>NZ_JAMXMY010000025.1 GCF_024055795.1 Actinoallomurus purpureus | reverse complement strand
AGGGGTGCCAGAACCAGCCGGACGGGGAGATGGTCTGGCCCTGGGAGGCGGCGTAGGTGTTGCCGGGCGGGCAGAAGACGCCGCCCTTCGGCTCCTCGAAGAACAACAGCTCGGAGTGCCACGGCACCGTAAGAGATCAGCGGGAGGAGGGGGAGGGAACGTCGGACACGGGCACGCCGCCGCGCTCGTTGTCGAGCGCGACCAGGCTCACCGGTGCGGGCGTGGCGCCGGTGCGGGCGACGACCGCGAGAGCGAGACTGTTGCGGCCGTGCTGCCGTAGGAGGCCGGCGGGCAGCGTGAAGTCGGTCTGCGGGCCGATGTCGCCGCCGTACTGGCCGAGGTTCCAGCCGTTGAGGAAGATCTGGACGCGGTAGCCCTTCCCGACCGGCCCGCCGAAGCGCAGCACGATCGGCACGTCCTGACCCTTGGGCAGGTCGAGCCGGAAGGAGGTGCGCTGCCAGGTCACGCTGGGCGCCACCTGGGTCGCGGCCCCGGCCGTCCAGGACCTGTCGTCGTAGGCGGGCAGGTGCCAGCCGGCGCGCTCGCCGTACAGGCCGCCGTTGTTCAGCGGCCCCCGCGTCCGGTCGGCGAGGTTCTCGCCGCCCCTGGCGCCCTGGATCCGCCAGGAGATCGGCGCGCTCGATCCGTCGATCGAGACCCCGTACAGGCCGCGCGGCTGCTTGAACCGGTTGTCGTCGGCGATCCAGTCGTCGTTGTGGCCCTGGTTCTCCACGAGGACGGACAGCACGGCGGGCTGTCCCGCCTTGACGAGGCCCACCGGGATCGTGAAGTCGCCGCGCCCGGGGTCGGGGTTCACCGGCGAATCGGAGTCGGCCTGGACGCCGCCCGCCGCCGAGCCGAGGTACCGCCCGTTCAGCCACACCAGGTAGGAGCCGCGCTTGCCGGTGAAGGCGTTCAGCGACACCTTCGTCTCGGTGCCGGTGGAGGTGAAGCGGCCCCGGTACCAGACGTCGCCGTAGTGGTAGCCGTAGTCGTCGGTGTACAGCACGGTCGGGGTCTTCGGCTTCAGCGGGCTCTCGGTCGTGGTCCTGGTCGCGGCCGTCCAGCCGGAGTCGTCGAAGCCGGGCTGCGCCTCGGGTGCCTCCGTCTTCGATCGCCAGCCGGTCAGCGCCGGCAGATGCACGGCCTGCGGGCCGGACAGCGTACCCAGCAGCGACCCGCTCGCGGTCACCCGCGTCCGTACGGGCGAACCGTTCACGACGAGGCGGTGGGCGTCGCCGAACACCTCGACGTCCTCGGCCTTGGCGGTGTCGGCGCGCAGGGAGGCGGTCCGCCCGGTCACGGTGGCGGAGCGGACGAGGGACGTGCCGCGCACGAGGACCGATCCCGCCTGCCAGAATTTCGCCGCCTCGGCGTCGGTGCCGAGCAGGAGCAGCAGCGGACGGCGCCCGCCGCCGCTGATCAGCACCCGGGCCAGGCCCGAGTGGGTGTAGTCGAGCCGCAGGTCACCGCCCGCGCCGGGAGGTAGGCCGGGGCCGGTTGGTCGGGGAGAGTACGACGCCTTCACCGACCCGGACAGGACCTTCACGGTCGGCTGGGAGGAGTAGCGCAGCACCGTGGAGCCCTGCGTGCCGTCCGTGCCGTACAGCACCGCGACGTCCCGGCCGCCGGTCACCACGTGGGTCATGATCTCCGAGTTCGACCAGACGAGCCGCTGGCCGCCCAGGTCGTACCCGGCGACCAGCACCTTGGCGTCCCGGCCCTTGACCCGCACCGGCACCGTGTAGCGGCCGTCCGGCGTGGTCCAGTCGAGCGTGGCCGAGTCGTCGGACGTGGCCGCGTGGTCGCTGTGGCGGACCAGCACGAACTGCGTGCCGGTGTCCGGGTTGGCGCGCGCGACCGTCTCGATCGCCTTGTCCGAGGACGCCGGCGCGGTCGCCGGGTCGGTCTTCGTGAGCGGGGCGACGGAGCCCAGGAAGAGGTTCTGCCGCTTGAACTCGTCGTACTTGTCGCTCAGCAGGCGGTTCTCGGTGATCGCCGAGCCGTAGTCGTACGAGGTGGGGACGTCGTTCGGCTGGGCCAGCCAGCCCCAGTTGGTGCCGCCGAAGCCCATGTAGTAGTTGAACGCTGTCGCTCCGGCCGAGATGAGGTTCGACTTGTAGAAGAACTTCATGAACTTCGGCCCGGTCAGCTCCCGGCACTTGTCGAACCCGGCGTTGTCCGGGTCGATCGACCCGGCCTGATATTCGGCGGCGAAGACCGGCGTGTCGTCGCGCAGCCGCTCGGTGAGCCCGGCGCCCCACGGCCCCCAGCTCGCGTCGGGGTCGGCGCAGGCGAAGCCCTGCGGGTAGTCGTCCACGCCCGGGATCTGCACCGCGCCCTGCCCGGACGCCCACGTGGAGGTCCAGGACGCCGCGTCGCAGCAGTCGTTGGTCATGGTCGGCACGTCGATGCCGTCGGCGCGCGCCTTCTTCTGGATGTCCTCCATGTACGCCGCGTCGGTGTTCATGGCGTACTCGTTCTCGACGTTGTAAAGGATGACCGAGCCGCCCCGGGTGATCTGGTGCGGCGCGAGGATCCGGTCGATGTGGCCGAGCCAGTCCCGGTACGCGGCCGTGTAGCCCGGTGCGCTGCTGCGGGCGCGGCCCGGCACGTTCTTCAGCCATGCGGGGAAGCCGCCGCCGGTGGTCTCGGCGTTGATGTACGGCCCGGGGCGCGCGATGACGTACAGGCCGGCCTGCTGGGCGATGGTCAGCAGGCGGTTCACGTCACGGACGCCGGTGAAGTCGTACACCCCGGCCTTGGGCGAGTGGTACGCCCAGTCGAAGTACAGCGAGACGGTGTTGAACCCGGCCGCCTTGTACTTCTCCAGCACGTCGCGCCACAGGTCGGGGCTGGGCAGCCGGTAGTAGTGGAACTCGGCGGACCGCAGCAGCACGCGCTGCCCGTCGATCTTCACGGAGTAGTGGTCGTACGTCACCTGGTGCTGTGGCGCGGCGGCGGCGATCGGCGGGACGACGGGGGACACCGCGAGGGCGAGTGACGCGGTGATGGCGGTCAGGAGGGCGAGGAGTCTGACTTTCACGAGCCGGGGCCTCCGGGTGGCGGTGATGGAGCCGGAACGGTCAATCCCCCGATGAGTCCGGAAATGGTCGGTCCCCCGATGGATGGGCGTCCCGCCCCAGCGTTCCTGGGGCCGGGGCGGGACGCCCGGCCTGTGTGGCCGCCGCTCTTAGGGGAGCGCTCCCATCGCGATCGTGGGAGGTCGCTTCGGCCGAGCGGCGGCCGGTCTTTCTACTTCAGCGAGAAGGTGCTGACCCGCAGGTCGCCGTGGAACACCAGGTAGACGTCGTGGCGGCCCTTCGCGCCGCGCAGCGCGGCGGTCGTGGTCGCGTACTTGTAGACGTCGCCGGTGCTCGACACCGTCGCGGTGCCGGCGAGGGGGCCGGTCGGCGAGTCGAGGCGGACCTCGATCGAGCCGGTGCCGTCGCTCGCCTTGGCGGCCGAGGCGGTGAAGGTCGCCGCTCCGGAGCCGAGCGACGCGCCGGCGAACTTGATCCAGTCGCCGTCGGCCGCGCCGACCGCGTCGCCGCGCACCTTGGTCTCGTCGACGAGGCGCACGCCCTTGTAGTCGTCGAAGTCGACCGCGCGGGTCGGCGCCGTGAGGTCGCGCGCCGGGATGGTCTCGCCCTGGACGCGCACGGCGGCGCGCTGCCGGACGTCGGCCGAGGAGGCACCGACGAGCACGTCGTACGTGCCGGTCTCCACGACGTTCTTGTCCCGGGTGACGTCCCAGTGCGCCAGGTCGGACACGTTGAACGTCAGCCGCGCCGTCGTGGTCCGGCCGGGGGCCAGGTGCACCCGCTGGAACGCGCGCAGCTGCTTGACCGGCTGCTTGTCGCGCGAGGTCCGCTGGTGGGTGTAGAGCTGGACCACCTCGTCACCGGCGCGCTTGCCGGTGTTGGTGACCTGGACGGTGGCGGTGACGCGCCCGCCCGCCCTGCTCACGTGCAGCCCGCCGTAGCGGAAGCTCGTGTAGGACAGGCCGTAGCCGAACGGGTAGAGCGTGCGGCCCTTGTAGTACAGGTACGTGCGGTCCGACTTGATGATGTCGTAGTCGAGGATGCCGGGCAGGTCGCCCTCCGAGCGGTACCACGTCTGGGTGAGCCGCCCGGCCGGGTTGCTGTCGCCGAAGAGCGTGTCGGCGATGGCGTGCCCGGTCTCCGCGCCGGCGTGCGTCGTCCACAGGATCGCCGGGACGTTCTTCTGCTCCCAGTTGAGCGTGGTCGGGTAGCTGTTCTCCACCACCACGATCGTGTTGGGGTTGGCCGCGCGCACCGCCTTGATCAGGTTCTCCTGGCTCTCGGCGAGGGCCATGGTGGTGCGGTCGTGCGCCTCACGGCCGTTGATGAACGGCATGCTGCCGACGACCACGACCGCCGCGTCGGCGCCCTTGGCGGCCTTGACCGCCTCGTCGGCGCCGCTGCTGATCGTGTCCTTGGCGAAGTGGGAGGCCTCGGCCTTGGTCGTGAGCACGAGCGTGCCGTCGTCGCCGGCCTTGAGGTACTTCTTGTCGCCGTACCAGGACTCGTCGGCCTCGTAGCCGGAGTACCGGAGCAGGGAGCTGCCGTCGTCCTGCTTCTCCAGGGAGAACATCTGCTGGACGAACCAGCCGTTCGGCTGGTCCTGGTCGTTGACGACGGTGTCGCCCCAGTTGTAGCGGCCGGCGTACTTGCCGTTGGCGACGCTGCGCAGGGTCAGCCTGCCCTGCCCCCAGTCGAACACGTCGAACTGGGTCGTGGCGTCGGCGCTGGTCGCGCTCTCCTTCAGCGCGGCCCCGGACGCCCCGGTCCCGGCGGTGATGTACTTGCCGGTCTTGACGTCCTTGAGCGCGATGCGGTCGGCGCCCTCGCTGTCGGCGACGGTGCCGCCGGCGCCGAGCCGCTGCTTGACGCCGTCCAGCGGGGTCACCTTGTACGGCAGGGAACCGGAGTACCAGTCGGTGTAGAGGGTCTTCTCCAGCGGACCCACCACCGCGACCTTCTTGCTCGTCGCGGCGTTCAGCGGCAGGGCGTTCCGGGAGTTCTTCAGCAGTACGGCGGCCTGGTCGGCGGTCTGCCGGGCCAGCGCCTGGTTGGCCGCGCTGTTGATGACCGACTTGCCGATCTTGGCGTACGGGCCGCCGTCCGGGTCGAAGTCGCCCAGCCGGACCCGCAGGCTCAGGATGTGGCTCACCGCGGTGTCCAGGTCGGACTGCTTGAGCAGGCCCTGCGACAGCGCCGACGTGACGGCGGCGGCGGTCTTCGAGCCGTCCGTGTCGTCGACCGTGAAGCTGTCCAGGCCGGCCTTGAGGAGAGCGGCGTCCGCCTCGGGCTGGGTGGCGTAGTACTTCTCGCTGCCGGTCAGGTTGTTCGGCGCGCCGGCGTCGGTGACGTTGAGCAGGTCACGTCTGGTCCAGGAGCGCACGACGTCGTTCAGGTCGGGGTCGACGGTGTTGGGCCGCCCGTTGACCAGGTTGTACGACGCCATCACACCGGTGGCGGCGTCGGCGGAGACGGCCGGGGAGAAGGCCTTCTCGTCGTACTCCTTCTTCACGCGGGGCCGCAGGTCCGACGACGTGGTGTCGCGGTTCACCTCGTTGTTGTTGGCGAGGTAGTGCTTGAGGACGGGCGCGGCCTTGAGGTGGTCCGGGTCGGGTCCCTCGATGCCGGAGCCGTACGCCGTGGAGATCGCGCCGGTGAGGTACGGGTCCTCGGAGTAGCCCTCCTCGTTGCGGCCCCAGCGGGGGTCGCGCAGCAGGTTGACGACGGGTGCCCACAGCTGGAGCCCCCACACGTCCGGGTTGACGGCGTTGAACCCGCGCGCCTCGTCGCCGACGGCCGAGCCGACCTTGTTGATGAGCGCCGGGTTCCACGTCGAGGCCAGGCCGATCGCCTGGGGGAACACCGTGCCGTTCGCGGTGACCACCGCGCCGTTGTCGTGGACGTCGGTGGACCAGGCGACGCCGTGCAGCCCCTCGGTGCCGGTCTTGAACGCCTTGATCCCCAGGCGTGGGATGGCCGGTTCGTACTGGTGGAGCAGCGAGATCTTCTCGTCGACGGTCAGCCGCTTGAGCAGGTCGTCGACGCGGGTCTTGAGCGGTAGGCGGGGGTTCTGGAAGGGGTAGGTTTCCTTGGCGTGGGCCGGACCGGTCACCCCGAGCGTGGCCAGCATGGCCACGCCGAGGGTTGCCGCTATCCGGGGTCGGAATCTCACTTGCCACGACCTCCTGTTAGTCGAAGCGCTTCGACGGTGTTGCCCCCGAAAAACAGTGGTGCTTCCTACTGACCCGGCCCCTGAGGGGAGTCCGCGATGACGTCGCGGTACCAGCGCGCGCTGTCCTTCCAGGTGCGCTTCTGCGTCGCGTAGTCCACGTGCACGATGCCGAATCGCTTCGAGTAGCCGTACGCCCACTCGAAGTTGTCCAGCAGCGACCAGACGAAGTAGCCGCGCACGTCCGCCCCGGCCTCCCGCGCCCGCCCGACCGCCGCCAGGTGGTCGCGCACGTAGTCGATCCGGCGCTGGTCGCGCACCCGGCCGTCGGCGTCGACGCGGTCGTCGAACGCCGCGCCGTTCTCGGTGATCATCAACGGGACGGCGGGGTGGTCGCGGTGCAGCCGCAGCAGCAGCTCGGTCAGCCCGGTCGCGTCGATCGGCCAGCCCATCTCGGTGTACGGGCCCGGCTGCGGGAGGAAGTCGATGTCGTCGCAGCCCACCCACGGCGACGCCGTGCCGTTCCCGTGCCCGTCCGCGGTGTCCCGGGGTGACACGCCGTCCCAGCGCCGTACGAGCGTCGGGGCGTAGTAATTCACTCCGAGCACGTCGATCGGCGCGGCGCAGGTCGCCTCGTCACCCTCACGGACGAACGCCCAGTCGGTGATCTGCTCGGTGTCCTCCAGCAGGTCGGCCGGGTAGGCGCCCGCCAGCATCGGCCCGAGGAAGACCCGGTTGGCGACCGCGTCGACCTGGCGCACGGCGTCGGCGTCCTCGCCACGCACGTGGTGCAGGTTGAGGGTGACCGACACCTTACCCGGCAGCACGCGCGCGGCCAGGCCGTGCGCGAGGTTGAGGTGGTGCGCCGCGGTCAGCGCCGCCGCCGGGTCGGTCAGGCCCGGTGCGTGCACACCGGAGCCGTAGCCGAGGAACGCTGAGCACCACGGCTCGTTCAGCGTGGTCCACAGGTGCACGCGGTCGCCGAGGGCCGCGCCGATCCGCTCGGCGTACTCGGCGAACCGGTAGGCGGTGTCGCGCGCCGTCCACCCGCCGGCGTCCTCCAGCTCCTGCGGCAGGTCCCAGTGGTAGAGCGTGGCGACCGGCCTGATCCCGCACTCGAGCAGCGCGTCGACGAGCCGGGAGTAGAAGTCGATCCCGCGCTGGTCGTGGATGCGCGGCCAGGCGATGGAGAAGCGGTACGCCCCCAGGCCCAGCTCCCGCATGATCTCGACGTCCTCGGGCCACCGGTGGTAGTGGTCGGCGGCCACGTCACCGGTGTCGCCGCTTCGCACCCGGCCCGGCGTGTGGCTGTAGGTGTCCCAGATCGACGGCACCCGGCCGTCCTCGCGGGCCGCGCCCTCGATCTGGTAGGCCGCCGTCGCCGCGCCCCACAGAAATTCGGTCATGAGATCCCTCTGATCGTGACGGTGTCGCCGGTGGCCTCGACGAGGAGGCCCTGTTCATGCTCGGTGACCGTGCCGCCCTCGACGTCGCCCGACCGGACGCCGACGAGCAGCACCCGCCAGTTCGCGGCGTCCCGCCCGGTCACCGTGACCACGTCGCCGTCCCGGGCGGTGGTGAAGGTCGCCACGACCTCGCCGGAGGTGTCCGGGACCTCCGTCGTGACCCGCGCGCCGTCCGGCAGCGCGTACGCGTGCAGCGTGACGCCGTCGGCGTAGTCGTAGTCCGGGCGGTCGTCGACCGCGCCCAGCGGGATCACCGAGCCCGGCCGGGCCAGCAGCGGGACGCTCAGGAAGCCGTGTCGCTCCCGGACCCAGCGCCCACCGGTCACCGGCTCGCCCGTCAGGACGTGCGTCCAGGTGCCCTCGGGCACGTAGTAGGCCGTCTCGTCGTCGGCCGAGAAGACCGGCGCGACCAGCAGGTCCCCGCCGAGCATGTACTGCCGGTCGAGGTGGCTGACGGCCGGGTCGTCGGGGAACTCCACGACCATCGAGCGCATCATCGGGATGCCCTCGCTGTACGTCTCCCGCGCCGCGCCCAGGATGTACGGCATGAGGCGTGCCTTCAGCTTCGTGAAGACGCGCAGGACGTCGACGGCCTCATCGTCGAACAGCCACGGCACCCGGTAGGACTGACTGCCGTGCAGCCGGCTGTGCGAGGACAGCAGGCCGAACGCGATCCACCGCTTGAACAGGGCCGGGTCCGGCGTGCCCTCGAAGCCGCCGATGTCATGGCTCCAGTAGCCGAACCCCGACATGCTCAGCGACAGCCCGCCGCGCAGGTCCTCGGCCATCGCCTCGAACGTCGACTCGCAGTCGCCGCCCCAGTGCACCGGGAACGCCTGAGACCCCGCCGTGGCCGACCGGGCGAACACCACGGCCTCACCCTCGCCCCGGCGCTTGCGCAGCAGCTCGAACACGGTCTCGTTGTACAGGTGCGTGTAGTAGTTGTGCATCCGCTCGGGGTCCGAGCCGTCGAAGTAGACGACGTCCGTCGGGATGCGCTCGCCGAAGTCGGTCTTGAAGCAGTCCACGCCCATGTCGAGCAGCGCGTCCAGCTTCGCGGCGTACCACTCGCGGGCCTCGGGGTTGGTGAAGTCCACCAGGCCCATGCCGGGCTGCCACTTGTCCCACTGCCAGACGTCGCCGTTCGGCTTCTTCACCAGGAAGCCGCGCTCCCCGCCCTCCTCGAACAGCTTCGACCGCTGCGCGATGTACGGGTTGATCCACACGCAGATCTTCAGGCCGCGCGCCTTCAGGCGCCGGAGCATGCCCTCCGGGTCGGGGAACGTGCGCGGGTCCCACTCGAAGTCGCACCAGTGGAACTCGCGCATCCAGAAGCAGTCGAAGTGGAACACCGACAGCGGCAGGTCCCGCTCGGCCATCCCGTCGATGAAGCCGGAGACCGTGTCCTCGTCGTACGACGTGGTGAACGACGTGGACAGCCACAGGCCGTACGACCAGGTGGGCACCCGCGCCGGGCGGCCGGTCAGCGCCGTGTACTTGCGCAGGATGTCCTTCGGCGTCGGCCCGTAGATGACGAAGTAGCGCAGCGACTGGCCCTCGACGCTGAACTGCGTGCGCGTCACGACCTCGGAGGCCACCTCGTACGACACGTGCCCGGGGTGGTCGACGAAGACGCCGTAGCCCGCGTCGGTCAGGTAGAACGGCACGTTCTTGTACGCCTGCTCGCTGGCGGTGCCGCCGTCGGCGTTCCAGATGTCGACGGTCTGGCCGTTCTTGACCAGCGGGCCGAAGCGCTCGCCGAGCCCGTACACGTGGTGGCCGACGCCGAGGTCGAGCTGTTCGCGGATGTGGTGCCGGCCGTCCCCGGTCTCCACGATGGCCGTGGTCTTCCCGCCGCCGCCGGTGATGACCCGGCCGCCGGCGGAGAAGTCGACGCGCCAGGGGCCCTGGCGGGCGACCCGTACGGACAGCGCGCCGGAGGTGAGGGACGCGGCCTCGTCGTCGACGGTCACGGTCACGTCGGCGCGCTGCTCGTTCAGCCGGAACCTCGGGTCCCGGGGGACCTCGCCGTCGAAGTGGGTGACCGTCACCCCGATGACGTCCGGCATGGGGGAGGTGTAGGTCAGGGTGAGCTGCGGGCCCTTGAGCAGGTCGCCTCGGTGCCGGATGTGCTGGGTCGGCGCGTAGACGCTGAGCGAGTCGGCGGCGGCCTGTACGTCGAGGACTTCGACCGGGTACGAGGCCTGCACGCCGTCCTGCAGCATCCAGTAGCCGTCGGTGAATCTCAAAGGGTGGGTCCTTCTCTTACTTGACGGCACCGACGGTGATGCCGCGGGTGAGCGTGCGCTGGAAGATCAGGAAGAAGACGACCGCCGGGATGATCCCGAGCAGGGCTGACGCGCTGGTCATGGTGGCGTCCATGAGCTTCTGGCCCTGGAGCACGCCGAGCGCGACCGGCACCGTCTGGTTCTCGTTGGAGATCAGGAAGATCATCGGGAGGAAGAACTCGTTCCACGTCCAGATGAAGAAGAAGACGAACAGCACGCCGAGGGTCGGCCGGCTGATCGGCACGACGACGCGCCACAGGACGCGGAACCGGCCCGCGCCGTCCATCCGCGCCGCCTCGAGGATCTCGCGCGGGAACGCCGACAGCACCGACGACAGCAGGTACGTGCCGAACGCCGTCTGGATCGCGGTGAAGATGATGATGATGCTGAGCCGCGTGTCGTACAGGCCGACCTTCTTCGACAGGAAGTACAGCGGGTAGACCAGCACCTCCTGCGGCACGGTGTTGGCCAGCAGGAACAGTACGAGGATCGACACGCGGCCCTTGATCCGGCCGATGCCGAGCGCGTAGGCGTTCAGCACCGACAGGATCACCGCGAGGATCGCGACCGAGCCGCTGATGATCAGGCTGTTGACGAGCTTGGCGCCGAAGTCGACGCGCTCCCAGAAGTCCTTGATGCCCTGCAGGTACAGGCCCTTGGGCACGCTGAGCGGGCCGTGGCTGGAGTAATCCGCCGGGGACTTGAACGCGTTGAACGTGATGATGACGAACGGCAGCAGCATCACCACCGCGAGCACGGCGAGCGACACGAGCACCGCCCAGGCCCCCGGCGTCCGCCGGTGCACGGTCGCGCGAGGCCTGCGCGCCGGGACGCCACGCTTGGCGCTGATGGAGGTCATCGGTCCGCCCCCTCGGCCTTGTTCTGGCGGCTGATCAGCACCGCCGTGACCGCGACGATGATGAGCGTCAGCACGGTCGCGATCGCGGCGCCGTAGCCGACCTGGGTCTTTTCAAAGAAGTTCTGGTACGAGTAGTACGCCGGGACGGTCGTCGCCCCGCCGGGCCCGCCCTTGGTCAGGATGAAGATCTTGTCGAAGCTTTTGATCGCGGCGACGGTGCAGGTCAGCAGCACCACGTAGATTTCCGGGCGGATCTGCGGCACCGTGATGTGCCAGAACTTCCGCCACCACGACGCGCCGTCGATGTCCGCGGCCTCGTACAGGGAGGGATCGACGCGCTGCAGGCCCGCCATGAAGACGACGAGCGGGAAGCCGATCTGCACCCAGATCATCACGCCCATCACCGTGTAGAGGGCGAGCTTCTGGTCGCCCAGCCAGTCCTCGCGCAGCGAGGCGAGGCCGACGGCCTTGAGGGCGGAGTTCAGGGCGCCGTTGTCGGGAGCCAGGATCCAGGCCCACACGATGCCGGCCACCGCGAACGGCAGCACCTGCGGCAGGTAGACGCACGCCCGCAGGACCGCCGCGGTGCGCGGGCCGAACCGCTTGGCGATGAAGTCGAACAGCGCGGCGGCCAGGACCAGCCCGATCATCAACGGGATGATCGCCATCGCGAAGACGAGCGCGACGTTGTGCCCGAACGAGGCCCAGAAGGTCCCGTCGGACAGCAGCTTCGTGTAGTTGTCCAGCCCGACCCACTCGGGCGAGCCGATGCCGTCCCACTTGGTCAGGCTGAAGCCGATGTTCATGACGAACGGCACCAGGATGACGGCGACGAACAGCACCGCGCTGGGGATCAGGTAGACGGAGTAGGACAGGCCGCGACGCGGCCGTCCGGTGGGCTTGGACACGGCCTCGGCGGGCGGCGCGCTCAGGGTTTGGGTCATCGTGTGTCTCCGGTACGGGAGGCGGGCGGTCGGTCCTGCCCGCCTCCCGCGATTCGGCGAATCGCTAGTGGCCGATGTTCGAGAGGTTCTCGTTGTACGGCTTGGCGAAGCCGTCCAGGACCGAGCTCGGCGACGCGGTGCCGTTGATGAGCTTCTGCGTCCCGGCCACGAGCACGTCGTAGTAGCCCGGCGCCGGCCAGTCCGGGTAGTAGCCCAGGCCGTCGTTGCCGGCCAGGGTCTGGTAGTTCTGGATGAGCTTCTTGTTCTTCGGGTCGGTGACGCCGGCGGGGTCGCCCGCGACCGGCACGCCGCCGTTGTTGGCGAGCAGGTTCTGGATGTCCTTCTTCATCGTGATGTTGATGAAGTCATAGGCGAGGTCCTTGTTCTTCGACCCCTTCGGGACGACCCAGAGGTTGCCGCTCGACCCGAGCGTCATCTTGCTGCCCGGCCAGAGGAACGTGTCCCACTGGAAGTTCTTGATCTCCTTCTCGAAGCGGCCGTACCACCAGCTGCCGGAGAAGAACATCGGGTACTTGCCCGACATGAACGAGGTGCCGGCGTCCTCGGCCTTGACGCCCACCGAGTTCTTGGCGACGTAGCCCTTCTTCGCCCAGTCGGCGAAGGTGGTGGCCGCGTAGGTCCACGCCTGGTCGTGGAAGTCGGTCTTGCCGGTGTAGCGCTCGAACCGGTCGACCCACGGCCGGTCCGCCTTGCTCAGCGCCAGCTGGTAGAGGTACTGCTGCGCCGGGTACTCCGCGCCCGCGTTGGCCAGCGGGGTGACGCCCTTGCCGGCGAACGTGTCCATCGCCTTGGTGAACTCGTCGAACGTCGTCGGCACCTTCACGCCGTATTTGTCGAACAGCGCCTTGTTGTAATACACCTGCAGGTACTCGGCGTAGTTCGGGACGCCGTACCACTTGTCGCCGCCCATGACGCCCTTGGCGTCGTACTTCGCGGTCTCGGCGACGCCTGCGGGGAGCTGCTTGTCCCAGCCGCGCTTGGTCACCTCGGAGCTGATGTCGGTGAGCAGCCCCTGCTTGGACAGCAGACCGGCGGTCGCGTTGCCCTTGTTGTACTCCAGGATGTCCGGGGCGTCCTTGGAGTTGAGCACCATCGGGGCGGTCTTCTGGATCTGCTCGAAGCCCTTCTCCTCGAACTTCACCTTGACGCCCGGGTGGGTCTGCTCGAACTCCTTGATCGCCTGGTTCCACGCCACCCCCATGGCGCTGTCCTGGGTCTCGTAGTGCCACAGTTTCAGCTCTTTGGACGAAGAGCCGCCGCCCCCGCCGCCGCACGCGGACAGGGCCAGCATTCCCGCGGTCAGGGCCGCGAGCGCCTTTGTCGCCTTGAACATCGGGATTTCCTCCAGGGGGTGCGGGAAATGTCGAAGCGCTTCAATCGCGCCGAGGAGTTCGGGTTCGACGTCGTTCGGTTCAGGTCGCCGGGGTGCTGGACCGGACGACGAGGCGGGAGGGGAGCAGGGTCGCGCCGGGCGGCTGGTGGCCGTCCAGCTTTTCCATGAGCCGGACGACGGCCTGTCTGCCCAGCTCCTCTGCGGGGATGGAGATCGAGGTGAGGTCGAGCCGCTCCGCGAGGTCGTCGGGAGCGATGGCGACCAGGGACAGGTCGTCGGGGATGTGGCGCCCGCTCGCGCGGAACGCCGTGAGCAGCGGTTCGACGGCCGGCTCGTTGTGGACCGCGATGCCGGTCAGGCCCGGGTGGTCCCGTAGAAGGTCGTCGGCGGCGGCGCGGGCGTTGTCCGGGTCGCAGGGCCGGACGACCGCGTCCACGCCGCGTTCGGCGGCGGCGCGCTGGAAGCCCGCCTTCGTGCGTTCGGCGAAGCCGGTGCCGCGTTCGTACACTGCGGGGGGCGCGCCGATCAGCGCGATCTCGCGGTGTCCGAGGTCGGCGAGATACTCGGCGCAGGCCGCGCCGGCCGCCTCGAAGTCCCAGTCGATGCAGGTCAGCCCGGTCGGATCCGCGGGGAAGCCGATCAGCACGGACGGCCGTTCGAGCGAGCGCAGCACCGGCAGCCGCAGGTCGTGCAGCTCGACGTCCATCACGATGATCGCGTCGACGAGGGAGGAGCCGGCCACCCGCTCGAGACCGCCCACGCCCTCGTCCTGGGTCAGCAGGAGGACGTCGTGGTCGTACGTGCGGGCGGTGGTCACCGCCGCGATGACCATCTGCATCACGATCGGCACGTGGATGCCCGAGCGGAGCGGGACGACGAGCGCGATGACGTTCGAACGGTTGCTGGCAAGTGCGCGGGCCCCGGCGTGCGGGCGGTAGCCCAGGGCCCGGATGCTGTCCATGACCCGGCGGCGCGTCTGGTCCGAGATCGACCGCTTGCCGCTCAGCACGTACGACACCGTGCTGGGGGAGACGCCGGCGTGGTGGGCCACGTCAGAGATCTTTACCAAGGTCCCGCTCCTGTCGAAGCGCTTCGATTGCCGGAATGTTAAGCCTGTCGCCAAGAGGGCGCAATGGGGCGTTATAGGAACGAAACCGGAATCTGGGAGCGCTCCCACGCCCCTGGAACTGGGATGATCTTGTCGAACCCCGAGCAACACGGCGTTCCGGGGCGTGCGCGGCGGACCGCCGCCTCCGCAAAATCCTCCGGACTCAGTCGAGTCCCTGCTCCAGCGCGTAGCGCACCAACTGGGCCTTGTTGTGCAGTTGCAGCTTGGTCAGGGTGTTCTGCACGTGGTTCTGGACCGTCCGGTGCGACAGCACGAGCCGCTCGGCGATCTCACGGTAGGTCAGGCCCTTGGCGACCAGCCGCAACACCTCGGTCTCCCGCTTCGTCAGCCGGGGCGTCTCCGGCTCTGGCGTGCCGACCAGCCGCCGGTACTCGCCCAGGACCAGCCCGGCCAGCCCGGGCGTGAACACCGCCTCCCCGGCCGCCGCCGAGCGCACCGCCGCGACCACCTCGTCGAGGGACGCGGACTTGGTCAGGTAACCGGTGGCGCCCGCCGTGACGGCGTCGAGGACGTCCTGACGTTCCCCGCTCGCCGACAGCACCAGCACGTGGAGCGACGGATCGTCGGCCAGCAGCCTTCGGGTCACCTCCGCCCCCGCCAGGTCCGGCAGGTGCAGGTCGAGCAGGACGAGCTGCGGCCGGGTGGCCCTGGCCAGGCGCAGCGCCTGCGCGCCGTCGCCGGCGGTGCCCACGACACTGAAGCCCGCCGCCAGCCGCTCCGCGATGCCGTCGCGCCAGATCGGATGGTCGTCCACGACGAGCAGGCGCGGCGAGCCGTCAGCGTCCACGGTGGTCCACCTCTTCTCTCGGGGATGCGGTGCGCGGAACCCGGAGCTCGACCTCGGTCCCACGGCCGGGCGCCGACGTCAGGGACGCCTCCCCGCCCAGCTCCCGGATCCGCCCGACGATCGACTGGGCGACGCCGAGCCGCCCGGCCTCGGCCGCCCGGACGAGCCGGCCGGCCTCGAACCCGACGCCGTCGTCGCGGACGCTCACCGCGACGACCTCCCCCTCGTCGTCGAGCAGCACCCACGCCCGTGCGTCCGGGCCGGCGTGGCGGCGGACGTTGTCGAGGGCCTCGCCGGTCGCCGCGGCCAGGGCTCGGGCCGCCGGGTCGGGGAGGAGCACCTCGTGCGCCGGACAGGAGACGGTGATCCGGTCGCCGGCCAGGGGTTCCAGCAGCGTCCGCACGTCGAGCCGGCCGTCCGGCGCCGGCGACGGAGGGAGGGCGATCAGCGACCGGAGCGCCGTCTCCTGCTCTCCGGCGAGCCGGCCCAGCTCGGCGGCCTCGCCTCCGAGCTCCCGGCCGCGCACGCTGACCAGCGCGAGGACCTGCAGCACCGAGTCGTGGATGTCGCGCGCGATGCGCCGGCGCTCGGCGGTGGCCGCCTCCCGCCGGGCCGCGCGGTCGAGGGCGGCCTCCGCGCGCAGCACGAGCCGTACGACGTGACCGCCGACCGTGCCGGCGATGAACAGCAGCACGATCCCGTTGAACGTGTTGCGCGGCAACGCCTGGCGTTCGAGTAGATCGGCGGCCGAGACGACCGCCGCCCCGGCGACCCCCGCCCACGGTCCGCCGGCGACGGCACAGGCCAGCACGGACGCCGCGGCCCAGCACACCGGCAGCGTCGCGGCGCCGTGGTCGATGCGGGCGGCCGTGTCGACCAGGCGCGTCGCGAGGATCAGCGCGGTGGCGACGGCGACGTCGGCGCCGACGATCCAGGGACGCCGCGTCGACCGCCGTGCGTACGCCACCGTGACGAGCGCGGACCAGGCCGCCATCACGGCGAGCGTCATGAGGCCGCCCAGGGGATGGGCGTACCGCTGGTGGTCGCGCAGGATGAGGACCGCGGCATAGGCCAGGGTGACGAGCCGGAAGACGCCCACCGCCCGCCACATCTGCTCCACCACGGGTGCGACATTACGGCCAAAGGGCCCCTCATGGCGGCGGGCCGGGCCGGCGTCGAACGGCCTGCACCACGAGATCTACCTGTCCGACGTCCGGGAGACCGACCCGGAGAAGATACCCGCGATCCTTCGCCATCCGGTGAAGGCGATCTAGTCTCGGCCCGTGACCAAGACTCCAGAAGAGCCGAGGCGGTATCGGCTCGACGCGACGCTGTCCGGGCCGCGGGCGCCGGTGGACGGATCCTTCCGGACGCCGACCCGGGAGGACCTCCCGCTGCTCGGCGCCCTGATGTGGGACGCCTATCGCGGTACCCCGGACGAGCGGGACGCCGGTGACGGCGTCGCGTCGGCGACCGAGGATGTCCGGCTCGCCTTCGACGGGGAGTACGGGGCGTTCCTGCCGGAGGCGTCCTTCGTCGCGGAGGAGGGCGGCCGCCCCGTCGCGGCCGCCCTCGTGACGGTCTGGACGGGCGTACCCCTCCTGGCGTTCCTGTTCACCGCCCCCTCGCACACCGGCCGCGGCCTGGCCCGGCGGCTCATCCACGCGACGATGGGGGCGCTGGCGGAGCGGGGGTACGACCGGCTCTCCCTGGCCGTGACCGAGCAGAACACGCGCGCCCGGGCCCTCTACGAGTCGATGGGGTTCGTCGAGGTGCCCGCCCGGCACGGGTGAGAGATCTCCGGCGGGCCGTGACAGGATCACGGGTGGGAGGTACATCTCATGAAGATCGGACTTCAGGTTCCAGACTTCACCTGGCCCGGCGGGCCGTCCAGCCTCGCTGCGGACCTCGCCCGGATCGTGCGCACGGCGGACGACGCGGGGTTCAACCGGATCGCGGTGATGGACCACGTCTTCCAGATCGGGTTCGTCGGGCCGCCCGAGAACGACATGCTCGAGGCGTACACCACGCTCGGCTTCCTGGCCGCGCACACGTCCCGCGCCCGGTTGCTCACGCTCGTCACCGGCGCGGTCTACCGGCCGCCGGGGCTGCTCGCCAAGATCGTGACCACGCTCGACGTGCTGTCCGGCGGCCGTGCCGAGCTGGGCATCGGCGCCGCATGGAACGAGGAGGAGGCCCGCGGTCTGGGCCTGCCGTTCCCGCCGACGGCCGAGCGCTTCGAGCGTCTGGAGGAGACACTCCAGATCTGCCTGCGGATGTGGGGTGACGGCGACGAGGGGTACGAGGGCCGTCACTACCGCCTCGAACGCACGCTCGACTCGCCGCAGCCCCTGTCGCGGCCGCATCCGCCGATCCTGATCGGTGGATCGGGAGAGCGGAAGACGCTGCGGTTCGTGGCTCGCTACGCCCAGGCGTGCAACCTGTTCCCCGGTCCGGAGCTGGCGCACAAGCTCGACGTGCTGCGCGAGCACTGCGCGGCGGAGGGCCGCGACTACGACGAGATCGAGAAGACCGTCATCTTCCCCTTCGACGCCGGAGAGAAGGGCGAGAAGACCGGCGAGATCGTCGACGCCCTGGGCGGGCTGGCGGAGCTCGGCATCGACGCGGTCATCGGCGGCGTGTCCGACGTCTGGCGCATCACGCCGCTGGAAGCGATCGGGTCAGAGGTGATCCCAGCGGTGGCGGACCTGTAGCCCTGCCTGATCATCCAGAGCTTCGGCACCGGGACGTGCCGAAGCTCTGGATGATCACGTGAGCAACCCGCGGCACCACGGACATGATTCGACCGGCGTCTAAGTATCGCGGCCGTACGGTCGATCCGTGATCGCGATGATGTTCGAGTACCGGCTCGACCCCGACGACGACGGGACCTACCAGGACTACCTGGCCGAGTCCGCCCGGCTCCGGGAGCTGCTCCCCGAGCTCGACGGGTTCTACGGGATCGAGCGGTACGCCAGTGAGGCGGAGCCGGGGAGGTTTCTCGCTCTCGGCTTCTTCCGGGACGAGGAGGCCGTCGCCGCCTGGCGGAACACGCCGGCGCACCGGCGCGCGCAGGCGCTGGGGCGGCACCGGTTCTTCACGACGTACCGGCTGCGGATGGCCGAAGTGGTCCGGGACTACGGACCGGACCACCGCGACGAGGCACCGGCGGACAGCCGCCGCGTGCACGGCTGAGGAGGCGACGATGTACGACCTGACCATCGAACTGGACGACCGGCCGGGAGCGCTGGCGGCGATGGGCGAGGCCCTGGGCGCAGCCGGGGTCAGCGTGGAGGGCGGCGGCGCCTGGACCGTGGACGGCCGAGGGGTGGCGCACTTCCTGTTCCACGACGGCGACGCCGCGACCGCCGCGCTGGAGAAGGCGGGGATCACGGTCACGGCCTGCCGCGAGGTGGTCGCCCGCCGCCTCGACCAGGACAAGCCGGGCCAGCTCGGAGCGATCACCGGGGCGCTCGCCACGGCCGGGGTGAACATCGAGGTGCTCTACTCCGACCACGACCACCGGCTCATCCTGGTCACCGACGACGCGGAGGCCGCCGCGGCGGCGACCGCCCCGTGGGACCGATAGCGGGGTGGTCGGACCGGTCACCGGAAGACGGTGGCGTGATCTCGCGCCCACTGCGCGAAGTGCACGGCGGGTCGCCCGAGCATCTGTTCCGCCGTGTCCGTCGCCGGTGACCCTCCGTTCGCCGCCGCCGCGACGAACTCGATGATCGCGTCGACGATGTCCGGGTCCGCGAACCGGCGGAAATGGTCACGCGCCTGCGACTCCGACAATTCGTCGACCCGGATGTCCTCGTCGATCGCGGCACCGATCAGCTCGACCTGACGCCGCTGGGACAACGCCTCCGAGCCGGTCAGCATGGCGCCGGCCTCGTCGCCGGCCTTCCCGAGGAGGGCTGCGACCGCGACCGCGGCGACGTCGCGTTCATGGATGGGAGCCATCACCGCCTCGGGATGGATCAGCCGGACGACGCGTTCGGTCCGGATCGAGTCGGCCCAGTTCAACGTGTTGTTCGCCAGCACCAGAGGGCGGATCGGCATCCACGGGAGACCGGAGCCGGCCATCGCCCGCTCGACCGATCGGTGTTCTTCCGCGATCGCGTTGTCCACCGCGTACGGCAGCAGGACGCTTCCGGACGACAACAGGACGATGCGTTCGAGGTCGGCGTCACGGGCCGCGTCGATGAAGGCGTCCACGCCTCCGGCGGGCGCGTACAGGAAGACCTTCCGCACCCCGGCCAGCGCGGCCCGCAGAGTATCGGCCTTCGTGAGGTCGGCGGCGACGACGGACACGTCGGCGGACAGGTCGGCCGACGAGGGGTCGCGCACCGAGGCGCGCACCGGCTCCCCTGCCGCCAGCAGCTGATCGACGACATGGCACCCGACGCTTCCGCGGGCCCCGATCACCAGCGTGGTCATTTCATCCTCCACGACGACGCTCCTCGATGTCAGTGACAACGAGGCTGAGCGCGCCATGGGAGCCACAGCCGTGGCACACGAAGCGTTCCGACGCGGCACTTCGTGCGCCGCAACCGTAACACTCGTCGCGCGGACGGGGCACGATCCCGGGTCTCCGGGCTGCCGGACGTCTGAGCGGGTAGTGGAAGACTGTCGCTGATCCACTACGTCACGGCTGGGAGCCGAGCATGGAACTCACCGCGGAACCCTGTTCGCCGGTCCGGGTCGAGCACGCCGAGGGGCCGTTCTGGTACGGAGAGCGGCTCGGCTGGGTCGACATCATGGCCGGGCGGCTGTGGCTGGCCGGGTACGACGGCAAGACGCTCACCGACCCGCGTTCGCTGGAGGTCGACCGTCCTATCGGCGCCGCCGTGCCCCGGGTGCTGGGCGGGTGGATCATCGCCGCCGGGACCTGTTTCATGCAGCTGGACGAGGACGGCAGGGCGACGGCCCTGACCGGCGACCTGGCCGACGGTTCCACGATCCGGATGAACGACGGCAAGTGCGACCCGGCGGGGAGGTTCTGGGCCGGCACGATGGCGTTCGACGAGACGCCCGGCGCCGGCTCGCTGTTCGTCTTCGACGGTTCGATCCGCACGGTGCTCGACGGGGTCACCATCTCCAACGGACTCGACTGGAGCCCCGACCGCCGCACCATGTACTACATCGACACGCCGACCGGTCAGGTCGACGTCTTCGACTACGACCTGGAGACCGGCGCGGCGACGGACCGCAGGCGGCTGTTCGCGGTCGAGGGCGGCCACCCGGACGGCATGACCGTCGACGACGAGGGTTTCCTGTGGGTGGCGCTGTGGGGCGGCGGCGCCGTGCACCGGTACGACCCGTCCGGGCGTCTGGTCGCCACGGTCAGCCTCCCGGTGACGAACGTCTCGAGCTGCTGCTTCGGCGGCACCGACCGTTCGACGCTCTTCATCACGACGTCGCAGCAGGGCCTGTCCGCGCAGCAACGAGAGGCCGAGCCGGACGCCGGCCGGATCTTCCGCGTCGAGCCGGGCGTCTCCGGCCCGGTCGCCACGCCGTTCGCACCCCCGCGCTGAGCCCACGGCGAGCCGTATACCGCGCTGTGCGCGGTCCGGATCACGGTCGAGGGCGGCCTGATCACCCGTTGCCACTTCTACGAGGACAGTCTGACCGTGGCACGGGCGCTCGCCGGCACCGTGACCTCACCGTAGGGCGAACCTGTCGATCGGCGGGCGGCCGTCGACGAGGTCGGCGGCGAGCTCGCCGAGCAACGGCGTGAACTTCGCGCCGTGCCCGGAGCACGGAGAGCAGACCACGAACGGTCCCCGGCGGTCGATGACGAAGTCCTCGTCGGGCGTCCAGGTGTAGAGGCAGGTCAGTTCCGAGCGCGGCACCGGGTCCAGGCCCGGCAGCCAGGTCCGGGCGTACGCCATGGCGCGTTCGCGGGCGGCCGGGTCGACGGTGAAGTCCCGGTCGGCGGCGGTCGTCACCGGGCCGGGCGCGTGCTCGCCGAGTTTGACGTACGGGCCCTCCGGCAGCGCGTACAGGTCGAGGGACGTCTCGCCGTGCACGACGGTGGGCCAGGGGCCGGCGTCCTCGGGGGCGAAGAAGAAGACCTGCTGCCGGGTCACGGTCAGCGGCGGGAGGGGGACGAGCCCGTCGAGCAGCGGGCCCGTCCAGCCTCCGGCCGCGACCACGACCGTACGGGCGTGCCAGGTCCCCTCGTCGGTGCGCAGGCGCACACCCGTGGAGTCCGGTTCCATGGTTCGGACGGGGGTGTCGTACGCGATGTGCGCACCGTCCTCGGCGGCGAGCCGGACGAGTGCGGCGATCGCCGCCTCGGGGTCGACGACCCCGCCCTCCGGATCGAGGACGACGGGTCCGGTGAACCGGATGCCCGGCCAGCGGCGTGCCGCCTCGGCCGGATCGAGCAGTTCGGCGGCGACGCCGTGGTCCCGGAGCAGCCGCGCCATGCGCTCCGGCTCCCGGCCGCGGCCGTGGTCGACGCCACCGGTCCGGGTCAGGAGGCGCTCGCCGGCCTGCTCTCCCAGTTCCTCCCAGAGCCGCCCGGCCCGGCCGGTGAGCTCGACGTACAGCGGGTCCAGGTAGGCGCGGCGGAAGATCCGGGCACGGCCGTGCGAGCTGCCGCGCCGGTGGCCCGGCCCGTACGCCTCGAAGGCCGCGACGCTCCGTCCCCGGCGGCTCACCGCCCGGGCGGCGGCGGATCCCGCCAGTCCGAGCCCCACGATCGCCACGTCGATGTCGTCCATGCCCCGAATCATGCCTGCCAGGAGGCCCGCGTTACGATAGCTGCAGAATACAGATAACCGTGGGAGGACTCCGGTGACCCATCCCCGCCCCACAGCGACCCCGCCGCTCCCGTACCTCGCGAGCACCGGCCGAACGGCACCCCGATGAGCACGCCCGCGGCCGCCGCCCACGGCCGTACCCCGCTCGACGACGCGACCATCGGCGCGCTCCTCACCAAGGAGGCCGCGCGGCACACCGCGCCGGTACGGCTCGTCGGCACGGGCCTGCACGACCTGGCCGCCCGGCTCATCGCCGACGGGGTGCCGGTCGAGGCGTCCGTCCCGCACCGCCGCGACGCCCGCACCCTCCGCCGCGCCGTGCAACGGGCGGGCGGCAGCATGCCGGCGCCCGGCGTCGGCGAGATCGACGTCGACCTGCCGTTCCCCGACGCGAGCCTGTACGTGGCCGTCTGCCACCTCGACCCGAAGACCTTCGCGTTCCCGCGCCACACCGTCCGCGAGCTGGGCCGGGCCCTCGCCCCCGACGGCGTGGTGGTCGTGCTTCCCGGCGGGCGGACGTCCTGGCCGGCAAGCCTCGTCGACGCGTGGGCCGCGGCGGCCGGGCTCGTACCGACCGACGAGCGCGAGACGGACGGCGCACTGCCGTTCACCGGGGCCGTGTACCGGCCGCGCACCTGACCGTTCAGCGTTCGCCGAGCGATCGCACATGATCCATTCGACGTAGGGGGCGGGCAGTTCGACGTCGATGACGTTGCGCTCCGATTGGAGGCGCACGGTCGCCCGCACGAGCGGATCGCGCTGGAACGCCGCCGCAGAGCGTGCAGCAGTGCGCGTGATCATCCAGAGCTTCGGCACTTCGCGGTGTCGAAACTCTGGATGATCAGGCAGGACGGTGGGGCTACAGGTCGGATACCGCCGGTCTGTGGCGATCGCCGGGCTTCCCCGCGAGGATGTACGGGCAGTACCGGCGCTGGATGCCATGTATCTCCGCTTCTATCCCGGTAGCTGACTGTGGACATCGACATTCTTCCTCGCGCACCACCGACGGCATACGCATCGCCGTCGATTCTTGGCACGCGGGAGGCGCCGCAACGTGAATGAGCGGGGGCGCAAGACAGACATGGCGAAACTCCGCCACGAATGTGTCAGCCGTGCGGCACGCCTGCTATCGGTTTGCCACCGAGGAAGTCCTCCAGGATCTCGGTAAACCGCGCCGGCTGCTCCTCGGCCACGTAATGGCCGCAATCGTCGAGGACCACCCCGGTGACATCGTCGGCCGCCAGCCGCATCGTCTCGGCGACCATCGCGCCGCTGTACCGCGCGCCGCCGATGGCGAGCACCGGCAGCGTCAGCCGGGTCTTCTTGCGCTGCTCGTTCTGCGCGATCGTCTCGTCCAGCGCCCGGTAGTACGCGAAGCTCGCCCGCAGCCCGCGAGGATCCGCGACGATCGCATCGACGTAGACGTCGACGGCGTACGCGGGGATCGCGTCCGGGGTGGCTGCCTTCTTGGCGAACTGGTAGCCGAAGAAGAGCCGCTCCCGCCCCCGGACCAGCTCCTCGTTGAGGTCGGTGAGCCGGTTGAAGCCGAAGTGCCAGAGCCGCTGGTTGACCGCGGCCGGGCTGAAGACCGACGGGGTCGGCGTGAGACCGGGGATAATGGCGTCGACGACGGCGAGCCGGCCCACCCGCTCGGGGTGATCGGCAGCGAGGGCGTATCCGGTCCACATGCCGATGTCGTGGCCGACCACGTCGAACCGGTCGTGCCCGAGCGCGGCCATCAGAGCGACCAGATCGGCGGCCAGCGTGCCGGCGTCGTAACCGTCGTCGGGCTTGTCGGAGAGCCCGGCCCCGCGTGAGTCGACGGCGACGACGGTGTGCTCGCGGGCGAGCGCGGGCATCACTTCCCGCCAGGCGTACCAGGTCTGTGGCCACCCGCCGACCAGCAGCAGCGGTGGGCCGTCCCCGCCGGTGACCGCGTGCAGCCGCAGCCCGTTCAGCTCCACGAGCCGGCTAGTGAAGACGTCGGTGAACCCGTCGGGCAGCCGCAGCGAACTCAAGCTTGTCGTGCCGTCGGCCGTACTCATCATGGAACGATCGGTGCAACTTGTCATGCCGGCGACCATACACATCTTGAAACGATCGGTGCAAGATGTGTAGGCTGACGAACCATGGCGGGCCGCAAGCAATTCGACGTGGACGAGGCGCTACGACGCGCGATGCACGTCTTCTGGCGCTGGGGCTATTCGGAGGCCTCGATCGACCGCCTGACCGAGGGCACAGGCCTGGGCCGGAGCTCGCTCTACGGCACCTTCGGCGACAAGAGCACCCTCTTCCGGAAAAGCCTCCAACGGTACGCGCAGACCTACCACCCGCTGTACGACCAGGCGCTGTCCGGCCCCCACCCGAGCCCGAGCGCCGTTGTGGCCGCCTACCTGCAGGTCACCCTGAACCGCATCGCCGACCCGACGGTCCCGGATGGCTGCCTGCTCACGGTGTCGGCAACGCAGTTCCCGGCCCTCGACGCGGAGGGCCGGGCGATGGTCCGCGCCATGATCGACGGTTTGCGGGCGATGCTGGAGCAGGCGTTGCTGGCGGCGGGGGCCGATGATCAGGAGGCGGCAGAGCTGGCGTTGTGCACGCTGGCAACGAACAAATCCCTGGCGGTGCTGAGTCGCGCCGGCTTCTCGAGCGAAGACCTGGCAACCGTCGCCGCAGCCGCCGCCCGTATCCCCGGGAGACGACATCCACTACCTTGAGTAGTGCGATGGACACCAGCTTCTATCCGAAGCATGGAGCTGACGTGGCGCCAGCCGATTTCCAGGTAGCGCCAATGAAGCCCTAAATGATGCTCAGTCGAAAGACCTGATTCGTACGAAGATGGAACTGTACAAATGATCGAGCCGTACCGAAAGAGCAGTTACAGCGGTACGCAGCAGGGTAGCGACTGCGTCGAGGTCGGGGTCATCGGGCGGGGCGAAGTAGAGACGGATTGACGGCCGCCCGTGCCCCGGACCGGTGCCGTCCCGCTCTGCGCCGTCTACTCAGCCGAGAAATTCCCTCGCGAGACGAAACACCGCCGGAGCGGGGCGGCCACCCCGGCCATAGGTGTCGTATAGCAGCAGGTGGGCCTATCGTTTTCGTTCGTGACGATTGAGACGGGACTGTTCGCCGGGCTGGTCCTGGACACGCTGGTCGGCGACCCGAAGCGAGGGCATCCGGTGGCCGGGTTCGGGCGGGCCGCCGCCGCGTTGGAGCGACGCCTGTACCGGGACTCGGTGGCGCGCGGAGCGATGTTCACGGCCGCCTCCGTACTCGGGGCCGCCGGTCTCGGTGCGGCCGTGGACGCCGTAGGCCGGCGCGCGGCCGCGCCGGGGCGCGTGCTGCTCACGGCGGCGGCGACCTGGGCGGTTCTCGGCGGGACGTCGCTGGGGCGTGAGGGTTTGGCGATGGCGGTCGCCCTGGAGCCGGGCGACGTCGAGGCGGCCCGGCGCCGGCTGCCGCACCTGTGCGGGCGGGACCCGAGCGCCCTCGACGCCAAGGAGCTCGCGCGGGCGACGGTCGAGTCGATCGCCGAGAACACCTCCGACGCCGCCGTGGCCCCGCTCTTCTGGGGGGCCGTCTTCGGCGTGCCGGGCCTGCTCGCGTACCGCGCGGTCAACACGCTGGACGCGATGGTCGGGCACCGCAGTCCCCGATACCTCCGCTTCGGGTGGGCCGCCGCCCGTCTCGACGACGCGGCCAACTGGGTACCCGCTCGGCTGACCGGCGTGCTGACGGCGGTCTGCGCCCCGCTCGTCGGCGGCTCGCCGCGCGCGACGTACGCCGTCCTGCGCCGCGACGGCGCGGCCCACCCGAGCCCGAACGCCGGGCGCTGCGAGGCGGCGTTCGCGGGGGCCCTCGGCGTACGGCTCGGCGGCGTCAACGTGTACGGGAGCCGTGTCGAGCACCGGCCCGAGCTCGGCGACGGCCACGCCGCCGAACCGCGTGACATCCGGCGCGCCGTCCGCCTGTCCCGTGCCGTGACGCTTGCGTCGGCCGTCGTGACGGTCGGTGGCCGGGCCGCCGTCCTCGCCCTCCGGAGGAGGGCGTCGGCCCGCCGGTAGCGGCCCGGCTGCTACCGTCGGCGTCCGTGGGCAACGGGATGCTGCTGGTCGCGGGGACGACGTCGGACGCGGGCAAGAGCACCCTCACGGCAGGGCTCTGCCGGTGGCTCGCCCGCCAAGGGGTCAAGGTGGCCCCCTTCAAGGCGCAGAACATGTCGCTCAACTCCATGGTCACCGCCGACGGGGCGGAGATCGGGCGGGCCCAGGCGATGCAGGCCGCCGCCGCGGGGGTCGAGCCGACCGCCCACATGAACCCGGTGCTCCTCAAGCCCGGCAGCGACCGGCGCAGCCAGGTGGTCGTGCTCGGCCGCCCGGTCGCCGAGGTCGACGCGATGGGGTACGCCGCGCACAAGACACGCCTCCGCGAGGTGGTCCTCGCCAGCCTCGCCGAGCTGCGCGCCCGGTACGACGTGGTCATCTGCGAGGGCGCGGGCAGCCCTGCCGAGATCAACCTGCGCGCCGGCGACCTCGCGAACATGGGCCTGGCGCGCGCCGCCGGATCCCCGGACGGCCCCGGCATGCCGGTGATCGTCGTCGGCGACATCGACCGGGGCGGGGTGTTCGCCGCGCTGTACGGGACGGTCGGCCTGCTGGAGCCGGAGGACCAGCGGCTG
The DNA here is from genome assembly GCF_024055795.1 of Actinoallomurus purpureus. Classification (GTDB taxonomy): domain Bacteria; phylum Actinomycetota; class Actinomycetes; order Streptosporangiales; family Streptosporangiaceae; genus Actinoallomurus; species Actinoallomurus purpureus. The sequence continues at coordinate 131,762 of NZ_JAMXMY010000025.1, read as the reverse complement.
ATCGCCGGGTTCGTCATCAACAAGTTCCGGGGCGCGCCCGAGCTGCTGGCCCCGGGCCTGGCGCAGATCACCGCCCTGACCGGCCGGCCGGTGTACGGCGTGCTGCCCTGGCTCGGCGGGCTCTGGCTCGACGTCGAGGACTCCCTGGCCCTGGACGCGCGCCCCGCGACGCGCCCTGCGGACTCGGGGGAGACGCTGCGGGTCGCGGTCGCCCGGCTGCCCCGGATCTCGAACTTCACCGACATCGACGCCCTGGTCGCCGAGCCCGGCGTGAGCGTGCGGTTCGCCACGACGCCCGGTGAACTGGCCGACGCGGACCTCGTCGTGCTGCCCGGCTCCCGGGCCACCGTCACCGACCTGGCCTGGCTGCACGAGCGGGGGCTGGCCGCCGAGGTCGTACGCCGGGCGCGGGCGGGCCGGCCGGTGCTCGGGATCTGCGGCGGCTACCAGATGCTCGCCCGCGAGATCCTCGACGACGTCGAGTCGATGGCGGGAGCGGTGGCGGGCCTCGGGCTGTTGCCGGTCCGCGTGGAGTTCGCGCCGGACAAGACGCTGCGCCGGCCCACCGGGACGGCCTACGGCGAGCCGGTGCGCGCGTACGAGATCCACCACGGGATGGCGGCCGTGGAGGGCGGGGAACCGTTCCTCGACGGCTGCCGCGAGGGGGCGGTCTGGGGGACGACCTGGCACGGCGCACTGGAGAACGACGGTTTCCGCCGCGCGTTCCTCGCCGACGTCGCGCGGGTCGCGGGACGCGACTTCACCCCGGCGCCGGACACCGACTTCGCCGCGCTGCGGGAGGCCCAGCTCGACGCCCTCGGGGACCTGGTGGAACAGCACCTCGACACCGACGCCCTGTGGCGTCTCATCGAGACCGGAGCCCCGGCGGGCCTGCCGATCGTGCCGCCGGGGGGAGCGGGAGCGTGAGCGACTTCGCGCCGGGGGAGGGCCGCTGGCGGGCGAGGCTGGGCACGCTACGGCAGGTGGTGCGCCAGGAGCTGGTGGCCCGGCAGCTCGCCGGTCACCTTCCGGACGTTCCGTCCCGGAACATCCTGGACGTGGGCTGCGGCCAGGGCACCCAGGTGCTGGCGCTCGCCCGCAGAGGCCACCAGGTGACGGGGGTCGACGCCTCACCCGCCCTGCTCGGCGACCTTCGGACCGCGCTGGAGGCCGAACCCGCGCAGGTCCGGGAGCGCGTCCGCCTGGTCGAGGGCGACGCGCGCGACGCGGCGACCCTGCTCGCGCCGTCGCGGTTCGACGTCGTCCTGTGCGCAGCGCGACGCCGCAGCCGATCGCGCCCGCGGCCGACCGGAATAGCCGGCGAGCGTGCCGGCTTGTCCTCCGGCGCTCAGCCGTTCCCGGTCCGCCGCATGGCGGTCTCGATGACCTCGAGACCCGCGACGGCGTCCTCCAGGGTGACCGGCGGCGGGCCCTCCCCGCGGACCGCGGCCGCGACAGCCGGGTAGAAGTCCTGGTACCGGCCGGGGTCGGTTGGCTCGGGCCGGGTGTCGCCGGGGGTCCCGACCGTTCCGTACGCCTCCGGCGGCGTCACGCCATACGTCGCGTCCTCCGGGGTGAGGCCGGCGCGGAGCTGGTCCTCCTGGACGTCCAGGCCGTACGTGACATAGGCGGCGCGGTCGCCGAGCACCCGGAAGCGCGGCCCGAGATCCGCGCTGATCGCGCTCATCCACAGGTGGGACCGGACGCCGTTCGGATGGGTGAGCGCGACGAACGCGTCGTCGACCGCCTCGGCGCCGGTTCGCCGTACGTCCAGTTCGGCGTGGACGTCCACGGGCGGCCCGAAGAGCGTGATCGCCTGGTCGATGAGGTGGGCGCCGAGGTCGTACAGGGCGCCGCCGGCGGCGGCCGGGTCGGCGGTCTCCTTCCAGCCCGGCTTGATCTGCGGGCGCCAGCGGTTGAACCGCGACTCGAACCGCAGCACCCGGCCGAGCGTCCCGTCGCCGATCAGCCGGGCGGCCGTCCGGAAGTCGCCGTCCCAGCGGCGGTTGTGGAACGGCACGACCAGGGGGCCGCCGGCCAGCGACCGTGCCTCGGCGGCCGTCGTCGCGATCGGCTTGTCGACGACGACGGGGAGGCCCGCGTCGAGCGCCGCGCGGGCCAGGGGAACGTGCGTGCGGTTCGGCGTCGTCACGACGACCAGGTCGTATCCGCCGGACCAGACGTCGTCGGGCGCGTCGAGGAGCTCGGTGCCGGAGTACCGGTCACGGACGGCGGCCCGGCGCGCCGGATCGCGGGCCACGACGGCGGCGAGCTCCAGCCCGGGAGCGGCGGAGATCAGAGGAGCGTGAAAGACCGCACCTCCGGTTCCATACCCGATCAAAGCGACGCGCAGATTGTCCACAGATGGCCTCCTTCAAGGCCATTTGATCACGCTCCGGCTCTGTCCCGGCACGCAGGATCGGCTTAGTCTCCCAGAGGGATCCCTGACCGGTGAGGAGCGCGCATGCCCGACCCGTCCCCGGCCGCCAATCTGGCCGAGTCGCTGAGCCGATGGACGCTCGCGTTCGGCTGGCGCGACCGGGCCGCGTTCCTGTGCGGTGACGACGCCTTCACCCACGCGGAGGTCCACCGGGGCGTGGGCCACGCGGCGGGAATGCTCCGGGCGCGCGGGGTGCGTCCCGGCGACCGGGTCGTGATCGCGCTGCCGGGATCGATGGAGTTCGTGTGGGCGTTCCTCGGGGCGGTGCGGATCGGGGCGATCGCGCTGCTCGCCGACCCGGAGGCCTCCATGCTGCCGCCCGGGGAGGTGGCGATCTGCGCGCCCGGACGGCACGGGGCCGTCATCACCCCCGCCGAGCTCGTCACCGGCATGACACGGGCGGCCGTGCCGCCGGCGCACCCCGTACTCCCGGGCACGCCGGCCTTCGCGCAGTACGGGGCGATGTACGCGCACGCCGACCCGGAGACGTCGTTCCTCGCGATGGAGCCGTTCGGGCTGAGGGAGAACGACGTGCTGTTCTCCGTCCCGAAGACCTACGACCCGGTGGGGCTGCGCAACACCGTCTTCCTGCCGCTGTACACCGGGGCCAGCGCGGTGCTCGACTCCGGCCGTCGTTCGATCGCCGGCGTCGCCGAGCGGGTACGCCGCCACCGGGCGAGCGTCCTGCTCTCGTCGTCGGCGTTCCTGACGAGACTCGCCGCGGAGGCGTCCCACGAGCCCTTCTGGCCGCTGCGCATCGCCGTGTCGCAGGGCGCCCCGCCGCCGGTGCGCGCCGAGGAGTGGCTCGGCTGCCCGGTCCTGACGCCGTAGAGCTCGCGCGGAACGGGCGCCGGATCAGGGAGCGGCGCGAGCCCGGCAGTCCGTTCCGCGCGGCTCTCAAGCGCCGGACGCGGCGCCGGTGTACGTGCCGAAGCTCCAGAACACGCCTTCCGGGTCCCGTACGGTGAACCCGCGCGAACCGTAGTCCTCGTCGGTCAGCCCCTTGACGACCGTCGCGCCGGCCTTCACGGCCCGCTCGAAGAGCGTGTCGGGCCCGTCGGTCACGACGTACACCGACCCGGTGCCGGGCGGCAGGCCGTCGATCGGGCTGTCGGTACGGCCGGCGCTGCCCAGCATGACGCCGCCGCCTCCGGGCGCGCGCAGCTCGGCGTGGTCGACCCGGCCGTCGGTCTCGTACACGGCGACCTCCTCGAACCCGAACGCGTCGACGAGGAAGCGGATGGCGGCGTGGGCGTCCTTGTAGAGGAGCGCGGGCCAGACTCTCGTTTCGCTCATGGCCTCATCGTTCCCCGGCGGCGTCCTCGTCGTCTTGGACGAACGGGAGCTCCTCGTCGGCGAGCCAGGCGGACGGGGGACACCCGGCGAGGTCGTTCCACTCGCGGGCCAGGTGCGCCTGGTCGTAGTAGCCGCAGGCCGCCGCCACGTTCGCCAGCGACGGCCGGCCGGGCTCCTGCAGCAGCCGTTTCGACCGTTCGAACCGCATGACGCGGGCGGCCTCCTTGGGCCGCAGCCCGTACTCCGCCGCGAACCGCTCGCTCAGGTGCCGCCTGCTCCACCCGACCTCGCGCGCCAGATCGCCGACGCGCATGGTGCCGTCCGTCTCGGCGAGGCGTCGCCAGGCGTACGCGATCTCGGGAGCCGGCCCCGGAAGGCGGCCGATGCCGCGCGACAGCACGTCGTCGACGACGGCGAAACGCGCCCGCCAGGTCGGCGCCTCGGCCAGGCGTTCGAGGAGCTCCCCGGCCCGCGTACCGATCAGGTCGTCGAGGGACAGGACGGCCGAGCCGATCGCGGCGGCGGGCAGCCCGAACAGGGAGCGGGCGCCCTCCGGCGTCAGGTCGAGCTGGACCCCGGCCAGGTCACCGTCGTGCGCGATCACGACCGGACGCGTGTGCAGGCCTCCGGCGAGGGCCGCGAACGCGCACCGATCCGTGGCGGACGGCCCGATCGTACGGGTCGGGGCGTCCAAGCTGAGAACGACGGTCAGGTGCCGGGAGGGCAGCCCGAGATGCGTCCCCGGAGGGAAGCCCTCATAGCGGTAGCCGACGCAGCGTGTCACCGACGACGCGAGACGCGCCGGCGGCCGTACCCGGGCGGTCTGGCTGACGCGAGCGGGGCTGCCCATGCGCTCCACGGTAGCCGGGCCGCGGGTCTCTTTCAGCTGCCCGGAGCGAGGTCCGGGAGGGTCTCCAGGGCCCGTACGAGCGGGGCGAGCTCGGGCGCCCCGTGCCGTTCCCGTGGGCGACGCCCACGCACAGTGAGGGCCGATCCTGTCGATGGTGCGCTCTCACCGCTGCCGGCCCGTGAGCTGTGTGTATCAAAGTATTACCAGCTAGGGCCGACCTGGTAACACTTTGATACACGGCCGAAGGCGTGGAGGGGGATCGGGTGACCTCGGGCGGTGCGGGTGAGGGGTGCCCACTCGTAGACTGGGCGTGCGACGGCGAGGGAAGGAACCCGGTGCGAATCCGGGGCTGTCCCGCAACTGTGACCAGGTAGCGAGCCCGCGTGTACGGCCACGGCGACCAGCTGGAAGGCCGCGGGGGAGCGGTGACCTGGGAGTCAGGAGACTTCCCGCCGTCGATGACCTTTCACCCGAGCCGGGGCGAGGACCCCCGAGGGAAGGAACGACACGTGCGTGTCCTGCTGCTCTCAACCGCCGACACCGAACTCCTGTCCGCCCGCTCCGCGGACGCCGGATATGTGACCGGCAACCCCTCCCGTCTGGACGTCGCCGACCTGGACGCGCTGTGCGACGGCGTCGACGTCGTGGTGGTCCGGCTGCTCGGCGGGCTGAAGGCCTGGCGGGAGGGCGTCGAGGACCTGCGCCGCCGGGGCCTGCCGCTGATCGCGCTCGGCGGGGAGGCCGCGCCGGACGCGGAGCTGATGGCGCTGTCGACCGTGCCCGCCGGCGTCGCCGCAGAGGCGCTGGACTACCTGCGCGAGGGCGGCGTGGGCAACCTGCGGGAGCTCGCCCGCTTTCTGTCCGACACCGTGCTGCTCACCGGCGAGGGCTTCGAACCGCCACGGCGGATGCCGACGTACGGCGTGCACCGCACCGGGAGCGAGCCTGAGGAGGGACGGCCGACCGTCGGTGTCGTCTTCTACCGGGCGCACGAGCTGTCCGGCAACACCGCGTTCGTGGACACGCTCTGCGAGCGGATCGAGGAGCTGGGCGCGAACGCGCTGCCGGTCTTCTGCGGGTCGCTGCGCTCCGCCGACGAGGGACTGCTGGACCTGCTGGGCGGGGCCGACGCGTTGATCGTCACCGTCCTCGCCGCCGGCGGAGCGGTGGCCGCCGACGCGTCGGCGGGCGGTGACGAGGACGCCTGGGACGCCGGGGCGCTCGCCACGCTGGACGTGCCCGTGATCCAGGGGCTGTGCCTGACGACGTCCCGCGCGACGTGGGAGGCGTCGGACGCCGCGCTCTCCCCGATGGACGCCGCGATGCAGGTCGCGATCCCCGAGTTCGACGGCCGGCTGATCTCGGTGCCGTTCTCCTTCAAGGAGGAGGGGCCGGACGGCATCCCCGTCTACGCCGCCGATCCGGAGCGTGCCGCCCGCGTCGCCGGGATCGCCGTCCGCCAGGCCCGGCTCCGGCACACACCGGTCGCCGAGCGCCGGCTCGCGATCGTGCTGTCGTCGTACCCGACCAAGCACTCCCGCGTCGGAAACGCCGTCGGCCTGGACACGCCGGCCTCGGCGGTCCGCCTGCTCGGAGCGCTGCGCGAGGCCGGTTACGACGTCGGCGAGTACCCCGACGACGGGGACACGCTGATCCACTCGCTGATCGCGGCGGGCGGTCACGACGTCGAGTGGCTGACCGAGGAGCAACTGAGCGCCGCACCCGCCCGGGTCACCTTGAAGGACTACGAGCGGTGGTTCACCGCGCTGCCGGAGCGGCTGCGCGAGGGCATGCGGGAGCACTGGGGCGAGCCGCCGGGCGAGCTCTACACCGACGGTGACGACGTGGTCCTCGCCTCGCTGCGCTTCGGCAACGTCGTGCTGATGATCCAGCCGCCACGCGGGTTCGGGGAGAACCCGGTCGCGATCTACCACGACCCCGACCTGCCGCCTTCGCACCACTACCTGGCGGCGTACCGCTGGCTGGACGAGGTGTTCGGCGCCGACGCGGTGATCCACCTCGGCAAGCACGGCACACTCGAGTGGCTGCCCGGCAAGGGCCTCGGCCTGTCGGCCGAGTGCGCGCCGGACGCCGTCCTCGGCGACCTGCCCCTCGTCTACCCCTTCATCGTCAACGATCCCGGTGAGGGCACCCAGGCGAAGCGGCGCGCCCACGCCGTGATCGTCGACCATCTGGTGCCGCCGATGGCACGGGCGGAGACGTACGGCGACCTGGCCAAGCTCGAACAGCTCCTCGACGAGTACGCCACCGTGCAGGCGCTGGACCCGGCGAAGCTGTCCACCGTACGCGCCCAGATCTGGACGCTCGTGCAGGCCGCGCAGCTCCACCACGACCTGCACGTCAGCGATGAGCCGGGCGAGGCGGACTTCGACGACTTCGTCCTGCACATCGACGGGTACCTCTGCGAGGTCAAGGACGTTCAGATCCGCGACGGCCTGCACATCCTGGGCGAGGCTCCCCAGGCGGAACAACGGGTCAACCTGGTGCTCGCCGTGCTCCGCGCCGCGCAGGTGTGGGCCGGGCGGGCCGGCGCGCTGCCCGGTCTGCGTGCCGCGATCGCTCACGCCCACGGGCTGGACGAGCGCGAACTGCTCGCCGTCCCGGGCGCTCGGGTGGAGTCCCCGGCGCAGGCCGCGGGGGTCACGGCCCTCACCGAACTCGCGGACGGCCCCGCCCGGACCGCCTCGGACGTGATCGACCTCCTCGAGGCGGTGGCGCGCCGGCTGGTCGTCGGCATGGAGACGCTCGGCTGGGACGCCTCCCGTGCGGCGGCCGTCTGCACCGAGGTGCTGGGCCGAGAGGCGCCGGACGTCGTGGCCCTGCTGGAGTTCGGCGCGCGGGAGGTCGTGCCGCGGCTGGACGCCACGTCCGGGGAGATCGACGCGGTCCTGCACGCGCTGGACGGCGGGTACATCCCCGCGGGTCCGTCCGGGTCGCCCACCCGCGGGCTGGTCAACGTGCTGCCGACCGGCCGTAACTTCTACTCCGTCGACCCGAAGGCGATCCCGTCCCGTACCTCGTGGGACGTGGGGGTGTCCCTCGCCGAGTCGCTGGTCCAGCGGCACCTGGACGACACCGGCGAGTATCCGCGCAGTGTCGGCCTCACGGTCTGGGGGACCTCCGCGATGCGCACCCAGGGCGACGACATCGCCGAGGTGCTCGCGCTGATCGGCGTCCGCCCGGTCTGGGACGAGGCGTCGCGCCGCGTCACGGGCTTCGAGATCATCCCGAGGGACGAGCTCGGCCGGCCGCGCGTGGACGTCACCCTGCGGATCTCCGGTTTCTTCCGCGACGCGTTCCCGCACGTGATCGCGCTCATGGACGACGCGATCGGCGCGGTCGCGCGGCTCGACGAGGCCGGCAACCACGTCCGCGCCCACGCTCTGGAGGACATGGCCGGGCACGGCGACTGGCGCCGCGCGACCAGCCGGATCTTCGGGTCCAAGCCGGGGGCGTACGGCGCGGGCCTGCTGCCGCTGATCGACGCCCGCAACTGGCGGGACGACCGCGACCTCGCCGAGGTGTACGCCGTGTGGGGCGGATACGCGTACGGGCGCGGTCTGGACGGGCGGGAGGCGCGTACCGACATGGAGGCGTCGTTCCGCCGTATCTCGGTCGCGGCCAAGAACCAGGACACCCGTGAGCACGACATCATGGACTCCGACGACTACTTCCAGTACCACGGCGGCATGGTCGCCATGGTGCGGGCGCTGACCGGCGCCAGCCCAGCCGCCTACGTCGGCGACTCCGCACTGCCGGACCAGGTGAAGACGCGCACGCTGGGGGAGGAGACCCACCGGGTGTTCCGCGCCCGCGTCGTCAACCCGCGGTGGATCGCGGCGATGCGCCGCCACGGGTACAAGGGCGCCTTCGAACTCGCCGCCACCGTCGACTACCTCTTCGGCTACGACGCGACGGCCGGGGTGGTGGACGACTGGATGTACGAGAAGCTGGCCGAGGAGTACGTCTTCGACGCCGAGAACCGCGCGTTCATGGAGCGGTCGAACCCCTGGGCGCTGCGCGGCATCACCGAGCGCCTCCTGGAGGCCGCCGACCGCGGTCTGTGGGCCGAGCCGGACGCCGACACCCTGAACCGCCTCCGCCAGACGTACCTCGACCTCGAAGGCGATCTGGAGGCCGGCGAATAGGCGATGGCGATGGCAGCCGATGCCCGGCTGACGCGCCGCCGGAGGATGAGGCGGACCTCGTTCGTGGACGTGCCCGCATGTGCGGGCGCGGGGTCATCCGGTGGTTCCTGGCGTTTCACGCGTGCTCGGCTGTGGCGCGGGTCCGGGTGGCGCTTTACGCTGATCGGCCATGGAACAGGATGTGCTGGGGGCGGACTATGAGGCGATCCGGCTGACGCTGGAGGACGACGCGGAGGGTGAGGTGGTGGCCACGCTCGTCCGGCGTCCCTGTCCGGGCAGCCGGAAGGCCGTGCTCTATGTCCACGGGTTCGTCGACTACTTCTTCCAGACGCACCTCGCCGACTTCTACGTCGAGCGCGGGTACGCCTTCTACGCCCTGGACCTGCGCAAGTACGGGCGTTCGCTGCTCGACCACCAGACGCCCAACTTCGCCCACAGCATGTCCGACTACTTCCCCGAGATCGACGAGGCGGTGCGCCTCATCCGGAAGGACCACGACACGCTGCTGGTGAACGGTCACTCGACGGGCGGGCTGGTCGCGGCGCTGTGGGCCGATCGCGTACGCGGTCAGGGACTGGTCGACGGCCTGTTCCTCAACAGCCCGTTCCTGGAGCTGAACGTTCCCGCCGGGGTCCGGCGGACGCTCGCGCCCGTGGTCCGCGCCCTGGCGAAGGGCCGCCCGACCATGGCCCTGCCGGCCGGAGTGAGCCGGTCGTACGTCCACAGCATCCACCGTGACCACGCCGGGGAGTGGGACTTCGACCTGACCTTGAAGCCGGCGGAGGGCTTCGGCGTACGGGCCGGGTGGCTGGCGGCGATCATCAGGGCACAACGGCAGGTCCACGCGGGGCTCGGCATCGACGTGCCGATCCTCGTGATGGCCAGCGCGACGTCGGTCCGCGGTAAGAAGGCCGACTTCTCGGCCGGCGACGGCGTGCTGAACGCCGAGGACATCGCCCGCTTGTCGCCGCGCCTCGGCAGGCACGTCACCTGCGTGCGCGTCGAGGCCGGCCTGCACGACCTGGTGCTGTCCGCCGAGCCCGTGCGGGCGAAGGTCTTCGACGAGCTCGAGCGCTGGATGACCGTTTACCTGTGAGCCGGCGGGATCAGAACTGGTCGCACCCGCCGGCCTGGTTCACGGTGAACACGTGGCGGGTGGCGGCGCAGACGGTCTCGAGCACGTGGATCGGCGTGTCGTCGGTGGAGTAGGACGCCCGGAGCACCTGGACGACCCAGTCGTCGGGATCGAGGCGGAGCAGGCCTGTCTCCGGCGGGTCGGCGGGCCGCGCCACGAGCGTCTCCTCGGCGTGCCCGAACGCGTGCCCGCAGGCGACGATCGCCTCGTGCAGGGTCGGCTTGAGCAGCTTGGGCTCCATGATGGCGGTGTGCGCGAAGAGATCGGCGCGGAAGTACGAGACGGCGATCCGCACCGGCACGTCGTCGGCGAGCATCAACCGGCGGCGGGCGATGACGTCCTCCCCGGGCCGCACGCGCAGGCAGGTCGCGACGTGTTCTCGGGCGGGCTCCAGGTCGACGCCGAGGATCCGCAGCTCGGCGTGGACGCCCTGCCGCTCGGCCACGCTCTTGTACATGCACCCGGCGCCGTACATCGTCGGCTCGGTGGGCAGTGATCGCTGCACGATGACCGGGGGCGTCCGCTCGGCGAGCGGCTCGAGCGGCTCGGGCGCCCGTGCGGCCGAGCCCTTACGCATCTGGGAGACGCGGCCCGGTGACACGCCGAGCACGTTGGCGATGTCCTCCAGGCGGTGGCCGCTCTCCCTCGCCTCGGCGATCGCCTGGCGGCGCATCCGGGCGGCCTCCTCGACCAGGGCCTGCTGGTCGGTCATCACCGCGCCGAGGGCACGGGCGCGCTCCATCGGATCGGCGAGGGCGGCGATCTCCCGCAGTCTGCTGTGGCTCACAGCGTCGGAGCTCCGCTCTTCGAGACGGGCTTTAGCCCCCCTGTTGCACGACTACGCATCGTGGCCGTATGCTCACACTCTATCTCGTATAGGCCCCCTAAAGGCCGCCGCTGAGAGGGCTTCGATCCATGCGCGTTCGTCTCGATCACCCTGCCCATCTTGCTACAGGGGGAGCTCGCCATGGTGGAGTTACCGACAAGTTCGCCACAGTCGGTCACCTGCCGGTGACGGGCTGATGCATCGGTCGGTGCTGGGGGCGATCACTCTCCCCGGGCGGCCGGAGGAGGTCACGACGGCCCGGCGGTTCGTCGCCAAGACGCTCGCCGGCCATCCGCAGGCGGAGACCGCCGTGCTGCTGACCAGTGAGGCGGTCACCAACTCCGTGGTGCACACCGACAGCGCGATGGTGACGCTGGTCGTGCTCGAGACGCACGCCGGGCTGCGGTTCGAGGTCACCGACGAGGGCGGTGACACGCTCCCGACGGTCTATGACGGCTATGAGCTCCGCGAGGGCAGGCGCGGCGTGTTCCTCATCGAGGAGCTCTCGACGGCCTGCGGCATCCGCACCCACGACGCCGGTCTGACCTTCTGGTTCGAGCTCTAGGGGCTGTTTCATGAGCCCGCTGTCCGGCTGCGCGGCGCGGCTCATGAAACAGCCCCTAGCGACCGCCCGCGCCTGAGGCGGGGCCCGGCCCGACGAGGCGGTGGAGCAGTTCCTCCACCGCGGCCACGCCCTCGCGGATGGCCGCGTCGGAGTCCTCGGAGCGCGCGATCATGAGCGCCATCTCGTTGAGCGCCGCCAGCAGCATGTGGGCGAACGCGTCCACGAACTCGGCGGGGAGCCGGCCGGCGTCGGCGACGAGTCGCAGCGCCTCCTTCGTCATGCCCAGTGCGTACTTCTCCTCCAGCGCGCGCCAGCGCTCCCAGCCGATCACCGACGGCGCGTCGATCAGGAGGATCCTCTGGACGACCGGGTCCGCCGCCAGCCGGACCCAGGCCAGGCAGCCGGCGCGGAGCGTCTCGACCGGGTCGGTCAGTCGCTCGACGACACCGATCAGCTGCTCCGTGACGTCCCGTTCGAGCGATTCGAGGACGGCCGTGAACAGGACCTCCTTGCCGCCGAAGTGGTGATAGAGGGCGCCGCGGCTGACCGCCGTCTCCTGGAGCACGGCCTCGATCGAGGTGTCCTCGTAGCCGTGCTCCGCGAACAGGCCGGTCGCGACCTCGAGCAGGTGCTCGCGGGTCGCGCGGCCCCGCTCCGCCTTCTTGTTCATGAGGGCAGTTAATACCGGAGAGTTGACATACCGACAGTCGGTCTGCGATTTTGAACCGACAGTCGGTATGTAAGGAGAGTGTCCATGGAAACGCGCATCGCGCACACGCAGTCGGGCGACATGGCGTACGTCGACGCGGGGGAGGGCCGGACCGCCATGTTCGTGCACGGCGTCGGCACCAGCAGCCGCCTGTGGCGTGGAGTCGTCGAGGAGTTCAGCGCGGAGCGGCGTTGCGTCGCGATCGACCTTCCCCTGCACGGCGCGACCCCACCGCGAGCCGACTACTCGCTGCCCGCGCTCGCCCAGGCGATCGCGGATCTCTGCGTCACCCTGGACCTGCGCGACATCGACCTGGTCGCCAACGACACAGGGGGAGCGGTCGCCCAGGTCTTCGCCGCCCGCCACCCGGAGCGGCTGCGCACCTTCACGCTCACCAACTGCGACACCCACGACAACCTCCCGCCGGAGGAGTTCCGGCCCACCGTCGAGCTGGCCGAGCGTGGCGAGCTGGCACCGGCGGGGCCGGTGTTCATGGCGGACGTCGAGGCGGCGCGCGGGGTCATCGGAGCGGGCTACGAACACCCGGAGAAGCTGGACGCCGAGACACTGCGGGCGTTCCTCGAACCGGTCTTCGGCACTCCCGACCGGGCCCGGGACTTCGAGCGCTTCCTCACCTCGGTCGTGGCGGCCGACCTGCTGGCCGTCGAACCGGAGCTGCGCAAGCTCGACATTCCCACCCTCGTGGTCTGGGGCACCGGCGACCAGTTCTTCGACCTGCGCTGGGCTCACTGGCTGCGGGAGACGATCCCGGGAGCCACCGAGGTCGTGGAGATCGAGGGCGGGAAGCTGTTCTTCCCCGACGAGCGCGCGGCCGACCTGATCCCGCACCTGCGTCGCCACTGGGCGGCGCACTAAGAGCCCGCGACGGGTCATGTCGACTTCCGAGTCCGGCGGCGACATGACCCCGGCCCGCCGACGGGGGCTAGGGGATCGAGGACAGGTCGAAGTTGTCGAACAGCACCCGGACGTCGCCGCCGCTTCCGCCGTTCTCCTGGGCGGCGACCAGACCCGACGCGCCGTTGGCCAGTGGGCGGTCCCCGTCGGACGTCTCGGCAGCGAGTGTGCCGTTCAGCCACAGGCGCAGCAGGACCTTGCCGTCCTGCTCCTCACAGGCGGCCTGGACGCGGTTCTTTGCCTGCTTCTTGAAACCGGCGGCGGACTGCCTCCTCAGCAGTTCCCGCGAACCGCTCTTGCCGGCGGCCTTCCGGATCAGCACGCCCTTGCCGTCCGCGCGGACGAGGAAGTCGTAGTAGGCGGCGGCGGCGCTGTCACCGGTGGCCCGGCAGAAGACCCCGAACATGCCGTACGGCGGGCCGCCCAGCACCGAGGCGTCCGCGCCGACGAGCACCCGCTCCGGCGTGTCCTTCACCGCCTTGTCGGACGGGGCCTTCTCGGCGCGGCGCGTGTAGATGCTCGTGCCCGCGTCGATGCGGTATCCGCCCTGGTAGTAGCCGTTCCCCGAGTACCAGGTCGAGCCTGACCACCCCGAGCTCGTGTTGGAGAAGTCGTCGAAGTAGACGCCGGTCGTCTTCGACGGCGGTCCGTCGGAACCCCGGACGAGGAACACGGTGCCGAGGACGAGGACGCCCGCCACTGCGCCTCCGGCGAGCAGCCACCGCCGACGGCGGAGGGAGGCCGGGACCCCGCCCCCGATGTGCGCGGTGGCGCCGGTGGGCGCGTCGGCCCGCGTCGTACGGTCGCCGGGCGTCGCCCGGGCATGGGTCGCGGCCCCCGGGGCGGCCGGCGGCGCCTGGCCCGCCGTGGCCGGGGACGTGCGGTGATCCGGGACGGACCAGGTGCGGCCCACGGCCTCGGCGGCGCCCGCGGTGTCCGCGTGCGGTCGCCCGGTGAGGCGGTCGAGGAGTTCCTGGGCGGACGGGCGCCGCCGGGGGTCCTTGAGGAGGGCCTGCGCGACCAGATCGCGCAGGCCCTCGTCGAGGTCGTCGACGGCGGGCTCGCCGTGGACGATCTGGTACAGCACGGCGGGGACGGTGGGTCCGTCGAACGGGACCCGTCCCGTGGCGGCGTACGCGACGACGCATCCCCAGGCGAACACGTCCGACGCGGGGGAGGCGGTCTCGCCCGCGACGAGCTCGGGCGCCATGTACGCGGGCGTCCCGATGAACTGCCCGGTCCGCGTCGCGCCGGAGACGGTGTCGAGCGCCCGGGCGATCCCGAAGTCGATGACACGCGGGCCCACCGACGACAGCAGGACGTTCGCGGGCTTGAGATCGCGGTGCACCACGCCCGCGGCGTGGATCGCGGTGAGCGCGGTGGTGACCCCCACCGCCAGGTGCTCCAGGCTCGATCCGCGCATCGGCCCGCTGTCGCGTACGAAGGCGTCGAGGTCGGGGCCGTCGACGAACTCGGTGACCACGAACAGCGGCTCGCCGTCGAGCCGGGCGTCCAGCACCGGGGCCGTACAGAAACGCCGCACCCGGCGGGCGGACTCGACCTCCCGGCGGAAGCGGTCCCGGAACATCTCGTCCTCGGCCAGGTCCGGGTTGATGACCTTCACCGCCACGCGCTCGCCGCGCGCGCTCTCCGCGAGGTAGACCGTGCCCATCCCGCCGCGGCCGATCCGGCCGACGAGCCGGTAGTCCCCGAGCCCGGCCGGGTCACCGGGCCGTAGCGGATGGATCGTGTTGCCTCCGGTCACGACGACCCGCCCTCCCGTTCCGATGAGCGACCAGACTAACGGGACAGGAGGGAGGTTTCGTGACTCAGGGGATCAGGAGGAGCTTGCCCGTCGTCCGGCGTGCCTCCAGGTCCTCGTGGGCCCGGCGGGCGTCGGCGAGGGGGTAGCGGCCGCCGATGTGCACCGAGAGCTCTCCGGAGGCGACCCAGCCGAACAGGTCGCCGGCGCGCCACAGGAGCTCCTCGCGGGTCGTGACGTAGTGCACGAGCGTGGGGCGCGTCAGGTAGAGCGAGCCTCCCGCGTTGAGCCGCTGGGGGTCGACCGGCGGCACCGGCCCGCTGGCGGCCCCGTACAGTGCGAGCAGGCCGCGCCTGCGCAGCGCGGCGAGGCTGCCGTCGAAGGTCGTCTTGCCGACGCCGTCGTACACCACCGCCACGCCGCCATCCGTGCGGCGGCGGACCTCCTCGGCGAAGTCGTCGTAGCGCAGCACCTCGTCGGCGCCCGCGTCGCGCGCGAGCTTCTCCTTGGCGTCGGTGGAGACGGTTCCGATGACCCGGCCGCCCCGCAACTTGATCATCTGGGTGAGCAGGAGCCCCATCCCGCCGGCCGCGGCGTGCACCAGCGCGGTGTCGCCCGGCTTGATCTCGTACGTCGAGTGCGTCAGGTAGTGCGCGGTGAGGCCCTGCAGCAACACGGCGGCGGCCAGTTCGGGAGACACCCCGTCCGGCACCGGAACGGTCTGGCCGGCGGGCACGACGGCCCGTTCGGCGTACGCCCCGCGCAGGCCGGCCGAGGCCACCACGTCACCCACGCGCACGTCGGTCACCCCGTCGCCGACCGCCGTCACCCGGCCCGCGCCCTCCGCGCCGGGCACGGCCGGGAGCTCCATGGGATAGGTGCCCTCGCGCTCGTAGACGTCCCGGAAGTTGACCCCGGCGGCGGCCGTCTCGACGACGACCTCTCCCGGCCCCGGCCGCGGATCGTCCACGTCGGCCAGGGTCAGCGCCTCCGGCCCTCCGTGCTCGGTCACCAGGATCGCGCGCATGACGACCTCCTCCTTTTGTTCGACTCTTATCGAACACTAGCGCACCCCTCCGGGCGCGGGAAAACGGGCTGAGAAGAGCGCGGCCGCGTACTAAGTTGGCAGGTTCGCACCCCCTCCATCGACCGAAAGGCTTTCGCCATGCCCACGCAAGAGGCGGAGGACGCCGACCCCGAGATATCGGCCGAACGCGCCCACCTCACCCACTCGCGGGAGGCGCTGCGCCGGATGCGCGAGAACGTCCTGTCCCTGGACGCCTCGGCGGCCGGCGACTGGGTCTCCGCCAAGGTGCTCGGCGCCGATCTCGCCAAGCGCGCCGAGGCCCTGCGCGACGACCCCACGACCGCCCTGTTCTTCGGGCGCCTCGACCATCCGGAGGAGCGGCTGTACGTCGGCCGGCGCCACGTCCACGACGCCGGCGGCCGGGCCCTGGTCATCGACTGGCGGGCGCCCATGGCGCGGCCGTTCTACAAGGCGAGCACCGCCGACTCGATGGGCCTCGTGCTGCGCCGCCGGTTCGGCTACTCCGGCGGCGAACTGACGGCGTACGAGGACGAGGACTTCTCCGCGCCGGTCGAGTCACGGCTGCTGATCCAGGAGATCGAACGCCCCCGCGTCGGCCCCATGCGCGACATCGTCGCCACCATCCAGCCCGAGCAGGACGACATCGTCCGCGCCGACGCCGCCCACACGCTGTGCGTCCAGGGCGCGCCGGGCACCGGCAAGACCGCGGTCGGCCTGCACCGGGTCGCCTACCTGCTGTACGCCCACCGCGAGCGGATGCGCCGGGGCGGTGTCCTCGTCATCGGCCCGAGCGCGTCGTTCCTCGACTACATCCGCGGGGTGCTGCCCGCCCTCGGCGAGGTGAACGTCGAGCAGCGCACCCTCGACCAGATGCTGGCCGCCGTGCCGGTGAAGGCCCGCGACGAGCCCGAGGCAGGGCGGCTCAAGGGCGACGCCCGGATGGCCGAGGTGCTGCGCCGCGCGGTCTGGAGCCACCTGCGCGAGCCGTCCGAGGCCCTCATGCTGCCGCGTGGCACCCGTCGCTGGCGCATCCCCACGCATGAGATCACCGAACTGGCCGAGACCCTGCGCGCACGCGGCATCCGGTACGGCGCCGGCCGTGACCTCCTCGGGCACCGCATCGCGCACGCCATCCTTCTGCGCATGGAGACGGCGGGCGAGGCCTGCGACGACCGGACCCACGACGCCGTTCGCAGGACCCGTCCCGTCAAGGCGATGGTCGACCACGTCTGGCCGGCCCTCGACCCGGTGCGCGTGGTGACGCGGCTGCTGTCCGACGCGGCGTTCCTCGCGCAGGCCGCCGACGGTCTCCTGGACCCCGCCGAGCAGGCCGCCCTGCTGTGGGCCAAGCCGCCGAAGGGCCCCAGGTCCGCGCGCTGGACGCCCGCAGACGCCGTCCTCGTCGACGAGGCCGCCGACCTGATCAGCCGCACCTCCAGCCTCAGCCACGTCGTCCTCGACGAGGCGCAGGACCTGTCGGCCATGCAGTGCCGGGCGGTCGGCCGGCGCTGCGAGACCGGATCGGTGACGGTCCTCGGGGACATCGCCCAGGGCACGACGCCGTGGGCGGTCGGCGACTGGCCGACGCTCCTGCGGCATCTAGGCAAACCGGACGCGGACCTGACCGTGCTCGACCGCGGCTACCGCGTGCCGCGCCAGATCATCGACTTCGCGAGCCGTCTGCTCCCGCGGATCGCCCCCGAACTGGCGCCGCCCACGTCCGTACGATCCGCCCCCGGGTCGCTGCGGGTCCAGCGGGTCGCCGACCCGTTCGAGGCGGTCGAGGACGCCTGCCGTGAGGCGCTGCGCGGGGAGGGGTCGATCGGCCTGATCGCCGCGGAGGCCGACGTCGCGGGCCTCGCCGGCCACCTGGCCGCGCTGGGGGTCGAGCACGTGCGCCTGGCGGACGGGATGGCGGCGGCACGTCTCGTCGTCACCCCGGCGACGCAGGCCAAGGGCCTGGAGTTCGACCAGGTCATCGTCGTGGAACCCGTGGCGATCGTGGACGCCGAGGCCGGCGGCGAGCGCTCACCCGGGCTGCGCCGGCTCTACGTCGTGCTGACCCGGGCCGTCTCGCGGCTGACCGTCCTGCACTCCCGCGACCTGCCCGAACCGCTGCGCTGAGCACCGGCCCCCGAGTCGCGCGTGGTCGGCGGATCGGTCAGCCGCCGGACCAGGCGCGGGGGAGCGTCTCGGCGGCGAGGGCGAAGGCCTCTTCGATGCGCGTGGCGACCTCATCCGGCTGGAAGAGGCCGTCGCGCGCGCAGCGTTCGAACGCGACCCGCATCACGGTGAGGAACGTCGCGGCGATCAGCGTCGGCCGCAGGTCGGTCGCCGGGTCCGCGTCCATCCGCCGGGCGAGGATGGTGGCCAGCTCGTGCTCCAGCTCGCTGAAGTACCGCAGCTGCGCGATCGCGAGCGCCGGATTGTGATCGATCACGTCGCGGACCTTGGCGAACCGGCCGGCGTGGTCCTCGTCGGCGTACCTGACGGTGTCCAGGACACTGTGGATCGCGGCCGCCAGCGCGGTGACGGGCGGCTCGTCGGCGGGTCGGCCGGCCAGCGTCGCGACGAAGAGCTGGTCGTGCTCCCTCATGACCGAGAGGGCGACGTCCTCCTTGCCGGCGAAGTACCGGAAGAATGTGCGTTGCGACACATCGACCGCCGCGACGATCTCGTCGATCGTCGTCGCCTCGTACCCCTTGGCGAGGAACAGGTCCAGCGCGGCGCCGATCAACGCCCAGCGTGTCCGCTGTTTCTTCCGCTCCCGCAAGCCGGTGGCGGGTACCTCCCAGGTTTGGACCATGTCACCCTCTCGTTCACATATCGGTTCAGAGTGTGCCATAAGGCAGCTTGTGACTCTTAAAACGATTTGTCATGTGTCAGCGGCTGCCATAAGTTCTGGGGTGCCACCGATCGCGCGATCCAAGGGGGACTGAGATGTCGCAGCCGGCCGTCCAGGAGCGATTGCCCGCAGGGGCGGGACCGAGACGCCGCGGAAAGGGGAACCCGTGGCTGACGCTGGCCGCGGTGGCACTCGGCGTCATCATGGTGACCCTCGACGGCACGGTCGTCGCGATCGCCAACCCGGCGATCTCCAAGGACCTGGGCGCGTCACTGTCCGACCTGCAGTGGGTCACCAACGGCTACCTCCTCGCCCTCGCCGTCGCCCTGATCACCGCCGGGAAGCTCGGTGACCGGTTCGGCCACAAACCGGTCTTCCTGATCGGCGTCGCCGGCTTCGCGCTGTCCTCGGCGGGCATCGGATTCTCCAAGGAGATCGTGATGGTGATCGCGCTGCGGGTCCTTCAGGGCCTGTTCGGCGCGATGCTCCAGCCCACCGCCCTCGGCCTGCTGCGCGCGGCGTTCCCGGCCGAGCGCCTCAACATGGCCATCGGCCTGTGGGGCGCGTGCATCGCGGCCTCCACGGCCTCCGGCCCCATCGTGGGCGGCCTGCTGGTCCAGCACGTCAACTGGCAGTCGGTCTTCTTCATCAACGTGCCGGTCGGCATCGTGGCGCTGACCGTCGGCGCCCTGTTCCTGCTGAACGCCCGCGGCGAGTCGCAGTCCGGCGGCTTCGACATCACCGGGATCGTGCTGCTGTCCGGCATGCTCTTCACCCTGGTCTGGGGCGTCATCAAGGCGCCGGCGTACGGCTGGGGCGACGCGAAGACCCTGGCGTTCTTCGGCGGCTCGGTCGCGCTGCTGATCCTCTTCCTCGTGCGTGAGCGGATGGCCCGTCAGCCGCTGCTCCCGCTCACGCTGTTCCGCTCGGTGTCGCTGTCCGTGGGCGTCGTGCTCATGATGCTGATGGCGTTCGGCATGTTCGGCGCGATGTTCTTCCTCACCTTCTACCTGCAGAGCGTGCACGGCCTGACGCCCGTGGCCACCGGCGTGCGGCTCCTGCCGATGATGCTGGCCATGATGGTGGCCTCCCCGGTCGCCGGTGGAGTGATCTCCAAGGTCGGGCCGCGCGTCCCCCTGGTCGTCGGGATGGGGCTCGCCGGCGTGGCGTTCCTCGGGATGTCGGGCCTCGGGGTGGACGCGAGCTTCATGGCCATGGCGCCGTGGTTCGCGCTCATCGGCATCGGCCTGAGCCCGGTCATGGTGGCCGCCACCGACATCATCGTGGGCAACGCGCCCATCGCCCTGTCGGGCGTCGCGGGCGGCCTGCAGCAGGTGGCCATGCAGGTCGGCGGCGCGCTCGGCACCTCGGTCCTCGGCGCCGTGCTGACCGCGAAGGTGGCCGGGGTCCTGCCCGGGCACATGAAGGACGCGGGGCTGCCGGCACCGACCCCCGCGCAGGTCGACCTGATGAAGGGCGCGATCTCCCAGGGCGTCGCGCCGGTGCCGAAGAACACCCCGCCGCAGGTCGCCCAGCTGATCGTCAAGGCCAGCCACCTGTCGTTCATCGACGGCATGCACCTGGCGTTCATCGTGAGCGCCGCCATGGCGTTCATCGCCGCCCTGCTGAGCCTCCTCGTCCGGGCGGGCCGCCAGGTCGAGGGCGCCGCCATGCACATTTGAGCCGCCTCCGACGGCACCATGATCGCGATCCGTCACACGCAGAACTGCGCCCAGTCCTGAGGTCTCAATGGAACGAGACCGGCCCGCGTAGCGGGCCGGTCTTCGCGCTTGGCTCACGCTCGGCGAATTGTGGCTCCTGCACGACCACGGCTGGTGGGCGATCTCCTTCGCCATGGTCGTGGCCGTCGTACTGACCCTGGGGGGCCTACGCCTGATCCTCCTTCCTGCTTTGCCGCCGGTGTCGCCGACACGAACCGGGCATTCGGGATGTGTCTCCGTCAACACCGGCGGCAAGGCGCCAACACCGGCGGCCGGCTGAGCTGGTTGCGCACGGAACGCTCGGCAAAGCCCGCCGCAAGGCGGGACGAAGCAGTGCGAAACCCATCACGATCTCTTGTCTTCACCGAGCATCGTGACATTCCGGCCCCCGCTAGGGTCCGACCAGATCGATTGGGTCATCAAGCCACACGCGTTCGCCTTCCGGTGAGACGGTCAGCCCGAACCGATCGCGGGCCGGACGTCCGAGGGACAGCCACCGGAGGTATGCCTCGGAGACTTCGTCCCACAGGCGGCGCGGCCCATGCTGTTGGACGAGGAACTCGGCCTTTCCGGGCACGTAGTCCACCGACGCCCAGGACCCATGGTGCCCGGCATTGTCGAGCACCCAGAATGTTGCTTCCCCGGAGTTCGTCTCCTCGTCGTAGTAGAGGCGTTTGTGCACACCGGGAACGCGGGCGCAAATGAACAGGTCTGCGTCGGTGTCGTCGTGCAGGTGTCGCGGGTCGAGGCGGGTTGTCGACTCAGCCGGGTCATCCGACTCGTGCACCCAGTCGAACGCGGCCCCGCGTGCCGGGCGCTGCGAGCGCATCAGCATGTACCCGGCTGGACTCGGAAACCGCCCGACGGCCGTTCCGTCGCCGACGACGACCAGGCGAGTCAGCCAGCCGTACCCGTAGCCAGAACTGTAGGGGGTCAGGATCAGCCCACCCGGACGGGTTTGCTCCACCCAGGCGTACGGGATCGTCGCGACCGCACATGTTACGTGGACACGATCGAAAGGCGCACCGTCCGGCCACCCATCGGCACCGTCACCGACGACCAAGCGGGGCGCGTATCCGGCCGCCTTGAGGTTCGCCGCCGCCCGTTCCGCCAGCACCGGATCGATTTCGATGGTGGTCACGTTCCGGCCGCCAATGCGATGCGACAACAGCGCCGCCGTCCAACCGGTTCCCGTGCCGATTTCCAGGACCCGATCGTGATCCTTGACCATGAGCGACTCCAGGAATGCGAAGACCGCCCCCGGAGCCGAACAGGACGAGCTGGCCCGCCCGTCGCCCAGCACGTCGGAGCCGCCATCGTCGCGTTGCGTGACCAACGACGCATCGGAGTAAACGGCCTCCCACCAGGCCGTTTCGTCACCGGCCCGATCGACCGGGTATCCAGGGGCAGGACCGTCCGGGTTCGCCCAGGCGACATCTGGCACGAACAGGTACCGGGGCACCTCCACCAGCGCTTGCCGCCACCGCTCATCCGTGAGGTCCCCTTGACCCGCGAGCAGGTCAGCGAGGGTTTCGGCGCGTGCACGCGGGTCAGGGGATGTCATCGCTCACTTACCTCTCTTGCCGTCGCTCTTGTTGTCGTTTGTGTCGCCGCCACTGCCGCGCTTGCCGCCCTGCGGGTTTTTGCCGTCCGTCGGGGTCTTGCCGTCGCTGTTGCCTCCACCGTGTCTGCCCATGCTCACCTCCCGTCTCCGATTCGTTGCGCCTTTGAGGCGCTGGTACGGATCGATGGCTGTTAAGGCCACCTCAGCGCAGGGAGGTCAGCACGGGTCGGCTCGGTGTTCAGCGACAGGTGAAGACTGCCCCCCAGGCGACGGACAGTCCGCCGAGGGTGGGTGGGCGGGCGCGGCCAGTTGTCCGCCTGAATGATCGCCCGCGTCAACTCCTCCACGTCCGCTGCCTCCACCAAGCGCCAGCCGCGCGACACTCGCACCAACGCCCACCAGGATTTAGTTGCCTCACCGAACCAGAGTGGCACCCCAGGAAAACGGCGCGTCAAGATCGCCACCACCATGGGATTGGGGGCTAGAAGGTTCACGACGCACCGCCCGGATTCCCAGGCCGTCGTGCCGCCCGTGCCTCACCCGCCTTTGTCCAGACATGCGCGGCAATGGCAGCAGCCGCCCCCGCCGGATCCGTCACCAGGTGACTGTCGTTCCCCGACTTCCACTCGAAGTAGTCACCGCTCACCGCGATCACGACGACGAGCCGCCCCGCGGCTGAACGGATGAACGCGGCCGGACCCGCGTCACTCATCCCGACCTGGAGCCCGAAGCCGACCAGTTCCCGGACCAGATCGGTCAGGAGGCGTATCTCGCGCTCGTGCTGTTCCCGCGTTGAGTTGAGCGCTTCGGCGCTTAACCCCTCCATCCGGCAGGCCCGCGCCAGACCGTCAGCGACCGTATGCGCGTCCCCCGGAACTTCTGGACGTGTTCCCTCACCTGTCATGGTCCGGAACAGTAGGAGCCGCAGAGTGACCGCAGGGGGACACGGTGTCCCCCTAGCCCGCGAGGACCCCGACAGCGTCAGCGAGTGCGACAGCGTCGCTCTTCAGCGGTCCTCGCGCCTCTCGTAGCAGGTCGGAGACGAGTCCTCGGGCAAGAGGGGTGTAGCGGACGGACTCCGGCGATGTCGTGTGCGCACGGTTCATGTAGTGCAGAGTGCCCGCGTGGTCGTGGCGCTGGTGCTGTGCCCGAGCGAGTTCGATGAGGACGCGCGACCGCCGCTCGACGGACGGAACGGTGTCGAGGTCCATGTCCTCGGACCGTTGGAGAGCGGCACCGGGCGTGCGGAGGTCCACTCCTACGGAGATGCCGTGAATGTCGACGTTCGCCCGCCCGAAGACGGTCCAGGCGTGCGCGTAGGCAGCGGGAAGCCGCTCGACGACGCGATTGGCTTCGTCCCAGTGACGCCACGCGTCGCCGTCTCTTCCCTCCCGCGCGTAGGTGATCGCAGCGTGCAGATGCAGCGCACCGTACATGGCCCGCAGATCATCGGAGCCGCCATCCAGAAGAGGGGCGAGTCCGTTCGCCGCCGTCTCGACCTCGCGTATGGCCTCCTCGGCATACCCCGTCTCTCGGAGCCCGTTGCCGTACGTCCACGCGGCCCCGCCGAGGCTCACCGGATCGTCGGCTTCCTGGGCGGCGAGACGACCACGGTCGACGATAATCCAGTACAGCTCCGGCTCACAGGCGTAGGCGAGTGCCTGCTGCGCCAGGTGGTAGACGTCAGCGAGCACCGCGTACGCCTTACGTCGCTCCGCCCCGTCGAAGTGGCGCGTTGACACTTGAGCGTCCCGGATGAGAACAGGCAGCATCCGGCCGACCTCCGAGCGCTGGAAGCGCGAGGAGTGCCACAGTCGCCACAGCTCCGAGACCCGCCCGCGAAGTACGTCCAAGGACGGCGGGTCATCCTGTGACGGAGACGAGAACAACGACCCCCGTACGGCATCGCGGATCTCACCGACGAACGGCAGCATGAGGCGCGAGGAGGCGTCGACCGGAACCGGCGTCGTTCCACCGGTGATGACGGACAGGTCATTGACCCGGAGAGCTGTGGCGAGCCGCACGAGGAGCGTGTAACTGCGTAGCTCCCGTTCGCCCCTCTCGATCTTCTTCAGCCAGTCCGGACCACGGCCGACCAGATTGGCGAGCACCATGCGGGACATTCCCCGACGCTCCCGAAGGACACGGATACGTTCGCCAGGCGTCAGCTCAGAGGGAAGAGTCTCGGGCACGGGGGACTCCCAACGAGTAGCGGTGACCCTGCGGCCAGGGTACGCCGCGAAGCCGGAAAAGAGGTCTGACCGCAGCGTTTCTCCGGCGGTCGGATCAGCCCGCCCGCTTCCGCGCGATGCTCCGCGCGGTGGCGATGTTCTGGTACGCGAGCTCTGCCCAGAAGTGCTCCCCATGCCGCAGGCCGCCGAGGCGCCTTCGCTGGTCGCCGCAGAGACCCGTCCGGGTTCTCCCGGCGACCAGCAGTTTTTGTCACATATCGCTCGTTCCGTCTCACCGGAAACCGGGTAGTCGTCCTCCGTTGCTCAAAAATGATCGGGGGCGACAGGAGGAACCGATGGTCCTGGACCCAGAAGAGGCGCGCGACGCCCGATCCGTCGCCGAGAGCGAGCACGGATCGCAGGTACGCAAGGCGGCCCTGGCCGCCATCGTCGGCACCTCGATCGAGTGGTACGACTTCTTCCTCTACAACACAGCGGCGGCCGTCGTCTTTAAGGACGTCTTCTTCCCCAAGTCCACCCAGTACGTGGGGACGCTCTCGTCCTTCGCCACGTACGCCGTCGGATTCGCCGCCCGGCCGATCGGCGCGGCGATCTTCGGCCACTGGGGCGACCGGCTCGGCCGCAAGGCGACCCTGATCGTCACGCTCCTCCTCATGGGCGTCTCCAGCGCCCTCATCGGCGTCCTGCCGGGCACGAACACCATCGGCGTCGCCGCGCCGATCCTCCTCGTCGCCCTGCGCGTGCTGCAGGGCATCGCCGTCGGCGGGGAGTGGAGCGGCTCGGTGCTGCTCTCCATGGAATGGGGCAACCCCCGCCGGCGCGGCCTGATGGCCAGCTGGCCGCAGATCGGCGTGCCGATCGGTCTCATCCTCGGCACCGTCGCGATGTCCTCGGTGGCGACCGCGAGCGGGGACGCGTTCAAGCAGTGGGGCTGGCGCCTTCCGTTCCTGTTCAGCCTGGTGCTCGTCGGGATCGGTCTCTGGGTGCGGCTCCGCGTCATGGAGACCCCGATGTTCGCCAAGGTCGTCGAACGCCGCGAGGTGGCCAAGGTGCCGGTCCTCGAAGTGATCCGCCGGCACCCGAAGGAGATCCTCCTCAGCGCGCTCCTGCGCTGCTCGGAGCAGATGCCGTTCTACATCTTCACGTCGTTCGCGCTGACCTACATCGTCGAGGACGTCAAGCTGTCGAGGACCTTCGCGCTGAACGCGGTCGCCGTGGCCGCCGCCCTCGAGCTGATCCTCATCCCGACGTTCGGCCATCTCAGCGACACCGTGCCGCGCAAACGCGTGTACGCGATGGGGGCACTGCTGCTCGGCTTCTTCGCCTTCCCGTACTTCGCGCTGCTCAACACCGCCATCCCCGCGGTCGTCTTCCTCACCGTCGTGCTGGCCCAGGTGCCGCACGCCATGCAGTACGGGCCGCAGGCGTCACTGATCGCCGAGGTGTTCCCGACGAAGCTGCGGTACGGCGGCGCGGGCATCGGTTACCAGCTCGCCTCGGTCATCGCCGGCGGCCCGGCGCCCTTGCTGGCGACCTGGCTCCTGCACGACCACGGGTGGTGGGCGATCTCCCTCGTCATGGTCGTGGCCGCCCTGCTGACCTTGGGAGCGACCGCCCTGCTCCCGGACCGCAGCCGGATCGACGTCGCCGATGACACGGCCTACGCCTGAGGGTTCCCCGTCTCTGCCGCCGCTGTTGACGGACCAGATCCGGCAATCCCGGCAGTCCCCCGTCAACACCGGCGGCAAAGAGTCCATCGCGACGTACGCTCGCAACGTGATCACCGCACCGGGAATCGACCCGACACGTCTGACGTACGACGCCGGCCGTGACGGCATCGCCAAGCTAGTGGTCGGCGCCGTCGTCCACACCGGCGGCAAGGTTCTCGTCCTGCGTCGTTCGGCCATCGACGATTTCCTGCCCGGCATCGAGGAACTGCCCTCCGGTGGCGTCGAAGCCGGCGAAGACCTCCTCACCGCACTCGCGCGCGAACTCGCCGAAGAGATCGGCCGGACCGGCCCGATGACCCTCGATTCCGGCTTCGTCGCCAACTTCGACTACCTCTCCGGCTCCGGCCACAAGACCCGCCAGCTGACCTTCGGGCTGCCCCACGACGGGCGGCCCATCGCGCTCAGCACCGAGCACACCACGTACCGGTGGCTCCGGCCCGCGGACCTCGCCGAATCCAGCGTCACCGAGGAGACCGCCCAGACCATTCGCAGCTGGGCGGTGAGCTGAGGTTCGCCTGCGTGCGAGATGCGTCGGCGACGCGGGCCGCTTGACCTCGTTCTCGCCGCCTTGCCGCCGCTGTTGTCGGCACGAACCCGGCATGCCGGGACCTGCCCCGTCCATCCCGGCGGCAAGGCGTCCACGCCGGCGGCAAGGCATGGATCCGATTCTGACCGTGGTGCGACAATTCAGGGTGATCAGTTCGCGTCAGCTGGAGTACGTCCGGGCGGTCGCCCGGGAACTGCACTTCACCCGGGCGGCGGAGGCGTTGAGGATCGCGCAGCCCGCGCTGTCGCAGCAGATCCGCAAGCTGGAGCGGCAGTTGGGCGTGGCGCTCTTCGAACGTAACAACCATCGGGTGAGGCTCACGCCCGCCGGAGCGGCGTTGCTGGACCATGCCGAACGCATCCTGTCGGACCTCGCGGCGGTCGAGGAGGAGATGCTCGGCTGGGCGACCGGTGCCCGTGGCCGGATCCACCTCGGCAGCGCCCACGGTCTCACGGTCCGGCTGGCCCGCCTGCTCACGGCCTTCGGCGACGCCTACCCGGCGGTGGAGGTGGAACTGCGGGAGATGACGAGCGCCGAGCAAATCGACGACCTGCACGCGGGCCGACTGGACGCGGCGACGGCGGCCTTGTCGTCCCGCGTGGACGACGTCCGCCTGGCGTCGCATCCGCTGGGCGAGGAGCCGCTGGTGCTCATCACCGCCTCCACCGGGCCGCTCGCCGGAGAGCGGCGCATGCCCGTCGCCGCTCTCGACGGGCTCGACCTGATCGCCTACCCGTCCGGGTCCGTCGTGTGGGAGACCATCCTGTCGGCACTGGCGGCCGCAGGGGCCCGGCCTCGACTCCGCATGGAGACCCGCGACTACACGACGGCACGGGCGCTCGCCGGTCTCGGCGCGGCGTCGGCGATCGTTCCCCGGTCCATCGCCGAGGAGCCCGGACGGCCGGTGCACGTCGTCCGGCTCGAGCCCGAACCGGTGTGGGGACCCGTACTCGTGTGGTCGGCGATTCGCCGCCCGGGTCCGGCGCTGGCCGCCTTCCTCGACTTCGCGACCCGGAGTTCCGAGCTGACCGTCGGCGGGTGATATCTCACAGGCCTCACCGTCAGATCAACAAGATCTTGGACATATGGCTCGGAGGGGCTCGATCATCCCCACATGGACTTTCACTCCGAGGGGGACGCCCGCAGAGGCACGCGGTCGCACCGCGTGAGCCTCACCGATCACGAGACGGTGGTGACGCAGATGGGCGACGACGGTCCGGCGGTCGTCCTCATCCACTCGATGGGCGTCGACCGGCGGATGTGGGAGCCGGTCATGCCGCGGCTCTCGGCCGGCCGGCGCGTGTTCGCCTACGACGTCCGCTGCCATGGGGAGGCGGTCGGTGCGCCGATCCCCTTCACGATGGCCGATACGGCCCGCGACCTGCTGGGCGTGCTCGACGTCCTCGCCGTGGACCGCGCCCACCTCGTCGGGCTCTCTCTGGGCGGCGCGATCGCGCAGACGGCCGCCGTCGCGTGGCCTGACCGGTTCGTGTCCCTCGCCCTGCTGGCCACGACCGACCATCCTTTCCCGGACGTCTTCGAGGCAAGGGCGCGGAGCGCCGAGACCGAGGGCATGCCGGCACAGGTCGACGGCACGCTCACCCGCTGGTTCACCCCTGAAGCCCTGGCCGCCGACGGCTGGGCGGTGCGGTACGCGCGGGAGTGCGTTGAGCGCTTCGACCCGGCCGTGTGGGCCGCCACCTGGCGGGCGTACAAGAGCCTGGACGTGATGGGGCGGCTGGACGGCTTCCCGGGGCGGATCCTGTTGATGGGCGGGGGGTCCGACGTGTCGGCACCGCCGGAGTTCATGGCGGCACTCGCCGAGCGGATCCCCGGAGCTCACCGGCAGGAGGTGGCACGCGCGCCCCACATGCTGCCTCTCGAGCGGCCCGTGGAGGTCGCCGAGATCCTCGACCGTTTCCTCCCCGCCGACCGGCCGGGCACCCCCGCGCGGTGCCCGGACGCCGACCCGGTCCCCGCCCGCTGAGCGGACCGCCGATGCCGCCCCGCCCGGCCGTTTCGGTGGCGTGCGGGACGCTCGGGCAAGGGCACCGCAGGGCCGGGTGAAGCGCCCGAAAACCCCGGCCGCCGCCGACCTTCACCGAGCATCGTGCACCGGTGACTCGTCCGCTCCGCTCCCGGGCGGCCATACAGCGAGATGCCCGGTCGAGGCGACCGCGGCGAACCCGTCCGAACAGCCTCGACCGGGCATCGTGCGCTCCGACCCTGGCCGGTGTCCCGGGGCGGACTATCGGGGGGCGGGAAGGACACCCCAGGAGGCGAGGGTCTCGATCAGGCCGGTGGTCGTCGGGAGGGCGGACAGCTCCTCAGCGGTGACCCAGCGGGCGTCCCGGGCGTCGTCGCCCGCGCGCAGGACGCCGTCGGTGACGGTCGCCCGGTAGTCGCGGATGTCGTAGGTGACCCCGCCCGGGCCGGCGCGGTCCACCGAGCCGACCAGCGGTCCCGGATCGACCCGCAGCCCGGTCTCCTCGGCGACCTCGCGGACGACGGCGTCGGCGTCGCTCTCGCCCGCCTCGGCGCGGCCGCCCGGAAGCGACCACATGCCCTCGCCGGGTGGCTGCCCGCGCCGGATCAGCAGCAGGCGTCCCTCGGCGTCATGGACGATCGCTCCCACGCACCGCACACGCATGCCCCCAGCGTGCCACGGCCGGACCCGGCCCGTCGGCCGGGAACGGGAACTCGGAGGGGAAAGAGGGCTCGGAGGGGAGAGGACGGTCCGCGCTCGATCGGATGCCATCGGCGACAGCAAGCTATTCCGTTGCTGTAAGCAGTGTCAACGGTCTTGCCGATATGGTCATCGAGAACAGCAAAACCGGTTTATCAAATCGGTCTTCCGGGGGAGGTGGGATGAAGCGTCCGACGATCGCCGACATCGCGCGCCGGGCGGGGGTCACCAAGAGCACCGTCTCGTTCGCGCTGAACGACCGGCCTGGTGTCTCCGCCGCGACACGTGACCGCATCCTCGAGATCGCGCGGGAGATGGGGTGGCGGCCGAGCCGCGTGGCCCGCGCGCTGTCCGGGGGCCGGGCGGGCGTGCTGGGCCTGGTCGTGGACCGCCCGGCGCGCACGCTGGGGATCGAGCCCTTCTTCATGCAGCTGATCTCCGGCATCGAGGGCGAGCTCGCCGCGCGTGACGTCGCGCTCCTGCTGCAGATGGCCGAAGACGGCGAGGCGCAGATGGCGACCTACCGCCGCTGGTGGGCCGAGCGCCGCGTGGACGGGGTGTTCCTCGTCGACCTGAGGATGGAGGACGAGCGGGTCGGGCTGCTCACTGAGCTGGGGATGCCCGCGATCGTGATCGGGGGACCGGAGGGGCACGGAGGGCTGCCCGGCGTGTGGAACGACGAGGCCGAGGCGATGCGGGCCGTAGTGGAGTACCTCGCGGCCCTCGGCCACCGGCGGATCGCCCGGGTGGCCGGGCCGCCGGAGCTGCGGCACACGGCCGCGCGCGGGGCGGCGTTCGAGGCCGCGGCCGCCGCACTCGGGATCGCGCCCGCCTCGGTGGCCACGGACTACACCGGGGAGGAGGGAGCGCGCGCCACCCGCCGGCTGCTCGCGTCGCCGGCGCCTCCGACCGCCGTCGTCTACGACAACGACGTGATGGCCCTGGCCGGGCTGGCGGTCGCCGCCGAGATGGGCGTGCCCGTTCCGGACCGGTTGTCCATCGTCGCCTGGGACGACTCGGTGCTCTGCCGGCTGGTCCACCCGCCGCTGACCGCGGTCGGGCTCGACATCCCCTCCTACGGCGCGGAGGTCGCGCGCCGCCTTCTCGATCTGGTCGCCGGGCATCCCGTCGACAGCGGCTGCCACGCCACGCCCGTACTGACGCCGCGGGGCAGCACGGCCGCCGCGGCCGGGACGGTTGACGCTAAACCGGTTTAGTGTTCCTATCGATACAGCGGATTTCCACAGTGTCCGGAGAACTAACCGGTGGCCGGGTCGTACCGGCCTCCGGCCGGTCTGCGCTCGACCGGGATGCCCTCCATGACGGCTGATGGGAGTTCACCAAGTGAAGGCACGCCGAATCACGGCGCTCGTCACGGGCGTCGTCTTGGTCATGACCGGCGCCGGTTGCGGAGGCGGCGGGGACAAGGCGTCCCCCAAGACGCTGACCTACTGGGCCAGCAACCAGGGCCGCTCGATCCAGCAGGACCAGCAGGTGCTCGGCCCGGAGCTGAAGAAGTTCGAGCAGCGGACCGGGATCAAGGTCAAGCTCGAGGTGATCGGCTGGCCCGACCTGCTGAACCGCATCCTCGCCGCGACCTCCAGCGGCAAGGGTCCCGACGTTCTCAACATCGGTAACACCTGGTCCGCCTCGCTCCAGGCGACGGGGGCGTTCCAGTCGTTCGACGACGCGACCATCGCCAAGGTCGGCGGCCGGGGCCGTTTCATCCCCTCGACGCTGACCTCGACGGGCGCGGCGGGCAAGCCGCCGGGCTTCGTCCCGATCTACGGCCTGGCGTACGGGCTGTTCTACAACAAGAAGCTGTTCGCGGACGCGGGCATCAAGCAGCCGCCGCGGACGTGGCAGGAGCTGGTCGCCGACGCGAAGAGGCTCACCGACCCGGCCAAGAAGCGGTATGGCGTCGGCGTCCTCGGCGCGAGCTACACCGAGGGCGCCCACTTCGCGTTCATGTTCGGCGCCCAGCAGGGCGCCCGGCTCTTCCAGGGGAATCAGCCGGGCTTCGACTCCCCGCAGATGGTCGCCGGGGTCAAGCAGTACCTCGACCTGCTGGGCACCGACAAGGTGATCGATCCGGCCGACGCGGAGTACGTCAACGACGACCAGATCCTCAAGGACTTCGCGGCCGGGAAGTTCGGCATGATGATGATCCAGAGCTACGCTACCGCCGGGGTTCGCGAGAACGGCATGAAGGACGACGAGTACGGCGTCACGCAGATCCCGCTGCCCGATCCCCTCCCAGCCGGCGGGCGGAAGGTGGCCAGCCACGTCGCCGGCATCAACATCGGCGTGTTCAAGAACTCCGGGAACAAGGACGGCGCGCTCAAGCTCGTCGAGTTCCTCACCGGCCCGGAGGAGCAGAAGATCCTCAACGCGGCGTGGGGCAGCCTGCCCGTCGTCCCGCAGGCGTACGACGACCCGAGGTTCCAGACGCCTGCCATCGCGACGTTCCGCAAGGTGCTCGCCGAGGCGTCGGAGACGCTGCCGATGATCCCGCAGGAGGCGCAGTTCGAGACCCTCGTCGGCAACACCGTCAAGGAGCTGATCGCCGACGCCGCCGCGGGCCGCCCGGTCGACGACGCGACGATCCGGAGCAGGCTCGCCGCCGCGAACAAGAAGATGCAGGCCGGCGGTTGAGCGTGGCACGGACCGTCACGGCGCCCGGGAGCGCGCCCGCCCGCGCTCCCGGGCGGCCCTCGCCCCGTCGCCCGCGTCTCGCGAAGGCGCTGCCGTACCTTCTGCTCGCGCCCGCCCTGGTCGCCGAACTGGCCGTGCACATCATCCCGATGCTGGTCGGGGCGTGGATGAGCCTGCTCCACCTCACCCAGTTCTTCATCCGCAACTGGACACAGGCGCCGTACGGGGGGCTGACCAACTACCGGGTCGCGGTGAACGCGCACGGGCCCGTCGGCGAGGACCTGCTGCACTCCTTCCTCGTCACCGTCGCGATCACGGCCGTCGTCGTCGGCTGCTCGTGGCTGTTCGGCATGACCGCGGCCGTGCTGCTGGAACGCCCGTTCCCGGGCCGGGCGGCGCTGCGGACGCTCTTCCTCGTGCCGTACGCGCTGCCGGTGTTCACGGCGGTCATCACCTGGCGGTTCATGTTCCAGCGTGACACCGGCATGGTGAACGCGCTGCTGTCCGACCAGCTGAGACTCGCGCACGGCCATCCGTTCTGGCTGCTGGGCGACCGCAGCTTCGCGGCGGTGACGGCCATCGCGATCTGGCGGATGTGGCCGTTCGCGTTCCTCACCATCACCGCCGGGCTGCAGAGCATCCCGAGCGACCTGTACGAGGCGGCGGCCCTCGACGGGGCCGGTTCGCTGCGCCTCCTCGGGAGGGTGACGCTCCCGCTGCTGCGGCCGGTCAACCGGGTGCTGCTGCTCGTGCTGTTCCTCTGGACGTTCAACGACTTCAACGTCGCCTACATCCTGTTCGACCAGCCTCCCGCGGCCGCCGACATGATCTCCATCCACATCTACAACGCGTCCTTCATCACCTGGAACTTCGGGCTGGGCGCGGCGATGTCCGTGCTGCTCCTGGCGTTCCTGATGGTCGTCACGCTCGGATATCTGGGAATCGGACGACTGAGGAGCCGCCATGCGTGAGTCCCGTACGCTGCGCTGGGCGCGGCCGGTCGTCCTGGGCCTGCTCGCGCTGTTCACCGTGCTGCCGCTGTACGTCATGGCGGTCTCGTCGATCAAGCCGCTGAAGGACGTGCAGGGGCGGTTCGCGTGGCTGCCGACGCACGTGACGTTCCGCCCGTTCGTCGACATGTGGCGTACGGTCCCGCTCGGCCGCTACTTCGTGAACAGCCTGGTCGTCTCGCTCGCCGCGACCGTGTGCTCGGTGGCGATCGCGATCCTTGCCGGGTACGCCGTCAGCCGATACCGCTTCGCCGGGCGCGGCACCTTCATGACGGCCGTCCTGTCGACGCAGATGTTCCCCGGCATCCTGTTCCTGCTCCCCCTCTTCCTGATCTTCGTCAACGTCGAGAAGTACACCGGCCTCCGGCTGTACGGCAGCCGGACCGGCCTGACCGTCACGTACCTGACGTTCGCGCTGCCATTCTCCATCTGGCTCATCGCGGGGTACTTCGACACCATCCCGCGCGAGCTCGACGAGGCGGCGCGCGTCGACGGCGCCGGACCGCTGCGCACGTTGTTCCGCGTGGTCCTGCCGGTGGCCGCGCCGGGCGTCGTCGCCGTCGCGATCTACGCGTTCATGACGGCGTGGGGTGAGGTGCTGTTCGCCTCCGTCCTGACCGACGACGCCACCCGGACGCTCGCCGTCGGCCTGCGGGGCTACGCCACCCAGGCGAACGTCTACTGGAACCAGGTGATGGCCGCCTCCCTGGTCATCAGCCTGCCGGTCGTGGTCGGCTTCCTGGCCCTCCAGCGCTTCCTCGTCCACGGCCTGACCGCGGGCGCCGTCAAGTCCTGAACGAGCGAAAGGTCTCCCCGTGCGACGTGATTTCCGCAAGCTGCCCGGACCGACGTGGCTGGGCGCGAACTTCTGGTCCCGGACCGGCGGCCCGCTGATGTGGCGGTCGTACGACCCCGGGATCGTCCGCGACGAACTGGAGGTGCTGGCCGATCATGGGCTGAACGTCACCCGGTCGTTCTTCTACTGGCCCGACTTCATGCCCGAGCCGGATCGAATCGACGCGACCCTCGTGGAGCGGTACGCCGACTTCCTGGAGGCGCACGCCGAGCGGGGGATGCGGACGATCCCGACCTTCATCGTCGGCCACATGTCGGGGGAGAACTGGGACCCGGCGTGGCGGCAGGGCCGCGACCTGTACGCCGACGTGTGGATGGTGGCCCGGCAGACGTGGTTCGCCGAGGAGATGACCCGGCGGTTCACCGGCCACCCGGCGATCGCCGGGTGGCTGATCACCAACGAGATGCCCATCTACGGCGGGACCGCCCCGGCCGAACAGGTGACCAGTTGGGCGCAGCTCATGGTGCAGGCGGTCCACGCGGCCGGGGCGAAGGAACCGGTCTCCATCGGCGACGGCGCCTGGGGCATCGAGGTCACCGGCGTCGACAACGGCTTCTCCGTCCGCGCGCTCGCCGCGCTGACCGACTTCGTCGGCCCGCACGTCTACCGGATGGAGGACGACCTGATCCGGCAGCACTACGGCGCGGCGTTCGTCTGCGAACTGGCGGGGGCGTTCGGGCGGCCGGTCGTGCTGGAGGAGTTCGGCTGCTCCTCCGACTTCGCCGCCGACGACAACGCCGCGCACTACTACCGGCAGGTGCTCCACAACAGCCTGCTGGCCGGGGCGACCGGCTGGATCGCGTGGAACAACACCGACTTCGACCTGGTCGACCAGCCGCCGTACAGCCACCATCCGTTCGAGCTGCACTTCGGCCTGACCACGGCCGACGGCACGCCGAAACCGGTCCTGGAGGAGATGCGGGACTTCGCCCGTACGCTCGCCGAACTCGACCTGGCGACCTGCGCCCGGGCGGACACCGACACCGCCCTGGTGGTGCCGGAGGTCCTGGAGGGCGGCTTCCCGTTCACCGCGCCCGACGACCGCACGTACGCCTTCGCCACCCTCCGGCAGGCGTACGTCGCAGCCCGCGCGGCCGACCTGGCACCCGGCCTGACCCGGGAGTCCGACGGCATCGCCGGGGACGCCCGGTTGTACCTCGTCCCGTCGGCCAAGCAGCTGACCGCACCCGGCTGGCGCCGGCTCGAGGACCTCGCACGCGGCGGCGCGGTCGTGTACGTCTCGTACTCGGCGGGCCCCCACGGCGGGCAGCGCGGGCCCTGGTACTCCCACATGAACGCGATGTTCGGCGTCGAGCACCGTCTCACGTACGGGCTCGTCGACCCGATCGAGGACGACGTCGTCGAGTTCACCCTCACGGGCGACCTCGGCCCGCTGAAGGCCGGCACGACCCTCGTCTTCCGCGCCGCGGGCACCGAGCACAGCCGGGCGTACCTGCCGGTCCGGCCGACGACGGCGGAGGTCGTCGCGGTCGACGGCCACGGCCGGCCCGCCCTGCTGCGGCGGCGCTGCGGCGACGGGTGGATCGTCCTGTGCACCTACCCGCTGGAGCACATGGCGGCCGTCACCCCGCGGGTGAACCCCGAGCCGACGTACCGGATCTACGACGCGCTGGCGGTGCTGGCCGGGGCGCACCGGCCGGTGCGGGTGGACGACCCGCGCGTGTCGGCCGACGTCCTCGTCCGCGCCGACGGGACCCGATTCGCCGTGTTCGTCAGCCAGGCGGACGCCGACCTGGCGATCCGGCCGGTCGTCGCCGGAAACGGCCATGCCGGGGGTGAAGAGATCGTGTTCGGGCCATATGGTGTGCGGGTGCTGGAGCTGCGAAAGTGACCGGCGTCGTATCCGAGACGGCCCCGGACACGCCGGACGGGCCCGACGGGTCGCCGGACAGGTCGGACACGTCGCCGGACGGACCCGACGAGACCCCGCTCAGGTCGGATGCGTCGCCGGACGGGCCGTCCGGGCGCGCCGTCCTCGCCGTCGACATCGGCGGCACCAAGCTCGCCGCCGCGCTCGTCGAGCCGGACGGCCGCCTGCGGGGGCACACCACACGCCCGACCCCGCCCGGCGACGCCGAGGCGATCTGGGCCGCCCTGGCCGCCGCCGTCACCGAGGCGATGGGCGATGAGGCCGTCATCGGAGCGGGGATGGGCTGCGCCGGGCCGCTCGACACCGTCGCCGGCACCGCGAGCCCGGTGAACATCGGCTCCTGGCGGGGCTTTCCCGTCCGGGACCGGCTCGCCGCCCTGCTCGGCGGCCCGCCCGTGACACTGATCAACGACGCCGTGGCGGGCGCGGTCGCGGAGTACCGCCACGGCGCCGGACGCGGCAGCCGCGCCATGCTCGGGATGGTGGTGTCGACCGGCGTCGGCGGCGGACTGATCCTCGACGGGAAGGTGTACGCCGGGCCGACCGGCAACGCCGGGCACATCGGGCACACCACCGTCGACCTGGGCGGTGAGCCGTGCCCGTGCGGGTCGCGGGGCTGCGTCGAGACGTTCACCTCGGGCACCTCCATGGTCCGCTGGGCGCGCGCCAACGGCTGGACGCACC
The DNA here is from genome assembly GCF_024055795.1 of Actinoallomurus purpureus. Classification (GTDB taxonomy): domain Bacteria; phylum Actinomycetota; class Actinomycetes; order Streptosporangiales; family Streptosporangiaceae; genus Actinoallomurus; species Actinoallomurus purpureus. Next base: position 95,666 of record NZ_JAMXMY010000025.1, on the reverse strand, counting down.
CGGCGCCCGACGGCGCCGCGCTCGCGTCCGACGCGCGCGCCGGCCACCCGGTGGCACTGGCGGCGTTCGACCGCGCGGGCCGGGGCCTGGCCGCCGGGATCGCGTCGGCCGCCGCCCTGTGCGACCTCGACCGCGTCGTCGTCGGCGGTGGCGTCTCCCGGTCCTGGGACGTGCTCGAACCACCTCTCGTCCGGGCCATGCGGGACTACGCCGGTCTGGCCTTCGTCCGGCGTGTCACAGTGGTGCCATCGGAGCTGGGCGCGGAGGCCGGCCTACTCGGCGCCGCAGCCCTCGCCCACGACCCGGAGCTCGTCTGACTCATGGAACGTCTTGAGAACCCCGTCCAGGAGTACGCCTGGGGATCGCACACCGTGCTCGCCGACTTCCTCGGCCTGCCGTCGCCCACCGAGCGGCCGCAGGCGGAGCTGTGGATCGGCGCGCACCCGGCCGCGCCGTCGCGGCTGCCCGGCGGCACGTCCCTGGAGGAGCACGTCGCGGCCGACCCGGAGGGCACGCTCGGGCCCGCCGCCGTCGCCCGGTTCGGGCCGCGGCTGCCGTTCCTGCTGAAGGTCCTGGCGATCGCCGCGCCCCTGTCCCTGCAGGTCCACCCGGACCGTGAGCAGGCCGAGCGCGGCTTCGCGGCGGAGCACGCCCCGCCCGGCGACCCGGCGCGCAACTACAAGGACGACTGGCCCAAGCCCGAGCTGCTGTGCGCGCTGACCGACGTGCACGCGCTGTGCGGGCTGCGCGACCCGGGCGAGAGCGCCGAGCTCCTGAGCAAGGTCCCGGCGCTGCGCCCGATCGTGGATCTGCTCGCGGCGGGCGACCTGCGCTCGGCGGTGCGGACCCTGCTCACCTGGCCGTCTCCGGACCGGGTCGTGGCCGAGGCCGCCGCCGTCGCCGGGGAGCCGTACGCCTCGCTGGCCGAGCGGTACCCCGCCGACACGGGCGTCATCCTGGCGATGCTGATGAACGAGGTGCGGCTGGCTCCCGGGCAGGCGATGTACGTCCCGCCGCGCGTGCCGCACGCCTACCTCGCCGGGACGGCCGTGGAGCTCATGGCCGGTTCGGACAACGTGCTGCGGGCCGGGCTGACGCCCAAGCACGTCGACGTGCCGGAGCTGCTGAACATCGCCTCCTTCGAACCCGGACGCCCGGACGTGCTCGACCCCGTCCGCCACGGCGAAGAGGAGGTCTACCTCACGCCGGCGCCGGAGTTCCGGCTGTCCTGCGTGGACGTCGCGGACGACGCGGTGCTGCCCGCCGGAGGTCCGCAGCTGCTGCTGTGCACGGACGGCCGGGTGGAGCTGCGCCGCGACGGCCGTACGACCGAGCTGACCCGGGGCCGTGCCGCCTTCGCCGAACACCGCGGCGGCCCGATCGAGGCGACCGGCGCGGGCGTCCTCTTCCGAGCGAGCCTCCCGGAGAGCTGAGCGAGCTGCTACGGCTTCCCTGCCGTCACCATCCGCCAGTGGCCACGCCACGGCTGTGGTGACGGTGACGGCCAAAGACGCCCACCGACCGCTCAGGGCCGATCAGGGCTCAGGCGTTCGGCGAGCCAGGTGAGGGCGAGGGGGTAGCGGTACTCGATGGCGCCGTGGCCCGCGTCGAACAGTTCGAAGTGCACGGCGTCGTCCTTCAGGCCGGCGGCCGCGACCGCGCGGCGGAAGGCGACGGCGCCGAAGTCGAGGTGGTACTCGTCCCTGGTGCCCGCGTCGATCCAGACGGCCCGCAGCGAGCGCAGCGCCTCGGCGTACTCCGGGCGCCGCGCCATGAGCACCGGGTCCTTGGCCAGCCAGCGCTCCCAGATCTCGGGGACGACGTCGCCGGTGTCGTCGAAGGGCAGCTGGACGGTGCCGTCCTCGTCGGCGGAGTACGCCGCGGAGTTGCCGTACATCTCGATGAGCGGGAGGTCGGTCTCCTTGGTGCCGGCGAGGCGGCCACGGAAGTCGGCGAGGAACCGGTCGATCGAGCCGTCGTAGGCGTCGCGCAGCGTACGAGCCGTCTTCGGGAACTCCGGGCGGTAGCAGACGTCGAACAGGGCGTCCCCGGCGTGCGTCGCGAGCGCGCCGAACACGTCGGGCCGCAGCATCGGCGTGATCATCGCGCCGTAGCCGCCGCTGGACTTGCCGCTGATCGCGCGGTGGTCGCGGTCGGGGAGCGTCCGGTAATGGGCGTCCACCCACGGCACGATCTCCTCGCACAGGTACGAGTGGTAGCGCCCGGTGCCCGGGGAGTCGAGGAACTGGCTGCCGCCGACCGACGTCCACGCGTCGACGTAGACCACGATCACCGGCGGCGCCTCGCCGCGCGCGAAGACCTGGTCGGCGAGTTCGGGGAAGGGCTGCCGCCACGGCGCGCGGTTGCGCCACATCGGCAGGGACCCGGTGTAGCCCTGGATCGCGTAGACGGTGGGGTAGCGGCGGTCCGGCTCGTCGTCGTACCCCGGCGGGACGTAGACCCACAGCGGCCGCCGGTGCGGATCGCCGAGGGGGTTGCCTCGCAGCAGCTCACTGGTGATCTCGTGTTCGTCGATGCGTCCGGCGAGCGGGGCCGGCCAGGGCAGCATGCGATCTCCTTCAGAGAGGGTGGAGATCGACTCTAACGCGGGCCCTGGAGGCCGCGGGAGCGCGCTCCCGCGGCCCTGTGGAGGTATCGGATCAGTCGTCGTGCGCGTCGTCGATCACGGCGACTTCGACGCAGTCGGCGTTGTTGGAACTACGGGTGCTCTTTCGCCAGCCGGCGTCGGTGAGATCGGGGTGGCCACTCATCCCCTGGTCTCCTTCCTGGTGCGAAAATCACCCCCGTGGGTACGGGGACGCATTCTTGAACTCGTCCGCCGCCGCCGTGATGAACTCGGCTGACTCGTCGGGTGGCAGCGCGGCGGCCCGCAGGTGGTCGAACCAGGTCGTGTGACGGCGGACGTCCTTGTCCTTCTCGAGGAAGATGTTCCCGGCGGGACAGTCGATGTAGACGACGTCCAGGTCCGTGGGGTCGGGGAAGCCGATGATCGTGAAGGCGCCGTCGACGCCGGGGTGGGCGCCCCGTGCGAAGGGCAGCACCTGGATGGTGACGCCGGGAAGTTCGCCGACCTCCAGCAGCCGGATCAGCTGGGCCTGCATGACGGTCACGCCGCCGATCGGCCGGCGCAGCACCGCCTCGTCGAGTACGGCCCACAGCTCCAGCGAGCCGGAGTCGTGCAGCATGGCCTGACGGCGGGTGCGCAGCGCGATGCGCCGGTCGACGCTCTCGGGCGACTCGCCGGGGCGGCCCGCCTTGATCAGCGCGCGGGCGTACTCCTCGGTCTGCAGGAGACCGGGCACCAGATGGGTCTGGAACGTTCGAATGGACGCCGCCGAGGCCTCGAGCCCGATGTAGGTGTCCAGGCCCGCCGACGCGGACAGCACCGCCTCGTACTCGGTCCACCAGCCGCGCTGCTGGGCGTCCTTGGCAAGTCCGAGGAGCTGGTCGCGCTGGGCGCCCTCGGGCAGGCCGTAGAGGTCGAGCATGTCGCGTACGTCGCGGATTCGCGCCACGGACTTGCCGGTCTCGATGCGGCTGACGCGCGACATCGAGCACTCCAGGTGCTTCGCGACGTCTTCGATCATGAGACCCGCGGCGTCGCGAAGCCTGCGCAGTTCCATTCCCAGCCGGCGGCGGCGGACGGTTGGACTACGGCCATCGGACATGGGGCACCTCCATGGCGAGCGTCCTGCGGGTAGCGCGAGGAGAAGGGAGAGTGGTGGTGGGCGGCGCTGGGTGGGGCCGAAACTCTTGGTCGGGCCGCGCCGGGGCCGTTGAACTGTGTGCGGGTGATGCCGAATCCGTCTGATCTATTTGTCCGAAAATACTTGCACGTAAAAGTGGGGGAGGACATCCTGACAGGGAAGGTCACTCACCGTTGCCACCTGGGCACCTTTTGCCACCGGATGGCACCTTACCTGTTGAACGCCCTAGGGCGTACCCCTTCCTGCCGTATCGTCCAAGCGCGAGAGGGGTGGCAAACCATGGCCGCCACTGCGGATTCTGCGTCCGGGCCGCGGCGCCGTCATCTGGAGGCGCTCGCCCGCGAGGTGGAGGGGCGCGGCCTGCGAGGCCTTCTGGTCGGGGCCGAGGAGCCCATGCTGCGCGTGGTGGACCCGTCCAGCGGGCAGAGTGTCATGGTCGTCGCCATGCCGACGTCCCGGATCGGCTGGTCCTACCTGTGGGGCGGGGGCGGCCAGGCGGACGCCGCCGACCCCGTCGGCGCGGCCGAGTCGATCGCGCAGGCCCTCGGCGTCTGACTCCCGCCGCCGGGCCCATCGCACAGGCGGGCCGCCGACCCCGGCCGGGGATTCCCGATGGGCCTTTACAAGTGACTCCTCCGAACGTATGTTCGAGTCTGTCGCCTGTCTTCCCCCAGGCTCACTCCTGTCACCGATCCGGAAGGTGGGCGGCCCGCGTGGGCGGAGCGAGCGATGGACCCGTGGGGCGTGGAGACGCGCCGGGCGGCGGGCGATGAGCCGGGTGTACGGCGACCCGGTGGAGGTCTGGCTCACCGACGGCAGGCCCTCGCGCTTCGTCTGGCGCGGCCGGCTCTACACCGTGCTCCGGGTGCTGGACCGCTGGGTCACCACCCGCGACTGGTGGCACGAACGCCACCCGGAGGCCCCGGAGGGTTCCGAGCGCGAGTTCTGGCGTGTGGAGGCCACCCCGGACCGGGCGGTCGGCGTCTACGAGCTGCGCCACGACCAGGCGACCGGCACGTGGATGCTCTCCCGTGCCTGGAGCTGACGGTGGTCCGGAGCTGACGGTGGCCTGGAGCCTGACCGTGGCCCGGAGCCGGCGGCGCCTCGCTGGGGCCGGTCAGGGCTGTACGAGGTCGCGGATCGCCTTCAGTGTCGGCTCGTCCTTGACTCCGGCGATGAGGAGCGTGGTCACGGGCGAGTCGCGCCACAGTTGCAGGCGCTCCCTGACGCGGCCGATCGGGCCCAGCAGGGAGATCGAGTCGGCCAGCTCGTCCGGCACCGCCTTGATCGCCTCGTCGCGCCGGCCCGACAGGAACAGCTCCTGCACCCGGGCGGCCTCCTCGGCGTATCCCAGCCGTCCGATGAGGTCGAGGTGGAAATTGCGGTCCCTGGCCCCCATGCCGCCGATGTAGAAGGCCAGCGGGATCTTGGCGAACTCCAGCGCCGTCGCCAGGTCGTCGGTCACGATCGTCGTCACCGTCGCGGCGATGTCGAACCCCTCGCGGCGACCGGCCAGCGGCGCGCCGAAGACCGTCTCGATCCGCGTGGGGTCGACGAAGAGGGGGAGCCAGCCGTCGGCGAGCTCGGCCGCCAGGGCGATGTTCTTCGGGCCCTCCGCGCCGAGGTAGACCGGGATCCGCGGGCGCACCGGGTGGGCGATCGACTTGAGCGGCTTGCCGAGGCCGGTGACGCGGCCCGGTCCGTACGCCGAGGCCGGGAGCGGCAGTGGGTAGTGCGGTCCGGGGGAGGTGACCGGCTCCGCGCGCCGCCAGACGTCGCGCAGGATCCGTACGTACTCGCGGGTGCGCTCGAGCGGCCGGGCGAACGGCACGCCGTACCAGCCCTCCACGACCTGGGGGCCGGACGCGCCGATCCCCAGGGTGAGCCGGCCGCCGGACAGCGCGTCGAGGGTCAGCGCGTGCATGGCGGTGGCGGCGGGCGTGCGGGCGGACATCTGCACCACCGCCGTGCCCAGCTTGATGCGGGAGGTCCGGGCGCCGTACCAGGTGAGCGTCGTGAAGGCGTCGGAGCCGTAGGCCTCGGCTGTGTAGACGTACTCGTAGCCGAGCCGCTCGGCGGCCAGCACCGTCTCGGTCGCGTCCTCCGGATCCCGCTGCCAGTAGCCGACGTTGATGCCGAGCCTCATCCGCGCCTCCCCTGAAAGTAGAACAGGTTCTATTCAAGCAGATCTCCGCCCGCCCGGCAGCGGCCGGACGCTCCTCGACCCCTTCGCCACCGGGTATCCCGGAGGGTGGCCGTACCTGCGCTGTCGCGGGCCAGGCCGGATATGTCATGCTGTCCTCCGGCGGTACGCGGAGGAACCCGGTGCGAATCCGGGGCTGTCGCGCAACTGTGACCGGGGAGTTCTTCCTCAACGCAGGCCACGGCGTGAGCCGGAAGGCCGAGGGCGGGCGGTGATCCGGGAGCCAGGAGACTCCGGCCGCCGACGCCATGCCACCTACGGGCGCGTTAACCCGAGGAAAGGACGACCACCGGGTGAACACCTATCCGTTCTCCGCCATCACCGGCATGGCGGACCTCAAGCTCGCCCTCATGATCAACGCGGTCTCACCGTCCGTGGGCGGAGTGCTGGTCCGTGGCGAGAAGGGGACCGCGAAGTCCACCATCGTGCGCGCGCTCGCCGCGCTGCTGCCGGAGGTCGCGGTCGTGGCGGACTGCCGGTTCTCCTGCGACCCGGAGGCGCCCGACCCGCGGTGTCCCGACGGCCCGCACGGCGACGGCGACGGCACCCTGGTGCGGCCCGCCCGGCTCGTCGAGCTGCCGATCGGCGCGGCCGAGGACCGCCTCACCGGCTCACTCGACCTCGAACGCGCCCTCACCGAAGGCGTCCAGGCCTACCAGCCCGGCCTGCTGGCCGCCGCGCACCGCGGCGTGCTGTACGTCGACGAGGTGAACCTGCTCCACGACCACCTCGTCGACCTGCTCCTCGACGCCGCCGCGATGGGCCACTCGTACGTCGAACGCGAGGGCGTCTCCGTCCGGCACGCCTCGCGGTTCCTGCTCGTCGGCACGATGAACCCCGAAGAGGGCGAGCTGCGACCGCAGCTGCTCGACCGGTTCGGCCTCACGGTGGAGGTGGCCGCCACCCGCGACCCGGACGAACGGGCCGAGGTCGTCCGCCGCCGCCTGGCGTACGAGGCGGACCCGGCGGCGTTCGCGGCCGACTGGGCGCGGGCCGAGACCGAGCTCGCCTGGCGAATCGGGGAGGCCCGCACCCTGCTGCCCGAGGTCGTCCTGCCGGACGGCGCGCTGCGTCAGATCACGGCGGTGTGCGCGGCGTTCGAGGTGGACGGGCTGCGGGCCGACATCGTCATGGCCCGCGCCGCGATGGCCCTCGCCGCGTGGCACGACCGTACGGTCGTCACCGCGGAGGACGTGCGCGTCGCGGCCCGCCTCGCCCTCCCGCACCGGCGCCGCCGCGACCCCTTCGACGCGCCGGGCCTCGACGAGGACAAACTCGACGAGGTCCTCGAGAACACGGGCGGCTACGACTCCGACGATCCCCCGGCGCCGAGCACCCGACCCCCCCGGGGCACGAAGCGCGACCCGGGCCCTCCCGGCCCGGGCGCCGGGACCGGTCCGGAGGCGGACTCCGAGGACCCCGACCCCGACGACCCCGGCCCGGACGACGGGCCCGGCGGCGGGGGACCGGACGGGTCGGACCCGGACACGCCCGACGACTCGACCCGACCGGACCCCCAGGAGGGCGCCCTGGTCGACATCGAGCAGGCGCTGTCCGGCGAGGACGCCGACGAGCGCACCCGGGAGGACGCCGGCGAGCGCACCCGGGAGGACGTCCCCGAGCCGGCGCCCGCCGACGCGGTCTACCGGACGCGGGTGTTCACCGTCCCCGGTCTTGGCGACGGCGCGCCGGGCCGCCGCTCGCGGGCCCGCACGCCGTACGGCCGGACGACCGGTGCGCGGCCGGGCGCGCGGTCGGTGCACCTGACCGCCACGCTCCTCGCGTCGGCCCCCCACCAGCGCGCCCGCGGCCGCACCGGCACCGGGCTCGTGATCCGCCGCGGCGACCTGCGTGAGCGCGTCCGGGAGGGCCGCGAGGGCAACCTGGTGATGTTCCTCGTCGATGCCAGCGGCTCGATGGCCGCCCGGCAGCGGATGCGCGCCGTCAAGGGCGCCGTGCTCAGCCTCCTCCTCGACGCCTACCAGCGCCGCGACAAGGTCGGCCTGATCACCTTCCGGGGCACGTCGGCCGAGCTCGCGCTGCCGCCGACCTCCTCCGTGGAGGCCGGCGCCCGCCGCCTGGAGACCCTGCCCACCGGCGGCCGCACCCCCCTGGCCGCGGGCCTGCTGCGCGCGGCGGACGTGCTGCGCGCCGAGCGGCTGCGCGACCCCGCCCGCCGCCCCCTGCTCGTCCTCGTGACCGACGGGAGGGCCACCCACGGCTCGCCGGCCGACGCGCTGCGCGCGGCCGACCTGCTGCGCGGTGTCACCTCGGTGGTGGTCGACTGCGAGCGCGGACCGGTGCGCCTCGGACTCGCCGGCGGGCTCGCCGCCCGCCTCGGCGCCGAGGTCGTGCGCCTGGAGGAGCTGGCCGCCGACGCCCTCACCGGCGTCGTCAACGACAGCAGGGCGGCGGCGTGACCCCGCAGGCCCCCGTGACCGTCCCCGGAAAGGATCGACATGCCGCAGGGTAAGCCGGTGTCTGTACCCGACGACGGGCTCACCACCCGGCAGCGCCGCAACCGGCCTCTCGTGGTCGTCCACACCGGGCCGGGGAAGGGCAAGTCGACCGCCGCCTTCGGGCTGGCCCTGCGGGGCTGGAACCAGGGCTGGCCGATCGGGGTGTTCCAGTTCGTCAAGTCCGCCAAGTGGCGCATCGGCGAGGAACGCGCGCTGCGGGTGCTCGGCGAGTCGGGCGAGGGCGGCCCGGTCACCTGGCACAAGATGGGCGAGGGCTGGTCCTGGATCCAGCGGCCCGGTGCGGAGGAGGACCACGCGGCGGACGCCCGCGAGGGCTGGGAGCAGATCAAACGCGACCTGGCCGCGCAGACCTACACGCTGTACGTGCTCGACGAGTTCACCTATCCCATGAAGTGGGGATGGGTGGACGTCGAGGACGTCGTCGCGACGCTGCGGGACCGGCCGGGTCACCAGCACGTCGTCATCACCGGCCGTGACGCCGACCCGCGCCTGGTGGAGCTCGCCGACCTCGTCACCGAGATGGGCAAGGTCAAGCACCCCATGGACGCCGGCCAGAAGGGCCAGAAGGGCATCGAATGGTGACGGCCGGCCGGCGCCGCACGACCACGCGGGCGGTCCGGTGAGGATGCCGCGGATCGTCGTCGCCGCGCCCGCCTCCGGGAGCGGCAAGACGACGGTGGCCACGGGGCTGATGGCCGCGCTGACCGCGCGCGGGCTCGACGTCTCGCCGCACAAGGTCGGGCCGGACTACATCGACCCCGGCTACCACGCGCTCGCGGCCGGGCGGCCGGGCCGCAACCTCGACCCCTGGCTGACGTCGGAGGAGCTCATCGCGCCGCTGTTCCTGCACGGCGCGCGCGGCGCGGACGTCGCCGTGATCGAGGGCGTCATGGGGCTGTTCGACGGCGCCGAGACCGGCGATGCGGGCGGGTTCGCCTCGACCGCGCACGTGGCCCGGCTCCTGGCCGCGCCGGTCGTCCTCGTCGTGGACGCCTCGTCGGCGGGCCGCTCGATCGCCGCGCTGGTCCACGGATTCACGACCTACGACTCCACGGTGCGGATCGGCGGCGTGATCCTCAACCGCATCGGCTCGGACCGGCACGAGCGGATCTGCCGCGCGGCGATCGAGGAGACCGGGCTGCCGGTGCTCGGGGTGCTGCGGCGGCACGAGGACGCCGGCACCCCGTCACGCCATCTCGGCCTCATCCCGGCGGCCGAACGCCGGGCCGAGGCCGTACGGACCGTCGAGCGGCTCGGCGCCCTCGTAGGGGAGTCGTGCGACCTTCAGGGCCTGCTCGCCCTCGCCCACGGAGCACCGCCCGTCGACGCCCGCCCCTGGGACGCGGCGGAGCACGCGTCGCAGGATCTAGCCGTCCCGCCGGGCGCGCGTCCGGTGGTCGCGGTCGCGGGCGGCCCGGCGTTCACGTTCGGGTACGCCGAGAACGACGAACTGCTGGCGGCCGCCGGGGCGCGGGTCGTGCCGTTCGACCCGCTGCGCGACGAGGCGCTGCCGGAGGGCACACGCGGCGTCGTGATCGGCGGCGGCTTCCCCGAGATGTACGCGGGCGAGCTGGCGGCCAACGAACCGCTGCGCCGCCGGGTCGCCGCGTTCGACGGGCCGATCTACGCCGAGTGCGCCGGCCTGCTGTACCTCGCCCGCACCCTGGACGGCGCGCCGATGTGCGGGGTCGTCGACGCGGAGGCGCGCATGACCTCCCGGCTCACCCTCGGCTACCGTGAGGCCGTCGCGGTGCGCGACTCGCCGGTGGCGCGGACGGGCGAACGCTTCCGGGGGCACGAGTTCCACCGGACGGCGGTGCGCCGCGGGCCGGGCGCCGAACCCGCCTGGCGGTGGTCCGGATCGGACCCGGAGGGATTCGCCGGCGGCACGCGCCTTGCCTCCTACCTCCATCTGCATTGGGCTGGTAGTCCGGAGATGGCGCGACGTTTCGTGGGAGCCTGCCGATGACTTTCGACGTGGGTGTGCTGCTGGAGACCCAGCGGCTGCTGCTGCGCCCGTTCGAGGAGGCCGACGCCCCGGACGTCCTGGCGGCGAGCCGCGACCCGGAGATCCTCCGCTGGATGGCCTGGGCGCCCGCCCAGACCGCCGAGACCGCGCTGGCCTGGTGCGTCACGCACTCCAACGCCGATCCGGGGCACGGGGTCAACTTCGCCATCGTCGATGGTGACCGGTTCGTCGGCACCGTCGGCCTCAGCCGTGCCGACTGGACGGACGGCCGCGTCGAGGTCGGTTACTGGATCGCGCCCTGGGCCCGGCGCAAGGGGTACGCCGTCGAGGCGACGCGCGGCGCGGCCGCGTACGCCTTCGGGAAGGGGTTGCACCGGGTGGAGCTGCTGGCCGCCGTCGGCAACCACGCCTCGCAGGGCGTCGCCGAGAAGGCCGGCTTCACCCGTGAGGGCGTGCTCCGCGAGGCCACCCTCACTCCGGCCGGGCGGGTCGACGCCGTGCTGTTCAGCCTGCTGGAGAGCGAACTCACATGAACCCTGACAGGCCGAGGCTGGTCGGCGTGGGCGTCGGGCCCGGCGACCCGGAGCTCGTCACCGTCCGCGCGGTGCGGATCCTGCGCGAGGCCGACGTCGTGCTCGTCCCGGTCATGGCGCTCGACGAGCCCGGCCGCGCCGAGTCCGTCGTGCGCGCGTACACCGACAGGGCCGAGCGCGTCGTCTTCGCGCTGAACGACCCGAACGGGCTGAGCGAGCGGCGGGTGACCGCTTGGGACGCCGCCGCGCGCCGGGTCGTCGAGGCGTTCGCGGGCGGCGCGCGGACGGTCGCGTTCGCCACGATCGGCGACCCGAACGTCTACTCCACCTTCACCTACCTCGCGCGGACCGTGCGCTCGCGGGAGCCGGGCGTCGAGGTCGAGACCGTGCCGGGCGTCACCGCCATGCAGGACCTCGCGGCGCGGTCGGGGACCGTCCTGACCGAGGGCGACGAGTCGCTGTGCCTGCTGCCGCTGACGGGCGGCACCGCCGCCCTGCGCACGGCGCTGGAGACGTGCGACACCGTCGTCGCGTACAAGTTCGGCCGGGTCGCCGGCGAGACCCTCGCCGCCGTACGGGACGCCGGCCGGCTCGACGACGCGGTGTACGGCGCGCGGTTGGGCCTGCCCGACGAGGACGTACGGGCGGCCAGGGAACTCCAGGGGCCGGTTCCGTACCTGTCGACGCTGATCGTGCCCGGACGCCGGACGACCACCGGCGGGAAACTGAGGGGGAGAAGATGACGGGACGCGTGGTGTTCGTCGGTGCGGGGCCGGGCGCGGCGGACCTGCTGACGTTCCGGGCGGCGAAGGCGATCGCCGAGGCCGACGTGGTGATCTGGGCGGCCAGCCTGGTCCACGAGGACGTCCTCCAGCACGCCCGCCCGGACGCGGAGATCGTCGACTCGGCGCGGCTGCCCATGGAGGGCGTGCTGCCGTACTACGAGCGCGCCGCCGCCGAGGGGCTGACCGTGGCGCGGATCCACTCCGGCGACCCCGCGCTGTGGGGGGCGCTGCAGGAGCAGCTCGACCGCTGCCGGACCCTCGGCCTCGACACCGAGATCGTGCCGGGCGTGTCGAGCTTCTCGGCGGTCGCCGCCGCCGTCGGCCGGGAGCTGACCATCCCCGAGGTCGCCCAGTCGGTGATCCTGACCCGGCTCGGCGGCGGCAAGACGCCGATGCCGCCGGGGGAGGAGGTTCGGGAGTTCGCCCGGCACGGCACGACGATGGCGCTGTTCCTGTCGGCGGCGCGGTCGAGGCAGCTGCAGGACGAGCTCCTCGAGGGCGGGTACCCGCCGGACACGCCGTGCGTGATCGCCTACCAGTGCACGTGGCCGGACGAGCTGATCGTGCGCTGCCGCCTGGACGCGCTGGCCGAGACGGTCAAGCAGCACAGGCTGTGGAAGCACACGCTCGTGCTCGTCGGCGCCGCGCTCGAGGCCGGCGGCACCCGCTCGCACCTGTATCACCCGGGGCACTTCCACGGCCACCGGCGCGCGGACCGTACGGCACGCAAGGCGCTGCGGGGCGGCTGAGCGGACCGGCGATGAGCACCCCCTACGAGCCCGACATGCCGCGGACCATGAAGGTCCGCGGCAAGGCGCTGCGCACCGGCTGGACGACGGGCACGTGCGCCTCGGCGGCGGCCAAGGCCGCGGCGGAGGCGCTGGTCACGGGCGTCGTCCCGGAGGTCGTCGAGGTGGCGCTGCCGTCGGGCCGGCGGGTGACGTTCGCGGTGGACTCCTGCCTGATCCACGACGGGCGGGCCGAAGCAGTGGTGATCAAGGACGCGGGAGACGACCCTGACGTCACGGACGGTGCCCATCTGACCGCCACGGTCTCCTGGCGGGACGAGCCGGGCATCGAGCTGGACGGCGGCGTCGGGGTGGGGGTCGTCACCAGGCCCGGGCTCGGCCTGGAGCTGGGCGGCCCGGCGATCAACCCGGTGCCCCGGCAGATGATCCAACAGGCGGTGGGGGAGTCGGTGGACCTGAACACACGGGGCGTACGCGTCGTCATCTCGGTACCCGAGGGGGAGAAGATGGCGCGCAAGACCACGAACAAGCGGCTCGGCATCCTGGGCGGCATCTCGATCCTGGGCACGACGGGGATCGTCCGCCCGTTCTCGACGGCGTCGTGGCGGGCGAGCGTCGAGCAGGCGGTCGCGGTGATGGCCGCACAGGGGGAGCGGTCGCTCGTCCTGTGCACCGGCGGCCGCACCGAGCAGGGCGCGATGAAGCTCCTGCCGAAGCTGCCCGCCGTGTGCTTCGTCGAGGTCGGCGACTTCACCGGGGCCGCGCTGCGCCGGGCCGTGGAGAACGGCGTCACCCAGGTCGTGTTCGTCGGCATGGCGGGCAAGCTCACCAAGCTCGCGTCCGGAGTGCTCATGACGCACTACACGCGCTCGAAGGTCGACACCGCGCTGCTCGGAGAGATCACGACCGCGGTCGGCGGACCCGAGGACCTCGCCGCGGAGGTCGCGGAGGCCAACACGGCGCGGCACGCGTACGAGCTGTGGGAGTCCGCCGGGCTGCTCGGCCGCGCCGGCCGTGAGCTGTGCCGCCGCGTCGCCGGGGTCCTGGAGCGGTTCGCCGAGGACGAGGCGGCACAGGTGCCGGGCGCGAACGGCGTCGCGGCCCAGGTGGTCCTGGTCGACTTCACCGGCAAACGGATGATCGCCATGTACGGGCGGCTCGCCCGATGATCACGGTCGTGGGCTGCGACGGCTCCCCCCTGCCCGAGCGGGCGATGGACCGGCTCCAGAAGGCCTCGCTGGTCGTCGGCGGACGGCGGCACCTGGAGGCGGTACGCCCGCCGGAGCGCGTCCGCCGGATCGTGCTCGGCGACGTCCCGGCGGCGCTCGCCGAGATCGACGCGGTGGCCGGCGACGACGTCGTGGTGCTCGCCAGTGGCGACCCGGGGTTCTTCGGCATCCTGCGGTCGCTTCGCGAGCACGGGCACGCCCCGGAGGTCCTGCCAGCCGTCTCCTCGGTGGCCGGCGCGTTCGCGCGGATCGGCCTGCCGTGGGACGACGCCGTCGTGGTCAGCGCGCACGGCCGCGACCCGCGTGCGGCCGTCAACGCCTGCCGGGCGATGCCCAAGGTCGCCGTCCTCACCTCGCCCGCCTGCGGCCCCGGCGAGATCGGCGCCGAGCTCGCGGGGTGGGACCGTGTCCTGTGGGTGGCCGAGCGCCTCGGCGGCCCCGGCGAACGGGTCGTCCGCTGCACCCCGGCCGAGGCCGCCGCCCGCGACTGGACCGACCCGAACGTCGTCATCGCCCTCGACGAGCACCGGCCGGCGGAGGGGCCCCGTCTGCATGACCAGCCCACGGCGCCGCCGGACGGCTGGGCGTACGCCGACGACGGCTACGAGCACCGCGCCGGGATGATCACCAAATGGGAGGTGCGCGCCGTCGTCCTGTCCCGGCTGCGGCCGACGCTCGGCACGCTCATCTGGGACGTCGGAGCGGGCAGCGGCTCGGTCGGCGTCGAGTGCGCCGAGCACCACGCGGCCGTGATCGCCGTCGAACGCGACCCGGCGGCCTGCGACCTCATCCGGCGCAACGCCCGCTCGACCGGCGTACGGGTCGTCGAGGGCGCCGCGCCCGAGGCGTACGACGGGCTGCCCGACCCGGACGCGGTGTTCGTCGGCGGCGGCGGGCTCGACGCGCTCGGCGGCGCTCTCGCGCGCCGTCCGGGCACGGCGGTGGCGACGTTCGCGGCGGTCGACCGGGCGGTGGCCGCCCGGCGGCTGCTGGCCGACGCCGGCTACGCGGTCGAGGGCGTGCAACTGGCCGCGTCGCGGTTCGCGGACCTGCCCGGCGGTTCGTTCCGCCTGGACGCCCAGAATCCGGTGTTCGTGCTGACGGGGAGGATGCGGTGAGGGAGAGGACGGGCGTCGGGCGGATCGGGGTCGTCGCGGCGACGGCGAGCGGCCGGACGGCGGCGGAGACGCTGCGGGCCGCCTGGCCGGACGAGGTCCGCGTCCTGACGGCGGACAAGGCCGCCGACGCGCTGCGCGAGGCGTGGCGGACCTGTGACGCCATCGTGAGCTTCCTGGCCGTCGGCGCGACCGTACGCGTCCTCGCGCCGCTGCTCGGCCACAAGACCACCGACCCCGCCGTCGTCTGCGTGGACGAGTCGATGGCGTTCGCCGTCGCCGTCCTCGGCGGCCACCACGGGGCCAACCTCCTCGCCCACCGCCTCACCGGGGTGCTCGGCTGCCGGCCCGTGGTGACGACCGCCAGCGACCAGAGCAACGTCACCCCGCTCGACTCCTACGGCGCCGACCTCGGCTTCACCGTTCACAACCCCGAGCTGCTCGCGCACGTCGGCGCGGCCGTGCTGTCCGGCGAACCCGTGTGGATCGACGGGGCGGACCACTGGCCGCTGCCCCCGCTGCCGCCCAACGTCTCACCGGACGCCGGCGACGCCGGGCACCACATCCTCATCACCGACAACGCCGAGTACGACTGCATGGGCCACGACTGCCGCTGGTTCGACGGAGCCCTCGTCTACCGGCCGCGATCACTGGTCGTCGGGGTCGGCTCGGCGCGCGGTGTCTCCGCCGAGGAGGTCGGCACGCTGGTCGACCAGGCACTGGCCGCCGACATGCTGGCCCCCGAGTCCGTACGGTGTCTCGCGACCGTCGACCTGAAGGCCGACGAGGACGGCATTCTCCAGGCCGCCGCCGCGCGCGGCTGGGAGGTCGTCACCTACCCGGCGGAGACCCTCGCGGCGGTCGTGGTCCCCAACCCCTCCGAGGTGGTCCGCGCGGAGGTCGGCACGCCCAGCGTCGCCGAGGCCGCCGCCCTGCACGGGGCGCGGGCCCACGGCCGGGACGCCGCGCTCATGGTGGAGAAGCGCAAGTCGGCGAACGCCACGGCGGCGGTCGCCCGGCTCAGGCCGCGCGGGCGGCTCGCGATCATCGGCCTGGGCCCCGGCGCGCGCGACCTGCTGACGCCCCGCGCGATCACCGCGCTCCAGCGGGCGTCCGTCGTCGTCGGCCTCGACCAGTACCTCGACCAGGTCCGCGACCTCATCCGCCCCGGCACCCGCGTGATCGCGTCGGGTCTCGGCCAGGAGGAGGAGCGCGCCCGTACCGCCGTCGCAGAGGCGTCGGCGGGCCGCGCGGTCGCGCTCGTCGGCTCCGGCGACGCCGGGGTGTACGCCATGGCGAGCCCGGCCCTGGAGTTCGCCGGCTCCGACATCGACGTCGAGGGCGTCCCCGGCATCACCGCGGCGGTGGCCGCCGCAGGCGTCCTCGGCGCGCCGCTCGGCCACGACCACGCCTACATCTCCCTTTCCGACCTGCACACCCCCTGGGAGGCCATCGAGCGCCGGGTCACCGCCGCCGCCGAGGGCGACTTCACGGTGTGTCTCTACAACCCCCGCAGCCGGGCGCGCGACTGGCAGCTGCCGAAGGCGCTGGAGATCCTCGCCGCCCACCGCCCGCCGGAGACGCCGGTCGGGTACGTCCGCAACGCCGCTCGCCCCGACCAGGCGGTGACGCTGACGACCCTCGCCGACCTCGACCCGGCGCGGATCGACATGTTCACCGTCGTCATCGTCGGATCCAGCCGCAGCCGCGCCGTCGCCGGCCGCTTCGTCACCCCCCGTGGGTACCGATGGGCCTGACCGTGCGCGTCACCGGACGCTGCCAGGGCTGCGGCGCCTGCCTGCTCACCTGCCCCGAACACGCCATCCGCCCGCACGCCGGGTGGGCCGCGAACGGCGGCGACCCACTGCGCGTCCTGACCGACCGCTGCACCGGATGCGGCGAATGCGCCGAGATCTGCCCCGTCGACGCGATCGAGGAACTCCCGTGACCCGGCGAGCCGGCCGGGCCACCGGGCCCACCAAGGAGGCCCTGTGACGGCACCCCCCGTGCAACTGACGGCCGGGATCTGGACACGCGCCGAACGCATGTGCCTGTCCGGGATCCTCGGCGTGGCGACGTTCCTGGACTCCTACGCCTCCCTCGCCGACCGGTTCGAGTACCCCGGCTATGGAATCGTCGCCGTGTTCGTCATCTCCTGGCTCGTCGCGGCCGTCCTCTGGAGAGCGGGCCGGTTCGAGCAGAGGTACGGGAGCAGCACATGATCATCGACAGGACCATCCACCCGATCGAGGAGCGGTCGTACGCCATCCTGAGGTCGCGCGTCGACCTCAGCCCGATGCCGCCGCTGTGGCGGGCCGTCGCCGAGCGCGTCATCCACGCCAGCGCCGACGTCGAGTACGCCGTCGACCTCGTCACCGACGAGGCCCACCTCGAACGCGGGCTTCGGGCCCTGCGCGCCGGGGCGCCGATCGTCACCGACGTCGCCATGGTCGCCGCCGGGATCACCGCGCGCGAGACGGTCTGCTCCGTCGCGGACCCGGCCGCCGCGCGGATGGCCCGGGCGGCCGGGATCACCCGTTCGGCGGCGGCGATCCGCCTGTCGTACGCCGAGGTCGGCCGGGGCGCGATCTGGGTCGTCGGCTGCGCGCCGACCGCCCTGGAGGAGATCATCGCGCGCGACGTCGAGCCGGCTCTGGTGATCGGGCTGCCGGTCGGGTTCGTCGGAGCCGCCGAGTCGAAGGAGGCGTTGCGGGGGAGCGGGCTGCCCGCCGTCAGCAACGTCTCCGAGAAGGGCGGTTCCGCCGTGGCCGCCGCCGCGCTCAACGCCCTGCTCTACCACCAGGGCCCGGAGATCGAGCGAGAAGAAGGGAACGCATGACGCCGCTGCTGCTGGTCGGGCACGGAACGCGCGACGAGAGCGGGGCCGAGGAGTTCGGCCGGTTCGTCGAGCGGTTGCGGGGCCGGCTGCCGGTCGACGTGTCCGGGGGCTTCATCGAGCTGTCGCCGCCGCCGCTGACCGACGCCGTCGCCGCGCTGTACGACGCCGGGCACCGCCGGCTCGCCGCCGTGCCGATGGTGCTGGTCGCCGCCGGGCACGGCAAGGGCGACATCCCCGGCGCGCTGGCCCGCGAGCGGGCGCGCCGCCCCGGCCTGTCGTACTCCTACGGCCGCCCCCTCGGCCCGCACCCGACACTGCTGGAACTGCTCGACGAGCGCCTGTCCGCCGTCCTGGACCCGGCCGAGCGCGCCGACACCGCCGTGCTGCTCGTCGGGCGCGGCTCGACCGACCCGGACGCCAACGCCGAGGTCCACAAGGTCGCCCGGCTGCTCTGGGAGGGCCGGGGCCTGGGCATGGTGGAGCCGGCGTTCGTGTCGCTGGCCCGGCCCGACGTCCCCGAGGGGCTCGAACGCTGCCGCCGGCTCGGCGCGCGCCGCGTGGTCGTGCTGCCGTACTTCCTGTTCCCCGGCGTGCTGCCAGACCGCGTGGCGGCGCAGGCCGCGGCGTACGAGGACCTGGAGGTCCGGTGCGCCGACGTGATCGGCGACTGCGACGGGCTCGCCGACCTGGTCGCCGAGCGGTACGAGGAGGCCCTGGCCGGGGACATCCGCATGAACTGCGACACCTGCGTGTACCGCATCGCGATGCCGGGGTTCGAGGACCGCGTCGGAGCGCCGCAGCTCCCGCACCACCACCCGGACGACCCCGCGCACGGTCACCACCACCACGGCCCCGCGCACGCCCACCCGGACGACCCGTCGCACGCCCATGCGCGCTGACGTCGACCTGCGCCACCACGGCGACACCGAGGTCGGGCCCGGCCTGGTGGACCTCGCGGTCAACGTGCGCCCGGGGACGCCGCCCGCCTGGCTCGCCGCGCTGCTGCGCGACAGCGTGACCCGGCTCGCGGCCTACCCCGACGACTCCCGCGCGCGGGAGGCGGTGGCACGCCGCCACGGCCGTCCTCCCGGCGAGGTGCTGCTGACCGCCGGCGCGGCGGAGGCGTTCGTCCTGCTCGCCCGCGTCCTCGCCCCCCGGCGCGCGGTGGTCGTGCACCCGCAGTTCACCGAGCCGGAGGCGGCGTTGCGCGCGGCGGGTCATGCACCGGACCGCGTGATCCTGGACGGCGACTTCCGGCTCGGTACGGTGCCCGAGGACGCCGACCTCGTCATGGTCGGCAACCCGACCAACCCGACGTCGGTGCTGCACCCGGCGACGGCGATCGCCGCGCTGGCCCGGCCGGGCCGGACGCTCGTGGTCGACGAGGCGTTCATGGACTGCGTCCCCGGCGAGACCGAGAGCCTGGCGTCCGGTGTCCTGGCCGGGACCGGCGAGCGCGTCCCCGGACTCGTCGTCATCCGCAGCCTCACCAAGACGTGGGGACTGGCGGGCCTGCGCGTCGGCTACGTCCTCGCCGAGCCGCCGCTGATCGCGCGCCTGGCCGAGGCACAGCCCCTGTGGTCGGTCTCGACCCCAGCCCTGGTGGCGGCCGAGGCCTGCACGAGCCCGCGGGCCCTCACCGAGGCCGACGGGTGGGCCCGCGATCTGGCGGTCGAACGCGACCGGCTGGCGGCGGCGATCCGTGCCCTCGGCCCGCACGTCGTCCCGGACGCGCGCGCGTCGTTCCTGTGCGTGCGCGTCCCCGCCGCACGGGGCGGCCTGGCCGTACGCGCGGCGCTGCGCGACCGCGGATACGCCGTCCGGCGCGGCGACACCTTCCCCGGCCTCGGACCCGACTGGCTGCGCGTCGCCGTCCGCGACGCGCCGACCAACGACGCCTTCACGACCGCGCTCAAGGCCGTGCTCGGCGACGCCCCATCGTCATGCTGAAGACGGTGCCCGGCGACGCCGCACCGCCGTGCCGGGCACGGCGTCCGCGGACGTCGGGCCGCCGGGGGTTTTCGGCGGGGCCGCATCGCCGTGCCGGGCAGGTGTCCGCAGATGTCGGAGCCGGTGCCCGGTGGCGCCGCACCGCCGTGCTGAGGACGGTGTCCGCGGAGACCACGTCGCCGGGAGCCGGTGCCCGGCGGGGCTCTGCCGCCGTGCTGAGGACGGGGACCCCGGCGGGTCGGCGTCGCCGGCCGCCTGCTAATGATCTTCACGTACGCCCGCCGAATCCCCGCAACGAGGAGAACCCATGGAGCTCATCGCCGAGACGATCGCCGCGATCCGGCCGCTGGACGAGAAGGCCATGCGGGCGGCCCGCGACCGCCACGACCGGTTGACCAAGCCGCGCGGCTCGCTGGGCGCCCTGGAGGAGCTGGGGGTCCGCCTCGCCGGGGTCGCGGGGGTGTGCCCGCCGCCGCTGCCGTCGCCCGCCGCCGTCGCGGTGTTCGCCGGCGACCACGGGGTGCACGCCCAGGGCGTCACGCCCTGGCCGCAGGAGGTGACCGCGCAGATGGTGCAGAACTTCCTCGCAGGAGGGGCGGTCGTCAACGCGTTCGCCCGGCAGGCGGGCGCCGAGGTGACCGTCGTCGACGTCGGCGTCAAGGGCGAACTGCCGCCGGCGCCGGGCCTGCTCTCCCGGAAGGTGGCGGACGGCACCGCCGACATGACGCAGGGACCGGCGATGACCGCCGACGAGGCCCGGCGGGCCGTCGAGGTCGGCATCGAGGTGGCCCGCGACCTGATCGCGGCGGGCCACCGGTGTCTGGTCACCGGGGACATGGGCATCGCCAACACCACCCCCTCGGCCGCTCTCATCGCCGCCTTCACCGGCCGGAGGGTCGAAGGCGTCACCGGGTACGGGACGGGCATCGACGACACCACGCACGCGCGGAAGATCAAGGTCGTCAAGGCAGCCCTGGCCCGCGCCCGCGCCGACCTCCCCGGCCACGACGGCAGCGACAGCGCGGACGCCCGGGTCGCCTCCGCCGATCCGCTGGCGATGCTCGCCCAGGTCGGCGGGCTGGAGCACGCGGCGATCGCCGGCTTCATCCTCGGCGCCGCCGCCCAGCGCGTTCCCGTTCTGCTCGACGGCGTGATAGCCGGTGCCGCCGCGCTCGTGGCCGTGGCACTGGCCTCCGGCGCCCGCGACTACTGCGTGGCCGGTCACCGGTCGGCCGAGCCGGGCCACGCCGCCGCCCTGTGGTTCCTGGAGCTGCGCCCGCTCATCGATCTCGAGCTCCGCCTGGGCGAGGGGACCGGCGCCGTGCTGGCCCTGCCGATCATGAGCAGCGCCGTGCGCGTGCTGCACGAGGTCGCCACGTTCGACTCGGCGGGCGTCGCCGACAAGGACGATGACGCCTCGCCGGATGGCACCTGACCGGCGCGGGTACCTTTGGTGCCGGACCGCACCCACCGTCCACGCCTTCGACCAGGAGATCCTTCCTTGCCGCCCTACCTTCTCGGTCTCCGCTTCGACGGCCGCCGCGTCGTCGTCATCGGTGGCGGGCGCGTCGCCCAGCGTCGCGTCCCCACGCTGCTGGCCGCCGGCGCCGACGTGTTGGTGGTCGCCCCGGAGGTGACGCCGATGCTCGAGGATCTGGCCGCCCGCGGTGAGATCTCGTGGGAGCGCCGGCCGTACGGTCCGGGTGACTGCGACGGCGCCTGGCTCGTGCAGGCATGCGCCGACGACGGCGAGGTCAACGCGGCGGTCGCCGCCGAGGCCGAGAGCCGGCGGATCTGGTGCGTGCGCGCCGACGACGCGGAGCTGTCCCCGGCCTGGACCCCGGCGAGCGGCAGGGTCGGCGAGACCACCGTCGGCGTGCTCGCCGGCGGCGACCCCCGGCACGCCGCGGGTCTTCGCGACGTCATCGTCGACGGTCTGCGCGACGGCACCATCGGCGCCCGCCACTCGCGGCGGCGGCCCGTGGGCGTCGCGCTCGTCGGCGGCGGCCCCGGCGACCCCGGGCTGATCACCGTACGCGGGCGGCAGCTGCTGGCCGAGGCGGACGTCGTCGTGACCGACCGGCTGGCCCCGCGCGAGCTCCTCGACGAGCTGCCCGCCGACGTCGAGATCGTCGACGCGGCCAAGATCCCGTACGGCCGCTCGGTGACGCAGGAGCACATCAACGCCGCACTCGTCGAGCACGCCAGGGCCGGCCGCTTCGTCGTTCGCCTGAAGGGCGGCGATCCGTTCGTGTTCGGCCGGGGCGCCGAGGAGGTGCTGCACTGCGTACGGGAGGGGATCCCCGTCACCGTCGTTCCCGGGATCACGAGCGCCATCGCCGTGCCCTCCGCCGTCGGCATCCCGGTCACCCACCGCGGCGTGTCGCAGGAGTTCCACGTCGTGTCCGCGCACGTCGCCCCCGGTGACCCCGCGTCGACGGTCGACTGGGAGGGCCTCGGCCGGGCCCAGGGCACGCTCGTCCTGCTGATGGCGGTGGAGCGCATGGGGGTCATCGCCGACACGCTGATGCGCTATGGTCGGTCGCCTGACACTCCCGTCGCCGTCATCCAGGACGGTACGCTGCAGACCCAGCGTGCCCTCATGGCGACGCTTGCGACGGTAGCGGATGAGATGACGGCCACCGGAGTGCGGCCACCGGCGATCGTCGTCGTCGGTGAGGTCGTGCAGGTGGCACGAGAGATCGACATTCTGAACGCGGATATGGGGCGGACTCCGTGACACCCCCGGCTGATCACAGCGCGATCAAACGCGCGGCTACACCTCTCCCACTCGACGAGGCCCTGATCGATCTGCGGGACCAGATCGCCTCCTTCCAGTTCGTCCTCGACGCTCCCGGCGTCGAGGAGGCCCGCGTCACCCAACAGGATCTGCTGAACCAGCTCGACGACTACCTCCTGCCGCGGGTGCGCCGCGAGGACGCCCCGCTGCTGGTCGTGCTCAGCGGGTCGACCGGCGCGGGCAAGTCCACGCTGGTCAACACGCTCGTCGGCGAGCGGGTCAGCGCGACCGGTGTGCTCCGTCCCACGACGAGCAGCCCGATCCTCGTCTGCCACCCCGACGACGCCGACTGGTGGCTCGACGAGCGGTACGTCCTGCCCGGCTTCGGGCGGGTCCCCGGCCCGGCGCCCGACGCCGTCATGGGCGACCAACTCGTCATCATGAAGAGCGACGTGCTGCCCAAGGGGCTGGCCCTGCTCGACAGCCCCGACGTCGACTCGGTGTTCGAGGACCACCACGACTTCGCGGCACAGTTCCTGGCCGCGGCCGACGTGTGGGTCTGCGTGACCACCGCGGCCCGCTACGCCGACGCCCTGGTCTGGCGCCTGCTGCACCGCGCCCGCGACCACGGTGCCACCCTCGGCGTCGTCCTGTCGCGCGTGCCCGAGGGCGGCGAGGAGGTCGTCGGGCACTTCACCGAGATGCTCAAGGACAACGGCCTCGAGGGGGCCGCGCAGTTCGTCATCCCCGAGACCACGGTCTCCGGCGGGATGCTCCCCTCCGAGGCGGCCGACGAGGTCCAGGTGTGGCTGGGCAGCATCAGCGAGGACGAGGATGGCCGGGCGGAGGTCATCCGGTCTACCCTGGGTGGCGTGCTCGACACCTTCCGTACGCGCGTCCCCGAGCTGGCCGTGAAGGTCGAGGAGCAGGTCGCGCTCCGCACGATGCTCCGCGAGGAGGTCGAGGCCGCCTACGCCACCGGCCTCGCCGAGCTCGACGAGGCCACCCGCAACGGCTCCCTGCTGCGCGGTGAGGTGCTCGCACGCTGGCAGGACTTCGCCGGCACCGGCGACCTCGAACGCGCGCTGCACGCCGGCCGCGGTCAGACCGGGCACCGCGGCAGCCGCCGTCGGCGCACCCCCGCGCGGGTCCGCGCGCTCAAGGCCGCCCTGCGCAGCGCGCTGGAGTCACTCATCGTGGCCGGTGCCGAGCGCGCCGCCGAGGAGGTCGTGAGCCGCTGGCGGAGCCGACCGGCGGGCGCCGTGCTGCTGACCGGGCGCGAGGAGGTGCTCGATCGGGCCTCCGCCGAGCTGCCCCGTCGCGTCACCCGTGCCGTCAGCGCCTGGCAGGACCACATCGCCGAGCTGATCCGCACCGAGGGCGTCACCAAGCGCTCGGTGGCCAAGTTCGTCTCCTATGACGACGAGGCCCTGGCGCTCGTGCTGATGGTCGGCCTGTTCGGCTTCGGCACCAGCGAGATCGCGGTCGAGGGCGGCACCAGCGCCGTGCCGCAGCGGCTGCTCAAGGCGCTGTTCGGCGCCGAGTCGCTGCGGAGCATGAGCGCCAAGGCGCGGGCCGACCTGCGCGGCCGCGTCGGCATGCTCTTCGACGAAGAGGCCATCAGGTTCGGGCAGGTGCTCGACGGCGCCGGAGTGCCCGACGAGACCACCCCCGTCCAGCTCTATCAGGCCACATACAACCTCGAGGTCGCACGGTGACCGAGGAGGATCGCGACCGATGACGACGACCACCCCCGACGTCTCCGGCATGTCCGAAGAGACCGAGCCGGAGCGGACGGAGCAGGGCCCGGTGCCGGAGCCGGCGGCTGCGCCGGTCGACGCGTCCGGGCTCACCCAGCGCCTGGCCACCCTCGACCGGCTCGTCGAGCTCGGGGACGGCCGCGTCGACCAGGAGCTCATGGACGACGCCGTCGAGCTCCTCGGCCGGGCCGGCCAGCGGCTGCGCCTGTCCGGCGACCACACCATCGTCGCGCTCGCCGGCGGCACCGGCAGCGGCAAGTCCTCGCTGTTCAACGCCGTCTGCGGCCTCGAGCTGTCCCCGACCGGGATGCGCCGTCCGATGACCTCCTCGGCGCACGCATGCGTCTGGGGCCTCGACGGCGCCGGACCGCTGCTGGACTGGCTGGAGATCGACAAGCGTCACCGCTACGCCCGGGCCAGCGCGCTCGACCACACGAGCGGCGGCGAGAGCGCCGGCTCCCTGCAGGGACTGATCCTGCTGGACCTGCCCGACCACGACTCCATCCGGTCCGAGCAGGTCGCCGAGGTCGACCGGTACGTCGGCGTCGCCGACCTGCTCATCTGGGTGCTCGACCCGCAGAAATACGCCGACTTCGCCGTGCACCGGCGCTACCTCGAGCCGCTGTCCGGGCACGACGGCGTGAGCCTGATCGTCCTCAACCAGGTCGACCGTCTCGCGCCCGAGGAGATCGACGAGTGCGTCAAGGACCTGCGGCGCCTGCTCGAGGCCGAAGGTCTGCGCGCCCCGCACATCCTGACCACCTCGGCCAAGTCCGGGGCCGGCATCGACGACTTCCGCGGCGTCATCGCGGACACCGTGGCCGCCCGGGGGGCCCGCACCCAGCGGCTCGTCGCCGACCTGGACCGGCTCATCCAGCGGTTCGAGGGCATTTACGGCGACGTCGAGCCGCCGACGACCGTCGACGACAGGCGCGCCGCCGCGCTGGTCGAGGCGCTCGTGGACGCCGCCGGGATCCCGGCGGTGGCCGAGGCGATGGAGAGTGCGTACGAACTGCGCGCGCACGACTACGTCGGCTGGCCCCTCGCCCGTCTCACCGCCCGGCTGCGCAGCGACCCGCTGCGCCGCATGCGCCTCGTCGAGCTCCGCGACGAACTGCGCGCGGCGTTCACGGCCCCCGTCAACGCGCAGCAGGCCCATGTCGACAACGCCCTGCAGGACGTCACCGAGGACGTCGTCCGCAACCTCCCGACCTCCTGGCGGCGGTCGGTGCGCGAGGCCGGCCGGTCGAACGCCGAAGCGGTCCCGGAGGCGCTCGGCACCTCACTGCGCGACGTGGTGCCGTCCTTCAACCAGGTCCCGGCCTGGTGGTGGGCGGTGCGGATCTGGCAGTACCTCCTGCTGGCCGTCGCCGCCGTCAGCCTCGTCTGGCTCGGCGCCATCGCCGCCTTCGCCGGGCTGAAGGTCGCCCATTCGCCGACCCGCCTCATCGGCGAGGCGGGCGTCGCGCCGTACGTCGCCCTGGTGTTCGTGTGCGTCCTCGGCCTCGGCCTGCTCACCGCCCTCGCCGCACGGAACATGATCGCGCTGACGTCGGTGAAGCACAGCGAGCGGATGGAGCAGCAGATGCGCGACGGCGTCACGGCGGCGGCGCGCGAGCTCGTCATCGAGCCGATCGAGCGGGAGCTCGCCGTGTACGCGCGGTTCCGCGACGAGGCGGGCCACGCGCTCCGCGACATCGCGCCGTAGGCACGGGGAGTTATCCACAGTTCACGGAGAGGGCTGGTGGGCGGGGTCCCGCATCCTCGACGGTTGGTGTGACGGCGGCGGCACAGGGCCGCCGCGCACGCACCCGAGGAGCCTCCGTGAACGACGCGCTGATCACCGTCATCGGTTTCGTGGCCGCCGAGCCCCACTTCGAGGTCCTGTCCAGCGGCACGACCCTGATGTCGCTCCGCATCGGCAGCACCCCGCGCCGCTTCGACCGCGACCTCGGCCAGTGGCGTGACGAGGACCCGATGTACCTGACCGTGACGTGCTGGCGCTCCCTGGCCACCAACCTCCAGGAGAGCGATATGAAACGCGGAGATCCGGTCATCGTCACGGGCCGGCTCCGGATCCGGGAGTACGCCAAGGACGGGCAGATGCGCTTCTCCGCCCAGATCGAGGCCACCACGGTCGGCCACGACCTCAGCCGAGGCGTCGCCCGGCTGCAGCGTTCCCAGCGCTCCGCCGTCAACCTGTCGGAGGACCGCAGGCAGGCCGACGACCTCGCCGACCGCTGGCTCACGGGGGAGGAGAGCGCCGACGGCGAGGAGCTCACCACCCAGGTCGCCGAGGGGTCCGGCGACTCGGAGGAGACCTCCGAGCCGGCCACGTTCCGAGCGGTCGCCTGATGCGCCCCTCCGGCGTCTCGTGGGCCCGCTCGGCGAGCGTGTTCCCGGCACGATGACCACTGGCGCACCGCGACCCTGACGATGGCGGGGGCGACCCCCGGCGCCCCCGCCACACCGGCCCGGCCGCCGACCCTCAACGGGCGGTCGCCACCCGCGTCTCCTCACGCGCTATCCGTACGGCACCGTGCGGCCGCACGTCGGCCGACGCCGGGATCGCACCCGGCCGCCGTAACAGACCACCGCGAATCGAAGATCTCAGATCTTCGCGCCCGCCCACGCCTGCACGCTCACCGGCCGAGATGATCGAACACCCGTCGCAGCAGGCCGAGAGGGGCTGTAAAAGGTACGAGGCCCGGCGTTGCCGGGCCTCGCGAAGTTGGAGCTGATGCGATCGCTGTGCTCAGTTGAGGTGGTGTTCGCCGCCGCCCGCGTGCCGGGCGGTCACGGCGTGGTTCAGATGGCCACGAGCGAGGTGACGATCGCGGCGATCATGATCCAGAACATGTGGTAGCTCTGGTCCAATGAGTACGATCCGGTCCCGAGCGACGGGTTGTCGTCGTAGGGACGGCCGTCCTTGTCCTCGCCCGTGCGCGGCGCGCCGAGGGCGTAGAACCCTTCCTTGCCGAGCTTCTTGGCCAGGCCCTTCAGGGTGAACCGCCGGTCAGCCCAGTAGTGGGTGACCGCAGAGATCACCTGGCCCAGGATGAAGCCGGTCCAGGTGATGTGAAGGCCGTACTTGTACCACACGGCCCCCACCGCCAAGGCGGTGCAGAACGTGTAGGACACGACGTGGGCGGCGCAGGCGAGGCGGCCCACCCACTTCTTCGGCAGCTCGCGCTCGGTGCCGACCAGCCGGCCGACCCAGCGGGGCAGTTCGCGCTTGGGGCCGCACAGGTGGCCCGTCCACTTCTCGTCGCCCTGCAGGCCCTTGTTGTTCGCCTGCCAGCTGGCTTGGACCCAGTGGTCGGCGACTGTGTGTGTGAACAGCATCACCAAGCCGACGACCGCGAAGGTGACAGCCGCGGACAGGTTTTCCGGAGTCATGACGACGTCCTTTGTTAGCGTCTGGTCTGTTGCTGGCACGCCGCTTATTGGCGTGCCGAAAATTACAGTGCGCGCAAGCTCATGATCGGCAAGCGCTGCGGGGCCGGAAGTATCGAGGCCCACCCCTGCCGGGCGGAGGGCGCCACGACGCACATCCGGTTGGCGAGTCTTCGCCAACCGGCTCACACGTGGCGGCCGAAGATCTCCTTACCGTCGTCTTGGCGGTCCGTGATCTCCTTCGAAAGCCGACGGCCGTCGACGGAGAGGCGCAGACGGCCGCCCGTACGGTGCCGAAGCTCGTGATCCATTGGCTCGAGGCGGAGGAGGGCGCCGACGGCGCCGAGGAGCTCACGACCCAGGTCGCCGAGGGGTCGGGCGAGTCGGATCAGGAGACCTCCGAGCCGACCGCGCGCACTTGGCGACCCCTGCCCTCGGGGGCCGAGCGAGAGGTCTCACCAGGTGTTCCTCAGGGGATGAGGACGGTCTTCCCGCTCATGCGGCCCGCCTCGGCGTCGCGGTGCACCGCCGGGAGCTCAGCCAGCGGGCGAGCGGCCGTGATGTCCACGCGCACCACGCCGGCGTCGATGAGGGCGACGAGTTCGGCGAGCTGGGCAGGGTCGTCGCGGGCGACGAAGTGCGCCGTCCTCAGATCGGCCCCGGCCGGGGCCTCCACTGGGACGGTGATCGACACCAGCGCGCCGCCGGGCCGGATGCCACGACACAGCGTCTGCGCGGCCTCGGCAGGTATCGCGGCGAGGTTCAACACCAGATCCACCGGATGGTCCAGCGCCTCCTGCGGCGAGGTGCGCGTGTAGTCGATGATCTGCTCCGCACCGTAATCGCGCACCCGACCCGCGCTGCGTGGCCCGGCGGTGGCGATCACATGGGCGCCGGCGTGCCGGGCGAGCTGGACGGCGAACATGCCCACGCCGCCGCCCGCACCGTTGATGAGGATCCGGGTGCCCGGTTCGAGGCGCCCATGTTCGAACAGCCCCTGCCAGGCGGTCAGACCGGCGACCGGGATCGCCGCCGCGTGGGCGAGCGGAACGGCGGAAGGGGCACCCACCAGCCCGACGGCGGGGGCGGCGAAGTACTCCGCCGCCGCACCGCCTCCGTCGAGACGGCCGACGACGCGGTCGCCGACATTGAAGCGTTCGGTGCCGTCACCGGTCTCGACGACCGTCCCGGAGGCTTCGGACCCGATCGTGAACGGCAGGTCCAGCGGGACGATGTCCCGCATCAGACCGGCCCGGAAGCCGACATCCGAGGGGTTGAACGCGGCGCCGGCCATCCGTACCAGCACCTCGCCCGGTCCGGGAACCGGACGAGGCACCCGCTCAAGGCGGATCACGTCGGGCCCACCGAAGGCATGGACACGTGCCGCCATCATCATGGCGCTCGGGCTGTCGGCGGGCCGGCTCGTCACCGGTTCTGCTGTCATGAGGCGTCCTGTCGTGACCGATGCTTCGACCGCTGTACTCGCACGGCGGCGAGATGCGTGGCGATCTTCGAGTGACTCGACCGTAGGACCGGTGCGCGAGACGGCCAATGCGTGGTCATCTCGGAAACCTACGTGTACGTCTTCCTGGGAGAGCCCGCACCTAAGATCCGACGATGGACGTGCTGAGTGATGTGATCGCCGTCATGCGTACCGGTGAGCCACGATCCGCTCGGGTCGAGTGGCAGGCACCGTGGGGACAGCGGTTCCGGACGGTGCCGGGAGCGGCGGGCTTCCAGATCGTCCTGCGCGGGCACTGCTGGTTGATCCCCGAAGACGGGGATCCCGTACCGCTGACCGCCGGCGACGTGGTGTTCCGGCCGCACGGAGGTTCGCACGGCTTGGCGGACGCTCCCTCCACGCCCTTGGCCGAGCATGTCTGCGACCCGCAGGACGACTCCAGGTTCGAACGCAGGTACGCCGCCGCACCGGCCGGCCGACGCGGCGGCGCCCCGGCCACGGTGACGTTGTGCGGGGCCTACCAACTCGACGAAGCCCGCTTTCACCCGTTGCTGAGCGACCTGCCTCCGCTCCTGCACCTGCCCGCCAGGCTCGGACGACATCCCCGACTGCGCGCCGCGGTCGATCTGCTCGGCGCGGAACTGGAAGATCTGCGGCCGGGTATCGACGCCCTCGTGCCCGCTCTCCTGGACACCCTGTTGGTCTACATCCTGCGAGCTTGGTTCACCGAGCAGCCGATGCGTGCCGGGGACACCGGGTGGGCGGCGGCCCTCACGGACCCGGCCATCAGCAGAGCGCTGGAGGCGATCCACCGGGATCCGGCACATCCCTGGACCGTCGCCGGTCTGGGCGCGCACGCCGGGCTGTCGCGCGCCGCGTTCTCCCGACGATTCACGGCGCTGGTCGGGCGCCCACCGCTCGCCTATCTGACCTGGTGGCGGCTGACGACCGCGACGCGGCTGCTGCACATCTCCGACGCCCCACTGAGCGTCGTGGCCCGCCAGGTCGGGTACGGCTCAGAGTTCGCCTTCGCCAACGCGTTCAAACGCCAGTTCGACATCGCCCCCGGCCACTACCGGCGCAATGGCGGCTCGTCCGCACGGCCGAACACGGCGGCATCGGACCCTGCCGCCGACGGGGCGGCGGCGTTGTAGGGGTGTCGATGCCGTTCGCGTCAGGAATGTCGGAGAGCGTCGCCCCGCCGAGGTGACCACGCGCACCGTGACCCTGACGGTGGGGGCACCCTGGGCGCCCCCACCCGTACGGCCGCAGCCCCTCGAGGAAGCGGGATGCGTAGAGCCCGCAGGCGCGGCCGTCCCATGGAGCTACCCGGGCCGGGAGATTGGCCGCAAGCGGACATGCCCGCCGGCGGTGCCGCGTGCACGGGGGAAGGGGAAGGTGATCGCCGTCAGATCCAGGAGATGCCACGCATCGTGCTTTCCTCCCAAAGATGGCGCGTCCACCGGCGTGGGGAGCCGGCGCGTGCGAGCACGTCAGGTGGGCCTCGGCGTGGCGGTCCATGACCTGCGTGACCGCCGCCCCGCCGCCGGGCGCCCTAAGAAGGTACCGAATTTCTTGCCCGCTCCGCACACATTGCAACTATCCTATTACTGAACGTGATTCGATCAAGAGTGAGCACGAGCCGCCGTCCTGCGTCGCGGGGGCCGTCCTCGATGGGCGGTCACGGCCTGACCCGTAGGGGGATGAATGACGGCACTGCAAGCCTCCGGCGACGGACACGGTGACGTCGCCGCGGTCCCGCGGCGGTGGCCGTTGCTGGAGCAGCCGCCGCTGCTCGCTCCCTACGTCTTCGTGGTCGTCGCCCTGCACGTGGTGCTGATCGGTGTGGCGGTCATGCACACGACATGGCGCGCACAGTCGCTGATCGTCTTCGGTGCGCTGCTGGCCTGCGGGGCGATCAGCATCGAGGCGTCACGGCGGCTGGGCATGCCGGCAGGCGTCGCGCGCGACCTGCTGTCGGCCTGGTGGCTGCCCGCAGCGCTGCTCCTCCAGCCCATGTACGCGCTGCTGATGCCGATCCCCCTGCAGTTTCTGTTGCAGGTGCGGGTGCGCCGCACGATGCTGCACCGGCGCGCGATCGTCACCTCCGCGCACGCCCTGGCCGGCGCGGCCGCCTCCGTGGCGTTCCACGCCGTCATCCCGCATCCGCTCCGGGACGCGGCCCAGTGGCTCACCGACCTGGACGCCATGATCCCGACGGTGGTCGTCTGCGCCGTCCTGTTCACCGTGATCAACACGGCGATCGTCGTGGTGGCGGCGCACATCACGAATCCCGAGTCCTCCTGGCGCGACGTGCTGTGGAACCGCGAGATCCTCCTGCTCGACATGGCCGAGGTGTGCGTCGGGATCCTCATCACGATCTCCTGCGCGCTCACCCCGCTGCTGCTGGTGATCGCCCTGCCTCCGGTGATGCTGCTGCAGCGCAGCCTCATGCACCACCAGCTGCGGGCCGCCGCGCGCCTCGACGCCAAGACCGGCCTGCTGAACGCCGCGACCTGGCAGCTGGAGGCCGACACGGAGATCGCGCGTGCGGTCCGCACCGACGAGTCGCTCGCCCTCCTCCTGATCGACATCGACCACTTCAAGCGGGTCAACGACGCGCACGGCCACCTGACCGGCGATCAGGTGCTGGCCGGGGTGGCGGGAACGCTCGTCCAGCAGCTGCGCGAGTACGACGTCGTGGGCCGGTTCGGCGGGGAGGAGTTCGCCGTGCTGCTCCCGAACGCCGACATGCTGGAGGCCTGCCGGGTGGCCGAGCGGCTCCGCAGCCGGGTGGGCCGGATGTGCGTGCCCGCCGACGACGCCACGATCACGGTGACGATCTCGATCGGCGTGGCGCTGTTCCGCACCCACGGGCACGATCTGATCGAGCTGCTCGCCTCCGCGGATCTCGCGTTGTACCGCGCCAAAGAGTCCGGGCGCGACAGGATCTGCCTGCCGGCGGTGAAGAAGCCGGGTGAGCGTCGCCGGATCACGGCGAGGCCATCCCCCCGGAGGCTCTAGTCTTGAAGGCATGCCGGAGTACATCTATACGATGCAGCGCGTGCGCAAGGCGCACGGCGACAAGGTGATTCTCGACGACGTCACCCTGAGCTTCCTGCCCGGGGCGAAGATCGGTGTCGTCGGGCCCAACGGCGCCGGCAAGTCGACGCTGCTGCGGATGATGGCCGGCCTCGAGCAGCCGTCCAACGGCGAGGCCCGGCTGATGCCCGGGTTCACCGTCGGCATTCTCGCGCAGGAGCCGCCGCTCAACGAGGAGAAGACCGTCCTCGGCAACGTCGAGGAGGGCGTCGCCGAGACCAAGGCGATGCTCGACCGGTTCAACGAGATCGCCGAGAAGATGGCGACCGACTACTCCGACGAGCTGCTCGATGAGATGGGCAAGCTCCAGGAACAACTGGACCACCGCCAGGCGTGGGACCTCGACAGCCAGCTCGAGCAGGCGATGGACGCGCTGCGGTGCCCGCCGTCCGACGCCGACGTGACCACGCTGTCCGGCGGTGAGCGGCGCCGCGTGGCGCTGTGCAAGCTCCTGCTGGAGGCACCCGACCTCCTGCTGCTCGACGAGCCCACCAACCACCTCGACGCCGAGAGCGTCCAGTGGCTGGAGCAGTACCTCGAGAAGTACGCCGGCACCGTGCTGGCGGTCACCCACGACCGCTACTTCCTCGACAACGTCGCCGGCTGGATCTGTGAGGTCGACCGGGGCCGTCTCGTCGGCTACGAGGGCAACTACTCCACCTACCTGGAGAAGAAGGCCGAGCGTCTCAAGGTCGAGGGTCAGAAGGACGCCAAGAAGAAGAAGCGCCTGGAGCAGGAGCTCGAGTGGGTCCGCTCCAACCCGAAGGCCCGCCAGACCAAGAGCAAGGCCCGGCTCCAGCGCTACGAGGAGATGGCGGCCGAGGCGGCCAAGTACCGCAAGCTCGACTTCGAGGAGATCCAGATCCCGCCGGGCCCCCGCCTGGGCGGCACGGTGATCGTCGCCGAGCACCTCACCAAGGGCTTCGGCGACCGTCTCCTGATGGAGGACGTGACCCTCAACCTGCCGCCCAACGGCATCGTCGGCGTCATCGGCCCGAACGGCGTCGGTAAGACCACGCTCTTCCGCATGATCGTCAGTGCGGCCGGCGCCGGCGCGCCCGAGGGCGTCATCGCGGACGAGATGCCGGACGAGGGCAGCCTCAAGGTCGGCGACACCGTCAAGATCTCCTACGTCGACCAGAGCCGTGGCGGCATCGCCCCGGACAAGAACGTCTGGCAGGTCGTCTCCGACGGGCTCGACCACATCAAGGTCGGCCAGGTGGAGATGCCCAGCCGCGCCTACGTCGCGGCGTTCGGCTTCAAGGGCGCGGACCAGCAGAAGCCGGCCGGCGTGCTGTCCGGCGGTGAGCGCAACCGCCTCAACCTCGCGCTCACCCTCAAGCAGGGCGGCAACGTCCTGCTGCTCGACGAGCCCACCAACGACCTGGACGTCGAGACGCTCAGCTCGCTGGAGAACGCCCTGCTGGAGTTCCCGGGCTGCGCCGTGATCACGTCGCACGACCGGTGGTTCCTCGACCGCATCGCCACGCACATCCTGGCGTGGGAAGAGGGCTCGAACTGGTTCTGGTTCGAGGGCAACTTCGCCGACTACGAGAAGAACAAGATCGAGCGCCTCGGTGCCGAGGCCGCCCGCCCGCACCGCGTCACCCACCGCAAGCTGACCCGCTGACACAGCGGCGAACGAAAGGGCCGCGTGACCGCATCATGGTCGCGCGGCCCTTCTGCTCGGCCGGCGGCTTGGACGAACTGATCTCTCAGGCGGGGAGTCCCCAGGGCGGGGCGGCCGGAGCGGTCTAAAGAGGTCGGACCTATCGCCCGATGGCTCTTGGTCGGCGGCACTCCCGATGGCTCGCGGCATGTTTCGGGTCGGAGGGCGATCGGCGCCCCGGCCGCACTCGTCCATCGAGGGAGGCGAGAGACTGTCCCCTGATCCCGTGACACGAGATGGATGAGTGATGACCCAGTCTGCCCTTGACCCCGGCCACGTCGGCGTGCCGCGCAAGCACGTGCACGAGTTCCACGTGCGGTTCGGCGACATCGATTCGCTCGGGCACGTCAATAACTGCCGGTACCTCACGTACCTGGAGGACGCGCGGGTGGCGATGTTCTTCACCGACCCGGAGCGCGAGCGACGCCACCCGCTGCACGGCGTGGTCGTGGCCCGGCATGAGATCGACTACCGGCGGCCGTTGCTGCTGCGGCCCGAGCCGGTCCGGGTGGAGACGCGGGTCACGCAGATCCGTGCGGCGTCGTTCGGCCTGGCCTATGAGGTGTGCGACGACGAGCACGTGTACGCGCGGGCGACCTCCGTCATGGTCGGCTACGACCTCGCGAAGGGACGCACCCGACGGTTCGACGAGCGAGAGCGGGCCTTCCTGGAGGCGTACGCTCCGGCCGGCTGACCGGCTGACCGGCTGACCGGCTGACCGGCTGACCGGCTGACCGGCTGACCGGCGGGGCGGCGACAGTTCAGTAACGAAGCGCGCGTAGATCAGACTTTCCGAGCCCTTTGCGCCCTAATGTCGCGGTTGCATTCTCGCGATCCGACACAAAGGGGTAGGGATGCGCAACCTCTCTCGAGGAATGCTGGCACTGCTGCTCGCGGCGGGGCTCGGCGGCGTCGGCGGAACCGCGCACGCGGCGCCCGTACGAGCGGCGGACGACGACGTCCTGACCAAGCTCAAGGCGATTCCCGGTATGACGGTGGAGGAGAAGACCTCCACCCTGTCCGGTTACCGCTGGCTCTGGCTCAACTACCGGCAGCCGGTCGACCACCGGCACCCGGAACGCGGCTGGTTCGAGCAGCGCGTGCTGCTCGAGCACAAGTCCGCCGACCTGCCGATGGTCCTGTACACCAGCGGCTACAACACGCCCACGACGATGTTCCTGTCGGAGCCGACGGCGCTCGTCGGCGGTAACCAGATCTCGGTGGAGTACCGCTTCTTCTCGCCGTCGGAGCCCGAGCCGCCGGTGTGGAAGAAGGACACCATCTGGCAGGCCGCGACCGACGAGCACCGGCTGATCAAGGCGCTCAAGACCATTTACCACGGCAAGTGGATCTCGACGGGGGCCAGTAAGGGTGGCATGACCGCCACTTACCACAAGCGTTTCTACCCGTCGGACGTCGACGGAACGGTCGCCTATGTCGCTCCCAACGACGTCAATAACAAGGACGACAGCGCGTACGACCGGTTCTTCAAGAAGGTCGGAACCGATCCCCGGTGCCGGACGAACCTGGAAAGTCTGCAGCGCGAGCTGCTGAAGCGCCGCCCGCAGATCCTGGCGCGGATGAGCGCCGATGCCGAGAAGGCGGGTTATACCTGGAAGATCATCAAGACCGTCGACCGGGCCTTCGAGAACTCGGTGATGGACTTCGAGTGGGCGTTCTGGCAGTACCACCTGCAGTCGGAGTGCAAGGACATCCCGGCGACGACCGCCTCGACCGACGCCATCTACTCCTACTTCGACACGATCTCCGGCGCGCTGACCTACACCGACCAGGGCCTGGAGCCGTACATCGCGTACTACTACCAGGCGGGCACCCAGCTCGGCTGGCCGTCGCCGAAGTTCAGGCACCTGCGTCCGCTGCTGCGCTACGAGAGCACCTACCAGCCGCGGACGTACGTGCCGAGGGACATCCCGATGCGGTTCGACCCGACGGCCATGAAGGACATCGACCACTGGGTCGACGCCCACGCGACCCACATGATGTTCGTCTACGGCCAGAACGACCCGTGGGGCGCCGAGGCCTTCCGCGTCGGCCCGGGCAGCCGTGACTCGGCCGTGTACGTCGCGCCCGGCATGAACCACAGCGGACGCCTGATCGCGAAGCTGCCCGACGCGCAGCGCGCGCGGGCGACCGCCGACCTCCTCCGCTGGGCCGGCGTGTCCGCAGCGCAGGCGAAGACCCTCTCGGTCCCGCAGGTCGCCGAGGACCCGAGCCTCGCCCAGCGCCCGCCGCTGTAGCGAAGCCCCGACGACGCGCCACCGGACCCCGACGGTCCGGTGGCGCGCCGCGTTCACCGCCAGACTCGTCTCATATTATGAGACATTAGTATCATGATATGAACAGACGGTGGTCGGTCCTCGGTGTCGGGTTGTTCGCCATGATCGCCGGGTGCGCCTACCAGTACGGCCTTCCGTACCTCATCCCCGCCCTCCGCGCGGACGCCGGGCTCTCCCTGGACCGGGCCGCCATGCTGATCTCCTGCCCCGTGGCGGGGCTCCTCGTCTCCCTCGCGCTGTGGGGCGTGGCCGCCGACCGCTGGGGCGAACGGATCATCCTCGCCATGGGCCTGGCAGTGGCCGGTGCCGCGCTGCTCGCCGCCGCCGCGATGCGCGACCTGGTCGCACTCGGGGCGTGCTTCTTCGTCGCGGGAGCCGGTGGGGCTTCCATCCACGCGGCCAGCGGCCGGCTCATCCTCGGCTGGTTCGCCGCCCACGAGCGCGGTCTCGCCATGGGCGTACGCCAGACCGGGCAGCCACTGGGCGTCGGGCTGGCGGCCCTCGTCCTGCCGCCGCTCGCGGCGGGCGCCGGCCTGGCGGGCGGCCTGGTGTTTCTCGCCTGCTGCTGCCTCGCAGCCGCGCTGCTGGTGGCGCTGCTCGTCCGCGACCCGGCCCGTACCGAGGCGGACGAGCCGCACGGAGGCCGATCGCCGTACCGGACTCCGGTCCTGTGGCGGATCCACGCCGCGAGCGCGCTGCTGGTGGTCCCGCAGTTCGCGGTGTCCGCGTTCGCCCTCGTCTACCTGGTCGACGCCCAGGGCTGGAACGCCGGAACCGCCGGCCGGCTGCTGGCGGCCGCCCAGATCGGCGGGGCCGCGGCGCGGCTGGCCGTCGGCCACTGGTCCGATCGCGCGGGCAGCCGGCTGCGGCCGATGCGCATTCTGGCGATGGGAATCGGCGTGGTGATGCTGTCCCTGACGTTCGGCGCGCTGGCGGGCTGGGGCGCCACCCCCGTCGTGCTGGTCGTCGCGGCGGTGATCACGGTGACGACCAACGGGCTGGCCTTCACCGCCGTGGCGGAGTACGCCGGGCGGGCCTGGGCCGGCCGGGCGCTCGGGATCCAGAACACCGGCC
Source organism: Actinoallomurus purpureus (assembly GCF_024055795.1). Classification (GTDB taxonomy): domain Bacteria; phylum Actinomycetota; class Actinomycetes; order Streptosporangiales; family Streptosporangiaceae; genus Actinoallomurus; species Actinoallomurus purpureus. The sequence goes on along the minus strand of NZ_JAMXMY010000025.1, from coordinate 58,586 downwards.
AGAACCTCCTCGCCGCGGCGACCCCGCCGGTGCTCGGCCTCCTCGTCACCGGGTCGGACTTCGGGACGGCCTTCGCCGTCGCGGTGGCGTTCCCGGTGGTGGCGGGCCTGCTGCTCCCGATACGGGCCGAACAGCCATCGACCCGATCGGCCGCCCCGGCAGAGGCTCGCGCGCGGCGGTGAGTCAGCCGGGCGCGTTGATCAGGCTGTTCGCCGCCATGACGAGGTAGTCCCACAGCATCGTCTCGACCGGCTCGGGGAGCTCCAGCTCCTCGACGGCGTCGCGCATGTGGCCGAGCCAGGCGTCCCGCTCGGCCTCGCCGATCCGGAACGGCACGTGCCGCATGCGGAGCCGGGGGTGACCACGCCGCTCGCCGTACGTGCGCGGGCCGCCCCAGTACTGGATCAGGAACAGCCGGAGCCGTTCCTCGGCCGGCCCCAGATCCTCTTCGGGATAGAGCGGGCGCAGCAGCGGATCGGCGGCCACCCCCTGGTAGAACCGGTGCACCAGGCGGCGGAAGGTCTCCTCGCCGCCGACCGCTTCGTAGAAAGTGACCTCTTGTGTCATGACGTGCCCAGCCTACGCGGCCGAGGTGTCCTCCTTGAACGTGGCGACCGCGACGCCAGCCGCGTCGAACGCCTTCTTGACGCGTTCCCGCAGCTCCCGCGCGGTGTCGGCCTGTTTGCCCGGTGCCGTCTTGCAGACGACGCGGACGACGATCGCCTCGCCGGACAGCGCCTGGACGCCCCAGACCGTCGGGTCCTCCAAGATGATCTCGTCCCACGGCGGCTCGACCGCCAGGGCCGAGGCCGTCTCCGCGAGGATCGTACGGACCTTGTCCAGGTCGACGTCGTACTCGACCGGGACGTCGAGGACGACGCGGGCCCAGTTCTGCGACTCGTTGCCGACCCGTTTGATCTCCCCGTTCGGGACGTACCAGACGATGCCGTTGACGTCGCGCAGGCGCGTCGTGCGCAGCGTCACCGCCTCCACCGTGCCCTTGGCGGTGCCGACGTCGATGACGTCTCCGACGCCGTACTGGTCCTCCAGCAGCATGAACATGCCCGTGAGGAAGTCCTTCACGAGGTTCTGCGCGCCGAAGGCGACGGCGACGCCGACGATGCTGGCGCTGGCGAGGAACGGCGTGAGGTCGAGCCCGAGGTAACCGAGCACGGTGAGGGCCGCGGCGCCGAGGATGATGAGCGAGGAGATGCTCCGCAGCACCGACCCCATCGTCTCGGCCCGCTGCCGGCGCCGCTCGCTGACCAGCACCGGGCTGCCGTCGAAGATCGTGCGGGTCCTCTCGCGGAGCCGCTCGGACATCGTGCCCTCGGCCATCCGCACGGTGACCTTGGTGATCAGCTTGTGCGTGAGGTTCCGCAGGACGAGCGCGATCACGATCGTGAGGATGACCTTCACGGTCCAGGTGATCGGGCTCTTCCCGTCGAGCCAGTCGTGGTACCAGTGGGCGACGTGGGTGTTGTGCGTGACCTGCCACGTCCACCGGCAACCCGTGGTGGGCGGGGACGCGTTCGGGACCTTGTCCGTGCATGCGTCGTTGAGCGTGCCCTTGCCGCCCAGGAACGGCAAGGTCGTCATCGGGTGACGCGCGAACACGAGACATCCTCCCGGTGGTGCCCGTGTCGGGCGACCGCGTTGGATCGGCGAACCTACCCGATGGATGGTAGGCGACGACGGGACGTCTCTTGTGCGATCCGGCGGCTCTTGTGCGATCCGGTGGGCCCCGCGGAGCCGGTCAGTCCGCGCCACTGGCAACAGGCTCCGCGGGGGATCTTCTAGGCGCCGTGCGCCTCCAGGACGCGGGCCACCTTGACGGCGGCACCGCACGGGTCGTCGACCTCGTGCATCGGCTCTCCCCAGGACCACCAGAAGTACCAGGACCGCTGGTCGGGGATTCCGGGCGCCGGAGCGCACATGACGTTCTCCGACATGCTCGCGGCGTCCGGGTTGACCACGCGGCAGAAGGCCGGGCCGGAGCGGCTGCGGACCACGCGGGCCACCAGGCCGCGCCGGCCTAACTCGCTGACCAGACCTTCGAGATATCCCAGTCGACGTTCGTCGAACACGGTGTGACGCCTCCCTCACTCACCAGTCGAACTCACCTCGTCACGCGGTGCGAGAATCGCAAGCCCTCCAGGGGCGGTCAAGAGGCCGTCAGAGCGGCTGAAGACCATCTTCTGTCTACGCGGGTAGAGGTTTCTCCACTGTTGGATGAGCTTTTTCTGCTCCGGTATGGGCAGAGCGACCGTATCGCTTGCCTTTCTGACTGATTCGGTTGGCGTATCGCGATGTCGGAGTTACGCTGCGTACGCGAGATTTCATCTCCGTGGCCATGAGTTATCCGGTCGGTCTTTCCCCCGAGGAGGCCGGGAAGTGACAGATCCCTCAAGAACGGAAGTGACAGATCCCCGTAAAAAGGATCCACCTCGCAAAGAGGCTGAAACGGCACGTCGTATCCGTGCCCGCGGGCTGGCACAAGGTCATGCGCCACCCGACATTGCGAGGGAAATTCACGATCAATGCGGGCCGATCTTCGGAACCAGTCAGATCAAATCCCAGCGACTGGCGCACGGCATCGCGTTGTCCGATGTCGTCGCCCAGGTGAGGGCGATTTACGAGTTGGAGGGAAAACCCCTCCCCAAGCTCGGCGAGACGCTGCTGTCGGCGTACGAGAGCGGCTACAAGCGTCCGGGCCCCGAATATCTGCACTACCTGTGCAGCGTCTACCGAGTCGAACCCCCGGACCTCGGCTTTCAAGGGCCGTGCGTCTGCGGGCACCGGCACGAGCGCCCGCGGGCCGGTGCCCAGCAGACCGCGGCTCGCGAGCCCGACAGTGTGATCAGGCCGCGAGCCGTCGTCACCGACAGCAACGAATGGGCGTCCAAATTCGACCAACACTCTGTTCCGCGCATGTCCCGGGTCCGATACCGCGCCGAGGACCCCGGAGGCAAGGACGGAGATGAGGAGGACATAGTGCTTCGGCGAACTCTCCTGCAGATCCTGGCCGGGGCAGGCGTGGTGCTCGACGGTCAGATCTTGGGGGCGGTCGACGGCATCCGCCGCCGCATGGACGACACCCTGGTCAACGCCTCCGTGTCGCCCACCATGCTCGACCAGTGGGAGGAGACCGTACAGGGGTACGGACAGCAGTACATGTCGACGCCGCCGCTGCGGCTGCTCTGCGACGTCCTGTTGGACTTCAGCGAGGTCCGCCGGATGTGCGAGCAACGGCAGCCGATCGAACTGCAGGAGAGGCTGTGCCGGATCGCGGCACAGCTGTCCGGCATGTCCGGCGTCATCATGATCGACCTCGGTGACCACCGCCTCTCCCGCTCCTTCTTCCGCACCGCGCGGACGGCCGCCGACGAGACCGGCGACCGCGCGCTCCGCGCCTGGGTGAGCGTGCGCGAGGCACTCGTGCCGATGTACTACGGCGATCCGCGCGAGGCCCTGCACCTCGCGCGGCGGGCGCAGGACCTGGCCGGCCGCGCGCCGAGCGTGGCCGGCGCGATGGCGCCGATCGTCGAGGCCCGCGCCCTCGGCATGCTCGTCAAGCGGGGACGCAATGAAGCGGTCCCCAGCGCCAAACGCGCGCTCGCACGCGGCCAGGCGGTCTTCTCCCAGCTGGGAAAGGAACAGGTGAAGGACACCGCCTTCGGCTACACCGAGCGCCAACTGGCCTTCCACATGGGCGACACCTACACCAACCTCGGTGATCACGGGAACGCCGAGGAGACCCTCCGCAAGGCCCTGACCCTCTACCCCACGACCGAAGAGCTCGACCGCACGCTCATCTGGCTCGACCGGGCGTCGTGCCGTCTCCAGGAAGGAGAGCCCGAAGAGGCGCTGCGCACCGCGAAGGAGACCATCCTCGCGGTGTCCGCCGCGCACCGGACCGACATCGTGATCCACCGTGCCCGCCAGCTCGCCAGCGCCGTGGTCGCGCAGTACGGCGACATCCGGGCGGCGCGTGAGTTCCGTGACGCGCTCGCCGCCCCGGCGACGGCGGGGATCACCAGAAGGCAGGCCTGATCCGTGGCCCGCGTGTCAGGGAGCACCTCGGCGATCCCACGGAGGCTGCGCAGGGAGCCACCCGAATGGCAGTTCGCGGACCTCCGTCTCCGGCGCTACACCCGACGTGACCACCGGACGGTGTTCGCCCTCCACCAGGAATGCCTGTTCCAGGTGGGGTTGCGCCCCGGTGACGGCGTCTACTACGACGGCGACTTCGCCCGGATCGAGGAGATCTATCTCCGCGACCGGGGCGAGTTCCTCGTCGGAGAGGTGCGCGGAGAGGTCGCGGCGCTCGGCGGGCTACGGCGCGTCGACGACGGGACCGCCGAGATGGTCCGCCTGCGCGTCCGTCCCGACCTGCAGGGCCGGGGCTACGGCGCGGCTCTCGTCACCGTCCTGGAGCAACGCGCCGCCGAGCTCGGCTACCGCGTGCTCCGGGCCGACACCACCGTCAAGCAACGGGTCGCGATCGGGCTGTACCGCTCGTTCGGCTGGCGGGAGGTGGACCGCAAGGCCACCGGAGGCACCGTCACGGTCTACTTCGAGAAACACCTGAGACAGGAGGCCGTGAGCGGCGTCGGCGGCAGGCCGGGATAGGGCGACGCGAACGGCTGAGGTGACCCGCTGGGATCGATGGGTCCGTCAGTGGCGGCAGCCGGCTGGGAAGGGGGCCGTGAGCGGCGGCGGTGGTCCGCCGCCGCTCACGACATGGCCGATGCCGACGGTCGGTGCCGTTCAGCCGGCGGTGCCGCTCCGCAGATAGGCGAGTACCGCCAGGACCCTGCGGTGCGTGTCCTCCGTCGGGGGCAGGTCGAGCTTGGTGAGGATGCTGCCGACGTGCTTCCCGACGGTGGCCTCGGAGATCACGAGGATCCGGGCGATGGCGGTGTTCGAGTGCCCCTCGGCGATGAGACCGAGCACCTCCCGTTCGCGCGGCGACAACCGCGACAGCGGATCGCGCTGCCGGCGGAGCAGTTGGCGCACGACCTGCGGATCGACCACGGTCCCGCCGTCGGCCACCCGCCGCAGCGCGTCGACGAACTCCTCGACGTCGACGACCCGGTCCTTGAGGAGATACCCCACCCCCCGGCCGTCCGCCGAGTCGAGCAACTCGGACGCGTAGCTCAGCTCGACGTACTGGCTCAGCGCCACCACGGCCAGGCCGGGATGGACGCGCCGTAGTTCGACGGCGGCGCGCAGGCCCTCGTCGGTGAATCCGGGAGGCATCCGGATGTCGGTCACCACCAGGTCCGGACGGTGTTCGGTCACGGCGGCCACGAGCGCGTCGGCGTCACCGACGCCGGCCACCACGTCGAAGCCGAACCGGCCGAGCAGGCCGGCCAGCCCCTCCCGCAACAGCACCCCGTCCTCGGCGAGGACTACCCTTTCCCGCACGGAAGCTCCACTTGAACGATGGTCGGCCCGCCCACCGGGCTCGACAGGAGCATTCTGCCGTCGATCACGGCGACCCGGTCCGCCAGGCCGGTGAGCCCGGTCCCCTCGCGCGGATCCGCGCCGCCGTTACCGTCGTCGCGGACCTCCACGGTGAGCAGGTCACCCCGCCGCCGTACGGTGACGACCGCCTCTGAAGCGCCGCTGTGCTTGGCGACGTTGGCGAGCGCCTCCGAGACGACGAAGTAGGCGGTGCCCTCGACATGGGCCGGCAGACGGTCCGGCAACTCCGCGTCGACCGTCACCGGGATGGTGGATCGATCCGCGATCTCGCGCAGCGCGGCGGGCAGCCCCCGGTCCGTGAGCACCCGTGGGTGAATGCCGCGGATCAGCTCCCGCAGCTCCGTCATCAGCCGCTTGGCCTGCTCGTGCGCGTCGGCGACACTCAGGGCCGCGGGGGAGTCGGGCGGGACGTCCAGCCGGGCCATGCCGAGCTGCAGGGTGAGGCTCACCAGCCGCTGCTGCGCCCCGTCGTGCAGGTCCCGCTCGATGCGCCGGCGCTCGGTTTCGAAGGCGCCGACCAGCCGGGCGCGCGACCGCGACACCTCGACGAGCTCGGCCCGCAGCCGCTCGTCCGGCCCGCGCCCCAGCAGCGCGCGGGCCACGGCCGCGTGCGCCCCGGCGACCACCGCCGTCAGGTACGGGATGGTGGGCACCAGCGCCAGACCGGCGAGCGCGTACGGGAGGGCCTCCATCGGGTCGGCGACGCTTCCGAAGCCGAGCGCGACCCGGCCGCCGCGGGCCAGCAGCGGGCTGAGGAGGAACGCGCCGACCAGCAGCAGGAACACCAGGAGGACCAGGTAGACGACCGGTGCCACCACGAGGAGCAGGCAGAGGTAACCGAGCTCACGCCAGGTGGCCGCCTCGCCGTACCGGGTGCGCAGCCGGGCCCACACGCCGTGGACCGTACGGTGCCCGGACGCGATGGGCCGGGCGTCCACGAGGCGCAGCCGGCGGCGCTCCAGCTCCGCCAGCGGAACCGCGACCAGCGGACCGACACCCGCCACGAGCAGAACGCCGAGCACGGCGAGTAGCGCGACGGTGACCGGTGCCGGGTCCCTGCCCGTCGCTCTCCGCAGCGCGAACACCCACGGCAGGCCGAGCAGCACCAGAGGCACGGCGGCCGCGGCCAGCGGCGCCGCCGCCGTCAGCAGATAGGCCACGCACCGCCACGGCCAGCCGCTGATCAGGAAGCGTCGCCGGAGCACCGCGTCGAACGCGGTACGAGGCGCGGAATCGGACACGGACGTACGTTAGTCGTCCCCTGCACGTCTCGACGCGGCCGGCCGCACCACACTGGCCACGCCACGGAGGCCGTTCGCATCGGGCGAGCCGCACCACGGAGGCCGCTCGTACCGGGCGAGCCACACCACGGAGGCCGCCCGCACCACGCAGACCGCGCACCCACAGACCCCGTTCGCGTCGGCCGTGCACCGCACCGGCCACGCCACGGAGGCCGCTCGCACCGCGCAGATCGGACCCAGGCAGGCCGATCGTGCCGCGCCGGCCGTGCATCGCGTAGGCCCCGTCTGCGTGGGCCGTTCGTGCTGCGCGCACCGCGGATCACCGCTGGCCGCTCCTACGAGGGTGGCCCTGGCCCTACCCGGATCCGGTGGCCCGCCGTGATGTCCGAGGGGTCGGCCGGATGGTTCCGTGACCTGAAGATCATCTCCGGTCGGCGAAAGGTGCGTTACGTGGTCACGGAACACAAGAGGGGAGTGGTGGCGTTCCTGCTGATCGCGTTCGGCACCACCTGGACGTATCTCTTCACCGCCCGGTTCGCGCTGGGACTGTCGCTCGTGAATCCGCTGGTGCAGCTTCCCCTGGGATTCGCCCCCGCCATCGCGGCGGTGATCGTACGACGCTGGATCACGCGGGAGGGGTTCGCCGACGCGGGCCTTCGCCTGGGGACGTCGCGGCTTCCCTACCTGGCGGCCTGGATCGGACCGCCGGTGTTCGTCGTCGCCGCCCTGGGCGCGGCGGCGGTCGTGGGAGTGTGGCACCCCGACCTGTCCCCGCTGAACGGCATCGTCTCCGGCCTTCCCGGCTGGGCGGCTCCGCTCCTGCTGATGGTGCTGGTCGTCCTGCTCACGCCGGTGTACTGGGGTGAGGAGTTCGGCTGGACGAGCTACCTGCGACCGCGCCTGTTCCCCGACCGGCCCCTGGCGTCGGTCGTGGTGACCGGCCTCATCTGGGCGCTGTGGCACTATCCCCTGGCGTTCGTCGGATACATCCACTTCGGCAACGTCGCCCTCGGCCTGGCCGCATGGACGGTGTCCTTCGTCTTCCAGGAGGTGATCCTCGCGTGGCTCTGGTCGCGCAGCGGCAGCGTCTGGGCGCCGAGCCTTGCCCACGCGGGCAACAACATGGTCCTGTCCCTGCTGACCGGCCAACTGCTGTCGCACAGCGGACTCGGCGCCACCGCCACCACGCTGATCATGTCCGTGCCGATCATCGCCGTGGGCACCTGGATCCTCCTGACAGGCCGTCTCCCCGCGAGCCGGTCGGCCCCCCGATCCCACCGGATGCGCGCGCACGTCCACCGCTGAGGCGCGGACTCGTCACGGACGCCCCGCCGCCGGCGATTGCCGTCGGCCGGTGCCGGTCAGTGGCTGCTGGTGGCGGTGCACCCGGACGGAACGCTCGGCAAACGCCGGATTCGAAGGCCGACAGAGGCGGTTTGCCCGTTTCCGCGCTCGCGATTACCGAGCTTTCCGTGCGCCGCGACACGGACACGGCCTCCGCGTTCCGGTTAGAGGAAGGCGGCTCTGACCACCTTCACGGAGGCGGGGCCTCCGACCGGGCGGGTGAAGAAGACCCATGCGTCTGCGAGTGCTTCGACCAGGACCAGGCCGCGGCCGCCCTCGTCCAGCTCGTCGGCGTCGCGGACCGTGGGGCACGCGTCGGGGCGTCTGTCGATCACGTCGAAAAGGCACAGCGCGAAGTGCTCGACCTTCGAGTATCGGCTCGCCGAAAAAGCGGAGCGCCGTGGTTCGCATGCGTTTCGCGGCTCAGGGTTGCGTCTGTCCAGACCCCCGTTGACGTGCGTGTATAGAGATCATCGGATACCGATTCCATAACGCCCCTGTCGTGTGCGAGCCGTTTACGATCATGATATTCCGGTCAACTCGGGTTGCTCCGGAGCCCGGAACCGCTCCTGAAAGGGAGGCTCCGCATGAAGCACACAACGCGACGTCTCGCCGTCACGCTGGCCGCCTCCACTCTCGCCGTCGGCGGCATGACCACTCTGACGGCCATGCCGGCTCTCGCCTACACCGAGAAGTGCACCGGCTACCAGCACAAGGAGTTCGACACCTGGGGCAACAAGACCGACGTCAAGCTCAAGCTGTGTGTCTCCAAGTCGGGCGGCTATCACTACGCCACGGCGTACGGCAACTTCTGGGACGGCAACGGCTGGACCGACAAGTTCGACAAGTTCAAACTGCAGGTCCGGCTGGAGCGCAGCAACAAGACCAAGGGCACGAAGACCTGCGACTACAAGAACCTCATCAACAACCACGAAAGCTCTGCCATCAGCTGCGGCTCGGCGTCGTCCAAGTCGGGCGCGAAGGGCGGCTGGACCGCCGACGCCACCGTGACCTACGACATCAACGGCGACAAGCTTGGCAGCTTCAAATGGGAGCTGGGAGGGACACAGAGCATCTCCTGACCGAGATCGCCGATGAACGACACGCCGAAGGTCGTCATCTCCAACACCCTCACCGAGTCGCCCTGGAAGAACGCCGTCGTCGCCGGCGGCGATCTGACGGAGACTGTCGCCCGGCTGAAGTCCCAGCCGGGCGGCGACATGATCGCCTACGGTGGCGGCACACTCGTGGCGAGCCTGATCGCCAAGGGGCTGCTCGACGAGCTCCACCTGTTCGTCAACCCGACGGCGATCGGCACCGGAATGCCCGTATTCCCCGACCTGGGCGCCCATCATCGTCTCCGCCTGGTCGCCGCCGAACCTTTTAGCTGCGGGATAACGGTGTTGCACTTCGAGCCGAAGCGCTCCTCAGCTTGATCGTCGAGGTTCTTCGTACGCGGAACGACGAAGGACCTCGACGATCACGGACGGCTCAGTCGGCGACGAGGCGACTCCTCGGGCCTTCCTGCTCACGCTGCCCGGCGCGAATGACCTGGCGGGCGGCCGAATCAACGAGCGGGCGCCCTGTCCCAGGACCGGGCGCTCCGTATCTGGCTGGGGCCGCCGGGAGACCGCCCGTGCCCTCCGGACGGTGTCCTTCGTCTTCCAGGAGGTGATCCTCGCGTGGCTCTGGTCGCGCAGCGGCAGCGTCTGGGCGCCGAGCCTGGCGCACGCGGGGAACAACATGGTCCTGTCCCTGCTGACCGGGCAGCTGCTGTCGCACAGCGGACTCGGTGTCACCGCCACCACGCTGATCATGTCCGTGCCGATCATCGCCGTGGGCGGCTGGATCCTCCTGACAGGCCGTCTCCCGGGCCCCCCGATCCACCAGGTGCGCGCGCACAGCCATCGCTGAGGTGTGGACTCGTCACGGACGCCCAGCTGGCGAGCGCCGCCGGCCGGCGGATGGGCACCCGGACGGAAAACTCGGTAAACGACTGATCCGGATGCCGACAGAGGCGGTTTGTCTGTTTCCGCGCGCGCGATTTCCGAGCTTTCGTGCGCCGTGACACGGACGTGGCTTCCGCGTTCCGGTTAGAGGAAGGTGGCTCTGACCACCTTCACGGCGGCGGGGCCTCCGGCCGGGCGGGTGAAGAAGACCCATGCGTCCGCGAGTGCTTCGACCAGGACCAGGCCGCGGCCGCCCTCGTCCAGCTCGTCGGCGTCGCGGACCGTGGGGCACGCGTCGGGGCGTCTGTCGATCACGTCGAAGACATAGGCGCGCCCGCTGCGTGCGAAGCGGACCGCGAACATGCCGCCGAGCGGAGTCGCGTGGCGTATCGCGTTGGTGGCCAGTTCGCAGACGACCTCTTCGGCGCGCTCCCTGAGATCGGCGCGGCCGTGCGTCGTGAGGCATTCCGCCGCGAATTCCCGAGCTGCCTTCGCGGCGGCGGGCTCTGCTCTGTAGATCCGTAGCATTCCGTCGTCGTCGGCCGGTACCCAGGCCGTCGGCTTTTCCATTTTTCGCCCCACTTATCGATGGGATTTCGTGAATAGCAGAAATAATGGCTCGCTTTTGTTATGGTCCGCGCTGCACGGTGAAGATTGAAAAGGTCGGGGGTCGTCATGGTCGGCGTCGAGACGCTGGATCCGCAGTCGTCGCTGTGGGCGTGGTTGGCCTATGAGCTGCGCAGATACCGCAAGCGGCAGACGGTCTCCCTCTCTGCGGCCGGCAAGATCGTCAGCGTCAGCGCGTCCCACTTTTCAAACTTCGAGAGCGGTCGGCGTCGTCCGGGCCTGAAAAAACTCAGAGCCCTTGATGCGGCATGGGAAACCGGCGGGCATTTTGTCCGGCTGTTCACTTTCGCCCAGGAAGGCCATGATCCGAACTGGTTCCGCGAACACCTGTTGTACGAGGCTCGCGCCTACGCACTCAGAATCTTCGAGCCGCTCATCATCCCCGGGCTGCTCCAAACGGAGGACTACGCACGCGTGGCAATCGCGACGGAAGGATCCGGAGACCCTGAGGCGGACCTCCGGCTACGCATGGACCGCCAGCGGATCTTGACCCGGAAGAACCCGCCACGGATGCATGTGCTGCTGGACGAGGGCGTACTCGACCGGCCCGTGGGGGGAGCCAAGGTCATGCGCGCCCAGCTTGCGCGCCTGCTTGAGTTCTCGGACCTGCCGGACGTCGTTGTGCGCATCTACCCGCGGTCGGCCGGCTACTACTTGGGGCTGACCGGAGCATTCAAAATCATGAGTTGTGAGCCCGACGGTGACATCGCCTATACGGAGGCGGCGGAGGGCGGTCGACTCGTACTCGACGGTCCAGGCGTTCGGCGGTTCGTTGTACGGTTCGACGAGATCGGGGCGGATTCCCTGTCCCGCTCGGCGTCCCGCGACGTGATCAAGCGAGCGATGGAGAAGATGTGATGACCGACTGGCGCAAGAGCAGCCGCAGTGATTCGGGCGGCGGGCAATGCGTCGAGGTCGTGGTCGGCGGCCGCGAAGAGATCGAGCACCCCTGACCCCTCCACGACGTATGGCCCTCGCATTCGGCGGGGGCCATTTCTATGTGTGACCAGCGCAGGTTGCGCGGGTGTCGGCAGCGTGTGGGACCTGGGTGGGCGCCTGGAACAGAAGACTCGGTAAAGGCCCCGAATCGACTGATGGTCTGAGGGGTTCGTCCCGTTTGCGGCAGCGGTCACCGAGCATTCTGCGCGTCACCCTCCCCCGGAGCGGGAGCCGGGAATCAGGGCAGGCCGGGATGACGGCGAGCGCGACGTCGGGGCGGGGCCGGGTGCTCGCGGTGGGTGGATCACGTCCACCCGTGAGGGCGGAGGTAGGGCCAGGCATACCTCGGGTTGGTGTCCTGGGCTGATGCCCCTGGATCGCTGGGGCGATGGGATCGTCGTATGACGGTGGGACAAGGGATCGGACAGGCATGGCCCGCGGGCCCCGCCGCACCCGCGGTGGAGTTGCGCGAGGTCAGCAGGGAGTACGGGAAGGGCGAGGCGAAGGTCCGGGCCCTCGCCGGGGTGAGCATCGGGTTTCCGGCCGGGTCCTGGACCGCGGTGATGGGGCCGTCGGGGTCGGGGAAGTCGACGCTGCTGCACTGCGCCGCGGGTCTGGAGAAGGCGAGCGGCGGCAGGGTCCTGCTGAGGGGACAGGACATCACCTCCGCGCCGGACGGCACGCTCACCGCGCTGCGGCGGCACACCGTCGGGTTCGTCTTCCAGACCTTCAACCTGGTCGGCTCGCTCACCGCGGAGCAGAACGTCGCTCTGCCATTGCGGCTCGCCGGGCGGAAGGTCTCCCGGCAGGCCGTTCGCGACGTGCTGGAGGCCGTCGGCCTGGGGGACCGGCTGGGGCACCGGCCCCGGGAGCTGTCGGGCGGGCAGCAGCAGCGCGTCGCGATCGCGCGGGCGATGGTGACCCGGCCGGCGGTGCTGTTCGCCGACGAGCCGACCGGCGCGCTGGACTCGGGATCGGCCCGTACGGTGCTCGGGTTGCTGCGGGACATGGTCGACTCGGCCGGCCAGACGATCGTCATGGTCACCCACGACCCCGGCGCGGCGGCACGGGCCGACGCGGTGGTGTTCCTGTCGGACGGTCGGATCGTCGACCACGCGATGCGCCCGTCCGCGCGGGAGGTCGCCGACCGGCTCGCGCGACTGGAGGGTTGAGCGTGCTGCGGATCGCGTGGAGCAACTTCCGGGAGCACCGCCGCCTGTTCGTCGGCGCCATTCTGGCCGTCGCCCTGGGCGTCGCGTTGATGCAGTCCTCGCTGTCGATGATGGCCGCGGTCTCTGACGCGCGGATCCCCGCGGGCGTGTCCGGGCAGGCCAGGGAGCGGATCCAGGACGCCTACGCGGGCGCCGCGACCCTGCTGGGCATGACGGTGATGCTCGCCGGCTTCCTCGCGCTGTTCATCGTCGGCTCGACGTTCGCCTTCACCGTGGCCCAGCGGCGCCGGGAACTCGCCTTGCTGCGGCTGGCCGGGGCCGGCCGCCCCCAGCTCGTCGTCCTGCTGCTGTCGGAGGCGGCACTGCTCGGTGCGGCGGGTGCCGGGGCGGGCGTCCTGCTCGGCGTGCCGGGTACGTGGGCCCAGTCCTGGCTGCTGGTGGCGTTCGGCTTCCTGCCCGGCGGGGTCTCCCCGCACCTGGGTGGCGGGATCATCCTGGCGTCGGCCTGCGTCGGCCTCACGGTGGCACTGCTCGGCGTCCTGACGGCCGCGCGGCGGGCCGCCCTGGTGCGCCCCCTGGAGGCGCTGCGGGACACCGGCCGTGCCGCCCGGGTCATGACCGTCGCCCGCTGGGTGTTCGGCCTGTCCCTGCTCGCCTGCGTGATCTGGCTGGTCACCGCGGCGCAGACCGGCCGCGTCGACGTGCTGGGCGCGCTTCTCATCGCCATGACCGTCTCGGTGCTCGGCGCGGTGGCCCTGAGCCTGCTGAGCCCCCTGGTCGTGCCGCTCGTGGGCCGCCTCATCGGCCTCGCGCTGCGCCGGAGCACCCTCGGCGAGATCGCCCAGGCCAACCTGCGGGACGCCGTCCGGCGGAGCGCCTCGACCGCCGCTCCGCTGATCGTGCTCGTCTCCCTCGTGGTCGGCCTGATGGGCACCCTGGCGTCCCTGGGGCGGATGGGAGGAGAGGAGCAGAAGCGCATCGTGGCCGGTGACCTGGTCGTCGACTCGACCGGCGCGCAGACGTCCCGGATCGCGGCCGTTCCGGGGATCGCGGTGGCGTCGCCGCAGGCCACCGTCCCGATCGCCGTGACGGTCGGGCGCGGCGCGTACCGGCACACCTACTACTCGGGGGTCGTCGCGGTGGATCCGGCGGCGTACGGGCGGACCCATCGGCGGCCACCCCGCTTCGGCTCGCTCGAGGCTCTGCGCGGGCGGACGATCGCGGTCGGGCCGGGCCTGAGCGAGATGGGCCTGCGGCGCGGGCAGGCGGCGACCGCCCGGATCGGCGGGCGACGCCTACGGCTGCGGATCGTCGCCGTGCTGGCCCCCGTGCTGGAGAACGGCGCGGACAATTTCCTCCTGCCGCGCGAACTGCTCCCGGAAGATGTCATCGCCACGGCGCCGACCCGTACGGTGGTCCAGGTCGTGCCCGGCACCGCGCCCTCGGCCGTCGCCGCGCGGATCCGCGCGGCCGGGATCGGGACGGTCCGCAGCCTGGCGGACTGGGCCGACGATGAGGCCGACAGGCAGCAGAAGGGCAACGAGGCGATCTTCGCGGTGCTCGTCGGCCTCGGCGGTCTCTACGCGGCCGTCGCCGTCGTCAACGCGGTGGTCATCGCCGGTGCCGAGCGCAAGGTCGAGTTCGCGGTCGTGCGTCTCATCGGGATGGGTCGCTCGCAGGTGGTACGGATGGCGCTGATCGAGGCGGCGGCGGTCACCGCGATCGGGCTGTTCCTCGGGCTCCTCGTGGCGGCGGGTGCGCTGGCGGGACTCGGCGCGGCGGCCGACCGGGCCATCGGCAGGCCGCTCGTCGCGGTGCCCTGGGAACTGTTGGGACTGCTGGTGCCGGGGGCGTTCATCGTGACCGGCGTGGCGAGCGCGTGGAGCACCTTTTCGGCCACCCGCCCGCCTCCGGTGACACTGGCCACCGCGAAAGAGTGATCAAGAATCTGCGCACCATGGTCGAGGTCTTCCCGGCCTACGGGTACACGCCCCTCCGGGAACGGCCGGCGGCACGGCTGTAAGGAGCTTCGCCCGGATGCCGGCCGGAGGGCGGCGCCGCTCGGCGGAGATGAGCCCTGGAAACAACCGTCAGCCGCAGCAGCCGCCTCCGCAGCACCCCCCGCCGCTGGGCGGAGTGGCGGTCGCGCCGCCGGTGACGGCGACCGTGGACAGCAGCTTCACCGTGTCGTCGTGCCCGTCGGGACAGGCGGCCGGGGCGGACGCCTCGGCCATCGGGCGGGACATCTCGAACGTCGCGCCGCAGGCGCGGCAGCGGTAGTCGTAGCGTGGCACGGCCACAGGGTACGACGTCGCCGCCCGTCCGTCACGCCCCGCCAGGCGATCAGGCGGCGGATTCGGAGACGTAGGGCGCCCACTGGGGGTCGCCGTCGTTGACCAGGCCGATGAGCCGCCAGTGCGCCCCCCGCGGAACGCCCGGGACGAAGCGCAGCTTCCATCCGATCTCTTCAAGTAGCTTGTCGGCCTTGCGGTGATTGCAAGGCCGACAGGAGGCGACGCAGTTCTCCCAGACGTGCTTTCCCCCGCGACTGCGCGGGAGGACGTGGTCGATCGTCTCCGCGCGAAGGCCGCAGTAGGCGCACCGGAAGCTGTCACGCCGCATGAGGGCCGCCCGGGTGAGCGGCACGCGTTGTCGGTACGGGATCCGGACGTAGCGCAGAAGCCGGATCACCGACGGCATCTCGACGATGACGGAGGCCGAGTGCAGCCGGGCTCCAGAGGCGTCAAGATGCACGATCTCGGCCTTCTCCCGGAGGACCAGGCAGACCGCACGCCGCAGCGGAAGGGTGGTAAGGGGTTCGTAGGTCGCGTTGAGCAGCAGGACCTGTCTCATCAGACGGCCTCCGCGCCGCAGGCGCCGGCTGCCCCACGGGCCACGCTCCAGCGCGCCTCGACATGAGGCTCAATGATCTTTCTCACCAGCGCACCCGACACGAGGACCTCCTCACGGGTGATACCCGAGTTCAAATCAGTGTGGCTGCTGAGGTGCTGATCCCGCTACCCCATATCGCGGCAATCGCTGGAAGCGCGCCCGTGAGGCGGCTCGACGGGTCAGTGACCCGGGTGGTGACCGCCTGTCTCGGTCCCCGCGTCCGGCGTGGCCGCCTGCGCCGGACGCCCGTGCCACGTCATCTTGGCGTCGACGCGCAGCGGGCCGCCCTTCGGGTTGCCCGAGGTCTTGATCCAGCCGGTGCGCTTGTCGCCCGCGCCCAGCGTCTCGTAGCGGCACACGACCGTCTCGTGGTCCGAGCCGCAGGGCTTCGACAGCCCGAGGATCTTGTGACCGGACGTGATCTTCTGGGTCGCGACGACGCCCTCGGCCGCGCTCTTTCCGTCGTTCGCCACGGTCCAGCGCCAGATGACGCCGGAACCTCCCGGCGCGGCCTCGGGCCGGTCGTACAGCAGCCGCAGGGCCGCCCCCTGCGCGCGGTGCCCTCCTTGTGCCTCGGTGCGGTGCCCTCCTTGCGCCTCGCGGGAGCGCTGGGCGCCCTCGTGCGACGCCGCGTGTGACTGCTGGGCGCCCTCGTGCGACGCCGCGTGTGGCCCTTGGGCCGCCTGGGACGGTGCGTGCGACGGTTCGGTCGCGTGGGACGGTGCGTGTGACGGCTGGGCCGCGTGTCCCGGATGCGCCGGCCGTTCTGCGCGCTGGGCGCCCTGCGGTGACGCGGCCGCGTGTGGCCGCGGAGCGAGCGCGAGCGCGGTCCCGCCCGCCAGGGCCCCGGCGGTCAGGGCGACCGTGACCAGCGCCGGTGCCGCGACCAGTCTCGTACGGCTGCCGTAGGGACCGCTCGCGCGCGAGTCCGACCCGTGCGGGTCGATGGTGTCTTTCATTGTTCCCCCCGAATCAACGTGGAAAGACGCGCCCCACATCTTTCTCGGCGCGGCGATCGGGGGGAAACCGCCACGCCCGGCGCGGGCGGTGACGGCGACCTCGTAAAGTGCCGTCATGAGCCGACTGCAGTACCCGTCCGCGCATCGTCAGGACATCGTCGAGGAGATCCACGGTCATCGCGTCGCCGATCCCTACCGGTGGCTGGAGGATCCGAACGGCGACGACACCAAGAAATGGCTGGCGGCCCAGGACGAGCTGTTCCACCGCGAGGTCGACGACCTGCCCGGCCGGGACCGGATGCGGGCGCGCGTGCGCGAGCTGCTCGGCGCCGGGAGCGTCGGGGCTCCGGTCTGGCGGGGCGAGCGCCGGTTCTTCATGCGGCGCACCGCGGAGCAGGAGCACGCCGTCCTCTACACCGTCGACCCCGGCGAGGGCGGAGGGGAGCGGGCGCTGATCGACCCGATGGCGCTCGACCCGACCCACACGACGACGCTGGACTCCTGGCAGCCGGACAAGGAGGGCCGCCTGCTGGCCTACCAGCTCTCCCACGGCGGCGACGAGGAGTCCAAGCTCTACGTGATGGACGTCGCCACCGGCGAGACGGTCGAGGGGCCGATCGACCGGTGCCGCTACACCCCGATCGCCTGGCTGCCGGGCGGCGAGACGTACTACTACGTCCGCCGGCTCCCCGCCGACCAGGTCCCGGCGGGGGAGGACCAGTACCACCGCCGCGTCTACCTGCACCGGCTCGGGACCGACCCGGAGACCGACGACGTGATGATCTTCGGTGAGGGGCGGGAGAAGACCAACTACTACGGCGTCGGCGTCAGTCGCGACGGCCGCTGGCTCAGCCTCTCCTCCTCCCAGGGCACCGCGCCGCGCAACGACCTGTGGGTCGCCGACCTGACCACCTCCTCCCCGGAGGCCCCGGAGCTGCGGGTGGTCCAGGAGGGCGTCGACGCCGAGACCGGCGTGCACTTCGGGCGCGACGGCCGCGCGTACGTCTTCACCGACCGGGACGCCCCGCGCGGCCGGCTGTGCGTGGCCGACCCGGCCGACCTGTCGCCCGGCGCCTGGCGCGACCTGCTCCCCGAGGACACCGAGGCGGTCCTCACGGACTTCGCGATCCTCGACGATCTCGACCGGCCGATCCTGCTCGCCGGATGGACCCGCCACGCGATCAGCGAGATCACCGTCCACGACCTGGCGACCGGGGAGCGTATCGGCGAGGTTCCGGTGCCCGGCCTCGGCACCATCGGCGGCCTCGTCGACCGTCCCGAGGGCGGCCACGAGACGTGGTTCTCCTACGTCGACCACACGACGCCGACGTCCGTGTACCACTTCGACGCCACGACGGGCGAGACGACGCTGTGGGCGTCCGCGCCCGGCACGGTCGACGTGCCCGACGTCGAGGCGCGCCAGGTGACGTACACCTCGAAGGACGGCACCGAGGTGCGCATGCTCATCGTCGCCCGGGCCGACGCGGTGCCGGGCGAGGGCACGCCCAAGCCGACCATCCTCTACGGCTACGGCGGTTTCAACGTCCCGCTGACGCCCGCGTACTCCGCCGCAACGCTCGCCTGGGTGGAGGCCGGCGGCGTCTACGCCGTCGCGAACCTGCGCGGCGGTTCGGAGGAGGGCGAGGAGTGGCACCGCGCCGGGATGCTGGGCAAGAAGCAGAATGTCTTCGACGACTTCCACGCCGCGGCCGAGAAGCTCATCGCCGACGAGTGGACCTCGGCGGACCGGCTCGCCATCTCCGGCGGGTCCAACGGCGGCCTGCTCGTCGGCGCCGCGATCACCCAGCGGCCCGACCTGTACGCGGCGGCCGTGTGCTCGGCGCCGCTGCTGGACATGATCCGGTACGAGAGGTTCGGCCTCGGCCAGACCTGGAACGTCGAGTACGGCACGGCCGACGACCCGGAGCAGTTCGGCTGGCTGTACGCCTACTCCCCGTACCACCACGTGCGTGAGGGCGTCGCCCACCCGGCGACCCTCTTCACGGTCTTCGAGAGCGACACCCGGGTCGACCCGCTGCACGCCCGCAAGATGTGCGCGGCCCTCCAGCACGCCACCTCCGATGAGGGCGGCCCCATCCTCCTGCGCAACGAGGCCGAGGTCGGGCACGGCGCCCGCGCGGTCAGCCGTTCGATCGACCTGAGCGTCGACACCCTGTCGTTCATGGCCGCGCACACCGGTCTCACGCTCGAGGAGGCGGGACAGGGGACATGACCGCGCTCGAACGCGTCCTGCCGCTGCTCGACCGGCCGCCCGCCGAGCCGGACGTGTCGCGCGGCTACCTCGACCTCCTCGGCGAGGAGGCGCGGCAGCACGACACGATGGCGCAACGGCTCATGCGCTCCGGCTTCCTCCCGAAGATCTACGAGGACGTGTGGCGGCCGGTGATGTTCGGGTTGTCCAAGGGCCCGCTCGGGCCCAGCGTCGAGGAGGAGTACGCGCTCGCCCGCGACTGGCTGGACCTCGCCGCGGTTCCGGACGGCACCGTGCTCGACGTGGCCTGTGGCCCCGGCAACATCACCCGCGCGCTGGCCGCCGGGATGACGGGCCACGGGCTCGTCGTGGGCATCGACGCCTCCTCGACCATGCTCGACCGCGCGGTGGCCGAGACGGCCCGGCCGAGTCCCCGCGGGGAGAACGGCGCCGCCGACGCCGCCTACGTCCGCGGCGACGCGGCGGACCTGCCGTTCCGCGACGAGGCGTTCGACGCGGTGTGCTGCTTCGGCGGCCTGTACCTCTTCGACGACCCGTGGGCGGCCGTCGACGACATCACCCGCGTGCTCAGGCCCGGCGGCCGGGCCGTGTTCCTCACGACCCGGCGGCCGGAGCTCCCGCTCATCGGCACGGGCAGCGCCGTGCTCGGGCGGCTGACCGGCATCCGGATGTTCGGCACCGACGACCTCTGCCACGCCCTTAGGGGCCGCGGCTTCACGGCCCTGCGCCAGCGGACGTACGGCCTGATGCAGTTCGTGGGCGGCACCCGAAGCTGAGATGTCCGAGCCGCGCGCCCTGTGTCGTCATGGACGTGTCGGCGGCGGGGCGAACCAGGAGTGATCCGGTGGGCGGGTGACGCCCACCGGATCCGGGAGGTCAGCCGCCGAGCTGGGAGATGTCGCGGGCCGCGCCGGTGGAGGCGGACGTGGCCATCGCGGCGTAGGCCTGCAGCGCGGCGCTCACCGGACGGTGCCGGTCGCGGGGCCGGTAGGAGCCCAGCTCCTTCAGGAGGCGCTCGCGGCGCGCCCTGAGCTCGTCGGCGGGCACGTCGAGGCGCAGCTCCCGGCGCGGGATGTCGATGACGATCCGGTCGCCGTCCTCGACCAGGGCGATGTCGCCGCCGGCGGCGGCCTCCGGCGAGGCGTGGCCGATGGACAGGCCGCTGGTGCCGCCGGAGAAGCGCCCGTCGGTGATCAGCGCGCAGGCCTTGCCGAGCCCGCGGCCCTTGAGGAACGACGTCGGGTACAGCATCTCCTGCATGCCCGGGCCGCCCTTGGGGCCCTCGTAGCGGATGACGACGACGTCACCGGGCTTGACCCGGTTGCCGAGGATGCCCTCGACCGCGTCGTCCTGGCTCTCGAAGACGATCGCCGGGCCCTCGAAGGTCCACAGGGCCTCCTCGACGCCGGCGGTCTTGACGACGGCGCCCTCGACGGCCAGGTTGCCGTGCAGCACGGCCAGCCCGCCGTCCTTGGTGTAGGCGTGCTCGACGTCGCGGATGCAGCCCTGCTCGCGGTCGAGGTCGAGCTCCTCCCAGCGGTTGTCCTGGCTGTACGGCTTGATCGTGCGGACCCCGCCCGGCGCGGCGTGGAACAGCTCGACCGCCTCCGGACGGACGCCGGGGGAGCGGACGTCGTGCGCCTCCAGGAACTCCCCCAGCGACGCGCTGTGGATCGTGTGGACCGTGCGGTTGAGCAGCCCGGCGCGGTCGAGCTCGCCGAGGATCGCGGGGATGCCGCCCGCCCGGTGTACGTCCTCGACGTGGTACTTGGCCGTGGCCGGGGCGACCTTGCAGACGCAGGGCACGCGGCGCGACAGCTCGTCGATCTCCTTCAGGCCGAAGTCGACGCCGGCCTCCCGGGCCGCCGCGAGCAGGTGCAGGATCGTGTTGGTCGATCCGCCCATCGCCACGTCGAGCGCCATGGCGTTCTCGAACGCGTCGCGGGTCGCGATGTTCAGCGGGAGGACGGACTCGTCGTCCCCGGCGTAGTAACGGTTGGCGATCTCGACGACGCGGCGCCCGGCGTCCTGGAACAGCTTCTTGCGGTCGGCGTGGGTCGCCAGGATCGTGCCGTTGCCCGGAAGGGACAGGCCGATCGCCTCGGTGAGGCAGTTCATCGAGTTGGCGGTGAACATGCCCGAGCAGGACCCGCAGGTCGGGCAGGCGTTCTCCTCCATCTGGGCGAGGGTCTCGTCGGAGACCGACTCGTCGGCGGAGGCGATCATCGGGTCGATCAGGTCGAGCTTGGTCGTGCCGTTCACTGGCTTGCCCGCCTCCATCGGCCCGCCGGAGACGAACACGGTCGGGATGTTGAGCCGCATGGCCGCGATCAGCATGCCCGGCGTGATCTTGTCGCAGTTGGAGACGCAGATCATGGCGTCGGCGCAGTGCGCGTTGACCATGTACTCGACCGAGTCGGCGATCAGCTCGCGGGACGGCAGCGAGTAGAGCATGCCGCCGTGGCCCATCGCGATGCCGTCGTCGACCGCGATCGTGTTGAACTCGCGCGGGATGCCGCCCGCCTCCTTGACCGCGGCGGCGACGACCTGGCCGACCTCGCGCAGATGGACGTGGCCGGGCACGAACTCGGTGAAGCTGTTGGCCACCGCGATGATGGGCTTGCCGAAGTCCTCACGCGCTACGCCGGTGGCCCTGAGAAGGGCCCGGGCTCCCGCCATGTTCCTGCCGTGCGTGACCGTTCGTGACCTCAGCGGGGGCATCTGCCTCTCCCATCGATTCGTGCTCAGACTTCGATGGTATGGGGTCGACGGCCCGCATGAGACGGCGGTCTCAGTTTCTGGGACGTCGTACCGGGGATCGAGCGTCGGGCACGCGACGGGAGACGGTCAGGATCCGGGGTACTTCGGCGGCAGCACCCGCTCGGCGGCGTTGTAGATGCGCTCGATGTCCACCGCGGTGAGGATCTTGGGCCGGCGCCGCAGGTAGTTGCGGGCCCGTCCACCGGAGTAGACGTCGACGTTGCGCACCATCAGCACCTTCCAGGAGATCGCCGGGCCGTAGATGGCCAGCGACGGCTGGACCGGCACCTCATAGCCGAGCTCCGCGCTGATCAGCTTGCTGGCCTGGTCGGACTCCCAGCGGGCCTCGTCGAGGCGCTCCTTCTTGTTGAACGGCCCGAGGAACAGCTTGCGGTGCGACAGCGCTCGTACGGGCAGCCGCTTGTCCCACTTCTCCGAGTCGACGGCGTACACGCCGGTCGGCCCGATGACGAGGTGGTCGATCTGCCCATCGCTGACGCCGTCGTCGTCGCGGGGGACGGCGCGGGCGTGGAGGGCGCGATAACCGGCCTTCTCCATGCCGCGCAGCTGCCGCTCGGTCCTGCGCTCCGCGACCGACGGCTTCCGCCAGGCCTCCACACTGGAGTGCTGACGGGATCTCCGGACGACATCGACGACCACGGTGAGCACCGCCACGGCCAGGCCGATCCGGATCTCGAAGATGATCGCGAACAGCAGGCCGAGAACGGCGGCCGCGCCGATCCGGATCATCCAGCGTTGGATCTGCGGATCGCTGATCCGGCCTCCGATCGCCTGCTCCCTCCGCCGCTTGGGCGGGCGTCCCTCGTCAGGACGTTCGGCCGAGCCTTCTTCACCGGGCAGCTCGAACGGACGTTCGTCGTCAGGGTGCTCGCGTGTGGACGTCTGGGTGGACTCGCCTCGCTCCACACTGGCCATTGTCGACACTCCGTGCTCGATTGACGGCAGCGCACATGATCTTCCGAGCGAAGCGTAACCAGAGCCGGCGCCGAGTGCATAGTCGTGTCCGGTTGATACTTTTGTCTCCGCCCTTGAGCGGTTCGGTGGCATCCTACCAGGGTAGATAATTCCTATCCCCCCACTGCTCTGCTGCAACTTTCGGTGGGCGTACCGTTTTCACTTGTGACGCAAATTCACGATCTCAGTGTCCGGGAGCAGGCCACCGCGATCCGCCGCCGGGAGCTCTCACCCGTCGACGTCGCCGAGCACTACCTCGACCGCATCGACCGCCTGACGGACCGCGTCGGCGCCTACATCACCGTGACCGCCGACCTCGCGCGTGACCAGGCCAAGGCGGCCGAGCGCGCGGTCATGGCCGGCGACGCGGCTCCGCTGCTCGGCGTTCCGATCCCCGTCAAGGACCTCAACATGGTCAAGGACGTACGGACGACGCTCGGCTCGGCGGCCTTTGCCGACTTCACGGCATTCACCGACGACAACGTCGTCGCTTTTCTGCGTGAAGCGGGGACGATTCTCCTGGGGAAGACCAATACGCCGGAATTCGGACTGCCCTGTTATACCGAAAACGCCGTGGCACCCCCCGCGCGTACGCCCTGGGACGTCGAACGCTCCGCGGGAGGGTCCAGCGGAGGCGCCGCCGCGGCGGTCGCCGCCGGGCTCGCACCGGCCGCGCACGGCAGTGACGGCGGCGGGTCCATCCGGATCCCGGCCAGCGTCTGCGGCCTCTTCGGGATCAAGCCGACGCGCGGCCGCATCAGCCAGGGGCCCGTCAGCCCCGACCTCGTCGGCCTGTCGACCAGCGGCCCGATCACCCGGACCGTACGGGACGCCGCGCTGCTCCTCGACGTCATGGCCGGGAACGCTCCAGGCGACATGTACCGCGCCGCGCCGCCCGAGGGGACCTTTTTCGAGGCCGCCGACCGGGCACCGCGACGGCTGCGCGTCGGCCGCAGCGCCGTGCCGCCGATCTCCGGCGCCGAGGTGCACCCCGACTGCCTCGCCGCCTACGAGGCCGCCAGCGCGCTGCTGGCGGAGCTCGGCCACGAGGTGGAGGACATCGTCCCGCCGTGGCAGGACGAGCTGATGCCCCACTTCGAGGTCATCTGGGCGTCCATGGCCACGCTCACCCCGGTCCCGCCCGAGCGCGAGGAGCTCCTGCGCCCGCTCACCCGATGGCTGCGCGAACGCGGCCAGACGATCACCGCTCCGCAACTGCTGCGCGCCCAGGCGTCGCTGCAGGCCGCCGTACGGACGGCGCTGCCGGTCCTCGATCGCTACGACGTGATCCTGCATCCCACGCTCGCGCAGCCGCCCGTGCCCATCGGCCACTTCGAGGAGGCCGAGCCCGTGGAGAACTTCGAGCGGCAGAAGCGCTTCACACCGTTCACCTCGGTGTACAACGTCACCGGCCAGCCCGCGGTGAACGTCCCCCTGCACTGGACCGACGGCGGCCTGCCCATCGGCGTCATGCTCGCCGGGCGGGTGGGCGACGAGGCCACGCTGATCGCCCTGTCGTCGCAACTGGAGGAGGCCCGACCGTGGGCCCACCGTCATCCCCCGATTTGGGACTGATCCACGGGGCATCGTAGTCGTCGGGCAGGAGCCGGGAGCGGGCCGAGGACGGGGACATCGTGAGAGAGGACACCGTGGCCGAGGGCACCGAGGATCTGAAGGCGCTGGCCGCGGCGTACGGCGTCGAGACCTCCTACACGGACTGGCGGGGCCGGCCGGCCGACGTCTCCGTGACCACGATCAGCTCGGTGCTCACCGCGCTCGGGGCGGACGTGTCGTCGTCGGAGGCCGTCGGCCGCGAGCTCGAGCGGATCGACCGGGAGTGCCGCGCCCGCCTCCTCCCGTCCGTCGCCGTCGTCTTCGCGGGAGAGGACCTGCTCGCGGCGGACGACGCCGAGCTGTGGGTCGAACTCGCCACCGGCGACGAACTCCGTCTCCACCGCGCGGAACCGCGCCCGTCCTCCGCCGCCCCGCAGGCGGCCACGGCAGGCGGCCCGCAGGCGGCCGCGACGGCAGGACGGCCGCCCGCCACGTCGGCGGAGGCCACCGGGTTCCGTACGGCGTACCGGCTGCCCCTGGAGACGCCGCTCGGATGGCACCGGGTACGCGCCCGGCGCGGCGACCGGGAGGAGGCCGCGCCGCTGCTCGTCGCGCCCTCGCGGGCTCCGGACCCCGGCGAGCGTTCCTGGGGCCTCATGGCCCAGCTCTACTCCCTGCGGTCGACCCGCTCGTGGGGAATGGGGGACCTCGCCGACCTGCGGGAGCTGGCCGCGTGGAGCGGCCGCGCGCTCGGCGCGGGATTCGTCCTGGTCAACCCGCTGCACGCGGGGGAACCGGCCCCGCCGGTCAGGCCGTCGCCGTACCTGCCGGTGAGCCGCCGCTACACCAGCCCCCTGTACCTGCGGCCGGAGGACGTGTCCGAGTACACCGGGGCCGACCCGGAGGTGCGGCGCCGGGTCGCCGAACTGGCCGCTCCCGAGCAGGCCCGGTCCCGGACGACCGACGACATCGACCGCGACGCGGTCTGGACGGCCAAGCGGGCGGCGCTGGAACTCCTGGTCGAGGTGCCGCTCACCCCGGAGCGTGCGGCGGCGTACGCCGGGTTCCGCGAGCGCGAGGGAGAGGAACTGACCGCGTTCGCGACCTGGTGCGCCCTCGCGGAGGAGCACGGCTCGTCCTGGCCGTCCTGGCCGGCCGACCTGCGCGACCCCCGATCGGCGGCGGTCGCGGCCGAGCGTGAGCGGCGCGCCGACCGCGTCGAGTTCCACCGTCGGCTGCAGTGGTGGCTCGACGAGCAACTCGGCGCCGTCCACGACGCGGCGCGTGAGGCCGGCATGGACCTGGGGATCGTCCACGACCTGGCCGTCGGGGTGGACCCGGGTGGGGCGGACGCGTGGGCGTACCGGGACCTGTTCGCGCCGGGGATGAGCGTGGGGGCGCCGCCGGACGAGTTCAACCAGCGCGGCCAGGACTGGGGTCAGCCGCCCTGGCACCCGCAGCGGCTCGCGGCGGCGGGCTATGCCCCGTACCGCGCGATGCTGCGCCACGTGCTCCGGCACGCGGGCGGGCTCCGCCTCGACCACGCGATGCAGGTCTTCCGGCTGTGGTGGGTGCCGCAGGGTGCCTCCCCGGCCGATGGGACGTACGTCTCCTACCCGTACGGCGACCTGCTGGGCGTGCTGCTGGCCGAGGCGCACGAGGCCGGGGCCGTGGTCATCGGCGAGGATCTCGGCACCGTGGCGGACTACATGCGCGACGTCTTCGCCGAGCGCGGGGTGTTCGGCACGTCCATGGCGTGGTTCGAGCGCGACGAGAGCGGTGCGCCGCTGCCGCCGGGGAAGTGGCGGGAGCTGTGCCTGGCCACTGTGGGCACCCACGACATGCCGCCCATCGAGGGGTACCTGAACGGCGACCACATCGTCCTGCGGGAGCGTCTCGGCCTGCTCACCCGGCCCGCCGCCGAGGAGTACGCCGAACTCGACCGGTCACTGCGCGAGTGGAAGGAACTGCTGACGTCGCTCGGCCTGGACACGGCCGACATGACGGCGGCGCTGCACGCATTCCTCGCGCGTACGCCCGCGCGGCTGATCGGCGTGTCGCTGGCGGACGCCGTGGGGGAGCGGCGCACGCAGAACCAGCCCGGCACGGTCGATGAGTACCCGAACTGGCGGATCCCCTTGGCGGACGCCGCCGGCCGCCCGGTGCTCCTGGACGACCTTCCCCGTCACCCCCGCCTGCCGGCCACCCTCGGTCCCGTACTCGATCAGGGCGGTGCCCACTGACGTCCTCCGCGTCGCGGGAGGACACGAGCGGCGGATCAGGGGACGGGCGGAAGGTTCATCAGTGTTCGAGGATGGCGACGATGTGCGCGGCGACGTCGTGCAGCAGGGTGTCGGGCAGGATCGGGCGCCCGGCCGCCGCGGAGAACACCTCGGGCAGGCCGGGCAGGCAGTAGACGGTGCTGGGCTCGACCACCGCGCGCCCGAGCGGCTGGTTGCCCACCGACCTGCGGGTGCGGGACCAGGCCTCCTCGACCTCCTCGGGGCTCGGGACCCCGAAGCCGTGCCCGACCGGCGCGGCGTGGCGCAGGCGCACGAGCGCGCCGTCGGAGAACTCCTGGGCCAGCCGGCAGCGGGCGGTCAGGGCCTCGAGCACGTCGGGGGACAGGCGCGTGACCACGTCGCAGGGCGTGCGGCACGACGCGGCACAGCGTCCGAGGGCGGACGCCAGCGTGCTGTGCTGGCGGTCGAGGTAGGCGCGCCAGCCGGGACCGGGCTCTCCGGCCACCCGCAGCGCGCGCTCGGCGGCGGACTGCTCGGGACGCGTCAGGTCGCACTGGCGCGGCGTGCCCGGCTCGGGCATCACACCGAACCGGCTGCCGGTGCCGGCGACCGCCGCGGGCAGCAGCGCCGGGTCGCCGGCGTGGCCGAGGACCGGCTCCCAGGCCAGCAGCGGGAGGTATTCGGCGGCGATGTGCAGGGCGGCGACCAGGGCCGCCATCTCGCGCCGCCGCCACCGCGCCTCGATCACCTCGAGCAGCAGGCCGTAGGCGGGACGGAGCGTCCGCAGCGCCCCGCGGGTGTTCTCTTTGGCGGACTGCGGCATCCGGCTGGCCCGGGCGCGGGCGAGCAGGTGATCGGGCACCTCGTGGACGTCGACGGCCGGGTCGCCGGTGCGTTCGGGGACGCCGAAGTCCTCCGCGTCCAGGTCGATCAGCCGCTGCCCGAACGAGCACAGCAACCGGACCTCGGCGGCGACGTCAGGTCGCAGCCCCGCGGCGCCCGCCTCGCACAGGGCGGCGAGGTCACCGAAGGCGTAGCGCCAGGCGAGAGTCGTGAGTACTTCGTGTGCCGTCTCCACCCGTTCACTTTGCCATGCCCCGGTGACAGCGCCCGTGCCGCGGTGCGGTGGTCTCCGCCACCTCCGCACGGCGAATGACCGTGAATCGGGCGAACCCGCCGAAGGTTAGAGTCCAGTTACAAATCCGTATTCCATTTCGGGGATCTTGTTTCCCTCTGGGTGGGATCATGTCTGCTGACACGGCGATCGTCCGGTTTCCGTGCCGTCGTGGAGTAGGAGAAGGAGCCCGTGGCCGCTGAAGCGATGCTGAGACCCGCCGAGGTGAGACGAGCCGCGGTGCCGTCCCCCCAGGGTCCGCCGGCGAACGCCCTCGTCTCGCGGCTCCACTCCGGCGCCCGTTCCCGTGAAAGGGCGTATTGAGATGCAGATGGGAACCCAGCTCGCGGTCAAGGTGCTGATCGCCGGCGGATTCGGGGCCGGCAAGACCACCCTGGTCAACACGGTCAGTGAGATCCAGACGCTGCGCACCGAGGAGATGCTCACCTCGCAGAGCGTCGGCGTCGACGACACCTCCGGCGTGGAGCAGAAGACCACCACGACCGTCGCGATGGACTTCGGCCGTATCACGCTCGGCGACGGACTCGTCCTCTACGTGTTCGGCACCCCGGGGCAGAAGCGGTTCTGGTTCATGTGGGACGAACTGGCCACGGGCGCGATCGGCGCGGTCGTCCTCGCCGACACCCGTCGGCTGGCCGACTGCTTCTCCTCGATCGACTTCTTCGAGCGCCGGGGCATGCCGTTCATCATCGGCCTGAACCGCTTCGAGGGCGCGGCCCAGCCAGACATCGAGGCGGTCCGCAGCGCGCTCGACCTCGAGCCCCACGTGCCGGTGATCGCCTGCGACGCCCGGGAGCGGGAGTCGGTCAAGCAGGTGCTCATCACCCTGGTCGAGCACGTCCTGGGCACCCGGCAGCGCCAGCGGTCGACCGCCTCCTACTGAGCGAGGGCCCGGCCGGAGACCGGCCGGGCCCTCGCGATCACGGTGCGGACGCCTACGCGCTCTGGCGGTCCTTCTCCCGCGCCCGCAGCGCGCGGGCGACGCCGTCGCGCCCCTCGACGAGCAGGCGGCGCAGGGCCGGCGGCGGGTTCTCCGCCTCGATGTACACGGTGGTCCGGTCGATGACGGCCGGCGAGATCACCAGGAACGGGTAGGCGCTCTCGGCGAACGTGCTGGCCATGTCGCTGGACCACGACGACCAGACGCGGCCGACCTCGGCGAAGTACCTCTCGACGTACGGCTCGAGGAGCGTGATGTCGTCGGTGTCGACGAAGCCGCCGAGCGTGGCGCGGAACACGGCGTTGGGCAGGTCGCCGCCGATGATCCGCTCCCACGCCGCGACCTTCGCCTCCGGCGTCGGGATCGCGGCGCGGCCGCCGGCCGCTTGCCGCTCGCCCGCGGCGGTGGGATCGCGGCGCAGCTCCGCCTCGACCTCGTCCTCCCCGGCGGCGCCGCGTACGACGAGACGCCGCAGCAGCGACCAGCGCAGGTCCGTGTCGACGACCAGCCCGTCGAGGCTCGCCGAACCGTCGAGCAGGCCGCGCACGAACGCGACGTGCTCGTCCGAGGTGGCCACCGAGACGAATGCCTGGGTGTAGGTGAGCTGCCAGTCCGAGCCGGGCTCGGCCTCGGTCATCAGCGTGTGCAGCGCGTCGGCCAGCAGGCCGTAGCCGGTGTCGCGCCAGGCCGGGTCGGCGTACTGCGAGGTCGCCAGCCGTGCCTGCCGGAGCAGCGTCTGGGTCACCGAGATGTCGGAGACGCCGCGGATGCCGGACAGCACCAGCCGGACGTAGTCGCGGGCGGCGAGCTCGGCGTCGCGGCACATGTCCCAGGCGGCCGACCAGCACAGCGCCCGCGGCAGGCCGTCGACGATCTCGCCGATCCCGTCGACGAGCGTGCGCAGTGAGCGCTCGTCGAGGCGGATCTTGGCGTAGGTCAGGTCGTCGTCGTTGACCAGCACGAGGTCGGGGCGCCGCTCGCCGACCAGCTCGGAGACCTCCGTACGGGCGCCCACGACGTCCAGCTCGACCCGCCTGCGGCGAACGATGCCCTCGTCCGTCCGGTCGTACAGGCCGATCGCCACCCGGTGCGAGCGCAGCGTCGGGTGGTTCTCCGGCGCCTCCTGCAGCACCGTGAACGAGGTGAAGCGGCCCTCGTCGTCGACGTCGTACGACGGGCGCAGGGTGTTGACGCCGGCCGTCTCCAGCCACTCCTTCGACCAGGAGGTCAGGTCGCGGCCCGAGGTCTCCTCCAGGGCGTCGAGCAGGTCGGACAGCGAGGTGTTGCCCCACGCGTGCCGGTCGAAGTAGCTGCGGACGCCGCTGATGAAGTTGTCGCGCCCGACGTAGGCGACGAGCTGCTTGAGCACGCTCGCGCCCTTGGCGTACGTGATGCCGTCGAAGTTGACCTCGACCGCCCGGATGTCGGGGATGTCGGCGGAGATCGGGTGCGTGGACGGCAGCTGGTCCTGGCGGTACGCCCAGGCCTTCCAGAGGTTCGCGAAGGTCGTCCAGGCGCCCTTCCAGCGGGTGGCCTCGGACTGGCAGAGGACGCTCATGTACGTCGCGAACGACTCGTTCAGCCACAGGTCGTCCCACCAGCGCATGGTGACGAGGTCACCGAACCACATGTGCGCCATCTCGTGCAGGATCGTCTCGGCCCGGCGCTCGTAGGCGGCGTCGGTGACCCGCGACCGGAAGACATAGTCCTCGAGGAAGGTGACGCAGCCGGCGTTCTCCATCGCGCCCGCGTTGAACTCCGGCACGAAGAGCTGGTCGTACTTGTCGAAGGGGTACGGCCGGGCGAAGATCTTGCGGAAGAAGTCGAAGCCCTGCTTGGTGACCTCGAAGATCGCCTCGGGGTCGAAGTGCTCGGCCAGGCTGGCCCGGCAGTAGGCGCCGAGCGGGATGCGCTGGTCGTCGGCGGCGTACTCGTCGCGCGCCACGTGGTACGGGCCGGCGACGAGGGCGGTGATATAGGTGGAGATGCCCGGCGTCGCGGGGAAGTGCCAGCGGCCGCCCTCGGACCGGTCGGGGGCGTTGTTGGTGATGACCTGCCAGTGCTCCGGCGCGGTCACGCTCAGCTCGAACCGCGCCTTGAGGTCCGGCTGGTCGAAGCAGGCGTACATGCGGTGCGCGTCGCACGTCTCGAACTGCGTGTAGAGGTACGCCTCCTGGTCGACCGGGTCGACGAAGCGGTGGAGTCCCTCGCCGGTACGGGAGTAGGCGTTGTCGGAGACCACCCGCAGCTCGTTCTCGGCGGCCAGCCGGGGCAGCGGGACGCGGCCCTTGTCCGGGTCGTACGATCCGGGGTCGAGCGGCTGACCGTTGAGGGTGACCTCGCGGACCGTCGCGCCGTGCAGGTCGACGAAGCTGGACGCGCCCGGTTCGGCGCAGCCGAACCTGATGGTGGTGTCCGAGACGAACGTCTCCGCTCCCGTCGTGAGGTCGAGATCGACCTCGTACGACTCGACGGTCAGCAGCCGGGCGCGCTCCCGCGCCTCATCGCGCGTCAGATTGCCAGCCAAGTGAACTCCTCGCCTCGTTTCGCGACGTCGTGGTCCTACCAACCGTACGGCTCGAAGAGCGGCCGTACGAACGGCGGTCCGCCTCAGCACACATCTAACCGCGAGATGGTGATCATGCCCTCGGATCTGGGAGAACTCCAAGAAGGAATGCCGACCGAAATGCGTCTGTTGCCGGTTACGGGGTCCGGTGTCCCAGCGACGTCCGG
Organism: Actinoallomurus purpureus; assembly: GCF_024055795.1. Classification (GTDB taxonomy): domain Bacteria; phylum Actinomycetota; class Actinomycetes; order Streptosporangiales; family Streptosporangiaceae; genus Actinoallomurus; species Actinoallomurus purpureus. The sequence continues at coordinate 27,400 of NZ_JAMXMY010000025.1, read as the reverse complement.
AGCCCGCCAAACGGGCCGGTGATCTCCGTGCGAGGTCTCCCGGCCATTCGACGGCGGTCCGGGAGGACGCGCCGAGGCATTGTGGAGGTAGCGGTGACCGACACCGAGCGCACGCCGGTGGATTTCTGGTTCGACCCGAAGTGCCCGTGGGCCTGGATCGCCTCGCGGTGGATCCTTGAGGTCGAGCGGCTGCGGCCCATCGACGTTCGGTGGCACGTCATGAGCCTGGCCGTGCTCAACGACGGTCGTGACCTGCCGGAGCAGTACGTCGCCTTCATGAAGGAGGCGTGGGGACCGGTCCGGGTGGCCATCGCGGCCGAGAAGAAGTACGGCGCCGAAGTGCTCGGCGCGCTCTACACCGAGCTCGGCACCCGCTTCCACGACGAGCAGCGGAAGGACACCCGCCAGGTCATCGAGGAGGCCCTCGAGGCGGCGGGTCTGGACGGGGCTCTCGCGGCCGCCGCCGACGGCGACGAGTACGACGAGGCGCTACGCGCCTCGCACGCCGACGGCATGGACCGGGTCGGCTACGAGGTCGGCACGCCGGTGATCTCGGTGGAGGGGGCGGCGTTCTTCGGCCCCGTCGTGTCGCCGATCCCGCGCGGCGAGGCGGCGGCGAAGCTGTGGGACGGCGTCCGTCTCGTCGCCGGCACGGACGGCTTCTTCGAGCTCAAGCGCAGCCGTACGCGGGACCCGATCTTCGACTGATGCGGCTCCGCGGTCGCCGGGCCGTGCTCGCGGCACGGGCCCGGCGACCACGCCGCCGTCAGGCGTCGCTGTCCTGCAGGGCGGCCGACCACCGCTGCTCGATGCGGCCGAACTTCCAGATCGCCAGCGCCCCCGCCCACATGACCAGCAGCAGGCCGGTGACGACGAAACCGGCCGTGTTGAGGTCCAGGCCGGCGACCCAGTCCCAGAAGCCCCCGTGCAGTCCGAACCGCTCCTGGGCGACCTGGAGCAGCTCGGTGCCGCCGATCACGAAGGCGAACGCCACCGAGACCCCGGTCAGGACGATGTTGTAGAAGATCTTGCGGACCGGGTTGGAGAACGCCCAGCCGTACGCGAAGTTCATGAACGTGCCGTCGATGCTGTCCCACAGCGACATGCCGGCCGCGAAGATGATCGGCAGGCACAGCACGGCGTACCAGGGGAGGGAGCTCGTGGCGGCGGCCGAGCCTGCCAGCGCGAGCAGGCCGATCTCCGTGGCGGTGTCGAAGCCCAGCCCGAACAGGAAGCCCAGCGGGTACATCTGCCACGGCTTGGTGATCGCCTTGGTGAAGCGGCCGAGGAAGCGGTTCATGAAACCGCGGTTGTTCAGCTGCTCCTCCAGCGCCGCCTCGTCGTAGGCGCCTTCGCGCATCTCGCGGAACACCTTGATGATGCCCATGAGGATCACCAGGTTGATGATCGCGATGATGGCGAGGAACGTGCCGGACACGGTCGGGCCGATCGTGCTGGTGATCTGGTGCAGCCCGGAGTTCTCGTCGGAGACGCCGTTGGACAGCGCCTTGACGCCGAAGCCGAGCAGCACGCAGGCGGTGAACACCACCGAGGAGTGCCCCAGCGAGAACCAGAACCCGACCGACACCGGGCGCTGGCCGTCGGACATCAGCTTGCGGGTCGTGTTGTCGATGGCGGCGAGGTGGTCCGCGTCGAACGCGTGGCGCATGCCGAGCGTGTACGCCGTCAGTGCGATCCCGACGCCGAACAGCTTCCCGTCGCCGAGGTGGTATTGGCCGGGTACGACGAGGAACAGCAGGATCCCCCAGCCGACGACGTGCAACAGTCCCACGAAGCCGATCATCCCGGCGAGGCGTCCCCATTCCGCCCGGCCCAGCCGGGTCCGTGCCGCGGACCGCACCGTCGCCATCGATCCTCCTCGTTTCCGCCGTATGCGCATGACATGCGCTCATCTGCCATTCAATCCCTGTTGCAAATTACTTGCAACAGCCGATCGTATGCCGGGACGGGCCCCTGCCCGGGGCGGATCCATATCCCTCACCCGGACGGCTGGTCCGCGTCCGGCGACCGGGGGAAGGATGAGGACATGCGCGATGTGATCTATGTGGGCGGGGCGTGGGCGGACTCATCGGCCACGGCGACGATCGACGTCATCAACCCGGCGAACGAGCAGGTCATCGACCGGATCCCCGCGGGCACCGCGGCGGACGTCGACCGGGCCGTGGCCCAGGCGCGCCGGGCCCTGCCCGCCTGGGAGGCCACCGCGCCGGAGGAGCGCGCCGGGTACCTCGAGGCGATCCTGGCCGGCATCGCGGCCCGGCAGGACGAACTCGCGAGGATCATCGCGACCGATCTCGGCGCGCCGTACGCACTCGCGCGGAAGGTGCACGTCGCCGCCCCCATCGGGGTGCTGACCGGCATCGTGGACCTGCTGCGGACGTACGACTTCGCGGGTGAGCACTGCGGCAACTCGGTGATCGTCCGCGAGCCGGTCGGCGTCGTCGGGGCCATCACGCCGTGGAACTACCCGCTGCACCAGGTCGTCACCAAGGTCGCCCCCGCCCTCGCGGCCGGCTGCACGGTCGTCCTCAAGCCCAGTGAGGTCGCGCCGCTCGCCGCGTACGCGCTGGCCGACATCATCGACCAGGCCGACCTGCCGCCGGGGGTGTTCAACCTGGTGTCCGGGACGGGCCCCGTCGTCGGCGAGGCGATCGCGGCCCACGAGGACGTCGACATGGTCTCCTTCACCGGCTCCACCCGGGCCGGCCGGCGCGTCGCCGAGCTGGCCGCCGCGTCGGTCAAGCGCGTCGCGCTCGAACTCGGCGGCAAGTCGCCGAACCTCATCCTCCCGGACGCGGACCTCCCCCTCGCCGTCAAGGTGGGCGTGGCCAAGGCCTTCGTCAACTCCGGCCAGACCTGCAACGCCCTCACCCGCATGCTCGTGCCCCGCACCCTGTACGACGAGGCGGTGGCACTCGCCGCCAAGGCGGCGGAGCGCCACACCCCCGGCGATCCGTTCGACGAGGGCACCCGCCTCGGCCCGCTCGCCTCCCGCGCCCAGCTCGACCGCGTCCGCGGATACATCGACAAGGGCGTCGAGGAGGGCGCACGGCTGGTGACCGGCGGCACGGACACCTCGCTCGGCCCCGGTTACCACGTCCCGCCCACCGTCTTCGCGGACGTGACGCCGTCGATGACGATCGCCCGCGAGGAGATCTTCGGACCCGTCCTGTCGATGCTCGCCTATGACTCCGAGGACGACGCCGTGCGGACCGCCAACGACACGCCGTACGGGCTCGCGGCCGCCGTGTGGTCGGCGGACCGCGACCACGCGGTGGCGGTGGCCCGCCGCATCAAGGCGGGTCAGGTGGAGATCAACGGCGGTCGTTTCAACCCCGTGGCGCCGTTCGGCGGTTACAAGCAGTCCGGCCTCGGCCGCGAGCTCGGCCGGTACGGGCTGGAGGAGTTCCTGGAGGTCAAGTCGCTGCAGTTCTGAGGGTCTTCCGGCATCTCCCGTGGCAGGTCAGCGTCCGGCCATGCGTTCACGGGTGATCGGGGCGGTCATCGGCGGCGTCGGCGCGATGCTCACGGTCGCCCAGTGGCCGCTCGACGCCGCCGCCCGCGCGCCGAGCCCCGGTCGTGCGGCCGGCGGCACCGACCTGACAGACTTTGCGGCATGCGCGTCTATCTCGGCTCCGACCACGCGGGGTACGAACTGAAGCAGCACTTGATCGGATGGCTCACCGAGCAGGGACACGAGCCGGTCGACTGCGGCCCGAAGGAGTACGACGGCCAGGACGACTATCCGCCGTTCGTCATGGACGCGGCGGCCCGGACCGCCGCCGACCCCGCCTCGCTCGGCGTCGTCATCGGCGGCTCGGGCAACGGCGAGGCGATCGCCGCGAACAAGGTCCCCGGCGTACGCGCGGCCCTCGCCTGGAGCGAGGAGACCGCACGGCTCGGCCGCGAGCACAACGACGCGAACATCATCAGCATCGGTGCGCGCATGCACCCGCTCGACGAGGCGACCCGGTTCGTGGGGATCTTCCTCGACACGCCGTTCTCCGGTGAGGAGCGACACGTCCGGCGCATCGCCATGCTGACCGCCTTCGAGCAGACCGGCGACCTTCCCAAGCTCCCGGCCTGACGCGGGACGCCGGAGCGTCAGCGGCGACCGAGCCGTCAGCGGACGCCGCCGTCAGAGGCGGCCGGCCGTCAGAGACGGCCGCCGGTCAGAGCTCCGCGGCGGCTCGGCGCTTCGCCAGCCGCCGCTTCTCCCCTCTACGGGGCTTCACGGGCTGAGGCGGTGCGGCCGGAGGGCTCGGCGCATCATCCTCCGACCGGACGCGCGAGACGTCGCGGGCCCGCATCGCCGCGTCGACCGTGACACGCATGCCCTGTCCCATCCGCCACCTCCGGAAGATCCGATGATCTTTTAGGTCTCCCCTCGATGGGCGGGCGGAAAACACGAACGTGCCGCCACACCCGTCACCGGCGGCGGATCCGACGCGTCGAGCCGAGCGGTGCACCGGTGTTTCGGACGGCCGAGACACGCGTCCTGCGCAACGGCACGCAGCACGGACCAGGCGATGCTCGATACAGTGCCCGCATCATGCTCAGCCGCCTGGTCCAGTTCCTGCCACCGAGGATCCGCGCCTTCCTGCGCCGGATCCCCGTCCTGGTGCGGCTGTATCAGTGGCTGCAGCGGGGCCAGCTCACGCAGGACCGCAACGCCCTCGCCGCCCTCATCGCCGTCACCGTAGTGATCGGGATCTCCGCGCCGGCGTCGCAGACCTGGTTCTCGCCCAGCGCCGTCGTCCTGACCGTGCTGGCCGGTGGTCTCGTGCTCCGCGTCCGCAGCCTCGGGGTCCTCCTAGGCGTGGTCGCCGCCGCACTGCTGTACGACGCGATCGCCATGGGCTTCGCGCGCGTCGGCCCCGGCGTCATCGCGACGATCATCGTCACGGCCGTCCTGGCGACGGTGCTGGCCCGCAGCCGGGAGCAGATCGGCGTGAAGGGCCTGCGCGGCGAGCTGATGCTGCTCGAACTGCGCGACCGGCTGCGCCGGCACGGAGAGATGCCGAAACTGCCGGCCGGATGGGACTCCAAGGTGGTCCTGCTCCAGGCCGGCGGTTCCTCCTTCGGCGGCGACTTCTTCGTCTCGGTCTGCCGCGACGACACGCTCGAGGTCGCGCTGGTCGACGTGTCCGGCAAGGGCGTCGACGCCGGCACGCGCGCGCTGATGCTCTCCGGGGCGTTCGGCGGGCTGCTCGGCTCGGTCGAGCCCGAGCGGTTCCTGGCGGCGTGCAACGCCTACCTGCACCGTCAGCGGTGGGACGAGGGGTTCGTCACCGCGGTCCGTCTCACCATCGACCTGCGGACCGGCGAGTACGTCGTCGAGTCGGCGGGCCACCCGCCCGCCGTGCAGTTCCACTCGGGCAGCGGCACCTGGCGGGTCAGCTCGGCCAAGGGCATCGTGCTCGGCGTCGTCCCCGAGATGAGCTCCGAACCCGAGCGTGGTGTGCTTGGGCCCGGCGACGCGATGCTCCTCTACACCGACGGTCTGGTGGAGGCGCCCGGCCGCGACCTGGACGCCGGCATCGACCGGCTGCTCGGCGCGGTCGAGAGCCTCGTCCCCAGCGGATTCCGTGAGGGAGCGGCCGAACTCGTCGCCGAGATGGCCGCCGCCCGCGACGACGACTGCGCCCTGGTCCTCATCTGGCGGAAGTGACGGCTCCCGGGCCGTGCCTCCACGCCACGGCGCCGCGCACCTGGCAGTCTGCGGGTATGAGCACTGTCACACTGCAACCGGTGGACGAGAACCTGTTGCCGAGGTTGCTCGAGATCGCGATCGCCGACACCGACCCGCATGAGGTGATGCCGGACGTTCCCGTCGCGCCCCGGTGGAACGACGCGAGCCGCGCCGCCTTCGACGAGTACCACCGACCGGGGGACGGGGCGGCCTACGCGGTGCTGGTGGACGGGCAGCTCGCCGGCGCGGCCCGCATCACCCCTGCGGAGGCGCCCGGCGCGGTCCAGGCGTACATCTGGCTGGGGCGCTCGGCCCGGGGGAAGGGCTACAGCACTGAGGCGCTTCGCCTGCTGATCGACGAGGCGCGGGCGCACGCGGCGAGCGCGCTCATCGCCGAGACCCATGTGTCCAACACGGCCGCCGTCTCGGCTCTGCGTACCCTCGGCGCCATGCTGTGGGAGGACCCTGAGACCGGATCGGTGCACGCCACGCTCCGCGTCGGCGAGGCGGACTGACCGGGGCCTCGCGAACGCGGTCACGACCCCGCCGGTGCCCGGCACCGACGAGGGGACGGTCAGACCCGGTCCGCGCCGATCCGGGCGCCGGGCAGGCCAGGGCCGGGACCACTGATCGGGGTCCCGGGCAGGCCGGGGCCGGGACTGCTGATCGTGCTGCCGGGCAGGCCGGGATCGCCGGCCCGCCGTACCACGGCGGGTTGCTCGCCCCGGTCGGCCGCGCGCTCCTGGGGCGTGTCCGACAGATCCGCTGTCCGGCTGCGCGACGCTCAGGCGACGCCCCGCCGCGTTGTCGTCGGTCGCCGGCCAAACCAGGCTGACCCCCTCCTCCGCCTGGACGCCGCTCGCTACGAACGGGATCTGTCAGACACGCCCTGGGCCTGCGCGCCGACCCGGGCCGCGAGGCGTTCGCGGAGCCGCGTCAGCCGGGTGATCTCGGCGTCGAGGGCGGCGAGCCGACGCTCCGCGACGCCGCTGGGCCGCGAGCACGCCCCCGGCCCGCCGTACGGCGGCAGCGCGTCGTCCTCCAGCAGATCCAGCCGATCCCCGCAGTCGCGTAGATCCGCGACGGTCAGTCCGAGCGACAGCAGCGTGCGGATGACACGGACGCGCGCCACGTCCCGATGGCCGTACTCCCGCTGTCCGGTGGCGGTGCGCCGTGGCGGCGGCAGCAGGCCGTTCTGTTCGTAGAAGCGCAACGCGCGGGGTGTCGTGCCCGCCGCTGCCGCCGCGTCGCCGATCCGCATGGGTCCTCCGGTCCTACAGGGACACCACGACGGTGCCCAGATGCCGGCCGCTCATCATTTCGTGCAACGCCCGCGGCCCGTTCTCGATGCCGTCGACGCGGACGTGCGGGAAGCCGAGTGCGCCGGAGCGCGCCCAGCCGCCGAACCGGTCGATCCACTCCGCCTGGACGCCCGGATCGTCGAGGGCGCTGTACCCGAGCATCGTGATCCGCTTGATGATGAGCTGGTAGGAGTCGAGTTCGACCGGGGCCGTGGTGCCGGAGCCGCTCTCCGCCAGCTGCCCCGACAGCGCACCGACCAGGACGAACCGCGCTCCCGGCCGGGCCGTCGCGACCGCCGCGCGCAGTTCCTCCCCGCCGACGTTGTCGAAGAGGACGTCGATGCCGCCGGGCGCCGCCGTTGCCAGCTGCTCGGTGAGGGGCCCCGCCCCGCGGACGACCGCCGCGTCGTAGCCCAGCTCGGCGACCATCCGCTTCGCCTTCTCCGGCGATCCGGTGCTTCCGATCACCCGTTCGGCGCCCAGCAGCCGGGCGATCCGCCCGGCCAGCGACCCCACCGACCCCGCTCCGCCGGAGACGAACACCGTGTCACCGGGCCGGACCTTCGCGCCGCGGGTCAGGGCCCCGTACACGGTCCGTCCCTGCGCCAGATGCATGATCGGATCGGGCAGCGCGTCATCGAGGGGAGAGCAGTCCGCGGCGGCCATGACGGCGTACTCGCGCCATCCCAGCCAGTGGAAGACCAGGTCACCGGGCCACACCCCGCTGTCACCGGGTGCCGCGACCACCTCGCCGACCGCCGGTCCGAACAGCGTGTCCCCGGGACGGAGGGGAGGGAACGGCGCCCCTTCCACACCGCCCCCGAGCAACGTCCGCAGCGCCGCGAACACGTGGAAGAACCGGTTCCGTACCAGCACCTCCCCGTCACCGGGAGCCGGTAGAGGCGTATCGGCGACGGCGAAGTCCCCGGGCCGCGGCAGCCCGGAGGGAACAGCGACGAGGCGCACCTCACGGGAGGTACGGGGCAGCTCCGACATCAGACGCTCCTCAAGAGAACGAAAACAAGGCGCCGCGACGCTAACCCTTGACCCATGCGTCAAAGGCAAGACAAACGCGCGACCTCCGTACGAACCGCCGACGACGGCCAAGCCGCGACATCTCCCCGCCGCGATGCCCGCCCGCCACCGCCGAAGCCGGGCTCCGGCCCAGGCAACGGCGCAGAATGCTCGGTAACCGCCATCGCAAACCGGAACTAACCCGCCCAGACCGCCACCTGGCTCGCGCGTTCACCGAGCATTGCGCCAGCCCCCGGGTCAGCAAGCGGAGAACATGGAACGGACCCAGGCGTCAGGGCAGCGAGCGGACCATGACCACGTACGTGATCTCTCCACCACCCGGTCGAATCACGCCGAGCTGAGACCAGTTCCAGGATTCGTAGGCCGCGAGGGCGGGAGCGGCGTCCGGCCGGACGGTGAGGGTGGCCCTCTCCTCGGAACGCCGGGCGAGGAGCACGCCGTGCAGGCGCCGACCGATCCCTTTTCGCCGGTACGGCGCCGCGACGGCCAGTTCTTTGACCGCGAACGTGCGGCCATCACGTTCTGCCGTGACCTCGGGAGCGGGCGATGGCGTGATGTCCTCCCACCATCGAGTCGCCTCACGGAGCGAGTAGGCATAGGCGAAGCCGACCAGCTCGCCGTCGACCTCGGCGGTCACCAGCCTGAAACCCGGCTGCGGGATCTCGATGGCCAACAGGTCCCGGAAATCCTCGACGTCCTCCGGTCCCTCGGCGTACGGCGGCTCGGCGAACACCGCCGCGTACAGGCCGACGACCTTCTCGGTCAGCGCGGCGGCGCCGCACCCGTCATACGTACGAACGATCAAGTCCGACACGGGGCTCAGCCGTTCGATCCGGCGGACCGCTCGCGGCAGCCTTCAAGGAATTCCCGTACGACGGTATTGCCGCTATGAGCACCGAGATGATCTCGGAGGGCCTGGAGATGTGCGACGCCACGCGCAGAGGACACCGTGGAGTGGAGCCCAAGGGCCTGTATGCCGGTCTTCGCGGCTCCGTTGACGTCGCCCCGGCGATATCGGATGGCCGCCAGCCAGGTGACGTACAACGTGCGGTTGCGCTGATAGGGGCCGATCACATCCTCAAGCGCCTCACTGAGGAGCATTTCAGCCCGGTCCAGATCTCGGGCTTCGCCCAGGTCCATGAAGCAGCTGGATTCCTGAACGGTCAGTTCGGATTCGGTGAGCCACTGCACCCAATGCGGATCGGCGGTTTCGATCTCGTCCGCGTGTTCCCAGCGTGCCCGTGCGATCGCGTTCGAGAACCCCGAGCGGTCTCTCATGGCGGCATACGAGACCGCCTCACGGAGCGCGAGCATGGCGCGGACTCGCGGCGTCGCCCAGCCACGGGCAGACGCCTCTGCCGCGCTGATCAGGTTGAGTGCCTCCTGCGGGCGGCGCTGGTAGTAGGCCTGGGTGCTCATGCTCGACAAGGTAAGAGTGGCGAGTCGATGATCTTGCGCTACGTGTGCGGCGAACAAAGCCTCAAGGTAGTGACGGCGTGCGCGTTCTTGATCGCCTGAATCGAAGAACGCCCAGCCTGCAAGCTCGGAGACGTGACCGGCGGCGCTGCGCAGTGTCGTCCCGATTCGCTCGGTGTAGGTTCCTTCGTCCAGAAGATGCTGAACCCCTCGCAGAAGCCTCAGCGCGGGGTCGCGTAGGCGGCCACCACCGTATTGATCATCGATCGAGTAGAGCTGCTGGATGGCCCGATGGAACTCGTCGACATCCTGAACACCGATGCGCCCTGATGCGGAACCGGCCAGAGGCTCGCTCGCACCGATGATCGCCGGCTCATCGACAGGGGCGGCGAATGGCTGGGCGCCGAAAAGCTCATCCTCGTCCGTCGAGAGCGCCCGTGCGTACAGCATGCGGTACCGCTCGGAGATGCCGACGGCTGCACGTTCCCATCGCTTGACATACCCGAGCAGCGTCTCGTGATCGGGGAGACCGCTTCGGGACTCGCCGGCAGCCTGCGCGAGCCTGCGCGCCATTTCGGGTTTGTCCCATCCGCGCGCTTTGCGGGCCGTACGGATGCGAGCAGCCCATTCCCGTCGCACACCGGCCATGTTCACACCTCACGGACCATGCCGAGAGCACATATATCCAGTGCCCCGCCCTGCCCCGCATTGTCGTCTACCAGCGGCGGGCCCGCAGCCATTTGACTGTCCGTGACCGAACCGACACGGCGATTCCGGGAGTGGCAGGTGCCTGCACAGCAAACGAACTTCTCATCGACCGTCCATCTCGTCATAGGGAACGACCCGTTGTCCAGGGGTGCTCGGTGAACGCGCCCCAAAGCGAGCGGAATCTCGGCCTGCTGGTGGAGCTGTGTCGGGAACTCGCCAAGCTCGGTGTGAAAGTGGGCCTGAGCGACGCACGCCCGGCACTGTCCGTGCGCGGTGGTCTGGTCGACAGGAAAACGTGGATCGAGGTCGATCCTTCTGGCGAGTCGTTCGTATGGCGACGTGACGACCGAGCATGCCACTCGGTGGATGATCCGGCAGGTGCGGCCAGAGCGATCGCGGAGTATCTCGAAGCGCGTGGCGCAGGACCGGGGGAGAGGTGATGGCCTCCGAAGCCACCAGGGTGTTGAGGCGGCGATTCCCTGGATTGGTGTTCTGGTTCGGTCACCGGACCGGGGTCTGGTGGGCAGCCGTGCCGATCTCGGGCGGGTGGCGGCTCGTCGAGGCCGCTGACCCGGAGCAGTTGACCCAAGCGGTCATCAAAGCTCACGTCTGGCCCTGGCCGGCACCACGGCAGGGGGCCCGGTGGACCTTAGGCGCCGGATCGTATCCCTGAAGTGACGGGCGGCTGTGAGGGCAGTATCGCATTTCGCCCCAGATACGTTCGTGACCTGCGTTGCGACGCTGCCGGGAGAGTGAGAGGACGGCCCACGAACGCGCATCGTACGCGGGCGCCTCGCGCACGGTTCTGGCCGCTTGGATAACCCGGCTTCCACCTCAACCACTTTCAGACCTCCCGCCGCGTGCGGGTGGGGCCATACCCGAGCCGGAGCGCCCCCGACGGAGGCATGCCGGCAGGTGCTGCGGCTCGAAGGGAGGCTCACCCTGCCATCGCCGGACAGCACGGGCGGCCCGTCGGGAACACGACCAGCGGCTTAGCCGCTTCTCGCGGGTTGCCTTCCAACGAATGCCGCAGACAGTCGTTGCCGTGGCGGGTGTCTAGACCCCCACACGTGTATCCACGGACAACTGATGAAGGAGTAACTCATGTCCAACAAGGACACCTCGCAGCACGTGCTGGTCGAGACCGATGACGGGATCGTCGAGTTCCCGCTGGGCTCCACCGCGACCAACACCACCGAGACCAGCAAGTCCGTGCTGGTCGAGACTGACGGCGGGATCGTCGAGTTCCCGCTGTCGTAGCTCGGCAGAGCTGCTAAAGGGTCGACTATGACCCGCTGGCCCCTTCCCCGAAGCCTCGGGGAAGGGGCCTTTCTTGAGCTTGTCTTAATCTGGCACGGATCTGGCACGAAGGCTCAAGAAGACTTGACGAAGATCAAAGGCCCAGGCTCCGGAATGCCGGATGACCTGGGCCTTGTGGTTGGAGCGGGCGACGGGAATCGAACCCGCGTAGCCAGTTTGGAAGATTTCGGACCGCGATCTTGTGAACTGCTCCGACCCAGCTCAGCGCGTTGCATACGATGCCCGCGACTCGCCGTGAGTCCTCCATGATCACCATCCTGACGGGCACGCAGCGGGCACGCTTATGGCGGCGGGCGGCATCGGCCCGGAGTGCTCGTCCGCGCGAGCGGTGAGATGTGGTGACAGACAGGAGCGCGCGGGCGAGTACTCCGGCTCGCGGGGGCGTGGGGGCGGTGGAGCCCCCAGTGTCACGCTCGACTAACCCGGCATGACCAGTCGGCCTCTTTGAGCCCCCGCCGGAGGCGTGTTCGATCTAGGCCGGATTCCTCTGGGTCAGGCTCGGGTGGAGTTCCGGTCGAGGACGGCTTGCAATCGGTCGAGGTCCGCCGGTGTTGCGGCGCCGCGCTTGGGAAGGACGACGAAGCCGATGCCGTGCTTGTCGGGCGTCATCAGGACGAACAGCTCATCCGTCTCTGCATACCGGGTGAGCATCGGCCACTGGTACCTCGTTTCGGTATCCCGTGAGGTCACCCGCACCCCGCTGTCGTCCACGATGGCCTGGAATTTCCCCTGCGAGGCGACCATCCTGTATACGCGCCGCCCCCGGAGCGTAGGAAGCAGCACGTACATACCGATGAGCAGGGCCAACCCCGCGAGGCAGCGCACCGTCGAGCTGGGCTCCCTCGACCCCGTGAGGTTCAAGACAAGAACGCCCAGCACAATGATCGCGCCGGCTGGTCGTGATGTCGATCAGCACGGTGCCGTAGACGTGACCGCGGCGCAGGGCGAAGTCATCGACACCCAGCACCCGCACCGGCCCGCCCGATGCCGGGTCGGGCATCGCACGGATGAGCCGCAGCAGCGTCATCCGGCTCACTGCGGCGGCCAGTCGCGTCCGTGTGGAGCTGACGACGGCCCTGCCGCCCTGCCCATTGGCGGCCTGTGCCGTCGCCGACGTACCCGTCAACGCGACACTCGCGACACTCGCGACAACAATGGCCCCCGCCATCATCGCAACACGTCTTACCATGCCGAATCCCCTTTCCGTTTGACCGGATCGAGGTTCGCTTATCCTGCCATATCACCACACTGTTCGCCGACGCGAGGGCGGTCACCGGTGTCTAGTTCTTATGCCCTCACCGGAATCAAAGATCCCGGCCCCTCACCTGAGCGAGGGACCGGGAGCCGTTGGTCACCAGCCGGCCAGGGCCGTGACCTGTTCAGCGATCAGGACTAGCTGGCGTTCTCGATGAGGCCCTTCGCCTCGCTCTCCGAGATACCGTTCCCCTCGGCGAGCGAACGGACCGCCCCCTCGGGGGTTACGCACCCGTTCGCGATGGCGTCGCTGAGGTTGGCGGCCTGCTGCGGGAGGCCAGGGGAGGGAACTCGCCATTCATCTTCGCGTTCGCGTTGCGCCATGTCTTCCTCCTGATGGTAGTCGGTGTGTGGCCGACTGTTCGGGTTTTTGGCTGTGTGTTTCGCGTGCCGTTTAGCGCACGCACAAGTGATTGTCCGTGAACACCGTGTATCGGCCACCGCAGGAAACCCGGTTACACCGATTGACTTGAGGGACAGCATCTGGCCGGAGTCGCCGAGCGCTCGGCGTCGACTCCGACGACAAGAGCCGCATCATCCCGCCACCCCCCGGCCTCACCGTCGCCGATCTCGATGAGGCCGTCCGGTACGCCGCCGCGTCAATCGGCTACGTCACCGATCCGCACCCCGAGCATCCCGACGGCTGGCCTATCGCTTGGGGTGACCCGAATAAGGCCTTGGACGTCCGCCCCATCACCCTTACGGGCGATGGCACCGTCACTGACGCCATGGTCGCGGGCTATCTGGCCAAGTACTCGACTAAGGGCACTGAGGTCACCGGTCACAGTTCCCGCCGCCTTGATCCCTCCATCATCCGTCTGTACGCCGACCCCAACGGCACCCACACCGAACGCCTGGTGCAAGCAGCCTGGGACCTTGGTGAGCATTGGGAGTCCCTGCGCCGGTGGGCTCACATGCTCGGGTTCGGCGGTCACTTCCTCACCAAGGCCCGTCGCTACTCGGTCACCTTCGCTGCCCTCCGGGACGCACGCGTCATCTACCGCCGTACCGAGGCCCACAAGGCCCGGACTACGACCAAGACCGCTTTGACCGTCAAGACGACGTTGACACCGAAACAACCCTGATCGTCAGTCGGCTCGCTTATGCCGGGACCGGCTGGAAAACCACCGGAGACGCCCTTCTTGCCAACACCGCAGCCGACCAAGCCCGCCAATGGCGCGAGACCGGCCGTGAAGAACTCGTCCACCTCGACGCCACCGAGGATGACGCCCTGCACGCTGCATGACTCACTACCGGTGAGAAGACACCAGGCCAAACGCCGCCGCTGACATCGCGGGAGAACACGGCAGGCCGGACGTGAGATCTGCCAGCAGCTCACGCCCTCGACGAAAGGACGCCCGTATGCCCTGACCCGTGAGGAGAACCCACACGCGTGAAGATCGACCCCACGCGAGATCGGCTGCTTACTGTGGCTGAGGTCGCCGAACTGCTCAACACCTCTGAGCGTTTCCCTCGCCGACCCATCGAGGAGCGGCGGATCACCTTCGTCCGTCTCGGGCGGAAGGTCCGTGTACCTGAATCAGCTGTCGCTGCCTTCGTCGCTGCCGGTGTCGTCGAACCGGTGCAACTCGGCAGGGGTGCGGCCTGATGACTCAGCGACGCCGGTTCGGAACCATACGCAAGCTCCCGTCCGGGCGCTTCCAAGCGCGCTACCGAGGACCTGACGGTGTCCTGTACGCCGCACCAAGACCGTTCGAGACGAAGCGCGACGCTGATCGGTGGCTCGTGCTGAAGGAGGCTGAGATCCATCGCGGGGACTGGATCAACCCGAACGCCGGAAAGGTCACCTTCGAGTTTTGCCACTCAGTGGATTGATGATCGCGTGCTCAAGCCGCGCACCGAGGACCTGTATCGGGGCCTGCTCCGCAACCACCTTCTCCCGACCTTTGGCGGTTACTCCCTGAGGGACATCAAGGAGCCGGATGTACGTCGGTGGCGCAAGGAACGGCTTGGCGAGGTCGGACAGTCCACTGTCGCCAAGGCTAACCAGCTCCTCAAGTCGATTCTGAGTACGGCTGTGGACGATGAGTTGATCCGCCGTAATCCCTGCCGGATCAAGGGCGCGGGAACGCCGGATACGCCCGAACGGGAGATGATCCCGCTCGCCAAGGTGGCCGAGATCATGGGGGTCATTCCCGAGCGGTACCGGGCGCTCGTGCTTCTGGGGACCTTCGCCAGTCTCCGCTGGGGCGAGTTGGCCGGCCTTCGTCGTGGCCAGCTCGATCGGGGAGGGAGTGGTCCGGATCGCCGGGGCCGTCGCCGAACTCGACGGCGGCAAGCTCATGGAGGACACGCCCAAGTCTCGGGCCGGACGCCGGACGGTGGCGATCCCCGCCGAGACCATCCCGGACCTGCAAGCGCACCTTGACACCTTTGCCGAGTTCGGACCGGAAGGCAGGGTGTTCGTCGGACCACGCGGGGGACCGTTGCGGCGTTCCGGCTTCCGGCGCATCTGGAACAAGGCCCGTGCCCAGATTGGCCTACCTGACCTGCACTTTCATGATCTCTGGCACGTCGGCAACACGTTGGCCGCCAGCACGGGCGCAAGCCTCAAGGAGTTGGTGACCCGTATGGGCCATGCCTCCCCGCGTGCGGCGCTCATCTACCAGCACGCGACCCGTGATCGAGACAAGGTCGTCGCCCAGGCGCTCGGTGAGGCGTTCAAGACCGTTCGCGGGATGTGATCAACGGTCGTGGCGCTCTGTGGCACGTTTGTGGCACGGAGCCGAGAATGGCCCCCAGGTGTTCGAAAGGCCCAGGTCCCGGAATGCCGGATGACCTGGGCCTTTGTGGTTGGAGCGGGCGACGGGAATCGAACCCGCGTAGCCAGTTTGGAAGACTGGGGCTCTACCATTGAGCTACGCCCGCGTGCGCAGGAGACGAGCGGACGAGCGCCCATCCCACAACGTCCCTCGCGTAGCGTACCGGTTCCCACGCCCGGATCGTGCACGCATGGACGGTGATCGCGCGCACGGCCCGGGGAAGGTCTCAGCTCTGTGGCGGCCGTGTCCGGCGCCGTCGCCGGCCGCCGGGCCGGTCGCGAGTGGGTGGGCGGGGCGTGTCCTCGTCGGCGAACAGCTGGGCGAACTGCGCGGGCAGTCTCCAGAAGAGCCGGGAGGTGCCCAGCGTTAGGACGTACCCCCAGAGGATCATGAGGTTGCGGCAGCGGTCGTGCACCTCGGGATCCGCGACGTTGACGATCGCCAGGACGAACAGCGTCAGTTCGCCGAGAAGCAGGAGTGCTCCCCAACCGGCCAGGCCGACCAGGCCCCACAGCGCGACGGACGGCGGCACGTGGAGACCGGTGATCCGAGGACCGTCGTCGCGTGCCTGGGACAGCCACCATCCAGTGCCGCTCGCCCCGAAGAGCCCGCCGGCGACGTACAGGACGCCTCGCTGCCGCCGAGGGCCGGATCGGGCGTGCCGGTGGCGTGTGGTGGGCGAGGGCCCGCTGGCCGGGTGCGACGTGGGCGATGTCCTGTCATCCATGGTGGCCGCCGATCGTCCCGAGCGGCCCGTCAGGGCCGGAAGCGGTAAACCCCCGACCGGCGAACCGCCGGTGGCGTACGGTAGGACGCGATGGCAACCCGTGACCGCCGTTAGACCAGCTCAATGGCGGCGAAACGCGTGAAATAGCCATTTCATAGACTCCCGCGAGCCTTGTCTGTTCCCGAAACCGGCAGGTTCGATGGAGGAGGGGGCCGCCCGCGTCTACCGCCGGCTGTGCCAACAGTCCCCGGTCGGAGATGGGGGCGGCCCTGATGCCTTTTTCTGTTGTACGGCCCTCTCGGGCGTCGGTCGCGTTCTCCCGGCCTCCGCCGTCGTGCCGGGCGAATCCCGTCGCGACCGGCCGCTTCGAAAATGATCTCTCGGTATCCCTTGAGATGCCGCTCTTCGCTACTCGCAGTGACGTCCGACTGTCCTGAACCCGCGCCGGGCGCGGGGTTCCGGAGCTCCCGGTCATGTGTGACGTGTGCAATAGAGTAGCTGACCAGAGCCGCTTTGCGGCCACGCTGGACGCATTAATTGATCGCACTATTAATAAGATCACTTTTAGCGCTGAAGTGATTACTCAACGTGAATATCTGCTGGTGGCAATCCGGGCGAACCGCCCTTGTTGCGTGCCGAAGAAGGTCGCGACCAACGCCGCCGACGCATTTCCAATTTAGGGTTATATCTGTATTAGTCCGATATTCTCGTTCGAGATCAGGGCCGTCTCGCGGCGGAGCGCCGGGGTCGCGCGCCGGGTCGTATGAGCCGTTCGCGAGCCCGTCACTGTGCGTGAGAATCGCGCGGCAGCCGGGAACGGCGGCTTTTCGGTACACTCGGTGACGCACGGGCTGTAGCGCAGCTTGGTAGCGCACTGCGTTTGGGTCGCAGGGGTCGGGAGTTCGAATCTCCCCAGCCCGACATTCCGTTCGTGACAGAGGAGAACCCCCGGGCACCACGCCTCGGGGGTTCTCCTCTGTCACCGGGTCACCCCGGCCGGTGCGGTGTCACGGCAGGTCCTCGCTCCCGTACGGGTTCGGCTTGCCGCGCCTCATCTGCCGTGGACGCCGACGAGGGTTCCGGTCGTCATGACCTTGTCCTCGATCGCCTCGTCCAGGTCTCCGGCCGAGAGCCCTGCCGTCAGCCCCGACGGCTCGGACAGGGCCATCAGCCGGAAGACGTACCGGTGCGGCCGGTCGCCAGGAGGCGGGTGCGGGCCGCCGTAGCCGAGACCCCCGTAGTCGCTGCGTCCCGGGACCGCCTCGGTCGGCGGATCGCCCGCCTCCATGCCCTCCGTCTCCGGCGGGATACCCGCGAGCAGCCAGTGGACGAACGTGCCGACCGGGGCGTCCGGGTCCTCGCACGTGAGAACGAGTTCGACCGCCTCGTCGGGCACCCCCGACCACCGCAGCGGCGGTGAGACGTCGCCGGCCTCGTGGGAGTACTCCTTCGGGATCTCCGCATGGTCGTCGAACGCGGGGCTTCGTAGCGTGATCTCCTGCATGTGGGCGTCCTGCCCGCTCCGGCCCGGTGACGCACCGCGCCCGGCCGGTCGATTCACCTGCGGGAACTCCCTCGGCGCTCGCTTCGACCGCCGAGTACGGGGAATCGCTAAAGACGTGGCCTAATGGCGAGAATCGGGGGATCTCTCATGGCTCACTGTGACGTCTGCGGCAATGAGTACGACAAGGTCTTCACCGTCATCACGGCCGACGGGGCCTCACGCGTGTTCGACAGCATCGAGTGCGCCGCGCACGCGATCGCTCCGGTCTGCGCCCACTGCGGATGCCGGGTCCTCGGGCACGGTGCCGAGGCGGACGACAGGATCTTCTGTGGTGCGGCCTGCGCGCGCGAGGTCGGCATCGAGCACGTACGGGCCTGACATCCGCAGCCGGGCGTCCGGGCCGCGACGTCCGGGCCGCGACGTACGGGCCTGGCATCCGCGACCGGCGTCCAGGCCGCCCAAGCGGCCCAGCGTCCAGGCCGGCCGCCTCGGGCGGCCCGGCATCGGTCAGGCCGCCTTGGGCAGCCGGCGACCGGAGATCAGCTCCGGGGAAATGGCGATGAAGTAGTCCTGGGCGGCCGGTGTCCACGTGCGGAGCGGGAGGTTGCGCAGGTCGGAGAGTTCGCCGTTCTCCGACACGATGCGGGCGTGTCCGACGATCACCACGGACCAGCCGGTGCGGATCGCCGGGTCGAAGTCGTCGACCTCGAACGCCACGACCGCGTTGCGGGCCGCCGCGGCGAGCTTGGACCCGGGCGACGTCCGGATGATCACTTCACCGCGGGCGACGACGAAGTTGACCGGCTGGATCGCCGGGAGCGCGCGGTCCGTGAACACGATCCGGCCGAGCTGGACCGCGGTGATCAGCTGCCGGCACTCGTCTTCCGACAGGATCTCCAGGCCTCCGGAGTCGTACACGGGTCATCCTTCAGGCAGGGTCTTCGGGCGGACGCTGATCAGAAACCGGCAGCCGCCGCGACACGGCGACCCGGTGCCGGAACACCGGGCCGTGCGGGGCCGTCCGTCGGCCACTGGAATCACGGCGTCCATGCCTATGACGTTAACGACAACGGGCGGGGACGCGGCGGGGCGAAGATCCTTGGATCACGGGACCAAGGTCCCTTGCCGTCGCCCGCGGACATGCCGGTACGGCGCGGTCGCCCTCGGATCCGCTCCGGTGCGCGACCGCGCACGCGGGCGGGGTCAGGAGCCGCCGCAGGAGCGCTTGAGATCGTTGGTGGCGGCGATCAGGGGGGAAGAGTCGACGCTCGACCCGGTCCCGTCGGCGGCCGCCTTCACCTGCCGGCCCAGCTGGTCCAGGGCGCCGGCCGCCTTCTCGGCGGACTTGCGCAGCTTCCCGTCCGTCTGCTTCGCCTGGTCGCGAAGGGTCACCGCGCCGGCCGCGTAGGTCTGGGCGACACGGCCGGGATCGTCGACGTGCGTCATGGCCTGCTGCCGGATGCCGCTGAGGGTGTTCTCCAGCCGGCCGCACGCCTTCTTGTCCACTCCGCTGCCGCATGCCGCCGTGGACAGGGCCAGCGCGGCGAGCACGCACGCGCCGATGACCCGCGTCTCGAGCATCGCAGCATCATGGCATGACATTTACTGATTCGTGGTTGCTTCCCAGACCCCGCCGTGAAGATCCTCGCGCCGAGGACCCCGATCACGGCCGACGGCACCTCCGCAGGACCGCCCTTTCGCAATGCTTGGGCACGCATTGCGGCCCCGACTGTCCGCAGACGTGCTGGAACACCATAGACTTGGCGCGCGAAGGCGCGCGGTGACCGCATTCAGCGTGCCCGCGTCCGGCTGAAAAACGCAGCCGCCCACGACATCCAACGTGAAATCCGTGCCGCGGCCGGATCAAGGAGACCGCCCCAGTGAAGACCGATGTTGAGGAGCTGAGCCCGACTCGGGTCAAGCTCACCGTCGAGGTGCCTTTCGACGAGCTGAAGCCCAACCTCGACAAGGCATACAAGGAGCTCTCGCAGCAGGTTCGCCTCAAGGGCTTCCGCCCGGGCAAGGTGCCGGCTCGTCTGATCGACCAGTACGTCGGCCGGGGCGCGGTCCTGCAGGAGGCGGTCAACGACGCGCTGCCGGACCTGTACGGCCGCGCGGTCCAGGAGAGCGAGGTCTTCGCCCTCGGCCAGCCCGACGTGGAGATCACCGAGCTCGAGGACAACGAGCAGTTCGCGTTCACCGCCGAGGTCGACATCCGGCCGAAGTTCGAGGTGCCGGAGTACGACGGCCTGGAGATCACCATTGACGCGGCGGAGGTGACCGAGGAGGAGATCGAGGAGACCATCTCGAACCTCCGCGAGCGCTTCGCGACGCTGACGAACGCCGACCGTCCGGCGGAGGATGGCGACTTCGCCTCCATCGACCTCTCCGCGAAGATCGACGGCGAGGACGTCGAGGACGCCCGCACGAGCGGCTACTCCTACGAGGTCGGCAGCGACTCGTCCATCGACGGGCTCGACGAGCAGCTGACCGGCATGAACGCCGACGAGTCGAAGACCTTCACCTCCACCCTGGTCGGCGGCGAGCACGCCGGCGAGGAGGCCGAGGTCACGGTCACCGTGCAGAGCGTCAAGATCAAGGAGCTGCCCGAGCTCGACGACGAGTTCGCCCAGCTCGCGAGCGAGTTCGACACGATCGAGGAACTGCGCGAGGACGTCCGTAAGCGCCTGGAGAACCAGAAGCGCGCCCAGCAGCTCGGCGAGGCGCGTGACAAGGCCCTCGAGGCGCTGATGGAGAAGATCGACATCCCGCTCCCGGACAGCGTGATCGAGAGCGAGATCGAGCGGCGCAACGAGCAGCTCGACCAGCAGCTCCAGATGTACGGCCTGGACCGGGAGAAGTACCTCGAGCAGCAGGAGCAGAGCGCCGAGGAGTACGACGAGGAGCTCAAGAAGGACGCCCACGACGCGGTCAAGGGCGGCTTCATCCTCGACCAGCTCGCCCTGCAGGAGGAGCTGACCGTCGAGAACGAGGAGCTCACCGAGTACGTCGTCTCCAACGCCCTGCAGATGGGCGTGCAGCCCGACGTCCTGGCGCGGCACCTCACCGAGAACAACCAGATCCCGGCCGTCGTGTCCGAGGTCCTGCGCAGCAAGGCCCTCAACCTCGTGGTCGAGCACGTCAAGGCCACCGACGAGAACGGCGACGAGGTCGACCTGGCGGCGCTGCAGCGTCGGCTCGCCGGCGAGGACGACGCCGAGGCCGCCGGTGACGAGGCGGACGCCGTGACCGACGAGAACAACGAGGCAAACGAGAACAACGAGGCCGAAGGCGAGAAGGCGGACGCCTGATCAGGCCGAATCCACGAACGGGCCGGCGCCGTGGGCGCCGGCCCGTTCGTATTCCCGCCTCCGGGTTCCACGCCGACAGCGAACAAGCCACCCTCGCGGCTTAAGCCCCCGCTCCAGCGCGTTAATGTCGCAATCAACCGACCACGAACAACGAACCGGAGCAGGTGACGCAGTGACCACGCCTCCGACCTTCGACCGTCCGGCGCGCATTGACGCGCGTACGGCCGAGGCGCCCCTTCTGCCGCTGGGGGACCAGCTTTATCAGCGGCTGCTGCGCGAGCGCATCATCTTCCTCGGTCAGCAGGTCGACGACGACATCTCCAACCGGATCTGCTCGGAGCTCCTGCTGCTGGCGGCCGAGGACTCCCGGCGGGACATCTACCTGTACGTCAACTCGCCGGGCGGCTCGGTGACCGCCGGCATGGCGATCTACGACATGATGCAGTACGTCCCGAACGACGTCGCGACGGTGGGCATGGGCCTGGCCGCCTCGATGGGGCAGTTCCTGCTGTGCGCCGGCACGGCGGGCAAGCGCTACGCCCTGCCGCACGCGCGCATCATGATGCACCAGCCGTCCGGCGGCATCGGGGGTACGGCCGCCGACATCAGGATCCAGGCCGAGCAGATGCTCTATGTGAAGCAGACGCTCGCCGAGCGCATCGCCTTCCACACCGGTCAGCCGCTCGAGCAGGTCCAGGCCGACTCCGACCGCGACCGGTGGTTCACCGCGGACGAGGCGAAGGACTACGGCTTCATCGACCACGTCGTGCACAACGCCAACCAGGTCGCCTCGGAAGGCGCGGTGTCATGACTTTTGACCCGAGGGGACTGAACAGCGTGAGCCACGAGATCCGGGCCGGCCTCCAGCCTGCGGAAAGCCGCTACATCATCCCGTCCTTCGTCGAGCGCACGACGTACGGCGTCAAGGAGATGAATCCGTACAACAAGCTCTTCGAGGAGCGGATCATCTTCCTGGGCGTGCAGATCGACGACGCCTCCGCCAACGACGTGATGGCCCAGTTGTTCACGCTCGAGTCGATCGACCCCGAGCGTGACATCAGCATCTACATCAACTCCCCGGGCGGGTCCTACACCGCCATGACGGCGATCTACGACACGATGCAGTTCGTCCGGTGCGACATCCAGACGGTCTGCATCGGCCAGGCCGCGTCGGCCGCCGCCGTTCTGCTGGGGGCCGGGACGCCCGGCAAGCGCGCCGCGCTGCCGCACTCCCGGATCCTGATCCACCAGCCGGCCACCGAGGGCGGCTACGGCCAGGCCAGCGACATCGAGATCCAGGCGAACGAGATCCTCCGGATCCGCGCGGAGATGGAGACGATCCTGGCCAGGCACAGCGGCCAGGACGTGGAGAAGGTTCGCCGTGACATCGAGCGCGACCGGTTCCTGACCGCCGAGGAGGCCAAGACGTACGGTCTGGTCGATGACATCATCGCCAGCCGCAAGAAGCGTCCCTCCGAGGTAGTGTCGTCATAAGCGGCCTGTGGGTGTCGCCCCGGTGTCCGCCAGATTGACCATGCCAGAGGGCTCACTCACGGTCCAGGAGACGGTAACGTCGAGACACAACGTCGAGAGCCTCAGCACGCTCCCTCGCCCCGCTCATAGCGGGTGAGCGGCCCCACGAAAAGGAGACAGGGTGGCACGCATCGGCGACGGTGGTGACCTGCTCAAGTGCTCGTTCTGCGGCAAGAGTCAGAAGCAGGTCAAGAAGCTCATCGCGGGTCCGGGCGTGTACATCTGCGACGAGTGCATCGATCTTTGTAACGAGATCATCGAGGAGGAGCTCTCCGAGTCCTCCGATCTCAAGTGGGACAACCTGCCGAAGCCACGGGAGATCTTCGAGTTCCTGGACTCGTACGTGATCGGGCAGGACAAGGCCAAGAAGGCCCTGTCCGTGGCGGTGTACAACCACTACAAGCGGATCCAGTCGGGCAGCGGCGGCAGGGACGAGGGCGTCGAGCTCGCCAAGTCGAACATCCTGCTGCTGGGCCCGACCGGTTCCGGTAAGACGCTCCTCGCGCAGACGCTCGCGAAACTGCTCAACGTTCCGTTCGCCATCGCCGACGCGACCGCCCTGACCGAGGCCGGTTACGTCGGCGAAGACGTCGAGAACATCCTGCTGAAGCTGATCCAGGCCGCCGACTACGACGTCAAGAAGGCCGAGACCGGCATCATCTACATCGACGAGGTCGACAAGGTCGCCCGCAAGAGCGAGAACCCCTCGATCACGCGGGACGTCTCGGGGGAGGGCGTCCAGCAGGCGTTGCTGAAGATCCTGGAGGGCACGACCGCGAGTGTGCCGCCGCAGGGCGGCCGCAAACACCCCCACCAGGAGTTCATCCAGATCGACACCACCAACGTGCTGTTCATCTGCGGCGGTGCGTTCGCCGGCCTGGAGAAGATCGTCGAGCAGCGCGTCGGCAAGCAGGGCATCGGGTTCAACGCGGTCCTGCGCACCAAGGCCGACGGTGACGACGGCGCCGACCGGTTCGCCGACGTGATGCCCGAGGACCTCCTGAAGTTCGGCATGATCCCGGAGTTCGTCGGCCGGCTGCCCGTGATCACGAGCGTGCACAACCTCGACCGTGAGGCGCTGATCAGCATCCTCACCGAGCCGCGCAACGCCCTGGTCAAGCAGTACCACCGGCTGTTCGAGCTGGACGGCGTCGACCTGGAGTTCACCGACGACGCGCTCGAGGCGATCGCCGACCAGGCGATCCTGCGCGGCACCGGTGCCCGTGGCCTGCGCGCCATCATGGAGGAGGTCCTGCTCTCCGTGATGTACGAGGTGCCCAGTCGCGTCGACGTCGCCCGGGTCGTGATCACCCGGGAGGCCGTTCTGGAGCACGTCAACCCGACGCTGGTGCCGCGCGAGCGGAACAAGCGTGAGCCTCGTGAGAAGTCGGCCTGACCGGCCGCATGCCGCTCGATGTTCGGGCAAGACCACGGTCGCGCCCGAACATCCGTACACTCAGCATCCGTGACTTCGCGTGCTGACCTGCCGACTCAATACACCCCGGCCGACGTCGAGGGGCGTCTTTACGAACGCTGGATCGACGGCGGCCACTTCACCCCGGACGCCGTACCCGGCAAGCCCCACTTCTCGATCGTCATCCCACCGCCGAACGTAACCGGCTCCCTGCACGTCGGGCACGCGCTGGACCACTCGATCCAGGACGCGCTGATCCGCTGGCAGCGGATGCGGGGCGTCGCGACGCTGTGGGTGCCCGGCATGGACCACGCCGGCATCGCAACCCAGAACGTCGTCGAGCGGCGGCTCGCCCAGGAGGGCCTGTCACGGCACGACCTCGGCCGCGAGGCGTTCGTGAAGAAGGTCTGGGAGTGGAAGGCCGAGTCCGGCGGCAAGATCCTCGGACAGATGCGCCGCCTCGGTGACAGCGTCGACTGGACCCGCGAGCGGTTCACGATGGACGAGGGCCTCTCCCGGGCGGTCCTGACGATCTTCAAGCGGCTGTACGACGACGGCCTGATCTACCGCGCCGAGCGCATCATCAACTGGTGCCCGCGCTGCCTCACCGCCCTGTCCGACATCGAGGTCGAGCACTCCGACGACGAGGGCGAGCTCGTCTCGATCCGGTACGGCGAGGGCGACGCGTCGATCGTGGTGGCGACGACCCGCGCGGAGACGATGCTCGGTGACACGGCGGTGGCCGTTCATCCCGACGACGAGCGCTACGCCCACCTGGTCGGCACCGAGATCGAGCTGCCGCTGACCGGGCGCCGCATCTCGATCGTCGCCGACCCGCACGTCGACCCGGACTTCGGCACCGGCGCCGTCAAGGTGACGCCCGCCCACGACCCGAACGACTTCGAGATCGGGCGCCGGCACGGCCTGCCCTCCATCACGGTGATGGACGAGCGCGGCGTCATCACCGCGCACGGTCCGTTCCAGGGGCTCGACCGGCTCGAGGCGCGCCCGGCCGTCGTCGCGGCCCTCCGCGAGCAGGGCCGCATCGTCGCCGAGAAGCGCCCGTACGTCCACGCCGTCGGCCACTGTTCCCGCTGCAAGACGGTCGTCGAGCCGCGGGTGTCGCTCCAGTGGTTCGTCAAGGTCGCGCCGCTGGCCAAGGCCGCCGGCGACGCCGTACGCGACGGCCGGGTCCGGATCGAGCCGCAGGAGATGGCCCCCCGCTACTTCGAGTGGGTCGACAACATGCACGACTGGTGCATCAGCCGTCAGCTGTGGTGGGGCCACCGCATCCCGGTCTGGTACGGCCCCGACGGCGAGATGGCGTGCGTCGGCCCCGGCGACGAGGCGCCGGAGGGCTGGACGCAGGACACCGACGTGCTCGACACGTGGTTCTCCTCGGCGCTGTGGCCGTTCTCCACCCTGGGCTGGCCCGACGACACCCCCGAGCTCCGCGCGTTCTACCCGACGTCCGTGCTGGTCACCGGGTACGACATCCTGTTCTTCTGGGTGGCCCGGATGATGATGTTCGGGCTGTACGCCATGGACGGCGTCGAGCCGTTCAAGGTCATCGCGCTGCACGGCATGGTGCGCGACCAGTTCGGCAAGAAGATGTCCAAATCGTTCGGCAACGTCGTCGACCCGCTCGACTGGATCGACCGGTACGGCGCGGACGCGACCCGCTTCACCCTCCTGCGCGGCGCCAACCCCGGCAGCGACGTCGCGGTCAGCGAGGAGTGGGCACAGGGATCCCGCAACTTCTGCAACAAGCTCTGGAACGCCACCCGGTTCGCTCTGCTGAACGGCGCCACGAGCCCGGCGGGCGGTGTCGGCGTGGTCGGCGAGGGCCTGCCCGCGGACCTGAGGGTGGCGGACCGCTGGATCGTCTCCCGGCTGTCGTCGGTGGTGTCCGAGGTGGAGGCGCACTTCGAGCGGTTCGAGTTCGCCAAGGCGTGTGAGACGCTCTACCACTTCGCCTGGGACGAGTTCTGCGACTGGTACGTCGAACTTTCCAAGATTCCGGGGATGAGCGTGGACGCCTCCGCCGTCCTGGGCCACGTTCTGGACGTCCTGCTGCGCCTCCTGCATCCGCTCACGCCCTTCGTGACCGAAGAGCTGTGGACGGCGCTGACGGGCGGCGAGACCATCGTGGCGGCGTCCTGGCCGCGGCCCGGCGCCTTCACCGACCCGGGTGCCGAGGCGGAGATCGCGGGCTTCCAGCGCCTCGTCACCGAGGTCCGCCGGTTCCGCGCCGACCAGGGTCTCAAGCCGGGGCAGCGGGTCGCCGCCTCTCTGGAGGGCATCGACCCCGCGTACGAGGAGGCGGCCCGCACGATCCTCCGCCTCACCCAGCCGGAGGACGGTTTCACCCCGACGGCGTCCCTGCCCGCCGACGGTGTCACCGTGCGCCTCGACACCGCCGGCGCGATCGACGTCGCCGCCGAGCGCGCCCGGATCGAGAAGGACCTCACGGCCGCCCGTAAGGAGATCGCTCAGGCCGAGGGCAAGCTCGGCAACGAGCAGTTCATGGCCAAGGCGCCGGAGAAGGTCGTCGCCAAGACCCGGAGCCGTCTCGAGCAGGCCCACGCCGACGTGGCCCGCCTGGAGGCACAACTGGCCGCCCTGCCGAGCGCCTGAGCGCCCTCCCGCGTTCCCGGCAACACCGTCGCGCCGCCCCGAGGCCGGCTCCCCGGATCCATCGAGGTCCGGGGAGCCGGCCTCGGCCGTATGCCGGAGACGAGGCGTTCCGGAGCGAGGAAGCCCACCGGTCATTCAGCGACCTGGCCCGCACGTCGCCGAGCACCCTTGCGGCATGGAGGGGGACCCGGCAGTGGAGGCGGGTTCTCTCGGTGTGTCACGTGTACGGCTTCGTGTGGTTCGGGGACGGCGATGATGTTCCGGTGCCCGATGTTTCGCCGCCGGATCGCTGGGGTACGAGAAGCCCAACGAGCATTGACCTGTGAAGCCATACGTGGCGGCGGCGGGATTTGACCTTGCTGCCGTAGACACGTAGTGTTCATCTTGCCCGCAGGGGAGCAGGACGCCGAGAGGCGGCCGGCCCCGCGGAAGACACTCCACGCGACATCGTGACAGAGAATGCTCTGGCGCGAGGTAGCATGAGGTGTCGGCCCGGTCGAGTACGTGACGCCATCAGGCGGTGCGGTCACCGGGAGCCTCCCAGTGAAAGTTTCAGAAGTTATATACTTCGGTCGCTTAATGCTGGGCGGGGCCGAGAAGGAATCCCGAGTCGGTCAATTCGACAAAGGGAAACGGATCGGTAAGATAGAGGAAATGCCCCAGACGGGAACTGGAAACAGGGTCCTGACGGTGTGTGTCCGTTTCTTGAGAACTCAACAGTGTGCTAAAAGCCAGTGCCTTTTG
>NZ_JAMXMY010000024.1 GCF_024055795.1 Actinoallomurus purpureus | reverse complement strand
GGCCCACCGTGGTGGGCCTGCACGACGGATTCGGCCGGGCGATCGCGTCAGGACAGCGCGGTGATGCGGTCCCTTGCCGGGACGGTGAGGCCGGTGGTGCCGGCGGCGCCGAGGTAGTCGACGAAGGCGTCGATGTCCTGGGCGCCACCGAGCGGCTCGGTGCCCTCGTTGAAGACGGTGAACCCGTCGCCGCCGGCCGCGAGGAAGTTGTTCATCGTGACGCGGAAACTCGTGGTCGGGGTGACCGTCGTGCCGTTCACCTTGATCTCACCGATCTTGCCGGCGCAGGTCGCGGCGGACGGGTTCGACTGGTAGGTGAGCGTCTTGGAGATCTGCAGGATCTTCTGGGTGCTCTGGCCGCCGCAGCCGGCGAACTGCTGCTCCAGGGTGCGCCGGAGCATGTCCCCGGTCATCGTCTTGGTGACGAGGCTGTTGCCGAACGGCTGCACCGTGAACGCCTCGCCGTAGGTGACCTCGCCGGGCGCTTCGCTGCCCGCGATGTCGCCGGTCTTCAGGTCGGCGCGGACGCCGCCGGGGTTCATCAGCGCGAGCTGCGCGCCGCCCTTGCTCGCGTCGGAGGTCGCGGCGAGCTGCGCGTCGGCGATCACATTGCCGAGCGTGGTCTCCCCGAGGGGCGTCGCGTCGCGGGTCAGGTCGCCCTGGATCTTGCCGACGATCTTGTTGGCCAGCGGCGCGGACGCGTCGACGTACTGCTTGACGACCTTGGCCACGGCCGGGTCGGCCTTGGAGGGGTCGTCCTTGCGGGTCACGCCGGGGCCGGGGGCGTTGAGGGCGTTCTCCACGACCGAGTTGGCGGCGTCGGCGGAGACGAGCGTGCCGGTCCGGTCGTCGACCGTGAGCTTGATGTCGCTGAGGATGCGGCCGTACGACGCGGCGCTGGTGATGAGGCGCGTGACGCCGTTGATCGTGATCGTGCAGCGGTACTCCGCGTGCGTGTGGCCGGACACGATGACCTTGATCGAGGGGTCGAGCTTCTTGGCGATGGCCTCGATGTCGCTGCCGGCGAGGTTGCCGGCGCAGCCGTTCGGCGCGGTCAGCGTGCCGGTCTGGAACCCGCCCTGGTGGATCACGAGCACCGGGACGTGCACGCCCTGGCGGGCGAGCTGCTTGACGGCGCGGTTGGCGGCCTCCGCCTCGTCGGTGAAGTCCAGCCCGGCGACGCCGGTCGGCGTGACGATCGTCGGCGTCGCCTGCAGCACCTCACCGATGAAGCCGACCCGGACGGACCGTCCGCCGACGGCGGGGAACCGCTTGATCCCGTACGCGGGGAACAGCGTCTTGCCGGTCGCCTTGTCCGTCACGTTGGCGGACAGGTACTGGAAGTCGGCGCCCGGGTAGGTGTTCGTCGTCGTCCACCGGCCGTGGCGCTTCACGTCGTACGGCGCGCCCTTGCAGCCGGTGGGTGCGCAGCCGCCGTTCTGGACGCGCTGCAGCTCCGTCTTGCCCTTGTCGAACTCGTGGTTGCCGACCGAGGAGAAGTCGACGTTCATGAGGTTGGCCATGATCGTGGCCGGTTCCTCGTTGAAGAGCCCGTTGACGAGGGGGCTCGCGCCGATGTTGTCACCGGCCATCACGGTCGCCTCGCGGGCGCCGTACTCCGCCTGCTTGTCGCGCACCGCCTTGGCGAGGTAGGCCGCTCCGCCCGCGTACTTGCCGTAGATGTTCAGGCCGGCGGGTTCGAGGTTGCCGTGGAAGTCGTTCCAGGCGAGAAGGTGGACGTCGGTCGTGCGGCCGGGCCGGTGCTTGCCCGCCCAGTCGACCGTGACCTTGTCGGAGAGCGTACGGGCGCCGGCGATGGTGACCGCGCCGGCCGGCTGGGAGCCGGTGACGGCCAGCGGCGCGGCGGCCACCGCGCCCAGCGCGACGGCGATCAGTCCCGCACGGGCAGCGCGGGAACGCAGGAAGGCAGGGATCAAGGATTTCTCCGAGGAGCCGGGGACCACGCCGTAGTCGGCGGTGGACGCTGATACGGGCCGTACGTTGCCATGATCGGGTGTCGGCCGGGAAGCCGCCGGGTTAATTCGTTTTCATGGCGTGATCTCGTCTTGTGACCGTTTTGCGGCGATGAGTAGATTGCCGGGTGTGCCGACCCCCGCCTCCTCTCCGGAGGCCCCTCCCGCCGCTGACGCGGCCGCGCCCGGCCGCCGTCCGCGCGGGGCCGGACTTCCGCTCGTCACCGTGCTGATCGTCGCCGCCGTGCTCCTGCGGCCGGTGCTGACCGGGCTGCTCGGCCACCCCGCCATCGCCAACTGGGCGACCGTCTTCGTCGCGATCACGATCCAGGCCCTGCCGTTCCTCGTCCTCGGCGTCGCCGTCAGCGCGACGATCGCGGCGTTCGTCCCGCCCGGACTGATCGCCCGGCTGCTGCCCAAGCGCCCCGCGCTCGCGGTGCCCGCCGCCGCGGTGGCCGGAGCGGCGCTGCCCGGCTGCGAGTGCGGGTCCGTCCCGGTCGCCGCGCGGCTCGTCTCCATCGGCGTGACCCCAGCGGCGGCGTTCGCCTTCCTGCTGTCGGCGCCGGCCATCAACCCGGTGGTCCTGGTCTCGACGGCGGTCGCGTTCCCCGGTCGGCCCGCGATGGTCGTCGCCCGCTTCGTGGCGAGCCTGGCCGCGTCCGTCGCCATGGGGCTGCTGTGGATCGTGCTGGGCCGCGACGACCTGATCACGCCACAGCGTTCGCACCGTACGGAGGACGGTCCCCGGCTCACCGTCTTCCTGGCCACCGCCCAGCACGACTTCCTCCAGGCCGGCGGCTTCCTCGTCATCGGGGCCGGCACGGCCGCCACCCTCCAGACCCTGGTGCCCCGGCGCATCGTGGACTCCGTCGCCGGGACCGGTCCGCTCTCGCTGCTCGCCCTCGGCGTCCTGGCCGTCGTGGTGGCCCTCTGCTCGGAGGCGGACGCCTTCGTCGCCGCCGGGCTGAAGCAGTTCTCCCTCACCGCCCGCCTGGCGTTCCTCGTGGTCGGGCCGATGGTGGACGTCAAGCTGTTCGCTCTGCAGGCGGGGACGTTCGGCACCCGGTTCGCGTGGCGGTTCTCGCTGGCGACGTTCGCGGTGGCGGTCACGTGCGCCGGCCTCGTCGGGTGGTGGCTGCTGTGACGGAGGACGCCCGCGCGACGACGGTCCTGCTCGTCGGGGCGATGATGGTGCGCCTCGCGCTGACCGGCGCGTACGCGAAGTACGTGCGCACCGGGATGGGCGGCGTGCTGCTGGCCGCCGGGATCCTCCTCGTCTGCCTCGGCCTCGTCGGCGTCGCCCGCGCGCTGGGATTCGGGCCGAAGACGGGAGACACCCGCGGGCACGACCACGCCCACGGCGATCGGGCCGGGTGGCTGCTGCTCGGGCCCGTCCTGGCGCTGCTGCTCGTCACGCCGCCCGCGCTGGGCAGCTTCGGCGTCGGCCGCAGCGCCGCGGTCGACGTCAGCTCCGGCGGACGGACCTTCGACCCGCTCCCCGCCGGGCGCACGATGCCGATGACACTGCTGGAGTTCGACGACCGCGCCGCCGATCACGGCGGCGCCAGCTTCGGCGCGACCCCCGTACGCCTGACCGGGTTCGTCACCCCGGCGAACGACCCGACCGGCTTCCGCATCGCGCGCTACCAGATCGCCTGCTGCGCTGCCGACGCCGTCGCGGCCGTCGTGCACGTCACGGGCACGACCGGGAACCCGCCCGTCCGCGATCAGTGGGTGACCCTGACGGGCACGTTCCAGCGCTCCGCCGACGGCGTCCCCGAACTGCGCGCCACCAGTTTCACCGAGGTGCCCGCCCCGCACGACCCGTACGAGTAGGCGCCCTCGTCACCGCCGCCGTACGCACCCGGTGCCCGCGCTCAACGCAGGAGCCGCTCCGGGAGGGGTACGTGCCGGGCGCGCAGCCATTCGCCCAGCGCCTTGGCCTGGGTGTCGAAGCGGCGTGCCTCGGTCGCGCCGCCGTCCAGCAGGCCACGGACGACGAAGTTGACCGCGCGCAGGTTCGGCAGGACGTACCGGTCGACGGTCAGCCCGCGCGTCTCGGGCAGCAGCTCCTGGAGCCGGTCGGTGGTCATCGTGGCGGCGAGCCACGGCCAGGCCTCCGGATCGCGGGTCCACAGGCCGACGTTGGCGTTGCCGCCCTTGTCACCGGAGCGGGCGTGGACGAGACGGCCGAGCGGCCCCTCGACGGTCGGCCCCGCGTCGTACGGGACGTCGTCGGCGGGGGCGGCCGTCTCGACGGGTTCGGCGGTCGCCGGGACCGGGATGATCTCCTCCCGCCCGTCGGGGTGCACGACCGTGTGCCGGAGCACCCGCTGGGGGATGAGCGTCGGCCAGTAGACGCCGTACGGGGAGCCGGCCGACGGCACGCCCATGCCGTAGATCCCCGGGTAGCTGGAGAGGGCCAGCTCGACGCAGATCGCGGAGAACGCCCGGCCCGCGCCGTGCTGGTCGCCGTCGACGGCGACGTGCAGCAGGCTGGACCCGGCCATCTGGTCGGCCGGGTCGGTCGCGGGCCGGCCGATCCGGGTGAAGCGCAGGTCGGTGACACGCGGGTCGCCGTCGAGCCGCGCGTGCACCGCCCGTTCGACGAGTGCGGCCTTGGCGTCGATGTCGAGGCCCGTCAGCACGAACGTGCAGCTGTTGCGCCAGCCGCCCAGCCCGGTCACGGCCACCTTGGTGGTCGGCGGCGGCGCGTGGCCCACCGCGCCGGTGACGCGCACGCGGTCGGGCCCGTCCCGATCGAGGCGGACGGTGTCTAGCCGGGCGACGACGTCCGGGTTGAGGTAGCCCGGCGCGCCGATCTCGTACAGCAGCTGGGCCGTGACGGTGTCGACCGTGACCGCCCCGCCGGTGCCCTCGTGCTTGGTGATGACGCTCGTCCCGTCGCGGTCGACCTCCGCGATCGGGAAGCCGGGGTGGCGCAGGTCGGCGATGCCGGTGAAGCCGGAGAAGTTACCGCCCGTGGCCTGTGCGCCGCACTCGATCACGTGCCCGGCGACGACGGCCCCGGCGAGGGCGTCGTGGTCGGCCGGCGACCAGCCCCACCACCAGGCGGCGGCGCCCGTCACCAGGGACGCGTCGGCGACCCGGCCGGTGATCACGATGTCGGCCCCGCCGACGAGGGCCGCGGCGATGCCGAACCCGCCGAGGTACGCGTTCGCGGTGAGCGGCTCGTGCCCCCAGCTCGTGAACGGCTCGCCGGTGTCGAGGTGGGACAGGTCGTGGCCCTGGGCCGCCGGCCCGGTCAGCCGGGAGGACAGGTCGTCGCCTTCGACGTGCGCGACCGTCAGGTCCACCCCGGCCTCGGCCAGCAGCGCGCGGGTGTCCCGCGCCAGGCCCGCCGGGTCGAGGCCGCCCGCGTTGACGACGACCCTGATGCCGCGCTCGGCGATCTCGGCGGCCACCGGCTTGAGCTGGCGCAGGAAGCTCGCGGCGTACCCGCCGGTGGGCTTCTTCATGCGGTTCTTGGCCAGCACGAGCATGGTGACCTCGGCGAGGTAGTCGCCCGTGACGACGTCGACCGGGCCGCCGCGCACCATCTCGGCGAGAGCGGAGAGCCGGTCGCCGTAGAAGCCGGAGCAGTTCGCGATTCGTACGGGCCGGTTCATGGGCAGCTCCCGGGTGACGACGCCTGCACCGGGGACAGGACCGCGTCGCCCCTGCCCCGGAGGCGAAGTTACCGTAGGGTCGCCCGCGGACGAACCCGGGACCACCGGCTGACCGCCGGTGTCCCGGGCTCGGATCGGCTCACTTCTACGCGTACGACGCTGGGACGCACACCGACAGCGGCTCGTTCGCCGTGTCGGACGTGTTGCCGACGTACGCCGTGATTCCGGCGTCGGCGTTCAGGCAGATCTTCCCGCCCTTGTCGATCCCCTTCCCGTCGCTGCCCCAGTGCCACTTGACCGGGGCGCCGCTGTTGAACTGCTCGTAGTGCGACCCCCGGCCGTAGCGCGTCGCCCGGTCGGCGGCCGTGGTGCTTCCGCAGCGTTTGGTCGTGTTGACGCTGACGCCCCACTTGCCCTCGTGGTCGACGCCGATCGTGATGCCGACCTTCCGGTTGCACTTCCAGTCGTACCAGCGCTGGTCGAGCCTGGTCCGGCTGACCGTGGCCTTCTTGGCGCCCTTGTCGCACTTGGTGGCGACCTTCACGTCGATCTTCGGATTGATCAGGGTCGGGTCGTGGAACCGCACCCGGATCCCCTTGTTGAACTTGTATGCGTTCCGCTGGTACTGCACGCGCCCCGACAGCCGCACGACGAACGACCTCTTCAGCTGCTTGGAGGTGAAGCAGTAGCCGGTGGAGTAGGAGTGACTCAAGGTCTTCTTGCCGAGCGGCGGATAGGCCGAGGCCAGCGCGGGCGTGGGCGCGATGAGCGCGCCCACGGCGACCGCGGTCGCGGCGACGATGACGCGGTGAATCACTTCGAGCCCCACGACGCCGTCACGCAGACATCGAGCGCCTGGCTGGCCATGTCGGACCTGTTGCGGATGTACACGGTCGCGGCGGCGTCGGCGTGCAGGCAGATCTTGCCGCCCTTCGTGATGCCCTTGCCATCACTGCCCCAGGACCAGCGCACGGGCGCACCGGAGTTGTACTGCGTGTAGTGGGAGCCCTTGCCGTAAGGGCCGGTGTTCCGGTCCGCGGCCTTCGTCTTACCGCACTTGTAGGTGCCGCTGACCCCGACAGCCCAGGGGTAGCCGACGAACACCGCCACCGTGGTCTGACACTTCCAGTCGTACCACTTCTGGGTGAGGTCGGCGTGGTCGACCTTGGCCGCCTTGGCGCCCTTTCCGCACTTGTTCGTGGTCGTGACGGTGATCGTGGGATTCACGAGCGTCGGGTCATAGAAGCGAACGCGGATCCCTCGGTTGAACTTGTACGCGTTCCGCTTGTACCGGACCGTCCCCGAAAGCTTCTCGGTGATCCCCCGCTTCAATTCCTTGGAATTATGGCAGAAGCTCTTCGAGTACGGCCGGCTCAGGGTCTTCATTCCGAGCGGCGGATACGTGCTGGCCTGCGCCGGGGCGGACACGAGCAGGACACCGATCATGGAGGCGCCCACGGCCGCCGCACCTGCCGTAACATTCTTGAAACTCAAGGCGGGACCCTTCGCTTTCGGCGGGGGATGTTCCGCAGAAAATAACACCCGAGATAGGCGCGGAAAATGAGCCTCGGGTCCCGATTAAACTGATACGGCAGTCCTATTGCCGACAGAGCGAACCCCTGCTACGCGCATCGCCTGCGGTCTGCGGGGAATGACGGCAGGCAGAGGGTGGCGAGCCGAGCCGCAGACAAGAGCGGGCCTCACGGGTCAGCGGAGATCACGGGCCGACTGGCCGATCGGGTTTCACAGCAGAGAGCGGCTGGACCCACCCGCCGCTCACCGCCCGCCGACTGCGATCCGTACCGACGCAGCCCGCCGTTTCCCGTACGGTGCCGTTGCGGCCGTAGGGTCGGTCCGGCGTGTCCGCCGGTTCGATCGGCCAGGGCCGTCGTTCACTCGAAGTCGTCCGGGCTGAAGTCCTCCGGATGGGCCGGTCCGGTGCTGGGACCGCTGTCCGGGTCCTCTTCTTCGTCGGTGGCGGTGGTCACGCCGGCCGGGCGCCGAGCGGCGTCCGCCTCGCTGGAATCGTCGGCGCTACCCCGCTGCCGGTCCTCGCCCTCGTACGGCTCTCCCATCGTCCGTCCCCTCCCCCCGGGACGCCCCTGAAGGGCCAGGCTTCCCCTACCCGCCCCTCGTCGACTGACACCCTCCCCTACGCCCTTCTCGGGATATTGGAACGCGTGTCGGATAGGTCGCCGTTAGGGTGATCAGCAGCAATGCCGACCGATGAGAGGTCAACGGGGTGGACCAGGCATTCCAAGTCGATCTGCGCGGCGTCGTCGATCTGTTGAGCAGACACCTCTACTCCAGCCCCCGCGTGTACCTGCGGGAGCTCCTGCAGAACGGCGTCGACGCCATCACCGCGCGCGGCGACGGGCCGGGGCGGATCCGGATCGAGACCGGAGACGAGCTCCGGGTGCACGACAGCGGGATCGGCCTGACCGAGGCCGAGGTCCACGAGCTGCTGGCGACCATCGGCCGCTCCTCGAAGCGCGACGAGCTCGGGCTCGCCCGCCACGACTTCCTCGGCCAGTTCGGCATCGGCCTGCTGTCGGCGTTCCTCGTCGCCGACGAGATCACCGTCGTCACCCGCTCCGCCCGTGGAGGAGACGCCGTGCGGTGGACCGGCTTCGCCGACGGCCGCTACCGCGTCGAACCCGGCACGCGCGACGAGCCGGGCACCACCGTGAGCCTGCGGCCCCGGCGCGGGGCGAGCGACTGGCTCACCCCCGCGACCGTCACCGAACTGGCCGAGACGTACGGCGAGCTGCTGCCCGTCGATCTGACGGTCGACGGGCGGCGGATCACCGGTGACGGCCTGCCCTGGCGGGCGGCATACCCCGATCCGGGCCGCCGCCGCGCGGCGCTCGACGAGTACTGCCGCCGGCAGTTCGGGTTCGCGCCGTTCGACGTGATCGACCTGGACGTCCCCGAGGCCGGGCTGACCGGCGTCGCGTTCGTCCTCCCGCAGCCGGTCGCCCCGACCGCGCGGGGCGCGCACCGCGTGTACCTGAAGCGGATGCTGCTGGCCGAGGGCGTCGAAGGGCTGCTCCCCGACTGGGCGTTCTTCGTACGCTGCGTCGTGGACGCCGGCGAGCTGCGCCCGACGGCCGGACGCGAGGCGCTGTACGAGGACGAGCTGCTCGACGCCACCCGCGACGCGCTCGGCCGGCAGGTCCGGCAGTGGCTCATGCGGCTGTCGGAGACCGACCCGGCCCGGCTGCGCGCCTTCCTGCGCCTGCACCACCTGGGCGTCAAGGCGATGGCCCTGCGCGACGACGACATGCTGCGGATCGTCGACCGGTGGCTGGAGTTCGAGACGTCCGCCGGTCCGATGACCCTGGCGGAGTTCCGCACCCGGCACCAGGGTGGCCGCTACACCGCGGACCTGGACGAGTTCCGGCGCCTGGCGGCCGTCTCCGGTGCGCAGGGCGTCGCGCTGGTCAACGGCGGCTACGTCTATGACACAGAGATCATCGAACGGCTGCCGGCCATCGACCCCGACGCGGTCCTGCCGCCGCTGGACGCCTCGGAGCTGACCTCTCACTTCGGTGTGATCGACCCGGAGACCGAGCTGGCGCTGCGCCCTTTCCTGGCCGTCGCGCAGCGGGCGGTCGACTCGCTCGGCTGCGAGGTCGTCGTCCGCGACTTCGACCCGGCGTCGCTGCCCGCCCTGTACATGACCAGCCGGGCCGCCCGTCACCAGGCCGAGCTGCGCGAGGCACGCGAGTCCGCCGACGCCCTGTGGTCCGACGTACTCGGCGCGCTGGAGGGCACGGCGTCCGTGAGCGACCGCCCGCAGCTGGTCCTCAACCACCGCAACCCGCTGGCCCGTCGCATCACCGCACTGACCGAGACCGGCCTCATCGAGCTCGCGGTCCAGGCCCTGTACGGCCAGGCGCTCCTGCTCGGCCACCACCCCCTGCGGGCCGCCGACACCGCCGTGCTCAACCGGTCCTTCCTCGGCCTGCTCGACTGGGCCGTCCACGACCCCGCCCCGGAGGACAAGTGACTGCCTCGGTCACCCCGCACAGCACCTCGGTCACTCCTCCGACGAAGGAGGACAAGTGACCGAGCGAAGCGAGAGAACCGATAAGCACAGCACCTCGGTCACTCCTCCGACGAAGGAGGACAAGTGACCGAGCGAAGCGAGAGAACCGATAAGCACAGCACCTCGGTCACTCCTCCGACGAAGGAGGACGAGTGACCGTCGAGCAGGCCTATGAGCTGATGAGCCGCGCCGGCGAGCTGCCGTACGGCCAGGCGCGGACCATCATGGTCGAGGAGGCGCTGCGGCAGGCCGAGGCCGCCGCCGACGAACGCCTGGCGTACCGGCTCCGCAACCACCTGCGCACGGAGTACGTCCAGAGCGGCGAGCGCGCCAAGGCGTTCGCCGTCTTCGTACGCTGCCTCAGCGACTTCGACCGGAACCCCGACCTCGGCGAGGAGCACCTCCTGTACTGGGGGTTCAAGTCGACCGTCACCGGGCTGACGAAGTTCCCCGAGATCCCCTTGGACCGCACACTGGCGGTCCTGGACGACATGGAGCGCCGCTACCGGCTCGCCGACGGGGGGCTGCAGCCGGTGCACATGTGCCGCACGGTGGTCACCCAGCACGTGCACGGGGCGGAGGCCGCCGAGGAGTGGTACACCCGGTGGCACGCGGCCCCTCGCACGCGGCTGTCGGACTGCGAGGGCTGCGACCCCAGCATGAAGGTCGCCTACCTGGCCGCGCGCGGCCGGGACGAGGACGCCGTGGCGCTCGCCGAGCCGCTGCTGCGGGGCGAGCTCGGCTGCGACGAACAGCCCCAGACGATCCTCACCGAACTGCTCCCCGTATTCGTCCGCACCGGCCGCCTCGAGGCGGCGGCGGACGCGCACCGCCGCGCCTACCGGGCCCAGCGCGACCGGCTGGCCGAGCTGTGGGGGATCGCCGTACACCTGGAGTTCTGCGCGCGCACCGGCAACGAGGCCCGCGGCCTCGAACTGCTGGAACGCCACCTCGGCTGGCTCGACCGCGCGCCGACCCCGCACGAGGGCATGCGGTTCGCCGCCACGGCCGCGCTCCTGCTGCGGCGGCTGACGGAGATCGGCCACGGGGACGTGTCCGTACGCCGGCCCGCGCACGGCGACCGGGCCGCCGCCGAGGTCCCCGCCGCCGAACTGCACGCGGACCTCACCCGGCACGCCCTCGACGTCGCCGCCCGGTTCGACGCCCGCAACGGCACGCCCGAGCAGGGCCGGCTCATCCGGGAGGTGCTCGACGCGGAACCGCTCGTCGACCACCTACCGCTCACCCCGTACGCGCGTCGCACCCCGGCGCCGCCGCCCGCCCCGGCCCCCCAGGCCGATCTCGCGGCCGTTGACGACGTCGACCGGCTACTCGACCTGGCCGAAGAGCACTGGAGGCGACGCGAGTCCGCCGCGGCACTCGCCGCCTGGCGGCGCGTCGACGCGATCGGGGGCGAACTGTCCCTCGTCCAGCAGGGCCGGCGGGTCGACGGCGAAGGCCTCGAACGCCTCCTCGCGGGAGACCCGCAGGGCGCGACGGACGTCTGGCGGCGGTCCGCCGAGCTGTACGCGCGGGGCGGTGACGAGGAGTGCGCCCAGGCGGCGACCAGCAGGTTCGCCGCGGTGCTCTGCCAGATCGGCCAGGCGGACGCGGGCCTGCCCCTGCTGGAGGCCGCCTTCGCGTGGCTCGACACGCACGAGGCGAAGCCCCGGCGGCGGCTGGCGGCCCGGGGGCGGCTGGCCGCGGCGTACGGCGAGGTCGGCCGCACCGACGAGGCGCTCGCCCTGCTCGACGGCGCGTCGCCGCCGGAGGATCCCGACGAGCTCGCCGACCTGGAGATGACCCGCGTCCGCGTCCTGGCATCCGCCGGGCGTGACGCGGAGGTCACCGCCGCGCTCCGGCGCGCCGTCGGCGGGTACCGGCGGAGCGGTCAGCGCGCGGCCCTCGCCGAGGCGGCCCTCCTGCTCGGCCGGCGGCTGGCCGCGAGCGAGACGGAGGAGGAGCACGCCGAGGCGGACGGGCTGCTGACCGAGGCCGTCACCAACGCTCCGGCCGACATGCCGGCGCTGCGCTCCGCCGCGTACGCCGTCCGAGGGGAGCGCCTGCTGGCCCGCGGGGACGCCGGCCAGGCCGCCGAGGATCTGATCGAGGCGGTCGCGGGCTTCACCGCCGAGGGCTCCCACTACCAGGCCGCCTACGCGCGTCAGGACCTGTGCGTCGCCTACCTCGAGACCGGCCGGCACCTCGAGGCGGCCGAGACCGCCGAGGAGGCGCTGCCGGTGTTCGAGGCGCACGGCGACACCGACGCCCTGCGCCGGACCCGCTACCTGCTCGCCAACGCCCAGCGTGAACTCGGCGAGGTCGATGCCGCCGCCGAGGCCTTCACCCGCCTCGCCGAGGAGGAACGCGCCGAGCAGCCGGCCATGGCCGCACGCCTCCTCCTTCAGGCCGGCGACCTGCTCAGCGACCTCGACAAGGACGCGACCGCCGCCGAACGCTTCGCCGCCGCCGCCGAGGCCTCCCTGGCGGCCGGCGATCCGTATGGGACCCTCCAGGCACGACGACGCCAGGCTCTGTGCGTGATGTGGAGCGGCAGGGCCGAGGATGGCCTGGCGGTCATGGCCTCCGCGCGGGCCGGGCTGGCCGCCCTGCCCGGCGACGAACCGGCCGCCCTGACCTGGGAGACGGCTCTCATCGACTTCGACGAGGCACGGATCCTCGGCGCCCTGGAGCGGTTCGACGAGGCCGTCGCCGCCGTGGAGCG
This sequence comes from Actinoallomurus purpureus, assembly GCF_024055795.1. Lineage (GTDB taxonomy): Bacteria > Actinomycetota > Actinomycetes > Streptosporangiales > Streptosporangiaceae > Actinoallomurus > Actinoallomurus purpureus. Next base: position 146,237 of record NZ_JAMXMY010000024.1, on the reverse strand, counting down.
CGCGGCCGCCGCATTCACCGCCCTCGACCAGAAGGATCCCGCCGAGGCGGCACAGAACCTGCGCGCCGACCTGATCGCCGCGAGCACCGGTGACCCCTCCGCGTCGGGGTGACCATCGCGCCCCGACCGCGTCCCCTTCCAGGAGGCCCATCGTGTACTCGGAGAAGCAGCGCCGACTGCTCGAGCAGCAGCAGCGCCGGCTGCTCGAGCAGCGGTACATCGTGGGCGAGGACCTCGCCAACGACCCCACCCTGCTCGACGACTGCCCGCATCGGTACGTCTTCGTCGTCGTGCCCGCCCGCGGCATGGCGCGTGGACCTCTGCGCGGGACCCTGCCGCTTCTGCTCGAATGCGTCGAGACGCTGGAGACCCGCGGGTGGGAGCCGGTGGCCTGGGACTTCGACACCCCTGAGAAGGGCGTGTTGATGCGCCGCAGGGGACCGGGACGCTCCTGACCGTGTCCGGCCTGCGCCAGTGCCCCGCTCCCGCGGCGACGAGCGTCGACCTCTGAGGGGCCTGTCGGGGGCGACCCGGCACGCTGCTACCGTCGCGCCTCGTGGTGGAGAACGTGTACGTGGGGAACGCCGCCGTGGACGCTGCCGGTGACCTGGGCTGGCTCCTCGGCCATTTCAAGCCGGTCGGCGACATCCGTCACAGCGACGACGTCGAGATCAAGTGGGGTGTGCACCCGCGCGGCGACCGGCGCGCGCGGTGGGCGACCGAGGAGAAGCGCACCGCCCTGCTCGTCCTGATCAGCGGCCGGTTCCACGTGGAGCTTCCCGGCCTGGACGTGGTCCTGACCGAGCAGGGCGACTACATCGTGTGGGGCCACGGCGTCGACCACTCCTGGTACGCGGAGGAGGAGTCGGTCGTCATGACCGTCCGCTGGCCGTCCATCCCGGGCTACGCGATCCCCGCCGACTGACCACCCCGACGCACGCGCTTACTCGCTCCTCTTTGGGTGGGGGTCACGATCATCAACGCCGGCCTGCGGAAACGCGAAGTACGAAGCAATCATCGACCCAACTTAGGACCGGATCGCCGGTGACGGTGCGTGTTCCGTCAGACCCGCTCAGCGGCCGGTGTCGCGCTGGCGGCGCGTTCGGCCTCCAGGCCGTCGAGAAGGACCCGGAGGCCGTACTCGAAGGTCTGTTCCGGCGCCCCGGCGTACTCGGTGGCGATCGGGGCGTCCAGGCGGGCGCGCAGGCGCGGGAACCGCATGGCGACCTCGGTCGCCTTGGTCATGGTGTCGGCGATGGCCTCCTCGGCGTTCTTTCCGTTGCGGCTCAGCCGCCTGGTCAGCGAGACCATGGCGGAAGTGCCGAGCACGTTGCCGAGCACGAAGGTGAAGACGGTGGCCGCGGCCCGGTCGGCCGCCGCGTCGTCGAAGCCGCCCGCCTCGTAGACGGCGAGACAGTGCTCGTCGTAGCGGGCCTTGCCCTCTCCGTAGAACAGGTACGAGCCGAACGCCTGGACGAGCCAGGGGTGCCTGCTGAACATCGCATGCAGGCCGGTCGCCATCCGCGTGGCCGCGCTCCGCCAGTCGACCGTGGCCAGGTCGGGCAGCTCGATCTCGCCCCAGACCTGGTCGGCGGCGAGCACGATGAGGTCGTCCTTGTTCTTGACGTGCCAGTAGACCGCGGTCGCGACGGCGCCGAGCCGCTTGCCCAGGCCGCGCATGTTGAGCCCGTCCAAGCCCTCTTCGTCGAGCAGCTGGATGGCGGTCTGGACGATCTGTTCCCGGGTGAGAGTGTCGCGCGGCATGCCCTCACGATAGGCCACACCACCAGTGCATTGCACTTAGTTCAAAACATGGACCTCCTCGTCGTCATCCATGAGGACGAGGAGGTCCCTGGCGTTCCGGGCCGCACGCCGGCCGCGATCGCGAATCGCCGGCGTAGGCCGAGGACCGTTCCCGCCCCGCGAGAGGACCCGTGCACTGGTCCCCTCACGAGGCCGGACTGTCGCCGGGCTCAGCCGGTGACGGGCAGGTTGCTGGGCACGGGGGTGGGCTTGGGCGCCTGGCTGGGGGGTGTGGTCGGGCCGGTCGGTGACGGGATCGGCTTACCGGTGGGCTGGCCGGGCGGCGGGGTCGGGCCCGGGGGCTGGGTGGGCGTGTCGGCTGCGTTGCAGGTGGCCGAGGAGATGCTGATGGTCTGGGCGTTTGCGAGGCGGACTTCGATGGCGGTGACGGTGAGGCTGCCGTCGGGGTTGTTGACCTGTTTGTTGAGGGTGACGGCGACGGCGCCCAGGCCTTGGACGGGGACGCTGATCGCGCTGTTGGGCGCGGCGTCGACGGCGAGGCGGTGGCCGGCGATCTGGGCGTCGGCCAGGTGGGAGACGCCGTTGCCGTTCTTGCAGGTGGCGGTGACGAGGTGGGCGGTGAGGGCGGCCTTGGCGACGCTCAGGTCGGTGACGCTGGCGCGGGCGTAGGCGGGTTTGGCGGTGACGTGCAGGATCTTGACGTCGATGAGGGGGTTGGCCGGCAGGTGGATCAGGCTCTTGTCGGCGGTGGCGGTGACGGCCGGCGTCTGGGGGATGGCGACCAGCCCCTGGGCGGTGACGCCATAGGCCGAGCCGGTGCCGGTCGTCGCGGAGGCGGGCGCGGCCAGGGCCAGCGGCGTCGCGAGCGCACCGGCGACCGCCGCGAACGTGGTCAGCTTCATCAAGCGCACAGTGCTGTCTCCTTGGGTCAGCGAGTGGGGAGGAGTAGAGATCGACATCGGGTCGGCCATACGAGCGCGGAGGTTCTCCAGGCCGAGGGACGGTCAGCGCACAAGAACTCTGTCTCCTCCCGCAGGTGTTCTGTGGCCCTTGAGTACGCATGAGCCGCAGAGAAGGTTGCACGACTTTCGACGGACATCCGCGGCCGTCGCGGCCGCCCGTCCCGGAGATCAGCCCGAAGGCACAAGAACTCGGACTGTTCCCTGCGGGAGCACGGCTCGCGGCACCCCGGATTTCTCGATTTCCGCACGGCGCGACGTCGAGTCGAACATCATCAATCCGTGGACGAATGGTCACTTCACGGATACACCACCCTCCGGGAGCTGGGACGGGGAGGTTTCGGCCGCGTCGTGCTCGCACGGCACGAGGCTTCGGGCACCCATGTCGCCGTCAAGTACCTCACCGCCCCGGACGAACGCTTCCGCGCGGAGTTCCGGGCGGAAGCGCAGATCCTGCGCGGTCTCGACGACCCGTACGTGGTGCGCCTCTTCGAGTACGTCGAGGAACCGCAGGGTGCGGCGATCGTCATGGAGGCGATCGACGGGGTGTCGCTCAGGGCGCTGCTCAGCGAGCGCGGCACGCTGGAGCCGGAGGCCGCGCTGGCGGTGCTGAAGGGATCACTGCTCGGCCTGGGGGCCGCGCACGACGTGGGCGTCGTCCACCGTGACTACAAGCCCGCCAACGTCATGGTCGAGAGTGACGGCCAGAGCAAGCTGATCGACTTCGGCATCGCACTGCGCTCCGGCGTGGCGGGTCAGATCGTCGGCACCCCGGCGTACATGGCACCGGAGCAGTGGGCCGGGGAACCCGCCTCGCCCTCCACCGACGTGTACGCCGCCACCTGCGTGTTCTTCGAATGCGTGACGGGTCGCAAGCCGTACCCGGGCGACACGACCGAGGCCTACCGCGCACAGCACACGAGCGGCGAGATCCCCGCCGGTCAGGCGCCACCATCGGTCCGGGCACTGATCTACCGCGGCCTGGCCAAACACCCGGCGGGTCGGCCACCGGGCGCGCTGGAGTTCGCCGAGGAGTTGGAGATCGCGGCCGCCGCCGAGTACGGGACCCAGTGGGAGTCCAACGGCTGGAGGCGGCTGGCCGAGGCCGCGGCCGGGCTCGCCGCGCTGTTCCCGTTCGCGGCTCTGGCGGCGGGTACGGCCCCCGGTGCGGCCGGCCACGCGGCCGGGGCCGCTGCGGGCCACGGAGCCGGTGCCGCGGCGGGCAAGGCCGGCGCGGCGACGGGGAAGGGTGCGCTCACCAAGATCTTGGGGAGCAACGCCGGGGTGAAACTGGGCGCCATCGCCACCGGCGTCGTCGTGGCGGGCTCGGCGACGACCGCCGCCATCGTCCTGACCCAGCACAAGCCGAAGAAACCGAAACCTGTCGCCGCACGGATCGAGCTGGCCTCCTACAACCAGTCCATCGCCGGCCTCGACCTGCGAGAGGCGCGCTACGCCCACGTGAACGGCGTCCGGAACGCCGCCGTTCAGCGCAAGATCGATCAGGCGCTGTTCGCCCCGCTCGACTGGGGCATAGTCCTCATGCAGAAGCAGGACGCGCAGGCCAATCCGCCCTGCACGAAACCGACTATCCTGCGCTCACAACCCCAGATCGGGATCAATGGGCCGCGTCTGGCATCGGTCCAGTACGCGCTGCCGGCGGTGTACTGCTCCCCCCTCGACTACCAACTCCCCCGGATCAACGTCAACGTCGACCTGCGCACCGGGAAGGCGTTGACCGCCGCCGACGTGTTCCGGCCCGAGACGCTCCGCCGGGACGGGCTCGCGACGCTGCTGAACCGGGTGTCCGCGCACGTGACCCAGCCCGACCTGCATACCGTGTGCGTCCGCTCACCTCTGCTTCACGGGGACTTCTTCCAGACCACACCTCAACTACCGGGGACGCGGCCCCAGCCGCCGCGTATCTCGCCGTTCTTCACGGCCGGTGGAATGGTCCTCAGCTGGTCGCACGCGGGCAGCGAATGCCCCTACTACGCGATCACCTTGCCGTACACCGAGATACGGGACCTGCTCACCCCGCAGATCGCCGCGGAGCTGCCCGGTTAGTTCTGCGCCGGTGGCTCGGACGGCGGCCCGCCCGGCATTGGTCGCAGTCAGACCGCCGCGCCGGCGAGCATCTCCTCGGCCGCCAGCAGCGCCGACCGCCAGGGAAAACGATCGATGCGCTCGCCGCCCGTGCCGGGAGGGTGTGGCTCGAACCATCCGGGCCCCAACAGGACGCGGATCCCTTCGGCCCGCAGCTCGTCGACGCTTCGGCGGAACGCCCGACGTCCCGCCAGCGCGGTATTCACGAAGGGCAGCACGACGACGGGCACTCCGAGACCCGGAGCTTCGGCCAGAACGCCGAGAGCGTACGTGTCGCTGATCCCGGCCGCCAGCTTGTTGATCGTGTTGTATGTGGCGGGGGCGACGATGACGGCGTCGGCCTTGGCCGATCGTGGCTCCCCCGGCTTCCGGTACCGGCTGCGGACCGGCCGCCCCGTCCGCGCCTCGAGTTCGGCCGCGTCGATGAAGTCCAGCGCCGCCGGTGTCGCGATGACCTGGACCTCCCAGCCCCGCTCATGGGCCAGGTCGACCAGCCGGCCGACCTCACCGGCGGGTCCGGCCCCGCACACGACGATGGAGAGGACCCGGGCCTGCCGCTCCTCGGTCACAGACGTACTCCCATCTGCGTGGCGAACTCGCCCACCCGCCTCCTGACGGTCGGCGGCGACGCGGCGTGGAGGTCACGGAGAAGACGGTGTACGGCGGGCCGCGCCGATACCTCTTCCGGCGCGAGCCGCTCGGCGGCCCGCATGATCTCGTACGCCTTCTCATGCTTCCCCCACTGCAGCAGAGCACGAGACGTGTCGACCAGCAACACCGCCTTGCGCTCGGTGATGGGGACACGGTCGAGATCGACGCAACGGGCCTGCACGACCGCCTGTCCCGCGTCACCGAGGCACGCGGAAATGCTGACGCGATGGAGCCGGACATTGGTCGGCCCGAAGGCGGTCCACCGATGGTTGTGATCTCCCCCGAGGCGGCGCGCGGCGTCGTCCGCCTCATTCAGCATCGTCGCCACAGTGGCGCGGTCGTTGCGGCGTCCAGCCGCTACCGCGCCGCAGAGCAGCAGCGCTCCGTACACCGACAACGAGTCGGGCGTGTGCTTACCGATGTCCCGGTCGAGTCGAGCGGCGAAGGCACCGGCCACCGCACTGGCCGCACCGAAGTGACCACCACGCATCAGCACACGCGTGAGGTTTCGTGCGCTCGCCGCCACCGTGAGGGGATCTTCGCTGCGGCGGGCACACTGCATGCTGCGGTCGGCCGCTAGCCAGGCGAGCCCTTCGCTGTCGAGTTTAAGGAGAATGCTGGCCGCCAGGTAGTGCGCTTCGGCGGACAATGCATGAGCCCGGAGACGGTCGTCACCGGTTAAGACGTCACACGCCGTCCGAACAGCGGCGAGGAGGCCGGGGAGGCTCTCGGTGACGGTCGAGTAGCTACATCCCTGGTACGCGCGCTTCGCCGAGGCGACGGAAGCGCGGAGGACGCTCAGGTCCGTGCGAGCCGGGTCGGGAAGGCCACCGAGGACATCGGGAGTGCCGGCCAGGACGGCGGCGAAGGCATCGACACCGCCCAGTGGTGCGTTACCGGGCGTCGCGTCACCGAGAACGGCTTCGAACAGACCTGCCGTCGCAAGACGGTGAAATGTACGCCTCTGCACGGACTCACCATCCTCGTCGCTCGCGTACGGACTCCCCCCAAGTGAACCCAAAAGTGACGGATCAGCCAACCACCCGGAGGAATCCCGGCTCTGGGCGAAGGATCGCGGGGCGAGGCCGAGGGTCATGCGCGCGTCGTCCGGCATGCCCAGGCCGTCGGCGATGCGCTCGAACACCTCCAGGGCCAGCACCTGCCGACCGCCCTGCTTCATGTATTCGCTGATCTTGCCCTGGGTCATACCGCACGCGATCGCGAGTTGCGTCTGACTTGCCCCCGCATATTGCCTTACGAGACGGAACAATTGCCCGATATCGCGACGACTTACGGCAGCGGTGACGTCGGCTCGATTCCACAGCGATGGAGGGATCGTCATCGCCTTCAAGATCCACCACCTTGGTCCGCGATATGCCGGTTACCGCGGAGCTTATATCCCGGCATGGGATAACGCCGGGTGATAGGACGTTCGGTCTCTCCGGCTCGACCTTTGAGTCGTGGAAAAGCAACGGAAGAAAGCCGGAGAGCTCACCATTCTGGTCGAACTATGCCGAGAGCTCGCGAAACTCGGCCTCAGCGTCGGCATGAGCGACGCGCGTCCCGCCCTGTCGGTGCGTCGCGGGCTCACCGGACGGAAAGTGTGGATCGAGGTCGACGCATCCTGCGCGTCGTACGTGTGGCGCCGCGACGATCAGGACCATCACCCGGTCGACGACCCGGCGGGTGCTGCCACCCGGATCGCGGCGTACCTGAACAAGCGGGACGATCGGCCGGGCACGAGTCCGTGAACGCGGACGCCGTCGCGATTCTGCGGAGGCGGTTCCCGGGGGTGGTGTTCTGGTACGGCCGGTACACCGGCTCGTGGTGGGCATTGCTCCCGCCCCCGGCCGGGTGGCGGCTGGTCGAGGCGCTCGACCCGGAGGAGCTGACGCGGGCGATCATCCAGGGCGGGTCCTGGCCCTGGCCACCGCGCTGAGGCGCATTGTCGGTGGCGACGCGTATGGTCCCGCGCATGTACACGGTCGACTTCGTCGAGTTCCCCTCCGGCTCCGCTTCCGGGTCCGGCCGATTCTTCGAGGAGGCGTTCGGCTGGACGACCACCTCGTACGGCCCCGACTATGTCGATGTGCACGGCGGAGGGGTCGGCCTCGGCTTCCAGGCGGATTCGGGCGAGAAGCCGACCGCGCCCTTGGTGGCCATCCACGCCGACGATCTCGAAGCCGCGCGACAGGCCATCGAGGCCGCCGGCGGAGTCGTCACCGTCGAGCCGTTCGACTTCCCCGGCGGCCGGCGCTTTCACTTCCGCGAACCGGGAGGCTGCGAGCTGGCCGTCTGGTGCCCGACCGGCGAGCCCACCCGTTGATCCCCCTGGTGGGGTCGGCCAGACCGCTGCCCGCCTAGAAAAGGAGCATCACCGTTCCGGAACGTACGGAAAGGGGCGGTGCCCCCTCAACGATGCGGATCCGTGGACGGTGGCCGTGGGCCGCGCCGAAGAGGCCCACCATCGACGCCCAGTTCTCCCCTGGCCGCTTCCATGAACGCGTGCCGTAGCTCCCGCTTACTCGTCGTCCCTTCCATGGGAGACCCGGAGCGAAGCAGACTTTGTAGGGCGATCGTGTAGTCGTGGGCGGCCTGGGCGGCATCGGCCGAGCACACGAGTTCACATGCCTTCTTGGTGAGCCACAGGGCATGGAGTTGATCCCACACCTCACCGTCGTCCTGCCCCGAGGCAGGGTGTTCTCGGCGATCCAGTAGCTGCTCCGCGCTCTGCGCGGCGGACAGGAAACTCAGGATCGCCTCCTTGCGCTCGGCCCGCTCCACCGCCAACTGCTCGTGCCGCTCCCGGCGCACATCGACTCGGGTCGTGAGGTACTGGCCGACCAGAGCGCCGGCCGACCCAAGGGCCACGCCGGCCAGCGGCAATACCGTCGAATACCACGCCATGACCGCCATACTCCGGCAGCGACAGCATCTGTGGCTACGGCCTCTGGTCGTGACGCCGCGCGTCCTCGCCCACGATTCGCGCTCTCCGGACCGGGTTCGGATCCACCGACGCTGTCAACGCGCACGGAGGCGGCCGGCCGGGTCACACCGTGGCGACCTGCCATTGGCGCTGGTGGGCGGGTTGCTCGGCAAAGAGGCCGATTTGGCGGCCGTACACGAGGGTCGTCCTGACCTGCCGCGACGATTACCGAGCATTCTGTACGTCGCCGATAGCGGGCGCCGCCTTCGAATCGACGCTATGAAGGCGCGCGTGCCCCTGACTACTGGTTCCCCCGCGACTGCCCACGGGCGATGACATGGGTCGGCCCCGGCACCTCGGACGCCGACCGCGAGCGGATCATCGGCCCTGGCGGCGGCACTCGTGTCCATGCGATCGAATACGGCTGGGTGACCCGGCTGCTCGACGTACGGCTGTTCGCGTACCGACTGCCCGCCTCATCGTTCCGGCCGATCGGGGAACCGACACCGTACGCGGTCGTCTCGACTGAGCCGGTCGAACCGCTCGGGCCGCCCGAGCCGGTGGGCGACCTGCTGCAGTTGCACGAGGCCGCAGGCATACAACTCCGGGTCCTCGAGAACCTCTGGGAGTTCTGGGACGCAGTCATCGAAAGCACGCTGGAATTCAGCGGAATCCGACTACGCAACGCACGCCCCCGGCCCAGTTCCTGACACGCATCCCCTTCTTGGACAGCCGACTGGGAGGTCAGCCCGCCGACGCCTTGACCGACAACGTCGCCGCGACCTGGGCGGCCAGGTGGCGCAGGGCGCGGGCGGTCGGCGTGTCCCGGTCGGCGGTCATGAACACGACCTGCTGGTCGTCGTCCGGAACCGTGAGGACGTCGCAGTTTATGCGCAGCCGGCCGAGTTCGGGGTGCACCATGGTCTTCGTCCGGTGGCCGGGTGCGCGGACCGGGTTGGTGGCCCAGATCTCGTTGAACTCCACGCTGCCCGCGCTGAGTTCGGCCAGCAGGGCGGCGAGGGCCGCATCACGGGGATACCGGTCGGCGGCGGCCCGCAACCGCGCCACGGCGAACTCCCCGAACTCCTCATGGCCCGTGGTCAGCACCTGATCGCGGAACAGGAAACGCCGCCGGGCAAGGTTGGGCTGGGCGCGAAGGTCACCGAGCAGCGCTTCGGCGAGCGGGTTCCAGGCGATCACGTCGTACGTGGCCGCGGTGACGACCACCGCCGTCTCCGGGATGCGGTGCAGCAGTCCCGCCACGTACGGGCGGACCTCCCGCGGCGGTCCGGCGGGCGGCTCCGGGGCCACGCCCGCCAGCCGGAACAAGTGCGTTCGCTCGGCGGGCGCGAGCCGGAGCGCATCCGCCAGGGACTCCAGGATCCGCGGTGACGGGCGCGGCCCACGCGCCTGCTCCAACCGGACGTAATAGTCGACCGACATGCGGGCCAGGTCGGCGACCTCCTCACGACGCAGCCCCGGCGTACGGCGGCGGGGCCCCGCGGGCAGGCCGATGTTCTCCGGGTGCAGCCCTTCCCGCCGGTCACGCAGGAAACGGGCCAGTTCCCGTCTGGCCATCGCGTACCTCCCTGGTCCCCTTCTCCTGGTATCGATTGTCCCTGGATCGGCCGCAATGCCGCCAGGCACCCTCGATCGCATGGACAACTCGATCGCGCTGGTCACCGGCGCCAACAAGGGCATCGGCAAGGAGATCGCGCGTCAGCTCGCGGACGCGGGCCTCACCGTTTACGTCGGCTCGCGCGACGCAGCGCGCGGAGAACGCGCCGTCGAGGAGATAGGCGGCGACGCCCGGCCGCTCGTCTTGGACGTGACCGACGCCGCGAGCATCGCGGACGCCGCGCGTCAGGTCGACGCGCTGGACATCCTGGTCAACAATGCCGGCATCTCGGGCGACGCCAAGACACCGGACCACGAGGACATCGATACCTTCCGCCGCATCTACGAGACGAACGTCTTCGGGGTGGTCGCGGTGACCAACGCCTTCCTGCCGGCGCTGCGACGGTCCGCCCACCCCCGGATCGTGAACGTGTCCAGCGGTACCGGATCGCTGACCTGGGGCACCGGGTCGCAGTTCCCGCATCGGGGCACCTACGCCGCCTACCGGTCGTCCAAGGCGGCGCTGAACGCGCTGACCGTGTACTACGCCCACGCCCTGGCCGATGACGGCATAAAGGTCAACACGCTCGCACCCGGCCTGCGCCGGACCGACCTCAACGCCACGGCCGCTGCCAGCGGCGGCGACCCGGCCGAGGCCGCGGCGGGCGCGGTCCGACTGGCGCTGCTACCGGACGACGGCCCCTCCGGAGAGTTCTTCTCCTGGGACGGAACACCGGTCCCGTGGTAGAGACGGCGCTCCGTGCCCGACTGGGCCCCCGCCGGCCGGCGACAGTCCGGAGTGATCGACCGGTGTGCCGCCCACGCGGCACGCCCGTCACCGATGCCCGGCGGTGGCCCCCATCCCAGAGTCGGAAACGCCTCACCGAGGGCCCGTCCTGTCAGGCCAGGCGCCTAACGCCGCCTTGAGGGCAGGAGGTCCCCGGAGAGGGTGCGTTGTCGGTCCGCCTCATGGGCGAGCACGGTGATCATGTCGTTGACCGCGTCGTCGCCGTGCCTCTGCTTGAGTCTGAGCAGGACGCCTTTGCGGCTGGCTTCGGTGAGCATGCCGGTCAGCGCGACGCAGGGGACCTCGCGACCAGCGGAGAAGTCGTCATACACGGCTTGAGTGACGTTCCACAGATCCGTGTGCGGGGTGGATTCCATGAGGACCATACGCGACGCGTCTTTGAGATCCATGTACGGATTCTAGTTGCTCATCGCTGACTTCACCGGCAGCCCAGCGAACGCATGCGTCCTCACCCGAACAAGGTGCGGACCGCTACCGAATGAACCGGCGACGACCACACTCCGGCGCCCTCGGGTCACCGTGACACGGACCCCGACCAGGCTCAGTTGGACCGCATATCAGCCGACGTGGTAATGCACGAATCACTTGCATCCTCCCTGCGATCGCCCTCAGCTGGCATAGAGAAGCGCTGAATGGACTTGCCGTCACCCAGACAACTCTGCCAAAGACCAGGCTCGGGATGATTTGGTCGCCGCAGTGACTGCAGGCCGGGACCGTTGCGTCGCTGTTCATCAGGACGCGATCCTTTCGATACCTGTGATCTCAACGCGGCCCGGGACGATAGCGCAGAGAGCTATCATAACGGGCCAGATCTTGTAGACGGTGTCGCCTTCCCGACGCCGTCTAACGAAAGGTAGTCGGCGCCCTCCTGACCGTGTTCAATCCGCATCCAGATCCGAAATACTCCCGGCCAACTCGCGCCGCACCGACCTAGTTCGTTGGCGCCGGGACCAATGACGGCACCCGCGACGAACCCATCAACCAGCAATTTTCGCCTCCCACAAATCTAGGCTGCGTACACGAATGAAGATCCTATGCCTCGAATGCCGGGCCACCGAATATGTTTTGGAGTATCCCACGCAATCCAGCGTCGAACTCGAGAATACGGCGCTGCCGTCACTCAATTGGGACCATTGCCTGCTGCTTCTCGTCACGATTGAACCTGGAGACTCAAAAAAGGTCCGCCACGCGGCGAAGGCGGTACGCAGAGTATTTCGCAAGACCAATGCCAAGTCCATCGTAATCAACGGTTTCGCACATCTATCACATACACTAGCGTCGATTGAAGAATCGCATCAGGCCATCGCCGCCCTGCGTGATCGACTCATGGAGAGCATCCCCTGCCAGGTCGAGATGACGCCTTTCGGATGGCAGAAGAGCTTCAAACTTGATGTAATGGGAAATAGCGGATCACAGCGGTTCATTCATGTCTAGTAAGTCGTTTCATCGTCCGTGAGCTCAGGCAGATGGCCCGAACCGATGCCACCCACCGTGGGTCACCCGACCGGCGCAGCCGGAGGGATCGGCGCCAACACCGCACGGCTGCGGCACGGAGTCGTTCGTCTGGCGTCGCCCCACCGGGAAGCGGTCCAAGCACCAGAGGTGAAGGCGCACACGCCCTACGATGCTCCCGTGCGCTTCAGCGGTCGATCACTACGAGGAGTGCCGGGTTATAGGAGCATCGGTGCGTTGCTGATCGTCATCGCCACCGCCGCTCTGCTTCCGTCAGATGCGCCGGTCTCAGATGTCGGCAAATCTGACGCGTGGAGACGGGGCCATGAGGCTGCGCGGATGGAGTTGACCAGCGCACCACAAGGCCAGCGCCACGGCAACCGAGGAGTATCGCATCGGCTGGATAAGGGGATGCATGGATCGCGCTACAGATCGCGGACGGTCGTCGTAGCGGAGCTTCGCGGATGACCAGGCTTCCACCTCACCCCGCGTCCACACGCTGGGCGATCCTCGCTCCGGCTGTCCGGGAAGCCAGAAGTTGTTACCTTCTCCTCGTGGATCTGCGGGCACGCGCATCGAATGAGCGCGGTGAGGTGATAGGTGGGCCGACCTCGGAGGATATCCGCGCGCTGCTGAGCGGCCTGACCTCTGCCAATCGGTTCGTCATCGTGGAGCGGCTTGATGCCGAGAACGATGAGCACTACATGCAGGCCTACCTTCAGGATGACGGCGCATACTGGCTCGAGTACCGGGAGGGCGATGCCGATACTCATTTTCAGACTTCTAGTCGGAGTCTTCGGCTGATATTCCAGACGTTCACGATGTGGCTGTACCGGTTGCCAGGTTGGCGGGACTCGTTTATTTGGAACTCCTGGCCGACTCAGTCGGTTCACGATGAGCCGCACGGCGGGGCGGTGGATCGAGGCCTCGCGGATCATTGAGGCGCTAGCAGGACGATCACTCCGGACCGAGCGGATAAGGGCGCTGACCTGAGCCTCCGCGCCCCCGCCGGAGCCATCTGTAAGAGCGACTCGCTCTCGGGGCGCCTAGGCAACGGACTGTTGAAACACTGCTGGTGGCCCAACAACCGTGCTGGTCATGCGACTCGTGGACTCTAGACGGTTGCCCGCCGGACTCGGTAGTTCCAACGCTTCAGGACTCGGACTATCACCTCAGCGCCGCTCGGATTGGCGCTATGGACGAAGATCATGCCGATGTTGAAGGGCCGGCCGTCGAAAGCTGCCTCTTCGAGCAGGGCCACGACCGGCATGATGCTGTCGTCGCCGCCCAGGTCGTGGTCGAGCCAGAGTTCGTCGATCTCATGGTCTCGATTTTCTTCAAGCAGCAGGATGCCCTCAAGGCTCGTGCGGGCGACCTGCGTGGCCCTTGGCAAAGCGCGCAGGTCGTCAATGCCGAGGATGACCGGCATCCGTTCTGCTGAGCCCTCGTTCACCTGGCCATCATCGCAGCCCGGGGCCTGTCGAATCCCTGGTCAGGAGATGACGTGAGCGGGGCTGCCGTGCCGGAGCGGGCTACTGCGGCGCGCGTTTGACCAGGGCGGCACGGATCTACCTGAACGCTCGGTGGGAGCGGGATGTGGAGATCGCCGCGACCCCGGTCACGATGGCCGCCCCGCCATGCATCATGCGGCCGATTCCTCGGCGAAGCGGGGGGCCGCCCATGGCCAGGATGTGCCGTTCCCTGGCAAGATGGTCATTAAAGAAACATTTGCGTTCTTCTGACGAGGTGTGATGAGCGACAGGCTGCAGCCTCTCCAGCCAGGTGATCCGAAGTGGGTCGGTCCGTACCGGTTGCTGGCGCGGCTTGGAGCCGGCGGGATGGGTCGGGTCTACCTGGGCCGATCGCAGGGCGGACGTACGGTCGCGGTCAAGGTGATCCACCCGAACTTCGCCGAGGATCCGCAGTTCCGACGGCGGTTCACGCTGGAAGTCGCGGCGGCACGGCGCGTCGGGGGCTTTCACACCGCGCAGGTGGTGGATGCCGACACCGATGCCGACCCGCCGTGGCTCGTGACCGAGTACATCGCCGGTCCGTCGTTGCAGGAGGCCGTCGACGATCACGGTGCGCTACCCGAACGGTCGGTGGCGGCGCTCGGCGCGGGTCTGGCCGAAGGGCTGACGGCGATCCACAATCAAAAAGTGGTCCACCGGGACCTCAAACCCGGCAACGTGCTGCTTGGCACGAACGGGCCCCGGATCATCGACTTCGGCATCGCCCGCGCGATGGACGCCACTTCGCAGACCACCCGCACCAGCGTGGTCGGCACGCCCGGGTACATGTCGCCCGAGCAGTACCGGGGCCACGAGGTCGGGCCGGCCAGTGACGTGTTCTGCCTGGCCGCCGTGCTGGCCTTCGCCGCCACCGGCCGGCGGCCGTTCGGCGAGGGGCCGGGCGAAGCCCTCGGCTACCGCGTCGTCAACGAGGATCCGGACCTGACGGGCGTACCGGCGTCGCTGCTCCCGCTGATCGCGGCCGGCCTGGAGAAGGACCCGGACGACCGGCCCGGCGTCGAAGAATTCCTCGACCGCTGTTCCACGTTGGCGGCAGGCGACAGACTGTGGCTGCCCACGCCCGTCACCACGATGATCACCACCCGGGTGACGGAGACCGAGGCCCTGACCGCCGCCGCGAAAGCCGCCAATGCGCAGACCGCCGAGAAAGGGGACACCGGGAAGGTACCCCTGCCGCCGGACGTACTCCGCGTCACGCCGCAGTCCCCGCCTCTGCCGCAGCGTCCCCCAACACCTCCGCGCCCGTCACAGACCCCGTCGAGCAATCCGCCGACGCAGCCCTCGTCGGGCAAAGGGGTGGCCGCGGTCGTGGGTGCCCTGCTGATCGGCGCGGCCATTTGGTTCATCGCCAACCACAAGGACAAGCCCGACGCATCGGGTTCCGGCATCGCCCGGGCGACCGTGTCCCAGACGTCCGGCACCGAGCTGGAGAGCCCGACTCCGGACCCCACCCCGACCCCCGACCCCACCGCCGAGGCGTTCGAGGCCATCTCAGCCGGCGACTGCCTGGACGCGTACATGAACCCGTACGAGTTCAACGACTGGAGCAAGGAGCTACCGAGCACGGTCGACTGCGACCGGACGGACGCCTACGTGCGAGTGACCAGGGTGGCGCACAGCGGCGGCGTCAGTGACTGCGACGCCAAGTCCCTGGACGGGGAATCGACGTGGAGCTACGTCAGCGGAGGGAAGGCGATCTACCTTTGCCTGGAACGCCAGCTCCGCGTGGGCGAATGCTTCCTGGGCGTGAAAGGCTCACAAAAGGGCAGAATCGCCATCAACAATCACGGCCTGATGACCTCGTGGGGATGCGGCAAGAGCACCGTCCCGAAGGCTTTCGACTACATACTCCAGGTCACCGGCCTCACCAACGGCGACTGCCCCACCGACTCCCGTAGTTGGGACTTCCGCGGCGGCAACCTCTGCGCCAAGGTCACCTGAGGACCTCGGCGCCGAAACCGAACGGCCTTTGCTGTGGAGCGGGTGACGGGAATCGAACCCGCGCTGCCAGCTTGGGGAGTCGCTTCAAGTGATCGTTGACCACCTGCGGTGCCGCTGAGCTGCGCCTTCTCGGCGCCCTCCCCGTGAACGACCGTGATCGTCCGCTCTGACGGGAACGCAGTGGGCCCCCCGAAGCCTTAAATCTGTTCGTAGAACGCAGACTAGCAACCGTAGGCTTCGGACCCGGCCGACGAGGCGAGGTGAGCAGCGTGAAAGAGCGGTTGCGAAAGCTGTACGCGGACGGGCGAGATTTCGCATGGACGGGCCAGATCTACCACGTGGCCGGTGAGCGCGACTGTCACAGATGCATCCGCGTGCGTGTTTGGGGCGCCGGGAAGAACAGCCGTGCACTCCAGGCGGACCTGTTGTCAAAGGCGGTCTTGCCGTGGGGCTGTGCGACCGATTGCAACTATCCGACCCCAAAGGATGTACGGAGCGTAATCGACTACGCCTTGGCGCACGGTTGGAATCCCGACCTCAACGGCGGGACGTTCTTCCTGAGCGAGAGTGAGCACGCTTCCGCGTTCGAACTGGCCGACTTCCTGCTCACCGATCGCCTTAGGGACGAAGGAGCACCGGACCCGACCACACGGGTGTTTCGCTCCTTCGACGAGAACCCGAGACCGCTGATCCCGGCCCCGTCGGTTAAGCCCTCGCCTGAAGACCGATCTGGCCCGCTTACTCCGGCACCATAGCCCCGCCGGCCACCCGGACCAGGAGTTCGGGTCGTCGACCCGAACTTCCTCTAACGTTCCGTGGCACGCTCGCCACTTCGGGTGAACGTGTCGGGCGGGAGCGAACCTCAACCATCTCCATCGCCCGGCTCCGATCACGTGATCAGGGGGTTGGGTGCGATGCAGGACCATGAGCGTCGGCTGGTGTTCATCAAGGACGTGGCCATGGCCGGCACGTCGATGTGGGTGAATGGCGGAGCGGCGGCGGTTTCATCGAGGTTCTTCGTCGTCGGAAGTACCAAAGATCTAGACGATCACCCGGTCCGGGACTGCGCCGTCGTCCCACCCATCGGGAAGCGGGCCGGGCCCTACGGGTTGGGTGGAGCTCCCACTGGAAGAAACGACCTCGACCCGTAGGGCCTTGGCCTGCTCGGCTTCGCCTGGGACATCGGCGCAGGGGATGACCCGGTTCCCACCTCAACCGTCCTCAGACCTTCCGACGCATGCCGGCTGGGCCATCCCCGAGCCGGAGCGCCCCGCCGGAGGCATCTGGTGTCGGCGGGCATTTGGTACAGCCCTCCAACGGAACGATCATGTCGGCTAAGAACCTGGTTTTCGTTTGGGCGGTCGGCCAGATCTGTCATGTTGAGGATGGAACGTTGAGAGCATCTGTTTCATGATCAGGAGGCCCCATGAGCACCAGTCCGCGCGACATCTTCCTCCAGCTCGTCCATGGCGTGGCCGAAGGTCGCTCCAACGAGCTGCCGGACTTGTATGCCGAGGTCACCGACGTCCGGCACCCGATGGCGACGCCCGAGTCCGAGCCGTTGACGAGCCGGGATGCACTTCGGGAACACTTTTCGGTGCCGCCGGAGGCCCGGGCGTCGATTCCTAAAAGGCGGGTCGTCGATGTCATCGTCCACGAGACCGCGGATCCCGAGGTGATCGTCGCCGAGTTCGCCTACGAGTTCCCGATGTCGAGCGGTTCGGTAACTCAGGTTCCCTGCGTCTTCGTCATGCGCGTCCGGAATGGGGAGATCGTCGAATCACGCGACTACATCGATCCGATCCGCGCCCACCAGGCACGCGATGACATTGACGCCCTGGTTGCCATACTCCGCGCGGTTACACGTGTGTAGAGGACGGTAGCCGGCCGCGGTGGGTGTCTGCCCACCGCGGCAGAGGCCTGACGAAGCTGCTGTGGAGTCTGCCGGCGAACTTGCGCGGTGGGCCGCCCGATCGGCAGGACCGGAGGGAACGGCACCCACGCCGCACGCCCGTAGGGCGTGCGGCAGCGGGCGGCCTGCGGCGGCGCGAAGCGCCGCCGCCTTGATGCGCTGGTGAAGGAAGCTCGTCCGGCTGAGGGGCACGTAGCGGGCACGACCCGATGCAGTCTCGGCGCCGTCAGTCCGCGCAGCTTCCGGCAAGCTTGGCAACCAACCGCCAGGCCATAACGTCACATGGGCATGCGCCGATTGGTGTTCGCCCTAGCCGTCCTTCTCGGTGTCTCAGCATGTACACCTGATAGTTCGAACAGCCCTGTAGATCCCACGGTGCTCTATTCGGCGTCACCTCCTGTTTCCGGCCTGTGGTCGCTGCTGGGAAAGGTCCGCAACGACCAGACGACTTTCACCGTGCGCTACGCGCGCGTGACCAGCGCAGGTTCCTATACTGACGGGACCCGTCGGCCGCAGGTGGCCGGAAGGGGCCGGCGGCTTGAGATCGTGGAGCTTCTCGTAACCAACATCGGGAACCAGCCGGGGGAGTTGGGGCACGGCAACCCTCATCCCGTCACGCTCATCAACGATGCGGGCAACACCTACGCCACCGACAGGTCCTGGGCGTCGGGCGACGCTATTAATCCTGGTCAGTCGAAGACGGAGCCTTACGTGTTCGTTGTACCGGAGAGCGCAACCGTGCACGGCGTTACGGTGTCGTTGACCGACGCGAGCGGGACATCGTCGAAGGCCAACGTCTTTCCGTAAACATCAGTGTTGTGGCCGTGACCAGTAGTCGGCAACGTGACGACCACTGGAGCGGGTGACGGGAATCGAACCCGCGCTACCAGCTTGGGAATTAAATGGAGAACGGCCGCCAGCGGCCCTGACCTGCGGCTGCAACAGCCCGCGAGTGACCCTTATTGCCCCCTATTCACCCTGGCTAGTTGCACGCTAATTGCACGCATCGCCTACACCGAGATCCACGAGATGAAAGCCACCACCGCAATCGAGGTGCTGCGCAACGCCGCGCATCACACCACGATTGCGGTGGCCTCATCGCTGGGCTGGGTCGCCGCAGAACTCATCGGCGATGAGCGCGTTGATCTCGTCTCCGGCGGCCGGGTTCAGTGTGAGGCTGCGGTTGACCGAAATTGTGATCTGGCGTGCGCTCTGAGGGCTGGTGAAGCTGTAGGTGCCGTACCCGGGCACGCCCCCGACGTGGCCCCAGACCTGCTGGCCGCACATCTCGGTGTGTCCGAGGCCCAGCCCGTACTCGAAGCCGGGGAAGGCGGGTTCGGACTGCTGCATCTGGCGGAGCAGGGTGGGCGGCACCAGTCGCCCGTCGAGCAACGCCGAGTAGAAGAGGTTCAGGTCGTGGGTGGTGGACACGATGTCGCCGCTCGCCCACGCGACGGACATGTTGTAGGTAGTGAGATCCGTCAACCGGGTCGGCGAATGCACGGCCTCGTATCCGCGTGCCGACGGCTGCCGCAGGCGCGGGTCGTGTCCGGCGAGGTAGGTGTGCCGCAACCCGGCCGGGTCCAACACGCGTCGGGACAGCTCGTGTGCGTAGTTGTCGCCGGTGACCTTTTCCACGAGCATGCCGAGCATGATGTAGTCGGTATTGGAGTACAGGAACTGGCTGCCCGGGGTGAACTGCAGCGGCTTCTGCGTGGCGATGCGCACGAGATCGGCCGGAGCATAGTCCCGGTATCGCGACTGGGCCACGAGCTTCGGATTCGCCCACAGGACGCTCCCGTAGTCGAACAGACCGCTTCGGTGCTGCAGCAACTGACGGACAGTGATCGGCTCGGAGTAAGGCAGCACCCCCGGCAGGTAGCGGTCGATCGGAGCATCGAGTTGGATCCGCCCATCCGCGACGAGGCTGAGCACCAGGGTCGCCGTGAACGACTTGGTGACGCTACCGATGCGGAACTGGCCGGAGGGCCGCGGCGGTTCGTGGGTGCGGAGATTCCCTACACCGGCTACGACGGACTGGGTGCCACGCTCATCGCGCGTCTCGATGTTGACGCCCGGTACGCCGGCCGAGACGACCCTGCCCGCCTGTTGCACCAACGTCGACCGAGACGGCGGCGGGACCGATGATGCGACGTCCGCGGCCGCGGCGGTCGGTGTGATGGGCAGCGCTAGGCACACGAGTGCGGATCCGGCAGCGACGGCGGCCGCGTGCTTCAGGATTCTCATGATGGTGAAGTTAATGACGCGTCAGGGCAGGCACATTGGAGTCAGCCCTCTCATTTGAGGTAGGGCCAGCTCCACCGATCGAATGCCTGAGACCTCGGAGTCGACACCGGCGCCGGGCGGTAGTCCGTACGCTGGATTGGTCGTGGTCTGACCTTCCACCCGCCGGACACCTGTCCTGACGTCCACATGTGATGATCAGGAAGGATGTCGCGCATGCCCAGACCAAACCCTCGGGTTCCGGCGCAGCGCGGTCAAGCTGGCGAACGGATTTCGGGGCACTGGGCCTTGGCTATTGGAGCGGGTGACGGGAATCGAACCCGCGCTACCAGCTTGGGAATTAAATGAGGATCGGCCTTCAGCTCCGCTGACCTGCGGCTGCGACACTCCGCGAGTTACTCCTATTGACCCCTGCTCGCCCTGGTTACGCTAATTGCCCGCGCTCCGGCCGAGCGGATGGTGCTGGCCTGCGGAGACCTCCGGCGGCGTCCAGGGGACGCATCGGTCCGGAGCGCTCGCCCGCGCGAACGGCGAGACGGTGTGACAGACGGTTTCGCGCGGGTGTGTGCTCCGGCGCGCGGCCGTCCTGGCCTTCGCCCGACGACGCGTCAACGTCCTATGGGCCCTCATCCGTGACCGCCGCTACTACCAGCCCGAATGCCCAGCCACCAAGGCCGCGTAATCCTCTGCCGCCCTTGACAACTCTATTGAGAAATCGTCCCACCCTCCGGGGTAGCGGGCCATGCCCCCGGTGGTGAAGGTGGAGCGCCCCACTGGAAGAACGGCCTTCGCCCGCGGGGCCCTTCTGACAGCATTTCCCGGAAGGGCAGGGGTGATGTCGGCGCTCATTGACATCCGGTGCCGGTTATCGACTACAAAACCAGTGGTCGACCAACGTGTGCTCTGGCAGGTCCCCGTCGGCAACCCGATGGCCTACACGAACAGATTCGAACAGATTCGAATACCTTGCTGCCGATCTGATGGTTCGCCAGTATCGCCATTGACTAACCGCCGCGCCGCGCCCGTGCCAGTTGGCGGCATAGGGGGCGCCCGTTTCAAAGGAGATTCACGTGCGAATCCGAACCACCCTGGCCAGCATGGCCGTGGGAGCCTCGATGATTCTGCCGGTGAGCTTCATCGGTGCTTCGCCAGCGTCTGCCGCTACATGTACCACATGGCACGACAAAAACACTTACGGGGTAAATTGCACAGGCAGCGGGCGCTGGTACCAGGCAGTGGGAGTGTGTAACGACGGAGGGTATGTCTGGGGTGACACAAACTACTCTGGGACGGCTTATGCATACTGTTATGCTGACGGTGGACTGAATTACGGATACATGCGCTGGGTATCGTAATTGCTTGTTTCCGAACTCGAACCGTCGTGGTCGTGCCTACGCTGGCTGGACCACGACGGTTCGGGGACGCGCTTCTTGCCGTCGAGCTCGCCAGTCGGCGGACTGTATCGATCCCCAGGGCCATCGTTCCGGCGCTTCGGCAGCACCTCGACGCCTATGTCGGCAAGGAGGGCGACGCCTTCCTGTTCGCGGGGCCAAAGGGCAAGCTCCCACGGAGGAGCAACTTCCGCGTCGCGGCAGGCTGGACCTCGGCCGTGGAGAAGCTCGGTGCTCCCGGCCTGCGCTTCCACGATCTTCGCCACACAGGCAACATGTGGGCGGCTCCAGGTACGAGCCTGGCCGACCTCAAGGCACGGATGGGGCACGCCAGCGTTCGGGCCGCGATCATCTACCAGCACGCGACCAACAAGGCGGACCAGGCGATCGCCCCGGGCCTCGATGCCCTCCTGAAGGCTCAGCGCGACAACCGCGAGGATGACGGCGACGGCGGTGCGGTGGGCGTGCTGGTGCCTGTGGCCTAATTGCACGCTAATTGCACGGGAGATCGTTAAGGCCCCGAAAACGATCAAGGCCCGGGTCGGGATTCATGCCCTGACCTGGGCCTTAGCTGTTGGAGCGGGTGACGGGAATCGAACCCGCGCTACCAGCTTGGGAAGCTGGAGTTCTGCCATTGAACTACACCCGCATCGGTCGCCTTCTCAGGGACCGCCCGCACATGCTACCGGAACCCGCGCCCTTCATGCCCAGGGGTTCCGGCTCCCGCCCGGATCACTCGGCGGCCGAATCGGCCCGTGCCGATCGGTTGGCGTCCGGTGCGCATAGGGACGCAGTAGGTGCCAATGATCAGGACCCGCGGCCGCCGCCGCGGGGTGTGTCACACGGCGGAGGCGACCATAGCGGCATATGTCGGGGCGTGTCGCCGACCTCAGGGACCCACACCCGTCGTGCCCGGGCCCCGTTCGCCGTGGTCCCCGGCCAGCGTCCGAGCAGCCGCTGGTTCCGGATGATCCGATCCGGCGTTTACGTGTCGGGGTGATTACCCGGTAGTTTCTTGTCGTGCTGCTCTCCGATCGTGATCTCAAGGCCGAGATCGAGTCCGGACGGATGAAGATCGATCCGTTCGAGCCCGGGATGGTTCAGCCGTCCAGTGTGGACGTGCGCCTGGACCGTTACTTCCGGGTGTTCGAGAACCACAGGTATCCGCACATCGATCCGGCGGTGGAGCAGCCCGACCTCACCCGGCAGGTCGACGTGGAGTCGGATCAGGCGTTCATCCTGCATCCGGGGGAGTTCGTGCTGGCCTCGACGTACGAGGTGTTCGGTCTGCCGGACGACCTGGCCGCGCGACTGGAGGGGAAGAGCAGCCTCGGGCGCCTGGGGTTGTTGACGCACTCGACGGCGGGCTGGATTGACCCGGGGTTCTGCGGGCACGTGACGCTGGAGCTGTCGAACGTCGCGACGCTGCCGATCAAGCTGTGGCCCGGTATGAAGATCGGGCAGATGTGCCTGTTCCGGACGAGTTCTCCGGTGGAGCATCCGTACGGTTCCGAGCATCACGGGTCGCGTTATCAGGATCAGCGTGGTCCGACGCCGTCGCGGTCGTACCTCAACTTTCACCGCACGCGCATCTGATGGGCGTGTCGGCCAGGCGGCTGCGCAAGGTGCCGGCGGTGGTGCTGCCACGGCCGCCGGAGCCGCAGCGGTGGCTCGCCGCGATCCGGATCTTCGATCCGGGGGCCGCGCCGGTCGACGGCGGGGTCGCGTTCGGGGCCGGCGTACGGCTGGCGGGGCCGCAGCCGGTGACACCCGACCTCGCCGCCAAGGGCAATCTGCCGCAGGGTCACGCCTTCGTGGCCAGCGACTCGGGACCGTTCCAAAACTGGCTGGCGCGTGGGCTGGCGCGCCGGTTCGGCGGGTACGCGCATCTGCCGCAGCAGCTGGTGGCCGACGACCCGACGGAGGTCGTCGTCGTCCACACGCCGCGGAAGGTGTCGCCGGGGGAGCTCGCGGCGCGGCTCAGCGCCTTCATCCCCGGTCTGGTTCCGGACGGGCCCGAGGAGGACGGCTCTTTCTTCCTCACCACGCCGCACGCGCCGATCAACATCCGCTGTGACGGGCCGGAGGTGCCGAGCCTGCGCTGGTTGCTGCCGCTGGCGCTCGGGCCGATGCGGCGGGAGCCGGGGCTGCACGGCTACCGGTTCGGCATCGCGGGGCAACGTGATCCCCGTTTCGTACGACTGGCGGCGTCGGCCGCGCTGGAGCTGGCGCACGGGGTGGATGGCGTCACGACCGATCTGGACCGTTTCCGGATCTACGGACCGGGCGACCCGGGCCTCTATCGCTGACGCGGCACAGGGCCGATATGGCCGTGCTTCTCGCGCCTGCTTCCCTGATTCGTGGCGCTTAAACCGATCATTAGCGCATTGTGATCGTTCGCACACGGATGTGCATTACTTTTCGCCTGCCGCTAAGGTTCCCTGACGCATGACCCATTCGGTCGGTTGGCGACCGCAAGAGTGACGTGCGTCACATCTTGTTTCCCCTGGGTCGTACAGGCGAGCCGGTGGTGGAGCGGGCACCGCGGCTCGCACAGACAGCCGCGCGGTCCGACGGGGACGATGACCTCTGGGCGGCGGCGCGGCCGGATCGGAAGGACGATGTGCCCAGAATCCGCGCGCAACATGTGTCAAAGATCTTCGGCCGTAGGTCGGCCGAAGCCCTCCGAAAGATCCGTCAAGGAGCCGAACCCGACGAGCTTCGCCGCATGGGTGTGACCGCGGCCGTCGCCGACGTCTCGTTCGAAGTGAACGAGGGCGAGATCTTCGTCGTCATGGGGCTGTCGGGCTCCGGCAAGTCAACGCTGATCCGCATGCTGAACGGCCTGCTCGAGCCGACGGCCGGCAGCATCGAGATCGACGGTGTCGACATCACCGCCATCGGCGGGAAGGACCTGCGCCGGCTCCGTCAGGAGAAGGTCAGCATGGTCTTCCAGCACTTCGCTCTCTTCCCCCACCGCACCGTCCTGGAGAACGCGGCGTACGGGCTTGAGGTTCGGAACGTTCCAAAACAGGAACGGCTGACCAAGGCCAAGGAGTTCCTGGCCTACGTCGGTCTCGACGGTTGGGAGGACCGCTATCCCGACCAGCTGTCCGGCGGCATGCAGCAGCGGGTGGGCATCGCCCGGGCGCTCGCGGCCGAGACGGACATCCTGCTGATGGACGAGGCGTTCAGCGCCCTCGACCCGCTGATCCGTCGGGAGATGCAGGACCTGCTGCTCGAACTTCAGGGCGAGCTCGGCAAGACGATCGTCTTCATCACGCACGACCTGAACGAGGCGATGCGGCTCGGCGACCGAGTCGCCATGCTCCGCAACGGACGCGTGATGCAGATCGGCACCGCCGAGGAGATCCTCACCGACCCGGCCAACGACTACGTCGCGCAGTTCGTCGCCGACGTCGACCGTACGCGGATCCTCACCGCGCGCTCGGTCATGGACAAGCCGATCTCCGTCGTGGACGCGAACGGCGGCCCCCGCGCGGCCGTACGCGTCATGCGGGAGCAGCAGACGTCCTTCGCGTTCGTGGTGAGCCGTGACCGGCGGCTGGTGGGCGTGGTGTTCGCCGAGCCCGCGGCCAAGGCCGTACGGGAGGGCCACAACACCCTCGACGGCATCATCGAGGACGGTCTGCAGCCGGTCGACCCCGACACCGCCGTCGCCGACCTGTTCACCCTGTGCGCGGAGAGCCCGCTGCCCGTGCCCGTCACCGACCGGACCGACAAGCTGCTCGGCGTGATCCCGAGGGTGACGCTGCTCGCCGCGCTGGGCAACCTGAACGGCAACGGCCACACCGGGGAGGCCGCGCCCGCCTCGGCGGCGACGGCTCACACGGAGGTGACCGCCGATGCCTAGGATCCCCCTCGGTGGCTGGGTCACCGACGCGGTCAACTTTCTGACCAAGCACGGCAGGCCGGTGTTCAGCGCGATCAGTGACGTGGTCGGCGGCGTCGTTCACGGGCTGGGTCACGTGCTGACCGCCCCGCCGTCGCTGGCGTTCGCGGCCCTGGTCGCGATGCTGTGCTGGTGGCTGCGCGGCCTGCTCGCGGGCGTCCTGGCGTTCGTCGGCCTGATGCTGATCGACGCGCTCGGCCAGTGGAACGCGGCGATGGAGACGCTGGCGCTGGTGCTGGTCGCCAGCGGCGCCGCGCTCATCGTCGGCATCCCGTTGGGCATCCTCAGCGCACGCGTGCCGAAGTTCGGCGCGGTGGCGCGGCCGGTGCTGGACTTCATGCAGACCATGCCGGCCTTCGTCTACCTGATCCCGGCGATCTCGTTCTTCGGGCTCGGCGAGGTGCCGGGCGTGATCGCCACGATGATCTTCTCCATCCCGCCGGGCGTACGCCTGACCGAGCTCGGCATCAAGCAGGTCGACCGGGAGATGGTCGAGGCGGCCGAGGCGTTCGGCGCGCCGTCATCGCGGATCCTCACGCGTGTACAGCTGCCGCTGGCGCTGCCGACCATCATGACCGGGGTCAACCAGGTCATCATGCTGTCGCTGTCCATGGTCGTCATCGCGGGCATGGTCGGCGCCGAGGGACTCGGCGCGAACGTCTTCGGTGCGATCACGCAGTACAACCTCGGGGCGGGCGCCGAGTCCGGCCTGGCGGTCGTGCTGCTGGCGATCGTCCTGGACCGGATGACCAGCGCCCTCGGGCAGCGTCTCGCGCCGGCCGCCCGACGGCACGCCGAGCGGGCCGTGCACGGAGGCGTGTCCTCCGTCCTGCGGTACCGCCCGCGTCCGGCGCTGGCCCTGTCCGGCGTGGTGGTGTTCGCCCTGCTGGCCGCGACGCTCGGCGTCGTGGGCTCCGGCGGTGGCAGTAAGGGCAAGCCGATCACCATCGGCTACATCCCGTGGGACGAGGACATCGCCGTCACGCAGCTGTGGAAGGCGCAGCTGGAGAAGAAGGGCTACCAGGTCACGCTCAAGCAGGTCGACGCCGGTCCGCTGTTCGCCGGGCTCGGCCAGGGCGACATCGACCTGTTCTTCGACGCGTGGCTGCCCGCGACGCACGCCGACTACTACAACCGGTACAAGAACAAGATCACCGACATCGGGACCTGGTACCAGAACGCCAGCATGCAGCTGGCGGTCCTGAAGGACGACCCGGCGAGCTCCGTCGCCGACCTCAAGGGACAGAGCGCCCGGTACAAGGGTCGCGTGGTCGGGATCGAGCCGGGCGCCGGCGAGATGAAGATCGTCAAGAACAAGGTGCTGCCCGGGTACGGCCTCGGCGACTACAAGGTCCTGGAGAGCAGCACGGCGGCGATGCTCGCGGAGCTGAACCGCTCCGTCCAGAGCAAGCAGCCGATCGTGGTGACGCTGTGGAAGCCGCACTGGGCGTACACCAAGTTCCCGATCAAGCCGCTGGCCGACCCGCAGAACGCCTTCGGCTCGGCGGAGAAGGTCCACACGCTCGGTCGTCAGGGCTTCGCCAAGGACTTCCCGCAGGTGAACTCCTGGCTGAAGAACTTCCGGATGACCGATACGGACCTGTTCCCGCTCGAGGACCTGGTGATGAACAAGTACAAGGACAAGCCCGCCCAGGGCGTCGCCGAGTGGGAGAAGCAGCATCCCGACATCGTCAAGAAGCTGACGGGCTGATCCGGCCGCCGGGCCCGGCCAACCCGGGCCCGGCGCTCGCCCGGTCAGCGACGGCACCCGTGATTCTTTCCACAACGGGTGGCCAACCCGGAGCAAAGTCGATAGTTTCGGACGACGCGTTACCGACCAATCTGGTTGACGTCTACTCTTGTGGTCTTCGTCACATCTGGTGGGTACGTCAAGGCGGTGCCATCCCAACTCCCCGCTCCCCCGGGATGGCACCGCCTTTTTCATGCCCGAAGGGCCCGTCACCGCTCACTGCGGTGACGGGCCCTTTTCGGAGGTCCGGCCGGTATGCCTACTCGGCGGCTGCGGGGGCGGGCTCGCCCTTGACCGACTTGATCAGCAGCTGGGCGACGTCGACGACCTCGAGGGACTCCTTGGCGCCGCCGCTGTTCTTCTTCTCGTTGATGGCGTCGCCGAGCATGACGAGGCAGAACGGGCAGGCCGTGGAGACGGTGTCCGGGTCGGTCTCCAGCGCCTCCTCGACGCGCTCGGTGTTGATGCGCTTGCCGATGCGCTCCTCCATCCACATCCGCGCGCCACCGGCACCGCAGCAGAAGCCCCGCTCCTTGCAGCGGTGCATCTCCTGGGTCTTGACGCCGGGGACCTGGGCCATGATGTCGCGCGGCTGGGCGTACACCTTGTTGTGCCGGCCGAGGAAGCACGGGTCGTGGTAGGTGATCTTCTCGTCGATCGGCGTGACCGGCGTGAGCTTGCCGGTCTCGACCAGGTGCGACAGCAGCTGGGTGTGGTGCACGACCTCGTACGTGCCGCCGAGCTGCGGGTACTCGTTGGCGAGCGTGTTGAAGCAGTGCGGGCAGGACGCCACGATCTTCTTGACGCCCGCCTCGTTGAGCGTCTCGACGTTCTGCTGGGCGAGCATCTGGAAGACGAACTCCATGCCCAGGCGGCGGGCCGGGTCACCGGAGCAGGCCTCCATCGGGCCGAGCACCGCGAACTTCACGCCCGCGATGTGCAGCAGCTCCGCGATGGCCTTGGTGGTCTTCTTGGCGCGGTCCTCCAGGGCACCGGCGCACCCGACCCAGAAGAGGTACTCGGTGTCCTCCGGCATCTTCTCCTCGACGACCGGCACCTCAAAGTCAAGATCCTCGATCCAGTCGAGGCGCTTCATCTCGGACATGCCCCAGGGGTTGCCCTTGTTCTCGAGGTTCTTGAGCATCACGCCCGCCTCGGACGGGAAGCTCGACTCGATCATGACCTGGTAGCGACGCATGTCGACGATGTGGTCGATGTGCTCGATGTCCACCGGGCACTGCTCGACGCAGGCGCCGCAGTTGGTGCAGGACCACAGCACGTCGGGGTCGATGACGCCCATGACGTCGGCACCGCCGACCAGCGGGCGGCCCGCCTCCTTCAGGACGTCCTCGGGGAGGTTCTCCCGCTCCTCCTCGGAGGCGAAGATGTACGGCGCCTTCGCCATCGCGTGGTCGCGCAGGTCCATGATGAGGGTCTTCGGCGACAGCGGCTTGCCGGTGTTCCACGCGGGGCACTGCGACTGGCAGCGGCCGCACTCGGTGCAGGAGGCGAAGTCGAGGTAGCCCTTCCAGGTGAAGTCCTCGATCTTGCCGCGCCCGAAGGTGTCCTCGTCCGGGTCGGCCTCCTCGAAGTCGATCGGCTTGCCGTCGCTCATCATCGGCTGTACCGCGCCGAGACCGTCCGGGCGGCGCTTGAACAGCACGTTGAGCGGCGCGACGAAGATGTGCAGGTGCTTGGAGTTCAGCACGATGATCAGGAACACCAGCATGACGCCGATGTGCAGCAGCAGGCCGACCGACTCCAGCGCCTCGGCGGTGTCGTGACCCAGCCCCTTGAGGCCGTTGCCGACCAGGTGCGACATGAACGCCGCGTTCCCGTACGGGAAGTTGCCCGTCGCCACGCCCGCGCCCCGGAACAGGAACATCGTCCAGATCACGTTGAAGATCATGAACAGGACGAGCCAGGCGCCGCCGAGGTGCGAGCCCTTGAAGCGTGACTTGCGGTCGAGCTTCTTCGGGGAGTTCTTGATCCGGATGACCGAGAAGGCGATCAGACCGAGCAGCGCGGCCACCGCGATGAAGTCCTGCAGGAAGCCCAGCACGCCCCACTTGCCGACCAGCGGGATGTGGAAGTCCAGCCCGAAGAACAGCGCGCCGTACGCCTCCAGGTAGACGCTGGCGAGGATGAAGAACGCCCACATGACGAAGAAGTGGGCGAGGCCGGGCACGGTCCACTTGAGCAGCTTCCTCTGCCCGAGGACCTCCACGGCCTGCAGCTTGACGTCCTCACCGACGTTCGCCTTGGCGAGCGCGATGCGGTCGGGGGCGGGCTGGCCGTTCGTCGCGAGCCTGTAGAGGAACAGGACCCGCCGAACGGCGAACACCAGCGCGACCACCGTTGCGGCAAGCCCGATGATCAACCTGAGAACCAATGTTCCGCCCTCCTGAGGTACGGCCTTGGCAATCAGCGTACGGCTCGCGACTGACAGCCATCGACTTGGGACCCGCGAATTCTACCGAGCAGTAGCTTCATGGGACACCGCCAGGGAGCGGATCGAAACTCTTCACCCCCGAACCGCCCCGGCCACGCCGTGACCGGGGCGATCGCCGCTCACGGGAGGTGGCGTACGACGTCGGCGTCCTGCGGCGCGCACCCCTCCTCGGGCACTTAGTCACCGCCCCGCGCCACGAGGGCGGCCGCAGCATCGGCGTCGGGTGTGTCGTCGGTCCAGGCCGCCGACGCGTACGCCTTCTCGGCGACGATCGCTCCCGCCGGGCGGCGCCCCGGACCGGTCACGACCTCCTGGACACCCAGGACGCCGCCCGTCTCGGGATCCATGATCCAGCGCAGTTCGGTCCCGTCGAGGCCCAGGCCGCTGATCGCCACGCCCTGCCCCGTACGGCCGAGCGCGTCCTCCACCTTGCCCACGGCACGTACGCCCGGCAGGTCGGCCATCATCCGCAGCACCGCCGCGCGGATCTCATGACGGAGCGGCAGATCGGCCGTCAGCTGCGGGAGAACGACGTGACCGAACACGCCCAGGCCGCCCCGGTGCGCCGTCGCGAGCTTCGCCTCGACCTGGCGACGCAGGACGGCGGCCTCGGGCGAGAGGTTGTCCAGCCAGATCGACGAGACGGGGACGTCCGCGAGACGGTAGTCGGTGGCGGTCGTGAGGTCGGCGCTCCGCTCCGCCGGTCCGGGCCCTCGCGCGCAGATCCGCGCGGCGGCGGAGTCCGCCGGCCAACCCCGGGCAGGCCGGCCGGCCCGCTGTGCCCGCTCGGCCGCGGTCAGGGGGCGTGCACCGAGACACTGGCGATACGCGACGCTCTGCCCACCGGTCGCGGCGAGCCAGATCCCGTCCCGGACCCGTACCTCGATCGGACCTTCTCCGCCGCTCCTGGAATCGAGCGTGTACCGGCCGATCTCGACGACTCTCCAGTAGTTGCCGGTCGCCGCTTCCCCCAAGTTGTCCACGGCGGTGGCGGCCGCGAGGAGGACGTCCCGGCCGGACGGCGCGTGGGACCGGCCGGTGTGCGCCGACCCGACGGACAGCGCGACCGCGACCGTCGCGCCGGTCACCGCCAGGCCGAGGGGGATTCCCACGCCCAGGCGCGACCCGCGGCGCCGGAACACTCCCTTCCAGGAGGACGCGAGGTCACCCCGGGAAGGGGCGGAAGGGTCGTCCTCGAGGTCACCGATGGTGGGCATCGAGTCCATCACGCGTCAGGCTCCCTTCCGCCGGATGCGCGGCGCGCCCCGGCACCATGTCGGGGAAGTCACCCCCCGGCACTGGCCATGGCCGGCGGCCCCAGGCCCGCAGCGGGGAATCCGTCATCTCTTAGTCTCCCGATGTCCGCGATCATGTTCCCGGTCCCCCGGCGGGGGGTTTCGCATCATCTGAAAAACACCGCTGCGGCCGCCCGTAAGAATCTTCACCCGAACGGGACCGCGTGCGGCGAGGACGGCTTCTCCCAGGTCCGTCCGGAGGTCCGCACCCGCCGGTGGCCGGCCATGAGGCGGAACTGGCGGGCGTGGTCCTCGCCGCCCGCCGCGAGGAGGGCCGGCCGCTCACCCGTGCGCTCATCCGAGATCAGCTCCTCTGGTCCGGCATCCCCTTGTGCTCTGTACGTATGAGTTTCCTCTCACGGGTCGGTGGTTTTCAGGCAGAGACGAAACTCGCCCGTCGCGCGCGGTCCCGTGTCACCATCGAAGCCGTCGACCTTGGGAGTGGCAGGTGGCAGGCGCCTCACCTCGTCGATGGGCCGTCGGCGTCGCGGCGGTCGCCGCGATCTCCGCGGCGGGCACGATCATCGTGGTGGAGAGCCGGGGACGGGATGGGACCCACGGCACGGCCTCACCACCGAGCGCGTCGCGGTCTCCCGCCACGCCGGCCGCTCCGCGCGGCCAGAGGGTGGACCACATGGTGGTCGCCGTCGGGTACGACCGGCCGATGGGCACCGTCACCGTCTTCGACCCGTGGCCGGAGCCAGGCGGCCTGCGCACGCTGCCGGTGGCGGCGCTCGCCAAGGCCCTTCAGATCGGCGGCATTCAGTTCATCTACCAGCGGAGCTGGGAGTGGGAGGCGACGACCACCCCCACGCCGAGCCCCCGCGTTTCGCCCGGCGGCAGTCCGCGATGACCGTGGCCGGGTCGCCTCGTCGATCGACGAGGCGCGTCTCGCGCCCGGCCCGGCTGACGACGTAGGCGTACACCCGAGATTGATACGTGTCGTACAACGCGGTGAACCGGCGCTCCCTGTCGGGGTCGGTCATGCGTCGCCTCCTTCGCGTGAGGTGCGCGGTCACCTGGGGAGTGACGAAGGCGGGCCGGTTCTTACGGAGATCGCACGATTTTCTCCCGGGACGGGAACACTGGGGGACCCCTCCCTCGTTGTACCAATCAGCAAAGTTGAGCGAGGCCGACTCAAGTCATTTGACAGAGCCGGAGCGGTTTGGCAACCTTGCGACCGCTGGACTCAGCTTCAGTGGCTAACAAGCTCACAGTCGGAGGAACCAACTCATGGCACGTGCGGTCGGTATCGACCTTGGAACGACCAACTCGGTCGTCGCCATCCTGGAGGGTGGCGAGCCCACCGTCATCGCCAACGCGGAGGGGTCGAGGACCACGCCGTCCGTCGTCGCCTTCGCCAAGAACGGCGAGGTCCTGGTCGGCGAGGTCGCCAAGCGTCAGGCGGTGACCAACGTCGATCGCACCATCCGGTCGGTCAAGCGCGAAATGGGCACCGACTGGAAGACCACGATCGACGGCAAGGACTTCACGCCGCAGCAGATCAGCGCGTTCGTGCTGCAGAAGCTCAAGCGCGACGCGGAGGCCTACCTCGGCGAGAAGATCACCGATGCGGTGATCACCGTCCCGGCCTACTTCTCGGACCACCAGCGGCAGGCCACCAAGGAGGCCGGGCAGATCGCGGGCCTCAACGTCCTGCGCATCATCAACGAGCCGACCGCCGCGGCGCTGGCCTACCACCTGGAGAAGGAGGGCGAGGCGACGATCCTCGTCTTCGACCTCGGTGGCGGCACCTTCGACGTCTCCCTGCTCGAGGTGGGCGACGGCGTCGTCGAGGTCAAGGCGACCAACGGCGACAACCACCTCGGTGGCGACGACTGGGACCAGAAGGTCGTCGACTGGCTGGTCACCCGGTTCAAGAACGCCCACGGCGTCGACCTGTCCAAGGACAAGATGGCGCTGCAGCGGCTCCGTGAGGCCGCCGAGAAGGCGAAGATCGAGCTGTCCAGCTCCTCGGAGACGAGCATCAACCTGCCCTACATCACGGCCTCGGCCGAGGGCCCGCTCCACCTGGACGAGAAGCTCACCCGCGCCGAGTTCCAGAAGATGACGTCCGACCTGCTCGACCGCTGCAAGAACCCGTTCCAGCAGGTCATCAAGGACGCCGGCATCAGCGTGAACGACATCCACCACGTCGTTCTCGTCGGCGGCTCGACCCGCATGCCCGCCGTCGCCGAGCTCGTCAAGGAGCTGACCGGCGGCAAGGAGGCCAACAAGGGCGTCAACCCGGACGAGGTCGTCGCGGTCGGCGCGTCCCTGCAGGCCGGCGTGCTCAAGGGCGAGGTCAAGGACGTCCTGCTGCTGGACGTCACGCCGCTGAGCCTGGGCATCGAGACCAAGGGCGGCATCTTCACCAAGATTATCGAGCGCAACACCACGATCCCGACCAAGCGGTCGGAGGTGTTCACCACCGCCGACGACAACCAGCCGTCCGTGGAGATCCAGGTCTACCAGGGCGAGCGGGAGATCGCGTCGTACAACAAGAAGCTCGGCACCTTCCAGCTGACCGGCCTGCCGCCGGCGCCGCGCGGTGTCCCGCAGATCGAGGTCACGTTCGACATCGACGCCAACGGCATCGTGAACGTCGGCGCCAAGGACCTCGGCACCGGCAAGGAACAGTCGATGACCATCACGGGCGGGTCGGCCCTGCCCAAGGACGACATCGACCGCATGATGCGCGAGGCCGACCAGTACGCTGAGGAGGACCGCCAGCGCCGCGAGGAGACCGAGACCCGCAACAACGCCGACACCCTCGCCTACTCCACGGAGAAGTTCCTCCGGGAGAACGACGAGAAGATCCCCACCGAGGTGAAGACCGAGGTGCAGGCGGCGCTGGACGAGGTCAAGAAGGCCCTCGAGGGTACGGACGTCGACGCGATCCGCACCAGCTCCGAGAAGCTGGCCCAGGTCAGCCAGAAGATGGGCGCCGCGATGTACGCCCAGACCCAGGGCGCCGAGGGCGAGGCCGCCGGTGCTCAGGCCCAGGGCGAGCAGGCGAAGGACGACGAGGTCGTCGACGCCGAGATCGTGGACGACGACAAGGACGCCAAGGGCGGTGCGGCGTGACCGGGGCCGTCCCCGCACACCGTGACGAGCCGGCACTCGAGGAGGAAGCGTGACGGAGCGTCGTGACGACGCCGAGGAGCGCCAGGGCCCGGTGATCCGCGACAAGCGGCGCATCGATCCCAAGACCGGTGAGGTGCGGGAGCCGGCCGAGCCGGCTCCCGCGTCCCCCACCGCGAAAGCGCCCTCCGGCGCGGACGAAGGAGAGGCCGCCAAGCTCAAGAAGGAGCTGGCCGAGCGCACGACCGACCTGCAGCGGCTTCAGGCGGAGTACTCCAACTACCGCAAGCGGGTCGACCGTGACCGTGCGGCCGTGCGTGAGCAGGCGCTCGCGTACGTGCTCGGCGAGCTGCTGCCGGTGCTCGACGACATCGGCCGCGCCCGGGAGCACGACGAGCTGACCGGGGGTTTCAAGCAGATCGCCGAGTCCCTGGAAGGCATCGTCGGCAAGCTCGGGCTGGAGTCGTTCGGCACGGCCGGCGAGCCGTTCGACCCGAACGTCCACGAGGCCCTGATGCACTCCTACTCCGACGAGGTCGAGGAGCCGACGGCCATTCAGATCCTGCAGTCTGGGTACCGCATCGGCGAGCGGACCCTCCGCCCCGCCCGGGTGGCCGTGGCCGAGCCGACCACGGACCTCGCTCCGGAGACGGAGAGCGCGGCCGACGAGGCGACGTCTGAGGCGGACCCCGACGGCGACGGCGCCGGCGAGGACTGAGACGAAGACCGACAGCGAAAGAGGTAAGGGACGCCGGTGAGCACCAAGGACTTTCTCGAGAAGGACTACTACAAGGTCCTCGGTGTTCCGAAGACCGCTACTCAGGACGAGATCAAGAAGTCCTACCGCAAGCTGGCGCGGAAGTACCACCCGGACGCCAACCGCGGCGACGCCGAGTCCGAGGAGAGATTCAAGGAGATCTCCGAGGCCTACGACGTGCTGTCCGACGAGAAGCGCCGCAAGGAGTACGACGAGGCCCGCAGCCTGTTCGGCGCCGCCCGGCCCGGCGGCGCGCAGGGCGGTTTCGGGTTCGACCTGGGTGACCTGTTCGGCGGCACCACGACCGGTGGTGCCGGCGGCACCGGCGAGCGCATCGGCGACCTCTTCGGCGGACTGTTCGGCGGCCGCCGGCAGCCCCCCCGGCGGCCCCGCCGGGGCACCGATGTCGAGACCGAGGTCACGCTGACCTTCAATGAGGCCTTGGACGGCAAGACGGTGCCGATCCGGCTGACCAGCGAAGCGGCCTGCCCCACCTGCCGGGGCACCGGCGCCAAGACCGGCACGGTGCCCCGGGTGTGCCCCCGCTGCGAGGGCACGGGGCAGGAGAGCCGCAACGCCGGCGGGTTCGCCTTCTCCGACCCCTGCCGCGAGTGCCACGGCCGTGGCCTGGTGGTCGACGACCCGTGCCTCACCTGCCACGGCAGCGGGCGGGCGCAGAGCACCCGCACCATCCAGGCGCGCATCCCCGCCGGGGTGGGCGACGGCCAGCGGATCCGGCTCAAGGCCAAGGGTGCGCCCGGTGAGAACGGCGGCCCCAGCGGCGACCTCTACGTCGCCGTGCACGTCACGGGGCACAAGGTGTTCGGTCGTTCCGGCGACAACCTGACCGTCACGGTCCCGGTGACCTACCCCGAGGCGACGCTCGGCGCCGAGATCAAGGCGCCGGTCCTCGGCGGCCAGCCGGTCACCCTGCGCATCCCGGCCGGCACGCCGAACGGGCAGACGTTCCGTGTCCGCGGCAAGGGCGCGGCCCGCCGTGACGGCACCAAGGGCGACCTGCTGGTGACCGTCGAGGTCCAGGTGCCGAAGAAGGTGGACGAGACCACCCGCGAGGCCCTGGAGAAGATCCGCGCGAGCAACAACGGTGACGACCTGCGCAGCGAGCTCCTGCGGATGGCGAGAGAGGAGTGATCGTCATGGAACCGTTCGGCGACGACAGTCCGGTCTACGTCATCTCGGTCGCGGCCCAGCTGTCCGGGCTGCACCCGCAGACGCTGCGCACGTACGACCGGCTGGGCCTCGTGTCCCCCGGTCGTACGGCCGGGCGAGGGCGCCGCTACTCCATGCGGGACATCGTGATGCTGCGGGAGATCCAGCGGTTGTCCCAGGAAGAGGGCGTCAACCTCGCCGGCATCAAGCACATCCTCGACCTTCAACGCGAGTCCGACGCACTGCACGGCGAGGTGGCACGCCTCCGCGTGGTGGTCGAGGAGCTGAGCACCGAGCTGGAGTCCACGCGCGCCGTGGCCGCCCGGCTCGCCAAACTGAAGAGTGGCCACGGTTCTGACACTGGAGCGGACCTCGTGCCGATCCGGCAGACCAGCGTGGTGCTGTGGCGATCGCGGGGGGAGGAATAAGTGGATTACAAGCTGACCCAGAAGAGCCAGGAGGCCGTCTCGGTCGCGGTCCGGAGGGCCGCGACGGAGGGTCACCCCCAGGTCGAGCCGGTGCACCTGCTGGTCGCGCTGCTCGGCCAGGCCGACGGCATCGCCGCGCCCCTGCTGGAGGCCGTCGGTGCCGACCCGCAGTCCATCCGGCGCCGCGGCGAGGAGCAGATCGCCGCGCTGCCGAAGGCCGCCGGGTCGACCGTCAACGCGCCGGACACCTCCCGGCTGCTGCTGAAGGTGCTGAACACCGCCGCCAACCGGGCCAAGCAGCTGGAGGACGAGTACGTCTCCACCGAACACCTGCTCGTCGGCCTCGCCACCGACGGCGGTCCCGTCGCCACCCTCCTGAAGGAGAACGGCGCGACCCCCGACGCCCTGCTGGAGGCGTTCGAGAAGGTCCGCGGCCACGCCCGCGTGACCAGCGAGAACCCCGAAGAGACCTATCAGGCGCTGGAGAAGTACGGCGTCGACCTGACCGAGCAGGCGCGTGACGGAAAGCTCGACCCGGTCATCGGCCGCGACACCGAGATCCGCCGCGTCGTGCAGGTGCTGTCGCGCCGTACGAAGAACAACCCGGTGCTCATCGGCGAACCCGGCGTCGGCAAGACGGCCGTCGTCGAGGGCCTGGCCCAGCGGATCGTCGCCGGCGACGTGCCGGAGACGCTGAAGAACAAGCGCCTGATCTCCCTCGACCTGAGCGCGATGGTCGCGGGCGCGAAGTTCCGCGGTGAGTTCGAGGAGCGGCTCAAGGCGGTCCTGAGCGAGATCAAGCAGAGCGACGGCCAGGTCGTCACGTTCATCGACGAGCTGCACACCGTCGTCGGGGCGGGCGCTGCCGAGGGCTCCATGGACGCGGGCAACATGCTCAAGCCCATGCTGGCCCGCGGCGAGCTGCGGATGATCGGCGCGACCACGCTCGACGAGTACCGCGAGCGGATCGAGAAGGACCCGGCGCTGGAGCGGCGCTTCCAGCAGGTCCTCGTCGGCGAGCCGACGGTCGAGGACACCATCGCGATCCTGCGCGGCCTCAAGGGCCGGTACGAAGCGCACCACCAGGTGCAGATCTCCGACGCCGCCCTCGTCGCCGCCGCCGCGCTGTCCGACCGGTACATCACGGCGCGGTTCCTGCCCGACAAGGCCATCGACCTGGTCGACGAGGCCGCCTCCCGGCTCCGCATGGAGATCGACTCGCGGCCCGTCGAGATCGACGAGCTGCAGCGCTCCGTCGACCGGCTCAAGATGGAGGAGCTGGCGCTGGAGAAGGAGTCCGACGAGGCGTCCAAGCGCCGCCTCGAGCGGCTGCGCGCCGAGCTCGCCGACAGGCAGGAGCAGCTGAACGCCCTCGTCGGCCGCTGGGAGCGGGAGAAGGCCGGGCTGAACAAGGTCGGCGAGCTGAAGAAGCGCATCGACGACCTGCGCGGCCAGGCCGAGCGTGCCCAGCGCGACGGCGACCTGGAGACCTCCGCCCGTCTCATGTACGGCGAGATCCCCGTGCTCGAGAAGCAGCTCGCCGAGGCGTCGGAGGCCGCCGAGGCCCGCGAGACCATGGTCAAGGAGGAGGTCGGCGCCGACGACGTGGCCGAGGTCGTGTCGTCGTGGACCGGCGTCCCCGTCGGCAGGCTCATGGAGGGTGAGACCTCCAAGCTGCTGCGCATGGAGGACGAGCTCGGCCGCCGTCTCATCGGTCAGGCCGACGCCGTGCGCGCCGTCTCCGACGCCGTACGCCGGGCGCGGGCGGGCGTCTCCGACCCCGACCGGCCGACCGGGTCGTTCCTGTTCCTCGGCCCGACGGGTGTCGGCAAGACGGAGCTGGCCAAGGCGCTCGCCGATTTCCTGTTCGACGACGAGCGGGCGATGGTCCGCATCGACATGAGCGAATACTCCGAGAAGCACTCGGTCGCACGGCTCGTCGGCGCGCCTCCCGGCTACGTCGGGTACGAGGAGGGCGGCCAGCTCACCGAGGCGGTCCGCCGCCGGCCATACTGCGTGGTCCTGCTGGACGAGGTCGAGAAGGCCCACCCGGAGGTCTTCGACGTCCTCCTGCAGGTGCTCGACGACGGCCGGCTGACCGACGGCCAGGGCCGTACGGTCGACTTCCGCAACACGATCCTGATCATGACGTCGAACCTCGGCTCGCAGTTCCTGGTCGACCCGGCCCTGGACAACGGTTCCAAGCGGGACGCCGTCTTGAACACCGTGCGGGCGAGCTTCAAGCCCGAGTTCCTCAACCGGCTCGACGACGTCATCATCTTCGACGCCCTGTCGACCGAGGAGCTCACGAAGATCGTCGACCTGCAGATCGACCGGCTGGCCCGCCGCCTCGCCGACCGGCGCCTGACGCTCACCGTCACCGAGGCCGCCCGGGAGTGGCTCGCCCTCACCGGCTACGACCCGGCGTACGGCGCCCGTCCGCTGCGCCGCCTCGTGCAGAGCGCGATCGGCGACCAGCTCGCCAAGGAGCTGCTGGGCGGCGAGATCAGCGATGGCGACGAGGTCATCGTCGACCTCGACCTCGCCTCCGACACGCTGACCGTCAAACCCGCCGTCACCGTCAGCTGACCGGTTGGCATGAGAGGGGCCCGCGCGACCGCTTGCTAACCGCCGGTGGCGCGGAGGGCGCGGGCGCCGAGCGACCGCAGGTACGCGATGAGTTCGGGCGGCTCGTGCACGGTGAACTCGCAGCCGAGCATCGTGAGCCGCTGGGCGAGCCATTCGACGGTGTCCGCGTGGGTGCGCAGGTGGCAGCTGTCCTCGTCGATGGGCTCGACCTCGCCGAGCCGAGCCGCCGGGACCTCGCCGGCCGGCGCGCACAGGGTGACCAGCGCCCGGTACGTCGGGACCAGCGAGTAGAGCTTGCGCGTGACGTAGGCGGCCGCGTCCTCGTCGGGCGGCCGGCGGGGTGTGTTCGGCACGCCGGTCGGGCGCGGTCGCCGGACGCGGTCCATCCGGAAGATCCGCCAGTCGTCCCGGCCGAGGTCGTAGGCGACGAGATACCAGCGGCGTCCGGCGGCGACCAGACGGTACGGCTCGACCAGGCGGTCATCCTCGCCGTCCGCGCCGCCGCGCCGGTAGGCGAAGCGCAGTCCCCGACGCCCCGCGGCGGCGACGGCGACGGTCGTGAGGTCGTCCGGGTCGATGCTCGGGCCGGCCTCACCCAGCAGCGCGACCGTTGCGGCGTTCAGCGCGCCCACCCTCTGTCGCAGCCGCGACGGAAGCACCTGCTCCAGCTTCGCCAGGGCACGCAGGGACGCCTCCTCGATACCGCCGACCGGATACCCGGCCGCGGTACGCAGGGCGACCGCGATGGCCACCGCCTCTTCGTCGTCGACGAGCAGCGGCGGCATGGCCGTACCCGCGACCAGGCGGTAGCCGCCCGCCGGGCCCATCGTGGCCTCGACCGGGTAGCCCAGGTCACGCAGCCGCTCGACGTCGCGGCGGACCGTACGGGGGCTGACGCCCAGGCGCTCGGCGAGCTCGCTGCCCGGCCACTCGCGTGGAGTCTGCAGCAGGGACAGCAGCGTCAGCAGACGAGCCGAGGTCACGGGCCCGGAGTCTAGGGGGTGTCCCCCCTAGGCCAGGAGATCAGAGGCGGTTCCATGCGTAGGTGGGCAGGGCGTGGCTGCTTGCGATCGGTTTCCACAAGGCGATCACCTGGCGCTTGGCGGGACCGGCCTTGTCGTTGGCGGCGATGGCGTTCTTGTACGCCGCCGTCAGCGGGGCGACCCTGCCGCCACAACGTCGTGCCCGCACCCCCTGCGCCCACGCCAGGTACGCCCGATCGGCCTTAAGGGAGCTCTGGTACGCGCCGATCATCGACTGGCGGAGCCGTGATCCGTCCGGCAGCCGGTCGACTTTGAGGCCTTTCGCCTGAGAGAGCTCCTGCTGCCGATCCCGGACGACCTGCTGGAAACCGGCGACGCCCGCGGCCACGTCATCGCACGTCCGCAGGCGGGACGGCAGATGCCCACGGGCCGTCTGCCCCGACTTGAGGACCTCGTCGACGGCGGCGGCCTGCCGCGCGGCGCCCCCGGCCTCCGGCTTCTGCTGCGGAGTGTGCGCCTTGTCCGCTGATCCCCGAGTCAGGGCAAAGACCAGGCCTCCGGCGAGCACGACCGCGACTGCGGTCCCTCCTGCCACCAGCAGCATCCGGTTCCGTCCCATGCCGCCACCCGGCGAGGACGGCGCCGTTCCCCCCGCGACCGGCGGAACGGCCTGGTCCCAGCCGCCCGGATATCCGGGCGATGACACCGGGCCCATCCCCGGAGGGCCGCCGTTCGGTGCGGCGGCGTCGTATCCGGGCGGCATCGGGCCCATCCCCGGAGGGCCGCCGTTCGGTGCGGCGGCATCGTGTCCGGGCGGCATCGCACCGGGATTCCAACCGACCGGGCGGTATTCGGGTGGCATCGGACCGGCCGACGAGGTGTCCAGGCGTTGCGTCGCATGACCGGGATCAGGCGTCCCTGCGCCGTCGGCTGCAGGATGCTCGGACCGTACATTCCCAGGAGTCTCCGCGCCCACGTCCCAGACCGGAATCGGCAGTGGCTCGGTTCGCGGGTTCGTCGACGAGTCGCCGGCGAAGGGTGGCGGTGAGCCGGAGTGCTCACCCGCCGACGGGAGCAGTGCACCGCACTGGGTGCAGGCGGACCAGCCTGGGGGTACATCGATCTCGCATGCCGGGCACTTCATGCATGATCCTTACGCTTTGGCCGTTTTCTCGCGGAAAGAACATTGTGCCGTTCAGTCGCGGTGAGTGGTCGCCCAGGGTCGAGAGGCTGCAGGCCCGGAGTCTAGGCCAGGATCCGACCTACATGGGGCATAGCGTCGACCACGTCGCCGATTCGAATCGGTCGCGGCGACGGTCACGCCGTACGACGTCGTACGGCATCCGAGACGTAGGGGACACGATGAGCGAAGAGATCCGGCCGTTCCACATCGACGTTCCGCAGGCCGAGCTGGACGACCTGCGCGACCGCCTGGCCCGTACCCGCTGGACCGCGCAGCTGCCGGGCGAGGGCTGGAGCCCGCGCCAAAGCCCTGGTGCCCGAGGAACTGGCGTTCGCCACCAAACCGCAGCTGGGCCGCCAAATCCTGGCAGACCTGCATACCGAAAGCCGGCTCCCGCCCTGGGTGAGCGGCGACGAGGTCTACGGAGCCGACCCGAACCTGCGCGCCTGGCTGGAGTCGGTGGGTGCCGGTTACGTCCTGGCCGTGGCCAAATCGACCCCGATCGCCTTCACCAAAGCCACCACGGCCAGGGCCGATACGGCGCTGAAGATGCTGATCGCCGCCGACTGGGTCATCGAATCGTGCGGGACCGGATCCAAAGGCGAACGCCGGTATGCCTGGGCGTGGATCGGCACCGCCGACCCACGCCGCCACCTGCTGATCCGCCGCAGCCTGGTCCCGAACGCCAAAGGCGTCCGTGAAGTGGCGACCCTCACCTCGTTGACCTTGGGACTATCGCCCTTCTTCGGCCCTTGCGGACGGCGATAATCCCAAAGTCAACGGAGACGTCTGCCTGTATACCGTGGCGCTAAAACGACCGCGCTGGTTCGGGCCCATGGGCCCGAACCAGCGCGGTCTCAGGGTGCGGGAGAAGAAGCATTCCTTGACGGGGCGTCGCTCAGCTCGGCAGCGTCCACTTCTGGTTGGCGCTGCCAGCGCAGTCCCAGATCTGCAGGCGTGTGCCGTTGGCCGAACTCGGGCCCGTGGCGTCGAGGCACCGTCCCGATCCGGCGTTCACCAGGGAACCGTTCGCGCCGGGCGTCCACTTCTCCGCGGCCAGACCGGTGCATTTGTACAGCTGCGCCTTTGAACCATTGCTCTTGGCGGCGTACGCGACATCGAGGCACTTGCCGAGCGCCTTGACGGTGCCGTCGGCGCCGATCGTCCACTTCTGTGCGGACGAGCCATTGCAGTCGTACAGCTGCACCGCCGCACCGTCCGCGCTGCTCGCTCCGGCCACGTCGACGCACTTGCCGCCATAGCCCTTGATCGTGTTGACAGGGGAGGGCGTTCCGTCGCCGCCGCCGGGGTTGCTTCCGCTTCCGCCGGTGATGCCGTTGAACGTCCGGGCGAACTGGTAAGAGCTCTGGGACGTACCACTGCAGGTGTCGGACAGGGTGCCGTTGCTGGCGCAGGCCTTGTCCCGGCCCAGTGACCAGAAGGCGAGTTCCTTGATGCCCTTGCTCGCGGCGAAGCTTTCCAGGGCCGTGGCGTTGGCCGTGCTGAAGACCTCGTTCTTGGCGTCGTTCACCCCGATCATCGGGGTGTTACCCTCCATCGCCCACAGCTGATCGGAGCTCTTCGTCGTCCAGATCTTCCCGAGCTGATCATGCAGAGCGGTGGCAGCCTTGATGGCGGCCTGCCCCATGTCCATCGACGGGCCGTAGTCCATCGTCATGATGTTCACGACGTCGACGTCCAGCCCTCGCTGCTTCGCGTTCTTGAGGAGGCTGAGCCCGTCGGACGGCAGGCCGGTGGGGTCGACCGGCAACGTGTAGTCGACGGCCAAGTGTTTACCGGCGGCCGCGTATTCCTTCTGCAGCGCGGCCAGGGCCTGGTTGCGGCGATCGTTCGCACCCGTGTCGTCGAGCGTCGAACCTTCGATGTCCAGGTCGATGCGGGTCAGGTTGAGCGTGTCGATGACCTTCTTGTACTGCGCCTGCAAGCCGGAGACCGAGCCACAGGCCTGACCCAGCTCGACGCCCGCGGCGCCTCCGAACGAGGCGAGGACGTCGCCGCCGGAGCTCCGCAGGCTGTTGATCGCGTTCAGCCACCCACTGTCACTGATGGAGGTGTCGCCATTCCAGGAGGCGCTGCAGCCGTTCTTGCTGATGACGAAGGCGAGCGAGTAGTACTTCAGTCCGGTGGCGGCCTTGGCGTTCGCCATCGCCGACGTCGAACCCCACGTCTCAACGTAGGGAGCGGCGAAATGGGCGGGGAAACCGGGCCCAGAGGTGGCCGCGGCGGCGGCCGGACTCGCGTTGAGCAGCAGGCCTGCGACCGGTATCGCGGCCGCGGCGAGGGCCTTCAGGCGGGGACGGGGCATCGTGCATGTCCTAATTTCGGGTCCGAGGCAATTCCTGGCACACCCTTTTGTGTGGCTTAACAG
The DNA here is from genome assembly GCF_024055795.1 of Actinoallomurus purpureus. Taxonomy (GTDB): domain Bacteria; phylum Actinomycetota; class Actinomycetes; order Streptosporangiales; family Streptosporangiaceae; genus Actinoallomurus; species Actinoallomurus purpureus. The sequence goes on along the minus strand of NZ_JAMXMY010000024.1, from coordinate 102,941 downwards.
TTATAGCGACCCGAACTAAGCAAGATCCTTAGGTGATCCTTAAGAGAGGCATAACCGATGCTTTCGGGAGGTCCGCAGACGCCGGCAGCGGCCATCGGTGCACCTGAAATGCACTCATGCAGTCCCGGCTATTTGTACGGCCGTACCGGGCCGACCTGCTTGACCAGCGGTGCGCGCCGCATGGATCCCGAACCGGCCGACCAGGGTGACCATGTCCCCGGTGGCCAAGCTCGCGTGAGGGGCCGATCACAGTATGAACTCGGCGATGTCGACTTCGGCATGACCTGACGGTCGCGGTCCACGGCCGGCTCAGCGCGGCGCTGGAACGCTGGACAGAATGGCTTTCCCGACCGGAGCCTCCAACCCCCGGTGTCGCTGACCGTGGGTAGCCGACTCGGTCGGACCCCGCGCACATCACCATGGATTGCGACTTCGGTGGACAGGGTCTGCCTCGGCGCGGTAGTCCGTTAGATCATGACACGACTCATCCTCGGGCCGTTGCTGCGCCACGTCGGTGCCCGTACGGCGACGGTCTGGGTGGAGACCGATCAGCCGTGCGAGGTCCGCGTCCTGGACGCCGTAAGCCGGACGTTCACGGTCCACGGGCACCACTATGCGCTCGTGGACGTCGACGGCCTGGAGCCCGGCTCCGACACCCCGTACGACGTGCTACTCGACGGCGAGCGGGTCTGGCCGGAGCCCGGGGCGCCGCCCGGCCCCATCCGCACCCGTACGCCCGGCGGGGCGCGGCGGTTCGCCGTCGGGTCCTGCCGGGTCGCGCCGGCCTCGGAGGCCACGCACGGCGTCGACGCGCTGGCGGTGTGCGCGCGGCGGCTCCTGGCAGGCGACGATCCGCCCGATGAGCTGCTGCTGATCGGCGACCAGGTGTACGCCGACGAGACGACGCCGGAGGTACGGGAGTTCATCACGGCGCGGCGTGACATCGACGCGCCGCCGTACGCCGAGATCGCCGACTTCGAGGAGTACGCCCACCTCTACCGGCTGGCCTGGGGGACGGATCCGGCGGTGCGGTGGCTGCTGGCCACGGTGCCCAGCTCGATGGTCTTCGACGACCACGACATCCGCGACGACTGGAACACCTCCGAGGCGTGGCGGCGGGAGATGCGGGCCCATCCCTGGTGGGAGCGGCGGATCACCGCCGGGCTCGGCGCGTACTGGATCTACCAGCACCTCGGGAACCTGTCACCGGTGGAGCGCGCCGCCGACCCGGTCTACCAGGCGGTGCTCGCGGCGGTCGGGGACGCGGGGAAGGTCGTCGACGAGTTCGCCGAGCGGGCGGACCGGGAACCCGGCGGGTTCCGCTGGAGCTACGTACATGGACACGGGCGGACGCGGATCGTCGTCCTGGACAGCCGGTGCGGGCGCGTGCTGGAGGAGGGCCGGCGGGCGATGCTCGACGACGCGGAGCTCGCGTGGTTCGGCGAGCAGTGCCGCGCCGACGTCGACCATCTCATCGTCGCGACGTCCCTGCCGTTCCTGCTGCCCGGGGCGATCCACCACATGGAGGCGTGGAACGAGGCCGTCGCGGGCGGCGCGTGGGGACGGCGGGCGGCCGGGTTCGGGGAGCGGCTCCGGCAGACCCTCGATCTGGAGCACTGGGCGGCGTTCGACGCGTCGTTCCGGGCGGTGGCGGACATCCTGCTCGAGGTCGCGAACGGCCCGCGCCCGCCGGCGAGCATCACGCTGCTCTCCGGCGACGTCCACTACTCCTACCTGGCGCGAGTGCGCGGAACCCGTACGCCGATCTCCCAGGTCGTCTGCTCGCCGCTGCGCAATCCCCTGACGGGCCCGTTCAAGCGGGCCAACCAGGTGGCCTGCCGTGACGTCGGCGGCCTGCCCGCCCGGGCGGTGGCCCGGCTGGCAGGGGTACGCAGGCCGCCGCTGAGATGGCGGGTCACCGACGGGCCCTGGTTCGACAACGCGCTCGCGACCGTGCACGTCGATGGGCGGACGGCCTCGGTACGGTGGGAGGCCGCTGACGCCGAGGACCGGTTCCGCGAGCTCGGCCGCGCCCCGCTGTCCTGACCTCCGACGGCCGCCCCGCGCTCCTGCCTCCGACGGTCACGCCCCGGCTGCCTCGATCCACGACGGCCGCGCCGTGGTCTCCTGACCCAGCGGTGTCAGTAGAACTGCTGGTCCGGGGCCTCGTCGGTCTTCTTCAGCAGGTCGTCGAGGAGCGCGTCGTAGTCGTCCTCGGGGCGGCCGAGGTCGAGGCGGCAGCGATACCGGATCCGCAGCAGGCCCTCGAGGGCGTCCGGGTCGGACGACCGGGCGATATCGGCGCCCTCGGTGGACCAGTCGTGCGCGCCGACCAGGTCGCCCTGCTCGTGCAGCAACTCGGCGACCGCGCGGAAGATCTCGGGGTCCTTCGACGCGTCGGCCCGCACCTGGTCGATCAGTGCCCGCGCCTCGTCGGCGCGATCCAGCTCGAACAGGGCACCCGCGAGATAGATGCGCGGATCGCCGTAGGCCTCCCCGCCGTCGTCCAGCGCGCCGCTGTACGCCTCCGCCGCTCTCTCGTGGTCCCCCGCGTGCTGCCACTGTTCACCGGCACGCAGCAACAGGCTGGCGCGGGAAACACCGCCTGAGACCGTATCGGCCAACTGGACGAACCGTGTCGCCGCAGCGGCATGGTCACCGGTGCGGAGAGTCTCGAACTCGAGGTCATCGAGATCGTCTTCGGTCACATGCGTCACCTTCTAGACGCTACCCGGCGTACCTGCTGCGAATCTGGTCATTTGGGATGATCGCCCGACCAGAAGCCGACCGGAGCGGCCCGGCCCGGTAGAGACGTTACCGCGATCAGCTGCGCCGCGAGCGTTCCAGCGCGTCCCAGAAGCCGCGTCGCAGCGCGTGACGCACCTCGTCGTGCAGCAGGAAGTCGATCGGCAGCGACGAACCCTGCAGCAGCCGTGCCTCCAGGTCCGAGGGCATCCGCGGCTTGCGCGCCAGCACGGCCTCCAGCCACAGGGCGGGGGCGTCACGGGCGACCGACTCGCCGAAGTCCTGCCCCTCCTTGTGCGCCGCCTTCACGGCGTCGGCCAGCGTCGGCGTCGACTGATGGACCGGGGTCGGCGTGATCTGCTGCGGGCCGGTGTACGGGCCGACGGGCTGCTGAGGGTACTGCGGACCGGTCGCGTTCGCGGGCGGCGACGGGCTCGGCGGCGACACCGACGGCGTCGGGGCCGAGTGCGTGGGAACCGAGCGCAGCGGCGGAGTCGGTGTGACCGACTGACCGGCGCCGGAGTGGCGGCCGAGGCCGGACGAGGTGGTGTTCGTGGAGGGGCCGAGCTGCGGCGACGGCGACGGAGACGGGGTGATGGGCGTGCTGGGCGGCGCGGCGCCGTGCTGCGTCGACGGCCGCAGCGGGGCGAGCGCGGTGCTCGAACCGTTGGACTGGCCGTTGGACAGCGGTGAAGCCGAGGTGCCCGCGCCGGTCAGCAGGTTGACGTACGGCCGGAGGTGACCGGAGCCGATCTCGATGAGGTCGTCGCACTCCTGCCGGAGCACACGAGAGATCGTCCAGTTGCCGTCGACGGCCACGTGCACGACGGTGACGCGCACGCCGAGGTCCTGCGCGTCGGCGATCACCTGGGCGAGGTCCTCGTCGCCACTGACGATGACGGCGTCGGCGACCCCGCCGTTGCGGGCGAGCGTCATCAGGTCACGGTGGATCTCGGTGTCGACGCCCTCGCGGCGGCCCGGGCGGATCCGGGAGAGCCGCAGCTTGATGCCCGGCAGATCGGCCAGCCCGTCGTGCTCCGGTGTACGGCGACCCTCGACGGTCGCCTCGTACCAGTAGCAGCGCAGCAGCGGCAGACCGGTGCGCTCGCGAGCGAGGTTGCCGAGGAGCTGAAGGATGCCCCCGAAATCCCACGACACCGCTTCGCGACGGCGGGTTCCGTGCACCGCCATCGCGCCGTCCGCCAGCAGATAGCCGGCATCTACGAACAGCGCACAGCGATCCACGCGACACCGCCCCCTTTCTCGGCACGAGACCCTTATCAGTGACCCACGGGTGAGCTTTCGAGCCGGCGAGCGACCTCGGGAACCACAGCGTAGTGAAGTCCGCCGTCGGCGTGGGCCGATCCAGTGATTGGCTGCTCCTCGAGATTATGAGGCAAATGCCGCTTTCCGCACCCGGGTGACGTCACTCCTCCCGCGTGTCACCGTTGACTCCGTCGCTCGCCACTGTATGACGGGGAGCGCCGCGTCACCGCTGACTTGGGAAGACCGTCAAGGTCAGGTGCCCGATGGGCGACGGTACCACCCGCTTCATGCGTGGGGAATATCCCGCCGGCCTCCCCCAGCGGACATAATGATCATGCCTCCGGGACAGCCGACCGGCACTGTGCCTCTGGTGTGTCGCGGGCTCAGAGGGCGGCGATCAGCGCGGTGAGCGCGTGCACCGTCGCGGCCGGATCGGCGACGGCGGCGAAGTGCCCGCCGTCGTTCGCGGCGACGGTCCAGCCACGCAGCCGGGCCTGCGCGGCCTGTCTCTCGTACGCCGCCGACGTGCGAAGGTATCCGCAGGGCGCGTCGGGCCAGTCCTGCGGCATCGGCAGCGGCTCGGTGAAGAAGCCCTCGTCGCGCGGGCGCGCGGTCACGCCGGCGGGCGGCTCCTCGTCGGGGAACCGCCCACCTGCCTTCAGCGACGCGGCGAACTCCGCGCCGAACGCGCCCGCCTGGTCCAGGCGGCTCGCCCCCGCCGGCGGCGGCAGCTCCGCGTCGACGAAGACGTACCCGCCGACGAGGCGATGCGCCGCGCGCTGGGCCGCGCCGATCGGCGGGAGCAGCGGGCCGGCTCCCCCGTGGCCGACCAGGACGACGGGCGGCCGCACGCCCGCCCTGGTGATCTCCAGCGCCGCGCGGGCGACGTAACGGCCGGCGTACGGCGGCCGGTCGTCGTCGGTGATCTCCGGCACCACGACGTCGTACGGGCCGAGGGCCTCCGGCAGGGTTCCCCAGGCGGACGCGGTGGTCAGCGGACTGTGCAGCAGGACGAGGGTGCCGGGTGTCATGTCGATAGAGTTTCCCCCATGACGGATCGCGACGATCTCCTGGCCGAGATCAAGAGCAAGGCCGTGGTCCACGGCAAGGTGGTCCTGTCGTCCGGGCAGGAGGCCGACTTCTACGTCGATCTGCGCCGCGTGACCCTCGACGGGCGTGCCGCGCCGATCGTCGGGCGGGCGATGCTCGACCTCACCGAGGACCTCGGCTACGAGGCCGTCGGCGGGCTGACGCTCGGCGCCGATCCGGTCGCCACCGCGATGCTGCACGCCGCCGCCGCGCGCGGCAGTCACCTCGACGCGTTCGTCGTGCGCAAGACGGGCAAGGCCCACGGGCTGCAGCGGCGTGTCGAAGGGCCCGACGTCGCCGGGCGCCGGGTGCTCGCCGTGGAGGACACCTCCACGACCGGGGGCTCGGTGCTGACCGCGGTCGAGGCGCTCCGTGAGGCCGGTGCCGACGTCGTCGGCGTGGCCACCATCGTGGAGCGGGGAGCCGGGCCCCGCATCGCCGAGGCGGGGCTGGAGTACCGCTCGGTGTTCACCCTGGACGACCTCGGCCTCGGCTGACCGCCCCGAGAGGCGTGCGGGCCGCAGATCTACCGGACCGCCGCCGCTCGTCCGCAGACCTCCTCGAACGCCGGCGCTCGGCCGCGGAGTCGCCGGCCGGCCGTCGCCGGCCCGCGGACCTCTCAGACGGCCGCTCGGTCGCAGACCCGGCGGACCGTCGCCGCTGGGCCGCAGGCCTGCCGTTCGGCCGTCGCCGTCCCGCTGGACCGTGCCACGGCGCGGCGGGCGCGTCCGCTTACTGCTGGGCCGGGGCCTTGTAGGTGTGCTGCTGTCCGTGCCGTGCCTTCGGCTGCTGCTGACCGTTGACGACGACGCTGACCGTGCTCGCGTCGTCGACATGCAGGATCAGCCGGGTGCCGTTGTACTTCCGGCGCTCGCCATGGGTGAGCGGGCGGTTGTCGATGACGTCGTTGGCGCCGGGCCCGGCCACGTAGATCTGACACTGGGCCACAAGGCACTGGACGTCGATCTCGTTGCCCGACTGGACACTCGGTGGCGCAGTGCCGGACTTGCCGGATTTCTTCGGTGTGACCGCGCCGCTGGCCGAAGGGTCGGGCGTGGATGACGCGGTCTTGGACGCGTCCTTGGCGAGCGCCCCCCACAGCGACACGCCACCAAGGATCACGAGGCCCAACGCCAGGCTGACGGCGAGGACCGCGATGGCTATGCGTGCGAGACCCATGGGGTCTGATCGGTGACGTCCCACAGGGGGAGGTTAGCGATAACCGGGACCGTCAGCGACGGTGACGGCCAGATGGCATCGCCGTCTTCTTGCGGTCATCGGTCTCACCGGCCTTCTTCGGACCCCTCAGCACCTCGCGAATCACCGGAATCACCGAGAGGAGGACGGCCACGGCGACGACCGGAAGGATGAATTTGTCGATCCCCTTCACCCGGTCACCGAGGAAACGTCCGAGCAGGACGATCGACTCGGTCCAGAGCACGCCGCCGATCATGTTGAAGACGAAGAACCGGCCCGCGGACATCTCGAGCATGCCGGCGAGCGGGTTGAGGAAGGTGCGCACGACCGGGACGAAGCGGGCCAGCACGACGGCCTTGGCGGGGCCGAACTTGTTGAAGAGGTTCTCGGCCTTCTCGACGTGGTCCTGCCGGAAGAGCCGGGAGTTCGGCCGGTCGAAGAGTTTCCGCCCGTACTTCGCGCCGAGGAAGTGCCCCACCTGGGCGCCCGCGATCGCGCACACGGGCGCGCCGATCAGCAGGGCCGGGAGCGGCAGCGGCGTGATGTGAGCGGCGCTGGCGGCGGTCGTCGTGGTGAAGACGCCCGCGGTGACCAGCAGCGTGTCACCGGGCAGGAAGAACCCGACGAGCAGACCGGTCTCGGCGAAGATGACGGCGAGGATTCCCACGAGTCCGAACGTCGCGATGAGGGACTGAGGATCCATGATGTTCACGGCGAGGGCCACGGGCCGAGAGTACCGGTAGGCGTGCCATGGTCCGGGCCGGGCAGGGATTTCGAGATACTGGAGTGGAGCAGTGCCGGGAGCCACGCCCAAGGAAGGAACAGCCATGCCCATCGCGACCCCAGAGATATACGCGGAGATGCTCGATCGGGCAAAGCGCCAGGGCTTCGCCTACCCCGCGATCAACGTCACCTCGAGCCAGACGCTGAACGCCGCCCTGCGCGGGTTCGCCGAGGCCGAAAGCGACGGGATCGTCCAGGTCTCGACCGGAGGTGCGGACTTCCTCTCCGGCACCACGGTGAAGGACATGGTCACGGGCGCGACGGCGCTCGCGGAGTACGCGCGCGTGGTCGCCGAGAAGTACCCGGTGCAGATCGCTCTGCACACCGACCACTGCCCGAAGGACAAGCTCGACGGCTTCATGAAGCCGCTGATCAAGATCTCCCAGGAGCGGGTGGCGCGCGGCGAGGAGCCGCTGTTCCAGTCGCACATGTGGGACGGCTCGGCCGTTCCCCTCGAGGAGAACCTGCAGATCGCGGCGGAGCTCATCGAGGAGTGCGCCAAGGCGCGCGTCATCATGGAGATGGAGATCGGCGTCGTCGGCGGCGAAGAGGACGGCGTCGTCGGGGAGATCAACGAGAAGCTGTACACCACGCCCGGGGACGCCCTGGCCACGATCGAGGCCGTGGGCCTCGGCGAGAAGGGCCGTTACCTTCTCGCCGCGACGTTCGGCAACGTGCACGGCGTCTACAAGCCGGGGCACGTGAAGCTGCGGCCGGAGGTCCTGAAGGAGATCCAGGACGTCGTCGGCGAGCGTTACGGCAAGGAGAGGCCCTTCGACCTGGTCTTCCACGGGGGTTCCGGCTCCACGCTGGAGGAGATCCGGGAGGCGGTGTCGTACGGCGTCGTGAAGATGAACATCGACACCGACACGCAGTACGCCTTCACCCGGCCGGTCGCGGACCACATGTTCAAGAACTACGACGGCGTCCTGAAGATCGACGGCGAGGTCGGCAACAAGAAGGCCTACGACCCGCGCGCGTACGGCAAGGCCGCCGAGGCGGGCATGGCCGCGCGCATCGTGGAGGCGTGCGAGCACCTCCTGTCGCAGGGCACCAAGATCAAGTAAGCACCGCGATCGACGAGCGGGGACGACCGGACGGCGCGGCCGTCCCCGCGTTGCTTGACGAAACCCTGCGGCCTACGCTGGAAACGTGCTCAACCGCACGTACGACGACCAGAACTGCTCGATCGCCCGGGCGCTCGAAATCGTGGGCGACCGCTGGACCCTGCTGGTGATCCGTGACGCGTTCGAGGGCGTCCGCCGGTTCGACGACTTCCAGGCGAGCCTGGGCGTGGCGCGCAACGTCCTCACGGACCGGCTGAACCGCCTGTGCGACGAGGGCATCCTCCGGCGGCACCTCTACCAGGAGCGGCCCGAGCGTTACGAATACCGCCTGACCCGCAAGGGCGTGGGCCTGTGGCCCGCGATGATGTCCCTGCTGCTGTGGGGCGATCAGCACTACGCCGAGAACGGCTCGCCCCTCGTCGTCGTCCATCGCGGCTGCACCGGTCGGCTGACGCCGGCCCTGACCTGTTCGGAGTGCGGCGCCTCTCTGGGCCCGACCGACATCGACCCGCGGCCCGGCCCTGGCGCCCTGCCGACCGACCGGGTCGTCCAGCAGGCCCGCCAGAGCACACCTTGATCATTGATCATGCTTTCTTGATCATTTTTGCCAGAACCCCAGAACGATCTCGGTAGCGTCGGCGTCTCAATCCGTGAACACCGACCGCCGGGCGCTCCGCGCCCGCCGACCCTCCTGGGGAGTTCATGATGCGAGACAAGAACCTTCGCCGTATGCGGATCGCCGTCGTCACCGGTGCCGTTGCCGCCGGCTCGATCGCCGCCGCCGCGCCCGCCATGGCCGGCACCACGACCGCCACACCTGCCTGCAAGGCCGCGAACCTCACGGTCCGCCTCACCCACATCGACGCCGGCGCCGGCCAGCGGTACGCGACACTCGACTTCACGACCAAGAAGACCTGCGTCCTGCGCAACAACCTGAAGGGCTTCACCTACGCGGTCCCCGGCAAGAAAGGGAAGACGCGCAACGTTTCCGTCCACACCTACCGGGATACCGGCTACTCCGCCAAGCAGGCGGTCGTCCTCAAGCCCAGCAAGCACGGCAAGGGCGGCACTGTCGGCCACCTCGTCGTCCACTGGAGCGCCGTGGCGGACAAGCAGATCGCCCCGAAGGCCCTCAAGTTCAACCTCCCGGCTGCCGGCGGCCGCGCCACCGTGACGTGGAAGCAGCTGGTCGACGGTGACCTCCGCCTCGGCATCGGAGCTCTGTCGCTCCACCGCTGACCGGACGGTCGAGGGCCGGAGGGGATGTTCCCCTCCGGCCCTCTTTCGTTCATGCCGGGAGTTGCTTCACGCAACTTGTGGATGCTCCAATGGGTTTCGTGACGAAACTGATGGCTCGGACGGCACTCGGCGTACCGACGGTCGACGTGCGGCCCTACGACGGCGGTGACCGGGAGGGCGTCCTGCGGATGCGGCTGTCGCTGCGGAGCCTCTACCACCGGTTCTTCGCCGGCACGCCGCACATCCCGGCCTTCTACGCCGGCACCCTCGACCGCGTCGACCACCAGGATCGCGACGCGGTGATCGCGGTGGCGGGGCCCGAGGTCGTGGGGATCGCCGAGTACACGCGGGACACGGCCCTGCCGTGGGTCGCGGACATCGGGGTCGTGGTCGCGGACCCCTGGCACCGGCAGGGCGTCGCCACGCGGCTGATCGGGAACCTGACCGTATCGGCCCGGCGGCACGGGATCACCGAGCTGCGCGCCGACGTGCTGGCGGGCAACCGCGCCGCGCGCGCCGCGATCCACGGCCTGTGGCCGCGTGCCCTCGCCGCCCGCGGCGACGAGGGCACCGTGATCTACCGACTGCCCATTTAAGACAGCGCGGCGAACTGCTCGTCGGTCAGGGTGATGTTCGCGGCGCCCATGTTCTCCTCCAGGTGCGCCACGGAGCCGGTACCGGGGATCGGCAGCATCACCGGCGAGCGCCGGAGCAGCCACGCCAGCGCGACCTGCGAAGGGGTCGCGTCCAGCTCCTTGGCGATGTTGTCGAGGTGGCCGCCCGGCTTGGTGAGGTCGCCCACGGCCAGCGGGAACCACGGGATGAACCCGATGTTCTCCCGCTCGCAGTAGTCGAGGACGTCCTCGGACTGGCGGTTCGCGAGGTTGTAGAGGTTCTGGACGGTGACGATCGGAACGATCTCCCGCGCCTTCTCGATCTCCTCGACGCTGACCTCGGACAGGCCGATGTGCCGGATCCTGCCCTCGTCGCGCAGGTCGCGCAGCTCCCCGAGCTGGTCGGCGAGCGGTACCTCCGGGTCGATGCGGTGCAGCTGGAACAGGTCGATCCGCTCCAGGCCCAGCCGGCGCAGGCTCATGAGCGCCTCCTGGCGGAGGTACTTCGGGTGCCCGAGCGGCTGCCACTCGTCCGGGCCCGTCCGGACCAGCCCGGCCTTGGTTGCGATCGTCACCCCGTCGTACGGGTGCAGCGCCTCGTGGATCAGCTCCTCGGACACGTACGGGCCGTACGAGTCGGCCGTGTCGATGAAGTCCACGCCGAGCTCGACGGCGCGCCGCAGCACGCGGAGAGCCTCCTCACGATCGGCGGGAGGACCCCAGATGCCGGGTCCGGTGATCCGCATGGCGCCGTAGCCGAGGCGGTTGACGGTCAGGTCACCACCGATGGCGAACGTGATTTCGGTCATGCCACAACCGTACCGAGCGTCGAAAAGCGCGAAGTTTCCCCTCCTCCGGAATAGGAGATCGTCGCTGAATTGGGCAGGATGACCCCATGGAGCCACAGAACCTTCTCGGCGGGCCGGCCCCGACCGAGCTGCCGGACATCGACGAGGCCCGACAGTCCCTGGAGGCCGGCGTCGACCCCTTCGAGGTCACCGCCCGGTTCCCGACGTACCCGGCCGCCTGGGCCGAGCTCGCCGACCGCGCCTTCGGGAAGGGTGACGTGATCGAGTCGTACGCCTACGCCCGCACCGGCTACCACCGCGGCCTCGACCAACTGCGCCGCGCGGGATGGAAGGGTCACGGCCCGATCCCCTGGGAGCACGCGCCGAACCGCGGATTCCTGCGCGCCCTGCACGCCCTGGCCCGGGCCGCCGCGGCGATCGGCGAGGACGACGAGGCCGAACGCTGCCGGACGTTCCTGCGGGACTCCAGCCCCACGGCCGCCGAGGTCCTGGCCACTTGACCGGCTCCTGCCGTTTTCCTCGCGGTCATCCGGCGGGTACTCTCTGATCGCAAGAGCCCCTGTCGCTGCTGCTTGCGCCAGGGGCTTCGTCGATGCCAGGGGAGAGAACTCCTATGCCGGCCATCGTGCTCGTCGGCGCCCAGTGGGGTGACGAAGGCAAAGGCAAGGCCACCGATATTCTCGGCGGCGACGTCGACTATGTCGTCCGGTACCAGGGCGGCAACAACGCGGGGCACACCGTCGTCATCGGCGACCAGTCCTACGCCCTGCACCTGCTTCCATCGGGGGTGCTCTCCCCGGACGTCATACCCGTGATCGGCAACGGCGTGGTCATCGACCCCGGCGTGCTGCTGAAGGAGATCGACGGGCTGCAGGTGCGGGGGGTGAGCTGCGACCGGCTGCTGATCTCGGCCAACGCGCACTTGATCATGCCCCACCACAAGGCCCTGGACAAAGTGAGCGAGCGGTACCTCGGCAGGGCCCGGATCGGTACCACCGGCCGCGGCATCGGCCCGGCGTACGGCGACAAGATCGCGCGCATGGGCATCCGGGTGCAGGACCTGCTCGACCCCGGCATCCTCCGGCAGAAGCTCGAACTCGCGCTGCGCGACAAGAACCAGATCCTCGCCAAGGTGTACAACCGGCGTGCCATCGAGATCGACCCGATCATCGAGGAGTACATCGCGTACGGCGAGCGGCTGCGCCCGCACATCGCCGACACCGCGCTCGTGGTCAACAAGGCGCTCGACGAGGGCCGGCTGATCCTGCTGGAGGGCGCCCAGGGCACCCTCCTCGACGTCGACCACGGCACGTACCCCTTCGTCACCTCCTCCAGCCCGACCTCGGGCGGGGCGTGCGCGGGCTCCGGCGTCGGCCCGACGCGCATCACCAAGGTGATCGGCATCCTGAAGGCCTACACCACCCGCGTCGGCTCCGGGCCGTTCCCGACCGAGCTGCTCGACGAGACCGGCGAATGGCTGCGCGTCACCGGCGGCGAGTACGGCGTCACCACCGGCCGCAACCGCCGCTGCGGCTGGTTCGACGCGGTGATCGCCCGCTACGCGACGCGGGTGAACGGTGTCACCGACTACTTCCTCACCAAGCTCGACGTGCTGTCCGGCCTGGAGAAGGTGCCGGTCTGCGTGGCGTACGACATCGACGGCGAGCGTTGCGACGAACTGCCGATGACGCAGACCGGGTTCCACCACGCCAAGCCGATCTACGAGGAGCTCGACGGCTGGCAGGAGGACATCTCCGAGTGCAAGACGTTCGAGGACCTGCCGAAGAAGGCGCAGGACTACGTCCGGGCGCTGGAGGACATGTCGGGCGCCCAGATCAGCGCCATCGGCGTCGGCCCCGGCCGGGACCAGACGCTTCAGCTGCGCTCCCTGGTCTGACGCACCGACTCGGCGGCCCCGACCTCTCGGGGCCGCCGGGTCGTATGTGACCGGACCTTTATTCGGAGGATCTTTTTCCGTATCTCCCTGGCAGGCCAAGATCACCGGCTGTAGTCTTTGCGACTTACGTGAGTTCTGCCCCGCAACGTGACGTCGGAGGCTGGATGTCCGTCCTCGCCGAATTTCCCCCTGCCGGGGTGACCGGGTTTCGGACATCGCCGCTCCGCGGCATGGAGCGATCACTCACCCTTTCTTCCCGCCTCAAGGATCTGAGGGAGCGATATATGTCGGCGGTGGCATTCGTATGCCTGACGGCCGGGCTCCTGGCCGCCGTGGTCCTGTTGGTCCGCCAGCAGCAGATCACCTCCCGGCTCCGCCGGCGGAACGCCGCGCTGGAGGAGATGACCCGCGTCCGTGACGAGGAGCTGGGCTATCTCGTCCGTGTCCGCGTCCCGGCCCTGGCGGACTTCTTCCAGGGCAAGCCGGTCGAGGTGCCCGGTCCTCTCAATCCGGCTTTCGCCGGAACCAGTACCGAGCAGGGCATCAGGGCGATCCTGGGGATGTTCGCCGAGTACGCCGAGACCGCGAAGGATCGCGCCGACCAGGCGGCGAAGGTGACGCTCAAGGCCATGATGCGCGCCGTGCAGAGCCTGACCAACGAGCAGCAGCTGACCATCTCCACCATGCAGGAGCGCCACGACGACCCCGACGTGCTCGGGGGCCTGATGAAGATCGACCATATGAACGCCCAGCTCGGCCGCCGGGCGCAGGCCACCTCCGTACTCTGCGGGTCCTGGCCGGGCCAGCAGCGCTCCGCCGCCGCGCTGGTCGACGTCGTCCGCGGAGCCACCTCCCGCATCCGCGACTACCTGCGCGTCCAGGTCCAGACGCAGGCGAACCTCGCCGTCGTCAGCCGCGTGGTCGAGCCGGTCGTCCTGACGGTCGCCGAGCTCCTCGACAACGCCGCACGTCACTCCCAGCCGAACACCATGGTCGAGGTGAACTTCCGGCAGACCCACAACGGCGTCGCCATCGTGATCGACGACGCCGGAGTCGCCATGGACGCGGAGGAACTGCAGCGGGCGGAGCGGCTCCTGTCCGGACGGGAGTCCACGGACATCAACCGGCTCGGCGACCCGCCCCAGGTCGGGTTCGCCGTGGTCGGCGTGCTCGCCGCGCGGTACGGATTCCGAGTCTCCGTCGACAGCCGCTCCCCGTACGGCGGGGTGCGCGCCGTGGTCTTCCTCCCGAGCGAGCTGCTCACCCGCGTCGACACCGAACCGGCACCGGTGCACGCCCAGTCACTCCCGGTGCACACCCAGTCGCGCCCGATGCGTGCCGAGCCACGACCGGTGCACGCCGCGCCGACCCCGCCGATCCCGCCGACCCCGGCCCTGTCATCCGAATGGGAGGAGCGACCGGTGACCGAGTGGGAGGAGCGTCCGGTGACCGAGCGGGAGGAGCGTCCGTTGACCGCCAACGGCCTGCCGAAGCGCCGACGTGTCACCCCGACGGGCGAGCAGCCCGTCCCCTCGGCCGGGGCACCACCCTCCACCCGCCCGGCGGATGAGATCGCCTCCGGGATGGGCGCCTGGCAGCGTGGTTCCCGAGCCGGCCGCGTCCCCGTTTCTCCCGAGTCCGAAGGGAATGTCGCCGAATGATCGATAGCGCGAACAACAAGCTCGGCTGGATGCTCGACGATGCCCTGAAGATGCCGCAGACGCGGCACGCCATCCTTCTTTCCGCCGACGGGCTGCTGGTGGCCCACTCCGAGCGCATCGGCCGCGACGACGCCGAACGCCACGCGGCCGGGATGTCCGGACTGCAGTCGCTGGCCCGCGCCTCGGCGGAGTTCTGCGGCGACCCGCACACCACCTGGCGCCAGACCGTCAGCGAATTCGATGGCGGGTACGTCTTCCTCGTCGCCGCGGGCCCCGGCGCGTACCTCGCGGTCTCCACCACGGAGCGCGTCGACATGGAGGCGATCTCCTTCCGCCTTCAGGAACTCGTTCAGCGTCTGGGCAAGGAGCTGTCCGCCCCACCGAGGCATACCCCGGGCGTCACGGCATGAGCCCGAACCGGCGCGAACGCGCGCTGGTCCGGCCGCACGTGGTGACCGGCGGGCGCGCCCGCCCGACCCGCAATATCTTCGACCTGGTCACGCTCGTCATGGCCGCACGCTCCGAGGTCACCGGCCTCAACCCGGAGAAACGGCGGGTGATGGAGCTGTGCCGGGGCGGGGCCCTCTCGGTGGTGGAGGTCGCCGGGCATCTCGGCCTGCCCGTCAGCGTCACCAAGGTCCTGCTGTCGGATCTCGTGGACAGCGGCCACATCGTGACCCGCGTCGCCGGGCCGGTGGACACCGGCCCCGCCTCGACCCTGCTTCTCCAGGAGGTGCTCGATGGACTCCGCGCTCGTCTCTGACGGCACGTATGTGCGCGATACCGTACGGACCTCGGTCAAGGTGCTGATCGTCGGTCACTTCGCCGTCGGCAAGACGACGCTGGTCGGCACCTTGTCGGAGATCCGGCCGCTGCGCACCGAGGAACGCATGACGCAGGCCGGCGCCCTGGTCGACGACCTCGCCGGGGTGCCGGACAAGCAGACGACCACCGTCGCCATGGACTTCGGCCGGCTGACGCTGAGCGAGAGTCTGGTGCTCTACCTGTTCGGGACCCCCGGCCAGCACCGGTTCACGCAGCTGTGGCACGACCTGTCGCGCGGAGCCCTCGGCGCGCTCGTGCTGGCGGACACCCGGCGGCTCGAGCAGTCCTTCGACATCATGAACTTCCTCGAGGAGCAGAAGCTCCGGTACGCCGTCGCGATCAACCAGTTCGACGACGGCCCGTCCTTCCCGGAGGAAGAACTCCGCGAGGCCCTCGATCTGCTGCCCTCCACGCCGCTCGTCACCTGCGACGCGCGTGACCGGGCGTCCTCGACCCGCGCGTTGATCGCCCTCGTCGAGTACCTCGTCCAGATCGAGCAGAAGAGGATCCGTGACCTCTGACAGCTCGGCGCCCGTCATCACCTCGCCGCCCGGCCCGGGCTGCCCCGCGCACGGCGGACGCACGCCGCTGTACGGACCGGAGTTCGCGGCCCGCCCGGCCCGGGTGTACGCCTCCCTGCGCGGGTACGGCCCGGTCGCCCCCGTCGAGCTGGCCCCGGGCGTCCCGGCGTCTCTGGTCATCTCCTACGACGCCGCCCTCCAGGTGCTGCGCGATCCCGACACCTTCCCCAAAGACGCACGCCGATGGGAGCGGACCGTCTCGCCGGACTCCCCGGTGGTGCCGTTCTTGAAGTACCGGCCGGCCTGCGACAAGACCGACGGCGCCGAGCACGCACGGTTGCGCGCGGCGGTCTCCGACGGCCTGTCCCGCATCGACCTGAACACGCTGCGCGAGTCCGTCGAACGCCACTCCGAGGCGCTCATCAGGCGATTCGCCGCCAAGGGCGCGGCCGACCTGCGAACCGAGTACGCGCTGGTCCTGCCCCTGCTGGTGTTCAATGAAATCCTGGGCTGCCCCCCGGAGATCGGCGACCGCATCGCCGTCGCCATGCAGGGGCTCGTCGACAACGTCGACACGGCGAAGAACAACCAGATCCTGCTCGAGGCCACCGGCGAGCTGGTCGCGCTCAAGCGCGCGCGACCCGCCGAGGACCTGACCAGCTGGCTGCTGAGCCACCCGGCGCGGCTCACCGACGAGGAGTTGACCGAACAGCTCATCCCGCTCATCGGGCTCGCCACCGAGCCGGAGCAGAACCTCATCGCGAACGGTCTGCGGCTGCTGCTGTCCGACGACCGGTTCGCCGGTGACCTGTCCGGGGGCAGTCTGCCGGTCGAGGACGCCCTCGACGAGGCCCTGTGGACGGATCCACCGATCGCGAACTGGGCGATCAGCTATCCCGTGAAGGACGTCGAGTTCCGAGGCGTACGGCTGCCGGCGGACCAGCCCGTCGTCATCGGCTTCGCCGCCGCCAACACCGACCCGGCGACCGTGTCCGCGAACCGGACGGGCAACCGCGCCCACCTGGCCTGGGGCGCGGGTCCGCACACCTGCCCGGTCCAGGGGCAGGCACGCCTGATCGCCTCGGTCGCCATGGAGAAGCTGCTCGACGCGCTGCCGGACATGGAGCTGGCCGTTCCCGCCGACCGCCTGGAGTGGCGGCCCGGGTTCGCCCAGCGCGCCCTGTCCTCGCTGCCCGTCCGTTTCCCGCCCGTCCAGGTCCCCCCGCGTCCGGCCCGGTCGGCCGGGGGTGCGACCATGCGCCCGCCGGCCGGTGTCCCGGCGCCGCGCGAGGCCGCACATCCCGGCTTCCTGGCCCGCTGGTGGCACGGCGAGTGACCCTCGGCCTGCTCGCCCGTACCCTGGGGCAGGTGGAGATCCAGGGGCACCGCGGGGCGCGGGGACTGTGGCCGGAGAACACCCTTCCGGGGTTCGCCAGAACGCTCGAGCTGGGCGTCGACGTACTGGAGCTGGACGTCGCGCTGACCGCGGACGGCGTCCCGGTGCTCCATCACGACCAGGCGCTGAACGCCGGGACGGTACGGGACCGGGGGCCGTGCCGGCCGCGCGATCCCCTGTTCCCCTACGTCGGCCGCCCGATCGGGGAGCTGACGCTCGCGCAGATCAAGACGCTCGACGCCGGGATTATCAACAGGCGATTCGCGCAAACGCAGACGCCGATCCCCGGCGCCGAGGTGCCGACGCTGGCGGAGCTGTGCGAGCTGGTCGCCCCGCACGACGTACGGCTCGCGGTGGAGATCAAGACCGACCCGTCCTGGCCGGACATCGAAACGATCACGGTCGCCGCGGTGAAGGTCCTGGAGTCGTACGGCCTGACGGAGCGGTCGCGGCTGCTGGCGTTCGACTGGCGGGTGCTGGGGGTGGCGCGTGAGCTGCTGCCCGGCGGGGATCGGGTGGCGCTGGTCGAGCCGGACACCCTCGACGCGTCGTGGATGGCCGGGCGTGATCCGGCGGGCGGCCTGGTCGCCGCCGCGGCCGATGCCGGGGCGACCATGATCTCCCCGAACAGGGTCATGGTCATCCCGGAACTGGTCGCGGCGGCGCACGCCCGTGACCTGCGCGTCGTCCCGTGGACGGTCAACGATCCGGCCGAGATGGCGCGGCACGTCGCGTTCGGCGTGGACGCGATCGTCACCGACTACCCCGACCGCCTCCGGACGGTGCTGGGGCGCTGAGCCCGAAGGCCCTCACCTATTTCAAGATCATCCACCCGTGTCGCCGTCACCAACCTCCGTGGTCAGTACACCTAGAGCCAGCCGTTGCGGCGGAAGCCGCGGTAGAGGACGAAACAGGCGCCGGCGATGACTCCCAGGGCGGCCAGGTAGCCGTACTTCCAGTGCAGCTCCGGCATGTGCGTGAAGTTCATGCCGTACACGCCGGTGATCGCCGTCGGCATCGCGAGGATCGCCGCCCAGGCGGAGATCTTGCGCATGTCGTGGTTGTCGGTGACGGTCACCTGGGTGAGGTGCGCCTGGAGGATGGGGGTGAGCAGCTCGTCGCAGGACTCGACCTGCTCGCGCACACGGGTGAGGTGGTCGTCGACGTCGCGGAAGTATTCGCGGATCTCGGCCGGGACGAAGCGGCGGGCCGCGAGATTGCGCAGCGGTCCGGACAAGGGGCCGACGGCGCGCTTGAGCTGGATGACCTCGCGCTTCAACCGATAGATCCGCTCGGCCTGGTTGGTGGCGTCGGCGGAGAAGACGTTCTCCTCGACCTCGTCGATGTCCTGCTGGACGTCGTTGCCGACGGAGATGTAGTCGTCCACGACCCGGTCGATGATGGCGTGCAGGACGGCGGCGGGGCCGAGGGCGAGGCGCTCCGGGGTCTCCTCGAGACGCCGCCGGACGGGGGCGAGCGCTCCGTGCTCGCCGTGACGGACGGTGACGATGAAGTCGGGACCACAGAAGATCATGATCTCGCCGGCCTGCACGGTCTCCGTGCCGCCGCGCTCGACGTACCCGATCGTCTTCATGACGACGAACTGCACGTCGTCGTAGCGCTCCAGCTTCGGCCGCTGGTGGGCGTGGACGGCGTCCTCGACGGCGAGCGGGTGCAGACCGAACACCTCGGACAGCCGCTCCAGCTCGGCGGCGTCCGGCTCGTGCAGCCCGACCCAGACGAAACGGTCGCCCTGCTCGGCGTCTTCGGGGAGGTCGTCGGGGGCACGGACGAGCTCGACGGCGTCGGCGAGGCTGGCGGTGTCGACGCGCTTGCCGTCGACGTACGCCGCCCAGTCGATGAGTGCGGACCTCTCGTTGATCGACTCACCCGCCGAGATGCGGCCGGGGCGGGCGAGCGGCTTGAACAGGACGCGGGTGGCGCGCCCGGGGCGAACCCTGGTCATGGCCATGGGGGAACTCCTAACCCTGGCCCGGCCCCACGCGCGGCAGCGCGCGTCAACCCGGGATCAGAGCGGGGAGCGCGCGCCGGAGGCGGCCGGACGCCGAGTAGAGATGGTCGGATCGTGAGGAGGCTCGGCGTTACTGCAAGGATCGCCAGGACTCATTCCAACCACCTCCTTCGGGTCGTCGGCGTCAGAGCACGAGGCTCTAAGATTACACCGGGTAATTAAGGACGCCCCGGCAGGGCAACCGGTTCACACGTTTCCCGGATTATTCGAAAAATCACTGCCGTCGCCCGGTCGGCCCCGGCACCGCACGGCCCTCCGCGGCGGCGCGCCTCGGAGCGTACGGGCGTCGGCTCTGCTCAGACCAACACCGCCGGGCCGTCGGCGCTTCCCTCGCCAGTCCGGAAAACCGGAGATCTCGATAGGCTTCGCACCGTGCGAGTCCTCGTTCTCGGCTCGGGCGGGCGCGAACACGCGCTGGTCCGCTCCCTTGCCCAAGACCCTGACGTCACCGCGCTGCACTGTGCGCCCGGCAACGCCGGCACCGCCGCGCTCGCGGACAACCATGTCCTGGATCCCACCGATCCGGTCGCCGTGGTCGAGCTCGCCCAGCGCCTCATGGCACAGCTCGTCGTGATCGGCCCCGAGGCGCCCCTGGTCGCGGGCGTGGGCGACGCCCTGCGCCGGGCCGGGCTCCTGTGCTTCGGGCCGGACGCGGCGGCGGCGCGGATCGAGGGGTCCAAGGCGTTCGCCAAGGAGATCATGCAGGCGGCCGGCGTCCCGACCGCCGACGCCCGGGTCTGTGAGAGCGCCGGCGAGGTGGAGGCCGCGCTCGACGCGTTCGGCCCGCCGTACGTGGTCAAGGACGACGGGCTGGCCGCGGGCAAGGGCGTCGTCGTCACCGAGGACCGTGCGGCGGCCGAGCGGCACGCCGCCGAGTGCGATCGGGTCGTCGTCGAGGAGTACCTCGACGGGCCGGAGGTCTCGCTGTTCGCGCTGACCGACGGCACCACGGTCGTCCCGCTGCTGCCGGCGCAGGATTTCAAGCGCGCCCACGACGACGACCAGGGACCCAACACCGGCGGCATGGGGGCCTACACCCCGCTGCCCTGGGCGCCCGCGGGTCTGGTCGACGAGGTCGTACGGACGGTCGTCCAGCCGACCGTGGACGAGCTGCGCCGCCGCGAGAC
Organism: Actinoallomurus purpureus; assembly: GCF_024055795.1. Taxonomy (GTDB): domain Bacteria; phylum Actinomycetota; class Actinomycetes; order Streptosporangiales; family Streptosporangiaceae; genus Actinoallomurus; species Actinoallomurus purpureus. The sequence goes on along the minus strand of NZ_JAMXMY010000024.1, from coordinate 82,673 downwards.
GCCCTACTCCGGCGTCCTCTACGCCGGGCTCGCGCTGACGTCGACGGGCGTCCGGGTGATCGAGTTCAACGCCCGGTTCGGCGACCCGGAGACCCAGGTCGTGCTCGACCGGCTGGCGACCCCGCTCGGCGCGTTGCTGCAGGCGTGCGCGGTCGGGGGACTCGGGTCCGCGCCGGAGCTGGAGTGGCGGCCGGGCGCGGCGGTCACGGTGGTGATCGCTGCGGAGAACTACCCCGGCAAGCCGACGATCGGCGACCCGATCGCCGGGGTCGAGGACGCCGAAACGGTGGAGGGCGCGTACGTCCTGCACGCCGGCACCAAGCTGCACGAGGGGCTGCCGGTCTCGGCCGGCGGACGGGTGCTGAACGTCGTCGGCACCGGTCCCGACATCGCCGCCGCCCGTGCCACGGCCTACGCCGCCGCCGAGCGGATCCGGCTGCGCGGTGCGCACTACCGTACGGACATCGCGGCGAAGGTCTGACCGGCCACTGAGCGGCGAGCCGACGAGCGAGCGGAGTGGCCGGTGAGGGACGAGCCGGCCGCGGAGCGAGTGAGGAGGGGAGCGCGACCAGGAGGCTGAGCGGCGAGCCGACGGCGTCCCGCCCACGAACAGCACCGGAACATCACGGATTCCCGTCCCGCACCCGAGAAGTTGATCTAGGATCCAAACGATCTTGATCACCGGGGAAGGGAAGACGATCATGCGCCGATCAGTCGGGCTCGCTCTCGCCACACTTCTCATGACGTGTGGCGCCGCCGGGACGGCCCAGGCCGGCACCCCGGCCCGCGAACCCGCCGCCCGGACCGCCGCCCGGACGGCGCAGGCCGCCGCGCTGACCCGGCTGCACGCCACGACCTCTCACGCGTTCGTCGACTCCGCCGGCACCACGCACCTGCTGATCGGCCCGAACGTCCAGCCGATCTGGGACGCCGGCAGCACGGACACCTGGGGACAGTCGACGTACGACTCGATCAAGGCCAAGGGCTTCACCGCCGTCCGCATGGTCCTGTTCTGGGACATGTTCCAGCCGACCGAGGCGGACTGGAACGAGACGGCGTTCACCACCCTCGCGACGGCGGTCACGCGGGCCAAGGCCGCCGGCCTGTACGTCATCCTCGACTGCGTGCACATGTCGGGCAGTCCCGACGGCCAGGAGCACGTGCCGGCCTGGGCACAGGTGACGCCCACGGACGATGGCTCGGTCGAGGGCCTGGACGCCGTCGTCGAGAACGGCCTGGGCTTCCTGCAGACCATCGCCAACCGGTACAAGGACGAACCGGCGATCGCGGCGTACGACCCGGTCAACGAGCCGTTCCGCTCGGCCACGAAGTCCGCGCGGCTGCTGTCCGACTACACCCAGATCGTCAACGCGATCCGCGCCGAGGACAGCGTCACCAGCATCATGATGGAGCCGTCGTACGGCGACTCCAAGGTGCCCACCTCGTCGTTCTCGTCGTTCACCCCGACCAGCCGCAGCAACCTCATCTGGTCGGTCCACGACTACTACAACGGCGACGCGAAGAGCGGCTTCACGAACGGGTACAACAACTCCACCGGGCTGGGCCAGGACCCGAACCCCTCCGACGGCAGCACCGGCTACACCGCGGCGAACAAGGCCGCGCTCGCCTCGCACCTGCAGGTCCAGCTCGACATGGCCGCGACGGAGAGCCTGCCCGTGTGGATCGGGGAGTTCGGCATCGGCTCCGCCGCCACCGGCCACGACCAGTACATCAAGGACAAGGTCGCCCTCTACAAGTCCAAGGGCCTCGACTACGCCTGGTGGGAGTACTCCTCCGACAACGGGAACGGGCCGTTCAGCATGGTCGACGCCAGCGAGAACTGGCGGTCCTGGGTCGGCCTGCTGTTCTGACGCCTGGGACACTGGAGGGGTGATCGAGCGCTATACCCTTCCGGAGATGGGCCGCGTCTGGAGCGACGCGCACAAGTACGAGCTGTGGTGCCGGGTCGAGACCCTGGTGCTGGAGGCTCACGCCAAGGCGGGCACCGTCCCTTCGGACGTCGTCGAGCCGGTGCGCGCCGCTCCACCGCCGACGCCTGAGCGCGTCGCCGAGATCGAGGCCACGACCCAGCACGACGTCATCGCGTTCCTGTCCGCGTGGGCCGACAACACCACGCCCCGTGAGGCCGCCGCGTACGTCCACTTCGGCATGACGTCCTCGGACCTGCTCGACACGGCCCTCGCCGTCCAGCTCGTCGAGGCCACCGACATCCTGCTGGCCAAGGCCGACGCCCTCGTCGCCGCGCTGCGCGACCACGGCTTGGCGCACCGCGCCACCCTGCGCGTCGGCCGTACGCACGGCATCCACGGCGAGCCGGACGTGTGGGGTCACCGGGTCGCGGACTTCGCGTTCGCGATGGCGCGGTCCCGTGACCGCCTGCGCCGCGCCCGCGCGGCCGTCGCGGTCTGCGCCATCTCCGGCGCCGTCGGCACCTACTCCAACATCGACCCGGAGGTCGAGCGGTACGTCGCCGCCGAGCTGGGACTCGCCCCGGCCGACGTGTCCACCCAGGTCGTCATCCGCGACGGCATCAGCGAGTGGGTCTCCACACTGGCGATCATGTCGACGGTGTGCGAGGCGATCGCGCTGGAGGTCCGGCACGGCCAGCGCACCGAGGTGCGCGAGCTCTGGGAGCCGTTCGGGAAGGGCCAGAAGGGCTCCTCCGCGATGCCGCACAAGAAGAACCCGATCATCTCCGAGCGCCTCGCCGGCCTCGCCCGGATCGTGCGCGCGCAGGTGACCCCGGTCATGGAGGGCATCCCCCTGTGGCACGAGCGGGACATCTCCCACTCCTCCACCGAGCGCATCGCGCTGCCCGACGCCTCGATCGCACTGGACTACATGCTCAGCCTGACGCACCGGCTGGTCACCGGCCTCGTCGTCGACGAGGAGCGGATGCGCGTCAACCTCGAGTCGACCGGCGGCCTGATCTACACGAGCGCCGTCCTGCTGGAACTGATCAACGCAGGGATGTCCCGTGACGACGAGGCGTACCCGCTCGTGCAGAAGGCCGCGATGCGGACGTGGGAGACCGGGACGCCGTTCCGCGAGACGCTGCGCGCGCAGGCCGCCGAGGCCGGGCTGACGCTCGACGAGGCACGGCTCGACGACGTCTGCCGCCCCGAGCGCTACGTCGAACGGCTCGACGGCGTCTTCGAGCGCCTCGCCGCCCTGAGCTGACCGCCGGGCGCCGGTGCGATCATGGTGGGGAGCGAAGGGAGCCCCCCGATGACGGCGGTCGTCCGTGAACTCAATGTCTACCCGCTGAAGAGCGGCGGCGGAACGCCTCTCGGCAACGCCGAGGTCGTGCCGGAGGGGTTCCGGCACGACCGGGGCTTCATGCTGGTCCGCCCGGACGGACGGCACCTGTCGCAGCGGGAGCTCCCGCGGATGGCGCTGCTGCGCCCGTCGTACGACGGCGTCAAGCTGACCGTCGGGTTCGCCGGGACGGGGGCGGGCGCGCCGTACGTCCACGCCGCCCCGGCCGACGGTCCGGTCGTCGACGTCACGGTGCACGGCAAACCGTGTCAGGGCGTCGACCAGGGCGACGAGGCGGCGGACTGGTTCGGCGCCCTTCTGGAGCGGGAGTGCCGCCTCGTGCGGTTCACCGGGCGGCGTCCGACCGGGATCGGCGGCGGTACGGTCGCCTACGCCGACGGTTACCCCCTGCTCGTCACCTCGGTCGAGTCGCTGGAGGAGCTGAACTCCCGCCTCGGCGAGCCGCTGCCGATGAACCGCTTCCGGCCCAACATCGTGATCGAGGGCCTCGGCGCGTGGGGCGAGGACTCCGTACGTTTCCTGCGCATCGGCGACGTCGAGTTGGAGCTGGTCAAGCCCTGCACCCGCTGCGTCATCACGACGACCGACCAGGAGACGGCCGTCAAGGGCCGGGAGCCGCTGCGCACCCTCGCGAGCTACCGCACCCGGACCCTGCCCGACGGCGAACGCGGCGTCGTCTTCGGCCAGAACGCCATCCCGCGCACCCTGGGAACGATCACCGTCGGCGACGGCGTCACCGTCCTCAGTCGATGACCTCACCGACCGGCATGCCCATTTGCGGACGGTGCCGAATGAAGCGGCTCGGCATCGCCGTGGACGCGGGCCGGCGCCTCGTCGATCGGGCCCGGCCCGTGCTCCGGTCGTCGTCCGACGAGAGCGGCCCGCCGGGACGCGTGCGGACCTCCGGGCCGCCTGTTCCACTGGACCTCGTGGGTATCCTCGGGGCGCAGGTCCCTACAAGTGAAACGCTGACCGCATGGGCAAGCCACGGCACTGAGGTCCAGAACACACTGAACAAACCTCGGGTCCGCCGAATCTAAAAGATCGAGGTAACCGCGCGAGACCGGACGTTTCGGTCATGCCACGGAGTACCCGATGGAATACTGGGGCCGCCCGTGTAACACGCGCGGCACTCGTGACCCGCCGACCCGACCGAGCGGGCAGTCTAACTTCACCGCAGCCAAAGGAGCACCGGCGATATGAGCTTGGGCCACGAGGTCCGTTACCGCGTGCGGGGCGGCGCCGATTTGCGCGGCACCGTGTTCGTCCAGGGCGCCAAGAACGCCGTCCTTCCCATGATCGGCGCCTCCCTGATGGCGGCCGAGGGACATACGGTCCTGCGCAACGTGCCGATCATCGAGGACGTGAAACGGGCCGTCGAGCTGGCGCAGGCGATCGGCGCGAAGGCCGAGCTGCACGAGGCCGAGCGCACGCTGGTGATCGATGCGTCGGAGCTGACCAGCCCGGTCCTGCCCGAGGAGATCGCCTCGCGGTTCCGTGGTTCCTTCCTGTTCGTCCCGGCGTTGCTGCACCGGCTCGGCGAGGCGGTGATCGAGGGCGTCGGCGGGTGCAACCTGGGAAGCCGCAACCTCGACTTCCACTACAACGGTTTCAAGCGGATGGGCGCGACCGTCACCGAGCAGGTGAGCGACGACGGCCGTGGCAGCATCCACGTCAAGGTCGGTCAGCTGCAGGGCGGCACCCTCTACCTCGACACGCCGTCGCACACCGGCACCGAGAACCTCCTCATGGCCGCCTCGCTGGCCGAGGGCACCACGCTGATCAAGAACTGTGCGCTCGAGCCCGAGGTCCTCGACGTCATCAAGTTCCTGCAGAGCATGGGCGCCCGCATCACCGGCGGCGGCACCGGGTTCATCACCGTCGAGGGCGTGGATCGTCTGACCGCGGTCCAGCACACGGTGATGCCCGACCGCATCGACGCCGGCGTCCTCGTGATGGCGGCCGCCATCACCGGCGGGGAGATCAGCCTGGTCGGCGCGTCGCTCGAGCACCTCGGCGTCGCCGCCGACAAGCTGGAGCAGATGGGCGTGGAGTCCTCCACCGAGGGCGCCGTGCTGCAGGTCCGGCGTGACCGGCCGCTGCGGCCCATCAACGTGATCACCGACGAGTACCCCGGGTTCGCCACCGACCTGCAGTCGCCGATCATGGCGGTGTCCTGCCTGGCCGACGGTCCGAGCTACATCTACGAGCGCATCTTCGACGGCCGGTTCAAGCTGGCCGACGAGCTGGTGCGGATGGGCGCCGACATCGAGGTGAACGGCAACCGGGCCAAGGTCAACGGAGCGACGCCGCTGCGCGGCGCCGAGGTCGTGGCCCACGATCTGCGCACCGGCAGCGCGCTGGTGCTGGCCGGCCTCGTCGCCGAGGGCGAGACCACCATCACCAACGGCTACTACCTCGACCGCGGCCACTCGCACATCGCCGAGCGGCTCAACACCCTGGGCGCGGACATCGAGCGCCTGGCCTGACCCCATCCGGTGCGATCGGGCGGGTCCGACCCGCCCGATCGGATCGATCGCGAAGACACCCCGTCACGACACCTCCGAGTGACCCGGCGCCCACGGAGCGTCGTCAATCGACCGGCGATCGTGGCGGGGCATCGGGCTGTCCGGACCAAAATGATCACAAGCCTCCCGACCACCGGTGACCTAACCAGTTAGTAATAATTTCCTCACCGGACGCGTTCTACTAGTAGTTTTTCGACGCGCTCTTAACCGATTTCGCTAAGACGCGTCACATCTCACGGGCCTCCGGCGATCTGCCCAATGAGGTGTAGTTCACGGGAGCTGGGGCGGACGACCAGACAGGGGCGTCAGTGGGATGAGTCATGCGTTGGGTGGAGGCCGCCGATCGGCGGCCGCGAGTGGAGGAATGCGGCGGGCCGGTCCGGCCGAAAGCCGCCTGGAGGCGCCACGGTGCCGGGAGGGGCGGAGATGAGCGGTCCCCGGGGAGGATCGGTGACACCCGATCTGACCATCGGCGTCGTCGGACCCCACGATCTGGTCGAGCGGGTCATGCTCATGGGCCACGGCCCCACTCCGGTACCCAGCCGCCTCGTCGCGGCGGCGTACCGCGACGAGCAGGAGGCCGCGGACAAGGTAGTACGTCTCGGGTCGGGGGTGGACGTCTGTCTGTTCGCCAGCCCAGTCCCGTACGAGTTCGCCCGCAAGGCGGGAGTCCTCACGATGCCGGCCACCTTCGTCCCCCTCAACGGGGCGGCACTGCAGGGTGCGCTCCTGCGTGCCGCGCTCGACGAGCAGCACGAGCCGTCGCGCGTCAGCATCGACGTGCTGAGCCGGGCCGAGGTCGAAGAGGCCTACGGCGAGATCAGTCTCAGCACCGAGCACGTGCACTTGCGCGAGGAGGCTGCCGGACCGGGCACGCTGGCGGCCTTTCATGAGCGTTTGTGGCGGCGCGGCGCCACAAGTGTCGCGCTCACTTGCGTCCACGCGACGGCGGAGCGGCTGGAGCTGGCCGGCGTGCCGACGCTCCGCATCCGGCCGACCGGCGCGGCCATCCGCTCCGCGCTGCAGACCTCGGCGCTGCTCGGCGCTCACCACCGGCTGGAGGAGTCCCAGCTCGTCGTGATCGTCGTCGACGTCCCGACGCTGCGGGAGACCCCCCGGCGCGTCACGCCGCGTTACTGGCGCGAGGAGCTGAAGCTGTCGCTGCAGCGCCTTCTCCTCCAGGAGGCGCACCGGATGAGCGCGGCGGTCTGGCCGCTCGACGACCACAGTTACCTGGTCACCGCCACGCGCGGCTCGATCACGGCGGCGACCGAGGGCTTCCGAACTCCGCCGTTCGTCGAGCGGGTGCGGGAGGAACTGGGCCTGACCGTCGAGGTCGGCATCGGCATGGGCCGCACCGCCCAGGAGGCCGAGACGCACGCGCGCGCGGCACTCGCGCGCTCGCAGACGTCGCAGCGGGCGCAGGGCTTCGCGCTCGACCGGGACGGCCGGGCGCTCGTGCCCGCGCCGCGGACGCCGCCCCGCGCTCCGGCGCCGGCCAAGCCGAAGGGCCTGGAGATCCTCGCCCGCCTGGCCGACAAGCTGGCCGACCAGCCGAGCGAGGACGGGCAGGACGGCCGGCAACCGCTGATCGTGGACGCGGAGAACGCCGGGAAGATGCTCGGCGTCACTCCGCGTACCGCCCGGCGGCTGCTGCGGACGCTGGTGGAGGAGGGCCTCGCCTGGCCGCTGCCGCCGAACCGGACCCCGCAGCCGGGACGTCCCCGCCAGCTGTACCGGCTGATCGTCGAGAAGCTGGGGCCGACGAAGGCCGGCTGATCCGGCGATCGGGGCCGCTCGGCGTTCGAGCGGCCCCGATCGACCCGGATATCGGGGCCTCGGCCGACGTGGTGCCACACGGGTCGACGCGTCATGCCCGGCAAAGACCGGGAAATGTGTCGCCTTTCTCCAGACTCGTAGTTATCTCTACTGGTCATGGCCGAAACCGGCCACTTCCTCGCGTTCCCTCAACTCGGCATGTGCGGTGAACGTCGCATACGTAGTGTCGGGGCTCCGACGCTCTCCGTCGCTTCGAGCAAGGAACGTCATGGACGGAAACTGGACGGTCCCCGGATACCGGCAGGTCCGAATCCTGGGCCAGGGCGCCTCGGGGACGGTCGTCCTCGCCGTGCACGAGGCGACCGGCACCCCCGCCGCCATCAAGTACCTGTCGGACGGGCTCAGGTCGGACGCCGGCTTCCTCGACCGGTTCCGCGCGGAGGCACGGCTGATGGCGGAGCTGGCCGATCCGCACGTCGTACGCCTCTACGAGTACGTCGAGACACCGGCGGCCGCGGCCCTCGTCATGGAGCTGGTCGACGGCGTCACACTCAAGGACATCGTCGCGACCCAGGGGCCCACCGGTCCCGAGGCGGCGCTGGTCGTCCTCAAGGGCTCACTGCGGGGCCTGGCGGCCGCGCACGCCGCCGGCGTCATCCACCGCGACTACAAACCCGCCAACGTCCTCGTACGCGACGACGGAGAGAGCAGGCTCGCGGACTTCGGCATCGCGATCCGCGCGGAGGAACGCGCGACCGCCTGCGGCACCCCCGCCTACATGGCGCCCGAACAGTGGATCACCGGCACCGTCGGGCCGGCCACCGACGTCTATGCGGCCACCGCCGTGTTCTACGAATGCCTCACCGGCGAACGCCCGTACCCCGTCGAGGGGCTGTGGGCGCTGGCCGCCGCGCATCGCCTGGACCCGATCCCGGCCGGCCGGGTCCCTCCGGAGCTGCGCGACCTGGTCGCCCGAGGTCTCGCCAAGGACTTCGCCGACCGGCCGCCCTCGGCCGACGCCTTCCTCGCCGAGCTGGAGGACGCGGCGCTCGCCGGTTACGGCCCGGGCTGGGAGGAGCGCGGCCGGGTCCGCCTCGCCGCCCTCGCCGCCCTGCTGGCCTACCTCTTCCCCCTCGCCCAGCCGATCGCCACGGGCGGTACGGCGCTGGCGCTGACCCGCCTGGGCAAGAGCCGTCTCATGGTCGTCGCCGGGGCGGCGGCCGGAGCGCTGCTGGCGGGCGGCGGCGGGGCGTTCGTCCTGGCCGGCGTCCATCACGAGATCGGCGTGGGCGCGACCGCCACCTCGACACCGTCCGCGATCGCCGCGCCCGGCCCCTCTCCCGGCGACACGGACTCACCGTCCACGAGCCCGACCCCGCCGCACGGCACCACCCCGACCGGCTCGACCCCGTCGTCCGACACCCCGACGGCGCCGCCGGCGACCACCGGCTCGCCCGTCACGACGACGGCTCCCCCGACCACCGCCCCGACCACCCCCGTGGCCATCGCCCCGAAGCCCACCCCGAAGAAGACCCCTCCGACAACGGTCACCGGACTCACGGTGAAGAACGTCGGCACCGCTTCGACCGCACGCGCCAGTGGCTACACGGCGACGGCCTACGTCAGTGTCACCGTCAGCGGACCCGGTGCGGTGGCCGTCACGGTGACCTTCTCCGCCGGAGACGGGAGCCATCCCGTCTCCCAGACCGTGAGCGGATCCGGCACGCATGACCTGACGCCGACGTGGACCTACAAGCAGTGTCCCGGCACGGTGCGCGTCAGCGCCTCGGCGGGCGGCCTGTCCGACACCGGCTCCGGCTCCTTCGCGTGCGGTGAGTGAGAGGCATGGACGAGACACGGCGTGACATCGATGAGACACGGCCATCCGGCCCAAGAAGCCGGAGCACGCCCTGGCGCCGGGACGAGGTGAGAGGCATGGACGAGACGCGACGTGACATCGATGAGACGTGGCGGCTGAACAGCGAGCGGCCGGACGGGGCCGTGCCGTACGCGGCACCGGAGGAGTCCGGGGACGGCACGACGCTGCGGTTCGGGCCCGGTGTTCCGGCCGAGGTCGCGAGGAAGTGGCGCGGGGCCGCGCTGCGCCGGTCCTTGACACGCCGGATCGCCGGCGGCCTGCTCACCCTGGGCCTCGCCCTGCTCGTCGGCCTGGTCGTGTGGTGGCTGCTGCGCGGCGGTCCCGGCGTCACCGTGACGGGGGCGAGCGTCAGCGCGCCCAGCACGCCTCAGCCCTGCGACACGACCGTCCGCGTCGTCGGCACCATCCGGACCAACGGCGGCCACGGCGAGATCACGTACCGCTGGCGGCGCAGCGACGGCCAGGTCTCCGGAGTCCTGTCCGAGAGCGTGCGCAAGGGACAGCGTTCGGTCCAGGTCCCATTGCGCTGGACGGTGAAGGGCCCCGGCACCCTGCACGCCACGGCGACGCTGGAAATCGTCACACCGAAGGCACCGATCGCCATGGCGACCGGCGCCTTCGACTACATCTGCGAGTGAACAGCGCGAGGCCCGAGCCTCGTCACCTGCACTTGATCACGTTGCCGTACATCGGCTGCTTCTGGCCCTTGTACCACACATAGGCCCTGGCGTACTTGTATTTCTTGGGGCATTTGTAGAGTACCGATGTCCAGGCGCTCCGAGCTTCGATCTTGCCCGTTTTCAGCGCCTTCAACTGACTGCCGCGCGGAAGAGGGTATACAGGAGTCTTCGAGAAGGCAACGCCCAGCGTACCCTTATTAGAGTACGCCACATTGTTTTTCCATTGGCTGGCCAAGTAGCCGCCCGACCGCCCGATGCAGACAATTCCGTACCGGCAGTTGAACTTGATCCCAGTGATCACCGATACGGCCCCGGACGAGGAGGCTTCGGCAGAGGCCGCGGGGGCGACCAGCCCGACCGCTGACACGAGCGCACCCGCCGTGACGGCCATTCGAATAACCGACTTCAATTTTTCATCCATTCTCGAGATTCTGGCCTGAGTGAACCCACTCGGGACCGCTGTCGGCGGCCGGCCACGAAGCCGTTCTCGCTGCCACCCGAAGCGCGACCGGCCGCCACGGCGTCCGGCGCCTTCGACTGCGAGTGAACAGAATCGCCGACCGGATTACTTGATCCTCTTACTGGGGCTGTCCGCGAGATAGCCGACCCATATCTTCTTGTCGAAGGACGAGCGCCGGGCCCCCATAAGAACATCCAGGATGTAGTAACCCTTCGTGCTCTTAGTGGTGAGATGGGTGTAGGGAACATGCCCCTTTTTGCAGGGGTATGTCCTCGGGTTCTTGTCGTGGTCAGCGCCCCAGACGATTTTCTCGGTCGCGAAGTTGCTCCTGGTGGAATACGCGAGCGATGCGACGATCACGCACTTCTTCGCTCCGGAGAATTTCTTCCCGACTCGGTCGACATAGAACTCGGGCCGCACCTTGCCGCCTTTGACGCTGAGGCAGGAACGGACCGTCCAGCCGCCGTCACTCCTGGTGTTGCAGTTCCCCGTCGCCGCCGAGGCCGAGGGGGCGACGGCCAGTACGAGCCCAGAAGCGGCCACGAGCCCGGCGGCCAGCAGCGAGGTTTGCCGGCGAAGACGCACAGATCCTCCTGTGAAGTTCGACATGGATCGCCCTGGATCTTCACACCTCTGCCCGTGTCCCCGATAGAGACCCGAGGCCCAATCTCGGATGAGCCTCAGGGCGGATATCGGGCCCGCCGGCCGGCATCGGCGGGACCCTGCACGCGGCCACCTCCCTGGAGATCGCCCAGCCGGGGAAGCCGGGCCGGCTCGAGGCGTCGACCGGGCCCGCAGGGGACGCAAGCCGCTCGTTGATCTCGGGAGAACCGCCCTTCGCGGCGGCCAGGGAAGGGCGACACGCCCGAATTCAACGCGAGAGGGGCGGCGTCAGAGGGGTACTCGTCCGAAACGGCGTGGCGCGGCCGAGGTCGCGTCCACTACCGTGTAATGAGCGATGACCACATACACTCATGACTCCCGCTCGCCGTTGGTCTGGGTGGCCCTGCCGATCGTCTACGTCGTCTGGGGCTCCACCTACCTCGGCATCCACTTCGTCGTCGACACGATGCCGCCGATGATCAGTGCCGGAATCCGGTTCCTGACGGCGGCCGTCGTGCTGGCCGCCGTGCTGGCAATCGTGCGCGGCCCGTCCGTGCTGCGCGTCCCGTGGCGACGGCTCGGCACCGCCGCCCTCGTCGGCCTGTTGCTGCTGACCGGCGGTAACGGCATGGTCGGCGTCGCCGAGCAGCACATCTCCTCGGGCCTGACCGCCCTCCTCGTCGCGAGCGTGCCGCTGTGGCTCGTCGTGTTCCGGTGGTGCACCGGCGACCGGCCGGCGGCGGCGACCGTCGGGGGCGTGCTCGTCGGCTTCGGCGGGCTGGCGCTGCTGACCCTCACACGCGGCGGCGGTTCGGGCGACGCGACCGGCGTCGTCGTGGTCCTGTTCGGCTCGCTGTCGTGGGCGGTCGGATCGTTCCTGTCGTCTCGGCTGGCGATGCCGGAGAACCCCTTCACCGCCAGCATGTACGAGATGGCGGCGGGCGGTTTGGCGCTGCTCGTCGCCGGGTTCGGGCGCGGCGAGAGACTGCACCTCGGCGAGGTCTCACAGGCGTCCTGGCTGGGCCTCGCCTATCTGATCGTGTTCGGCTCCCTGGTGGCCTTCACGTCGTACGTCTGGCTGCTGGGCAACGCCCCGATCTCCCTCGTCGGCACGTACGCCTACGTCAACCCGGGGGTGGCGGTGCTGCTGGGCGTGGCGTTCGCCGGCGAGCACGCCACGTGGACGATCCTCGCCGGCGGCCTGATCATCATTGTCGGGGTGGGTCTCGTCGTTTCGACCGAGCGCCGGTCCCGTACGGGCCCGTCCCCGGAGCCGGCCGCCGGGGACGAGCGGACCACCGAGCCCGCGGTTCAGGACCTGCCGCGGTAGGCCTCCGCGGCGGCGAGGAAGGCGTCGTTCTCCTCCGGGGAGCCGATGGTGACGCGGGCGCCCTCCCCGGGGAAGGGCCGCACGCTGATCCCGGCGGCGTCGCAGGCGCCGGAGAACGCCATGGTGTCCTCACCGAGCCGGAGCCAGACGAAGTTGGCCTCGGTCGGCGGGACGGTCCATCCCTGGCCGATCAGCGCGTCACGGACCCGCTCGCGCTCCTTCACGGTCGCCTCGACACGTTCGAGGAGTTCGTCTTCGGCCTGCAGGGAGGCGACGGCGGCCGCCTGGGCGACGGCGTTGACCGAGAACGGCAGGTACGTCTTGCGCACCTGCTCGGCGACGCGCTCGTGCGCGACCATGAAGCCGACCCGCAGGCCCGCCAGGCCGTACGCCTTGGAGAAGGTGCGCAGGACGGCGAGGTTCGGCCGGTCGCCGTACAGCGTGAGGCCGTCGGGGACCTCGGGGTCGCGGATGTACTCGTGGTACGCCTCGTCCAGCACAACGAGGCAGTCCTCCGGCACCCGGTCGAGGAACGCCTCCAGCTCCGGACGACGGACGATCGTGCCGGTGGGGTTGTTCGGGTTGCACACGAAGATCAGGCGGGTCCGGTCGGTGATGGCGTCGGCCATCGCCCGCAGGTCGTGGGTCTCCTCGGCCAGCGGCACCCGCACCGAGGTGACGCCGGCCAGGTCGGCGAGGATGGGGTAGGCCTCGAAGGAGCGCCAGGCGTACACGACCTCGACGCCGGGCTCGCCGACCGCCTCCAGCAGCATCTGGGCGACCCCGACGGAGCCGCAGCCGACGGCGACGTGCTCCGGAGGGACGCCGAATCGCCCGGAGATCGCGTCGATCAGCGCCGTGCAGCCGTTGTCCGGGTAGCGGTTGACGAACCCGCCCGCGTCGCTGATCACCTCGCGCACCGAGGGCAGCGGCCCGTACGGCGACTCATTCGACGAGAGCTTGAAGGAGCGGCCCCCGGGTGACCGGGCGACCTTGCCGGGCTTGTACCCGACGTAATCGTCGAGTACGGAACGGAAACGTGGACTGCGCTGCTCGGACACCGTTGTCCTCCCGGGACGGAGACGTACGGGATCACTCTACGAAGCCGGGCGCGGCGCTGTCGCCATTGGCCCGCGGCCAGAGTGCGCCCGCCACCATCGGGGTACGAATGGTGACAAAGGTGTCCGCGCCATCGGGGGGAGATCGTCATGGGCACCGTTGCGCAGATCGATGTCGGTAGAAGCCTGCAGAACGTCCTGGACGCCGTCATCCGGGTCGTGCCGAAGCTGATCGTCTTCGTCATCATCCTGATCATCGGCTGGCTCATCGCGAAGGTGATCCAGCGGGCGGTCGCGCTGGTCCTCCGGCGACTGCACTTCGACCGCGTCGCCGAACGAGGAGTGGTAGGCGAGGCGCTTCAGCGCAATCAATACGATGCGTCCGGCCTCCTGGCGAGACTGGTGTACTACGCGATCCTGCTGATCACCCTGCAGATGGCGTTCAACGTCTTCGGACCCAACCCGGTCAGCAACGTGCTGCGCTCGATCGTGGCCTGGCTGCCCCGGCTGGCCGTCGCCGTCATCATCGTGATCATCGCCTCGGCGATCGCACACGCGGTGCGCGACATCGTCGGAGGTGCGCTCGGCGGGCTGTCGTACGGCCGGCTGCTGGCGAACCTCACCTCGATCTTCATCATCGCCCTGGGCGTCATCGCCGCCCTCAACCAGGTGGGCATCGCCACGACCGTCACCCAGCCGGTGCTCATCGCCGTCCTGGCCACGATCGGCGCCGTCATCGCCATCGGCGTGGGCGGCGGCATGGTCCGGCCCATGCAGCAGCGCTGGGAGCGGATGCTGACGCGGGCGGAGACGGAGGCGGCGTCGACCCGCGCGGGCGCATACGCACGCGGGCGCGAGGACGCCGCGCGAGGTGCCGGAACGCCCACCGAAGCGCCGCACGGGATGGCCGAGACTCCCCGCGGAACCGCCGAGACATCGCACGGAACCGCGGAGACGCCGCCCACGGGCACGATGCCGCCGCGCGGGCCCTCCGCCGAGACACCACCGGGACCGCACGATCGGCCACGCTGAGAGCGACGCCCCGGACGCGGCGCACGGTCGGCGTCGCGGCGGCACGAACCCGGCTCGCCGCATGGTCCGCGTCGGGCGGCGGCGCTCCTGCTCGCCGTGGGGCCCGCCTCGGGCACGGCCGCCGGCTCGCCCTGCGACCCGTGTCGTGGGCGGCCCGGCTCCGGCGCCGTGCGACCCGCGTCGTCGCGGTACGGCTTCGGGCGGCCGTGCGACCGACCGCCGTGGCGGGCTACCGGACCTGGAGTTCCCGGATCAGCCAGCACACGGCGATCACTCGGACCGTCTCCCAGTCGAAGTCGTCGGTCGGCCACCAGCCGCGCTCGATGGCGGCGTCGGTGAAGCCTTCGAGGTAGTCCCGTAGGACGCGGGGGGTGAGCTCGTCTCCCGACGCCGCGATGACGTCGCGGATCGCGGCCGCGTGCTGGTCGACGGCCGCGGCGAGGCCCGGCATCCGTCTTATCGCCGCGACGCCGTCCTCGCCGACTTCGTCGATCATCTGGCGTACGAGCTCTGGTGAAGCGTCCTCGGGCATGGCAAGGAAGGTACCAAAACCGGACAAATGCCCCATCAGCAGCCAGGGCGCATCATCGGCGGATGCAGCGACTCGACGCTTCCGCGACGGTACAGCCGTGCGGGCCGCCCGCCGTCCCGCGTCGTCGTACGCTCCGTCGGCACCAGGAAACGCTCGGCCTTCGTCACCTTCCGGTGGAAGTTCCGGGGATCGAGCGGCGTGCCCCACACGATCTCGTAGACCCGCCGCAGCTCCGCGACGGTGAACTCCGGCGGGCAGAACGCCGCCGCCAGCGGGGAGTACTCCAGTTTCGCGCGGGCGCGCTCGACACCGTCGAGGAGGATGCGGCGGTGGTCGAACGCCGCCTGGTCACGCTGGGTCAGGTCGTCGACCGGCTGCCACAGCACCTGGGCCCGGCTGGAGGCGGGCAGATCGGGGGCGAGCCCGAGATAGGCGACGCTGACCACCCGCTGGCGCGGGTCACGGTCGGGATAGCCGTACGTCGCCAGCTGCTCCAGGTGCACCCGCACGCCGGCCAGGCCCGCACGCTCGGCCATCAGCCGCTCGGCCGCGACGGGCAGGTCCTCGTCGAGCTGGACGAAGCCGCCGGGCAGGGACCAGGCTCCCGCGTACGGCGGCCGGTCGCGGCGCCAGACCAGCGCGCACAGCCGATGCTCGCGGACCGTGAGCGCGACGAGATCGACGGTGACGGCCACCCGCGCAACGGTCATGTTCGAACGCTATCGGGCCATACGGCCTACGAGGGCCTGTCTCAAAGTCCCCGTCCGTAGCGAGCGGTGTCCAGGTGGTGCCTCGTAAGGCGGAGGAGGGAGTCAGCCTGGTGTTGGCTGGCGACCGACGGCACCGCAGCGGCCAGCCGTCCTCGACGACACAACGGGCCAGGCGCAGGCGTCCGGTCTCGGTCAAGGGTGCGTTACGGTGCGGCATGAGGGCCTTTCTGGTCGCCGGTGCAGATCTCGCAATCCACACCGAGCCAGAAGGCCCTCACCTATTTCAAGATCATCCACCCGTGTCGCCGTCACCAACCTCCGTGGTCAGTACACCTAGGGCCCGGAGCGAACGCTCCGGGCCCTCGTTCTGTCAGGTGCTGTCGAGGCCGGCCGTCAGGCGGCGCCGCCGGCGTCGACGGCCTTCTCCGGTGCGGTGGGCCTGCCGTTGCGGGCGGCGAGGTCCTGCCGGTCGCTCATGGAGGCGAGCAGCTGCCGGGCGACGCCGAGACCGGTGCCGCCGAGGGTGAGCGCCTTGGCGAGCATGTCCTCGACGCCCTCCGCGCCGTTGAGCACGACCATGTTGTCGACGTTGCCGAAGACCTTCGCGCCCGCCGCGACGATCTCGGGCCAGTTCTCGGCGAGCTGCTGGGCGATGACCGCCTCCTGGTTCTCCGCGAGCGCGTCGGCCCTGGCCTTGATCGCCTCCGCCTCGGCCAGTCCCTTGACCCGCGTCGCCTCGGCCTCCGCCTGACCGGCCATCTTGGTGGCCTCCGCCTCGGCCTGGGCCTTGGCCACCGCCGCCCGCCGCTCGGCCTCGGCGAGGGTGACGCGCTCGTACGCCTTCGCGTCGGCCGGCTTGCGGACCTCGGCCTCGAGCGCCTTCTCGCGGCGGTCGGCCTCCAGCTCGGCGTTCTTGGTCTCCTTGAGGATGACCTGCTGCCGGGCCTCGGCCGCGGCCTGGTCGACCTGGCCCTGGTACTGGCGCTTCTTGATCTCGGTGTCGCGGATCTGGGCGGCGTTGGCCTGCTCGGCGACCTGCTCCGCCTCGGTCGCCTCCTGGTTGCGCTGCGCCTCGGCGATGCGGGCGGCCGAGGCGGCGGCGGCGGAGTTCGGCTTGCCGAGGTTGTCGATGTAGCCGACCTCGTCCTCGATGTCCTGGATCTGCAGGGAGTCCACGACGAGGCCGAGCTTGCCCATCTCGTCGGCGGAGGAGGTGCGGACCTGGTTGGTCAGCCGGTCGCGGTCGCGGAGGAGGTCCTCGACGGTGAGGTTGCCGACGATGGATCGCAGGTGCCCGGCGAACAGCTGATGGGTCTTGTCGTCCATCATCTTCTGCTGGTCGAGGAAGCGCCGGGCCGCGTTGGCGATGGAGGTGAAGTCGTCGCCGACCTTGTAGATCACGACGCCGCGGACGTGGACCTTGATGCCCTGCGAGGTCACGCAGGTGACCTCCAGGCCGGAGACCCGCGTGTCCAGCGACAGCCGCCGGCAGGTCTGGAAGCCGGGGAGGACGAGCGTGCCCCTACCCGTGGTGATCTTGAAGCCGAGGCTCTCGGCGGTGTCCCGGTTGTGCGCCCGCGCTCCGAGACCGGAGATGATGAGCGCCTCGTTAGGCTCGGCGACCCGCCAGATCGCCTTGAAGATGATGATCAGGATGATGACGGCGACGACCACGCCGATCACCACGGCGACTATCGGCATCGCTCCTCCTCGGGAGCCGCTGCGATTATTACGTCAAATAGACGCAGACGAGACGTAAACGGTTCTCGGTGGGTGGTAATCCATCACGACCACGAGGGAGCCGACCGAGATCTCCTCCCCCTGAATCGCCGGATAGGCATAGAACGCCTCGACCCCGCCCCGAATCGGAATCATCACCTCGCCGACGAGGCCCGGACCGATCCTGCCGGTCACCCGGCCCTGCCTCCCCACCACCGCGTCCTCCTTCGCCCACGGGAACGTTACCCGCAGCGGTGATCCGGCCTCTAGTGCCCGGCATGGGGCGTTCTACGGCAGGATGCGTTCGGCCTGCTGGTAGGCCTGCTGGGCGAGGCGCTCGGCCTCGTCCTGCGTCGCGCCCGGCCCGTACAACGTGATCGTGGCGAGGTACCCGCGCGAGCGCAGCACGACGTACCACGTCTTGGCGGTCGCCGTCCCGACCGTCGTCGCCACGCCGACGGTCCGGGATCCCTCGCCGATGCGCGCGCCGCTTCCTTCGACGATCGAGCCGGCCGCCCAGCGGCCGCCGACGCCGACGCGGAGACTCCGGCACGACGCGGGCACGCGCAGTCCGACCTGCTGGACGGCGACGTCCGGGCCGACCGCCATCAGGGTCTCCGAGACGGTCTGGTCGCGCCCCTTGCCGAAGGCGACCAGCGCCGAGGGCGCGGACCACACCGCATTCTCGGAGGAGACGGCCCGGGTCGACGAGGTGCACTGGGGTTTGTCGAGTTTCACCGCCTGTTGCATCTGGAGGGAATTCCGCACCGCGGTGAGCGAGCCGTACTGCCCCGATTGGGGCACTCCTGAACGCTCATATCCGGGAATGTCGGTGAGAAGTGCCTGGGTCAGCTGATCGGCGTTGTACGCCTCCGACGCCGGCGGTCCCGACGGCGGCGTGGCCACGGGAGCCGGCCGCTCGCCGCTCGCGCAGCCGGCCACCGTCAGGAGCAGCACAACGATGGCGCAGGAGTTCCGGGATGTCACGTCGAATGACGATATCGCACTCGCGAACCGCATCCATCCGACGCCTTCGATTTACCGCGCCACCACATGCACGATAAAAAGGAAGTGCGATGCCGAGGGCGCATCGGAATTGTCCAAGTCAGTGAGCTATTCGGGGGAAACGAATGCTCCGGAAATCTTTTATCATCATTTCGATAATGCTGCTCGCCCTGTCGGGGTGCGGCGGCGGGACCAAGAGCCGGCCCGCGGTACAGGCCCCGGCCAATGGCGCGCCGACGGGCGCCCCGGGCGTGTCGGGGGCGCCGGGGGCCTACGGGCAGACGGCCACTCCGGCGGCCTGCCCGGCCAAGGCGACGAGGAAGTTCGCCAAGACGCGGTTCATCACCAACGCCGGCCTGGCGGCGGGCACGTTCAAGCGCTACATCTACACGCCGTACAAGAACGGCGCCTTCAAGGGCGGGGCGCCGAAACGCAAGCGGGCGATCGTCAAGGCGGCGGCCGCCGCGGTGTTCGCCTTCGACCAGCTCCGGCGGGCGAAGACCAACGCGCAGTCCGACCCGACTCTGTGCAAGGTGCTGATCGGCCCGATCGACAAGCTCAGCGCGTCGATGAAGGACCTGGCCGGCAAGCTCAAGGGCGGGCAGGCCGACCCGGCGGAGATCGGCTCGGTCGCGGGCGGGATCGAGGGGTTCCGCAAGGACGCCGGCGGCGCGGGCGCCGGCTTCCAGGACAAGGCTCCGCCGGCGAGCGCGGTCGGCGGCTGAGGCGGCCTTTCGGTGACGATCGCGTGATCACCGGACCTTTCGGACCACGCGGTCGTCACCCTCCGGAAGACGAGCCCCACAGCGGTTAGGCTTCGGCAGGTGACAACGCAGCCGGGCCCTTCGGGCGACACACGACTGGCGAGCTGGCCCGCGTTCGTCCGCGAGCTGGACGCCACCCTCTCCGTCCACGCGCAGTACGTCCTGTGGGGCAACCTGCACGACAGTTTCCTCGTCCCCGACGAGGGCCGGCTCTTCCCCCTCCGTGATCTGCTCTGGGAGTCCCTGCGGCGCAGCGGTTACTCCTTCATGGTGGTCTATGACCGCGTCGACGGGCTGCGCGTCCACCCCGCCGACGACAAGGCCGCGGCCGACGCCGCGGCGAGCCTCTTCGGCAGCCGCGTCGACGAGCGGAAGGTCCCCTCTCTCGAGGGCCTCCGCACCTACCTGAGCGCCCTCGCCCGGCCCACCCGGCAGGTCCGCGCCGCGTTCGTGATCGACTACGCCTCCCGGATCGCGCGCAGCCCCACCGACCTCGAACCCGCCGAGCGCGACTTCTTCGTCTTCTGCGAGAAGCTCTCCCGCACCGCCCTGCCGGTGCGCGTCGACGGCGACCGGCCGAAACCGCTGTACAACCCGGTGATCTGGCTGGCCGGCCGCCCCGGCGACCTGCCCCCGTGGCTCAGCGCCGACAACGACGCCGTCCGCGAGATCGCGATCCCGTACCCCCACCTCGGTGACCGGCAGCAGACCGCCCGGCTGCTGGCCCGCGCGTTCGCGACCACCGACCCCGAGGTCGACGTCACCGACGACTTCGCCCAAGAGGCGGAGGGACTCACGCTCCAGGCGATGATCGAGATAACACGGCTCGCCAAGGAGCGCGACGTCCCGTTGCACGACCTGCCCGACGCCGTCCGCACGTACAAACTCGGCGTGCTGGACAACCCCTGGAAGCGTGAGCACCTGCGCAGGCGCATCGTCGAGGGGGAGGAGCGCGTGCCGGCACGCGTCCTCGGGCAGCCGCAGGCGGTCACCAAGACCCTCGACATCCTCAAGCGCGCGGTCCTCGGCCTGTCGGGCGCGCAGGCCGCGCGTGCCTCCAGCCGCCCGCGCGGCGTGCTGTTCTTCGCCGGGCCCACCGGCGTCGGCAAGACCGAGCTGGCCAAGGCCATCACCTCGCTGGTGTTCGGCAACGAGGACGCCTACCTCCGCTTCGACATGAGCGAGTTCTCCGCCGAGCACGCCGGCGACCGGCTCATCGGCTCCCCTCCGGGCTACGTCGGTTTCGAGGCCGGCGGCGAGCTCACCAACGCCGTGCGCCAGGACCCGTTCCGGGTCATCCTGTTCGACGAGATCGAGAAGGCGCACCCGCGCATCCTCGACAAGTTCCTGCAGATCCTCGAGGACGGGCGGCTCACCGACGGCCGGGGCAACACCGCCTTCTTCTCCGAGTCGATCCTGGTCTTCACCTCCAACCTCGGCACCCGGGGCATCACGCCCGGGATGCCGTACGAGGACCTCGAGGCCCAGGTCCGCGGCGCGATCACCGAGCACTTCACGACCGCGCTGAACCGCCCGGAGCTGCTCAACCGCTTCGGCGACAACATCGTGATCTTCGACTTCATCGGGCCCGAGGCGGCCGACCGGATCTTCGACCTGCAGCTGGCCAACATCTGCCGCCGCGTGAGTGACGAACACCACATGAAGCTGCGGCTGTCGGACGAGGTGACCGCGACCCTGCGCGCATGGTGCACGAGCGAGCTCGACAAGGGCGGGCGGGGCATCGGCATGGCGCTGGAGTCGTACTTCATCAACCCCCTGGCCCGCGCGCTCTTCGACCGCGATCCGTCCACCGACGTGACGGTGTCCGGCGTCCACCGGGACGGCAGCATCGTCCGGCTGGACCTCCGGTGAACGCCGGTCCGCGTGACCAGGAGCGGACACTGCTGCTGGCCAAGGCGCACTTCCCCGTCACCACGCTCGGCCCGGGGCGCCGGGCGGGCATCTGGACCCAGGGGTGCACGATCCACTGTCCCGGCTGCCTGTCCCGTGACACCTGGGAGGCGGATCCGCGGACCGCCATCCCGGTCTCCACGGTGCTCGGCTGGCTGCGGTCGCTGGACCACGTCGAGGGGGTCACGATCTCCGGGGGAGAGCCGTTCCAGCAGCCGGAGGCGCTGCGCGCCCTCCTGCTCGGCATTCGCGCCTGGGCGTCCCCCGAGGTGGACGTTCTGGTGTACAGCGGTTACGCGGCGTCACGGCTGCGGCGGTCCGCCCGCACCCGCGAACTTCTCGAGTTGTGCGATGCGGTCGTCGCGGGACCGTACATTGAACGCCTGAACCAAGCAGATCGGGGGCTTCGGTGGCGTGGATCTTCGAACCAACAGATCATCGCTGTGAGTGACCTTGGCAGGAAACGCTATGGTGACGCGGAGAGGGGCGGAGAAGCCCCCCATATGCAGGTTTCGGTGGACGACAACCGCATCTACTACATCGGGATTCCTCGGAGGGGCGACATGGAGCGGCTGACGGAGCGACTTTCGCTCTCCGGTGTACACGCCGGGGAGGTTTCATGGCGCCCCTGACATGCCCGGTCTGTGCCGCTCCGGTACGGCAAGGGGATCTCATCTGCATCAACTGCGGAGCGAACCTGGCCCGGCGGGAGGCGCCCCCTGCCCCGCAGCAGCCCGGCGGTTACCAGCCGCAGGACCAGGGACAGTCGCCCTATCCGCAGCAGCAGTACCCGCCACAGCAGGACCAGCAGCCCTATGGCGGGTCGCAGCAGCAGGACCAGCAGCCGTACGGCGCGCCGCAGCAGTACGCCCCGCCGCAGCAGGACTACCAGCAGCAGTACCCGCCGCAGCAGCCGCAGGCCCCGTACCAGCAGGACCAGCAGCAGCCCTACGGCGCCCCGCAGGATCAGCAGCCCTACGGCGCGCCGCCGCAGCAGGACCAGCAGCCGCCCTATGGCGCGCCCCAGCAGCAGGACCCGTCCCCGTACGGCGCTCCCCCGCAGCAGTCCTATGGCGCCCCGCAGGACCAGCCACAGCAGCCGTACGGCGCGCCGCAGGACCAGCGGGGCGCGCCCTATCCGCCGGCGCAGGGCCAGCCGCCGTACGGCGCGCCGCCGCAGCAGGATCCGTCCCCGTACGGCGCTCCCCCGCAGCAGCAGGACCAGCAGCCGCCTTACGGCGCGCCCCAGCAGCAGTACGCCCCGCCGCAGCAGCAGGGTTACGCGGGCGGTGGGTACGGCGGCCCCAGCGCGCCGCACGTGCCGCCGCCGCCGCGCGAGCCCACCATGACCGGTGGCGAGTCGACGGCCGCGTTCACGCCGTTCTGCCCGCACTGCGGCGCCGACATCCCCGACATCGGCAATCCGGTCTGTGTCTCGTGCTTGCGCCCGTTGCACGATCAGGCCGGCGGCGGCCCCCAGCAGCAGCTCACGCTGTTCCTGCAGTTCTCCTCGGGTGAGCTGCAGGTCAACCCTGGGCAGGAGCTGGTGCTGGGCCGGGACCCGGTGCAGTCGCCGGTGGCCGGCACGTTCTCCCGGTTCGACAACGTCTCGCGTCGGCACGCCACGCTGGGCATCGACGGCACCGGCCAGGCGTGGGTGCGCGACGAGCGCTCGACGAACGGCACCTTCGTCAACGACCGCCGACTCCAGCCGGGCGAGCAGGCGCCCATCCGCGACGGCGACTCCGTGCGCCTCGCCGCCGACGCGCGCGGCCAGGTGCGATTCGGCCGCTGAGATGGTCTCGTCCGCGCTGATCGGGCCCTGGATCTCCGGGGCCCGATCGGCGCGGATCAGTAGCCGACCAACGCGACCCGCGCGAGCGTCGCGGCGCCGACGGTGATCGGATAGTCGTTCGGATTATGGACCCGGAGGCGCAGCCGCATCGTACGGTCGAGACCGAACTGGCCGCCGTGCGACGTGCGCAGGCCGCCGTCCGGATCGCCCCGGTACGTGATGCGCCACGGGTCGTCGACGACGGCCGTCCCCTGGGCGTTCATGCGGGTCCAGGCGACGTCGACCGGATCGTCCGCCCGCAGGCCCGTGATGACCGCCAGCGCGTCGCACAGCGCCCAGTACGCCTCTCCGACGATGATCGAGTAGAGGTCGCCCCCATGCAGCCCGTGGGTGTCGGAGAGTTCGGTACGAAAGAGCACGAAGGCGTCGGCCTGAGGTTCGACCGGCTGATCCTCCCCTGCCGCGAGACTCACGACGATGGCCACGCGTCCTCCAGAGAAGCGTCGTTTACTGGCAAAGTAGGCCAAAACCGCCTCACCGCCGAGGCCTCGCCGACGGCGAACGTCGGTACGGGGGCCCGCACACCGAACGGCGGGCGGCCTCGGACATGCCCATAGACGTGTCGCGCAGACGCCGGACCATGAGCCCCCGGGCGGGCGGAGCACCGTCGCCCCAGGTAGATCGACTGTCCCGACAAGTCACCTGTACCAGGCAACAAAGCACGTCAAATGGGTATATGACACTGCGCAGAACTGAGTCGCGATGGTACGGGTGAGTATGACCTCGAATGAGGGGCAGGGTGAGACAGACATGCGAGGGCTCGTTATGGTGGCCACCCACTCCATAGCCAGACCCTGGCAGCCACCACCGAACGATTCGGCCGGCCCCATGGACGAGATGAAGTTCACGGCGGAACAGCTGCCAGGCGTGCGCCGCTTCACCGAAGTGCACGCCCGCCGATACAAGGTCGGCGCCGATCTGATCGGCGACCTGGTGATCGCCGTCAACGAGATCGCGACGAACGCCGTGCGCCACGGGTCGCCCCACGCCCAACTGCGCATGTGGGCCCAGGACGGGTGCGTCGTGGCGGAGATCCACGACCGCGGCACCTGGATGCCCTCCGCCGACCCCGGCGGCAACCCACCATCGCCCGAGGCGGAGGGCGGCATGGGAATCTGGGTCGCCCGCCAGATCTGCTCGGCCGTTCACATCCGGACGGGGATCAACGGCACAGTCGTACGATTGGAACTCTCTCCGACAGCGCGGTACATCTAGCCCGGTACCTTGGGTCCTCCAAGGCCGAGGGGGACACCATGGCAGCGCTCGAACTCTCCTCCAGCCGGCGTGGCGACCGCACCGTCCTGCACATCAACGGCGAGCTGGACATCATCAGCCGCGCCGAACTCATCACCTACCTGGACAAGATCATCCGGGAAAATGGCGGAAAGATCATCCTCGATCTGACCGGCCTGGACTTCATGGACACCAGCGCCCTGAGCACCGTCGTCTCCTACTGGAAGCGCCTGACCGCCACCGAAGACGGTTTCCTCGCCCTGGCCGGCGCGAAGTACCACACCGCCCGAGTCCTGTGGATCACAGGCCTGGCCCAGCGCCTCCCGATGTACGACGACGTCGCCGCCGCCCTCGCCGACACCTGATCTCCCGCCGGGGGAGTCGCCGCGGTCCAACCGGCCAGGGACTGGAGACCCCGCACATCTTCGACCACGGGAATCCACCGATCGGCCGGACCCGGCCGTGCTCAGTTCCCGTCGACGAGCCGCACGAGCGATTTGCCGATCTTCGCGCCGGAGAAGAGCCTGCCGTAAGCGGTCAAGGTGTTCTCGAGGCCGTCCGTCACGTCGAACGTCATCCGCAACCTGCCCGCCTCGTACCAGGGCTGAAGGCGCCGGTTGACGTCCGGACCACGGTGGTAGAAGTCCGGGGAGAAGAACCCGGTGAAGGTCAGCCGCTTCATCAGCACCTGATCGAACTTGTACGGCCCGGGCACCGGCCCTTCCTCGCCGTAATTGGCCAGCAGCCCGCATACCGCGATCCGCCCGAACAGCGCCATGTTCTCGAGTGCGGCGTCCAGAATCGCTCCGCCGACGTTGTCGAAGTACAGGTCGATTCCGTCCGGGCACAGGGCGCGCAACTGTTCGGCGACATCGCCGTCCTGGCGATTGACCGCCGCGTCGAATCCCAGTTCCTCGGTGATCCACGCGGCCTTCTCCGCCGAACCGGTGATCCCGATGACCCGGCAGCCGAGCTGAGCGGCCACCTGCCCGGCGAGCGCGCCGGTGACCCCCGACGCCGCCGACACGACGAACGTGTCGCCTGCCTTGGCGGCACCGTACTCGGCGACGCCGAGGTAGCTCGTCCAGCCGTTCGGTCCGAACACCGCCAGGTGCTGGCGGGGGTCGTCGATACGCCGGCTCACCCGCTCGACATACGTATCATCGGGCCGGGCCACCGAGAAGTCCGACCACTGCCCGTACGCACGCGCGAGATCGCCCTCGCGGAAGTCGGGATGGCGGGAGGCGATGACCTCGCCCAGCACCATTCCGATCACCGGGGAACCCAGCGGCGTCGGCGGCGAGTACGAGTCCTCGCGTGCGCTCATCCACATCCGCGTGCCCGCGTCGAGCGAGAAGTACGCGTTACGTATCAGCACATCGCCGTCGACGAGGTCGGGCGTCTCGTCCTCCACCAGGTCGAGAGCGGAGGCGTAGTCGTCGCCGACCGGCCTCCGGACGAGCTTCCAATAGCGGTTCTTCTCGCCCACCGCGCATCCTTTCCACCACGTTCAGACGGTCGGCCACTGTCCGAATCGCGCGTGGAGCCTATGGCCGTCGCCCGCTGGACCACCACGTGATGTGATCAGACTCATAGAGATCACTCGGCCCTGGATCGTCGGCGGCGGCGCGCAGGGCAAGTGTGAGCCCGCCCGGCCAGAGGCTCCAGCAGGCTCGGCAACCGACCGGCCGGCCCCCGGCACCCGACCGCGCCTCAAGCTCAGCGATCCGCGCGTTCGCCTCATCCAGCCGAGCCGAAAGCTCCCCTACCACGCAGCAAGCTGCTCCTGTCCACAAGGACAGAGAATTGTCATAGAAAACCTTGACAGACGCCCGCGAGGTCCGGAATCATCCTTTTGTGGCGTCCGAATCCTGACGGAATAAATTCACTGACTACTCACCCTCTTTCCCTCGCAACAGTTGACCTGCGGCATGGTTACGAATCGTGAACTTTCGATCACGTCAGAAGGTGAAGCGTCGCGCTGTGATGAGCCCTCAAGGTATTGACACCCGTTACTCGGAAGTGTCAGCCAGGTCGTCATTCGGATACACGTTGGCGGTAAACGGCTTTTGGGCCCTGCAGGTAAGTGAAGTGCACATCCCGTAACGTCGACTTCTTGCCCTTTCCGATGCCCTCCCCTAAAGCGCCGTGATCTGGCCGAACGCCGACACTCCGGAAGTTTGAGTCGTTCTGCCCCGCCCCGCCCGTTTCGATAGGTCCGCCCGTCGATGGGCATTTGATCTCCGCTGGCCCGGCCATGCCTTATTGCCCGCGAAACGGAGTTGTCGCACAGCGCCGAGCTTCAGTGGCGGCGGCGTTGCGTCGGACCGACGAGACGGAGCGGCAGTGTGCTCGCTCGACGTCACTGGTCGATCTCATCTGGAGGCACCGTGCTACTACTGCGCGATGAGAAAGTGCGTACCGACTACGTGAACCTGCTGGAATCCCACCTTCGGACCGTTCGGGATGTCCACGCCGGTCGTGGTGACCTGCGCGCGCTGCAGGCACGGAAGTTCCTGGGCACCCTCGCCGTCGCGGCACATTCCAAGCTGTACGCGGAATCCCTGCGTGCATGGCGTGCCGACGGAGCGATCGCCGCGGCCGAACTGCTGCCCGCCGATGTCGTGCTCAGGGAGACGCTGCCCACGGTGCCATTCCTTGGCCGTGGTGAGCTGCGAGAACGGTCCCGTGACGCGTTCACGAGACAAATCACCAGCTTCCTCCACTACTACGAGTCATCTGGCACCACCGGCGATCCGGTCGCGGCACCCAAAGCGATCGACGACCTGATCGTGAACACGGTGAACATCGGCGAGATGTGGGGGCGGATGCTCGGCCCTGCGGACTCGGCGCTGATTCTGATCAACGGTCCGTTCGCGCCGGCCGGGTACCAGTTCGAGAAGGTCCTGGAATATCTCGGCGTGATGTCCATGCGCCTGTGGGTCGACAACGTCACCGGTGATTACACACGGGTACTTCGGCTGACCCATGAGCTGCGTGCCAACATCTATGTCGGCACGGCCTCACGGCTGTTGGAAATGCTGCACTTCGCCGTCCGTAGCGGTGTGGCGCTGCCGCGTTTCGACCGGCTGTTGCTGATGGCGGAGCAGACCGGTGCCAACCTTCTGCGGCACGTCGAACGGCTCACCGGTGCGACCGCCTACGTCGCCTCCTACGGCTCGTCGGAAACGGGGACGACGGCGGTCACCTGCGAGCGGGGGCGACTGCACCTTCAGGTGCAGAGTTACCTGCTGGAACTGCACGATGAGCGCGGGACCCGGCTGGTGGACGGCACCCCTGACAGCGGCGAACTGGTCGTCACCACCCTTGACCTGCCGGCACGCCCGCTGGTGCGTTACCGAACCGGCGACCTCGTCGAGACGACCGGGGTGCGGTGTCCATGCGGGCTGGCGCTGCCGGTAATCCGTACGCTCGGCCGGCAGCAGGACGTGCTCACGCTGGGCAGCGCCAACGTGCGGCAGGAGGACTTCGAGGCGGCGCTGTGGTCGGACGGTGAGCCAGGGCCCTACGTGCTCAACTACATGTTGGTCGTTCGCGGCCAGGACGTCGTCTGCCTCGTGACCACGGACCGACCGCCGAACGACGCGTGGCTCGCATCGATGACGGCACGCCTAGGAACACCGTTCACCG
Organism: Actinoallomurus purpureus; assembly: GCF_024055795.1. Taxonomy (GTDB): domain Bacteria; phylum Actinomycetota; class Actinomycetes; order Streptosporangiales; family Streptosporangiaceae; genus Actinoallomurus; species Actinoallomurus purpureus. The sequence goes on along the minus strand of NZ_JAMXMY010000024.1, from coordinate 54,644 downwards.
GACGTCGTTTCGCTGTGCGCGTCGTGGACACGCTGCCTCCGTTGGCCACGATGGGGTCCTATGTCGGCTGGAAGCTGTCCCGTGTGCTGGATCTGGACGAGGTCCGAATGTGGGACACCCTGCCGGCGCCCATCGAGGCCGTGCTGTTCGAAACTCTCAACCAGGTCGAGGCGTCCACTGGCCTGCGCCCTGGCAACGGCTGAACGTGTCGTGGAAAGGATCATCACCCATGGAACCTGACCCGAGCCCGATGACCGACGCGGAAAAGACCCAGTTCGTGTTGGGGGTGTATTTCCGTACCCAGGCCGCCATCGAACGTTACCTTGGGCCGGCTGCGCTTCCGCAGTGGACGGAGCACGTGGCGAGCATCAACGCCGAAGCCACACGCAAGCGCATCCCGGACCGCGTCGGCCAGGCGCGTGATCTACTGACCGGTCTGGAGACCATGTTGGAGGTCTACGACTCGGACACCACTCGCACTGAAGAACCCGATCGCTCCCAGCTCACCGTGCGCCGTTGTGGCATCTACGACTACCGGGAACGCGCCCAGCGTCAAGGCGTCCAGCTGACGTTGAAGCGGCCATGCGAATACTGCGTCGATCTGCACCACCGGACCGCCGACCAGCTCGGCGTACGGGTGGAGCACGAACTCGGCGAGCGCAGCTGCCAGTGGGTCGCCTATATACCGGCGGGCGAGGAGGAGTCGTCTACAGCGGATGAACGCGGCGGGACATCTGGCCTTTCTGCGGAGAGGCCGCCGTCATGACCGCGAATTCCACGCTGCCGCTGCCGCTGCCGCTGCCGTACCGTCGCGAGGCGGGATGCCCGTTCAATCCCGACCCGGAAATGCGCAGGCTACGCGCACAAGAGCCGATCGTGCGGGTGTCCATCAACGGCGGGGACCTCGTTTGGATGGTCACCCGATTCGACGACGGCCGGGCGATACTCGGTGATCACCGGTTCAGCAGCGAGCTCACCCCTCTGGGCATCGTCCTCCCGGCGCCGGAGAACCGCACCCTTGCCGAAGAGTTGCGCGACCAGCAACCCGGCACGTTCATTGAATGCGACCCGCCGGAGCACACCCGGCTACGTCAGATGGTCGCTGGGGAATTCACCGTTGCGGCGATGAGGCGGCTCCGCCCTCGGATCGAGGCCATCGTGGACCACTACCTCGACGTGATGGCGTCCGCCGGGCCGCCGGTCGACCTCATCGATGTGTTCGCGCTGCCCGTTCCGTCGACGGTGATCTGTGAAATGTTGGGCGTGCCGCCGGACGGCGGATTCGACTTCGCCGGTCTCACCCGAATCATGACGGACGTAATGTCCAGCCTGGAGACGTTGATCCCGGCGCGCGACGCACTGCGTGCTGGGATGCGGGAACTGGTCGCGCGCAACCGTGAGCATCCCGGAGACAATCTGCTCGGCCGGATCATCAGGGAACACGGCATCGGCGTCACCAACGAGGAACTGGTCGGCATCGGCAACCTTCTGCTGGTCGCCGGGCACGAGACGACCGCGAATATGCTCGGCATCGGTACCCTCGCGCTGTTCCGCCATCCGGAACAGCTGGCGATGTTGCGGGACGACCCGCGGATCGTCGAGCGCGCGGTCGATGAACTCGTGCGGTATGTCTCCATCCCCAACCACGGCGAGATCAGGACGGCCACGGACGATGTAACGATCAATGGGACATTGATCAAAAAGGGCGAGCAGGTGCTGGTTTCCATACCATCGGCCAACCGGGACGAGTCCAGGTTCCCCGACCCGGACCGTCTCGATTTCACCAGGGCCCCGCGCACCCACCTGGCCTATGGACACGGTATCCACCACTGCGTCGGCGCGCCCCTGGCACGGCTGGAGATGCACCTGGCGTTTCCCGCGTTGCTGCGCAGGTTCCCATCGCTGCGGCTCGCGGTGCCGTTCGAGGACGTCTCGTACCGCCGATCCAATGTCACGTACGGAGTCCACTCGCTACCCGTCACCTGGTAGCGGACCGCCGACCGGAACTGTCGCCTGGAGTGAGCAATGTCCAACATCACCGCGGTGATCGCCAGGGTCCTGGTGGCCGATCTCGACGCGGCCATTCCGTTGTACCAAGCCCTTTCCGGTGTCGACCGGGTCCAACGTTTCGGTTTCGCCGGCGTGCAACTGGCCAGCGTGGGGCCGTTCTTGCTGCTGTCCGGCCCGGACGCGGCCAGGTTCACCAATCGGGTGGCCACGCTGTTGGTGGCCGATCTCGCGCCGGTGGTTCACGAGATCACCCGGGCGGGCGGCGACATCCTGGAAGGACCGGCACCGGGACCCAACGGCGACCGAATGATCGCGCGGAATCCGGACGGTGCCGTCTTCGAATACATCCAGACCGGCACGTCGGCCGAATGAGGTCGACGCGACCGACCGCACGACTCAACCCACGGGAGAGGCCATGACCATAGACACGACTCCATCAGCCCCATTTCTCGATCTACACGACCCGCTGTTCGCCTTCGACGGTGAGGAGATCGCCGCGGCACGGGAGGCGAACTGGTTCGCCCCCAGCCCCATCGGACCGATCGCGCTACGGCACCGCGAGGTGTCCGAACTGCTGCGGGACCATCGCTTCCGGCTGGGCGGCGAAGCGTACATGGCGTTGTTCGGCATCACGGAGGGCCCGCTCTTCGACTGGTGGACGCATACTTTGATGAGCGTGGACGCGCCCAGCCACAAGCGCCTGCGTGGTCTGCTGAGCAAAGCTTTCACGCCCAGCGTGGTGGAGGGTCTGCGACCGTTCACCCGCGCGGCCGCGGCGCGCCTGGCCGATCAGATCGCCACCTCCGACGAGCGTGACTTCGTGACGTCGTTCGCCGATCCACTGCCGGCCCTGGTGATGTGCGAGATGCTGGGTGTGCCGTTCGAGGATTACGACCAGTTCCACGCCTGGTCCGGTGATATCGGTCTGGCGTTCGCCACCGGGTTGACGGAGGACGTCGTGCGCGTGGTGGAGAGCGGAATCGAGGGCATGGGCGCCTACGTCGAATCGCTGATCGCCCGCCGCCGACGAAATCCAGGCCGCGACCTGCTCTCCGCCCTGATCGCCGCGCAGGCCCAGGATGGCTCCCTCAGCGCCGCCGAGCTGAAAAATCTCGTCCTGCTCCTGGTGTGGGCGGGGCAGGACACCACGTCGCGGCAGCTCGGGCGGGCGCTGGTGGCGTTCAGCCAGCACCCCGCACAGTGGACGCTGTTGCGCCAGCGACCGGAATTGCTGCCCCAGGCGGTCAACGAGGTGCTTCGCTGGACGCCTCAGTCGCGGCTGATCCAGCGCTTCGCCAATGTGGAACTCACCTACCAGGACCTGCATTTTCCCGTCGACGGAGTAATCTTCTGTTGCGTCCCGTCGGCGAACTACGATTCGCGTGTATTCGAGAATCCGTACGAATTCAACATCCGCCGGGTACAGTCATCTCGCCAGTTGGTCTTCGGCGGCGGACTTTATCACTGCCTGGGCCACGCACTGGCCCAGTTGGAAATCGCCGAGGGTTTGTCCGCCCTCGCCGAACGGCTCGGCACGCCGACAGTGTCCGGGCCGATCGCCTGGCGGCCGCAAATGGCCATGATTCATGGTCCGGATTCGCTGCCGCTGGTGTTCGCGGACTCTGACACGGTGCCCGCGCCCAACTGATGACGCGGGCAGGGGCCTGGCCTGCAGCCGCGCGAAGGTGCCGTCGAGGTCGGCGGTGGTCAGGATGATGCGGGCGTAGGTGCCCTTGGCCATCGTTTTATGGGTAAACCTCGCAGGCGACGCCTTCGCTGACGTAGCCGTACCTCACTACCGCGTTGTTCCGCTCATCGACGGAGGTCGTGTAGAAGTGGTCGTGAATAACCGGGTTCCAGAGCCGGAACAGCGGCGTGGTTCCGAGCCGCGGGACCGCGTACACCCAGGCCGCGACGCCTTCGTCGACGAGCGCTTCCCCTAACCGCAGTGCACACCGTTCACGACACGGTCGGCGTCGCTGCCGATCTGCCCCTCGAGATCGATGCAGGTGTTTGCGGCCGAGACGTACACCGGACCCGCGTAGTACTTGAAGTCGCCGAAGTCTGGCGTCCAGTAATCGCCGGACCGGGCGATGGACACCGACTTGTAGGTCGTCGTTCCGTACGTGCTGCCGACACCGTAGGCGAGGGCACAGTTCTTCCCGGAAGCGGAGCTGTAGTAGAGCTCCAGGGAGCCCTTCTTCACACCGCTCTTCGTGGAGATGTCATAGACGTCGATCCGCGTGTAGCCGCTTCCACAGGGACCGGTCGCGTACGCCGGTGCGGCCGCGCCGACGGCCCAGGAGGAGGCCAGTGCGACGGTCGCCGCTACTGCGATTCTGCGACGCATGGACATGTGTTTCCTTTCCCCAATGATCATGAATGGGTTGATCATCGCATACGGAGTCTCCCGCCTGGCTTCCGGCTGGGTTGACCACCTGGGCACGTCCTGCTCGTCTTTCGGATCGGCGAGGAGCCACTGCGCCCGACGCGAGCATTCGGCCACGACGTCTCGTTGGTCGCCCACCGATGGCCGATCGGACGCATCGCCGATCTGTTGCGGGACGCCGGATTCGCCGAGGTCGCTCGAACGACACGCGCGCCTGCCGGTGAGGCCGAAAGAGGCCCAGCGCGGCTATTTCCTCGCCCGCAAACGCAGACCCCGCCCGTCATCCCCCTGCGCCGCGACCTCCTGAGCGAAGACGCGGGGATGCCGCACCGAAAGCTCGGCAAAGTCCCGAGTCGGGACGGACATCGCAGGACGTTCCACCCTGCCCCGGCGTCCTTTGCCGAGCTGTGTGCACGCACATCCAGGGGGCCGACGGGCGACGAGCGATGCCCCGGCGATGTCGTCTCTAGTGGCAGTGGACGTTGTTCTCGAGCGCGTAGGCGTCGGTGCCGATCTGCGCCTCAAGGTCGATGCACACGCCCGCGGCCGAGACGGACACCGGACCCGCGTAGTACTTGAAGTAGCCTTGGTCGGGCGTCCAGAGCGGGTCGGTGGATCGGGCGATCTTGACCTGCTTGAAGGTCGTCGTGCCATACGTGCTGCCGACGCCGTACGCGAGGGCGCAATTCTTCCCGGAAGCGGAATCGTAGTAGAGCTCCAGGGAGCCCTTCTTCACACCGCTCTTCGTGGAGATGTCGTAGACGTCGATCCGCGTGTAGCCGCTTCCACAGGGACCGGTCGCGTACGCCGGTGCGGCCGCGCCGACGGCCCAGGAGGAGGCCAGTGCGACGGTCGCCGCCATTGCGATTCTGCGACGCATGGACATGCGTTCCCCTTCCCCAACGATCACGAGCGGGTTGATCATCGCATAGGAGGTCTCCCGTCCGGCTTGCGGGCGGATGAATGCCTGGCCTGCCTGACCACCCGATCTGAGCCGTGACGGAGCCGAACTCAGAAGGCCTGGTCGTACACCAGTCCGAGTGCCGGCTCAGCGACGACGCCGACGGGGAGGGCCACGAGGAGCCCACGAGCGAGGCAGCCGGTCCAGAAGAGCAGGATCCCGTGCCCGCCGCCCGCGAAGTACCCTCGCGTCGCACGCCGGCACCCGTTCGACCACGACGTCTCGTTGGTCGCTCACCGATGGCCGATCGGACGCATCGCCACGAACTGAAAGCTCGGCAAAGCCCAGGTCGGACCGGACATCACGGGACGTTCCCCGCTGTCCCGGTGTCCTTTGCCGAGCTATGTGCACGCGCTCAGGCGGCTGACCGGCGATGGCTGACCAGACTGTGCAGGCGCTCCGAGTCGGTGACTTTTCTCAGGTGCGGGTCGAACCAGCCCCCAGGCCCGACGGCGACGTCTTTCTGGAAGCCGGCCGCCCACCGACCACAACTTGATCTTGTTTTGTTGATCTTGGATCCGTATTTTGGCCGATGCAGGAATTTTGCGGCGATCCCCCCGAAGGAGCAAAGTGAGAATACCTGTCGTGCTAGCTGGAACGGCCGTTGCGTCAATCCTGCTGGTAGCACCGGCCGATGCTGCAAGTTGGGGCGGCCAGAGCGGAGCCAAGTACGAGACCTGCACCAACTCTCGTACATATAAGAACGTCGCATACACCGCGTGCATGCAACACAACGCTGGGTTCGCCAAGGCCCGAATCGTCATTCGCGTCAAGACCTCGGCCAAGCGAGCGGTCAAGGGCGGTGTCTACCTTCAGGTGCCCGGGAAGTCGGACATCAGCAGCACGGTGACCTGCTCGGGAACCCTGGCAAAGGGCGCCAATAAGCAGTGCTCGACCACGTGGCTGCCCGCCAATCGGGTCGTCCAGAACGGCAACGGCTACATCATCATCGCCGGCAGCAAGCGTCCGACGATGATCCTTCGTGGCATGCACGCGAACGGCAAGAAGCAGGAGAACTCCGCGAAGTACTGCGGCCCCGCGACCGTTCAGGCGGCGCTATGGACGATCAAGGGCTCGGCGCCCTCGCAGAACACGCTGGCCAGCACCAGCAACCTGCAGACCAACCGGTACGGCTTCACGTTCCCGAGCAAGCTGGCGGGGGTGCTCAACAAGTACAAGCCGGGGTCGATCGACAAATATCACCTGTACGACTTCGGGCCGTCCGGCCAGTCGTCGGAGCTGGCGTTCAAGCAGATACACCAGTCGATCGCGAACGCCAACCCGGTCGTGTACCTCGTTGACCCGTCCAAGCTGCCCTGGTCCAGCAACCCGACCGGAACAAACATCCGTCATTACATCCTGCTGTACGGCAGCGCCGGATACCACACGACCAGCGACACCAACCTCAACGGTGGGTACATCGTGGACCATTTCTCCGCCTGGGACCCGGCCAGCGGCAGCAACCACAACATCACCGTCCCCCAGCTGATTCACGCCTCCACCGCGTCGCAGTACATCGACGACGACCTCGTCTTCGCCGCGCGATAACCCCTCCCACCTCGCGCCGGCCCGAATTCCTCTGGTCCAGCGACCCCCGACACAGGTGTCGCCACTCACCACGAGTGGCGGCACCTGTGTGCCACCGACTCGCCGCGCCTGTCACCAGCGGAAACTCGTACACCACGTCCGTGGACGCAACCGAACCCGCCGGGGCGTCTGATGCACGCCGGTGCGTCGTAGACCGCAGTCTCTACTCGTCGATGCCGATCGCCTCGACGAGTTGTCTAAGACCTCGGATCCGTGATGGCGGTTCCCGGCGCCGCATCTCCGTGACGATTTCCCGCGCGACGCCCTGATACGGCAGCCATCCCGGCGCGCGCCGATCGATCCGCAGCAGCGTCGATGCGGCTTCCTCATCCCGCTTGACGGCGTACTGGGCGTGCGCGACGTCGAGTAGGTGACGGGTGCACCACGCCGTTGGCAGCGACGCTGACGGCGGCACGTCATCGGCGAGTCTGAGTGCCTTACGCGGGTCGCCCAGCTCGACGGCGGAGCGCACAGCGTGCATTGCCACGTTGGTCGGCCCGGACACCGTCCATTGGTCGATGCGGTCATCACCGATCCGGCGGCCGACCGCTCCGGCAAGGCTGATCAGATCGTCGACCATGTCCGCGTCGTCCTTGCGAGATGCCACCATGACGCCACGCTGAAGCAGTCCGCACCACACCGACAGGTCCTCCGGTGATGCGCTCCCGAACCGGGCAGGCTCGGCTTTGTCGGCGGCTTTGAGCGTGATGCCCTGGGCGTCGTCGAGACGGCCCTGCCGGCTGTAGATCCACGCCCAGGTGTCGGCGGCACGAGCGGTCGTCGCAGAGTCGCCTGCGTTGTCCGCGGCGACCTGTAGCCGATCCGCGGCGACGCACGCGAGATCTTCGGAGCGGATGCCCAGAAGCAGCATCGCCGCAAGTTGGTACGCCTCGGCGAGCAGCCTGTACGCGCTATCTCCCGGCTCCTCTTGAGCGCGAATACGGGCACCATCGATCAAGTCGGGTAGGACTCGCGCCAACAGCACGTAGTCGCCACACTGGTGCAGCCTCCACGCCTCATCCGCGCTCAGCCGTACCTCGGTTTCGGTGGGGAGCTCGGCGATGTGGGAACGGCCAGCGGGAGTGAGCGCACGGCGTAGCTCACTGATCCCGGCACCGGCATTGCTCGCGTCGTTGGCCGTAGGGCCGTCGAGAAGCGCCGAGACCTGTACGTCGAGCGCACCTGCAATGGCCTGCAAGCTGCCGATCCTCGTCGACCGGCGTTGGTTCTGCTCAAGCTTGCGAATGAGGTCGACGCTGACGCCGGACCGTTCGGCAAGCTCGGCTTGCGTGAGGTGTCGTTGCCGGCGGAGCTTCGCTACCCGCTCGCCGATGGTGAGGCCGTCGCCCATGACTTCAGAGTAGGACGTGCGGTCCCACAACGACGCTTACTTTGCGTTGAAAGACTGGGACGCTCTGGCACTTCTGCGCTGTGACCGGCGCAAATAGCGTGCTCAGTACGTCGACCCGGTGCAACTCAGGGAGTGACAGATGCACGCACAGGAAAACGGTCCCACCCCGCCGACCGCCACCGTCAAGGGCTTGGTGCTCAAGCTCGCGCCGCTGCTCATCCAGGACGGCCTGAACGTCGCGGTGCGTTGGGATGGCGTCGTCGAGGTCCGGAACCCCGGCGACACTCGGATGACGCAGCCGATCGTCGTACGCGAGCACCAGGGCGGCCTTTGGTACCACTGGCAGTGGTCCGGGCCGACCCGTGACGGCGCGCCTACACCGCGTTCGCCGCGTGCACCGCCGGCCCAGTGATCGTCGACGACCCCCACGCAACGGACACGACCTCGTGAGCTGCCCTCAGCAGGGGTGGAGTGACCAGCAGAGGTTGCACATCGAGCGCATGCACGGACGTGTACGATCATTACGCCCGTCGTTACGATCATTACCCCCATTTCAACGTTAATGAGGACGGTTTCTGTGCGGAAGTTCAACAAGGGGGCCGTGCTGGCCCTGGCCGGTGCGGCTGCCGTCGCTGGCTCCGTGGCCGTCAGCACTCCCGCAATGGCGGCATCGTCGCCGATCGCGGCGTGCGGCGGCGGCTCGTACCATGTGATTGACACCCACGATCTGGGCGCGGCCACCATCTACCTGATGTACAACGGCAGCACCAACTGCGTGGTCACCTGGAAGGACAGCTCGAACTCCACCTCCGTCGAGGCTTGGCTACGGCGCCAAAGCGACGGGAAGATCGTCTACGACGTGGGTAACTACTCGACCTACGCCGGTCCGGTGAGGCTCAGCGCCGCAGGATCGTGCATCGGGTGGGGCGGTCACTACGGCTCCACTCAGTGGATTTCGGACTGGTCGCACTGCGGCTGACCAGCACATCTCCCAGGCGAGGATTCGCCTAGGTTCGGTAGTGCCAAGGCGGACAGATCTTCAGGCCCGGACTCCTCGCCTCGTCAACCTGTTCGCGGACATCGTCGACGACAAGATCGACCAAGATCAGGCTCCCGCGCCGGGTACCCGGCACCTACGTCTCGTCGGCCGCGACGAGTAGCCAAACGACAGAGAGGCCCCGCCGGGTTCGCCTGGCGGGGCCTTCGTGTTCCCCGACCGGGCCTTGCATGCGCGCGTAGCCTGGTCGGTAGCTGATGGAACAACCAAAGGGTAAGCGATGGACCTTCGCCCCGACCTGTCCATTGGTGACCGGCTCAAGGTCGCCCGCCGGCACGCTGAACAGACGCAGGAGCAACTCGCCGAGCGCTCCGGTGTGAACGTCGACACGATTCGCAAGCTTGAGCAGGGCCAGCGGCAATCCGCGCGGGTGTCCACCATGAACGCCCTGGCGAACGCCCTCGGCATCGAGACGTCCGCGCTGCTGTTCGGCGTCGCTGAGCAGGAGCCGGCCCGGCAGGATCCGAATATCAAGCGCATCCGCAAGGCTCTGGCGCCCGTGCACGACTTCGCTCCCGCCGTCGACCACGCCGAGGAAGACGAGGCCCCGGACGTCACGACGCTGCGGCGCGGCATTGAGGACGCGTGGGGCAACTATCACGCCGGCGACTTCGTCGCCCTCGGCGAGATCCTCCCCGACCTCATCACCGAGGCCCGCGTGGCGACCCGCGAGCATACGAACGGCACGGCGACCGAGGCCAACGGTGTCCTTGCCAAGGCCCTCCAGCTCGGTGCACACACGATGGTCCAGAGCCGGCACGAAGACCTCGCCCTGCTCGGCCTCGCCCGTGCTCAGGCGCCGGCTGAACGGTCCGGTAGTCCCCTGATGCCGGCCATGCTCGCCAACAGCGTCTCGTGGATCTTCCTCCGAACCGGCCGACTCGCCGACTCCGAACGGGTCGCGGTGGCGACCGCGGACGGCATTGAACCGAGCTTCCGCAGCTCGCCACCGGGCCACGTGGCGGTGTACGGCGGGCTCCTGCTGTCGGGCCTGACGGCAGCGGCCCGGCATGAGCGGTATGACGATGCACGCGAGCTCCTCGCCGTTGCGCGGGCGGCGGCCGACCGGATCGGCGACGACTCGACCGATCGATGGACCACCGTGTTCGGCCCGACCTCCGTCGCGATGCAAGCCGCGTCCGTCGAGGCCGCGGCTGGAAATTGGGGCAACGTCCTCGCCATGGCCGAACGGGTGCCGCTGTCCGGGAAGACTCCGGTGTCGTGGAAGGTGCGCTTCCTGCTCGACATCGCGCACGCCCGTGCCGAGACGTACCGTGACGCTGACGCCGTCGAGACGCTGCGGACGATCCGCGCGATGGCGCCTGGCTGGATACGCCGGCATGGCTTGGCGGTGGCGATCGTCCGGCAGTTGCTCGACCGGCCCAAGCCACCGCGCGGCATCTTCGCTCTCGCCGACTTCCTCGGGGTCGCACACTAGGACGCACCCCTCCAATCGCGGATGAACGCCATGCTGGCGATGGTGGGTTCCGTCCCTGTCAGCCTCCTGCCTGCCCTCCCTAGTGTCCTGGTCAAGCTGATGGACACGCGGACACTGGGAGGCAAGAGGTGCACGCACAGGACACGAATCCCTCACCATCGATCGACGCGGTCAAGGGCTTGGTGCTCAAGCTCGCGCCGCTGCTCATCCGGCACGGCCTGAACGTCACGGTGCGTTCGGACGGCGTCGTCGAGGTCCGGAACCCCGGCGACACTCGGATGACGCAGCCGATCGTCGTACGCGAGCACCAGGGCGGCCTGTGGTACCACTGGCAGTGGTCCGGGCCGACCCGCGACGCACCGCCCGAGTACGAGCCGATGGTTCCCGTCGAGGACGTCGACGAGGCGGCCCGCCGTCTCGGCAACGTCCTCCACATCGCCGAGACTGCCGGGGCCGAGCAGTGATCGCGGGTATCCGCCGACTCGCCGGCATCGAGCCGGCCGGACCGACGCGTCCTCCGGTCCGCCGTTCGATCGTCACGGACCCAAGTCTCCAGGATCTCGCCGCGGTCCAGGCGGCGTGCCGCGGCTGGGCGGTGATGTGGTCGAGATGGCGGCGCGCCTACACCGCGTTCGCCGCGTGCACCACAGGCCCAGTGATCGTTGACGACCCCGACCCGATGCGGCTCGTGCAGCGGTGCCGGGCGATCGAAGCGGCGGCCACATGAGCCTCGCCGACGAGGTCGGAGACTTCCGACGCATGCTCGATGAGGTGTCCGTCGTCGGGCACCCCAGCCGCAAGGCACAACTCACCGCGCTCGAGCGCCTCATCCACCTGTTCCCCGAGGAGGCGCGGGCGATCCTCGCCCGCCTCGACCGGGGCACGTAAACGTGGGCGCGTCCCGCGTGGCCATCGCAGGATCCGCCCCGACCGGATCGACGGGATGCGCCCACCCGACCCCCGTACGGCCGGACCGCCCCGTTTCTGCCGTACGGTGCCGACCGCGCGCTCGGACTCGGCGCCTACGTCGCCGCGACGCTGGCCCGCAAGCGGGGCGCCCACGCTGGGCATGCGGCTGGGCTCTGCGGCGACGAGGACCGCACGTATCACGGGGTGCAGCGCGACGACGACGCCAAGAACGATCGGATCGAGACCGCCACGTGAACAGGGCCTTCGCGGCGACGGCATCGCTGCGAAGGCCCTGTTCATCAGGAGGGGTTGTCAGAAGGAGACGGCGACCAGGGCGATGGCTGAGCCGGCGAAGACCACCGTGTTGCGGATGTAGGTCTGGGCTCGCACCCAGTGGGGGAAGGCGTTCTCGGCGGCCTTGAGGAACGGCGTGACCTCGACGCGGGCCAGTTCCGGGTCGCCCTTGCGGCGGAAGGCGGCCCGCACCGACTTCACCGCGGTGAGGTTGCTGTAGACGATCCCGGCGTTCATCAGCAGGGTGAGCGAGGAGAAGATCCAGGTCATCAGCGGGGCCAGACCGGTGTCGGCGAAGTTCAGGGCGGCGGTCGCGGCCATGATCGCGGCGACGGTGGCCGGAGCGGCGGTCTCGTGGCCTCCGGCGTCGAAGCGGAGCTTGTTCTCCTCCAGCACCTCCGGGCGGACGTTCTGGCGGCGCAGCTCGGCGACCGCTGCAGCCTTGGCGGCGGCGCCGTAGCGGTGGCGGACGACCGGGATGCTGACGAAGGCGACGGCGACGAGCAGCTGCATGACGGCGGCGAGGATGTTCATCCGGAGGGCTCCACTTCGACTTGCACTTAGTTCAACTGGCCGACAGGAAGAACGCTAACCGCGACTTGAACACTGTGCAAGTCCTTCCTTGAACTTTGTGCAAGCCGCTGCGTACGGTGACGGCATGCCACGCGACACCCTCACCCGGGACCAGATCGTCCGCGCCGCACCGGCTCGTACTGTGCGATTGACCTTCTACTGAATGTTGATCACGTGCGCTGGTGTCTGCTGGTATTGCTGTCATCGCTGCTGTCATCTCTGGCCCCTCCCACCAGGCCCTTAAATAAAAACCAGCCGCTCACCCGATAGATGGGTGAACGGCTGGCGGTTCGGGGTCGCGGCATCCACAACGGATGCCGCGCGGTGTCGTTGGGACGCAGACCTACGCGAGGACCACGCCATACTCGTGACCCGCGTGGGCCCGAGCCCTGGCCGCGTCGATCACCGTCTCCACGATGAGCTCAACGGCGTCAGTGAGTCGTGCAGAGGGGAATCTCGACGGTGTTGCGGGTCCGTACGCCTGGAAGCCATCCCGTCACGCCGCTGTGCGGAAGGGTGACGTGGTACCAGCGGGTGGAGGATACCCCGGCCTCGTCGGTGACCGGATCGGCGTCGGCGGTCACACAGTCGGCGTGGACGACGTCGCCGTGCCAGACGCGGGCCACCGTGATGCTGCCTTTTACGCGTGAGATGTCTCTGATGGAGATGCCGCATTCGATCGTATGCAGGCTCTGGCAGGGACGTTCGGCGTTGTAGACGGTCAAGTCCGCCGGCAGGGCACCGGCGGTCACCGGGCGTACAGACCGCTCGGTGTGGCGGCCGAACTTCGTGCCTGCGGCGAAGGATCCGCCGGCCAGCACCGCGGCGGCGATCGCCGCCGCAACCGGCTGCCATCTGCTCCATCGGCGAGCTCGCCACCGGTCACCGGCCCCGGTCGTGCCCATCACGCGGTCATTCAGACCCGGCGGGATCCGGATCGAGGAGTCCGCGCGCCGCAGCAGGTCCCGCAGTTCGTCCTGCTCACTGCCGGCCTGCTCATCCATCACCATCCCGCCCCTCTCGTCCGGTACCAGTGGTCAAGGACGATCGCAGGGCCAACAACGCGCGTGCTCTTGCTCGGGAGACCGTACCTCGATGCACGCCCAGGATGTCGGCCGCCTCATCGATGGTGTAGCCGTCGAGATCCACCAGCAGAACCGCGGCCGCCTGCTTCGCCGACAACCCGCTCAGCAACTCGACCGCTTCCAGCTCGGCCTCCCTGTGGCCGATGCCACCGTCCCATGACCCGATCTCGTCACCGGTCAGAGGCACGAGGGCCTGTCGGCGATCACGGCGCCATTCGTCACGGATCACGCTGACCATCGCCGCGAAGGCATAAGCGTAGGGCTCCGGATGGTCCAGCAGCCGCCGTGGACGGGACGACAGCTTCAGATACGCCTCGTGGACCGCGTCCTCGGCACCCGATCGTCCAGCCAGCAGCGCCGCTCGCCGGTACAACCGAGGCAGCAGGGCACAGAACACCTCATGGAAATCCTCGCCGGCAGGGGAGCCGCCCCCCTGAGTGCGCATCGCCCCCGACCACCCATACTGTTCGTCTGCCCGCATCCCGCGACTCCGGCGGAGATTACCGTCACGCAGGCCCCAGTGGGAAACAAGAAGATCGACCACATGTGGCCGAATCTGTCAGGACGCCGTGGCACGGCTCGCCGGATGGCTTGAGCCGATCCATGAGTGTGACGTACCTCACCCCCGTGGAGATCATACGGAGGCCCTGGCTGTCTCGTGTGCTGGATGACGTCGCACCGATGCGGCGAAACCCCGGGTCCTTCATGGAGGAGAGCATGGCCAAGATCCGACCGTTCATGTCCGTCAGGAAGACTTCCGCCCTTGTGATCGGCGTGGGAACTCTCCTCGCTACGGTTGCCATCATCGGCACAGCGCCGACCGCGACGGCATCGGTGCCGTGCAAATCGGGCGGGACCAGCCCCGAATGGCAAGATGCCGCGAAGTGGAATGACGGCAGCGACGGCAGTCCCAAGGGGTACCAACTACGGTTCACCAACAAATGCCTGTTCCGTGGCCAAACGTTCTCCTGGTCCCTGGATAACGGCAAGACGGCGACCCTCGACTTCCAGGACGACGGCAATGTCGTGCTCTATGAGGGGCAGGACGGCAATACGAACGATGCCGTATGGACTACGGGCACCAACGGCGACCCGAAGGGTTTCGCGTCGGTACTCTCCGTCCAGACAGACGGAAACATGGTGCTGTACGACCTCAACGACAACCCGCTCTGGGCCAGCGGCACCTGGGGCTGTGACAACGAGCCCCAAACCGTCCTGGCGCTGCAAGCGGACGGGAACATGGTCATCTACACGGTCGACAACTTCAACAATGGCTGGTGGCCCAAGTGGGACGCCTGGGGCAACCTGAACGGCTGTCACTGACCGGTCATGGACAGCGGTGGACGGCGATCAGCGCCGCCGGTCGGAGCACCAGGACCGGACTCGTCTGCGTACTGTCCAGGGGGCTGCGATCTATTTCGGCGTGGCGCGTAGCGACAGCTCAACCGGGTGCACGTCGCCCTGCGCTTCGAGCGCGTTGACGACGAAAGCGGCAACCGAGCACGGGCGGAGGGCGGCATCCGGGTCGTACGGCTGCCCGAACTCGGTACTAACCCGTTCCAGCAGGTCGGTCGCGGTCCCGCCGGGATACACGGTCGTGACGCGCAGTCCGTTCGGCCTCTCCTCCTCGCGCAGCGAGTCGGCCGGCTCGCGCAGGGCAGCCTCGGAACGCCGACCGTTCGGGCGCCAGAGACGATCAAGGGCCTTCCCCTGTGTTCGGTGGGGAAGGCCCTGATCATGGGGCGGAGGCTCGGGGATTTGAACCCCGGATGGACGGTAAGCCCAAGCCGCATTAGCAGTTAGTCCAACGACCTTCCGCCGTTCATCGCCAAGATCCGTCGACGTCTGCGTCTGCGTCTGCGTCTGCGTCTGCGTCTGCACAGGTGAGCAGGCATATCTCGAAACGTCGGCGGACCTTGGCGTACGTCAACGACTGTTATTTGATCTCGGCCACAAATGAGACCAGTTCTGGGACCACCCGCGTGTCTGGCAGAGACCGCCTGGGGCCTACTCATTCCCCTTTAGATGGCCGCGGACCCGTCCGGGAGTCTGCAGCACCGCTGCTCATTGCTCGCGCCCCTTGTGGGTCTTCGTGGCTTTGCCGGACGGGGTCGTGCAGGGCGCCTCGCCGGTCGCGCCGCAGCGCGGGCACGCGGCGGGCGCCGTGGCCGGCTCGGTGGCCGGCTCGGTGGCCGGTTCCGTGGCCGGTTCCGTGGCCGGCTCGGTGGCCGGTTCCGTGGCCGGTTCCGTGGCCGGCTCGGTGGCCGGTTCCGTGGCCGGTTCCGTGGCCGGCTCGGTGGCCGGCTCGGTGGCCGGCTCGGTGGCCGGCTCGGTGGCCGGCTCGGTGGCCGGTTCCGTGGCCGGTTCCGTGGCCGGCTCGGTGGCCGGCTCGGTGGCCGGTTCCGTGGCCGGCTCGGTGGCCGGTTCGGGCTCCGGCGCCTCGTGGGCCGTGGACACCGCGAGCCTCTTGTCATCGCGGTTCTGCTTGTGCCTTGCGCTGTCGCGCTGCGCCGGGGCGGGGTCGGCCGCTCCGTCGAGCGGGTAGCCGGTCGAGCGGGGGTCGCGTCCCTTTTTCTGTTGGATGTACGCCTTGACGCGGTCGATGATCTTCACGGTTGGGGGGCTCCTTAGCGTCGGGTACCGGGCCGCGAGGGCAGGCTGGACACGGTCTCTCGGATCGCGTCGGTGCGTTCGGCGTCGACCTGGTCACGCTCCTCGAAGGTCATCAGATCGTAGGGCAGGCCGCGGCTGTACTCGCCCATGAGGACCTGGATCTACTCCCGACTCCACGAGGTCGACCGCATCGCGGCCACCAAAGACCCGTTCGTGCTGCTCCGCCTCGCCACCGAACGCCTCGCCACCGCGCAGCAGGAAGTCACCGAGCTGGCACGGCTACGGCGGCGGGTCATCCAGGATCTGCACAGTCAGGGCCTGTCGTACGCCCAGATCGCCAAGCAGGCCGGTCTCAGCCGGGGCCGCATTCACCAGATCCGCCACACCGGTCCAGCACCGGAAGGGGCCTTTCTCGGCACGGGTGCGGTGACGGTGGTGACTCCCCTTCGGCCTGACGCCGCCAGTGACCGGACCCTGGTGACCCTCGATGACCTGACCACCGGCAAGCGGCTGGAAGATCTCGCGCGGTCGTTCGACCTGGAAGTCTCCTCTGAGCATGTCGGAGTCAATGGGGAGATCGACCTGAACCGGCCTGGCCTGCTGGTCATCTGCGGCCCACGCATGTCCAAGCCCGTGCGCGAGACGTATGAGAAAGATCCGGTACTGCGTTGGCAACGGTCACCGGAGGGCCGGTGGACGCTGTACGACTCGCGAGCGGACAAGACACTGCGGGCGGGGACGGACGCCGATCCGTCGCAGTCGCATGACATCGGATACCTCGGCAGGCTCCCCCGGCCGGACGGAAAGGGCACCGTATTGCTGATCGCTGGTGTCCATCCGCCCGGTTCGATCGGTGTCGTGCATCTGCTCACCACCGAGATCGCCACACTGTGGGGCCAGGTTGGTGACCAGCCGTTCTCCGTCGTCGTGGGCGTCGACTACGATCCCGACACCCACGAACCGGGCAATGTAGAACTATTGACGCCGCTCTATCGGCACGAGGACCTGTAAATGCGCGTCTGGCTCGCCTCGGCTCCCGGATCGACCGAACGACTGAACGAGGACTTCGTCGCCGCATCAAATGACGTGGTCGTTCTCTTGGACGGTGCGGGCACGCCTACCGGAACCGAGTCCGGGTGTTCCCATGGTGTCGCCTGGTACGCGCGCCAACTCGGTGCACAACTCCTCATCGAAGCGAGCGTCACGCCCCGCCGGCCGCTCACCGAAGCGCTCGCGGTCGGGATCAACCGGGTACGTGACATGCACGCTGACACCTGCGACCTCACCCACCCTGGCACCCCGTCCGCGACGGCGATCGCCGTACGGCGAAACGGACGTGACCTGGAATACCTGGTGCTGGCGGACTCAGTCCTGGTGCTCGATGTCCTCGACGGTGCTCCCACCGTCGTGACCGATGACCGCCTTGCACAGACCAGCCGAACCCTGCGCTCCGAGATGGACGCCCTGCCCACCGGAAGCCCTGAACACGCCAAAGCACTCCGCTCCTACACCGAATCCCTCGCCTCCTACCGCAACACCGAAGGAGGCTTCTGGGTCGCCAACACCGACCCGGCTGCCGCGACGCACGCGTTGACCGGATCGCTTCCGGCCGACACCGTGCGGGCCGCCGCCCTGCTCAGCGACGGCGCAAGCCGCCTAGTCGACCGCTTCGGCCTCACCGACTGGACCGACACGCTCAAGCTTCTCGGGGAAGAGGGACCGGCCGAGCTGATCCGCCGGGTCCGCGTGGCTGAGGACAGCGACCCTCACGGCGAACGCTGGCCACGCGGCAAAGCAAACGACGACGCGTCGGCCGCATACTGCTGGCTCTCCGGGATCCGTTCGGATCCTGAGCCAGTGGCTCCCAGCGTGGCTCCCACGGCCAAAAGCAAAGGCCCGTTCCTTGAACTGGAACGGGCCTTTGATCTGGTGCGCAGCCGGAGGGATTCGAACCCCCAACCTTCTGATCCGTAGTCAGATGCTCTATCCGTTGAGCTACGGCTGCTGGCGTGCAAGAGTGTACGGGACTTGACCTCAGCGCGCGAATCGAATGTCTTCCGCCACATCGGGCTGCGGGCGGGGACGGCCAGGCCGGGGCGTCTGCTCCGGAGGTCGCCGGCGCTAGGTGAGGCGGTGCATCCGGCGTCGTGCGCCGCGCGTGGCGCCGGGTCCGGCGGTCCTCATGTGCCGCAGTTGCCGCGGACCGGCTGCTGCGTTCCGGTGTCGACGTCGACATCGGGGATGTAGCCGCCGTCGATCCTGTCCCAGAGGGTGCTCTGGTGGCCGGTGGGTCCCGCGACCAGGCCGCCTTGGACGGTGCAGTAGATCCGGACTCTCGTTCCCCGGACCAGCCGGGCGGTCACCGGCGTGTTGAGCCACTGCCCCGCGTGCACCAGGGCCGCGGTGTACCCCGCCGGGACCATGATCGCCCCGATGGCGGGCAGCGGGCTGTTGCCCACCGGCATGGCCGGGGACGAGGCGGGTGACGAGATGGGTGATGAGACCGGGGAGGAGACCGGAGAGGAGACCGGTGACGAGGGAGGGGAAGGCGACAAGGG
Organism: Actinoallomurus purpureus; assembly: GCF_024055795.1. GTDB lineage: Bacteria > Actinomycetota > Actinomycetes > Streptosporangiales > Streptosporangiaceae > Actinoallomurus > Actinoallomurus purpureus. The sequence goes on along the minus strand of NZ_JAMXMY010000024.1, from coordinate 35,819 downwards.
TGATGGCGGTGAGGTTATGGATACCGGCGCCGGCATCTGGGCCGGCGCCGAGCCCGACCCTGAGCCCGATCCTGAGGTGACGGTCGCGATCAGGCTGATGATCCCGCCGATGACGGATGCGATACCGCCGGTAAGCCAGTAGGACCGATAGGGATGCCTTCTGTGGTCGTGAGACGGCGGCTGTTCGGTTTGCGTGCTCCCCGTCGACTGAGCCATACGACATGCCTCTTTCCAGCAATCCGCGCAAGAGAGATCGTTTACTGATCGCCCCCCCCATTGAGATCGATGGTAGGTCGGCGAGAGAAAGAGAAAAATCCCAGATTTCTGGGATAGCCCACTACGATGTCACCGTGGCCAAATCACGTCCAGGTCGACCATTCGCTGATTCGGTCCGGAGATTCGAGTTCGAACTTCGGTCCGATATCGGGGCCGTCGAGGTCATCGATCGGGCCGTCGGGGCGCTGGCGGAGGTCATGCCGGCCGACGTGTGGTGCGGAGTCCTGCTCGATCCGTCGACGATGCTGGACACCGGCGGTCAGCACGCGCACGGCTTCCCGCCGGAGTACATGGACCGTCTCTTCCAGATCGAGCACGTCGAGCAGGACGACGTCGACAACATTCGCGCGCTGGCCGAGCGGGCCGCCCGGGTCAGCCTGCTCAGCGAGTCCACGCACCACGATCTGCCGGCGAGCAAGTACTACCGGGAGATCCTCGAACCGCTGGGGCTCGCGGACGAACTGCGGGTGATGCTCCGTGACGGCGACCGGGTCTGGGGTCTTCTGGTCCTGTGCCGGGGCGAGGACAGCCGGCCGTTCGACGCCGGTGACACGGCTCTGGCGGAGGCCATCAGCAGGCCCGCCTCGGACGCGCTGCGGCGTTCGCTGCTGCTGACGGGCCTCGACCGTGGGGACCTTCCCGACGCTCCCGGGCTGATCATGCTCGATGCCGACCTCCGGGTCCGGTCGCTCTCGGACACCGCCCGGCACTGGGTCGGTCACCTCCAGGAGAGCGGATCGGCCACCGACAGGACCTGCCCCTACGCTGTTCAGGCGCTGGCCACCCGCGCCCGCACGGCGACGCCCGGCACCCCGGTGCGGTCCCGTGCCCCCATCGGCTCGGGCCGCTGGCTCACATTGCACGCCTGGACGGTCGACCAGGGCGGCGAGCCCGCGACCGCCGTTTCCATCGCGCCCGCGGAGGCGAGAGATCTCACGGCCATCGTCCTCGACGTCTACGGATTGTCCGTCCGCGAACGCCAGATAACCCAACATGTGCTCCGGGGCAGATCGACCAATGAGATCGCGCGGCGCCTGCACCTTTCTCCGTACACGGTGCAGGATCACTTGAAATCAGTTTTCGACAAAGCGGGTGTGCGAAGCCGCCGGGAACTCACCGCCAATCTCTTCTTCCGACACTACTTTCCCCAGCTCGCGGATCCTCCTTTGTCGACGGACGGCAGGCTCATCAACGGCGTGGATGGCTGACGGCTTTCACGGCACGATGAAAGGGCAGCCGTGGTTCGGGCCGGCGTGCGACGAGAACGTACGGCTGGTTCCGGACGGCTTCCCGTAAGGGAGAGGTCTCCCCGGCGTCATTTCACGGAAGTAGCGTCTCTGATTAGCTAAGCGATCCTTGGTCCGGTTGTGGTTTCGGGTTGGGGATCTGCCCACCGGGGTGGGGTGGCGTGGGCGTGCAGGTGGAAGCCCGCGCCCAGCGCCGCCCCCCTGGGCCGGTGCCGCGACCGGTGCCGGCGGGTGGTGGGGGTATTTGAGCTGATCGTGTGCACGCCCTGGTACCGGCAGGCCGCCCGAGGCGGCTTGTGGTCCGTGTGAGCGTGTCCCTCCGGACGCTGACCCGCCGGCCTTTGGGGGCCGGGGGTGGAGGGTGCCCTGCGTCGCCTGGGCGCGGGGCGTGGAGTTCGGCGCGGGGTGGGTCCGGTCTTGGACCGCTCACCCCGGCTGACCTGAGGACTTGCGGTCGGGGTGACGACCGCGCCGGTTTCGAGCTTGTCGATGACGCGGGGGATGGCCATCTGGCCGGTGCCGCGGTCGACGACGATGGTGTTGTTTTGGTGGGTCAGCCCGCGGGCGGCGATGCGGCGCCACGCGCCGTGGTCGCGGTCGCCTTGCCAGCCACAGTGCGGGTCGGGGCAGTATGCCCATTTCCATCCGGGTGTGGTGGGGCGGTCGGGTGCTTTGCAGTGCCGCAAGGGGACCAGGCACTGTGGGCAGTGCTTGGATGTGTTGCGGGCGGGGACGGTGACGACGGCGATGCCGGTCTCGGCGGCCAGGTGCCGCATCCGTTCGAGGATCTGTCCGCGTACGGTCTGGGACAGGCGGGTGTTCATCGTGCGGCCCATGCCTTTGGCCTCCATGGACCGCAGGTCCTCCACATAGATCACCGTCGCGCCGGCGGCGATGGCCTGGTCCACCGCCCACCGCGCGGCCGACCATGCCAGTGCGTCGTTCAGGCCTGAGCGGCGGTCGGCCACGTGCCGGCGTTCGGCCGTCAGCACGGCGTGTTTGGCGGCCAGGGCGTGGTCGGGGGTGCCGCCGATGAGGTGGGTGTAGGTGTCGGTTTTGGCGTGCAGGTGTTCGCCGTGGCGGCGCAGCCGGTGCTGGCGGGCCATCACCCCACCGGCCCTAAACATCGCCCCCGCCCCCAGCGCAGTGATCGTGCCATCGGGATACAACCGGCAGGCCCCGGCACTGAGCAGGGTGTTCAGACCCCAGTCCACGCTCAACGCAATGGTGTGCCCGGTCCGGGCGGCTTTGGGGACGGCATGGGAGAACGCCAGGTCGGCGTGCACCCTGCCACCGCCCGGCCCGGTCGTGGGGCGCAGAGTGGGCAGGTGCAGCACCGCGCCGGGCGGGACGGTGGGCGGCAGCGTGATCGGGCAGGCCACCCAGGTCCAGTCGGCATACGAGCGCGGATCCGGGCGGGTCGGCAGTTGCAGCCGCAGCAGGGCCCTGGCCGGGTTGTCCTCGGCGCGTTCCAGGGTGGCCTGCTGGCGGTCCACCGCGGCCAGCACCAGCATCCGCGCCACGCGCGGCGCGTCCTCCAGGTCGAACACATCGACCGGAAGCCGCCCGCGCTCATCGCAGAAGGCGGCGATCTGCCTGGTGCGCGCTTTGATCACACTGGCGGGCAGGGACCGGCCGTCGGGGATCGCCTCACGGACGGCGGCCCACTCGGCCGGCGTGCGCTTGGCCGGGTCGGCGGGCCAGGTCGCCAGGAGGCCGCCGGTCAGTTCCGCCCGGTGCCGCGCCGATCGCAGGGTCCGCCCGGCCTGCTCCTGAGCCATCCGCACGATCCGGTCATTGACCTTGAACCCCTCAGGGACCCTCACGTCCCAGCCCAGCCTGCGCAACGCCATCCACGCGTTCGACGGTAAGACCCGACCCGCATCATCCACCCCGGCCGCCAGCACGGCCACATCACCGGCGTTCCAACGCCCAGCCAGCAGACCGGCGACCATCCCCGCGACCAAATCAGCGGCCCAGCCCACCCGCTCGGCCACCACCCGCGCCGTGAGAGCCTCTCCGGTCTTCTCATTCACCCCGCCACGCAAAAGCACGCGGGCGGCCGCGGTCCGGGCGGCCTGGCCTTCGGCGAGCGGGAGCTTACGGCTACTCATGCGACACGACCCGCCGGGCACTGCCCACTCTCGGCCGGCAGCCGCCTGCACGCCTGGCCCGACCGCATCCCGTACACCCGCCCCGCAAACATCGCCACCAAGGACGCGAAATCCACAGATCACCCCGGCCACAGGACCCGCCGGCGTGCAGCACCTCCAGCTCAACGCCATCCGCCGCGAACAGGCGCTTGAGCCAGCCCACCCCGAACCGGGCCAAACGGTCCTCACACCTCACCCGCACCACCCTCACGAACTCGCCCGTATCGGCCAGCGCGTCGGCGACGGTGCGCGCCAACCGATCCTCCGCCAGCAGCGCCGCGGTGATCTCACACGTGAGGTCGTTGAGCACGTCCAGATACCCGTCCGGGCGGGAGTCGTTCACCCCTCTTGCCGATACGTGACGAGACACGTACGCACAGTAGCGATCCGCATCGACATTCCGCTCGATGATTCGAAAATTCGAGCGAGATCAACCCGTCAGGGCGTCGGCCACCCACCGGCGAAGCGTCATCAGATGCACCCCGAACGCTCCGCCGCCTTCGACAAACACAGCAACTCCACGCCCCCACAGCGACCTACGTAACAGGCGTAACACTGGGAATCCCTAAGCAAACCGGTGAGCCTTCGCACGTTCCGACTCAGGAGGTATTCCATGTCCCGACGACCTCTCGCTGGCGGGCTGGCCCTTGCGACGGCGGGTACGGCGTTCGCCGTGGCGACCACGAGCAGCAGTGCCGCCGCTCCGGCGCACCAACGGGCGCGTGAGTCGATCGTGATCGCGCACCGTGGCGCCAGCGCGTACCGGCCGGAGGAGACGCTGCACGCGTACCAGCTCGCCGCCGAGATGGGCGCCGACTACATCGAGCCGGACGTCGTGACGACGAAGGATCACGTGCTCGTCGCCCGGCACGACAACTGGCTGGCCGACACGACCGACGTGGCGAGCCATCCGGAGTTCGCCGGCCTGAAGAAGACCAAGACGGTGGACGGCGTGCAGCGCACGGACTGGTTCACCGAGGATTTCACGATCGCACAACTGCGGACGCTGCGGACGAAGGAGCGGCTGCCGGACGTGCGGCCGGGGAGCAGCGCGTTCGACGGCCTGGACCCGATCCCGACGCTGGAGGAGGTGCTGGCGTTCGCGCGCGGCCACCACGTGGGCGTCTACCCGGAGACGAAGCACCCGACGTACTTCCGGTCGATCGGCCTGCCGCTGGAGGACGAGCTGCTGAAGGACCTGGCGAAGTACGGGTTCAAGGGCCGGAACGACAAGGTGTTCATCCAGTCGTTCGAGACGGCGAACCTGCGGGAGCTGCGCAAGAAGACGAGCATCCGCCTGATCCAGCTGATCGACACGCAGGGCAACCGGCCGTACGACTTCGTCGTGAACAAGGACCCGCGCTCGTACGACGATCTGGTCAAGCCGGACGGGCTGAAGTGGATCGCGGCGTACGCGGACGGCATCGGTCCGGCGATCTCGCGGATCATTCCGGTGGACGCGAACAACCACGCCGGTGCGCCGACGACGCTCGTACGGGACGCGCATCGGGCCGGTCTCGACGTGCATCCGTGGACGGTGCGGCCGGAGAACAACTTCCTGCCCGCCGAGTACCAGCAGGGCGACCCGAGCGCGCCGAACTTCAAGAGGGCCGAGGGTGACGCGTCGCGGTACCTCGCGGACCTGTACAGGCTGGGCGTCGACGGGATCTTCTCCGACGACTCGGCACTGGCCGTGTCGACCCGGCACCGGGTCTTCGGCCGCTGACCCGCCGCGGACGCCCCGTGCCCCACGGGGCGTCCGTCCGGTCGGTTCTCGTACTCGTCCTGGAGTTCGCGTTCGAGCTCCTGCTCCGCGGGGCTCATCGAATCCCCTTCGCGTAGGAGGATTGTTCCGTGAAGATCCTGTTTTCCCGAAACATGCCTAATCACGCCGTCCGTCCCAATCGATCCGCAGACCAGGTCACGGCTTTTGCGCTATTTCGTGTGATCTTGTGACCTATCCTTGACACTGGTGTAAACAGGAGTGCGCCGTCCAAATACGTGGAGCACGTGCATGGCAAGGTGGTCACGGTTCGCCCCCACCGCCGACAGGCGTCTCGTCAAGGCGCTGCACGAGGGGGACGAAGAGGCCCTCGCCACGCTCTACGACGTGTACGCCGAGCGGCTGTACGACTACTGTGCGGCGCTCCTCGACGATTCCAAGGCCGCCGCGGACGTCGTACACGACACCTTCATCGACGCGTCGCGCCGCGCCCCGCGTCTGCGCGAACGCGAGAGACTCCGCCCCTGGCTGTACGCCTCGGCGCGGCGGCGCTGCCTGCTCCGCAAGCGACCGGCCGCGATGGCGGCCGACGAGGCCTTCGCCCGGCTGGACTTCTTCCAGCGGGAGGTGCTCTTCCTCGTTCACCGCCACGATCTGACCGGCGAGGATCTGGCCGCGACGCTCGGCATCACGACACTGCGAGCCCAGCGGCGGCTGATCCGCGCCGACCGGCAGTTCCCCGAGGCCGAGAAGGTCGTGGACGCGGTGGCCGTACCGGAGCCGCCCGCCGCGCTCCGGCATCGGGTGCTGCACGCCGGCACCGATCCGGAGCTCGCCGGATACCGTACGGAGATCGCCGCGCGCGGCGGCGCCCTCACGGCCGAGGGGATGCCCCGTCAGCCGGACGCGCCGTCCCGGCTGGCGCGGCGCTGGGCGTTCGCGAGCGGCGGGTCGGTGGCGGCGCTGGCCACCGCCGTCGTCGTGCTGATGTTCATCGGCCCGAACATGCCGGTCCCGGATCTGGAGTGGCCCGGCCAGGGCAAGCCGCAGGCCAAGACGCCGTCCGCCCGGCCGCATCGGTCCGATGGGGCCACGACGACGCGGCCGCGGGCCTCTCGCCCGAGGTCCCAGCCGCCTCCCGGCAGTCTTCCCCAGCTGATCCCGTCGACAAGTCCGAAGCCGCCGAAGAAGTCGCCGAAGCCGCCCAAGGGCACGCTCGTGGTGTCGCCCGTCTCGGTCCACCTGCGCGCGGACACCAAGATCGCCGACATCCAGCTGTCCGCCAAGAACGGCAAGGTCGCCTGGAACGCGTCCAACGGCGATTCGAAGATCGTCCTGTCGAACGTGAGCGGCGCGATCCCGGCCGGTGAGCACGCCACGGTCCAGGTGATCCTGAACCGTCAGGGCATCACGCCCGCCGGTCAGACCGTGGTGACGGTGACCGACGGCGGAGGCCACTCCACCGCGGTCACCATCACCTGGGACCTGTCGCTGTTCTGATCACGGCGTGCCGTGCCGTGGTCCTCAGCCCAGGCCACCCGGAAGGGCGACGAGGTTCGAACCGCCCGCCCCGCCGCCGCCTCCGACCGCCCGCAGCACCGGCTGAGCGATCTCCTCCTCGACCGCGCGCCGCTGCACGAAGCCGTGGTAGAGCACACCCTTGGCGTTCACCCGGACCGCGTGGAAGTCGTGCGGGTCGAGGGAGCAGAACCCGGTCCGGACGACGTCCTGGAACAGCGTCTGCGAGACGATCAGCGCGACGTCCCGGTGCTGCTGGTCGGCGAGCACCCGGCGCAGGGGCTTGGCGTTCAGCAGCCGGCTGACGACGATGGGGGCGTCGCCCGCCGGGCCGAACGGCCCCGGCGTGAGAGTGCCGTGGTGCAGTGCGACGCGCAGCCGCAGCCGCCTGCCCCCGGTCCTCTCGCGGTTGAACTCGCCCAGGATGGTCTCGAGCTGGCGGGTGAAGTCCCCGACGACGAGGGAGACGTCGACGTCTTCGGGCAGCACCGCGAGCTCGCCATCGCCGCTGACCTGTTCGTACCAGAGGCTGCGGTCGAGGCCGACGTTCTGCGCGGCGAGGCTGAGGATGTTGCGCAGATCGGTCTGGGCGCGCAGCTGTCCCCGCGCGTCGCGCGTGCTGTATTTCTCGACGTCGACCGCCAGAAGAAGACGGTAGATAAGGCGAACGTCAGCATAAACGTCCGTGTGCGGCATGACACCTCCAAAGCAAACTGGGCTACGCGCCCCCATTCGCTCCACTTCGGAGAGAGTGTGCCTCTCGGAGGATGACCAGCGCCGCTCTTTTTCTTGCCTTCCCGGTGTCCTTCCGGCTCGTCGCGAATCCAGCAGCCCCTTAGACGTGGTGGGGGCAGCGAAAGATCCTGGAGGTAAGACAAAGCTTACCGATGAGATAGACGACCTGTCGGATCATGGGGAACACCGTGATGTTCCACCAGGTCAGCGAGATGGAGCCGACGACAGGGAGCGTCCGCCGGCCCCGGTAAGAGAGGCCCGTGACGGTCAGGGCGGCGAAGGGAGTTACGCATATCCTAGTTTTTGCGTCGTTTAGGTGAATTCTTCGCGACCCTACCGCTTGGCACCGACACCGACGGCGCACGCGAACTTCTCGCCCGCCCCCCACGGGTCCGACGGAATGGCACCAATCGCGTCGAAGAACCGGAGGATCGCGTCCCGGCCGCGCACGCCGCCCCCCTCGTGCACCCCGCCGCGCCCTGACCATCTTCTCCAAGCGCCGATCCGGTCGACTACTTGAAGTGACAATAGGGTAACTAGCTGTCGTGACCGACATAAGGGAGGAGCGCCCCCGCGATGGCCGGCTCCTGGTGATCGGCGGCGCGGAGAACCGCACCTGCGGCACCGGGCCCCTGGAGGAGTTCGTCGCCCTCGCCGGCGCGCGCGAGTCCCGCATCGTGGTGGTGACCACCGCCACCGAGATGCCCGAAGAGGTTGCCGCCGAGTACACCCGGGTGTTCCGCCGGCTCGGCGTCGCCTCCGTCACCGAACTGCGGCTCCCGCACCGCGCGGTCGCCGACAGCCAGGCGTCGCTCAGCGTGCTGCGGGAGGCGACCGGCGTCCTGTTCAGCGGCGGGGACCAGTCGCGCATCCGCAGCCTCGTGGGTTCGAAGGCCAACACCCTGCTGCGGCGACGGCTCAGCGGCGACGGGCTCGTCATCGCCGGTACGAGCGCGGGCGCCACCGCGATGGGCCGCTGGATGATCCTCGGCGGCGACGGGCACGAGGTCGCCGCCTCCGCCGTCCGGATCGGTCCCGGCCTCGGCCTGCTCGACAACGTGCTCATCGACATGCACTTCGCCGAACGCGGCCGGTTGCCCCGGCTCCTCAGCGGCATCGCGCTCGACACCGGGCGGCTGGGCGTCGGCATCGACGAGGACACCGCAATCGTGGTCCGCGACGGCCGCTTCGAGGTGATCGGCAGCGGTGTCGTGACCGTCGTCGACGCCGACCAGGCGACCGTCGGATACGCCGATTGCGACGACGATCCGATGGCCCTCTTCCAGGTCCGCCTGCATCTGCTCCCGGCCGGCTGCTGGTTCGACATGCGACAGCGCAGACCGTGGTTCGGCCCCGTACCCGCAGCGGAGGAGTGAACCGTGCACCTCGAGCATTTGCGCCGGCTCAACGGTCCCAACGTCTACGTCTCGCGACCGGTGGTCATCGCCCGGCTCGATTTAGGAGAACTGACCGAACGGGAGACCACGGACGTCCCCGGCTTCGCCGAGCGGCTGGTCTGCGCGCTTCCCGGCCTCGCCGACCACCACTGCTCCGCGGGCCGGCCCGGCGGGCTGCTGACCGCGATGGCCCGCGGCACGTACTTCGGGCACGTCACCGAGCACGTGACGCTCGAACTGTCCGCGATGATCGGCCGGGACGTCTGCTTCGGCCGTACGGTGTGGGCCGGAGCACCGGGACGCTACGACCTCATCCTCGAACGCCCCTGGGACGAGCCCGCCGAGACGCCGCTCGTCGGCGACCTCATCGACCTCGCCGTCCGTACGGTGACCGGTCTGGTCAACGACGGCGAGGCGGGCGGCGCCCTCGACGCCGAACTCGCCGCCCTCGCCTCGCTGCACGAGCGGACCCGCCTCGGCGTCAGCACCGCCGCCCTCGCCCACGCGGCCCGGCGGCGCGGCGTCCCCGTACGCCGGGTCGGCGACCTGAACCTGCTGCAGCTCGGGTACGGGCGGCACCGGCGCACGGTGTGGGCGGCGATGACCGACCGGACGTCCGCGATCGGCGTGGAGGCCGCGGGCGACAAGATGCTCACCAAGCGGCTCCTGGAGAGCGCCGGGCTGCCGGTGCCGGAGGGTCTCGTCGTGACGACCGTCGAGGAGGCGATCGCGGCGTACGAGGAGATCGGCGCCCCGGTCGTGGTCAAACCGCTGGCCGGCCACCACGGGGAGAGCGTGTGGATCGAGCTCGCGGACGCCGGTGAGGTGGCCGCCGCCTTCAGCGCGGCCTCCGCCGACGGAGACGCCGTGCTCGTGGAGACCTACGTCCCCGGCCGAGACCACCGGGTGCTCGTGGTCGGCGACCGCGTGGTCGCCGCCGCCGAGCTCAGCCCGGCCCGGGTGACCGGGGACGGGGTGTCCACCATCGCCGACCTGGTCGCCGCCGCGAACACCGACCCGGCGCGCGGCGAGGGCCACGGCCGCCCGCTCACCCGCCTCGCGCTCGGCGCCACGGAGCTGACCCACCTGGCACGCCGGGGCCTGAACCCGTCCTCCGTGCCGAACGCCGGCGAGGTCGTGACGCTGCGCCGCAACGCCAACCTGTCGACCGGCGGGACCAGCAAGGACGTCACCGACCACGTCCACCCCGACGTCGTACGGCTCTGCCGCCGCGTCGCGGCGACGGTCGGCCTCGACATCTGCGGCATCGACCTGCGCCTGCCGGACATCGCCGCCCCGCTGCCGCCCAACGCCGGCGCCTCCGGCGTCATCGAGGTGAACGCCTCGCCCGGCCTGCGCATGCACCTGGCGCCGTACGAGGGGCGGCCCCGCGACGTCGCCGCGGAGATCATCGATCGGCTGTATCCGCCCGGCACGTCCGGACGCGTGCCGATCGTGGCCGTCACCGGCACCAACGGCAAGACCACGACCGTACGGATGATCGCGCACCTGCTGGCGCAGGACGGACGGCGCATCGGGATGACCAGCACCGAGGGCGTGTACGTCGGCGGGGAGCTCATCTACCGGGCCGACGCCTCCGGCCCGCGCTCCGCCGCGATGGTGCTCGCGGACCGGACCGTCGACGCGGCGGTGCTCGAGACCGCGCGCGGCGGCATCGTACGGCGGGGGCTCGGCTACGACCGCGCCGACGTCGCCGTCCTGACCAACATCACCGACGACCATCTCGGCGTCGACGACATCACCACCGTCGACGACCTCGTGGAGATCAAGGCGCTGGTCGCCGAGGAGATCCGCCGTGGCGGTCACCTCGTGCTGAACGCCGACGACCCCCGGACCGCCGCGCTGGCCGACCGCCCGCGCGTACGGGACCGCGAGCCGGTCGTCCGCTACTTCGCCATGTCGGCGGCCGAACCACGCGTCGAGCGGCACCTGCGGGCGGGTGGCGTCGCGTACTTCGTCGAGGACGGCCTGCTGACCGAGGGGACGGCGGAGGAGAGGCTGGCGCTGCTGCCGGCCGCGGACGTCGCCGGGTCGTTCGGCGGGCTGGCCCGGCACGTCGTCGGCAACGCGCTGGCGGCCGCCGCGGCGGCCCGCGCCCTCGGCATGCGCGCCGACCTGGTGGCGCGGGGACTGCGGTCGTTCGAGCCGCACGACCTCAACCCGGGGCGCGGCTGCGCCTTCCGGATCGACGACCGGCCGGTCGTGGTCGACTACGCCCACAACCCGGCGGCCGTCGCCGCGGTCGGCGAACTCATGCGACGGGTCTGGCGGCGGGACGGCGTGGCGGCCGTGACCCTGCCCGGCGACCGCTGCGACGACCTGGTGATCGACACCGCCCGCGCGGTCGCCCGGTCCTTCGGGCGGGTGGTGGTGTACGAGGACGAGGACCTGCGGGGCAGGAGACCCGGCGAGATGTCCGGCCTGATCAGGCGGGGGCTCGTCGACGCCCGCCCCGACGTCCACGTCCACCCGGCGGGTGACCTCAAGGGCGCGGTCGGCATCGCGCTCGGCGTATCCGCACCCGGCGAGCCGATCCTGCTGCTGTACGAGAAGCTGCAGCCGGTGATGGACCTCCTGGACACGCTCGGCGCGACCTTGGTGCCGGGCGCGCTCTGACCGCGGGCCGATCGACCGGACCGCCCGCCGTGCTCACAGCCACGCGCGCTCACAGCCCACGCGGCTCACAGCCACGCGCGCTCACAGCCCACACGTGCTCACAGCCACGCGCGCTCGATGGCGATCCGGATCGCGTCGATCCGGTTGCGGGCCGCCGTCCTCGTGATCGCGCTCGACAGGTGGTTTCGTACGGTCTTCACGGACAGGGACAGCCGGGCGGCGATCTCCGCCGTCGTCGCGCCGTTCGCCGCGATGCGAAGGACCTCCAGCTCGCGGGGCGTCAGCGGGTTCTCCTCGACGGCGCGGGCAGTGGCCGCCAGCTCCGGGTCGATCACCGGCCGGCCCGCCGCGACCTGGCGGATGACGCGCGTCAGGACCTCGACCGGCGCCTGCCTGCTCAGCAGGCCGAGCGGGTCGACGGCCAGCGCGCGGCGGACGCCGACGGGGTCACCGCGGTCGGCCAGCATCACGACGGAACACTCGGCGGTCAGCTCGCGCAGGTGTGCCACGCCGATGGAGCCCACCGGCGGGGGCAGGTCGACATCGATGACGGCGACGGCGGGGCGCGACTCCGCGACCGCCGCCGCGAGACCGTCCCCGTCGCTCAGGTCGGCGACGACCCGGATATCGGGTTCACGGTCCAGACAGGCGGACAACCCTAACCGGAGCACGTGCACATGCTCGGCGACGAGCGTACGGATCACCGCGTGGCGCGTGTCGTTCCGCGGTGATGCCCATCGCCCGTGTCCGGGACATCGCTCCGAACCACGATCGTTTCCGTTCATGTTCGCCCCCACAGCAGCCGTGAACGCACTTTTCCCAGTACGTCGCAAATAAACCTTTGCAGTGCGGTAAGACCCGAGAGGCGCTGGTCAGGGCGCTCCCACCTGCCCGGTCGGCTTCTCCCCGCCGGCGGGCGAGCCCGCATGTCCGGTCGAGGAGACGCCGGGCGTCGGCTGAGAACGCGTGGGCGTCGACTGGACGCGCGCGGATGTCGGCTGGGAGCCGCCGGACGCCGTCCCTGAGCCGCTGTCCCGCGCCGACGCGCCGCTGGGTGCCGGCGAGCTGCTCGGTGCCGGCGAGCTGCTCGGTGCCGGCGATTCCGTCGGTGCTGAGCCGCTCGGTACCGGCGAACCCGCCGATGCTGAGCCGCTCGGCGCCGGCGAGCCGCTGGGGGCCGTGGGCATGGCCGTCACGGCCGACGCGGCGGCCGGTCCCGCCGGTGCGGATTCGGGAGCCCCCGAGGCGACCCCGGATCCGGCCGGAGCGACGGCGGCCCGGTGCGAGACCGCCGCGGACCGCGTCGGTACGGACGGCGAGCCGCCGGAGACGGCCGCCCGCCGACGTGGGACGGACGCCGAGCCGTTCGCGGCCGCCGACCGGGCCGGTACCGACAGCGAGCCCTCCCAGACCGCCGGCCGGGCCGATGCGGCCCCCGACCCGGGGGCCTGCCGTCGAGGACGGCCGGCGAGCGTCCGGACCCATCGGGGCCACGCCCGGTAGGCGGGGGCTCCGGGCCGGGCGGCACCGGCGAAGGCCCGTCGCCGCCAGCCGGTCAGGGAGCCGCGCTGGATCACCGTCCCCGTGTGCGGGGCATGGATGAAGTGCCCGTGTCCGACGTAGATGCCGACGTGGCTGGCGCCGGAGAAGAAGACCAGATCACCGGGGCGCAGGCTCCTGATCGGGACCTTGCGCCGGATGGTGTGGTACTGGATGTCGGCCCGGTGCGGCAGGCCGACGCCGCCTTTACGCCACGCGGCCATCGCCAGGCCGGAGCAGTCGTACGACCGCGGGCCGGCCCCGCCCCAGCGGTAGGGCTTGCCCATCTGCCGGTAGGCGAAGTGAACGGCCCGGCGGGCAGCGGCCTTCTGGGCGGCGATCCGGGCGAGGTAACGCTCATAGGCGTGCACGGCCAGCCGTTGCCCATGAGCCGTTCCCGACGCCGCGATCACCGCGTATCTCCGCTCCGTACGGGCCGACGCGTCCGACGGTGCGGACAAGGCGATCAGCACGCTGACACCGATGACCGGGTATCGCAGTAAAGCGGGGCGCGCCGCGCCGAGACGAAATCTTATGACCGGAGCGCAATCGTCGTATGGCGACTTCATCCACCATCCTCCAAATGGCAAGTGACCTACTCAGCAGCAGCACATACCCTGAAAGACGGGAGACGTACCATTACCCTTTTCGGCTCAATCCTCGCCATCCGGATCTCGACAGATTCGCGATAAGGAGAGGTCAGTAAATACATTCGGATGAGTCAGATCCGAGTAAACGGAGCCGACCGTTCCGGCCTCGGTGTTCGGCAAAGAGGAGAAATCGACCGTCCGGGAAAAAGAAAACCGCCCGGCCGAGGACCGGCCGGGCGGAATGGAGCTCGAGTCAGGAGGTGCCGCCCTTCGTGAAGGAGGCGTTCCCGTCGCAGGCCGCCGCCGCCAGGCCCCGGATGGCCCCGGCGTTACCGCAGATGGTGATGGGCGCCGAGACCGGAACGCTGGCCTGGTTGTTGCTGAGGAGCTGGCTCTGCGACGAGTCGGCGCTCTGCTGGGCGCACGCCGAGGAGCACATCGGCGCCCCGACCTGAGTGCAGGCCTCCGAGCAGACCGGCTTGGTGGGAGCCTGGGGTGCGGCGCAGGCGTCCGAGCAGACCGGCGCGGCCGGCTGCGCGGGAGCGCAGGCCGCCGGGCAGGCCGGGGCGGCCGGCTGCGCCGGCGCCTGAGCGCAGGCGGAGCAGGCGGAGCTCGCCTGCGACGCGGACCCGCTCGAGATGCTCGCGGAGCCGTGGCAGGTGGCGGTGCCGAGGCCGTCGGCGGCGATCGCGTTGCCGCAGATCAGGATCGGAGCGCTCACGGGAGCGCTGACCTGGTTACCGCTTCCGACGGACCCGCCGCCGAGCGAGGTCGCCTCGATGTTGCGGCTGCGGTGGTAGCTGTACCGGAAGCGCTGCGTGCTGCCCGTCGACGCGCTCGAGTTCGAGCTGAGAACGTTGAGGGCGTTGCCCGCCAGCAGGTTGGGAGCGGTGACCGGGATCTGCGTTCCGCCGAGGAGGCTGTGGTCGCCGCTCGTGGTGTCGGCGTTGGCGATACCGGCGCCGGCCGCCGCGAACGCGGCTCCGACGAGGAGGGCGCGGGCGGCGCGAACAGTCCATTTACGCATTGGTCCCCCAAGGGTGATTGTTTTCTTCGGTGAAGACGCGGGCGGTTTTCCGTCATCCAGCCGCGAATGACTTTTCGCCAAGTAGCGTGCGCGGCGGGATCACACGATCACGTCGGATCGGGATGTTGTCGAGATTCACCCATCGTGCCCGCGGAAGCGGAAACCGGGATGCTTGGGCGGCGATCGTACTCGTCGCGCAGAACGTCGTCCGCGCGTACGGGTCGTACCGCTTCACGCACCCTCCAGATGGCCGGTGATCTCGGGAAGTCGAGCCTTCTTGCTGAGCGGTCGAAAGGCTAACACCGCCTTTCATGCCCGTCGGTGAGCGCCGGATCGGCACGTAAAAGGGTCACCCGCCCGGCGGCGCGGTTCTCCACGAGCAGGCACGGGAATGCCCAGGCGGGAGACCGGTACGGCAAATGACGGGCAATGACGCGCGCACCATTCCGCGCCGATCCTTGGTGTTGTCATTACCCGGCGGTCCTGGAAACGGCCTGGCGGACCTGCGACTGCGGAGCGGGGTCCCCCGATATTGAGATGACATGTCCGGATCTGGTTCTTAAGCTGCGCGGGTGCGCGACCTGACCCGCCTGCCAAAGGCCCATCTGCACGTCCACCTGGAGAGCGCCATCCGGTGGGCGACGCTCCAGGAGATCGGTACGGCCAATGGGGTGCCGGTCCCGGATCCGCCCGCCGGCGGCCCGGTCGTGTTCGACGGCTTCCGCCGGTTCGCCGATCTGGGCACCATCGTCCGCGACTGCCTGCGCCGGCCGGAGGACTTCCGGCGGATCGCCGTGGAGTTCTGTGCCGACGAGGCCGCGCAGGGGACGCGGTACGCCGAGGTCACCTTCACCGCCGCCGCGCACGGCGAGCGCCTCGGCCGGCCGGAGATGCCGTTGGAGGCCGTGCTCGAGGGGCTGGCCGAGGGACAGGCCACGTACGACATCGAGTGCCGGGTCCTGCTGGATCATTCGCGGCGGCGTTCGGTGGACCGTGCCCGGCGCACGGTCGACCTGGCCGCGCGGTACGCCGCGGACGGGGTCCTCGGGGTCGGTCTGGCCGGTGACGAGTCCCATCCCCTGGCACCGTTCGCCGAGGTGATCGAGTCGGCCCGGGAGGCCGGTCTCCACCTCGTGCACCACGCCGGTGAGACCTGCGGGCCGGCGAGCATCCGCGAGGCGATGACCGTCGGCCACGCCGAGCGGCTGGGGCACGGCATCCGCGTGCTGGACGACGCCGACCTGGTCGCCGAGGTACGGGACCGGGGCCTGCCCCTCGAGGTGTGCCCCTCGTCGAACGTCGCGCTCGGTCTGGCCCGCTCGTTCGCCGCGCATCCACTGCCCCGGTTGCGGGACGCCGGGCTCGTCGTGACGGTGAACACCGACATCCCGTCCATCGTGGGCACCACGCTGACCGACGAGTACGCCCGGATCCGTGAGGCGTTCGGGTACGACGACGCCGTGCTGGCCGAACTGTCGCGGGCGGGGGTCGAGTCTTCCTTTGCCCCCGAGACGATCAGGGCACGGCTGCGCCGGGAGATCGACGCGTGGCTGTCGTCACCCGTCGCCTGAGCGGAGCGGATCCCCACGTCGCCCCGGGGCTTCGCGTACGGACGCCGGCCACGCGGCCGTTCTCACCGCCGGGTGGCCGTTCTCACCGCCGGGTGGCCGGCCCGGTCCACCGCGCGACGCGGTGGACCGGTGCCGCCCGCTCAGGCCGGGTTGTCGGCGTGGGTCAGGGTCTCCCACGCGACGAAAAGGTTGTTCGTTCCCGCGGGCCGCTGCTGCTCGGTGAGCTTCTGCGTGTTCGTCATCGCGATGCCCGACCGGTTGTGCAGCGCGTTGAAACCGACCTCCGTGACGGGCCCGATACCGCGCTTGAGCGTGCCGCCGCAGAGCCAGGACGGGGCCGCCGCGCCGAGCTGGTACTTGGCCTGGAAGCCCAGCGCCTGCCGGAGCCGCTCGCCGACCTCCGGGTAGAGGTCCTCCTTCTGGATCCGGCTGGTCTCGGCGACATGCGAGATCGCGGAGATGCCGTATCCGGTGTGCACGAAGTCGCGGCAGGTCTCCTGCGTGAGGCCGCTCACGAACGTCGACTGGCCCTGCCAGTACTTGACGATCTCGGACTTCGTGTCGATGCCGCTACCGGCGGGGGCGACGGGGAGCGCGCCGTCCGAGGAGAGATAGATGTAGGCGGGCACCCGCTTGCGGAACCTGGCGATGGCCTTGTCGTAACTCGTCCGGTCGTTCAGGAAGACGGAGATGCCGACCGCGGCCTCCATCATGCTGAGCTCCCAGTTCCCGTTGCTGTTGGAACCGTTGATGACCTTCGGGAGGTAGACGTTCCGCAGCATCCCGCCGAAGCGGGTGATGGCGTCGCTCTTCCAGCCGGTGTAGGTGTACCGGATGATCTCCGCTGCCCGGGGCCACGCCGACGCGGACCAGCCGGACTGCAGCGGCGCGTTGCTGTTGGTGTGGTCCTTGAGCACCGCGGACCAGGCGTTCATGAGCTGGATGGCCTTGTCGGCGTACCGGGCGTCCCGGGTGACGTACCAGGCGAGCGCGTCGGTGTAGGCCGCCAGCGCGTCCTCGCGCTCGTCGGTGCAGCCGTGATTCGGGTTGCTGATCGGGCCGCACTCGACCACCGCACGCGGTGCCGGCGTACGGGACAGGGAGGCGTATCTGCTGCCCATCATCTGGCCGTAGGCGGATTTCCACGGCTGCGCGCCCGCCTTGACCTTCGAGCGTACGAAGTCCAGCTGGGATTGGCTGACCAGCACTCCGGGATGGACGAAGGCGGCTGGTGCGGCCTTGACGCTCACGGTCGCGGCGGTCTTCGTGGCGCCGCCGGCCTGGGCGCAGCCGCTCGCGGCCAGGGCGGTGCCGAGGACGACGGCGGCGATGGACCGGCCGCGGGGACGACCGTGGATTCGAGCCATGCACCTACTCCTAGTTAGGAAACTTTACGAAACTTGCGGTGATCCTAGGCATGGCACGATTCCCGAATCCGCGTTTTATGCCGCTCTTAAAGAAGAAGCGCCGCCCGCTTAAGGCGGCCTTAAAGAAAGGGGGCGGCGTGGCCACCGGGCCCGGAGCGCCTGGTGCCGCCGACGGCCGGTGGCACCGAGGCCCGATGGCGCCTACGGCCGGTGCCGCTAACGCGGAGTGACGCCGACGCGGGGTGACGCAGAGGCCCGGTGGCGCAGAGGCCCGGTGGCGCCACGCCGGCTGATCCAGGGTTCTCCGAACCACGGCGGCCGGCCGGGGAGACGGCCAGGCACGGGCCGACGCGGCCCGGCTTCCCGCATCGCCCACGCCGGCGGCGACCAAGCGGTCGAGCGTCCGCGGCGCGAAGTGCTCGAATACGCTCGACGTATGTCCGATATGGTCTATCGCCCGCTGGGCGACTCCGGTCTCATGGTCTCCGTCGTCGGTCTCGGCTGTAACAACCTCGGCCGGCCCAAGACGCGCACGCAGACCGTCGAAGGCAGCCAGAAGGTCATCGACGCCGCCCTCGACGCCGGGATCACGCTGTTCGACGTGGCGGACGTCTACGGCGGTGAACCCGGCCTCTCCGAGGACATCCTCGGCCAGTGCCTCGCCGGCCGCCGCGACGACGTGATCGTCGCGACGAAGTTCGGCATGGACATGCGTGGTGCGGGCGGCCCCGACTTCGGCGCGCGCGGATCGCGACGTTACATCCGCCGGGCCGTCGAAGCGTCGCTGCGGCGGTTGCGGACCGACCACATCGACCTCTACCAGTACCACGCGCCCGACGGGGTGACGCCGATCGAGGAGACGCTCGCCGCGCTGGACGAACTGGTCCGTGAGGGCAAGGTCCGCTACATCGGCTCCTCGAACTTCGCCGGATGGCAGGTCGTCGAGGCCGACTACATCGCCCGTGCCGCGGGCGGGGCCCGGTTCGTCAGCGCGCAGAACTACTACA
Source organism: Actinoallomurus purpureus (assembly GCF_024055795.1). Lineage (GTDB taxonomy): Bacteria > Actinomycetota > Actinomycetes > Streptosporangiales > Streptosporangiaceae > Actinoallomurus > Actinoallomurus purpureus. The sequence goes on along the minus strand of NZ_JAMXMY010000024.1, from coordinate 17,032 downwards.
ACCTGCTGCGCCGCGGCCCCGAGGCCGAACTCCTCCCCGCCTGCCAGGCGTACGGCGTCGGCCTGCTGCCGTACTTCCCGCTGGAGAGCGGCCTGCTCACCGGCAAGTACCGGGGGGACGAGACGCCTCCGGCCGGCACGCGGATCGGCGACGGCAGGCGTTCCATGCACGCCGCCGCGGACTGGGACACCATCGAGGCGATCCGCGACTTCGCCGACCAGCGCGGCGTGTCGATGCTGCACGTGGCCATCGGCGGGCTCGCCGCCCAGCCGACCGTGGCCTCGGTGATCGCCGGCGCCACCTCTCCCGAGCAGGTGCACGGAAACGTCGAGGCCGGCCAGTGGACTCCGAGCCCCGACGACCTGGAAAAACTCGCCGAGATCACTGGCTGAGACGGGCCGGGCGACCGACGTTCCTCCCGTTCTTTCGGATTTCCTCCCGATCGATTGAACCCCCGCCGTACGCGCTGGCGTACTTCCTGCCGACATCGGACTCGGAAGGCAGGACGATCGACATGACTCGACGGCCCATCGCCGTACGGACGGGGACAGTACGGCCGGGGGCCGATCGAGCGGGGGCCGAACCGTCGGGGGCGGGGCGGCCGGGAGCGTCCCGGCCGCTCCTGGTGCGGCCCGCGAACGCCGAGTGTGCGTCCGGGACACGCGTCGCCAGACGGCACGGTCCGTAACGGGGCCCGGAGATGCGCCAGCAGACCCCCGTCTCCTCACCGCGTCGAGATGTTGCCGGCGATGATCCCGGGCCGGCCCGCCGTGACGGCTCGCCCCCGCGGATTCCGCGGTCGCGCGGCCCGCGCGCGTGGGGTCGCCGGATCCGGGCGGCCGACGACGACCGGATCATCGCGGAGTTGTACCGCGCGTACCATCGCCCCCTGCTGACCTTCGTGATGCGCCTGGTCGGCGGCGACCGCCTGTGGGCGGAGGACGTGGTCCAGGAGACGATGATCCGCGCCTGGAACTCGATCGGCCACCTGGACACCGATGGCGACTCGCTGATGCCGTGGTTGGCGACCGTGGCGCGCCGGATCGTCATCGACGACCGGCGCCGCAGGGCGGCACGGCCGGCGGAGGCGGGGGAGGGACCGCTGGAGCACCTCCAGGTCGCGGACGGGATGGAGAGCCTCCTGCGTTCGGTCGTCGTGACCCAGGCGCTGGACGCCCTGACGCCGGCCCACCGCGAGATCCTGCGCGAGACGATCCTGCGGGATCGAAGCGTCAACGAGGCGGCCGAGGTGCTGGGCATCCCCGTCGGCACGGTCAAGTCCCGGACGTACTACGCGCTCCGGGCGCTCAAGCTGGCCCTGGAAGAGCGGGGGGTGCTCGCGTGACCGCCGGAATCCGGCATACGGACGTCGCCGCGTACGCCCTCGATCTGCTCGAGGAACCGGACCGGCACGCGTTCGAGGCCCACCTCGCGTCCTGCGCCGCGTGTGCGGAGGAGTTGCCCGACCTGACCGGCCTGGCGGCGTTGCTGAGCGACGTGGAGCCGCCCGCCGAGTTGGAGCCGCCCGCTGAGAACGACGAGCCGGACGGCGTGCTGGTCGACATGCTCCGCCACCGCAGGACGGCCCGTCGCCACCACCGGAGGCGGACCGCGGTGCTCGGCGCCGCCGCCGCGGTCACGCTGGTCGTGGCCGGTGCCACGGTCGGCGCCGCCGCCGGCCGTGGGGCGACCGTGGACCACGTGCACCAACAGATCGCCCACGACCATCAGAACCTGGCCGCCGACCTGCTCAGGTCGGGCGAGACGCGGTCGGCAACGGACCCCCGGACGGGTGCCGTGGGGACGATCGCGATGGAGAGCAAGGGCTGGGGCACGAACGTCGCCCTCGACCTCGGCAACGTCCATGGTCCGCTGACCTGCCGGTTGGTCGCCGTCGCCCGGACGGGCCGGCGGCACGTCGTCACGGAGTGGGCCGTACCGCCGGAGGGCTATGGCGTTCCCGGTTCACCGGCGCACCTCAAGGTTCACGGAGGCACGGCGATCACACGCGCCGACCTCGTGCGCTTCGAGGTGGAGGCGAACGACGGCCGGACGCTACTCCGCCTCCCCGTATGAACGATCCGGAAGGCCGGCGCCGCGCTCGGAAGGGATGTCGCGCCCGGAGGTGGGCGTCGCGCCCGTGCCCGGATACGGTGAAGTCCAGGGTCGATGACGTGATCCGGGGTGGGTCGCGCCGTGTGGGAGAGACCGGGGGATGACCAGATGAGCGTCGCGCACACCGATGTCGGCGCCTACGTTCTGGGTCTGCTCGAGGAGGACGACCGCCGGGCGTTCGAGGAACATCTCGCCGCGTGCGCGTCCTGCGCCTCGGAGGTGGAGCAGTTCACCGGGATGCGGGAGCTGCTCACCGAAGTCGACCCGGTCGAACCCGCCCCCGGTGGAGCGCCGGGAGACGTCACCGACCTGTTGCGGCACAGGCGCCGGGCCGCACGCCGCCGCAGGCGCGGCACCCTCGTCATCGGTCTGGCGGCCGGTGTCGCCATCGTCGCGGGAGGGGTGACGGCCGGCGCCGCCCTCACGGGCTCCCGCACGCAGACCCACCACCACGGCAGCCCCGCCGCCGACCTCCTGGCCCGGGGCGAGCGCCACTCGGCAACCGATCCGGTCTCCCACGCGAGCGGGATGGTCGCGACCGAGAGCACGCCGTGGGGGACGCAGGTCGCCCTCGATCTGGCCGGTGTCCGCGGCCCGCTGACCTGCCGGCTGGTGGCCGTCACCCGGACCGGGCAACGGCGCGCGGTGACGGAGTGGGCGGTTCCACCCAAGGGATACGGGATGCCGGGGGCGCCGGCCCATCTTCAGGTCCACGGCGGCACCAGCGTCGGGCGGGCGCAGATATCCCGTTTGGTCGTGCTGATCGAGGGCGGCGGAACCCTCTTGTCGATACCGGTCTGAATAAACCAATCCACCCGGGAGGAACACGAAAAGCCGGGCGGATACGCCCGGCCCTTTCGCGAAATTCGGCGCGAGTCATCCGGTTTTCCGGATAGGTCCTCTGAGTGTGTTCGAGCGGCCCTCCCCGCGCGTTCTCCGACGGCGGACTACCCTGCGGCCTTGACCAGCTTTCCGTCGGCGCCCACGGCGAACCAGACTCCGTCGACGCCCTGACCGTCCACGTCTCCGGCGTTCATGTCGCCGGCGTAGTAGTAGAGCGGCCAGACGCCGTACTTGGCCTGCGTCGTGCCCTCCGCCCTCCGGGTGCTGCCGAGGAGCGAGCCGTTCGCGCCGCTCGCGGCGGTCACGGTGCCGCGGCTCGTCAGTGCGGGCCAGGTGGCGATGCAGTCCGCGGTGCAGCTGCTGCCGCCGTCCTTGTCCTTGGCGAACGCGTACAGGGTCCGTCCTGTCCGGTCGGTGAGGATCGGCCCCAGGCTCGACTGGCTGATCTTGACGCTCGCGGCCTGGACACCGGAGGCCGCCGAATGGTGCCGCTCTTCGGTTCCACCGCCGCCGCCGCACGCGGCGAGACCGATGGTGAGGGCGGTACCGAGGATGACGAATCGTGCGCGCATGAGAACTGCTCCCTGACGTAGCCGAGATCTGCGTGTCGGCATGCGGTACGCACGCGAAGTCGCGAGGGTTCAATGTGAAAAAAATTGTTCTTCCTTGAACCGGGCGCGCGGTATCCGCCGTACTCCCGGACGACTCAGCGAACGGAGACTGGAAATGCGCATTCGTACCCTCACCATCCCGGCCCTGGCACTCACCTTCGGCGCGCTCGGCACCGCCACGGCCCGGGCGGAGTCCGAAACGCCCGCACCGTACGGCTCCCAACCCGCCCAGGCGACCTCACCGTCGACGCCCGGGATGCCGGGCATGGACATGCCGAGCTCCGCCGCGTCCAGCGAGGCGCCCGAGCCTCAGGTCGACCTGAACGCCGCCATCGCGCGGGCCCGGCAGAAGCCGGTCTTCCTGGCCGCCCGGCTGTCAGGCCGCAACGAGGTCCCGGTGGCCGGAAAGCCGGCCGTCGGCGACCCGGACGGCAGCGCCACCGGCGTCGTCCGCGTCCAGGGCGACCGGGTCACGTTCGCCTTCAGCTGGAAGAACATCGGCGCGCCCACCCTCGGCCACATTCACGAGGGCGTCGCCGGGGCCAACGGAGACGTGAAGGTCCCGCTGTTCACGAGCCCCATGCCGGACACCACCGACGCGGCGGCCGGTGCCGTCACCGTCTCCGACCCGGCCGTCGCGGACCGGCTCCGCGCCAATCCGTCGGGCTTCTACCTGAACCTGCACAGCAAGGAGTTCCCCGGCGGCGCCGTCCGCGGGCAGCTCGCCCCGCTGAACCGGGCCGCCGACGTCCTGGCGCTGCTGAAGGGCGGCGGGGCACGGGCGTTCCTCGCCGGGGACCAGGAGGTGCCGGTCGCGAACGGCCCGAAGGTCGGCGACCCCGACGGCCGCGCCGTCGCGTTCATCCGGGCCCGCGGCGACCAGGTCGGCTACTCCTTCGCCTGGCTGGGCGTCAACCCGACCCTCGGCCACATCCACAAGGGCGCCTTCGGCGTCAACGGCCCGGTCGTCGTCCCGCTGTTCACCACGCCCGTGCCGAACACCGTCTTCGCCATCTCCGGCACCGCGACCGGCGTGGACCGGGCGGTCGTGAGCCAGATCGCCGGCAACCCGTCGGGGTTCTACGCCAACCTGCACAGCGCCGAGTTCCCCGGCGGCGCCGTGCGGGGCCAGCTCTTCAACTGACGGAGCCTGAGCCGCGGCGGTGCCCCGAGGAACCCCTCGGGGCACTTTCGCGCGTTCCCCGGCGCCTCGACCCCCGTACCAGACTCCGACCACATTCGTCGAATATTCACCAAGACCGCTATCGACCAAGATCGTTCGCAGAGTTACGTTGATCGGGTCCGCACAATCGACTTTTCCGCGAGGCAAGGGAGACGGGACCGATGCGAATGAGAACCTCCTCCACGGCCGGCGCTTTAGTACTGCTGTCCTCCGCAGGGTTCGTCGCCGCGACGACGACCACCGCGTCCGCCCAGACCATCGGCCCGCACCGGATCGTTCAGGACGCCACCGGGCGCTGCCTGGACAGCAACAAGGCGGGGAAGGTCTACACGCTCAAGTGCAACGGCGGTAAGAACCAGCAGTGGAAGCTCACGTCCCACAAGATGGACCACATCAGGACCGCCTGGTACGTCAAGAACGTCGCGACCGGCCGCTGCCTGGACAGCAACAAGGCCGGGAAGGTCTACACCCTCAAATGCAACGGCGGAAACAACCAGTACTGGCTGCTCGCCCCCCCGGCCAACTGGCTCGACTGGGCGACCAACCTCTACCTGGACGGCAACGCCAAGGGACAGGTCTACACCCACAAGAAGAACCAGGGCGCGTACCAGATCTGGTACCTGAAGTGACCGTCAACGCGTCCTGACCGGGCAGACTGCCCGGTGAAGGACACCGCTGCAAGGCGGTGCGGCCTTACCCCCGTTCCGTGACCACGGCCCCCGAGCATTCGGACCTTTCGCCGATGCCGACCGCCCCGTGCTCGGGGGCCTGATCAAGGAGCGGCATGACCGTCACCCTGTCCGTGGACTCGACCGCGTCCGCCCCCGCATTGCGCTTGCGACCGTGGCGTGCCGAAGACGCGATGGCCTTGGTGACGGCTCATCGTGATCCGCACATGCGTCGGTTGATCACCTCTCTGGTCACCGAGGCCGACGCCCGTCGATGGATCCGCGACCAAGACGACGGCTGGGCCGCGGGCACCCGCTTCAGCTTCGCCGTGGCGGAGTGCGGCAGCGACCTGAGCGAACCCGACCGTCCCGTCGGCCACATCGTCGTCAAGGGAGGAGCGGACCCCACCAAGGCCGAGGTGGGTTATTGGACGTCGGCCGAGGTCCGAGGCCGGGGAATCGCTCCCCGCGCGCTCGAGGCGGTGTCCCGATGGGCGCTCGGCTCGCAGGCCGGGATGCCCCTGGCCTCCCTCGAACTGCTGCACGCCGCGGACAACCCTGCTTCGTGTCGCGTCGCGGAGAAATGCCGATACGTCCTCCGCTCCCTACTCCCTCCCCGACCGCCCGCCTTTCCCACTGAGGGACACCTGCACGTACGGACCGGCGCCTTCGAGATGAACGAAGACGGTTCTCTCCGGATCACGTGACCACGCACGGCGAACCCTGACCCCCTGAGCCGGACGACCGCCTGGTGAAAATGCCCGAGACGGGCGGCCTCGAAATCACCTTGCTATCCACATGTGATACATGTCACATGTTGTTCTTTAGGTCGCCACAAAACCTGACATCCAGATGTCTATAATCAAAATACATTTCCCGATGACTCCCGGCGAGGAAACGGGTCGCATTGGGCACATAAGCAACCCGAGCGGCCGCGTTCCTGGGAGCAACAGGAACACGTCGACTGGACGCGACTCCCCGAGAGGAAGATCTCCCCCACATGAAGAAACATCTGTTCGTCGCTTCGGCTGTTGCCGCCCTCGCCCTTGTTGGAGCGGGGACCGCCACCTCGGCTTTCGCGAAACAACCCACCACCACGACTCGCCAGGCCGCGCCGACGGTCCAAGCCTCGAAGTGCATTTCCGTTACGGCGAAAGAAAAAATCCACCTCCGCAAGTCGCCCCGCTCCAACTCCGCGAGCCTGCGTTTCGTCTACAAGAACACGAAGGCCTGCTGGATTGGGTTCACGCCGAAGGGCGGCAAGTACAAGGCGTGCGGAGGCAAGTCCGACGACTGGGATCACGTCACGTACCGCGGCAGCAAGGGCTGGGTCCCCACCAACTGCATCAAGTAGAAGTAGTAACCAATCGATAATGATCGCAGCTCTCTGTTCCGGCGCCGGCTACCGGAACGGATTCGGAAGGCGGCGACAACGCGGCCGGCGGTACGGAGCACGCCGGTGGTCCGTGCTCGACAGGGAGTTCACCGAGAGTCTGCACGGCGTGTGTGAGACCTTCGTGGCCGCCGCCCAGATCCAGGACGCGGGCACCCGGATGGCTGCCGCCCTGTGGGGCGAGGGATAGCAACTGCAACTGAGACTGCAACTGGGGCCGTTCCAGCCGCCAGAAACGATCAAGGGCCTTCCCCAACGTTCACTGGGGAAGGCCCTGATCATGGGGCGGAGGCTCGGGGATTTGAACCCCGGATGGACGGTAAGCCCAAACCGCATTAGCAGTGCGGCGCCATAGACCGGACTAGGCGAAGCCTCCTCGGTGGCCAGCAGGCCGCACACAGCGTACCGGTCATGGGGCCCTACCGGCAAAGCGATTGGCCGCGACGGGTGTCGGCGCCCTCCCATCGAGAGTTTTCGCACCTCCGACGACGACGAACCTCGACGATCACCGCTCGCCATCCCGCGACCCGCACCTACTCCGGCTCCGTTACCTCCAGGGCGCCGTCGGCGTACAGCTGGCGGAGGGTTCGCTTGGAGAACTTGCCGACTGAGGTCTTGGGAACCGCGGCTATGAAGGACCAGCGCTCTGGGAGCTGCCACTTGGGGACGCGTTCGGCGAGGAACGCGCGGAGGTCGGCGGCCGAGGTGGACGCACCGTCGCGGAGGACGACCGAGGCGAGCGGGCGTTCCTGCCACTTGGGGTCCGGGACGCCGATGACGGCGGCCTCGATGACGTCCGGGTGGCCCATGAGGTGGTTCTCCAGCTCGACCGAGGAGATCCACTCGCCGCCGGACTTGATGACGTCCTTGGCGCGGTCGGTGAGGATGAGGTAGCCGTCGCGGGAGACGGTGCCGACGTCGCCGGTGCGCAGCCAGCCGTCGTGGAACTTCGAGGGGTCCTCGTCCTTGTAGTACGAGCCGGTGATCCAGGCGCCTCGGATCTCGATCTCGCCGACGGAGGTGCCGTCGGAGGGCAGGACCGTGTCGCCGTCGCCCACGACGCGGACCTCGAGGCCGCTCATGATGCGGCCCTGGGTCGCGCGGTAGCGCCAGGGGTCGGAGCAGGCCGGCGGCGGGTGCGCCACCGAGGCGAGCGGCGACGTCTCGGTCATCCCCCATGCCTGCACGATCCGGACGCCGAGGTCGTCGAAGGCGCGCATCAGCGACTCGGGGACGGCCGAGCCGCCGCAGGGCACGAGGCGGAGGGAGCTGAGGTCCGATTCGTTCTCCTGGACGTGGCGGAGGACCTCGTTCCAGATGGTGGGGACGGCTCCGGAGACGGTCGGGCGTTCGTCCTCGATGATGCGGACGAGGGGCTCGGGCTGCAGGAACCGGTCGGGCATGACGAGTGACGCGCCGGCCATGAGGGCGGCGTACGGCAGGCCCCAGGCGTTGGCGTGGAACATCGGCACGACGGGGAGCACCCGGTCGGCGGCGGCCAGCGCGAAGGCGTTGCCGGTGCAGGCGGCCATCGCGTGGAGGTAGGCGGTGCGGTGGGAGTAGACGACGCCCTTGGGGTTTCCGGTGGTGCCGCTGGTGTAGCACATCGACGCGGCCTGGCGTTCGTCGATCTCCGGCCAGTCGAACGTCTCGGGTGCGGCGGCCAGCAGCGCCTCGTACGAGTGCAGTTCCTTGCCCGCGGCCTCCAGCGGCGTCAGGTCGGCGTCGCCGACGACGAGCACGTGGCGCACGGTCTTCATCCGCGGCAGCACCGAGGCCAGGAGGGGGACCAGCGTGTTGTCGACGATGACGACGTCGTCCTCGGCGTGGTCGGCGATGTAGACGAGCTGGTCGGCGGAGAGCCGGATGTTGAGCGTGTGCAGGACCGCGCCCATCGACGGGACGGCCAGGTATGCCTCGAGGTGCTCGGTGTTGTTCCACTGGAAGGTCGCGACCCGCTGGTCGGCGTCGACGCCGAGGCGGCGCAGGGCGTTCGCCAGCCGGGCGGCGCGGCGGCCGAGCTCGGCGTACGAGGTGCGCCGCATGCCGTCGCCGGTGAAGGTGGCGACCTCGGCGTCACCGAAGATCCGGGTGCCGTATCGCATGATCGACGAGATGGTCAGCGGATGGTCCTGCATCGTGCTCCACACGGCGGCCTCCACGCTAGGAACGGTGTGACCGGATTGTGGTCCGTCACGTGGGCCGTTGTCAGTACCCGGGCTCGGTCGAGTCGGCGAACTCCTCGTCGGCGTCCTCGCGCAGCTTGGCCATGGCCCGTGAGACGGTGCTCTTGACCGTCCCGACGCTGACGCCGAGCGCGTCGGCGATCTCGGCCTCGGTGAGGTCCTCGAAGTAGCGCAGCACGATGTACGCGCGCTGGCGGGCGGGCAGGCGGTCCAGCAGGCGGTCGAGCGCGTCGCGCAGCTCGCTGCGGTCGGTGTGGTCGGCGACGGGCGTGTCGGGCATCTCGTCCGTCGGGTACTCCTCCAGCCGGCGCCGCCGCCACCAGGAGATGTTGATGTTCACCATCGCGCGACGGACGTAGCCGTCGAGCGCGGTGCGGTCCTCGATCCGGTCCCAGGCGAGGTACGTCTTGGCCAAGGCGGCCTGAAGCAGGTCCTCGGCCTCGGTACGGTCGGCGGTGAGCAGGAGGGCCGCGCGCAGGAGCGTGGGGCGCCGGGCCGCGACGTAGTCACGGAACTCATCGTGCGTCGCTGCGCCCACATGACCGCCCGGCATGCTGGGGAGTTCGTTCTGACACCATGCCGACGATCGCACGAAGATCGTAATTACGGATCAACTCGGGCCTCATGTTTCGGCCAACCCGCCGCGCGGCAATCATGAAAAACCGTCACGTATACCTCTCGGCATCTTTGGCCGATTTGGACAAAGGAGTCGACAGAAGGAACGCTCCGAGTAAGGCTTGACGTGCGACTTCCGTCGCAACGGCCATGAGCGTGTCCATCGATGTTCGGAGCTTCCCCCATGCTGCCCTCGCACGATTTAATGCACCGTCGGCGTCGACTACGGGAGGCGGTGTTCAGCGATCCACTGCGCTATCTCGAGGAGAACGATTCCTGGCCCCGGCGCGCGATCGAGGGCGTGATCGCCGACGCCAGTCCGCACGTCCTCGTGCTCACCCTGGCGGACGGTTCACAGGTGCGGCTCCCGATGTCGGCCTCGGTCTCTATCTGGTACGACGGCCGGGCCGAGCTCGCGGCGCTGCGTCCCGGGCGGCACGTGGTGGTGCGCCCGGCGGGGGCCGGCGGCCTGGCCGCGGAGCGCGTCTGGGTCGACATCGCGCGGGTCACCGGTGTGATCACCAAGCGCGTCGGAGAGGTGTTCGAGGTGGACGCCGGTCCGCATCGCGGGCACCTGACCGTCACCGTGCCGGAGCACGCGCTGCGCCGGGTACAGGTGCGCCATCCGCGGCTGGAGCCCGGTGCGCTGCTCGACGTCATCGGCGTCCGGCGGGACCACAAGGTCATCGGGCTGCGCCCCGCGCGCACCTCCCCCCAGCCCTCTCCGCACGCGGTCGCCCCGCCGTCGCGCCGGTCGGGCACGTCCGCGCGGGTCCTGCGCGGCACGGCGACGTGGTACGACGATCCCGACGGCGTGCGCGGCGCGGCGTACCCGGCCCTGGATCCCCATGGTGCCGGCGGCGGCTGCGGAGCCGGTCCGGCCGCACGGCTGCCGTACCTGTCACTGGGCAGCGAGCTGCGGGTCCGTAACGAGTGCACTGGTCTGGAGGCGCACGTGCCGGTCATCGAGTGCGGCTGCCTGGCGGCGCGGTTCTGCGACCGCTGCGTGCGGTGCGGGACCTCCCCGCGCGGCCGGGTGATCGAACTGTCCAGGAGCGCGTTCGTCGATCTGGGCGGCGACCTGGACGCCGGATGCTTCAACGTCACGGTACGAGTGGACCGCCCATGACCGCGCTCGTCCTCGAGGTACAGATCCCGTTCCTGGCCGTCCTGCTTCTCGTCGCGGGCGTCGCGAAGGCGTTCCCCCACGCCCGTACGCCGGCTCTCGGCCGGGATCGGCGAGGCGCCGTCACCCTGACCGTGGCGGCCGTCGAGGGGATGCTCGGGATCCTGCTGCTGACGACCCCGCTGTTCGTGGTCCGGCTGGCGAGCGTGGTGTTCTTCGCGAGCGCGACGTCGGTGGTCGCCGACCTCGTCCGGCGCGGGTCCGACGAGGCGTGCGGCTGCTTCGGCCGCCTCAGCTCGACCCCCGCGGGCCGTCTCGGCGTGGTCCGCGCGGCGGTGCTGACGGGGGTGGCCGTCGCGTCGGCCGGAGTCCCGAAGACCGGTGCGCAGGTCCTCGGCTCGGCGGGAGGGTGGTCCGTCGCGCTGCTGGCCGCGGACTGCGCGGTGTTCCTGGCGCTGTCCCCCGAGGTGGTGGCCGCCGTCCAGCGCCGGCTCCATCCGATCCCCTGCGAGTTCCGCGACGTCCCCCTCGGCGCGACCTACGCGGCGTTGCGGCCCAGCCCGGCCTGGCGGGAGCACGCGGCGTCCCTGACGTCGCGCGAGCCCACCGACGTGTGGCGCGAGCTGTGCCATCGCTACCTCGTCTACCCCGGGGAGGTCGACGGGCGGCCCGTGGAGGTGGTGTTCGCGGTGCCGATCGACGGACGGCCGTCGGGCGTACGCGCCGGGGTCGCCTGGGATCCCGGCTGGGAACGCCAGGACGACGACTCCGGTCCGCAGCGGGTGCACAGCCCCGTCGGACGCTGAGGGATCGCTGACGCCGCACGCCGCCGGCTGCCAGTGCTCTGTCAGCCGATGGTGCGCACCGGGGGCGATATTCGGATCGGCGCGGGAGACACCGCGCCGATCCGAACCCCAGGGAGTCCCTCATGCGGAACACGAGCGTCCTCATCTCCGGCGCCGGCATCGCCGGTCTCGCCCAGGCGTACTGGCTGGACCGCCACGGCTTCGACGTGACGGTCGTGGAGCGGGCGTCCGTACCGCAGCCCGGCGGCCAGGCGATCGACGTGCGCGGTCCGGCGATCACCGTCGCGGAGCACATGGGCGTCCTGCCCGGCCTGCGGCGGCTCAGGACCGACATGCGCGGCTCGTCGGCGGTCGACGGGGCCGGCAATGAGCTGTTCTCCAGCACCGAGCGCACGTTCAGCGGCGGCGACCTCGACAGCCCCGACATCGAGATCCTGCGTGACGACCTGATCGAGCTGCTGCGCGATGCGGTGGGGGACCGGGTGGAGTACCTGTTCGACGACTCGATCGCCGCCATCGTCCAGGACGAGGAGGCGGTCCACGTCACCCTCGAGAGCGGCCGTACCCGGTCGTACGACCTCGTGGTGGGCGCCGACGGGCTGCACTCCAACGTCCGGGGGCTGGTGTTCGGCCCCGAGCAGGAGTACATCCGCCACCTCGGGACCTACCTCGCGGTGTACACCGCACCCAACTTCCTCGGCCTCGACCGCTGGCAGACCTTCTGCATGGCGGGCAACGTCGGCGGCGGCGTCATGAGCGCGCGGGGCAACGCGGAGGCCCGGGTCTACATCGGCTTCGAGTCCGAGGAGCCCATCGACTACGACTTCCGCGACGTCGAGGCGCAGAAGCGGCTCCTGGCCGACCGCGTCGGCGACGTCTGGGTGTTCCCGACGGCGCTGAAGTACATGTGGGACGCGCCCGACTTCCACTTCGACTCGATGGCCCAGATCCGCATGGACCACTGGTCGCGCGGGCGCGTCGTGCTGCTCGGCGACGCCGGCTACTGCGGGTCGCCGCTGACGGGGCAGGGTACGAGCATGGCCCTCATCGGCGCGTACGTCCTCGCCGGCGAGCTGGCGGCGGCCGACGGCGATCACCGGACGGCGTTCGCGGCGTACGAGACGGAGTTCCGCGACTTCGTCGTCGCGAACCAGTCCCTGGCGCTGGAGAACCGGGAGCACATCGAGGCGCAGGCGTCGGGCGACGCGGAGGCGACGTCCAAGGCGTACGAGGAGCGCCTTGAGCTCCTCAACGAGGTCGTCAACGCCCTCACGCTGAAGGACTACGGGCTCGTCGGGGAACCGGCGAACGTACGGCGGTAGCTCGTGGGCGGCACGCCGACGACGCGTGCGAAGTGGCGGCGGAGCATGGTGGCGGTGCCGAATCCGGTGCGCGCCGCCACCTGCTCGACGGCCAGGTCGGTCGTCTCCAGCAGCCGCTGCGCCTCCGCGACCCGCTGCCGGATGAGCCAGTGCGCTGGCGTCGTGCCGGTCAGCTGCGTGAAGTGCCGCGCGAACGTACGGGGGGCCGTGCCGGACCGCCGCGCCAGGTCGGCGACGGACAGCGGCTCGGCGAGGTGGTGGCGGGCCCACTCGAGGGTGTCGGCGACGGCGGACTGGGCGGTGGCGGGAGCGGGGACCGGATGCTCGACGAACTGCGCCTGCCCGCCCTCCCGATGGGCGGCGGTGACCATGCGCCGGGCGATGGAGTTCGCGACGGCTGCGCCGCATGCCTGACGCACGAGGTGGAGGCACAGGTCGATGCCGGCGGCGGTACCGGCCGAGGTCCAGATCCCGCCGTCCTCGGCGAACAGCACGTCGGGCTGCACGCGGGCGGCGGGGTAGCGCTCGGCGAGGGCTCCGGTCAGGGCCCAGTGGGTCACGGCCCGGCGCTCGTCGAGCAGGCCGGCCGCGCCCAGTACGAACGCCCCGGCGCACAGCGACGCGATCGGCACCTTCGCCTCGTGCGCGGCGCGCAGCGCGCCGAGGACGGCGGCGGACACGGGGGCGAGGGCGTCGACGCGGCCGGGCACGACGACGAGGTCGCATTCGCGGAGCGCGTCCAGGCCCCGGTCGGGGGCGATGGTCACGCCGTGTTGGAGGGCGACGGGCCCCTCACCGCAGCGCCAGAGCTCGAAGCCCGGGCAGCCGGGCCGGGAGACGCCCCACACCTCGGTGATCACGCCGTAGTCGAAGGGGCGGATGCCGTCACAGAGGACGACACCGACGGTACGCATGGCAGAAAAGTACCGCACATCGACATTTCTGCCACTCGTGGCCCCACGCCGTCGGCGGGATGCTCGGTGACATGACAGAACTCAGTGAGAACGCCGCGCTCATCGTCATCGACGTCCAGAAGGGCTTCGAGGACCCGTACTTCGGCCGACGGGACAACCCGGCCGCCGAGCGGAACATCGTGGACCTCATCCGGGCCTGGCGAGCGGCGGGCCGGCCGATCGTGCTGGTCCGGCACGACAGCCCGGAGGGGTCGCCGCTGGCGCCGGCGTCCCCGGGCAACGAGATCAAGGACGCGGTCATCGCGGCGTTCGGCGGTGCCGAGCCCGACCTGTTCGTGACCAAGAACGTCAACTCGGTGTTCTACGGCAGGCCGGACCTCGACGGCTGGCTCCGCGAGCGGGGGATCCGCCAGATCGTGATCGCGGGCATCCAGACGAACATGTGCAACGAGACCACGGCCCGCATGGGCGGCAACCTCGGGTACGACGTGCTCTACCCGATCGACGCGATGCACACGTTCGACGCCGTGGGCCCGGACGGGGAGACGGTGACGGCGGAGGAGCTCACCCGCGCTACCGCGGCCAGCCTGCACCACGGACGGTTCGCGCGGGTCATCCGCACCGCCGACCTCATCGGCGTCTCTGCCTCCGTATAGCGGCCTCTTCCGGCTGCGCTAGAAACCCGTATACGGAACTCGAATCGGCGGCGGTCCGGTGTGCGACGGCTGTCCGGCTTCTCACCCGGCCATCGCGTTTTCTAGGGCTCTCTAAGGTGTTGGCTAGACAGTCGTAGATTTCGCTCGACGCACGATCGCGATGTCTACGCCTCTATAGCGGTTTCACAAGAGGCCGATATACGGCCTCAGACCGGCTGCGACCTGAGGAAATGCCCGAAGTGCGGGACCGTGAAGGCCACCAGCCCGCGCTCCGCGCTGTAGATGAGACCCTTCTTGATCAGGCCATCGCGGGCCGGCGAAAGGCTGGACGGCTTGCGGCCCAGCTCTTCGGCGACGCTCGAGGTCAGCACCGGGTCGTCGCCCAGCGACGCCATGGCCCGCATGTAGTCGCGCTCGGCCGGCGTCGCGCGTTCGTACCGGCTGCCGAAGAAACCGACGGCCAACTCCCCCTCGGCCTCGGGGGCCGCGACCTTGATGTCACCCGCGTTGATCGGGCTCTCGGGCGCGATGTCCCACGCCACCTTGCCGTACGCCTGGACGAAGTAGGGGTAGCCGTCGGCCGCCTCGTACAGGGCGTCGAGGGCGTCGGGCGTGAAAGTCACGCCCTCCCGCTCGGCCGGGGCGAGCAGGGCGAGGTCGGCGGCGGCCCGGTCGAGCCGGTCGATGCGGGCGTACCGGAACAGGCGCTCGGAGTAGGACTTGCTGGCCGACAGCACCGCCGGCAGGTGCGGCAGCCCGGCGCCGACGACGATGAGCGGGCCGCCGCTCTGGGACAGCTCATGGCAGGCGGCGCACAGCGCCGACACGTCGTCGGCCGGGATGTCCTGCATCTCGTCGACGAAGAGGGCGATGCCCACGCCGAGATCGGTGGCCACCGACGCCGCGTCGACGAACAGCTCGGTCAGGTCGATCTCCAGGTCACCGGAGTCGGCCCGGCCGCGCGCGGCGGGCACGTCGATGCCCGGGTTCCATCGGCGCGGCACCGTCTTGCCCTTGACCGGCTCGGCGTCGGCCTGCGCGAACGCCTTGAGCACGCCGAGGAATCCCTCGATGCGGTCGGGCGCGCGATGCCGGGGGGCCAGCTCGCGCACGGCCATGTGCAGGGCCGAGGCCACGGGCCGGCGGATCGACTGGTCGGGGCGCGCCTCGATCTTGCCGGTGCCCCACAGTCGCTGGATCGCCATCGACCGGAACGTGTTGAGCAGCACGGTCTTGCCCACGCCGCGCAGACCAGTGAGGATCATGCTGCGCTCGGGGCGGCCATGGGCGACGCGCTCGAGGACGACCTCGAACTGCCGCAGCTCGCGGTCGCGCCCGGTGAGCTCGGGCGGCCGCTGTCCAGCGCCGGGGGCGTACGGATTGCGCACGGGGTCCACGCTCTCGGACTCTATGAGCGGATATAGCTGCGGCCGTAGATTTCCGTAGAAAGTGCTACGGCGTGTCGCGCGACGATGCGGCCGGCACCGCGTCGCACCCGGAGCGGTGAGGATCGCCACCGGCCCCGCCTCCTCAAGACGTGCACGGACATGACATCGAACCTGTGTTCGAAGTCGTGCCAACGGTAGCGCACGCGGATCGCCGCGTCAGCGGGAATCGGGCGATCCGTCGAACAAAGAATCGATCATCCCGTGCAGGGACCTCACGGGCCGCGCGGAAGAGCTCTTCCTTGCCGGCGAAGTGGTGGCACAGCGCGCCGCGTGTCACATCGGCGCGCCGCGTGTCACATCGCCCTACTCCACCTTGCGGCTCATGCGTTCATCGCAGGAGGTGCACTCCGGAGCACGTCAGCCGCACGCCACAGCGCCGGTGTTGTAGTAACCGTCGCCGTCAAGGCCGTCGCCGCGGGTGTAGGTGACGGTTCCCCATGCCTTGACACAGGCGTCGACCGCCTTCACATACACGGGCCCCGCGAAGGAGTTGTAGGCGCCGTCGTCGGGCGGGCTCTGGTCACCGGTCTTGGTATTCATGATGGTGACGCTGTGACGATATCCGTGCGAGGCCACCGTCTGGCTGCTCACCGTGAGGTACGCGCAGTTGTAGCCGTTCGACGAGTTGTAGCCGATGTAGACGCTACCCGCATAGATGCCGATCTCGGTGTAGACGCTCTTCGGCCCCCACACGGTGTGGTACGACGATCCGCAGATCGATGCGGTATCGGCCATCGCGGCGGGTGCCACCGCAATGCTCGTGCCGACGATCGCCCCGGCCATGGCCATGGCTGTAACAATCCTCTTGCTTCGCATGATGCCTTCCGAATCCACAGCGAGTGAGTAAACCGTTCCGAACACGCCCCGATTCGGTTCTGGCTGAGGAAAAGATACGGACGAGGCATAACCGCTGTCAATACCGGGTTTCACACACAATTCGGCGGCCAGCCAGGCCACGCGCAGACTATTCGCGCGACGACCGCCGCCCGTCTCGCGGCCGTCGCGGCTCATGGACTCATCGTGGGCCGTGCACGTTGACGTCCGCGCGTCCGCGGCCAACTCAGCCGGAACCACCGACCGACCGCCGAGTGCACGCGCTCCGCGATCCCGGCGACGGCCTCCCCCGCCCCCGCCCCCGCCCCCGCC
>NZ_JAMXMY010000023.1 GCF_024055795.1 Actinoallomurus purpureus | reverse complement strand
ACGGCAGCCCTTGTGAAGGAACACGAGTCTTGGCGGACCCGGGAACCCCTACAAGGGCTGCACCCATATCACCAGCCGAAACGCCGACGCTTGCGCCGAAGGTCAGACTCCTAACCGAACGGCATTGCCCCTAGTGGTCATCTAACGTCGAACGCGGTCGGTCCGTGAAGGCTGCCGTAGGCGCGGCGAGATGCAGGGGAGTAAACGATGAACGACCGACTTCGCAAGGTGGTCACCGCCTCAGGACTGGATGAGGTTGTGATAGCGGCGAGGCTTGGCGTCGATCCGAAGACCGTCGAGCGCTGGATGGCCGGCCGCATGCCGTACCCGCGCTACCGACGCGCTCTCGCCAACCTTCTCGGCATCGACGAAGACGAAATCTGGCCCCGAACCAAACAAGCGGCACTGCCAACTTTGAGTGCGCCAGCACGTATTCAGGCCGCATATGCGCACCGATGGGCGGTGCCCCGCCAAGAATGGCTACGACTCTTCGCGTCCGCAGAGCGGGAGATCGGGATCCTTGTCTACGCGGCGCTCTTTATCGCCGAAGACAACGGAATCCTTCGCATCCTCACTAACCGCGCGCTCGCAGGCGTCCGCATCCGAATCCTGCTCGGCGATCCGGTTAGTCCTCAAGTAGCCGAACGAGGAGTAGGTGAAGGAATCGGCGAGACCATCGCAGCCAAGGTGCGGAATTCTCTCGCGTTGTTTCGACCTCTCGCCAAGATCAACGGTGTCGAGATTCGACTGCATCGCACGACGCTCTACGCGTCGATCTACCGGGCCGACGATGACAGCCTGATCAACCTGCACTCTTATGGAGCAGCCGCGTCCCATGCCGGTCCTGCATCTTCGCAAGGCCGAGGACGGCGACATGGCAAGCATCTACCTGGACAGCTTCGAACGCGTCTGGTCGACTGCGGTGGCGGCTGTGTGACCCAGCGAGATGGGGTAACTCCGCTGATCGGTCCACGGAGACGGCCACTTTCGGCAACCTGCTGGTCGAATGGACCGTCAGCAGGTTAACTCTTGCCATGCGCGATCTCTCGATCTCCGATGAGTCAGGTTCCGAGGGCACCGTCGATGTAGTGCGTTCGGATCAAATGACGGCCGTGAGTGCAGGTCTCGATTTTCCCTGGAGGTGGGTCTGGTCCGCCCTTGTGACGGGAGGAGTGGCAGGCGGCATCTCAACAGCGACTCTTTGGGGGAAGGACGTCTCCGAACATAGCGCTGCAATGGAAGTCGGAATGAAAGTCGCAGCAGCTGTCCTTGCGATACTTGCCACTTTTATTGCCGTCCACAGGCTTCGGCTGAGCCAGAAAGAACATGCACGGCAGGTTGCGGCAGACCAAAATGCAAAGCTTGATGCAATCGAACGTCGTATTACAGAACTATCGGCGAAGGCGAGTGAGCAGCTCGGTAGCGACAAAGCAACTGTCCAGATAGGAGGGCTAACGGATCTGGAGCGCCTTGCTCAAAACTATCCTAGCCTTCGTCAGGTGGCAGTGGACAGGATTTGTGCTTATCTTCAGATGCCTATACCTCTTGCTTCCTTGGAAGAAACTCAAGTATCGACCGCGTCGCCGATGGAGATCCTAAGTGATCCAGTCCGTGTGGCGTCAGTTAGCCCCGAGGCCCAGAGGGAGATTCGCGTTCGCCTTACTGCTCAACGCATCCTAGCTCGTCATCTGCGGCGAAGCTCTTCTGAAACGTTTTGGCCAAATATGAGTATCGATCTCTCGGGTGCTGTGCTGATCGACTTCGATATGTCTGAAGCGTATATCGACTCCGCGGATTTCCGCTATGTCAACTTTGTTGGGCAGACTACGTTCAACCGCGGAGTATTCGCTCAGGTGGCGGACTTTAGTTATTCTACCTTCTATGGTTGGGTTGACTTCACGCAAGCATCATTCGATGAAAATGCGGGCTTTGAGAAGAGCGAGTTCCGTCAGTCTGCGGCATTCGACTATACCGAATTTGGCAAGATTGCGTATTTTCAAGGTGCAAAATTTTGTGGCGGCAGCACGTTTGGCAACACAAGCTTTGGCGATGTTGCTCACTTTGACTATGCAGAATTCGGGGAAGGGGTGACATTTGTAGATGCTATGGTGAGTCAGGCGGCTGTTTTTGAACATGCTACATTCAAAGGATATGCTGGCTTTTCGGGAGTACGCTTTCGCTGTCCACGTTATTTTGCCGCCAGATTTGAGGAGGGGGCTAGTTTTAATGGTGCTAGATTTATTGGGAATGCCAAGTTTGGCTCAATGTTTCATGGACATACGACGTTCGAAGAAGTTTATTTCGATGAAGATGTCGTCTTCATGTCAGCTCACTTTGAAGGCGACATATCGTTCGATGGAACCAATTTTAATGGTGGCGCTCACTTTGCTCGCGTTATCTTTGACGGGGATGTCAGCTTTCATCGATGCATCTTCGGCCCGTATGTCCATTTTGGTACAGCGCGATTCGCTCGGCAGCCCATATTGCACTACGCGAAAGCCACTGAAAGTCCACATCATGTTTGGCCGCTCGGATGGGGCGTCGATTCGGTCGCCGATGCCGATGGCCTCTTTGAGCTGATTCCGCCTCAAAATCCCGAAACGGGGAGGTAGGGGCAGTGGCGAGAAATGCGGCGCCGCACAACAATGGAGATTCACTAGACCCCCTGCACCGACTGGCATCTTCTATGCGGGTGACGTCAAGGCCAACATACTCTTCTTCGACAAAAGGCCGGCTCGGCGAGAAGCGCCGTTGACGTCCACACTCTGGATGTACGACTTCCGCATCGGCCAGCACTTCACACTCAAACAGAACCGTCTCACTCGCGAGCATCTGGACGACTTCGTAAGGTGCTATCGACCCGCCAAGCCACGCCATACCCGGGAGGAGACCGAACGCCTCAAGCCCTTCTCCTACGAGGAGCTGGTCACCCGGGACAAAGTCAACCTCGACATCACCTGGCTGAAGGACCCGAGTCTGGAGGGTGCTGACCGGCACCTTCCACCGGATGTCATAGCCCGCGAGATCGTGGAGGACCTTACCGCTGCCCTTGGTGAGCTCGTCGCCGTCGCCGTCCTCGAACAGGGCAAGAACCGGACGTCTAGGGGATAACCGTCGCGGCGCGAGGACAGTTCATCGGCGCATCTGGATGGCGCGGGTCCAGCGGGAACTCCGACTGAGACCAAGGCTGTCAGTGGTTCGTGTCAAGGTATGGCCATGCGAGTGATGACGGACGACGGTCGGCAGTTGGATGCCGAGTTCAAGGTAGAGGTCGAGCCTGAGGTCAGCCTGCTGTCGCTGGTGCTGGAGAGCAGCTCGGGTACGCCAACCTCGACCGATCGCATCCCCCGTAATGTCGACTACCGGCCGGCTCTGGGCCTGTTGCTGTCTCGGCTGAAGCAGCGCGACGCGACCCTGGTGGCTGGCCTGGTCGATTCGGAGAGGACGGCTTGGCTGCACGAGGCCGAGCGGCGGTTCTTCGCCGAGCCGATCCGTCTCGCCGAAGTGAATGATGTCGTGGCGCTGCGCCAACGCCTGGGCACGCTGCAGGGACGGGTCGGCCAGGCTCCGGGCGCCTCCGGTGGCGGTAACAAGACCAGGCGCATCCGGCTGCGGTTGCTCGTGCCCGGTTATGAGTTGCAGGACGCAGCCCGGCTGGAAGCCGACCTTGCCGCACCTGCCGCCATGTCAGCCGCTGCCTTGTCCGGGCTGCAGGAAGGACACGGCTTCGTAGAGACAGCGGTCATGATGGTGCATGTTCCGCAGACGCCGGCCGCCCTGCTCAACCTGTCGGTGGGGATGGAGAGCAACACGTGGGGTTTCCCTGGGGACCTTGACATCGGACAGTACGAGTACGTCATCCTCGGCGTCGGCGCCAGTCCGCGTGTGCAGTTGGATGAATGGCTCAACGGATCCGCCACGCTGTATGTGTGCCAGGCCGGCGCCCAGGCGTATCGAGCGACGGCTCCCCATATGCCCGACGAGATCGCCGAGGGCAGGGTTATATGGCGAACCCGCATCGGCATCGAACCTCTGGGACGGATCGATGACGTCCCGCTCGGTTCCGATGGGCCGCTTTCTCTGCATGCCAGCGATGCACTGCGTCGTTCGGGGACGCAGCGCGGCTTCGGCCGAACCGCCACCACGGACATGACCCGCCTCTTTGAGTGGATGGGGCTCGCGCCCGAGCCCATTGGCCAGGGTGTCCCGCAGGTGCCCCTCAGCCGCACAAGACCCGTCATCGTGCCGCCGACCCGCAACCGCCGTAGCCGCGGTCGCTCCTCCGGTGCGGGCCGGCAGGTCGATGCCCGCAAGCGGCAGGCCATTGAACAGCACGCTGTGGAACTGGCCAAAGCGCATTACGCGGACGAGGGCTGGGAGTGGGAAGAACTGGGCAAGCCTTATGACCTGCGCCTCACCAAACCGGGGGCTGAGCGGCATGTCGAGGTCAAGGGCACCACCGGTGCCCCCACCTCGGTGGAGTTGACCGCCAACGAGGTCCAGCACGCTCGTGAGTTCCCCGATGTGGACTTGTTCGTGGTCAGCGACATCACCGTGACGGGCATCGCTCCCGACTTTTCCGCCAGCGGCGGAACCGTCACCGTGTTGGCCGATTGGGAGCCCGCCGAGGAAGATCTGAGACCGACTCGCTTCGAGTACCGCCTCCCCTCCTAGCCTGTTCGACCCCGCGCCCTTGCGTCTGATCGATTCTCTCTGTTCCCTCAAGGAGCCATGAGGTGAAGTCTCGCTACCTACTGGCGCGCTCGGCCACCGAGTTGGCCGACATGGACACCGAAGAACTCGTTCGCACTCTGGTTCTCCGCGCCGCCCGGGTGTATCAGGTGAAGGTCAAGGACAGTGAGCAGGAGTCGTGGCGCAACAGCATCAAGACCGTCACAACGGTGCTGCTGCAGGCCGGGCTCGGTGAGGTACGGGTCCTGCTGGAGATGAGCACTCTGTCCAGCAACGCGCGCATCGACATGCTGCTGGTCGGCACCCACCCTGACACTGGAGACCTGTCCGCAGTGGCGGTGGAGAACAAACAGTGGTCGCAGTTCACGGTCGTCCCGAACACCCGCAGGGTCATCCGCGGGAGAACGCATCGCCGGGAAAGCCAGCATCCGGTTGATCAGGTATGGGACTACTGCAGGGCGCTGGAGCGGCAGTTGCCGATGCTGAACCGATCGCTGTGGGGAGTCGTGAATCTACATAACGCGCCGGCTGCCGAAGTCGCCAAACTCCTACCGCCGACCTGCGGGATACGCGCCGATGTCGATGGCGAACGCGTGCGCGTCTTCGGCTCCGCATCCGATGACCGGCAACGTTTCGCCCGTTTCCTGACCGAGGTGCTGAGCGCCGAAGGCGCCCGCGAGCAGGTCGTCCGGATCAACCGCGCGCACGTACGGCCCACCGAGGAAGTCATGCGCGCTGCCTACCAGGCGGTTCGAGGCCGGTCGGTGTTTCCGCTACTGGACGAGCAGCGTGAAGCAGTCGACAAGGTGGCCGCCGCAGTGGAGAACGGTTTCAAGGCCAACTCCAAACAGGTATTCATTATCACCGGTGGCCCTGGAACCGGTAAGACCGTCTTGGCGCTGGAGCTTTTGGGCATTCTCAACGGGATCAGCAGCGCCACAGTCCATGCCTCAGGCAGCGCCGCGTTCTCTGAAGCGCTGCGTAAGCACGTCAAAGGCCGCCACGGCGGTGTCGAGAACCTGTTCACCTACTTCAATCAGCACCGGAATCGCGAGCCCAACCACCTGAACGTGCTGATCTGCGACGAAGCCCACCGGCTGCGCAGGACCTCCAACAATCGTTTCGACAAGTTCGAGGACCGCTCCGAGGCCCCCCAGATCCACGAGTTGATCCAGGCCGCACGAGTTCCGGTATTCCTCCTCGACCCTCACCAGGTCATCCGCAACAACGAAGTCGGCACCCCCGAGGTGATCCGGCGGGCCGCCCTGGATCTGGGCATTCCCGATGAAGACATCCACGTCATACCCCTGCACCGTCAGTTTCGGCACAGCACCTGCCCGGAATACATCGACTGGCTGGAGGACCTGCTCGGCTACGGCCAAGCCCCGCGTCCCTGGAGTTACTCGGGCGACTTTCATCTACTGCGTGCCGACACTCCCCAGCAGATGGAGGACTACCTGCGCGCCCAACTCGCCCTTGGACACTCGGCGCGCATCACGGCAGGATTCTGCTGGGAATGGACTGAGCCCGAGAACGGTCGGCTGGTTTCCGACGTCCGCATCGACGGCTGGGAGCGGCCTTGGAACGCTCACAAGGCCAACGAACGCCGTAACATCCCTAGCTACAAGCACTGGGCCACCCACCCTGGCGGATTCGAGCAGATCGGCTGCGTCTACAGCGCCCAAAGCTTCGACTGGGACTACGCCGGCGTCATAATGGGCGGCGACTACACCTGGTCCGGCGACCATTGGAAAGCAGTCAACAATGCAGATCGTCAAGTTTGGGGCGCTAAACGTCACTATCTGATCCGCAACATCTACCGGGTCCTGGCCAGCCGCGGCAAACATGGCGTTGTGATCTACTCCACCGACCCAGCAACCCGCGAATTTCTGACCGAGCTCCAAGTTCCCGCTCTGGAGCCTGTCTCAAAGGCATTGCAGGAGCAGCATCCAGAACTGGCCGCCGCGGGGGTCCGGCCACGCGATGAGCCCGACGCTGTCCAAGACAGCCTCTTCGAGCTGGGAAACTGAGACGCCCAAGCTTCCGCTGGTCAGCTCGGCAGGGACGCCGCGCCACGGAGGGGCAGCATTAGGGGGCGGATATTCGACGACCCGTTTTTACCTTGCGACGGCCGATTTTCACTTCATGAGCGATCGCTCGCTGGCCTTTTCTGTGATCTTGTGCTGCTTAGGGTTAGGGTCTATCACATCAATGAGCGTTTTTCAGTACGCGCTGGCCTCGCGGTTCTGCAGGACGTGGATGGCCTTGGCGAGGTGACCGGCCCGGTGGGGGCAGCAGCGGAGCTTGGTCAAGATCTTCCATGTCTTGAGCTGCGCGTTCGCTCGCTCGCCGGGCCCGCGGAGCTTGGCGTGGGAGCGGTTGGCGGTCTTCTGGGACTCGGGCCTGTTCCGGCCCTTGTACGCGGAGTCTTGATGTGGCGGCCTGCGCCGACGTAGCCCTTGTCGGCCAGCACGAGCAGGCCGGCGTCCGCCAAGGCGCGGATGATGCCCCAGATCCTGGCGGCCCTCAGATCGTGCACCGAGCCCGGCAACGACCCCGACACCCACACGATCGTGCCGTCCGGACCGGCGATGACCTGCAGATTCATTCCGTGTTTCTTGTGCTTGCCCGAGTAGAACGGCCTGTCGGCCGCAACGCGGTCGATCGGGATCAGCGTCCCGTCCAGCACCACGTAGAGCAGCCCGCCGTTCTTCGCCTTCTCCAGCGCCTTGGTGAGCTTGGGCGAGCGGGCCGACAGCAGCTTCACCGCCTCGTTCACGTACCGCCAGGCGGTTGTGGTGCCGACCTTGAAATCGGCTCCGAGCTGGGCAAACGTCTCTGCATTCTTCAGGTACGCCAGTGTCATCAGCGCTTGTTGCCCGGCGGTGAGCGCGCGGCCCTTGCTGCCGATCTGCTTGCGATGGCGGCGTAGCACCCCGGTCAGGTACTCCAGGGTTGAACGCGACAACGGCAGCGAAGAACGATAGAAAAGCAACTGAAGCCTCTGGTCTGGGCGGAGGGTTGTGAGAGATCAACCGTCCTACCAGGGGCTTCTCCACGTCCGGAGGCCGCCACACCGCCCGCGATCATGCTGTGATCAGCGAGTCATCGCGAGCCGCTGGAAAAGGCTCAATATGCCTGCGGGAGCCGACTTATGAAGTCGTTCATCGGCCAATCTCGACGCCGACCTGCCATGAGGGCCATACGGCGATGGGGCACAAGTAAGATACCGCTACCTCCTATGCCCTATCCGATGAGAAGTGGACCCGAAGTGCAAGGGTAGCTACAGCGGCCCGAGCATCGGAGTCCTCTTAATTCCATGAAGTGGCACCCATCAACCATGAAGTAAGTATCCGATGGCCGTCCTTCGGAAGTTGCCACTCATTAATCACTTGAACTGCAGCCGTGCGGCGTGCCATCTCCTTTCGCGCAGTCGCGATCCATTTAATGCGCTCATCCCTTATGCGTGCGTTTCGCTCTGTGATGCCAAACGTCGGGATCAAAAGCATGAGTACGGCCGCACGAGCTATGGGATCCAGGGCGTCGATTCGCTCCGACTCGAGCTTCTCGGGAAGGCCCTGCCAGAAGGTATTCTTAACATATAGTTCCATAGCTCGATAATCCGTTAGCTCGAAGCTTATAAGTGTGGAATAGAGCGATATAAGCTGCCCTTCCTGTTCTCGTCTAGAGGTTTCGGAATCCAATGAGTGTGGCGGCATCGCGGCAGAGCAGATAAGCATATGTGCACAACTGTTCTCGACATGGTTGCCAAACCGCCTATTAAGATAGAGTGTCTTGAGACCGTGTTCAGTGATCTGTTGGGATGTCGGTACATCGAGCATATCTCGCCAATACTTGGCGCAGTCGTTTACGGGGCGTGTCCGCAGCTCATTGGCGACCTCTGAGCTTAGGCGTGCGCGGATAAGGCTGTGTTCCTCCCTAAGCAAGTCGGCGTAGATGAAGCCGGCTGAGCAGCTGGTCGACATCGTTAGGCAAGCGCGCTCTATTGCTTCCGCAGTGGCCTTCGTGACGCGACGCTCATTCTCTGGCATGTTTGTCGACAGCAAGGACTTCAGCACCAGGTCTTTGTTTTCCGGAAAGCTTTCATCCTCGTGATTCCGAAAAACGAGCCGATTCATCCCGGGCTCGGAGCTGCATAGTCTAACAGTTTCTCTGACGATCTTCTTGAGAATGTCCGAGCTTGGCACTATTGCGTCTAGGCAGCGAACGCCAAATGAAATTAGTTGGTATTTTCGCTGCTCTGCCCTGCAGCCTTCGATCTCATTGATCAAGAGCTTTAGGAGGCCGTCACCTCCACCGTCATAATCGCTATCCAGTATCTGGACGGCCAACTGCCCTACAACATCCCAAGAGGCGTCCTGAAGGTGTGCACCAAGCTTGGACCACACAGCCGTTGGGTCGGGCTGTTGTTTGACGAGCTGTGCGGCAGTGAAATATTCGAGGAACGTTCTATGCGTAAATCCGTATAGTGGCTGTAGTGCGTTCCCGCCGACCTTCGTCAATACCCATGCACGTCCAGCGCAAAAATTCAAGAACTCGTTTGCTGCCTCTTCGGCTTCGCTTTCGTCTTCGAACTTTTCCCGAAGCACTGATTGTACGAGAAACCGTTGTATTTGAGATTTTGGAAGTGCCTGGCGACCGGCCGGATCGTTGAATATTTTCCACGCGAGTCGCTGCACTGCCGGCTTGACTTGGGATCTGAATTTTAGAGGCACGGCGATCCCTCTGGAGCGATCCCAGCTCTCAAAAAGCACCTCGGCGCATTTATGGTAGATTTCGGGCTTGTTTTGTGGAATAAATCGCTCGGATGAATATAGTGCGCACAGTAGGGAAAGTATCAAGGGGTTTGATCGCAGATCGATGATTGCTGAGCTCTCCTTCATGAAGGAGTGCGTAAACGAGTCCTGCGAAGACCTCGATATGGAGTCATCCAATCGGAACCATTTTTCTACATAGGTCCCGACTTGCGTCTCACTAAAAGGCGTGACTCGATAAGAGGGAAATATAGACGAACTGAGTGGTGCCTCCGGGTAGCCTATTACGCGAGAAGTGACGATTATCCGCGTCAGTGGATAAAGGTTAGCAAACGATTCGACCATTTGTGCGAACTTGGCGCGATGGTGAACGTCGCCCAATTCGTCGACTCCGTCAATTATGATCGTTGCGCGGCCATTGAGGAGTAGATATTCGATCGCGTGGTCCGGAGGAGTAACATTGTATAGCTGTTCGCACGCAGCGTGCAGATGACTAATGAATTTTTGGGTGTCGTGGCGCAGAGTATTTGCGTGATCGCGCACGACGAATAGTAGGGGTACGTGCCTATATTGGGAACTGCTTCGGTTGCTTGCTAGATCGAAAGCTAGCTTCGCGGTGAGCGTCGATTTCCCTGCTCCCGGATCTCCTAGGATTACGAATCTCGATTGGTGTTCTATCAAATGGGAAAGGGAGGTTGGCTTGCTGGCCTCCTCTTCACCCGTCTCGGCGAAACCGTATAGTCTCGGTTCCACGTATAGTTTGTCCCGCGATACCGTCTTAGCGTGTGCTACCACGCTCGGCAATGTGAGCTTGGCGTGGAGCGCGCGGACCTGGGCTCCTATCTTCCGTGCGAACTCGTTAATGGAATCGAGCGTGTCTATGCGCGTTAGCAGCTCGCTGTTTCTTGCTGCGGCCGCTGCAACACGCGCAGCGATTGCGGCCGCGTGTCCGCTGTCTAGAGCGTCAGGAATGGAGCTTCGGACTGCGTATATGGAGCTGTAGAGGAGCTCCTGTATAGAGTCTACTGCTTGCAGCAGATCGGCATTAGTAAATATTTGCTCATATCCGAGGCTGATTCTCAACTGTTCGCGCAAATCCGCGTGTAGCTCATCGGTGAATCCGCCGATGACGGAGGTCATTACCTGGAGCGCGAGTTGACCGAACTGCGGCGACTCTACGAATGATTTCAGGCGCCTTACTTGATCGTCATTCAGCGTCTCGATGAAGTCGAACGTCTTATCGGCGGCGAGTGTCTCCTCTGCGAGAGAGGAAATCCTAGATTGTTGTCTTCTTGAGAGTGCTTTCCTGCCGACGATGGGTAGGAGCGAGGACGCTCCGCGAAGAACCGCTGTTTCGATTGGCCCCATGATTCCGCCCCCGTGCACCTCGTGCTCTAGCACTCCAAAGTCCTCATAATGCCGGATCGGCGAGGGCTGCGCTACTTGTCTGGCATAGATGGTTCTGGCTTGGCCCTGTTGACAGGCTCGCTACTCCTCATTAGAACCTTCGTGATCTCTTCGAGCTCGGCCTGCTCCTCGGCAAGACGCTGTAGCGATAGCAATCGGTCGCGCGAGCCGTGTCTCGCCTCGATACATGCAGCGTCGGTGAACATCCAAGCTCCATGCACAACACAAGCCCGTGTGTCAAGAATCCTGACACGCGGGCTTGTGTTGTCCCCTTAGGAAGGCTGCTCGATGATCCGCTTCACCTTGCGGCGGTCGATTTTCAACTCTCGAGCGATAGCTCGTTGGCTTGCGCCTGCTTGGTGCCGCGTTCGTACCGCCTGCTCCATCCTGGGCACGTCGGACGGCTCAGATGGTGCACTCCCATCAAGAGGCGAGTTGCCTTGGCTTCCAGCGCCGTTCCTACGCGACGCTGTTGTCCCGCCGTGTTCGCTCCTGATGAGCAGCATGAGCAGTTCGTACGAGCCGACGAGTGCCAGGGCGGGCCAGGCGCTGACCAGGGCACCTATCGGGCCGTGTCCCACGCCGTGCGCCAGGTTGGCGCCGATCGTCGCCACGATGCCGGCGCCGAGGCTCCACAGTGCCAGTGGTGGCACAGCCTTGGTACGCCGGTTGGCGTCGAGTACCACCATGGAGGCTGCCCAGATGAGGCCGTCCACGGTGAGCGGTACGAGCCGTGCGGTTGTGCCCGACTCGCCGTGGGAGCGCACCAGTTCGTAGGCGTGCCGATAGGAGATGACAGCGGCGACCGTGGCCACGCCGATGACGGCGAGGGCGGTGGTGGCCCGGATGACGCGGTCAAGCACGGGGCAACTCCTCGCGCCAGGAGGCGACGAATGGATCGTCGTGGCCGTATCCGTAGGCGAGTCGTTCGGCCAGGGTCAGGGCCGTGATCGCCTGGTTGTAGGAGAGAGGTACTGGCCAGGTGGTGACGGTCCACCGGTCTCCGGTCCGATTCGCCGTGGCGACCTCACGGCCGTCGACCGTGAGGGACACGTGGTCTTCGTTGATCTCGATTGCCATAGGGAGCTCCTCTCCCGTCCGGGAGGGGAGCCGCGGGAGCCAATTTGGGAGCCAACGCTTTCAGGCTCCCTCAGACTCACCGCGACTCCACCGGACGTAATCGCAGGTAAGAGGCGCCCCGCTTGGCTCCCTGTCGACCAGGGAGAAGACCGATTGACCGAATCTGCTTCACACCGAAGAGGTCACTGGTTCGAACCCAGTATCGCCCACCCCAGTCTTCCCAACTAGGACCCCTCCTCGGAGGAGTCGCCGACTCGCAGGGTTGGCAGTCGCAACAGTGGTCGCGCTGGCCGTGCTGGCTTTCCCCGCACCTGGCCGCACACAAGGGGCCCTGTCAGTGGGGGCCTTGCTGGACGTGCTGAAGCTCGTGCTCGGCACGGTCGCCTGCGTCGGCGCACTAACCGCGTTGGTGATGAACTAACGCAAGCAGCGTCTCGCGGGGGCTATGCGGGAGGCAGCAGTAGCCCCGCGGGCGGATCCGTCGCGATGTCCTTACCGAGGCCGCCCCGGCGGCCGGAGAACGTCGCGTCGTTGAAGTCGACGGTGCAGCCGGAGAACTTCGCGCCGGTGAAGACGATGGTGGTGCCGGAGAACTCCGCGTCGGTGAAGTGGAGGGTGCCGCCGGACAATGTCGCGTCGTTGAAGTCGAGAGTGCCACCGGAGAACGTCGCGTCGTTGAAGTGGGCGGTGGCGCCGGAGAACTCCGCGCCGATGAAGCCGATGATGCCGCCGGAGAGCGCCGCGCCGGTGAAGTGGACAGTGCCGCTGGAGAACTCCGCGCCGGCGAAGTCAAGGGCGCCGCCGGAGCATGTCGCGCCGGTGAAGTCGATGGTGGTGCCGGAGAACACCGCGGCGATGAAGTAGTGGGTGGCGCCGGAGAACGTCGCGTCGCCGAAGTGGACGGTGCCACCGGAGAACACCGCGCGGGTGAAGTGGACGGTGCCACCGGAGAACGTCGCGCCCGTGAAGTCGATGGAGGCGCCGGAGAACCTGCCGCCGGTGAAGTCGACGGTGGCGCCCGAGAATACGGCGCCGGTGAAGTTGAGGGTGCCGCCGGCGAATACGGCGTCGCGGAAGTCGACGGTGCCGCCGGAGAACACCGCGCCGCTGAAGTCGCCTCCGTCGAAGCGGACACCGGTGAAGTTGAAGTCATGGCCTCGCCAGGAGACCCGAGCGTTGTCACGCAGGTGTGCGGTGATGATCGAGATAACGGTGTGGTGTACCTCCTGGCTGCCGCCGAACGCCAACTGTTCGGCGGCCGGGGGGCCGACCTCCGGGGGAGGTTCGTAGGGCACTCGCAGGTAGGCGCACAGCTCGTCGATGCACGTCTGCCGGCCGTCCTGCCAATCGTCGGCCAGACCCGCCAGCGCGTACACCCCGGCCAGCCGCACCGCGGTCTCGGCGTGTCCGAGCCGCCTTGTCGCCGTGGCGAACCGTTTGTTGAACACCCGCACCCGGTCATCCTCTCCGCGCTGCTGCTCCGGTATTTTCCCGTCTTCGGCGAGATACCGCTTGCGGAAGTCCATCACCAACGAACCTCAGCACGTCCAGAATGTCCTCCACCGACAGGGGCGTACACGCCTTCAAGCGCGGCAGGTCGGCGTGGAGGAGATCGCGCGCCTGGTGGATCACAAGGGCGGCTCTGCCGTCACGGAGAAGGGCCACCGGCAGGAGATCCGCCCGGCCGCGCGTAGCGGGGCCGTGGTGATGAACGATCTTCCTCGAGCAGGCCAGAGAGGGTTTTGGAGGTCGCTCCGGAGCCCTTTTTCGATCTTCAACCCTGATCGGGGAGCCAAACGGGGATCCAGTCTCACGCGGACTACCCCAAGGCAGGCCACCGACCAAAGATGCCGCCTGCCCCTCCGCAGATCACGGCCGCTCAGCCCCGCTGCCGGATACCGTTGCCGTCCGAGGCCACGGCCACGTGCGGGCCTCCAGCACCGCGCGGGTGAGTTGGTCGCTATCGGCGGCCTCGACCAGCCGCCATCCGGACGGAACCCAGACGAGCGCCCACCACGACCGGGTACACCGCCCGAACCAGAAGACCAGCCCCGGGAACCGTCGGGAGATCACCCAGGCCGGATCGGGGTTCATGACAAGCCGCTGTAGGGCCAGGCGGGACGCTCCCGCCCGAACCACAGCCGGCAGAGGAACACGCTCGTCCACCGCAGCCACCGCGTCATGACACATCGTCCCCGTCACGCGCTTTCAGGTATGCGGCGATTCGGTGTGCCGCCCCGGACACGTCGTCGGCCTCGTGCCGGTCCGTGTCGTCGCATCGCCACACGAACGCCCCATCGATCATCTGGATAGAGACACGGGGCGTCGTCAGGCTCGAACGCACTGATAGGGCCGGGCGGGCGTCGCTCATCTCGACCCGGATCCCGTGCTTGACCAGTTCCCGGCACAACTCGGTCAACCGAGCAACCTTCTGAGCATGGTTCCAGGTCCTCCGGGCGGGGATCTCCTCTCCCATCCGCGATCTCCTTTGCATGTGTGTCGAGTGGGTAACTGTGCGTCCCACTTCACACCCGCCAAGGCATGATGAGAGGAGCCCCAACTGTGGGCCGGTGACAGGCCCACAGCAGCCGACGAAAGCCGCTATATGAACGAGCAGACGCGACTTCCGATCGCCCTACTCCTCGCGCGCCTACGCGCCGAAGCGCGGTTGTCTCAGGCCGACCTAGCGAGACGAGTCAATGAGATCTCGGGATCCAGCCTGACCCGTTGGGATATTTCGCGATATGAACGCGGTGGGCGCATTCCGACCGTTCATCTCCCCGCTTTAGCCGTCGCGCTCGGTGTCGAGTTGAGCATGTTGGAGGAGGCCGCCTCGATCACCAGAGCGGTTCGCCGAGGAGAGGTCTCGGCCGTAACCGGGAACGGCGACGGCTGGCAGCGCACCCCTGATGATGAAGAGCGGCTGATCCGAGCCGCGCGCAATCCATCGCGCGTTGACGCCGCCGTCGTTGCCGACCTGAGCGGGACTCTTGCAGGTCAGCGCCGCATCGAGGACATGATCGGGTCCGCAGCGATCATCGAGCCGGCCAAGGAACAGCTCAAGCTCGCTGTTCGGCTTCTCCGCGAAGCACGCGGTTCTCTGGCCCGCGATCTGGCTGCCACCGCGTCCGAAACGTCGCAGTTCAATGGCTGGCTCCATACCGCCACCGGCCACCACGATGCCGCGGGAGCCCTGTACGACCAGGCACTACGGCTCGGTATTCAGGCAGGCAACGCAGACCTGACGGCCACCGCCCTGTCCATGCAAGGGCACCTGGCATGGGTGACCGGTGATATCGGCTCGATGGCCGCCCTATCGAATGCAGCCGTCGCGATGGCCACGGCCACTGGGACCCGGACGGTGGCGATCCAGCAACGAGGCCGCGCACTCGCGATCATGGGCGACAAGAGCGGTGCTCTACACGCCGTCGGTGAGGCCGAACAGGTCATCACCTCCGGGAAGTCCGGCGATGACCCGGACTCCCTCTACTTCTACGGGCCCGAAATCCTCAGGATGCAGCGGGGCCTCATCCTCGCCTACCTGGCGGACGACCCGACCGCTTACCTCCGCGCGGCGAACACGGTCTCAGACGCCATCGAGGCCCTGCCGTCTGCCGTACGCGACTCCGAATGGGTCGCCTGGTACGGCGTCCGAGCCGCTGCCGCTTTCGCTGCCGGGTGTGAACCCGACGCCGCATCGATGGGGTTGCGGCAAGCCCACGCGATCGTCGCCGCGACCGGAGGGCTCAAGACCCTCGGAGAGGTCGCCCGAGTACACGCGCGCATGGCCGCCAAGTGGCCCACGAACCCACGGGTTGTCGAAGTCGGAGAGCAGATCACCGAGTACTGAGCACTTACTCCCCCTGTTCCTGCACATGGGTGTGTTCGCCCCAGAGGACCTGGATCGTGGAACGGCCGCCCGCGGCCGAAAGGCCCGTCAGGCCGGCGTGAGTGGCTGTTGCTCCTGTTGTGGCTGCTCGCCCAGCACGGCGCGCCGGCCGAGGTCCTTCTCGATCTCCGCGTTGGCCTCGGCGCCGAACAGGATGATGTAGGTCGACAGGTACAGCCAGCTCGCCAGCGCCGCCGCCCCGGCGAGCGTGCCGTACGTCGCGCTGTCCCCGCTCTTCCCGCTGTCGTACACGGCCAGCGCGATCGACATGGTGAGCCACGCCGTCATCGCGATGCCCGCGCCCCACCGCACCGCGTGCCAGTCCGCATTCTTGCGGTCAGGCCCGTACCGGTACAGCAGGATCAGGCTGACCATCGTCAGCACCGCGAGCATCATGAAGCGGACGCCGAGGCCGAGGACGCGGTCGACGCTGTGCAGCCGGGCGTGCGGGACGGCGGCGGCGATGGCGAACGCCGCCAGCGCGGTGACCAGCGCGCCGACCGCGAGCCCGAGCGCGATGAGTTTCTTACGGAGGAAGGCGCGCGTCTCCTGCTCATCGATGACGACGTGCAGACCGCTGATCAGTGCCTCGAACCCGCGCGAGCAGGTCCACAGCACGCCGGCCAGAGCGCCGATCAGCCTGAACGTGAGTCCCTGGCCGCTCATGGCGGCCGCGTCGCGCGCCTGGCCCGCCAGCATCCTGCCGAGCAGCGGCGGCAGCACGTCGGTCAGCGGCGCGAGTTGCTCGTCGATCTGCGTGGGGGTGATCACCAGCGAGCACACCGCGATCACGCCGACGGTCAGCGGGACGATCGACAGGATGATCCAGAAGGTGACACCGGCCGCGATCAGCGGCAGGTTGTCCTCCTTCGCCTCGCCGCGCACCCGGCGGAGCAGGATGACCCAGTCGCGCGCGGTGTAGCCGTCAGGCCCGGCGATGGCCCGGCGCATGGCCTTGGCGTTCAGGACCCTCCTGAGGAGCAGTGCAATCCGGATATGTCGCTGATCTTCAGACACGGGAGAGACGATACGGGTGCGGACGGTCACCGCGCACGCACAACGCGAAGGTCTGCCCCGCGCCTGATGTCCCGGGCCTGATGTTGCCCAGCTGATCAACCACTGAGCGCCGGATAAGTAAATGCTTGCGGTGCGCTGCCCGGCAGACCCAGCCGAGCTCTGCGTCACCGTTTCGGCACAAATCGTGCGTTTCGGTTGATCAAGAGCGACGACTCTCGATAGCGTTCGTGCTCGCCATCCGGCCTGCGGTGGGGCAGGAGAGTCTGCCGGCAGTGGCACATCATTTGAGGACGTGAGCCCACGATGGGTTTGTTCAACAAGTTGTTCGGCAAGGAGAAGGCGCGGGTCAAGACGCGCGCCAAGAAGGCGGCGGAGTCCCACCCGAAGGCGGCGAAGGCCGCCTCGAAGGTGAAGGAGAAGGCTGAGCACGCTCATGAGCGCGCCTCGCACGCGAAGGCCGCCGTGGTCACGGCCGCCCACCAGCAGGCGCTGACGCTGCACATGCTGACCCACATCCCGAGCCATCATCCACGTGAGGACGACCCGCACTACCACCTGTTCGAGCAGGCCAAGGACCGCCTGAAGCGTCAGGGCCTCTGGAAGTGCATCATCGACGACGAGCTCTGCGACGGGCAGCCGGAGCTGCACCACACGCACGTTGAGTTCTCGCAGATCAACCAGGTGGACCCGAAGGCGGTCGAGAAGCACCTCGGCCTGCACTTCGAAACCGATGAGGACTTCCAGGAGTGGGTGGAGTCCCCCGGCAACCTCGAGGTGCTCTGCGTCAACCACCACCGCGCCCACTACGGCGTCCACGTGATTCCGGGGCCGCTCTGG
Organism: Actinoallomurus purpureus; assembly: GCF_024055795.1. Classification (GTDB taxonomy): domain Bacteria; phylum Actinomycetota; class Actinomycetes; order Streptosporangiales; family Streptosporangiaceae; genus Actinoallomurus; species Actinoallomurus purpureus. The sequence continues at coordinate 142,562 of NZ_JAMXMY010000023.1, read as the reverse complement.
GAAGCGGTGCGCTACCACAAGAAGGGCACCAAGGCGGCGGCAGAGTTCCTCTCCAACGACGAGGCCAAGGCCCTGGCGGACAAGTCGAAGGATTAGCTGGTGCCTCAGCGGGGCAGGCGGCAGCTGGCCTCGGGTCGGTAGGAGATCCGGGGCCGGTGCCAGGCGCTGCAACCTCCACGTCGGGGCCGGCGCCGTTCGCTGCAAGGCATCGATGAGCTCATGGGCCAGCGGTCGGCACCGCACCTCGTCGGGAGCCAGTTCGAAGGCAGCGGACAGCTCATCGATGGACTTGTCGGCCTGAGGCGCCGTCGGAGTCCGGTCGAGGAGCCGAACGCGGTCGTGGCCGTCATACGAGACGGAGTTTTGCTGCGTGGCCGAAGGCGATGGCTCCCGTGAAGGGGTGCACTGCCGCGTCGCGTCGGGCGGGCGGATCGGTCACCAGGGGAATGAGCGGTTGGACGTCGCGCGGACGGGTCGTCGCCTGCAGGTAGGCGGTGCTGTAGAAGGCCAGTGACCAGTGTCCGGCGGTGTCACGCCATTCCTCCGCCCAGGCCGCACCGGCGGACGGCGGAGCGCTGACGGTCTTGGGCAGGGCCGCGAACGCGGGGAACAGTTTGGCCGGCCGGGCGTTCCCGGTGGTGTAGCCGGAATGGTGCATGCGCAGCCGACGGTCGCGTCCGCCCGCTCGCCAGTCGATCAGCGTCTTCTCCAGCTTGGCGCGCTGGATTCCGGTGGCCTTCTCGTTGAGTTCGAAGTCGAGGTCCCAGATCTCCCGCCAGAGGTCGGCGAAGGCCCCCGCGTCCGCGGCGAAGAGCGCCGGGGGGTAACTCATGGTGCTCACGAGTCCGGCGTTGGCGATCACCGGGAAGAGCCCGCTGATGCCACTGCTGAAGCCGGCCAGCGTGACGTGCCTGATCTTCGGGCGCGGCCGGTTCTGCGAGCTGAAGGACGGTGGCATCGTCACCTGCGGCAGGTTGCCCTCCGGCGCGGTCGCGCCCTGCCATCGGCTGAAGGTGGAGCCCCTCTCATACCCGAAGCAGTGCAGGAACTGGGTGACCTCGAGCAGGAGCCGGTGGACTCCCTCCTGGGAGTTGAACGGCTGCCACATCTGTTTCGCGGAGTCCTTGCCGTCGGGTACGGCGGGGAAGATCGGCATCACGATGACCGGTGGTTTCTTCGACGCCACCGACGCGTGCGCCAGCACGGCATTGATGATCAGGTAGCGGTAGGCGAGGTCGACGTACGGCTGCCGCATCGTGTTCGCCGGAAAGACCGTGTAGGGGTAATTGGTGCGGAAGGGGAAGCTCGCTCGCGGATAGTCCGAGGTCGCCGTACTCGGGCTGTAGAAGACGACGTAGTCCAGGCCGTCCACCGCATCGGTCAGGGCGGGGGCCCAGACGGCGATCAGGAACCGCGGCTCGGTGACACGCGCCCCGGTGACGCTGCCGTACTCCAGCCAGATGAAGCCACCGCTGCGGCTCAGGACGACCGGAGTGTCCGGCTTGGTGAAGTTGAAGCGGTCCCACCCGTCGGCCGCCGCGCCGGCCAGTACGGAGGGCGCACCGCCGCCCGGTGGGACCGCGTCCTCGAGCGTGCGGACCGGGGTGCTCAGCGTCAGGAACCCGCCGAGAGCGGCGTACTGCTTGGGCTCTCTTCCGACGCCGCCCTGGTAGAAGACCCCAGGCTGGTCACCCTTGGTCTTGCCGCCGAACGGCGTGGCGGTGATCGGTGCCTGCCGTACCCGCCCCATGACGATCTTCAGTTCGGCGGAGGTCGGAGTCATGACGAGTTCGCAGCCAGGGTTGTCCCAGTAGTACGGCAGGCTCCCGATCCGGACCGTGACCCGCTGGGTGGCGTAGTCGGGATGCTTCACCGTGACGGTCAGGCGGGACGTGCCCGGTGCGGGTGCGGACATGATGATCTTCTGGTTGGTGTGCACGGTCCCGGGGTGGACCCCGGAGGGATCCTCCAGCTCCAGCGTCACCTCCGCGTCGGTCGCCAGTGGCCGGCCCAGCACGTCCACCATCTCGATGCCGATGTCGATCCCCATGCCCGCCCGCTTCGTCAGGTCTCGTGCCGTTCGGGGTCCTGCTCAGAGCTGCTGACCGGTCTTGGGGTCGTAGCGGACCTGTACGGCGGCGACCTGGTCGGTCGGCAGGACCTCGACCCACTGGTCGAAGATCTCGTACGGACCGGCCGGGCGGAAGCCGCCGGCGAGCGGGTCGAAGCCGTTCTCGAAGACCTCCTCGGTGGCGAGGGTGTTGGAGACGTCGGCGTTGGCCTTCTGCAGGCCGGTCGCGAGGATCTTCAGGACCTCGCCCACCTTCTTGCCCTGGTACTCGGGAGGGTCGCCCGGCTGGAAGGGGTAGGGCAGGCCGAGCGCCGCCTCGCCCTCGGGGATGGCGGCGAGCCAGTCCAGGGCGGCGAGCTCGTGACCGGGCCGTATCGGCAGGACCGCCTTGGCCCAGGCGGCGTTGAGAAACTCGTTGCGCCGAACGTCGCCGTCGATCTGGATCAGCCATCCGAGCGAGCTGCCCAGCGGTGCGGGCTGGGTCTCCTCGGTGATGAGGTAGTTCACCCGCCACTGCTCGACGGCCGGCGGCGGCGTGGACCCGGGCGGAGTGGGGGAGTGCGGATCGGGATCCGGCGTGTAGTAGTTGACGTCGGTGTGCGAGTACCAGCCGGCCACGGTCTCGCCCTTCAGCTGATTGACCTCGGCGGGCGGCTGCGGATCGGGTGTCCACGGTGGTGCCGGCACCGGGTACCTGCCCCGGGTGTGCTCGTCGGCGTGGGTCTCGGTCGGCCGCGGCCGCCAGAAATCGGGGGCCACGAAGTACAGCATCTCGTCGACGTCGAAGGTCTGCCGGATCAGCTCCGAGCCCAGGTGGGCGTCGTCGAACAGCGGTGCGAGCTTGTGGATGAGCGTCCCGTACACGGTCTGACGCTCTTCGCTGCGGAGTTCCTCCGACGGCCGGGGACGCATGGAGCTGACCAGCTTGAGCCGGTCGCGGACCGCCTTGGCGTACGTCTCGTGCTGGAGCGCGGCGACCTGTTGGTCGTAGGCGGCGAGGTCGGCTTCGTACTGGACGCGGGCGGGATCGGTCGCCGGCGGCTTCCAGGTGGTCGAAAAAGTGATCTGGATGATCCTCGCGTCGCCGGAGTTGGCGAAGTCGGTCAGCACCCTGAACCGGCCTGTCTTGGCGTCCTGGATCTCGATGGGCTCGTGGGCGATGTACTTGGTGTCGCCGCCCCCCGACTTCGCCCCCTTCACCGCCACATGCTCAAGTTCGTAGCCCGGCCCCGGCGGGTCCGCGGTGAACGTCATGTCCGCGACCATGTGGTCGTTCCTGGCGTAGTTGAGGATGTCGGTGGAGTTCTGGTCGCGGTAGACGAAGTCCTCGTTCGGCGGGATGTCGTTCTGCGTGCCCGGGTACTTGCGCACGGGAAAGGCCCCGGTGAACTCCGTCGTCTTGGTCTGGAGCGGCGGGGGCGACTCGGGCTTCTTGAGCGCGGACAGATCCGGCGCCGGCACCGTGTGGAGCATGTCGCCCAGGCCGAGGTCGCGCCCCGGCGCGTCGATGTAGACCTGCCAGCACAGCCGGCTGCCGATGTGCTGGAGCTGGACCCCGACCTTGCGCATCTTGCGCCGGAGCTCGTAGTTGACCAGCTCGTTCGTCGTGTTCTGCACGACGTAACGGCGGCTGGAGGTGTCCGTCGTCTCGGTCACCGTCTTGAACGTCGTCTTGAAGTTCCGCTTGATCTCGCTGGTGACCTTCGCGCTCTGGGTGCGGGAGCGTTTGTGCGTCTCCTCCGAGGACGCCTTGACCGTGCTCTGCGTGCTGAAGCTCGCGCTGGCGTCGGCGTGGTAGATCCCGGCGTTCACGCCGCCGGTCGCGCTGACCCCCAGCTTGGTGTCGTTGGCGTTCTCCTCCTTGACCGCGTCGGAGACGTCGTCCTGTTCGGTGAGGCTCTCCTCGATCTTGCGCGAGGTCTCCTCGGACTGCTCGACGACCTTCTCCACCAACGTGCGCCGCGTGCTGGTCTCGACCACCTCGACGGAGCCGCCCGGACTGATCCAGATGTGCCCCGCCGGGGCGCCGAGGAAGGTGTCGAACTCGAAGAAGTACTGGCGGAAGAGGTTGACGAGCCCCACCGGCGACAGCACGCCCCGGACGACCGCCGCGTGCCGCTCGGCCAGCGCTGCCAGGGCATCGTCGGTGAGCTCCCGCGCCGCGGCTCCGAAGAACCTCTCCCGGCTCAGCTCCGGGCGTCCGTACTCCGGAGTTCCGGCCGCCCACAGCGCGCTCTGCGCACCCAGCCATCCGGCCAGGGGCTGATAGACGCCGAAGATCTCGCTCGCGTACGGCAGCGTGCCGGCGAAGTCGGTGACCGGCCTTCCGTTGGTCACCGGCCGACCCGGCGCCGGCGAGATCATGACCTGAACCGGACTCTGCGGGCCGTTCGGCGCCGTGGCGAAGGGCAGCGACAGCGGTGGCTGGTTCACCTGGAGCTTGATGAGGAGCATCTCGCAGGTGGCCTCGGCCGCCGGGGCGACGAACGAGATGGTCGTCCCGCCCGCCGACGAGGTGACGCGACCGACGTACTGACGGCTCGACGCAGGATCCTGCTGCAGGAAGGTTCCTGTGAGCTGAGGAACGCCGGGGTACAGGTCGGGGTTCTGCACGGCCATGCCGCCTGGAAGACCGAGTGCGATCCGCTGCTGCGCCGGCAGCTCCCCGGGCGGGTTCGCATCGATCTTGTAGGACCAGATCTGATAACCGGAACCGCTGTATGGGGCCGGAAGCGCCGCCTTGCCGCTGAACGTGACCAGAAGTGTCATGGAGCCCCCTAAAACAGCGCCGAACCCCCCGCAGGGTAAATGTCGCACGATGTGCAGTCGCTCGACGGAACATGGCCGGATTCGGCCTGATCGAGCCGGCGATGCGGTCATCCGAGGACGGAATATCCGCCATATGGCGACACCGCCAGCATTGAGGTATTTAGTGGCAAAAAGACCCTCAGGAATAGTTTGCCCCTTGCGGCATTGACCGATGCCCTTGGGGTGACTTCAGTAGAAAGCGGGCATTTCGGCCATGTCCGTTCGGTTAAAGGATCATGCGGGCGGCTGGTCGTATCTCACCAGTAGCTGCAGCGGAGGAGGATCTATGCGTCGCACCCGGCTGACACTGGTCATTCCGCTTCTCGGCGCCGGTCTCGCGATGGGAGCCTTCGAAGTCCCGCAGGCATCGGCCCTGCCAGACGGCACGACCGGCGCGGGTGTCCCTCACGCGGCAGCGGCCGCATCCGCACTCGCTCCCGCGTCGGAGTACACCAAGGGCTACCGGGCCGGACATCGGGACGGCTTCGCCGATGGAAGGAAGGCCTGCAAGAGGCGTTCTTTCCAGCGCTTCAGCGGGGCGACGAGCAAGTACGACCAAGGGTATGCCGCCGGCTATGACAGCGGGTTCGCGGCCGGGTGCAAGCACGCCCGGCACGGTCGTCCGCACGGCCACCACGGGCGTCACCGAGGCCACCACCGGTCGCACCACTGATCGGTGATAATCCGCGTGGGCGTGCGGGACGCTCGGTAAAGGTCGTTGACGGGCCCTTCATGCCCTGATTCGGGGTCTCGGCGAGCGCGTTCACCGAGCATTCCGCACGGCTACGCGACCCGCCGACTCGTCCGCGACGGAACGGCTCAGGCCCGGGTCAGCCGGTGGCCGGCGGGCGCAGGCGGTAGAGGATCTCGCCGGCGTCCGGGACGACCAGGACGTCGGGGTCCGGGTCCTCGGTCCACTGGCGGACGTCGATGGTGGCGGGGTCGCGGTGGCCAAGGCCGTGCGCCGCGCACACGTCCTCGGGGATGCCGGTGGCGAGCGTGACGCTGATCCGCGGCCGTTCCACCCCCGCCTCGAACGTGCCCTGCCCACGCAGGTGGGTGCTGTGCGCCAGGACGCCGAGCGGGTGGTCGCGGTAACGGTCCCACTGGGCGAGGAAGTAGTCGCGCGTGTGGTAGCCGACCTCGGCGAGGACCGCGCCGTGGGTCACGCTGAAGCGGTCGATGTGGGGGGCGTAGAGGATCACCTCGCCGCCGTCCGCGATCACCGGCTCGACCTTGTACATCCCCTTGGCGGCCGTCCACATGTCGGCGTACCGGCGCGGCATGATCGACAGGACGGTCTTGTACGGCCGGTCGACGTGGCGGACGTGCACCCGGGCGGACAGGTCGGCGGCGGCGGCCCAGGCCTCCTCGGGGGTGCCGGCGTACAGGCCGTTCAGCTCGGTGCCGCCCGGCCGCACCACCATGGCCAGGCACAGCCTGGGCGTGGGGATCATCTCGGCCGCGCGGTCGATGATCGCCCGGACCGGGGTGATGCCGCGGGTGCCGATGATGTCGTGGCTGGTGATCAGGGCGCCGAGCCAGTGGGACAGATCGATGACCTCCGGGCCGCTGACGCCGGGGAAGAAGTACTTGTTGCCGCCGGAGAAGCCGACGACCTCGTGGGGGAACACCGGCCCGCAGACGATGACGAGGTCGGCGTCGACGACGAGGCGGTTGATCCGTACGTCGACGGGGCCGTCGAGCCGCCCGCCGCTCAGCTCGCGGACCTGTTCGGCGCTGATAGTGCCGAGGGTCGCGTAAGTCGCCGGATCGGACCAGGCGTGGTTGAGCACGGTCATCTGCGGGAGCAGACGGTCCCGGCCCACCTCCGAGGCGCCGACGAGCGCGTCGAGCGCGGCGTCGTCCATGGGCTGGTGGGTGCCGAGCGCGACGAGGACGTCGATGCGGCGGGCGCGGCCGGCGAGCGCGTCGTGCAGGAGGCGCAGCATCGTGGGCATCGGCGCCGAGCGGGTGCCGTCCGGGATGATCACGACGACGTGCCGGCCGTCGAGCTCCTGGCCGGCCGCCATCTCCCGCACGATCCCGCTGATCTCGTCCTCGGTGAGCGTGCTTTCGGGGCTGCCCGTCCCTCGTACCACGATCCGGTCTTCCTCTCCTCGGTCGTCAGCGGCTCCCGGACCACCATCTCACCATCGCATCCCGGATTGAAGAACGAGGTTGCGCTGTACGGAACCTCCGGCGACGCATCCCGGACGCCCTGAGGAGGCGCGCCGGCTTCCGGGCCCCGTGTCGTCCAGGCCGGTCGCCGAAGCGCCGAGACGTTCTGAGAATCCTCTGAGAGGGTCCGGCTAGCCTCCGGCGGGTCGGACGAGTGAACCGCAGCGAGGCGACGATGCAGGACAGTTCGGACGAACCGCTGTTTCCGCGGACTCTGCTCGACGCGCTGGCGAGGGCGCCGGAACTGCCGGCCTTCGAACACGGGGACCGGACCGTGTCGCGGGGCGCGTTGCTGGAGACCGTCCGGCGGCTGGCGAACGCCCTGCGCGCCGCCGGGCTCGGCCCCGGCCGGGGCGTCGCGATGGTGACGTCGGTCTCGCCGGAGGCGTTCGCGGCGTGCGTCGCCGCGTACACGCTGGGGTGCCGCGTCGTCGGCGTACGGCCCGGGTACACGGCCGGGCAGCTCACCGCGGTGCTCGGCGCCGACATCGAGGCGGTCGTCGTCGACGGGCCGTCCGTGACGCAGGAACTCGTCGCGACGGCCGGACCCAGGCCGTTGCTCTCCCTCGGGGAGAGCCCGGCCGGTGACGATCTGTTCGCGGGGGCGGATGACGGTCCGCTCACCGTCGAGGGGCGCGCCGACGACGTCGCCAGGTTGACGTACACGAGCGGCAGCACCGGGCAGCCCAAGGGATGCGCGCAGACCTACCGGGCCCTGACCGCGCACTGGGCGCACCGGCCCTCCGCCTGGCCGGCGGAGATCACCCGGCTGGCCCGGGGCTTCGAGCGCTGCCTGGTGTTCGGCACGCTGTCCAGCCCGGTGGTCATGGACTACGCCACGCTGTCCCTGATGGGCGGGGGGACCGGCGTGATCCCGGACCCGGGCGACACCCGTCCCCTCTTCCCGTACGCCATTGAGCGGTATCGGATCACCGGGACCATCATGACCGTGCCGCGTCTCTACCAGATGCTCGACATCCTGCGCGAGGACCCGGTCGACACGGGAAGTCTGCGAGCGGTCATGGTGTCGGGATCCCCGGTGAACCCGCGCCGGCTCGCGGAGGCTGTCGAGCGCCTCGGGCCGGTGGTGTACCAGGGGTACGGGCAGAGCGAGGCGGGCCTGATCTCCGTCCTGACACCCGAGATGATCACCGAGGGCCCTGACGAGGTGCTGGCCTCGGTCGGCCGGCCGCTGCCGTTCGTCGACGTCGGCGTGCGGGATGAGGACGGCCGCCCGGTCGGGGTGGGGGAGACCGGCGAGATCTGGCTGCGCAGCCCGTACATGATGAGCGGGTACTGGGGCGATCCAGCGCAGACCGCCGACACGCTGCGGGACGGCCTGCTGCGCACCCGTGACCTGGGCCGGCTCGACGAGCGAGGCCTGCTGCACCTGGCCGGGCGCAGTCGCGACGTGATCATCGTCAACGCCGAGGTCTGCTACGCCGGTCCCATCGAGTCGGTCTTGGCGGGTCACCCCGACGTCGACCAGGCGTACGTCGTCGGCGCCCCGGACGAGCGGACCGGCGAGGCCGTCCACGCGTTCGTGGTGCCCGTCGACGGCCGGAAACCGGACCACGACAAGCTCGGCCGGCTGGTCCGGGACGAACTCGGCGCCGCGAGCGTGCCGCAGACGATCACGGTCATACCCGAGGCGCCGGTCGCCGCGAGCGGCAAGTTCGACAAGCGCGCCCTGCTGGCCCGGCTTCCGGACCCCGGGCGGCGGTGACCTCCGTCGGTCGTCCCCCGGTGTTCGGCGGACCTCACAGCGCCGTTCGAGAGCGGCGCGTCGCTCCGGTGATGTCGCTGATCGGCACCTGGGCGGTCTCCGGGATCAGCAGGATCGGCGCCGGCGCGATCGCCCCGGCGACCGGCCGGTGACCGGCGGGCGGATACCTGAATCACGAATCAGGTACCCGAACGGGGAGTTCCCCCGTATCGGCGGCCGGGAGCGGGGGGACACGATCGTCGTGGTTCCCCCAGAGACGAGTACACCGAGGCGCAGCGATGACGGTGACAATCCCCCTCCCCGGCCGCACACCGGGGCGCAGCGATGACGGCGACAATCCCCCTCCCCGGCCACGCACCGGTGCCGAGCCCCGCGGCATCGGTCGGCGGTGATGCCGCGTGACCTCCTACGACGACCTCACCGTCGGTGTCGCGGACATCGTCGCCCCCAGCCGGCAGGCCAGGGCCCTGGCGAGCGCCCTGCGGGTCGGATGGCGGCCGATGGCCGACCGGCTGAGCGGACGCTTCGTCTCCCTCACGGTGCTCCGCATGGCCCTCGAGCACAGCACCCGCCTGCTGCGCCCGCATCCCGGAGTACGGATCGAGGAACTGACCCGAACGGGGTCATCGGGCGCGCCGATCACCGGTGAGTGGGTCCGGCCCCCGGCCCCCCACGCCGGGGCGATCCTCTACCTGCACGGCGGCGGGTACGCGTTCTGCTCGCCGCGCACGCACCGGACGCTGACGAGCCGGCTGGCGGCGGGCACCGGGCTGCCCGTCCTGGTGCCGAGCTACCGCCTGGCCCCCGAACATCCGTTTCCCGCGGCGTTCGAGGACGCCATGGAGGCCTATCGGTGGCTTCTCACCGCCCTTCCGCCGTCCCGGATCGTGATCGCCGGTGACTCCTCTGGAGGCCACCTCGCCGCCGCCCTGGTCGGTGAGGCCTGCCGTTCCGGGCTGCCGGCCCCCGGAGGCGTCGTGCTGTTCTCGCCCTGGGTGGACCTCAGCTGTGAGCTGTCGGTGCTCAGTGACCGCGAGAACCGGGACCCCTTCATCAGCCCGGCACTGGCGCGTCACTTCGGCCGGCTGTACGTCGGCGACCACGACGACTGGTCCGATCCGCGGCTGTCCCTGCTGGACTGCACCGGCCTCGACCTGCCGCCCTTCCTCATCCAGGTCGCCGAACAGGAGGTTCTGCGGGGCGAGGCCGAGCGGCTCGCCGAGGCCCTCACCGAGTCAGGGAACAGCTGTGAGCTGCAGGTATGGCCGGGACAGATCCATGTGTTCCAGCTGTTCGACCGGCTGTTCCCCGAAGCGCGGGCGGCCGTACGGGATGCCTCCGCCTTCATCCGCGCCGCCGTCGGCGCCGACACGACCGAAGAGGCCGCCTGACCCCGGTCAGGGGGAGCGGAGCTTCTCCGGGCTGGGCGCCTCGTCGACGGCGTGCTCGGCGGCGCCGAAGCGGGCGACCGCGACGGCTCCGGCGACGGCGAGCACGAAGCCGACCAGGGCCGCCCAGCTGTAGCCGGGACGCGAGGCGTCGCCGAGCCAGATCACGCCGAGCAGACCGGGGACGACCGTCTCGCCCACGACCAGGGCCGCCGTCGCCCCGTTGACCGAGCCGATCTGGAGCGCCACCGTGTGCAGGTACATGCCCCCCAGGCCGCCGATCACGATGGCGCACAGAGCGGGGTCGGTCAGCAGGGCCCTCGGATCCATCGGGTGCACCCCGTTCAGCACGCGCACGCCCACACCCACCGCGCCGAAGCCGAGCCCGGACAGCAGCCCGGCCAGGATCGCGGCTCTGGCCCCCATCGCCCGTACGGCCAGGAACCCGGCGCCGATCAGCAGCACGGAGATCGCGAGCAGCCACCAGTGGGTGGAGATCGGCGTACGGCTGCTGCCCTCGTGCCCCGCCGCCCCGGCCAGCAGCACGAGGGCGGCGCACACCACCGCGATGGACAGCCACTCGAGCCCGCTCAGCCGGACGGCCAGGAGCACGGAACCCAGCAGTGCGGTGATCACCAGGTTGGCGCTGATCACGGTCTGCGACAGGAACAGCGGCAGGAGCCGGGCCGACAGCGCACCGAGCGCGAAACCGGCGATGTCCAGGACGGTGCCCAGCAGGAATTCCCAGGTGACGGCGGCCCTGGCGGTCGAGACCAGGCTCGGGCCGCCGTACGCGGTGGTGGCGGTGGCGGACCCCGCCGCGGTCTCCTCGCGGGCGGACCGGCGCGACCCCACCGCCTGCAGGACCGATCCGACGCCGTAACAGGCGGACGCTGCGACGGCGGTCGCGAGGCCGACGATCATCCATCGCTCCGTTCACGCGCCGCTGGGGTCGAGGGCTCCGGCGCTGTCCCCACCCTCCTACACCTGGACGCCTCACGGGGGGTGAGAAGTTCCGTGTCCTCGCCGGTGACCACGTTTGATCAGGAGAGGAGAGGGCATCTCGCGGCCGATCGCAGGAGGTGGTTCATGACCGCGCAGAGCGCACAGGTACGGGCGGCCGCCCATCGGCGGAAGTTCAAGAAGGAGCTCGAGACCGAGCAGATGAGCGCGCGGGTCCGGAAGGTCGTCGAGGCGCTCGGGGTGGTGGACCGCTCCACGCGGGCGGTCGTGTTCGCCGCGGCCGGGGTCTTCCTCGGCTACGCCGCCATCACGTTCGATCCGGGGAAGGCCAAGGGCGTCGACGGGACGCTGCGCCGGTTCGCCTCCACCTCGATCGGCCCCTGGCTGCTCGTCCTGGTCGCGCTCGTCCTGGTCGTGTTCGGCCTCTACTGCTTCTGCGAGGCCGGCCGGCGCCGCGTGTAGGGCGGCGGAGCCAGGGTCGGAGCGACGGCGGCTCGACTCCGAGGCCGCCGCCACGTCACCCCGGTTCCTCCTCCTTGCGTTCCGTCAGCTCCCGGGCGAGCGCCTGGACCGCATGGGTGAGCAGGGCGACCTTTGTCTCCAGCCGGCGGATGCGCTCCTCGAGCAGGGAGATCGACGGATCCGACAAGCCGGAGGCGATCTGCCGTGCCATCGGCTCTCCTTTCCCGCTCCGTCGGCGTGCTCCGCGACGCCGGTCAGCTCGGCGGTATCGCGCTGCCCCGCGGATGCCGGGCCGGCAGGACCGGCTCGATACGGTAGAGCGCCGGGGCCGTGACGTGCCCGGCGTGGGTACGCCGGTGGGCGCCGGCGGCCAGGGCGATGAGGTCCCGTGCCGTGAACAGCCCCGAGAGCCGGCCGTCCTCGTCGAGGACCGGAACGACGTCCGTCCCGGCCGCGAGCATCGCCCGCGCGGCGGTCGCGACGGAGTCGTCGGGGCGGACGTGCGGGAGCGGGCGGTGACCCACGAGGACGCCGACCGGCTTGCGCATCCGGTCAGGGCCTCCGCTGTCCCAGGCGGCGGCCAGCGTCTCGGCGTCCAGGACGTCGATGAAGCATCCTTCGGCGCTCAGCACGGGCACGTGATGGTAGCCGCCCTGCCGCATCAGCTCCCAGGCCAGCAGCGCGGACTCGGTGTCCGTGACGGCGAGCACGTCGGTCGACATCGCCTCGCCGACCGGCCGTTCCTCCATCGTGCCGGTCATGGTCTCGCCTCCAGCATCGTCGGATGAATCCGCCGCCCGGTCACGACTTCGCTCTGGATGCGGACGAAGCGGTCGTGCAGGCCCGGGATCCACGAATGCAGCGGCAACCGGGACAGTCCATCGATCTCCCATTTGTCCTGCACCGCCCGTGCCTCTCCGAGGACCGTCACGGACCAGCCGACCTCGTCGCCCACGTCGAAGGCGTCCACCTCGAACGCGACGATCGTGCCGCGCGTGGCCGCGGCCAGCTTCGAACCCGGCGCCGTCGCGATGATCACATCCTCGCCGTCGAGGACGAAGTTGACCGGCTGGATCGCCGGCAGGGCCCGGTCGGTGAACACCACCCGGCCGACCGGAACCGACCCCATGAGGGCGAGGCACTCCCCGCGCTCGAGGATCTCCAGCCCGTTGCCGTCGAAGCGCATACCTCGATGCTGTTCCGTCGCGGGCGTCCAGGGCAGGGGCTAACGTCCCATGTCCGGTGGACGTTCTCCGCCCGCCCGGCCTGGTGCCGCACCCGCGGCGGCGCGAGAACACGGTTGGACCGGACGCGGCGGCGACCCGGTGTCACCCGATGTTCCATACTGAAATCATCGGGCCAGGCAGCAGTCTGAGGGGGAGGTTCGGCTGCCCATGCCTCCGGACAACCGGCCGGGCCAGGATCGGTCCGGTCTCCTGCCGCAGCTGAGACTCGACGAGCTCCTCGCCGAGCTTCAGATGCGGCTGGGCGCCGTGCTCACCACCCGTGACCGGGTGCACGCCCTGGTGGAGGCGGTGGTGACGATCGAGAGCGACCTCGACCTCGACAGCGTGCTGCGGCGGATCGTGGAGGCGGCGGCGACCCTGGTCGACGCCCGCCACGGCGCCCTGAGAGTGATCGGGGAGGAGGACAGCCCCGGACGGCTGGTGACGGTGGGCGGCTCCGCCGTCGAGCCCCCGCGATCGCCGTCGCGGCGGTCCCTCGGGGTGCCGGTGCGCGTCCGCGACGAGGTGTTCGGCACCCTCTACCTCACTGACAAAGAGGGCGGCGGCGAGTTCGACGAGAACGATGAGAACGTCGTCGTGGCCCTCGCCATCGCGGCGGGTGTGGCCATCGAGAACGCCCGGTTGTACGAGGAGGCCCGCCGGCGGGAGCGATGGCTGAAGGCGTCGGCCGAGGTGTCGGCGTCGTTGCTGTCCGGAACCGACCCGGATGAGGTGCTCGTACAGGTCACCGAGCGCGCCCGTCAGATCTGCGCGGCCGAGACCGCCGCCGTGCTGCTGGCGGTCGGGGACGAAGTCGTCGTCGAGGCCACCGACGGATACCACGCCGACCTGCTCCGCGGGATGCGGTTCGGTATCGACGAGGTCGTTGCGGCACGGGTCTACCAGAGCGGCGAGTCCCTCGTACTCGCCGACGCGATGGAGGAAGCTCGCACCGCCGGGAGCTTCCTGCCCCTCGAGGTGGGGCCGGCGCTGCTCGTCCCGCTGGGCTCGGGCATGGCCGCGCGCGGCGTCCTGTTGGTCGCCAACCCCCCGGGCGGGCCGGTGTTCGGAGAGTCCGCCCGCCGGTTGCTCGAGGCGTTCGCCGCGCAGGCCGCGGTGGCACTGGAGCTGGCGGATCGGCGTCGCGACACCGAGCGGCTCGTGCTGCTGGAGGAGCGGAGCCGGATCGCCAAGGACCTGCACGACACCGTGATCCAGCGGCTGTTCGCGACGGCCATGACGCTGATGGGCGCGGTCAGGACCGCGGAACGGCGTGACGTCGCCGCGCGCGTTCAGCGGGCGGTCGACGATCTGGACGAAACGATCCGTCAGATCCGCTCGACGATCTTCGCCTTGCAGGTGACGGCCGCCGAGTACGGACTGCGCCCGCGGATCCATCGGGTGATCGACGGGGCGGAGGAGACGCTGGGGTTCGCTCCGGAGGTCCGGCTGGACGTCCCCATGGACACGGCGGTGGACGAGGAGGTGGCGTCGCAACTGCCGGCCGTGCTGGGGGAGGCGCTGTCCAACGCCGCACGGCACGCGCGGGCCCGGCGGGTGAGCGTCACGGTGATCGCGGGGGCGGAAGTGGTGGTACGGGTGGCCGACGACGGGGTCGGGATCAGGCCGGGCGGACGCCGGAGCGGCCTGCGCAACCTTGCCGAACGGGCCGAGCGGCTCGGCGGGTCGTTCGACGTCCGCCCCGGGGACGGCGGTGGCACCGTGCTGGAATGGCGCGTCCCCGCCGTGCACGGGCCGCGAGTGGATGAGGCGTGAGTGGATGAGGCGTGAGTGGATGAGGCGTGAGGACCGTGCACGGCCCCCCCTCCATCAGCGTTCTCGCCGTTCAACGGGCGTTCGGCCGGCAACATGGGACCTTCGTCCCTAACGCCGCCTTTCCCGGGTGATGACCCTAGAGGGACGAACGAGCCCGACGTGTCACAGAGTGGCTCGGCGTCGGGGGTTCGCGCCGAGCAGAGGGGACCATCGTGATGCAGCCGATCGTCGTCGGAACCGATGGCTCGCCCCGCGCCGGCCTCGCGGTGGAATGGGCCGCGGAGGAGGCGGGGCGCACGGGGCGTCCGCTGCACATCCTCAACGCCACCGAACGCTGGCCCTGCGACATACCGTTCCACCCGGCCCCAGGCCTGTCCGAGTCCCTCTCGGAGACGAGCGATCGCATCCTCGGCGAGGCCGTCGAGCTGGCCCTCAAGACCCGGCCGGACATCGAGGTCACCACCGAGCTCGTCCAGGACACCCCCTCCGAGGCGCTCCGGGAGGCGGCCGGAGGGGCTCACGAGCTCGTGCTGGGCCACCGCGGCCTCGGCGGCCTCGCGGCCCTGCTGCTGGGGTCCACGGGACTGAAGGTCGCCGGGCACGCTCCCGGACCGGTGATCATCGTGCGGGGCGAGACGGGCGAGCCACAGGGTGAGGTCGTCGTCGGCGTCGACCGAACCGGGGAGTCCGCCCTCGCGCTGCGGTACGCGTTCGAGACGGCGGCGATCCGGGGCGCGTGGGTCAGAGCCGTCCACGTGTGGGAGATGCCGTCGGCCGCCACCGCCGGCGCCTACCCGGCTGCCATCCGCGCGGCGGCCGCGGCCGCCGCGGAGGGCCTGGCCGGCGTGGTCGCCCCCTGGCGGGAGAGGTATCCCGAGGTCAGGGTCGTCGAGCAGGCCCCGTCGGGGCACACGGTCGGCGAGCTCGTCGAGCGCTCGGCCCACGCGGACCTCCTCGTCGTTGGTGCGCGCTCGAACTGCGGCGGCCGTTACGGCCTGCACCTGGGCTCGGTGAGCCACGGTGTGATCCACCACTCTCGTTGCCCCGTCGCGGTCGTGCGCGCCCGCCTCTGATCGCAGGCCGCGTGGTCACCGGAGTACGCGCTCCGCCTTCCGACGGTCGGGTGGCCGTCGTACGGCCTCTGCTTCCGACTGCCGGGTCGTCGTGCGGGCTCCGCCTCTGACCGTCGGGTGGCCGTGCGGGACCCGACTTCGACGGCCGGGTCGCCGTCACTCGGGTCCCGGTTCCGGGGGTTTCTGGTCGGGTGACCCCACCGGAAGCCGGATTCGGAAGCAGGTGCGTCCCGGCTCGGTGACGAGGTCGACGGAGCCGCCGTGGGCGTGGACGACGGCCGACACGATCGCCAGCCCGAGCCCGGTGCCGCCGGCCTTGCGCGACCGCGAGCCGTCACCGCGTACGAAGCGTTCGAAGACGTCGTCGCGGAGTTCGGCGGGGATCCCGGGGCCGTCGTCGATCACCTCGAGGAGCACCGTCCCGTCCGCACCGGCCGCGCCGACGCGCACCGTGACGTTGGTGCCCGGCGGGGTGTGGGTGCGGGCGTTGGTGAGCAGATTCCCGATCACCTGATGCAGCCGGAACTCGTCCCCGTGCACCGTGACCGGATCCTCCGGCAGGTCGAGCGCCCAGTGGTGGTCGGATCCGGCGGCCCGCGCGTCGCTGGTCGTGTCGATGGCCAGCCGGGTCAGATCGACCGGTTCGTGCGCCAGCGGGCGTCCGGCGTCGAGACGCGCCAGGAGGAGCAGATCGTCGACGAGGTGCCCCATCCGCGCAGCCTCCGCCTCGATCCGGCGCAGGGCGTGATCGATCCTGGGACCGGTCTCGCCGGGGTCCCGGCGGGCCAGCTCCGCGTGGCTGCGGATGCTGGCGAGGGGAGTGCGCAGCTCGTGGCTCGCGTCGGCGATGAACCGGCGCAGCCGGCCCTCGCTGGCGTGCCGCTGGGCGAGCGCCGACTCGACGTGTTCGAGCATGTGGTTGAACGCGGTGCTCACCTGCCCGACCTCGGTGCCGGTCTCGGTGTCCGGCACCCGGGCGGGCAGCACGACCTCTCCGCTGGCCAGGGGCAGCTCGGAGACGTGCATGGCGGTCGCGGCGACGCGTCGCAGCGGGCGCAGGGAGAGCCGGATGAAGGTGGCGCCGGCGACCCCGCCACCGACGAGGACCACGCCGAACACCGCGACCTCGACCATCTCGAGCCGGCCGACCACCTCGTCGACGCCGTGCATGGGGAGCCCGGTGACCAGGACGTCGTGGTCCTCTCCCGGGTTCGCGGTGATCCGGTACTTGCCGAGGGCCTCCAGCACGACGGTCCGTGCCCGGCCGTCGGCGGGCAGCGTCTTCAGCCGCGTCCGGTCCGCCGCGGCCAGGGTGAGCTCCCCGCCGGGGTCCCGGGGGTCCCGGACGACGCCGCACTGCGTGATCCGACCGTCGGCCAGGCGGGCGCCGAACGTGCCGACGGACTGACCGTTTACCTTGTCGAAGTGCTCGCGTTCCACGGCGTGCTCGAGGCCGATGGCGTACCGGCCCTTGGCGTCCTGCAGCTGCTGGTCGAGCCGGCCGATGAGGAAGCCCCGCAGGGACAGGGCCGTGACGACGCTCACGATGCCGCAGGCGAGCGTGAACAGCAGGAGCGATCCCACGATCAGCCTGCCGCGCAGCGTGCGGACGCGGAGCCGTCCCAGCGGCACGCGGATCCGCCGCCGGAGGACGCGATGCCGGGTCATGAGGCGGGCGGCCGCAGGACGTAACCGACGCCGCGCACGGTGTGGATCAGGGGCTCGCGTCCCGCGTCGATCTTCTTGCGGAGGTAGCTGACGTACAGCTCGACGACGTGGGCCTGCCCCCCGAAGTCGTAGTTCCAGACCCGGTCGAGGATCTGGGGCTTGGACAGCACCCGGCGGGGGTTGCGCATGAAGTAGCGCAGCAGCTCGAACTCGGTGGCCGTCAGCTCGATCAGGTCGCCGCCCCGGTGCACCTCCCGGGCGCCCTCGTCCATGGTGAGGTCCCCGACGGCGAGGACCTCACCGCTCTGCGCGCGGGCCCGCCCTGAGCGTCGGAGCAGGCCGCGCAGGCGGGCCATCACCTCCTCGAGGCTGAACGGCTTGGTGACGTAGTCGTCGCCGCCGGCGGTGATGCCCGCGATGCGGTCCTCGACGGCGTCGCGCGCGGTCAGGAACAGCACGCACACGTCCGGGTTGTCCGCCCGCAGCCTGCGGAGCACCTCCAGCCCGTCGAAGTCCGGGAGCATCACGTCGAGCAGGACCGCGTCGGGCCGGAACTCCCGGCCCGCCTTCACCGCGTCCGCGCCGCCGCCGGCGGTCATGACCTCCCAGCCCTCGAAGCGCAGGACGCTGGCGAGGACCTCCGCGAGGCTCGCTTCGTCGTCGACCACCAGCACGCGCACGGGAGAGCCGTCGGGACGGGTCATCAGGGGGTGCCGGGCGGCCGGCGAATCGGGGGGTCGAGGGTCGTTCATCGTCACCTACGCTGCTCGTCGCAGTTCTGGTCAGGCTTTGAATTCTCTGAGAAATCCCTCTGAGTGTTCACATCAGCGCAGGTCACAGCGGTCTCAGCGGGGGCGCACAAGCGGTTCAGAAGGAACTTTCAGGTTCGGGACCGAAAGTTGGCAACCGAACGACCAAAGCATACGGGGAGACCACTGTGACGACTCTCGACGAACGGACCGCGGTGCACCGGCCACGGACCGGCCGGCGGCCGGTGCGCGCCCGGCCCGAGCACGTGCTGGTCCCGGTCGGCCTGGGCGTGGCCGCGGTGATCGCACTGTGGTGGCACGACACTCCGTCCATCACGGGATTCGGGGACTGGCTCACCAACGCGGGACGCATCACCGGCCTGCTCGCCGGCTACGCGACCGTCGTCCTCGTCGCCCTCATGGCCCGGATCCCGGCGCTCGAGCGCGGCGTCGGCACCGACCGGCTCGCCCGATGGCACGCCATGGGCGGCCGGTACATGGTCTCCCTCGTCGTGGCGCACGCGCTGCTGATCATCTGGGGATACGCCGTCACGGCGCACACCGACGTCGTCCACCAGACCACGACGCTCCTGGTGAGCTATCCGGACGTGCTGATGGCGAGCGTCGCGGGCCTGCTCTTCGTCGGCGTGGGCATCGTGTCCGCCCGCGCCGCGCGCCGCAGGATGCGCTACGAGACGTGGTACTACCTGCACCTCTACACCTACCTGGCGATCGCGCTGGCGTTCAGCCACCAGTTCGCGACCGGCGCGGACTTCATGACCAGCCTGCCTGCCCGCGCCCTGTGGGCCGCGTTGTACATCACGGTCGGCGCCCTGCTCGTCTGGTACCGGTGCGTGATGCCGGTGCGCGGCGCCCTCCGGTACCGGATGCGCGTCGAGGGCGTGTACCGGGAGGCTCCCGGCGTCGTGTCGGTGTGGGTCCAGGGACGGCACCTGGACGAGTTGCGCGCCGAGGCGGGCCAGTTCTTCCGCTGGCGGTTCCTCACCCGTGACCTGTGGTGGGCCTCCAACCCGTACTCGCTGTCGGCGCCGCCTCGGCCGGACATGCTCCGCATCACGGTCAAGACCTTCGGTGAGCACAGTGGCGCGCTGTCCCGGCTGCGGCCCGGCACCCGCGTCTTCGCCGAGGGCCCGTACGGTGCGTTCACCGAGGGGCGGCGCCGGCAGCGGAAGGTGCTGCTGCTGGCCGGCGGGGTCGGCATCACCCCGGTCCGCGCGCTGTTCGAGACCCTCCCGGCCGCTCCCGGCGACCTGACCCTGGTGTACCGGGCGACCGACTGGTCCGACGTCGTCTTCCAGGAGGAGCTCGGCCGGATCGCGGCGGCCCGGGGCGCGGCGCTGCACTACCTCGTCGGCTCGCGCCGGGACCTCGGCGGAGACCCGCTGTCCCCGGCGGTCCTCACGAGGATCCTGCCGGACCTGAGCACCCACGACGTCTACGTCTGCGGACCGGAGGGCATGGTGCGGGCCGCCAAGGCGGCCCTGCGTCAGGCGGGCGTGCCCCGCCGCCGCGTCCACGACGAGTCATTCGAGTTCTGAGAAAGAGAGCATCTGATGAAGAGGGCCATCCTCGCCATCGTCGGTACCGTCGCAGGGCTGGTCCTGCTGCTGAGCTTCAAGACGCACTCGGCGTCCAGCAGCGGCACCGCCGCGGGTACCGGAACGACGGGTTCGGGCGGCGACTCGGCCGCCCCGGCGCCGAGCGCCGGTACGACCGGTACCGGCAAGACCGCCACGTCCACGACCCGGACCGTGACCGGGAGCACCATCGACACCCGGTGGGGACCGGTCCAGGTGCGGGTCACGCTGAAGAGCGGCAAGATCACCAAGGTCGAGACGGTCCAGGTGCCGGACGGGAATCCCCGGGACCGGGAGATCAACACCTTCGCCGTACCACAGCTGAACCAGGAGACGCTGTCCGCGCAGAGCGCGCAGATCGACACGGTCTCCGGCGCGACCTACACCAGTGAGGGATACATCCAGTCGCTGCAGAGCGCGCTCGACAAGGCGGGCAAGTGACGGCGCAGCGGCACGCCGAGCCCTGCATGGGGACGGTCTTCTCCTTCGACCTGCGTGAACCGTATCCCCGGGCCGGCGTGCTGGACGAGGTCATCGCCTGGCTGCACTGGGTCGACGCCACCTTCTCGACGTACCGGCCGGACAGCGACGTCAGCCGGCTCGCGCGCGGCGAGGTGGACGTCGGCGACTGCGCGCCGGAGGTGGGAGAGGTCCTCGCCCTGTGCGAGCGGCTCGGCGACGCCACCCGCGGCTGCTTCAGCGCCTACGCGGACGGGACACTCGACCCGTCCGGCGTGGTCAAGGGCTGGGCGATCGAACGGGCCGGCGGGATGCTCCGAGCCGCCGGCTCCCTGAACCACCACGTCAACGGGGGCGGCGACATCCAGCTGGCCGGCGGCCCCGAGCCGGGCCGCCCCTGGCGCGTGGGAATCGCCCATCCCCTGCGTCCCGGCACGGTTGCCACCGTCGTCGCCGGGCGCGACATGGCCGTGGCGACCTCCGGGACCGCCGAACGCGGAGCGCACATCATCGACCCGCGCACCGGCCGGCCGGCGGACGGCCTCGCCGGCGTCACCGTCGTCGGGCCGAGCCTCACCCTCGCCGACGCCTACGCGACCGCCGCGTTCGTCATGGGGGAGGACGCCCGCGACTGGATCGACGCCCTTCCGGGGTACGAGGCGTACGGCATCGAGCTCGACGGGCGGACCTGGGCCACCGCCGGCCTGCGTTCCGACGACCCCGGTCAGCCCTCCGCCAGGTCCGGCAGGTCCACCATGTCGACCAGGTCGGCGATGGAGGCGGCCACCCGCTGCGGCCGGAACGGATAGCGCTCGATCTCGGCCTCGGTGGTCACTCCGGTCAGCACCAGGATCGTGTAGAGACCGGCCTCCATGCCGGACACCACGTCGGTGTCCATGCGGTCGCCGATCATCGCGGTGCTCTCGCTGTGCCCGCCGACGGTGTTGAGGGCGTTGCGCATCATCAGGGGGTTCGGCTTGCCGACGAAGTACGGGTCCACGCCGGTGGCCTTGGTGATCAGCGCGGCCACCGAGCCGGTGGCCGGCAGCGCGCCCTCGATGGACGGGCCGATCGGGTCGGGGTTGGTGGCGATGAACCGCGCCCCGTTGTTGATGAGGCGGATCGCCCGGGTGATCGCGGTGAAGCTGTAGGTCCGGGTCTCGCCCAGGACGACGTAGTCGGGGTCGAGGTCGGTCAGGATGTACCCGATCTCGTGCAGGGCGGTCGTCAGCCCGGCCTCGCCCAGGACGTACGCCGAGCCGTGCGGGCGCTGGTTGTCGAGGAACTGCGCGGTGGCCAGCGCGGACGTGTAGATCGACTCGATCGGTATGTCGAGCCCGGCCGCCCGCAGCCGCATGTGCAGGTCCCTCGGCGTGTAGATCGAGTTGTTGGTGAGCACCAGGAACGGCTTGCCGGCCTGTTTCAACCGGCCGAGGAAATCCTCGGCCCCAGGCACGGGCTGGCCCTCGTGCACCAGCACCCCGTCCATGTCCGTCAACCAGCAGTCGATCGGCTTACGCTCGCTCATGCGCCCCAATATCCCTCATCGCCATGACCGTTGCGCAGCCGGGATGCGCCCGGAGTGTGATCCGCCGCTGTCGCCCCGGTGACCGGACGGGCGACGCGTGCCCCGGGAGGTCTGCCGGCACGGACGATCGCGCGCTCGTCAGCGGCGGATGCGGTTGATCACCCGGTCGATGCCGGTGGGCGGCGGCCGGCGGAACGGCGCGGCGAGACGCGTCCGGCTGGTGCGGCCGCGAAGCGTCACGGCGCTGCCGAGCCGCCAGTGCGCAGCCTCGGCCGGGTCGGCGGCCGAGACCACCGTGGCCGAGGCGAGCAGCAGGTCGGGCGCCGTCTTGGCGAGGTCGCTGAGCCGTGCGGCCTCGTTGACCGGGTCCCCGATCACGGTGTACTCCAGGCGCTGCTCCGCGCCGATGTGCCCGGCGACGACCTGACCGGCCGACACACCGATTCCGGCGATCAGCTGGGGGAGTTCCGCGCGCAGGCGCCGGGACAGCTCACGGGCGGCGGCCAGCGCCTGGCCCGCCGGGTCGTCGAGCGGCTCGGGCGCACCGAAGATCGCCAGGGCGGCGTCGCCCTGGAACTTGTTGATCAGGCCGCCGTGCCGGGAGACCACCTCGACGACGATTCCGAAGTACGCGTTGAGCAGCGCGACGACCTCGCCGGGCGGCTTGGTCGCGGCCAGGTGCGTCGAGCCCTTGAGATCGACGAAGAGGACGGCGGCCTCGCAGGTCTCACCGCCCAGCACGACGCCGTGCTCCAGCGCGTGCCGGGCGACGTCCTCGCCCACGTGCCGGCCGAACAGGTCGCGCAGCCGTTCGTTCTCCCGCAGCCCCGCCGCCATGTGGTTGAACCCGGCCTGCAATCGGCCGAGCTCGCTGGCGTCATAGACCGGGACCGACGCCCGCAGGTCGCCGCGCTCGACCCGCGCGAGCCCCTCCCGTACGGACCGGACCGGGTCGGCGATCGCGCGGGTGGCGATGTAGGTCACCTGGAACCCCACGAACAGGGCCACCCCGCCGAGCGCCAGGATGGTGACGGCCAGCTGGGTGGGGGACATGCCGTCGACGACCAGCGCCGCCACCGCGGCGGAGATGAGGCCGAGGAGCGGCACCGCGCTGCCGAGCGCCCACGCGAGCATGGCGCGCGGCGTGATGCCGAACCATCCGTCGTACGCCGCCGGGCCCGTCGCCATCACGACGGCCGCGATGGGCCGCAGCAGGCGCTCGGTGAGCAGGTAGACGATCGCGCAGGTGGTGACTCCGCCGAGCACGGTGATCATGCTGACCTTCAGGGCGAGCAGCCCGGAGTACGAGACGTCGATGACGGCCCAGCCGGCCGCGCCCAAGCCCCACAGCGTGCCCTGCATCGCCATCAGCCGCAGGGGCCCGCGCAGCACGGCACGGCGTTCCTTCTCGCTGGGATCGTGCTCGTGGCCGGCGAGCGTGCGCACCGGGCGGAACAGCCACATCCCCCAGACCACGCCGATCGGCGCGCCGAGCCCCAGATAGGCGCAGAAGACGATCAGGTTGACCAGCCGGACGTGGGCGGGGTCGGCGATCCCCGGCGGGTCCGGCATCACGAACGTCGAGAAGATCACGACGAACAGCGCGCCGGCGAGGTTGGCACCGCCGACCGCCACGATGAGGAGCCATCGCGTCCGGCGTTCGAGGACGGCGCGGGAGGCGCCGGGCGGTCCGTCCAGCCAACCGCGGAGCCCCTTCACCTGGGTTCTCGCGGCCACCCGCCCACCTCCGTCCTCGCGTTCGTGAAGCATCAGTGTGACGGATGCCGCCCGCACGGGCGAAAACGTCGTCCGCCTCCTGTCCGGCGACGCGGCGTTCATCGACGGCGTGACCGTGCCGGTCGACGGCGGCCGGTCGGTCCTCGCCCGCGACCCGGTTTCCGCGGCGCTGCGGCCCGGAGGCCAATGCTTCAGCCGGGGGCACCGGCTCCCGGGCCGCCTCGCCGGATACCGGCCGTCACGGGGCCGGCGGCCTCGTGGCACCGTGGGGGGCATGACGGTGATCGGGAGGATCGGGCTGGGCCTGGCCGCGCTCGGGCGGCCGGCGTACATCAACCTCGGCCGTGACGGCGCGCTGCCCGCCGAGCGGACGGTCGAGGCGATGCGGGCGGCCGCCTGGCGGGTGCTGGACGCGGCGTACGCCGAGGGGATCCGCTGGGTCGACGCGGCCCGCTCGTACGGTCTGGCCGAGGAGTTCCTGGCCGGATGGCTGGACGACCGCGGGCACCGCGACGTCACCGTCTCCAGCAAGTGGGGATACGCCTACGTCGGCGAGTGGCGCGTGGACGCGGACGTGCACGAGGTCAAGGAGCACTCTCTGCCGAGGTTCCGGGAGCAGTTGGCGCAGACCCAGCGGCTGCTCGGCGACCGCCTGGCGGTGTACCAGGTGCACTCCCTCATGGCGTACGGCCCGCTGTTCACCGACGAGGGGCTGGTGCGGGCGCTCGCCGGTCTGGCCGCCGAGGGCGTGCGGGTCGGCTTCTCCACGTCCGGCCCGGCCCAGGCCGAGACCATCCGGCGCGCGCTCGACCTGGAGGTGGACGGGCGGCCGGTGTTCACGGTGGTGCAGTCGACCTGGAACGTCCTGGAGCCCTCGGCGGGTGACGCGCTCGCCGAGGCCCATGCCCGCGGCCTCCACGTCCTGGTCAAGGAGGGGCTGGCCAACGGCCGGCTGGCGGTCGAGCCGCCCGCGGTGCTGCGGGACCTCGCGGCGCCGTACGGGGTCGGGCCGGACGCGGTCGCGCTGGCGGCCGTGCTCGCCCGGCCCTGGGCGGGCACGGTGCTGAGCGGCGCGGTCGACGCCGGACAGCTGGCGTCCAACCTCGCGGCGGTGAGCGCCGTGCTGAGCGAGGACGACCTTGCCGTGCTGGGCGGGCTCGCGACGCCACCCGACGAGTACTGGAGACGCCGCGCCGCCCTTGACTGGACTTGACTCGGTATTGGTCGAAACGGAGCACAAGATCCCCGTATATCGGCGACTATGGCTTGACGCGATGATCGCTATCCGCGACAGTCGTGGCACTCGGAGCGATGGACGAATGTCATGAAGCGGGACGAAAGGCTCGGTGTATGGGCGGATCAGACGTCAGAGGCGCCATCCTGGCGCTGATGGCGACCATCATCTACTACCTGGGCTTCATCGTCTTCCGGGTGGCCGCGGGCCGCATGCCCGAACTCCGCGGCACCCGGCCCCTCCGCCTCATCCAGTACACCTACACGGACTGGCTGTGGCTCTCCGGCCTGATGATCGTGCTCGCCGGTGTGGCCACCCAGGTCAAGGCGCTGACGATGCTCCCGCTGAGCCTCGCCCAGCCGATCTTCGCCGCCAGCCTCCTCTTCGTCCTGTTCTACGCCGGCGTCTTCTTCGGCGAGCGGCTCACCGGCCGGGAGTGGGCCTGCGTCGGCCTGTTCGGCCTGGCGACCGTGATGGTCGGGGCGTCGAACGGCCGGCACGAGGTGATGACCAGCAGCGTCGCCGGGGCGCCGGTCCTGGCCGCCGTCGTCGTCCCCGGCGTCCTGGTGGGCGTGGCCGTCCTCGTCGGCGGTGACATCCGCACGTTCGGCCGGCACGCACGGCCCCTGGCCGGCATCGCGTACGGCATCGGGTGCGGCGTCAGCCTCGGCGTCTCCGAACTCTCGCTCAAGGGCGTGGCCGCCGTCTACAACGCGCACGGGCTCGCGGCCGCGACCTACGGCTCGCCGTACCCGTACGTCGCGGTCGGAATGGCGGCGCTCGGCCTGGCGCAGCTGCAGATCGGCCTGCAGCGCTGCCGCATGTCGATCGTCGTGTCCGTGCTGACCGTGACCGCCAAGACCCAGCTGGTGATCCTCGGCGTGCTGCTCTACAAGGAGCCGTGGCCGTCCGACCGCCTGCTGCTCGCCCTGCGGATCGGGGCGTTCGTCCTGGCCGGCGCGGCGCTGGTGCTGTTCCCCCGGCACGAGGCAGTGGAGGAGCGTGTCGGCGCCGCGCTGACCACACCCGCGCGCGAGCGCGCCTAGAACTAGAAGCGGCTTCCCGCCAGCTCGCCGTGCGGGTCGAGGACGTACTTGTGGGCCGCTCCCTTGTCGAACTCCTCGTAGCCGCGTGGCGCCTGGTCCAGCGGGATGACGGTGGCGTTGACGTTGCGTGCGATCTGCACGCGGTCGTGCAGGATCGCCATCATCAGCTGCCGGTTGTACCGCATGACCGGGCACTGGCCCGTCGTGAAGACGTGCGACTTGGCCCAGCCCAGGCCGACGCGGATCCCGAGGGTGCCTTCCTTGGCCTTCTCGTCGGCCGCTCCCGGGTCGCCGGTGACGTACAGTCCCGGGATGCCGAGCCGGCCGGCGGCACGGGTGATCTCCATGAGGGAGTTCAGGACCGTGGCGGGCTGTTCGCTGGTCGAGCCCTCCGGCCCGTGGCCGCGCGCTTCGAAGCCGACGCAGTCGACCGCGGCGTCGACCTCCGGCACGCCGAGCACGTGCTCGATCTCCTCGGCCAGGTCGCCGTGGGCCGACAGGTCGACGATCTCGCAGCCGAAGCTGCTCGCCTGGGCGAGCCGGTCCTTGTTCATGTCCCCGACGATCACGACGGCGGCGCCCAGCAGGAAGCAGGACGTGGCGCAGGCCAGCCCGACCGGGCCCGCGCCGGCGACGTACACCGACGATCCGGTGGTGACGCCGGCCGTGTACGCGCCGTGGTAGCCGGTGGGGAAGATGTCCGACAGCATGGCCAGGTCCAGCAGCTTGGCCATCGTGGTGTCCCGGTCCGCCGGGATCTTCAGCAGGTTCCAGTCGGCGTACGGAACGCCGACGTACTTCGCCTGGCCGCCGTGCCAGCCGCCCATGTCGACGTAGCCGTACGCCGCGCCGGCCCGAGCGGGGTTGACGTTCTCACAGACGCCGGTATGGCCCTCCTTGCAGTTGCGGCAGCGGCCGCAGGCGATGTTGAACGGCACGCTGACGATGTCGCCCACCTTGACGAACTCGACGTCATCGCCGGTCTCGATCACCTCGCCGGTGATCTCGTGGCCAAGGGTGAGCCCGGCCGGAGCGGTGGTGCGGCCGCGCACCATGTGCTGGTCGGAGCCGCAGATGTTGGTGGCCAGTACCTTGAGGATGGCTCCGTGCTGGAGCCTGCGGTTGTTCTGCTCTTCCAGGACGAGCGTCGGGAAACCCAGGTCCTCTACCGTGACCCGGCCCGGTCCGGCGTAGACGACGCCTCGATTGTTGTCAGCCACGACTGATCCCCCCAAGCGGATGTGCCTCGCTTGGCGCCCCGGGCGGTGGCAAGACCCCGTCCCCGCGGCGTCTTGTTGATGATCAAAGTCTACGCCTGTGGCGATTCGCGGTAAACGCCCTGGTAGACGGGTGGACGCGGGAAACGTCGCGTCGATAGTTGACTTGGTGGGTTAAAAGCCGTGATTGTCATCCGATGCACTTCGGCGTGCGTCTAAGGGGGCAGAGACTCGCGCGGCACGCCCGCGCGACCGATCGATGAGGTGGAATGGCCGACAACGACGCTGACGACGTGACGCCGGAGAACGCGTCGCCGAAGGCGCCGGACTCCGACGGCCCGGCGGACGACGCGCCGGCCCCGGAGACGCGACGGGGCGAGAAGGAAGAACAGGCCGGTGAGGCCGGCGGTGAGGACGCGCCCGCGCCGGGGGACTCCCCGGGGCCGGTCGAGGACGCGTCCGCGCCGGGGGGCTCTCCGGGGTCGGCCGAGGGCACGCCCGCGCCGGAGGCCGCGCGCCGCCGCGGCCGGCGCACCGTGCGCTGGGTCGCCGCCGGGGTCGCGGTGGCGCTCGTCGTGGCGGGCGGCACGGCGTTCGGCCTGTACGAGAAGCTGCAGGGCAACATCCACAAGGAGCACGTCGACCAGCAGCAGCTGGGCACCAGCCGCCCGGCGAAGCTGAACAAGTCGATGAACATCCTGCTGCTCGGCTCCGACTCCCGGGACGGGGAGAACAAGCAGTACTGGTCGCCGGACATCAGCGGGGAGCGTTCGGACACGACGATCCTGCTGCACCTGTCCCCGAACCGGGACCGCGCGGTCGCGGTCAGCTTCCCCCGCGACTCCATGGTCCACGTGCCGGAGTGCAGGAAGAAGCGCGGCGGTACGGTCCCCGCCTTCTTCGGCATGCTCAACGCGGCGTTCGCCTACGCCGGGGCGACGTGCACCTGGAAGATGATCGAGTCGAACACGGACATCCACATCGACCACTACGTCAAGATCGACTTCGCCGGGTTCAAGCGGGTCGTCGACGCGCTGGGCGGCGTGGAGATCTGCGTGCCGCAGGCGGTCAACGACCCGCGCGCAAACCTGTCCCTGAAGGCGGGCCGCCAGGTCGTCAAGGGGAACGACGCGCTGGGGTACGTCCGCACCCGCTACGGCCTCGGCGACGGCTCGGACCTGGAGCGCATCCAGCGGCAGCAGAAGTTCATGGCCTCCGTGGTCAAGAAGGCCACGAGCCAGGACATGCTGACCGACCCGACCCGCGCCTACAAGTTCCTGAACGCCGTGACCAAGTCGATCGCCACCGACGACGAGTTCAGCGTGTCCGCGATGAAGAAGCTCGCGACGAGCCTGAAGGGGATGAGCGCGGGCACCGTCCGGTTCGTCACCGTGCCGACGCAGACGTACCCCAAGGACCCCAACCGGGTCCAGTGGGACATGTCCCAGGCCGGCCCGCTGTTCGAGGCCATCCGCAAGGACGACGACCTGCCCGCGCCCAAGCCGGAGCCGTCCAAGCCGGCGGCGCCGAAGCCGGACGAGGTCAGGGTCACCGCGGTGAACGCGCCGAAGAAGGCCGTGAAGGACCTGAAGGCCCAGGGCTTCCACGTCACGGCGGCGAAGGGCCCCGCGCAGCGGCAGACCAGGATCCTCTACGGGACGGGCGCCGAGCGCTTCGCCGACGCCCTCGCGGTCGCCGTCCCGGGCGTCGTCATCGCCGCCGACAAGTCCGTCGCGCCGGGCACCGTCTCGCTGGTGGCCGGTCCCGAGGGCGTGCAGGTGAAGTCCCCGGACATCCCCAAGGTCGACGGGGAGATCAACGCGACGCAGAACCCCTGTAAGTGAGCACGGCCTCGTTGGGCCGGGGACCGGAGCGCAGGCCCGCCCAGAGTCCCCGGCCCAGCGCGCGCAGCAGGGCCGCCCGGTCGGCCGAGCCGGCGAGCGTACGGGCCCAGCGGCGCGCCGTCGCGCCGGCGTAGAGCAGGCGTTCGCCGGGGCGGAGACAGCGGCTGCGGGTGAACAGCCACACCTTGTTGCGCACCTCGTAGAAGAACCGCCGCCCCGGGTCGAAGGCGGGGGAGGCGGTCCGGTGCACGACGACGCTGTCCCGGCACAGGAGGCCGGCGCGCCCCCGAAGCAGCCGCAGCGTGAACTCGAAGTCGTCGTTCCACAGGAAGTAGTCGGCGATCGGCAGCCCTCGTTCCCGTACGGCCTCGGCGTCGACCAGCACCGACACGAACGACGCCGAGCGGATCCGGGCGCACCCGGGGACGGCCGACGGCCGGGAACGGGGGGTGTTCATCGGGTGGTCGCGGCCGTCGGTCCAGACGACTCGGCTGGCGACGAGCGCGGGCGGCCGCCCGCGCTCGTCCCGTCCCCGGTCGCGCGCCGCCAGCAGGGCGGCCAGGGCATGCGGCTCGGGCACCGTGTCGTCGTCCATCAGCCACAGCGCGTCCGCGCCCAGGTCGAGGGCGTGGGCGATGCCCGCGGCGAACCCACCCGCCCCGCCGGTGTTGCGGGGGAGTTCCAGCAGACGGACGGCCGGGAAGCGTTCACGGACCAGGTGGGGGGTTCCGTCGGAGGAGGCGTTGTCGACGACCACGATCGTGTCGGGCGGCCGTGTCTGGCCGTAGAGGAGGGCGGTCAGCGCCTCGGTCAGAAGATCGCGCCGGTCGTGCGTGACAACCACGGCGGCGATTTGGGCGTCTTTCAGCTGACACCTCACGTTATCGCCGAGTCGGTGGGAGTAAGACGCGCGCATGAAGCCCGCAAAAGTAGCATAAGATGCATTTCGCCCCACTGGCCTCATCGCTTCCCCCTCCGTACCGGGGGGTGGTGGGGCGAAGCCACGGGGGTGGCAAACAGGACGGACGCATGGCTGAACCCTTCGCGCTCCTCCTCACCGTCTACGGCGGGGACCGGGCGGACCACGTGCGGGAGGCCTTCCGCAGCGCGGTGGACGCCCAGACGCGCCGACCCGACCAGGTCATCCTCGTGCAGGACGGACCGGTCTCGGCCGAGCTGGCCGGATGCCTGGCCGAACTCACGAAGGACAGCCCTGTGCCGGTGACATTCCTGCCGCTGGAGCACAACGGCGGCCTGGGACCGGCCCTCGACGCCGGGCTGGCGGCCAGCCGGTACGACGTCGTGGCCCGCATGGACGCCGACGACATCGCCATGCCGCACCGGTTCGCCGTCCAGCTGCCGGTGATCGAGCGGGGCGCCGACCTGGTCGGCACGGGAATGCTGGAGTTCGGGACGGAGAGGGACGACATCGTGGGGAGCCGCACGCCGGTCTCCGAACCGGAGCGCATCGCCCGGTACGCGCGGCTGCACGACCCGTTCAACCACCCGACGATCGTGTACCGGCGCACCGCCGTCCTGGCCGCCGGCGGCTACGGCGACATGCCGCTGATGGAGGACTACTGGCTGTTCGCCCGCATGATCGCTAGCGGCGCCACGGTCGTCAACCTGCCCGAGCCGCTCGTGTACTACCGCGTGGGCGAGGGCGCCTACGAGCGCCGCGGCGGCCTGGTGCTGCTGCGCGCCGAGCTGCGCCTGCAACGTGAGCTTCGGCGCAGCGGCTTCACCACCCCGGCCCAGTACCTGCGCAACGTGAGCGTCCGCGGCGGGTACCGGCTGACGCCGGCCTGGATCCGCCGGCCCCTGTACCGCCGGTTCGTCGCGCCCCGTGGCGCGCGCCGGGCGGCCGCCGTGCCGGTCGAGGAGACGAGTGAACGCTGACCTGGTCGTCGCCGGCGCCGGCCTGTTCGGGCTGACCGTCGCCGAGCGCTGCGCCCGCGAGCTCGGCCTCCGGGTGCTGATCGTCGAGCGCCGCGACCACATCGGCGGGAACGCCCACAGCGCGGCCGAACCGTCGACCGGCATCGAGGTCCACCGCTACGGCGCGCACCTGTTCCACACCTCCAACGAGCGGGTCTGGGAGTACGTCAACCGGTTCACCGCCTTCACCGACTACCGGCACCGCGTCTTCACGATCTTCAAGAACCGCGTGTACCCGATGCCGATCAACCTCGGCACGATCTGCGAGTACTTCGGCCGGGCCATGTCCCCGGACGAGGCCCGCGCGCTGATCGCCGGGCAGGCCGCGGAGATCACCGACCCGGCCAACCTGGAGGAGAAGGCGATCTCGCTGGTCGGGCGGCCGCTGTACGAGGCGTTCATCCGGGGCTACACCGCCAAGCAGTGGCAGACCGACCCCCGAGAGCTCCCCGCGGAGATCATCACCCGGCTGCCGGTGCGCTACACCTTCGACGACCGCTACTTCGCCGACCGGTACGAGGGCCTGCCGGTGGACGGCTACGCCGCCTGGCTGGAGCGCATGGCCGACCATCCGAGGATCGAGGTCCGGCTCGGCGCCGACTTCTTCGACCTGGACGCCGTCGGCAACGTCCCGGTCGTCTACACCGGCCCGATCGACCGCTACTTCGGCCACAGCGAGGGCGAGTTGGGCTGGCGCACCCTCGACTTCGAGCTGGAGGTCCTGCCGACCGGCGACTTCCAGGGCACGCCGGTGATGAACTACGCCGACGAGGATGTCCCGTACACCCGGATCCACGAGTTCCGACATTTCCACCCGGAACGGGACTATCCGGGTGACCGAACCGTGATCATGCGTGAGTATTCTCGCTTCTCCGGGCCCGGGGACGAGCCGTACTACCCGATCGACACGCCCGCCGACCGTGCGCGGCTGCACCGCTACCGCGAACTCGCCCGCGCGGAGCAGGGCGTGCTGTTCGGCGGCCGCCTCGGCACGTACAAGTACTTGGACATGCACATGGCGATCGCGTCCGCGCTGACCATGTACGAGAACCGGCTGCGGCCGCATTTCACCGGAGGAACGGAATGAGGGTCCTGCAGCGCCTCGTGCTGCCCGTCGACCGCGACCTCGACGTGCTCAAGCTGTACGTCGACGGGCGGATCGTCCGGGGCGAGGAGGCGGTCGCCCAGGAGACGGCAGCCGCCGAGGACCTGGCCGGTGACTCGTCGGGGGACGCCGTCCTCGCGACCCGGCGCGGCGTCCGCATCGTCGGCCGGCGCAGCCTCGTCGTTCCCCTGGGCCGTCGGGTGTCGTTCTGTACCTACTTCAACGCCTTCCCGGCGAGCTACTGGCGCCGCTGGAGCACCGTCGGCGACGTACGGCTGCGGCTCAGGATGCGCGGCGAGGCCATCGTCATCGTCTATCGGTCCACGGGCAAGGGCTTCACCCAGCGCGTGACCCAGCTGCACGTCGACTCCGATGTCGCCGTCGAGCGCGATGTGGAGTTGCCGCTCGAGCCGTTCATCGATGGCGGCTGGTACTGGTTCGACATCATCGCCGGTGACCGCAACGCCGTCCTCGAACGCGCCGAATGGTGCGCCGACAGCGACCGGCCCCAGGGCAGTACCAGCATCGGCATCACGACGTTCAACCGGCCCAAGTTCTGCGTCGAACAGCTGCTCGCCCTCGGCGAGGCGACCGACGTGCTCGAGGTGGTCGACGAGATCTTCGTCGTCGACCAGGGGACCAAGCGGGTCGTGGACCACCCGGACTTCCCGGCCGCCGCCGAGGCCCTCGGCGAGAAGCTGCGCGTCATCGACCAGGCCAACATCGGCGGCTCGGGCGGTTTCTCGCGAGCCATGGCCGAGACCCTCGACGCCGGGCGCAGTGGCTACGTGCTGCTCCTCGACGACGACGTGGTCGTCGAGCCCGAGGGCATCCTGCGGGCCGTCACCTTCGCCGACCTCGCCCGCACGCCGACGGTCGTCGGCGGGCACATGTTCGACCTGTTCAACCGTTCGGTCCTGCACGCCCACGGCGAGAACGTCGCCCGCTACCGCTGGTGGATGGTGCCCGCGGCGCACACGTTCTACTGGCACGACCTCGCCCGCGAGGGGCACAGCCTCCGCGAGACGCCGTGGCTGCACCGCCGGATCGACGCGGACTTCAACGGCTGGTGGATGTGCCTCATCCCGGTCGACGTCCTCCGCAAGATCGGCCTGTCACTGCCGTTCTTCATCAAGTGGGACGACATCGAGTACGGCGTCCGGGCCAAGGAGGCGGGCATCCCCACAGTCCCGCTGCCCGGTGCCGCCGTCTGGCACGTGCCCTGGCATTCCAAGGACAACGACCTCGACTGGCAGGCCTACTTCCAGGAGCGGAACCGCATCGTCAGCGCGCTGTTGCACTCCCCGTACGACCGGGGCGGCAACATGCTCAAGGAAAGCCTGATCATGGTGACCAAGCACGCGCTGGCGATGCAGTACTCCACCGCCGAGCTGATGCTGCTGGGCATCGAGGACGTCCTGAAGGGCCCTGCCGGATTGCACGGCTCGATCACCACCAAGATGGCCGAACTGCGGAGACTGCGCGCCGCCTACCCCGACGCCGAGGCCCGGCCGGACATCGACGACTTCCCGCGGGTCCGGCGCCGCAAGCCGCCGAAGAAGGGACGCGAGCCCGTGCCGCCGGGCAACCGCAAGGAGATGATCAGGACGGCGCTCACCGGGATGGCACGACAGTTGCGTCCCGTCGGCTCGTTCCACCGGACGCATCCGGAGGTCACCGTCCCGCACGTCGACCAGTCGTGGTGGCTGCTGTCCCGGTTCGACAGCGCCCTCGTCTCGGCCGCCGACGGCACCAAGGTGTCCTGGTACCAGCGCGACCCGGCCCGCCTGCGCTCCATCCTGCAGCGCAACGCCGCCCTGCACGCGCGGCTCGTGAAGGACTGGTCGAAGCTGAGCCGCGCCTACCGGACGGCCCTGCCCGACATCACCTCCCCGGAACGCTGGCGCGAGACGTTCGACGCCGCGACCCCGCCGGCGCGGAACACGGTCTCGGGGAAGGTCGGAGACCCGGGCGGCGAGCAGGGGCGTGCGCCCGGCGAGGCGGCGGCCGGTGAGAAGCGCGGGGGCGCGGGCGGAGAGCCCCCCGCCCGCGGGAGCCGCGACACCTCGGCCCCGGAGGAGCGGTGACGGTACCGCCGCTGACCGCCCCCGGCCGCGGCGGCGGCCTGCTGGAGGTGGCCCGGCGGCGTTACCTGCTGCGTCTGCTCGTCCGCCGGGAGCTGCGCAGCCGCTACCAGGGGTCCCTGCTCGGTCTCGGCTGGTCGTACGTCCGCCCCGCCGTCAGCTTCGCGGTCTACTTCTTCGTCGTCGGCGTCTTCCTCAAGATGAGTAAGGCGATCCCCGGCTACCCGGTGTTCCTGTTCTCCGGCATGGTGGTGATCAGCTTCTTCACCGAGACGCTGATCACCAGCACCTGGTCCGTCATCGGGAACGCGCCGCTCGTCCAGAAGATCTATCTGCCCCGCGAGATGTTCCCGGCCTCGTCCGCTCTGGTGTCGGCGGTGCACATGCTGCCCGGGCTGGCCATCCTGTGGATCGGCGCACTGGTCGGGGGATGGACGCCCTCCGCGCTCGGTTTCGGGTCGATGGCGCTCGGCTTCGCGATCGTCGCCGTTCTCGGACTGGCGTTCGGCCTGCTGTTCGCCGCGATCAACGTGTTCTTCCGTGACTTCGGGCAGGTCGTCGACATCCTCAACATCGTCATCCCGTGGACCGTCCCGATGATCTACCCGTGGACGGCCGTGCAGGAGGCCACCGGGAACGGCCTCGGCCTGCAGATCTACCTCGCCAACCCCCTCGCGACGGCGACGCTGCTGTTCCAGCGGGCGTTCTGGTGGCCCGCCAATCCGCACAAGGCCGAGCTGCCGGACGGCACCCCGACGTTCCCCGACGGCAGGCACGCGTTCCCCGACCACCTGACCGTACGGGGGCTGGCGAGCCTGCTGGCCGCCGTCGTGCTGCTCGGGCTCGCGCAGATGGTCTTCTTCCGCCTTCAGCGGCGGTTCGCCCAGGAGCTCTAGAGATGGAATCAATCGTCGTCGACGGTGTGACCAAGCGCTTCACGCTGCGCCACGCGCACTCCATCAAGGAGATGACCGTGCGCGCCGCGCGGCGCCAGAGCCTGTCCGAGCGGTTCACGGCGCTCGACGAGGTGTCCGTGACCGTCGAGCAGGGCGAGTCGCTCGCCCTCATGGGCCTCAACGGATCGGGCAAGAGCACCCTCCTCAAGCTGATCTCCGGCGTCATGCAGCCCGACGGCGGCTCGGTCGGCGTCCGCGGCAGGGTCGCGGGCCTGATCGAGGTCGGTGCGGGCCTGCACCCGGACCTGACCGGCCGGGAGAACATCTTCCTCAACGCCGCGATCCTCGGGATGAGCAAGGCGGAGACCGAGGCGAAGTACGACGAGATCGTCGCGTTCTCCGAGATCGAGAAGTTCCTCGACACCCAGGTGAAGTTCTACTCCTCCGGGATGTTCATGCGGCTCGGCTTCGCCGTCGCCGTCCACACCGACCCGGACATCTTCCTCGTCGACGAGGTCCTGGCCGTCGGTGACCCGCCCTTCCAGAAGAAGTGCCTCGACCGCATCGAGGAACTCCACGACGAGGGACGCACGCTCGTCATCGTCTCCCACGACATGGGCACCCTGGAGAAGGTCTGCGGACGGGGCGTCGTCCTGCGGGAGGGCCGGGTCGCGTTCGAGGGCGACATCGCCGACGCCGTCGACTTCCTCGCCCCGCCGGACAGTCCCCTCGACGCCGCACGGCGCCAGCGCGGCCGCGAGGAGGCGAAGCTGGCCGCCGCCACGCTCAAGGAGGAGAAGGCCGCTGCCACCGAGACGGCCACGCTGATCGAAGAGATCATGCCCGACGCCCCGGCGTTCGCCGACCCGCAGGCGACGCTCGAGCACGCCCTGTCCCTCGCCGAGGGCCAGGAGGGCATGGCCCTGGAGTTCGGCGTCTTCTCCGGCCGTACGCTGCGGACCATCACCGCCGCCCGCGACGGCAAGAACGTCTTCGGCTTCGACTCCTTCGAGGGACTCCCGGAGGACTGGCGGGAGGGCTTCCCCGTCGGCACTTTCGCCGTCGACGAGCCGCCGGAGGTGCTCGGCGCCGAGCTCGTCGTCGGGCTGTTCGACGACACCCTCCCCGGTTTCCTCGAGGAGCACCCCGAGCCGGTCGCCTTCCTGCACGTCGACGCCGACCTGTACTCCTCGGCACGGACCGTCCTGCACCACGCCGGGCCGCGCCTGCGCCCCGGCAGCGTCATCGTCTTCGACGAGTTCTTCGGCTACCCCGGCTGGCGGGACCACGAATACCGCGCATGGACGGAGTACGTCGAGCGGACCGGCCTGCGGTTCACCTACGAGGGCTACACGCGCGACAACGAGCAGGCCATCGTGCGGATAACGGAATAGAGCCCCATGGAGAAGACGATGCGCCGGATTCCGGTCTACGCGGCGGTGGGCGCCGCCACGTACGTCGTCGCCTTCACCGCCAAGGCCGGAAAGGTCTGCAGTCCCTACTTCGCGACCGCGACGGACTGACCCGCCATGCCATCGACGAACGCCTCCTCGAAGGACGACGCACAGGGTGCTGAGGGCTCCGACAACGGCGTCGTGCCCAAGAGCACCGAGGCGGCCCCTGAGCCGAAGCGGCAGGGAGGACGGCTCCGCGAACTCGACCTCCTGCGTTTCGTGGCCGCCGTGGCGGTCATGCTGCACCATTTCACCGGCGTTCCCCAGGGGTCGTGGAACGGCGATCCCAGGATCATTTTCCCGAGCCTGTCGATGGCCGCGCGCTTCGGTCATCTCGGCGTGAACCTGTTCTTCGTGATCAGCGGCTTCGTCATCCTGATGAGCGTGTGGGGGAGGACCCCGGGGGAATTCGCCATCTCGCGGCTGGTCCGGCTCTTTCCCGCGTACTGGTTCAGTGTCGTCCTGTCCTTCGCGCTATTCATGATCCCGGGTCTGGTGGGAACACCGCCGGGGACGCGAACGCGTCTCCTGCCCAACCTGACGATGTTCCAGGAGGGAATCGGCGCCGGTGATCTTGAGGTCCCGTACTGGACGCTCTGGGTCGAACTCCACTTCTATCTGCTCATCGCGCTCTTCGTCTGGTGGGGGGTGACGTACGGTCGGTCGGTGGCGTTCATGGCCGTTTGGCTCCTCGCCGGGATCGTCGCCGAAGAGGCGAACTCGGCGCTCCTCAAGGCGGTGCTGATCCCCGACTGGGCGCCGTACTTCATCGCTGGAATGGCCTTCTTCCTCATCTACCGGTACGGCTCGAACATCGTGCTCTGGCTGTTCGTCGCCTGCAGTTGGGCGCTGGCGGTCTACTACTCACTGCGGAAAGTCCTTCCGTGGCAGGCATGGCCCGGCGTGCACGAGTATGTCTTTCCCGCAGTCATTACCGGCATCTTCGTCGTCATGGCGCTCGTGGCGGCGCACCGGCTGTCCTGGTTGCGGTGGAAGCGCCTCACCCTGGCCGGAGCGCTTACCTATCCGCTGTATCTGCTGCACGAGACGGTCTCGCGGGTAGTGATCAAACAGCTCGACTGGAGGATGGACCCGCGGGCGGTGCTGGCCATCGCCGTCGCGGCCACCCTCACGTCGGCCTACCTGGTCCACCGGCTGGTCGAACGCCCGGTGCAGCGGCGATTCCGCAGAGCGCTCAAGAGGGCGGCCGAACAGATCCGCCGGACGGCGGAAGGCGACGCCACGCGTTCCGAACGGCCGGACGATCGCCCCGCCGAGACGGCTACCCACCGATAGGGCGTCAGCGGACGGCAGGCGACACGTCGATCGAGTCGATCTCGGCGGCGCACGTCAGGTGTGAGAACCGCAGCACGTCGCGGCCGGCGGTCAGCCAGGCGCTCACCGCGGTGATCGTCCAGTGGTCCCAGCCGTAACTCGGATAGTCGACCCGGCCCTGGGGACGCCCGTTCACGGTAAGCGCCTGAGTGCAGGTGCCCTTCATCCCGTTGGCCGCACGCACGTAGATCCGATGCCATCCGGTGGTCGGCGTCTGGATGGAGAAGTCCACATGGCTGTCCGCGTAGTTGAGATAGCCGACCTTGCCACTCCCGGACGCGCTCTGGTCGGTCAGTCGTTCGCCGTCGTTGACCGAGGTACGTCCGACCGCCTCCGCCTCCCAGCGTGTCATCGGCGCCGAACGCAGCGCGGCGTACCAGCACGCCGCCATCTTCGAGTAGCCGCCGTTGGTCGGATGGATGCCGTCCGCCGCAAGGTCTCTTCGCGTCAACGCCGCGTGCATGTCGACCAGGTAGACGCGTCTGCGCTGGAGGGCTCGTGTCCGGACGACGTCCGCCAGCTCGGTGTTGTACCGCTCCGCTCGCGCGTCCAGGCCGGCCCGCGCCAGCGGGGCGATCGTCGCGACGTACACCTGGGCGTTCGGCAGCGCCCCGGTGATGTGATCGATCAGCACCGCGAGCCGGTCCGCTGCGTGTTCCACGTCACGGTTGCGCAGGACGTCATTCGTACCGATGTGAAGGAGGACGACATCGGGCCGGTAACTCCTCAGCCAGGCGTCGACGTGAGCGTCGAGCTGCCCGATCTCCCAGCCGGGATGCCCTTCGTGCCGCCGTTCGGGAAGCTGCACCGGGCCGGCCGACAATGACCCGACGAACTCGACGCTCTGCCCGCCCGTGGACATGAGCTGCCACAGATCACTGCGGTAACCGCCCTTGACGTTGACCCCCGCGGTGATCGAGTCGCCCAGCGGCATCACGCGCACGGTCCTCTGTGGGGAGGCGGCGAACGAGCGAGCCGGGCTCTTGCTCGGCCGCGTCTGCGATGCCGCCGAGCCGCACGCCGTCATGGCCAGGAGCAGCATCGTTCCGCATAGCCGGACGAGCCACCACCGGACGGTACCGGTGGTGGCCCACGCATGCGCCGAGGCGCCTGCGAACGTCACGGCAAGGGTCTCCGCCAGAGGATCGGCTGCTCCCCGCGATGGTCGGCAGTTACGCCCACGGCGAGGAGGTCGGGACCACTGGTCGTGAGGCCGGTGAGCCATTGATCCCCGCGTCCGGACAACCCGAGGCCTTGCGGCTTGTCCAGCTGCCAGGCCTTGCCGCCCGTCATCGTCCACAGATAGACGTCACTGCGTCCTCCACGGCCGGCACCGGCCGCGACGACGAAGCCCTTCAGGGTGGCGGTCAGCGTGGTCAACGCCATGCCGGTCGAGCCATCGGCCCCGGGCAGCCGAAGCTGCTGCCACGACTTCCCGCCGTCGGATGACGTGTAGGCGAACACTGTCGAGGCCGACGACGTCCGAGCCGTCCCCGCCGCCAGCAACTGTCCGTTCGCGGTGGCGACGTGCGCGAACGTGGCCTCAAGCGTTCCACCGGGGACGGGGAGCTGCTGCAGGCGCCACGTCTTGCCGTCCGATGACGTCCAGACGACCGGGCGCCCGTTCGCGGCGGTCCCGGCGGTCGGGTCGTTCAGACCGCCCACGGCGACGTATCCGAACGAGCCGGCGGTGACATCGGCCATCCACCGGGGCGCCTCCGGCTTGCCGTCCAGGTCGCCCTTGCCCGAACCGCTGCCCCGGGACCAGGACTTGAGATCGGCGGAGGACCACGTCGCTGCTGACGGGCCATCCGCGCCGACGACCACGTACCCTGCCTTGCCGACTGCGGTCGCCGAGGTCAGCAGTTGCGCGTCACCGGACGGCTTGAAGACACCGTTCCCGTCCGCGGCCTGCCATGTCGCTCCGTCGGCGGACGTGACCACGAGTGGGCGCTTGGGACTGAGACCGTGGTAGCCGACCGCCAGCCAGCCTGCGCCGCCCTGAGCGGCTCCGAGCAATCGCTGTCGGCCGGGGCGCGCGAGCACCTGCCCCGTCGCGCTCGCCCGCTCCCACGTACGGCCGTCGCGGGACCGCCAGATTGCGCCGTCGCCGTTCACGCTGCCGACGGCCAGCGTGGTCCCTTGGCCGGATGCCAGCGCGCTCACGGACCGATCCGGTTGGTTCCCGCCCGAGACGCCGAAGAGATTGACCGGGACATTCTGTCCCTGCGTGTCCCGGACCTGAAGCAGGGCGTCGTTCCCGTCCTCCGCCGAGACCCGGCCGACGACGATCGTCGTGCCGGCGGTCGCCGCGACGCCCTGAACGTCCTGCCCCTTGACGATGGGCACCTCGCCGGCGGCGTTCCAGGATCTGCCGTCCGTGCTGCGGACCACCGCGAGCTTCTTTCCGGTGTCGACCAGAGCGGCCAGGCCCCGGTCGGACCCGGCGATCCGCTGCAGCCCGTAGTAGCCGGGTACGTGAATGCTCCCCGT
Source organism: Actinoallomurus purpureus (assembly GCF_024055795.1). Lineage (GTDB taxonomy): Bacteria > Actinomycetota > Actinomycetes > Streptosporangiales > Streptosporangiaceae > Actinoallomurus > Actinoallomurus purpureus. Next base: position 102,503 of record NZ_JAMXMY010000023.1, on the reverse strand, counting down.
CTGCGTCCACTGCTTGGCGTCAGGAGACGACAGCACCACACCTGAGAACTCCGGTTTCTTCTTGTCCCCCTTGCCGGTCGTCCCGGAGACGTTGCGCGCGGCGACGAATCCCGACGGTGTGGCGGTGATGCCCAGGCCACTCGCATCCTTCGGCTGCGGGATCGATACCTGCTCCCACGTTCGCCCGCCGTCGGCGGAGCGCCACGTCAGGTCCGAGGGGGAGGATTTGCCGACGGTGTTCCAGCCGTGCGCGATGACCGTGTTCCCAACGGCCGCCGCATCGACGAGGGACAGGGCACCCTCCTTGGCAGAGATGCCCAGTTGATCCGCGGGCTGACGGTCCCAACGGCGACCGTCCGGCGACAGCCAGACGATCGGCGACGCGTCGCTGTAGTCGCCCCTCGCCGAAGTGTCGCCCACTGCCACGAATCCAGTGCTCGTCCGCACTATCCGCCCGACCCGGTCCGGTCGGTTGAACGACGAGCCGGCATCGTCGGGCTGGCGCGTCCATGACCTGCCATCGTGGCTCGTCCACACCACGGTGCCGGTGGGTGAATTGCCGAGAGCTACCCAGGCACCGGCCGCCCCGACGATTCGCCGGGGGACGTCTCCGTACGGCGGCTCCTGCCCGTCGGCGGTGTGGACGTCCGCCAGCCCGAACGAGCGGCCGCCGTCTGTGGAGACGAAGAACTCCCCTCGGTAATCCGTGTCGAACTCCCCGCCGATCGCAACGACCGTCGAACCCCACGCCGCGACGTTCAGCAGCTCCTGGTCGCGGCCATCGGTCTTGGCCGCCGGATCCGCCGCGAACATGCGGCCCGCAAGCACGGCGGCCGGCGTCTTCGGTTCCTTCTTCCCGCCGCTCGTCAGGATGTACACGCCTCCGGCGACCAGGCCGGCGACCAGGACACCCGCGACGCCGATGAGGATCGGCCGCAGGCGCACCCGGCGGCCCGCGCGGCCGGGCGTCTCCGTGCGCCACGGCTCGTCGAAGCGGACGCTCTGGTTCTCTCCGGTACTCCGGGGCTCCCGCTCGGGATCACCGGGGGGCCGCGGTGTGGACCGCGGAACCATCGCGGACGGTGGCAGGTCCAGGGAGGTCGGCTGGTCGCCTCCACCGGCGTCATAGGCGGGGAAATGCGGTGCGGGCGGTTCCTGCCCGCCCGGGCCGTACGGAACCTGGGGAGGCGGAGCCCAGGTTAGGGGGGGCTCCACCGCCGGGTCCCATACCGGCTGCGGCGGGATCCGCCACGGGTCGACGGGAGGTTCCGGCGCCCATTCCCGCGTCTCCGGCGGCTCCTGCCATCCACCGTCGCCTGGTTCGCCCGGCGTCTCAGGCGGCGGACCGGAGGGGCTCTGCTGCCCCTGGGGAGGTGAGGCGGGGAAGCCTTCCGGCACCGGCTCGTACGGCGGCGAACCGGGCAGGCCCGGTGGCGCGGCGCCGTACGGCGGCTGAGGAGGCGTGGCCCAGGGCGGCAGCGGAGGCTGCGCCGGATTCGGCCCCCAGGGCGCCGGAGGCGGCGGGGGAGGAGGGGACCACTGATCGTCGGACGGAGGCTCCGTGTTCGGATCGTCGTCCGGCGTGTTCTGCCCGGCCACGCGCATCCTTCCCGTCCATCGCCCCGAGGGCGACCCCGACCCGCCCCTCCGTGCAGAGAGTCGTGGCGCAAATCTTATCGGGGCAAAGCGGTCATGCGGCGCAGGTGCCCTAAAAGCCCCGGGATCACGTACGGACGAGTTGTGAGTCGCCCTCCGCTCCGTTGAAACGCGGCGAAGCGCGTCCGACGAATATCACGGACAGTGACGAAAAGTGTCGGGACTGGCGTGGGACCGAACGTGACCGCATCCGGCCGTGCTGCTGGATGTAGTTGGGGGATCGGGTCGAGTCATTGCAGGTCAGTGTGGAGGCCGTGTCCCGTTTACCGATTGACAGGTGATTTACGTCACTTGTCTGGCGCTGTTGAATCCATCACCTCAAATGTTACCGTCCGTGCGCACAGTAAAGATCCTTTACGTACGGGGGAGCTGACGTGGTCGGCCGACAGGGTCGTGGGGTATTCGCATGCGCCGGGCGTCGACGCGTCTGGCGGAAGTGGTCGGCGGGCGGCGTCGGGATCGCTCTGGCGATGCCGCTGCTGTCGATCGTGACCGGCGGATCCGCCGACGCGGCGGTTCGCTCCGGGCGGGTAGCCAATGCGGCATCGGAAACCGCTCGTGTCACCGGACTGCGGAAGCCCCGCTCCTCCGGTCAACCGGTCGAGGTATCGGAACGGAGATCCGAGTCCAACGGCGTCTCCGAGCTGGGGATGACGAACCCGAAGGTCGGCTGCGGGTCGTTGACGGCACCGGTCGCCGTCGGCAATTCCAAGCCCTCACTGGTCGCGACCATCCTGGATACGACGAGCCCGCAGGTCGGCTTCGAAGTGTGGAGCGGGACGACCGGGGGAGACAAGGTCGCCGGTACGACCATTACGGGACCGAAGCCCGGTACCCAGGTTTCGATGGCCTTGCCGGACGCTGCGCTCGCCGACGGGCAGACCTTCCGCTGGCGGGTCACCCTGGCGAGGGCATACCACCGAACCATGAGCGGCTGGTGTTACTACAGCGTCGACAGGACCGCGCCGGAGTCGGCACCCAGCGTCACATCCGACCTGAAGCCTGTCGACTCGCAAGAATTCAATGACGCCATCGGGCGAACAGCGACCTTCACGTTCGCGCCGAACGGTGCCACCGGTGTCACCAAGTACCAATACGCGTGGGAGGACGCCACGGTGGCGGGAGCGGCGGGCGCGCCATCCGTGGCGGCCGGCGCCGACGGCACGGCGAGCGTGACACTCACGGTTCCCTACACTCAGGACTTCGTCTTCCGGCTGTATGTCGTCAGCTACGACAGCGCGAACAATCGCAGTGTCAACCCAGGGGTCTTCGAGTTCTACCTCCACTCGCCGATCGGTCCGCTGAGTCGTTGGAAGCTGGATGAGTCCGGTGGTGCGGCCCTGGCCGATTCGGTGGGCGGGAACACCGCGACGCTGGTCGGCGGCACCCCGGGAGTGGCCGGCCGGATTGATCGGGCGCTGCGGCTCACCGGCAACGGTGACCATGCGGCCACGGCATCACCCGTGGTGCATACGGACAAGAACTTCACGGTGTCCGTCTGGGCGCGGCTGACCGACGCGAGCCACTCCTCGACGGCGGTGAGCCAGGCGGGCAGCAGGTCCAGCGGCTTCCAGATCTCCTACTCGCCGTCGTACAAGACCTGGGTGTTCAACCGCCACTCCGCCGACGCCGACGGTGCGGTCGATGTGCCCGTGGTCGCGGACGCACCCGCCCAGCTCGACGTCTGGACGCATCTCGCCGGTGTCTACGACGCGTCGACCGGGCAGATGAGCTTCTACGTCAACGGTGCCCTGCAGTCCCGAAGAACATCGCTCACGACGCCGTGGGATGCCACCGGTCCCCTGCAGATCGGTCGGGCTAAAGCTGATGGCGTCTTCGGCGATCCCTTCGAAGGAGACCTCGACGACGTCCGCGTCTACGACCGCGTCGTGTACGGCACCGAGCCCGACGGAATCGAGGGGTCGACCGGTGGCATAGCGGATCTGGCGAATCGGCCGGTCGTCCAGGAGGGGCACTGGGCCGGAGATCTCGGTTCCGGGACGAACGTGGCCGACTCCAGCGGGCGAGGCCGCGACGCCACGCTCAGCTCCGCCACCGCCTGGACCACGAGCGGCCATGTCGGTGGTGCACTCAATCTGGACGACGCGAATCACGACCATGCCACGACGGGCGCCCCGGTCGTGCGTACGGACACCGCCTTCACGGTCACGGCGTGGGTGCGGCTCGCCAAGCTCCCCAGCGGGAACGCGACGGTGCTGGCCCAGGACGGTTCCCACCACAGTGCCTTCTATCTCGGCTACCGGGCGTTCGACGGCGTCGGCTACTGGGCGTTCACCATGTCGGCGGCCGACACCGATGACGCCGACCTGACCCACGCGCACAGCGTGAACCCGGTCGTGCTCGACGGACAGTGGCATCACCTCGCCGGCGTCTACGACCCGGCAGCGAAGAAGATCCGCCTGTATGTCGACGGCGTCTCAGAGGCGGAGACCCCGATCGCGGCGCCGTGGAATGCCGACGGCGGATTCCACATCGGGGCGGCGAAGGAGAAGGGCGCCGCTGCGGAATTCTGGCCTGGTGCGATCGATGACGTTCAGGCGTTCACGGGTGTCCTCACCGACAACGAGATCAACGATATGGCCTCCTGATGAAGATCCGGGTATGCCGCTGCGTGGACCCTGGGGCGCAATCTCGCCTTGGGCACCCCGGATCTTGCCCTGGGTGCCCCGGACGTCGACCTGGATACCCCGCCCGCCCAAGAGCCGGACGGCCTCTCCGCCCTCCAGAGCGTCCCCCTCTCGTTTCTCCTCCCCGACCCCGATCTCCTCCCGGACGACTCCGCCCGCCTGTTCCGGATCGACCCAGGATGGATCGACGCCCTCCGCGACGGAGTCACCGAGGGCATGGCCGCGGCGCCTCTGTCCCCCGCAGCCGGCGCCCAGACCGCCGCCGAGCGTCCGGAGGCGGGGGCGGCACTCCTGGTCCATTCCCATCTCGTTGAAGACGGGACAGAGTTCGATCTCACCGCAACTCGCGCGGGCATCCCGGTCACCGAGCTCAGCCGCCATCGACCAGCCCCCGACGTCCTGATCTGCCTGTTCGACGCCGTTCCCGACACACTGACGATCCGCGAGCCCGGCGAGGGAATCCACTTCGGACTCGACACGGCAGACAACCCAACGGGACTCACCAACCTGCGTCGCTGACCAACCGGTACTGAGCAGCAGGTCCGATTCACCAGTGATCCAGCCTGCCCAGGAACCAGCCGATCCCTGGAAGACGCCCGTTCCACGTGGGACCGGCTCCCGCCATGGGACGGCGCGAGCCGGGTGCATCCAGTCGTTTTCAGTGGTCACCAGCGTGTGCGCTCAGCCGTCGGGCCAGCCTGTGGAGCGGTCAAGTTGAGCCATGAGCTCACGGTTAGCGGCGCGGGCAGCGGAGAGGTCGTCGTCGCGTTCCTGGAACTTGAGCTGGAGGTCGGTCACCTGCTGTTCGAGGGTGGTGATGCGGGCCTTGAGCTGCTGGTCGGCGTCGTCCGGGCCGCCGATGCCGAACTCGCGCCAGACCTACTCGCCCAGCACTTCGCTCAGGCGTTTCTCCAGCCTGCGAACCCCGCATTCAAAGAGCAACACCACTGTTGCTGCCGGCGTGACCTCTTCAGCGGCCTGACGTGCGGGACAGAAGCTCATGAGCGAAGGAGACGGCTTCAACGTACTGGCGGGATAACAGCCGGCATGGTTCCGCAACTGGTACGGATCGGCGAGGAGTTCGGCATCGCCTGCTTCTCCGGCGGCGGGTTCGATGGCCTGGCCGGCAAGCACGACGCGGCCGTGCGAGCGGTGGAAGGGGGCCAGAAGAGCCTCATACTCCACCTCGGGGACCTTGACCCGAGCGGTGAGCACCTCTTCACGTCCCTGGCCGAGGACGTCATCGCGTTCGCGGCCGCCGCGGGCGCCGAGGTGAAGTTCGAGCGCGTCGCGGTCACCGCCGAGCAGGTCGTGACCTACAACTTGCCCACAGCTCCGCCCAAGACGACCGACCGGCGCTCGTTCTCCGGCGCCGCCACCACCCAGGCCGAGGCCCTACCCCCCGACATCCTGGCCGCGATCGTGCGCCAGGCCATCGAGGCCCACCGCGACCCCCAAATCCATCGGCAGGCGCTCATCCGTGAACAAGCCGAGCGCCGAGCGATCCGCGAGCGCCTGAACAGGTGACGGGGCTGATGAGGGGTGTGGCTCAGGTAAGGACAAAAGCCGCCAGGTAGTTGATCTTGAAGTCGTCAGCTCTCCGGTTCCGGGGTCGAGGAGTCCAGGAACAGTCAGTAACGGCGAGAATGATCAATGGTGCTGACCTGCGTGGATGTCCCAGAGGCAGGCGGCTCTTACCCGGCCCGAGACCTCTAAGGCCCCGCGTCCGGCTGTCGAGAGTGCGTCGTCCGGGGTTTACCGACGTTGAATCTCGACATGGGTTCTCGACAGGACTGACCCGGGCAAAGTCAGGAGGAATGACGGCGTCGTTTCGAGCGTATCCGCCGCAAGCCCGGACTCGGCTGCGGCACGGCCTGAAGGAGTGAGTACATGACCGCGACCGACAATGACCTGCCGCAGCTGCCGACGACCCCGCTAGTGAACTTCGGGACGGTGGAGGACCCCAAGGCCGTCGAGGAGGTGGAGGCGGCTCAGGGCATGGCACCGCCTGCGGCGTCGGCCGAGACCGGGCCGGGTCTGCTGACACAGCCGCCGTTCCCTGACGTGGATTTGGAGGAGGGGCCGCTGCCGTGGGAGATCGGCCAGGTCGCCGGGGCCACCAATGACGCCGAGGTGCTCGGGCGCCAGGTGCGGCTCCGTAACCGGACCTCTAGCGACGTGTGGGCGGTGTCCAAATACCTCGCGGGCGGCTGTGCAAGCTCCAACGGCTGGATATCGCGGGGCTGGATCCGCATCTCGCCGGGCGGCGAAGCCGTGATCGCGGACACCGACAACCGTGTCGTCTACTGGTACGCCTACAACGCCTCGGGCACCTGGGCTGGTAGCGATACGACGATCTTCGTCACCAGCGAGGCGTTCCGCCGGTGCGCGCGCGACCGAGTACCGGGCGACCGGGCGGTGGGCGGCCGGAAGATCGAGATTCCGCTGTTTGTCAACTACCACTACGTGGAACTGAGGAACTCCTGACCGCTGCGTGACGGCCGGGCACGGTGAGAGGGCTAGGACCCGGGTGAGGACAAAGGCCCGGATCATGTCGGCCGCGGCGCGCCACCCCGAGTCCGACACGGCACGGGACGAGTTCGACCGGCGCGCGCAGTCGGCCGCCGATCAGAACGCCGAGGACGCTGACGACGACGATCGGTGAAGCGCCACGGTGCGCGGAGCCGCGAGGGTAAGCGGGCAAGGGAAGTTTCCATATGGATACTCTCGCGCGGCGCTGACGGCCCACACTGAACCATCTGTGGGCTCGGAGTTTGCGGCCGATGATCAACGGGGCAGGCTTCGGGGGGTGATGTCAGTGCTGGAACGACAGGAACGGCGGAGTCAATGAGCGAGCAGGTCGGCGACGGCAAGGTGCGGTTCAGCACTCCCCCGCGAGCTGGGTGAGCTTCCACTGTTGCGCGGCTTTGATGACGGAGCGGCACTCGAAGCACTCGCGGATGGCTTCGTGCAGCGCGAATACGCCGCAGGCGACACGTTGGTCAAGGCGGGAGCTCCCGCCGACCACATCTTCCTGATCGCTCGCGGGAAGCTCACCAAGTACAGCGGCGAGAGGATGCTCGGCAACCTGACAGACGGCGACTATTTCGGCGAACAGGTGCCGCTCGAACCCGACGGAACCTGGTCCTTCACCGTGAGAGCCGTATCCAACACCACCGTCCTGGCACTGCCGCTGCGGACATTTCAAGAGATCGCCGAACGATCTGAGTCGCTGAGATCTCACATCGCGGCCTACTCCGCCCGCCAGAAACGGCGGTAACCGCATCCCCCAACCGTCACCACCCTCGACCCGGACCTGGCCGCGGCGCTGACCCCGCGGCACCTGGACGTCACCGACAACCGGCCCCGCTGGATCACCCGCTCCGCCGCCGCCGACATGCACCTCCCTGACGCACCGGTGCCCGCGCTTCCAGGCCGATGGCCAGTTGGCATCACCGAGACGTCCCAGGTGATCAAGCCTTCAGCGTCAGCTCGTGCCTGCAGGTCGGTCACGATCCGCGCCCATGTCCCATCTCGCTGCCAGCGGCGGAACAACCCATACACCGTCTGCCACGACCCGTGCCGCCCGGGTAGGTCCCGCCATGGCACACCCGTCCGGACCCGAAAGCGATGTCCTTACCTGGGCCACACCCCAGGTGACTCCGCCCGAATCTTCCGCCGAGCTCCGTGCACCACACCTGTTGCACCCGCTATCGTCGTCCCGACCGCTTCTGAGCTGCGTGAAGTCGAACCGCACGCTCGCGGCGCCCCGGAGAAACGTTGCGGACTTGTTTCCTTCTGGCATGCTTGTCCACATGATCGAGAGAATCGAGTCCACCGCTCGCCGGTGAGCGAGAAGACCGAGCGTGGACCGCTCGGAGACCAGCTGAGCCTGTACGACCATGCTTTACGGCTCCATCGACTGAATCCCGACGCGTCACTACCTCGCGACGGCGAACCGTATCCCGACGACGAACAGCACCGACGAAGGCCGCATTTCTCGGATGACCAGCGTCGGCGGGGCATGGAGGCCGCGGCCCTCCTGGATGCTCATTTCGCACGGAGCGAGGCCCATCCCGGCGAACTGACCTGGGCCTTCCACGATGTGGATGTTCCGATCCACCGTAATGAGCACATCGCCGCGGCGGCGCTCCCTCGACCGTGAGAGGGTCCGGGAGACGGGGCGATGGCTGGTCCGCTACAGTCCCGATCGCTGCTCAGCCCTGATCGGACTGGCGCTGTTGACCGCCGACTGGGCGGACGACGATATCGAGCTTATCCGGATCATCGGCCTGCTCTCCGGTAACTTCGCTCCGCTCGCCGCCGATGCTCTGAAACGTCGTCTGGGTGGGACGAGTGCCCTGCTCTGGCTCGCGCAACGAGTAGCGGGCTGGGGACGCGTCTACCTCGTCGAGGCACTCTGCGCGGCGGGAAGCAGTGGAGCCCGGTCCTGGCTGTTGCGGCAGGCGTGCGACGGTGACTACCTCAATGGCTACTTCGCAGGGAAGATTGCGACGGCGGCCCATCTCCACGAAGCGATCATCGCTCCCGACGCGGACGACGAGCTGATCGATCACACCGGTCGCCTGCTGAGGATCATGGCTGATTGCAGCGGGATGGGGATGACCTGGGAGGGCTACCCTCCGGTCCGTATCGTTCTGGAGGCCTATGTCGGTCACCTCGCCGGCCAGGCACCAAATCTGAAGCGCTATCTCGATGCCGCCCGCATCGCCGACCACCTCGCCCAGGCATCTCCTGACCGGCTCAGTATGACTCCAGACCACCGAGAATGCCTGGTCGACCGATACCTCGCCGTACTGCGACGCGCCGAATGGAGCGAAGCGGCGCAGGCCGGGTTCGATCCCGACAATGATTTCTTCGCCTGGTTCACTCAAACCGTAGGAAAGCGGCTGGGTCTGCCCGTCTTCATCGAATCCGTCGCAGAGTAGTGATCGAATAAAAATAACCGCATACGCCGTTGGCTGGTTATCGAACATCGATGTTAGGGGCTGTGGTGGGAGTGGTTCGCTGGTCCGACTATCCTGGGCCAGATCATTATGACGCATCTCTTGTCGAGACTGCGCTTCACTCGATTGAAAGAGTGGGAGTCGGTATCGGCGACAGCGGGGGTTTCGTGCGCAGCGTGGTCGGTAATGACCACCAGGGAACTCTCTACCCCGCTGCTGTTGCCGCGACGGAGCGTCTACTGGGCATCGTTGTGGAGAAAGAAGGGCCGCCACGTCTGGCGGCCGTATGGGTCCTGTTGGACTGGTGGGGGACGTTTCAGCCGGAGCCAGCCTTTGAGGTATTCGTCGCACCTGATGGCGCGACGGTAGAACTCATTCCCCAGCTGATCGACAAAGTGCTGGCGAAGAAGGATGCTCTGGAGTCGATCGCTGCAAGCGATCCCCACTCAAGGAAGGTGATCTGCTTTCTTCTGCGATGCGCCGATAGCGGATGGGTGGTGCCTGATTTGGGTGAGGTCCTTGGATAGAACATCGTAGATCTTCAGGCACTGAGGGTTTTCCACTACGCGCTGGCAATCGGCGGCCAAGAGCACGGCGGCACGATCAATTCCTATGACGACCTGGCGGCTTCCGTCAATGGCAACTCTTAAACGTCCAGAATGCTTTTCCGGTGTCCACGGCAAGGATCGCCTTCCCGTACAGGTGTGAGCCGACGACGAGGGCCGCACCTCGGAACTTCGAGGTTTTGGAGTGCCACAGGCGTCGCCCGCCAGAATACTGGTAGAACCCCACATCGCCGTTCTTTGCGACCTGCACGAACGCGGACGGGCCCGCGATGTGGCCCTTGGTCTGCCATGACCAGCAGATCTTGCGCTTGTAGTACAGGTTGATGTTGTAGTACTTCCCGACGCAGAACTTGGCTTCTTTTGACGTGCCGGCGCGATCGACGATGCAGTGTCCCGCCGTGAGCTTCTTTCCGTTGGCCAGGCGGTTGCTCGCTGCGCTGGCCGGACCGGCCTCGATCAGGGTTAACGAGGCCATGATTGTGCAGATTGCTGCGATGCGAGCCGTCCGGGAGCCAATCCTGGGGATACGTGCCATAGCGCCAGCCTTCTCAAGAGAGGATGAATGGACCTCGTTGAGATCGCTACAGCGCCAATGGCGGGTCACTGGGCGCGCGCGGTACTAGTGCATGCCCGTATCGGCTCGTCGGCGTCGAGCGACGTGTTGCCCCGATTGGTGAGAAGATATCTCGTCTAGTGGGATTGCGGCACGTCACGGATACTGCCACGCGTTGTGGATCTTGTCAATCATGATGAGATGTCAGGCTATGCATGCTTCGTGTGGCTGTGGGCGTCTGCGATGGGATCCGCCCCGAGGTGGTCTGGTGCACCGTATTTAAAGAGTCTTTATCGCGTGTTGTTCGCGAGTGGCTTCTTTAACTCATACGGCGTGTCTTGCTTGGTCAGATGGCGGAGGGTGGCCGGTGCTGGGTGGCGGCGAAGAGATGGACGTGGATCCGGCCGGGGTCGTCCAGGATCAGCGCGCCGACGCAGCGCAGTGGTTCGGCGTCCACGCTCATGCGAGCCACGCGGCGGTGGGCCAGGTCTCGCGGCGCCACGCGCTGTCCCAGAACATCCACTCGTACTCCGTGGCCCGGTAGAACGCTTTGGCCATGGCCTCGCGGGTGGCTACGTCGGTGGTGGCGGCGAGCCGGTCGGTGATCTCCTTGGCCCGTGCGGTCGACGCTGTGAAGGCTGGGTCGGAGTAGGTCGCGATCCAGGCGCGGTACGGATGGTCTTCGACGCCTGCCGTGTTCTTGAGAAGGGTCGTGCCGACGTCCTGATAGACCCAGAAGCAGGGCAGCACCGCCGCCGCGAGCACCGGATACGGGTCGGCCAGGGCCGTCGCCTGCAGGAAGGACGAGTAGCCGAGGCAGGTGGGGGAGGTGTCGATGCCCGCCAGGTCGTCGGCGGTCAGGCCGAACTCCTCGATGTAGCCGGCGTGCAGCGTGCGCTCCGCGGCCAGCGCGGCGTGCGCGCTCTCGGCGAAGAAGACGGCGTCGTCGGTGTCGGTGGCCCGTGCGGACGCGACCGCGAGTGCCCTCGAGAAGGCCTCCAGGTAGCGGGCGTCCTGCACGATGTAGAAGGCGAACCGCTCACGGTCCAGCGTGCCGTCGCTGAGCGCGGTGTTGAACGGGTGCTCGTGGATCGCGCGGACCAGCTGTGCCGAGCGCTTCCACACGTCGTCGCAGAACATCAGAGCCTCTCAGTGGTCACCGGACGGCCAGGCGCGGACGGGCGACGACATCAGGAGAGAGCCGGTCATCGGTGACGTCCCTTCGCTAGTCCGAACTAGATCAGGTTCTACGGGTCTGTTCTCAGCCCGGAAGGCTCCCGGGCACCCCGCGTCACCGCCGACCGTAACAACAACCGTCGGTCCTGACCACCCACCGTGGCCCCATGCGCCGACCCGGCGCGGATCGCCTACGCCGACGAACGTACGGTCTGGATTCGTGCGGTCGCGGTCGCCGTGGCGACCGGTCTGCCGTCAGGGCCGAGGAGCTCGCCGGCGAGGAAGCACACCTCCTTGCCGCGCTGCACGATTCGTCCCCGCCCGACCAACCGTCCGGGACGGGCAGGGCGCAGGAACTGGACATGGAGGTCCAGCGTCGGCGCGAACTGGTCCTGCGGCAACGTCGCGACCAGCGCCGGCCCCATGGTGTCGTCGAGCATCGCGGCCAAGAACCCGCCCTGAACGACACCGACAGGGTTCGCGAACTGACGAGTCGCCTGAAACGCCACCTCGATGGTCCCGTGCTCGGGATCGATCTCGATGAGCTCCCAGCCCAGAAGCGCCGCCGAAGGCGGCGGTGGGACGCGCCCCGCCAGCATGTCCCAGAACGGCCCGCGTCTGTTCGTGTCCAGTTCCATGAGCCACATTCAACAGTGCTTCACCGACAGCCACAGGCGAGCGGTGTTCCTCGCCCGCATGGCCGGCAGACCTGTTGCCCGTGCCGTCGGCCGACTGGGGCGCTCGCCCGTCGATCAGCCGCCGATCACGCCAGGCAGCAACTGATCACCGGTCACTTGTACCAGTCGGCGCGCCTGCCCGGCGTTCCAGGTAGTCCCGGAGCGATCCGGCGACCCACTTGCGTTCGTCCGTTTCGTGATCCCACACGAACACATCGTCCGGCCGTCCCGCCGGGACCCGGACGTACGCGAACTGGTCCCCGCCGCCGTTGTCCCCGATGAACATCAGTTGGTCGAACGACATGTAGAGCCGGGCGAAGTCGGTGCTCTGCCGGAACTCCGTGTTCTGCTCGATGATCTCCTGTACCGACCACACCAGCCCGGAGCCGTCATCGGTCTGCACACCGTCGGTCTCCCGGAGCAGCCGTCGTAGTTCGTCCGGCACCGTCTGGCCGAGCCGTAGCTCGATCCGGTCGATGTCCTCCTCGGGCACGGGTGCGGCGAACTCCGCGTCGCCGTACAGCCGCTCGATCAGATCCCTCCACATGGCCGGTCCTCTCGCGCTCGCGGGAACGACGATCATGCCCTACTTCGACAGGTCGATCCGGTACTGGATGAAACCGTGGTTCTCGGCCACCTGGTCGTAGAGGCGTCGCGCCGCGCTGTTCGACTCGCGGGTGTGCCAGTACACCCGTCCGCAGCCCTGGGCCCTGGCCCAGGCGGTCACCGCGGTGATCAGCGTCCGGCCCACGCCCTTGCCGCGTACGTCTGGGGCGGTGAACAGGTCCTGGAGATAGCAGACGTCGGTGTCGGGCGCCGAGGTGCTGGCGTGAACGAGGAAGTGCACGATGCCGACGAGCCGGCCGTCGAGCGTCGCGCCGAGGGCGTGCAGGCGCGTGTCCGCGAGGAACTCGCCCCACGCCCGCTCGTACATCTCCGGCGGTTCCACGCGCTCGTAGAAGTCGATGTACCCGCGGAACAGCTCCTCCCAGGCGCTTCTGTCGGAGGGGACGAGCTTACGGACGCTGATCATTTGTCTCCCGCAGAACGTACGGCCGGCCGGCCGGGACCGGCAGCCGGTGACAGGCTCAGGAACGAGAGCGTACGGACCGGCGACCGCCCGCGACACGGCCACTTCCTGCGGAAAGGCGAAGACCAGTGACGGCGGGAACCGTCACCGCAGCAGCCGTCTCCGCGCCCCTACGGCGATCGATCCGCGAGCGCGAGTGAGGGTGGCCGCATGCCCGAGACGGGGTCACGGCAATGCGGCCGACCTCACGTGGATCGCCGGAGACAGGTCGGCCGGCCGCCTCGGGGCGGTGACGCGGTCAGGCGACCGAACCCCGGGGACGGAGCGGACCGGAGTGTCGATGCGGCGATTCGGAGTGATCCGGGCGACACCCACCCGGATGGCCGCACCGGCGTGCGCGATGCTCGGCAAAGGAGTGTTCCGGCCGGAGGCCTGAGGCGTTCGTCGCCTCCGAGACCGTCTTTGCCGAGCATTCGGTCCAGCGGACAGGGCAGGGGGCGGCCTACAGGTCCTGGGTCCACACGCCTGGCGGGTGATCGGCCGGGGCCAGCCACAGCTGCGGCTGTAGATCTCGATGATGCTCGGGATACCGCGGATCCCAGGGGAAGGAGCCGTCCGAGCCGGGCCACACGACCTGCAGGTACGGCAGGGGCGGCCGCCGGTAGAAGGCGAGGGCCGTCCCGAAGAAGACGCGGTACCACCCGTAGTCGACCGCCTTCAGGACGACGGGGTAGCCCTCGATCACGTCCTGGCATTCCTGGCCGGCCTCGGCGTGCGCACCGGCCGCGATCTGGCCGCCGAGCGCGTTGAGACACGTCTTCATGTTGCCGACGTCGAGCCCGAACATCGCCAGTTCGGGTGACCGGTGGGTGTGCCACAGGCCAACGGTGAACGCCCAGCCCGGCCCCTTGTCGTCGCCCGCGATCATGAGAACGCCCCAGCCATGCCGCTGGACGTTCGCGATGAGGTTCCGGGTCGACAGCGTCGAGCCGGTCGCGGTCCCCGTAGTCGTGGCAGATGACGCAGTGGCATACGGGCTGCGCGGCGGACATGACGCAGAACGGTACGGCACACGGGGAGCGCCGCTCCATCGGGCACCAATGCTCCGACAAACCGATTGACCGTACGAATCGCGGAAATCCACGCTGCTCGACATCCTCGCCGGACAGGTCTTCACGTTCACCATCAACCAGTTCTCCGCGCTGTCCGGCCTGGCCATCGACCTGCTCGTGGCCTGGATCATCGCCGGGGAGACGCGCAGGATCAGGTCCGGCCCGGTCCCGGAGGACCTCCCAACTGATCGAGGATCTCCCGTGCGTGCCTGAACTCGGCGGCGACCTTCTGAGCGCTCGCGGCGGACACCGCCTCCAGCAGACACCGCACGACCGGCCCTTCGATCCAGCGGTCCAGCGCCGCGTACCACTCATCGGCGGACGCGGAATGACAGGTGAAGTCCCGGACGAGCCATGCCAGGTGACGCGTCGCCGCCTCGTCCCGGCGCGTCTCCCAGTGAGCGAGGTACGGTCCAACGGGAACATCCAGCACGCCGACGACCTCGAGCATCTCCATCACGTCCAGTCGGCGCGGGTACTCGCCCAGGGTCGTCCGCCACCAGGCGCCGAGGAACGCGCGGATGGCGGAGCGTTCGTCATCAGGCCAGTTGTGCCAGGCCGCGCCGATCTTGTTCATGAACGGCCATACCGTCGTGGTGTCCTCGACCTCCTCGTGCGCGAAGAGCTCCAGCACGCGGGGCAGGAAATGTTTGAGCTCCGCCATGTCTCCCCAGGTCGAGACTGTGCGCGTCACGAAGGGTTGAAGTTCGGCTGCGGTTAGCAGCCGCATCGGCCTTGTCCGCGTCGCCGCGACCTCGTCGGCGGTCACGCAGTGGTCGCAGTAGTCCGTCGTTGCGGGCAGCGGGCAGCGGGCAGCGGGCAGCGGGTAGCGGGCGAAGGCCGCGTACAGCCGGCCGCAGGCACCGTCCAGCTCCACGGATCCGCTCACGCCGGACAACGGTACGAGCCGGTGAAGCGCGCGTACACCGTCTTTCCGGTCCGCCCGGGCCCGTTGTAGCGGGACCCGGCTCCGTTGACTTTGGGAAAAGCGCCGTTCCATCGGCTCTGGAAAGGGCCACAAGTCCAAAGTCAACGGAGTGGGGTGAGCCGGCGGGTCATCGAAGGTGCGGGCAACCGCGAATCGGCCCGCCCGCCCTATCGGCCCAGCCGCCCATCGGCGGGCGGCGCCCCCCTTGTACCGGCGGCCGTGCAGGGCGGAGCAGGGGGCGTGCGGGAGCTGCCCGGCGGTCTCGGTGACCTGCCCCGGCTGGAGAAGCTCGATCTGCGCTGGACCAAGCTCGACCGGATCCCCGGCTGGGTCGAGCGGCTGCGTGGCCGCGGCTGCGTCGTCCTGCTGTAGCGCCGGGCCTCGTGAAAGGGCGATGAAAGCGCCTTGGCCGGTCCCGCCGGGCGGATTAGCCTTCGGCGACCGCACGGGAAAACGCTTTCCGTGCTGTTCGTACAACGAAGGAGGCGCCGATGGGACGCCCAAGAACCAACCCACGGCGGACCGGAGCGGTCGCGATCGCGCTCGCCGCCGGGACGGTGATCGCCGGTGGCGCGCAGTTGCCCCGGCACGACGCGGTGGCGGCGACCGCCCGCCAGGTGGAAAAGCTCAACCGCGGCCTGGTCAGCGTCCGATCCGGCAGCGGCAACTTCGTCAGCTGGCGGCTGCTCGGCACCGACCCGTCGGGCGTGGCGTTCAACCTCTACCGAGGCTCGACCAAGGTGAACTCCAGCCCGGTCACGAACTCGACGAACTACTACGACGGCGGCGCGGCGGCCGGGGCCGCCTACACGGTGCGCCCCGTGGTCAACGGTGCCGAGCAGGCGGCGTCGGAGTCGGCGCTGCAGTTCGCCAACGGATACCTCGACGTGCCGATCAACCCACCCGCCGGGGGCACGACGCCCGACGGCGTCGCCTACACCTACAGCGCCAACGACGCGAGCGTCGGCGACCTCGACGGGGACGGGCAGTACGAGATCGTCCTGAAGTGGGACCCTTCCAACTCCAAGGACAACTCCCAGTCCGGCTACACCGGTGACGTCTACGTGGACGCGTACCGGCTGAACGGCACCCGCCTGTGGCGGATCGACCTCGGGCGCAACATCCGGGCGGGCGCGCACTACACGCAGTTCCAGGTGTACGACTACGACGGCGACGGCAAGGCCGAGGTCGCCATGAAGACCGCCGACGGCACGAAGGACGGCACCGGCACGGTCATCGGCAGTTCCTCCGCCGACTACCGCAACTCCAGCGGGTACGTCCTGTCCGGCCCGGAGTACCTGACGATGTTCAACGGGCAGACCGGCGCGGCGATGCAGACCGTCGACTACGTTCCCGCGCGCGGCACCGTCTCGAGCTGGGGCGACAGTTACGGCAACCGGGTCGACCGGTTCCTGGCCGGCACCGCGTACGTCGACGGGCAGCGGCCCAGCCTGATCGAGGCGCGCGGCTACTACACCCGTACGGTGATCAGCGCGTGGGACTGGCGGAACGGCGCGTTCACCCGCCGCTGGACCTTCGACACCAACAGCTCGACGAACTCCGGCAAGGGCTACGACGGCCAGGGGAACCACCAGCTGTCGGTGGCCGACGTGGACGGCGACGGCAAGGACGAGATCGTCTACGGCGCGATGTGCGTCGACGACAACGGCGCCGGGCTGTGGACCACCAAGAACGGCCACGGCGACGCGATGCACGTCGGCGACCTGGACCCGAGCCGTCCGGGCCTGGAGGAGTTCAAGGTCGACGAGGACTCTTCCAAGCCGAGCTCCTGGTTCGCCGACGCCCGTACGGGCCAGATCCTCTGGCAGACCTCGCCGAACGGCGACAACGGGCGCGGCGTCTCCGGCGACATCTGGGCGGGCAGCCCCGGCGCGGAGTCCTGGTCGGCGGCGGCCGACGGCCTGCGCAACACCCAGGGCACGGTGATCGGCCGCAAGCCGTCCTCGACGAACTTCCTCGTCTGGTGGGACGCCGACCCCGTACGGGAACTGCTGGACGGGACGCACATCGACAAGTACGGGACCAGCTCCGACACGCGGCTGCTCACCGGCTCCGGAGTGGCGTCCAACAACAGTACGAAGTCCACGCCGGCGCTGTCCGGCGACATCCTGGGCGACTGGCGTGAGGAGGTCGTCTGGCGGACCTCCGACAGCACGGCGCTGCGGATCTACACGACGACCGCGGTCACCGACCGGCGCATCGTGACGCTGATGCACGACACGCAGTACCGCACCGCCATCGCGTGGCAGAACACGGCCTACAACCAGCCGCCGCACCCGAGCTTCTTCATCGGTGACGGGATGGCCCAGCCCGCCCTGCCGAACATCTACGTCCGCTGAGCGAGGTGGCACGGTGAATCGCATCGACAGAAGGACGCTTCTCAAGGCGGCCGGCGCGGGCGCGGGCGCGCTCGCCTCGTCCGCGCTGCTGCCGGCCGGGCCCGCGTCGGCGGCGACGTTCGTCAAGGGAGCCGATGTCAGCTGGCTGCCGCAGATGGAGGCGAAGGGCTACACGTTCTACGACGCCGGCGGGGTCCAGCGGGACCTGCTCACCATTCTCAAAGGCTACGGAATCAACGCGATCAGGCTGCGGACCTGGGTCAACCCTTCGAGCGACCCGAGCAACGGCCACTGCTCGATCGAGGAGACCGCCGCCATGGCCACGCGGTGCAAGAGCGCCGGGCTGCCGGTCGACATCGACTTCCACTTCGGCGACACGTGGAACTCCGCAGGGGTGCAGAACCCGCCCGCCGCCTGGGCGGGGATGTCCTACAGCCAGATGCTCGAGGCGATGTACAACTACGTCTATCACTCGATGAACGTCATCAAGGCGGGCGGCGTGACGCCCGGCTGGGTGCAGATCGGCAACGAGACCAACGGCGGCATCTGCCATCCGGTCGGCAGTCTCAGCAGGCCCGCGCAGATGACCGGGCTGCTGGGCGCCGCCTACGACATGGTGAAAGAGGTCTTCCCGAGCACCCCGGTCCTGGTCCACCTGGCCCAGCCGCAGAACCTCGACGGCATCTACGGCTTCCTCGATGCCTATCGCGGCAATGGCGGCAGATGGGACATCACGGGTCTGTCCTCGTACGCCAGTGGGACGAACATCCCCCCGATCCTGTCGAACATGGCCGCGATCCAGTCGAGGTACGGCAAGCCGGTGATGCAGGTGGAGTTCGGCGGGCGGTACGACCGCGCGGACCGGACCCGCGCCGACCTGCAGGCCTTCATCACCGGGCTGAAGGGCTTCGGCGGACTCGGCCTCTTCTACTGGGAGCCGGAGGTGTACTCCCCGTTCAACTCGTACGCGATGGGGGCGTGGGACCCCGCGACCCGGCGTCCGACGACGGCCCTGAACGGTTTCCTGAACGCCTGACCAGGCGAAGACGACGGCCGTGGCGGGGTTCGCCCGCCACGGCCGTCTGGTCGCCCCCGGTTCCTATGAGACCTTGCCGACGCCCGCGCCCGCGGTGACGGTCGACTTCACCGACGAGGCGGATTCGGCGGAGTAGGAGTAGGGGATGCTCGCGACGCTGGAGGCGTTGCGGGTGGCGACGCTGCCCGAGCTCACGAGGTAGTTGCCGTCCGCCTTCAGGTTGCCGTCCGGCGAGTCACCGGTCTGGGTGACGGTCGGGTGCGAGACGTTGTCGAAGTAGTTCTTCTCGACGAACACGCCCGCGTTGCAGGTGGAGGCGACCCCGTAGCTGGTGACGGCGCCGTAGTAGTTGTTGAAGACGTGTACCGGGTTGCCGAAGCGGACCCGCGGGTGCCGCTGGGTCGTGCCGTCGAACCAGTTGTGCACGTAGGTCACCCGCAGGTGGCCGATGTCCTCGGATCCGTTGCCGTCGTCGTGGCCGAGGAGCGCCGTCTTGTCGTGGTTGTGGAAGTGGTTCCACGACACGGTGACGTAGTCGGAGGCACGCTTGATGTCGATGAGCCCGTCATAGGCGCTCGACAGGTCGTTGTGGTCGAGCCACACGTTCGTCGAGTACTGCACGTTGATCGCGTCGTCGGCCGAGCCGGTGAACGTGAGGTTCCGGATGACCACGTTCTTCGCGGAGGCGACGTTCAGCCCGTAGCCGGTGATCTTCCCGGCGGTGCCCACTCCGGTGATCGTCTTGTTGGAGGCGACCTTCGTCATCGACGACAGGGAGATCGTCCCGTTGACCCGGATGATGTACGAGCCGCTGCGCGACGCGTAGTCGGTGAGCTGCGACGCGGTGGTCACGGTGACGGTCGTGCCGCCCGTGCCGCCGGTCGTGCCGCCGTTCAGGCTCGCGAAGCCGACGGGGCTGGACTCGTACGCCGCGGCGGCCGCCGTGCCGGTCGTGGCGGTCGCGCCCGTGCCGGTCAGCGCCCCGGTGCCCAGCGCGAGACCGATGGCCGCGACCACGCTCCAGGTGCGCAGCGGAAGCCGCAGGCTCTGAGCCGTGCCTTGTCTGTTCCCCACGATGTCCCTCCTCCAGGGGTGGTGGTGCGGTGGGAGCGGTTGGAAAAGCTTTTCCTGACGGTCAGGGTCACGCCACTGTTCCGGTTGCGTCAACGAAAGACGCGTGAACCCCCGCGCCACGGTCGGCTCGATCGTCACGCCGGCATCGCGGGCACCGGGCCACCAGGCCGGACACCCGTTAGGCCCGGGGCGCACGGCGGTCCGTCCCCGTGAAAGTTTCATCGGCGCAGACCGTCCCGGTTCATCCGAAATGCGCCCGCGTATGGAACGCTTGCGTGAGCTAACGGCCGGTCGTTCCCCTGAGGGAGGACCGGTTTCGCGCTGCCGGGGAGAAGGGACACCGACGTGACGACGACAAGGCCCCCGTCGACGGCAGGGGGAGTGGGCCTGCGATCGGAGCGCGGACCGGTGCTCGCCGCGCTGATGCTCTGCACCGGACTCGTCGCCCTGGACAGCACGATCATCGCCACGGCGGTGCCGTCCGTGGTCCACGACCTCGGCGGCTTCACGCAGTTCCCCTGGCTGTTCTCGATCTATCTGCTGACGCAGGCGGTCAGCGTGCCGCTGTACGGGAAGCTGGCCGACGTGTTCGGCCGCAAGCCCATCATGTTCTTCGGCATCGGAGTGTTCCTTCTCGGGTCGGTGCTGTGCGGGGCGGCCTGGAGCATGCTCAGCCTCATCGTGTTCCGCGCCGTCCAGGGCATCGGCGCGGGCGCCGTCCAGCCGATGAGCATGACGATGATCGGCGACATGTACACCGTCGAGGAACGCGCCCGGGTGCAGGGGTACATCGCCAGCGTCTGGGGCGTGTCCTCGGTCGTCGGGCCGACGCTCGGCGGCGTGTTCTCCGACTACCTGTCGTGGCGCTGGATCTTCTTCGTCAACCTCCCGCTGGGGGCGCTGGCCGCGTTCATGCTCGCGCGGCGGTTCAATGAGGCCGTCGAGCGGCGCTCGCACCGCATCGACTACCCCGGCGCCGTCCTGCTCACGGCCGGCTGCTCCCTGATCATTCTGGGCCTGCTCGAAGGCGGGGTGGCGTGGGGCTGGGCCTCGGCGCCGAGCCTTCTGATCTTCGCGGTCGGCGCGGTCGCCCTCGTGGTCTTCTGCCTGCTGGAACGGCGGGCGGCCGAGCCGATCCTGCCGCTGTGGGTCTTCCGCCACCGCGTCCTGACCGGAGGGAATCTCACGGCCGTCGCCGTCGGCGCGATCCTGATCGGGCTCAGCTCGTACGTGCCGACGTACGCCGAGGGAGTGCTGGGCACCAGCGCGCTGGTTGCGGGGTTCGCGCTCGCCGCGCTCACGGTGGGCTGGCCGATTTCCGGCTCACAGGCCGGGCGCGTCTACCTGCGCATCGGATTCCGCGACACCGCGCTGATCGGCAGTGTCGTGGTGGTGGTCGGGACGCTCCTGTGCGTCACCCTCGGCGAAGACGCGAAGCTCTGGCAGGTCGGCGGCGCGTGCTTCGTGATCGGCATCGGCTTGGGCTTCACCGCGAGCCCGACCCTGGTCGCCGTGCAGTCCGTCGTCGGGTGGGAGCACCGCGGCGTCGTCACCGGGACCAACATGTTCGGCCGGTCGCTCGGCAGCGCGGTCGGCGCGGCGGTGTTCGGCGCGATCGCCAACGGGACCCTCGCGAGCAGGTTCGCCCATCCTCCGGCCGCGCTCGCCGGCCGGCTGGGCAAGAACGTCGACGCCGCCAGCCTGGTGTCGGCCGGCCGGGGCGGCGCGAAGGACGCGGCGACCGCGGCGTACGTCCGGGCCTCGCTCTCCCACGCGACCCACAACGTCTTCCTCACCCTCGTCGTGCTGGCGGTCCTCGGAGTGACGGCGGTGGCCCTGATGCCCCGGCGCGCCGAGCCGCTCGCCCTGGACTGAAACGACCGGAGGCGCGCGGGCGGCGGACGAGGGTCCGGCCGGCCGCCGGACCCTCGTGCTCGACGCCCTTTCGTCAGGCCGCCTTCGGGGGGATGCGCCGGATGACGTCGTCGCGGAGGGCGGACAGGTCGACGCCGCTCTCCGTGAGGGTGCGGGCGGCCAGGCCGTCTCCCTCACGGATCAGGCCGAGGAGCACGTGACCCGTGCCGATGTAGTTGTGTCCCAGCCGCAGTGACTCGCGCAGCGACAGCTCCAGGACCTTCTTGGCGCGCTTGCTGAAGGGGATGTGTCCCTTCTTCGCGGCCTTGCGCGCCTTCGGGTCGAGCGCGCCGGGGCCGAAGCTCGCCTCGGTCACCTGGCGCACCTGCTCGAGGTCGATGCCGATCGTGGCGAGCGCCTCCGGGTCGAGTTCGTTCGCGGACGGCGCGGTGAGGCGCACGATCCGGTCGCGCAGGCCGGTCAGCGTGAGGCCCTGGTCGATCAGTGCCTGGGCCGCCGGGCCGTGCCCCTCGTCGAGGAGAGCCATCAGTAGGTGCTCGGTGCCGATGAACGGGTGGTGCAGCCGCCGGGCCTCCTCCTGGGAGAGTCGCACCACCGAGCGGGCCTCCTCGGAGAACCGTTCGAACATCCCTACCGCTCCTTCCCGAGAATCCGCCGGCCTGCGCCGTACTTCTTGTGGACCGCCTGCCGGCTGACGCCGAGGCAGACGGCGATCTCCTGCCAGGACCATCCCTGGTCGCGCGCGTTCTCGACCTGCAGCCCCTCGAGGCGCTCGGCGAGTTCGCGCAGCGCGCGCACCGCCCGCAACCCGATCGCCGGGTCGCGGCTGCTCGCCTCCTGGGCGAGCTGGACTCCGTCGCTCATGCCGTCAACATAGGTTGACAACCAGTCGGCTGTCAACCCAAGTTGACGCGCTACTGGGAAGTGACGTGAGTCGGGCGCATCACCAGGACGACGCGCCGGTCCGCGTCCCCGACCGGCGGGTCGTAGGGCAACCTGTAGCGGCGGGCGAGGACGTCGAAGAAGGCGCCCTCGGGGTCGGGGTCGACGCGCTCGATCAGCCCGCGCACCTCCAGATAGCGGTACGGCCGGTCGGGGTCGTTGATGGAGATCGCGACGGACGGCTCGCGGCGGACGTTGCGGCACTTCTGGCGGTCGGTCGTCGTGGTGAAGCGGAGGAACTCGCCGTCCCAGAGCACCCACACCGGGGTCACCTGCGGCCGGCCGCCGGGGCCGACCGTGGCCAGGTGCGCGAACAGCGGGCGCTCGAGCAGGTCGCGGTGGCTGTCGGGGATGGGGGTCTGTGTGGTCATCGGATGTCTCCGGTCGGGTCTCGGGCGGGCCGGTCGGCCGCCAGGCGAATCGGTTCGGTACGGCCCGCAACTTATCAAGACCTTGATGACTGTCAAGCTCGGTATGGATGAACGGGCCTGTATGATCCGGGCATGGGCATGCCGCTGGACGAACGCCTCGGAATGGACCTCAAGCGGGTGGAGCAGGAGCTCATGGCGGCCAAGCACGCCGCCGTCAAGGTCGCCGGGCTGACCGTCCCGCAGTACGCCGCGCTGTACGTTCTCGCCGACAACCCCGGCATGTCGGGCGCCGCCCTGGCTCGCGCCTGCGTGGTCACGCCACAGGCGATGACCGGCGTGCTGAAAAATCTCGAGGAGCGCGGCCTCGTCGAGCGCACCCCGCACCCCTGGCATCGCAACGTCCTGGAGACGCGGCTCACGGAGAAGGGGCGGGCCGCGCTGGAGCAGGCGGACGCGCGAGCCTCGGCGATCGAGCGCCGCATCTCCGGGGAGTTCACCCCCGAGGAGCGTGACGCCCTCCGCGCCCTCCTCACCCGGTTCGCCAAGGCCATCCAGGCGGGGGCCGCCGAGCAGACGACCGAGTGAGATCTCGTGGGGCCGGGCAGGCGACCGAATGAGAGCCCATCGGACCAATTGAGATTCGATTCGCCAGGCCGGTGATCTTCCGTCGCGCCAGTGCGGTTGGCCAGCCAGCCAGCCAGCCAGCCAGCCAGCAAGGGACGCCTGTGCCTTCAGGTGTGGGGGGAATCGCTTCTTTGGGCTGGTCTGACCTCAACTGCGCGGCACGGATCTGCACTTTTGGCCTTGGCTAGATGTATGCCTCGTGTATAAGGAGTCTCGTGACTGTGGCCAGGAAGGTTCGCCGGTATTCCGGTGGCGTGTACGACCTTGGGCTCCACGTGGTGTGGTGCCCGAAGTACCGCCGTCGGGTGCTCGGTGGCCGGGTCGCGGTCCGGCTGCGTGAGCTGATCGAGCAGAAGGCGGCCGAGAAGGGGTGGGAGATCGTCGGCCTTGAGGTGATGCCCGATCAGGTGCACCTGTTCGTCAAGCATGAGCCGAAAGCGTCGGCGTCGTATGTGGCGAACCAGTTCAAGGGTTTCACCTCCCGCGTGCTTCGGGAGGAGTTCCCGCACCTGAAGTCGCGGATGCCCACGCTGTGGTCGTCATCGTTCTTCGTCGCCTCGGTCGGTGTGGTCGGCGCGGACACGGTCGAGAAGTACATCAACACTCAGTGGGAACGGCCCTGGATGAAGAAGCGGAAGGAGGAGGGCGAGCGTGCACCGCGCGTATAAGTTCCTCCTGCGCCCCACTGTCCGCCAGTGCCTGGCCCTCGATGAGATGCTGCGGGATCACTGCTCTCTCTACAACGGCGCGTTGCAGGAGCGCCGTGACGCCTACCGCCACCCGTCGAAGACGCGTATCAAGTACGGGCAGCAGTCCGCGCAGCTCAAGGAGATCCGGGCGTTCGACCCGGAGAGGCAAGGCCGCTGGTCTTTTTCCTCTCAGCAGGCGACGTTGCGTCGTCTGGATAGGGCGTTTCAGGCGTTCTTTCGCCGGGTGAAGGCGGGGGAGAAGCCCGGCTATCCCCGCTTCAGGGGCGTGAACTGGTTCGACACCGTGGACTTTCCCAAGGACGGCGATGGCTGCCGCTGGGATTCCACCCCGCACGACCCTGTCACCCGTGTTCGCTTCCAAGGTGTCGGGCACGTTCGGGTGCACCAGCACCGGCGCGTGAGGGGCCGTGTCAAGACCGTGTCTGTCAAGCGTGAGGGCAAGCAGTGGTATGTGATTCTCGCCTGTGATGAGGTACCGGTCGAGCCGCTGTCCGCGACCGGGGCCGTGACCGGTATCGACATGGGGATAGCTCACTTCCTCACCACCAGCGAGGGTGAGCACCGGCCCAATCCCCGGCACGGCAAGCGCAACGCCGACGCCCTCGCTGAGGCTCAGCGCGCCCTGAAGGAGTTTCCCCGGTGTAAGCGGGAGAACCGCAGTGCCAAGCACCGCCGGGCTGTGGAGAAGGTCGCCGCGCTGCACCGCACGGTGCGTCGTCAGCGCACCGACCACGCACACAAAACCGCGCTCGCTTTGGTCCGTATCTACGACGTGATCGCCCACGAGCGGCTGAGCATCGCGAACATGGTCCGCGCACCCAAGCCAAAGCCTGACCCTGACAACACCGGGGCGTTCTTCCCGAACGGTGCCGCCGCCAAGACCGGGCTGAACAAGAGCATCCATGATGCGGGTTGGGGGGTGTTCCTGGGCATCCTCGCGTACAAGGCTGAAAGCGCCGGTCGCGTACTGATCCCGGTGGACCCTCGCAACACCTCCCGTACCTGCCCCGCCTGCGGGCACGTGTCCGGTGAGAACCGCACCACTCAAGAGAAGTTCGAGTGTACCCAGTGCGGACACACCGCCAACGCCGATCAGGTCGGCGCACTCAACGTCGCCATCAGGGCCGGGCTGGTCCTTCCCGAAGTGGCCTGAGCCACCGACAGGAGAAGCCCCCCGGATTCATCCAGGGGGAGGAGTCACACTCGATGGACGGGGATGGATGAATGGGGATGATGGGATGGACGGATGACGGTTCTCACCAGCGCGCTCGACACCGCCGGCCCGGCCTATGCGGCCCGGCGGGCGGCGATGCTGGCCAAGCTGGCGGAGCTGGACGCCGAGCACGCCAAGGCGGTCGCGGGCGGCGGCCCGAAGTACGTCGAACGGCACCGGAAGCGCGGCAAGCTGCTGGCCCGGGAGCGGATCGAGCTGCTGATCGACCCGGACTCGCCGTTCCTGGAGTTGTCGCCGCTGGCCGCCTGGGGGACCGACTTCACTGTCGGCGCGAGCGTGGTCACCGGCATCGGCGTGGTCGAGGGCGTCGAGTGCGTGATCGCCGCCAGCGACCCGACCGTACGCGGCGGCTCCAGCAATCCGTGGACGATGCGCAAGTCGTTCCGGGCCTCCGAGATCGCGCTGCGCAACCGCCTGCCGGTGATCAATCTCGTCGAGTCCGGCGGCGCGGACCTGCCGACCCAGAAAGAGATCTTCATCCCCGGCGGCCGCACGTTCCGCGACCTGACCCGGCTGTCGGCCGCCGGCATCCCCACGATCGCGCTCGTGTTCGGCAACTCGACCGCAGGCGGCGCGTACCTGCCCGGCATGAGCGACTACGTCGTCATGGTCAAGGAGCGCGCCAAGGTCTTCCTCGGCGGCCCGCCGCTGGTCAAGATGGCCACCGGTGAGGAGTCCGACGACGAGAGCCTCGGCGGCGCCGAGATGCACGCCCGCACGAGCGGGCTGGCCGACTACATGGCCGCCGACGAGCGCGACGCGCTGCGGATCGGCCGCCGCATCGTCGCCCGGCTGAACTGGCGCAAGCAGGGCCGCGAGCCGCTCCCCGCACGCCCCCCGGCGTACGACGAGGAGGAGCTGCTCGGCATCGTCCCCGAGGACCTCAAGGTCCCCTTCGACCCGCGCGAGGTGATCGCCCGGATCGTCGATGGCTCCGACTTCGACGAGTTCAAGCCGCTGTACGGCGACAGCCTCGTCACCGGCTGGGCCACGCTGCACGGGTACCCGATCGGGATCCTCGCCAACGCGCGCGGCGTGCTGTTCGGCGCCGAGGCGCAGAAGGCCGCGCAGTTCATCCAGCTGGCGAACCAGACCGGCACGCCGCTGCTGTTCCTGCAGAACACCACCGGCTACATGGTCGGCGCGGAGTACGAACAGGGCGGCATCATCAAGCACGGCGCGATGATGATCAACGCGGTGTCCAACAGCCGGGTGCCCCACCTGACCGTGGTCATGGGCGCGTCGTACGGCGCGGGCAACTACGGCATGTGCGGCCGCGCGTACGACCCGCGCTTCCTGTTCACCTGGCCGAGCGCCAAGTCCGCGGTGATGGGCCCGGCCCAGCTCGCCGGCGTGCTGTCCATCGTCGGACGCCAGGCCGCCCAGGCGCGCGGACAGGACTACGACGAGGAGGCGGACGCGCGGATGCGGGAGATGGTCGAGCGGCAGATCGAGGCCGAGTCGCTGCCGTTCTTCCTGTCGGGGCGGCTGTACGACGATGGCGTCATCGACCCGCGCGACTCCCGCACCGTCCTCGGCCTCTGCCTGTCCGCGATCAACAGTGCACCCGCCGACGAGCCCGCGCAGGGCTACGGCGTCTTCAGGATGTAGGCGATGATCTCACGACTGCTCGTCGCGAACCGTGGCGAGATCGCCCGCCGGGTGTTCCGCACCTGCCGCGATCTCGGCATCACCACGGTCGCCGTCTTCTCCGACCCGGACGCGGCCCTGCCGCACGCCGGCGAGGCCGACCTCGCCGTGCGCCTGCCGGGCGCCACCCCCACCGAGACCTATCTCGACCAGAAGGCGATCATCGCGGCGGCCAGAGCGTCCGGCGTGGACGCCGTCCACCCCGGCTACGGCTTCCTGTCGGAGAACGCCGCGTTCGCCGAGGCGGTCATCGCCGCGGGGCTCACCTGGATCGGGCCGCCCCCGGCGGCCATCGTGGCCATGGGCTCCAAGATCGAGGCGAAGCGGCTGATGAGGGACGCGGGCGTGCCCGTCCTCCCGGAGCCGCCCCTGGATTCGGTGACCGACTTCCCCGTGCTGATCAAGGCGTCGGCGGGCGGCGGCGGCCGGGGCATGCGCGTCGTCCGCACCGCCGAGGAACTGCCCGGCGCGGTCGAGTCGGCCCGGCGGGAGGCGGCATCGGCGTTCGGCGACCCGACCGTGTTCTGCGAACCGCTGCTGACCGGCGCCCGCCACATCGAGGTGCAGGTGCTCGCGGACTCCCACGGCACGGTCTGGACCCTGGGGGAGCGGGAGTGCTCCATCCAGCGGCGCCACCAGAAGGTGATCGAGGAGGCCCCGTCCCCGGCCGTCGACGCCGCGCTCCGCGGGCGCCTGTCCGACGCGGCGGCCGCGGCGGCCCGCGCGATCGGGTACACCGGTGCCGGCACCGTCGAGTTCATGCTCGCCCCCGACGGCGGCTTCTTCTTCCTCGAGGTCAACACCCGGCTGCAGGTCGAGCACCCGGTCACCGAGTGCGTGTACGGCGTGGACCTGGTCGCGCTGCAGATCGAGGTCGCCGAGGGCGCCGTCCTGCGCGATCCGCCCCGCCCGCGCGGCCACGCGGTGGAGGCGCGGCTCTACGCCGAGGATCCGGCCGAGGGGTACCGCCCGCACAGCGGCCCGCTGCACGCCTTCGCGATCCCGGGCGTGGACGTGGAGTTCGCCGTCCACTCAGGACGTCACGGGCTGCGGCTGGACGCGGGCGTCGTCTCCGGCAGCGTCGTCTCCACGCACTACGACCCGATGCTGGCCAAGGTCATCGCCTACGCGCCCACCCGGGCCGCGGCGGTGCGCCGCCTGTCCGCCGCCCTGGCAGGGGCCCGCATTCACGGGCTCGTCACCAACCGCGAGCAGCTCGTCACCACGCTGCGTCACGACGCCTTCCGCGCCGGCGCGACCGACACCGGCTTCCTGGACCGCCACCCGACGGCCGCGCCACTCGCCGGTGAGGAGGCCGTACGCCTGTCGGCGCTCGCCGCCGCCCTGGCGCGCGCGGCCGCCGACCGCCGGGCGGCCCCCGTGCTGCGCGACCTGCCGAGCGGCTGGCGCAACGTCCCGTCCCAGCCGCAGCGCACCGTCTTCGAGGAGGCGGAGGCCGCCTACCGCCTCACCCGCGGCGGCCTGGTCGCCGAGGGCCATCCGGACGTCACGCTGGTGTCCGCCGAGCCCGCCGAGGTCGTCCTCGACACCGGCGGCGTACGGCTCCGGTTCGCCGTGGCGTGGTACGACCGGAGCGTGCACGTCGAGTCCGTTCTGGGCCCGGTGCGGCTCACCCCGGTCGAGCGCCTGCCCGACCCCGCCGAGCAGGTCGCGCCCGGCACGCTGCTCGCGCCGATGCCCGGCTCCGTCGTACGGGTCGCGGTGCGCGAGGGCGACTCCGTCGAGCGCGGGCAGCCGGTGCTGTGGCTGGAGGCGATGAAGATGGAGCACCAGATCCTCGCCCCGGCCGACGGGGTCGTCACGGCGCTGCACGCCGAGGTCGGCCGCCAGGTCGAGACCGGCGCCGTCCTCGCCGTCGTCGCCGAGAGCTGACTCCGGACGCCGCGCGTGAACCCGCGATCGAGGTGGGAAGGCGCCGCGGACCGCTGCACTTGGCCGCTCCCTCGCCGGAGGCCGATCGGCAGGAACGCCGGGGGTGAACCCGACGCCGAGGTGGGAACGCGCCGCGGACGGCCGCACCGCGCCGCACCCTCGCCGGCGGCCGACCCGGCGGGCACTCTGACGCCCGCGTACCCCGTGATCCATCCGGCCCGCCCGATGCACCAAGATGTGACCCATGGAACCGCTCGTCCGTCTCGCCGCCGAGGGCGGCGTCGCCACCGTCACGCTCGACTCGCCGGGGAACCGCAACGCGCTGTCGCGCCGGCTCGTCACCGAGCTGCGCGAGACGCTCATCGCCGTCATCGCGGACGACGCCGTGCGCGTGGTCGTGCTCACGGGCACCGGCCCGGTCTTCTGCGCGGGCGCGGACCTGAAGGAGCAGGCGGCGGGCGAGCCCCCACCGGACGTTCCCGGGCTGCTGACGCTCATTTGGGACAGCCCCAAGCCGGTGGTCGCCCGGCTCAACGGGCCCGCGCGGGCCGGCGGGCTCGGGCTGGTCACCGCGTGTGACATCGCCGTCGGGCCGGACACCGCGACGTTCGCCTTCAGCGAGGTGCGGCTCGGCGTGGTGCCCGCCATGATCGCGGTGACCTGCCTGCGCCGCATGGAACAGCGTGCCGCGGCCGAGTACTTCCTGACCGGCGAGGTCTTCGACGCCCGGCGGGCGCAGGAGATCGGGCTGATCAACCGCGTCGTGACTCCGGAGGAGCTCGACACGGCCGTCGCCCACTACACCGGCATGCTGCTGCGCGGAGCCCCGGAGGCCCTCGCCCTCGCCAAGCGACTGCCGCGCACCGTGCCGGGCGCGTCGCTGGAGGAGGACTTCGCGCGGATGGCCGAGCTGTCCGCGGAGCGGTTCGCCTCCGAGGAGGCCCGGGAGGGCATCGCGGCGTTCCTGGACAAGCGCGACCCGCGGTGGATTCGATGACCGTGGCCGACCTGCGCGCCGAGCCGGTGAGCCGGCGGCTGCTCACCGCCGAGATCTGGGTGGTCTTCGCCGTCTCGCTCGGCGCAAGCGGGGTCCAGGCGCTGCTGCAGCTCATCGCCTCGCTCACCGCGCCGAAGGCGCTGTCGCACCAGAAGGCCCTGATCGTCGGTTCGTACGCGCCCGGCCGGCCCTGGATCGACCTGATGTTCCAGCTGTTCGGCATCGCCAGCGCCCTCGCGCCGGTGGCGCTCGTCGCCTACCTGCTGGCCCGCTCGGGAGAGTCACTGGCGACTCTGGGCGTGGACCGGCGCGAACCACTGCGGGACACCCTGCGGGGAGCCGCCCTGGCCGCCGCGGTCGGCGGCGCCGGCCTCGCGTTCTACCTCGCCGCGTACTACTCCGGGGCCAACCTCGCCGTCGTGCCGGCCCACCTGCCGGCCGTCTGGTGGCGGATCCCGGTGCTGCTGCTGTCCGCCGCCCAGAACGGGATCCTCGAGGAGGTCATCGTCGCGGGCTACCTGCTGCACCGGCTGTCCCAGCTCGGCTGGTCGCCGGGCCGGGCCCTGACGCTGAGTGCCGTGCTGCGCGGGTCGTACCACCTCTACCAGGGGTTCGGCGGCTTCGCCGGGAACGTCATCATGGGCCTGCTGTTCGGAGCGCTGTACCGGCGGTGGGGTCGTGCCACGCCGCTCATCGTCGCGCACACGCTGATCGACGCCGTCACGTTCGTCGGGTACACCCTGCTGCACGGCCACGTGTCCTGGCTGCCCTGAGCGCCACGCCTTTCTTCCTCTTTCATGGTCTTTCAAGGCCCTTCGCCGGGCCGCGCCGAGAGGCGGACGGGAAAGCCGCCTGCTCGCGTGCGGGGACGGACACACGGCGATCGTCGTCACGAAACTCCCCGTTTACACGGTTGATACATTCCCCTTGACAACCTCTTCGCGCGCCTTGGATGGTGGGAGCGCTCCCACACCCCGCCACTCGAGCCGTAGCGCCCGAAGGGAGTCATTTCCGTGAACGGAAGGGAACTCTCCGCACCCTCCTGTACCGCCGTCGAGACGCCGACGCTCGCCCACGTCGCCGCCCTCGCCGGAGTCTCGCCCGCCACCGCGTCACGTGTCATCAACGGGACCGCGCGGGTCAGCCCCCGCGCCCGTTCCCGCGTCGAAGAGGCCGTCCAACGGCTCGGCTACGTGCGACACCGCGCCGCCCCCGCGGATCGCCGTAGCGGGTCGATCGCGGCCGTGGTCTGCGAGGATGACGCCCGCGTCTTCACCGATCACTTCTTCGCCCGGTTGTTCTCCGGCGTCCGGCGCGAGCTGGGCGACGAACGCGAGCTCGTCGTCCTGATTGTTGGCCGGGCCGGCCGCTGGGGCACCGTCGCGGAGTATCTGCGCGGCGGCCGCGCCGACGGCGTGCTGCTGATCAGCGCGCACGGCGCCCCGGCCATGGCCCTGCGCCAGACCGGGGTTCCCGTCCTGCTGGCAGGCCGGCCGCTCTGGACCACGCCGCTGCCGTACGTCGACGCCGACAACCGCGGCGGAGCCCGTACGGCGGTCGACTACCTGCTGCAGTGCGGACGCCAGACGATCGGGACGATCGCCGGGCCGCCCGACCGGGCCTTGGGGGTCGACCGCCTGGCCGGCTACCGCGCCGCCATCGGCGACGCCGGCCTGCCCACCTCCGGACTGATCACCTATGGCGACCTGCATCAGGCGTCCGGCGAGCACGCGATGAACCGCCTGCTGGACCGCAGACCCGACATCGACGCCGTGCTGGCCGCCTCCGACCAGATGGCCGTCGGGGCGCTGCGCGCCCTGCGGCGCACCGGGCGCCGGGTCCCCGAGGACGTGGCCGTCGTCGGCTTCGACGACTCGCCGATCGCCGGCCGGGTCCGTCCGAGGCTGACGACCGTACGCCAGCCGATCGAGGACATGGGCGTCCGGATGGCACGGGAGCTGCTCGGCCGCATCGCCGGGGACGCGTCCTCCGGCCAGGGCGTCGTGCTCAACACCAAGTTGATCATCCGCGACTCCGCGTAGCCCGGCCTCGTACGGCCGTACCCCCTCAGCAGCCGGCCCCGGCGGGCCGGTGGTGATCCCCGTCAGGAGGAAACCGCCAATGAAGAGACGGCAGAGGTGGCGACCGCTCATGGTCGTCCTGTCGCTCCTGGCCGGCGTGCTGGTCGCCGGTCCCGGAGCGCGCGCCGCCGACGTGCAGTGCAAGGTCGACTACTCGGTCAACGACTGGGGCTCGGGCTTCACCGCCAACATCACGATCACCAATCTCGGACCCGCGATCAACGGCTGGACGCTGAAGTACTCCTACACCGGAAACCAGACCCTGACGCAGGGCTGGAGCGGCACCTGGTCGCAGTCCGGCAAGGACGTCACCGTCACGAGCCTGAGCTACAACGGCGCGATCGCCACCAACGGCAGCCTCAGCATCGGCGGCAACTTCAGCTACAGCGGTACGAACGCCAAGCCGGCGTCGTTCTCCCTCAACGGGACGACCTGCACCGGCGCGCACAAGGCGCCGACCGTGGCGCTGACCAGCCCGGCGGCCGGCTCGACGTACAGCTCGGGCGCGACCATCCCGCTCGCCGCCACGGCGAGCGCGAACGACGGCGCGACGATCAGCAAGGTCGAGTTCTACAACGACACCACGCTGCTCGGCACCGACACCTCCTCGCCGTACTCCTTCGACTGGGCGAGCGTGCCGGCCGGGGACTACTCGCTGTACGCCAAGGCGTACGACAGCCAGGGCGCCACGGCCGAGTCCACGCCGGTCGGCGTGCACGTCGCCAGCGGTCCCGCCGTCGTGGCGAGCCCGACCGCCCTGACCGTCCAGCAGGGCAAGACCGGGACGTTCGGCGTGAAGCTGTCGAGCCAGCCGTCCGCCGGCGTGACCGTCACGGTCGCGCGGGCCAGCGGGAACACGGGCCTGTCGGTCTCCGCGGGCGGAACGCTCACCTTCACCTCGTCGAACTGGTCGACCGCGCAGAACGTCACGATCAGCGCGGACGCCGCCGGCACGGGCGCGGCCACCTTCACCGCCAAGGCGACCGGGTACGACACGGCGAGCGTCACCGTCACCGAGACCAAGTCGAACGGCGCGTACGAGGACCGCTTCCTTACCCTCTACAACAAGATCACCGACCCGGCCAACGGCTACTTCAGCAAGGAGGGCATCCCGTACCACTCGGTGGAGACGCTGATGGTCGAGGCGCCCGACCAGGGGCACGAGACCACCTCCGAGGCCTACAGCTACCTGATCTGGATGCAGGCGGTCTACGGGAAGGTCACCGGCGACTGGAGCAAGTTCAACAACGCGTGGGCGCTCATGGAGAAGTACATGATCCCGACCCACGCCGACCAGCCGACCAACAGCTTCTACAACGCGAGCAAGCCGGCGACGTACGCGGCCGAGCACGACCTGCCGGAGCAGTACCCCTCCCAGATCGACTCCAGCGTCTCCGTCGGCCAGGACCCGATCGCCGCGGAGCTGAAGTCCGCGTACGGCACCGACGACGTCTACGGCATGCACTGGCTGCAGGACGTCGACAACACCTACGGCTACGGCGACACCCCCGGCGGCGGCTGCGAGGAGGGCCCGAGTACCAAGGCGCCGTCCTACATCAACAGCTACCAGCGCGGCCCGCAGGAGTCGGTGTGGGAGACGATCCCGCAGCCGACCTGCGACAAGTTCGCCTACGGCGGCAAGAACGGCTACCTGGACCTGTTCATCAAGGACTCGAGCTACGCCAAGCAGTGGAAGTACACCGACGCCCCGGACGCCGACGCGCGCGCCATTCAGGCCGCGTACTGGGCCGACACGTGGGCCAAGGAACAGGGCAAGAGCTCGGACGTGTCCGCCACGGTCGCCAAGGCCGGCAAGATGGGCGACTACCTGCGGTACTCCTTCTTCGACAAGTACTTCAAGAAGATCGGTAACTGCACCAGCCCGAGCTGCCCGGCCGGCACCGGCAAGGACAGCGCGCACTACCTCCTGTCGTGGTACTACGCCTGGGGCGGCGCGACCGACTCCAGCGCCGGCTGGGCCTGGCGGATCGGCGACGGCGCCTCCCACTCCGGCTACCAGAACCCCATGGCGGCCTACGCCCTCACCAACGACACGGCGATGCAGCCGAAGTCCGCGACGGGCACCGACGACTGGAAGAAGAGCCTGCAGCGGCAGCTGGAGTTCTACCGCTGGCTGCAGTCCTCCGAAGGCGCCATCGCCGGCGGGGCGACCAACAGCTGGGGCGGGGCGTACGGCACGCCGCCGTCCGGCGACTCCACCTTCTACGGCATGGCCTACGACTGGCAGCCGGTCTACCACGACCCGCCGAGCAACCAGTGGTTCGGCTTCCAGGCGTGGTCGATGGAGCGGGTCGCCGAGTACTACTACGTCACCGGTGACAGCACCGCCAAGACGCTGCTGGACAAGTGGGTGACCTGGGCCACGGCCAACACCAAGCTGAACGCCGACGGCACCTACCAGATCCCCTCCACCCTGCACTGGAGTGGCCAGCCCGACACCTGGAACGCCTCCAGCCCCGGCTCCAACGCGAGCCTGCACGTGACCATCGCCGACTACACCAACGACGTCGGCGTGACCGCGGCGTACGCCAAGACCCTGGCCTACTACGCGGCCAAGTCCGGGAGCACGACGGCCCGGTCGACCGCGCAGACGCTGCTCGACGACATGTGGACCAAGAACCAGGACGGGATCGGCATCTCGGTGCCGGAGACCCGTACGGACTACAACCGGTTCACCCAGGCCTACAGCACCTCCACCCCCAACCATGACGGCGTCTACGTGCCCTCCGGCTGGACCGGCACGATGCCGAACGGCGACACGATCGATTCGAACGCGACGTTCCTGTCCATCCGCTCCTGGTACAAGCAGGACCCCGGCTGGTCGAAGGTGCAGACGTACCTGAACGGCGGAGCGGCCCCGGTCTTCAACTACCACCGGTTCTGGGCGCAGGCGGACATCGCGATGGCGATGGCGACCTACGGCCAGCTGTTCAACCAGTGAGGAGAACCCCCTCGATGAGAGCACGTCCTCTGAACCGGGCCACGGTGGTGCTCAGCGCACTACTGCTCGGCCTCGGTCTGATCATGGTCGCGGTCACGCAGGCCCGCGCCGCGGTCGCCTGCACGGTGACCTATTCGGTGAACCAGTGGAGCAACGGCTTCACCGCCAACCTCGGGATCACCAACCTCGGCGACGCGGTGAGCTCCTGGACCCTGGAGTGGGACTTCGCCGGGAACCAGCAGGTCAGCCAGGGCTGGAGCGGCACCTTCTCCCAGTCCGGCAAGCACGTCACGGTGAAGAGCCTGTCCTACAACGGCAGCCTGGCCACCAACGCGTCGACGTCGCTGGGCTTCAACGCCTCCTTCTCCGGGACGAACGACGCCCCGACGTCCTTCACCCTCAACGGCACCACCTGCAACGGGTCGCCCGGCACCCCGACGCCCACCCCGACCCCGACGCCCACACCGCCCGGATCACACGCCGACAACCCGTATGCCGGCGGCAAGGGTTATGTGAACTCCGAGTGGGCCGCCGAGGCCAGGGCCGACGGAGGCAGCGCGATCGCCGGCCAGCCGACCGCCGTGTGGCTGGACCGCATCGCGGCGATCAACGGCGTGAGCGGCGCGATGGGCCTGCGCGCCCACCTCGACGCGGCGCTGTCCCAGGGCGCGTCGTACGCCCAGTTCGTCATCTACGACCTGCCCGGCCGCGACTGCGCCGCGCTGGCGTCCAACGGCGAGCTCGGCCCGACGGACCTCGACAAGTACGAACACCAGTACATCGACCCGATCGCCGCGATCATGGCCGACTCCAAGTACGCCAACCTGAAGATCATCAACGTGATCGAGCCGGACTCATTGCCGAACCTGGTCACCAATACGAACGGCACGCCCGGCGCCACCGCCGAGTGCGACACGATGAACCAGAACGGCAACTACGTGAAGGGCGTCCAGTACGCCCTGAACAAGCTGCACGCGATCTCCAACGTCTACAACTACATCGACGCCGGGCACCACGCATGGCTCGGCTGGGACAGCAACTTCGGCCCCGCCGCCACGCTGTTCGCCAACGTCGCCAAGGGCGCCACGGCCGGCGTCTCCAGCGTCGACGGCTTCATCGTCAACACCGCGAACTACTCGGCGCTGAAGGAGCCGTTCATCACCGTCACCGACCAGACCCGCCCGTCCAAGTGGATCGACTGGAACCGGTACGTCGACGAGTCGTCCTTCGCGACGGCGTTCCGTAACCAGCTGATCTCCGACGGGTTCAACTCGGGCATCGGCATGCTGATCGACACGTCCCGCAACGGCTGGGGCGGCCCGAACCGGCCCACCAAGGCGAGCACGTCGACCGACATCAACACCTTCATCAACGAGTCGCGCGTCGACCGCCGCCCGCACGCGGGAGACTGGTGCAACCAGTCCGGCTCCGGTCTCGGCGAGCGTCCCACCGCGGCCCCGGCCGCCGGGATCGACGCCTACGTCTGGGTCAAGCCGCCGGGCGAGTCCGACGGGTCGAGCACCAGCATCCCCAATGACGAGGGCAAGGGCTTCGACCGGATGTGCGACCCGACCTACGGCGGCAACGCCCGTAACGGCAACAGCCCGACCGGTGCCCTGGCGAACGCCCCGCTGTCCGGTCACTGGTTCTCCGCGATGTTCCACCAGCTCCTGACCAACGCCTACCCGCCGGTGCAGTAGAGCACCGGTCACCACGA
Organism: Actinoallomurus purpureus; assembly: GCF_024055795.1. Classification (GTDB taxonomy): domain Bacteria; phylum Actinomycetota; class Actinomycetes; order Streptosporangiales; family Streptosporangiaceae; genus Actinoallomurus; species Actinoallomurus purpureus. The sequence goes on along the minus strand of NZ_JAMXMY010000023.1, from coordinate 65,664 downwards.
CGCGGGCCTGACCCGCGCCACCGACGCCGGGCGGAGGCGGTGCCTCATGCCGCCTCCGCCCGGCCCTCCACGGGGGACCACGCATCCGCGCGACGGCAACGGCACCACGCCTCCCCGCCCCGCGCCCGAACCGCCGGATGGAGTCTCGTTGACCTCACCGCTCAGCCGCATCCCCGCCGTCGTGACCACCATCGTCGCGCTGCTCGCCCTGGCCCTCGTGCCGATCGTCGGGCGGGCCGGCCCCGCGAGCGCCGCCGGCTCCGGCTACTGGCACACCAGCGGCCGGCAGCTGCTCGACTCCCAGAACCAGCCCGTCCGCATGACCGGCATCAACTGGTTCGGCGCCGAGACCAGCACGTACGCGCCGCACGGACTGTGGAGCCGCGGCTACAAGGACATGCTGGACCAGATCAAGGGCCTGAAGTACAACACGCTGCGGCTGCCGTACTCCAACCAGCTCTTCGACTCCGGATCCACGCCGAACAGCATCGACTACAACAAGAACCCCGACCTCGCAGGCCTGACCGGCCTGCAGATCGTCGACAAGATCATCGCCTACGCGGGGCAGATCGGGCTGAAGGTCGTGCTCGACCGGCACCGGCCCGACTCCGGCAGCCAGTCCGCGCTCTGGTACACCAGCGCGTACCCGGAGTCACGGTGGATCTCCGACTGGAAGATGCTCGCCCAGCGCTACGCGGGCAACAGCACCGTCATCGGCGCCGACCTGCACAACGAGCCGCACAGCCCGGCCTGCTGGGGCTGCGGCGACCAGACCACCGACTGGCGGCTCGCCGCCGAGCGCGCCGGCAACGCCGTCCTGTCGGTCAACCCCAACTGGCTGATCATCGTCGAGGGCGTCGACAGCTACAACGGCAACGGCTACTGGTGGGGCGGCAACCTCCAGGGCGCCGCCTCGGCCCCCGTGCGCCTGAACGTCGCGAACCGGCTCGTCTACTCCGCGCACGACTACGCGACCTCCGTCTACCCGCAGCCGTGGTTCTCCGACCCGAGCTTCCCGAACAACCTGGCCGGGATCTGGGACAGGAACTGGGGCTACCTGTACAAGAACAACGTCGCGCCCGTCCTCCTCGGGGAGTTCGGCACGACGCTCCAGGACCCGCGCGACCAGACCTGGCTCAAGACGCTGCTCGCCTACCTCGGCCAGGGCAGCGGCGGGATCAGCTTCACGTACTGGTGCTGGAACCCCAACTCCGGTGACACCGGCGGAATCCTGAACGACGACTGGACCACGGTCAACACGACGAAGCAGTCCTACCTCACCCCCTATCTCATCCCTCCGAGCTGACCGGAGGCCGGGGGCTCGCCTCCCGGGACGGGACAGCGCCCTCCCGGGAGGCGACCGACAGACGGGGCGCCGGGGTCGACCCAACGGTGGGAGCGCCGTGACCCCGGCGCCCTTCTGCCGTACCGGAAATTCCGCGGAAGGACGGCAACCTTCCGGCGCTCCCGGACGACGGAAGGGGTGGAACGCCGAGGTCGCCACGAACGGTGTGGGAGCGCCGGGTGACCTCGGCGTCTCTCTCACGACCCGTCCGCATGCACGTGGATCGCCAGGCCGGCGGCGCCAGGCGCCTCGCGGCCGGGCTTGAGCTTCTGGCCGCCTGGACCGCGCCGGCCGGAGACGAACGGCGCGCCGAGCGGCGGTTGTAGGGCGTCTCTGCCCCTGTCTTAGGAACGCTGGGGCTGTGGGCTCAGTGCGGAGCGCTGAGATTGGGGCTGCAGGCTCTGGCATCGGTTCTTTCCGACGCGAGAAAGTGATCAGCGGGTGCACTGGCCCGGCGTCGTATCCCGCAGCGCCGGTGGCCCGGGACCATCCCGCCGACGGAGGAGGGCTCGATGGAGGAGTCCTGCCTCGTGGAAGGAATCGGATGAAGAATCGCCGTATCACCCGCACGGCGCTCGCGAGTCTGGCGATGACGGCCGGACTGCTGGCCACCGTTTCTCCTGCCGCACACGCCGATCCCCATTGGCGCTGTGGCACGTCGACGGCCAACCTCGGCCATGGCAAGATCTCCATGCATTACCACAACTGCGATAAGTGGAAGATCGGAAAAGAGCCGGTCAACAACAAGACCCTGAAGATCGGTGGCAAGTGCCATTATGTGAAGCACGGGCAGACGATCGCCTGGATCATTAAGGCGAAGTCCACGAAGAACTGGACGACGTACACCTGCACCCCCTGAGGCCGAGAGGGCGTGGCCCGAACGGCGGTGCCGCGCGGGGCACCCGACGGCGGCGGGCGGCCTCCGCCGTCGTCGCGCCGCCCCGGGCGAGGAAGGCATGGGCCGCGCAGGGTGGTGGCGGCCATGGCGGTTCATCGACGCGCCTTGGACTCCGCGATCCAGCCGGGCAGGGGCTCGCGGGCCGCCAGCCAGGGTTCGGGGATGCCGCCGGCGCCGGTGTGGGCGGCGACGATGCCGCCGGTGATGGCCGCCGTCGTGTCGATGTCCCCGCCGACGGCCACGCAGGTGCGCACCGCCCGCTCGTAGTCGGTGAGATGGCGGGCGGCGACCCACAGGCAGAACGGCACGGTGTCGTGCGCGAGGACGCGCGAACCGTTGCCGAGTTCGTACGCCGCCTCCTCACGCGTCCGGTCGAGTAGACCGGCCGCTCTGCGGACGCCGTCGTGCACGGCGCCGGGCGGGGTGTGCGCGAGGACGGCGTCCATCAGCCCGTCCGCGTCACCGCGCGCGACATACGAGGCCGCGATCGCCACCGCGACGGCACCGGCGATGCCCTCCGGGTGCGCGTGCGTGACGACGGCGGAAGCGGCGGCCTCCAGTGCGACCCGTTCGAGGTCACCGGGGTAATAGGCGCCCAGTGGGGCGGCGCGCATGGCGGCCCCGTTGCCCATCGAACCGTGGCCGCCGAACTGCGCGGGGGAGACCGTCCGCCAGGACGCCCCGTCGCGGAGGGCGCGCAGCAGGACGACCGTGCCCGGTCCGTACCCGCGGTAGGGGTCGTAACGATCCGCGAACGCGGCGGCGAGGGCGTCGCGGTCCACCTCCCCGTGCCGCTGCAGGACATCGACGAGGTTGCAGGCCATCTCGGTGTCGTCCGTCCACGGCCAGGGAGCCGGCGGCACCGCCGTCTCGTCGAGGAGCAGCCGTCTGTTCTCGGCGGCGAAGAACTGGGCGCCGAACGCGTCACCGACGGAGAGCCCGGCAAGGGAGTCCAGAGCGGTCATCGCCCGCAACGGTACCGGACGTTGCCGCCGTCACGGTCTGCAGGCGACCGCTGTCACGGTCTGCGGGCGTTCCCGCCTCGGTGTCGTCCGTCCACGGCCACGGGCCGGGCGGGACGGCCGGCGACGGCGTTTCACCCCGGGTGATATCGCAGGCGACACGTCCGGTTCACCCTGTCGGAGGCGATCCTGACCTCGTCGTGTTCGGACGTACGGGAGGGAGGCGCACGGCATGCTGCGCACCGGCAAGGACTATCTGGAGTCGCTCAACGACGGTCGCAAGGTATGGGTGGGTGACGAGCTCGTCGACAACGTGGCGACGCACCCCAAGACCCGGGCCTACGCCCAGCGCATCGCGGAGTTCTATGACCTGCACCACCGTGCGGATCTGACGGACGTCATGACGTTCGTGGACGAGTCAGGCGAACGCCGCTCCATGACGTGGTTCCAGCACCGCACATTGGAGGACCTGCAGCGCAAGCGGCGCTACATGGAGACGGTGCTGCGCGAGCTCGGCGGCGGTTCGACCCCGCGGACTCCGGACGTCAACAACTACGTGCTGCTCACCTACGTCGACGACCCGGAGCCCTGGAGCACCCAGTCGGTCGGCACGGGCGGCCGGGACCTCACCAAGGGGATCCTGGACTTCTGGAACCTGGTGCGTGAGGGCGACCTCAACGCCACACCGGCCTTCGTCGACCCGCAGACGGATCGCTCCCGCGAGTCCGCGCAGGCCGAGTCCCCCGCTCTGCGGATCGTCGAGACGACAGACGAGGGCATCGTCGTCCGTGGTGTCAAGGCGATCGGGACCGGCACGGCCTTCGCCGACTGGATCCACATCGGTGTCTTCTACCGTCCCGGCATCCTGCCGGAGCAGGTCATCTTCGGCGCCGTAAAGCCCAACACGCCGGGGGTCACGCTGGTGACCCGCGAAAGCAACGTGCGGGACGGGCAGGACGTCGAACATCCGCTCGCCGCCAAGGGCGACGAGCTGGACAACATCATCATCTTCGAGGACGTGTTCATCCCATGGGAGCGGGTGTTCCACGTCGGGAACCCCGAACACACCTCGCTCTACCCGCAGCGCGTGTTCGACTGGCTGCACTATCAGGCGCTGGTTCGCCAGATGGTCCGCGCGGAGCTCATGCTGGGCGTCGCGCTGCTGATCACCGAGCACATCGGCACCTACCGGCTGCCCCCGGTTCAGACCCGGCTGGCCCAATTCGTCGGCTTCCACCAGACCCTGAAGGCGCACGTGATCGCCTCGGAGGTCGAGGGCTTCACGACGCCGGGCGGCCTGTACAAGCCGAACGTACTGACGTTCGACTTCGGTCGCGCGTACTACCTGGAGAACGTCGCCCAGCTGGTGCACGAGATCGTCGATCTCGCCGGCCGTGCATCGCTGATCTTCCCCACCGAGGGCCAGTGGCAGCGGCCCGAGCTGCGGCCATGGCTGGAGGCGCTGCAGACCGGGCCGGTCGGCAAGCCACACGACCGGCTGAAGATCAGCAGGGTGATCCGCGACCTGTTCCTGTCCGACTGGGGCAGCCGGATCAGCACATTCGAGAACTTCAACGGCACCCCATTGCTGGCCATCCGCACGCTCACCATGAAGCGCGCGGAGTTGTCGCCCGGTGGACCGATCGCCGACCTCGCCCGCAAGGTCTGCGGCATCGAGACGCACGACGCCGAAAACACCGGGTCCGCGTACTCGGCGCAGGCGGACTACGCCCGCCGCCAGGACGCGTCTAAAAGCTGAGTCCGTCGGACGACGCCGTCAGCGTCCCAAATCCTCCCCTCTAACGCTTTTCACCAGATGAGGGCGGTAGGGGGGAATCCTTCCGGCCACGGGCGACGCGTCCGCGCGTCACCGTGGCCACTACCGAATCCGACCGGAGGTTTCTCCATGCCCGCAGATGCCAACACCGAGATCCTGCTCGACGCTGAGGCTCAGGACCTGCTGTTCCGCAACGCCCGGACCGCGAACGCCTTCACCGACGAGCCGGTGACCGATGCCCAGATCCAGGCCATCTACGATCTGATCAAGTACGCCCCGACCTCGATGAACCAGCAGCCGCTGAGGATCGTGCTCGTCAGGTCCCAGGAGGCGCGTGAGCGTCTGGTCGGCCACCTCACGGACGGCAACAAGGAGAAGACCGCCAAGGCCCCTCTCACCGCCATCCTCGCCGCCGACTTCGAGTTCCACGAGAGCCTGCCGCGGGTCTACCCCCGCTTCCCGCAGGCCAAGGATCTACTCTTCAGCGAGCGTTCGGTGCGCGAGCAGTCCGCGGCGTTCAACGGCGCCATCCAGGTCGGCTACTTCATCCTCGGCGTACGGGCCGCCGGCCTCGCCGCCGGCCCGATGACGGGCTTCGACGCGGCTGGCTTGAGCAAGGAGTTCTTCCCCGAAGGCGACCACCGGGTGCTGGCCGTCGTCAACATCGGCAAGCCCGGTGAGAACGCCTGGTTCGCCCGCTCCCCGCGCCTGGACTACGAGGAGGTCGTGACCAGCGTCTGACGCGGCGGCCGGCGTCCGACACCAGAGGTGCTACAGGAGACCGCGCTCGCGTGCCTGGACGATCGCGCTGCTGCGGCTGTGCGCGTCGAGCTTTTGGAAGATGGCTCTGACCTGGGTCTTCACCGTGTTGTGGGAGACGTACAGCTCCGAGGCGATCTCCTTCAGGGTCAGCGGGCCGCACAGCGCACGCAGCACCCGCCGTTCTGTGGGCGACAGCTCCCGCACGGCCGGCGCGTCCACGTGGCCGGAGGCGGGTCGTGTCCGGGAGCAGCGCGTCTCCGCCCGGATGAGGAGGTCGCCCAAGACGCCGGGCGACTCACAGCGCGCCGCCGTGTCAACGGCGGCACGGACCGCCGCTCGCGCGGCATCGGCATCGCGGCGCGCGTCCTCGAGCATCGCCCGGGAGAGCTGGCACAAAGTCCGTGCGTGCGGCTCGCCGCCGGCCGCGGTGGTAGCCGCGAGGGCTTCCTCCGCACACATCAGGGAGTGCTCCGCCTCATCGAGGGCATCCGATCGGATCAGCAGCCGGCCGCGGCAGACATGGCCGAGCGCGGCCACGAAATGGCGGCTCAGCCCCTCCGCCTCGGCGATCCGCACGGCCTCCTCGCTCAGTTGCCGGGCATCCGCCTGGCGACCGTCGAGGGCGGCACAGACCGCGCGAGCGCCCAAGGCGCGGACCAGGACGAGCGTGTGCTCGGCGGCGTACGCGTCCCGGACCGCTTCGCTGAGCCGGTGGTCGGCTTCCTCGTAGGCTCCCTGCCACAGCAGAGCGGTACCGCAGGCGACTCGGGCGAGCGCCCGCCACATCGTGGGAAGCTCCCGTGCGTCGCGGGGGTCGCCGACATCGGGCAACCGGTCGGCGGCCTGGATGTCGCCCCTCAGGCACCCCGCCACGGCCCGCGCGACGGTGGCGGCGTCGATCACCGTCGTCGCCGGCCCGAACGCGTCGGCACCGCGTGCCGGGCCCTGCACGATGTCGAGCCGGCGCTGGGCCTCTTCCAGGTCTCCGCAGGAGAGCGCGGCCATGGCCGCCACCACGCAGAGGCGGGGGTCGCTCGAGACCGTGCGAGAGGGCAGGATGCGCAGCCACCGCGCGACGTCCGCCGCCCGCCCCGTGGCGACCGGTTCCTCCCATCGGTCCAGGACGGTCGTCGTCGCCGATGCGATGTCGCCGCCCAGGGCCGACTGAAGGATCGCCGACTCGGTCCGCCCCTGCCCGGCGTACCACCGGGCCGCCGTACGGTGCAGTTCCGCCGGACCGGCCGGCTGCTCGGCGGACAGGAACGTCGTCAGGACCGACCGCAGGGCGCCGTGGAGGCGGTACGTCTCCCTCCCGGCACCGACGGGCACCAGGAACTGCACCTTCCGTGCCAGTTCACGGAGCAGCAGGCCCGCGTGATCGTTCCCGGTGACGGCCTCGCACGCTCCGACGTCGAGGACGTCGAGGACGCTGGATCGAGCCAGGAAACGGCGCTGCTCGGCCGTCAGCGGGTCGAGTACCTCGGTCGTCAGGTAGTCCGCGACCACCCGTCCCGCCGGGGCGAGCAGCGGCAGAGCCTCGCCCCCCTGCCCGGCGAGCGTACGGCCGGTGAGGCACAGCCCTGCGGCCCAGCCCTCGGTGACCGCATGGAGTTCTTCCACCCGATCCGGGGGAAGCGACGCTCCCAGGCCGTCGGCGAGCAGCGCGGCGGCCTCCTCCCGGGAGAATCGCAGATCCATCTGGTCGAACTCGGCCACCGCCCCCTGCACGCGGAGAGCGGGAACCGGCGCGCCGGGCCGGTACCGCGTCGACAGCACGACGCGGAGGCCGGCCGGCAGCCGGACGAGAAAGTCGCCCAGGCTGCCGGCCGCCTCATCGTCCGTCACGTTCTCCGCACCGTCGAGGATGAGCGTGAGCGGCCTGTCGCCGGGGAGTGCGGCCAGCAGGGCGGGCAGCATCTCCTCGACCCATAGGTCCACGGTCCAGCCGTCGGTGCCCTCCGGCAGCCGCAGGTCCGGCCGGGCCTGCCGGAGGGCTCGCAGGATGCCGCCCCACAGACGGTCGGGCCTGTTGTCGTGCGCGTCGAGGCTGAGCCACGCGCAGTCGCCTCGCGCCAGGAGATCTCGCGACCAGTCGGCGAGCAGCGCGGTCTTGCCGTACCCGGCCGGTGCCGACAGGACGACCAGCGTTCCGGTCGCGGTGTCCAGCCGCCGAAGCAGACGCGGTCGGTGCACCAGCCGGTGGTGCGGCATGGGCGGTCGCAGCTTGAAATCGTGCACGACGGGCCGGTTCATCCTGCCGCGGCTCCGGGCAGCGCGTGGAACGCACCCGCGAAGAAGAGCAGCGGCCGGCCGTCCTGGATGTGCTCGAAGTGCCGGACGTCGCCGACGAAGATCGTGTGGTCACCCCCGGGCAGGACGTCGGACACGTCACAGACGAGGTACGCGATGGCGTCCCTGAGGACCGGCACCCCGTGGTCCTCTTGTATGTCGACTCCGGTGAACTTGTCCGGGCGGGAGGAGGCGAACTGCCGGGCGAGGTACTCGCCCTCCTCGCCGAGGATGTTGACGGCGAACCGGCCGTGCTCCTCGATGGCGGTGCGGGTGTACAGGTGGTTGCTGACGCAGACGAGGACCTGCAGCGGGTCCAGTGACAGGGACGCGACGGAGCTGACCGTGATCCCGATGGGGCGATCCGCGGTCCGCGTCGTGATCACGCTGACGCCGGTGGCGAGCTTGCCCATCGTGGAGCGGAAGGCGTTCGCCGGTTCAAGGACGGTGCTGTCAGACATCGAGACCTCCCTGGAGAGCCAGGTTCGGGGGTGAGGGAGCGTTCAGCGCCCGGTGGTGGGCTCGAGAACGAAGGTGTGCCGCAGCAGGGTGTAAGGGCCATCCGTCAGTTCGGAGTGGGGACCGGTGCCCGCCGCGTACTCGTCGTAGGCGGCCACCAGAGACTGCTTGACGCCGAAGACCGGGTCCGCGTCCAGGTAGAGGTCGTCCGACGGGAAGAGCATGGTCGTGACCCGCTCGAATCCGGGCGCGTCGATGAGGAAGTGGACGTGGGCGGGGCGCATCAGCGACCGTGCCGTCGCACGCATCAGCTCCCCGACCGTGCCGTCGCCCGGGATCGGATAGCTGGCGGGCCGGATGGAACGGAAGCTGAACGACCCCTGCTCATCGGTGCGAAAAGAGCCCCGCATCGCCGGATCCGCCTGTCCGGGGACGTCGACGTCGTAGTGTCCCTCAGCGTCGCTGTGCCATACGTCCACCAGCGTGCCGGCCACCGGCTCGCCCTCGTGGTCCACGACCCGGCCCTCGAAGATCAGCGGGATACCGGGCAGCTCATCGGAGATGTCCGCGCCGTCCGCGTGCTGCGGGCGATCCTCACGGAAGAAGGGCCCGAGGACGCTGTTCTCGGTGGCCGTGGCCCCACGCTGGTTGTTCACGGCATCGACCAGCATGGTCACGCCCAGCACATCGGAGAGCAGGATGAACTCCTGCCGCGTCGGCGTGCACAGCGCGCCCGTACGGGTCAGGAACTGTATCCCCTCGGCCCATTCACGCTCGGTGAGGCCGACCTCCCGGACGAAGGCGTGGGCGTGCCGGACGAGCGCCTCGATGACCTCCGCCAGCCGGGGGTCGACGGAGTCGCCAAGGGTGGAGACGACGGCCTGGGTGATCGTTTCCGCGTTCAAGTCACGCATCGTGGCTCCTTACGGTTCGATGTCGGAACGGGGGGCCTCTCCGGCCCACGCGCGGGAGAGGAGTCGCCGGGCCGCTTCGCGGTCCACGGGACGCGGATTCCAGTAGGCCTGCCGCACGACGAGGTCGGCCGCTTGGTCGATCCCCTCCTCCGGCATGCCGAGATCGCGCAGGGCACGGGGGGCGCCGAGCCGGTCGGCGAATTCGCGCAGGGCCGTCGCGGCGTCCGGCCCGCCCAGCACCCGGGTGATCGCCGCGGTCGCCTGCTCGGCGGCCGGCGCGTTGTAGGCGACGACGTGGGGCAGCAGCACCGCGTGGGTCTCCGCGTGCGGGAGGTCGAAGGCGCCGCCCAAGACGTGGCAGATCTTGTGGTGCAGCGCCATGCCGACCGTTCCGAGGCACATGCCGGCCAGCCACGCTCCGTACAGCGCCTCGGCTCTGACACGGGTGTCCCGCGGCCGGAGCGCGACCTCGGGGAGGGCCGAGCCGAGCGCGGAGATCGCCGTCTCGGCCAGCAGGGACGTGACCGGGTCACGGTCCTGCGCGTAGAGCGCCTCGACGGCGTGTGCCAGGGCGTTGAGGCCGCTGACCGCCGATATGGCCGGAGGCAGCGTGAGGGTGAGGTCGACGTCGTAGATCACGACGCGCGGCCGCACCTCCGGCAGGCGCCGGGTCGTCTTGCGGCCCTCGCTCGTCTCCCCCAGGATCGGGGTCATCTCCGAGCCGGCGTACGTCATGGGCAGCACCAGCTGGGGGAGGCCGGTACGCAGCGCGACGGCCTTGCCGAGACCGATGGTGGAGCCTCCGCCGACAGCGAGAACGCAGTCCGCCTCCAGTGCGCGGGCGAATGCCACCGCACGCTCCGTGGTCGCGACCGGGGTGTGCGGGACCGCCTCGGTGAAGGCGCCGACGGCGAGGTCACCGAGCAGATCGCTCAGCTCGGATGCCCGCGCTGTCTTCCCGGGAGTGCTCAGGACCAGCACCCGGCCGCATCCGAGGGCTGCCATCTCCTCAGGAATGCGCTCGCGGGTACCGCTGCCGAAGACCACTCTCGCCGGAAAACCCGGATGGACGAATGTGTCCACCGGAGTTTCCCGATTAGAAGAGATATCGGGTTGCATGAATTCGAGTGTGCGCAGCCCTCGAAGTGAGGTCAAGGGAAATGGGGTAAAATTAGACGGAGAGGGCCGGAATTAGCGCATTCAGGTGACTCGGCGGCCATCGGGTATGGGGCGCGACTCCTGTCTCAGGAACGTGTCGCACGATCGAGTGATGGCGGTGCGGAGCCGTGGAGCAAGGTCTCGGTCCACATCACTCATCTGTGCGTTGTTCCCGGCGCGGGGCGCGCTGTAGACGTGGAGTGAGGGAGCGTACCCGAACGGAGGCGCCCGGTGCCCGACCAGCCACTACGGGGCAGAGACGCGGAGCTTCGCCGGATGCGAGAGCTGCTGGACGGCGCCGCCGGCGGCCACTCGGCTGTCCTGTACATCGAGGGCGCCGCCGGGCTGGGAAAGACGCGGCTGTTGGCCGAGGCCGCGACTCTCGCCAAGGGCTCGGGTTTCGACGTGGTCGCCGTGCGCGTCGACGAGTCGAACCGCTATCCGCCGCTGGCGCCGCTGCTCTCCGCCCTCCCCGAGGCCGAGTCCCTGGAGGGACGGGAAGCGGAGGCCCACGGGCGTACGCGAGGGGCGGTCCGGCGCCATCAGCTACTGGACCGGCTTGCCGAAGTGCTCGAGAGGCGGGCGGAGCGTGCCCCGGTGGCCGTGCTGGTCGACGATGTCCACTGGGCCGATCCGGCGACACTGCTCACCCTGCGCGTCCTGCCGAACCGCCTGGCCGGCTCCCCGATCGTCTGGCTGATGGCCGGCGAGCCGGTCCCGGACTCGGCCGTCATGCGACTGGTGGAACAGTCGGAGCCGGGGGTGCTCCGGCTGGCCCCGCTGCCCGCGGAGGCGGCGGCGGAATTGGCGGCCGACCTGCTGGGCGCGCCACCGGATTCCAATTTTTCGGAATTTCTGGCCGCCGCCGGAGGAAATCCCTTCCTCATTACCGAATTGCTTCGAGAGGCCATCGGGGAAGGCTCCTGGACGGTGACGGACGGCCGTGCGCGGCTGTCCCGGTCCGGCCTCGCCGCGGATTTCTCCGCCAGGATCGCCCAGCGGCTGGAGGCGATGCCCGAGGACATGGCGGACCTGCTGCGGGTCGCCTCGGTCCTTGGCAGGGAGTTCGATCTCCTCCATGTCGCCCGCCTGCTCGGTCACAGCGTTGGTCAGTTGGTGCGGCCCATGAGACGGCTGCTGCGTGAGGAGCTGCTCGTCGAGTCGGGGCCCTGGCTCGCGTTCCGTCACGACCTCTTCCGCCAGGCCGTGCGGGCCGACCTGCCGACTCCGCTCGCCCGGGCGCTGCACCGGGAGGCCGCCGACACCCTCCTGGCACTCGGCAGGCGGCCCGCCGAGGTGGTACGGCACCTGCTGACGGGAGCCCTGCCCGGAGACATCAAGGCCGCGGCCACCCTGCGTGCGGCAGCGCGAGAGATCGCCGACTTCTTGCCGGACACGGCGGCCGATCTGGCACTGTCCGCCCTCGAGCTGACGCCTCCGGAGGATCCCGAACGGGTCGAGGCGCTCACAGACACCGTGCGGCTGCTCGGTGCGACCCGCCGACTCGGTGAAACACTGGCCTTGGCCACCGAGGCGTTGAGCCTGCCGATGACGCCCGCGGCCGAGGCGTCACTGCGGCTGACCACTGCCGAGATGCGCATGGCAGGGGGGCGGTACCCGGAGGCTCTGGAACAGTTGGACACCGCCCTCACCCTTCCCGACCTGCCGCCCGCGCTCCGGCTCACCCTGCTCAAGGCTAAGGGGACCACCCACGCCAACCTCGGGGAGGTCGAGATCGCCGAAGCGATCGGCCTCGACCTCGTCGACGCCGCCTACCATGATCCGGATCCGGCGGTCGTCGCCAGCGCCATGCTCTTCCAGTCCCACATCGCGTTCCTGCGCGGCCGGCTGGCCAGGGCCGCCGAACTGGCCGGGGCGGCCGTGCGCCGTGCGGAGGAGACCCCCGCGGGCATCCGGCTGCGACCGCTACGCCCGCCTGAGCTGTGGCTCGCGACCGTGCTGACCTCGACGGAACGCCTGGAGGAGGCGGATCGCTTGTTGCGTGAGGGACGCACGCAGGCGGAGGCGTCGGGTGACGTGTGGTCGCTCCCTGCCTGGCACACGCGAGGCGCCTGTCTGCTCCTGGAGCGCGGTGAGCTCGGAGACGCCGAAGCCGAGGCCGAGTCGGCGCTCGCGGTGGGCGAGGAACTCGACATCGGGACCCCCGATGACGCCGCGCTCGCGGTGCTGGCGCTCGTGGCGATCCGGCGGGGCGACCTGTCCGCGGCCGCCCGTCACCTGGCCTCCGCGGACCAGGATCGTCAAGCAGGACATCCGCCGCCCGGTTCGTGGACGGCGTGCGCACAGGTCCTCCTTCTCGACGCACAGGGTGATCCCGGCGCCGGCGTCGCCGCGGGCGGCCACCTGTACGAGGCCGGCGCCACGGCGGACCTGCTCGCGCTGCCGCCTGGTCTGTGGCCGCTGCTGGCCGCCGTCGCGCTGCGCGCGAACGCCCGTCCGCAGGCTGAAGCCCTCGCGGCGACACTGGGACGGCTCCCCGAGCGGGATCTGTTCGACCGGGCCGTCTTCGCGTCGGCCACGCACGTCCGCGGGTTGCTCCACGCAGACGAGGCCGCCCTGGAGCAGGCCGCCGACGGGCACCGGCAGGCGCTGCGGCCGCTCGCGGCCGCAGCCGCGGAGGAGGACTTGGCTCGGCTGACCGGCGCCGCGGACCGGCCGCACGACGCGGCCCGGTGGCTGCGGCAGGCGATGAGCCTGGCCCTGTCCTGCGGAGCCGTGGGGGACGCGGAACGCCTGCAGCGACGCCTGGAAAAGGTCGACCGCCGATCCGGACCGCCCGACCGCGTGGTGGCGCCGAAGCGAGGATGGGAGAGCCTGACCGAGTCCGAGCTACGTGTCGTGCGTCTCGTGACCGAGGGGCTGTCGAACCGGGCCGTCGCCGACCGCCTCTTTCTCTCCCCGCACACGGTCAACTCGCACCTTCGGCACGTCTTCGCGAAACTGGGCGTCAGCACAAGGGTCGAGGTGACGCGCATCGCCGCGACGCACGTACTCCCGCCGGACTCGTCCCTGGCCGACGAGGGAGGGCGGCCCGCTCCGTCCACATGATCCGGCCAGTCGCCGTGCGGCCTGTTTCCGGCGTGACGGGGCGGCCTCCTCACCGTTCGAGGACGAGGGCAAGGCCCTGACCGACGCCGACGCACATCGTGGCCACCCCGACGCCAGAGCCCGCGGCGTACAGCCGGTGAGCGACGGCACCGGTCAGGCGGGCGCCGGAGGCGCCCAGCGGGTGGCCGATGGCGAGGGCACCGCCGAGCGGGTTGACCAGGGCCGGGTCGAGTTCGGGGAGCTCGGCCAGACAGCCCAGTGCCTGGGCGGCGAACGCCTCGTTGAGCTCGGCCGTGCGCAGGTCGCCGAAGCCGCGGCCGGCCTTGGCGAGCGCCTTCCTGACGGCCTCGACCGGCCCCAGGCCGTAGTACTGCGGTTCGATGCCGGTGACGGCGCGGGCACCGATCCGCGCCAGCGGTTCCCGTCCGGTGGCGCGCAGGCCCGCTTCGTCGCAGAGCAACAGCGCGGCCGCGCCGTCGGTCAGGGGGGAGGCGTTGCCCGCCGTGACGGTGCCGTCGCGTCGGAAGGACGGCTTGATCCTGGCCATGGTGGCGAGGTTCCCGCCGTCGCGGATGGACTCGTCACGGGGCAGGTCGACGCCCTCGTACGGCACGACCTCGTGCGCGTAGGCGCCGTCCTTCCATGCGCGGGCCGCCTTGTCGTGGCAGGCCAGGGCGAAGGCGTCCTGCGCCTCGCGCGTGATGCCGTGCTTGTCGGCGATGAGTTCGGCGCCCTCACCGAGCGAGACGGTCCACTCCGGTGGCATGGCGGGGTTGACCATACGCCATCCCAGCGTGGTGGAGTGCAGTTCCTGGTTGCCGGGTGGGAAGGCGCGTTCGGGCTTGGGCAGTACCCATGGCGCACGGGACATCGACTCGACGCCCCCGGCCAGCGCGATCGAGGCGTCGCCGAGCGCGATGGCCCGCGCCGCCTGGATGACGGCTTCCATGCCCGAGCCGCACAGCCGGTTCACCGTGGTGCCCGGGACGGTGACGGGGAGCCCCGCCAGCAGCACCGCCATCCGCGCGACGTCGCGGTTCTCCTCGCCGGCTCCGTTGGCGTTGCCGAAGAAGACGTCGTCGATCCGGGCCGGGTCGAGCCGCGGTGTACGGGCGACGATGCTGCGGACCACGTGGGCGGCGAGGTCGTCGGGGCGAACGCCGGACAGCGCGCCACCGTACTTGCCGAACGGCGTGCGGACGGCGTCGACGATGTAGACGTCGGTCATCTCGGGGAGCTCCCTTCAGGCGGCCTTGAGGCCACGTAGCGCGGCGAGTTCAGCATCGGTGGGGGGCGCGGTGACACCGACCGCGTCGGCGGTCTTGAGCGGCCAGCCGGTGGCGGCCCGGGCCTGCTCGACGGTGACACCCGGGTGCAGGTCGGTCAGAACGAGCTCGGCGGTGTCCGGAGCGGGACGGAGGATGCCGAGGTCCGTGATGACGGCGACCGGTCCTCTGCCGCGTAGGCCGAGCCGCCGCCGGTCACCGTTCCCGGCGCCATGCCCGACCGAGGTGGTGAAGTCGAGCCTGTCCACGAAGTTACGGGTGGAGTGGCGCAGCACGATGAGGACCTCGCCGCAGTTCGCCGCGATCTCCGGTGCGCCTCCGGCGCCGGGCAGACGGCCTTCGGGCCTGCCGGGGCCACGGTCGACGACCGTGGTGTTGATGTTGGCGTGCCGGTCGAGCTGGGCCGCGCCGAGGAATCCCACGTCGATCCGGCCACCCTGCAGCCAGTAGTTGAACATCTCCGGCACGGACACCACCGCGTCGGCGGTCTCAGCGAGTTCGCCGTCGCCAATGGACAGCGGCAGGCGAGTCGGCTTGGAACCGAGGGCGCCGGACTCGTAGATCAACACGAGGTCGGGGCGGGAGGTGCGCCGGGCGAGGTTGGCAGCGGTGCTCGGCAGGCCGATGCCGACGAAGCAGGTGCGGGCGGCCGACAGGGCGCGGGCCGCGCTGACGGTCATCAGCTCGTCATTGGTCCAGTCGCTCATCGGGCGCTCGCTTCCTCGGTCCGCAGAATGTGGTCGTCGACCCAGCCGGTGAAGGTCTGGCGATCCCGGGAGATCCGGTCCCACGCCTGGTAGAAGTCGTTGTCGCGGATCGAGTACCCGGTCGCGTAGGAGGGATGGGCGCCACCGGGCACCTCGGCGACGGCTGTGACGACCCAGGACGGAAGGACGACACCACCGGGTCGGAGCGTCAGGCGGTCGACGATCTCCTCGACGGTGACCAACACCCGCTTGGCGGCGAGCGCGGCCTCCTTCTGAACACCGGTCAGGCCCCACAGTTGCACGTTGCCGTCGCGATCGGCCTGCTGGGCATGGATGACGGTGACGTCGGGGTTGAGGGCCGCGACGGCCGCCAGCTCCTCACCCGTGAAGGGGCAGGCGATCGTGGAGACGGTGTTGGTGCGCTCCACGAGATCCGTGCCGCGGTAGCCGCGCAGGACGGCGAAGGGAAGTCCGGAAGCGCCGGCGACGTAGCGGTTGGCCATACCGGCGTGGCTGTGCTCGTCGATCTCCAACGGCCTGGGCCAGCCGTTCTCGACCGCGTCGCGGAAACGGTGCAACGAGCCGACCCCGGGATTGCCGCCCCAGGAGAAGACCAGCTTCTTCACGAGCCCGGCACCGATCAGCTGGTCATAGATGACGTCCGGCGTCATCCGGACGAGGGTCAGGTCCGTGATGCCCTGACGGATGACCTCGTGGGCGGCGGCGAAGGGGATGAGGTGGGTGAAGCCCTCGAAGGCCACGATGTCGCCGTCGTGGATCAGCTGCGCCACCGCATCGCGTAGCAATCGGATCTCGGACATGTCCCTCACCTTCCGCGCGTCCGATGGAGCCGGGCTCGCGCGCCGTGTTCGCGTAGCGAACTTTCGTTCGTAAGCTGGATCGAGTCTGCGTCCCGCGTGCCGTCGCTGTCAAACAAAGGGCGTGGGTACGGTTTCGACGAGAATCCGCCCCATGGAGAGCACATGACGTACCCGATCTCCGGTTCCCCGGCACCGCCAGAGGCGGTGACCCCGCTCGTGCGGGGCCTGGCCGTGCTCCGTGCGCTGAGCGAAGCGGACGGGCGGCAGCGCGTGGCCGACCTGGTCCGCGGCACCGGGCTGGCGCGGGCCACCGTCGACCGGCTCCTCGGCACCCTCGCGTTCCTCGGCTACGTGCGTCTGCAGGGCGGGGACGCGATCCTCACCCCTCGGCTCATGGAACTCGGCAACGGCTACCTCGCCTCCAGCCGGATACCGGACCTGCTCGGCCCGCTCGCGGACGACCTCGCCGACGACCTCGACGAGTCCGTCTCCCTCGCCGTTCCCGACCGGGACGGCGTGCGCTTCGTCTACCAGGCCACACGACGGCGCGCGATGCCGCTGGCCTTTCGGATCGGCGATCTCGTGCCCGCCGAGATGGGCGCTCCGGGGCCTCTCTTCGCGATCGACTGGGGAGACGAGGACTGGGCCGGCTGGCGGTCGCGCCGCGAAGCAGACCCCGGTGACGTCGCCCTCCGCGCGGCGCCCGGCGGAGGCTCGGGCAGCGCGGCGTCGTTCGAACAGCGGACCGCGGCGGCGCGTCGCGACGGCTGGTCGCTCGACGACCAGCTGATCGAGCCGGGTCTGGTCGCCGTCGCGGTGCCGGTATACGACATGGCCCGGCGGTGCGTATGCGCGGTCGGTGTGGTCAGCCACACCGGCCGGCACAGCGCCGCGTTCCTGCGGGAGGCGATGCCGCCCCGGCTGCGCAGGACCGCGGCGGCCATGGAGAAGCTGCTCCACGCCGAGCCTGCCGGAGCGGCGACCTCGGCGCGCGCGGATGAAGCGGAGCGGGAGCCGTCCATGCCGCGAACGGACCAAGCGAAGCGGGAGCCGTCCATGCCGCGAACGGACCAAGCGAAGCGGGAGCCAGGCCCGGAGTTCGTGGAGTCCCTCGCCCGCGGTCTAACGGTGATCACGGCGTTCGAACGGGGCGGTGCCGAAATGTCACTCGCGGCCGTGGCCGAGGCCACCGGCCTGGCCCGCGCCACCGCCCGGCGCTCGCTGATCACTTTGACGCACCTCGGCTACGTGACATCCGAGGGGAGGCTCTTCCGGCTGACCCCACGAGTGCTGGACCTCGGGTTCGCCCACCTGTCAGGACTGACGCTCCCCGAGATCACCCAGCCTCACCTCGCCTCGCTCGCCGAGCAGGTGCACGACTCGGCGTCGATGGCGATCCTCGCGGGAGATGACATCCAGTACGTGGCACGGGTGCCCACAGTGCGGATCATGAGCGTCAACATCACCCTGGGCACGAGGTTCCCGGCGTATGCGACGTCGATGGGACGAGTGCTGCTGGCCGGCCTGCCCGACGCCGAACGGGCCGCCTATCTGGAACGCGTGACCCTCAAGCCGCTGGCTCCGCACACCATCACGTCCCCCGCACGGCTCGGCGAAGTCCTCGATCGCGCCGACCGTGACGGATTCGCTCTAGTGGAGGACGAGCTCGAGGAAGGGCTCCGGTCCATCTCCGTCCCGGTGCGTGATCGCACCGGGACGGTGGTCAGCGCGGTCAACGTGTCCATGCACGTGCGCCGGAGAACGATGGAGCAGACGCTCGACACCGTACTCCCCGCCCTGCGGGCGGCGGCCGCGCGCATCGAGAGTGACTTCTGGGTGGCGGGCCGTTATGCGGCGATCCCCGTCGCGTGACCGCTGACCGTGCGCCCCTGAAGCCACGCGCGGCACCGCCGGGTCAGGGCTTGCGGGCGACGCCGCCGAGGGTCGCCACCTCCTTCGGAGGGCCGAACGGATCCGACTCGGGACGCCATTGCCGGATCGGCACGATGCCCGGCTCGATCGGCTCCAGGCCGGCGAAGAAGCCGGTGACCTGCTCCGGCGTTCGCAGGAGGTAGGGGATCGCCCCGCTGTCCTTGTAGTTGCGGGCCGCCTCCCGGTGCGCCGCTCCGACGTCGATGCTGTCGGCCAGCGCCAGGAGGCTACCCGGGGGCAGGGCGTTCACCAGCCTCCGTACGATCGACCGGGCCTCGTCGTAGTCCTCGATGTGGCCCAGCACGCCCATGAACATGAGGGCGACGGGCCGGGTCAGGTCGAGGGTCGCGGCGGCCGCTTGGACGATCTTCTCGGGGTCGCGCATGTCGGCGTCGACGTAGTCGGTCCGGCCCTCCGGTGCGCTCGTGAGGAGTGCGCGGGCGTGCGCGAGGACCAGCGGGTCGTTGTCGACGTAGACGATCCGGGAGTCGGGCGCGACGCGCTGCGCCACCTCGTGGGTGTTGTCGACCGTCGGCAGTCCGGTACCGACGTCGAGAAACTGCCGGATGCCCTCTTCTCCGGCCAGATGCCGGACGGCCCGGGCGAGGAAGTGGCGGGCCGCGCGGGCGGTGTCGACGATTCCGGGAAAGATCTCGCGGTACCGGTCACCGGCCGCCCGGTCGACCGGGTAATTGTCCTTTCCGCCCAGCCAGTAATTCCAGACCCGCGCCGAGTGCGGAACGCCGGTGTCGATCTCCGGCGTCGGCACCGGTTCGCGGCCGGGGGAGCTGTCGTTCACGGGACCTTCCTCAGTGCCGTCCGATGGGCCGGGCGCCTATCCTTCCGGTTCCTCCGCGTTCGCCGTATTCACGGCTCACAGTGGCCGTACGAAATGTTCGGCAAAGGCGCCTGGTCAGCGGGGATTCGTCGCGTCAAAGGGTGAACCGTCGCCCGGAGGTGGCTGGCTTCACCGAGTTCTTCGAGCGCCCCGCCGGGGGCACCCATCACATCTACGGCGGCAGCAGCGGTTTCCTTCGACGGGGCTGGGGGGGCTTCGAGGCAAGGCGTTCACGGCGTTCACGGCGCTCGCGGACCGCGTCCGCGCCCGGGCGGACCGTAGGGACTGGGGGCCCAGCCGGAAGTTGGGCCTGTGGCCTCTACCGTCGGGCGGCCTGCCGATGCGATGGTCGACGGGCATCCCACTCGACGTTCACGGGCCGACCCATGCCGCCCTCCACCTGCGGCGGACCGGCCCGTGGCCTTTCATGAGCGAAGGAACCGCCAATGCGGAAGTCGGCCCTGATCGTCGCCGCTCTTGCCTGCACCGTCGTCGGGGCGGGCGCCTCGGCAGCGTCCGCCGCCACTGCCCCCAAGCCGCCGCACTCGTGGAACCTGGACAAAAAGGTCAAGCCCGCGGACGCCCGGACCGCCGGGCAGTGGAGCCGCCACGGCAAGAAGTTCACGATCAGTGGCAGGGTCCAGGATTACAGCCCCGGCGACGCCGCGTCGGCGAGCGTGGTCGTGAGCGTCCGCCTGTCCGGCAAGCTCGTGCTGCTCAGGCAGTACTTCACCGACACCAAGAAGGGCCGGACGTTCGCGCCGTCGTACACCGCGAAGACCGCCGCCCAGGCGGCCAAGGTGAAGATCTCTGTGCAGAAGTGCCTGTTCAAGGCGGACGACACCAGCATCTGCAGCAAGGACACCCCGGTCAGGTGACCGCCTCTCCGGCGGCGCGCGCTTAGGCGCCCACTCGCGCGGAGCCCGGGTGACCGGTCCCGCTTCGGGACCGGTCACCCGGGCTCCGCGGTTGCGGGGCTCTCAAAGAGAGGCCCAGCACACGTCACGGTCGTAGGTGCGTAAATCCAGCCATGCCTCCGGCGCGCGAGCTTATGACGGGGGTATCACGGTAGGCGTGGAAATGATCACCGAGAGTAGTTTCCAGCGATTTCACGGTGACCGACGCCGACCATCTCCTTATGGCCGCGCGCCGCATCTACCACGAACTCAATCCGGACACGAGCGCCGACGAAGCCGCCGGGACGGTGACCTGCCCCGCAGACGCGTTGTTCGTCATCCTTGAGCACGCTGGCCTGCTCGGTGACGCAGCCGACGACCGGCTGTCCGGTCACGCCGCCGACGGGCTCGCGGTCGGTGTGTGGCGCGCGCAGATCGTCGTCGACGAACCGGCTCCATTGTCGCCCGAACCCAGGAGTGACTGTCTTCGCGGTGACGTCTTCCTTCCGCCCCGCGACCACGAAGACTGATCACGGCGCGGACGATCGCTATCGGCAGCATCTCCAACGCACTCTTCTGTCGCGGGTGCTGGCTCTGCCCTGAACGACCAAGATCCATAGGACGTCGAGGCGAATTTGCTCGTGATCATCCGGAAACCTGGCGCCGCATCGTTGCTCACTTCCAACAACGTCGCAGGTAGCCAGCCCGCGAGTGCTCACGATCGCGCGGATCCTGCAAGAGCGGCGCCGTAGATGTGGTGTGTATCCCGCCGGGGGCGCCGTCGGCGGGCTCGATCGGCAGTGGACTTGACCCGCAGCCGTCTGCGGCCTCAGTATGAACGGTAGTTCATGAACATACGTTCATATCGAGGGAGCTTCGATGCCGCAGATCGTCAACACCGCCCAGGCCGAGGCGTGGAACGGGTACGAGGGTGAGCACTGGGCGGGCCACGCCGACCGGTACGACGCCGTGAACAGCGGGTTCAACCGGTTCGTTCTGGACGCGGCCGCGATCGGTGACCGCGATCGGGCCCTGGACATCGGCTGCGGCAACGGGCAGCTGACCCGGCTGGCGGCCCGCGCGGCGCGAGCCGGACGAGCCCACGGCATCGACCTGTCCGCTCCCATGCTCGCCACGGCACGTGCCCGGGCGGCCGGGGAGGGCGTGGCCAACGTGACCTTTGAGCAGGCGGACGCCCAGGTCGTGCCGTTCCCGGCGGGCGGCTTCGACGTCGCGGTCAGCCGGTTCGGGGTCATGTTCTTCGCCGATCCGGTCGGCGCGTTCGCCAACATCGGCCGCGCCCTTCGGCCGGGCGGACGGCTCGCCTTCGTGTGCATGACCCGGCTGGAAGGCACCGACCTGGGCACCGCCTTCGGGGCGATGGCCGCCCATCTTCCGCGACCCACCGGACCGGACGGCACCGGCCCCACGTCGTTCGCGGATCCGGCGCGCGTACGGGAGGTGCTGACCGACGCGGGATTCTGCGAGGTCACCTGCGCTCACGTCGAGGCGGAGCAGGTCTGGGGCCGGGACGTCGCCGACGCGACCGCGTTCATCTGCGCCTGGGGGCCCGTCAGGTTCCACCTGGAGCAGGCGGCGCCGGAGGCGGCGGCCCGGGCCCGTGACGCCCTCACGGCCGCACTGGGGGCCTTCGCCCGGCCCGACGGTGTCCGGCTGCGCGGCACCGCATGGCTGGTGACCGCCCGCCGCTCCCAGTCCTGATGACCGGGCGTGCCGCGCCTGGAAGGCGGGCCCGCGCAGGAGGTCGCGGGTGGCCGGAGCCCATCCCGGCCCGCACCGCGGCTCACTACGATGACTGCTGATGTCACCCAGACGAGCGGCGGTGCTCCGCGACGGGGGTGGCGAGCAGAGCCTGCGCGCGCATCTGATCGCCACCGCCGAACGCATGATCTCCGAACACGGGACGATCGGGCTCACGGTACGCGGGATCGCCCGCGAGGCCGGGGTCGCCGACGGCGTGCTGTACAACCACTTCGCCGACAAGGAGGAGTTGCTGGCCCACGCGCTGCGCGCGCGGGTGCGGGCCGTCGAACGTGGCCTGAGCGGCCTGCCCGAGCCGGGCGGCGGCACGGTCGAGGGGAATCTACGCGCCTACATCACCCACGGCCTGGACCTGCACCGGGCGGTCCTGCCGGCCTTCGCCGGGCTGCTCGCCCAGCCGCAGGTCCTCGCCAGGTTCGCGGATCTGGGCGGTCCGGGAGAGAACTGGCGTGACCAGCTGATCGGGTACCTGCGCGCGGAGCGGGAGCTGGGGCGACTGGCCCCGGAGGCCCCGGTGGACGCCGCGGCGAGGATGATCGTCGGCGTCTGTCACGAGGCGGTCCTGTCCCTGTTGTTCCACGGCGCCGTGACACCGGACGCCGTGCCCGTCGCGCCGGATGAGGTCGACGCCCTGGTCGCCGCCGTCCTCGACGGCGTCGGCCGGTGAACGGCCGGCCGCTGGATCGTCCGGGGCGGCGTTCGCCGTCCCTCCGCGCCGTGCGCTGAACACCCTCTTGACGCGGCGGGTTTCGGCGGGGTTTCATACTCCTCACTCCCGTAAACGTTTACGGACGTCGATTCGGCGAACTGTAAACGTTTACGGCAATCAGAACGATCCGGGTGAGCCTCGTGTGGGCTCGCGGGCGAGGCGGGAGGGATGTCGTGGCTCAGGGACCGACGATCACGACGATCGCCGCGCACGCGGGGGTCTCGATCGCGTCGGTGTCGCGCGTGCTGAACGGACTGCCGACGCGTGAGGACACCGTGCGGAAGGTGATGGCAGCCGCCGACGAGCTCGGCTACGTGCCGAACGCCGTGGCCCGCTCCCTCAAGTCGAACCGCACGTACCAGGTGGCGTTCGCGATGGCGGACATCGGCAACCCGACCTACGTCGCGATGGTGCGGGAGATCCAGCCCGTGCTCAAGGCCGCCGGGTACCGCCTGGTCCTGCACTCGACCGGCGGTGACCTCGACGACGAGCTGGACGTGCTCCGGCGGCTGGGGGAGCGCTACGCCGATGGGCTCATCATCAGCCCGCTGCGCGGCATCACGCGCAAGCACCTCGACCTGCTGACCGCCGCGCCGGCGCCCGTCGTCGTCATCGGCTCGGTGCCCGAAGGCGCCCCGGTCGACAACGTGCGGACCGACTCACGGGCCGGCGTGCGGCTGGCACTGAAGCATCTGCATGACCTCGGGCGGCGGAGCATCGGCTTCCTCAACGGTCCCCTGGACACCGTCCCGGGCGCCGCGCGGGCCGCGGCGTACACCGACGCGCTGGACGCGCTCGCCCTGCCCTACGACCCGAGCCTGGTGGAGGTCGGCGACTTCTACCGGGCCGAGGGAGCGCAGGCGGCGCGCCGCCTCCTCGAACGATCCCGGCCGGACGCCCTCCTGTGCGCCAACGACCTGATCGCGCTCGGGGCGCTCGACGTGCTGCGGGAGGAGCGGCTGCGGGTGCCCGAGGACATCGCGCTCGTCGGGATGGACGACACCGAGCTCGCGACCGCCGCCTGGCCGACGCTCACGAGCGTCGGGCTCGGGTCGGCCGAGCGCGGCCGGCGGGCCGCCGAACTGCTCCTCGACCGGCTCGACAACGGTGTCGCCGAACCCCGGATCGTCACGGTCGAGCCCACGCTCGCCGTACGCGCCTCGACGGAGGGAGCTCCGTGACCGCCACGCAGACCGCGACCCGTCCGCCTCGAACCGGGCGCCCGCATGCCCGGCCGAACCCGCGCGGCGGAGGCGACCGGGGGACGCTGCTCCTGCTGCTCCCGGCCCTCGTGCCAGTGCTGCTGTTCAGCGTTGGGCCGCTGCTCTACGGCATCTACCTGTCGCTCACCGACGCGCGCGGGGGCCGGAACGCCGTCATCTCCTTCGTCGGACTGAAGAACTTCGGCGACGTTCTGGCCGACGGCGACTTCTGGTCCTCGTTCAAGATCGGGCTGATCTGGGCGGTCGGCGTCACCGTGCTGCAGTTCCTGGCCGCGCTCGGCCTGGCGCTGCTGTTGAACCAGAACCTCCGGCTCCGCGGGCTCGCCCGAGTGCTGGCGATGGCCCCGTGGGCGATGCCGCCGATCGTGATCGGGTTGATGTGGCGGCTGGTGTACCACCCCAACGCCGGCATCCTGAACGCGACACTGCAGAACCTTCACCTGCTGGACCACAACGTGGACTGGCTCAACGACTTCGGCACCGCCCTGCCGGCGATCATCGTCGTCGGCGTCTGGACCGGCATGCCGCAGACCACCGTGGTCCTGCTGGCCGGGCTGCAGGGCGTGCCGAAGGAGCTGCACGAGGCGGCCGCCGTCGACGGCGCGAGCGTGTGGCGGCGCTTCTGGAACGTGACGCTGCCGCAGCTGCGGCCGGTCATCGTCACGATCACCTCGCTGGACTTCGTCTGGAACATCAACCAGTTCGCGATGGTCTACGCGCTGACACAGGGCGGCCCGGGCGGACGTACACGCCTGCCGATGCTGTTCGCGTACGAAGAGGCGTTCCGTTACGGGTTCTTCGGGTACGCGGCGGCGCTCGGGGTCGCCATCACTCTCGTCGTGCTCGTGGTCCTCGGCTTCTATCTCTGGGGCCGGATGAGGGAGAGCGCCCGGTGAGAAGGTCCCTGAAGTACCTCGCGCTGCTCGGCTATCTCGTCTTCCTGGCGTTCCCGCTGCTGTGGCTGCTGTCGACGGCGTTCAAGACGCCGCGCGAGATGGCGAACCTGCATCCGCGCTGGATCCCGCACCACCCGACGCTGCGGAACTTCAGTGACGCCTTCGCCGCGCAGGACCTGACCGGCAGCGCCGCCCGCAGCCTGATCGTGGCCGTCTCGGTCGCGGTACTCACCGTGGTGATCGCGCTCCCGGCGGCGTACGCGCTGGCGCGCCGCCGGTCGGTGCTGAACCGGATCGCGATCGGGTGGGTGCTGGTCAGCCAGGTCTTCCCGGTCGTGCTGATCGTCATCCCGCTGTTCATCATCCTGCGCCGGCTGGAGCTGGTGAACACCCTGCCCGGCCTGATCCTCGTGCACATCACGTTCGTGCTGCCGTTCGCGCTGTGGATGCTCCAGGGCTACGTCCGGGGCGTCCCCCGCGAGCTGGAGGAGGCCGCCGCCGTCGACGGCGCCGGGCGAGTGAAGACGCTGGTCAGCGTCGTCGCGCCGCTGCTGGCGCCGGGGGTCGTGGCCGCCCTGCTGTTCGCCTTCATCTCCTCGTGGAACGAGTTCTTCTTCGCCCTGGTGATCCTCAAGGATCCGGACAAGGCGACCCTGCCGCTGACGCTGGTGAAGTTCACCGGCGCGGAGCAGGCCGCCCGGCTCGGCCCGCTGGCCGCCGCGTCCCTGCTGGCCACCATCCCCAGCCTCATCTTCTTCGCCATCATCCAACGCCGGCTCCGCGCGGGCCTCACCGCCGGTGCCGTCAAGGGTTAGACAGTCAGACAGGAGGTACCCATGCGTCGCGGTCTTCGCTCCGCGTTCGCGGTCGCCGCTGCCACCGTCATCGGCCTGACCGCCGGGTGTTCCGGGGGCGGCAACGACTCCGGCAAGCCGGTCACACTGAAGTTCCTGAGCCTCGCCTGGCAGAAGGACTCTCTGGCCGCGAACAAGCGGCTCGTCGCGGAATGGAACAAGGCCAATCCGAAGATCCAGGTGCAGTACGTCCAGGGCAGCTGGGACAACGTCAACGACCAGCTGGTGACCTCCTTCGAGGGCGGCGACCCGCCGGACGTCATCCACGACGACTCCTCGGCCCTGGCCGGCTTCGCCGGGCAGGGGTACCTCACCGACCTGACCAAGCTCATCCCCACCGAGCTGAAGAACGACATCCCGGACGCCGCCTGGGGCACCGCGACCTTCGACGGCAAGGGCGGGCAGGGGATCTACGGGGTGCCGTTCCTGCAGGAGTCGCAGGTCCTTCTCGCCAACAAGAAGATGCTGGACGAGGCGAAGGTGCGCATCCCCACCGTCGACGCCCCGTGGACCTGGGACGAGTTCCAGCAGATCACCAAGAAGCTGACCGTCGGCAAGCGCTACGGCATCGCGTGGCCGCTGAAGTCACCGGTGAACAAGGTGCTCAACCTCTCGCTGAACTTCGGCGGCACCTTCTTCCAGACCTCCGGCGGCAAGACGACGGTCAAGGTGGGCCCGCAGGAGAGGGAGGTCCTGCAGCGGATCCACGACCAGCTCTACAAGGACAAGACGGCCGATCCCTCGACGCTCGGAATGGGCACGACCGACCCGCTGCCCGGCTTCTACGCGGGCAAGTACGCGATGGTGCCCGCCGGGATCTACCTGCGCCAGCAGCTCGTCGAGCAGGCGCCCAGCGGCTTCCAGTGGGTGACGATCCCGCCGCTGAAGGGCCAGACGACCCAGCAGGGCGCCGTCTCGCAGACGCTCTCGGTCGCCGCCGACAGCAAACACCCCGAGGAGTCGATGAAGTTCATCTCCTGGTTCCTGAACGGGCAGCACCAGGCGGACCTCGCCAAGGGCGACTGGCTGATCCCCACGAGTAAGACGGCCGCGCAGGACCCGACGCTGACCAGCGACAAGTACGGCTGGAACGTCGCGACCGCCTCCGCCAAGAGCCTCGTCCTGGCCCCGTACCTGAAGGTCAACGGCTTCGACGAGTTCAAGAGCAAGGTCGCGACGCCGGCGCTGCAGTCCTACTTCGCCAACAAGATCAGCCTCGATGAGCTGGCGAAGAAGCTGACCGACGACGGAGACAAGGTCCTGTCCCGGTACGCCAAGTGATCGAGTTCCGCGACCGCGCCCGGGGGTGCCTGCTCGGCCTGGCGGCCGGCGACGCCCTCGGGCGGCCCGCCGAGAACCTCACGCCCGAGGAGATCACCCGCCGGTGGGGCCGCCTCACCGAGCTCGAACCCGGACTGGACGGGGGCCCGGCGGGCACCGACGACACGGAGTACGCGATCTTCGCGGCGTCGCTGCTGCGGGCGCACGGCTCCGCGCTCACGAGCGAGGACGTCGTCGCCGCCTACCGGGAGCAGATCCTGCCGATCGACGGGCCGATGAAGGGCGCGGGCTTCTCCGAGCTGGGAACGGTCCAAGCCCTGCGGCGGGGACTGGCCCCGCCGCTGACCGGGCGCTGGCACGCGCACGGCTGGTCCGACGGCCTGGCGATGCGCGCCGCCCCGTACGGGATCTTCGCGGCGGGCGATCCGGACGAGGCGGCCCGTCTCGCGGCCGTCGACGGCGAGGTCAGCCACAGCGGCGAGGGGATTCACGGCGGGCGGGCCGTCGCGGGGGCGGTCGCCGCCGCGATGACCGGTGCCACTCCCGCCGAGGTCGTGGCCGCCGGGCTGGCGGTCGTCCCCGCCGACTCCTGGACCGCCCGCAGCGTCCGCGCGGCCACGGCGATCGCCGCAGGCCCCAGGCGACGTGCCTCGGAGGCGGGGCCGGAAGGGCACGGCCTGGCCGGGGAACTGCACGACGCCGTCGTCGCGCGCCACTACCCGTGGACCGACCTGGCCCCGGAGGCGGTCGCGCTGGCCTTCGCCGCGTACGTGGCCGGCGGCGGAGACGTCGAGGAGTCCGCGGTGACGGCGGTGAGCCTGGGCCGCGACGCCGACACCACCGCCGCCATCGCCGGCGCGCTCGCGGGCGCGGGCCGCGGCGAGGGCGGTGTTCCGGAGCGCTGGGCGCGGGCGATCGGCCCGGTCCGCGGCGCCTGCCTGCCGTCAGTGGCGGGCCGGGACGTCCGCGAGGTCGCAGACGCGCTGGTGGGTGCGCGCACGCGGGTACGGAACGGCTAACGGAGAGGGAGGAGACGGATGTCATCGGGGGATCGACGCGATCGGATCCGTGGCGCGTTCACGGGGCTGGCCATCGGTGACGCGGCCGGCTGGCCGGCCGCGCGGCACCGGTGGAACCTGCTGGCCCCGTGGACCCGCCGGCTCGGGCGGGAACTCGACGGCTTCGCCGAGGAGCACCGGGTCACGACGCTGCCGGTGCCGTTCGCGCTGAACCAGCCGGTGGCCGCCCTCGCGGTCGGCCCGTCCGACGACGCCGAGTGGCTCGCCTGGACCGCGCGCACGCTGGGCACCGACCGCCGCGCGGCGTTCGAGGCCCTGGGCGAGGACGTACGGGCCCGGATCTCGGTGCGCACCGCGCTGGACAACCTGGCGCGGGGCGTCGGCCCGCCCGCCAGTGGCCACGACAACCCACACTTCTTCGACGACGCCGCCGCCGTGCGGGCGGTCGCGTTCGGCGCGGCGCACCCGGGGGAGCCGGACCCGGCCTCCCGCGCCGCCCGCGCCGACGCGGAGATCACCAACGCGGAGGACGGCGTGCACGGGGCCGGGGCGATGGCCGCCGCGATCGCCGTCGCGGTGGCGGGCGCCCCCGCAGGCGACGTCGTCGCGGCCGCCCTGGCCGAACTGCCGGAGGGCACCGCGATCCGCCGAGCGGCGACGCTCGCGCTCGCCCTGCCCGGCGACGCGTTCGCCCTGGTGCCCGCCCTGGACGCGACCCTGCAGGACCACGTGTACAGCTACGGCGTCGCGGCGGCGCAGACCGTGGCGGTGGCGCTCGCCCTCACCCGCGCCTCGGGCGGGGACCTGTCCCGCGCCGTGCCGGCCGCGGCCTGCCTCGCCTCGCTGGCCGACTCGGCGCCCGCGCTGACCGGGGCGCTGACCGGCGCCGTCACCGGCTGGACGGGACTGCCGGAGACCTGGCGCGAGCGGGTCCGGAACCTGGACGGGTGCTGCCTGCCGGACCTCCGGGGCGCCGACCTCGTCGCCATCGCCGATCGACTCAGCGGGTCCGGGCCGGCCGGAACCGCTCACCAGGAGGGACTGGGATGACTCCGTTGCAGGACAAGGCCGTCGGCACGCTCGTCGGCGCGGCGGTGGGGGACGCGCTCGGCGGGGCGACGGAGGGATGGACCCCCGAGCAGATCCGGGAGCGTTACGACGGCTGGGTCACCGGCATCGTCCCGCCGTACTTCGCCGACTGGCGCAACGCGCGCCCGATCGCGCCGTACCACAAGGGCGACGGGCACGTCACCGACGACACCCTCATGACGCACGCGCTCGTACGGGTCTATGAGCGGGCGGGCGGCCACCTCGACGCGTACGCCGCCGCCGAGCACCTCGTGCCGGAGATGATGGGGGAGAAGCGCTGGATCCCCGAACTGGAGGCGGAGGCGCTGCCGCTGCAGCGGGTGTTCCTGGCCGAGAAGTGGCTGGTGCTGCGGTTGCACTACGGGCACGTCGACCCGCGTGAGGCGGGCGTGGGCAACATCGTCAACTGCGGCGCGGCGATGTACGTGGCGCCCGTCGGCGTCGTCAACGCGGCCGATCCCGATGGCGCGTACGCCGAGGCGATCGACCTGGCCGGGGCGCACCAGTCGAGCTACGGCCGGGAGGCGGCGGGCGTGTTCGCGGCGGCCGTGGCCGAGGCGATGCGGCCGGGTGCGACGCCCGACTCCGTCGTCGCGACGGCCGTACGGCTCGCCAAGGACGGCACGAAGGCGGCGATCGAGGCCGTCTGCGAACGGGCCCGCGGCGCGGCGCACTGGGAAGGCTCGTTCGAGGGCCTGCGCGACGCGGTCCGGCCGTTCGACACGGTCGCCGACACCTACCGCGACCAGGGCCTGGGAGCGCGGCGGCCCAGCCGTACCCACAGCATCGAGGAGCTGCCGCTCGCGCTGGCCTTCCTGCTCATCGCGAAGGGCGGCTACCGCGACACCGTGATCGGCGCGGTGAACTACGGCCGCGACGCCGACTCGATCGCCAGCATGGGCGGTGCCATCGCCGGCGCGCTGGGCGGCGTGGCCGCCGTGCCCGCCGACTGGCGCGAGGACGTCGCCGTCGCCAGCCGCATGGACCTGGAGGCGCCCGGTCTGGCGATCGCGGCGGTCGCCGAGCGCGTGCGCGCCGCCGATGTGGCCCGGCGGCGCGCGCACGAGCAGGCGTTCGCGGAGCTGCTGTGATGCGGCTGACCTGGGTCCAGCCCGAGGACCTGATCGGGCACGAGCTCCGCCAGGCCGCGCTGGACGGCCGGGACGTCGCCGACATCGCGGCGCGCTGGCACGCCGCCGGCGGCCACGACGCCCCGCCCCGCGCCGGTGCCTCGCCGGAGCCGGCGTCGCCGCAGCTGCGGACGCTCGCCGAGCGGCTGCTCGACGAGCTCGCGGCGATGCCGTCGCCGTACGACGAGCCGACCGAGCTAGAGGAGATCATCGCCGCGTGCCCGGACTGGCCGTCGGGAGAGCCGCGCCCCGCCGCGTACGACCGGGTGCACGGCGCGTGGCTCGGCCGCGCCGCCGGATGCGTGCTCGGCAAGCCCGTGGAGAAGATCCCGCGTGCGGGCATCCGGGAGATCGCCGAGGCGACCGGGAACTGGCCGATCCGCGGCTGGTTCACGGCCGAGGGCCTGCCCGCGGAGGTCGCCGAACGCTGGCCGTGGAACCGGCGCAGCGCGACCACCAGCCTCGCCGAGAACCTCGACGGCACGCCCGAGGACGACGACCTCAACTTCCCCATGCTCGCCCTGGCCCTCGTGGAGCGGCACGGGCGCGGCTTCACGACCGACGACGTCGCGCAGGCCTGGCTGGACGAGCTGCCGGGCGGCCGGGTGTTCACCGCCGAGCGCGTCGCCTACCGCAATCTCCTGCTCGGCGTCGAGCCGCCGCGCACGGCGACGTACCGCAACCCGTTCCGGGAGTGGATCGGCGCGCAGATCCGCGCGGACGTGTACGGCTGGGTCAACCCCGGCGACCCGGCGGCGGCCGCGTCGATGGCGCACCGGGACGCGCGCCTCAGCCACACCGCCAACGGCGTGTACGGCGCGATGTTCGCCGCCGCGATGTGCGCGGAGGCCCTGGTCGCCGACACGGTCGAGGAGGTCGTCGCGACGGGCCTGGCGGTCGTGCCGCCGCAGTCCCGCCTGGCCCGGGCCGTACGCGAGGCCGTGGCGTCCGCCCGCGCGGAGACCGACTTCGAGCGGGTCGCCGACGGACTGCACGAACGCCACGGCGACCTGCACTGGGTTCACTCGATCAACAACGCCGCGCTGGTCGCCGCCGCCCTCATCCACGGCGGCGGGGACTTCACCCGGTCGATCGCCGCGGCGGTGGCGGGCGGCTGGGACACCGACTCCGACGGCGCGACCGTCGGATCGGTCGCCGGGGCGCTGCTCGGCGCCGGGCGCCTGCCCGAGCAGTGGACCCGTCCGCTGCGCGACCGCGTCGCCAGCAGCCTGACCGGCTTCGACGGCGTACGCCTCAGCGACCTCGCCGCCCGCACGGCCGCGCTCGCGGAGAGCCGATGACGCGTGAACGGTGTTCGGGAACGGAGAGCCGATGACGTGTAAGCGGTCCTCACGAGCGGAGAGCCGATGACACCCGAGGCACGTCCTCGCGCAACGGAGGGACCGGCGATGACCCGCCCGCTGGACGGAGTCCGCGTCCTGGACCTGGCGACGCTGTTCGCCGGGCCGATGGCCGCGATGCTCCTCGGTGACTTCGGCGCCGAGGTCGTCAAGGTCGAGCACCCCCGCCGGCCCGACCCCGCGCGCGGGCACGGCGCGGCCAAGGACGGCATCGGCCTGTGGTGGAAGATGCTCGGCCGTAACAAGCAGACGATCACCCTGGACCTGTCGGCGCCCGAGGGCCAGGACGTCCTGCTCCGGCTCGCCCGCGAGACCGACGTCATCATCGAGAACTTCCGCCCCGGCACCCTCGAACGCTGGAACCTGCCGTACGAACGGCTCCGGGAGGCCAACCCCGGCCTCGTGCTGGCCCGCGTCACCGGCTTCGGCCAGTTCGGCCCGTACGCCCGCCGCCCCGGGTTCGGCACGCTCGCCGAGGCCATGAGCGGATTCGCCGCGATGACCGGCGAGCCGGACGGGCCGCCGACGCTCCCGCCGTTCGGGCTCGCCGACGGGATCGCCGCGCTGGCCACGGCGTACGCGGTGATGACCGCGCTGCGGGCCCGCGACCTCACCGGCGACGGCCAGATCGTCGACCTGTCGATCCTGGAGCCGATCCTGACCGTGCTCGGCGGCCAGCCCACCGCGTACGACCAGCTCGGGCTGGTGCCGCCGCGCACCGGGAACCGGTCGGTCAACAATGCCCCGCGCAACACCTACCGGTGCGCCGACGGCGCCTGGGTCGCCGTCTCCACCTCCGCCCAGAGCATCGCCGAGCGCGTGGTGCGACTCGTCGGACGCCCCGAGTTCGCCGACGAGCCCTGGTTCGGCACGGGCGCCGGCCGGGCCGAGCACGCGGACGAGCTGGACGCGGCCGTCGCGGCGTGGGTGGGCGAGCGCACCCGCGAGGAGGTGCTCGCCGAGTTCGAGAAGGCCGAGGCGGCGGTCGCCCCGATCTACGACGTGCGCGACATCATGGCCGACCCGCAGCTGGCCGCGCTGGAGGCGATCACGACCGTGGACGACCCGGACCTCGGGCCGCTGCGCATGCAGAACGTGCTGTTCCGCCTGTCGGCCACGCCCGGCGCGCTGCGCTGGACCGGGCGCGCGCACGGCGCCGACACCGACCGCGTCCTCACCGAGGTCGGCCTGACCGCCGCCGAGATCGACGCGCTGCGCGCCCGCGGGGTGGTCTGAGCATGCCGACGCTGCTGTACGTCCCGGCGGACCGGCCCGACCGGGTGGCCAAGGCGCTCGCCACCGACGCCGCCGTCGTGATCCTCGACCTGGAGGACGCCGTCGCCCCCGCGCACAAGGACCAGGCGCGCGACTACGTCGCCGGGCTGCCGGCCGACCTGCCGCGCCCGGTTCAGGTCCGCGTCAACGACGTACGGACCGCCTGGGGCCGTGCCGACTTGGCGGCCCTGGCCGGGCTGCTCCCGGCGACGGATGGCGTCCGCCTGCCGAAGATCGAGTCCGTGGAGCAGGTACGGGAGATCGCGGCGCTCGTCCCCGGTGCCGCCCTGCACCTGCTGCTGGAGTCCGCGCTGGGCGTCGAACGCGCCCACGACCTGGCGACCGCCCACCCGGCGGTGGCGAGCGTGGGGCTCGGCGAGGCGGACCTGAAGGCGGACCTCCGCGTCGCCGACGAGGCGGGCCTGGCCTGGGCACGATCACGGATCGTCGTCGCGGCGCGGGCCGCCGGGCTGCCGGCCCCGGTCCAGTCCGTCCACCCCGACGTCCGCGACCTCGACGGGCTCGCCGCGTCCTGCCGGCTCGGCCGCGCCCTCGGCTTCCGCGGCCGGGCGGCGATCCACCCGGCCCAGCTGCCGGTGATCGCCGAGGTGTACCGCCCGACTCCGGAGGAGATCGCCGCCGCCCACCGGATCGTCGCGGCCTACGAGGAGGGCGAGGCCACGGGGACCGGTGCCGTCGCCCTCCCCGACGGCGGTTTCGTCGACATCGCCGTCGTCCGCCAGGCGCGGAACGTGCTGGCCGAGGCCGCCCATGGCCGGTTCGTGAACGGCGGGCGACGCGCCGGCTCCGGCGTTGGATAGCGTGCGGCCATGAGATTGGGTGTCCTGGACGTCGGATCGAACACGGTGCATCTGCTGGTGGTCGACGCGCACCACGGCGCCGCGCCGCTGCCCGCCTTCTCCCACAAGGAGGAGCTGCGGCTGGCCGCCCACCTGGAGGACGGCGACCGGCTGTCCGAGGAGGGCGGGGAACTGCTGCGCGGTTTCGTGGAAGAGGCCGTGCGGATCGCCGAGGACAAGGGCGTGGAGAAGCTCATCGGCTTCGCCACCTCCGCCGTGCGCGAGGCGGCCAACGGAGAGGACGTCCTCGCCAAGATACGCGCCGAGAGCGGGGTCGACCTGCAGGTGCTGTCCGGGGCGGAGGAGGCGCGCCTGACCTTCCTGGCGGCGCGCCGCTGGTTCGGCTGGTCGGCGGGCCGCCTGCTGGTGCTGGACATCGGCGGAGGCTCGCTCGAGATCGCCGCCGGCGCCGACGAGGACCCGGACTTCTCCACGTCGGTGCCGCTGGGTGCGGGGAGGCTGACGCGGGACTGGTTCACCGCCGACCCGCCGCCGCCCGACGAGGTACGGGCGCTGCGCAAGTACGTCCGTGCCACCATCGCCCGAGAGGTCTCAGGAGTGACACGCCGGGGAACCCCGGATCACGCCGTCGCGACGTCCAAGACGTTCAAGCAGCTCGCGCGCATCACCGGAGCCGTCCCGACCAGCCAGGGTCCACTGGTCCGGCGGGTGCTCAGCCACCAGGACCTGACCGAGTCGGCCAGGCGGCTCGCCGAGATGACCGTGGAGGAGCGCGCACAGCTGCCGGGGGTGTCGGAGGGGCGGGTGCCGCAGCTTCCGGCGGGCGCCATCGTCGCCGACGCCGCGATGGACCTGTTCAACCTGTCCGAGGTCGTCATCTGCCCGTGGGCGCTGCGCGAGGGCGTCATCCTCCGGCACCTGAGCACACTCCCCGAACCGTCCTGACCCGTCTGAACCGTCGCGGCCGAGAGATATAAGTGAGAGGAGTGCGGGATGGCAACCCCTGAGGTGTCCCGCGCAGGCTGGCGCACAAGTAGCCGAAGCGGTGGTAACGGCAACTGCGTTGGAGTGGCGACCGTAGAGGTCACCGAGGACGACGCCTGACGTAGTGCGATAAGCCAACGGCCCCCATCACGCTTCGGCCGGTGGGGGTTTCGCCGGGAATCCGAAGACCGGTGCAAGCGCCGCTCACGCTCCTCGGTGTCCTCCTGGCTGATCAGGTGAATACAGCCTCACAGCTTGATCGGCTCAGTCACTCAGAACAGACCGCACTCGTAGCGGATTGGTTCATGTTCGGGTGGTTGGGGTGACCCTCAGGTCCACGAGGTCCGGGTTGTATTTGGCCAGGAGGTGGTACGGCCGTGCCGCGGCGGTCAGGACGTCCAGGGAGCCGATACCCCGGTTCAGCGCGTGCAGTTCCAACGTTCCGGGCTCGACGCCCCACAGTTCGCTGAGGTGGGACAGGATGCGATCCGCCGACAGCGTGTGGATGTCGAAGCCGGATTGAATCTGCTGTGCGTGTTCGTTCACCGATCGCGCGGCAGCGACGAGTTTCGCCACTGTGGGGATGACCTGCCGTCGGCGCAGCGCGTCCAGCGCCAGGGTGTCCGCGGGCACTCCAGGCGTCAGCTGGAAGCTCCGAACCACGAACGTGCCAAGCTGGTCCGCCAGGGATCGCGAGGTCCGTTCAGCCGTGGTCAGCCACAGGTCGAGGAAGCTCAGATCCTCGGGACCGGCCGATCGGATGTCCGGGACGACGCTGCGGTGCCTCGCGTGTGCCAGCACCGTGTCGAGGGTCGTCTCCGCTTGCTGAGCCTGGCAGGTGTTGGCGCACTCCTGAGCCAGATGGCCGAAGACCAGGTCGCGGTAGAACCTCGGATAGTCGCGGGCGAAGAGCTGGCACATTCGCAGGATGCTCATCTCAGCGGTCCAGCCGTCGCCGGTATCGACGCCGCGTGCTCCCAGCTGCCAGCGGTGCAGGTAGACGGTGGGCGCCACGGTGAAGCCGGGCTGGTTCGCGGCGTATGGCGCGCTGCCGTTCGCTTGGCCGTCTTCAAGCGTGCGCAGCGTCTGAACCAGTAGGAGTGCGTCGTCGCGTTGGAGGTTGACGGCCCGGGTCGCGCTCAGGTGCTGCAGCGCCTGAACGCTCGCTTCCGGCATCCCCGCCTCGCGGGCGAGCCGGATCAGTTCCGGGTATGAGCGCATCCGGTACGGCCGCCGGGACAGATCGGCGACGAGCTGACCGGCGGTGGACTCGTCAAGGACTCCCTCCTGTAGGCAAAGGTGCAGGGTGGCCCGGATGTTGACCAGGGGTTCCGAGATCGGCCGATAGCGTTCTTCCGTTGGCCCGTGCGACAGGGCCACCTCGTCGTCGGCGGTTAGCCGACCCTGCCGGTAGTCACGGTAGATGCGCCCCACGCCGCGCATACCGAAGGTGTCGAGTTCGGCTGCGCGCAGTGCGCCCATGCCGGCGGCGCCGAGGACCTGCACGCCCGCGTCGAGGAGGGTGAGGATCTCCTTGTGCCGTACGGCGCGAGTGTGATGGAAGTACCCGTCAATGATGCCGACCACGTCCCCCTGCCGCGGTGCGAGCCTCAGCAGGTCTCCCGCCTCCACCGGTGGAAGGACGGTGATGTCGTCCATGGTCAGCAGGTCGGCGGCGTCCGGCAGGCTCGGGCCGACGAAAAGGTAACGGGTCATCGGCTTTCCTCACATGAACGCCGGTTCGCAGTCCAGGCCGGGGGAGACCACCCGCACGACCGGGATGCCCACA
This sequence comes from Actinoallomurus purpureus, assembly GCF_024055795.1. GTDB lineage: Bacteria > Actinomycetota > Actinomycetes > Streptosporangiales > Streptosporangiaceae > Actinoallomurus > Actinoallomurus purpureus. Next base: position 29,338 of record NZ_JAMXMY010000023.1, on the reverse strand, counting down.
TCGGGCCTGGTGTGGTCCACGACCAGCGGAGAGCGACCGGTCAGTGCCACGACGCGTGCCACTGTGGTGTGCAGGTCGTCCGTGAGACTCTCGTTTCGGACGGAACCGATCTCGTCGTACGTCAGCCGGTCGGTCCTCGAAGGTGGCGCCAGCCGCGTGGAGCGGTCCGAAGCGGCGCGCCGGTAGCTGCCCGAGGTGAGGTCGTCCCGGGTTCCGGCGATCTGGGTGACCCTCGATTGTGCCGCCTCGGTCAGGGCCCGGCACAGGGCGACATCACGGTCGAGGTGAACGCCGACCCCGGCGAAGAGCACCGGGACCTCCTCACTCCATATGGTCGCCAAGAAGCAGGCAAGCCCAGTAGGCGACGGCATTACCTCGACCCGGACGTCGACTGCGGCCGCATCCATGCGATCCAGCAGGTCACGCGCTGGACCGTCCACGGAGGTGAGGTCCAGTACCGGCGGCGTGGCCTTCTCGGCGCGAACGAGGCAATCCCGTTCGATGACCTCGTACAGCCCGTGCAACGCCGCTTCGACGAAGGTGTTGCCGCTGGCCAGCCCGTTGCTGTTCAGAGCGAACAGAGGCGGCATCCAGGCGTCGCGCACCCGGCCGTCCAGCCGCAGCGCCTCGGTCGGCAGGAAGGTGTCCGCGCCGCCATCCAGGCGGATTGCCCTTGTCCATTCCAGTTCCAGGCCCGGCCAGAGGTGGTGGCGGCGTTCCAGCGACAGTTCGTGGACGCGGTACCCGCACTCGCGCTCCATGTCGGCCACGGTCGCGACCATCGCGCCGGGACCCACGCGCTCGGCGTGCCACGACTCGATCGACTCCATCGCGGCTGAGACCTTGGCGAGGTCATCGGTCAGCCCCTTGCCCTGGCTCACCGACACCGTCCAGGAGTTCGGTCGCACCGCCTGATAGACCGGTATGCCGATCTCGTCGAGCCAGGTGACGTCGGCCAGCCGGGTGATGCCGACGACTGGAAAGAGCGGCTCGATCCGGCGCAGCGTCTCCGCGGCGGTCAGCACCCGGTGGGTGCCGGACAGGCATGCCTTGCGGGTGTCGTCGAGGGCGGGGACGGGACGTCCGAGCACTCCGCCCCCGACCGACATGTTCTCCGCCATACCGCTGTCGGCGTGATCAACAGTGATAAGGCGGCTCACTCAGATCCGTCATGCACCATGCACGTCGGCGGGCTCAACGTTGTCGTCAGCCTTCAGCTTGATGCACCAGTGGCTGTCCTTGCCCTTCGCGCGCATGCTGGGCCCTGCGTCGTCCAGTTCCTCAGCCTTCAGCTTGACGCACTAGGCGCTGTCCTTGCCCTTCGCGCGCATGCTGGACCCTGCGTCGTCCAGTTCCTCGCGGAGTTCCGCCGCGGTGGGGAGAACGAGAACCATCTGCCAACCTCCGATCGTCGGCCAGGATCGCAACAGCGATCCCGTGTTGATCATGACACTAGTTGATCTTTCCGGGTATGTCTCGTCCCGACTGTGCTGACGAGTGGATGCTCGCGGCCGGTCCGTTGGCAGCCCGCAGCCTCCATCGCTCGACGTCCAGACCCGCTACGAGGAGCCACAGACACAGCGATCCTTCGCCGAGGAGCGCGGGCAGTTGGATCCAGGGGACCAGGTGGACCGCGAACCGTGGTGCCAGAAGGTCCGTGAAGCTATTGACCAGGTAGGCCAAGCCGTCGATCGCCATCAGGACGCCGATGGCTCTGGGCAGGAACGTTGACGTGAACAACAGGTATCCCACGCAGATGATGTCAAAGCCAAAGAACACGGTGTAGATGTCGTAGTCGATGGCCGACAGGTCGCCGGGCAAGTGTGCCAGCGTCTGCAACTGTGCCGCCGGAAGGGCGCTCGTATGGTGTCTGCTGCCCAGAAGGACCAGCGGTGCGAACTGGCTGAGGATGCCGGCGGCCTCAATCGCGGTCGCGACCAGGGTGAAGAACACATCCAGCAGGGCAAGCCTTCGGTTCACCACCTTGAACAGTTCGTAGAAGATCATCGCCAGCGGGACGTTGGTCACGGTGACGACGATGTGCGCCACGAGGCTGGACCGGTAGAGGAACTCGTGGGTCTGGATGTTGTGGGCCGTGGTCGCCGGATCGGGCACGAACAACAGGGCGCGAACGAAGCCGATGGCGAAGAAGCCCGCGACGATGTTGATCAGGTACAGGGCGCCGGCGGTCCTTGCCAGCTTGCGCGGCGAAGCGCCCGCAATGGAGTCCATCAAAGATCTCCTTCCGCTCGCGTTGTTGACATCGGTTCGACCGGCGGCATGCTCGGGAACCTACGCAGCACGCACAGCGCCGTCATCAGTGGAATCCCTGAGCCGGTACTGAACGCGCAGCGTCGAGTGGCTCGAGGTCGTAGTACGTTCTGTCCGTGCCCAAGCCCGCCCGCCGGTCGGGCAATCTGCCCGCCGAGGCGGCGAGTTTCGTCGGCCGCCGCCATGAGTTGGCCGAAGTCAGGAAGAGGCTGACGGTCGCGCGTCTGGTCAGCCTGGTCGGCCCGGGCGGTGTGGGCAAGACACGCCTTGCGATCCGCATCGCGACCGACCTCGGACGCGGTTTCCCAGGCGGCATCTGGATGGTCGAGCTCGCTGAGCTGCGCGATCCGGCGCTGGTCAGCAACGCTGTCATGGCCGCCCTCGACCTACGCGACCAGGCCGCGATCGAGCCAGTGGCCCTGATCCGGTCGTATCTCAAGGACAAGGAACTGCTGCTGGTCCTGGACAACTGCGAACACCTGCTCGAAGCCGCTGCTCAGCTCGTCAGCGACGTGATGAGGGCGGGGCCGGGGGTGCGCGTGATCGCGACCAGCCGCGAGCCATTGTCGGTGGCCGGTGAGCATGTGCTGCCAGTTCCGCCGCTACAGTTGCCGTCACCTCGCGCCCCCGGGCCGCTCGCCCGGCTGCGCCAGAACGAGGCCGTCAGGCTGTTCATCGAGCGGGCGGCCGCGGCATCGGGCAGTTTCGAGCTGACCGACTCCAACCAGGAGGCGGTCGTCGACCTGTGCCACCGACTCGACGGCCTTCCCCTGGCGATCGAGTTGGCGGCCGTCAGGACGCGGGCGCTGAGCCCCGAGCAGATCCGCGACCGCCTGGCCGACCGGTTCGTCCTTCTCACCGGCGGTAGCCGGGATGCGCTCCCGCGCCACCAGACGCTGCGCACCACGATCGGGTGGAGCTACGACCTGCTGGCGCCTGCCGAGCGGACGCTGCTCACGCGGTTGTGCGTGTTCGCGGGCCGCTTCACACTGGCAGACGTCGAGGCGGTGTGCTGCTCCGGCGACCTGCCGGCGGCGCGTGCGCTGGACCTACTGTCATCGCTGCTCGACAAGTCGTTGGTGACCAAGGAGGACGCCGACGGCGCCGTCTGCTACCGACTGCACGAGACGATGCGGGAATACGCGCGCCTCAAGCTGCACGAGGCGGGGGAGGAGGGCGCCGTCGAACGGCGCTGCGCCGACTATTACGTGTCGCGTTGTCTGGACTTTGCGGCGGAGGGACGATACCGGCTGGTCGAGTGGCTCGCTTGGATGGAGCTGGAGATCGACAACGTCCGAGCGGTCCTCCGCGGATGCATGGACCAGGATGACTCCGGGCGCGGTATCGATCTCGCAACCTGCCTGGTCTGGTTCTGGGTCACGCGCGCTACGGCTGAGGGCGTGCGGTGCCTCGACGAGCTGCTCGTACGAGATGCTGAGCCTGCCGCTCACCCGTGGGCGTACTTCGTCCGTGGATTCCTCGGCGTCCTGCAGAGCGACCCAGCGGCTGCCCTGCCGGCGCTCGAACGCGGCGTGGTGGCGGCTCGCGCAGCGGGACAGCTCGATGCGCTGTCGCAGTCACTTGCCATGGCGTCGATCGCCGCGAACATGGCCGGTGATCGCACGTCATCGAGGCGGCTGCTCGACGAGGCGCGGGGCGTCGCTGATGGTCTGGATGACCCAGGAGCCACGCTCATGATTCACCAGGCACGAGCGCTCAACGGCTTCCTCGATGGCGATCTCGACGCGGTCAGATCGGTGGCATCGCAGGGCGCGCGGCTGAGCCGCGAGGTGGGCGACCTGTACAGCCTCGACATGATGCTGATGAACCAGGGCTTCGCCGCGCTGATGTCCCGGGACCTTCCTGAGTCCGAGCGACTGTTCGCTGAAGGTCTGCGGATCGCCCGCCGACTCGATGACCGGTTGGCACAGTGCTACCTGCTCGGAGCGCTGGGCTGCTGTGCGGCCGGGTCGCGCGAGCCGCGGCTGGCAGCGCAGCTCTTCGGGGCGATGGAGAACCTGCGCGCCGAAGTGGGGGCCACCATCAATGCGGGCATGGCTCCGGCATTCGCGCATGCCACCATGTCGGTGACGGCGACACTCGGCCCATCGAAATTCGAGGCGGAATTCAAGGCCGGGCAGCAGCTCGGCAGAGATGCCGCAGCGCGGCTCGCGCTCCGCGAGGCCGCTCCTTCCGCTGTCGCGGCTTCAGATCATGAGAGCGTCGGAGTTCTCGGACGGCGCGAAGCCGATGTCGCACGGCTCTTGGCCGACGGTCTGACCAACAAAGAGATCGGCTCGCGCCTGTTCATATCCGAACGAACCGTCGAGAGCCATGTCCGCAACATCCTGAACAAGCTCGGCTTCAACTCGCGCGCCCAGATCGCAGGTTGGATGGCTGATGACGCTTCGCGAGAGTGACCAGGTCTGCTCGAGTTTCCCCACGAGGCTCTGTTGACATGTGCTCGCTCGGATCGAAGTATGAGCAGAAAAAATCATGACCTTGCACGGGCCGGGATTCGGGGTGCCAGCCCTGCTGAACCCTCACAAGGAGGCATCGGGTGCTGTCATGGCATGACCGACTCGCCAGGGTCGGCCTCTCCCTCGCGGCGCCGGCGCTCGGCGCGCTCGTCGCCGTATCGCCCGCGCAGGCCGCGACCGGGCCGGCCGGCGGCCCGCGCGTCACCCACGACTCCGACTCCGTGACCGTGACGGTGCCCGCGTCGTCCGGGGCGCCCGGCTACTCGGTCGACATCACCACCGGGTCCCTGAACATCACGACCGCGCGCCGCGGGCGTACGGTGCTGGCCACGGCGGGCGGCGCCACCGGCGGCCTCCGCTTCCACGCGGGCGGGGCCTGGCAGCGGGCGACCAAGGTCACCGGCTGGACGTGGAAGAACGGTGTCCTTCGCCTCCACGCGGCGACCACGCAGGGCGGCGTCACGGCCGAGGCGCTGCTCACACCGAAGGCCGACCGGTACGCCCTGTCCTGGAGCGTCAAGGGCGGCAGCCCCGACCGGCTCGGACTGGCGTACGACCTGAAGTCGGGTGGGCACTGGTACGGCCACGGCGAGACGGCCACCCCGCAGGGCGGTCCCGGCGTCGACCAGCCCTGGCCGCTGGAGACCGGGCACGTGCACGACAGCGCGTTCGGCCCCGCCGCGTACGAGATGGTCGACCCGTTCTGGTACACCTCCAGCGCCACGGGCCTGTTGGTCGACACCGGAGAGGTCATGGACGTCGCCATCAACGACGGCGACGACGGTCTCGGGCGCTTCACGATCGACTCGGGCGGCACGTACAACGCGACGGTGTTCGTCGAGGCGGACCCCCGCGAGGTGTACCGCGACCACACCGGTGTCGTCGGCAAGCCCGCGAAGAGCGACGCCACCTACACGCAGTACGCGAAGCCGCTGTGGAACTCCTGGGCGCAGTTCTACACGAAGGTCGACCAGACCAAGCTCCTCGACTACGCCCAGAAGCTGCACGCCAACGGCATCCCCGGGCACACCATCCAGCTCGACGACAAGTGGGAGTCCAACTACGGCAACCTGACCTTCGACCCGAAGACCTTCCCCGACGCCCGCGCGATGTCGGACAAGATCCACGCGATGGGCTACGACTTCGGCATCTGGGTCACACTCTGGATCAACCTCGACTCCACGAACCACCAGTACGCCGCCGACCACGGCTACCTGCTGAAGGACAAGAACGACAGCACGAAGCCCTGCAACGTGACGTGGTGGAACGGCACCGCCGGCATCGTCGACCTGGCCAACCCCGACGCCAAGGCGTGGTACGTCGCGAACCTCAAGAAGCTGATGAGCACCTACCGGGTCGACGGTTTCAAGTTCGACACCCGCTTCTTCGACGACACGTGCGCGCCCGACCCCGGCTACAAGCGCGCCGACTACCAGCGGCTCGGCGCGGAGCTGGCCGACCAGTTCGACCTGCAGGGCGCGGGCATCCGGGTGCACTGGAGCGGGTCCCAGAAGACCGGCTTCGTCATCCGCCAGATCGACAAGGGGACGGGCTGGAACTCCCTCGCCGCCTCGGTCAGCCAGAACCTCGCGATCTCCACGATCGGCTACCCGTTCGTCGAGACCGACATGATCGGCGGCTCGAGCAGCCAGCCCGCGCCGAAGAAGGACGTCCTCATCCGCTGGGCGCAGTCGGCGTCGCTGATGCCGCTGATGTACTCCTCCACCTCGCCCGCCGGCACCAACGACCCGAAGACCGGTAAGCCCGTCGCGTACGACCAGGAGACCATCGACCGCTACCGCGAGGCAGTGAAGGCGCACGGCCGGCTCGCGCCCTACATCTGGGACCAGGTGAGGCACAGCGTCGCCACCGGCGACCCGATCATGCGCCCGCTGTTCTTCGACTTCCCGAAGGACGCCACGGCCTACACGGTGAACGACGAGTGGATGCTCGGCCCGGCGGTGCTGGCGGCGCCGCAGCTGACCGGCGGCGTCACCCGCGACGTGTTCCTCCCGTCCGGAACGTGGTTCGACGTGAACCACGGCACCGTCATCCGGGGCCCGAAGACGCTCCGCGGCTACCGCACACCCCTGGACGTCACCCCGGCGTTCGTCGACCTGAAGGCCGAGGGAGCCGCCAAGGCGATCCGCGCGCTCAGGCGCACGGGCGTCGCGCAGGCGGGCTGACCCAGCACGACGGACGCCGCCCGGCCGGTGACCAGAGGTCACCGGCCGGGCGGCTTCGCGGGTCTCAGCTCGCGGGCGACCAGTAGTCACCGGCCATGACGATGTAGACGAGCATCTTGATCGTCTCGCCGTAGTACGTGTCGCCGTACGGGTTGGTGGCCAGGAAGTTCCAGAGCTTGTCGGTCCATGCCTGGTCCCCGGCGGCCATGGCGGCCACGCCGACCGGGTCGTTGGCCGCCTCGGACTGGTCATCGGTCTGCGTGGGGGTGCCGTCGAGCTTCGTGTGCGGGTAGATCTTGGCGGGGTCGCCGCCCGCGTGACTCTTGTAGGCGGCGGACTCCTTCGTGGCGACGCCGATGGTCACCGGCGACCCGTACACCAGGGCGTCGGTGCCCATGTGCCAGGGGACGCGCACCGAGTTGTAGCCGACGATGTTGTCCGGCTGGCTCTCCTGGTAGTCGGCGGGAGCCGGCTTCGGGCTCGTGGTGTTGGCGTTCACCACGAAGTCCGACAGCAGGTTCGCGGTGGAGGAGTACTTCGCGGTGAACTCCTGGATCACGGCCTCGGTGCGCGTGACGACCTTGTTCCAGTCGTGGGCGGTGTCGTAGGCGGCGAAGGCGCGCAGGTGGTCGAGCATGTGGTCGGACGGGCGGGTGTCGGTGTTCGGACCGTCGTCCTCGCACTTGAGATGCCCGTCGGGGGCGACGTCGGCGGCGTAGAGCTTGGCCAGCCAGTCCTTCGCGGCGCTGGTGTAGCCGCCCCACTGCTTGTCGGCGAGGACCAGGCCGTATCCGACGTCGAGGTCTCCGTCGGTGGCGGCGTCCGGGGTGCCGGAGTCGGCGTACTTGCAGGAACTGCCGTCGATCTTCCACTGCATCATGCCCTGAGAGTCGCGGTGGGTCGACACCACGTGCCACAGCCCGTCGAACTCCGCCTGCGCGTCGGCGTCGTATCCGGCCATGAGCGGCACGATGTTCATGCCGTACCCCTGCGCCTCGGAGACGGTGCCCTTGTTGGGCGCGTCATCGGTCGCGTAGACGAGGTAGCCGCCGCAGGCCGAGCGCAGGTACTTGCTCTTCCAGGAGGCGTACTGCTTCGTGACGGCGGCGTCCCGCGTGGACTGGCTCGCGGACGGCATGACACCCGTCTTGTAGGTGACGTGCGCCGGGAAGGGGTGCGCGGGGGCGGCGGCCGCGCGGGCCGGCCGGGCAGCGGCCGCCGGAGCGGCGCCGGCCTGGCCGGTCATGGCGATGAGGGGGAGCGACATTGCGGCGACCGCGGTGGCGAGGGCGGTCGACCGGCCCTTTCTGTCGAGCATGGCGGGGCTCCTCGGAGGGGGACTGCGTCGCCGGTTCGGCACGCCGGTGCCCGGGCGACTCTTGTTAGGAAGGTTTCCTAACAAGCTCCGAGGATGAGTCGATTCCGCCCGTACGTCAAGAGGTATCGGGGAATCCGTCCACCGGCCGGGGGTTCCCCGGCCGGTGCGGTATCGCTCAGTGGTGGCGGTGCACCACCACGTGGTGGTGCACGACATGGTGGTGCACCACGTGGTGGGAGTGGCCGCAGGCCGACAGCGTGAGCAACGCGGGTGCGAGCGCCGCGACCGCCACCGTCGCCAGCCGGATCCGCCGAACCATCACGTCTTCCTCCGAGAATCGCATCCTCAGGGTTTTTCCGGCTTCTCCGGAGCAAACCCTCATCAACGACAAAACAGACGCGACGGGCCGACGATCGGTTCCCGGCTCCCGGGTGGAGTTCCGTACGGGCCGGGGCGGCGGGAACGCCCCGGCTCCGTGCGGACGAGTGCCCGCTGGATAATCGCAGGTCAGAGCCCCATGCAGGCGAGAGCGCGCTGGAAGGCCGCCTTCTGGCCGTCGGCCTGACCCGCGGCCCCCAGCAACTCGGCGAGGTCGAACCACGCGCGGGCAGCGGGCCGGTGCGCCTCCATCTTCTCCAGGTACTCCACCGCCTGGGAGAAGGCGGCGACCGCCTCCTCGCGGAGGCCGAGACGCACCTGGGCGTCGCCCAGCACGGTGTACGCCTCCGCGATGGCCATCCCCGCCGTGTCGGCGAGCATCTCGGTCGCCCGCCGTGCCAGCGAGGCGGCCTCGACCGGCCGCCCCAGCGTGATCTCGGCCTGCGCCTGGTACATGAGGCACCACGCGATGTCGACGGTGCTCGCGGCGCTGGAGTCCATCTCCCGCTCGGCCTGGTCCAGTAGCTCGCGGGCGTGCTCGGCCTGCTCGGGCTGGGCACGTAGCAGGAAGTGGGCGTACGCCATCCGCAGCCGCGGAAGGTTACGGGAATCGTCCTCCTCACCGAGCAGGGCGATCGCGCGTTCGGACAGCTTCAGCGCTTCCCGGGCGTCGCTGCGCAGGTCCGCCACCCAAGCGGCGTTCCAGTACGCGGCCATCAGCGCGCGGGGGCTGCCGATCGCCTCCGCGCGCTCGATGAGCATCGTGGCGAGCTGCCGCGCGTAGGCCAGGTCGCCGCGCTGCTCATAGGCGGCGAGGATGGTGGAGCCGAGCATCACCATCGTGTCGGTCCACTGACCTCCGGCCGCGGTCAGCTGTTCGAGGGCGTCCTCGCCGACCTGAATGCTGCGTGCCAGATCCCCGCGTTCGCGGTGGCACCGGCTGAGCGCGGTGTGCACCTCGGCCCATCGTTCGGGTTCCGACAGCGGCGAGAGGGTCTGCGTGGCGAGTTCGAGGTCGCTGATCGCCTCCTCGAGCGCGCCGGTCGCCTCGAGCGCCAGCGCGTGACCCCAGCGGGCTTCGTGCGCGAGCGCGGGGAGATCGGTGAGGGCCGGGTCGGCGAGGACCTCCGCGAAGCGGATGCGGGCCTCGGAGGCGGCGCCGTTCTGCAGTGCGATCTGGGCGTAGCCCAGCGTCTCCCGGAGCCCGCTGATCGTCTCCTCGGTGACGCCGGTGAGGAGGTACGACTCGGAGCACCCGAGTTTGCGCGCCAGCAGTGCCACCATGCTCGGCGCGGGGGTGCGCTTGCCGCTTTCGATGAGTGACACATAGCTGTCGGAGAGTTCCGGCCAGGCCAACTGGGCCTGCGAAAGCTGCTTGCGCAGCCGGAAGTTACGAACCCGTTCCCCGAGCGATTCTTGACCTGGCATCCCGCCCGCCTCTACAAGAAAATGACAGAACCACGCGAAAGGATAGAAAATAATGTCACACCTTCGCAGGGTCATCGCCCTGTTCGTTTTGGCTATAGTCACTTCACTTGTCGCCCTGCAGGTCGCGGGGGCCGCCTCCGCCTCGGTGTCGGTCGACTCCTCGTCGGACTCGTCGTTCAGCAGGTGCTGCTGAGCACTCCTGACGACTCCGCGGTGCGTCCCCGGCACGGGCGCGCCTCAGGAGCGGTCCGGTGATGACTCTCGATGAGTTTCGCATCCCGGGTGCCTCCGGCATGACCATGACCATGACCGGGAACCGGGCTGTGACGTCGGGGGTCGTGGCCATCATCGCCGGACCGCACGCGCGGGCGCGTCGCCGGAATTACCGAGGTGACTCCTCTGTTGTGCAGGGGGCGGGCGGCCCGGCGGGGTCCCGCTTCCCCGACATCGAGGAGCAGTGACATGGCGACGACGACGCTGACGACCGACACTTTCGAGAAGACGGCGAGCGGCGAGGGCATCGTCCTGGTCGACTTCTGGGCGAGCTGGTGCGGGCCGTGCCGGATGTTCGCGCCGATCTACGAGGAGTCGTCGGTCAAGCACGAGGACATCGTGTTCGGCAAGGTCGACACCGAGGCCGAGCAGGACCTGGCCGAGCGCTTCGACATCAGGTCCATCCCCACGATCATGGCGATCCGCGACGGCGTGATCGTGTTCGCCCAGCCCGGCGCGCTTGCCGCCGAGTCGCTGGAGAGCCTCATCGAGCAGGTGCGCGCCCTCGACATGGACGACGTGCGCGGCCGCCTGGCCGGCAAGTCCTGACTCCGTCCGCGGAGGTCGCAGGGCGACACCGACCGGTCCGCGGCGCAGCGATCAGGACAGCACCGGGATCAGGCAGAGCCCGAAGACCGCGTAGAACGCGGCCGCCATGGTCAGGGTCCGGGCGGTGAGGCGACCCGTCCGGAGCATGGCCAGCAGGAAGACCATGGCGGCCATCGTCACTACCCCCGACAGGAGCAGGGCGCCGTCGAACCGCCACGGCGTGAACAGGATGCCCAGCCCGGAGGGCACGGTCGCCTGGATCATCATCGCGCCGCTGATGTTGGCCAGGGCGAGAGGCGTCTTGCCCTGGCGGACCCAGATGATGGCGTTCATGATCTCGGGCAGCTCGGTGGCGATGGGGGAGAGCAGCAGCGCGGTGACCGCCGCGGGCAGGCCGATCATCGGGCCGATCGCGTCGAGCTGGTGCACGAACAGCTGCGACGCGAAGAAGATGATCACAAGCGTGACGAGGCTCTGCGTGACGACGGCCCACGTCGCCGGCACCTCGCGACGGCGCTGCAGAAGCAGCGGCTCGAGGTCGGCCCCGTCGCCGTGCTCTCCGCCGTCGCGCAGCTCCCGCCAGAAGTAGACGGCGTACGCGGCGAAGAACAGCAGGCCGAGCCACGGCTTGTACGCGAAGGCCACCAGGCCCACCGCCACCTTGACCACGAAGATGGCGAGGAACCAGCGCTGGTCGCGCGCGAGCTTGTCCGTGTCGCCCAGGTCGTCACCCGGCGCGGCCGCGGCGCCGCTCGGCGCGTCGGGGGGCGCGGCGGTTCCGCCGCCGACGGGAGCGGCCGTACGGGCGGCGGCCCGGACCCTCCGGCGGCTCGTCAGCATCATGAAACCCGTCACGCCGTACGCGACGGTGGCCAGGGCCAGGGGGCCGCCCATCGCCGCGCCGACCCCGATGTCCTTCTGATCCGGGCTGGAGCCGAACACCACGGCGATGAAGGTCACGACGCTCTCCGGAAGAGCGGTGCCGAACGCGGCGAGAAGAGTGCCGACCGCGAGCGGGCCCACCTTCAGCCGGACGCCCAGCCACTCCACGGCGTTGACGAACCACTCGCAGGACAGGTAGATCGCCACGGCGCATGCCAGCAGGATCACGACGTGCAGCATGAGTTCCCTCAAGGATCGGGCACCGTGAGACAAGAAGAAGACCTCGGCTCACGGTGATCAGCGGTCACCGGCAGCCGAAGGTCTCGTCCACCCCTGTCACGGGGCCCGGGCACCGGGAGCGCGAGGCGCTCCAGCATGTCGACGACCGGCCGGCGGGACTACTCCCCTTCGCCGCGCCCAGCCTACTCGACGCCTCGGCGTCCCGTTCCGCGCTACAGGAGTGCCGACATTCCGCGATACTCATTCGGTCGCCACCACTTAGACCGATCTTGGAGACAGTGCCGCATGTCCACCGAACCGTCCGCCTCGGAGCCTTCTCCGTCGGGGGTCGACCGGCGGCGGTTCTTTCTGATCGGCGCGGTCGCCGCCGCCGGACTGGGGACGGGAATGGGCCTGCTGTCGGAGAGCCGGGCCAGCGGCGGGCCGACCGACCGCCACGGCGCGGCGGCGCCGGGAACCCCGGCGGCCCGCTCGCGCTACCTTCAGATCGTCGCGCACGAGGACGACGACCTGCTCTTCATGACCCCCGACCTGTCGGAGTCGCTGCGCGCAGGCTCGCCGCACATGACGGTCTACCTCAGCGCGGGGGAGAGCACGGCCGGCGTCCCGCCCGACACCCACGACGTGAACGCCTACGTCGCCGAACGGCAGAGCGGGGCGCGCACGGCGTACGCCCTCATGCTCGGCGTCCCTGACCGGTGGCGCCGACAGACCCTCAAGGCGGGGACACTGCGGCTGCTGTCGTACACCCTCGTCGACCGGCCGGACATCCAGCTGGTGTTCCTGCTGGTACCGGACGGGCGTGACCCGCGGGCCAGCCTGAGCTGGCACACGCTGGGCAAGCTGTGGGACGTCGCCCACCATCCGGACCAGTGCGGATGGACGCAGGCGCCGGTGGGGTCGCCGTACCGGCGGTGCCTCGGCCGGGAGGACGTCCTCGGCGCGCTCACCGGTCTGATCCAGGGTTTCCGGCCGACCGTCGTGCGCTCCCAGGACATCGCGCCGGACGAGCGGTACAGCGCGGACCACCCCGACCACATCGCGGCGGCCCGCTTCGCCGGGGAGGCCGTGCGCCGCCACGTCGCACGCCACCCCGAGCAGCTCCTCCTGCAGGTCAACTACCGGGACTACAACATCCGCAACCTGGCGGTGAACCTGAGCGAGACCGCCAACGGGTTCAAGCAGCGCGTGTTCTCGGCCTACTCCGCGCACGACTACCGCATCAACGCCGAGAACCCCCACTGGGACGCCTACGAGGCGCGCATGGTCTACCGGTGGCCGCGCGGCACCGGCTTCACCGCCACGGACGCCGTGTACGCGGTCGGCGGGGGCCGCCTGGTCGTCTGGCGGCGTAAGGGCGGCCGCTGGTCGCCCCCTCGCGCGCTCGGCGATCCGGGAGGCCCGCTGGCGCCGTCCGTGGTCGCGGCCGGACCGATGGTCCTCGGCCTGCGCGCCGACAACGGAGAGATCGTCGCGTACGACCAGCGGGGCTGGCAGTCGCTCGGCCGGCCCGATCCGGCGAAGATCCACAACCAGGCCGGAGCCCCGGTGGCCGTGGTCGACGGCTCGGGGATGCTCGCGGTGTTCGTGCGCAACGGTCGCGGTGGCGTCAGCGCGCGTTTCCTCGGCACCGGCGGCTGGAGCCACGCGTGGACGGACCTGCCGGGCGTCGACCTGCGGCAGGTCGTCTCGCCGCAGCCGAAGAAGAAGCACCGCCGGTACGGCGACGTCCAGGACGGCCTGGCGGTGATCGTCACCGACGGTGGACTGATCGAGCTGTTCGCCGCGACCCGCTCGCAGATCCTGTGGTGGCGCCAGCACCAGCAGGGCAGGCCCCTCGCCTTCGCCGGGGCGCTGCCGGTGGCCGGTGCGATCGCGCCGCTCGCCGCCGAGCAGGCCGCCGGCCAGGTCCGGGTGATGTTCCGCGAGCCGTGGACCGCCCGGACTCTGATGATCTCCAGGTCGGCCGCGACCGGCGTATGGGACAGCCCCGCCCTCGTACGGGCCGCGTCGGACCTCGACGGCGAGGCGCCCGTCACCGGCACTCTTCCCCGATCGCAGCTGGTCGGGGCCCCCGCGCCGCTGCCGGACGGCACGCAGCTGTGCGCCCTGGGCGCGGACGGGCGGCTGCACGTGGCGCCGCGCTCGGGCGGCGCGCACGCCGCCTGGCGGGCGATCGGCCGCTGATACACTCGATCCATGGCTGCCGTACTCGAGACGACGACGCCGGGCGAGCCCCGGCGCGACGGTCGCCTGCACTGACCTGCACGACCGAAGGCCCCGGGAGCGATCCCGGGGCCTTCGGTGCTTCCCGGCTCGCTCCCGCCACGCGAGAGGAGCGACCATGGACCCGATGGCGTCCGCCGGAGCCGCACAATCGGTAGCATTCGATCCCGACATCCCTGACCATCGAGGAGTTCCCGTGTCTGAGCTGCGCATCACCCTCGACGGAAGCGAGCGTGTGGTGGCGGCCGGCACCACCGCCGGAGAAGCGCTCGACGCCGATGGCCGCACCGTCATCGCCGCCCGCGTCGGAGGCCAGGACCGCGACCTGGCGTACGTCCTGCGCGACGGCGACGTCGTCGAGCCCGTCCGGATCGACTCGCCCGAGGGCCGCGCCATCATGCGCCACTCCGCGGCGCACGTCATGGCCCAGGCGGTGCAGGAGCTGTTCCCCGAGGCGAAACTCGGCATCGGCCCGCCCGTCGAGAACGGCTTCTACTACGACTTCGACGTCGAGCACCCCTTCCAGCCCGACGACCTCAAGCGCATCGAGAAGAGGATGCGGGAGATCGTCAAGCAGGGGCAGCGGTTCTCCCGCCGGGTCGTCGGCGACGACGAGGCCCGCGAGGAGCTCGCCGCCGAGCCGTACAAAATCGAGCTCATCGGCCTCAAGGGCGCGGCGGCGGATGAGGAGAGCGTGGAGGTCGGCGGCGGCGAGCTGACCATCTACGACAACCTCGACGCCAAGAGCGGCGACCTGCGCTGGAAGGACCTGTGCCGCGGCCCGCACGTGCCGACCACCCGGGTCATCCCGGCGTTCAAGCTGATGCGCTCCGGCGGCGCCTACTGGCGCGGCAGCGAGAAGAACCCTCAGCTCCAGCGCATCTACGGCACCGCGTGGGAGTCCCGCGAGCGCCAGGACGAATACCTCAAGATGCTCGAGGAGGCCGAGCGGCGCGATCACCGTAAGCTCGGCGCCGAGCTCGACCTGTTCTCCTTCCCGAACGAGATCGGCAGCGGCCTCGCGGTCTTCCACCCCAAGGGCGGCGTCGTCCGCAAGATCATGGAGGACTACTCCCGGCGGCGGCACGAGGAGGAGGGCTACGAGTTCGTCAACACCCCGCACATCACCAAGGGCGACCTGTTCGAGACCTCCGGCCACCTCGGCTGGTACAAGGACGACATGTTCCCGCCCATGGAGCTGGACGGGGCCGACTACTACCTCAAGCCGATGAACTGCCCGATGCACAACCTGATCTTCAGGGCGCGCGGGCGGTCCTACCGCGAGCTCCCGCTGCGGCTGTTCGAGTTCGGCAGCGTCTACCGGTTCGAGAAGTCGGGCGTGGTGCACGGCCTCACCCGCGTGCGCGGCATGACCCAGGACGACGCCCACATCTACTGCACCCGCGAGCAGATGGGCGACGAGATCAAGGGCCTGCTCGACTTCGTGCTGGGCCTGCTCCGTGACTACGGGCTGAGCGAGTTCTACCTCGAGCTGTCCACCCGTGACGAGTCGGAGAAGTTCATCGGCTCCGCAGAGGACTGGGAGGAGGCCACCGCCGCGCTGCGGCAGGCCGCCGACGAGTCCGGACTCGACCTCGTCGCCGACCCCGGCGGCGCCGCGTTCTACGGCCCGAAGATCTCCGTCCAGGCCAAGGACGCGATCGGCCGCACCTGGCAGCTGTCCACCATCCAGGTCGACTTCAACCAGCCCAAGCGGTTCGGCCTCGAGTACCAGGCCGCCGACGGCTCGCGGCAGCAGCCCGTCATGATCCACCGGGCGCTGTTCGGGTCGATCGAGCGGTTCTTCGGCGTGCTGCTGGAGCACTACGCGGGCGCGCTTCCGCCGTGGCTGGCCCCGGTGCAGGCGGTCGGCATCCCGATCGCCGACGACCACGTCCCGCACCTGCAGAAGCTCGCCGCGAAGCTGCGCGAGCGCGGGATCCGTGTCGAGGTCGACACCTCGTCCGACCGGATGCAGAAGAAGATCCGCAACGCGCAGAAGCAGAAGGTGCCGTACATGCTCCTGGCCGGCGACGACGACGTGGCGAAGGACGCCGTGTCGTTCCGCTACCGCAACGGAGAGCAGAAGAACGGCGTCCCCCTCGACGAGGCCGTCGAGGAGATCGTCAAGGCCGCCGAGAGCCGCATCCAGGTCTGAGGCCGTCCGATCCCTGGCGTGTGCTGTGCCTGAGTGCGCAGCACGCGCCAAGGATCACTCGTTTTCGCCGATCACAGCCACCGTAGGTCGGCGAACATCAGGCGTGCGGTGCCCGCCGGACTCGACCACTCCCCGACGTTCCCCTCGCCGAACGTGACCGCCTTCCCGCCAACCTGCTGCGTGACCTGCGCGAGGCGAACGGTCTCACGCTCAAGGACGCCGCGGAGTACCTCCAGCGAGATCTATCGATGATCAGCCGCTTCGAGACGGGCGTCTACCCGATCCGACGCGGCGACTTCATGGCCCTGATCGACCTGTACGGCGTAGAGGAGGCCCGTCAGCGCGAGATCCTCCTGCAGCTCGCTACCGAGGTGTGCACCAGCACGTTTAGCTCCAACGGTGGTGGTAACTGCGTCGAGGTGGCCGTCGTAGCGGCTTGATCCTTGGCGGTCGCGGTGTGAAGAGAGGCTGTCGCCTAACTCCGAACCAGACCGCTCAGGCGGGCCAGTGTGCCCTGGGCTGTCACGCCGGGAGGGATTTGAAAACACCGGCGAAGGCGTCCTCGACCGGGTGCAGGCACCGGTCGGCCGACGCGGACGTGTGTAGCCGGCGGAGGGCGGCGCGCAGAACGCTCGGGAACAAACCGGCAGCGGCCCGGTTTGCCCGGTTTTGCCCTTGGTGGGGCGGGCCGCGCGTGGCCTTCGCCGAGCGTTCTGCCGGCCCTCGGCTCAGTTCGTCGGCCGCGCCCGTTCCAGCACGGTGACGGGCAACCCACCCGGCAGAGCCCGATCGCCGCCGCGAGCCCGCCGGCCCCTCCGGATGTCGCCCCGTCCTCGCTCCGGTCGCCACCGTGCAGAACTCTCGGAGAACACCCCTGCGGCGAGCCGAATTGCCCCGCCGCGTCCCCTTAACGGGATGACCCCCGC
Source organism: Actinoallomurus purpureus (assembly GCF_024055795.1). Lineage (GTDB taxonomy): Bacteria > Actinomycetota > Actinomycetes > Streptosporangiales > Streptosporangiaceae > Actinoallomurus > Actinoallomurus purpureus. The sequence goes on along the minus strand of NZ_JAMXMY010000023.1, from coordinate 12,023 downwards.
GGCGTTCGCCGAGCTTTCAGCACACCGAACCGCGCCGGCGGCAGCCCGAGGATCACCTGAGAACATTCAGTGCGCGGTCGACGTCGTCCTCGGTGGTGTAGAGGTGGAAGGCTAGGCGCGCTGCGCCGTTGCGCACCGACATGCGGATCCCGGCCGCCGCTAGGCGCTCGGCGGCGCCCGGCAGGGCGACGGTGACGATCGCGCTGTCGCCGGGCGGCATGCCAAGGCCGGTCCGGAACCGGTTGGCCAGCCGTACATCGTGGTCGTGGATCGGGCCGATGCCGATTTCCAGGAGCAGCTCCAGCGCGGGGCGGCCGCGACATAGGAGAACCAGGGGGCGGCGATGTCGAATCGCCGGGCGTCCTTCGCCAGCCGCAGCGGCGGGCCGTACGAGGCGTCGCCGTCACCGGCGTACCAGTTGGTGGCGATTGGCCGGATGCGGTCGCGTACGGCCGGGCTTACGCAGAAGGCGGTGCCGTGCGGGCACATCAGCCACTTGTAGGCCGAGACGGCGAGGACGTCGAATCGGCCGGCGCCGATCGGCAGCCGGCCCGCCGCCTGGGTGGCGTCAGCGACGACGAGCGCGCCGTGCGCCCGCGCCGCCGCGACGATCTCGTCGGCGGGTGCGACCTCGCCCGTCGCCGACTGGACCAGGCTCACGGGTTTCCTTAGGGATCCGTGATGTTATGTAGCGGTCGCTGGAGGGTGTCGAGTTGCTGTGGTTGCTCAAGATGGCGAAAGCGGGGGTGCGCTCGATGGTGTTTCGCCGGAAGGCGGTCGGTGCCCTGACGGGCTGGGCTCGCTTGGGTTTTCGAATCATCGGGTGGGATGCGGACACGGGTCGCTACTGTGCGTACATGCTTGGTTGCGTGTCGTCCGGTCGTGTCGCATGAGCCGTAAGCTTGCGCTGGCCGCTGGTCAGGCCGCCCGGACCGCGTCCGCCCGCGTGCTTTTGCGTGGCGGGGTGGATGAGAAGACCGGTGAGGCCCTGATGGCGCGGGTGGTGGCCGAGCGGGTGGGCTGGGCCGCTGATTTGGTCGCGGGGATGGTCGCCGGCCTGCTGGCGGAGCGTTGGAACGCCGGTGATGTGGCTGTGCTGGCCGCCGGGGTGGATGAGGCGGGCCGTGCGTTGCCGTCGAATGCGTGGATGGCGTTGCGCAGGCTGGGCTGGGACGTGACTCCGGAGGCAATCAAGGTCAATGACCGGATCGTGCGGATGGCTCAGGAGCAGGCCGGGCGGACCCTGCGCGGTGTGCGGTACCGTGCCGAGATGGTCGCGGGGATCTTGGCGACCTGGCCTGCCGACCCGGCCGAGCGGACGGCGGTCGAGTGGGACGAGGTTCGTGAGGCGGTGCCCGATGGTCGGTGTCTGCCCGGCAGTGTGATCAAGGCGCGCACACGGCAGATCGCCGCGTTCTGTGCTGAGCGTGGGCGGCTTCCGGTCGATGTGTTTGAGCTGGAGGCTGCGCCGCGGGCGGCGCGGATGCTGGTGCTGGCCGCGGTGGACCGGCAGCAGGCCACCCTGGAACGCGCCGAGGATGACCCGGCCAGGGCGCTGCTGCGCGTGCAACTGCCCACCCGGCCCGATCCGGCGTCGTATGCCGACTGGACCTGGGTGGCCGGCCCGCTCACGCTGCCGTCCACCGTCCCGCCGGATGCGGTGCTGCACCTGCCCACGCTGCGCCCACACGGCAGGAAAGTGCACGCGGACCTGGTGTTCTCCCACGCCGTCCCCAAAACCGAGCGGACCGGCCACACGACGGCGCTGGGGGTCGATTGGGGCCTGAACACTCTGCTGTCGGCGGGCGCGGTGCACCGTCACGGCGACGGCGCCATCACTGCGCTGGGGGCCGGGGCGATGTTTAGGGCCGGTGGGGTGATGGCCCGCCAGCACCGGCTGCGCCGCCACGGCGAATACCTGCACGCCAAGACCGACACCTACACCCGCCTCATCGGCGCCGACGAGCACCACGCCCTGGCCGCGAAACACGCTGTAGTGAAGGCCGAACGGCAGTATGTGGCCGATCGCCGGTCGGGCCTGAACGACGCGCTGGCCTGGTCGGCGGCGCGGTGGGCGGTGGATCAGGCGGTCGCCGCGGGTACGAGCGTGATCTATGTGGAGGATCTGCGGTCGCTGGAGGCCAAGGGCATGGGCCGCACGATGAACACGCGCCTGTCTCAGGCCGTGCGCGGGCAGATTGTCGGCAATATGCGGCACCTGGCCGCCGAGGTCGGTATCGCCGTGGTCACCGTCCCGGCCCGCAACACCTCCAAGCACTGCCCGCAGTGTCTACTGCCGTTGCGGCACTGCAAGGCCCCCGACCGGCCCACCACCTCCGGGTGGAAATGGGCGTACTGCCCGGACCCGCAGTGTGGCTGGCAGGGTGACCGCGACCACGGCGCGTGGCGGCGTATCGCCGCCCGCGGGCTGACCCATCAGGCCAACACCACCCTCGACCGCGCCACCGGCCAAATGGCCATCGGCCGCATCGTCGACAGCCTCGAAACCAGTGCGGTCATCACCCCGACCGCACCTGCCCCAGCCGGCGGGGGTGACCGGTCCAAGACCGGACCCACCCCGCCCAGATCCCCACGCCCCGCGCCCAGGCGACGCGGGGCACCCTCCACCCCCGGCCCCCAAAGGCCGGCGGGTCAGCGTCCGGAGGGACACGCTCACACGGACCACAGACCGCCCCGTGCGGCCTGCCGGTACCAGGGCGTGCGCACACCCGTGCACACGATCAGCTCAACCACCCCCACCACCCGACCGGACCGGCCACCACACCGGCCCAGGGGAGCGGCACTGGGCGCAGGCTTCCACCTGCACGCCCACGCCACCCCACCCCGGTGGGCAGATCCCCCAGTCACAAATACCCAATACGACTACGGATCCCTAAGCTGATTAGAGACGCTGAAGGCGACCGCGTCCGTACGCTCGTCGATCGCGCCGGGCAGCTCGGCGGTCGGCACGGTGCGCACGTCGAGGTCGTGCACGAGCCAGGGGAACAGGTTCGACGTGTGCTAGATGTCAGGGACGACGACGCGCGACCCGGGCGGCAGGGAGGCCGCCACCGGGGCCAGCACCTGCGAGGCGGAGGCACCCACGGCCACGTCGTCGGGCGCGACGCCGACCAGACGCGCGAACGCGCCGCGCGCGCGATCAGTGGACCGGTCCCACTTGTCCCAGCCGTTGGCTCCGCGACGCCATTCGGCGAGTGCGCTCTGCAACGCATCGAATGCCAGGCCCGGAGGTATGCCGTAGCTTGCGGTGTTCAGCCATCCCGGCTCTGGGTCCCAGAGCCGTTCTCCCTCGGCGAAATCCACCACGCCAGCCTAGTGCCGACCGCAGGCAACCGAGCGCTCGTTTGAAGCCCGCATGCGGTCCCGCGAGGGCTCGGCCCTATGCTGCTGGCATGACGGAGTCCGACCGTGAGGAACAGTACGGAGTGGGGGAGCCCGACCAGTTCCAGCGCCTGTGGACGCCTCACCGGATGGCCTACATCAAGGGTGAGAGCAAGCCCACCGGCGAGGGAGCGGACGACGGCTGCCCCTTCTGCGAGATCCCGAAGATGAACGACGAGGACGGGCTGATCGTCCAGCGCGGGGAGAGCACCTTCGCCGTCCTCAACCTCTACCCGTACAACTCCGGTCATCTCATGGTGTGCCCCTACCGGCACGTCGCGGACTACACCGAGCTGGACGAGGCCGAGACCGCCGAACTGACCCGGCTCACGAAGTGCGCCATCACCGCGCTGCGCAAGGCGAGCGGCGCCCACGGGTTCAACGTCGGCATGAACCTCGGTACGGTCGCCGGCGCGGGCATCGCCGCCCACCTCCACCAGCACGTCGTCCCGCGCTGGGGCGGGGACACCAACTTCATGCCGGTCATCGGCCAGACGAAGGTGCTGCCCCAGCTCCTGCGCGAGACCCGCCAGATCATCGCCGACGCCTGGCCCCACGACTGAGCCATCGATCTCGTGCGGACCGCCGACCCACACGAGGCAACGCACGTCACCAGGCGACGTCGTAGTAAGACCTCTTTCCGCTCAGCCAGGAGAACCGGCCGCGCTCCATCCGCGAGATTCGGCCGTTCTCGATGGTGAGGAAGTGCTCGCCGGACGGATCGATTCGCAGCAGTCCACTGATGGCCAGGTCAGGCAACCACGTCGCACGACCGATGGGCGCTCCGGCCGCCGTGAGCCGGAGCAGCCCGGACTGGCCTTCGAAGGATCTGTCGCTCGACCGCTGGACGAGCGCGGTCAGCGTTCCGTCGGGATTGAAGGCGAACGCGTCGATCGCGCCGTGGTTGAACCGGCGGTCCTTGAGCTCCTTACTCATGTTCTGCGGGCGCAGAAGGCGGGAGTCCGTCAGGAGCCGCCCGGTGCCTGCCTGGTCGGCGTCGATCGACCGGATGTCGCGGTTCGGTGCCTGCTCGTACCGGAAACCGATCGTGCGGCCGTCCGGCGCCCACACCGGCTGCCGAGGGTCCCGGCCGTCAGGGGCCCCGGTCCCTACGGTCCACACGCGCTGCCGGCCCGTGTCGACGTCGATGACGACGAGACGGCCGCTGGCCCCGCAGACGCCTCCGAACGCCAGACGGCGCCCGTCCGGGGTTGCGGCGAGCTGGGTCCAGTCCCCAAGGTCTCCACTGGGCGCGGCTCCGGTGAGTGGCGCCCCGGGAAGTGCCTCGGGCCGGCTCACCGAGCCGTCACCGCGAACCCGGATTCGGTAGACCCTTGTCGCGCAGTCGCCTTCACGCCTGGTCAGGAAGAAGGTGCCCGTGTCGCCCGCTGCGGCCACGGATCCATCCGCGTACGTCCCGGGAACTGCGGCGACCTCGCGGCCGCTCCGAGTGTCCAGCACCACCGCGTGGGACGGGTGCCCGTTGCCCTCATCGATGAGGGCGACCGCGTAGGCGGGGGCGGGGGCCGATAGGCCGGTGCGTTCCTCACGCGTGGTCAGGAGGACCGTCCCGGTGACGATGAGCGCCACGGTGGCGGCCACGGCCACGGGCGTGAGCCAGGGCGACCTCGCGCGCCGGGCCGGGCGAGCGGCCAATGGCCGCATGGCCTCGGGCCGTACGGTGCTCGTCGCGGCACCGTACGCGTCGCGCAGCCGGTTCTCGATGTCCGTCATGGGGTGCCTCCGAGTTTCCTGGCGAGCGCGGCGAGCGCCCGGGAGGTGGTCGACTTGACGGTGCCGCGGCTCACGCGCATCACCTCGGCGGTCTCGGCCTCGGACAGGTCGAGGTAGTAGCGCAGCGCGAGCGCCTCCCGCTGGCGTCGCGGCAGCGTGCGCAACGCGTCGAAGACCTCACGCCGGTCCTCGCTGAGCAGCACGGAGGCCTCCGCGGACCAGACCGCGAGGTCCGGCTCAGGGCGGAACCGGCCCGCGAGTCTTCGCCGGCGGAGCACCATGCGGCAGCCGTTCAGCACGGACGCGCGGACGTAGGCCAGGAGGCGGACGTCCGCGCCGAGCCGCGGCAGCCGGCGGTGCAGGGCGGTGAAGGCGTCCTGGACGACGTCCTCGGCGGTGGCCTGGTCGCCGACCATCAGCAGGGCGAGGCGCACGAGCCCGGCGTGGTGTTCCCGGAAGAGCGCGGTGAGATCCCCGGGCGGATCGGCGGGGTCGGGTGGGTCGGCCGACCGGCCGGTCAGGACGCTCACGATGTCGTTTTCCACGCTCTTTAAATGCGCGAGCGGCCGATCGGTTGCCTCGGCCGGTGGCCCACCCTACGGGGCCGGCGTCCTCGGCGCGGCAGAAGTTTCCGCGCGGGGGCAACCGATCCGGCATCCCCGACATGTAAGAGGTATGGGATCAAAGATCGCGGGGGAGTGGGGCGCCCCTCTAGCCTTGCACGGACCGCCCGGCCGTACCGGCGGCATGGCAGTGCCGGAGGAGGCCACACCCATGGCGGAAGCCGAGGACGCCACGTCCACGGCGGAACCGGAGGGCGCCGCGTCGGACCTGGATCACGGCGCAGCCGTGATCCTGACGACGATCTTCCGCGACCACCAGCTCGGACTCGTCCGGCTGGCGTTGTTCATCGTCGGCGACCAGCCGACCGCCGAGGACGTCGTCCAGGACGCCTTCGCGGCCGTGCACCGCAGGATCGACCGGCTGCGCGATCCCCGCAACGCCCTGCCGTACATCCGCGCCTCCGTGATCAACGGCTGCCGTGGCGTGCTGCGCAGACGGGCGATCGCCCGGCGCTTCGGCGGCCACTACGAGCCGCCCATCTGGTCCGCCGAGTCGGCGGCGCTGCTCGGCGAGGACCGCCGTGAGGTCTTCCTCGCCCTCCGCGCGCTGCCGCGCAGACAACGGGAGGCCCTGGTGCTGCGGTACTACCTCGACCTGTCTGAGGCCGAGATCGCCGAAGCCATGGGCGTCAGCCGTGGCACCGTCAAGTCGACCACCTCGCGGGCGCTCGCCGCGCTCGCCGCCAAGCTCGGGGAGGCATCATGACCAGGACCGAACAGCGCCTCCGCGAGGCCTTCGCCGAGGGGGCACGCACGGTGCGGCCCGAGACGGTGCGGTCGCTGTCCCTCCCGAGGCGCCGGCGGCGCCTGTCGTGGCCGGTGCCGGCGATCAGCGCGGCCGCGGTGGCCCTCTCGGTCGTCCTGTCCGTGCTGGTGGGCGGGCGGGCTCCGACGGACCCGGTGACGGCCGGAGGGGGCCCGGCGTTCCTCGTGGCGACGGTCGGCTTCGGCGAGCTCCCGAAGGGGACGTCGCGGGTGGAGGTCCGGGACGCCCAGGGGCGGGTGTACGACCAGAGATCGGCGTCGCACGGCCTGACGTTCCAGTACGTCGCCGCGGCGCCGGACGACCGGACGTTCTTCGTCATGGAGGTGCCGATCCGGCAGACCGCGTGCAACGTGATTCGCCTCTACCGCATGAAGGTGGCCGCCACCGGGAAGATCACCGCGTTCACGCCGCTCGGAGCGCGGGTTCAGGGCGGGACCATGCGCAGGGAGGCGATGCCGGGCGGCCTCGCCGCCTCGCCGGACGGCAGGCGGCTCGCCTACGCGGTGCTTCCCTGCGGCGTCCCGTCGGACCGCCTCTACTACAAGATCGGTGTCGTCGACCTGCGGACCGGTGCGCAGCGGGAGTGGACGGACCCGCAGGAGAGTGTCGTCTCCAGCCTCTCGTGGACGTCCGACGCCCGCCAGATCGTGTTCCTGCGGCGGGAGCCCACCCACGCGCGGGACGACGGCTTCGCCCTGCCGTCCAGGAACGGTGTCGTCAGGATGTTGGACACCGCGTCGAAGAGCACGGATCTGCGTGCCGGCACGGTCCTGCTCCGCCAGTCCCGGGAGCTCAGGAACATCTGGGCGGCCGTGATCAACGGTGACGGTACGCGGGTCACCGTGGTCGCGGAGTACTCCCGGTCGGACGGCGCGCTGTCGGTCTGCCAGGTCTCGATCGCCGACGGGCGGGTGCTCCGGATGCTGCACCGTGAGGGTTCCGAGAGCGAGGCCGTCTCCGCGCTGCCTGGTGTGGGGGCCGGCGTCGCCCTGAGTAGTGACGCGTCAGGGCGTCACCTGCTCTACTACGACCCGAGCATCGCCGACACGGCACCGGGTTTCGGCGGATACGGCCGCATCGACGACGGCCGTTTCCGCGCGATCCCCGTTTCCGATGAGGACGATGAGGCCTACGATCTCGCCTGGTGACCGGCGCGCGGCGTCCGGCCGGGACGACGCTCCACCGTCGTCCCGGATTCCCGGCACAGAGCCCGCGGAGGGCCGGCGGGGAAGGGCACCGGCGCCGTCGCGGTTGTCCCCATGGGAAAGGATGGGGATCATGGAGCGACCGACTCTCGTGTACGACGGGGACTGCGGCATCTGCACGAAGGCCGCGCGGCTCATCGGGGACACCGCGAGATCCGAGGGCCGGCGCCTGCGGGTCCCGACGGACGCCGACGTCGTCGCCTTCCAGCACGCGGACCTGGCGGCGCTGGGCACGACTGCCGAGCGCGCCGAGTACGAGCTGCTGTGGATCGAGGACGGCCGGGTCCACGGCGGGGCGCAGGCGGTGGCCGGGCTGCTGATCCACGCCGGCGGGTTCTGGCGGCCGCTCGGCCTGATCACGCGCGTCCCGCCGTTCCGCTGGATCGCGCACGGGATGTATCGCCTCATCGCCAACAACCGGCACCGGCTGCCGGGCGGCACCCCGGCCTGCGCGCTGCCCGCGGCCGAGCGCCCCAGCGCCCGCTGACCCGGCCGCTGATGCAGGTGGACGCGGCGCGCAGGTGTTATCTGCCTCCGGAAAGCACACGCCTCGCTGATGTGAGAGCCGTATCGTTCATTCTCCTGATATCGCCCAGCAGCGTGGCATAGGCGTGCAACCCTGCAGTCAGATATCTATCTTCCAGTATCTGACGCCGAGTCGCGTATCCTCCTCTCTCCTCACATGTGGCGTCGGCGCTCGCGAGCCGTTTCTCCTCTCCGAATGCCTTGCGGCTGTCGAGTTTCCCATAAAAGGCTTCTGCTGCCTCTCGTGCTTGGATCGGACTGGAGACGTTAGAGAAGCCCAGTGACTTCATGCAGTTCGACCAGGGCGCATCCAGCGTTCGAACGAGAGGGTCACTCGCCATTCGTCGTGTAACCAGGTCGGGAAAATTGTCGGCGAAATAGGAATTCTTGAGCCATCGCCGGAGATTGCCGTACAATTGTTTTCTGCCTGTTGTCACACAGCCGTCGGCGGCCATCATGGCGACCCCTACCTCCGGAACCGGAACCTCTATCTTGAGTCCGTTCTCGTCGCCGCCTAGAGCGGTATTCCATTTTTTCTGCTCGCCGCTCGACATGGTTTGTAGGAGTTTTTCGTTCAAATCGGGGGCCGTGTCGACCAGTCGCCGGATATTATAGCCATCGGATCGCGCCCGGGACGGTGAGATTGGGTTGAACCCAGGCCACTCGACCGTATGGGCGGCATTCACGAATGGGATATAATGGTATCCCCTCGTCGTCATGCAGCGACTGATCAACTCCTGTTCCGCTCGCGCCGTAACATCCTGGCCGCGGTACAGGCCGACGAACTCCTGGCGAGCCCCAGGATCCGGCGTGGAGGGAACCTTCCAGTCGATCGCTTCATCGCGTGGATGACCTGCAGATCCAGAGAATGGACCACATGCCGTCATCAGCAATGCCAGCGCGGCGATGATCGTACATCGTGCCAGATCGCCTATACGTATCGCTGGGTGGGAATAAAATCCGAAATTCCTGTCGCGCAGGAGGAAGGATGAGGAAGCGCGCACCGCGGTTTTCATTCCTGAGTGGACTGGTGCCGCGGTGGCCATGTAGCGGCCACCGCGGCGTCGACCTATTTTGGAAGCCTTCCGGCCATGTGTCCCGATCGACGGTAGGCGCGTGTTATCCACATAGCGTTTGATTGACCAAAACCGCGCTGATCGCGTCGTTCATCTTTTTGTATCGGGCCAGATTCCGGATTCCGGTGTACGGTCGTACACAGACCTTACGTCCGTTCCAGTTCCAGTTATCGGTGTAGAATCGGACCACTCGGTTGTCGCGATTGTTCCACACCGAACTTCCGCGGTCATTGATCGAGTGGCCGTCGCTTGCGTTGTTGTTCTTCAGACTCCTGTCCGAGTCTCGGGCGAAGTACCATGCGCCGCCCCAATTCGCATTCGTGTAGATGCACCAGCGGTTGGCGGCGCACCCGGGAGCCTTTCTCATCGCCTTCTCGTCGGCATTCGCGGCGCCGCCGAGCGAGATCCCAAGCGCCGTCGCGGTTAGTGCGACCGTAACTGCTCGCCACATTGACATTTACCTCAGTTCCCCGTCGCCCGGCAGAAGACATCAGCCGGATGTTGACACCATGATCGAATCTCCGGACTGCAATTGTCAACCCGGTAGCACCATTCCGGCCTCCGAACACCGGCGGGACCCTGAGCTTCCTTACTATAAGTGCATGACTGGTTGCGCTAAGAGACTTTCTTGGTTGGGTCGCGGGCCGCTAAATAGAACCCTAGAAAGCGGCGTGCAGAGCCGATCGGGCCCGAAACGAAACGGCAGTTTCCGCAACCGCGATTCGTCGGGTTACCTGCGACTTGAGATCTCGACCACTGTCCGACGCGGCATTGCCACCGCCGGGTGATCCTCCCTCTGCCGCCCCTTACCTCGATCGAGAACTGCTCGGCCCGTCGTAGGTTCAGGCGTCCGGAGGCGCCGAGCCCGTCGCCTCCAGCAGCTCTGGAACGGTGACGAACTCGAATCCTTTGGCGCGCAGCCCGCGGATCATTGCGGGCAGGCCGCGGATGGACACGAGACGGTCGCGGTGGCCCGTGTCATGGGCGAGGAGGATGGTGCCCGGCTCGCAGGAGTCGACGATGTAGTCGACGAGCCGGCCGGCGGGATGCCTGAGGGCGGCCTCCCGCATCTTCAGCGACCACAGCACGACGTGGTAGCCCATCTTGCCCGCCGCGCTCAGCGTCGTGCCGCCGATGTTGCCGAGCGGCGGCCGCAGGATCGCCGGCTCCTTGCCGGTGACCTCGGTGATGGCGGCATGGGCACGGCTCAGTGCACGGTACGCCTCGGCGTGCGACATCCGGGACATGTCGGCGTGTGCCCACGTGTGGTTGCCGACCGCATGCCGGTCCATCCGCCCGTGGATCAGCCGGGCGTGCCGTACCACCCGCCGGCCGATGAGGAAGAACGTCGCCGGGATCCGTGCGTCGTCGAGGATGTCGTGGACCATGGGGGTCCAGTTCGGCATCGGGCCGTCGTCGAACGTCAGCGCGACGAGCTTCTGCGTCGTGTCGACCGCCCACGAAACGTCGACGTGCGCCGGACGGGGACGCCAGGGCCCCAGGGAGGGCACCCCCGCCGCCGAGACGGGGGTCTCGGGAAGAGCCTCGGCCGCGCTGAGGCCGTCACCGGCCACGATGCCGGCCACGCCGCCGACGACGCCCACCGCCACTCCGGCGCCGCCCGCCCGGAGCAGAGAGCGCCGCGACGTCGGCTGAGCCTGGTCGTCCACCGGAGCGTCGTCCCCTCGGCCCCGCTGCCGGGTGGTCACTCCCGTTATCAGGGCCTTGAGGATCGAGCGGGGTGGTCTTTCGGAGTCCGTCTCGGCCGTCATGATGCCGACCGCGTTCCCGGTACGGCTGCTCCCGCCTCGATGAGTTCGGAGACGGTGACGAACTCGAAGCCCTTGGAGCGCAACCCGCGGATCATCGTGGGGAGGTTCCGCAGCGCGACGAGGCGGTCCGGGTTGCCCGTGTCATGGGCCAGCAGGATCGTGCCCGGCACGGTGTTGGTGACGACGTAGTCGATGAGCTTGGGCGGGTCCTTCTCGAACGTCTTCTCCAGCATCTTGATCGACCAGAGGACGAGGTTGTAGTCCAGGCTGCCGGCGGCGCTCAGCGTCGTGCCGCCGATGTTCCCGAACGGCGGGCGCAGGTGGCGCGCCTCCTTGCCGGTGATCGTCTTGATGGCGGCATGGGCCCGTTGGACCTGCGCCAGGGCCTCCTGGTGGTCCAGGTGGGACAGGTCCCGGTGCGCCCACGTGTGGTTGCCGGCCTCGTGCCGGTCCATGCGGCCGTGCACGAGGCGGGCGTTGCGCACGAGACGCTGGCCGACGAGGAAGAACGTCGCCTTGACCTTCTCCTCGTCGAGGATGTCGTGGACCATCGGCGTCCAGTTCGGCATCGGGCCGTCGTCGAAGGTGAGCGCCACCAGCTTTTGCGAGGTGTTGACCGCCCACGTCACGTCGACGTGGCCGCCGACCGGCCGCCATGGGCCCGCCGACGGAGCGGCGAGCGCCGAGCGGGGCGTCGAGGGCGGCGCCGCCTCGGCCGAATCGATGGCGGCCCCCGCGGCCAGTCCCGCCGCGGCGCCGGCACCGCCCAGCGTCACGGCGCGCAGTATCGCGCGCCTTCCGTGCTGATCAGCCCCCGTCTCACCCATGCAACAGATCATCTCAAACCATGGGTTAACGAAGCGTCATCCCCGAGGATGATCGCTTCGTACGCCTGAGGTCAGAGCCGTGTCACCCGTAGG
>NZ_JAMXMY010000022.1 GCF_024055795.1 Actinoallomurus purpureus | reverse complement strand
GCGGTCGCAGGGGACGCAGCGCCGGATCACGAGCCGGTCCCGCGCCGCGCCGTCGAAGAACGGGCCGGATCGGCCGTCGCGCCGCACGACGCCGGCCGCGCCGGTGTGCTCTTCCGCGCTCATCGGCGTCCCCTCGGGCGCGGGCCGACGAGCAGTGTGGAGTGGTGGCCCAGGACGCCGCCGTTCCCGCTGACCAGGATGAGGTCGCCCCGGGGCGCCTGGCGTTCGCCGCCGTCGCGCCGTGCCTGGATGACGGCCTCCGACAGCGGCGTCATCCCCCAGAGGTAGTACGCCGACAGCTGTCCGCCTCCGGTGTTGGTCGGCAGGCTCCCGCCGGGCCCCAGCGCGCCGCTCGCGGCGAACGGACCGCCCTCGCCCTTGGCGCAGAACCCGTAGTCCTCCAGGGACACCAGGACGGTGTAGGTGTAACAGTCGTACAGTTGGCACATGGTGATCTCGGCGGGCGTCACGCCGGCCATCTTCATCGCGGCCGGACCCGAGATCGCGGCACCGGTGGTGAGCCCGAAGTCGCTGTCACGTTCCAGCCGGTGCCCGGGATGTCCCTGGCCCCAGCCCCAGACGTAGACCGGTGGCCGCGCCAGGTCGCGGGCGCGCTCGGCACCGGTGACGATCACAGCGATGCCGCCGTTGGAGACCAGGCAGCAGTCGAGGAGGTGGAGCGGCTCGACGATCCAGCGGGACTCCTGGTGGTCGCGCAGCGAGATCGGGTCGCGCAGCTGTGCCAGGGGGTTGCCGGCCGCCCAGGCCCGGGTGCTCACCGCGATCGCCCCGAACTGCTCGCTCGTCGTGCCGTAGCGGGCCATGTGCCGCCGGGCGGCCAGTGCGTAGGAGGCGGTGAAGCTGCGGAATCCGAGGGCGGCGCGGAGCCCGTCCAGGCCGTGCCACTCGCGGGCGTCCCGGTGGTACGCCGCACCCGCCGTACGGTCCGGCCGCAGCGGCGTGTCGGCGAACACGCAGGCGACGGCGGTCGCCGAACCGGCGGCGATCGTCGACGCGGCGTGCGCCACCATCGCCCCGGCGGTCGCGCCGAGGGAGTTCATCTGGACGAGCAGGCGAAGGTCGCGCAGGCCGAGGGTGTGGGCCAGCTCGACGCCGGGGGAGCCGGACAGGCCGGGGGCGACGATGAGGCCGTCGAGGTCGGCGAGGGGGAGGCCGGCGTCGGCCGCGGCCGCGCGCACGGCCTGCGCGGCCAGGCGGCGCGGACTCCGGCCGTAGACCTTGCCGAGCTCGGTCATGCCCAGCCCGGCGATCGCCGTCTCAGCCATGGCTCACCGTCGCCGCCTCACTCCGGTGGTGCGTTCGCACCCACCGTACCGAATGATGTTCGGATTCGGGTGGGGCGGCGGCTCACCGTTTCGCGGGGAAGGCGGCTCACGTCCGCGTCGATGTGGATCCAGAAGCCGTCGACGGGCGCCGCCGCCAGGTCGCGGCGCGCGGCCCCGGCGGTCACCGCCGGGGCGTGCTCGCGGACGTAGTGGCGGCGGAACCGGCCGTCAACGGGCGAAGCGGTCGGTGGCCTCGATGAGGTGGTGCAGGATGCCCGGCTCGATGTAGGCGTGCCCCGCGTCGTCGACGATGTGGAAGTCCGCCTCCGGCCAGGCCTTGTGCAGGTCCCACGCCGTCGCCGGCGGCGTGCAGACGTCGTAGCGGCCCTGCACGATCACGCCCGGGATGTGCCGGATCTTGTCGACGTCCCGGATCAGCTGCTCGTCCTCGAAGAAGCCGCCGGCCCGGAAGTAGTGGTTCTCGATCCGGGCGAACGCAACGGCGTAGTCGGGGTCGGCCTGCTCGGCGATGATCTCCGGGTCGGGGCGCAGCGTGATCGTCGAGCCCTCCCAGACGCTCCACGCCTGCGCGGCCGGGATCCGCACGGCCGGGTCGGGGTCGTTCAGCCGCGCGCCGAACGCCCCGATCAGATCCTCGCGCTCGTCCTCGGGGATCGGGGCGACGTACTGCTCCCACAGGTCGGGGAAGAGCAGCGACGCCCCCTCCTGGTAGAACCAGTACAGCTCGAACGGCCGCAGCGTGAAGATCCCGCGCAGGATCAGCTCGGTCACCCGGTCCGGGTGCGTCTGTGCGTACGCCAGGGCCAGCGCGCTGCCCCAGGAGCCGCCGAAGACGAGCCACCGGTCGATGCCCAGGTGTTCGCGCAGCCGCTCCATGTCCGCGACGAGGTTCCAGGTCGTGTTGTGCTCCAGCGAGACGGCCGGATCGCTCGCGTGCGGCCGGCTGCGCCCGCAGTTGCGCTGGTCGAACAGCACGATCCGGTACGCCTCCGGGTCGAACTGCCGCCGATGACCGGGCGTGCAGCCGCCACCGGGGCCGCCGTGCAGCATCACCGTGGGCTTGCCGTCGGGGTTGCCGCAGACTTCCCAGTAGATCTGGTCGTCGTCGCCGACATCGAGCAGGCCGGAGTCGTACGGCTCGATCGGCGGGTAGAGCGTCCTCATGCTCGAAGATTCTTCCATCCGACACGCCGACGATCTCACAGAGTGACGGTGAGCGGCCCCGTGTCGTGTCACCCCTGGTCACCGGCGCCACGTCGAGCCCGCCAGGTCTCGAATTCATCACGAGGCATGCACCACACCTTGCGTGACATGGCAGACAGCTTGGTGAGACGCCCTTAGAGTTCCCTATGTGAGCGATCTCAACGGTTCGGGCGGTTCCTATTCGCCAGAGGGCGCCGGGTCGTCGTGGGCGCCGAGCAATGCCAACCTGCCGGCGATCCCTGGTGAAGCGGGCCAACCGGGCGAGGTGGTCGACCGGCTGAGGCAGATGGCCGACATGCTCGCCGGCGCGCTGGCGCAGGGCGAGCAGAAGGTCGCCGAGGCGAAGCAGGAGGCCGCGGCGAAGATCGCGGCGGTGCGCGCCGACCACGAGTCGGCCAAGCAGGAGGCCTCGTCCGCCTGGCAGGAGGTCGAGCGGCTGCGTGCCCAGGCCCAGCAGGCGCAGGCCACCGCGCGCCAGATGCTGGCCGAGCGCGAGTCGGCCAAACAGGACGCCGCCTCCGCGCTGCAGGAGGTCGAGCGGATACGCGCCGCGCACGACCAGATCGAGCAGCGCGCCGAGCAGTCCGAGGCCGCCGTGCGCCAGATGATGGCCGAGCGGGAGTCCGCGCAGCGCGAGGCCGCCACCGCGCGGCAGGAGACACAGGGCGAGCGGCAGGCCAAGGAGCAGGCCGAGGCGGCGGCGCGCCAGCTGATGGTCGAGCGGGAGGGCGCCCAGCAGGAGACGCTCGCCGAGCGGCAGCTGAAGGAGCAGGCCGAGGCCGCGGTCCGGCAGATGATGGCCGAGCGTGAGGCGGCGCAGCAGGAGACGCTGGCCGAGCGGCAGGCCAAGGAGCAGGCCGAGGCCACGGCGC
This sequence comes from Actinoallomurus purpureus, assembly GCF_024055795.1. Taxonomy (GTDB): domain Bacteria; phylum Actinomycetota; class Actinomycetes; order Streptosporangiales; family Streptosporangiaceae; genus Actinoallomurus; species Actinoallomurus purpureus. Next base: position 183,782 of record NZ_JAMXMY010000022.1, on the reverse strand, counting down.
GCCAGCTCATGGCCGAGCGCGAGGCCGCCCAGCAGGAGACGCTCGCCGAGCGGCAGCTGAAGGAACAGGCCGAGGCGACCGCCCGCCAGCTCATGGCCGAGCGCGAGGCCGCCAAGCAGGACGCCGCCGTCGCCTTCCAGGAGGTGGACCGGATGCGCGCCCAGGTCGAGGACATGGGGCAGCGCGTCGAGCAGTCCGAGGCGGCCGTCCGGCAGGCGATCTCCGAGCGCGAGTCGGCCAAGCAGGAGGCGCAGACGGCCTGGCAGGAGGGGCTGCGGGCACGTGCGCAGGCGGAGCAGTCCGAGGCCGCCATGCGCCAGGCCCTCACCGAGCGTGACCAGGCCCAGCGGGAGACGGTCGCCGCCCGCCAGGAGACCGACCAGGCCCTCGCCCAGGCGCGGCAGGCCGAACAGCGCGCCGAGCAGTCCGATGCCGCCGTGCGCCAGCTCATGTCCGAGCGCGAGGCCGCCCAGCGGGAGGCCGGTACGGCGTGGCAGGAGGTCGAGCGCCTCCGCGTCCAGACCGAACAGGCCGAGGCCGCGATGCGGCAGGCGTTCACCGAGCGCGACCAGGCACGGGCCGCCGCCGACCAGTCCAGGGGCACGGCCGAGCAGTCCGAGGCGGCGGCCCGGCAGGCCTTCGCCGAGCGCGACCAGATGCGTGAGGACCGCGACGAGGCGCACCGCTCCGCCGGTGAGGCCCAGACGGCGCGCAAGGCCGTCGAGGGCGAGCGCGACCGGTTCTCCCAGCACGCGGGCGAGCTGTCGCAGGCCCTCGAGACCGCGCACGCCGAGCTGAACTCGCTGCGCTCTAAGGCGGCCGACCTCGAGGCGGTGAACATGACCCTGCAGCAGACGGCGGGGACGTCGGCCAAGGAGGCCGAGGACGCCCGCCGCCGGACCCAGGAGCTCGACACCGACCGCCGCCGGGCCCTGGATCAGGCGACGAAGGCCGAGACCGGCCGGGACCTCGCCGAGCGGGGACAGGCGCGGGCGCAGTCGGACCTGGCGGGGGCGCAGCGCCGGGCCGAGGACGCCGTTCGCGAGCGCGACCAGGCCCTCGTGTCCGCCCGGCAGGCCGCCGCCGAACGCGACGCGCTCACCCAGAAGCTCGACGAGCGCGAGCAGTGGGTCGACCAGCTCGCCGAGGCCGTCACCCAGCAGCGTGACGCCCTGGCGGCCCTGTCGAGCGAGCGGGACCAGGCGCGTACGGCGGCCGACCAGGCCCGGAAGATCATCGATGAGCTGTCCAGCCAGATGCAGGCGCCGAACGCCACCGGGAGCTACGCCAACGGCTACCGCTGATCCGCTCATCCGGTGCCGCGCCGGCGGCGTCGGCCGGTTCCGCTCATCCCGGCGCCTGACGGGCGGCCGCCGTTGATCCCGCTCATCCGGTGTTCCGCGGACGGTCGCCGTTGGTTCCGTCCCTCGTCGGCGGCCGCGGTCGATCGGCCCGCAGGAGACCCGGGAGCCACGCCGGAGGCCCTTCCCGATCGGCCCGCAGGGGACCCCGGGAGGCGCGCCGGCGGCCGTCCTCGATCGGGTCGTCCGGCCCCATCGGGAGATCGCCGGGCGCTACCAGGAGAGTCGCCTGTTATTCTGGTGGCCCGTGGACATTCGGTCGTTCGCCACGCCGGTGAACGCCACGACAACGACCACGGGAGCGTCTTTCTTGCCTTCGGCAGTCATTGGTGGGCCCAGTCGGGTCACCAAGCATCTCTTCGTCACCGGCGGTGTCGCCTCGAGCCTCGGCAAAGGGCTGACGGCCTCCAGCCTCGGGCGGCTTCTGACCCTGCGCGGTCTGCGGGTCACCATGCAGAAGCTCGACCCCTATCTCAACGTCGACCCCGGCACCATGAACCCGTTCCAGCACGGGGAGGTCTTCGTCACCGACGACGGGGCCGAGACCGACCTGGACGTCGGCCACTACGAGCGGTTCCTGGACACGGAGCTGCACGGCTCCGCCAACGTCACCACCGGCCAGGTGTACTCCAATGTGATCGCCAAGGAGCGGCGCGGGGAGTATCTCGGTGACACGGTCCAGGTCATCCCGCACATCACCAACGAGATCAAGGACCGGATCCGCGGTATGGCCGGCCCCGACGTCGACGTGGTCATCACCGAGGTCGGCGGCACGGTCGGCGACATCGAGTCGCTGCCGTTCCTGGAGGCCGTGCGCCAGATCCGGCACGAGATCGGCCGGGACAACTGCTTCTTCCTCCACGTCTCGCTGCTGCCCTACATCGGCCCGTCCGGTGAGCTGAAGACCAAACCGACGCAGCACTCCGTCGCCGCCCTGCGCAGCATCGGCATCCAGCCCGACGCGATCGTGTGCCGCTCGGACCGGCCGATCACCCAGGGGCTGAAGAACAAGATCAGTCTGATGTGCGACGTGGACGCCGACGCCGTCGTCTCGGCGGTCGACGCCCCGAGCATCTACGACATCCCGAAGGTCCTGCACACCGAGGGCCTCGACGCGTACGTCGTGCGCCGTCTCGGCCTGCCGTTCCGTGACGTGGACTGGAAACAGTGGGACGACCTGCTGCACCGCGTCCACCAGCCCTCCCACGAGGTCACGATCGCGCTGGTCGGCAAGTACATCGATCTGCCCGACGCGTACCTGTCGGTCACCGAGGCGCTGCGGCACGGCGGGTTCGCCAACGACACCCGCGTCAACATCCGCTGGGTCAAGAGCGACGACTGCCAGACGCCGGAGGGCGCGGCGCGCGAGCTCGGCGGCGTCGACGGCGTCCTGATCCCCGGCGGCTTCGGCGTGCGCGGCATCGAGGGCAAGGTCTCGGCCGCCCGCTACGCCCGTGAGAACCGCATCCCCACGCTGGGCATCTGCCTCGGCCTGCAGTGCATGGTCATCGAGGCGGCCCGGTCCCTGGCCGGCATCGAGGGCGCCAACAGCGCCGAGTTCGACGAGAAGGCCGCCGACCCCGTGATCGCCACGATGGCCGACCAGGTCGACGTCGTCGCGGGCGAGCGCGACATGGGCGGCACGATGCGGCTCGGCCTCTACCCGGCCGACCTCGCCGAGGGGTCGCTGGTCCGCGAGATGTACGCCGCGGCCAAGGTCGAGGAGCGTCACCGGCACCGCTACGAGGTCAACAACGCCTACCGCGAGGAGCTGGTGGCGGCCGGCGTGGTCTTCTCCGGCGTTTCCCCCGACGGGCGCCTCGTGGAGTACGCCGAGCTGCCGCGCGACCGGCACCCGTTCTACGTCGCCACCCAGGCCCACCCGGAGTTCCGGTCCCGGCCGACACGGGCGCATCCGCTGTTCGCCGGCCTCATCGCCGCCGCGCTGGGCGAGGCCGGCGACCGATGACCGGCAACGACGGCGTCGCCGACGAGCCCTGCCGCTGGGAGACCGTGGGCAGCGAGCGGCGGTTCGAGGGCGCCATCATCGAGGTGCGCACCGACCGGGTCCGGATGCCGAAGGGCGACGATTCCGAGGTGGTCGGACGCGACGTCGTCGTGCACCCGGGGTCGGTCGGGGTGATCTGCCTGGACGACGGGGAGCGGGTGCTGCTCCTGAAGCAGTACCGCCACCCCGTCGGCTACCTGCTGTGGGAGCCGCCCGCCGGGCTGCGCGACGTCGAGGGTGAGCCGCTGTGGCGCACGGCGGCCCGGGAACTGGCCGAGGAGGCCGGGTACCGCGCCCGCGAGTGGCACACCCTCCTGGACGCCTGCACGTCACCGGGCATGACCGACGAGCGGACGCGGATCTTCCTCGCCCGCGGGCTCAGCGAGATCCCCGAAGGCGAGGACGGCTTCGAGCGGATCCACGAGGAGGCCGACATGCCGGTCGCCTGGGTGCCGCTCGAGGAGGCGGTCGCCGCGATTGGGCGCGGACAGGTCCACAACCCTCTCGCCGTCATGGGTATCTTGTCGGTCTACGCCGCTCGGGCCACGGGCTTTCGCGACCTGCGCGCACCCGACGCCCCCGAGTGGTGACCCGCGTCCGCCACGACTCGCCGGGATGAGGTGCCGCGCTGATACCCGCCGCCGGTGAAGAGGCCGGACGATCGTTGCAGGGGCAGGTCCGGGTCTACCTCGACCATCTCGCGGTCGAACGCGGCTTGGCCGCCAACACGTTGAGCTCGTACCGGCGTGACCTGCGCCGTTATGTCGACGCGCTGACCGCGCGCGGCCGTACGGCGATCGGTCAGGTCGGCGAGGACGACGTCGTGTCCTTCCTGGCGGCGCTGCGGGAGGGCGACGAGGCGCACCCGCCGCTGGCGGCCGGCTCCGCGGCGCGCGCGGTCGTCGCCGTGCGCGGCCTGCACCGGTTCGCGGTGCGGGAGGGCATGTCGGCGGCCGACCCGGCGCGGGACGTCAAGCCGCCCGTGCCGCCGCGCCGGCTGCCCAAGGCGATCGGCATCGAGGAGGTCGAGCGGCTGCTGGCCGCCGCCGGGCCCGCGGACACCCCGCGCGGGATGCGCGACCGGGCGCTGCTGGAGCTGCTGTACGGCACCGGCGCCCGCATCTCCGAGGCCGTCGGCCTGGCCGTCGACGACGTCGACCTGGACGACGCGGTCGTGCTGCTGCGCGGTAAGGGCGGCAAGGACCGCGTCGTGCCGGTCGGCCGGTACGCCCGTGAGGCCCTGGAGGCCTACCTCGTACGGGCACGCCCGGCGCTGAACGTCCGCGGTCAGGGCGGCCCCGCGCTGTTCCTGAACGCCCGGGGCGGGCGGCTGTCGCGTCAGAGCGCCTGGTCGACGCTGCGATCGGCGGCGGCGCGCGCCGGGTTGAAGGACGTCTCGCCGCACACGCTTCGGCATTCTTTCGCGACCCACCTGCTCGACGGCGGCGCCGACGTTAGGGTGGTGCAGGAGTTGCTGGGCCACGCGTCGGTGACGACGACCCAGGTTTACACCCTGGTCACCGTCGACAGGCTTCGCGAGGTCTACGCATCGGCTCATCCGCGTGCGCTGGGTCGGTAAGACGGCGTCCGCGCGGTGCGTCGCCTTGCCCGCCCCACTTGACAGGCCCTAGAGTCCCCATCTACGGCAAACCGCAGCCGCCGGGGAGGTTCGAGGAGCTGGTGACTGAACCCAGCGAGCAGCAGGAGAGAGCACGCTCAGAGAGGGCGCTCTCGACCGCCATCGCGACCGATCCGCGTAACGCAGCGCCACTCGGGCCTACGTTGCGTCCGATTCCGTCGTTCCCCGACCCGCCGCCGTTGATCGAGCACGGGCCCGCGCGGATCGTCTCGGTCTGCAACCAGAAGGGCGGCGTCGGCAAGACGACGACCACGATCAACCTCGGCGCCGCACTGGCTGAGCAGGGCCGCCGGGTTCTGCTCGTCGACTTCGACCCGCAGGGGGCACTGTCGGTCGGCCTGGGCAAGGGCGACCCGCGCCAGCTCGACCTGACGATCTACAACCTGCTCATGGAGCGGGGCGTGGAGACCGAAGAGGTCATCCTGCCGACCAGCGTCGAGGGCATGGACCTGCTGCCCAGCAACATCGACCTGTCCGGCGCGGAGGTCCAGCTCGTCCACGAGGTCGGCCGCGAGTACATCCTCGGCGGGCTGCTCAAGCCGGTCGTCGCCGACTATGACTTCATCATGATCGACTGTCAGCCGTCGCTGGGCCTGCTGACCGTCAACGCGCTGTGCGCGAGCCAGGGTGTCCTGGTGCCGCTGGAGTGTGAATACTTCGCGATGCGCGGCGTCGCGCTGCTCATGGAGACGATCGAGAAGGTCAAGTCCCGGCTCAACCAGGATCTGGCGATCGACGGCTTCCTGGCGACCATGTACGACTCCCGCACCCTGCACACCCGCGAGGTGCTCGGCCGCATCGTGGAGGCGTTCGGCGAGCAGGTCTTCCACACGGTCATCAACCGCACGGTCCGCTTTCCGGACGCGACGGTCGTCGGTGAGCCCATCACCCGTTTCGACCCGTCGTCCATGGGCGCGAACGCCTACCGGGAGCTGGCCAAGGAGGTGCTGCAGAGGTGGCAGCTCGCCGGGTGATCGCTCGCCGCGCGGCCGACCGGCCGCGCCCGCCCGCCGCGGTGACCCGTCCCGAGCCGCACGCGCCGACACGGCCTCGCTGGGGAGCCCGTGACCTCGACTACCGTTGACGAGGTGGGCGAGTCGGCGACAGAAGAGCAGGACGGTGGATTCCGGGTCCATCTCGACAACTTCGAGGGACCGTTCGACCTGCTGCTCGGGCTGATCTCCAAGCACAAGCTCGACATCACCGAGGTGTCGCTGCACAAGGTCACCGACGAGTTCATCGCCTACATCCGTACCCTTGGCCGCGACTGGGACCTGGACCAGGCGAGCCACTTCCTCCTGGTGGCGGCCACGCTCCTGGACCTCAAGGCCGCCCGGCTCCTGCCCTCCGGCGAGGTCGAGGACGAGGAGGACCTGGCGCTGCTCGAGGCCCGCGACCTGCTGTTCGCGCGGCTCCTGCAGTACCGCGCCTACAAGGAGATCGCGGGGCTGTTCGCCGGCCGGATCGCCGCCGAGTCGCGCCGCTTCCCGCGGACGGTGCCGATGGAGCCGCAGTTCGCGAACCTCCTGCCGGAGGTGCTGCTCGGCCTGGGACCCGATGCGTTCGCGGCCCTGGCCGCCCGGACCTTCGCGCCAAAGCGGCCCCCGACCGTCTCGATCGACCACATCTACGCCCCGCAGTCCAGCGTGCGGGACCAGGCGAGCATCCTGGTGGAGCGGTTGCGTAAGCTGGAACGCGCCACGTTCCAGGTTCTGACCGCCGACTGTACGGGCACTTTCGAGGTCGTCGCCCGGTTCTTGGCCCTCCTGGAGCTCTACCGCGAGAAGGCCGTCTCCTTCGAGCAGGAAGAGCCCCTCGGCGAGCTCCACGTCACCTGGACCGGATCCGCCGAGGGTGAGATCAAGGTCGGCGACGACTACACCGGCCGACCGACGGAGTCCGACGACGATGACTGACATGCCCTCACGCGAATTCGAACCGATCCCCGCGCCGCGGACGGGCGGCCTCGAGCCGCCCGGACCGTACGGTGCGGGCCCGGAGACGGCCGGACCGTACGGTGCGGGCCCGGAGACGGCCGGACCGTACGCGGAGGACCCGGAGACGGCCGAGGCGTACGCGGAGGGCTCGCAGCCGGGCGAGCCGTCGCTGCGGGCGGGGCTCGAGGCGATCCTCCTGATCGTCGACGAGCCGGTGCCGGAGGTCACGCTCGCCCAGATCCTCGAACGGCCCCGTCACGAGGTCGCCGCGGCACTGCGTGAGCTCGCCGCGGAATACTCCGCCCAGGGTCGGGGGTTCGACCTAAGGGAGATCGCCGGCGGGTGGCGCTTCTACACGCGGGACGTCTGCGCACCGCTCGTCGAGCGGTTCGTCCGGGACGGCCAGCAGGCGCGGCTGACCCAGGCGGCGTTGGAGACGCTCGCCGTGGTCGCCTACCGCCAGCCGGTGAGCCGGGCGCGGGTCTCGGCCATCCGCGGCGTCAACAGCGACGGCGTGATCCGCACACTGACCCTGCGGGGCCTGATCGAAGAGGCGGGCCACGACCCGGAGCACCAGGCGGTGCTCTACCGTACGACCGGTTACTTCCTTGAGCGGCTCGGCCTGAACACCGTGGAGGAGCTGCCCGATCTCGCCCTGTATCTACCTGACGACGTGGAAGGCATAGAGGAACTCCAGCAGTGAACCAGACGAATGACGGCGTACGACTGCAGAAGGTGCTCGCTGAGGCGGGCATCGCGAGTCGGCGCGCGTGTGAGGACCTGATCGCCGCCGGCCGGGTCACCGTGGACGGCGAGAAGGTGACGTGGTTCGGCGTCCGCGTCGATCCGCAGACCGCCGTGATCCACGTCGACGGCAAGCGCATCCCGACCCGTACCGAACTGCGCTACTACGCCCTGAACAAGCCCCTGGGCGTCGTCAGCACCATGTCGGACCCGCGTGGGCGCAAGACCCTCATCGACTATGTCGGTGACGTTCCCGAGCGTCTGTTCCACGTCGGGCGGCTCGACACCGACACCGAGGGCCTGATCCTGCTCACCAACGACGGGGAGCTGGCCAACCGGCTGATGCATCCGCGGTACGGCGTCAGCAAGACCTATCTCGCCGAGGTCCACGGCCCGGTGGAGCGCGACCTCGGCCGGCGGCTCCGGAAGGGCGTCGAGCTGGCGGACGGGTTCGCCAAGGCCGACGGGTTCCGGATCTTCGACCAGGTCGGCAAGCGGGTCCTCGTCGAGGTGACGCTCCACGAGGGCCGCAAGCACATCGTGCGGCGCCTGCTCGCCAAGGTCGGCTACCCGGTCCAGCAGCTGGCGCGCACCGAGTTCGGCCCCATCAAGCTCGGGCGGCTCAAGACCGGCACGATCCGGGCGCTGACCACCAAGGAGATCGGCGAACTCTACGCCGCCGTCGAGCTGTAGAACGCACGGGCGCCGGCACGTATTCGGAGAGGTTTCATGGGACGAGCAGTACGAGCGGTGCGCGGTGCGACGCAGGTCGACGAGGACGACCGGGACCAGATCCTCGAGGCGACGGCCGAGCTGATCGCCGAGGTGATGAGCCGCAACTCCCTCACGACCGACGACGTGATCAGTGTCCTGTTCACCGCGACCCCGGACCTGACCGCGGAGTTCCCGGCGCTGGCCGCCCGCAAGCTGGGCTTCAACGAGGTCCCGTTGCTGTGCGCCAGTGAGATCGACGTTCCGCACGCGCTGCCGCGCGTGATCCGTCTGATGGCCCACATCGAGACCGATCGCCCGCGATCGGAGATCCAGCACGTCTACCTGCGCGGGGCGGTGGCCCTGCGGCTCGACATCGCGCAGTAGCCGTTGGACATCGTTCTGTAGACTGACCTTGGCACAGGTACGTATCCAAGGGTGTCATGGCGGGTTGCGATGGCACAGAGGCATGCGGGAAATCTTCCAGCCGAGGTGACGAGCTTCGTCGGCCGCAGACACGAGCTGACGGAGGCGAAGCGCCTGCTGTCCTGCAGCCGGATGGTGACGTTCACCGGCCCGGGGGGCGTGGGCAAGACCCGCCTGGCCGCGCGGGTGGCCGCCGAGGCCGGGCGCGACTTCCCCGACGGTGTCTGGTTGGTCGACCTGGCGCCGGTCGTGGCGGGTGAGCCGCTGCTGCGGGTCGTGGGCGGCGTCCTGGGGCTGCAGGGCGAAGGCGGTCTCGGAGTGCTGGGCAACTACCTGGCGGACCGGCGGCTGCTGCTCCTGCTGGACAACTGCGAGCACCTGACGGCCGACTGCGCCGCCCTGGCCGGGAAACTCCTCGGCCTCGCGCCCGAGTTGCGGATCCTGGCCACGAGCCGGCAGGTGCTCCACGCCGAGGGCGAGTACGTCCTGAAGGTGCCGCCCCTGTCCGTGCCGGACGATGACGAGATCTTCTCGGCGGACGAGCTGGCCCGCTTCGAATCGGTGAACCTGTTCGCCGAGCGGGCCGCCGCCGCCCTGCCCGGGTTCACGATCGACGCCGTCAACGCCCTCGCGGTGACGCGGCTGTGCCGCCGGCTCGAGGGCATTCCGCTGGCCGTCGAGCTGGCGGCGGTACGCCTGCGGGCGCTGTCGGTGCAGCAGATCCTCGACCGGCTGGAGGACCGCTTCCGCCTCCTTACCGGGGGCAGTCCGGTCGCGCTGCCGCGCCAGCAGACCCTCCGCGGATTGATCGACTGGAGCTACGACCTGTGCTCACCCGAGGAGCAGGCCCTCTGGCGGGGGCTGTCGGTGTTCTCCGGCGGCTGCTCGCTGGAGGCGATCGAACAGGTCTGCTCCGGCGACGAGATCGCCCCCGCCGACGTGGTCGACGTCGTGTCGGCGCTCGTGGACAAGTCCGTCCTGCTGCGGACCGGCTCGGAGAGCCGCGCGCCGCGCTACGAGATGCTGGAGACCCTCCGTGAATACGGACGGGAACGGCTCGCCGAGGCCGGGCAGGAGACCCGGCTGCTGATGCGCCACTGCGCGTGGTGCCGGGACATCGCGGCGTGGGCGGAGGCCGAGTGGTTCGGGCCGAACCAGCTGGAGCTGGCCGCCCTTCTGCGGTGCGAACAGTCCAACGTCGTGGCGGCACTGGAGTTCTGCCTGACCCGGCCCGCACGGGCGCGCTGCGCCCTGGAGATCGCCGCGTCCATGTGGAGCCACCGGGTCTCGTGGACCTCCCTGCGCGACGGCCACCACTGGCTGGAGCGGGCGCTGGCGCTCGACCGGTCCGAGAGCCCCGCGCGGGCGAAGGCGCTGTGGGTCGACGCCTGGCTCATGTTGCTGCGCGGAGAGCCGGCGGTCGCCGGACCGCTGCTGGAGGAGGCCCGCGGGCTGGCGGAGCGGCTGGGCGACGACGAACAGCTCGCGGGTGCCGTCCAGATCAGCGGATTCGCCGCGCTGCTCGCCGGGGACTTCACTGAGGCCGCGACCCTGCTGGAGAAGGCGCTGTCGTACCACCGGGCCGCCGGCAACCGCGGGCGATGCTGGACCACGTTGTTCCAGCTGGCCATGGCGGCGGTCCTCGACCGCGATCCCCGGGCCCCCATCCTGTGCGCGGAATGCCGCAGGATGTGCGAGCGCGAGGGCGCGCGGTGGTCGCTGTCGTACGCCCTGTGGGTCACCGGCCTCGAACGATGGCGACACGGCGACACGTGCACGGGGACGCAGGTGATCCGCGAGTCGATCCAGATCAAGGTGCCATCCGGCGATCACCTCGGGATGGCTCAGTGCATCGAGGTGCTCGCCTGGCTGGCCGCCGACGCCGGGGAACATCGGCGCGCCGCCGCGCTCCTGGGCGCCGCGCAGGCGGTCTGGCGGTCGATCGGCACGTCGTTGTCCGGGCTCGGGCATTTGGCCGGTCCGCACGACGAGTGCGCGGCCCGCCTGCGGGCCGCCCTCGGGGACAAGGAGTTCTCGGTGGCGTACGCCCGGGGCTCCGGGCTCGATGTCGACGGCGCGGTCGCCATGGCGCTCAGTGACGCGGAAGGCGGCGAGGAAGAGGCGGCCGAGCGCGGTGTCGCGGCGGTCCTGACACGCCGCGAACGCGAGATCGCCGGGCTCGTCGCCCAGGGCATGAGCAACAAGGAGATCGCGGCCACCCTGGTGATCGCTCAGCGGACCGCGGAGGGTCACGTCGAACACATCCTTCGCAAGCTGGGCTTCACGTCGCGGTCCCAGATCGCCGCCGCCTGGGCGCTCCCCGACCGGCCCGCGACCCACTGAGGGCGGGATCAGAACACGGCGACAGGGGTGACGGGGGAGCCGGTGGCGCCGGGGATGCGCAGCGGGGAGACGACGAGAAGGAACTCATACCGTCCGGCCGCCGCGCACGCGCCGGACAGCCCCTCCAGATCCAGGTTGTCCAGGAGCGGCACCCCCATCGCCGCGATCGCCAGGGCGTGGATGGGGGAGTGGACGCCGACCACGGGGGAGGGCCGGACGTCGCTGTCGCCGTCTCCGCCGAGCAGTGCGATGCCCCGCTCGGCCAGCAGCGGCATGGCGTCGACGTGGAGCCCGGCGCTCGCCGCGGACGGGTCCCACGGCCCGACGGCCGCGCGCCGCCGCAGGTGGCCGGTCCTGAGGAGCACGGCGTCCCCTTCACCGATCCGGACGCCGGACGACGCCTCGGCGGCGAGGACGTCCGCGGCGTGCACGGCCTGGCCGGGTTCGAGCCAGTCGAGGCCATGGACCGCCGGAAGGTCGAGCAGCACCCCCCGGGTGACGAGCGCGCCGAGGCGGTCCACCGGCCCGTGACGCGCCCCGGCCGCGTCGATCACCTCGCGGGCGGAGGGCCCGCCGAAGAGGCGTCCCCGGTAGGCGATGTGCGCGAGGGCGTCGAGATGGCTGACCGCCTTGCCGTGGTAGTCGACGCCGATGAAGTCCTTGTGGCCGGTGGGTTCGGGCGGCTCGACGTCGCCGAGTTCGGTCATGTGGTGCAGTGCCGGCCGGCCGTTGTCCGGAGCCGGCACCGTGCTCCACGGCCGGGCCATCGGAACGACGACGCCCGAGCGTACGAGCGCGGCGGCGGCCTTCACATGTCGCTCGTCGACGAGATTCCAGGCGCCCCGCTCCGGGTCGGCCCAGCGGTCCCACGCGCGCACCATATCGAATATGCGTTCGAATTCGAGCTGGGAGATCACCGGTCCGTTGTCCGGCGGTCCGGCGGAGCCCGAGCGGTCTCCCATCAGATCGCGGCGGTGTACCCGGTCAGGGGACCGGGGAGGAGACCGCCGCCCTCCTTCCTCTCGCCACTCTATGGTTCCTGGCTCGCGCGGTCGTCACGGATGGCGAGTCCTTGACCAGCACCTTTGTACGATGAAGAGAGTTTGGCGAGCGCGAGCGGGTTGCCCGCCGGGACGAGGGTTCCGCGGAGAGGTCGGTGTACGGCACTCCTGTTGACCGTTTCCCGGGGCCGGTGTCACAGGCGGCCTCGGACCCCCTCCTCCGGATCCGTGGGTTGTCCAAGAGGTTCGGAGGCACTGCCGCGCTGGCCGGAGTCGACCTCGACCTCCGGCGCGGCAGCGTCCTCGCGCTGCTCGGGGAGAACGGCGCGGGCAAGTCCACGCTGATCAAGATCCTGGCCGGCGTCCACTCCGCCGACGAGGGGAGGATCACGGTGGCGGGTCATCCCTTCGGAACCGAGGCCGCCTCCCGCGCGATGTCCTTCATTCACCAGGATCTCGGCCTCCTCGAGTGGATGACCGTGGCCGAGAACATCGCCCTCGGTGCCGGTTACGCACGACGCTGCGGGCTGATCTCCTGGCACCGGACCCGGGACCGCTGCATCTCCGCCCTGCGGAGCGTGGCCACCGGCATCGACCCCGATCAGCCGATCGCCGACCTCACTCGCACCGAGCGGTCCCTCGTCGCCGTCGCCCGTGCCCTGGCGACCGACGCCCAGGCCGTCATCCTCGACGAGCCGACGGCGAGCCTGCCCGCGGCGGACTGCGCCCGCCTCTTCGGCGTGCTGCGCGCGCTCCGCGACCAGGGGCGCGGGATCATGTACGTCACCCATCGGCTCCACGAGGTCGCCGAGGTGGCCGACACCGTCGCGGTCCTCCGCGACGGCCGCCTCGTGCGGCACGGGCCGGTCGCCGGCGGCGCCGAGGACCTCGTACGTGACGTCGTGGGCCACCACCCCGGAATCCGCCGCCGCTCGGCGCTCCGCGCCGGCGAGGTCGTGCTGACGCTCACGGGCGTACGAACCGGGCGAGCCGGTCCGGTGAGCCTGGAGCTCCGTGCCGGGGAGGTCCTCGGCCTGGTGGGCCTGACGGGCGCCGGCCACACCGACATCGGCCGCGCGGCGGCCGGGGCGTGCCCCCTCGCCGGGGGGCGGGTTCTCCTCGACGGCCGGGCCGTCGCCGGCGGCTCGGTGTTCGCGGCCGTCCGCGCGGGCGTGGGCCTCGTGGCGAGCGACCGGGCCGCGGAGGGCTCGGCGCCCCACCTGAGCGTCCGGGAGAATCTCCTGCCGAATCCGCGCCTCCGGGCCCTGCCGCCGGTCGCGTTGATCGGTACCGGCCGGGAGCGCGCCGCCGCGAGCCGTCTCCTGGCCATGCTCGACGTACGCCCTCCGGACACCGAGGCGCCGTTCGCCGCGTTGTCGGGCGGCAATCAGCAGAAGGTGCTGATCGGGCGCTGGCTCGGCATCCGCCGGCGCGTACTGGTCCTGGAGGAGCCGACCGCGGGCGTCGACGTCGGCGCCCGCGCGGAGATCCACCGCCTGCTCGACGACTCCGTCGCCGAGGGCCTGGCCGTCCTCCTGGTCTCCACCGACGTCGACGAGGTCGTGCGCCTGTGCCATCGGGTCCTGGTGTTCGCCCGGGGCGTCGTGACCGCTGAGCTGTCCGGCGCGGAGCTGACGGCCGCCGCCGTCGTCCACGCCATGTCGGCCGGGCCCGGCCAGGGCACGACGGGGCACTGATGGCCGCGCGCAGCCGCTTCCGCGACCGGTCCGCCGCGCACCGGGTCGGCAGCTACGGGCTGCTCGCCCTGGGCGTCGCGCTGTTCGCCGTGTTCACGGTCGCCCTGCCCACGACCTTTCCGACGATGGCCAACCTCACCTCGATGCTGTCCAGCCACGCGATCCCCGCGATCCTCGCGCTGGGCGCGACGATCCCCATCGTCGCCGGCAGGTTCGACCTGTCCATCGGCTACGGCCTCGGGCTGTGGCACGTGCTCACCCTGCAGCTCATGATCGCCGATGGCTGGCCGTGGGCGGCGGCCTGCCTGGCCGTGCTCGCCGGGGGAGCGCTCATCGGGGCGATCAACGGGTTCCTCGTCGAGTTCGCGCGGATCGACTCCTTCATCGCCACCCTCGGCACCGGCAGCGTCATGTACGCCGTCACCGGCTGGACGACCCACGGAGGACGGATCCTCGCCGGCCCGGACGGCCTTCCCCCGGCGTTCACCGGCCTGTACGACACCGAGTTCCTCGGCGTCCCCGTGCCGGCGTTCTACGTCCTGGCGCTCGCCGCGGTGCTCTGGCTCTTCCTCGAGCGTCTTCCCATCGGCCGCTACCTGTACGTCATCGGCGGGAACCCGCGAGCGGCGGAGCTGGTCGGCATCCCGACCCGCCGGTACATCGTCTACGCCTTCGCCGGGTCCGGAGTGATCACCGCGGGTGCCGGCGTCCTGCTCGCCGCGCAGCAGGAGGTCGGCAATCCGAGCGTCGGACTCGACTACCTGGTCCCCGCCTTCGTCGCCGCCCTCCTGGGCTCGACGGCGATCAGACCGGGACGGCCCAACGCCCTCGGGACCGTGGTCGCCGTGGCGGTCCTGGCGATCGGTCTGGCGGGCATCGGGCAACTCGGCGCGGACTTCTGGGTGACCCCGCTGTTCAACGGCGTGACCCTGCTCATCGCCGTCGGCCTGGCCGGCTACTCCGCGCGCCGCCGGGTGCGCGCGAACGTACGGCGGCGGGCGGCGCCGCCGCACCCGGTCGCGGGGCGGCGCGAATCGGCCGTGGCCGCGTCGCCGGACGAGCCGTCGCCGCCCTCCGGAGAGGAGAACGCGCATGAACGACACCCATGACCGGATCCTGCGGGCGGCGGCGGTGCCGCTGGCGACCATCCTGCTCGCCGGGGGATGCCTGCGGCAACCGGCCGGGCCGACGTCCCGGCCCGGCGATCCCCCCGCCTGCGCCTCGGTGCTGCGGGAGGCGAAGAAGGTCGTGGCCCGCGCCGAGGCGGCGGGGGCCGTGTGGGACGGTCCCACGACCGGTCCGAGAGCGACCCGGGGCAAGAGGATCGCGGTGATCGTGGAGACCATGACCAACCCGGGGGAGGCGGGAGTCGCCCGAGCCGTTCAGGAGGCCGGAGGCTCCATCGGCTGGAACGTCCGGATCATCGACGGCCAGGGCACTCCCGCCGGGATCAAGGAGGCGTTCGGCGACGCGATCGCCCTGCGCCCGTCCGGAATCGTGATCGTCGGGTTCGATCCCGGGTCCGTGGCAGGGGAGGTCGGCCGGGCGAACGCGGCGGGCATTCAGCTCATCGGCTGGCACGCCGTCCCCTCGCCGGGACCGAGCACCGCTCCCCGGCTGTTCACCAACATCACGACCAGGGTCGAGGAGGTCGCCGGGATCAGCGCCCGCTGGATCATCGCCAGGTCGAACGGGAAGGCCGGCGTCGTCGTCTTCACCGACTCCTCGGTCCCGTTCGCGGAACACAAGTCGCAACTGATCAAGAAGCAGCTGGAATCCTGCTCCAGTGTCGCCGTGCTCGCCTACGAGAACATCCCGGTCCCCGACGCGACCATCCGTACGCCCCAGGAGGTCGCCTCTCTCCTGGCCCGGTTCGGCGACCGGTGGACGCACTCCGTCGCCATCAACGACCTCTACTTCGCCGACGCGGCGCCGGCCCTGCGGGCGGAGGGCAGGAGAGGCGACGGCCCGCCGTTCGCGATCGGCGCGGGAGACGGTGATCCCTCGGCGTTCGCGCGGATCCGGAACCGGCATTACCAGGCGGCGACCGTGCCCGAGCCGCTCCACCAGCAGGGCACCCAGATCATCGACGAGTTCAACCGGGCGTTCGCCGGGCGGCCTCCCAGCGGCTACGTCGCTCCGGTGCACCTGACCACCGCCGGCAACATCGACGGCGAGGTCTCCTGGAACCCGCGAGGCTACTGGGAGGCGTACCGGCGGATCTGGGGCGTCTGACGTACGGGCGCCGGAACGGGAGTCGATACGCTGGTAGCCCCCTGTGGAGGTGAGACTCATCGGCGGATTCCGGCGGATCGTCGTCATCGGTACCGGACTGATCGGCACGTCCGTGGCCCTCGCGCTGCGCGAGCACGGCGCCGAGGTGTCGCTCGCCGACCGTGACCCGGCCTCCATGCGCCTCGCGGCCGAGCTCGGGGCCGGGACGCCGCTTCGCGACGGTGGCGAGCCGGCCGACGTGGCGGTCCTCGCGGTTCCGCCCGCGGCGGTCGCGGCCACCCTGCTGGACGCGCAGAAACGCGGTCTGGCCCGGGTCTACACCGACGTGGCGAGCGTCAAGGCCCGGCCGCTCCGGGAGGCCGCCGAGCTGGGCTGTGACCTGAGCTGTTTCGTCGCCGGGCATCCGCTCGCCGGCAGCGAGCGGTCCGGCCCCGCCGCCGCCCGGGGCGACCTGTTCCTCGGCCGGCCCTGGGCGCTGTGCCCGACGGCCGACACCGACCCCGCGGCCGTCGAGACCGTGACCGCCCTGGCCCGGGAGTGCGGCGCGCAGACCGTCGTCGTCGACGCCGCCGAGCACGACCAGGCCGTCGCGCTGGTCTCGCACGCGCCGCACGTCGTCGCCGCCGCGGTCGCCGCCCGTCTGGAGGACGCCCCGAAGGTCGCGCTCGGCCTCGCCGGCCAGGGCGTACGCGACGTCACCCGCATCGCGGCCGGCGACCCGGAGCTGTGGATCGGGATCCTCGGTTCGAACGCCCTGCCGGTGGCGGAGGTGATCGACGAGGTGGCCGCCGACCTGACGGCCGTCGCCGCCGCCCTGCGTGACGGCGCCGGACCGGGCGTCTCCGATCTGCTCGAGCGCGGCGGGACGGGCCGCCGCCGGCTGCCCGGCAAGCACGGAGGGCGGCCGGGGGCCTACACCGTCGTGTCCGTCGTCATTCCCGACCGGCCCGGCGAGCTGGCGCTGCTGTTCCAGGCGGCGGGCGTCGCCGGGATCAACATCGAAGACTTCACGATCGAGCACTCCCCGGGCCGGCCGGTCGGCGTGGTGGAGCTGAGCGTCAAGCCCCCGGCGGCGCAGCGGCTGGCCGAGGAGCTGCGTGCTCGTGGATGGTCCGTCCCCGGCTGACCGGTCCGCGCGGGCCCGCCTGCCCGCGGCGCAGCAGCATCGTGACGCGCACGGCCCCGATGGCGATCATGACCGTGATGGGGATGAAGGCGATCTGGAAGGAGCCGGCGTCGTAGTGACCGCCGGTGGCGTCGATCAGTACGCCGGCGCCGAGCGAGCCGGTCATGGCGGCTGAGAACCCGCCGACGTTGACGATCCCCGAGGCCATGCCGCCGCGTTCCGGCGGGCAGGCGTCGCGCGCGAAGTCGAAGGCGAGCATGGACACGGCGCTGCCGACGACGCTGAACAGCACCAGCGCCACCGCCAGCGGCGCGGGCAGGTGGCCGCCGGGCCAGGTGATCGCGAGAAGCCAGGCGACGGCGAGGGTGCCCGTGACCCCGATGATCAGTCGGCCGCGGAGGTCGGGGCGGCGGCCGGCGAGCAGGCCCAGCAGGGGCGCGGCCACCATGGGGGTCGCCGCGCCGAGCGTCAGCACCAGCCGGGCCGACGCGGGCGCCATCCCGAGCCCCTTGGCGAGGTACGGGTACCCCCACAGCGTGGCGAGCACCATGAACGACGACATCGTGGCGAAGTGCGTCCACAGCCCCGCGCGGGTGCCCCGCGCGGCGAACACGGTCCGTACGTCGGCCAGAACGGACACCGGAGAGGTGGAACGTTCCCGAGAGGCGTCCGGTTGATCACGGACCCACCACCACACGACGATCGACAGCAGGCCGCTCAGCAGCCCCACGCCGAGGAAGGTCGGCGTCCAGCCGAGCCCGCGCAGGGCGGCCGACAGGGGCACCGTGCCGACGATCTGCCCCAGCGCCCCGGTCATCGCCGTCAACGCGGTGAGCAGCGCGAACCGCCGGCGGGGAAACCACGAGGCGATGAGCCGGACGACGTTGAGGAACGTCAGGGCGTCGCCCAGGCCGACCAGCGCCCGGCCGAGGACGGCCAGCGGCATGGTGGTCGCGAACCCGAACAGCGCCTCGCCGAGCGCCATCGTGAGAAGGGCGGCCACGAGCATCCGCCGGGGACCGAACCGGTCGGCCATGACCCCGCTCGGGATCTGCATGAGCAGGTAGACGCCGAGCTGCAGGATCGCGAACGTCGACAGGGCGGTCGCGTCGACGCCGAAGCGAGCCTGGGTGGCGGAGCGAGGCGACGCCCAGGCTCGCTTCCGTTTTTTGGTCGCTCTTGGTGATCCTGTGATAATGTTCTGTCATCAGCACGCCCCGTGCCCAGGCGACGCGGGGCACCCTCCTCGGTCCGATAGCCGTGCAGGCTGGACCGATAGCGTCCGGAGGGACGTGCCATGCGGGTTGGTGGCTCTGCCTGCCGACACCAGGGCACGAAGGCGATTGGCGCATACTCGGCACCCAAGCCGGGAAGATCCCTGAAGGTTTCTCAGGGATCGCTTAGCCAGTCAGAGACGCTGGTCCGGTGGAAGAAGGTCGGTGACGGTGGATCGCACCGCGGATCCGCCGGCGGTCGCCCGACCGCACGGCCTCGAGGATCTCGCTGTGATCGTGGATCGCGGTCGCCGTGCGATCCGGGTCGTCCGCGGTGAGCCGGGCCATGCGCAGCTGGCGGTCGCGCAGCGCGTCGTACAGCTGGGTGATGATCTCGTTGCCCGCCGCCGCGACGATCGCCCGGTGGAAACAGCGGTCGGCGCGGGCGAACTCCCGGGCGTTCCCGGCCGCGGAGTGCTCCCGCATCGCCTCGAGGAATCCCGTGAGCTCGGCGACCAGCTCGGGGCCCGGCGTCGCCTTGCCGGCGGCGAACGTCTCGACGAGCTCCCGCGCCTCGAACACGTCCGCGATCTCCTGCGGCGAGACGGGCAGCACCAGCGCGCCGCGCTTGGGATACAGCCGGACCAGCCCCTCGGCCTCCAGGCGGAGCAGTGCCTCACGGACGGGGGTACGGGACACCCCCACCGTCGTCGCGATCTCACCCTCGCTGAGCAGCGCGCCGCCGGGGTAGGCGCGGTCGAGGATGGCCTGCTTGACGTGGTCGTAGGCCCGGGAGGTTGCGGAGGTCATCTTGTATCTATGTTACATACAAGTCGTATGGGATCCCCATCGGGGGGTCGAGGTCCCCTCCGAGCACGCGGGTCGATCGTGACCGTATGACCGGGACGCTGCGGCTTCGGTGGGACCGCGGGACCGGTAGCCTCAATCGTTGGCCGGTCGGTATGCAGATAAGGAAGCGAACGTGACGCTCGTCATCGCCATGGACGGTCCCTCCGGGTCGGGTAAGTCCAGCGTCTCCAAAGGCGTCGCGCGCGCCCTCGGGCTGCGCTACCTCGACACGGGCGCGATGTACCGCGCCATGACCTGGTGGATGCTGCACGAGGGCGTCCCGGTCGATGACCCTGCTGCGGTCGCCGCCCGTGCGGGTGAGCCCGAGCTGGTCTCCGGAACCGACCCGGCCGCACCGGCGATCACCGTTGACGGCGTCGACGTGTCCGGTCCGATCCGTGGCCCCGAGGTCACCGGGGCGGTCAGCGCCGTCGCGGCGGTCCCGGCCGTCCGCGAGCGCCTGGTCGCCCTGCAGCGGGAGATCATCGGCGCCGGCGGCATCGTCGTCGAGGGCCGCGACATCGGCACCGCCGTCGCCCCCGGCGCCCAGGTCAAGATCTACCTCACCGCGAGCGCCGAGGCACGGGCCCGGCGCCGCAACTCAGAGCTCACCGGAGCGACGGTCACCGCCACGCAGGCCGACATGGCCCGCCGTGACCGCCTCGACTCCACGCGCAAGGTCGACCCGCTCGCGCGGGCGACCGACGCGATCGAGCTCGACACGACCAGCCTCGGCCTCGACGAGGTCATCGAGGAGGTCCTGCGCATCGCGCACAAGCACACCGCCGACGCCGACGGCGATCCGGCACGACAGGCGGGCTCCCGGGACGGCGAGTCGCCCACGAGGAGCGAGACGAGTGAGTGAATTTCAGCACGCGGAGGCGATCGACGTCGCCATCGAGCACGACGTCGCGCCGCCGCCGGTCGTGGCCGTCGTCGGGCGGCCGAACGTCGGCAAGTCCACCCTGGTCAACCGGATCCTGGGCCGCCGGGAAGCGGTCGTCGAGGACGTCCCCGGCGTGACCCGTGACCGGGTCGCGTACGACGCCACCTGGAGTGGGCGGCGCTTCACGGTCGTCGACACCGGCGGCTGGGAGCCGAACGCCGAGGGCCTAGCGGCCGCCGTCGCCGACCAGGCGCGGCTCGCCGTCGACGCCGCCGACGTGGTCCTCTTCGTCGTCGACGCCACCGTCGGCTCCACCGACACCGACGAGGCCGTCGCCGACGTCCTGCGGCGCGCCAAGAAACCGGTCGTGCTGGCCGCCAACAAGGTCGACGACGCCAGGGCCGAGGCGGACGCGACCGCGCTGTGGTCGCTGGGGCTGGGTGAGCCGCTGACCGTCTCGGCGCTGCACGGGCGGAGCAGCGGTGACCTGCTGGACGCCGTCCTGGCGGCCCTGCCCGAAGAGGCGCCGCCGGAGACGTTCGGCGCCGCGGGCGGCCCGCGCCGGATCGCGCTCCTCGGCCGGCCCAACGTCGGCAAGTCGAGCCTGCTCAACAAGCTGGCCGGGGAGAACCGCGTCGTCGTCGACTCGGTCGCCGGCACCACCCGTGACCCGGTCGACGAGCTCGTCGAGCTGGGCGGGCAGACCTGGCGGTTCATCGACACCGCCGGCATCCGCCGGCGGGCCCGCGAGAACCAGGGCGCCGACTTCTACGCCACGCTGCGCACCCGGTCGGCCCTGGAGCGCTCCGAGGTCGCGGTCGTGCTCGTGGACGCGAGCGAACCCCTCACCGAGCAGGATCTGCGGATCATCTCCATGGTGATCGAGTCCGGCCGTTCGCTCGTCCTCGCATTCAACAAGTGGGACCTCGTGGACGAAGAGCGCCGGCACTACCTCGACCGGGAGATCGACCGGCAGCTGCACCACGCCCGCTGGGCGCCGCGCGTCAACATCTCCGCTCGCACGGGCCGGCATGTGGAGAAGCTCGTTCCGGCGATCGAGACGGCCCTGGCGGGCTGGGGTGAGCGGGTGCCGACGGGCCGGCTGAACTCCTTCATGACCGACCTGGTCGCCGCCCGGCCGCACCCCGTACGCGGCGGCAAGCAGCCCAAGATCATGTTCGCCACCCAGGCGAGCGTGCAGCCGCCGAAGTTCGTGCTGTTCACGAGCGGGTTCCTCGAGGCCGGATACCGCCGGTTCGTCGAGCGGCGGCTGCGCGAGGACTTCGGATTCGAGGGCACCCCGATCGAGATCACCATGAAGATCCGGGAGAAGCGCCAGCACAAGTGACCCACGCCCGCTCAGGCGATCGCGGGTAGGTCCATCCCTCTCGTTGACCGCGGGCCTGCCGCCCTTTCCCGGGTGCCGGGAAAGGGCGGAACGCGTTCAACGAGAGGCGTCAGGCAGACACCGCCGAGGAACTACGGACCGAGACGGCCGCCGCGCTCTTCGGCGGGTGACCGCCCGGCCGGCCCGCGCGTACGATCGGCGCACGGCCGGGCCGACCGGCCGTACCACGGTCCCCGACAGCGGAAGGACGTCTCGCATGGCGCAGGAAGTACGCGGAGTCATCGCCCGAGCCAAAGGCGCGCCGGTGGAGACGACGACGATCCTGGTGCCGGACCCCGGCCCCGGTGAGGCCGTCGTGAAGGTCCAGGCCTGCGGGGTCTGCCATACGGACCTGCACTACCGGGAGGGCGGGATCAACGACGACTTCCCCTTCCTGCTCGGCCACGAGGCCGCAGGCGTCGTGGAGTCCGTCGGTGACGGCGTCACCGACGTCGCCCCCGGCGACTTCGTGATCCTCAACTGGCGGGCGGTCTGCGGCCGGTGCCGCGCGTGCCGGCGCGGCCGTCCGTGGTACTGCTTCGACACGCACAACGCCACCCAGAAGATGACCCTGACCGACGGCACCGAACTCTCGCCCGCCCTGGGCATCGGCGCGTTCGCCGACAAGACCCTGGTCGCCGCGGGCCAGTGCACGAAGGTCGACCCGGCGGCGTCACCGGCCGCGGCGGGGCTGCTCGGCTGCGGGGTGATGGCGGGGATCGGCGCCGCGATCAACACCGGCGGGGTCGGGCGGGGCGACTCGGTGGCGGTCATCGGCTGCGGCGGCGTGGGCAACGCGGCCATCGCCGGCGCCCGGCTGGCCGGCGCCGCGAAGATCATCGCGGTGGACCTCGACGACCGTAAGCTCGAGCAGGCGAAGAGACTGGGCGCCACGCACACCGTCGACTCCTCCCGTGAGGACGCCGTGACGGCCATCCGCGACCTCACCGGCGGCTTCGGCGCCGACGTCGTCATCGACGCCGTCGGCCGCCCCGAGACGTACGAACAGGCCTTCTACGCGCGCGACCTCGCCGGCACCGTCGTCCTCGTCGGCGTTCCCACGCCCGAGATGCGCCTGGAGCTGCCGCTGCTGGACGTCTTCGGGCGCGGCGGCGCGCTGAAATCCTCCTGGTACGGCGACTGCCTGCCCTCACGGGACTTTCCGGTGCTCATCGACCTGTACCTCCAGGGCCGGCTGGACCTGGACGCCTTCGTCTCCGAGACGATCCCGCTCGACGACGTCGAGGGCGCGTTCGAGCGCATGGGGCGGGGCGAGGTCCTGCGTTCGGTGGTGATCCTGTGACGACCGCGCGCCTCGACCACATCGTCACCTCCGGCACCTTCTCCCTCGACGGCGGCACCTGGGAGGTCGACAACAACGTCTGGATCCTCGGCGACGACACCGAGGCCGTGGTGATCGACGCGGCGCACGACGCCGCCGCCATCGCCGAGGCGGTGGGGGACCGCCGCCTGGCCGCGATCATCTGCACCCACGCCCATGACGACCACATCGACGCGGCCCCGGCCCTGGCCGACCGCACCGGAGCGCCGATCCTGCTACACCCGGCCGACCGGCCGCTGTGGGACCTCACCCATCCGGACCGCGCCCCCGACGCGCCGCTCGCCGACGGGGAGACCCTGCGCGTCGCGGACGTCGAGTTGACGGTGCTCCACACGCCCGGTCACAGCCCCGGCGCGGTCTGCCTGCACGCGCCGGCACTCGGCGCGCTGTTCTCCGGCGACACCCTCTTCCAGGGCGGACCCGGAGCCACCGGCCGGTCGTTCTCCGACTTCCCGACCATCATCGACTCGATCCGCGACCGCCTGCTGGCGCTGTCGCCGGAGACGGTCGTCCACACCGGCCACGGCGACGACACCACGATCGGCGCGGAGGCCCCGCGTCTGGAGGAGTGGATCGCCCGCGGCCACTGACCGGCCGCCGTGTCGGCTGACCGACCGCCGTGTCAGCCGGCCTTTTCGGCCTGGTCGCGGAGTCCGGCGATATCGCCGTCGAGCAGCGACGAATACGACCGCCGCGACGTGTCACCGCCCTGGTGGTATCCGCCGAGGACGCCGACGACCTTGCCCTGCCGTTTCACCGGGTCGTACTTCCAGAGCCACGGGCTGCCGCTGGTGCCGCCCGTGAAGCCGTCGCAGTCGAAGGCGAGCTGGTACTTGAAACGGTGGATGGCCGTCGTGTCGCACTGGATCGCCCGGTCGTTGGACGAGGTGCCGCTGGCCGGATAGCCGACGACGTGCACGGCTTCGGGGAGCGCGGTGTTCGGCGTCAGGCGGTTGGACCCGGTGACGTCCGCGACGTTCTTTCCGGTCGCCGGGTCCTTGGCGAGAATGATGAATCCGAAGTCGAGGTCGGGATCGGCGCGCGCCTTCCATCCGTTGTGGACGAGAAGGGACTTGGCCGACCAGACGCCGTACGGCGCGTTTCCGGCGTCGTACTGCGGGACGAAGGCGATCTTGTCGCGGTAGTAGCCGGTCTTCGTGCTCGCGTTGTAGCTGTAGATGCAATGAGCGGCCGTGAGGGCGAGGTTGTGCTTCGTGCTGTAGACGACGCTCGCGGTGCAGTAGTGGTCGCCCGTCTTACTGTGCGAGAACAGCCTGCCCACCGTGGGAATGCCGGTGAACTGCGTGCCGCGGGGGATCCCGGTCCTGGCCTGGTACGTCGTCGGCCTCGGCGCCTCTCGCCGGTCCAGCGGGGTGGCCGCCTTCATCCGCGCCGCCGTCCAGTAGGACTTCGTGGCCCGGGAGTCGTCGCTCGAAACGCTCTGGGCGACCGCTGCCGCCGGGGAGTGGTGGCCACTGCTCAGGGCGAACGCGCAGCCCGCGGCGAGCACCGTACACGCCGACGTGGCGATGGTGATTCTTCGGTTGATGTGCACTATCGATTTCTCGGTCGGATCAGCGGGGGGAGACGCATCGGCTGCTCGGCGGGTCACCGGAACGGCGGGTCGACCACGCGGCGATGCATGGCTGTTTCTACCGCATTGGCCCCTGTCCAGATGATCGATTGCCCGGGTGAGCTGAATCACATGAGGGGGCGGGGCGCAGAGATGTTCCAAGAGTGATGCGGTCTCGACCAGGCCCGCGGGGACATGCCCCGTCGCGGGACCGGTCCTCCGACTGGCCGCTTCCGGTCGGCGGAGCCGTGATCGCCGTCCGGCGTCGCTGCGCGAGATGCTCCGCTTCCGGCCGTGGGTCAGGAGCGAGGCGGCATCGCGTGCAGGCCCGCTTCGGCATGGGCGACCGCCCCGGGATGACCGAAGAGGCCGGGCAGTCCGCCGCTGTGCAAGAAGATCGTCTTGCGGCCCGGCGCCACGCTGCCGTCGGCCACCGCGGCGATCAGACCGGCCAGCGCGCGGCCCGTGTAGATCGGATCGAGCGGGATGCCCTCCGTATGACCGGCGATGTCCAGCGCACGGGCGACCGGCTCGGTGAGCTCCCCGTAGCCGGCCCCCACCTGCTCGCGCCGGATCCTGAGGCGGCCGGCCTCGACGGCGACCGGGCCGACCGGTGCGGCCAACGCGGCGACCACCGGAGCAGGGTCGTCGAGCGCGCCACAGTCCACGCCGAGCACACGCTCGGCGCCCAGGGCGGCCACGAGACCGGCCATGGTCCCGCCCGATCCCACCGCGACCACGACGTCGTGCAGGTCCGGGGCCTGCCGCAGCAGCTCGCGCCCGCACTCCACGTAACCTCGGGCGCTCAGAACACTGGAGCCGCCGAACGGGATCAGCGCGGGCACGGCGCCCGCGGCCCGCAGGTCGCCGGCGACCTCCCGGGCGGCCTCGGCCAGGTCCTCATGGGTGACGTCCCCGGCCCAGACGACCCGCGCGCCGAACAGGCCGGCCAGCGCCAGGTTCCCGGAGCCGGCCCGCTCGGGCCGGCCCGCGAGGACCAGCACCGCGTCCAGGCCCGCCCGAGCGGCCGCCGCAGCCGTCAGGCGGGCGTGGTTGCTCTGCGGAGCGCCCGTGGTGACGACGGTGTCGGCGCCCTGGGCGATCGCGTCGCCGATCGTCCACTCCAGTTTGCGTACCTTGTTGCCGCCTCCGCCGAGGCCACTGAGGTCGTCGCGCTTGATCCACAGGTCGCCCGGCGCCAGGCCGATCGCCGCCGCCAGGCGCGGGGCCTCCTCCAGCGGCGTCGGCCAGCTCCCCAGCGGGAACGTCGGCCCGGCTCCGGCGTCGGCCATCGTTCTCCTTCCCTCGGCACCCCTGCGGCGACGTCTCCGGTGGGGAGCGCTCAGCCCGTGATGGGTGCGGCCAGGTTCTGCTTGACGTTCCGGCTCAGCTCATCGGCGATGATCTCCGCGGATCCCCCGGCGAGCTCGTCGAGCGCGAACGCGGCGATCACCGCGGGATCGGACTTGTCGGCCGTGATGCCGGAGGTCATGTCGGTGTCCATGTAGCCGACGTGCAGGCCCGCGACGTGGATCCCCTTGGGCGCGAGCTCCTGGCGTACGGCGTTGGTCATCGCCCATTCCGCGGCCTTGGCCGCGGAGTACGCGCCGGAGGCCGGGATGTGCACCCAGGAGAGCACGGACAGAACATTCAAGATGGTGCCGCCGCCGTTGGCCTCGATGATCGGCGCGAACGCGCGGATCACGCCCAGCGTGCCGAAGTAGTGCGTGTCCATCTCGCGCCTGGCGTTCTCGACGTCACCGTCGATCAGCGACGATTTGGTGGAGATGCCGGCGTTGTTGATCAACAGGGTGGCGTCCGTCGCCACGGCGGCCGCCTCCCGTATCGACGCCGGATCCGTGATGTCCAGCCGCAGCGGCACGGCGCCGGGCACGTCCACCGTCTCGGGCCGCCGGGCGGCGGCGTACACCTTGGCTCCGCGTTCGATGAGCTGGGTGACGAGGTGCCGGCCGAACCCCCGATTCCCGCCGGTCACGATCGCCACCGAACCTTCGATCTTCATGCCTTCTCCCTCTTTCGAACCATCATGGTTGACACTCGTGTCGGCCCTGGCACCGGGCTCAGGCCGCCATGTCCAGGACCACGCGGAACCGGGCCTCGCCGGACAGCATGCGGGCGTAGGCCCGCGGCGCGTCCGTCAGCGGCATGACCTCGGTCATGGGGTGGATCCCGTGGCGCAGGCCGAAGGCCAGGTTGTCCTCGTTCTCGATCGGCGACCCGGTCAGGCTCCCGGTGACGGTGCGGGTGCCGAAGATCAGATCCGCGGTGCCGACCGTGATCGGGGAGGTGCCGGCCCCCACGACCACCATCCGGCCCTGCGGTTCCAGTCCGGAGATCAGCCCCGACATCGACGCGCCGTCGGCGGCCGTCGCGATGATCCCCGCCGCGCCGCCGAGCCGCTGCAACTCCGCGCCCGCGTCGCTGGCCGAAGCGTCGATGTAGTGATCGGCGCCGAACCGCCGGGCGAGTTCGGCCTTGGCGGCCCCCCGGGCGATGGCGGCCACCCGGTAGCCCAGGTGGCGGGCGTACTGCAGGCCCAGGTGGCCGAGACCACCGATGCCCTGGATCGCCACGAGCGCTCCCGGACGACCCTCCACCTGCTGCAACGCCTTGAAGGTCGTCAGACCGGCGCACAGCAGCGGTGCGGCCTCGACCGAGCTGATGCCGTCCGGGACGCGGACCAGTCCACTGCTCCTGGCCAGGATCATCTCGGCGTATCCGCCGTCGACGGTGGTGCCCGTCTGTGGCTGGTCGGTGCAGTTGACGAAGTCACCGCGCCGGCAGCGATCGCACTCGCCGCAGTGGCCGCCGAGAAAACCGACCCCGACACGTTCGCCGACGTGCCAGGCCCGGACACCCGGTCCGACCGCGTCGATGACCCCGACGACCTCGTGGCCGGGGACGACGGGACGCTCAGGGTCGGAGCGGACCCCTTCGACGGTGAGGACGTCGGTGTGGCAGATGCCGCAGGCCTCGACCCGGATACGCACATGACCCGGCGGAGGCTCCGGTGGCTCCCGCTCCACGAGTGCGAAGTCGTGTGCCCCCGTCACCTCGAAGGCCCGATATCCGGTCATGCCGTCTCCTCATGTCGCTACGACGCCGGACATGTTCGACCGACTCGGCCAATATGACCGGTCGTCTTAGCTCTGTCAAGCAGGCCTACCGCCGGTTGACAGGATTGAGACGACCGGCCATATTGGCGGCGGAGGTGGGTCGGTGTGGGCAGGCGGGGCGTACGCGAGGAGATCGTCGAGGCGGCTCTGGAGCGCTTCCACGTTCAGGGGTACAACGCGGCCGGCGTGAAGGTGATCACCGATGCGGCGGGCGTGCCGAAGGGGTCGTTCTACAACCACTTCGACAGCAAGGAGGCGCTCGCCGTCGTGGCCCTGCAGCGGTACGGCGACCGGCACCCCGTGCAGGAGTTGGCCGGGGGAGACGGCGAGCCGCTGGCCCGGCTACGCGCGCACTTCGAGTCGCTCCGCGACTACGTCGTGCGGCATGAGTTCACGCGCGGCTGTCTGATGGGCAACTTCGGCGCGGAGATCGCCGACCACAGCGACGTCATCCGCGATGCGGTCCGCCAGTGTCTTGCCCAGTGGACCGAGGCGATCGCCGTGGTGCTCACCGAGGCCCGGGAGGCCGGGGCCCTCCGCGCCGGCCTCGACCCGCGGGCCACGGCCGGGTTTCTCGTCGACGCCTGGGAGGGCTCCCTCATCAGAGCGCGCGCCGACCGCTCGGCCGACGCCTTCGAGTCCTTCTTCGCCCTGGTCTTCGGAACTCTCCTCCCGCAAGGCGGGGCGCCGTGATCGCCGTCGCCCGCGCCTCCTGACGTCGGAGTGACGCCGCTTCCGGGCGAGGACCACGGAGAGGTGCCCGCCCCGTGAGTCCCTGAACCGGTGAGGCGGTGGGTGCGGATCTTCCAGGAGGCGGGAAGGCGAGGGTATGGCCGGTAGGCCGTTCCGGACGCGCATCGTCGACCAAGCGAAACGTCCGAATTCCCGTGGTGCTCCGGGCTCGCGTGGTAGCTTCCGGAAATCGGTGGTGAGGTAAGAGAGGCCGGATTGACTTCCTCCCCCTTCTGAAGTGAAGAAGGGGGATTCCCATCGGCCTTGTGGCCGATCCGGCCTTTAGGCCGGGCGCCTCACGGCGCGGGTTTCCTGCTTCAGCGCCGGCTGCGGAAGGGAGGACCCTTGCCGTCTGACATCAGCTCCACAGGCATCACCAGAGGATCTCTCCCTGGCTACGGCTTGACCAGCCGCAACGATGTTCTTGGCCGCGTTGATGTCCCGGTCATGCCGGGTGCGGCAGCCCGGACACGTCCAGTGCCGGGTGGAAAGACTCAGCTCCGCGAGCAGGTACCCGCAAGCCGAGCAGGTCTTGGAAGACGGATACCAGCGATCGATCACCACGAGCGTGCGCCCGGTCCGTTCGGCCTTGTACTCCAACTGCCGGCGGAACTCCCCCCACCCCGCATCACTGATCACCCGCGCCAGCCTGCGGTTCTTCACCATGTTCTTGACCGCGAGGTCTTCGATCACGATGACATCCGCTCTGCGCACCAGGTTGGCGCTGGTGCGATGCAGGAAGTCGGCGCGGGCGTTACGGACCTTGCGGTGAGCGCGGGCGACCTTGGCCTTGGCCTTGCGCCGGTTGGCGCTCCCGCGCTGGCAGCGGGCCATCCGCCGCTGGTAGCGGGCGAGGTTGCGGGCCTTGCGCTCCAGGTGGCGGGGGTTGGCGATGCGTTCGGCGTCGGAGGTGACCGCGAAGTCCTTGATCCCCAGATCGATACCGATGGCGTGCCCGGCCTCATCGATGGGGTCGGGGGCGTCGGTGTCGATGGCGAACGTGACGTACCAGCGGCCGTCCGGATCCCGGGAGATGACGACCATGGTGGGGTTGAGCGTGGAGACCTCGACGTCGTCGAAGGACCACACGAACCGCAGCGGTGCCGTGGTTTTGGCCATGGACAACTCGCCGTTGTTCATCCGGAACGCCGAGCGGGTGTAGTGCGCGGTCTGCCGGGAGTTGCGGTTCTTGAACCGCGGGTACTTCGCGCGGCCGGCGAAGAAGTTCGCGAACGCCGCATGCTGATGCCGCAGCGTCTGCTGCAACGGAACCGACGACACCTCCGAGAGGAACGCCAGGTCTTCGGTCTTCTTCCATCCGGTCAAAGCGGCGTCGGTCTGCTTGTAGGAGGTCTTCTGGCCTCGCTGGTGGTACGCGGCGTGGCGTTCGGCGAGGGTCTTGTTCCACACCAGGCGCACACACCCGAACGTGCGGCTGAACACCGCCGCTTGTTCGGGGCCGGGGTAGGCCCGGCACTTGTACGCCGTCCGCATGACCGGAACCTTACACATGGCGCATGCACTTGTAAGGCGAATGACCGAACGTCGGCGGACTCCGTTCTCAGGCCGTCCCGGCTACGCCGGGCCGCTCCTGACGGAGCCCGGATTCCTCCCCGGCTGAAGGCCGGAGCATCCTCCGGAGGACTTAGGTGAAAGCGGCGCCTTCGCCGTCGGCGGTCCTCACTCGCCGCTCCTGCGATCGACCGCTGGTGGGGGTTTGATGACGGCGGATGTCCCGGTCACGGGAGAGATGCGGATCCCATTGGCGGACGGTCTCGTGGTGCGGCAGGCGACGGGGCGGGACCGGGACGCCCTCACCGGGCTTCAGGCCATGGTGCACGCCGGACCGGGCGGCACGCCCAGCGTCGCGGTCGGCACCTGGACGAGCGATCTCTTCGATTTCGAGCATCCGACCATGGACCTCGCCGACATCACCGTGGTCGAGGACCCGCGTACCGGCGCCGTCGTGTCGAGCCTGACGTTGGTGCGGCAGACCTGGTCGTACGCCGGTGTGCCGTTCGGCGTGGGGCGCCTGGAGCTCGTGGCGACGCATCCGGACTACCGCCGCCGGGGCCTGATCACCCGGCAGTTGCGCGCGCTGCACGAGCGGAGCGCCGAACGCGGAGACCTGGTGCAGGCCATCACCGACCTCATGTTCTTCCATGAGGAGTTCGGGTACCACATGGCGCTGACGCAGCGGGCGGGCCGCGGCGGCCGTACCCATGAGCTCCCGCCCGCGCCGGAGGAGGGCGAGCCGGTCACCCTCCGCCCGGCCACACCGGCCGACGTCCCGGCCCTCATCGCCATCGACCGTCACGCCCGTGCCAGATCGCTGCTCGCCTGCCCGCGGGACGAAGAGCACTGGCGGCACGAGCTGACCGGCCGCAGCCGCCAGAACATGTTGTACGACGAGCTGCTCATGGTCGAACGGGCGGGTGCACCGGCGGGATACGTCCTGCTCGGGTACGGCGGCATACCCAGCTTCCCGATCCCGCACTGGCTGCCCGGCCTGCCGTGCCCCGAGCAGGTGGTGTCGATCGCCGGGTTCGAGCTGATGCCCGAGGTCTCCTGGCAGGACACTGCGCCGAGTGTCGTCCGGCAGCTGACCGGCGAGGCCGGATACATGCTGTGGCTGGGCCGCGAGCATCCGGCGTACGACGTGCTGGGCGACCTGCTGGTCAGGCGGCCGCCGCACATGGGCTGGTTCCTCCGGGTCCCGGACCTTGTCCGGTTCCTCCGCACGGTGCGGCCGGTGCTCGAGGAGCGGCTGTCCGCTTCCGGCGCCGCCGGGTTCACGGGAGCACTGCGCCTGCACTTCTACACCCACGGGCTGCTGCTCCGGTTCCGGGAGGGCGCCCTCGTGCAGGTCGAGCCGTGGCCGGACCACAGCCGCCGGGGATCCGACGCGTCCATGCCGACGCAGATGTTCCTCCAGCTCCTTTTCGGCCATGCGGAGATCCCCGAGATCGCGCCGGCATTCCCCGACTTCCGCCTGCAGAACGACCGGGCGGCGGCCCTCCTCCCCGTTCTCTTCCCGAAGCGGCCGTCG
This sequence comes from Actinoallomurus purpureus, assembly GCF_024055795.1. Lineage (GTDB taxonomy): Bacteria > Actinomycetota > Actinomycetes > Streptosporangiales > Streptosporangiaceae > Actinoallomurus > Actinoallomurus purpureus. The sequence goes on along the minus strand of NZ_JAMXMY010000022.1, from coordinate 152,385 downwards.
CACATCTGGCCCTTCGTCTGACCCAGCCCCGACCGGAATCGAGACAGACCCGATGGCCCACCTCGCCGAAGACGCGGCGCGTCACGTACTCGACCGCTACGTCTCCCGTACGCCGACCTCGTCGAAGCTCCACGAAGAGGCGAAGAAATGGCTGCCGGGCGGGGACACCCGGACCATCAACCATTTCTCGCCGTACCCGGTCTTCATGTCCCATGGCGCCGGCTGCGTCCTGACCGACGTCGACGGCAACGAGTACCTCGACTTCTGCAACAACATGAGCGCGATCGTGCACGGCCACGCCCATCCCGTCCTGGTCCAGGCGGCGGCCGAGCAGATCTCCCTGGGTACCGCGCTGGGCACGGTGGCCGAGGTGCAGGTGCGTCACGCGGAGGCCGTCTGCCGGCGGGTCCCGTCGGTCGAAAGCGTGCGGTACTGCAATTCGGGCACCGAGGCGACGATGATGGCGCTGCGCGCCGCGCGGGCGTTCACCGGCCGGGACGTCATCGTCAAGATCGACGGCGGCTATCACGGGCTGCACGACGACGCCGAGATCAACATGTTCACCGGGATGACCGAGCCGCGGTATCCGCAGGCCGGGCTGCCCGAGTCCTTTCCCCTCGCGCAGCCGGCGCGAGGAGTGCCGGTCGGCCGGACGCGCGATGTTCTCCTCCTCCCGTACAACGACCTGGCCGCGGCCGAGGAACTCCTGGACCGCCGCGGCCAGGACATCGCGGCGCTGATCGTGGAGCCCATGATGGGGGCGGCCGGCTGCATCCCCGGCGACGTCGACTACCTGCGCGGTCTGCGGAGGCTCACCGCGGACCGCGGCGTACTGCTGATCTTCGACGAGTGCGCGACGTTCCGGATGGGGCCGTTGCAGGCGCGCTACGGCATCACGCCGGACCTCACCTCGCTGAGCAAGATCATCGGCGGCGGCCTGCCGCTCGGGGCGTTCGGCGGGCGCGCCGACATCATGGCGCAGTTCGACCCCACCCGCCCCAACCCCGTCTACCACGCCGGGGCCTTCGCCGGGAACAACCTCAGCCTCGCCGTCGGGCTGGCCGCCCTCGACACCTACGGCGCCGACGAGGTCACCCGGCTGAACGCGATGGGGGAGCGGCTGATCCGCGACATCCCGGTGGCGGCCCGCGAGGCGGGAGTAATGATGCAGGTGACGGGCGTCGGCTCCCTGGCGAACCTGCACTGGGGAGACGGGCCGATCCGGAGTCCGCAGGACGTGGCCGCCCGCGCGGCGGGCCTGGGCGATCTGCCGGAACTGCTCCACCTCGAGCTGATGAACCGCGGGGTGTACGTGTCCCGCCGCGGCCTGTTCGCGCTGTCCACGCCGATGACCGACGAGCATCTGGACACCTTCGTGACCGCCGTCCGCGACGCGCTCACCCAGCTTCGCCCCCACGTCGCCGAGCAGGCGCCGCATCTCCTGCACGAGGCTCCTGCCGCCTCCGGAACGGGGAGCCTGCGGTGAACCCCTCCGAACTGCCCCTGACCGAGGTCGCCGCCCACATCCGGCGCGGCGACCTGTCCGCCGTGGAGTACGCGACGGCGCTGCTGGAGCGGGTCGAGGACCACGCCCACCTGAACGCCTTCATCACGGTCGACGCCGACGCGCTGCTCTCCGCGGCCAAGAACGCCGATCAGGCCCAGGCCGGCGGAGAGCCCCTCGGCGTGCTGCACGGAGTGCCGATCGCCGTCAAGGACAACATCGACACCGTCGACCTGCCGACGACCGGCGGCACGCCCGCGCTGCGGACCCACCGGCCCGCCGCGGACGCCGACGCGGTACGACTCCTGCGGCAGGCCGGCGCGCTCGTCCTCGGCAAGACCAACCTCCACGAGCTCGCGTACGGGGTCACGAGCGGCAACGGCGCGTTCGGCCCGGTGGCCAACCCGTACGACACCGGCCGTATCGCGGGGGGAAGCAGCGGCGGAACCGCCGCCGCCGTCGCCGCGCGACTGGCGGCTGCGGGGCTCGGCACGGACACCGGCGGGTCGGTGCGCATGCCGGCGAGCCTGTGCGGCGTCGCCGGGCTGCGGCCGACCATGGGCCGGTACCCACAGCGGGGGATCATGCTGGTGTCGCGCACCCGCGACACCATCGGCCCGCTGGCCCGCACGGTCGCGGACGTCCGGCTGCTCGACACCGTGCTGAGCGGCGCCGACGAGGACACGGGAACCGTCGCCGACGCGCTCACCGGGGTGCGCCTCGGGGTCGTACGGCACCCGTTCGCCGAAGGCCTCGCCCCCGACCTCGCCCGGATCTTCGAGCGGCGCCTCGCCGAGCTCACCGCGTGCGGAGCCGACGTCGTCGACGTGGCGTTCCCCGCGCACGCGGGCGACCTCATCGCGAAGGCCGGGTTCCCCATCGCCTTCCACGAGACCACCCTCGACCTGCCCCGTTACCTGGAGGAGAGCGGTACGGGTCTGTCCCTGGCCGAGGTCGTCGAGCGGTGCGGCAGCGCCGACGTCCGGGGGATCCTCGCCGGCCTGCTCGGCGATGCCGCCGTGGCGCCCGCCGACTACCGGGAGGCCCTGACCGTCCACCGGCCCGCCCTGGACGCGATGGTGCGCGAGGTCTTCGCCGAGAACGGGCTCACCGCGCTCGTCTGGCCGACCACGCCGCTCACGGCCGCCCCGATCGGCTCGGAGGAGGTGAGCCTGGGCGGCGAGCGCGTCTCCGCCTTCCTCGCCTACACGCGCACCACCAACCTGGGCAGCATCGTCGGCTGGCCCGGAGTGAGCGTCCCGGCCGGACTCGACGACGCCGGCCTGCCGATCGGGTTCGCACTGGACGGCCTCCCCGGAAGCGACCCCGCGCTGCTTCGCGTCGCGGAGGCGTGCGAGCACGTCTTCGGGCCGCTCCCCGAGCCCGCGGGACGGTGAGGAGACCCATGTCCGTTCCCTACCCCGAGGTCATCGCCGGCCCCGAACTGTCGACGCGCTTTCCCGACACGGCCCTGGTCTCGGGTTACCTCGACGCCGGAAGCCCGGCGGGCGACCTCATCTATCTGGGGTTCGGCGAGACGTGGACCCAGGCCGCGCCCGGCCTGATGGCGGCGCTGGCCGAGCTGCCACGGCACTCCCACGGGTACGTCATCTCCCAGTACGGCCTGCCCCGGCTCCAGCGCACACTGCGCTCGTACATCCCCATGACGCATCGGCTCCCCGAGGACGTCCAGGCCGGCCGCGACTACGAGGTCGCCGCGATCGGCGGTGGCACCCGCAACGCGATGTTCGACTTCGCGCGGCTGCTGCGGGCCGACCCCGGATACGGTCCGGCCGTGGGCCGGATCCCGGTCGCCGTCGCCCCGATGCCCGGCTGGGACTACGCGGGGGTCCTCGAACCCCTCGGCTACCGCATGCGGTACCTACGGCTGAGGGCCGACGGCGGCCCCGAACCCGGTGACCTCGCGGAGTTGCTCGGCGACGTCGCCGCCGACCCCGCCGAGCAGGCGGCGCTCATCGTCATCAACGCCCAGCACAACCCGACCGGCGCGAACTGGCCCGCCGACACCGTACGGGACATGGTCCGCCAGGCGCTCTCCGCGGGCGCCGCGATCCTGCTCGACGACGCCTACTACGGGGTCCACGATCCACGGCTGACCCCCACGTCCGCCCTCCGCGTGCTCCTGGAGGAAATGGCCACGGCCCCACCGGAGGCGCGGCGACGCTGGCTGGCGGTACGGTCGCTCGGCAAGCAGTTCCACTGCAACGGCTGGGGCATCGGCGCGATGACCGCCCACCCCCAGACGCTCGACGCCCTCGTCAACACCCTGCAGTTCCAGCGCTCCTTCGCGAGCGCGATACCCCTGCAGGAGGCGATGGCGACCTGGCTGACCGACGAGGAGTCACAGCACTACCTGGACGACCTCGGCCGCGAATACTCGCGAAAACGCGCCGTCGTCCGGGACGTCCTGACGTCGGAGCACGGCTACCCGCAGGACGCGTTCCAGCTGGGGGAGTTCGCTCCGTACGCGCGGATGCAGGTCCCGCCCGCGTGGCAGGGGAAGCCGGACGCGGTGCGCGAGTTCCGTGAGGAGTGCCTCCGGCGTACGGGGGTCCTGGTGGGCGTCGACCGCTGGAGCACCGGGGCCGACGAGGAGACGGCGTGGTTCCGCCTGTTCCTCGGTCCGCCCCTCCCGGTCATCGCCGAGGCCCTCACCCGCCTCGCCAAGGCCGGCTACCGCTGGACCTGAGCGGTGTCCCCTCACTCTGAGGTCGTCGTCCGGTCAGCGCCAGACGACGGAGAGGGCCGGAGAGGCGGTGGCGGTCTCGATCGCGGAGCGTACCTCCTCGAGTGCGGCGATGACGTCGCTCTCCAACTCCGGGGTGAGGCGTGACTTCGGGATCGAGCAGCTGAGGGCGTCGGTGACGACCGGGTCGTAGCGGAGGGCGACACCGATGCAGTGCAGGCCGGCGGTGTTCTCGCCGTCGTCGATGGCGTAGCCGCGGCGGCGGGTCTCCGCGAGGTCGGCGAGCAGGGCGTCGCGGTCGCACAGGGTGTTCGGGGTGAGCCGCTCCGGCTCGGCGGGGAGCAGGGCGCCGACCTCCTCGTCCGTACGCTCGGCGAGGGTCGCCTTGCCCAGGGACGTGGCGTGCACGGGAAGCCGCCGGCCGACGCGGCTGAACGGGCGCCGGTAGTGCTTGGACTCGCGGGTGGCGAGGTAGACCATGTCCGTGCCGTCGAGCCGGGCGAAGTGCAGCGTCTCCCCGAGTTCGGCCGCGAGCGCGTCCATGTGCGGCTTGAGCATCGCGAGGCGGGGGTCGTCGTCGAGGTAGGCCGTGCCGACCAGGAGGGCGCGGATGCCGATGGAGTACAGCGACCCGGTGGCGTCGGTGCGCACCCAGCCGCGGTTGACGAGGGTCTGCAGCAAGGCGTAGAGACTACTGCGGGGGATGTCGATCCGTTCGGCGAGGTCGCGGAGCGTCACCACCCTGCCCTGGAGCGCCGCGAGCACCTCGAGGACCTCGACGGTCCGCCCGGCCGACTTCACGTCGCGCACGCCCCGCCGTTGCTCCGTGCTCACAGATCTCCTTCCCGCCGTCCTGTCCGTCATCCTGTCACGTCCATGTTGCGGATGAATTGCGAGCTCTTGACGTCCTGGCACGCTCCCATGCATAGTCTCCCACCATAACTGCTGTCTACATATGGAGATGACGTGCGAGATATGGACTCGGTCGCCGCCGTGCGCACGGCCGCGCTCCGTGCCGGAATGGGGCGCGCGGTGTTGTCCTTTCCGCTGACGGCGTTCTCCGGGAGCGGCGACCTGGACCTCGGCGCGTACCGTGCTCTCCTGGAGCATCAGCTCGCCGCATCGCCGGGCGCGCTGTTCGTCTGCTGCGGGACGGGCGAGTTCTTCAGCCTCGACGTGGAGGAGTACACCGCCTGCGTGCGGGCGGCGGTCGGGCTCGCGCCGCCGGAGATCCCCGTCGTCGCGGGTGCCGGGTACGGCGTCGCGCTGGCCACCCGGTTCGTCAAGGCCGCCGAGGAGGCCGGGGCCGGGGCGGTCCTTCTCCTGCCGCACTACCTGACCGAGGCCCCGCAGGCGGGGCTCGCCGAGCACGTACGGAGGGTCGCCGGGGCGACCACCCTGCCGGTGATCATCTATCACCGAGGCCAGGCCCGGTACGCGGTGGACACGGTCACGGCCCTGGCGGCGGAGGTGCCCAACCTCGCCGGGCTCAAGGACGGCACCGGCGACATCGAACACCTCCAGGCGCTGCGGCTGGCGATGCCGCCGGAGTTCCTGTTCTTCAACGGCGTGCCGACCGCCGAGCTTCAGGCCCGCGCCTACGCGGCGATCGGCATCCCCGCGTACTCCTCGGCCGTGCACGCCTTCGCCCCCGAGATCGCCGGGGCGTTCCACGCCGCGCTGCGCGCGGGCGACGATGCGACCGCCGACCGCCTGCTGTCCGGCTTCTACCTGCCACTGGCCCGGATCCGCGACCGGACGGCCGGGTACGCGGTGTCGCTCGTCAAGGCCGGAGCCCGGCTGCGCGGCCTGCCGGCCGGCCCCGTGCGCCCGCCACTCGCCGACCCTGGACCCGAGGACCTGGCCGACCTCGAGCGCGTCCTCACCGCAGGCCTCGAGCTGATCTGAGTTGGGAGCACCGATGAGCGACCTGCGCATCGCCGATGTGCGCGTCACCCCTGTCCTCGTCGAGGACCCGCCGCTGCTGAACCTGCAGGGCGTACACCAGCCGTACACCCCACGCGCGATCGTCGAGGTGGAGACCGAGGACGGCGTCGTGGGCCTGGGGGAGACCTACGGCGACGACGAGTATCTCGAGCCGCTGCGGACGGTGGCAGCGCTGCTGCCCGGCCGTTCGGTCGCGTCCTCCGAGAGCCTGTGGGAGATCGTGGCCGGCGCGCTCGACGAGAGCGCGGTGAGCGGTTCGCTCACCGACGACCTGCAGGCCCGGCGGCTGTTCGGCCGGCAGAACCTCACCAAGCTGCACGCGATCGTCGTGTCGGCGTTCGAGGTCGCCTTCCTGGACGCGATGGGCCGGTCCTTGGGGCTGCCCGTGCACCAACTGCTCGGCGGCAAGGTGCGCGACCACGTCGACTTCGCGGGCTACCTCTTCTACAAGTGGGAGAAGCACCCGGTCGCCGACGCGCCCGTCGACGACTGGGGCCCGGCCCTCGACCCGGACGGCGTCGTCGCCCAGGCGCGGCGGATGATCGACGAGTACGGCTTCGCCTCGCTGAAGCTCAAGGGCGGCGTCTTCCCGCCCGACGAGGAGATCGCCGCGACCCGGGCGCTGCACGACGCGTTCCCGGGCGTCCCGCTGCGCCTGGACCCGAACGGCGCCTGGTCCGTGGACACCGGCACAAGGGTCGCCGAGGCCCTGAGCGACACGGTCGAGTACCTCGAGGACCCCTGCACGGGCGTCGAGGCCATGGCCGAGGTCCACCGCCGTACCGGAGTGCCCCTCGCGACCAACATGTGCGTCACCTCGATGCGGGAGATCCCTGCGGCGTTCCGCGCCGACGCCGTGCAGGTCGTCCTGTGCGACCACCACTTCTGGGGCGGCCTGCGCGCCACCCAGGCCCTGGCGCGGATCTGCGCGACGTTCGGCGTCGGCCTGTCCATGCACTCCAACACCCACCTGGGCATCAGTCTGGCGGCGATGACCCAGGCGGCCGCCTGCGCCCCAGGCCACCTGCACGCCTGCGACACGCACCGGCCGTGGCAGACCGAGGACGTCATCACGGAGCCTCACGTGTTCCGCGACGGCGCGCTGACCGTCTCGGACGCGCCCGGCCTGGGCGTCGAGCTCGACCGTGCCGCGCTCGCCCGCTACCACGAGCGCTGGCGCGCCAGTGATGTGCGATCCCGCGACGACGTCGCCGCGATGCGGGTCGTCGACTCCGGCTGGACCGCCGCGTCGATCCCGCGCTGGTAGCACCCCCGTCTCCCGGTCGGCCGGCCCCGCCGCCGGCCGACCGGGCCGGGCCCGTCCCGATGGGCCCTCTCCCTCCCCTTCCCCTCCTCCTGGCGTTCCCGGGCGTGCCGGTCGACGGCTCGCCCACTCCCCCTACCTTCCGGGACTGCCGATGCACACCACCACCCACCTGCCGGACTGGGGCCTCGCCCTGCTGGCCCTCGCCGGCATCGCCGCCCTGCTCCTCCTCGTCATCAAGATCCGCCTGCACGCCGTCCTCGCCCTGCTCATCGTCAGCGTCGGTGTGGCGATGGCGGCGGGGATGCCGGTCAAGGACATCCCCGATGTCCTCGCCGGCGGCTTCGGCGACACGCTCGGCTCCGTCGCCATCATCATCACCCTCGGCGCGATGCTCGGCCGGATGCTGGAGATGGCCAACGGTGCCGAGGTGCTGTCACGTGCCATGATCCGCCGTTTCGGCGAGGACCGCGCGCCGCTCGCGATGGGCGTGACCGCCCTCATCTTCGGCATCCCGATGTTCGTCGACGCGGCGTGGATCGTGCTGCTGCCGCTGATGTTCGCCGTCACCCGTACGTCGCGCAAGCCGCTGATCGCCGTGGCGTTGCCCGCCGTCGGCGCCCTTGCGATGACCAACGCGGTGCTGCCCCCGCACCCCGGTCCGGTGACCGCCGCCGGCCTGCTGCACGTCAGCCTCGGCTGGGTGACGGTCTTCGGCATCGTGTGCGGGCTGCCCGCCTGGCTCTTGGGGAGCTACGCGTACGGCCTGTGGATCGGCCCGCGGATGAGCGAGGTCACGGTCCCGGAGGACCTGTCGATCGCCGGTGAGGGCGAGCCGGCCGACGACGGACACGGCTCCGGAAACGGCGCGGGCGGCGGCGAGGCCGCCGTGGCCGGCAAGCGGACGACGGCAGTGGCCTCCCGTGCCGTCGAGAACCCGCCGTCGCTGGCGAGCGTGCTCGCGGTCGTCCTGCTGCCGATGGTGTTGATCATGCTCAACACCTTCTCCACCGTGCTCCTGAAGGAGGGCTCCACCGCACAGAACGTCCTGGAGTTCGTCGGCGACCCGATCATCGCACTGGGGATCACGGTGCTCGGCGCGCTCTACATCTTCGGCGTACGGCGCGGGCTGAGCGGCAAGCACCTCGAACAGGCGGCCAACGCCTCCCTCGGGCCGATCGCGTCGGTGACGCTCGTCATCGGGGCGGGCGGGATGTTCGCGGCCGTGCTGAAGAAGACCGGCGTGGGCAGTGCCCTGGCGCACCTGCTCGGCAACGCCGGGGTGCCGACGCTCGTCCTGGCGTTCGTGCTCGCCGCCGCGCTGCGGGTGGCCCTCGGGTCCAAGACGGTCGCGATCGTCACCACCGCGCCCATCGTCGCGCCGCTCGCCGCCCAGTCCCACTTCGGTCAGGCGCAGTTGGCCCTCGTCGTCATCGCGATCGCCGCCGGAGGAACGGTGCTGTCGCACGTGAACGACGCGGGGTTCTGGCTGATGAACCGCTACTTCCGGCTGACCATCCCGCAGACGCTGAAGTCCTGGACGGTGATGGAGACGCTGATGGGCGTGACCGCCTTCCTGATCGCCCTGGTCATCAGCCTGTTCCTCTAACAGCCGCACGCGGGGGCCGTCGACCGGCCCCCGCGTGCCGCGCGCCCTCGGTCGAGTTGGAACGTAGTCCAATTCCGCAGGGAAACGTTCTACTTCGGAATGTATTCCGAACTAACGTTGTCGCCATGCCCAGCCCCACCGTGTCGTTCTCCGAACTGTCGAAGAACTCAAAGCGGGTCGCCGAAACCGTTGAACGTGCTCAGCGGGTGCATGTCACACGCCGCGATGGAGAGGATCTGTACCTCACCACCGAGCGTCATGATCGCCAGCGCGAAGAGACCGCCGACATCACCACCCGCCTCTTCACCGCGCTGATCAGTAGCGACGAAGGTGCTCGAGCGGCCCTGCTGGCTCTTCCCCAGGTCTTTCCCTGGGTTCGACACCTTTCCGCCGCCGAAGCGCGCGAGTTCGTCGTCGACCTCGTCGACGCGATCCGTGACGCCACCGACCTTGACGTGCACTCCAACCTGCATCGCGTCATCGTGGAGTGGCGTGCCACCGCCAGGATCCTCGCAGATCCGGAGCTGACGGCGCGGCTCACCACGCGGCTTCCGAGAGAGGATCACGGAGAGGTGTCCGCTCCGTGAGTCCTAAACGCGGCGACGACGTCCCGCCGCCACCGATGCGGGTGGGTCCGCAAGACCACGGGCGCGAAATGCGAGCGAAAGTGCCACCCACCTCGCCGCCCAGCGGTCAGCCTCGTCCCGAGTCGGCCGATCCGCGACAAGCTCAACGAATCGATCTTCGATTTCATCAAGAGTCGGCCGACTGCCGGCATCCATGCCCTGACTGTACATAAAGGGCAAATGTTGCTTGATGCGGCACTAGATCAATAGCGGCAGCCGTCCGTCTCATCTCCTGATCTGCTGCCTGCGATCCGACGGCAATGACGGTCTGCGGTCAGGCGATTCCTGCTGATCAGCCCAGGGTGTGGTCGGTGGTCTCGGGTGGAAGCGGCTTGCCGCGGCTGCTCGCTCCCGGACTATAGGGCCTGGAAGCACGGAACAAACAAAACTCTGAAAGTGAGGAAATCTCGCATGTCCGAGATCCCTAAAACATACTCCCCGCCCTCCGGCGATGCCTGCGCTCGGGCCAACGGTGTCTCTCTGCCGGGTGGCCGGGTCGACCTGCGGAGGATCTCCGCCGAGGACAGGTGCAGGTTCACCGAGCTGGCCGCCGCCAGCTCCGAACTGCACCGGCCGTGGATCTCCCTGCCGATCACGCCCGACGGCTTCGACCGCTACCTGGCCAGGTTCGACCAGGACACGGCGGTGGGCTTCGTGGTATGTCTGCGGGGAAACCCCACCGATCTAGTGGGGTTCGTCACCATCAAGCGGATCGAGTACGCCCCGTACTGGAAGGGCGTGCTGGGGTACGGGGCGTTCGTGCCCTGGCACGGCCGCGGGTACATGACCGAGGGCGTCGCCCTGGCGGTCCGTTATGGCTTCGAGAGGCTTGGGCTCCACCGGCTGGAGGCCGACATCGAACCGGAGAACATGGTGGCCCAGAATCTGGCCGAGAACGTCGGGCTGCGCCGGGAGGGGTTCTCCCCCGGTCTGATCAGGATCGGCGGGGTCTGGCGCGACTTCGAGCGCTGGGCGATCATCGCCGAGTCGATGAACTGAGGGTCACCGGCAGCGGACCGCGACGAGCGGGCTGCTGGAGACCATGAAGCGATCATCATGAGTGCCCATTGGGCATCCGCGATGAACTGACCAGGCGAGTACTAAGACCGGCCCGCCCTCACTGGGCGGGCCGGTTCTCTTAATTCGGAAGATCTGGTGGGCTAGGCGTCCGTGATTTCCCAGGCGCCGTGGCGGACCCGCCGTACCGCGACATCGAGCGCAAGCTTGAGTCGCGCATCGATGCAGGCGAGCGGGCTGCAGGTGAGACGCTCCCGCACATGGAAGACCTCGCGCGGCACTACGGCGTATCTGGGAACACCGTCGCACGAGCTATCGTGGGACTGGCCGATCGCGGGCGGTTAGTCGTTTCCCGCAGCCGGGAGCGGAGGGCTGTGGATCACCACATCACTCCAAGGCCAAGGAAGCGCCGATCACCGACACGCGGCAGATGGCCGTCGCGTTCTCTGGTGTTTCGTGAGACGGGAAATTTCCCGTCTCACGAAACACTCGCCGACAAGCACCCACGGCTAGCGACCTGCACACGCAGCCTGTGACCGGGACCGAGCACCCCAGCGAGGTTCGCCGAGGTTCGTGGGGGACCGCCGGGTTGGGCGGCCTCTTAGGCGGCCCGCCCGTACGTCGGCCATTGGCCACATGGCTCATGCGAGCTTCTTAAGCGGCCGAGCTGCGACCAAAGGCAGGGGAGACCAGCGGTCGGGCCTGGATGGTCTGCGCTCGACCGTGGTCGGCTGAAGCCTGGGATCATCGTTGGATGGACGAGATCATCTTGATGTCGGATGCCAGAGTCGCCGCCGTGCCGGTGCGGGAGTGCGGTGAGAGCCTCATGGACGTTCGACGCGATGCCTCGCTGCTGACCGGTGTGTGGCCAGAAGATGAGCCAGCGGCGTATTTCGTGCGAGAAGGCGTTTTTGACCGGCTGCTCAAGGCGCAGGCGTCGTTGCCCGCAGATACACGCCTGCTGCTCGTCGAAGGCTACCGGCCCTTGTCACTGCAACAGCAGTACTTCAAGGGATACGCCGACCAGCTTCATGCCGAAAATCCTGACTGGTCCGATGAGCAGATCATTAAGGCCGCAAGCCGCTTCGTCTCCCCGCCGGAGATCGCGCCGCACAGCGCGGGAGCGGCCATCGATCTCACCCTCGTCGACGCGGACGGCCGTGAGCTCGACCTCGGCACCCCGATCGACGCCAGCCCCGAAGAAAGCGCTGGTGCCTGCTACACCGCCGCTGCCAACATCAGCGATGAGGCGCGCGCCAACAGGGAGATCCTGTCGGCGGCCCTGACGGCTGCGGGCCTGGTGAACTACCCGACGGAATGGTGGCACTGGTCCTTCGGCGACCGCTACTGGGCCCTGACCACCGAAGCGGCCGCCGCGCTCTATGGGCCCTGCCCCTCGCTGCCGGCGGGCGCTCCCGTCCATGGCTGAAGACTCTCGAAGCGTGCGGCGAGCGCGTTGGCTGCACGGCGGGACTTGATGATGTGCACCTGGGTGTGATCGGCGTGCTCGGAGATCAACGCGCGGACGCGCGGGGCCATGGTGCGGCGGTAGCCCCAGACGTACTTGATGAAGTTCCAGGTGATTCGGTCGTACACGCCGGTCTCATCATCCTGGCCGCCACCGTGTCGTAGGCGACGCTGGGCGACGCCGCGCAGGCAGGAGATCGGCGACAGGTCGAGGAAGACGACCGTGTCGGCACGCTTGAGCCGGATCGGAAGGGTCGCGGCGTAATTGCCATCGAGCACCCACCGCTCTGCGGCAACGATCTCTTCCTGCAACGCGGTGAACTTCTGCTTCGGCAGGGTGTTCCACTCGCTGTCGTAGTAGACGGCGTCGAGGTGGGTGACCGGCGCGTTGAGCGCGGCCCCGAGCCTGCGCGCGATGGTCGTCTTGCCGCTGCCACCGCAGCCGATGATCGCGACCCTGTCCATGCTTTCGTAGGCTACTGAGGGATCGCTATCGGGGTGGTCGGACGCGCAGGTGACGAATGCTCATGCGTTAATCATCCATACCGAGCCACCTCGCGAACGATCTCAACGACGCGGTGCTGCGCCGTTCGAGTCTGCCGAGTGCATGAGTTGTTTCACGTACCTGCGGATGGAAGCGCGTGTGTTGAGGGGAAATGTCGCGGGCCTGGAAGAGGCATCGTAGAGCGCCTTCGGGATCGTTGCGCCAAACGTGAGCACGGGCCAGGTCGATGAAGTGGTGTGAGCGGCGTTCCTTCGGCGCTTCGTCCGAAAGGTTGATCCTCTTCGCTTTTTCGATGGCAACTGCATCGTCGCATAGTTCGACGGCCAGACCGACGCTCCAGATGTCGACATTGGTGGGTCCGAAGAACAGTCGATAGTCATCGCGGTCGTAGCCGATTTGATCGGCAGCGTCTTTCGCTTGCTCGAAGTGTTGCCAGGTGCTCAGTTTTGCGTCCGGCCGTCCAGATCGAGCGACGACCAATGCGGCCTTAAGGTGTAGATTCCCCCATACTGCCCAGCTCCGTTCCCAGCCGTCACCGCGCCGATCAGCGAGTTGAGGCTCGAGGCGGCCGAGTGACGCATCCATCAGGGCGGCGGCAGAGGATAGGTCGCCGGCGACCATGAGTTCGCCGGCCCGGAGGTACTCGCCGATATGGATGGCGAGGGCGTCGCCGGACTGTGCGGCAGCCCATTGATAACGGTCTGTGCTGATGGAGGACAGATCGGTGTAGCCCATCTTGTAGGCGAGCTGGCCGGCTGCGGCGTAGGTCTCGGCCAGGAGCCCGTAGATCTGCTCTCTTTCGTTGTTCTGAAGAACGTGTGCGGCGAGGCGTAGATCTTGCAGGACGGAGGGGAGCTTCTCTCCGAGTTTGAGCAGGTTGACGCCATGCCGGAGCTGTGCCAACTCGCTCACGGCGGCACGCAGGTACGGAAGTGGCTTGGGCTGACCGTCATGCGTCGGTGGTAGATCGTACGCGCTGAGTTCTCGCCGCAGAACGGCGATGTGCTGAAAGACCTCTTCGTCGGTCGGGGTGTCCGGAGCGTACGGCTGGCCCGTGATCTGGGAGACGTCAAGGTCAAGCGCTCTTGCGGTCGCACTGATCAGCGCCGGTGTCGCTGGTTTATGCCCGGCCTCGACCTTCGTGAGCAGGCTGTAAGACACACCCGCCCGATCAGCGAGCTTGCGCTGTGACCAGCCCCTGAGCTTGCGGAATGTCGCGATACGCCCACCTGCTGATTGTTCTTCGCGCATATATGACCTCCTGCGGTGGTCACTAGCGGTGGTCGGCCTGCCTGACTTCACGACCCCAGTCTGCGTGCTGCGGCAAGCCCGGACTTTCACTGAATGTGAAAGTCGGACCTCTTGCGCCTTCATAGGTTCCGACTGCAATCACTCTGACACGTTCAGTGACCAGAGGGGAGGAGTAATGGGCGAAAGCAGGTCAGAGGGAGCGCTGAGACGGCTCTCTTCACGTCTTGGACAGCACGGCATCGACGTCAAAGGTGTTCGGGAGTGGCCGAAGGGCCGTGTCCTCAGCGTGACGGTCAACGTCGTGGTGCGACATCGCGACGGCCGATACCACTGGATTGAGGGCCTCGAGAGATGTGATCACGCCGACAGTGACGTTGCGGGGGCGGCGGAGCGCCTCTTTGAGTTGTGCAGGCGTCTGCAGGGCCCATCGTTCCCCGCGAACACCGCGCCGCCGGATCGCCGGCCGCGCCCTGATCAACCCCCGTAGGTGATGAGCGTGTTCAGACAGGTGGCGCTCAGCAAACACACGGTCGGCCTGGTCTCAAGGCCTGCCGGTTCTCACAAGGGGGCAATGTAGACGTGGCCGACCATCAGCGAGATCTCGCTTTCCTGGTTCAACTGTGCCGGGAACTGATCAAGTTCGGAATACATGTCGGTATGAGCGACGCGCGTCCGGCAGTGTCGGTGCGGGGTGGCCTGACCGGCCGGAGGGTCTGGATCCAGATCGACGCTTCGGGTGAGTCATTCGTATGGCGTCGTGACGATCGAGCGCATCACTCGGTGGACGACCCGGCAAGTGCTGCGGCGTGCATCGCCGAGTACCTGAAGATCCGTGACGCGGGGCCGGGTCAGAAGCCATGACTCCCGAGCCGGTCGCGGTTTTGCGGCGTCGCTTTCCCGGCTTGGTGTTCTGGTTCGGCAGGCACACGGGCGTTTGGTGGGCACGTGACGGAGCGGTCGGGGAGACGGCCACGGTCAGTCAGGGCGGCCTTTGGTGTGCTTGTGATCGGGGCCGGCGACTCCGGGCCGGGTGAGGCGTTCGGGGATGACGACGCGGTCGTACAGCTCCCTGCTGACTCCGGACTTCAGCGCGGCGTCCTTCAGGGACAGGTCCTCGTCGAGGGCGCGGTGGGCGATCCGAGCGGCCTTGTCGTAGCCGATGACCGGGCTGAGCGCGGTGACCATCATGATGGAGCGCTCGAGGTTGTCGGTGAGCCTGCCGGTGTTGAGTTTGGCGCCTTCGACGAGGTAGAGGCGGAAGTGCTCGATCATGTCCGCGAGGATCCGCGCCGAGTGCAGGACGTTGTTGATGATGACGGGGCGGAAGGCGTTGAGCTCGAAGTTCCCTTCCCCGCCGGCGATCGATACGGCGGTGTCGTTACCGATCACCTGGATGGCGACCATCAGCATCGCCTCGGCCTGGGTGGGGTTGACCTTGCCCGGCATGATCGACGACCCCGGCTCGTTGGACGGAAGGACGAGCTCGTTCAGGCCGGTTCGCGGCCCGGATCCCAGCCAGCGCATGTCGTTGGCGAACTTGAACAGTGGCGCGGTCAGGGCGCGGATGGCCGCGGACACGCGTACGAGGGCGTCGCAGGAGGCTTGGGCGGCGAACTTGTTGGGCGCGCTGGTGAACGGCCGGCCGGTAAGCTCGGCGATCTTCGTGGCGACCTGGTCGCCGAAGCCGGGCGGGGCGTTCAGTCCGGTGCCGACGGCGGTGCCGCCGATCGCCAGCCGGTACAGCCCGCGCGTGACCTGCCGCAGGTGGTCGGCGGCGTCGGCGAGCTGGGCGACGTAACCGGACCACTCCTGGCCGACCGTGAGCGGGGTGGCGTCCTCCAGGTGCGTTCGGCCGATCTTCACGACATGTTCCCACTCGCGGCTCTTGGCGTCGGCCGCCTCCCGGAGCCGGTCCAGGGCGGGCAGCAGCCTCGATTCGACCATCTGGACGGCTGCGATGTGCATCGCGGTGACGAAGGTGTCGTTGGAGGACTGGCCCATGTTCACGTGGTCGTTCGGATGCACGGGGTCCTTGCTGCCGAGCCGCCCGTCGATCAGTTGGATCGCCCGGTTGGAGATCACCTCGTTGACGTTCATGTTCGACTGGGTGCCCGAGCCGGTCTGCCAGACGTACAGCGGGAACTCCTCGTCGAGGTCTCCACTGATCACCTCGTCGGCGACGCGGGCGATGAGATCGGCCTTCCACCGGGGGAGCCGATCGGCCGCGGCGTTGACGATCGCGGCGGCCTTCTTGATGTGGCCGTAGGCGTGGTAGATCTCCTTGGGCATGCGGTCGTCGCCGATATCGAAGTGGATCAGGGATCGCTGGGTCTGCGCGCCCCAGTAGTGGCCGGCCGGCACCTCGATCTCGCCGATGGAGTCCGTCTCGGTCCGGGTACCGGAGGCGGTGAGCCCGATGGGCAGGTCATTCACCTGCGGCGCGTTGGCGGTGTCCCGGTTGCCGGCGGTCATGCTTGCCGTCCTTTGACCGGCTTGTACGCCGGCTGCCACATCGCGTCCTGGACCTGCTGGACCGGTTCCTTGAGGTCGGCGCGGGCCAGGTTCTCCCGCGCGGCCTGCTCGGCGACGGCGACCGCGACGGTCGCCGAGACCTCCCGGAGGTTCTCGACCTGGGGAAGCAACGAGGCACCCGGAGTGCCCACGTCGACCATGCCGCCGACGGCCTCGGCCGCGGCCTGCAGCATGCCGTCGCTGATCCGCCGCGCGCGGGAGACGATCGCGCCCAGCCCCAGGCCGGGGTACAGCAGCGCGTTGTTCGCCTGCGCGATGGCGTACGTGACGCGGCCGTACGTGATCGGGTCGACCGGGATTCCGGTGGCGACCAGCGCACGGCCGTCCGTCCAGCGCAGCAGGTCGCCGGGCATCGCCTCGATCCGCTCGGTCGGGTTGGAGATCGGGAAGATGACGGGCCGGTCGACGGCGTCGGCCATCGCGCGGACGACCTGTTCGGTGAAGGCCCCGTGCGCCGTCGAGGTCCCCAGCAGCATCGTCGGCCTGACCCGTTCGACGACCTCGAGCAGGCCGATGCCGGCGTCGTCCTTCTTCCAGCCGGCGACCTCGGAGGCCGGACGGGCGTACGGCTGCTGGAAGTCCCGCAGATCGGTCATGTCGTCGATCAGGAGACCCTGTTTGTCGACCGGCCAGATCCGCCGAGTCGCGGCGTCGTCGTCCAGTCCGTCCCGGACCATCGCGGCGCGCAACTGGTCGGCGATCCCGATGCCCGCGGTGCCGGCGCCGAAGACGACGATCCGCTGGTCCCGCATCGGCGTGCCGGACACCCGTACGGCACCGAGCATCGCGGCCAGTACGATCGCGCCGGTGCCCTGCATGTCGTCGTTGAAGGTGGGGATCCGGCCGGTGTACTTCTCCAGGATCCGCCGGGCGTTGGACGGGCCGAAGTCCTCCCAGTGCAGCATGGCGCCCGGGAACATCCGGGTGGCCGTGGTCACGTACGCGTCGATGAAGTCGTCGTAGCGCTGCCCGCGTACCCGCGCGTGCCGGTTGCCGACATATCCCGGGTCGTTCAACAGCGCCTCGTTGGCGGTGCCCACGTCCAGCGCCACGGGAATGACGCGGGTGGGGTCGATCCCGGCGGCGGCGGTGTAGACGGCAAGCTTGCCGGCCGCGATCCCGATGCCACCGCCGACGCCCCAGTCGCCGATGCCCAGGATCTCCTCGGCGTCGGAGGCCACCACCAGATCGACGTCGTCCGGGCCCAGCCCCAGGTTCGTGAAGGCACGCTCGATGCCGTCGACGTCGTCGACGGACAGGTAGACGCCGCGCGGCCGACGGTACTCATGGCTGTAGGTCTCGATGGCCTGGGCGACCGTGGGGTCGTAGACGACCGGCAGCATCTCCCGCAGATGATCGGACAGCAGCCGGTAGTACAGGACCTCGTTCCGGTCGCGCAGCGCCTCGAGGTAGACGTTCTTCAGCAGGTCGGTCGACTGTGCCTGATACTGCGCGTACGCCCGGCGGACCTGTTGATCGATCGTCTCGACCGCCGGCGGAAGCAGGCCGTGCAGCCCGAGTTCGTCGCGTTCCTCGGCGGTGAACGCCGTCCCTTTGTTCAGGAGCGGCTCGCGCAGGACCTCCAACCCGCGCGCGAACGTGACGTAGCCGTCGTCCGTCTCCTTGAAGATCCGCAGATTCCCGGCCGACCGCTCGTTTCCCTCGCCCGCCTCTTTCGCCCCCCGAAGCATGGTCACCCCTCCTCGGCCTGTCGCGCCGCTCGGCTACGGGTACAGGTCTGCCCGCCCGAAACGCCAGGCGTCTCAAGCCTTCCGCAACTTCTTCTATGTCTTCGTTTGCGGGATATCGGAGGTCAGCGTTCGACGAGGGTGAGGGCGAAGGAGTAGCGGCTGGCGCGGTAGACGTGGCAGCCGTACTCCACGGGGCGGCCCTTGTCGTCGTACGCGATGCGGGTCATGGTCAGCAGCGGGACGCCCCGGCGTTCGTCGAGCAGGCGCGCCTCGGTGGCGGTGGCGCCGCGCGCCCCGATCGTCTGGTTGGCGATGCGCAGGTTGACCCCGGCGGTGCGCAGCATCTCGTACAGCCCGTGCGCGCCGAGGTCGTCGGTGGTCAGGGCGACGAGGCCGACCGGCAGGTAGTTGGTGAGCAGGGCCAGCGGCTCGTCGCCGGTGAGCCGGAGGCGACGCAGCCGCACCACCTCCGTGCCGGGCGGCACGTCCAGCCGCCGGGCCACCTCGTCGTCGGCGGGCAGCGTGCCGAGCTCCAGCACGCGGGTCGAGGGGCTGCGTCCCGAGGCGAGAAGGTCGTCGTACAGGCTGGTCAGCTCGATCGAGCGGCGCACCTGGGCCTGGACGACCTGGGTGCCGACGCCGCGCTTGCGGACGAGCAGGCCCTTGTCGACGAGATGCTGGATCGCCTGGCGGATCGTCGGCCGGGACAGGCCGTAGCGGTCGGCCAGCTGGATCTCGTTCTCCAGGCGGCTTCCGGGGGGCATCCGGCCGTCGTGGATGGCCGCCTCGAGTTGCTGGGCCACCTGGAAGTACAGGGGGACGGGGCTGGTGCGGTCCACCGCCACCGCCGGCCGGTGCACGGCCGTTCTGTCCATGGTGCGCCTCCGGAATCCCTACCGAGTCTGTTCACCGGCAGCGCCGTGAAGCTGTGACATCAGAATGTCCGGACAAAGTAGCCGTCACCGGGGTCGCGTCGCACATCACCCTCCGCGAAGGCCGTTCTCTCGTCAAAGCTATTACCTCCTGATGTCAGGACAAACTCTTGACATGGGATGAATACCTGCACACGCTGGATGGGCCGGTGAACAACCCGAAACACCGTCGACACGCCGGGGACGCCCGGCGCGGCGCCGGGGCCGACGTTCCGGAGGTGGATCCGCTCCGTGAGTCCGCACGATCTGATCACGATGGGACGGGTCAGCGTGGACGTCTATCCGCTCCAGGTGGGCGTCCGCCTGGAGGACGTCGAGACGTTCGGTAAGTACCTCGGCGGCAGCCCCACGAACGTCGCGGTCGCGGCCGCGCGGCACGGCCGTCGTACGGCGGTGATCACCCGGACCGGTGCGGATCCGTTCGGCCGGTACATCCACAAGGCGCTGCGGGGGTACGGCGTGGACGACGGTTTCGTCACCGCCGTGCCGGGGCTGCCGACCCCGCTCGCGTTCTGCGAGATCTTCCCGCCGGACGACTTCCCGCTGTACTTCTATCGCCACCCGAAGGCCCCCGACCTGGAGATCCGTGCCGAAGAGCTGGACCTGCCGGCGATCCGCGCGGCGCGGGTGTTCTGGGCGACGGTCACCGGCCTGTGCGAGGAGCCCAGCCGCGCGGCGACGCTCGCCGCGCTGGCCGCCCGCTCCCGGCGGCGCGACACCGTGCTCGACCTGGACTATCGGCCGATGTTCTGGCCGTCGCCGGAGGAGGCGGGCGGCTGGGTCGGCCGGGCCCTGGAGCACGCCACCGTCGCGGTCGGCAACGTCGAGGAGTGCGAGGTCGCGGTCGGGGAGCGGGAGCCGTACGCGGCGGCGGAGGCGCTGCTGGCCCGCGGGGTCCGGCTGGCGATCGTCAAGCGCGGGCCCAAGGGCGTGCTGGCCGCGAGCCGCTCCGAGTCGGGCGAGACGCGCGTGGTCGAGGTGCCGCCGGTCGAGGTGGAGGTCGTGAACGGGCTGGGCGCCGGCGACGCGTTCGGCGGGGCGCTGTGCCACGGCCTGCTCGCCGGCTGGGACGTCGAGCGGACCGTGCGGTTCGCGAACGCCGCGGGGGCGATCGTCGCCTCCCGCCTCGCCTGTTCGCCGGCGATGCCCACCACCGCCGAGGTCGAGCGGCTCGTCGCGGGCGGGTCCCTGCCCACGGTCCCGGAAGGGGCAACGGATGATCATTGAGGCGTTCGCCGACCGGGTCGCGGCGCTGCCCGAGATCCGGGCGTCCCGGCCGGAGGCGGTCGCCGAGGCGGCCGTACGGCGGGTACGACGCGGGTCCCTCCTGGGCCCGAACGGCCGCCTCATGATCGTGGCCGCCGACCACCCGGCGCGCGGGTCCCTCGGTGCCGGCGGCAGGCCGCTGGCCATGGCCGACCGGCGGGACCTCCTCGAACGGCTCTGCCTTGCCCTCGGCCGTCCCGGGGTCGACGGAGTCCTCGGCACCCCGGACGTCATCGAGGACCTGCTGCTGCTCGGCGCGCTCGACGAGAAGGTCGTGATCGGCTCGATGAACCGCGGCGGCCTCGCCGGATCGGCGTTCGAGATCGACGACCGGTTCACCGCCTACGACACGCGGGCCATCGCCGGCCACGGCCTGGACGGCGGGAAGATGCTGTTGCGCATCGACGACGCCGACCCCGCGACCGCCCGCACGCTGGAGGCCTGCGCCCGCGCCGTCTCGGAGCTGGCCGCCGGCCGGCTCATGGCCATGGTCGAGCCGTTCATCTCCCACCGCGTCGACGGCCGGGTGCGCAACGTCCTCACGCCCGAGGCCATGACCCGCGCGATCGCGATCGCCTCCGGGCTGGGGGCCACCTCGGCGTACACCTGGCTGAAGGTGCCCGTCGTCGAGGACATGGAGCGCGTGATGGCCGCCTCGACGCTGCCCGCCCTGCTGCTCGGCGGCGAGGTGCCCGACGACCCCGACGCCGCCCTCGCCGGCTGGCAGCGCGCCCTGCGGCTGCCCACCGTCAAGGGCCTGGTCGTCGGCCGCAGCCTCCTGTACCCGCCGGACGACGACGTCGCCGGCGCCGTCGACGCCGCAGTGGAGGTCCTGGGATGAAGCACTACCTGCCCGCGGGCAGCACCGGCGCCCGGCCGTACACCGTGGAGGTCACCCCGGAGACCGCCGGCTGGACGTACTCGGCGCTGCGGGTCCTCGAACTCGACGGCTCGCACACGTTCGACACCGGAGCGTACGAGACGCTGGTGCTGCCGCTGTCCGGGTCGTGCCGCGTCGCCTGCGACGGGGAGACGTTCGAGCTCCAAGGGCGCCGCGACGTCTTCTCCCGCGTCACCGACTTCGCCTACGTCCCGCGCGACGCGTCGGTCACGGTCACCGGCCGCGGGCGCTTCGCGCTGCCCGCCGCCCGGTGCGAGAACCGCCTCAGCGCGCGGTACGGCCCGGCCGAGGACGTCCCGGTCGAACTGCGCGGGGCGGGCCAGGCGTCACGGCAGGTCAACAACTTCTGCACGCCGGAGGCCTTCGAGGCCGACAAGCTGATCGCCTGCGAGGTCATCACGCCCGGTGGGAACTGGTCGTCGTACCCGCCGCACAAGCACGACGAGGACCGCCCCGGCGAGAGCGTGCTGGAGGAGATTTACTACTTCGAGGTCCGCGGGGGACCGGCGGCCATGGCGTACCAGCGGGTGTACGGGACCGCGGACCGGCCCATCGACGTGCTCGAGGAGGTGCGCGCCGGTGACACGGTGCTGATCCCGCACGGCTGGCACGGCCCGTCGATGGCGGTGCCGGGGTACGACCTGTACTACCTCAACGTGATGGGCGGGCCCTCCCCGGAACGCGCGTGGCTGATCTGCGACGACCCCGCCCACGCCTGGGTGCGCGGCACCTGGGTGGGCCGGGAGACCGACCCCCGGCTGCCCCTCACCTCGACCACCGAGAGGGAGACATGAGGCTCACCGTAGGACAGGCGATCGTCCGGTTCCTCGCCGAACAGTGGTCGGAGCGGGACGGCGCCGAGCAGCGGTTCTTCGCGGGCTGCTTCGGGATCTTCGGGCACGGCAACGTGGCCGGTGTCGGGCAGGCCCTGCTCGAGGCGCACCACACGGGCGGCCCCGGGCTGCCGTACTACATGGCCCGCAACGAGCAGGCGATGGTGCACGCCTCGGTCGGCTTCGCGCGGATGAAGGACCGGCTGCAGACCTTCGCGTGCACCTCCTCGATCGGCCCGGGCGCGACCAACATGGTGACCGGCGCCGCACTGGCCACGATCAACCGGATCCCGGTGCTGCTGCTGCCCGGCGACATCTTCGCCACCCGCGCCGCCGACCCGGTCCTGCAACAGCTCGAGGACCCCGGGTCCTCGGACGTGTCGGTCAACGACGCGTTCAAGCCGGTCTCGCGGTACTGGGACCGGATCAACCGCCCCGAGCAGCTCCCGTCGGCGCTGCTCGCCGCGATGCGGGTGCTCACCGACCCCGCCGAGACGGGCGCGGTCACGCTCGCCCTGCCGCAGGACGTCCAGGCCGAGGCGTACGACTGGCCGGAGGAACTGTTCGCCCGGCGCGTCTGGCACGTCCCACGGCCGGTCCCCGAGCCCGCGCAGCTGGCCCGCGCGGCCGCGCTGCTGCGTGGCGCCGAGCGGCCGCTGATCGTCGCGGGCGGCGGCGTGACCTACTCCGACGCCGCCGGTGACCTGCTGGCCTTCGCCGACGCCACCGGCATCCCGGTCGCCGAGACCCAGGCGGGCAAGGGCTCGCTGCCGTGGGATCACCCCTGCGCGGTGGGCGGCGTCGGGGCCACGGGCACGACGGCCGCAGGCGCCCTCGCCCGGGAGGCCGACGTCGTCCTGGGCGTCGGCACCCGGTACAGCGACTTCACCACCGCGTCCCGTACGGTCTTCGCCCACCCGGACGTGCGCTTCGTCAACCTCAACGTCGCACGGTTCGACGCCCTGAAGCACTCCGCCGTCCCCCTGGTCGCCGACGCGCGGGCCGGCCTGCGGGCGCTCGGCGAGGCCCTGGCGGGCCACCGCGTCGACGCGGCGTACGCCGAGCGCGTGCGGCGGCTCGCCGAGGACTGGCGGCGGGTCACCGACCGGGCGTACCACCTCGGGCACCGGCCCCTGCCGGCGCAGACCGAGATCCTCGGCACCCTCAATGAGGTCGCCGGCCCGCGCGACGTCGTGGTGAACGCCGCCGGCAGCATGCCCGGCGATCTGCACCGGCTCTGGCGGGCCCGCGACCCGCGCCAGTACCACGTCGAGTACGGCTACTCCTGCATGGGCTACGAGATCGCCGGCGGCCTGGGGATCAAGATGGCCGAGCCCGACCGGGAGGTGTTCGTCCTCGTCGGCGACGGGTCGTACCTGATGATGGCCCAGGAGATCGTCACGGCGGTCTCCGAGGGGATCAAGCTCACGATCGTGCTCGTCCAGAACCACGGCTTCGCCTCGATCGGCGCGCTGTCCGAGTCGCTGGGATCCCAGCGGTTCGGCACGCGCTACCGGTACCGCAACCCGGAGACCGGCCTGCTCGACGGCGATCCCCTTCCCGTCGATCTCGCGGCGAACGCCGCGAGCCTCGGGGCGGACGTGCTGCGCGCCACGACCGTGGAGGAGTTCGGTGCCGCGCTGCGACGCGCGCGGGACTCGAAGGTCACGACGGTGGTCCACGTCGAGACCGACCCGCTGGCGCCCGCCCCCTCTTCGGACGCCTGGTGGGACGTTCCGGTGGCCGAGGTCTCCGCCCTGGACAGCACCCGCAAGGCGCGGGCCGACTACGAGGCCGCCAAGGCCGCGCAGCGCCACCACCTCGGAACCGACGACGCCCCGACACAGTGAAGACGGAGAGACGCGATGTTCAGACCAGACAGACGGGCGGGCATCCTCGTCGCGGCGCTCGCCCTCGCCCTGAGCGCGTGCAGCAGCCACGGCGGCAAGAAGGCACAGGAGTCGGAGGAGAACCCCGCCGCCGGCCATGCCAACACCCCCCGGATGAAGATCGCCATGATCACTCACCAGCCACCCGGCGACACGTTCTGGGACATCGTCCGCAAGGGCGCCCAGGCCGCCGCCGCCAAGGACAACGTGCAGCTGATCTACTCCAATGACCCGGACGGCGACAAGCAGGCCACCCTGGTGCAGAACGCGATCGACAGCAAGGTCGACGGCATCGCGGTCACTCTCTCGCACCCCGACGCGATGGCCGGCGCGGTCAGGAAGGCCGTCGCCGGCGGGATCCCGACGGTCGCGCTCAACGCCGGTGCGGACGCCTGGCAGCGGCTCGGCGCGCTGGAGTTCTTCGGCTCCGACGAGAGCCTCGCCGGGGAGAGCGCCGGTCGGCGGCTCGCCGCGGAGGGGGCCAAGCACGTCCTGTGCGTCCTGCACGAGCAGGGCTCGGTGTCCTTGGAGGCGCGGTGCGGCGGCCTGGCCAAGGCCTTCTCCGGCAAGACCGACAAGGTGTACGTCCAGGGGACGAACATGCCGTCCGTGCGGTCCACCATCGCCGCCAAGCTCAAGCAGGACAAGAGCGTCGACCGGGTCGTCGCACTCGGCGCCCCGTTCGCGCTGACCGCGCTGCAGTCGGTCAAGGACGCCGGCAGCTCGGCGAAGGTCGCGACGTTCGACATGAACCCGGCCATGGTCAAGGCGGTCCAGGAGGGCCAGGTCGAGTGGGCCGTCGACCAGCAGCCCTACCTGCAGGGTTACCTCGCGGTCGACTCCCTGTGGCTGTACAAGACGAACGGCAACGTCCTCGGCGGCGGAAAGGCGACGCCCACCGGCCCGTACTTCGTCGACAAGACCAACGTCGCCGCGGTCGCCCAGTACGCCTCGCGCGGAACGCGATAGCGACGGTGCCGGGGACCGGCCGACACCCGTCCCCGGCGCCTCCGAGTCCGGGAGGTACTCATGAGTCACGCAGTGCAGGCCGCGGCCCCGCCGTCCGTGCCTGACGAGCGGATCGCCCGGCGGTCGCCGCTCGCCCGCCTGCTGGCGCGGCCCGAGACCGGTTCGCTGGCCGGTGCGGTCGTCATCTATGTCTTCTTCTACGCCGTCGCCCCGCCGTTCCGCGGGCTGGACGCCCTGGCCACGATCCTGTACGCCAGCTCGACGATCGGCATTCCGGCGGTGGCGGTCGCGCTGCTGATGATCGGTGGTGAGTTCGACCTGTCCGCGGGCGTGGCCGTGACGAGCGCGTCGCTGGTCGCCTCGATGCTGAGCTTCCAGCTGACGATGAACGTGTGGGTCGGGGTCGCCCTGGCGCTGCTGCTGGCCCTGGGCGTCGGCGCGCTCAACGGCTACCTCGTCATGAAGACCGGCATCCCCAGCTTCCTCGTGACGCTGGCGACGTTCCTGATGCTGCAGGGCCTGAACCTCGCCATCACCAAGCTGATCACCGGCACCGTCGCCAGCCCGGACATCTCCGATATGGACGGCTTCGGGTCGGCGCAGAAGATCTTCGCGGCCGAGTGGGACGTCGGCGGCCTGTCCCTGCGGATCAGCGTCCTGTGGTGGCTGCTGTTCACCGCGATCGCCACCTGGACGCTCCTGCGGACGCGCGTCGGCAACTGGATCTTCGCGGTCGGGGGAGCGCAGTCCAGCGCGCGGGCGGTCGGCGTCCCGGTCCGGCGGGTGAAGATCGGCCTGTTCATGACGGTGGGCTTCCTGGCGTGGTTCACCGGCATGAACCTGCTGTTCTCCTTCAACTCCATCCAGTCCGGAGAGGGCGTCGGCAACGAGTTCCTGTACATCATCGCGGCGGTCATCGGCGGCTGCCTGCTCACCGGCGGGTACGGCTCGGCCGTCGGCGCCGCGACCGGGGCGTTCATCTTCGGGATGACCACCCAGGGCATCGTGTACGCGGGCTGGAACCCCGACTGGTTCAAGTTCTTCCTCGGCGCGATGCTGCTCGGCGCGACCCTCCTCAACCTCTGGGTCCGCCGGCGAACGGAGGCCGCACGATGAGCGACACGATGACGGAGGCGCCCCTGGTGCGTCTCACCGACTGCGAGAAGCGGTACGGCACCATCATCGCGCTGACCGGCGTGTCGCTGGAGGTCCACGCCGGGGAGGTGACCTGCGTGCTCGGCGACAACGGCGCCGGCAAGTCCACACTGATCAAGGTCATCGCCGGGATGCACCATTGCGACGCCGGCGTCTACGAGGTCGAGGGCGAGCGGGTGCGCTTCGCCTCCCCGCGCGAGGCCCTCGAACGCGGCATCGCGACGGTGTACCAGGACCTCGCCGTCGTCTCGCTCATGCCGGTCTGGCGCAACTTCTTCCTCGGCTCGGAGGTCCGCAAGGGCGTGGGCCCGCTCAGTCGGCTCGACATCCGGTTCATGCGGGAGACGACCCGTACGGAACTGCACAACATGGGCATCGACCTGCGCGACGTCGACCAGCCGATCGGCACGCTGTCCGGCGGCGAGCGCCAGTGCGTCGCCATCGCCCGTGCCGTCTACTTCGGCGCGAAGGTGCTCATCCTGGACGAGCCCACCGCCGCGCTGGGAGTCAAGCAGGCCGGGGTCGTGCTCCGCTACATCATGCGGGCCAAGGAACGCGGGCTCGGCGTCGTGTTCATCACCCACAACCCGCACCACGCGTATCCGGTCGGAGACCGCTTCCTGATCCTCAACCGCGGCCGCCCGCTCGGCGACTTCGCCAGGGACGAGATCACCCGGGAGCGGCTCACCGCGCTGATGGCCGGCGGCGAGGAGCTCGAGCAGCTCAGCCACGAGCTGGAGGGGGCCGCGGCCACCGACACCGCGCTCGGCCGGGTCGCGGAGGAGTTCGAGCACGAGGTCGCCGAACTGTCGATCCGGAAGACGCCCCCCGAGCCGCCCGCCTGACAAATCCATCGTCGAGTTCGGGAGAATCGCCGTTTCGTCGCGTGCCGGAACGGCGATTCTCCCAAGATCAACGGCGCCCGTCGCCGGAGGAGGAGCGTTGGAGGAGCGCGTACTCGGCGTCGGGGTGATCGGCGCCGGCTGGATGGGACACACGCACGCCCGCGCGTACGCCAGGCTGCCCCACCACTATCCGGAGCTGCCCGTACGGCCGCGCCTGGTCGCCGTGGCCGAGACCGT
This sequence comes from Actinoallomurus purpureus, assembly GCF_024055795.1. Classification (GTDB taxonomy): domain Bacteria; phylum Actinomycetota; class Actinomycetes; order Streptosporangiales; family Streptosporangiaceae; genus Actinoallomurus; species Actinoallomurus purpureus. Next base: position 125,238 of record NZ_JAMXMY010000022.1, on the reverse strand, counting down.
GCCCGCACAGCTGGCGGACTTCGCGTCCCGGTACGCCCCCGACCGCCGCTACGCCGACTGGCGGGACCTCCTCGCCGACCCGGAGGTCGAGGCGGTGAGCGTGACCGCCCCGAACGCCCTCCACCGCGAGATCGGCGTGGCGGTCGCGGAGTCGGGCCGGCACCTGTGGATCGAGAAGCCCGTCGGCCTCACGGCCGGGGACGCCCGCGCGGTCGCCGAGGCCGTGGCCCGGGCGGAGGTCCAGGCGAGCGTCGGGTTCAACTACCGCAACGTCCCCGCCGTCGCCCGCGCCCGCCGCCTGATCGCCGAGGGTGCCATCGGCACGCCCACCCACGCCCGTGTCCACCTGCTCACCGACTACGCCGCACACCCCGCCGGCGCGCTCACCTGGCGGTTCCTCCGCGCGCAGGGGGGCTCGGGCGTGCTCGGCGACCTGGCCTCCCACGGCGTCGACCTCGTCCGCTTCCTCCTCGGCGACCTCGAACGACTCGTCTCCGACACCGCCGTCTTCGTGCCCGAGCGCCCGCTCTCGGCCCCCGGCGGCAGCCACTACGCGGTCGTCGACGCGCCGGGCGGGCCCACCGGCGCCGTCGAGAACGAGGACTACGTCTGCGCCCTGCTGCGTACGCGCAGCGGGGTCCGGGTGACCTTCGAGGCGGGACGTACGGAGGTGGGGGAGCAGAACACCTACGGCTTCGCCGTCCACGGCACCGGGGGCCTGGTCGGCTGGGACTTCCGGCGCCCGGGGGAGCTGGTGGTCTCCGCGGGCGGGGACTACCAGAACCAGTCGGCGACCACGGTGCTCGCCGGCCCCGGCGATGGGGAGTACGCGCGGTTCCAGCCCGGCGCCGGCATCGCGATGAGCTACGACGACACCAAGGTGATCGAGGCCGCCGCGTTCCTGCGGAGCGTAGTCGAGGCCACGCCCCACGGCGCCACGATCGAGGACGCCGTCCGCAGCGCCGAGGCCCTGGAGGCCATGGAGCGCTCCGCGACCACCGCCGCCTGGGTCGAACTGTGATCGCCGAGGCGGATCCACGATGCGCGAAGCGGTCGCGGTCTACGCTAGAGTTGACTCGCTCGCTGCGGCGGGCATCGGGACGTGGCCTAGCTTGGTAGGGCGTCTGACTGGGGGTCAGAAGATCGTGGGTTCAAATCCCGCCGTCCCGACTCTGTGATGTCTCAGGACATCGGAATGACCCCGAACCCGATGAGGGTTCGGGGTCTGTTGCGTTTTGGCTCGGGTGGGGGGACCGGGCTGGTTGCCCTGTCTAGGTGATTTTGTGCGGGGAGCTGTACTGCCAGACCGAGGTCCAGTAGCGAGCCAGGATGTCGGCCACGGCGGGGCCCTCGATGAGGTAGCCGAACTCGGCGAGGTCGTGGGGGTACAGGTTGTCGCTGCCGATGTAGAAGCAGGCGTCGTCGACGATGTAGACCTTGGCGTGGTTGCCGGGGGCCGGGTTGTACTTCCCTGACGGGATCTTGGAGCCCTTCTCGAAGCGGCCGATGACGGCCGTGTCCGGCGGGGTGGGCCAGAGGTAGTCCTCGCCCTCCTTGGTGAACTGCACCTGGGTGAAGCAGAACGGGGCTACCTGGAGGCGGGCGAGGACACGCTGGAAAGCGGCCTCGTCGCGAAGCTTGGGGAGCTTGTCCTCGATGATGCTTTTGATGAGGGCGTAGGTGCCGGAGGCACCGAAGCCCCAGGAGTACTGGGCGCCGTGGGTCGCGCCGCCGATCGGGGAGACGACGATGTCGACCTTGAGGAGCTGATTCTGGAGGAGGGCCTCGGCGATCCAGTGACAGACCTTGTGGTCTTTCTCGGCGGTGAAACCGGTGAACGCGAGGTCCTGCTGGCAGATCTTCAAGCTGTGCTGGGCGCCTTTGATGAGAGCCTCTTTGGCGACATCGCTGGCGTTGCCGCCCAGGAGGCCGCCCCGTCCGAGCGACAGCATCTTGCCCGTCGTCCAGTGGTGGCCCTCGCTCGGGATGGGCTGGTAGTGCTGGTCGCTGATGTCGATGACGCACATCTGGTTGCGCTGCAGGCCGGGGGCGATCGTGTCCGTGCCCCACTTGGCGTTGATCTTGCTTCCGGCCGTCCGGAACCGGGCGTGTTTCCGCAGATCCGACTGGCGATCTCCGCTCAGGCGTACCGTTCCGGTGACGTCTCGTCAGGGGCGGAGGCGATGTGAGTACCAAACGCGACAAGGGCAACAGCGACGGCAAGAAAACCCCGTCGAGCGGCGACGGCGACAAACCCACCAAGCACGGCGGCGACCAAGGCATCAAGGCGCCGAAGTGGAACAACCCGAAGCCGAAGAAGTGACCGACTATCGGCAGGCGCAGCGGCGGCTACGGGACCACCTTGCCGCCGTCGGCGCCCTACAGGATCCGGCGTGGGCCCGCTGCCATGACGCCGTTCCGCGGCACCTGTTCATCCCGGAGACGATCTGGACCGACCGCGGCGACGGCTACTACGTCCCGGTGTCCCGCAGCGACGACCCGGACTTGTGGCTGGACGCCTGCTACTCCGACCATTTCCTCGTCACCCAGGTCGATGACGGGGCCCCGGCAGGCCCGGACGGTACGGGGGATGTGCTGACGAGTTCGGCGAGCATGCCGTCGATGGTGTTCGGGATGCTCCACCATCTGGACGTGGGTGACGGGATGCGGGTGTTGGAGGTCGGTACGGCGACCGGCTACAACGCGGCGCTGCTGTGCTGCCGTGTCGGTGACGGGAATGTCACGACCGTCGAGATAGATGCCGGGTTGGCGGCGGACGGGCTGGCGAATCTGGCGGCTGCCGGGTTCTTCCCACAGGTGATCACCGGGGATGGTGCAGACGGCTACCCGGGCGCGGCGCCGTTCGACAGGGTGATCGCAACCTGTTCCGTGAGGGACGTGCCGTACAGCTGGGTGGCGCAGACCCGGCCCGGTGGGGTCATCGTCGTCCCGTGGCACACGACCTACGCGGAGGGCGGCGCGCTGGCGCGCCTCACCGTCTCTCCCGATGGGACGGCGAGCGGCCCGCTGGTGGGACCGGCGGCATTCATGACATTGCGGGCGCAGCGCCTCGCTCCCGTGGATGTTCACCGGGACGTGCACGACGAGGACCAGGCGGAAGACTCGGCCACCAAACTCAGTCCCCGTGTCGCGGCGTTCGAGGAGGACGCGGAATTCGCGATCGGGCTGCTGGTGAATGCCCGGCAGTACATCGGCCGGTCTGATCCGGCTTCGGAGGAGTTCACGCTTTGGCTGCTCGACAGCGCCTCTGGGTCGTGGGCGGCAGCGGACTACGTGCCCGGCACGGACGTCTTCGAGGTGTCGCAACACGGTCCGCGGCGCCTGTGGGATGAGGTGGAAGCGGCCTGCCGCTGGTGGGATGGCGCGGGTCGTCCGGCGCTCACCCGGTTCGGGTTGACGGTCGGTGCGGACGGCGATCAGGCGGTATGGCTCGACTCCCCGGATCACGTCCTTCGCCACGCGTGACGCCGGCAGAACGCCCCCTGCCCGGTAGGTCCGGTGCGTCATGCGCGGTCTGCGGGAGGCGGCGCTGTGCTCTGGCGGACGACCAGGCGGGTGGGGACCAGAGTGGTGCCGGGGGTCGAGTGGTGGGCGCCGCGGATCTGGTCGAGGACGCCCTGGACGCAGCGGCGGCCGACCTCGGCGAAGTCCTGGTGCACCGTGGTCAGCGGCGGGACGAACCAGGCGGCGGTGCCGGGGACGTCGTCGAAGCCCACCACGCTGACGTCGGCGGGCACGCGTCTGCCCTTCTCGCCGAAGGCGTGCAGCAGACCGAGGGCCATCTGGTCGTTGGCGGCGAACACCGCGGTGCACGCCGGTTCCTCGGCGAGCTCCAGCCCGATCCGGTACCCCGACTCTGCTGACCAGTCGCCGCGCCGTACGGGAGGCACTGCCCGTCCGGCGTCCTCCAGGGCCTTCCGCCAGGCCGCCGCACGGCGCTCGCCGGCGAACGACTCCGCCGGGCCGGCGACGTGCCATACCGTCCGGTGCCCGAGATCCAGCAGGTGCTCGACCGCCTGGCGGGCGCCGTCGGCCTGGTCGGTGTCGACCACGCGGTACCTGTCGCCGGCGTCGGAGTCGACCATGACGACGTGGACGCCCGGTGGGAGGGTGAACGACACGCTGTCGAGCAGGTGCGCCTCCATGATGACGATCACCGCGTCGACGGCGAGCTCGCCCATCCGGGTGAAGGCTCCCATGACGTGGTCCTGGGTCCGGGCCGCGACCGGGATCAACGTGATCGCGTACCCTTCCGCGGCCGCGTGCGCGGCGATGGCCTCCAGGGTCCTCGAGTTGCCGGTCGAGCTGAGGCTGAACAGGATCACGCCGATCGTGCGGAACTCGCCGTACCGCAGCGCCCGCGCCGCGCTGTTGGGCCGGTAGCCCAGCGTGCGCATGGCCGCCAGGACCTGGTCCCGTGTCGCCCCGACCACGCTCGGATGGCCGTTGGCGACCCGGGAGACCGTCTGGGAGGAGACGCCCGCGAGCCGCGCCACGTCGGCCATGGACACGCGCTGCTTGCGCCGTCCGCCGACGGACACCGGAGGATCGTCCTGCCGGGTCTCGCCGTCGCCGGGATTCGACGAAGTCATCGTCGGCCGCTCCTTCCGGACCGCTTCAGGCACCGCCGAAGCCAGGGTGCGGGAGCCCGGGGGTGGCCTCTCGGACCCTTGACGACCGCTGGGACGGGTGCCACGATACCGCGATGAAGTTTACGTAAACATCGCTATTACGTCGTCATCCCTCACTTTCACCGTCCGCCGCCGGCGCTGCGGGCGGCCACGAATGTTAACGCAAACATTTCACGGTCGCGGGTTACCTGGCGCAGGAGGTTCACCATGGCGGAAGCGCAAGCGGTGGCGACGCCCCAGGTCCGACGATCCGCCGGCCGTCGCTCCTGGCGCGGATGGCAGTTCGTCGGGCCTTTCATGGCCGTGTTCACCCTGGTCTTTCTCGCCCCGATCGGCTACTCGATCTACCTGAGCCTCTTCCAGACGAAGCTGATCGGGGGAACCTCGTTCGTCGGGGTCGACAACTACCGGACCGCGCTGTCGGATCCGCAGTTCTGGTCCAGCTTCGGCCGGGTGGCGCTGTTCCTGGCCGTGCAGGTGCCGATCATGTTGTGCATCGCCCTGCTGGTCGCCCTGGCCATCGACAGCGGACGCCTGTACGGCAAGGCGTTCTTCCGGGTGTCGGTGTTCCTGCCCTACGCCGTGCCCGCCGTGGTCGCCACGCTGATGTGGGGCTTCATGTACGGCTCCCAGTTCGGGCTGATCGGCGACATCAACGACGCCTTCGGCCTCTCCCTGCCGGATCCGCTGTCCGCCCGGCTGCTCCTGGCGTCGATCGGCAACATCGTCACCTGGGAGTTCGCGGGCTACAACATGCTGATCTTCTACTCGGCACTCAAGGTCATACCGACCTCGCTCTATGAGGCGGCCGAGATCGACGGGGCGGGACAGCTGCGGATCGTGTGGGCCATCAAGATCCCGGCACTGCGGGGCGCGCTGCTCATCGCCACGATCTTCTCGATCATCGGCAGCTTCCAGCTGTTCACCGAGCCGGCGATCCTCAAGCACCTGGCGCTGAACGTGATCACGACGTATTACACCCCCAACTACTACGCCTATCAGCTGTCGTTCTCGGGGCAGCAGCAGAACTACTCGGCGACCGTGGCCATCGTGATGGGCGTGATCACCATGGTCATCGCCTACCTCGTGCAGGTGCGCGGCGCACGGAAGGCGGTCTGACCGATGGCCACCACCGGAACCACGACACCGACGGCCCCGCGAACCCGGTCCCGGCCCGACCGGCCCGGACGACGGCCGCTGATCGTCCGGCGGCAGGCGTCGCCCCGCCGCAGACGCAGTCCCCTGCTCACCGCGATGACCTCGATCGTGCTGCTCTACAGCCTGGTCCCGCTCCTGTGGCTGGTGATCAACGCGACGAAGAGCCAGGAGGGCCTGTTCCACTCGTTCGGCCTGTGGTTCTCCGGCGACTTCGCGCTGTGGAGCAACATCCGGCAGACCTTCACCTACGACGGAGGGATCTTCGGCCGGTGGCTGCTCAACACCCTGCTGTACGTGGTGGTCGGCGCCGGAGGCGCGACCGTCCTGGCCACGCTGGGCGGGTACGGTCTGGCCAAGTTCGCCTTCCCGGGCAAGCGCCTGGTGTTCGTCGTCGTGCTCGGCGCAGTCGCCGTGCCCACCACCGCGCTGGCGGTACCGACCTTCCTGATGTTCGCCAGGCTGGGCCTGACCGACACGCCGTGGGCGATCATCATCCCGTCGCTGGTCTCGCCGTTCGGCCTCTACCTGATGTGGACGTTCGCCACCGAGGCGATCCCGCGCGAACTGCTGGAGTCGGCGCGGGTGGACGGCGCCGGCGAGTTCCGTACGTTCTTCTCCGTGGCCCTGCCGCTGCTGGGCCCGGGGATCGTCACCGTCCTGCTCTTCACCGTGGTCGCGACCTGGAACAACTACTTCCTGCCGCTGATCATGCTCAAGAACCCCGACTGGTATCCGCTCACCCTCGGCCTGGACAGGTGGAACGCGCAGGCCCACACCGCGGGCGCGGCGGCCGTCTTCAACCTGGTCATCACGGGTTCGCTGCTCATGATCTTGCCGCTGATCGCCGCGTTCCTGCTTCTCCAGCGGTATTGGCAGTCCGGTCTTGCGGCGGGAAGCGTCAAGGGCTGACCGACCGCCTCTCCTCATCGCCCTCGTTGAAAGGACGTCCTTCATGACATTCGGTCGCCGCCGTCTGCTCCTGTCCGGAATCGCGATGGCCGCCAGTCTTGCGCTCGGCGCGTCAGGCTGCGGCTCCTCCGGAGGCGGTTCCAAGTCCGATACGTCCGGCAAGTCCGCATCCGTCTCCGACGCCGACGTGCAGGCCGCGCTGAACGCCGGCGGCTCCATCACGGTGTGGGCGTGGGAGCCGACGCTCAAGCAGGTCGTCCCCGCGTTCGAGAGCAAGTACCCGAAGGTGAAGGTCAAGCTGGTCAACGCCGGTTCGAGCAAGGACCAGTACACCGCCCTGCAGAACGCCATCAGCGCCGGGTCCGGCATCCCGGACGTCGCGCAGATCGAGTACTTCGCGCTGCCGCAGTTCGCGCTCGGCAAGTCCCTGGCGGACCTGACCGGCTACGGCGCCGACAAACTGACCGGGACGTTCTCTCCAGGCCCGTGGAACTCGGTGCACGAGGGCAAGGGAATCTACGGCCTGCCGATGGACTCCGGCCCGATGGCGCTGTTCTACAACAAAGAGGTCTTCGACAAGTACAAGATCAACGTGCCCACCACCTGGGACGAGTACATCCAGGCGGCGGAGAAGCTGCACGCGGCCGATCCCAAGAAGTACATCACCAACGACGTCGGGGACGCCGGGTTCACGACCAGCATGATCTGGCAGGCCGGCGGCAAGCCCTACCAGGTCGACGGCACCAAGGTCGCCATCAACTTCGGCGACGCGGGAACGCAGAAGTTCACCACGGCCTGGCAGCAGCTCATCAGCAAGAAACTGGTCGCGCCGTTCGAGTCGTGGAGCGACGCCTGGTTCAAGGGCCTCGGCGACGGCACCATCGCCAGCCTGACCATCGGGGCCTGGATGCCGGCCAACCTCGAGACCGGGGTGAAGGCCGGCAAGGGCAAGTGGCGGGTCGCCCCCATGCCCCAGTGGCAGGCCGGCGGAACGGCCACCGCCGAGAACGGCGGCAGCTCGCTGGCCGTCACCGCCGCCAGCCAGCAGAAGAAGCTGGCCTACGGCTTCCTGAAGTTCGCCGACATCGACGACGGGGTGAAGCTGCGGGTGGACGGCGGAGCCTTCCCCGCCACCACCGCCACCCTGCAGTCGCCGGACTTCCTGGGCGCCGCACCGGCCTACTTCGGCGGACAGAAGATCAACGAGGTCCTGGCGCAGTCCGCGAAGAACGTCGCCCCGGGTTGGTCGTACCTGCCCTTCCAGGTCTACGCCAACAGCACCTTCAACGACACCGTCGGCAAGGCCTACATCAGCGGCACGACGCTCCAGGACGGCCTGAAGGCGTGGCAGGAGGGGTCGATCAAGTACGGGCAGCAGCAGGGCTTCACGATCAAGTGACCCGGCCGGTCGGCCGGACGTGACCCGGTGGCCCCGTATCCGCCGAGCGCCGGCGGATACGGGGCCATCGGTCATCGGGGACGGCGCAGGATGCGGACCCCGCGGGGTCCGAGCACTTGGTCGTCACCGCCGTACAGCACCTGTCCGTCGACGCCTCCGAGGTCGACGGCGTCTGCGGTCCGGTTGATCAGGAACCAGAACTCCGCGTCGTCGGTGGCGCGCACCGCCAGTTCGACACGCCCTCGGAACCGCGCGGGAAGTTCGCTGCGCAGGCCGCCGATCTCCAACAGGCCGGCGAGCACCGGCCGCAGCCCCTCGGGCCCGAGCCTGGTCGACACGTACGCCGCCGAGCCCGCGGCCGTACGCCGGAGTGTGATCGCCGGCCGGCCCGCCTGCTCGCCGGACTTGTACGTGGCCAGCACCTGGACGGCGGGGTCGGTGAGGTCGATCCGGTCGGTCCACAGTGTGCCGACGGAGCCGCCCTCGAGCTCCACGGTCTGGTCGGCCGGCAACGGCCCGAACTCCTCGATCCGGATGCCCAGCAGGTCGCGCAGCGCACCCGGGTAGCCGCCCAGCCACACCCGGTCGTTCTCGTCCACGATCCCGGAGAAGTACGTGGTGACGAGATGCCCGCCGCCGTTCACGTACGCGCGCAGCCGCCGCGCCAGGGCCTCGGGCACCACATGGAGGATCGGGGCCACCACCAGGTCGTAGCCGTCGAGCGCGTGTCCGGCCGGAACGACGTCGGCCCGTACGCCTTCGGCCAGGAACGCCGAGTACCAGTCCAGCGCCTCCTGGCGGTAGCGCAGCAGCGACGACGGATGGGAGTCCAGCTCGGCGGTCCACCAGGACTGCCAGTCGAACAGGATCGCCGCGCGCGCCGGCTTGCGCGGCGCACCCGCCACCGGGGCCAGGTCTCGCAGCGCGGCGCCCAGGTCGCAGACCGCGCGGAACACCGCGCTGTCCTCCCCGGCGTGCGGCAGCATCGCCGAGTGGTACTTCTCCGCACCGCCCGCGGACTGCCGCCACTGAAAGAAGCAGACCGCGTCGGCGCCGTGGGCGACGTGCGTCAGTGAGTCGCGCGCCATGGCCCCGTCCGGCTTGGCGAGGTTGACCGGCTGCCAGTTCACCGCGCTGGTGGAGTGCTCCATCAGGTACCAGGGCCGGTCCGGTGCCAGGTTGCCGGTGAGGTTGGCCGAGAACGACAGGTCGTCCTGCGCCTGCGGCCCGGGCACCACGTAGTGGTCGTTGGAGACGAAGTCCACCTCGGCGGCCCAGTCGGCGTAGTCCATGCCGCTGATGCCGTCCATGACCATGAAGTTCGTCGTCACCGGGACATCGGGCGTCAGCTCGCGCAGGATGTCACGTTCCGCGCGCAGGTGATCCTTCAACGCGTCGGAGGAGAACCGCTTGAAATCCAGCTGCTGGGCCGGGTTCGGATAGGAGGAGGCGGCCGCCAGGCGGGGCGGGAGGATCTGCTCCCAGGCGCTGTAGTGCTGCGACCAGAACGTCGTCGCCCAGGCGGCGTTCAGCGCGTCGAGCGTGCCGTACCGCCGCCGCAGCCACGCGCGGAAGGCTCGCGCCGCGTCGTCGGAGTAGTCGTAGATGTTGTGGCAGCCCAGTTCGTTCGACACGTGCCAGGCGGCCAGGGCCGGGTGATCCTTGTACCGTTCCGCCATCGCCCGTACGAGAACGAGCGCGTGCTCGCGGAAGACCGGGGACGTCGGCCGCCAGTGCTGCCGCGCCCCCGGCCACCGGGTGCGCCCCTCCTGGTCGACCGGGAGGATGTCGGGGCGCGCGGTGGTCAGCCACGGCGGGGGTGAGGCCGTGGCGGTGGCCAGGTTCACGGCGATGCCGTGCTCGTGCAGCAGGTCCATGACCTCGTCGAGCCAGGCGAAGTTCCACTCGTCCTCGGCGGGCTGGATGCGGGCCCACGAGAAGATCGCCAACGCGACGACGGTGACGCCGGCGGCGTTCATCGCCCGCACGTCCTCCCGCCAGACCTCCCGAGGCCACTGCTCGGGGTTGTAGTCGGCGCCGAACGCCAGCCCGGGACGGGCGCCGTCGACGGGCGACCGCAACCACCGGGGCGATGGGTCGTTGACCACGTGTCACTCCTCGCACCGGGGCCGGTCGCCTCACGACCGGCGGAGAAGGGAATGTTTACGTAAACATCGGCATGTTGGCAGCTCATCCGAATACCGTCAAGATACGGCGAGCCGGAGGACTCGCGATGGGGCGGGGCGCCGACGGTCCTGCCGTCGGCGGGTCGGCCGCCCGGCCCCGGTCCGTCAGGGCGCCGGGGTGGACTCCGGGCTCGGGGGAGGACGGTGGCCGAGCCGCTGGGAGAGCGCTGCCGCGCCCCGGCGGATCAGGGCGCTCCACTCCTCACGGCGCCGCGCGTCCCAGCGGATGCTCGGCGCCGAGATGCTCATCCCGGCGACCATCTCGCCCGTGTGGTCGTAGACGGGGGCGGCGACGCAGAACACCGCGTCGTTCGACTCGCACTCGTCGTACGACAGGCCCGCGCGCCGGACCTCCTCCAGGTGGTCCCGGAGCCGGACGGGCGAGGTGATGCTACGGTCCGTCATCCCGGTCGGCTCGCCGTCGAGCGGGTACGCGGCGTCGAGGGCCCGGGGCGTCAGGCCGGATAGCAGCATCTTGCCGACACCGGTGCAGTGCGCCGGCAGGCGGCGTCCCACGGCGGAGACCATCCGGACGGGGTGGGTGCTGTCCACCTTGGCGATGTAGACGACGTGGGTGCCGTCGAGGATCGCCACGTGGACCGTCTCGTCGCAATCGGCGGCGACCCGCTGGGCGGCCTCCCGTGCCTCGTGGGCGAGGTCGAGCTGATCGGCGAAGACGCTGCCGAGCTGGAACAGCCGCATGCCCAGGCGGTAGCGCGTCGGCTGGCCGGACATCGGGATGAGGTAGGCCCGTTCGGTGAGCGTGGTGACCAGCTCGTGGACCGTCGTACGCGGGAGCCCGAGGCGCTCGGTGATCTCCGGCGCCGAGAGGGAGGGGCGGTCGAGGAAGAGCTCGAGGATGTCGAGGGCGCGAGTCACCGCGGGCACCGCACGCCCCATCACAGCCACCTTCCGAACGCCGTACGAAATGCCGGACAGCTTAAAAACCGGCGTCACCTGATGTCAACGACCTGTCGGAGCGGGGGGGCTCTGGGCGGCGGCACGTTCAGGCGACGCGCCAGAGGCGTACGGTCGCGTCGTCACCGCCCGTCGCGAGCATCTTCCCGTCGGGGGCGAACGCGACGGTGTCGACGACGCCCGTCCGCGTCGTGAGGGTGGCGGCGGGTCTTCGCGTCACGGTGTTCCACAGCAGCACGGTGTCACCCCCGGCACAGGCGAGGGTCCGGCCGTCCGGGCTGAACGTCACGCCGTTGACACGGCCGGGCAGGCCGGGCAGGGACGCCACGAGCCGGTGGGTGGCGACGTCCCACAGGCGGACGTGTCCGTCGTAACCGCCCGCCGCGAGGGTCCGGCCGTCCGGGCTGAACGCCATGCCGACGATCAGCGAGGTGAGCCGGGTCACGGTGACCGGCCGGCCGGGACGGGCGGTGTCCCACAGCCGGATCGCCCAGGTGCCGGCGGTGGCCAGGGTGCTGCCGCGTGGCGCGAACGCGGCGGTGAACATACTCTCGCCACGGACGGGGAGCGTGTCGGCGAGGCGGCGGCCGGAGACGCTCCACAGGCGTACGGCGTCGCCGGCGCTCGCGAGGATGCCGCCGTCGGGGCTGAAGCTCAGGGCGCCGACGCTGTTGCCGCGCGTGTCCAGGGTCGCGAGCCGTGTCCGCCCGTCGCCGCTCCACAGCAGCACCTTGCCGTCGTATCCCGCGGTGGCGAGGGTCCGGCCGTCCGGGCTGAACGCCGCCGAGAACACGTCGTACGCGTGGCCGTTGAGGGTCGCCGTCAGCCGCCGGTCGGTGAGGTTCCAGAGGCGCACGGTGTGGTCCGCACCTCCGGTGGCGAGGGTGCGCCCGTCCGGGCTGAAGGCCACGGTGTAGATCTCGCCCGGGCCGGCGGACAGGGCGGCGACGAGGCGCGGAGCGGTGCTCGCCGGACGGGACGGCCGCTGCGGCCGCCGCGCGACGTCGTCCGTGTGGTCCGGGATGGTCACCAGGGCCAGCGCGAGGGCCACCACCGGAGTGGCGAGCAGCACGGTGAGGTGGCGCCCGTGCCAGGGCCGTGCGCCGGGTGTGGCGCGGCCCGGCCGGGTCGTCTCGGCGAACGCGTTCCACGGCCGCGTCCCGCCGCGCTCTTTCCCGTCCGCTGCGGCCGGACGGGGAACGGCACGGCGCGGGTCCGAGCCCTCGAGGCGCCCCCCGGAGGGTCGTGCCGGGTCGGCGACGGCGGAGAGGAGCTCGGCGGCCGTGGCGGCGCCGATGCGCTCGGTGAGGTTCTTGCGGAGCAGGCCGTCCAGGACGGGCCGGAGCGGTCCGGCGTGCGCTGCGGGCGCCGGCTCGCCGGTCAGGATCGCGTGCAGCATCGCGTTCGGGTTCGCCCCGGGGAAGGGCCGCCGGCCCTCGACGGCGTAGAACATCGTGGCGCCGAGCGACCACAGGTCGGAGGCCGCGACGGCGGGCTCGCCACGGGCACGCTCGGGGGCCAGGTAGGCGGGGGCGCCCATGACCACGTCGGACCGAGTGAGGCCCGGATCGCCCTCGACGGTCGCGAGCCCGAAGTCCCCGAGCACCACGCGCCGACCGGCGATGAGGACGTTGCCGGGCTTGACGTCGCGGTGCAGCACCCCCGCCCGGTGCGCGGCGCGGAGGGCGTCGAGTAACTGCAGGCCGATGTCGGCCACGCGCTCCGGAGGGAGCGGGCCGTGCGTGCGTACCAGCTCGCCCAGCGACCGCCCATCGACGTACTCCATGATGATCCACGGATCGTCGCCGTCCTCCACCACGTCGTGAACGGTGACGACGCCGTGATGGTCGAGCCGGGCCGCCGAGCGCGCCTCCTGGAGGGTCCGCCGGCGCTGTTCGGTGCGTTGCTCCTCGGTGAAGTGCGCGGGGAGGAACAGTCGTTTGGCGGCGACGTCACGGTGCAGGCGTTCGTCACGGGCCCGCCACACCACCGCGAAACCGCCCCGGCCGATCTCCTCGATGAGGCGGTACTGCCCGGCGATCAGCCGCCCTCGGCCTTCCGGCATGGCAGGACGATAACCGCCGGCCGGCCCTGTCAGGTAGGGCCCTTCGGTCTCTCGTCCCCGGATGGCCGCCGACCGCCCCGGCGGCGATCGGCGGTCACCCGGCCTCACGGGGTGAGGCTCGCGTACACGACCAGGTCGCGCCGGTAGTGCCCGGACGCCGGGTCGAACGCGCCGCCGCAGGTGATGAGGCGCAGCTGCGGATCGGGGGTCGCCCCGTAGACGTCCTCGCTCGGGAACCGCGTCTTCGGGTAGGACCGCACGCGGTCGACGGTGAAGACCGCCACCCGGCCCCGTGCGTCGGTCACCAGGATCCGGGCGCCCGGTCGCAGAGCCCCCAGGCCGGTGAAGACGGCCGGGCCCGTACGGGAGTCGACGTGTCCGGCGATCACGGCCGGCCCGGCGGCCCCGGGCCGGATGCCGTCGCCGAACCACCCGGCGCGGGCGGGGTCGCGAGGCGGACGGAGCCGCCCGTGTGCGTCCGTCGAGAGCCGCTCCAGGGCGGTCCGCACGCCGATGGCGGGAATGCGCAGCGCCACCGGGTCGGCGTACGCCTCCGTCCGGTGGGCGGGTCGGCCGGCTGGCGGCGTCACGGGCAGCGGGATCAGCCGGGCGGAGGCCGCCCACCGCGGCGGGGGAACCGGACCGGCCAGCCCGCCGAGCCCGGTGTCGACGCCGCCGCGCGGTGTCCGGCGAGGCGTCGCGGCGTCGCGCAGGTCGAGCAGCCGGGGCCCCGACGCCCCGTCGAGCACCACGAGCGTGTGGACGGACCCGGGCGGAAACGTCAGCCGCGCCGTCACGGGGGCCCCGGTCCCGCCCGTGACGCGTACCGTGGTCGCGCCCGCCCGTATCGAGCGGTACGCGGTGACGGTGGGAAACCGGAGGTCGCCGGCGAGCGTGCGGCCATCGGCGGTGACGCGCACCGCCGGCCGCTTGAGCGACGCCTGGACGACGCGCAGCGCCGCGCGGCCGGCCGGCACGGTGAGGGCGTCCTCCAGGACCCTGAGCCGGATCCCCTTGTACGGGCCGAGGCCGGCGACCGTGTAGGCCTCCCGCGCGTGGACGCGGACGCTGGCCGACAACACCGGCGGGCTGGACGCGGCCGCGTCGGCGGGGCGCATCGCGACCGTGTAGGCGCCGCTCCTGAGCCGCTGGTACGGCGAGAGCGTGCCGTAGCCCACGTGTTTCAGCACCAGGCGCGGAGTGCTCCGCCCCGCGGCGTACAGGTAGACGTCGACGGCGGGCGTGTCCGGTGACAGGTGCGCGAGCCGGAGATAGCCGTCGCCCGGCGCGGCGAGGGCGGAGGACCCGCCCGGGAGGACGACTCCTAAGACGACGACGGCGGCGAGGACGGAGCCGCGCACGCTGCGGCTCCGGCAGGTGGACCACGGGGGGCGGGTGGTCATGGACGGTCTCCTGACAGGGCTCGCGCCCGCGACCGGCGCGGGCGATGGCATCGACGCGGAACGGCGCCGACCGGAGCGACCCGGCCGATCTGCCGCTGTGTGAAGTCTTTCTCACGCAGCGCCGTCATGTCCCGTAATCCGGGCCGATGCCCCCCGTCCCACGCTGGCCGCTCCCGGCCGCGGGCGTGTGCCACGGCCGGGTTCGCCCGAGCCGTTGACTTTGGGAAAATCGCCCTTCCGGGCCCCCGGCAAACGGCGATAACCCCAAAGTCAACACGGCCTTCGGGCTGCTCAGGTGCCGTTGATGAGCCGCATGGCGAGGTTCGGGCTGAACTGGCCCGCCGGGATGCCGTTGCCGATCCCGCAGGACCCGTCGGAGTCACCGGGGACCTTGACCCACAGCAGCAGGTCCGCGCCGCCGCCCGAGCGGGACGGCGTGCCGAGCTTGCGGCCCGCCGGGTTGCACCACTCGCCGTTCTTCGCGCCCTTGCCGTTGCGGCTGGTGTCGACGACGAAGTGGCGCGTGTAGCCGTACTTCGCCTTGAGCGCCGTGTTCACGGCCTTGGCGTACGCGACCGACTGGGCGGTCGTGTAGTAGTTGGAGACGTTGACCGCGAACCCGCGTGCGCTGCCGACTCCCGCGGACCGCAGCCGCTGCGCCATCGTCGCCGCCGGGATCCACTTGGCGTTGCCGGCGTCGAGGTAGGCCCAGGTGTTCGGCGCCTTCGCCTTGAACTGGCCGGCCGCGTAGCTCAGCAGCGCCAGGCGCGTCTTGCGCTCGCCGTCGTTCGGCAGGCAGTCGACCTGCGCCACGGCGTCCGGCTCGATGACCACGACGGCGGGCCGCTTGCCGATGCCCGCGGCGAACTTCGAGATCCACGTCCGGTACGCCGCCGCGCTCCCGGCGCCGCCCGAGGACTGCCCGCCGCAGTCACGTCCCGGAACGTTGTAGGCGACCAGGATCGGCAGCTTGCCCTTGGACTTGGCCGCCGCGGTGTAACCGGACACGGCCTTGGTGATGTCGCCGCTCCAGTTGCCGAACCACCGCGCCATCGGCCGGGAGGCGATGGAGGCCTTGATGCGCGCCGCGCGCGCGTCCCCGCGGTGGCCGTTGACCCATGCCGCCGGATTGGAACCCGGGTCGACGTAGAAGCCCTTGGTCGACGTGAGCGGGTTACCGGCGGCCGAGACCCCGGCGGAGGTGCCGGTGCCACGGTCGTGTTCGGCGGTGGCGCCGGCCGGGTGACCGGACGAACAGGACGTCGCGAGAGCGGCCAAGGCCGCGAGCGCGACGATGCCGTCACGCCGGAACACGCGTGTCATACGTTTCCTCCTCATCGGTGCCCCCGACGATCTTGATCTTCGAGGACCTTAGCGGCCGCGTCGGCCGCGTCGGCCGCGGTCCGGGAAATCGCCGCAAGGACCGCCCGCCCCCGCGGGGGCAGGGGGCGGGCGGCGGAACGCGACTCCGCCGCGGCCGGGCGGCGACCTCGGCGGACCGGTGCGCCCTTCCAGTCGCCCGGGGGCGGAGAAAGGTTGCCGTCGCCGTCACACCCGTCACAGACGGTTCCGGCGAGGTCACGGGGGCCGAAGAGAGGGGTACCGGGATGGCCCAGGGGGGCTATTGCCACCCGTGCGGGATCTGTGGTGCCATTTGAGCCCTTAGGGATCTTGAATATGTTTCAGAAATGCCCACGGAGACGGTGGCCTCATGCGTTCCCCCAAGCGTTCCGGCAGGTGGTCCCTGCGGACGAGGCTGTTGGTGCTGGTCCTCGTACCCCTCATCTGCCTTGCCGGGGTGTGGGGGTTCGCCGCGTTCCTCGCCTCGCGCGACGCCATCGGCAAGTACGAGGCGTCGACCGCGTACGAGAAGGTCGCCCTGCCGGGTGCGAACCTCGCGGCCATGCTGCAACGCGAACGCGGGGCGTCGGCCGTCCTGCTGAGCACGAAGGGCAGGGAGGGCGGGCAGGACGTCGCCGCGGGCCGGGCCGCCGCCGACGCCGCGCAGGCGGCGTTCCGCGGGTCGGCGCTGTCGGGCGACGCCCGCAGCTCCATCAGCCCGACGACGCACCAGCGGCTCAATGAGCTGTGGGAGCAGCTCGACGGGCTCGCCACCCTGCGCGGGCGGATCGACGCCGGCTCGGTGGACCCCCTGCGCGCGATCGGTGACTACAACACCCTGATCGAGTCCGTGATCCGGGTGTTCAGCACCATGATCGTGATCAACGACTCCGAGATCTACCAGCAGGGCTCGGCGCTGGTCTCCTCGGCCATGGCGCGCGAGCTGGTGATGCGCGAGGACGCCGTGGTCACCTCGGCGCTCGTGAGCAGGGGCCACCGGATCTCGGCCCCGGCGTACGCCATGTTCGCGCAGAGCGCGTACAACGAGCGCTACCTCTTCGACTCGGCGCGCGCGCAGCTGAAGCCCTCCCTGCGCGCCCCGTGGGACAACGTGGCCGGCTCGGCGAGCTTCACCGCCTTCCGCGCGCTCGAGGATGCGATCATCGGGACGCGCCCCGGCGGCCGGCTGCCGGCGGAGACCGCCTCCTGGCCGGCCACCGTCGAGCCTCTGATGGGCTCGTGGGCACAGGCCACCATCGGCACCGGTACGGCGCTGACCACCGAGGCCAAGCCGATCGGCGACCGGATCGTCCTGTTCCTCTACCTGACCGCGGGGATCGGGCTGGTCGCCCTGGCGCTGTCGATCACGGTGTCGGTCCTGTTCGGCCGTACGCTGGCGCGGGAGATGTCCGGCCTGCAGCGGGCCGCCCTCGACCTCGCCGAGGTCCGCCTGCCGCAGGTCATCAAGCGGCTGCGCGGTGGCGAGGAGGTCGACGTCGAGGCCGAGAGTCCTCCGGTGAAGGTCGGCAGCAGCAAGGAGGTCTCCCGCGTCGCGGACGCCCTGGGCACCCTGCAACGGACCGCCGTCGAGGCCGCGGTGGGCGAGGCGCGGCTGAGGAAAGGGATCAACCAGGTCTTCCTCAACCTGGCGTGGCGCAACCAGTCACTGCTGCACCGCCAGCTCGCGATGCTCGACACGATGGAGAAGCAGGCCCGCGACCCGGACGTCCTCGACGACCTGTTCGCCCTCGACCACCTCACCACGCGCATGCGCCGCCACGCCGAGGGCCTGGCGATCCTGTCGGGCGCGGCGCCCGCCCGCGGCTGGCACAACCCGGTGGGCATCCGCGACATCCTGCGGGCGGCGATCGCCGAGGTCGAGGACTACACCCGCGTGACGGTGGAGGCCGCCACGCCGGCGGCGCTCGACGGCGCCATCGTCGCCGACACGACGCACCTGCTGGCCGAGCTGATGGAGAACGCCACGGCGTTCTCGCCGCCCACGACGCAGGTACAGGTTCGCGGTGAGCTCGTGGCCCACGGCTACGCCATCGAGATCGAGGACCGCGGCATCGGGCTGGACGACGAGGAACTCGCCGAGGCCAACGAGCGGGTGTCGAACCCTCCGGAGTTCGACCTGCTCGACAGCGATCGGCTCGGCCTGTTCATCGTCGGCAGGCTCGCCGCCCGGCAGGGGATACGCGTCACGCTCGGCAGGTCGCCCTACGGCGGTGTCCGGGCGGTCGTACTGGTCCCGCCGGAGCTCGTCGCCGGTGACGCCGGGTTCGAGTACGAGAACACCTGGTCCGACGAGCCCATCGCCGATCAGGCCTGGCATTCCGCCGTGCAGGTGGAGGCCTCCGATCCGCTTCCGCCGTCCCTGTCCGCGCCGCGTGAGATCGCCGCTCCGGTGGGCGGCGGCGAGTGGGCGGACGCCCCGCAGTGGCAGGACGACCAGACGTGGCAGGACGACCGGACCTGGCACGCCGACCAGACCGCCCAGACCATCCAGACCGCCTGGACCGCCCCGGACTGGGCCGCCTCAGGCTGGGCGGGTGAGGACATCCAGACGCCGTACGAGGGCTGGACCGACGACGACGCCCCCGAACTGCCGAGGCGCGTCCGCCAGGCGAACATGGCCCCGCAGCTTCGCGACGAGTCGGCCCGGCCGGAACCGGCGGCCGGCGACGACTCGGCCACCACTCGTCCGCCGGAGGAGACCCGGTCGCTGATGGCATCGCTTCAACGGGGCTGGCAGCGCGGCCGCCAAGCCCCGGACCTCGACGAATAGCCGCGAAGGTGAGGGGCGGATGCTGGACACGACCGGTGAGCTGAACTGGTTGCTCGACGATCTCGTCGGGCGCATTGCTCGCGTACGTCAGGCGATGATCCTTACCGGCGACGGCCTGCCGATGGGCACGTCGCGAGGGATGGAAACGTCGGAGGCCGAGCGGTTCGCGGCGCTGGCGGCCGGGTGCCACGGACTGGCGCGTACGGTCAGCGAGCGCGTCGAGGGAGGGGACATCCGCCAGACGGTGATCGAGCTGGAGAAGGCGTTCCTGTTCGTGGTGGCGGCGGGCGACGGCACGTGCCTCGCGGTCGTCAGCGAGGGCGACGCCAACATCGGACTGATCGCGTACGAGATGGCACGGCTGGTCAAACGCGTCCGTCGCCATCTGGCCACGTCCACGCGGTCGGCCGGCCGGCCGGATGGAACACCGGGGGGAGCGTGATCCTCCGTGACCGCGCCCAAGCGCCGGTGGTTCGACGACTCGGCGGGCCCGATCGTCCGCCCGTACGCGGTGAGCCGTGGCCGGACCCGGTCGTACGGGGAGACGCTGGACCTACTGGCGGTCATCGTCGGCAAGGTGCCGGCGCGCTCGGACCGGCGGTGGCTGGACCCGGAGCACCTGCGGCTCCTCAGCCTCTGCCGGCGGCCGATGACGGTCGCCGATCTCGCGTCCGAGCTGGAGCTTCCCCTCGGCGTCGTCCGTGTCCTGCTAGGAGATCTTCAATACTGGGGCCTGATCAGCGTGCGGCCTCCGCAGACGCGTGCGTACGTGCACGACGAACGGATACTCAGGATAGTGCTGAATGAGCTATACACACTTTGAGCCGGCCGTCGCCGTCGAGGACTCGCCGCTGGCGATCAAGATCCTCATCGCCGGAGGGTTCGGGGCGGGCAAGACCACGCTGGTCGGCACGGTCAGCGAGATCCGGCCACTGCGCACCGAAGAGACCCTCACGAGCGTGGGGACGGAAGTCGACGACACCTTCGGAGTGGAGACCAAGGACACCACGACGGTGGCCATGGACTTCGGGCGCATCACCTTCCGGAACGGCGTGGCGCTGTACCTGTTCGGGACCCCGGGCCAGCGGCGCTTCTGGTTCATGTGGGACGAACTCGCCCAAGGCGCGGTCGGCGCGGTGGTCGTCGCCGACACCCGGCGGCTGTCCGACAGCTTCGCGGCGATCGACTACTTCGAGCAGCGCGGCACGCCGTTCGTCGTGGCGGTCAACTGCTTCGACAGCGCGCCGCGGTACGACGTGCACCGGGTCCGCGCGGCCCTCGACGTCGGCCCGGACGTGCCGATCGTCCTGTGCGACGTGCGGCGCCGCGAGTCGGCGAAACTGGTCCTCGTGTCCATCGTCGAGCACGCGTTGCGACTCGTCGGCCGGCATTCGCACGCCGGTTAGGCACGCGCTCAGCCGGGGAGGGGAGACCCGCGCTGCGGTGACCGGCCATGATGGAACGCTCCACACGAGCGTCATCGAACAGAGCGAGGAGTCAGCGCATGAGCGACCGGAAGACCGAGATCCGCACCGACGGGGCGCCCGCGCCGGCCTGGGTGTTCTCCCAGGGCGTGCGCAAGGGCCCGATCCTTCAGGTGTCCGGCCAGGGCCCGCAGGACCCGGTGACGGGGGAGTACCTCCATCCCGGGGACGTCAAGGCGCAGACCCGCCGTACGCTGGAGAACGTCCGCGCCGTCCTGGAGGCGGGCGGAGCCTCCGTCGAGGACGTCGTGATGTTCCGCGTCTACCTCACCGAACGCGCCCACTTCGCGCCGATGAACGAGGAGTACGCCGCGTTCATCGAGGAGCACGTGAAGGACGGCGTGAAGCCGTGCCGGACCACGGTCTTCGTCGAGCTGCCGAACGAGGCGATGCTCGTCGAGATCGACGCACAGGCGGTCGTGGGCTGACTGCGCGGGCCGCCGGGACGCCCGCCCGGCGGCCGGGCGCCGTTGGGCGCGGTGCGCCCGGAAGGCAGGAGATGACGATGGATCAGACCGAGACCCGCGTGTCCTCCGGCGGGATCGACTCCGAACGGGTCGCCGAGCTCGCGGCCGAGCGTCTGGACTGGCGATTCAAGGCCGTCCCCGCCTCGGCGTGGGGGACCACGGTCGCCGGCTTCGTGGCGGGCGGGCCCTCGCTGGAGGACTTCGGCACGCCGTTGCTCACGCTGGACGAGAGCGCGCTGGCGCACAACCTGCGGACGATGGCCGGGTGGTGCGCGGCGGTGGGCGTGGACCTGGCGCCGCACGGGAAGACCACGATGGCCCCGGCCCTGTGGGAGCGGCAGCTGGCGGCCGGGGCCCGTGCCATCACCCTCGCGAACCTCCCGCAGGTCAGGGTCGCCCGCGCCTTCGGCGTCCGGCGCGTCCACCTCGCCAACACCGTTCTGGATCCGGCGGGGCTGCGCTGGATCGCCGCCGAGCTCGACCGTGACCCGGACTTCTCCCTCACCTGCTGGGTCGACTCCGTCCGTGCCGTCGAGCTGATCGAGGAGGCGCTCGGCGGCGGCCCGGGCCTGCCGGGGGCGCGTCCCATCGACGTGTGCGTCGAGCTCGGCCGCGTGGGCGGCCGTACCGGCGCCCGTACTCTCGACGAGGCGCTGACCGTCGCGGACGCCGTCGTGTCGGCGGGCCGCCTCCGGCTCGTCGGCGTCAGCGGCTACGAGGGCGCGCTCGCCCACGACGCCGCCCCGGAGTCCGTGGCCGCGGTCGAGGCCTACCTGCGCGACCTGCTGGCGCTGCACGACCGGATCCGGGACCGCGGGCTGCTCGACGCGGCGGATGAGACCGGCGACGCCGTGATCACGGCCGGTGGGAGTGCCTACTTCGACGCGGTGGCCCGCGTTCTCGCCCCCGCGTCGGACGCCGGCACCCGCGTCGTGGTGCGGTCCGGGGCGTACCTGATCCACGACGACGGGTTCTACCGCGGCATCTCGCCCTTCGCCCGCGACGGGGCAGCGGTGCCGCTGCGCAGTGCGATGCACGGGTGGGCGCGGGTCGTCTCGCGTCCGGAGCCGGCGCTGGCCCTGCTGGACGGGGGTAAGCGCGACTTCCCCTACGACGAGGGTCTGCCGGAGCCGCAGCTCGTGCGGTGCCGCGGGCCGCTTCCCGGCGGGGCCCACGTCAGCGCCATGAACGACCAGCACGCGTTCCTCCGGGACGCCGGCGTGTCCGTGGGCGACGTCGTCCGTCTGGGCCTCTCCCATCCCTGCACGGCGTTCGACAAGTGGGCGCTCATCCCGGTCGTCGACGACGCCGAGGCGGACCGGCCGGTGGTGGTGGATCTGGTCCGCACCTTCTTCTGAAGATTCACTATTTGAACATCGCCGTCGTGACGATCAAAATTGTTTGATCGATTTCCATGGCCGAGCAGGATTCGGTACTGTTCTACCGTTTTATGGCCCGCATGCATGATCGCTTGCGCCCCCCGACAGCGACTCATGAAAGGACGCCACCGTGGGTACAGCGGTGTTCCCCCGCACGCTGCCGCCCCGCCATGTGACCGCCGCCATGAGTGCCTCCGCGGATGTGGGAATGTGAACGTCTTCCTCTGGATCCCCCTGCTGGTCCTCCTGTCCCTGACCCTCGCCGTGAGGGGCCGTCGCCGGTCCGTGACGTCCGAGCCCGACCCTGATCCGAACGGGTACCCCGAGTCGATGACCGCCGTCCTGCCTCCGGGAGACGAGGAATATCTCGCCTGGCTGGCCGATCATCATTGGCCCAGTGACGAATACCTTGATCTAGAACGCGACTGGCGCGCCGAACTGGCGTCGATCGCCGTACATTCCGATCATGATGGGCCTGTGTGTCCCGGGTGTGAACGCCCGGGTGACGATGTCTGGCCGTGCCCGAATTGTGGTCTTTTGGTGCATTCGACGTGTGGTCACGGAATGCGCCGTAGAAAGATCTCGAAGCCCTACCGTACCCGTGACATGGACACCGAGTCCGTCGTCGCCGAGTGGCTCTGCCGCCGGTGCACCTCCGTCGTGGGGCTCGACGTGGACCACGGAGACGAGGAGACCGGGCACGGTCTCCACCAGTGAGCGACGCCGGGCCCGCGCCGCGACGGCGGGGGCCCGGTTGCGTCGTTTCGCGGCGGACGTTGACGTGCCGGGCGGAGTCTGCCTACGGTCGTCATACCGACCAGTCGGTATGCTGGGATCCGGGCAACGGGCGGCCTGCGGGCCGCGTTCGCGAGGGGACCGCGATGGACTTCGCATTCGACCAGACCACCACCGAGTACCGCGACCGGCTGCTCGATTTCATGGACGCCCACGTCCAGCCCGCCGAGCCCGTCTACGCGGCACAGGCCGCCGAGCTCGCCGGCACGTGGGCCACGCCCCCGGTCATCGAGGGGCTCAAGACCGAGGCGCGCAGGCACGGCCTGTGGAACCTCTTCCTGCCCGACAAGGAGCACGGCGCCGGGCTGACCAACCTGCAGTACGCGCCACTCGCCGAGATCACCGGCCGGTCCCCGAAGATCGCGCCGGTCGCTCTCAACTGCGCGGCCCCCGACACCGGGAACATGGAGATCCTCGCCCTGTTCGGCACCCCGGAGCAGAAGGAGCGGTGGCTGGTGCCGCTGCTGGACGGCGCGATCCGCTCGGCCTTCTGCATGACCGAGCCGGCCGTCGCGTCCTCCGACGCCACCAACATCTCCCTGCGCATCGAGCGGGAGGGCGACACCTACGTCCTCAACGGCCGCAAGTGGTGGTCGTCCGGAGCCCTCAGCCCGGAGTGCGAGATCCTGATCGTGATGGGCGTGACCGACCCGGACGCCCCGCCGTACCGGCGGCAGAGCATGGTGCTCGTGCCGAAGGACACCCCCGGCGTCACCCTCAAGCGCGGCCTGAACGTGTTCGGGTACGACGACGGCACGCACGGCGGTCACGCCGAGATCGACTTCGAGGACGTCCGCGTCCCCGCGGCGGGCATCCTGCTCGGTGAGGGCGAGGGCTTCCGCATCGCGCAGGAGCGCCTGGGCCCCGGGCGGATCCACCACTGCATGCGCGCCATCGGCATGGCCGAGCGCGCCCTGGAGCTCATGTGCGAGCGGGCCGTGTCCCGGGTCGCCTTCGGCGGCCCCATCGCCGACCAGGGCGTCGTGCAGGACTGGATCGCCGAGGCGCGCATCCGGATCGAGCAGGCCCGTCTGCTGGTCCTCAAGACCGCCTGGCTCATGGACACCGCCGGCAACAAGGGCGCCCGCGTGGAGATCTCGGCGATCAAGGCGGCGGTGCCGGAGATGGCGGGCTGGGTGATCGACCGGGCGATCCAGGCCCACGGCGGCGCCGGCGTCTCGCAGGACTACCCGCTCGCGGAGCTGTGGGCCGGTGTGCGGACCCTGCACCTGGCCGACGGTCCCGACGAGGTGCACAGGCGGTCGATCGCCCGCCGTGAGCTCGCCGCCTACCGGGCGAGATGATGGCTCCCGGCGGCGAGCGCCCACTGCCGGAGCGACTGCTGGCGGTGGCCACCCGGCTGTTCGCCGAGAACGGCTACGAGGGCACCTCCGTCCAGGAGATCGTCGAGTCCGCCGGCGTGACCAAGGGCGCGATGTACCACTACTTCGCCGCCAAGGACGATCTGCTGTACGAGATCTACCACCGCCTGCTGGCGCTGCAGACCGAGCGCCTGCGGCTCTTCGCGGCCGGAGCGGGCCCGGCGGAGGAGCGCCTGCGCGCCGCCGCCATCGACGTGATCGAGACGAGCCTCGCCCACCTGGACGAGGTGACGGTCTTCTTCCGCTCCATGCACCTGCTGCCGGTCGAGAAGCAGAAGGCGGTACGCGCGGAGCGACGCCGCTACCACGAGACCTTCCGCACGCTGGTGGAGGAGGGCCAGCGGGAGGGGACGTTCCGCGCCGGGGTTCCCGCGGACCTGGCGGTCAACTTCTTCTTCGGCGCGGTGCACCAGATCAGCACCTGGTGGCACCCCGACGGACCGCTCGACGCCGGAAGCGTGGGCGACTACTACGTCGGCCTCTTCCTCGACGGACTGCGGACGGATCCCGACGGGTCGCAGGGATGATGAATCTTTCGCCGCCGCTGCGGTAGATGGAGGACATGCGGAAACTGTCACTGGAAGCATCGGCCCGTGAGCAGCTCGACAAGGCCCTGAGCGACACGGCCGGCCGCAGCGCCACCACCGTCTACGGAGGCCACGAGCACGCGCTGCGGCAGACCCTCATCGCGCTGGCGGCCGACACGACGATGGACGAGCACGTCAGCCCGGGGGAGGCGACCGTGCACGTCCTGCGCGGCCGCGTACGGCTCGTCGCCGGGGGCGACTCCTGGGAGGGCCGGACCGGTGACCTGATCGCCGTGCCGGACGCCCGGCACAGCGTCGAGGCGCTCGAGGACTCGGTGTTCCTCCTCACTGTCGTCAAGCTGCGCGAGGGGACCTGATGAGCCCTCCGACCCCCCGGCGCTCCGGTCCCGTATGCCACGGCCGACGTCTGCGCGGTTTCACGCGTCACGCACCCCAGGCGTCGAGGAGGGCGTGGCCACTTCCGAGCGTGCCCTCGGAAGGTGGTCGGTGAAAGGCCTCACCGAGGCGGAATTCGGGCGTTTTTTCGTCCGGGGTGGCTGCCCTCGTTCTGCGCTGTCCCGCCACACGGGAATTTTGCCGCCTGAGGGTACACCGCGGAACGAGAGGCCTTCGCCCGTCGGCGACATTCAGGCGGTACGCCGGGTCTCGCTCCGGCCGTCGCGGCGGACTCCGTCGTTGAAAAGCCTCGCCGCCGATCGCCCTACGACCGGCCGATCCGCTGCCGGCGCATATCGTCACGAGTCCATCAGCACCGCAGGTCGCCGGTCGGTCTATTCGGCGATGGCGCGCCCGAATCGATCTCGTCCGACCCGCCACTTGACCGTAACCGCTCACTTACCTGAGCATGGAGGTCGATCCGGAAGGCGGTGGCGTGATGACGATCCGGTCCGGCCCGGCTCCATCGACGTTCGGTCCTGCCGCGCTGGAGTTCTGGGCGCTGCCCGTCGCGGAGCGGGAGGCCGCCTTCGCGGAACTTCGGGCGCGGGAGCATCCGGCGTTCTTCCCCGAGGTCCCCGTCCCGTTCGTACGGTCGGGAAAGGGCTTCCATGCGCTCGTCCGGCACGCGGACGTCTCCGAGGCGAGCCGTCACCCGGACGTCTTCAGCAGTGAGCCGAGCGCGACCAGCATCCCGGACTTCCCCGGGTACATGGAGCGGTTCTTCGGCTCACTGATCAACATGGACGACCCGCGGCATGCCAAGATCCGCCGGATCGTGTCCCGCGCCTTCACGCCCAAGATGCTCGCCAAGACCGAGGACGACATCCGGCGGCGTGCCGCGCGCATCGTCGACGAACTGATCGAGACGGGCCCAGGAGACTTCGTCGCGAAGGTCGCCGTACGCCTGCCCGTCGAGGTCATCTGCGACATGCTCGGCATCCCCGAGCGGTACTACCCCCGGGTCATCCAGCGCACGAACGTCATCCTCGGCAACTCGGACCCGGAGTACACCGGCATCACGCCGGGGCAGGTGAGCCGCCTCTCCACGGGCCGCGCGCTCTTCAAAATCATCTGGGCGGCGCGCGACCTGCACCGGCTCGCCACCGGCCTGGGCCGGGAGCGGGTCAAGAACCCGACCGGCGACCTGACCTCGGCCCTGGTCAACGCCAACGTCGACGGCGAGCACCTGACCACCCGCGAGCTCGGATCGTTCTTCCTGCTGCTCGTCGTGGCGGGCAACGAGACCACGCGAACCGCCCTCAGCCACGCGCTGAAGCTGTTCACCGACTTCCCCGACCAGCGGGCCCTGCTCCTGGAGGACTTCGAGGGCCGGATCGGCGGAGCCGTCGAGGAGATCGTGCGCTACTCCACGCCCGTGATCTTCATGCGGCGCAACCTCACCCGCGACCACGAGATGAACGGCCACACCTACAAGGCCGGCGACAAGGTCCTGCTGTTCTACAACGCGGCCAACCGCGACGAGACGGTGTTCGAGCGCCCGGACGTCTTCGACATCACGCGGGATCCCAACCCCCACCTCGGCTTCGGCGGCCCGGGTCCCCACTTCTGCCTCGGCGCGAACCTCGCCCGCCGGGAGCTCACCGTGATGCTCCGGGAGCTGTTCACGCGGGTCCCGGACATCCGCGCCGCCGGCGAGCCGGACCGCCTGCTGTCCGGCTTCATCAACGGCTACAAACGCCTGCCCTGCACCTTCACCGCCACAGCCTCTAGGGAAGCGTGACGAACCGGGCGAGGAACTTACGGGCCGGCGCGCTGTCCAGCCGGTAGTCGTAGTTCGTGGCCTTGCAGTCGTCGTCGTCCCCGCTGATCGTGGTGGCGACGAGCAGGTCGGAGTTGCCGAGGAAGTTGGGACCGCCCGAGTCGCCGTAGCAGGTGCCGCCGTCGCCCCGGTTGAGGGAGAGCTTCAGCCACATGTGGCTGAGGCCGTCGTAGGAGATCGTCGTCCGGCTGCGGGTGTCGGTGTAGACGAACTTCGTCTTGTGCGCGCCCTTGCTCGGGTTGAGCGATCCGTACCCGACCGGGGTGAACTTGGTGTTCGGCAGGGTTCCCTCGGCGCGGAGGTGCGAGAGGAAGCCGGCCGCGGGCAGGCGCGCGGGCTTGATGCCGGCGACCGGCGCGTTGAACACGACGACGGCCATGTCGTACGCGTCCTCCTTGGAGGAGTACCGCTCGTCCGGGATGTAGCGGCCCGTGTAGACGGCGTCGCCGTGCCGGTAGTGGCTGGAGAAGGTGACCTGCGCCGTCTTCTGCCGGTGGTGCCCGCAGTGGGCGGCGGTGAGGAAGACCGTCGGCGAGATCAGCGTGCCGGTGCAGTAAGCGAAGGTGCCGTCGTCGTACGGCTTGTCGGAGAGGAGCGCGCCGACCGACGGGTGATCGTTGCCGTCGTCGGTGCCATTAGTGATCGCGTATGCGGGAGAAGCCCAAGCGACCGTCAATAGCGCGCAAAAGGCGAGGGGGGTAGCAAAACGCATGGAGCAGACTTTAAGCTCACAAACCCCCATTCTCCAAAAGGATCAGGAAAAGATCTACTAATGGCACTATCCACTTGACCTGCGGAGAGGTGGGTTCGTGGCCCGGGTTACGGCGGTCTCGCGGGGTCGCCGGTGGGGGCGATTCACGTCCTGGGACGGAGAATCCGTCGCGTTGGTACGTGGTGCGAATGATCGTGGATCACGAAAGGCCGATGCGCGTGGCGGCGCGGTCCCAGGCGGCCTCGTCGCCGCGCGGCCGGTACACGGTGAGGTCCTGGGTCCGGCGCACGAGCTCGCGCGGGTGGGCGGCCAGGCCGTGCGCCTGCGCCTGCGCGAGCGCGTTGCCGATGGCGGTCGCCTCCACCGGCCCGGCGACGACGGGCAGACCGCAGGCGTCGGCGGTCAGCTGGCACAGCAGGGCGCCCCGCGCCCCGCCGCCGACGACGTGCACGACCTCGACGGACCGCCCGGACAGCCGGGCGGCGTCCCGGATCGCGGCGCGGTGCCCGAGCGCGAGGCTCTCCAGGACGCACCGGACGACCTCCGCCCGGCCCGTCGGCGGCCGCTGGCCGGTGCGCTCGCAGTACGCCGTGATCCGCGCGGGCATGTCGCCGGGCGGGAGGAACGCCTGGTCGCCCGGGTCGACGAGCGCGGCGAACGGCGGGGCGTCCGCGGCGGCGGCCAGCAGGGCGGGCAGCGACGCCTCGGCCCGCCAGGCGCGCAGCGACTCCTGGAGGAGCCACAGCCCCATGACGTTGCGCAGGTAGCGGATCGTGCCGCCGACACCGACCTCGTTGGTGAACCCGGCGACCCGGCTCTCCTCGGTCAGCACGGGCGCGTCCAGCTCGATGCCGGCCAGCGACCAGGTGCCGCAGGAGACGTAGCCGAAGCGGTCGTGCTCGGCCGGTACGGCCAGGACGGCGGAGGCGGTGTCGTGCGATCCGACCGCGGTGACCGGGGTCGACTCCGGCAGCCCGGTCTCGGCCGCGACGTCCGGCCGCAGCGTGCCGATGACGTCACCGGGCCGGCGCAGCGGCGGGAAGATCGCCTGCGGCAGGCCGAGACGTTCGATGAAGGACCGCGCCCAGTCGCCGGTGCGCACGTCGTACAGCCCGGTCGTCGACGCGTTGGTCATCTCCGCGCCGGCCTCGCCCGTCAGCCAGTACGCCAGCAGGTCGGGGATCATCAGCAGCGTGCGGGCCCGGTCCGGTACGGGACCGGAGAGCAGCTGGTAGATCGTGTTGAACGGCAGGAACTGCAGGCCGCCGACGTCGTACAGCGCCTCCGCGCCGAGATCGGCGACGACCTTGTCCATCACGCCGTCGGTGCGGCCGTCCCGGTAGTGGACGGGATTGCCGATGAGGGCTCCGGCGGAGTCGAGTAGCCCGTAGTCGACCGCCCAGGAGTCCACGCCGATCGAGGTGATCCCCTCGGTGGCCCGCAACCCGTCCAGCACCTGCCCGTACAGGCCAAGGACGTCCCAGTGGAGGGTGCCGGCCGCGCGCACGGGCCGGTTCGGGAAGCGGTGCGCCTCGCGGAGCGTCAGCTCGTCGTCGCCCACCCGGGCGACCATCACGCGCCCGCTCGAGGCGCCCAGGTCCACGGCGGCGAATGAACGCGGGGTCATGGCTGCTTGCTCCTCAGTCCGTGATCACAATGGTCGGCCGGCGCGGCCCACGCGCGCGTGGTTCTCCCGGATCATGCCCGCGCAGGACGCGGACGGGACGACCACCGCGTCGAACGATTGGAACGTTTTAACGAAATCTCTGACGAGCGGCCCGCACTCCCGCATGTCAGCGGCTCGATTCGCGGACGACGAGTTCGGGCTGGAACATGATCTGCTGGTGCGCGTGCCCTCCGGGGTCGTCGCACTCGTCCAGCAGGAGCTCGGTGGCGATCTTGCCGAGCTGGTAGGTCGGCTGGCGGATCGAGCTCAGCGGGACCGCGGCCGCAGAGGAGAACTCGATGTCGTCGTAGCCGATGAGCGCCACGTCGTCCGGCACGCGCACTCCCGCCTGGGACAGCGCGCGCAGCACGCCGAGCGCGAGCAGGTCGTTCGCGCAGAAGATCGCGTCGGGCAGGTCGCCGGCCAGCAGCTTCTCGGCGGCGAGCCCGCCACCGTTCGCGTTCATCTCCGGCACGACGATGTCCTCGAGGGCGCGGGCCGGCAGCCCCGCCGCGCGCAGCGCCCGCCGGGCGCCCTTGCGCCGGTCCGCGCACTGCCGGATGGCCAGGGGGCCGGTGACGTACGCGAGCCGCCGCGCGCCCCGGTCCAGGAGGTGGGCGACCGCCAGGTTTCCGCCGGCGACGTCGTCGACGGCCACCGAGCACACGTCCCCTGTCGCGAAGTGGTCGACCAGGACGACCGCGACCCCGCGCTCCCGCAGCAGATCCAGGCGGGACAGGTCCTCGTCGGTCGGTGTGATCAGGAGCCCGCGGACCCGCTGCTCGGCCAGAACCCGGAGGTTACGGGCCTCACGCTCGGGCGACTCGCCGGAGTTGCACAGGATGACCGCGTGGTCCCGATCGCTGACGACGTCCTCGACCCCGCGCGCCACCGCGACGAAGAAGGGGTTGCCGACGTCGAGCACGACCAGGCCGATGGCCCGGCTCTGCCCGGCGCGCAGGGTCGCGGCCGAGCCGTTGCGGACGAAGCCCATCTCACGGATGGCCTCCTCGACCCGGGCGCGCGTCGCCGCGGCGACGCGTTCGGGCCGGTTCAGCACGTTCGAGACCGTGCCCGGCGACACGCCCGCGCGCCGCGCGACCTCCTTGATCCCCACGGTCCCCAACGCCGGTACCTCTTCCCAGAGTGTGATGCCGTTCACTGTGACGACTGAATTAAAACGTGTCAACAAGCCCTGCGGAGGGCCGCCAGCGAGACATCGCGGTGACCGGGTCGTTATCTCAGCTATATCTTCGCAGGTCATCGTGCATATTGATCGTCGTCAGCGGGGAGTCGGCCGAAACTCACTATTGACGTGACCGCGCTCACAGACCTAGCGTCCCGGGTCAATCGCGTTAAAACGTTTTTATTCCGTTCACTTCCGGAGGAAGCATGAGCGAGTCGCCTCCGATCCTCGCCTTGGCGAGCGTCAGCAAGGCGTTCGGCGCGGTGCGGGCTCTGCAGGACGTCTCCCTGGAGCTGCGGGGCGGAGAGATCCACGCGCTCGCCGGCGAGAACGGGGCGGGCAAGTCCACGCTGGTCAAGATTCTGGCGGGGGTCCACCGGCCCGACGAGGGCGGGGTGCTGCTGGACGGCCGCCCCCACGAGTTCCACGGACCCGGCGACGCGCAGCACGCGGGCGTCGCCGTGATCTACCAGGAGCCCACGCTCTTCCCCGACCTGTCGGTCGCGGAGAACATCTTCATGGGCCGCCAGCCACGCGCACGCTTCGGCCGCATCGACCGCCGCGCCCTCCGGGCGGAGACCGCGAAACTGTTCGAGCGGCTGGGCGTCGCGCTCGACCCGGACCGCCCCGCGCGGGGTCTGTCCATCGCCGACCAGCAGCTCGTGGAGATCGCCAAGGCGATCTCGCGGGACGCCCGCGTCCTCATCATGGACGAGCCGACGGCGGCACTGTCCGGAAACGAGGTCGCGCGGCTGTTCGCCGTCGCCCGCACCCTCCAGGAGCAGGGCTGCGCGCTGCTGTTCATCTCCCACCGGCTCGAGGAGATCTTCGACCTCTGCCAGCGGGTGACGACCCTGCGCGACGGCCGCTACATCTCCACCGAGGAGCTGGACGGGCTCACCCCCGACGACCTCGTGCAGCGCATGGTCGGCCGCGAGCTCGACACGCTGTATCCCAAGCAGGAGACGACGCCGGGCGAGACGGTGCTCAAGGTCTCCCGGCTGACTCGCGAGGGCGTCTTCACCGACGTGTCCTTCGAGGTGCGCGCCGGGGAGATCGTCGCACTGGCCGGCCTCGTCGGCGCCGGGCGCAGCGAGGTCGCCCGCGCGATCTTCGGGGTCGACCGGTACGACGCGGGCGGGGTCGAGGTCGCCGCCGCGAAGCTGCCGGCCGGGAGCCCCACCGCAGCGATGTCCGCCGGGATCGCGCTGGTCCCGGAGGACCGGCGCCAGCAGGGGCTCGTCATGGACGGCTCGATCGAGCGGAACATCGGCCTGACGCAGCTGCGGTCGCTGCGCCGCGGGCCGATCATCTCCCGGAAGGTCGAACGCGACCGGGCCGCCGACTGGGCGATCCGGCTGCAGCTGAAGTACGCGCGCCTCAGCGACACCGTGGGCGTGCTCTCCGGCGGCAACCAGCAGAAGGTCGTCCTCGCCAAGTGGCTGTCGACTGACCCCTCGGTGCTGATCGTCGACGAGCCCACGCGCGGCATCGACGTCGGCACCAAGGCCGAGGTGCACCGCCTGCTTTCCGAACTGGCCGGCCAGGGCCTCGCGGTCCTGATGATCTCCTCCGACCTGCCGGAGGTGCTCGGCATGGCCGACCGGGTGCTGGTCATGCACGAGGGCCGGCTCGCCGCCGAGATCCCCAGGGCCGAGGCCACCGAGGAGACCGTCATGGCCGCCGCGACCGGCCGTACCCGACAGGAGGCCGCGTAAATGGCAGCCGTAACGGCCGACGCCGGCGGGCGCAGACTCGTCGACACCGTCCTGCGGGCGCGCGAGCTGAGCATCCTCGCCGCACTGATCGTCCTCGTCGTCGTCACGACGGCGGTGAACTCCTCGTTCCTGTCGTCGCAGGGCATCAAGGACATCTTCCTCAACGCGTCGATCCTGGCGCTGCTGGCCGTCGGCCAGACGATGGTGGTCGTCACCCGCAACATCGACCTGTCGGTCGGGTCGGTGGTCGGCCTGGTGGCGTTCGCCTCCGGCAAGTTCGTCGCCGGGCACGACCGTAACGTCCTGCTGGTCCTCCTCGTCGGGATGGCCATCGGCGCGGTCTGCGGCCTGGTCAACGGCGTGCTCGTCAGCTTCTTCAAGGTCCCGGCGCTGGTGGTGACACTCGGCACGCTGTACGTCATCCAGGGCCTGGACTACTACTGGGCGCACGGCCAGCAGATCAACGCCGCGGACGTGCCCGCGTCCCTGCTCGACCTGGGCAACGGAAGCGTCGCCGGGATCCCGTACCTGCCGCTGATCACGGTGGTCGTGATGCTGGCCGTCGGCCACTACCTGCGGTCCTACCCGTCGGGCCGGGAGTTCTACGCCATCGGCTCCAACCCCGACGCCGCGCGGCTCGCCGGCATCGCGATCCGCAAGCGGATCCTCACGGCCTACCTCGTCAGCGGCGTCCTCGCCGGGCTGGCCGGGGTGCTGTGGCTCGCCCGCTTCGGCACGGTCGTCGCGGACGCCGCGCACGGCTGGGAGCTGCGGGTGGTCGCCGCCGTCGTCGTCGGCGGTGTGGCCATCGTCGGCGGCCTCGGCAGCGTGTACGGCGCCGCGCTCGGCGCCCTCCTGCTCACCACGATCGGCAGCGTCCTCGTGGTGCTGAAGGTGAACTCCTTCTGGCAGGACGCCATCGCCGGTCTGCTGCTGCTCCTCGCGATCAGCGTCGACCGCCTGCTCGGCCTGCGCGTCACCCGCGCCCTGCGAAAGAGGAACGCCCGTCATGGCGCCTGAAGCCCCCGCCGCCGAGGCCCGCCCCGTGCAGGCGCGCGCCGAGGCCCCCCGGCCGCTGACCCGGTTCATCCGCTGGGACGTCATCGTCACCGCCCTGCTGATCGTCGTCTTCGCCGGCGGCGCCCTGGGCACCTCGGACTTCGCCACGAGCGACAACCTGGCCTTCGCCCTGGACGACCTGAGCGAGATCGCGCTGATCGCCCTGCCGATGACGCTGCTGGTCGTGGCCGCCGAGGTCGACCTGTCCGTGGCCTCGGTGCTGGGCCTGTGCAGCGCGCTGTTCGGCGCGCTGTGGGACGCCGGGTGGGCGATCGAGACGATCGTCCCGCTGCTCCTGGTGGTCGGCGCGGTGGCCGGCCTGGTCAACGGCCTGCTGGTCACCCGGCTGGGGCTGCCGTCGCTGGCCGTCACGATCGGCACGCTGACCCTCTACCGCGGGCTCGCGTACGTCGTGCTGGGCACGAAGGCGGTGGCGCAGTTCCCGCAGAACTACGCCGACATGGCCACCAAGACCGTGCCCGGCACGCCGATCCCGTACCCCTTCGCGCTGTTCATCCTGCTGGCCATCGTCACCGCGATCGTGCTGCACGCGACCGGTCTGGGCCGCGCACTGTTCGCCATCGGTGCCCAGGAGGAGGCCGCGTTCTTCGCCGGGATCCGGGTCAAGCGCATCAAGCTGCTGCTGTTCGTGGTCTCCGGGATCGTCGCGTCGTTCGCCGGCGCGGTCTACACGTTGCGGTACGGCAGCGCCCGCGCCGACAACGGCCTTGGCCTGGAGCTGGCCGTCATCGCCTCGGTGCTGCTCGGCGGCGTCGACTTCGACGGCGGTAAGGGCACGCTCGGCGGCGTCGTCGCCGGGGTGCTGCTGATCGGCCTGCTCCGCAACCTGCTCATGCTCCGTGACGTCGCGACCGAGATCCAGTCGATCGTCACCGGCCTCCTCCTCATCGTCTCCGTGCTCACGCCGCGGATCGCGGCCAAGGTGCGCGAGACGCGACGACATCACCGCGCCAACCCGTCCGCTTCCTCCTGACCGACCGACGAAAAGGAACACCCTCATGACCATGCGTCCCCTGGCGGCCGTGGCCATCGCCGCCGCGCTCTCCATCGGCGCCGCCGCCTGCGGCGGTACGACGAAGAACTCCTCGAGCAACGACAGCAAGGCCGGCGCGGCGAGCAGCGCGAAGGCAGACCCGAACGCGCCCCTCAAGAAGGGCCTGAAGGTCGCCTTCCTGCCCAAGCAGGTGAACAACCCGTACGAGACGATCGTCGACAACGCGGGCATCGCCGGGGCCAAGGAGTACGGCGGCGAGGCGAAGGAGGTCGGCCCGTCCGACGCCTCGGCCTCCTCACAGATCTCGTACATCAACACGCTGATCCAGCAGCGGATGGACGCGATCCTCATCGCAGCCAACGACCCGAACGCCGTCTGCGGACCGCTCAAGCAGGCGATGTCCCACAAGATCAAGGTGGTGTCGTACGACTCCGACGCGTCCAAGGACTGCCGGAACGTCTTCATCAACCAGGCCAGCTCCGAGGAGATCGGCCGCAGCGAGATCAAGGTCATCTCCGACCTGATCGGCGGCAAGGGCAAGATCGCCATCCTGTCGGCGACCGCCAACGCCACGAACCAGAACACCTGGATCGGCTTCATGAAGGACGAGCTGAAGAAGCCGGAGTACTCCGGCCTCCAGCTCGTCAAGGTCGCCTACGGTGACGACGACGACCAGAAGTCCTTCCAGCAGACGCAGGGTCTGCTGCAGGCGTACCCGGACCTGAAGGGCATCATCGCCCCGACCACGGTCGGCATCGCCGCCGCGGCCCGCTACATCTCCGGCTCCAAGTACAAGGGCAAGGTCGCCGTCTCCGGCCTCGGCACGCCGAACCAGATGCGCAAGTTCGTCAAGGACGGCACGGTCGGCAAGTTCGAGCTGTGGGACCCGAAGAACCTCGGCTACCTCGCGTCGTACGCCGCCGCGGCCCTCGCCTCCGGGCAGATCACCGGCGCCGAGGGTGAGAAGTTCAAGGCCGGCAAGCTCGGCGAGCGCACCATCGGCAAGGACGGCGAGGTCATCCTCGGCCCGCCGACGGTCTTCGACAAGAGCAACATCGACAACTACAACTTCTAGTCGACCGGTGGCGCGGGGCAGCCGGGAGCGGCCCCGCGCCGTCGCGGGAGGAGCCCCCGTGCAGCGCGTCTGTTTCCTGCTGAGGGTCAGGCAGGACCGGTTGGAGGAGTACCGCGAACGGCACCGGGCGGTGTGGCCCGACATGCTGACCGCCCTGCGCGCCGCGGGCTGGCGTGACTACAGCCTCTTCCTGCGCGACGACGGGCTACTCGTCGGCTACCTGGAGACCGACGACTTCGACGCGGCGCGCGCGGCCATGGAGGGCACCGAGGTGAACGCCCGCTGGCAGGCGGAGATGGCGCCCTTCTTCGAGGACCTCGAGGGACGGCGCCCCGACGAGGGCCTGCTGACGCTCGACGAAGTCTTCCATCTCGACTGACGGATCGGGGATACCGAACGATGACAACGGACAGAGACCAGGTCAAGGCGGCGCTGCGGACCCAGCGCATCGAGACGCCGTCGTGGGCGTACGGCAACTCCGGCACCCGCTTCAAGGTCTTCGCCCAGCAGGGCGTGCCGCGCACGCCGCAGGAGAAGATCGACGACGCGGCGCAGGTGCACCACCACACCGGCATCGCGCCGACCGTCGCGCTGCACATCCCCTGGGACAAGGTGGACGACTACGCCGCGCTGGCCGAGTACGCCCGCGAGCGGGGGGTCCGGGTCGGCACGATCAACTCGAACGTCTTCCAGGACGACGACTACATGCTGGGCAGCGTCACCCACCCCGACCCGGCGGTGCGCAAGAAGGCGCTGAACCACCTGCTCGGGTGCGTCGACATCATGGACGAGACGGGCTCGCGCGACCTGAAGCTGTGGTTCTCCGACGGCACGAACTACCCCGGCCAGGACGACATCCGCGCCCGGCAGGACCGCCTCGCCGAGGCCCTGGCCGCGGTGTACGAGCGGCTCGGCGACGACCAGCGGTTCCTGCTGGAGTACAAGCTGTTCGAGCCGGCGTTCTACACCACCGACCTGCCGGACTGGGGCACGTCGTACGCGCACTGCCTGAAGCTCGGTCCGAAGGCCCAGGTGGTCGTCGACACCGGACACCACGCGCCGGGCACCAACATCGAGTTCATCGTGGCGTTCCTGCTGCGCGAGGGGAAGCTCGGCGGCTTCGACTTCAACTCCCGCTTCTACGCCGACGACGACCTGATGGTCGGCGCCGCCGACCCGTTCCAGCTGTTCCGGATCATGCACGAGGTCGTCCAGGGCGGTGGGTACACCGACGAGGTCGCGTTCATGCTCGACCAGTGCCACAACATCGAGCCGAAGATCCCCGGCCAGATCCGCTCGGTGATGAACGTGCAGGAGGCCACGGCCAAGGCGCTCCTGATCGACGTCGAGGCACTGCGCGCGGCCCAGCGGGCGTGTGACGTGCTCGGCGCGAACGCCGTCTTCATGGACGCCTACAACACCGACGTCCGGCCGCTGCTCGCCGAGCTGCGCGAGGAGATGGGCCTGGACCCGGACCCGATGGCGGCCTACGCCCGGTCCGGTTACTTCGAGAAGATCCGCGACGAACGCAAGGACG
Source organism: Actinoallomurus purpureus (assembly GCF_024055795.1). Lineage (GTDB taxonomy): Bacteria > Actinomycetota > Actinomycetes > Streptosporangiales > Streptosporangiaceae > Actinoallomurus > Actinoallomurus purpureus. The sequence goes on along the minus strand of NZ_JAMXMY010000022.1, from coordinate 88,175 downwards.
GCCAGGCGGCCGGTTGGGGGGCTTGAGTTGGGAATCGTCGACGACCTGCTGAAACGCTGCCACGAGCTGGGCTCGGACCCGCGTAACACGAACTATGCGGGCGGCAACGCCTCCGCCAAGGGCGTCACGGAGGACCCGGTGACCGGCGGCGACGTCGAGCTCATGTGGGTGAAGGGCTCGGGCGGCGACCTCGGCACGCTGAAGGAGTCCGGCCTGGCGGTGCTGCGCCTCGACCGGCTGCGCGCGCTGGTGAACGTGTACCCGGGCGTGGAGCGCGAGGACGAGATGGTCGCGGCGTTCGACCACTGCGCGTTCGGCAGGGCCGGCGCGGCGCCGTCGATCGACACGGCCATGCACGGCCTGGTCGACGCGGTGCACGTCGACCACCTGCACCCGGACTCCGGCATCGCGATCGCGACCGCCGCCGACGGCGAGGAGCTCACCCGCCGTGTCTTCGGCGACCGGGTCGTGTGGGTGCCGTGGCGGCGTCCCGGCTTCCAGCTCGGCCTCGACATCGCGGCGATCAAGAAGGACAACCCGCAGGCCATCGGCACCATTCTCGGCGGCCACGGCGTCACCGCGTGGGGCGACACGAGCGAGGAGTGCCAGGCCAACTCGCTGGAGATCATCGCCGCTGCCGAGGCGTACATCGCCGAGCACGGCCGGCCCGACCCGTTCGGCGCGGTGATCCACGAGGCGCTGCCGGAGGCCGCGCGGCGCGAGCGCGCGGCCGCGCTGTTCCCGCTGGTCCGCGGGCTCGCCTCGACCGACCGGCCGCAGGTCGGCCACTACACCGACGCGCCGGAGGTCCTGGACTTCCTGGCGCGGGCCGAGCACCCGCGGCTCGCGGCCCTCGGCACCTCCTGCCCGGACCACTTCCTGCGCACCAAGGTCCGCCCGCTCGTGCTGGACCTGCCGCCGACCGCCCCGCTGGAGGACGTCCAGGCCCGGCTCCGCGAGCTGCACGAGGCGTACCGGGAGGAGTACCGCGGCTACTACGAGCGGTACGCCACCGAGGACTCCCCGGCGATGCGCGGCGCGGACCCGGCGATCGTCCTCGTGCCCGGCGTCGGCATGTTCAGCTTCGGCAAGGACAAGCAGACCGCCCGCGTCGCCGGCGAGTTCTACGTCAACGCCATCAACGTGATGCGCGGCGCCGAGGCACTGTCCTCCTACGCCCCGATCCCCGAGTCGGAGAAGTTCCGGATCGAATACTGGGAGCTGGAGGAGGCCAAGCTGCGGCGCATGCCGAAGCCCAAGCCCCTCGCCACCCGCGTCGCGTTCGTGACCGGCGGCGGCTCCGGCATCGGCGCGGCCACCGCGCGCCGGCTGGCCGCCGAGGGCGCCTGCGTCGTGGTCGCCGACCGGGACGCCGCCGCGGCCGAGAAGGTCGCGGCCGAACTCGGCGCGTCGGCGCTGCGGGCCTCCGACGTTGCGGTCGCGGTGGCCGTGGACGTCACCGACGAGGCGGGGATCACCGCCGCGCTGCGGGAGGCGGTGCTCGCCTTCGGCGGCGTCGACCTCGTGGTGAACAACGCCGGCCTGTCGCTGTCCAAGCCGCTGCTGGAGACAACCGTCGCGGACTGGGACCTGCAGCACGACGTCATGGCCCGCGGGTCGTTCCTCGTCTCACGCGAGGCCGCCCGCGTCATGATCGAGCAGGCCATGGGCGGCGACATCGTCTACATCGCCTCGAAGAACGCCATCTTCGCCGGGCCGAACAACATCGCCTACAGCGCGGCAAAGGCCGACCAGGCGCACCAGGTGCGCCTGCTGGCCGCCGAGCTCGGCGAGCACGGTGTCCGCGTCAACGGCATCAACCCCGACGGCGTCGTGCGCGGCTCCGGGATCTTCGCCGGTGGCTGGGGCGCCAAGCGCGCCGCCGTGTACGGCGTGCCGGAGGAGAAGCTCGGCGAGTACTACGCCCAGCGCACCCTGCTCAAGCGCGAGGTGCTGCCCGAGCACGTCGCGAACGCCGTCTTCGCCCTCACCGGCGGCGACCTGACCCACACCACCGGGCTGCACGTCCCGGTCGACGCGGGGGTGGCCGCCGCCTTCCTCCGCTGATCCTCGGGGGGCGGCGCGCCGCCACGCGCCGCCCCGCCCGCACGCGTGCCACATCGGGGTTGCTCATTCCGCCGGATCCCAGAAAGGGAGAGCCCAGGGATGCGACTGATACCCGCCTTTCGGCGACGACCGCTGCCCATCTCCGTCCTGACCGTCACCGGAACCCTCCTGGCCACCACGACGACGGGCGTCGTGCCGGCGTCCGCGGCACAGGCGTCCTCGCCCGTGCGGGTGACGGCCACGACCACCGAACGTGAGACGAACCCGATCGGCATCGACGCGGCGAAGCCCCGCCTCGGCTGGCGGCTCGACTCCACCGCGCGCGGGCAGTTCCAGCAGGCGTACGAGGTCACGGTGGGCTCGACCCCGCGCGCGGCCGGCCTCTGGGACAGCGGCCGCGTCGTGAGCCCTCAGTCCCTGGACGTGCCCTACGGCGGGTCGGCGCTCGCGCCCGGCCGGCGGTACTACTGGCGCGTCCGCGTCTGGGACGGGCAGGGCCGGGCCACGGCCTGGAGCAAGGTGTCGTCCTTCGAGACGGGCCTGGCGGCCGGAGACTGGAAGGCGTCGTGGGTCGGCAGCCCCGCCACCACGCCGAGCCTGAGCGGAGCCCACTGGATCTGGTACCCCGAGGGCGACCCGACCTCCACCGAGCCGGTGTCGACGCGGTACTTCCGCCGCACCGTCGACCTGGGCGGCGGCGCGATCACCCGTGCGCTGTTCACGCTCACCGCCGACGACGGCTTCACCCTGTACGTCAACGGGCAGCGGATCGCCTCGTCGCCCGAGGTCACGGACTCCTGGAAACAGGGTCAGCTCGCGGACGTCACCGCCGCGCTGCACTCCGGCGCGAACACGATCGCGATCAAGGCGGTGAACACGACGCAGAGCCCCGCGGGGATCGTCGGGCGGCTGCACGTCGAGCGGTCCGGCGCGGACCCGCTCGACGTCATCACCGACGGGTCGTTCAAGGCCGCACAGACGGCGCCGGACGGGTGGGAGAAGCCCGGCTTCGACGACGCGTCCTGGCCCGCCGCCAAGGACGCGGCCGCCTACGGCTCCGGCCCCTGGGGGACCCAGGTCGGCCTGCCGTCGCCGCCGGTGCCGTACCTGCGGCACGAGTTCACGGTGACCAAGCGGATCGCCGCGGCCCGCCTGTACGTCACCGCCCTCGGCCTGTACGAGGCGCGGATCAACGGCCGCCGGGTCGGCAAGGACTACTTCGCGCCCGGCTGGACCGACTACCGCAAGCGCGTGCAGTACCAGACCTATGACGTGACCTCCCTGCTGCACCGGGGCGGCAACGCGATCGGGGCGCTGCTGAACGATGGCTGGTACGCGGGGCAGATCCCGTTCGCCGGGTCCCACGTGTACGGCGATCAGCCCTGGCTCCTCGCCCAGCTGCGCGTCGACTATTCCGACGGCACCTCCCAGACCGTCGGCACCGATGACTCCTGGAAGACGGCCGCGAGCCCGATCCTCGCCTCCGGCATCTACGCCGGGGAGACCTACGACGCGCGGGGCGAGCAGACCGGCTGGGACCGGGCCGGGTTCGACGACCGCACCTGGTCGCCGGTCAAGGTCGGCACCGGGCTGAAGCCGAACCTCGTCGCCCAGTCCGGTCCGCCGGTCCGGGTCGACTCCGTGCTGCACCCGGTGAAGATGACCGAGCCGAAGCCGGGCGTGTACCTCTTCGACCTCGGCCAGAACATGGTCGGCTGGAACCGGTTGAAGGTCTCCGGCCCCGCCGGCACGACCGTGACCATCCGAAACGGCGAGGTGCTGAACCCCGACGGCACGCTCTACACCACCAACATGCGCGGGGCCCCCGACACGGACCACTACACGCTGGGGGGCGGCGGCACCGAGACGCATGAGTCGCGATTCACCTACCGCGGCTACCGGTACGTCGAGCTGACCGGATACCCCGGCACGCCGGACAAGAGCGCCGTCGCGGGCGTGGTCGCGCACGCCGGCGCCCCCGCGAGCGGCGAGCTGACCACCTCCGACCCCCTCGTGAACCAGATCCAGCACAACATCGTGTGGTCGCAGAAGGGGAACTTCTTCAGCGTCCCCACCGACTGCCCGCAGCGGGACGAACGGCTCGGCTGGACCGGGGACATCGCGGCCTTCGCGCCGACGTCGACGTTCAACATGGACGCCGACACGTTCCTGGCGAAGTTCACCACCGACCTCACCGACGCGCAGCGGCCCGACGGATCGTTCACCGACGTCGCGCCGGACGTGGCGAGCCTCGGCTCGGGCACGGCGGCCTGGGGCGACGCGGGCGTCATCGTCCCCTTCACGCTGTGGCAGCGGTACGGCGACCTGCAGCCGGCCCGGAACGCCTACCCGGCGATGAAGTCCTGGATCGCCTACCTCCAGAGCCACAGCACCGGCCTGATCCGGCCGAACCAGGGCTACGGCGACTGGCTCAACGTCGACGACGGGACCCCGCTCGACCTGATCGGCACGGCCTACTTCGCGCACTCGACCGACATGGTCGCGCAGATGGCGGACGCCCTCGGCGACCACGACCAGGCGGCGTCCTACCGGACGCTGGCCGGCCGGATCCGGGACGCCTTCGAGCAGAGGTTCGTCAAGGCCGACGGCACCGTCGGTACGGGCAGCCAGACGGCGTACGTGCTGGCGCTCGCCTTCAAGCTGCTGCCCGACGACCAGGTCAAGCCCGCAGCCGACAAGCTCGTGGCAGGCGTCGAGGCCCACGACGGGCACCTGACCACCGGATTCGTGGGCACCGCCGAACTCCTGCCCACGCTCACCGCGACCGGGCACACCGACGTGGCCTACCGCATCCTGGGCCAGAAGACCTTCCCGTCCTGGGGCTACGAGATCGACCGGGGCGCGACGACCATCTGGGAACGCTGGGACGGCATCAAGCCGGACGGCACCTTCAACGACCCCGGCATGAACTCCTTCAACCACTACGGGCTCGGCGCGGTCGGCGACTGGCTGTACCAGACCGTCGGCGGCATCGCCCCGGCCGCACCCGGCTACCAGCGGACGGTCATCCGCCCGCGTCCGGGCGGGCCGCTGACGTCCGCGTCGGCGCGCTACCGGTCCGGCTACGGCGACATCGTCACCCGGTGGAAGCAGGCCGGGGGGCGCTTCACCCTGGACGTCACCGTGCCGGTGAACACGACCGCCGAGGTGTGGGTGCCCGCGAAGGACCCGAGCCGTGTCGCGCAGGACGGCGCGAAGCTCGTGCGCGCGCAGGACGGCTACGCCGTGTTCAACGTCGGCTCGGGCCGCTGGCACTTCGGCACCCGAGCCTGAAAAAGCCGACGGTGGGCTCGCGGCACCGGCCGCCGCGGGCCCGCCGTCTCCAAAGGAGGTTGGAAGATGACCGTCGACACGAAGGTCCGGGTGGGCCTCGTCGCGGGTGGGCTTGGCGCCTACTGGCCGCAGTTCCCCGACCTGCTGCCGCAGCTCAAGCGGTCCGCCGAACGCGTGTCCGAACGGATGCGCGGGCTCGGGGCGGAGGTCGTGGACGTCGGCTTCATCTCCGACGCCCAGGAGGGCGCCGCGGCCGCGGAGAAGCTGCGGGTCGCGGGCTGCGACCTCATCGTCGGCTTCCTCACGACGTACATGACCGCGACGATGCTGGTGCCGATCGCCCAGCGCAGCGGCGCCCCCGTGCTCCTGATCAACCTGCAGCCGACCGAGTCGATGGACCACGCGACCTTCGACACCGGCCAGTGGCTGGCCTACTGCGGCGCCTGCCCGCTGCCGGAGATGGCGAACGCGTTCCAGCGCTGCGGCATCCCGTTCCGCTCGGTGTCCGGGTACGTCGAGGACGAGCGGGCGTGGGCGAAGATCGGCCGCTGGGTGCGGGCGGCGGGCGTACGGGCGGCGCTGCGCCGGGGGCGGCACGGCCTCATGGGCCACCTGTACCCGGGCATGCTCGACGTCTCCACCGACCTGACCCTGGTGCCCGCCAACTTCGGCGGCCACATGGAGGTGCTGGAGTTCGACGACCTGCGGGTCCGTGTCGAGAAGGTCACCGACGCCGAGGCCGAGGCCAAGAAGAAGGAGGCCGGGGAGATCTTCGAGCTGGCCGACTCGGTCAACGGCGAGGACTTCTCCTGGGCCGCGCGGGTCGCGGCCGGCCTCGACCGGCTCGTCGAGGACTTCGCGCTGGACAGCCTCGCCTACTACCACCGGGGCCTGGACGGTGAGATCCACGAACGCCTCGGCGCGGGCATGATCCTCGGCGCGTCGCTGCTGACCGCACGCGGTGTCCCGGCCGCCGGCGAGTACGAGCTGCGCACCTCGCTGGCCATGCTGATCATGGACCGGCTCGGCGCGGGAGGCTCGTTCACCGAACTGCAGGCGCTCGACTTCCACCGGGGCCACGTGGAGATGGGCCACGACGGCCCGGCCCACCTGGCCATCAGCGATTCCAAGCCGCTCCTGCGCGGCCTCGGCGTCTACCACGGCAAGCGCGGCTGGGGCGTCTCCGTCGAGTTCGACGTCAAGCACGGACCGGTGACGGCGTTCGGCATCCGCCAGGGACGGGACGGCCGGTTCGCGTTCGTCGCCTCCGAGGGCGAGGTCGTCGGCGGGCCGCTCCTGCAGATCGGCAACACGACCTCGCGCGTCGACTTCGGCTGCGACCCGGGGGAGTGGACCGACGCCTGGAGCGCCACGGGAATCTCCCACCACTGGGCCCTCGGCACCGGCCACCGGATCGCCGACCTACGCGCCCTCGCGGACCTCCTGGAGGTCGAACTGATCGACGTACGCCCGTAGGGGCCGTGTCCGACCCGACCGTCTACGGCGGTGCCGCCCGCCAGGCGTACGGGCTGATCGGCCCCGTCCGCCTCGTCCCGTACGCCCAGGCCGTGATCGCCGGATGATGCCCTGCCCGGGATCCGGCGTGCCATCCCACCGAACCGAGTCCACCGACCCGCCCGCCTCCTGACCGGCCGGGCCGGTCGCGGGGACCCTCCGTCTCCCCGCGCACGGCCCGGCCCCTCCTTCCCCCGCCCCGCCTGCCCTTACTCCCGAGATCCACGTGCACTCCCCAGCCCCGATTCGAGGTCGCATGAGCCCCTGGAAGCGACGTCTCCCTCTCACCGCGGTCGGACTGGCCGCCCTGGTGGCGCCGGTCCTGTCCGTCCCACCCGCCACCGCGGGCCCCGTGCCGTCCCGGCGCACCGCCCGGCCGTGGGACGCCTACAACCTCTCGCCCCGGACCCGGACCGTACGGCCCGTGGCGATCTACAACACGAACGGCACCGTGACCGACCCGTCCGCCGTGCTCACCGACGGGCGCACCCGGCTCAGCGGCGCCGGGTCATACGTCACGCTGGACTTCGGCAAGGACGTCAGCGGCCTGGTCACGCTGCACTTCGCCGGCTCCGACGGTCCGCAGCGGGTCGGTCTGGCGTTCAACGAGTCCCCGGACTACGTGGGGACCAACTCCGACACCTCGACCGGCGGCCCGCGCAGCCGCGACGGTGTCCTGTACGTCGACGTCGACGGCCCGACGACCTACACGATGCCCGCCAAGTACCTGCGCGGCGGGTTCCGCTACCTGACGGTCTTCCTGGACTCCGCCGGGAGCGTCGACCTGGACGGCGCGTCCCTGCACTTCACCGCCGCCCCGGCGATGAAGCACCCGGCCGACTACGCGAACCACTTCTACTCCAGCGACCCGCTGCTCAACCGCATCTGGTACGCGGGCGCGTACACGATGCAGCTCAACACGATCGACCCGAAGACGGGCCGGGTCTGGGAGCCGCCCGCCGACCTGTGGGACAACACCGGCGACGTCGGCGTGGGCGACACGATCCTGGTGGACGGTGCCAAGCGCGACCGCACCGTGTGGCCGGGCGACCTCGGCATCGAGATCCCCGCGGCGTACGCGGCCTTCGGCGACACCGTGTCGGCGCGCAACGCCCTCACCACGGTCTACCAGCATCAGAGGGACACCGGTGAGCTGCCCTACGCGGGGCCGATGCTGAGCAAGTACGGCTCCGACACCTACCACCTGTGGAGTCTGTCGGCCACCTACGACTACTACCGCTACACCGGCGACACGGCCTGGCTGGCGAGCGTGTGGGACGCCTACAAGCACGGAGTCGACTACAGCAGCGCGAAGGTCGACGCCAACGGGCTGCTGTCCATCACCGGCACCGCCGACTCGGTGCGCATCCTCGCCAAGGGCGAGAACCTCATCGCCAACGTCCTGCTGTGGCGGGTGCTCAGCACCGGTTCGGAACTGGCCACGACGCGCGGCGACACGGCGCTCGCCGCGTCGTACGCGAGCCGGGCGGCCGCCCTGCGCACCGCCATCGACGCGAATTTCTGGGACGACGCGGCCGGGGCGTACAAGTTCTACCCGACCTCGACGATCCACCCGCAGGACGGCAACGCCCTCGCGGTCTGGTACGGCCTGGCGGGTCAGGACAAGGCACTGCGGATCAGCAAGACGCTGACCGGCAACTGGAACGACGTCGGCTCCACCGCTCCGGAGAACAAGGGCAACCCGGGCGTCTTCTCCGGCTCCATGGAGGTCAACGCGCACTTCGCCGCGGGCGGCTCGGCGGCCGACCAGGCCGGCGTGGACCTCATCCGCCGCCAGTGGGGCTACATGCTGACCAGCCCGCACGGCACCCAGAGCACCTTCTGGGAGTCCTACCGGGCCGGTGAGTCGTGCGTGTTCTGCAGCACGTACGTCAGCCTCGCGCACGGCTGGGCGACCGGCCCGACCCCCGCGCTGACCTTCTACGTCCTCGGCGTCGCCCCGGACTCGCCGGGCGGGCGCACCTTCCACTTCGTCCCGCACCCGGCGGACCTGACGTTCACCGAGGGCCGGATCACCACCGAGTACGGACCCGTCGACGCGTCCTGGCGCGTCGACCACGGGAAGTTCCGGGCGCGGCTTACCGCGCCGCGCGGCACGACCGGCCGGGCCGGCGTGCCCACGTTCGGCGGCAAGGTCCGGGTCCTCGTCAACCGACGGCTCGCCTGGACCGGCACCCGTGCCACGGCGTACGGCGCGCACGCCGACGGCGACTACGTCTACCTCGAGGGCCTGCGCGGGGGCCACTACACGATCACGAGTGAGCGAGTGGGGGAGCGATGAGCACACCATTCAGCCGGCGCGGGTTCCTCGGCGTGGCGGGCGGCGCGGCCGCGGCCATCGGCCTGCTGGACCTGCCGGACCGGGCGGCCGCCGCCACGACCGGCGAAGGCCCGGCCGTCGCGTCGTTCCCGTTGCGCGGCGTCACCCTCCTGGAGAGCCGGTTCCGCGACAACATGGCGCGGACCTGCTCCTATTTGAAGTTCGTCGACACGGACCGGCTGCTGCACACCTTCCGGCTCAACGTCGGGCTGCCCTCCGCGGCGGAGGCCTGCGGTGGCTGGGAGGCCCCGAATGTCCAGTTGCGCGGCCACTCCACCGGGCACCTGCTGTCCGCCCTCGCCCAGGCGCACGCGAACACCGGCGACGACGCCTACGCCGCCAAGGCGCGCCACCTCGTCGGCGAGCTGGCCAAGTGCCAGGCGGCGGCGCCGGGAGCGGGCTACACGGCCGGATATCTGTCGGCGTTCGAGGAAAAGGTTTTCGAGCAGCTGGAGGCGGGCGGCAGGCCCTGGGCGCCGTACTACACCCTCCACAAGATCATGGCGGGGCTGCTCGACCAGTACCAGCTGAGCGGCAACCGCCAGGCCCTCGACGTGCTGCGCGCCATGGCCGCCTGGGCCGACGCGCGCACGTCCAAGCTGACCCACGAGCAGATGCAGTCGCTGCTCAACGTGGAGTTCGGCGGCATGAACGACGTGCTCGCCGCCCTCTACCTCGAGACCCGCGATCCCGCGCACCTGCGTACCGCCCAGCGCTTCGACCACGAGGCGGTCTTCGGGCCGCTCGCCGACCGGCAGGACCAGCTGGCCGGCCTGCACGCCAACACCCAGATCCCCAAGATCGTTGGCACGGTCCGCGAGTACGAGGCCACCGGTGACCCGCGCTACCTCGACATCGCGGCGTTCTTCTGGGAGACGGTCGTCCGCCACCACACGTACGCCATCGGCGGCAACAGCAACGCGGAGATGTTCTGCCCGCCGGACCAGATCGTCTCCCAGCTCGGCGAGAACACCTGCGAGAACTGCAACAGCTACAACATGCTCAAGCTGTCGCGGCTGCTGTTCTTCCACCGCCCGAGCCCGGCGTACATGGATTACTACGAGTGGACCCTGTACAACCAGATGCTCGGCGAGCAGGACCCCGACTCCGCCCACGGGTTCTGCACCTACTACACCGGCCTGTGGCCCGGCACGCAGCGGCAGGTGAAGGGCGGCCTCGGCGCCGACCCGGGCAGCTACAGCAGCGACTACACGAACTTCTCCTGCGACCACGGCACGGGCATGGAGACACACACGAAGTTCGCCGACTCCATCTACTTCCGCACCGGCGGCACGCTGTACGTCAACCTGTTCATCCCGTCGGAGGTCACCTGGGCCGAGCGCGGCGTCCACATCCGCCAGGAGACGCGCTACCCGCAGGAGGACACCACCCGGCTGACCGTGCGCGGTGACGGGCGCTTCACCATGAAGGTCCGCATCCCCGGCTGGACCCGGCACCCCCGGATCAGGATCAACGGCCACGAGGCGGGCCGGGCCCGGCCCGGCACGTACGCGACGATCGAGCGGCGCTGGCGTGACGGCGACACCGTCGAGGTCACGATGCCGATGGCGCTGACCTGGCGGAAGGCCCCGGACAACCCCAAGGTGCAGGCGGTCGGCTACGGCCCGGTCGTGCTGGCCGGCGGGTACGGCGACCGGAAGCCGACGACGATCCCGGCGATCGAGCCCCACTCCGTGCGCGCCGATCCGAGCGCGCCGCTGCGGTTCACCGCGACGGCGGACGGCGCCGACGTCACCCTCATGCCGTTCTCGGAGATCCAGCACCAGCACTACTCGGTCTACTGGGCGACGCCGCCGGACCACTCCCGGCCGCGTCTGACCGCCCGCTACTCCTTCGACGAGGGGAGCGGCACGACGGCGGCCGACGTGACCAGGACCTGGCCCGCCGCGACGCTCACCGGCGGCGCGACCTGGACCGGCGACGGCGCGGTCGCGCTCGACGGCAAGGACGGCCACGTCGCCCTGCCCGCCGGGCTGATCAGCGGATTGGACGCCCTCACCCTCACCGCCTGGGTGCGGCCGGAGGAGCTCGCCAACTCCGCCCGCGTCTTCGACCTGGGCTTCCACAAGATGACGTACCTGTTCCTGGCCGTACGGACCGGCACGGGCAAGGCACGCTTCGCCATGAAGATCGCCGGAATGGACGGGGAGGACTTCATCGACGCCGCCGGCCCCATCCCGGCGGGGACCTGGAGCCACGTGGCGGTGACCATCGTCGGCGGAAAGGGCGTCCTCTACCTTGACGGCGCCGAGTCCGGCCGCAACGACGCGTTCGTGATGAGCCCGCTGCTGCTCGGCGCGACCACGCAGAACTACCTCGGCCGCTCCCAGAACCCCACCCACCCGTACCTGCACGGCCAGGTCGACGACTTCCGCGTCTACAACCACGCCCTCACCGCCGCCGACGTCGCGGCCCTGCACACCCAGGGAAGGACCGCATGAGCGACGGAGGCCGCATGAGTCCGCTGCGACGGATGGCCGCACCGGTCGCCGCGCTCGTCGTGGCGTTCGGCACCGCCGTACCCGCGCACGCCGGCGAACGCCCCGCCGTCACCGGCCTGCGCGCCGCCGACCTCACCGAGCCGCTCGGCATCGAGGACACCACCCCGCCGCTGACCTGGCGGCTGCGTGACGGCGGGCAGAACGTCGCCCAGGCCGCCTACCAGATCCAGGCTGCGACCGGCCCGGACGAATTCAAACGGCCCGACCTGTGGGACACCGGCCGGGTCGCCTCCGCCGGCCAGCGCGTCGACTACGCGGGGAAGGCGCTCGGCAGCCGTACCCGCGTCTACTGGCGGGTGCGCGTGTGGACCACGCCCGGCGGCGCGTCCGGCTGGAGCGACCCGGCGTGGTTCGAGACCGGCCTGACGTCGGCCAAGGACTGGTCCGGCCAGTGGATCACCCATCCGGACTGGCGGTTCAAGGAGAAGCAGCCCACGCCGATCGTGGTGAAGCTGCCCGAGACGACCGCCCGGTACGTCCGGCTCAACGTGACCAGGCTCGGCCTGCCGCTCGTGGAGAACCTGCCGGACCAGACGTGGCGGCTGCAACTGGCCGAGCTGGAGGTCCGCGACGAGGCCGGGACGAACCTGGCCGCGAACACGACCGTGACCAGTTCCGACACCGGCAACCAGGTCAACCACAAGTGGCTCCCGCGCTACCTGACGGACGGCACCGAGACGACGAACCAGGAGCTCGCCGGCTGGTCCAGCTCGGCGTACACCTCCGACGACGTCTCCGCGAAGCCGATCACTCTGACCATCGACCTGAAGTCCGCCAAGGCGTTCGACCAGGTCCTGCTGTTCCCGCGCACCGACGTGCCGGCGGCCGGGGACAAGGTTCCGTACGCGCCCGTCGACTACTCGGTCTCGACGGCCGACGACGTCGGCGGGCCGTTTACGACGCGGCAGACCGTGACCGGCCAGGAGCCTCCGGGGTCACCGGTCCCGGAGGCGATGCCGATCTTCGCGAAGGACTTCGCGCTGCCCTCCGGCATCCGCTCCGCCCGCCTGTACGTCGGCGGCGCCGACGTCTACGAGGCCGGGCTGAACGGCCGCAAGGTCGGCGACGCCGTGCTCGAACCGGGCAACACCGACGTCACCGACCAGGTGCCGTACGCGACGTACGACGTCACGCGGCTGCTGCGCAGGGGTGACAACAGCATCAGCGTCCGGCTCGGCAACGGCACCGCCAACGTCATCTCCACCGCCGACCGGTACCGCAAGTTCAGCGGCACCCAGAGCGACCCGGAGCTGATCGCCCAGCTCGAGGTCACCCTCGCCGACGGCAGCGTGCGCCGCGTCGTCAGCGGCACCGACTGGCGGACCACGCTCGGCGGCACGACCTTCTCCAACTGGTACGGCGGGGAGGACTTCGACGCACGCCGTGAGCCGCAGGCCTGGGACAGCCCCGGCGCGAAGCGTCAGGACTGGCAGCAGGCGACCGCCGTGACCGCCCCCGGCGGCGCGTTGGCCGGCCGCATCGAGGAACCGGTCCGCGTCCAGGAGACCCTCCAGGGCGCCCAGATCGGCTCCGGCGACGGCTACCAGGTCTTCGACCTCGGCCGGAACATCGCCGGCTGGCCCGAGCTGACCATCACGGCCCCCGCCGGGACGACCGTGCGGATGTACCCGTCCGAGAGCCTGCAGAACGGCCGGGCGTACCAGCTGACCAGCAACGTCGGCGCGCCGATCTGGGACCAGTACACGACGCGCACCGACGCCGCCGAGACCTGGCATCCGCACTTCTCCTACCACGCGGTCCGCTACGTCGAGGTCCGCGGCCTGCCCGCCGGCGCGACCGTCTCCGTCCGCGGCCTGGCGCTGCGCGCCGACAACCCCTCGGCCGGTTCGTTCTCCTCGTCCAACGACCTCATCGACGGGATCCACACCCTGATCCGCCGGGCGATCGAGAACAACATGCAGAGCATCCTCACCGACTGCCCGAGCCGGGAGAAGCTCGGCTGGCTCGAACAGGACCACCTCGTCTTCGGCGGCCTCGCCGCGAACTACGACATGGCGGCCCAGCTCCGCAAGGTCGTACGGGACATGGCCGAGGCGCAGACCGACACCGGTCTGATCCCGTCCACGGTGCCGGACTACACGGTGCTGGCCGGGGCGTACCGCGACGACCCGAACTGGGGCGGCGCGTTCGTCGTCGTGCCCTGGGACCTGTACCTGACCTACGGCGACGCCGACACCATGCGCGCCTACTACCCGGCGATGCAGAAGTACGCCTCCTATTTGGAAGCCCGGGCGGTGAACGGCCTGACCGACTACAGCCTCGGCGACTGGATCACACCGGACCGGACGTTCCCGAGATTCGTCTCCGGGACGTACGGCTACTGGCGAGTCCTGGACACCATGTCCAAGATCGCCGGCGCGCTGGGGGAGAAGGACGAGGCAGCGGCCTACCGGGCCAAGGCCGACGCCGGCGCCAAGGCCCTGTCCGACAAGTACTACGACCCGAACACGGGCACGTTCGCGGGCGGCGGCCAGGGCGCCGAGGCGATCGCCCTCGACATGGGCGCCGTCCCGGCCGACCAGCGGCAGCGGCTCCTCGACCACCTGGTCGGCAGCGTCACGGCGGCCGGGTATCACCTGCAGCTCGGCGAGATCTCGCTGCCCAGCGCGTTCCGCGTGCTGCCCGACGACGTCATCTACAAGATCGCCACGCAGACGGAGAGCCCCAGCTACGGCTACCAGGTCGTGCACGGCAACACCACGCTCGGCGAGGGCTGGGACGGCGGCAGCGGCCAGTCGCAGGACCACTTCATGCTCGGCTCGATCGACTCGTGGTTCACCGGGCGGCTCGCCGGCCTCCAGCAGGCCCCCCGACTCGGTCGGCTACCGCAAGCTGCTCATCGCCCCTGCCGTCGTCGGTGACCTGACCCACGCCTCCACCACCTACCGCACCCCGTACGGCGAGGCCCGTACGTCCTGGACGAAGACGTCCGACGGCATCCGCCTGAAGGTCACCGTGCCGCCCGGCAGCACCGCCGAGGTGCATGTCCCTGGTTCCGGCCGGGTGCACCAGGTCGGTTCCGGCACCTGGACGTTCCGTTCGAAGTGAAGGGATCCCTCATGAGAAACCGTCTCCTCGCGGCCCTGACGGCCGCCGGAGCCGCGACCACCGCGGTGGCCGCGCTGCTGTCGACGCCAGGGGCCGCCCCGGCGTGGGCCGGGGTGGACCACGCCCCGCTCGCGCCGGCGGGCCTGACCGTCGGCGACCAGACCCGTCCCCTGAACGTCGAGGGGAGACCGGCGTTCGGCTGGCTGCCCCGCGACGTCGACCCGGGCGAGGTGCAGACCGCGTACCAGATCACGGTGTCCGACGGCCGTAAGACCTTGTGGGACAGCGGCAAGGTCGCCTCGTCGCAGCAGTCGTACGTGCCCGGTCCGGGTGACCTCGCGCACGGTGCGGGCTTCACCTGGACCGTCCGCACCTGGGACCGCGCGGGCAAGGCGTCGCCGTGGTCCCGGCCCGCCGCGTTCGACACCGGCCTGGCCGACGCCGACTGGCAGGCGAGCTGGATCCGCCGCACCACGGCGGAGAAGGACGACTACACCTACGCCCGCAAGGAGTTCACGGTCGGCCGCAGCCCGGTCGTCCGCGCCCGCGTCTATGTCGCCGGGAACCAGCAGTACGAACTGCACGTCGGCGGCCATGTCGCCGACCGGGGCGCCGCCTACTCCTACCCGGGCGAGGGCTACTACAAGGCGGTCGACGTCACCCGCCTGCTCCGGCCGGGCCGCCCGGTCGCCGTCGGTGCGCTCTACCACTGGTACGGCCCCGGCCAGGGACGCCCGGCAGGCGAGCCCGGCCTGCTGATGCGCGTCGTCGTCGACCATGCCGACGGCACCCACCAGGTCGTCGTCACCGACGGCTCCTGGAAGGTCGCCCGCGGCCCGTGGAAGGCCGCGTCGTACCGCAACGGCGACGGCCGCGACTACATCGAGGACGTCGACGCCACCGCCGAACCGCTGGGCTGGGACCGGCCCGGCTTCGACGACGCGTCCTGGACGGCGCCGCAGGTCGTCGGCGTCCACCCGGCGGGCGTCTTCACCCACCTGCAGGGCCAGGAGTCCGCGCTCGCCTACGAGACGGCGCGCCCGGTCAAGGTGACCAAGCTGGCCTCCGGCGCGGTCGTCGCCGACTTCGGCAAGATCATCCCGGCGGTGCCGCTCGTGCGGTTCCGGAACGGCACGAAGGGCACGGCGGTGACCATGGCCGCCGGCTACCTGCTGAACGCCGACGGCACGGTGTCCAACTCCAAGCACGACAACCAGGAGACCGACCTCACCTACCGCTACACCGAACGGGACGGCGACCAGAGCTTCCGCGCCTTCACGTACGAGGGCTTCCGGTACCTGCAGATCAGCGCGCCCGCCGACGACATCGCCGCGGTCGTGCAGCACACCGACGTCCCGTCCCGGGCCCGGCTGCACACGTCGAACTCCGGCGTGGACGCCGCGTACGACCTGATGCAGCGGTCGGCGCTGTACGACTCGCAGGAGCAGTTCCTCGACACCCCGACGCGGGAGAAGGGGCAGTTCCTCGGCGACTCGGTCGACGTCTCCCTGGCCACCATGTCCGGCTGGGGCGAGCGCCGCCTCACCCGGAAGGCCATCCGTGAGTTCATCAACTCCCAGGCGCGCTACTGGCCGGACGGCCGCCTCAACGCGGTCTACCCGAACGGCGACGGCAAGCGCGACATACCCGACTACACCGAGATGTTCCCCGGCTGGGTCTGGGAGTACTACCTGCAGTCCGGCGACGCGGCCACTCTGGGCGACGCCTACCCGGTGCTGACGGCCGTCGCCGACTACGTACGCCGCTACATCGACCCGTCCACCGGCCTGGTCACCAAGCTGGCCGGCGGCTCCGGGGCGTACCAGTACGGCATCATCGACTGGCCGAACCGCTACGGCTACGACACCGGCACGGTCGCCCGGACGACCGTCAACATCCTCGCGGTCGACGTCCTGAACGCCACCGCCCGCGCCGCCCAGACCCTCGGCAAGGACGGCAGCGCCTTCCAGCGCGACGCCGCGACCCTGTCCTCGGCGATCAACAGCAAGCTGCGCCGCGCGGACGGCGTCTACATCGACGGCCTGGAGGCCGACGGCTCACAGAGCACGCACGCCTCCCAGGTCGCCAACGCCTTCGCCGTCGCGTACGGCCTCACCTCCGACGCCAAGGTGACCGACTACGTCGCGAGCCTCGGCCTGCAGATGAGCCCGATGACCGTCCACTGGCTGATGACCGCCCTGGCCACCCGCCCGGCCGACTTCGTCACCCGGCTGACCGACCCGAACGGCATCGGCTACGCCAAGATCCTGGCTTCCGGCGGCACGTTCACCTGGGAGTCGTGGGAGGCGTCGGAGACCGGCGCCAGCATGTCGCACGGCTGGGGCGCGTCCCCGGTGATCGACGTTCAGCAGACCCTGCTCGGCGTCACCGTCACCGCCCCGGGCGCGGCCCAGATCCGCGTACGCCCGCCGGCGTCCGGCCTGACCTTGGCCTCAGGCACCGTGCCGACCCAGCGCGGCGACGTCCACGTGTCCTGGCACCGGACGGGCGGCAGAATGACGCTGTCCGTCGACGTCCCGGTCAACGTGAAGGCCGAGATCGACCTGCCCACCACCCGCAAGGCCAACGTGAAGGGCGACGCGACGTACGCAGGCCAACGCGACGGCCACACGGTGTACGAGACCGGCTCCGGCCGCGTCACCTTCACCACGCAGGACTGAGTTTCATCATCTCCGCCGGCCCGGCGGTGCGGAGCACGCCCAGCGTGTCCCGTACCGCCGGCCCGCGAGGCCGAGCACCGGCCGCGCTCGCCTCCGGACCCATTCGAGCCGGGATCGCGTCTGTCCGATCACGCCGGTTCACTGATCGGTGCGATCGCCGCAGGCCCTTGATCATCGAGGATCTTCGGCGTTATAAGGACGAAAACCCTCGACGGTAACGCGTCGTGACGACGATCGACGCCGGGCCGAGGAACACTGGAAGCAGGCTTCGTGCCGGAAGCCGCGGTGGCCGGATTGTCGCCGACTGAACGAGCAGCGCGATCAGCCCCAAGAACCTAGCGGGCTCGGCGTCGAGAAGTCAGATGAGACGGTCCACGACGTTGCTGGATGGAACATCGTATTGAGTCCAGGAATGCAGTAGAAACCGGCTTGACGTAGGTGGATCGGCACCCGATTCGGTGCTCACGGCGCAGATGTGACGATTGGAACGACCGGCGTTTAGCTGATCAAAAAAGGGTTATACGTTGCCATATCTCCTGCTGACGCAAGGTGATCGGTGTGATTCGTCTGGGCTGCTCGCCGTTGACTGTAGTCGGAACTCGGATCTATCCTGTGGTGCCGAGTATTGTCCTCCGAGTTGAGCGGCACGGGACAGGAGTTCCTTAATGGCGCATAAATGGAAAGCCGATCCGACGGTCGACTTCAAACGTCGACTTGGAAAATCCGCGCATGAACTGGGTACGACCGGCGGGAACGCCAGTTGTCCCGACATCTGGGAGTTAGACAATGGCGACATCGCCGTGATCGGCACGGAACTCTCGGCGGCATACCGGGAACGGCTACCCGAGGGGGTTTCGGTGGATCCAGGCGAGAGCCTTGTAGTGATTCCGCGCAGCACCATCGTGGCGGCGAAGGCGGATATCCCGGATGAGTAGGCCCTTGGGTGGCGCCGTCGGCAGCACTATGTCCCTCGAAGATTACTACGCCGACTTCGAGCGAAACTTCGCGACCACCAGGGAATTCTGGAAGCTTGAGCGCGGCCAGGAGTTCGCCGAGCCCGGGGACGCCAGCTGGGAGGCGTTCGACCGCGGCGACTGGGACGAGTCGATGCGCCTCCTCGAAAAGCGCCGCGCCGACCTCATCGACTACCACCGGGAGGCAGTGGCCGCCGGGACGCGCACCTACCGGATCCGGATCGTGAGCCTTCCTCTCACGCCCTATCTCCAGTGGGAGCTCAACCTACTGAAGATACGGGACGAGACCGGCGGCCCCATCCGCGTGCTCTCCGCCGACGGTGTGCGCGACCTCGAAGACCAAGGCCCGCTACCCGAGATCTACACGATGGACGACAAGGTCATGTACCAGGCGGTTTATGATGAGAGGGGCGTCCTGGAGGCCGCGCGCCGGTTCGACGATCAGCCTCTAATCCGGCGTTGCCGCGAATTCATCGCTGATCTTTATCGGCGGGGTGAGCCGATCGGGGAATTCTTTTCTCGGGAGGTCACTCAACTGCATCCCGCCCGCCCCGCGCGTCCGGCGATCCCTCCGGATTATCTCCAGGAGAGAGGACGTCCGGGCCCGATTCGATCGTAATCGCGCCCCCATGCAGCCGCCTGAAAACGAGTCCGGGGACCATTCGAATCGAGCCGACACCGAACGAGTCAAGGGCAATATAGTCCAGGCTCGCGACGTTGGCGGAATCAGTATCTACGGCTCGCCTCCTGCCGCGCATGAGCACGCCGTGCCCCGTCAGCTCCCCGGCGACGTCTCGAACTTCGTCAACCGGGAGCCCGAGTTGACGGCGCTGGCGGAATTCCTGGAGTCCGCGGGCGAGCAAGGTTCGCACTCCGCGAAGCTCATCGTCATCTCGGGATCCGCCGGAGTCGGCAAGACCGCCCTGGGCCTTCGCTGGGCCCACGCCATCCGTTCACGCTTTCCGGCGGGCGAGCTCTACGTCAACCTCCGCGGCTATGACGACGGGCCGCCGCAGGATCCTGCGGTCGTCCTCGACCGGATGCTTCGCGCCCTCGGTGTCCCCGGGACGGCGATACCGCCCGACGCGGAAGATCGTTCCGCTGCGCTCAGAAGCATCGTGGCCGACCGCGAAATCCTCCTCTTCCTTGATAACGCCGTTTCAACGAACCAGGTGAGGCCGCTTCTGCCGGGTTCGGCCCGGCCGCTGGTCATCGTGACGAGCCGCAGCACGCTGCCCGCGCTGGTGGCCCGGGACGGCGCACGCCGGGTCCAATTGGACATCTTGCGGGAAAGTGACGCGCTGGCCCTGTTGAAAGCCGTGAGTCAGGGAACGCGGCGTGACAGCGACGGGGACCTGCGGGAACTCGCGAGCCTGTGCGCCCGGCTCCCGCTCGCGCTGAGGATAGCCGGTGAACGTGCGGCCTCCCGGCCGATGATGCGGCTGACCGAGCTCATCGAAGATCTCAGGGACGACTCGCTCCTGTGGGACGCATTGAGTCTCGACGACGACTCGTCTTCGGACGCGGTGCGCACGGTCTTCACCTGGTCATATCGAGCGCTCTCGGCGGAGGCCGCACGGCTCTTCCGCCTGCTGGGCGCGAATCCCGGCGGCGACATCAGTCTGTCAGGGGCCGCCGCGCTCGCCGGCGCCCCGATTCGTACGACACGCCGCTCTCTCGACCTGCTGGTCGGCGCGTTCATGATGGAGTCGTCGGCTCCAGGCCGGTTCCGGCTGCACGACCTGCTCAAGGCGTACGCGCTCGCCGAGGCGCGCGCGACAGACTCGTCCGACGAACTGCGGCAGGCCCTTCGCCGCCTGACCGCGTGGTACGCCGCGACGATCAGGGAGGCGGCGCGGCTGCTCACTCCCGGAGACGTGTCACCGGTGCCGATCGACGAGCCGGACGTACCGCCTCCCTTGTTCGTTCGCCGATTCCCTGGCGGCCCTTGAATGGTTCGAGCTCGAACGCCCCAACGTGGTCGCGACCGTTCGGGCCACGCTGGACGACGAGCAGTTCGACAGCGCATGGTCTCTCGCGATGACCGCGCAGCCGATCCACATGCAGCACTTCGTCTTCGACGACTGGGACGTTTTGAGTGAAGCAGCGGTCGATGCGGCTCGGGCGCTGGGGGACCCCGCCCGTCTTGCGACGGCTCTGGACAACAGAGGCAAGTACCTCTTGCGCCGACGGCGCCTGGATAAGGCGCGCGAGGTCCTCGGCGAGGCGCTCCGCATCAGAGAAGACCACGACGACGAGCGCGCGGTCTGTGAGTCCCTCAACGCGTTGGGCCTGGTTCACCTATGGGCGAGGGAACTGGACGAGGCGGCCGGACTCTTCCGCCGAGCCGCGTCCGGATTCCGCGATCTGGGGGATCTCCGCTGGGAGTCCTTGGCATTGTCGAACGTCGCGGAAGCCTACCTGGAGGGAGGGGACGCGGAGCGGGCCCTTGAGCTGGTCGGTGAACTCCCGACCGTGTTCCAACGGCTCGGGGACCCCGCCATGCAGGGGAACGCGCTCTGGCTGATCGCGTGGGGGCAGCGGCTTCGGGGCGATCTCAGCGCGGCTTCGGCGGCGATCCATTCTGCTATTACCCTCGCGGAAGAGGCCAGCAATCGGATGTGGGAGGCGTTCTGGCTGATCGAGGCGGCTCGCGTCCATCTGGCCGAGGGCGCGCTCGACGACGCTATGAGCTGCTCTTCGATGGCCGCGTCCCTGCAACGGCAGATCGGTGACACGGGAAGAGAAGCCCTCGCTTTGGCCTGTGCGGGCGAGGTGCTGCAGGCTCTGGGAAATCTCGACGGCGCGTTTTCATTCCACCGTCAGGCTCTGCGAATGCAGGAGTCGGTCGGTGACGCCTGGCAGTCGGCGCTCGCGTTGGCGAACCTGGCCGACTGCGAGAAGTCTCGTGGCGACCATGCGAGTTCTTGTGCTCTTTCGGCGAGGACCCTAGAGCTGATCGAGCCTTTCCGCGACATGCGGGCGGCGGCGCTTCGCGAGCGCCTCGCTCTTCTCGCGGATGGACCTTAGACGAATTCGTACTCGGTGATCCACAAGAGGCCGTCCGAACACTCCACGGTCAGATCGCCGTGCTCACGCGGGCTCGTTCGGAGGATTCTCACTTGCCGGCCGTCCAGGTCGACCACAGGGCCCGAACCGTTGTTCAGGAAGCGGAAGACCCGGACCTGGTTGTGTGCGTCCTCTCGGCGCTGCTTCCAGGTGATCTTGTTCCACTCGGCTGGCGGGAAGCCCGCGTAGGTCGCCTCCTCCTCTGGCTGGAGCGAGCCCTCGGCTCCGGCGAGGACATCGGAGACGGCCTGGGTGAGCAGCCTTCCAAGATCCCCCTTCATCAGGTCCCACAGGTGCGAGTGAGTGGGCATCTCTGGTATTCGTCCGACCGTCCCCTGCGCGAGGATCGGACCCGCGTCGATCTTCTCGGTCATGCGGTGAATCGTCATTCCGAGATCTCTGTCGCCGTTCCGGATGGCCCAGGGTATCGGGGACGGGCCTCGGTACTTCGGCAGTAGGGAAGGATGGATATTGAGGGCGCCGTATCGCAGGGAGTCGAGGATGTCGCGTGGGATCTTCCAGTTGAATCCGAACACCACCAGCAGCTCGGGAGCGTAACCGTCGAGCATCGGGCGCAAATCCGCCGGGCCACCGGGAAGGAGGAGGCCCACCTCCCCGGGAAGCCGCGCGACGGTTGCCGTCAGGCCCTCCAGGAGATCAGGCTCGGGAGGCGTATTCGGCCGCATCGAACGACTCATAAGATAAACAATGGGATTATGTCCCATTGCTCGCAGAGTCTGATCGAGGTAGGCGAACTGGTCCGAGCCGGAAGATGCTATCGCCACCCGCACGGCTCTGCTCATGCCCGAAGTATAGAGCACGCTTTAGTGGCGGCAGGATCAATCTGTGATGTCGAGAATGCCGATGTAGCTGCGGTTTTGCCGAGGGAGGTGCGCTCCCGCTACCCGACGGTGCTCAGAGCCTTTCCGGCTGGCCGACTCGGGGATTGCGGCCATAACCGTCTATATCGACCGCCGAAATGATGCTAGCAGTCCGGATGGCGGGGACGTCTGTCGCCGGCAGGTGATGAGGTGGACTGACCGAGCTGCGCTACACCAGATAGTCGCGGAGCGGGATGGCCTTCTGGCGGAGTGTTCCGATGGTCTTTTCCAGTGCGGCGATGACCTTCGGGTCGTGCGTGACCCAGCCGCCGGTCTGCAGGCCGACCTCGCTGGAGCCGTAGTCGTGGATGAGGGCGGTGTGCCGGTCGAAGAGAAGGAAGTCGAAACGCCGCTCATCTGGCAGATGTAGCGCCGGATCGCAGACGACGACTTCGATGTTCTCACCCATGTCGGCGCGGATCCGGTAACTCAGCAGCTCGTACCCCAGGTAGGCGGTCAGCGGCTCCTGGATGAGGCGTACTCGTGCATACTCGATCTCCCGCTTCTTGACGTCCTCGTACAAGGGACGGTCGGCCTGCGCCTCATGGTGCAGCAGCTTGCGGGCGGCCTCGATGTCGCCCCGCTCGTACGCTGCTTGCGACTCGCTTGCTTCCCGCTCCCGGTAGGCCTGCCAGCATTCGAGCTTCAAAAATCGCGACTCGATGCGTGACCAGGCGCTCGCGAACGCGACGCCAAAGCCGTCAAGATCAAGCCGCGTGCTTCCTTCGAGTGCCCATGTTGGTGGCACATTCACCCTTCCGGAAAGTCGACTCCTGCCGTAGCTCCGGAAATCTGGAGGGCCCTCTCCGCGTCGGCGGCCATACGTGTTTCTACGGCGACAGTCGGCAAAACTAGACATCGCTCGCGAATCAACCGGGACCGTCGGGAATCTCGTTTTCTGCTGTCCCGCCAGGCGGGAAAACTCTCGTGTGACGGTACAGCACAGAACGCGGGCAGTCGGCCGCCTACGCGTCGTCTGCCGAGCGGGCGTCCCGTGTGCTGATCGTGTGGGACAGTGCGGCTACCTCGACACAATCCGCACCACCTTGGCCGGTGTAGGTGCTTTTGCGCCACAGTGCAGTAAGCGACACGTCCAACATGGTCACCCCAGGTTCTCCAACGTTTTGCTGATCATTTTGAGGGATTCGCTCCGCGGATAAGACTCACCCATGACGAGGTCGAAGCGCACGCGGTACTCGTTTATCGTCGTCAACTCCTGGGTGAGCTGATTGACACCCGGTCCCTCATGATAGGCGATCTCCGTACCGTCGGGGAGGGTTAGAGAGATGAACATCCCATCGAGACCGGCGTAGGTCACGGATTCGAACGGCAGTACCCGTACGTGAACGTTCGGTGAGCTGGCTAGATGGGTGAGTTTTGCCAACTGTGTGCGCATGGCGTCGCGTCCACCGATGTTGCGATGCAGCGCCGCCTCGTCGATGACGAACCATGCCTGCGCCGGTGTCTCGCGATCAAAGACTGCTGTCTGTCTCTCTATGCGGCCTGCCACCCTCTCGTCCAGCGCGCGCGGACCCTGACTGGTACTCATGAGTGCTCGCATGTAGTCCTCCGTCTGCAGCAGGCCGGGAATGACCTGCGCGCTGAACGCTCGAATGATTTCTGCCTGCGCTTCCAGCTCGGCGAACTGGGGAAACCCGGGCAGAAGTACCTTGCTGCGACGGTATTTCTTGATCTTCTTCCACTGGCGGTGGAAGAGTCCTTCGGTGGCGAAGCAGGTATCGAGGTCCTGAGCGAAGGCCTCGGAGGGCGGCTTCTCGCAGGCCTCGACCTTTCCGATCCACTGCGGAGTGCAGCCCAGCGCTTCTGCGAGCTTGTTTCGGGACAGGTCTGCGGTCTCGCGTCGAAAGCGCAGCTCATCGGCGAAGGTCTCGAGGAGAGGATCGCGGTCACGATCGCCTTGAAGTGACATTGGGTGTCTCCTAGTTTCAACACCCACCGATCATGATTTCTGTCATGGGTGTTGTATGGGGGGATGGTGGTTCGTAGCTCACCGTAACCGATCCTGTGATTGTGGTCATCGGAAATCCGGATGGCACATCAACGGGAGCCGGGAATGAATCGGTACACATCAGAAGACGTCTACGCATATGCGAAGTGGTTGACCCAGGAATGTCAGGCGGCGGGGCTGAACGCCGAGCAGTACGGCGCCGAGATCTTCATTCATGGAGCGAGTCACCACCTCAGCGAGCGAATCATCTGCAAGCCGGACGCACAGGGCCATCTCAGGTGGCACTGGTCGTGGGGAGTGCCGATCGGCCGCCTCGACGACTCGTCCCGGCTCCTCGGCGTCGACGACATCCAGGACCTGATCCGGTCGATCAGCAAGGTCGTTTGCGTTCCGCTGCGCCGAACCGGGATGTGACGATGACTCCCGAACAGCAGCTCCTGCGGTCGCTTGCGGTGCTGCGCGCCCTCGTCGACTCGCTGGCGGCACGATCGCCGTCGGAGGCGAGGGATCTCCTTCAGCTCGACTTCCTCATCCGGAGGTATCCAGCCGCCGCACGGATGAGCCTGCAGCGCCGACAACGGGCTCAACCGGATCCGGCGGAGCCCGGCGACCGCCTCGGCAGCGGCTCACCCCGGAGCCGGTAGGTCCATCGACGCGAGCCTGGCCGGGTCGATCACGGCCGCGATACGGGCGATCCGGCCGTCGACGACGGTGAACGCGATGACCGAGAGTGGGGCGCCGTCCTCGCGCCAGGACGCGATCCCGGGAAGGCCGTTGACGAGCACTGCTCGCCCCCGCGCCGCTGCGCCTGCGGACAACTGCGCGCCAGAGGCGACCGCGGTGGCGCCGAGGGTGACGACCACACCATCGGGGGTGGCGACGGTCAGCCTCACCTCGGGGTCGAGCACGCGCAGCAACCCCTCGAAGTCGCCGCGGCGAGCCGCCGCCAGGAAGGCCTGGACCACCTCTCGCTGCTCCCGTCCGACGACCGTCGGCCGGTCGGTCGCCTGCACCTTTCGGCGGGCGCGGCTGGCGAGCATCTTGGTGGCGTCGGTGGACTTGCCGAGGATCTGGCCGATCTCGTCGAACGGCACCGCGAACAGGTCGTGCAGCACGAACGCCAGCCGCTCGCTCGGCCCGAGCGACTCGAGGACGACGAGGAGCGCGAGCCCGACCGAGTCGGCGAGCGCCACGTCGTCCTCTGGCGCAGGGCCGTCGTCGACCGTCACTACGAGTTCGAGCAGCCGGTCGTCGTAGGACGCCTCAGGGTGGGCCTGGCGCGATCGCAGGACGTCGAGGCTGATCCGGCCGACCACCGTGGTCAGCCAGCCGGCGAGGTTGTGGATGGTCGCCTCGTCCTGGCGGGAGAGCCGCAGCCAGGCCTCCTGGACGACGTCCTCGGCGTCGGCGTGCGAGCCGAGCATGCGATAGGCGACCGCGCGCAGCCGGTCGCGCTGGGCCTCGAACGCCTCGGCCACCGGGTCCGTCGGGCTGGTGTCGGACATGTCGTTACCTTCCTTTGATCTGTCCCGTCATGGGTGATGACGGGCCCGGATGGGCACAGGTAACCGACGAAGGAGCGGGACCGATGGAAGCACGCATGAAGAGCTCGGGGAATCCCGAGGTGATCGCAGCGATCCAGCAGCTCAACAAGGCGATTTACGCCGGTGGCGTCGACCCGCTCGTGCTCGAGCTGGTCCACCTGCGGGCCAGCCAGATCAACGGCTGTAGCCCG
Organism: Actinoallomurus purpureus; assembly: GCF_024055795.1. GTDB lineage: Bacteria > Actinomycetota > Actinomycetes > Streptosporangiales > Streptosporangiaceae > Actinoallomurus > Actinoallomurus purpureus. The sequence continues at coordinate 62,058 of NZ_JAMXMY010000022.1, read as the reverse complement.
TGCGTGTTCGCCGGGGTCGCGTCGGCGAAGAAGCGCGGAGAGACCGAGGAGCGGCTGCACAACGTGGTCACGTGGCGCGAGACGCCCTTCTTCACCGAGGAGGAGCGGGCAGCGCTCGCGCTGACCGAGGCCGCCACCCGGATCCAGGACGGCGCGCCGGGCGTGACCGACGAGATCTGGGACGCCGCCGCCGCCCACTTCGACGAGAAGCAGCTGTCCGCGATCATCCTGGATATCGCACTGACCAACTTCTTCAACCGGATCAACCGCACGATCCGGGAGCAGGCCGGCAAGACCTGGTGAGCTGGGCGGGGCGTCATCCGCCCGGAGGCCGCGCCTCCCCGCAGTCAAGGGATGACGCCCCGCCGACCGAGGCGCCGAGTAGCGCGAGGTAGATGACCACGAGAACGCGAGCCCTACCGTACGGGCGGCAGCACGCAGAGCAGCAGATCCCGGTCGACGTCGCCCGCGCGCGGTTCCCCGGCCTGAGACTCCCGGTGGGGTTCACCAGCCCCGTGCGCATCGCGCTGTGGCGGTGCTCGGTGTGCTCGGCTACGCCGTCGGCTGGGTCGCGTTGATGGTGATGATCACCTGACTGGCGTCGGCGGCGGGCCGTCACCTTGGTAAGCGGAGTGGCGAAGCCGCGGCCGGATCGGACCCCAGGTGCGGTGATGACCTGCGTTTTCAGTATGATCTGGGGCACTTTGCCGCCTCTTTACTGGAGTTGGAGTGCGATACCGGATCGTCATCGGGGCCGTCGCCGTCGGCTCGCTCGTCGCCGGATGTGGCGGCGGCGGGACCAAGAACACCTCTGCGCACCAGTCGTCACCGAGCAGGTCGCACGCGGCCGCCGCGCTGACCGAGGCGCAGGCACGAGCGATTTTTGCCAACTACGAGAAGGTGAACAACGAGGCGAACGCGAAGGTCTCCGACGCGCTGCTGCGCCAGAACGAGACCGGGCCGATGCTCGAGGTCGACCTGGCCGGCAACAAGCGCATCCGGGCCAAGCAGGAATCGAAGATCAAGCCGTTCCACTACAAGAGCGCTCAGTTCTTCATCCCGCGTGACGTGAGCCCTGCCTGGTTCGCCGCCTTCGCGCCGGTGAGCAGCAGCGATAAGGAGTACGTCGTCTTCGCCGACACCGGCGGCGGCAAGTACAAGGCGGCCACGGGATCCTGGCTCGCGAAGGGGCAGAAGTTCCCGTCGATCGCGCGCGGCGCGGACGGCTCCGCGACGGCCGTGACGACCGGGCCGGCCCTCGGCGTCGGCACCCGGCTCTCCTCGTACCTGTCGTACGTCGCGGCCCGCCAGAAGGCTCCGGAAGGGTTCGCTCCCGGTCCGCTGACCTTGAAGCTCGGTCAGCGCTGGGCCAAGGACGTTTACAAGATCAACAGCGCCAATCGGTGGCGGGGCCGTTCCGAGTGGGCGGCCCGGACGCAGCCCGTCTACGCGTTGAAGACCACCGACGGCGGCGCGCTGGTCCTGAGCCCCGCGGTCCAGGCGTTGGTCTACACGGCGATACAGCCGCACGTGTGGTACCAGCCCCCTTCGGACTTCTACGGCCTGGGGCCGAAGCGCTACTACAACCGCTTCAGGGGCGAGTGGCTGTGGACGTTCGCGACCTATGTGCCGCCCCAGGGCCGGGCATCCGTCGTGGCCAGTGGCGTACACGCGATCAGCGCGACCGGGAGCTGACGTCACACGTTCGTCAGGGACCGGCCTTCGGGTCGGACGCTCAGAGGGCCTTGCCCGGGTTGAGAATGCCCGCCGGGTCGAGGGCGCTCCGGATCGCCCGGTGCACGGCAGATTCTTCTATACGGAATTGATTTCCGAAATTCTGTGAGGTCGGGGTAGCCAGGAAGCGGTGCGCTGTGTCGATCGCATCGGTCGGTCACGTCGAGTGACCGTTGCCGCAAGAGCGGCCGCCGTGGCGGCGCCCCCCGCCCGGGTGCCGGCCGTCGACGTCGGCGACCGCCGACCGCCGCACGGGGCACCCGACCGGTCGGATGGCTCACGTCGCCCCAGGGGTTATGCCACGTCGTCGCCGATGGGATCCGCCGTGCGCAGGCCCTCCGCCGAAATCAGGGCGGTCGAGCCCGGGGCCGTGCAGGCGTAGGCGCCCGCGACCGCGCCCAGGCGCGCGCAGTCCTCCACGTCTCGGCCGGCGAGCCTGCCGTACAGGAAGCCGCAGACGAACGCGTCGCCCGCGCCGTTGGAATCCACGACCGGTGCGGGCGGGACGGCCGTCGGAACGTGCCGCGGGGTGGGGCCGCCGTCTCGGGTGAGGAGGTAGGCGCCGTCCGCGCCGGCCGTGGCGACCACGGTCTCCGCACGGCCCTCGCGGAGGATCTCGCGCATCAGCGCGGTGATGCCCTCGCCCGCGCCCGCGGCGCTGAGGAAGACGAGGTCGGAGCGGAGGGCGAACTCCCGGTGATGGTCGGCCAGTCCGTCCCAGTCGTGCAGATCCGTGGAGACGGGCACGCCGAGCTCTTCGATGTCGTCGTAGAGGAAGCGCGCGAAGCCCATGATGGACAGGTGGACGTGGCGGGCCCGGCGCAGCCAGGGAAGGTAGTGGTCCCGGGGCATCCGCAGGTCCGCCGGGTCGCGGCCGTCGTAGAAGGACATTCGGCGGCCGGTCGCGTCCACCAGGTTCACCGCGCGGCGGGTGCCGGCGAGGGAGATCAGCGGGGCGAACTCCACGTCACCTTCGGCCAGCCGCTCGCGCACCTGCGCGCCGATCCAGTCGTCGCCGATGTAGTCGAGCAGCGCGACCGACAGGCCGAGTGCCCGGGCGCCGAGGGCGACGTTCCCGCCGGTGTGGCCGGGCCATTCCTCGATCGGGTCGACGTGGACCGAATCGGCGAGGGGGACCGGCAGGGAGCCGACGCGGACGATGGTGTCCACCCCGCTGCCTCCGACCACCACGACGTCGTACTCCGCCTGCTGTGGGACCACCGGTTCCGCCTCCCCGCTCGAGCGGTGTCCCATTATCGCGTCGGGACGGAACGCTCTTTCACGTCCGCGGGGGCGGAGTCCTCAGCGCGGGCCGCGCACAGATACGGGCGGGCCAGGGCCAGCGCGAGCGCGGTCAGGCAGATCCCGACGTAGACGGGTGCCAGGTGCCAGAAGTCGGTGTAGCCGATCTCGGAGTGCACCAGGACGGCGGGGACATAGCCGGTGATCGCGGCGAGCGTCAGCGTCCACCAGACCCACGCCTCGCCACGACGCCACCCCCAGGCGGTCAGCAGCGTGATGGCCACGGCGGCGGCCATCAGCGCGCCACCGAACCCCGCCCGGTCGTGGGCGATGAACGGCAGCAGATGCGGGCTCGCGGCGCGGAGGTCGCCGGCGGTGGTGTGGAGGAAGACCAGGTCGCTGGGGACGAACACGTGGGTGAGCCCAGTGACGGACACGATGGCACCACCGGCGAACAGGCCCAGCCCGGTGACGATGAGCAGGAGCTGGCCCAGAAGCGCCCTCCGCCGCTGGGCTTCCGGGCCCTCCGGCGTGAGCGTCCACCGAGGGCGGGCGGGGCGCCGGCGGGTGGCGAGCACGAACATCGGGAACAGCCCGACGGCGACCGCGGTGTGCAGCGGCTCCACGAACCCGAATCCGAGGAAGTAGAACAGGGTGGGGAACCCGATGGCGCCGGAGGCCAGGTAGGCGTTCCGGGCCCAGGGCCACCCGCGCCGGATCCCGCCGACGGCCAGCCCGGTGTAGAGCACCCCGATCGCCACCATCGTGCTGGCCATGGTGATCCTGTCGTGCTGCAGGAAGTGCACCAGGTGGTGGTCGATGGCGTGCAGCCGGTGCAGGTCCATGCCGAGGAAGTCCCGGTCGTACCAGAGCAGGACCGGGCCGAGGGTGATGGCGGCCGCGCCCAGGCCGGCGCAGATCATCCCGATCCCCACGCAGAGCCCCCACCACCAGGCGGGCCACCGGCGAGGGTCGCGGCCGACCTCGCGCACGCTCGGCGGCGGGTACGTCGGCGTGGCCGCCTCGGTCACCCGCTGGAACCAGCCGGGTCCCGCCTCCACCAGCGTCGCCGGGGTCGCCAGGACGGCCTTGGTGTCATCGCCCAGCGCGGCCAGGGCATCGGCGATGGCCGGGGTGGCCGGGCGCACCAGGTCCGCGTCGTCGGTCAGCACCGCGTCGACGTCGGAGGAGAGCGCGGCCGCCACCTCGGGATCGGCCGTCCGTACGAGCACCGGGCACCGTCGGCCGGCCGCCGCCTCACGCACCAGGCCGACGTCGTCCCGGCGGACCGGCGCCACCACGATCAGGCCCGCACCCTGCGTCGGGAGCGCGCGGACGGCGTCATGTGCCGTCTCCGGCGGCACCACCGCGCCCAGTCGTGTCGCCACCTCGACGCCCGCGACGGTTCCGGCCAGCACCGCTGGGGGCGGCGTGTGACCGAACGCGCCGACGATCAGCCGGCGGCCGCCGGGCAGCGAACTCAGCGTCGCCAGCGTCCGCAGGGCGGCCCGTTGCGATCGCCGCACGCCGAACAGGGCGCCCGCGACTCCGCGCAGCGGTTGGTAGGTCCAGTCGGGCATCAGGGCCTCCAGCCCAGAATCGGTGCCATGGACCGCAGGCTCGCCCCGCTCGGTGTCAGCCGGGCGGTCAGGTCGCGGGCCAGCGCGGCCGGCGGCCACGACCACTGGCCGACCGCCCCCAGGCGGGCGGACCGGCGTACGACGTTCTGGGTCCGTGACCTGCGCCGCCGGTCGTAGTCGGCCAGTGCCGAGGCGACGTCCGGCGTACGGTCGAGGCAGGCGGCGAGAACGACGGCGTCCTCCAGCGCCTGGCAGGCGCCCTGCCCCAGGTTGGGCGTCATCGCGTGGGCCGCGTCGCCGAGCAGTGCCACCCGGCCGGCGGCATAGCCGGGCAGCGGCGGCAGATCGTAGATGTCGTGCCGGAGTACGCCGTCCTCGGGCACCGCCGCCAGCAGGGCCGGGATCGGTTCGGCCCAGGCGCCGAACCGGCGGTGCAGCTCCGCCCACTCCCCGTCCGGGGAGTTCTCATCGGCGGGGACGGTGGCGGTGGCGAAGCAGTAGACCCGGACGCCCGGCATCGAGGTGAAGCCGAAGCGCTCCCCACGGCCCCAGATCGAGGCGCCACTGCTGAGCGGGGCGGGCAGCGGCTCCGTGATCATGCGCCAGGCGGTGTACCCGGCGTACCGGGGCGGCCTCGCCTCGGGCCATCGAAGCGAGCGTACGGTGCTGCGCAGGCCGTCCGCGCCGACCACCAGCTCCGCCGAGACGCTCCCGCGGTCGTGTTCGACCAGCACCGCGTCGCCGTCATCGTGGAGTGCGGTGACCGTGGCCGACGGCCGGAGCGTCCGTTCCGGCAGCGCCTCGACCAGGACGCGCACCAGGTCGGCGCGGTGCACCACGATCAGCGGCAGCCCGAACCGGCGCTCGATCTCCGCGTTGTCCGTCCGCGCCAGCCAGCGGCCTGCCCGGTCGCGCACGCCGCCGCCGCTCTCGACCGCCCCCAGTTCCCTGACGCGGTCGGCCAGGCCCAGCACCGCGAGGGCCCGTAGCGCGTTGGGCCACAGGGACAGGCCGGCGCCGATCTCGGTGAACTCCGGGGCCCGCTCGCAGACCTCGACCCGCCAGCCCTGGCGGCGCAGGGCCAGCGCCGTCGCCAGCCCGCCGATCCCGCCGCCGACGACCACCGCGGTACGTCCCGTCATGACGCCCCCTTCCCCGCACGCCGGCGTCACCGTATGCCCCGGCGCTCGGGCGCTTGCGCAGGATCTCCCATTATTGGCGAAAGATCCAATACGTCCATGTGTGTCGGCCGCAGTTCGGGGAGCGGTCAGCGCCTGGCGTGAAGGTCGGGCGAGCTGGGAGATCGCCGCTGACGTCATTCAGTGCCTGCAGCGGCGGCGCCGCCCGGTGGATCGACCCGTACGGGAGGCGGGGGCGAAAATCAGGTGCGGCCGGGCGGGACCGCCACTCACAATCTCGGGCATGGCATCGTCGCACTGGCCTCTGTTCGACCTGCGGTTGCGCACTCCGCGGCTGCGGTTGCGTGTTCCGACCCTGGAGGATCTGGACGCGCTGGCCGATCTGGCGATCGACGGCGTCCACGACCCCGACGTGCAGCCGTTCGCCGTGCCGTGGACCGATGCCCCGCCGGTCGAGCGGGCGCGAAGCCTCCTGCAGTACCACTGGTCGCAGTGGGCCGCCTGGAAGCCCTCGGCCTGGGTGCTCAACCTGGTCGCCGACCTGGACGGCACGATCGTGGGGAGCCAGGGGATGACCGGGAGGGACTTCGCGGTCCTGCGTGAGGTGTCGACGGGATCGTGGCTGGGACGGCGGTACCAGGGACAGGGGATCGGGACCGAGATGCGCGCCGCGATGCTGCACCTGGCGTTCGCGGGGATGGGCGCGGAGTACGCCGTCTCCGCCGCGTTCGCCGACAATGCGGCATCCCTCGCGGTCTCCCGCAGGCTGGGCTACCGGGAGGACGGAATCGAACGCCATGCCGTCCGCGGTCGTCCCGTGGTGTCGCGCCGGTTGCGCCTGGACCGCGCCGGCTGGCAGGCACGGCGGACCATGTCCGTCACGATCGACGGGCTGGCTCCCTGCCTGCCCCTCTTCGGTCTGGCCGACGCCGAAGTCCCTTCACCGGCGGCGTCGTGACGCGCGGTACGGGAGACGGGCGGGGCTATCCGCCCGCTTGGTCGCTGTCCTTGAAGCCGCCCCAGCCGTGCCAGCGGTCGATCTCGATCCAGGCGCTGACCCGGCCACGGTCCCGCTGCGGGTACGGCCGGCCCGTGTACTGCCGGGACAGCCGGTCGATGTCGGCGAGATCCTCGTCGTCGCGCATCTCAGCGAGGTGCCCGATGAGGGTGATGTGGGTGTACCAGTCATCGCCGTCGAGCACCGTCAACGTGACCCGGGGGTCGTCGCGGATGTGGTCGAGCCGCTTGCGGCCCTCGTCCATGTTGATCAGCACCCGGCCGCCGTCCCAGAGATACCAGGTGGCCGTGGACACCGGCTGTCCGTCGGACCGCAAGGTGGCGATGACGGCCGGGTTGGGCTTGCTGAGCATGGCGACCGCGGTCTCGGGGAGCGGCGGCTTCGACATGAGTTCTCCTCCTCTGTGTGGCGCGCGGCCCTGTGTCGATGGACCACGCCCGGTGCCCAAAGGACGCGTATCCACGCTGCCACACGGCGGGAGCGGCATCCGCACCGCCCCGGCCGGGGGCCGCGGTCCCGGGACTTCGCGATCTCGAATCGGGTGACTCCCCGCCGACACCGACGCCCATGCCCTCGCGACCTTCTACGGGGCAGTCGTCAAGGGCATGTCCGCCCAAGCTCGCGACGGCGTCGCGAGGACCGACCTGGAGCAGATCGCCGAGACGGCCCTCCACGCCTGGCCGGAGCGGTAGGCGCTGAGGCGCGACTGCCGTCAGCGGCGTTCGGGGGTGGCGGGGACGAAGTCGTCGTGGCCGAGGACGCGCAGCAGGCTCAGATGGTCGATGGTGGCCGTGCCCGGCGGCGGCGTGAAGATGGTCAGCCGCTGGTCCTCGGCCGGGCTCAGCAGCGTCTCGCACTCCAGCTCGAGGGGCCCGATGGCGGGATGGTCGACGCGGACTCGGCTGGTGCGTTGTACGGCGACCTCGTGCAGTTCCCACAGGGCGGCGAACTCGTCACTGGCCTCCCGCAGCCGGGCGACCAGCCGGGTCGAGGCGGCGTCGTTGCCGCGCCGGGCGACGGAGGCGCGCAGGTCGGCGACGTGGGCGCGGCCCTGCCGCTCGCGCTCGTCGGGCGGGTAGATCCGCCGGACCGTGGGGTCGGTGAACCAGCGCCAGACGATGTTGCGGTCCTGCTCGCGGACCGAGCAGATGCAGCCGAGCAGCGCCTCGGCCATGGTGTTGCGGGCCAGCAGGTCACCGAGGTCGTTGGTGATGTGCGCCGGGGTCTCCGTGAGCCGGTCGAGCAGGTACAGCAAGCTCGGCCGTACGTGGTCGCCCGCCAGGCGTCCCGCAGGCGGCCGGTGCCCGGCCAGCAGGTACAGGTGGTCGCGCTCGTCGTCGGTCAGGCGGAGCGCGTGGGCCAGCGAGGTGAGGATCTGCGGCGAGGGCTGCGGGCTCCTGGCCTGTTCGAGGCGCATGTAGTAGTCGGCGGACATCCCGGCGAGCTGGGAGACCTCCTCGCGGCGCAACCCGGGCGTGCGACGGCGCGGCCCGGCCGGCAGGCCCACCTCCTGGGGGCGGAGTCGTTCCCTGGAGCGGCGCAGGAAATCGGCGAGCTCACGGCGGTCCATCTGCATAGCGCCATCATCGCCGAGGTTCCCCCGGGGTCCGGACGCTCAGCCAAGGATCACGGATCCTAGTGCCGCATCAACATACGTTGGCCGTGTTTGACCATCGTTGGTTGATCCTCGCCTGGGGGGCGAGCGACTCCCCACGGGGGTGGGGCGGGCCGCGGCCGGCCATGGGACCCGTTGGCGGTGCCGTGATGGGGGCGTCGTCTTGGGTCACGCCGTGCTGGTGCGGTACCGGGGAGGTGCCGTCCGGCTCGACGGTGCGTGATCACCACCGGGAATGGATTTTTGCTGTTGGTGGTGATGGTTCCGCTCGGGTTGCGCCGGGCGATGTTGGCGCCGCCGACGAGGTCGCGGTGCCCGTTGAAACCACAATGCATACAGGTGAATACGCGTCCGCGGGGTTTGGGGACCCGCTGGTCGCAGGACGGGCAGGTCGATGACGTGCCGCGCTCGTCCACCAGAACGACGCGGATCCCGGCTTGTTCGGCCTTGTCTTTCAGGCAGCGGAGGAGGTAGCCGATCCGCCAGGCCCGGACGCGCTGGTTGTGCCGCCGACCGGCCTTCAGGTCGAGGACCCCGCGCGGGTCACCGACCACCAGCGTCCCGACCCGCCGCTGCACGGCCCAGCCGACCACGGTCTTGGCCGCCTCATGCTGAGCCTGCTTGACCCGACGCTTGTGACGGGCCTCCAATTTCCGCTGCCGGGCCCGGTGTTTACGCCACCGCCGCGACCCGGCCTGACCCGGCTTCGGAGCTCGTTTGGCGACCGCGCGGCGACGGCGCTTGGTGTCTTTGAGGTGCAGGTGGGTCTCGGCACGGATCGCCCGCCCCGACACGATCAGGCCTTCCCCATCCGGTCCGGCCACCGCGAACGGATGAATCACCCCCGGATCCACCCCCGCCACCCGCCCCGGATCCGGCTCACACCCAGGCGCATACGTGGCGACAGGGACCTCGGCACTCACTTCGATGAACAACCGGCGGTCCTCGTTGAGCAGGGTGACCGACCGGACCTGCTCCACCGGGTAGGGCACAGGGCGATCCAGCCGGACCCACAGCGGCGGGCACCCTCGTGCGGTCGCCAGCCGAAGCCGCTGACCGTCGAAAGCGAAATGGCGATAGCGGAACCGGACCGGGACCAGGCGACGCTTACGGCGCGGGAACCGGGCGGTGGCATCACCGCTCTTGCGGCGCTTCGCGGCGGCGAACCACGCGTCGCTGTAGTGGCGCAGCACCCCTTCGGCGCAGGAGGAGTTCAACTCGCCGAACGCCGCAGGCCCAGCCTTGTGCAGTTCCCGGCACAGCTGCTGGAAGTTCGTGATGCCGTGCAGGCCGCGCTGGCGCCGCCAGCGGTTCATGTCCAGCACACAGGCCCACACGTCCCCGTTTGCCAGGAGTAATCCGAAGCACCGCCGCCGCTGGGCGGGCGTGACGCGCAGCCCCACCCGGGCGGTGCGCATCACCACCCGGGCAGCATCCGGATCAACACGTCGAGGCATGAGGCGATTACAGCAAGTACCTACGACAGAACAGCGCCACCAGCCATCCGTGGGCGGATCACCGGACACGGAATCCTAGGAAGAACCGTCCGCTCGTCCCCGCCGTGGACGTTTGGCAACCTGGTCGGTGTCCGGCCTCCAGCCGGCCGGAAGCCAAGACCAGGGAGTTTGCGATGCCGAAGGCAGTCAGGTTCGAGCAGTACGGCGGGATCGAGGTTCTTCAGGTAGCCGATGTCGACCGGCAGGTCCCCGGGACCGGTCAGGTGCTCGTACGGGTGAAGGCGGCGGCGATCAACCCGGGTGAGGCGATGATCCGTCGGGGGGCGCTGCACGAGCGGTGGCCCGCGACGTTCCCCTCGGGACAGGGCAGCGACCTTGCCGGGGTGGTCGAGGAGGTAGGCGACGGCGTCGAGGCGTACACGGCCTGTGACGAGGTCGTCGGCTTCACCGACGACCGGGCGAGCCACGCCGAGTACGTCCTCGTCGAGGCCGCGAACCTCACCCCGCGCCCCGCGGGCGTTCCGTGGGAACAGGCCGGGGCGCTGTACGTCGCGGGCACGACGGCGTACGCGGCGGTGCGCGCGGTCACGGCGGGACCGGGCGACACGGTCGTGGTGTCCGCCGCCGCCGGGGGAGTCGGGACGATCGTGGTCCAGCTCGCCCGCAACGCCGGAGCACGGGTGATCGGCCTGGCGAGCGAGGCCAACCACCGGTGGCTCGCGGACCACGGAGCGATCCCGGTCGCCTACGGTGACGGCGTCGCCGACCGCATCAGGGCCGCCGCCGCGCCCGACGGGAAGGTCGACGCCTTCATCGACGCGTTCGGCGGCGGCTACGTCGACCTCGCGATCGAGCTGGGGGTCGCTCCGGAGCGGATCGACACCATCATCGACTGGGCGGCCGCCGAGAAGCACGGGGTCAAGACCGAGGGGAACGCCGCGGCGGCGAGTGCCGAGGTGCTGGCCGAGCTGGCCGCCCTGGTCGGCAAGGGCGAGCTGGACGTGCCGGTCGCCGCGACGTACCCGCTCGACCAGGTCCAGGACGCCTACCGCGAGCTGGAGAAGCGCCACACCCGGGGCAAGATCGTCCTGAGGCCGTGAGGCGCGCGGTGCGGGGGACGGCCGTGTGCGGCGGAGCACACGGCCGACCCCTTGGCGAGTTCGCTACATGCCGTAACCGAGCTCCTCGGCGGCGACCGCCCACAGCCGGCTCTCGTTCCGTACCGCGTCCGGATCGAGCTCGGCGAACGCGGCGAGGGTGCGGGCGGCGATCGCCTCCAGCTCCCTCGTCGTCGCCCCCGGCTCTCCTCGCCTCGCGGCGCGCCCTGCGGAGTCAGTCGACCTCCGCGACAGCCTGGGCGAACTGCGCCTTGTACAACCGGGCGTAGGCGCCGTCGGCCTTGAGGAGCTCGTCGTGGGTGCCCTGCTCGACGATGCTGCCGGACTCCATGACGAGGATGAGGTCCGCGTCGCGGATGGTCGACAGCCGGTGGGCGATGACGAAGCTGGTCCGGCCCTTGCGCAGGGAGTTCATCGCGCGCTGGATCAGGACCTCGGTCCGGGTGTCGACCGAGCTGGTCGCCTCGTCCAGGATGAGGATCGTGGGCCTGGCGAGGAACGCGCGGGCGATCGTGATCAGCTGCTTCTCACCGGTGCTGACGTTGGTGCCCTCGTCGTCGATGACGGTGTCGTAGCCGTCGGGCAGAGTGCGGACGAACCGGTCGACGTGCGTGGCGCGGGCCGCCTCCACGATCTGCTCATGGGCGGCGCCCGCCGCCCCGTACGCGATGTTCTCGGCGATGGTGCCGCCGAACAGCCAGGCGTCCTGCAGCACCATGCCGGTCCTGGACCGCAGGTCCTCGCGGGTCATGTCGGCGATGTCGGTCCCGTCGAGGGTGATGCGGCCGCCGGTGACTTCGTAGAACCGCATGAGCAGGTTGACCAGGGTCGTCTTGCCGGCGCCGGTCGGGCCGACGATGGCGACGGTCTGGCCCGGCTCGACGGCCAGGGAGAGGTCCTCGATCAGCGGTGTGTCCGGGGAGTACCGGAACGACACGTGCTCGAACACCACCCGCCCGCGTACCTCTTCGGGCCGGACCGGCGTCTCCGGGTCCGGCTCCTGCTCCTGGGCGTCCAGCAGCGCGAAGACGCGCTCGGCGGAGGCGACGCCGGACTGCAGCAGGTTGGCCATGCTGGCCACCTGCGTGATGGGCTGGGTGAACTGCCGGGAGTACTGGACGAACGCCTGCACGTCTCCCAGGGACAGGGAGCCCGACGCCACCCGCAGGCCGCCGACGACCGCGACGAGGACGTAGTTGAGGTTGCCGATGAACATCATCGCCGGCTGGATCAGACCGGAGATGAACTGCGCCTTGAAGCTCGAGGCGTACAGGCTGTCGTTGTGCTGCTGGAAGGTCTCCAGGGACTCGTCCTGACGGCCGAACACCTTGACCAGGGAGTGCCCGGTGTACATCTCCTCGATGTGCCCGTTCAGCCGGCCGGTGGTGGACCACTGCTTGATGAACTGAGGCTGCGCCTTCTTGCCGATCCTGGAGGCGACGATCACCGAGACGGGCACGGTCACCAGCGCGATCAGGGCCAGCAGCGGCGAGATGAAGATCATCATGGTCAGGACGCCGACGATGGTGAGCAGCGAGGTCAGCATCTGGCTCAGGGTCTGCTGCAGCGTCTGGGCGAGGTTGTCGATGTCGTTGGTGACGCGGCTGAGCATCTCACCGTGCGGCTGGCGGTCGAAGTAGCTCAGCGGCAGCCGGGCCAGTTTCGTCTCCGCCTGCTCGCGCAGCCGGAACATCGACCGCTGCACGATCGTGGTGGTGAGCCGGCCCTGCAGCAGGCCGAGGACCGCGGCCACCGCGAACAGTGCCAGCGCGATCATCAGGACAGCGCCGACCTTGCCGAAGTCGATGCCGTGGCCGGGCACGACGTCCATCGAGTTCAGCATGTCCGCGAGGGTGCCCTGGCCGGTGCTCCGCAGGTGGGCGACCACGGCGGCCTTGCTCGTACTGGCGGGGAACCTCCGGCCGAGGACACCGGCGAAGATCAGGTCGGTGGCACGGCCGAGGATCTTCGGACCGACCACGGCCGTCGCGACGCTCGCGACGGCCAGGAGCAGGGTGACGAGGATGAGCGGTCGCTCGGGGCGGAGCATGCGCAGCAGCCGCCGGCTGGATCCGCCGAAGTCCAGGGACTTCTCCGTCGAGCGCCCGGCCATGAACGCGGCCGGTCCGCGGGCCATGCCCGGCCCGCCGGCCGGCCCCGGACCGCGGCGCGGGACCGTACGTTCTTCGGAACCAGGCGTACTCACGCGGCCTCCTGCTCAGTGAGCTGGGAGAGCACGATCTCCCGATAGGTGTCGTTGGTGTCCATCAGCTCGTGGTGGGTGCCGGTGCCGACGACGCGGCCCTCGTCGAGGACGACGATGCGGTCCGCCTGCCGGATGGTCGAGACGCGCTGGGCGACGATGACGACCGTCGCCTCGGCGGTCTCGGCCGCCAGCGCCGCGCGCAGCGCCGCATCGGTCGCGTAGTCCAGGGCGGAGAACGAGTCGTCGAACAGGTAGATCTCGGGCCGGCGTACGAGGGCGCGGGCGATGGCCAGGCGCTGGCGCTGGCCGCCGGAGACGTTCGTGCCGCCCTGGTCGATCCTGGCGTCCAGGCCGCCCTCCATGTGTTCCACGAAGTCCCGGCCCTGAGCGATCTCCAGGGCGTGCCAGAGCTCCTCGTCGGTGGCGTCCGGTTTGCCGTAGCGCAGGTTGGAGGCGACCGTTCCCGAGAAGAGGTACGGCTTCTGCGGGACGAACGCGACCGCGTCCGACAGCGTCACGGGGTCCAGCTCGCGCACGTCGACCCCGTCGACGAGCACGGTGCCGCCGGTGGCGTCCATGAGCCGGGGGATGAGGTTCAGCAGCGTGGTCTTGCCGCTGCCGGTCGAGCCGATGATCGCGGTGACCTCACCGGGCCGGGCGGCCAGGTCGACGCCGCACAGCACGGGCTCCTCCGCCCCGGGGAAGCGGAACTCGACGTCCCTCAGCTCCAGGTGGCCGTGCACGCCGAGGGTACGGACCGGGTCCGTCGGCGGGACGACGCTGGACTCGGTGTCCAGCACCTCCTGGATGCGCTCGGCGCACACCTCCGCGCGCGGCACCATCATGAACATGAAGGTCGCCATCATGACCGACATGAGGATCTGCATGAGGTAGGCCAGGAACGCGGTGAGCGCGCCGACCTGCATCGACCCGCCGCTGATCAGGTGGCCGCCGAACCACAGGACGGCGACGCTGGAGACGTTGACCACCAGCATCACCAGCGGGAACATCAGGGCCATCAGCCGGCCGGTCCCGAGTGACACGTCGAGCAGCTCGGTGTTGGCGGTCGCGAACCGCCGCTGCTCGGGGACGTCCCGGACGAATGCCCGGATGACGCGGACCCCCGTGATCTGCTCGCGGAGCACCCGGTTGATGCCGTCGATGCGCTCCTGCATGACCCGGAACAGCGACCGCATCCGGCTGATGATCAGGCCGATCACCACGCCGAGAACGGGGACGATGATCAGGAGCAGGGACGACAGCGTCACGTTCTGGTTCAGCGCCATGACCATGCCGCCGACGCCCATGATCGGGGCCGCCACCATCATGACGAAGGTCATGAGGGCCAGCATCTGGACCTGCTGCACGTCGTTGGTGGTCCGGGTGATCAGTGAGGGAGTGCCGAACCCGCTCACCTCACGGGCCGAGAACGCCTGGACGCGGGTGAAGATGGCCGACCGCAGGTCGCGGCCGACGGCCATCGCGGTGCGCGCGCCGAAGTAGACGGCGCCCACCGAACAGACGATCTGCACGAGGGACACGGCGATCATGACGCCGCCGGTGTTCAGGATGTAGCCGGTATCGCCCTTCACCACGCCCTGGTCGATGATGTCGGCGTTGAGGGTCGGCAGGTAGAGGCCGGCCAGCGTCTGCATCAGCTGCAGCACGACGACGAGCGCCAGCGGACGGCGGTAGGGGCGCAGGTGAGCGCGCAGGAGTCGGATCAGCACACGGGACTCTCTCGGCGGGGGACGGTGATAGGGGGAACCGCTCTACGGTGCCAAATCGCGTGGAGCAGGTGCAACCAGAAAAACTACCCCCAAGGGGCGACAGAAGGGGGCGGCGTTCACGCCGTCGTGATCTTCACGCTCCAGGCCGAAGATCGGTCAGGGGACTCGTGGGAAGCGCGATCCATCCTTCGGACCTCGCCGCCTCGATCTGGTGCGCCTCCGGCGTGGTGGCGAGGCCGCGGAACGCGGCGCGGGCGGTGAGCGCCGCGACCACCGCGTCCGTGGCGTCGTGCGAGCGGCGGCACAGCGACTCGTGCGGGCCGAGATCCAGCCAGGGCGCCGCCGCCCGCAGGGCGTCGACCAGCCGGCCGAGGGCCGCCGCGTCTTCCGGGCGCTTGTAGCCGCGATGCGGCAGACCCCACGACCGGAGGGACGCGGCCGGGTACACCTCGACGACGACGCCCGTGCCGCACCGGTCCACCGGACGGCCCGCCCGCGCGAGGTGGGACAGCAGTGCGGCGCAGCGCATCGCCGTGTGGCCGATCCGGTCGGCGGAGACGCTGAGCGGGGTCAGCCCGGTCCGCTCGTGGACCACCCGGTCGGTCAGCCGCAGCGCGAGGTTCCGGCGCCAGTCGCGTCCGCGCGTGCCCGCCGGCACGTCGACGTGCCCGGACCGGTGCGCGGCGACGAACTCGACGAAGGGGACCGGCCAGCCGAGCGGGCAGTCGATCCCGGCCTTGTCCGCCGCCATGAGCGCGTCGACGAGCATGCCGTCCTCGCAGGCGCGGTCGATCCCGCGGACCGAGCACCCACCGGAGTCCCAGTCCAGCCAGGCGAGCGCCGTGTTGCCGGCCTCCGCGGCGAGGTCCACTCCGACCGTGAGCACCACATCACGATAGAGCGCTTCCCCGGGCGGGCCGAGACCGCCGATGCCGGTGGACCATCGACCGTGAGTGAGTCAGGATGTACGGGGCGGGGGCGTTCGGCGCGGAGGGCGAGCGATGGGTGATGACGCGGGTCCGGTCGTCGCGTACGAGGAGGTGACCGCCGCGGAGTTCGGGGTGCGGGCGGCGCGGACGTTCACCGTCGAACAGGTGGAACCCGGTGTCCTCCTGCTGGGCGGGCCCTGCCCGCGGTGTGACGCGGTGATCAGCATCCCCATCTTCGACCGGGTGTTCCGGTACGGCGGCGGTTCTGCCGGTGAAAAGGCACCGAGATACGAGACCGTCGTCTGCACATGCGACGAGCCGCATCCTGGCCGACCCGAGTCGCGCGTCGGATGCGGGGCGTTCTGGGCCATCGGCCTGCGCGAGGGGCCGTCGTGATCGAGTTGTCACCCGGGCCGGTGCCGACGCTCGTCGATCTGCGTCGTGCCCAGGCGCGGGAGGCGTTGCTGCGGAGCGAGCTCGACCGGGTTCGGAAGGCCGCTCTGGCGTGGCGTTCGGGCCTGGGCGGGCTCCTGGTGGCGCTGGTGGGTTTCGGGTTGATCAAGGGCAGGTCCGACATCAGCGGGCTTGAGGAGGGCTGGGCGGTCGTCGTCGGGTCGCTGCTCGGCGGCGCTCTCGTGACCGGTGTGTGGGGGGCGCTCGCGATTCTGCGTGCCGCGCACGGCCGGCCCCGGGTCGCCGAGATGGCCGATCTGCCGCCCCTCGCGGTGCTCGACCATCGGGAGGCGCTGGCGGCGGCCAAGGCACTGCGAGCCGGGATCGTGCTGACCCTCGGCTGTGTCGGATTTCTGGTGGCAGCGGTCGGGGTCACCTGGTACGGCCCGGTCGCTCGGGAACCGGCCCTGGTGGTCCGTACCTCGGTCGGCGGCACGTGCGGCACGTTCGTACGGCTCCAGGGCCAGTCGATCGTCGTGCGCTCCAAGAGCGGTGAGGTCACCGTCCCGCTGTCATCGGTGACGCAGATCGGGGGAGCCGTGCGATGCTGACGGTCACCGAGCTCGCCGACATCATCGTGGAGTTCGTGACGTCCCGGACGGCTGCCGAGGGGCGCGCCCTGTTGCTGCGCAACCCGGGGTTGCTGGGTCCGGAAGTGGACGATCTGTTCGACGACCTCATCGAGGCGGCCGCGATCGAGGGCCAGACCGATACCCTCGAGGCGCTGGCGGGCATCTACCGGATCATCGCGAAGGCGCGGCGGATCGGACTGGAAGCCGCCACCGCGGAGTTGCTCCGCTACGACGACTCTCTAGGCACCGATGTATAGGAATCCGGCCCAGTAGTAAGGGTCGGCGAACGGATACGGGCTGAAGCCGCGTGCGTCCGGTTCCGGTGCTCCCGCACCGGACCGAGTCGTTGTGACGTTCTCCGGAACCTCCCGCTCGCGGAGGTAGGTCAGAACGTCAGGGGCGGTCATCGTCGCCAGATCACGTTGGGCTCGGCGAAGCGCCCGAGCGGGCGAGAGGCCCCCGGTCGTGAGGTGGACGTACAGGCGATCCATGAGCAGTGCCGTGGCCAGGTCGTCCACTGCCCACAGCGCTGCGATCACACCCGCGACACCTGCGACGAGGAATGCGGTGGGGAGCGCCAGCAGTTCGTCGGGCTGGTCCAGCGTCAGCGCGGTCTGGCATGCGGACAGGACCGCGACGCGGGTTCCCCTGAGCTCGTTCGGCCGGCGGATGATGTCGGCCACGTGCAACCGCCCGCCTCCGGGAAGCTCCAGATAGGAGGCCTGCGGCTGGTTCGCGTTGGCATGGCCGTGGCTGGCGAAATGGAGGTAGTCGGCATGCTCCGCCGCCGCGAGGACCTCGTCGCCGTCTGCCGGTGTGGTGCTGAAGACGGTGACGTTCTCGAAGAGGGCCGCGGCCCGCCGGACTTCGACGTCGGCGAGCGGGAGCGGCGGTGTACTGTCCGCGACCGCCACCGCGACCAGGGAGGCCGGTCCGTTCCGGCTCACCGTCGCGTTCGTGCGGGCCATCGTGAGGACCGTCATCGACGGCGCATAGGACACCGTGCGGCCCTCCGCCTCCAGACCCAGGTGGAGCGGGAGCAGATTGGTGTACCCGGTCGGGATGAGAATGAGTGAGCCGGGCCCGAGCTCGTCGATTCGCCTCCGCAACGGGGCGAGGAGGGTCTCCAGACGTCGCATGCCGTCGGCCAACGCCCTCGGGAAGTCGGCGGGAGCCCAGAACTGAGCCTGGACATAACCTCCCGTGAGCAACTGCCGCAGGTCTTCCGACGTCACGTCATCAACGATGATCGCATCGGCCAGGGTCCGGTCCTCGGCGTGGGACAGCACGATCCAGACGCTGCCCAGCACCGTGACCGCGAGGTAGGAGACGGCCTGGCCAGAGGCCACCGCGGAGAGCAGCGTCTGCGCGTCGGCAGGCCGCAGGAAGTCGGGAAAGACGGTCCGAAGCCGGGCCACCAGATTGCTGAACTCACTTGCCGGCCAGGGGCCGGCAACCGGTTCGGCCGCGATCGCCGCGGCGTACATCTCCGGGGTGAGATCCGGGGAGAGGAGATCGGATTCCACGAAGTTGCGGGCGACTCTGGCCCTGCCCCGCTCGAGAGCGACACCCGCCGCCTCCGGGTTCCCAGCGCGGGCGTGGGCGTAGGCGAGCAGGCCGACCAGCCGCTGGCCCTCGGACGCCTCCATCTCCCTGGTCTGTTGGTCCGGCGACAGCGACAGCAGCACCTCGTGGGCCTCCAGGGCCGCCTCCCAGGCGCTCGTGGCCGAGTTCCAATCCCCGCCGATGTCCGCATGCACCATGCCGAGTTCCACAGCGACCGCGCGACACTCGAAGGGACGCCCGAGCTCGGTATTGATTTTCAATGCCCTCGACAGGCATTCGACGGCGTGCGCCGCTTCGGCGGTGAAGCCGGCGGCCACTTTGCGGACATGACCCTCCGCGAGTCCGATGAGCGTCGCCGCCGCGGCGGACCGTTCATCACGGGTCGTGCCGCCGGTAAAGATCTGGAGCGCGTCCTGTTGCGTCCGGAGCGCCCTGTCGAAGTCTGGATCATGTGGCTCGCAGCTCAGCATGAGGGCCTTGCCGAGCATCGCCCGCGCCACCGCCCATTCGAAGGGTGTCCGATCGCGGGAGTAGACGGTCAACGCGGACCTGCAGGCGGCGACCGCCGCTCGAAGATCGGCGGAAGACAGCTCCTCGGCTTTGAGATGGGCCTCGGCCAGTGCGCTATGGGCCTGGGCCCACCGCTCCGCGTCCCCCAGTCGCGAGAATCCGGCGATGGCGTCGTCGAAGGCATGGAGGGCCCGGCGGTGGTTCCTCCTGCGGTCACCCGCGATCCGTTCGCCGTAGGCCACCCCGAGGCCGAGCTTCGCCCTGGCCCAGAGATCCCATCGCTCGAGTCTCCGCGCTCGTCTGGTGGCCGCACGCAGCACGGACAGTGCCTTCTCCATGTTCCGCCAGTGCAGGTCGTGTACCCGGCGGCGATACGCATCCCCTAAGACGTTCAGACAACGGATGTACTCGGCGGGGTCACCGTGCCGAAGCCAGTGAGCGGCCATCGTGAGTTCGCCGACCCTCCGGTCCAGATCGTCGGCGTTCCGATCCAGGAGGTCGTATACCTCGGCCGCGGTCGCGTGCGTTGTTCCGACGACCGTGCGGTCATCACCGATCATCGCGACGCTACGGGCCCCGGACAGGATGTCCAGCACTTTCAGCAGGCCGCTCTCGGCGCCGGCCGCCGGAGAACGCAACATGGCCTGGGCGCGGGCCACTTCCAGCGCCGCCCATGCGGCCGGTGACCTGGTGGCCGAGACCCTGGAACGGAGCGCTTCCAATTCGGCGGCGGACGACTCCGCGGGACGCCGCCGTGACGACCTCCACCATCGCATTCCCCGATTGTCGCCCAGAACGCCCGGCAGGACATCCGAACCGGGCACGCCCGAGGGATATCGCCCGTATGTTCCGCCGAGTCCGTCAGCGGCGGGTGATGACGCGGGCGATACCGGCGGCGATGGTGGTCGCCAGCACCCAGCCGGCGGCGACGAGGAGATAGGAGAACCACTGCTCGGCGCCCGCCGGGTTGAAGGCGCTCTGCTGCCCCAGGTCGACGATGGGCAGTAGCAGGTCGAGCGTGTACATGACGGGGTTGAAGTGCGGGGCCTCGCCGGCCTTCAGCGGCGGCGGCGGGGCGAGCCCGTAGATGACGCTGCCCACGACCAGCAGCAGCGCCAGCCAGGCCACGGCACGCCGGGACCGGTAGCCGTACCCGACCGTGGCGTCCTGCAGGAAGCCCCACACCCGGCCGACGCGGGTCATGGTGCGGCGCTGGTGCAGCTCGCGGGCGTAGAGCACCCGGCGCGCCTCGGCCGGCTGGCCGATGCGGGAGTAGTGGGCGGCGAGCTGCTCGTACGGCTGCGGTGGGCAGCCGTCGGGGTCGCGCGACAGCCAGGTCAGCCGTTGCGCGGCGGAAAGGGGCGGTTCCAGCGCCTCGTAGGTCAGCCCGTCGAGATACAGCGCCGCCGGCCAGTTGCCGGGATCGTCGTGCAGCACTCCGATGCGGGAGTGCTGCAGCTCGACGGCGCCCTCCACCGGCCCGCTCAGTGTCAGCTGGCCGGCGGTCAGGGTGCGGGCGTCGAGGGCCACCCCGCGCGGATGGGTCAGGTGTACCCGGTCCAGGGCGAGCTGGCGGCCGATGCGCGCGCCGGTCAGTTTGACCCTGCCCTCCGCCGTCATGTCGCCGCAGAACAGGTCCGCGCCGATCTCGGTGCGGGACAGCCGCAACGCGGTCGGGGACCCGCTCAGCCGGGCCCGTACGAGCGACATCCGGCCGCCGATCCGCGCCGTGCGGATCATCAGCATGCCCCGCGCCCGCAGGTCGTCCATGTTCAGCATGCCGGTCGACAGCCCGTCGGCGACCAGCGCGATGCCGCCGGTGCCGTCGTCCAGGCGGGCACCCTCGGCGTTGACCCCGTTGGCGATCTCGGCCGCCACCAGGGTCGTCCGCCCGGTCACGGTGAGCCCGGCGGCGTCCAGGTCGGCCAACGTGGCCCGGTCCAGGTTCAGGGCCGTACCGCCGGGGTTGTCCAGCCGAGCGCCCGCGAGGGTCAGATTGCCGTCGAGACGGGCGCCGACGAGCCGCATCTCGCCCTCGACCGTGAACCCGTGGTGGCACCACATGCCGCCGCCGACGGTCAGGCCGCCCGCGGTGAACGCCACCGCGCCGGGGTTACGCAGCCGGGCCCCGGCCATGTTGACCCATCCGGCGATCCGCGCGTCCCGCAATCCGAACTCGCCGGTCGCCGACACGTTCCGCGCGGAGAACCCGCCGTCGACGGTCAGGTTGCTCGCGTCGAACGCCTGGCCCCCCGGGTGGTTCAGGCGGGCGCCGCGCAGTGCCATCGAGCCGGTGAGGCGGGCCCCGCGCAACCGTACGGCGCCGTCGGCGGTGAAGCCGTCGTCGCACTCGACGTTGCCGTCCACCGCCATGCCGTCGGCCGCGACCGCCACACCGTCGGCGCCGGCGCCCACGACCGCACCGCGCAGGTGCACCTCCCCGGTGACCTTCGCCCGGTCGAGACGCAGGCCGTGGTCGATCCGGCTCTCGTACAGGTTGAGGATCCCGTCGAGGCGCATCCGGGCGCCGTTGAAGGCCGGGATCCGGCTGCCGACGATGCGCACCGTCTTCGTGCTCGCCTCCACGAACCGCAGCGGCTCGTCGAAGTGGCATCCCTCGCACACCAGCGCGTACGCGACCGCCGTCCCCATCAGGTCGAGCCGCCCGGTCACCCGCGCCCCGCGCAGCCGTACCGCCGGATGGTGCCCCGCCTCCTCACCGGCGGCGCCGAGCAGCAGCGCCCGGATCACCTCGGCGTCGACCGTGCGCTCCGGACCCCACGACGCTCCGCCTGCCAGGTCGTCCGCGCCGGGTTCGCCGGCCCGCAGATCGGCCCACTTCCCGGAGCGGAACACCTGCCACACGAGCTGCTCGGCCTCGGTCAAGTGATCAAGGGACACGGCCCCCATCCTGCGGCGAAGTCGCCCGAAAAGCCACCCGGTTCGCGACGATCGTGATGATGTGGGATTTCGGCCCGGGGGTGTGATCGACGATGAGGCGGGGACGCTCCTGCGGCGAGGACGAATCCCGAGGGAGGCGCAGTGAAGTTCGTGATGCGCGAGCGGATGTTCGCCATTGGCGAGGACTACTGGATCGAGGACGAGACGGGGCAGCGCGCCTTCCTCGTCGACGGCAAGGCGCTGCGACTGCGCCAGACGTTCGAGCTCAAGGGGCCCGGGGGAGAGGTCCTCGCCGTCATCCGGAAGAAGATGGTCAGCATCCGCGACACGATGGTCGTCGAACGCGACGGCGACACGGTCGCCAAGGTGCACAAGAAGCTGTTCAGCCCGCTCCGGCACAAGATGCTGGTGGAGCTCGCCGACGGCCAGGAGTGGACCGCGACCGGCGATCTCATCGAGAAGAACTACCAGATCGAGGGTGACGACGGCGTCGTCGCCCAGACCTCACGGAAGTGGTTCCGGATCCGCGACACGTACGGCATCGAGGTCGACCACCCCGACGTCCCGCTGGTCCTCGCCGTCGCCGTCGCGGTCGACGAACTCGCCGAGGAAACGCGGCGCGACGACGACTGACGGTTCCACGGCTCAGCCGGACGCCACCCAGCGACCGTCCCGCATCAGGTCGCGGCCCCCGAGCTCGTTAGCCTCACGCCACGCAGTTCATGATCATCGAGGGTGGTCGGAGCGCCGGCGCGGGAAATCCTCGATGATCACCGAGTCTCGGCGCGGCCGAGGACCCGGCGTCGCTCGAATCTCCCGTTGTTCGCTGCTTTGGCGGCGCGGAGACGGTCGAGTTCACCGGCCTCGACGCCGCGCGCGGCGGCGAGGGCGTAGACCACCTCGAGGATGTCGGCGAGTTCCTCGGCGTCGCCGGACTCGGCGAACTCCCCGACCTCCTCGTACAGCTTCGCGCGCAGCAGCATGAGGTACTCGCCGTCCTCGGCGACCCGTACCTCGGGCGTGCCGCCGCCGGCGCGGATGAGGTCGGGCACCCGGTCGCGTACGAGTTTCTCCCGGCGCCCGGGACCGGTCGCGGGCCGGTGGGTCAGGTCTCCTTCGCGGCGGTCCAGCGCCTGCACCCACTTCACCGCGACGGCGGCGGTCTGGATCAGCTCGGTTCGCAGGGCGGCGGGGTCGGTCTCGGCGAGCGCCTCGTGGAACTCCTCGGCGAGGATGTGCCGCCAGGTCAGCCGGGCGCCGGCCCAGGCCTCCTGGCAGTCCCGCTTGGCGGCGTCGGCCGTGGCGGTGTGCTCGGCCCCGGTGCCGTCGGGGAGGTCCTGGACGCCCCACATCGCGTCCTGGGCCGCGCGTTCGGCGGCGACGTCCGCCAGGACACGGTCGAGGGATCGTGGCGTACCCGAGTCGCCGGGGGAGGGCGAACCGTACGGATCAGCGGCATGGCTCATGAGGGGCAGTCTGGAGTGACCGGAGGCCGTCCGTCCGGCGTTCCGGCGGCCCGCCCCGGAGTCATCCGCCGGCGCGGCGGGCGCGAGCGCGGCGCTTGCCCTCGTGCATCGCCTGGACCCGGGCGACCGGGATCGTACGGCCCTCGGCGACCAGGCCGGGGTCGAGGCGTTGCGGGCCGGGCATCCACGCGGTCCAGGGGTCGCCGTCGGCGAGTAGCCGTGGCGCGGTGCGGATCGTGAAGTCCGCCGGCGTCACCTCGTCCAGGTCGTCCCACGCGACGGGGAACGAGACGGGCACGCCGGGCCGTACGCGAGGGCTGTAGGCGGCCACGACGGTGGCCCCGCCGGCCCGCGTCGAGTCGACGAACACCCTGCCGCCGCGGTCCTCCCGGATGAACGCCGTGGTGGCCAGCGCGGGATCCAGGCGTTCGGCGCGTGCTGCGACCGCCCGGGTCGCGGCGGCCGCCTCTTCGGTCGTCACCCCTCCGTCGACCGGGACGAACACGTGGACGCCCTTGGCGCCGCTCGTCTTGACGACCCCGGTGAGGCCGGCGTCCGCCAGTACCTGGCGGACCAGCCGGGCCGCGCGGACGGCGAGGGCGAACGCTCCGGCGTCCGGCGGATCGATGTCGAGCACGAGGTGGGTCACCTGGTCGCCGCTCAGGAGCGCGGGGTGGTACTCGACGGCGCGCTGGTTCGCGAACCACAGCAGGGTCCGGCGGTCCTCGCACAGGGCGTACGTCACCTCGCGATGGGAGGCCTCGGCCCACATCCGCACGGTCGGTATCCATGAGGGGGCGTAGCGCGGCAGGTTCTTCTGCATGAACGGCGCCTGGCCGCGCAGCGCGCGGATCACCGACAGCGGCCGGCCCCGCAGGTGCGGGACGATCCGGCCGGCGACCGCGTCGAGATAGTCCACCAGGTCGCGCTTTGCCGCCCCCGCGCCCTCGAACAGGGGCTGGTCCAGATTGGTCAGTGCCACGCCGTCCCGCTGCTCGCCTTCGCCGCTCATCGCTCCATCCTCCGACATCCGGATGAAGTCGACCATGCCCAGGGCGAACCCCGCCATGCGGATCAGGGGGAGCCGCGGCTCCCCCTGGATCTCGGGTCGTCAGTGGTTCGCGGGCGTCACCTGTGGTGGACGCAGCCGCGCGGCATCCAGTAGCCGCGGACGAAGATGTTCTTCCCGCGGTAATGCCGCATGTGGCCGCGCACGTAATGACGGCACCTCGGAGGGCGGTCGGTAACGGTGGCGACGGACTCGGTGTAGACCGAACTCCGCGGTGCTACGGTGACCTTTTCCTGGCCGGTGGACGCGTTCGCCGGCGGCCCCGCGAGGGCCACTCCACCGGCGATGACCAGTCCCGACACGGTAAGTGCCATGGGAAGCTTCATAGACGTGACCTCCTCGGGATCATGCGATCGGCGCGCCGCCGGTTTTTTGGTGAAGTGCGCTATTCCGGTCCGGCCGGCGCGCAGGACGGCGCGCTGATTGTCTTCCCCGGTGGAAATCACCCCTAATCAGCTTATGTAGGGATTGACGAATTCTTTGACATTTCCTGCCGCCGGGTTTCGGCCGTCTCCAGGCGAGGGTCGCCGTCCGCGATCGCCCCTCCGGGCGGGTCCTGCTCCGCGGCGGGGGCGTCCCGGAGGCCGGGGGCCAGGAGGACGGTGACCGCCACGGAGGCCGCCGCCATCACGGCCATCGCCGTCGCCGGTGACAGACGCTGGGCGACCACGCCGGCGAGGGCGGCGCCGACGCCCTGAAGCGTCAGCATGCCGGCGGAGTGCAGGCCCAGCGCCTGCCCGTGGATCTCCCTCGGCGTCAGGGCCATCAGGCGGTCCTGGAGCAGCAGGGTCGCCGAGTACCCGATCGAGGCGAGCGTGACGGCGGCCAGGGCGATCGGCAGTGCCGGGTGCGACGCGAAGACCAGGTACGGCGCGGCCAGCAGCAGGCGCAGCGGGGCGTCCAGCCGCCGTCTCCACCGGCCGGGGACGAACCGGCCGGTCACCGTGTCCCCGATGAGCATCCCGCCGGCCGCGAACGCGAAGAGCAGGCCCGCATGCCGGGGTGCGTACGGGACGAACAGGGACTCACAGCCGACGATGAGGCCGTTCGGCACCCAGAGGGCGAGATAGACGTACCGGCGGGGCGGCGCCGACCAGAGCCGCGCGTTGGTCCGCCAGGTCGCCGCGATCGACGGACGGCCGGTGGCACGCGGCGGTCGGCGGGCCAGCCCGCATCGGGCGACGGCCGCCGTGGCGAGGTAGAGGGCGGCGCCGGCCAGCAGCGTGCCGCGCGGGGACATGGCCGTCACGAGCACGCCCCCCGCCGCGAAGCCGCAGATCTGCATGGTGCCGACGGACATGTTCAGGACGGACCGCCCGAGCAGGTAGCCCTCAGTAGGGAGGATCTCGCTGAGCAGCCCGTACCGTACGCCGCCGCCGACGGAGCCGACCACCCCGAGCGTCATGATCACCGCGAACACCGCCCACAGAGGCAGGCCGGGGACGGCCAGCACCGCGGTGCCCAGGCCGAAGACGAGCGCCAGACCCGTCATCGCCGCGCGCGGCGGCAGCCGGTCGGCGGCCGACAACAGCGTCGTCGCCCCGACCACCTGGGCGAGAGACGGGCCGAACATGCTGAGGGCGGCCAGCAGCGGTGAGCGGGTGGCCGTGTAGACGAGCATCCCCAGAGCCAGCCCGCTCACGGTGGAGGCCGCGATCTGCGTCGACGCGGTCGCGAACAACGGGCCGAATTCGGGCGTGCGGAAGAGGTCTCGATAGGTGGTGGGCATGATCGTGAGTGTTCTGACCGGGAGGACGAAGCCGTTAATGTTTCGCGGGGAGGCGAAACATGGGCTGGTGGCGGATCAGCACCGACACGCTGGCGGAGAGCCGGTTCGTCGTCTCGGCCCTGGCCGAGACGAGCGCGTGCCTGGGCGCCCTGGAGAAGGGAGCGGCCGCCAACCCCGGTGAGCGGGAATGGCTCGACGCCCACCTGCCCGCCTACCGTGCGCGACTGGCCGGCGATCCCGTCACCGCGCTCCTGGTACGGGCCGCGCTGCGGCCGCGCTGGATCGCCGACTTCGCCACCTCCACGCCGTCCGGTGCGGCGGACCTCACCTTCCAGGAGGAGCTGGCCCGGATCCGCGAGACGCCGGCGGATCGGGCCCGCGCGGATCTGGAGGTCGGGCTGGGCGGCCCGGTCCCACCCCGGCTGCGCCGAGGCGACCTCGCCGGCCGCCTCGCCGACCTGCTGGAGTGGCTGTGGACGGAAGCGGTACGGCCGGATTGGGACCGCCGCCGGCGGATCATCGAGGCCGACGTCGTCGCGCGGACCGGGCAGCTGAGCCAGGGCGGATGGGCCGCCGCGCTGGACGCGATGCGCCCGGGGATGCGCTGGCTGGGGGAGGGCCGGCTCCAGGTCAACCCGTACGACTATCCGCCCCGTGACCTGTCCGGGGCGAGACTGCTGTTCGTTCCGGTCACCTTTCGTGTGGGCTGGGTGTGCTGGGAGGACGACCGGTACGCCGTGGTCTATCCGTGTTCCGGCGTCCTGGCCGAGCCGGATCCCGCCCCGGTGCCCGGCGCGCTCGGCGGGCTGCTGGGTCCCGCACGGGCGAGGGTCCTCATGCTCCTGAACACGCCCAAGAGCACCACCCAACTGGTCGCCCTGACCGGCCAGGGCCTGGGTTCGGTCGGCCGTCACCTGAAGGTCCTGCTCGACGCCCGGCTCGTCCTGCGGCGGCGCGCCGGACGGTCCGTGCTCTATTACCGCACCACGGCGGGAGACGTCCTGGTGGGGGCGCAGGCCGCCGAATGAGCTGATGGATCGGGCGCGGGCCGACGGCGAACGGACCGCCTCGCCGCTCGACCCGGCGACCCGGCCCGGGATCGTGGCGTGCGACCTCATCCCCGGCGGCCGCGGCCGCCGGGGATGAGGTGCGGCCCTGTCCGCCCGCGGTCAGCGAGCGTGGGCGAGGGCCCCGGATGTCAGGGCGCGGTCCTCAGCGGGCGGAAGAACGCGCGCAGGTCGGTGACGACCTGCTCGGGTTCCTCATGCGCCATGAAGTGCCCGCCGCGCTCCGGCCGGTGCCAGTGGCGCAGGTCCGCGTAGACCCGTTCGGCGAGGCTCTTGGGCAGGGTCCGCAGCGCGGGTTCGTTGCTCAGGGTGACCGCTCCGGGGACGGTGATCCTGGGGACCGGCCGGTTCCGCGGATAGTCGTAGTACTGCCGGAAGGACGACCCGATGGTGCCGGTCGCCCAGTACAGGGTCGCGACCGTGCACAGAGTGTCCTTGTCCCAGCGCTTCTCCACGTCACCGTCGCAGTCGCTCCAGTCGCGGTACTTGTCGACGATCCAGGCGGCGAGCCCGGCGGGGGAGTCCATCAGGGCGGCCGCGATCGTGTCCGGCCGGGTCAGCATGATCTCGCTGTACCCGCCGTCCTTCTCGTCGTACGCGTCCAGGCCGTCGAGGAACGCCTGCTCCTCGGCGGTCGCAGGCCGGTCGGCGAAGTCGGTCGTGACGACCGCCGATGTCACGTGGACGCCCGCGACCTGGTCGGGGAAGAGCGCGCCGAGCCACTGGGTGACGCCGCCCCCGATGTCCCCGCCGAAGGCCCCGAACCGCCGGTAGCCGAGGGTCTCGGTCATCAGCGCGTGCCAGATCTCGGCGACGCCTCGGCGGGTGAAGGGACCGTCCGGCAGCTCGGAGAACAGGAAACCGGGCAGCGAGGGGATGACGACGTCGAAGGCGTCGGCGGGGTCGCCGCCGTGACTCGCCGGGTCGGTGAGGCTCTGAGCGACGGGCAGCATCTCCATGAAGCTGCCCGGCCAGCCGTGCGTCAGGACCAGCGGCAGCGGCGCGGGCGCACCTTCCGGGCGCACACCGCGTATGTGCGCGAAATGCACCCGGCGGCCGGCGACCTCGGCGACGTAGTGGGGGAAGGCGTTCAGCGCCGCCTCGGCGGCCCGCCAGTCGAACTCGTTCGCCCAGTACGCGACGAGCTCGCGAAGGTAACCGGGATCGGTACCGGCCGCCCAGGAGGTGGGGTCGGACGCCGTCGTGAAGCGAGTACGCGCGAGACGCGTGCGCAGGTCGTCGAGGACGTCGTCGGATACGGAGATCTGGAAAGGCGTGACTGTCATTGTTCCTTCACTGAGGAGTGTGTTACGGACGGACACTCCTCGGTGCGGGTCAGACGGCCGCGACGGCGAAGAGCGCCCGGAAAGGACCGGTCGTCGTCATCGGGCTCACCTCCTCGCGTCGTTCAGCTGCCGAGGACTGTACATGTCTTCGATCAGACCGGCAACGGTCCCGGCTCGCGCACATCGCCGCCGACTTCGCGAGCGCGGACGCGCCCGCGCGGGTGATCGGCCGGGCGGTCAGTGGCCGAAGCGGCAGCCGGTGTGGGAGGCGGCCTCGGCGGCGGCCGTGTCCGCGTCTCGGGCGCGGATGGCGTCGAGCAGCCGGGCGTGGTCCATGTACTCCTCGGGGGACAGCTCGGCGCCGAAGTGCTCCCGGAGCGAGTCGCGGATTACCTGCCCGAGGTCCGCGTACAACTCGGCCATGACCTCGTTGTGGGAGGCGGCGACCACAGACAGGTGGAAGGCCGCGTCCGCGTCCACGAAGAGGTCCCGGTCGCCGGAGGCCCAGGCCTTCTCGCGGCGTTCCAGGAGCGCGTCGAGCCGTCGCAGGTCCTCCTCCGTGCGCCGCTCGGCCGCCAGCCCCGCCGCCGCCGCCTCGAGCGCGCCGCGTACCTCGGTCACGTCGCGCCGGTCGGCGGCGGCGAAGCGGCGCTGCATCACCCCGGCCAGCTCGCTCGTCGCGACGACATAGGTTCCGGAGCCCTGGCGGATGTCCAGCATCCCGTTGTGGGCGAGCGCCCGTACGGCCTCGCGCACGGTGTTGCGGGCGACGCCGAGCCGCTCGGCCAGCTCCGGCTCGGTGGGGATGCGCGAGCCGACCGGCCAGGCGCCTGAGGTGATCTGCTGCCGCAGCCGGGCGATCACCTGGTCGGACAGGGCGGCCCGACGGGGGACTGGTCCGAGATTCATCCCATCATTCTACGATTGGCCCTATGGCCAATGATGAGGCGGTTCGTCCGCACTGTGCAGAACCGCCCCGCGACCTCTCCCGACCGCCCTTCCCCACGCGACGGCTGGCGGCCGTCGCCCTGGTCCTCGCCGCGCTCAACCTGCGCCCCGCCGTCACGAGCGTCGGTCCGGTGCTCGAAGAGGTGCGCGGCGCCCTCGGGATGAGCGCCACCGTCGCCGGGCTGCTCACCTCGCTGCCGGCCCTGTGCTTCGCGCTCGTCGGGTTCGCCGCACCCCGGTTCGCCCGCCGCCACGGAGCCGGCGGCGTCATCGCCATCGGCACCGTCGTCATGGCGGCGGGCCTGGCCGTACGGCCCTTCGCGCCGGACGCCCTCGTGTTCGTCGCGTTGAGCGCCGTCGCGCTCGCTGGGATCGCGGTCACCAACGTCCTGCTGCCGGTCGTGGTCAAGCAGCGCTTCCCGGACCGGGTCGGCGCGATGACCGGCCTGTACTCCATGGCACTCAACGTCGGCGCCTCGACCGCCGCCGCCATCACCGTTCCGCTGGCCCGGGCGTTCGGCGGGGAGTGGCGCGCCGGCCTGGGCTCCTGGGCGGTCCTCGCCGCCGCCGCGATCCCGGCCTGGATCGCTCTCGGCCGGCGCCGCGCACCGGCCGCCCGTACGCCGGGCGTGGAGCCCGCCGCGCAGGGATCGCCGGAGCCCGCGCCCGGCGCGCGCATCACCCGGAACGCCACCGCGTGGGCGCTCGCGGTGTTCTTCGGCCTGCAGGCCGGCGCCGCGTACGTCATCATCGGCTGGCTGCCGCAGATGTTCCGCGACGCGGGGCTGTCGGCCGAGATGGCCGGCCTGCTGTTCGCCGTCACGTCCCTGCTCGGCGTGCCCCTGTCCTTCGCGCTGTCCGCCGTCGCGGGCCGCCTGGGGAACCAGAGCGGGCTGGCGGCCGCGCTGGCCGTGTGCGGCCTGGCAGGGTACGCCGGGCTGTGGGCCGCGCCGGCCACCGCACCCTGGCTGTGGGCCGTGCTGCTCGGTCTGTCCAACTGCTCCTTCCCCCTGGCCCTGACGATGATCGGGATGCGCGGCCGGGACGGCGCGACGGTGACGAGGCTGTCCGCGTTCGTCCAGAGCACCGGCTACCTTCTCTCGATCCCCGTGCCCGTCCTGGTCGGGGCGCTCTACCAGCACAGCGGCGGCTGGCGGGCGCCGCTCTCGCTCATGGCCGTGCTCATGCTGCTGCAACTCGGGGCCGGCCTCGTGGCGGGCCGCGACCGCCGGATCGCCTGAGGCCCTTAGGATCGCCGAATGCGGAGCGAAGCATCATGACGGCCGGCGGTAGCGGGTCACGACTCACCGAGGTGGCGGCCGGCGTGCACGCTTGGGTGCAGCCGGACGGTTCCTGGTGGATCAACAACGCCGGGGCCGTGCACGGCTCCGGCGGCGTGATCCTCATCGACACGTGCGCGACGGCGGAGCGCACCCGCCGGTTCCTCGCCGCCGTCGACGCGGCGACCGGCGGGGACCGGGTGCGGATGGCGGTCAACACCCATTTTCACGGTGACCACGCCTACGGCAACGCGCTGCTCCCGGAGTCGGCCGTCGTGGTCGGACACCGGGTGACCCGCGAGGAACTGCTGGCGGACTTCATCCTCAAGGCCACCCCGCCGATCTGGTCGCCGTCGCCCGACTGGGGCATCTCGCAGGTCAGGCCGCCGACCGTCGTCCTGGACGACGAGCTCACGCTCTTCACCGGCGACCGGCGGATCGAACTGCGCCACCCCGGTCACCCCGCCCACACCGCCGGCGACGTCGTCGCCTGGCTGCCCGAGGAGCAGGTGCTGTTCACCGGCGACCTGATCTTCCACGAGGTGACGCCCCTGGTGTTCATGGGGTCCGTCGAGGGGGCACTGCGCTCACTGGACTGGCTGGCCGGCTTCGGTGCCCGTACCGTCGTGCCCGGCCACGGCGCGATCGTCACCGGTGATCTCGCACCGGTTCTCGCGGCGCACGAGGCGTACTACCGCCTCATCCTCGACACCGCGCGGCGAGGCCGGGCGAAGGGGCTCACGCCCCTGCAGGCGGCGCGAGAGTGCGATCTGGGCCCGTTCGCCGGGTGGCCGGACCGCGAACGCATCGTCCTCAACCTGCACCGGGCGTACGCGGACGCCGAAGGCGGCGACCTCGACCTGATCGCCGCCTTCACCGACGCGATGGACTACAACGGTGGTCCGCTGCGCTGCGCCGTCTGACCGGCGCCGCTCAGTGCCGCCCGGCGAGGGAACCGCGCGAGACGAGGAAGTTGAAGTAGGTGTTCGGGAACGGCTCGGGCTTGTAGGTGAAGTGCCACCACTCCTCGGCGAGGTTGACGAACCCGGCCGACTCCATGGCCTTCTTCAGTAGAAGCCGGTTCGCGTGCTGCTTGCCCTTGATCCGCGGGTCGAGGGTGTGGGCGAGCGTGTCGAAGCAGTCGAAGCCGGTGCCCATGTCGATCGAGTTGTCGGGGAACCGCTTCGCCTGCGACGCGTAGCAGGGGACCAGACGCTGCCCCGGCCGGTACGGCGCCGTCGGCCGCGCGGGCAGCTTGACGACCGTCAGGTCCATCGTGCTGCCCCGGCTGTGCCCCGACTTCTCGGCGATGTAACCGTCGGCGAACAGCCGCGACTTGTCGACGCGCGGGTAGAACTCGGCCTTCATCGCGGTGGCCTTCGGGTCCTCCGCCCACCGTACGAAGTGGTTCACGGCGCGCTGCGGGCGGTAGCAGTCGTACACCTTCAGCGAGTAGCCCTGGCGCACGAGCCTCTGCTGGACCTTGTGCAGGGCCCGGGCGGCTGTGCTGGTCAGGATGCAGATCGGCTGGCGGTATCCGTCGATGCGCCGGCCCACGAAATTGTGGACCGTGTAGTAGCGCATCTCCTGGATGATCGTCGGGTCGACGTCGCTCAGCGCGACGAACTCCTTGGGGGCCTTCGGTTCCGTACGCGCCTGCGCCGCCGGGGAGACGGCGGTGACGGCCAGCAGCGCCGCGAGGGAGACGGCGAGGCGACGGAGGGCGGTGGCGGGTCTCAGCATGCCTCTGGCCTATCAGGTCGCCCCCTGCCCGGGGAACCCCGGCAAGATCACGGGCCCGCCGAGCTCGACCGTCCGCCCAGGGTTGGTAACCCGCTCAGCCGAACCGTCCGCTGAGAGCGCGGAAGACGCCCGGCGCCGCGCCACGGAACCGGGACGGCACCCGGAGCCAGCCCGGCACGTAGCACTCCGCGCGGTCTCGCTCGACCGCGGACACGACCGCCCGCGCGACCCGCTCCGGCGGAACCGGGCGGGGCCGCCGGCGGGCGTACGGCGTGCCGCGCCGCTCGAAGAACGGCGTGTCGACGACGCCGGGCAGCACGACCGACACCCTGACCTCCCGCAGCTCGTGGCGCAGCCCCTCGGCGAAGACGATCAACCCGGCCTTGGTCGCGGAGTACACCGCCTCGTCCCGTACGCCGACCGCGCCTGCGATGGAGGCGACGAACACCAGGTGACCTCCTCCGCGCTCGACCATGCCGGGCAGGAGCAGGCGGGTCAACAGGATCGGCGCGGTGAGGTTCACCGCGACCAGCCGCTCGATGGCCTCGCCCGGCATCCGCGCCAGCGGCCCCGCCCACCCCGTCCCGGCGTTGTTCACCAGCACGTCGACCGGCCCGGCGTCGGAGGCCAGCCCGGCGGCGTCGGTGGTCAGATCGCCCGGCAGGGCCAGCCCCCCGGTCTCGGCCGCCACGGCGTCGAGCCGCCGCCGGTCACGCCCCGCCAGGACGAGCCGGGCACCGGCCCGCGCCATCTCCCGCGCCGTGGCCGCCCCGATGCCGGAGGACGCGCCGGTGATCAGCACCCGTGCCCCGCTGAGTCGCATGCTTCGAGAACTTCCCGACGGACGCCGTCACAACCGATGGGTCCACGGGCCTACCCGGGCCGGTGAGGGTTGAGCCTGGCGGCACTGTTCGGCCCGATGCTCGCTCACTTGGATAAGGGCGACAGCCGCAGATCATCGCAATCCGCGGAATCTGCCGGTCCCTGTATCAAAGGAGGAGAACGTCGTGCGCTCCAAAATCACTGCACTCGGCACCCTTGCACTGGCCGCGGGGTTGACGACGGCCGCGGCGCAGCCCGCCTTGGCGCAGCCGACCGTGCCGCGGCACGCCTCGGTGCAGCGCGTCTCGGCCGGCGACCTCACCACCCAGGCGAACGCTAAGTGGGTACAACAATTATGCGGCGGAGGGTAAGGCCTACCTGTCCAATGGCGGCTTCGTGACCTGCCTCGGAGGTGACGGCGTCAAGGGACAATTCGTCTGCTATGGCAAGACGATGAGCATTAAGTGCAAGAAGAACGTCTACGGGTTCGGTGCGCTCGCCATCTACCGGCAGCAGGACCACTTCGAGCACCCTCACCAGTCGCCCAAGGTCATCTGGCATTGCCTGAGAGCTCGTCACGGGACATGATCAAGAAGATCATGGAGGTCATGTGATGAGTCGACCGTGGCGTAAGAGCAGTCGAAGCACCAATCAGGGCGGAGCGTGCGTCGAGGTCGCAGTGCTTCTCGGTGTCGTAGCGGTGCGGGACCAGATGACTGAGAGCGGTCTCTGATCTCGGCGTCTGAGGCGGATTCCGTGATCGTTGGTGTGCGCTGTGCCACTAGAGGCTGTCGCACTACTCGCGATCTTGATTGCTCAAGGCCATGGCGATCCAGCGAGCCGGCGCGCAAAGGCTGCGAATCGGGCTGCCGCCGGCGCGGTTCGGTGTGCTGAAAGCTCGGCGAACGCCGCGCGGGTCATCCCGTTAATGGGACGCAGTGGGGCAATTCGGCTCGCCGTAGGGGTGTTCTCCGAGAGTTCTGCACGGTGGCGGCCGGGGCGACATCCGGAGGGGTCGGCGGGTTCGCGGCGTCGGTCGGGCTCCGCCGGGTGGGTCGGCCGGTCACCGTGCTGGAACGGGGGGCCGACGAACTGAGCCGAGGGCGGGCAGAGCGCTCGGTGAAGGCCACGCGGGGCCCGCCTCGCCAACGGCAAATCCGGGTGAACCGGGCCGCTGCCGGTTTGTTGCCGAGCGTTCTGCGCGCCGCCCTCCGCCGGGTACACACGTCCGCGTCGGCCGACCGATGCCCGCACCGGGTCGAGGACGCCTTCGCCAGGGTTTTTAAATCCCTCCTGGCGTGACAGCCCAGGGCACACTGGCCCGCCTGAGCGGCCTGGTTCGGAGTTAGGCGACAGCCTCACTATGCGCACCGTATGCCGACGATCATCGTGAAGGCTTGATCACGATCTTGGCCCTTCTGTGACTGCTCCTGCGAATACTGGGCAGTATGGGCGCGTGGGGTGGGCTATTACGGGAGATATTGCCGAATATGACGTGACTGCTGGGGGCTTCCTGCGGTCTCGGCCGATCGAGAACACCGTGCTGATCACCGTGGTCGAGGCGTTGCGGGTACGGGGGCCGGCGGCGTACGGGGACGCGCCCGCGGTGATGGGGACTTGGTCGACCGCCTCCGGCTGCGTGGCCGGGGCGTTCGTGCACACGCCGCCCTTTCCGCTGCTCCTCAGCGTGATGCCGGGGCAGGCCGTCGCGGAGCTCGCGGAGACCTTGGCGGCGGACGGGCGGAGACCGCCGGGGGTCACCGGGCGTCACGAGCTCGCCGAGGCGTTCGCCGCCGAATGGCGGATCGCGACCGGCGTCGACTTCAGGATCTGGGAGCGCCGGCGGCTGTACCGGCTGGAGAAGGTCGAGCCTCCGGACACGCCTGGTCGGGCGCGTCTCGCGCGGCCCGCCGACCGCGACCTGCTCCTCGGCTGGTACTACGACGCCGAGCGGGAGATCCGCGAACGTCCCGGCGACCACGACGCCGCGGTCGACGACCGGATCGCCTACGGCGGCCTCACCATCTGGGAGCGGGACGGGATACCGGTGGCCCTCGCGGGGCGGACCCGGATGGTCGCCGGGATGGTGCGGATCGCGCCCGTCTACACCCCGTCGGAGCACCGGCGCCACGGATACGGTGCCGCCGCGACCGCCGCGGTGAGCCAGGCGGCCGTCGATGCCGGGGCGGAGGAGGTCGTGGTCTTCGCCGACCTGGCCAACCCGGGGAGCAACACGATCCACCGGCGCATCGGCTACCAGCCTCTGGACGACTACCTCGTCATATCGTTCGGATCAACGCGGCGGGGCGGCTGAATCTCCGCGCTACCGAAGGAGTGCAGATGAGGGCGGGAATCGTCATTCTTCCGGAGTACCGCTGGTCGGAGGCCGAGCCGAAGTGGCGGCGGGCCGAGGAGTACGGGTTCGACCACGCGTGGACGTTCGACCACCTGGGCTGGCGGTCACTCGTGGACGGTCCGTGGTTCGGGTCGGTGCCGACGCTGGCGCTGGCGGCGCGGGCGACCGACCGGATCGAGCTGGGCATGCTGGTGGCCTCGCCGAACTTCCGGCATCCGGTGCCGTTCGTGCGCGAGATCCTCACGCTGGACGACGTGTCCGAAGGCCGGTTCACGCTGGGGGTCGGGGCGGGTAGCGCCGGTGACTACGACTCGACGGTCTTCGGCGCGGATGGCAGGGTGGCGAGCCGCTCCCGGAGGTTCGCGGAGTTCGTGGAGTTCCTCGACGCGCTGCTGACCGCGGGGAAGGTCACCCTCACCGGCGAGTTCTACGAGGCTGTGGACGCGCGCAGCGCGCCCGGTCCGGTGCGGCGGCCCCGGCCGCCGTTCGTGGTGGCCGCCAACGGTCCGAAGGCGATGCGGGTCGCCGCCCGTTTCGGGCAGGGCTGGATCACCACGGGGGCCGCCAGCGACGATCTCGATGCGTGGTGGGCGAGTGTGGCCGAGGCCGCCGCCCGGTTCGACGAGGCGCTGGAAGAGGCCGGACGGGAGCGCGGCGCGGTCCGCAGGTTCGTGCAGGCCGACGCGGCGCCGGTGTTCTCCCTGTCGTCCGTGGAGACCTACCGGGACTTCCTCGGCCGGGCCGGAGAGCTCGGGTTCACCGATGTCGTGGCTCCCTGGCCGCGGCGCGAGGGTGTCTTCGCGGGTTCGGAGCAGGTCTTGGAGGCGGTCGCCGCCGAGGTCCTCCCCGGACTACACGCCTGACCGTTCCCCGGCTGCGCCTGACCGTTCCCCGGCTGCGTCTGACCGTCCCGGCGGAGATCAGCGCCGGGACGCCCCCCGGCTACGACCCGTCGGTGACGCGGTCCCCGCCCTCGGCGGGCTCGTCGGCCAGGGCCTCGTCCGGTGTGAGCGGCGATCCCTGGGCGAACGCGGCCGACAAGGTCAGCAGCAGGGCCCACAACCCGAAGAAGGCGAACGTCACAGCACCGTACGCCCCCGCGATCCAGTCGATGAACAGACCCGCGCCGATGATTCCGATCCCCGTTAACGCGATGCGCATGCGTCTACTGTGCGGCGATGCCGGATCATTTGTCGAGTGGATAATCGTGTTCCTTAGACGTCCGCATCCTCCGGCCGCGCCGGTCCGGGGCGTTCGAAGAGCCGCAGGTCGGCGCCGGTACAAGCCGTGAGGGCCGGGTACCACCCCTAACGTGATTTCGGCGGGCGGCCGATGAAGACGTTCTTCGCCCTCGCGGCGGCCTGCTTCCTCGGCATCGGATTCGTCGCCCAGCAGCACGTGGCCTACCGCGAGCCGCTGGACGAGATGCTGCGGATGCGGCTGCTCGCCCACCTCATCCGCCAGCCGGTGTGGCTGCTGGGGATCGCCGCGATGGTCTGCGGCCAGGTGCTGGGCGCGGTGGCACTCGATGAGTCCGACCTCGGCCGGGTCGAACCACTGCTGGCGACGAACCTCATCTTCGCGCTCGTCATCGCCCATCTGGTCTACCAGGAGCCGCTCAGCCGGGCGGTCTGGTGGGGCGGGTTGCTCGTGACGGGGGGAGTGGTGATCTTTCTGGCCTTCGGGCATCCGGAAGGAGGGCGGCCCGCGGGGCCGGGGTCGGTCCGCTGGGTCTGGGCCGGCGTGGTGCTGGTGGTCGCGGCGGCGCTCGTGCTCGCCGCGGCCCCGCGATCCCTGCGGACCAAGGCGATGCTGTTCGCGGCGGCGGCCGGGATGCTGTTCGGCGTCCAGGACGCGTTGACGCGAAGCTCGCTGCTCATGCTGGGCGAAGGACTGGCGGCCGGTCTGCGCAGCTGGCAGCCGTACGCCCTGGTCGTGATCGCCGTGGTGGCCCTGCTGCTCGCGCAGAGCGCGTTCGACGCGGCGCCGATCGGCATCTCGCTGCCCGCCATGACGGCGGTCGAGCCGATCATCGGGATCGTCCTGGGGATCGTGGTCTTCGCCGAACACCTCCGGCTCAGTGAGGCCGCGCTCGCGGCGGAGGTCGCCGGCCTGGTGATGATCGTCGCGGGCATCGGGGTGCTCGGCCGCTCCTCCTTCCTCGGCAAGCCGGGGCAGGACACGGCTCCGGAGGGCGGGCCGGGATGATCGCCGTCCTGTTCGCGGTCCTCGCCGCGGCGAGCAACGCCCTCGCGTCGGTGCTGCAGCGGCGCGCGGCGCGGGCGGCGCCCGCGGACGATGCCTTCCGGCTCGCGCTGATCTGGGACCTGGTAGGACGGCGGGAGTGGCTCGGCGGCATCCTCGCGCTCATCTTCGGTTTCCTGTTCCAGGCGGCCGCGCTGACGACGGGGAGCCTGTCCCTGGTCCAGCCGATCCTCGTCACCGAGCTGCCGATCACGATGGTGCTGATCGCCTGGTTGTTCCGGATCCGGCTGGGCTCGGAGTCCTGGCTGGCCGTCGGTGCGCTGACCGTCGGGCTGGCCGTTCTCCTCGCCGCCGCCGCCCCGTCTCCGGGGCGACGGCATCCGGACCGGATCGAGTGGGCGATCGCGACGCTGGTGACGGCCGGGGTGATCGCCTATCTGGTCTCGATGGCCAAGGTCACCCCAGGGGTGGCCCGCGCGATGCTGCTCGGGATCGCCTCCGGCCTGGGATTCGCGTTCACCGCCGCGCTGATGAAGGAGGCCACGGAGGTCCTGTCCGCGGGCGTCGTCGCCGTGCTGACCTCCTGGTCGGTGTGGGCCATGGTGGCGGCAGGCCTGGGGAGCCTGTTCCTCCTGCAGAACGCCCTGCACAGTGGCACGCTCGTGGCCGTGCAACCGGCGCTCAACGTCTCCGATCCCGTCGCCAGCATCGCGTACGGCGTGGGCCTGTTCGGCGAGGAGATCCGCCTGGGCGGCTGGTCGGTCCTGGAGGTGCTGGGCGTCGGCCTGATCCTTTACGGGAGCGCGCGGCTGGCGCAGTCGCCGCCGATCCGCCGCCACGCGGAGGTCAACCCGTCCGACCCGGAGGGCGAGAACCGTCCGGACCCCTGACCGGCGCCTCGTACGGGCCGAAGAGCAGGTCCTCGGCCGCAGGCGCGTCGAACAGCGCCGCCGCGCGGGTGATCAGGCGGCGCCGCGCCGCGGGGTCCCCGAGCCGGTCGAGCTCGGCGACCAGTCGGGTGGCGTCGTCCGCGTGAACGCTGAGCCCGGCGCGGGCCATCGCCAGGACGCCGTCCCGGCCGTGCCCGGGGATCGGCCGGTACGACACGACGGGCAGCCGGGCCGCGAACGCCTCCCGGCACGTCAGCCCCGCCGCGTTGTCGACGAGGGCGTGGGCGACCGCCATCAGCTCGGGAAGGTCGTCGCGCCAGCCGAGCGCCACGACGCCCTCGACGTCGCGGAGCCGATCGTGCAGCGCGTCGTTGCGGCCGCACAGCACGACCGGCATGTACCGCCCGCACCGCGCGAGCACCCCGGCGGCCTCCTCGACGTCCCCCACTCCCCACGAGCCCGCCGAGACCAGGACCGGGCGGTCGGCCGGCCCGACGCCGAGCCGGGCGCGGATCGCGGCCGCGTCGGCCGGGGGACGGCCGAACCCGCGGCTCGTGAGCGGAGCGTGGCAGGCGGCGGGGCGGCCGGTCGCGGCGGTGACGTCCAGCGCCGTCTCCGGGCAGGGGCACAGGTAGCGGTCGTTGCCCGGATGCAGCCAGAGGCGATGCGCCGCGAAGTCGGTGACCAGGACCGTGCTGGGCACCGGCAGCCGGCCCCTCCGGCGCAGGTGCCCGGCCGCCTGCGCGGCCAGGTGGAACGTCGAGACGACCAGGTCCGGGGCCCGGCGCCGCACCAGGCGGTCCAGTCGCGCGGCGGCCGGCACGGTCAGCGGCGAGGTCGACGCCATCGGACGGTCCCCGCCGGGAACGAAGAAGACCCGGTAGATCAGGGCGTACGCCCAGGGCGCCCTCCGCATCATCCATCCGTACGACCGCCGCAGGGCGCGCCCGAGGCTCAGCGGAAGCAGCTCCAGCACGTCCACGACCTCGGCGTCGTGACCGGCGGCGGCGAGCCGCCGAGCGAGCTCGACCGCGACGGCGTCGTGACCGGCGCCCATGCCGGCGCTGAGGATCAGCAGCCGGTGTCTTGCCACGCCCATGACCGTTCCTCCCGCAGGGTCGAACTCAAGCATTTTCGAGAAGGTATCGGCTGTCTTTCAAGGTGCTTTTTATTGCGATTCCGTGAGTCTGGGTTGATGGGTGTTCGCCGTGGCGGGTGCCGAGGCCATCAGTATACGTTTGCCCTGGTCGACGCCACACGTGGCTCGCCGGAGAGTCAAATCATGGTCGATGTCCAGCCGACGTAACGATTGTCGGCCGCCTGCTCGTTTACGTCGTCTCTTCAGGGAAATCGTGAACCCGTGTCATCGGTAGAGGGCGTCATTTTCAAGGCGCGCCGGGAGAATTTCCCGGTGGCGTCGCGGTTGCTGCCGCGCGGGTACCGCCGCCACCTCATGGCGGTCTACGGCTTCGCCCGGTTCATCGACGACATCGGAGACGAGGCGCCGGCCGCGGACCGGCTCCGCCTGCTGGACATCGTGGAGGACGACCTGGGACGCCTCTTCGCGGGACGCGCCCCACGGGTGCCGGCCGTCGGGGTGCTGGAGCGGACCGTCAGCACGTACGCGATCCCGGTCGAGCCGTTCCGGCGGCTGGTCCGGGCCGGGCGGCGCGACCAGGCGGTCACCCGGTACGAGAGTTTCGAGGAGCTGCTCGCCTACTGCGAGCTGTCCGCCAACCCGGTGGGCCACATCGTCCTGCACGTGTTCCGCGCCGCCGATTCACGGCGGTGCGCCCTGTCGGACCAGGTGTGCTCGGCGCTGCAGGTGATCGAGCACTGCCAGGACGTCGGCGAGGACTACACGCGGGGCCGCGTCTACCTGCCGGGCGCCGACCTGCGCCGGTTCGGCTGCACGGACGACGACTTCACGCGCGCGACGACCCCCGACAGGCTGCGCCGCGTGGTCGCCCTGCAGACGACCCGCGCCACCGGGCTTCTGGACGCCGGAACCTCCCTGGTCCCGGCGCTGACCGGCCCGGCGCGGGTCGCCGTCGCGGGCTACGTCGCGGGCGGCCGCGCCACGATCACGGCGCTGGCCGCCGCGGACCACGACGTCCTCGGCCAGGCGGTCCGCCCCCGGCGCACGCGGCTGCTGACCACGTGGCTGCGCGTCCTCGCGACAGGAAGGTGAGCCGGTGAGCGTTTCCGACGCCTATCGCAGCTGTGAGCAGAT
Source organism: Actinoallomurus purpureus (assembly GCF_024055795.1). Classification (GTDB taxonomy): domain Bacteria; phylum Actinomycetota; class Actinomycetes; order Streptosporangiales; family Streptosporangiaceae; genus Actinoallomurus; species Actinoallomurus purpureus. The sequence continues at coordinate 21,194 of NZ_JAMXMY010000022.1, read as the reverse complement.
CGTCCGCACGCAGGCGCGGAACTTCTCCTACGGCATCCGGCTGCTGCCGGGCCCGAAGCGCCGCGCGCTGAGCGCCGTGTACGCCTTCGCCCGCCGGATCGACGACATCGGGGACGGGGACGGACCGGCCGACCGGCGCCTGGCGCGCCTCGAGGAGGAGCGCGCCGCGCTGCACGGCCGGGAGCCCGCCCCCGGGGACCTCGTGCTGGTCGCGCTCAAGGACGCCGCCCGCCGCCATCCCATTCCGCTCGTGGCGTTCGACGAGCTCATCGACGGATGCGCGGCCGACGTGCGCGGCGTGACGTATGCCCGGGCCGAGGACGTCATCGGGTACTGCCGCAGCGTCGCGGGGTCGGTGGGGCGCCTCTCCCTCGGCGTGTTCGGAGCGGACGACATGGAGGCCGCCACGCCGCTGGCGGACGCCCTCGGCATCGCCCTGCAGCTCACCAACATCCTGCGGGACGTCCGTGAGGACCGGCTGATCGGACGGATCTACCTGCCCGCCGAGGATCTCGCCCGCTTCGGCTGCACGCTGAACCTCGACGCCGACGGAGCCTTCACCGACCCCCCGGAGCGGCTCGCCGAGCTGATCCGGTTCGAGGCCGACCGGGCCCGCGGCTGGTACATCCGGGGTCTGCGGCTGCTGCCCCTGCTGGACCGGCGCAGCGCGGCCTGCACGGCGGCGATGGCCGGCATCTACCAGTCCCTGCTGGAACGGATCGCCACCGATCCGCCTGCCGCGCTGGCCGCCCGCTCGGCGCTGCCGACGTGGGAGAAGGCCATGGTCGCGGCGCGCGCCCTGGTCGGGGCCGGGCGGTGAACCCGTCGAGCCGCCGCGGTCCGACGGCCGTGTCGAGCCACCGCGAGCCGGTGGCCCCGCCGGGCTCCCGGGAGCCGGTCGACCCGCTGAGCCCAGGCGGCGCGGCGTCCGTGTCGGGCTCCCGGGAGCCGGCCGACCCGTTGAGGCCGCCCGGACCCGTGGACCCGTCGAGGTCGTGCGGCCCGGGGGCGCCGGTCGCGGTCGTGGGCGGGGGCCTGGCGGGGATCACCGCCGCGCTCGCGCTCCGGGAGGCCGGCCTCCCGGTGACGGTGTACGAGGCGCGCCCGAGGCTGGGCGGCGCGACCCACTCGTTCGACCGGGACGGCATCGTCGTGGACAACGGCCAGCACGTGTTCCTGCGCTGCTGCACCGCCTACCGCGGCCTGCTCGAACGGCTCGGCGGTACGGCCCGCGTCGACCTTCAGGACCGGTTCGACCTGTGGGTGCTGACGCCGGCCGGGCGGCCCGGCCGGCTGCGGCGTAGGGCGCTGCCGGGGCCGCTGCACCTGCTGCCGACGCTGGCGACCTACTCCCTGCTCCGGCCGGCCGACCGACTGCGGGCGATGCGCTGCGCGCTCGCCCTGCGCGGCCTCGACCCGGCCGATCCGGGCCTCGACCCCGTCGGCCTGGGGGACTGGCTCGCCGCCCACGGGCAGCGGGACGCCGCCCGGCGGGCGCTGTGGGAACTCTTCGCCGTCGCCGCCCTGAACATCGGTGTGGAGGAGGCGGCCCTGGGACCGGCCGCGATGGTGTTCCGTACCGCCCTGCTGGGCCGCGCGGACGCCGCCGACATCGGCGTGCCCGCCGCACCCCTCGGCGACCTGCACGGCACCGCCGCGCACACCGCCATCGAGCGGCGCGGTGGTTCCGTACGGCTGGCCGCGAAGGTCACCGCCATCGAGCCCGGGCCGGTCGTCGTGGTGGACGGCGAGCGGATCGAGGCGTCGGCCGTCGTCGTCGCGACCCCGCACCGGCAGGCCGCGCACCTCGTGCCGTGGGACGCCGCCCCCGACCGGAACCGCTGGGCCGGACTCGGCGAGAGCCCGATCGTCAACGTCCACCTCCACTACGACCGGCCGGTCACCGGCCTGCCGTTCGCGGCCGTCGTCGACTCGCCCGTGCAGTGGGTCTTTGACCGGACCCGCGCCGCCGGCGTCCGCACCGGCCAGTACCTCGCCGTCTCGGTGTCCGCGGCGGACCGCTGGATCGACGAGCCGACCGCCAAGCTCCGCGCCGAGTTCGTCCCGGCGATGGAGCAGCTGTTCCCCGCGACCCGCCGGGCACGCCTCCACGACTTCTTCGTCACCAGGGAACGCCACGCCACCTTCCGCCAGGCGCCCGGCAGCGGCGCGCTCCGGCCCGGAGCGGCCACCCGGTGGCCCGGGCTGTACCTCGCCGGCTCGTGGACCGACACGGGCTGGCCCGACACGATGGAGGGGGCCGTGCGCAGCGGACTCACCGCCGCCCGTCTGGTCCGGAGCCGGCTGACGGGCACCGCCTCATGACGGCGACCGCCCCGCCGTCGGTCGCCGGCGCCCGCCCGCTCGTCGAACCGGTGCTGCGCGCGGCCGTCGCGCGCCTGGACCCGCTGACGGCCCAGGTCGCCGGCTACCACCTCGGCTGGATCGATCCGTACGGCCGGCCGGCCACGCCGGGCGGCAAGGCGCTGCGGCCCGCCCTGGCCATCCTGTCGGCTCGGGCGGCGAGCGCGGACGTCGAAGCGTGCCTGCCGGCCGCCGCGGCGGTCGAGCTCGTGCACGCGTTCTCGCTGCTCCACGACGACATCATGGACGGGGACCGTACCCGCAGGCACCGGCCCGCCGCCTGGACCGTCTTCGGCCGTTCGGCCGCCATCCTCGCCGGGGACGCGCTGCTCGTCCTGGCCGCGGAGCTCCTGCTGGAGCAGGGGACCCGAGGCGGGATTTGGGCGGCGCGCGGCCTTGCCGCGGCGACCCAGCGGCTCATCGCGGGGCAGTCCTCGGACCTGGAGTTCGAGGGGCGGGCCGATGTGAGCCTGGAGGAGTGCCGGCGGATGTCGGCGGACAAGACCGGCTCGCTGCTGGCCTGCTCCTGCTCGATCGGCGCGATGGTCGCCGAGGGGCCCGCCCACCTGGTCGCGGCCCTGGCGGCGTTCGGCGCGCAGGCGGGCCTGGCCTTCCAGCTGGCCGACGACCTGCTGGGCATCTGGGGCAGCCCGGAGGTCACCGGCAAGCCCGTCCTGGCCGACCTGCGGGCGCGCAAGAAGAGTTTTCCGGTCGTCGCCGCCCTCACCAGCGGGACGACGGCGGGCGAGCGCCTGACGCGGCTGCTCGCCCGCTCGGAGCCGCTGTCCGAGGCCGAGCTGGGCGAGGCCGCCCGGCTGGTCGAGGACGCGGGTGGCCGGGCGTGGGCCGAGGCGGAGGCCGAGCACCGGCTCGACGCGGCCGAGCGCCAGCTGGCCGCCCTGGACCTGCCCCCGGGCGTCCGTGAGGAGTTCGGGGAGATCATCCGTTTCATCTCATCCCGGGACCACTAGTGACCGCTGACACCCGCCCGGCAGCCGCCGGCGCCGAGGTCGCCCTCAAGGCGGCCTGCGACCACCTCCTCGGCCTGCAGTCCCCCGAGGGGTGGTGGAAGGCCGAACTGCAGACCAACGTCACCATGGACGCCGAGGACCTGCTGCTGCGGGAGTTCCTCGGCGTCCGCACGCCGGAGGACACCGCCGAGGCCGCCCGCTGGATCCGCTCCGAGCAGCGCGAGGACGGGTCCTGGGCGAACTTCCACGACGGGCCCGGCGACCTGTCCACGACGATCGAGGCGTACGCGGCGCTGCGCCTGGCCGGGGACCCCGCCGACGCCCCGCACATGCGGTCCGCCGCCGCCTTCGCGCAGCGCGGCGGCGGGATCGAGGGCAGCCGGGTGTTCACCCGCGTCTGGCTGGCCCTGTTCGGGCAGTGGCCGTGGACCGACCTGCCGGTCATGCCGCCCGAACTGATCTTCCTGCCGCCGTGGTTCCCCCTCAACGTCTACGACTGGGCGTGCTGGGCCCGGCAGACGATCGTGCCGCTGACCATCGTGAGCGCGCGGCGCCCGGTCCGGCCCCTGCCGTTCGACCTGGACGAGCTGCGCACCGGCCGCGTGCCGCGCCACCGGCGGCTCCTCGGCTGGGACGGGTTCTTCGGCACTCTCGACCGCGCGCTGCACCGCTACGAGCGGCGGCCCCTGCCGGGCCTGCGCCGCGCGGCCCTGCGCCGCGCCGCCGAGTGGATCGTCGCCCGGCAGGAACCGGACGGCTCCTGGGGCGGCATTCAGCCGCCCTGGGTGTACTCGCTGATCGCCCTGCACCTGTCCGGCTACGGCCTCGACCACCCCGTGATGCGCCGGGGCCTGGCCGGTCTCGACCGGTTCACGATCCGCGACGAGCGGGGGCGCCGCCTGGAGGCCTGCCAGTCGCCGGTGTGGGACACCGCGCTGGCGGTGAACGCGCTGCGCGACGCGGGCCTGCCCGGCGACCACCCCGCCCTCGTACGGGCCGCCGCGTGGCTGCTCGACGAGGAGGTCAAGGGCCCCGGCGACTGGGCCGTACGACGGCCGTCGCTGCCGCCGGGCGGGTGGGCGTTCGAGTTCGACAACGACGGCTACCCGGACACCGACGACACCGCCGAGGTCGTCCTGGCCCTGCGCCGGGTCGCGCATCCGGACGTACGGCCGGCCGTCGACCGAGGGCTGCGCTGGATGGCGGGCATGGCCTCCCGCGACGGCGGGTTCGCCGCGTTCGACGCCGACAACACCCGTGAACTGTGCACCCGCCTGCCGTTCTGCGACTTCGGCGCGGTGATCGACCCGCCGTCCGCCGACGTGACCGCGCACGTGGTCGAGGCGCTGGCGCACGAGCACCCGCGCGGGGCCGGCGACGTGCTGCGCCGCGCCGTCGTCTGGCTGCTCAGGGCCCAGGAGCCGGACGGCTCGTGGTTCGGCCGCTGGGGCGCCAACCACGTCTACGGCACCGGGGCCGTGCTGCCCGCGCTCGTCGCCGCCGGCGTGCGCCCGGACCGGCCCTGCGTCCGGCGGGCCGTCGCCTGGCTCGAACGCCACCAGAACGACGACGGCGGCTGGGGTGAGGACCTGCGGTCCTACCGCGATCCGGCCTGGATCGGGCGCGGCCACTCGACGCCCTCCCAGACCGCCTGGGCCCTCATCGGCCTGCTCGCCGCCGGGGAGCGCTCGGCGGCGGCCGACCGGGGCGTGGAGTGGCTCACCGGCACCCAGCGCGCGGACGGCACGTGGGACGAGCCGTACTTCACCGGGACCGGATTCCCCGGCGACTTCTACATCAACTACCACCTCTACCGCCTGGTGTTCCCGGTCAGCGCCCTCGGCCGCTACCTGCGCCCACCGGGTGCGGAGGACCCGCCGTGACCGGGCTGCTGATCTGCACCGCCCTGCGGATCGAGGCGCGGGCCGTCCGCCGCGGGTTGCCGCCGTCCGCCCGGAACGTCCGCGTCATCCGGACCGGCCTGGGCCCGCGCCGCGCCGCGCGTACGGCGGGCCGGTTGCCGGAGCACACCGCGCTCGCCGTCACGGGGTTCGGCGGCGCGCTCGACGTCGGGCTGCGCCCCGGCGACGTGCTGGTCGCCACCGAGGTGCGCTTCGGCGAGCGGGTGTTCCCCTGCGCGGCGGCCCGCCGGGTCGCCGAGGAGCTGGCGCTCGAGGGCCTGCACACGCGGATTGGGCCGCTCTTCACCTCACCGCACCTCGTCACGGGCGGGGAGCGGCTGCGGCTCGTGGCCGCCGGCGTGCGCGCCGTCGACATGGAGACCGGGCCGCTCGCCGAGGTCTCGGTCGGCACGCCGTTCGTCGCGGTGCGCGTCATCGTCGACACCCCGGCGGTGCCGCTGCTGCGGCCCGGCACCGTCCGCCGCGTCCTGACCGCCAGCGGCCGGCTGCGCCGCATCACCCCGGTCCTGGTCGCCTGGGCGGCCACCGCCGGCCCCCGCACCGCGGCCCGTGCCGCGGAGAAGCGGAGCGGCGGGACGAGAAGCGGGTTCACGCCTCCGGAGGCCAAGCCATGACCATGCCGCTTCGCCAGAGCCTGCGCATCGGCGCCTACATCCTGGGCCGCAAACTGCGGCGCGTCCGGAGGTTCCCGCTGCTGGTGGAGCTGGAACCGCTCTTCGCGTGCAACCTCGCGTGCGCGGGCTGCGGCAAGATCCAGCATCCCGCCGACGTGCTGCGCCGGCGCATGCCGGTCGAACAGGCGGTGGCCGCCGTGGAGGAGTGCGGCGCGCCCATGGTGTCGATCGCGGGCGGCGAACCGCTCATGCACCCGCAGATCGGACGGCTGGTCCGCGAACTGGTCGCCCGCAAGAAGTACGTCTTCCTGTGCACCAACGCGCTGCTCATCCCCCGGAGGATCGACCAGTTCGAGCCGTCGCCGTACTTCGCCTGGACGGTGCACATCGACGGCCTGCGGGAACGCCACGACGCCTCGGTGTGCAAGGAGGGCGTCTTCGACAAGGCCGTCGCCGCCGTCCGGGAGTGCAAGCGCCGCGGGTTCCGGGTCACCACCAACACGACGGTCTTCAGCACGGACAGCCCCCGCACGGTCATCGACGTGCTGAACTACCTGAACGACGACCTGGCCGTCGACCAGATGATGGTCTCCCCGGCGTACGCCTACGACAAGGCGCCCGACCAGGAGCACTTCCTCGGCGTCGAGGAGACGACGCGGCTGTTCCGTGAGGCGTTCGCGGGCGGCAACCGGCGGCGGTGGCGGTTCAACCACTCACCGATGTTCCTCGACTTCCTCGAAGGCCGGATCGACTTCCCGTGCACGGCGTGGGCGATCCCGTCGTACTCGTTGTTCGGCTGGCAGCGGCCCTGCTACCTGATGGCCGACGGATACGCCCGCACCTACCGGGAACTCGTCGAGGCGACCGACTGGGACGCCTACGGCCGCGGTCGCGATCCGCGCTGCGCCAACTGCATGGCGCACTGCGGGTACGAGCCCACGGCCGTCTTCGCCACGCTGTCCTCGCTGAAGGAGACCCTGCGCGCCGTACGGAACCGCTGAGCCGTCAGCGGGTACGGGAGCCGGCGTCAGTACGCCGGTGCGCGAACGGCCGAGCCGTCACCGGGTACGGGCCTGGGCGAGGGCGCCGGCCGCGAGGAGCAGCGCGCCGACGCCGTCCATGGCGGCCGGGCGCCGCCACAGGGGCAGGAACGCCACCGCACCCGCGCAGGTCGCCGCGTGCAGCAGGTCGACGGCGGCGCCCAGCCGCAGGACGGCCGGCGTCGGCCGGGCCAGGTCGACCACGGCCTGGACGGCGTGCCGGCTCCCCAGCACCCGCAGCACCCAGCGCTGCGAGGGCGTGGCGGGCCGGCCCGTGATCGTCTCCAGGACCGTGCCCGGCGCCGTCGTCAGCAGTACGCCCCAGGTCAGCCGTGCGATCGGCTGTGCCCTCATCGGCCGTTCCGCAGGAGCCCCAGACCGGTCAGGCCGAGGGCGGCACCGGCACCGGCCGCCAGCAGCCCCCGGTGCTCCGCCGCCCACGCCTGGGCGCTGCGGGAATGCGCCCGGTCGTCGAAGCCGCCATGCGCGCCGTAGTCGGGGCCATCGGGGCCGTCGGCCGGCTTCCACAGGTTCGCCGGCTGGTTCGGGTCACGCGGCCGGTCGGTCTGCTGGGAGTCGTATCCGGTCCGCGCGAGGTAGCGGTCGAGCAGCCCGGGGGCCACCCGGTTGGCCAGAATCGTCGCCACCGTGCTGCCGCCCACCCAGTACTCCCGTCGCCGCGGGTGGTCGGCGGCGTACAGCAGGGCGCGCGCGGCGACCTCCGGCTCGTAGATGGGCGGCACCGGCTGCGCGTGCCGGGGCAGCTTGTTCTCCACCCAGTCGAACTGCGGGGTGTTCACGGCGGGCATGTGCACCATGGTCACCCTGACGCCGCTGTGCCGGTGCATCAGCTCCGTGCGCAGCGACTCGTGGAAGCCCTGGATGGCGTGCTTGGCGCCGCAGTACGCCGACTGCAGCGGGATCCCGCGCTTGGCCAGCGCCGACCCGGTCTGCACGATCACACCGTGGTCGCGCGGCAGCATCCGGTCGAGCGCGGCCCTGGTCCCGTACACGAACCCCAGGTAGGTCACCTCGGTGGTGCGCTTGAACTCCGCGGGATCGATGTCCTTGAACTCGGCGAACACCGAACTGAAGGCGACGTTCACCCACACGTCGATCGGCCCGAGCTCCTCCTCGGTGCGCTCGGCGGCGGCGTGTACCTGCTCCCAGTCGGCCACGTCCGTGGGGATCGGCAGCGCCTGTCCACCGGCCGCGTGGATCTCCTCGGCGGCCGCCCGCAGCCCGGTCTCACCACGGGCCAGCAGGGCCACCTTGGCGCCCTGCTCGCCGAACAACCGCGCCGTCGCCCGCCCGATGCCCCCGCTCGCCCCGGTCACCACGACGACGCGAGGTCTGCCGCGATCCTTCATCAAATCACCCCTCGTAGCGTTGGAGAACACGCCGGTCCGCGCGCCGCGGACCGGCCGGCAACGCTCCGCACCTACCCGCGAGCCCGTCTGACTAAGGGATGCGCCGAGTCAGGTGATTTTCTTGGCCTTGAGCGCCTTCATCATCAGCGGCCAGGCGGTGTGCATCTCCGGCTGCCAGGTCGACCAGTCGTGGTAGCCGTTCCGGTAGATGTGCGCGGTGACGGGGATGCGCAGCTTTCGGAGCCGGTCGACCAGCGAGACCGTCGTCGCCCCGCACACGACCTCCTGCAGCTCCGCCGGCTCGGAGCCCTGCGGGTCGTGCGGGCCGCGCAGGCCGGTCAGCCCGCTGGCGAGGTAGAGCCCCGTCCCCTTGAGCTTCGCGGCGAGCGCGTACGGGTCGTTCGCCTTCCAGTTCTTGTCGTCGATGCCAGGGATGCCCCAGATCCGGAACGGGTCGTACTTCTCGCTCGCCTCGAACATGACGAGGGCGGGCACGCCGGTCTGGGTCAGGTGGAGGACGCCGCTCAGGGAGACGGCGTACTTGAACATGCCCGGATGGCGCGCGGCGTACTTGACCGCGCCGTACCCGCTGGAGGAGACGCCCATGGTGGCGCGGCGCGTGCCCGCGTGGTAGTTGCGCTGCATCAGCTGGAGCAGCTCGGAGGTGTGGAACGTCTCCCACTTCGGCGTGCCGCGCTTGCCCTTGTTCCACCAGTCGGTGAACCAGCCCGCCCACCCGGTGTCGGGCATCACGACCATGACGTCGTACGCGGCGGCGACCTTGGCGATGTCGGTGCTCCGGGTCCACGACACGTAGGTGTCCCGGCCGCCGTGGTAGGCGTACACGACCGGCCAGGAGCTCTTGGCCGAGCGGGACCACCGGCGCGGCACCAGCACGCGGACCGGCACCGACGCGCCCAGGGCCGGGGAGGAGACCGTGAGGTCGACGGTGTGCGCGTCGATCCAGTGCTCCGCGGTGATCTTGGCGCCGTCGTCGGCGGCCACCCGTTTCACGGCGCCGTCGGCCGTGCCGGACAGGACGCCCACCGAGGCGGAGACCGTCAGGAGGACCCCGGTGAACCCGCGCGTGAAACCGCCAGCGACCATGTGATGCCCCACCGCTTTCCGCACTCGCCCGATGACGGGGCGTCAGCGAGCGTGATCATCCGTTCGAGGAGTCATCACCCTTGCGGAATCGCCGGCCGTCCGCTGCGCACGTCACGCACGAAAACAGGGCGACGATTGGCACCGGCGAACAAAATCGGTGCCCCGCGCGGCGGTGGAGCGGTTACGGCGTGCCGGCGAGGTGGACGGAGTACTCCCGGGCGTGGGCGAGTCGGCGTGCGGGACAGCGGTGGAACAGCCGCGACCACCAGCCGACGCGCTGGGACTGGCCGACGAACAGCGCGTCGCCGTGCCGCGCCATCGTCACCTCGCGCAGGCTCTTGTCGGGGCGGCCCGTGACGGCCTCGAACTCCCAGGAGCCCCCGAGCGGGTCGAGGATCTGGACGGCGTCCAGCCAGGCCTGCATCTCCACGAGATCCCGGCACTCTCGGCTGATGAGCGCGGCGCCGGGCGCGACGAGGGCCGCGAGCTCGCCGAGGCTGGGCTGGGAGCGGACGTGCACGCAGAGGATGTGCGCGTCGGTCCGGGCGGCCTCTTCCGCGGCCTGGCACAGGGCGGCCCGGCCGGAGTGCGATCCGTCCACACCCACGACGAACAGGGGCCTGTGACGTGCGTCCCGCGCGGAGCCGTCGGGACTCGGGGTGAATGACTCGTCCATGGTGGCCTGTCTCCTCGTTCCGACTCCATAGTACGCTATGGATATGACGGATCGGGGTGTCCTAGCGACCGCAAGTGACGAATCGGCCGACCTTTTCGGTGATTTCGTCGACGCGGTGCTGGACCTCCTGCGCGCCGCCCGGCGCACGGGTGGCGCCGCCAACACGGTTCAGGGGGACGCCATCTCCGTGCCCCAACTGGTGGTCCTGGGGGCGATCGACGTCGTGGGGGACCGCGGGGTGTCCGCGGTGGCGGAGCAGGCGGGGCTGGCCCAGCCCACGGTGACCCGCGCGCTGACCGCGCTCGAGCGCAGGGGAATGGTCACGCGCACACCGCACGCCCGCGACGGCCGGAGCACGTGCATCGCGCTGACCGCCGCGGGCCGCGCCGTCCTCGAGGAGAAGAGACAGGAGATCGTCGGCCGCTTCGCCGAAATCTGGCAGGACCTCGCCGCCGGCGAACGGGAACACGCCGTGTCCCTCGTCCGCCGGCTGTCCGCCGTCACCGACCGGCTCGTCTGAGCCGGGTCCCCGGGCCGTCGGCTGTCCGCCGTCACTGACCGGCTCGTCTGGGCCGGGTCCCCGGGCCGTCGGTTGGCCGCCGTCACTGACCGGCTCGTCTGAGCCCGGGTCCCGGGCCGCCGACTCGTTCGTTCCGCGGGCGGACCGGCCGAACCGGCGTCTGTCAGGGCGCCGGGACCGTACCCGCGAGGATGAGGCTGCCCTGGGGGAACGGGATGTCGATCCCCTCCGCCCGGTACCTGCGGTGCAGCCGCTTGATGAACTCGTGGACGACGACGTACTGGTCGGTGAACTCCCGGGTCCGGAGGTTGACCGAGAAGCCGACGCTCGCTTCACCCAACGTGTTGAATCGGACAGAAGGCTCGTATTCCGTGACTCCGCCGTCCACGGTCGCCATCACTTCGTGAGCGATGTCAAGGGTGACCTTTTCGACGTGGTCCAGATCGCTGTGATAGCCGATGACCACCTTGACCGAAATCGACATGTCCTGCGCTGGCCGGTGGTAGTTCGTCACGATCGCGTCGGCGAACCGCGAGTTCGGCACGACCACAAGGTTGTCGGGTAGCTGGCGGATCGTCGTGTTCCGCCAGTTGATGTCGACGATGTAGCCCTCTTGGCCGCTGTCCAGCCGTACGAAGTCCCCGGGCTGAACCTTCCTCGACGCCAGGATGTGCACCCCGGCGAAGAGATTGGCCAGCGTGTCCTGCAACGCCAGCGCGACCGCCAGGCCGCCGACGCCCAGCGCGGTCAGCAGCGGGGTGATGGAGACCCCGAGGCTCTGCAGGAGGACGAGGAGGCCGATCCCGACGACCACGACCCGGACGATGTTGACGAAGATCGTCGCCGACTGCGCGACGCCCGACCTGGCCAGCGCGATCGACGAGACGGCGCCGGCGGCGAAGCGCGCGATCGCGATCGAGATCGACAGGATGAGGACGGCGACGAGAACGCGGCCCGTCGTCGTCCGGATGCCCGGTTTGAGGTGCAGGACCAGCACCGAGATCCACAGTCCGAGGGCCGTGCAGGGCACCACCGCGAGGTCGCGCAGCAGCTTGACGAACAGGTCGTCCCAGGTCCAGCGGGTGTTCCCGGCGCGGTGCGTCAGCCAGCCCAGGAGAGTGCGCAGGCCGAACCCCGTCCCCACCGCGGCGACGGTCACGGCCAGGGCCACGACGAGTCGCTGCCAGTCCAACGGTCCGGTCACCGGCCGCCTCCCGTGGAGACTCGGTCGTGCGATCTCGTGGAAAGGCCCAGGCCGACGGTCTGGTGACCGTCGCACTGTGTCGCCGGCCGAACGCAGCCGGACGTCATCATTCCCATTCCTCCTTCTTCGGGCGGGCGACCTGGCCGGGAATCCCGCGAATGGCGACGACTCCGTCGCATTCGCCGGGCGGGCGCGCGTTCGCATGGGCCGCCCGTGCCGTGTCCTGGCCAGGACACCTCTCGATAGGGGCGTAGCCGCATCGCGTCGCCGCTGACGAGACTGAGCGTATCCAGCCCGCCGTTGCCATGCGGTGATCTGAACGGCTATTTGACGAAATGCCTGCTAAACGGCTTTTTTGCGGAATGTCGCACTCGTGCGGTCACGCACCGTTAATCCCTGCAGGGGCACGCGATTGGCCAGGTACGGCCAAGATCGCTACTGGCCGGTTGACCTGGTGGGGTTCGCTGTTTTAGATCTTGGTCACCAGTTCGGCAGGGGACTCGCTCCGGGCGAGCGAGTCCCCTGCCGGAGCCCCGACGATCTGCGCCGTGCACCCCCCGCTCGGCGATCGCCTTCGACCGGTTCGAGAAGGCGGTGGCGCATCTCGACCGTGGCCGCACCTGCCACTACAGAAAGCGATGTCCCGATGAAGTCGATCACGCGCCGGATCCTGGCCACGGCCGCCGCCGCCCCCATCGCCGTCGCCCTGACGGCCCCCGCCGCCCACGCCGAACCCTCCCCGGTCAAGGTCGACTTCTCCTCGTGCCCCGACCGGCTTCCGGTCGGCGCCGACCCGGCCCAGTGGTGGTGCAACATCTTCGTCGTCGGCGGCGGGTCGATGAAGCTCGGCAACATCACCCAGCCGCTCACCGAGCCGATGACGATCAGCCTGGCGAGCGGCCCCGACCGTGCCAGCAAGCAGGTCCAGATCGTCACCCTGACCGGCAAGCCGATGACCGTGCCGGGCGGAGCGCTGGGCATCCCCGGCACCGAGAACCTGCCGGGCGTCAAACTGCAGGCCCAGCCCAAGTACGTGGGGAACTTCGGCCTGTCCGTCGACGACAGCGGCAACCTGCGCTCCACCCTGGACCTGCGCATCAAGCTGATCAACGCGCTGATGGGGAACACCTGCTACATCGGCACGACCAAGGCGCCGATCAAGCTGAACACGACGGTGGACCCGGCGAGCCTCACCCCGTACGACAACGACATCGTCGGCCTCACCCTGAACGACAACGCCTACAGCGTTCCCGGGGCGAGCGGCTGCGGACTCCTCACGCCGGTCGCCAACCTCCGCGGCGGCCTGCCGTCGGCGTCCGGACAGAACACCGCCAGCATGCGGACCTACCTCGCGACCAAGGTCTACACCGACCTGTACCCGGCCCTGCGGAAGAAGGCCCGCTCCAAGCCCGCCACGAATCGGATGCCCTTCAACCTCCCGAGCAGCGTCCTGCGGCGCAAGTAGCCGGCCGTCCCGTCTCCGATGAGACGGGACGGCCCCCACAGTCCGGGGCGGGCCTGCCGGACCAGGCTCGCTCCGGACATCGGACTGCCGGTGCAGGGGTCAGCCGATCGACGCGTCCGCGTGCGCACACACATCCCGGCCGCCCCGGTCACGCGTGCGGCCGCATCCCGGCCGCCCCGGTCATGAGCCGTCGGCCGGAACGGCGGTCAGGGCCGCCATGTCGAGGGCGAGCGGCCGGGTGTCGACCAGGCGAAAACCGGCGACGCGCAGCAGCCGGCGGTACTCCTCGTGGGTGCGTTCCCGCCCGCCGATGTTGTTGACGGCCATGTGCACGTCCCAGGCGATGGCCAGGGACGGTGTGCCGTCCGTCGGGATGGGGCGTTCGATGATGACCAGCCGGGCGGTCTCCGACATGGCCTGGCGGCAGTTCGCCAGGATCTTCAGGCACTGTTCGTCGTCCCAGTCATGGAGGATGCGGGAGAGCAGATAGACGTCACCGCCCTCCGGCACCCACTCGGTGAAGTCGCCGCCGATGACCTCGCACCGGTCGAGCAGGTCGTCCTTCTCGAGCTCCTCGCGGGCCGCGTCGACCACCGCGGGCTGGTCGAACAGCACGCCCCGGGCGGCGGGAGCCGCCATGAGGATGTGGCGGAGCAGGTCGCCATGGCCGCCGGCGACGTCGACGACGGTGCCCGCGTCGGTGAAGTCGATCACCTCGGGGACACCGCTGAACCACGACGACCCGGCCGCCATGGCACCGTGGAAGACGCTTGCCTGGTCGGGATGCTCGTTCAGGTAGTCGAACGGCGGCATGCCCAGGGCGTGCTCGAAGGCGTTCTCGCCCGTGCGGACGGAATGTGAGAGGGAGCCGAAGCTGCGGTAGAAGATCCCGCCGTACAGCCGGGCGACGTCGCGGAGCGCTCCGGTCCGCAGCGTCATGCCGAGCCCGGTCAGGCTCCATCGCCGGCCGTCCCGGCGCAAGACGCCCAGTGATTCCAGGTACCGCAGTATCCGGTGCATCAGGTCGGGGTCGGCGTTCGTCAGCGTGGCGAGCTCGGCGCTGGTCGCCGGGTGTGACTTCAGGTGGTCGGCGATGCCGAGCTCCGCGGCCGCGCACAGGGCCTGGGTGGTCCACGCGCCGGTCAGCAGGTCCAACATCCGCCGCGTCGCCTCCTCGTCGGCGGGCGGCTCCGGCGCGGTGCGGGCCGGACGAGACGATTCCGCCGACCGCAGGTGGGTGGCCAGCAGCTCGTGATCGCCGTCGACGAGCAGCTCCAGCCTGCGCGGCCACCCCTGGGGCGCGACCAGACCCTCGGTGCGGAAGTACAGTACGGTGCGGCCCGCCGGGCCTTCATAAGGGTTGAATCCGCCGCCGTCGGGCGTCATTCCCGCAGGGCCGGTGAGCAGCTCCCACAGCCGTTCTGTCAGGTGCGGCTCGGGCGCGGCGACGTCGATTGCGAAATGTGTTTCGTGGTTGGCCCGGCGTTCATCGTCCAGCAGCCGTTGAAATCTCTCGCCTGACCCCACTGAGCAAAGGAATATCTCGATTTCACCGACATGGCCGGATTCGTTGCCGGAAATGGCGGCATGCACGATCTGGACCTGCAGGTCCGCCTCGGGAATGCCATATCGGCGGGCCACTCTTTCGTGTACGACGGTGCTCGGCCGTGGCGCCCCGGGGTTCAGCCCGATACCGGTCAGCGGGGCGGCGAGGGCGCTCGGCCCGGACGTGAACACCATGACCGAGCCGTGCGCGACGCGGCAGTGCCGCGCGATCTCCGCGGCGACGTGCGCGGGCGTGCCACTGGGCAGGATCTCGGCGAGCAGTTCGCCAGTGCTCAACGACCGGGTGAAGTCCATGACCCGTCGGATGCGCTCGACATCGATGTCCTCGAGGGGCGTATCGCCGGCGACCCCGGCTTCACCAATGGAATGCTCGTCTTCGAATGTTTCCATGGCATTCTCCCGAATCGCTGGATACTTACCTGATTTGTCGAGTCGGCGGCTTACCGGCTGCGGTCAGGACGCGTCGTGCCATGCGCAGTCCGGCGGCTTTGAGCCCGTGTCCGACGGGTGTCTCCGTATCGGCGGCCGCGGCGGTGGTTCCGTGAGAACTCCATGGTCGGGATCGTCAATGATGATCATCGTTCCACACGGGCCCGGGGTCGCGCGCCGGTTCGGCGAGTTCCTTCTTCGGTCGTCGGCTACTGGGGAGGCCGCGACCTGCGGGGTGCGGGAACCCTGAGCTGCCGATCGATCATCTGACGGCCCGCTGAGTGTCCGCAGCCCAGCAGGATCACTGGCGTTGCCGGCCTCAATTCGCGGTGACCACCAGTGATCAGCTGTGTCGCACTCCGGCCGGCGTCTTCTCCACGGCGGCCGCCAGGACCTCGGCGGCGCGGAGGGCGTCGGTGTAGGTGACGTAGAGCGGCGCGAAGCCGAAGCGGAGGACGTCGGGAGCGCGGAAGTCGCCGACCACCTCACGCGCGATCAGTTCAGCCATGACCGCCTCGGCTTCCACGTGGCGGAGGGAGACCTGGTGACCGCGCCGCTCGTCGAGGGGAGTGAGCACCTCGACCGTGCCGGAAGGGAGCAGCTCCTCCACGCAGTCGATGAAGAAGCCGGTCAGGGACAGGCCCTTGGCGCGCACGTCGGTCAGCGCGACGCCGTCCCAGATCTCCAGCGCCGACTCCAGGGCGAGCAGGGACAGGATGTCGGGGGTGCCGCAGCGGGCCCGCTCGATGCCGTCGGCCGGGACGTAGCCGGGGGCCATGGCGAACGGCTCGCGGTGGCCGCCCCAGCCGGACAGCGGCTGGTCGAACGCCTCCTGTAGATCCTGGCGCACGTACAGGAAGGCCGGTGCGCCCGGGCCGCCGTTGAGGAACTTGTAGGTGCAGCCGACCGCGAGGTCGACGCCGAGCGCGTCGAGCGCGATCGGGAGCACGCCGACGCTGTGGCACAGGTCCCACACGACGCGGGCGCCGGCCGCGTGCACGCGCGCCGTCACGGCCGCCATGTCGTGCAACCGGCCCGTGCGGTAGTCCACGTGGTTGAGCAGCACGACGGCGGTGCGCTCGCCCAGTACGGCCGGCAGGTCGTCGACGTCGGCCGCCCGCAGGACGGCGCCGGTGAGCTCGGCGACCGACGCCGCGATGTAGCCGTCGGTCGGGAAGGTGGCGGCGTCGACGACGATCTCTCGCCGGCCGGGCGCGAGCCGTACGGCGGCGACCAGGGCCTTGAAGATGTTCACGCTCGTCGAGTCGGCGACCACGACCTGGCCGGGCGCGGCCCCGATCAGCGGGGCGATCCGCTCGCCCACCCGCCTCGGCGCCTCCCACCAGCCCTCCGACCAGGACCGGATCAGCCGCCCGCCCCACTGCTCGCGGACGACCTTCGCCACGTGGTCGGCGACCCGGCGGGGCGGGGCGCCGAGGGAGTTGCCGTCGAGGTAGACGGTGCCGGCCGGCAGGTCGAACTCGGCGCGCAGGTGTGCCAGGCGGTCGTCGGCGTCGAGCTTGGCGGCATGTCCGGCCAGGTCCATGAGCGGTGATCCTTCAGACGCGGGCACGAGCGGTCCACAGCTCCGGGAAGATATCCCGGCGCGCGCGCTTCTCCAGCCAGGACACGCCCGCGGAGCCTCCGGTGCCCGGTTTGGAGCCCATGGCCCGGCGCGTGGCCATCAGGTGGTCGTGACGCCAGCCGGTGAACTCCTCGGCGACGTCGCTCAGCGCCTCGCCGAGCCGGATCAGGTGGCCGGCGTCGGTCGCGTAGATCTTGGTCCAGGCCTCCTCCACGGCGAGGGACGCCGTGTACGGCAGCGTGAGGTCGCGGTTCAGGACGTCGTCCGGTACGCCGTGCCCCCGCCGTGCGAGCAGGGCCAGCGACGCGTCGTACACGCCCGGCTCGCCGAGCGCCCGGGACAGTTCGGCGTGCTGGGCGGGCACCGACCGGTGAGGTGCGAGCATCGACGCGGACTTCTCTCCGAGGAGGAACTCCACGTGCCGGTACGCGGCCGACTGGAACCCGGAGCCCTCGCCGAGCGCGTGGCGGAAGGTGTTGAACTCCCGTGGCGTCATCCGTGCGATCGGCAGCCAGGCGGCGCGCAGTGCCTTCAGATGCGTGGTGCAGCGCCGCAGCGCGGCGGTGCCCTCACGGACGTCGTCGGCCTCCAGCCGGTCGCGGGCGTACCTCAGGTCGAAGGCCAGCAGGCCGAAGTACAGCTCCATGACCTGGGTGACGACGAGGAACGACATCTCCAGCGGCTCGTCCGTGACCGGCCGCTGGAGCTCGTGCAACGTGGAGGCGTGCACGTAGTCCTCGTACGGCGTCGTGCCACCGAAGTCGAGCCTCGGCTCATCGGCGGAGTGCTGGACGGGGCAGCCGGACGGTGCTTCGGCCGTCACCTTTCACCATCCTTCGTCGCTCTTTGCTACACACCATTCTGTGTGGGTCGATCCGGACATCCAAGGGGTGATGACGAAGATACAGTCGTCTTTTCCTTACGAGTGGAATCGCATCGGGCGATTAGGCTTACGGTCATGAAATCGGACCTCGACGCCGTCGACTGGGCTCTTCTCGGGGCGCTCCAGGAGGACGCGCGGCTGTCGTACAACGAGCTGGCCCGCAGGGTGCACCTGTCCGCGCCGACGGTCGCCCAGCGGGTGCGCCGTCTGGAGGACGCGGGGGTGATCACCGGATATCACGCCCGCGTCGATCCGGCGGCGGCCGGGTTCGCCGTCGTCGCCCAGGTCCGGATGAAGTGCTACGGCGCCCGCTGCATCACGGTCCACCCGGAGCTGCTCGACGACATTCCCGAGGCGCTGGAGGTGTCCCGGCTCACGGGCGACGTGTGCTCGATGGTCCTGGTCGCCACCACCTCGGTCGCCGAGCTCGAGCGCATCCTGGTGCGCCTCGCGTCGCACGGCGAGACGAGTTCGGCGATGGTCCTGTCCACGCCGATCGCGTGGCGACCGCTCATCCCCGCACGCCGCTGAGAGACCTACCTGCGGCGATCGCGTTTGCGGGCGAGGTCGGCGCGCGCCGTGAGCAGCTCGGCGCGCGTGGTGGTCAGCTCGGTGCGGGTCGAGGACATCTGCGCGGTGAGAGCCTCGATCTGCCGTTCAAGACCCGCCCGCTCCAGCTTGAGCCGGCCGGCCTCCTCCTTGGAGTCGACGAGCTCCGCGTGCAGCATCATGACCACCTGGTCGGCCGTATCGATGGCGACGGACTCGATCTGGCGGTCGAGCTGCCGCAGCTCGCCGCGCCGCCGGAAGATCGCGACCATGGCCTGGACGATCGTGCCGCCCGCCGCGAATTGGGCGACGGAGACGACGATGTCGCTGCCCGTGGTCATGGTCGCTCGCCGTCCGGCGGAGACTCGGCCGCCACCTGACGTGCGCGCCGCATGATCGCTTTGGCCTTGAGGAGTGAACCCACCGCCAGCGACCCGGAGACGATCCCGGCGGCGAGCCCGTGCACTCCCAGGCCGGGGACGACGGTCAAGGCGTAGAACCCGTAGCCGCCGCTGACGATGTACAGGCCGGGGAGCTCGAGCGTGACCCGCCGGGTGAACAGGCCGTAGAGCTTGAGGACGCCCCCCACGGCGAAGGTGACGCCCCAGATGTGCGCGATGGCGTTGCTGTGCCCGGCCAGACTCTTGCTCATCCCCTGGCTGGTGTCGTCGCCGATGACGGCCCCGAGCCCCCCGAGGACGATCGCGGCGACCGCCACCATGGTCCCGAAGGGATTGGACGCTAACCTCTTCCTCCATCCCATCTTCGGCCCCTTTTCGTTCCGCGACGGGAAAGCAAAGGTAACACGGAAGGCAACCGTCCGATGACTAAGCGTGATGCTCCGGGCCGGAGGGGTGTCGACGGCGGGCGTCAGAGGCGTTCGATCTTGACCTCGTCGGCGCGGTAGCGCGCACGCAGCGGCTTCTTGTCGAACTTGCCGACCGTTGTCTTGGGGATCTCCTCGACGAACGCCCAGTTCTCCGGGACCTGCCAGCGCGCGACCTTGCCGGACAGGAACTCGGCGAGCTCGCCCGCGGTCGCCGGGGCGCCGTCACGGAGGACGACGAAGGCGAGCGGGCGCTCGTCCCAGCGCGGGTCCGGAATCCCGATCACCGCGGCCTCGAGGACCGAGGGGTGAGAGACCAGGTGGTTCTCCAGCTCGACCGAGGAGATCCATTCGCCGCCGGACTTGATGACGTCCTTGGCCCGGTCGGTGATCTGGAAGAAGCCCCGGTCGTCGATCGTGCCGATGTCGCCGGTGCGCAGCCACCCGTCGTGGAACTTCTCCGGTGCGGGATCGCGGTGGTACGAACCGGTGATCCACGGTCCGCGCACCTCGATCTCCCCGACGGACCGGCCGTCCCAGGGAAGCTCTTCGCCCGCCGCGCCGACGATGCGCATCTCCACGCCCGCCGCGACACGGCCCGACTTGAGGCGCCACTCGACGTCCTCCGTGGTTCCCGGCTGCACCCCTGGCGGTGGGAACGCCATGCCGCCGAGGGGGCTGGTCTCGGTCATGCCCCAGCCCTGGATGATGCGCAGGCCGTACTTGTCCTCGAAGCCCTCCAGCAGCGCGCGGGGCGCGGCGGCGCCGCCGGAGGTGCCGGTCCGCAGCGACGACAGGTCGAGGTCGTGGCCGGCGCCGTGGTTGAGGATGGCGCTCCAGATGGTGGGCACCGCCGAGGCGACGGTGGTCCGCTCGGCTGAGATGAACGCGGTGAGGTGCTCGGGCTGGAGGTGCGGGCCGGGCATGTGCAGGGTGGCGCCGGACAGGAACGCGGCGTACGGCAGGCCCCAGGCGTTGACGTGGAACATCGGGACGATCGCGAGCACGCGGTCCGCGTCGGTGATGCCCATCAGCGACGCGGACATCGCCGCCATGGCGTGGAGGAAGGTCGAGCGGTGGGAGTAGACGACGCCCTTCGGGTCGCCCGTCGTGCCGCTGGTGTAGCACATCGACGCGGCGGTCCGCTCGTCGAGTTCGGGCCAGCGGAACCCGGGCTCCTCGGCCGCCAGCAGCTCGCGGTAGCGCAGCACTCGCGCGGCGCCCAGCGCGGACGCGTCACCGTCGCCCACGACGATGAACGCCTCCACGGTGGGTAGCCGGTCGGCCACGCGGGCGAGCAGGGGGACCAGGGAGTCGTCGACGATGATGATCTTGTCTTCGGCGTGTCCGACGATGTGCGCGAGCTGGTCGGGGAAGAGGCGGATGTTCAGCGTGTGCAGCACCGCCCCCATCCCCGGCACGGCGAAGTACGCCTCCAGGTGCTCCTGGCTGTTCCAGCAGAAGGTCGCCACCCGGTCGCCCTCGCCGACGCCCAGCCGGGCGAGGGCCGCGGCGAGCCGCTCGGCGTTCTCCGCGACCTGCCGGTACGACGCGCGGCGCGGCTCGCCGCCGGTCCAGGTGACGCATTCGCCGTCGCCGTACACGCGGGCGCCGTGCCGCAGGATCGCGGGAACGGTGAGGGGGAACTCCTGCATCGTGCTGGCGAACATCGCGGCCCTTCCGACGCACATACCGACCGGTCGGTAGCAGAGTAGGAGCGCCACCGTCACCCCGTCAACGATGTCCCGATGCTGATGGTTCGCGGTGGATCGTGGGCGTCGGCCGGGCCCGCGGTGGCGTCAGGAGCGCTGGGCGAGGACGGCAGCGGGCGCCGCGCGCAGCGCGCTCCGGGCCGGGAGCTCGGTGGCGAGCCAGGCGATCACCCCGACGGTCGCGGCGGCCGGCAGTGGTCGGCTACCGCTGGTACGACGCGCCGGGCGAGCAGCCGCTGTTCCCCTTCGGGTACGGCCTGTCGTACACGAGCTTCGCAACGTCATCGCGGTCGGCGACTCCTCGCGGAACCTGCCGCTGTCGGCGGCGGTCCGCATCCCCTGACGGCGCGGGAGGTCCGGCCCGCGCACAACGCCGCCCGTCCGACCGGCG
>NZ_JAMXMY010000021.1 GCF_024055795.1 Actinoallomurus purpureus | reverse complement strand
CTCCTGGCCGGCCGCCGGCGGGGTGCTCCGCCGGTCGGCGCGTCATCGGGGAACCCGTCGCCGGCGTCCGGCGCCGCCGCGCCGGACGACGGAGCGCCCGCGGACGCCCCGTCGGCGGGGCGAGAACCGGACGACCGGCGCCCCGACGCCTCGTGACCGGGCGTCGTCGGGCTTACCGAGCTCACCGGTCAAGGGCCGTGCAGGCGGTAGTGTCACGGCCTGTGACGTGCGCCGAGGCGAGCGCCGCGATCAGATCATGACGAGGTGGAGCCCTTGACTGTTGACGTTCTCATCCAGCGGCTGGATCCCGGCCTGCCCGCGCCGTCGTACGCCCACCCGGGCGACGCGGGGGCCGACCTGATCACCACCGTGGACGTCGAGCTGCCGCCCGGGGCCCGCGCCGTGGTGCCGACCGGGGTCGCCATCGCCCTTCCCGACGGCTACGCCGCCTTCGTGCACCCGCGCTCCGGTCTGGCGGCTAGATTGGGAGTGACGATCGTCAACGCCCCCGGCACCATCGACGCGGGCTACCGGGGAGAGATCAAGGTCACCCTGCTGAACACCGACACCGAGCACACCGTGCGCCTCACGCGCGGCGACCGCATCGCGCAGCTGGTCGTCCAGCGCGTGGAGCGGGCCGTCTTCCATGAGGTCCAGGCCCTTCCCGGGTCGGCCCGCGGAGACGGTGGTTTCGGATCCACGGGCGGGTACGCAGGAGCCGTGGAGGGCCGCGCCATGGACGCGGCCGTACAGCACAACGAAGGAGCGTGAGTCGTGTTTGGACGCCGTCGTCGGGACGAGGAGCCCGAGAAGAACCTCGAGCCGACCGACGAGGAGACCGTCGCGGCCGAGGAGTCCGGAGCCGAAGAGTCCGGGTCCGAGGAGGAGCAGGAGCGCGCGGCAGTGTCCCTCGGCGGCCCCTGGGACGCCGAGACGGGCTCCATCCCCGAGATGGAGCGTGTCGACTTCGGCGCGATCCAGGTGCCCATCGGGGAGGACATCGAGATTCAGCTGAACATCGACGGGGTCGAGGAGGACGCCGAGGGCAACCCCGTCGGCGGCCAGTTCGTCGCCGTCACCGTCGTCCACGGGGAGAGCGGCCTGCAGATCCAGCCGTTCGCCGCGCCGAAGAAGAGCGGCATCTGGGACGAGCTCCGTGAGGAGATCGCCGAGGAGATCAAGCAGTCCCAGGGCGAGACCCAGGAGGCCGACGGGCCGTTCGGCACCGAGCTGCACGCCATGGTCCCGGTCGCCATCCCGGAGGAGATGCTCGACCAGGTGCCGCCGGAGATCGCCGAGCAGGGCTTCGGCTGGCAGCCGGTCCGCTTCCTCGGCGTGGACGGCCCCCGCTGGTTCCTGCGCGGTGTCCTGCAGGGCGCCGCCCTGCAGGACCCGGAGGAGGCCGCCAAGATGGAGGAGATCTTCTCCAACGTCGTGGTCGTGCGCGGTGACAGCCCGATGCCGCCTCGCGAGCTGCTCGAACTCACGCTGCCGGCCGAGGCGCAGCAGGCGATGGCCGAGCAGGCCGGGCAGGAGGAGGGCGAGGACGACAGGTCGCCGTTCAACCCTTTTGAGCGCGGCCCGGAGATCACCGAGGTCCGCTGAACCACTCCGAATCCCGTCCCTGCCGCAAGGCCAGGGGCGGGATTTCGCGTTTTCCAGCCCTGTAGTCAAATGGATGCGTACAGTGATCGCCTAGGCGTGCGAGACTGGCGACGTGTACGGAGGTGATCCACCGATGACGGAGGCGTTTGCCATGCCGCCCGATCATTACCGAACGAGCTGGACGATCGAGGAGGTGCTGGCCCTGCCGGAGAACGGCATGCGCCAGGAGCTTCTCGAAGGAAGACTGGTGGTATCCCCCGTGCCTCCCAATCCTCATCAATGGGCAGCCAAACAGCTGGAGAGGCTGTTCGACGATGTGACACCGCCCGGCCTCGTGGCGAACCGCGACGTGAACCTCCGGCTCGGAGCCGACCTCCTGATCCCTGATGTAGTCGTCGGATCTGTCGCCGCGCTCTCCGGCGCCCGTCCGTGTCTGGACGCCGCCGACGTAACGCTGGTCACCGAGATCCTCAGCCCTGGTAATACGGCGTTCGAGCGGACGTGGAAGTCCCAGCGTTATGCGGAAGGTGGCATTCCGTTCTTCGTGGAGGTCGAACTCTCCGGTGTTGTCCAGGTCGCCGTGTACGAGTTGCGGGGCCGGGGCTACGCGAAGATCGCTGCTGCACACGCGGGGGAGACGCTCAAACTGGCGGAGCCGTTCGAGTTGGGCTTCGACCCGGCCCAACTGATCGGGGAACGAGACTGAAGTCAAGCTGGGAACGGCCCATGGACCCGGGGAAGGTGGGTTCGTAGCCTGAGGGGGACGCTTACTCCGCCGCGGCGCTCGGGAGGACTCGATGGGGGCGGCTCTGACGCAGGCTCGCTGGACCCACGTCGCGCTGCCCACCGGGGACCTCGACAAGGCGATCGAGTTCTACACGACGCTGACGCCCCTGGTGGTGGTCGAGCGCTTCCAGGACGCCGCCGGTGAGAGCGCGTGGCTGTCGAACGACAAGCAGGTCGAGACGCCGTTCGTGCTGGTCCTCGTGTCGTTCAACGAGGACAGGGGCGGCCGTCTGGGGCTGCTGGCCCCGTTCGCGCACCTCGGTATCGAGGTGCCACGGCGCGAGGACGTCGACGCCCTCGCCGAACGCGCTCGCGGGCTCGGGTGCCTGCACTGGGAACCGCGTGACATGCCCGGCCCGGTCGGCTACATCTGCGCTCTGAAGGACCCCGACGGCAACGTCGTCGAGATCTCCCACAACCAGAAGGTCTTCGAGACCGTACGGCGACTGTGGGGGGACGACTCCTGAGCGGGCCCGCGTCCATCACGTGGAACGCTGCGTGACGATCGGCGCGCTCATGTGATTCCATACCCTGGGCTTTCGTTCGAAGGGATGGAACGCATGTCTGATCTGCGCAGCGCCCAGTGGTATTCGGGTCAGGACCGCAACGCCTACATCCACCGGGCCTGGATGCGCCGGGGCCTGCCCGGCCATGCCTTCGACGGGCGTCCGCAGATCGCCATCGCCAACACCGCCTCGGACCTGACGCCCTGCAACAGTCACCTCGACCAGGTGGCCGAGAGCGTCAAGCAGGGCGTGTGGGAGGCGGGGGGCGTCCCCCTCAACCTGCCCGTCGTGTCCCTCGGCGAGACGCAGCTGCGGCCGACCGCGATGCTGTGGCGCAACATGGCCGCGATGGCGACCGAGGAGATGCTGCGCGGGAATCCCGTCGACGGCGTGGTCCTGCTCGGCGGATGCGACAAGACGATCCCGGCCCTGCTGATGGCGGCGGCGTCGGTTGACCTGCCCGCGGTGGTCGTGCCCGGCGGGCCGATGCTGTCCGGCACCTTCCGCGGCGTGCGGCTGGGCTGCGGCACCGACGTCTGGCGGCTCAGCGAGGAGGTGCGCGCCGGTGAACTGTCCGAGCGCGACTTCCTGGAGTCCGAGTCGTGCATGATCCGCAGTCGGGGCCACTGCAACACGATGGGCACGGCGTCCACGATGGGCCTGCTCGCCGAGGTGCTCGGCACCACGCTGCCCGGCACGGCGGGCCTGCCCGCCCCGGACAGCCGCCTGTTCGCCCGCGCCCACGAGACCGGCCGGCTGGCCGTCGAGATGGCCCACGAGGGCCGCAGGCCCAGCGACGTGCTGTCGATTGGATCGTTCCACAACGCGATCGTCGCGCTTGCCGCGCTCGGCGGATCCACCAACGCGGTCGTCCACCTGCTCGCGATCGCGGGCCGGCTCGGCGTCCCCCTCACCCTGGACGACTTCGACCGGATCGGCGCGGACGTCCCGCTGCTCGTCGACCTTCAGCCCGCCGGCCGGTTCCTGATGGAGGACTTCCACCGCGCGGGCGGGCTACACGCGGTCCTCCGCCAGGTCCAGAACCTCCTCGACCCGGCCGCGCTCACCGTCACCGGCCGCCCGCTTGTCGACCACCTCGGCGACGCCGGAATCTGGGACCCGGAGGTCATCCGCACCCGGGAGGCGCCGTTGCAGGCCGCCGCCGGGATCGCCGTCCTGCGCGGCAACCTCGCGCCCGACGGTGCCATCATCAAGCCCGCGGCGGCCTCCCCGCACCTGATGCGTCACCGCGGGCGTGCCGTGGTGTTCGACTCGATCGAGGACCTGCACGCCCGCCTCGACGACCCGGCGCTGGACGTCGACGCCGACTCCGTGCTCGTGCTGCGCGGCTGCGGCCCGAAGGGCTACCCGGGAATGCCGGAGGTCTCGAACATGCCGCTGCCCGAGAAGCTGCTCAAGCAGGGCGTACGCGACATGGTCCGTGTCTGCGACGGCCGGATGAGCGGCACGGCGTACGGCACGGTGGTCCTGCACGTGGCCCCCGAGGCGGCGGCGGGCGGCCCGCTGGACCGGGTCCGGACCGGCGACCCGATCGTCCTGGACGTCGAGAACCGCCGCATCGACGTCGACATCCCGCAGGAGGAGCTCGACCGGCGGGAACCCTCGAAAGCCCTGCTGGACGGCGTGGCCCGGCCGCGCCGGGGCTGGGAGCGGCTGTACGTCGACACCGTGATGGGCGCGGACACCGGCGCGGACCAGGACTTCCTCATCGGCTCCTCGGGCGACGCGGTCGCCCGCGAGTCGCACTGACCCGCGGACCGACGACCTCGCGAGTCGCACCGACCCGCGGACCGACGACCCCGCGAGTCGCACCGACCCGCGGACCGGCGACCCCGCGAGTCGCGCGGTTCCAGGGCCCGCCGTCCCCGGCGTTCAGCTGAGGACGGCGGGCTCCCACGCGCGGTCCACGACCCGTACGAGGCCCCGGTCGGTCAGCTTGACCTGGGGCGACACAGGGAGGGTCAACGTCGAAATGCTCATGAAGGCGTTCCGGTTGCGCCAGCCCCACGCGTGCAGGGCGTCGCGGACCGCCGCCGAGCCGCGCGCCACCTCGGGGGCCGGCCGGTCGGACATCACCCCGCCGACCGGCAGCGGAAGCTCCACGGGTGCGGACCCAGCGGCCACCACACAGATGCCGCCGGACGCGGCGATCACACGGTTCGCCGCGGTCCTCATCATGGCCGCGTCCGTCCCGATCAGCGTGAGGTTGTGGCTGTCGTGCGCGTACGTGGTCGCGACCGCGCCCGGAGCGAGGTCGAAGCCGACCACCGGCGCGATGGTGCGCCGCCCGCTGCCGTGGTGGCGCTCGTAGACGGCCGTCACCGCGGTCCGGCCCTGCCACGCCACGACGCCGTCGCGGACGGGAAGGCGCACCTCCGCGGGTTCGGTGAACGTGTCGACCGGGTTGACGCGCATCGCCCGGAACAGGTGGTCGCCGTCGGGGAGGTCGACGCGCCAGAGCAGGTCCTCGCCGGTCAGCGGGTCGAGCCGTACCGAACGGGCGAAGGGGTTCCCGGTGGGCTCGGCGGCACCGTGCGCCTGGGCGACCGGCCGTCCGCCGCAGATCACCGCCTCGGGCGTCAGATCGTCCAGTGCGCGCAGGAGCACCAGGTCCGCGCGTCTGCCGGGGGCGACGACCCCACGGTCGTCGAGGCCCAGGCGCCGGGCCGGATGGAGGGTCAGCGCCCGCAGCACCGTGAGCGGGTCCAGGCCGCGGGCGAGCGCCACCCGGCCGATGTGGTCGAGGTGCCCGCGATCGACGATGGCGTCGGCGGCGAGGTCGTCGGTTACGAGGCAGAAGTCCGGCAGGACGGGCAGTGCCCGCAGCGCGTCGACGACCTCTGGGGTCAGGCATTTCTCCTGGAGCATGAGTGTCATCCCCAGACGGGCCTTCTCGACCGCGACCTCGGGGGTGTTCTTCGTGTGGTCGGAGTCGATGCCGGCCCACAGGTACGCGGCGAGATCGGCGCCGGACAGGTTCGGGCAGTGGCCGTCCAGCCGGACGCCGTGGCGGCGCGCCGCGGCCACGATGGCGTGCATCCGCTCGTCGCCGCCGACCACGGCACGGTAGTCCATGACCTCGCCGAGCGTCGTCACGCCGTCCCAGCCGAGCATCTCGTCGATGTCGTCGGCGGTCAGGCGGCTGCCGGCGGTCTCGAACCCGTCGAGGGCGGGCACGCAGGAGGGCACCGCCCACAGCATCGTCTGCGGTGTGGCGCGGCCCTGCTCGATCATCCAGGCCATCGCCTCGCGCCCGGCGACGTTCACGATCTCGTGCGGGTCGGCGAGGACCGTGGTGGTGCCCCGGGCCAGGGTGATTCGGGCGAACTCCCGGGGCGTCAGCAGGGAGCTCTCCACGTGCATGTGCGCGTCGATGTAGCCGGGCGCCACCAGCAGGCCGTCGGCGTCGAGCACCTCGCGGGCATCGTCCACCGGCGTCCCCGGCGGTAGCAGCGCGCGGATCCGGTCGCCGCTGATCGCCACGTCCGCAGGCCACACCTCGCCGGTGTGCACGGACACGACGCGCGCGCCGCGGATGAGAAGGTCGATGTCGCTCACGCGCTCTCCTCCGCGTAGGACGCGAGCCGCTCCGCGAGCAGGGCCGCGAACGCGTCCGCGTCGACGTCCGTCGCCACCAGTGTGGTCATCTCCCGACCGGTCCGCCCGTGAACGTCGGCGACGAGCGCGCCGCGGGTGAGCTCGCCGGCGCACTCCACCGAGGCGGCGGCGGGCGTCCACCCGAGCAGCCCGGGGCGCAGCACGGCCGCGACGGCCAGCGCGTCGTGCACCCGGGCGACCGCGACGGGGTCGCCGGTCCGGACCGGCCCGGCCGGTTCCGGCGCGGGGCCGCCATGCGGCCACCCGGCGCCCGTGAGCACGCGCCGGCGTTCCGCGGCCGCGCGCTCCCGCTCGGCCACGCGGTCCGCGAGATGCGCGAGCATCCGGCCGGCGTACGCCGTGGTGCCCCCGAGGGCGGCCAGCGCGTCGGCGCTCTCCCTGGTGACCTCGGCACGCCGGGTGACGTCCAGTGGCACGAGGCGTACCGGCGCGCCGGACTCCAGGACGTACCGCGCGGCCTCGGGGTCGGCGTGGAAGTTGAACTCGGCGGCGGCGGTCACGTTGCCCGGGACGAAGGCCGCGCCGCCCATGATCACGATCTCCCGGACCCATTCGGCGGCCTCGGGATACTGGTGCAGCAGCCCGGCCACGTTGGTGAGCGGCCCCAGGGCGATCAGCGTGCGCGTCCCCGGCCGGGAGCGCAGCTGCGCGGCGAGCCGGTGCACGGCGTGGGCGCCGCCGGGCGCCGGCGTGCGGCGCGACGCGGGCAGCGTCACGCCGCCGAGGCCGCCCGGCCCGTGCACCGGCTCGTCCGGTACGCGTTCGGGCCGGGCGAGCGGGCCGCCGAAGCCGGGCACCAGCGGAAGCGAGGGCGGCGCGCCGGCGGCGTCGAGCACCTGGGCCGCGTTGGCGGTGGCCTGGGCGATCCCGACGTTGCCCGCCACGGTGGTCACGCCCTCGACCGTGATCTCGTCGGAGGCGAACGCCAGGAGTAGCGCGATGGCGTCGTCGATGCCGGGATCGCAGTCGATCAGTACGGGGACGGGCGTCACCCCGACACCTCACGCGCGAACCGCTGGATCCACGCGTCCCGGTTCTTGGCGATCAGATCCAGGTCGGCGGGGCCGTACCCGGCGCGTTGCGGGTCGGCGGCGGCATCGCCGGCGACCTTGGTGAGCAGCTCGGGCACCTTGGCGCCCTTGTTGACGGGCTTGTCGTAGTACGCCTGCGCGGCGCGGGCCTGCACGCCGGCGTCGAGCAGGTAGTTGATGAACTTCTCCGCGCCCGCCTTGTTGCCGGCGCCCTTGACGAGCTGCACGGTGTTGGCGGTCAGGAACCGGCCCTTGGCGGGCGGCACCCACGCGACGGGCTTGCCGGCCTTGACCAGGTCGACGGCGAACAGGTCCAGCCCCGGCGCCATCACGACCTCACCCCGGTCGAGCAGGCTGGTCAGCTCGGTGCTGCGGGTGAAGAACTTCAGGACGTCCGGCTTGAGCTCCTTGAGCTTGCGGAACCCGGTGTCGGCGTCGGTGGGCCCGGTGCCGAAGGTCTGCCCGGTGGCGAGCAGGAAGGTCGGCCCGCCCGAGACCGAGATGTCCGGGATGGCGATCTGTCCCTTGTGCTTGCCGTCCCACAGCCCCTGCCAGGACGATGCCTCGGCCTTGCTCACCTTGTCGGTGCGGTACAGCGTGCCGAGGAGCTGGTACGTGTAGGTCGGGCCGTAACCGGCGGGGTCCTTGGCGAAGTCGTAGATCTTCGACAGGTTGGGCACCGCCGCCGGGTCGATCTTGTCGAACAGGCCCTGCTGCCGGCCGATCGTGCTGAAGTAGTCCGAGATCATGACCACGTCGGTGGTCGGGTTGTTCTTGTCGACCCGCAGCTTGGTCAGCCGGTCGGCGTTGGCGCCGGTCTCGACGGTGACCTTGATGCCGGTCTGCTGCTCGAACGGCTTCACGACCGTCTGCTCGAACTGCTGCTCGCCGAATCCGAACGTGCTCACCACGAGCTTCTTCGGGTCGGAGGTCGGCTTGCCGGCGCAGGCCGCCAGCGTGCCGGCCATCACGAGCGCGGCCAGGACGGCCGGCAGCTGTCTTCTCATCGGGTATCTCCTGCGGTGGCGGGAACGGGGGCGTTTTCGGGAAGGTGGATGAGACGGTCGCCGGGCAGCAGCACCCGGACCTCGTCGCCGGGACGGATCTCCGCGGCCGTGGTGCCGAGCACCGTCTGGTCGCCGGCCCGTACGGCCACGAGGCAGTCGGTGCCCCGGTAGGTCACACGGGCGGCCGTGCCGGACAGCAGCGTTCCGCCAGGCGGCTCCTCGCCGGCCGCGAGGACACGGACGTACTCCGGCCGGATCGTCACCGGACCGTGGCCGGGAACGGTGAGGAAGTTCTCGTAGCCGAGGAACTCGGCGACGAAGCGGCTCGCCGGCGCGGGGAAGACGTCGCGCGGATGACCGAGCTGCTCGAGCCGTCCGTCGCGGAGGATCACCATCAGGTCCGCGAGTTCGAGGGCCTCGTCCTGGTCGTGCGTGACGAGGACGGCCGTCACACCGGTCTCCCGCTGGACGTTCAGCAGCTCCTGCCGCATCTGCACCCGCAGCCGGGCGTCCAGGTTGGACAGCGGCTCGTCCAGCAGGAGCACGGAGGGCCGGATCACGATCGCGCGGGCCAGTGCCACCCGCTGCTGCTGCCCGCCGGACAGCTCCCGGGGGCGGCGCTCGGCCAGGTGTGACAGGCCCACGAGCTCCAGGGCCTCGCCGACGCGCCTGCGGGTCTCCTCCCGCCCGGCCTTGCGCATCCGCAGCCCGAACGCGACGTTCTTGGCCACCGTCAGGTGGGGGAACAGGGCGTACGACTGGAAGACCATGCCCAGGTTGCGGCGTTCGGGCGGCAGGCGGGTCGCCTCGGCGCCGTCCAGCAGGATCCGGCCCCGGGTCGGCGCCAGGTACCCGGCGATCATCCGCAGCGTCGTGGTCTTCCCGCAGCCGCTCGGGCCCAGCAGCGCCGTGAACTTCCCCTCCGGCACCGTGAGGTCGAGATCCTGGACGGCCGTCACTCCGCCGAACTCCCGCGTGACGCCGTCGAGCTCCACCGGATTCACCATGTCGCGTCCTCCTACCGGCCGAAGACCTTGTTGAAGCCGATGAGCCGCTCCGTCACCACGGCCACGGCCACGGTCAGTGCCAGGAGCAGCGTGCTGACCGCCGCGACCACCGGGTCGAAGGAGAACTCCACGTAGTGCAGCATCTCGACCGGCAGTGTCGTGGTCCCGGGGCCGGTGAGCAGCAGCGACAGCGGCACGTTGTTGAACGAGGTGATGAACGACAGCAGCCCGGCCGAGAGGATGCCCGGCGCCAGCACCGGCAGCGTGACCCGGAAGAAGGCGGTGACCGGCCCGGCGCCGAGGCCCCGAGCCGCCTCCTCCAGCATCGGGTCGGCCATGGCCAGGGAGGCCCCGGTGACCCGTACCGCGTAGGGGATCAGCAGCACCGCGTGGCCGATCATCAGGGTGCCGAGCGCGGTCACCCGCAGGCCCACCATGAGCTGCTGATACAGCGCGAGCCCGACCACGAGTTCGGGGACGACGATCGGGGACAGGCACAGCGCCTCGATCACCCGGCGGCCCGGAAGGCGGCCGCGCTGGACGGCGAGCGCGAGCGGGACGCCGACCAGGAGGGCCAGGAGCGTCGCGCCGGTCGCCACGAGGACGCTCGTCCCCAGGGCGCTGGTGAAGGAGTGCTGGGAGAGTGCCTTGCCGAACCACTTCAGCGACAGGCCCTCGGGCGGGAAGTGGATCGTGTCGCCGCCGGAGAAGGCGACGGCGACCACCAGCAGGATCGGGCCGAGCATGAAGAGGTACGCGAGCGCGCACAGCGCGGT
Organism: Actinoallomurus purpureus; assembly: GCF_024055795.1. Lineage (GTDB taxonomy): Bacteria > Actinomycetota > Actinomycetes > Streptosporangiales > Streptosporangiaceae > Actinoallomurus > Actinoallomurus purpureus. The sequence goes on along the minus strand of NZ_JAMXMY010000021.1, from coordinate 188,019 downwards.
CAGCAACGGTCGGCGGCGCATCACACGGCCCCCTCTCCGGCCGCGCCCGCCGTCGCAGGGGGCACTTTTCGGGCACGCCGGGCGCCCAGGCGGCTCGCCCCGACCCGGCCCGTCAGCACGCCGACGGCGAGCACGATCATGGTCATGAACACGGCGACCGCGCTGGCGGAGGTCCAGTCCAGGCTCACGCTCGCGTAGTCGTACAGCAGGGTGGCGAGCGTGCGCTGGCGGGTGCCGCCGAGCAGCATCGGCGTGGTGAACGCGGTCACGGCGCCGGCGAAGACGAGCGTGCTCCCGACGGCCACGCCGGGCAGGGCCATCGGCAGCACCACGAGGCGGAACGCCCGCCCGGACGACGCGCCCAGGCCGCGGGCCGCCTCCTCCAGGCGGGAGTCCACCTGGGAGAGCGAGCCGTAGCAGGAGAGGATCATCAGGGGAGTGAACAGCTGCACCAGGCCCAGGACGATCGCGGTCTCGGTGTACAGCAGTTGCGGCGGGTGCGCGGTGATCCCCAGCCCGGTCAGCACCCCGCTGAGCAGCCCATTGCGCCCGAGGATCACCAGCCAGGAGTAGGTCCGCACGACCGTGCTCAGCAGCAGCGGGAACGTCGAGAGCGCGAGCAGCACGCCGGCCCGGCGGGCGGGCGCCCGCGAGATCGCGTACGCCACCGGGAAGCCGAGCAGGAGAGAGGCCAGCATCGTGATCAGGCCGATGCGGACGGTGCGCAGCGCGATGGACAGGACGTACCCGTCGGTCAGCATCCCGCCCAGGCGCCCGGCCACGCCGGCGGCGTCGCCCTCCGGCGGGGCGAGCAGCATCGCGCACACCGGGAAGACGAACCCGAAGGCCAGGAGCGCGATCCCGGGGACCAGGAGCAACCCGGCGGATCGGCGCGACATCACGGGGGCTCCTCAATACGATGGCTGCAATCGGTTGCTGCAACCGCTTGCGGGGAAACCTACAGGTAGCAGTTTGATCGAATCCAGTTGGATCATGATGTTCGCGTGTTAAATCTCTGCTACGCGGGCAGACGAGGCACGGCGGCGGGGCGGCCGCCGGGGGAGACCGGGCGATGACGACAGGGGAGATCGACGGGGCGGCGGGCCGGGCGCCGCGTCTCGCGGACGTGGCCCGGATCGCGGGAGTGTCGGTGTCGACCGCCTCACGCGCGCTGTCACGGCCGGAGATGGTCGCGGCCGGGACGCGGGAGCGCGTGGCGGCCGCCGCGGAGCGCGTCGGCTTCCGCTTCCACCCGTCCGCCCGTGCCCTCACCACCGGCCGTACGGGCCTGCTGGCGCTGTGCGTGCCCACGCTCGCCAACCCGCTGTACGCCCCGGTCGTCGAGGGCGCGCAGCGCGCCGCCGAGGAGATCGGCAACGAGATCCTCGTCGTCGTGGGGGAGGGCTCGGCCGAGCGGGAGTTCGGGCTGTTCGAGCGGTTGCGCGACCAGGTGGACGGCTTCATCGCCGTGCGCCCGCACGGCGGCGAGCGCGCCCTCGCCGACCTGCGCCGCGGCAAGCCTCTGGTCGTGGTGAACCGGCGGATGCGCGGCGTCTCGTCGGTGGTGTTCGACACGCCGGGCGGGTTGCGCGAGATCGCCGAGAGGCTCACCGCGCTGGGGCACCGGCGCGTCGCCTACATCGGCGGGCCGGAGGGATCCTGGATGGACCCGATGCGCCGCGCCGCCCTGGAGTGGCCCCTGACAGAGGCGGGCGGCACGGTGGTGACGCTCGGCCCGTACCCGCCCACGTTCGAGTCGGGCATGGACGCCGCCGGGGAACTGCTGACCACGGGGAGCACCGCCGCCGTCGCGTACAACAGCATGACGCTGCTCGGGCTGCTGCACCGGCTCACGGTGCTCGGCGTACGGGTGCCGGACGACCTGAGCCTCGCCTGCGCGGACGACCTGACGGGGGTCGGCCTCGCGCATCCGGACATTATGGCGCTGCACGTCCCCGCCCAGGATGCGGGGGAGCTCGCGGTGCGCGAGCTGATGGCGGAGATCGACGCCAGGGCCGCGGGCCACGACGCGCGCCCCCGGCACCGGGTCATCCCCGTGGACCTGGTCGGCGGGGACGCCGCCGCCCCGCCGCCCCCGCGGCCAGCGCCTCCGGAGGAGGCACTGGCCTGAGCGCCGCACATCGCCGCCGGCCGAGCAGGACGCCTGCGTACGAGGTCACCTGATGCGCGTGCCGCCCTTCCGAGGCCGGATCGGCGACCGTCCGGTTCGCGAGGTTCGTTAGAGATCCGGTACCGACTTCGAGTCAGGCACGGTCAGGTCGGGTCAATCCGAGTGCCGCTCACCTGCGCAAACGTCGGGCGGGGTGGGGAGTGGTCAGCGGGAGTCAAGGCACATTGGCCCCCAAGATTGGCTCTCCGCCCCTCCCAGGCAGGAGGAGGGGTCACCATGGCAATCGAGATCAACGACGATTCAATGTCGGCAGAGGCCGCCGGGACGGTAATCGCTACGGCCACTCGCGCAGGCGACCGCTGGGCCGTGAGCACGTGGCCCGATGCCCTCACGCGCAATCAGGCGATCACGGCCCTAACGCTCGCCGAGTGGCTTGCCACCGGGCACGGTGATGATGACCCGTTCACCATCGCGTGGCGCACAAAGCCGCAGGGGCCTTCCTATTTTGCGAATCGACTGACGGCCGGAATCTCCAGGACACCGTCGGCGTAGCCGTCCTCGGTCTTGGTCGACCCTCTTCGGAGCATGCAAATTGACACCATACGTTGCAGTATTGTAGAACATGCGTAACCATATGGAGGCTGCTCGCCTGCCGGTGGTTTCCGAGGGGCAGAGCAGCCCGTAGGTAGATGAGAACACCGGTCATGGATGCCACCGCCAAGCGAAACGCCAGGCTGAGGCTCTTCCGAAACAGGCCCTAGCGTGACACGAATGTCCAGAGAGGAATTCCCCGTATGAAGAAGGTTCTGATGGCTTGCGCGGCAGCCGCCGCGTTCACGGCCGCCGGTATCGCACTCCCGGCTTCCGCATCCGCCACCCCTACCGCCCCCCAGGCCAAGGCGGCCGCCCTGAAATGCTCGCTGTACACGGTTAAGGCGAATTACAACGTCCAGATTCGCAAGACCAAGAGCGTCAAGGCCACCTCGCTCGGCGTCCTTCCCCACGGCAAGTCGGTCTGCTCGGATAAGTGGGAGAAGGGCGGAAAATACACTTACAAGGGTTCGTGCAAGGACGTGTATGGCTGGAAGAACTGGTGGGACCACATCACGTACCACTACAAGAAGAACGGCAAGAAGGCGACGATCAAGGGTTGGGTTCCTAGCACCTGCCTGAAGGGCTATAGGTAAGCACGTCGACATTACGCAACCCCGGAGCCGACAGGCTTCGGGGTTGCGTACTCCGATGCGCCTACATAGGCGGTATCCCGATCGACCACACACGGTCGAAGCTGGCGAGGTAGGTAATCGCCATATCGCCATCTTCGACCATGCGAAGATGAAGGACCGGCGCATGGGACGCAGCCGCTCCGTAAGTATGTATGTTGATCAAGGTGTCGTCGTCGGCACGGTAAATCGACGCGTAGAGCGTCGTTCGATGCAGCCGAACCTCTACGCCGTCGATCCTGGTAAGAAGTCCGAGCAAGGTGAAGGAATTTCGTACCTTAGCGTCGGCCGTGAACGGCCCTGCGGTACGGGTCGGGGTTGCCCTCTAGCACGGTGGTTCTCTCGGGGGTCGGCGCGATTGCAGTACAGCACGGAAGTCCAGCAGCGCCGCCGCACCGGCACTCCTCTGCACTCGGAACACGGATGACATCCATAGGAGCCGTGGAGGCCGGGGAGTGCGTGGCCGGGAGTCAGCATTGAGCCGGTCCGCTCTCGTCCGGGCCGTGGTCTTGCTCGGGGTTTGACTCAGGCGTTCTGTCGCGGTGCTTGTCGTCTCGGGCCGGGTCTCGGTGGATGTTGAGCAGGAGTCCGGCGACCGCGAGGCCTGCTCCGAGCGGGAGGCTTGTGGCGGGGTCGAGGGCGACCAGCAGCGCCGCACCAGCTGCAGCACCGGCGATACCTACCGTTGCCGGCCATTTGGGAGTGCGTCGTCGCAGTTTCGGGGTCATCGGACTCCTCCTGACCACTGTGCGTCCGATAGGGCGCGGGATTGGGTGGCTCTATGGAGCCAGAGCGGTCAGTCGTTGCGCCACGTCGCAACCGGGTGTTGCAGCCAATGACAACGCCCGCTTTTGCGGTGAGTGCTTCCCGGGTCGGGCGGTGGTGGCTCATGATGACGGAATGACTGACCTTGAACCCGCACTCCCGGCCGGCCCCCATCAGCTGGCGTGCCGGCTCAACCCGCAGGTTCAGGCCTGGGTACGGGAGTTGGAGGTTCTGTGGGCGGCCGTCGGGATGTCGATCAACCGGTTCGCGGCAGCCAACCCGGTCGATAAGGGCACCGTTTCGCGGTATCTGCGCGGGGAGAGGATACCGCGTGATCATTGGTTCCTAGACCGGCTGCTGGCTATTCAGGCGGAGAAGGGCAAAGAGGTCTCTCAGGAGGTTCGCGAGCACTTGACCGGGCTCCAACTGGAGGCTTTGCAGGTCGCGCACCCGGCTGAGTACCGCGTCCGGCAGGTCAGCGACGAACTGGAGTTGGCGGTCGTCAGTCAGCGTGAGGCTGAGCGTTACGCCCGCGCTCTGGAAGAGCAACTCGCCGAGCGCCAGCGCCAGATCGCAGAACTCACTGAGCAGCAGGCCAGGCTCCGGGATGCCTGGAACAATGACCGCGCCACCTGGCAAGCTGGCAAGGATCGTCTCGATGGGCTGATCACCGACCTGAATCAACAGATCCTTGCAATCACCCAGGACCTGGCCCAGGCCCGCCAGCGCACAGCGCGCGCCGAAGAACGCTGCCAGCAACTCGAAGAGATTCTCGGCCGGATTGAGATCGGCAGCGGGGAGCTGGTCGATCCCTTCCAAGACGTCGACATCAATGCTCCGGACGCGGTCGCCAAGGCGCTGGAGTCGCTTACGAATGTTGGTCTGCGGCCTTTGGCCCTTACTCTGGCCCAGCGTGTTGACCCCACCGCCGTCGTCGTCAGGAATGCTTCTAACGTTGCAAGGTTCCTGAAGTCGATGGAGCAGGCCGGCGCGCAGGCGCAGGCTCGCGCGGTGGCCGAGCAGATCGACATCAACGCCGTCCATGTTGGACACTCGGCGGGCCTCGCGCACCTGCTCAACTCTCTGCGGGGACTTGGGGCGAAGATGCAAGCCGATGCCCTAGCCGATCGGATCGACATTAACGCCATCGACGTCCCGCACCCATACGAGACCTCTGAATTGCTGGTCGCGCTGTGGCAGGTGGGCGCGAAGGAGAAGGCCGACGCCCTGGTCGACCGGATCGACATCAACATCATCGACGTCACGCGCCCAAACGGGCTCTCTCCCTTGCTGGTCGCGCTGTGGCGAATGGGCTCGAAGGAGAAGGCCGACGCCCTCGCCGACCGGATCGACATCAACATCATCGACGTCACGCGTCCACACGGGCCCGTTCCATGGCTGGTCGCGCTGTGGCAGGTGGGCGCGGAGGAGAAGGCCGACGCCCTGGTCGACCGGATCGACATCAACGCCATGGACCTCACGGAGTCATACGGCATCGCTAAATTGCTGGACGCACTATCAGGGGGCGGCGCACGACAGAAGGCTTGTGCCTTGGCTGAGCAGATCGACGTTAACGCCATCACGATTCGGATGGACTACGAGTTCGAAGAGTTGGTGAACTCCCTACGCCAGGCAGGTGCAAAGGGCCAGGCTCGGGCGCTGGCCGGGCGGCTCAACGTCGCAGCCGTCGATGTCACTTATCTGCACACCGTCATCAACCTGCTGGACTGCCTGGAGAAGGCAGGCGCACATGAGAAGGCTCGCGACCTGGCCAAGCGGATCGACATCAACGCTGTCGATCTCACGCGTATGGCCAGCGTTCTGGCGACCCTGGGCGCCTTGCGAAAGGCGGGCGCCCAGGAGCAGGTCAGCGCGTTGGCCTGGCGAATGAGCCGCGCAACCGTCGACATCGCCGATCCGTTCACCCTTGCCGATCTGCTGGACTCCCTGTGGAAGGTCGATGCTCAAGAACAGGCTCGTGCGCTGGCCGGGCGGATCGACATCAACGCCGTCGATCTCACGATGTCCTTCCACGGTGAAAAGCTAGTGGACTCCCTGCTCCAGGTGAACGCGCTGGAAAAGGCTCGCGCCCTCGCCGAGCGCGCCCGTTCCAGGTGCTGGAGCGGCAGGGCGTGATGCGGCGCGTGCGCTCGCGGCTAGGGGCAGACCCGCCATGCGCTCGCGGGATGACCGGGGATGCTCGTCGTCGGGTACGTGGCTTGAGTGCGGTCACCACAGGATCGGAGTTCAGATCACCGACCCTTACACTGGCGCCTCTCGCCGAGCGGATGATGCTAACGGTTTTGCTAACGACGACCCTGGATCGCTCCGGACGGACATGGACGGTGCAGCCGCTCGGTAGCAGGTCGGCGGACGGTTGTGGACCGTCCTGGATCTGCTCGATCTTGCTACGGATCAGACGGCGCGGGTTTCGCGAGTTGTAACGCGCCTTGTCAGACTGAGTAATTGCCTGACGCCGTATCCGGTCCTGGGCATCATGATGCGTATGAGTAGCATCGTAGGCACCATCGCGACCGCCGCAGCTACCGCTGTTGCGACGACCTGGGCGATCGGAATGACGGTCAGTCCACGGCTCGACGCTCGGAAGGCACGGATCCTGAAAGCACATCAAGATCGCGACAGTTTCTCGGACAGCATTCTCACGATCTTGGCGGCTTGCGCTCGACTTGAGGCGTTCGAAATCCCATCTGATGTTCCTGACACACTCGGCACCGCACTACGCGCCGAGCGCCAACGTTGGCTCAACCAAATCGACGAGGCCACATGTTGGCTGGTCGACAACACGCAGAGGTGGGCCGGCACCTACTACTCCGGTTGGGGTCTTCGAGATCTGATGGTTAGGTATGCGGCCGACGCCCGAGGAGTTGTCCTCTCCGAACGAGACGAAGCCGCGAAGGTCAGCTTCCTGCGCGAGATAACCGAACCAGTACAAGAGATCTTCTTCGCTCGTACCTGGTGGCTACGTGCCCTGCGGGTCGCGTCCCAAGCCCAGCGCCTCACGTGTGCGCTCGATCGACTCGAAAGCGGCGAAACTTCCGATATGCCTACGCCGGGTACGCGAGACACCGCTCAAGCGCAGTAATGCATACCGCATGCGCCACGTCTACCGTTGGCGCGTGGGCTTCGCGGTTCCCCGCCAGGTTGACACCCATACCGATCGGATGTTCTAGCCCGTGTTCTTGCGTCGTTTCACAAATAACGACGTAGTAGCTCCGCGATTTCCTCATGGCCATGCTGGGAGAGGTACTCCACCAACACATGTCGGGGTGGCTGATTGCTCCGGTATGGGTTCTTGCACGGTCCAGTGAATAGTCCGCCGCCGGGGCCGGTGGACAGCCCACCGCCAGGACCCGTAGACAGGCCTCCACCTGGGCCGGTCGACAAACCTCCGCCTGGACCTGTGGACAGGCCTCCGCCGGGACCCGTCGACAGTCCGCCGCCGGGGCCGGTGGACATCCCGCCTCCGGGCCCAGTGGACATTCCCCCGCCGGGGCCTGTAGACGCTCCCCCGCCTGGGCCCGTCGACAATCCACCACCCGGACCTGTGGACAGGCCTCCACCAGGACCCGTATAGCGGTCTCTTGGCCATGTGTTCTTCACCATGAAGCCACCGTAGCCAGGCGCACCGACAGACCGACCCATGTACAACCTGGCGTCTCGCTTGTTCGGCGGGTCGGGCATGCGTCACCGTCGGCTACGGATCAGACGGCCACGGTCTCCTCAACGTGCATGGCAGAGTAGTCAGACACGGGCGTCCGATCCCCGTTTCGCCCATGCCAAGGGTGCTGCGACTGACAGCAACGGTGACAGCAACGACAGCAACCGACGCCCGCCACAGGCACACGCCCGGCACCCTCAACCTCGGCACAAGCATCGTGAGCAGGGCAATTGTTACTCCTGAAAAGCGGAAGGTCGGCGGTTCGACCCCGCCCCTGCCCACCACACGTGACCTGCTGAAACAGCCCCGAGACATCGCGTCTCGGGGCTGTTCTGTGACGGCAACGCGACAGCGAAATGACCGTCCGCCTTTCGGTGTACGGTCAGCGCGATGCGGCGAGCACGGCCAACTCGGCACTGTCACCCGATCCGATGGTCTAAGTGATCTACGATCACTTCACAACACCCGCTAGTCTTTCCGGGCTATTTGGGAGGCTGCGGGTGGTGTGGCACAGGATTGAGGTCGATGGGGTTCCGGCCTACTGGGCAGAAGGCGACGATGACCTGCATCGTGTCTTCCTCGCGTTCCGGGTCGGCTCCGCCGATGAGCAACTCGCATGGCGCGGGATCACGCACCTCGTCGAGCACCTCGCCATGCACGCGATCGGCGGGCACGTGCACGACTCGAACGGTCGGGTCGACGCGACAACGACCGTGTTCGGCACTCAAGGAGATGGCGCGGGGATCGCCAGCTTCGTGGCCGAGCTGTCCCGAGCGTTTCAGGCGTTGCCGTTCAACCGGATCGAGCTGGAGAACCAGGTTCTCCGTGCCGAGGCCGACACCCGCGGGACCGCGCTGACGAACCCACTCATGATCTGGCGCTATGGCGCCGCCACCTACGGACTGCCGGGCTATGAGGAATTCGGCGTCGGCCGACACACGCCGGACCAGATCACGGCGTGGGCTGGCCGGTGGTTCACCCGGCGGAACCTCGTGCTCGTCTTCGCAGGCGGGCGCCCTCCGGCGGGTCTCACGATCGACCTGCCCGAGGGCGAACGCGTCCCGCCGCCCAGGCCATCGTCGGCATTGCCGGGAACACCCGCCTATTTCCGACAGCCGGGCGGCGTCGTCGCCATGAATTCGCTGGTGCGGCGGTCCACCGCCGCCCAGGTGTACTCCACGCTCCTTCGCAGCCGACTGCACCGGAGCCTGCGGCAAGAGGCCGGACTTAGCTACACCCCGAGCACGTCCTACGACCCACGCGACGGGCGGTACGCGCACGTCACCGCATATACGGACGGACTGCCGCAGAACCACGACCGGTTGCTGTCCGCCTTCTTGGAGGAGATCGAGCTCCTGGCCGACCACCTGGTCAGGCCGAAAGAGATCGCCGAAATCGTGGCGCGTGTGCGAGCGACCCGCCGCAGGACATCGTCGACGGGCTGGGCGTACGGCAACGCGCTGCGCGAACTCGTCGGCGCCGAGGCGCTCACGGACGCGTACATGGAAAGCTCGCTGAACGCCGTCGACACGGAGTTGATCCAGCAGACGGCCGGTGAAGTTCTCGACTCTGCGGTCGTCATGGTGCCGGGATCGCGCGCACCGTCGGCGAGATACCGGCCAGCGCCCAAGTTCTCAAGCAGCGGGGTGGACGGCCAGGTGCTCTACAGCACCAACGCCCCGGTCGATTCGTCCCGGCTCGTCGTCGCTCCGGAGGGCGTCAGCCTGTTCCGGGGACCAAAGCCCATCACCATCTGCTATCGCGACTGCGAGGCGATGCTGGCCTGGCCCGACGGGGCACGGAAGCTGATCGGCCGGGACGGCTTCATCCTGATGATCGAACCCGCGCTCTGGGCACACGGGTCGTCGCTCACCGCTCAGCTCGACACCGGTGTTCCCACCGACCGGGTCGTTCCTATGCCGCTGAGACCCGCCGAGGCGATTCCGATCGCCAAGACGAGCCCGTACGAGCGCATCCGCGCTCGGTTCAAACGCTGAGCCAACCGGAAAGCACCCGCAGCAGTAGCCGGGCTGACAGCAATGGTGACAGCAACGGCAGGCACCACCGGCTAACACTGGCACACGTCGACCACCGCCTGACCTTGGTACAGCTTCCGCGAGCAGGGGTGATGTCACTCCTGAAAAGCGGAAGGTCAGCCAGGTATCAGCGACCGGGTGTCTCTGCTTCGAGGGGGCTGCAGATGCTGTGGACCTCGCCTGTGGCGATGAGGTGCCGCACGACTTCCACGATGGCGGGTAGGCCGGGGTTGCGGATGATGATCAGATCCGAGCACCAGAAATATTCGCCGTTGAGGCATTCGCCGGAGGTCTGCCAACGGTCCATGATGGCCGAGACAGTCCGCAGGGTCATGAAGGTCGGGGCATAGTGCGTGCCGTCAGGAAGATGGATATGGCCGTCGGCTTCCTCCAAGGCCTCGGGGTCGTATCCTTTCCAGCGGACAACGGTGAGTTCGAATGCGGGATCACTGACGCGGTAGAACGGGCCGTCGATGCGGGTCATTGCCTTGGCTCCTGTCGGCGAGGCGTCTCGTGATGCTAGCGGCGCTCGCTAGAGCTGCGGCTCTACAGCACGGAAGTACAGCAACACCGCCGTACAGGACCAGGCGTAATCACATAGCACCGCACATCCGAGCAGGGCGAGCCAGCGCCAGCCATGGTCGCGCCGGTAGTTCGGGACGAAGAGGCAGATCCGAGCGTGGTCAGGTTGCTAACGCTGGCGCTAACAACCGCTCTGGACGATCTTGGACCGCTTGCCAGGCGAACAGCAGGTCACAGGCCGAATCTGGATGGCTGTGGACATGCTTAGCCTGACTCGTAATGGATAGGCCGAAGGTCGGTCCGTTCAGGTCTTCCTCCTACCGTCCCGCGTGCACTAGCCGACTTCCCTCCCTACGGCTCGGCTGATTCCGTCCGGCTGTTCTCATACTCTGCCCGCCTGAATGCCTCTTGCGTGATCATGGAGAGGTGCCCCCTTTGTGAGACAAGGTCTCTGGAGCACTCGGTAGGAGGCACTGTCGGCGCTGACGGTTAGGGTCGGTTCGGCGATCGATACGGGAGGAACGTTGCCCAAGGTTTCCGAGAGTCGCAGGCGAAGCCGTGCCGCCGTCAACACGCTTCACGCGCTGCTTGAACAACATGATCACATCGTTCAGGAGATAGACGGCCAGAACGACTTCGGCGAGGACCTGCATGTCACCTTCACCGAAGATGGTCGAGTTACCGGTGACATGATCAAGATTCAGGTCAAGGGTGGGAGCTCCTGGCGCAGGAGGGGCGGATACGGCATTCCAGTTGGGCACCACGCCGACACCTGGGCCGATGGCAACGTTCCCGTGTTCTGCGTCGTTCACGACCCAGAGACCAGTGCCCTGTACTGGGCCAACGCGACACAACAGTTGCTCTCAGCGCGCCGTGAGCGAAGGGTGCAGACGACCATCGAGGTCAACACTGCAGACCGGCTGGACGACGCTTCTTTGGCCGATTTCGTCTCCCAAGCGCGTCGTTATGCCAACCGCTACCGAGGTAACCAGGCACTACGCACCCGGCTCGGTGAGATGGCGGGCATCGATTTCGATGCCTCCGACATCGTGATGCACTTCATCAACCATTGGGACGAGGACCTGATCTTCTGGCAGCGCCGAGGAGAGGGGTACGCGACGTTACTCCACAGCGATCTTGACTGGGAACCGCAGTGCATTTGGCCGGAGGCCCTCCGCTTCAACGCCTCCCTAGGGCCGCTCGGCACCGCGCCCAGGATCGCCAACGTCATCCTCAATGAGGCCGAGGCGCTATGGTTGGCCGCCTGCTTCGAAGCAACCGACTGGGCTCGTGAGCCCCTACCCGGCCAGGAACCAGCCGAACCCAGGTCCAAGGCTCGGGGAGAGTACGCTTTCTCGGCTCGTGTTGGGTCGCCGAGCACCAAATTGGCCCCTCGGCGAGAACTCGTCACGGCCAAGGAACTCGTGGCGGGAGACAGGATCTACTGGTTTAGTCGGCATTGGAAGGAGCGGGGGCGACTCGTCTCCGAAGTTTGGGAGTCCGCCGAAGTGCCGGGAGCCGTCTGCGTCCGCTTCGATGAACTGATGCTAGGCGACACCTTCTGGCCGGACGAGCGCTTCGCCCGGCTGAAGCGGGAACGGTAAACTCGGTCGCCAGACGCGCTCAACTCGGGCAGTCGGCACTCAGATCCTGACCGTACGAGGGAAGCCGGCGCCCAGACTACGAGCGCCGTGTGTGGGATATGCGCGGGATGACGCCCGTCTCCGTCCCGTCTCGAAGGTAGTCCGGTGCAGGCCAGGCCCGCTACGGCAGTCGGGCTGGCTGTGGATTCTTAAACCATGTGCCCGTGGTATATCGACCGGACGCGAGGCAACTTGCGAAGGTGTGAGGGCACATCGCACCGCGATCATGCGCGAAACGTTGAAAAACGGCCGAGAGCGCGCCCGGATCAGCGGCGAGGACAGGGCGTTTGCACAGGTCAGAGACTGGCCCGATTAAACCCGGGCCTACAGGCCGACCGCTCGTAGTTGTTGCCTAAGTACCTTATGTGATCTCTGGGGCGTCAGTGGGGGAGAGGTAGCGTTCAATCCGTTTCCGCATCGCGTGGTCCATGGTGTAGAGGTCGATGTCAGTAGTCGTTACCCAGCGCACTTCGCTTGATTCGTTGCTGGGTGTCGGCTGCCCGCCTACAGGGCGACCGGTCAGGACGATGGAGAACTCCTGCCGTACCTCATCGTTGCTGGTGTAGTGGATGACATGTCGAGGGTCGGTGTAGATGCCGACCAAACCCGTGATCTCGGGAGTGATGCCGGTCTCTTCCTGGGTCTCGCGTATCGCGGCCTGAGCAACCGACTCGCCGAGATCGATGGCACCTCCGGGCAGCGCCCAGTTGTTGTTGTCGGTCCGGCGGATGAGCAGGATGTCGCCGTCGTCGTTGGTGACCGCGGCGTTGACCGACGGGACCATGCTGTTCGGCTTGGGTGCGTTCGGGTCGTCGTGGTAGTCGATCCGGCCTGGCATGGGTTCAGTCTTCCGCAGCGAGGGGCTTGGCGTTGTCCCAGATGCGTTCAAAGCTCTCGCGGTAAGTGGTCACCATGTCCCCGCCGGCGACGCTGCGCAGGTGCAAGATGGGCGCGTTGGAGGCGACGTTGCCGTAGACGTGGGTGTTGACGAGGAGATCATCGTCAGCCCGATAGATCGAGTTGTACAAGACGGTGTCGTGGAGGCGGAATTCCACGCCGTCGAGCTGGCGTAGCGGCCGGTACAGCGCGATCGCGTTCCGGACCTTTGCCGAGATTGCATCCCCAATGCCCTCTTCCTCCCCGCGCAGGGCTACAGCGGCGCAATCTGGTTGGCCAAGGAGGACTCGAAAGCGTACGCCTGCTCTCGCCTTCTCCGCGAAGAGTCGCTGTACGCCGGTGTCTTCGACGAGGAACAGGGCGACGTAGACAAGGATGTCGATCTCTCGTTCGGCCTGAGAGAAGAGTCGTCCCCAGATGATCGCCGTCGCATTCGGCGCGGTAGCCCTCGCCGTACTCGTGATCGTCCTTCTCTTGCTCGTCCTCATCGGTGCCCGCCGTGAGGCTCCGTGGACCGCCCTCGATGACGAACCCCCTACTCCGTTGGCTGGCTTCGCCCGCGCCGTCCTGGGCGTCTACGTCCGCAAGAGCACCGACAACCAGAACGCCAGGGCCGCGCAGGTCACTGGGCTCCTCAAGGGACGGATGCGATCTGCATGCGCCGACTCCCGGACGGTTTCTCCGGTCGCCACTGTCTTTGCGGCGCACTCGTCGGTTGAGTCGTCGAGGTTTCGGCCTCGCCGACATCGCAGTGGACGCTCACGGCGCACCGCAGGAGGCAGGCCGCCGAACGGCTCAGCGCGGGCGAGCTCTACCAAGATCATGGCCTCGTGTCCTGTCACAAGGACGGCTCGCCCTACACCGGTGGGGCAGTCCGCCGCAGGTTCCGGAAGATCACGGTAGCGGCGGGCATCGGAGCCGCCTGGACCCCCAGGGAGCTTCGCCACACCTTCGTGTTGCTCACGAGCGACCACGCGGTGCCCACCCAGCGGATCAGTGACCTCGTCGGGCACAAGAACACACAAGATCACCGAGACGGTCTGCCGTCACCAGCTCAAGCCGGAGATCCGGGACGGCGCTGAGCACATGAACGACATCTTCCGGAGCAAGAAGGAACAGTCCGCGTAGGTTGGCTCCCGGATTGGCTCCCCGGTCGAAGCCGGACGCGAAGTCACCGTACTGACCACGGTCTCCTCAAGGCCGCACGTTAGAGATGTGTTAAGGCGCCGAGGGTCCGCGCTAAGGCTCTGTCAACGACGGTCGAAACCGTTCGAATGAGGCGTTTACTCCTGCCGTAAGCCCCGACAAAGGGGCAGGCGAGGCATGCCGTCGGCGTGCTCAAGGAGGATGCGATGACGCGTCTGGATCTCTCCGCATGGTCACTGGCCGGCGGCAGCGCCTGCGTCTTCGCTCTCGCCGTCGTACTGGCCGGACTGCCGTGGCAAGCCGCGTTCACGGTGGTCGCCGTGGCGGTCGTGGCCTGGGCGTGGCGCAGCCGGATCATCGTCGGCGCCGCGATCGGCGCCATCGCGTGGATGTGCGTCACCGGCTTCGACGTGCACCGGTTCGGACACATCGGGATCACCGGCGATGGCGACGTCGCCCGGGCGGCGGCGCTCGTCCTCGCCGGAGTCCTGGCGGCCTTCGTCCACGTGCTGATCGACGCCAGAGGGCGCTATCGGCGAGCCGACCCGGTCTGGGTCGACTTCCACTCCGCCGAGGCCGGCCTTGAGCAGACCGACCGCAGGGAACCGACGCTCTGATCGCGGTCGCCCTCCCCGCGGCGCTCGGCGAGACGGGGGTCATCCCCGTGAATCGAATAGAGGAATCGAAAGAAATGGCTGACCTGGTGTACATCCTGCTGACAGTGGCGATCTTCGCCCTGTTCGGCCTGGTCGTGAAGGCGGTCGAGCGGCTTTGAGTCTGGAGAACGTGGTCGGGCTGGTCCTGGCCGTGCTCCTGTCCGTCTTCTTGGTGGCCGCCCTACTGTTCCCGGAGCGCTTCTGATGAGTACGACGGTCGCGGGGATCCTGTTCACGGGATCTCTCGTGCTCGCTCTGGCCCTGGCCTACCGGCCGCTGGGCGACTACATGTACCGGGTGTACGCCGGCACGAGGCACTCGCGGGTCGAACGGCTGGTCTACCGGCTGATCGGAGCCCATCCGGACGCCGAGCAGACGTGGGCTTCCTACGCCCGGAGCGTGCTGGCGTTCTCAGTGGTGTCCGTGCTGTTCCTGTACGGGTTCCAGCGGCTGCAGAACCACCTGCTGCTGAGCCTGGGGTTCAAGCCGGTGATGACGCACCAGGCGTGGAACACCGCGATCAGCTTCACGACGAACACCAACTGGCAGTCGTACTCGGGTGAGTCGACCATGGGCCACCTGGTGCAGATGGCCGGCCTGGCGGTGCAGAACTTCGTGTCCGCCGCCGTCGGCATCGCCGTCGCGATCGCCCTCGTACGCGGCTTCGCCCGCAAGAGGACCGAGCATCTCGGCAACTTCTGGGTGGACCTGGTCCGCGGCACCCTGCGGATCCTGCTGCCCTTCGCCTTCATCGGCGCGATCATCCTGGTGATCGGCGGGGTGGTGCAGAACTTCCACGACCCGCACACGATCCAGACCCTTGCCGGTGCCAAGCAGGCCATCACCGGTGGACCGGTCGCCAGCCAGGAGGTCATCAAGGAGTTCGGCACCAACGGCGGCGGCTTCTACAACGTCAACTCCGCCCACCCGTTCGAGAACCCGACGACCTGGACCAACTGGTTCGAGATCTTCCTGCTCCTGGTCATCTCCTTCAGCCTGCCCCGTACGTTCGGCCGGATGGTCGGCAACAACAAGCAGGGTTATGCGATCGTCGCGGTGATGGCCACCCTGGCGATCATCAGCGTCACGCTCATGTCGTACTTCCAGCTCTCCCACCACGGCACGGTGCCGACCGCGATCGGCTCGGCCATGGAGGGCGTCGACACCAGGTTCGGGGTGGCGAACTCCGCGACCTTCGCGGACGCCACCACGCTGACCTCGACCGGGGCCGTGAACTCTTTCCACGACTCCTACACCAGCCTCGGCGGCATGATGACGATGTTCAACATGATGCTGGGTGAGGTCGCGCCCGGCGGGACGGGCTCGGGCCTGTACGGCATGCTGATCCTCGCGGTGATCACGGTGTTCGTGGCCGGTCTGATGGTCGGCCGCACGCCGGAGTACCTCGGTAAGAAGATCGGCAGCCGCGAGGTCAAGTTCGCGGCGAGCTACTTCCTGATCACGCCGATCTGCGCGCTGGTGGGCACCGCGTTCGCGATGGCGCTGCCCGGCGAGCGTGCGGGCATGGCCAACAGCGGGCCGCACGGCCTGGGTGAGGTGCTGTACGCGTTCACCTCGGCGTCGAACAACAACGGGTCGGCGTTCGCGGGCATCACCGTCAACACGACCTGGTACGACACGGCACTCGGCCTGGCGATGGTCTTCGGGCGTTTCCTGCCCATGATCTTCGTTTTGGGCCTGGCCGGCTCTCTCGCCCGCCAGGGCCACACCCCCGCCTCAGAGGGCACGCTGCCCACCCACCGTCCGCAGTTCGTCGGCATGGTCGCCGGTGTGACGGTGATCCTCGTCGCCCTGACGTTCCTCCCGGCGCTCGCGCTCGGGCCGTTGGCCGAAGGAATCCACTAGATGTCCATCCAAGTCACCGAAGCACCGGACACGGCTCCGGAGGCGCCCAAGCCTTCGGGCGGCCGCGTCCAGGGCGGTCTGCTCGATCCGAAACAGCTGCTCACGTCACTGCCGGACGCGGCCAAGAAGCTGGATCCGCGCACGATGTGGCGTAACCCGGTCATGTTCATCGTCGAGATCGGCGCCGTGTGGTCGACGGTCCTCGCCGTGGCCAAGGGCAGCTGGTTCGCCTGGCTGATCGTGGCCTGGCTGTGGCTGACCGTCATCTTCGCGAACCTGGCCGAAGCGGTGGCCGAGGGGCGGGGCAAGGCCCAGGCCGACGCGCTGCGCAAGGCCAAGACCGACACCATGGCCCGCCGCCTGGTCGGCTGGGCGCCCGGCGCCCCGGTGCGGGAGGAGTCGGTGCCCGCGCCGCAGCTCCAGCAGGGCGACCACGTCATCGTCGAGGCGGGGCAGATCATCCCCGGTGACGGTGACGTCGTCGAGGGCATCGCCAGCGTGGACGAGTCGGCGATCACCGGTGAATCGGCTCCGGTCATCCGCGAGTCCGGCGGTGACCGGTCCGCGGTCACCGGCGGCACCAAGGTGCTGTCGGACCAGATCATCGTGAAGATCACCCAGAAGCCGGGTGAAAGCTTCATCGACAAGATGATCGCGCTGGTCGAGGGCGCCAACCGGCAGAAGACGCCGAACGAGATCGCGCTCAACATCCTGCTCGCGTCGCTGACGATCATCTTCGTGATGGCGGTCGCGACCCTGCAGCCGCTGGCTATCTTCTCCAAGGCCAACGAGCCCGGCGTGCCGGATTCGCTCGCGCTGAACGCGCACGGCGTCACCGGCATCGTGATGGTCTCGCTGCTGGTCTGCCTGATCCCGACGACGATCGGGGCGCTGCTGAGTGCGATCGGCATCGCCGGCATGGACCGGCTCGTGCAGCGCAACGTGCTGGCCATGAGCGGCCGCGCCGTGGAGGCGGCCGGTGATGTCAACACCCTGCTGCTCGACAAGACCGGCACGATCACGCTGGGCAACCGGCAGGCGGCCGCATTCACCCCGGTCGACGGCGTGACCGAACAAACGCTGGCGGACGCGGCCCAGCTGTCGAGCCTCGCGGATGAGACCCCCGAGGGGCGCTCGATCGTGGTGTTCGCCAAGACCACCTACGGCCTGCGCGAGCGCACCCCCGGCGAGCTCAGTCATGCGACCTGGATCGAGTTCACCGCCCAGACCCGCATGTCCGGCGTCGACCTCGACGGCGACGGAACCCCCGAGCGGGCGCGGATGTTGCGCAAGGGCGCGGCGACCGCGGTGATGAAGTGGGTCCGTGACAACGGCGGTCACCCGACCGACGAGGTCGGGCACATCGTGGACGGGATCTCGGCCAGCGGCGGCACGCCGCTGGTGGTCGGCGAGGTCGTCCAGGAGAACGGCAGTGCGACGGCTCACGTTCTCGGCGTCATCCATCTGAAGGACGTGGTCAAGGAGGGGATGCGCGAGCGCTTCGACGAGATGCGCCGCATGGGCATCCGCACCGTCATGATCACGGGTGACAACCCGCTGACGGCCAAGGCCATCGCGGACGAGGCCGGCGTGGACGACTTCCTCGCCGAGGCCAAGCCCGAGGACAAGATGGCCCTGATCAAGAAGGAGCAGGAGGGCGGCAAGCTCGTCGCGATGACCGGTGACGGCACCAACGACGCGCCCGCGCTCGCCCAGGCCGACGTCGGCGTGGCGATGAACACCGGCACGTCGGCCGCCAAAGAGGCCGGCAACATGGTCGACCTGGACTCCAACCCGACCAAGCTCATCGAGATCGTCGAGATCGGCAAGCAGCTGCTCATCACTCGTGGCGCGCTGACGACCTTCTCGATCGCCAACGACATCGCCAAGTACTTCGCGATCATCCCCGCGATGTTCGCGGCGGTGTACCCGGGCCTGGACAAGCTCAACATCATGCGGCTGCACAGCCCGCAGTCGGCGATCCTGTCGGCCGTCATCTTCAACGCGATCATCATCATCGCGCTGATCCCCCTCGCGTTGCGGGGGGTGAAGTACCGCCCGAGCAGCGCGTCCAAGCTGCTGTCGCGCAACCTGTACGTGTACGGGCTCGGCGGGATCATCGCGCCGTTCATCGGAATCAAGATCATCGATCTATTTATCCAGTTCCTTCCGGGGATGTCCTGACATGCGCCTGCCCACCTGGATCCGCCAGCATCTCGCCGCGGTCCGCGCCCTGCTCGTCCTGACGGTGATCACCGGGGTGATCTATCCGCTCGCCGTCTGGGTCGTCGCCCTGATCCCCGGCCTGCACGACCGGGCCCAAGGCTCGATGATCAAGGGTGCGGACGGCAAGGTCGTCGGTAGCCGCCTCATCGGTCAGTCCTTCACCGACTCCGGCGGCAACCCGCTCAAGCAGTACGTCCAGAGCCGGCCCTCCAACGCCGGGACCGGCTACGACCCGACCTCCACGGCCGCGAGCAACCTCGGCCCGGAGGACATCGTCGACACCCTCCCGAAGAACCCGGCCAAGAAGGCGGACGAGATCACCGCGAAGACGGCCCGGGACAGCCTGCTCACCCAGGTCTGCTCCCGCAGCAAGGCGGTCGGTGACCTGGAGGGCGTCAGCGGCGCCCGGCCGTTCTGCACCCCCGGCGGCGTCGGCGCGGTCCTGTCGGTCATCGGCCCCCGCGACCGCTCGGGCCACGTGACCCGGCCCACCCGCGTCGTCAGCGTCAACGAACAGTGCGGCGTGGTGACCAAGCCGTTCATCGCCACCTACAAGGGCGTCGCCGTCGAGTGCGCCAAGGCCGGAGAGGACTACGCCGCGGGCGAGATCACGCCGATCCGCGGCACCGCCCCCGCCTCGCCGCAGGTTCCCGCGGACGCGGTGACCGGCAGCGCCAGCGGTCTGGACCCGCACATCTCCCCGGCGTACGCACGGCTGCAGGCCCCCCGGGTCGCGAAGGCCCGCGGCATCAGCGTGGCGCAGGTCCTGGCCGCGATCAAGGACAACGAGGACGGTCGGGTGCTCGGCTTCATCGGCGAGCCCCGCGTCAACGACCTGCAACTCAACATCGAACTCGACAAGAAATACCCGCTCCGTGGATGACCGTGAATGCCCGGCGTGCCGCGCGTGGGAGCGCGCGGCACGCCGCTCCCCCAGACGAGGAGGTGAAACGACATGACCCGGGGGCGCCTGCGCGTCTATCTCGGCGCCGCGCCGGGTGTCGGTAAGACCTACGCCATGCTGGCCGAGGCGCATCGGCGCCGCGACCGGGGCACCGACGTGGTCGTCGGCTACGTCGAGTGCCACGGCCGGCCCCGCACCATCGAGCTGCTGGAAGGAATGGAGACCGTTCCCCGCAAGACCATGGAGTACCGGGAGACGACCTTCACCGAGCTCGACAGCGACGCCGTCATCGCCCGTGCTCCCAGGGTGGCGCTGATCGACGAGCTCGCGCACACGAACATCCCGGGATCTCGCAACGAGAAGCGCTGGCAGGACATCGAGGAGATCCTCGAGGCCGGCATCGACGTGATCACGACCGTCAACATCCAGCACCTCGACTCGGTCAACGACGTGGTCGAGCAGATCACCGGCGTCCCACAGCGGGAGACCGTGCCCGACGAGGTCGTCCGCCGCGCCGACCAGGTCGAACTCGTCGACATGGCGCCGGAGGCGCTGCGCCGCCGGATGGCGCACGGCAACGTCTACCAGCCCGAGAAGATCGACGCGGCGCTGTCGAACTACTTCCGCGTCGGCAACCTCACCGCACTGCGCGAGCTCGCCCTGCTCTGGCTGGCCGACAAGGTCGACGACCAGCTCGACCGCTACCGCGCCGACCACGACATCCACAAGACGTGGGAGGCACGAGAACGCGTCGTCGTCGCCCTCACCGGCGGCCCCGAGGGCGACACCCTCATCCGGCGGGCGGCCCGCATCGCCGACCGCGCCAAAGGCGCCGACCTGTTCGCCGTGCACGTCACCACCGGTGACGGGCTGACCGGCGCGAGCCCCGCCAACCTGGCCCGCCAGCGCGCGCTCGTGGAGAGTCTGGGGGGCACCTACCACCAGGTCGTCGGCGACGACATCCCGGTCGCGCTGCTCGACTTCGCCCGCGGCGTCAACGCCACCCAACTCGTCCTCGGCGCCTCCCGCCACGGCCGCATCGCCCAACTGTTCTCCCGCGGCGTCGGCGTCACCACCACCGCGCTGTCCGGACCCATCGACGTCCACCTGGTAACCCACGAAGAAGTCAGCAAGAGCCGGCTCCGCACCCGCCGGCCCGGCGGCCTGACCCGCCGCCGGCAGGGCGCCGGATTCGCGCTCGCGGTGGCCGGACTACCGCTCCTCAACCTCCTGCTGGCCAACCTGCGCGGCCATCTGTCACTGCCCAGCGACATCCTGCTGTTCCTCGTCGCCGTGGTCGGAGTGGCGCTGGTCGGCGGGATCTACCCCGCGCTGTTCGCCGCCATCGCCGGCTCCCTGCTGCTCAACTACTACTTCACCCCACCGATTCACAAGTTCACCATCAACCAGCACGAGAATCTCCTCGCGCTCATCTCCTACGTCCTGGTGGCGATCGCCGTCAGCGTGGTGGTGGAGATCGCCGCCAGACGCACCCGTCAGGCCGCCCGCGCCGGCGCCGACGCCGAACTGCTGTCCAACCTCGCCGGCACCGTGCTACGCGGCTGGAACGCGGACGGCAGGCAACACGGCGCGCTCGGCGACCTACTCGAACGCCTCCGCGTGACCTTCGCCCTCACCTCGGTCACCCTGCTGGAACGACGCCCGGACACGCCGCTGACCCCAAGCCGCCAAAGCGACCCGGACTGCTGGCGCATCGTCGCCACCGTCGGCGGCGAGCCGACCTGCACCCCCGACGAGGGCGACGCCGACATCCCGGTCGACGATGACCTCGCGCTCGTCCTGCGCGGCCGCACGCCGTCAGCCGCCGACCGGCGCGTGCTCGAGGCCTTCGCCGCCCAGGCCGCCGTCGCACTGCGCCAGCAACGCCTCGCCGAAGAGGCCGAACAAGCCCGCCCCCTCGCTGAAGCCGACAAGCTGCGCACCGCCCTGCTGACCGCGGTCAGCCACGACCTGCGATCCCCCCTCGCCTCGGCCAAGGCCGCCGTGGAGAGCCTGCGCGCCGCCGACGTCGACTGGGCCGAAGACGAACGCGACGAACTACTCGCCACGGCCGATGAGTCCCTCGTACGGCTGGACCGCCTCGTCGCCAACCTGCTCGACATGAGCCGCCTCCAGGCCGGAGCACTCGGCGTGTCCCTGCAACCCGTCGCCATCCAGGAGATCGTCCCGTACGCCATCGACGAGCTCGAGGCCCCCGACGTGCGGCTCCAGATCCCCGACGACCTGACCGAGGCGCTGGCCGATCCGGTCCTGCTGGAGCGGGTCCTGGTCAACCTCATCTCCAACGCGGTGCACCACAGCCCACCCGGCGACCCCGTGCTCATCACGGCCAGCGCCCATGCCGGCCACCTCGAACTCCGGGTCATCGACCGAGGACCCGGGATCCCGCCGGCCGACCGCGACCGCGTCTTCCAACCCTTCCAGCGGCTCGGCGACCGCGACAACGACACCGGCGTCGGACTCGGCCTGGCCCTGGCCCGTGGGCTGGTGGAGGCGATGGACGGCACCGTGACCCCCGAAGAGACGCCCGGAGGAGGCCTCACCATGATCGTCACACTCCCCGTCGCCCCTCCCGACCTGGCCGATCCGGTACTCACCTCGCACGTCGACGCGCTACGGGAAAGGCGGAGCCCGTGACACGTGTCCTCGTCGTCGACGACGAACCGCAGATCGCCCGCGCGCTCACGCTCAACCTGCGTGCCCGCCAGTACGAGGTGGCGACCGCCGCCGACGGCAGCGAGGCGCTGCGGCGTGCCACCGACTGGCATCCCGACGTCGTGGTACTGGACCTGGGACTGCCGGACCTGGACGGCGTCGAGGTCATTCACGGGCTGCGCGGCTGGAGCCAGGTGCCGATCATCGTGCTGTCCGGGCGCAGCAGCGCGGAGGACAAGATCACTGCGCTGGACGCCGGCGCCGACGACTACGTCACCAAACCCTTCGGAGTGGACGAGCTGCTCGCCCGCATCCGCGCCGTCAGCCGCCGTACCGGTACTGCGGACCTGGTGCCGACCGTCCGGATCGGCGACCACCTCGTCGATCTGGCCGCCAAGACGATCACGCCCGACGTCCATCTCACGCCCACCCAGTGGCGGCTGGTCGAGATCCTGCTGCGCAACCCGGGCAAGCTGATCAGCCAGCGCTGGCTCCTCACTCAGGTCTGGGGGCCCTCGTACGAGCGCAAGACGAACTACCTGCGCCAGTACATGGCCCAGTTGCGTCGGAAGCTGGAGCCCGATCCGGCGCATCCGCAGCACCTGCTCACCGAGCCCGGAATGGGCTACCGCTTCCAGCCCTAGAGGGTTCTCCCATGTCATTGCTGTCCGAGCGCACACGCGGCCCCCGGCCCAGGTCTTCGGGAGAGGACGACCGGCATCGGTTGTCGGTCGTCGGCGGGCTCGCCGCGCTGTCGCTGGACGCCATGGCGTCCGTCGCGTACGGCCCCGAGGCCATCGTCATCGTCCTGGCCGTCGCGGGTGGAGCCGGCCTCGGGTACACCGTCCCCGTCACCCTGGCCATCGCCGGGCTGCTGGGCGTGCTCACCCTGTCCTACCGGCAGGTGATCGCGGCCTTCCCGGAGGGCGGCGGGGCGTACGGGGTGGCAAAGACCTACCTCGGCCGCAGGTCATCGCTGGTGGCGGCCGCCTCCCTGGTCGTCGACTACGTGCTGAACGTGGCGGTGTCGATCGCGGCGGGCGTCGCGGCCCTCACCTCGGCGGTGCCCGCGCTGCTGCCGTACACGGTGTGGCTGTGCCTGGCGACTCTCGCCCTGGTCACCGCGGTGAACCTGCGGGGCATCGCGCACAGCGCCCGTCTGTTCATCGCGCCCACCGCGGTCTTCGTCCTCTCCATCGTCGCGGTGATCGTCGTCGGGATGTTCCGGGACCACCCCGTGTCGGTCGAGCACGCCACCGCGCAGGCGCACACCCTGCAGACCGTCGGGGTGCTGTTGCTGCTGCGGGCCTTCGCCAACGGATGCGCGGCGCTGACGGGCGTCGAGGCCATCGCCAACGCGGTGCCCACCTTCCGCAGCCCCCGGGTCAAACGGGCCCAGCGCGCCGAGGTCGCGCTCGGCGCGATCCTCGGCCTGATGCTGATCGGCATCGCCGCGCTCATCGTGAGGTTCCACATCCACCCGGTCCACGGCGTCACGATCCTGTCCCAGGTCACCGCCGGCTCCCTCGGGCACGGCATCGGGTACTACGTCGTCCAGTTCTCCACGGTGCTGCTCCTCGCCCTCGCCGCCAACACCTCATTCGGTGGTATGCCCGTCCTCGCCCAGCTCCTGGCCAAGGACAACAACCTGCCGCATCTGTTCGCCCTGCGCGCCGAGCGGCAGGTCCATCGCTACGGCATCGCCTTCCTGACCGCCACCGCCGCCCTGCTGCTCATCGGCACCGGCGGCAACATGAACACGCTGGTGCCGTTGTTCGCCATCGGTGTCTTCGTCGGCTTCACCTTGTCGCAGGCGGGCATGGTCCGGCACTGGTGGACCGGGCGGCCCGCCGGGTGGCGCCCGCGTGCCGTGCTGAACGGCTTCGGCGCCCTGCTCACCGCGCTCGCCGCGGTCATCGTGACCGCCACCAAGTTCAGCGAGGGCGGCTGGCTGATCGTCGCCACGATGCCGCTGATGGTCGTGCTCATGGCGGCCATCCATCGCGCCTACGACCGCATCGGGGAGCGGCTCGAGATGAACCGAGTCCCCGCGCGTCCGCGCCCCCGTCGGGCCCTCGTGATCGTCCCCATCGGGGCGGTCAACCGGCTCACCCAAGAGGCGATGTCGGCCGCGCTGTCCATCGGCGACCGGGTCGTCGCCGTGCGCGTCACCCACCCTGACGAGCCCGAAGAGACCAAGAACTTCATCGAGGCGTGGGAACGCTGGGCCCCGGACGTCAATCTGACCCTGGTCAACGACACCCACCGCCGCCTGGTCGAACCGATCGTCGACTACGTCCGCGGCGTCGATGAATCGCACGTGTTCGTCCTGATCCCTGAGGTCGAACCGGCGCACGCCTGGCAGCGGATCCTGCAGAACCAGCGCGGGGCCGTGCTCGCGCACGCGCTGCGCCGCGACACCGACGCGGTCGTCTGCCGGCTGCGCTTCCGCCTCACTCCGATCGGCGATCCTCGACACGCCGTGCCCTGACCGGCGATCGCGACTCGCCTCCCTGGGCAACATCACCGGCGCACACACGGGCCGGTTCTCCGGGCCGCTCATCGGCTGCTGGACCGGCCTGTACGCCGGGGCGATCGCCTCGATCATCGTGTTGACCTGAACGATGCCCGGCGCCGGCCGCCGCGGCGGTCATTCCCTGGTCGGCTCGGCGGTGTCCAGCGCGCGCCCGGCCTGGTCGGCGAGGGTCACCGCGACGAGGCGGGCCTGCAACGACGGCGCGGCCCCGGGCGCGGGCCGGAGCATGAACCGGCCGTAGAAGTGACCATTGCCGAAGGTCCGCAGCTCGATCTCCTCGTCCGGGAGGCCCCGCCGTTCGACGTCCCAGTGTCTGCGGCCGACGGTCACCGTGCCGTCCTGTTCCAGGCGCGGTGGATGGCCGAGCAGAGACCCGTACTCGAACCGGCAGTCACGCAGGCTCAGCAGGTCGGTGAGCTGCTTCTTCACGAGATCGACCACGGCACCGGCCGACCTGGCCGACTGCGTCAGCTCGGCGGCGTCGTGGATCCGGGACAGGTAGTCGGCGTCGGTCACGGCGATCACCTGCAGGCGGCGGGCCCGGGCGGCCAGCTGCGACACCACCAGCCCCACCACGAGCAGCAACACGGCCGTCTTCACGTCGGCGGCCTTGTCGATGGTGAAGCGCTCGTACGGCCGGGTGAAGAAGAAGTCGAACCACACGGCGGCAGACAGCGCCGCCACCGCGCCCGCCACGCGGTTTCCGCTCACGGCCACCGCGACGACGACCACGACCAGGATGAGGGCCACGTCGGTGTTGGCCAGGCCCGACCGGGCGGGCAGTAGCGCCGCCGAGATGAGCAACGGGGCGATCAATCCGGCGGCCACCGCCCAACCCGGGCTTGTCAGGTAACGAGGCATCGGTCACACCCCCCTTTTCCTGTGTAGTGCCGTGTCAACCAACGTTAGTCGTGTTCGACCGTGTTGGTTGATCCTCGCCTGGTGGGCGAGTGACTCCCCACGGGGGTGGGGCGGGCCGCGGCCACCGGCATCGCCCCAGGCCGGCGGACACGTGGTGCGCATCGTTTTCGTGGGAGCCGAGTGACGGATCGGCAGATCTGCGCACCGGCCCGCGCGCGTCCTGGACGTCTCGCCCCGCCGTCCGGCCCGCTCCTGATGCGCGCCTCGCAGCGGGCCTGTCTTGGGATTCGGACATTAAGGCGATGTTAGGGATGACATTCGCCATGTGCGGATCCCGTAGCGGGACCTCATATCCCCTCTCCCTGGGCTTACCGTGAGTTCGTCGGTCGCTTGTGAAAGGAAGCACAAGGTCATGGAAGAGCTCGATGAGCCCCCTGGTCCGCTGTTCGTTCCGGTCCGCCGTTCCTCGGCGGGCACGCTGACGCCGTTGACCGCGCGGCTTCCCGTCGGCCCACGTGTCGGGGTGGCCTTCACCGGCCTGGCGGCCCTGCGAGCCGCTTCGGGGCCGGCGCAGGAATGGATCCGGCTGAGCGAGCATGCTCTGCGCGGTCTCCTGGTCCCACTGGGGGTCGACCGGATCCAGATCGACCCGGTGCTGGTCGCCGCCGACGTCAACCGGCCGACGCCGGTGCGGAACGTCCCCAGGCCGGCGACGGCGCAGGCGGTGGAACGATGACCGCCCGGCTGCAGGCCGTAGCGATGATCGCCATCGTCCGGGTCCGCATGGCGGATCAGGTGCCGCCGGAATCATTCGAGACATGGCTGCGCGACCGGCCGGCCGTACGCGGGGTCTGGTCGCTCAGCGGCGACTGCGACTACGAGATCCGCCTCACCACCGCGAGTCTCGACGAGCTCAACACCGAACTGCGCGCCCTGCGCCACCAGGGCGCCGAGCAGACCAACACCTGCCTGCTGCTGCGCGAAATTCTTTAGGAGGGGACTCCCATGGTTCTGACCCGGGAACGGAACACGCTCGACCACGCGATCTGGCCGGCGACGGCACGGGCCACCCCGGACGGCGACGTCATGGTCGGCGGCGTGCGGCTGAGCGACCTCGCCGAGCGATACGGCAGCCCGGTCCATGTCATGGACGAACTCGACGTACGGCAGCGCTGCCGGGACTTCCGCCGCGCGTTCCCCGACGCCGAGATCGCCTACGCCGGCAAGGCATTCCTGTGCCGCGCCATGGCGCGGTGGATCGCCGAGGAAGGACTCGCCCTCGACGTCTGCTCGGCCGGTGAACTCGCCGTGGCGCGATCGGTGCGGTTCCCGGCGGAGCGGATCCTCATGCACGGCAACGGCAAGACCCCTGAGGACCTGCGAGCCGCCCTGTCCTACGGCGTGAGCCGCATCGTCGTCGACTGTCCCTCCGAGATCACCCGGCTGGCCGCCCTCGCCGACAGGGACGGGCCCGCCCAGCGGGTGCTGATCCGTGTGACCCCCGGTGTGGACGGGAACACCCACCCGGCAGTGGCGACCGGCGGCGAGGAGCAGAAATTCGGCTTCTCCCTGGCGTCCGGCGCTGCCGCCGAAGCCGTGCGCCGGGTCCTCGCCCAGCCCGCACTCGTCCTGACCGGCCTGCACTGCCACATCGGATCACAGATCACCGGCATCACCGCGTACCAGCAGGCCGCCCGCACGATGGTGGACCTGCTCGCGGCCGTACGGGACGAACACGGCCTGGCACTGCCCCACCTCGATCTGGGCGGCGGCTTCGCCGTACCGTACCTGCAGGGCGAACACGGCCTCGACCCGCGCACCCTGGCCGAACCCCTGATCGCCGCGCTCCGGTCGGCCTGCGACTCCCACCGGCTCCCCATGCCACGGGTCACCCTCGAACCGGGCCGTGCCATCAGCGCCCGCGCCGGCGTCACGCTCTACCGGGTCCTCGGGATCAAGCACACGGCGACCGGCCGTGTCTTCGTCACCGTCAACGGCGGCATGAGCGACAATCCGCGGCCGAGCCTGTACGGCGCCCGCTACTCGATACGGCTGGTCGGCCGGCACGCCGCTCCAGGGTACCGATCCGTCACCGTCGCCGGACGGCACTGCGAGGCGGGCGACGTGCTCGTCGAGGACGCGGAGCTACCGGCGGACCTGCGCCCGGGAGACCTGCTCGCCAGCGCCTCCACCGGCGCCTACCACCACTCCATGGCCTCCAACTACAACCTGGTCCCCAGGCCACCCGTTGTCTGCGTGCGGGCCGGAGAGAGCCGCCTGCTGATTCGCCGCGAGACCGAGACGGACCTCCTTCTCCGCGACGTCGGCTGAGAGTGAGGCGCCGGCCGACAGGGCGTCGACGGCGCACATCACATGACCACATGAAATGAACGGGAGGCGTTGTGGAACTGCCCGACGTGGGCAAAGTGTTCGGCCTGGACATCGCCGGCCTGGCCGACCAGGCTCAGGAGCAGGCGTCGAAAGCGGCTGAACTGCAGCGCCGGGTTTCCGGTCTGGTCGGACACGCCGAGACCGCCGACGGCAGGATACGACTTTCGTTCTCTCCCGACGAAGGGCTGTCGGAGCTGCATATCGACCCGCGCGCGATGAGGATCGGTTCGGAAGAACTGGCCGCGACCATCCGGGAGCTCACGCGGCAGGCCATGCGCGACCTCGCAGGGCGAAAGCAGGACGCGGCCCGTGAGCTGTTCGGCGCCGGCTTCGAGTCTGAGGCGGCCAAGCCGGATCCAGAGGCGATGCGGCGCGCGCTGCGGGGAATGTCCGAGGTCGTCGAGTCCACCGGACAGGAGATGCTGACCCTCGTGGACCGGCTACGCCGCGGCGTCGAGCGCTGAGCCGCCCGACATCGAGTCATCGATTCCATTGACCGTCGTCGTAGTCGCCGACTCGACTGCGGAGATTGCCACTGATATTCCCGCCGGTCGAGGACAGGTCTCCGGCCCACGTCGTCGCATTACCCCATGCTCCCGCCGTTCGCGGGAACGCGCGGGGCGTGAAGCCGAGCTTCTTGAAGGGCCACGTGCCGCCGTTCATGAGCGCTTTGTCGAGATCGCGTTCCAGGCGGGAGAGGGTCCCGGACAGAATGTTGTCGGCACTGTCGAGAGCGCCGTGCAGGAGGTCGCCCAGCACCTTGTCGTTGCCCTTGAACAGCTGTCCGCCGACATCCACGGCCATGACCGCGCCGACGAGGCCGGCGAGCCCCTTGGCGATCCGCTCTTCGACGGTGTCGAGCCGGTCCAGGTAGGTGAAGCACGTCACGGCGGTCTGAGACGCCGCCGCCTCGGCGGCGGCGACGGTGAACAGGCCGGCCATCGCCAAGAGAACGTACGCCATGTTCCAGACCATGACGGCAGCGATGATCACCATGAGCGCGATGAGGATCAAGAGCATCGCCGCGAGGATGAACATGGCCACTGCGACGACCGTCGCCATGGTCATCTCGAATACGATCTGCGCCTCGTAGTCTCCCATCTTGCGCTCGAAGGCGGCTCGGTCTTCGCCCGTCCATTCCTCGGGCGTGAGCCCGGCGACCGTGCTGCGCACGGTGTTCCTCGCATCGCTGAGGTCATCGCGTATGCCCCACCACTTCTTCGCGGTATCGAGAATCGCCTCCGGATCGCACTGGTCCTCGAACATCTCGGCCACCAGCGGCCATGCCGCGGGAATGACGAAGGCCGCGACCGTGACGGCGCTCAGCGCGCTCCCGGCGGCCAGTGAACTCGTACTCACCGGCGACTCCCCCCGTTCCCTGTCATATCGACCTGATGGTGCTCTTGTCCTCGGCGGTCGCCCAGGCGGCCCCCGACAGGCAGAGCCTCTGGTTGATCTTTGCCAGGTGCCTCCGTTTCGTCCTGAGCTCCTCCGCCATGAACTCGACCGCCTCGACATAGGCCACCGCGAACTCGTAGCAGGTCGAGGTGAACAGGCCCTGTTCGGTGCCCCGAACCGCAGGGATATCGCCCGACGCATGCTCGAAATAGGGGCCGGCGTTGCGTTCCAGGTCCCGGCCGAGCCGACAAAGCCGTTCCGGCCCGGCGACCACGTCGTACCCACTCCCCGAATTCGGATCCGGACTCACGGTGCAACCCCCTGATTCACCTCGAAATGAGACGAGGTAAATAATATTGCAATTGTGTGTCCCGGAGTGCGGCGTGTGGCGCTAAGAATCCGTGAAATTAATGCATCACCGGTATTCGGCCAGGCGCGGGCGTACGCCGGCGAACGCGAGGAACACCACGCCGAGCGCGGCCGCCCAGGGGATGAGGCTCCAGTTGCTCAGGTCTTTCTCTCCGGCCTGGATCGACGTGGTGAAGTGGGACCGGTTGAGGTCGATCAGTGCGGTCAGGTTCTTGTCGTACTGGTCGAAGTCGTAGTTGGAGTTGCCGGGCGTGTAGGCCGTGTCGAACCGGACCGCGTCGTGGAGTCTGCCCTGGCGGGCCAGCACCCGCATCGTCGGATCGTCCTGCTGATAGGTGAGGAACGCTTGCAGCGTCCGCTCGGCGAGGTTCCGTTCACCGGGAAAGGTGATGTTGTGGAACTCGGTCCCCAGGTACCCGCCCCATCGGATGTCCGTGTGATCGGCGTCGTAGGCGTTCCACCCCTGGCGCAGCGCGGTCGGGTAGCCGGCCAGCGCGGTCGCCGAGGGCAGCGCCGCGAGTTGCTGTGTCTTGGCCAGGAACGCCCGTTCGTATTCCGGCCGGCGCGAGGGGTCGACCAGGTAACGGCTCTCGTCGGCATTGGCGTCATACCCGACCGCGCGGGCCTGCGAGAGTGCCAGAACAGAGTCGAAGGCGTCCTTCTTCGCGGTCCGTAGATGTCCGGCCCCGCCAGTGAGCGTGCTCGCCCCCGCGACCAGCATCATTCCGGTGACCAGGGTGGCGAGCAGCAGGAACGGATTGAATCGCCGCCGGAAGCGACGGGTGAGCATGATCTGCAGCCCGATCAGCACGCCGATCAAGGCGGCGCCGGTCAGCGCGGCAAAGACCGCGGTCCGCACCGCTTGCGCGTGCTTCGCCTCGTAGGCGTGTTCCAGTGCGCCGGAGTTCGCCTCTGTCAGGCCGGCCGCGGCGGGCAGCAGCCGATTCTTGAGCAGATCGGTGGCCTGCCGGTACAGCCCCACCGCGGTCGGCGACGGCCGGCCCGCCGCGTGGTGGGAGTCGCCGTCCACGAGGATGGCCTGGGCGGTCAGGGCCTCGTACCTGCCGAGGGCGTCCAGCACCGTGCGGATCGCCCGCTGCGCCGCGGGATCTCCGGCGCCGACGGCAGCGGCCTGCTGCAGGTCCGCGTCGGCCTGCCGGCGACGCTGCTCGTAGATGCCCAGCGCCTTGTCCCGGCCGACGCCGAGATTCCGCTGGTCGCCGACCAGCAGCACGTTGGCGACCTGGGCGTCCATGTCGTTCAGCGCGAAGTAGGCGTCCGACGTCGCGACCACCTGCGGACCGGAGCGATGCCCGATGTCCCGCAGGCCCCCGCGTACCCCCGTGACCCCCTGCGCGACCACGGCGGCCAGGACCACGGCGAGGACCGCCACCGCGATGGTCAGCGCCCAGATCCGCTGCGGTGTCGTCGCCCGGGACCGGCGGCGCACGGCCGAGCCGCCGGAGA
The DNA here is from genome assembly GCF_024055795.1 of Actinoallomurus purpureus. Classification (GTDB taxonomy): domain Bacteria; phylum Actinomycetota; class Actinomycetes; order Streptosporangiales; family Streptosporangiaceae; genus Actinoallomurus; species Actinoallomurus purpureus. The sequence goes on along the minus strand of NZ_JAMXMY010000021.1, from coordinate 156,627 downwards.
TCACCACGCTCATCGCCTCATCGCCCGTCATGCCTGTCATGCGAATACGAAGCGATCTTCGTGCCGGGCGTTTCCTGCCGGTCTCGTCTTAACGCGCCGGTGCCGTCGGCGACCGATTTCTTAACGCTCCCTTAGCGCACCGGTCCGCGGTCGCATCCGGTTCCGGTGTTCCCGGGACTTCGAGAGAGCGTGGTCGAGGTCCCTTTACCTGGAGGTGAGCAGGACGCCCGCGTACGAGATGCCGGCGATCAGCACCCAGGAGCTCAGCCCGAGCAGGAGGGCGCGGTGGCCGGTACGGGCGAGCTCCCGCAGGCGTACAGCGCCGCCGAGGCCGAACAGGGCGGCCGCGAACAGCACGTCGCGTACGGCGGTCGCCGCGGACAGGGCGCCCGGCGGGACCGTCACCGCCGAGCGGAGCGCCATCGTCGCCAGGAATCCGACCACGAACAGCGGCAGCACCGCGGGCCGGCCTCGCCCGCCGGCGCGGGCGCCCCGGCGGGTGCGCAGCGCGACCCCGGCCGTGATCGGCGCGAGCATGACCACCCGGACCAGCTTCACCGCGACCGCCGGGACGAGTGCCGCCGAACCCGCGATGGCGGCCGTGGCGACGACCTGGCCGACGTCGTGCACGCTGGCCCCGATCCAGCGGCCCGCGTCGTACGGCGACAGGCCCAGCAGGCGGGCGACGGGCGGCAGCACGGCGATGGCCAGGCTGCCGCACAGCGTGACGAGGCCGACGGCGGTGGCGGTCTCGCGTTCCGTCTCGGGATCGCCGGGACGGGTGCCGAGCGCGCCGTCCACCGCCGCGACGGCCGACGCGCCGCAGATCGAGAAGCCGGCCGCCACGAGGAGGGAGAGGCGGTCGGACAGGCCCAGCCGGCGGCCCAGCCACCGCGTGCCGGCGAACGTCACCATGAGCACCGTCACCACCATGACGATCGTCCGCGCGCCCAGGGCGAGGATGTCGCCGAACGACACCTGCAGCCCCAGCAGCACCACTCCCAAGCGCATGAACCTGGTCGCGGCGAAGCGCAGGCCCGGTCGCGTCGCCGCGGGCAGCAGCCCGAGGTTGGCGGCGAGCACGCCGAGGATGAGCGCCGCGGTGAGCATCGGCACCGCGCCGGCCACCTGGTGCACGGCGTACGCCGCCGCCACGGCGAGGGCACTGGCGGTGATGCCCGGCGCCAGCGCCCGCCCACGCCGGAGCGGGGGCGGTCCGGCGGCCGGCGCGTGCGGTGACACCGCGCCGCCGACCGGCTCGGCCCGCCCGTCGGGGGAACGGCGCCCGAGGTGGTCGAGCGGAGCGTCCCCCGCGCCGGCTGCGGGGCGGTGCGGCGTGGAGATCGACATGAATTCCAGCATCGGCCCCGCGCGGCCCTCTCAGTAGCAGGCATTTCCCTGTCAGGTCATAGGGTTCATCTATGAGCACACGGCTGCCCGACCTGGAGGCGCTGGAGCTGCTGGTGGCCGTCGCCGAGACCGGCAGCCTGGGCCAGGCCGCGGCCCGGCAGGGCATCAGCCAGCCCTCGGCCAGCGCCCGGATGAGCACGCTGGAGCGGCGACTGGGCGTGCGGCTCCTCGTGCGCTCGACCAGCGGCTCCCGGTTGACCTCGGCCGGGGCGGTGGTCACCGACTGGGCGCGTGCCGTCCTCGTCCAGGCGAACGCGCTCATCGAGGGCGTCGCCGCGCTGCGCTCCCGCCAGGAGGATCGCCTCCGGGTGTCGGCCAGCCTCACCATCGCCGAGCACCTCGTCCCCGGCTGGCTCGTGGCGCTGCGCGAGGCGGCGCCCGGCGTCCACGTCGAGTTGAACGTCGCCAACAGCACCCACGTCATCGAGCGGCTGCGGGCGGACGAGGCGGACCTGGGCTTCATCGAGGGGCGTGGCGCACCGCGCGACCTGCACAGCCGCGCCGTCGGCCGGGACCGTCTCGTGGTCGTCGTCGTGCCGGGGCACCCGTGGGCGCGCAAGCGCCGGCCGCTGCGCCCCGTCGAGCTGGCGAACACACCGCTGCTCGTGCGGGAGGCCGGGTCGGGCACCCGCGAGACGTTCGAGGCCGCGCTGGCGTCGTACGGGGGACCGGCCGAGCCCGCCCTCGAACTCGGCGCGACCGCCCCGCTGCGCGCCGCCGCCGTCGCGGGCACGGCACCGGCCGTGCTCAGCGCCCTCGTCGTCGCGGATGAGATCGCGGCGGGGCGGCTCGTCGAGGTACCCAGCGAGCTGCGGCTCGACCGGGTGCTGCGGGCGGTGTGGCCGCGCGGCCGCGAACTTCCCGAGCCCGCCCTCCACCTCCTGCGCGTCGCCCGCTCGTGAGCCGTGCCCTGGCGGGCGTTAGAACCGCGTTAAGGCGGTGCCGGGCGTTGCCACGAGGTCGTCAAGGACGCCGGAAATGGGCATTTTCGGGTGTTGACTGCCTGCGGACCGGGCCGTCCGTCTCGAATACCGTCAACGGGGACACAATTCAGGAAGGGGGTGAATCAGATAACAACGCGAGGCAGACTCAAGATCTACTTCGGTGCCGCGCCGGGGGTCGGCAAGACGTACGCCATGCTCGACGAGGCCCACCGGCGGGTCGAGCGCGGCGTCGATCTCGTCGTGGGCTACGTCGAGACGTACGGCCGGGCGCGCACCACGGCGCTGCTCGACGGCCTGGAGACGGTGCCGGTCCGCGAGTTCGCCCACCGCGACCGGGTCTTCACCGAGATGGACGTCGACGCGATCCTCGCCCGCCACCCAGAGGTGGCGCTGGTCGACGAGCTCGCGCACACCAACATTCCCGGGTCCCGCAACGACAAGCGGTGGCGGGACGTCGAGGAGCTCCTCGACGCGGGCATCGACGTCGTCACCACCGTCAACGTCCAGCACCTCGAGTCGCTCGCCGACGTCGTCGAGCGCATCACGGGGGTACGGCCCCGCGAGACCGTGCCCGATGAGGTCGTCCGGCGCGCCGACCAGATCGAGCTGGTCGACATGGCACCGGAGTCGCTGCGCCGCCGCCTCGCCCACGGCAACGTCTACGAGCCGGAGAAGATCGACGCGGCGCTGTCCAACTACTTCCGCGTCGGCAACCTCACCGCGCTGCGCGAGCTGGCCCTGCTCTGGGTCGCCGACCGCGTTGACGACGCGCTCGCCCGCTACCGCGACGAGAAGGGCATCACCGACACCTGGGAGGCGCGGGAACGGATCGTCGTCGCGCTCACCGGCGGCCCGGAGGGCGACACGCTGATCCGCCGCGCCGCCCGCATCGCCGCCCGTGCCGGCCGGGCCGACCTCGTGGCCGTGCACGTCGCCCGGGGAGAGGGCCTCGCCGACGGGTCACCGGAGGCACTCGCCCGCCAGCGCGCCCTCGTGGAGAGCCTCGGCGGCTCCTACCACCAGGTCACCGGCGGCGACGTGCCCAAGGCCCTCATCGAGTTCGCCCGCGCCGTGAACGCCACGCAGATCGTCCTCGGGTCGAGCCGGCGGAGCCGCTCGCAGTACGTCTTCGGGCCGGGCGTCGGCGCGACCGTCGCCCGCCTGTCCGGCGACGTGGACGTGCACATCGTCACCCACGACTACGCCGGCAAGGGCAGGGGACGGGCGGCCGTCCCGCCCACGTCGCTGGGCCGCGGACGGCGGACGGCCGGCTGGCTGCTCGCGCTGCTCGGCCCGCCGGCGATGACCGCGCTGCTGTCGGCGGGCGGGCGGCACTTCGGGCTCCCCACGGAGCTGCTGTTCTTCCTCGCGCTGACCGTCGGCGTGGCGCTCGTCGGCGGGCTGTGGCCCGCGATCGTCGCCGCCGTCGCCGGGTTCCTGCTCGTCAACTGGTTCTTCACGCCCCCGCTGCACACCCTCACCGTGGCCGAGCTGGAGAACGCCATGGCCCTCGTGGTGTTCGTGACCGTGGCCGTCGCCGTCTCCACCGTCGTGGACCTCGCGGCGCGGCGCAGTTCCCAGGCGGCGCAGGCGCGCGCGGAGGCGACCACGCTCAGCATGCTCGCGACGAGCGTGCTGCGCGGCGAGGACGCCCTGCCCGAGCTGCTCGAGCGCGTCAGGGAGACGTTCGGGCTGTCCTCGGTGACGCTGCTCGAACGCACCGGCGACGACTGGGCGCCCGTTGCGTCGGTCGGCCCGGGGACCTGCGCGCGGCCCGGTGACGCGGACGTCACCGTGCAGGTCAGCGACACCCTGACACTCGCGCTGGACGGCCGGGTGCTGCCGGCCGCCGACCGTCGCGTCCTGGCCGCCTTCGCCTACCAGGCGGCGGCCGCCCTCGACCGCCAGCGGCTGGCCGAGGAGGCCAAGGAGGCCCGGCGGCTCGCCGAGGGTAACCGGATCCGTACGGCGCTGCTCGCCGCCGTCTCCCACGACCTGCGGACGCCCCTCGCGTCGATCAAGGCCGGCGTGAGCAGTCTCCGCTCCCCGGACGTGCGCTGGGACCCTGAGGACGAGGCCGAGCTGCTGGCCACGATCGATGAATCCGCGGACCGCCTCGACGGCCTGGTCGCCAACCTGCTCGATATGAGCCGCCTGCAGACCGGCGTCGTCAACCCGCTTGCCCGTACCGTCTCGCTCGACGAGGTGATCCAGCCGGCGCTCGTGAACGTACCGGGCGATCAGGTCAAGGTGGAGGTTCCGGAGGACCTGCCGCCGGTCGTCGCCGACCCAGGCCTCCTGGAACGGTCCCTGGCCAATGTCATCGAGAATGCGGTGCGGCACGGGGGCCCCGAGCCGGTCCGGGTCACCGCGAGCGAGCACGGCGGCATGGTGGAGCTGCGGATCGCCGACCGGGGGCCGGGCGTCCCCGACTCCGCCAAACTCCGGATGTTCGAACCGTTCCAGCGGCTCGGCGACCGGCCGCGCGGCAGCGGGGTCGGCCTGGGCCTCGCGGTCGCGCGCGGCTTTGCCGAGGCCATCGGCGGCGACCTCCGCGCCGAGGACACTCCCGGCGGCGGACTGACCATGGTGTTCTCACTGCCGACCGGGACGGGCCGTACGGTACGGGCAGGAAAGGGGGAGACGTGACACGAGTACTCGTCGTCGACGATGAGCCGCAGATCGTCCGCGCGCTCCGCATCAACCTGCGGGCCCGCGGCTACGACGTCGACGCCGCGCCCGACGGGCGCACCGCCCTCGACCTGGCCGCCCGCCGCCACCCCGACGTCATCATCCTCGACCTAGGCCTGCCCGACATGGAGGGCGCCGAGGTGATCAAGGGCCTGCGCGGCTGGACGAGCGTGCCGATCATCGTGCTGTCCGCGCGGCACGCCTCCGAGGAGAAGGTCGAGACGCTCGACGTGGGCGCCGACGACTACGTGACCAAGCCGTTCGGCATGGACGAGCTGCTGGCCCGGCTGCGCGCCGCCGTACGCCGCGCCGCCCCGCCCGAAGAGGACGCCGTCATCGTCACCGACGACTTCACCGTCGACCTGGCCGCCAAGAAGGTCGGCCGCGACGGCGCCGACGTCCGCCTCACCCCGACCGAGTGGCACGTCCTGGAGGTGCTCGTGCGCAACACGGGACGCCTGGTCAGTCAGCAGCAGCTGCTGCGCGAGGTCTGGGGCCCGTCGTACGAGAACGAGACCGGCTACCTGCGCGTCTACCTCGCCCAGCTGCGCCGCAAACTGGAGAAGGACCCCTCCCGCCCCCGCCACCTCATCACCGAGCCCGGCATGGGCTACCGCTTCGAACGCTGACACATCCAGAGGTGCCTGTTTCCATGATCAATGGTGACCGTTGCGCATAGAGAGAGCGCAGCGACCGCCAGGGATCACGCGCGAAGCATGAGGCATTGCGGTCCACGCGGGGAGGAGAGCAGACCCGTCTGACCTTTCGCCGCATGACGGAGTACGTGCCGGTGTCGACCGCAGCAGACAGTCGTGAGACGGCGATCAACAGAAGCGCTTGAGGCCGGGCTTGCTCCTGGTCGCGGGCCTGCCACCGGCGCCGGCTCGGACCGCTTACGAAGGCTCCGGTCGGCTCTTGGGCCAGGTCTGCAGGGCGGTGTCGATGATCTGGCGAAGGCCCTCGCGGGGGACGCCGGTGGCGGCCTGGACGGAGATTCCGTAGGCGAGGGTGGCGATATAGCGGGCAAGGCGCGCGGGGTCGCTGTCGGCGGGGAGGTCGCCCTCGTCCCGAGCGCGGGCGAAGCGTTCGCAGATGGCGTCCTCGCCGCTCCTGCGCCAGGTCACGAGCGCGTCATGGGCTGCCTGTCCTGGCTCGCCGGTGGCCAGTGCGCCCTGTACTCCCAGGCAGCCCGCAGGGCAGTCCGGCCTGGTCGTGGCCTGGACCGCGCCGTTGAGGAGGTACTCGGCCACGGCTCGCGCGGTCGGCTTCTCCAGAGCCCTGGCCATGTAGCTCGCCGGTCCCTCGGTGTAGCGCTCCAGTGCCTTACGGAACAGGGCCTCCTTGTTGCCGTAAGCCGCGTACATGCTGGTGCGGGTGATGCCCATGGCGTTGGTCAGGTCGGTCAGCGTGGCGCCCTCATAGCCCTGCCGCCAGAAGACCTGCAGCGCGCGCTCCAGTGCCTCGTCGGCATCGAAGCCACGTGGCCTGCCCATCCCCGATCGCTGCGCGCGGTCCATGCCCCCAGTATAGCCAAATGTGTATCGCCCGGTACATAAGCGACTCGCGACGTGCTAGTGTTCGTTTCGGTACCGATAGGTACTGAAATTTCGGCAGGTAGCCCCGGAATCACTCAATGCGCGGCCATGGAGGTCCGGGATGAGGAGAGGAAGTCACATGGGACAGCTCGAAGGCAGGACTGCGGTGGTGACCGGCGGAACCACCGGTATCGGCCTGGCCGCCGCCAAGCGCCTGGCGGCGGAAGGCGCGCACGTGTTCATCACCGGCCGGCGCAAGCCGGAACTGGATGAGGCAGTCGAGGCCATCGGCGCCAATGTGACCGGCATCCAGGGCGACGTGTCGGCACCGGCGGATCTGGATCGCCTCTACGAGACGGTGCGCGGGCAGGGGCGGCGGGTGGACGTGCTGTTCGCCAACGCCGGCGGGGGCTCGTTCGCGACGCTGGAGCAGGTCACCGAGGAGCACTTCGATCAGACCTTCGACATCAACGTCAAAGGCATGCTGTTCACCGTGCAGAAGGTGCTGCCGCTGCTCAATGACGGTGCGTCGGTCATCCTGACCGCCTCCACCACCTCCACCACCGGCACTGAGGCGTTCGGTGTCTACGCCGCGTCCAAGGCAGCCGTACGTTCCTTCGCCCGCACCTGGGCCAATGAACTCAAGGGGCGCGGCGTACGCGTCAACGCTGTCACGCCCGGCCCGATCGACACTCCCGGCATCGCAGGGCTGGCGCCCGACGAGCAGCAGGCCGGGCAGCTGAAGCAGTTCCTGGCCGGTCAGGTGCCGCTGGGACGGATGGGCCGCCCGGACGAGGTCGCCGACGCGGTGCTGTTCCTCGCCTCCGACCAGAGCAGCTTCATCACCGGCACCGACCTGCACGTCGACGGCGGCATGAACCAGATCTGAACACCATCGCCCCGGTGTGCCCGTCCCGAGGCGGACACACCGCGGCCGACAGGCACCGGCGACGTATCCAACGACCCGCCATCAGTCGAAGCGGCGTGGCCCGGCCGAAGCGGGCATATTTTCCCAGAGCTGTCGGAGTGTCCCTCCGCCGACCCGTGTTGGCCCGGGCTGTACCACCCGGCGGGTCGTGTGGTTTGGGCTGTCGACCGGGAATAACATCCGCGGGTTCCTATATTGGAAGGTTTTTTGATCATGGCTACGCGTGACATTGCCGAAAAATTCTTCGGTCTGCTGGCGGGCGGGGACCCGGACAAGGTCGCAGAGGTCTTCGCAGACGAGATCGACTGGTACGTTCCCGGGTCGGCATCACTGCCCTGGACCGGACGGCGTTCCAAGCGTGGTGAGGTATCCGACTACCTGCGAACGCTGGGGTCGCAGTTCGTGCTCGAGAAGAACATCGACGAAGTCGAGGCGCTTCTCGTTGACGGTGATCATGCGGTCATGCTGGGGCGGTTCTCACGTGTCGTGAAGAGCAACGGCCGGGCGTTCTCCATGCCCGTGGCCATGCATCTTCAAGTGGCCGGCGACAAGATCGTCAAGATGTATCTATACGAGGACACGCTCAAGGTGGCCGAGGCGTTCTCCGCCTGACGGGCCAGGCTTTGGCCGAGGGCTGTTTCACCACTGCGGCCGAGGCCGGCTTCACGTCCTCGTCCTGGGCGCAGGACCTGCCCTTGGGCGCGCATCGACGTCCTGCGTGGCGGAGCTCCGGCGCGCGAGCTGGCACGACGTGCGGGATGCGCCACCCCAAAGATCGCCTGAGCGTTTACGTTAACGAAGTGTCCAGAATTCAGTGAACATCATAGCGTAGGAAAGAGATGGTAAATTCAATCCGAACACCGGAGTCGCAGGGTCGCATTGGCAGCCGAACTGCCAACGCGCGTGGTATGTTCGTGCGCATAAAACGCGCCCCAGGAGAGAACCTTATGGAACGTCCTCCACTCCCTCCGTTCACTCGCGACACCGCCATCCAGAAGGTTCGCCTGGCGGAAGACGCCTGGAACACTCGGGACCCCGAAAGAGTGGCTTTGGCTTACACGCCGGACTGCCATTGGAGGAACCGTTCGGAGTTCATCGACGGACGCGACGAGATCATCGCGTTTCTCGCGCGCAAATGGACGAGGGAACTCGAGTATCGGCTCATCAAGGAGCTTTGGTCCTTTGACGGCAACCGCATCGCCGTGCGCTTCGCCTACGAGTCTCGCGATGACTCCGGAAACTGGTTCCGCTCCTACGGCAATGAGAATTGGGAATTCGATGAGCAAGGACTGATGATCGCGAGGCACGCAAGCATCAATGACCTTCCCATCAAGGAATCGGACCGCAAATATCATTGGTCGCTCGGGCGCCGGCCCGATGACCATCCGGAACTAAGCCATTTCGGCTTCTGACCGGCCGAACATCCATCCGGCGTACGAGAACGAGACCGGCTACCTGCGCGTCTACCTCGCCCAGCCGGGGGTTTGTCAGGCGTAGTTCGGCCACGCCGATCGCCGTCACCAGCGCGCGGGCGACGGCGACGCGCTGCTGCTGACCTCGTTGTGGTCGAGGCGGGTCGCCCCGTCCGGGGTGAATCTGGTGCGACCGGCGTTAAGGACGCGTTAAGAAGCAGAGTGGCGGCGTTAGGGCGGCGTTAGGAAAGGCGGATTCACCGGACCCCGGGCGGTTTGCTGGCAATCGTGAAGCAAGCCGTTTTGCAGATGCCCAAGCGTTTCCTCGTCGGCCGGCCGCTCCGGACCGGGCAGATGGGGGAGACGCTGCTGCCCAAGAAGCTGGCCCTCCCCGTCTTCTGCAGCGACCCCCTCTCCTCCGTCGCGTACGCGACGGAGGAGATCCTCCTCGCGCTCAGCCTCGGCGGCCTGGCGATGTTCTACCTGTCCTGGTGGGTGGGGGCGGGCGTCGTGTTCCTGCTTCTCGTGGTCACCGCGTCGTACCGGCAGACCTGTCACGCCTATCCCAACGGCGGCGGCGCGTACACGGTCAGCCGGGCCAACCTCGGGGAGAACGCCTCCCTGGTGGCGGCGAGCGCGCTGCTGATCGACTACGTGCTGACCGTGGCGGTGTCCGTCGCGGCGGGCGTCGCCAACATCGTCTCGGCGTTCCCGGCGCTCGGCCGGCACGCCGTCCTGATCTCTCTGGTGCTGATCGCGGTGCTCGCCGTGATGAACCTGCGCGGGGTGAGGGAGTCGGGCACGGCGTTCGCGATCCCGACGTACGGCTTCGTGGCGAGCGTCTTCCTCATGCTCGCCGTCGGCCTCGTGCGCGTCCTGGCCGGTCACGGGCCGACCGCCGAGTCGGCGGCCTTCGGCGTGCACGCGACGCACAGCACGATGGGGGCGGCGGCGGTCCTGCTGGCCCTGCGCGCCTTCGCCCAGGGATGCACGGCGCTGACCGGAGTCGAGGCGGTGAGCAACGGCGTGCCGAACTTCAAGCCGCCGAAGAGCCGGAACGCCGCCACCACTTTGACGATCATGGGTCTCCTGGCCGTCACCATGTTCGGCGGCATCACGGTCCTCGCGCTCGCCGCGCACGTGCACATCGCCGACAATCCGGCCCAGCTCGTGGGCGCGCCGCAGGGGTATGAGCAGAAGACGGTCATCGCCCAGCTCGGCGCGGCGGTGTTCGGGCACGGCTCGGTGTTCTTCTTCCTGGCGCAGGCGTTCACCGCGGCGATCCTCGTCCTGGCCGCCAACACCGCGTTCAACGGCTTCCCGATCCTGGCCTCCATTCTGGGCGGCGACGGGTATCTGCCCCGGCAGTTCGCGCGGCGCGGCGACCGGCTGGTGTTCAGCAACGGCATCGTGATCCTGTCCCTGCTGGCCGGCGCGCTGGTCTGGGCGTTCGACGCCAGCACCACGAGGCTCATCCAGCTCTACATCATCGGCGTGTTCGTCTCCTTCACCCTTAGTCAGAGCGGCATGGTCAGACACTGGGGCGACGAGCTGCGCCGGCTCACCGACCCGGCGGCCCGGCGTTCCATCCACCGGTCCCGGGCCATCAACCTCGTGGGGGCGCTCCTCACGGGCCTGGTCCTCGTGATCGTGCTGCTGACGAAGTTCATGCACGGAGCGTGGATCGTCGTGGTGACGATGCCGCTGGTGTTCCTGATGATGAAGGGGATCCAACGGCACTACCGGCGGGTCGCGGCCGAACTCGAGCCGGGGGATGACGGCGTGCCGCTGCCCAGCCGCATCCACGCCGTGGTGCTCGTCTCCAAGGTGCACACGCCGACCCTGCGGGCGGTGGCCTTCGCCCGCGCGACGAGGCCGAACACGCTGACCGCGCTGAGCGTGGCGACGAGCCAGGAGGAGGCCGACCGGCTCGAGCGCGCGTGGGCCGAGCGTGACATCCCCGTGCCGCTGACGATCCTCGACTCGCCCTACCGTGACATCACCGGGCCGGTGCTCGACTACGTGACCCGGATCCGCCTCAGGAGCCCTCGCGACGTCGTCTGCGTCTTCATCCCCGAGTACGTCGTCGGTCGCTGGTGGGAGCACCTCCTGCACAACCAGAGCGCCTTCCGGCTGAAGGCGCGCCTGCTGTTCCGGACCGGCGTGATGGTGACGAGCGTCCCGTGGCAGCTGGGCTCGGCCGAGGCGGCGCTCGCACGGCAAGGGGAAGGCGCCGAATTCGCGGGCCGTACGAGGGTTCGCCCCGGTGCGGCATGATTTAACCCTTACGTGGTGGTTTGTTTCGTCAGGCGATGGCTTACGCTTGCGAATCATGGACGAAGTGCCGGCCGGAACGGCGCAGGAGAGCGCACAAGGCGCTCGGGGTCTGCGCGGCTTCCTGCGCCGCCTGACGTCGAGCAAGGCGGAGCTCGAGGCGGAAGAGCTGCAGAAGACCACCGGCGAGGAGGGGGCCACCCCGATCAAGGCGTGCGCCGCACGCCGCCGCGCCTGTGTAGCGGGTACGCTACGTACCGTGACTCTGCGACCGCGCGGTGGGGCGCCCTCCCTGGAGGCCGAGCTCTACGACGGCTCCGACGTGATCAGCCTGGTCTGGCTCGGCCGGCGGCGCATCGCCGGGATCGAGCCCGGTCGGCTGGTGCGGGCGGAGGGCCTGGTGAGCGTCCAGGACGGCCGCAAGGTGATGTTCAACCCCCGGTACGAACTGCGGGGAGGATCATGACCGAGCGGCGTCGCCCGGAGACCACGGACTCCGAGGTCCGGCAGGCCGAGGACTCCGCGCAGGTCGAGGACGGGCCCGCCGCCGAGACCTCGGCCGAGACCCAGCGGGCCGCGTACGACACCGTCGAGGAAGCGGTGCGCAAACAGCTCACCAAGGCGCTCGGCGGCCCGCGCGGCGTGGTCGAGGCCGCGATCCCGACGATCGGCTTCACCGTCTCCTGGATCGTCACCCACAAGCTTCAGCTGTCCCTCGGCATCGGGGGCGGCCTCGCCGTCGTGCTGCTGGTCGTGCGGCTCGCGCAGCGCTCGACCGTCCAGTTCGTGCTCAACAGCATCTTCGGCATCGCCATCGCGGCGTTCTTCGCGCTGCGCTCCGGCAAGGCCGCCGACGCCTTCCTGCCCGGCATCCTCTACAACGCGGCCTACGCCGCCGCGATGCTCCTGTCGATCATCGTGCGCTGGCCGGTCGTCGGTTTTCTCATCGGCTCGGTCACCGGCGATCCCACCGCCTGGCACCGCGACCGCGAGATCGTCCGGCTCTGCTCCCGGCTCACCTGGCTGCTGCTGCTCCCGTGCCTGGTGCGGGTGGCGGTGCAATATCCCCTCTACCTGGCCGGGCACGTCGGCTGGCTCGGCGCGGCCAAGGTCGTGATGGGCTGGCCGCTGCAGGTCGCGGCGCTGGCCGCCATGGCCTGGCTGCTGGCCCGTGGCCGTACGCCGATGGAGACGGCCACGGGCGCGCCGGAGTCCTGACCCGGCGGGGTTCTCTCCGGAGCCGCCTGGCGGGCGGCCCGTCCGCCGCCAGGGAGCCTCCGGTGGTGCACTCGATCAGTGCGCCGACAGCAGGTCGCCGAGCTCGTCCTCGACGTCCTGGCTGGCGACGAACATCAGCTCGTCACCGGCCTCGAGGGTGTCGTCCGGGCTCGGCACCAGCACCCGGCCCTCCCTCAGGATCGCCACCAGCGCGGTGTCGCGCGGCCAGGCCACCGAGCCGACCAGCTGACCGGCCAGGGGGGCGTCCTCGGGCAGGGTCAGCTCGACGAGGTTCGCCTCGCCCTGCCGGAAGGTCATCAGCCGGACCAGGTCGCCGACGCTGACCGCCTCCTCGACCAGCGCGGACAGCAGGCGCGGCGTCGAGACCGCGACGTCGACGCCCCAGGACTCGTTGAAGAGCCATTCGTTCTTCGGGTGGTTGATCCGGGCGACGACGCGGGGCACGCCGTACTCGGTCTTGGCCAGCAGGGAGACGACGAGGTTGACCTTGTCGTCGCCGGTCGCCGCCACGACGACGTGGCAGCGCTCCAGCCCGGCGTCGTCGAGCGAGGCGATCTCGCACGCGTCGGCGAGCAGCCACTCGGCGCGCGGCACCGCCTCCACCTTGATCGACCGGGGGTTCTTGTCGATGAGCAGGACCTCGTGGCCGTTCTCCAGGAGCTCCTGGGCGATCGAGCGGCCGACGGCGCCCGCTCCGGCGATGGCGACCCGCATTACTCCACCTTCTGATCGGGCCGCTGGGACACGGCGTCGTTGATACGTGCGAGGTCGCCGGAGGGCGCCATCACGTGGACGACGTCGCCGTCCTGGATGACGGTGTCGCCGGTGGGCACCAGCGCCTCGCCCATGCGGGACAGGTAGGCGACGCGCGTCTTGGCGGCCTCCTCCAGCGCCGAGACCTTGGCGCCGATCCACTTGGGATCCGTCTGCACCTCGGCCAGCACGACCTCGCCGGTCGGATCGCGCCACAGCGACGACACGCCCTCGGGCAGCAGTCGCCGGATCATCTGGTCGGCGGTCCAGCGGACGGTCGCCACGGTCGGGATGCCGAGCCGCTGGTAGACCTCTGCCCGCCGCGGGTCGTAGATGCGCGCGACGACGTTCTCCACGCCGAAGGTCTCGCGGGCGACGCGAGCCGAGATGATGTTCGAGTTGTCGCCGCTGCTGACGGCGACGAAAGCGGAGGCCTGCTCGATCCCGGCCTCGACGAGCACGTCGCGGTCGAACCCGAATCCGGTGATCCGGCGCCCCTTGAAGCCACCGCGCAGGCGGCGGAAGGCTTCGGGGCTCTGATCGATGATGGCCACGGTATGGCCTTTGTCCTCCAGGATGTGGGCGAGGGTGGACCCCACTCGCCCGCAGCCCATGATCACGATATGCACGGTCGTCCTTCCCGGCGCCGGTGCCGTCCGCTTGGCTCCGCTTGACCTGATGAAACCTACACAGGCAGGGGTGTGCAGAGCACTTCCTGACCCGTCTTAAGGGCGGCACTTGCATTCATCCCCCGGGCGAGGTGGATCTCACGGCCGTGGGAGCGACTAGCCTTACCTGTCGTGTCGAAGGCTCCCGACCTCGTCAAGAGGCTCCTGCTCGGCCGGGCGCTGCGCAGCGCCCAGGCCCATGAGCAAACCCTCCCCAAGACGATCGCCCTCCCGGTCTTCGCCAGTGACGCGCTGTCGTCGGTGGCGTACGCACCGCAGGAGATCCTGATCGCCCTCGGCCTCGCAGGCCTCGCGACGTACCACTTCACGCCCTGGGTGGCGGGAGCGGTCGTCGTGATCCTGCTCACCGTCGTGGCCTCGTACCGGCAGAACGTCCGGGCGTACACCAGCGGCGGCGGCGACTTCGAGGTCGCCACCACCAACCTGGGCAGCAACTCCGGCATCGTCGTGGCCAGCGCGCTGCTGGTCGACTACGTGCTGACCGTCGCGGTCTCGGTGTCCTCGGGCATCGAGAACCTCGGCGCGCTGCTCCACTTCCTCCAGCCGCACCAGGTCCTCGCGGCCATCGTCGTCGTCGCCATCTTGACGGTCATGAACCTGCGGGGCATCCGAGAGTCCGGCGTCGCCTTCGCGATCCCGACGTACCTGTTCATGTTCGGCGTGTTCGCCATGCTCCTGTGGGGCTTCACGCGGCTGGCGCTCGGGGCGGACCTGCAGGCCGAGACGGCCCACGTGACGGTCAAGGGCCCCGAGCTCGGCGTCAGCGGCCTCGCGCTCGTCTTCCTGCTGCTGCGCGCGTTCTCCTCCGGGTGCGCCGCGCTGACCGGTGTCGAGGCGATCAGCAACGGCGTGCCGGCGTTCCGGCCGCCCAAGGGGAAGAACGCCGCGACCACCCTGCTGCTGCTCGGAACCGTCGCCGCCTCGATGTTCGGCGGCATCGTGGCGCTGGCCTACATCACCAAGGCCAAGTTCGCGGATCCGGCCCTGGGCACCCACCTCGTCAACGCGGCCGGCAAGGACGTCTCCGACCAGGACCCGGTGATCGCCCAGGTCGCCCACACGGTGTTCAGCAACTTCACGCCCGGGTTCGCCTACGTCACCGTGATGACCGCGCTGATCCTCGTTCTGGCGGCCAACACCGCGTTCAACGGCTTCCCGGTGCTCGGCTCGGTGCTCGCCCAGAACCGCTACCTGCCGCGTCAGCTGCACACCCGCGGCGACCGGCTCGCCTTCAGCAACGGCATCATCATCCTCGGCACGATGGCGGGTCTGCTGATCTACGCCTACGACGCCTCGGTGACGTCCCTGATCCAGCTGTACATCGTCGGCGTGTTCGTGTCCTTCACGATCAGCCAGACCGGCATGGTGCGCCACTGGAACCGCCTGCTGAAGACCGAGACCGACCCCGCGGCGCGCCGGCGGATGATGACCTCCCGGGCCATCAACGCCTTCGGCGGCGTGGTCACCGGCATCGTCCTCGTCGTCGTGCTGATCACGAAGTTCCTCCTCGGCGCGTGGATCGCGTGCGTCGCGATGGGCGTCCTGTTCGTCATGATGCGGGGCATCCGCCGGCACTACGACCGGGTCGCGGCCGAACTGGTGGTCACCGGCGAGGACGTCGCGCTGCCCCCTCGCAACCACGCCATCGTCCTCGTCTCCCAGATCCACCGGCCCACGATGCGGGCACTGGCGTACGCGCGGGCCACCCGGCCGTCGACGCTAGAGGCGATCAGCGTCGCGGTGGACGCCGAGGCGACCCAGAGACTCCAGGAGGAGTGGGACGCCCGCGAGCTGCCCGTTCCCCTGAAGATCCTCGACTCGCCGTACCGCGAGATCACCCGGCCGATCCTGGAGTACGTCAAGAGCGTCCGGCGGCGCAGCCCGCGCGACGTCGTGACCGTCTTCCTGCCGGAGTACGTCGTCGGCCGCTGGTGGGAGCACCTGCTGCACAACCAGAGCGCGCTGCGGCTCAAGACGCGCCTGCTGTTCCAGCCCGGAGTGATGGTCACGAGCGTGCCCTGGCAGCTCGCCTCGTCCGACCGACTCAAGGGCCGGCATGAGCCGCCGGCCCCCGGTTCCGTACGCCGCCCGTACGGCCCAGAGCAAGAAGCAGAATCGGAGGGGACCCGTGCCCCCGGTGGAATCGTCTGAGCTGATCGAACTCCAGATAGGAGCGGTCGCCAACGGCGGCTGGTGCGTTGCCCGTCACGAAGGGCGTGTCGTGTTCGTCCGGCACACTCTGCCGGGCGAGCGCGTACGGGCCCGCGTCACCCAGGAGACCAAGAACTTCCTGCGCGCCGACGCCGTGGAGATCCTGGAGGCCTCACCCGACCGGGTGCAGGCTCCCTGCCCGTTCGCCGGTCCCGGCCGCTGCGGCGGCTGCGACTGGCAGCACGCCTCCCTGCCCGCCCAGCGGCGGCTCAAGGCCGACGTCATCAAGGAACAGCTCAGCCGGCTCGCCGGCATCGAGCGTGACGTCGTCGTCGAGGAGCTGCCCGGCACCCCCGACGGCCTCGGCTGGCGGACCAGGGTGCAGTTCTCGGTACGCCGGGACGGCGCCGTCGGCCTGCGCAAACACCGTTCGCACCAGATCGAGCCGATCGACGAGTGCCTGATCGCTCATCCGCAGGTCGAGGTGCTCGGCATCGAGCGCAAGCGCTGGCCGGGCGCGGCCGGCGTCGAGGCCATCGCCTCCGCGGGCACCGGCGACCGCCTCGCCGTCCTGTCCAGCCGGGGCCGGGTCCGGGTGCCCCGCATGGACGCGCCCGTGCGGCTCGTCAGCGGCAAGTCGGACAAGCCGCCGTTCGTCCGGGAGGACGTCGCCGGGCGGCTGTGGCAGGTCAGCGGAAGCGGCTTCTGGCAGGTCCACCCCGCCGCCGCCGAGACGTTCGCCGAGGCCGTCGTGGAGGCTCTGGAGCCCCGGAAGGGCGACACCGCCGTCGACCTGTACTGCGGGGCGGGCCTGTTCGCGGGCGTGCTCGGCGAGGCCGTCGGCTCCGACGGCCTCGTCGTCGGGATCGAGTCGGACGGCCAGGCCGTCCGGGACGCCCGCTTCAACCTCCGCGACCTTCCGCACGTCTCCGTGGAGCGGGGCGAGGTCGAGGCCGTCCTGGACCAGATCAAGCTCGGCCACGGCAGGTCCACTCTGAACCGCGCCGACCTCGTCGTCCTCGACCCCCCGCGCACCGGCGCGGGCCGGGACGTCGTCAAGCGCGTCGCCGAGCTCGCCGGCCGTCGCATCGCCTACGTCTCCTGCGACCCGGCCACCCTGGCCCGCGACCTGGCCTTCTTCTCCGAGCACGGCTGGACCCTGTCCGCACTGCGCGCCTTTGACGCGTTCCCGATGACCCAGCACGTGGAGTGCATCGCGACGCTGGTCAAGGGCTGATCCCGGGCGCCCCGGCGCCCGAGAGGCGGGACGCCGGCTCCGAACGGGGACGCCCGGAACGGCGCCCGCGGCCCCGCGAGGACGCGGGGCCGCGCCGAGTGCTCGGTGAAGGCTCGTAGTGACCGCCGGTTTGTCCTGGACATCCGCCTCGACGAGCGCCTTCACCGAGCGTTTCGTTCAGGACGACGTGCTGATGGCGGCGCGTCGGAGGGGCGGCGCCGCGGCCACGCGGGCCGCGCCGAGTGCTCGGTGAAGGCGCGTCGCGGCCGCCGGGATGCCCCGGACGTCCGCCTTGACGAACGCTTTCACCGAGCGTTTCGCGCAAGACACCGCGTCCTCGGACGCACCGCTGGCTGCGGAGGCCCGGGAGATCCCGCTCGGTCGAGGGCTGCGTCGAGCGTTTCGTCCGGGGATGATGGCGCCATGACGCTGAGTGCCGCTGACGGCGACGCGATCCTCAAGGACAACTTCGCCCCCTGGGTGCAGGACCTCGGTCTCGTCGTCGAGGATGTCGGCGACCGGCGGGCGGTACTGCGCCTGCCCTGGTCGCGGAGGCTGGCCCGCGAGGGCGGGGCGCTGTCCGGGCAGGCGCTGATGGCCGCCGCCGACACGGCGACCGTGATCGCCGTCGCGGCGGCCCGGGGCGCGTACGTTCCGATGACCACGGTGCAGCAGTCCAGTACCTTCCAGCGCCCGGTGGTGGACGCCGACGTGCTCGTCACCGCACGGATCACCAAGATCGGCCGCACACTCGCCTTCGCGGACATCGAGATGACCGCGGACGGAGCCGTCGCGGCCCATGCCACCACCGTCTATGCCCTGCTCGGCTGAGGCGCGTGCCACGCGGTCACCGAATTCGGCGGCGCTCCGGCGGTGAGCGCCACCCGTCCACCGGCGGATCCCGGCGATCGCTGTTCTCTGGACGCCGCAAACGCGGGGGATCATGAAATTCCCGAGCCGATTCTTTCGTTTATGGCGAAGTTCTCCCAGTTCCGCGGGGGGTGAGCTCGGAGAAAGAGCGGTGCGAGAGCTCTCGAAGGAGGAAGCTGGCAGGTGGAGGGCCCGGCCGGTCGACCCCGTGTCCCGGACCGGGCGGCGACCGGTGAACCGGGTGGTCGTGAAGGGGGACGTGTGAGCGACGAGACCATCGGCGACGGGGCGTTCCAGGGAATCGTGATGCCCTGTCAGATGTGCATCGGCAGCGGGGAACTGGTCACGCTGCAGAAGGATCCCGCATTGTTGCGCAGGGGCGACTGCCCGCAGTGCGACGGCACGGGGCACATCCGCATCCGTTGCACACGCGACGAGGTGGACGAGGTCATCCGCAGCCTGCCGCCCAGCCGTCTCCTGACCGCGATCCGTCAGGCTCTCACGGGCGTCGGCCTGTGCCCGGTGTGCTTCGGATGCGGAGTCCTCGCGTCGATCGAATGGAACGAGGACCAGATTCCTGTGCGCTACCTCGAGGCTTCCTGTCCGGCCTGTGAGGACCGCATGGGTCTGTGACCCGTGTCCGCTCGTGACCCGCGTGCCCCGTGACGAGCGCCCGCGGATGGCGGTGCCGACATCTGTGAGGACGGCGCCGCCGCGGTGAGCCGGGCCGGTGGCGCGCTGCGGGCGGTGCCCCGGCCTCTCAGGGCGCCGTCGGCGGATTGCCGGTCGTCGCCGGGGGCGCCAGATCCGGACGATGGGTGTGCGGGGCGAGGTAGCCGGCCACGGCGGCCAGCAGCGTGGTCGCCGCCGCCGCGACCTCGGGGGGAACATCGATCTTCGAGAGGCGCAGGATCCAGACGACGATCGTCACCAGGGCACCCGCGATCGCGGCCGCGGTCACCTTCTTTTCAAGCACGGTCGGCTCCATGAAGTGGTGGGGGGGATCGAAACTATCGCCGTGTGTCCGGGCCGAGCAGCATCTCTGCATGATCGCCCACGTTTTTACCATCACGCTTTGTGACGACACGCCGACAGGCTGCTAGGCCGTCATCCGGTGGTCGGTTACAACGGGTCGTTGTCGAAAGCATTCGAGCACGTCACGGGGGACAACGATGATCGACTTCTCTGGCCGCGCCACGCGTGCCGGAACCCGGGGCATCGCGGCGGCGGCGGCCGTTTCGTGCTTCACGGTCATGCCGCAACTCACGTCTCATGAACTCGCGCACGCCGATGGTCCGGTCGGCTCGGCGTCGCGCCCGCACGACCACCGGCCCGCCGACGGAGAACACGACGCGCGGACGGCCAGGCGGGAGCACGACGCGCGGACGGCCGGGCGGGAGCACGACGCGCGGGCCGCCGGGCCGGAGCGAGGCCACGAGTCCACGCGGCGGGAGGAGGATCACCAGTCGGCGGGGGCGGGCCACGACCGGAAGGGCGCCGCGAGGCACCTCCCGCCGCGCGCGCGGGTCATCCTCGACACGCAGGCTCCGCAGGGGCCCGTCGTGCCGGGGAAGACCTACTCCTGGCCGTACTCCGTCACCAACACCGGCTCCGCGCCCGTGAAGGACGTGACCTTCGCGACGAGGCCGAACCGCAACCTCAAGGTGGCCGCCACGCCGCCGAAGTGCACGTGGCGAGGCGCGCGTGATCTCGTCTGCAAGATCGGCATCCTGCCCGGCGGGCAGACGAAGCACGGCGCCCTGACCGCGACGGTGGACCGGAAGACGCCGACCGGCCAGGCGCTGTCCAGCCCGGCCAAGGTGTCGTGGGACGGCCGGCCGGGGTCCACGACGCGGGAGATGGCGTTCCCGCCGGTCACGGCGTCCCAGCCCACCGATCTGGCGGTCTCCGGCACTTCGCTGCCAGAGACCGTACGGCCGGGGGGAGAGGTCCCGTACGAGATCTCGGTGACCAACAAGGGTCCGGTCACCGCGGAGGCCGTCGTCGTCCGCAGCTCCGTGGCGAACGACGCGGGCGGGTGGCCCTGCGGCTCCGCGCCGGCGACGGCGCTCGGCGGGAAGAACGCGCCGCTCAAGCCCGCCGTTCCGCCGTGCTCGGCCGTCCAGGGCGACACCGCGGCTGAGGGCAAGGGGGCCGTCCCGGCCTGTGGCGCGGCGGCGGCGAAGAACGGCGAAGCGGACCGGCCTGTGGTTCCACCGTGCGCGGCCGCCCAGGACAAGCCCGTCAGGGCGACGGGAGACGCGCCCGCCGGCTCGCTGTGCGCGGCCCAGGCACCACTGGCCGCGCCTCCCTGCGGAGCCGCGACGCAGCAGGCATGTGGTGCGTGCGCGGGGCAACGGCCGGCGGCGGATCAGCCGGCGGCCGGGCAGGCGTGCTCCGCGTGCGGTACGCAACAGGTCGCACCCGCGTGCGGTGCCTGTGCGGCACAGCAGGTCGCACCCCCGTGCTCCGCGTGCGGTGCGCAGCAGGTCGCACCCGCGTGCGGCGCGTGCGCGGCGCAGCAGACCGTGCCGGACACACCCGGCAAGAGCGACCCGGTCGGGGCGGAGAGCGGAATCCATCTGAGCGGTCCGCCGGCGTCGCCGATCGGACCCGGCATGGTGCCGGAACGGCCCGTCAAGGCGGAGGCACCAGGCAAGGCGGGTGCACCGGGCAAGGCGGAGGCACCGGGCAAGGCGGGTGCACCGGGCAAGGCGGGGATGCCGGGTAAGGCGGAGGCACCGGGCAAGGCGGAGGTGCCGGGCAAGGCGGAAACCCCGGGTAAGTCGCAAATTCCGGTGAAGGCGGAGGCGCCGGGCGTCGACACGCCCGTCGTGATCGGCAAGGGTCGCCATCACTGCGTCGCGCAGGGTCCGGGATTCGTCTGCCCGCTCGGTTCGATCCCGCCGGGCAAGACCCGGAGGCTCCATCTGGCCGTACGGGGGCCGCGCACCCATCCCGGCAGGCTCCGCTGCATCAGCACGGTGGCGTCCGGGACGCCGGACGAGAACCCGGCCAACGACAGCGTGGCGTGCCACACCCGCAACGCCCGGCCGATCCCGGCGCGGCAGAACCCGACCGCCCACCACCTGCCGCACACCGGCTTCCCGTTCGGGATGTTCGCGCTGGGCGGGCTGGGACTGGGCGCCGCCGGGATCGTCCTGCTGCGGATCGGCCGCGTGCGGCGGAGCGAAGAAGGTCAGACCCGGTAGTGCATTCGACGGCGTCGGGGTAGCAGGATGGATGGCATGCTTCTGCGGATCTTCACAGAGCCCCAGCAAGGGGCGAGCTATGACACCCTGCTCCGCGTCGCCAAGGCCACGGAGGAGTACGGCTTCGACGCGTTCTTCCGTTCGGACCACTACGTGAAGATCTGGGACGTCAGCGGCCTGCCGGGCCCGTCGGACGCCTGGATCACGCTGGCCGGGCTGGCCCGGGAGACCCGGCGGATCCGTCTCGGCACGCTGGTGACCGCCGCGACCTTCCGGCTGCCCGGTCCGCTGGCCATCTCGGTGGCGAACGTGGATGAGATGAGCGGAGGACGCGTCGAGCTCGGCCTCGGCACCGGGTGGTTCGAGGAGGAGCACACCGCGTACGGCATCCCGTTCCCGAGTCTGGGTGAGCGTTTCGACCGGCTCGAGGAGCAGCTGCGGATCGTGACGGGGCTGTGGGAGACGCCGACCGGAAAGACGTTCTCGTTCGAGGGCGAGCACTACCGGCTGGTGGAGTCTCCCGCGCTCCCGAAGCCGGCGCAGCAGCCGCGCCCGCCGCTGATCATCGGTGGTGCGGGCGTCAAGCGGACGCCTCGGCTGGCCGCGCGGTACGCCGACGAGTACAACGTGCCGTTCCACGGGCTGGAAGAGACCGGCTCGGCGTACGAGCGCGTGCGGGCGGCGTGTGAGCAGGGCGGCCGTTCCTGCCAGTCGATGACCTTCTCCGCCGCGCAGATCGTGTGCTGCGGACGGGACGAGGCGGAGCTCGAACGCCGGGCCGGCGCGATCGGCCGGAAGGTCGACGAACTGCGCGAGAACAGTCTGGCCGGCACCCCGGCCGAGCTGGTCGACAAGATCGGGAAGTTCCGGGAGATCGGCGCCGAGCGGATGTACCTCCAGGTGCTGGACCTCGACGACCTGGACCATCTCGAGCTCATCGCGAGCGAGGTTCTTCCGCAGGTGTGAACCCTGCCGCATTGATCGTCCGGCATCCGCGGATGCCGGACGATCAATGCGGTCCTGCGGGAGAATCCCGGGATGCCCTCCGTCCAGCCGTTGAACTCCCGGGATCCCGACGTCGTCGGTGGCCACCGTCTGCTCGGCCGCCTGGGCGCGGGAGGCCAGGGAGTGGTGTACCTCGGCGCGTCGCCGTCGGACGAGCGCGTGGCGGTCAAGCTCCTGCGGTTCGGCGGTGACGCGCGCGAGCGGCGCTACTTCGCCAAGGAACTGGCCGCCGCGCGGAAGGTCGACCCGTTCTGCACCGCGCGGATCCTCGCGGCCGACGTCGAGGGCGACGTCCCGTACATCGTCAGCGAGTTCATCGACGGTCCGTCGCTGCGCCAGGTGGTCCGGGAGGACGGACCGCTGCGCGGGTCGCCGCTCCATCGCCTGGCGATCGGCACGGCGACCGCCCTCGTCGCGATCCACCAGGCGGGCGTCGTCCACCGTGATTTCAAACCCGCCAACGTCCTGCTGGGGCCCGACGGACCCCGGGTGATCGACTTCGGGGTGGCGCACGTCGCCGACGCCACGCTCAGCGGTCACGTCACCGGAACCCCGGCCTTCATGGCGCCG
Organism: Actinoallomurus purpureus; assembly: GCF_024055795.1. GTDB lineage: Bacteria > Actinomycetota > Actinomycetes > Streptosporangiales > Streptosporangiaceae > Actinoallomurus > Actinoallomurus purpureus. The sequence goes on along the minus strand of NZ_JAMXMY010000021.1, from coordinate 133,707 downwards.
GAGCAGTTGCAGAACGAGCCGCCGGGGCGGGCGGCGGACATGTTCGCCTGGGGCGGGACGATCGTGTACGCCGCGACGGGCCGGGCGCCGTTCGGAGAGGACAATCTGGGTGCGGTGGTCAGCCGGATCCAGCACGTGGCGCCGGACCTGGGCGGCCTCGACGGGCCGCTGCGAGATCTCGCGGCGGCCTGCCTGGACAAGGATCCCGCCCGGCGGCCGTCGGCGCGGCAGGCCCTGTCCTGGCTGCTCGGCGAGGAGGGCCGGCGGTCGTTCGGCGAGGGCCGTACGGCGGAGGGCACCCCGGCCGATCCGGCCCCTGGTGGTCCCCCAGGGCCGGCCGACCCGGGGAGCACGGTCTCGGTCACCGCGCCGAGGCCGGGTCCGGACGGCGCGGGGACCGATCGGGTGCTGCCGGCCGACGCCGGAACCGCCTGGACCGAGCCGGAGAGCGCCGGAGCGGGGAGGCGGGCGAGGGCCCGGGTGCCGCTCGCCATCGGCGCCGGCGTGGCGGCCGTGGCGGTGCTGGCGGCCGTGACGGCGGCCCTCCTGCCCCCGGGATCCCGGCCCCGTCACCGGGGGGCGACGGCGACCCCGCCGAACCTCACGTGGTTCGACACGCTCGGCCTGCCGCTGCGAACCGGCTGGACCGTCGCCGACACCGAGGACGGAAGGCACGTGCTGACCGAGCGGTGCACCGATCCGAAGATGCTCTTCTTCGAGACCCAGTGCGCCGGATTCTGGGTCATGGGACCGAACCAGATCGGCACGGCGATGAACGGCGACGGCAGTTACCGGGCGGGACGCCGGATGTACTATCCGGCGTCCGACGTCGAGCCGTGCCCGGGCCTTCCCGAGGACTTCATCGTCGAGCCGCAGAAGCCGGTGCTCACCGAGCAGCGTCAGATCGGCGGCCGCCCCGCGACCTACAGCGAGTACGCGGTCGACTGCGTCGATCAGGCGAACCCGCACAAGACGGTCAGCGGCTACACCGAACGTGAGTGGTACGTCGCCGACCGGCAGATCCTCGTCATCGACGTGGGTTCCACTCCGGACCTCCCCGACGTACTCGCCAAGGCGTCCTGGCGCTGAGTACGGAGGCGAGAGCCAGAGAAAACCGTTGGGGGGACAGGGCAGACATCCGGGACACTGTGCCGTGTGCTGCTGACGATCACCACGACCGCGCGCCCGGCCACGGACCTCGGGTACCTGCTGGTCAAACACCCTGAGCGGGTGCAGACGTTCGAGCAGTCCTTCGGCACGGCGCACGTGTTCTACCCCGACGCGTCACCCGACCGGTGCACGGCGGCGCTGCTCCTGGACGTCGATCCGATCAAACTCGCCAAGGCCCGCAAGACGCCCGACCTGTCCCTCGGGCAGTACGTCAACGACCGGCCGTACGCCGCGTCCTCCCTGCTGGCCTCGGCGATGGCGAACGTCTTCCGCACCGCGATGCGCGGCGCGAGCCGGGACCGCGGCGAGCTGGCGGCCGCACCGATCCCGCTGACGATCACCCTGCCCGCGCTGCCGTGCCGGGGCGGCCCCGACGCGGCCCGCCGGTTGTTCGAGCCCCTCGGCTGGCAGGTGACGGCCCGGCCCATCCCGCTCGACCCGGAGTTCCCGCAGTGGGGTGACTCCCGGTACGTCACGCTGACACTCGAGGGCGAGCTCAGGCTCTCCGAGGCGCTCAACCAGGTGTACGTCCTGCTGCCCGTCCTCGATGATTCAAAGCACTACTGGGTCGCGCCGGACGAGGTCGACAAGCTCATCCGGGCGGGGGAGGGCTGGCTGGCGGCCCATCCGGAGCGCGGCCGCATCACCCGCCGCTACCTGGCCAACCGGCGCGGCCTGGTCCGTACGGCGCTGGCCCGCCTCGCCGACGCCGACGACCGCCCGGACGACGCGCTCGACCGCGACCCGATCGACGAGGAGCCGCCCGCGACCGACCCGACGGCCGCCGAGCCGGGTGACGCGGAGCCGGAGACCGAGGCGGCCGTCCCGCCGGTGCCGCTCGCCGAACGCCGGATCCAGACGGTCCTGGAGGTGCTGCGGGCGGAGGAGGCGCACACGGTCATCGACCTCGGCTGCGGCTCCGGAAAACTGCTGTCCCGCCTGCTGCAGGACCCGTACTTCACCTCGGTGGCCGGAACCGACGTCTCGCCCCGGGCGATCATGGCCGCCCAGTGGCGGCTCAAACCGGCCCGCCTCCCGCGCGCGCAGGAGGAGCGCCTCAACCTGTTCACCGGCGCGCTGACGTACGCCGACGACCGGTTCCACGGGTACGACGCGGCGGTGCTGATGGAGGTCGTCGAGCACGTGGACGTGCCACGGCTGCCCGCCGTCGAACGCGTCGTGTTCGGCGACGCGCGGCCCCGCGTGGTGGTCGTCACGACGCCGAACGCCGAGCACAACGTGCGCTACGAGGGCCTCACCGGGTTCCGGCACCCGGACCACCGGTTCGAGTGGACCCGCGCCGAGTTCCGGCAGTGGGCTGAAAGGGTCGCCGGGGCGTACGGCTACCAGGTCCGGTACGTCGCGGTCGGCGACGACGACGCGGAGGTCGGCCCGCCGACCCAGATGGGGGTGTTCACAAGATGATGGAGCTCAAGATCCCGGAGATGGCGCTCGTCGTGCTGGTCGGCGTGTCGGGCTCCGGCAAGTCGCACTTCGCCCGACGTCACTTCGCCCCGACGCAGGTCGTCTCATCGGACTACTGCCGGGGCGTCGTCTCAGACGACGAGAACGACCAGTCGGCCACCGCCGACGCCTTCGACCTGCTGCACTACATCGTGCGCAAGCGCCTGCGCCGGGGCCTGCTGACCGTCGTGGACGCCACGAACGTCCAGCCGCGGTCCCGGGAACAGCTGGTGCGGATCGCCAAGGAGCACGACGTGCTCGCCGTCGCGATCGTGCTGGACGTCCCGGAGTCCGTCGCGATGGAGCGCAACGCCGCCCGGCCCGACCGGGACCTGCCGGATCACGTCGTGCCCCGGCAGCGCCGTGAGCTGCGGCGCGGCCTGCGCGCCCTGGGCCGGGAGTTCAAGCGCTCGTACGTGCTGGGAGACGAGGAGATCGACCAGGCGGTCATCGCCTACGAGAAGCCCTGGCCGGACAAACGGCACCTGACCGGCCCGTTCGACCTGATCGGTGACGTGCACGGCTGCCGGGCCGAGCTGGAGGACCTCCTCACCGCGCTCGGCTACATCATCGAACGCGACCCGCTCGGCCGTCCGGTCGGCGCCGCGCACCCCGAGGGCCGTACGGCGGTGTTCCTCGGCGACCTCGTCGACCGGGGGCCGGACTCTCCCGGGGTGCTCCGTCTCGCCATGGGCATGGTCGAGGCCGGGACCGCGCTGTGCGTCCCCGGAAACCACGAGAACAAGCTCGTGCGCGCGCTGAAGGGGCGGCGGGTCACGATCGGCCACGGCCTCGCGCAGTCGCTCGACCAGCTCGCGAACGAGCCGGAGGAGTTCCGCGCGGCCGCGCTGGCGTTCATGGACGGCCTGGTCAGCCACCTGGTCCTCGACGGAGGGCGCCTCGTCGTCGCGCACGCGGGCCTGAAGGAGGACTACCACGGGCGGGCGTCCGGCCGGGTGCGCTCCTTCGCGCTGTACGGGGAGACCACGGGGGAGACCGACGAGTACGGCCTGCCGGTCCGGTACCCGTGGGCGAACGACTACCGGGGCGAGGCCATGGTCGTGTACGGGCACACCCCGGTGCCCGAGCCGGAATGGATCAACAACACCCTCTGCGTCGACACCGGCTGCGTCTTCGGCGGCAGGCTGACCGCGCTGCGCTACCCGCAGAGGGAGCTCGTCTCGGTCCCCGCCCGCCAGGTCTGGTACGAGCCGGTCCGCCCGCTCGTCCCCGACACCGCCACGGTGCCCGGGGCGCACCGGGAGTCGGGCGTGCTGCGTCTCACCGACGTACGGGAGGCGGTCGAGACGCGGCTGATGGGGCGCGTCAACGTCCGCGACGAGAACGTCTGGCCGGCCCTGGAGGTCATGAGCCGGTTCGGAGTCGACCCCCGCTGGCTGGTCTACCTTCCACCGACGATGGCGCCCGCGCCGACGTCCGCGCTCGAGGGATACCTGGAGCACCCGGCCGAGGCGTTCGACGCGTACCGGCGGCAGGACGTCGCACGGGTCGTGTGCGAGGAGAAGCACATGGGCTCGCGGGCCGTCGTGGTCGTCGCGCGTGACGCCGCGACCGCCGCCGGCCGCTTCGGCGTCGAGGACGGCACCACCGGGGCGGTCTACACCCGGACCGGCCGGGCGTTCTTCCCCGACCCGGCGACGACGGAGGAGTTCCTGGCGCGGGTCCGGACGGCCGCCGCCGGCCTGTTCGAGGACCTGGGAACCGGGTGGCTCGTGCTCGACTGCGAGCTCATGCCGTGGTCGGCCAAGGCGGTCGAGCTGCTGCGCACGCAGTACGCCGCGACCGGTGCGGCCGCCCGCGCCGCCCTGCCGATGGCCGCCGACGTCCTGGACCGCGCCGCAGCGCGCGGCCTGGACGTGGAGGCGCTGCGCGACCGCGTCGCGCGCCGCTCCGCCAACGCGGACCTGTTCCGGGACGCGTACGCGCGCTACTGCTGGCCGACGGAGGGGCTGAAGGGACTGCGCCTGGCGCCGTTCCAGGTGCTGGCCGGGGAGGGCCGCTCGTACGCCGAGCGGGACCACCTGTGGCACCTGACCGTCGCCGATCGGCTGGCCGCCGCCGATGGGGAGCTCTTCGCCCCGACACGGTCGCACGTCGTCGACCTGAACGGTGACGCGTCCGCCGCGATCGCCTGGTGGACGGACCTCACCGCGGCCGGTGGCGAGGGCATGGTCGTCAAGCCGTTGCCGCCGGACGGCGACGGCGGCCCGGTGCCCGACGGACCGGACGGGGAGCGCCGCCTCGTACAGCCCGGCCTGAAGTGCCGGGGCAGGGAGTACCTGCGGATCATCTACGGGCCGGACTACACCGAGCCGGAGCACCTGGAGCGGCTGCGGCAGCGGTCGCTGGGGCGCAAGCGGTCCCTCGCCATGCGGGAGCACGCCCTCGGGCTGGAGGCCCTCGACCGGCTGGCGACCGGAGAGCCGCTGTGGCGGGTGCACCAGGCGGTGTTCGGCGTGCTCGCCCTGGAGTCCGAGCCGGTCGACCCGCGCCTGTGATCCCGCGTCACGCGGCCGTGCCGGCGACGCGTCGCGTGGCAGCGACCCTTCCGACGTGCCGTGTGGAAGACAGACCTGTGATCTTCCGCGCGGTGCCCCGGTGGCCGTACGTTCGGAACGGTCGCTGCCCGCGACCCAGGAGACGAAAGGTCGATCGATGCCACCTGCCGATGTCCCCCTGCTCGACGGCCCCGTGGACATCCGGGGCGCGCTGGATCTGGAACGTACCAACGCCGGGCTGCGGCCCTGGCGGCTGCCGAGCTGGACGAGGCCACAGATCCCGAGCCCGTTCTGCGCGATGGTGGTGGCCCAGCCGTCCGGCGTACGCATGGCCTTCGGCACCGAGGCGACGGTGCTGGAGCTCGACGTGCTGACCACCAAGACCCTGTACGCCCCCACCGGGGACGTGAATCCCGGCGGCGTGTTCGAGCTCGTGGTGGACGGGGCGCCGACCGAGCGGGTCGCCACGCCGGACGGCAACGTGCTGGCGCTGGACCCGGCCGGGGTGAAGCCGCCGGAGATCACTCCCGGCGAGCCGGCCACCGTACGGTTCGGGCCGCTGCCGCCGGGGCGCAAGCAGGTGGAGATCTGGCTTCCGCAGAGCGCCCAGGTGGAGCTGATCGCGTTGCGCGCGGACGGGCCGGTGCGTCCGCCGGAGCCGGACGCCCGGCCGCGCTGGGTCCACCACGGAAGCTCGATCAGCCACTGCGGGGAGGCGGACAGTCCGCTGGGCACGTGGCCCGTCGTGGCCGCGCGCACCGCCGACGTGAACGTCCTGAATCTCGGGTTCAGCGGGAACGCCATGCTCGACCCGTTCACCGCCCGGACGATCCGTGACCTGCCCGCCGACTGGATCAGCCTCAAGCTCGGCATCAACGTGGTCAACGGCGACGTGATGCGGCTGCGGGCCTTCGAACCGGCGGTCCACGGCTTCCTCGACACCGTACGGGAGGGTCACCCCGCCACCCCGCTGCTGGTGATCTCGCCGATCCTGTGCCCGATCGTCGAGGACCGGCCGGGCCCGACCTTCGCGGCCGACGACGGGGTCCTGCGCTTCTTCTCGGTCGGCGACCCGGCGCAGCTGGCCGAGGGCGCCCTGAGCCTCTCGGTGATCCGGGACGTCCTTGCGCGGATCGTGGCCGAGCGCGCGGCCACGGACCCGAACCTGCACTACCTGGACGGACGCGAGCTGTTCGGTGAGTCGGACCTCTCCGACCTGCCCGACGCCCTGCACCCCAACGCCGCCGGCTACCGGCGGATGGGGGAGCGTTTCGCCGCGTTCGCCTTCGCCGACGGCGGCCCGTTCACCCGCTGACGCACGACCGCCCGCGCAGGCACCGCCCGAGCCCCGACCCACGACCGCCCGCGCGGGCAACGCCGCGCCCAGACGCGCGATCGCTCGCTGGGGCACGTCGAGACCCGGCGAACCACCGGCCCGGCCGCGCGGGCACCGCCGAGCCCTGACGCGCGATCGCTCGCTCGGGCAGGCCGAGCCATGGCGCACCACCGGCCCAGGCCGTGCGGGCGCCGAGTGCCGGCGCACCACCGGCCCGCCCGGGCCCCGGTGGCGGCGGCCGGCCGACGGCGACTCAGTCCGCCGACACCTCGCGCCCGTCCTCGGACCAGAGGGTGTGGAAGACGCCCTCCCGGTCGAGGCGGCGGTAGGTGTGCGCGCCGAAGTAGTCGCGCAGACCCTGGATCAGCGAGGCCGGGCCCTGCTCCCGGCGGAAGCCGTCGTAGTAGGCCAGCGCCGAGGAGAACGCGGGCGTGGGAACGCCCAGCTCGACCGCCGTGCGCACGACCTTGCGCCAGGCGTCCTGGGCGCCCGCGACGGCGTCCCGGAAGTAGTCGTCCAACAGGAGATTGGACAGCTCCGGGTCCCGGTCGTAGGCGTCCTTGATCCGGTTGAGGAACCGGGCGCGGATGATGCAGCCGCCGCGCCAGATGGTCGCGAGCGTGCCCGGCTCGACGTTCCAGCCGTACTCGTTGGACGCGGCGCGGATCTGCTCGAACCCCTGGGCGTAGGCGACGACCTTCGAGGCGTACAGCGCGTCGCGCACCGCGTCGACGAAGCCGGCCTCGGCCTCCCCGGCCGCCGGGCCCGGCAGGATCTTCGACGCCTTGGTCCGCTCGTCCTTGCGGGCGGACAGCGCACGCGCGAACACCGCCTCGGTGATCGCGGTGACGGGAACGCCGAGCTCCAGCGCGGACTGTGCGGTCCAGCGGCCGGTGCCCTTCTGCTCCGCCTGGTCGAGGATCACGTCCACGAGCGGCTTGCCGGTCGCCGCGTCGGTGTGCGCGAGCACCTTGGCGGTGATCTCGATGAGGAACGACTCCAGGTCGCCCTCGTTCCACTGCTCGAAGACCCGCGCGATCTCCGGCGCGCTCAGCCCCGCGGCGTGCGTGAGCAGGTCGTACGCCTCTGCGATCAGCTGCATGTCGGCGTATTCGATGCCGTTGTGCGCCATCTTGACGTAGTGTCCGGCGCCGTCCGGGCCGATGTAGGCGCAGCACGGCGTGTCGTCCACCTGCGCCGCGATCGCGGTGAGGATCGGCTCGACGGGGTCGTACGCCTCGCGGGGCCCGCCCGGCATGATGCTCGGCCCGTTCAGGGCGCCCTCCTCGCCGCCGGAGATCCCGGCGCCGACGAAGTGGAGGTCGTGCTCGGTGAGCTCGGCGACGCGCCGCCGGGTGTCCTCGTAGTGGGAGTTGCCGCCGTCGATGATGATGTCGCCGGCGTCGAGCAGCGGGATGAGGTCCTTGATCACGGCGTCGACGGGCGCGCCCGCCTTGACCATGATGATGATCCGGCGCGGCCGGTCCAGCGCGGCGACGAACTCCTCCAGGGAGTACGCGGGAGTGAAGTCGCCCTCGTCTCCGTGATGCTCGATGAGCTGCTTGGTGCGGCTCTCGGTCCGATTGTGCACGGCCACCGGGAAGCCGTGGCGCGCGATGTTGCGCGCGAGGTTCTGGCCCATGACGGCGAGCCCGGTGACACCGATCTGGCTACCCATGGATCCGACACTAACCGTCGGGCCGCGACCGATCCGCGCGAGGGCCGGGCTTTGGCGGGCTTGCCCGCCCGCCATGATCATTTTCGTGTATTTTGGTGCGCCTACAGGCACTTCCAACGTCGTTGGTGTCAATGGGTAGCTTTATGGCTGCTTAGTGTTATGTGACGGGCAGATTTCGATGCCGTAACCGTCGGGTTTCTCCGGCTTTCTCCCTCTATACGAACTGGTTGGCGCGGAATACGTTGTGCGCCCAAACAAACCGTTCCTGGGGACCCCCGAAGAAGGTGTCTACGTGATCATTAAGCGCACGGCAGCCATCGCTGCCATCGCGGCCATGGCCACGGCCGGACTCGTCGGCTGCGGCAGCAGCGACGACAAGAGCGGCGGCAAGTCCGGCGCCAAGGCCAAGGCGAAGGTCGGGATCATCCTGCCCGACACGAAGTCCTCCGTCCGATGGGAGAACTTCGACCTCCCCGTGCTCAAGAAGGCGTTCCAGGCGGCCGGAATCCCCGCCGACATTCAGAACGCCGAGGGCGACAAGCAGCGGATGCAGACCATCGCCGACCAGATGATCACCAGTGGCGTCACCATCCTGGCGATCGTCAACCTGGACTCCAACTCGGGCGCGGCGATCGAGAGCAAGGCGAAGGCGCAGGGCGTCCAGACGGTCGACTACGACCGCCTCACGCTCGGCGGCTCCGCCGACTACTACGTGTCGTTCGACGGCGTCCAGGTCGGCCGCGTCCAGGGCGAGGGCCTGCAGAAGTGCCTCGGTGACAAGGCCTCGAACATCGTCTACCTCAACGGCTCGCCCACGGACAACAACGCGACCCTCTTCAAGCAGGGCGCGCACGAGGTCCTCGACAAGGTGTCCAACTACAAGAAGGTCGCCGAGCAGGACGTGCCCGACTGGGACAACCAGAAGGCCGCCACGATCTTCGAGCAGATGTACACCCAGCAGAAGGGGAAGATCGACGGCGTGCTGGCCGCCAACGACGGCCTCGGCAACGCCGCCGTGTCGATCCTGAAGAAGAACAGCGTCGCGGGCAAGGTGCCCGTGACCGGCCAGGACGCGACCGTGCAGGGTCTGCAGAACGTCCTGGACGGCACGCAGTGCATGACGGTCTACAAGCCGAACAAGCTTGAGGCCGACAGCCTCGTCCAGGTCGTCACCGCGCTGGCCCAGGGACAGAAGCCCAAGACCACCGCGACCGCCAACGACCCCCAGGGGCACCGGCAGGTGGCGTCGATCCTGCTCAACCCGATCGGCATCACCAAGGACAACGTCAAGCAGGTCATCACCGACGGCGGCAGCGGGATCACGGCCGCGGACGTCTGCAAGGGCGGCTACGCCGCCAAGTGCAAGGCGGCTGGAATCCAGTAAGGCGGAGGGGCGCCCGGGACACCGGGCGCCCCGTCTCGCTCTTCGAGGGAGTACGAGCGTTGTCTGAGAACGGAACCCCCACGCTGGAGCTCGTGGGGATCAACAAGAGCTTCGGGGCCGTCCATGTGCTCCACGACATCGACTTCGCGGTCTACCCCGGACAGGTGTCCGCGCTCGTCGGCGACAACGGCGCCGGCAAGTCCACGCTGATCAAGTGCATCGCCGGCATCCATCCGACCGATTCCGGCCGGGTGCTGTTCGATGGCCGGCCGGTGAACATCGGCAGCCCGCGTGACGCCGCCGCGCTCGGCATCGAGATCGTTTACCAGGACCTCGCGCTGGCCGACAACCTGGACATCGCCCAGAACATGTTCCTCGGCCGCGAGCGCAAGAAGGGCATCGTCCTGGACGAGGCGTCCATGGAGCAGGCCGCCCGCGAGACGCTGGCGAAACTGTCCGTGCGCACCGTCAAGTCGGTCCGCCAGCAGGTCGCCAGCCTGTCCGGCGGCCAGCGCCAGACCGTGGCGATCGCCAAGGCCGTGCTGTGGGAGTCCAAGGTCGTGATCCTGGACGAGCCGACCGCCGCGCTCGGCGTCGCGCAGACCCGGCAGGTCCTCGACCTCGTCCGGCGTCTCGCGGAGACCGGCCACGGCGTCGTGCTGATCTCGCACAACATGAACGACGTGTTCGAGGTGGCCGACCGGATCACCGCCCTGTACCTGGGCCGCGTCGCCGCCGACGTCAAACGGTCCGACGTCACGCACAGCCAGGTGGTCGAGCTCATCACCACCGGGCGGTCCGGCGACCTCGGCCTGGCGCCCTCGACCGCCGCAGAAAGCATCTGAGGTTCACGATGTCCACCGAAACCCCCGAACCCAACGTGGTCGAGCCCGCGCGGGACGCGGCGAAGTCGGCGGGACCGACCCTCGCCGACGCGGACTTCTCCGCCGACACCCGCGAGCAGACGGTGTCGACGTCGATCAACAACTACGTCGTCAAGCTGCGGTCCGGCGATCTCGGCGCGCTGCCCGCGATCCTCGGCCTGGTCGTCCTGATCGCCCTGTTCTGGGCACTGCGCCCGGAGACGTTCCTCAGCAAGGGGAACATCGCCAACCTCATGGTGCAGGCCCTCCCGGTGACGATCCTCGCGATGGGCCTCGTGTTCATCCTGCTCCTGGGCGAGATCGACCTGTCCGCGGGTGTGGCCAGCGGCGCGTGCGCCGCGGTCATGGCCAAGCTCCTCGTCGACGCGGGCCAGAACTGGGTCGTGGCCGTGCTCGCCGCCGCCGTGACCGGAGTGGTCATCGGCGCGGTCATCGGCGCGCTGGTCGCCATCGTGCGCATTCCGTCGTTCGTCGTGACCCTCGCGCTGTTCCTGGGACTGCAGGGCATCGCGCTGAAACTGATCGGCGAGGGCGGGACCGTTCCCGTCCACGACAAGGTCATCTACGCCCTGGCCAACAAGTACATGCCGGTCTGGCTGGGCTGGACGCTCGCGCTCGTCTGCGCCCTCGGGTACGCCGCGATCCAGCTGCTGCGCTGGCAGCGGCAGAACGCCAAGGGTCTGTCGCGACGGCCTCTCGCCCTCATCCTCGTCCAGGTCGCCCTCGTCGCCATCGCGTTGCTCGGCGGCGCCTACGTGCTCAACCTGAACCGGGCCCGTACCCCGCTCGCCCCGTTCTTCGGCGGCGTGCCGTGGGGTGTTCCCCTGGTCGCGGTCCTGCTGATCATCTGCACCTTCGTCCTCAGCCGTACGCCGTACGGACGGCACGTGTACGCGGTCGGCGGCAACGCCGAGGCGGCGCGCCGGGCGGGCATCAACGTCACCAGCATCCGGATGTCGGTCTTCATGATCGGTTCGGTGCTGGCGGCGATCAGCGGCATCGTGGCCGCCTCCCGACTGAACTCGGTGACCCCGGACGCCGGTGCCGGGAACACCCTGCTGTACGCGGTGGGCGCCGCCGTGATCGGCGGCACCAGCCTCTTCGGCGGCAAGGGCAAGGCGCGCGACGCCATCCTCGGCGGGCTCGTCATCTCGATCATCGACAACGGGCTCGGGCTGCTGGGTGCCAAGGCGTACGCGAACTACCTCATCACCGGTGGATTCCTGCTCCTCGCCGCGAGCATCGACGCTCTGGCCAGGCGCCGGCGCTCCGCCACCGGCCGCTGAACGCCGGGGCGGTCCGGTGACGCGCCGGCGCATCCGCGGGTCGACCCAGGACGACGTACGCCGTCACAACCTGGGCACGATCCTCGCCGAGGTGCACCGGCACGGCTGCCGGTCCCGGGCCGAGCTGACGGCGGAGATGGGACTCAACCGCAGCACCATCGGCGACCTGGTCGCCGAGCTGGCCGAGGCCGGTCTCGTCCTCGAGCGCTCCGCGAGCGCTCGGGGGCGGGCCGGCCGTCCCTCGCTGGAGGTCATGCCGTGTCCCGACGCGGCCTACGTCCTCGCCGTCGACCTCGGTGTGAAGCACCTGGTGGTGGCGCGGGTCGGACTCGGCGGCCGCGTACTCGACCGGGTCGAGGCCGACTCCGGGCGGGACTGGAGCGAGCTGGACGCGACGGTCGACGCCATCGTCGACACCTGCCGCCGCCTGCGTGACGAAGCACCGGCCGACGCCCGCTGTGTGGGCGTCGGCCTGTCCGTGCCCGGCGTGGTCCGTCAGGAGGACGGACTCCTGCGGTTCGCCCCGAACCTCGGCTGGATCGACCTGCCGCTGGGGGCGCGGCTGGGGGAGCGGCTCGACCTGCCCGCCTTCCTCGCGAACGACGCCGACCTGGGCGCGCTCGCCGAGCACTCCCGCGGCGCCGCCGCCGGGTACGACCACGTCGTGGTGATCTCCGGTGAGATCGGCATCGGCGGCGGCATTCTCGTCGGCGGCCGGCCGCTGCGCGGTCGCGGCGGGTACGCGGGAGAGATCGGGCACCTGCGCGTGAACCCGGAGGGACGGCCGTGCCGGTGCGGGTCCGTCGGCTGCCTGGAGACCGAGGCCGGCGTCGAGGCACTACTGAGCGCCGCCGGACGGCCGGAGGACGGCGGGATGGAGGCCTACCGCGCGGTGCTCGCCCAGGTCACCGCAGGGGAGCCGAAGGCCGTGACGGCGGCCGCACGGGTCGCCCGATGGCTCGGGATCGGCGCCGGCATGCTCGTCAACACCTTCAACCCGGACATGGTCGTGCTCGGCGGGCCGCTCGGCGAGCTGTTCACCGTCACCGAGGACGTCGTACGGGACACCGTCAGGCGGTCGTCCCTGGTCGCCCCGCGTGAGCAGGTACGTCTGGCGGTCTCCGCCCTGGGCCCGGACGCCCAGGTCATCGGCGCCGCCGAACTCGCCTTCGCGCCTCTCCTGGAGGACCCGATCGGCGTCCTCACCCGCCTCGCCGCCTGAGTCTCTGCGTCCTCTCGCTTCGCGGCCTGAGCGTCTACGTCTTCACGCGCCTCGCCGCCCGGGCTCTCCCGTCTCGCCGCCTGGACTTCCCACTGTCGCGATCTTGACGTGATCGCCGTAGTGCGGCTTCCATTGTCCCGGCACTGTTCGGACGCGGTTCGAAATCTCGAACGCTTGGCCGGCGCGTCCGGCCGTCGCCATACGCAGAGTCTCGGGGGCCGACAGTGAGAGGAGTCCGATGAGACGCTGGAAAAGGTGGCGAGGGCCGTCGGCGGCGCTCGCCCTCGCGGCGGCGCTGGTCACCGGCCTGACCGTCCCCGCGACCGCCGAGGCGGAACCGCAGAAGATCACCGTGGACGCCGCCGGACCGGGCCGCGTCTACGAGGGGGTCGGCGCCATCAGTGGTGGCGGCGGGACGTCGCGCCTGATCGTCGACTATCCCGAACCACAGCGCCGCCAGATCCTCGACTACCTGTTCAAACCCGGGTACGGCGCCTCACTCGACATCCTCAAGGTCGAGATCGGCAGTGACACCAACTCCAGCAACGGGGCCGAGCCCAGCCACTCACGCGCCCCCGGCGACGTGAACTGCGACCGCGGGTACGAGTGGTGGCTGATGACCGAGGCGAAGAAGCGCAACCCCGCCATCAAGCTGTACGGCCTCGAATGGGGAGCGCCGGGATGGTTCCAGGGCGGCTTCTGGTCCCAGGACAACATCGCCTATCTGACCGACTGGCTCGGCTGCGCCCGGCGGCACCACCTGGCCGTCGACTACCTGGGCGGCTGGAACGAGAAGGGCTGGGACAAGCAGTGGTACGTCGACCTGAAGGCCGCGCTCGGGCGCGAGGGGTACGGCGGGGTCAAGCTGGTCGCCGCGGATAACGCGGGCTGGCAGGTCGCCACCGACCTGAAGAACGACGCGGCCTTCAACGCGGCCGTCGACGTCGTCGGCGTCCACTACCCGTGCACCGCCATCCACTGTTCCAGCTCCGCCGACGCCCTCGGCCTGGGCAAACCGATCTTCGCCAGCGAGTCGGGCTGGAACGACTACCTGACCGGCGCCCCACGGCTCGCGGCCGAGATCAACCACGAGTACGTCGACGGGCGCATGACGGCGTTCATCAACTGGCCGGCCGCGTACGGCTGGTATCCGACGGTGCAGTACGCGGGCAGCGGGTTCCTGCGCGCCAACGAGCCCTGGTCGGGCCACTACGAGCTCGGCCCGACGCTGTGGACCGTCGCCCAGACCGGGCAGTTCGCGCGTCCCGGCTGGCGCTACATCGACTCCGCCAGCGGCTACCTCGGCGGCGGCGGCACGTACGTGACACTGCGTTCGCCGGCCGCGCGGCCCGACTACACGACGGTGGTCGAGACCACCTCCGCCACCGCACCGCAGACGATCACGGTCAGCCCGACCGGCGGGCTCTCGCGGGGACGGCTGCATGTCTGGTCCACCGAGCTCTCGTCGGCCGATCCGGCCCGGTGGTTCGTCCGCGGCGACGACCTGAGGGCGGACACGGACGGCTCCTACCAGATCACCCTCGAGCCCGGCCGCGTCTACACGCTGACGACTCTCCGCGGGGGCACCAAGGGATCCGCCGCCTCCCCGGCGGCGGCGAACCTGCCGCTGCCCTTCAAGGAGTCGTTCGACGGGTACCGGCGGGGGACCACCGCCCGGTACTTCTCGGACATGGAGGGCGCCTTCGAGGTGGCGAAGTGCTCGCGCGGCTCCCACCGGGGCAAGTGCCTGCGCCAGGTCATCACCACCCAGCCCATCAAGTGGACGAAGGTGCCCGCGCCGCTCACCCTGGTCGGCGACGCGACCTGGACCGACTATGAGGCGCGGACCGACGTTCTGCTCGAGCATGCGGGCTCGGCCGAACTGCTCGGCCGCGTGGTCGGCCAGCTCGACCCGCGGAAGAAGCCCAACCTCACCCTGTGGAAGGGGTACCACCTGAAGGTCGCCGACACCGGCGTGTGGTCGCTGTACGTCATTCAGAACGACGGGACCACGCGGACCCTGGCCACCGGTACGGCCGACGCCCTCGGCACCGGGCGATGGCATCGCCTGGCGCTGCGGTTCGAGGGGACGGCCGTCGGCGCGTTCATCGACGGACGGCAGGTCGCCGCCGTCACCGACGCGACCTTCGACCACGGTCTGTCCGGCCTGGCGCTCGACTCCTACGTGAACGCCCAGTTCGACGACTTCGCCGTCACGGCCCGCTGAGACGAGGGTGGCAGGGCCCCGGACCGGGCCCTGCCACCCTTGAGCGCTCCCCGGCCGTCGGCGGGCCGCGGGCTCATCCGGTGGAACGGTGCCACCGGCGTGCGTGCCGGATCCCGGTGAACGCCATCGCGCCCCACACGACGGCGAACAGGGGGAAGACGGGCCATCCGCCGCCGAAGGCCGCGATCAGGAAGAGCAGGAGGAGGAAGACCCCGGCGGGCGGGCCGAACCGCGGATGCCGGCCCCGGAACGCCATCCGCCGCGCCCCCGGATGACGGGCCCAGGGCGGTCCTCCCCCGTACGGTCCCGTCCCGTGCGGCCCGGCCCAGTGCGGGCGATGCGCGGCGGACGGGTGCCCACCTCGCGTCACGGCGAGCGAGGGCAGGGGCGCATCCGGTACGGCCGGCAGGTCCCGGGTGATCTCCCGGAGGTCACCGACGGTCTTCGCCGACAGTGCCGCCGACAGCCGTCCGTCGAGCTCCTCGCGGTCCAGCCGGCCCCGCGCGAAGTGCTCGTGCAGGGCCGACGCCACCTCGTCCCGCTCCGCGTCCCCCACCCGCAGCTGATCTGTGCTCATCACTCGCTCACCCTCCTCACTCGCTCCGCGGTCGGGTCACTCGTCCTCGGCGAGGAGGTGGTAGAGGCGGCGCCGGGTCTCGGCCAGGATCTCCTTGGCCTGGGCGACCTGCTCCTCCGACCCCGTTCGGACGATCTGCATCATGGCCCCGCCGGTTCCGGCGGCGGTCTTGAACAGATCCCGCACGTCGTCCCGGACGTCGGAGGTCATGGCCTCCCAGGGCGCGTTGACCTCGTCCGGGTGCTGCTCGACGTAGGTGCGGCCGGCCTCGGTGAGGTGGAAGGCCTTCCGGCCGTCGTCCTCGGTGCCCTCGATCAGCCCCTCGTCGGTGAGCTGCTGCAGCGCCGGGTAGACCGCGCCGGGGCTCGGCCGCCACTCGCCGCCGCTGCGCTCCTCGATCGTCTGGATGAGCTGGTAGCCGTTGCGCGGCTCCTCGGCGAGCAGCGCCAGCAGTGCCGCCCGGACGTCGCCGCGCCGGGCCTTCGACCGGCCCTCGGTCCAGGGCGGCGGGCCGCCCCACGGACCGAAGGGGGGACCCCAGGGGCCTCCGCGCCTGCCACGGCCCCGGCCCCGGCCACCAAGCCGGTCGGATGCCCATGCCTGCCACGGGGCGTCGAATGTCGCGTTGTGCATGTTCGGTACTCCCTTCTGAGATCTCTCTCAGATCGTTCGCGATACTCAAACGATATATCGGAAGCGTTCGTTGTCAAGGCGCCGGCCGATACCTTGATGTCGAGATAAACGTGATACCTTGATGTCGAGAGAAATTTTGGAGAAGTTAGGCGACCCTCAGTGCGCACGGACGTGGGCGGCTGGGGGAGGATCCTGACGTATCCACCAACGAACCCCCGCGCACGCCATACGAGCGGTAGCCGCGCTCGGGGAGCGCGTAGAGGAGGAGAGGACTTGAACAGCTTCGGCAGCCGCCAGACGCTGCGCGTCGGCGAGGCGTCCTATGAGATTTTCCGGCTGGATGCCGTCGAGGGTTCGGCGCGCCTCCCGTACAGCCTGAAGGTCCTGCTGGAGAACCTGCTGCGCACTGAGGACGGCGCCAACGTCACCGGCGAGCACATCCGCGCGCTTGCGGCCTGGGACCCGAACGCCCAGCCCAACCAGGAGATCCAGTTCACGCCGGCCCGGGTGATCATGCAGGACTTCACCGGCGTTCCCTGCGTGGTGGACCTGGCGACGATGCGGGAGGCCGTCCGCGACCTCGGCGGCGACGCGGCGAAGATCAACCCGCTGAACCCGGCCGAGATGGTCATCGACCACTCGGTCCAGGTGGACGTCTTCGGCCGCGAGGACGCCTTCGAGCGCAACGTCGAGTTCGAGTACGGCCGCAACAAGGAGCGCTACCAGTTCCTCAAGTGGGGCCAGAACGCCTTCGACAACTTCAAGGTCGTCCCGCCGGGCACCGGCATCGTGCACCAGGTGAACATCGAGCACCTGGCCAGGGTCGTCTTCGGCAGCCAGGGCGTCGCCTACCCCGACACCTGCGTCGGCACCGACTCCCACACCACGATGCAGAACGGCCTGGGCGTCCTGGGCTGGGGCGTCGGCGGCATCGAGGCCGAGGCCGCCATGCTCGGCCAGCCGATCTCGATGCTCATCCCGCGCGTCGTCGGGTTCAGGCTGACCGGCGAGCTCCCGGCGGGCACCACCGCCACCGACCTCGTGCTCACGATCACCGAGATGCTGCGCAAGCACGGCGTGGTCGGCAAGTTCGTCGAGTTCTACGGCGAGGGCGTCCCGGCGGTGCCGCTGGCCAACCGCGCCACCATCGGCAACATGAGCCCGGAGTTCGGCTCCACCTGCGCCATCTTCCCGATCGACGACGAGACCGTGAAGTACCTGCGGCTCACCGGCCGCCCGGCCGAGCAGGTCGCGCTGGTCGAGGCGTACGCCAAGGAGCAGGGCCTCTGGCACGACCCGTCCCGCGAGGCGGAGTACTCCGAGTACCTCGAGCTGGACCTGTCCACCGTCGTCCCGTCCATCGCCGGCCCGAAGCGCCCTCAGGACCGCATCGCGCTGTCGGACGCCAAGCAGAGCTGGCGCACCGCGGTCCGCGACTACGTGCCGGACGGCTTGGAGGGCCCGACCGACGAGGCGTCCGCCGAGTCGTTCCCGGCCTCGGACTCGCCGGCGATCTCCCACGGCTCCAACGGTGACAAGCCCCACGAGGGCACCGCGGACCCGGCCGCCGGCCGCCCGAGCAACCCGGTCACCGTCAGCCTGGACGGCGCCGAGTTCGAGCTCGACCACGGCGCGGTCGTGATCGCCGCGATCACCTCCTGCACCAACACCTCGAACCCGTCGGTCATGATCGGCGCGGCGCTGCTCGCCAAGAAGGCCGTCGAGAAGGGCCTGTCCCGCAAGCCGTGGGTGAAGACCTCCCTCGCCCCCGGTTCCAAGGTCGTCATGGACTACTACGACCGCGCGGGCCTCACCCCGTACCTCGAGAAGCTCGGCTTCAACCTCGTCGGCTACGGCTGCACGACCTGCATCGGCAACTCCGGCCCGCTGCCGGAGGAGATCAGCAAGGCGGTCAACGACAACGACCTGGCCGTCACCTCGGTGCTGTCCGGCAACCGTAACTTCGAGGGCCGGATCAACCCCGACGTCAAGATGAACTACCTGGCCTCGCCGCCGCTCGTCGTCGCGTACGCCCTCGCCGGCTCCATGGACGTGGACATCGCGAACGGCCCGATCGGCACGGGCTCCGACGGGCAGCCGGTGTACCTCCGGGACATCTGGCCGTCGCCGCAGGAGGTCGAGGAGGTCGTCGAATCGGCCATCGCGCAGGAGATGTTCAGCCGCGACTACGCCGACGTGTTCGCCGGCGAGCAGCGCTGGCAGGCCCTGCCGGTCCCGACCGGCAACACCTTCGAGTGGGACCCCGACTCCACTTATGCCCGCAAGGCCCCGTACTTCGACGGCATGGCGGACAAGCCGGAGCCGGTGACGGACATCCGCGGCGCCAAGGTGCTCGCGCTGCTCGGCGACTCGGTCACCACCGACCACATCTCCCCGGCCGGCGCCATCAAGCCGGACAGCCCGGCGGGCAGGTACCTCACCGAGCACGGCGTCGAGCGACGGGACTTCAACTCGTACGGCTCCCGCCGCGGCAACCACGAGGTGATGATCCGCGGCACGTTCGCCAACATCCGGCTGCGCAACCTCCTGGCCCCCGGCACCGAGGGCGGCGTCACCGTCAAGGACGGCGAGCAGCTGTCCATCTACGACGCCGCGCAGGCGTACGCCGCCGAGGACACCCCGCTGATCGTGCTGGGCGGCAAGGAGTACGGCTCCGGCTCCTCACGTGACTGGGCGGCCAAGGGGACCAGCCTCCTCGGCGTCCGCGCCGTGATCGCCGAGTCGTTCGAGCGGATCCACCGCTCCAACCTGATCGGCATGGGCGTCCTGCCGCTGCAGTTCAGGGACGGCGAGTCGGTCGGGTCACTCGGTCTGACCGGCCAGGAGACCTTCGACATCGTCGGTGTCGAGGCGCTGAACGGCGGCGACACGCCGCGCGAGGTCACGGTCAAGGCCGGCGACAAGGAGTTCCAGGCGGTCGTCCGCATCGACACGCCGGGCGAGGCGGACTACTACCGCCACGGCGGCATCATGCAGTACGTCCTGCGCTCCCTCCTGAAGAAATAGGTCCCGGCGAGACGACGGGCCGCTTCCCGACAGGGGAGGCGGCCCGTCGACATTGAGCCGATCTCCTACCTGGCCCTCGAACATCGCCACGGTGGATCGGTGTGCCGGACGCATTGTGGGACCTGTCGAGGGGCCGGGGGTTCATTTCCGTGTTGGAGCAATCCATCCGGCCTTGAGAGGTGCGCGGCCGGTAACCTGGCATCATGTTGACCAGGTTGGAGATCAGCGGGTTCAAGAACCTGCTGGATGTTCGGGTTGATTTTGGGCCGTTCACGTGCATAGCTGGCGCCAACGGCGTCGGTAAATCGAACGTATTCGACGCGATCGAGTTTCTCTCCTACCTGGCGAGTGACACCCTGGTCGAGGCATCCCAGCGAGTGCGTGGGGCATCCGGTCTTCGCGGCGGTGATCCGCGCGATCTGTTCTGGGATGGATATAGGGATCATCAACGGCAGATATCTCTTGCTGCTGAGATGATCGTTCCCGCCGAGGTCGAAGACGATTTGGGTGCTCCAGCTAATCCGACGACTACGTTCCTGCGCTATGAACTAGAACTTGGATATGCCGCGCCAGAAAGCGAGAACAGTGTTGGCAGGCTGACTCTGGAGCGTGAAGAACTACGTCATATCATTCGTGGTGACGCGCCCAAGCATCTCAGATTCCCGCACAGCGCCAAGAAATTCCGTACGTCGGTTGTTCAGGGGCAACGACGAGGTGGGGCGTTCCTCTCGACCGAGCTGCGGGACAGTGGGACTGTCATCAATGTCCATGGTGACGGGGGGAGTTTCGGTCGCCCGCAACCCCGGGCGGCGGCGCGTGCCGGTCGTACGGTCCTCAGCACGGTGACCACGAATGACTATCCGACGATTTTGGCGGCCCGCCGGGAGATGCAAAGTTGGCGGCGCCTGGCTCTGGAGCCGTCCGCGTTGCGGGCGCCGGACAATTTTGGAGACCCCCGGTCGTTGGCTACGAATGGGCGACACCTTGCTTCGACTCTTTATCGCATCGCGAACGAAAGCGAGTTCGGGGAGCGGCCTACCGATCCCGAAGCGGTCTATGCGCAGGTGGCCGATCGGCTGTCGGATCTGATCGGACTCGGGGTGGATAGCCTAAATGTCGAACCTGATCAGGTTCGAGAGGTTTTCACGGTTTTCTTGCAAGAGCGAAGCGGGTTGCGCCTGCCTGCTCGGGCTTTGTCGGAAGGAACGCTGCGCTTCCTGGCTCTTTGTGTATTGTTGGAAGATCCGACGTTCACCGGCCTTATATGTATGGAAGAACCGGAAAATGGTATACATCCCGCCAACCTGGGGGCCATGGTCCAACTCGTACAAGATCTGGCCGTGGACCCCTCCGACGCTCCCGGGCCGGAGAACCCGTTTCGGCAGGTTCTCGTGAACACTCACGCGCCTGGTGTGGTCCAGCTCTGCTCTCCCGCTGACCTACTGCTGGCCGAAACGCGGCCCTACCGCGCGTCGGACGGAACGGTGACCGCCGCCCTGTCATTGGTCCCCTTCAGAGGCTCCTGGCGTGCGACATCGGAAGGGCCGACATTCTCTGAAGCGGATGTGGTCGCGTACTTGGTGGCTCCTTCAGGAGCCCAGCTTCAGCTACCTCTGGGGATCGCGGGATGAGTAACCGTCTGTACACCGGTCTCTTCGTCTCCGAGGGCACGTCTGATCTGCCGCTGGCGGACATCGTCGAAACGCTCTTTGTAGATCGCGGTGTACCGGTGCGGCTCAGCAAGCCGGACTTTACGCTCCTGCGGAAAGTTCCCAAGGACGTGGAGTCACGGCTTCGGGCGGGTATGGAGTTGCTCGGTAGCCCTGTCGACGTGATCGTCGTTCATCGCGATGCTGACAGGGACGGCTATGACGCTCGAAGAGCCGAGGTCTTCGGTGCGATGCACGCCGCTGGTGTCCAGGCGCATGCCGTCCTGGTCATTCCGATACGGATGACGGAGGCTTGGCTACTCCTCGATGAGATGGCGATCCGGCAGGTCGCTGGCAATCCGCGAGGTCGGGAAGGTCTCGGCCTACCTGCCCGAGGCAAGGTAGAGACCTGTCCCGATCCTAAGCAGGTGCTCTTGCTGAGTCTCCTGAATGCCACCGGGGCGACCGGACGGCGTCGCGAACGTGTTGCCAAGCGGTTCACCGAGCATCGACGACAGTTGCTCCAGCGGCTGGACCGTCACGGTCCGGTCAGTGAACTTTCCGGGTGGAAGAAGATGGCCGCCGATCTCGATGTCGTCGCAGAGAAGCTGAAGTCTTCGGGCTGAATGGCCCTCGGGTAGCTGTTGTGTCTCGGTGAGGTTGGGGACGCGCCAAAGTCCGACGAGACGACGGGCCGTCTCCCGCCAGGGGAGGCAGCCCGTTTGCATG
This sequence comes from Actinoallomurus purpureus, assembly GCF_024055795.1. GTDB lineage: Bacteria > Actinomycetota > Actinomycetes > Streptosporangiales > Streptosporangiaceae > Actinoallomurus > Actinoallomurus purpureus. The sequence continues at coordinate 111,922 of NZ_JAMXMY010000021.1, read as the reverse complement.
AGCCGCCCGGAAGGAACGAATGTCCACCGCCCCCGACAGCACCCCGAGATTCACCGGCATCGTCCATTGGCGGCACCGTCTAGGCCCGGCCCACTGCCTGGTGCGCGCGGCGTACCTCTCTGAGGTGCGGCAGGCGACCGTCCTGGTGTCGGAGCTCGAAAGCAATCCCGACGACAGGGGCATCACCGCCGACTTCGGCAAGGTCGCCGACGCGATCCTGCCCGTTCTTCGAGAGATCTTTCCGGCCGACCTCCAGCGCATCGTCTGGATCGCCCACTTCGGCGACTTCAGCTACCACGACCCAGCCGGCCCCGAAACGTTCACTCGAATCGCCCTGTCCACCGGCAGGGACGGATTCACCGACGATCTCGCTGGGGACCAGCGGCTCGAACGAGCCGATATCGGACGCCTTCTAGGGGACTGGCGCCTCCGCCCCGTCCCCGAGGTCCTGTCCGACCTCGGCCATGAGCAGAGCTAGGGAGCGGGGCGGCCCTTTTCGCGTCCCGGGGGCGTCGCTGGCCCCGGCCTGGTATGCCACATGCGCGGTCGAAACGCACTGGCCATCACCTCGAAGTTCCTGACAGATTGTTACTTTGCGATTACCCTCTGAAATAGGTCTTGTTCACCAATCCGGTCCATCTCAGATGGCCGGTGCCGGAGGGTAGGAAATGTCGAGCAGCCAGGACGGAACCGACCTCGATGCTCTTCGCGACCACTTCGGCCGGGAGATGTGCCGCCTGCGCCAGCGAGCGGGCCTCTCCAGGAATCAGCTCGCGGCGGCGCTCGGCTGCACCCCTCAGTGGCTCTACAAGCTGGAGAAGACCGACAAGACCGTCCCCGAGCAGATGGCCTTCGACCTGGACACCTACTTCAAGACCGAAGGCTGGGAGAGCGACGACGGCCTCTTCCATCGCATCTACGGTGCCATACGCCGTGCGGGGCAGCACCGTGTTGTGCGACCGAGTTTTGAGAGTTTCGTCCAATAGGAGGCGAAGGCCATCAGTATCCGGTGCTTCGCGACTCAAGTCGTGCCAGGTCTCTTGCAGACTGAGGACTATGCGCGGGCAGTCATGGATCCCAACGAGCTGCTGGAGATCCAAGAGGCCCGTGTCGCGGGACGGATGGAACGCCAAGCGATCCTCACCCGTGAGAAGCCGCCGATGTCGATGTTCGTCCTCGACGAGTCCGTGCTTCGGCGATCGGTCGGGAGCGCCAAGGTGATGGTAGATCAGATCGATCACCTGATCGGCATGGCGCAGTCGCCCTGTGTTCAGGTGCGGATCATGCTCTTTGAACGGATCACTTCAGTCGCATTGGGCGGCGGGTTCATCCTGCTGAGCTTCCAGTCCGTCGCCAGCGGCCTTCTCGAAGACGGCCGTCTCCGCTTGGTAGTCAGCCCACGCCTGGGGGTCCGCTCTGGTCGCCGCAACCTGCCGGTTGAAGTCTTCGAAGAACTTTTTGTGCTCGTAGTCGCGAATCGCTTCGTCGATGACGGCGGACATAGGCCTGCCGGCCTCTCGCGCCAGCTCGGCGATGCGGTCACGCGTGTCTGTGCTGACTCTCACGGTCACCGTCCCCATGCTCGTAGTGTACGGATGTGTCGACGGACGCTGTAGACACTCGACGACACAGTGGTGATGCTATACAGAGGGTAAACGTGCGGCAACCGACAGTTGATATCGCTCAAGCGCTCGCTACTTCTGATCGCCGTCGCCGTCGCCGTCGGCCGTCTTGCGTGCACGGGGCGGCCCGTCCTGTATTTCATCGGGAGAAACGGATGTCCGCCGCAGTCGACAACACCGACCGCGTCGAGGAGGCAGAGGGCCGACGTCGAGCGCCTTCTGGGGGTCGGCACCTCGCGCCGTCCCCGAGATCCTGTCCGACCTCGGCCATGAGCAGAGCTAGGGAGCGGGGCGCCGGCGTTTTTCGTAGGTCCCGCTGACGTCCTTTACCGAGCATTCCGCCCGCCCAGCCGACAGAATCGCCGCCGAGACACGGCATTTGTCCCTCTGCGGCGGCCACGGGTCACGTCCCGTCGTGCTGTCGTGCTGTCGTGCTGTCGTGCCGTCGGCGGGACTTGACGAGCGGCGGGCCTGGGGACGCAGGGTGCCGTCGACCGATGAGCACATGGAGCCCGAGGCGTGGGCGGACTACCAGAACGCCATCCACGACCCGGCGACCGTGCACGCGGTGATGGAGGACTACCGCGCCGGGCTGGGCGTCGACCGGGCCCACGATGACGCCGATCGGGCCGGGGCCGCCGGGTCTCGTGCCCGACGCTGGTGCTGTGGGGGACGAAGGACGACATGGAGGAGCTGTACGGCGACCCGCTGGCCGTCTGGCGTCCGTGGACGACCGACCTGCGCGGCGGCGGCCTCGACTGCGGTCACCACATGGCGGAGGAGGCACCGGAAGAGCTCGCCGACCAGGTCGGCTCGTTCCTCGCCGAGGTCGTCCGCTGACCGGGCCGGCGGGGGCGATATCGTCCCATCGTGACGAGCCGACCGACCGCCGCCGATATGGAGGCCGCGCGGGATCGGACGATCCCGGACGTCGTGCCACCGCCGGGCGGGGTGCTGTTCTGCGGGATCAACCCAGGGCTCTACTCCGCCGCGACCGGATGGCACTTCGCGCGGCCGGGCAACCGGTTCTGGCCCGCGCTGCACCGCTCCGGCTTCACCGACCGGCTCCTGCACCCGAGCGAGCAGCACCTCCTGCCGTCGTTCGGCGCCGGGATCACGAACCTCGCCGCCCGCGCGACCGCCCAGGCGGCCGAGCTGACCGCCGAGGAACTGCGGGAAGGTGGTGCGCTGCTGGAGAAGTTCGTGGCGGAGCACCGCCCGCTGGTCGTCGCGGTGCTCGGCGTGACCGCGTTCCGTACGGCGTTCGGACGGCCGAAGGTCGCGATCGGCCCGCAGGAGGAGAGGTTCGCCGGTGCGGCGCTGTGGATCCTGCCGAACCCGTCGGGCCTCAACGCGCACTACACCCCGGCCGCCCTGGCGGAGGAGTTCCGGAGGGTGCGGGAGGCATGAGGGCGAGCGCTTCCATCGAGAGTTTCCGGTGCTCTGACAACGAAGAGCCTCGGCGATCACGCGCTGTGGAGGATCTCGCGGGCCCACCGCTCCCAGGGCCACCGGGGGATGGCGAGATGCGGCTACCAGGCGATGGCGGGTGGCAGGAGGGAGGTGGGTGCGGCGGGCCAGTCGGCCGGCTTGCCCAGCGGCGTGAGCTGGGCCATCTGCTCGCGGTACCAGGGAGAGGCGGACGGGTCGTCCACCAGGGCGACGCAGGTGTCCCAGTCCCGCCAGCCGGCCGCGGCGGTCTCGTCCGGGTGGGGGTGCACGTCGCCGACGGCGACGGCGCGGACCACCGGGCACAGTTCGTTCTCCACGATGCCGTCGGCGGCGGTCGCGCGGTAGCGGAACTCCGGGAGGATGAGCGTCATGCTCTCGATCTCCAGGCCGAGCTCCAGGCGGACCCGGCGGCGGACGGCGTCGCGCAGGCCCTCGCCGGGGGCGGGGTGGCCGCAGCAGCTGTTGGTCCACACCGACGGGAACGTTCGCTTCGCGTGCGCTCGTTGAGTGATCAGGATGCGCCCCGCCGAATCCGCGAGGTAACACGAGAACGCCAGATGCAGGGGCGTGGCGCGGTGGTGGCTCGACGCCTTCGGGGCTGTGCCGATGGCATGGCCGTCGGCGCCCAGCAGCACGATTCGTTCATCATCCATCACTGCCTTTATATCCGATCGCTACGCTGCGCCACGTGAACTCGGCACAGGGGCTCGGCGTCTCATGGTCGAGCGGCCACTAAAATCAGCATCCGCAGAAAAAATGAGGAGATGACCCGCGTGACCCTTCTTGAGTCGATCCGAGGGCCCGAGGACCTCAAGCGCCTGGCTCCGGAGCAGCTTCCGCAGCTCGCCGGCGAGATACGAGATTTCCTCGTCACCGCGGTGTCGACGTCGAAGAACGGCGGTCACCTCGGCCCCAACCTCGGAGTGGTCGAGCTCACCATCGCCCTGCACCGCGTCTTCGACTCGCCGCACGACCGCGTCCTGTTCGACACGGGCCACCAGGCGTACGTGCACAAGCTGCTGACCGGGCGGCAGGACTTCGGCACGCTGCGGCAGGCGGGCGGCCTGTCCGGCTATCCGAGCCAGGCCGAGTCCGAGCACGACGTGATCGAGAACTCCCATGCCTCCACCGCCCTGTCGTACGCCGACGGGCTGGCCAAGGCGTACCAGCTGCGCGGCGAGGGCGACCGGTTCGTGGTGGCCTTCATCGGCGACGGCGCGCTGACCGGCGGCATGGCCTGGGAGGCGCTGAACAACATCGCGGCCGGGCGGGACCGCAAGGTCGTGATCGTGGTCAACGACAACGGCCGGTCGTACTCCCCGACGATCGGCGGGCTGGCCAGCCACCTCGCGGACCTGCGGATGACGCGGGGGTACGAGCACGCCCTGGACCTCATCAAGCGCACCGTGCCCCGCACCCCGGTGGTGGGGCCGATGGCGTACGAGGCGCTGCACGGCATCAAGAAGGGGATCAAGGACATCCTGCAGCCGCAGGCCATGTTCGAGGATCTGGGCCTGAAGTACCTCGGGCCGATCGACGGCCACGACGAGGAGGCCGTGGAGCACGCGCTGCGCAAGGCCAAGGACTTCGGCGAGCCGGTGATCGTGCACTGCATGACCCGCAAGGGCTTCGGCTACGCGCCCGCCGAGAACGACGAGGAGGAGGCCTTCCACGCCCCCGGCCTTTTCGACGCGGCCACCGGGCGGAAGCTGGCCAAGAGCTCGCGTACCTGGACCAAGGTGTTCAGCGAGGAGCTGGTGGCCGTGGGCGCCGAGCGCCCCGACGTGGTGGCCATCACGGCGGCGATGCTGCACCCCACCGGCCTGGCCGCGTTCGCCGAGGCGTACCCGGACCGCACGTACGACGTCGGGATCGCCGAGCAGCACGCGGTGACGTCGGCGGCGGGCCTGGCCCTGGGCGGGATGCACCCGGTGGTCGCGGTGTACGCCACGTTCCTGAACCGCGCGTTCGACCAGCTGCTCATGGACGTCGCGCTGCACCGGCTGCCGGTCACCGTGGTCCTCGACCGGGCCGGCGTCACGGGCGACGACGGGCCGAGCCACAACGGCATGTGGGACATGTCGATCCTGCAGGTGGTGCCGGGGCTGCGGGTCGCCGCGCCCCGCGACGAGACCCGGCTGGCGGAGCTGCTGCGCGAGGCCGTCGACGTCGGCGACGGGCCGACGGCCGTCCGGTACCCGAAGGGACCGGTCGCCGAGGACGTCGCGGCGATCGACCGGGTCGGCGGGATGGACGTCCTCGTTCGGTCGGGCGAGCGTGACGTGCTGATCGTCGCGGCGGGCCCGATGGCGGGCGTGGCCGTCGAGGCGGCCCGGATCATCGACGCGCACGGGATCGGCGTCACGGTCGTGGACCCCCGCTGGGTCAGGCCGCTGGACCCGGAGCTGCCCAAGCTGGCGGCCGGTCACCGGCTCGTCGCGGTGGTCGAGGACAACAGCCGGGTCGGCGGCGTGGGCGACGCGGTGGCGCGGGCGCTGCGCGACGCCGACGTCGACGTGCCGGTCCGTACGTTCGGCATCCCGGACCGCTTCCTGGACCACGCCAAGCGCGCGCAGATCCTCACCGACATCGGGCTGACCCCGCAGGGGCTGGCCCGGGACATCACGGCGGCCACCGCCAGGGACGAAGTGCTCGAACCCACTGAGTCCTGAGATTTCAGAGCCCGTTATTTTTGTGAGCGCTGGGTAGAGGAGGCCCATACGTTGTAGGGGGAGTCGGATGAGTGTCTTCCGCACTAAATCGGTCGAGCAGTCCATTCAGGACACGGACGAGCCCGGTCACCGACTACGGCGGGAGCTCAGCGCACTCGATCTGACCGTCTTCGGCGTCGGCGTGATCATCGGCACGGGCATCTTCGTGCTCACCGGCGAGGTCGCCAAGGAGAAGGCCGGACCCGCGGTCGCGCTGTCCTTCGTCGCCGCGGGCATCGCCTGCGCGCTCGCCGCGCTGTGCTACGCGGAGTTCGCCTCCACCGTGCCGGTGGCGGGCTCCGCGTACACCTTCTCGTTCGCGACGCTCGGCGAGCTGCCCGCCTGGATCATCGGCTGGGACCTCGTCCTGGAGCTGGCCCTCGCGGCGGCGACCGTGGCGGTGGGCTGGTCCGGCTATGGCAGGACGCTGCTCGGCGACCTCGGCTGGGATCTGCCCTCGTCCGTCGCGGGTGAGCACGCGACCTTCAACATCCCGGCGGCGCTGATCGTGCTCATCGTGACCGGGATCCTGATCCTCGGCGTGAAGATCTCCTCCCGGGTGAACGCCGTCATCGTGTCGATCAAGCTCGTGGTGGTGCTGTTCGTGATCGTCGCCGGACTGTTCTTCATCAAGGGCGCGAACTACCACCCGTTCGTCCCGAAGGCCGTCTCCACGCCGGAGTTGCACGGCGCGAAGCAGCCGCTCGTCCAGGTCCTGTTCGGCTACCTCCCGTCCACGTACGGCTGGGCCGGCATCTTCGCGGGCGCCGCGATCGTCTTCTTCGCCTTCATCGGCTTCGACATCGTCGCCACCGCCGCCGAGGAGACCAAAAAGCCGCAGCGCGACCTGCCCGTCGGGATCATCGCCTCGCTCGCCATCTGCACCACGCTGTACGTCGCCGTCTCCCTCGTCGTCGTCGGAATGCAGAACTACCGGCAGCTGAGCATCGACGCCCCGCTGGCCGACGCGTTCGAGGCGGTCGGCCACTCCGGATACGCGACGCTCATCAGCATCGGCGCGCTCGCCGGGCTGACCACCGTCGTGCTGATCCTCCTGCTCGGCCAGAGCCGGGTGTTCTTCGCGATGAGCCGCGACGGGCTCCTGCCGCAGTGGCTGGCCGAGGTCCACCCGCGGTTCGGCACGCCCGCCCGGATGACGATCATCATCGGCGTCATCGTCGCGGTCATCGCCGGTCTCATCCCGCTGTCGGCCCTGGCCGACCTGGTCAACATCGGCACCCTCTTCGCGTTCGTGGTCGTCTCGATCGGCGTGGTGATCCTGCGCCGGACCCGGCCGGACCTGCCGCGGACGTTCCGCGTCCCGTGGTCGCCCGTGGTGCCGGTCCTCTCCGTCCTGGCCTGCGTGTACCTCATGCTGAACCTGCCGGCCGAGACGTGGATCCGGTTCGTGGTCTGGATGCTCATCGGCTTCGTCATCTACTTCACGTACGGCCACCGCCACAGCCGGGCGGGTAAATCGTCGGTCGAATCCCGGTGATGTGGCCCCGCCGATCCTGACGTCCCCGCGCCCTTTGTGCGCACAATGACGGTGTGGCGGACACACATCCCCTCCGCGTCGCGGTCATCGGGTCCGGGCCGGCGGGCATCTACGCCGCCGAGGCCCTGATGAAGCAGGCGGACGGGAACGTACTGGTCGACGTCTTCGACCGGCTGCCGACGCCGTACGGCCTCGTACGGTACGGCGTCGCCCCGGACCACACGTCGATCAAATCCATCGGCCGCTACCTCCAGCGGGTGCTGGAGCACCCCGGAGTGCGCTTCCTCGGTGGCGTGGAGTTCGGCGGCGACGTCACGCGGGACGACCTGCTCGCCTGCTACGACGCGGTGATCTACGCCACCGGTGCCATGGTCGACCGGCACCTCGGCGTGCCGGGGGAGGAGCTGCCCGGCAGCGTCGCCGCCACCGACTTCGTCAACTGGTACTGCGGCCACCCCGACGCCTCCGGGCTCGACGTCGACCTGTCCGCCGAGGAGGTCGCGGTGATCGGGGTCGGCAACGTCGCCGTGGACGTCGCCCGGATCCTCGCCAAGACCGCCGACGAGCTGCGCGCCACGGACGTGCCCGAGGCGGTGCTCGACCTGCTCGGCGGCAGCGGGGTGCGCCACATCCACATGATCGGCAGGCGGGGGCCCGCCCAGGCCAAGTTCACCACCAAGGAGCTGCGCGAGCTGGGCGCGCTGCCGCACACCGAGGTGCACGTCCTGCCCGCGGACATGGACCTCGACCCGGCGAGCGCCGCGCTCGCGGAGTCCGACCGGCACGTGCGCGGCAACGTCGCGGTGATGCGCGAGTGGACCGGGCGCCCGGTCGAGGGCCGCCCGCGCCGGCTGGACCTGCGGTTCTGGCTGCGGCCTGTGGAGATCCTCGGCACCGAGCGCGTCGAGGGCCTGCGCCTGGAGCACACGACGCTGAACGCCGAGGGCCGGGTCGTCGGCACCGGCGCGTACGTGACCCTGCCGGTCGGAATGGTGCTGCGTTCGGTCGGCTACCAGAGCGTGCCCCTGCCGGGCGTGCCGTTCGACCGGCGGGCCTCCGTCGTGCCGAACGACGCGGGGCGGGTGCTCGGCGAGGACGGCCGGCCGCGGCCGGGGGAGTACGTCGCCGGCTGGCTCAAGCGGGGTCCCACCGGGGTGATCGGCACCAACAAGGCCGACGCCGCCGAGACCGTACGCGCGCTGCTCGCCGACCTGGACGGCAGGGTCCGCGATCATCCGTCGATCGAGACGCTGCTGGAGGCGCGGAACGTCCGCGCGGTGACGTACGACGACTGGCTCGGTATCGACGCCGAGGAGATCACGCTGGCCCGTACGCTCGCCCGCGGCGAGCGGGTCAAGCTCGCCGACTGGGACGCCCTCCGCCGGGCCTGCCGCTCCCGCCCCTCCTGACTCCACCGCGCACCGGGACTCCGGGCCCTCCCCGCATGGGGACCGGGGCCCCAACCTGGTCCGCGAGGGGTTCGACTCTCCACGAAACCCCCGACACGCGCCGGGGCCGCCCGTAAGATCTGCGTCGGCTTCGGGGGGAGCGGCTGTACGGCCCTCGCCGTGTCCTGTACGCCCCCCGAAGGAGTCTGCCCATGCGCCATTCTCGTCGTCTCGCCGTCTGCGCGGCCGGGACCGCCGTCGCCGTCGGAGCGGTCGTCACCGGTATCGCGGTCACCGGCGGTTCGTCCCCGAATGCCGCCCGGGTCGGTAATGCGAGCACCGCCGGCGCACCGGGAGCCGCCGCGGACGCGACCGTCACCGGGCAGGCCGGCACCGCCGCCGCCGGCTACAAGTGGGGCAAGCCGCTCCGCACGGAGAACTTCTCCGGCAAGGCCGTCAACAAGAAGGACTGGGAGCTGTACGAGGACCCGGGTAAGAACAAGCCGGGCGGCGAGAAGACCAAGCGGCGCCCGCAGCAGGCCAAGGTCAAGAACGGCGTCCTCACGATCACCGGCCTGGCCAACGGCTGGTCCGAGGGCATCGCCTGGCACAAGGGCATCCGGAAGTACGGCCGCTGGGAGACCCGCGTCCGCTCGACCCGCGGCTGCGGCTGCTACCACCCCGTCCTGCTGCTGTGGGGGGAGAGCAAGCCCGCGGAGGTCGACTACATGGAGGTCATCAAGGCCCCCGCGCGCAACAACGCCAACTTCTTCCTGCACTACGGGAACAACCAGCAGCTGCAGTCGAACGTCAGGGTCGACCTGACCAAGTGGCACACCTTCGCGGTGGAGGTCACGTCCACGCAGGTGAACGGGTACCTCGACGGCAAGCGGTGGTTCCACAGCACCAAGAGCACCGCGATCCCGCGCGGGACGCTCGCGCCGACGATCCAGCTCGACTGGTTCCCCGGTGACAGCAAGGCCCACACCGGCGCCACCATGCAGGTCGACTGGATCAAGATGTACAAGGCCTGAGCAGAACCAAGGGCGCCCTGGCACGGTGTGCCGGGGCGCCCTTGTGCCGATCGGACCTCAGGAGTGGAAGCGCGCTCCGCCGACCTTCTCGGCGATGCCGGTGCGGTCGAGGTACGGCGTGATCCCGCCGAGATGGAACGGCCAGCCGGCACCGAGGATCAGGCACAGGTCGATGTCCTCGGGCGCCGCGACGACGCCCTCGTCCAGCATGATCCTGATCTCCTGGGCGAGCGCGTCGAGCGCCCGGGCCAGGACCTGTTCCTCGCTGGACGGCGACGTGCCGCCCTCGAACAGCGCGACCGCCTCGGGGTCGAGGGTGAAGTCGGGCCGGTAGACGCCGGGCTTGCCCGCCGCGACGAGCTTGGCCAGGCCCTCCGAGAGCGGGAACCGGTCGGGGAACGCCGCGTGCAGCGTCTCTCCGACGTGCAGCGCGATGGCCGGACCGACCAGGCCCATCAGCACGAACGGCGGCATCGGCAGGCCGAGCGGCCCGGTCGACCGTTCGACGGCCTCGATGGGTGTGCCCTCCTCCACCGCCTTGAGGATCTCCGCCTGCAGCCGGAGCAGGATGCGGTTGACCACGAACGCCGGCGCGTCCTTGACCAGCACGCACGACTTCTTCAGCGCCTTGCCGGTGGCGAACGCCGTGGCCAGCGAGGCGTCGTCGGTCCGCTCGCCCCGGACGATCTCCAGGAGGGGCAGCACCGCGACCGGGTTGAAGAAGTGGAAGCCGACGACCCGCTCGGGGTGCTTCAGCTTCGCCGCCATCTCGGTCACCGACAGCGACGAGGTGTTGGTGGCCAGCACGCACTCGGGGGAGACGACCGCCTCGACCTCGGCGAAGACCTTCTGCTTGACGCCCATCTCCTCGAAGACGGCCTCGATCACGAAGTCGGCGTCGGCGAAGGCGTCCTTGGTCAGCGAGCCCGAGACCAGGCCCTTGAGCCGCGACGCCTCGTCAGCCGAGACGCGGCCCTTGCCGAGCAGCTTGTCGATCTCACCGTGGACGTGGCCCACGCCCTTGTCGAGGCGCTCCTGGTCGAGGTCGGTCAGGACGACCGGGACGTTCAGCCGCCGCGCGAACAGCAGGGCGAGCTGTGCGGCCATCAGCCCGGCGCCGACCACGCCGACCTTCGTCACCGGCCGTGCGAGGGCCTTGTCGGGCGCGCCGGCGGGCCGCTTGGCGCGCTTCTGCACCAGGTCGAAGGAGTACAGGCCGGCCTGCAGCTCCGGGCTCATGATCAGGTCGGCGAGGGCGTCGTCCTCGGCGGCGAAGCCCTCGTCGCGGGTGCGGTCCTTGGCCGCCGCCACGAGGTCCAGCGCCCGCAGCGGCGCCGGGGCGGCGCCGTGCAGCTTGCCCTCGGCGAACCACCGGGCCTGCGCGACGGCGTCGTCCCAGGCCTTGCCGGTGTCGACCTCGGCGCGCTCGACCGTCACCTCGCCGGTCAGCACGCGGGCGGCCCAGCGCAGCGACTCTTCCAGGAAGTCCGCCGGCTCGAACATCGCGTCCGCGATGCCCAGCTCGAACGCCTGCGGCCCGCGCAGCATCTTGTTCTGGTTGAGGGGGTTCTCGATGATGACCTTGAGGGCCTTCTCCGCGCCGATCAGGCGGGGCAGCAGGTATGTCCCGCCCCAGCCGGGCACCAGGCCCAGGAAGCACTCGGGAAGGGCCAGCGCGGGCACGCCGGAGGAGATCGTCCGGTACGCGCAGTGCAGCGCCACCTCGACGCCGCCCCCCATCGCGGCGCCGTTGACGAACCCGAACGACGGCACCGGCAGCTCGCCGAGCCGCCGGAACACGTCGTGTCCCAGCCGCGCGACGAGCGCGGCCTGCTCGGAGCCGGCCAGCGCCGACACGCCCTTCAGGTCCGCGCCGACCGCGAAGATGAACGGCTTGCCGGTGACGCCGACCGCCGCGACGTCGTCGCGCGCCGCCACCTGGTCGAGGGCGTCGTTCAGCTCCAGCAGGCCGCGCGGGCCGAAGGTGTTCGGCTTGGTGTGGTCGAAGCCGTTGTTGAGCGTGATCAGCGCCATGGTGCCCGCGCCGTACGGCAGCTCGACGTCGCGTACGTGCGCGTGCGTCACGACCTCGTCGTGGCTCGGGCCGTCGCCGTCCAGCAGCGAACGCCAGGTCTCGACAGTGCTCACTTGCCCCCCTCGAAGCTCGGGTTCTCCCACAGGACCGTCCCGCCCATGCCCATGCCGACGCACATGGTCGTCAGGCCGAAGCGGACGTCGGGCCGCTCGGCGAACTGGCGGGCCAGCTGCATCATCAGCCGGACGCCGGACGAGGCGAGGGGGTGGCCCAGCGCGATGGCGCCGCCCCAGGGGTTCACCCGCGCGTCGTCATCGGCGATCTTGAAGTGGTCGAGGAAGGCGATCACCTGCACGGCGAACGCCTCGTTGATCTCGATCAGGCCGATGCCGTCCATCGTCAGGGAGTTGCGGGCCAGGAGCTTCTCGGTGGCCGGCACCGGGCCGACGCCCATGACCTCCGGCTCGACGCCCGCGAAGGCGTAGTCGACCAGCCGCATCCGGACCGGCAGGCCCAACTCGGCGGCGACGTCCTCGGCCGCGACGATGCAGCCGGTGGCGCCGTCGTTGAGGCCCGCGGCGTTGCCCGCGGTCACGTGGCCGTGCGGCCGGAACGGCGTTTTCAGGCCGGCCAGCCCCTCCAGGGTCGTCTCGGGGCGCGGCGGCTCGTCACGGGTCGCCAGGCCGTAGCCCTTCTCCTGCGAGCGGATCGCCATCGGCACGAGGTCGGGCTGGATCCTGCCGGCCTCGTAGGCGGCGGCGACCTTCTGCTGGCTGCGCAGGGCGTACGCGTCGGCGCGCTCGCGGGTGATGTGCGGGAACCGGTCGTGCAGGTTCTCCGCGGTCGACCCCATGACCAGGGCCGAGGGGTCGACGAGCTTCTCGGCGAGGAACCGCGGGTTCGGGTCGACGCCCTCGCCCATCGGGTGGCGGCCCATGTGCTCGACGCCACCGGCGATGGCGACGTCGTACGCGCCGAACGCGATGCCGCCGGCCACGGTCGTGACGGCGGTCATCGCGCCGGCGCACATCCGGTCGATGGCGTATCCGGGGACGCTCTTGGGCAGCCCGGCGAGCACGGCGGCCGAGCGGCCGATGGTGAGGCCCTGGTCGCCGGTCTGGGTGGTCGCGGCGATCGCGACCTCGTCGACGCGGTCGGCAGGTAGGGAGGGGTTGCGCCTCCGCAACTCGCGGATCACCCTGACGATGAGATCATCGGCGCGGGTCTCGGCGTAGAGCCCCTTGGGGCCCGCCTTGCCGAACGGCGTGCGAACGCCGTCGACGAAGACCACGTCACGTGCGGTACGGGGCACGGTCGGTTCTCCTTCTGACAGAGCCTGCGGAGCACTCCTGGGTACTCCTACCCTTAGGTTACTCGTCAGTAACGACTGGCGGGTAACCCGGGGTCGCCCCGGCCTTGGGAAGGTCAGAACGAGACCGGTCCCTCCCAGTCGATGTGGTGCTCGAACAGCCAGGCCATCTTCGCCATCGCCTTGGGGCCGCCGGCGTTCCGGAGGATGAGCGGGAGGGCCACGTCCCGGAGGACGCGGCCGGTCAGACCCTGCTTCTTGGTGTTGTTCATCCCGGATCCCCAGGCCACCACCCGCTCCACGCGCTCGCGTCGCAGTGCCTCATAGGCCGCCAGCGCGCGGGGGACGTCCGGGACGTCGCGCAGGCACCGGGCGAGCGTGACGGCGTCCTCGGCCGCCAGGGAGGCGCCCTGTCCCGAGGCGGGGGAGACGGCGTGGGCGGCGTCGCCGATGACGACCATCCGGTCGCCGTGCCACGTGGGCACGTTCGGCAGGTCGTACTGGTTGGTCAGCGGGAAGTCCCCGGACGTGGCGCGGACGATGCGCGCCCCCGGCGTCCGGTCCGCCGACAGGAGGCCGACGAGCTCCTCGCGGAGGCGTTCGGTCGTCAGATCGCGCAGCTCCTCGCGCGACCGCTCGGTCGCCCGGGGCGGATTGGCGAACCACCAGATCTCGCCGTCGGGGCTCACGGTGTAGCCGAAGAAGCAGTTCCTTCCCCAGATCATCATGTAGTCGCCCGGGTCGGCGTCGATGCCGGCGTCGATGCCGGCGCCGCGGGTGAAGGCGCCGGTGTTGCCCAGGCCGGTGTAGCGGGGGGCCGGGTTGGCCGGATCGATGATGGAGCGGGTGGCCGAGTGCACGCCGTCGGCGCCGACCAGGAGGTCCCCCTCGGCGGTGCCGCCGTCGGCGAAGTGCGCCACCACGCGCCCGCCGACCGTCTCGGCCCCGACCAGGCGCTTGCCGTGCTCGATCGGCACTCCCCGGCGTGCGGCCTCCTCGTACAGGCCGTCGTACAGATCTGCGCGCCGGATGGTGTGGGTGACCGTGCCGTCGGCCAGGGCGGGTCCGATGGGCATCGCGCCGAGCCGCTTGCCCGTGCCGCTGAGGAAGCACATGTGGCTGGACGGGAATCCGGCCGAGGTGACGACCTTGTCGGCGTCGACCGCCCGGAGCGCGTCCAGGCCGTTCACCGCCACGGTCAGGTAGACGCCGTGCGCCAGGCCGGAGCTGTGCTCGTAGGCCTCGTAGATCACCGGGTCCAGGCCCGCCTTCTTCGCGGCGATTCCGGCCACCGCGCCCGCCACGCCACCGCCCACGATCAGTACACGCATCACGAGACCCCCGTCCGTTCGAGACCATTATCTCTCTTTGAGAGCATCTTGATCCTAGAGCATCTCTCGCGTCAAGAGATATCTTCGCCCGGATGCGCGAAAGCCCCCGGCCGGACGGCCGGGGGCGTGCAGGAGAGGGGGCCGAGTCAGAGAAGCGCGACCATCGACGGAGGGCGGTCAGCCGCGGGCGGGCGCCGGCTGCCGCTGCGGCTTGGGAGCGGCCGGCTTGGCCGGGCGCAGGAAGAGGATCATGACCGGCACGAGGTAGAGCACCCACATGACCGCCTGGACCGTGGTCACCTGAGGTGTCAGGTTGAAGACGCCCTGAAGCGCGGTCTGCAGCCACTGACCAGGGGTGCCCATGCCCTGGAACCAGGAGTGCGGCTGGAACGCGTACGACTTCAGCCCGGGCAGGATTCCCGCCTCCTGCAGGTCGTGGAAGCCGTAACCGAAGACGCCGGCGGCCACGACGATGAGCGCGACGCCGGTGATCGTGAAGAAGCGCTTCAGGTTGAGCTTCAGTCCGCCGCGGTAGAGGAGATAGCCCAGCAGGGCGGCGGTGATCAGGCCGAGCACCGCGCCGATGATCGGCTCGGTGCTGCTCTGGGCGGCGTTGATGTTGGTCCACAGGAAGAGGGCCGTCTCCAGGCCCTCCCGGCCGACCGCCAGCAGCGCCACGGCGAACAGCGCGCCGGTGCCCAGGGACAGCGCCCCCTCGATCTTGCCCTCGAGCTCGGCCTTCATGAACCGTGCGGCCCGGCGCATCCAGAAGACCATCCACGTCACCAGGCCGACCGCGACGATCGACAGTGTTCCGCCGAAGGTCTCCTGGGTCTTGAACTGCATCTCGCCCGAGGCGACGCTCAGCAGGACGCAGAACGTCACGCTGATTCCGATCGCCGTGCCGATGCCGGCCCAGACCGGAGTGAGCGCCCGCCGGTTGCCCGACTTCACCAGGTACGCGATAAGGATGCTGACTACCAGCGATGCTTCCAGCCCTTCGCGCAGGCCGATGAGGAAGTTGCCGAGCAACAAGGGGACGCGCTCCTTCGAACGAACGGGGGTGTTAGGGCAACCTAACCTAACCTAACCTAACCCGAGTGTGGGGGAGGGAGGCTGGGAACGCAAGACCGGAATGTCACTCAAAGCCCGTTTACCGTGTCGGATGAGTCACGTTTCCGGTACCGGCTCCTCTGTTTCGATCCGATCACGTACGTCCGTCGGAAGCGCGGTAAGGGCATACCGTTTGACACGTGGAGTTTCGGGACGTGATGACTCGCCGTCGGATGCTCGCCCTCGGTGCCGCGAGCGCCGCCCTCCTCCTCGCCGGAGACAGGGTGAAGGGGGCGTCGGCCGGGGCCCCGCACCCTCTCGCGCGGGGCCGTGCCGTCATCCCGACCCAGAACACCTCCCCGTCGCCCACACCCACCCCTACGCCCGCTCCTCCGTCGCCGACGCCACTGCCGCGCCGCAAGGAGGCCGTCCACAGGGTCCACGACGTCCTTCCGGACGCGCCGCCCAACGCGATCTCGCTGACCATCGACGACGGGCCGCAGCCGGAGTGGACGCCGAAGATGCTCGACCTGCTGGCCGAGCACGACGTGAAGGCGACGTTCTCGCTCATCGGGATCCAGGTGAAGCAGTACCCCAAGCTGGCGCAGCGGATCGTCGCGGAGGGCCACCAGCTCTGCAACCACACGATGAACCACCCGCTGGGAATCGCCTCGATGTCGTCCCGGCAGGTCGACAGGGAGATCACCGAGGCGCACGACCGCATCTGCGACGCCACCGGGGTCGTGCCGAAGTTCTTCCGCTCGCCCGGCGGGGCGTGGTCGCGCGCGGTGTTCGGCTCGGCGGCCCGGCACGGCATGCTGCCGATCGACTGGGACATCGACCCGCGTGACTGGTCCCGGCCGGGCACCCGCCACATCAAGAAAAGCATGCTGGCCGCCAAAGGCGGGGACATCCTCCTGTGCCATGACGGCGGAGGCGACCGCTCCGAGACCATCAAGGCCCTGGGACAGGTCCTCCCGAAGCTCAAGGCCCGCGGGCTGTCGTTCGTCCTGCTCTGACCGGCGCCGAACGGTTCCGCCGGACGCGCCGTCGCCGCGCGGACGGCACAGGCCGGGCATGTCGGACGGGCATGTCGGACGGGCATGGCGGCCGGCTCCGACCCCCAGGGGAACTCAGGCCGCCGTGCGCCGCTCGTCCGGGTCGGCGGGCGCGTCTATCGAAGAACGCGGGCGTACCAGACGTAAGGCGGCGCGAGAACGTCGACGGAGAACCCGAGCCGCTCCAGGAGCCGCCGGGACGGGACGTTGCCCTCGTGGACCTCGGCGATCACCCGCCGGTAGGCCGCCGGCCCTCCGAGCCATTCGAGGAGCCCGCGGATCGCCTCCGTGCCGTACCCCCGCGACCGCCAGGGACCACCGAGTCCATAGCCGATCTCGACCGCCCCGTCGGCACCCGGCCCGTACTTGATCCCGCATTCCCCGATCACCGAGCCCTGATGCTCGACCAGCCAGGTGAGGGCCTCGGGGTCGGCGGCCGCCCGGTGGGCGAACATCGCGGTCTCGTCCGTCGGCCACCCATTGGCGAGGACCATTCCGGAGAAGTCGCCCCGGGCGAGGGCGTCTGCGGGGCCGCGCTCCAGCCGCCGCAGGACGAGACGGCGGGTGACGATCTGATCGGAGTTCAAGGCCCGCCGATCAGACCTCGCGCTTGGCGGCCAGCCGGCACAGCGCCTTGGCGATGGGCGTGGCCGTCAGTTCGACCTGCCAGGACCGCGCGCCGAGGGCGGTGATCACGACACCGATCGACTCGGGCGTCACCTGCTCCGGCGGGTCCCAGGCGAGCCGCCGGACGGTGTCGGGCTGAAGGAGGTTCTCCGTGGGCAGGGTGTGCTCGTCGGCGAGGGCGGCGACCACGGCCCGCAGGGCGCTGAGTCGTTCGGCGGCCGCCGGGTCGCGTTCGGCCCAGCGGTGGGCCGGCGGAGGCCCGTCCCCGGGGACGCTGTGCTCAGGCAGGGAGGTGTCCGGGAGGGTGCGGCCCCGCTGCACGGCCCGGAACCAGGCCGGAGCGTGCCGTCGGGTGTTGCGCCCGCGGAACGTCGACAGCGCGGCCAGGTCGTCCGGAGTGCGGGGGAGCTCGAGCGCCGCCTCGACGATCGCGGCGTCCGGCAGAACGCGGCCGGGCGACAGGTCGCGGTCACGGGCGATCCGGTCGCGGGCGGTCCACAGCTCGCGGACGACGGCGAGACTGCGGCGGCTGCGCAGGCGGTGGATGCCGGAGGTGCGGCGCCAGGGGTCCTGGCGGGGCTCCTTCGGGGGCGTGGCGAGGATCGCGGCGAACTCCTCGTCCGCCCACCCGAGCTTGCCCGCCTCCTCGAGCTCGCGGTGCAGCGCGTCGCGCAGCTCCACCAGGAGCTCGACGTCGAGCGCGGCGTAGCGGAGCCAGTCGGCGGGCAGCGGCCGGCTGGACCAGTCGGCCGCGGAATGGCCCTTCTCCAGCGTGAAGCCGAGAACGGTCTCGACCATGGTGCCCAGGCCGACGCGGGGGTAGCCGAGCAGCCGGCCGGCCAGCTCGGTGTCGAACAGGCGTCGCGGCACCAGCCCGAGCTCGGCCAGGCACGGCAGGTCCTGGCTGGCGGCGTGCAGCACCATCTCGGTGTCGGCCAGGGCGGCGTCCAGCGCGGACAGGTCGGAGCACGGCACCGGGTCGATCAGGAACGTGCCGGCGCCCCGGCGGCGCAGCTGCACCAGGTAGGCCCGCTGGCCATAGCGGTAACCGGACGCGCGCTCGGCGTCCACCGCCACGGGGCCCTCCCCGGCGGCCAGGCGTTCGACGGCGTCCTGGAGCGCCGCCGGCGTCTCGAGGACCGGAGGGATGCCCTCCCGTGGTTCGAGGAGGGGTACGACTTCTGCTTCCGACACTTCCACGCGCCTACCGTATGTGTTCAAGCTCCTGGACTCGGCAGTGAGGTCACTCCCGCGGGCGGCAAGCCGGCCGCCTGACATAGAACATCGCACCATGCAGTGATATGCCCAGCAATATCATCACTTGTCGGTGACCATGAGGCGCGAAGCTCCAGCTCGGTCGTCGCCGGATCGGCGTCCTTGTCGCCGAAGCTCTCCGACACCGCGCGGGTGATCGTGCCCGACGCGGCCTTGTAACCCGCCCGGTGCCCGTCCAGCGCCTCGGTCAGCCAGCTCCATCCGACCGGGCCGATCAGCGGGTCCGCCGCGATCTCCGGCTCCAGCTCGGCCCGTACGTAGGCGACCAGCCGGAAGTCCCCCTCCCATCCGCGCTGCCCGTCGGGGTCGTACAGGACGATCAGGCGGCCGACGGCGAGCTCCGTGTCGTCCTCCCGGTACACCGTCGCCATGATCGCCGCGGCGTACGGCGCCAGCCGTTGCGGGGCGGGCATGTCCTCGATCAGGAGCTCCGGCCGCGCGGGCTCGGCGTCGACCACGGCGCGCAACGTCTCGAGCGCACGTTGGAACGGTCCGGGCGCGGGGTCGCTCGGGGCGGTCATCGGACGTACGGCCGATTCACCGGGCACGCCTCGGAAGGAATTGACGGAAGCATATGCACAGAGAGCCTCAGGCTGCCTCGGACCGGACGGTGACAGGGGTCTCGGGCGCGTCGCCGATCACGATCGCCATGCCGCATTCCACGCACGCCCACTCGGGGCAGTCCGCGCCGTGGCCGTCCGCGCACGGCGGCTGCTCGAAGCGGCGTTCGCCGCCACAGGCGGAACAATGACGTGTGAGGGCCATCTCGGTGACCTCCCTCGATTCGGCAAGGGGAGCGTTCACACGTTCGCATGCGCCCCGGCGCCATCGCGGGACATCGCTCGGCGTGTCCCGAAGATTCTCATAACGGACGTAGGGCCCGGCCCCCGCGCGGTCTGTGTCGCCAGACCGCGTCGGGACCTCATGGTACGGGACCGGAGACCCGCTCCGGGACCGTTCCAACGGGGCGGGGCGCGGCTCTGCGGGGTGGTGCGTGGCGTCGCGTGGTTTCGTGGGACGATCCAGAGCGTGCCTCAAGCCCAGAACGCTTCGCGGGAAGCCAGACAGGAGAGCACTGTCATGCCGCAAGACAGCGTGCCGCCGACGGCCGAGCCGGAGCCGCGCGAGGAGAGCGCCTTCCTGCTCGCCTGCCGCCGCCGGCCGGTGCCGCACACCCCGGTGTGGTTCATGCGCCAGGCGGGCCGCTCGCTGCCGGAGTACCGCGAGGCGCGGGCGGGCATCCCGATGCTCGAGGCGTGCGCCCGGCCCGACCTCATCGTCGAGATCACGATGCAGCCCGTGCGCCGCTACGCGGTCGACGCGGCGATCTTCTTCAGCGACATCGTCGTGCCGCTCAAGGCGATCGGGATCGACCTCGACATCAAGCCCGGAGTGGGCCCGGTCATCGCCGACCCGATCCGCGACGCCGCCGACGTCGACCGGCTGCGTCCGCTGGAGCCCGGCGACGTTCCCTTCGTGACCGAGGCCGTCGGCGCGCTCACAGGCGAGCTCGGCGGCACGCCGCTGATCGGGTTCGCCGGTGGCCCGTTCACGCTCGCGTCGTACCTCATCGAGGGCGGCCCGTCCAAGACCCACGACAAGACCAAGGCGATGATGTACGGCGAGCCCGAGCTGTGGGCCCGGCTGCTCGACCGGCTGGCCGACATCGCCGCGACCTACCTGAAGATCCAGGTCGAGGCGGGCGCGCGCGCCATCCAGCTGTTCGACTCGTGGGTGGGTGGCGTCGGCCCGGAGGACTATCAGACGTCGGTGCTGCCGCACAGCCGCAAGATCTTCACCGCGCTGGAGCCGTACGACGTGCCGCGCATCCACTTCGGCGTCGGGACCGGCGAGCTCCTCGGACTCATGGGCGAGGCCGGTGCCGACGTCGTCGGCGTCGACTGGCGCGTGCCGCTCGACGAGGCGGCCCTGCGCGTCGGGCCCGGCAAGGCGCTGCAGGGCAACCTCGACCCGGCGATCCTGTTCGCCCCTTGGGACGTCGTCGCCGCGCGCACCCGCGACGTACTCGCTCGCGGCCGTACCGCCGAAGGGCACGTCTTCAACCTCGGCCACGGCGTGCTGCCCACCACCGATCCCGACAACCTGGCCCGTCTCACCGAACTCGTGCACGAGGAGTCCTCGGCCCGCTGACCTCCGGCCCGGGGCCAGACCGACCCTGGGCGCTCGGTCCCGGCCCTCGCGGGCGCCGGCGCCGCCACAGGCCGTAGGCAGGCCGATCAGCGCGGCGACGCCCAGCCCTCATGTAAGAGGGATGTTGTGACCCACGTAACCGTTCGCCGCGCGTCGTCGCGATCCCGTCACGATGCCGACGCGCCGCGATCACGAAACGTGCCGTCACCCCGAACGCGGGTCGCCCGGAACGTCTGCCATCGTTGAGGCATGACCGATCAGTCACATCGCGGGCACGTCGCCGTCATCGGTGGCGGTGTCGCCGGGCTGACCGCGGCGCATGAGCTGGCGAAGAACGGAGCCCGCGTCACCCTCCTGGAGGGCACCGCGGACGTCGGGGGCAAGCTCAGGGTGAGCGAGATCGCCGGTGTCTCCGTGGACGAGGGGGCCGAGGCGATGCTGGCCCGGCGCCCGGAGGGCCTGGAGCTCGTGCGCGAGCTCGGGCTGGGCGACCGGCTGGCGTTCCCCGGCACCACGTCGGCGGCCATCTGGAGCCGCGGAGCCCTTCACCCGATGCCCGCCGGCCAGGTCATGGGCGTCCCCGCCGACCTGGTCGCCCTCGCCCGCTCCCAGGTGCTCTCGCCCGGCGGCCTGGCCAGGGTGCCGCTCGACCTGGTCCGCCCCGAGACGCCGCGGGGTGAGGACCTCTCGGTGGCCGACTTCGTCGGTGCGCGCGTCGGCCGGGAGGTGGTGGACCGCCTGGTGGAGCCGCTGCTCGGCGGGGTGTACGCCGGTCGTGTCGAAGAGCTGTCCTTCGAGGCCACGATGGGCGGGCTGGCCGTCGCCTCCCGGAGCCACCGGTCCCTGATCGCCGCGGCCCGCTCCGTGATCGAGGCGGCGCCCGCGAACCCCGGACCGGTGTTCACCACGCTCGCCGACGGGATGGGCGCGCTGCCCGGCGCGCTGGCCGCGAAGGTCACCGAACTCGGCGGCATCGTCCGCACCGAGGCGATGGTCCGCGAGCTGAGCCGTACACCCGGCGGCTGGCGGCTCACCATCGGCCCCGCCCGCGACCCGGAGTCCCTCGAGGTCGACGCCGTCGTCATCGCGGTGCCCGCCCGGCCCACGGCACGCCTCCTCAGGGAGGAGTCACCGGCGGCCGCCGCCGAGCTCGGCCGCGTCGAGTACGCGAGCATGGCGATCGTCACGCTCGCCTACGCGGTCACGGCGTTCCCCGAACGGCCGCGCCGCAGCGGATACCTGGTCCCCGCCGTCGAGACCCGGGACGTCAAGGCCGTCACGTTCAGCAGCACCAAGTGGCCGCACCTCACCGACGGCTCACCCGGCCTGGTGGTCGCCCGCTGTTCCATCGGCCGGTACGGCGACGAGCACGCGCTCCAGCGTTCCGACGAGGAGCTGAAGGCGGCGGCCATGACGGAGCTGGCCCGCACCAGCGGCGTCACCGAGCTTCCGATCGACGCGCGGATCAGCCGGTGGGGCGGCGGTCTGCCGCAGTACACCGTCGGGCACCTCGAGCGGGTGGCGCGGATCCGCGCGGCGGTCGCCGGGCTGCCCGGGGTGGCGGTGTGCGGTGCGGCCTACGACGGCGTCGGCATTCCGGCGTGCGTCCTGTCCGCCCGCACGGCGGCGGCCCGGGTGCTCGAACACCTGAACGGTCGGGGAGAATCGGATCGGAGCGACGAGCCGGTCGGCGAGCGGGGTGGCCGGGCCGGGTGAACCCAAGCGTCTCCGGAACAGCGAAGAGGAGTGCGACCGTGAGTGGCGCAGAGACGGGCCGACCGAAGGCACGCGAGCTCAACGAGGTGATCCGGTACACCATGTGGTCGGTCTTCCGGGCCCGTGACCTGGCCGAGGCCGACCGCGCGGCGGTCGCCCGTGAGGTCGAGGACCTGCTCGAACAGGCGGCGGCCAAGGACGTCACGACGCGCGGCCTGTACGACGTCGCCGGCCTGCGCGCCGACGCCGACTACATGTTCTGGTGGCACGCGCCGACCTCCGACGACCTGCAGGAGATCTACCACCGCTTCCGCCGCACGGCGCTCGGCCGCGCCTCCGAGCCGGTGTGGTCGGTGATGGCCCTGCACCGGCCGGCGGAGTTCAACAAGAGCCACGTCCCGGCCTTCCTCGCCGAGGAGGAGGCACGCGGCTACGTCTGCGTCTATCCGTTCGTCCGGTCGTACGACTGGTATCTGCTGCCCGACGAGGAGCGGCGGGCGATGCTCGCCGAGCACGGGAAGATGGCGCGCGGCTTCCCCGACGTACGGGCCAACACGGTCTCCTCGTTCGCGCTCGGCGACTACGAGTGGATTCTGGCCTTCGAGGGGGACGAACTGCACCGCATCGTCGACCTCATGCGCCACCTGCGCGGGTCGGAGGCCCGGCGCCACGTTCGCGAGGAGGTGCCGTTCTACACCGGCGCCCGCAAGCCGGTCTCCGAGCTCGTCGCCGCCCTGCCCTGATCCGCGTGCCGTGAGGCCCGCGCCGATGGAGGCCACGCGCGGGGGCGTGCCTCCGCCGTCGGCCGGGCCGGCCGCCGCGTGAGCGGCGGGATCCCCCCGCTCGAGGTCTCCCTCATCCCTGGGTCAAGCGGGGTCGAAGACTTGCCCATCGGGTGGGTGCGGTGCCTTGCCGCGGCGGAGTATTCGACGCGTGAGTCGATCGCGGCGTCGGAGGGGCCGGCATGCGCGGCCGTCCGCCCATGGGCCCGGCACGATCGTCCGGCTGCTGCCGGGCTCGGCCGCGCGCCCGGTGTGCATCGTCCTCGGCGGGGTGGGCGGTATCGCCCTGGTCGCCGTGGTGGCGCTCACGCCTGACTCCCCGCCCCGGCGGCCGGGCCGGGCGGTGGTCCAGGTCGTGCGGCCCGCCACGGTCGCCCCGAGCCCGGCCCCGAGCGTGGCGCCCGGAGTACCGGACCTCGGGAACGACGCCCGTGACGAGGCAGCCGTGGCGTACTACCGGAGCAGGGGGCGGCCGGCCGCCGCGCACGTCCGGGAGGCGATCTGGACGGCGCCGATCCTCCGCGTCTATACGGACCTGCCCGGCTCCGACGCGAACGCGCCGGCCGCCATCGCCCTGTGCCGGACCGGTGCCGCCTACCTGGAGAGCCGCAGCCGGGCCCCGGTCGTCTTCGTGCACGCCCGCGAGCGCGACGGATATCCCGTTCTCGCCAACAAGATGGACTCCGCGGACGACTGCCGCCTGGGCAGGGTTCCGTAGCGTGCGACGGAGCCCGGATGCCCGGCCGGCCCCTGGGTCACTCGGCCGGTTCGAGGCTCAGTGAGACGCTGTTGATACAGAATCTCTGGTCGGTCGGGGTGGGGTAGCCCTCGCCCTCGAACACGTGGCCGAGGTGGGAGTCGCACCGGGCGCAGCGGACCTCGATGCGCACCATGCCGAGGGAGGTGTCGCGCAGCAGCGTGACCGCGTCCGACTCCGTCGGCTGGTAGAAGCTCGGCCAGCCGCAGTGCGAGTCGAACTTCGTGTCCGAGCGGAACAGCTCCGTGCCGCAGGCGCGGCAGCGGTACACGCCCTCCGTCTTGGTCGAGACGTACTCCCCGGACCACGGTGCCTCGGTGCCCGCCTCCCGCAGGACGTGGAACTCCTCGGGCGACAGCTGAATCTTCCACTCTTCGTCGCTCTTGCGAATGACCGTCATGTCCTGCATAACCGGGGAGGGGAGATGACCATTCCAGACGGCCGGGGAGGGCGCCCTGGAGCCGACCGCGACCTCCGCCGTCGCCCGGTTCGTACGGGGACGGGCGCGTGGCACGTCACCGGTGATCTGTCACCGGGCGGTTGTACGGTGCGATTATGGCATCGCCTTTCGTGGAGATCCAGGTCGGGGATCGCGTCGTCAAGGTCACCAACCCGGACAAGGTCTACTTCCCGGCCCGCGGGGAGACCAAGCTTGACCTGGTCAACTACTACCTGTCCGTCGGCGACGGCATCCTGCGCGCGCTGCGCGACCGGCCGACGACGCTGGAGCGCTGGCCGGGCGGAGTGTTCGAGGGAGCGAAGATCGCCACTCGCGCCGACAACCGGGGCGACGCCTTCTACCAGAAGCGCGTTCCGAAGAACGCTCCGGAGTGGATCGAGACGGCGCGGATCGCCTTCCCGAGCGGGCGTTACGCCGACGAGATCTGCCCCACCGAGCTCGCGACCGTGGCCTGGTGCGCCAACCTCGGCACCGTCACGTTCCATCCGTGGCCGGTCCGCCGCCACGACGTCGACCATCCCGACGAGCTGCGCATCGACATCGACCCGCAGCCTGGCACCGACTTCACCGACGCGAAGAAGATCGCGCTGGAGGGCGTCCGGGAGATCCTCGACGAGCTGGGCTTCGTCGGCTTCCCGAAGACCTCCGGCGGCCGCGGCGTCCACGTCTACGTGCGGATCGAGCCTCGCTGGACCTTCACCGAGGTCCGCCGCTGCGCCCTGGCCTTCGGCCGTGAGGTCGAGCGCCGGATGCCCGACCTCGTGACGACCAACTGGTGGAAGGAGGAGCGCGGCGAGAAGGTCTTCATCGACTTCAACCAGAACGCCCGCGACCGCACCATCGCCTCCGCCTACAGCGTCCGCCCGAAGCCGCACGCCCCGGTGTCGGCGCCGCTGACCTGGGAGGAGATGCCCGACGTGGAGCCGGAGGACTTCACGATCGCGACGATGCCGGAGCGCTTCGCCAAGGTCGGCGACCTCCACGCGTCGATCGACGAGCGGGCGTTCTCCCTGGAGACGCTGCTGGAGTGGGCCGACCGCGACGAGCGGGAGCGGGGTCTCGGCGACATGCCCTACCCGCCCAACTACCCGAAAATGGAGGGCGAGCCCAAGCGCGTCCAGCCCAGCAAGGCCCGCCACGACTGACCGTGGTCCCCGGCGGCTGCTGCGTGCGGCGACGATCTCATCGACGAGGGCGACCACCTCGTGCTGTTGGTCCGCCACAGAGGCGGTGCCTCTTCGGGCCTACTTGGATTCGACCCGTCCGAGCGGGTCGGGTCCGGCCGTCAGCGCGTCACGCGCCGCCTGCCAAGCGGAATCCCCGGGGTAGCGGCTACGCTGAGGGCAGAGCGGAGCGTTGTTCCGCTTACTGTACGGAGCAGCGTTCCGCTTTGTCAACGGCCGTCGGAAGGAGAGCGTGGTGCCCACTACAAGCCACTCCGGGGAGGTGCCGGCCCGAAGAAAGCGGGCCGACGCGCTGCGCAACCAGCAGACGCTGCTCGCCGCCGCCGCTGCGGTGTTCGTCACCTCCGGCGTCGATGCGCCGATCCGTGAGATCGCGGCCAGAGCGGGCGTCGGGATGGGAACGATCTACCGCCACTTCCCGACTCGGGCGGATCTCGTCGTCGCCGTCTACCGCCACCAGGTCGAGGCGTGCGCCGAGGCGGGCCCGACTTTGCTGGCCGGCGCCGACTCTCCGCTGGCAGCGCTCCGTCAGTGGGTCGACCTCTTCGTCGATTTCCTGGTCACGAAGCACGGACTCGCCAACGCACTGCAATCGGACAGCAGCGGCTTCGACGCGCTGCACACCTACTTCCTCGACCGCTTGGTGCCCGTCTGCGCGCAGTTGCTCGACGCCGCGGTCAACGCCGGCGAAATCAGGCCCGGTACGCACGCCTACGAACTGATGCGCGGCATCGGCAACCTCTGCGTCGGACGTGACAGCGACCCCCGCTATGACCCCCGCCGATTGGTCGAACTGCTCCTTCAGGGACTACAGCGGCCGCAGCCATCCTGAGGTCGACGGTGAGCCCGAATGCGGCGATATGCCATGGGGCCGGACGCCGGTCGGCTCAGGTCTCGATCAGGCAGGATTTTTCGCGGGTGTTGGCCAGCACGGAGTCGTGGCCGTAGCCGCTGTCCTTGAGGCCCTCGAACGGCAGGCCCGGCGGCATCTTCCGGTAGGTGTTCACCCAGACCGTGCCCGCCTCGACGTCTCGGCACATGCGGTGCGCGCGGCCCAGGTCCCGCGTCCACACGCCCGCCGCCAGGCCGTACGCCGAGTCGTTGGCGATCGCGACCGCCTCCTCCTCGGTGTCGAAGGGAATCGCCACGGCGACCGGGCCGAAGATCTCCTCCTGGCAGACGCGCAGCGCGTTGTCCTCGGCCGTGAACAGCGTCGGCTCGACCCAGTAGCCGCCGGCGTACGCCTCATCCACGATCTCGCCGCCGGAGCGCCCGCCGAACACCAGCTCCGCGCCCTCCTTGGCGCCGATCTCCAG
This sequence comes from Actinoallomurus purpureus, assembly GCF_024055795.1. Lineage (GTDB taxonomy): Bacteria > Actinomycetota > Actinomycetes > Streptosporangiales > Streptosporangiaceae > Actinoallomurus > Actinoallomurus purpureus. The sequence goes on along the minus strand of NZ_JAMXMY010000021.1, from coordinate 85,163 downwards.
GTAGCCCGTGACGCGCTGGAACTGCTCCTGGGAGACGATCGGCCCCATCGTCGTCTCTTCGGACAGCGGGTCGCCGAGCCGGATGCCCCGGGCGATGGCGGTGATCCGGTCGATCATCTCGGCGAAGATCGGTCGCTCGATGAGGATCCGTGAGCCGGCCACGCACACCTGGCCCGCGTTGGCGGTGAAGACGCTCTGCGTCGACACGCCGAGGGCGGCGCGGTCCGGGTCGGCGTCGGCGAACACGATGTTCGGGGACTTGCCGCCGAGCTCGAACGCCAGCGGTTTGAGCGCGTCCGTGCTGGCCCGGGTGATGATCCTGGCCGTCTCGGTGGAGCCGGTGAGGCTGATCCGGTTCACGCCGGGATGGCGGACCAGGGCGTCGCCGGCCTCCTCGCCCAGCCCGGAGACGATGTTCAGCACGCCGGGCGGGAGCACCTCGCGCAGCAGCTCGCCCAGGCGCAGCGTCGACGCGGTCGCCTGTTCGGCGGGCTTGATGACGACGGTGTTGCCGGCGGCCAGTGCGAACGCCGCCTTCGCCGAGAAGGTGGAGATGGGGGAGTTCCACGGGATGATCCCGAGGACCACGCCGTAGGGGACGCGCCGGGTGAATCCCATGCTGCCCGGCCCGAGGATCACGGTCTTGCCCTCGACGGCGGCGCCGCACTCGGCGGCGGCCATGTGCCACAGGTACGTCATGCCGGGCACGTCGCGCTTGGCGGTCTCGGTGATGATGCGGCCGTTGTCGCGGGTCTCGATCTCGGCCAGCTCCCGCGCGTTGGCGGCGAAGACGCCGGCCACCTTGCGGAGCAGGTGCGCCCGGCCGGCCGCCGGCATCGCCGACCAGGCGGGGAACGCCGCGCGGGCGGCGGCGACCGCCGCGTCCGCGTCATCGGCCGTGCTGCGCGGAATCCTCGCCCACACCTTCCCGGTCGCGGGGTCGACCGAGTCGAGCATGCGATCGGTCCCGCGCAGTTCGCCGCCGATCAGGTTCGAGAATTCCCGCATCGTGATCCCTTCTCCCCGCGCGCGGTAGGTGCTCCTCCGCGCGTGGCCACCGACCCTGCGTCCCGCCAAGCGTACGCTTGGTTGGGGTGCGGAGAGAAGTGCGTCGCCCGCCGGACCCGATCAGCCGCCGAGGATGTCGTCGAGGTCGTACGCGACCGGAACCTCGAGCTGGTCGTACCCGCAGGACTCCGGCGTGCGGTCCGTCCGCCAGCGCCGGAACCGCGCGGTATGCCGGAACCGGCGGCCCTCCATCTGGTCGTAGGCCACCTCGCACACCAGCTCCGGCCGCAGGGCCACCCACGACAGGTCCTTCTTGCCGGTCCACCGGCTGATCGCGCCGGGCATGCGGTCCACCGTGGCCTCGGTCTGCTCGGCCCACCCGGCCCACGGGTGACCGGTGAGATCCGCGACCCGGTAGGGCTCCAGCTCCTCCACCAGCTCCTTGCGGCGCGTCATCGGGAACGACGCGGCGACGCCCACGTGCTGGAGCCGGTCTCCGTCGTACAGCCCGAGCAGCAGGGAACCCACGATCGGGCCGGACTTGTGCCAGCGGAACCCGGCGACGACGCAGTCGGCGGTGCGGTCGTGCTTGACCTTGAACATCGCCCGCCGGTCCGGTTCGTACGGGCCGGCCAGGGGCTTGACGACGACACCGTCCAGGCCGGCGCCCTCGAACTCCTCGAACCACCGCAGGGCCACGTCGTACGCGTCGGTGGCGGGCGTCACGTGAACGGGTGCCTTCGCGCCGGCGAGCGCCTCGGTGAGGCGGGCACGCCGGTCGCCGAAGGGCGTCTCCATCAGGGACTCGTCGCCGAGCGCGAGCAGGTCGAAGGCGACGAAGCTCGCCGGTGTCTCGGCGGCCAGCAGCTTGATCCGCGAGGCGGCCGGGTGGATGCGCTGCTGCAGCGCGTCGAAGTCGAGGACGTGCCCCTTCCGCAGGACGATCTCCCCGTCGATGACGCAGCGCTCCGGCAGCTCGCGGCCGAAGCCCTCGACCAGCTCGGGGAAGTAGCGATCCAGCGGCTTGCCGTTGCGGCCGTGGACCGCGACCTCGTCGCGGTCCCGGAACACGACCGCCCGGAACCCGTCCCACTTCGGCTCGTAGAGCACATCTCCCCGCGGCAGCTCCTTGACGGCCTTGGCCAGCATGGGCGCCAGCGGCGGGCTCACGGGCAGTTCCATGACCTGCACCCCCTCAGGTGACGGATGACGATCCCCCCGTTATAGACCACGGCTACGACGGTCTTCCGCCGTGGCCGTGACCTGTCACTCCTCGCGTCTCCGTGTGTAGCGGAGGAACAGGAAGTCCTCCTCTTCCAGGACATGCCCGAGACGCAACGGGGTCGAGGCCGGCCCCGGGCCGTTGACGACACGCGCCGCGTCACCCGCGATGATCTGCGGGCTCACGGTGAGGCACAGCTCGTCGAGCCGGCCGGCGGCGACGAACTGGGCGAGCAGCCGCGGGCCGCCCTCGGTCAGCTGGCGGGTGAACCCGCGCTCGGCCAGCGCGTCGAGCGCGGCGGCCACGTCGACCGCCTCCTCGCCGGCGACGATCACGTCGGCATGCTTCTCGCAGCCGCTGCGGCGATCGTCCGGAACCGACGAGCAGGTGATGACGATCGTGGGGCTGATCGCCTCGGTGAAGACCGGGGCGTCGAAGTCGAGCTCCAGCGAACGCGACACGATGGCCAGCGGCGGCGCCGGCGCACGGCCCGTACGGATCTCTCCCCACCATTCGCGAGGGTGGACGGGGCCGTATCCCTCGACGCGGACGGTCGCCGCGCCCACGACGACCACGTCGGCCAGCCCGCGGAGCAGGGAGAGCAGCCGCCGGTCGGCCTCACTGCCCAGGCCCCCGGCCTTGCCCTCGAAGGTCGCGGCGCCGTCCGCGCTGGCGACCATGTTCCCCCGCAGCCAGGGCGTGGTCTCCGGATAGGCGTACGCCTCCGCCAGCTCCGCGAGGCCGGATGGTTCTAGTCGTCGCATGACACCCAGGGTGGCACAGCGGTCGGTTCGTGATGGGATCGCGTTCTTCTCGCATCGTTGTTGAGCGACATTTATCGTGAGACGACGGTTAAGAGGGGTGAAGGGCGTGGGAATCGCCGCATTGGTGATGTGGATACTGGCCGCCGTCGCAGGCTCCTACCTCTTCATCGTCAATGGAGGGTTGCGGCGGCAGGGCACGAAGATCACCCGGTTCCCCGTGACCGTCGTCCTCGGCCATCCCGCCCTCGCCCTGGTGGCGCTGGCGACGTGGGTGGAGTTCCTGCTGACCGCGCAGACCGCCTACGCGTGGAGCTCGTTCGGCGTGCTCGCGGTCGTGGCACTGCTGGGCTTCATCCTGCTCACGCGGTGGCTCACCGGCCGCGGCGGCAAGCACGCGCGCGGCGCCGAGCAGGAGTTCCCGCTGATCGGCGTGCTCGCCCACGGAACGGTCGCCATCCTGACGTTCGTCCTGGTCCTGTTCACCGCCATCAGGGTCAGCCGCGGCTGACCCTGATGGCCGAGCCGGTCCCGCCCGGCCGCCCGGGCCCGGCCGCCCGCGGTCAGGCCGGGACGACCCGGCGCAGCAGCACCAGGGCCCGGTCGGCGACCTCCAGCCGGTCGTTCGCCTTGACCGGTTCGCGTTCGGCGGGTTTCGCGGTCGCCGTGTCGAGGACGACGTCCCATCGCTCGCCGAAGCGCTCGTCGGGAACGCGGAACACGATGCTGTCGGAGTGCGCGTTGAGCAGCAGCAGGAACGTATCGTCGCGGACCCGCTGTCCTCGCGGATCCGGCTCGGTGATCGCGTCCCCGTTGAGGTACACCGCGACCGCCTTCGCGTAACCGATGTTCCAGTCCGCCTCGGTCATCTCCGTCCCCGACGGCGTCAGCCAGCCGATGTCGCGCTGGCCGTCCAGCTCGCCGCCGTGCGTACGCCCCTGGAAGAACCGCCGCCGCCGGAAGACCGGGTGCTCCCGGCGCAGCGCCGAGACCGTACGGACGAAGTCGACGAGGTCCTCGTCCGTGTCCCAGGACACCCAGGCGAGCTCGTCGTCCTGGCAGTAGGCGTTGTTGTTGCCGTGCTGCGTGCGGTTCAGCTCGTCACCGTGCGACAGCATGGGCACGCCCTGGGACAGGAACAGCGTGGCGATGAGGTTGCGCTGCTGGCGGGCGCGCAACGACCGGATCGCCGGGTCGTCCGTCTCACCCTCCACGCCGTGGTTCCAGGAGCGGTTGTCGTCGGTGCCGTCGCGGTTGTTCTCGCCGTTGGCCTCGTTGTGCTTGCGGTCGCATGAGACGAGGTCGTGCAGCGTGAACCCGTCGTGACAGGTGACGAAGTTGATCGAGGCGAGCGGGCGGCGGCCGTCGTCGGCGTACAGGTCGCTCGATCCGGTCAGGCGCGAGGCGAACTCCTGCAGCGCCGGCTCACCGCGCCAGAAGTCACGCACCGAGTCGCGGTACTTGCCGTTCCACTCCGTCCACAGCGGCGGGAAGTTGCCGACCTGGTAGCCGCCCTCGCCGACGTCCCAGGGCTCGGCGATGAGCTTGACCTGGGACACGATCGGGTCCTGCTGGACCAGGTCGAAGAAGGCCGACAGCCGGTCGACGTCGTGGAACTCCCGAGCCAGCGCCGAGGCGAGGTCGAACCGGAACCCGTCGACGTGCATCTCGGTCACCCAGTACCGCAGCGAGTCCATCATCAGCTGAAGCGCGTGCGGGTGCCGGGCGTTGAGGCTGTTCCCGCAGCCGGTGTAGTCGAGGTTGTACCGCTTGTCGGTGTCCCGGAGCCGGTAGTAGGCCGCGTTGTCGATCCCGCGGAAGCTGAGCGTCGGACCCAGATGGTCGCCCTCGGCGGTGTGGTTGTAGACCACGTCGAGGATCACCTCGATGCCCGCCTCGTGCAGGGCCCGCACCATCGCCTTGAACTCCAGGACCTGCTCGCCGAGCTGGCCGGCCGAGGAATAGGTGTTGTGCGGAGCGAGGAACCCGATCGTGTTGTAGCCCCAGTAGTTCGTCAGGCCGCGCGCCACCAGGCCGTGCTCGGAGACGAACTGGTGCACCGGCATCAGCTCGATCGCCGTGACGCCGAGCTCGATGAGGTGATCGATCATCGCCGGGTGGGCCAGCCCGGCGTAGGTGCCGCGCTGACCCTCCGGGATCGCCGGATGCAGCCGCGTGAGGCCCTTCACGTGCGCTTCGTAGATCACCGTCTCGTGGTACGGCGTCCGCGGCGGGCGGTCGTCGCCCCAGTCGAAGAACGGGTTGATCACCACGTTCTTCGGCATGTACGGGGCGCTGTCCTCGGTGTTGAGCTCCGCGGGAGCCGCGAACCGGTAGGAGAACAGTGACTCATGCCATCGCACGTCGCCGTCGACGGCCTTGCCGTACGGATCCAGCAGCAGCTTGGCGGGGTTGCACCGGTCACCCTGCGCCGGGTCGTACGGTCCATGGACGCGGTAGCCGTACCTCTGGCCGGGGCCGACTCCGGGGAGATAGCCGTGCCAGACGAAGCCGTCCACCTCGGGCAGGGCGTGGCGCGTCTCGGTGCCGTCCTCGTCGAACAGGCACAGCTCGACCCGCCGTGCCACCTCCGAGAACAGGGCGAAGTTCGTGCCGGTGCCGTCCCAGGTGGCACCCAGGGGGTAAGGGGTGCCGGGCCAGACCTCCTGCATCGCTCTCCTCGGTGTCCATGGGCAAGACCCATCGATTGTCGCGGTACCCGGGCGGATACGCGAACGGCGCGGCCGGGAGCAACGGGGAATCGATGCCGAGCATGCACTCTATGTGCAGATGTGAACGCTCAGTGCCAGGACGCCGAAACCGTGCCGCACGGCAGGCGGCGGCGCGTTTCCGGGCCGGCCGCGCGGGGCGTGATCAGACGGCGGCGGCGGTGAAGCGCCCGCCGACGTGCCACGGGGCGCACGCTTCGCGCCCTCGAACGCGACGGTCTCTGCTTACGAAGACGGTCTCTGCTTACGAGGACTGTGCTGTGCTTCCGCCGGCGGTGACCAGTCCGGTCTCGTACGCGACGATGACCGCTTGGGCGCGGTCGCGGAGTCTGAGCTTGGCGAGGATGCGGGCGACGTGTGTCTTGACGGTCGCCTCGGACAGATGAAGCCGGTCGGCGAGTTCGGCGTTGCTCAGTCCGCGGGCGAGCAGGCCCATGACCTCCAGTTCGCGTGGGGTCAGGGCGGCGAGGTCGCGGTGGAGCGCGGCGGTCGTGGAGTCGCGGCGGGCGAATCGTTCGACGAGGCGGCGGGTGATGGTCGGGGCGAGCAGCGCGTCGCCCGTGCGTACCATGCGGATGGCGGCGGCGAGGTGTTCGGGGCTGACGTTCTTGAGGAGGAAGCCGCTGGCCCCGGCGGACAGCGCGGCGTAGACGTACTGGTCGAGGTCGAAGGTGGTCAGGATGATCACGCGTGGACCGTCCGCGTCGCCGGCGAGTATGCGTCGCGTGGCTTCCAGGCCGTCCATCTCCGGCATGCGGATGTCCATCAGGACCACGTCGGGGCGGGTGCGGCGGACCGCGTCGATGGCCTCGGCGCCGTTGGTGGCCTCGGCGACCACCTCGATGCCCTCCGACGTCAAGATCATTCTGAAGCCGGTGCGTACCAGCGCCTGGTCGTCGGCGACCACGACACGCAGTGGCTCGGTCACGGCGTCTCCAGGGGCATCAGTGCTTTGACACGGTATCCGCCGCTGGGGCGCGGTCCGGCGTCGATTGTCCCGCCGTAGAGCGCGAGGCGCTCACGCAGGCCGATCAATCCGCGTCCTCTGCCGGGGGACAGGGCGGTGCTCGGACGGCCGCCGGTGTCGGTGACCTCCACCCGCAGGTGATCGGCCGCGTAGTCGACGACCACGCCCGCGGTCGCGCCGCTCGCGTGTTTCACCGTGTTCGTCAAGGCCTCCTGGACCACCCGGTAGGCGGCGAGTTCGACGCCGGGCGGTACGGGGCGCTGGTGGCCGGTCACCGTCAACTCGACGGTCATCCCGGCATGTCGTACGCCTCCGATCAGGGCGTCCAGCCGGTTCAGGCCGGGCTGCGGCGTGAGGTCCGCCGGTGCTTCGTCCATCGTCAAGAGTCCCATGACGTGGCCCAGCTCGGTCATCGCGTCCCGGCCGCCGGCCTCGACCGCGAGGAGCGCTTCGCGGGCCTGGTCGGGGGCGGTGTCCATGATCTTTCGGGCGGCACCGGCCTGGATGACCATCACTCCGACGTTGTGCGTCACCACGTCGTGAAGTTCGCGGGCGATGCGGGCGCGTTCGTGCTCGATCGCACGGTTCAATGCCTCGACCTGCTGGCGTTCCATGGTGGACAGCCGTGCGCGGCCCTCGTCGACCCGGCGTCTCCACATGCGGATCTCGTAGGCCGCCGCCAAGACCGGCACCAGGATCAGGACTGCGATCACGCCGTTGGGGAAGTGGGGCATTTTCGCGTTCGTGAACAGGATCACCAGGACCGCGGCGGTCACCGGCAGGCTCAGCAGCGTCGGCACCGGGCGACGGCAGTGGGCGACGGCGCTGTAGGCGGCGACGACGCAGACCACGCCGCCGTACAAGGCGATGTCCTGGGAGCTGTGCCTGATCAACGGCGTCACGACCATCACCGTCCACAGCACCGTCAACGGGACCCGGCGGCGGAGCGCCAGGGGCGCCGAGGCGAGCGGTACGAGGAGCACCGAGCCGGTCCAGTCCACCCCGTTGATGATGGTGACATAGCGGGCGCCGATGAGAGCCAGGGCCAGTGCCAGCGTCGCGTCGAATGCCCGGCTGCGCCGCGTGAGGCGCGGAAGACGCCCGGTCTGACGCGTCATCTGGCCGGTCAGACCGCGCATTTGGTCCGCTATCAGCACGTTCGGCACTGGATCATTCTGCCCGCCGGCCCGGCACGGTACATCCCTCGGCGCGACCATCCCCCGTACATCTCACGCCTACATCGCAAGGATGACGCCGGGCGGCCTCAGCCCGATGCGGTACCCGAAATGCCTCTGCCGAGCGACGTGGCGGCCCGGCGTGCGCCCCTAGCGTCGCACCGGCCAGTCGGGCGATGGAGGGAAACGATGATGACAACGCCTGTGATCGAGCTGAGCGGCTGTCAGCCGCCGATACGACGAAGGGCCGGCAGCGCTGAACGACGTGTCGCTGACCGTCAGGGGTGGCGAGTCCGTTGCGATCCTCGGACGGTCCGGTAGCGGTAAGTCCACCATGCTCAACCTCATCGCCGGCCTGGACCGGCCGAGCGCCGGGACCGTCACGGTGGACGGCGTGCGGGTGGACAGGTTGGGCGAGGCGCGTTCGGCACGCTACCGGCGCGCCAAGATCGGCATGGTCTTCCAGTTCTTCAATCTGCTCGACGACCTGACGGTCACCGACAACGTGGTGCTCCCGGCGGAACTGGCCGGGATGGCGCGCGCCAAGGCGCGCAGGCGCGCGGCGGAGCTGCTCGACGCGCTCGGCATCGGCCGGCCTGGCGATCCATGCGGTGACCGTGCCGGCAATGGGCCACAGCGCCCGGCTCAACTTCCCCGCCGCGGCCATCGACGTGTATCACGCGCCAGAACTTGTCGCGCTCGGTCTCGGCGGCCTGGTCATCTCCGTCCTCGGAGCGCTCATGCCCGCCGGCTGGGCCGCGCGTGCCCGGACGGTCACGGCGCTCCGCACCGAGTAATTCACCGGATAAGCGATTCAAAAAGGCGGATTTCATGAATCCGGAAAACACCCCCGCACGCCAGCGTTTCGCTGGACTCCCGGGCAAGACGACCGGCAAGGCAGCACAGCGCCGGATGACGTCCGCCCTGATCGCGCTGGGCATGGCCGCTGCGGCGGCCACCACGTGGGCGCTGACGTCCCAGCCGCCCTCGCCGGAGGCGCGGCTGGCCGGAGGGACGACGACAACCGGCCGGTATGCCGTGACGATCCGGCGGACCGAGTACGGCATCCCGCACATCCAGGCGGCCGACTACGGAGGTCTCGGCTACGGGTATGGGTACGCGTTCGCCCAAGACGACCTGTGCGTCATGGCCGACCGGGTGCTCACGCTGCGAGGCGAGCGCTCGCAGTACTTCGGCCCGACGGCGGAGACCAGCGACACTCTGGTGCCTCCGACCACCAACCTGGCGAGCGACGTCTACTACCAGGGCATCCGAAGATCAGACGTCGTGCGGCGGCTGCTCGCACGCCCGGCGCCTCTCGGGCCGACCACGCAGGCGCGCCGGATGGTCGACGGATACGTCGCCGGCTACAACCGCTATTTGCGTGGCACCACGGCGGCGCGGCTGCCGGATCCGACCTGCCGGGGCAAGGCCTGGGTCACTCCGATCACCGCGCTGGACGTCTGGAGCGGCATTTACGACATCGACCAGCTCAACGGCGCCACGCATCTCAGGCAGGCCATCGCCACCGCGACCCCGCCGACGGCCAAGGGCGCCGCCACGACGTCCCCGTCGGCCACGCCGCTCAGGCCGGCATCGGCCGCGCGCGCCGACACTCTCGGCAGCAACGGCTGGGCGCTGGGCCGCGACGCGACACGCGATCACGACGGGATGCTGCTGGCCAACCCGCATCTCCCTTGGAACGGCGACGCCCGCCTCTACCAGGTCCAGCTCACCATTCCCGGAACACTGAACGTGTCGGGCGTCAGCTGGTACGGCGTTCCGGCGGTCATGCTCGGCCACACCGACCGGCTGGCCTGGACGCACACCGTCTCTCACGCCCAGCGATTCACGCTGTACCAGCTGGCTCTCGTGCCCGGTAGGCCGACCAGTTATCGAGTGAACGGCCGGACCGAATCGATGAGCCGACGAACCGTGAAGGTCACCGTTCGCGGTTCCGACGGCAGACCATCGACCGTCACCCGGACCCTCTACAGCTCGCGCTACGGGCCGGTGATCGCCACCGGCTGGACGGCCACCACCGCGTTCGCCGTCCGCGACGCCAACGCCGAAAACCTGCGGTCGTTGAATGAATGGCTCGCGATGGACTCCTCGCAGGACATCGCCCAGCTCCGCACCGCCCAGCGCACCCACCAGGGCCTGCCGTTCCTCTACACGATGGCCACGGACACCAGCGGTAAGACCTACTTCGCCGACGCCTCGGTCGTCCCGCACGTCACGGACGAAGAAGCCAAGCGCTGCATCGACACCCCTCAGGGCAGGACGGCCTATCCCGGCACCTTCGTCCTCGATGGTTCGACGTCGACGTGCGGCTGGGGCAGCGACCCGGACGCGATCGAGCCCGGGATCTTCGGACCCGGACACGACCCGACGCTGAGCCGCACCGACTACGTGACCAACTCGAACATGAGTCCCTGGTTGACCAATCCGAAGGCGCCGATCAACGGCTACCCGGCCGTCTTCGGCGACAGCGGTACCACGCGGGAGCTGCGCACCCGGCTCAGCCTCAAGATGATCAGTCAGCGGCTGGAGGGTACCGATGGCCTCGGCCCACGCGGCTTCACGCTGCCCACACTGCAGGCCACGATGCTCGGCGACCGCGACTACAGCGCCGAACTCGGCCGTACCGACGTGGTGAAGATGTGCCGCGCGCATCCCACCCTGACCGCCACCGACGGCAGGCGGGTCGACGTGCGGCAGGCCTGCACCACCCTCGCCGCCTGGGACGCCCACACGAACCTCGACAGCCGCGGCGCCGTCCTGTGGCGGGAGTTCTGGGTACGGGCGGAGGACACGGCGGACAGATGGCGGGTGCCCTTCGACCCCGCCCACCCGCTGACCACCCCACGCGAGATCAATGGAGACGCCCCAGGTGTCCGGCGCGCCCTGGCCGATGCGGTCCAGACCTTCCAGAACGGGCGTATCCCGCTGAGCATCGCGCTGGGCAGCGCCCAGCACTACCAATCGATCCCGCTGCACGGCTGCCCGGACGACGAGGGCTGCTTCAACATCGTCGATCCGGTCGGCCCGCCGACCACGAACGGGTACCCCGACAACGACCACGGCTCGACCTTCATCATGGCCGTCGAGCTGACACGGCGCGGCCCTCGCAGCCGCACCGTCCTCACCTACTCCGAGTCCGCCGACCCCGGCTCACCCCATCACACCGAACAGACGGTCCTGTTCTCCCACAAACGGTGGGTCATCGAACGGTTCGCCGACGCCGAGATCAAGGCCGACCCGTACCTGCGGACCACGACCCTGCACGACTGACGACGCCGCTGAGTCATCGAATCGGAGAAACAGTGATCGCCACAGGCGGACCTTGCGGCGAGTCAGCCGGCCCAAGGGAGGGTAAAGAGCGGCTGGAAGCGTCGGATCGGACGAAGGACCGCAGATGGGCATGTCTTTGCTCGGCGATATCCGTGACCAGGCTGGCGGGCTCACCCGCGACCAGCGCAACGCCTTCCTCGCCGCGTTTCTCGGCTGGGCGATGGATGCGTTCGACTACTTCCTGCTCGTGTTCGTCATCACGGAGGTGGCCAAGGACTTCGGTACGTCGGCGGAGAAGGTCACCGTCGCGACGACGCTGACGCTGATCGCCCGGCCGCTCGGCGCGTACCTGTTCGGCGTCTGGGCGGACAAGGTCGGCCGGCGGCTGCCCCTCATGGTCGACGTGCTGTTCTACTCGATCATCGAGCTGATCTCCGGCTTCTCGACCTCGCTGACGATGCTGCTCGTCCTTCGGTTCCTGTACGGCATCGGCATGGGAGGCGAATGGGGACTGGGCGCCTCGCTGGCCATGGAAAAGATCCCGGTCAGCAAGCGCGGCTTCTACTCCGGACTTCTCCAGGTCGGCTACCCCGTGGGCTACCTGGTGGCGGCGCTCGCATACTTCGCGATCACGCCGCTGTTCGGCTGGCGCGGCCTGTTCGTCTTCGGCGCGGCGCCGGCGCTCGTCGCGCTGTACGTCCGCTACCGCGTGGGCGAATCCGAGGCCTGGGAGCGCACCAATGAACGCCTTAAGCTCACGCGCACGCCGCTGCGCAAGGTCTTCTTCGACCGGAAGGTGCTGATCCGGTTCATCTACCTTGTGCTGCTGATGACCACCTTCAACCTGATGTCCCACGGCACGCAGGACGTCTACCCGACGTTCCTGAAGAAGGGCCTGCACCACTCGCCGCACTACGCGGTCGGCATCGCGGTCATCTACAACATCGGTGCCATCCTCGGCGGAATCACGGTGGGCACGCTGTCCCAGCGCTTCGGGCGCCGCCGGGCCATCGTCGGCGCCGGCCTGCTCGCGCTCCTTGTCGTGCCGCTCTTCGCCTACTCCAAGAGCACGGCGTTGCTGGCGATCAGCGCGTTCCTGATGCAGTTCTTCGTCCAGGGCGCCTGGGGCGTCATCCCCGCGCACCTCACCGAGATGTCACCCGACGCCATCCGCGGCTTCTATCCCGGCGTGACCTACCAGCTCGGCAATCTGCTCGCCGCGATCAACCTGCCGTTGCAGGAGCACTTGGCGGAGGGGCGCAGTTACTCGTTCGCGTTCGCCGTCGTGGTCGCGCCGACTCTCCTGGTGATGATCCTGCTGACCGCATTCGGCCGTGAGGCGCACAGCGTGGAGTTCGGCCGCGCCGCGGAGGCGGTCCCGGACAAAGTCTGACCGGCTCGCGCCGGCCCACCCCTCGTTCGAGGAGCGAGCCCGCGCGGTCTGGCGCCGGCCGCCCTCAAGCTGATCGCGGAGGCGGCCGAGCATGCCGCGGGCTCAGCCGGCGTTCGGCCGGGTGCGGTCGAGCCGTTCGGCCGTCCGGGCGTGACTCTCCTCCAGGAGAGAACGCGCGAGGTCGCCGGTCGCGTCACCGGGGTTGAGGACGCAGATCCACCCCTGGGCGGCGTACACCGGATGCGGGAGGACCCGGTCGGTCACCGTGTAGTCGATGCCGGCGTCGTGGTCGGCGTGCGCCGCCGGCGGGAAGCCGAGCAACTCCTCGAACCTCCTGCGGCCGACGGCGACGTTCAACCGGAACACACCGTCGCGGTCGAGGGCGGAGGCGGTGTCGTAGCCGGGGTAGTCCTTGATGACGATCGTCGCGAAGGGGAGGCCGCGATCGGCGAGCGCCTTCCCGTGGGGGTCGTAGTGGAAGAAGGTGTCCCCCCAGGCCACCTCCGGAGACCCGTCGCCCTCCCCGGCGGTGAAGACGACGGTTCCGGACATGGCTGCCACGAGCTGGATGATCTCGTCCTCGGTCACGATGGCCCTTCTCGGTGTCGGATCTCGGTCTGACCTCCCTTCAAGTGTTCCATTGAAGTCCCCTTTGAGACTTTTCACCGCGATCGGCGATCTATTCCCTGGGTGCCGGAGGGCGACCTTCAAACCTTCGTTGAAGCCACCGGGAGAACGGGCACGGTGTCAGCCGGTCACGGGACCCCGCAGGTTCGCGGTCAGGAACTCCAGGATCCGCGGGACGAGTTTCTTCAGGTCCTCGGTGTAGTGCCCGCCGCCCGGCTGGACGTAGGTCGTGGCCAGGGTGGGTCGCCTGATCAGTCTCGTGAGCGCGGTCATCCGGTCGACGTCCGCGCGGAAGCGGGGAGCGCCGCCCGCGAGGAGCAACAGCCGGATGTCCGGCCGGGTCCTCTTGAGGATCAGGTCCGGGCTGTTGGCCCGCCGGCCCTTCACCGACCAGCGCAGGTCGGTCTCGGGGGAGAAGTAGCCGCCCCACGAGACGGCGGCCTTGAACTCGTCCGGGTGCTCGACGGCCAGCTTCACGGCGCAGAACGCCCCGGAGGACGCCCCGGCCGCTCCCCAGCCGTCGCGGCTTCTCAGCGTGCGGAAGTTGGCCCGGACGAACGCGGGCACGTCCTGGCCGAGCCAGGTGCCCATCTTCGCCCGGCCGGGGATGTCGCTGCACTCGGTGTCCTGGCGTGCCCACAGTTGCAGGACGGGCATCACCATGATGAACGGATGGGCCCTGCCCGCCCTGGCCAGGTTCACGTCGTCCGCCTGGGTCGGCAGCACGCTCGGGTCGGCCCAGTAGTTGTACCCGGCGCCGGTGCCGCCCGTGTGGAGAATGATCACGGGAAAACCGGTCCGGGCGTACCCTGGCTCGTCGTACTGCGGCGGCAGCCAGACCCAGACCTTCCCGGTCACCCCGGACCTGGCCCCCGTCAGCCGCGTCAGCAGGATCGGGCCGGCCGAGGTGCGGCGCGCGACGGTGAAGTGCGCCCGGGGACCGGTCGGCATCGCGAGCGCGGACGCGCGCCCCGGTGTCCCCGGGACCGTGCCCGCCGTGCTCGGCGTGAACGTGGGTGGCGTCGCGGCCTTCGACGGCGCGCGCGATCCGCAGCCGGCCGCCACCGCGGCGAGCACGAGCACCACCACCGACACGAGCTTCGGCGACACGTACCGGTCAGCCACCCGATCACTCCTGAGCCAGGCCGCGCGACACCCTGTCGGACACGAGGAGATCACGGTCCTGGTTCGGCCCAGGTAAAGATCGGCCGACCGGCGGCCTTCCGCTACCGGGGGTGCTCCTCGGGCACGCGACCCCGTTTGACGCCCATATCAGCTAACCGCTATCTATTGGTTAGCTGTTAGGGGGATGCATGCAAGACGCGGTGCTGGCGATGCTCGCGAAGGAACCGTCGCACGGCTACCAGCTGCGCGCGCGGCTGCGGCGGGTTCTCGGCCCGCTGGGGGAGTCGATGAACGCGGGTCAGGTCTATGTGACGCTGGCCCGGCTGGAAAGAGCGGGACTGGTCGTCTGCGAACGGGTGGACGGGCTGCCGGATCGGCCGGACCGCAAGGTGTATGCGCTCACGTCGGCTGGACAGCAGCGGGTGGCCGCCTGGCTGACCGAGGTGGGCTGGCCGAAACCGGATCTGGCGGAGTTCCACCTCAAACTCGCCGCGGCGGCCGCGGCCCGGCTCGCCGATCCGGTGGAGCTGGTGGACGCGCAGCGCCGTGAGTTGCTGCGGCGCTTGGGTGAAGCGCAGCGCGCGCTGCTGGCCGAGCCGGATGGCTCGACCGCCGGCTTGCTGCTGGAAGGGGTCGCGTTGCGGCTGCAGGCGGACCTGCGCTGGTTGGAAGCCTGCGAGCGAGTCTGGTCGAGGGCCGGATACGAATCTGAGGGTGGATGAACGAGTTCGGTGGTGTGGTGCGGGTCCGTGGCCTGTTCAAGGAGCATGGTCAGGGGCAGGGTCTGGTTCGTGCGGTCGATGGGGTCGACCTGGAGGTGCCGGCGGGACAGATGTTGGCGGTGATGGGGCCCAGCGGTTGTGGGAAGTCGACACTGCTGCACCTGTTGGGTGGCCTGGAGCGGCCCTCCGATGGGCAGGTGTGGCTGGCCGGCCAGCGCATCGACACCGTGAACGAACGGGGTTTGGCCCGGCTGCGGCGCCGGTCGGTGGGATTCGTCTTCCAGGCCTTCCATCTGATCGAGGAGCTGTCGGCGGCGGAGAACGTGGAGCTGCCCGTGCTCTTGGCCGGGCGCTCGGCGCGCGCGGCCAGGCGTCGCGCGGCCTTCCTGCTGGAGCGGTTCGGGCTCGCCGACCGCACCCGGCATCTGCCCTGGCAACTGTCGGGAGGGCAGCGTCAGCGGGTGGCCATCGCCCGGGCCATGGCCAACGAGCCACTGGTCCTGCTGGCCGATGAGCCGACCGGGAACCTGGACACCGCGGCGACGCTCGATGTGCTGCGGATCTTCGCGGACCTGCGTGCCGCAGGGCAGACCCTCGTGGTCGTCACGCATGACGAGCGGGTCGCGGCCACCGCGGACCGGCTGGTCACGATGCGCGACGGAATGTTCGTCGACGACACCCAACTGGCAGGCCGCACCGGGCGGCTCGACGGCCTGATCGGACTGGAGGACTGAACGCCGTGGGCCGCACCCTGCTCATCTTCCGCCTCGTTCTGGCCGACGTACGCCGCCATCCCGCCCAGGCGGTGATGCTCCTGGTCTCGATAACCGCCGCCACCGCCATGCTGAGCCTGGGCATGTCACTGCACGGCGCGACCGAAACGCTGTACCGGCAGACCCGTGCAGCCACCGCCGGTCCGGACTTCGTGGCGTTTTCCCCCGGCAGCGACCGGACCGCGACCTCGGCCCTGACCTCGTTGGAACACGCTCCCGAAGTCGTCGCCCACAGCGGACCGTACCGCCAGTTCTCTACGACCCTCACGGCGCGCGGCGCCACGGCGAACGTGGTGGTGCAAGGCGCCGGTGCGACACCGGGCCCGGTCGACCGCCCGTTGGTGACCTCGGGCAGCTGGGTACGCCCCGGAGGCGTCGTGGTCGAACGCGGCTTCGCCAACGCTCTGGGTGTCCACGTCGGCGACCACGTCACCGTCGCCGGCCGCTCGCTTCCGATCGTCGGAATCGCCGTGACCGCGGCTTACACCGTCTACCCGTGGGCGGAGATGGGGGCCGAAGGGCCGGGTGACAACAGCGGTCTGGTCTGGCTGAACGAGCCGGACACTCGGGCGCTGGTCTCCGCGAACCTGTCGGTGACCTCCGCCATCTACCTGAAGCTGCGCGACCCCGCCGCAACCCAAGCGTTCTTGGACTCACACAGGGCGTCCGTGGATCCCAACCAGACCACCACGCATTTCGTCACCTGGCAGTTCATGGTCGTCCAGGACTCGGTCATGCTCAAGGACAGCCAGCCGATCCTGGTCATCGGCAGCTGGCTGCTCTGCTTCCTGGCCATCGCCGGCGTGGCCACGCTGGCCGCGGGACGTGCCGCCAAGCAAACCCGCCGGGTCGGCTTGCTCAAGGCCGTCGGCGCCACACCCGGCTTCATCGCCGCCGTCCTGCTCGCCGAATACCTGACCCTCGCGCTACTCGCCGACGCCCTGGGGCTGACGGCCGCTCGGCTGGCCGAGCCCGCCCTCATCAATCCCACTGCCAGCTTGATCACCGCTGCCGCCGGACCGACCGGCACCACCATCGCCGTCACGACCATCATCGCCCTGGCCGTGGCGGCCCTCACCACCCTCGGCCCGACCGTACGGGCCCTGCGCACCGAAACCGTCGCCGCACTCGCCGACACCGCCCACCAGCCCCAGCACCGGGCCCACCTGACCAGAATCTCCGCGATGCTGCCGGCCCCACTCCTGCTCGGGCTACGACTGATCGCCCGGCGACCCGGCCGCGCCATCCTGCACGCATGCAACATGACGGCCACGCTGACCGCGATCATCGCCCTGCTGATGCTCAACGCCCAGCCCGCCAGGGGCTACGGCCTGGGAGGCTCTTCCAGCCTGACCAATCTGAAGGTCGACCAAGGACGACACATGATGCTGGCCGTCACGGCCGCGCTGATCATCCTCGCCGTCATCAACACCATCACCATCACCTGGACCACAGCACAAGAAGCCCGACCCACCATGGCCATCGCACGCACCCTCGGCGCCACCCCCGGACAGATCACCGCCGGACTATCCGTCGCGCAACTACTTCCGACGCTGCCCGGTGCCCTCGCCGGCATCCCCATGGGCATCACCCTGTGCCTGATCTTCAGCGCCGGAGATGTGACCTGGCCCCCCGCGTGGTTGCTGTTCACCGCCGCACTCGCCGCCCTACCGGCAACAGCCGCACTCACCGCCGTACCCGCCCGCATCGCAGCCCGCAAATCCGTCGCACAAACCCTCAGCGCCGAAGCAACGTGAGCGTCGATCCGGGTCCTTCTGACCGTTGCGGGGCTCGCCGTGGAATCGCGCACGTTCTAACACCGGGAGTCACCGACTGAACCGACCGGCGGCCGCCGTTACCGGGGGTGCTTCCCGGGCACGCGGGAACGGTTCGGGATCAGCGGCGACCGGCGACGCGCGAGCGGACGGCGGGTTCCCGGTGTGGCGCCCGTCATCCGGTCACCGTCCGGGTCGCCACGTTCCAGCCGGCGACACGGACGCCGGCCGCCCCGCCGTGCAGGTCGGCCGTGCGGAAGGTGGCGGTCAGCGTCGTCGACTCGCCCGGCCAGAGGCCCACAGGTTTGCTTAGGGATCCCTATGTTACTTCGGTGCTCTCGGGGGCGTGGAGTTGCTGTGTTTGTCGAAGGCGGTGGAGCGTTCGGGGTGCATCCGATGACGCTTCGCCGGTGGGTGGTCGACGTCCTGGCGGGTTGATCTCGCTCGAGTTTTCGAATCATCGAGCGGAACGTCGATGCGGGTCGCTACTGTGCGTTCGTGTCCCGTCACGTATCGGCAAGAGGGGTGAGCGGCTCCCGCCCGGACGGTTCTCTGGGCGTGCTCGCCGACATCAAGTGTGAGATCACCGCGGCGCTGCTCGCGGAGGATCGGTTGGCGGACACCGTCGCCGACGTGCTGGCCGATGCCGGCGCGATCGTGAGGGTGGTGCGGGTGAGGTGTGAGGACCGTTTGGCCCGGTTCGGGGTGGGCTGGCTCAAGTGCCTGTTCGCGGCGGATGGTGTTGAGCTGGAGGTGCTGCGCCCCGGCAGGTCCTGTGGCTGGGGTGCGCTGGTGGATTTCGCGTCCGTGGCGGCGATGTTCGCGGGGCGGCTGTACGGGATGCGGTCGGGCCAGGCGCGCAGGCGGTTGCCGGCCCGGACTGGGCAGTGCCCGCCGGGTCGTGTTGCATGAGCCGCAAGCTTCCGTTGGCCGAGGGGCAGGCCGCCCGGACCGCGACCGCCCGTGTGCTTTTGCGTGGCGGGGTGGATGAGAAGACCGGTGAGGCTCTCACGGCTCGGACGGTGGCTGAGCGGGTGGGCTGGGCCGCTGATCTGGTCGCGGGGATGGCCGCCGATCTGCTGGCCGAGCATTGGAACGCCGGTGATGTGGCTCGGCTGGCCGCCGGGGTGGACGAGGCGGGCCGTGTCTTACCGTCGAACGCGTGGATGGCGTTGCGCCGCTTGGGCTGGGACGTGACCGCCGGCGACGGGATCAAGGTCAATGACCGGATCGTGCGG
Organism: Actinoallomurus purpureus; assembly: GCF_024055795.1. Classification (GTDB taxonomy): domain Bacteria; phylum Actinomycetota; class Actinomycetes; order Streptosporangiales; family Streptosporangiaceae; genus Actinoallomurus; species Actinoallomurus purpureus. Next base: position 66,354 of record NZ_JAMXMY010000021.1, on the reverse strand, counting down.
ATGGCTCAAGAGCAGGCCGGGCGGACCCTGCGCGGTGCCCGGCACCGCGCCGAGATGGCCGCAGGGATCCTGGCGACCTGGCCTGCCGACCCGGCCGAGCGGACGGAGGCCGAGTGGGATGCCGTCCGTGAGGCGGTGCCTGATGGTCGGTGTCTGCCCGGCAGCGTGATCAAGGCGCGCACACGGCAGATCGCCGCGTTCTGCGATGAGCGCGGACGGCTTCCAGTTGATGTGTTCGAGCTGGAGGAGGCGCCGCGCGTGGCGCGGATGCTGGTGCTGGCCGCAGTGGACCGGCAGCAGGCCACCCTGGAACGCGCCGACGACGAGTCGGCCAGGGTGCTGCTGCGGCTGCAGCTGCCGACCCGCCCGGATCCGCGTTCGTATGCCGACTGGACCTGGGTGGCCTGCCCGCTCACCCTGCCGCCCACCGTGCCGGCCGACGCGGTGCTGCATCTGCCCACTCTGCGCCCCGCGACCGGGCCGGGTGGTGGCAGGGTGCACGCCGACCTGGCGTTCTCCCATGCCGTCCCCAAAGTCGAACGGAAGGGTCACACGACGGCGCTGGGGGTCGATTGGGGCTTGAACACCTTGCTCAGTGCGGGGCCCTGCCGGTTGCATGCCGACGGCACGATCAGGGCGCTGGGGGCTGGGGCGATGTTCAGGGCGGCTGGGGTGATGGCCCGTCAGCATCGGCTGCGCCGCCACGGCGAACACCTGCACGCCAAGACCGACACCTAGACCCGCCTCATCGGCGCCGACGAAGACCACCCGCTGGTCACCAAGCACGCCGTGCTGACGGCCGAACGGCAGCATGTGGCTGATCGCCGGTCGGGCCTGAACGACGCATTGGCTTGGTCGGCGGCGCGGTGGGCGGTGGATCAGGCGATCGCCGCGGGCGCGAGCGTGATTTATGTGGAGGATCTGCGGTCGCTGGAGGCCAAGGGCATGGGCCGCACCCTGGGCACCCGCCTGTCCCAAGCGGTGCGTGGACGGATCGTCGGCAATATGCGGCATCTGGCCGCCGAGGTCGGCATCGCCGTCGTCACCGTCCCCGCACGCAACACCTCCAAGCACTGCCCGCACTGCCTGGTCCCGTTGCGGCACTGCAAGGCACCCGACCTGCCCACCATCCCCGGGTGGAAATGGGCGTACTGCCCCGACCCTGGCTGTGGCTGGCAGGGCGACCGTGACCACGGCGCGTGGCGGCGTATCGCCGCCCGCGGCCTGACCCACCAAAACAACACCATCCTCGACCGCGGCACCGGCCAGATGACCATCCCCCGCGTCATCGACAAGCTCGAGACCGGCGCGGTCATCATCCCGACTCCAGCTCCTCAGGCCAGCCGGGGGGACCGGTCCAAGACCGGTCCCACCCCGCGCCGATCTCCACGCCCCGCGCCCAGGCGACGCGGGGCACCCTCCACCCCCGGCCCCCAAAGGCCGGCGGGTCAGCGTCCGGAGGGACACGCTCACACGGACCACAGACCGCCCCGTGCGGCCTGCCGGTACCAGGGCGTGCGCACACCTGTGCATACGATCAGCTCAAGCACACCCACCACCCGACCGGACCGGCCACCACACCGGCCCAGGGGAACGGCACTGGGCGCAGGCTTCCACCTGCACGCCCACGCCACCCCACCCCGGTGGGCAGATCCCCAACCCGAAACCACAACCGGACCAAGGATCGCTTAGCTAATCAGAGACGCTGACCACGTTGTCCGACCACCGGACCGGGAGCACGGGCCGCCCGGACGCGTCGACGACGTGGGCGTCCAGGAAGAACGCCGGCGTCTTGCCGGTGCCCGTGTTCTTCAGCGTCACCGTGGTCGTGGTGGTGCCGTCCGCGGCCGCCTTCGAGGAGGCCGTCGCGCTCACCGTCGCCGCCGCCATGCCCGACAGCCCGCTGAGGTCGGCGTAGCTCGACGTCGGCACGTAGTACCAGTCGTTCTTGGACCAGTCGATGACGTCGTTCTTGGTGGACAGCCAGTACACGTTGCGGTCGATCTCGCGGCCGTCCTTGTCGGCGAGCGTCAGGCGCACCAGGTAGGTCGTGGACAACCCGCTGATCGACGGCAGGTTCACCGCCGTCTTCCGGCCACCGTCGCCGGGAACGCTCACGGTCGCCGTCTTGGAGTACTTGGCGGTGCCGTCGAGGTTGTACACGTCGGCCTTCACCGTGAGGTCCGATGCCGTGCCGTGACCGGAGTTCACCACGACGACCGACTTGTCGTCATAGGAGTACTGCGCGTGCAGCGGCCGGTTCGCCTCCTTGGCGCCGAAGTAGGAGCCGCCCTGGTCGAGGTAGTAGTCGAACAGCTGCCAGTGCAGCGAGGTCCACCCGCTGTTCAGCATCCAGTAGACGACGCCGGTGGACGGCTTGGAGGAGTTGGTGAAGTTCCGGCCGTACGCCTCGAACTGCGCGCGCACCGCCTCGTACTGGGCGAGCTGCGCCTTTCGTACGTAGTCCTCGAGGCTCGTCGGCTTGCCGTAGCGGCCGATGAGCGCGTTGTCGAAGATCTTCAGGGTGCCGAACGTGCTGGACGGCGAGCGGTGGTACTGCTTGGCGGAGGGGTCCTGCCACAGCGTGGCGAGCTCACTGGAGCTCATCATCCGGCGGAGCGTGTCGAGCGTCGGCACGTCCGGGCCGGCGCTGGTCTCGGAGCTGAAGCCGTACGCGCCGCCCTCCCGCTTGGTGTACCAGTAGTTCGGCGGAACCCAGTCGTACGGCCCGGTCATCTTCATGCCGGACGAGCCCGTGATCGGCGCGGAGGCGTCCGACGCGGCCGGGACGATCGGGTTCGGCCAGTCCGCGGCCTTGAGCGCGTCGACGTACTCCTGCTCGACCTGCTTGGTCGGCGCCTCATCGCTGCCGATGAGGAAGGAGATGACGCTCGGGTGGTCGCGGAGCCGCGTGGCCTCGGCGGCCATCGACGCCTTCGCGACGGCGTGGTCCGCGCTGCTCCAGCCGCTCAGAGACGCTCTGCCACTTGTCGCAGCATTCCACCCAGATGCCGCAGGAGGGTCAAGATCTGACGGGCCCGGCGCCGGCTCTCAGCCGGTCTTCGACCGGGCCCGCTCGACGATGGCGGCGAAGTCGACGCCGGCCGGGAGCGTGCCGAACGCCCGCCCCCCGTCACCGCTCAGGCGGGAGGCGCAGAAGGCGTCGGCGACGGCCGGGTGACCGTGCTTGACCAGCAGCGATCCCTGCAGCACCAGGGCGAGACGCTCCACGACCCGCCGGGCGCGCAGCTCGATCGTCGCCACCTCGGCGAGCGAGTCCTTGACCTCCTGGACGGCGGTGTCCAACCGGGCGTCCGCGCCCGCGGCCAGGGCCACCTCGTCGAAGAACGCCTCGACGGTCTCCGGCTCCTTCACCATGGCCCGCAGCACGTCGAGCGCCGAGACGTTGCCCGAGCCCTCCCAGATCGAGTTGAGCGGCGACTCGCGGAACAGCCGCGGCATGCCGGAGTCCTCGACATAGCCGTTCCCGCCGAGGCACTCCAGTGCCTCCGCCGCGTGGGCGGGCCAGCGCTTGCAGACCCAGTACTTGCCGGCGGCGAGCCCGAGCCGCTTGAAAGCGGTCTCGCCGCGGTCGGTCGCCCCGGCCAGGCGGAGCATCAGCACGGTCGCCGCCTCCGACTCGACGGCCAGGTCGGCGAGGACGTTCCGCATCAGCGGCTGGTCGATGAGGTACCGGCCGAACGCCTGCCGGTGTGCGGCGTGGTGGGTCGCCTGCACCAGGCCCTCGCGCATCCCGGAGGCGGCGCCGATGACGCAGTCGAGCCGGGTCATGTTGACCATCTCGATGATCGTACGGACGCCACGCCCCTCGTCACCGACACGCCAGGCGACCGCGTCCTCGTACTCCACCTCGGCGGACGCGTTCGACCGGTTGCCCAGCTTGTCCTTCAGCCGTTGCAGGCGGACGGCGTTGCGCGTGCCGTCCGGCAGCACGCGGGGCAGCAGGAAGCAGGTCAGGCCCTCCGGCGCCTGCGCGAGGACGAGGAACACGTCGCACATCGGCGCGCTCGTGAACCACTTGTGGCCGGTCAGCAGGTACGTGCCGTCGGACTGGGGCACCGCACGCGTCGTGTTGGCCCGGACGTCCGATCCGCCCTGCTTCTCCGTCATCGACATGCCGGCGAGGATGCCGCGCTTCTCCGTGGGAACGCGCAGGCCGAAGTCGTAAGTATCGGACGTCAGCAGGGGCTCGTACCGCCGGGCGAGGTCGGGCGCGTGACGCAGCGCCGGCACGGCGGCATAGGTCATCGAGATGGGACAGCTGTGCCCGGCGTCGACCCGCCAGACGTAGAACTTCGCGGCACGGGCGACGTGCGCCCCGGATCGTTCGGTCCAGGCGCGCGCGTGCAGCCCGTGGCCCACCGCGACGCGCATGAGCTCGTGCCAGGCGGGATGGAACTCCACCTCGTCGACGCGATGGCCGTACCGGTCGTGGGTCCGCAGCGCGGGTGGGTGCTCGTTGGCGAGGCGGCCCCATTCGCGGGCCTGCTCCGTGCCCGCGAGCCGGCCGAGCTCATGGACGGCCTCGGCCGCCCAGCCGCCGCCTTCGCGGAAGAGCCCGTCCAGGAGGGCCGGGTCGTCGGCCACGTCATGGCCGACGAGCGGGGGGACCTGGTTGAAGACCTCATGCGTCGTCACTGACCGCTCCGATGCTGCGCTGGGCGAAGGAGATGAGATTGGTGATCAAGTCATCCCGGATATTGTCCGAGCCCGCCGCGCCCACCGCGAGCGGGCCGACGAGGGCCTCGCCGATGGCCCCGACGAGTGCGGCGGCGCCGACCTCGACATCCTGGTCGGGCAGCTCGCCGGCGGCGATGCCGCGGCGGATGAGTTCGGCGAGGACCGCGGCGTACGCCCGGCGGAACACCAGGCGCTCGGCGTCGACGGCGGGGTCCGCCGGCTCGGCGAGCAGCGCGTACGCCATGCGCGGGGCTCGCAGGGCCCGGCCCGCGAACGTCTCGATCACCGCCGCGACGCCCTCGGCCGCCGAGCGCTCGAGCGCTGCCGCCCGCGCGAACGCGTCGACCTCGCGCTGCGAGGCCGCCCGGAACACCTCGGCGACCAGATCGGCCTTTGCCGGGAAGTGGCGGTAGACACTGCCGGTCGCCACGCCCGCCCGCTGGGCGACGGCCGTGATCGAGCAACCGGCGTAGCCCCGCTCGGCCACGACCGCCAGCGCGGCGGCGCGGATGCGGTCCCGTGAGGCGCTCAGCCGAGCCTCCACCCCGGGTGTACGGCGGTAGGGCACACAAGGATTGAACCGTAGTTCACTTCTTCCCGGCAAGCCCGTGACGGGGCGGACGGAACGCGGGCAACGAAAAAACGGCGCGGGATCCCATGGGGATCCCGCGCCGTCCCGGGCCGGCAGGCGAGGGGGGGAGCGGGTTACGCCTTGCCGGTGGCCGTCCCGTAGCCGGTGCCCGAGTGGCGGTACACGCCACCGGTGCCCAGCTGGAGCACCTGGAAGCTGATCGTCACCGAGTTCGACGCGGTGCCGGTGAGGTGCTGCATCATCTTCTCGGACAGGTCGACCAGCGCCGGCGGGTTGTGCTGGGCGACCGCCCACTCCGCCGGGCCGAAGTCCTCCACGATGCCGATCTCGCTCTTGCCGTTGTAGGTGATCTTCACCTTCGTGCCGAGCGGCCAGTACGGGCTGGCGAGCGTGTGGTACGACATCGGCTTGCCGGACGCCGTCGACGCGTCCCAGAAGGAGGTCGCGGTGGAGACGCCGCCCGGAAGGGCGGCCTTCTTTTCCGCCTTGGGGTCTTTGTCCTTCTTGACCGCTATGAACAGCCGGTCCTTGCTCGTGCTCTCGGCGCGCTTCTCGGCCTGCGCGGGCGCACTCTGGCTCTGCGACGCCGCCTCGGGGGTGCTCGTGTGGGCGAGAGCGGTGGTCACGCCGACGCCCGCCAGGGTCAGTCCGGCGGCGGCGGTCGTGATGGCCTTCGTCGAGAACTTGATCATGGCATTCCTCTCGGGGGCATGGGGGATGGGGGCACGGGGGACTCGAGGGAGAGTCCGGGAAGGGGAGAGCCCGGGAAGGGGAGGGCCCGGGAAGGATCCGGCGCGTGCCGTGTCGTCTGGGCGGCGGCAGGGCACGCGCCGGGACAGGCGATTACTGGGCGTACTGCGGGTAGCCGTAGCCCACGACGCTGGAGGTGGTCCGCGTCCGGACCCTCACGGCGTCGTCCGTGTTGCCCTCGACGGTCTGGATGGTGCCGTCGTGGTTGTCCTTGATGACCAGGCCGACGTGATCGATGCCGTCGACGCCGCCGCCGCTCCAGGAGAAGAACACGACGGCTCCGGGCTTGGGGACGTTGCCCCAGCGGCCCTGGGAGATGAACCACTTGGCGTGGGTGGGAGTGAACGCGTCGGCGCCCATTCCCTTGACGCCGAGCTGGTCGCCGACCCAGGAGACGAACATGTCGCACCAGGAGGCGTTGGCGTAGTCGCTGATGGACCCGCCGTTCTCCTGGACGCCGTGCTTGGCGTACGGGGTCGACATGAACCACTGGTTGAACTTGCTGCCGCCGGCCGCGTTCTCGGTGGTGCCGACCTGGGACTGGGCGAGCTTGAGAACGTCCCCGGCGGAGGGCAGCTTCTTCACAGCGGCGGGAAGCTTCTTCACAGCCTGCTTCGGCGCGGCGAGGGGGCGCAGGTCGACGTGCGCGTAGTCCCTCAGGGCGTCGGCGCTCATCGCCGTACCCGTACCGGGAGCAGGTATCTGGCCCACGTGCTGAACGGCCGGACGGGACGTACTGGGAACCTGCGCGGACACGGCGGGCCCTGCGGACACCATGGTGATCGCGGCCGCGCCCGCGGTGGCGGTGCCGGCGATGAGGCCGGCGAGGTACTTGCTCTTCGGGGTACGGCGGGGTTTGGCGTGACGAGGGGACACTGGGGGGTACTCCTTCGGCTTCCATGCCGCTTACCGGGTTAGCTGACGGGTTCGGGCGTGGAAGCTGCCCTACGGCACGATGTGCCGATTCACCCCAGTGATGCGGTGGGTCCCCGGTTCCGCGAGGTGCGGATTCAGCGGGTCGCCCGCTCATGCGGGCGGCTCGAACAAAAGACAGGGTCTGGCCGTCGTCGCCTAGGGGTGGGGATGACGGCCGGTATTCAGATCAGGGAAGACTCGCGGACAAGTTCTGCTCCTTACTTCCAGGCGCCTACCGGGTTAGCTGACGGGTTCGGGCGTGGAAGTCGCCCTACGGCACGAGGGGATGTGCCGATTCACCCCGGGACTTCTGATGGGTCCCCGGCTCCGTGATCTTCACGGACTCGACGTTGCCGCTCCCGCTTCATATGGATCAACGGGTTTCCGCGGGAGTGGCGCGATGTGAGATATGAACCGTCTCGGCTCTGTACGGAGGCCCTCGCACGAGTCTTCGCGCTGCGCTGTTTGCGCTGGTGGGCCGGCCGTTGCCGGCGGGTGTCGGAGCGGCGCATGGGGGGCGTCGCCGGACTTAGAGGAACATAGCAGACAATTAGCGACATGCCAAATATAGGGTTTGGACATGGGTTACATGGGGGGTGCAACAAAGATCGCCATAAAGATCGCCAATAAAGATCGAATTAGCGCATCGCGTGATCAATTTCAGCGCTCGTGATCGACCAATCATGAACGGCAGAAAGAGATCGCATCGTGAGGATCTACCGAAAAGCCTTACGGGACAGGACGTTCCGGCGGATCCGGAGAAGGTCGATCAGCCCGCCGCCGCGACGCGGTCAGCGCGAACGAGGGCCTCGCGATAGCGCTCCGAGACGATCGCCGCCAGCTCGGGGACGGCGCCCAGAGCCGGTGAGACGGCCACCGCCCCGGCCGCCAGGGACTCCTCCCGGACCTTGTCCGCGAAGAAGCCCGGGGCCAGGAAGTAGGACGCCACCACGACCCGTGGTGCGCCCGCCTCGTACAGCGTGCGCACGGCCTCGGCGGGCGTGGGGCGCGCCGCGGAGGCGTACGCGGGGACGACGGTGCGCCAGCCGCGCCAGCTGCGCGCCATCCGGCCGATCGTGGCGTTCGCGGCCGGATCGCTGGAACCGGCGGCGGCCAGCACCACGGCCGTGTCCGGGTCGGGCCGCACGCCCACCTCGGCGAGCCGTCCCTCCAGGGCGCTCGTCATCAGCGGGTGGGGGCCCAGCGTGGCGCCGTAGTGCAGGGTCAGCAGCGGATGGGCCGCTCGGGCCTCCCGCAGCGCGCCGGGGATGTCGGTCTTGCTGTGGTATGCCGCGGTGAGTAGGAGAGGGAGCACGACGGCCTCGTCGGCCCCCTCGCCGACGAGACCACCGAGCGCCTGCCCCGGTGCCGGGGGAGCGTGGTCGAGATACGAGGTCACGACACGCACCCCCGATGAACGACGTACAAGATCGAGAAGTTCCTCGACCGTCGCCGCCGCACGCGGATCCCGGCTTCCGTGGGCCACCGCGACCAGGGGGACCGCCCAGGTGCTCAGATGTTGATACCGCATTCGGTCTTTCCGGTGCCGGCCCAGCGTCCGCTGCGCGGGTCCTCTCCGGGTGCGACCTGCTTGGTGCAGGGCTCGCAGCCGATCGAGGGATACCCGTCGTACTGCAGCGGGTTCACCAGGATGCCGTGCTCCTCGATGTAGCCCTCCAGCTGCGTCTGTGTCCAGCGCGCGAGCGGGTTGACCTTCACCTTGCCGCGCGCGGCGTTCCACTCGACCACGCGCGCGCCGCGCCGATGCGAGGTCTCCTCGCGCCGGATGCCGGTGATCCACGCGAGGTAGGGCTCCAGCGCGCGGTTCAGCGGCTCGACCTTGCGCAGGTGGCAGCACAGGTCCGGGTTCCGGCCGTTCAGCCGGGGCCCGAGGTCGCGCTCCTGCTCGGCGACGGTTCTGGAGGGGGTGACGTTCACCACGTTGACCGGGTAGACGGCCTCGACCGCGTCGCGGGTGCCGACCGTCTCGGCGAAGTGGTAGCCCGTGTCGACGAACAGCACGTCGATGCCGGGCCGGACCTTCGACGCGATGTCGACGAGCACGGCGTCCTTCATGGACGACGTGACGCAGATCCGGTCGCCGAAGGTGGCGATCGACCAGCGGACGATCTCTTCGGCGGAGGCCTCCTCCAGCGCGTCGGCGGCCGACTCCACGATGTCGGTCAGGTCGAGCGCCGCGGGCGCCGACTCGAACAGGAGCGTCATGCCGAGCCCTCCCGTCCGCCATGGTGCGCCGGAGCGGCCGGAGCGGCCGGAGCGGCCGGAGCGGCCGGAGCGGCCGGAGCGCTGAGCGCGCCGAGCCCGACGAAACGGAGGCGGAACGCGCGCGTGCACGCGCGGCAGTGCCAGCCGCCGTCGTTCTCGTACGGCTCCAGGTCCTCGTCTCCGCAGTAAGGGCAGTAGAAGGGAACGGCTCTCTCGGTCATTTCAGCTCACCTTCCTCTGCACGCTGCACCCACGCGGCGAAGGACTCGCCGGCGGTCCTGCCCTCCTGGAAGTGGCGCAGCACCCTCTCCACGTAGTCGGGCAGCTCCTCGGCGGTGGTCTTGAGGCCACGGATCTTCTTGCCGAACTCGCCGCCGATGGAGCCTCCAAGGTGAACCTGGAAGCCCTCGACCTGATTCCCGTCGGCGTCGGTGACCAGCTGGCCCTTCAGGCCGATGTCGGCGGTCTGGATGCGCGCGCAGGAGTTCGGGCAGCCGTTGATGTTGATCGTCAGCGGCTCGTCGAAGTCCGGCAGGCGCCGCTCCAGCTCTTCGATCAGGTCCATGCCGCGCTGCTTGGTCTCGACGATGGCGAGCTTGCAGAACTCGATGCCGGTGCACGCCATCGTCTGACGCCGGAACGTCGACGGGCGGACCCGCAGGTCGTGCGCTTCGAGTTCGGCGGCCAGCGCGTCGGTCCGGTCCTCCGGAACGTCCAGGATGACCATCTTCTGCTCGGTCGTCGTGCGCACCCGGCCGGAGCCGTACTCCTCGGCCAGGTCCGCGATGACGCGCAGCAGGTCGCCGTCGACCCGACCGACCCTCGGCGCGAAGCCGACGTAGTAGAGGCCGTCGCGCTGCCGGCGGATGCCGACGTGGTCGCGGCGGTCGTTCCGGGGCCCACCGGGCGCCGGTCCGTCCGCCAGGGCGTACCCGAGGTACTCCTTCTCCAGGACCTCGCGGAACCGCTCCGGGCCCCAGTCGTTCATCAGGAACTTCAGCCGCGCGCGGTGCCGGAGCCGGCGGTAGCCGTAGTCGCGGAAGATGCCGGCGATGCCCGCCCAGACCTCGTGGACCTGCTCCGGCCGGACGAACGCCCCGAGCCGCTTGGCGAACATCGGGTTGGTGGACAGGCCGCCGCCCGCCCAGATGTCGTACCCGACCTCGCCCTCGTCGTTGACGACGCCGACGAACGCGATGTCGTTGATCTCGTGGATCGTGCACTGCGCCGTGCAGCCGGACAGCGCCGACTTGAACTTCCGCGGCAGGTTGGAGAACTCCGGGCGGCCGATGTACCGGTCGTGGATGTCGTGGATCTGCGGCGTCGCGTCGATGACCTCGTCGGCGTCGATCCCGGCGAGCGGGCAGCCGAGGATGACCCGGGGCGTGTCGCCGCAGGCCTCGGTGGTGTCCAGCCCGACCGACTCCAGGGCCTCCCAGATGGCCGGGACGCTCTCGATCTCGATCCAGTGCAGCTGGATGTTCTGCCGGTCGGTGATGTCGGCGGTGCCACGGGCGTACTTCGTCGACACGTCGGCGATCGTGCGCAGCTGCTCGAGGTTCAGCTGGCCGCCGTCGATGCGGACGCGCAGCATGAAGTAGCGGTCGTCGAGCTCCTCGGGCTCGAGCACGGCCGTCTTGCCGCCATCGATGCCGGGCCGGCGCTGGGTGTACAGGCCGTACCAGCGGAACCGGCCCCGCAGATCGGCGGGGTCGATGGAGTCGAAGCCGCCCTTGGCGTAGACGTCGATGATGCGACGACGGACGTTGAGGCCGTCGTCGTTCTTCTTGTTCTCTTCGTTCTTGTTGAGCGGCTCACGATAGCCCAGGGCCCATTGGCCCTCGCCTCGTTTCCGCTGCTGACGGGGTGGCATTGTGCGCGTCCTCCGTGGTGGTGGGGGACGCGAAGCACGCCGGCAGATCGCACTGCTGGCTCAACACTGAGCTGTGGGAGATGACACCGGCATACCGCGCGCCCATGAGGCAGTGGCGGAGATGAGGTGTCAACGACAGATGGCGCTGCCCACACGGAGATAGTCAACGTGCCGGCGCATTACCAGCAACGGATTCGCAGCAGCCATACACCGATGATGACATGTGGTTCGATGACTGTCCAACCTTGTCCGAAATGCGGACGAACGTCACATTGGTGCGCGCGTGCGTCGACGCAGGTGAGAGCCCCTGCCCGCCGGGGGTCCTCAGCCCTGGCGCAGCCAGTTGACGTCCGGTTCGGCGCCGTCATCCTCGCTCGTACGGTCGCCGCTCGGCGGGGTCCGCTCCCGCGAGGTCGCGGGCTCGGCCGGCGGCAGGTGCTGGCAGTCGCACCAACTGCCGCCGCGGCACTCGCCGTGCCGTCGTTCGCGACACGCTGGGCAGATCATGCCTCCATTGTGCCCGGTGGAGACCGGTGTAGGACCATGACCGAACCGCGTTCTGTACGCTGTGGCGCGTGGCCGTGGCGATGGACGAACTGCTCACCGATCTGCGCGAGGAGACGGGCGACCTCGAGCGCCTTCTGGGGCCGCGGGTCTGGGACCTGCCGACCCCCGCCGAGGGATGGACCGTCCGCGACCAGGTCACCCACCTGGCGTGGTTCGACGAGGCGGCCGTACGCGCCGTGACGGACCCCGCCGCCTTCCGCGAGGAGGTCCGCACGCTGGTCGCGGAGGGCTTCGACGTGGACCGGGCCGTGGAGGAGCGGAGGTCCATGCCCGGCGACGCGGTCCTGGACTGGTTCCGGACGGCCCGCCACCGGATGATCGAGGCGCTGGCGGCCCTGGAGCCGAAGGCGCGGATCCCCTGGTACGGCCCTGACATGGGAGCGGCCTCGTTCACCACCGCGCGCCTGATGGAGACCTGGGCGCACGGTCAGGACGTCGCCGACGCCGTCAAGGTCCGGCGCGCGCCCACGGACCGGCTCCGTCACGTCGCCCAGATCGGCGTGCGCACCCTGCCGTGGAGCTTCACCGTCCACGGCAGGCCCGTCCCGCAGACGCCGGTACGCGTCGAGCTCACCCTCCCGGGCGGCGGCCGCTGGGCCGCTGGGCCGGAGGACGCCGCCGACCTCGTCCAGGGACCGGTGCTGGACTTCTGCCTGGTCGTCACCCAGCGGCGGCACCGAGCCGACGTGGACCTCACGATCACCGGACCGGTCGCGGAGGAGTGGATGGACGTCGCACAGGCGTTCGCGGGGCCGGCCGGCGCCGGGCGGCGGCCCGGGGGGTCGCCTGACGTGTGACGATCATCACATCCTGTCGATGCGTCCGCCGCGCGGGCCGGGTGATCTCATCGGGAATCCTTCGATTCCCGTTACGGAAGGGGATCCCGGCGCCGACTCGGGGCCGGGGCGGCCGGCCGGAGGTGATCGGCGAGATGAGCGTCATGCCCCATCCCGGGTGCGCAAGGCCCTACGGTAGACCGTCGTGACCACCGCCTCCGACGCTTCGACGGGCGTTGCCGAGGCGTCGACCGTCTCACGGCTGCGCTCCGCCCTCTGGCAGATCCTCCGCGGCACCGCCGTGTCGGCGTTCCGCTACCGGGTGACCGGGCTGGCCGCGGAGGCGGCGTTCTTCACGCTCCTGTCGCTGCCGCCCCTGGCGCTCGGGCTGATCGGCATGATCGGGCACTTCCGGACCATGCTGGGGACCGCGACGATCACCGAGACCCGCACGTGGGTGCTGGACCGCGCGGAGACGGTCCTCACCGACCAGACCGTGAAGTCCGTGGTCGAGCCCCTGCTCGACGAGGTGCTGCGCGGCGGCAAGGTGGGGATCGTCTCGCTGAGCTTCCTCATCTCCCTGTGGGCCGGCTCCCGCGCCCTCAACGTCTACGTGGACACGATCACCATCGCGCACGGCCTGTCAGGAGTGCGCGGCGTGATCCGCACCCGCCTGCGCGCGTTTTTCCTCTACCTCGCCGGGCTCGGGGTCGGGCTGATCGTCATCCCCCTCCTGGTCGCCGGGCCGACGCTGGTGCTGCACTGGGTCCCGGCCGGATCCGTGATCGTGCGCCTCCTCTACTGGCCGATCCTCGTCATCGTCGCGGTCATCTTCCTGGCGCTCCTCTACCACCTCAGCGTCCCCGTACGGACGGCGTGGTGGCGCGAGGTTCCGGGCGGGGTCACCGCGCTGGCCATCTGGGGGCTCGGCAGCCTCGTGCTCAGGCTCTATCTGGACGGCTCCACGTCGGTGTCGGTGTACGGGTCGCTGGGCGCCGCCATCGCCGTCCTCGCCTGGCTGTACGTCACCGCGCTGGCCGTCCTGATCGGCGCGGCGCTCAACGCCGAGATCGACAAGCTGTGGCCGGGGGAGTTCACGAAACGGGCCCGCCTGGAGGACGAGTCCCCGCGCCGCTGAGCGCGTCCGTCGTCGGCTCGCCGGCCGTACCGATCGCCCGGTGGAGACCGGAGCCGGACAGTGACCCACGGGCTTCGTCGCGGCTCGCCGCCGCGCCTCGGGTATGGCGGAAGCCCCCGCCGTGGCGGGGGCTTCCGGGAGAGCGCGGGGGTTCGGGTCAGCCGGAGACCGGGGCGCCGGTCTTCGGGTCGAGGATGAGACGTCCGGCACGGGGGTGCCAGAAGTCGAACATGCCCCAGAGGCCACCGGCCCGCTGGTCGAACGACGCGTCGCCGATCCGGCCGACGCCCCAGTTGTCCTCGATGAACTTCAGCACCGACGTCTGCTCGGTGTAGCGGTGGTCGACGTGGTCGACCTTCGCGTACGGCGAGATGACGAGGAGCGGGAGGCGCTGGCTGGGGCCGCAGCGGTCCTGGTAACCGCCGGCCACCTTGGCCGTGCCGCACAGCGCGGACTGGTCCGCCGCGGCGTCCGCCGAGCCGTTCAGGATCTTCGGGGCCTTGTGGTCGTACCAGCCGTCGGAGTCGTCATAGGCGATGACGACCGCCGTGGACTTCCACTCCGGCGACTTCTGGAGCTTGTTGATGGAGTTGACGAGGAACTGCTGCTCGTCGAGGGGGTCGGAGTAGCCGGCGTGGCCGTCCTGGTAGTTGGCGGCCTTGAGGAAGCTGACCGCGGGCAGGTGGCCGGCGTTCAGCGCGGCGTCGAAGTCGGCCAGGTCGTACTGGTGGTTGGCCTGGTCGGTGCTGCCGATCGCCGCGACGGAGGACGGCGGCAGGTGTTGCTCGTTGGCCGTGGACTTGTAGTACTGGAACGGCTCGTGGTGCGGGTTGTAGTCGGTCTGCGTGATCCCGCCGATGTTCTGGTGCGCCGCGCCGCAGACGGCGTAGCCGTTCGCCGTGCCGGTCGGGCGGAAGCCGCCCTGGAACCAGCCCCAGGTGACCTTCTTCTCGTTGAGCAGGTCCCCGACGTTCTTCCCGGTCATCACGGCCAGGTTGTTCTTCGAGGTGTGGTTGGTGCCCGAGCAGTCGTCGAACGCCGGGTCGGGGTCGTTGATGACCGTGCCGACGCCGTCCTTGTCCGGGGACTGCACGACGTAGGAGTCACTGACCTTGGCGTGCTTGACCGGGTCGACCGCGTAGCCGCCGTGCGTCTGCCCGGAGATCAGGTTGAGCGCTCCCGGCGTCGACGGGCCGAAGACCGTGTCCCAGGAGTTGTCGCTCATCGCGTAGTGCTGCGCGTAGTTCCACAGCCCGGTGACGGTGTTGCCGTCGTAGTAGTCCATCACCAGGCCCGGCTCGCCGAACAGGATCGGCTGGCCGGTGCACTTGTCCTTCTCGGTGTACTCGACGAACTTGTCCACCTTGCCGCCGTTGACGGCCTTCTGCTCGGACCCGTACCCGTGGTCCTGGTCGCAGGTGAGCGCCTGCTCGTGCGTGAGGCGCTTCGGGTTGTACTGGTTTGGGTTCTGCGTGAGCAGCTTCTTCGTCAGCCCGTCGACCCGGGGCGTGTGCCGCGCGGCGGTGAACTTCGTCCCGTCGGTGTTGGCGGCCTTCGGGTAGGTGCCGAAGTAGTGGTCGAAGGAGTTGTTCTCGTCGAACAGCACGACGACGTGCTTGATCGGCGTGGCCGTGCGGGCCGGCGTCTCGGCCGCGGTCAGCGAGGCACCCTGGTGCTGTTCGCCGCTCGCCCAGCTCGGCGCCGTGGCGAGCGCGAGCGCTCCGGCCGCGACCACCGATCCGGCGATCAACGCCGAACGTCGGCCCTTCCACTTTCCGGGACCCATCGTGTTTCCTCCTGAAGGTATGAAGCGCCGGGCCTCCGACGGAGTCCCGGTACAGCCGGGATCACATCGAGCCGGGTCGACGATCACGCTGACGTAAGGTGACGGCAACGTAAACAGGTCACCATGACTCTCTCAAGTCTCTTTAGCTGATCTTTATCCGATCTCGTGGCCCTGTGTCCCGTCAATGACTGATTTGCCGCTTTTGGACTTCATGCCCACGAGCGTGGTCAGCTCAGGAGGGCGCGACCGAAGAAGTCCGTGGCGTCCCGGACGCCGGGCAGCGCGAAGAAGTAGCCGCCGCCGAACGGCCGGATGTAGTCGGTGAGCGGCTCGTCCTTCAGCCGGTCCTGGACCGCCTCGAACTGCCGGGCGATGTCCTGCTGGTAGCAGGTGAAGATCAGCCCCATGTCGAGGTCGCCGACCGCGTCCACGCCCCGGTCGTAGTTGAAGCCGCGGCGCAGGATCCGGCTGTCGGCGGTCTGCGGCGTCCGCGGGTTCGCCACCCGGATGTGACTCGTGAGCGGGATGACCTTGCCGATCGGGTCCTCGGCGTAGCGTGGCTCGTCCAGTTCGTGGTTCCCGTCGAGCGGGGCGCCGGTGTCGCGGCTGCGGCCGAACATCTGCTCCTGTTCGGTCAGGCCCACCCGGTCCCAGAACTCCACGAGCATCCGGATGAGCCGGATGACGACGTACGAGCCGCCGGCCGTCCAGGCGGGCTCCGGCCGCGTCCGGTCGTGCCGGGTGCCGCCCAGACCAGGCGGCTCATCTCCCGGGCGTCGGTGACGTCGGGATTGGCGATGCCGTCCTTGAACCCCATGAGGTTGCGCGGCGTGCCGCTGGGCCGGGGCGGGCTGGCGAAGCCGTTCATCCGCCACCGCACCTGCATGGTGCCGCGCGTGTGCCGCGTGACGTCGCGCAGCGCGTGCACGATCGTGTCCTCGTCGTCCGCGGACAGCTGCAGGCTGAGGTCGCCGTGGCACCAGGCGGGGTCGAGCGTGTCATTGGGGAACGTGCGCATCGGCGTCAGCCCGGGCGGCCTGCGGCCCGCCAGGCCGTACCGGTCGTCGAAGAGGGACGCCCCGACGCCCACCGTCGCCGTCAGCCCGCCGCCGGGCACGTCGGGGCCGAGCACTCCGGAGTCGGGGGGAGGCGTGGCGATGCCGCCGTCTCCGGGCGCCCCTCCGGCGGTCAGCGCGCGGGCGCGGTCGGTGAGGGTGCGCAGCAGCTCGGTCAGCTCACGAGGGCCGGCCGCGATGACGTCGAAGGACGCGACGATGGTCCGCCGCCCGGGCCGTTCGAGGATGCCCACCTGGTGCTCCCCGTGGAACGGGCGGGTCGCCGCCCCGGGGCCTCCGCCGGGCAGGGCCGCTCCGGCGGCGGACGGACCGGCCACGGCCCCCGCCACACCGGCGGCCAGGGCGCCGCGCAGGAAGGATCGGCGGTCGGTCATCGGGCATCATCTCGTTCCCTGGGCGCGACGTCGGGGCGCGCAGATCGTGGCGATGGGGGCGAGTCGTTCGAGCAGTTCCCCCGCCGCGCCGTTCAGGCGTTCGCGGTCGGCGCGGGAGAGCCGGTCGACGGACGACCGGCCCTTCAGCAGCGCGGCCATCCGGTCCGTCCAGGCGTCGACCGTGGCCAGGCCCTGATAGCGGGGGCGCAGCAGCGGGCGGAGCACGTCGACCAGTTCCCGCGTGCCCTCCAGGTTCGCCGCGGCCGTCCGCAGCGTCGTGCCGCTGCCCTGGTCCGCCTCGCCGGTCAGCTGGAACTGGAGGGTGTTCTCCAGGATCTCGTGCGCCCGCAGGGGAAGGTCGGCCGGGTCGATGCGCTCGTCCGGGAAGTCGGACCGCAGGGCGCGGACGTCCCGGGCGAGACGGTCGGTGACGGCGGCGAGCGAGGAGGCGGACTCGCCGTGCCACAGGCCGTACTCCACGCGGTGGAACCCGGTGAAGCCGGGGTCGCGCACGCCGGCGGGCCGTCCCGCGGGACGGCCGTTGATCCGGCCGTCGAAGTCGCCGAAGGTGCCGTACGCCGCCCCGAGGCGCTCGTAGGCCATATGCGCCGGCGTCCAGGCGGCCCGCGCCGCGCCCAGGTCGCCGTCGTCGACGGCCGACCGCAGGGCGTCGGTCCGGGCGACCAGGCGGTCGAGGCCGGCGGAGACATAGGCCTGGTAGGAGCGCGTCGGCGCGTACAGGTCGTTCTCGGCGACCGGGACGATTCCCGGGGCGCCGCTTCCGGTGCCGGTGAGCCGCGTCACGGGGCCGGTGACGGGGTCGCCGGGCCCGTCCTGCGCGCAGCGGAAGGCGTACGAGCCGGGGCCGAGCGTGATTCGCAGCACGCGATCGGTTCCGGGGCCCAGGCTCTCCAGCTCGGCGTACACCGCGCCCGTCGCCGGGTCGGTGAGCGTGACGTTGGTCGCGGTTCCGCCGTCGTTGCGCAGCAGGAGCGCCTGCCGGCCCGGCCGCAGCGGAAGCCGTCCGGTGCCGCACCCGGAGGCCCCCGCCTCGATCGCGGCCGCCGCAGTCGGCGCCGCGGGTGCCGGACGCGCCACGTCCCCGGCCACGGCGAGCAGCAGCGCCGCACCCGCTACGAGCACCGGCGCGCGCATCGCGATTCCTGTCACCATCGTCCTCAGTGGGGCATGCGGGCCGTCCCCGATCGGCGGCCACCGGCCGCGCCCACGGCGCCGGCGGCGAACGGACCAGGACACTGTAGAACGCGACGGGCGGCGCTTTGTGGCGGATCCCCGGGTACGCGCGGGTCCGCGTCGCTGTTTCACCGTCGCGTCACCAGGTCTTCACCGGCGCCTTTCTCGCGATCTCGCCCCCGGGGATTCCCGGCGGCTCCGCGGCAAGTTAGGTTAGTCTCACCTAATAAAGATCGGCCGCGGCCGGTCCCGACCTCATCCGATCGAACAGGGGACTCCTTGGCGGACCGTCGCTGCGCACACTGCCCCGGAAGCCATACCGGGGAGCGTTCGTGCCTGGCCAGCGCCACGACGAAGGCGCGCTCCTGGCTGCTCGTCGAGCATCCGGGGCCGTGGGCCGAACGCGTCGAGGACACCGACCTGCCGGGGCCGGTCGCCGACGCGCTGCGGCGCGCCGGGCGGCACGGGATCCGCGCCCAGTTCATCCGCGCCCCCGGCAGGCGACGCCCGACGCCGCCGCTGTGGGTGTACACCGGCTTCTCCGGCGACACCGCCCCTGACGGCCGTCCCGTCACCGCCTGGCTGGAGGGGCGGGAACTGGGCGATCCGGCGGAGCTGGCCGACCTCGACCTGGCGGCCGTGGCCGCCGGGCGGCGCCCCGGTTTCGGGTCACCGGTCGCGGGCCCGCTGCTGCTCGTCTGCGCCCACGGCCGCCGGAACGCCTGCTGCGCGCGGACCGGTGCGCCGTTGGCCCGCGCCCTGCGCGAGCGTTTCGGGGAGGAAGTGTGGGAGACCACACACGTGGGCGGCGACCGGTACGCCGCCAACCTCGTCTGCCTCCCGCACGGCCTCTACTACGGCGACCTCGACGAACAGCGGGCCGTGACGGCCGCCCGCGCCTACCATCGCGGGGAGGTGGTGCTCGACCGTTACCGTGGGCGGGCGGGCCTGCCCGAGCCGGTGCAGGCCGCCGAGCACTTCGTGCGGGCGCACACCGGGATCGTGTCGGTGGACGGCGTCACGGTGGAGTCCATGACCGCGGACACGGCCGTCGTACGCGCCGGCCTGGGGCGATACCGTGTCCGGGTGGAGCGCGTGGATGTCGGCGCGTGCGGTCCGGGATGTACGGAGAACCTCGGCACGTATGTTAAAAGGGATCTGGCCCTTCTCAACGGGGCGGCCCTCGTGTAGCCTCTCCGAGGCCCTAATCGCCGTTCCCGCGAGGACACGGCGGCTCTCGGGGAACATCACGGCGCTTCAAGACGTTGCAATATTTTGCGCGCTTCTTACTGCTATAGCGCCCGTGACCGAAATTTGCTCACCAGCAAGCTACGAGGTGGTAGTTCTATGGCTCAGGTACGTCGGCAGGCAAACCTCCCCCGTCCCAGCTGGGGCTGGCAGGACGCTGCCGAGTGCCGGGGGGAGGACCTCGTCCTGTTCTTCGGCCCCGATGGAGAGCGTCAGCCGGAGCGTGAGATCCGCGAGCGTAAGGCCAAGACCGTGTGCATGCGCTGCCCCGTGCGCACCGAATGTCTTGACTACGCCGTCTCCCGGCCCGAGAAGTACGGCACATGGGGCGGTCTGAACGAAGACGAGCGCGCCTCCGAGCGTCGCCGTCGCATGCGTCGCGCCAACGCCGCGTAGCGTCCCCCCGCTACCAGCGACCGCGCGACCGAGGCCCGAACGCGGGCCGAACCGCAAGAGCGCCGAGCAGTCCAGAGTTTTCACCCCTTTATGTGGCGGGCGAACCAATCCCCCGCGAGCCGGGCGACCTCCTCGAGTGCGCCCGGCTCGGCGAACAGGTGGCCCGCACCAGGCACCACCACGATCGCCTTCTCGGCCGTCATCCGCGCGGCCGCCCGCTCGTTCAGCGATAGCACGTCCAGGTCGCGTCCGCCCACGATCAACAGTGTAGGCGCACGTACGACCGCTAGAGCCTCGCCGGCGAGGTCCGGGCGGCCGCCCCGGGACACCACCGCTGCGACGTCCTGGGGGCGGGCGGCCGCCGTGACCAGCGCGGCGGCCGCTCCCGTGCTGGCCCCGAACACGCCCACCGGTCGTGTTCTCGCCCACTCCACGACGGCGGAAAGACGCTCCGCGAGCAGCGGGATGTCGAACCGGGACCGCGCCGTCCGGGCGTCTTCCAGATCCTCGTCCGGAGTGAGCAGATCGAACAGCAGCGTGCCGAACCCCCGGTCGCGCAGCGCGGCGGCGACCTGCCGGTTGCGGGGACTGCGGCGGCTGCTGCCGCTGCCGTGCGCGAAGATCACCAGCCCGCGTTCCCCGTCCTTCAGGTCCGCTTCGAGCGTCACGCCCGCCGCCGGGATCCTCACAGCAGCCTCTGCACATCGTCGTCGGACAGCTGGTCGAAGCGCACGTACCACTGGCCCACCGCGCGGAACGTCCAGGGGGCGGCCAGCACCACGATCTCGTCGGCGTCGCCGGCCAGGGCCTTCACCGTCTGAGCGGCCCCGACCGGTACGGCGAGCACGACCCGCCGGGGCTCTCCCGCCCGGACCGCCGCGAGCGCGGCACGCGCCGTCCCGCCCGTGGCCAGGCCGTCGTCGACCACGACGACGTCCCGGCCCTTGAGGCGCGGCAGCGCCCTGTCCCCCCGGTAGGCCGCGACCCGCCGCGCGAGTTCCGTTCGCTCGCGCCGTACGGTCTCCTCCAGGTCCTCCCAGGTCAGCCCGACGCGGCGCATCAGGTCGGTGTCGAATACCGGCTCCCCGCCCTCGGCGATCGCCCCCACGCCCAGCTCCGGTTGGCTCGGGCATCCGATCTTGCGGGTCACCAGCACGTCGAGGGGCGCGTCGAGGCGGCTCGCGATCTCACGGGCCACCGGCACGCCGCCGCGGGGCAGGGCGAGGACGAGCGGATCGGCGAGCCGCAGAGGCACGACCTGCTCCGCGAGCAGGCGTCCGGCCTCGGCGCGGTCGGTGAAGGGCAGCCGTACTCCCTGACGGCTCCAGCCCACGGCGACCACCTCGCACGGGTCAGTGGTCTTTCTCACCGGAGCCCTACCCCGCAATGCGGAGGTGCATCCGGCCGTCCGCCGGGTACGACTATGTAAACCGTTAATCCCCTCGCAAGCGGACAAACCGGCGGTGCTGCCCCCAGTGGACCGTGCGAAGGGGGCTGAGACGCGTGACCGGCGCCGAGGAACGGTACGGCGGGAAAGCCGGGGGGCGGCTGCCCGAGCTCACCGTCGGCGACGGGAGCCTCTCGGACCCGTTGATCCAGGCCGATGACGACGCCGCCGACGCCCCGTACGAGCGGGTGGACATGGTGATCCGCCGTCTCTTCGCGGTCGGCCTGGACCTGCACGGCGCGCTGGGCCACATTCACGAGCACGTCGACGAGGAGGCCGCCGCCCGGACGATCCGCCAGGCGATCTCCGCTCTGGATGAGACGATCAAGCAGTTCCGCGGCATGGTCCTCGATCTCTGGTCGGCGGACCGGACGGCGTCCGGCGGCATCCGCTCCAGCGTCGTGCGCGCGATCGAACGCGCCCACAGACCGGGTGGCGGCTGTCCCGTCATCACCCTGAGCGGCGGAGCGGACTTCCCCGACGAGGGGCTCGCGCACCAGGTCGGCGCGGTCCTCAAGCAGATCTTCGACCTCATCCCGGCGGACCGCCTGCCGAGCGCGCGGCTGGAGGTGGCCTCCGACCCGCCCCCGCTTTGCCGGCTGACCGTGCACATCGACGTTCCCGGAGCCGACCTGGGCGACGTCGCCGACCGCCTCGGGACCCCCTCCGGGGAGCGCGTCACCGTCTCCAGCGAGGCGGTCACGGCGCCGGCGTCACACTCGTACATCCATCTCGAATGCCTCGCCGCGGCGCCATGACGCCCGGTCGGCGACCCGCCCCGGCGCGGCGCCGGGACCCTCCTGGAATCACCACATTCGTCCGGTTCGCGGGCGGGCCGGCGCCCGTGCCGGCCGGGAGGTCATGGCGTGGCGGCCTCGCGGCCGACGGGCCGGGCGTCCTACCGTGACGCTGTGATCGTGATGGAGCCCGTCCCCGCATGGTGCCTGGTCAACGGCGAGTGGACGGAGTGCGAGGACCCGGTGATGGCGGCCTGCGACCCCCAAGGCGGCGACGTGTACGCCGCGATGGCCGGGCTCGGCTTCGAGGCATGGTGCCGGATCGGGGACGAGGGGTTCGGCGCGGCCCCGCTCACGCTGACGGTCTACTCCCGTGAGAAGCCGCCGCTGCAGTTCCTGCTGCAGCTGGAGGGCAACGCCGGGAACGTGGTCGAGCACGTCTTCGCCGAGACCCTCCCGGACGCCATGAACCTGCTGGCCGCGTGGGTGCCGGTGGCCCAGGCCGGAGCCCTGGTCGAGCTCGTCCGGCGGCTCTCGGCCGACGACGGCGAGGGCTCACCCCCGCTGCGTGCACGGCCCGCGCCGCCCCGGCCGTTCGCGACCGGAGCGACGCACTCGACGGTGGTGGACCGCGTCGGCTCCTGAACGAGGCCGTCAGGCCTGGCCGGGGCCCTTCGGAACGCCGTCGTCGATCTCGGCCGGAGCGTTGATCGTGACGCGGTGCATCTTGCGCCGCTGGGTGTAGTCGGCGACCGCGTAGTGCTGGGTGGGCCGGTTGTCCCAGAAGGCGAGCGTGCCCACCCTCCACTTGAGCCGGACCTGGAACTCCGGTGAGCGGACGACGTCCTGGAGCAGCGGCAGCAGCGCCTCGTTCTCCCGGTCGTCGAGGCCGACCAGGCGGGTGGTGGAGCTGCGGTTCACGTAGAGCGCCTTACGGCCGGTCTCCGGGTGGACGCGCACGACCGGGTGCCGTACGGGCGGCCACTTGCGCCGCATCTCCGCCAGGTCGAGCTCGTGTCCCTTGGCGATGGCCTTGGTCACCGACATGGTGAGGTCGTGCTCGGCCTCGAGTTCGTCGCACAGCCGCTGGATCGACGTCGGCAGCGACTCGTAGGCGAGGTACATGTTGGCCCAGTTGGTGTCGCCGCCGACGTCGGGCAGGATCATCGCGCGCAGCAGCGACCCCATCGGAGGCACCTTCATGAAGGTGTTGTCGCTGTGCCAGGAGTCCCCGCCCTCGCCCTTGGGATCCTTCTGGTCGAGGATGTGGATGGCGCTCGCCGAGGTCTTCATCGGCGGCTCGTTGAGCGTGCCGAACCGCTCGGCGAAGGCCAGATGCTGCTCGTCGGTGATCTCCTGGTCGCGGAAGAACAGGACCAGATGGTCGAGCAGGCCCCGGCGGATCTCCGCGACCTCCTCATCCGACGGTGGTCTGCGCAGGTCCAGTCCTGTCACCTCGGCGCCGATGTGCCGTGTTACGGGATGAAATTCGATCATGTCGTGGAGCCTCCGTCGACGCACTCCGCTCGTCAGCAAGCAATCGCTAGGTTGCCACTTTTCCGCACGCCTGACCAGCCCTCGGCAGGACTTCGGCTTTCCGGCCGAACGGGCCGTGCGCGGAACACCCGGTGACCCCGCGCCCGGTCAGCGGGAGCCGGTCGCGGTGGGGGCGTTCGCCAGGGCGCGGCGGGCGGAGGGGAGGGCGGCCCGCCGGTCGGCGGCGACGAGGCCGACGCGGGTGCGGCGGTCGAGGAGGTCGGACTCGTCGAGGGCCCCCTCGTGGAGGACCGCCCAGACCAGTTCGGCGCCGATGGTGGACGAGCCCGGCGCCACCGGATCGAGGAGCGACGGATCCTCCGCCGCGAGCGCCACCACGGCGGGCGCCTCGGCGCCGTACCGCCGCACGAGGCGCGGCGGCGCGGTCAGGCGGCCCAGCTCCGGGGCGGCGCCGACCAGGGGCAGCCGCGCCGTCCGGCACGGTCCGGCCGCGAGGCCGCGCCCCTCGATCGCCGCGTCGACGGCGTCCTGGGCCATCCGGCGGTAGGTGGTGAGCTTGCCGCCGACGACCGTGACGACGCCGTTCCCGCCCGTCAGCACCGCGTGGCGCCGGGACAGGTCGGCGGTCCGGCCGCCGGGGCCGTCGAGCAGGGGGCGCAGCCCGGCGTACGCGCCCGCGACGTCGGCTCGGCGTACGGGCACCTCGAGCGCGGAGTCGACGAGGTCGAGCAGGAAGCCGATCTCGGCCTCCGTCGGCCGTGGCACGTCCGGGATCGGGCCGTCCGCGGGCTCGTCGGTCAGGCCGACGTGGACCCGGCCGTCGTCCTGCGGCAGGACGAGGGCGAACCGCCCGGTCGTCCCCGGAACGGGCAGGTGCAGCCCGGACAGCGGCGCGCCCAGCGTCTCGGCCCGCAGGACGAGGTGGGTGCCGCGAGAGGGCCGGAGCCGTACGCCGTCGGCGAGTCCGCCGGCCCACACCCCGGTCGCGTTGATCACGGCGCGGGCGCGGATGACGTGCTCCGCGCCGGTCAGCTCGTCGCGCACGTCCGCGCCGTCGCCGGCCAGGGCCAGGGCCCGGCAGCGGGTGATGATCCGGGCGCCGTGCGCGGCGGCCGTCCGCGCGATCGCGGTCACGAGGTGGGCGTCGTCGGCGAGCTGGCCGTCCCAGGACAGGATGCCGCCGCGCAGCCCGTACGAGCGCAGCGCCGGGGCGAGACGCAGCGTCTCGACCGTGGACAGGCGGCGCGGGCGGGGCAGGACGGCGCGCGGTGTGCGGGCGGTCAGCCGGAGCAGGTCGCCGGCGAGCATGGCGCTCATGGACAGGGCCGCCGCGGAGCCGGACACCAGCGGCGTGAGCGGCAGCACGAACGGCAGCGCCCGTACGAGGTGCGGGGCGGTGCGCTCCATCAGCACCCCGCGTTCGACCGCGCTCTCGTGCGCGACGCCGAACTGCCCGGAGGCCAGGTAGCGCAGACCGCCGTGCACCAGCTTCGAACTCCATCGCGACGTGCCGAAGGCGAGGTCGTGGGCGTCGACGGCGGCCACGGACAGGCCCCGCGCGGCGGCGTCGAGGGCGACTCCGGCGCCGGTCGCGCCGAGCCCGACGACCAGGACGTCGACGACCTCTCCCTCGGCCAGCGCGGCGAGGTCGCGGGCCCGGCGGGCGGCGTTCAGGGATGACGCGGACGTCACGGGGCGAGGTACCCGTCGAGGATCCGCCGCAGCTCATCGTCGAAGGCGTCCGGCGACAGGGCGGGGGTGCCGTCGGTGACGATGTGCCCGGACATGGCGAAGGACTGGACGATGAGCAGAACGGCACGGGCCTGCCGCGCGGGGTCGCCGGCGCGGATGGTGCCGTCGCGGTGGCCGGCGCGCAGGGTCTTCTCGAAGGCGCGCAGCACGGCGTCCTGGGTCGTGCCGCGCCGCTCGAGGAGGTAGGGGAGCAGGACCTCGGGGTCCACCTCGAGGATCTTGTGGAACAGCGGATGCTCGCGGAGTGCCGCCACGCCGGCGACGAGGGCCTCGACCGCGCGGGGCCGGACCGGCGCGCCGTCGCCGGGCGGCGCGACGCGGGCGACCACGCCGGCCCACTCCCGTGTCATCAGGTCGCCGACCAGCGTGCGCACGTCCGGCCAGCGCCGGTAGATCGTCATGCGGGACACGCCGGCCCGCCGGGCCACATCGGTGAGCGTCGTGCGCCGCACGCCGACCGCGAGGACACAGTCGCGGGCGGCGTCGAGCATCGCGTCCTTCTTGTGACGAATGGACGTCATGTGTAACAGTGTAAATGCGGTGACCATCCGAAGGAAGGGGAGGCCCATGCCGGCGATGCTCTGGAACGGCTGGGGTGATCCGGACCGGGCCACGCGGCTGCCCGACTCCGTCGTTGGACTGCTGCGGGAGCTGCTCGGCGTCCGGTCGGTTCCCCTGCCCCCGGTGAGCCTCGAGGAGATGGCACCGCCGGCGCCCCGCCCCGCCGTACGCGCGCTGGCGGAGATCGTGGGGCCCGAGCACGTGTCCACCGACGACGAGGCGCGGATCCGCCACACCCGCGGGAAGTCGACGGCGGACCTGCTGCGCATGCGCGCGGGCGACGCGCGTGAGGCACCGGACGCCGTCGTGCTCCCCGGTGCCCACGCGGAGGTCCTGGCGGTGCTGGAGCGGTGTTCGCGCGAGCGGATCGCGGTCGTCCCCTTCGGCGGCGGCACCTCGGTCGTCGGCGGCCTCACGGCGGAGGGGGAGGGGTTCGCCGGGGTGGTCGCGCTCGACCTGCGCCGCCTCGACCGGATCACCGCCCTCGACACCGTGTCGCGCACGGTGACCCTCCAGGCGGGCCTGCGCGCCCCGCGCGCCGAGGCGCTGCTGGCCGAGCGTGGATACACGCTCGGCCACTATCCCCAGTCGTACGAGTGGGCGACCATCGGCGGATTCGCCGCGACGCGGTCCTCAGGTCAGGCGTCGGCGGGGTACGGACGGTTCGACGAGATGGTCGCCGGCCTGACCGTCGCCACCCCGCGCGGCACCCTGACCCTCGGCCGGGCCCCGAAGTCCGCGGCAGGGCCCGACCTGCGCCAGCTGGTGCTCGGCTCCGAGGGCGCGTTCGGCGTCATCACGGACGTGACCGCGCGCGTCCGCCCGCTGCCGGAGGCCCGCCGGTACGAGGGCTGGAGGTTCCCAACGTTCGCGGAGGGCACCGCGGCCGTACGCGCCCTGGCCCAGGACGGGCCGCTGCCGACCGTGCTGCGGCTGTCCGACGAGACCGAGACGATGATCGGCCTGGCCCGGCCCGAGGAGATCGGCGAGGGACGCGGCGACGGCTGCCTGGCCATCTGCGGGTACGAGGGCGCACGCGAGGAGGTGGCCGGCCGCCGCGCCGGCGCGCACGCCGTGCTGCGCGCGCACGGAGGGGAGCCGCTGGGCGAGGGACCGGGGGAGAGCTGGGCCGCCGGACGGTTCTCCGCGCCGTACCTCCGCGACGCCCTGCTCGACGTCGGCGCCTTCGCCGAGACCCTGGAGACCGCCGGGTTCTGGTCGAACCTGCCCCGCCTCCTGGAGACGGTGCGGCTGACGCTCTCCCGAGAGCTCCCGTCCTCCCTGGTGATGTGCCACATCTCGCACGTCTACCCGGACGGCGCGTCCCTGTACTTCACCGTGGTGTCCGCGCAGGGCGACGACCCTCTCGCCCGGTGGAGGCGCGCCAAGGCCGCGGTCAGCGACGCGATCGTCGAGGCCGGGGGCACGATCAGCCATCATCACGGCGTCGGCACCGACCACCGTGACTGGCTCGCCCGCGAGGCCGGGCCGCTCGGCACGGACGTCCTGCGGGCCGTCAAGGACCGGCTCGACCCGATGGGCGTCCTGAACCCGGGTGTGCTCGTCCCTTCCACACGCTCCGGCGGATAACCCGTACGATCCGGCGGAGGGCCCGCCCACGAGGAGCGGGCGAGGAGAAGGGTGCTCAGGATGCGATCGTTCACCGCCGTGGTGAACCCGGCGGCGGGCGGCGACGCGGCCGCCCGGCTCATCCCGGTCGCGCGGCTGCTGCGCGAGGCCGGCGCGGAGATGACCGTGGAGTACAGCCGCAGCCTCGAGCACGCGGCCGAACTCGCGCGCACCGCGGCGGACAAGGGCCACGCGGTCATCGCCGCGGGCGGCGACGGCATGGTCGGCGGGCTGGCCGGGGCGCTGGCGGGCACGGACGGTCTGCTCGGCATCCTGCCGGCGGGCCGGGGCAACGACTTCGCCCGCCAGCTGGGGCTGCCCGACCGGCCGGACCGGCTCGCCGCGCTGCTCCTGGAGGCGGAGCCGAGGCGGATCGACGCCGTCGAGGTCACCTCGCCGGGCGGCGCGGCGCGCGTCGTCGCGGGGAGCGTGTACGCCGGGGTCGACTCCGTGGCGAACGCCCACATCAACCGGCTCACCCGGTTGCCCGGCCCGCTCGCGTACTACCTCGGCCCGCTGCGCGCGATCGCGACCTGGCGTCCGGTCTCCTACCGCGTCACCGTGGACGGCGAACTCCACGAGGAACGCGGCTACACGGTCGTCGTCGCCAATTCCGGGTTCTACGGCTACGGCCTGCACGTCGCGCCGGACGCGGCGGTCGACGACGGGCTCCTCGACATCGTGATCATCCGGCACGCGCCCAAGCGGCTGTTCTTCGCCGTCATGCGGGAGCTGCCCCAGGGCACGCACGTACGCCGCCCGGAGATCCAGGTCCTCCGGGGCCGGGAGGTGCTGGTCGAGGCCGACCGGGAGATCCCGTACGGCGCCGACGGCGAGTTGCTCGGCACGTTGCCGGCGACGGTCCGGGTGCTCCCCGGCGCGCTCAACGTGATCGCCGATCCGGCCTGACACTTGACATGCGGTTGACCGGTCCGAGACGGGAACGGCGGTACGTTCCCGGGTGTGATCCGTGATTCGGGGGCGATCACCGTGAAACACGCGCTGGCCGCACTGGCGGGCATCGCGGTGGGCCTGCCGGTGCTGGCGGCCCTGGCGTCCAGGCCGGACGGGCAGCCCGCCGGAGGCCTGCCGGCCCGCTACGTTCCGTGGGCCCGCGTCGGGCACCGCGTCCCGACGGCGTTCGCGGACCAGCGGGCGCCGGAACGCCGGCCCGCCGCCCGAAGGCCCCTGGCGTCCAGGTCCGGCCGGACGCCGCCGGCTCCGTCGACCCAGACGGTGCTCCGCGGCCCCCTCGCGTTCCCGTACCACCGACCCGGTCCGACCGCAGGCCGCGGCCCCGGCCCGACCGCCGACAGCGGCCCCGGTCCGACCGCCTACCGCGACTCCGAACAGGCGGCTCCACGCGGCGCGGACCGTACGGCCGCGCAGGAACCCGGCCGGGCGCCGTCGCGCCCCCCGGCCGGCACACCGACCGACGAAGGTGCCGGGCGCCCGGTCGATCTCGAGCTGTCCATCGCCGCGCCGCCGACCGTCCGGCCCGGCGGCCGATTCTCGTATTCGGTCCGGCTCACCAACCACGGTCCCGGCACTCCCGGCCCGATCACGGTGCGCAGCGCGCTGCCGCCCGGAACCGTACGGACCGGCGCCTGGCTGCCCACGGGCGTCGACGGGTACACCGGCGCCGGGGAGGCCGCTCTCGTGGTGCGCCGGCTCGGACCGGGCCGGTCGCTGGCAGCGCGGTTCGACGTCAGGGTGCTGCCGGAGACCCGCGGGGAGCTCGTCGCGCGGGGCCGGATCACGGCGATCGGCGGAGTGCCGGACCATATCCCGGAGGACGACACCGCCCAGGTCTCCACGGTCGTCCGGCCCCGGTGAGCCCGCGGTTCCCCGGCCGCCGTGGAACCGCCGGCAGCGACGGGGCGTCTCACCGGATGAACGCCATGGGGCACTGAGGAAGAGCAGGGGACATGCGGACCATCCTGAACATCATCTGGCTGATATTCGCCGGCCTCTGGCTCGCGCTCGGCTACTTCCTCGCGGGGATCGTGTGCTGCATCCTCATTATCACCATTCCGTTCGGCATCGCCGCCTTCCGGATCGCGCTGTACGCGCTGTGGCCGTTCGGTAAGACGGTGGTGCGGCGAAACGACGCGGGGGTGATGTCCGCGATCGGCAACGTGATCTGGTTCTTCGTGGCCGGGCTCTGGTTGGCGATCGGCCACGTGGTCACCGGGATCGCCCTGTGCGTCACCATCATCGGGATCCCCCTCGGGCTGGCGAACTTCAAGCTCATCCCGGTGTCGCTGCTGCCGCTGGGACGCGAGATCGTCTCCACCGACGACCCGCGCGCCTTCGGGGTCGGCTGACACGCTCCCGGGCCGATCCGGGGAGACGGCTCGGGTGAGAAAGATCATCCTCTCCGCACGCGGGCTGGACAGCCGCTGGTCACAGGGACAAACTTGCCCCATGTCAGCGGCCACTCCGTTGCCCAGGCAGGGCGACGTGTTCTTCGACTCGCGGGGAGCGGACCGCGCGCTGCGACTCAGCCGCCATCCCGACGCCGGCGTCGTCGTGCTGAGCATCTGGAACGGCGGCGTGTGCCAGGGCACCTTCCGGCTGCCGTCCGACCAGATCGCCGCGTTCGCGGAGGCGCTGCTCAGCGCGGCGCCGGAGACCCGGCCGCCGTTCCCGCAGACCGGCCAGTACGAGCCGCCGCCCGCCGACCGGCTCAGGCCGCCGCCCGCCGGGCAGTATGAGCCGCAGACTGCCGGGCAGTACGAGCCGCTGGCCGCCGCACCGTATGAGCCACCGGCCGCAGGGCCGTACGAGTCCCCGCCCCCCGGGCAGTACGAGCCGCCGCCCGCCGGGCAGCACGACTCGCCGCCGACCATTCCCTGACGAGCCGCCGGCGCCTCTCCGCCGACCGGACGGCCTGGCCGGAATGTGCCGAACAGCGGCCGGAGAGTGATCACCGCTGCTACGGTGCCCCGGTGCCCCCCTCTTCCCACTCTTCCCGCGACTCGGCGGCCGGCGCCGGGTGGACGTGCCAGGAGCCGGGAACGTACACCTCCCTGCTGCCGAGCCGGGTCCGGGACCTGTCCTGGACGCGCCCCTCGACGCTCTGGCGGGCCCGTAACGACGTCCTCGCCCGCTGGTTCGGAGACCCGACCGACGACGAGCGGGCGCGCTGGGTCGGCGAACAGCTCGCGCGCGGCGCGGGCCCGGATTTCGCGATCGAACGCGACGACCCGGACTCCTTCTCCTTCATGGTCCTCGGCGACACGGGCGAAGGCGACGGGTCGCAGTACGCCGTGGTGCCCGGTTTCCACAGGATCGGCGAGGGCACCCGGTTCGCGATCATCGCCAGCGACGTCATCTACCCGACGGGGAGCGTGAACGAGTACGCCACCAAGTTCTTCCGGCCCTACCAGGGCTACCACGCGCCGATCTACGCCGTGCCGGGCAACCACGACTGGTACGACGGCCTTGGTGGGTTCATGCGCGTCTTCTGCGGTGTGCCGCCGCTGTCGCCGGACGGCCGACCGAAGGCGTTCTCGGCCGCCTGGTGGCGGCGGCTGTTCTGGAAGGAACCCGACGTCGCCGACGAGGGGCGCCTCGCGGCGGCAGAGGCCCTGCGGGCCGCGCCGGAGCAGCGGGCGGTGCAGCCCGGACCGTACTGGGTGATGGACGCCGGCCCGCTCCGCATCGTCGGCATCGACACGGGCATCATCGGCGGCATCGACGCCGACCAGGGCGCCTGGCTGCGCCGGGTGTCCCAGGGGCCCAAGCCGAAGATCCTGATCACTGGCAAGCCGCTGTACGTGGACGACGAATCGCACCCCTGCCCGATCGCGGGCGGCGGCACCGTGGACGACATCGTCCGCGACCCGGCCTGTAACTATGTCGCCGCGATCGGCGGCGACATCCACAACTACCAGCGTTATCCGGTGCGGGTCGGCGACCGCGTCATCGAGTACATCGTCTCGGGGGGCGGCGGCGCGTTCATGCACGCCACCCACACCATCCCGCGGGTGGCGGTGGGCGGCGTCACCGAGGAGGACTTCCGCTGTTACCCGCTGCGCGGTGACTGCCTCTCCTTCTACAGCAGGCTGTACGGCAGGCGGCTGCGACTGCGGCGGTTCTTCGAGCTGACCGAGGACGACGCGGCGGCGGTCATCGCCCGACGACTCGGGATACCGCCGAAGCGCGGGACGCGGGCGGCGGTGACGTGGCGCGCGCGGATCGTCGCGTCGCTGCTCGGGGTGCCACCGCGGCCACATCGCCGGTCACGTCTGCGCCTCCCCGTACGCCGCATCTATCAGCGGTTCCTCTCACCGATGTCCGATTCGAACTGCCCGCCGCTGTTCAAGAGCTTCCTGCGTCTCGACGTGACGCCGGAGCGTCTGAGGATCCGATGCTTCGCCGCCACGGGCTGTCTGGAACACGAACTCGACCCGCCGATCGAGGACGAGATAACGATTCACCTCAATCAATAGCAAATCAGCAGGAACCTCGGCACTCTAATCCGCGTCGATCACAGATGGCACCCACGGCGCCCCCGAGCTCCGCCGTGACCCCCTCTACCCCGGGAGAACCCTTAATGAGCAACCCCTATCCGCAGAACCAGCCGTACCCCGGCGCGGCGCCGCAGTACCAGGGCCAGCCCCAATACCAGGGCCAGCCGCAGCACCAGGGCGCCCCCCAGTACCAGCAGGGCGCGCCGCAGCAACACCCCGGTCAGATGGTGCCCGCTCAGCAGGGCGGAGCCGCGTACGGGCAGCAGGCGCAGCACGGCCAGCCGGCCCTCATGGGCATCCAGATGAAGCGCCGTAACCCGGTCGGTGTCTGGCTGGGCCTGCCGCTGATCACCTTGGGGATCTACAACCTGTTCTGGTACTACGCGGTCCACAGCGAGCTGGCGAACTTCGACCGTCGCCGGCAGATCAGCGGCGGTATGGCGCTGTGCTCGCTGCTGTTCGGGTGGATCACGCTGGGCATCTGGCCGCTCATCACCTTCATCCAGCTCGGCAGCCACATCCGCGACGCCCAGCGGGCCGCCGGCCTCCAGCCCACCGCCAGCGGTGGCGTCGCCTTCCTGCTCGGCCTCTTCGGCTTCGGCACGCTGTACTACCAGATCCAGCTGAACAAGGTCATCGACCGCTACAGCGGAGCGCCCACCGGTGCCCAGGTTCCCCTGGCGGCCTGACGCTCTGGTGGAGTCCCGGGGCCGGGCGGCCGGACCCGGCCCCGGACCATCCCCTCAGTCCCGCACGATCCGCACGTCGACCACTGCCGAGCGCCCGGACTCCAGGATCTTGAGCGCGCGCTGCAGCGCCGGGACGAGGTCCGTGCGGTCGTCCACGCTCTCGCCGTCGGCGTGGCAGGCCCGGGCCACCGCGGCGAAGTCGGGGGGACTCTGGAAACGCGTACCGACCGCGTCCCCCCGCGCCGCCGAACGGCCCTCGGGGAACAGCTCGAAGACGGGCAGCCTGCTCGCCCGGTAACCGTCGTTGTTCAGCACGACCGCCAGGATTGGCGCGTCCGCCTCCGCGGCCAGGCACAGCGCGGACGTCGGCACACCGAACATGAAGCTGCCGTCTCCCACGACGGTCACCACACGGCGGTCGGGTGCGGCGAGCTTGACGCCGACGGCGCCGCCGAGACCCCAGCCCAGCCCCGGGCTGCCGGTTCCCGCGAGGGTGCCGGGCAGGCTGCGGTCCAGGACCTCGCGCAGCGTGGTCGCGTTGGTGACCGTCTCCTCGACGACGATGTCGTCCGCGCGGAGCACCTCGTTCAGCGCCGCGAAGACCTCCGCGGCGGCGATGGGCCCCTGCGGGGTCTCCGCACCGCCGGCGGTGCGGGCCTCACCGACCTCCGCGCCCGCCCACTTCGCGGCCGGGTCGATCTCCGGCAGAGCGGCCGTCACCTGGCCGAGCACGGTCGCGCCGTCCGCGGCGACGGCCAGGTCGGCGGGGAACGTCCAGAGCGGCATGTCCTCCCGGAGCGGGTCCGCGGCGATCTGCACCACCGTGGCGTCCGCACGCGGCCGGACGATCTTGGGGATCCACGGCACGTCGCAGTCGGCGACGAGGATGAGGTCGGCCTCGGCGACGAGACGCTGGGCCGTCGCCGCCGAGCGGACGTTCAGCGGGTGGGAGCTGTCGATGTTCACACATCCGCTCTCGGGCTTGTCGACGACCCGCGTCCCGGTGAGCTCGGCCAGTCGCGTGACCGCCTCGAAGCCGCCGGGTCGCCGGCCCGTCCGTGAGGTGATCAGCAGCGGCCTCTCGGCCTCGGAGAGGAGATCCGCGATCCGCCGCACGGTCTCGGCGTCCGCCACGGGCGGGCGCGGCACGGCGTACCCGGTCGTCCGGCTCGGTCCCGTGGCCGGCGGGTCCATCAGGACGTCGCGGGAGACCATGAGGTACGCGGGGCCGGGCCGCCCGCCGCCGGCGACCTGCACGGCGCGGCCGACCGCCCGGGGCAGGACGTCCGGGCGCGTCACCTCCAGCGTCCACTTGGCGTACCCGCGGACGACGCCCGCCTGGTCGGGCACGTCCTGCTGCCAGTGGATGGTGTGCGAACGGCCGCCGAGGGAGTCCGGGTCCTCCCCGTAGGGCGTCTTGCCGGCGATGACGACGACGCCGGCGCGGTCGCGCATCGCGTTGTGCACCATCGCGCCGAGGTTCTGGGTGCCCACGTCCACGTGGACGAACACCGCCTGCGGGCGCCCGGTCACCTGCCAGTAGCCGTGCGCCGCGGCGAGGGCGACCGACTCGAACGTGCAGGTGATGATCCGGGGCATCCCCACGCCCGCCTCGGCGAGCGTGACCGCCGCCTCCTGCAGGGGGGCCGAGTCGGTGCCGGGATTGAGGAACAGATGGTCGACGCCATGCTGATGAAGCAGCCACAGCAGGTGCTCGGCCGTGGTGTCGGGTCGGAAATCGTCGCTCACGTGGTCTCTCTCCACTGGAATGACGGCTGGACACGCCGCGTGCGTCGGGTCGCGCCGCCGGGACGGCGTGCGGACCCAATGGATCTTGCCCAGCGCGGAGTTCCACCGCAAGACCGCCGTTACACCGGCCGGAGATGTCGGTGGGGGGAGGCAGAATCGACGCATGCGGATCGCAGTCGGCACGGCCCCGGGCGTGGACGGTGTGCTGCGGCCCGTGGCCGACGACGGCACGCCCGCCGGTCCGGCCGAGCCGGTCGGCGACCTGGTCTCCGCGATCGCCCGCAGTGAGGCCGAGGCCGGCCCCGGCGGTGTGCGGTGGATCTGGGCGGCGACGAGTCACGTCTACCCGCGGCTGCTGCGGGCGGGCGTCCGCCTCGGGCGCTGCCATGACCTGGAGCTCACCGAGACGCTGCTGCTGGGTCACGCCGGCCGGTTCGGCGAGCCGCGGTCGCTGGCGGCGGCGTTCGCCCGGCTGAACGGCCAGGAGGTGCCGGACGACCCGGGCGCCGCCGATGACCTCCCGACCCTGTTCGACGACGGGCCGTCCGACGACATCGATGCCGTGCTGGCCGTCCACGCGGACCAGCAGCGTCGTGTGGCGGCGGCCGGCCTGCGGCTGCTCGTCGCGGCCGAGTCGGCGGGCGCGCTCGTCGCGGCGGAGATGGGCCACGACGGCCTGCCCTGGCGCGCCGACGTCCACGACGCGCTGCTGACCGAGCTCATGGGCCCCCGCCCGGCGCCGGGCCTGCGGCCGCGCGGGCTCCAGCAGCTGGCCGACCGGATCGGGGAGGCGCTCGGCCGGCGCATCAACCCGGATTCGCCCGCGCAGATCGTCAAGGCGTTCGCGCAGGCCGGGATCAAGATTCCGTCGACGCGCTCGCACGTGCTGCGGGAGGTCGGGCATCCGGCCGCGGGCCTCCTGCTGGAGTACAAGGAGCTGGCCCGCGTCTACGTCGCGCACGGCTGGTCGTGGCTCGACACGTGGGTGCGCGATGGCCGCTTCCGCCCGGAGTACGTCGTCGGTGGCGTCGTCTCCGGCCGCTGGGCCACCAACGGCGGGGGAGCGCTGCAGATCCCCAAGGTGCTGCGGCGCGCGGTCGTCGCAGATCCGGGCCGGCGTCTCGTCGTCGCCGACGCCGCCCAGCTGGAGCCACGGGTGCTGGCCGCGCTGGCCGGGGACCACGCGCTCGCCGCCGCGGCGGGCGAGAACGACCTGTACTCCGCGCTGGCGGGCGCCTTCGGCGGCGCCCGTGACAAAGCCAAGATCGCCATGCTGTCCGCCATGTACGGCGGCACGAGCGGCGAGGCGCCGCAGCTGCTCGCGGTGATGCGCAGCCGATTCCCCGCCGCGTACGACTATGTGGAGGCGGCGGCCCGCGCGGGTGAGGCGGGACGCGTGGTGCGGTCGAGGCTCGGCCGCACCAGTCCGCCACCGTCACAGGAGTGGCGCGAGCTCGCCGTTCAGGACGGCGGCGGCTCGGCCCTGCGCAGCCGCGGCCGGTTCACCCGCAACTTCGTCGTCCAGGCCAGTGCCGCAGACTGGGCGCTGGTGCTCCTGGCGGCGCTGCGCCGCAGGCTGACCGCCCTGGGCTCTGGCGATGCCGCCAACGCCCCACGGCTGGTCTTCTTCCAGCACGACGAGGTGATCGTGCATGCCCCGCGGGAGCTGACCGAGGCGGTGATCGACTCGGTCAGCGAGTCCGCGGCGGAGGCGCGTCGCCTGGTATTCGGCGACACTCCGGTCCGCTTCCCGATGGAGGCCGTCGCCGTCGCCTGCTACGCCGACGCCAAGTGAGACGACGGAAGACGACGGAAGACGACGGAAGACGACGGAAGACGACGGGGAGACGCCGAGTGAGACGGCGAGGGGGACGACGAGGGGGACGACGAGTGAGGCGTTCGCACACGCTCGGTCAGGCGCGGAGCGAGCCGATCGGGTCCCACGACTCCCGGGTGTTCAGGGCCTCGGCGTCCATGTCGGTCGTCTGCTGCCAGATCGCACGCACCCCGGCGAGCTCCTCGGCGTCGAGGATGTCCTCGATCCGGCCGAACCCCCCGGGCGCACGCTCGGCGATCAGGTCGAGCACCCGGTCGAGCGGCATGTCCCGGCAGGCCATCGCGACCGCGTTCGCCCCGGGAAGGCGGATCTCCTCGTACGCCCGCAGGCCGGTGACCGGGTCCGTCGCCGACGAGGCCAGCTCCCGGGCGAGGACCCGGGCGTCCAGGATCGCCTGCGAGGCGCCGTTGGAACCCACCGGGTACATCGGGTGGGCGGCGTCTCCGGCCAGCGTCACCCGGCCCCGGCCCCAGAAGGGCAGCGGGTCACGGTCGACCATCGGGTAGTCGAGGATCGACTCCGCGTTCGACAGCAGGCCGGGCACGTCGAAGCCGTCGACGCACCAGTCGGCGTAGTAGGGGAGCACGTCCTCCAACCGGCCCGCGCGCGTCCAGTTCGCCGTGGCCTCCCGGCCCTGCGGGTCCGAGGAGACGCGGACCTCCGCCACCCAGTTCACCAGGGAGCGGCCACGCTCGGCCGCCGCCTTGGAGATCGGATAGGCGACCATGCGCCCCAGCCCGTGGGCGCCGGCGACCAGCATGGTGTCGCCGGTGAGGAACCGGTCCACCTCGGTGACACCGCGCCACATGCGGACGCCGTTCCACAGCGGCGCGCCCTCATCCGGGTGCAGCAGCCTGCGGGCGGCGGAGAGGATCCCGTCCGCGCCCACCAGCAGGTCCGCGCGCAGGGTGACGACCTCCCCGCTCGCGCGGTCGCGCAGCCGCGCCTCCACTCCCGCGGAGTCCTCCGCGAACCCCTCGAAGGACAGCCCGGTCCGTACGGCGTCGTGGCCCTGGCGTTCGCGCACCGCGTCGACGAGCAGCATCTGCAGCTCGCCGCGGTGGATGGAGTACTGCGGCCAGGCGTACCCGGCGTGGCGGCCGCGCGGATGAACGGCGATCCGGTTGCCGAACCGGTCCATCGTGATCATCTCGCGCGTCGGGATCCCGGTGGCCTCCAGCGCCTCGGCGAGCCCGAGTTCGGTCAGTTCCCGTACGGCGTGCGGTTGCAGGTTGATGCCCACGCCGAGCGGTCGCAGCTCGGGGGTCGCCTCCACGACGCATGCGTCGATGCCGGCCCTGTCCAACGCGAGTGCGGTCGTCAGGCCGGCGATGCCCGCCCCCACGATCAGCACGTTCACGACGATGTTCCTCCTGCGAGGCGAGCGGTCATGATGAGAAGGGCGGGCCGGGGTTGAAAGTCTGGCCGTTCCCCCGTACGAGCCGTCCGACCTCCGCGCGCATGTGCACGAACTCGGGGAGCTCACGGGTGGTGATCTGGTCGCGCGCGGTCGGCAGGCCCACGGCGAGGTCGGCGACGACCCGTCCCGGGGCCCGGCCCAGCACGATGACCCGGTCGCCGACGTAGACGCTCTCGTCGATGTCGTGCGTGACGAGCAGGATCGTCATGCCGCGCTTGCGCACCCGCAGGACGAGGTCCTCCAGGTCCTCGCGGGTCTGCGCGTCCACCGACCCGAACGGCTCGTCCATCAGGA
This sequence comes from Actinoallomurus purpureus, assembly GCF_024055795.1. Taxonomy (GTDB): domain Bacteria; phylum Actinomycetota; class Actinomycetes; order Streptosporangiales; family Streptosporangiaceae; genus Actinoallomurus; species Actinoallomurus purpureus. The sequence goes on along the minus strand of NZ_JAMXMY010000021.1, from coordinate 28,652 downwards.
GCAGCGCCGGCTGGTAGGCGAGGGCGCGTGCGATCGACACGCGTTGCTGCATGCCGCCGGACAGCTGCCACGGGTACTTATGCGCGGCGTTCGCCAGGCCGACGGCCTCGAGGGCGTCCACCGCGGCCGCCCGGCGTGCGGCCTTGGAGCCGCCGCGCCGGCGCAGGGGCAGCGCCACGTTGTCACGCACGGTCAGCCAGGGCAGCAGGGAGCGGCTGTAGTCCTGGAACACGACGGCCAGGTTGTCCGGTACGTCGGTGATCTCTTTGCCGTTCAGCGAGATCTGGCCCTGCGAGGGCCGGACCAGCCCGGCGATGCAGCGCAGGAGCGTGGACTTCCCGCAGCCGGACGGCCCGACGATGCTCACCAGTTCGCCCTGGGCGATCTCGAGGTTCACGTCTTCCAAGGCCATGTGATCGGAGTAGTAGTGACCGACCTTCTCGATCAGCAGCACGGGGTTCACCTGTTCCGTGAGTCGGTGGGGGAGGAATAGGCGGAGGATGTGCTCGCGGCCACCGAAACCTCCACGAGGAACGGGCCGTCGTGGCCGAGCGCGTGCGACAGCGCCTCGCCCAGGTCGGCGGCCTTGTCCACGCGGCGTCCCGGGCAGCCCAGCCCCGCGGCGACGGACACGAAGTCGATCCCGTGCAGGTCGGTGCCGGGCACGTCGGGGATGTCGATGCGGCGGGCGAGCGCCTTGACGGCCGCGTACGCCTGGTTGTTCAGCACGATGAAGGTGACCGGCGCGCGGTGCCGCGCGGCCGTCCACAGTGCCTGGATCGAGTACATGCTGGAGCCGTCGCCGACCACGCACACGACCCGCTCTCCCGTCCCGGCCAGAGCTCGGCCGACCGCGACCGGAAGACCCCAGCCGAGGGCGCCGCTGCCCGTGGTGAGGAACCCGCCGGGCCGGGTGATGGGCAACCGGGCGTGGAGCACGTCCCGGTGACTGGGCACCTCTTCGACGAGGACCGCGTCGTCGGGCATCAGCCCGCGCAGGGTCTCGACCACCAGGGCCGCCTCGATCGGATCGGTGACCGGGGGAGCGGCGAGCCGGGGGCGGGGCGGCGGCGCGGGCCGGTCGGCCTTGTCGAGGAGTTCGAGCAGGGCGGTGACGCCGGCCCGGATCGTCGTGAGCACGCTCGTCCCCACCGGCGCCCAGGCCGTCTGCGCGGAATCGCAGTCGAGGTGGAACAGGCGCGCCCCGTCCGGCAGGTACGGCCCCTCGGTGTGCACGTGGTACGTGAAGACCGGCGCGCCGATCGACACGATGACGTCGTACGGTTCGAGGGCGTGGGCCAGTTGGTCGCGCACCGGGGGCAGGAAGCCGCGGAAGAGACCGTGGTCCTCGGGGAAGCCCGACCGGCTGGACAGCGGGCTGATCCACACCTCCGCGCCGGTGCGCTCGGCCATCTCGGCGACGGCCGGGGACGCGCCGTCGTCGTCGACGCCAGCCCCCACGATGATCGCCGGATTCCGGGCGGCGTTCAGGGCGTCCGCGAGCTCCAGCAGCGCCCGCGGGTCGCCCACGAAACCGGTGTGGACCTCCCGGTGCTCGACCCACTGAGCCGGGCGGTCCCAGTCGTCCTCGGGAACCGAGATGAACACCGGTCCGCGCGGCGGCGCCATCGCGACGTGGTACGCCTCGGCGAACGCCGCCGGGACGTCCTCGGCGCGTTCGGGCTGCCGGCTCCACTTGACGTACGGGCGGGGGAACAGCGCGGGTTCGTCCGCGGACAGGAAGGGCCGGGTCGGCAGCATCGCGCGCGACTGCTGCCCGGCGACGATGAGGAGCGGCACCCGGTCGCGGTAGGCGTTGAAGACCGCGCCGAGCGAGTGCCCCACGCCTCCCGCCGAGTGCAGGCTGACCAACGCGGCGCGGCCGGTGCCCATCGCGTGCCCGGCCGCCACCGCCATCGCGACGGACTCCTGGAGCCCGAGAACATACGTGAAGTCCTCGGGCCAGTCCTGGAACATGCGCAGCTCGGTCGAGCCCGGGTTGCCGAACATCGTCGTCAGGCCGGTCCGCCGCAGGAGGTCGAAGACGGCGTCCCGGACCGTGGGTCCGGTCGGCCCGAGCGGTGCTCCGGTCATGTGGCCTCCGTCCTTCGCGCCCCGTGATGCCATGCCAGCGACCGGCGTTCCACCACGAGCAGCATCACGTTGAGCAGGTATCCCAGGATTCCGAGCAGGACGATCGTCGCCCATACCGCCGGCAGGTCCGACCGGCTCTGGGCGTCGACCAGCAGGAACCCGATGCCGTCGGTGGTCCCGGGCAGCAGCTCGGAGAACACCATCAGGATCAGCGCGAGCGACAGGCTGAGTCGCAGCCCGGCGAAGATCTTGGGCATCGTGGACGGCAGGATGATCGTGAACAGCCGGGTGGTCGCCCGCAGCCTGAACACGCGGGCGGTGGCCAGCTGCAGCTGGTCGACCGAGCGCGCGCCGTCCGCCGTGTTGAGCAGGATCGGCCAGATCGCGCTGAAGATGATCGAGGCGAGCTGCATCGGGGTGCCGAACGTGAACAGCACGACGAAGACCGGGGCGAGCGTCGGAGGAGGGATGACCCGGAAGAACTGGAACAGCGGGTCCAGGTAGGCCAGCACCCGGTCCGAGCGGCCCAGCAGGAGCCCGAAGGCCACGCCGACGACGAGCGCGGCGGCCAGCCCGACGGCCATCCGGGCGAGACTGGGAAGGATGTTGTCCGTCGCCATGGACGTCAGGAACAGATGCGACACCGGCCCGGAGAACCACAGGTGGTACATCTGCCTGACGATCTTCGAGGGTGGCGGGAAGAACACGCTCTTCGCCGCCCGGGTGCCGAGCTCCCAGAGGACGACCATGATGATCAGGGCGAGCCAGCGGTGCAGGGCCGCGGTGAGCACGCCCAGGCCGTGGCGGGCCGGCCGGCGGCCGGCGGTGGTACTGCTCATGACCGGCCTCCCGACTGCGCGGCGTGCCAGCGGAACAGCCGCCGCTCGGCCTTGACGAGCACGGCGTTGATGATCAGCCCGAGGGCGCCCGCCCAGACGGTGCCGGCCAGCACGTCCTTCGCGCTGTCGATCCCCGACTGCGCCTGCGCGATGAAGATCCCGATGCCCTCGCCGAAGCCGGACAGGATCTCGGTGCTGACCGCGAGGATGAGGGCGACCGCCGCGGCCAGCCGGATACCCGTCGCGATGAACGGGGCCGCGGCCGGGAGCGAGACCCGCCACATGACGGCCAGCCTGCCGAAGCCGAACGTGCGGAGCGTCTCCTTGGCGACCGGGTCGACGTCCTGCAGGCCGTAAATGGTGTTGTACAGCACCGGCCAGAGCGCGGCGTACACGATGAGCGTGCTCTCCGTCCTGATCCCCGCGCCCAGGATCAGGCCGACGAGCGGGATGAGCGCGACGGAGGGGATGGGCCGCAGGAACTCCAGGATCGGCCGCAGCGCGGTGCCCACTGCGGGAACGCCGCCGATCAGGAGGCCGAGCGGCACCCCGCCGACGACGGCGATCGCCAGCCCGAGGGCCCACGCCTTGATGGTGCTCAGGAGGTTCGTCTGGAAGTCCGGGTCGCCGGCCAGCCCGACGGCCCGCGCCAGGATGTCGGAGGCGGGCGGGAAGGAGGAACGGTCGACGATCCCCGACCGGCCGAGGATCTCGGTTGCAGCGATGAGAATCGCGAGCCCGGCGGCCCCGCGCAGCCATCTTCCGCTGCGCGAGAGCCGCCGGGCTCGCGGGTTGTGCTCGGTCATACCGGTGTGATCACTTGCCGGAGGGGGTGAAGATGATGCTCTTGGCGTCGATCTTGCTCTTGAGCAGGCCGTTCGCCTGCATGAGGTCGAGCAGCCGCTGGATGCGCGCCGGGTTGATGTCCGACGGGTAGCCGGGCAGGCTCAGGACGGACGCCGTCTGCGCGTCGATCTTCGCGTACTCCGGCAGCACCGACTCGACCTGCTTGCGGTCGCTGGACGCGAGCTGCTGCGCCTTGCTGATCGCCCGCTGGAACGCCGCGGCGGTCTTCGGGTACTTCGTCACCCAGTTCTCGGTCGACATGTAGCCGCTGACCGGCAGGTCGGTGACCGGGGCGCCGCCGGCGTCGAGGATCATCCGCGCGCCCAGTTTGCGCTGCATGTCCGTGCCGAAGGGCTCGACCGTGAGCGCGGCGTCGATCTGGTGCTTCTGCAGCGCGGCGGCCATCAGCGGGAACAGGACCTGGACGTACTTGACCTTCGAGGGGTCGACGTTGTTCGCCTTGAGGACCTCGTTGAAGGTAAGCGACTGGATGTTGTTGAGAACGTGGACCGCGATCTGCTTGCCCTCGAGGTCCTTGGGCTGCTTGATGGGCGAGTTCTTCGGCACCACCGCTTCCATGAAGCGAGGGGCGGAAGCGGCGGCGTCGGCGACGATGCGCAGCTTCAGCGCACCGGCGACATTCATCTGAATGAACGAGACGTAGTTACCGCCGGCGATGACGTCGACCTGTCCGTTTTTCAGGGCGGGCACCGCGTCGGTGCTCTTCGCCACCGGCTGCAGCTTTACGTTGAGCCCTTCGGCCTGGAAGAGCTTCTGCTTCACGGCGATGTGCAGACTCGCGGAGTCGACCAAGGGCAGTGCGGCGACTGTGATGGTCTTCTTCTCGAGGCCACTTCCCGAGGACGACGACTTTGAGCCGCCCCCGCAGCCCACGGCAAGGGCGGCGGTGAGAAGAAGACTCGTGAGGAGGGCGGGGCGAGACCCGAACCGTCTCATGGCGCTCCTTTGATAGGAGGAAGGGGAAGAGGAGCAAGCGGGGTTACTGGGGTGGAGCGCGGTCAAGCGTCTGTCAACTCGACAAACCGCTTTCATCGCGAACAGGGGGGAGGTTACAGCACGCGTCGAGTGATGCGCAGGGGACAGAACGGCTCTTGTTTACTTCGCGTCAAGTACGATTCATCCCGATATGTCGCATATGTGCCGATCTCACAGTGTTGTGGCCCTCGAAGGACGCTCCGTGCCCTCCTGGGGTCCCGTGCCCGCCCGTTCGGGGGTGGTCCGGCAGGGGTCGGCGGTCGCCGCCGCCGTCGGCATCGGGGCGGTGTGCAGGTATGGGTGGCCGCCCGTCGCCGGCCCCTCGCGAACGGTGAAATCGCTCTGCTCCATTGCTGGGTGCGATGAATGCCGTCAACACGGCGTCTAATATCACGCAGCATGAATGGCGAATTACGTTCCGTTAGATCGGGTTGAGCGAGTTTTGGTTACTGTGAGCGGCGGTGAGGTTACTCCTACATCAAACCGGGTCGCAGTATTTGGATCTCTTTGCGAGTGGTCCCCGCTGTGTGCTGCAATGTCGGACGCTGGACGGAAGACGCGATGGACCCCTCGTCAGCGCCTCCTTTTTCTAACCAGCGCGGATCCTTACCGTGAGAGGGTGTAAACGCCAAGTGCGGATGCAACCAAACGACGAACCTGGTGACCGCACTCCGCCGCCGATGGTGGCGGAGGATGGCGGTCCCCCGCCTTCTGGGTCCCCGGGGCCCGGCAGCAGGTTCCGGCTGCGCAACTGGCGCGTGCGACAGCGGTTGATCGCCCTGATCCTGATCCCGACGGTCGTCGCGCTGGCCTTCGGTGGCCTGCGAATCGCCACGTCCGTCAGTCAGACGCAGTCGTACAGCCGGGTCGAGCGACTGTCGGAGCTCGGCAGCCAGATCACCGCCCTCGTTCACGCGCTCAGCAGCGAACGAGACCTGACGGCCGCCTACATCGCGGCCGACCGCGAGCCGACATTGCTCGCCCAGGTGGAACAGGCGTACCCCAAGGCCGACGCGGCCGCGGTGCAAGTGCGGAAGCTGGCCGACGGCATCGACGCGTCGTACGGCGCGCAGGTCGTCGCGAACACCACCCGGATGCGGAACCGACTGGAGGCCATCACCAACCTGCGCCAGAACGCCGCCAAGACCAAGATGCCGGCGGCGTCGGTGATCCTCGTCTACTCCGAGTCGATCAGGGACCTGCTGGCCTTCAACGACGTCATCTCCCAGGGTGCCGCGGACGAGAAGCTCGGCAACTCCGTCCGTGCCCTCGTGGCGCTCTCGCGCGCCAAGGAGCAGGCGTCCGAACAGCGCGCGGTCCTGTACTCGGCCGCGCTGAACGGCTCCCTCGGCGTCAGCGACATGTCGTCCCTCTCCGCGGCCGTGGCCCGGGAGGACAGCGAGATCGCCTCCTTCCGCGAGGCCGCGACGTTCGATCAGGCCCAGCTGTACGACGACACCGTCATCGGCCCGCAGGTCGACACCTCCGCCGTGCTCCGGCAGCGGGCGATCTCCCTGGCACTCGGCGGAAAGGCGGCCAGGCACCTGGACCTCGACCCCCAGACGAACGAAGACGCCGCGGAGTGGCTCAAGGCGTCGACGGCGAAGATCGACCTGATGCGCCAGGTCGAGAAGAAGCTCGCCGATCAGGTCATCGCGGGCAGCAAGAACCGCAGGGACGACGCCATGCAGTCGGCGATCCTCAACTCCGCCGCGATCGTCATCGTCCTCATCCTGGTGCTGGTCGTGACGCTCCTGATGGCCCAGTCCCTGGTCAGCCCGCTCCGCAGGCTCCGCTCCGGAGCGCTGGAGATCGCGAGCCACCGTCTGCCCGATCTGGTGCGCCGGCTGCGCGACCCGGAGGCCGGCAACGCGTCGATCAACGTCGAGCCGATCGACGTGCGCACGACGGACGAGATCGGTGAGGTCGCCCGCTCGTTCGACGAGGTCCACCGCGAGGCCGTACGCCTCGCGTCCAACGAGGCGCTGCTCCGGGGCAACGTCAACGCGATGTTCGTCAACCTGTCCCGGCGCAGCCAGTCGCTGATCGAACGCCAGCTGCGCCTGATCGAGAACCTGGAGCAGAGCGAGCAGGACTCCACCCGGCTGGAGGCACTGTTCAAGCTGGACCACCTCGCGACCCGTATGCGGCGTAACGGTGAGAACCTCCTGGTCCTCGGCGGCCAGGAGCAGACGCGGCGCTGGAACAAGCCGGTCGCGCTGGTCGACATCGTCCGGGCCTCGCTGTCGGAGGTGGAGCAGTACGAACGGGTGACCCTGCGGATCCAGGACGACGTCTCCGTCATCGGCCGCGTCGTCAACGACCTCGTGCACCTGGTGGCCGAGCTCGTGGAGAACTCCACCACGTTCTCGCCCGAGCACACCAAGGTCGCGGTGTCCGGCCACCTGCTCAGCGGCGGCGGCGCGATGCTCCAGATCTCCGACAACGGCGTCGGCATGTCGCCGGACGAGCTCGAAGAGGCCAACTGGAAGCTGGCCAACCCGCCGACGATCGACGTCTCGATCTCCCGGCGGATGGGCCTGTTCGTGGTCGGCCGGCTGGCCCAGCGCCACGGCATCCGGGTCGAGCTGCGCGCGGCCCTCTCGGGCGGCCTCACCGCGTTCGTGATCCTTCCCTCGAGCGCGATCACCCAGGACGCGAACGCGCCGAGCCCCCGGCGTCTCGACTCGCCGGTGGAGGCGGCGGCCCGGCGGCCGCTCGCGGCCGAGGCGCCCGTCGCGCGCGGGCAACTGCCCCGCGGCATCGAGCCCGTCGCCGCGGCACCGGTGCCCGACACCCCGTGGGAACCCGCGCGATTCGCCGAGCGGAACTACAACGAGGCGGCTCACGACGGCGTCGAATCCACGCCGTTCGACAGGGAGCCGCCGCGTGCCCCCAGGGAAACGCTGGGGAGGCCGGTCGAGCAACCGCGGAGCTCGTCGGAACCGGTATGGAACCCCAGGGAGCCCGTACGGCCGCCGGCCGAGCCGGTGCGCAACCAGGCCGAGCCGCCCGGGGACCAGACAGGACCGCTGCCCAAGCGCAAGCCTGCGAGTACCTCACCGCCGGGCCGGGGCGCCGCGCCATCGGCGCCGGGCCGCTCGGGTCCCCCGGCGACCGCTCCGCCCACGGGGCGCCCGCCGCGGCCGCAGAACCCGCCGTTCTCTCCGGGGAGGCAGCCGGCACGGCCATCGGTGACGGGATCGACACGCGATGCGGGTCGGATGGGCGACGAGAACGGAGGACGTTCCCCTATCTTCGAGGCAATGCAGTCGGAATGGTTCCAACGCCGCAAGACGGGATCAATGGCCAAATCTGAGTCGGCTCCTCCGCCCGAGTGGTCCTCGCCCGCAGACGAGGGCTTCCGAGCGGCGGAGACAGTGCGCGCCCCTGCGGTGGGTGGGAAGACCGCCGCAGGACTGCCGAAACGGGTGCCGGGTAACAACCGGATCCCCGGGTCGATAGCCTCGGCGGCCTCGCCGCCCTCGCCGAGGTCGGCGCCGCAGCCTCAGCAATCGGTCCCGCAACCGGTCCAGCCACCGGCCCGGCCGGCCTTCCAGCCGCCAGAGGCCGAAACGGTACGGAACCGATTCTCGAGCTTCCAGCAGGGCGTACGCAGGGGTCGCGCCGCGATCCGGCCCGAAGATGATGAACGGGAGAACCAGTGAACAGCCGCCAGGATCTCAGTTGGCTGGTGACCACATTCGTCGAGCGCGTCCCACGTGTCGCGCACGCCGTCGTGGTGTCCTCCGACGGCCTGCCGATGGCGTACTCCGAAGGCTTCCCGGCCGACCGCGTCGACCAGCTCGCCGCGATCGCCTCCGGGTTGACCAGCCTCACGCAGGGTGCGGCGCGAATCTTCGAGGGCGGGGCGGTCACGCAGACCCTTGTCGAGATGGAGCGTGGCCTGCTTTTCGTGATGGCTATCAGTGACGGTTCGGTGCTCGGCGTCCTCGCCGCGCCCGACTGCGACATGGGATTGGTGGCCTACGAAATGGCACTGCTCGTCGAGCGCGTCGGCCGGGTGCTGACCCCGGCGCTGCGCGCGGAACCAGGGATTGGTTAAGGGTGGACGGCGGCCGGTACGGAAACCGGGACTTCGGCGCGTACCAGGGGCCGGGGTCCGGACCGCACCAGAGCCCGCCGCCGGGGTTGCCCTCGCCGCCCTCGGAGACGGGAGAATCTAGCTCGCTGGTACGGCCGTACGCCGTGACCGGCGGGCGTACCAAGCCACGGTACGACCTGCCCATCGAGGCGTTGATCTCGGCGGCGCCGTACCCCCGCCGTGACATCACCACTCTCACTCCCGAATACAAAGCCATCATCGATCTATGCCGGAACTGGCGTTCGGTGGCCGAGGTGTCAGCCCTGCTGAGGTTGCCGCTCGGCGTCGCGCGTGTGCTCATCGCTGACATGGCACACGAAGGCCTGGTGCGCGTGCACCAGTCCCCCTTCACCGAGGGGCAGCCCGACCTCCAGCTGCTGGAAAGGGTTCTCGTTGGACTTCGCAAGCTCTAGTCCGGGCATTTCGCCCGGCCTGACCTCCGTAAAGATCATCGTCGGAGGCGGCTTCGGCGTCGGGAAGACGACCTTCGTCGGCTCGGTCTCGGAGATCATGCCGCTGACGACCGAGGCCGTCATGACATCGGCCAGCACTGGGGTCGACGACCTTTCCGCGACGCCGGACAAGACGACCACCACGGTGGCCATGGACTTCGGCCGGGTCAGCCTCGACCAGGAACTCATCATGTACCTGTTCGGGACGCCCGGTCAGCACCGGTTCTGGTTCATGTGGGACGACCTCGTGAAGGGCGCGATCGGCGCGGTCGTGCTGGTCGACACACGCCGGCTGGCCGACGCCTTCCCGGCGGTGGACTACTTCGAGGAGTCCGGGCTGCCGTTCGTCGTCGGCATCAACGGCTTCGACGGCGTCTACGGCCACGGCATCGAGGACGTACGGGATGCGCTCACGATCGGCGCGCACGTCCCGATCGTCACGTGTGACGCCCGGAACCGCGAGTCGACGAAGATGACGCTCATCACCCTCGTCGAGCACGCGATGAGGATGCGTGCACGGATGCCCATCAATCACTGAACCCGGTTCGCCACCGGATACCTGCATGTTGCATCATTGTCGGACGTGACTAAAGCTTCGACATACACCTCCTATGTCGCCCTCGGCGACAGCTTCACGGAGGGCCTGGACGACCCGGCCCCAGCCGCGGGTTACCGCGGCTGGGCGGACCGGCTCGCCGAGCACCTCGCCGCAGACGGCCCGGAACTCCGGTACGCCAACCTGGCCGTCCGCGGCAGGCTGCTGCGGCAGATCGTCGACGAGCAGGTGCCCCGCGCGGTCGAACTGCGTCCCGACCTGATCACGTTCGCCGGCGGAGGCAACGATCTACTCCGGCCCGGAGTCGACCCCGACGCCCTCGCGACCGTGTTCGACGCCGCCGTACGACGGCTGCGCGCCACCGGGGCCGAGGTGCTGGTCTTCACCGGTTTCGACACCCGCGACGTGCCGGTCCTGCGCCGCATCCGCGGCAAGGCGGCGACGTTCAACCTCCACCTGCGGTCCATCGCCGACCGGCACGACTGCCACCTCGTCGACCTGTGGTCGATGCGGCTGCTGCTCGACCCGCGGGCCTGGGCCGAGGACCGGCTGCACCTGTCGCCGGAGGGCCATCGCCGGGTCGCGCTGGCCGCCTGCGAGGCCCTGGGCGTACCGGTGACGGGCGACTGGCGCGACCCCTGGCCGCCCGTCCCGCCCGTCGACTGGCTGACCTCGCGCCGCGGTGACCTGCGGTGGGCCCGCGCGTACCTCCTGCCCTGGATCCAGCGGCGCCTGCAGGGCCGATCGTCGGGGGACGAGGTCGCCGCGAAGCGACCGGACCTGCTGCCCCTCTGACCGGCCGGCGATCTTTCGCGCGCGACGCTCTTGACGCGCGCCTCCTAGGATGAGATGACAACGTTGTCGTCTTTATGGACCGAAGGGGGCGCATGCGTCCGACCATGCGGGACGTCGCCCGGCATGCCGGGGTGAGTCTCAAGACCGTCTCCCGCGTCGTGAACGGCGAGGTGGGCGTCCGCCCGGACACGGCGGAGAGGGTCAACGACGCCATCGCGGTCCTGGGATTCCGGCGCAACGACATCGCGCGCGCCCTGCGCGGTGGGAAGCGCACCCGCAGCCTCGGCCTGGTGATCAAGGACGTCGCCAACCCCTTCTACTCGCAGATCGCGCGCGGGGTGGAGGAGGTCGCCCGCCTCCACGACCTGTTCGTGATCTCCGGTTGCTCCGACGAGGACCCGGCCCGCGAGCGGCACCTCATCCGTTCCCTGTGCGAGCGCCGCGTCGACGGGCTGCTCGTGGTGCCGTCCGCCGCCGACCACAGCTACCTGATCCCGGAGCTGAACATGGGCACCGCGGCGGTCTTCATGGACCGCCCGCCCGAGGAGGCCATCCGCGCCGACGTCGTCCTCATCGACAACGCCGGGGGAGCGCGGTCGGCCGTGGAGCACCTCATCGCACACGGGCACCGCCGCATCGCCTGCCTCGCCGACCTGCCCGGCATCTTCACCGCACGGGAACGCCGCCGGGGCTACGACGAGGCGCTGCGAGCCCACGGCATCCCGGTCGACGAGTCCCTCGTGCGGCTCGGCCCGCACGACGTCGCCGGTGCCGAGGCCGCGACCGCCGAGCTGCTGTCCCTCGGCGACCCGCCGACCGCCGTCTTCACCGGCAACAACCGGCTGACCATCGGCGCGCTGCGCGCCATCCAGGCGACCGGCACGACGACCGCCCTCGTCGGATTCGACGACTTCGAGCTCGCCGACATGCTGGCCACGCCCATCACCGTCGTGGCGCACTACCCGGCCGAGATGGGCCGCCGTGCCGCCGAACTGCTGTGCCGGCGCATGGACGGTGAGGACCTGCCGCCGCAGCGCGTGCTGCTGCCCACCCGCCTGATCATCCGTGGCTCGGGGGAGTCGCCGCCGTTCTGACCACAGGAAGGTGCACCGTTGACCGATCCACTGCTGGAGGCACGGGGCGTCACCAAGCGCTTCGGTCATGTCCAGGCCCTGCGCGGGGCCGCCTTCACCGCCCATCCCGGCGAGGTCGTCGCCCTGATCGGTGACAACGGTGCCGGAAAGAGCACCCTGGTCAAGACGCTGTCCGGCGCCCTGCGGCCGGACTCCGGAGAGATCCTCCTGGACGGCAGGCCGGTCGACTTCGCCGGCCCGGTCGAAGCGCAGCGGCGCGGCATCGAGACGGTGTACCAGGACCTCGCGCTCGCCCACGACCTCGACGCCGCCGCCAACCTGTTCCTCGGCCGGGAGCTGACCCGCTTCCCGCCGCTGCACCTGCTCGACCGGGGCGCGATGCGCCGGCGCGCGGTGGAGGCGTTCGACGAGCTCGGCATCCGGCTGCCCGACATGTCCGCGCCCGTTCGGCAGCTGTCCGGCGGGCAGCGCCAGTGCGTCGCGGTGGCGCGGGCCGTCGCCTGGGCGTCCAAGGTCGTGTTCATGGACGAGCCGACGGCGGCCCTCGGCGTCGTCCAGCGCAAGCAGGTCCTCGACCTGATCCGCCGGGTACGGGACCAGGGCGTCACCGTCGTGTTGATCAGCCACAACATGCCCGAGGTGCTGGCCGTCGCAGACCGGGTGGAGGTGCTGCGGCTCGGCCGCCGCGTCGCCCGCCTCACCGCCGCCGACACCTCCGTCGAAGAACTGGTGTCCGCCATGACGGGCGGCCTGGACCAGGAGGCGGCTTGAGAAGCGAACCCGACGCAGCGAGCGGAGTGGGCGCCGAGGGACGAGGTGGCCGCGGAGCGAGTGAGGAGGGTGAGCGACCCATGAGCGCGCCCATGACGGAGTCGTACGACACGGTCGAAGAACACCGGCGACGGGGCCCGGCTCTGCTGCGCAGCAACACGCTGTGGACGCTCGCCGTCCTGGTCGTCCTCTTCGTGTTCTTCGCGGTGCTCAAGCCGGCGGAGTTCGCCACGACGTTCAACATCCGCAACGTGCTGACCGAGTCGGCGATCCTGCTCGTGCTGGCGGTCGGCATGACGTACGTCATCGTGACCGCCGGGATCGACCTGTCGGTCGGCTCCGTCCTGGTGTTCTCGGGCGTCGTGGCGGCCAAGACGATGGTCGCGCTGGGCGGCACGACGGCGGGCTGGGGCGGCATCCTCCTCGGCGCGCTCGCGGGGATCGGCTGCGGCCTGGGCTGGGGGATCGTCAACGGCCTCCTCGTGGCCAAGGCGAGGATCCCCTCGCTCATCGCGACGCTCGGCACGCTGGGCGTCTCGCTCGGGCTCGCGCAGGTCATCACCAACGGCAGCGACGTCAACCGGATTCCGTCCCGGCTGTCCAACGTCATCGGGTTCGGGCTCGTCGCGGGCGTGCCCTGGCTGGTGATCATCGCCGGTCTGATCGCGGTGCTGTTCGGGCTGCTGCTCGCGCTGTCGCGGTTCGGCCGGCACACGTACGCCATCGGCTCCAACGCCGAGGCGGCGCGGCGGGTCGGTATCAAGGTCGACCGGCACCTGATCAAGGTCTACGCGCTGTCGGGCCTGCTGTCGGGCGTCGCGGGGGTGCTGTCCCTGGCGCACTACAGCACGACGACGATCGCCAGCCACAGCTCCGACAACCTCGGCGCGATCGCCGCGGTCGTCATCGGCGGGGCCAGCCTGTTCGGCGGCGTCGGCGGCATCGGCGGGACGGTGATCGGCGTACTGATCCCCGGCGTCCTGCGCGACGGTCTCATCATCCTCGGGGCACAGCGGTTCTGGCTCGACGTGGCGGTCGGAGCCGTACTGGTCGTCGCCGTGTTCTTCGACCAGTTGCGCCGTCGGGCGCGAGAACGCGAATAGAGGGAGGTACGTCGATGAAGAAGTACATCGTCGTCATGCTCGCGCTGGCCCTGACCGGGGCCTGCTCGGACGACTCGTCGGGCGGCGCGTCCAGCGGCACCAAGAAGATCACCCTGATCCAGGGCATCGCGAACGAGCCGTTCTACATCTCGATGTACTGCGGAGCGAAGGAGGAGGCGGCCAAGCAGGGCGTCCAGCTCAGCGTCCAGGCGCCCGCGCAGTGGGACGTCGCCCAGCAGACCCAGGTCGTCACCTCCGTCGCGGCCTCCCGCCCCAAGGCGGTGCTGATCGCCCCCGTCGACAAGGACGCGATGGCCGGCCCGGTCCGTCAGCTGAACGGAAACGGTAGCAAGGTGATCTTCGTGGACACCGAGCTGTCCGACCAGTCGCTCGGCCTGTCGCGGATCTCCTCGGACAACAAGCTCGGCGGGCAGTTGGCCGCCCAGACGCTGGCCAAGCAGATCGGTGACAAGGGCAAGGTGGTCGTCCTCGCTCCCAAGAAGGGCATCGCGACCACCGACGACCGGGTCGCCGGGTTCAAGGCCGAGATCGCCAAGCATCCGAACGTCAAACTCGTCTCGGAGCAGTACCCGGGGGACGACGCGGGCAAGGCCACCGAGATCGTCAATGGTGAGCTGTCCAAGAACCCGGACCTGGCGGGGATCTTCGCCTCCAACCTCGTGACCGGCGAGGGCGCCGGCGCCGCGCTGAAGCAGGCCAAGAAGACCAGCACCGTCAAACTGGTCGAGTTCGACGCCAGCCCGAAGCAGGTCGAGGACCTGAAGGCCGGCACGATCGAGGCGCTGATCAGCCAGGAGCCCCTGGACATCGGCCGCCAGGGCATCGACCAGGCCGTCGCCGCCCTGAACGGCAAGCCGGTGACCAAGCAGATCAAGACCCAGCTCGTGGCCGTCACCAAGGACAACGTCGACCAGCCCGACATCGCCAAGTACCTCTACAAGCAGGACTGCTGACACGTACGGCCCGGTCGGCGGGCCGATCACCCGCCGGCCGGACCGTGCTTGCTCAGAGCTCCTTGTGGTCGACGTGGTCGAGGTGGGTGTCGTCGTTCGGATCAACGTGGCATGACACTCCAGTTCGCGCGTTCGAGGACGTAGACGCGAACGTCCTCGTCGTACGGGCCGGTGATGTCGTCGTGGTGGCGCATGCCGATCTTGCGCATGATGTTGCCGGAGGCGTGGTTGGCGGGCTGGTACAGCGCGACGAGCCGTGCGGCGCGGTGGTCGGTGAACGCCTCGTCGCGGATCGCGGTCGCCGCTTCGGTGGCGATTCCCTTTCCCCAGTGCCGTGGGTCGACCCACCAGCCGATCTCGATCGCGGGTTCGTCGATGCCGGGCACCGGCCGGGGGAGGCGGTTGAGCGCGGCGACGCCGATGGCCGATTCGTCGGCGGCGTCGCGGAGGAGGATGGCGCGCCAACCGAAGCCGTGTTCCCGCCAGTGCGCCAGGAATTCGCCGTGCCGGGCGGCTGCGCGCTCGCGGTCCCACGGACGGCCGTCCCCCAGGTAGCGGGTCACGCGGGGATCGGCGCTGAGCCGGCAGAGGTCCTCCTCGAAGCGTGGATGCCAGGGCGGAAGGGCCAGCCGGGTGGTCGTCAGCGTACGCATCGCTCAACCGTAAAGGGCGACCGGGGGAGGGGCGATCGCGTGATCACTGGTGCCTCCTGGCAGGCAGCAGGCACCAGTGATCAAGGCTCAATGGCGCGGCGCAGGATCAGCGATAGTCGATCGTCGTGGCGGCGCCGACCGGCCGGGCCGGGACGGTGACCGTCAACGTGCGCCGTGTGGCGTCGAAGGTCCAGCTCCCCGCCGGTGCCCGTACTCCGTCGATCCGGACGGCGGTCGGTGGGGCGGTGTCGGAGAAGACGACCGTCCACTGGCGCCGGGTCACCTGCCCCGGGTAGCTTCCGCGCGCCGGGCCGAGGCGCAGAACGTGGTCGCCGCCGTGTTCGGTGTACCGCAGCGCGGTCGTCGCCGACCGGATCGGACCGGCCGACCGTCCGTCGTCCTCGTACAGTGCGAACGAGCCGTCGGCCCCTCCGGCCACGTTCACGGTGACCTTGGTCAGGGGGCTCTGCACGTCGTTCGGCACGTTGTCCGTGCGCGTCGGGAGGATCCCGCCCGCCTTGACGAAGACGGGCATCGCGTTCCAGTCGGTGGTGACGTCCCGGGTGGCGGGGCCGCTGTAGGTCTTCCCGGTGAAGTAGTCGGTCCACCGTCCGGGCGGGAACCAGACCGACGTGGTCGCGGTGGTGCCGGGTGAGGTGGCGGGGGCCACCAGCACGTCGGGACCGTAGAGGTACTCCCGCATCGCCGAGTCGTAGGCGCCCTGCTCGCCCGGGTACTCCAGATAGGTGGCCCGCGCGACCGGCACGCCGGTGTCCGCCGCCTCCTTGGCCAGTGTGTACGTGTACGGGACGAGGTTCTCACGGAGGTTGAGGAACCGCTCCGCCGCGACGCGGGCCTGCTCCCCGTACTGCCACGGGAGCCGGGCGCCGTGGTTGCTGTGCAGCCGCATGATCGGCTGGAACGCCCCCAGTTGCACCCAGCGTACGTAGAGGTCGTCGGCGAGCTTGGGCCCGCCGATGTGCCCGCCGATGTCGTGGCTGATGGGCGACAGGCCGGTGGCGGCCGACTCGCCCTGCGTGTAGCCGGCCTCGAACCGCAGGGTCTGCCAGTCCGAGGTGGTGTCGCCGGTGAAGTGCAGGGTGGTGCGCTTGTCCGCCCACGGGCCGGTCGGCACCGCGGCCTGGCCGCTGTAGCCGCCGGCCTGCAGGGATCCGTACGCCCGGGAGAAGGCGAACCCCCGTCCGATCCTCTTCGCGGTGTCGGTGGCGTACTGCTGGTTGATCCAGGCATCGGGCGTGACGCCGGGCATCGACGCCCGGGAGCCCTCGCAGCACCAGTCCAGCCACCAGAAGTCCACGCCCCGTTGCTCCATCGTCTGGTGCAGGCCGAGGTAGGCCGCCAACTGGTCGGGGTCGCTCCAGTCGAACGTGTGGCAGGTCTGCCCGGCGGGGGCGTCGCAGCCGGAGGCGGCGAGTTTTCCCTTGGCCGTGGCCTGCGCCTGCGCGAACTTCGGGTCGCCGCTCATGATGCTCGGGTGGATGTTCAGCGTGCTGTGCAGTCCCTGTGCGTGCGACCACGCGAAGAACGCCGCGGGGTCGGGGAACTTGCTCCGGTCGATCTGCCAGCCGTTCCAGGTGCTGGGCCACTTGAAGTCCGTGTCGGTGACCAGGACGTCCAGTGGGACACCGTCGGAGCGGAACTTGGGCAGGATGGTGTTCTGGTAGTCGGCGGCGGTGAAGTCGTAGTACTCCGAGAACCACACGCCGTACGCCCACCGGGGCAGCAGCGCCGACGGGCCGGTCAGCGTCTTCAGGTCGGCGAGCCCCCGCCTGTAGTCCTGGCCGTAGCCGAAGAGGTAGCCGTCCTGGTACGGCTCGCCGCCGTGGCCGGACCGGCTGTGGACCGTCCGGGTCGTCGTGTCGAAGACCGCCGAAGAGGTGTCGTCGAGCAGGTACCACCCGTCGCGGTAGAGGAGTCCGGGCGTGGTGAGGGCGCCGCCGTCCACGCCGTCGAGGCTGCGCCGGTATCCGCCGAGGGGGCTGTGCGCCGGCAGCACCGGTGAACCGGCCGGGACGACCGCGACGGTGTCGAGGTTGACGTGACAACTGTCCGCCGTCGGGCACCCGATCGCGATCGTGTCGGAGCCCTTGGCCAGCGTCACCGGGACGGTCGCCGTCGACCAGGTGTCCCAGTCGGCGGTCGGCGGAAGCGTCGTCGGGGTGGCCGTCCCGCCGTTCACCGCCGTCGAGATCGTCCGCGGCGTCCCCGGCGAGGCGCCGTTGGCGTAGCGGATCTGCAGCGCGTACGTGCCGTCGGTGGGGACGTTCCGCACCGTGACGGTGTCGGAGGCGCCGGCCCTCGTCAGTCCGGCGACGAAGGCATCCCCGGAGTGGCCGCCATGGTCGGCGGCACGCGTGGCACCGCCGCCGAGCGCGCCCGCCTCGGCCTCGCAGACGGTGCCGTAGTCGCACGGCGCCGCCTCGGGCGACGGGTACGGCGCACCGGGAGCCGTCAGGGCCAGACTGTCGATGTTCACGTTGCCCGAGTCGTTCGCGCCCCGCGAGACGACGAGCGTGTGCCGCCCGGCGGACAGCTTCACGGCGGGCGCGGAGGCGAACGCCCAGGTGTTCCAGTCCGCGGTGGTCGGCAGGCTGAGCGACGTGGCCGCGCCGCCGTCGATGGCGGCGCTGAGCGTACGCGTCGTGTTCTGCCCGTCGCCGCCGACGCTGTTGGCGTAACGCAGCCGGAGATCGTACGTACCGGCGGTGGGCACGTCGAGCGTGGAGGTGAGCGCGCCGCCCGCGCTCTGGAACCCGGCGGCGAATCCGGAGCCGGTGTATCCGGTGTGGTCCCGGGCGACGGTCACGCCGCCCTCGATCAGGGCCTGCTCCGCCTCACAGAGGGTCCCGGCCGCACAGACGACCGATCCGGGGAAGGCCGGGTGCGCGGTCACCGTCTGCGCTCCGCTCCGCAGGCGCACCGAGACGTTCTCCGCGGTGAAGGGCCCGGAGCCGACCTTGTAGCGCAGCGTCAGCCGGCCGGTGCCGATGGTCAGCCAGCCGCTCGCGACCTTCTTGGTGTACGGCGTCCGCCCGAAGCCGTCCCGCCCGACCGCGTTGAACGTCGCGGCGTCGGTGAACGCGCCGTCGCCCGCGTACTCCATCCGGATCAACGTCGGAGAGAGCACTTCGAACCGGGCGTCCCCCGACCGGACCGCCTGCCGATCGGCCCGCCCTCCGGTCGCGGACGCGGTCGCGGGCGGCGAACCGGCCACGATCAGGCCGGCCATCCCGGCCAGTGCGACAGCGGCTCTGACCGGTGTCGATCGCGATCCGGCGCGCTGACTCGCGCGACGAGGACGGCTGCCGACGAGGGCGCGCGTGAGGAGGTTCACGCACTGGATCATGAGCCGACCGATCACATTCGTCAATAGCCGATCAAAACCGGTCATCCGGTCCCGGCGATTAGATCTCGATCACCTTTCCCGCATCATGCCAAGCGCCATGAGGGTGGCAGTGGGTCTTGCCGTGCGACGTCAGTGAATCTCGCCATCAGTGCTCGGCGAGCCGCGCCTTGACCTGCTGCGCCTGTTCCTGGCTGTGGCAGAGCGCGATCATGTCGTCGGCGTACCTGACCGCGATCGGGCAGCCCGCCACCGCTTCTCCGGCGTGACAGCCGTCGGTGCGGTAGCGGACTCCAGCGGCCTCCTCAAGACCATGCAATGCGACGTTCAGGAGCAAGGGGCTGATAACTCCGCCCTGTGGGTCCCCTCCTAGGTGGGAGAGAACCCCTTGCCCGCCTCGAATACCCCGGCCTTCAGCCAGTCCCGGATCATCTCCCTGGCCGGGAATGGTCCGAGTGCTTCAAGAAGCCGGGTGTGGTCGATTCGATCGGACGCCGCCGCCAGATCCGCCACCAAGGAATCCGGCAAGCGCGGCGTCGACCGGCCCGAATGGCGGGCCCCGCGCGATCTCCTGATTGCCAGCCACAAACGAACGTGCCGTCCTCCCCCCTTCGGGGGAGGACGGCATTTCTCAGCTGTTCTTCTTGGTGTCCTTGCCCTTGCCCTTGCCGTCGCCGGAGGTCACCTTCGCACGAACCGACTTGACGGTTTCCTTGACGGCCTTAGAGCCGAAGCCGCCGGCCGCCAGCGCGGCCGCGACCTCAAGGGGAGTACTGGACATACGGTTCTCCTTTGTTCACTCATTCGCGACGCGACTTTTTGCCGCGGCGGTAAGTACCGTCCGAGATCGACGCGCAAGTGCAAGCCGAGGGTGGGCCAAACCTCCCGGGCACCGAGTCGACCGCCAGTCGGCCCCGATCCTGCCCTCGGTCACCAGCAGATTCCGCGGATAGCGCTGTCCCCCGTGATCACAGCTCTACCCGCTCACAATCCTTGCGCCCACACAACGAGGCCAGCGGGATCGCGCCTGCCCGGCGTGCGTGGTCTCCGCCCGCCACCGGCCTGGAGATCGTCGCTCTGCCCGGCATCGCCATCACGAAGGCGAGCCCGCATGGACATCCAGTGAGGCGGAGCTCGCGGACGGTGGACTGCACGTAGTGCTGGCCCATGATGATCGTCGAGTGGCTCTCTCAACTCGTGTGCCGAGGCGCCGCTCGCCGCCGAGGATTTCCGTGTCTCCGGCGACGGAAATCTTCGGCGGCGAGGGTCTAGCCCGCCTTGCGGCTGGTGATGATCTCGTCGATCAGGCCGTAGTCGCGGGCCTCCTCGGCGGTGAGGTAGCGGTCCCGTTCGATGTCGGAGCGGACCTGCTCGACCGGGCGGCCGGAGTGCCGGGCGAGGATGGTCTCCATCTGCTCGCGCAGCCGGATGATCTCCCTGGCCTGGATCTCCATGTCGCTCGTCTGGCCGTACCCGCCCTCGGTGCTCGGCTGGTGGATCAGGATGCGCGAGTGCGGCAGGGCGGCGCGTTTGCCGGTCGCGCCAGCGGCCAGCAGCACGGCGGCGGCCGAGGCGGCCTGCCCGATGCAGGTCGTCTCGATCTCCGGCTTGACGAACTGCATCGTGTCGTAGATCGCCGTCATGGCGGTGAGCGAGCCGCCGGGCGAGTTGATGTAGAGACTGATGACCCGGTCCGGGTCCATGCCCTCCAGTGCGATGAGCTGGGCGATGACGTCGTTGGCGAGCGTGTCGTCGACGGGCGCGCCGAGGAAGACGATCCGTTCCTCGAAGAGCTTGTTGTACGGGTTGCTCTCCTTCATCCCGTACGAGGTGCGTTCGACGTAGGACGGCAGGATGTACCGCCCGGTCATGGTGCTGCTCACGGGGCGACGCCTCCGGCCTCGAGCGCGTTGGTGACGACGTGGTCGATGAGGCCGTAGTCGCGGGCCTGCTCGGCGGTGAAGTAGCGGTCACGGTCGGCGTCGTGCTCGATCTGCTCGTACGGCCGGCCGGTGTGCGCGGCGATGAGCTGCAGGAACCGGTGCTTCATGTGCACGCTCTGCTCCGCCTGGATGCGGATGTCGGACGCCGTGCCCCGGATGCCGCCGGACGGCTGGTGCATCATGATCCGCGTGTTGCGCAGGGCGTAGCGCTTGCCGCGCGTGCCTGCGGTGAGCAGGAACTGCCCGGCCGAGGCGGCCATGCCGAGGGCGACCGTCGAGACGTCGTTCGGCAGGTACTTCATCACGTCGTACATCGCGAACATCGCGTCCATCGACCCGCCCGGCGAGTTGATGAAGATCTTGATGTCGCGCTCCCCGTCCTGGGCGGCGAGGAGCAGGAGCTGGGAGCACACGCGGTTGGCGAGCTCGTCGTCGATCTCCGTGCCGATGAAGACGATGCGCTGCCCGAGCAGTCGCTGGAAGAGCTGTTCGGAGTGGAGATCCTTCGGCAGCTCGGTGACCCGGGCGCGCGGTTCGAGAGTCGGAAAGTCCATCTGCGCCTCCTCGTCGCCACGCGCGCCTGTGCGCGTGGCCGGCGTCCACGCGCCGGTGCGCTCCTGCCGCGCACCGGCTTGGTTCTGTACAGAATAGCAAGAACGTACAGAATGATAGAATTGCCACATGACACGAGAGGTCCCAGTGACGCAGGCCCGGGCCGAACTCGCGGAGCTCGTCAACCGTGTCGGCTACACCGGCGAACGGATCCTCCTCACCCGGCACGGCAAGCCGCTCGCGGCGCTGGTCCCGGTGGAGGACCTCGAGGCGCTCGACCGCCGGCCCGCGGAGATCGGCTTCAGCCTGTCGCTGCCCGCCGAGCCCGACACCGAGCAGCCGGCGCGCCCCGCCGGGCCGATGCGCATCGCGGCGGAGCACCGCGACCAGCGCCGCCCCGGCTGGAAGCGCTGACCCCCGCCGAGGCGCCGAGCAGGCGGATCTTCAGGAGGCTGCGAGCCTCCTCCGGTCGGTCGTAAGGTCTACGTCGTGAGTCCCCCACGCCTGCCCGAGCACCTCGAACTGCTGCTGACCGAAGAGCCCGTCCTCGACGTGTACGCGCACGGACCCTGGCGTGTCCCCGACGGGCTGTACGACGAGGTCCGCGAGCGTGCCCGCGCGTTCGACGTCGACGAGCGCGCCAGGCTGCTGACCGGCGGGCTCAGCGACTTCTACGCCCCGGGCACCTCCGCGGCGGGTGCGGAGCTGTGGTCGCTCCTGACCTTCCTGCTCGGGGCGTCGGCGATCCGGGCGGGTTCGCGCGGCGACGTGGACTACGAGCTGCTGGCGCAGTTCCTGGCCAAGCCGGAGCCGCCGGTGCGCGACCCCGTCGCCTGGTTCAGCCAGGGCGGCCGGTTGCGGCCGCCCGGCCTGTGGCTGGTCGAGAGCGCCGGGGACGACGTCGCGCTGCGCGAGACGATGCTCGTGCTCGCCCGCGAGTCCCTCGACGTGCTCGCCGGGATCCCGCCGCTGGACGAGCGCCGCCGCGCCCTGGCCGCGGTCTTCGACCGGCACGCCGAGGACCCCGAGCTGCGGGCACGGGACCTGACGACGCCGCACGGAGACCTGGAGCGGCTGTGGGGTTCCGACCTGCCGGACGAGACCCTGTCGGCGCTGCCGGAGCTCGCGGGGCCGACCGGCCACCTCGCCTGGTCGTGCTCGGGCTGGGTCGCCGCGCACGAGCGGCTGCTCGCGGCGGTCCCGGGCGCAGACCCCCTCGTCACCGCGCTGGCCCGGCTGCTGTTGCAGGCCGACGTGTCCGCGGTCCCGGCGGACCTCGCGATCGCCGTCGGCGTGGAACGCTACGAAAGCGTTCAGGAGCGCTTCCAGCACCTGCGCGAGGGCTTCCGCGTCGAGTCGTGGCAGGCGGAGGTGCGCTCCTGGCTGGCGCGCGGCCTCGTCGCGGGGGAGGCCGACGCCTGCCGGGCCTGGCTGGACATGGCACTGCGGATCACCGGGTGCGTGCAGGGGCTGCCCGAGAGCGCGGTGAGCCCCAAGAGCCGGCTGCCGGTGCGCGGGTTCCAGATGGACCTGCGCCGCCTGTTCCGCGCCCGTACGGTCGTCAACCCGCTCACCGCCGCGTTCGCCGGCGTGCCGCCGGCCGAGGAGGCGCGGGCCGCCACGGCGACCGAGGAGACCGGCGCCGACCTCGTCGGCCAGCCCGAGCTGGTGACGGCGCTCGCCGACGTCCTGCGCACCGGCACATCGCCACGGCCCGTGCGCGTCCTGCTCAGCGGCCCGGATGCGACGGGCAAGGGCACGGCCGTCCGCCTCATCGAGCAGACCCTGACCGAGCGCGGGGACGTACGCGAGGCGGTGTGGGTCTCCGACCAGGTGTTCGCGAACCTCCACGTCAGCGACACGATCCTGTACCTCCTCGCCCGCGTCCGCGAGTGCCTCGAGGGACGGCTGCTCATCATCGAGGGGCTCGACCGCATCCTCACCCTCGAACACTGCGGCGCCGCGTTCGCCGAGGAACTGCGCCGCATCCTCGAACGCCACCAGAAGCTCCACGTCGTCGCGGCGTGCCGTACGGGCGGCGACGAACGGATCTTCGACGCGAACCCCGCGCTGCACCAGCACTTCCGGGTCGCCCGCACGCGGGAGTTCGTCGAGGACGACTACACCGAGCTGTTCCGGCGCGCCGTCGCCCGGCGCGGCCTGACCGCCGCCCGGGAGACCGCCGTCACCGCCGGCGTGCTGCTGTCCCGCACCCCGCCGCTGCTCAACCTGCGCGGCGCGCGTCTCGTCGAGTACCTCGCCGAGCAGTGCGTCGCGGCGGCCACCGCCCGGGGGGAGACGGAGGTCGCCGTCGCGGACCTCCCGCAGCGGGTCATCCCCGGCGGCACCGCCGACGCCGACCCCATGGCCGAGCTCGACGCCTGCGTCGGCCTGAAGTCGGTGAAGAACGAGGTGCGCCTGCTCGTCGCCGAGGCGGAGGCGGCCCGGATGCGCCGCGAGGCGGGCATGCCGGTCGCCGCCCGGCCGCGGCACCTGGTCTTCACCGGCAACTCCGGAACCGGCAGGTCGAAGGTCGCGCGGATCCTCGGCCGCATCTACGCCGACCTCGGCGTGCTGTCCTCGGGGCACCTCGTCGAGGTGGACCGCTCCGACCTCGTCGGCGAGTACGTCAGCGAGAGCGGCCCCCGCGTGCGCCGCGCGGTCGAGCGCGCCCACGGCGGCGTCCTGGCCGTGGGTGACGCGCACAACCTCATGCCGGGGGAGTCGCCGCGCAACCGGGAGGCGATCGACGTCCTGCTGGCGTGCATGCAGTCCCACCCGGACGACCTCATCGTCGTCCTGTGCGGGTCCGAGGGGGCGATGAACGGCCTGCTCAAGAGCGACTCGGAGCTTGCGGCGTTCTTCCCCAAGCAACTGCGCTTCCCCGACCTCACCGAGGACGAGCTCATCGAGATCTTCCAGGCCAAGGCCGCCGACGCGGGGTTCGCGCTCCGCGAGGGCGTGCTGGACAAGGTCCGCGATCTCGTGCACGCCGGGGCCCGCGACCGGGCCGCCGGAAACGCCCGCCTCATGATCAACCTGCTGGACCGCGCGGTGGCCATGCAGTCGCGGCGCGTCCTCGACGACGGGGTGCTCACCGACGACGAGTCACTCGACGAGATCTTCGCCGAGGACATCCCCGGCACGCTGGCCGCCGGCGGCCACATCGACCTGCCCGGCGACCCCCTGGCAGAGATCGAGCGGCTCATCGGCCTCGACGCCGTCAAGCAGGAGGTGCGCCTGCTCGTCGCCGAGGCCAAGGCCGAGCAGCTCCGCCGCGACGCCGGCATCCCGATCGCCTCGCCCACCCGCCACATGGTCTTCACCGGCAACCCCGGAACGGCCAAGACCACGATGGCCCGGCTGCTCGCCGCCGTCTACGCCAAGCTGGGGCTGCTGTCGTCCGGGCACCTGGTCGAGGTGTCCCGCGCCGACCTCGTCGGCGAGTACGTCGGGCACACCGCACCGAAGGTCCGCGCCGCGGTGGAGCGGGCGCTGGGCGGGGTGCTGTTCATCGACGAGGCGTACGCCATGACGCCCGCCGACTCCGGCCGCGACTACGGCCACGAGGCGATCGCCGAGCTGCTCAAGCTCATGGAGGAGCACCGCGCCGACCTCGTCGTCATCGTGGCCGGCTACGAAGGGCCGATGCTGCGGTTCCTGGAGTTCAACCCCGGCCTCGCCTCGCGCTTCCCGACCGTCCTGCGGTTCCCCGACTACACCGACCACGAGCTCGTCGCCATCTTCGAGGTCATGGCGGCCGACGCGGGCTTCCAGGTGGCCGAGGGCGTCCTCGACGCCGTACGCTCCCGGCTGCGCAGGGCCGCCCGCGGCGAGTCGTTCGGCAACGCGCGGCTCATGCGCAACCTCCTCGACCGGGCCGTCGCCCTGCAGGCGCAGCGCATCACCGGGCAGGAGACGCCGGACCGCGAGGAGATCCGGCTGCTCCGCCCGGAGGACCTCCCGGAGTCCGACGCCCCCGCCGACCGCGACGAGCGTCTGGGGCAGTACCTCTGAGTCAGGAGTCCACGCAGCAGGACCGCTTGCTCTCCTCGAGGTAGTGCGGGTCGTGCCACCAGTAACGCCGGTCGGACGGATGCGCCGGTACGGGCGGCAGCATCCGCCCGACCGGCGGGGCCGTCGCGGCGGCGCGCTCGGCGCTGACGAACGGGGCAAGCAGCTCGTCCACGGTGTGCGCCTCCCCGTTGACCATCACCTGCCGGACGTCGGCGGCCCGCGCGATGTCCTCCAGCGGGTCACCGCCCAGGAAGGCGAGGTCGGCGTACATCCCCGGCCTGATCTGCCCGAGGGGCTCCCCGAGGACCTCCCCGGGCACCCGGGTGGCGGTGGTCAGCGCCTCGTACGGGGTCAGGCCGTACTTCACCATGGCCCGGAGGTTCATGTGGGTACTGACGGCGGTGCTGGCGATGGGGGAGTCCGTGCCGGTGATGACGCGCCCGCCGCCACGGATCATGGCGGCGACCTGCGCGACCTGCCGGGCGAGGTTCTCCCGGGTGACGGTCTGGTCGGTGGTCTGCGCCGTCGTCACGGCGGCCTGTAGCACGGCGTACTCCCACGACGGGTAGAGCGTCGTCACGCGCCGGTCGGTGACGAGCGAGGTGTCCTCACGGAGCAGCGTCGTGGCTCCGAACAGCGTCGGCGTCCGCGCCGCGCCGGAGGCGTTGAAGATGTCGATGACGTCGTCGTATCCGGTGCCGAGCGCGGTGACCGTGCGGGAGTAGCCCAGGCGGTTCGTGGCGCCGATGTGCTCCATGCCGTCACCGCCGAACGCGAACGCCGGGTAGTGGTAGTGCGAGGTGGCGGGGATGCCGTGCCGGTGCGCCCACTCGATCACCGTCCGCTGCCACTCGGTGGGCAGACGCACGTACGCCTTCATGAGGTCGTACTCCAGCGCCCCCGCGCGTTCGAGTTCGAGGGCGAGCTGGCGGGCGTCGAAGGTCGGGCGCATGAAGTTGTAGAAGATCCGCGGCCCGTCGACCGCCTCCCCGGTGGCGTAGTACCGGGGTGCGACGCGGGCGCCGGACTGGAAGGACTCGCGGGCCTCGACCATGTGGTACGCCGGGCTGCCCGGCGAGCGGGTCGTCGTGACGCCCAGCGAGAGCCAGAGCCGGCCCTGGCGGTCGCCGTAGGCGTACCCCTGCATCTCCCGGTGGTTGTGCATGTCGACCAGCCCGGGGATGACCACGGAGTCCCCGGCGTCGAGGATCCGGTCGCCGCGCCCGTGCCCGCGTTCCTCGACGGCGACGATGCGGTGGCCCTCGACCACGATGTCCACGTCCTGGCGCAGCCGCCGCGCGGTGCCGTCCCACATCCGCCGTGCGCGTACGACGGTGCGGCCACGAGGCCGGGTGTTCGTCCAGGTCAGCGGGGCTGGGACGGTGCGGGTGCGGCGGCCGTCGGCGGAGACGAGGCGCAGGCGGCCGTTGTTCAGGTAGAGCAGCTCGGAGGAGTCGCCGCTCCAGCTGACGGCGTCGGTGACCTCGTCGGTCACCGGCCGGGGCGTCCCCGACGGCTTGCCGTCGGGGTGGACGTCGACCACCCACAGCACGCTGGCCACGACGAACGCCATCTTCGTGCCGTCGGGCGACCACACCGGCCCATCGTCCCCGCGCGTCTGGATCGAGCGGTCGGGCAGCGGGTCGACGTACGTGCCGGCTCCGGTCCGCCGGTCGACGAGGAGGATCTTGCTCAGGCCCTCGCGGTACCGCGCCGAGTACGGCTTGATCGCCGCCAGGGCGATGACGTTCCCGTCGGCGGACCAGGTCGGGCGGCCGGGCTCGAACGTCGCCGGGTAGACGCGCTGGACGTCCCCGGACGCCACCGCGACGGTGTAGAGGGCCCCGGTCTGGTCGAGGAACGCCAGGTGCGACCCGTCGCGGGACCAGGTGCCCGAGACCGCCGCCGCGCCCGGCAGGTTCGTCAGCCGGCGGTCCTGCCCGGTGCGCAGGTCCCGGAGCCAGATGTCGAGTTTCCCGCCGCGGTCCGTCGAGTAGGACAGGTACCGGCCGTCGGGGGACCAGGCGGGGTCGCACTTCCACCACTGGTCGCGGGTGAGCGGTCGCGGCGCCTGCCCGATCTTCATGGTGTAGATGTCGTTTAGCGCCCGGAACGCCACGTGCTCCCCGTCGGGGGACAGCACGGGGCTGCCGATGCCCGCGACGGGCTTCTGCGCCGTGGAGTCGAAGTCGCGCCGGCGCCTGCGGTACGACGGTGCGACGACGGTGACCGGCGCCGTGAAGCCGATGTCGCGCGGCCGGCCGCCCCCGAGCGACCGGCGCCGGATCCGGCCGTCCGCCGTGTAGACGAACTCGTTCGCCGAGGTCCACGACACCCGGAAGGGGAAGACCTCCTCGCCGGTCACCAGCGCCCGGCCCGATCGCCACAGCTCACTGCGGCCGTCCGCGATGAGGGTGTAGACGAGGTCCTTTCCGTCGGGTGTCCAGGCCGGGCCGTGGATCACTTGGCCCGCCGGTACCGTCACGGCCGTACGGCGCGCGCCGGTCGCCACCTCGACGACGTCGATTCGGGTGTTCGCGACGACGAACGCGATGCGGGTGCCGTCCGGCGACCATGCCGGCTCGTACTCCTCGTCCGCCGAGTCGGTCACCGGGCTGACGGCCCCCGTGTCGAGCCGCAGCGTGTGGATGCCGTAGCTGCCGGACAGGTCCGAGGAGAAGGCGATCCGGGTGCCGTCGGGGGAGAACCGCGGCTCACGGTGGTCGTACGGTCCCTCGGTCAGCCGGCGCGGGTTCGATCCGTCGGCGTCGATCACCCAGATGTCGAAGACGCCCTCGCGGTAGGACTGGAAGGTGAGCCGGCGCCCGTCCGGCGACCACTCGGGCTGCGCGATGTCGAACAGGTCGCTGGTCAGCCGGTGCGCGGGCCCGCCGGACGCCGGCAGGGTCCACAGCACGCCGACGAGGTCGATGGCGATGAGCCGCCCGTCGGGCGACACCTGGGCCGCCAGGTCCGTGCCCTCGCGCAGCCGCACCGCGCGGCCCGTCGGCCGGCCGGACGGCTCCGCCACGGGCGCCCGCGTCGTGGTGGCCCCGTCCGCCGGGGCCGCCGCGCCGATTCCCGCCCCCACGACCGCCGCGGCACCGGCCGTGCCCGCCAGGAGATCCCGCCGTCCGATGCCCGCCATGGGGGGCTCCCATCCCGAGCAGGCCGCCTGCCCGAACGTCGCCGTTTCGGGCGCGGAGACCTCAAAGCACCGGCCGCCGTGGTCGTTCTTCCGTCCTCGCGCACCCAGGTTCGTCTGGGACGCTAACGGACAAACGATCTTGCGCAGCCGTTTTGTCCGGATTCGGTCAGGGCGTGTGGCTCAGGTGTCGGATCGGCTCAGGTAGTCGATGTAGAGCGGGCGCAGGGCGTCGCCCCCGTCGCGCAGCCGGTCCCCCCACCACAAGCGGTAGCTCAGCCGCTCGCCGGTCAGCCCGAAGTAGTCCGACGTAGCGTCCAGGAGCCCGCGGGCCTGCTCCGCGTCGACGTGGC
>NZ_JAMXMY010000020.1 GCF_024055795.1 Actinoallomurus purpureus | reverse complement strand
CCCCCAACCCGACCCCACACAAGTACGGCCTCATGGGCGCGGATGGGCTGGTGGTGGAAACCGCAGGTCGATCGGGTCGCCGTGCGACCCGACCGACCTTACAAACGCTCTAGGCTAGATTTCGCCAGGATCAATGGCAGAGGTTCGGGTAGCTGAAGGTTTTGTCGTCCGGGCCGGATACGCTTCCCCAGACGTCCACGCAGGTCGGGGCGGATTCCCACAGCGGTCCCGCGTAACTGTTGTAATAGCCGGTGTCGTGGTGTGAGGCCGTGCTGTTATGAGGCGAGATATTGATGCTGTGGCTCCATCCGTCGGAGCCTTTTGTGCTGCTACTTACCGTGAAGTATACGCACTTGGAATTGTTCGGCGAGTCGAAAACCTTCACGGTGCCTGCGTACAGGTGGACCGGGGCGTAGATGTCCACTGAATAAAACTGGGTGTAGCCCGCTCCGCAGATCGAGTCCGCCATCGCGGCGGGCGCGATGGCCACGCCGGTGCCGGCCATCGCGCCGGTCGCGGCGAAGGCCGCGATCATGCTCCTGATTTTCATGAAGCCTCCTGAAGCCCGTGGCTGGATAAAGCATGCCCACTGCACCCGTATCCGGTCCTGGCGGAAATAAAAATACTGATGTCCGATATCTGCGTCAACGGTCAGTTTGGCCCCCGCACGTAGACGATGCGCTTTCGCGCCGCGCGTTTCGCCACGGTTACGACGGCGTCGTATGAAGTGGATGGCGGCATGTCTTCTCGTTGGAACGAGGGCGCCGCTCGGGCGGCCTGAGGTCATTCATCGGAGCGCGATGCCTCGTCGGCGGGCGGCTCGTTGTCCGGCACCTCTTCGCCAGCGGCCGAATCAGCCGGCGGAGCCCGTCCACCGGTATCCCGAGACTCCCGCCCGGGCGTGGAAGCGGAGACGGATCGATGCCCTGGCGCCGGTAACCGTCTAGAGGGGGCACCCACTCATCGCGCCGGTGGCCGACGAGATCACATGCGACATCCCCGCGTGAATTCCCAGTCGTCTTCCGCGCGTGGTGGTTCGTCCATGGTCGTGTCCTCGTGCGGCGGATCTTCCTTCTTCGTCGTGGAGGATGCCTCATCGTCACTGTGTTCCGGCTTCGGGTCGGGCGGGGAACCGGGCTCAGAGGCGGATGACGACTTCGGCCGCGGATCCGCCGGTGCCGCTTCGGGGGACGCCGGCCATGACGTCAGTCCGATAACAACAGGTCGGTTGGGTCGCTACGCGACCCAACCGACCTCACAAGATCGAGTTAGCGCCTCGCCTTGTGGAGCGTCAGCAACCCAAATTGGGGCTGGAGTATTGGGCGTCATCGTACGTGCTGTATACGCTTGCAAATATCTTCACGCAGGCGTTTGGGGCGTAGACATACACAGGCCCCGCAAACTTCTCGAAATAGCCGCTGTCGGGTTGGCTGCTGTTGTAGTTGCTTTCATTCTCGATCCTGATGCTGTGGCCATAGCCAAGGGAGCCTCGGGTCCCGCTGCTTATCAGGAAGTATGCGCAGTTTTTTCCAGTCGACGAGCTGTACGTGAGGTACACGTCGCCGGCGTAATGGCCCTGTTGCGTGTATATCGAGTGGGGGCCCCAAATCTGGTTATAGCTCGACCCGCAGAACGCATCGGATGCCATCGCGGCAGGTGCCACCGCCACGCCTGTGCCGACGATCGCACCGGTCGCAGCGACGGCCGCGACCATACTCCTGATTCTCATAAGGCCTCCTGGAGCCCCGCGAGTGGATGAGGTGTGCCCAGCGCACCCCTATCCGGTCCTCGCGGAGATCAAGATACTCACGACCGATATCCTCGTCAATGCCCAGTTTTTACGAGTGATTCGTTCGTGCGGCGACCGGCGTGGCTGCGATGGCGTTACAACAGCGTGAACGGTGTCATGTCCTTCTGGTCGGAAGAGGACGCAGCCCAGGCCGAGGTCACTTCTCGGAACGCGGTGCTTCGTCGGCGGGCGGCTTCTCGTCCGGCGCCTCTTCGTCTGCGGCCGAATCGGCTGACGACGCCCGTCCATCGGTGTCCCGAGGCTCCCGCCCGGGTGTCGAATCGGAGGCGGGCTTATGACCGGACGGCGGATTCGGGCCCGAATCGGTCGGTTCCGGGCGCGATGCCGCCGACTGGGACGGGGGCGAGTCGTACGCGGGTGGGGGGTCGGCGTCGTGTTCTGGAGCGGGTGACGGCTCCGGCTTCGGGTCGGTGGGCGTCGTCTCCGGGGGCGCCGGTGCCTGCGGAGGCGGCGGGCCGTACGCGGGTGGCGGGCCGTAGCCCGGTGGAGGCGCGTACCCGGGAGGCGGGCCGTACGGCGGC
This sequence comes from Actinoallomurus purpureus, assembly GCF_024055795.1. Lineage (GTDB taxonomy): Bacteria > Actinomycetota > Actinomycetes > Streptosporangiales > Streptosporangiaceae > Actinoallomurus > Actinoallomurus purpureus. The sequence goes on along the minus strand of NZ_JAMXMY010000020.1, from coordinate 203,590 downwards.
GGAGCAGCCACGGGAGGGGCGTAGCCGGGCGGGGGAGCGTACGAGAGCGGCGGGCCGGAAGGCGGTGGGAGGCCGGGGCCGGCGGGCGCGGGGACCATGACGGGCCATCCCGGACCCCTGGCCGCCTGGGGCAGGCCGACGGCCTCCTCGTCCGGGCCGGTGGTGATGACGAGCCGGTCCAGGTAGAGGATCTGGAGCGCGGCGAGCGCGATCAGTGCGAGGACGACCACGACGATGGGCGTGGTGAGCCCGACCTGCGCGTTGGCGCTGAACGTCTGGTTCACGCGGATCAACAGCTCGACCGGCGCGGTCCGGTTGGCGGAGCCGTTGCTCACCAGGATCGGCCAGAGCAGGCCCTGCCCGCCGATCAGCGTGACCGCGCCGAAGAGGAGGCCCGCCAGGGGCAGCGCCGGGACGACGACCGTGAAGAAGAACGACGGCGCGGCCGGGGCGCCGGCGGCGCGCTGTGCCCGCCAGCGGGCCGCGTGCCTGCGGCAGAACAGCGTGAGGATGAGAAGCGCCGGGACGCTCACCAGGATGGGTGAGAACAGCGACGCGAACTTCTCGAGGAGATCGAGCTTCCTCTCGTTCTCGAAGCCGGTGATGCTGAACGGACCGACGCCGACGAACAGCCACGGGGCGAACGGCAGGAGCAGCAGCTCGCTGCGGCGGCCGAGCGGGCGCAGGCCGCCGATGCCCAGCGCCGCCAGGAACGCCGCGCCGACGGAGACGATGGCGTTCAGCAGGGGTGGGACCCAGGTGTTCAGGTAGACGTGGCCGGAGGACGCGCCCGTGGAGGATCCGTGGCCGTCTGAGAACAGCGCGGACAGCCAGGGCCAGACGCCCAGCACGGCGATGATGAGGGCCACGACCACGGCCAGGATCCCGATCACCGAGCGGGCGGCGTCCGGGCGCGGGCCTGCCGGCGGCGCTCCGGGCCCGGGCTGTGGTGGTCCGGGCTCCGGCGCTCCGCGCCGGGGAGCCGGAGCGAGCTTGATGCCCAGGCCCGTCTTGATCGCGATGACGGTGGCGCCGACGCCCAGGACGGCGAGGATCACGCCGGTGATGGTGGCGAGCGCCGATCCGACGCCGAGGTCGGCCATGCGGAATCCGAAGGTGTAAATCAGCCCGACGGGCGTGGTCGAGCGCCGCGAGTCGCCCAGCACCGCGCCGAACGTGAACGCCTGCAGGCTCGTCGCGACGGCCGCCAGAGCGACGATCGAGGCGACCGCGAGCATGGCCGGGGTGATCCGCCGGCCCTCGGCGCGACCGCGCAGGACGGGCAGGAAGACGAGCAGCGCCAGGCCGCACACCACGCCGAACGTCGCGGCGGCCGTGATCAGCGGGATGACGCCGAACGCCTTGTCGGGACTGTCGATCCGGCCGAAGATCGTGGCGATGCCGCCTCCGCCGGCGCCCGCCTGACCCATGTGCCAGGCGATGGCGACCGCGACGGGGGAGAAGACGACGAGCGGCAGCGACATGAGTACGCGGCCGACCCGGCGAGGCCACGTGCCCGCCTGGGCGAGGGCGGCGGCGAGTGCGGGGCCGACCACCACGGCGACGATGATCGGGACGATCGCGAGAACGAGCGAGAAGGCCAGTGTGCGCCAGAAGTCGCCCTGCTTCAGGAGGGTGCCGTAGTTGTCCAGCCCGACGAACGGGTGGGAGTGGCTGAGGAACCGTGAGTTCTGGAAGCTGCGCACGATGGTCTGGCCGGTCGGAATGACCAGGGAGACCAGCGCGAGCAGTGCGGCCGGGAGGGCGAGCAGCAGCCCGGCACCGAGGTGCCGGTCGGCGGCGGGTCGGCCTGCGGCGGGTAGCGCCGGGGGAGGAAGGGCCATCGTCCGCTCCGCGTGGTTCCGTTGTGATTGATCTCCTGATCGTCAATGCAGACGGTAACGCCCCAGAGTCGTCCTTGTCGCCGGTCCGCCCGGCTCCTTCTGACGGTGACGTGCCGATCGATATGAATATTTACTCATAAATAACGACCATCATGGTCTATGTCGGCAAGAGCGTATGATCGCCGATATGGCGGACGAAGGCGACAAATTCGTGGAAGGTGCCCCCGATTCGCCGCCCGAGCTGCGGGCCGGCGCCGGCTACCTGCTGGCACGGCTCGGCGCCGAGTCACGGCGGCGGTGGGCGCGCATGCTCGCCGAACACGGGATGACGCCGCACCACTATGGGGCGCTCATGACGCTCGACAACCTGAAGGTCACCCACCAGCAGCGCCTCGCCGAGCTGATCGGGGTCGACCCGCGGAACGCCGTATCGGTGGTCGACTTCCTGGAGCGCCGGGGGTTGATCGAGCGGACGCGGGACCGCGCCGACCGGCGGCGTCACGCCATCGCGCTCACCGAAGAGGGGCGCGCCGTGATCGACGGGCTGCGCCGCGCGGGCGACGGGGTCGAACGCGACATGCTCGGCGGGCTGACGGGGGACGAGCGGACGGCGCTGCACGACCTGCTGCACCGGCTGTTCGAGGTCACCGTCGACCGGTGACCGGATCTCCGGGCCCGTGGCTTTTGACGGTGCGTCACGGCGCGGCGACGGGATCTGCCGTGAACACTGGCCCTCGGTGGATCTTGAGCGTAGTCTCCCGCGAACGTGCCGTGACATTTCGCCGGCGTGTGCGCCGGCGTAACCGATCGTGGAAGAAGGCCATGACCGACCCTGAGCCTGCCACCACCCTCGCCGACGCCTCATCGGGAGGCTGTCCCGCCCGCACCGGCGTCGTACCGCTTTACGGGCCGAGATTTCTGCGGAATCCCTCGGACTTGTACCGCCAGATGCGACAGGAGCACGGCTCAGTTGTTCCCGTGGTGATCGAGGGAGACATCCCGGCCTGGTTCGTGATCGGCTACCGGGAGGTCCATGAGGTGCTGAGCAACCCGGGAGTCTTCGCCCGTGACTCCCGCCGCTGGAACCAATGGGAGCACATCCCGTCCGACTGGCCGCTGATGCCGTTCGTCGGCTTTCAGCCCTCCACGCTGTTCGCGGAGGGCGACGAGCACCGGCGCCGGGCGGGTGCGATCAGCGACGGCCTGTTCGCCGTCGACCAGTTCGACCTGCGGAACCAGGCCGAGAGGATCGCGGACGACCTGATCGACACGTTCGTCGCGGCGGGTGAGGTCGACCTGATGGCCGCGTACGCGCACCCGCTGCCGCTGCTCGCGGTCGCCAAGATCTTCGGCCTGCCGGAGGCGGAGACGCCGGGCCTGCTGCGGGACATGATGACCACGGTCAACGGCGACGAGGGCGCGCTCGACGCGTACCAGGGCATCTGCGCGACCATGCAACGGCTGGTGGCGCACAAGCGTGAGTGGCCGGGCCCGGACTTCGTCTCGCACATGCTGAACCACGGCCTGACGGAAGAGCAGCTCATCTCGGACCTGGTCCTGGTGATGACCGCCGCCCAGCAGCCGATGGCGTACTGGATCGGCAACACCGTCCGGCTGATGCTGACCGAGGACCGGTTCGCCGTGAGCATCACGGGTGGCCGCCACAGCGTCGGCCAGGCGCTCAACGAGGTGCTGTGGGAGGACACCCCCACGCAGAACTACCTGGGCCGCTGGGCAACCCGGCCGGTACAGCTCGGCGGGCAGAAGATCAAGACCGGTGACCTGCTCGTCCTGGGCCTGGCGGCGGCCAACAGCGACCCGCAGGTACGGCCCGAGCCCGCGGCCGTCACGACCGGCAACCAGGCCATGATGTCGTTCAGCCACGGTGAGCACCGGTGCCCGTATCCGGCGCCGGAGCTCGCCGAGGTGATCTGCCGGGCCGCGGTCGAGGTGCTCCTGGACCGGCTGCCGGACGTGCTGCTGGCGGTGAGCATCGAGGACCTGGAGTGGTCGCCGTCCGTCTGGATGCGCGGCCTGGTCGCACTGCCGGTGAAATTCACCCCGTCGTACGTCTCCGGCTGATCAGCCGGTGGCGCGCGGCGCCTCCACCGGCGAAGAGGAGCCGGCCGCCGCCGGGCGGAACTCCAGGGGCAGCGTCACGAGACCCCGGGTGAACACCCCCTGCTCGGCCGGCGCGGCCTCGTCCCGGAACGCGATGTCGTCCATGGCGTCCAGCAGCTGGTTCGCCGCCACCTCGACCTCGGTCCTGGCCAGCATGGCGCCGACGCAGAAGTGACGCCCGAGGGCGAAGGCCAGGTGGTCGGCCGCTGCGGAGAACGCGGTCGAGGCCGCGAGGTCGTCGCGGAAGACGTCGAACACATCCGGGTGGGCATAGCGCCGGGGGTCGCGATTGGCGGCGCCGACCGCGCACACGACGGTGCCGCCGACCGGCACCGTGCCGCCGCTGAGGGTGACGTCCTCGGCCACCTGGCGGATGACCATGTGCACCGGCGGGGTGTACCGCAGCGTCTCGGCGAACGCCTTCGGAATGAGCGTGCGGTCGCGGCGTACGGCGGCGAGCTGGTCGGGGTGTTGGAGGAGGTTCCGGAAGAGGCCGGAGATGGCCCGGTCGGTGGTCTCGCCGCCCGCGGCGAGCAGCAGGCTGCAGAAGGCCCGTATGTCGTCGTCGGTCATCCGGGTGCCGTCGATCTCGGCGGCGCAGAGCGTCGACAGCAGGTCGTCTCCCGGGTTCGCCCGGCGTTCCTGGATGATCGGAATGAGGTATTCGCCCAGCTCCCGGCGGGTCCGCTCGCCGGCCGCCGCCACCTCCGGGTCGCCCGCCAGGTTGCCGAAGACCGCGATGATGGCGGTGTACCACCGGTGGAACCGGTCGTGGTCCGCCGTGTCCAGGCCCAGCATGTCGGCGATGACGTTGATCGGGAACCGCGTGGAGAATTCCGCGACCAGATCGACGGTTCCACGGCCGGAGAAACGCTCGATCAGGTCGCGGGAGTTGCGCTCGATGACCGGGAGGAATTTCTCCTGCAGTTCGTTCCCGCGGAACGCCGGTGCCACCAGCGCACGGTGCACGGCGTGCTCCCGGCCGCTCATCTGGAGAATGGTCCGCCCGTGCACGGGCTCAAGCTGCCACTCATAGTTGTCGGTGGTGAAGACCGGGTCCCGGAAGGCGCGTTGCACGTCCTCGTGGCGTGAGATGACGTAACCGCCGCTCGACTCCTGCCTGATCAAGGGAAATTCTTCCAGCATCATCCGGTAGGCCGAATACGGGTCTGCTGCGAATTCGGGGGACAGGATGTCGGGCACCACTGATGGCGTGGCCATTGAACGCTCCCTCGATCGGCGGTCGATACCGGTCAAGGTTATGTAGAGGTTTCTGTCGGGTCCATACTGGTGGTTCGGCGGCCTGCCCCTCTCCGGTCGCGAGCCGCGGCGGCGATGGGCCCGCATGCTCGCCGAGTACGGCATGGGCTGTTCGAGCTCACCGTCGACCGATGAGCGGAGGGTGGACGGCTAGCCCGTGATCTCCGCGTCGGCGGACCGTGTCGCCGGGAGGTAGCGCGTCTCACCGGTCCGGCGGGCATCGAGGGCGGCCCTGAGGCGGATCGCCGCCGTGGCGGCGAGCATGCCCGCGCCCTCCTCGACGGTCACGAACGCGTGGTCGTCGAGCTCCTCCTCCTGCAGCCGGATCGGCGTGTCCTCGTCGTACGTGCCGCAGTCGAACAGGAAGTACAGGCTCGGGCGCGGACGCGTGCCGTCGGCCGGTACCCAGTCGGCGACGAGGAGACGTCCCGCCGCGAGGTTCAGCCCGACCTCCTCGAGCACCTCGCGTTCGCACCCGAGATGCGGCGCCTCGCCGTCCTCGACGATGCCGCCGGGGAAGAGCCAGTACGGGCGGTAGTTCGGCTTGACGAGCAGGACCCGGCCGGCGGCGTCGGTGATGAGGCCGCCCGCCGCGACGTACACGGAGGGAAGCGAGGCGTACCAGTCCTCGGTCGACAGCCATTCGCGTTCGGTCACGATGTCGACGCTAACGCCTCCCGGCCGGGCGAGTGACGGAACCGGCCACGACGCCTCGACGCTTCATCCCGGATCGTCCCTGGTCCGGCGGGCGTACGGCGTTTCGGACGGCGGCATACTCGACTCGCCCATGGTCGGCAAGATCTAGATCTATTGCGCAAACGTGCTTACGATGCCCGGGAATCGATCACATAAGAGCATCTCCGGGGGTGGGTGCTCGCTTTGTCGTGGAGGCGGTGCCGTGCGCCGGTTCGTCGGAACACTGACAGGGGTCGTCCTCGCCGGGGCCCTCGCGCCCGTCGGGCCCGGGAGCGCAGAGCCGAGGGCCGCGGCGAATCCGCCCCCCGTGACCGTGCCCAGCCTGCGCGAGTGGCACGGAGCGACCGGGGCCTGGCGGCCGCGTCCCGGAAGCCGGATCGTTGTCGCCCAGCCCCGGCTGCGCGCCCTCGCCACCCGATTCGCGAGCGAACTGCGCGCCGAGTCGGGCGTACGAGCACCGGTCACGGCAGGCCGGTCCCGTACCGGCGACGTCGTCCTGTCGCTCGGCTCCGCCGACCAGCCGCTCGGCGACCAGGGGTACGCGCTCCAGGTCGGCGACACGGTCGGCGTGCGCGCCCGCACCGAGACCGGCGTCTTCTACGGCACGCGGACGATCCTGCAGGCGCTGAAGGCCGGATCGATCCCCCGGGGCGACGCGCGCGACTGGCCGAACCTGCCCGAGCGCGGGCAGATGCTCGACGTCGGCCGCAAGTTCTTCCCGGTCTCCTACCTCAAGCAGCAGATCCGGCGGATGGCCTGGTACAAGCTGAACCTGTTCCACCTGCACCTGTCGGACTGGAACGGCTTCCGCGTCGAGAGCAAGCGGTTCCCCGGGCTGACTTCCAAGGAGCACTACAGCCGGCGTGAGCTGCGCGACCTGCAGGACTACGCCCGCCGCTACCACGTGACGATCGTCCCGGAGATCGACCTGCCCGCCCACTCCGTGGCGATCAGCAAGTACGACCCGAGCCTCGCCTTCACCTGCGACTCCCTGTCCAAGCCGAACACCGGATGGGAGGGCCACGACGCGGGCGGCTGGACCCTCGACGTCACCAAGGAGCACACCCGGACGTTCATCCACGAGCTCCTCGACGACATCATCCCGATCTTCGACGGGCCGTACTTCCACATCGGCGGCGACGAGATCCCTCTGGACCCGGCCAAGAACGCCTGCCCCGAGCTCGTCGCCTACCAGAAGGCCAATGGGTACGCCGCGCCCGGTGACGTCTTCACCGCCTTCGCCAACGAGCTGGACCAGCAGGTCCGCGCGCACGGCAAGACCACGCAGCTGTGGCAGTGGTGGGACTACAAGCAGGCGCACGGCGTCGAGGCGAACAAGGACATTCAGGTCAACGAGTGGCTCAGCAGCCCGCTCGCCCGTGCCCAGGCCGGCTACCAGGTGGTCGGCAGCCAGGACGGCCACCTGTACGTCTCACCCGGCTTCTCCACCTCGCCCGGCGGCTACGGCTACGCCGACCCGCGCCACATCTACGGCGAGTACGACTTCGCCGCCGCCCCCGGCATCCACGGCTACAAGATCTCCCGCTGGTCGGACAAGGCCGAGCAGAACCCGCCGGAGTGGTTCGACTTCTTCGCCCGCCGCCCGGTCGCCGCGCTCGCCGACCGTACGTGGGGCGCGCCGCGCGACGGTGACTTCAAGGCGTTCCTCGACCGGTACGACCAGGTGAGTCTCCCCGACGACCGCCCGGCGCTGTCCCAGAAGGGCTGGAAGCTCGTGTCGGCCTCCAGCCAGGAGAGCGCGCACGAGAACGGCGCGGCCACCAATGCCTTCGACAACGATCCGTACACGATCTGGCACAGCGACTGGTCGGCGGCGCTCCCGCAGGAGATCACCATCGACACCGGCGCGACGCAGCGGCTCGGCGCGTTCCGCTCCATGCCCCGGCAGGACGGCGGGATCGACGGCCGCGTCGCCTCCTACGAGCTGTACGTGAGCGCCGACGGGCGGCACTGGGGCGAGCCGGTCGCCAAGGGTGAGCTGCCCGACACCCAGCTGGAGACCACCGTCCCGTTCACGCCGGTCACGGGGCGGTACGTCCGGTTCCGGGTGCTGAGCGAGCACGGTCCGAAGAACACCTACGCCTCGGTCGCCGAACTCGACCTGTACCGAGGCTGACCGCCGCCGGACGCCGGGTCCCCGGACCCGGCGTCCGGCCGCGCGATCAGTGCCCCGGGCCACCGGGCGAGGGCGCGGCGTCCGTCCCGGTACCGGCCCGGCTCAGCGCGACGCCGCGACGGCCGGCCCGGTCGGTCGCCTCACCGGAGATCTCCTTCACACCCCCGAGCGCCGTCAGCGGCCTTGGAAGGCGGGCCGTTCCTTCTTGAGGAAGGCCTTGGTGGCGTTGGCGTGGTCGGCCGTCGCGGCGCAGGCGTCCTGCAACTCGGCCTCTCTGGCCAGCGCGCCCGCCAGGTCGGCGGTGGCCGCGTGGTCGAGGGCGGCCTTCACCGCGCCGAACGCCACGGTCGGGCCGGCGGCCAGCCGGACCGCGAGCTCCCGCGCCTCCGCCGCGAGGTCGTCGGCCGGCACCACGCGGTTCACGAGGCCGAGCGCAAGGGCCTCCGCCGCACGGAGGGGCTCGGCGAGCAGGAGTAGCTCCGTGGCCTTCGCGCGGCCCACCAGCCGCTGCAGCGTCCACGACAGGCCGCTGTCCGGCGCCAGGCCGATCCGGGTGAACGCCGTCGCGAACGACGCCTTCTCCGACGCGATCCGGAAGTCGCACGCCAGGGCGAGGGAGAACCCGGCGCCCGCCGCGACGCCGCCCACGGCGGCGACCACGGGCTTGGGCATCCGGGCGAGCGCCAGCACGGTCGGGTTGTAGTGGTCCTGCAGCGTGCCGTCCAGGCCCTTGCCCGCCTCCAGGTTGGCGGCGTGCTCCCGCAGGTCCTGCCCGGCGCTGAACGCCCGGCCGTTCCCGGTGAGGAGCACCGCCCGTACGGCGTCGTCGTCGCGCGCGCGCTCCACCGCCGCCCGCAGCGCGATCTTGGTCTCCGCGGTCAGGGAGTTCATCGCGTCCGGACGGTTCAGGGTGATCGTCGCAACGCCGTTCGCAAGGTCGTACAGCACGCTCTCCGTCACGTTCAGACTCCTTCGCCGACGCCCGGCACCGGGGCGTTCCGTCGTCCGGTCCTCCAGGGAAACGATCGACGAAGCCGGAGGCTCCGGGCAAGAGCCGCGCCGCCCGGAGGGCAAAGATATCGGGTGCGCGGGCGGGTACTCCGGCCCGGAAGCGGGCTCCCCGCCGACCATGGAGACGGCCGATCGGGGGGCCTCAGCATGATCTCGAAGCTGATCGTTACCACTTAGCGCCCGGAAAACGGGATAATGGACCACCACCAGTTGACTTGATGCGGCAGGCGGGTCAGCGGCCAAAGAAGCCCGGCGGCCCCACGCGGCCCTAGGCAGGAAGGGGATGCACGCATGGCGGCGATGAAGCCGCGGACAGGCGATGGTCCGCTCGAAGTTACCAAGGAGGGACGCGGAATCGTCATGCGTGTCCCGCTCGAAGGCGGCGGGCGGCTCGTTGTCGAACTGTCGGCGGACGAGGCAGGCGAACTCGGGGACGCGCTGAAGGGCGTCGTCGGCTGACAACGGCGTTACCCCGCTCATTGAGGTTTCGTGAAGGCCCCGGCGGACGGACGCCGGGGCCTCGCTGTCCCTACAGGAGAGGTCTTGCCGGTCAACACCCAACTGCGCACCGTCAACGGCACCATCTGGGACATCGCCACGACCGCCAAGGTCGTCGCGGTGCCCGTCCAGGCCGGTCCGGAGATCGACCCGGCCTACGCGGAGGAAATGGCCGGCCTGTTCGCCCTCGGTGCGGCCGACCTGCTCGCCCACGAGGAGGCGAAGGGTGGCCCGGGCGAGATCGTCGGTGCCCCGCTCCGGCTGGGAGACGGCATCACCGACCTGTTGCTGTACGGCGTCGGGGACGGCTCCCCGGCGGCGTTGCGCCGAGCGGGCGCGGCCCTCGCGCGGAGCGGGCGGGGCCGCGCGCACCTCGCCGCCGCCGCGCCGTCCGGTTCCGATGACGAGGCCATCGCGGCGTTCGTGGAAGGCCTGCTGCTGGCCTCGTACGATTTCCGCGTCGGCGGCCCGGCGAAGAGACCGGCCGCCGAGACGATCACTCTCCTGACCGACGCCGAGGCCGCGGTCGAGCGCGGCTCCGTCGTCGCCGGCGCCGTTACGGTCGCCCGCGACCTGGCGAACACGCCGTCGCTGGAGAAGACCCCGCACTGGCTGGCCGAGCAGGCCGAACGGCTCGCCGCCGAGACCGGGCTCACCGTACGCGTCCGCGACGAGCGGGAGCTGCGCGCCGAGGGCTTCGGCGGGCTCGTCGCCGTCGGCTCCGGATCGGCCCGGCCGCCGCGCCTGATCGAGCTGACGTACGAGCCGGAGGCGACCGATGGCGCCTCCGTCCGGCACGTCGTGCTCGTCGGCAAGGGCATCACGTTCGACTCCGGCGGGCTGTCGCTGAAGCCGAACGAGAGCATGAAGGCCATGAAGACCGACATGGCGGGCGGTGCGGCGGTCATCGGGGTCATGACCGCGCTGCGGGCCCTGCGCGCGCCGGTCCGGGTCACCGGCCTGATCGCCGCCGCCGAGAACCTCCCGTCCGGCTCCGCGATGCGCCCCGGCGACGTCATCCGGCACTACGGCGGCACCACCTCCGAGGTGCTCAACACCGACGCGGAGGGACGCCTGGTCCTGGCCGACGTACTCGCCTACGCCGACGCCGAGCTCGGCCCCGACGTGCTGGTGGACATCGCCACGCTCACCGGGGCGGCCAAGGTCGCGCTGGGCCAGCGGTACGCCGCGCTGTACGCGACCGAGGACGCCCTCGCCGCCGAGCTGCTCGGCGCGGGCGAGGACAGCGGCGAGCGGCTGTGGCGGATGCCGCTGACCGACGAGTACCGCGAGGCCATCGACTCCGACGTCGCCGACGTCGCGAACATGGGCCGGGGCGGCTTCCGCGCGGGTTCGATCGTCGCGGCGCTGTTCCTGCGGGAGTTCACCGGGAAGCGCGCGTGGGCACACCTTGACGTCGCCGGCCCGGCCCGCGCCGGCTCCGACGACGGCGAGCTCACCCGCGGCGCGACCGGCTACGGCGTCCGCCTCCTGCTCCGCTGGCTCAGCGGGCGCAACGCCTGACGCCACCCGCCGCGACCAGCTCCTCGGCCAGAACAGAGTGCAGCCCTCCACCCCGGTCCGGGGCGGAGGGCTGCCGATGTTAAGAAGGCCTACTGCTTCGGTGGGACTGGCTCCTCGGGCGCTTTTTCCTTGTGCCCGTGGCGAGGACAGCGCACCCCTCGGGAGTCTCGCACGTCCAGTAGGTCTCGATGTTGGCGAAGGCGCTCTTGATGTCGGTTTCGTCCAGCACTTGGTTCACGAGTTCCAAGGCCGCTCCCTCGGCCCGCTCCCACGCATCCATCGTGTCGGCCGGGATGAGGGTGCGCACCTCGACGAGGAATTCGCGGGTGGACGTCTTGTACGTCACTTGGAACGTTTCGATCATTGTTCGCCTTCGCTTGGGTGGGGACGACGTGGCTGACCACGCCGTCTCCGACTCTGGTTTGTATCGCTTACGAATCGGACCGTCCTTGGAAATGGGAGGGGCGCCACTGACCAGCGACGACGGCTCATTGGAAACCAGGGGAGGCTCATCGGCGGTAGCGAGCGGCGGGCACAGAGATCGTGACCCTACGTCCGCGTGACGCGGAAGCCGGTGAACTCGAAGTCGCAGTTGTCGCCGCGCAGGCCGACCGCGCCGGGGGCCAGGATCGCCGCGCCCTCGCTGCCGTCGTCGGTGGCGGACAGCACCTGGCGGCCGTCCCGCGCGACCGTGACCGTCACCAGCCCGCCGCCGGACGTCGCGATCCGGACCCGGAACGCCTGCCAGCGTCCGTACGGGACGGCGTAGCGGGCCTGGCCCAGGGTGACGTACGTCCCGCCGTTGGCGTCGCCGCCCGGCAGCTTCTTCTTGACCACCATGAGGCCGTCCCGGCGGTTCAGCGAGACGACGTAGAGCTTCTCCGGGCTCTGCCAGCGCAGGAAGACGTGCACTCCGTCGATCTCCGACGCCGCCGCGCGGCCGGTGCCCGTCAGGCCCAGGTTCCGCAGCCGCAGCGAGACCGTCACGTCGTCGAAGTCGCGGCGGCGCGTGGTCATCCGGAACACACTCGAACCCGTGCCACGGGACGATCCCGCGTCCGGGACGGCCGCGTCGGGCACGCCCGACCAGGCGACGCCCCGGTGGACGAACAGCGACCCGCTGGTGACGTCCCAGTCCCGGGAGAGGCGGGTACCCGGCGTCCGCGGGTTCCAGTGCGCGAACTCGTTCGTCACGAGCCGGTCCGGCCCGGACAGCCGCGGCGCGAACATCGGCGGGCGGGACCGGGCGAGCCCCGCCCAGGTTCCCGCCGCGACGACCACGGCGGCGGTGACGAGCAGGGCGGCCCGGCGGCCCCGTCCGCCGCCCCGTCGCCGCGCCCGGTGAGAGGCGGACGGGGCGGCGGCGGGGTGTGACTCGTCCGCCGTACCGAGGGCGTCTGCCGTACGCCCGTCGTACCGATCCACGATGTCGAGGTGTCCTTCCCTGTCAGTCCGTCGCGAGGGCGGTGCAGAAGCCGCGTGCGCGCAGCCCGCGGATGACCGTGGGCAGCGCCTGGACGGTGGCGGCGGACTGGCGCACCCCGTCGTGCATCAGCACCACGGAGCCCGGGACCACCTGGTCGAGGACGGACGCGGCGATGTCGCCCGGCTCACGCCCCCGCCAGTCGTCGGTGTCGATCGACCAGCGGATCACCCGCAGTCCGAGCAGCTTCGCCTCCCCGTCCACCGTGGCGCTGGTGTTGCCGAACGGCGGCCGGAGCAGCGTCGGGGCGGGCGCGCCCGCCGTCGTGATCGCCCGCTGGGTCGCGGCCAGCTGCCAGTCGATCTGCGCCTGGTCGAGGTCGGCCAGGTGCGGATGGCTCCAGCTGTGGTTCTCCACCAGATGTCCGTCCGCCGCCTCCGCCCTGATGAGGCCCGGTCGCGCGGCGGCCTTCTGGCCCATGACGAAGAACGTCGCCCGGACCCGGTAGGCGCGCAGGACCTTCAGGATCTGCGGCGTGTAGATGTCGGGCCCGTCGTCGAAGGTCAGCGCGACCCGGCCGCGCGTGCAGCGGTTGTCGGTACGCGCCGCCTGCAGCATCGCGTTGGTCACGACGGTGCGAGGCTTCTCGGCGTCGGCCTTCTTCGGCGGGGACAGCACGTCCACCGTGAGACCGGCGGCGAGGGCCAGCAGCCCGACCCCCACCCCCAGTTCCGCGAGGGCTCTTCTACGGACGCTCATGGGTTCGCCGGGTCCGTGATGTCGTAGTCGTCGGTGTAGACGGTGCCGGTGCCCGCGAGGGAGAGGCCGAGGGACAGGCCGGTGGCGCCGGCGGGCACGGCCGGGCTCGTGAAGGCGGGGGTCTTCGTCCAGGTGCCGGTCGCGGGCAGCGCGGGACCGCTGGTCCAGTACACCCAGGTGCCGGCGCCGGTCCGGTAGTAGAGGGTGAGCTTCACCGGCACGTCCGCCGCCCAGCTGCCCTTGTACCAGATCGACGCGTTGTAGGTGTGGCCCGGCGTGGCGACCGGCGCGCAGGTGTTGGCGTCCTGCTTGGTGACGAGTTTGCGGTCGCCGCTGGTCCAGGCCGTGACGTCGAGCTTCTGCGCGTACGAGCCGGTGTGCGCGTCGGTGGACCGGGTCCAGGTGGCGGTGTTCGTGCCGTACCCGCCGTACTGGAAGCAGGCCGGCAGCCCGTTCGAGGCGGACTCGAGCGAGGGGTTCTGGACGAGGTTGCCGTGGGTCGGCGGGTTGAGGGGCGGGCCGTTCACGGGCGGCTGCTGCGCGCCGCCGATGACCTGGTCGACGGTCCTGACCGTGGTGCCGCGCAACGCGCGCGGGGCGAGCCAGTCGAGGAAGTCCGACAGCGTGCTGGGGCTGACCGAGTAGGTGTCGGTGCAGGCGTCGCAGACGTGGTGGAAGACGAGTTGCACCCAGCCGCCGCCGTGCTGTTCGGCGCCCGTGACGAGGCCCTTGATGGTGGTCAGGCTCGTGTCGGCCTTGATCGAATCGGGCGTCTGCATGTTGTACGCGTCGGCCGGCGGGATGGTCTCGGCGTAGCCGCAGCCGGCGCAGGATCCGGGCGACACGACGCCGCCGACGGACCGGCCGGTGTTGTACCCGCAGTCATGCGCGATCTGCTCGACGGCGGCGTTCGACGAGCCGTACGGGTAGGCGAGGTTCTTGACCGCGAACCCCCAGCCGAGGAGGGTGACCCGGTCGTTGCAGATCTCCCGCTTGGCGTCGTCGGAGGACAGGGTCGCCAGGTCGGCGTGGTCGACGGTGTGGCCGCCGATCTCGTTCCCGTCCGAGGCGAGCGCCGCGATGTCCGCCTGCGTCATGTAGTTGGTCAGGTTGGTCTGGCCGCTGTTGATGTAGAAGACCCCGTGCATGGCGTGGGCCCGCAGGATCGGCCGGGCATTGGTGAACTGGTCCTTCACGCCGTCGTCGAAGCCGAGGGTGACGACGGTGTTCGTGGCGGCGCGCGCCGTCCCGGTGAGGCCGGGCACGGCGAGCGACGCGCACAGGAGGACGAACAGCGCCGCGAGGCGGGCCGTCGGCGGGGGAGGTGTCTGGGGCATCGGTCCTTCTCTCAGGGTGTGGACGGAGTCAGGGTCGGCCGGTCGTAGACGACGGTCTGGTGGCCGCCCTCGGCCGCGATGGCGAACTTGATCCCGCCTTCGTGGAGCCGCCGGTCGAAGGTCACCCGCAGGTGGCGCCCGTCGACGGTCACGTCCGCGGTGTCGTGGCGGACCTGGATCCGCACGGCCCGCCCCGTGCCGCCGGGCGGGAGGGCCGCCTTGGCGAGCACCACGCGTGTCGCGTCGCCGATCTGCTGGCGGACCACCATCGAGCTCTCTCCGATGAGGACCTCCACCCGGCCGCGGTGGCCCGCGCCCGCGCCGTCCCGTACGGCGATCACGGCGGCGGAGCGGCGGTTCACGCCGGTCAGGCGCGCCTGGAGTGCGTAGTCCAGCCACTGGCTGGTGTTGACGTCGCCGAGCGCGCAGGTCCCGTAGCCGTCGCTGCGCACGGCCAGGGCCCCGGGCCGGTGGGCGCAGGTGGCGAGGTCGCCCATCCAGCGCAGCGCGGCCAGGTCGTGGGGCGGTGCGACCGGTACCGCTCCGCGGACCATCTCCAGCAGGTCCGACACCGACGTCGTCGCCCGGACGCCGATGCGGTCCAGCGTCCAGCGGGGGGACTGGGCGCCGACCGCGTTGACGTGCTCGGTCGGCACGTTCTCGCCGACGAAGGCGACGCCGAACCCGGCGGCCCGCAGCAGGCCGGGGAGCTCCCCTGCGAGCGCCGGGGCGTCGCCCGTGCTGCCGGTGTCCCCGAAGGGGTAGGAGAAGGCGCTCGCGGGCCGTCCGAAGACGTGGCGGAAGAACGCCTGACTCCGGGCGAGGTCGCCCCGCACACGCGACCGCCACGCGGCCGGGGACTCCGGCCGCCCGCGTACGAGGATCCGGTTGCCGAGCGGCGGCGCCAGGTCGCCCGGCACCGGCACCTGCTCGTGCATCGCGTGGGAGTGCGAACCGAACTCCCAGCGCCCGGTCGCGCGCAGCGCCCGCAGCTGCCGGGTCGACAGGTAGTACGACGGCGTGCCGGCGGGCACCATCTTCGACGTGGTCAGGAAGGCGACCGCGGTGAAGTGGTATCGCTGGAGCATCGGGTCGACCGTCGTCCAGTCGGTCAGGGTGCCGTCGTCGAACGTCAGCAGCAGCGCCCTCGGCGGCAGCCGGACCGGCTGGTGCGCGATCAGGCGCTCCACGTCGCCGAGCCGCACCGTGCGGTACCCGGCGGCGGCCAGGGCCGCCAGGTGCTCGCCGAACAGCCGCCGGGTCAGCGTGCTGCCGGCGTGGTCGCCGTCGGACACCGCGTGGTACGTCAGCACGACCACCGTGCCGGGGTAGCCGGGAAGGCCGGCGGCGGCCCGCGCGGTCGCCGCGTCGAGCCGCACCGGCACCGGGGCCTGCTGCGGCGGGTCGAACGGGCGGCTCGCGGCGACCCACACGACGAGCACGAGGGCGAGGGCGGCGACGAACACCGTGCCGTTGACGGCGGCGGTCAGCCGCCCGACCGGCCGGATCATCGGGCGTCTCGGGTCAGCCATCCTGCACCGCCCGCGGGGACGGGGTGATCCGCGGGTACGCGGGCGGCCGGCGCCGGTCCTCCGAGCGGGTCCCCCATTTCCCGTCGCGAATGCGGGCGATGGCCCACAACAATTGCGGCGAGAAGGTGATATAGAAGAACGTTCCGATAAAGGCGTAGAGCCACAGTCCGTCATTGCGCAGTAGCCGGTAGACGAACGCGTACGCCATCGAGACGAGATAGAGGCCGAGGAAATAGATCAGTGGTGAATGCCCTTCGACGACGGCCCGGACGACGGTGAGGAAGATGACGATCGGGCTGAGCAGTCCGGCGCACGTCTGCACGGCGACGGACGGCAGCGCGCGGGTGCGGCTCCGCCAGATGTGCGACAGCAGGAGCGGGCCCTCCCGGCTCCAGGACTTCTTCCAGCGCAGCTGCTGCCGGAAGAACTTCCGGTAGGCGTCCGGGACGTCGGTCCACGCCTCGGCGCGGGAGTCGTACCGCGTCCGCCATCCGGCCTTGATCACCCGGTTGGTCAGCGCGCGGTCGTCGCCGTAGGTGCACTGGACGCCTAGGAACCGCTGGTTCTCCCAGGCGTCCAGCAGGGGCTCGACCGCCGCGCGCCGGTAGGCGGCGAAGCAGCCGGAGCAGCAGGTGACCGCGCCCAGGACGGACTCGGCGCTCTTCAGCAGCTGGAACGACACGTAGTAGCGCGCCGCCTGCATGCGGGTGAGCGTGTTGGTCTCGGCGTTGCGCGCGTACGTGAGGCCGGAGATCGCACCGACCTTCGGGTCGGCGAAGCCCTGAACGAGCGTGCGGACCGCCTCGGGCGCCGGCATCGAGTCGGAGTCGACGAAGACCAGGATCTCCGCCGACGTCGCGCGGATGCCGGCCGCCATCGCCGCGCGCTTGCCCTGGTTGCTCCCCAGGTCGACGCACCTGACCGCGCCCGGGGGATGGCCGGCGGCCGCCCGCCGCATGTGTTCCCACGTGTCGTCGGTCGACCCGTCGTTGACGACGACCAGTTCCAGCCTGTCGCGGGGGTAGTCCAGCGCCAGGCAGGAGTCGATCGTGCGGGCCACCGCCTCGCCCTCGTTGAAGGCGGGGACGATGATCGCGACCGTGGGCGTGAGCCCCGCGTCGCGGGGCGGCCGGTAGAAGGCCGCCAGCAGGAACCGGCTCAGCACGTAGCCGCTGACGGCGATCGTGTACGTCGGGGTGAACGGGTCGCCGCGCAGGAAGGCGACCTTGATCCCCACGTGCCAGGCGATGACCAGGCAGATGATCGTGACGCCGGCGAACGCCCCGAGCGACGCGAGCCGCCCGGGGCGGGCTTCGGCGTGCGTCCTGCCCGGTCCCGGGCGGGCCTGGTTCGTCCGGGAGGGTTCTGGTCGGTCCCCGTTCATCGCGAACCGTCCGGTCCGTGCGCCGGTCCGGCCGCCATGAGGGATGGCGTGATCACGAAGTCTCTCCTCGTGGTGCTCGATGGGCGTGGCGGGGCGGGACGGCGCGGCGTCATCGCCCCGTCCCGCCTTCGGTGGAGTGCGGTCAGAGGGGGACGCGCCGTCCGGCCCCGGTCAGGCGGTAGGTGGCGTCCAGGACGAGCTGGTCCTCGGGCAGCCAGGACAGGTCCAGGGCCCGGTGCGTGGTGTGCGCGACGACGAGGTCGGCGTCGCCGCCTGCCGGCTCCACACTGGTGAGGAGGCGGCCCTCCGGCAGCCGTATCTCCGGGACGAGGGGATCGTGGTAGGCGACGTGGGCGCCGGCGGCCAGGAGGTCCTGGATGATCTCCAGTGCCGGGGACTCCCGGACGTCCTCGACGTCCGGTTTGTAGGTCACGCCGAGAAGGAGGATCCGCGCTCCGGCGAGGCCGATGCCGGCCTCGGACAGCACCTCGCGGACGCGTTCGACGACGCGCCGGGGACGGCCCGCGATCGCGGCCATGGCCTGGGTGACCACGGGGGTCGGGAGCCGGGTCCTGCGCAGTTGCCAGAGCAGGTAGTGGGGGTCGCAGGGGATGCAGTGGCCGCCGGCACCCGGCCCGGGGAAGAAGGGCATGAACCCGTACGGCTTGGTCGCGGCGGCGTTGATGACCTCCATGACCTCCAGGCCGAGGGTCCGGCTGATCTCGGCCATCTCGTTGGCCAGGGCGATGTTGACGGCCCGGAAGGTGTTCTCGAACAGCTTGGTCATCTCGGCGGCGCCGGAGGAGGACACCTCGTGCAGCTTGCCGGTGCAGTGGGCGAGGACCTTGACCGCCTCGGCCGTGCACTGCGGGGTGGCGCCCCCGACGACCCTGGGGACGACCTCGTGGGCGTACCGGTCGTTGCCCGGGTCGATCCGCTCCGGGCTGAAGGCGACGAACACGTCACGGCCCACCTGGAGCCCACGCCGCCCGAGCGGCCCGGCGAGCAGGTCGTCCGTGCAGCCGACGTAGCTGGTCGAGGTCAGGATGACGACCTGCCCGGGGACGGCGTGCAGGACCGCCGCCGCGCAGGCCCGGTCGAGGGCGGACAGGTCCGGGGTGAGGTGGGCGGTGACCGGGGTGGGCACGCAGATCACCACGGCCCGGGCCCATGACGCGTACGACGGGTCGGTCACCAGGGCGAACGCGTCGTCGCCCAGCGCGGTCTCGAGGCGGCGGTGGTCGGAGTCGAGCAGGTCGACCTGGCGTGCCCGGATCCGGGCGAGGCGCTCGGCGCTCGTGTCGATGGCCAGCACGCGGGCGCCCGCAGCGTGGAACGCCAGCGCCGTCGGCAGGCCGACGTAACCGAGGCCGACGATGGCGACGTCGTACGCCCCGGACGCCGGGGCGTGGGCGTCGAGGGCCGGTGCGGCGGCGTTCACGCGGCGATCTCCGCGTGGTCGGTGGCAATTCCGATTAATGCCGCGCGAACCGCCGGCGAGAAAGGCGACGTTCTTCTGATGTCCATCTTTCGCCTCACTGGGGGGTGATTACCGAAAGGGCAGCAGAAAGTATGTTGTCGTGCTCGATCCCTGGAGAAACCCCGTAAAGGGGTGAGGCGTCTACGCCGCTCGCTGGTGTTGCAAGTGCTTGCTTATAGCTGCAAATGGCCCTAATTATTAACAAGCCGGATAAAACGCCGCTCCGGTCGGCGGGTGTCCTCGCGTGTCCGGACGGGGGAGGCCCCCGGCCCGGGTCAGTAGGCTCCCGAGCCGCGGATCACCGCGGAGAGGGTCTTCCCGAGGATCTGCATGTCCAGGGTGAGAGACCAGTTCTCGACGTAGCGCAGGTCGAGCCGGACGGCCTCGTCCCACGGCAGGTCGGAGCGGCCGCTGACCTGCCACAGCCCGGTGAGCCCCGGCTTGACCGCGAGGCGGCGGTACACGTCGCTCTCGTACCGCGAGACCTCCTCCGGCAGCGGCGGGCGCGGCCCGACCAGCGACATGTCGCCGCGGAGAACGTTGATCAGCTGGGGAAGCTCGTCGAGCGAGTAACGGCGTAGCCACGCGCCGATCCGCGTGATCCGAGGATCTTCTTTGATCTTGAAGAGGACGCCGTCGCCGTCGTTGCGCCCGAGAAGCGCGGGCCGGAGCTTCTCCGCGTTCTTCACCATCGTGCGGAACTTCAGCATCCGGAACACCTTGCCGTCCCGGCCGATGCGCCGCTGGACGAACAACGCGGGACCGGTGAACCGCAGGAGAGCGGCGATCACGACCAGCGCCGGGGCGAGGACGAGGAGGGCGAGCCCGGCGACCAGCCGGTCGAACAGGCTCTTGACCAGCCGTCGGCCGCCCGTCAGTTCGGGGTGATCGACGTGGAGCAGCGGCAGGCCGGCGATCGGCCTGATCGTCGTACGTGGTCCGGCGACGTCCATCAGCGCCGGGGCGACGAAGAGATCGGTGTCGCCTTTCTCCAGCTGCCAGGCGAGGCGTCGCAGCCGTGCGGCGTCGATCTCCGGACAGGCGAGGACGGCGACCGTGTCGGCACGGCACACGCCGATCACCCGGACGACATCGTCGAATCCGCCGAGTACCGGAACGCCGTCCAGATCGTCCCTCTCGCTCCCAGGGGGGACGCAGGCGGCGACGATGTTCAAGCCGTGGAACGGTGTCCGCCTGAGTTCGCAGACCAGTTCGGTGACGGCGCTGCGATGGCCGACCACGACACTACGCCGCATGCACGCACCGCGGGCGCGCAGGCGGTGCAGCCGCCTGCGCAGGAGATAACGCCCAGTGACGTCCAGGAAGATCATCAGCGGCAGCGTCACGAGGGCGTATCCCCGCGCGACCTCCGCCTTGGTGACGTATGACAGGTTCGTCACCGCTGCGCTCAGTAACAGGCCGACGTTGAGCACGCGCCGGAATTCGTCCGATCCGACGCCGAAGAATCGTGGCTCGTACGCGCGTCCGGCGGCGATGGAGAGAATCCAGATGAATGGCAGCACAATCCCCAGAGTGGCGTCCGGCCAGGGCGTGGATTCGGCACCTCTGAAACGTGCGACAAGGCCGACCGTGCTGGCGGTAATGGCGCTGGCGGCGTCGATGATGACGAGCCAGCGAATATATGGTGGAATCCAACCATGGCGACTGGTCAGCCGAAAACTTTTTTCCCGTAGGGTGATGGTATCCGCTTGCTCGACAGTCGTCACGACCCGCCCCCGCGATCTTGGTGTGATGTGTTCCTGAGCTGGAGAATGTCAAGCGGTGCCGTAGATAGGAAGGGTTTACATCGAGGCCGCATGTGGCCGGGCGTCGTTATCGTGGCGGTTTACCGTGGCGCTGGCCGGACGTGGCCGCGCGCTCGCTTATTTCCAGCCCGGGTATCTAGGTTCACTCTCGTGAAAGCCCTTGTGTTGGCCGGGGGATCGGGCACGCGGTTGCGGCCCATTACCTATACATCGGCCAAGCAGTTACTGCCGGTCGCGAACAAGCCGGTCCTCTTCTACGGCCTGGAGGCGATCCGCGACACCGGGATCACCGAGGTCGGGATCGTCGTCGGGGACACGGCACCGGAGATCCAGCGCGTTGTCGGCGACGGCTCGGCCTTCGGCCTCGACGTCACCTACATCCGGCAGGACGCCCCCCTCGGCTTAGCCCACGCGATCCTCGTCTCGCGCGGCTACCTCGGCGACGACGACTTCGTGATGTACCTGGGCGACAACTTCATCGTCGGCGGGATCACCTCGTTCACCAGGCAGTTCGGACAAGACCGGCCGGCCGCCCAGATCATGCTGACCCGGGTTCCGGACCCGCGCGCCTTCGGCGTCGTCGAACTCGACGCCGCCGGGCGCGTCGCCGGCCTGGAGGAGAAGCCCGAACACCCCAAGAGCGACCTTGCGCTCGTCGGCGTCTACCTGTTCACGCCCGCGATCCACGAGGCGGTAGCCGCGCTGAAGCCCTCCTGGCGGAACGAACTGGAGATCACCGAGGCGATCCAGTGGCTGGTCGACACCGGCCACGAGGTCTCCTCCGCCGTCATCTCGGGCTACTGGAAGGACACCGGAAACGTCGATGACATGCTCGAGGTCAACCGCCTCGTGCTCGAGGGCCTCGAGCCGCGCGGCACGGTCGATGACTCCTGTGAGGTCATCGGGCGGGTCGTGATCGAGGAGGGCGCGATCGTCACCGGATCGCGCATCGTGGGCCCGGTCATCGTCGGGCGGGGCACGCGGGTGACCGGCTCCTACCTCGGCCCGTTCACCTCCATCGCCGAGAACTGCGTCATCGCCGACAGCGAGATCGAGTACTCCATCGTCCTGCGCGGCGCCTCCATCAGGGGCGTACGACGGATCGAGGCGTCATTGATCGGGCACGAGGCCGACGTGACGCTCGCGCCGAAGGTCCCGAACGCGCACAGGCTCGTCCTGGGCGACCACAGCAGAGTGCAGATCTCCTCATGAGGGTGCTCGTGGCCGGAGGCGCCGGCTTCATCGGGTCCCACTACGTGCGGACGCTCGCCGGCGGTGGCTATCCGGGATTCGAGGACGCCGAGATCACCGTTCTCGACAAGCTCACCTACGCGGGCAACCGCGCCAACCTCGAAGGCGCCCGCTGCACCTTCGTCCACGGCGACATCGGCGACGCCGAACTCCTCGCGAAGGTCCTCCCGGGCCACCGGATGGTCCTCAACTTCGCGGCCGAGACCCACGTGGATCGGTCGATCGCCGACGGCTCGGACTTCGTGGCCACGAACGTGGCCGGCACGCACACGCTCATGCGGGCCTGCGTGGACTCCGGGGTCGAACGGGTGGTGCAGGTCTCCACCGACGAGGTCTACGGAAGCATCGAGACGGGCTCGTGGACGGAGGACGCCCCGCTCGCGCCGACCTCCCCGTACGCCGCGGCCAAGGCCGGCGGTGACCTGATCGCGCTGTCCTATGCCCGGACACACGGCCTGGACGTCGTCATCACCCGATGCTGCAACAACTACGGGCCCTACCAGTTCCCCGAGAAGGTCATCCCGCTGTTCGTGACGGAACTCCTCCGCGACCGGACGGTTCCGCTGTACGGCGACGGCGGAAACGTACGGGGCTGGGTGCACGTGGACGATCACTGCCGGGGCATCCAGCTCGTCCTGGAGAAAGGGCGGACCGGCGAGGTCCACCACATCGGCGGTGACGTCGAGCTGACCAACACCGAGCTGACCGAACGCCTCCTCGAAGCCTTCGGGGCGGGCTGGGGAAGCGTGCGGACCGTGGCGGACCGGAAGGGACACGACCGCCGCTATTCCCTGAACGACGACCTCCTGCGCGGCATGGGCTACCGGCCACGGATCCCCTTCGATGTCGGCCTCGCGGCGACCGTGCGCTGGTACGCCGAGAACCGTGCCTGGTGGAGGGCCCTGAAATGAGCACGTGGCTGGTGACCGGTGCGTCGGGCATGCTCGGCGGCGAGGTCGTGAACCTGCTGGCCGCGGAAGGCGAGACGGTGACCGGGCTCGACCACGCCGGCCTCGACATCACCGATGGCGACGCCGTACGCGCGACCCTGCGGGCGGTGCGCCCGGACGTCGTCGTCAACTGCGCCGGATGGACGGCGGTCGACGCGGCCGAGGAACACGAAGAGGAGGCGCTGCGCGTCAACGGCGACGGAGCGCGCAACCTCGCCCTCGCCTGCGCGGCGATCGGCGCCCGCCTGGTCCAGGTCTCCACCGACTACGTCTTCGACGGGACCGCCCGCGAGCCGTACGCCGAGGACGCGCCGCCCGGCCCGAGCGGCGCGTACGGGCGGACGAAGCTCGCGGGGGAGCGAGCCGTGCTGGCGGAGCTGCCCTCCGCCGCGTACGTGGTCAGGACGGCGTGGCTGTACGGCCGGGGCGGGCCGAACTTCGTCGCGACCATGTTCCGGCTCGAGCGCGAGCGCGAGAAGATCGAGGTCGTCATCGACCAGCGCGGGCAGCCGACCTGGACCCGTGACGTGGCCGGGCGCATCCTGGCCCTGATGCGTTCCGGCGCGGAGCCCGGGATCTACCACGCGACGAGTTCGGGGCAGACCACGTGGTGGGGGCTTGCCAGCGAGGTCTTCCACCTGCTCGGGGCGGACGAGCGGCGGGTGCTGCCGACGACGGCCGACCGGTTCGCGCGTCCGGCGCCACGTCCCGCGTACAGCGTGCTCGGGCATGGGCGCTGGGAGCGTGCCGGGCTGGAGCCGATCCGCGACTGGCGGGCCGCGTTGCGCGCGGCGCTGCCGGACGGTCTGGGCTGACGGTGTACGTCTCGGCGGGGCTCGGGAACGCCGCACGCGCGATGCGCGTCTGGCGGCTCGTCGCGCCCAACATCGTCGCCCTGGGAGCGGTCAGCCTCGTCACCGACGTCTCGTCAGAGATGATCACCGCGGTCCTGCCGCTCTACCTGGTCCTGTCGCTGGGCCTCACACCCCTGCAGTTCGGCGTCCTCGACGGCATGTACGCCGGGGTGACCGCGCTGATCCGGCTCGTCGGAGGACGGCTCGCGGACCGGTCACAGCGCCACCGGCTCGTGGCGGGTCTCGGCTACGCCCTGTCGGCGGCGTGCAAGCTGGGCCTGCTCGTCGCGGGGAGTTCTCCCGTCGCCCTGGGAGCGGTGCTGGCCGCCGATCGCACCGGCAAGGGACTGCGCACGGCACCGCGGGACGCCCTCATCGCGGCGAGCAGCGCGCCCCGCGACCTCGGGCTGTCGTTCGGGGTACATCGGACGATGGACACGGCCGGCGCGCTCGCCGGGCCGCTGGCCGCCTTCGCCGTGCTGTGGGCGGCTCCGGGCGCCTACGACGCGGTCTTCGTCGTCAGCTGCTGCGTCGCGGTGTTCGGTGTGGTCCTGCTGGTGGCGTTCGTACGGGATCCACCGATCCGTGCCCTGCCCCGCGCCGCGATGTCGCTCAGGCCGCTGGGGCGGCCGGGGTTCGCCCTGATGTGCCTGGCGGCCGCGCTGCTCGGCGCCTGCACCATCAGCGACTCGTTCGTCTACCTGCTGTTGCAGCGGCGGCTGGGCATCGCGGCCGGCTACTTCCCGTTGCTGCCCCTGGGAACGGCGGCGTCCTTCCTGACCCTGGCGGTCCCGTTCGGCCGCCTGGCCGACCGCGCCGGGCGCCGGGCGGTCTTCATCGGCGGGCACGTGCTGCTGCTCGGCGCGTACCTGCTGTTGCGCGGGCCGCTGGCCGGAGCGGTGCTGCTCACCTGCGTGCTCACGCTGCACGGCGCCTTCTACGCGGCCACCGACGGCGTGCTGATGGCGGCGGCCGGGCCGCTGCTGCCCGGCCCGGTGCGGGCCAGTGGCATGGCCGTTCTGCAGACGGCGCAGGCGCTCGCCCGGCTGGTGTCCTCGGTTCTCATCGGTGCCGCGTGGACGGCGTGGGGCAGGCCGGCGGCGGTGACGGCCGCGACCGCCGGCCTGGGCGTGGCGATCGTGGCGGCGTGGCCGCTGCTCCGGGCGGCCCGATGAGCGCGGGAGGCGGTGCCGTCGGCGGGCGGCGGGCGTGGGTGGTCCTCGCCGCTGCGGCGCTGCTCGCGCTGGCCGCGACCGCGTACGTGCTGCGGGCCGCCGGCCGGGGCGGTGCGGCGACGGCCCGGCCGGCGGCGATCCGGCTCGATGACCGTGGCCGGCTGCTGTTCCGCAACGCGGGCTCGAACGGCGTGCTGGCGTCGGTGCCCCTCGTTCATCCAGGCGGGTCTCGCGTGCTCAGCGGGCTGAACTGCGTGCGGGTCTACGCCTCGGCCGGCACCGGCGTGTGCCTCACGGTGCGGCGCGCCGCCGTTCCCAAGATCTTCGCGGTGATCCTGGACCGCGGGCTGCACGAGGTTCGCCGCGTCCAGTTGCCCGGAGCGCCGAGCCGGGCGCGCGTGTCACCGAGCGGGCGCATGGTGTCCTGGACGGTCTTCGTCAGCGGCGACTCCTACACCAGCCCCGATCTGTCGACGCGGACCGGGATCCTCGACATGCGCACCGGGCGGGTGATCGCGAGCATCGAGGACCTCACCCTCCTCAAGGACGGGAAGCCCTACCGATCGCCCGACGTGAACTACTGGGGGGTGACGTTCGCCGCCGACGACGACCACTTCTACGCGACCGTGCGGACGAAGGGCCGGACATACCTGGTCGAGGGCGACGTCGCCGCCCGGACGATGCGCACGCTGCGCGAGAACGTCGAATGCCCGTCGCTGTCCCCGGACGGGACCCGTCTGGTCTTCAAGAAGGCGACCGGCGATCCGTCGCGGCCCTGGCGGCTGCACGTTCTCGAACTGCGGACGATGGGGGAGATCGCCCTGGCCGAGACGCGGAGCGTGGACGACCAGGCGGTCTGGCTCGACGATCACACGGTGATGTACGGACGGCTGGACGGCGGGACGACGGACGTCTGGACGGTGCCCGCGGACGGCACGGGCGCCCCTCGCCTGCTGCTCAGGAACGCCTTCTCGCCGACCGTGGTGCGCTAGGGGGCGCCGGCTCACAGCGTGTCGGAGCGGAGTTTCTCCTGGTAGGCCAGGCAGTCGGCGTAGGACGGGAGGAGACCGGCCCGTTCGGCCTCGGCCAGGGACGGGGCGGCGGCGTCCTTCGGGGACAGCACTGGCTCGATGCCGCGCGGCCACTCGATGCCGAGGGCGGGGTCGAGCGGGTGTATCCCGTGCTCGCGGTCCGGGGCGTACGGCTCCGACGCGACGTAGACGACGACCGCCTCATCGCTGAGCGCGAGGAAGCCGTGCCCGAGCCCTTCGGCGATGTAGACGGCGCGCCGTGTCCGGTCGTCGAGCCGGTTCACGGCCGAGCGGCCGAAAGTGGGGGAGCCGGTCCGGATGTCGACGACCACATCGATGACCGAGCCCCGCAGGCAGGTGACGTACTTCGCCTGCCCCGGCGGCACGTCGGCGAAGTGAACGCCCCGGAGCGAGCCGCGCCGCGACACCGAGCAGTTGGCCTGTCGCATCGTCAGCCGATGACCCACAGCGACGGAGAACTCGGCGTCCTGGAACCATTCGAGAAATAATCCGCGTTCGTCGCCATGGATCTGTGGAGTGAAGAGCCACGCGCCGGCGATGCCGATCGGATCCACTCTGGTTCCCCGTTTCGCAACTCGTACTGAGGTTTCCGGAATTCGACATTGGCTTATCGGCAAGGTGCTGTCAACGGATCCGTCAGTGAATTCCAAATCGAATGCAATTCTGGTGAGTCGTAGATGTGCAGCCGCCCTCACTGAGGGTGAGTGCCTGTCTCGGCATCGTCCCGGATTACCTGGCAGGCTGGCCGATCTCGGCCACTATTTCATGCGTTTGTCGTATATCGCCGTACATGTAGTGAGAGAGAGGATGGGCGCGTTCATGTGTCCACCGCTCCGCTGGATCGGGCGATGCCTTTGGTGTGCCTTTGGGCTGCCGTAAATGTATTGAAGGCATGCCCGAATCCCCGGTGCGGGACGGGGAGTTCGCGTGGGTCACCTGCACGAGTTTCGGACCAGTTTTGTGGACGCCCCGAATTCGTTCGGGGCACGCTATCGGGCCCGCCGATGGGCCTGGCTGAAGGCCACGTTTCCGCAGATCGGCCAGATGTCCGTCATCGATCTCGGCGGCACCGCCGACGCGTGGCTGCGGGCGCCGGTGCGCCCGGCGCACGTTCACCTCGTCAACCTCGAATCGCCCCCTGCGGTCCTGCCCGAATGGATGGAGACCGATCGCGCCGACGCCTGTGAACTGCCGGACTCGATCCTGGGCGGACCGTACGACCTGGTCATCTCCAATTCCGTCCTCGAGCACGTCGGAGGACACGAGCGGCGGCAGCGGTTCGCGGACGCCGTACACCGTCTCGCCGACCGGCACTGGATCCAGACGCCGTACCGGTACTTCCCGGTGGAGCCGCACTGGCTGTTCCCCGGGTTTCAGTTCCTGCCGGCCGCGGCCCGGACGGTGGTCGCACGGCACTGGCCACTGGTGCACACCCCACCCGCGGACCGCGCGACGGCTCTGCGCACCGCGCTCAGCGTGGAACTCGTGAGCCGTACCGAGCTGGCGTTCTACTTTCCGGGCTCGCAGATCCGGGCCGAGCGCATGGCCGGGCTGGTCAAGTCGCTGATCGCGGTGAAGGCGTGAAAGGGCCGCCGGAGGGGTCGCGGCTCGACATCATCACCCGGCGTGACGGAGAGGCGGCCGCCCTCGTGCGCCGGTTGCTCGACCTGGCCGTGCCGGGCCTGCGCGCGTCCCACGTCGACGGCGAGTTCGTCTTCACCCGGAGCGGCGAGGGCGCGCGGCCCGTCGGGCGGAGCCTCCGCTACGCGGCGATCGCCGCGCTCGGCATGCGTGCGCTGCCCCTCGACGAGCAGCGCATCATCCTGCACGGGGACACGGTGAACGACCTCATCGACGGCCTCATGCGCCGGCTCAGCCTGCTGACGGGCCTGGGCGACGTGGCACTCGTCTGCTGGGCGGCCGCCGAGGCAGGACACGCCGACCTGCCCTACGCTCTCGACCATCTGACGCGGCTCGACGTCACCGGCGCTCCCGTGCTGACCGTCGACGCGGCCTGGGTCGTCTCCGCCCTCGTCGCCGCCGGGGTGACGGACGGGCATCTCGAACGCGCCCGCGCGCGCCTGCTCGCCGGCCGCGACGTCCTGTATCCGCACGGGCTGGACGGGCCGGGGCTGGTCCCGTGGTACCGCGCGCACGTCGGCTCCTTCGCCGACCAGGTGTACCCCATCCAGGCTCTCGCGCGGCTCGGTGACCCGGAGGCACTGAAGGCCGCGGAGGAGGCGGCGGCGATGATCTGCGCCGCGCAGGGAGACGGCGGCCAGTGGTGGTGGCACTACGACGCGCGGACCGGCGCGGTCGTCGAGGGTTACCCGGTCTACAGCGTTCACCAGCATGCGATGGGGCCGATGGCGCTCCTCGACCTCGCCGACGCAGGCGGGACGGCGCACGTCGACGCGATCCGCAAGGGCCTGCTCTGGATGGTCCGCCCGCCCGAGACCCGTGAACCACTGGTGATCGACGAGCTGGCGCTGACCTGGCGCAAGGTCGCCCGAGGCGATCCGCGCAAGATGGTCCGCGGTGTCCGGGCACTGTCGGCACGGCTCCACCCCGGCACGCGGTTGCCGCTCCTCGACCGCATCTTCCGCCCGGTCGTGATCGACCGGGAGTGCCGCCCGTATGAGTTCGGGTGGCTTCTCTACGCGTGGCTCACGGCACACAACCTGGAGGGGCGATGGAACGGGGAACTCAGCAACGGGAGCGGCGTCGAGTCCTAGAACTCTGGCTGGACGCCGTGACCGTCGACCAGGCCGTGGCCCGGTGTGTCACGGCCGTCGAACGCCGGGAACGGATCACGGTGGGCTGCGTCAACGCCGCGAAGCTCGTGCGGATGCGCAGCGACCGCCGGCTTCACGCGGCGGTGAGCGGTTGCGACCTCGTGCTGGCCGATGGGCAGTCGGTCGTCTGGGCGAGCCGGCTCCTCGGGCAGCCGCTGCCCGAGCGGGTGGCCGGCATCGACCTTCTCATCGGGCTGCTCTCCGAGGCCGCGCGCCGGGGCCAACGGGTCTACTTCCTCGGGGCGCGTGACGCCGTCTTAAGACGGATGCTCGCCGAGGTCGGCAGGCGGTACCCGGGACTGCAGGTGGCCGGTGCCCGCAACGGATACTTCTCGGCCGGTGAGGCGCCCGCGGTCGCCGAGGCCGTCCGCGACGCCCGCGCCGATCTGCTCTTCCTCGGGATGTCCTCGCCGAAGAAGGAGCTGTTCGAGAAGGAGTGGGGACCGCGCACCGGAGCGTTCGTCATCCACGGCGTCGGCGGGTCCTTCGACGTCCTCGCGGGCGAGGTCCGCCGTGCCCCCGTCTGGTGGCGCCGGCACGGCCTCGAGTGGCTCTACCGGGCCATTCAGGAGCCGATGCGGCTCGGCCCGCGATACCTCACGACCAATGTCCAATTCCTGGCCCTCCTGGCCCGCGAACTGCTCCGGGGCACATCATGAAGGTCGTCGTCGTCGGGCTCGGGTATGTCGGACTTCCACTCGCCGTCCGCTCGGCACAGGCCGGCCACCAGGTGGTCGGGTACGACGTGGACGGGGACCGGGTGAAGGCGCTGTCCGCGGGCGAGTCCTACATCGAGGACGTCGGGCCCGAGGATCTGCGGGCGGTGCTCGACGCCGGTACGTTCCACGCGTCCGCCGAGGCGCGGGCGTGCGGTGGCTTCGACGTCGCACTGATCGCCGTGCCGACGCCGCTGCGCGAGGGGCTGCCCGACCTCAGCTACACCGAGGGCGCGGCCCGTACGCTCGCCCGGTACCTGCGCCCGGGTGCCACCATCATCGTGGAGTCGACGACCTATCCGGGCACCACCGAGGAGCTCGTGGCGCCGCTCCTGGAGGACGGATCCGGTCTCATCGCCGGCACCGACTTCCATCTCGGCTACAGCCCGGAGCGCATCGATCCCGGCAACGCGACCTGGACCCTCGTCACCACACCGAAGATCGTCTCGGGTATCGACGAGGCATCGCGGGAGGCCGTGCGGAGTTTCTACGACACGATCGTGGAGACGACGGTGCCGGTGCGGTCGCCGCGTACGGCCGAGCTGGCCAAGCTGCTGGAGAACACCTTCCGGCACGTCAACATCGCGCTGGTCAACGAGATCGCGATGTTCGCCCACGGGCTCGGCGTCGACGTGTGGGAGGCGATCGACGCCGCCTCGACCAAGCCGTTCGGATTCATGCCGTTCACCCCCGGACCCGGGGTGGGCGGGCACTGCCTGCCGATCGACCCCTCGTACCTCTCGTGGCGGGTGGAACGGGCGCTCGGCCAGAACTTCCGGTTCGTGGAGCTGGCCAACGACATCAACGGCCACATGCCCGACTACGTGGTCCAAAGGGTCAGCACGGCGCTCAACGCCTGCCACAAGCCCGTCAACGGATCCAGCGTCCTGCTGCTCGGGCTCGCCTACAAGAAGAACACCGGAGACGCACGTGAGTCGCCCGCCGTACGCGCCGCCCAACTGCTCACCGCCATGGGCGCGCGCGTGAGCGGGGCCGACCCGCACGTCGTCGAGGCCACCCCCGTGGACGGCATCGTCCGCCGGGTCGAGGTCACCCCGGACGAGCTCGCGGCCGCGGACATCGTCGTGCTGGTCACGGACCACGACGCGTTCGACGTCGACGAGATCATCCGGCACGCCCCTCTCGTCCTCGACTGCCGGCGCCGCCTGGCCGGCCCCCAGGTGGAGCGGCTGTGACCGGCGAACGGCCACGGCCGACGTCCCTTCCACGGCGGACCGTGCCGTGGCAGGGTGATGGGGAGCCCGCGACCGTAGGAGACCGATGAGGGTTTTACTTCGTGCCGTCCGCGCCCGGTGGCGGCTCGCGTCGGTCCTGCTCGCGCTCACGGTCGCCGGCCTGGGAGCGGGCGTGGTGATCCTGCCGTGGACCTACCAGGGAGAGGCAAGCATGGTCTTGCTCTCCTCGCGGATCGTCGCCAAGCAGGCCGGCGGCAATCCGTACCTCGTGTTCGCCTCCTCGCTGACGGTGTCCGCCGAGGTCGTGGGACGCCGGTTGATGGACGATCAGACGGTGCAGTCCCTGCGCAAACAGGGATACACCGCCAGCTACACGGTCGGCGTCGCCCCCGACTCGGCGGGACCGGTGCTCTCGATCACGGTGACCGGCTCCGATCCCCGCACCACCGGCACGACGCTCAAGGCCCTCATCGCGGCGGTGAACTCCCAGCTCGAGACGCTGCAGAGCGGGCTGAAACCCGACGCGCGCATCACCGCCGACGTCGTCAACTCGACCGACCGGCCGCTCCGTGTCCGGAAACCGAAGATCCAGTTGCTCGGCGAGCTCCTCGCCGCCGCGCTCGGGGCGTCCGCCGGCCTGCTACTGCTCGTCCATGCGCTGGCGGATCGCCGCCGCGGCACCGGCCCGCCGGCCGCGCCGCCACAGTCTCCGGACGTACCGGCCGGGGCGATCGACTACGAGGCCATATGGCTGGAGAGCCGGCCGGGGGACCCTGGCCACCAGAGAGCGGACGACCATGCGTAACCCGATGCTGCGGCGCGCGGGCCGCACGGCGCGGGCACTGTCCGCCGCCCTGACCCGCCCATCCTGGATGCCGCCCGGGCATTTCTACTCCCCGCTGACGGCCCCGTCCGATGTGCGGAGGGCCCTCGAGTGGCGGGCGTCGCCCGCAATGCCCGGCGTCGACCTGAGAACCGGCGACCAGCTCGCCCTCGCGGAGGCCCTCGCCCCGATGATGGCCGAGCCCTTCGAGGGGCCGCGCTACGCGCCGGACAACCCGATGTACGGCGCCGGCGACGGGGCGGTCTACCGGGCGATGCTCCGTCACCTGCGGCCCGAACGCGTGATGGAGATCGGCTCCGGGCACAGCACGGCCCTCGCCCTCGACACCGCGGACGCCCACCTGCCCGGCCTGGAGGTGAGCTGCGTCGAGCCGTACCCGGACCGGCTGCTGTCGGTGCTGCGCGAAGGCGACCCGGTGACGCTCCTGACCCGGCCGGTCCAGGACGTCCCCCTCACCGCGTACGACGCGCTCGGGGCGGGTGACGTGCTCTTCATCGACTCCACGCACGTCGCGAAGGCCGGATCCGACGTGGTCTGGCTGTACCTCCAGGTGCTGCCGCGCCTGGCGGCGGGCGTCGTGGTGCACATCCACGACGTGTTCTGGCCGTTCGAATACCCCGAGGCGTGGCTGCGCGAAGGCCGCGACTGGACCGAGAACTACCTGCTGCACGCGTTCCTCG
Source organism: Actinoallomurus purpureus (assembly GCF_024055795.1). Classification (GTDB taxonomy): domain Bacteria; phylum Actinomycetota; class Actinomycetes; order Streptosporangiales; family Streptosporangiaceae; genus Actinoallomurus; species Actinoallomurus purpureus. Next base: position 171,305 of record NZ_JAMXMY010000020.1, on the reverse strand, counting down.
TCGGCAACGCCGACTGGGAGGTGCTGCTGTTCTCCTCATGGCTCTGGAAGGAACACCCGGACCGCGTCCCGCCCGCCCTGGCCCGCGAGGAACCCGGCTCCATCTGGCTTCGCCGCGTCTAGCGGATCGATGTGGCTGCTGTCATCCTCCATCGAGACTCGCGGCTTCCGTGCTGGGTGGCGGGCTCGACGGTGACCGGTCAGCGCATTCTCTTCAGAGGAGAATCTTCTCTCCTGAAGAGAATGCTCAGAACGAAACAGGTCGCTGCGGACCACACCGTCAAACGACCAGGCACGGCCTCGTGGCGGGGGATCACGGCGGTGGGACCGGTTCGCTGGTGTCCGCCCAGGTGTTGTTCTTCCACTGGTTGCCGGGGCCTGATCCGTCCCAGGTGGTGCCCCAGCCGAACGCCCCGCCCTTGGGGAAGTAGCGGCGGCTGAAGACGTTGCCGATGAACCGGATGTGGTGCGGCCGGCCGTACTTGCCGGCTCCGCCGTACACCGTGTAGCCGCCGCCGGCGAGCAGGTTGCCCTGGACGAGGACGTCGTGGTTGAGGCCGAAGTCCTGGTAGAGCGCCACGGCGGCGGTCTGGCCGCCGGGGTTCAGGATCGCGTTGTGCCGGACGACGAAGGTCATGCCCGGACGCGGGCCGCTGCCGGACGCCACGAGGGTCACGTGCGCGCCAGGGAAGTCCTTCGGGTCGTGGAAGTAGGAGTCCTCGATGAGCCCCTGGCTGGTCTGGACGGCCGACATCATGGTGTGGACGTTCACCCGCCGGACCGTGAGGTCGCCCGCGAAGTTGAGCACGCCGAACTCCAGCGGGCGGCCGCCGCCACCGGAGATCTCGGTGTCCTCGACGGTCAGCCCGCCGCTTCCGGCCTCCATGCGCTGCAGGATCGCCCAGTCGCCCGCGCCGATGACCCGGCAGTTGCGGATGGTGACGTTCCTGGCCAGGACCACGATGTCGCCGTGGACCTCCAGCCCGTCGAGCACGGCGCCGTCCGTCATGACCTTGATCGTTCCGGTCCGTGTCTGAAGCCGGATGCCCGGACGGACTCCGGTGGTGGCGGCGTCGGGCCAGCGCGGCGGGGCGGGCGACCGCGGCCCCGACCTGACCTGGAGCGAGGGCACCTGGGAGCGCGGCCGTGTCGTTCCGCTGCCCACCGCGGAGGCTCCAGGCGATGCCGCGGTGGCTCCCGGTCGCGCTCCACGGGAGGACGGCGAGCCCTGTGCCGCCCAGCCGGCGAGCACCGCCGACGCGGTCGCGGCGACCGCCGCGATGACGATCGCCGTCGTTAAGCGCGCGTGGCCGGTCATGGCGTCACCCCTGGGAGTGGAGGAGGCGGCGGATCCGGAGGCGTGGACGCCGCTCGGCCATCAGGGCACCGATCAGCATGGCCAGGAGACCGGCCGCCCCGATCGCGGCGAGCGCGCGCGTCCGGCGGCTGACGAGCGGGATCGGCCGGTCGGAGCTCGCCACCACATGGGTCGTGATGAGCGCGTCCGGACGGGCCCCGGCCGCCGACTGCCGATCGCGGACGTCGGCGCCGAGGACGCCGATGAGGACGGCGAGCGTGCGGGACGCCTGGGTCGGGTCATGAGAGTTGACGATCAGGGTTACGTAGGGCTGGTCGTGGACCGGCTGCTCGTCGTTCCCCCGGTTGGCGAGCACGACGTCGTAGGCGGCGGTGCCGCCCTGGCGGCGCACCCGCGCCGTGCCCTCCTGCGAGTCGAGCGACAGCGCGGTGACCGCGCCCTCGACCACGAGGCTGATGTTGAAGTTCTCGAAGCCGGTCGAGCCCGGCATCAGGAAATTGACCACCGCGCGGGTCTCATATGCGGGCCGCTCGGTCACGATGTGCAACGCCGCACCGGCGGTGACGAATATCGCCAGCAGGACCACCACCGGGTGCCGCCAGAGCAGGAGGGCGAAATCTTGTATGGTCATCGGCTCCTGCCATCTTCGCACACGAATACGTCGGCGGCCCGATAGCGCGGAAGTCCGGCTAAATCTATTGTGGATGGGTCCATGCGGGTGGGGGAACGGGGCTGATGGATCTACTCGGAACTCTTCGCGCTCTGACGCGATGGTGGTGGCTGACGCTCCTTCTCCTGCTCCTGTCGTTCGGCGGGGTCGCGTTCTTCTACACGGTGTTGCCGTGGACGTATCAGGGCACCGCGAGCGTGCTGTTTTTGTCCTCTCCCATTCAGACAAAAGAGGCTGGCGGTAATCCCTATCAGCAGTTCGCCGATTCGCTGCACATTTCCGCGGAGGCGGTCGGCCGCGCCGTGATGGACGTCCGTACGGTCGAGAGCCTGCGCAGGCACGGCTTCAACAGCGCGTACACGCTGAGCCCGGCTCCGGTGTACGCGGAGCCGGCACTGGAGGTCGAGGTCGTCGGCGTGAACCCCCGCAACATCCAGACCACGCTCGACGCGCTGCTCGCGGAGATCCCCCGGCGCCTCGCGACGATGCAGTCGGGGATGTCCGAGCGCGCCAAGGTGCGCACCCGTGTGATCGCGGTGAGCCAGGAGCCGCGGCGCGTGCCGAAGGAGAAGGTGCGGCTGCTCGTCATGGTCGTCGGCGTCGAACTCCTGCTGTGCGTCGCGCTTCCCGTCGTGGTGGACACCGTGACCGATCGACGGCGGACGGCACGGTGACGGAGATCCACCGGCCGCTGGCGCGCACGGCGCCGGTCACGATCCTCACCGCCTACGTGCTCATCCTGCTGCTCATTCCATCGCAGTACGCCATCAGCTCGCTCGGCGCCGCGGGCACCCCTGCGGGCGTCCTCGCCGTGCTCTACTTCCTCTGGTACTGCTTCGCCTGGCTGAGCCCGCGGTCGGCCGTCGCCCGTGAGCGGCAGCCGCTGCGCCTCGCGATCGGCGCCTTCCTCATCGCCGTGCTGCTCAGCTACGTCATGGCCATGACCAGGCCGCTCCAGGTGCTGGAGGTCAACGGCGCCGACCGCGGTCTCATCATCGCCGCCGGCTGGGCCGGGATCGCGCTGCTGACCGCGGACTGCGTCGAGCGTGTGGACAATCTCGAGGTGCTGCACCGCCGCATGTCCACGATCGGCGGGCTGCTGGGTGTCGTCGGGGTCACGCAGTTCTTTACCGGCCTCGACCTGGCCCGCTATATCCACGTTCCGGGTCTGGTCCAGCAGGTGCACATCTTCTCCTCCGTGCCGCGCGACGAGTTCAACCGGCCCGCCGGAACGGCCATCCACCCCATCGAGTTCGGTGTGGTGCTCGGGCTGCTCCTGCCGTTGGCGATCCACGGCGCGCGGTTCGCGCCGGAGGGGCGCCGGGGAATCCGGTGGGCGCAGGTCATCGTCATCGCCGCGGCGATGATGATGACCGTCTCGCGGTCGGCCGTGCTGGCCGCGTTCATCACGCTGGTGGTGATCCTGCCCACCTGGGACGCCGGATCCCGACGCCGCGCGTACGTGGTCGTCGTGTGCTTCGGCGCGGCGCTGTACGTGCTCACGCCGGGCCTGCTCGGCACGGTGAAGTCGCTGATCACCCACATCGGCAACGACAGCAGCACGAACTACCGGACGCATGACTATGACGCGGCCGCGCACTACTTCGCGCGAAGCCCGTGGTTCGGCCGCGGATTCGGGACGTTCCTGCCGCAGTTCTACCGGATCTTCGACAACCAGTACCTCGTCACGCTCGTGGAGATGGGGGCGGCCGGCGTGATCGCCCTCCTCGGCCTCTTCGGCACGGGCTGGTGGCTGGCGCGGCAGGCCCGCAAGATGAGCGACGATCCGCGGGTCCGGCATCTGGCCCAGTGCCTGGCCGCGTGCGTCGCCGTCGCGGCCTTCAGTTTCGGCGTGTTCGACGCCGCCTCGTTCCCGATGACCTGTGGCCTCACCTTTCTCATCCTGGGCTGCTGCGGCGCCCTGTGGCGCTTGCTGCGGCCACGGGCCGCGGCGGAGCCGTCCGCCGCAGCGCGGTCCGAACCGATCCGGAGCACCCAATGATGATCACATGTGGCGATTTCCTCGCGGTGTCCGGCCGGACGGCGGAAGCCCCCTTCGGACCCGATTCGGCGAGGCTGTCCTTCCCCGGAGGCGTCGTCTGGGCCACCGGTGAGCCGCGCGCCGGCGCGGGAATCGCGCTGTCCTTGGGGCCGCGCGACCACGCGAAGGGGCCGCCGGCGTCGGGCGATCTCGCCGACCGGCTGCGGTCGGGGGACGGCCTCGGCGACATCGCGGCGCCGTACGCCGCCGTGCTCGTCGACGGGGACACCGTCACGGCCGCCACCGACCATCTCGGGCTTCGCCACATCTACGGGGTACGGGGCGACGGCTGGGCGGCGATCTCCACCTCGGCGCGGCTCCTCGCCCGGATCGCCGGGGCTCCGCTCGACCTGCGGGCACTGGGGGCGTACCGGCTCATCGGCCACCATCTGGGCGTCGCGACGCCGTACGAGGGGGTCACCAAGCTGCCGGCCGCCCATCGCTGGCGGCTCACCGGCGGGCGGCTGCACGAGGAGCCCTACCCGGTGCCCGTCTTCGAACCGGCGGCCGATCCGGTCCGGAACACGGCGCGCGTCCTTCGCGACGACGTGGAACGCGGGCTCGACGAGCATCCCGACGCCGTGCTGCAGCTCTCCGGCGGCCTGGACTCGCGCGTGCTCCTCGCCGCCGTCCCGCCGGGCCGCCGGCGCGGGCTGCGGGCGCTGACGCTCTCTTCGGCCGAGAGCCGGGACCACGCGATCGCCACCCGCCTGGCGGAGGCGTACGGCCTGCGGCGCGACGTCATCGACCTCGGCGGCCTGGCCGCGCTCGACCCCGCGGAGGCGTACAACCTCGTGCACCGCGCGGCGCTGCGCAGCGACGGGCTCGGCAGCCCCATCGCGTTCGCCGTGCTCGACTGGGCGGAGGCACGGGCCCCGGGCGAGCCACGGATCAACGGTTTCGGCGGGGAGATGGCCCGCGCCTTCTACTACCCGGCGCAGCGGCAGCACCATCGGCCCACCCCGGCACTGGTCGATCGCCTGGCGAAGTGGCGCGTCTTCACCCTGGAGCCGGCCGACCCGGCGATGTTCCACCCCGAGTACGCGGCCGAGACCGAAGCGGCCACGCTGGCCGCTCTCCAGGACGTGTTCGCCGCCTACGACACCGACTGGCTGACGGCGACCGACGAGTTCTACGTGCGGGAACGCGCCCATCGCTGGGTCGGCGCGACGCTCACGGGAGCGTGCCTGCGCTACGTGACGCTCAGCCCGCTGCTGCACCCCGCTTTCCTGGCCGCCGCCCGGTCGCTGGCCCCGGAGGACAAGCGCGGGTCGCGGTTCAACGCGCGGGTGCTGATGGAGCTCGACCCCGAACTCGCGAGGATCCCCCTCGACACGGGGATCCGGCCGGACACCCTGCCGTCGCGCGGCCCGCTGCGCTCGTCGTACGACTTCGCGCGCCGGGCGAGCCGCAAGGTCGGGCAGCGCGTCCGGAACAGCGGCAACCCCGGCGTCGGCGTGCCGACCGTCACCGAACTGCTCGTCCGCTACTGGAGGGCCTATCCGGACCTGCTCGAACCGGTCGCCGCCACCGGCCTCGTCCGCGAGCAGTGGCTGGAGGAGATGCTGAGCGGCGCCCGCCGCCCCGGCGAGGCCACTGCCGCGTTCCTCGCCATCCTCGAGATCGCGGCCCGCCCCTGACCGATCGGCTTGACCTGTTCTGGCGTCTGTAGGCTACGCGCATGATCGCTTCCCCTGCCAACCCGCGACTGGCCCTTGGGGCGACTTTGAGCCGCGCGGGGTGCTGACATGGCGCCCTTCGTGTACCGGATCACCCCGTACAGGAGCGCGTGAGCTTGTCCCTCAAGGCGCTTCAGCCTGATCCCTGGCGGCTGTACGCCGAGGTTCATCAGGTCGGCGAGACCGTCCAGGGCATCGTCACCAAGCTGGTGCCGTTCGGCGCGTTCGCCGCGTCGCGAAAGGCGTCGAAGGCCTGGTCCATCTCGTGAAGATCCAGCCGTCTGCTGGTGACGGAATCCGATCCTCCCGTTCTCGCCCTCGGTCAGAGGTCTAGGAGAGGCAGTTGTTCGGGCTCGCTCCTGTCGACGCCAGCGTGAGGGAGTCCAGCGAAGCGTTGAAGTTCGCGCAAGGTGAGTGTGTCACCATCGCGCAGATCGTCGATCAGCGCGGTTATCAGCAGGGCGGTCCCGATGGTGTCCCAGATGGCGCGGTGAGGCTGGCTGTTGGGAGCCGGATGGATGCGTCCGCCATGAGGGTCGCCCGCCTCTCCGAGGTTGATGGGTTGTTAGTCGTCATCAAACCGTGCGGCGGTGGTGAACCGGTGCCGTAGCAACCAACGTTGGTCGTGTATCGACCGTGTTGAATCCATCCTCGCTGTGGGGGCGAGCGAGCAACTCCCCGCGGGGTGGGGCGGGCTGCGACCGGACCAAAGCCCGGCATAACGCCTGAACGTCACAGAGGGGCGAGGCCCCTTGTTCTGCGGTGTGCCCTCAGGCGGGAAAATTGCCGTGTGGCGGGACGGCGCAGAACGAGGGCAATCGCCCCGGACGGAAAAAGGTCCTGTAATCCGCTCCGGTGAGGCCTTCGAGGCCCGGGCTCGCGGTCGGTCCGCGCGGTGACGTTGGCGCCCGGCACGCCGGAGGCCTCAGGAGCGACCCCCTCAAGCCGCCCCTGAGGCCCGCTGTCCGCACGACCGTCTTCGGGGAGGACGACCGTGCGGAGCTCTACTGATCGGGCAACGGCGGACGCGGCCAGGTCTCGGCCCCTCAGCCTTGCTCCGACGGTGACCTCGTCGTACACGGCCCTGTCCTCCTGGAACCTCGACAGCTCCCGGGTACGCAGACAGGGCCGCGCTCATTCCAGGAATTCCCGCAGCCCGGTGCAGCTGCCGTAGACGTCGTCCCCGCAGATGGAATCGAAGGTCGGCCCGTCGGCCCGGGCGTCTTCGCAGATGTCCATGGCCAGCTGCCCCTTGGTTCGGAACCGCAGGTCTAGCGGCAGACCGGTGACCAGCGACGTCACCGGGTCAGGTCTGTACCGAAGTCCTGCCTCCTCGGCCGACCCATTGCTTTACCTATCGAATATCGATAGATTTTCATCGAAAATCGATCGAAGGAGAAATGATGGGAGAGCTGACAGTGCGTGCGCTGCGCGCCGTGCTCGTAGGGGTGCTCGCCATCACCGTGTTCGTTCAGGCAGTGCTGGTGTGGGCGTTGTTCACCGACCCGGAGGACGGGTCGCTCCCGCTGACCCCGCTCCGCGTGATCGTGATCCTGGGCGTCGTGTCGGCCCAGGTCATCGTGGTCTGTGTATGGCGGCTGGTGACGATGGTGCGACGCGGAACCGTGTTCTCCCACGCCGCCTTCCGGTACGTGGACGTCGTGATCGGCGCGATCGTGGCGGCCGCTCTCTTGTGGTTCACGCTCACCGCCCTCTTGGCGCCACACCATCGGGACAACCCGGGCATAACCGTCATCATGGGCGGGATCGGCATGGCGGTCCTGGGGGGCGCGCTAATCGTGCTCGTGCTGCGGATGCTGCTCGCCCAGGCTGTCGCGCGCGACGCCGAAGCGGCGCAGATGCAGGCCGAGCTGGACGAGGTGATCTGATGCCGATCACCGTCGACATCGACGTGATGCTGGCCAAGCGGAAGCTGTCCGTGGGCGAACTCGCGGACCGCGTCGGGATCACCCCCGCCAACCTGGCGGTACTCAAGAACGGCCGAGCCAAGGCGGTGCGCTTCGCGACACTCGCCGCGCTCTGCGAGGCGCTCGACTGCCAGCCGGGAGACCTGCTGCGTTTTGAAGCCAAGGACACCGCGGACGGGAGGCGTCAGTCGTCGGCAACGGTGGCGAAGGCCGAAGCGGAAGACGGACCCTAGTATCCGGTTCCCGCGCCGTGAGACACGCCGGATGGGTTAAAGATCAAGCTAGAGGGCCTTGCGGAGGGCGGTGGCGACGTGGGCCTGCTGCTCCTCGGTGATGTGCGGGAACATCGGCAACGAGAGGATCTCCGTCGCCGCCGTCTCGGTGACGGGGAAGTCTCCGGGGGCGTGTCCCAGGTCGCGGAAGGCCGGCTGCAGGTGGATCGGCACGGGGTAGTGGATGCCGGTCCGGATCCCCATTCCGGCCAGGGCCTGCGCCACCTCGTCGCGGCGGGGCACTCGGATGACGTACAGGTGCCAGACGTGCATGTTGCCGGTGGCCTCGGCGGGCAGCGTGACGTCGGGAAGGCCGTCCAGCAGCGCGGCGTAGCGCGCTGCGGCGACGCGGCGGCGCCCGTTCCAGTCCGCGAGGCGGCGCAGTTTCGCGCGCAGCACGACCGCCTGCAGGGTGTCCAGGCGCGAGTTGAAGCCGAGCGTCTCGTGGCGGTACTTCACCTCGCTGCCGTGGTCGCCGAGGAGCCGCACCTTGCGGGCCAGTTCGGCGGAGTCGGTGAGCACGGCTCCCGCGTCGCCGTACGCGCCGAGGTTCTTGCCGGGGTAGAAGCTGGTCGCGGCGAGCCGGCCGAAGAGGCCGCGGCCGTCCTGCGACGCCCCCTGGGACTGGGCCGCGTCCTCCACGACGGGGATCCCGTGCGCCGCGATGGCGGCCATCGGCGGCAGCTGGCCGTACAGGTGCACCGGCACGATCGCGGCCGTCCGCGGCCCGATCGCCGAGCGCAGCAGGCGGGGTTCGAGCAGCAGATGATCGGGGTCGACGTCGACGAGGACAGGCCGCGCGCCGGTCCGGACGACCGCCTCGGCGGTCGCCACGAACGTGTTCGCCGGGAGGACGACCTCGCGGCCCGGCCCGCACCCCAGCGCGCGGAGCGCGAGCTCGAGCGCGTCGGTGCCGTTGGCGACGCCGATGCAGTGGCCCGCGCCGGAGAAGGCGGCGTACTCCCGCTCGAAGGCGCCGACGTCGGGGCCCTGGACGAATGCGGTGGTGTCGAGCACCCGGTCGAAGCCCGCCCGGATCTCGCGTGCGACTTCGGCGTGCGCGGCGGCGAGGTCGACGAAGGGAACGTCAGGCATGGCGGTGCTCCTCGGAGACGTGGCGCAGGTAGCGCGCCGGATTGCCGGCCCAGACCTCTCCGGCCGGTACGTCGCGCGTGACGACCGCGCCCATGCCGAGCAGGGCGCCCGGACCGATCGTGCGGCCCTCCCGTACGAGCGCGCCGGCGCCCAGGTAGGCGCCTCGCCCCACGTGCACGCCTCCGGCGAGCCGGACTCCCGAGGCGATGGTGACGAAGTCCGCCACGACGTCATCGTGCGTCAGGGTGACGTGCGGCATGATCGCGACATGCGCGCCGACCCGCACCGACGCGGTGAGCACGACCTGCGCGAGCAGCACCGAGCCCGGGCCGACCCGCGACGACGCCGACACCCAGGCGGTCGGGTGCACGAGGGTGGCGTAGCGCTCGGGCGGCAGGTCGAGCCGGTCGACGAGGCGCGCCCGGACACGGTTGTCGCGCGGGCTCCCGAGGCACACAACGACCTGGGCGCCGGGCGGGACCTCCTTGGTCCCGCCGAGCACCAGAGCGCCGTCGACGTCCGTACCCTGCTTGGCCGGATCGTCGTCCAGGAAGCCCAGCAGCCGTTCGCCGGCGAGCTGCGCGGTCTCGCGCCCGAAGCCGCCCGCACCGACGATCACCAGATCACGCATGTTCGGCTCCTCGCAGCTCCCTGAGCACGCCCCGCATCCGGTAGACCAGCAGACCGATCGCGGCGACCGCGATGATGCCGGCGACGGCGAGGGCGAGCAGGTCGAATGGGATCGCGCGGTGGACCAGGACGGCGGCCGGCCCGACCACCGAGGCGACCAGCACCGCCGGCGCGACGCGGGCACCGACGGCGCGGACGCCGATGCCCACCCGGCGCAGCTGCACCAGGTACAGCGGCAGCGGCACGAGCGCGGCGACGGCGGCGTGCGCGGCGGCGACCCCGGCGATGCCGTCCAGCCGCGCGCCGATGACCAGCGCCGGCACCAGGACGGACAGCCAGATGACCTGGATCGTGAATACCGCGCGGGTACGGGTGAGGACGACGAAATAGTCGTACATCAGTTCGAAGAGGATCCGGAGCCCGCCGAGCAGCGCCAGCCAGAACAGGGCCGCGGCAGCGGGTTCCCACCGGGTCCCGTACACGAAGCGGACCAGCGGCCCGGCCGCCCCACCGAGGAGCAGGCACACCGGTAGGGTCACCGCGGTGAGCAGCCCCGCGGTGGACAGGAACGTGCGCCGCATCGCCGGGACGTCGTGCTGGAGGCGGGCGAAGGCCGCCGGTGCGACGCTGCGGACCGGTTGGGAGAACATGCCCACCGGCCAGTTCGACAGGTTGAAGGCCAGCACGTAGAAGCCGAGCGCGGTGGCGCCGAGCACGTCGCCGACCACGAACTGGTCCACGCCGCCCACCGCGAAGACGACGACGCTCGACCCGGCGAGCGGCAGGCCGAACCGCAGCAGCCGCCGCGCCACCGCGCGGTCGAAGCCGAACCGCGGCGGCTCCGGGGAGAAGGCCACCAGCAGCACGCCCGAGCCGACGGCGCCCGCCAGCCGCCCGATCGCCAGGCTCATCGCCCCCCAGCCGGTGAGGGCGAGCGCGACGGACACGGCCGCCCCGCCCCAGCTGTTGACCTGGTCGGCGATCATCTTGCGGTCCTGGCGGAAGGCCCGCTGCAGCATGGCCGCCGGGGTGGCGACCAGGCCGTCGATCAGCACGCTGAGCGTGAGCAGCCGGATGACTCCGGTGGCCGCGGGCGCGCCCATCGCCGCCGCGAAGGCGGGCGCCCCGGCGAAGCAGCCCGCGTAGACCAGCCCGCTGGAGATCACAGAGATGGTCGCCACGGTCGGCGCGATCTCCCGTGGCTCGCCGGGCCAGCGTACGACCGCCAGGCTCACGCCGAGCTCGTTGAAGCTCAGCACCGCGAGAAGCGCCACCATCGCGACCGCGAAGACACCGAACTCCGCCGGGCCGAGGACCCGGGCCAGCAGGATGCCGATGGCGAGCGTGCCGAACCGCCCCAGCACGGTGTTGAGGAAGCTCCATCCGAGGGCGCGGGACGCCTGCCGGAACAGCGTCATCGCGAGCCCATGGGGCGGCTCACCGGTCGCGAACCCTGCCCGCTCCCCGCGACCGCGTTGAAGTCGTCGCGCGCGGCCGTGCCGCGCAGCCGCCGGTAGCGGCGGCGGAGCTTGTACGCCAGCACCCGCCCGGCGGTGCTCGCCGGCTCACCGGCGGGAGAGCGCCAGGCCAGCGCGTCGCGGTAGATCTCCTCCTGAACGCGCGCCGCCCGCCGGAGCCCGAACCGCTCGACGACCAGATCCCGGCCATACGCGCCCAGTTCGGCGCCCCTGTCCGGGCGGGCGACCAGCTCGCGCAGGATCGTCGCAAGCCGCACGGCCCCCTGCCCGTCGCCGAGGCCGTACCAGCCCTGCTTCAGGAACAGGCCGCACGACTCCGGCGTCAGCAGCTCGAAGAACCCCCGCTCGCCCTGGACGATCAGCGGGCGGCCGAACGCGAGCGCCCGCAGCGCCGAGCCGCCCATCGCCAGCGCGACCGAGGCCGCGGCGTACGCGGGACGGGGATCGTCGAGCCGCCCGGTGAGGACGACGGCGCGGCGGCCGAGAGCCGCGTTGATCTGCGCCGCGCGGGCCTCGACGGCCGGCCGGGCCGGGCCGTCGCCGACGATGACGAGCCGGATCGGCAGTTCCCGGCCGAGCTCGCCGACGACGTCGACGGCCGTGAGCACCCCTTCGAGCTTGAGCTCCTGGACGAGGCGACCGACGACCACCACGTCGAAGTGGTCCTCATCGAGCGCGAACCGTGCCCTGAACTCGTGGGATGGGTGCCCCGGCGCGTTGGCGTCCACGTCGATCGGCGGCTCGATGAGATGGACCGGGCCCGGCCGTCCCTCGGCCGTGCGTTCGCGGAGCTCGTGCGTGCCCACCACGAGCGGCAGCGACGCCGGAAGGAAGGGCGCGACGGACATCGACATCACCGTGCACACGGCCGCCGCCCGCCGGCCCGCCGCGTAGTACGCCTCGATCCCGGGTGGCCACTCGTACCCGTGGACGACGTCGTACCCGCGTTCGGCGATCAGCCGGCGCAGGAGCCGTACGGTCGCCGGGGAGGGCCGTCGCCGGCCGGCGTCCAGGGGCAGGTGTTCGAGGCCGAGCGAGGTCACCCGCTCGACCAGCGGGCCCGGTTCGGCGATCACGGCGACCTCGTGGCCGAGGTCCCGGACCGCGGCGGCCAGCTCGATCGCGTTCAGCTGGCTGCCGCCGATCTCCATCGCGTGCGGGTAGACCAGGATTCTCACCGCGCCTCCGCGATGACGGAGACGACCCGGTCCTGCTCGGCATCGGTCATCTCGTGGAACAGCGGAAGGATCAGGGAACGCCGCGTCAGCCGTTCGGTCACCGGGAGGTCGGCGGGCGTACCGGCGTAGGCGGGCTCGAGATGGGCGGCCATGATGCCGCGCCGGGCCGAGATCCCCTCTTCGGCGAGCCGCGCCAGGAGGGCGTCGCGGCCGATGGGGTGGTCGTCGGGCAGCACGATCCAGAACGACTGGTAGTTGGTCTCGCCGTACGCCGGGTCGCGTGCCGTCTCGAAGCCGGGCAGCAGCCTCTGGTACCGCGCGGCCAGGGCACGCCGGCGCGCGATGATCTCGTCGAGACGCTTCAGCTGGACGAGCCCGATCGCCGCCTGGATGTCGGTCATCCGGTAGTTGAAGCCCGTTTCGGAGTACTCCTCGACGACGGCCGTGCGGCTGGCGTGCCGCTCGGCGGCGCTCACGCTCATCCCGTGCTCGCGAAGCCGCCGCGCCCGCCGTGCCCAGTCGCCGGAGCGCGTGGTGAGCATGCCGCCCTCGCCGGTCGTGATCAGCTTGCGCGGGTGGAAGGACCATGCGGCGACCTCGGCCCCCGCGCCGACCGGCCTGCCGCGATAGGTCGAGCCCGCCGCGCAGGCCGCGTCCTCGATCACCGGGACGCCGAGCGCGGTGATCTCGTCGAGGTCGCACGGGATCCCGGCCTGGTCCACGGCGATCACCGCGCGGGTCCGTGCGTTGATCGCCGTCTCGACGGTCTTGGCGGTGACGTTGCCGGTGGTCGCGTCGACGTCGGCGAAGACCGGGGTGGCGCCGCAGTACCGCACGGCGTTCGCGGTCGCGATGAACGACAGCGACGGCACGACGACCTCGTCGCCGGCACCCACGCCCACGAGGAGGAGCGCCAGATGCAGTGCGGTCGTGCACGATGACGTGGCCACGCCGTGGCCGGCGCCGACGCGGCCGGCGAACGCGCGCTCGAACTCCGCGACCCGTGGCCCCTGCGCCACCCAGCCCGACCGTACGGCCTCGGCGGCGGCCGCAGCCTCCTCATCGCCCAGCACGGGCCTGATCACCGGGATCATGCGTCCTCCAATTCGAGCAGGGCGGCGAGGTCGCGAGCCCGCCGGGACCAGGTGTGCCGTTCCGCGAAGCCGCGTCGCCGCGCCTGGAGCTCCGGTGTCCGGGGTGTCGCGAGCTCCTCCTCGACGGCGGCCGCGAAGCCGTCACGGGCAGCCGTGCGCACGAGGTCCGTGCCGAGCCATGCCGTCGCCGGCAGGTCGGTCGAGACCACGCCACGGCCGGCGGCGAGGTAGTCGAGAGTCTTGATCGGGAAGCTGGCACGGTTGAAGTCGCTGGTCGCGTACGGCGTGAGGCCCACGTCGATGACCCTCAGGTACGACGCCAGCTCCTCGACGGGCTTGCGCCCCGTCCAGCACACGTTCGCCCGCGCGACCAAGGCCGCGAAGCGCGCCGGCTCGTACGACGGGTCGTGCGGGCCGACGAGCAGCAGCGGGCGGCCGGAGCCCGCGACGGCCTCCAGGAGCGTGAGGTCGATCCGCGCGTTGATGTGCCCGACGAACCCGGCGACAGGACCGGCGAAGGACCCGGGCACGTCGTCGGGCCACGGCGCCGCGTCGGCGTCGACGGGAGTGCAGCCGTTCGGGATCACCACTGCCCCTGCGAACCTCTCCCGCAGCACGGGCGAGACGACCGCGACCGCGTCGGCGCGGGCGAGCTGCCGGGCCTGCGCCGCCCGCAGGTGCCGCGCCGAATGGCCCAGCAGCGTCGCGCCCGCCACGAGGTCGTCGGTGGCGTAGTACACGGCGCGCGCACCCGGCACGGCGCCGAGCAGATCGCCGGGACCCGCGACGACCACGGCCGGCACGCGCATCCCGAGCCCGGCGGCGGCACGACGGGCCGCCCGGCGGATGAGCGCGTCGGTGACGGGGCGCATGCCGGGGCGCTGGGCGCCGGGCAGCACCCGTGGGGTGAGCCACCACAGGCCCGCGCGTACCTCGCGCAACGCCGGACCGCGCAGCGACGCCGCGAGGTGCGGGTGGACCAAGGGGGTCAGTACCGAGCGCGGCGGGTCGACGTAGAGGACGGGCGTCAGGGCTGCGAGGCCATCCGCCATGCGCCGGTCCGTGCCCGCCACCCCGTCATAGCCCGTGCCCCCGAAGTAGACGACCAGGTTCACGAGGCGCTCACGGTGCCGGATGCCCGCACACCCGCGTCCGACTCCTTCACCGCTGGGACCGCCACCAGCGAACGAGCCGGCGCAGGCCCTCGTCCAGGCCGATCTCGGCCTTCCAGCCGAGGCGTTCCTCGGCCTTCGACACGTCCGCGAGACGCCGGGTCACCGCGTTGACGGTCCGGGCCGGGCCGAACTCGAGCCCGAGGTCCGCGTCCATCGCCCGCAGCAGCGCCTCGGCCAGCTCGCGCAGGCTGGTCTCGGTGCGGCTGCCGATGTTGAACACGTCGTCGGTGACGTCGCTCTCGGCTGCCAGGAGGTTCGCCCGCGCGATGTCCTCGGTGAAGACGAAGTCCATGGTCTGGGCGCCGTCGCCGAGAATGAGCGGCGGCCGGCCGGACTCGATGCGCTCCATCCAGCGGATCAGCACCTCGGTGTAGAGGCCGTGGATGTCCATCCGCGGGCCGTACACGTTGAAGTAGCGCAGGGCCACGTAGTCGAGGCCGTGCGTCGCGTGGAAGCTGCGCAGCAGCCCCTCGTTGAACGTCTTCGCCGCGCCGTACAGCGTGTCGTTGGCGTACGGGTGGTGGCGCTCCGGCGTGGGGAACTCCTCCGCGAGGCCGTACACGGACGCCGAGGAGGCCGCGACGACCTTGCGCACCCCGCGCTCGGCCGCCGCCTCGACCACCTCGTAGGTGCCGTCGACGAGGACCTGCAGCGCGAGCCGTGGCTCCTCCGCGCACTGGGTGATGCGGATTGCGGCCTGGTGGAAGACCACGTCCACGCCGTCGAGCAGCGACCGTACGAGCGCGCCGTCACGGATGTCGCCGTCGACCACGCGTACCCGGCCGCTCTCCCGTGCGCAGGAAAGGTTCTCCGGTCGGCCGCGGACGAAGTTGTCCAGGACGATGACGTCCGCGCAGCCCGCGGCGACGAGCTGGTCGACGATGGTCGAGCCGATCGTGCCGGCCCCGCCGGTGACGAGACAGCGGCTACCTTCGATCACGCGTTCTCCTTCGTCGAGATGGTCGCGCCGCCGTTCGCGATGCTGCGCGACGCCGCCTCCAGCAGAGTGATCACGCGGAGGCCGGCGCGGCCGTCGGTGAGCGCCGGCCGGGACTCGGTGATGGCGGCGGCGAACTCGGCCATCACCCCGCGCAACGCCTCCTGTTCCGGCAGGGCGGGAACGTGGATGTCGCCCAGCCGGTAGGAGATCAGCGCCTCCCGGCGCTGGTCGGGCCCCTGGGGGACGCGGTCCACGCCCCGGTCGTGCACCGAGACCCGGCGCAGCGGGTCCAGGTCGTCCCAGACGACCGTGCGCCGGGACCCGCCGATCACGGTCGTGCGGATCTTGGTCGGGCTGAGCCAGTTGACGTGGACGTGGGCCATCGCCCCCGACGTCAGCCACAGCGTCAGGTGCGCCACGCAGGCGCGGCCGGCGTCGATGGGGTCGCTGCCGTGGGCGGCGACGGCGGTGACCCGCTCCGGGAGCACGAAGTCGAGGATCGACAGGTCGTGCGGCGCGAGGTCCCACAGCACGTCGATGTCGGACTGCACCAGCCCGAGGTTGATGCGGACGGAGTCGACGAACTGCACGTCGCCGAGCTCACCGCCATGGATCAGCTCGCGGATCCGGCGGACCGCCGGGGTGTAGCAGTAGGTGTGGTCGCACATGAGCACGCGGCCGGTCCGGTCGGCCAGGTCGACGAGCTTGCGGCCCTCGGCGGCCGACATCGTGAGGGGCTTCTCGACCAGCACGTGCTTGCCGGCTTCGAGCGCCGACCGTACGAGATCGAAGTGGGTGGCCGCCGGCGTCGCGATCGCGACCGCGTCGACCGCGGGATCGGCTAAGACCGCTTCGTAGGACGTCGTGGCCCGGACCGTCGTGTAGGCCCCGAGCACGGCGCGGGCCCGCTCCTCGTCCAGGTCGCACAGCCACTCCAGCCGCAGAGCCGGGGTCGCCTGAGCGGTCCGCACGAGATTCGGCCCCCAGTAGCCGGCCCCGATGACCGCCAGTCCCACTGCGTCCGTCAACGGTGTTCTCCTTCGCGGGGTGTGGTCGACGGTGGCGTCGATGGCGTCGGCGTGGGCGTCGGCGACGGGCTGTTCTTCGGCCCGCCGGCCAGCAGCGCCGTCGCCGGTGCAGTCGTGGTGAAGACGACGTCGACCCAGTAGTTCGCGGTGCTCGCGTTCGTCGGGAAGCCGCCGGCGCCGTACCCGTAGAGGCCGCCGGACCGCAGGGCGTGCAGCGGCGGGGCGTCGACGCCTGCCCCGGAGAACGCGCTGGAGTCGGCCGCGTAGTGGCCGTTCGGCGCGAGGTAGGACACCACGTAGGTCGTGTTCGCGGAGACGGAGATCGCGGTGGAGAAGCGCGCCTCCTGCCAGCCCGCCGCCGACTCGCCGGAGAACGTCACGGTGGCCAGCCGGGTGCCGTCGGCCGTCCACAGGGTGCCGGTGTGCGTGCCGGTGTTGGCGGGCCCCTTGTAGAACCGGACGCCGGTGACCCATCCGGCGGTGTCGGAGGTGAACCTGACGCCCAGCTCCACCGAGTTCGGGTCGTCCACGCCCGTGACCTGCGGGATCGCGCTGTCGGCCCAGATCGAGCACGGGCACACGCCCGGGGTGGCCGGCTGCCGCGCGGTGGTGAAGGACCAGGTGTACGCGGCCGCCATCGTGTTGCCGGCGACGTCCTTGGCGCCGGTGACCTTCACGGTGTACGCGGTGTTCCAGGCCAGGGCGGCGGACGGCTGGAAGGTGGCGGTCCTGGTCGCGGAGTCGTACGTCACGGAGCCGGTCACGGACGGGGTGACCGTGAACTGGACGGTGCCGCCCTGCACCGCCTCGTCGAACGCGGCGGAGATGCCGGTGCCGGGCGGCACGCTCGTCTGCCCGCCGACCGGGTTCGCCGTCTCGACGGTCGGCGGCGTGACATCGCCCGGCTGGGCGGTCGAGAAGATCGGATCGACCCAGTAGTTCGACGCGCCGTAGGACTCGTTCGGGAAGCGTGTGCCCGAGGCGTAGGCGTAGCGGCCGTTGCCACCCGACGCGGCGCTCGTGGGGGCGTGCAGCGGCGCGTTGTCCAGGGCGTTCCAGAAGTAGCCGCCGTCCGCCGCGTAGTGGCCGTTCGGCGCGTGGTACGAGGCGACGTACGTCGTGCCGGCCGTGACCTGCACCGGGCCGGAGAACGCCAGGGTCTGCCAGCCCGACGCCGTCTCGCCGCTGAAGGTGCCGGTGGCCAGCCGGGTGCCGCCCGTGGTCCAGAGGCTGCCGGTGTGCGTGCCGGTGTTGCCGGCCCCCTTGTAGAAGCGCACCCCGGAGATCCATCCGGCGGTGTCCGGGGTGAATTCGACGCCCAGCTCGACCGAGCCGGAGTCGCCGGCCGCGGCCGTGACGGGCGCGGCGTCGCTCGGGAAGAGCGTGCAGGGACACGATCCGCTCGTGGTGAACGACCACGTGGTCGTGCCCTGCATCGCGTTGCCGGCGGTGTCCTTCGCCCCGCTGACGCTCGCGGTGTACTTCGTGCCCACGGCGAGCGGGCTCGACGGCGTGAACGTGAGGACCCTGGACGCGCTGTCGAACGCGGTGCTGCCGGCGATCGCGGTGCCCCCGGGATTCTTCAGCGTGAACGCCGGTGACGAGGGCTGCACGGCCTCGTTGAAGGCGACCTTCACCGTGGCGCCCGCCGGGACGCTCGTCGCGTTGTTCGAGGGGTTCGTCGACGCGACCGCCGGGGGTGTGGTGTCGGGCGGCAGGGTGAAGACGACGTCCACCCAGTAGTTGGAAGTGTTGTAGCTCTGGCTGGGGAAGGCGTGGGCGCCGTAGGCGAACACGCCGTCGGCGCCGTCGGCGATGGTGTGCAGCGGCGGGTCGTCGACCGCGCGGCTCAGGCCGCCGCTGTCGGCGGAGAACCAGCCGGTCGCCGTGTGGTACGACGCGACGTACGTGGTACCCGCCGTCACCGCCACCGGCGAGGAGAAGCGGACCTCCTGCCAGCCGAGCGTCGACTCGCTCGAGAACGTCGCTGTGGCGAGCTGGGTGCCGCCCGCGGTCCAGAGCGTGCCGGTGTGGGTTCCCGTGTTGTTGCGCCCCTTGTAGAAACGGATCCCGCTGACGAAGCCGTTCGTGTCCGGGGTGAACTTGACCCCGAGCTCCAGCGCGTTCGGGTCGTTCATGCCCTCGACGGACGGCACGGTGTCATCGGCCCAGATGCTGCACGGGCACTGTCCCGCCGCCGGCCGCGGTTTGGCGGTCGTGAACGAGTACGAGAAGGACGTCATCGTGTTCCCGGCGGCGTCCTTGGCTCCGGTGACGGTCGCCGTGAAGGTCGTTCCGCCCGGCAGCGGGCCGGTCGGCAGGAAGGTGAGGCCGGTGCCCGCGGAGTCGAGGGACGCGCTGCCGGCCACGGCGGTGCCGCCGGAGTCCTTGAGGGTGAACGACGCCGACCCGGTCCGCACCGGCTCGCCGAACGTGACCGACGGCAGGACGGCCGTCGGCACGCTGGAGGAGCCCGCGTAGGGCGTCGAGTCGATCACTGCGGGGGCCGTCGTGTCCGGCGGCTCGACGGTGGCGAACGCGACGTCGACCCAGTAGTTGCCGCCGTTGTAGGTGTCCGTGGGGAAGCCGGCCCCGCCGGCGTGGTAGACGCCGTTGCCGCCGTCCGTGCCCGCCTGCAGGCCGGTGAGCGGCGGAGAGTTCGTGGGCCGGTAGGCGAAGTACGCGGCGTCCGCGGCGTAGTGCCCGGCCGGTGCGAAGTACGACGCGACATAGGTCGTGCCGGCGGTGACGTGGACCGGCACCGGGAAGGAGACGGACTGCCAGCCGGTCGACGTCTCGTTCGCGAACGTCGCCGTCGCGAGGTGGGTGCCGTCGGCCGTCCACAGGCTGCCGGTGTGCGTGCCGGTGTTGCCGGTGCCCTTGTAGAAGCGCACGCCCGTGACCCAGCCGTCGACGCTCGCGCGGAACTTGACGCCCGCCTCGAGCGGCGTCGCGTCGCTCTCCGCCGGGTTCGCCGGAACGGCCGACTGCCCGAAGAGCCCGCAGGGGCACGAGACGTTGACGGTGCGCCCGGAGCCCGGCGTCTCGATGTTGCCGCTGTCATCGGTCGCGCGCGTCCTGATCGTCACCGGGCCGGCGCCGGTCGCGTCCCACGAGTAGGTCCAGGTGGCGCGGCCGGTCGCGGGATGCCAGGTCGTCCCGCCGTCGGTGGACACCTCGACACCGCCCACCTGCCCGCCGACGTCGGAGGCGGTGCCGCTGATCGTGACGGTCTTGCCGTTGGTGATGCTCGCGTCCGCGGCCGGAGAGGTGACCGTCGAGGTCGGCGCCGTGTGGTCGGTGGAGGCCGTGGCCGCCTTCAGGTCGCTCTGCGGCGTCAGCGGCTGGACGTTCATGTCGGCCAGCAGGTTGATCGTGGCCTGCCGCATGCTCGGGTCCGGGGCCGTGGGCGCGCCGTCGGGGCCGTCGTGGACGGCGTCCAGCCCCCACGACCACTGCACGGTCCCGCCGCCGAAGACGAGCGCGCCGCTCGGCGCGCGATAGAGCGTCAGGTGATGGGTGGCGGTCCCCGGGGCGACGTTGGTGCCGAAGTCGACGAGCTTCTCGGGTATGTCGGCCGTCGTGGAGGACATGTCGATGAGCCCCGCCGGCCGGAACCCGTTGTCCAGGTCCTCGTCCCACTCGTAGCCGAGCGTCAGGTCGGGCATGGTCAGGGTCGCGCCCGAGGACTGGCTTCCGGCCGGGGTGTTCCGCCAGAACCGCATCTTCCCGTCGGCCGCCGGCACCTTCATGGCCACGCCGCAGCAGTTGACCGTCCAGATCGTGCCCATCAGGCCGTTCTCCGGGCGGCCGCCGTCGGCGGGCGGGCTGAACCGCGGATCCCGCCAGCTGCCCGTCCAGGTTCCGGTGGGATCGGTCTGCCGGTTGTCCCTCGTCGACTTGTACGTCACCAGCGTGCGGTACGGCGTCGAGGTGCCGTCGGCGCTCGGTTCCCAGCGGGTCTTCCAGAACACCGAGTTGCCGCTGAAGAACCCGAGGTTCACACCCGTGTCCCGGGCGGCCTCGACGTTGGCGCGCTCGGCGGCGGACCAGTACTCGTCGTGCCCGACGGACAGGAAGACCTTGTGGTTCTTGAGGAGCGAGCCGCGCTGGTCGGCGTCGACGCTGCTCAGATAGGTGACGTCGTACCCCTGGGCCTCGAGGAACCGCACCATCGGGTACTCATTGGCGAAGACGAAGTCACGGCCCCAGGGGGTCGACTCGCGCGTGTTGAAAGGCCGGTTGTAGCTGACCTTGACCGCCCGGCCCGGCGCGGCCGTGCTGTCGCCGGCGTAGAGGCTGTTGCCGCCCCAGCTGTTGTACGCCTGCCAAGTGGTGTCGGAGGTCTTGAAGACCACGTCCGAGTGGCTGGCGTCGTTGCGGACCACGAACACGATGTGGTTGTCGTCGTCGGTCCCGTCGGTGCGGGAGATGTGCGCGAAGTAGATCCCCGAGACGGCGGTGGCCGGTACCGGCCAGCTCGCCGAGACCTTCCAGTCGCCGCAGTCGATCAGCCCGGTGGCGTCGTCGCTGAGACACGATGGCTGCGACTGCGGGAGGGAGGCCGACGGGGTGATGCTGGCGATCTTCCGGGCGCCGTCGCCGCCGTAGTAGCCCATCCGATAGATGTCGATCGAATAGCTCCGGGCCGGGGTATTGACCTTGAAGTGCACGGTCTCCCCGGCGTTCACGCTGAATTCGGCGGCGTAGCCCTCGATCGTCTGGCCGCCGCCGGAGATCTTGTCCCACTCCGTGCTCGGCGACCCTTGTTTCGTATTCTCGCAGGCCACGAGATTTCCGGTGGAATCGCACGGGCCGGCGGCGTGCGCCCTCGAGCCGGCAATCGCCATGATGAGAAACACCGCGGCCGCGAGGAGCAGCCCTCTGACTAACAGCCTCAACCCTGCACTGGCCATGATTTCCCCCGGCTGAGCGGAAGCCAAAAAACGGATTCCTCAACCCCCGAAACCCGCGTCCGCTAGCGCCGCGCGGTCAGATCGACAAATGAAGCTCCTCGGCAATGCGACTCCGAATATACGGTGGAAAGCGAGGTCTGGGTTGTCCGCATTCGGCCTTGACGCAGCGAAGCGTCGGGTCATCCTCCCGCCGGGCTGAGGCGTCCGCCGCTCTCCGTGTAGCGATCGCCCGTACGCGGGCACCGCCAGCGCCCGCCGCCTTCGTCCTCCAAGGGCTCGCCGGCGTGCCCGACCCAGCCGATCCGGCGCGCGGGCACGCCCGCCACCAGCGCGAAGTCGGCGACGTCCCGTGTCACGACCGCGCCCGCCGCGACCAGCGCCCACCGGCCGATGGTCCGGCCCGCCACGACGACCGCCCGCGCGCCGACGGCGGCGCCCTCCTTGACGATCACTCCGCGTGCCTCCCAGTCGTCCGGGCGCTTGAGCCTGCCGTCCACGCCGGTCGAACGAGGGTAGGGATCATTGGTCAGGACGGCGGCGGGCCCGATGAAGACCCCGTCCTCCAGCTCCGCCGGTTCGTAAACGAGTGCGTAATTCTGCAGCTTGACGCGGTCGCCGATACGCACGCCCGGCCCGACATACGCGCCCCGGCCGACGATGCAGCCCTGGCCGAGGCGAGCGTCCTCGCGGATCTGGGCGAGGTGCCAGATCGTCGTGTCCGCACCGATGTGCGCCGTGCCGTCTACGTCGGCCCCTGGGTGAATGCGACTCATGCGCGCCATAATCGCTCGTGTGGTGAGCGTCGTCATCCCCGCGCACGACGAGGCGCGGGTCATCGGTCGGTTACTCGCGCGCCTCGCGGGCTCCGGGTTCGACATCGTCGTCGTGCCCAATGGCTGCACCGACGGCACCGCGGAGGTCGCCGCGTCCTTCGGCGTGCGGGTGGTCACGTCGCCGGAGGCGTCCAAGGCGGAGGCACTGCGTCTCGGCGACCGCGCGGCCCGCAGGTTCCCCAGGGTGTACGTCGACGCCGACGTCGAGCTGGGAGCCGATGACGTGCGGGCCCTGGCGGCCGCTCTCGACCGGCCGGGCGTGCTCGCGGCGGCACCCACGCGCGATCTGGACATGACACGACGGCCGTGGCCGGTCCGCTGGTACTACGACGTCTGGACCCGGCTCCCGGAGGTGCGGCGCGGGCTCTTCGGCCGCGGCGTCATCGCGGTCAGCGCCGACGGGCACGCGCGCCTGGCGCGGCTGCCGGGCGTCATCGCCGACGACCTCGCCGCCTCCCTCGCGTTCGCCGCGGACGAGCGCGCCGTCGTCGAAGCCGCCCGCGTGCTGATCCACCCGCCGCGCACGTGGGGGGACCTGCTGCGCCGCCGGACCCGCGCCGTCACCGGTGTCGCGCAGCTCGAGGAGGCGGCACTCGGCCAGGCAGGCGGCTCCGCGCGGACGAGCGTAGGCGACCTGGCGGCGATGGCGTCACGGGATCCGCGTCTCCTGCCGCGCCTCGCCCTCTTCCTCACCGTGACGCTGCTCGCCCGGTGGCAAGCCCGGCGGTCCGGCGCCGCCACCTGGCAGCGCGACGAGAGCAGCCGGGCATAGGGACGTCTCCCGGTGCCTGTCTCGAAGTCGCCGCGCAGTAGGACAGCGGGGCTTTGAGACAGGCCCCAGGTCCGCGATCCGGCTGCGCGTCGCTACGAGCGGGACCGTGAAACGGGCCATCCGGCGGTCCATTCGCGTCGCGCCGCCCACAGCCCCCGCCAGTCCGCGCCGGTGGCCGTCGGGCGGCCCTGCCGCTGCGGCCGCGCGGAGACCAGGCGACCCAGCAGCGCGCGCAGGAGGACGCCGAGCGTCAGGAGGCGTACGCCCGCGCCGCGCCGCCCGTACGGCAGGTGGCGCCGCAGCACGGTGACCTTCCCGGTGAACAGCAGGACGAGCTTGCGCACGCTCGACGACGAGGCGCCGACCTCGTGCCGGTACTCGGCGCGCGCGGTCACCATCGGCCGGAAACCGGCCTTCCGCGCCCGCAGGCACAGGTCGGCGTCCTCGCCGTACATGAAGATCGACTGATCGAAACCGCCGAGCTCATCCCAGAGAGCGCGGTCGACGAGCATGAATCCGCCGGTGACGATCGGCACCTGCCGCTCCTCGTCCGTCCAGGGGCCGGGCGCCTCGGGATCGAACACGCGACTGCCCGGGAAGGCCGAGCCGAGAAGGAGCGCGAAGCACAGCGTGGACCAGAACGTCGGGCGGCCCCACCAGGAACGCGGGTCCGGCGTGCCGTCCTCGAGCACGCTCCGGCCGCCGACGATCCCCGCTCGGGGATTACGGCGCGCGCACGCGAGGAGGGCCGCGACGCTTCCCGGGGCCGGTACGG
The DNA here is from genome assembly GCF_024055795.1 of Actinoallomurus purpureus. Classification (GTDB taxonomy): domain Bacteria; phylum Actinomycetota; class Actinomycetes; order Streptosporangiales; family Streptosporangiaceae; genus Actinoallomurus; species Actinoallomurus purpureus. Next base: position 147,484 of record NZ_JAMXMY010000020.1, on the reverse strand, counting down.
CGTCGGGGTTGACGAACAGCAGCAGCCGGCCGCGCGCCCGGGCGACGCCGGCGTGGCAGCCGTGGGCGAACCCGCCGTTACGGTCGTTCTCGACGACCTGCGCGTCCGGCGCCGCGGCACGGGCCGCGTCCGCCGTGCCATCGCCCGAGGCGTTGTCCACAATGATGAACTCGGCGGAAACGCCGGCCGACGCCTTCCGTACGGCCTCCGCGCATTCGCCGATGTACGCGGTGCTGCGGTAGGTCACGACGATGATCGAGACGTCCGGGTCGGGGTGAGGAGCACCGGCCATGCCAACCCTCCCGGGATGACGCGGTCGCGCATCCCTGCCGACGGGAGCGTACCGCCGTGGTGTTCACCGCGACCGGACGTCGGCGGTGGGGACGCCGCGACGGTGGATCTCGGCGAAGATCGTCGCCAGATCGGTGTCCCAGCCCGGCGAGACCTCGATCGACCAGTGGAGGGTCGCCACTCCGGGCACGTCGTCCAGTCCCATGGCCAGCAGTTCCGCACTCGGCGGGGGTGGGGAGCCCTCGGCACGCTCGGCCGTGGGAAGGAAGGTCAGCTGCTCGACCGACCGCAGGCGGCGGCCCCGCAGCGCCGCCTGGCTCCAGAGCACCACCGAGGCCACCTCCGGCCACGCGAGCCGACGGTCATCGGCGCGGGACCGGGGCCACGCCGCCGGCAGCCGCACCTCGCGCTCGTCCAACTCCAGGACGGGCCGGCGGCCGGCGACCCGTCCGACCGACAGCACGAGCCGCCCCCCGAACAGCGCGATCCCCGACGCGCCGACGATCAGGAAGAGGACGCCGCCGAAGGCGGGCAGGCCCCGCGCGCCGCCGGCCACGAACGCCACCGATACCGCGAGCAGGACCGTGACCCGGGCTGCCGCGGCCACGTCCTGCGTCGCCGTACGCCGCCGCACCGCCGTCACGGCGTCACCTAGGGGGTGTCCGGTGGGTCTTTGTCCGGCTGCGCGGCGCCCAGAACGCGCCTCGCGGCGCCGTCGTCACCGGCTCTTCACGGCGGCGAGGAGGCCGTCGCCGACCGGCAGCAGCGCGGGAACGAGACGATCGTCCTCGCGGACCAGCCGGCCGAGATTGCGGATCGCCACGGTGTCCGGGTCGCGGTTGGCCCGGTCGGCGACGCGGTCGTGCCACAGGGCGTTGTCGAACGCGACGACGCCGCCGGGCCGCAGCAGCCGCAGCGCCTCGCCGAGATAGTCGGGGTACTCCTGCTTGACGGCGTCGCAGAACACCATGTCGTACGCGCCGTCGGTGAGACGTGGCAGCACGTCGAGGGCACGGCCGGCGATCAGCCGCGCCCGCGAGGTCGGGAAACCGGCGGCGGCGTACGCCTCGCGGGCCAGCCGCTGGTTCTCCGGCTCGACGTCGACGCTGGTGAGCACCCCGTCGGAGCGCATGCCGCGCAGCAGCCAGATGCCGGACACTCCGCACCCGGAGCCGATCTCCACGACCGTGCGCGCGCTGATCGCGGTCGCGAGGAACCGCAGGGCCGCACCGCCCGCCGGGCCGATCGGAGTGGCCCCGACGTCCATACCGCGCTGCCGGGCCTCGCGCAGCGGCTCGTCCTCCGGGAGGTATTGCTCCACGTAGGCCAGGGTGGCCTCGACCGCGTCGATGACTTCCTCCTTGGGGCGCATGAGCCTGCAGGGCAAACACTAGTACGGAGGGGGAACTCCGCCGCGTACCGTCACGTTCTTCAGAGAGCGTGGCTACGGCTAGGCGGGAAGGAAGAATCGGGGCAGTATGGCGGTGGCAGAACTCGTACGTGAAAGGGGAGTGTCGGTGCACGACCCCGGCATCGCCTGGACTCCTCCGACGTGGGACGAGGTCGTGCGGGAGCACTCCGCGCGCGTCTACCGCCTCGCCTTCCGGCTCACCGGCAACCCCCACGACGCCGAGGACCTCACCCAGGAGGTCTTCGTCCGGGTGTTCCGATCCCTGGCCAACTACCAGCCTGGCACGTTCGAGGGCTGGCTGCACCGGATCACCACGAACCTCTTCCTCGACCAGGCGCGGCGCCGCCAGCGCATCCGGTTCGAGGGGCTGGCGGAGGACGCCGCCGAGCGTCTGCACGGAGCGGAGCCCACACCGGCCCAGGCCTACGACGACAAGAACCTCGACGCCGACGTCCAGGCGGCGCTCGACGCCCTGGCGCCCGACTACCGCGCCGCCGTGGTCCTGTGCGACATCGAGGGCCTGTCGTACGAGGAGATCGCGGCGACGCTCGGCGTCAAGATCGGCACCGTCCGCAGCCGGATCCACCGCGGCCGTGCGAATCTGCGCGCCGCGCTGGAGCACCGCGGCCCTCGGCGCGCCGCCGCCTCGTCCGGAGGGCTCGGCCTGGAGCCGCCCGCCGAGGAGGCCTCATGAGCGGCGGCCACCTGGGAGAGCGGCTCACCGCGCTGATCGACGGGGAGCTCGGGCACCACGAACGCGAGAAGGCGCATCGCCACCTCGCCGCCTGCGGGGAGTGCCGTGCCGAGGCGGAGGCCCTGCGCGGCCTCAAGAAACGGCTCCGGTCGCTGAGCGACACGATGCCGTCCGAGGGCCTCCTGCGCCGCCTGGAGGCCATGGGCGAGCCGGGAGACCCCCTTCCGCCGCCCGTTCCCCGGCTTCCAGGTCAGGCCAGGCCACCGGTCGTCGCCCGGCCCGGCGACGTCCGCCCCTCCCACACCCGCCCGAGCCGGCCGTCCGACAACCGTCCCCGGCGCGCGGCGGCGACGGGGCGCCGACTCCCGCGCGGCAGATACCTCCTCGCGGGCGCGGCCACGCTGGCGGTGCTCGGCGTCGGCTCGGCGGCCTTCGCCGCGGGCGCCGACCCGGGCTCCCTGCCCCGCGTCACCCCGTCCGTCGAGCAGTTCGCCGTCGAGCACGCCCTGACCTCCGGGGACGTCCCGCTCACCGACCCCCGGCCCGAGGGCACGGCCGGCGATCACCCGTGAGCCACCGGACCTCGCACAACGCGTGGCTGGCGGGCGGCATCGCCACCGCGCTGCTGTTGATGTGGTTCGTGACCACCGGTGACACCGCGAGCGGCGCCCGGCTGCGCTCCGACCCCGAGGCCCTGAGGCTCCTTCGTGGTGCCGAGGGGGCCGCGCGCGACACCTCCTACGAGGGTGTGCAGTACATCACGTCGTGGAGTCGCAGCGGCATGTCGACGACGTCGCTGGTCAACGTCGCCCACCTGCCCGGGCAGGGCACCCGGATGCGGGTGCAGAGCACCACCGCGGAGCAGGGCGGCCAGATGTTCGAGGCCGACGACTCCCAGCAGTCCCGAGGCGGCCTCACCGGGTACACGCCGAGGATGCTCGACCTGCTCGCGCGCAACTACGCCGTCGTCCGCGCCGGCGACGGTCAGGTCTGCGGGCGGCCCACCACCGTCATCGAGGCGCGCCGCACCGACGGCACCGCCGCCGGCCGGTTCCACATCGACCGGGCCACCGGCCTCATGCTCCGCCGCGAGCTGCTCGACCAGCAGGGCCGTGAGGTCAATCTCACCTTCTTCACCGAGATCCGGCCGTCGGCGCCGAAGACGATGTTCCTGCAGGCGTCCACGCAGACGATCGAGGCCCCCTGGACGCACGAACTCGCCGGCGCCGACCTGGGCGCGCTGCGCTACCGCGGCTGGCCGGTGCAGTCGGCGCTCCCGGGCAACCTCAGCCTCTACGACGCGCGCCAGCTGGACAGCCGCGCCCCAGTCGTGCACCTCAGCTACTCCGACGGGCTCTCGGTCGTGTCGGTGTTCGTCCAGCGCGGCATGCTCGACCCCAGCAGCGTCGGACACTGGCACCGGACCACCCGGGGTGGCCGCACCGTCTACCTCCGCGACACCGTCCAGCAGCGCGCCGTGTGGGCCAGCCACGGCTACGTCTACACGATCGTGGCGGACGCGCCGCCTCCGGTCGTCGACCGCGCCGTCGCGGCCCTGCCGCACGGGGACACGGGTTTCTGGGGCCGCCTCGGCCGCGGGCTCGACCGGCTGACATCATGGGCGAACCCGTTTGACTGATCGGTGAAGATCGCGTTTTCTAGGGCGTTCAGGTGGATACAGCCGGGATCGGGTAACGCCGCGACACGAATGGTTTCGCCTGCGGGGTCGCTTATGCTCGCCACATGCCTCGCCCGCCACTGTGGAGCGCTGAAACAAAGTCCATGCGCGGTACGCAAGGAGCTTCGGTATGACGGATGACAGCCGCGCGCCCGGGGGGCCGACGCCAGAAGACGGGCGTGTGCGCGGACCGAACGCCGGGGATGAGGAGGCGACCCCGAGCCTGACGGACAAGCTGCTGGTCTCCGGCCCGCCACGGCACGAGGGCATGGCGCCACCGGACCCGGGACCGTACGGCGGGGCGTCTCCGGCCGCCGATCACCCCAATTCGATGGGTGGCCCCGGCCAAGGCGTCCCAGGCCAGGGTGTCCCAGGTCAGGGCGTCCCAGGTCAGGGCGGTCCGATGGGCCCGCCCGGCCAGATGGGGCAGTACGGCCAGGTCGGCCCGCAGGGACCGGGACAGCCCGGGCAGGGCCAGGGCGGCATGGGAGGTCAGCCGGGCGAGCCCGGTCCGCCCCGGCCTCTCTTCGCGCCGCACCACCAGCCGCACCCGTCCCCGACCCCGTACGCCTGGGGAGCGCAGCCGGGCGGTGGCCACCCCGGAGGTACGGGTCCCAACTGGGCGCCCGTGCCCTCCTCCCGGCCGAACGAACGGTCCGGCCCGGTCATGGGGGTGTTCCTGGCCGTCTCGGTGGTGATCGCGCTGATCGCCGGCGCGCTGGGCGCGGGGATCGGTGTACTCGCGAGCGGCGGCGACGGCCCCAAGTCGGTCGACCTGGGCGGCGGCGCGACCTCCACCGGCGCCAAGAACCGCGACCCGGGTTCGGTCGCGGGGATCGCCAAGCGCGTCGTGCCCAGCGTCGTCATGATCAAGGTGGCGAACGGCACGGAGGGCGGTGCGGGCACTGGCTTCATCGTCAACGGCGGCTACATCGTCACCAACAACCACGTGGTCGCCCCGGCCGCCCAGGGCGGCACCATGCAGGTGGTCTTCAACGACGGCAAGACCACGTCGGCGAGCATCGTCGGCCGCGACCCCAACTCCGACATCGCGGTGATCAAGCCGGCCTCGCTCGACGGCCGCCCGTCGCTCGTCCTCGGCGACTCCGACGCCCTGGCCGTCGGCGACCCGGTCATCGCGATCGGCTCACCGCTCGGCCTGGCGGGCACGGTCACGACCGGCATCGTCAGCGCGCTGAACCGGCCGGTCACGACGAGCGGCGAGGGCGGGGAGTCCGCCTACATCAGCGCTGTGCAGACCGACGCGGCGATCAACCCCGGGAACTCCGGCGGCCCGCTGGTCGACTCCCAGGGCCGGGTGATCGGGGTGAACTCCGCCATCGCCACGCTGGGCGCTCAGTCGCTCGGCGGCGACAAGCAGCAGAGCGGCAGCATCGGCCTGGGCTTCGCCATCCCGGCCAACCAGGTCAAGCGGGTCGCCGAGCAGCTGATCAAGGGCGGCAAGGTCACCCACCCGATCATCGGGGCCTGCATGGACATGTCCTATCAGGGCAGTGGCGCGCGGATCGCGACGAACGGCTCGGGCACGCAGTGCAAGACCGGCGTGATCACTCCGGGTGGCCCAGCGGAGAAGGCCGGGCTGAAGTCGGGCGACGTCATCACGTCGTTCGGCGGCAAGCCGATCGGCGGCGCCGACGAGCTGATCGTGGCCATCCGCAGCAAGTCGCCCGGCGACACGGTGCAGGTCGTCTACACCCGTGCCGGCCAGAGCAAGACCGTCCAGCTGACGCTCGCGGCCGGCAACTGACGCGGCACGTCCTCCGGCGGCCAGGGCGCCCTCGTGCGGGCGGCCCGGCCGCCGGGCACGGGATCCTCCGTCGCGGGCAGGGGTTCCTGCTCGCCGGGCAGGGATTCCCGGTCGTCCGGCAGGGGATTCCGGGTCGCCGGACAGGGGATTCCCGGCCGCCGGGCGAGGGTGCCGGGGCACCGGGCGGAGCGCCGGCCGCAGGACGGAGGGGAGACCGCTGATCCCGGCCCGGTTAAGCTGGGACCGGAGGCTCCACGGACGAGTCGTGGCCACCATGTGGAGGACGGGTGTTCGACGTAGGGTTCGGTGAGGCCGCGGTCCTAGTGGTGCTGGCCGTCATCATCTTCGGACCGGACCAGCTTCCCAAGGTCGCGGCCCAGGCGGGTCGTGCCCTTCGGCAGCTGCGCACGATGGCCAACAGCGCCAAGGAGGACCTCCGGGAGGGGCTGGGCCCGGAGTTCGCCGACTTCGACGTCGCGGATCTGAATCCCCGCCGCTTCGTCACCAAGCACCTGTTCGACGATCTCGACGACCTGGACGTGCAGGAGCCGGTCCGAGACGAGCCCTTCCTGCCGTACGGCGAGCGCCCGCCGTACGACCCCGAGGCCACCTGAGCGAGGCCTAGTGGAGGCGGCGCTCAGCGGGTGATCTCCGGCGCGCGGAACACCCGGACCCAGTCGACCTCCATGGTCACCCTTCGGGGCGTGCTCGCGAGGCGGCGGAAGCCGTCCGCCGTCTCGTTCCGCAGATTCAGGTGCATGTCCGCTTGTTTCGGCACGAACGGCCCCTGGTAGGTCCACACCGCCTTGCCGTCCACCCAGAACGTCAGCCGCGAGGGCAGCCAGTCCACGGCCACGGTGTGCCACCGGGTGAAGTCGACGTGGGCGATCCTCATCAGCTGCCGGTCGTCCGGGCCGTGGTGGATGAACAGCCCGCCCGTACGCCGGGTCCCGTCGATGATCTCGGCGAAGTCGATCTCCGCCCACTCCGGGGAGCCCAGCCGCGTCGGCCACAGGAACGCGGTCGCCGAGTATCCGTTACCGCGATCGGCCCGCAGGCGCGCCTCCCAGCGGCCGTACGTCTGGGCGAGGCGGGAGACGACGCCCGCGGACTGGTCCTTACCGCCGTAGAGCCCGCCGACGAGCCGCAGGCGTCCGTCCGCCACGTGGACCCCGGCGGGGGAGCCCGGATGGGAGAGGGCGCCCCGCGCGTCGTAGACCTGCCACGTGCGCGGGTTCAGCCGGTCGCCACCGAAGTCGTCGTAGAGGACGGGACGGCCCCACCGGCCGTACACGCGGGCCGAACGGCCGGCGCGCGGCCGCGTCGTCCGGACCGCGTCGGAGGGGAGGGGCGCCGGCGTGGCGGAGGCCGTACCGGCGGGGGCCGCCGGGCCCGGCGGCCCGGCCGCGCGCGGCGCGGCGGTGGTCACGGAGCCGCCGGAGGAGCATCCGGCGGCCGCGAAGGCTAACAGCAGGACGGTCGTACGGGCGCGGTGAAATGCCATGAGGACACGAAACCACGCCCGGACGGCCGGTCAAGCGATTACGCGTACGAAGAATCGGTCACGCGCGGTTCGGGCTCAGACCGAGCTGACGGCCGCGCAGGCTCTTCGAGCGGCCCGAGAGCTTGTCGGCGATGGCCCGCAGCTCCTTCGCCGCCGGGGCGTCGGGGTCGTCCAGCACGATCGGCGTGCCGGCGTCGCCGCCCTCCCGCAGACGGATGTCGATCGGGACCTGGCCGAGCAGCGGCACGGACGTGCCGAGGGTCCGGGTCAGCGCGTCGGCGACGGTCTGTCCGCCGCCGGAGCCGAACACGTCGACCGGCTCGCCGCAGTGCGGGCAGGGCAGGTAGGACATGTTCTCGATCACACCGGCGACCGTCTGGTGGGTCTGCGCGGAGATCGCGCCCGCCCGCTCGGCGACCTCGGCGGAGGCCTGCTGCGGCGTGGTGACGACGAGGATCTCGGCCGAGGGCAGCAGCTGGGCCACCGAGATGGCGATGTCGCCGGTGCCGGGCGGCAGGTCCATGAGGAGGACGTCGAGGTCGCCCCAGTAGACGTCGGCGAGGAACTGCTGCAGCGCGCGGTGCAGCATCGGGCCGCGCCAGACGACCGGCGCGTTGCCCTCGGTGAACATGCCGATCGAGATGACCTTCACGCCGTGGGAGTTCGGCGGCATGATCATTTGCTCGACCTGGGTCGGCCGGCCGGTGACGCCCAGCATGCGGGGCACGGAGTGACCGTAGATGTCGGCGTCGACGACGCCGACCTTGCGGCCCTGCGCGGCCATGGCGGCCGCGAGGTTCACCGTCACGGAGGACTTGCCGACGCCGCCCTTGCCACTGGCCACGGCGTAGACCTTGGTCAGGGAGTTGGGCTTGGCGAAGGGGATCTCCTTCGGAGCCTGCCCCCCGCGCAGTTTCGTCTGGAGGGCGGAGCGTTGCTCCTCGCTCATCACGTCGAGGTCGACCCGTACGCCGGTGACGCCGGGGACCTTGGAGACGGCGGCGGTGACGTCGCGGGTGATCGTGTCACGGAGCGGGCAGCCGGAGACCGTGAGGAACACGCCGACCGTCACGCCGCCGTCGGCGGCCACGTCGACGCCCTTGATCATGTCGAGCTCGGTGATGGGACGGCGGATCTCCGGGTCGTTCACCGTCGCGAGCGCCGCGGTCACCTGCTCGATCGTAGGGGAGGCCATGTCCCTATCGTATTGAGGGGTCAACCGCCGGGCGAACCGAGCTCGCCCCGACCCGGAGACTCGCGCCACTCCGGCTCGGCGCGGTGACCCCCGAGTTCCTTGAGCACGTGCTGGAGTTCGTCACGGATCCAGTCGCGGGTGGCGACCTCGCTCATCGCCATGCGCAGGCTCGCGATCTCACGGGTGAGGTACTCGGTGTCGGAGACGCTCCGCTCGTTGCGGCCGCGGTCCTGCTCGTACTGCACCCGGTCGCGGTCGGCCTGGCGGTTCTGGGCCAGCAGGATCAGGGGCGCGGCGTACGACGCCTGCAGCGACAGGATGAGGGTCAGGAAGATGAAGGGGTAGGGGTCCCAGCGCAGCGACGCCGGCGCCAAGGCGTTCCAGGCCAGCCAGATCGTGATGAACGCCGTCATGTAGACGAGGAACCGCGCCGTGCCGAGGAACCGCGCGATCCGCTCGGAGAACTGACCGAACGCCTCAGGGTCGTAGTACAGCCGCGGCGAGATGGTGCGGCGGTACTCGCGGGGCTGGTCCAGGCGTCCGAAGCGCTGCTCGTCACGGCTCCTGCCGAGGGCGGTGCTCATCGACCGTTCACCGCTCCTCCGCCGCCACCCGACGCCTCGGCGCCGCGCAGGGCCTCTTCCTCTTCGTCGGTCTCCTCCACCGGCGCGTCCATGACGCTCTCCCGCCAGTCATCCGGCAGCAGGTGGTCGAGGACGTCGTCGACCGTGACCGTGCCGAGCAAGTGCCCGCCCTCGTCCACGATCGGCACGGACACCAGGTTGTACGTCGCCAGGTAGCTGGCCACCGTCTCCAGCGAGCGCGACGGCCGGAGCGGGTCCAGTTCGGTGTCGCAGATGGCGCTGACGAGGGTCGGCGGTGGTTCGCGCAGCAACCGCTGGAAGTGGACCATGCCGAGGTAGCGGCCGGTCGGCGTCGCGGTCGGCGGGCGGCAGACGTACACCTGCGCGGCCATCGCCGGGTTCAGGTCGGCGTTGCGGATGAGCGCGAGCGCCTCGGCGACGGTCGCGTCGGGGGACACGATCACCGGCTCGGTGGTCATCATGCCGCCCGCGCTGTTGTCGGCGTAGGTGAGCAGCCGCCGTACGGGCGCGGCCTCCTCGGGCTGCATCAGGGCCAGCAGCTGCTCGCGCTGCTCGGCGGGCAGCTCGCCGAGCAGGTCGGCCGCGTCGTCCGGGCCCATCTCCTCGAGCACGTCGGCCGCCCGGTCCACGTCCAGCTCGCCGAGGATCTCCACCTGGTCGTCCTCGGGCAGCTCCTCCAGGACGTCGGCGAGCCGCCGGTCGTCCAGCGCGGCGGCGACCTCGGCGCGGCGCTTGGCCGACAGCTCGTGCACGACGTTCGCCAGGTCGGGGGCGCGCATCTGCCCGAACGCGGCGATGAGGCTGGCCGCGCCCTGCCGCTCCTCGACGAGCGTGAGGCCGCTGACCGCGTCCCAGTCGGCGACGAACGTCTCGCCGCGCCGCCGCCGCAGGCTGAGCCGCGTGGCGTGGCCGCGTCCGGCCGCCGGGCCGACACGGCGGACGGCCACCTTCGTGATCAGCCAGTCGCGGGTCCGGGTCTGTTCCATGCCGAGATCCAGGACGACGGCCTTCTCGCCGGTGCCCTTGAGCTCGACGGACCGGTCGAGCATCTCGCCGAGTGCGAGGGTCTCGGAGTCGCGTTTCTCGAACCGGCGCATGTTGATCCGGCCGTCGAAGATCACCGCACCGGCGTCGATGTTGGTCACCCGGGTGATCGGCAGGAACACGAGGCGATGCGGCGGGACCTCGACCACCATGCCGAGCACGCGCGGCGGCCGCGGCGGCGGGCGGAGCGCGACGACGACGTCGCGCGCGCGGCCGATCTGGTCTCCGGCGGGGTCGAAGACCGCGATCCCCGCCAGGCGCGCGATGAAGACCCGCGACGGCGTTCCGGTCATGCCTCGAAGGTTATCGATACGCGTCCTGTCTCCAGGTAAAGGGCGATCTATTCCGTGGGAGCCGCGAGATGACGCGGAGGCGTACGGATGTCATCGGCCGGAACGACGGCGTCAGCGGCGACCCGTGAGGAGGCGGTTCTGTGCTGTCATCGGTCGGGGCGGCGACGCCGGCCGCCGACCATGAAGGGCGGCTTGCCGACGGACGTGGCGGGGCTGGGCACCGGGCGGACGGCCGAGTAGTCGGCGGGCATCTCACCGGGTGTCTCGGTGACCTCTCCGGTCGGCGTGAGCCGCATGACGAACGCCTCTTTCGCCCAGCGCTCGGTCTGCTCCGCGCCGTCAGGGGCGTTCAGGCGTTCCTTGGCCAGCAGCGGGACCACCGTGGCCCACTCCTCCGAGTCCGGCTCGACCTCGCTCACGGCGGCGACCCAGGAGACGATCCTGCCCCCCTTGTCCTTGCTGCGGACGGTCACGGTGACGCGCTCGGCCTCCGGCAGGCCCGGCAGCGGCTGCTCGATGCCGCCCGTAACGACGTACGCCGCCCCCTCGTGCCACAGGTGCCAGGCGGCGCGCGGCTGGGCGAGGTCGGGCAGGGTCAGCCAGATCAGGCCCGACCTCTTGGTGGCCTCTTCGACGAGCGCGGTGGTGGGATCGCTCATACGCCGCAGCATCTCACGGGGACTACCATCCGCTGCATGCCGATGCGCGCCCGCCGCAGCACCCTGGCCGTGCCCGCCAGCAACCCGCGGTTCATCGAGAAGGCCCGAGGGCTGCCGGTCGACGAGTTCTTCCTCGACCTGGAGGACGCCGTCGCCCCGTCCGCCAAGGCGGACGCCCGGGCGAACGCCGTGGCCGCGCTGAACGACGGCGGCTGGGGCGACCGGGTCCGCGTCGTCCGGATCAACGACGCGACGACCGGGTTCGCCCATCGCGACGTGATCGAGGTCGTGGAGGGCGCGGGAGTCGACCTCGACTGCCTGATGCTGCCCAAGGTCACCTCCCCGGACCATGTCGTGTGGCTCGACGTCCTGCTCACCCAGATCGAACGGGCGACCGGCCTGCCCGTCGGCGGGATCGGCATCGAGGCACAGATCGAGGACGCCCGGGGCCTCACGCGCATCGACGAGATCGCCGCCGCGTCCCCCCGTCTTGAGGCGCTGGTGTTCGGGCCGGGCGACCTCATGGCGTCGATCAACATGAAGACACTGGTCGTGGGGGAGCAGCCGCCCGGCTACACCGAGGGCGACGCGTACCACCACATCCTGATGCGCATCCTCATCGCCGCCCGCGCCCGGGACCTGCAGGCCATCGACGGGCCGTACTTCAACGTCCGCGACGTCGAGGCGTTCACACGGGCGGCGCGGCGCAGCGCCGCGCTCGGCTTCGACGGCAAGTGGGTGCTGCATCCGGCGCAGGTCGAGGCCTGCAACGAGGTGTTCTCCCCCTCTCAGGACGACTACGACCACGCCGAACTGATCCTCGACGCGTACGACCACGCGACCCGGGTGCAGGGCCGGGGCGCGGCGATGCTCGGCGACGAGATGATCGACGAGGCGTCCCGGAAGATGGCCCTGGTCATCGCCGCGAAGGGCCGCGCGGCCGGACTTCGCCGCACGAAGGAGTTCACGCCACCCGAGTAGCCCCTCGCGAAGAGCCCAGATCACCATTTTTTGGGTGACCGGAAACCTTGACGTGGCCCCCGCGACAGCGGGACCGTGAAACACCATGAGGGCCGCGCCCATCTGCCCGCGGTGCCGCGGGCCCGTGACACCGCCGAACCTCTGGTCGAGCGCCTGGACCTGCGTCGCGCACGGCGAGGTGAGTCCCCTGCGCCCACCACGGAGGCCCTGCCGGGACGGACTCGGGGCCGTCCGGGCCGAAACACGGGTCCCCATCTGGGTGCCCTGGCCCCCGCCGAAGGGCTGGCTCGTCACGGGCTTCGCCGACGCGGGCGACGAGCGCACCGGGAGCCGGGCCGTCGCCGTCGCACTGTCCGGCCCGTCACCGGTCGGCGGCCCGGCCGACCTGATCCTTGTCGCGGAGGAGCCCGGCATCGGCCTCGGCGCGTCGTACGCGGGGCTGTCCGGCCCGGACCCCGGGCACGACTTCGGGACCTCGACGCCTGACGCGAAGGTCGACATCGACGGTCACCCGCTGCCGCTGTGGGCGGTGTCCACCGCCGAGACGGCGGCGTTCGCGGGGGAGGCGCTCGGTCACTGGCTCTGGGCGATCTTGTGGCCCCCCTCGGCGGGCCCGCTCATGCTCGAGGACCTGCGCCTGCGCGACCTGCGGGAGGCGGACCTCGACGTGCCGTTCGGAGCGGCGTGTCCCCGGCTCGGTGCATGATCGGATCGTGCGCATCGACCTGCACTCCCACAGCTCCGTCTCGGACGGCACCCAGCCGCCCGCCGACGTCGTCCGCCGCGCCCACGCCGCAGGCGTCGACGTCCTCGCCCTGACCGACCACGACACCGTCGCGGGTCACGCCGAGGCCGTCCGCGCGCTGCCGGCGGGCATGACCCTCGTCCGGGGCATGGAGCTCTCCTGCCGCCTCGGCGGCCGCAGCCTCCACCTGCTGGCCTACCTGTTCGACCCCGACGAGCCCGAACTGGCGGCCGAACGCCGCCGCATCCGCGAGGACCGCGCGCACCGGGCGCGCGGCATGGTCGAGCGCCTGCGCCGGCTCGGCGCGCCGGTCACCTGGGAGACGGTCCAGCGGATCACCGGCGACTCCGTGCCCGGCCGGCCCCACATCGCCCGTGCGATGGTCGATGCCGGTGTGATCTCCAGCGTGGACCAGGCGTTCACGCGCGAGTGGATCGGCGAGGGCGGTCGCGCGTACGTCGACCGGTACGCCCTGGACGCCGTCGGGGCCGTCGGGCTGGTCCGCGAGGCGGGCGGCGTACCGGTGCTCGCGCATCCCCGGGCGTCCCGGCGGGGGTATCTCGTCACCGACGAGGAGATCGCGCGCCTGGCCCGCGTCGGCCTGGCGGGCATCGAGGCCGACCACCCGGACCACGCGGCGGCGGACCGTGCCGACGTTCGGGGACTCGCGGCGGACCTGGGCCTGTTCGTGACCGGCGCGAGCGACGACCACGGCGAGCTCACCGGCCACCGGCTCGGCGCGGAGACGACGGCACCGGAGGCGTACGAGACCCTCATGTCCCAGGCCACCGGCGCAGCACCGGACCGAGCCCGGGCCCGCTGACCGCCGGCGGCCGGAGCCGGCGTCCCGAGCCATGATCATTGGCGGTCGCTGAGGCAGATCACCGTCACCCCACGCAGTCAGTCAACCAACACGGCAGGCTTTTGCAACAGGCCCCATATGGCGGCAGTGGATCCAGTGATCAGCCTGCGGATCGGCTGACCATCAGGCCGGCCAGGGCCACGAAGACCGCAGCCGACAGGCCGGTGAAGGCGCCCTGGCCGCGGTGGCCGATGCGACGGCCCGAGCGGGCCACCGCCAGGGCGATGACCGCCTCCAGGCCGGAGGCGACCACGAACCACGTCACGGTGAAGACCGCCAGGCCGGCCGAGCCGGCGAGGTGCTTCGCGCGGAGCATCGCGGGCGTGCCGGTGGCCAGCCAGAACGTCCACGTCAGCGGGTTGGCGAGGTTCCCGACGACGCCCTTCCAGAACGCCCATCCCTCGGCGGTCGGGGCCGTCTCCGCGCGCCACAGCCGTACGGCGTCCCGTAGGGCGCCGACGGCCAGCCAGAGGAAGAACGCCGCGCCGACCAGCCCGACCCAGAACGCGGCCTGGGCGATGGCCGCGATGACCCAGGCGAAGGCCAGCGCCGGCAGCAGAAGGATCACGTCGGCGGTGGCGGAGCCGAGGATGACGCGGAACGCGGCGCCGAAGCCGCGTGTGGCGGCCTCGTTCAGGATGGTGACGAAGATGGGCCCGACGGACAGGGCCGCGCCGACGCCGAGCAGCACACCGAGCCAGATCACCTCGCCCATCGGCGGTTCTCGGCTGATTCGTGCACTGATCGTCCCCTTCGCGACGGATGTCCGATATGGAGCGTAAAGCGGCGCTGTTTCATGCGTGTTTCGTCGGCCTTGATCGATCGACCGCTGGTCCAGCGGCGGCCTCGGCGACCGGATCGGCCCGCGTGCTGCGCGCCGGGCGTGGGAAGTCGGTAAGGTTCCAGTGTGGACGCGCGTATCGACAAAGTGGTGACGTCTGGCAAGGTCACCGTCGACGACACCGAGTACGACGTTGAGAGCAACACCTACATCGTCGGAGACGACGACGCGGTGATCGTGATCGACCCGGCCAACGACGCCGAGGAGATTCTCAAGAAGATCGGCGAGCGTGAGGTGATGGCCGTCATCTGTACCGACGGCCGCGATCACCATCTGAGCGCCGTCCTTGAGATCGCCGAGGCCGATGCGGAGGACCCGGCGCCGATCGGCCTGCACTCGCGGGACCGCCTCCTGTGGCGTCAGTACTTCCGTGCCCTCGCCAGGAAGGACGAGGACTCGGAGTTCATGAAGGACCTCACGCCCGACATCGACATCGAGGACGGCGGCGTCTTCGAGATCGCCGACGCGCAGCTCGAGGTCATGCACACGCCCGGGCACACGCCCGGCAGCATCTGCCTCTACAGCGAGCAGCTCGGCGTGCTGTTCTCCGGCGACACCCTGCACAAGGGGCGCCCGGGCCGGGTCGGTGACGAATACCACGACCTGCAGGACCAGCTGAACTCCATCGGGTCGCTGCTCGGGCCGCTGCCCAAGGAGATGCGGGTGCTGCCCGGCCAGGGCGAGGAGACCACCGTCGGCGACGAGGACTCCCAGTGGGAGAGCTGGTTCGCGCTCGCGCAGGAGCCGAGTTCAGAGGACTGACGCCATGGCGGCCGAGCAGCTCGGGTTCGAGGGGATGCCGAGGCGGCTCTATCCCTGTACGCCCTCCCGCCTGAACACCTGGCTCGACTGCCCGCGCCGCTACCGGATGACCTACCTCGACCGGCCGAAGCCGGAGAGGGGTCCGCCGTGGGCGCACAACAGCGTCGGGGCCAGCGTCCACAACGCCCTCGCCGGCTGGTGGCGGCTGCCGCTCGAGGAGCGGACGCCCGAGGCGGCCGGTCGGCTGCTCGACCGGGGCTGGCTGACCGACGGCTTCCGGGACGACGCCCAGTCCGCCGAGTGGCGGCACCGCGCCCGGGAGATGGTCCTGCGCTACACCGCCGGGCTCGATCCGGCGGACGAGCCGGTCGGCGTCGAGCGCACGGTCTCGATGAAGACGCATGTGATCACCGTCCAGGGACGGGTCGACCGGTTGGACCGGCGCGGCGGCGAGCTCGTGGTCGTCGACTACAAGACCGGCCGCCGGCCGCTCACCGCCGACGACGCCCGCGCGTCCCTGGCGCTCGCGCTGTACGCCGCGGCGGCCCGCCGGATGATGCGGGCTCCGTGCCGCCTCGTCGAACTCCATCACCTGCCGACCGGTGAGGTCGCGGTGTGGGAGCACACCGACGACTCCCTCGACCGTCACCTCCGCCGCGCCGAGCAGATCGCCGAGGAGTGCGGTGAGGCGGACGACTGGTACCGCGCCCACCCCTGGCAGGCCGAAGCCGGGCAGGCGACGCCGGAACGCCGTCACGCGGCGTTCGACGAGCGGTTCCCGCCCCGCCCCGGAGCGCTGTGCGCCTGGTGCGACTTCGCGCGCCACTGCCCGGAGGGCCGCGCCGCCGCCCCCGCCCGCGACCCCTGGTCCGCCCTCCCGGAGTGACCGGTCCGCCTCCCCCGTGGGCAGGCACCTGACGGTTCCCGAAAGGTTGGCCGGCTGCCCGCGGCCCGGCGGGCTACCGGAATGGTCCTTCGGTGGCCGGCCGGATCAGGCGGCGGTGCCGGTGGGCCAGCGGCGGGGGTCGCGTAGGCCCTGCAGGCCCTTGTCGAGGTCGTAGCCCTCGGCGGCGAGCCGCTGCCGGGCGCCTTCGAGCATGTCCTTGGTCGCCTGCTGGAACGACAGGTCGTGGACCTTCTCCGGGAGGGTGTTCATCGCCAGGCGGAAGGACTTCAGCGCCGCCGTCACGACCGGGCTCGGCAGCTCGGGCAGGGTTCCGTACATCCGCCGGGCCCAGCGGGGCAGCGAGTAGTAGCACAGCGCGCCGAACGGCACGTAGGCCGGCTTGCCGGCCGTCAGCCACCGCATCTCCTCGGGCAGCCTGGGCCACAGCAGGAAGCGTACGGTCGAGCGGGCCTCCGGGGTGGCCTTCAGCCGTGGGCGCATCGCCTCGAAGAAGGCCTCCATCTCCGCCAGGCTGCCCGGGACGTCCTCCTCGTGAAGGCCCACGTAGGTGGCGCTGCGTCGCTGCTCGGCGAGGTAGCGATCGGCCTGCCGGTCGGTGAGCCGCAGCCCGGAGCGGCGCGCGACCTCCAGGTAGGAGGAGACCTCCGCGCAGTGCACCCACAGGAGCAGCTCCGGGTCGTCGACGCGGTGAACGCGCCCGGTGTCCGGGTCCTTGATTCGCAGGGCGCGGTGGATGTCCCTGACCCGGCGGCCGAGGCGGTCGGCCTCTTCGGCCGTTCCCCAGGTGACGACGCCCACGAAGTCGGCCGTGCGCTGCAGCCGGCCGATCGGGTCCTCCTGGAAATTGGAGTTCTGCCATACGCCGCGCATCGCGATGGGATGCAGGGCCTGCAGCATGAGGCCGCGCACTCCGCCGATCCACATCGACCGGTCGATGTGGACCTGCCAGGTCACGCTCTGCGGGGGCTGAACGGTCGGTCCCATGAGGTCATCGTAAGTGATCAGTTACATGAGACGCTACTCGTTTCTTGTCTCAAACCCGCACCTGTTCTCGCGGAGGGCTCGGAGGATCAGGCGCGTTCGGCGTCGTTCCAGAACGCGGTCAGCGCGCTCGCCGTGGTCTCCGGTGCCTCGACCGCGGGGGAGTGGGCGGCGCCGGGAATGACGACCTTGCGGGCGCCCAGGCGCTCGGCCATGGCGGCCTGCTCGCGGGGCTCCCATCCGTCGTCGTTCTCGCCGTACAGGACGAGGATCGGCAGGTCGACGTCGTCGGCGACCTTGGTGAGGTCGTCGACCCGGTCGGGCGAGGACAGCACCTCCCGGGCCATGGTCATGAGGCCGGTGGGGGCGTTCATGAACATCCGCCGGCGCAGGAACGCCACGATCTCCCGAGGAACCCCCTTGGTGACCACCTCGGGCTCGATCCGGGTCGACCACAGGTGCTCCAGGCCGACCTTGGGCAGCGCCGCGAGCATCACCCGGCCTTCGACCTCGCGTGATCCGCCGATCGCGGCCGGTCCGGAGCTCATCAGCGTGTACGACGCGAGCATGGTGGGATCGCCGATCACCGCCTCACGGGTCACCAGCCCGCCGAAGGAGTGCCCGACGAGGTGCACGTGGTCGTCGAAGTGCTCGAGGACGGCGCCGATGTCGGCGCCGAGCGCGGCGCAGGTGTAGGCCGACGGATCGTCGGGGCCCGGGGTCTCGTGCTGGCCGCGCATGTCGAGCGCCACGACGCGGCGTCCCGCACCCGCGAGGGTCTGCAGCACCGCGATGAAGTCCTCTTTGCTGCCGGTGAAGCCGGGCACCAGCAGTGCCGGCCCCCGCTCACAGACGCCGGACCCCGGAAGCGCCTCGAGAACGGCGAACGTGCCGCGCGAGGTGTCGATTTCCGTGCGGCGGACGCCGGGAGGCAAAGTAAGGAACCGGGGCGTACTCACTGGCAGGAGCTTACTTCCCCATGCTGCAATCAACACCATCGTAACGGTTTGACTAGTAATTCACGGGGGATCGCGAAGGTACTCTCGTACCATGACGACTGCCGTCTCCGCCCACAAGGGCGGATCCGAGGTCGCCCGGGCCGCAACCTGGGAGGCGTACGAAAGCGCCCTCACCACCGGCGCGGAGTACGTCGAGTTCGACATCCGCCGCACGCGCGACGGGGAGTTCGTCGTCTTCCACGACCCGCGGGTGGCGAACCACCCCGTGGCGAGGCTGACCTACGAGGAGCTGTGCGCGGTGGCCGGCCACCGGGTGCCCCGCGTCCGCGACGTCATGGCACTGATCGCCGGCCGCGCTCAGGGACATCTCGACCTCAAGGAGGTCGGCGACGAGTCGGAGGTCGTCGCACTCGCGCTCGACATCCTCGGCCCGGACGGCTTCGTCGCCACGACGCTGGAGGACTCCTCGATCGCACGGATCAAGCGGGAGTTCCCGCAGGTCACTGCCGCGCTGTCGCTCGGTCGCAGTCTCCGCGAGGTCTCCTGGCTGATGAAGGCGCCGACGCGGATCCAGGAGCTGTACCCCCTACGCCGCATGCGCGAGTGCGGCGCCGACTGGCTCGCGGTGCACCGCAGGCTCGCCCACGCCACCGTGCTGCGCATGTGCGGTCGGCTGAGCATTCCCGCCATGGTGTGGACGGTCAACGACGAGCCGCGGATGCGGCGCTTCCTCAGTGACGAGCGGGTGACCGTGCTCATCACCGACCGGCCGCGTCACGCCCTGCGCCTGCGCCAGGCGGGCGTGCACCCCGCCGGATAGGCCGCGGGATCCGTTTTCACCTTGTCCTCCGGAGGATGCCCCGGCCTTCAGGCCGGGGAGGAATCCGGACTCCGTCAGGAACGGCCCGGCGTAGCCGGGACGGCCTGAGAACGGAGTCCGCCGACATACGGTCATTCGCCTTACATGGGAGCGCGACAGTTGTAAGGTGTCGGTCATGCGGACGGCGTGCAAGTGCCGGGCCTACCCGGACCCCGAACAAGCGGCGGTGTTCAGCCGCACGTTCGGCTGTGTGCGCCTCGTGTGGAACAAGACCCTCACCGAACGCCACACGGCGTACCACCAGCGGGGCCAGAAGACCTCCTACAAGCAGACCGACGCCGCTTTGACCGGATGGAAGAAGACCGAAGACCTGGCGTTCCTCTCGGAGGTGTCCTCGGTTCCGCTGCAGCAGACACTGCGCCACCAGCACGCGGCGTTCGCGAACTTCTTCGCCGGACGCGCCAAATACCCGCGGTTCAAGAACCGCAACTCCCGGCAGACCGCGCACTACACCCGCTCGGCGTTCCGCATGAAGAACGGCGAGCTGCACATGGCCAAGACCACCACGCCGCTGAGGTTCGTGTGGTCTTTCGAGGACGTGGACCCCGCCACGCTCGACCCCACCATGGTCGTCATCTCCCGGGATCCGGACGGCCGCTGGTACGTCACGTTCGCCGTCGACACCGACGCCCCCGACCCCATCGATGAGGCCGGGCACGCCATCGGCGTCGATCTGGGGATCAAGGACTTCGCGGTCACCTCCGACGGGGAACGCATCGCCAACCCCCGGCATCTGGAGCGCAAGGCCCGCAACCTGGCCCGGTATCAGCGGCGGATGGCCCGCTGCGAGCGCGGGAGCGCCAACCGGCGCAAGGCCAAGGCGAAGGTGGCCCGCGCCCACCGCAAGGTCCGCAACGCCCGCGCCGACTTCCTGCACCGCACCAGCACCAACCTGATCCGCAGAGCCGACACCATCGTCATCGAAGACCTCGCGGTCACCAACATGGTCAAGAACCGGAAGCTGGCGCGCGTCATCAGCGATGCGGGATGGGGGGAGTTCCGCAGGCAGCTGGAGTACAAGGCCGAACGCGCCGGGCGCACGCTCGTGGTGATCGATCGCTGGTATCCGTCTTCCAAGACCTGCTCGGCTTGCGGGCACCTGCTCGCGGAGCTGAGTCTTTCCACCCGGCACTGGACGTGTCCGGGCTGCCGCACCCGGCACGACCGGGACATCAACGCGGCCAAGAACATCCTTGCGGCTGGTCGAGCCGTAGCCAGGGAGAGATCCTCTGGTGATGCCTGTGGAGCTGGTGTCAGACGGCAAGGGTCCTCCCTTCCGCAGTCGGCGCTGAAACAGGAAACCCGCGCCGTGAGGCGCCCGGCCTAAAGGCCGGATCGGCCGCAAGGCCGATGGGAATCCCCCTTTCTTCAGAAGGGGGAGGAAGTCAAGGCCATGGTCCTTGATCTCCGTTAGTCTGCGTGACCGGTGGGTCATGGGGTGATACGGGGGGTCGGAAAACCATGTCGGTCGACGACCGGATCGGCCCTCTCCGCGCCGCCGATCCGACGGAGCTGGGTCCCTACCGCCTGCTCGGGGTGATCGGCCGAGGCGGAATGGGCACGGTGTACCTCGCCGAGTCGGCTTCCGGCGAGCGCATGGCCGTCAAGGTGATCAACCTCGACTTCGCGGACGACCCCGCCTTCCGCGTCCGGTTCCGCCGCGAGGTGGCGGCCGCCCGCCGCGTCCGCAGGTTCTGCACCGCCCCCGTACTCGACGCACGGGTCGACGGTGAGCCGCTCTACATCGTCACCGAGTACGTGGCCGGGCCGAACCTCGACGAGTTCGTCCGGGATTCCGGACCGATGAGCGGATCGAGCCTCGAGCATCTCGCGGTCGGGGTGGCGACGGCCCTCGGCGCGATCCACGGCGCGGGGATCGTGCACCGCGACCTGAAACCCGCGAACGTGCTGCTGTCCCCGATGGGACCCCGGGTGATCGACTTTGGCATCGCCCGGGCCCTCGACAGCGTGACCGAGGCGACCCGCCCCGGTCAGCTCATCGGCACTCCCGCGTACATGGCCCCCGAGGTCATCCAGGGCGAGCGGGCGACGACGGCGTCCGATGTCTTCGCCTGGGGCGCCGTCGTCGCCTTCGCCGGAACGGGCAGTGCGCCGTTCCCCGGAGCCACCGTGCCCGCCGTGCTCTACCGGATCACTCACGGGTCGCCCCTGCTCGACGGCCTGGACGACGCGGTACGGCCGCTGGTGGAACGGGCGCTCGACAAGGATCCGGCGAGGCGCCCGTCCGCGCAGGAACTGCTGGCCGGGCTCGTGGGCCATGCGCGGAGCGGCAGGGCTGAGCCGGAGACCGACGTGGGCACCCAGGAACGGTCCGTACCCGCCGGTCCCATGACGGAGAGCGGCCTCGCCGGCACACTCGTCGCGGACACGGCGAGCCCCGAGCCGGTCGATCAGCGGAAGGCGAAGCGGCGCCCGTCGAGGGTCCGGCGCCTCGTCTGGATCGGTGTGGTCGCCGCCACGGCCGCCGCCACTGTCGGGTCGATCGTCGCCCTGCGGTCCCCCTCCAGGGACGTGACCACCACCATCTATACCAGCGAGTTCAATGCGGAAGCGCGGACCTGGGACGTCGACAAGAACACTTCCTACGTCGGCGGGCGCTACCGCATGAGGGCCGAGGGCCGCGTCGGCAACGATTCGAAGCCGGCGCCGTTCCCGTCCGCGGATCTGCCCGCCCGGATGAAGGTGGACGCCGACGTGGCCGTGGTCTCCGGGCCCGGCGACGGCATGATGGGCCTGTGGTGCCGGGGACCGGACTACCGGATCCTCGACGGCTACGTGTTCCTCGTGAGGAACGACGGCCAGGGGGCGTTCATCCGCAAGGTGACCGCTGGAGGTTCCCGTACGCTCGCCCAGGTTCCCCGGGCCACGGGATACGACATCGACGCCGACGCCGACGCCGCAGCCGGTCCACCCCGCGCGAATCACTTCGCGATCCGGTGCGAGCCCGACGGGGCGAAGGTCCGTCTCCGGCTGTGGCTGAACGGCCGTCTCACCGTCGAGGCGGTGGACGCGCAGGACACGTTGCAGGGCGGGCAGACGGGCCTGGTCGTGGTAGTAGGGACGCAACCGCGCGCGGGCCGGATGGTCGTGGACTTCGACGACTACCGGATCTCGCGCGTCACGACCGTGGGCTGAGAACGCCGCGGCTCCGGTCGGCCCGTCCCAGGGCACGAATAAGGGGCGTGACCTCGACCACGCCCCTCCTCAGCCGCTCGTCAGGCGGATTCGCGTGCACCGCCGGCCCGCGCCCGGCGCTTCCTGTTGGCCGCCGGGCGTACCGGCTCGACGAACTCCTGGATCTCCTCCGTGCCGTCGAACGGCGGCGGCAGGAACTGCACCATCGGGATGCCGGCCGGGCTCACCACCACAGGGGCCTGCTCGGACTGCTCCGCGGGTGCCAGGTTCGGGCTGAACGGCATCGCCGGTGCGGCCGGAGCCTCATCGGCCTGCGCGGCCTCGACGACCTCGGAACTCTCACGTGCCGCGGGCGGCGCGACGGACGCCTCCCGAGTGCGCCGGGGAGCGCGGCGTGCGGGCGCGACGGTCTCCGTCACCTCCGCGGCGGTCTCGGCCGACGGCGTCGCTGCCTTGACCGGAGGTGCCGTCACCTCGACCGGTACCTCCACCGGAGGCGCCGCTGCCTTGACCGGAGGCGTCGCAGCCTCCACCGAAGGTGTCGCCACCTCGACCGGAGGCACCGCCGGTTCGGCCGGATGCGTCGCCGCCTCCGCCGGCCTGCTGGTGTGCCGCCGTGCGGCCTGACCGGCGGTGACGGCGTCGGCCTCATGCCCCACCGGACGGCCGTTGCGCGTGCGCTGGCGCGAGCGACTGGGCTGCCGGGCCGCGCGGCGCGGCTCCTCACGGTGCGGTTCCTCATGGCGCGGCTCTTCGCGCCGCTGGTGCGACCGGGAACGGCCGGTCTCGCCGATGTCCTCGACCTCCTCGGCCTCCAGCCCCGCACGGTCCCGCTGGGCCTTCGGCAGGATGCCGGTGATGTCGGACGGGATGTCGAGCGTCTCGTACAGGTGCTCGGAGGTGGAGTAGGTCTCCGCCGGCTCTGCGAAGTCCAGGCCGAGCGTGGTGTTGATCAGCTTCCAGCGCTGCAGGTTCGCCCAGTCGATGAGCGTCACCGCGATGCCCTCTTTGCCCGCACGGCCGGTACGGCCGATCCGGTGCACGTAGGTGTCGGCGGCGTCCGGGCACTCGTAGTTGACGACGTGGGTGACGTCGTCGACGTCGAGGCCGCGCGCAGCCACGTCGGTGGCCACGAGCACGTCGATCTTGCCGGCGCGGAAGGCGCGCAGGGCGCGCTCGCGCTGACCCTGGCCGAGGTCGCCGTGCACGGCGGCTGCCGCGAAGCCCCGCTTGGCGAGGTCCTCGGCGACCCGGTCACAGGCGCGCTTGGTCTGGCAGAACACCATCGTCAGGCCGCGGCCGCGCGCCTGCAGGACCCGGGCGAGCAGCTCGGGCTTGTCCATCTGGTGCGCCTGGAAGACGTGCTGCACCACCTGCGGGGTGGTCTCGGACTCCTCGTGCGACTCGGCCCGTACGTTGGTCGGCCGGGTGAGGTACTTGCGCGACAGCGCGACGATCTCGCCCGGCATGGTGGCCGAGAACAGCATCGTCTGGCGCCGCGCGGGCACCTTGGCGACGAGGCGCTCGATGTCGGGCAGGAAGCCGAGATCGAGCATGCGGTCGGCCTCGTCCAGGACGAGCACCGAGACCTGGGACAGGTCGAGGTACTTCTGCTTGACCAGGTCGAGCAGCCGCCCGGGCGTGCCGACGACCACCTCGACGCCGTTCTTCAGGGCGTCGATCTGTGGCTCGTACGCGCGGCCGCCGTAGACCGACAGCACTCGGCTGCCGAGCTTGCCGCCGGCGACGGTCAGGTCGTCGGTGACCTGGACGGCCAGCTCACGCGTCGGCACGATGACCAGGGCCTGCGGTTTCTTCCCGCCGTGCTCGATGCGCTGCAACAGCGGGATGCCGAAGGCCAGGGTCTTGCCGGTGCCCGTGCGGGCCTGGCCGATGATGTCGTGCCCGCCGAGGCCGATCGGAACGGCGAGCGATTGGATCGGGAACGGTTCGATGATGCCCTCGGTTTCGAGGGCATCTGCTATTTCGGGGACAACCCCGAGCTCACGAAAGGTCGTCAGGGCCTTCAGCCTCCAGTGTGCGGGGTCCGCTCAACGCCGCGTACGCACCGTGACGGTGGCGCGGCGAGCCGTCTCGCGGTTGCGACTCATGCGCCGTCTCCGGCAGGGCTCTGAGGCACCCGCCGGTCGTCGCGTTCAGTCGCGCCTTCGCGCGGGAGGGACCAGCCGTCAAATTCTTCCTAAGGGGTGACCGGGTATGGGGTCGCGCTCTGCAGCGACCGGTCACAGTTCGCCACGCAGTGTAGCTGGCGGGGACGGAATACAAAAGCCCCGCTGTCCTTGTCAACGCCTCCGCGTACGATTTCATTTCATGTCTCCGGCCGGATCTCCCTCTCAGGCACAGCCGCGTGCCCTTTACGGCCTGCTGGCGTGCGTGCGGTTGTCCGCGTTCGAGCAGCGGGCGGCGGACGCGGGCCGGGCGGCGTCGTACGAGGACAAGGTCGTCCTGGCCGGCCTGGCGACCGGAGCGTTCACACGGTTCGAACTGTTGCGCGACCGGCTGATCGGGGCGGGGGCGGATCCGTACGAGGCCATGCGCCCCTTCCAGGAGCCGATCACCGCCTTCCACGAGCGCGCGCGCCCCGCCGACGCGATGGAGGCGCTGACCAAGGTGTACGTCGCCGACCCCATCCTGGCAGACCTCTACCGCGAGGCCGTGGACAAGGCCGACCCGGGGACGCGGACGGTGGTCCGTGAGTCGCTGGCCGATTCCGGCCACGCGGAGATCCTCACCGAGCGGCTGCGCGCCGCGGCGGAGAACGATCCCCGGCTCGCGTCGCGGCTGGGGCTGTGGGCCCGGCGCCTCGTCGGGGAGGCGCTCAGTCAGGCCCATGCCCTCGCCGAGGGGCGCCCGGAGGCGGGAGCGCTGTTCGGCGATGCGGACGTCGCGACGATGTTCGGCCGGATCGTCGACCGGCACCAGACCCGGATGCGGGCGATCAACCTGCGCGACTGACCTCTGAGCTCTGAGTTCGGCACCGGAATATGCGTGGCGTTCCTTCCGGTGACGGTGTGTATCCAGTACCTTCCCCCTCTTGACGGAGGAGGACGAACTTGGGCGATTGGGCGCTTCCCGGCTATACGGAAGTGCGTGAGCTGGGTAAGGGCGGCTTCGGCCGCGTGGTGCTCGCGCGGCACGACGAGTCCGGGACGCATGTCGCGGTGAAGTACCTGACCACGGACATCCTCGCCGATCAGCGGTTCCGCACCGGCTTCCGGGCCGAGGCGCAGATACTGCGGCATCTGGACAGCCCGTACATCGCGCGCCTGTACGACTATGTCGAGTCCGCGCACGGTGCGGCGATCGTGATGGAGGCGGTCGACGGGATTTCGCTGCGGACGCTCCTGGAACGGCAGGCCCCGTTCGAGCCGCAGGCGGCGCTGGCGGTGCTGAAAGGGTCCCTGCTCGGCTTGGGCGCGGCCCATGAGCGAGGCGTCGTGCACCGCGACTACAAGCCCCCGAACGTCCTGGTGCGCGCCGACGGCCACAGCAAACTGATCGACTTCGGCATCGCCCTGCGCTCCGGGCAGACCGGCGAGATCCTCGGTACGCCGCCGTACATGGCGCCGGAGCAGTGGCAGGGCGCGCCCGTGGCCCCGGCCACCGACGTCTACGCCGCGACGTGCGTCTTCTTCGAGTGCGTCACCGGCCACACGCCGTTCCCCGGCGACAGCGCGCAGGCGTACCGCGCCCAGCACACGAACACCCAGGTGCCGCTGCACGAGGTCCCGGACGCGGTGCGCGGGCTCGTCGCCCGGGGGATGGCCAAGCATCCCGCGGAGCGGCCGACGGGCGCGGCCGTGTTCGTGACCGAACTGGAGCGCGCGGCCACGGCCGCGTACGGATCGGACTGGGAGTCCCACGGGTGGCGGCGCCTCGCCGAGGCGGCCGCCGGGCTGGCGGCCCTGTTCCCCTTCGCGGCGCTGCTCGCGGGCGGCTCGGGGGCGCCGGCGGGCGGTGGCGCGGTCGGTGGCGCGGCGGGCGGAGGCGGAGCGGGCGGCGCCGGCGGTGCGGGGCCCGCGGCCGGGGGAGGCGCCCCCGGGGCCGGGAGCAGCGCGGGCGCGGGTCACGCGGCGGGCGGCGCGGGTCACGCCGGAGGCATCGCCCAGGGAGCGGGCAAGTCCCTGCTGTCGGGCGTCGGGGCGAAGGCGACCGTGGCGATCGCCGGAGCCGTCGTCGTCGGATCGGCCGGGACCGCCATCGTCGTCACCTCCGGAGGAGGCCATCCGGCGGCCCGGCCGACGCGTCCGGCGGCCGTCGTCCAGCCCCTCCGCGTGAACGTGGCGGCCTCCACGGCGACGCTCCGCCGGGGCCGTACGATGATCACGCGATACGTCCAGGTGAGCGGCCTGAAGAACGCCGTGGTGCAGGCGAAGGTCAACAAGGCGCTGCGGGTGCCGGTCGACCGCACGCTGGCCCAGCTGAAGACCGCGTTCGTCATGTCGACGGGCCAGGCGGACAGCCAGCCGACCGGCACCCTCGAGTCGGCCGCCTCGGTGGGGCTGGGCGGGCCGAAGCTGCTGTCGGTCACCTACACGTTCGCCGACAGCAGCGACTCCAACCGGCAGATCCCCGCGAGTTCCCAGGAGAGTCTCGTGCTCGACCTGGCGACGGGCCGGGCGCTGGGAGCCACGGACCTGCTGCTCCCCGCCGCGCGGACCTCCGCCGGAGCGCGCGGACTGGCGCGGATCATCAAACCGGATGCGAACGGCGGCGTGTGCCTTCCCGGCCGCCCCCTCACCGGGCACGACCTGGGGCGCACGCTGGAGATCGCGCCGACGACGACCGGCTTCACGTTCACGATCCGCGACTGGATCGACCTGAACTGCCCGCACGCCGACGTCGGCCGGGGGTACGACGTGCCGTACGCGCGGCTGGGCGCGTACGTCCGCCCGGAGATCGTGGCGGCGGCCAAGGCGTCCAAAACCGGCACCGCGGCGAAGACGCCCACGCCGACGCGCTCCTGACACACGGCGAGGCCCCCGCGGAACGCGGGGGCCTCGCTGGAGGGGGTTCGGCCGGATCGGCCCGTGTGGACCGGTACGGGCCCGCTCGGTCAGAGCGCGCCGCGGCGCGAACCCCATCGACCGCGTCCGCTGACCAGTACGACGCCGGCAACGGCCACCAGGACCGCGATGATGAAGGCGATGATGCTTCCCGCACCGAGGACGTTGGCGATGACGCCGCCGATCACCGCTCCGACGATCCCGATCAGGATCGTGAGGGCGATGCCCATCGGATTCCGGCCAGGAACGACCAGGCGCGCGAGAGCCCCGATGATCGCGCCGATAATGACGAACCACAGTATTGTCATCAGCATTTCTCAGACCACCTCCTGCCGGATGGAGTCCGGCGTTTCGGATTCGCGCGGTCTGTATGCCCTCGTTCGAGGGACTCATTCCAATCTCTTTGAAAAGCCGGAACGAGTCTCCTCGAGCGATCAGTAGGAGCCGAAGCCGACGCTCCTCGTCTCTGACTCGTCGATCTCCACGTAGGCGAGCTTGGCCGCCGGCACGACGATCCTGGCGCCGTTCTTGCCGTGGAGCGTGAAGACACCGCCCTCTTCGGCCACCGCGTCGTTCACCGCGTGCTCCACCTCGTCGGCGGACAGCGAGGTCTCCGCGACGAGTTCCTTCGCCACCGACTGAACACCGATTCGTACCTGCACGTCGTTCCCTCCGTCGCGGGGCGATGCCACGACCGCCCGTGGTGTACCTCCGGGCCGGTCTCATCCGGCTCACCGGCACTATCGCACGGTCCGGGGCGAAACGACCCGGCGCCTGGGACTCCAGGAGCCCACGCCCCGCGACAAGGCGACGTCACGCCGCGGAACCGGCAGGACGAGGCATCGCGGCCCCGCGGTGACTCAGAGCCCGCGCGGAATGGACTGCCGGGCTCGCGCCGCTCCCTGATCCGACGCCTGTTCCGCGCTCAGGTGGTGCGCGGGAAACCGCCGATGCCGCGCCACTGGAGCCGCGCGATGAGGTGCTCGGCCTGCTCCTTGGGGATCGTGCCGCGCTGCGACAGCCAGTAGCGCGCACTGACCTCCGCCATGCCGACCAGCCCCATCCCGAGAAGATGAGCCTCGTCGCTGGAGACGCCGGTGTCCTCCTGGATGACCTGAGCGATCAGCTCGGCGCACAGCTGGTTGGTGCGGTCCACCCGGGCGCGCACGGCCGCGACGTTGCGCAGGTCGGACTCGAAGACCAGGCGGTAGGCCTCGCCCTCCCCGGCCACGAAGTCGTAGAAGGCCTCGGTGGTCCGCTGGACCCGCAGCTTGTTGTCCGGCGTGGAGGCCAGCGCGTCGCGCAGGCGCTGGACGAGCCCTTCGGCGTGCTCGTCCAGCAGTGCGAGGTACAGCTCGAGCTTGCCCGGGAAGTGCTGGTACAGCACCGGCTTGCTGACGCCTGCCCGTTCGGCGATCTCGTCCATCGCGGCGGCGTGATAGCCCTGCGCCACGAAGACCGCCTGGGCGGCACCCAGCAACTGCCGGCGGCGAGCCAGCCGGGGGAGCCTCGTGCCCCGGGGGCGGGCGTCCGGGGTTGCGGTCACCTGAGTTCTCCGATCACCTGTCCGGGCGACGCCGTGGCGCCGCGCGCTGAGGGTTCCTATCCTACGACCGGGTAACGTCGGACCGGCGGAAGTCGCCGCCGTCGCCTCCACCGTTCCGCCGTACGGCCGTCGGCGCCGTCACCGGTAGTCGTCCTCGTCGAGGGCGACCTCGAACCTCTGCTCCGCGGCGTCGGCCTCGTTGACCTCGACCGGAAGCCCTGTCGGCCAGTGGCGTTCGCTCTCCCGGACCGCCACGTGCTGCTCGGCGGCGTCGGCCTCCGGAGCCTCGAAGCTCCGTTCGATCTCGTCATCGGACATGGCGTTTCCCCCAGGGAGTCTTCAGAGCTGCTCGGCCAGTTCGCGCAGGACCGGTTCGATGGCCTCGCCGTACGTCGGGAAGGCGTGGACCACATCGGTCAGAATGCTCAGCGGTGTCTCGGCCCGGATGGCCAATGTGATCTCGCTCATCCACTCCTCGGCGTAGAGCCCCACCGCGGCGGCGCCCACGAGAACGCCCCGCGCCCGGTCGGCGTACAGCTCCACCCGGCCGCGGTCGTCGTCCTCCACGGCGGCGCGGGCGGTCCCGGACAGGTCGTACCCGGCCGCGACCAGTTCCAGCCCGCTCGCGGCCAGCGGGGAGACGCCCACCGCGTACACCGAGGGCGTCGTGTAGACGGCGCGGGGGATCGCCCGGTAGTCGGCCTCGCGGCGCTTGCCGAGGACGTTCGAGACGACGACTCCGGACTGGTAGTTGGCGGCATGGGTGTAGGGCGCGATCCCGGTCACGTCGCCGGCCGCCCATACGGTCGTGCCGTCGGTGCCCGTCTCCTCGGTGAGGACGGCCCGGCAGGTGGTGTCGACGGCGATCCCCTTCTCCGGGTCGAACCGTACGCCGGTCGTCTCCAGGCCGAGGTCCGCGACGCGCGGGCGCCGGCCCGCCGCGATGAGGATGCGGTCGGCGTCGATGTGGTTGCCGTCGGACAGGCGCAGCCGCAGCCCGGTCTCGGTGCGCTCCGCGCTCGTCGCCGCGACGCCGAGACGCAGGTCGGTGCCCATCCGGCGGAGCGCGTCGGCGAGCACGTCGCCGACGAACGGCGCCTCGGCCGCCAGCAGCCGCTCGGCCGGCTCGACCAGTGTGACCTGGGAGCCGAACGCCGCGTAGATCTGGCTGAGCTCGCAGCCGACCGCGCCGCCCCCGAGCACCACCAGCCGGCGTGGCAGGTCCGGTCGCGTGAGGGCCTCGTCACTGGTCCAGGTGGGCACGTCGTCGATGCCCTCGACCGGGGGTCGTACCGGCTCGCTGCCGGTCGCCACCACGAGGTCCGTGTAGCCGTATTCGGTGCCGTCCACCTCGACCGCGCCGGGACGCACGACCCTGCCGTGGCCGCGCACGATGGTCACCCCGGCCTCGGCCATCTGGGCGGCGGTGGCCGCGTCGTCGAGATGACGGGTCACCTCGTCGCGCCGCGCGACGGCGTGCTCCCATGTCTCGTTGCGCCGGGCCGAGTGCAGCAGCGTCTTCGAGGGCATGCACGCGAAGTAGGGGCATTCCCCGCCGACCAGGCGGCTCTCCACCAACGCGACCGACCGGCCCGCCCGCGCCAGTTCGGCGGCGATGTTCTTGCCGGAGCCTCCGCCCAGCACAACGACGTCGTAGCGCCTGTCCTGCGCGTCGTCCGTCACCTGATCATCCTTCCCATTCCACGCGGCATGCGCGTGTCACCTCCACCGGCGACCACGGCTTTCCGGTGCCGTGACCACCGCCCCACGATTGTGGACCCTCCGACCAATGGTGACGCACCGGGCACCTTCGTGTACGCACCCTGACGGTTCACGGCAGCTTTTGACGGATAGTCGACAGCGGTTCAAGCAGGTCGCCGTGCCGGTCGACGCGCTTGCGCACCTCGTCGGGCCCGAACCGCAGCTCCGCGTCGGAGTCGACCTCGTCCCACGTCACCGGCGTGGAGACGGAGGGCTCCTCGGCGGCTCGCAAAGAGTACGGCGCGACCGTGGTCTTGTGCCGGTTGTTCTGGCTCCAGTCGACGAAGACCTTGCCGGATCGCAGTTTCTTGTCCATCCGGCTGACGACGAGGCGCGGGTGCTCCTCCTCGAGCCTGCGGGCCGCCTCCTTGGCGTACGCCGAGGTGCGCTCGTCGGAGGTCTCCTTGATCGGGACGTACAGGTGCAGTCCCTTCTTGCCGCTCGTCTTCGGGAACGATCGCAGCCCGTCCGCCTCGAGCAGGTCGCGCAGCAGGCAGGCGACCTCGCGAGCCTCCTCGACCGTGGCGGGCGGGCCGGGGTCGAGGTCGAAGACCAGCAGGTCCGGGTCGTGCGCACCGCCCCGTGGGCCGACCCGCCACTGCGGCACGTGCAGCTCGAGCGCGGCCAGGTTCGCGCACCAGACCAGGGCGGGAAGATCGTCGATGACCACGAAGTTCACCGCGTCGCGGCTCCCGCCGGGCGTCGGCAGGCGGACCGTGCGCACCCAGTCCGGGGTGTGCGCGGGCGCGTTCTTCTCGAAGAACGTCTGACCTTCGACGCCGTCGGGGTAGCGCAGGCGCGTCGCCGGACGGTCCTTCAGATGCGGCAGCATGGCCGGTGCGATCCGCGCGTAGTAGTCGATGACCGCGCCCTTCGTGAATCCGTTCCGGGGATAGAGAACCTTGTCGAGGTTGGACAGCGTCACCCGCACGCCGTCGACCTGGACGCTCGTCTTGGTGCCGCTCACCAGCTCTCCTCGGGGGACTCACCGGCCTGCTCGCCGAGCCGCCGCGTGCCGAACCGTTCAGGGGCGATCTCCCCGGCATCACGGCTTTCAACCCATGCCCGCGCGTGCGGTCAGGGCGCTCGGCCTTCGCCCGGGCGTGCGGTCAGGGCTCCGCGTGCACCTCTCCGGGGTCCCGGTCGGGACGCAGCCCGCGCCAGGACGCGTGGAGCAGAATCCCGTCCAGGGTCCAACGGGCGAACTCCACCTCGCCGACGAGCCAGGGCTCCACCCAGCGCGCCGTGCGGGCGTACTCGCGGGGCACCTCCGCGGCGAACGGGCTGGTGGGCCGCTCCAACGGAGTAATGATCTTGTGCAGGTCGTCGAGCGCCGCGTCCGTGAACCCGGTGCCGACGTGCCCGACGAAGCGAAGACCGCCGTGCTCGTAGACGCCGAGCAGCAGGGATCCGACGCCGCCCTCCCGGCGGCCCTGGCCCTCCTTCCAGCCGCCGATGACGACGTCCTGGGTGCGGAAGTTCTTGATCTTCCGCCAGTAGTCCCCCCGCCGGCCCGGGCGGTACGGGGAGTCGAGCCGTTTGGCGATCAGGCCTTCCAGACCCTGTTCCTTCGTGTAGTCGAGGAGCTCCTCGACCTGGTCGGCGTCCGAGCCGGGCAGGTACGGCGGGGCCTCGATGGGACCGGCCGCGAGCTCGAGTCCGTCCAGCAGGGCCCGCCGGTCGCGGTAGGCCACGTCGTACAGCAGATGCCCGTCCAGGTAGGGCAGATCGAAGGCGATGAAGTGCACCGGGACACGGCGGATCAGCCGGGCGTCCGGATGGTCCACGTGCATGCGATGTTGCAGGCGCTGGAAGCTGGGCAGGCCCCGCTCGTCGAAGGCCACGACCTCACCGTCGACGACGGCCCTCTGGCCGGGCAGGAGATCGGCGAGGGCCTGCAGCTCGGGGTAGCGGTGGGTCGCGTCCAGGCCGCGGCGGCCGACCGCCCGCACCTGTCCGCCGGAGACGTGGACCATCGCGCGGACGCCGTCCCACTTGAGCTCCAGGCCCCAGCGGTCGGCGTCGTCCGGTAGCTCGCCCGGGGTCGCGAGCATCGGCTGGACATTGGAGGGCATGGGGTCACCCATACGATCTTTCTGCCCATCCGGCCCAGCCCTGACGCCACGCCGCGCGGGGGTTTCACCCATCGGACACCGTCTCGCGCCCGTCCGCGGGCCGGGCGTTAACGGCCCGCTCACCTCCGGGACGGTTCGATGCGGCGCCGACCTGCACATACATTCGGTTTAGTCGCATTTCGCGCGAGCCGTGGCAGGTAGGTCGGCAGGCCGGAGGGTAGGGACACCTCATGCGCAGCATCTGGAAGGGCGCGATCTCGTTCGGGCTGGTCACGATCCCGGTGAAGCTCTATTCCGCGACCGAGCAGCGTGACGTGGCGTTCCACCAGGTCCACCGTACGGACGGGGGCCGGATCCGGTTCAAGCGCGTCTGCACGAAGGACGGCGAGGAGGTGCCGTACTCCGACATCGCCAAGGGGTACGAACTGCCGAGCGGGGAGACCGTCGTCCTCACCGACGAGGATTTCGCCGAGCTGCCGTTGTCGACCAGTCGCCGGATCGACGTCCTGCAGTTCACGCCGCTGGAGCAGGTCGACCCGATCTTCTTCAACAAGACCTACTACCTGGAGCCGGACGCGCAGGGGGTCAAGCCGTACGTCCTGCTGCGCGACGCCCTCGAGGACTCCGGGAAGGTGGCGGTGGTCAAGGTCGCCCTCCGGCAGCGCGAGTCGCTCGCGACGCTGCGGGTGCGGGACGGCGTGTTCGTCCTCGAGACGATGCTGTGGCCGGACGAGGTGCGCGAGACCGACTTCCCGTTCCTCGAGGAGGACGTCGACGTCCGCTCGCAGGAGCTGCAGATGGCCTCTTCGCTGATCGACACGATGACGAGCGACTTCGACCCGGCCGAGTACAAGGACGCCTACCGCGAGGCCCTGCAGGCGGTCATCGAGGCGAAGATCGAGGGCCGGGAGGTCGTCGTGCCCGAGACCGAGGAGGCGGCTCCTGCGGCGGCCGACCTGCTCAGCGCGCTGCGGGCCAGTGTGGAGGCGGCGAAGAAGGGCCGGGAGGGCAAGGGCGACGGCGAGCCGCGCAAGGCCGCCGGGGCCGCGAAGGCCGGCTCCCGGGCCGGCAAGGACGGCGCGGGCACGGCCGAGAGCGGGCGCGGGGCGGCCAAGGGCGGAACGGCCAAGAAGGCCGCCGGCACCAAGGCCAAGCCCAAGGCGAAGAGCGGGACCCGGAAGACGGCCTGACCGGCGCGGTAGAAGTGATCGGTCCTGGTGGGAATGAACGCTCCGCCGGGGGTGTTGGTAGCCCATGTAAGCTCTGAGATTCCTGTTCAGGCGCGTTCTCGCGCCGACGGCCGGCTAGGAGTCCGCAATCCCCCATTTTGCGGAACCTCTCGATGCGGGCCATTTCCGAGAGGTTCTTTCTTGACTGAAGTTTCTTCGACCCTGCCCACGTTCGCCGAGCTCGGCCTGCCGTCGCCCCTGGTGTCGGCGCTCGAACGCCGCGGCATCTCCGCGCCGTTCCCCATCCAGGCCGCCTGTCTGCCCGACGCGATCGCCGGGCGTGACGTGCTCGGACGTGGCCAGACCGGATCGGGTAAGACGCTCGCGTTCGGCCTGCCGCTGCTGACCGCGATCGCCGGGGTGCAGGCAGCCCCGACGCGACCGCGCGCGCTGATCCTCGTTCCCACCCGCGAACTGGCCGTTCAGGTCCAGGACGCCCTGGCCCCGCTGGGCCGCAGCCTCGGGCTGCACACCAAGACCGTCGTCGGCGGCATGTCGATGAGCAAGCAGATCCAGGGGCTCCGCCGCGGCGTCGACCTGCTGGTCGCGACGCCGGGCCGGCTCACCGACCTCATCGAGCGTCGTGAGTGCTCGCTCGCGGACGTGCGGATCACCGTCCTCGACGAGGCCGACCACATGTGCGACCTCGGCTTCATGCCGGCGGTCTCCAAGCTGCTCGACCAGATCCCCTCCGACGGCCAGCGGCTGCTGTTCTCCGCCACCCTCGACGGCGACGTCGACAAGCTCGTCCGCCGTTACCTGCACGACCCGGTGACCCACTCGATCGCCCCGGCCGCCGCGCCGGTGGAGACGATGGACCACCACCTGTTCATCGTGGACCGCGCCGACAAGCAGGACGTCCTCGCCGAGGTCGCCGGCCGCCCCGGCCGTACGATCATGTTCGTCCGCACCAAGCACGGCGTGGACGCGCTGGCCAAGAAGCTGGCCCGCGTCGGCGTCCGCGCCGGCGCCCTGCACGGCGGCAAGACCCAGTCGGCCCGCACCCGCACCCTGGCGGAGTTCCGCGAGGGCAAGGTCGGGGTGCTGATCGCCACCGACGTCGCCGCCCGCGGCATCCACGTCGACGACGTCAGTCTGGTCGTGCACGTCGACCCGGCCGCGGACCACAAGGACTACCTGCACCGCGCGGGCCGCACCGCCCGGGCGGGCGAGCGCGGCACGGTCGCGACGCTGGTCGCCCACAACGAGGTGCGCAACACCGAGCGCATGATGCGCCGCGCCGGCGTGCGCGCACTCCGGTCGAAGGTCACCACCGGTGACGACACGCTGATCCGCGTCACCGGGGCGCAGCGGCCGAGTGGCGTCCCGGTCGAGCCCGAGCCCGAGCCGCGTCCCCAGCGTCGCGGCCCGCGTACGGGCGGCGGCCGCGACCGGCGTCCCCGCGGACGGTTCGAGGGGCGCGGAGAGGCACGCCAGAGCGGCCGCTTCGACGGCGATCGCGACGGGCGCCCGGGCGAGCACCGTGACGGGGAGTCCCGCGACGGCCTCCGGCATACCGGTGGCGGCCGTGGCGGGGCCGTACGACACGAGGGAGGCCGCGCCGGCACCGGTCGGCACGACAACCGTCGCCCCCGTCCGGAGGCGGCGCGCTGACCCAGGCACCGGCCGGGCAGAATCGGCCGTGAGACGACACGTCGACCCGGGTCGGTCCCGGTGAGACGTCACTCACAGAGGGCCCCGCACCGACGGTGCGGGGCCCTGTTTCACTCAACATCCGATCAAACCGGGCGAGGCCATGGATCGGCCGTGGGTATCGTGCGAAGGAATTTGGCGTTCTCCCGCCGGAAGACGGGGGATTCCCACTCCTTGTGTAGGAATAGCCGGTGATCAGGGGTTCACGGCGCGCTCCCGCCTCCACGGCGGGCCCCCCGCGTCGTGCCCGCCCGCTCGGCCGCGGGGCCACGTGGTTATCGTGGAACCGCGTTCGGTAGCAGAAGAGGGGAGGCAGCGGCGGCTCCTCTCCGACCAGACGGCCGGAGTCTCCACGCCGCGAACAGGATGAGCACACCGATCCCGCAGTGGCCAGGGGAACTGGTCCGGCTGGGCGACCGCGAAGTGTTCGTGCGCACGTCGTCCTCCCGGCGCGACGACGCCGATGCGGCGCTGTTCGTGCACGGGCTGGCCGGCTCCTCGGCCAACTGGACCGACCTCATGGGGCTGCTGTCCGACGAACTCGTCGGCGACGCCGTCGACCTGCCCGGATTCGGGCACTCGCCGCCGCCGCCCGACCGCGACTACTCCGTCGACGCCCACACCCTCATCGTCGCCCGGCTGATCGAGAAGCGCGGCCGGGGGCCGGTCCACCTGTTCGGCAACTCTCTCGGCGGAGCCATCGCGACACGGCTCGCGGGCACCCGTCCCGACCTGGTGCGCTCCCTCACGCTGATCTCACCGGCCCTGCCCGACCTGCGGCCGAGGTACGGCCCCGCGCGGATCCTGGCCACCACCGTCCCCGGAGTGGGGCCGTGGGCGCTCCGGCGGCTGGCCACGCTCCCCGCCGAGCAACGCGTGCAGGTCACACTGGAGATGTGCTTCGCGAACCCGGCCGGCCTGCATCCCGACCGGGTGATGGAACTCGTCGAGGACGTACGCCGCAGGGACGAGCTGAACCACAACGCCGAGGCGCTGATCGCGTCGTCGCGCGGCATCGTCACCGCCTACATGCGGCGCTCGCTGTGGCGCTACGCCGCCCGTGTCATCGCGCCGACGCTGGTGATCTACGGTCGGCACGACCGGCTCGTCGATCCGCGGATGGCCGCCCGCGCGGGGCGCGTGTTCAAGCGCTCCCGGGTGGTCGTGCTGCCCGACGTCGGCCACGTCGCGCAGATGGAGCGCCCCGAGGCGGTGGCGCGGGAGTTCCGGGCGCTGCTCGAGGACGCCCGCCTGCGCCTGCCCGACACCGCCGCGGGCTGACCTCCCGGAACCCGGCGTCGCCGGCGGCGGAGGGCACCCTGTGGGAATGCGCGGGCGCATGACAGAGTTGTCATGAGTTCAGGACGACGGCGTCCGCACCGAAATTCCAGCACGCGCAGGAGACAACCGTGTCGTTGCCACCCCTGGTAGAGCCCGCGAGCGAGCTCTCCGTCGACGAGGTCCGGCGCTATTCGCGTCACCTGATCATTCCGGACGTCGGGATGGCCGGGCAGAAGCGGCTGAAGAACGCCAAGGTGCTGTGCGTGGGCGCCGGCGGTCTCGGCTCACCCGCCCTGCTCTACCTCGCCGCTGCCGGCGTGGGCACCCTCGGCGTCATCGACTTCGACATCGTCGACGAGTCCAACCTGCAGCGCCAGATCATCCACGGGCAGTCCGACGTCGGCCGGCCGAAGGCGGAGTCGGCGGCCGCCTCGGTCCGGGAGATCAACCCGCTGATCAACGTGATCGTCCACAACGAGGCGTTGTCCAACGACAACGTGATGGACATCTTCGGCGGCTACGACCTGATCGTCGACGGCACCGACAACTTCGCCACCCGCTACATGGTCAACGACGCGGCCGTGCTGCTGGGCAAGCCGTACGTCTGGGGTTCGATCTACCGCTTCGACGGTCAGGCGTCGGTGTTCTGGGCCGAGCACGGCCCCTGCTACCGCTGCCTCTACCCCGAGCCGCCGCCTCCCGGCATGGTCCCGTCGTGCGCCGAGGGCGGCGTGCTGGGCGTGCTGTGCGCGTCGATCGGCTCCATCCAGGTCAACGAGGCCATCAAGCTGATCGCCGGGATCGGCGAGCCGCTCGTCGGACGCCTGATGATCTATGACGCCCTGGAGATGACCTACCGGAGCGTCAAGGTCCGCAAGGACCCCGAGTGCCCGCTGTGCGGCAAGAACCCCTCGATCACCGAGCTTCTCGACGACTACGAGGCGTTCTGCGGCGCGATCTCCGAGGAGGCCGCGGACGCGGCCAAGGACTCCACGATCACCGCCACCGAGCTGAAGGACCTGCTCGAGACCGGGGACATCTTCCTGGTCGACGTCCGTGAGCCCAACGAGTACGAGATCGTGAACATCCCTGGTGCCACGCTCATCCCGAAGGGCGAGTTCCTGTCCGGCGCGGCGCTCGAGCGGCTGCCCCAGGACAAGCGGATCGTGCTGCACTGCAAGTCCGGCGCCCGCAGCGCCGAGTGCCTCGCGATCGTCAAGGACGCCGGTTTCTCCGACGCCGTGCACCTCGGCGGTGGCGTGCTGGCGTGGGTCAACCAGGTCGATCCCTCCCAGCCGACGTACTGATCCGATCACGGCGTGACGCGGGACGGCGGATACTCCGTCCGGTGACGTCACGTCACAGGCCGAGGTGAGGCTCCGGGGGCGATGCCGCCCCTGGAGCCTTCTCGTGTGTCCCAGTGGTTCACCGGCGTCACAGTTCTGACCGGCTACGGGGGATGGCCCAGTAACCTTGTCAGATATGGCGCGAACCTCCGATCCGAGCTGGCCGACGACCGGGCCCGGCGGATGGGGGGCATGGCGCGAGCCGGACGAGCCACCACCACAGCCCGTGCCCTGGTACGCCCATCGCCGCCTCTGGCTGGTGGTGGCCGTGCTGACCACGGTCGGCTATGTCGTGGTCGGAGCCCTGTCGACCTCGCGGGTCTACTGGGAGTTCCACCGCAAGCCGACGGCCTGGGAGCTGTATCGCGCCGCCGCCGAGGAGGTCCGGAGCCGCTGGCGCACCTGGCCCGCCGAAAAGATCTTCCCGGAGTCCGTCCCGTACACCTCCGAACAGGGCGGAATCGAGCACGCCAGCCGGGTCGGCATCGCACCCGAGACGGGGTGCGCCACCGGCATCGACGCCGTCCCCGCCGCGGTCCTCGCGAAGTACGGCTGCCGGGCGCTGCTCCGGGCGACCTACGTCGACCAGATGCAGGGCATCGTCCTCACCGTGGGCGTCGTCGCCCTGGCCGACGATCGGACCGCGGGCCTGGCCGAAGAGGCCCTGTCACCCCCGGATCCCGACCGGCCGGGGCCGTTCCTGCACGCCCTGGCGTTCCCGCAGACGATCACCGCCCAGTTCGACGACGCCGCCCGGCAGTACGCCGCCGCGGGCCGGAGCGGGCCGTACGTCGTCCTCACCGTGGCGGGCCAGACCGACGGCCGGCCCGCCTCCGCCATACGCAAGCCGCACGGCGGCTGGTTCCTGCTCGCGCCGGAGGTCGGCCGGAACATCGCCGACGCCCTCGCGCTCCCCGTCCAGCCCGACTGCTCCGAGAAGCGGGAGTGGAAATGCTGAGGCGCGCCGTGACGGCCGGCCTGGCGCTGACGGTCGCACTGCTGCCGGCCACCGGACGCGCCGACGGCGTACGCGACCGGGAAAAGTGGGTGCTCGACGCCCTGGGGACCCCGCAGGCGTGGCGCACGACCAAGGGCAAGGGCGTCACCGTCGCCATCCTCGACACCGGCGTCGACGGTTCGCATCGCGACCTCTCCGGCACGGTGACCACGGGCCCCGACTTCATCAGGGCCGTCGCGCCCGACCCGGGCCGGCTCCACGGCACCTGGATGGCGTCCCTGATCGCCGCGCACGGGCACGGTGCGGGCGACGGGGTGATCGGTGTGGCACCCGAGGCCCGCCTGCTCTCCCTGCGGGTGATCGCCGACCCGGCCGAGAAGGGCTATCGGTCGTTCCGCGACACACCGGAGTACCGCTCGGCGCTCCCCAAGGCGGTCCGCTACGCGGCGGATCACGGCGCCGACGTGATCAACATGTCCCTCGGCGGTCCGAGCGCCGGCCGCGATGAGCGCACCGCCATCGCCTACGCGATCTCCAAGGGCGTCGTCGTGGTCGCCTCGGCGGGCAACGACGGCGACTCGAAGAGCCCCAACAAGGTCGACAAGGACGGGTTCACGCGGCTGTCCTACCCCGCCGCGTTCCCCGGTGTGATCGCGGTGGCGGCGGTGACGCGTCGCGGCGCCCCGGCGAGGTTCTCCGACCGCAACGCGAGCGTCCAGGTCGCGGCACCCGGCGCCGACGTCGTCGGCGCCGGCCCGGGCAACGGCTACTGGATCGGCGAGGGCACGAGCCAGGCGGGGGCGCTCGTCTCGGGCGTCGTCGCGCTGATCAGGGCGCGTCACCACGACATGCCCCCCGCGCTGGTCGCCCAGGCGATCACCGCGAGCACCAAGGGCCGTCCGGCGGCCGGGTACGACGAGAGGGTCGGCTTCGGCGAGGTGAACGCCGCCGACGCGCTGGCCGCCGCAGACCGGCTGCAGGGCTACCGGCTCGACGCAGGCGGCAAGACCGGCCGGTTCGACGACGGGCCGATGCGGCCGGTGCAGGTCGAGCAGCACCCGCCGGGCCTGGTCTTCCTGGGCGGCTGGGTCGGCATCGCCGCCATCTTCGGGTTCGCCGGCGCCCTCACGACGACCGTGCTGTACATCCGGCGCGTCCGAGTCCGCCGTGAGTCGGAGGCGGACGGTGCGGGCTGACCCCACGGATTTCGCCGAACGCGTCCTCGACGTCGTCGATCGCATCCCGCCCGGCCGCGTCATGGCGTACGGCGACATCGCCGAATACCTCGGCGAGGGCGGACCGCGGCAGGTCGGCCGGGTGATGGCCCAGTGGGGCGGCGGCGTGCCCTGGTGGCGCGTCATCCGGGCCGACGGAACGCCCCCGCCCGGCCACGAACAGCGCGCCTTGAAGCACTACCGCGCCGAGGGCACCCCGCTGCGCGGCGACCGCGTCGACATGCGCCTCGCCCGCTGGACCGGCGACGCCACCGAGCGCGCCTGAACGCGCATCGACGCGCCTGACCACAGCCGGCCCGGCGGTAGCGGCAGAGGGCGGGAAAACCGGAAAGGGCCGACACGGCCCGCATCGGATCAGACGGAACCGGCTGCCGGGCCGCCCCAAGCGCGTCAGCGCGGTCGATCTCGACGGCGAGGAGCCCGCAGCGGCGGCGAGGACTCCGTGGTGGAGGGGCTTCAGTCCGTCTCGCTGCGGAGAGCGGCCGCACGGGAGCGGGCGGCCGCCATGGCCTCGTGGTAGCGCGTCTCCCAGTCGGTTGCGTCCGCCGGGATCTCGGCGACGACCTGGCGCCCCAGCTCCCGCCCGCCCGCGACCTGCCGGACGAGCACGACCGTGACGCCGTCCCGCAGCTCCGTCGCGGCCTCCCAACGCGGTCCTCGGTCCGGGTCGGGCCGGCGGAAGACGGCCAGGAGGAGTGCGGCCAGTAGGACCGCGACAAGGAGCACGAGCGGGAGCGCCAGGACGCGCATCGGGATCCTCCTATCGGGTCGGGATCGCCACCCGGTCGTTGCCCGGGGCGTAGACCGTGATGCCCTGGGGGAGCGCCTTCAGCTTCTCGATCTCGGCGCACGTCGGGCACTTGTTGTAACCCTCCTGCCGGGCGCGGTTGGCCTCCGCATCGGCGCGGGCCTGCGCGACCTGCGCCTGCGACTCCGTCACCTTCGCGAACGCCGCCTGCGCGCTGTCCACGGCCCGCTGCACCGACGCCGGCAGCGTGATGCGCGCCAGGTTGAAGTGCAGGTTGGTCAGGAAGGGGAAGCCGAGGGTCTGCTCCAGATCCTGCTCGAGGCTCGTGTTGATGGCGGTCTGCACCTTGGCGATGTTGGCGTTGTTGCTCTGAACCTTCAGCGACGTCTGCTGCTGCTTGCCGCCGGAGTTGTTCTGCACGAGCGCGCAGGAGGAGACGAGCTCCGCGCAGCGGAAGCTGTTCACCTGGGTGCGGAGGTCGTTCTCGATCACGGGCCGGACGATCTGGTCGAGGAACCCGGACCAGCCCTCGTCTCCTTCGTAGGCGTACCGCGTCTTCCCGTCCGCACCGGTGAACTTGCGGGTGCCGAACTTGTCGTCGAACGTGCGCAGCGTGGCGTGGTCGAGGTTCAGGGTGAAGTAGAGCGTGCCCTCGATGCCCATGCTGACGCCGTCGCTGCTGGGCACCGTCACGACGTCCACGCCGGTGCGGTCCCCGCGGCCGGAGTCGGAGGTGATCGTGTAGAACCGCTGCTGCGCGGGGTACTTGTGCGTATGCGACCACCACCCGATCCAGGTCATGCCCGACCCGGGATCGATGATCTGACGAATTTTGTTGTTGTCGAGCATTCCGCCGTTGCGGACGACCGCGACCTCGCCTCCGGAGGTGCGCTCGAACGACCCGAGGAAGCCGTTGAGGGTCGGTACCGCGACGACGAGGAGCACCACCGCCGCCGCGATCGCCTTGGCCCGACTGATGCGTCCGGAGGGACGGGGAATCTTAGAGACAGGCACCAGTACTCCTGCAGAGCTCGTAAAACGGGATGAATCCGTATTTGAGACGCGATCCATTAGAACCCGGTTCCGAGCGCCGCATCCGTCCTTCTCCGTGACTCCGCCGCCGTTGTTGCCGGTACAAGGCGGGCATCGCGGGCGCCGTGCCGTCAAGGGCGGCGGCAATGAGTCAATGCCGGCGGCAAGGTGACCGTGGCCTCACAGAACCTTGGTGCCGTACATCTCGCCGAGGGGGTCGGCGAGCAGCTCGACGCGGGCGCCGTCGGGGTCGCGGAGGTACAGCGAGGATCCGCTCTCCGCCTGGTACGGGACGCCGGCCGCGTCGAGCCTGCCGCGCAGTCGCTCCCAGGTGGGGCGGTCGACCGAGATGGCGAGGTGGTGGAGACCGCCGAGCACCTCGGCGTACGGGCCGAGGTCGAGGCCCGGGAAGTCGAAGAAGGCCAGCAGGTTGCCGTTGCCGAGGTCGAAGAAGAAGTGGGTCGAGCCGTGGTAGTCGCGGTTATCGATGACCTCCGTCAGCGGGAACTCCAGGACCTCCTGGTAGAAGCGGATGGTCCGCTCGACGTCCGAGGACAGCAGCGCGACGTGGTGGACACCGGCCGCCGAGCTGGCCGGCCGGTCGGCGCGAAGATAGGTCTCGCGGATCCGGGCACGTTCCGCCTCGATCATGGTCAGGTCGACCATCGCACACCTCGCAGTTGAGAAGTTCCACTATCGGCCGCCCTACCCGGAGGTGTCCACCGGACACCGTCCGTCGCCGACCTAGAATCCGGCATATGCGGCGGACGAGCAGCACCGTAGTGGTGGTCGCGGGGGACGGTGCGGACAAGGTCGTGTCGGGGCTCGCGGCCCTGCACAATGTACGTGCCCTCGTCGCGGGTGACCGCACGCCCGCCGAGCTGACCAGGGCCGTCGCCGGTGCCGGTACGACGTACGTCGTGCACGACGCCGATCCACTCGCCGGCGTCCGTGACGCGTGGGTCGACTTCTTCGACCAGGCCGCCCCGCACGGCGGCCTGGAGGTCGCCATCGAGTCGGCGCTGGGCGGGCTGGCCGCCGAACGGCTACTGCTGCCGGACTACTACGTCGTCCTCGATCCGGAGGGCATGGCGCCGACCCGCCGGCACTGGTGGCTGGGCGTGCTGGCGGGGGCGGCGCCGAGCCGGGTCGTTCCGGCGGACGCGTCCGCCGCCGCGGTGGGTGACGCCCTCGCGCATCTCAGCGCCGGCCGCTGGTGGCCCGCCGACGTCTCCGGATGGCTGCGCGGCCTGCCCAAGGTCGTGCCGGACCGGGTGGGTCTGCGGCTCTCGTCGCCCACGTGAAGGACCTCACCCGGCCTCGACGGCAAGAGGTCACGGCAGTGGCCGGTCCCGTGATCACCCGGTTGTGACGCCGTCCGCCCCGGCCGGGCCGCGCAGGCAGGGGCGGAGGTCGCGGGGTGGTCTGACGCCGCCGAGGAGCAGGCAGAGGGCGGCGACGAGGAGTCCGCACAGGGTGGCGAGCAGGTGGCCCAGGGCCCAGATGGTGTGGTTGGAGATCACCGGCCAGACCACGCCGACGGCGAGCATCGTGATCCCGATCACGAGCCACCAGCCGCGCATCAGCAGCACGGCCGCGACGACCCCCGCGACCATCATGTAGCTCACCCCGACGTCGGTGGTGTGCGCGAGCCGGTGCGGCGCACGCCCCGACTCGATCGCGTGGAGTTCCACCAGCGCGGTGAGCAGGGTGCCGAGGACGTGGCCGGAGACGCAGATGAGGATCATGCGGGGCGGGCCGTACCGGCGTTCGGCCCAGGCGATCACGGTGACGAACAGGAGGACGTACAGGGTGAGGCCCGAGCCGCGGTTCGCGACCCACAGGGCGCTGTCGGCCAGCACGGCGAGCGGGGCGTGGCGCAGGCGGGACAGGCTGGTGCTGTTCACGCGGGTCAGCAGGTCGATGAGGCGGGGCGGGGTCGTCCGCTGGACCAGAGTGAAGGCGGTGAACACGGTGACGTAGGTGAAGGTCGCCGGTGCCGACAGGATCCAGGCGTGCAGCCACCGCGTGTACGGGGACAGGCGGTCCACGGCCCGTCGGGCGCCGCTCCACAGCAGACTGAGCCAGCACAGGAAGTACCAGGCCAGGGCCAGGATCAAGGCGACCAAGAGGATCATCGGCGCCTCCCGCGCACGTCCGCCGGACCACCACGATTCCATGCTCGCTCGGTGGGCCGGAAGGCGCGCCAGGCCGCGTGGGGAGCGGGGTCCGCAGTGAGACGGAAGAGCGGCCACATCGGCGACATGGCGCAACCCTGTCACGACCACCCTCGATGATCTGCTGCAATCACATATGTGTCAGCAGCGTCCTATCGGCTCGTGCGGCGCGCGGGTCCCGCGCAGTCGCCGCCGCCCGTGCTCGACGAGCACCAGCGACGGGTCGTCGCGCATGCCGGTGGGCCGCTGCTCGTGCTGGCCGGGCCGGGCACCGGAAAGACGACCACGATCGTCGAGACGGTCGTCGACCGTATCGAGAACCGCGGCGTGGACCCGGAGCGGGTGCTGGTCCTGACGTTCG
Source organism: Actinoallomurus purpureus (assembly GCF_024055795.1). Lineage (GTDB taxonomy): Bacteria > Actinomycetota > Actinomycetes > Streptosporangiales > Streptosporangiaceae > Actinoallomurus > Actinoallomurus purpureus. The sequence continues at coordinate 102,839 of NZ_JAMXMY010000020.1, read as the reverse complement.
GCCGCAAGGCGGCGGGGGAGCTGCGGGAGCGCATCACCGGCCGGATGCGGCGCACCACCCGGACGCCGCTGGCGCTGACCTTCCACTCCTACGCCTACGCGCTGCTGCGCCGCGAGGCTGTCCTGGACGGCGAGGAGCCGCCCCGGCTGCTGTCGGGTCCGGAGCATCTGCTCGAGGTGCGCCGGCTGGTCCACGGTGAGGTCGCGGACGGCGCGCCGGCCTGGCCGTCGCGGCTGCATGAGACGCTCAAGACGCGCGGGTTCGCCGAGGAACTGCGGGACTTCATCCTGCGGGCCGCCGAGCGCGGCCTCGGCCCGGCCGACCTGGTGACGCTGGGACGCGGCCACCACCGCGACGACTGGTACGCCGCCGGCCGCTTCCTGCACCGCTACGAGCAGCGCTTCGACGTGGACCCGATCATCGCGTACGACTACGCCGAGCTGATCCGGGCCGCCGCCGGGCTGCTCACCGACGAGGACGTACGACGGCGGGAGCGCGCGGCGTACGACATCGTCCTCGTCGACGAATACCAGGACACCGACCCGGCGCAGGAGTACCTCCTCCAGCAGCTCGCCGGGGGCGGCCGGGACCTGATCGTCGTCGGCGACCCCGACCAGTCGATCTACGGCTTCCGGGGCGCGGACGTGCGCGGCATCCTGGAATTCCCCCAGCGGTTCCGTACGGTGACGGGCGAGGAGGCGCCCGTCGTGTCCCTGCGGACCTGCCGCCGGATGGGCCCGGTGATCCTGGAGGCGTCCCGCCGGGTGGCGGGGCGGCTGCCGCTCGGCGCGCTCGCCGGCGAGCACCGGGAGCTCCTGCCGGTCGCGGCGGCCGACGATGAGGCCTCGGACACGCGGGCGGTGCGGGTCGTCGAGGCCGACAGCGCCAGCCAGGAGGCCGCGCTGGTCGCCGACGAGTTGCGCCGCGCCCACCTGCTGGAGAACATCCCCTGGTCCCGGATGGCGGTGCTCGTACGGTCCGCGGTGCGCCAGGTGCCGCCGCTGCGCCGGGCCCTGGCGGCCGCGGGCGTGCCCGTGGTCGTGGCCGGTGACGAGGTGCCGCTGGTCAACGAGCCCGGTGCGCGGCCCTTCATCGTGCTGCTGCGGGCGGCGCTGCGGCCCGCGCTGCTCGACGAGGAGGCCGCCGAGGAGCTCGTGCTCGGCCCGCTGGGCGGCGCGGACGCCCTCGGCCTGCGCCGGCTCCGCCGCGCCCTGCGCGATCTGAGCACCCTGTCCGGCGACGACAAGGCCGACGGGCTCCTCGTAGCGGCGCTGAACGACCCGCGCGAGCTGCTGCTGATCCATCCGAAGGTCCGCGCGCCGGCGGACCGCGTCGCCAGGCTCATCGCCCTGGCGCGGGAGACCGTCCGGGGCGGCGGCGGGGCCGAGGACGTCCTGTGGGCGGTGTGGCAGGAGAGCGGCCTGGCCGACCGGCTCCTCGAGCAGAGCGTCAGGGGCGGCGCCCGGGGCGCGGCGGCCGACCGGGACCTCGACGCGGTGGTCGCGCTGTTCGACATGGCCGCGCGGTTCACCGACCGGCTGCCGCAGGCGGGCCCGGAGGTGTTCCTCGACGACCTCGCCTCGCAGGAGATCCCCGGTGACACCCTGGCCGAGCAGGCCCCCCAGGGGGAGACGGTGCGCATCCTCACCGCGCACCGGTCCAAGGGGCTCGAATGGGACCTCGTCATCGTGGCTGGCGTGCAGGAGGGCGTCTGGCCCGACCTGCGGCTGCGCGGCTCGCTGCTGGGCAGCGAGGAGCTGATCGAGGCGGCCACCGGATTCGCCGACCCCGACTCCACTGGGGGGCGGCGGGGCGCAGCCACGGGGGTGGAGGCAGGGTGGCGGGGCGTGGCCACGGGGGTGGAGGCAGGTGCCTCGCTGGCCGCGAAGATGCTGGAGGAGGAGCGGCGGTTGTTCTACGTCGCGGTGACGCGGGCCCGGCGCCGGCTGGTCGTCACCGCCGTCGGCGGGGAGGACACCGAGGATCGCCCGTCGCGGTTCCTCCGCGAGCTGGTCCCGGACGCCACCGAACACGCGCAGCTGGACGAGCGCACCCGGTGGTTGTCCCTGCGCGCCCTCGTCGCGGACCTGCGCTCCACGGTCGCGGACCCGAAGACCCCGACGCCGCTGCGCCGGGCGGCGGCCGGGCACCTCGCCCGTCTCGCGCGCGCCGGCGTGCAGGGCGCCGACCCTCGCGACTGGTACGCCCTGACGGAGCTGTCCGACGACGGTCCCGCGTTCCGCGAGGACGAGAAACTGGTGCTGTCGCCGTCGCAGGTCGAGACGTTCGAGAAGTGCGGGCTGCGCTGGCTGCTCGCCGCCTGCGTGGGCGCGGAGGACGGCGGCGCGGGGGAGTTCGCGACGATGGGCCGGGTGATCCACGCGGTCGCCGAACTCGTCGCCACCGATGAGGCCGTGAACGACGTCGACATCGCCAAGCGGCTCGACGAGATCTGGGACGACCTGGACTTCCGTAGCGTCTGGTACTCCGAGAAACAGCGGAAACAGGCCGAGGAGATGGTCGGCAAGTTCATGGCCTGGCACGAGCGCGCCGACGCCCGCGACCTGGTCTCGATCGAAGAGCCCTTCAGCATCGACCTGGGCCGGGTCGAGATCCGCGGCCGGATCGACCGCGCCGAGCGCGACGGCGACGGCCGCGCCTGGATCGTCGACATCAAGACCTCCAACGCCGCCGTACGTGAGGACGACCTCGCCCGCCACCCGCAGCTCGGCGTGTACCAACTGGCCGTGATGCTCGGCGCGTTCGCCGACAAGGGCCTGATCGAGCCGGGCGGCGCCGAGCTCATCCAGGTCGGCAAGGCGTCCTACAGCGCACGGGTGCGCGTCCAGACGCAGCCGCCGCCGTCGGCGGACGAGGACCCGCAGTGGCCGCGCAAGCTCGTCGACCGCGTCGCGGAGGGCATGGCCAGTCCGGTGTTCGAGGCCCGCCGCGACGACCACTGCCGCACCTGCCCCGTCCGCGGCTCCTGCCCGGCGCACGACGCCGGCGGCCAGGTGACGCCGTGATCGGCTCCCGGAAGCGCGTGACCGGCCCGTACGACGGGGGGACACCATGATCAGCCCTCAGGAGCTGGCGCAGCGGCTCGGCGTGCCCGAACCGACGCCCGACCAGGCCGCCGTCATCGAGGCGCCGCTCGCCCCCATGGCGGTCATCGCCGGGGCGGGCTCGGGCAAGAGCGAGACCATGGCGGCCCGCGTCGTGTGGCTGGTCGCCAACGGGTTCATCCGGCCCGAGCGGGTGCTCGGCCTGACCTTCACGCGCAAGGCGGCGGCCGAGCTGGCCGACCGCGTACGCCGACGGCTCGACCAGCTGCGCGAGCATGAGGACCTCATCGACCCGGAGATCCTCGACGGCGAGCCGACCGTGTCGACGTACCACGCGTACGCCGCGCGGCTGTTCGGCGACCACGCCCTGCGCGCCGCGCTGGAACCGACGATGCGGCTCGTCACCCCGGCGGTGGCCTGGCAGATCGCGGCGCGCGTCGTCGACGCGTACGACGGGCCGATGGACACCGTGGAGTGGGGTCCCGACACCGTCACCAAGGCGGTGATGGCGCTGTCGGGGGAGCTGTCGGAGCACCTGCGCACCTCCGAGGACGTGCGCGAGGTCGGCGCCTGGCTGAACGAGCGGTACGCCGAGGTCAAGAAGCCGACGAAGAAGCACCAGGGCTCGATCGTCGCCGCCCACGCCGTACGCGAGCAGCTCATGCCGCTGGTGGAGGCGTACCAGCGGGCCAAGGCCAAACGGGAGGTGCTCGACCACGGCGACCAGATGGCGCTCGCGGCGCGGATCGCGGCCGAGCACCCGGAGGTCGGCCAGATCGAACGCTCCCGCTACGCCGCCGTACTGCTGGACGAGTACCAGGACACCAGCCACGCCCAGCTCGTCCTGCTGAAGTCGCTGTTCGCCGGCGGTCACGCGGTGACGGCCGTCGGCGATCCCTGCCAGTCGATCTACGGCTGGCGAGGCGCGAGCGCCGGCAACCTCCTGGGATTCGTCCGCGACTTCCCGCACGGCGAGCGGCCCGCGCCGATGCGGCAGCTGTCGACCAGTTTCCGCAACGGCGAGCGGGTCCTCGACGCGGCCGCCCGCATCCAGGGCGAGCTGCGCGAGGAGGCCAAGGACGTGCCCCGGCTGTGGCCCGGCGCGGCGCAGCAGGGGCGCGGGCGCGTCGAGTGCGCGCTGCTCGACACCGTCGAGGACGAGGCGGAGCGGCTGGCCGACCGCCTGGTCCGCCTGCTGCGGCAGCCGAAGGACATCGCCCCCGACGGGGAGCCGTGGGAGAAGACGAGCCGGCACGGACCGGGCCTCCAGCCGTCCGACATCGCGGTCCTGGCCCGCAAACGGGCGCAGTTCCCGCTGATCCGGGCGGCGCTGGAGGCACACGGCGTCCCGGTGGAGGTCGTCGGGCTCGGCGGGCTGCTCACCGTGCCGGAGGTGCAGGACGTCGTCGCCACCCTCAAGGTCGCGCACGACCCGACGGCGGGCGCCTCGCTCGCCCGGCTGCTCACGGGGCCGCGCTGGCGCCTGGGCCCCCGCGACCTGGTCGCCCTGGGCCGCCGCGCCCGCGAACTCGCCCGCGAAGCGGCCCGCGACCTGCACCCCGACGCCGGGGGGGAGGGCGACCGTCCCCTCTCCGACGCGCCCACCGACCCGCTCCGGCAGGTGGTCCAGGAACTGAACGACGAGAACGGCAGCCTCGTCGACGCCCTCGACGACCTCGGGCCGGCGGAGAAGTACAGCGCGGAGGGGCACGCCCGGCTCGAACGTCTCCGCGACGAGCTACGGATCCTGCGCCGCCACGTCGGCCTGCCGCTGCCCGACCTGGTCACCGAGGTGGAACGCACCCTGGGCCTGGACATCGAGGTGGCCTCCCGGTCCGGCCTGGACCCGGTGACCGCCCGCGCCGACCTCGACGCGTTCGTCGACGCCGCCGCGTCCTTCGCCGGCGATGCGGAGGATCCGACGCTGGGGGCGTTCCTCGCCTACCTCAAGGCCGCAGAGTCGGAGGAGTTCGGGCTGGAGGCGGGCCGGGTCGGCGAGACCAACAGCGTCAAGCTCCTGACCGTGCACGCCGCCAAGGGCCTGGAATGGGACGTCGTCGCCGTTCCCGGCCTGGTCTGGGGCCCGACGAAGGACGGCGCGCCCGGAGCCGGCTCGGTGTTCCCCGCCCGCCCGCAGAACTCCTCCCGGTGGACGACGAACGCCCGCGCGCTGCCGTACCCGCTCCGGGGCGACCAGGCCGACCTGCCGCCCCTGAGCGGCCTGCAGAAGGACGACGTCGAGGCGTTCAACGCCGCCACCGCCGACCGGGACGTGCGTGAGGAGCGCCGCCTGGCGTATGTCGCCGTCACCCGGGCCCGGCACCTGCTGATCGCGACGGGGTACCGCTGGGGCACCGCGAGCCGCCCGTTGCAGCCCTCGCCCTTCCTGGCGGAGATCCGCGAGGCCTGCGAGGGCGGCGCCGGCCAGGTCGGCTACTGGGCCGACGAGCCGGTGGGCGAGGAGAATCCGCTGCTCGCCGAGCAGGACACCGCGTCGTGGCCCGCCCCGCCGGAGGGCGAGCGCTACGACGCGGTCGCCGAGGGTGCCCGGATGGTCGACGACGCGATGCACGGCAGGCTACGCCTCGGGTACGTCCCGCTCCCGCCGCACGAGCGCCGCCGGGCCTCCGCCTGGGCCCGTGACGTGGAGCTGCTGCTGGCCGAGCGCGACCGGGCCCGCGGCGCGGACGGCCTCTCCGTCGAGCTGCCCGCCCACCTGTCGGTGTCGTCGCTGGTCACGCTGGCCCGCGATCCGGCCGCACTGGCCCGCCAGATCCGCCGGCCGCTGCCCCGGCCCCCGGCCCCGTACGCCCGGCGCGGCACCGCCTTCCACCGCTGGCTGGAGTCCCGCTGGGGCCAGCAACGGCTGCTGGACCTCGACGACCTGCCCGGCGCCTCCGACGAGGGCGCCGGAGGCGACGACGAACTCGGGACGCTGCGGGACGCGTTCGAGCGCAGCGCCTGGGCCGACCGTGAGCCGCACGAGGTCGAGGTGCCCTTCGAGACGATGGTCGGCGACCGGCTGATCCGGGGCCGGATGGACGCGGTCTTCCGTACCGACGACGGCGGCTACGAGGTCGTCGACTGGAAGACCGGCCGCCCGCCGACGGGTGACGAGGCGCGGGTGGTGTCCGTGCAGCTGGCCGCCTACCGCATCGCCTGGGCGGAGCTCGCGGACGTCCCGGTCGAGAAGGTCAGCGCCGCGTTCCACTACGTCGCGGCGAACCGGACCATCCGCCCCACCGACCTCCTCGACGCCGACGGCCTCGCCGCCCTCCTCGAGCGCATCCCCACGGCCTGACCGCCCCTTCGTTGACTTTCGGCGTGTCGCCCTTCCACCGGCTCCAGGAACGGCGACACGCCCGAAGTCAACGCGGGCCCCGGCCCCCTGAGGGCCGGGCGACCGTACGGTGCGCGGCGGCTGCTTTCGGACCAGGTCGGGACGCAAGGTGGCGGTCACAGACCGAAGCCGCCCGCGTCATCGAGGCGGTGGCGAAGGTCCTCGCCCAGTTCCAGGTCGGCCGCGGCCAGGGCCTCGTTGAGCTGTTCGACGGAGCTGACGCCGACGATCGGGGTGACCGGCGGGTCGCCGCCCATGAGCCAGGCCAGCACCACCTGGTTGACCGTGGCCCCGGTCTTGGCAGCCACCTCCTGGACGGCCGCCAGCCGTGCCGGCGTGCCCGGGTGGTCGTACACCGGGTGCAGCGGCCGGTCCGGGTGTGCGTACGCGCCACTGAGCAGCGGGCTGTAGGCCCACAGGCTCATGTCTGGCTCGTTCCGGGCGTAGTCGAGCGTCTCCGCGTCGACGTCCCCGAAAATGTGGGAGTCCGGGCGGGTGACGTCGAGGCGGGGGCGCAGGTAGGAATGGCGGAGCTGGAGGCAGGTGTAGCCGGGACGGTCCTGGGACCGCGCGAAGGCCCGCGCCCGCTCCACCTTCCACAGGGCGTGGTTGCTGGCCCCGACGACCCCGACCGTGCCCTCCTCGACGAGCGACGCGAAGGCGTCGACGGTCTCCTCGAGCGGTACGGTCCGGTCCTCGATGTGGGCCCAGTACACGTCGACGCGGTCGGTGCCGAGCCGGCGCAAACTGCCCTCGATCGCCGACCGGATCGCCGACGGCGAGAGCCCTTCGCCGCTCTCCCGCCAGCTCGTGCCGGGGACGGTGGGCTGCGCTCCGACCTTGGTGCTGATCACCACCTGGTCGCGGGCGCCGCGGTCGGCCAGCCACCGGCCGATCACCGTCTCGCTCTCCCCGCCCGCGCCGCCCTCCGCCCAGAAGGCGTAGTTGTCGGCCGTGTCGATGAGGGTGCCGCCGGCCTCGACGAAGCGGTCGAGGATGGCGAACGCCGTCTTCTCATCGGTCCGGGTGCCGAACCACATGGCGCCGAGGCACAGGGAGCCGACGGTCGTACCGTCGGCCAGGGTGGATCGTCGCATTGTCGCGTCCTCTCACGGAGCGGTCAGGGGGACGCGACCGACTCTGCAATCTGGAGCGCACTCCAGGTCAAGCCGGAGCCCACCTGGAGCTTGACCTGGAGTGCGCTTCAGGTGTGATCATCGGCAGTGTGACGTTCTATTCACCGGCGCAGGCGGCGGAGAAGACCGGCTTCAGCATCGACACTTTGCGCTATTACGAGCGGATCGGCCTGCTTGACCGGATCGACCGTACGGCCGCGGGCCGCCGCCGCTTCAGCAGCGACGACGTGGGGTTCCTCGGCATCCTGCGTTGTCTGCGCGACACGGGCATGCCGATAGCGGAGATGCGGCGGTACGCCGAGCTGGCGCGATGCGGCGACGAGACGCTCGGCGAGCGCATCGCCCTGCTGGAGGCCCATGACGAGCGTATCGACCGGCAGATCGAGACGCTCGGCGCCCAGCAGGAGCACGTCAGGGGCAAGATCCGCTACTACCGGGAGGCCGCCGGCGCGGAGTGATCCTTACTGGGCGGCCTCCGCGCGTTCGAGCGTCACCTGGCCGAGGCCGCCCGTGCCGTCGTAGGACCAGACCGCGAGCGCGATCGTGTTGACGCCGTTCGTCCGGAGCACTCCGGGCGGGAGCACGAAGTCGTGCTGCGGTCCGACGTCGGCGACGTACTGGCCGAGGTTCCAGCCGTTGACGAAGATCAGTGCCCGGGCGGCCTGCCCTCCCGTGAACCGCAGGACGAGCGGAGTGTCCTGCCCCTTGGGCAGCGAGAGCCGCACCCGCGTCCGGTACCACGCGATCCCCGGCGTAGGAGATCCGCTCGGTGCCGCCGTCCGCGCCCACGTACGGTCGGAGAAGGACGGGAGCGTCCATCCCGCCCGCTCGCCGTGCAGGCCCCCGTTGTTCAGCGGTCCACGAACCTCGTCGTTCCCGCCGCCCTGGATCCGCCAGGTGAGGGCCGCGTCGGAGCCGGTGAGGGAGGCCGCCAGCAGGCCGCGCGGGTTCTTGTGCGCGTCGTTGCTTCCGCCGTCCTCGTTGTGGCCCATGTTCCGGACCAGGACGGACACGACGTTGTGCGCGCCGAGCGCCTCCGGTGGGAGGGCGAAGTCCCGGCTGGAGTTCTGTCCGCCCGTCCCGGTCGACACCGTGCCGAGGAACGTCCCGTTGACCCACACCGACCACACGCCGGCCTTGCCGGTCCCGGCCGTCAGGGAGATGCCCGCCGCCGTACCGTCGAACCGTCCGCGATACCAGACGTCGCCGTGGTGGAAGCCGTAGTCGTCGGCGTACAGGACGGGCAGCGTCTTCGGCTGCGTGGGGTTGTCGGTCGTCTGGTGGTCGGCGGCGGTCCAGCCGGAGTCGTCGAACCCGGGAGCGGCCTCCGGGGTGTCCTCGTGGAGCCGCCAGGAGGTCAGGGCGGGAAGGTTCGCGGCGCGTGGTCCGGGCACCGCGCCCAGCAGCGACCCCGACGCCGTACGGGCCGTGCGCACCGGCCGGCCGTTCCACAGCACCGTTCGGACGCCGGGACCCGCGAACACCTCGAGCGGACCGGCCTGCTCGGTCTCGCCCGTGAGCCGCAACGTGGCGCCGTCGCGCTCGGCCGTCTTGACGAGGTACGGCCCGCGTACGAGGACCTTCCCGCCGGGCCGCCAGAACGTCGACGCGGTGTCGTCATCGGCCAGCAGCAGGTCGAGCGGGGCACGCCCGCCGCCGCTGATCCGCACCCGGGCGAGCCCGTCGTGCGTGTAGTTCAGCCGCAGATCGGACCCGGACCACGTCGCCTGTACGTCGCCCGCCAGGACGTCGACGCGCGGCTGCGAGGCGTACCGCAGGACGGTCTCGCCCGCCTCTCCCTTACGGCCGTGCAGTAGCGCGACGTCCCGGTCGCCGAGATCCTCATGCGTCATGATCTCGGACGTGGAGTAGACGAGGCGCTGGCGGTCCATCGTGTACCCGGCGGTCAGGATCTTGTAGTCCGGCCCGTTCACGTGGATCGCGGTCCCCGGCTGCTGCGGCACCGTGTACGTCCCGTCGGAGGTCTCGACGCGCAGGGTGGTCGCCTCGTCGGTGGTCTGCTTGATGTCCTCGTGCCGGAGGAAGTAGAAGGTCGTTCCGTCGTCGGGGTTCCGGTCGGCGTCGACGTGCACCGCCGCGCCGGAGTGCTCCGGCTGACCGGGCAGGTCGTCGGTCTTGCGCAACGGCTCGACGGACTGCACGAAGTACCCCTGCTGCTTCAGCACCGGGATCTTCGCGGTGAGCCGCCGGGACTCGTCGAACGCCGCGCCGTAGTCGTACGAGGTGTAGACGACGTTCGGGTCGGCCTGCCAGCCCCAGTTCGTCCCGCCGTACAGCATGTAGAGGTTCTGCAGCGTGAAGTGATTGTCGATGTTGTTCCCGTACGTGATGCGCTCGAACGACGGGCCGAACTTCGTCCGGTTCTCCTCGTACGACCCGCCGCCCCACGGCTGGAACCAGCCGCCCTGGAACTCCGCCCAGAACAGCGGCCGGTTCGGCCCCGTGAAGCTCCGCATGAACGAGTAGTCGGTCACCGACGTGCCTGGGTAGGTGTCGGAGGCGTACAGGTCGGGCGCGCCCGCTCCGGAGGCCCACTTGCCCTGGCGTTTCTTGTCGTTGTGGAAGATCGGGACCGTGATGCCGTCCGCCCTGGCCTGCTCGGCGAGCTGCGTCATGTACGTCGCGTCCGAGCCGTCGTACTCGTTCTCGACCTGGTAGAGGATGACGGACCCGGTCCCGTTGGTCAGCTGGTGCCGGGCGATGATCGGATCGATGTGCCCGAGCCACTCGCGGTAGGCCGCCGTGTAGTCGGAGGCGGCGCTGCGCGCCCGGCCCTTCTGCGTCAGCAGCCAGCCCGGGTACCCGCCGGCGTCCAGCTCCCCGTTGATGTACGGCCCCGGCCGGGCGATGACGTACAGGCCCGCCTGTTCGGCCATCCGCAGCAGCCGGTCCACGTCGCGCACGCCGCTGAAGTCGTACCGCCCCGGCGCGGGGGAGTGGTAAGCCCAGCTGAAGTACAGCGAGACGGTGTTGAACCCCGAGGCCTTGATCTTCTGCAGCATGTCCCGCCACAGGTCCGGGTTCGGCAGCCGGAAGTAGTGGAACTCCCCGGACCAGATGTACTCCCGCTTCCCGTCGATCAGCAGCGAGTAGTGGTCGTAGGCGATCGTGTGCCGAACCGGTCCCGCGTCGGTCCTCGCCGTGGCTGAGCCCATTGGAGTGGTAGCCGGCGCGCCGACCGGCGTGGACACGGCGGGGCTCCCGGAACCGACGGCCGGCGTCGAGGCGGCACCGGCGACCGACGTCGGCAGGACCGTGGAGAGAAGGGCGGCGAGAACGATGAGGAGCGGCAGGCGGCTTCCGCGCATGGGGTCTCCGGAGCTCAGGGGGCTGGCTCGGAACCTAGATGTGAAAACCTTTTCCGTCAACGGGTACGCCCGGTGGCTGCGGAAAGTGACGTACTGCTTACAAGGCGCTGTACATCGGCGTATCATGACGTACATGACCGCAGAGCCGATCGAGCCGGAACCGCACATTCGCCGGGTCGGAGTCCGTGAGTTGCAGAAGAACACCGCGGCGGTGATCCGGCAACTGACCGAGGCGGGGGAGGCCGCCGAGATCACCAACCGGGGGGAGGTCGTCGCGCGCTTGACGCCCGTTTCTCCGGACGAAGCGCTGATTCGCGCGATGGTCGCACGCGGCGAGTTGATCCCCGCTCCCCTGAACGAGAGCGTGGCCGACGTCGAGCCTCTTCCTGCCCTTGTGGACGGCCGTTCACTTGATGACGTGTTCGCGGTCATGAGAGAAGAGGAACGCTGGTGATCTACCTCGATACCTGCGCGCTGCTCAAACTCGTGCGGGAAGCCCCCGAGACCTCGGCCCTGCGTTCGTTCCTTCGCGCTCATCCCGACGACGCGCAAGTGAGTTCCGAACTGGCGCGAACCGAGATCGTGCGGGCCAACTGGCGCCTCAGTCATGATGATCAGGGCTGGCTCGTCGATGTCGAACAGACCGAAGAGGCGATCGGCAAGATCGGCGAGGCGATGAACCGGGTGAGTGTCCTGCCTGTCAGTTCTGAGATCCTGATGGGCGCGGCAGCGAGGAAGGAGCCCTTCCTCAGGACGCTCGATGCGATCCATCTGGCGACGGCGACACGGCTGGGTGGCAGGCTGACCGCGTTCGTCACCTATGACCAGAGACTCGCGGCGGCGGCGGCCGACGCGGGGCTCCCGATCGCCTCGCCGGCCTGAGGTCGAAATTACGGAGTCAGCGATCCGGCGCCCGGCCGAAGGTGATCAGGTGAGAGCTGCAGGGGATGAGGGCGGGGTCGGACTCGGCGATCCGGGCCGCCGTGACCGCCGACGCAACGAGCGGTGAGCCGGTCAGAGAGCCTCCGGTGTGCGTCGCGATCCCCTTGAGCACCGCCCATGTCGGCCCCTCGACCCCGAACAGGCGAACGTCCGTGAAACCGGCGTCGGTCGCCTCCGCCTGGAGTTCGGCCGCGGTGTGGAAGTAGGCGGTCGTGAAGCCGAACTCGCTCGTGTGACATCCCGAGGCGAGGACTTCCTGAGTGATCGCCGTGGCGGCCGGCGTGAGGCGAGCGGTCGCCGCCAGGTCGATGAGCTCCGCGTGCCGGCTGATCGCGGCGGCCGCCATCAGGGCGCCGGGCCGCAGGACCCGCCGCGCCTCACGGAGCGCCTGGACGCGGTCGGCGCGCTTTAGCAGGTGATAGAGGGGGCCGAGCAGGAGAACGGCGTCATAGGACCCGTCTTCCGCGCGGAGGGTGCGGGCGTCACCGAGCTCGGTGGTGCAGTCGCACACGGCTCGGGCCTGCCGCACGTGCCGTTCGACCGGGTCCACGAGATGAACTTCGAATCCGTCGGCCACCAGCCAGCGCGCGTGGATTCCCGGACCGCCACCGACGTCGAGCACCGAGGCGGGGGGTGCGGGCAGATGCCGCCGGAGCAGCTCCTGCGTCCGGAGGAACTCCAGCTCTCCCTGTCCACTGGAGGACAGGCGGGCGGATTCGTCGAAGGCCGAAGAGTAGTAGTCGATGATCTCTGGTGCGACCCTATGCCCCTCCATGGCCGGATTCTGCCGATCCTGGCGGTCGACCGCACGCGGGTTTTTTGATCGACGACCGACTGAGCTTCCCTGTGACCGCTGGCGAGCGGTCACAATGCTCGGTGATCGCGGTGGCGAAACGGGCATTTCGGTGCGGCGTGCGATCTGCGCGGCGGGTTGACCGAGCATTTCGCTCGCGGCTGCCATCGGTGAAGTACGGAACACGTTACGTATTGCGCTGAATTGGCCATATGCCGCCATCAGCGCTTTTTCGCCAACCCGTGTTGGTCCGCACCCGTCCAACACGCGTCCTCTACGACGGGAGACGGGAATGCGTCACCGGACATCGGTCTTGATCCTCGCCGCGGCACTGCTGCTCGGCGGATGCGGCACGACCGCGACCGGCGCGGGCGGGATCGCGGCGCCGTCCGCCTGGCCCGGTGAGTCCACGACACCGGCCGATTCGCCTCCCGGCACGCCGGAGCCGTCGGCTACAGAGGAGTCGTCAACGCCGACGACCCGGGCCGGCGCTGGTGGAGCGCACACGCACAAGCCGCACTCGCCGACGACGCATCGAACGGCCAACCGCGCGAAACGGCATCATTCGGCTCCTAAGCCGCCTGGCCATCCGGCCGGTGCGACGGCACTCTGTAATGACGGGACCTACTCGTATGCCGCCCACCACCAGGGCGCGTGCTCGCACCACGGCGGCGTGGCGGTGTTCTACCGGTGAGCGTGACCGACGAACAGGGCGGACCTTTCCCGGGTATCCGGGAAAACATGCGAAACGCTCGGTGATCGAATCAGTCAACGCCTATTCATGGCCGACGTACTCGAACATGGGTTTCGGGTGCATGAGGAAGTCGTGGTGGGAGATGTTCCACGCGTACGCGCCGGCGAGGGCGAAGGCCACGACGTCGCCGAGGGCGATCCGATCCACCGGGACCTGCCGGGCGAACACGTCCTTCGGCGTGCACAGCTGCCCGACCAGCGTCACCGCGTCACTCGCGCCCGGCCGCTTGCCCGTCGGAAGCACCGCGAACGGCTGGTCGTGGCCCTTCGTCACCGGGGTGCGCAGGTGATGGGTGCCGCCGCGCAGGACCGCGTACCACTCGCCGTGCGACCGTTTCAGGTCGAGGACCTCCGTGACGTACCACCCGCAGTACGCCGTCAGCGCGCGGCCCGGTTCGATCCGCAGCGTCTCCTCGGGCCGACGCAGCGACGCCAGGCCCGCGCCGTACGCCGCCCAGTCGAAGCGGGCGCCGGGGTTCCGGTAGTCGACGGCCATGCCGCCGCCCAGGTTGACCTCCTTCGGGCCGTCCATCCAGGTCCGCGCCCAGCCGAGGACCTGGGCGGCGACCTCCAGAAGCGGCTCGGCCTCCAGCCCCGACGCCAGGTGCGCGTGCAGACCGCGAAGCGTCAGCCAGGGTGCCTGCTCCAGGATGTCCAGGCAGGCGCCGAGGGCCTCGGGGTCCATGCCGAACGGGCCGCTCATCCGCAGGGCCGCCCCGCTGATCGCGACCGGCAGGTTGACCCGGAGTAGCACGTCCGTCTCCCGGCGCAGGGCGGCGAGGCGTTCCAGCTCGCGGGGGCTCTCGACGTGGATCCGGTCGACCCCGGTGCCGGCCGCGGACGCGAGTTCCTCGTCCGTCTTGCCCGGTCCGCCGAACGCCAGGCGCGCGCCGGGAAGGGCCGCCCGCACGTGGGCGAGTTCGCCGCCGGAGGAGACCTCGACGCCGTCCACGTACGGGGCGAGGGCGGTGAGGACGCGCGGGTCGGGGTTGGCCTTCGCCGCGTAGAAGATCTCCACCGGGGTCGCCGCACGGACCGAGGCGGCGTGGGCCCGGAGTCCGTCCAGGTCGTAGACGTAGGCGGGCAGCGGCGTCGACAGGGCGCGTTCCCGGACGGCCTCGGGGGGCGGCGCCGTCATGCGCGGGCCTCGGCGAGCGGGTTGGGCACCGGGACGTAGGTCGCCTGCCGGTCGGGGTCGCGGGCCCACCGGGTGCGCAGGTTGGCCTTTGCCGGCAGTGGGGCCCCGGCCAGTAGGGCCCGCAGCCGCGCCGCGCCGTCGGTCCCCGCCGGTGTCTCCTCGGCGCAGCGGGCCACGTGCCGCCGGACCACTCGCCAGAGCGCGGGTTCCAGCGACGGGCACAGGTCCGCGAGGGCGGCCAGGACCTCGGCCAGGTGGTTGACGAACAGGCAGTAGACGACGCGGTTCCAGCCGCGGTCGGGGTCGTAGGTGAGCGAGCGGGCGACGGGGCCGGGCAGGTCCGCGAGGAACGATTCCCACGGCTCCGGCAGGAGCTTGGTGCCCTCCAGGTCGCGGAACACCGCCCGGACCGGCACGCCGTCGCCGTCGACCACGATCAGGACGTTCTGCAGGTGGGGTTCGAGGACGACGCCGTGCCGCAGGTAGGCGTGCAGGACTGGGGGCACCACGTGTCCCACGTAGGCGTCCCACCAGGCCAGCACCCGGTCCGGCGAGGCGTCGTCGCCGAGCAGCGTGGACGCGGCGGCGGGGCCGTCGCCGTCCGGGTCGGCGATGGCGGCGGCGAGCAGCGGCGTGCCCGGCAGGCCGCGTACGCCGTCTCGCACGATCACACCGAGTCCTTCGCGAAGGCGGGTGCCGCCGACGGACACGGTCCGGTAGCCGGGTTCGGTCAGCAGCTCGCAGGGCAGCCCGTCGAACACCGGCCGCAGCGCCCGCGTCAGAGCCACCGCGCCGGACAGCTCGTACCAGGCGTTCTTGCGCACGCAGTTGGTGATGCGGACGTCGAGGCTGAACTTCAGGAAGGCGTCCGGGACGTACACGGTCCGCACGGAGGACGTCGGCGCCGCCTCCGGGCCGTACGGTCCGAGATCGACGATGGCGTCGGACTCGGGGCGGAGCAGGGAGAGCTGCCACGGGTGGGCGGGGAGGACGCGGTAGCCGGCGCGGACCGGCGGGCCGAGCCGGTCCAGCACAGAGACGTCGCCCTCCTCCAGGACCGCGTCCTCCCGGACGGCCAGCCAGTGCAGTGGGAAGCGGGCTCCGAGCTCGGGAGCGTAGTCGGGCCAGTCGGCTCCCTGACGGGACTTGGGCGAGGGATGGAACCGGTGGCCCGCGATCAGCGACTGCTCCGACCGCAGGAAGGGGTCGGCGGCGGCCGGCCTCCGGAGCCGGGCGATGAGGTCCATGGCGTCACGGCTGGCCGCCACCTGCGCGGCGAACTCCGGGTTCGCCGTCCCCGTCGTCAGTTCCAGCTCCCCGGCGATCAGGTCGGTGATACGCCGCCAGTCCACGGGCACCCAGCCGTCGCGTCGTTCCTCGATCGGACCGGCCAGCCGGGGGCTCATCAGCGGAGGTCGGCGCAGGCGGGCGCGCAGCGTGACACCGACACGGGGGAGCCGGGCCGTGACGTACGCCTCGCCGACCCGGATCTGCCGCTCGGGCGCGCAGAGCTCGCGGACCGCGCAGTTGAGCAGGGCGAGCACGGTGGCCTCGTCCGGGTCGACCCGCCCCGCAGGAGAGGGGCCGACGGTGGGACG
Organism: Actinoallomurus purpureus; assembly: GCF_024055795.1. GTDB lineage: Bacteria > Actinomycetota > Actinomycetes > Streptosporangiales > Streptosporangiaceae > Actinoallomurus > Actinoallomurus purpureus. The sequence goes on along the minus strand of NZ_JAMXMY010000020.1, from coordinate 86,745 downwards.
GGTCGGGGAAATCGAGGGCACGGCTCGGGCGAGCGGTGTCACGTGGTCGACCTCTTCGGGTGCGGGGGCTTGAGGTAGTTCGGCCCGGGCGGGCCGTAGTGCTTGTTGATGTCCTGCGCGCCGGTGCGGTCCTTGCCGACCAGCGTCCCGGCGGTGACCATCGCCTTGACCGGCAGCCGGTCGGCGTCGAGCGTCCGCGCCCGCAGAAAGCCGGTGTCGTCGTACGCGTCCAGTGCGGCGCCGAGCCGGTCGCGGACGAGGCCCAGGCCCGTGCCGAGGTCGAGGAGCCCGCGCTCGGCGAGACCGAAGGCGAGCGCCCCGGCGCACAGGTGCACGGTGATCGTGGTGAGGACGCGGGCCAGGGCCTCCGGGTCGGTGGTCACCAGCCGCGGGTCGGCGAACTCCTCCTGCCCGGGGGCTCGGCCCAGCGCGCGGGCGAGCCGGCGCAGGTCGATGAGCGCCCCGTCGTTGTCCTTGATCATCAGATGCGGTGGATCGCCGGGCACGATCGACACGTTCTGCTGGTGTGCCTCCAGCGCGATGCCGTACCTCGCCGCCAGCATGACGTTCCAGTCGAACAGCACGGCGAGGTAGGCCCCGAAGAACCCGGCGACGTCGTCGGTCAGCTCCTCGATGACGTACGGGCCGTCCGGCGTCCGGGCGAGCAACGCCGCGACCGGCACGCCGTCGGCGGGCAGGCGCCGCACCAGGTAGCCGCGCAGCGGGTCGTCCGCGTGGCCGTACGTCTGTTCGTCGGCGAGCAGCACCGGCGGCCGCTCCCGCTCGATGACGGCCCGCAGCACGCGTTCGACGAGCGCGCCGTCGGCGAGGGTGCCGGGCACGATCACCCTGCGGTTGCGCAGGCCGAGCGTGCTGGTCGGCAGCGGGAGCTTCAGGTGCTCACGGGCGCCGATCGCCACCGTGCGCATCGACAGGGTCGGCCGGACCGTCACGGCCGGACCCGGAATCGTGGGGACCAGGCGGGCGGTCAGCGGATGCACGGGGAACACGTCATGGTCCGCGGGTAGCCCGAGGTCACCGGGGTCGGGCCACCAGGAGGGCCGGTCGCCGTGGCAATCCGAGCGCGGCACGCCGGTCCACGCGAGCCGGAACGCGGGCCCGAACTCCGGGGCGTAGGCCAGCAGGTCACGCTCGTCCAGGCCGAGACGGCAGCGGGCGGTCGGATACACCGGGTGGTCCACGGCGGCGGCGAGGGCGTCGTACCGGGCGACGCCGGCCGGGCGCGGGCGTACGGCCGCGTACAGGCGCAGAGCCCGCAGCGTCTCCCGGCACTCACGGTCGAACGCCGCGACGTCGTCGCGCGGGTCGGCCAGCGCACGCACGACGCCGAGCACCTCCTCGAGCCCGACGGTGTCGTCCACGACGCGCTCGGCGAGGAATCCGGGATACCGCCCCAACCGGCCGGGTGCCCCGGTCGGCTCCGAGCCGAGCACGACGACCCGGCCGCCGGGCAGGGTGAGCCGGTCGCCCTCGACGCGTCGTGACAGCCCGCCGTAGTCCTCGCGCAGCAGGGCGTCCAGGACCCGCGCGCCGAGGTACTCCTCCTGTCTGCCGCGGGAACCTCGCCCTTCGCGGGCGGCGGGAACGGGCGACGAGCCCGACCCCGGCGACGGCCCGGAGTTCGGCGGCGGCCCGGAACTCAGCGCGGGCGGGTAGCTCATACGGTGATCTCCCAGCGGTGCCGCGCGCGGAATCGCCGGATCGCCGCGTCGACGCGGGCGGCGTCCGGGCCGACGGCGCGGATCGTACCGAGGTAGTCGCGGTTCGTGCGGGTCAGCGTGATCGCGTCGCCGGTCGCGTGGACCGGCCAGTAGGCCACCCGTACGCCGTCGTCCTCGTACTCCTGCCGCTCGGGCGCCGCGGTGAGCGTGCCGGACCGGTCCGCGATCACCGAGTCGACCGCCGCGTGCCCGGTGGCGGCCGGCGGCTCCGGCAGCGGTTCTCCGAGGTGGGCGCGGAGCACCCATTCGAAGATCGGGACGCCGAGCAGCTCGCCGAGCAGGAAGTCGCAGTGGTCGCCGATGATCCGGTAGTTGATCTCGACGACCCGTGCCCGGCCCTCGTGGACGACGTACTCGGTGTGGCAGGCGCCGAAGCCGACCCCGAGCCTCCGGAGCGCGTCCAGGACCTGGTCGGCGCGGGGCGGCGGCGACCAGTCGAGGCGTTCCTCGACGAAGTGCGGCGGCGGTGACAGCGTCGTGCGAAACCCACCGAGGACCCGGCCGTTCAGCGTCTCCAGCGTGTGCAGGTCGCCGGGGAGGTACTCCTCGACGACGAGGGCGCCCGGCCGCCGGGCCCAGATCTCGCGGCAGCGCGCGGCCAGCTCGGCCGGGTCACGTACGAGGAAGACGTCCTCGCTGGCGACGCCCTCGCGCGGCTTGACGACCAGGGGGTACGGGGCGTCCGCGAGGGCGGGGGACTCCTGGCCCGGCAGGAGTTCGACGGCGAAGACGCCGCCCAGCGTCCGGCGCATGAGCGCCTTGTTCTTGGTGCGCAGCGCTGCCCGCCAGTCCTTGCCCGGCAGCCCGAAGTACTCCGCGGCCAGGGCGGTGGACGCCTGCAGGTGGTCGCTGTTGGAGAAGATCGCCGCCGGGGCCCCGTGCCGGGAGACGGCGTCGATGATCGCCCGGAAGTCTGTGACGTCGCACGGGATCGTCTCCTGGGGCCACGGCCGGTCGGTGAGGAGGGTCACGTCCAGGCCGAGTGACTCGGCCGCGGGCAGAAAGCCATGGGTAACGGAGTCGGTCCGCTTGCCCGCCACGATGTAGAGCCGCACGAGTCTCCCGAGCAGTCAGGTTAGGCTTACCTAAGTTGACGAGTGACCATAGTGGCGCGGGCGGGCCCCCGGCGCAACAGCCGCGCCCGCGCGTGTCGGCTTGCCGTACGCTCGCTCCCGATGACTCCTGTGCTGCGTGTGGAAGACGTGTGCTTCGTCCGGGATCACCGGGCGCTGCTCGACGACGTGTCGCTCACCGTCCACGAGGGCGAGCACTGGGCCCTCTTGGGCGCCAACGGCGCCGGGAAGTCCACGCTGCTCAGTCTCGTCGGCGCCTACCAGCACCCGACGAGCGGTGGGGTGGAGATCCTCGGTCACCGGCTCGGCCGGGTGGACGTCCGCGAGGTGCGCGCCTGGATCGGCCACGTGAACCCGCACCACCCGCTGCGGTCCGCCCGTACGGTGCACGAGGTCGTCCTCACCGGCGTCACCGGCAGCATCGAGCTCGTGCCGCACTGGAAGCCCGCGCCGGAAGACCTGGACCGCGCGGACGAGATGATCGACCTACTCGGCCTCGGCGCGCGCCGCGACGCGCGCTGGCCGACCCTCTCGCACGGGGAGCGCGGGCGCACCCTGATCGCCCGCGCCCTGATGCCCCGGCCGCGCGTCCTCCTGCTCGACGAGCCGGCCACCGGCCTGGACGTCGCCGCCCGCGAGCAGCTGCTGACCTCTATCGACGAGCTCCGGCGCGCGCAGCCGTCGCTGACCAGCGTTCTCGTCACGCACCATCTCGAGGAGCTGCCCGCCAGCACGACCCACGCGATCCTCCTGCGGCAGGGGCGGGTGCTGGCCTCGGGACCCGCCGACGACGTGCTGACCACCGAGCTGATCAGCGCGTGCTTCGACCACCCCATCACCATCGACAGGTCCGGCGGCCGCTGGACCGCGAGGACCGTTTCATGAGTCTGCTGACCCGGTGGTCCGGCCCCGGGATCCTCGGCGCCGAGCTGGTCCGCCGCTACGAGGAGCCGCACCGCCGCTACCACACCACCGAGCACCTCACCGAGGTCCTCGACCGGATCGACGAGCTGGCCGGCGAGGCCGACGACGCCGACGCCGTACGCCTCGCGGCGTGGTTCCACGACGCGGTGTACCAGCCGCTGCGCGCCGACAACGAGGAGCGCAGCGCCGTCCTCGCCGAGCGGATGCTCGCCGACACCGACCTACCGCCCGAGACGGTCGCGGAGGTCGCCCGCCTGGTCCGGATGACCGCCGCGCACGACCCGGAGCCCGGCGACCGCAACGGCGCCGTCCTGAGCGACGCCGACCTGGCCGTCCTGGCCGCCGACCCGGAGCGCTACGCCGCGTACGCCGCCGCCGTGCGCGAGGAGTACGCCGCGGTCCCCGACGAGGCGTTCCGGCAGGGCCGCGCCGACGTGCTGCGCGCCCTGCTCGACGCCCCGGCGCTGTTCCGTACGACACCGGGCCGCGAACGGTGGGAGGCCGCCGCCCGCCACAACCTGGAGACCGAGCTCATGCTGCTGGGCCGCGCCTGACCGGAGACTTCCGGCGGCGCAGACCCGCTCCGATGAGGCGGGTCACCAGTTCCTGGGAGCCGACCGGCGTCGCGCCCAGGCCGATCGCCGCGTCGTAGACCTCCGCCGGCACGTCGTAGTGGTCCCGGTCGAACGCCCGCCGCGGCACGCCCAGCCGCTCGGCGAACGTGTGCAGCTCCTCGTACGACATGTCGCTGACCATGTGCGACCAGAGCCGACCACGCGCAGGCCAGAGGGGGCGATCGATGTAGACGGTCACCGGGCTAGAGTGCCAGAGAACGTTTTTCCGCGAGAAAGCTGCTCATGGACGTACGTGCTTACATCGACGCGAATGCGAGCGGCTTCTTCGACGCGCTGAAGGAGTGGCTGGCGATTCCGTCGATCTCCGGCGACCCGGAGCGGCGCGACGACGTACGGCGCTCCGCCGCGTGGCTGGCCGAGCACCTGCGCGACACCGGCTTCCCGACGGTGGAGATCTGGGAGACCGGCGGCCTGCCGGCGGTGTTCGCCGAGTGGCCGGCCGAGGACCCCGACGCGCCGAAGGTCGTCGTGTACGGACACCACGACGTGCAGCCGGTCGAGCCCCTCGACGAGTGGGAGACCGCGCCGTTCTCGCCGGTGGAGAAGGGCGAGCAGCTCATCGGCCGCGGCACGTCCGATGACAAGGGGCAGATCTTCTTTCACACGCTCGGGCTGAAGGCGAACCTCGCGGCGAGCGGCCGCACCGCCCCGCCGGTGACGATCAAGATGCTGATCGAGGGCGAGGAGGAGTCCGGCTCGGCGCACTTCGCCGACCTGCTTCGCGCGAAGAGGGACCGCCTGACCTGCGACGCGATCGTCATCAGCGACACCTCGATGTGGTCCGCCGACGTGCCGTCGATGTGCACCGGCATGCGCGGCCTCACCGAGGCCGAGGTCTCGCTGTACGGCCCGTCGATCGACCTGCACTCCGGCTCGTTCGGCGGCGCGGTGCCCAACCCGCTGCACGCGCTCGCCCAGCTCCTCGCCGGCCTGCACGACGATCAGAACCGCATCACGCTCGACGGCTTCTACGACGGGATCGTCGAGCTCACCGACGAGGAGCGGGCGCTGTTCGCCAAGCTGCCGTTCGACGAGGCGGAATGGCTCGCCACCGCGGGAGGCAGCGGCGCCGCGTTCGGCGAAGAGGGCTTCACCACCCTGGAGCGGATCTGGGCCCGCCCGACCGCGGAGATCAACGGCATGTGGGGCGGCCACACCGGCCCCGGCGGGAAGACCATCGTGCCGCGCGAGGCGCACGCCAAGCTGTCGTTCCGGCTCGTCGCCGGGCAGGACCCGCTGCGGGTGCAGGAGGCGTTCCGCGCGTACGTCGCCGAGCACACCCCGCCGGGCGTCCGCGCGGAGGTCCACATCCCCGGACCCGGTGTCCGGCCGTGCTTCTCGCCGATCGACTCGCCGGGCGTGCAGGCGGCCAAGCGGGCGATGGAGAAGGCGTTCGGTACCGAGGTGCTGTTCACCCGCGAGGGCGGCAGCGGCCCGGAGGCGGACCTCGCCGACATCCTGGAGGCGCCGCTCGTGTTCGTCGCCGTCGGGCTGGACGAGGACCGCATCCACGCGCCCAACGAGAAGGTCGAGATGCCGCTTCTGCTCAAGGGCGCGGAGGCCGCCGCGTACCTCTGGGACGAGCTCGCCACCGGCCTCTGAGGGAGAGCCTTGCCGTGACCGAAATCCACGAGGCGCTCGACTGGCTGGCGCTCTCCCGCAGCACGCTCGACCGCAGGGGGGAGCGTCGCCGCGACGAGGCCTGGCTGGCCTCGGCCTGGGCCGATCCGCGCACCCGTGTCCTGGTGGTCGAGAAAGGCCGGGTGCTGGCCCGGCCCGGTCCGGCCCTCGTTCTGCTGAGCCGCGAGGAGGCCCCCGAGGGGGAGCGCTACCTGCTCGGTGTCGACGCCGATGGCGTCGCCTACTTCGCGGTCTCCGCCCCGCTGCCCGCGATCGAGGGCACGGAGCCCGCCGACCTGCGGATCGTGGGGGCCGCGCTGAGCGACCGGGACGCCGGCCTGCTCACCCAAGCCGTCGCCCTGCAGAACTGGCACGCGACCCACACGCACTGCCCGCGCTGCGGGGCCCTGACGACCCCCGCGTCGGCGGGCCACACCCGGGTCTGCACGGTCGACGGCTCGGAGCACTTCCCGCGCACCGACCCTGCCGTGATCATGCTGGTGCACGACGGCGAGCGGATCCTGCTGGCCAACGGCGCGCGGTGGCCGGGGAACCGCGTCTCGATCCTCGCCGGGTTCGTCGAGCCCGGCGAGTCGCTCGAGCAGGCGGTCGCCCGTGAGGTGCACGAGGAGGTCGGCGTCACCGTACGCGACTGCCACTACCTCGGCAGCCAGCCCTGGCCGCTGCCGCGCAGCCTGATGCTCGGCTTCTTCGCGACGGCCGACGCCGGGCAGGAGCTCCGCGTCGACGAGGACGAGATCCGCAGCGCGCACTGGTACACCCGCGCCGAGCTGAAGGCGGCGACGGAGTCGCAGGAGATCCGGCTGCCCGGCCGGGTCTCGATCGCCCGTCAGCTCATCGAGCGCTGGTACGGCGGGTCCCTTCCCGGCGACTGGTGACGCGCCGCCGCAGATCAGGTGTTCCGCACCCGGGCCACCGTCGTCGAGCTGGACGCGCTCCGCACCAAGATGGCCTACCAGGGCGCCCCGCGACGTCCGGACGGCGTGTACGACCTGCTCGTCGACGGCCGCCTGGCGGGCCGATCCGGTGTGACCGGCGGCAACGTCATGATGGTGGACATGGCCACCAGGTCCGCGGAGCCCCGGCCCGGCCCGGTCGGCACCCAGCTCCACCCGGACGCCGCCACGCACCGCCGCATCGGCGAACGCTTCGCCGAGCTGGCCTTCGGCGCCGGCGGGACGTTCGCCGCCCAGCGCGCCTGAACCGACGCGTCGACCTGTCCGGCCGCGCGTGGTGGCGCGCGTCGGGTGGTCAGATGAGGCTGCGCATCTCGTTCATGGAGAAGCAGCGCAACGTCTCGGTCTCGGCGTAACCGCGGCCGGCGACGAAGACCGCGAATTTGGCGGCGACCTCATCGTCGGGTGCCTCGATGAGGACGATTTGGTCGTACCGCCCCATGCTCAGGTAGGCGCCCAGGACCTTCCCGCCCATCTCCTCGAAACTCTTGGTGACCTCGGTGACCCGGTCGGGCAGCGTCGCCACCTCGCGGCGACCCAGGTCCGTCCACTTGCACAGCAGCGTGTACGTAGCCATGACGATGACCCCCCGATCAATGCGCTCATCAGGTCACATTCCCGCCCCAGATGCCGTCAACCCGGCGGCGGAACAGTCGGCCATCCGGGGGATCTTGGCTATAGTCGCGACTGGCATGAACTGACGCGAGGTGCCCCAATACGGGGAGAATCGGGAAGCCGGTGTGACTCCGGCACGGGCCCGCCGCGGTAACCGGGGAGCTGCCATCCACGCGCGTCAGCGCGGCCACTGGCCGTCAGGCTGGGAAGGCGGGTGGTCAAGCGTCGATCCGGAAGTCCGAAGACCGGCCTCGCTCCACCGGCCACCCCTTGGGGTGTACCTGACGCAGCGGGAGCCTGCCCATGAACGCCGACATCTATGACGTGATCCACCGCCGCCGCGATGTGCGTGCCGAGTTCACCGGCGCGCCGATCCCAGAAGACGTCCTGCACCGGGTCCTGGCAGCTGCGCACGCCGCGCCCAGCGTCGGGCTGTCCCAGCCATGGGATTTCATCGTCGTGAGCGACCCGGCCGTCCGGCGGGCCTTCCACGACCACGTCCAGTCCGAACGCGCTGTCTTCGCTGCCATCCTCACAGCCGCGGCCGCCGACCGCTTCACTCAGATAAAGATCGATGGAGTACTCGAGTCCAGTCTGTCGATCGTGGTCACCTACGATCCCGAGCGCGGCAGCCCGGCGGTCCTGGGCCGGCACGCCATCGCCGACGCGGGACTGTACTCGGTCTGCCTGGCCATCCAGAACCTGTGGCTCGCCGCCACCGCCGAGAGACTGGGTGTCGGCTGGGTGTCGTTCTACCGAGAACAGCATCTACGCCGCCTGCTCGACATCCCGGCGGGGATCCGCCCGGTCGCCTGGCTGTGCCTGGGCCCGGTAACCCATCTTGAAGCCACCCCGGATCTCGAACGGCACGGCTGGCGTCACCGTCGCACCCTGAGCGCCGCGATCCACCACGACCGCTGGTAACGGCCCTGAACTCCAGGCGCCAAGGGCAACGGCGATACGCGTCGACGCAAGTCCTCCTTGAACCGCCGCGCCGCCGAGGCGACCACCCGATCCAGCGGACCATCCGTCGGCGCTCGACGCTCTCACCGTGGCACCCCTGCCGGACCGCAGCGGAGAGCGAACGGACCCGGCCTGGTGCCGCCCCCCTCAAGGCGATACCAGGCCGGGAGTCTGGACTGGCTGCGCGGACCGTTCGGCGACGATCTAACCCATGCCGGGCGGGCCGTCAGCGAGGCGGCCATGCGCCCAGCTGGCCCCCGCACGGTCCTGGGCCGACTGGATCATCGGCATCCAGGCCGGAGTGGCGCGCTGCCTTTCGTCGGCCGTCTCCACTGCACGCATGCTGTCCAGCAGCTCGTTCAGCGTCGGAGTGTCGATGAGTACGGGATCGCGGGTGAAGCAGGCGATCGCGGTGAACATCCGACGCCAAGGAGACCAGAAGATCATCCAGCCGGGACAGTGGATCTGGACGTTCCTGGCGATGGCCGCCGACGATGCGTCCGGAACGCCGGTGGGCGTCGTGTCTGCAGTCGGTTTAGAAGCCGGCCGGTGGCGGCGGGCGAGCGGTGATGTCATTGTGTCGGTCCTGTCGGCTCGCCGACCCTGATGACCTTGGCGATCAGGCGGGCGGTATTGGTGATGTCTTCGGCCGGGCCGATCGGCTCGATCTCCGGGGATGGCGTCGGTGCGCCGTGCTGGGCCGGTCGCAGGCCGGGCCAGACCCAGCACCAGGCCAGCTGTCCTGCTTGCTCCCGAAGCAGGACTTCCTGGGCCAGGCCGTTACCGGTTGTGGCGCCCTTCGGATATGTCACATCGGTGTCGGGATTGCGGGCGATAAGGGCGGGAGGCGACACCGTCACCGTGAAGCCGTGGGTGCGCAGTGCGGCCGCCAGCCGTTGAAGGTGTTCCTCTGCAGCGTGCGGTGGGGGTGCGGTCATCGGATGCTCCTACTCGTCGCGTCGGCAGCCGCGTTTGTCCGGCTGCCGGAACGGCACGGGCAGAATCTCGGGGAGCCGGTGAGACTTCGCCCTGGGGAGGGGCAGGCGACCATCCGCGTTTTCGGTCATTCTTCGTGACCGACCAACGACCTTCCGCTGGTGGACGGGGTGTCAGCTCGCCTGTCCCAACTTGTTGGTACAGGTTGGCTCAAGGCGTCTGGCCCTGTCAAGGAACTTGTAGGTACCGTTGGGCACAAGTACCAGAGAGGGAGGGCTCCTTTGCCCCTTCAGGCCAGGTATGAGCAGATTGCCGCCGACCTGCGCGCCAGAATCAGCGCCGGTGAGTTCGCCGATGGCAAGCTGCCATCCGAACGTGAACTCGGCGAGCACTATGGCGCCAGTCGGAACACCATTCGCGGCGCGCTCGGGCAACTGGTGAATCTCGGCATCATCCGCTCGGTCAAAGGCCTCGGCTACGAGGTTCCGAGTCGAACGCCGTTGATCTACTACGCTACGGCGAGCGAGAAGGCCAAACGCCGCAGTAATGCCGAGCTCGACATCTGGTTCACCGACGTTCGGGAGCAAGGACGTGTCCCGAGCCAACGGCTCACCGTCCGGCATGGCTCCGCGCCGGCCGACATCACGACGTTGCTGAACCTCGACCCCGATGCCGAGTTCGCCATACGCGACCGCCTTCGATATGTCGATGACGAGCCCTGGGCGATCTCAACCGCGTACTGGCCGAAGGTGCTGTTCGCCGGCACCCCGATCATGGAAGAGCGGGACCTGCACCCCGGTCCGAACAGAATCGCGGCCGACCTCGGCTACCCGCAGCCGCGGCTGCATGACCGGATCACCGCCCGGATGCCGACCGCCGACGAGAGCCGCATCCTCGGCATGGATCCCGGCATCCCTGTCCATGTGCACACGCGCATCGGGTGGACCGGCTTGGATGACACCGCGATTCCCGTACGCGCCACCGTGAACATCCTGCCGGCCGATCGATGGATCATCGTGTACGAGGAGCGTGCGGATGACTGAGATCACCATCCTTCCCGCTCTGCCCGACGACCTACCCCATGTGCTGGAGATCCTGAACGACGCAGCCGAGTGGTTGAACAGCCAGGGAATCGTCCAGTGGCCCGCGTATTTTTCCTCGGATGATTTCCGTGCCTACTCCCTCAGCCGGCGCATCGAGGCCAACAGCGTCTTTCTCATCTGGACGACCGGGACGGCGGGCCCCGTCGCGACCTTCACGCTCGAACGCCACCCTGACCCGGCCTATTGGCGGGATGACGCGGACGCCTGGTATCTGCATCGTATGGCCGTCCGGCGGTCGCATGCCGGCGTTGGGCTGGGACGGCTGATCATCGACTGGGCGGTGGACCGCGCATGGCGACACGGGACGCCATTGCTCAGGCTTGAATGCTCCCGCCACAACGACCAATTGCAAGCGTATTACCGCAGCATCGGATTCCGGCAACTGTCCACCATCGTTATCGGTCACCGTCATACCGGTGCCCGATTCGAGATGACCACGCGGCCGATGCTGCAGGTCGCGGCTGTGCGTGACCTTACAGGTGACATCGTCCCCGGCGATGGGATGATCCTCATGAGTGACGAGCAACTACACCTGCTGGTCAACGAACTCGAGAAGATGCGGGTTCCACACGTGGCGCTCCATGAGGAGGCGAGAGGAACCCGTGTCGTATTTCCCTACGGGTCGCATCGCCATGAGGTCGTCGGTATCAATGATGGAGCGTTCGTGTGGGGCGTACACCGGCAGTACTGGCACCCGGCGAGCGACCCTCAAGGCGCGGCCAGGAAACTCGCCGAAGGTTTCTATGGTCCCTGATGCCTTAAGAGTGCCTGAGAGGTTGGACGGGGCGGGCTGCGGCCGGAGCGAGACCCGACATAATGCCTAAATTTCGCCGACGGGGGAGGGCCCCTTGTTTTGTGGTGTGCCCTCAGACGGCAAAATTCTCGTATGGCGGGACAGTGCAGAACGAGGACGGCCGCCCCGGCCGGAAAAGAGTCCCGTAATCCGCCCCGGTGAGGCATTCGAGCTCTTGGTGACCTGCCCCGACCGGCCCTGTGCCCCTTTGTCAGTCCTGGTGCCCATCGGGTGGCGGCTCACAGCAGACTGAGCGTCTCGTCCATTGAGAAGCAGCGCAACGTCTCGGTCTCGGCGTAGCCGCGGCCGGCGACGAAGACCGCGAATTTGGCGGCGACCTCATCGTCGGGTGCCTCGATGAGGACGATTTGGTCGTACCGCCCCATGCTCAGGTAGGCGCCCAGGACCGTCCACTTACAGAGCAGCATGTAGGTAGCCATGACGATGATCCCCCGATCAATGCGCTCATCAGGTCACATTCCCGCCCCCGATGCCGTCAATCCAGGGCTCGTGCGGCGGAGGCCGGAGGGCCTGAAAGGCCCAGGTGGTCGGGCCGCACGGCCAGTGGGCCCGATTCTTCGTCCGCTACTTATTGTGCAGCCGGGCGATGACTTCCTCGTAGTGCTGATTTTCGAGGACTTCTTCCCCGGAGGGGAGCATCACGAGGGCCATCAGGATAATGATAGGGAGAATAATTATCCAGATTGTCAAGGGCCAGAAGAGAGTCAAAGTCTCCGCACCGACCGGCATCGGCGCATTGGCGTTCAACGCCACGCTGGTGGCGGCCATACCGGTGTAATGCATGCCGCACACAGCCAATCCCATGATCGGCACTGCGGCGGCCATGGCCAATTTGCGTCGGACATTTTTGGTTATCCACAGCGCCGCGGTCGCCGCTCCAACCGCGATCACCACGGACAGCACCACAAGCGGGACGCTGTATCTGGTCGACCCCTGCATCCGCATCGCTGCCATGCCCGTATAGTGCATCGCCGCGACGCCGCATCCGGTAATCAGGCCGGCCAAGAGCAGCGTTCGCGGGCCGGGCGCGCCGTAACCGACCAGGAACACACCGACTCCAACAATCGCAACGGCAATGAGGAGGCTTGCGGCCGTCAACGGGACGTCCCACCTGACCAGCGAACCATGAACCGTGACCCCGAGCATCCCAGTGAAGTGCATGCCCCATATTCCGGTGCCGCCGATCGACACCGCTGACAAGGCCAGCCAGAAGTTTCGGGAAGCGCGCGTGCCGACCCGGGCTTGAGTGGTGCAGACCAGGCCCAGCCCGCAGCCGAGGCATGAGATCAGATAAGCGATCAGGGGTATGTACGTCCCGTTTTCCATGTGCCCCAAGCCGAACTGCCTCCAATGTGATCGCCGATAGTCAGGCACTGGACACCGCACGTAGCGGCGTGCATGACTGACTACATTCAGTTAGCGTTTTCGGTCACTGAGACATCTACTCGACGGATGACCAAAAATGCGCCCATACCTCAACACACGATCGAGGTTGATCACAAGAGCAGAGGCTGATCGGCGTCGGAATTGACAATCCGTGTGGCATGGGAGTCGGCAGGTACGTGGCCATGGCGATCCCCCGATCGGCGCGCTTGCAAGGTCACATTTCCGCACGTCACGCCATCAATCCCGTAGGTCTGGGGCAGGCGATCCCCGATCGCCACGCGACCGTTCCCGGGCTCTCCGGGGGGTCAGTCCTTCACGGAAGAACGTCCGGGGCTACCCCTTGACGATGCAACGGACGTGGGCGTAAACACATAGAAACACAGACGAAACGGCGGTGAACCAACACGTGATCGTCACACTGACGCTCAACCCGAGCCTGGACCGCACGATCGAGGTCGACCGCCTCGTCACGGGTGCGGTGATCCGCGCCACCTCCGTGCGGCTCGACCCGGGCGGCAAGGGGGTCAACGTCTCCCGCGCACTGCTGGCGAACGACGTGCCGACGGTCGCGGTGGTGACGGCTGGTGGGGCGGACGGGGACCAGCTCGTCCACCTGCTGGAAACCGACGGCATACCGCTCCGCGCGGTGCCGGTGGCAGGCCGGACCCGTTCGAACGTGACGATCGTCGAGCCCGACGGCGTCGTCACCAAGCTGAACGAACCGGGCGAGCCCCTGCCCCGGGCGGAGCTGGACGCCGTCGCCGACATGGTGCTCGCCGCGACCGAAGGCGCGAGCTGGGTGGTGACGTGCGGCAGCCTGCCGCCGGGCGTGCCCACTGAGATCTACGCCCGGTTGTGTGAGTTCTTCACCGCCGCCGGGGTGCGGGTCGCCGTCGACACCAGCGGGCCCGCCCTCCTTGCGGCACTGGAGGCGAAGCCCGTTCTCGTCAAACCCAACCGTGAGGAGCTGGCCGAGGCCGTCGGGCGCCCGGTCGGCAGCTTGGGCGACGTCATCGAGGCGGCGGAGGAGCTGCGCGATCGCGGCGCCCGGACCGTACTCGCGAGCCTCGGCGCGGACGGCGCCGTGCTCGTCGAAGAGGAAGGAGTGACGATCGGCGAGGCGCCGGTCGCCGCGCCGCGGAGCACCGTGGGCGCGGGCGACGCGCTGCTCGCCGGATTCCTGGCCGCCGGAGCACGGGGGGCCCCGGCGCTCGCCGAAGGGCTGGCGTGGGGGGCCGCCGCAGTGTGCCTGCCCGCCAGCCGGATGCCGCGCCCCGAGGACATCCGGCGCGACATTGTCCGCATCCATACGCGTCCGGACCTCGGCCGGTCGCTCATCGCCTGACCGACGTTACGCAGATCTCGACTCATTAGGAGGCCCTCATGGCCACTGCGTACACCCCCACCGTCACCGGAACCGGCATAAAGGCCCATATCCAGCGCCTGGGCGGCTACCTGGCCGGGATGGTGATGCCCAACATCGGGGCCTTCATCGCCTGGGGCCTGATCACCGCCCTGTTCATCCCGACCGGCTGGCTGCCCGACAAGCAGTTCGCCGCCCTCGTCGACCCGATCATCACGCTGCTCCTTCCGGTGCTCATCGGCTACACCGGCGGCCGGATGGTCCACGGCCAGCGCGGGGCCGTCGTCGGCGCGGTCGCCACCGTCGGCGTCGTCGTCGGGGCCAAGATCCCGATGTTCCTGGGCGCGATGATCCTCGGCCCGCTCGCGGCGTACGTGCTGAAGAAGGTCGACGAATTCACGGCCGACCGGACCAAGTCCGGCTTCGAGATGCTGGTGGACAACTTCACCGCGGGCATCATCGGCGGTGCCCTGGCCGTCTTCGGCGTCTGGGGCGTCGCTCCCATCGTCCGCCAGGTGACGTCGGCGGCGGGCAACGGCGTCGAGTGGTTGATCCACCATCATCTGCTGCCGTTCGCCTCGGTGCTGATCGAACCGGCCAAGGTGCTGTTCCTCAACAACGCGGTCAACCACGGCGTACTCGGACCGCTCGGCGTCGCCGAGGCCGTGAACCACGGCAAGTCGATCCTGTTCATGCTGGAGTCCAACCCCGGTCCCGGCCTGGGCGTCCTGCTGGCCTACCTGCTGTTCGGACCCAAGGCGCTACGGCCCAGCGTGCCCGCCGCGATCGTCATCCAGTTCCTCGGCGGCATCCACGAGATCTACTTCCCGTACGTGCTGATGAAGCCGCGGCTCATCCTCGCCTCCATCGCCGGCGGCGCCGCGGGCATCGGAACCTTCATGATCACCGGTGCCGGTCTGGTCGCCACCCCGTCGCCGGGCAGCATCTTCGCGTACGCGGCCGAGACTCCGAAGGGCGGTTGGTTCGGCGTCTTCGCGGGCGTGATCGTCGCCGCAGCCGTGTCCTTCGCCGTCGGCTCGGCGCTGCTGGGCTTCGGCCGGCTCGCCGAATCCGAGTCCGAGGCCGTGGAGGAGACCGCCGAAGATGGGAGTGCCGTGGTGAATGAGGAGCCGGCCCCGGAGAGCACGGCCGGTGACGTCGAGCGGCCCGCCGCCCGCCCCGAACCCCAGGAAGCGTGAGGAAGATGAACGGTAAGGACGTCAAGAAGCTCATCGTGGCCTGCGACGCGGGCATGGGCAGCAGCGTCATGCTGGCCAGCCAGCTGCGCAAGGAACTGCGGAAGTCCGCGGTCACCGTGGAGCACACCCCGGTCAACTCCATCCCCGGCGACGCGGACGTCGTGGTCTGTCACGCCGGGCTGGGCGCGCGGGCCAAGGCCTCGGCCCCGGACACCCCGATCATCACCTTCCAGGTGTTCCTGGGCGACCCGGCGGTGACCCGCCTGGTGAACGCGATCAAGAACGGGAGCGAGATCAATGCCTGACCTGCTCGATCGCGCCGCGATACGCCTGGATGCGGTCGCGGCCGACCGGGACGATGCGATCCGCCAATGCGGACACGCACTCGAGGGCGTGGGGGCGGTCGACGCCTCGTACATCGACGCGATGGTCGAACGGGAGCGTTCGGTCCCGACCTACGTGGGGGAGGGCGTGGCCATCCCGCACGGCACGCTCGCCGGCAAGGACGCCGTACGCCACGACGCGATCTGCGTGCTGCGCTTCCCCGACGGAGTCGACTGGGACGGGCACCTGGTGAAGCTGTGCGTCGGGATCGCCGCCAAAGGTGATGGGCACGTCCGGCTGCTCTCAGAGCTGGCCCAGATCCTGCTCGATCCGGACAGCGCCCGCGCGCTGCGAGAGAGCGCGAACGTCGATGAGGTGATCCGGCTGCTGCAGCCGGCCGCACAGGAGGTTCCCCAGTGAAGGTCGCCCGATTCCACGCCCCCGGAGACATCCGCCTGGAGGATGCGCCCGAGCCGTCGCCGGGGCCCGGTGAGGTCAAGATCCGGGTGCGGAACTGCTCCACCTGCGGCACCGACGTCAAGATCTCCAAGTACGGCCACCACCACATCCGCCCGCCCCGCGTCATGGGCCACGAGATCGCCGGCGAGATCGCCGAGGTCGGCGACGGCGTGACCGGGTGGCGGCCCGGGGACCGGGTGCAGGTGATCGCCGCGATCCCCTGCGGGCACTGCGAGGAGTGCCGTCGCGGGCACATGACCGTGTGCCCGAACCAGGAGTCGATGGGCTACCACTACGACGGCGGCTTCGCCGAGTACACCATCGTGCCCGCCAAGGTTCTGGCCGTCGACGGCCTGAACCGCATCCCCGACGGCGTCGGCTTCGCCGAGGCCTCCGTCGCCGAGCCGCTCGCCTGCGTCCTCAACGGCCAGGAGCTGGCCCGCGTGGGGGAGGGCGACGATGTTGTGGTGATCGGCGCCGGGCCGATCGGCTGCCTGCACGTCCGCCTGGCCCGCTCCCGCGGCGCCGCACGGATCTTCCTGGCCGACCTCAACGCCGAACGCCTGGCCATGTCCGCCGAACGGGTACACCCCGACGCCGCACTGACCGGTGCCGACGTCGTCGACCAGGTGCTGAAGCTGACCAACGGCCGCGGCGCCGACGTGGTCATCACCGCAGCGGCCTCCGGCGCCGCCCAGGAACAGGCCCTGCAGATGACCGCACGCCAGGGCCGGATCAGTTTCTTCGGCGGGCTGCCCAAGGACAACCCGATCATCGCCCTCGACTCCAACCTCGTGCACTACCGCGAGCTGACGATCGTCGGCGCCAACGGATCCAGCCCCGCCCACAACGCCCGCGCCCTGGACCTCATCGCCACCGGCGCCGTGCCCGTCACCGACCTGATCACCCACCACCTCCCCCTGACCGACGTGCTGAAGGGCATCGACATCGTGTCCCAAGGCACCGCGATCAAAGTCACCATCGAGCCCTGACGAGGAGCAGACATGTCGACGCGTACCGTGGCCATCGCCTCCCGCACCGGCCTGCACGCGAGGCCGGCGGCGCTGTTCGTCAAGGCCGCCGCCGACCAGGACGTGCCCGTGCGCATCCGCGTCGGGGACGGCCCGGCCGTACCGGCCGCCAGCATGCTCGCCGTGCTGTCCCTCGGCGCCGGGCACGGCACCGAGGTCACCCTCGAGGCCGACGGGCCGGGTGCCGACGCGGCCCTCGACTCGCTCGCGGCCCTGCTCGCCCGCGACCTGGACGCCGAGGAAGCGGCCGATGCCTGACCTCGACGCCCCGCCGCGAGTCCTGCACGGGATCGGAGTCGGGCCCGGCCTGGCCGCAGGCCCGGTGGCGCGGATGGCGTCCCCGCCGGCGCTGCCGGATCCGCGCCCGGTTCTTCCCGACCAACCTGCCCCGACCGACCTCCCGGTCAGCGACCCGGACCGCGAACTCGCCGACGCCGTACGGGCCCTGGAGGCCACCGAGGCCGACCTGCGGGCCCGCGCCGACGCGGCCACCGGCGAGGCCCGCGACATCCTGTCCGCGCAGGCGATGATCGCCGCGGATCCGACCCTGCGGGAGGGGGTGGCCGAGCGCGTACGGAGCGGGGACGACGCCCCGCACGCGCTGCGGTCCACCTTCGACCGGCACCGGGAGATCCTCGCCGCGCTCGGCGGGTACCTCGGCGAACGCGCGGCCGACCTCGACGACATCGCGCACCGGGCGATCGCCGCCGCGCTCGGCCGGCCGATGCCGGGCCTGCCGGCGCCCGGGCACCCATTCGTCCTGATCGCCGACGACCTCGCGCCCGCCGACACGGTCGGCCTCGACCCGGAGACCGTGCTCGCCCTGGTCACCGAGCGCGGTGGGCCGACCAGCCACACCGCGATCCTCGCCCGGGCGCTGGGCCTGCCCGCCGTCGTGGGCTGCGCCGGGATCCTGGACGTCCCGGACGGCACGCTGGTGACGGTGGACGGCACCTCCGGGCGGGTCGGCGCGGGTGTCGGCGAGGAGGAGGCGGCCGACGTACGCGCACGGGCGGCCGACGAGCGGAGCAGGCTCGCCGCCGGACGCGGCCCCGGGCGTACGGCGGACGGGCATCCTGTCGACCTCATGGTCAACATCGGGTCCGCCGCCGACCTCCGGGGAGCCGACCTCGACGGGGTCACCGGGGTGGGCCTGTTCCGCACCGAGTTCCTCTTCCTCGACCGCAGGGACGCGCCCGGCCTGGACGAACAGGTCACCGCGTACGCCGAGGTGTTCTCCCACTTCCCGGAGGGCACCGTCGTCGTGCGGACGCTGGACGCCGGCGCCGACAAGCCGCTGCCGTTCCTCGGCCTCCCGGAGGAGCCGAACCCGGCGCTCGGCGTGCGCGGCCTGCGGGTGGCGCGTGACCGGCCCGGCATCCTCGACACCCAGCTGGCGGCGATCGCGCGGGCCGCCGAACGGACGACCGCCGACGTGTGGGTCATGGCCCCCATGGTGTCGACGCCACCGGAGGCGGCGGACTTCGTCGCGCGGGCCCGCGCGTTCGGCCTGCGCACGGCGGGCGTGATGGTCGAGGTGCCGGCCGCCGCGCTGCGGGCCGAGCGCCTCGTCGAGGTCGCCGACTTCCTCAGCGTCGGGACCAACGACCTCAGCCAGTACACCCTGGCCGCCGACCGGCAGTCGGGAGCCTTGGCCGACCTGCTCGACCCATGGCAGCCGGCCCTGCTGCAACTCATCGCGACCTGCGCGGACGCGGGCCGGCGCAGTGGCAGATCCGTCGGGGTGTGCGGCGAGGCGGCCGCGGATCCCGCCCTCGCGCCGGTGCTGGTCGGCCTGGGTGTCACGAAGCTGTCGATGAGCCCGCGCAGCGTGCCCGCCGTACGCGCCCGTCTCGCCGCGTACGAGCGCGCCGAGTGCGAGGAACTGGCCCGGCGTGCGCTCGACGCCGCCGACGCCGCCGCGGCCAGGGCCGCCGTGCTCACCGCGGGGCCCTGACTCCGGCACCGAAAGAATGCCCTCCGTCGTCACGGGGGGCATTCTTTTTGTGTCCGGCGGTCATTGCATTAGGGCGGCTTAAATTCGCGATCCGGAAATGCGTCTTCTCAAATATCGTTATGCGGCATTTAAGTAGCAGATAAAGTAGCGTCGTCGTTTTCTGGCTATAAATGAGGTGTCAGCAAAACTCGTCGAGGAGGAATTCGATGAACCGAGCACGTGCAGGTCTGGTCGCACTCGCGGGAGCCGCGATGGTCGGGACCGGAGTGCTTCTTCCGGCCGGGCCGGCGACCGCGAGGGTGGTCACGGTTACGGGCGATCTGCTCGATACCTGCCCCGACTCCGGTGTGACCGTCCCCTACAAGGCCGACCGATGCAAGTTCGTCCCGGAGAGCCAGGAGTCGTTCCAGTCGGACTTCCACGTCCCGCAGAACGACGAATACGCCTGGAACTGCACGACCGCCGCGCAGGACCACCAGTACCAGGTCACCGACACCGTCGAGGAGTCGAACAGCTTCGGGATCAGCGGAGGCCCCAAGTTCAAACTGGGGGAGGCCATCGAGATCGGGGTGGAGGCCAGCTACGGCCACGTCTGGAACAAGGGCAACTGGACCTGGAACGGCGACACCCACCACGTCCAGCCCGGCAACGTCGGCTGGCTCGAGCTCTCCACGGAGATGCTGAAGGTCAACGGTCACTGGCAGATCAACTACGGGGACCGGGTGAAGACCTCGGATGACGGCGACGCGCACTACGAGTGGTACGTCGGGGGCTCGGTGACCGACGACAAGGACGCCGGCACGCACAACGTGACGTTCAAGGAACGCCCCATGACCGACGACGAGAAGAACCGGGTCTGCGGCGACAACGGCCAGGGCCCGGGCCAGGGTTCGCCGGGCCTGCGCAGGGAGGTCGTGAACATGGTGGTCACGCAGGACGCGGCGGGCAACGTGCGCAAGTGACCGCGGGAGCCGGGCGGCCGGACGACGGCCGCCCGGCTCCTTCGCACGCTCGGGAATGGAGATGAGAAATGAGCATCCGCATGGCCGGGAAGCCGCGGTTGGTGGCGGTCTTCGTCATCGCCGCCGCGAACGTCGCCACGCTCACCACCGCCGTCGTCGCTTTGCCGGCGACCGCCGCGCACGGGAACAGGACCGGTGGCTCCGAGCGGCAGGTCGAATACCGGAAGAGTGCCATCGTCGACGAGATCTCGCAGGTCATCGCCGATTATTCGCCTGGCACAAAGAAGATCCGGCGAGAAGGCCGGTAGTACAGTTTCGCCATGGCCAAGATATTGGTGGTGGAAGAC
The DNA here is from genome assembly GCF_024055795.1 of Actinoallomurus purpureus. Lineage (GTDB taxonomy): Bacteria > Actinomycetota > Actinomycetes > Streptosporangiales > Streptosporangiaceae > Actinoallomurus > Actinoallomurus purpureus. The sequence goes on along the minus strand of NZ_JAMXMY010000020.1, from coordinate 66,315 downwards.
GACGCCGACGTCCGGACCGCTCTTGTACACGACCTGACCGAACGCCGTCACTCCGTCCGCAGCGTGGGGGCGGCCTGGGAGGCGCTGCGGGATATCTCCGACCGGCCGCCCGATGCCGTTCTGCTGGATCTGGGGCTGCCCGATCTCGACGGTTTCGAATTGCTCAAGATGCTGCGGGCGGTATCCGAGGTTCCGGTCATCGTGGTGACGGCTCGTGACGACGACCAGGAAGTCGTCCGACTGCTGAATGCCGGGGCGGACGATTATGTGGTCAAGCCGTTCACGATCGATCAGCTCGAGGCACGGCTCGGCGCCGTTCTCCGGCGTGCGCGGGGTGGCGGCGGCTCCACGGTCATCGAGGTCGGCGGTCTGCGCATCGACGTCGTCCGGCGCGAGGTGAAACTGGATTCGCGGCCCATCGACTTGACGCGGCGAGAGTTCGACCTGCTGGCCTTTCTCGCCTCGCGGGCCGGCGAGGTCGTATCCCGCGCCGACCTACGGACCGAGGTGTGGCAGCAGCCGTACGGCGACGACCAGACCATCGACGTTCACCTTTCCTGGCTGCGTCGCAAGCTCGGCGAGACCGCCGCGGCCCCGCGCTACCTCCACACGGTGCGCGGGGTCGGGTTCAAACTCGTGGATCCGACGTGAGGCGTTCCCTCGCGCTCGTCGCGCTGGCGGTGACCTCGATGGTCGCGCTGGCCTTCCTGATCCCGTCCGCCCTGGTCGTACGGGACGCGGCCGCGGACCGTGCGGTCATCCGCGCCCAGCGCCGGATCGGCGCGGTCCTCCCGGTCGTGGCGGCCTCCGGCGACCCGGCGGCGGTGGCCCGGGCGATCGCGGGCGCGTCCGCCGGTGGCCGGGACCGCATCGGCGTGACGATGCCCGGGGGAGCACGGGTCGGACAGCGGTCGGCGGTCTCCCCGGCGCTCATCGCGCGGGTCCGCGACCGAGGACAGGCCCTGCAGACGAGCGTCGCCGGCGGGCCGGCGGTCCTGCAGCCCGTCCCTGTCGGGAACGCGGGCATGGCCGTCGTGGAGGTCGACGTGGGCGTCGGCCGGCTGCCGCCGGGCGTCGTACCGGCCTGGAGCGTGATGACCCTGGTCGCCGTGTTCCTGGTGGCGTGTTCGATCCTCGCCGCCGATCGGCTGGGGCGGAGAGTCGTCGGCTCCGCGCGGCGGCTGGCGCGCGCGGCGGCCCGGCTCGGCTCCGGTGACGTGACCGTCCGCATCCGGCCGGAAGGGCCTCCGGAACTCGAGGAGGCCGCGTACGCCTTCAATGCCATGGCGGATCAGATCGCGCAGCGGCTCACGGCCGAACGCCAGTTCGCGGCCGATCTGTCGCACCGACTGCGCACGCCGCTGACCGCGCTACGACTCAACATCGACCGTCTCGGCCAGGGACCGGAGATGCGGAAGGCCCGCCTGGCGATGACCCGCATGGAGCAGGAGATCGACATCGTCATCAAGACCGCGCAGCGTCCCGGCGGGGAGCACGCGACGACCACGTGCGATGCGACCGAGGTGGTGCGGGACCGTGTCGCGTTCTGGTCGGTGCTGGCCGAGGACCAAGGGCGCGACTGGCGGCTGGACGGGTTCGATCACCCGGTGCCGGTTCCGGTCGGCCAGGGTGAGCTCGCGGCGGCCCTGGACGCCGTGCTGGGGAACCTGTTCCACCATACGCCCGAGGGCACGGAGTTCGCGGTGACGATGCGGACCGGCCCCGACCGGGTCGGCGTCCTGGTCTCCGACGCGGGGCCGGGGATCGCCGATCCGCAGTTCGCGCTCCAGCGGGGCAGGTCCGGAGGCGGCTCCACGGGGCTGGGCCTGGACATCGTGCGCCGGTTGGCGGAGTCCACCGGCGGCGAGCTGCGCATCGGCCGATCGGCCTTGGGCGGCGCGCAGGTCGGCATCTGGCTGCGGACGACGGGGGCGCAGCGGAAACGACGCAGGCGCGGAAGGGGACCCCGGTTGCGGCCGGGCCGGCCGACCGATCACACGCTCCCGTGAGCCCGCTCCATCCCGGTCGTGAGCCCGGTCGATCCCCTTGAGTCCCATCAGTTCCACGCCGTCTTGAGCACGGCCACCTCGTCGGCGACCGCGCAGCCGGGCGGCACCGCCAGGAAGGCGATGTTGCCGTTGACGTCCGGGCTTCGCCCCTGGATCGTGTCCTGACAGGTCGCGTCCGCCCGGACCGCCGTGATCTTGAAGAAGCGGCCGATGTCGCGGGTGCCGTCGCCGATCTGCTGGATCGGGGAACTCCACTGCCCGTCCCGGCTCTGCACCGGGCCGTTGTCGGTGAGGTAGAACCGCCCGTCCGGGGCGTAGACGAAGATGCGCAGGACGTCGCCCCGGAGGTCGCCGACGCGTCCGTGGACCAGCACTCCGGCCCGGCCGTTGACCTTGGCCTGATCCGGGGGAGCGGTGATCGTGACGGTCGGGGCGGCCGTCGTCGTGGGTAAGGCAGCGGGCCGGGACCGGGTCGGCGTGGGGCGGGGACGGATCGACGCCTGCGGTGGTCTCGGACTGGGCGTGCGACTCGCGGCGGCGGGCGTGGTGCTCGCCGTTGGCGGCGACGGCTGGGCCACCACCGGCAGGGCTTGGTGGGTCTCGCCCCCCGTTGCGTAGATCTCCTGGATGCCGCAGTAGGAGGTCACCATGGCGCCGGAGGTGACGAGCAGCCAGACCGCGGCGTACTTCCGTTTTCCGCCGAGTGGCCTGCTGCGACGTCTGTGGCCGGGCCGGGGAGAACGCGTCATGTTCGGCCTCCGCTTCCGCGTAGGCGCCACCGGTCGATGCCCGTTTGGTTGTCTTCCGGTTGCTTCTACTTTTGTTTATCGCGTTTTGTGTTGGTTGTCAACGGCGTCGTCAGTCGCCGCAAGGTAACCGGTAATACGCGTCCCAAGCCCGCAGGGGTTCAGCGTGTGGTCCGCGTCACACGCGTACGACCTCAGGGCCTTCCGCGGCGAGGTCCGCGGCCAGCCCGGCGTCCAGGCCCGTGTCCGTGATCAGGACGCTGACCTCGGACAGCGCGGCGAATCGCGCGAGGTAGTCGTTCCCGACCTTGGTGTGGTCGACGAGGACCACGGTGCGCCGCGCGGCCTCCATCATCGACTCCTTCATCGCGGCCTCGGCCGGGTCGGGTGTCGTCAGCCCCGCCTCCACGGAGCATCCGTTGGTCCCCATGAACGCCACGTCGACGCGCAGCCGGTCGAGCGGCCGCATCGCCCAGTCGTCGACCGTCGCGAGCGTGCGCCCGCGGACCCGGCCGCCCAGCATGATCACATTCAGGTTGGACCGTGTGGCGAGGACGGTCGCCAGGGGCGGCGAGTTGACGATTACGGTCAGCTCCCGGTCGCTCGGCAGTACCTGGACCAGGCGTCCGGTCGTCGAGCCCGCGTCGATGATGATCGATCCGTCGGCCGGCAGTTCGGCGAGAGCAGCCTTGGCGATGCGCTCCTTCTCGGCCGTCATCACCGCGTCGCGCGCCGCGAGTGCGGGCTCGAAGCCGAGCCGCTCGACGGGTATGGCTCCGCCGTGCACGCGGCGCAGCGCGCCCGCCCGCTCCAGGACCGTCAGATCCCGGCGGATGGTCTCCATCGTGACGCCGAAGTCCTCCGCAAGCGTCATGACGTCGACCCGGCCGGCCTCGCGGGTGCGGCGGAGAATCTCCTGCTGGCGTTCCTCGGCGTACATGCTGTCGGTGGTACCGCCATCAACGTGCCCCGTCAAGCGAAGGGGTCGCCACCGCCGCTGCGGGACGTCCGGGCCGGCGCGGCACGCTCCGGCTTCACGTGGCCCAGGCGGCCTTAGGGAGCGCTTAAGGCGCCCATAAGGGTCCAAGGAGGGGGCGGCCGATATAACGGATCGGCCCCCCTCCCCGTCGGCTGTCCAGGCGGAATGCACTTTGTTGACACCTTGTTTTAAGGCGGTTAGTGTCCGAGATAACTGACAGGAAGCTTTCCTGTCAGACGCCTTCGGGGGAGGCTGCCACACTCCGCTCCGGACCGAAGGGAAGCACCGTGCTCCATCGCGTCGACCCCGCGCGCTCGCACCGGTCCCTCGCCCCATCCCTCTGCGCTCTTCTCGTCCTCGTCGCCGCCCTCGTAAGCGGCCCGGCTCCCGCCAGAGCCGCGGGCGAGCCCGTCAACATCTGGCTGACCACCACCGACGACTCCGGCGGCCGCCACGTCACCCGCGGCCTGCAGCAGCAGACGCCGATCTCCTTCGGAAGCACCGGTGGCAGCGCGAACCAGACCATCACCGTGGACGAGAACACGGCGTACCAGCGGTTCACCGGCGCCGGCGCCTCGTTCACCGACACCGCCGCCTGGCTCATGAACGGCAGCGGCGCGCTCAGCTCCGCCACCCGTACCCAGGTCATGCAGAAGCTCTTCGACCCCTCCGCCGGCATCGGGCTGAGCTTCCTGCGGAACCCGATGGGCGCCTCCGACCTCGCGCGCTACAGCTACTCCTACGACGACATGGCCGCAGGGCAGACCGACGCCGGACTCGCGCACTTCTCCATCGCCCATGACCTCGCCGACATCGTGCCCCTCACGAAACAGGCCCGGCAGCTCAACCCGGCCCTCACGGTCATGGGCACGCCGTGGAGCGGCCCGGCCTGGATGAAGGACAACGGCGACTTCAACAACCCGGGCTGGCTGCAGTCCCAGTACTACGCGGCCTACGCCCAGTACTTCGTGAAGTACCTCCAGGCGTACGAGGCCCAGGGCGTGCACGTGGACCTCGTCTCCGCGCAGAACGAGCCGACCTGCTGCAACGGCTACCCGTCGATGAGCTGGAACGGCTCGGGCCTGAACTACTTCACCAAGACGAACCTGCTGCCCGCGCTGCACGCGGCGGGTCTGTCCACCAAGGTGCTCGCCCTCGACTGGAACTGGGACGCCTACGGCGGCTACGGCGCCCCCGTCGTCGACGACTCCACCATCCGGAACGACTCCCTCTTCGGCGGGATCGCCTGGCACGGCTACGGCGGGAACGTCGGCGAACAGACCACGGTGCACAACCAGTACCCCTCCGTGGACGCCTACGACACCGAGCACTCCGGCGGCACGTGGGTCGGCGACCAGCAGAAGGAGGACATGCACAACATCGTCGACTACACCCGCAACTGGGGGAAGAGCGTCGTCAAGTGGTCCCTCGCCGTCGACCAGAACATGGGCCCGCACAACGGCGGCTGCGGCACCTGCACCGGGCTGGTCACCGTGCACAACGGCGACGCCCGCAGCGGGCAGGTCGACTACACGATCGAGTACTACGACCTCGGCCACCTCACCAAGTTCGTCCGGCCCGGCGCGTACCGGATCGCGTCCACCGCGAACAGCGCCGTGCCCAACGTCGCCTGGCGCAACCCCGACGGCTCGAAGTCGCTGATCGCCTACAACGACAGCGGCGCCGCCCAGTCCGTCAAGGTGAACTGGAGTGGCCAGTCCTTCGTCTACACGCTGCCCGCCCGGACCACCGCGACATTCACCTGGAACGGCACCCAGAGCGGCGGCGGCAGCGCCACCGGCCAGATCACCGGCATCGGCGGCAAGTGCGTCGATGTCGCCGGCGCGAGCAGCGCCAACGGCGCCGCCGTCCAGCTGTACGACTGCAACGGCACCGCGGCGCAGCAGTGGACGGTCGGCACGGACGGCACGATCCAGGCCCTCGGGAAGTGCATGGACCTCATCTCGGCCGGCACCGCCAACGGCACCCAGGTCCAGCTCTACGACTGCAACGGGACCGGCGCCCAGCAGTGGACCCGCGGAACCGGGTCGTCCCTCGTCAACCCCGCCTCGGGCCGGTGCCTGGACGCCACCGGCGTCAGCTCCGCCAACGGCACCCGGCTGCAGATCTGGGACTGCGGTGGCGGCACCAACCAGCAGTGGACGCTCCCCGGTTCCTGAGCCCCACCTGAACCTCTCCGCACGGGCTCCCGGGCGACCGCCCGGGGCCCCTGGTCGCGGGCGACCGCCCGTGACCCCTCCGTCGGCGTAAGCCGAAGACCCCATCAGGAGGATCCCGCATGTCCCGTCCCCGCCTGAAGGCGCTGATCGCGGCCGCGATACCCGTCGCCGGCCTGCTGTTCGGCGCGAGCCCGGCATACGCCGCCTCGGCGAACCCCGGCCCCGGCTTCCCCGCCCACTACGCCGCCCCGTACGTCGAGACCTGGGGGTCGACGTCGGCGATGGCGAACGCCCAGTCGGCCACCGGGCTGAAGTACTACACGCTCGCCTTCGTCATCGGCGGAGGCGGCTGCAACGCGACGTTCAACGGCGACACGGCCATCGACAACAGCGGCTGGCTGACCGCCATCAACAACCTGCGCGCCTCCGGCGGTGACGTCATCGCCTCCTTCGGCGGCGCCTCCGGCACCGAACTCGGCCAGGCGTGCGGCTCGGTGTCCACGCTGCAGGCGCAGTACAAGAAGGCCATCGACACGCTCAACCTGACGCGGATCGACCTCGACATCGAGGGCGCGGCGCTGGACGACACGGCCGCGAACGACCGCCGCAACCAGGCCCTCGCCGCACTCCAGCAGCAGTACGCGGCCGCGGGCAAGCACCTGGACGTCGACTACACCCTGCCGGTCGACCCCAGCGGCCTGCTGTCCGACTCGCTGAGCCTGCTGAACAACGCCAAGAGCCGCGGCGTCACCGTCAACGCCGTCAACATCATGACGATGGACTACGGCCCGTCCATGGACATGGGGCAGGCCGCCATCAACGCGGCCACCGCGCTGCACAGCCAGCTCGGTCAGATCTGGACGTCGAAGACCTCTGCCCAGCTGTGGGCGATGGAGGGCAACACCCCGATGATCGGGGTGAACGACTCCACGAACGAGGTCTTCACGACCGCCAACGCCTCCTCCCTGGAGAGCTTCGCCGCGAGTAACGGCATCCAGGAACTCGCCTACTGGGCGCTGGGCCGGGACAAGGCCTGCGCGAGCAACGGCACCCTGTCCGACACCTGCAGCGGAACCTCCCAGAGCGCCTACCAGTTCGCCCGCACCTTCAACGCCATCACCGGAACCGGCGGCGGCACGCCCCCGCCCACCGGTCCCACCGGCCAGATCACCGGTTACGGCGGCAAGTGCGTGGACGTTGCGGGTGCGAGCAGCGCGAACGGTACCGCCGTCCAGCTGTACGACTGCAACGGCACGGCGGCGCAGCAGTGGACGGTGGGGTCGGACCAGACGCTGCAGGCGCTCGGTAAGTGCTTGGACGTGACCGCGGCCGGTACGGCCAACGGCACGCAGGCGCAGTTGTACGACTGCAACGGCACGGCCGCGCAGAAGTGGCAGGCGGGTTCGAACGGATCGCTCGTCAACCCCAACTCCGGGCGCTGCCTGGACGCCACCGGCCCGAGCTCGGCCAACGGCACGCGGCTGCAGATCTGGGACTGCGCCGGCAGCGCCAACCAGAAGTGGACCCTCCCGAGCTGACCCGGCGCTCCATTCCACCTCTTCCACCACGAAAGGGAAAGCGATGTCCTCGTCATCCCGCCGACTCAGGCCGGGCCGGCTGCTGCTGGCAGCCCTGCTGGTCACCGGGCTGGGCGGTACCGCCGCCGTGGCCGCGGGCGGCAGTCACTCCACGATCGTCCCGGCCGCGGCGGCCGCCGCCACCGCCACCTTCACGGACGACTTCAACGGCGCCGCCGGATCGGCCGTCGACTCGAGCAAATGGCGCCCGGAGACCGGCGACAACGTCAACAACCACGAGCGGGAGTACTACACCAGCGGCACGCACAACGCCGCTCTCGACGGCCAGGGCAACCTGGTCATCACAGCCCGCAAGGACAATCCGGGCGGCTACAACTGCTGGTACGGAACCTGCCAGTACACCTCCGCCCGGCTGTCGACCGCGTCCACCTTCACCCAGGCGTACGGCCACTTCGAGACTCGGATGAAGATCCCGAAGGGCCAGGGCATGTGGCCGGCCTTCTGGATGCTCGGCAACGACATCGGCAGCGTCGGCTGGCCGACCAGCGGCGAGATCGACATCATGGAGAACGTCGGGTTCGAGCCGAGCGCCGTGCACGGCACGATCCACGGGCCGGGCTACTCCGGCTCGAACGGCATCGGCGCGGGGTACACCCTGCCGGGCGGCGCGCACTTCTACGACGCCTTCCACACCTTCGCGGTGGACTGGGCGCCGAACTCGATCAAGTGGTCCGTCGACGGCAACGTCTACGAGACCCGCACTCCGGCCGACCTCAACGGCAACCGCTGGGTGTTCGACCACCCCTTCTACATCATCGTCAACCTCGCCGTGGGCGGCTACTGGCCGGGCGACCCCGACGGCAGCACCACCTTCCCGCAGCAACTGGTCGTCGACTACGTGCACGTCACGACGAGCTCCACCGGCGGCGGGACCACCGGCCAGATCACCGGGTACGGCGGCAAGTGCGTGGACGTTGCGGGTGCGAGCAGCGCGAACGGCACGGCGGTGCAGTTGTACGACTGCAACGGGAGCTCGGCGCAGCAGTGGACGGTGGGGTCGGACCAGACGTTGCAGGCGCTCGGTAAGTGCATGGACGTGACCGCGGCCGGTACGGCCAACGGCACTCAGGTGCAGTTGTACGACTGCAACGGCACGAGCGCGCAGAAGTGGCAGGCGGGTTCGAACGGATCGCTCGTCAACCCCAACTCCGGGCGCTGCCTGGACGCCACCGGCCCGAGCTCGGCCAACGGCACGCGGCTGCAGATCTGGGACTGCGCCGGCAGCGCCAACCAGAAGTGGACCCTCCCGAGCTGAGGCGGCCAGGAGCGATGCTCCTGAGCTGAGGCTCTCGAGCTGAGATCCGCCTCTCTTCACGCGGGGAGGACGGCACCGGGCGTGCCGTCCTCCCCGCACGGGTATGAGGAATGGGATTTCGGGGGGACCACTCACTTGACTTCCTCCCCCTCCTGGGGGAGGGGGATTCCCATCGGCCTTGCGGCCGATCCGGTTTACGCCGGGCGCCTCGCGGCGCGGGGTTTCTGTTTCAGCGCCGGCTGCGGAAGGGAGGACCCTTGCCGTCTTACACCAGCTCCACAGACATCGCCGGGGTTGTCCCCGGCTACGGCTCGACCAGCCGCAAGGATGTTCTTGGCCGCGTTGATGTCCCGGTCGTGCCGGGTGCGGCAGGTGGGGCACGTCCAGTGCCGGGTGGAAAGGCTCAGCTTGGCGAGCAGGTGCCCGCAAGCCGAGCAGGTCTTGGAGGACGGGTACCAGCGGTCGATGACCACAAGGGTGCGCCCGGCGCGTTCGGCCTTGTACTCCAGCTGCCTGCGGAACTCCCCCCATCCCGCATCGCTGATCACACGGGCCAGCCTGCGGTTCTTGACCATGTTGGTGACCGCGAGGTCTTCGATGACGATGGTGTCGGCTCTGCGGACGAGGTCGGTGCTGGTGCGGTGCAGGAAGTCGTTCCGGGCGTTGCGGACCTTGCGGTGAGCGCGGGCGACCTTGGCCTTGGCCTTACGCCGGTTCATGCTCCCACGCTGGCAGCGGGCCATGCGCCGCTGATAGCGGGCCAGGTTGCGGGCCTTGCGCTCCAGATGCCGGCGGTTGGCGATGCGCTCCCCGTCCGAGGTCACCGCGAAATCCTTGATGCCCAGGTCGACGCCGATGGCGTGCCCGGCCTCGTCCATGGGCTCGGGGGCGTCGGTGTCGACGGCGAACGTCACGTACCAGCGGCCGTCCGCCTCGCGCGAGATGACGACCATGGTGGGGTTGAGCGTGGACACCTCGACGTCCTCAAAAGACCACACGAACCTCAGCGGCGCGGTGGTCTTCGCCATGTACAGCTCGCCGTTGTTCATGCGGAACGCCGAGCGGGTGTAATGCGCGGACTGACGCGAATTGCGATTCTTAAAACGCGGGTACTTCGCGCGACCGGCGAAGAAGTTCGCGAACGCCGCGTGCTGATGCCGCAGCGTCTGCTGCAACGGAACCGACGACACCTCCGACAGAAACGCCAGATCCTCGGTCTTCTTCCACGCGGTCAAAGCGGCGTCGGTCTGCTTGTAGGAGGTCTTCTGGCCCCGCTGGTGATACGCCGCGTGGCGTTCGGTGAGGGTCTTGTTCCACACCAGACGCACACACCCGAACGTGCGGCTGAACACCGCCGCCTGTTCGGGGTCCGGGTAAGCCCGGCACTTGTACGCTGTCCGCATGCCCGCGACCTTACAGATGACGTACGTTCGCGTAAAGTGGTTCGTCGGATTCCGGTGGACTCTGTTCTTGGACCGCCCCGGCTACGCGGGACCGCTCCCGGCGGAAGGCCTGAAGGCCGGGGCATCCGTCGGAGAACTAGGTGAAGGCGGCACGCGCTTATCCGATCACCGCGCACACGACGGATGTGCGGATCGAGCAGGTCGAGATACCGGCCCCCGGACCGGGCGAGGTTCTCGTGCAGATCACCGCGGCGGGCGTGACACGGCTGGACCACTCCGTGGCGGCGGGAGGCCCCTCCACGATGGGCCTGCTGCCGCTCACGCTGGGCAGTGAGGGCGCCGGTCTCGTCGTCGCCGACCCCGGGGGGCGCTGGCCGGCCGGGACGCGTGTGATGTTCTTCGCCGGAGCCGGCGGCGTCACCGCCGACGGGACGATGGCCGAGTTCGCCGTGGTGCCGGTCCGGAACCTCGCCGTGATCCCGGTCAACGTGTCCGACGAGGTGGCGGCGGCGGTTCCGATCGCGTACCTCACGGCCCTCCTCGCCCTGCGTACGGGCGTCTTCGAGCCCGGGACGTGCGTCTTCGCACCGGGCATCGGCGGCAGCGTCGGCAACGCGACCGTCCAGCTGGCGCGGGCCCTCGGGGCGGCCGCCGTCGCGGGCGGCGTGGGGACCACGGCCAAGGCGGCGGCCATTCGCGCGGCGCCGTGGGCATGGGGCGTCCAGGTCGTCGACCTGGAGCAGGACCGGCTGCGGGACGGGCTCGGCGACGGGTTCGCCGCCGGAATCGACCTTGCCGTCGACGGCGTCGGCGGAGCGGTGACCGCGCAGATCGCGACCGCCATGGCCCCGGGCGGGCACCTGATCCTCGTCGGGTGCCCGGGCGGCCGCAGCACCCGGCTGCCGCTCGGCGAGGTCATCGGACGCCGCGCCACCCTGCACGGCTTCTCGCTGCACGCCGTGCCGTCCGCCCGGATGCGAGCCGCGTGGGCCGAGATCGTCGAGCTGCTGGCGACCGCGCGGATCAGCCCGGTCATCGACTCGATCTACCCGCTGGAGGCGGTCGCGGAGGCGCTCCGCCACCTCGTCGAGGACCGTCCCGTCGGAAAGGTAGTCATCACCGGCCTGTCCACGACCCGGTGACCGGTGACGCGTCCGAGGGCGGCGTACATCGCCTGATCGTCCAGAGTCTTCGTCGTCACAGGTACGAATCGTCTGGATGATAACGAGGCGTCGGGCCGCCACCCGTGCGGGCCGACGCGTGAATGCTCGCCTGCCGGGGAGGTCCCTCGCGTCGGGGACCGAGGCGGCTCAGAGGGCGGCGATGGCGGCGAGGCGGGCCTTGACCTCTTTGGCGGAGGGGTTGGTCACGGCCGTGCCGTCGGGGAACACGACGGTAGGTACGGTCTGGTTGCCGCCGTTGACTCTCATGACGAACTCGGCGGCCGCCGGGTCCCTCTCGATGTCCACCTCGAGCATGTGGATGCCGTCGCGGGCCAGCTGGGTCTTGAGCCGACGGCAGAAGCCACACCAACTGGTGGTGTACATCGTCAGCTCACCCGTCACGGGCGCGGTCATGGCTCTCCTTCGTCGTGGGGGACACGGCGGTCAGCAAGTGCCAACACGCGATCACCGAACCACATTCCCGGGCGCGCCCGGGGCGGCCACGGCCGGCCACCGGGCCTGGGAGGATGGAAAAGAGTGAAAGGAGGGGCGATGGATGCCGAGCAGATCCTCGCCGGGCTCGACCCGGACCAGCGTGCGGTCGCCGAGGCGACCCGGGGGCCGGTGTGCGTGCTGGCCGGCGCGGGCACCGGCAAGACCCGCGCCATCACCCACCGGATCGCGTACGCCGTGCTCACCGGTGTCATGGCCCCGCAGCGGGTGCTGGCCGTGACGTTCACCGCGCGCGCCGCCGGTGAGCTGCGCGGGCGGCTGCGGCAGCTCGGGGCTCCCGGCGTGCAGGCCCGCACGTTCCACTCGGCGGCGCTCAAGCAGCTCTCCTACTTCTGGCCGAAGGTGATCGGCGGGGCGCCGCCCACGCTCATCGAGTCGAAGTTCGGTCTGGTCGCGGAGGCGGCGCGGACCTTGCGCCTGTCCCTCGGCCGTACGGAGCTGCGCGACGCCGCGGCCGAGATCGAGTGGGCCAAGGTCACCCAGACCCGCCCGGAGGACTATCCGGCCTCGGCGGCCAAGGCCGGGCGCACTCCACCGGCCGAGGCGTCCGACCTCGCCCGGCTCTACGAGGCGTACGAGGCGCTCCGCCGCGAGCGCAACCTCCTCGACTTCGAGGGCATGCTGGAGCTGACCGCCGCGATGCTGACCGAGCATCAGGAGGTCGCGAACCAGGTACGCGACCAGTACCGCTACTTCGTCGTCGACGAGTTCCAGGACGTCAACCCGCTGCAGAAGCTCCTGCTGGACGTCTGGCTGGGCGAGCGCGACGAGATCTGCGTCGTCGGCGACCCGAACCAGACCATCTACTCCTTCACCGGCGCCAGCCCCGCGTACCTCATGCGGTTCACGGTCGAGCACCCCGAGGCGAAGGTCGTCAAGCTGGTCCGCGACTACCGGTCGACCCCGCAGGTGGTCCACCTCGCCAACGGCGTGCTGGCGCAGGCGAGGGGAGACGCGCGCAAGCACCGCCTCGAACTGGTCGCGCAGCGGCCCGACGGCCCCGAGCCGACCTTCCACGAGTACGACGACGAGGTCGCGGAGGCGGAGGCCGTCGCCAAGAAGGCGCGGGCGCTCATCGAGGAGGGCGTGCCCGCCCGCGAGATCGCGGTGCTGTTCCGCATCAACGCCCAGTCGGAGCCGTACGAGCAGGCGTTCGCCGACGCGGGCCTGCCGTACGTCGTGAAGGGCGCCGAGCGGTTCTTCGAGCGCGCGGAGGTGCGCCAGGCGGTGGTGCTCCTGCGCGGCGCCGCCCGTTCCGCGGACGACGGCGAGCCCCTCGTACGAGCGGTGCGGGACGTCCTGGCCTCCGCCGGGCTCGCCGACCGGGCGCCGGAGGGGCGCGGCGCGGCCCGGGAACGCTGGGAGTCCCTCGCCGCCCTGGCTCAGCTCGCCGAGGACGTCGCCGCCGACCGGCCGGGGGCGGGACTGCGCGAGTTCGTCGCCGAGTTGGAGGAGCGCGCGAACGCCCAGCACGCCCCCGCGCTGGAGGGGGTCACGCTGGCCACGCTGCACACCGCGAAGGGCCTGGAGTGGGACGCGGTGTTCCTCGCCGGCCTGGTCGACGGCACGCTGCCGATCATCTACGCCGAGAAGAGTCCGGAGCAGATCGAGGAGGAGCGCCGGCTGCTGTACGTCGGCGTGACGCGGGCGCGCGAACACCTCGCCGTGTCCTGGGCGCTGGCCCGGTCCCCGGGCGGCCGCAAGGGCCGACGCCGGTCGCGGTTCCTCGACGGCCTCGCCCCCCAGAGCTCGGGGCCGCCTCGCGTCGACCGGTCGAAGCGCCGGCCGGGGGCCAAGGGCCCGCAGCCGTGCCGGGTCTGCGGGCGGCCGCTGACCGCCGCGATCGAGCGCAAGCTGGGCCGCTGTGAGGGCTGCCCGTCCGACTTCGATGAGGGCCTGCTGGCGCGCATGAAGGAGTGGCGCGTGGCGGCGTCCAAGGAGCAGAAGGTCCCCGCCTACGTCGTCTTCACCGACGCCACCCTGCAGGCCATCGCCGAGCGCGCCCCCGCGACCGAGGCGGAGCTGGCCGCGATCCCCGGTGTCGGGACCGTCAAGCTGGAGCGATACGGTTCGGCGGTGCTCGCACTGTGCAGAGGCGAGGCACTGGAAGTCGAGGAGTAAGGAAGCGATGAACGCCGCGCTGAAGGAGCTGCTCGATCTGCTGGACCTCGAGCAGATCGAGGTCAACATCTTCCGCGGGCGCAGTCCCGAGGAGCGCCAGCAACGGGTCTTCGGCGGCCAGGTGGCAGGCCAGGCGCTGGTCGCCGCCGGCCGTACGGTGCCGGAGGACCGCCAGGTGCACTCGCTGCACGCGTACTTCATCCGCCCCGGCGACCCCAGCGTGCCGATCGTCTACACCGTCGACCGGGTGCGTGACGGCCGGTCGTTCACCACCCGCCGGGTCTCCGCCGTCCAGCACGGCAAGATCATCTTCACGCTGTCGGCGTCGTTCCAGATCGCCGAGGACGGCCCGTCGCACCAGGCGCCGATGCCCGAGGTGCCGGACCCCGAGTCCCTGCCGACGTTCCAGGAGCGGATGGAGCGGCTGTTCGGCAAGCTGGACAACGAGTTCATGCGCAAGCGGCCGATCGACCTGCGGCACGTGACGCCGCTGACCTGGGAGGCCGCCCGCGACCCGGAGCTGGTCGGTCCCGAGTCGCTGGTCTGGCTGCGGGTGGACGGCGAGCTGCCCGACGACCCGCTGCTGCACGTCTGCCTGATGACGTACGCCTCGGACATGACCCTCCTGGACACCGTCCTGCTCAACCACGGCCTCGCCTGGGGCGACCGCAAGACCATGGGCGCCAGCCTCGACCATGCCATGTGGTTCCACCGGCCGTTCCGCGCCGACCGGTGGCTGCTGTACGCCCAGGACACCCCGAACGCCTCCGGCGCCCGCGGCCTCGCCCGCGGCCAGGTCTTCACCCAGGAAGGCGAACTCGTCGTCTCCGTCGTCCAGGAAGGCCTCGTCCGCGTCACCGACTCCTGAGTGTCGGATGACTTGGCGGGGCTCGGTTCAGAGAAGAAGTGGCACCACGTCTCGCAGGTCGGCGACTTCGACGCACTCGCCGCCTTGACCCCCGCTGTGGCTGCTCAATTCGGTGCCGTAGCAAGCATCGTCAGTCGTGTATCGACCGTGTTGATCCATCCTCGCTGTGGGTTGCTATAAAACCTGAATGTCGCTAGCGGGCGAGGGTCTTTGTTCTGTGCTTTCTCCTCAGGCGGGAAAATTCTCGCGTGGCGGGACAGTGCAGAACGAGGGCAGCCGTCCCGGACGGAGAAGAGTCCCATAAACCACCCCGATTACATGGTGGCTGCTTTTTCGCGACAGGCGTCGGCGAGAGAATCGAAGTACTCGGCGATCTCCTCGATGCGGATGTGCGGTGTAGTCGCCGAGTCCATCGAGGACCAGGTCGATCGATTCGTGTTCTCCGGCGTCGAGCGCTTCGGGGTCGCCGGCGATCATGCCGGCCTCGAGCTCGAACCGACCGCGGTGGCAGGCGTACCGCGTCCCAGCCGACCGGCAGGAAACCGAGGCATTCCAAGGTGGTAGTGGCCTCCTCTGGAGCCTGGGGGCAGGCGGGTCGGGACGGGGCGCGTGGCGTACGGTGGCTGCCTGATGCGGATCACGACGCGGAACGCGCGCTTTCAGCAGTGGGCGGCGCTGCTCACCAACCGGACGAAGCGCCAGCGGTCGGGGGAGTTCCTCGTGCAGGGCGTGCGGCCCATCACGCTCGCGGTCGAGCACGGCCGGCCTGTCCGTGCCCTGCTGTACCCCGCCGGAAGGCGGCTGTCGGCCTGGGCGCAGGGGGTGCTGGACGCGACGACCGCCGAGCGTGTCGAGATGGCGCCGGCGCTCCTGGACGAGCTGGCCGGCAAGGAGGACGCGGAGCTGGTCGCCGTCGCGGCGCTGCCGCCGGACGACCTGGCGCGGATCACGCCGGACGGGCCCGTCGTCGTCTTCGACCGGGCCGCCGAGCCCGGCAACATCGGCACCGTCGTCCGCTCCGCCGACGCCTTCGGAGCCTCCGGCGTCATCGTGACCGGCCACGCCGCCGACCCGTACGACCCGAAGTCCGTGCGCGCCAGCACCGGATCGCTGTTCGCCGTGCCGGTCGTACGCGTCCCCGCGCCCCGTCCGGTGATCGAGTGGGCGCACGAGAACGGCTTGCGCATCGTCGGCACGGACGAGACCGGCACGGTGGACGTCGGCGATCACGACCTGCGGGATCCGGCGCTGCTCGTCATCGGCAACGAGACCCGCGGCATGAGCGGCACCTGGGCCGCGGCCTGCGACGACATCGTCCGCATCCCGATCGTGGGGGCGGCGAGCTCGCTCAACGCCGCCTCGGCCGCGACGGTGTTCCTGTACGAGGCCGCCCGGCAACGCGGAGTCGCCGCCGAGACGGCGCCTGAAAAAATAAGAAGTCGCAGGTAGAAAATACGTTGCCTCGATCGTGCGGGCGATCGTACGCTTCTCGCGAGCACTTGAACGGCTCCGCCCGGCGGAGCCCCGGCGGATGAGTGGAGGTGGCAGTCCGGTGAGGAACACACTGATTTCTTCGACCTGGGCCGCCGCCTGCGCGCGTCCGGCGATGGTGTCCCCGAGCGGCTCCACCGTTGCCTTCGCGTCTCTGCCGAGCCTTGAGCCGGTCCGGTATGCGTCCGTCGAATCGGGACGCGTGCGTCCTGGCGGCGTGGATCTGCAGACGTGGCATGCCCTTGGGATGTCCCCGGCTACCCAGACGAATGCCCAGGTCAAGGGCGCTGCCAAGAAGCGCGCCGCAGTGGGTCCGTACCCCTGGAGACCACCGGAGCAATAGCTCCGAGTCAGGCCTCCAGGCCGCGGATCCCAACCGGGAACCGCGGCCTTTTTGTTTGGCCAGAACCCGTCGAGCCAACGAGATCACATCAAGAGAGGGGTGGAGACCTTGGAACTCGCGTTCACCGCGATCAGCGAGAACCTTGATCTTCCCTGCCGGACCGAGCCTGAGCTGTTCTTCGCCGAGTCGCCGCAGGACGTCGAGCTGGCCAAGGCGCTCTGCGCCGAGTGCCCGATCCGGCGCGCCTGCCTCGCCGGTGCCAAGGAGCGCCGGGAGCCCTGGGGCGTCTGGGGCGGGGAGCTTTTCGTACGGGGCGTCGTCGTCCCCCGCAAGCGGCCGCGTGGTCGTCCGCGCAAGGACGCCGTGGTGGCGGCATGACACACCGACCGGACCTTCGCATCGACATGGAGAAAGAGCAACAGATGAGCTTGCTCAGCATTGAACTGTCCCAGGAACGAATACGCGACGCCGAGCGTGAGGCCACACGCCGCCGCGACGTCGCCCAGGTCCGCGCCATGCGCAGGGCCCGGCGCGACGCCGAGGTGACCGCGGTCCGCCTCCGGCGTCTCCTGACCACGCGCTGACGCGCCTCCCGAGAAGAAGCGGGCCCCCGGCACCACACGGCCGGGGGCCCGTTCGCCGTACGGCGGCATGGATGTGCTGTGGCGTGGCTCTCGGACCGCGCGTTCGGCTTTCGCGCGTGTCGATGATCAGAGATGCTGTAGGGGAGAGCGTATGGAGGGGGCGTGGGGGATGGTCAGCTGTTCGTCGTGTGGAGCGACCGCTGAGACACCGCTCGGCTGGATGACCGAGATCACCGAGCGGGGCACGCACTACCTGTGCGAGCGCTGCAGCCGGGAGAACATCCGGTCGATCGAGGGCCGGCTGGACCCCGTCTACTGGTAGGCGAGCCGTCAGCTCGCGATCTCTTCGCCCTCCTCGCCGGACGCCTCGTCGTCGGTGAGGTCGGGGTCGTCGTCGGCGAAGCCGGGGACCCACGTCAGTGCCTCGTCGCGGAACCTGCCCTCCGCCTCGAGCTGGCACAGCACTCCCGTGCCGGCGGCCACCACGCGGTGGATGAGCACGTACGACGGCGGCAGGTTGAGCTGGCGGGCGACGTTCGTCGGGCGCAGGTCGGCGACGCGGGCGGCCTCTTGGCGCAGCCACTCCCGGCTGAACTTGAAGGTGTCCTCGATGAGCGGCTTGGCGATCGGGGCGATGAAGGCGTGCAGCGAGTCGGGGTCGACCGCGACTCCGTCGCGGATGAAGTCCTCCTCGCGCAGGGCCTTCATGATCTGGTCGACGTCGCCCATCGTGCCGATGCGCATGAGGACGCCGATGCGCCGATGGAAACCGCCGGGCAGCCGGTCGACGGCGCCGAAGTCGATGACGCCGAGCCGGCCGTCCTCCAGCAGCCGGAAGTTGCCGGGGTGCGGATCGGCGTGCAGCAGGCCGCAGCGCGCCGGCCCGGAGAACAGGAACCGGCAGTAGAGCAGCCCGGCGTGGTCGCGCTCCTCCTGTGCGCCGTCGCTGATGATCGCCGAGAGCGGAGTGCCGTCGATCCACTCGGTGACGAGCACGTGCCCGGACTGGGCGACGACGTCGGGGATGAGGAAGTCGGGGTCGGCGGCGTACGCCGCCGCGAAGGTCGCCTGCGACTCCGCCTCGATCGTGTAGTCGAGCTCCTCGGCGACCCGCCGCTTGAGCTCGGCGAGCATCGTCTTGACGTCGAGTCCCGGCGCGAGGACCGCGAACAGTTTGCCCAGCCGTGCCAGCTGGTTGAAGTCGCTCAGCAGCGCCTTGCCCGCTCCGGGGTACTGCACCTTGACGGCGACGGTGCGGCCGTCGTGCCAGATGGCCTTGTGCACCTGGCCGATCGAGGCCGCCGCGGCCGGCCGGTCGTCGAACTCGGCGAAGTTGTCGCGCCAGTCCGGGCCCAGACCTTCGGCCAGCACCCGGTGCACCGTCGCGGCCGGGAGTGGCGGGGCGGCCTCCTGGAGTCTGGTGAGGGTGGCTCGGTAGGGGCTCGCGATCTCCGGCGGGAGCGCGGCCTCGAAGATCGACAACATCTGGCCGAACTTCATCGCTCCGCCCTTGAGCTCGCCGAGCACCTTGAACAGCTGCTCGGCGGTGCGCTGCTGGATCTCGGTGGCGACGAGCTCGGCGGGCCTGCCGAGGGTTCGCTTGCCGACGCCGAGGGCGGTCCGCCCGGCGAAACCGATGGGGAGGGAGGCCAGCTTGGCGGTCCGCGTCACAGCGCGGCGGGGGAGATCACTCATTGAGTACCTGCTCTCAGCGCATCCGCGAGGCGGCCGTGCTTGCCGGTTCGCTCCGCACGTCACCCTATTCTCGGCGAGGCGCGCCGTGGGTTCCACATCGGCCGGTGAAGCATCTGCGGTCGCCCGCGTGCCCCATCGTGCGTGAGCGGCGTGACCAGCGAAAACGGGTAAGTGTGTGCTTTCTCACGTCCGCCGGGATCGCCACCCGCGCCTCTCCGGCCCTCCGATGGTGCCGTCCGCCCGAGGTCCACAGGGGACCGCAGGAGACGCTCCGAGCCTGTGGAAAACCTGAGCAAAGCGTGTGGACAGTCCTGGGGATGTTTCAAATGCGCCGTCTCTACCAGCGAAAACGCGACGCACCCCCTGTGGAGAAAACGAAGTTTTCGATACGGTGCTTAGCGTGCCCCCCACAGGCGAGATAGAGGTGCGTCGCAGTTCCCGGCGTCGGCGGACCGTCACCGCGCGCCGAGATGGCGACAAGACCGTCGTGATGGTCCCCGCCGGACTGAGCGCCGCCGAAGAGCGTGAATGGATCGACACGGTCCTCAAACGCCTGGCCGACCGTGAGCGCCGCAGGCATCCGAGCGACGACGCACTGTTCGACCGAGCACGGGAGCTGTCGCGCCGTTATCTCGACGGCCGGGCAGCGCCCGCCAGTGTCCGCTGGGTGACCAACCAGCGCAGCCGCTGGGGCTCGTGCACTCCCGACGACGGCACCATCCGGCTGTCGACGCAACTGCGCGGGATGCCGGGCTGGGTCGTCGACTACGTTCTGGTACACGAGCTCGCCCACCTGCTCGTCGCCGGGCATGGGCCGTCGTTCTGGAAGCTGGTCGACCGCTATCCACGGACGGAGCGGGCCCGCGGTTACCTCGAGGGCGTGGCCGCCACGGCCGGGCTGCCGCTGGTGGACGGCGATCCGACGCACGACCCGCCCATCCGCGCGGGCGAGATGCCGCACGACCCGCCCACCCGTGCGGGCGAGGCGCCGCACGACCGGCCGGCCGCCGCCGACGTGACGCCGACCCGGAGCGGAGACCTGGTGCTGGACGGGGACTCCGCGACGTGACGAGCCGGTTCGCCGCCGTCCTGGCGGGGACGGACATGGCGGCACCGCCCGGCACCGATCCCGACGACTACCGGCTCGCCCTGCTGGAGGACACCTACGAGGTGGTGGCCGGGCTGGAGTTCGTCACCCCGGTGCTCGCGCTGACCGCCCCCGACCCGGCTGCGGAGGCCGTCACCTGGCCGGGCACGCCCATCGTCCGGGCCGCGGGCCTCGACGCGCTGCTGCCCGCCCTGCACGACCTGGGCGCCGAACAGGCCGCCGTCGTCGCGCCCGACGCGCCGGACCTGCCGGCCCTGCTCCTCGGCAAGCTCTTCCGCGCCCTCGGCAGCGGGCAGGTCGCCGTCTGCCCCGCGGCGGGTGGCGGGCTGGTCGCGCTCGCGGCCCGGCTGCCGGCACCGCCCTGGCTGGCCGGGATCGGCCTGGACACTTCCGATGCCCCCGCCCGGCTGCGCGCGGCCGCCGGGACCCCCGGCGCCGTACGCTCCGCACCCGGCTGGCACCGGCTCCGCACGCCCGCCGACGTCTCCCTTCTCGACCCCGGCCTTGAGGGCTGGGACAACACGAGGGCACTGCTCGCAGGTCATTGAGCGGGTTACGGCTTTATGTCCAGCACGTTACATTGACCGGCTCTGCAAAGGATTGCAGAGTTTCATGCATCCAAACGGACCCGAAGGAGTCGCGGTGCCGGTGACCATCCAGGACGTCGCCCGTGCGGCGGGAGTTTCGGTGTCGACCGTCTCCCGGGCGTTCACCGTTCCGGACCTGGTCAAGGACGAGACCCGGCAACACGTCCTCCAGACCGCGGAGCGGCTGGGCTACCGCCCGAACCGCGCCGCCCGGGGACTGATCACCGGCAAGACCGGAAACTTCGGCGTGATCGTCCCCGATCTGTCCAACCCGTTCTTCCCCACCGTGCTGAAGGGCGTCCAGGCCCGGGCCCGCGAGGCGGACTACGCCGTCTTCCTCGCGGACTGCGACGAGAACGCCACCGAGGAGATCGCCCTCGTCCAGGCCATGGCCAAGCAGGTCGACGGGGTCATCCTCTGCTCGTCGCGGATGTCACCGAACCAGCTCGAACGCGTGGTGGGCACGACCTCGCTCGTCTTCATCAACCGTCAGGTGCGCGACCACCCGACGGTGCTGATGGGGGCGGCGGGCGGGATGCGCCAGGCCATCGACCACCTGGCCGCGCTCGGGCACCGGCGGGTCGCGTTCCTGAACGGCCCGAAGGCGTCCTGGTCGAACCGGGAGCGACGGCGCGGCCTGCGCCAGAGCGCGCGGTACGACATGGAGATCGTGGAGCTCGGGCCGTTCGCCCCGCGTTTCGAGGGCGGTCCGCACGCGGCCGATCTGGCGATCGCCGAGGGCGTCACCGCGATCATCGCCTTCAACGACCTGCTGGCGCTGGGGGTGATGTCCCGGCTGGCCGACCGGGGCATAGCGGTGCCCGACGAGATGAGCGTCGTCGGCTTCGACGACATCCCGATGGCGGGCATGGCCACCCCGCCGCTGACCACCGTCGCCATGCAGAACGAACGGGCCGGTCGAGCAGCCGTCGACCTGCTCGTGAACCTCCTTACCGTCTCCGGCGCCGAAGCGGGGGATCTCCGCCGGGAACTCGACTGCCAGTTGATCGTGCGGGCCTCGACCAGCGTTCCCGCCCGATCGTGACCGGAAGGAAAGATCCCTCATGCGCGCTAAGAAATGGTGCCTCGCGACGGCGTTCATCCTCGTGGCGGGCGCCTGCGGTTCGCCGAACTCGGGGGGCGGGGCCAAGGACGTCACCCCGGACAAGGTCCCCGACACTCCGAAGAACCCGGTGACGCTCAACATCATCGACGTCGCGGGCAACCTGCAGCTCACCCAAGGGATGATCGACGAGTTCGTCAAGAGTCACCCCAAGGTGATCAAGAAGGTCACCTACACGAAGGCGACCGCCCCGGAGCTGCCCGGAAAGATCAAGGCGCAGCAGAGCGCCGGTCAGGTGCAGATCGGCCTCGTCCTCACGGGCACCGACGGCCTGTCCGCGGGTGTCGACCAGAACCTGTGGGTCAAGACCGACGACTACTCCAGCCGCATCGGCAACCCGAACTACCAGGAGCCGGCGGCCAAGATGCAGGACCTGGCCCAGGGACAGGGCGTCGAGGTCGTGTACTACCCTTCCGGCCCGCTCATCGAGTACAACCCGCAGAAGGTGACCAAGCCGCCGACGACCACGGACGAACTGCTCGCCTGGGCCAAGGCGCACCCGAAGAAGTTCCAGTACGCCCGGCCCGCCAACTCCGGCCCCGGCCGTACGTTCCTCATGGGCCTGCCCTACCTGCTCGGTGACTCGAACCCCAAGGACCCGCAGACGGGCTGGGCCAAGACCTGGAACTACCTTTCGGAGCTCGGCAAGTACGTCGACTACTACCCCTCCAAGACCTCGGAGACCATGAGCAACCTGGCCAACGGGTCGGTCGACATGATCGCCAGCACCACCGGCTGGGACATCAACCCGCGGGCGCTCGGCCAGGTGCCGGCCGGCGACAAGGTCACCTACCTCAAGGGCATGCACTGGGTGACGGACGCGCAGTACGCCACGATCCCGCGCGGCGTGTCCGCCGACGTCCTCTCCGCGGACATCCAGCTGATGAAGTGGATGCTCACCCCGCAGCAGCAGGCCAAGGCGTACGACTCCGGCTACTTCTACCCGGGCCCCGCGGTCAACGGCGTGACGATCTCCATGGCCCCGGCCAAGTCCCAGCAGGTCATCCAGCAGTTCGGGCGTCCGGAGTACGACAAGTGGATCGCCCAGTTCCCGAAGGAGACGTCGCTGCCCGCGAAGCAGCAGGTGACGGCGTTCGACCAGTGGGACCGGACCGTCGGTGGCGGAAAGGTCCACAAATGAGCCTGGCCCCGCGTACGTCCGGCCCCGGCGAGGAGCGGAAGTGAGCCAGACCAAGATCTCGGAACTGCGGCTCGACCAGGTGAGCCGTGAGTTCGGGGGTGTGCGCGCCCTCGACGGGCTCGACCTGACCATCACGGGCGGTGAGTTCGTCGCCCTGCTCGGCCCCTCCGGCTGCGGCAAGTCCACCGCGCTGAACTGCCTGGCCGGGCTGCTGCCGCTGACCGGGGGCACGATCACGCTGGACGACCGCAGGATCGACACCTTGCAGCCGGAGCAGCGCGGGTTCGGCATGGTCTTCCAGAACTACGCGCTGTTCCCGCACATGTCGGTGCGCTCGAACATCGGCTTCGGCCTGCGCATGGCCAAGGTCCCCAAGGGCGACGCGCGCCGCCGGGTCGAGGAGGCGCTCACGCTCGTCCAGCTCACCGAGCACGCCGACAAGTTCCCGGCACAGCTGTCCGGCGGCCAGCAGCAGCGGGTGGCGATCGCCCGCGCGATCGTCCTCGAACCACCGCTCGTGCTGATGGACGAGCCCCTGTCGAACCTCGACGCCAAGCTGCGGCTGGAGATGCGCACCGAGATCAAGCGCATCCACCAGACGCTGGGCCTGACCACCATCTACGTCACGCACGACCAAGAGGAAGCGCTTTCTCTGGCCGACCGCCTTGTCCTGCTCCGGAAGGGCAGGGTCCAGCAGATCGGCTCGCCCGAGCACGTCTACACCGAGCCGGCCAACCGGTTCGTCGCCGGCTTCATGGGCTACCGCAACGAGCTCGAACTCCCGGTCGGGTCCGTCAACGAGAAGACCGTCGTACTCGATGGGCTCGGTGCCGGCGGGCTCACCGGCGTCCGGCGCGACGACCTCGGTGAGCGGGCGGTCGCCGCGATCCGGCCCGAGGACTTCACGGTCGGCGCCGGCCCGAACGCGACGGAGGTGACCGTCGAGGTCGTGGAGTACCAGGGGCGCGAGCAGGCGATCCAGGCACGGACCGACGACGGCGTCGACCTGCACCTGCGCGCCGGGACCCGTCTGGCGCCCGGCGACCGGGTGACGGTGTCGGTGCCGCCGGAGCGGGTGCTGGTCTTCGCCGCCGAGAGCCCGGCGGCACCCGAGGAGGTGGCCTAGGTGGCCTCGTCGGCCGTCGCCTCTCCGCGCATCGCGCTGCGGCACCGGCTCGCCGAACGCGGTGTCGACCGTACGCTCCTGCTCCTGCTGCCCGCGGTCGTCTTCGTCGTCGCGCTGTTCATCTACCCGTTCGTGTACGGGCTGCAGCTGTCGTTCCAGCCGCAGCCCGGCTCGGAGGCGGTGAACAGGTACGGGTCCGGGCCGTTCGCCGACTACCGGAACTTCTTCGCCGACCCGTACCTGCGCGACACGATCTGGACCACTCTGAAGATCGGCCTGCCGGCCGCGCTGTTCAACGTCCTGGCCTCCGTGCCCATCGCGTACCGGATGCGCGGCAGGTTCCGCGGCAAGCGCACCATCACCACGATCCTCGTGGTGCCGATCACGCTCGGCACGGTGCTCACCGCGGAGGGCCTGCTCGCCTTCATGGGGCCGACCGGCTGGTTCAACCGGATCCTCATGGACGTCGGGATCGTCGACCACCCGGTGCGGCTCACGCACAACTACTGGGGCGTCGTCTTCTCCCTCGTCATCACCGGGTTCCCGTTCGCCTTCCTGCTCACCCTGTCGTACCTGACCGGGATCGACCCGACGCTGGAGCGGGCCGCCTCGACGCTCGGGGCGAACTGGTTCCAGCGGTTCCGGCACATCACGCTGCCGCTGCTGGCACCGGGGCTGGCCATCACGTTCTGCCTGTCGTTCGTGCTGGCGTTCTCGGTGTTCCCCTCGGCGATCATGGTCGGTGAACCCGCGCGGCAGACGCGGGTCATCTCCATCGCCGCGTTCCACGCCGCCTTCGAGCAGTACGACTACTCCATGGCCTCGGCCATCGCCATGATCATGGGCGCCGTCGAGCTGATCGTGATCGGCCTCGTCCTCGGCTGGCGCGCCCGCCTGTACCGCGGAGCGACGGGAGGCAAAGGGTGACCACTTTGACAGAAGCGCCGCCCGCCGCCGAGGAGAAGGCGCCCAGGCGGGTGGCACTGCGGCCCGGGGCGTGGATCGTCTGGGGCGCGGTCGTCTTCTTCCTCCTCATCCTGCTCGGCGTGGTCGGCGCGGTCGTGATCGACTCGTTCGGCACGAAGTGGTTCGGCGGCTGGCTGCCGAAGGGCTGGACGACCCACTGGTACGGCACGACGTGGAAGGAGTTCGACCTCGGGAGCGTCCTGACGGTCACGCTGGAGGTCGCGATCGCCGTCGTCGTGGTCTCCGTGATCGTCGGCGTGCCCGCCGCGTACGCGCTGGCCCGCCGCGACTTCCCCGGCAAGCGGGTGCTCATGGTGGCGTTCCTGCTGCCGATCCTCATCCCGCCGATCACGTACGGCGTGCCGCTGGCCACCGTGCTGTACAAGTTCCACCTGGCCGGGAGGCTCAGCGGCGTCATCCTCGCCAACCTCGTGCCGGCGGTGCCCTTCGTCATCCTCGTGATGACGCCGTTCATCGAGCAGATCGACCCGAAGATCGAGGCGGCGGCCCGCATGTGCGGCGCCAAGACCTGGGTGATCTTCACGCGGATCCTCGGCCCGCTGCTGATCCCCGGCATGCTCGCCGCGGCGATCCTCGTCCTGGTGCGGACGGTCGGCATGTTCGAGCTGACGTTCCTCACCGCCGGGGCCGACAGCCAGACCCTCGTCGTCGCGCTCTACTACTCGGTCTCGGCCGCGGGCATCCGCGCGCAGCAGGAGATCGACGCGATGGCGGTCATCTACACCCTGTCCATGCTCGTGCTGCTCGTCGCGGCACTGCGCTTCGTCAACCCCACCCAGCTGGTCACCCAGATCAAGGAGAGAGATTGAAGACCCTGCTGACCCCCGGCAAGGACACCGAGCTGATCGGCCTGGACCTGGCCGACCTGGCCGAGGGCGAGACCCTGGAGCTGAACCGCGACGAGGAGGTCGCCGCGGTCGTCCTCTCGGGCGTCGTCGACGTCGACGGGCTGGGCACGGCCGGCGGCCGCAGCGGTGTGTTCGACGGGCCCGGCCACACGGTGTACGCCCCGCCGAACACCGCCCTGACGTTCCGGGCGACGGGCGGTCCCGCGCAGCTCGTCATCGCGAGCGCCCCGCTCGGCGACGGCCGGCCCGGTACGGCCCGGATCATCGGCCCCGACGACCAGCAGGTCGACGAGCGCGGCGACGGGAACTGGTCGCGCACGGTCCGTACGATCCTCGGCCCCGGCGACGACGCCGGGCGGCTGCTCCTCGGCGAGACGATCAACCCGCCGGGGAACTGGTCCAGCTATCCGCCGCACAAGCACGACACCCATGAGCCGCCCCGCGAGGTCCGGCTCGAGGAGGTCTACCTGTTCAAGCTCGACCCGGCGAACGGCTTCGGCGTGCAGATCCGCTACGACGGCGAGGGCGAGGAGTGCTTCACCGTCCGCGACGGCGACGTCGCGACCATCCCGGCCGGCTACCACCCGGTCGTCGCCGCCCCCGGCTACTCGCTCTGCTACCTGTGGGTCATGGCCGGTGAGGGCCGGCAGATGATCCCCTACCTCGACCCTGAGCACGCCTGGGTCCAGAACGGCTGACGACATGAAGACTCGGCGTGAGGATGCCACGCCGGTGCGGGCTCGCGGGAGCACGCGACCGAAGAGGCCGGTCGGCACCCGAAACCACATCGGCATCCTCGCGTCGGTGAACTGCTCCGCGACGGTCGCGAAGATGATCGCGAGCCGGTCGGCGGCCCTCGCGGAGGAGTTCTCGAACGTGGACG
This sequence comes from Actinoallomurus purpureus, assembly GCF_024055795.1. Classification (GTDB taxonomy): domain Bacteria; phylum Actinomycetota; class Actinomycetes; order Streptosporangiales; family Streptosporangiaceae; genus Actinoallomurus; species Actinoallomurus purpureus. Next base: position 39,564 of record NZ_JAMXMY010000020.1, on the reverse strand, counting down.
GCGTCGTCGCCCTCACGCACGGCACGGGCTGCGGGATGGCGGCCGACGGCGACGGCATCCGGCTGCTGCGGCGCACCCTGAACGGCTACGCCCGGCATCCGAACTTCGCCGCCCTGCTCGTGGTCGGGCTCGGCTGCGGCTGTTGCTGGAGGTCGCCTCGGGCCGCGGAACGGCTGCCGAAGAGCTCGGCTCCGGCGATGATGACTTCGCCGCCCTGGCAGATCGGGGCGGTGCTGTGAGGACCGATCAACGGGAGGACACCATGCGGCTGTCACTGACGAGCCGGCCGCGGCAGGTGCCGTCGTCGGTGGGGATCGTGCACCTGGGAATCGGCGCGTTCCACCGGGCGCACCAGGCGGTCTACACCGAGGACGCCGGCGACGGCTGGGGGATCTGCGGGATCACCCAGCGCAGCGCGAGCGTGGTCGAGCAGCTCGCCCCGCAGGACGGGCTGTACAGCGTGCTCGAACGCGGCCGCGAGGGCGTGTCGGCGAGGATCATCGGCTCGGTCCGGGAGGTCCTGACCGGCGACGCGACCGCCGACCGGATCGCCGATCCGGCGGTGCGGATCGTCTCGCTGACCGTGACGGAGAAGGGCTACCGGCACGACCCGGCGACCGGGCGGCTCCGCCTCGACGACCCGGAGATCTGCCTGGACATCACCGGCCGCGAGCCGCGTACGGTCATCGGCCGGCTCGTACGGGGCCTGGCGCGGCGGGAGGCCCCGGTGACCGTGCTGTGCTGCGACAACCTGACGTCCAACGGAGCGACCCTGCGCGGTCTGGTCGAGGAGTACGCCGAGCGGGCGGGCGTGAAGATCACCTGTGACACGGCCTTCCCGGCGACGATGGTCGACCGGATCGTCCCCGCCGCCACGGCGGAGGACCTGGACGAGGCCGAGCGCCTGCTCGGCGTCCGCGACCTCGGCGTGGTCGTCACCGAGCCGTTCACGCAGTGGGTCATCGAGGACTCCTTCGCGGCGGGCCGCCCCGCCTGGGAGAAGGCAGGCGCGATCTTCACCGATGACGTCGCGCCGTACGAGCTGATGAAGCTGCGGCTGCTCAACGGGGCGCACTCGATGCTGGCCTACCTCGGCTCGCGCTTCGAGTACGTCTCCGAGGCGGTCGACGTGCTCCGCGACCCCCTGCGCCGCTACATGGACGAGGAGGCGACGCCGACGCTGACCGTCCCGGCCGGCTTCGACCTGGAGCAGTACAAGGCGTCGCTGCTGGACCGATTCGCCAACCCGGCGCTGAGGCACCGCACCGGGCAGATCGCGATGGACGGCTCGCAGAAGCTGCCGCAGCGTCTGCTCGGCGTCGTCCGCGACCGCCTCGCGGCCGGGGCCGAACCCCGCTGGGCGGCGCTGGCCGTCGCGGCGTGGATGCGTCACGTCTGGACCGCCAGGGAACTCGACGACCCGCTCGCCGACCACCTGCGCATGGCGGTCTCCCGCGCGATCCGGCCCGCCGAGGTGGTCGACGCGCTGCTGTCCATCAGCGAGGTCTTCGGAGAGGACCTCCGCGAGTCCCGCGTCTTCCGCGACCTGCTCGTCGAGCACCTGGCCTGGCTGACCTCTGGCGCGTCCCCGTACTGAGCGAGAGCCCCCTGCCCGGCGCGCAGGGGGCTCCAACCGCTCCTTGACGCGATCTCAGAGGCCGAACCACCGCCGTACGGCCGCGTGGAGGCCGTCCAGCTCTGCGGCGTCCGGGCGGGCGGAGTCCGATGCCCACGCCACGTAGCAGTCGGGCCGGAGGAGCATTGCGGTGGCCGGTGCCTCGGGACCACGGGGGCGCGCGGTGACCACGTCGATCTGATCGCCCCGGGCGGGCAGGGCCGATCCGAGGGAGGCGTCCTCGGTCAGGTCCAGCAGGAGCGGCCGCGCGGTCCGGGTCGGCTCCGCCAGCCGGACCGTCCCCGTCTCGGTGCGCAGCACCAGGTCCGGGGCCCACCGTCCGACCAGGGGATGCGCGTCCCGTACCCCCATGTCGTACCGGATGTCCGCGCCCGCCATCAGGTCCGCGATGCGCCGTACGGTGTTCCGGTCGCCGAGCAGTTCGGTGAACAGCTCGCGCAGTGCGGTGACCTCGCTGCCCGGAGCGATGAGCGCGGACTGTGCCTGCGTGTGCAAGACCACGCGCTCGGCGACGGGCCGCCGCTCGGTCTCGTACGTGTCCAGGAGCCGGGGCGGGGCGTGCCCGAGGATCTCGGCGGCGAGCTTCCAGCCGAGGTTGACCGTGTCCTGTAGCCCCAGGTTGAGCCCGGGCCCGCCGATCGCGGAGTGCACGTGGGCGGCGTCGCCGACCAGGAAGACCCGCCGGTCGCGGAACCGCTCGGCCAGGCGCGTGTTGCCGCCGGTCAACCGCCGCAGCAGGTGGGGTCCCTCGCCGGTGGGCGGGCCGAGCGGCATGTCGACACCGAGCACCCGGCGGATGCTCGCCCGCATCTCGTCGAGTGTCATCGGTCCGTCGCCGTCTCCCGGTGCGCCCAACTCCAGGGTGGTGACCAGCGGCTCCCGGCCCGGGAAAGGCGCGAAGGCGAACACGCCGCGCTCGTTGCGGTGATGCATGAACGACGGGATGACGCCGTAGCCGGGGACGTCCAGCGCACCGGTGGCCGGATCCACCCACGCTGCCGGCGGGTGGGCATGCACGGTGCGGGAGACGGTGTCGTCCCGGGTGACACCCGGGAAGTCGATGCCGGACCGCTTCCGCGTCACACTCTGCCCGCCGTCCGCGCCGACCAGGTAGCGCGTCCGAATCCGGTAGGAGCCGTCCGGGCCCATGACCGTGACGGTGACCGCCTCGTCGTCCTGGTCCAGGTCGGCGAGGGCGTGACCGCGTCGGATCTCCACGCCGAGCTCGACGGCGCGCTCCGCCAGGACCTGGGTGATGCGGACCTGCGGAACCGGCAGCAGGAAGAGCGGGTTGTCCTCCAGCGCCGACAGGTCCAGGGGAAGCGCACCGAACATGTACGCGGGAGCCGGCTGCGGCGGTTCCTTGCTCCCGCTGAGCCGCTCGTACAGGCCCCGGCGGTCGAGCATGCGCACGACCTGGCCGACCAGACCGTTGGCGCGCGGCTCCGCGCTCGACTCCGGCAGTCGCTCCAGGACGATCGGGCGTACCCCGGCGAGGCTGAGCTCGCAGGCCAGCATGAGCCCGTTGGGCCCGGCGCCGGCGATGACGACATCACTGATCATTGAGTGTTCCTCCTGGTGAAGACCGATGTGAGGGCATGACGGAGCGGCCCGGCGGCTGGGAGCACGCGGGCTGGTACGGGGCCGCTATCAGGGGACGGGCAGTCCGGCCCAGATCCTGTCGAGCGCGTCGCTCAGGATCACGCCGATGGGGACCGTCGGGTCGGAGCGCAGCCAGTGGTCCATGGCGACCGTGGCGGCCGCGCCGGTCGCGGCGGCGACGAGGCTCGGATAGATGTCGCGAGCGACGTCCGTGCCGATGCGCTCGGCGATCGCCGTGGCCAGCTCCCTCTGGACGACCAGATCGGCCTTGAAGAACTCGCCCTGCACGTCCGGCTCGGTGAGCATGAGGCGGATCCCCTTGACCCACTGGCTGAGGAACTCCCGGCTGCGCGGAGACCTGTCGGCTCCGGGCTCGGGCGCGAAGCGCGCCAGCACCGCGTGCGTGACGGCCTCGGGCAGCGGCTCGTCGGCCGGACGGGCGCGCAGGTCGTCCGCGACGTGCAGCATGCGGTCGATGTGCCGGGCGACGACCGCCTCGGCCTTGCTGGAGAAGTAGTTGCGGAACGTGCGCACGGACACGTTCGCCTCGGCGGCGATGTCCTCGACCGTCACGGCGTCCCAACCGCGCTCGACGCTCAGACGGATCGTCGCCCAGCTCAGCGCCGCGCGCGTCTCCTGCTTCTTCCGCTCCCGCAACCCCAGGGGAGCCCCGTCACCGGTGGCCATGCGACCACCGTACCTGAACTTGCTGGACCGGAAAAGATGCCGACTGGGCAAGTTTTCCAAATCGGCAAGTTTCCATCTGCTGCTGCTGCTGCTGCTGCTGCTGCGCCTCGTTGAGTTCGGGATCGTCGCCCTTCCGGTGGCCTCGCGAACGGCGATTTTCCCGAAGTCAACGGGGGTGGTCCGTGGGCGGCGTTCGGGCGCCGCAGTGGGTATTGAAACGTGTTCTAGTAATGCTTAGGCTCGCGTCGTGATCCTGGACCGTTTTCGCCTGACCGGCCGGGCCGCGATCGTGACGGGTGCCGGACGCGGCATCGGGGCCGCGACCGCGGTCGCCCTCGCCCAGGCCGGCGCCGACGTCCTGATCTCCGCCCGCAGCGAGGACCAGCTCCGCAAGGTCGCCCGCGAGATCGAGGACGCCGGACGGCGGGCCGTGGTCGTCCCCGCCGACCTGACCGACCTGACGGCGGCCGCCGGGCTGGCCGCCTCGGCGGTCGAGGCGTTCGGCCGGATCGACGTGGTCGTCAACAACGTCGGCGGCACCATGCCGCGCGCCTTCCTCGACACGACGGACGAGTTCCTGGCCGAGGCCTTCCACTTCAACGTCGGCACCGCGCACGCCCTGACCCGCGCGGCGGTACCGCACATCACCGAGGGCGCGGTCGTCAACATCTCCTCCGTCATGGGCCGCATCACCGGCCGCGGCTTCCTGGCCTACGGCACGGCCAAGGCGGCGCTGGCGCACTACACGCGGCTCGCGGCCCTCGACCTGGCGCCCCGGATCCGCGTCAACGCCATCGCCGTCGGCTCGGTCGCCACCTCCGCCCTGGAGATCGTGACGACCAACGACGAGCTGCGGACCACGATGGAGGACAACACGCCGCTGCGGCGCATCGGCGACCCCGAGGACATCGCCGCGACCGTGCTCTACCTGGCCTCGCCCGCAGGGGCGTTCGTCACCGGGCGCGTCCTGGAGGTCGACGGCGGCACCGACCAGCCGACCCTGGACCTCGGCCTCCCGGACCTGTGAGGCCCCGTTCTTCAAGGAGCGCGCATGACCTACCGCGTGGTGCTGTGGGGCACCGGGAACGTGGGCCGCAACGCCCTGATCGGCATCACCGCCCGCCCCGACCTCGAACTCGCGGGCGTCTGGGTCTCCAACCCGGTAAAGGTCGGTCGTGACGCCGGTGAGCTCGCCGGTCTCGGCCCGCTGGGCGTCACCGCCACGAACGACGCCGACGCCGTCCTCGCGCTCAGTCCCGACTGCGTCGTCTACACGTCCATGGCCGACGTGCGCCTTGGAGAGGCGCTGGAGGACCTGCAGCGGATCCTCCGCGCGGGCGTGAACGTCGTCTCCAGCAGCCCCGTCTTCCTGCAGTTCCCCGACGAGGCGATGGGCTCGCCGATCCGGCAGGCCGCCCTCGACGGCGGCGCGTCGATCTGGGTGAACGGCGTCGACCCCGGTTTCGCCAACGACTGGCTTCCGCTGACCGTCACGAGCATCAGCGAGCGCATCACCGAGGTCCGTTGCCTGGAGATCCTCAACTACGCGACGTACGACCAGGCCACGGTGCTGTTCGACATCATGGGCTTCGGCGGCCCGATGGACGACCCGCCCCTGCTGCTCCAGCCGGGCGTGCTGTCCCTGGCCTGGGGCAGCGTCGTGCGCCAGCTCGCGGCCGGGCTCGACGTGGAGCTGGACGGCCTGGAGGAGTGGCACACCCGGCTGCCCGCTCCGGAGGCGTTCGACGTCGACGCCGGCCGGATCGAGAAGGGCACCGCCGCCGCGCTGCGCTTCGAGGTCCGCGGCATGCGCGGCGGCCGGCCTGTCATCGTGCTGGAGCACGTCACCCGCCTGCGCGACGACCTCGCCCCCGACTGGCCGCAACCGGCGGGCAAGGGCTGCTACCGCGTGGAGGTCCGCGGCGAGCCGAACTACACCGTCGACCTGCAGCTTCTCGGCACCGACGGCGACCACAACACGGCCGGCCTGAAGGCCACGGCCATGCGCCTCGTCAACGCCGTCCCCACCGTCGTACAGGCCGGCCCGGGGCTGCTGACCGCCCTCGACCTGCCTCTGATCACCGGCCGTGGCCTCGTTGGGTGAACACCCCGATCGCCTCGTTACCGCTCGTTACGCACGAAATCGGGCTAAATCGGGCGTCGTGCGGTACCGTGATCGTCCTGTGGCTGCGTTGTTCCAGTGCGACGACTGTGGTTGGTTAACACCGCAGAAACAGTTGGAAAACGTTGGCGAAATGTCGGACTTACACCATCATGTGGGTAATGCGGCATCGGCCGACCGCTCAAGGCCTGGCCGTGGGATGTACACACCAGCCTTCGAGGGGGACTGATCCGATGTCCACGTCACCGACCGAGACCCCCACACCCACGGGCACCGCGACTCCCACCCCCACTCCCACCGGCTCACCGTCGCCGACCGGATCTCCCAGTCCCACCCCGTCGACGCCCACCGGCTCGCCGTCCCCTACCGGCTCGCCGTCGCCTTCAGCTTCGCCCACTCCCTTGCCCACCCTTACGCCATCGCCCACGCGGCCGGCGCCGACGTACGGGCCACCGGCTCCCCTTCCGTCCCCGAGCGCCACCCTGGCTCCTTCACCGACGCCGTCCCCTGCGCCCGGTTCACAGCCGTCCGCACCGCCCATGGGAATCCACTCGGCCGACCTCAAGCGGCAGGCCGGGAAGATCGCTCAGGAGGGCACCGACCTGGCGACCGACCTCGTGGGCCTCGTACGGGCGCTGGAGGGCGTGGGGAACTTCTGGGGCGACGATGAAGCCGGCCAGACCTTCTACGAGGGCGCTGACGGAAAACCCGGGTATCGCGTCCGTCACGACGGCGGACTGACCGACGCGCTCGCCATCGTGGCGGGCTACGAGAAGATCGCCATGCGCCTGCAGCAGATGGGCGACAACGTCGACGTCGCCAATTGGAACGTCATCGTCTCGCTCCCGAAGGTGCCTGAATGACCGTCGAAGAGATCCTGTGGTGGATCGGTGGCGTGGAAATGCCGAAGGGAGATTCCGGAAAGGCGCGACAGGCCGCCGCCATCTGGGGGCAGATCGCCGATCGCATCGAGTCGAGCATCAGGACCACCGATCCGATGGCCACGGACATCTGGACGCTCTATCACGGACTCGGAATAGACGCGTTCAAGAAGTTCTGGACCAAGGATTTCGCGCCGTACCCCCACGAGCTCGCCGCGTACTGCCGCCGGATCCAGGCGGTGTGCAACGGCTACGCCGACGCGGTGGACAAGATGCGACTCGTCCTCACTCTCCTGGCCATCCAGACCTACCTCAACATCCTGTTCACGATCGCCTACGGGTGGGTCACCGGGTGGATGGGCACGCTGGCGGAGCTGGCGGTCATCCGCGACCGGGCGGCCATTCAGGCGGTGGCGCAGCGGACGCTGTTCCAGAAGATCATGATCAAACTCCTGGAGTACCTGTTCGACAGCATCGGTTACGCGGCGGGGCAGCAGCTGCTGCAGATGGGCACCTTCGGCGTGGCGGACCTCTTCATGGACTACGACGACGACGCCAAGAAGATCATCGGGTACGACCCGTACTCCATGAAGGCCAACGGCGTGCAGTTCGCGCAGGCCGTCGGCGCGAACTTCGCCTTCGACGCCGCCAACGACATGACCGCCGCCGGTCTCGGCAAGGCGGGCCCGCTGGGACGGGTCCTGTCGAGCGGCGCGGGACGCAGGGTGCTGGGGTTCGGCTCCCGGATGGTGGGCTCGAACGTCTACACGGTGGTCGGCAACATGGAACAGGGCAAGCAGCCCAGTGAGTGGTTGCCGACGTGGCAGCAGGAAGTGGACAAGTTGATCATCCACGGCAGCCGCATGGCGAAGAACCCCGCGAAGGGACCGATCGGGTCCGGCAGGACCGGGCCGTGAGTCGTGCGGACCGGCCGGGTGATGGCAGGCCCGAGGCGGAGGCGGAGCATTTCCGTACCGCCCCTCGGGCGGTCGGCGCCGTCACCCTGGCCGGCGGCGTCGCCCTGCTGGCGGCGGCCGGATGGTTCGGCGTCTGGACGGTACGGACGACGGACGGTCCCTGGGGGAGTCCCGGCAGGGCGGGAACGCTGACCGTCGCACAGTGTAGGACCTCGCATCCGTCCGGCGGAGACGGGCCCACGATGATGTGCACGGGGACGTTCGTCCCCGATGGCGGCGGATCCTCCGTCCCCGCCGTATCGCTGCGGCTGGACTCGGTGCGCGGCTGGGCCTCCGGCGAGCGGATCCGGGTACGGCTGCGGCCGGACTCGCGAACGGCGTACCGTCCGGGGGGCCACGACTGGATCTCGCACGCGTTCGTCTTCGTTGTGCTGATCTTCTTCGCGGCGATCGCAATCCGTGGATCGTTCCAACGTCACCGTGTCGAGGTGGTCAGCGAGTCTCGGGAGGAGCGTTCATCCGCCTGAAGTCCGCCATGATCTCGTCCGCGGCGAAGTCCGGCATCAGCGACTGAATCTGTCGGGACAGCTCCTCCTGGAGGATGCCGGAGGCATCGTTGACCATCACCATGATCCGCTCGGCGAGCGTTTCGAGGTCGAGTCGTTTGGCGCGCGGATCGAATCGCAGTTCCCGTATGCGGCCGGGCGGCCCCACGGTCATGCTGATGAGTCCGTCTTCGCTCTCCACCTGAACCGAGAGATCCTGGATGATCTCCTGGGTGCGGGACGCGTCGCGGACTCGGGATTCCAGGTTGCGCATCGTCTCCTCGAACAGCTGCCGCTCGAACTCCATGGGGCAGATTCTATAGATATTAGGCATCATGCCCGAAATGTGTAACCCGCAATGTCAATGCCGTCCCCACCGTCGTCGAAGCCCGCCCGGGCCTCCTCACCGCCCTCAACCTCCCGCTGATCACCGGGCGCGGCCTGGTCGTCTGAGCAGCCACCAGGAACACGACATCGCGATGTGTCGGCAGCGATGTCACGACAGCACACCCGCCGCGAACAGCGTGCCGATGTCCAGTGAGCCCTTCCCGTCACGCAGCCGGAGGAGGCGTATCGATCCGGATCTCGTCTGGCGAGGTCGTAGGCGAGCCAGGGGGCGTTACGGCCGGAAGGCAGCAGCCGTCGCGTGTATTCGGGTGGTGCCGGCCGGCGGAGTAGTTCCCAGTCCGGATCGAAGAAGACCACACCTTCACGGAGCAGCTGGGCGAACCACAACGCCGCTGGAAAGAGGGTCGGGTCGGCAGGTACGGCGCCGAGCGCGAGTTGCCCCGTGGGCACCCGCAGCGCGGGGATGTCGGTCGCCTGTGACGTCGTCTCGGGTACGAACTTGGTCGGCGAGGTCCCCGCTCGAAGGATCACCTCCTGCCACTCGTCGTGGCCATCACCGATCCGTCCTTGCGGGAACACGCCTGGTTCCGGCCGGATGCCCTCTTCGGCGAAGAGGAACAGGTATTCGTCGGCGACGGTGAGCGCCTCCGGCTCGACGTTCAGGCTGAGCTCATAGCGCAGGTGTGTCAGCGCGTGCGGCAGGAGCGAGGACAGGGATCTGTCCGCGAGCGTCTCGACGATGTCCGGCGGGACCTGGGCCTCTATCGCGAAGGCGATCTGCTCGCCTTGCCGTTTGTGCAACAGCTCGATCAACGTACCGGCGCGTGGTGGACCATTCCGGCCCTGTCGTTCCAGGAAGGCCGCTGCCGCAGCTCGATGCTGGCCCAGTAGGTCGCCCAGGAGATTCGGGATGTCCAGCAGCGTCGTCTTACCGGCCCCGTTCGAACCCGCCAGGACGTGATAGCGGCTGAGGTCGACGCTCAGGCGGGGAAAGCAGCGGTATCCGTACGCTTCGATCCGTGTGATCACGTAGCCGCTCCAGGCTCGGGATGCTTCTCCCGGAACTTCTTGTAGGCCTCCGCGATCACAGGAAAGTCGTTGCCGACGACGTCGGCCCTCTATTGGCCACGCGAGTTGTCATCATTGCTCGTTCGCATCGTTGTCTCGGGTGCTGCTGTACGTAACGACTGCTACCTCGACGCAGTTCTGTGCGGCGCCACTGTGAAGACTCTTTCGCCAGGTGGCGGAGGAAATATCGCGCATCTGACACATCTCGTCTCCTTTGCAGCATTAGAGATCACGTATGACAGTTCGGGCCAGCTTGGCCGTGTCGTCGGGATCAAGTGCTTTAGCTCGAAGGTGGTCAAACGCCAGGCTATAGCGAAAAACGTCGCTTTCGTCCTCGACGTACAGCGAGCCGGTAACGTTCTCGACGTAGACGACGTCCGGGTCGACTCGCTCGGGGAACTCCAGGAGTTCGAACGAACATGCGGCGGCTGCGTGAGCGCCGATGTCGAGCATGAGGATCTCCACACAGTCTCCGCCGTTCCCGCTGCGGCTGCTCTTGCGCCATCCAGCGCGGCTCACGGCGCCATCGTCGTCGAGGTCGCGCCCTGGGCTGCGCATCGGCCGGTCATGAGTGCCACCTCGACGCACGCGTGGTCCTCGACACCGTCACTGCGGGTGCTCTTGCGCCATTCCGTGATCATGTGTATCTCTCCAGGTACCGATCGATGATCGCGCGGGATTCCACCTCGGAGGCGGCTTGTGCCCCGATATGGTCGAATTTTACGGCGAGTTCCTTGACCTCGGCGGTCTCTTCGCTCAGGCGCCCGCCGTTCTGGGCACCGGCGTACGCCACGTCCCTCGTCTCCATGCCGATGACCCGGAAGGGACCATCGATCCCGAGGTGCGCCCCGGACGATGTAGGGATGATCCGTACGATGACGTGCGGAAGATCGGTCAGGTCGCGAAGGTGCTGGAGCTGCGCCTTCATGACCTCGGGGCCGCCGACGGACATGGCGAGCACGCTCTCGTCCATCAGCGCCCAGATGGTCGGCGGGTCGTCGCGGTCCAGGATGGCGCGTTTGCGGGCGATCCGATCGGCCAGTACGGCCTCGATGTCCTTGACGCGACTCGCCTGGAGCAGGCTCCGGGTGTAGTCGTCGGTCTGCAGCGGACCGGGGATCGCCTGGCCGTGGTAGATCTTGATGGACGTCGCCGTCGCCTCGTAGTGGCTGTACTGGCGAAACCAGTCCGGCTTGTGGGCGGCGCGGGCGTACCAGTGGAGCAGTTCGAAGAGACGGCCGGTGTTCCAGGCCTCGTCGATGGCCTTTGCCTGCTTTTCGTCGATCTTCCGGCGCCCCGCTTCGACGTTGCAAACACTTGATCGCGCGGCTTTGATGATTTGACCCATTTGCGTAAGCGAAAGACCGTGCTTCTCGCGCTCGTAGCGCAGCTCGTAGGCGAGGAAGTGCCAGAGGGACAGTTTCGGGTCGATCGGATCTCGGAGGGCGGGCATCGCATCCCCTTGTTTTCAATCTATTCGGGCACGCCCGAATGTAGACCTGAAGGGTCATTCTTTGCGGGTGAATCAACAATCGCGCTGCTAGGGATGGTGCGGCGATGTCCTCAATTGCCCAGAATTCTTACATAAGTGTGTTCGCCGATACCCGTATCACGGGGCGCGCCGCGAACGCGCCGAGCACGCTGCGCTGGCGGCGTACGTATCCGGGCCGCGCCGACCAGGCGCGGCTCGTCCGTCAATTCGTCGGCTTCCTGCTCGCCGGAGATCCATTGGCCGAGGAGGTGGTGTTCGCGGCAGCCGAGCTGAGCGCGAACGCCGTGCGTCACACCCGCTCCGGGCGGCCTGGCGGGTCATTCACAGTGGAGATCCGCCATTGGCGCGACGGTGCGGCGATCGCCGTCACCGACCAGGGCACGGCCGGGCCGCCGAGGTCAAGAGACGCCGACGAGCTCTCCGAGTCGGGCCGTGGCCTGCGCACCATCCAGACCATCGCCCGCTGCCTGCACTGGACCGGCGACGAGAACGGACGGACCGTCTTCGCGATCTTCATGCAGGAGCCGCCCGCATTCGTACATGCGCCGAGCCGGCCCGGCCGGAAAGGAATGTGACTCGATGTTCGTCTCTCCGTACGACATGCACGTCCGGGCCGAGAACAACGTCATCGCGATGATGGCCTCCGCCATGCGTGCCACGTCCACGGCCGGGCACGCCGAAGACTTCCTACGCCAGGCCCGCACCTTCGTGCTGGCCGAAGGCGTGGCCCTGACCGGCGTACTGAACATCCACCGCCACATCGCGCGGGCGCCCGGCACAGCCGGATGCGCGACCTGCGGAACCGCCGGGGCGTGCCGCACGCTCCGTCAGATCAATGATGCGCTCGCCGCCTACCTCACCGACCAGCCACCCAGCGTCGACAGCGCCGAAGCCTGGCGGCGCGCCGACGCATGGTTCAACGCGAATGCAGGACAGCGTTCTCCGCTGGTGGTCGAGGAGTCCGCCGACACCTATCTGGTCTGGCCGGTTCCGCGTACTGCGGGCCCCGACGACCGCGGCCTGCTCGTGATCGACAAGCGCAGCGGACGGCTCATCACGCCACCGGGGGGCGGTAGATGAGGCCTCCGCAGATCCACCATCGGCTCACCGCGACGATCGACGAGGGTTTCGCCCTGGCGGCAGACGCCGACGAAAGAACGATTCAGACCGCACTCGACGAAATCGTCGAAAACGGACTCGACGAAGCCGGTCTTGCCTTCCTCCGGCAGGCGCACCATCTCGTTCTCGACGCCATGGCCGCCCTGACGAGCGTCCTGGACGCCCATAAATACACGCCCTACTGTCACGAGTGTGGAACCGCCGAGATATGCCGTACGGTCCGTGGCATACAAGAGATCTTCTACAACGGCGCGATGACACCGGCGGGCGATCGGAAGGCCAGTGGAGAGCCCGGCTCCGCCAGGACCTGACGGTGGTCAGCCGGCCAGCTGATTAGCCAGCGGCCGGGCCTGCGCCAGGAACTCGTCCAAACCTGCATCATCGAGTTCCTCATCTGCGACCAACTCGGCGAGCAGGAAGATCTGGGCGCGTGCCTCGGTCTCGTCACCCAGTTCGCCGGCCACCGTCTCGCCGAGCGCGCGCCGTATCAAGATCTCTGCGGCACGTGTGTCGATCTCTATTCCGGGATCGAGACGTCGAGCACGCATGGTCGCGACGAGACGGATGACGTCGGCGATCGTCCAACCGGGGTGGAAACGACGGCGGATCGCGGTGACGAACGCCGCGTAGACCAGTTCTCCGTAACCCCCGACAGGGCCGACCTCGACGAGTCTCTTGGTCAGCCGCACGCCCTCGTCGGGATCGAAGGCCAAGAAGGCCCGCAGCGCCGCCACCTGCTCATCGCTCACAGCCATGGCGACGTCCCGTCCGTCCTCAGTCGGTCCATTCGTCTGCCAGCTTGCGGGCCTCGGCCATGAACTTATCCAACTGCTCACCGCTGAACTGCTCGTCGAGGACCAGCGCCGTTAGCAAGGTGAGTTGTGTTGTAATGACGGTGTCATCGTCGAGGTCGGTTTCCGTCACGTCCCCGAGTACGGCGCGGATCAAGACTTCCGCTGCGTGCGGGTCGATCTCGTCGCCTTTCTCATCGAATCGGGATCGCGCGCTGCCTACGAACGCGATCACGTCGGTGTCGGTGCCGCCACCCTTGGTGAATCTTCGGTCGGCCGCTTCGAAAAAAGCCGCAGCGATCAGGGTTGGATAGCCGCCCTTCGCGCCAGGCCGGGCGAGATCAGCCCAGAGTCGCTGATATTCGTCAAAATTCCCTGCGAGGTGGGCCCGAAGCGTTGCTACTTGGCTGTCGGTTATCGCCATCGTCATGTCCCCTTCTGTTCCTTCAGCCTTCTATGGAAGAACCGGATGCCCTCGCCGATCAACGCGCCTGTCACCAGGGCCGTAGTTATCGCGCTGCCAGTATCCAGCCCCTGGTGCGGGGCGGGCGCCACATCCGGTCCCGTTCGGGCCTCCTGGTGACCCGGCGGTGGACGCCGCGTCAGGATGTCTTGCAATCGATCGGCACCCTTCCCCGCCTTGTCGGCAACCTTTTCACTATCCCTGCGAAATGCCCCACGAAACGCTTCGGCCCGCGATTTCCTGTCCTTCTCGGCGTTATCGTCCTTGGTGTTGGCGACGCGGTCGCCCGCCCTGTCGGCCGGATCGCTGAGTTCGTCACCGATCTCATTCGACCACGCGGCGGCTCCAACAGGATCGAGGACTTCGCGAAGTGGCTTGCCGTCGACCGTGAGCTGCAGTGGGCTTTTGGCCACCACGGCGGCCGGATCGGGCTTGTCGTTGGGTTTCTCCACAGCCATTGCGCCGCCGTGTTCCCCTGTGCGCTCGGAGGTGGACCGGCCTTCAGGCTGCGCGGCGGTGGTGCCACCCGAGGCCTCCATCGTTCGGGACGCCGTGTCGTGGCGGCCGGTCGGCGGAGCTTCCGTGCCCCCCGGCTGATCACGTTCGGGGAGAGGAGCTTCGGCTGCCTTGCGGTCGGCGGGGCGGTGCGGGACGTCGCTGGTTTCCGGCAGCTTCTGCTCCCTTGTGGGCGCAGTCGTCTCGGGCTTGTCAGTGATCTGCGGTTTTCCTTCGAAGGAGGCACTGCCCCCGGATGCATCGCGAGAGCCCTCCGCTTCGGGACCCGCGTTCTTGGCCTGACGCATTCCACTGTCCGTGTGGGTGGACTCGGAGGTCGCCGTCTCTGCGGAGCGAAGGCCCTCCGCCGTGGACACGTCCGCGCGCTCCGTCTTGTTCGGCGGGCCGCTCTCCGCGCCGGTCGGCTTGTCGGTGACAGAGTTCTCGTCGGATGATTCGCTCGATTGGGCCGACCTGGACGCGGCCGGCTTGTCGGAGCCGGTTTCCAGGGATGCGTCGTTTTGCTCGCCGGCCGTCTCCTGTGCGGGCGGGGCGGTCTCAGGTTTGCTGTTCGCGGCGGCCGCACCGCGCCGGCTGTCGGCGCGGGAGGGAAAGCCTTCCTCGCCGGGGCGATCCGGGGGCGGTGGCGGACGCCGTTCGGTGGCGGGCTTGTTCTCGGTGTTCTCGATGTTCTCGGTGTTCGCGTTGGAGCCGGTGCTCCTCCGGTCAATGCCCATCGGCCGCCCCCAGGCGGTGCATCGGCGCTGTCGTCACGCCCGCGAAACCCGCATCTTTACGATGGCCCCGTCTTCTGACACAGAGTCTGACATGACGGACGACAACTCAAGCAGAGCGGTACTGGGCTTGTCACCGTCCCGTTGACTGTTTGCCGTCGCTGTGGACGTGCGGGTGTCCGGAAGCGCCGGATTTCGGCGTCCGCAACGGCGGCAAGGAGTCAACGGCGGCGGCAATGTCGTCCGACTATGGCTCCGGCCATGAATCCCGCACGCGTATGGATCTCCCGGTCCCGACGCGTGATCCCACGTTCCTCCGGCGCCGTCTTTGCCTGGCGTTGGGATGATCGCCCTCGAGCAGGTCGACGCCGCCCGTCCGGTGGCCGAGATCGCCGTCCGCCCGATGGGGGAGCACGAGGATCCGCTGACCCGATACCGCTGCCTCCTCCGTGCGGAGCTCTGCGCGGCGTTGCGCTCGTAGCGCGGCCCAATCGCGGGTGACCGCGTTCCGCCGAGGTTTTTCGGCGTCCCAACGACGAAAACCCTCGGCCGAGACGAGCACCGCCATGCCGGTCGCGGCGCGGCGAACCGCGGGTACGCATGGCTGCGTAGACCTGTGAGCTGTGCAAGGGGCGGCGATCCGGTCATTCCTGGATGATCGACCTTCCTGCTCCCTGTCGAGCCTGCTACTTGATAAGTTCAATTAGCTCCTTGAATGGGTTATCAACTTGTCGAGGGCGTGCGGAATCAAAACACCGGCGGAGGCCTAGGCAGGAGTGAGCGACGAGGGTGCGTCGGTGGGCTCGCTGCAAGGACCGGGTGACTGCTGACCGCCCCTGGCCGCCTGTCTGACTGAGGAATACTGCACCCCTCGAATAAGTGCTCTGCGTTGATGGATCATCACTGCCCGGAGAATTCCTAATCGCCGGACCGCTGCCGGCTGCCGAGGTAGGCGCGGAACATCGGGTGGACCTGGAAGCGCTGCACCGCGGGCAGGTTGAGGTGTTGCACCTGGTGGACGCCGATGAACGCCCCCTGGCCGCCGTTGGCCGGATCGGCGTCCCCGACGGGCTGGGCGGTGACGAAACCCGTCTGCCAGAGGATGTCGATCAGGCCGTCCGGGTCACAGAGCGGCAGCCAGGCGGACGTCCCGTTCGTCGGGACCTCGCCCAGGATCAGCTCGAGGCACAGCAGTTGCAGGTCCTCGCGCTCGAAGGAGTGGTTCCGCCCGCGGAAGACCTCGAACACGCCGAGCAGGCCGGGGTACTGGAAGCGGTACTCGGCGGCGATGTCCTTGGTGCGTTCCTCGGAGTAGCCGCGCTCGGCCCACCGGATCGCCTCATGGGACAGAGGAAGAGTGGGCGTACGGTCCCGGGCGATCTCGAGCACCGTCGTGCAGAACTCGATGATCTCGCGCGGACGGTAGAGGGTGCGGTCCACCACGTAGCGGAACGAGCTGTCGACCGGAGCTCCGGGGATGGGCGCGAACACGGCGTTCCAGCACGTCAGGTCGTCGGCGCGGTCGAGGACCTGCGCGTCGTAGCCCATCTCCCGCGCGGAGTACCGGATGCGTTTGGCGATGAGCTCCAGAAGGGAGTCCTCGCTCCACCGGATCGTCTCGAGCAGGTCGCGATACTTCTGCGCGTCCTCGTACAGCGCCGGGATGTCGTCGTACAGCTCCCGGCGCAGGGAGATGTACACCGAGAGGTTCTTGTGCAGGGCGTTGACGGAGACGCAGGCCTGGAAGAGCCCGGCCACGAACGCCTTGGCGTCCTCGGAGGAGTCCCAGCCCCGGTCGAGTTCGTCCACCACGATGGTGACGCGTTGCCTGTCGAGCACCTTCCTGAGGGCGGGCAGCAGGGAGTGGATCTCCTCCAGCTTGTAGAGCCGGTCGAGCTCCCGCGTCTTGGCCCCCGCCTCGATGGGGCCGAGCTTGATGTTCTCCAGCCGCTTGAGGTACGAGACGAGGACGGACAGCCGGCCCATCTGGACGTTGGCGTGGTTGTTGCGGATGTAGCCGTGGATCTCCGCGCCCGCGCCCTTCGCCAGCCGCATGCCCTTGCGAGCGGCCTCCTTCATGACCAGGACGTAGAGCAGGTACTTCCAGGCGGCGGCGTACGCCCCGTGCTTGGCCCACGATCCGGCGTTCTCGCTGGCCATCGTCGAACTGAGCAGCTCGTACGAGTAGTCCTCCGGGGACAGCTCGATGACCCGGTTCCCGGCGGTGCGCTCGCGCTTGGCGACGACTTGAAAGATGGCGCTCTTCCCCGACCCGCGGTTGCCGAGGAGCACCGTCTTGGCGCCCGAGTGGACGCGGTGGTACGCGGCGGACTCGACGAAGCATTTCTCCAGGCCGCGCCCGATGTCGCGCTCGGCGGACGGCGCGCCGAAGTCGAGGCCGTCGAGGATCTTGGAGGACAGGACCAGCCGCGCCATGACTCCACCACCGTCTGAGGACATCTGTGGAGATCATCGCACGTCCCGAAAAATGGCGATTCTGGCGCAGGTGCCGGAACCTCGGCGATCCGGCGAAGGTCGAAAGCGATGTGTCGCGAATCGCCGGAGAAGACGTGCGCTCTGCCGTCGCGGCGATCGGGACGGCGGCAGGGAAGGCGAGGTGTCGCCCTCGTGATGGGTATGCCTGACCAGGAGTGATTCGGATACACCCTCCGGGAGGGGAGGCGCCGGCGACATCATGAGCGTTCACGTCCTGCCCCTCGCGATCACCATGATGGCGGGGCCACAGATCATCTCGGCGATCATCTTCGTGACCGCCGAGAGGGCGATTCGCCTGTCGCTGGCGTTCCTGGCCGGGGTGCTGACGGCGACGGTGGCCGGGCTCGCCATCGCCCGGGCGGTCGCCGAACTACTGGGATCCGCGGTGCACCTGGGTGATTCGCAGCACAGAGGCGGTGCCGGCCGGATCATCGAGCTGGCACTCGTCGTTCTCCTGCTCCTGCTGGCGCTGAAGAACTACCTGGGGCGGGAGACCGCCGAGCCACCGGGCTGGCTGACGACCCTGCTGACGGCGACGCCTCTCCGGGCGGTGGCGACCGGGCTGCTCGTCATCCTGGCGATGCCCTCCGACATCATCGTCCTGCTGACCGTCGGGCTCGACCTGAAGCGGAGCCATGCGGGCCTGGCCGACGCGGCGCCGTTCGTGGCCGCCACACTCGTGATCGCCGCGCTGCCGCTGCTGGCCTACCTGTCCTTCCGGCGCCGCGCGGAACGGGCGATGCCAAGGATTCGCGACTGGCTGGACTCCCACAGCTGGCTGGTCAACATGATCGCCTGCTTCGTCTTCATCGCGCTGATCCTTATTTAGTGGTGAGGATCAGACCGTCCGGCGGGCGTGGGCGACCAGGCGGCGCAGGACGTCGTCGGTGCGCTCGGGGAGCTCGTCGAGCGGGAACCAGCGCAGGTCGTCGGACTCCTCGCTGATCCGCTCCCGGGCGCCGGCCGGGGCGACGGCGACGTACTGGACGTCGAGGTGGTACGACCCGCCGTGGCACCAGACGCGGTGCCGGTCGAGGTGCACCGGGCCGGGCAGCAGACGCAGGCCGTCGATGCCCGACTCCTCGGTCGCCTCGCGCAGCGCCGCGCCCGCGAGCGTGGTGTCGTGCGGTTCGCAGTGGCCGCCCAGCTGGAGCCACAGACCCGCCTTGGGATGCAGGGTGAGCAGGACGCGCTCCCCGGCCGGGTCGAGGACGATCGTGCTGGCCGTCAGATGGCCGGGCACGCATTCGCGCCACATGGCGCTCTCGTGCGCCGCCAGGTGCGCGAGGTAGTCGCGCCGTAGCAGGTCCTGCTCGGCGTCGGGCGCCTCCCAGTCCGACAGGGCGCGTACGGCGTCGGCGTGCAGTGTCATCGTCACCTCATCGGCGCGACCGCGCCGCCATCCTCGGGTACGGGCACGGGCCCGAGCGGGAGGACCCACCGGAACCGTCGCCGGCGAGTCGGGTGCGGGCCGGGTCAGTCGCGCGAGCCGGGGGAGTCGTCGCCGGAGCCGTCGTCCTCCTGGTCGGTGAACTGCGACATGTCGATGTCGGCGCCCTTGCCCTCGACGAACGCCTGGGGGTTCTCCAGGTCGTCGGCGGTGGGCAGCAGGTCCGGGTGCGCCCAGACGGCGTCACGTCCGTCGTTGCCGCGCGCCTCGCCCAGGGCGGCCCACAGGGCCGCGGCCTCCCGCAGCCGCCGGGGGCGCAGTTCCAGGCCGACGAGCGTGGCGAAGGTGCGCTCGGCGGGACCGCCGGTCGCGCGCCGGCGGCGTACGGCCTCGCCGAGCTTGCCGGCGGACGGCAGCCTGCCGTCGGCGGCGGCGCTGACGACGATGTCGACCCAGCCTTCGACCAGGGCCAGCGCGGTCTCCAGGCGCACCAGTGCGGCCTTCTGCTGGGGAGTCTCCTCCGGGGTGAGCGCGAGCTCGCCGCCGAGGGCCTCCTGCAGGGCCTCCGGGTTCGTCAGGTCGGCCCCGGCGATGGCCTCCTCGATCTTGGACAGGTCGACGGTGATACCGCGCGCGTAGTCCTCGACCGCGCCGAGCAGGTGGGCGCGCAGCCACGGAACGTGCCCGAACAGCCGCTGGTGGGCCGCCTCGCGCAGCGCCAGGTAGACGCGCACCTCGTCGGCGTCGACCTCCAGGCCCTCACCGAACGCGGCCACCCCGGCGGGCAGCAGCGCGCCGACGCCCTCGGGGGCCAGCGGCAGCCCGACGTCGGCGGAGCCGACGACCTCGAGGGCCAGCCCGCCGAGCGCCTGCCCGGCCTGGCCGCCGACCATGGCGCCCGACATCTGGCGCATCATGCCGACGAGCGGGCCGGCGACGGCCTTCATCTCCTCGGGCATCGCGTCGCCCATCGAGTCGACCATCCGCGCGGCGATCGGGTCGCAGACCTTCGACCACACCGGCAGGGTGTTCTCGATCCACTCCGACCGGCTCCAGGCCTGCGGGGTGCGAATGCCCGCGGGGAGCGTCGTCGCCTCGTCCAGCCACAGGTCGGCCAGCCGCAGCGCCTCGACGACCGCGCGGCGCTCCGCGTCGACGACCGACGGGTCGCCGCGCTCGACGACGGCGTGCCGGGCGACGTCCTTGGCCAGGTCCCAGTTCAGCGGGCCGGTACTCGCCGACTGGCCGGACAGCATGTCGGCGAACTGGTGCAGCATGGCGGCGAAATCCTGCATGCCGCCCGCGCCGAAAGGGCCTTCGTTCTCGGGCTTGTTCTCATCGCCGGGCTCTCCCGGGCGGTTGAACCCGAAGGGGATGTCGCTCACTGGCTCGACCTCAGGCAGGATGAATAGGTCACAACCTTCACGTTAGCCGGTCGACGGCCGGGGGCGTGCGTATGGAGGACTCACTCGACTTGAGTACACGAGAGGTTCGCCCACGGCGTAGTACGGGGCCGGTCGTCGCCGTCACGGGGGCGGCCGACGGTATCGGACGTGCCCTGGTCGCCCGGCTGGCGGACTCGGGGGACATCAAGAAGGTCGTCGGCCTCGACGACCACCGCGGGGACGTGTCCGGAATCACCTGGCGTGTGGTGGACGTCCGCGACCCGCAGCTCACCAACCGGATCTCCGACGTCGACGTGATCGTCCACCTCGACATGGACCTGTCCCCGGACACCGATCACCGGGAGCGGCGCGCGTACAACGTCCGTGGCGCGCAGACCGTGATCACCGCCGCGGCGGCCGTCCGGGTCCGCCGGGTGATCGTCGTGACCAGCGCGATGGTGTACGGCGCGCAGGCGGACAACCCGGTTCCGCTCCCGGAGGACTCCCCGCTCGCGGCCGAGCCCGACGACGGCATCATCGGCGATCTCCTGGAGATCGAGGACCTGGCGGCGATGGCGCCGGTGGCGCACCCCGGCATGACCGTCACCGTCCTGCGGCCGGCCGCGCTGGTCGGCCCGGGCATCGACACGGTGGTCACCCGGCACTTCGAGGCGCCCCGGCTGCTCACGGTCAAGGGATGCGATCCTCGCTGGCAGTTCTGTCACGTCGACGACCTGGTCAGCGCGCTCGAACTGGCGATCACCGGAGAGATCTCCGGCCGCGTGGCGGTCGGCAGCGACGGCTGGCTCGAACAGGACGAGGTCGAGCAGATCACCGGGCGGCGGCGCTTCGAGCTGCCGGCGGCGATCACCTTCGGCACCGCGCAGCGGCTGCACCGCATCGGCGTGACCCCGGCGCCGGCGACCGACCTGCACTATGTCGTGTACCCCTGGGTCGCCGACTGCGCGACGCTGCGCCAGGCGGGCTGGAAACCGGCACACGGCAACGCCGAAGTGCTGGCCGCGCTGCTCGAGGAGGTCGCCGGGCGGCACGCCGTGGTCGGCCGCAGGCTGGCCAGGAAAGAGGCCACGATGGCCACCGCCGCAGGCGCCACTGTCGCGGTCATCGGCACGGCCGCGATCGTACGGCGTGCCCGGCGCAAGCGCCGCGGCTGACGGGAGACGAATGGCCGGCCACGTTCGACGTCTTCTCGGCCGTCGCACCTGCCATGGGGAGTGGTGGCGACGGCTCGCGGATGCGGCCGCGATGCCCTGGGCCGGCTCGTAGTTCCGGCCCGCGGCCGCCGCGGAGAACTCCCGGTCGGCGGGTACCGTTCGTCGCGTGGACGTGATCCGGCTCGCCGAACTCCGTGATACGCCCTTGTCCGTCGACGAGGTGCTCGCCGCCGTCGCCGATCCTGGCGCGGGCGGCACGGCGCTGTTCGTCGGCACCGTGCGCGATGAGGATCACCGGCGCGCGGTGGCCGGGCTGTCCTACTCGGCGCATCCGAGTGCGGCCGACGCGCTGCGCACGGTGCTGGAGAAGGTCGCCGCGGAGTTCCCCGTCCGGGCGATCGCCGCGGTGCACCGGGTCGGCGACCTGGAGATCGGCGATCTCGCCGTGGTCGTGGCCGCCGCCTGCCCCCACCGCGCGGAGGCCTTCGCGGCCTGCCGGAGGCTGATCGACGACCTCAAGGAGCAGGTTCCCGTCTGGAAGCATCAGCTCTTCACGGATGGGGACGACGAATGGGTCGGGGCGGGATGACCTGCGGAGCGTGCAGGTTACCCTGGGTACAACGCTTCGTACCGAGGTGACGCGCATGTCCATTCTGGCGTGGTGGGCCATCCCGGTGGCCGTGGCTCTGCTGACGGGGGCGCTGATGACCCTGCGGGGGCGCAGACCGTCCGTGCGGAAGTCGTTCGAGGAGGTCGAGCACTTCCAGCGGTTCCGCGACGCCATGGAGCGGCCGCGTGGGAAGACCCGGCGACGACGGCCGCGATCGACCGCGTAGGCTTCCGGGCATGTCCCGCCGTGCTGCCGCTCTGGTCGTCGCGAGCCTCTTCATCTTCCTGCTGGGGCTGGCCGCCGCGCTCATGCCCGTCCCCTATGTCGCGCTCCGGCCCGGCCCGACGACGGACACGCTGGGCAGGCTCGGCAAGGCGCCGCTGATCCAGATCACGGGTGCCAAGACATACCCGACCGAGGGGCACCTGAACTTCGTCACGGTGGCCTACCAGGGCGGTCCGGGCAACCGCATCGACCTGTTCACCGCGCTGCGCGGCTGGCTCGACCCGGACGTCGCCGTCGTCCCCGAAGAGACGATCTTCCCGAAGAACGTCTCCACCAAGAAGGTGGAGCAGGAGAACACCCAGGAGATGACGAACTCCCAGGAGTCCGCCACGGCCGCCGCCATGCGGGAACTGCACCTGCCCACCACCACGACCGTCCTGGTCGACTCCGTCCAGAAGGGGCTGCCGGCGGACGGCAGGCTCCGGTCCGGCGACCAGATCACCGCGATCGACGGCAAGAAGATCACCGCCATGTCCGGCATCACCGCGGGGGTCGCCGCGCGTAAGCCCGGCGACACGGTCACCTTCACGGTCAGGCGGGACGGCAAGGACACCCAGGTGCCCGTGAAGACGATCGTCTCCCCGGACAAGACGGGCGACAAGGCGGGCAAGGCCGTGGTCGGCGTGATCCTCAAGGAGAAGTACCAGTTCCCCGTCACTGTCAAGATCAGCGTCGGTGACGTCGGTGGTCCCAGCGCCGGGCTGATGTTCTCGCTCGGCATCTACGACAAGCTGACGCCCGAGAACATCACCGGTGGCCGGTTCATCGCGGGCACCGGGACACTGACCCCCGAGGGCGAGGTCGGGCCGATCGGGGGAATCCAGCAGAAGATGGTCGCCGCGCGCAACGCCGGAGCCACCATCTTCCTCACGCCGACGCAGAACTGCGCCGACGCCGTCGCCACCAAGCCCAAGGGCCTGCGGCTGGTCCGCGTGGACACCATGCACGGGGCCCTGCAGGCCCTGACCGCCCTGCGGACCGGCCAGGGCGGCCAGGGCGCCATCCCCTCCTGTCCCGCTAAGTAAGGGTCGAGGCCAGGGCGTCGGCGAGGCCGGGGACCAGCTCGGGCCCGGTCAGCACTTCGTCGTCGCTGTCGTGACCGCGCAGCCGCATGGCCGAGTGACGGGAGCCGTCCCGCAGCACGCCCACCACCAGCCGTACGTCCTCGCGGCCGGGGTGCCGGGCGGCCCAGGTCACCGGGTCGTCGTCCGGCGCGTCCTCCTCCGCGTCCTCGGGCAGCAGGATGCGTTCGAGGATCAGTACGCAGCCGGCGACCTGGCCGGGCCATTCGATGCCGAGCAGGACGTCCTCGATCGGCCGGTCGAGGGGCAGATCGGGCTGTTCGAGGGCCGCGATGCCGTCCGGCTCGTCCGGGACGCCGAGCTGCCGGGCGAGCTCCGGCTCGCTTCGGTTCAGCTCTGGGGCCTCCACCAGGGCGTACAGCCGGGGCGGGGCGTCCCAGCCGGCGGTGGCGGCATGCCGTTCGAGATCGCGCACGACCTCTTCCAATCGGGTCATCCGCCCATTTTTTCACCGCCCGCGGCCTCCTTTCGGCCACAGGTGCCCGGCCCGTGGTGGGAACCCGGGCATGTCTCGGTAAGTTGCCCTCAGAGACACCTGGCGAAGGGAAGTGGCCGTGTCCTTCCGAAGCCCCGGCCTGGGCGGCCGGATCCGCGTGGGCCGATCACGGTTGCTCGTACGCGTGATCGTGATTCTGGCGATCCTCGTCGCGCTCTTCGTCGCGTTCACCGCCATCTGGACCGACGTGC
Source organism: Actinoallomurus purpureus (assembly GCF_024055795.1). GTDB lineage: Bacteria > Actinomycetota > Actinomycetes > Streptosporangiales > Streptosporangiaceae > Actinoallomurus > Actinoallomurus purpureus. The sequence goes on along the minus strand of NZ_JAMXMY010000020.1, from coordinate 15,554 downwards.
TGTGGTACCGCTCCGTCGGCTTCTCCTCCGTGTACACCAAGCAGATCACGACGCGCGTGACGCTGTTCCTGTGCGCCGGTGTGCTGATGATCCTCATCCTGGGCGTCAACGTCGTGATCGCCTACCGGCTGCGCCCCCCGTTCCGGCCCGTGTCGGTCGAGCAGCAGGGGCTCGACCGCTACCGCGCCGCGGTGGACCCGCACCGCCGGTGGATCGTCGCCGGCCTGCTGACGCTGGCGGGCCTGCTCGCGGGGTCCTCGGCGGCCGGACGGTGGCGCACCTGGCTGGCGTTCGTGAACCGCCGGCCGTTCCACGTCAAGGACCCGCAGTTCCACAAGGACATCTCGTTCTTCGTCTTCACGTATCCCCTGCTGCGGCTGGTGCTCGGCTTCCTGTTCGCGGCGGTGATCCTGGCGTTCGTCGCGGCGCTGATCGTGCACTACCTGTACGGCGGGCTGCGGCTCCAGGGGCCGGGGGAGCGGGTCGGCTCGGCGGCGCGTGCGCACCTGTCCGTGCTGTTCGGCGTCTTCGTGCTCCTGAAGGCCATCGCCTACTGGTTCGACCGGTGGGGCCTGGCGGGCTCCCAGCGAGGGGTCGTCACCGGCCCGTCGTACACCGACGTCAACGCGGTGCTGCCCGCCAAGACGATCCTCGCGGTGATCGCGCTGATCTGCGCGCTGATGTTCTTCGCCACGCTCGTGCGCCGGGGCGCCATGCTGCCCGGCATGGCGTTCGGCCTGCTCGTCCTGTCGGCCATCCTCATCGGCGGCGTCTATCCGCTGCTGATCCAGACCTTCCAGGTCAAGCCCAATGAGGTCGACAAGGAGTCGAAGTACATCGGCCGCAACATCGTCGCCACCCAGCAGGCGTACGGCGTGGCGGGCACCCGGGTCACCGACTACGTGCCGAACACCAAGCTGTCGCCGGAACAGGCCAAGGAGGAGACCGCGACCCTCCCCAACGTCCGCCTCCTCGACCCCGCCGTCGTCTCGCCGACGTACCAGCAGCTCCAGCAGATCAAGGGCTGGTACAAGTTCCCCAACCCGCTGGACATCGACCGGTACCCGGCCGAGGGCGGCGCCCTGCGCGACACCGTCGTCGCCGTACGGGAGATCGAGGGACCACCGTCCGGACAGGTCAACTGGATCAACAGCCATCTCCTCTACACGCACGGGTACGGCTTCGTCGCCGCCCCCGGCAACCAGGTCGACGTCCAGGGCGCACCGGTGTTCACCGAGAAGGACATCCCGCCGACCGGGACGCTGAACATCACCCAGCCGCGCGTCTACTTCGGCGAGCGCTCGCCCGGCTACTCCATCGTCGGCGGCACCACGCAGCGCGAACTGGACTACCCGAACGACAAGAGCCCCACCGGGCAGACGAACAACGCCTACGACGGCAAGGGCGGCGTCCCGATCGGCTCGCTGTTCAACCGGACGCTGTACGCCCTGCGGTTCAAGGAGAAGAACCTCCTGCTGTCCGGGGCGATCAACGCGAGGTCGCGCATCCTGTACGACCGCACGCCGCGCGAGCGCGTGCAGAAGGCCGCGCCCTGGCTGAAGGTCGACGGCAACCCCTACCCCGCGGTCGTCGACGGGCGGATCACCTGGATCGTCGACGGCTACACGACGGCCGCCGACTACCCCTACTCCGAGCGCACGAGCCTGGCCGACGCCACACGGGACACCAACACCGAGAGCCGCGTGTCGGTCGCGGCGCAGGCCGGGGACCGCGTCAACTACATGCGCAACTCGGTCAAGGCCACGGTCGACGCGTACGACGGCACGGTCACCCTGTACGCCTGGGACCCGACCGACCCGGTGCTGCAGACGTGGATGAAGGCCTTCCCCGGCACCGTGCGACCGCGTTCGGCCATCCCGGGCACCCTGCTGGCGCACCTGCGGTACCCGGAGGACCTGTTCAAGGTCCAGCGCCGCATCCTCGCCCGCTACCACGTCCAGAACCCGCAGGCCTTCTACGGCGGCGGGGACTTCTGGCAGATCCCCAACGACCCGACCGCCCAGGGCACCGTCGAGCCCCCCTACTACCTGAGCGTCAAGATGCCCGGCCAGAACGAGCCGGGATTCTCGCTGACCTCGACGTTCACCCCGAAGGGCAAGGTCACCAACCTCACCGCGTTCATGGCCGTCGACAGCGTGCCGACGAGCCCGACGTACGGGCAGATCCGCATCCTCCAAGTGCCCCGCAGCCAGGTGACCCCCGGGCCGGAGCAGGTGCAGAACACCTTCGAGAACAACCCGACCGTGTCGCAGCAGCTGACACTGCTGCGCGGCCCCGGGTCGAAGACGGTCAGCGGCAACCTCCTCACGCTGCCGTTCGGCGGAGGTTTCCTGTACGTCGAACCCATCTACCTGCAGGCCAACTCCGGGGCCGGCGCCTATCCGCTCCTCAAACGGGTCCTCGTCTCGTACGGCAACGACATCGGCTTCGGCGCGACCCTGCAGGACGCGCTGGGCCAGGTGCTCGGCGGTGGCGCGGCCGCATCGACCGGCCCGCCGCTGCAGGCCAATGCGGACATCCGCGCGGCGATCGAGGCGGCCAACCGGGCGTACACCGACGCCCAGAACGCCCTGACCAAGAACAACGACTGGACGGCGTACGGCGAGGCGCAGAAGCGGCTGAAGGCCGCGCTGGACGAGCTGGCCAGGCTGCAGAAACAGAGCGGCGTGCGGCCGGGGCCGACGACGCCCGCGACGCCGAAGCCGTCGGGCGCGACCACCCCGCCCGCGGCCCCCGCACCGACACCGAAGCCGACGCGATGAAACGGACGCGGGGAGACCGACACGGGCGGACGGACCTGGGAAACGGCCCGTGAGGGCCGTCGATTTGCACGTGGACCGTGGGCCCCATAGAGTTAGGGCATCGCCGCGGGGTGGAGCAGCTCGGTAGCTCGCTGGGCTCATAACCCAGAGGTCGCAGGTTCAAATCCTGCCCCCGCTACCAGGTCAAGAGGCCCGGAGGATCATCCTCCGGGCCTCTTGCTCATTGATCCCCTTGTGCCTCCACCGGCCGCGCTGCCCGATCCGCTCGGCTGACCGCGTCACTTCTTCTTGCAGGCCGCGATCGAGGCGTCCCCGCTCTTGCTGGTGATGGTCCTCTTTTGCGGGTTGTAATGGGGCGGGAAGGTGATGGTCCCGGTGGCCCGACCGAAGTAGTGCCGGTTCTTGATGCAACGCCGCGCGGCGCTCTGGCTGATGCTGCTCTCGCCGGCGTTCTGCCGCGAGGATCTTCTCTTGTACAGCACATTGTTCTTGTAGAGGCTCACCCGGAGGGTCAGGCCCTTCACGCTCTTGTTGCACTCGATGTCGGCGGTGACTTTCACCACGCGTCGGCCGGCCGCGTACGCGTAGGAGGGGAGGTGCGTCGTGATCTTGCAGGTGATCGCGACGGGCGGCTGCCCGGGTCCGGCCGCGCGGGTGGCGGTGGCGGTGACGGTGGAGTCGGACGTCGACGCGTCGGCGGCGCCGTTCATCGTCCCGACCAACGCCGCGGCGAGGCTACCGGCGGCCAATATGCGCAGGGCAAGTTTCACGGAGCATTCCTTCGATTGGCGAAGGGCTCATATTAGGGTTTTGTTCAGCCGCCTTTGTATGATTTTTGAGGTTTTGCTGGAATAAGGTCGGCAGGGCGGTCGGTCGGCGCTCTGCCCTGCGAATGTTCCCGCAGGCAGGCGCCCATTCCGGCTCCCCCTGGCGAACCCGTCCATCCGCACCCCCCGGGGGGCCGCCACGCCGGGGTCTCCCGCTGTCTCCCTCCCCCCGGCCGCCGCTGGAGCCGACCGTCGGCGACCGTTCGTTTCGGCATCGCCGCAGGTGGCAGGCATGATGGATGCCCGGCCGCGCCGGGCGGCGGGCGTATCGATTTGCACGTGGACCGTGGGCCCCATAGAGTTAAGACATCGCCGCGGGGTGGAGCAGCTCGGTAGCTCGCTGGGCTCATAACCCAGAGGTCGCAGGTTCAAATCCTGCCCCCGCTACCAGTAAGAGGCCCGGAGATTAATCTCCGGGCCTCTTTGCATATGTCGCATCGACCATTCTCCGTGATTAGGTCTGCGGTCCCTATTCGCGGCCGGTGAATTGAGGACCGCAGGCTCTCGCACGGCGCGGTCGTGCCGTCACCACGCACCCCGGCATCCGGAACCGACCGGTGCCGGGGTGCGTCATTCCGGGCGGCCCGCACATGCGCCGAACTCACCCGCGTGCGACCACGCCGAAACAGGGAGGGCGGATGCCCGATCGTGAGAAGTCGAGAGTCGACCTCGACGGCGTGCCCGAGACGCTGCTGTGGAACCTCTACCAGCGCGCGACCGAGGCCAGGCGGCCGGACGCGGTCCTCCACGATCCCAAGGCGATCGATCTCGTCGACTCCCTCGACTACCCCTTCGCGGATCGCTTCGGCCAGGGGAGTCTCGGCCAGTGGCAGGCCCTGCGCGCCCGCTGCTTCGACCAGGAGGTCCGGTGTTTCCTGACCGAGCATCCCGACGGGCAGGTGGTCGCGCTCGGCGAGGGGCTGGAGACGCAGTTCTGGCGGGTCGACAACGGCCGCGTCCGCTGGCTCACCGTCGACCTTCCCGAGACCGTCGAACTGCGCGCGCGCCTGCTCCCCGACGACCCGCCCCGCCGGCGGACCCTTGCCTGCTCGGCGCTGGACGAGGAGTGGATGCGGCACGTGGACCCCGCCGAGGGCCTGCTCCTGTCCGCCCAGGGCCTCCTCATGTACTTCGAGCCCGACCAGGTCCATCGGCTCATCGCCGGCTGCGCGGAGCGGTTCCCCGGCGTCACCATGGTGTTCGACGGCGTGCCGCCGTGGTTCAGCCGGCGCACCCTCGACGGCCGGATGAAGACGGCTCAGGGCTACCAGGCACCCCCGATGCCCTGGGCGGTCGACGGGGCCGAGAAGGCCAGGATCCGGGCGCTCCCCAACGTCACCGAACTACGCGACCTGCGCGCCCCGCGCGGCCGCGGACCGCTGTACGGCGCCGTGTTCCCGCTGCTGAACCGCTTCCGCGCGGTACGCGCACTGGGCGTCACCGGCCTCCCCATCATGACCGTCCGCTTCGGCCGATGAGACCGTCGGCGCCCTGTGCCGTATCGGACCTGACTCGAGAGCGGATCGCAAGCGTCTGCCTCGACCATGCGAACGGTTATGAGATAACCGTTCGCATGGCCGAGGCGTAGGAACGGCGACGGGCCCGGAAACCTACGCGTGCGCGCCGGCCGGGGAGCCGTTCACGGTGACGTCGGTGAGGACGAGTCCTTCGACGTTCTCCACGACGTCGGCCGCGGTGGCCTTGTCGAACCGGCAGTGCGTCAGAGTGACGTCCTTGATCGGGTCGTCGGGGTAGCCGCGCGTGTCCAGCACGTACTTCGTGGTTCCGACGTGCAGGTTCTCGACGTGGATGCCGCTGACGGACGGGTTGTACGGGTGGCCGGGCCCCTCGTCGTAGTAGAAGTCGATCTGGATGGCGGCGACGGCCAGCTGGCCGACCTCGACGTCCTTCATGTGGACGTCGTGGATGTGGCCGCCGCGCATGGAGTTGGTCTTCAGGCGCAGGCAGCTGTTGAGGTTCGGGCTGTTCATGCGCAGGTTCCGGGCGAAGACCGCGCTGACGCCGCCGGTCATCTCGCTGCCGATGGTCACGCCGCCGTGGCCGTCGCGGAACTCACAGTCCTCGACGAGGATGTTCCGGCTGGGGACGTTCACGCGGCGGCCGTCGGCGTTGCGGCCCGCTTTGATCGCGATGCAGTCGTCGCCGGTGTCGAACGTGCTGCCGGTGATGACGACGTCGGTGCAGGACTCGGGGTCGCAGCCGTCGTTGTTGGGACCGTGGCTGTCGACCGTGATGTCACGGACGAGGATGTTCCGCGACAGGACCGGGTGGATCTCCCACATCGGGGAGTTCACGATGGTGACACCCTCGATCAGGACATTCTCGCAGCGGTACGGCTGGATCATGTTCGGGCGCAGGTAGTGCCCGGCCCCGAGGACGCGCTCGCGTACGGGGACGCCCTGGTCGGCCCACTGCTGCAGGAGCGTCCAGTCCGGGCCCTGCTGCGGGTCGCCGGGCTTCCAGCCGTACGTCGTGCTGCCGGACCACGGCCACCAGGCGGTGTTGCCGGCCTGCCCGTCGAGCGTGCCCGTTCCGGAGATCGCGATGTTCCGGGCGCCGTAGGCGTAGATGAAGGGCGAGTAGTTGTAGCACTCGATGCCCTGCCAGCGGGTGTACACGGGCGGGTACTTCGCCGGGTCGGTGCTGAACGCGATCGTCGCGCCCTCGCTCACGTGCAGGTCGACGTGGCTGCGCAGCCTGATCGGCCCGGTCAGGTAGCGGCCGGGCGGGACGACGACGTGGCCGCCGCCGCGGCGCGCGCAGGTGCTGATCGCCGCCTCGAACGCCCGCGTGCAGTCGGTGGTCCCGTCGCCCTTCGCGCCGAAGTCGGTGATCCGCAGGGTGCGGTGCGGGAACCGCGGGGCGCGCACCCGCCGGCGGATCCGGTCGGCCGTCCGCCAGGGGTCGGCCGCGCCGAGGGCCGGTGCGGCGAGCGCGGGCCCGCCGAGCGCGGCGGCCACCAGCCCGCCGCCGACGGCCGCGCCGCTCGCCTCGAGGAAACGCCGTCGAGGCCATGATCCGCTCATTTGTTCCTCCTGGGAATCGGTCATCGGATCGTCACGTCCGCGGTGCGGCCGTGGAGGGGGGTCAGTTTCAGCACGACTCCGCCGAACGGGCCGGAGGTGAAGGTCCAGCCCTCGCGCGCGGCGCGCAGTGCCCCGGTGTCCGCCGCGTGCGGCAGGACACGGCCGTCCACGGTGACCGAGTGCGGCGCCTGCCGGCTCAGCACGACGGCCTGAGCCTCGGCGGTCGGGACGGGCACGCGCAGCCGGACGGTGCGGCCCGGCTCCGGCGCGTACAGCGCGCCGCTCAGGCCCGGCCTGGACAACGCGTCGGTCTTCCAGCCGCCGAGGGCGCGGGTGTTGAACCCGATCATCGCGCCCGCCCGCAGGTACAGCGGGAACTCGTCCAGGCTCGTCTCCCGGGTGATCGTGCGGCCGCCGTCGACCACCTGTCCGCTGTACAGGTCCACCCAGCGCCCGGCGGGCAGGTACACGCTCACCGGCGTGGACCGGCCCGCCGCGCCGTCGGCGTCGGCCCGGTCATCGGTGACCGGCGCTGCCAGCAGGTCCGGGCCCACCATGAACTCCTGGTCCTGCGCCCACGCGGCCTGGTCACCGGGGTACTGGAAGCCGACGGCCCGCAGGATCGGCACGCCGGTGCGCGACGCGTTCCGCGCCAGCCCGTACAGGTACGGGAACAGCTCGTAGTGCAGGATCACGGCGTCACGGAATCGCCGGACCGTGTCCGGGTCGTACTTCCACGGCGTCGCGTTCAGACCGGCGCCGCCGACCTCGAAGACCGGGCTGACCGCGCTGAACTGCGCCCAGCGGGTGAACAGTGACGGCGTCGGGCTGTTGGTCGCGTTCGCGGGCGACTGGGGGTCGATGCCGCCGGTGTCGGAGCCCCAGGCGAAGTGACCGGTCAGCGACTCGCTCGTGCCGTACCGGACCGAGGTGCGCAGCCCCGCGAACGTCTCGAACACGTCGCTGCCCCACATGCCGTGCGTGTGCTGGGCCGTGCCGGGCACGCCCGCCCGTACGAGGGTCTCGAAGTCGTTCCCGTGCGCCCGCCGCATGGCCTCGGTGACCGCCGACTGGTACAGGTCCGGGTACCGCAGGTACAGGCCCGCGCCCGCCTCGCCCGCGAACTGCGTGGTCTCCAGGCGGTACTCCTCGGCGCGGTCCTCCTTGGCCATGTCGACGCCCATCGTGAAGATGTGGGTGAGCTGCTCGACATAGTGCTCCCGCGCGGCCGGGATCGTGAAGTCGATGTAGTTGGTGCCCGGGACGAGCCAGCCGCTCTTCGCCCAGACGTCGTTGATGCCCTCGCACGAGCCGCCGCCCTGGGCGGAGGACGGGGCGCTGACGACGTGGGAGGTCACCCACAGCCCGAAGCGCACGCCCTGCGCGTGGATCTGGTCGATCATCCCCTGCGGGTCGGGGAAGAACGTCGGGTCGAACTGACCACTGTTGGTGCAGGCGCTCCCGTTGATCCGGTGCGTGTTCCCGGCCGGCTGGCGCTCCCACGGGTTGTCGATCCAGATGGTGCCGAGCGGGATGTCCAGCTTCTTCATCTGCGCCACGTCGTCGAGCACCTGGGCCTGGTCGGCGTTGACGTCGCGCCACTTCATCAGCGCGAACTGGCTCGCCGGCGGCATGCTCGGCAGGCCCACGGTGCGGTAGTACGCGCTGGTCGCCGCGGATGGCGAGCCGGTGTAGACGTCGTAGGACAGCCCGGCGTCCTTCACGCAGATCTGCACCCGGTCCGGCTGCGCGGCGGCGGCCATCGGGCAGGCGTACGGCTCCGCCGCGCCGGTCGGCGGCTTCGGGGTCTTCGCGCAGGTCGAACCGTCGCTCTCCTGCGTCGCGCCGGGGAACGCGAACCGGCCGACGTGGTCGGTGTCCGCCCACAGCCCGTACCCGCCGGAGCTGAGGTAGAAGGTGCTCGCGGCCTGCTCCTGGTTCTGGCAGTAGTCGCCGGCCTCGTTGCCCTCCTTGCCCGGGCTCCAGCCGCGGACGTGCCCGCGCAGGTCGACGTACGCGGCGGAGCTGCCGCCGAGGTAGTGCTCACCGCCGCCCGCGGTCAGCGCCTCGAACACCGCGGTGACGTCGCTCGACGGCGTGAACGACCAGCGCACCCGCACGCCCTGGGCGGTCCGCGTGACCGTGACCGTCGCGGTCCGGCCGGGCTCGTCCGTCGCGACCGTGTACGCCGTGCCGCCCTGCACCGCGCGCCGGGAGACGAGGTCGGTCAGGCGGTGGTACGTCGCCCCCTCCTGGCTCGTGGCCGAGCCGCCGACCTGGTAGGACAGCCGCCCGCCCGGCCCGGCGAGCGTTCCGCCCGCCTCGGCGGTGACCGGGCGTCCGTGGTCGAGGAAGGCCAGCCCGAACGGCGCGGCACTGACCCGCCAGGCCGCGGACGGTTCGGCGGCCCGGGCGCCCGGCGGGGCCAGGGGCAGCAGCGCGAGCAGGGGAAGGAGACCGGAGAACAGCACCAGCGCGCGGCGGCGGAGCCGGGCGGGCGTTCGGCGGGGGATCACGGGCGGGTTCCTCCTTGACGGAGTCGGCGTGTCTCGGGGCGACTTCGCGGTATCCGAGGGCGACAAGTCGGGTTACAAGCTGCGGGCCACGCCCTGGGAGCACCGCCGGCCGCTGGACTGGACCCGCCGCGACGGCTCCATCGTGATCACACTGCCGTCGCGCATCTCCGGTCTCGGCGGCGACCACCCGTTCGTCATCGCCGCCGACCGCTGACCTCACCGGGGCCGCCAGCCGCCGAGCACGTGCGCCGGGTCGCTCCACCACGCCGCCTCGACATCGGTCAGCCGCCGCGAGCACGGCAGCCGCGCGCCGGTGCCGAGCGGCGCCCCGGTGAGGTCCGTGCTGGCGTACTCCCAGAACCGCACGTCCGGCGCCTTCTCGCAGCCCGCGTTGTTCAACTGCCAACCGTCGGGCCGGACGTGCGCGTCCATCGCGGTCCGGATGAACACCACCTGGCTGCGGGGGTACACCGTCGGATCGACCCGCCCCAGATACACCGACGCGTCGGGCGCGTCCGGCCCGCGCGTCAGACGGTCGTCGACGAACACGTAGCCGGGGTGCGCCGCGTCGTTGCGCGCCTGGGTGACGTAGCCGCCGTGCAGGGACCGCAGCTCGGTGCGCCGGATGAACACCGAGCCGGTGCCCCACACGAAGTCCACGTCACCGGCGATGAGGCTGTCGGTCACGAACCCGCGCCCCTGCAGGCGGAGCGTGTCCTGGAAGCTCTCCAGGTTCACCCGCCGCAGCGTGATCCGGTCTCCGTTGCCGCGGAACGCCTCCGCCTGCGAGCCGCCGTACGGCGTGGTGTTGCGCAGCGTGATGTCCCGCAGCCGGAAGTCGTCCGCCTCCACGCCGAACAGCGCCCGCCAGCAGTTGTACGTGTCGTGCCCGGGGAGCACCTGACGCGGGCAGACGTCTCCTGGATCGGTCGACCCGGCCAGCGCGGTGTCCCCGTTCAGCCGGTTGTTGTTGGCGTACTCGACGACGGTCCGGTCCCGGCCCGCGCCGCGCACGGTGATGTGCGGGCGGTCGGCGCGGACGTAGTCGATCTCGCGGTACGTGCCGGGGCGGACGTCGATCAGCACCGGCCGCGTGTTGCCCTCAGGGACGAAGTCGATCGCGCCCTGCAGCGTGCAGAAGTCGCCCCTGCCGTCCGCGGCGACCGTCAGCCGCCGTGATCCTGGACGCGGCGGGACGCCCCGGGTGCGGAAGCGCCAGGTCGTCGAGGCCTGGATGCCGGGAAACCCGGGGAACACCTCGGGGTCGATGGTGACGTAGTACGTCCGGCCGTAGTCGAGCCGGTGGTGGAGTCGGATGGTCGCGGCGTTCCCGTCCACGAGCACCGGGTGGTAGGCGAAGGAGTGCGGGACGCCGGTGTCGGAGACCGCGTCGCCGATCGTGCGGTGGTACGAGTGCGGGTCGGCCAGGTCGATCGCGTCGGCGACGGTGCCGTCCGCGTGGTGCACCTCGATGCGGCCGGTGGTGCCCGGCTGGAGCGGCCGGTCCGCGGTGAGCCGCAACGGCGCGTCCACGCACACCCCGCGTCGGTGACCGGCGGGCGAGAGCCGCCCGGACGCGCTTGGGCCGGAGGAAGGGCCGGCGGCGGAGACGGGGTCAGCGGTGGAGGGAGCGGCGGTGGGGGTGAGGCGCTCGGCGGCGGCGGAGGGAGCGCCGAGCAGTCCCACGATGAGGAGGACGGCCAGGGCGACCGGCGATCGGAGGGAGTCGGCGGCTCGTCTCATCGCGTCCGCCACCCGGTGGTCGCCGCGATCAGCGGGATGAGGCGATCGGCGGCCTTCCGGTGCCCCTGGACGTTCGGATGCCCGCCGTTGAAGTCGCCGTCCGCCGCCGAGAGCCAGCCGGTGGTGTCGACGTGGATGACGCGCGGATCGTCCATCCGCCGCACCGCCGAGGCGATGTCGTCGGCGTGGTAACCGCCGAACGGCCGCATCGCGAAGATCCAGGCGCGGGGGTAGGCGGTGCGGATCCGCCGCAGGTAGGCCAGGTAGCCGGGCTCGAAGTCGGCACTGGAGTACGGGCCGTCGTTGGTGCCCTCGTTGACGACGACCACGTCCGGCCGGAAGCGCGCGTCGGAGGGCGAGCCGGCGAAGTTCAGGCCGAACGACTGCGCCGCCGTTCCGACGTTGCCGTGACCGGGCTGGATGATGCCCTGCTTGCCGAACCCGACCTGGTCGAAGTCCGCGTGGAAGGCCCGCCCGGTCAGATTGGCGTAGTCGACGGTGCCGTCGGCGCAGTCCACGCCGGTGTGATCGCACAGCGCGGCCACGCCCTCGGTGATCGAGTCGCCGTAGAACTCCATGCGCGGGCCGCGGAGCGGCGGAACGGGCAGCACCCGGGCGCGTCGCCCGAGCCGGAACCCCGTGAGCACGACCCCGGACTGCAGCGGCAGGATCCACCGGTTCTCGTACTCGTCGACGTCCTTGACGGCGATCGTCACCGTGTGGCGGTCGCCCGCCGGTACGGCCGGCGTGAAGTCGATCTCGTCGCGGTCGACCTTGTAGAGCGTCCGCGGGCCGCGGTCGACCGAGACATAGATCTGCGACGGCACGGTGATCGTGGAGGTGTCGAACAGGCCGGTGAGCGTGTGCCCCGTGAACCGGAAGGTCAGCTCGGACCCGGAGTTGACGGTGATCGCCGCCCCTCGTACGTGTCCCCAGTGGCCCATGTACCGCAGCCGGGGGTCGCCGGGCCGTACGACGGAGTCCGCCGTCGCGGTGGTGGGCACGGCGGTCAGGGCGGCGATGCCCAGGAGTGCCAGTGAAACGATCTTGAGGGGGGCGGGCATCGGGGCCTCCTACCGGAAGAGCAGTCGCAGATCGATCGCGTCGGCCATCGCCTGGTATCCGGCGTCGCCGGGGTGCAGATGGTCGCCGCTGTCGTACGCCGGGAGGAATCGCGCGGGGTCCGCCGGGTCACGGGTCACCGCGTCGAAGTCGACGACTCCGTCGAACGCTCGAGACGTGCGGGTCCAGGCGTTGACCGCCTGCCGCTTCTGCTCCGCCTCGGGCGTGTCGTACTTCGATCCGCCGATCGGCGTCAGCGTGCCGCCGATGATGCGCAGGCCGTGCGCGTGCGCGCGGGCGATGAGGTTCGTCATCCCCGCGATGAGGTCGGCCGCCGTGACCGGCTCCCCGGACACCGGACCCGCGTTGTGACCGATGTCGTTGATGCCCTCGAGGAAGAGCACGTCCCGTACCCCGGTCTGGCCGAGGACGTCGCGGTCGAACCGGGCCTGCGCGCTCACCCCGGAACCACCGGCGTCGGTGAGCACCCGGTTGCCGGAGATGCCCTCGTTCAGCACGGACAGGCCCCGGCCCCGGAGCCGGCGCGCCAGGTCGTCGGGGTAGCGCCGGTTCGCGTCGACGGTGGACTGGGCGCCGTCGGTGATGGAGTCGCCGAAGGCCACCAGGGCACGCGTGCCCGGCAGGGCGCGGACGTCCACCCCGTCCAGCAGGTACCAGGAGGAGGTCGTCGAGGTGAAGGCGCCACCGTCGGCGTCGGCCGCGTGATCGCCGGTGGCGAGGTACGACGTCGCCATGGCGAGGGGGTGCCGGGTCGCCGCGCCGGTGGAGCCGGGGACGTACACGCTCACCGCGAGGTCCTGCCCGGCCGGGACCGTCAGCGGCACCGGGTCGCTGAGCACCTCCGAACCCGCCGGCAGGACCACCTTCCGGGCGCCGCCGAACGTGACCGGACGTTCGCTGCCCGCGACGAGCGCCGCGCCGTCGGCGCGGGCCCCGATCGTCGCTCCGTCGATGACGAGGCCGTTCGTGCCGAAGGCGTTGGTGAGACGGATCCGCACCTGGTCGCCGCCGACACTGATGTGCGCGATCTCACGCAGGGTCTGGTCGCCGAACCCGCTCCCGGTCCCGGTGACCGGTGCCGCGCTCCAGGAGCCCACCCACGTTCGTGGGGCGGCGATGGCCGGCTGCGGCTCCGCCAGGGCCCGTGGCGAGCCGACCGTCACCACCGAGGTGATCACGAGCGCCATCACCAGCGACGCATATCGAGCGACCGGTCCGAGCATGCCGCCTCCCGCCGTGTCGGTGACCTTCTCCGGCCGCGATGGCGGGTGTGCCGGCGACGACCGCGGGGTCGGCGCCGCGTCGGGGGAGGCCCAGGGGAAAACCTTTTCCGAAAATCACACGGGAATCCAGGGACGTCAACCCCGCTTTCACGTCTTCCGCAGCGGATCCGGCGCGCCGCGAGGTGCATTCGTATGGTGCAATGCCGCCATGGGCAGGGCGCAGACCGGCACGGGGGCGCGGCCGCCCCGGGCGACGATCATCGACGTGGCACGGGAGGCCGGCGTTTCTCCCGCGACGGTCTCGCGCGTCCTCACCGGCTCGAAACCGGTCTCGGCAGGGCCGGAGCAGCGGGTCCGCGCGGCGGTGGCCCGGCTCGGATACCGTCCGAATCCGGCCGCGCAGGGACTGCTGCGCGGCACGACCTCGGCGGTCGGCGTGGTCGTACCGGATCTGAGCAACCCGTACTTCGCGGAGGTCCTCAAGGGCGTCACCAACGCCGCCCAGCACGCGGACTTCCGCACGCTCGTCGCCGACACCGGTGAGAAGGCCGGGACCGAACGCGACGCCGCGCTCGAACTCTCCCGGTGGGCCGACGGCGTCGTCCTGTGCTCACCGCGGATGAGCCAGTGGGAGCTCAGCGAGCTCGCGGCCGCCGTGCCACGCCTCGTCTGCGTCAACCGGCTCAGCCGCGACACCCCGATCCCGGCGGTCGCGGTGGACTTCGGCGCGGGTGTCGCGTCGATCTGCCGCCACCTGGGTGAGCTCGGCCACCGCCGCGTCGCGTACCTGCGCGGCCCGGGGCGCGCGTGGTCCGAGCGCGCCAGGCAGCAGGCCCTGCGGGCGGCCGGCGGGGCGGATCTGGAGATCGTGCAGATCCCCTGCGGGTCGAGCAGCGTCGACGGGCACCGCGCCGCCGACGCGGCCCTCGCCACCCGGGCCACGGCCGTCATGGCCTTCAGCGACTATGTCGCCCTCGGCGCACTCGCCCGGTTCGACGAGCTGGGTGTCTCCGTTCCCGACGAGATCTCCCTCACCGGGTTCGACGACATCGCGCTGAGCTGCCTGGTCTCTCCGCGGCTCACTACGGTCACGGTGAACAAGCAGGATCTCGGCCGCCGGGCATGGGAGCTGTTCTCCGCCACGGAGGACGACGGTGCCACCGGTCCGGTGGTGACCGTGACTCCAGAGCTGGTCATCCGCGGCTCCACCGCGGTCCCGGCGGGGGCGGATCCGCTGCCCAGAACCGCGGTCGACGGCTGAGCGTTCCCGCATCGCCGGACGGCCCGGGGAGCGGCAGGGGCCGACCGCCCTGCCGCATCGGCAGCGGAGGCGCGTCGGGGCCGGCACCGAACGGACCGGTCGTCGGGGCCGGTGTGAAAGCCCGTGACACCTGCATGACGGGCGTCAAGGAGCCGCTGGTCGTCGATCCGTACTACTCGAGCAGTGCCGGTTCGCTGATCCCGTCCTTCACCGACATCGTCGTCGACGGGGCCAGGTCGGTGAGCTCTCCCTCCGGAGCCATCTCGACGATGGACGGCTACAGCGCCTCCTATCCGCTTCGCCTGACACTGCGGAACGCCCAGCTCGACGCGCCGGCGACAACCGAGCAGTACGCGGCGATCGGGGTCTACAGCACCGACCTCACGCCGTCCGGGACGGGCGTGACCGTCACCCAGGTGAGCGGTGGCGGCTCCGTGGCCAGCTGCGGCTTCCCGGCGTTCCCGGCCCTCTGATCGGTGCGTTCTCGTGCACGCCTGCTCGATTTGACGGTGTCTCCAAGCGGACGTAATGTTCTCTTCACCCCCAGGGGAGCAGGACGCCGCAAGGTGGCCGGCCCAGGGGGAATCCACACTGAGGTTGCTCGGTCCGGATGATGTCCGGGACGGGGTAGCATGGTGTGGTCGCCCTGAGACGGGATGCAGAACATCGCTGAGCGGTGGTCGGCCTGTAGGGGAACTTCTGGATGTGGCTACTGCGGCCGGCTTCGCTGGTCGGGGTGATTCATGTCCGGGGGGCGTTCTGGTCTGTGGTTGGCGGGTTCAAGATCTTCGGGTCTGGGACTTGACAGGCGGGATCGGAACGGTAAGATAGAAGGGTTGCCCCAGAGGGGGTCCGGCGGGAGTCGGGTTCCTGACGGTGTGTGTCCGTTTCTTGAGAACTCAACAGTGTGCTAAAAGCCAGTGCCTTTTGGTCCTTGTCCGATTGGCTGGCCTTCGGGTTGGTTGATTGGTTTGGATTTCTTTGGCAAGTATGATTCTTGCCGGGATTTGTTTCGTAAGGGTTTGGCGGCCTGCCTTTGGGTGGGTTGTCGTTTGGCCTTAACGGAGAGTT
>NZ_JAMXMY010000001.1 GCF_024055795.1 Actinoallomurus purpureus | reverse complement strand
CCCGTCATTACTGTCGACGCACGTGAGCGTGGGGGACTGGCCTATGGCACAAGCCAGGGAAAAGCTGCGGCTACGTTTTCGCCATTGCTTCTCCACTTCTGACGGTGCGACTTCGTGTCGCACGCTGTGAGGTGTAGGCCGGATCGACGAACACGACGGCGACGCCGGCCCGGCGTGCCTTGTAGACGATGAAGTCCGCGAGTTGGGCGAAGGCCCAGGAGTGCAGGGCGACCCGTTGGGGCTTGCGGAGCCGTACCCGGTCACGGATCCCTCTCAGCTGTTCGAGGGAGATGCCGTGTCCGGTGCGTTCAGCCTCGGTCACGATTGTCTTGGCGATGATGTGGTTCTGGTTCGCGGCGTGGCGTTTTTCGCGGCGGTTGCGTTTCTTGAGTAGGCGCTTGGCGGACTTGGTGGCCTTCTTCTGGAGCTTGCGGCGTAGTTCGAGCTGTCGCCTGCGGTGCCGGTTCAGGCCTCGCCCTGCGGCCTGGTAGCCGGTGGAGGTGGTGGCGATGTTGGCGATGCCCAGGTCCACGCCGATGAACCTCTCAGGCTCCTGCTGCTCGGCCTCGGGCACCTCGCACGTGGCGATCAGATAGAACACCCCATCGCGTTCGACCAGATCGCTTTCGCCCTTGCGGTGGGCGATCAGCTGCTTGAGCGCGTTCGGTGAGCAGGCGAACCGCACGCCCTTCAACCGGCCCGCCACCGTCCAGATCGAAACGGTCTGGGCGTCGTACTGCCACGACAAGCACCGATCGTCATACGGCTGTGCGGCCTGCGGGCGGAAGGCGATCGGTTTGGAGGCGGCCTTGAGGCGACGCTTAGAGCCCGGCTTGCCGAGGTTTCCGGCCCGCAGGTTGGCGTGCAGGCTGGTGTAGGCGTCCCGGACCTTCTTGATCACATGCTGCGCGGCCTGCGCGCCCAGACCCCGTTCCTTCAGCTCGGCATAGGTGTGTTTACGCAGTTCGTACTCACGCGGCACCCCACGCTCGAACGCCACACCCGACACCCAGCAGGCGGCTTCGTTGACCGTGTGCAGGGTGTGTTTCAGCGCCGCCGCCTGCATGGGCGTCGGCGTCAGCTTGACCTGCACCACGACCCTCACAGACCGTGACCATATCATTGCTTTACGTTGCCACGTCGGGAATCGAGCCCCGCTATTCGCAGGGGCCGCAGCGTCGTCTACGCCCTGCACGCACACGTGGTCTTCAGGCCCAAGTAGTGGGGCGAGCGCTTCTGGTCGCCGTCCTACTTGGCCGCATCCTGCGGCGGGGCACCGCTCAAGGCCGTCGAGGACTACACCGGAAAACCAGAAACGACCGGTCTAAGCGGCGCTAGCGCGCCGCACACGAGGGAAAGCGATTCCTCCCTCCCCTGAAGCGAAGGGGCGAGGTACCTCGCTAGATCATGCTGAACACCGGCGTGACCCCATACGGCCGGGGACAGCACCCGTGGCCTGTTCCGGTTACGCGATCCCGCTCGCGGACGGCGCGGGCTGCGGCGGCTGACTGCTCGCCTTACCCGGTAGGGTGTGTGCGGTCGGAGTACGTATCGGACTGATACGCATAGAAGAGGCGGCAATGGGAGAAGCGGATTTCGCCCATGGTCGGGAGCTGCCGGCCGGCATCGACGTCCGTGTTGCGCACCCGGCGCGGGTATGGAACTACCTGCTGGGCGGCAAGGACAACTTCGCCGCCGACCGCGAGGTCGTCGACCAGATCCGCGCCATTCTCCCCGGCGTCATCGCGATGGCACACGCCGACGAGGCGTTCCGCGGCAGGGCCGTCCGGTACCTCGTCGGCGAGGCGGGCATCAGTCAGTTCCTGGACATCGGCAGTGGACTGCCCGCCTCCGACAACACGCACCAGGTCGCGCAGGCCGTCGCTCCGGAGTCACGCGTCGTCTACGGCGACAACGATCACATGGTGCTGACACACGCCCGCGCCCTGCTCACCGGTGACGCCCCTGGTGTCACCGACTACATCTACGCCGACCTCCACGAACCCGATGGGATCGTGCGTGCCATCGACGGCACACTCGACCTCACCCGTCCTGTCGCGCTCATGTTGATGGGCAGATCCCTGATCTTCCTGGACGACGGTGCGGCGTTCACCGCGGTGAAGCGGCTGCTGGACGCGGTCCCCGCCGGCAGCCATCTGGTGATCACTCACTCCACCAACGAGGGCAGCGGCGAGGCGATGGACGAGGCCGTACGGCACTGGAACGAGTTCACCAGGAGCCGGATCACCATGCGGTCCCCGAAGCGATTCGCCGAGTTCTTCGACGGCCTCGAGCTGGTGCCGCCGGGCGTCGTGCCGTGCAGCCGCTGGCGCCCCGACCGGCTCACTCCGTCGAGCGACGGTGACCAGTTCGGGGCGATCGGGCGCAAGTCCTGACCCGTCGGGGCCTTCGAACCCGCCGAACCGAGGGATGGCAGGGGGTTGATTCGCGGACACCTATGCGCGTATAAGTAAACAACTTTCTTTCTAACAAGGACATGCAGCTCAGAGAGGCGCCTAGGTGATCAACCGGTATCCGGCGGGACCGCAACGCCTGCTGCGTCTGCTCAACGGGCGGGCGGTGCTGGAGGTGATCCACCGGGCCGGTCATCCGATCACGACCACCGACCTGGCGGGCCGGGTCGACCTGTCCCGGCCGACGGTGGCCGCCGCGGTGAGCCTGCTCCTGGAACGCGGCGTGATCAGCGAGGTGGGCCCGGTGACAGGCCGTAAGGGGCCCGCGCCCGCGCTGTACGAGGTCAACGCCGACTGCGCCTTCGCGATCGGCGTGGACGTCGGGCACAAGAAGATCCGTGCCGCGATCGCCGACGTCACCGGGCGCGTACGGGCGCGGACCGAGCAGGAGGGCCCCTCCGGCCGTGACGCGCTCGTCGAGCGCGTGCTGGCGATGTGCGAGGACCTGGCCGGACAGGTCGGCCTCTCCCCGGAGGCCATCGCCCAGGTCGTGATGGGAGTGCCGGCCGTCGTCGGACCCGACGGCCGCGCTCTGTCGTACGCCGCGGGCCTGCCCGACGCGGGGCGCGGACTCGGCGAGGCGCTCGGCCGCGCCATCCCGGCTCCGCTGATCCTGGAGAACGACGTGAACCTCGCGGCGCTGGCCGAGCGCAGGCAGGGCCACGGCACGGAGGTCGACGACTTCGTCCTCGTCAGCCTGGGCGTCGGCCTCGGCCTGGGCATGGTGGTCGACGGCCGCGTACGGCGGGGAGCGACCGGTGTCGCGGGCGAGGCGGGCTACCTGCCCAGCGATCGGATGATCGCGCCGCCCGGGCAGCGTCGGGACCTCGTGCAGGAGCACTTGGGGGCGCGGTACATCAGCGCCGAGGCGCGTCGCCTGGAGCTACCGGGCGACGGCAGCCCCCGCGCCGTATTCGAGCTGGCCCGTCGGGGAGACCCGGCCGCAGTGGGCATCGTGGACGACACCGCCCGCAGCATCGCGTACGTGGTGGCCTGCGTGGTTCCTCTGATCGATCCGGCCCTGATCGTGCTGGGCGGTGCCATCGGCGGCAACGGGGACCTGCTGCTCGCACCGGTCGCCCGGCACCTCGCGGACTTCAGCACCTTCCGGCCCCGGATCGTCGCCTCCGACCTCGGACCGGGCGCGGTGCTGCTCGGGGCCACGACCATGGCGTCAGATCGGGCGCGCGAGTCGACCTATGCGGCCGCCACCGCGCCGAGTGCCCCGATGGAGGCGCCGATGCCTCTTTCCTGACGTACTGCGGCGACGCCGTCTTGCCGGACAGCGCCGCCGCCAGAGGCGCCCGGGCGTTGCCGCGCCCGGAGCGATGACCATCCCTTCGCCCAGCGATGCCATCACCGAGGAAGGACGATCAGTGTTCAAATTTACCATCGGGGCCGTGGCGGGAACGGCCGCCGCGCTGCTGCTGGCCGGCTGTACGTCTGCCGGACCCGCGTCGTCGGGACCGGCCACCGCGATCTCGGCGGGCGCCTCGCACGCGCCGACCACGATCAGCGTGTGGACGTTCAACCACCTGCCCAACGAGGTGGCGGCGTTCACCGCGGCCCTGAACCGCCTGCACGCCAAGTTCCCGTGGTTGACCGTCAAGTTCGTCCCGAACAAGGACGACGCGGCATTCGCCAAGGCGGTCGCCGCCGGTGATCCGCCCGACGTCTTCGTCGCGGCGGCGCCGGACAACGTCGGCAAGTTCTGCGCGAACGGCACGGTCGCCGACCTCGGCCCGTACCTGTCGTCGGCGAAGGTGAATACGGCCGCGACCTTCCCGGCCGCGACGCTGGTCTACACGAAGTACCAGGGGAAGCAGTGCGCGCTGCCGCTGCTGACCGACGCGTTCGGGCTGTACTACAACAAGAAGATGTTCGCGGCGGCCGGCATCACCACGCCGCCGAAGACGCTCTCGGAGCTGGCCGCCGACGCCAAGAAGCTCACCGTGAAGAACGCCGACGGCTCCATCAAGACGTTCGGATTCGTCTCCCGGTCCGACTACAACGCCAACCGGTACCTCTACACCGGGGTGCAGAGCGCGAGCAGGTTCTACGGCGGCGACGGAAAGGCGACGTTCGCCACCGACCCGAAGTGGCAGCAGATGCTGCAGTGGGACAAGAACCTCAACGACTCCTACGGCCCGGGGAACGCGCAGAAGTTCGTCGGCCGTTACCAGCCGCACGCCGACGACACGAGCAACCCCTTCCTGACCGGCGCGGCGGCGATGGAGTTCGACGGCGAGTGGCACATCGGCGAGATCGACACGGCGAAGAAGGGCCTCGACTACGGCGTCGCGCCGATGCCCGTGCTCGACGCGGCGTCGGGCACGTACGGCGCGGGCGACACCCTCGGGACCGTCGCGTACCTGCCCGCCGGTTCCAAGCACAAGCAGGAGGGCTTCTTCGCGCTGCAGCAGCTCACCACCGACACGACGTTCCTGAACACGCTGGCGGACACGGTGTCGAACATCCCGAGCACCTTCGCCTCCCTGCAGAGCTGGGACAAGGCGAGCGACGCGCACTGGAAGCCGCTGGTCGACATGTTCAAGAACCCCGGCTCGTACTACAAGACGCTCACCCCCGCCGGTGAAGAGGACATGGACACGTGGAAGGAGTTCCTGCTCCAGTACGAGCAGGGCAAGGTGGCGAACCTGCCGTCCGGTCTGACCGGGATCGCCAAGAAGATCGACAACCTCAACACGCAGGCGGGGAACTAGGGATGGCGACCACCGTCGCCCGCGCCGGCGACGCCGTGAGCGGGGCGCGGGGGCGCTCCGCCCAGCGGACGCGCCGCCACCCGAGCAAGACCCGCTGGTGGGTCGTGCTGGCCTTCCTGTCGCCGTTCGTGATCGGGCTCGCGACCTTCGTGTTGTACCCGGTGGCCGCCACGCTGTACTACTCACTGACCAACTTCCAGGCCGGCTCTTACCGGCCCGTGCGGTTCGTCGGGCTGAACAACTACCGGACCCTGTTCACCCGGTCCGACAACTTCTGGATCGCGGTCCGCAACACGGTCTGGATGGTCGTGGTCATGGTGCCGCTGCGCACCGCCTGGGCGATGCTCACCGCCTGGGTGATCACCCGGGTGAAGCGCGGCCGCAACGTCTACCGCACGCTCTACTTCCTGCCCTCCATGGTGCCGCCGGTGGCCGCCGCGCTGTCGTTCATCGTGCTGCTCAACCCGGTCGGACCGCTCAACCGGCTGATGGGCCTGGTCGGCATCGACGGGCCGGGGTGGTTCTCCGACCCCGCCTGGTCCAAGCCGAGCCTGGTGCTGATGGCGCTGTGGGCCGCCGGCAACACGATGGTGATCTTCTCGGCCGCCATGCTCGACGTGCCGCGCGAGCTGTACGAGGCGGCCGACCTGGACGGCGCGGGCGCGTTCCGGAAGTTCCGCAGCATCACGCTGCCGGCGATCTCACCGGTGATCTACTTTTCGCTGCTCACCGGGATGATCTACGCGTTCCAGTACTTCACCGAGGCGTTCGTCGTGTCCGGCTCGGCGAACGTCGAGGCGTCCAGCAACGAGCTGCTCGGCTACCCCGCCAGGTCGCTGCTGTTCTACTCCACGGAGCTCTATCAGCAGGGCTTCTCGTACTTCAAGACCGGGTACGCGTCGGCGATGGCGTGGCTGCTCTTCCTGGCCATCTTCGCCGCGACCGTGGTGTTCATCCGCGTCTCCCGCCGCTTCGTGCACTACGCGGGCGGTGACCGGTGACCGCCGCGGGCATGACCGGGCGCCGGTCCGCGCCCGGCCACCACCGGCCGCCGATCGGGCGTCGTCTGCTGTACCAGCTGGCCGAGCACGCGCCGGCCGTCGCGGTCGCGCTCTGCTTCCTGCTGCCGTTGACGATCAGCGTGCTCACCGCGTTCATGACGCAGCACCAGGCGGGCACCGGGTCGCTCTGGCCGTCGCCCTGGGACTTCGCCAACTTCCGGCGGGTATTCACCGCGATGCCGTTCGGCCGTGACCTGCTCAACACGGTCCTGTACGCCGGGCTGTCCACGATCGGCACCATCGTCTCGTCGGTGCCCGTGGCGTACGCGCTGGCCCGGCTGCGCTGGCGGGGCCGGGAGGCGTTCTTCCTGGTGGTGCTGGCCGCGATGATGCTGCCCGCCCAGGTGACCAGCCTGCCGCTGTACGTCTTCTACTCGCACATCGGATGGGTCGGGACCCTCAAGCCACTGATCGTCCCGTCGTTCTTCGGCGACGCGTTCAGCATCTTCCTGCTGCGCCAGTTCTTCCGTACCATCCCCGGCGAGCTGACCGAGGCGGCGCGGGTCGACGGGGCGGGGGAGTTGCGCATCCTGCTGCGGGTGATGATCCCCATGACCAAGCCGGCGATCGCCGCCGTCGGGCTCTTCTCGTTCCTCTACGCCTGGAACGACTTCTACAACCCGCTGCTCTACACCGGTAACAGCCAGGGCGGCCAGACCCTCGCCGTGGCCCTCACCCAGCTCGCCAAGAGCGGGCACCAGAACGCGTACCAACTGCAGATGGCGGCGTCGCTGATGTTCCTGCTGCCCGTCCTGGTGCTGTTCTTCCTGGCGCAGAAGGTCTTCGTCGAGGGCATCGCGCTGACCGGCGTCAAGGGCTGACTACCGCCACGACGGCGGATCAAGCGAATCATTGGAGTAAGAGTGAAGATCACCGTTGTCGGCGGTGGCAGCACGTACACGCCCGAACTCGTGGAGGGCTTCGCCCGGCGCGCCGGTGTGCTTCCGGTCGACGAGCTGGTCCTGCACGACATCGACCCCGAGCGGCTCCGCGTCGTCGGTGGCCTGGCCGGGCGGATCCTCGCCCGGCACGCGTTCCCCGGCCGGCTGACCACCACGACCGACCTCGCCCAGGCGCTGGACGGGGCGGCGGCGGTCCTCATCCAGCTGCGCGCGGGCGGCCAGACGGCCCGGCTGACGGACGAGACACTGCCGAACAAGTTCGGGCTGATCGGTCAGGAGACCACCGGCCCGGGCGGCTTCGCCAAGGCCCTGCGCACGGTGCCCCTCGTGCTGGACATCGCCGCCGAGGTACGCCGCCGGGCCAGACCCGACGCGTGGATCGTCGACTTCACCAACCCGGTCGGCATCGTCACCCGGGCACTGCTGGACGCCGGGCACCGGGCGGTCGGCCTGTGCAACGTGGCGATCAAGTTCCAGCGGAGCCTGGCGGACCGGTTCGGAGTCGACGCCGACCGGGTCCGGCTCGGCCACGCGGGTCTCAACCACCTGTCGTGGATCCGCTCGGTCACCGTGGACGGCGACGAGCGCCTGCCCGGCCTGCTCTCCGGCGACACCCTCGCCGAACTCGCCGAGGAGGTGCGCGTGCCCGCCCGGCTGATGCGCGATCTGGGCGCGATCCCGTCCTACTACCTGCACTACTTCTACTGCACCGACCATGAGCTGGACCGGCAGCGGACCGGGCCGCACCGGGCCGAGCAGGTCCAGGCCATCGAGCGGGAGCTGCTCGCCCTCTACGAGGACCCGGACCTGGATCGCAAACCCGAACTCCTCGAACGCCGGGGCGGCGCCTACTACAGCGAGGCCGCCGCGGCCCTGGTGACCAGCCTGCTCACCGGTGACGGCGCGCACCACTACGTGGACGTGCGCAACGACGGAGTGCTGGACGGCCTGCCGGACGAGGCCGTCGTCGAGGTGCCCGCGCACGTCGACGCCGCGGGCCCGCACCCGGTCACGGTGCCGCCGCTGCCGCCCGAGATGCTCGGGCTGGTCCAGGCCGTGACGGCGTACGAGACCCTTACGATCGAGGCGGCGCTGACCGGCGACCGGTCGGTGGCCCGGCGGGCGCTGGTCGCCAACCCGCTGGTCCGCCAGTGGGACCTCGCGGTGCCGCTGCTGGACGCGCTCCTGGCGGCCAACCGTTCGCACCTGCCGCGGTTCTTCGGCGAGGAGCCGGCCGATGGCTGATCTCGTGGTGGGCGCCGACGGCGGGAACTCCAAGACCGACCTGGTGCTCGCGGACACCGGTGGGCGGCTGCTGGCCTGGGTGCGGGGCATCGGTACGCGCCCGCACGCCGACGGCATGGCGGTCACCGCCGGGCAGCTCGCCGACCTGACGCGCCGGGGACTGTCCGAGGCCGGCCTGCCGGAGACCACTTCCATCGCGGTCGGCGCGTACTTCCTGGCCAACGTGGACGTACCGGCCGACGAGCAGGAGGCGCTGCTGCGGCTGTCCCGGCTGGACGTGGCCGAGCGGACCCTCGTCCGCAACGACACGCTCGCCATCCTGCGGGCGGGCGCCCCGGAGGGCTGGGGGGTGGCGGTGGTGTCCGGCGCCGGCATCAACGCGGTCGGGGTGCACCCGGGCGGGCGGTCGGCCCGCTTCCTGTCGCTCGGCGACATCACCGGCGACTGGGGCGGCGGCATGGGCGTCGCGCGGGCCGCCATGGGCGCCGCCGTGCGGGCCGGTGATGGGCGCGGTCCC
Source organism: Actinoallomurus purpureus (assembly GCF_024055795.1). Classification (GTDB taxonomy): domain Bacteria; phylum Actinomycetota; class Actinomycetes; order Streptosporangiales; family Streptosporangiaceae; genus Actinoallomurus; species Actinoallomurus purpureus. The sequence continues at coordinate 993,165 of NZ_JAMXMY010000001.1, read as the reverse complement.
GCGACCGTGCTCCGAGAGGTCCTTCCTGGTCATTTTGGACTGCCGAGCGTGGAGACCGTCGCGCTGGCCGTCAGCGCCGGGGAGATACCCGCCATGGAGCTGCCCGCCCTCGCGCCGCTGGTGTTCGCCGCCGCCGACGACGGCGACGCGGTGGCGAGGGAGATCGTGACACGTCTCGGCGACGAGATCGTCACCATGGTGACCGCGCTGCTGCGCCGGCTCGATCTGCTGGGCACCCCCACGCCGGTGGTCCTTGGCGGCGGCACATTGCAGAACGACCAGATCCTCCTGCACGACCACATTCGGCGGCGTCTTGGCGAGGAGGCCCCGCTCGCCCGGCCGCAGGTGCTCGACGTGCCGCCGGTGGCCGGCGCCGCCTGTGAGGCGCTCATGGAGGCCCGTGCCCCGCAGGCCGCGTGGTTCAGCCTCCGCGAGGCGCTCGCCGGGACACGGCCGCCGCCCCCCACGCGCGGAGAGGCTCGATCCTGCCCCGCCGGATGAGAACCCGGCACGAAACCCGGGCCACCGCGGCGACGCCGTCGCGGACGGCCTTGGTCCTTGGCGGTCACCGCCTCGATCAGTTCGGCGCGGCGACCGCCAAGGACCTTCGTGAGGCCGACGACAGGATGAAGCGAGTACTAGTCTTCGAGCTCCTTCTGCCACTGGTGCTCGTGCTCGCGCTGGCGCTGCCGCTGCGCCTGCGCCTGCTCGTTCCTCGCGATCGCGATGTTGTTGTTCCGGTTGTTGATCCGGATGCGGAGATGGTTGAAAAGCTCGTTCTGGTTGGCGTTGAAGTTCCGGTGGTGCGAGAGGAACCTGAAATGCGAGGAGTGGCGCCAGCCGCCACCACCACCCCACGTGGGAGCCTGCGCGGACGCGGGTGAGCTTGTGAGCAGGGCCCCCGCCGCCGCCACGAGGGCCAGGCCGCCGGTGGTGCACGTCTTCTTCAGCACGTCAATCTCCTTTTGTCGGGTACCGAGCCGTCACAAGCCGCGCTTCCCTGCTTTTTCGGGACTGCGCTGCAATTTGTATCATTCCCCGGTCGATTCCCGACAAGACAACTACAAGGTAAGATAGCAACAAAGGCACAGTTCTGTGAATCGGACTTATCGTGCCGTATCAAGGTTAAAAGTCATATTGCTCGCCAGGGCGGACGGAAGGCGTCATGCGGTTGACCGTATTGCCGTCAATCTGCCTTTCGCCCGCCTCGCCACCTCGATCGCATGGGGATAAAGTCCCGATCTGTCACCGCGCCGGAGCGACTCCCTTGCCGAAATGGGCGCGCAGGCGGTCGTACGCCTCGGGTGGGGCGCCGGTGGCGTCGAGGCCGAGGAGGGCGGCGCCCAGGAGCGGGGGAGCCTCGACGATGAGGAGCTTGGCCTGCGGGGCGAGCTCCGCCAGCCGATCCTCGATCGCGCTCATCAGCTGCGGATGCCGGGCGGCCAGGACGCCGCCGCCCAGGACGACCTCCACGGGGACGTCGAGCAGGTCCAGGCGGCGCAGCGCGACGGTCGCGAGCGCCACGACCTCCTCGGCCTGACGATCGACCAGGCCCCGCGCGACCGGGTCGCCCTCGGCCGCGACCGCGAACAGGACCGGGGAGAGCTCTCCCAGCCGGCCCTCGGAGATCTCCCCGAAATGGATCGCGAGCCCGACGTCGCCGGCGCTGTCCGACCCGAAGTGGGCGGCGACGGCGGCGGCCAGGGCGGTGTGGGGACCGCGCCCGTCCTCGGCGCGGACCGCGTGCCACAGCGCCTCCTCGCCGAGGTGGTGACCGCCGCCCCAGTCGCCGGTCACCCGCCCGATCGAGGGGAACCGCGCGACCCGCCCGTCCGGAGCCACGCCGGCGCAGTTGATGCCGGCGCCGCACACGACCGCGACGCCCCAGTGCTCGGTGGTACCCGCCCGCAGCAGGGCGAACGTGTCGTTGCCGACCTGTACGGTGCGGCCCCATCCACGCTCCGTGAACAGCCGGTGGAACTCCTGCTCCTCCACCGGCAGGTCCACGTTGGCCAGGTACGCCGAGACGTGGTCGAGCACCGGGCCCGCCCCGGCCGCCGAGAGCGCGCGGGTCACCGCCTCGGCGACGGTGTCCACCGCGTGCGTCACGCCCTCGGCGACCGGGCGGAACCCGCCGCCGCGCGTGGTGGCCAGGACCTCGCCGCCGGCGGTGAGCACGGCGACGTCGGTCTTGCTGTTGCCGCCGTCGATCGCGAGGATCACGCGTTCACCGCCCAGGGCAGGTGGGCGGCGTTCGCGGCGACGAGGCGCCGGGCGAGCTCGTCGGCGGTGCTCGCCTGGCCGATCAGCGGATGGGCCAGCAGCGCGTCGGAGACCCGGTCGACGCCGCCCTTCAGCGCGGCCTCCAGGGCCAGCTCCTCGTACGCGGCGACGTGTGCGATCAGTCCTGCGTACAGCGGCTCGACCGGGTCGACCGGCAGCGGCTCCGGCCCGGCCGCGCCGATCCGCGCCGGGACCTCGATCACCGCCTCCGGCGGCAGGAACGGCAGGCGGCCGCCGCCCCGGACGTTGACGACCTGAACGTCGCCGCGGTCGCTCGCCAGGGAGGCGACCAGGTCGACGGCGGCCTCGGAGTAGTACGCGCCGCCGCGTTCCTCCAGCAGCGCGGGTTTCTCGTCGAGGGCCGGGTCGGCGTACATCTCCAGCAGGCCCTCCTCGATCGCCGCGACCTCCTCCGCCCGGGAGGGGGCGTGGAGCTGCTCGGCGACCACCGCGTCATGCTCGTAGAAGTAGCGCAGGTAGTAGGACGGGACGACGCCGAGGCGGCGGATGAGGGCGGCCGGCAGCTCGAGGTCGGCGGCGATGTCCTCGGCGTGGTCGGCCAGGAGCCGGGGGAGGACGTCCTGCCCGTCGACGTGCACCGCGCGTTCCCAGGTCAGGTGGTTGAGGCCGACGTGCCCCAGCCGGACCCGGTCGGGCGGTACGCCGAGCGCGGCGGCGAAGCGGCGCTGGAAGCCGATGGCGACGTTGCACAGGCCGACGGCCCGGTGCCCGGCGTCCAGCAGCGCGCGGGTGACGATGCCGACCGGGTTGGTGAAGTCGACGATCCAGGCGTCCGGTGCCAGGGCGGCGATCCGCTCGGCGATGTCCAGCACGACCGGGACGGTGCGCAGCGCCTTGGCCAGCCCTCCCGCGCCGGTCGTCTCCTGTCCGACGCAGCCGCAGTCGAGCGGCAGCGTCTCGTCGACGTGGCGGGCCGCCTGGCCGCCGACGCGCAACTGCAGCAGCACGGCGGAGGCGCCGTCGACGCCCTCGTCCAGGTCCGGCGTCGTACGGATCACGCCCGGGTGGCCCTGCCGGGCGAAGATGCGCCGGGAAAGGCCGCCGACCAGCTCCAGGCGGCGCTCGTCCGGATCGACCAGGGCCAGCTCCGAGACCGGCAGTGTCGCGCGCAGCCGGGCGATGCCGTCCACGAGCTCCGGCGTGTACGTCGACCCGCCGCCGACCACACATATCTTCATCCCTTCACCCCCGTCAAGGTCACGCCCTGGATGAACACCCGCTGCGCCAGGAAGAACACGATGATGACCGGCAGCACGGTCAGGAGCGTCGCGGCCATGGTCAGGTTCCACTCGACGTGATGGGCGGCGCGGAAGGTCGACAGGCCCACCGCGAGCGTCCACGTCTGCGGCTTGGTGTAGATGAGCGGCCCGAAGTAGTCGTTCCAGGCGTAGAAGAACTGGAACAACGCCACCGCCGCGATCGCCGGCCGGGCCATCGGCAGGATCACCCGGAGCATCGTGCGGACCTCTCCGCAGCCGTCGACGCGGGCGGCGTCGGCGTACTCGCGGGGGATCGTCACGAGGAACTGCCGCAGGAGGAAGATCGAGAACGCGTCGCCGAACAGCATCGGGATGATCAGCGGCCACAGCGTCCCGGTCAGGTGGAACCGCGCCCACACGATGTACATCGGCACGATCGTGACCTGCGGCGGCAGCATCATCGTCGTGATGACCAGGACGAACGCCGTCTTCCGGCCACGGAAGCGGAAGCGCGCCAGCGCGTACGCCACCGGCACGCTGGAGATCAGCATGAACACGGTGGCCAGCACCGCGTACACGAGCGTGTTGAGGAGCCAGCGCAGCATCACGCCGTCGTCGGTGGTCAGCGCCTTGCCGAAGTTCTCCCAGTGCCAGGAGCTCGGCCACAGGGCGCCGGTGAGCGTCTGGTTCGCGCTCATCACCGCGGTCAGGAACATGAACACCAGCGGCGCCAGGAACATGATCGCCATGGCGATCGCGATCGCGTGCGTGGCGGTCCAGTACAGCAACCGCCGCCCGCGCGGCCCCCTTACGGTGGCGCGCGGCGGCGAGCCGACGGCCGGGGGACGGGCCGCGAGGGTCGTCGTTCCGGTCAACGTGCCTCCTCTCAGTCGTCGTCGCCGAACGCGTGGAACCGGCGGAGCAGGATCAGAGTGAAGACCATCGCGACGGCGAACAGCACGAGCGCCAGCACACAGGCGTAGCCCATGTTGAACTGCTGGAACCCCTCGTTGTAGAGCGTCTGGGGGAAGGTCAGCGACGCGCCGTCGGGATAGCCCGGTGCCGTGGTCGTGCCCGCCTGGTCGGCGTTGCCCTGCGAGGCGTTGGCCGCGACCATCGCCTGCGTGAAGTACTGCAGCGTCTGGATGACCCCGGTGACGACCGAGAACATCAGCACCGGGGAGATCGTCGGCAGGGTGATGCGGCGGAACTGCTGCCAGGCGTTCGCCCCGTCGATCGCCGCCGCCTCGTACAGCGTCTTGGGCACGTCCAGCAGCGCCGCCAGAAGGATGATCATGACGTCGCCGATGCCCCAGAGGGCCAGCAGCGTCAGGCCCGGCTTGGTCCATGCCGGGTCGTTGAACCAGTCCGGCAGGTGGATGCCGATCTTGGCGGCGATCCCGTTGATCGGCCCGGTGCCGGGATTGACGACGAAGACGAACGCCACGGTCGCGGCGACCGGGGGGATCAGGAACGGCAGGTAGAAGATCGCGCGCAGCAGGTTCCCGCCCCGCTTGATCTTCGCCAGCAGCTGGGCCAGGCCGAGGCCGAACAGCACCCGCGACGGCACCATCACCACGACCAGCCACAGCGTGTTCTTGATCGCCGTCCAGGCGTACGGGTCCTTGAACAGGAACCTGTAGTTCGTCAGCCCGACCGGCCGCAGCTGGAACAGGTTGTAGCGGAAGAAGGAGAAGTAGACCGTCGCGGCCAGCGGGTAGGCGAAGAAGAACGAGAACCCGATCAGCCACGGCGACATGAACGCCAGGACCCGGATCCGGTGGCGGCGACGGGCCCGCGTCGCCACCACCGTCGCCGGTCCGGCGGTCAGTACGGCCGCCACCGTCAGCCTCCCGCCAGCTTGAGCGCGTTGTCCACCTGCGTGTCCAGCTTCGTCAGCCCCTGATGGAGGTCGGAGACCTTGCCGGGCTCCCACTGGTCCTGCACGAAGCTCTGGAACTTCACGATGAAGTCCCCGCCGTTGACCGTGGACGGGATGGTCGTGCTGTTCGGGTTCTTGAAGACGTCGAGGAAGGTCTGGAACTGCGGCGGCAGCGTCAGCTTCGGCGAGGACAGCGCCGGGATGGTGCTGGGGACGTTGCCGAGGCCGTTGGCGAAGGTGACCAGCGCGTCGGTGTTCGTGGTCATGTACTTCACGAACTCCCACGACGCCTGCGGATGCCGGGCACCCCGCGGGATCCCGATGACGGTGCCGGTGACGAAGCCACCGCCGTAGGTGGTCTGCCGGTCGTCGTTCACCGGCACGGGGGTCGTGGCGTACTGGACCTTCGGCGCCTCCTGCTGGAGGAACTTCACGCGCCACTCGCCATCGACGGCCATGGCGACCTTGCCCTTCTCGAAGGGGTTGGACGCCTCGAACTCCTGGCCCATCGAGTGGACGAACTTCTTGACGTTGTCGTAGCCGTACCAGTCGAGCAGGCTCTTCTGCCACCGCAGGTACTTGGTGAAGCCGGGGTCGGAGGCGAAGTTCGCCCGGCCCTGGGCGTTCAGCCAGGTGACGCCGAAGCTCGGGGCGATGTGCTCGGGGACGTGTTCGTAGTAGGTGTCCGACGGCAGGAACCCGGCGACCTTGATGGAGCCGTCCGGGTTGCGGACCGTCAGCTTCTTGGCCAGCGCGGTCAGCTCGCTGATCGTCTTGGGCGGCTGCTCGCCCTTCATCAGCGCCTTGTTGGTGTACAGGGCGTAGTCGTCGGCCAGCAGGGGGAGGGTGCAGCGGGCACCCTTGTACTGGGTGTAGGTCTGCACCGCCTGCGGGAAGATCCCCAGGTCGACGTTGTCCTTCTGCAGGAAGGGCGTCAGATCCTGCAGCGCGCCGCTGGAGCAGAACTGGCCGACGTTGTTGGTGGAGAACGACGACACGACGTCGGGCGGGTTGCCGCCGCGCACCGCGTTGAGGATCTTCGTGTCGTCCTGCCCCTTCACGAGCTTGACCGTGATGTTGGGATGCAGCCGGCGGAAGCCGGCGACGGCGTCGTCGAAGGCCTTGACTTCGTGTGGGGCGCTCCAGCCGTGCCAGACCTCGATGGTCTGCGGGGCCTCGGCCTTGGGCCCGGAGTCAGCGGGGGACCCGCCGCCGCCCGCGGTACAGGCGGTGGCGAGGAGGGTGGCGGTGAGGGCGGTCACGAGCCGCCGGTGGCGTCGGAACACTCCTGTTCTCCTTCGGGCGCCGACCGGGGGAGCGGTCGGGAAGAGGACTAGCGGACGGTACTGGAGAAGATCCGTTCACGGGTCTCGCCGAGGGCGAGGTGCAACGCGCCGGTCAGGACGGGATCACCGCCGACCGAACTGAGCCGCAGCGGGGGACGAGGGATGGCCATCGTGTACAGCTCGCGCGCCACGAGGCAGCGCAGCGGTTCCCCGCCGGCGATGGGGGTGTCACCGGCGAGGACGATCAGTTCGGGGTCCAGGACGCTCACGATCGCGGCCAGGCCGGTCGCGAGCCGGCCGGCCAGCTCGCCGAGCCCGGCGGCGGCCCGCTCGTCGCCGGCCTCCAGCGCCGTACGGGCGCGGCCGACGATCTGCCCGGCGTCGCTCCCGCGGAAGCCGTGGGCGCGCAGCAGCTTGAGCACGGCGGGCGCGCCCGCGACGGCCTGCAGACCTCCGGTGTTGGCCCGGCCCGGTTCCCGGATGATGGGGGCCGCGGCGACCGGCATGTAGCCGACCTCGCCGGCGCCGCCGGTGGCGCCGCGCACCAGCGAGCCGCCGAGGACGATCGCCATGCCGATGCCGGCGCTGACCCACAGCAGCACGAAGTTCCGGGAGCCCGCGGCCGCGCCGTGCGCGAGCTCGGCCATGGCGACGAGGTTCACGTCGTTCTCCACCGCGACGGGTACGCCGATGCCGTCCCGAAGCCGGCTCAGCAGGTCGGGGATGTGCCAGCCGGGCAGGTGGGAGGCATAACCGAGCCGGTCGGTGCGGGGATCCAGGGCGCCGGGAAGACCGATGACGACCCGGTCGACCCGGTCGAGGGTCAGGCCGGCGGCGTGGGCGGCGCCCTCCACGGCGGCGCGGGCGCGGGCGACCGCGTCGCCTCCGGACCGTCCGGGGGTGGCCAGTTCGAACGTCCCGGTGACGGTGCCGGTGAGGTCGGCGACGGAGGCTCGGATGCGCGCGCGCCGGACGTCCAGCCCCGCGACGTGACCGGCGTCGGCGTTGATGCGGTACACCTCCGCCGTGCGCCCCGGCCCGCCCTCGCGGATCCCGTCGAGGACGACCAGGCCCGCCTCCCGCAGCCGGGTGAGGAGCTGGGAGGCGGTGGGCTTGGACAGGCCGGTGAGGACTCCGATCTCGGGCCGGGTCAGCGGGCCACGGGCCAGCAGCGCCTCCAGTGCCGCGCGGTCGTTGATCGCCCGCAGCAGGCTCGGTGTCCCGGGCGTCGAGGTGGGCACGGCGTCTCCGCTGCTCATGCGAGTTAGGAAACTTTCCTAACGCATGCTGCGGAACCTATGACCACACGCTCCCGGCGTCAAGACGGCGCGACGGAGTCGTTATCGAACGCGGCGCCCGTGAGGCCCGGGGCGGCGGAAGACGCGGGCTGAGGACCGGAGAAGGCAAGGCGCACCCGGGTCAGCCGGCGGTCAGGATGAACCGCTGGCGGCCGAAGGCGATCTCGTCGCCGGGGCGTACGCGGGTCGGGCCCGCGATGCGGTAGCCGTTGACCCGCGTGCCGTTCATCGAGCCCAGGTCGGCCAGCAGCCAGGTGGTGCCGGCCTGGCGCAACTCGGCGTGGAGCCGGGAGACGCTCAGGTCCGTGACGACGAACTCGCAGGTCGGGGCGCGTCCGATGACCAGGCGCGCCCGGTCGCGTGCGGGCAGGGTGAACCGGGGGAGGCGTGGTGCCCGCCAGGCGGCCTCGACGCGGGCGGTCATCGCCGACAGAGACGCGACGGCGCCGGTCAGGCCGCGTACGACGCGGTTGCCGGGCGGCAGGTCGTGGACCAGCTGGGACAGTTCCGCCTGGGTCCGGGCCCGCAGCGCGGTGTCGACGCGGCGCTCGAACGTCTCATGGGACAGCCGGCCTTCGGCGGCGCGGTCGCGGAGCACCCGGAGGACACGGTCGCGGTCTTCGTCCGAAGCGCGTACCGGAAGCCCCTCCATGGTCGAAGTATCGGGCCCGAAAAGTCCGTTGTCCAGCAAGGGCTGATCGCCGCTCGTCAGAGTGTCGGCCACAGTTGATCTACAATGTAAAGGCGTCGGCCGTCGAAACCTCCCTGCCGTCGAAACCCCCTAAGGAACGACCTCCCAGACGACCTGCAGAGCCGGCGGCTTCCTGAAAACAAGACCCCGCGGCGACGCGGGCCGGGCGAGCCGAAGACCCGGGAGACGCCCCAGCGCCTGGAGCACGGTCGCGGTCTCCATGCGGGCCAGGTGTGCGCCGAAGCAGAAGTGCGGGCCGCGCGCGAACGACAGATGGCGGTCGACGTCCGCCCGCCGCAGGTCGTACCGGTCCGGATCGGCGAAGACGGCCGGATCCCGGTTGGCCGCCGCGATCGAGACGCGCACCAGGTCGCCCTTTGCGACGCGCGCCTCCCCGAGGGTCACGTCCTCGGTCGCGTACCGGTCCACCACCGCGGCCGCGGGCTCCAGGCGGGCCGACTCCTCGACGGCGGCCGCGATGAGGGCCGGCTCGCGGTGCACCAGCGCGAGCCGATCCGGGTCCTCCAGCAGGTGCAGCACGGCGTTGGTGATCATGCCCTCGGTCGTGTCGATGCCGCCGAACATCAGGACCGCCGCGTTCGCCACCACCTCGTCCGTGGTCAGTTGACGGGCGGCGGACGCCAGCAGGGAGGGATCGTCGGGGGCGCGCTCGCCGAGGGCCTCTTCGACCTTCGTCCGCAGCCGGTCGTACGCGTCCGTGGCGTTCGCCGGGCGGCCCGCCGTGATGGCCGAGACGGCCGCGACGAACGCGTCGTACCAGGAGCGCACGGTGGCGGCCGTCACGCCTCGCAGGCCGAGCGCCTCGGTGACCACGGCGACCGCCAGCGGGCCCGCCAGGTCGGCGCGGACCTCGGCGTGCCCACCCGCCGCGACGCCGCCGACCAGGCGGTCGACCTCGCTCCGGACGAACTCGGTGAACCGGGCGCGGGTCTCGGCCGGCCGGAACCGCCGGGCGAACGCGTCGCGGTGCCGGGTGTGGGCAGCGCCGTCGAGGGAGAGCATGCTCGTCCCGACCACCTGAGCCGTCGAGAAGCGCGGGTCGTCCACGGTGAACGTCGCCGCGTCCCGCAGGACGCGAAGCGCCAGGTCGTGGCGGGTGATGAGCCACCCGTCGAGGACGGGGATCCAGGACACCGGCTCGGCCACGCGCAGCCGGGCCAGCAGCGGATGCGGATCGGCCTCCAGCTCTTCGATGGTGGCGCTTGCACCGACGGGAAACGTCACCTATGCGAGGTTAGTGGCTGTTCGTCCGTGCTCCCCGCACAGGTCGCCTTCCTCGGGCGTCACCTGGGCGGCACCTGATCAGTCGCGATCGGACGTGACCGAGGCACGGAGGGTGCGGATGGCGGCGAGAACCTCGTCGCGGTTGCCGGCGGCCTTGATCCAGGCGGGCAGGCGCTCGACCAGACTGCCCGAACCGGTGTTCGGGTGGCGCTCGCGCAGTCGCGCGGCGACGTAACCCTCCAGCACGTCCAGGTGGGCGGCGTTGTAGGCCCACAGGGTCCGGCCCCCGCAGCAGCGTCGCCGCAGCCACAGCGGCAGCCCGAAGTACGGGTCGCCCGGCCCGGTCAGGCGGGGCACCGCGAGCGGGGGACCGCCGGCGAAGTACAGGTCACCGTCGCCCTTCCGGGCCGGCCGCGGCGACCAGTCCCGCGTGAGACCGCAGCCCGGGCAGGTGAGACGGTGCGGAGCCGTGAGGAACTGGACGGCGTACCGGTGGCACGTCAGGTGATCGGGATGGACGGCCACGACCGCCCGGCCGCCGCAGCGCGGGCAGACCACGAGGATCTCCCGTGCGAAGTCGAACAGCCGCCACGCCCGGTCCCGGAACCGCTCGCCCTCGCCCACACCTCATGATCTCAGGCCTGCATCCCGGCCCGGTCGGCGGGAATTCGGACGGCACGGAACCGGTCACGGACCGCTCATCGGCGGTCATTGACCGTTTCCGGGACCGTGCCGATGATCGCTAAGATCGCCCGGATGCACGAGTGACGTGCACGAGCAGATCATCACGGAGTAGCCCGCCCATGGAGGCACTGCGCGCCGGCGACCCGGCGGAGACCGGAGGGTACCGACTGCTGGCCCGGCTGGGCGCCGGCGGGATGGGACAGGTGTACCTCGGGCTGTCGCCGGGTGGCCGTCACGTCGCGATCAAGGTGATCCGCAGTGACTTCGACAGCCCCGAGGCGCTGGCGCGGTTCCGCCGCGAGGTGGCGACCGTGGGGGAGCTGCGCAGCCCGTTCACCGCGGCGCTGGTCGGCGCCGGCCTCGACGCGCCTCCGTACTGGCTGGCCACCGAGTACGTCCAGGGGCCGACGCTGGCGCAGGCCGTGGCGCGGTACGGGCCGCTGCCCGTCCCGACCTGCCTTCGGCTGATGGCCGCGCTCGGCGAGGCGCTCGCGGACGTTCACGCCCGCGGTGTGCAGCACCGGGATCTCAAGCCGCACAACGTCATCCTCGCCCCGGACGGCCCGCGCCTGATCGACTTCGGTATCGCCCGGGGCGACGACCAGACGGCGATCACGCACACCGGCGCGGCGGCGGGCACACCCGGGTATCTCGCGCCGGAGGTGATCCAGTGGCAGCGGATGAGCCCGGCCGCGGACGTGTTCGCGCTGGCCGGGACGATCGCGTATGCGGCGACCGGGCGCCCGCCGTTCGGGGTGGGCGACGCGCACGCGGTGATCTACCGCAGTGTTCACGCTGCCGTTGACGTCGCCGGGGTCGAGCCGGGCCTGGCCGGGCTCATCGCGCGGTGCGCGGAGAAGGATCCGGCGGCGCGGCCTGCCGCGGGGCAGGTGCCGGCGCTCTGCGGCGTCCAGGGCGCGATCACCGACGACCCGGCGTACCGGCGGCTGCTCGATCTGACCGAGGTCCCGCCGCCGGACCTTCCGACGGCGGTCGCCCACGGTCTCGTCCCGCCCGGCCACGGCCAGGCGACCGGCGTCCTGACACAGTCGGCTCCCGCCCTGCGGTCCCGCCGGACTCTCCTCGGGATGATCGGCGGCGGCGCGGCGGCGGCCGTGGTCGCGGGCGTCCTGCTCTTCCAGTTCGCCCCGGGCCTCGGTGACAAGGGCGGCTCCCACTCGACGCAGGGCACGGGGCAGGCCGGGACCGGTGGAACCGGCGCCGGCGGCCGCTCCCCGAGCACCGGCACCACCGGCTCACCGACCCGGCCCACGTCCGCCGGGAAGCCCACGGACGTTTTCTCCAAGGAGACCGATCCGGACTTTCAGGTAATGGCCTGGAAGGACGGCCGGTGCACGCCCCCCGTGCGCACCGAGAGCTCCGCGGAGCCGCTGTCGCCGCAGTGGTCCGCCCCCCGCGAACCGGTCGCGCCGCATACCAGCGTCGACGTCGGGTTCCGCTCCAAGTACGGAGCCCCGGCCGGCTACTACATCGCGGCCGAGATGCGTCCCCCGGTCGGCATGGGCGGCAACGAGGTCACCGGGATCGTCAAGACGCGGCCGGTCCTCCTTAAGGCGTCCGATGATACGACCTTGCGCTATCCGAAGGACTTCACCCAGCCGAAAGGCTGGGCCTACGACCTTGAGCGGGGCGCGTGGACGGTGATCTGGTACCACGTCCACTCGAACGGAAACGCCTACTACATCGGCTGCGACGGGTTCACGGTGTCCTGAGGGCCCGCCCCCGTGGGGCCCCGGTCAGTCGCTGAGGAGCGCCTCGGAGGCCGTGCGGCTGGCGGCGGCCAGGTCGGCGGCCTTGCCGGGGACCTCGCGGGCGTGCTCGCGCCACCAGGCCTGCCCGGCCTTGGACAGGGTGTGGATCGGGTCGTAGTACTCGTAGCGCCGGTTCAGCGCGTCCGGGTCGTCGCTCTCCAGGGCGGTCCGGTAGTTCTTCGTCCAGTAGGAGATGCCGCGCTCGGTGTCGTACTCGGCGACCTGGTGCACCCAGCGCTTGCCGACGTACGGGACGTCGCAGACGATCCGGGGTGTGGCGAAGCCGGGCAGGTAGCCCATGATCCCGTGCTGGAGCCGCTGGGCCTCGCCCAGCGGCAGCCGCCAGTGCTCGCTGAACGGGATCATGTCGCACAGGTAGAAGTAGTAGGGCAGCACGCCGTTGTCCTGCAGCGCGAAGCAGAGGTCGAGGAGCTGCTCGACGGTGGTGTTGACGCCGTGCAGCAGCACGCCCTGGTTGCGCACGTCGCGCACTCCGGCGTCCAGCATGGCCCGCGCGGCCTTGGCCACGAGGGGGGTCATCGACTGGGCGGCGTTGACGTGCGTGTGGATGGCCAGCTGCGCGCCGCGCGCCCGCGCCTTGATGGCCAGGCGCTCGACGCCGGCGCGTACGTCGTCCTGCAGCCAGTGCTGGGGCAGGCCCATCAGCGCCTTGGTGGCCAGGCGGATGTCGCGGATGTTGTCGATGTCCAGCAGCCGGTCGACGAAGGACTCCAGGCGCGCCCACGGCATGTTGGCCACGTCGCCGCCGGAGACGACGACGTCGCGGACCTGCGGGGTGCGGCGCAGGTAGTCCAGCATCGCCTCGACCCGGTCGGGCTGCTTGAGCGTGAAGCGGTGCTTGTCGATCTGCGGGGTGGAGTTGCCGACCAGGTCCATGCGGGTGCAGTGGCCGCAGTACTGCGGGCAGGTGGGCAGCAGCTCGGCGAGGACCTTGGTGGGGTAGCGGTGGGTGAGGCCCTCCGCCGCCCACATCTCCGCCTCGTGCAGCGAGTCGCGGCTGGCGACGGGGTGGGAGGGCCAGTCGGTGCGCCGATCACTGAACACGGGCAGCATGTAGCGGCGCACCGGGTCGGCGTAGAACGCCTCCGCCCCGCTCACGTCCATCGTGTTCAGCATCTGTGGCGGCACGAGCATCGACATCGTCGCCCGCTCACGCTGGTCGCGCTCGAGGTCGGCGTAGAAGTCCTCGCTCAGCAGGTCGCCCATCACCTGACGCAGCTGGCGGATGTTCTTCACACAGTGCGCACGCTGCCACTGCGCGGACTCCCACTCCGCGGCTGTGACGTCACGCCAGCCGGGGAGGCGACGCCAGTCGGGCTCGACGAGCTCGCGATGACGGTAGGCGTACGGCTGCGGGTGCCCTCCGGGCGCCGACGCGGACTCCTCGGCCACAGCGGTCACAATGTCCTCCAGGATGAACTCTTGCATTAGCCTGACGATACGAGAAATATTCTCGTAGGGCCAAGAGTAGTCGGAAGATTTTCCATCAGCGAGGTGAGGGATGAGAAGTTCTCCGGTGGGTATGCACCGGGTCGCCGAGCCGCCGGGCGTGCTGCCGCAGGCGGCCGACCGCCTTGACACCGACCCGCGCATCCGCGACGACGAGGTACGGGTGCGGGTCGAGCGGCTCAACCTGGACGCCGCCTCGTACCGGCAGCTGCACACCGCGCACGGGGGCGACCCCGACCGGATCCGCGCCGAGGTCGCCGAGATCATCCGGACGCGCGGGAAGATGCACAATCCGGTGACCGGTTCGGGCGGCATGCTCATCGGGGTCGTCGACGAGGTCGGCGCCCGGTCCCCGCTCGGCCTGCGGCCCGGGATGCGCGTCGCCACCCTGGTCTCGCTCACCCTTACCCCGCTGCGCGTCGACGACGGCCTGGCCCGCTGGGACGGGCGGAGCGAGCAGGTGCCCACGGACGGGCACGCGATCCTGTTCGCCCGCTCGATCGCCGCCGAGCTGCCCGCCGACCTGCCGCCCGAGTTGTCCCTGGCCGTGCTCGACGTGTGCGGCGCACCGGCCCTGACCTCCCGCGTCGTCGGCTCGTACGCCTCACCGACCGTGGCGGTGGTGGGCGCCGCGGGCAAGAGCGGTTCGCTGTCCCTGGCAGCCGCCCGCCGCGCCGGCGCCAAGCGGACCGTCGGCGTGGTGCCGAACGAGACCGAGGCCGCGCGGCTGCGCGCCTCCGGCCTGGCCGACGAGGTCGTGCTCGCCGACGCCCGCGACCCGATCGCGCTCGCCGAGGCCGTCGGCGACGGCGCCGACGTCACGGTCGTGTGCGTGGACGTGCCCGGCTGCGAGCACGGCGCGATCCTGGCCACCGCCTCCGGCGGAACCGTGATCTTCTTCTCGATGGCCACGTCGTTCTCGGCGGCGGCGCTCGGCGCCGAGGGGCTGGCGGCCGATGTGACCATGCTGATCGGGAACGGGTACGTCCCCGGTCACGCGGAGCTGGCCCTGGACCTGCTGCGCGCCGAGCCGACCCTGCTGAAGATGTTCCAGGAGCGGGTGGAGACGGAATGACGAAACTGGATCTGGACCCGAGCGTGGTGCGCAAGGCACGAGCGCTGGCCGAGCGCGCCGCCCGGCCGGTGATCGAGATGGCCCGCACCCACACGACCGTGTCGGTGGAGCGCGCGCAGTTGCGGCTGGCCGGCCTGACCGGCGCAGACTCCGACGGGCTGCCCTGGGTCAACCACCTCGTCGACGCCGTACGCGACCAGGTGGGCCTCGAGCACGGGGTGGCGCTGCCGGTCTTCGACGCCTTGGCGCGCGAGCCGTACGCCGACCTGGGCGGCCTGGCGCGGGCGGCGTCGCTGGGAGCGGTGACGTTCCGCCTGCCGGCCGGCGGCGACGCCGGCGCGGCCGCCGAACTGGCCCGCGCCGCGGCCCGGCGGGGCGTCGGCCGCATCGACGCGCGCCGCGCCGAACGCGACGTGATGCTGCGCGAGACCGGCGACCCCCGCCAGCCGTGGATCTACCTGATCGTGGCCACCGGCGACATCTACGAGGACATCCCGCAGGCGCAGGCAGCCGCCCGCGAGGGCGCCGACGTCGTCGCGGTGATCCGTTCCACCGGGCAGTCGCTGCTGGACTACGTGCCCGAGGGCGCCACCCGCGAGGGTTACGCCGGGACGTACGCCACCCAGGAGAACTTCCGGCTCATGCGCGGCGCGCTCGACGACGTCTCACGCGAGCTCGGCCGGTACGTGCGGCTCACCAACTACGCCTCGGGGCTGTGCATGCCCGAGATCGCCACGCTCGCCGGGCTCGAACGGCTCGACATGATGCTCAACGACTGCATGTACGGCATCATCTTCCGCGACATCAACCCGCGGCGCACCTTCATCGACCAGCGGTTCTCCCGCCAGATCCACGCCCGCGCCGGCATCGTGATCAACACGGGCGAGGACAACTACCTGACCACCGCCGACGCCGTCGACGCGGCCCACACCGTCATCGTCAGCCAGCTGCTGAACGAGCGGTTCGGCAAGGAGGCGGGCCTGGCCGACTGGCAGCTCGGCCTCGGGCACGCCTTCGAGATCAACCCGGCGATCCCCGAGTCGTTCCGCCTGGAGCTCGCCCACGCCCAGCTCGTACGCGAGCTGTTCCCGGACGCGCCGCTGAAGTACATGCCGCCGACCAAGCACATGACCGGAAACGTCTTCGCCGGCTACCTGCTCGACGCGTTCTTCAACCTCGCCGGCGTGATGACCGGCCAGTCGATCATCCTGATCGGCATGATGACCGAGGGCATCCACACGCCCTGGCTGTCCGACCGCGACCTGGCCCTGGAGAACGTGCGGTACGTGCGGGACGCCTGCGGCGCGCTCGCCGAGGACTTCGTCCCGCGCCCGGACGGATTCATCGTCCAGCGCGCCCAGCAGGTGCTGTCCGAGTCCGTCGACCTGCTCGAGCGGATCTGTGATGACACGCTGCTGGCCGCGATCGCCGACGGGACGTTCGGGGTGACCCGGCGGCCCGCCGACGGCGGCAAGGGCCTGGACGGCGTCGTCGAGCGCGCCGACGGCTACTTCAACCCGGTCACCGAGATCCTGGAGTCGCAGGACCCGCACGCCACCGCCGTGCCGACGCCCGCAGGGAGCACAGATTGAGACCGCACGAGTCGACGACCGACCTGACCGCCGCGCAGGACCTGCCATCGATCATCCGGCCGTACGGCGACACGACCGGTGACGCGATGGTGCAGCTGTCGTTCACGCTGCCCGTGCCCTCCGGGCGGCGCGCCGAGCTGGCCGCCCTGCAACTGGCCGGGAAGATGGGGCTGGATCCGGCCAGCGTGGTGCATTCCAAGGCGATGGGGCCGAACTTCACGTTCTTCATCGTGTACGGGAAGGTCAACCACCTTATCGACTACGTGGGCATCGAGGTGCCCGAGGGCCGGGAGTACCCGCTGCTGTCGGCCAAGGAGATCGACCTGGCCATCCGCACCGTCCTGAACCGCCGCATGGTCGTCGTCGGGGCCTGTATCGGCACCGACGCGCACACGGTCGGTATCGACGCGATCCTGAACGTCAAGGGGTTCGCGGGGGAGAAGGGCCTGGAGTACCACCGCGAGATCCAGGTGATCAACATGGGTGCGCAGGTGACCGTCGAGGAGCTCGTCGAGCGGGCCAAGGCCGAGAACGCCGACGCCGTGCTCGTCTCTCAGGTCGTCACCCAGAAGAACGCCCACATCCACAACACCAAGCAGATGGCGGCCGCCTTCCACGCCGCGTACCCGACGGCGGTCGGGCCCGGCATGGGCCGGCCGCTGCTCATCGCGGGCGGCCCGCGCTTCGACACGGTCACCGAGCAGGAGCTCGGCGTCGACCGTATCTTCGGCAAGGGCACGACTCCCGGCGAGGTCGCGAGCTACCTCGTGCACGCCCTGTTGCCCAACTGGACCCCCGAGGACCCCACGGAGAGCACATGAGCGAGCGGAGCGAGCGAATCATGAGCACAGCACCTCTGGTCACTTCTCCGACGAAGGAGGTCGCATGACCGCCGAACCGGACCCGCGCGTCGGCCTCACCGTCACCCACCGCCGGTACGTCCCCTACGCGCACGCCCACTACGGCGGGAACCTCGTCGACGGCGCGTACGTCCTGGGCATGTTCGGGGACGTCGCGACCGAGGTGTGCGTCCGCGCCGGCGGGGACGAGGGCCTGTTCGCCTCCTACGACGACGTGCAGTTCCGCGCCCCCGTCAACGCGGGGGACGTCCTGGAGGCGACCGCGACGGTCATCCGCGCGGGCCGCCGCAGCCGCACTCTGGCGTTCGAGGCGCGCGTCGTGTGCCGGGCGCGCCCGGACAAGGGGCCGTCGGCCGCCGAGGTGCTGCCCGAGCCCCTCGTCGTCGTCACCGCCACCGGAACGGTCGTCCTACCGCACGCCGGTACGTGACCGGCTGACCGACACGCGATGAACGGCCTCGATCCCGGGGATTTCCGGGAGCTGTCACGGCCCCGTTGACCTGCGGAAATGCGGCAATCCGCAGGTCGTGGGCACCTTGACATCGCTACGGATCTCGATAGGTTGCCTGAACGTCCACCGCAGGACTGACCGGTCGGCCGACCGGGGCGCCGCGAATCTTGCGCCGCGACGGGGGTTGCGAGCACGCGTCGGCTCAGGCATCCATCCGTCGTCCGTACCAGACGCACGATCACGCGTCCGCCCGAGGCCGGAGCACTCCGGCCGGCGGGGGGTGGAACTCGGTAAGGGCCTGGGCACCCATCAGACAACGGACTACGCGCTCGCCGCCGACGAGACGGGTCCGGTTCGAAGGGAGCGCCCGGGTCCTCTTCCGTGTCCAGGGCCGCATTCGCCCCTCACGCCCGACCTTCGCGTTCCCGGATCGTCGGCTTCTCGAGTCACCTGATTCCCGACCGGTGCGACTCGTCCCCGAAAGTGGGATCATCCATCCAAAGCGGGCTGCCCGTATTCCGTCCCGGTCACCGGCGGCGGGTAGCGTTCCGTAGACGGTCGGACCTGATGAGGAGTGCTGGTGGCGCAGGAGATGCTCGCCGAGAAGACCCCCGGCGTCGCCGAACGCGACCGGGCGTCGCGAGTTCCGGCCTGGCTACCGCGCCCGGCGGGCGTGGTGGCGGCCGGTCTGCTGCTGGCCGCGGCGTTCCCGCCGATCGGGTGGTGGCCGCTGGCACCCGTCGCCACCGCCCTGCTCGCCCTGCTGCTGCGCGGCCGCACCTGGCGGCGCGGTGCCGGGCTCGGCATGCTGTTCGGGCTGGCGTTCTGCTTCCCGACGTTCGAGGGACTGCGGCCCGTCGGCCTCGACGCCTGGATCGCCCTCAGCATCTTCGAGGCGCTGTACTTCGCGCTGCTGGGCGCCGGCCTGGCGCTGGTGACCCGGCTGCGGGGCTGGCCCGTATGGACGGCCGCCGCGTGGATCACCGAGGAGTTCATTCGCGGCCGCGTGCCGTTCGGCGGCTTCCCCTGGGCCCGGCTGGCGTTCAGCCAGAGCGCCTCTCCCTTCACCGGCTACGCCTCGGTGGGCGGGGCGCCGCTGCTCAGCTTCGTCACCGCGCTCACCGGCGGGCTCCTGGCCGCGGCGGTCCTGCTCCTGTGGCGGCGCCGGACCACGGCCACGGAGCCCGAGGAGGACGCGGTCGCCGCGGCGGACGGTGCCGGGCCCGAGGGAGCCGCCGTGACCGCCGAGCCGGGCCCGCCCGCAGGCCGCCCGGTCCGCTGGGCGGCCCTGGCGCTGGCCGGTGTGCTCGCCCTCGGGTTGATCGGTGTGTTCGTGCCCCGTCCGACCGGTGGCCGGGCGGTGACCGTCGCGGTCGTCCAGGGCAACGTGCCCCAGGTCGGCCTGGACTTCCTCGGCCAGCGCCAGGCCGTGCTCAACAACCACGCCCGCGAGACCCACCGGCTGGCCGAGCAGGTCCGCGCCGGCAAACTGGCGCGACCCGACCTGGTCATCTGGCCGGAGAACTCCAGTGACCTGGACCCCTACGCCGACGCCCAGGCCCGCGGGGTGATCGACGCGGCCGTCCGCGACATCGGCGTGCCCGTCCTGGTCGGCGCCGTCATCGACGCGGGCGACGGCGAGCACGTGGAGAACCGCGGGATCGTGTGGGACCCGGCGAAGGGCCCCGGCGCCTACTACGTCAAACGCCACCCGCTGCCGTTCGGCGAGTACATCCCGATCTTCCGGGGCGTGCTGCGAAAGCTCATCACGCGTTTCGACCGGGTTGGGGAGTTCGTCAAGGGCCGTTCACGCGGATCCCTTCAGCTCGGTCCGGTGAAAATCGGTGATGTCATCTGTTTCGAGGTTGCTTACGACGGGATCGTGCGGGATGTCGCGGACGCCCCGCTGCTCGTCGTGCAGACCAACAACGCGACCTTCGGGCGCACGAGCCTGCCCCCCCAGCAGTTCGCGATGTCGCGGCTGCGCGCGGTCGAACACGGCCGCAGCATGCTCGTGGCCTCCACGAGCGGGATCAGCGGCATAATCGCGCCGGACGGCCGGGTTCTGGCGCAGTCAAAGGAATTCACACCGGATCTCCAGGTGCGGCGCGTGCCGCTGCGCACCTCGCGTACGCTTACTGATCACTTGGGCGCCGCACCCGAGTGGGTGCTGGCGCTGCTGGGACTCGCGGCCGCGGTCGCCGCCGCCTGGCGGACACGGACGAGCAGGGGGGCCTGACCGGTGCTGAACACAGAGGACATCGGACGGGTGCTCGTGATCATCCCGACGTACAACGAGCGGGAGAACATCGAGAGCATCGTCGCCCGGGTGCGCGCCGCCGTGCCCGAGGCCGACGTCCTGGTCGCCGACGACAACAGCCCCGACGGCACCGGGAAGATCGCCGACGGGCTCGCCGACGGCGACGAGCGGGTGCACGTCCTGCACCGCGCCGGCAAGGAGGGCCTCGGCGCCGCGTACATCGCCGGCTTCAACTGGGGGATGGACCACGGCTTCGACGTGCTCGTCGAGATGGACGCCGACGGCTCCCACCAGCCCGAGGAACTGCCCCGGCTGCTCAGCGCGCTCGGCGAAGCCGACCTGGTCATCGGCTCCCGGTGGATCCGCGGCGGGACCGTGGAGAACTGGCCGCTGAACCGCGAGATCATCTCGCGGGGCGCGAACATCTACGCCCGGATCATGCTGGGCATCCCGGTGCGCGACGCGACCGGCGGCTACCGCGCCTACCGTGCGACGACCCTGCAGAAGATCGACATCGACGGCGTCGCGTCGCAGGGCTACTGCTTCCAGGTCGACCTGACGCTGCGCACCGTGCGCAACGGCCTGCGGGTGACCGAGGTCCCGATCCGCTTCGTCGAGCGCACCCACGGCGCCAGCAAGATGAGCCGCGCGATCATGATCGAGGCGTTCCTGCGGATCGCCAGGTGGGGCTTCGCCTACTGGGCGGGCCGGTTCACCGGCCGCGGCCGCCGCTGACGCCCCGCGACTGGACGAGCCACCGAGTTCGCAGCGCCTTCACCGCCGGCGACCACCGGCCCCCTCCCGGCGTGATCGGGAGAGGGGAACGGCGCCGCCCGGGTCAGCGCTGGTAGGCGCGGCAGGAGTCGTTCTCGTCGGTGCCCAGGCCGATGACGGTCACGTGGTTCAGCGACCGCACTCCCTTGATCACCAGGGTGTGGCGGGTGTCACCGCCCTTGAAGGCGTAGGTGACGCCCGAGGTCTTCGGATCGCCCGTCACGGGGTTGTCGTCGGCGTCATCGGCCTCGAAGTTGAGGGTGATGGGGGTCTTGCCCACCTGGGCGCCGACCTCGACGCCCGCGCCGGTGACCCGGTAGGAGACGGTCGTGCACGTGGGGGCGTCGCTGTCGCCCCGGGGTGAGGAGGTGGGCAGCGGAATCCCCGCCGCCGCACCGCTCGCGGGAGCGGACGCGGCGGCCTTGTCATGATGCGCGGATCCGCTGCCGCAGCCCGCCAGGCCCAGGCCGGCCACGGCGACGAGAACGAGCACATGCTTGCGCACGACGACACTCCAAAAGTGAGGGGAAGGCGTTCCGCGGGCGCGGTCGCGTCCGGTGAGGCACCGGATCGCGACCGGACGGAACGCCGGGGCAACTCTGCTGTCGCCACCATGATCCCGCAAATGAACACGCCGGAAGAACGCCATCAACCCAGTTCGAGGTGCTCAGCGCTATTGCAAACGGCTTGCAGCTCTATTGTCCATGCATCCGGGCGCGAGGCGGATTTGTTCGTTGAGGCCACGGTGCCAGTCGATGTCGTCCCACAGGGAGAACTGTGGTCCGCTGAAGTTGCTGGTGGAGATGGCAGCCCAGCAGCCGGTCGCGGCGGCCTCCCGGACACCCAGGGCACAGAGCTCCTTGACCCATCCCCAGTCGAGGCCGGGCAGGTCCTTGTAGTTGACGATCGACCAGCATTCGGTGGTCACCAGCGGGCGCCGGTGGCTGCGGGCCACCTCGGCGATCCGGTGGATGGCGTGGGTCAGCAGCCGTTGCCAGTGTTCGGGGTCGGCGCGGTAGGTCGCCTCGGCCCGTTCGGCGAGGATCGCGTATTGGCGGGGGTCGAACTGGGAGGCCGCCAGGTCGTAGCCGATGCGCCGGTAGAAGTCGCTGATGTCGGGGTGGGCCATCCAGATGTGCGGTTCGTAGAGGTCGACCGGTGCGGGATCCTCGCGGTCGAGCGCGCCGACGCCTTCGGCGACGGAGTAGCAGTACGGCAGGGTCGGGTACGCCTCGCGTACGGTCGCGATCGAGCGGGCCATCCAGTCCATCAGGGAGGGGTCGTGCCGCGGGCGGTCGTCCCCGCCGGGCGACTCGTACACGAACGGCGCCCATATGCGCAGCGGGAACTCGTTGCACAGGTCGACATACCAGATCGCATCGAGCAGCCCGGCGCGATCGAGCTCTGCGAGAGTCGCGATCCACACACGGCCGTGCTCCTCCGGGGAACGGATCCGCATCCGTACGTCATCGGTGTCGCGGCGGAACCACGACGACAGCGCCACGGCGACCCCCTTGTCACGGCAGGCGGCGACGAACTCGGTCAACGCGGGCCGCAGCCGTACCGTGATCGGTGTGGTGGCGCCCCAGTCGTGCTGGTCCCAGACGGGCAGCAGCCGCCAGCCGCGGTCGGCGCCGTAGGCGATCAGGTGCGGGTAGGCGTCGATGCGCACCGTGTCGTAGCCGCGGGCCACCAGCTCGTCGAGGACCAGGTTCCAGTCGGCGTATCGGGGGTGTTCCAGCCAGGAAAAGTCCCACATGGTGATGGCGCGGGTCATGCGGCCTCCTTGACGGGCGCGACTGTTGGACTGTATTTGGTCAGACCGGAGGTGACGCTGATGCGCGCGGCCCGTTGGCATGCACGACGTGACGTCCGGGTGGAGGAGGTCCCCGACCCCTCTCCCGGGCCCGGAGAGGTTCTCGTGAAGGTGGAGTTGTGCGGGATCTGCGGGACCGACGTCGAGGAATACCGCGATGGCCCGGTGCACATCCCGGTCGACGCCCCCAACCCGCTGACCGGCCGTACCGCGCCGCTGGCCCTGGGCCACGAGATCGTCGGCACGGTCGACGGCACCCGGGTCATCCCGGACGTGGTGCTGGGCTGCGGCGCGTGCTGGTGGTGCCGTCGCCGCCAGGAGGGCATCTGTCCCGACGGCGCGGTGATCGGTCTGCACTGCGATGGCGGTCTGGCTGGATATGTGGTGGCCGCGGCGGACACCTGCGTACCGGTGAACGCCCCGCCGGAGGTGGCCGTGTTCGCCGAGCCGACATCGGTGGCGGTGCGGGCCTGCAGGAAGGCCGGCGACCTGTCGGGCGCCCGCGTGGCGATCCTGGGCGGCGGCACGATCGGGCTGCTGACGGCGCAGGTGGCGAGGGCGGCGGGAGCCGGCCGGATAACGATCGTCGATCCCAATCCCGAGCGCAGACGGCTGGTCGCGTCGTACGGCTCGGCGGCCGTGCCCGGGGAGCGGGTATCCGGGCGCGGGGCCGACGTGGTGGTGGAGTGCTCGGGCGCGCCGGGCGCCGTGCGCGAGGCGATACGGCTGGTGCGCCGCGGCGGCACCGTCGTGCTGGTCGGCACGCGGGACGACGACGAGCCGCTGCCGCTGCTGGAGGTGGTGGTGGCCGAGAAGCGGCTGCTCGGCTCGGCCGCGCACCTGTGGGACGAGGACGTCACGGCGGCGGTGCGGCTGCTGGAGTCAGGCGTGGTGGATCCGCGGCCGCTGCCGTCGACGCGGGTGCCGCTGGACCGCGTGGTGCCGGACGGCTTCGAGGCAGAACCCGGCGTCAAGATCTTGGTCGACCCCTGGGCCTGACCGGGTAGGCCACCGTGGGCCTGACCGATCACGCGGCCGTTCACTCGTGCAGCATCTGTTCGATCGTGCGCTGGGCGATGAAGTCGAGGCTGCGATCCAGGTCCTTGCCGTAGGTCCGAAGCGCGACCAGCAGGTGTCCCTCCATCGCCGCGCGGGCCGCCTGCGGGTCCCGTGCCCGGATCGCGTCGAGGACCTCGTGATGGTAGGGGATCCCCTCTCGGGACACCGACGGGTCGCCCAGGCTACGCAGCATCTGCTCGAAGACCAGGGTGGTGATGGACGCGAACATGGTCTCGATCACCGGGTTGTGCGACGCGCGGGCCACCGCGGCGTGAAAGGCGACGTCCGCGCGGGCACGGGACACCAGGTCGGTGGCAGCGTCGAAGCGTTGTAGCGCCGACTCCATGAGGGCCAGGTCGTCCTCGTCGGCGTTGGCCGCGGCCAACGATGCGGTCTCGCTCTCCAGCGTCCTCCGTGCTTGCACGAGGTCGCGCGGAGTGGGTTTGCGACGCCGGACGAAGGTGTCGAGCGGGCGTACGGCATCGGCCAAGCGCACGTCACGTACGAACGCCCCGCGACCGGGCAGCACTTCGATCATGCCGAGGGCCTCCAGGGCACGCAACGCTTCGCGCACCATGGGCCGGCTGACGCCGAAACGCTCGGCCAGCCGCCGTTCGGGCTCCAGCTTGGTGCCCGGGGGAGGGCCGGTCGACAGCAGGTCGAGTTCCAGCCGCTCGACGAGGGCTTCCTTGGTCAGGACGCGGTCGGCGGCCGAGCCGTTGAGATCCGTCACTTGGACCCTCCGAGGGAGTAAGAGGTCTGACCAGACTAACCGATTCGCCGGCGATCCGAGGATCCTCCGGCACCGGGCACGCGTGGTCGGTCTGGCCTTGAGAACCGGGTTTCACTGGGGTGATGGGTCGATCGACCAGCTCTTGACACCGATGCCAGTGAGAGGACATGGTATCGCTCTGGTAAGACCGGTTTGACCAAATCCGGGAGGCGACGCGATGGCGCTGTTCGAGGCGATCGGTCTGCGCAAGAGGTTCGGGGGCGTCGAGGCCCTGCGCGGTGTGGATCTCGCCGTACGGCCCGCGGAGGTGCTCGGCCTGATGGGAGACAACGGCGCCGGAAAGTCGACGCTCATCAAGATCATCTGTGGTGCGTACCGGCCAGACGCGGGAGAGCTGCGCATGGACGGCGAGCCGGTGTCGTTCCGGAACCCGCGCGACGCGGTGGACCGCGGAGTCTCGGTGGTGTTCCAGGACCTCGGCCTGGTCGACACCCGCGACGTGGCAACGAACGTGTTCCTGGGCCGCGAGCCGCACCGGCGGGGGCTGGTGGACGCCCGGCGCATGCGCCGCGAGGCTCGCGAGGTGCTCGACACGCTGCGCATTCACATCTCGTCGGTCCGGCTTCCGGTCGGTGGCCTGTCGGGCGGGCAGCGGCAGTCCATCGCCATCGCTCGCGCCGTACACGAGGGCGGGCGCCTGGTGCTGCTGGACGAGCCGACCGCCGCGCTCGGCCCGGAGCAGCAGCGCAATGTGCTGGACCTGATCGGCGATCTGCGGTCGCAGGGGAAGTCGGTCGTCATGGTCAGCCACAACGTCGATCACGTGCTCGCGGTGGCCGACCGGGTCGCGGTGATGCGCGGCGGCGTGGTGGCGGGCGTACGCGAGATCAGCGAGACCACCGCGGCCGAGATCGTCGGACTCATCCTCGGCGATACAGCGTCATCGCTGCTCACCGATGTACCGACCCGGCCGGAGTGATCACATGACCGAGTTGACCGCAGCGCCTCGCATCAACGTCGACGACGGCCCGGGCGGGCTCGTTCATCAGTTGTTGACCGCGCGCGAGTTCGGCGTCGTGACCGCCACCGTGGGCGTCTTCGTCACCTGCGTGCTATTCGCCGATCGGTTTCTGACGACCTCGAACCTGCTCGCCGTCGCCCAGCAGATCTCCATCCTCGGGATCATCGCGGTGGGCGTCACGTTCGTCCTGATCTCCGGTGAGATCGACCTGTCGGTCGGATCCTTGTACGGGTTCCTGGCGGTGACGCTGGCGACGTTCGTCACGGGGGTCGGCATTCCGGTGGGCGCGGCGGTGCCGCTGGTCCTGATCATCGGCGTCGGGATCGGGACGGTCAACGGTCTGATCACCACACGGCTCGGCATCCCGTCGTTCATCGTGACGCTCGCCGGTATGGGGATCCTGCGCGGCTTCGCCCTGCTCGTCGCCGACGGCATGCCGGTGGACAGTTCGCGCCTGCCGGTCTTCCAGAAACTGTTCGCCGGCTACCCGCTGCCCAACCTGAGCGCGGAGACGCTGTGGATGGTCGGTGCCATGATCGTCGGCGGCTTCGTCCTGGCGAAGACGGTCTTCGGATATCACGTCTACGCGACCGGCGGCGATCGGTCGGCGGCCGCCAACGCAGGCATCCCCACGGCACGAGTCAAAACGATCTGCTTCGCCATCAGTGGCGGGCTGGCCGGGCTGGCCGCCGTCATCATCAACGCTCAGTTCGGAGACGCGCCCCCGACCACGGGAACCAATTACGAACTGCTCGCCGTGGCGGCCATCGTGATCGGCGGCGCGAGCCTGTTCGGCGGCAGAGGCAGCCTGTTCGGCACGTTTCTCGGCGCGGTGCTGACCGGGGTGATCAGCAATGCCCTCGTGCTGTTCGGCATCGACAACAACTGGCAGCAGATCGCGACCGGCATGCTCATCCTGGCCGCGGTGATGGTCAACACACTGGTCGGGCGACGGTCGCCGGCCCGTAGGGAGGCATGATGACAAACGCGGATATGTCCCGCCGGACCATGGTCGGTGGCGCGGCGCTCGGCATGCTCGGCTCGCTGGCGGCATGCGCCAGCGAGAAAAAGCCCGACGCGTCAAAGGGCGGCGAACACCTCCAGCGCGGCAAGAAGGTCATCTTCGTGGCGCACGACCGATCGCCGTTCTTCGAGCCGATCAAGGCGGGCTTCTTGAACGCCGGCAGGATGCTCGGCTGGCAGACCCAGTTCACCGGCCCTCCTGCGCTGGACATCCAGAAGACCGTCGAGCTGCAGCAGAGCGCGATCAACGCGCGCCCGGACGGGCTCATCCTGACCCGGATCGACGACCATTCCTTCGACGCCAACATCGAGCGTGCGCTCAAGCAGAACATCAAGATCGTGCTGTCCAACGTGGCCAGCGCCGGACGGGAGAAGCTCTCCCTCGCCTTCGTCGGGCAGGACTTCGGGCCGGCGGGCGAGCTGTGCGGACAGCAGATCTGCGAGTACGCCCAGCGGCTCGGCCGCAAGGACGGCCTGATCGTGCTGGGCAACGGAGATCCCGGCAACAGCGCTCTCGAGCAGCGGATCCAGGGCATGAAGCGGGGGATCGACGCCTACAACAAGGCCCACGGGACATCCTTCGCCGGCGACGACTTCGTGAGCTCGTTCGAGCAGACCCAGGCCCTCGGAAAGATCGACGCCAAGTATCGCAAGGAGCGCGACCGGATCGCCGGCTGGTCGATGTCCGGAGTCGACCACCAGTTCGTCGCCGCGTGGATCAAGCAGCAGAACATCCGTCGGCGGTTCGCGGTCGGCGGTTTCGACCTCGTCAACCCGATCCTCGAAGGGATCAAGGGCGGCACGATCGACTTCACCCTCGGACAGAACCCGTACGCCCAGGGCTGGATCGCCGCCACGCTGCTGGCCATGGAACTCGATCCCGGCTACCCGGCGCGCGACTACGACACCGGGGCCGAGATCGTCAGCTCCTCCAACATCGACGCCGTCATCCGCCGGGAGGCAGGGTTCGCGTGAAGATCGTCGCGCTGGAGACTCTGCGGCCCCGCGTCCACCCCAACCTGCTGCTGCTCCTGCTGCATACCGACGCCGGCGTGACCGGACTGGGCGAGGCGTTCTACGGGGCCGGTGCGGTGGAGTCGTACCTGCACGACACCGTCGCGCCGGTACTGCTCGGACTGCCGGACCCGACCCCCGAGCGCTGTGCCCGGATGCTGACCAGCTACGTCGGCTACCAGGGCGCCGGTGCCGAGACCCGCGGCAACGGTGCCGTGGACATCGCGCTGTGGGACCTGCTCGGCAAGACCGCCGGGCTGCCGCTGGTCGACCTGCTCGGCGGGGCGGTACGCGACGCCGTCCCGATCTACAACACCTGCGCGGGCCCCGGCTATGTCCGCACCAGCACGCGGCAGGAGTCGGCCAACTGGGGCCTGCACGACACCGAACGCTACGACGACCTGCGCGCCTTCCTCACCGATCCCGGCCGCCTCGCCCGCGAGCTGGCCGACGAAGGCATCGGCGGAATGAAGATCTGGCCGTTCGACCGGGCGGCAGAGCGGACCGGCGGCACCGAGATCACCACACCCGACCTCGATGAGGGACTCGCCGTCCTTGAGGCGATCCGGGCCGAGGTCGGTTCGCGGATGAACCTCATGGTCGAGCTGCACGGACTGTGGAACCGGCCGGCTGCCGCCCGCATTCTCGCCGCCATCGCCCCATACCAGCCGTATTGGGTGGAGGACCCGCTGCGTCCTGACGCGGTCGACGCACTGGCTCACTTGGCCGCCGAGACCGACGTGCCCATCGCCACCGGTGAGACTTGCGTCGGGCGGCGCGGCTTCCTGCCGCTGCTCACCCAGGGCGCCGTCGATGTGGTCACGGTGGATGTGCAGTGGACCGGCGGCATCACCGAGGCGAGGAAGATCGCCGTCCTCGCCGACGCCTACGGCGTGCCGCTGGCCCCGCACGATTGCACCGGCCCGGTGACCCTGGCGGCATGCGTCCATCTCGTCGCCGGCCAGCCCAACGGGCTGGTTCAGGAGACCGTACGAGCCTTCCTGCGCACGTGGTACGCCGATCTCGTCACCGGCCTGCCGCAGATCGACGACGGGTCGATACGGCCGTCCCGCGCCCCCGGCCATGGCGTGACGCTCCGCCCTGGGCTCTCCGACGACCCCGAGGTCCAGCACCGCCTCACCCGGCTCTGACCGCGACCGGAAATTCTGACTGCCTTGGCCGAGCAAAGCGCCGAACGCTCGATTCGTCACCATGATCCCGCAAATGGACACGCCGGAAGAACGCCATCAAGCCGGGTCTTCACGGCGGACCTCCTCCGGCTTCTTGTCCGGCCGCAGGCCCCGCCAGCTGGGATGCCGCAGAATGCCGTCCAGGGTCCACTCGCCGAACGCCACCTCGCCCACGAGCTCGGGTTCGACCCAGTGCGCACGGCGGGCGACCTCCCGGGGAGCGGGCGGATCGAACGGGTCGGCGTCGCGGGCGAGTGGCGCGAGCCGGGCGGCCAGGTCCCGCAGGTCCGTCTCACTGAAGCCGGTCCCCACATTGCCCGCGTACCGCAGCCGGCCCTCGTCGTGGACGCCCAGCGCCAAGGACCCGATCATGTCGGCGCGGCGTCCCGCGCCCGGCAGCCACCCGGCGACGACCACCTCCTGGTGACGAACGTTCTTCACCTTGATCCATGGCCCGCGCCGTCCCGGGTAGTAGCGTGACCGCAGCGGCTTACCGACGACGCCCTCCAGGCCCTGGGCCAGGCCCACCGCGAAGACGCTCTCTCCCTCGCCCCGCCACCACGGCGGGACGCGCACCGGCTCCCGGTCGAGACCGAGCCCGTCGAGGAGGTCCCGCCGTTCGGTGTACGGCCGGGGCAGCAGCGACTCCTCGTCCAGGTGCAGCAGGTCGAACAGGTAGTACTGGACGGGCACCGCCCGCATGAGCCGCTCGCCAGGGCGCTGGACGTGCATCCGGTTCTGCAGGGTCGCGAAGCTCGGCCGGCCGTCGCGCAGGGCGACGATCTCACCGTCGAGGACCGCAGGGCGGGGAAGCATCCGGGCCAGGACGGCGAGTTCCGGGTAGGAGCGCGTCATGTCCTTGTCATTGCGGGACGTCAGCCGCAGACCGCCACCCTGGACGTAGGCGACCGCCCGGACGCCGTCCCACTTCAGCTCCCACCCGTACTCGTCCTCATCCGGTGGCAGCGACCGTCTCGGCAGGGGCGTCATGGGCCGGACGAGCCGCGGCAGCTCGGCCAACCGGGACTCCGGTGATCTTCTCCGGGCGTACGCGCGGGTCAGCCGACCGGCATCGCCTCCCGGGCGCGCCGCTTCATCCGCTCGGCCCTCTCGCCGGGCATCTCCTCGCCGTACTCCTCTTCCATCCGGAGCGCGACGCCGACCGCGAAGAATGTCGGCGCCCACTCGCCGACGAAGATCCCCCAGTGGTCGGCGCGGTGCATCCCGGCCTTCTCGGTTCGCATCGACAGCGCCCACGTCCCGACCGACGCGAGGATGGACCCGAAGCCGGCGATGTACATCATGTCGGACGTGATGCCCGCACGGCGCATGAGCCTCAACATCGTTAACCCCCCGTTGACCTGCGGTTCCCTCGATAGGGACCGGTACCCGGGGCCTGGGGCACTACGCCGGCGCGGTGTTCAAATCACCGCCAACTGCTCCGCCGGGACGGGCCCCGGCGCGACGGGCACCGTGCGTGATCCGCATGAGCGCGGTGATCGCCACCGGGGTGCCGGCGCCGGCCGGCGCCTCGAGCAGAGCGCCGAAGGCGAATCGCGACGAAACGCGGCCCGAGCGCGGGCGTGTCCGCCCGCAGCGAACCGGGAACTCTCAACGCGGCGAACACGTCCCTCGTCCACGTCGGTCAACGCCCCGTCGGGCACGCCACAATGGAGACATGCTCCCTGTGGTGCTGTTCCTCGCGTTCCTCCTGCTGCCCGTCCTGGAGATCTACGTCATCATCCAGGTGGGCGAGCTGATCGGCGGCTGGCCCACGGTGGCGCTGCTGCTGGCCGAGAGCCTCCTGGGGGCGTGGATCGTCCGGCATGAGGGCCGGCGGGCGTGGCGGGCGCTGAAGGAGACCTTCGGCGGCGGGGGAATGCCCGACCGGGAGCTCGCCGACGCCGGGCTGGTGCTGGTCGGCGGTGTGCTGCTGCTGACGCCCGGCTTCGTGACGGACTTCTTCGGGTTCCTGTTCGTGCTGCCGTTCACGCGGCCGCTCGTACGCCGACTGCTGTCGCGGCTCATCGCGCGGCGGGTCTCGACGGCGCGACGGCGGAGCGGGCTGCGGTTCGGGGACCTGGGCGGTGTGTACGGGCCGGGTCCCGGGCCGGAGCCGGATCCGGGGCCGCGGGTCGTGCGCGGAGAGGTCGTCGAGGACGACAGGGAGGGCGACCGGCGCTGAACACGCACGGGCCGTGCCGTCGAGGGGCTGACGGCACGGCCCGTGTGCGTTCGGCGTTCGGTTACGCGGTCCTTCTGCGCTGGGCGCGCAGCACGGCCAATCGCTCGGCCAGGACCTCCTCAAGGTCTTCGATCGTGCGGCGCTCCATGAGCATGTCCCAGTGCGTGCGGGGGGGTTTCCCCTTCTTGGACTGGGGCATCTCACCGTTGACCATCAGGGCGGTGGCGCCGCAGCTCCGGCACTCCCAGGTCATCGGCACCTCGGCCTCCGCGGCCAGGATGACGGTGAACCGGTGGCCCTTCGGGCAGTCGTACATGACCTCCTGACGAGGGGCCAGGTCGGTGTTTCGATCGTTCTCGTAGCTCGTGGCTCCGAGTCGGGTGCCGCGAAGTGCGCGCTCGGCCATCGTGACGTGCCTCCCAGACGGCTTGCGTTCGTACTAACGTGAACGCTGGATACCGAGACAAGATTCCCGCCTTGGCCTGGATCCAACCCTACGAAGACTCGGAGTTTCCCGAGGCCATCCCGGCTTCCGTCGGCTGAGCAGCGGAAACAGTCCATCAGCGCGTGCCAGGGTAGGGGTGCGGAGTACTCCGGATCGTTCGGGGTCAGTCGGCCTGCTTCGGGGTGTAACGCGTAACGGTTACATCATCGATGTAACGCTCCGTAGCGGCGAACTCCAGTTCGCTCTGTCGCGTGCGGGAGACGCCTGGCCATCTCGTCGTCAAGGGCTCCGACGCGGTGCCGCTCGTGTCGATCATCTTCACACCGGCGCTGTCGCTGCGGTTGTCCCTTCGGTTCTCGGCGCGCCAGGTCGGGAGCTCAATCTGCCCTCGGGTGGGCCGTTGGCACTGGACGATGACGGTAGGCCTGCTCGGCGCCTTCGGCCCGGCCGGCACTGCATGGCGGCCACTGCGGCCGTCCATCGGTTACGACCGGGTAGATCCCTCTGATGTGACATCGCGGGCACCTGCGCGTCCACGCGAGCGTCCGAACGCTTCGAGCTTCACCGGGTTCATCACCCACCGGAGCGTGTGGATGCCCTGCGGTAGAGCCTCGATGGTCAGCAGTGCGACGTCCGTGCCGTCGCGGGAGACCAGAACGCCGGGGCTTCCGTTCGCCTCCACCCATGCCAGCTCCGCGCCCGGCCAAACGCGTGGCCCGAAGGCGACGATGAACTTCGCCACGCGGGTGTGGCCGGCCACGGGGATCCTCGCGGCCCCCCTGATACCGCCGCCGTCGGTGTAGCTGATGGCGTCCGCGGCGAAGAGGTTCTCGAGGGCGGCGACGTCGCCTGCCCGGGCGGCGGCGAGGAACGCCTCCAAGAGCCGCCGGTGCTCGGCCGGGTCGACAGGTTCGCGCCGCTCGGCGGACAGGCGTTTGCGGGCGCGGCTGACGATCTGGCGGGTGTTGACGGCGCTGAGCTGGAGGATGTCCGCGATATCGCCGTACGGGTAGTCGAACGCCTCACGGAGGATGTACGCAGCGCGTTCGGTGGGGCTGAGTTTTTCCAGCAGGAGCAGGACGGCGAGCTCCAGTGCCTCCCCGCGTTCGGCCCCCACCGCGGGATCGACGCTGGTGTCAACGGGGTCGGGCAGCCAGGGCCCGACGTAGGTCTCGCGTCGCGCCCTGGCGGACTGGGAGACGTTGATGGCCAAACGGGTGGTGGTCCGCGCGAGGAAGGCCGGAGGGTCGAGCACGACGGTGCGGTCGGTCTTCTGCCAGCGCAGCCAGACCTCCTGGAGGATGTCCTCGGCCTCCGCCACGCTCCCGAGCATGCGGTAGGCGATGCCGAACAGGTGCGGACGCAACTTCAGGAAAACAGAGGCGGCCTGGTCGAGCCCGCTGTCCGTTCCCGGCTTTGCCGCCCGCATACACCGCCCGCCCGACGCCGTCCGTTGCTGGTCGGCCCAGCCTACCGAGGTCGCGCCACCGGGCCGGCACGGTATCGTGCGCGAGCGTTACGAAAGGTTGGCGCAGTAGAGCCCGCGCCCGGTGCGCTTGATACGGGAGCCGCTGGCAAGACGGTCGAGTGTGCTACGAACTGCGTTGATGCTTCCAGCGTCGGTGTCACGTCCCAGAGCGGCGGCGACGTCCCGCGCGCGGACGTTGGTATCGCCGATGGTCGCGAAGTAGCTCAAGATTTGTTCGGTGAGTTGGCCGTACGCTCCCGGCGTGGAGGGGTCGCCTCGGGTGGGCCGTGGCGGTGGTTCAGAACCGGCGGAGCCGGTGTCTTCTTGTCCGGGTTCGGGAGTGGGTGCTGTCGGCTGCTGCTCTCCCATCCGGTCCCCGGCGGTGGTCGTGGGGCCGGCGGGTGGCACGGTGAGCATCAGCTCCTGCAGCGCGTCAAGGGTCTTCTGCACCGAGCCGAGGTGAGCGACGACCGCTGCCAGTTCCCTCTCCAGGGCCTGCTTCTGGGCCTGGAGGCGACGCAGTTCCTCCTGGAGGTTCTCCGCGGTGCTCTCAATGTTCTGCGCCGTGTGCGCTACGAAGGCCATGTGCCCCTCTCACATCCTGCTCGGGATACAGGCTATACTGTCGCGGCCCTGAACATGTGGATCGTGTGACCAATCCGCCCCTGGCGAAGCAACTGTTGCGCGAGAGTGCGGGGAACACGGTGTCAGGCCGTGCGCTCAGCGCGCGGGCTGCCGGGGTTGGGGGCTGATCTGTGGTGATCGTCCGCTGGGTTCTCGCGGATCGCGACCGCCGCACGGTGCTCAACCGTTCTGTGCAAATTCGCCATGGATGCTCTCGTCTTCGACCGACCGGCTCAGTTCGCGCAGTGAGTTTGACACTGAGGCTATGCGGGTGTCGACATGCTCGAGTTCTTGCTGTAGCAACTGGACGCGATCCTTCAGGAGGGCGGCTTCAGCGCTCAACGACATGATGGCCGCTGCGAGGCTGGAGTGGTCGTCGGTGTCTCGGAGCATCGTGCGTCCTTCTTCGTGGTCGGCCGGAGCGTCCGCCGGAACTGGGGGATCGGGCGGTGTGCGCGCGCCGAGGAGAGGTCAGACCGAGAACTCGTGCGCGGCCGGCGGAGGTGGAAGGCCCGTCACCGGAAACGACCAGACAGCAGCGGCGGTTGTGACACTTCCCGTCCGAGAACTTCACGCCCGACTTGCGAACCGGCTTCGCCCTCGCCGAAGGGATGGCGAAGCCGGTTCGCGGCGTTCAGCCGCAGAACGGTCGGGCGCGGGTCACTTAACGGTCCACGTGAGCGCCGATGACACCGGTCACTGGAAGTCGCAGCCGGGGTTAGGAGCGTCCTCGGACAGGGGCGCGCCGTGAGGCAGTATGTAGAGGACGTCCAGCACGACGTCGGTGGAACCCAGGTTGCGACCGATGTGGACGTGGTTGGCGCCTGACGGCTCCGTCAAAGTGCTCCCGGACCGGTACACCCCATCCGACTTGCAGGTCGCGTCGAAGTGGCTCAGGGTTCCCTTCTTGACGTACGCGAGCAGAGTGCCGTCGTGGTAGTGCCAGCCGGTGGCCTGACCCCCCGGAATGGTGATCTCTCGGAGGATGTAGTCCTTACCGCCGTCGGTGGTCTGAGCGATGATCTTGCCGGTGATCCCGGGACCGGGCGGAGTGGCGTGAGCGACTCCGGCGGTGAGCGACATGCAGGCGAGTGCGGCGGCGCTGACGACCAGGGACCTAAAACGCATGATGTGCCCTTCTTTTTTCGGGGGTGCGCTCACGTCGCCGGCTGTATGGCGGCGCGACGCGGTGTGTGCTGCCTTGAATACAACACAAAGTGTGTTTCTGGCGTGTGCGATCCAACCTTACAAGCGAACAGTGTGAGAACGGGCGTTGCAGGAGGGCGGGACTCCGATGGGGTGCGGCGATCGGTGCCCCTTGCCTGGTGATATGTCGGCTTCGGGCCGCTCGCGCCGACCGTGCGGCCTGCCGCCCGGTCCACGTAGGTAGCGCGTCGTCTTCCGGACAAGATGTGAAATAGTGTGTGATTGTGGCATCGACACCATTGGATCCGTGGTTCGCCGACCTGCTCGAGTCCAGCTACCACAGGTTCACCGGCAGGCACTTGTCCGAAGTCGCCCGGTCCACGCCGCAGGAGGCCGCCGAGTGGCTGTACACGTCGGCGCCGTTCGGGCTGCTGGCCCACGATGGCGGTGCCGATCCGCGCTACACCTATGCCAACCGGACGGCCCAGCAGCGCTTCGGCTATTCCTGGGAGGAGTTCGTCGGCATGCCATCCTGGCTGTCGGCGGCATCTGCCGACCAGACCGACCGGAACGCGTTGCTTCAGGCCACGAGCGACAGCGGCCATGTGACCGGTTACCGGGGCCTGCGTGTCGCGAAGTCCGGTCGTCGTTTCTGGATCGAGGACGTCACCATGTGGAATCTGGTGGACGCGGACGGCGTTCGTCATGGTCAGGCCGCGGTGGTCCCAACCTGGACCGAACCAAGCGCATGACGGTCCCCGCGGAACGGGCATCGTCGGCGACGGCGCAGCGCGAATCTGCGAACGAAACCGTCCGGTTCTCCGTGCTGGGGCCGGTACGGGCCTGGCGCGCCGGTAGCGAGCTGCCGCTCGGGCCGAAGCAGCAACGCCTCATCCTGGCCATCCTGCTCGCCCGGGCCGGACGGCCGGTCAGCATGGGAGAATTCGTCGACCTGCTCTGGGACGGCAGGCCACCGGCCAGTGCGGCCAACGCGGTGCATCGGTACGTCGGCGTGCTGCGCCGTCTTCTCGAGCCGTGCCTGCGGTCCCGGTCCCCCGGGCGGTGGCTGATCCGGCAGGGCGGCGGTTACCTGCTTCAGGTCGACGCGGACTCCCTCGATCTTCTCGACTTCCGCAAGCAGGTGGAAGAAGCCCGCCGCGCGGTCAAAGCCGACGAGCCGGCAGCGGCCCTGAGGCTGTTGATCACCGCGCTGGGCCTGTGGCAGGGGCGGTGCGCAGAGGGTTTGGAACCCGCCTCGAGCACGCACCCGGCCTTCGTGATGCTCGAACACGAGTACTCCTCGGTGGTCTGCGAGGCGGCTGAGAGCGCCCTGCGATGCGGGCGCGCGAAAGACGTGCTGCCGGCCCTCCGCCAAGCCGCCGGACGCAACCCCCTGGACGAGGCACTGCAGGCGAAACACCTGCTCGTGCTCGCCGCCGAAGGCAAGCAGGCGGAGGCGGTGGCGCTGTACCAGGAGATACGACTGCGGCTGGCGGACGAGCTCGGCGTCGATCCCAGCGCGGAGTTGCGCGCCGCGTACGACAAGGTCCTGCGTCAGCAGGCCGCCCGGGACGACCCGGCAGAACGTACGGACTGCTCCGGATCCGCCCGGCCGGTAGGGGCCGCGACCCCGTACGGCACGCGGCCGGTGCCCCTGATCAGGCCAGCCCAGCTTCCTCCCGACCTGCCGTACTTCACCGGACGCGCGAAGGCCCTTGAAACGGGCCTTCCCCGGGAACACCGCGGAACCCTGCGCGTGCTGGCGATCGACGGTATTCCCGGTATCGGCAAGACCGCCCTGGCCCTACACGTGGCGCACCGGGTCGCCGCGGAGTTCCCCGACGGGCAGCTCTACGCGGACCTGCGCGGATTCGGCCCCGCTTGCGTTACTTCGGACTCGAACGACGTGCTCCACGGTTTCCTGGACGCGCTCGGCGTCTCCCCGCAGCACATCCCCGCGTCCACGGACATGCGCTCCGCGCTGTACCGGAGCGTCCTCGCCGGACGCCGGGTGCTCGTCGTCCTCGACAACGCGCGCGACATGGAACAGGTACGGCCGTTGTTGCCTGGAACGCCGGACTGCATGGTCGTGGTGACGAGCCGCAGCCGGCTGACCGGCCTCGCCGCCGCCAACGGGGCGTCCTTGCTCACGCTGGAGGTGCCGTCTCCGCGAGAAGCACTCTCGTACTTCGCGAAGCGGATCGGGGAGTCGCGCACCGCCGGAGAGATCGACGCGGTCAAGCAGATCATCGAGCGGTGCGGCCGGCTGCCGCTCGCCTTGGCGATCGTGGCCACGCGAGCGGTCAGCCACCCCGAATACCCGCTGTCGCGGGTGGCGGCCGAACTCCGCGACTCTTCGGAGAGCCTCGACGGCTTCAGCGACGACAACCTCGAAAACGACGTACGAAGCGTGTTCTCCTGGTCGTACCGAATGCTGAGCGCGGAGGCGGCGAGGATCTTCCGGCTGCTGCCCCTGCACACCGGACCGGACATCACCATCGAGGCGATGGCCGGCCTCGCCGGCGTATCACCGAGTGCGGCCCGTGACGCCGCCGGCGAGCTGGTGCGCACCCGGCTCGTCACCGCTTCGGGCCGCGACAGGTTCTGGTCCCATGACCTCATCCGTGCCTACGCCGCCGAGCTGAATCGCGATATGGACCGTCACACATGGTCCAGCGGCAGGTCCTCCGGGCGCACCTCGGTCAGATCCGACGTGGTGGCCTCCGGCATCTCCGCGACCCGCTCCGCCTGACGCTCGGTCATCCGCTGGAAGACCTGGCGGGCGGTGCGCCCGTTGCCGAACCGTTCGCCGCGCGGGAAGTCATCGAAGTACTCCTGCAGCCGTTCGCGGGTATCACCGGCCAACTGGTAGTCGTGCTGTCCGGCGTGCTGTTCCACGATCCTGACCAGTTCCTCGGCGGCGTAGTCATCGAAGGTCAGGATCCGGCTGAAACGCGACGCGAGCCCAGGGTTGGAGCCGACGAACCGGTCCATCTCCCCGGGGTAGCCGGCCACGATCACCACGACCTCGTCGCGGTGGTCCTCCATCAGCTTGACCAGCGTCGAGATGGCCTCCTGGCCGAAGTCGTTGCTCTGCCCGTACGGCACGAGTGAGTATGCCTCGTCGATGAACAGCACGCCGCCGAGCGCCCGGCGGAACACCGCCTGCGTCTTGGGCGCGGTGTGACCGACGTACTCACCGACCAGATCGCCGCGGTCCGCCTCGACCAGGTGCCCGCGCTCCAGTAGTCCCAGTGCGGCGAGGATGCGTCCGTACAGCCGGGCCACTGTGGTCTTGCCCGTGCCGGGGTTGCCGGCGAAGACCAGGTGCCGGGACAGAGGGGGCGCCGAGAGCCCGACCTCCTCGCGCCGCTTGACCATCTGCATGAGCTTGACCAGCGCGCTGACCTCCTGCTTGACGCGGTCGAGTCCGACGAGCCGGTCCAGCTCGGCCAGGAGGTCCGGGAGACTGTCCGTCGCCTCCTTTTCCGCCTTCTCGGG
Source organism: Actinoallomurus purpureus (assembly GCF_024055795.1). Classification (GTDB taxonomy): domain Bacteria; phylum Actinomycetota; class Actinomycetes; order Streptosporangiales; family Streptosporangiaceae; genus Actinoallomurus; species Actinoallomurus purpureus. Next base: position 955,097 of record NZ_JAMXMY010000001.1, on the reverse strand, counting down.
CCGGCGTCCGGAGGCGCCGGCGCCCCGGCCCCCGGCCGTTCGGGAGAGCTTCTCGCCGCGGGTCGTCGTCGGCAGAGTGGCGTTCACCACGTCGTTGGTCCAGCACTCCTCGAATACCGGAATGGCGCCCTCGACGAGCGTCAGGTCCTCCTTGGTGTCGTGCACGACACAGCGCCGGAGGGTGGGCGTGGCCTCGGCCCCGACGTAGATCGCGGGGAACTCGGTGTGGGAGATGTCGCAGTCCTCGAAGACGCCTCCACCGCCATCGGCGGCGTACAGACCGTTCTTCCCCGAACGGGAGACCGTGACATGGCGGACCTGCGGCCGGGCGCCGGTCCAGACGACGAGCGCGCTTCCGCCGGTGTCGGCGATCTCGACGTTCTGGATCCAGGCGTCGCTGCGTTCGTCCAGGAAGATGCCGGCCGAGCCGGTCTTCCGCACACTGCCGCCCCGCATCAGGACGCCGGTGCCCGGCCCGACCTCGACGCCGGTACGGGACACGGCGGAGATCTCACAGTCGTCGATGAGCGGGCGATGCCGGGTAGTCATCTTGACGCCGGCGTCCACGTCGCTGATGCGGCATTCGCGGATCACGGCGTCCGCGTCCTCGACGCTCACGGCCGCCATCCGGGTCCGCTCGATGTCGACCCGTTCGGCCAGCACGTCGGCCTGCTCTCGCACTCGGATGCCGTGCTCGGGGGTCTCGCGAACGCGGCAGTCGCTGAGGGTGGCGCGTGCGGCACCGCCGAGATGGACGGCCGTGAACGCCGTCTCGGATACCTCGCAGTCGGTCAGCGTCACGACGCCGTCACCGCTGCAGTGCACGCCGTTCGCCGCCGCACGGGTGAGCACACTGCGGTGGGCCTGGACGCGGGCGGACTCCATGACCACCAGAGTCGTGCCCTGCGTGTCGGCCACATGTACGCCGTCCAGCTCCACCTGGCAGACACCGGCGGCCAGGACACCGGACTCCTTCGTGTCGCGGACGTGGCAGTCCTTCAGTAGCACGCCGGAATCGCCGCGGACGAGGACCCCCTCGGCTGCGACACGTGTGATCTCGCACCCGTCCAGCCGGACACGGGTCTCCTCCCGGCCGGCCGATTCGCCGCTCTGGGGCGTCTCGGACGGGAGCACCTGGGTGGCGCTGTGCGCCCACTTCGCCAGGCCCTCGACGCGTACGCCCTCGGCACCGATGTCGCGGATGTCGCATCGGCGCAGTACGGGCTGGGCGGGCGCCTCGACCAGCACCGCAGCGTCCTCGGAACGGCTGACCTGGCAGTCGGTGAAGACTCCGCCGTCAGTGCCGCCCAGCCGCAGGCCGAAACCGCGGACCCGCTCCACCGTCGTACGCGCGCACTCGACGCCGGCGGAGTCGTCGAGCCGGAGGCCGTCGCCCTCCACCGACCGTACCGTGCACTCCTCGATCACTCCCCGGCTCGTTCCGGTCAGGTGAACGCCGGCGTACGTCGCGTCGCGCACGTCACATTCGCGTAGCGTGCACTCCGCGTCGCCGGTCACCTCGACACGGCCGACGATCTCGCAGCCCTCGATCGTGGGAGAGCCGCCCCGGAGCAGGACGGCCACCTCTTCGCCGGAGGGCGCCTCGAAGGTGATGTCCCGGATGGTCGCCGCACACCCGTGCAGGGTGAGTGCGGGCCGGTGAGGTGACACGATCCGCACGGTGCCCCGGCCTTTCGCCGCGACGATGGTCACGTCCCGGTCGAGGACGACCGCTTCCTGGTAGACGCCCGGCTCCACGGACACCGCGGCTCCGTCAGCCGCCGCCTGCACGGCCGCGCCGACCGTCCGGTGCGCGCCCCACGCTCCGGGCGCCACCCGCTGCCGGCCGAGCTTCACCATGCCGTCGGCAGGAACGCGTTCATACCCCGAAACCTCCTCACCCGCCGCCACCCTTCATCGGTACCGCCGGGCGGCGGGGCACCACGGCGACGCGGGCTCCGTGCCGGCCGCCGGTCAGAGCCGCCCGCCGACGTCCGCGAGGTACTGGAACACGCCGAAGACGCCCACCGCCAGCGGCGCGGAGGACACGGTCAGCAGCAGGCCGGTGGTGGCCAGCCATGACGGGCGCTCGTCCAGCGTCTTCGCCGGCTGGGTGGCCAGGGTCAAACCCACGGCGAGAACGACGGCGGCGAGGCCGCAAACGATCAGCGCCGGCGCCGGCGCCGTCGCGTGCAGCAGGTGGACGGGGGCCTGGATCGCCAGGGCGACGAGCCCGGCGGCACCGGCCGCGATGCCGGGCATGACCGCCACCGGGACGACGCTCTGGCCTGCCTGTGTCAGCAGGGCGAGGCTCAGGCACAGCGCCAGCATGATCGCGAACGGGTCGTCCGACGCGGTCAGGACCAGCAGCGACGCGACCGAGACCAGTGAGGAGACCAGCGCGAAGGCGATCATGACCCGGCGGCCGCGCCTCATCGTCTCCGCCGTCTCCGCGACGGGGTCGGGGGACGCGCCCGGATTCGCCCGCGCCGGGACCAGGGTGACCAGGCGTCCGGCGGCGGCCGCCGCCGAGCTGAGCATCAGGAGCGCGACGACTCCGACCGCGGCCGCGCTCTCGACGAGGTCGGCCCCCACCGCCGCGATCAGGATGGCCACCGGCAGCGCCACCGCCGCGAGCAGGCCCACGGCCAGCGTGGCCTCGTGCGGCAGCGCGAGCGCGGCCGCCAGGGCACCGACGGCGGCCCCGGCGGTGATGGCGATCGCCGCACCGGCCCCGTCCCCGGCCCCTGGCAGGGTATAGCCGGCCAGCGCGAGGGCAGGGCACGCGGACAGTGCCAGGGCGACCCGCAGCGGCACCGGAATCGCCCAGCCGCGACGGGTGGCGAGCCCGGCCAGCAGGGCGAACCCGAAGCCGGCCACGATGGCGACGAGCCCGGTCAGCGGACCGGTCGGTGCCTGGAAGACGAGTACCGCCAGCGCCGCGAGGAACCCGCCGAGGCCGACGCCGATGACGGTCATCGCGCGGTGACGACCGTTCCAGCGGTCCCACTGCCCGGCCGCCTCTTCGACGATCTCCTCGATGTCGGTGACCAGCGGCCCGTCGGTCTCGCCTTCGACAACGTCCCGTAGGTAGAGCGTCGCCCCGTCGACGACCTGGGCTTCCAGGAGCGACATGCTTGGCGGGAACGGCCGGGCCCCGGCCAGGGCGAGCGACCACGAGGCCGGGAGTGTCTCGTCGGTCTCCTGGCCGCACAGCCGACTCAGGTTCGGCACGTACTCGGCGATCGGGGCGCGCGCCGGTACGGCGAGATCGACACGCCGTCGCATGCCGACCACCGTGATCCGGCACCGTTCATCATCCACGTACGATTCCTCACATCATGCTCATCCGGCGCCGCAGCCGCCGCTCAGTGCTGCCAGGTCCTGATGTTCGACCACTCGGCGTCGGAATAGTTGCCCCAGTTGACGTTCATCGCATGGGCGATCTGGCCGAGCACACCGGCCGGGCCGAACAGGCCCTCGGCCGCGATGTTCCACTCCTGCTGCAGTCCCTGGTAGTAGTCGGCCGCCTTGCTCAGCGTCCAGGCCTCCTGCAGGGGGGCGAGCTGGGCTTTCAACCTGGCGAGCTCGTCGGAGCAGTGCGCGGCCTGGTTGTTCATCCAGGCGCCGGCGCCCTCGAGGCCGGCGCTAACGAACATTTGGCTGTGGTCGATGCCGTCCATGGGAGGACTCCTTGGCGTTTAGGGGGGAGGCGGCCGATCGCTCCGTGTGGAAACGCTCGGACGCCGGGGATGCACCGCCTGGCGTACGGCTCAGCCCAGCTGCGCCGGGGGGACGGTGTGGTTGCCTTTCGGGAGGCCGGCGTCCAGGGAACGCAGATTGTTGATGTTGGTCTGCTCGGACTCGGTGTAGTTGACGTAGTTGCCGCGCAGGCCGGAGGCGATGCCGGTCAGGCTGTCGTGCAGCATCTTGGCGTAGATGTCGTATTCGGCCATCAGCGTCTGGAAGGTGTTGTACGCGACGCCCCGCCAGGAGGCCTCGAGGTTGACCACGTAGGCCCGGATCTGCGTGAGGATCACGTCGATCTCCGCCGCGGTGTGGTCGGTGCTCGTTGCGGCATTGGCCAGATACTCGGGCGTGACCTGGTAGGTCACACCACCGACGTTCGCGCCAGGTTGGTCGGCGGCCATGACGTCCACCTTTCGTGGTGATTGCCAGGACGAGCCCGGCGCAGCGTGCAGTTCACTCGAATATCGTCCGGCGCATCGGGTCTCTCGACGCGGTCAAGCGCCCGTGTGCCACTTCTGGTTGGACGTACCACCGCAATCCCACAGCTGCAGCGGGGTGCCGTTCGCGGTCTGCTTGCCCTTGACGTCCACGCACTTGTCCGCCGCGATGTTGACCAGGTCGAGGGAGTTCTTCAGGACGAAGCGCTGCGACGCGCCGCCGTTGCAGGAAGCCAGTTCGATGGGCGTTCCATTGGCCGAACCACCGGCCACCGTCATGCACCTTCCCATGGAACGGATGGTGTTGTCGGAGTAGAACGTCCACCGTTTCCAGTCGACCACCGGATCGCAGTCCCAGGTCTGTAGTGGGACGCCGGTCTGTCCCTTATTCGTGACGTCAATGCATCGGCCGTCGGCGTAACTGACGATGGTCCTGGTCGCGGCGGCCTTCTGCGCCGCCGTCTCCGCCGCCGACATCGTCTTCGTGCCTGCGCGCTTTCCGGGGGTCCTGCTGTAGATCTTGACCTTCGGCCGGGTGGCGGCGGCGCCGACCGGGACCGGGACCGGGCCTGCCGGGCCCGCCGGCACCGTCGTGTACGTCTTGGGCGCGCCCGACGGGGGCACGGTCTTCGCCAAGGGCGAGGTCGTCGGCGAGCGCCGTGCCGCCGCGTCCGGGCTCTTTGCGGCCGCGCTCTTGGTGTGTGTGGCCACCGCTCCGATGCCTATGGCCAGCGCACACGTCAGGGCGACGGCCAGGCCGGCGGTGACGATCCGGCCGGTGAGGGTCCCCTTGTCACCTTGTCTGCGGATGCTCGCGGTCAGTGCACGTGCGAGCTTCGGTCGCGCCGGACCGTCCGGCGCATCCGAGGTCGGTTCCTCCACTGTCCCGGTCCTCCTTAGAAAGTCCGCCATTCCGTGAGGGTGTCGATCGGGTGGCGAAGTCAGTGAACAGGCGTGCCGGCGCTGGAACATGTAAGGCATCGAGAAAGGCGTAAGCCGAGCCGGGATGTCGGCCATCGCTGCCGTCACGCCTTTTCAGCCGCCACGCCGTCCCCCGTCCGGCAATGAAGTTCGAGCAGCAGTGTAAAGCCCGCTCAGCACCGCGCAAGCCCGTACCCGGATCATGTCGGCTCTCGCCGGAAATTCAAGAATGCCCCCACAAAAAATCCACAACTATTCCACAATCGTGAGCCAGACTTGCATAACGGTGAGCCAGAGTCTCCGCCACCGCGCATCACGGAATTCGACGTGACCGCTAACACCGAGACGTGGTGACGGGCTCCGTCCCGATCGCGTCTCGGCATGACCTGCAGAACTGGATGACCGCGACGTGCCACATCGCCTCACCCCCGCTCTGACCTTCCTCGGCGCATGAGCAGGATCGCCTTTCACCGCCCGGCCCGTACGATGCCGCCGGAGGTGCCTGCGCAACAGGTCAAGCTGGCGTCCCCGCCCCAGGCCCCCCAGAGCAACAGCGCCTCGACGTGGCTGTACCTGCTGCTGCCATTGCTGAGCAGCATCAGCATGGCCGCCTACATGGTGACGTACGGGAAGCCGTGGCTCGTCGTGCTCGGCATCTGCTTCGTGGTGGTCTCCGTCGGCGTCACCGGCGCGGTCCGCTGGCAGACGAGCAGCACGAACCGCCGCTCCCGCGATCGGCTGCGGGAGCGCTTCAACGAGCACTTGGCCGACGTACGCCGGCAGGCGCGCGTCGTCGCGGGCATGCAGCGGGTGGCGAGCGCGTTCGCCCATCCGAGCCCGGAGCGGCTGTTCGCGATCGCGGCCGGTCGCCGGCGTGTGTGGGAGCGGCGGAGCACCGACGATGACTTCCTGAAGCTGCGGCTCGGTGTCGGGCACGGCCCGCACGGGTTGCAGCTCCAAGAGGCCGGGCAGAACGACCCGTTGGCCGAGTACGACAAGCAGTCCCAGCGTGCGGCCCAGGCGCTGGTCGCGGCCAACGCGACGGTGGGCGGGCAACCCGCCTGGCTGGATCTGGGGCGCTCCGGCGTGGTGAGCCTGCTCGGCCCGGCGGAGCAGACGCGGGCGGCGGCTCGTACGCTGCTCACCCAGCTGGCGGTGTTGCACGCGCCGGACGATGTCACGGTGGCGGTCTGCGCGAACGGGGCGCAAGGCTGGGAGTGGGCCAAGTGGCTTCCGCACACGCAGGACGAGGACGCCCGCGGCGCGGACGCCGGTGTGGTACCACTGGTCGCCAAGGAATTCGAGGGGCTCGCCGACTACCTGGACGACTGGCTCACCCAGGCCCAGGAGGCACAAGCGGAGCGCTCGAGCCGCCTTGGCTCCCTCCGCGACAGCGGCCCGCAACGCCGTCTGGTGGTCGTGCTGGACGGGTACCGGCCGGACGCGGACTGGGCGCGGACACCGCTGGTCGCGCGCCTGCTGCACGCCGCGGGGCAGCAGACCGGTCTCGTGGTGGTGTGCCTGGTCGGCAAGGAAAAGGAGGAGCCCGAACGGGTCGACGTCCGGGCACGCCTCGATGAGGCGGGCGGTCTCGAACTGACCAGCCGTTCTCCGGCGTTGCACAGCGCGGTCGAGGACGCCGTGGCGGACCGGGGGGACCCGGTGCTGTGTGAGCAGATCGCCCGCTACCTCGCCCCGCTGCGCCTGTCGGGCGAGCGGGAAGAGGTGCTGTCGCGGACCATCTCGCTTCCCGACATGCTCGGAGTGCCGGACCTGGCGACGTTCGACCCGCGGACGCGCTGGCGCGCGCCGGACGATGACGCGCTGTTGCGGATACCGATCGGCGTGACCGGCGAGGGCGAGGACCTGATGCTGGACTTGAAAGAGTCCGCTCAGGGCGGTATCGGGCCGCACGGCCTGGTGGTGGGTGCGACCGGGTCGGGCAAGAGCGAGTTGCTGCGCACGTTGGTGACCGGGCTGACGATGCAGCATTCGCCGGAGCTGCTGAGCTTCGTGCTGGTGGACTTCAAGGGTGGTGCGACGTTCGCGGGTGTCACCGAGCTGCCGCACGTGGCGGGTCTGATCACCAACCTCGCCGACGACCTGGCGCTGGTCGACCGGGTACGGGCCGCGCTGCACGGGGAGCAGCAGCGCCGCGAGCGCATGCTGCGCGACGCGGGGAACGTGGATTCGCTGCGCGACTATCAGCTGCGGCAGGCGGCGGGTGGGACCGATGTGAACGGCAAGCCGCTGGAGCCGTTGCCGTACCTGCTGATCGTGGTGGATGAGTTCGGTGAGCTGTTGTCGCAGCGGCCGGACTTCATCGAGTTGTTCGTGCAGATCGGCCGGGTGGGGCGAAGCCTGGGCATGCATCTGCTGCTGGCCACGCAGCGGCTGGAGGAGGGGCGGCTTCGGGGTCTGGAGTCGCACCTGTCGTACCGGATCTGCCTGCGTACGTTCAGCGCCGCTGAGAGCCGGGCGGTCATCGGCACGACCGACGCCTACCGGCTGCCGAGCATTCCCGGGTCGGCGTACCTGAAGGTCGACGAGTCCGTCTACGAACGCTTCCGGGTCGCACATGTGTCCGCCCCGTACCACGATCCGTCCGAGGAGGAGCTGAGCGCCACCCCCCAACTTCCGCCGGTCCCGTTCACGTTCCGCACGCCCCACCAGGGTCGGGATGAGTCCGCCGCGGACGCGCCCACGATCTCCCCACGTGCGGCGGTAGGGGAGCGCACCGAGATGCAGGTCGTGGTCGCGCAGATCCGCCGGTACGGCTCACCGGTGCACCAGGTGTGGCTGCCGACGCTTCCGGAGCACATCACGCTCGACGCCGTGCTCGGCATCGTCGACGTAGACACCCCCGACCGTGGACTTCAGGCCATCAGCTGGCCGCAGGGACAGCTGAGCTTCCCCATCGGCGTCGTCGACCTGCCGGCCCAGCAGACCCAGTACCCGCTCGTCCTGGAGCTGGGGGGCGTTCATGGCCACCTGGCGCTCGCCGGCGCTCCGCAGACCGGCAAGAGCACCGTGCTGCGCACCGCCCTGATCTCCGCGATGCTCACCCATACCCCAGAGGAACTGCAGTTCTACTGCGTCGACCACGGCGGCGGATCACTGGCGAGCCTGCGGGACGCACCGCACGTCCGCGGTGTCGCCGGACGCCACGATGAGGAGCGCACCCGCCGCGCGCTCTCGGAGGTGCACCAGCTCGTCGGAGCGCGGGAGCGACTGTTCGAGCAGCTCGGCATCTCCTCGATGAGCGACTTCCGCCGGCTGCGCGACGAGGACCGCCTGCCCGCCGGGACGGGTGCCGCCGACGTCGTCCTAGTGATCGACAACTGGGCCGCCGTACGAGTCGCGGACGAGAACTTCGACGCGCTCGTGACGGACGTCGCCGCGCGTGGCCTGGGCGTCGGCGTCCACCTCATCGTCACCGCCAACCGCTGGCAGGAGATCCGGTCCAACCTGCGCGACAACATCCGCGGACGCATCGAGCTGCGGCTGAACGAACCCGCGGAGTCCGAGACCAACCGGCAGGTCGCCAAGCTGCTGCGCACGGTCGCACCTGGCCGTGGTATCGCTCCGCCCGGTCTCCTTTTCCAAGCGGCGCTGCCGCGGATGGACGGTGCCCCGACCACCGACGACCTCAACAAGGCGCAGGAAGCGGTGGTGACCGACATCGCGTTGGCCTGGCCGGGCGAACGCGCTCCGCGACTGCGGACGCTGCCGAAGCAGGTGTCGGTGGCGGACCTGCAGGCGGCCGCCAGGGCCGCGGCGAACAGTGCGGACCCGGTGCACGAGCCCGCGCCCAGCGAGGTGCTGATCGGGGTGCGTGAGCTGGACCTCGCGCCGGTCGGGCTCGACCTGCGCGGCGACGAGCCCCACTTCCTCGTTTTCGGCGACTCCGGGGCCGGCAAGACTTCCTTCCTGCGCGCGTGGACGCGTGGCCTCGTGGAGCGGCAGTCCGCCAACGACGTGCGGTTCATCGTGGTGGATTACCGGCGCAGCCTCCTTGGCGCGATACCCGATACCTACATCGGGGGACAGGCCGGTGACGTCGAATACGCGACCGCCTATGTGGACCAGCTGGTGGAAAAGCTCAAGGAACGGCTGCCGCCACCGGACATCTCCGCGCAGGACCTGCGGGCACGCAACTGGTGGACCGGGCCCGAGCTCTACCTGGTCGTCGACGACTACGACCTGGTCACCGGCACCACGTCGCGAGGGCCGCTGGCACCGCTGGCCGACTACCTCACCCAGGCCCGTGAGCTCGGATTCCACGTGGTGCTGGCGCGGCGTGTCGGCGGCAGCTCCCGCGCGCTGATGTCCGATCCGCTGATCAACAGGTTGCGCGAGCTCGGCGCGCCGGGCCTGGTGCTGTCCGGCGACCACCGGGAGGGCGTGCTGCTCGGAGACCAGCGCGCTGTGGAGCGCCCGCCGGGACGAGGCGCTCTCGTACGCCGCGGAACACCGACGCAGGTGGTCCAGACGGTGCTGGACGAGGACGAGTGAGCATGCCGGGCTGGCGGAAGTCGAGCCATAGCGGGACGGCGGAAGACGCCTCCTGCGTGCAGGTCATGCTCGTCGAGGCCTCGTCCGCATCGCATTACACGCAGGGTCAGGGCGCGGCGGCGGGAGAACCGCCGCGTCTGACGGTTTCCGGGGGCGACGGGTCCTCGTCGACCGCCACGCTTCCCGGCGCGACCCAGTGGTTCGGCAAGGGCTCTGTTCTGGACGGGCTGTCGCCCGCTCGACTCCGTCAGCTGGTCGACAAGGTCGTGTCGGCCGCGGGGTCCGGCGGGAAGGCGCCGGACGACAAGGTGGTCTGGAGCCTCGTCGAGAAGCTGGTCGGGCTCGCCGGTGAGACGGCGATCGGATCCGGCGAAGCCCCCGAGTACCTGACCCTGCCGCTCACCCGATGGCCGAAGGCGACCTCCTGGAACGCGTTGATCGGCCAGGTGCCGAAAGGGGGCGTGACCGTCGTCGCCCTCGACGGTGGCCGTACCCACATCGCCCTCGTCGGCACCACCGCGGGCGTGCGGTTCTTCGATCCCCGCGGCACGAGCGAGGAATCGAGGGTCACCACCGTTCCGGACGACGCGGATCGGCCGGGGAGCGGGATGCCCGCCCTCACCGGTGACGCCCGCGCCCTGACCATCAATCGTGACGGCACGATGCCGGACGAGCCGGAGCGGACTCCTGCCGAGGCACCGCCCCAGGCCACGGCGACCCGGCCGGCGTCCTCACTTTTCGGCAACGAGGAAGACAACGTTGTCTCCGCTGCCGCAGAACGCGAAGGCGTGGAGCCGAGTGAGTTTCTCGTGGAGGACACCAAGAAGTGGCTGCGTGACGAGCTCGGGCGGTCGGGCAAGGAGGTCGGCAAGGATGACGTCCGGGCGGCTCTGCAGGAGCTGAAGGCAGAAAGGGGGCTGCCCGGCGACCCACGGGCGCGAGCGCGATGGGCTGCCTACCACATCGCCGGCATGCCGCTCCCAGTCGGCGAGGGCGGTGCGATCGGCTTCGAGATGGAAACCCCGCCAGTCGTCTACCTCCGTGACGGCGCGAACAAGAAGAACTTTGAGATCACCGCGCGCGACGGCACGTTCAAGATCGTCCTTGACACGCACAGCGCGTATAGGGCAACGGATGACACATTCTACAGGTACGAGGAAAACCTTATTAGTGCCGGCAAGGTCTTGGCGTCGGAGCGGCGAACCCGGTGGCCGGTCCTGGAGATCGTCACCTCCCCGATGGGCGTGTTGCCCGGAGAGGACAACAGGGCGAATTCCCAGAGAGCCTTTGCTAGTGTCGCTTATTATCTGACTCAGATGCGAGGCATATCTGAAGATGGGACCCCTATTGAGGCGGTATTTCCGGGAGAAGAGTTCATCTACTCGAGCGATGCCGAAGACGCAATCCTTTTCCCCGACATACGGGAGGATGAGTCTGATTACCTTTTTATGCATTACACTGTCGGGGTTGCTCTCGAGAATGGAACGGCCTTTCTAAAGTATGCCCGGAATCACGAGTCGCAGCCGATATCGAAGAGGCGGATCTCGGATGGCATCCGGTTCGCCGGTGAGATGGTCGCCCGGTACCTCGGCGCGGAATATTCGCCGCACACCATTGATCTGCTGGATGGCCGTGACACCTCCATGCTCCGGTTCTTCCTGGCCGTGGTGTACACGCAGATCGCGGCGCTCCTTCCGCCAGGCCCCGACGAACCGGGACTGATCAAGAACCGTACCGCCATCGCCCTGCGCACCGACGTGGCGGCATGGCGACGGGCGCTGCCGGATTCGATCCAGAACTTCCTGCGTGACGACGCGGAGGAGATTCGGGCGGCCATGCTTCGCGCGGCGCGAGGCGAAAAGCCGCTGCTGGCCGACGACGTCTGGGATCGGCGTGATCTGCTCGATGAGAGCGATGCCACCCTCGGTGACTATCTCGACAATGCCCTGCTGCCGGAGCCGGGCCAGATAATCGACCAGGACAAAGCCCTTGGCGTCGACACCCATTTCTCCGAGCTCGACACCGATCAGGGTCGACTGGATGCGCCATTGGTGCTGCTGGAACTACGGCATCACTACGCGCGTACCGACACGATTGAGAATGTAGCTGTCGTCTTCAGTGCCCTGACATCGCTGGTTAATTGGAATTATCGGTCGGCTCTCGCATTCCGGCAATCGGCGCATAATGATCCAACAAGGATCTCCCGTCTGCAGCAAATGGCGGAGAGGCTGAGCACGACCGCGAATCGGGAAGTGCGCGCCACGTTGCGCGCGCTCGATGAGATCCAGGCCGCGGACCAGGTACTGCACTATATTCCCGGCGAACCCGTCATCACGGAACGCATCTCCATCCAGCTCCTGGAACGACTCGATCGATATCTCGATGATCCGCGCGAGCATGCCGGCCCCATCGCCGGGATGCTGGCGGAACTGGTCGACCGTACCGAGCTGGCCATTCCGGACGATTCGCCCGCACTGCGGATCCTCTGGCGCACGATCGACCGACTCGGGGACGTCACATCGTCGGCCGGTGGGGGGTCCCAGCAGGCACGTACCGTCCCGGCTGCGGTGGCCGGGTCCTCCACCGGGGCTTCGGCCGCCAACGCAAACGCCGCCGACCTGTTGGCCTGGGTCAACCACACGCTGCAAAAGGAGCGGGAGACGCTGGGCTGGACCGGCGGCACCGTCCATGCGGATGTCGTCACCGCGGCGGTCGGGGCGCTGGAGGCGTGGAATGTGCCGTACCCCGCCACCATGCCCGCGAGGGCCTACGCCATCGCTCACCAGATCGCCCGCGGCCGCCCGCCGGAGAAGATGCGGGGCGGCGCGCCGGCTTCGAGCGCGGCTTCGAGCGCGGGGCCGAGCACGTCAGGTGCCGGCGGATCCGCCCACGCGGCCGGTGCTGAGGCGCACCCCACGGCTCACGGGGGGAGCACGGATGGCGCCGCCGGCTTTATCGATGGTGATTACCGGTTCGACTATCCGCAGGCGTATCTGAATCGGGTGGAGGAGTTCGTCCGGGCGGAGCGGGAGCAGCTGCGGGCTCGGGCTTCGCGTGCGGTGGATGTGCTCACTTCTGAGGAGCAGAGTGAGCTGGACGCGCATGTGAGCCGTCTGATGTGGCCGTATTTCTTGGCCGCGTTGGAGCACTTCGGCTTCTCGACGAGGCCGCCGAAGACCGACGGCTTCTTCCAGACCCTTCTGGGCGATCAGGCGCCTGCGGCGGTGAAGCAGCGGGTTCGTGACGTCCTGGGGGGCGAGCCGACGGTCGAGGGCGTCCGTGGTCATATGGCGGATCTCCTGCAGACCAGTTTCGAGCGCGCGATTCCCGAGCCGGGCGATAAGCCGATCATTGCGCAGTTCCTGCCGCCCTTGGACGGGCGCCGGGCCGACGTCCGTGCGGTGCGGGAGTATATCGATGATGTTCGTCATGCGAAGCCGTACTGGAATGAGGCGAATGAAGATATTCCGGAGCTGTTCTCGGTTATCTTCGGTGTCCCGATTGATGTGTGGCAGGTTCGCTCTCGTTATCCGGCCGGTTGGTCGGGGCATGACGCGGATGTCGTTCCACTCGTTGTTATCGGCGACGATGGACATTATTTCGACGAGGGTAGACGTTATTACGTCGCGGGGACGCTCGCTGGGCGCGAGGCGACGCTGCTGCCCCCTTACGTCCTTGAACCGCCGCCGGAATATCCGGACGCCGTGCCGGCAGAGCTGGTTCTGGCGGTGGCGGAACGCTTCGATGTGACGGAGAGCCAGGCGCTGCGATTGCTGCGGTACTCCTGGTTCGATCCGGCGCGTTTCGAGGCGGTGCGCAACAGCCTCCGGCCGGTCGACGCGGGTCAACTCGCGGAACTGGTCGAGCTGATCGGCCGGGTTCCGGACGATCTGGAGGAGATCGCCGCCCGGATCGCGCCGATGACCGCGCAGGACGTCTACGAGGCGAGCCGCGCGTTCCAAATCGACCCGCGCCACCTGGTCCTGTTCGATGAGGAGCTGCGCGAGATCTACTCGCCGTCGGGCACTCGCCGGCACGGGGACCGGCTCGCGAACGTCCGGGCTCTCGCGCGCAGGTACGCCCCGGCCGACCAGATGGCGGACTTCGTGACGGTCGCCACCCAGGCCGGGCTCCCCGCGGCGAACCTGCGCCGGGCGCTGGAGGATCAGGCACAGCTGGATCAGACACAGACGAGATACACGGTCAGTGATCTGCGGCGGATGCAGCCCGAGGACGTCTTCCTCTGGGTCGACGAAATCCTCCAACTCCACTTCGAGAGCGTGCGCCGGAGCCCTGCGGAACGGGCCTCCGAGATCGTGCATCGGCAGATGCCGGGCAGGCTGCGTGCGTTGCCGGAGTCCGCACACGGGGACCCGCCGCCTCTCGGAAAGGTGGAGGTCACCTGGTTCGATGGCGTCGTCGAGCAGGTCACGGAGGTGCTGTCGCTCCCCGCCGGCGACTACGACGCCCGGGAGCGGTGGGCCACGAACCGGGCACGGCGCCTGGTCGGCCTGCGGGAGCGGCCGCCCGTGTCGGAGGCCGAGATCCAGGAGGTGGCCCGCGAACTCCCGCCGATGACCGAGGACAAGGCGAGCCGGGTCGCCAGTGCTCTTCACATCGATCCGCGCGATCTGTGGGTCTTCGGCGACCGGCTCGCCAAGGTGGACGGGGCGGCAGAGAAGGGGGACGAGCGACGTATCGTCTCGCGGCTCAGAGTGTGGGGCCCGGAGGGTAGATACAAGAGCAAAGAATTCCCGGAGATCGTGTCGCTGGCCGTCAGGGCTGCCCTGACGGCCGAGGACCTGTCGGCCTTGCTGGTCACGGCATTCCACGACGAACGCCTGCGGCTGTCGGATCTGACGCAGATGCAGCAGAATGAACTGGAGCATCTGCGTGACGGAACGCTCGCCAGGTTGCGGGAGGTGGCAGCTGGGTTCCCGCACATGCCGGTCCATGACGTCGCATGGATCCATGCGCATATCGGTATCGAGCCCGAGAATCTTCGGATTTTCGCCCGCGACGTGCGGGAAATCTACGCCTACGCCGCCGCGGACGGCGACCCGGCGCGGGACTTGCTCAAGCGAGCCTTCAAGGATGATTTCCCGCTCAATCTCCGGGACTTCGTCACGGTTGCGGTTCGCGCGCAGCTGAACGCCGATGACCTTTTCACGTTGCTCGACTCGAGCAACGTGCAAAGGTCATCGAGGCTGCAGCAACTGCGCGACATGGCCCCACCCGACCTTCACGAGCTGGTGTCCGGGTGGCGGTCGACCGTCGCTTCGCTAAAACCGATGACTGCGGACGACGTGCTGCGGGTGGTTCGCGACTCCGGGGTGCCGCTGGACCATATCGGGGTGTTCGGCCAGGAACTGCGTGCGATCTGGTCTCAGGAGCGCAACGGCGACTTCGACCCGGTGCGAGCGACCGTGATCATGCTCGCGCACTACCTGGACGCCGTTTCGTGGTTCAGCGGGGACTTCATTCAATTCGCAGAGTTGGCGGCGGACGCGGACGCAAGCGCGGAGGAGTACCGTGCGGTCCTCATCGCGGGACGTCCTGGTCGTTCGCCCCGGGACGATTTGTCGGCACTGCGCAGGGCGGCGGAACGGCTTGCGCCGATAAGCCTCACCGATGTGGCGTGGGTCAGTGAACGAACCGGGATCGACCTGCGGCATCTCGACGTTTTCGCGTATGAGCTGACTAAGAGATTCGCCGGGGGTCTTACGCCGGACGCCGCGCAGGCGGAGAGCGTGATCGCCGAGTATGCGTCGGATGGGGACGCCGCGGAGTTCGCGGAGATCGCCGCCGGCTTGGGGATCGACGCCGACCTCATGCGCGGGCTGGTGGAGGTAACGGCGGCGCTTGAAGGCTGGGACCTGTGGGACCTGCGCGGGGTCGTCACGTACGACCTGCTGGACTTCGCGCTCGATCTGCAGGGGTTCAAGTCGGTGGCCGACCATGCCGGCGTCGAGACCGAGGAGCTTCTCGCGGTCCTCGCGTCGTACACGGTTGCGGATCAGCGTGGGCCGACGCTGGTCGATCTGCGGGGGATGGCCGACGCTGGCGAGGTGGTCCGTGCCGAGCTGTCGCGGTTGGGGCGGGTCGCGGCGTCGCTGGGGCAGATGAGCGTGGGCGACCTCGCGTGGGTGATCTCCATATCCGGGGTGGCGCTAAATCACATCCGGGTCTTCGAGCCGGAGCTGCACACGATCAGTGTTAAGCGCGCGGCAGCGGCGGAGGACGGCTTCGACTGGCGGGACGCGGTCCAGCGCGTGTTCGATGACTACTCGGAGGCTCGCGAAAGTCTCGGCGAGATCCGGAATTTCTCCGCGATGGCCGCGAACTTGGGCGTAACCGCTCCGGACTTGCGCGCGGTCCTCACCTCGTTCGACGTCGCGGAACGGCAGACGCCGACGCTGGTCGAACTGCGGGGGATGCCCGACGCCCGTGAGGTGGTCCGTGCCGAGTTGTCGCGGTTGGGGCGGGTCGCGGCGTCGCTGGGGCAGATGAGCGTGAGCGACCTAGCGCGGATGATCTCCGAATCACGGGTGGAGCTGGATCACATCGGGATGTTCGGCCCGGATCTGCGCGCGGTCTACTCGCGAGCGCGCGAGGGCGGCTTGGACCCGGTGCCCGAGGCGCGGCGCATCTTCGAGGAGTACAGGGAGAACGATTCGATCTTCGGCGGGGACCTCGGGACATTCGCCGCGACGGCCTGGATGGCGGGCGCTACGGCCAAGGAATTCCGTACCGTTTCCATCTCGCTCACGCGTCCGCATCTACCGCCGATCGAGGAGGAGGGGACGGAAGACGGCGACGTACGGCGGCTGCGGGACGAGCTGTCGGCATTGCGTGCGGCGGCGAGATCGCTCGGGATGAGCCTCATCGACATGGGGCGGCTCAGCGAACGAACCGGGGTCAGGCCGCTGGATCTCGTGGTGTTCGGGGACGGGCTGCGTGAGATCCACGCACGTGGCCTTGGCCCGGAAGACGCGCCGGCGGAGGCCGCGAGCCTGGTCGCCGCGTACACCTCGGCCGAAGAGGCGCCGGTGTTCGCGGAGGTCGCTGCCCGTGCGGCGATCGACGCCGAGCTCATGCGCTTGGCGGTCCAGGGCGCGCGCATGGAGCTGGAGGACCTGCGTGGGAAGGACCGGCCCGCGCTGCTGGAGTTCGCGTTCGAGGGCGCGAAGCAGATCGTCGAGGCTGTCCGTGAGGATGGCGACGCGCTGTGGAACTACGAGGACTTGCTGAGTGCCGCTGGGCAGGCCATCGCGTGGCATCAACGGCTGCCGTCGGTCGACAAGACGGCGGTGCAGCCGGAGCTCCAGGACGGCGTCCTCTACGCCGTCGCCGAGCGGTTGTACAGCACGTTCAGGGGCACCGGAGACAAGGACCGGGCGCATGCGGCGGCCCGTAAGCTGTCGGAGGAGTTGGCCGACTGGCTGGATATCCCTCGCCGGACGGGCGGCATGCCGCCGGGCGGCTCCCGCCCGCCCGTGGATCCCCGCGAGATCGGGGGCGGCGGCGGGCCGAGCAGCGCCGTGGCCCCCGACGAAGGCTCGGCCAAGCCCGTACAGGAGAAGAAAGTCCGGTGGGCCGACCAGGAGGCTCGGGAACGTGATCCCGAGGTCGTGGACACGGTTACCGGGGACCTCGACGAGCTGTACCGTACCGGGGCCATCCCGGGCGAGGCCGAGGAGCGACCGCAGGTCGAGGACATCACGAACCTGCAGAAGGCGATCCGGGTCGGAGTGGGCGGCTCGGCGAGCCGGCCGGTGGCGATCTGGCTGCCCGGGGCTTCGGACGACGCGCCCTCGTTCGACTCCGACGAGACGTGGAACCGGCTCGACCCGCCAGAGCAATCGGTGATCGTGTTCGGCTCGGTACGCGATGGCAAGGTCGTGGACGGCGACCGGGAGGTTTCCGAGGACGTCCTGGCCGAGGCCATCAAGTTGAAGGCGCCGGACCAAGCGCTGATCCTGTGGATGCCGAACGCCGACGTTCTGGCCGGGTCACTGGCGAAGCGGCTCGGCGTGCCGGTGGTGGCCACCCCGTACGACGTGCGGTTCGACCGGGAGACCGGGATTCTACGCCCGGCCCGGCCCGCCGGAGCCGACAGGGCGCAACGGACCACGGACGACTGGTTCCGTTTGTACCTGCCGGATCTTCCGGAGGGCAAGGCCATCTACCCCGAGCTTCCGGTGGTGTCGAGGCCGGACGCGGCGGCCGGTCCGCCACCGTCCCCGGAGGATGCGGCGGCACCGGCCGAGGCCACGTCGATCGCGACGCCGGCCCCCGACCCGGTGATGCTGTCCATCGGGATACCCAGGGTGGGTCTGCCGCACCTCCACGAACTGATCCGTGATCTCCGGGACGCGGTTCGCAAGACCGGTAAAGAGGTGCCGCGAGACGAAGACGTCTGGACCGGCCTGCCGCATCGCCTCCTGAGCAACTACCCGTACCTGCTGGCCGGGCCTGAGGGGGCCGGCGACAGCGGGCTGCTCGTCCAGCTCGGGCAGGTGGAACTGCTCGTCTCGCTGACTCCCGGCGAGCGGTACAGCGTGGCCGATACGACGGGTTCGTCCACGACGCCGCCGACCGTGGGGAACGACGGCGTGAACGCGACCTACCTCACCGGCACGCATAACGACACACATTCCGGGACGACCAGCGCGACCCGCGCCTCGGCGACGGTGAAGGTCGCCGTCCCGCCCCTCCCGATCAACCTGGGAATGACCGCGTCGGGCGTGGCCAACCGGTCCGATCGGAGCGGCACGCACGCCATCGACGCCGAGGGCGGCCACGTTGAGGACAACCGGGTCGACGCGACCCTGGTCTCCCTCTCCGCCAACTGGTCGTTCAAGGTTCGGGCGGACAAGAGCCAGAAATGGGCGGACATCCAATCGCACCCTGTCCAGAACGAGAGTTCGGAGAGGTTGCTGCTGTGGATTCCCGAACACTACCTCCGCGAGGCGCCGAAGCAGGTGACCGCGACCGGTGACGGGGTGAAGACGGACCGGCTTCCGGCGACCTACTTCGCGTCGGGGCTGACGAATCTGCCCGAGCTGTTCGACCGGATCGTCGCCCAGTTGCAGGAGCAGGGCGTAGAGCTGGCAGTCGGCTCCGTCATCCGCGAAGAGCTGATGCAGAAGCTGTGGAACCTGAATGCCCACCTGGACCGGGCGGTCAACGACAAGGAACACGGCTACCGGTTCGACCTGCACGAGTGGAGTAAGTGGCCGGGGATCGGAACGCGACGCGGACGCCCGGTGGCCGTGGTGGAGGTGCACGCCGAGCGGCTGGAGTCCAGCAGCCTGCGAACCGGGGCGACCAGCGACAAGGCGCATCTGGAGAATGTGCGGACCGGGATCGACGGCATGAGCGGCAGCCACACACTGGGCCACAACAGCGGCCTGACCGGCTTCCTCGATTTCAACTTGCCGATCCCGCTGCCCGAGGATCTCAAGCTCGGGCCCAGTGTCTCCCTTTCGGAGACGTGGTCGAACACGGATGGGATCTCGGCAGGCCGTACCGGCTTGTGGGTGGTGGTGCCGCGGTTCACCGGCCAGACCACGGCCTACGAAGCGCGGTTCTCCTACAAGGCCGTCACCAAGGTCCGCGGCGGTTTGAGGGACAGGCCGGATCTGCTCGAGACCAAGGAGGCCGTGGAAGGACGGGCGCTGCTGCGGCTGCCGGAGCCGGAGGCGTTCGAGCACGGCTTCCCGGTGGACAAGGAGGCACTGAAGGTCCCTCCGGGCGAGCAGGAGACGGTGAAGTACGAGCCGGAACTGGTGCGCGGCACGGGGCGCCGGGAGGGTGACCCGGAGGACAAGACGCCTCCGCCGCAGCTGGCGGCCGGCCGAGGCGTCGGCATGGGTCTGGTCACGGTGCCGGAGTCGACGATCAAGGAGATCGGGGACAGGCTCGTACCACTCCTGCGCGAACGCGAATTCCTGCCTCCGGACGGGCCTGATGAGTTCGCCGGCCGGTCGTGGTGGGAGCACGGCAACGACCTGGACAGCCAGCTCGACAACCTGCTGTTGCTGGAGAAGATGATCTCCCAGCGCGGCTTCGACGCGTTTTACGACCAGATCCACCAGGACGGGATGGTCTTCACGCTGCGCCGGCGGCGGGGCTTCGCGGGCATGGACCTCGACGTCGACTCCGCGAAGGTCACGGTCAGGGCGCGGCCGACGGACGGTGCCGAACCGAAGTTCCTCGGCACCACCGATCAGTTCCACACGGTCAACCTGGCGATGGGCATGGACACCGCCGGGCAGTCGACCGGCGGCAACCGCAGGGTGGGGATCGGGTTCAAATGGAAGGCGTTCTTGCAATGGTTCAGGAACGGCTTGATGGGCCTGGAGCTGCAGCGGACCGTCGGCGCCACCGAGGCGATCAACTTCCTCAGCAACCGCCCCGAGCTGCTCGAGTACCCGGGCGTCGTCGACGAGTGGAACCTGACCAGCGACTACGAGGTGACCGTCGAGTTCCAGCACTCCGGTCTCCAGGGTGACATCAGACCCGGCAGGCGCGACCCCGAGCCGATCCAGGTCACCGGGCAGACCGCCCTGGCGCGTCTGTTGCCGCTCGGCACGGAGACCGAGCCCGGCCCGACGTCCGACGGGCCGACACCGACCAGTGTGCTCGACCAAGCTGTCCCTTACTTCGCGGACTTCACCGACATGCGCGCGGCGGCAGGAGCGGCGTTCAAGGGGCTGATCGGCCCGGCCGGTACGGAGGACCAGAGGCTGGATTCGGTCGGCGGCACGATCGAGCTACGGGCGCACCTGAAGGAGATCCTGAACCGCGAGTTCACCACCGACCAGTTCTTCGAGCCCGGGTTCTGGCGCGACACCCTGGCGGCGCTGGACATCAGCGGCACGATGGGCGAGTCGACGTTCGTCGACGCCACGAAGGACCAATTCGTCCTTGGCCTGATCAAGCTCTGGCTGGGCCAGGCGTCCACGACCGACTCCAGTTCGTCCGGCTTCACCTTCGACGCGGCCAACTTGGCGTTCGGCGAGTCGGCCGGGCCCGCCTCTCTGACCGGCGGTCTCGACATCAGCCGGCACTGGGGCTGGAACCGGTCGCGTACTCAGACGAGCACCGGCGGCACAGAGCTGATTCAGCTCGATTTCAACCGCGCGTACCTGTACCGGACCACGATGGACCTCACCGCCATCGGTCGGCGGATCAAGAAATCCAAGCTGCAGGACGTCAAGCTGATGCCGCGTTCGGAGAAGTACGCGAAGCGGCAAGTCTCGGACCGCCTCATGATGTACCTCCTTTCGGAGCCGGAGGCGCTGACTCAGTATGCGGACGGTGTCCTGCCGGTCTCCGACGCCCAGCTCGACGACGCGCTGGGCCGTTGGGCGAAGACCTATGAGCCGCAGGCAGCCGATGGCGAATCGCTGACGCTGAGCGGCGACGTGGTCGCCAAGATCCTCATCCGCTGGGCCGGCGAGCGACGGCGGCGACCCGAGTCCGTGGACGAGCCGGGGACCGACCTCCGGCGCCTGGCCGAGAAACTGGCCGCGTTGCACACCGCCGGCGCGCTGCCCGTGGTGGACTCCGGCACCAGACAGAAGTTCAACGCCACGTTCGAATTGGATCTGGAGGATCGGGCGTCGGCGTTCCGCGCCATGGAGCTGCCGGAGTACCTGACCCGCGCCGATCGGGAGAAGAGGCTCCTGGGACACCACGGCGTGCGCGACCTGACCTACGACAACGGCAAGTCGACGGTCCGGATCGTCAAGGAGCAGATCGACAAGGTGGCGCCCGGACTCCTCGCGGCCGACCCGGAGGTCTGGGACGGCAAGGGCCGGATGATCGGCCGGCTGCAGGGCGGCATCGACTCGATTGAGGCGGTGCTGGCCCGTGGCCGCGACCAGGGTTTGCTGGAGGACGCCCTGTCTCCGAACGGCCAGAAGTTCTACCTGGTCAACCCGACCGGCTGGTTCCTGACGGACGTCGTGGAGGTCGAGCTGTCCTACGTGCTCACCTCCGATCCGGAGGTGCATGACTTCAAGTCGAAGACCGGCAACGAGAACTACGGGCACGGCTACGAGCAGGCGTCCAAGACGCGGTCGCGGGACAGCACTCAAACGCTCACGTTCCCCAGCCTGAGCATCGGGCGCGCCGGCGGGGCCGACGACAACCCGGCCGACCCCCCACCGACCGGCTCGGGCGCCGCGGACATAAAGCTCTCCGGGGGCAATCACCGCTCCATCAACCGTGCCGAGCAGGCGACCGTCGAGCAGACCATTTACGACTGGTCCGGGCACTACCAGGTGCGGTTCCGCCACACGCTGACCGTCAGCGTACGGCGGCTGAAGATGTCCGGCCGGCCGCTGAACAACCGGCTCATGAACTGGTTCGACCGGTGGACGCACCACAGCGCCGCGGAGACCGTGTCCCACGCCGGCACGCTCGAGCTGGAGATACCGCGCGCCATCTCCGAGGCGGGCCAGATGCGGGGACCGCACCCGGTGCGCGACTTCGTACCGCTGCCGGAGCTGCCCGGCAATGCGTATCTTCTCGGAACGCTCCTGGACGACCTGCTCCCTGAGGGCATGAAGTTGCTGGATGAGCTCTTCGACCGGAAGGCCGACGACGTCACCCGCTCGAACCTGTCGCTGCCGACCAGGCTGTCACGCACCCACCTGCGGAACCACCTGCAGAAGGCGATCCGCGGCGAGCGGTACAAGGTCGGCGAGAACCTGTTCGTGCCCGGGCACTCCTCCGACCGGGCCACGGTGTGGCTAGCCGGTGACCTGTTCGACCTCGAGGTCATCGCGCAGATCGACAAGGGCACCGGCATCGGCCGTTACGTCAAGCACCAGAGCGGCACCACGGCCGGTGCGTCATCGGATCACTGGCGGATGAGCGCGGAGGCGAGCGGCTCGGTCTCCGGTACGACCCACCCGCACACGCCGCCGAACACACTTGAGGGTTCGACCTCGCAGAGCCATACGACGTCCGCCGGCGAGGGCGCTGCCGGCACCGAGAACTACCGCCGGGAACAGCACGGCAAGGAGCAGGGCCCGGTCTTCATGGTGCGGCTGCGCGGCCAGTTCCGGTTGGAGGCCGAAAAGTACCGCTACCACTTCTGGAACCCCAGGAATAAGCGGACCCACCAGGGCACCTACAGAAGCGATCCGGTCACCGGTGACGTGTACGCGATGCTGGGCCAGGCGCAGGTGGAGGAGCTGCGCAAGCAGCGCGACGAGCGGGCTCAGACAGCAGCGAAGGAACGGCCGGCGGCATGGCCGAAGCAGGATGGCACGTCGTTCGAGCTCGCCCCGCTGCTGGTGGAGGCGGCACGGAGGAACCGGGGCGCCGCCCGCGCGTACCAGGATGTCGCACGGCGGATCCGCGAACAGACGGAACGGCCGCGGCTCGGCGGTCGTTCGGTCGTACTGACCTACGACGCGGCCGCCTCCGCCGATGATGCCTTCCGGGCGGTCGTGCCCTGGGCCGTGCGCACCATGACCGCCGACCTGGCGCAGGCCCGGCAGTTCGATCCGACCATCGAGACACCGCGCACCCTCGCGACCTACCAGCGCTATCAAGACATGCTGCCGAAGATGCCCGGCACGCTCACGAGCGTCGCGGAGGTGACCACCGCGATCATCAATGAGGTGCACCGGGTCCACGCGCTGCACCCGGACAACGCCCAGAGCGCCCTCGCCGAGCTCCCGCCGGAGGTCGGCGTGCTGGCGCTGGACCCGGTGTTCCTGGCCCGGGATATCGCGCATGAGCTGGACGGATACGTGCGGCTGGACATACTGGGTCCGGACGGGAAGAAGACGCAACGGTGGGCTGGTCCGGACGGGCGGGTGCACGCCTTCGACCCGGTCATCGAGGAGGCACGCGAGCGCGAGGGCGTCCCGCTGACCTTCGATGCCGACGAGGCGGAAAAGGTGGGGCTGCTGCCCGAACACCTCCGCCCCGACGTCGACTTGTTCGGCATCGAAGCGCGCGACCTGGGGCGGATCTACCGGACGTCCTGGGACCGTCGGCAGACGTTCGATCAGGCGCTGCAGGAGGAGATCGACGGGCGTCGCGCGCGGCTGGCGTCTTCGCACCCCGCGCTGCCGGACCTGCTGGCCCGCGCCGTCGCCGCCGAGAAGTTCTTGTCCGACGCGGAGCGGGAGCTGGAGCAGATACGCCGCGATATCGACGAACAGATCGGGCGGCTGCTCGACAGGGGCGCCGACGCCGCGAACCAGAGCTCGGAAGAGGAGTACAGGCGGCTCGAGGACCTGTGGAATACCAAATTCGATCCCGCCCGTGACCCGGCGACCGCAGGCAACCATAAGAACCGGGCCGCCGGGTTGGCCGGGGACCTACGGGCGGCGGCGGTGTCTCACGACGAGGAGGTCGCGCAGTGGAACGAACAGACCGTACGGTCCGCCGCGCGCGACCTCGCCGCCGTTGAACAGTTCATAACGATCTTCTCGCCGCCCCCCGGCACGCCGGCCGGCACGCCGGCCGAGACACCGGCGGAGGCACAGGCCGAGGCGTCGGCGGAGGCACCGGCGGAGGCGCCGGCCGAGACCGCGTCGCCCGACGACGCGACAGCGGATGAGCCGCGCCCGATGCCACCTCAGTCCGACGCCGCCGTCGTCACCTCGATTGGAGACCAGCCAGGCGTCACCGGGCCTGTCGCGTCCCCCGGCACTGAGTCCCCCGGCGCCGTACGCGCGGATGCGGCGCAGTCCCTGCCGGGCGCTTCCACGCCGTCCGTGCCCTGGTACGTGCGTCAGGGCGGGTTCGGTGACGGCGGTGTGTCGTCGATGGCGGCAGTGACGCGCAAGTCCGTGGCCGGCGGGCTGAACGTACGGGTGGATGAGTGGCTTAAAGACGTCACCAAGGGCATGCGGAAGGCGACGGCCACCAAGGTCCGGACGCAGATCATCGCGCTGCTAGGGGAGGAGGATCCCCGGAACTGGGAGCGGCTGCTCTTCCACGGCGCGCTGATCGTCGCGGACGAGCCACTCCGGCCGGACCTGCCGGCCGTACGGGTGAAGCTCACCTTCTCCGCCGAGGAACTGGAATACGCGCCGCCGATCGCCGGCCCGGACGAGCCCGGCTACCAGACCTACTTCAGCAAGTACGGCGACACCTCCTACAGCGAGGGCGAATCGCGGCGACTGCAGACCGCGGTCGGCGGCCGGGTGGAGCCGTTGCTGTTCGTGTCGGCGGCGTTGAACGCTGGTGTGTCGCACGTGTCGCCATCGGTGAAGATCGGGGTGGAACGCGAGTACTCCTCCGGGCGCAGCATCGCGATGGAGGTGCAGGCGGGGAACCGGGTCATCGCGAACGCCACCCACGCCTTCACCTCACGGATCCGGGTCGCGGCGACGGTGGACCGGCAGGCGAAGAAAGACCTGGTGCTGCCCGGCAGGGCGCGGCTGGCGTTCCCGACGGTGTACTCCTCCTCCGCCGAAACCTCGGCCGCGGAGGAGCGGCTCGGCGAGCACGGGCACGGGCACCCGACCGTACGGGTGGTCGAGCCGTCGGTGCTGCAGGGGCTGGACCACGCGGTCAACGCGGCGGTCCCCGGCGGAGTGCTGGACGCCCTCGCCGCGGCGCTGGAGGAGCTCGGCCTGCCGGAAAAGGCGGTGGACGAGATTCGCCAGGAGATCGCCGAGGAGTACCTGAACGAGAAGACGCTGAAGGACCGCAGCCAGTGGTGGCTCACCGACAGCTGGGTGTCGGGCCTGATCAGCGAGGAGGTTTCCCGCTGGTCGTCGTTCAACGGGCACCTGGAGATCAGCGCCCGGCCGCACACGGTGCGCTATGTCACGACGACCGAACAGGAAGTTCTGATCCGCAACGACATCGCGGACACCGTGATGTTCCGCGACGGCGGCGAGCACGGGAGCTCGGCGAGCGTCACCCCGGGTCTGGCACTGGGCATCGAGATCGGTGAGCATCTGGCCACCCCCAGCGTCGAGGTGCCGAAGATCTCCTCGGCCCGTGGTCACGGACACACCGTGGGCGTGGAGGGTCAGACCAAGAATGCGACCATGCGTAAGGACCGGCTGGTCCGGTACCGCACCGAGTTCCTCATGACCGTCGCCCTCCGGTCCGACCGAGGCGACGTGACGGTCACCAAACCGGTCCTCGGGGAGCTGGCCGTCGGCCGTGAGCACGCCGTGGAGTTCGAGCGCCGGGCCTTGGGCGGAAAGCCCACCGGTTCCGGCCTGGTGGGACCTGGTGAGTTCGAGGTGCCCGCCGGCCGGGCCGAGCGGGCGCCCGCGCTGCCGCCGCGCCGCCGGACCCCCTTCACCGAGCGGCTCAGGGACAGGTTCGGCGGCAGCACCCCGCCCGCGCCGTACCCGCCGGGCGGTGTGCACGGCGTGGACGAGCTGTTGTGGCTGGCCGAGCGGGGGCCGATCGAGATCGCCCTGCCCCCGAAGTACCACGACGGGCAGGCGCCCACCGGGCTGCCGTGGTCGGCCGGCTGGCGCGCGCTGCAACTCGGGTACGACGGCGTCACCTGGGTCCTGATGGGCGAGGAGAACTCCCATCTGGTCTCGCGGGCCGAGGGACCGGGCAACGCGCCGTGGCGGTACGTCGTGGACGACGAGGCCCATGTCGTCGGTGCCCTGTTCATGGAGAAGTCGCCGACGGGCGCACGGGAGCCGCGCGGGTACGTGCCCAACCCTGCGCCGCCGACAGCAGCGGCGCAGAGCCGGGGCGATGCGTCGGAGGAGCGGGGAGACGAGAGCACCGAGCTGGTCAAGGCGCTGCGGGCGGCCCACATGGACGCCCTCGCCGAATTCGTCGCGCGCGGCGGCGTGCCGCAGGTCCAGCTCACCGACGCGCTGCTGCGGCAGCTGGACAAGTCCAACACGGACCAACCGGCACCCTGGGCTCGGGCCGTGGCGCTGATACGCGCGCGGCCGGAGAGACCGGTACTCGCCGCCGACGGCCGGCCGCTCGCGAACGACGACGCCGCCGAAGGCAGCGCACCGGTCGTATCGCCGGAGGCGCGGTTCGTCATCGACAGGGACGGTCGGGTCCGCGGTCCGTTGCGGCCGTGGCGTGGGGTGCACCCGCGGGAGCCGAAGGCACTGGCCGCACGGATGGGCCTGGGCCGGAGCATCGTGCGTGAGACGCCTGGCCTGGAAGAGGCGTATCGCGAGGTGCGCGACGCGCTGGCGCACCAGATGCGCTCGGCGGGCGTCGCGAAGCGGCTGTCGGCGGCCGAGCAGCAGCACCTGGACAGGGTGCTGGCCATGAAGTTCGGCGTGCCGGGACTGCGCGGCGCCTATGCGGCTCTGATCGACGGTGGCGTCTCCCACGAAATCCCGGTCGGCGACCACGTCTTCACCGTCACGCTCGACGCCGAGCTGCGCGCCTTGCGCCGGGAACCGGTGGCCGAGCGCGGCGTCACGCTGGATTCGCAGCGCAAAGGCGTCGTCTCGATGGACACCGAGGAGAAGGCCGGTCTCGCACTCGGCGCCGGCACCGACATTCGGGCCCGGGTCAGGGTGGACCACGGGTTCAGCCTGGACATCAACGCGCTCAAGCTGAATTTCAAGCGTTCCTGGACGCACAAGGTCATCGACACCACGGGAGTCAAGGAGTACCGCCGCGACCGGACCGCCGGGGACGTCACCCGGTTCGAGTACGAGACCGCCTACACACTGGCGGTCACGACCCGGCGGGCCTCCGAAGGCGTGGTCGCGGCCCAGGTAAAGGAGTTGTCCGGCGAGGGGTACTGGACCGCCGTCACCGTCTCGGACGCGCACCTGCCGGACAAGCCGATACCGGCGGACGAGCTGCTCGGGGTCGGCCAGGTCACGGTGGAGAAGGGCCGGACCTGGTCTCGCGGACCACGCCCGAACGACGACGACGCCGTCGCGCGGCTGGGCGCCTGGCCGGGGGAGGAGAAGGGCGAGGAGTTCGACCTGACCAAGAAGGGCCTGTCCGGTATTCAGGTCGGCCTCATCGGCGTCAGCGAGATCTCGACGCAGCTCGCCGAGATGATCGCAGAGCACCACGAGGCATCGTGGGTGGGCGCGAAGGCGGACGCGTTCCAGCAGGTCCTCGCCAAAATCGTGCCGTCCGGCGGCCGGTACGGCGCGGCGGAGCGGATCTTGCGCGTCGGCACACAGACGTTCCTGGAGGCGAATGCACGGGCCATGATGAGCAAGCGGGGCCTGGTGGTTCCGCTGCCGCCGGCCGGCGACGGGTGGCAGCGGGAGGTCAGGATCCGCGTGCGGACCTTCAACGCCCGGCACGAGAAGACGGTCAAGGGCGGCACGCTGGAGCAGTACACCGAGGCCGATCTTCGCTTCGGCGAGCAGAACGAGGTCACCGACACACTCGACGTCTCCGGCGGCCTCAGCGGGGTCGGGCGGATCGGCGCGGCTCCCGCCGCGGAAGGTGAGCACACGGCCAGCCAGAAGTCGGCCAGCCAGGTCTCGGGCGGCCTCACCGGGGGCGGTGACGCGTCGTGGGCACGGCACAGCAGCGAGCTGGGCGGTGGCCTGGACCTGAACCTGGGCACCTACAGCGGGGACGGCGAACTGGTCGGCGCCGACCCGGTGTACACGATCGAGTACGTGCGCTGGCGCCGCCCGCGCAGGCTCCCGGAGCGGCCCAAGGGGAACGTGCTGCGCAAGGAGCGCCGGGGCCTGCCCACACCGCTGTTCTACGCGGTCACCCGCCACGTGAAGATCGACCGTGGCATGGACATCCTCGCGCCGTACGTCCGCGCGGCGGACCACGGCCTGCCTGTCCCCGCCCGCGATGACCTGCCCGCCAAGCAGGGCGAGCGTGGCTACCTGGACCAGAACCTCGCACTGGCCGTCGCATACGTGGAGAACGTCGACGCGGACGGGGTGCGCGACAAGATCATCGAGATCCTCGGCGGGGGCACCGATCCGGAGATCGTGCGCGCGGTGGACACGGCGTTCTCCGAAGAGGCGATTCGCGCCCAGTTCGGCATCGCGCGCCGGGGCGGCATCCGCCAGATCTTCAATTTCCCGGCCAAGTACTGGATGAACTACGGCGCCTGGGACGACATGAAGATGTCCCCGCGGACGACCGGCACCGTGCATACCGGGATCCGCGTCACGGTCAGTAAGGAAGAGGTCGAATACCAGCGGCCCCGGCCCGACGTCAAGGTGACGACCGGCGGGCAGGCCTTCGATCAGGAAGGCCAGGCCCGCAGCAGTGGCCGCACCGGCCGGGTGGCGGCCTTCCTGCACGGCCGGTCGGCGGCCGCGCCGGGCGGCCTACGTCCGGCCGCTGAGGTGAGCGGCGGCTACGAGCACGGCAGCCGGTCGAAAGTGGGCACGACCAGCGTCGGACGCGACATCCGGCGCGCCACCGCGCAGGACACCGCCCAGGAGTTCACGCACAAGGTCACATACCGCATCGAGGTCTTCCACCGGTACACGCCGGACGAGCTCATCCGGCGGGCCAAGCAGGCCCTGACCGCCGTGCCCACCCTGATGGAGGTGCTGTCCCGGGGTGAGAGCCGCCGGATGTGGCCTCGTCTGTACCCGTCCGACCGGTCCTCGGCAGCGACGGTGGAGGTGGACGGCGAGGCGACGGTCCTCGTGCCGACGCACCTCACCACGACGACGGCCCGGCCGTCAACGGAACCGGTCGCCGAGCCCGCAGAGCCCGCACCGGTCGCCGAGTCCACGAAGCCCGCACCGGTCGTCGCGCGCACGCCGGCGTCGGCTCCCTCGGCGCTGGCGACCGTCCTGGCCGAGCACGTGCAGGCGCTGTCGATGCCGGGCGCCGAGAAGCTGCCGCCGTGGGCTCCGCTCGCGGCGGTCCCGTGGCGCCGCGTCGACGAGAAGGCGGTGGCGCGCGGCGTCGAGCCGATCGTGGAGGAGTTCGCGCCGGGCACCCAGGACGGATTCACCCTCGACCTCGCGCTGAGCGAGCGCAACCTGCGCGCCAACATCGCCGCGCTGCTGGCCGGCACGTACCGCGTCCCGCTCGTGAACGGCGAGCACCTGACCGTGCGGCTCGTGCCGAACCGGGCGCGGTGGCTGACGCGGGGCGGGTACACCGCGCTCAACTTCCCCGAGCACGCCGCCGAGCCGGAACGCGAGTACGAGGAGCACCGGGGCTGGAGCGCCAGCGCCGAGTTCGACCTCGGCCGTCCGGTCGGCCAGCCGTTGCAGGAGGGCGCGGAGCGTCCGCTGCTGGATCCCGGCGTCGCCGGCGACAGGGGCGGCAAGACGGTCCGCGTCAAGAAGAACTCGACCGGTGACTACGTCGAGTCCAACCGTCAGCGCGCCGGCGACTTCGACTACTACGTCTTCGACGCCGAGTACCACATCACCGGTCCGCACGGCCATCGCGTAACCGTCACGAACAAGGACGGCCTGGTCGGCATGCTTCCGGCCACCGTCGTGGAGCGGCTCATCGCCGCCGATCCGCATCTGGCCCTGGAACGACCACCGCTCGGCGAGGACCGGCTTCCCGCCCAGTGGGCGAAGGACGGCACTCTGCCGCCCGACGCCGCGGCCCAGGTCGTCGAGAGGGCCGCGGCGCACACCGCTGGGAGACTACGGCTGTGGACCCGCGCGGAACACTTGGCGACCGCTTCCGAGACGGCACGGCGGCTCGCAGCCGACCGCGGCATCCCGGTCGAACTGCTCGTCCGCGACCCCGACGGCTCGATCGACCGCCACCTGGTGACCGTCCCGCCGGTCGAACATGAGCCGGTCGAGCATCCGGCTGTCGAAGTACCCACGCACGACGCCGCACAGGAGGCGGCCGCACCATCGTCGGCCGTCCGGCCTACTCCGACGGCAGCCGACGAGCGTCATGGGCCCGTCGCCGCGCAGAACACGCGCAAGCCGTTCACGCTCTCCCTGGACAGCGACGCGGCCAAGCCTAGGCAGGAATCGGCCCCGTCCTCGGCCGGCGGGTCGCGTAGCGCCCAGAAGCCGAAGCCGATGGCACGCCTCGATCTCGAGCCGACCCTGTCCCCGGCCCAGATGCTGGAGAAGCGGCTCGGCAAGGCGCTCGGGCTGGGTGGCAGCAACGCCCCCGACTGTGTCGCACGGATGGAGAAGGTGCGTGCCGAGTTCTTCGGCCCCCAAGTCACGCGTGACGACTCCGCGTTCTACCAGTCGCGGCGGCAGGACTCTCTCGCGGCCGCTCTGGGCGGTGACTGGCGGCCGGTGGAACCCTCGCTCGGCACCGTCATTGAGCGTCTTGAAGAGCTCGGTCACGGCGCGGCAGCGTTCGTGCTGACGTCACCGCCATCGGAGCGCAGGCATCGGCATGGGTTCGTCCTGCGTAACGAAGGCAAGACGGTGTTCCACATCGAGACCCAGAATGCCGAAGGGGAGAGGGTCACGCCGGCGATCGAGCAGACGCAAAAGCCGATCGACAAGGCGGAGCCGTTCGCCGGGGTACGGGTGATCGTCGTCGATCCCTCAGGCCATGCGGTGCCGCTGTCCGAAAAGGAAGAGGTGGTAACGGCGGCGACCACCGTGGAGGCGCTGCTCCACCCGTCACCTGACCTGAAGTACGGGAGAGCCGGGGATGAACTGGAGATCGGTGTCATCGTGCACCGCCACGACGGTAACCCCTGGAAGGGCGACGTGGTCCTCATGGAGGACCCGGATCTGGGCCTGAAGCTGATGACCGATACCTGGACGCTACCGGTGGCCGGGGGACGCTACTTCCCCTCCCGGAAGGCCGCAGAGGCGGCCGGCCTAGGGCCGGTGACCTTCGTAGATGTCAAGGTCATTGAGATCGTGTCCGACCCGCACGGCGTCATCATGCCAGGCGAGAACAATCTGCGCTCCGCTGAGGAGGCGTTCGCGAACAAACGAGCTCTCATCGCGAAGTTGAGCACGGCCCGGCCTCCGCGCGATCTGCTGGGGCGGCGGGGCGTGCTGGGGCCGAATCAGCGGGGCACCCCGCTGAAGGAGCTGTTTCCGCCCAAGAAGGGGGGGCGACAGAAGCTCCACTATCCCGACGTCACCCTTATGGTGGGGCCCGACGGCGTGAAGGGTCTGGACTCGATTTACGGGCAGATCTCGGTGGGCATCCCGTTGGAGGGCTACTCGGCCTTCCTGCGGGTCGTCGTTGAGAAGTTCTTCACCGATAGGACCCTGCACCGGTATTTGGACCTCAGCTCGAGTTTCGCCCTCAAGATCGCTCGCTGGTTCGTCGAGAGCGGTACGGGAAGCGAGGTCGACAAGCATGCCGTATCCGCGATGGACTTCACGCCGGATGTGCTGGCGCTCAGGGAGGCCATGGTCATCTTGGCCTCGCATGTCTTCGCCCAGGTCGACACGCAGCTGTTCGACGGCAACCGAGCAAAGAACCAGGTGTTCGGCACCCTTCGCACGAACTTCGCCGGAATCAGGTCTCTCCTCTCCCCGGACGCCCAGGACTTCCTTGATCGCAAACGCGACAAGATCAGGCGCGAGCTCGAACAAGTTCTCAGGAAAGAGTTCGGTAGAGAACGTCTCAAGGATCTCCGGGTGGTGGAAAGGCGCAGATCCGCTCCGCGGGATGTCTTCGACTACGCGCTGCAGTATCGGACGGACGTGTCGCTGGGCGACTGGGCCGACAACCTGCTGTGGCCCGAGGATCGCCGTCGTCTGTACGTGGATCAGAACACGGGCATGAACGTCCGTACGAACTTCCCCCTCCCGGACGACAACGGCGGGCGCCTGAAGCATCCTCTTATCGTCGTGGAGTGGCGCGACATCTCGGAAGAGTCCGAGCTCACCCTCGATGAGATCAAGGTCAGGTCGGAAGCCGCCGAGAGTTTCGCGCGGTGGGCATACCAGGTCAAGGAGCGGCTTCAGAATAACGAGAAGAGCGAGGAGGGCAGGGTCTACGTCCGTGCGCTGAAGGACGCGGTCAAGGCTCTGGGCGAAAGGCCAAAGGGCCACGACTTGGTTGGGCGGGTTCGCGTCCTCCTGGACACCGTTAACGGTGCCTTCGAGCGGCTTCGCGAACCGATCACCAAGGGCGAGGTGACCACCAACTTGCTTGCGGAAGCGGTGCTCGCCCTGCACGCCTTCCGCCGATTCGGCGACTGGAGGGCCGGATCGCTCCGACAGGCGCTCGAGGCCATCCGGTCCGACGTCGCACGGACCACGCCAAACAGTTTCGGCTATGCCGATTCGGTCACCATTGTCCAGAAGGCCGATGGCCTGATCAAGGAGCTCCGTGGCCGGGAGTCGAGCCACCTGTACCTGGAGTTCTTCCCCGGGCAGGAACTCCAGCCGCATCAGGCCGACGGCCTTACCGATTTCGCGAAGCATGTCGCCGCGCAGGTCACCGCGAACAGGGGGCGCAGGTTGGTCGTACGGGTGGAGTCGCCCGGCGTCAGTGCGTCTCCCAGCTCTGCGGGTGGCGAGAACCCGGGCGTCATCATCAGTCAGCTACTCGTCCGAAAAATCTGGGATCTGGGTATATCGGACGCGATGGTCGGGTTTATGGTGTGGGATCCGCCGCGCGACCGGTGGGCGAAGGTTGCCCCCGGTGTGTGGCCGGTGTGGGTGTCGATGGAGCCGGCTTCCTATTTCGGAGACGCCGCGCTGCCCTACCGACCGGGCGCGGTCGATCCGAAGGTCGCCCCGGCCATGGACGCGGAGAGCAACGCCGATCCGAACGGGTGGGTGTCGCTCAGCACGTTCGGCACCCAGGGCGGGAAACCGGTGTGGTCTGGCGCCGTGGGCGGGCAGCGCCTGAAACGGTCCGCCGAAGAGTCCAACCCGGACGCACCGGCCGCGACGCGGCCCCGCGTCGGCTCAGCGGAGAGTGCGGTGTTGACCGCCCTGGAAGAACTCAAGGACTCCCTCGCTGAGGAGCGCACCGCCACCGGGGTGTCCGGATCGGAGCCCGCACCGTCGGAAACGACGGCGAGGGGCTGGCAGCCGGCGTCTGCGGTGGAGGTGTACTGGCGGGAGCGTTATCCGGAGCATTCACTGGACGCGATCGCGTTCTTGCAGCGGAACTACGCGGACCTGCTCGCGTTGAACTCGGTGCAGTTCAACGCCGGTCAGGAGGGTTATCTGGTCAACTGCGTGAACGTCGCGGTGGCGGTGGCCACGAAGCTGTCGACGGGACAGGAGTTCACGCCGGCGCCTTCGGACGGGCGGCGTGAGGACTCGCTCCTGGAGCGGTATTTCGGTGCACCGTTCCGGCGGCTGAGCGGGCCGGACCAGATTGTCGATCTCCTGGTCGCGGAGGGGCCGGGGGCGCACGGCATCGTGGGCGTGTACCGGCCCGACGGCACAGGTCATGTGTTCAACGCCATTTATGACGCCCAGCTGAATGCCGTGGTGTTGCTCGACGGACCGTCCGGGAAGCTGGCATCGGTGTCGCAGGACACCGTCTACGGTTTCATGCTGACCGGTCATGAACGGACCGACGTGACCGTCCCGTCGGAGGACACTTCCGCGCTCGCCCCGAACGCCACCGTACGGCCGGCACCGGCGTCCGGAACCCCCCGTCCGAACGCGCCGGCAACGCACGGCCCGGATCGCGCGGTTGGTGACGCGCCGGTCCGGCCCGGGTTCGGTTCGGGTGGTGTGCCCGCCGGTGTGCGCTGGGCCCAGGTGCGGTGGACGCAGTCGTGGGGACTGCGGTTGGACAAGGCGGGCTCACTGTACGAGGCGGTGCTGTCGGCGAGCCGCGGCCAGGTCACCGTCGGCGGTGAGACACGGGAGCTCGCCGACGTCGACGCGTTGCGTCGCCTCCTCGGCGAGCGCATGGACGGCCGGCCTCCGGCAGAGGACGCTGACTGGTGGCAAAAGGTGGTCACGGCTTACCGCTCCGCCGCCCGGGCCAAAGTGCTCGCGCAGCCCGGTCACGGTGAGTCGCCGGCGGAACAGGCACGGCTCACCGAGCAGATCGAGGCGCAGGCCTGGCAGCAGGTCCAGGCCAGCGTGTCTCGCGCCGGCTACTGGGAGGAACTGGGCGATCAGGTCGCCCCGCCGCTGATCAGCGAGTATCTCGGCTTGAGCGTGCTGATCGTCGCGGCCGACGGGCGGATGAGCTCGTACGGGTCGGGATCCCCGTCGGTCGTGGTCGTCGAGATCGAGCGCTCCGGAGAAGCGTCGCGGTGGCTCGGGCTGCCGGCCGGCGTGGGCTCGGTGTTCGCCGGGCTGTCCGGTGGACAGGTCGTCCGGGCCGCCGCCCTGGGGATGAGCTTCGTCGGTCCGCGCGGTGGCGACGCCGGCTTCTTCGACGCGTTGATCGCCGCGGGTCGTGCTTCGGGGGTTCCGCTGCAGTTCGATGACGCGGTCGCGGCGCGGAGTGCGCTGGTGCAGCGGATGTATTCCCCCGCGGATTCCGACGACTGGAAGTCGATCTCGGAGGCGTACACAAGCGCCCGGGCGCAGCGGGGAGGCCGGGATCCGGGCGACGGGTCGCCGACCGGGGTGGAGCGGCAGGAACCCCAGCGGCCGGACGGTGAGGTATGGCAGGAGCTCATCGCCGGCATCCAGGATCCGGAGGGCGGGAACGCGCTGCCCAGTCGCCTGTGGCCGTTGCTCGCGCACCGTTATCTGGGCGTCGGCATCCGCGTCGCCACGGCGGACGGGCGTGTGACCTCCTACGGCGATGAGTCGATCACGCTGGCCCTGGTGGCTCGGGACGATCAGTCCGGGGACGCGTGGGTGGGACTGGCGCCGCTGACGACGCCGCCGGCCATGGGCGCCGGCACCCGTCCGGCCCCCGTCGCCGGTGGCCGGCGCGAGCCGGACACGGACCACGGCCTCGCCCTGGCGCCCGCGGATGGGCCCGCGGAGCCATCGTCGGCATGGCAGGGGCCGGTGCCGGCGGGGGTGAGCGCCTGGCAGCGGCAGTGGGTCCAGCGCCATTGGAAGCGGTTCGCCGAGGTGCCCGCTGATCGCGATCGGTTCTACAACGCAATCCTGCAGGCCGCAGGCGGCGAGGTCTTCGTCGACGGGGCTTTCGTCAGGGACGCGGCGCAACTGCGCGGCCACCTGGTCGAGGCGATCAAGAAGGCTCAGGACCTCGATCTGTGGCTCGTGGTGCGCAGAATCTACGAGCAGGAGCACCGGACGACCCGGCCGGCCGAACGTGATCATGCCGGATCGGGCTCTCACCCCGAGGATTACCTGGCGCTGACCAAGCTGATCGATCAGCGGTTCGACAGCGGCCAGGCGTTGCGCGACATCATCACGAGCATCGCCGACCCGGACTTCTGGCCGAGCCTCGCCGACGAGGTCGCGCCGTTCTTCCTGAACCTGCTCGGCCTGGCCGTCCGTGTGGTCCACCCGAGCGGTGTCGTGGGCAGGTACGGGCGCGGCCGGCCGGTCTACGTCGCCTCGATCGCGGCCGAGGCACGGCACTGGGTGGGGTTGCCGCCGTCGGCCACGCCCTTCGCGGCGAGTTCGGCTCTGAACGGGCCGAACCTTGCCGACCCCCTGCTGGTCCGGCTGTCGCAGGCGATCGATGCCCGTAAGAAGGCGATCGAGGACACGGTCGCGGCGCAGACCGCCACGGACACCACGATGCGGAACCCGGCGGGTCCCGCCGGCGCTCTCGCAGCGGCGTACGCGGCCGATCCCGTCTTGGACCGGCTCAGGAAAGCCTGGGCGCACTGGGCGGCGCACGCCACCCCCGGTGGGGCGCCCGTACCCGCCACGTCCGGCGTCGCCGGGCAGTGGGAACCGGATCAGCTCACGACGCTGGTCGGCGAGCTGGCCGAGTCGTTGTCGCCGGCCTGGGCCGACGGGCGCGGCGTTCGTACGGGCCTGGGCCTGACCTTCGTCACCGAACTGGCCGAAGCCCTGTACCCGCGCTCTGGTGGCGGCATCCGCCCCGCGGGGATCTCCGCCGAGGCCGTCGACGACGGCGCGGCCCGGCCAGGCCCGTACGGCTGGGGAGTACCCGCCACCGAATGGGTCGCGGTGCCTTCCCTGTCTGAGCTGATCCGCGTGGTCCCGGCCCGGGGCACGGCCTTCTTCATCGACGGGCTGCGGATACGGGTGCTGGTCAACACGACGAGCGGTCTTCGGCTCGTCGAGTTCGACCCGTACGATTCGGCTCCGGCGCGGGTGGTGGCACCGATGCCGGGCCCTTCGCTGGCCACGCCGGTGCACGGGCTCGCCCTGGCCGTCGGTCCCGACGGGCGCACGATCCCCGCCGAGACGCTCGGCAGCCCGTTCCAAACGGCCGCCGGCACGATCGGGGCCGCCGACCTCCTGGCGGATGCCGAAGGAGCATCGGCGACGGGGGTGCCCTCTACCGCAGGCGATCTGGCCGCCCCCGGCGTGGCCGGCAGCGATGGGCCGGCAGCAGGGACCTCCGAGGTCACGGCCGGGCATGCGCTCTCCGATGAGCCGAGCCTGGCCCAGCAGGCGTGGGCGGGTCAGCAGCGGGCGCAGGTGGGCGCCGTCCCGCTGGGGGGCGGCTCTCTCTTCGGCGCGGCGATCGAGGCGGCCGGTGGAGAGTTGCTGGGCGTGGCCGATGAGATCGAGCTACGCAAGAAGCTGGCCGAACGCATCCGGCGCATGGCGGCGGCGTCGGCCTTGGTGGACTGGCCGCTGATCCATGCGGCGTTCGTGTTCGAATCGGCTGAGCGGATCGTCGAGGAGAACCTCGGCTATGCCCCGGACACGGTCGAGGATCTGCGGGGGGTGAACGCCCAGGTCAGCCGCCACGTCAACTCCGGTGCGGCGTGGAAGTACATCGCGACCGCCTTGGAAAGGCCGGGGCATTGGGAACAGATCGTCGATCTGCTGGCCGTGGACCTGCTAGGAGAGGCGCTGGCCGACGATGCCGGTGCGAGCCTGCTGGTCGTCGACGCCGACGCGCAGGTCCATCAGCACGGTGATCCGGCCGGCCGGCGGATCGTGGTCGCCCGCATCAGCGGGGGGGCCACCACGCCGTCTGGGTGGGCGGCGGTGGTGCCCGAAACCGGACACGAGCACGAGGCGTTCGCCGCCGCGCGGATCGACGGCAGCGCCCGGCTCACCTCCCGCGACTCTGCCGGTGTGGCCGCCGTCCTCAACGACGCCCAGCAACAGGCCGCCACCCTCGCAGGGCTGGACGTCGTACCGACCAGGCCGGGCGGTGATTCCTTCTACACCGCGATCTTGGCGACGATGGGTGGCGGTTTCCTGCTCGACCGTGAGACGTTCATCAGCACTCACGAACAGCTCCGGGCGGCGCTGACGAAGTGGTGGATCGAGCGCCCCGATCTGGTGGACTCGAAGACGCGGCAGGAGATCCACCGGATCGCCGATGCTGAAGGCGTGGGCCACGATGAGGTCGTTGACTCCGCCATCAACCTCACCGGCCCGGCCGACTACGACATCGTCCGGGGTCTGATCGGTTCCTACCTCGGTTTCGAACTGCACGTCATCGATAGGGGCGGCATCGACACCAGCCACGGGATCGGCCGGCCGATCACCATCGCCCCGGGCACCGACCAGCACGGTGACGTCCAGTGGGCCGCGCTCGCCCCGCAGGTTTCCCCGGCATTGAGGTACGGCACGCAGCTGCCAGGTCTTCCCGACCTGACGGGCCTGGACACCTGGTCGGCCACCGGCCCCCGGTGGGAACCCCGCCACTACGAGAACCTCAAGCCTGGGACGCAGAAGAAGGAAGATCCCTGGCGCGAGAGCAGTCACTGCACCACCGCGTACTGCGTGTCCGTCGCCGTCGTCTACCGCTGATCGCCGGCGGACCGGGCGGAGAAGTCCGACGACCGGCCGGCCGACGAGACCGTGGAGCGGTTGTTCGAGATTTCGAGACCTTGCCGCGCGGTGAGCGGTTCGGCAACGGCCACACTGCGCGGCAGGTGTTCCAGCGCATGGGTCAACTTGACCCGGTCCTTAAGGACCGGGTTTGGAGGTAGCCCCCAGCTAGCTGCTGGGCGTCGGCGTCAGTTTGACCTGCACCACGACCTTCACAGACTGTGACCATATCATTGCTTTACGTCGCCACGCCGGGAACCGAGCCCCGCTATTCACACGGGCCGCAGCGTCGCCTGCACCCTGCACGTACACGTGGCCGTTGACACCCAAGTAGTGGGCGAGCACTTCTGGTCGCCGTCCTGCTTGGCCGCATCCTGCGGCGGGGCACCGCTCAAGGTCGTCAAGGACTACACCGGAAAACCAGAAACGACCGGTCTAAGCGGCGCTAACGCGCCGCACACGAGGGAAACGATTCCTCCCGCCCCTGAAGCTGAAGGGGTGGGGCTCCTCGCTAGATCATGCTGAAAAGCAGGCCCAGCGGGTGGTCGAGTTCGCCGTAGCCGGCCCGGACGATCTGACCGTGGTCCTGTCCAAGGCCTTCCGCTGGGCCCGCTGTGACGTCAGGTCTTGTTGACCGGGTTGGGCGGTGGGGCGGGGAACTTCGCCTTACGGTCCGCCGAAGCGTACGCCTGGCCGGCGCGGTCCACACCCGCAGTGAACTGCCCGACGACTTCCAGGGCGTCGGCGATCTGCTCGAGCACCCTCTCCTGATAGACGTTGAGCCTGGCCGCGCTTGCCTGCGCCGACGCCTTGATAGGGCTGTCCTCCTCCTCCGGCAGGTTCGCGTACTCCAATCCGGTCCCCTGGCCGGCCGCGTACGGGTTGATCGTCGCGTTCTGGCCGAAGACGGTGTCCTTGGAGGCCCAGACCTTGGCCCTCACATCCTGGTACAACGCCACCGCGCTCTGGAGCTCGGAAATGATCGTGTACAGAGAGGCACGCATCGACGCCATGCTCAGCCGGATAGGCCAGCACTCGGGTATGTCGGTGGCTGAGCCCCCGCCCCCCGACGGTTGGCCCGGTGGATCGTCGTTGAACGATGGGGGACCGGGAGTGCCGTTCCAAGGTGACGGGACCGCGAGTTGCGGGACGTGCGACCAAGCGTCTGGGCCCGGGTCAGGGTCTGGCGGACCGTCGCCTGACGAGGGTTGGTACGGCGGACCGTATTTCGGTTGCCTCCCGTTTTTTTGCAAGGAGTCATTCAAACTAGCCACGCTGCGCTCCCATCCTCGCGGGGCCTGCCGGCCGAGGCAGACGGCGCGTCTACCACTACTACCACCGTGTGGACATTGTGTAGCAGCAAGGATGTCACGAGTCCACACGATGTGGGATGCTTGTGACAGGTGTCGCTGCGGAGGCCTGGGAGCGACGGGCGCACACCAGAAGGATGAGTGATCAGGGCACGAGATGGAAGGCGGGCCCTCGTGGCGGACGGACCGCAGACTTTCGAGGAATTCAAGGTCGATCTGGCGCAGTTGCACAACGCCATCGGCATCGTCAGGCGTGAGCACGCTGCGATCAGCGAAGCCATGTCCGCGACCGGTCGCGAGTTCCGCGCGGTCAAGGATGCGTGGGGGACGCCGTCCGCGGCGACCTACGACGAGATGCAGGCCTGGTTCGTGAGAGTATCGAACGATCTTGAAGATCTACTTAACGACATGGCGAACCGTCTGCAGACGGCCTACAACAACTATCTGCACTCGGAAGCGGCCAACGCCAAGAACTTGACGGCGCAGGGGGGTCCGGCCTCGGCGCATCACCCGGGCGGCCACGGGGCGGGCGGACACGGTCACACCAATAAGAGCGATCATCCGGCATTGCGCCTGCGAGCCGGGGGCATGGCGCCAAGGCCGAGGTCTGACGCAGTGCCGGTGGTCCACCCTAAAGAGGGCTCCGGATGATACTCCGCCGGTTCGTTGATGCGTCCCCACATCATAGATGTGACGCGGTTCAGGCCGGACCCGAAAATTCGATCCTGGCCTGTTGCCGGTCGCGCGACCCTGAAGGGCAGTTGAAGGGCCATGCCCGACGTAAACTACGACGCCGTTGACTCCTTCTATGTGTACCCGGACGAACTGGTAACGCATGGCAATAACATCAAGCACAATAACCAGATTGTCGCGGACTCGCTTTCGAATATTATTAACACCCTCCGCGACCTCCGTCTGGGGTGGGCAGGCAGGACCTCTGATGAGGCCAAGGATTTCGGGGACAGATGGAATGCGGTGGCAGAGGAGCTCTTCGGCACCAAGGAGCATCCTGAAAAAGGCGTTCTCAATGACATTGCGGCCGGTGTGCTGATCGTCGCCGGCCTTTTCAGTACCACCGAGCACGCGCTCGCCGACTACTTCGGCAAGTTCTACCAGGCGCTGAGCGGTGGCAGTGGTGGTGACGGTGGCGGATCCGATGGGGTGCCACAGAGCATCACCGACCCGACCACGACGGCCGTCACGGAGGAGTGGTGAGGGACAGAGGCCGGCCATGCGTCGTGCGGGCGGCCGCACCCGGTAGGTCTGTCGAGGTCACCTACGAGGCGACCGTCCCGCACTCGGCTCGCTGGGGCCCGATGATTGCCGACGTCATCCCATGAGCGAGATCGCTTCCCGCCGTCCGGCGCGGAAGATCGCGCCGGTCATGCCGGAGCAGAAGATAAATATGGCGACTGTTTTCGTCAAGGAGGCCTGATCTCCGATGGCGGTGAACCCTACCTTCGGCGTCGACATCGACGCGATATACGATCTGGGAAACATGTGGATCGGCCTGGGCGATGCCCTGCATGAACACATGATTGCCATGAGCGGCGCGGTCGCCGGCATGGACTGGGGCGGTTTGGCCGCTAGTTCGATGAGGTGGCTGTGGGGCTCCGGTGCCTACCCCGGAGGGAACGGTTCCCCGGACGGCGGCATCACTAAGCTGCTGGCCGATGCCCGTGATAATGCATATCAGATCGGCGGGGCGATCAATTACTACGCCGACCAGATGGTAGACGCTCTTGAAAAGTACTATAAAGAGCAAGATATCGCACTTATTGTCGCACTCGTCCTAATCCCTGTTAGTTTCATTCTACCCCTCGGCTTTTTGGGAAGGGCGCTCGCTGCTGTTAACGAGATAGTGGAAAATCTTGTCGGAGTGCTCACGCAGCTGAGCAGGCTCGGCACAATCGGTGAGACCGTTAACGGTTTCATCTCAGCGAGCATCACGGGTGCGATCGTCGAAACAGCTCTTACTTTCAGCACCGAAGAGATCGTTCACGCCGCCTTCAAGGAGCATTGGGCGCCTGACCCGGTTACGGCGGGCATCACCGTGGGAGGAGGTGCCCTTTACGGCGGCCTCTTCCATGCTCCCGATGTTCCGGGTGGTCCCCCTCCCAAGGGCATCGGCAATGGCCCCAAGGCCACACCCCACGTCGAGGTCCCAGAGAACGCGCCGCACGTCAATCCGGGGGGTGGCAAGAACGGTCCCGGCGCAGTCCTGCCACCGAACCCACCGAGGCTTGGCCTCAACAACGAGCCGACCACCATACCGGCGCTCAATGACTCGTTCGTCCGCACGGGCAACGACAGGGCGGCGCCACCCAACGGTACGCAGCGTTCTGGCAACGAGGTTCTCACCGGGAATGGCAGCCATCCGGGCGGCCCGTCGGACCCCGTCCCCGTAAAATCGCCCAACGATCCGGCCTTCGGCTCTGGCGGCCTTGCCGGCCCCCCGAAGCCTGGTCAAACTCCGGCCGGTGATTTCGCCGCCCGGCCCGGTGGGAATGACGGTGGCGGTGCGAACGGACGAAGCCCGGCCGCCCCAGGCCCCGGCGAGCACCCCGGCCGGTCGGCGGGCAACGGGCCTGGCATGTCCGGGTCGGGGCCGAAAGACACGCGAGCCGAAGCCGGGGGCGGGTCGAGCCCGGTGTTGAGTCCCGAGGGGGACGGCGTCCGTGTGCCCCCTACCTCACACGGTGAGGGGCCCGTCGTAGGTGGGAACAACCACCCCGGCACCGTCGGTAACGGACGTCCCGCCGGCGCCCCGGGGAGTGAGCGTCCGGCCCAGGGCAATGGGCCGAAGGAGAACGCGGACCGGCCTGGCGGGAGCGGCCCAGGCGGCGACGGCACCTTGATCGGGGACCACTCCGGGCCGCCCGCGAACATCGTCACGACGAGCGGCAAGACGGAACCTTCTGGTCCTAGCGGCTTCATGGACCCGGCGAATCGCCACGCACCGGGCGGTAACGGCGGACCAGGTTCGGAGAAGCCCGCGGCGGCCGGTGACCCCGGTCTGGCCGATCCCGGACGGAATTCTGCGAACCCTGGCGGGTCGGCGGGGTCGAGGGGCGGCGAGCAGGGTGGCGGCACCAATAGGCCCGACAGGAGCCCCGGTACTCCTAAGCCTGCCGAGCAGGCACCCAGGGCTGACAGTGCGACCTCGGCCAAGGGGGCCGGGGACGGTGCGCGGCAGAATGGCGCCGGCGGGTCTGCCCTTTCTGGCGTGGGTGAGCGTGGCGGCAGTGGGTCTGAGCCCACCGGCAATAAGCAGGCAGCCGGCGCCAAAAAAGTCGTCCGCCCCGAGTTCAGGAACAATGAGGGCGAAAGGCATGCCAAGGCGGCTGAAGGTCGTCGTGACGAGCCCTCAAAGGGTTCCGCTGAGCCGACCGGTTCCGAGACTAACGGTGCAACCTCGGCCAAGGCCGCCGGCGACGGCGCGCGGCAGAATAGCCCCAGCAAATTCCGCTTCCCCGGCGAAGGCGAGAGGCTCGGCAGCGGGCCCGAGGGTTCTGGCGAAAATAACGCCGGAAATAGAGCGGTCGCCGCCCAAGAAGGCGGCAGAGTCGCATCCAGGGGAATGGGGAAGGATCTCGCCAGGGCGGCTGAAAGTCGTCGCGCTAACGAGCTCTCAAAGGGTTCCGCTGAGCCGGGCGGTTCCGAGACGAACGGTGCAACCTCGGCCAAGGCCGCCGATGACGGCGCACGGCAGAATGGCCCCAGCCAGTCTCGTTTCCCCGGCGAAGATGAGAGGCTCGGCAAAGGGTCTGCGCATTCTGACGAAAATAAAGCGGTCGGCGCCCGAACAGTCGACCGCCCTGAGTTCAGGAACGATGAGGGCGAAGCGCACGCCAGGGCGGCTGAAGGTCGTCGCGCTAACGAGCTCTCAAAGGGTTCCGCCGAGCCGGGTGAGGCGGGCGCATCCAAGTCGGAAGTTCACTCCGGGCCGGCCGGGTCGACGGATCCGGCGCCTACGGCGCACACCACGCAGCTCTTCGCCGAGAACAAGGCGAACGGCGAATGGCACCTGGTCGAGGTCTCCCACGGACAGCGGCCAGATGGGTCTACAGGAGCCAAACCGCCAAGCAAAACGCGCTCCTCAGCCGACCCGGCACCGGAGACCTCGGAGGACAAGACAGCGACCGGTGGTACGGACGCAAACCGCTACTACGAGGTCGACCCGTACACCGGAGAAAAAACCGAGAAACACCTGGATGCCAACGACTGGGTCGTGAATGCCAAGTCCCTCGGATCGGTTCACACACGGTTCGGTTACAAGAACGGCGACCGGTTTCCGGTCGGCGACCCCGGCGAACGTTTGGCCAAGTTCGACACCGCCAAGGGCCGTTGGGACGTCGTCACCGTCACCGCCAAGCCGACCGGCTCCGGTGGGAGGTACGGGGCCTTCGCTCCCCCGAACCGAACACTCAAGACGCCCGAGAGCGAAGTCGCAAAGCAGGTGCTCGCGCGGGACAGCGAGGGCAACATCGACCTGGTGACCGTCGAGCAGCGCCCGGCGGGCGGGGTGAAAAGCGACGACAACGACTACGAGTCCTACTACAGCCTGGGTAAGGACGGCACGGACGGCTGGCACGACGCGTATCCGCTCGGATCAGCGAAGGCCGAGCGGATCATCACCGCGCCCAAGGCTTACCGGCTCGGCGACGGTGAGAAGGCGACTCCCGATTCGGAGCCGCCCACCGTACTCGCCCGCAGCGATTACACCGGAAAGTTCGAGAAGGTTCCGTCGGTCTCTTCTGGCACCAAGGCCGACCCGTCAGCGGCGGGAACAGGAATCTATTTCCGCGGCGGACCTGGCGGACCGGAGCCCGTACGGGCCAACGGCGAGAAGATCGACGTCGTCAAGGTGTCCGCCGACGGCCAAAAGGTCGAGCGCACCAGCTTCTCGCCTTCCGGCGAGGGTACGGCCACGCCGTTCGTCAACAAGGACGGCACGCTCACCCCGGCCTCGCAGCAGAAGATATCGCCCAGTGCACTGCGGTTCGACGAGAAGTCCGGCCAGATCATCCACGTAGAGCAGGAGTCCCCTGCGGCACCCGGCAGTGGCGGCTCCGGCGCCGGCCCCGGCTCGTCGGGCGGCGGGAAGGGCACCTCTAACCAGTCCAAGAGCAGCGGTTCCAGGACAAACACCGAGACCGTCATCAGGACCTTCACTGAGGACCGCAGGACGACCGGCGGCGCCACCTCGTCCAGACCGGCCGACGAAGGCACAGGTACGCCCGAAGCCTCGGACAAGAAGGGCTTCCCTGGCGAGGGCGCCAACCTCGGCAAGGAGCCGAGGGACCCCTTTGGCCACAAAACCGGGACCCGCCGGCCCACACCGACGGGCGGCGGCGACGGTCC
The DNA here is from genome assembly GCF_024055795.1 of Actinoallomurus purpureus. Lineage (GTDB taxonomy): Bacteria > Actinomycetota > Actinomycetes > Streptosporangiales > Streptosporangiaceae > Actinoallomurus > Actinoallomurus purpureus. Next base: position 910,106 of record NZ_JAMXMY010000001.1, on the reverse strand, counting down.
TCAGCGGGCGGCCGGGCCGGTCTCTTCGCCCAAGAACGACCCGGCCCGTAACGGCGCCGGCGTCGGCTCGCCCACGTCCGGTTCCCGTACGGGCGGCACGCGTACGCGGAACGGTGACGGCTCCGAGACGGTGACCGAGAAGCCTGGAGGGTTCGGCACCGGGCCCTCCGGATCTCCCGGCGCTGGTGCCGGTGCCCGGAGTTCCGATAAGGCGCCCCCGTCGGCCCACGGCACTGGCAAGGCGTCGGAGGGGTCGTCCGCTGTCGGCCCGCGGAACTCCGACGATGTCGGTCGCTCATCGCAGGACGCCACCAAGCGTTCCTCCGAGCCAGGGGCGTCGCCGCCTGACATGCATGGCGGCAAACCCGGTGCCGGTGCCGGGCGTCCGGGGTCGTCTCGTTCTGGCGGGGGTTCGTCGGTCCCGGGGGAGCGTGCCGATCGGGCGCTTGAGAAGGCTTATGCGAATGAGGCTCGTGAGGTTGCGAATCGAAAGGCTCGGGATGCTCGGCTAAAGGCTCGGGAGGAGTCGGGGGCGGCTTCAGGGCCGGATGCGAAGGATGCCGGGAAGTTTGGTGCGCCCGATCCTGTTCATACGCCGGTGCAGGGTGCTGCTGTGTGGCGGTCGGCGGATGGTCGGTTGGTGGTGGAAGGGCATTCTTCGGTTAGTGACCATGACATCGTTGTTAATGGTCACGACCCCGTCTATGGCCGGATGAGTCCGGAGCATTTCGCCAAGTGGCTGAAGGGGAACTTCGGGGATAGCAACGGTGTTGTTGTGCTGGCGAAGAACTCGCATTCGTTCGCGCAGGCGCTTGCGGAGAAGCTCCAAAAGCCGGTGACCGCGCCGTTCCACGAGTTCTTCCGGGCGAAGTCCGGTGATTACCATGCCGGGGTGCAGCGGTCTGGTCCGGATGGCAAAGAGCAGGCCGCCGCTGAGAAATGGGATGGGTGGGATACCTATACGCCGGGTGGTGGCATAACCCGGGTGGGTGGGGTCCTGCCGAAGCTCGAGCCTCACGTGAACACTCACTCGAGCTCGGACGCCGGTGCGGGCTCGCCCACGTCCGGTTCCCGTATGGGCGATGGGGAAGCGCCGGCACCCGGCGGCATGCGTTCGCGGAGTAATGAAGGTTCCGGGACGGTGACCGAGCAGCCCAGGCCCGGCACCGGACACTCCGAATCTCCCGGCGCTGGTGCCGGTGCCCGTGCCCGGAGCTCCGATGACGTGGCCCCGCCGGCCCATGGCACTGGCAACGCGCCGGAGGAGTCGCCTGCTGTCGGCCCGCGGACCTCTGACGATCCTTCATCAGGTGAGGCCACGCGTACTTCCGGCCCGGGCGCATCGTCGGCTGACATGCACGGCGGTGGACCCGACGCCAGCGCCGGGCGTCCGGCATCGTCTCGTTCTGGCGGGGGCTCGGCCAGGCAGGCGCAGCAGGACGAGCACGAGATGAACCGAACGAGGCGGCAGGCAAAGTTCGACGAGGAACAAAAAGCCAAAGGCCAGCCGACGCGCAAATTGACCCCGCAGGAGCATGCCGATCGGGCGCTCAAGGAGATCCACGCGAAGGAGGCGCGTGAGGCCGGGAGGCAAAAAGAGCGAGCGGCTCGGGTAGAGGCGCAGAGGAAGGCTCGGGAGGAGTCGGAGGCGGCTTCAGGGCCGGACGCGAAGGGCACCTGGAAATTTGGTGAGCCCGATCCCGCTCATACGCCCGTGCAGGGTGCCGTTGTGTGGCGGTCGGCGGACGGTCGGTTGGTGGTGGAAGGACAGGTTCTGCCTGTCGATAATTACATCTTCGTCAAAGGTCACGACCCTGTCCATGGCGGGATGAGTCCGGAGCATTTCGCCAAGTGGCTGAAAGAGAACTTCGGGGAGAGTAATGGTGTGGTTCTGCTGGCGAAGGACGCGCGTTCGTTCGCGCCTGCGCTCGCGGAGAGGCTCCAAAAGTCGGTGACCGCACCGTTCCACGAGTTCACCCAAGTGGAGTCCGGTGCTTACCATGCCGGGGTGCGGCGGCCTGGTCCGGATGGCAAACCGCAGGTCGTCGCTGGGGAGTTCGACGGGTGGGATACCTATGCGCCGGGTGGTGGCAGGACCTCGGTGGGCGGGGTCCTGCCGAAGCTCGAGCCAGATGTGAACAGTCACTCGAGGTCGGGGGCCGGTGCGGGCTCGCCCACGCCCGGCGCCCGTACGGGCGCCGGGGAAGCGCTGGCGTCCGGTGGCGTGCGTTCGGGGGTTGATGGCGGTTCCGGGACGGTGACCGAGCAGGCCGGTACCGGCCCCCGGAGCTCCGGTGCCGTGGCCCCATCGGCCCACGGCACCGGCAACGCGCCGGAGGAATCGTCCGCTGTCGGCCCGCGGACGTCTGACGACTCTTCATCAGGTGAGGCCGCGCGTACTTCCGGCCCGGGCGCATCGTCGGCTGACATGCACGGCGGTGGACCCGACGCCGGTGCCGGGCTTCCGGCATCGTCTCGTTCTGGCGGGGCCTCAGCCAGGCAGGCGTGGCAGCAGGCGCACGAGATGAACCGAGCAAGGCGGCAGGCAGAGTTCGATGAGGAACAAAAAGCCAAGGGCCAGACGCCGCGCAAATTGACCCCGCAGGAGCATGCCGATCGGGCGCTCAAGGAGATCCACGCGAAGGAGGCCCGTCGGGCCGCGAAGCAAAAAGCTCGAGAAGCCAAGGAACGAGCGGAACGAGCAAAGGCTCGAGCGGAGCAGGCCGAACGACGCGCGGCGAAAACAGCGGAGCTCCAGGCGCAGGCGGCATCAGGAGCGAACGCCACGGAAGCCGGGGGTTCGTCCAGTGCCACGCCGGCCCAAGCCGGGCCGCAGCCCCTGCCCGAGATTCGCGCGGATCGCCTGCGGGACGCCGCCACGGTGCGCGAGATGCTTCAGCAGCGTTCCCCGGATCAATACGGCCAGATCGGCAACGAGGTCTCCGCGATCGTTCGCGAGGTGAGCGTGCTCCCGGGCGCTCACAACGTGGACGCTCAGCGTATGGCCGGGATCTGGCAGTTGGTCGGGACCGAGATCCTCTGGAAGGGCCACCATGCCGCGATAGGTCTCGCCCAGGACCACTTCGGCGTGCCCCGTCAGGAGATGCCTGGGCTACTGGAGAAGTTCGACTCGTCCAGGTTCGATCCCGCACGCGCTGATGTGACCCTTTCCATGTGGTCCCCCATGCGCGAGGACCAGTTCATGGAAGACGCCAGCACGATTTGGGCCGCCAAGAAGCCCGTCGACCCGGACGCGGGTTCGTCGGCGGATGGCACCAAGGCGGGTTCGGGTTCGTCGGACGATGACACCAAGGTACTTTCGCCGGCCGATAAGACCCAGGTGCGTCTGATCGCGGCGGAGATCGGCCGAAATTACCTCGGCGGTCGTTCCGATGCCGGTAACGAACTTGCCGAGATCCTCTCGGACCCCGAGAGCGCCGCGAAGCAGAAGCTTCAGCTGATAAAGCGGTTCTCGCCCGAGGCGCATGACCAGATCATGCAAGAGGCCTCCGTGATCGTCGATCACCTGCAGGCCGTGCCGGGCGCTCAGCGTCTAGACGATGATGAGCGGTCGAAACTGGTTCTGCTGGTCGCGGCGGAGATCGCCTGGAGTGGCCACAACGGCGCGTTGCGTCTGGCGCGTAAGCACTTCGGTGCGCATGACTGGACGCCCCGGTTCAGCCCGGAGGAGCGGGCGCTGTTCAAACAGTCGCGGTTCGATCCCGCGCGTGCCGATGTCTCGCTCGGGCTGTGGTCTCCTGAGCAGCAGGACGAGTACATGAGAGCGGCGGCCGAGACCGCCGGCCGACACGGTATCTCCGATGAAGATCCGGTGCGTCTGATCGCGGCGGAGATCGCCCGGAACTACCGCGACGGTCGTACCGATTTCAGGGTCGGTAACGGCTTCGCCGAGACCGTCGCGGCCACTAACGATGTGCAAAGCGCGATCCGAACGGTGCGGGCGCGGGCGGTGGAGTACGCGCGGGCGATCGTGAGAAATACGAGTGTCCATGTGCCGTCGGCACGTGACTCTGAAGACGAGTCGCCCCTGGGCCCAGTGGAGCTGAAAGTCGCCGCCGAGGTCATCCGGTCTGGGGAAGAAGCCGGCAAGAACCTTGCGAGGGAACTTGCCCCCCGTCTCACCGATCCAGTCGCTGACGCTTCGTCTTTGGAGGAGGCCTGGGCGGACGTGCAAAGCGCAGCCCGCGAAGTGCTGGCGCGGGCGGTGGAGTCCGCGCGGGCGACCGTGGGGGATCTGAGCGGGCATGCGCTGTCGTTGCGTGACGTTGAAGGCGGGTCGCCCCTGGGTCGAGTGGGGCTGCACGTTGCCGCCGAGGTCATCCGATCCGGGCAAGGCGCCGGCGAGAAGCGCGCGCGTGAGCTCATCGTCTGGTCCGGCGAAGGCGCCGGCGAGAACCGTGCGCCTAAGCTCGTCCTCCGTCCGAAGGAACCGACGCGGGAGCAAGGTGATTCACGGCTTTTCGCGGAGACGGTCACGCCGCAGGGATCCGTGCCTCCCGTACGGCCGCCTCGTGACGTCGACACCCCCCCGAAGCCGACGGTCCACCTTGGCGTGGAGCCGGAGCCGGTTCGGGAGGACATGGACCTCGTCTCGCTGCTGCGCGAAGGCGGGTTGAGCCCGATCGCCGGATATCTGGAGGCGGGCAAGGTTCCGCAGGTCTGGTTGGCCAAGGGCGTGCAACGCCGGTTGAGTTCGCGGGAGAACGTCGACCTCTCGCTGAGCCGGGCGGTCGACGCGTTGATCGCCTCTCCAAAGGCCGAGGTGCGGGATGCCGATGGCGGTCTCATGTCGCCGCCGGATACCGATGAGACAGGTTCGGCTGCAGTGTCCGGCTCGCCCGATGGGCAGTTCTTGATCCATGAAAGCGGTAAATCGAGTGGTCCGTTCGAGTCCGCGGCGGGCGACGGCAGGGCGTGGCAGAAGTCCTCGTGGAGCGGCGTGGACTGCGTGGAAGTGGCTCTCATCTCGACCGCGGCCCGAATGGACCGGTGAGGGCGGCGATACCTGCGCGGGTAGAAGCGGGGCCAGTAACTCCCACTCCTCATCGGTCAGATCATGACGCTTCAGCCGTTCATCAACATCCACCCGGGATGGTTTACAGAACCCAAAGATCAAGATCTACAGGAAACGTCCTAGGTCTCTGCCGTTCGGACGTTGTCGTTCCGGCAGGGGCGATGGGACATGGAATCACGTTGACCACACGGCGTGGCCGCCGCAGGGCGTTGCGGTCAGCATGGTGAATCGGGGCCTGGTCGTGGCGCCGCCCCCGGCCCAGATCCACCAGGTTCGAGCCGGTGTACGTTGGAGAGGCGTGACAACGCCGGTTCCTCGCGTGCTCCTTTCCGTCTCGCCAACCGGACCCGCACCATCTGGCGGCGACATATGAATCGAAATCAGGGCACACGGCGTGTCGGCCAGGAAGGAGAAGGCGATGGGTGAATTCTCAGTATGGCACTGGCTGATCGTCATTGCGGTATTCGTTGTGTTGTTCGGCTCGGCGAAGCTGCCCCAGGCCGCACGATCACTGGGGCGATCGATGCGTATCTTCAAGTCCGAGACCAGGGGATTGATGACTGACGACGACCAGTCGGCGACGTCCGCGCAGCAGATGCGCCAGGAGGCCGCCCGACTTCGGGACGAGGCCGCCCGACTGGAAGGGCAGGCCGACCGGCCGCAGGAACTGACCGCCCCGGCGACCGACGCCGCACGGCACGGAAACTCACACCGCTAACGGCGGAGGGCCTGTTCAGCCGCAGCCCAGTTCTGACGCAGGCGTTCCAGATACGACTGGGCGATGTCGCCGGGTCTGGCTCCTCGGGCGAATGCCCTCATATTGCCGGGCCCAGCGTTGTAACCGAGGGCGAGCAGCTCATTTCGGGTATACGGTCCGGACCATTTGGCAGGCAAGCGGGTCGCCAGATCGTGCAGATACCAGGCCGCAGCGGTGATTGCGAGATCTGGGTCGTCAGGAAGCTCTTCCCAGTGCCGGTCGGCAAAGCTGCGGCCGTGTTTCACCTCATCGAACGCGGCCTTGTGCATGTCGGCTATGCCGAACGCGGCATCCGGCTTGATCTTCTGCCAGGCTCGTTCGAAGGCCGGGTCGTGCGGCTTGTCCGACTCGTTGAACAGGATCGCCATCAGCAGCCGCGGGCTGATACCGGCCTCGCGTGCGTGCTTGATGACTTGCGAGGCAAAGCGCGCAGGGTCGTTCGAGGTCGACGTCGAATCGGGCCGGACGGCTGAACCGTCACTCGATGGGGACGCGACGCTGGACGTCCCGGCCCTGGATGGTTCCCTGCTGCCGGAGTCCTTCCCGCCGTGCGTCAGCACCCATCCCGCCGCGGCCACGACCGCGACCGAGACGGCAAGCCATCGTCCCTGATGCTGTCGCACCCTTGCGCCTCCCCCGTTTCCGCGCCGGCCGATGCCTACAAGTGTGGTCGCCGATCAGCCTCATTCCATCCTCGGCGAGGACCTTGCGCAGGTGGCGTTCGTTCATGATGAGGATCTGGTCGAGGATCTCGCGGCGTACGCTGCCAACCCACCGTTCCATGATCGCGTCCATCCGCGGGGCCTGCGGTGCGGTGAGCACTACGCGGATGTCCTCGGCCTTGAAGACCTCGTCGAAGAGCCTGGCGAACTTGCTGTCCCGGTCCCTGATCAAGAATCGGAAGTCGCCGGCCCGATCGCCCAGTCGAGCATCGGGTTGCGGGCTTGCTGCGCGGCCCAGCCGGCGGTCGGGTTCGCCGTGACACCCAGGACGTGGACTCGCCGCGTGGCGTGCTCCACCACGGCGAAGCAGTACAGCCGCGGGAACAGTAGCTCGAGCGGGCTCGAGGTGCGGTGCGGCTCGTCGATCGCGCGCGGGGTCATCCGGACCCGGATCCGGTACCTGGTGTCTGTCGCCGGCACGCCTTGCTCCCCTCGATGTCCGTCCCGCTGGCAGAGACAGGGCAGCGTCCTCTCCTGTGACAGTTCGCACCGAATAACCGCGACTGTGAAGATTTCTCGTCCGAGTTGTCACAGCCCGGACGAGTGGCCTGTCTTAGCTGGCGACCGGATGGCGAACGGAGAGCCCCGGCGGGCAGGAAGGCTTGTCATGAAGATCGTGGTAATCGGCGGCACCGGCCTGATCGGGTCGAGGCTCGTGACGAAGCTCGGCGACCACGGCCACGAGGCGGAGAGCGACGCCCAGCAGGCCACCGGCCTGCCGGTTTCGGAGTGGCTGTTCGACCCGGCCGACATCCAGCGCGAAGAGGTCGAACTCCGCGCCCTTCTCGGCGCCATCGAGGAGTTGGAAGGCGACCCCCGGCCCCGGCGGCGCGGCCCCGGTGGAGGCGCCTGAGCCGTGCAGACCGGCGGATACCGCGCCGGTGAAATCCCCTTTCGATAGCCGAAGTGAGACACCCATGAATCACTCAGCCCGGCGGCAGCATGCTGCTGCTCCCGTCACGTCCGGGCGGATCGCCACGCTCGACGATCTCCGTGAGCACCTGCAGTGGGCGATCGAGCTGGAACACGCGACCCTGCCGCCGTACCTGTGCGCGCTCTACTCGCTCGACCCGGAACGCAATCCCGAAGCCGTCGAGGCGGTGGCCGGAGTCTTCATTGAAGAGATGCTCCACCTGACGCTGGCCGCGAACCTGCTCAACGCCGTCGGCGGGCGGCCGCGGCTGGACTCGCCGCGGATGCTGCCGCCGCATCCCCGGCGGCTGCCGCACGGTGACCCCTCCCTGGAACTGTCGCTGCTTCCCTTCGGCGCCGGGGCACTCGACATGTTCCTCCGGCTCGAACAGCCGGCACCGCCCGGCGCCCCGGCTGAGGGTGACGGCTACGAGACGATCGGGCAGTTCTACGACGCGATCGAGGACGGGCTGCGCCACCTGTGCGACCGGCTCGGCGAGCGGGAGGTCTTCCGCGGCGATCCGGCTCGCCAGGTGCACGCCGGACAATTCCGGCACACCGCCGGACGGATGATCGCCGTAAACGACCTGGCCTCGGCGCTGGCCGCGCTGGAGGAGATCGTCGAGGAGGGCGAGGGCACGTCCCGCGGCGCGGTCTGGGACGGGGACCCGGACGTCCACCATCCCGACCGGGACGAGGTCGCCCACTACTACCGCTTCCAGGAACTCAGAACCGGCCGGCGCTACCGGCGCGGCGACACCCCGCGCTCCGGTCCCACCGGCGAGACGATCACCGTGGATCTCCTCGGAGTCCTCCCGATGAGGCCCAACCCGCGACTCGCCGATCACGCTCCGGGCAGCGCGATCCGTACGGCCCAAGAGGAGTTCAACCACACCTATTGCACCCTCCTGTATCTGCTGGAACAGGCGTTCAACGGCAGCCCGAGGCTGCTCGCGGTCGCCACCACCACCATGTACAGGCTCAAGGCACAGGCCCAGGCGCTGATGCGGATGCCCGACGGGGAGGGCACGACGGCCGGCCCCACCTTCGAGTACGTCCCACCCGAGCACCGCGGCTGGAGCGCCGACGACCGGCAGCGGATCGTCGTACTCCCCGACGGCCCCTACCTCGTGTCCGGCGGAGTTCCGCTCAAGCGCAAACGCAAGATCGTCGCCGCTGAGAACAACGCCGCGCTGACATGGCAGACCGGCGAGACGTTGGCCACTGAGGACACCTATGCGCTGTGCCGCTGCGGCCAATCGTCCGCCAAGCCGTTCTGCGACGGGACGCACGCCCGGGTCGGTTTCGACGGCACCGAGTCCGCCGACGTCCGGCCGTACGAGGAACTGCAGCACGTGCACGACGGCGTGGGCATCTCGGCTCAGCGTGTCGGCGAACTCTGCGTTCACGCCGCGTTCTGCATCGGACGCACCAGGCCGATCGCCGAGATGCTCGCCGACACCGAGGACAGCGACGTGCGCTCCAACATCATGGGAAGGATCGAGGACTGCCCCTCCGGGTCGTACAGCTACGCCCTGCGACGCGGCGGCGATTCGGTCGAGCCCGACCTCCCGCAGGCCATCTCGGTCCTCGAGGAAGAGGGCGGCCTGGCCAGCGCGCTGTGGGTCACCGGCGGCGTGCCCGTCCAGCGCGCGGACGGACGGCCGCTGGAGACCCGGAACAGGATGACGTTGTGCCGCTGCGGGCATTCGGCCGGCAAGCCGCTGTGCGACGGAACCCACCGAGAAATCGACTTTCGTGAGGAAGAGCCGGGCCCGGAAACCGGCCCGGCCGATGACGGGATCACCACGGAGAAAGGAGGGACAGCATGAGCACGCACATCCTGGAGCCGGCGGCGCAGGAGTTCGCCGAAGCGGCCGCCAAGCCGCCACTCCTCTACGAGCGGGGGCCCGCCGGCGCCCGCAAGGTCCTCGACGACGTCCAGGCCGGCCCGGTCGCGATGCCCGAGATCGACGAGAGGTGGATCACCGTCCCGGCCCAGGTCGGCGAGGTCAGGGTCCGTATCGTCAAGCCCACCGGGACGGCCGGGACGGTGCTGCCGGTCGTGCTCTACGTGCACGGCGGCGGGTGGGTCCTCGGCAACGCCGGCACCCATGACCGGCTCGTCCGCGAACTCGCCGTCGGCGCGCGGGCCGCGGTGGTCTTCGTCGAGTACGACCGGTCGCCCGAGGCCCGCTACCCGGTCGCGATCGAGCAGGCCTACGCCACGGCGCAATGGATCACCCGGCACGGCGCGGACGAGGGGCTCGATCCGTCCCGCCTGGCGGTCGCCGGCGACTCGGTCGGCGGGAACATGACCGCCGCGCTGACCATCATGGCCAAGCAGCGCGGCGACGTGCACTTCGTGCACCAGTCGCTGTACTACCCGGTCACCGACGCCGCGCAGGACACCGCCAGCTACCGCGAGTTCGCCGACGGTCCGCACCTGACGGCCAAGGCCATGGCCTGGTTCTGGGACGCCTACACCACCGACCCGACCGAGCGCGCCCGAATCACCGCCTCGCCCCTGCGCGCGGCCCTCGACGACCTGGCCGGCCTGCCGCCCGCGTTCGTCATCGTCGACGAGAACGACGTGCTGCGCGACGAGGGCGAGGCCTACGCCCGCAAGCTCACCCAGGCCGGAGTCCCGACCACCAGCGTCCGCTACAACGGCACTCTCCACGACTTCATGATGCTCAACCCCGTCCGCGACACTCAGGCCGCACGAGCCGCCACCGCCCAGGCCATCGCGGTCCTCAAGGCCGCCCTGCACCCCGGAAAGGTAAACCCATGAGCACCACCGAACAGCCCGTCATCGTCCTGGTCCACGGCGCCTTCGCCGAATCGGCGAGTTGGAGCCGCGTCATCCAGCGCCTGCGAAGCCGCGAACTCCCCGCCGTCGCCGTGGCCAACCCGCTGCGTGACCTGGCGGGCGACGCCACCTACCTGCGTGACGTGATCAACGGAATCGGCCGGCCGGTCATCCTCGTCGGCCACTCCTACGCCGGCATGGTGATCAGCCAGGCGTCGGCCGGCAACCCGGCCGTCCGCTCCCTGGTCTACGTCGGCGCCTTCACCCCCGAATCCGGTGAAAGCGCCCTGCAACTGTCCAGCAAGTTCGAAGGCAGCACCCTGGCCAGTGCGCTGGTCGCCTATCCGGTCGCCTCCGGTGGCAACGAGTTCCGGATCGGCGAGGAGAAGTACCACCACCAGTTCTGCGGCGACCTGAACGCCGACGAGGCCGCCCTGATGGCGGCGACCCAACGCCCGGTGACCGAGCGCGCACTGACCGACGGGCTGAGCGTGAGCGAGCCGGGATGGCGCACCAAGCCGTCGTGGTTCGTCTTCGGCGAGCGGGACCTCAACATCCCGGTCGCGGCGCTGCGATTCATGGCCGAACGAGCCTCCTCGAGAGGGACCCTCGAGGTCGCCGGTGCCTCGCACGCGATCGCCTCCTCCCAGCCCGACGCCGTGGCCGCTGCCATCCTCGACGCAGCCGACCATGAGCAGGGCTGAACGGCGCCGCCCCCTGCCCAGCCTGGCATCCGAAGCGGTATCGCTCTGTCGTTAGCATGCCCCGTGCCCTGGCGACGCGGGGCACCCTCCTCGGTCCGATAGCCGTGCAGGCTGGGCCGATAGCGTCCGGAGGGACGTGTCACGCGGGTCGGCGGCTTTGCCTGCCGACACCAGGGCACGAAGACGATCGGCACATGCCCGGCATCCAGCCGGGACGATTCGTGAGGTTCTGACTTACGGCTGGCCTGGGCATTCCTGGCCGTTCCGGCGCAATCCGGTGCGGTGGTGTCTGCCCAGGTCAGTCTGCGTTTTGGGGGTCCTGGCGTGCGGGTGGGTTCGGGTCTGCTCGGGGGCGTTCCGGCCCGTTCGGATGATGTGGTGATGACGGGGCGGCACTCTGGTCATCGCGCGTCATCGGGGGGTGTTGACCCGTGACGGCCGGGTGCTGCCGGACTAGGGCAAGCGGCGTGGGCGCTGGGTGGGTGGGCGGGCTGGTGGGGGAGGGCGGACGCTTTGGGCCACCCGGCTGGGTCGTGAGCTTGGGACGTCTCACGGGTCGCGCAACCGGCGCTCTCGGATCGGCTTCGCGTCTGACCTTCTGATCAGCGTTCGGGATAGGCGCGAAACGGTCTGTCGATGGCGTTACGGGTCCGCGCGTCTTCGAGACGGGTCTCTAGCGGGTTGTCTCCCCAGTCGGTCAGGCTGACGTGGATGATGCCGTGCCGGGCAACGGTCTGCACGGGACGGTCCAGCAGCTTGCCCGCATCGCGACCGGCACGGCGGTAACGCGCGAGGTCGTCGTCATCGGTGTAGCGGACATCTACGCCTCCGGTACGGCGAAGCTGCTCCGCCCACTGGGAGACGAGATCGGCGTGGTCCTGGTCGTGGCTCACGGGCCGTTCCTTCCGGGCGCGGTCTTCCCTCTGTTGAGTCTGCATGAATCAGGCGGGGAGCGCAGTAGATCAACCGCGATGAGCGATCGCTAGTGCTGCGTCAACTAACGTTGGCCGTGTAATCGGGCTTCGGCGGCAAACCCGTTCCGGGCGGTTCAGAGCGTGGTCTGGCTGCGGGGGTCTGTTCTGTCGTAGGCACCTGCTGTAATCGCCTCGTGCCTCGACGTAGTGATCCGGATGCTCCCCTGGTGGTGCTGCGCACCGCTCGGGTCGGCTTGCGCGTGACAGCCGCCCAGCGGGAGCGGTGTTTCGGGTTGCTGGCCTCGGCCGGGGACGTGTGGGCGTGCGTGCTGGATATGAACCGGTGGCAGCGCCACCGCGGCCTTCGGCCGCTGGCGTCGTATCAGGAGCTGTGCCGGGAGTTGTCGGCGGCCGGGCCGGGCACGTTCGGTGAGCTGGACACCACCGGGGCGCGGTCGGTGCTGCGCCGCTACAGCGATGCGTGGTTCGCCGCCGCGAAGCGTCGCGCCGGCGGTGATTCCTTGGCGCGGTTCCCTCGGCGCAAGCGCGGTTTGGTGCCGGTGCGGTACTACCACGGCACTTTCGTCCTTGATGGTCAGCGGTTACGGCTCCCGGTCGGGCGCGGGTGCGCGCCGTTGTGGGTGCGCCTGGACCGGGAGCTGCCCTACCCGGTGGAACAGGTCCGGTCGGTTACTCTCCTCAATGAGGGTCGTCGGTTGTTCGTGGAGGTGACCGCCGAGGTCCCCGTCGCGACCTATGAGCCGGGATGTGAGCCGGATCCGGGCCGGGTGGCGGGGGTGGATCCGGGGGTGATTCATCCGTTCGCGGTGGCCGGACCGGGCGCGGAAGGGCTCATCGTGTCGGGGCGGGCGATACGCGCCGAAACGCATCTGCACCTCAAAGACACCAAACACCGCCGCCGTGCCGTCGCTCAGCGGGCGCCGAAGCCGGGTCAGGCCGGGTCGCGGCGGTGGCGTAAACACCGGGCCCGGCAACGCAAAATCGAAGCCCGGCACAAGCGCCGTGTCAAGCAGGCCCAGCATGAGGCCGCCAAGACCGTCATCGGCTGGGCCGTAAAGCGCCGGATCGGGACGCTGGTGGTCGGTGACCCGCGCGGCGTGCTGGATCTTAAGGCTGGGCGGCGGCACAACCAGCGCGTCCGGGCCTGGCGGGTCGGCTACCTGCTCCGCTGCCTCAAAGACAAGGCCGAACAGGCCGGGATCCGCGTCATGCTGGTCGATGAGCGCGGGACCTCCTCGACCTGCCCGGCCTGCGGCCGGCGGGTTCCCAAACCCGCCGGCCGCCTCTTCACTTGCATGCATTGTGGTTTCAGCGGGCACCGCGACCTCGTCGGCGGCGCCAACATCGCCCGGCGCAGGCCGGGCGGACCCATCACCACCAAGAACCTGTTTCCGGTGGTGATCACGCACCGTCGAGCCGGACGGCACCTCCCCGGTACCGGACCGGCCCGGCGTGACCCCAGACGACGCCCCCATCACGGCGCCCTCGCAGGGTCCATTGGCCGGCCGCGGCCCGCCCCACCCCCATGGGGAGTCGCTCGTCTCTCAGGCGAGGATCAACCAACGACGGTCAAACACGGCCAACGTTCGTTGACGCGGCACTAGTGTGACCTGGTGATCGTCATCATCGTCGTCATCGGCCTCGTCGTGCTCGTGCTGGGCGCTTTCGGGCTGTTCGGCCTCGTGGGCGGGGTGCGCGATCGCAAGCCCGGCGTGGTCGTTGGCGGTGTGATCTTCCTGCTCGCCGCTCTGGGATGCGGCTGGATAATCTCGCTGCTCGTTTCAGTGGACCATGACCTCACAAGCCACGTCGACCGCGCCCGCGCGGTGAACTGCGTCGTCGAGATCATTGGCGGGGGGCGCGAGATCGCCCGGATCAACGACACCCACGTCTACCGTTTCCGAGTGCGGGTGCGGATTCCTGGTGAAGCCCCTTACGTGTCTGACAGTACCGGCGCGGTGTCTTCGCTCTCCGGAGGCATCGGTGTGGGCCGGACCGGTTATGCCTGCTTGGCCGATCGGGACCACCCCAAGAAGGTGGAGATCCTTTGGGACCAGCCGATGCCCTGACCGTCCGAAGCGCCCTACCGGCCCGAAGGTTCGCCCGGTAGGGCGCGCGGTTCTGCCCTTGGTCGTTCGCGGTCAGGCGTCGATCCGTGAGGGCGCGAATCCCGCTAGCGCTGGCCCTGGGCGGGCGTCAAGGCCACCGGTCGCGGTTCGTGTCGGGGACGGAGGGTGGGGTGGCAGGCCGCTCGTGGGTGTACTCCGGTGTCTGGAGCAAGCCAGGGATGACCACCGCCTCGAAGATCCGGATCGTTGAGGCGGTCGCCTCGATGTCGCGGTGCAGGACCGATACCGTCGGATTCCGACTGGGCCATCACCTGGTCCGGCCGGAATCGCCGGGCCGTTCCCGTGATGGCGTCATCGGCTGTCGGGGAACCCCCTTCCGCGAAGGTGTCGTATCCGCGCCGGCTCTCACCGATCGCTCAGCAGGCGCAGTTCGTCGTCCTCATCGTCGGGCACCGGTGCTTCGAGGGCGGCGTAGACGTCTGCGATGGCAGCCGGATCGAGGTATCGAAGGGCAGGCAGGCCGGTGTGCTGGTAGCCGTGCTGCGTGTCGCCGAGTATCGCCTTGATCACCTCCGGCTGCCGGGCGTCCCACCCGCACAGCGCCCGCGCGATCCGGCCCGCCGGCCCCCGCGCACCGAGCACCGCGACCAGGAGGTGCTCGACGTCGATGACGCGGTGCCGTGCCAGGCGGGCGGCGTCGTACGCGGAGCGGAGCAGCTCTTGGACCTGCGGCCCGGGAGCGGCACGGGTGAGTGCGGCGGAGCCCGGACGGCGCCGGAACACCGCCGGTACCACGGCGAACGGATAGGCGACGGCATGGATGAGCATCCGGCGCCACGGCGGCAAGTCCTCCTCGAAGCCGTGAAGAGCGAGCCAGAGGAGCAGGTCGCGGGAGGCGATGACGGAACGGCCGGCCTGGGCGGCGCGTCGTGCCGCGTCATCGAGCAGCCCGGGAACACTGCGGTGCACGAGTTGCCGGCGGGCCGGTCGTGGTGCGGGCAACGGCCGGGGGTCGGCGAACGCACCCATGGCCAGATGCCCGCCCCAGTGCACCGGAGCGCCCGGCGGCCCCGTGTCATGCCCGTGGTGGCGCGTGTCACGCCAGCGGGCCAGTTGCTCCAGCTGTACGGCGCGCAGGCCCGCGGCGAGCGGTCGCCGCTCGACCAGCAGGCGCACAAGGTGGCGGTCGATGACATCGCCCCGGTCATGGCCCTCGGCGGTATCGATGACGGGGAAGCTCGTGACGATCGCCCGATCGGCCCCGGCCCACAGCATCGCCGGTCCCAGGACCAGCCACTCGCCGGCCACCGCGTTGCGCAGGTCGGCCGTTTCACAGGCGAGGAGCAGGACCTGTTTCGGCATCGCGAAGCGGCCAGGGTCGCCGATGAGCAGGTCGGCCGTGAGCAGCCTGGGCCTGGCCGCGCACGGCCTGCCGCCCAAAATCCTCGGCCTGAGCACGAGACCGCAGCTCGACGGGGAATCGCCGTCGTCCTCGGTGTGGCAGGCGAAGACGGCGCTGGTCGTGTCGCCCAGCGCACTCAGCCGAGCGGCGAAATCCGCCACCGAGACGTCGTCGTCAGGGCTGATGATCTCCACAGCGGGAGGCAGGACGTCGAGTAGCCGACGCGCAGTGGACAGTGGTTCCTCCGCGGCCGCCCCACCCAGGTCACCGCCCGGGTCGATCACCGCGAGGGCCAGCGGTGCGGCGCCGGCGTTCCGCGGGCGGGCGGCGATCGTGGCGAGCAGGCCCGCCGGGGGAGCGATCACCGGGACACACCGCTCGACGAGACGTAGGTCGCCCGGAGCCTCGGTGGGAATACCGACGCACGCCCACGGCACGTTCGCGAGTTCGGCCGCGGGGGCGAAGGCGAGCGGCAGCGGCTCACGCGTTCGCAGCAGGGCGTCGACCAGGGGTGCCGGCAGCAGCCTCCCGAGCCGCCGGGCGAGTGCGGTCTCCGCCGCCGCCGGCCCGGCGAGGAGCGGACTGCGCAGCACGCGGTCCTCAAAGGCATTCGTGTCCTCCCCGGGGTGGGGGACCGGCAGCGCGTCCCGCAGGTCGGACAGCGCGCCGTGCAACTCGCTACCGTGGCCCATCGGCAGTACGCCACCCGAGACGGGCGCGTCCGGCGGCATCAGTGCCCAGAACAGCTCGGTACCGGTCGACCAGGTGCTCCACCACCAGGTATCAGGTCCCAGGACGACGCCGGCGATGTCCTCCAAGGCATAGGCGGGCGGCCGTTCGCCCGGCCGGTACCAGTGCGCCTGTTCCATGCGCGAGGCACCGCGTACCTGGATGAACGGCGCGACGGCCCGCGAGGCGTCGAACGCGCTGCTGTCCTTGTGCGGGCCCAGCTGAAGCCGCGCCGACTCGATCAGTTCGAGGAGGGTCTCCCAGTCGCTCCCGGCCGCCGCGTCCCGCATCGCCTGTTCGATCGTATGGCCGTAGACGCGCCACCAGCGCCGCCGGTCCTCGGCCTCGCTGAGCTGGTGCCGGGTCGCGTTCAGCATCGCGAGAGCCTCGATCCGGCTGAGGACGACGGCGAGCCGGTATCCGGGCTCGCCGCTCAACCGGTCGGCGAGGGCGTTGAGGATGCCGGCGGCCTCGACCGGGCGATCCATCCGCATCAGATACCCGGTGATGCCCTCTCCGGCGTGGAGCCGGGCCACCGTCTCGGTATCGGAGCCGTTCTCGTACAACTCGGCCAGGGCCCCCTGAGCGAGGCAGCGCGTGTTCTCCAGCGCCAGCGGCCGTCGCCGGTCGAGCGGATCGAAGAAGGCCTGCGGCGCCCGGTGCAGCTCCGGCGCGCTCAGCAGCGCACCGGCGCCGGCCAGCAGGGAGGAGAGCGCGGGCGCGGCCGGTAGCGCGCTCTCGGCGGCCAGCCGCAGCAACGTCACGGCGAAAAGCAGTTCGGCACGCCGGATCCGCCGTGGCACCCCACTGGCGATGGCCTCGGTGAGCTGGTCGGAGCCGGCGTTCAGCAGGGTGAGCCGGATACGGGCGACGAGCGCGACCTGGTACAGGATCTCGGGCATGTCCTCATCCACGCCGCCGAACTCCGTCAAAGCCCGGTCGGCCGCGTCGGCGTTCGACAGCTCCAGCTCGGCGAGACAGGTGATCATCGCGCGGATCCGGTCGTCGGCGTCCGACGCACCCCCTATGACGCTCTTGGCCTCTCCGGGGCGCCCGCACTGCAACAGGGCCCAGGCGCGCAGGGTCACGAGCCTGGGGTCCGCCGCGTCGCGGGCACCGTCGAGCCACCGCAGAGCGGCCGCCGGACGCCCGATCCGTACCAGCCGGTGGGCACGCGCGTACGCGCGCCCAAGCCGCCTCAATACCGCGGTCGGCCGAGGAGCGGGCACCGGAACGATGGCCGACGGCGGCCTGTCGTACCAGGCGATCACCGCACGCGCCAGCAGACCACCGGCCCAGGCCGACAGCAGCGACCATGCCGATCCGGCCGGCGACACGGTCGCGACGACCGACGTGACGAGGGCGAGCACCGTCCATCGGCGCGCGGCGAAGACCCCGGCCATGAGGTACAGCGGCCACAGAGGCGACATCGCGACGGCGACGGCGGCCGCCGGGACCACCGCGAGAAACACGACGGCGGCGAGATGGCGGCATCGCCTGCGCGTCGCATACGCGTCCACGACGGAGAGCAGACCGGAGACATGCCGCCCCACCCGGATCACCGCGCCGCCCTGTATCCATATCCAGCGGGACACCATGCGGACGCCGACGCAGGACACGGCCTCCAGCAGCAGGAACTCCACGACGATCACCGCAGCCGCCGCCCGCATCCCGAGCGCGCCGGCGACCACGGCAAGGCAGCCCAGCCACGGCCAGCGCGCCGACGGCTGGAGCGGAGAGACTTCATCGCCCAGCGGAAGTCCGGGCTCCCGCGAATCGCGCGTCGAGATCAGCGCCGCAAAGGCCACCGGCCACATCCAAGCGTCACCGCCGCGCGCCGCGATCACCAGCAGGACGCAGAAGGCCGCGGCCCGCAGCCCCAGATGGGCGATCGTGGCCGCCCGATGCCAGCGACGGCCAGTGAGGCTCTCGCCATAGATCACCTCTTCCTCGCCCGGTTCCTCCTCCCGTGCCCGCTGGCCCTCACGCTCCTCATCTGCTCGCTCGCCACCCGCCTGCCCGGCGCCGGTCCTCTCCTCGCCGGGCTCCTCGCGTGATTCGGTTCGGGCCGTCTCCTTCAGCGCCAGGTGCTGGGCAACGATGTCCGTGGAGTTCTCCAGGGTGCCCAGCCCGAACGCCTCAGCCATGATGTCGATGGCCCCCGCCGCCCCCCGGCTGGTCGCCGCCAGGGCGACCGCCACGTGCCCGGTACCGACGGATTCGAACCCGTAGACGTACGCGACGGTGGCGGCGACCTCCAGGACGTGCGCCAGGTCATCGGGGGTGAAGGACAGTGCCGGCCGGCTCAACGCGCGCACCTGCTCGTCCACGAGCGCGATCCTGACCCGGAGCCACTCCTCAGTCGCGACCATTTCCAGCGCCGTCACGACGCGGTCGCGCTCCGGCACGCGTACGGGCATACGGTCGACGACGGCGAGAAGACGGCGGGCGTTCTCGCCGAGAGGCGGCATGCTCCGAGGCACGAGACCCCCTGTCAAGGTCGGTGAGAGCCGGCGCTTCGTTCACCCGACCGTTCAGGGATCCTCCGAGCCCTCCGCGAATTCCTCCCACGAGACGGCCGCGAAATCCCAGACCTCGCGCGGCGCCGACGAAGCCCCCCTCGGCCGCCGCACGTTGATCCTGGGCCTGCCGCCGAGCGTCCTGCGCAGCTTCGCAACGCGGAAGAGCGGCGTCACGTCGCCCTCCGCAGCGATCACGCTGGCGGCGAGCCCCGAGGTCACGGACCCATTCAGGGCCGCCGCACCGCCCACGGGAGCCGGTACCGGCAGTGACTCCGCCGTGACCCGGAGATTCGCCCGTGCACCGGCCTGATCAGCGACCAGGATCACCGCAGGGCCGGTGCGCACCAGCTCGGTCACCACGACGTACTCCAGCCGCCACGCACCCGCCTGCCGCAACCCGATCAGCGCCTTCTCCAACGACGGAAGATCGCTGATCGCCTCGGATCGGCACTGTGCCGCCCGGAAGTAGGTCGCGTGCGCGCCGCTGAAGGTGACCGTGAGCATCAACGGCGGCTCGCCGCCGGGCAGCAACGGAACCGACATCTCACCGTCGAGCGAGATGTCGACCTTTCCGGTGGAGGAGTAGCTGTACTCGGCGCGCCCGCCGCGGTCGAGCGTGGTGAAGTCCACTCCGAGTTCGGCGAGCGAGGTCATCCGGTCGAAGCGGTGTTCCCGCAACACACCCACGTCCCCGAGCGCCAGCACAAGGTGGGGCATCCACGTGGCGAAGTAGTGGAACTGCTTGTACAACTCGCGGGTGTAGTGCTTGTGGATGGCCTGCATCATTGCCCCCAGCGCCGAAGAGCGAGAGCCGATCGTAACGTAGGGCTGATCGCCGTATGCGGCTTGTGGCCGCGCCGCTATCGGCCATCTGGGATGAAACAGATCAGCGCCTGTTCACCGACCCCCGTGCGGCGCGTGTGGCACCTGGGTTCTTCCGACGCCCCTCAGAGCCGGTGGGGGAGGGGATTGCCGGCCTCACGGACGCCACGGCGGACGTCCACGGCGAGCAGCAGTCCGAAACCGACGACGAAGAAGATCACCAGTGACGCGATCGCGCTGCGGTAGCTGTCGGTCAACTGCAACGCCAGGGCGAACACGAACGGGCCGAGCCAGCTCGTCCCCTTGTCGCTGATCCCATAGAACCCGAAGTACTCCGCCTCGCGGTCCCGGGGGATCAGATGGGAGAACAGCGACCGGGACAGCGCCTGGATACCGCCCAGCACCATGCCGATGCCGGCGGCCATGACGAAGAACTCGGCGGCGGAGCCGCGCCGCAGCGCGTAGGCGGCCAGCACGATGAGGGTCCAGACGACCAGCGAGGCCAGCACGATCCGTTTGGTGCCGTACCGCTCGGCGAGCCGCCCGAGCAGCAGCGCGCCGCCGAACGCGACGAACTGCACCAGGAGCACCGCCGCGATCACCGCGGTCTGGCCGAGCGCGAGTTCTTCGGTCGCGAACGTCGCCGACATCGCGATGACCGTCTGGACGCCGTCGTTGTAGACGAGGAACGCGAAGAGGAACAGCAGGGTGACGGGCCGGTTGCGCAGGTCGCGGAGCGTGCCGTACAGCTGGCCGAAACCGGCGCGGACCGCGCCGAAGGCCGACTCGCCCGAACGCGCGCGGTGCCGGTTGCGCAGTGCGCGCATCGGGATCACGGTGAAGGCCGCCCACCACATCCCGGCCGAGGCCAGGCTGACGCGCACGGCCGTCGACTCGGTGAGCCCGAAGCGGTCGTGCAGGAGGAACAGCGTCAGGTCCAGGACGAGAAGGAGGCCACCGCCGAGGTATCCCAGACCCCAGCCGCGCGAGGACACGGCGTCGCGCTCATCCGGCGCGGCGATGTCGGGCAGGAACGAGTTGTAGACGGCGAACGAGGCACCGAGCGCGATGTTGGCCACGATGAACAGGCCGGCGCCGAGCAGGTAGCGGCCGCCGGCGACGAAGTACAGCCCCATGGTCGCGAACGCGCCGAGGTAGGCGAACGCCCCGAGCAGTTCCCGTTTGCGCCCCGTGTGGTCGGCCAGCGCGCCGACCAGGGGAAGCACGAGCACCTGTGCGATCACCGAGACGGTCACCGCGAACGGGAAGATCGCCTTGGCCCGCAGGTCCATGCCGAGCGGGTGCACGTAGCCGTGCGCGTCCGCGGCGGCCTTGGCCACGTTGCTCAGGTACGGGCCGAGGAAGACCGACACCACCGTGGTGTCGAAGGCGGAGTTCGCCCAGTCGTAGAAGTACCAGCCGCGCCGCTCACGCCGGCGGTTCTCGGTGGTCGTCTCGGCGGGGGTGCCGACGGGCGCCAGACCCACGCGTCCTCCTCGGCCGCCCGGGGGGTGTCCGGCCTCACGCGGTGGCCGCGGCCCACAGCGCGCGGGCGGTCATGACGTCGCGCAGGGCCTCGATGTCATCGGTGATGATGCCATCAACGCCGAGGTCGAGCAGGCGTTCCATGTCCGCGGGCTCGTTGACCGTCCAGACGTGCACCTGCAGTCCGAGCGAGTGCGCGGTCCCCAGGAACGCCTCGGTCACCAGCGGGGTGCGCCCGACGCGCTGGGGGACCTGGGCACACGGCACGCCGAGCTCGGCCAGGCGCACCAGCCGGGCCAGCGGCCCGCCCACGGACCGGGCGCGCAGCGTGGCCACGCCCAGCGGGCTCAGGGCCGTGCACACGTCGCGGCCGGACAGCAGGCGCATGCGGGCGCGTACGTGCCTGAGCCGCCGGTAGGAGAAGGAGGTGACGCACACCCGGTCCCAGGCGCGGGCCTGGTGCAGGACCTCGGTGAGCGGGCCGATGGCGTTCTCGGCCTTGACGTCGATGTTGAGGCGCACCTCGGGCCAGGCGGTGAGGATCTCCTCCAGACGGGGGATCGGCTCCCGGCCGGCGATCCGCGCCTTGGCGACCTCGGCGAAGGTGAGCCGGGCGACCTGGCCGGTGCGGTCGGTGACCCGGTCGAGGGTCGCGTCGTGGAAGGCGACCAGGGCGCCGTCGGCGGTGGCGCGGACGTCGGTCTCCAGGTAGCGGTAGCCCAGGCCGACCGCGCGTTCGAAGGCCGCCATGGAGTTCTCGCGGCCGTCGGCGGATCCGCCGCGGTGGGCGAAGGGGATGGGGCCGGGGTGGTCGAGGTATGCGTACACGGATGCACCTGTCGGAGTCGGGCGGCTGAAGCTGCTCCGCCTTCCACAGTAGTTACCTTACTGCGTAAAGGCGGGGGCTTGATCGATTATGACCTATCCGCCAGACCAGAACGCGAATCCACCGGTACGGAATCCGTCGACCGGCGATCCGCCACAAGTCGGGCATCTCTTCCACTAAGTTGTGTGTCCGGTCGTGGCTCAGGGGAGCCGTCGTACTTCCAAGCGGGAAGGCTCGTGATCGTGCCGGACACCAGCGCCTACGCGGCGACATTCGAGATCGTCGATGTGAACAAGGACGGGCGCGTCTCCGCGCCGGAGTTGAAGCAGCTGATGAAGGCCCTGGGGGAGGAGGTCACCGACGAGACGGCGGCCGAGGTCGTCCGCCGGATGGACTCCGACGGCGATGGAGAGATCTCGCTCGAGGAGTTCTCCGCGTACATGTCCCAGGCCTGACCGGCTCCCGGCGATCCGCCCGGCCCGGCCGGCGGGCGGCACCGTACGGACGGGTGAGCGGCGATGCCCGCCGGCCGGGGCCGGGAGGCGTGAGCGGTGAGGACATCGGGCCGTGCGCACGACGTGCGCACGGCCCTTTCCACGCCGGCCGGCGGACGGGGCGCGGTCGTCGTCGTACGCCGCGCCGCCTCCCCGGAGCCACATGCCCGCCGCCCTTCCCGCTGACAGCGGCGGCGTCGGGGGCACCACCCGTGGCGGCGCGCGGATGGGCCGTGCCACAGGCCGGCGAGCCTGGTCGAGGCCTCGTCGGGTTGAGTCTCAAGGGACTTGAGGCTCCATAGTCGGTCGCGGTTCATCAATGCCGGGAATCGAGGAGTCTTCATGTCCGACGCTGTTACCTCGTCATGGTCGGATCACGTCGTGTCCAGCGGCGGCGTCGACATCGCCGTCCGGGATCACGGGGGAGGCGGCGACGCGGTCGTCCTGCTGCACGGCGGCGGACGGACCATGGATGATTGGCGGCTGGTGACACCGCTGCTCGCGGATGCCGGAGTCCGGGCCGTCACCGTCGATCTGCGCGGCCACGGGCGCTCCGGGCCTGCCTTGTGGTCCTGGCAGGACGCGATCGATGACCTCGCCGCGGTCATCGATCATCTCGGCCTGGATCGCCCTGCCCTGGTGGGGCATTCCCTCGGCGGGATCGTGGCGGCCGTGTGGGCGGCGCGGCACCCGGAGTGCCCGCTGGCGGTGAACCTGGACGGGCACACCAACCCCACCGGCCCGTTCGACCTTGACCCGGACGCCACGCAGGCCGCGGAGCAGACGATGCGCGAATTCCTCGACGCCGAGGTGCGCCGGGCCGCCGATCCCGCGCTGGCCCGGCTGGTGGCCGAGCTGGGCGCCCTGGACCTGCTCGCCACCTACCGCGCGACGCGCTGCCCGCTGGTGGTGGTCCAGTCGACGGGCCTGGGCACCGAGGAGATGCTGCCACCAGAGGTCAGGGAGGCGTTCGAGGCCTACCGGCGCGGATTCGCGCGTGAGCTGGCGGAGGTCGCCGCGACGACACCGCTGCTGTCGGTGGTGGACGTGGCGACCGACCATTACGTGCAGCTGGAGGCCCCCGGTCCGGTCGCCGACCTGATCCTGCGGCGGCTCAGCCCCGCCGCGGGCTGGTGACGCGGAGCGGGGCGATCGGTCAGGCTGGGCGGCATGGACGACGAGGGCCTCTACACGATCGGCCGGGTGGCCAGGCTCAGCGGGTTGCCGGTGCCGACGATCCGGTACTACTCCGATGAGGGGCTGGTGCCGCCGGTCGGCCGGTCGCCCGGCGGATATCGCCTCTATGACGATGAGGCACTGTCCCGCCTCGAACTCGTCCGGACCCTTCGCGAGCTCGGCGTCGATCTCGCCACGGTCGCCCGCGTGCTCACCGGGGCGCAGAGCCTGGCGCAGGTCGCGGACCGGCAGGCCGCCGCGCTGGAGACGCAGATCCAGGCGCTGCGCGTGCGCCAGGCCGTGCTGCGCCATGCCGCCTCCCGCGGCTCGGATCCCGCCGAGGTCGCCCGGGCGGGCCGGCTCGCGGGCCTGTCCGCCGGGCAGCGTCGCCGGATGGTCACTGACCTCATCGGCGAGGCCACCCGTGGGCTGGAGATGGATCCCGTCTTCGCCGCGCAGCTGCGCTCGACGCTGCCCGATCCGCCGGACGACCCGACGGTGGCGCAGGTCGAGGCATGGGTCGAGCTCGCCTACCTCGTCAGCGATCCGGACTTCCGGGCCGGCGTCCGCGCGGCTTTCGAACGGCACGCCGCCGACCGTGTCTCCGGTGCCGACCAGGGTGATCCGGAGAGCTGGCGGAGGGCCGAGCGGGCGGTCCTCGACCTGGCCGGCGCGGCACTCGCCGAAGGCGTCCGTCCCACGAGCGCGCGGGCGCGGGCCGTCGTCGACCAGGTCGTCGCCGCCTTCGCCGACGCTCACCGCCGTGACGACGACGCGGTGTTCCGTGTCTGGCTGGCCGAGCGGGTCCGTGTCGGCGCCGACGCGCGGGTCTCGCGGTACTGGAGGCTCCTGGCCGTGATCAACGACGGGCCCCCGAAACCCGATGCGGTGCCGCCGGCCCGATGGTTCCTCAGGGCGCTGGAGGCTGCCGGCGAGAAACAGGACAGCCGTCGGCGTTGACGGCCGGCCTTGGTCACCTGGCGACGGCGAACCCGCGTGCCATGGCAGCGTGTCGGCATGGTGACGGTCTCTCTGCTCCTGCCCGGTGCCGGCCACAAGGCCATCGGGACGGCGGCCGTCACCGAGAACCTCTTGTGGCATCAGGCCCGCTTCCTCCAGCGGCACCTGGACGCGCCGTCGGCCGGGCCGTGTCCAGCCCCTCGATGACCTCGTCCGGCCGCAGGGTCCGGCACCTCGGTGACGGTGCTCGCACGCGCGTGGCGTGAGCCCCTCAGCGGGCCCACTCGCGGCGGCGGACCTCGGCCAGGGCGATGGCGGTGGCGACCGCGACGTTGAGGGACCCGACCCGCCCGATCTGGGGGATGTAGGCGACCGCGTCCGCGGCGGCGAGCAGGGCGGGGGAGCAGCCGTGGTCCTCGCCGCCGACCGCCAGGCAGACGTCGCCGTCCAGCGGCGCCTCGTGCAGGGGGACCGCGTCGCCGGTCAGCTCGATCGCCACGATCCGGTAGCCGTTCTCGTGGGCGGTGCGTACGGCGTCGGCGACCGGGACGGCGGGCTCCCAGGGAACGAGCCGTTCGGTGCCCAGCGCGGTCTTGCGGGCGTTGGGATGGGTCAGGGGAGTGGCGTTGCCGGCCAGCCACATCCGGTCGACGCCGAACGCCGCCGCGGACCGGGTGATCGAGCCGATGTTGAACGGCTGGGTCACCGACTCGACGAGCAGCCCGAGGCGGTCCTCGGTGCGCCGCCGCCAGGTCCGGTTGAGGCGCTTGACGTCGGTGGGGCGCAGTTGCCTGCGCGCGTCGGTGTTCACGATGGGTCCTTCGGGTCTACGGCCAGGACGCGGTATCCGGCGCGGGAGGCGAGGCGCTCGGCGGGGTGGCCCTGGTCGTTCAGCCAGCGTTGCAGGGAGTCGGAGCCGAGGTTCTTCTGCACGACCAGGTGGGCGCGGCCGCCGGGGGCCAGCCGGGCCAGCCACGTCTGCAGGAGGGCGTGCAGGGCCTGCTTGCCGATGCGGATCGGCGGATTGGACCAGATCGCGGCGAACCTCAGCGCGGGGTCGATCCGGTCCGCCAAACCGAACCTTACATTGTCAAGGCCGGCGGTTTGGGCATTTCGCTCCGCGACGGTCAGGGCACGCTCGTTAACGTCCACGCCCCACACGATCGCCTGCGGCGATCGGCTGGCCATCGTCAGGGCGATGGGGCCGTACCCGCAGCCCAGGTCGAGCAGGTCCCCGTCGGGTGGGGGAGGGGGGACGGTCTCCAGCAGCACACGGGTACCCAGGTCGACGCGGTCGGGGGAGAACATCCCCCGGTCGGTGGCGAGCCGCAGGTGAAGATCGGGCAGGACGAGGTCGACGGTGCCCGGTCTGCTGTCGGTCTGCGGCTGTCGCGCGAAATAGTGCTCTCCCACGTCGGCTGACCGTACCAGCGTTCGGCTCGGGGTCGCCTCAGGGGCGGCTCGGGGGGATCCCGGATGGCATTCCCCGCCGGCGCGGCGCATCATCGCGATATGACGCATCAACCGGATGTACCGCGCCGTTCGGAGGCGACCTGGATCGCCATGTCGGCGGCCTCGGAGGGGCCCTGGGTGGCCGCACTCGCCGGGGGCGCGGCGGTGGGCCTGGCCGACTTCGCGATGCGCGTCTTCGGATGGGACCTCAGCCTGGCCGACCCGCTGGCCCTCGGCCTGTCGGTGTTCTTCCTGATCGGGGCCGGCGGCGCGCTGCTGCGCGGAGGCCATCATCGCGCGCGGGCGTGGGCGCAGCAGCACCCGTGGTCGTACGCCTGGGTCCCGGCGGCGGGCACGGCGGTCACGGTGTTCGCGAGCTACCTGTTCCTCAGCGCGCAGGGCCTGTTCGGCAGCCTGTGGGAGGGCCTGTCGGACGGTTTCGGCGTGCTGGTCCTGCTGGGGATCATCGGGTACGTCGCGCGCGGGCTGCGCCCGGCCTCCCGGCGCGGCTGAACCCGCGCCGGGAGGTCTGCGTCACGGGAGCCGCTGGAACCACACCAGCGACAGGCCACCGGCCGCCAGGGCCAGCAGCAGCGCGACGAAGATGTACTGCGAGGCCGCCTCCTGGCGTTCGATGCGGAACCCCAGCGAGCTGCCGATGTGCCGGTACACCTCCGACAGCTCACCGCCCGCCTGGGCCTCGTAGGCCTTGCCGGTGGTGTCGTGCGCCAGGTTCCTCAGCGTGGTCTTGTTGACCTGCACCGGGACCGTCTCCCCGTCGATGTCGACGGTGCCGTACGGGGTGCCGAACGCGATCGTCGACACCGGCACCTTCGCGGCGCGGGCCGCGCTGGCGGCCTCGGTGACCGACCGGCCGCTCTGGTTGTCGCCGTCGGACAACAGGACGATGTGCGAGGGCGGCGGGTCCTGGTTGGCGCGGGCGTCGAAGGAGCGGATCGACTGCAGGGAGGTGAACACCGCCTCCCCGATCGCGGTGCCCTTGCCGAGCTGCAGCCCGTCGATGGCGTGGCCGACCGCCTCACGGTCGAAGGTGGGGGCGACCACGGCCGAGGCGCTGCCGGAGAAGCTGACCAGGCCGACGTTGAAGCGGATCGGCAGGTCCTGCACGAACTTCTTGGCGGCGGTCTTCGCGGCGTCCAGCCGGGTGGGGGACACGTCGGTGGCCTTCATCGACAGGGACACGTCGATGGCCACGATGATGGTGGCGCGCTCGCGCGGC
Organism: Actinoallomurus purpureus; assembly: GCF_024055795.1. Classification (GTDB taxonomy): domain Bacteria; phylum Actinomycetota; class Actinomycetes; order Streptosporangiales; family Streptosporangiaceae; genus Actinoallomurus; species Actinoallomurus purpureus. The sequence goes on along the minus strand of NZ_JAMXMY010000001.1, from coordinate 883,052 downwards.
ACCTTGACGGGCTTGGCGGGCCGGGCGAAACCGACGGTCATCAAGATGATCGACAGCAGGAACAGGGTCGCGGCCAGGTGCCGGCGCCATCCGGGGCGGCGGGGGGCGACCTGGGCCAGCAGCGCCAGGTTCGTGAACCGCACCGCGGCCTGCCGGCGGCGGGCCTGCATGAGCAGGTACGCGCCGATCAGCAGGGGGACGAGGGCCAGCAGCCACAGACGGCCGGGAGACAGGAAGGTCATGGGCGGCCTCCTCGCGGCTGCGGACGGCCGGCGACGCGGCGCTGCTGCAACGCGAACCGGGCGACGTCGGTGATCCAGTCACGGTCGGTGCGCAGCACGAGGTGGGGCACCCCGCTGCCGCGGATCGCCTCGCGGGTCCGGGCCCGCTGGGCTGCCGCGGCGGCGGCGTACGCGGCGCGGACCTTCGCCGACAGGATGATCTCGCGGGTGTCGCCGGTCTCCGGGTCGGTCATCATCACCGGCCCGACGTCGGGAAGGTCGAGTTCCCTGGGGTCGATGATCTCGACGGCGATCACCTGGTTGCGGACGGCGAGGCGCCGCAGGGGGCGTTCCCATGGCAGTTCCCCGCCGGGGGTCTCCCGCCCGTCGAGGAAGTCGGAGATGACCACGCGCAGGCCCCGTTTGGTCTGGCTGCGGGCCAGGCCGGAGATGGCGTCGGCCAGGGACGGGCCGCGGGTGCCGCCGGTGCCGCGGGGGACGTCCAGCAGCCCCTGCAGCAGCGCGTAGGTGGCGGCGCGGCCGGTACGGGCGGGCCAGCGGCGTATTTGCCCGCCGTGCACGACGTAGGCGCCGAGGCGGTCTCCGAGACGGGTGGTGAGGAATCCGACGGCGGCGAGGGCGGCGACGGCCAGGTCGCGTTTCTCCATCCGCGCGGTGCCGAAGTCCATGCTGGGGGACATGTCGACCAGCGCCCAGGTCTCCAGCTCGTGGTCGGCGATCAGGTCGCGGACGTGCGGGACGGTGGTGCGGGCGGTGACGGACCAGTCCATGTGGCGGACGTCGTCCTCACCGGGCTGGTAGAGGCGGGCTTCGGCGAGGTCGCTGCCGGGCCCGGGTAGCAGGCCGAGGTGCTCGCCGTGCAGCAGCCCGTCGAGGCGGCGGGTGACCTTCAGCTCCAGCCGCTTGAGGGACCGCTCAGGGGCGAGCCGGGCGAGTTTCGACGATCGGGTCATGAGGCGTGCTGGTGGTTCCAGACGACCCGCGGGGGCGGGACGGTCGCCAGGATCCGCTCGACGATGGTGACGGGGTCGACGCCGTCGGCGACCGGGTCGAACGACAGCAGGATCCGGTGGGACATCACGTCGACGGCGACGGCGCGGACGTCGTCGGGCAGGACATAGTCACGGCCGCGCAGCAGGGCCAGGGCGCGCGCGGAGGCGACGAGGCCGAGGGTGGCGCGGGGGCTGGCGCCGATCTCGATGACACCTTTGAGGTCGGGCAGGCGGTACTGCTCGGGTTCGCGGGTGGCCATGACGAGCCGGACGATGTAGTCGGCGACGAGTTCGTGGACGGCGACCTCGTCGGCGGCGCGTTGCAGGGCGATGAGGCTGTCGGGGTCGAGGATCCGGGTGGCGTCGGGCGGGTCGACGCTCATCCGCTGAAGGATCTGCATCTCCTCGCTGGCGCCGGGGTAGGCGACGTTGACCTTCATCAGGAACCGGTCGCGCTGCGCTTCGGGGAGGGGGTAGACGCCTTCGGACTCGATGGGGTTCTGGGTGGCGATGACGAGGAACGGCCTGGGCAGGGGGTGGGTGCGCCCGGCGAGGGAGACCTGGCGTTCGGCCATGACCTCCAGCAGCGCGGACTGGACTTTGGCGGGGGCACGGTTGATCTCGTCGGCGAGGACGAAGTTGACGAAGACGGGGCCGAGCTCGACGTCGAACTGCTCGGTGGAGGGGTGGAAGATGCGGGTGCCGACGATGTCGGAGGGGACGAGGTCGGGGGTGAACTGCAGGCGGGCGAAGGATCCTCCGACGACGGTGGCGAGGGTGCCGACGGCGAGGGTCTTGGCGACGCCGGGGACTCCCTCGAGGAGGCAGTGGCCGCGGGCGAGCAGGGCGATGACCATGCGCTCGACCATGTGCTCCTGGCCGACGATGACCTTTTTGACCTCCGTCACGCTCTGCTGCAGCAGGGCGGCCGCCTCGTCGATGTCTCCTGTGGCGATCGTCATCTGGTCCCTCGGGTCAGGGGTCGTGCTCCGACGTGCACGACCCTATGCGATTCAGGGGAAAAGTCGTCTGATCCCCTAGCTGTTAGGGTGTCGCGCGCGACAGGCTGGAGCCGGGGGGAGGGGTGTGGATGCCCGAGCCGCTACAGGTCGGCGATCCCGGTGAGCTGGGGCCGTTCCGGCTGGAGGCCCGGTTGCGCGAGTCCGTCGCCGGCATCGTGTATCTGGGTACCGATCCGGGGGGCCGGCCGGTGACGGTGGCGTTGCTGACGACGGCGGCGGCCGGTGACGCGGCGGCGCGGGACCGGTTCCGTGCGGCGATCGCGCGGGAGACGCCTCCGCCGGATCCGGTGCCGCGGGTGCTGCCGGAGCCCGGTCCGGGTGAGCCGGCGCCGGTGGTGGCGGCGCTGACCGAGGGCGGCGCGCCGTGGGTGGCGACGACGTACGAGGAGGGGCGTCCGGGCGCGGAGCGGTTCTTGGAGCCGGTGCTTCCGCAGCGGGGGTGGACGGGCCGGTATCGGCGGGGCCCGCAGTTCCAGGCGCACTGGGTGTCGGGTCCGGATGGCCCGGCGGTGGGCGTCGAGGGGCCGCCGGTCTCCGGTGCGGCGGTGGGTGATTCGAAGGGGCTGGCCGCGGCGGTGCTGTCGCTGGCGGCGCTGCTGGCGTTGCTGGCCCTGCTGGTGTTCCTGTTGTTCTCGTGTGAGCCGTCGCAGCCGACACCGCCGGTACCGATGGAGACGCCGAGTTCGACGCCGGCCAGTCCGGAGCCGTCGCCGACGATGACGTCGTCGCGGCCGTCGCCGTCGCCGGGCCGCTCCTCGACGCGGACGCCGCAGCCGACGCCCACCGGCGGTGGGCAGGACAGCGGTAATCCGGCGGGGCTGCTGGGTTCCGCGCGCGGCGGCGGGTGAGCGGGGCCGGCGGCTGGAGCAGGTGCCCGGAGTGGTGCTGGTCGGGCTGGGGGTGCGGCTGGTGACGGATTCGCGGTGACGGGTGGCCGTCCACAGGGTTGTCCCCAGCTTCCGGTGCCGAACGTCCTGGGATGGGGTTCTTTGCCGGCGGGGTTGATCTGCGGTTTTCCACAGGTGCGGCTCGGGCTGGGCGGGCGATGGGCGGGGCGAGGGCCGGTAAAGCGCTGGTAAGGGTCCGGCGGGCCGGATCTTCAGCGGCGTGATTGCGGGCATTGCTGTTCTTGTCGGGCGGGCGTGCGCCGGTGGGGTGACGTGGCGGAGACGGACGCGCCACATGGGCGGCGTGCGCGGAACGGAGCCTCGCTATGCACGGGAACGCGGCGATCTTCGCCGGGGAGTTCATCGGCACCGCGATCTTGATTCTGATGGGGGACGGCGTGGTGGCCGCCGTGCTGCTGCCCCGCTCCAAGGCGTTCGCGGGCGGCTGGATCGTCATCACGTTCGGATGGGGGTTCGGTGTCCTGGCCGGCGCGTACTCCGCCCTGAACCTGTCCGGTGGTCACATCAACCCGGCGGTCACGCTCGGCATCGCCGTCTACGGGGGGCAGATCTGGGGTGAGGTGCCGGTACGGATCGTGGCGCAGATCCTGGGCGCCATCGTCGGCGCGGTGCTGGTCTGGCTGTCCTACCTGGGGCACTTCAGGGAGGCGGAGGAACCGACCCTGGCGGTCTTCTCGACGATCCCGCAGATCCGCAACTACCTGCAGAACCTCGTGACCGAGATCATCGCCACGTTCGTGCTGGTGTTCTTCATCCTGGCGACCGGCCTGCTGCAGGGCCCGGTCGCGAAGATCGCCGCGACGGGGTTGGGCGTGCTGCTGGTGTCCCTGCTCGTCGTCGGCATCGGCCTGTCCCTGGGCGGGCCGACCGGCTATGCCATCAACCCGGCCCGGGATCTGGGGCCGCGGATCGCCCACGCGTTCCTGCCGATCCCGAACAAGGGCTCCTCGGACTGGGCGTATTCCTGGATTCCCGTGGTCGGGCCGATCCTGGGCGCGCTGGCCGCGGCCGGTGTGGCCCGCCTGGTCTTCTGAGGTCAGCCGCGCGTGACCTGTGCCTTGAGGCCGGTCCGGTCGCGTACCACTCCGAACGCCTCGGTGGCGCGTTCGAGCGGCACCTGGTGCGTGATGAGGTCTTCCGCGGTGATGGCGCCGGAGGCCATCAGCCGCAGCGCCGGCTCGAAGGTGTGCAGCACCGCCATGGAGCCGATCACGCTGATCTCGTCGTTGTAGACCTGGAACGGCGAGATCGGCAGCCGTGCCTCCGCGGGGCTCACGCCGAACACGAGCAGGGTGCCGCCCCGGCACAGGGCCGGCAGGGCGGCCTGGGTCGCGGCCGGTACGCCGGTCGCGTCGATGACGTGCTCGAAGCCGATGCCGCGGCCGGCCAGCACCTCCTCGACGCCGGTGGCCACGACGTCCGCGCCGAGCTTGGCGGCCCGCTCCAGCCGGGCCGGGTCGGTGTCGACCATGCTCACCCGGGCGGCGCCGCTGCGGGCGGCCGCCTGGGCGAGCAGGAGACCGATGGTGCCGGCCCCGATGATCAGCACCTCGCCGCCCGGGGGGATGGCCAGCCGGCGCAGCCCGTGCACGACGCAGGCGAGCGGCTCGACCAGCGCGCCCGCCGCGTAGGACATCCCGCCGGGGAGCGGGTACGCGTTGGCGGCCGGTACCGCGACGTACTCGGCGAACGCGCCGTTCACGGTGTCGCCGATCGCGTTCCAGTTGAGGCACAGGTTGCCGCGCTGCCGCCGGCAGTACACGCAGTGGCCGCAGAACAGCGACGGGTCGACGGCCACCCGGTCGCCCGCCGCCACGCCGGTCACGCCGGGGCCGAGGGCGACCACCTCACCGGAGAACTCGTGTCCCGGGATGATCGGGTACGGCGTCGGCGGGAACTCTCCGTCGAGGATGTGCAGGTCGGTTCCGCAGACCCCCACGGCCCGCGGGGCGACCACGATCTGACCGGGCCCGGGCTCCGGGTCCTTCACGGTCTGCACGGACAGCGAACCGGGTGTGGAAATGACGGCCGCACGCATGACGGGCTCCTAAAGCGTGGATTTCCACGCTAACCCCTCGTGACGTGCGGGAACAACCGGAGATCGGCGAGGCGGAACACCGGGCAATGACAAAGCCAAAAATGTGTAGATCTCACTAGAAGATATAGCTCGTACGTTTATGGCAACGTTTAATGGATGATATTCCGTCTGCTTTTTTCTGCATCGTCGGGAGGAGCAGTGGACGGCGATTCATCCCGGCCGAGTAGGCGTGAGGTCCTTCGCGGTGCCCTGGCCGCCGGAGCCTCGCTGACCGCGGCCGCGGCCCTGAGTGCCTGCGGCGCGCAGGGCGACGTCCGCCGGGCCCGGAGCGGCGACCCGTGGCGGCAGTTCGCGGGCGCCACGTTGAACTTCATCTCCGAGAACACCGCGCCCACCGCGGCGATCGCCGCGAACGTCCGCCCGTTCACCGACCTGACCGGCATCAACATCAAGATCGTCACGCTGGAGCTGAACGCGGTGGCCCAGCGGGTCGCCCTGGACCTGGCCTCCGGCGGCGCGGAGTACCAGGTGATCTACGCCGACCCGTACCAGATCCTCGCGCCGTACCGGAAAGGGCTGGTGGACCTGCGCACGATGCAGGCCGACCCGAACCTGCCGAAGGTACCCGGGGGAGTCGGGGACTTCATCCCCACCCAGCTGGACGCCGCCGGCCGGTTCGTCGACCCGCACGCGATCTACACCCTGCCCTACGACGCGCCGACGATGATCTGGCAGTACCGGCGCGACCTGTTCGCCAAGTACCACGGCCGCATGGCGCACGACCTCGGGTTCGACCCCACGCCGGGCGGCGACCGCACGTGGGAGGAGTACTTCAAGATCGCCGAGTGGTTCAACAAGAACGCCAGGTCCGACGTCGCGTACGGCACCGGGCACCAGGCCCGCCAGCACGACTCCCTGATGAACGACTTCAGCAACGTGCTGTGGTCCTACGGCGGCGACTACTTCGACAACGGCAAAAAGGTCGGCCGCCTGGGCGCGCAGGACCCCGGCCCGTGCCGGCTGGACTCGCCCGCCGCGATCGCCGCCGCACGCTTCTACGACCGTCTGCTCGGTATCGCCGACCCGGCCTCCCGGACGTGGGACTGGGACGGCCTGGGCGCCGCGATGCGCGCCGGCCGCCTGGCGATGTGCCCGAACTGGCACGAGTACGCGGCCACCAACGAGCAGGTCATCCCCGGCAAGGTCGACTACGCGCCGCTGCCGAAGGGCCCGGCCGGCACCGCCAACATGTACGGCGGCACGGGCGTGGCCATCAACGCCAACACCCGGCCGCACGAGCGCGGCGCGGCCTGGCTGTTCATCGTGTGGGCGACCGCGCCCGCCACCCAGCTCGCCGACCTGAAGAGCAAGGCCGGCGGGGGCACCCCCACCCGTACGTCCGTCTACCGGCTGCCGGAGGTCCGCGCGGCGGAGAAACGGCCGTCGTCGATGCCGAACATGCTCACCGCCTCTGCGGTGACGCAGGCCTGGCTGCCCGACCGCATCGGCCTGCGGCCGAAGATCCCGATGTGGAACGAGTGCGACACCGCGATCTTCACCCAGCTGTCCCGGATGCTGACCGGGGAGGCGTCACCGGAGGAGGCCATGCGTTCGACCAAGAAACGGATCGACCGCATCGTGGCGCGAGGGTGGGTGGCGTAGATGGCGCACGTCGCGGACACCTCACCGGTCCTGCACCGGCCCACCCGGCCCGAGACCGCCGCCCGGAGGCCGCACATCGGCTTCGAGGGCAAGATGATGACACCCGGCCTGATCGTGCTGGCCGCGCTGTCGATCGTTCCGTTCCTCGCCCTGATCGCGATGAGCTTCTCCCGGGTCCGGCTGCTGGGCGGGGTACGCCTCGAACCGGCCGCCCTCAGGAACTGGGCGCGGTTCTTCACCGACACCGACATGTGGATGTCCTGGCTGCGCACGGTCGTCTATTTCGTCCTGACCGTCGGGCTGGAGATGATCCTGGGGGTGGCTATCGCCCTGTGCCTGCAGCGTGTGCTGCGCGGCCGCAACATCCTGCTCAGCCTGGTGCTGCTGCCGATGTTCGCCGCGCCCTCGATCGTCGGGCTGCTGGGCCGCTACCTCACCGACTCGACCTTCGGGCTGTACGCGTGGATCCTGCGCTCCCTCGGGTTCAGCGGCGACGTCCTCGGCGACCCCACCAGCGCCTTCGCCGCCGTCGTCCTGATGGACGTGTGGGAGTGGACCCCGCTGATCGCCCTGATCACCCTCGCCGGGCTGTCCAGCGTGCCGCAAACGGTGCGGGAGGCCGCCGCCGTCGACGGCGCGTCCTGGTGGATGACGTTCCGGTACATCATCCTCCCGGCGATCTCCAACGTTCTGCTCGTGGCGCTGCTCATCCGCTCCATGGACGCCATCCGCTACTTCGACATCATCTGGGTCACCACCAACGGCGGACCGGCGGACGCCACCAAGATCGTCCCTATCCGGTTGTACGAGACCGCGTTCCGGTTCTTCGACCTCGGCTACGCCGCCGCGATCGGCCTGGCGATGCTCGCGTTCTCCATCTTCATCGCCCGCATGTTCGTCCGGCTCCTGGACACCAGGGGGTTGACCCGATGAGCACTCCGACCACGCCACATCCGTTCACACACCGGCGCGACGGCCCCGGCCGGGTCGTGCTGAAGAACGGGCAGGCGATCACGGCCGCCCCGCCCGGCGTGCCGCAGTCACCGCTGGAGGCCAGCAGCCGCCGCTCCCGGTGGGGAGTGCGGGTCGTCCTCCTCGTGGCGCTGGCGTGGACGCTGGTCCCCCTGCTGTGGATGCTGCTGTCGTCGTTCAAGAACCGCAAGGACGTCACCGCGGCCACACCCCAGGTGCTGTTCCCGCCGACCGGGCAGAACTACCGCAACCTGTTCACCGGCTCGAACAACCTCACGCCCTACATCTGGCACAGTGTGCTCGCCGCCGGGATCTCCGCGTCGCTCGCGGTCTGCCTCGGCGCGCTCGCCGGATACGGCCTGGCGCGCACCCCGATGCGCGGGAAGCGGCACCTGGCCTTCTGGATCATCTCCACCCGCATGGCGCCCATCGCGGCGGTCGTGGTCCCGCTCTTCCTCATCTTCCGCGGGCTCGGCCTGATCGACTCGATCCCCGGCCTCGTGCTGGCCTACCTGACCTTCAACCTGCCGTTCGCGATCTGGCTGATGAGCGCGTTCTTCGCCGACGTGCCCCCGTCCCTGGAGGAGTCCGCGCTGGTCGCCGGCTGCACCCGCTGGCAGGCGTTCCGCACCGTCATCCTTCCCCTCACCAAGTCCGGGCTGGTCACCACCTTCGTGCTGTGCCTGGTCTTCGCCTGGAACGACTACGCGTTCGCGGTGGTCTTCTCCGGGCCCAACTCCCAGACACTGCCCATCGCCGCGTCCCAGCTGGTCACGCAGACGGGCATCGACTGGGGTCAGCTCACCGCCATCGGCACGATCGTGGTCCTGCCGATGATGCTCGCCGGGCTGGCCGTCCGCCGCTGGCTGGTCACCGGGCTCACCCTCGGGGCGGTCACCGGAGAGTAGGAGCGAGGACCATGGCCGAGCACACCATGCGCGCAGCCGTACTCCACGACGTCGGCAAGATCACGCTGGAGGAACGGCCCCGGCCCGAGCCCGGCCCCCACGACGTGCTCGTCCAGGTCGCATCGGTCGGCACGTGCGGTTCCGACGTGCACTACTACGAGCACGGCAGGATCGGCGACTTCGTGGTCGAGTCCCCCCTGGTCCTCGGCCACGAACCGTCCGGGACCGTGGCCGGCGCCGGCTCCGAGGCCGCCCGTCACCGCCTCGGGCAGCGCGTCTCACTGGAACCCGGCGTGCCCGACTTCACCTGCCCGCAGTGCCGCGCCGGCCGGTACAACCTCTGCCCGGCGATGCGGTTCTTCGGCACGCCCCCGATCGACGGGGCGTTCTGCGAGTACGTCGTCGTGCACGAGCAGTTCGCCCATCCCGTCCCGGACTCCCTGTCCGACGACGCCGCCGCCCTGATCGAGCCGCTGTCGGTGGGCGTGTGGGCCTGCCGCAAGGCGCGGGTCGAACCGGGCAGCCGCGTGCTCGTCACCGGCGCGGGCCCGGTCGGGCTGCTGTGCCTGCAGGCCGCGCGGGCGTTCGGCGCCACCGACGTCATGGTCACCGACGTGAACCCGGTCCGGCTCGCGCTCGCCCGTGACCTCGGCGCGAGCGTGGCCCTCGACGTACGCGAGGGCGGCCTGACCGACGCGGCGTTCGACCCCGACGTGCTGCTCGAATGCTCCGGTCATCCCGCCGCCATCGCCGAGGCCGTCCGCGCGGTGGGCCGGGCCGGGCGGGTCGTCCTCGTCGGCATGGGCGGGGAGGAGATCCCGCTGCCGCTGGCGCATGTGCAGACACGCGAACTTCAGGTGACGGGCACGTTCCGCTACGCCAATACCTGGCCGGCGGCCATCGCGCTCGCCGCCTCCGGGCGCGTCCGGCTGGACGCCCTGGTCACCGGCCACTACGGCCTGGCCGAGGTCGAGCAGGCGCTCACCGCCGGCGCCCGCGACCCGACGCTGGTCAAGGCCGTCGTACGACCACAGGAGTGAGGGGCGGCACAGGAATGAGGGGCTAAGGAGACAGCAATGGCTCAGGTCATGTACGAAGAGGCGACCCGCGTGTACCCGGGATCCGAGCGACCCGCGGTGGACACCCTCGACCTCGACATCCCCGACGGGGAGTTCCTGGTCCTCGTCGGTCCCTCCGGTTGTGGGAAGTCCACGTCGCTGCGCATGCTCGCCGGGCTCGAAAGGGTCGATCACGGACGCATCTCCATCGGGCAGCGGGACGTCACCCACCTGGCGCCACGCGACCGGGACATCGCAATGGTGTTCCAGAACTACGCCCTGTACCCGCACATGTCCGTCGCCGACAACATGGGCTTCGCCCTGCGGGTCATGAAGGTCTCCAAGGACGAACGCGAACGCCGGGTCCGTGAGGCGGCCCGCCTGCTGGACCTGGAGGAGTTCCTGGACCGCAAACCCAAGGCGCTGTCCGGCGGGCAGCGGCAACGCGTGGCCATGGGCCGGGCGATCGTGCGGGAACCGCAGGTGTACCTCCTGGACGAGCCGCTGTCGAACCTGGACGCCAAGCTGCGCGTGCAGACCCGCGCGCAGATCGCCGCCCTGCAGCGCCGGCTCGGGGTGACGACGGTCTACGTGACCCACGACCAGGTCGAGGCCATGACGATGGGCGACCGGGTCGCGGTCCTCAAGGACGGTCTTCTCCAGCAGGTCGCCACGCCGTTGCAGCTCTACCAGCATCCGGCGAACGTCTTCGTCGCCGGCTTCATCGGCTCCCCGTCGATGAACCTGGCGGAGTACCGCGTCGAGGGAGAGGACGCGGTCTTGGCCGGAGTGCGGATACGGCTGGCCCACGAGACCCTCAAAGCGCTCAACGACGAGGGGAGCGACCGCGTCATCGTCGGCTTCCGGCCCGAGGCCGTCGCCATGGTCGGTGAAGGCGACGCCGGCTCCATGACCTTCCCCGTCACCGTCACCGTCGTCGAGGAACTCGGCTCGGACGCCTTCCTCTACGGCCAGTACGCCGACACGACCGATCCGGCACTGCGCGAGAACACCGTCATCGCACGGGTCGACCCGAACGCGCCGCCGGCCAAGGGCGACCGGGTCCGGCTGCGGATCACGCCGGGCAAGGAGCGGGTCTTCTCCACGGCCACCGGCGAACGGCTGCCCGCCTGACCGCCCGGCGTGTGGGGGAGGACCCGCGTATCGCGAGCAGCCTTCCCCGCCGAGAGGGCCCGGCCACCGTCGTGATGCCCGGGGCGTGACGCCGTCCTGGCCATCGGCCCATGACGTCCGTGAGCGCCGCATGCCGCCCCGGTCCTCTCGACTCTTCCGCCCGGCAAAGGACGGTCGTTACCTGACCTCTCTGCCGACGAGAGTTTGTCCGTGCCGGTCAACGGCGGGAAACCGAGTTCTCGGCGCCAGGCCATCGCAAACACGAGAGCATGATAGGAAATTCCTATTGAGTCGCCAATTTGGCCAGACGTTACCTACCCATTGTGTTATTTCAAGATAATCAAGGAATAATGGCAATGGTGATGCCCCTCGACGTATGCCGTGAGGGTCAACATGTTAGGCACCCGATACCATTTTCCGTAAAGAGGTGACTCAGCATGATGCGAAAGGCTTATGCCGCTTCCTGCCTGGCGACTGCGGCAGTGGCGAGCGCCCTGATGATCACTTCGCCTGCGTCCGCCCACAACACCGCCGCGGCGCCGGCTCACGGCCGGACCGTGGCCGCGGCCCCGGGCAACGTCGGCGTCAGTGGCCTCCCGATCGGGCACCGGTTCATCCCGCGAGACGACGATGACACCACCAGTACCGGTGGCGTCGGCAACATCACCGGCGGCTCGAGGAACGTCGGAGGCGTACGGAACAGCCGGGTGTCGGGCAGCGGCAACGTCGAGGAGGAAGACTACGGCGATTGATTACGGCGGTTCCACCATCTGGCCGCATCGAGGGCACGGACCACTCCGTGCCCTCGATGACTCGGTTGATCATCTTCCGGCGTCCTCTCCGCTACCGAGACATGCTTCGTTCGCCACATCCCGCAGGCTCGCATCGGTGGGCGACATACACGGCCAGGCCCGCTGGGCGCGACGCACGACCGGGCCCATCGCCGACCCCGGCTTGGTCAGACGGGAGCCCCCGCGAAGTGTGTAGCCCTGGCCGCGCCGTACGGTCACGCCCTGGTCGAGGGCGGCCCACTCGGCGGGCTCCAGCTCGGCGGCGCGGAGGAAGTCGGCGACCTTGCCCGGCATGTGGAGGGCGACCGGCAGTTCCGGGGCCGGGGCGTCCTGGTCGGCGGGAGTGTGCTCGGGCATGAGGTCGGCGCCGGCCGTACGGCCGGCGCCCCGGCTGACGCCGTGTTCGCGGGACAGGGCGGCAATAGACCCGCCCTCCAGGTACGCGGTGCGCACGGCATCGGTCTTCTCGGTCTTGATGGCCGGGCGGCGGCCGCCCTTGCTGCCCTTGGCCTCGGCGGCCCGCAGCCCGTCGTAGGTCAGTTCCCGCTGGAGGTCGCGCTGGAGGTCGCGCTGGAGTTCGCCGGCGGCGGCGAGGGTCTGCACCAGCAGGCCACCATCCGGTCGCGAAGCCCGGGTACGCGTCCCGAGGTCGATCCGGACGATCAGGTGAGCCGGGTGCTCGACCTCCTCCATGAGGGGATCCGCACCCGGCCCTGAGCGTGGCGACAGAGGGCATATTGCCCCGACCACCACGGCCTGTTCGCTACTTCACGGTTGACGACCGAGCTGGTCGTCGGTCACGACGTGGAGCTGCCCTACTCCGGCAGGGCGACCGCGCCCAGCTCGATCAGGGCCTCCGCGGTTGCCACGATGGTGTCCCTGACGTCCAGGGGCTCCCAGCCAAGGACCGAACTGGCCTTCTCGTGGCTGATGTCGGGGATCCGGCCCTCCAGAACGGCGGCGTCCTTCAGCGTGGGCTCGGTCTTCGCGGCCTTGCGTACCTGCTCGATGGTCAGTTCCGTCGCGGGCAGCCGGTCGGCCGCGGCGGGGAATTGCTCGCGAAGGATGTTCGCGATCTTGAACAGGCTCGACGATCCGCTGTTGGCGAGGAATCGCTCGCCCGCCGCGTTCGGGTGCAGCATCGCGCGCAGATGCAGGTCCACGACGTCACGCACGTCGACGACGCCGAAGTTCCAGACCGGCACCACGGACATCTCGCCGGCCATGAGGGCCTTGATCAGTCCGATGGAGCCTGAGGGCCGGTCCACGAGTTGGGGGCCGAAGATGCCGGTGGGGTTGACGACCACCAACTCGATGCCCCCGTTGGTCTTGACGTAGTCCCACGCCGCCGCCTCGGCCAGCACCTTCGACTTGTGGTAGGCGGGCAGCCCGGGGGTGTCCGGGTCGGTCCAGTTCTCCTCCGTGTAGTGGTCGTCGGGCGTCAGGGTGTACCCGACCGCGGCGAAGGAGGACGTCATCACGACCCGAGGGATCCCGGCGCTGCGGGCGGCGGCGATCACCCGCAGCGCGCCGTCGCGGGCGGGGAGGATGACCTCGTCCTCCGTCTCGGGAGGAGTGGGCGGGAAGGGCGACGCGTGGTGCAGGACGTGCGCGATCCCGTCCATGGCCTGCGCCCAGCCGTCGTCGGCGCTGAGGTCCGCGACCGCGAACTCCAGCAAGTCCGCCCGATCGACCCCGGCCTGCCGGAGCGCCGCCAGCACCTGAGCCTCCTGTGCGGGCCCCCGGACCGCCACCCGGATGCGATGCCCCTCGCGCAGCAGGCGTGCGACCGTGTGGGCGCCGACGAAACCGCTGCCGCCGGTGACCAGCACCTTCTCGTCTTCGGGGAATGAGAGGTCTTCTGTGCTCATTGCGTTCAGTCCTTCACAGTGGAGTGGTGCCCGCGCCGGAGGGCTGTTGGTTCAGCCTTGCCCGTCGGGCGTCAGAGGGTTGTTTTCGGGGTCCGGCTCCGCTTCGGTGGACAGCCGGCGCACCACGGCGAACAGCCAAGGGATGCCCGGGAGGGCGACGAGTGCGAGTCCGAGAGTCAGCGGTGCGGGCCGAAGGGCATGGTGAGGCGCTGGTGGGTGTTCATGGGGGGCTCCGTTGGTGTCGGCGTTCCCCGTGGAGGCGTTTGCGGGCCGTCGACGCGGGGGCGAATCGTTATCCGGAATCTGGTCCGGTAAGACCAAGCTAACCGGAATGCGTTCCGGATGCAAGTGGGGTTCGACCGGCCGGGACGCGAAGCCCGGGTACGTGCGGGACATGCCCCGCGCTCCGGGGCCGACCCCCGGCCGTTCGACCCCTGGCCTGGGACCAAGGCCCCCGGGCGTACCATGAAAGTGGAATGGATTCCGCTTCTTAGGGGTGACTGTGACCAGAACCGAGACGACGCAGCGCAGACCGCGCGCGGACGGGCAGCGCAATCGCGCCCGCATCCTCGAGGCGGCGCTGCGCCTGTTCGTCGAGCGGGGTCCCGACGTCCCCTTCACCGAGATCGCCAAGCAGGCCGGCGTCGGTGTCGGCACCGTCTACCGCCACTTCCCGGCACGCGAAGACCTCATCGAGGCGGCCTACCGCTCGGAACTGGATGCCGTGTGCGCCGGGGCCGCGGAACTGCTGGAGCAGGTGCCGCCCCAAGACGCCCTGCGGATCTGGATGGACCGGTTCGTCGACTACTGGGCCACCAAGATCGGCCTGACAGAGGCACTCGAAGCCGTCGTGGCCGCGGGCAGGGACCCGTTCGCGCAGAGCCGCGGGCGGGTCGATGAAGCCGTCGGCACGCTGCTGGCGGCAACCGCGGCGGCGGGGGCCACGCGTCCCGAGGTCGAACCGGACGATGTGGTGGTGTCCCTCAGCGGTATCGCCATGGTCGCGCCTGTGCTCGAGGACCGCGATCAGGTGAGCCGGGTGCTCGACCTCCTTTACGAGGGAATCCGCGCCCGGCCCTGAGCGGCATGGATGAAGATCGGTGAAGTCCACGGATCCTCGCTGCCGTCGTCGTCCTCGTCCAGGTCGGGCGCGTCCGGCGGCGTCGATCTCGGCGACGACCCAGTGGCGTGCGAGGACCAATGGGCGCAGACCGGAGATATGGATGGCACCCAGCGAGCCTGCGCGATGTGCCACGAGCCGCTGCCTTCGCGCTCAGCGGCCCGGCGCCGGTACTGCTCGACCGCATGCAAGTCGGCATGGTTCCGGCAATCCCGCCGTTACAGCCGCGGACTCGACCTGATGGCCACCCACACGATCGGGGCCGGCCCGGCGTGCCCGAAGTGCGGCCGCCGCCTGGCCCCCGGATACTTCACCCGCTCCGACCAGGTGGTTTGCTCCGCTGCCGTACGGCCGCCTGGAGAGAACGCGAACGGGAGGGTTCGGCGGAGCTCGCGGTGTGACGGCTACGCGATCCGGTGGGTCCACCCCTCGACTGGTACCGACCGTGCCTGCCCTCCGGCGCCAGCGCGAAGCTCAGTTCCCACTCCACCCGCGCCCTGCGATATCTCCCCGAACACCTGCAACAGCGCCGCACCCACCAGCAGCACCGCGCCCATCGGCGCCGGCGCAGCCGTACGCCGCACGACCCACAACGGCAATCCCAGGCTCAGCAGCGGCCTCGTCACCGCCCTCCACACCACCGGCCCGCCCGCCCCCTACGACTTCGGAGTCGGCATGCCCGACGCCGCCCTGTTCCCGCTGGCCACCTGGCGCCGTCTCCTCACCGGGGAACTGCGCGCCTCGACGGTCCGCGCCTCCGGTTACGACGACCCCGCCGGCGCGGCGGCTGTTCACCGCCCTCGGCGCCCGCGTCACCGGCGTGCCCGTCGACGACGAGGGCCTAGACGTCGCCGCGCTCCCGCCTGCCGCCCGGCTCGTGTACGTCACGCCCTCCCACCAGTTCCCGCTGGGCACCCCGATGTCGGCGACCCGCCGCACCGCGCTGCTCGCCTGGGCCGCCCGCCACGGCGCCGTGATCGTCGAGGACGACTCGGGCAGCACTGGCAGCCGTCATGGGTCGCGGACGCACGCGATCGGTGGAGCGATACGACTCAGTGGGCGCAGTACGCCGAGCGCGTCGCGGGCATGACCCCCGAGGACTGGCGGTGGATCGCGGACAGCGCCGCCACGCTCGGTGGACCTGGGGGCGGCCAAGCGTGCCAGCGTCACCGCGGGTAGCACGGAAGCCAATGCCCTCGCGCCCGCCGCCGCGCCGGACCCGTCAGTCCTTCTCGAGCAGACGGGCGATGGCGTCGGCGGCGTAGCCGAACTCCGCGTCGGCGTCCAGGTGACCGAACCGGCCGCCCGCCTCCGAGGCCGCGAACCCCAGGATGAACGTCGACAAGAACCGCTCCGCCCGGACGACGTCGTCCCCGGCCAGCCCCGCCTCCCGCAACGCGGCGTACACCGTGTCACGCGGGCGGCGCGCCGCCGCGGTGACCGCCGGGCGGTGGAACAGCAGGGGGAACAGGTCCGGGTGCGCCCGGGCCACCACCCGGATCCCGGCGGCCAGCTCGCGCAGCCGTTCCCGCCACGGCAGCCCCGGGTCCGGCTCGGGAATCTCCCCGAGCAGGCGCTCCACCAGGCCGTCGAGCAGGCCCTGCTTGTCCCCGACGTGCCGGTACAGCGCCATGGGGGTGACGTCCAGCTGCTCGGCGACCGCGCGCATGGTCACCGCCGCGAGCCCCCGCTGCGCCGCCAGGTCCCACGTCGCGTCGATGATCTCGCCGCGTGTCAGTCCTCTCCGGGCCATCGACCGCCCTCCCTCCTACGGACCACCGCCCTCGACGGCTTCGACCTCACCATCACGGCGGGGGAGATCTGTGGCCTCATCGGCCACAACGGCGCCGGCAAGACCACCTTCGCGCGGATCGCCTGCGGCCTGGACCGGCCCGACTCCGGCCGCATCCTCATCGCCGGCACCGACCCGGCCCGCCGCACCGCCCGCCGCGCCATCGGCTGGGCGCCCCAGGAACCCGCCCTGTACCCCACCGCCACGGTCCGCGACAACCTCCGCCTCTTCGGCGGCCTGGCCGGACTCCGCCGCCACCGACTGCGCACCGAGATCGACCAGGTCACCGCCGCCATGGCACTCCAGGACCTGCTCGACCGCCCCGTCGGCCGGCTGTCCGGCGGCCAGCAGCGCCGCGTCCAGACCGCCACCGCCCTTCTGCACCGCCCCACGGTCCTGCTGCTCGACGAACCCACCACCGGCGCCGACCCCGCCACCCGCCAGGCGCTCCTGGCCGTCGTCCGCGCCCGCGCCGACGACGGCGCCGCCATCTGCTACACCACCCACTACCTGCCCGAGCTCGTCGAACTCGACGCCACCCTCGCCGTCGCCGCCCACGGCCGGGTCATCGCCCGCGGCCCCCGCCAGACCCTCCTCGACGACCTGCCCGGCACCGCCCTCCTGCGCTTCGACGGACCCGCCCCCGGCCACACCCACCGCGACACCCTCGTCATCACCTCACCCCGGCCCGCCGAGGCCGCCGCACGCGCCCTGACCGGACTCGGCCCCGAAGCCGTACGACTGCGCGGCATCGACATCACCCCGCCCGCCCTCGACGACCTGTACCGCCGCCTCGCCTCCCGGGAGTCCTCTCATGCTGCGTGACACCGCCGTCATCACCCGCCACACCTGCGTCCTGCTGGCCCGCGACCCGGGCACCCTCATCGCCTACGCGGTGATGTCCTCGACCCTGATGGCCGTCCTGCACCCGGTCTACGCACGGATGGCCGCCCCCGGCACCTCCGGCGCGATCGGCGCCGCCGCCGGCACCGCCGTCATGTTCACCCTCGTGGCCCTGGACGTGGCCGGCGAGTAACTCCTCGCCGAACGCGACCGGCACACCTGGGACCGGCTGCGTGCCACCCCCGCCCGCCGTGTCTCCGTCCTCACCGGCAAGGCCCTGCCGCTCATCACCGTCTTCGTCACCCTCCAGGCCCTGCTGTTCACCGAGGCCGGCTGGTGGTACGGACTCGACCTGACCGCCGGCACATGGCGGCTGCCCCTGCTCTGGCTCGCCTGGGCGTCCTGCGCCACCGCCCTCGGCCTGGCCCTCGGAGCCTGGCTGGACGGCCACGGACGCCTCGGCGCCATCGCCGACATCACCGCGATGATCATGACGGCTCTCAGCGGTGCCCTCGTCCCGCTCACCGGCCTGCCCCACTGGATCGGCGACCTCGCACCCGCCCTGCCGGCCTACTGGGCGGTCCACGGCTTCCAGGCCGCGCTCGGCGGCCATCCCGCCGGCCCCTACACCCACGCCGTCCTGGCCATCACCGCCATCACCGCCATCACGGTCATCGCCGGCGCCATGGCGGCCCTGGGCACCCTGCGCCGTACCCCCCGGAGGGCATAGACCCAGCGCGCCGAGCCGGCCGGACATGCGGCGCGGACCGGCTGCGGAGCCCGCTACGCCTCCCGGGAGCCGCCGGTCTCGGCCCCCGGACCGCCGAGCAGGGGATGGGCGCGCATCGCCGCCTCCAGCTCCCCGGGCAGCTCGTCGCGGTACCGGCCCAGCGTCGACAGGTCCGAATGCCCCAGCACCCGCCGCACGGCGTCCATGTCGGTCGCCGCGGCCAGCAGATGCGTCGCGGTCGTGTGCCGCAGCCCGTGCGGAGTCACCGAACGCCGCCGATCCGGATCGACCCGCGCCAGCACCCGATCGATCACCGCCTGCACGTCACCGCGCGCCAGCCGCCGCCCCCGCCACGACAACAACAGCGCCGGAGTGTCCACCGCACGGGCGCGCCGCTCCGCCAGGTACGCGTCGAGGACCTGCGCGACACCGCGGGGGAGAGGCACGTCACGGGTACGGCCTCCCTTGCCGAAGATCCGCCAGTAGCGCACCCCGTCATTGGTGAAGAAATGCTCCACGTCCGCGCGGGTCAGCTCCGACACCCGCGGACCCACCGTCGCCAGCAGCAACACGATCAGGGCGTCCCGCAGTTCGGTGCGCTGATCGGCCCGCCTGCCCTCCTCCGGCCCGGCCGCGGCCAGGGCACGCGCCGAGCCCAGCAGCCCCTCGGCCTGCTCACGGGTCAGCGCCCGCCGCTCCGGCCGAAGACCACCCCGCTGCCGCGATGTCACCGTCACCGCCCGCATCGGGTTCAGCTGGACCCACCCGGCCACGGCCGCGTGCCGGAAGAACGCCGACACCGACCGGCGGAACCGCGCCTGGGAGAACGCGCTCTGCAGGGGAGCGGACCCGTCGGCGGGCACCGGCGCCCTGCGCCGCCCGTCCGGCTTGCGCGCGAACCGCAGCAGCACCTCGTCGACGTCCTCACCGGTCAGGTCATCCAGCACCCGGCCCGTGCCGGCCAGGGCGACGAACGTGTGGACGTCACGCGTGTAGATCTCCGCCGTGCTGGGCGCCAGCGCGCCGGTGACCGTCTTGGCCCGCACCAGCTCCGCGTAACGATCGGCGGCTTCTTCCACGGTGATCCGTTGAACCTCGGCAGGACGCACCCGCCGGACCCTACCGCCGCCCTGCGACAGAACCCGTTCGCCGGCTCCCGAACGGGCTCAGCGCAGCACATCGCAACCGGTCCGGCCCAGCGGCGTGCTACCAGCTTTGGAGGCCGAAACCATAGGGGTAGAGCGGATTTCCGTAGGTAGTGGGCGGTGACTGACCGGCGTCGATGTGGGCGCGGATGTCGGAGCGCTCGGCGGCGGTCGCGCCCAGGTCGTACGGCAGGCTCCAATCCTCGACGGCATCGGCGGGGACGTCCGTGCCGCCCGGCTTCAGGACCTGGTCGACACCGCGCGGGAGCTGCCAGGGCAGCGTCCCGTGAGGCGTATGGTCGCCGAAGAGCAGGGAGGCCGTGGCCGGGCCGACCTCCTCGCCCCCGCGATAGGTCATCACGATGGCGTCGGCGATGCCGTTCCAGTCCGAGATCACCGTTGGCCGGGGCAGATCCATGACCACCACGACCGGGATTCCTTGGTCATGGAAGCCCTGGATGATGGAGAGCTGATCCGGCGGCAGGTAGGGCTCTTCCTTCACCCACGCGGTGGCGTGCGTGTAACTCGGCTCTCCCACCGCCACGATGGCCAGTTTGGGCGAGGGCCCGCTGCCGGAGTAGACGTTGACGCCGTCCTTCGCCGCCCGGGCCTTGATCGCATCCAGGATGTCCAGCGAGCCGTAGCCCTGGTGGAAGTAGCTCGTCCAGACGCAGCACGCGGCGCCGTCAGTGGCGCGCGGACCAGCCACCACGATGTTGTCACCCGCCTTGAGCTTGAGCGGAAGGACACCGTTGTTCTTGAGCAGGGTGAGGGATTCGCGCGCGGCCTGGTCGGCGAGCGCGACATAGGACGGCTGGTGGAAGCGGTAGGGGCCATTGACCGGATCGCCGTATGGGCGATCGAAGATGCCGAGCTCGAACTTCAGCCGGAGGATCCGGGTCACCGCGTCGTTGATCCTGGAGATCGGCACACTGGCGAGGAAGTCCGGCATCGAGAATCCGGACGCGCCCGGGTCGGCCCCGCCCATCACGTCGGAACCGGCGTTCGCCGCGCTGATCCACGCGCTGGACGGCAGCCAGTCGGTCGTGATGAGGCCGGTATAGCCCAGGTTGTTGCGAAGGTAGTCGAGGATGGGCTTGCTGTTGCCCGCGCCCGGCCCCCCTGGGTCGAGGAAGGAGCTGCCCGCGTAACCGGGCATGATGTTGACGGCTCCGGCATCGATCGCGGCCCGCCACGGAATCATGTGGTACTTGATCGTCACCCCGTCGTAGACGATGCCCGCCTCACCGCCGGCACCTTCTCCCGGCCAGTGCTTGACGGTCGCGAGGACGGAGGCGGGGTTGAGCTCCGGGCCGCCCTGCAGACCGGCGAGCAAGGCCCGTACCTGAGCCGCCGCGACGTCGGCGTTCTCGCCGTTGCCTTCCTGGATCCGCGGGTAGAGCACCTTGGTGCCGACCTCGGCGAGCGGCCCGAGGACGCCGCGCGTGCCGACCTCCAACTGCTCACGGCGTTGCATGTCGCCGAGCTTGTAATCGAGCGGGTAATCCTTCGCGGCGGCCAGCGCGCTCTGCAGCGGATAGGTGGTCTCGTACCCGGAGATGGTGTCGCCCGCGGAGACCGGGGGGATGCCGAGACGTGTTCCCGCGGCCGAGCGAAGCACCTTGTCGAGGTCGCCCGGCTGCGCCGGGCCGAAATGCCAGCCCGACCGCGGATAGGTCTGGGCGTTGTAGAACATCTGATACGCCTTCTCCTCAGGCGTCATCCTGCCGAGAAGGTCGGCCACCCGCGTCTCGACCGGCCGCCGCCAGTCCTCGTACGGCTCGATCGTTCCGTTCTTGTTCAGATCACGGGCGCCACCCACGATGCCGACGCCGTCATCGGCCGCCTCGACGGCAGGGAGATAGACGCTGAAGGTGCGGATGTCGGACGTGGTTCTGGCGCCCGAACCGCTCACCGCGACGACGAACCACTTGTACGTCCAGCGGTCGCCGATGTCCCAGCTCGGCGTGTAACCGGTGCCGGTGGGCTCGGCGACCTTCGTGAAGAGGTCGAGCAGCCTGCCGGACGCGGTGAAGTCGTAGTCGGTGCGGCTGACGTTGATCCACACTTCGTAGTGGGCGGCGCCGGACACGGCGGTCCAGGACAGTGCCGGGCGGCGGGTGTCGGTGACCATGGCATGGTCCGCGGGCGCCGAGAGCGCGAACTGGCCGGTGGCCGTCGGCGCCTTGGTCGGCGGCGAGAGCAGCGGCGGGGTGTTCCCCGACGTGTCGACCGTGCCGAAGATCTGGAACTCCCACAGTGAGTAGCCGTATCCCGTGGCTCTCGCCGTGCCCTGGAAGCGCACGTAGCGGCCCTTACCGGAGATGCCGAGGTTCTCGGTGCCGCCCTTGCCCGTCGTCGTGGTGTAGATGTCGGTCCAGGCTGTCCCGTTGTCGGACACCTCGACGCGATAACCGGTGGCGTAGGCGTTCTCCCAGACGAGGGTGGCGCCGGTGATGGTGGCCGGCCCGCCCAGATCGACCTCCAGCCACTCGTTGTCCGTGGCGAGGCTGGACCAGCGGGTGCTCGTACGGCCGTCCACCGCCGCGGCAGGGGCGTTCGCGCCCTCCACGGAGGAGGCCCGCACCGGCTTGAAAGCGGAGATCGGTGTCGTGCCCGGCGAGGACCCGATCGAGCCGTACACCTGGAACTCCCACAGTGAGTAGCCCCACTGGGTGGCGCGGGCCGTCCCGTACATCCGGATGTACCGCCCGGTGCCGGAGACGTTCAGGGTCTGCGTCCCGCCGGTACCGGTGGTGGTGCTGTAGACGGTCGTCCAGGTGGCGGCGTCATCGGAGACCTGGATCTGAAACGCCGTCGCGTACGCCGTCTCCCACGTGAACACCACCTGGGAGACGGTGGCGGGGCCACCGAGGTCGACCTGAATCCACTGGGGGTCGCTGAACGCGCTCGACCAGCGGGTCGCGGGGTCCCCGTCCACGGTGGCCGAGGCGGGCGTACCCGCGTTCTCGGTCGACGAGGCGGTGACCGGCTTGCCCTGCGACAGCAGCGAGGGCGCGGCGCTCGCCGGAGTCGACAGGCCGACCCCTATGTATGCCAGGAGGACGATCAGTACGGCGATCAGCGCCGCGGGCACGGTGGGACGTACCACCCGAATACCGGGCTTCATGGGGCATCTTCTCCTCGCGAGCGCAACGGGGACCGCCGTCGCGCAACGGGGTGGGCGGAAGAGCTCCCGGCGATGAGGATCGGGCTCTGACGGGCGCCGAGAGTTGAAGGAGAGGCGCGCTTCCCCGAAAGACTGCTCGGGGTCAAGTGCCGTGTCAATACATTGCCACGGCAAATTTTAAGCCTTATATTAAGTGTCTCCCTACCCCCAGAAGGGAGCTGTCATGCAGCCGAGTCCCCGCCCGGCGGCGTACAGCCGCACACCCGCACATGTCCTCCTGATCGCGTTCGCCGTGATCACGGTCCTCGTCGGCCGGCTAGCCGTGATCACGCCCCATGCCGCAGCCACGACCCCCACGGCCGACGCCTGCGGCGGCTCCAACGTGGCGCTGAACCGGCCCGCGACCGCGTCCTCCACCGAGAACTCCGGCCTGCCCGCCTCGGCCGCCGTGGACGGCAACGCCGGTACGCGCTGGTCCAGCGCCTTCAGCGACCCGCAGTGGCTGCAGGTCGACCTCGGGTCGTCGCAGCACGTCTGCCAGGTGGTGCTCACCTGGGAGGCGGCGTACGCCACGGCCTTCCAGATCCAGGTGTCGGACAGCGGCACCGGCGGCTGGACCACCATCTACAGCACCACGATCGGCACTGGCGGCACGCAGACGCTCAACGTCACCGGCACCGGGCGGTACATCCGGATGTACGGCACGGCCCGCGCCACCCAGTACGGCTACTCGCTCTGGGAGTTCGCGGTCTACAGCGGGACGACCACGACGCCACCGCCGGATTCGTTCTGGGGTGACACGAGCACCATCCCCGCCGCCAACAACGTCCTGATGTTCAAGATCCTCAACCGGACGAACGGCAAGTACCCCGACAGCCAGGTCTACTGGAGCTGGGGCGGCCAGACGCACTCCATCGCCGAGCAGCCCTACATCGACATGCCCGCGAACTCCGCCGGCCGGATGTACTTTTACCTCGGCTCGCCGACCAGCCAGTACCGGGACTTCATCGAGTTCACGATCGGGCCTGCGGTGTTCAACGGCAACACGACGCGGGTCGACGGGTTCGGCCTGAAGCTGGCAATGCGGCTGCACGCCAAGGACGGGTACGACGCTCAGGTGGGGGAGGACCAGGCCACCTTCGCCGAGGACCGCTCCACGACCTTCCAGCGGTTCCAGAACGAGGTACCGACCGAGTTCAAGCACCTGGCCACGGTCCAGGCCCCCTACTACATCCCCGCGCCGGGCAGTGACAGCGATTTCCGCGCCGGCGGACAGTACGCGAACTACTTCACGAGCTACGCCCAGTCGGTCGGCGTCACCGAGAGCACCTCGAACATCACCGGCTGCGCGGGCTCCCTGGCGGGCAATCCCGACATGTGCGCAGCGCTGAACCGGCACGTCGCGCAGCTGCCCCAGTCGCAGTGGTCCGACTCGAGCCAGTATTACAAGGCGGCTCCGGCCAACTACTACGCCAAGTTCTGGCACGACCACGCGATCAACCACCTGGCCTACGGCTTCCCCTACGACGACGTCGCCGGCCAGTCCTCGTTCATCTCCCACGGCGACCCGCAGTACCTGCTGGTCGCCGTCGGCTGGTAATCGGGGAGCGCACATGCCCTCCCCGCCGGACGGATGCGACACGGGAGACGAATGGCATAGATCAGGGCGACCGGGAGGAACGACGGGATCTGCTCGGCTTCAGCGAGATGCCGAGCAGGTCGAGTGACAAGGGGTCGTTGTCCTGTCTCATTGATCATGAGACAGATTGATGGATCAGGAGGGTGGGGAGGTCGTTGAGGGTCTGGCTGACCGGTGGCTCTGCGGGTGAGGAGTCGTTGCGGCGGTTCAGCCAGATGCCGTGCAGCCCGGCGTTGGTGACCGCGATGGCATCGGTGTGGAGCCGATCCCCGACGTAGGCGACCTCAAGCGATGACTTCCGGCAGGTCCCTTCAGGTGGGCAGCGGTATTCCCAAGGCCTCAATGATTTCCATCAATCGATCGTCGGGGATTTCTGCAGCCGTGAAATTAATCTCCTTGACATGATCAAGGAACGTGACTGGTCAGCTTCCTTGCATCCAGGCCCTCGGCTGAGCCCTGCATTTCCCGCCACCACGCCACGGCATCGAGCACACCATCCACTGGCGGAACTGGCGAGATCGCTACCGCGCCCGAGCCCGCTGGCACCACTAACGAACCGCCTCCGCCGACCACCCCGGCACGCATACCCGCAGCTCGCTTAAGGAAATGCGCTGCCGTACTAGAGATCGGCTGAATCGCCCACCGGTATGCGGGCGTAGTCGGTTTCCTCCTCGAGCCACTCGTCGAAGTACTCGAGACCGATCGTGCTGAGCTGGATGTCGTGGATCGGGAACGCCCGGGCCGGCCGGACGCCGCGGACGAAGGTGATGGCATCGCCGATCTTCACCCAGGGGCCGGATGCCGGGACCAGTAGGGTGTCGACCTCGTCGGTGGGGACGAAGAGGGAGTCTCCTGGGTGGTAGAGGCCGTCCACGATGAACCCGAGGTTCGGGCAGCCGGGCAGTCCGTCGATGACCTCGGCGTGAACGCCGCCCACGGCCTTCACGGTGAAGCCGGCGGCGGTGAAGGTCTCGCCGGCGGCAACCGTGACCGCTCCCGGGCCGAGCTCGGCAGCCAGCGCCGCATGGGTGTGGATGGTCAGTGTTGGGTTGCCCGCCCAGGCGGCCTTGAGCGTCTCGACGTCGATGTGGTCGGGGTGCTCGTGGGAGACGAGCACGGCTGTAGCTTCGGACAGCGCCGCCTCCGCGTCGGAGAAGGTACCCGGATCGATCACCAGCACCCGATCGCCGTCCTGGACGCGCACACAGGCGTGCCCGAAATTCGTCAATTTCACCGGATCACCATATCGGCCGACCCGAGAAGAATCGCTTTCCCGGGGGGAAGCGGTCTTCCGGTCAGGCAGCCGCTGCGAACCCCCCGTCCCGGATCCGTGGCCTGCGCGGAGCGAGCTGGGCGAGCGCAATTTCAGACGGCCGGGGGCAGCCAGGGACGCCGGTTGGTGAGGCGGGTGAGCGCGTCGAGCAGGCCGATGTCGTGCTTGGCGGTGGTGGCCAGGTAGGAGCGGATGGCGCAGAACTGCTCGGCTCCGGTCAGGGTGCGTAGGCAGCCGGAGATCTTCTGCCGGATTTTGATCATCCGTATCTCGCGCTCGGCTGGGTTGTTGTCGAAAGGGACCCGCACGTCGGTGGTGAAGCGGAGGTGGTCATCGTGCTTGTCGAGCAGTCTGCGGGCCAGCGCGTTGCGGTCTTTTTCCAGCTCGGTACGGCGGGCCGCGGTGGCCTTGATACCCAGGCGGGCAGCGGATCGGAAGGCGTGCTTGGCGTCAGTCATCCTGCCCGTCCGTCTCGTTGATCATGAGGCGGGCCATGAGCGGAGTACATGTCCTGTCTCAAGCAAAGTGGCCTCGTCTCATTAAGGTGGCCCCCGGAGACGCGCCCGCGACCTGCGGTTTCGCTGGGCGATCGAGCTGCGATCTGACTGTCGTCTCACTAGGGTGGCCCTGCGATCGGGTTCGTCTCAGCAAGGTGGTCCCTGTGGACTGAAAGCGCCTGCGCTGAGACAGCGGCGTCGATCCGGATCGGCGGCCGACGACCCTAATGGGGCTACCGACGAAACTCGCTGACCAGCAGCGGAGCAGCACGAGGGAGCACCGGTTTCCACGCTAATGAAGATCATCTTCCACTCGTCGAGGCCGCCGGTGGGCATAGCCCCATGACCTTCGTATGCGCAGGGCTGCTTGGCGACTCGGTGGCCTGGGTGACCTCACCTCACCTCACCGCGAGGAGGTCCTTGGCTGCGACATCGCGGCGCAAGCTGAAGATCTTCCCCCAGCTTGGGGAAGAACTGACAGGGGCCGTATTTTGCTCTCGCAGCTCGGAGACTGGCGGCCTCGTGGACGTCACCGATGGGTAAACAGAAAGGCCCGGCTGGTGCCGGGCCTCTGTTTCGGGGGGCTTCGGCTGGTGCCGAAGCCTTGGTGGCAGATGACGGCCGGCGGCCGTCACCCGTGGCGGGTCAGGTGTCCTTGCGAAGGGTCACGCGCCCGCTGTCGTCGTGGATGTCCAGGGCCTGGTCGTCCCAGCGGCCGTGGACATCGATGTCGCCTCCAATGGTGCTGATGAAGAGGGAGTGGGGGTTGTCCGCCTCGATCTGCACGGACCCACCCTTGGTCCACGCCGCGAGGTCACCGCTGGTCTTCCCGACCGTGATGGGGTGGCCGTAGCGGCGTGTGGTCCTCAAAGAAACCGAGGAGTTCGAAGGGATCTCCTCGACCTCGATGCTCTTGGTGGCCTCCAGGTATGCGTACCCGACCGGGCCGGTCACGGTGATCCGGCCCCGCGTGTGCACCTTGATGAAGTCGAAGCCACACGGAACACGGACGGTGACCGCCTTGAGGAGCCCGCCCCACTTCCACAAGCGATCACACCTGAAGAGGACGTTTTCGCTGTGGGTGGGGTCCAGGATGGCTCGCTCGGGGATCCTCGTGAGGCCGACGCCCTCCAGGATGACCTGAACGTCCGTACGGTCCTCGGCGACGATGGTCACCGGGGCGATTCCGCCATCGATGATGGGCAGGTAGCCGGGCAGCACGGTCAGAAGGCGCTGCTTGAGAAGACGACGCATGTCGTGCTCCTTGATTGTGGGTGTCTGGGTTGCGTGGCACACGCGGCTTATTCGCGGGTGCCACACATCACCGTCCGCGGGAAGGGACGATCGGCACGCGGTGCGATCACAACCCCGCCGCAGCCGGCAGCCGGACATGACTCATGCGGTGATTACGAAGGTTCCACCGGGTCCCGCCACGCCGGACTGGGTCGTGATCGGCCCCCGCGTTGCCGGCGTTGGCTTCGGACGCGGGCGCGTTCACGACGTTGGGCGGCCACCGCCCGACCATCAAGACCGACAAGACCACCGCCGTCCGCACCGCCTACCTGAACGGCCGATCCATCGCCGCCCTGGCCCGCGAGCACGGCGTCAGCCGGTCACGAGGACACCCCGGCCCCGGAGCTGCCGGTCACCCTCGACATGCCGGGCATGGTCGCCGACTTCCTCCGCACCGCCGAACTGAACAACGCCGAACGGGCCGCGCTCAACCACGGCGTGACCCTACGGCGCGGCCACACTCCCGGGCCGACGGGCTTCCCCACCGAAGGGCCCATCCGCAGGTGATCGCGGAGGCTGGCAGAGAGGTCGCTGACCTGTACAGCGCTGCCGAGCCGTTGCTCACTAGCAGTGAAAACAGCCCCCGAGCCGGAAGCTCGGGGGCTGTTTTGACACTCTAAGGGGGTGACTTTCGTCGGTACCCCTAATGCTCGAAAGGTTCAAGCAGGGACGTCAATGTGCGTCGCAGTAATTGTGTTGGTTCGCCGTTGCGGTGACGTTCTGTGGTGCTGGTGGCCCTCCGGATTGGTAGGGCATCATTTGCTCCTCTCGCCATTGGCGTATCGGATCGTAACCGTCGGCCGGTCCCTGAAAGTCGGCGAAGACACGTTCGCGGACCTCACGGTAGAAGCGTCCGGCGTCGTGGTGGTCCGCCGATAGGGCCAGACTTCTCCAATAGGTAGATGCCAGGATGCCGGTAAGTGCGGTGACCTCTGGATAGAGCGCTGCGTGAAGAATCGAGCTTTCGCGGTTTACCCGCCAATCGGGGCTAAGTAGTCGGTTGAATCGTTCGGTTCGCGCGTTTTGGAATCGGCCTTGGGCTACCCATCGCAGGTGAATTATCCATGCCTCGGAGCAGGCGAGGGCGACGGCTGGGCGTCCCAGCCGGCCGATGAGCCGATGGTGGTGAGGCCACTTTAGTGAGACGGGGGCCAAGTTCGGCGAGACGGGACATACACCGTTCTGGGACATTCGACCTATAAATGTCGATACCGGACAGAATCCAACTTCTGTCCGGTATCGGATGTGGTGTCGAGGACCAGGCCCTGAAGGGGAGGGTACGTCCCATTGGGGCGAGGGCGTCCACATGGAACAGGCTCAGTGTTTGGCAAACATTTCGAAATCGTTGAAACCATCAAAGCATATGTACTCGTATTTCTCATTGAACAGGTCGTGCCAGTTGTTGTTGGTGTCCTGCGCCGAAATTGTGGTGCGCAGCGCATGGTCGATGTCCAGGAGAGTCCGCGGCGTCATGGCGCGGCAGCATGCCGGCCGGCGGTGACATCTTCCTGTGGCCGAGCCCCTCTTCGCGGAGCCTCTCCCAGATGCTCGATAATAAGCATTATGTCAAGTAAAGTGTCTGATATTGTATCAGATGCAATCCCTCGCCTGCCCCGCCGGGCCGCCCTCGAATCCCCTCTGCCGCTGGCCTGAGCTGGGAAGAGTGCCGCTTTAGATGTCGCCGACAGCTTCCGACCGAGCTGGTGGCATCACTTCTGTCATATCGCTTGACCTGCGTCTGCTTGCGATGCTTGCATCTGACGGTCGAATCATGCATCAGATCGGGTCGCTGTGATGTTCCTGCTGCTCTATGCTCAGCCGCTGGTCCGCATCGCCCGGCTCGAGGTGGATGCCATCACCGAGAGCGCAGAGGGCATGTTCGTCAGGCTCGGCGAGGATCTCGCCCCAGTCCCGGAGCCCTTCGCCGCCATGCTCCGCATGCACCTAGCCAGGCGGCCTAACCTCCGTACCGCCTCCGGCGGCCGCAGCTCGTGGCTCTTCCCTAGCACCCGGGCTGGCCAGCATCTTCACTCACAGACGCTCATGGGTCGGATCCGGGACATGGGCATCGAATTGCAGGCCGCTCGGAACGCCGCGCTCCGAGAGCTCGTTCGCGAGATTCCGGCGCCGATCGCCGCACGCATGCTCGGCTACAGCGATCAGGTCACCCACAAGCACGCTGAAGCCGCCGCGGTGCCGTGGGCTGCCTACGCCCATGCCCTCCTTGAGAGCCAAGCTTGATGGTCGAAGGACTGCCCCACTCCTCACTGCAGGTGACTCACCGAAGCGATATCCAGGACCACCTGATCTTGAAGCGTCGTGATCGCACAGGGCGGGATGCCTTCGAGCAACTGCGGCGCCAGTGCCTGGTCGCCGGCCAAAGACCGCAGCAGGTCCACGGTCACGCCGCCATGAGTACAGACGGCGACGACCCCAAGCTCCACCGGAACATCTCGGAGGAAGGAGCGGAACCGCTCACCGGCCTGCCACGACGTGTCGCCGGCCTGAGGCACGAAATGCCGATCACGGGCCGAGGCGGCCCACTCAATCAAGAAGTCCTCGAACGATTGTGAACCGTCCCAGTTCATCCGCTTCCGCAACCGCGGGTCCTCGCGGACCGGAGCGCTGATCACCGACGCGATCGCATCGGCAGTCTCACGAGCTCGCCGCATCGGGCTGCTGAACACCGCAATGACCCCCGCCCGGCCCAGCCAAACGGCGGTACGGTCGGCCTGCCAGCGGCCAAGATCAGTCAATCCTGGGTCACCAGGCAGCCGCTCCTTCTCGCCATGCTGCACCACATAGAAGATCGTCACAGTACGCAGGATCCCCCGTCGGCCTCAGGCCAGGCATCCGAATTGGGTGCGGCTCCTTTGCAGGGACCTCCTCATCTGCGTGGACGTGCGGTTTCGTGGTCGGCGTCCGATCGTTGTGTCCCGCTGACGAGTGCACTGGAAATTCAGCCAGATGGGTGTCGCCGTTGCTGGCTTCACCGTCGCGGCCTCGCGGCGCGCGCTTGACAGTGACATCACCCCTGGCTCACCGGACGTCTCCTCCTCACAGGCCCTCTTCGCGGAAGGGTCATTTCCTGGAAGGATTCATCCCGGACAGACGATGGTGTTCTTCTGAAGTAAGGATGCGCTGATGGATCCATTGCTGGCGGGCGATCCGCGCCAGGTGGGGCAGTACCGCCTGCTGGGTCGGCTGGGCGGCGGCGGGATGGGCCAGGTATTCCTGGGACGCTCCCGTGGTGGCCGACCGGTGGCGGTGAAGCTGGTGCGCCCGGAACTGGCCGACGACGCGCGTTTTCGTGAGCGGTTCGCCGCCGAGGTCGCCGCAGCTCGCAAGGTGGGCGGTTTCTACACCGCCCAGGTGGTCGACGCTGACCCGCAGGCGGACCCGCCGTGGCTGGTCACCGCCTACGTCCCCGGCCCCTCATTGGACCAGGCCGTCACTGCGCACGGGCCGCTGCCGTCGGAGACGATCGGCGTGCTGGGGGCCGGGCTGGCCGAAGGCCTGGCCGCCATCCACGCATGCGGCCTGGTCCACCGCGACCTCAAACCCGCCAACGTCATCCTGGCCGAGGACGGGCCCCGGGTCATCGACTTCGGTATCGCCCGCGCTCTGGACGCCTCCCACCACACCCGGTCGATCATGGGCACCCCGCCCTTCATGTCCCCCGAACAGACCCGTGGGCTGGAGATCGGCCCGGCCAGCGACGTGTTCGCCCTCGGATCAGTCCTGGTCTACGCGGCCACCGGCCACGGCCCATTCGGCGCAGGCCCCTACGAGCCGCTCATCTACAGGATCCGCCACGACCCGCCCGACCTCACCGACCTGCCCGCCCACCTCACCGGCCTGATCACAGCCTGTCTGGCCAAGAACCCCGACAGTCGGCCCAGCCTGAACGCCGTCCTCGACCAGCTCGCCGACTCCGCCGAACCCGGGGCCACGAGCTGGCTGCCCGACTCGGTCACCATCATGGTCGCCGAATACGGCGGCGGCCTCCACACCCCTGCGCTGGGCACGGCCGCACCGCCGCCCGAGGCTCCGCCCTCTGGCACCCGGCCCACGCAGCCGACCACCACCACGACACAAATAAAGACGTGGGCAGGTGCCGGCCTGGCCCTGGCCGTTTTCGGAGGCCTCCCGGCCGCCTACGCCGCGTGGGGCCTCAACACCCACTGGGCCCATACGGGCGGCTGCGTAGTTCAAACCGCCGGCGATTGGACCAAAGAGCCGTGCTGGCTGCCACAGCCGTTCGGCCGACACTACAAGGTGCTCCTACGCATCAGCGGGACCTCCGACACCAGCCAGTGCAATCCCGGAACCGTCCCCGCCTGGCAGAACGGCGACGTCGCCCATGCGACCGAGGGGACCTCCGGCGGCTGGCGTCCGCTGGTGCTGTGTCTGCGCCCCGAATAGCTCGGGTGTAGCTCCCTTTGCAGGGATGAGCTGAGGTGGGGATATGCCAGGTCGGTCTGGCACGCTGGGCAGACCGTCGCCATGAATCCGCAGGATGACACACGAGCAGGGGAACAAGATCGACCGGCGTGTCCTCCCCGGCCCGCATCCGGGCTCGCCACAAACGATCAGTCGCCGACCGCGAAATCGCACGTCCATGCAGATGAAGGGGTCCCTGCAAAGGAGCCGCACCCATCCGAATTCCCGCAGGAGATCGAACAGCGACACCTGGTTCGGGCGCCCAGAGGGCCGCCCGGCTCTGAGCCAGGAATATCGGCAGATCGAATATTGGAGCTCACCAGTAATGCTCTTCGGGTGACGTCTGGGTGGTCCCCTGTGTCCCGTCTCAGCTGAGCTGACGCAGTCTCAATCGATCTGGCATTCGGTCTCAGTAGACCTGACACAAGATCGCTGTCCGTCTCACTGCAGTTGGCGAATTCTCACTGAGTCGCGTTCAGTTTGGCGTTTTCTCGGCGATCGGCCTCGTAGGTTCGTCCGGTGCTAGTGCCGTGTCCAGGATCGTTGGTCGTGTAATAGGGCGTTGTGAGAGCCGGACGGCACCTCCCCGGTGCCGGACCGGCCCGGCGTGACCCAAGACGACGCCCCCATCACGGCGCCATCGCAGGGTCCATTGGCCGGCCGCGGCCCGCCCCACCACCCGGTGGGGAGTCGCTCGACCGAAAGGCGAGGATCAACCAACACGGTCTTTACACGACCAACGTTGGTTGACGCGGCACTAGCTTGCCAGCGGACGAATTGGAGGCTCATCCATGGACGAGTTCAGGTTCGAGCAGGACCTGGTGCGAGCGCTGCTGCGGGAACAGCATCCGGATCTCGCAGACCTCGAACTCCGAGATGTCGCCGGTGGTTGGGACAACCAGCAGTGGCGCCTCGGGGCGGAACTGGCCGTGCGCTTGCCGCGCACCGAGCGCGCCCCGGCCCTGCTGCGCACCGAGCAGAAGTGGCTGCCCGTTCTGGCTGAGCGCCTGCCGTTGCCGACGCCTACCCCGGTGCGCATCGGCAAACCTTCGGACCTGTTCGAGCACATCTGGACGATCACGCGCTGGGTTGAGGGCGAGCCGGCGGACTACGCGCCGATCACCTGCGCTGACGCGGCCGAGACCCTCGCGGGTTTTCTTAAGGCCCTGCATCAGCAGGCACCCGCGGAAGCCCCAGCCAACCCCACGCGCGGCATCCCGCTGGCCGGGATGCAGGACGAGTTCAACAGCTCGTTGGAGGTCATAGCCGACGACGCGAGCGCTGATGCCGCCCGAGAGACCTGGGAGGAGGCCGTCGCGGCGCCCGCGTGGCACGGGGCGCCGACTTGGCTGCACGGCGATCTGCATCCCGCGAACGTGGTCGTGCAGGAAGGGACGCTCTCCGGAGTGATCGACTTCGGCGAGATGTGCGCAGGCGATCCCGCGACCGACCTGTCAGCCGCCTGGATCCTGCTGCCCGCGGGCACGGCGAGCCGGTTCTTCGGCACCTACGAGGACGCGGACGAGGCCACCATCGCGCGGGCTCGCGGCTGGGCCGTCCTGCGCGCCCTGCACCTGATCAGCATCGGACGCAACGGCAGGCTCGGTCTCGCCGGGGGCAAACCGACCTGGGAACCGGCAGGCCGAGCTGCGCTCGAACGCGCCTTGGCCATGAACTGACCGCGCGGACTCCGTTAATCGTGCCTCCTACGCGAGACTTCGCCCTGCTGACAAAACATGCCAGTTCATACGTCGCCAAGGCGTCACCTGTCCCCCTTGGCCGAGACGGTGTTCGGCCCGCGGATGCTTCGCGATCCGGGCCTGTCGGCGTTGTACCTGGCCGTGGCGCAGGTCCGTTGTGCGCGGGCTCGGCGCGCTGGACACCGATCTGCTGATGTCCCTGGCCGGGGATCGACTCACGCTTCCTGACTCCGTGGCCGGCGGGGTTCGCGCGGCTCTTCGAGGAGGAGCCGGCCGTCGTACGGCGGGTCTCCCCCGCGTGGTGCGCCGTGATCTGGCGGCGGCGCACGCGTCCGGCCCGCTGCCTCGCGCCCTGCGGGGCACTGCCATCGGGGATGAGGGGGTGGAGCCGTTGATGAGCGCTTCGGCCGGGTGGGCGGCTACGGCGACCCGTTCGGCGGGCAGGTCGGGGAAACGCGCGCGTTGCGGTTCGATCGCGTCGGTGATGCCGGGCGCCTCGGTGTCGGTGGCGCGGTGGACGGCGGTCAGTTCGGCGTTTCGCAGGGCGGCGTCGTCGAAGGCGTAGGCGAGCGCGGCCAGGGACCATCGGCCCGGAATGGCCCGCCATCGGCTCTCTTCGGAGGGCGGGTGGGTCAGGAGATCAGGCATGTCAGATGCTGGATGGGCCGTCTCGGGTCATGGTCGGGTGGAGGGGCTGGCGTGTGGGACTCCCCTCCCCCGGCTCGCCGTATGGCGTGGTGTGCGGCGCCTGGGTTCCCGTGGTCGCCGAGCCATGCGCGGAAGGCGTGGCCGGGTCGGCGCGGCATCGGGGTCGAGGGCCGCCGCCGTGGTGCGGTGCGCGGGTTGGCCGATGCCGGTGCGGGAACTGTCGGGTTGTGGTGTCGTGGCCGGCGTGGGGCCGGTCTCCGCGGAGTGACAGGGTCCTTGGTCCCTGATGCAGGGGGCGTGCCGCCCTGTCGCGCGGTGGGGATCGTGCCTAGGGTGAGCGTCGCGCGGGATGGGAAGCGAGGCGGATATGACCGTCAGGGTGTTCTTGCTGGATGATCATGAGGTGGTCCGGCGGGGGGTGGCGGCGTTGCTGTCCTCCGAGTCCGACATCGAGATCGTCGGTGAGGCCGGCAGTGCCGAGCAGGCGCTGGCGCGTATTCCGGCGGCGCGCCCGGACGTGGCGGTGCTGGACGTGCGGTTGCCCGATGGTGACGGTGTCAGTGTGTGCCGGGAGATCCGTTCGCGGATGCCGGAGGTGGCGTGCCTGATGCTGACGTCGTTCTCCGATGAGGAGGCGTTGTTCGACGCGGTGATGGCGGGTGCGGCGGGATATGTGCTCAAGCAGATCCACGGGTCGGATCTGGTGAGCGCGGTGCGGACGGTGGCCTCCGGGCAGTCGCTGCTGGATCCGCGCAGTACCGCGCAGATGCTGCAGCGGCTGCGGGAGCGTCAGACCCGTAAGGATCCGCTGGCGGCCCTGTCGGCGCAGGAGCGTCAGATCCTGGAGCTCATCGGTGAGGGCCTGACGAACCGGCAGATCGGCGAGCGCCTGTTCCTGGCGGAGAAGACGGTGAAGAACTACGTGTCGAATCTGTTCGCCAAGCTCGACATGCGCCGGCGTACGCAGGCGGCCGCGTTCGTGGCCCAGCTGAAGGCGTCGGAGGGCCGCGGGTCCCGTGCCGAATGAGGTCGTGCGGGACTCCGGTGGGTTGGAGGTCCTCGGGCGGGAGGAGTGTTTCGCGCTGCTGGGCGCGGCCCCGATCGGCCGGATCGTGTTCACCGACCGGGCGCTGCCGGCGGTGCAGCCGGTGAACTTCGCGCTCAGCGGCGGTGACATCATCATTCGCACCGTGCAGGGGTCCAAGGTGGCCGCGGCCACGCGTGACGCCGTCGTCGGGTTCGAGGTCGATGATTTCGACCCGGTGTCGGGCGCTGGTTGGTCCGTCGTGGTGACCGGGCAGGCGCGCGTGGTGTCGGGGGATGGTGAGCTGGCGCGGTTGCGTGCCTTGGCGTTGCGGGTGTGGGCGCCCGGTGACCGGGGCCGCTACCTGGCGATCACTCCTGAGCTGGTGTCGGGGCGGCGGTTCCCGGCGCGGACCGGGTCGGTGGCCTGAGGTCCGGTCCCCCGGGCCGCCGGGCCGGGGATTCGGTCTGTCTGTAAGGCTCGTGACATCAGCCGCAAACGACGGCGTTCTCCCTGGTCAAGGGCATGCTCGTTGAGTAGATCTCCAGGGAGGTGCGGCTGGCGTGGCCTGAGTAGGGCTGGATGAGTGCGTCGTCGATGCCTTGGGTCTTGAGCCAGGTGAACAGGAAATGCCGAAGCTTGTGAGGAGGCATGTTGTGGTCCAGGCCGGCCTTGGCGGCGTATCGGGAGAGCATCGCGCGGACGCCGCGGGTGGAGTTCGGCTTCTTCCAGGAGGATTCGAACAGGAAGACCGCGCCCTTGTCCCGGGTGGCGGCCAGGTGCAGGGCGAGGGTCTCCTTGAACGCGGCGGGGAAGGGCACGTATCGGTCTTTGTCGCCTTTGCGTTGGGTGATCGGATCCGGCAGGCGTCCAGGTCGACGTCCTCGATGCGATCTTCACCAGCTCGGCGACCCGCACTCCGGTATAGAGCAGGGTCTTGATCGGCCCTCGCTTCCCAGTCAGCAAGGTCAGCTCTTCACCGACCAGGGTCCAGTGCTCGGTCAGCTCGTCTTCGTCGACGGTGCGCGCCACGGGTTCGCTCTCTACGCTGGGGGGCGGACAAGCGGCCTTGGAAGGCCGCGTACGGCACGACATGCAGAAAGTGCCGACAAGAACCAGTGGCGGCACTTCGATCCCCCGAAGACGGGTCAATCCTGGGCGTAGGCACATCACTACGTCCCGGAAACCCGCGAAATGCCGATGCCCGATAGAAACTCGGCACTTCGCTACAGCCCTCGCGACCCTCACCCCACGGCGTTCACATAGCGAGAGCGCATAGGGCTGATCGTTGGGTGTCTCAGGTCGTTGCGTCACGACCCCTTCGGTGAGTCTCGTTGCAGCGCTGGGATGAGGATGGCGGCGACGGTGAGGTGGATCAGGGCCAGCGTGGTCTTGGTGCCGGTGCTGGCTCCGGCGAGGAGGATCGGCGCGAAGGACAGCAGAAGTATCGAGATGGCGAGCGCGCTCCAGATGATGGTGGCCCGCCGGGTGTAATGCTCCAGCAGGGCAAGCGCACACCAGCCGAGCGAAGAGATCACGAGAGTGAAGCCGAGGATGAGGGGAACACCGATGACCTGTGGCCCCTGTCCGTTGTGCTGATCGGCTCTCAGATCGGCTCCCAGCGTGCGGGCGATGAGCCAGAGCAGGCTGGTGGCGAGCCCCGCGCCACCGACGGCGGCGGCTCTGAAACTCCGGCGCCGAGCGCTGGAGGTGGTGGCCCGGGACAGCTGGTGGATCGAGGTCATGACGGCTTCTCTCTCGTCGTTATCGGGGGATGGCCACACGGGTCGCTGGCGTGCGCACGGAAGGGGGCCATGCACGAGTCCTGTGCTCAGGGGATGATGGTGATCTTGCCGTGGGTCTGGCCTGCCTCGCTCTTGCGGTGGACGAGCGCGAGGTCGGCAAGCGGGTGGGATTCGCTGACATCGACGATGAGCGCGCCCGTGTCGATGAGCTCGACGATCTCGGTCAGTTGTTTGAGGTCGTTGCGGGCGACAAAGTGGACGGCGGTGACCTGCGCATCGGCGGGCGTCTCGACTGGCGTGGCGATCGAGACGATGACGCCGCCAGGCCGGACCAACAGAACAAGCTCCGCGGCTGCCTCGGGGCTGATCGCGGCGAGGTTGATGACGGCGTCGACCCTGCCGTCCAGCGCGTCAGCGATGGGTGTGCGGGTGTAGTCGATGATCTGGTCGGCGCCGTAGGTGCGGACTGCCGCGGCGCTGCGGCCACTTGCCGTGGCGACCACCGTTGCTCCGGTGTGCTTGGCGAGCTGAACGGCGAACAGGCCGACGCCTCCGCCCGCGCCGTTGATCAGGACACGCTGTCCCACGGTGAGATGGGCATGCTCGTGTATCGCCTGCCAGGCGGTGAGCGCGGCGACCGGGATCGCAGCGGCGTCAGCCAGCGAGATGGTGGCGGGCGCCTTGACCAGGGCGTCGGCGGGGGTGGCGACATACTCGGCCGCAGCCCCGCCATAGTCGAGGCGGCCGACCACCCGGTCGCCCACGGTGAACGCGCCGACGTCGCTCCCGACCTGCGTGATCGTGCCGGAGACATCGAAGCCGAGGGTGTAGGGCAGGTCTACCGGCAGTACCGCCTGCAAGAACCCGGAACGGAGCGCGGCGTCGGAGGGGTTATAGGAGGCCGCGGCGACTCGGATCAGTACCTCGTCCGGCTCGGGCACCGGCCGCGGCACCTCCTCATGACGGATGACGCCGGCATCGCCGTACTCGTGGATGCGTGCAGCCTTCATGGTGTCACCGAAAGCGCCGGCGTGGTCGGTCACCCACGTACGGAACGTGCGCGCCGGCGCGCCGGTGACCTCTTCCACCGTGGACGTGGCCAGCCTCGCTTCGGTCACCATCTCCGCCTGGGCACCGAGGATGCCGTCCACGGCCGCGGGCGGCCAGCCCCGGGCGAGCATCTGCTGCCGCGCGGTCTCCGGCGAGACCTCGGCCCAGCGCACTGGGCGGCCGATCACCTCTCCGATGATGTGCACCTGCTCGGCCTGGGTCAGTGATTCAGGGCCGGTCAGCTCATAGATCGCGCCGGCGTGACCGTGGCCGGTGAGCGCGTGCACTGCGACGGCTGCGATGTCCCGCTCGTGCAGCGGGGACATGGCGGCCGCCCCGTACGGCGCGCGCACGACGCCCTCGACGCGGATCTGCCCGGCCCACCTGAGAGTGTTGGCCGCGAAGACGTGTGGTCGCAGGAACGTCCACTCCAGCCCGGACCCCTCGATCAACTGCTCGACCTGCTGCTCGTGCTCACGCACGGCCGCCGACGACAGGTAAACCACGCGGCGGGCGTGCTCGGCGACTACATCCAGGACCGCCGTAACGCCCTCCGCCGTAGCAAAAGGCCAGACCAGGAACACCACCCCGACTCCGGCCAGGGACGCATGCAGGGTGTCCGGCTCGGACAGATCACCGCCCATGACCTGGACGCCGGCCGGCAGGCGCGCCGCTTCGGGGTCGCGGGCTAGCGCCCGAACCTCGGCTCCTGCGTCCGCCAACGCAGCTACGACCTGCCGGCCGACCGTGCCGGTCGCCCCAGTAACCAGAACCTTGCGTAGCCGTGCCATCAACGGTTCCTCTTCCAGGTCGCCCTCGGCCCCCGGACTCACGACCGGAGGATTGATCAGCTCGCGATCAACCGTACGAGGACAGCAGGAGACTTCGTATGCGTAGAAATCTGCGATTTATACGCGACCGTCTTCACAGGATGTCAGCGATAGACTTCGCCTGTGGATGTGCTCAGCGATGTGATCGCCATCATGCGCACCGGACACCCCCGTTCAGCGCGCGTTCAATGGCACGCCCCCTGGGGACAGCGCTTCCCCGCCGCCCTCGGCTCCGCGGGCTTTCAGGTGATCCTCCAGGGAACATGCTGGCTCACCCCGCCCGCCGGCGGCGCACCCATCACGCTGAGCGCCGGCGACATCGTGTTCTTTCCCCACGGGCACGGATACGGTCTGGCCGACAGCCCCGCCACCCCGCTGGCCGAACCCGACTGCGACCCGCTCGAAGAAGCCGAACTCTACGCCTCAGCGTCCATCGGCCAACCCCTGCACGGCACCCCCACCATGACACTCTGCGGCGGATACCAACTCGACCCGACCCGCGCCCATCCGCTGCTGGACGACCTGCCCGACATGGTTCACCTGCCCGCCCGCCTCGGGCACCGCGCCGAACTCCGCGCCGCCGTCGACCTGCTCGGCAGCGAACTCGACCATCCCCGCCTCGGCACCGACACCATCGTGCCCGCCCTGCTCGACATGCTGCTCCTCTACATCCTGCGAGCCTGGTTCGACGAGCAACCCGAGCAGGGCACCGTCACCGGCTGGGCCGCGGCACTGGCCGACCCGGCGATAAGCGCCGCGCTGCACGCCATTCACCGCGACCCCGCACACCACTGGACGGTCCAGACACTGGCCGCACACGCGAGACTGTCCCGCGCTGCCTTCTCCAAGCGGTTCACCGCCATGATCGGCCAACCACCCCTCACCTACCTGACCTGGTGGCGGATGACCACCGCGGCACGGCTGCTCCACGAATCCGACGCCCCACTCAGCGAGGTGGCCGCCCACATCGGCTACACCTCAGAGTTCGCCTTCGCCAACGCCTTCAAACGGGAGTACGGCACCGCACCCGGCAGATACCGCCGACACAACCAAGCGGGCGCCCGGAACGAAGAACAGAACTCGGCGTAACCACGCCCCAGCCAGCGGCCCGGCTCCAGAACACCGCCACCACCAGCTCGGCAGAGGGTTACCTGGGAGAACACCACCGTTTGTACTCCGTGGCAGCTTGCTCACCGGCGTTAGGGCTCCCCCAACGACCGCCACCGACCGCGCCTACCCAAGACGAACTCACAGCTGGCGGCAGTAGCAGCCTTACCGGACGGCGGAAAAATGATCTCCCTTAAGCGTGGAACCTCTGCGGCTTCGTCTCGAGATCCTCGCAGGTTCACGGACCTTCGTCGGTAGCCTCAGCTCAACGAGCATGCCCTTGACCAGGGAAAACGCCGTCGTTTGCGGCTGGTGTCACGAGCCTTACAGACAGGCCGATTCCCGGAGTGCCGTGCGGCCTCCGCGGGCGGGGGGCCGCACGGCGCCGGTCAGGGCCGGTCGTGGGTGACGTCGGCGGCCGGGTGCCGTACGGTCGCGGGGGTGCCGTCGGCGTGGCCCAGGCGCAGGATCAGCCGGGGGGTGGTCGCCGCCGCAGAAGCGGGCGCGGACGAGTTCCCGTAGTTCGGGCAGTTCCAGGGCCTGGGTGTGGAATGCGGCCGAGACGCCGTCTTCGGCGGCGCGCAGCAGAATCCGTTGCAGTGCCTGGCCGGCGCGCAGGCGGTCCGCGCGTCCGTCACCGCGGGTCATCACGACGGCGGTCACGCCGGGGGTCGTGCCGGGGCCGCCCGGGTGTTCGGTGACTGGCAGGCCCCAGCCTTGGCCGCGGGCGAAGTGACGGTCGTGTCGCGCACGCCGAACGACCAGGGCTGGGCGTTGTGCACCGGCGGTGCCCAGACGGCGGCGTCGACCAGGTGCCGGGCGATGTCGTCGGGCAGGGCGGTGGTGGTGTCCATGATGGGTCCTCGTTTCGGGCGGGGCCGATGGTCACAGGTACGCCGGTGGGGTCGGGCGGGTGTCGTCCCAGCGGTATCGCAGGTGGTCCTCGACGGCGATGACGCCGTCGACGGCTTCGATGGCCTGCTGGAGGGCCTCGGCGGTGGAGCGGTGCCGCACGGTTCCGCGGAGGGTCACCGTTCCCTGGGCGACGGTGACGGTGAACGGGTCGGGGCCGAGGGCGGGAGTGTCCTCGATGACGTCCCGCATGATCTCCTGGCGGATGTCCTCGTCGGTGCGCCGCCAGGGTGCGGTGTGCTGACCGGTGGCGTGTCGATGGTGGTGGGCATCTGTGGCTCCGTCCCGTGGCGGTCGTCCCCCATCGAGGTTTCCCGGCGGTGGGTTGG
Organism: Actinoallomurus purpureus; assembly: GCF_024055795.1. Classification (GTDB taxonomy): domain Bacteria; phylum Actinomycetota; class Actinomycetes; order Streptosporangiales; family Streptosporangiaceae; genus Actinoallomurus; species Actinoallomurus purpureus. The sequence goes on along the minus strand of NZ_JAMXMY010000001.1, from coordinate 842,204 downwards.
GGTGGCAGTGGCGAAGGTCCCGAGCGGGAGGGCCTTCGGCCATCGCCTGTTGTGCCGGGTGTGGTGACAGGCCGGGGGCGGGATCCGCAGGGGGCGGTTCTGGTGGCGGTACGCCGGCGTGTTCCGGTGATCGGTGGAACGTGGTGGGCGTCGGCCGGTGGGTGGGTGTGGCCGGTGCTCTGAGGCTGGAGGCGTTTCGTGATCGGCTGGTGATCTTGCTCCGGCTGGTACTTCGGGGAGCTGCGGGCCGTCAGGGGTGGGCGCATCGGTCGAGCAGCCGCAGCCGGGTGTTGTGCAGGCGGTCGAGCAGGATGGCGGTGAACCGGCGGGTCAGCTCGAAGCCCAGGGCCGGGTCGGTGACGCACAGGGCCCGTACCGTACGGCCGTCCAGCACGATCGCGCGGACGGGTTCGGCGGCGACCGCTCCGAACCGCCATTCGTACGGCGGGAACAGCCAGGACCATCCCAGCACGGTGCCCCGGCCGAGTGATTCGATGATGACCAGGCCGCGGCCGGGGATGCGCAGGTCGAGGGTGACGCGGCCGGCCTGGATGAGCCAGAACCGGTCGGCGCGGCCCCCTTCCTCGAAGAAGCGGTGCCCGGCCGGCTGGTCCGCGTAGTGGGCGGCCATGGCCAGCCTGTCGACGTGCCGTGCGGGCATTCCCCGGAAGAACTCATGGCCCGCCAGGGCCGTTCCCGGCAACGTCATCATGGTCGTTCATCTCCTTTTGAAGGTGCGGGCGGGTGCCCGTGGGCGGGATCGTCGCCGCTCTTTCAGCGTCCGTGGGGCCGGTGTGGGCTCAGAAGGGCCGAAGGTCCCGCCGGCCGGGGCCGCTCGGCTCTCTCCTGTGGGGCCGGCGGCGGCGATCGTGGGTGGTGACACGAGGAGGTCGTCATGCACGTTGTTCCGGGACCCAGATATGTGATCACGGGTTTCGACGGTTCCCCCAACTCGGTCGCGGCGCTGCATCGGGCGGCGGCGGAGGCCCAGCGCCGGCATGCCCGTCTGGACGTGGTCCAGGTCGTCCCGGCGTCCGAGGGGTTGTGGCGGTGGGGCCGGGCATGGTTGCGGCTGCGCGAGCAGGTCGCCCGGCTCCTCCCCCGCTCCCAGCACGTGACGACGCGGCTGCGGATCGCGCGCGGCGAGCCCGGCGAGGAGCTGGCGCGGCTGGCCGAGCGGGCCGAGGTGCTGGTGGTCGGTGCGCGGCTGAACTCCCGTAACGGCGACCCGCTCGGTGGTGATACGGTCCCGGCGGTCCTGTCGACGTCACCGTGCGAGGTGATCGTCTGTGAGGGTGAGACCCGCCAGGACGCGTGAGCGCCGGTGTGGTGCCCGGCCGTGTGGCGGGGGCGTCTCCGTCCTCATGTCTCGGACCTGGCGGTGGCGCGGTTTCGGCGACCGGGCCACGCCGAGCGGGGCGAGCTCGGCGTGGCCCGTCCACATGCTCTGTGGTCTGCGTAGTCGCCGAGCTTGAGCACAAGGCAGGATTTGCAGATGAACGGAGTCACGATCGGGCAGGCGGCGGCATTCGTCGGCGTCACGGTGAAGACGGTGCGGCACTACCACAAGCTCGGCCTGGTCGAGGAGCCGGAACGCGACAGCTCCGGTTACCGGCGGTACGGATCGGCCGACCTGTTGCGGCTGGTGCAGGTCCGGACGATGGCCGCCGCTGGGGTGCCGCTGGCCGAGATCGGGCCCCTGTTCGGCGCCGACGCCGCGCTGTTCGCCGCCGCGCTCGCCGACGTCGAGCGGCAGCTCACCGAACGGATCGAGAAGTTGATCGCGCGGCTTGACACGCTGCACCGGCTCGCCGATGGCGACCGGGCTCTGCTGCCCGACCGCGCTGTGGCGCTGCTGGAGCGGATGGCCGGCCTCGGCTTCACCGCGGACGAGGTGGCGGCCACCAGGGAGGGCTGGGTGCTGGCCAAGGCCCTGGTCCCAGAAGGTTTCGACGACTACCTCAACCATGTCGAGCACGCCCTGCAAGACACCCGGTTCGTCGCCTTGATCAAGCGCGGCGCCGAAGCCGCGGCCTGGGAACCGGACGACCCGCGCATCGCCAAGCTCGCCACCGCCATGGCCGACCACTACCTCGCCAACCCCGCACAGCTGAAGACCGTGACCGGCCTGCAAGCCCGCACCGAGGCCGCGACCCGGTACCGGCTCATCAGCCGCTTTGGCAATCAGTCACCAGCCGGGGCCCGGATGGCCGATCTTATCGAGACCAAGCTCCGCTCCGCGGGTGTCCCCATCCCGCACCTCTGACGGCGGTCCGGCACCCCGGCCGCAGAGCGACAAAAACGGCCGCGGCCGATCACGATGAGGTGATCGGCGGTCAGCGCCATCTCGCTCATGAGGTGCGTGATCGCCAACATGAGCGTGGCCGACTTCACGGAGACGGCGCGTCTCTGGAGGAGGCGTATTTGAGGCTGACCGACGGGGCCGTCCGGGCGGAGTCATGATCCGGGGTCTGCTGCGGGCCGAATGGATGAAGCTCCGGTCGGTCCGCTGGACGTATGCGGCGCTCGGCGTCGCGGCGCTGCTGGCGATCGGGTTAGGCGTTCTGGACACCTTTTCGGTCGCGCATCACCGGGCGACGATGACCGCCGCCGACAGGGCGGGCTTCGACGCGGTCTCCGAGACGTTCAACGGCGGACAGCTCGGCCAGCTCGCTTTCGGGGTGCTGTTGATCAGTTCTGTTCCTGTGCGTGCTGACACTGGTGAGCCTGGGACTGGGTGGCCTGCTCCGGCACGCGGCGGGCGGGACGCGGCGATGTTCGCGCTTACCTTCTTGGCCTGGCCCGTCGCCCGTGCGTTGGAGAGCTGGTCCTACCTGCCCGATCACCTGTTGCTGGCCAACGCCGCGGACGTGTTGACCAGGGCCACTCCACCGGGCGGCCCGCACGCCGCCCGGCTGCCCTCGATGGGGATCGCGTGGCTGGACCTGGCCCTCGATCTGGTGGTCTTCCTCGCCCTGGGTGCCTGGCGGACGACCCGCGATCCGTGAGGGCCCGCGGAATCCGAAGCCCGCGGTGGTCTCGGTGGCTTCCTGCCGGTCTGCCCGGTGCTCGGGTTCGCGGACGGCGCCTGTCGTACGCGGCTCGATGCCGCGTACGGTGGGCGCCGTCCGCACGGCCCGGCGGGCGCGGGCGGACGGCGCCCACAACGGGCTTGTCAGGGTCACGGTGGGACGGAACGGGGTACGGCGTCGGGCGTGGGTTTGCCCGTCCGCCGAGAAGTCTCGGCCGGGCCGGCGCTGCCCGGCCGGGCGCCGTTCCGAGCGGCGGTGGTCAGGAGGCGTCGTTGTCGGGGCGGAGGCAGACGCAGAATGGGTGACCGGCCGGGTCGAGCAGCACCCGCCAGCGGTCGCCGCCCGGCTGGAAGTCGGGCCGGGAGGCGCCCAGTTTCACGCAGCGGGCCTCGGCCTCGTCCAGGTCGTCGGCGTACAGGTCGAGGTGGTAACGCTTGGAGGAGTCCGTGTCGGGCCAGTTCGGCGGCCGATAGCCGTCCACGCGGCCGAAGCCGACGTTGGTCGCCCCGTCGCCGATCATGGCGTACGTGCCGTCGCTGTAGGTGATCGGCATGCCGAGGACCTGGTGGTAGAACTCGGCGAGCGCCCCGGGATCGGCGCAGTCGAGGTTGACCATGGCGAGAGAAGCGATCGCGGTCATGGGTACCGCCTTTCGTTCGTCGGTGATGGTCCGATGATCCCGGAGATACCTGACATCTTCTGGCAGTCTTCCGGCGCGGTCACAGGTCCGTGTCGACGAGGGTCCGGGCGCCCCGGCGGAGGGAGGCCTGTCCACCGGTGGCCGCCGCGACCCACGCCTCGAACACCGCCAGCTCCGCCTCCGGCACGGCGACGTCCATCTCGGCGCGGGGACCGTAGCGGGCGCCGGTGGGCGGGTACGGGGAGGCGTGCAGGTCCCGCTGGAGCCGGCCGGCCCGCTCGTGTCCGACGGTGACGGTGACGGTGACGACGGGGCGGCGCTCGACCATCCCGACCGCGTCGATCGTCTCGGCCACCGCCTGGCCGTAGGCGCGGACCAGGCCGCCCGCGCCGAGCTTGACGCCGCCGAAGTACCGGGTCACCACTGCGGTCACGCCGGTCAGGCCGCGGCGGGCCAGGACCTCCAGCATCGGCAGGCCGGCGGTGCCGGCCGGTTCTCCGTCGTCGCTGTTGCGCGTGATCTCCCCGTGCTCGCCCAGGACATAGGCGGTGCAGCTGTGCGTGGCGTCGCGGTGGGTGCGGCGGCGCTCGGCGATGAACGCGTGTGCGTCGTCCTCGGTGACTACGCGGGCGAGGGCGCAGATGAACCTGGACCGGCGGATCTCCAGTTCGTGGACGCCGGAGTGCTTGATGGTGCGCATATCGCCTCCCACGGTAGAGGGGGCGCCGCCTGCGGGGGCCGCATGGACGCCACGGACGGTAACGGCCGCTGCCTCGCCGTGCCGATCCGCCGGTGCTGCTTCACCGCAACGTCATCGTGTCCGGGCGTGAGTAGTTGCGGTACAGGAAGTCCCGGTGAGATTGATCATGGTCGGCCAGCACACCGGCCAGGGGCGCCGCTGGGGCACCGCGAGACGGCTCACCCAGGCTCATCCACGAGAGCCCCAAAAAAAATCGGACGGCGATGTCGAGAACCCGCGTCCGGCTCCGTCCCCGGGGTGAACGCGACCACAATGGGTCGCACGAGCACCGAGGAGAACCACGATGGCCAAGTACCTGCTGCTGAAGCACTACCGCGGCGCCCCGGCTTCGGTCAACGACGTGCCCATGGACCAGTGGAGCCCGGAGGAGATTTCGGCGCATGTGCAGTACATGAACGACTTCGCGGCCCGGCTGGAGAAGACAGGCGAGTTCGTTGACGGTCAGGCGCTCGCCCCCGAGGGAGCGTGGGTCCGCTACGACGGTGAGGGGCGCCCGCCGGTCACCGACGGACCGTTCGCGGAGACCAAGGACCTCATCGCCGGCTGGATGATCATCGACGTCGACAGCTACGAGCGCGCCATCTCGCTGGCCGGGGAACTGTCGGCCGCCCCTGGGGCGGGCGGGAAGCCGATCCACGAGTGGCTCGAGGTGCGCCCGTTCCTGGCCGCGCCGCCCACCATCACGGAATGACCTCATCGATGAACGAGGCCCTGCTGAGGAGCCTCACGCCGAGCGTGCTCGGGATCCTCGTCCGCCGCGGAGCCGACTTCGCGGCGGCCGAGGACGCCGTGCAGGACGCGCTGGTCGAGGCGGTCCGCGGCTGGCCGGCCGACCAGCCGCGGGATGCGAAGGGCTGGCTGGTCACCGTGGCCTGGCGCCGGTTCCTCGACGCGACCCGGGCGGACGCCGCCCGCCGCCGGCGTGAGGACCTCGTCGACGAGGAGCCGGCGCCCGGGCCCTCGCCCGCGGTGGACGACACGCTCCAGCTCTACTTCCTGTGCGCCCACCCGTCGCTGACGCCGTCGTCCGCGGTCGCGCTCACGCTGCGCGCCGTCGGCGGGCTGACCACCCGCCAGATCGCCCAGGCCTACCTGGTGCCCGAGGCGACCATGGCGCAGCGCATCAGCCGGGCCAAGCGCGCCGTCTCCGGCGTGCGGTTCGACCAGCCCGGCGACGTCGCCACCGTGCTGCGCGTCCTCTACTTGGTCTTCAACGAGGGCTACTCCGGCGACGTCGACCTCGCCGCCGAGGCCATCCGGCTCACCCGGCAGCTCGCGGCCGCGATCGACCACCCCGAGGTGGCGGGGCTGCTCGCCCTCATGCTGCTCCACCACGCCCGGCGCGCCGCCCGGACCGCGCCCGACGGCAGCCTGGTGCCGCTCGCCGAGCAGGACCGCGGCCGGTGGGACACTGAGTCGATCGCCGAGGGCGTCGAGATCCTGCAGGCGGCCCTCGCACGCGACCGGCTGGGCGAGTTCCAGGCCCAGGCCGCCATCGCGGCACTCCACGCTGACGCGCCCACCGCCGAGGAGACTGACTGGGTGCAGATCGTCGAGTGGTACGACGAGCTCGCGCGCCTGACCGACAGCCCGGTCGTCCGGCTCAACCGCGCGGTGGCCGTCGGCGAGGCCGACGGATCGCGCGCCGGCCTGGCGGCGCTCGTGGCGCTGGACGACTCACTGCCCCGCCACGCCGCGGTGGCGGCGTACCTTCACGAGCGCGGCGGCGACCTGGCGACGGCGGCACGGCTGTACGCCGAGGCGGCCCACAAGGCACCCAACCTCGCCGAGCGCGACCACCTGACGCGCCAGGCCGCCCGGCTCAACGCCCGCCGATGTCGCTGACGGGTCGCGCTCGGATTATCCCGCGGCACTGGGCACGCCCCTGTGGCCAGAGCGGTCGCCTCACAGTGAGTAGGCGGGTCAAGACCAGCTGCAAACGCGTTGCCGGCGGGGAAACTCAGCTGCGACGACATGTGCGCTGGAGGCGTGGTGACTTGGTGTCGCCCCGGTCGGCGGCTGGCACACCGCGACCGTCATGGGGCACCCCTTCGTACGAGAGGACAAGTCCGTCCACCTCGCACGCACGGTTGAGCCGGCAGAACTTCGTGTCGCCATCGGCCCGCAAAGCGACGCAAGATCAATCTCACTGGGATTTCCTGTACCTCAACTACTCACACCCGGTGTCCGTCGCGGTGTCTGAAGTGGTGATTCGTATCCGGCATACGCGAAGATGCCGATGTGCGCGGCCCGGTGCCCTCACCCACCGGGCGGGGTGAAGATCTCCGGCAGGCTCCGCAGGGCGGTGTCCAGCTCGATCAGCGCCGTACGGACGCGGTCGGCGGGTGGGGCGTCCGGCGAGGCGGGTGCCGCCTCCTCCCCCACCGCGGCCGGGCGGTGGCCGGGGTCGGCCCGGCGGCCGACGGCGCAGCGGGCTTGGGTCAGGTCGGCGGCGACGGCGGCGTTCAGGCGGAGGATGTCGGGGGCGGCCAGCACGTCGCCGTGCTCGGCGGCGCAGCGCGCGATGGTGTGGACCGGCCCGGCGCACCGTCGTACGGCGTCGATCGCGTCGGCGGGGTGGGGACGGCCGGTGCGGCGGAGCCTGCGGTGGGCGCGCAGCGGTCCGGCGATCTGCTCGAGCCGCCGCACGCCGGCGTCGAACCTGACCTGGTGGTCGGAGAGCCGGCCCGGGTCGCGGCGCGCGGCCGACAGGAACTCCCCCAGGGCGGCCAGCGCGTCGGCGGTGCGGCGACGCAGCACGTCGATGGACCGGACCGGCAGGATCAGCCAGGACGCCGCGACCCCGAGCACGGCGCCGACGACGATCGCCTCCAGGCGGGTGGCCAGCAGGTCGGGGGCCGACTGGCCGAAGTAGCCGTAGAGCAGGGCCAGTACCGCGGTGACGCATCCGGCCCAGTAGGCGTAACCGAAGGGCCGCAGCCAGGTGGCCACGGCGAGGACCGCGAAGATGACGATGATCGAGCGGGAGTCGTGTGCGCCGAACATGCCGGCGATCACCGTGGCGGCCGCGGTGCCGGCCGCCGCGCCCACGGTGCGCAGTACGCCCTTGTGGAGGACGTCCGCGCGTCCCCTCGCCCCGCTGCACACGACGAACGCGGTGAGGACCACCCAGGTCCAGTGCGCGGAGAACGCCAGGTGGCCGGCGGCGAATCCGGCGCCCACGGCACCGCCCATCTGCAGGCTCATCCGGGTGCTCGCGGACGGCCGTAGCCCGCCGCTCGCGCGGGCCGGCGCCGGTGGCGTGTACGCCGTGGCCGGGCGGGTGAACCCGGTGCGGTCCGCGGCCCACCGGGTGGTGAGTCCCCAGAACGCGGCGATCAGCGCGACGAGCGCCGCCCACAGGTCCCGGTCGTGGCCGGAGGGGGGACCGCCGGGCGTCTGCACGACGAGCACCGCGATCAGCGGCAGTACCGCGAGGGTCCCGGCGCGGGTCGCTCGCGGCCCGAACCGCCGGACCGCGATCGTGGCGCAGATCAGTGCGGTGAAGACGGTGTCGCCGACGGCGGGATGGCCGGACATGAGGGAGGAGGTCTCGGCCGCCGCGACGGCCACCGGTGGCAGGACCGCCAGGGTGATGATCCGGTCGGCCGTGTCGGCGGTGGATCCGGTGCGCGACAGGGTCAGTGTCAGCGCGACTGCCTGGACGAGGACGTCGACGTGCAGGTGCGCGGCGTGTTCGAGGAGCAGCGCCGACCCGTACGCCGCCGGCGTCGCGGTCATGGCGACGGCCGCCGCCCGCAGTGCCGCCAGACCCGGGTCCGAGCGTCGCGCGGCGGTGACGCAGCACAGAATGCTACGCGATATGTACGATATGAAGGGCGTGGACCGGCGAAATCTCGTCTCGCTCACGCCAGTATAGTAAGTGATAGCGTAGCAATATGACCAAGGGCTACGAGGACGCCGCGCTCGTGCAGAGCGCCGCGCAGGTCCGCCAGGGCGTCATCCGCCTCGGACGGCGGCTGCGCGCCGAGCGCTCCCCGGAGGCGCTCAGCGTGAACAAGCTCGGTGTCCTGAGCCACCTGCACCGGCACGGCCCGGCCACCGCCGGGGAGCTGGCCGCCGCCGAGCACCAGCGGCCGCAGTCCCTCACCCGCGTCTTCGCCGAGCTGGAGCAGGCGGGCCTGATGACGCGGATCCGGGACGAACGCGACCGCCGCCAGTCGGTGCTGGCCATCACCCCGGCGGGGACCACCGCGCTGGCCCGCGACATGGCCGAGCGCGACGCGTGGCTGGCCTCGGCCATGGCCGGGCTGTCGGACACCGAGCGCCAGGTGCTGCGGCTGGCCGGGGCGCTGATGGACCGGCTCGCCGACGACCCGCCCCGTCCCGCCCGGCACCCGGCCCGGCCGGGCGCCGGTGACCGACCTGCCGCTCACTGACGGGATCTTCCATGCACTGGTCCGAACACGCCGTCTGGTGGCACGTGTACCCCCTCGGCTTCACCGGGGCCGAACGCCAGGCCCTGCCTCCGTCCGCGCCGCCCGTGCCCCGGCTGTCCCGCCTGGCGAACTGGCTGGACTACCTCATCGCCCTGGGCTGCAACGGGCTCGCGCTCGGCCCGGTGTTCGCCTCGCAGACGCACGGCTACGACACCGTCGACCACTTCCGCGTCGATCCGCGGCTCGGCGAGGAGGAGGACCTGCTCCGCCTGGTCGCGCAGGCGTCACAACGCGGGGTGAAGGTGCTGCTCGACGGGGTGTTCAACCACGTCGGCCGCGGGTTCCCCGCCTTCGCCGACGTGGCCGCGCACGGCGCGGACTCGCGGTACGCCTCCTGGTTCCGCGCCACCCCCGACGGCGACTACCGGACCTTCGAGGGCCACCATCGTCTCGTCGCGCTCGACCACGACGAACCCGAGGTCGCCGACTACGTGGCCGGCGTGATGACGCACTGGCTCGAGCGCGGCATCGCCGGCTGGCGGCTGGACGCCGCGTACGCCGTGCCGCCGTCGTTCTGGCGTACGGTGACCGATCGGGTGCGGGCCCGGTTTCCCGGCGCGTGGCTGGTGGGCGAGGTCATCCACGGCGACTACGCCTCTTATGTCACCACCGGCGGGCTGGACTCGGTCACCCAGTACGAGCTGTGGAAGGCGATCTGGAGTTCGCTCAACGACCGGAACCTGTACGAGCTGGCCTGGGCCCTGGACCGGCACAACGCGCTGCTGGAGACGTTCGCGCCGCACACGTTCGTCGGCAACCACGACGTGACCCGCATCGCCAGCCGCCTGCTGGACCGGCGTCATCTGGAACACGCCCTGGTGATCTTGTGCACGGTCGGGGGGATCCCGGCGGTCTATTCGGGTGACGAGCAGGCGTTCGGCGGGGTCAAGGAGGAGCGGGAGGGCGGTGACGACGCGATACGCCCGGAGTTTCCCGGCGACCCGGGCCTGCTGGCCGGGCACGGCCGCCCGCACTACCGGCTCCACCAGGACCTCATCGGGTTCCGGCGGCGGCATCCGTGGCTGGTCCGCGCCCGTACGACGGTGACGACGCTGACGAACACCCTGATGGTCTACACGGCCGGGGACCAGGACCGGGGAGTGGCGGTCGCGTTGAACGCCGCCGACGCGCCCGCCCAGGCCGACCTGCCGGCGGGCGAGTGGCGGCACGCGGCGGGGGCCGGGCGGATCGAGGGGTCGCGGGTGAGCCTGCCGGCGGCCGGCTGGGCGATCGCGACGCGTGGTTAGGCGGCCGGTCCCGCGCCCGCGGGCCGGCACGGACCGGTCCGCTCGGCGAGGAGGTCCTCGTACACGCCGGCCTTGTAATCGACCAGGTCGAGGCACCGGGTGAGGTCGCCGATCTGGGCGGTCACGCGTTCTCGATGCCGGCGCAGGAGGGTGAGGCGCTCCTCCTCGTTGCCGTCCCCTTCGCGGACGAGCTCGGTGTAGCGGCGGATGTCGGGCAGCGGCATCCCCGAGGCGCGCAGGATGACGCAGACGGTCAGCCACTCCACGTCGTTCTCGCTGTAGACCCGGCGGCCGCCCGGGTCGCGCCGGACCGGATCGACCAGGACGCCCTCGCGCTCGTAGAAGCGCAGCGCGTGCACACTCAGGCCCGTCCGCTCGGCGACCTGCCCGATCGTCAGGTCCGATGAGGTCTCCGGCATGCCGCCCAGCGTAGGGCGTGCCGCCGGACCGGCCGAACCCGTGCCGTCAGCGTGGGGTCCGAGTAGGAACGGAACAGAAAACCGGTGCAGCCGTCAAATCTTTTGACGGGCAGTGAGAAGGGCAGCTTTCGTCCCCTCGTCGGCTTCGGCGAGGGCCCGGTACACCGAGGCGACCGAGGGGTGCTGGTCCTTGTTCTTGCCGCTTTTGATGGCGAGCTTCTTGGCGATCTCGGGGACGGGGACGCCCTTGTCCTTGAGCGCCTGGGCGAAGGTGAGCATGTCGTCGTCGATAACCTTGGGCCGTCCGCCATGGTTGCCCTTGGATGCGGCGGACACCTGGCCCTCCAGGGTCTTCTCCCGGATGTAGTTGCGCTCGATCTGTGCGGCGGCGGCGAGTACGGCGAAGAACATGGCGCCCATGCCGTTGGGGTCGTGGATGCCGGTGAGCGGTCCGGTGAGGAGTTCGAGCTGGACGCCGGCGGCCTGGAGCTGGCCGGAGAGCGTCATCAGCTCGGCTGCGTTCCGCGCCAGGCGCTTGAGCTCATGGACGGTGAGGATGACCTCCTGGTCGGGGGCGGCCTCCTTGATGTCGTACGCGAGCTTCAGCGCCTTCTCCAGCTCGGGCCGCGTTTTGATCCTCGTGCTGATCTTTTCGGAGTAGACGCTCTTGCAGTCGGCGCGGGCGAGCGCGTCGAGCTGGCTCTGCAGTTCCTGCGTTGCGGTCGAGCAGCGGGCGTACCCGATCCGGATGGGCCTGGCCGGCGGAGCGGCGGGCATCTCCTCGACCGGCGGCCCCGGCTTCCACGTTCGTCCCGGGCCGCGGTCTTCGGGAACAAGAACTTCGAGTTCTTCGCGGAGCGCGGGCACGAGGATGAAGCGGGCGGTGTGGTACTTGGTGGCGGTCTTGCCGCCGCGGGTGCGGCACGGACTCCCGGCAGGGACTTCGCACTTGGGGCAGTCGTGGCGTTCTACCGCATTTGCGGCTTGATCGGGCGTCAGCTGCATGAGATCAGGCTCTCAGAAGTGCTTCGCAGAACACCCGGGTTTTGACAGGAGTTTTGCGAATGGCGACCTGCGGAAACGTGGTCGCTCGGAGCCTGTTCTCAGAACTCTCGCATCTGGTCATTTCTGAGAATGCCCTTGCGTCATGCGGACGTGGCGGCCTGGTTCCGCGTGACCGCGCCGGACGTGGCACCCCGTATTGGGGGGTCAGGCGCGGCGGGCGGCCCAGACGGTGCGTTCGGTGCGTACCGTCAGGTCGTCGCGGCGCAGGATGCTGTGCGGGCTGGTGGTGTCGAGGAGTCGGTCGAGCGCGGAGAGGTCCTCGGGGGAGAGCCTGTCGGCGATGACGCTGCGGATGCGCTGCAGGACGCCGAGGGCGTAGCGGCCGATCGCTTCGCTGCGGTCGCCCTCGATGTCTACGGCGATGGTGCGTTCATCCTCGACGGTGAAGCCGGCGGCGGTCAGCATCGGGCCCCAGTCGGCGCCGCGGTGGGGCATGTGCTCGGCTTGGCGGCGGTCGGCTGCGGCGTGGACGCGCTCTTCCAGGCCGGGCCGGTCCGTGGGGGCATTCTCGGGTAGGAAGCGGGGGTGGCCGGCCAGTTCGACGACGGCGAACAGGCCGTTGGGCGCGAGCGTGTCGTGGACGGTGCGCAGCGCGCGCTCGGGGTGGGCCATGTGGTGCATCGATGCCGATGCCCAGATCAGGTCGGGCGAGCCGAGGTCGGGCCAGGCGTCGTCGTCGAGGTCGGCCTGCACGGTGCGTACGCGTTCCTCGACGCCGCGGGTGCACGCCTTGGTGCACAGGCGCTGAAGGTGTTCGGCGGACGTGTCGACGGCGGTGACGTGCGCGTCGGGGAAGCGGTCGAGGAGAGCGAAGGTGCCCGTGCCCGTGCCGCAGCCGAGGTCCACGATGTGGCCGGGGGCGGTCTTCAGTGGCAGCGACGCGGTGATGGAGGCGGTGTGCTCGGCGAGGACCTCGGCGTCCAGGTCGAGGATCTCCGCCTGGCCGCTGGTGTCCTGCTCGTGGTGGTGGCCGTGCGAAACGCCGTGGTGGGGGGTGTGCGTGTGTGCTTGGTTCATGCTCTTCACCCTAGGTCGACCATGCGTCAGAGGCGTACTGTCTCCCTATTTGCGCAAGACGATGGCCGTAGGTACTGCCTGACGCGCAAAAGGGCACCGCTGCGGAGGTCGTCGTGTGGCTCGCGCCGTCATTCGGGAGGGCCTTGAGCGTCGCTGCCGTCGCCGTCGTCGCGCTGGTGGCCGCGGCGGGCGTTGTGGTCGAAGAGGCCCAGGATCTCGCAGGGTCCGCCCTCGGTGCCGATCGCGTGCGGCATCATCGTGGGGAACTCGGCGGCCTGGTTGGTCTCGATGCGGAAGCGGCGCTGGCCGAGCATGAGGATCGCGGTGCCGGACAGTACGACGAGCCACTCGCGCCCCGGGTGGGCGCGCATGCGGGCGGGATTGTCGGGCGGGGGGTCGGTCAGGCGCTGGCGCACCACGCTCATGCCGGGGTCGGCCTTCAGGGTCCAGCGCATCCGCCCGTAGGTGCTGTCGACCGTCGGGCTGGTGATGACGTCGTCGGTGGCGGTCTCCACGAGCTGGTCCAGCGTGGTGTCCAGGGCGCGGGCGAGGGTGACCAGCTGGTCCAGTGCGAGGCGGCGCTGGCCGTTTTCGATACGGCTCAGCGAGGACTGACTGAGGTGGGAGCGGGTGGCCAGTTCTTCCAGTGACAAGCCCTGCGCCACCCGCAGGGCGCGGATGCGTTTGCGTACGAGGCTGTCCAGCTCTCCCCTTTCTTGCGTCATGGGCAACATTGTATGCCTTCGGTGCAATGTGGGGTTAGCGTCGTGTGCAGATGGTCCGCAGCGTCTGGGGCCACGCACGATGAAAGAGTAGGAGGACATGGCTGTGACGACTTCTCCATACGCGAGCGACGCACTGCCTGGTGGGACCGTCGACGCGGTGGTGATCGGCGGGGGCGCCGCGGGGCTGAACGGTGCGTTGATGCTGGCCCGCTCCCGCCGCTCGGTCGTCTGATCGACAGCGGCTCCCCGCGCAACGCGCCGACCGCGGCCATGCACGGCTTCATCGTGCTGGACGGCACCCCGCCCAGCGAGATCCTTCGGCGGGGCCGGGAGCAGGTACGCCAGTACGGCGGACACATCGTCTTCGGTGAGGTGGCCTCTGCCGCCCCAGCAGACGGGGACTTGCGTTTTTCCCTCGCGCTGGCCGACGGCCACAGCATCACCGCGCGCCGCCTCCTGGTGGCCACGGGTCTGCGCGACGTGCTGCCCGAGGTGCCCGGCCTCGCCGAACACTGGGGAGCCAGTGTGGTGCACTGCCCGTACTGCCACGGCTGGGAGGTCCGTGACCAGCCCATCGGCGTCCTCGCCACCGGCCCGGCCTCCGTCCACCACGCACTCCTGTTCCGCCAACTGACCGAGGACCTGACCTACTTCACCCACGGCACCCACCTGGACGAGGACACCCGCGCCCGCTTCGCCGCCCGCAACATCCCCATCGTCGACACCCCGGTGCAGGAGGTCGTCAACCACGAGGACGGCACCCTCGCCGGGCTGCGCCTGACCGGCGGCCAGGTCGTGGGCCGCCGCGTCCTCGCGGTCGCCACACAGATGCAGGCCCGCGCCGAGGGCCTGGACGCGCTGAAGCTGCCCATGGAGGACCTGCCCGACAACATGGGCCGCCGCTTCGCCTCCGGCATGGCCGGCACCACCGAGGTGCCGGGCGTGTGGGTGGCCGGCAACGCCACCGACCTTGCCGCCCAGGTCGGCGCCTCCGCCGCGGCCGGCGCCCTGGCCGGCGCCCACATCAACGCCGTGCTGGCCACCGCGGACACCGACGCCGCGCTCGCCGCAGCACAGGGTGAGACACCCGCCCCCTGACATCCCCTCAGGGCCCCGGCCGACCGCCCGCCCAACCCGCCCCACCCCGTTCACCCGCCGACCGGCCCTGCCCGGCGTCAGCTCGGCATGCCCATTTTGTGAGGAATCCATGAGCACACCCCAGCCCCCACAAGCCACGCCAGCCAGAGGCGAAGGCAGCCCGGACGCGCGTCAGCTGCGGACGGTCCTGATCGCCGTCTCCCTCGCGCTGATGTCGGTCATCGCCTCGGTGTTCGGGCTGAACGTCGCGCAGACCCACATGGCCGTGGAGTTCGGCGCCTCGCAGAACACGATCCTGTGGATCATCATCTACACCCTCGCCCTGGCCGCCCTGCTGCTGCCGCTCGGCGCAATCGGAGACCGCCTGGGCCGCAAGCCCATGCTCCTCGCCGGACTGGGCGTCTTCGGCGTCGCCACCGTCGTCTCGGCCCTGGCCCCGACGGCGGAGGTGATGATCGCCGCACGCGTCGCCAGCGGTATCGGCGCCGCGATGATCATGCCGATCACCCTTGCCGTCATCACCTCCACCTTCCCCGAGGAACAGCGCGGCAAGGCGATCGGCGTATGGACCGTCGCCGGCGGCGGCGGCATCCTGGGTATGTTCCTCTCCGCCCTCCTCGTCGACGTCGCCACCTGGCGCTGGCTGTTCGCCCTGCCGGTAGCCCTGATCCTCGCGGCCCTGGCCATGACGGCGAAGTCGGTTCCCAACTCCCGCGAGACCTCGGCCCACCGCTTCGACACCGCCGGCGCGCTGCTCTCCACCCTCGCCGTGACCGGCCTCATCTTCGTCCTGCAAGAAGGTCCCGAACGCGGCTGGACCGCCCCCGTCACTCTGATCAGCCTCGCCGTCGGTCTCCTCGCGGCCATCGGCTTCGTGGCCTGGGAGCTGCACCGCCGCGACAGCGCACTGCTGGACGTGCGGCTGTTCCGCAAGCACGGCCTGAGCGGCGGCTCGATCACACTGCTGGTGGTCTTCGGTGTCCAGGCGGGCATCGGCGTGGTCCTCTTCCCGTTCTTCCAGGCCGTGCTCGGCTGGTCCGGGCTGCTGTCCACGGCCGCCATGATGCCCATGGCCGCCATGATGATGGCCACCTCCGGCTTGGCCCCCAAGCTCGCCGCGGGCATCGGTTCCCGCTCCACCATGGCGGCAGGCATCGCGCTGGCCGGACTCGGTCTCGTGCTCATGGCCCTGCTCGTCTCCGTCAAGGATGGCTACGTGTCCATCCTGCCCGGACTGCTCGCCATGGGACTGGGCATGGGCCTGTCGATGACCCCGTCCACCACCGCCATCACCGCGTCCCTGCCGCGCGCCAAACAAGGCGTGGCCTCTGCCCTGAACGACGTCACCCGCGAGTTCGGCACCGCACTCGGCGTCGCTCTGCTCGGCGCGCTGCTGGCCAACGGCTACCGCAGCGCCATCGACAACCGGCTGCACGGCATCCCCCAAGGAACCGCGGACACCGCGCGCGACGGCGTTGCCAACGCCGTCGAAGCGGCCGGCAACGCCGGCCCGCACGCCCAGGACCTGCTCCACGCAGCCCAGCAGTCCTTCGTCGACGGCTGGCAGCAATCCATGTGGGCAGGCGCCGCCGTCATGGGCGCCCTCCTCGTCTACATCGTCTTCCGCGGCCCCAAGAACACAACACCTGCGGTCACCGCCGAGGCCCTCGCCGCCCGCTGACCGCACAAGAGCCAGACGCACACCAGACACACCGCTCCGTGTACATCGCGTTCGCCGGCGCACGATCGGCCGACCGGATCCCGGCCCGGCCCGGCTGATCGTGCGCCGATTTCGTGACCCGGGCCATGACATGCAGCCACCAACGGCTCCCCGACCTCGGTGATCCGTGCCTTCAGTTGGCGTCTGCATGGACCGTGTTCATGCTCGTCCCCGGTGGGCTTGACGTCCCCCCTGGCCCTGATACGGCACAGTTCCCGCAGGAGAAACGAGAAAGGAAGGACCGACATGTTGACCATCGGGCTGATCGGCGGCATGAGCTGGGAGTCGAGCGCGGAGTACTACCGCCTGCTCAACGTGCCAAGTACGAGTCGATCGGTGTCACCGACCGCGGGCGAACCGTCGCCATCGACTTCGCCCCCGCGGTGTAGTCGGCTCGTCGTCGAGGGGCTCCGGCTCGTAGGCCGGTGCCGTACGGTCCGGCTCCAGCCCGATCTTGTAGGGGTGGACGCAGGCCGGAGTCCCCTCGGCGGTGTAGCGGAAGCCGTCGTCCGGGTTGAACGGCGCCTCGCGGTTGGGCCGGTCGTAGACCACGAACCTGCGGAGAAGCCCCATCTGCAGGCCGCTATCGACCAGGTCCGCGAAGGCCGGGCAAAGGTCCTGCTCACCGTGACCGTCTCGATGATCTCGCCGGTCTGTGCCGAGTACGACGCCGTGCTCGCCGACGCTCGCGCGGCCCGCGGACAGCTGGTCTGCACTGGCTGGAGTCCGCCGCCCGCCAAGTAGCCGCAATCACCCCATCACATGGGGTGATGCTCTGGGCTGAAATCAGGGATCACCTCACACACCGTCAGGTCACCTGGCACCGTCGCGCGCGAATCACGCCGACGGATCAAGGAGCGGGCCAGTGCCCACCAGCTTTCTGAGCGACGAACAGCGCAGGCGCTTCGGTCACTTCACCGTGGACCCGGACGAGGGACAGCTCGCCGGGTCCTTTCTGCTTGATCAGACCGCGCGGCGCCGGGCAATGGCCGCCCGCGGCCCGCGGAACCGGATCGGCTGGGCCGTCCAGCTCGGCACCATCCGCTACCTGGGCACCTTCCTGGAGAACCCAGAGCAGGTGCCCGCCGTGGTGGTCGGCTATGTCGCTGAGCAGCTCGGGTTGGACCCCGGTGAGCTCACGGGGTATGGCGCCGGTGAGGCCCGCTGGGACCACCAGGAGCAGATCCGCAAGGAGTACGGGTACACGAAGTTCGAGTTCGACCAGTGGTTCACGCTCGCCCGCTGGATGTACCAGCGGGCCTGGATCGGTAACGAGCGCCCCACCCTGCTGTTCGACCTCGCGACCAAGCGTCTGGTGGACAAGAAGGTGGTGCTGCCCGGGGTGACCGTGCTGGAACGCCTGGTCTCCGGCACCCGCGAGCGCGCCGAGAGGAGGCTGTGGGCCACCCTCGCCGCGGCTCCGACCACGGAGCAGGCCGCACGTCTGCAGCAGCTGGTCGTCGTGCCTGCGGGCAAGCGCCTGTCCGAGCTGGACCGCCTGCGCCGCTCGCCGCGCGACATCTCCGCCGGCGGGGTCGGCAAGGCCCTGGAACGCTACGAATCCCTGCGCGCCTTCGGCGGCAGTGCGTGGGACCTGGACGTGATACCGCCGGGACGGCTGCAGGCGCTGGTGCGGTTCGCCAAGGCCGCCCGCGCCCAGGCCGTCTCCGACCTCGCCGGGGACCGGCGCCTGGCCACCCTGGTGGCGTTCGCCGCGGTCATGCCGCAGCTCGCCGCCGACGAGGCGATCGAGGTCTTTGACCTGGTGATGGGCGACATCATCCGCAGCTCCGCCACCAAGATGACCAAGCAGAGGCTGCGGACGCTGAAGGATCTGGACGCCGCCGCGATCGAGCTGCGCAAAGCCTGGCTGGCGATCTGCGCGACGGCCGCCGACCCCGAGGGCGACGTACGCGCGATGCTCGACGCGATGGATGTCGGCCCCGTCCACGCCGCGGCCGACACCGTCAAGGTCCTCGCGCAGCAGCCCGACGACGGCGCCGAGCAGATGCTCGCCGCCCGCTACAACACCATCGCCCGTTTCCTGCCCGGCCTGCTCAAGACGTTCACCTTCGAGGCCAGCCCGGCGGGCGAACCGGTGCTGGACGCGATCGACTTCGTGAAGTCCCTCAAGGGCCGGCGCCGCCTCATCCAGGCATGGGAAGTCCCCGCCAAGGTCCTCACCTCCGCCTGGCGGCGCCTGGTCTTCCCACCCCCGCCGATGCCCGTGGGCAGCGTCGAGAAGCGCGCCCTGATCGTCGCCTCCGCCGAAGCCCTGCGCACGGCGCTGCACCGGCACGAGGTGTTCGTGCCGGGCCTGCGCAAGTGGGGCGACCCCAACGCCCGCCTGCTGAAAGATGCGGCGTGGGAGGCGGCCCGCACCCGGGTCTGCGAGGAACTCGACCTCGACCCCAAGCCCGACAAGATCCTCAAAGCCTGGACCGACCGGCTCGACAAGGCCCACCGGGAGTTCGCCGACGGCCTGGCAGCCAACCCCAACGTGCGCATCGAGCAGCAGGGAGGCCGCGACCGCATCATCCTCACCAGCCTGGACCGCCTCGCCGAACCCGACTCTCTGATCGACCTGAACAAGGAGATCGAAGCGCGCATCCCCGCCGTCGACCTCCCCGAGATCGTGCTGGAGGTCAACTCCTGGGTGCCCTACCTGTCCGACTTCACCCACGTCTCCGAGGCCAACTCGCGCATGGACGACCTTCAGCTGTCCGTGGCCGCGGTCCTCACCTCGGAGGCCACCAACGTCGGCATCGAGCCGATCGTCCACGACGGCGTCGACGCCCTCAACCGCGACCGACTGTTCTGGGTCGAGCAGAACTACATCCGCGCCCAGACCCTCTCGACGGCCAACGCCCGCCTGGTCGACTACCACATGCGCCTGCCCCTGGTGCAGGCATGGGGCGGCGGCGAGCTGGCCTCCGCCGACGGACTGCGCTTCGTCACCCCGATCCGCACGCTCAACTCCGGGCCGAACCCGAAGTACTTCGGCACCCGCCGGCGCGGAGTGACGTTCTACAACTTCCTCTCGGACCAGTTCAGCGGCCTGCACGGCATCCTGATCCCCGGCACCCAGCGCGACTCCTTCTACATCCTCGACGGCCTCCTCGAGCAGGAGACCGCGCTGCGCCCGGTCGAGATCACCTCCGACACACACGGCGCCAGCGAGATCGTCTTCGGGCTCTTCCGCCTCATGGGCTACCAGTTCTCCCCGCGCCTCGCGGACGTCGGCAGCGCCACCCTCTACCGCGTCGACCCGGACGCCGACTACGGCCCGCTCAACCCGGTCACCCGCGACAAGATCAATGTCAAGCAGATCACCACCCACTGGGACGAGCTGCTCCGCCTCGCGGGCTCCCTGCACTCCGGCACCATCAAAGCCTCCGAGGTCCTGCGCGTCCTCGCACCCGGCGGCAAGCCCACCCCCACCGGCAAGGCCGTCATGGAACTCGGCCGGCTGGACCGCAGCGCGTACCTGTCCACGTACTTCACCGACGAACTCCTGCGGCGCCGCGTCAACACCCAGCTCAACCGGCAGGAATCCCGCCACGAACTCGCCCGCAAGATCTTCCACGGACAGAAGGGCGAACTCAGGCAGTCATACAGAGAGGGTCAGGAAGATCAGTTGGGGGCACTGGGACTGATGCTCAACATCGTTGTCCTGTGGAACACGGTGTACTTCCAGAAGATCATCGCCGAGATGCGGGCCGAGGGCATCCACGTCCGCGACGAGGACATCGCCCGGCTCTCACCGCTGAAGTTCGCTCACATCAACTTCCACGGCCGCTACAGCTTCGCCCTGCCAGTCGAGGTCCAGGGCGGACAGCTCCGCTCCACCGCCAAGCCCGAGAAGACGACCACCACGGTCTAGGACAGCTCTCCGGCCGGCTCGTCCCTGCCCGCGGCCTGGGCGAGCCGGTAGCGGACCTTCTCGTGCGACAGGCCCACCTGACCACCGATCTGCCGCAGCCCCCAGCCCTCCGCCTTCGCCGCGGCCATACCCTCATCCAGGGCCGCGTCCGTCACCTCGTCCAGCGCGGCCCGCAGCCGCACGAGCAGCCGCAGCCGGATCGCCGGGGCCAGCTCATCCAGCCCGGCGCAGAACCGCGCCACGTCCGCCTTCAGGAAACCGATCGTCGGGTCGTCACTCATGGGCGCACCCTGGCAGCGCTGTTCACTGCCCGTCAAAAGATTTGACGGCTGCACCGGTTTTCTGTTCCGTTCCTACTCGGACCCCGTGGTCGGCGGCCCACTGGCGCAGCGATCGCGGCGGGACGCCGGTGATGCCCTCGACCGTGGAGGTCAGGACCGGCGGTGGCCCGGCGAGCATGGCGGCGTAGCCGTCGAGCAGCACGTCGACGAAGGAGTCGGGGAACGTCTCGTCGGCCGGCAGGCGCTGACGGGTCGCCGGTCCTGCGGGCGCGTGGCTCTCATCCGCGGCCGCCACCGCGCACGCCGATACGGACCCCTGCGGCGGCACCGGCCACCACACGTGAGCGCCCACCGCCGGGAGCCGCCCTCCAGAGCAGGCCGGCGTCACCGGCCGGCGGCGTCCGCTGTCCTACTCGAGACGGAGCGGGTCTTGCGGCTCTCCGGCGAGCGCCGGGGTCAGGACGGCGGCCAGCAGGCCGGGGAACCGGTCGTCCAGGTCGTCGCGGCGCAGGCTGACATAGCGCCGGCGGCCGTGCGGGACGTTGCGGACGACGCCGGCCTCGCGCAGCGTCTTCAGGTGGTGGGACAGGGTCGATTTAGGGATGTCGCCGCCGACGGGCTGGCAGGCCGCGACCTCCAGGGGGCCCTCGGCGAGGCGGCGGGTGATCTCCAGGCGTGCCGGGTCGCTGAGGGCGAACAGCACGTCGGTCAGGACCAGGTCCGCGGGGTCGGGATGGGGAAGCTCGCGCGAGGATCCACTCATGGTTCGATAATAGTTGAACAGTTTGGCATGCCGGGGTAGCCTCCCGTTGTTCGATTTTTTTGGAACTGTTGTTGGGAGCACCGGAATGCCCACAGACGACCGCGCCACACCGGCGGCCCGCGCGGTCAGGCGCCTGCCGCGCACGGCCGGCTTCTGGCTGCTGGGGACCACTTTGCTGGTCTTCATGGCCGCCTCGAGCGCCCCTTCCCCGCTGTACGTCGTCTACCAGCACCGTTGGGGGTTCTCGGCGACCACCCTCACCGCCGTCTTCGCGGTCTACGCCCTCGCCCTGCTGGTCGCCCTGCTGACCGTGGGCGGGCTGTCGGACTTCGTCGGCCGCCGGCCCGTCCTGATCGCCGCCCTGCTGGCCGAGACCCTCGCCATGGTCCTGTTCCTGACCGCCGGAGACGTCGGGACGCTGCTGGCGGCGCGCACCGTGCAGGGCCTGGCGACCGGTGCCGCGACCGGGGCCATCAGCGCCGGCCTGGTCGACCTGCAACCCGGCGCGCGGCTGGGGCCGCTGGTCAACAGCGTCTCGCCCACCCTGGGCCTGGCCGCCGGAGCCCTGGGCAGCGGATCGCTGGTCGAGTACGCTCCGGCGCCGACCGCCCTGGTGTACGCCCTGCTGACGGGGGCGTTCCCGGTCCTGGCCGCGGCCGTGGCGTTCCTGCCGGAACTGGTCTCGCCGCGTCCGGGCGCGCTGGCCTCGCTGCGTCCGAGGGCGGCGGTCCCGGCCGTGGCCCGCGGGCCGTTCCTGGCGGCCGTGCCCTGCCTGATCGCGACCTGGGCGATGGGCGGGCTCTACCTGTCCCTGGGTGGCTCCCTGAGCGCGGGTGTCCTGCACGTGCGCAGCCACCTGGTCGGTGGCCTGGTGGTGAGCGCCCTCACCGGCGCGGGCGCCGTGGCCTCCACGCTGGTACGCGACCGGGCGCCGCAGCGGGTCATGATCGCCGGGGCGGCCGTGCTCGCCGGCGGGACCGGTCTGACGCTCCTGGCGCTGGGCCTGACCTCCACCTCGCTGTTCTTCCTCGGCACGGCCGTCGCCGGCTGCGGATTCGGCACGGCCTTCATCGGCGCGTTCCGGTCTCTCGCCGCGCTGGCGGGCCCGGCCGAGCGGGCGGAGCTGTTCGCCTCGGTGTACGTGGTCAGCTACCTCGCCTTCAGCGTGCCCGCCGTCGTGGCGGGGCTCGCCGTCCCGTCCCTGGGCCTGCGTGCGACCGCGACCGTGTACGGCGCGGTCGTCATCGCGCTGGCGCTGACGGCGGTGCTGTCGGGGGCCGTGCGTTCCCGGACGCGCCGGTCGGCACCGCCGGCGGTCGGCGGCGCTCCCTGCCCCGCCGCGAGCCGCCCCGCTGACCGGCGCGCGGCGGCGTGAGCGTCAAATCGCTTGCGCCGCCGGTCCCGGCCGGGAGGATCGGGACATGACCGTCACCGCACCGCGACGTGCCCTCGCCTCTCTGACCGGGTTGTCGGTCGGGGACGCGTTCGGAGACCAGTTCTTCCCCCTGGCCGGCCGCGGGCTGGACCCGTGGACCGCGACCCCGCCCGGGCCGTGGGCGTGGTCCGACGACACGGAGATGGCCTGCTCGGTGGTCGCCACGCTCATCCGGCACGGCCGGGTCGACCAGGACGCGCTGGCCGCGTCCTTCGCCGCGCGGATGGACGTCGGACGCCGGTACGGCGCGGGCACGCTCGAGCTGCTGGAGAAGGTCCGCGATGGAGTGCCCTGGCGTACCGCGTCGGTCGAGGGCTTCGGCGGGAACGGCTCGTACGGCAACGGCGCGGCCATGCGCGCCGCGCCGCTCGGCGCCTTCTTCGCCGGCGACCTGAGGCGTGCCGCCGGCGAGGCGGCCGCGTCCGCGGAGGTCACCCACGCCCACCCCGAGGGTGTCGCGGGGGCGGTGGCGGTCGCGGTGGCCGCCGCCCACGTCGCCACCCCCGCCGAACCACAGCGACCGGACCTGTTCGACGCCGCGCTCGATCACCTGGCGCCCGGCCATGTCAGGCGAGGCGTGGAAGCCGCCCGGGAGTTGGGAGGCGTCACGGTCGAGCAGGCGGCGGCGCGGCTCGGCAACGGGTCCCGGATCACGGCGCCGGACACCGTGCCGTTCACGCTGTGGCTGGCCGCCCGGTACCTGGACGACTACGAAACCGCGGTCCGCGCCTGCGCCGTCGCCGGCGGCGACATCGACACCACGGCGGCGATCGTGGGCGGCATCGTCGAGGCGCGTGCCGGCGGGGCGCCCGACCTGTGGCGGCGGCGCCGCGAACCGCTCCCCGACTGGCTCGGTCATCACGCCTGAGGCACTGCCGGAAAAGGGTGCGGACGCGCGGCGCCGTGCCGGTTCGCGGGCCCTCGCTCCGATGAGGCAGGCGTACGCCGGGACGAGGGGGGTGACGGCGGGGCACAGGCCGAGTGCCCCGCCGTCACCGGGGGCGGTCAGATCACCCAGAGGTCGTAATTGGTCCAGGTGCTGCCGTAGCACTGGTAACGGGACCAGGAACGGTTGTTGATCCCGCGGTTGCCGACCTCGATGCAGCTGCTGGCCCAGAAGTAGTTGTCGATGTAGCGCCAGCCGGGACCGGGCGGGTCGCTGCAGGGGTGGGTGCACTTGAGGACGAGTGTCCTCTGAGCCGCAGGCGTGGCGGCACTCGCGGGGGACGCGAGTGCGAGACCGCCGGTGACCAGTGCACCGGCGACGGCGGCCGTCGCGGTGATATTTCGTAGTCGCATGATCGGACCCCTTTCGTCCGGGGGAATTTCCACCTCGACGTTATGGGTTCCGTCGCTCTCGGGTATTGAACGAATGCGAAGGGTGGCCGGCCTCGGCTTCGGGGTGGACGGTGGCGGTGTTCGCGGCGGCGTGCTCTGCGCGGAACGCGGTGGGCGTACAGCCCGCCAGCCGCCGGAAGTCCCGGTTGAAATGCGCCTGGTCCGCGTAGCCGCACGTGTCGGCTATCCGCGACAGCGGCCGGCCCGCGGATCCGGTGAGCAGGCGCGCGGCCCGCTCGAACCGTACGATGCGGGCCATGGTCTTGGGCGGCAGGCCGATCTGTTCGTCGAAGCGCAACTCCAGGTAGCGGCGGGTCACGCCGACCTCCTCGGCGAGTCCGCCGACGCTGATGGCTCCGGAGGTCTCCCGTAGCCGCCGCCATGCGCGGAGCACCGCCGGCGCCGGCTCGGGCCCGTCGGCGAACCACGCGGGCAGCAGGTGGTCTAGGAGAGCGAAGCGGGTGGCCCAGTCCGGTGCCTGCCGGAGCCGTTCGGTCAGCTGTTCGGTGCGGCGGCCGAGGAGGTCGGTCAGGTCCACGGTGGTGTTGGCGAGTTCTCGCATCGGCACCCCGAACAGGACGTGGGCGCCCAGCGGGGTGAGCTCCACGGCCATTCCGCGATGATGGCTGTGCTGCTCGAACAGGACGGGACCGTCGTGCAGGCCGGTGACGTGGGAGGTCTGGACGCGCAGGGGCGGATCGGCCGCGGGCGTGGTGACCAGCCGCACCGAGGCGGCGAAGTCGATGAACAGCGTGACTCCGCAGGTGGCCACGGCGCGTCCTTTGAGCGGCCGGGCAGCGTCCACGCGAAGACCGGCGTACCCCGAGACGTGGGTGCGCAGGACGGGCCCGGGGCGCGCCGTGACCATCCGAGGGCGGGGCCTGGGTTCCCGGCACTCCAGAACGACTCCCCCGATGCCATTCATCATCGACCGCCTTCCGCGTGAACGCGGTCTAAGTCTCCCCGCGGAGCCGCGGGCCGGGGATCGGGGTAATCCCGTACTCGTGCACGCTTCGAGGTCGCGCGTACGCGGCCGGAGGGGCGGCGCAGGTCGGGGTGGCGCGCAGGTCCGCACCGAGGTTGATCAGGTGCTGCACTGAGCTCGACAGCCGGTCCAGCCGGGTGATCTTCAAGGTGTAGCCGGAACCGACGAGGAGTGGGAGCTGCCGGCCCCGCTGCTGCCCGCGCACCCGCGGCAGGGGCACCGGTGGAACGACCATCGGGGGCGCCGCCTTCGGTGAGGGGGCGGGCATGGATGGTGTGATTGATGCACACACCTGTCAACCCAGCCTGACAGCCTGCTTGAGGAAGACGACGCCGTCGATCGTGTCGAGCTGGGCCGGGTCCAGCGGGAAATAGGCGCGATCGTGGGAGGTGCGCGGGGCGGGCTGCGTGATGGCCTTGGCCAGGCGGCGGGCGTCGATGAGGGAGTGGTCCCACGGGAGCGTGGACAGGAGGCCCTCGAGGGTGTCCGGGGGCGGGATGTTGTCGCCGGCCGTGCCGAGGGCTGAGGCCAGGAAGGCGTACCGGTCGCCCAGGTGCGTCCCGGTGATCGCCCCCGCGCTCCACCACTCCAACTGCTGGTCGCCGAGCGGCATGAAGCTCTTGTTCCGCTGCAGGTGGAGGTTGTGGGCGAAGACCAGGGCCGGACCGTGCTCGGCGACGGCACGCAGGTTGGCGGCCATCATCGCGTCCCGCAGGCCCGACAGCCTGGCTATCCGGGCCGGGGACGTGTCGGCCATCCAGTGGTGGTAGCGGAGCAGGCCGACGGCGGTGCGCCCGTACAGTGCCGCCCTCTCTCCGTCCTCCGCGCTCAGCCGCGGCGCCTGCGTGTCGAGCAGCGCCACCAGGTCGTCGGCGAGCAGCCGCAGCCGCTGGGCCTCGGTGGACTGGCCGATCGACTGGGACGGGTCCATGACCGTGGCTTCGTTCGTCCACCGGTCGTCCGGGCCGAGCAGCGTGTCGAGGGTTTCCATCGTGCACGGGAGCGGGCCGTCGAGGAGGCCGTGGAGGCCGGTGAGCGCCTGGCGCGGGCTCGCGGCCCAATACTCCAGCGGCCCATCGAAGCCGTAGAACCGGAGCTTTTCGTCATGCTCCTCGTTGTACGCGCGCATCCAGCGCACGAGGTCGCGGTTGGCCGGTGACGCGCCGAAGCCGTGGCTGAAGCCGCGTTCCATGACGTCGTCGAGCGTGCCCGCGCCCGTCGTGATGTGGTCGTCGACCACGAGTCCCATGAGGCAGTCGCTCTCGATGGCGAACGACCGGTAGCCCTCGTGCTCGACCAGATGCTGGAAGATCTCGTTGCGCAACTCGCCCAGCTCCCCCACGAAGTGCCTGGCCTCGCCCAGGCCGAGCAGCAGGGGCTTGGCGGGAAGCGACCGGAGGAACGCCGAGACGCCCGAGCCATCGAGCGGCCGGGCTGTGCCCTTGATATCCATACCTTCAACGGTATCGTTGAACCAACGGTGTAAACTTTTCCCTGGAAATCCCCGCTCTCATCGCGATAGACCTTCAATCGGTGATGCATCTATGAGGCCAGTGGACCTGGCGCGCGAGCACGGCCTGTCCACCCAGGCGATCAGGAACTACGAGGACGCCGGCATCCTGCCCGCCGCCGAACGCACCGTCCACGGCTATCGCACCTATACGCCGCTGCACGCGCAAGCCCTGCGCGCGTTCCTCGCCCTCGTGCCCGGGCACGGTCACCAGACGGCCACGTCGATCATGCAGGCGGTCAACCGGGGTGCCACCGAGGACGCGCTGCGGCTCATCGACGAGAGCCACGGCCAACTCCTCGACGACCGCCGCACCCTCCAGGCCGTCGAAGCCGCGCTCCGCGACCTGGCGCCCGTGCCGCAGGAGCGCCGCGACACGTTCATCGGCCCCCTGGCCAGGAGGCTCGGCATCCGCCCTGCCACCCTGCGCAAATGGGAGAACGCCGGGCTGGTCCGGCCGCGCCGCGATCCGCAGACGGGCTACCGGATCTACAGCGCGGCCGACGTACGGGACGTCCGGCTGGCCCACCAGCTCAGGCGGGGCGGCTACCTGCTGGAGCAGATCGCCCCGCTGATCGCTCAGGTCCGCTCCGCCGGAGGCGTCGCCCCGCTGGAGTCGACCCTGCGCGACTGGCAGGCCCGCCTGTCCGCCCGGGGCCGCGCCATACTCAAGGGCGCCGCCGACCTGGACGCGTATCTCTGCGCCCGCGAACCCTGAGGCCGAGTCACGTCCACCACAGGAAACGGCGTGGCCACGGAAGGAAACCATGCATGAGTGACGGGGCATTTCGCCTGATCAATGGTTCAGCATTCGATCAAAAGCAGCACGTGGTGCCGTGGTCGACCACAAGGGGGGTGCCCCGCGTCGCCTGGGCACGGGGCATTCTGATACCAGAACGCCACCACTGGATCACCAAGAGTAACTAAGTTGAACTTGTCGGCCCGACGTGGTCCGTGCAGGCTCGGTCGAGGGCGCCCCCCGCCGCGATGAGTTCCGGCCGGGTCGCGAGTCTGTTCTGGTGACCGTCGTAGGACGTCTACGACGCTGCCCCCGGCGCGACGCCCGTGGAGTCCCTCGGCCGGCACTGCCACCACCACTGACGCGCCTTGAACTATGTGATCCCGCGGGCCGCGGGGCCGGTCCGGCGGCTGGGGACTGCAGCAGCTCAGCGTTGACCAGACGCGTAACGACGAGCTTCACCGAACGGTCGGTCAACCCGGTGTGCGCGGCGAGCATCCGCATCGTGCGTAGTCGGAGCCCAGGTCAGCGGGCGCGCGGGCCGGCCAGCAGGACTGGTACGGCCAGGAAGGCGACGCCGGCGGTCAGCAGGGCCGCTGCCGCGGTCCCTCCGGCCGGTCCGGCGGCGAGCGCGACGACCGTGGGGACGGTGGGCTGGGCGATGCCCCAGGAGGAGCCGAAGAAGGCGAACCAGCGGGTCCGGTCGGCCTCCGGGGCGGCCTCGGCGATCATCGCCTGCCAGCGTCCCAGCACGACGCCGTTGACCGCCATCCACGCCAGGTACACCGGAACGGTCCCCGGCACGTCGTTCCCGGCCGCCATCAGCAGGGCGAGGACGCCCAGCAGCAGCGACCCGATTCCCAGCACCGGGCCGTGGGGGCGGGTCTCCAGCCGCCGGTGGCTCAGCCGGGCGGCGAGCGGCGCCAGCAGGGCCGCGCCGGTGATGGCCAGTCCGGGAAGCCAGCGCGGGGCGCCCCGCTGCAGCAGCACCAGCGGCACGAACATCAGGACGCCCAGGTATCCGTAGGCGAAGGCCGTCCCCGCGACCGTCGACCTCACCAGGGGGGCCGGTGGTCGCCAGCGCCGCCGGCCGTTCACCGCGGGGGGCGCTGGGCCGCCGGGCAGGAACAGCGTGAGCGCCGCGGCCAGCAGGCAGGTCACCGCGTCGGCGACCATCAGCCGGCGCACGCCCAGCGGAAGCAGGACCGCGGCCAGCAGCCCGCCGATCGCGCCCGCCGCGACCAACGCGGTGCCCAGCAGTGCGTAGGCCCTCCGGCGCTGCCCGCCGCAGGTCGCCCGGGCCAGCAGTTCCTGGGTCGCCGGCTCGTAGATCTCGAAGGCCAGTCCGACCAGGCCGCCGGCGACCACCACCTGCGTCGGCGTGCGCGCGGCCGCCAGCACGAAGAGCATGGCCCCGGTGGCCGTCAGGCCCAGCGCCGCCGTCGTTCGCGGCGTGAGCCGGTCCAGCAGCAGCCCTCCGGCCCACCGGGAGACCAGCGCGGCGACGCCGAAGACGGCGAGGGCGGCCGGTGCGAGCTCCGGGCCCGCCAGCACGGCCAGGAAGGGCAGGGCGAAGGCCCCCAGCTGGTTGAGGACCCGGACGCCGACCAGCGCCGTCACCGCGCGCGGCAACGCCTCCGCCAAAGCCGGCCCCCGTCCTCGTGTCCCGGCGATGCGGGCATCCTGCCGCACGCCACCGACAGACGCCCGCCCGCTCGGTGAGGAGCCTGACGCACGTCAGGTGAGGGTGGCGTAGAGGGCGTGGGTGCGCTGGGCGATGTGGGGCCAGGAGAAGTGCTCGACCGCCCGGCGGCGGCCCGCCTTGCCCATCGTGGCCGCGCGTTCGGGGTCGGCGATCAGGGCGCTCACGCGTTCGGCGAGGTCGGCGACGAAGCGGTCGGGGTCGACGGGGGTGCCGGTGCCGTCGGCGGCCTGCTCGATCGGTACCAGCAGTCCGGTCTCGCCGTCGGCGACCACTTCGGGGATGCCGCCGGTGGCGGTGGCGACGACCGCCGCCTCGCAGGCCATGGCCTCCAGGTTGACGATGCCCATCGGCTCGTACACCGACGGGCAGACGAACACGCTCGCGTGGCTGAGGATTTGCACGACCTCGGGCCGGGGCAGCATCCGGGTGATCCACACGATCCCGTCGCGTTCCTCGCGCAGGGCGTCGACGAGCCCTTCGACCTCCGCGGAGATCTCCGGGGTGTCGGGGGCGCCGGCGCACAGCACGAGCTGGGCGGCCGGGTCGAAGGACCGGGCGGCCCGCAGCAGGTAGGGCAGCCCCTTCTGGCGGGTGATGCGCCCGACGAACACCACGGACGGGCGGCCGGGGTCGATGCCGTGGCGGGTGAGCACGTCGGTGCCGTGGTCGGGGGCGTACTGGTCGGTGTCGATGCCGTTGTGCAGGACCGTGACCCGGCCGGGGTCGACCTCGGGGTAGCAGGTGAGCACGTCGCGGCGCATGCCCTCGGAGACGGCGACGATCGCGTCGGCGGCCAGGACGGCGGTGCGCTCGGCCCAGGAGGAGATCGCGTAGCCGCCGCCGAGCTGCTCGGCCTTCCAGGGGCGCAGCGGCTCGAGGCTGTGGGTGGTGACCACGTGCGGGATGCCGTGGAGCAGTTTGGCGATGTGACCGGCGAGGTTGGCGTACCAGGTGTGGCTGTGCACCAGGTCCGCTCCCCCGGCGCCGGCGGCGATCTCCAGGTCGACGCCGAGCGTCTGCAGCGCCGCATTGGCGGGCTCCAGCGCCGCCGGGACGCGGTAACCCGTCACGCCCGGTTCGGTCCGGTCGCCTCCGAAACAATGGACGCGCAGGTCACAGAGCCGGCGCAGTTCCCGGGCCAGGTATTCCACGTGGACGCCAGCTCCCCCGTAGACGTCCGGTGGGTATTCACGGGTGAGCAGGTCGACGCGCATGTCCCGCAGCGTATGCGAAATCTGCCCGCTCGTCCTGTTTCAACGCTGGTCGGGGGGCTAAGGTCCTCGACATGGCGAGACCTCATGTCCTGGCGATGGTACTGGCGGGCGGCGAGGGTAAGCGGCTGATGCCGCTGACGGCCGACCGCGCCAAGCCGGCGGTGCCCTTCGGTGGAATGTACCGGCTGATCGACTTCGTGCTGTCCAACCTGGCGAACGCCGGCTATCTCAAGATGGTGGTGCTCACGCAGTACAAGAGCCACAGCCTGGACCGGCACGTCTCCCGCACGTGGCGGCTGTCGACCCTGCTGGGCAACTACGTCACCCCGGTCCCGGCCCAGCAGCGTCTCGGACCGCGATGGTTCGCGGGGTCGGCCGACGCGATCCTGCAGAACTTCAACCTCATCGAGGACGAGAGGCCCGACAACGTCATCGTCTTCGGCGCCGACCACATCTACCGCATGGACCCGCGGCAGATGGTGGACCAGCACATCGCGTCCGGTGCCGGAGTCACCATCGCCGCGATCCGCCAGCCGCTGGCCCTGGCCGACCAGTTCGGGGTGATCGAGACCGGGCCGGACGGGGCGAGCGTCTCGGCGTTCCGTGAGAAGCCCACCGACGCGGTCGGCCTGCTGGACGCGCCCGACCAGGTCTACGCCTCCATGGGCAACTACGTCTTCGACACCCAGGTGCTCGTCGACGTGGTGAAGGAGGACGCCGCCGACCTGTCCAGCAAGCACGACGTCGGTGGGAACCTCATCCCCAAGCTGGTCAAGGCCGGCCGCGCGCAGGTGTACGACTTCGCCGACAACGACGTGCCGGGTTCGACCGGCCGCGACCGCGGTTACTGGCGCGACGTGGGGACCCTGGACGCGTTCTACGAGGCGCACATGGACCTGATCTCGGTCCACCCGGTCTTCAACCTCTACAACCGCGACTGGCCGATCTACACGGGCCACGACCCGCTGCCGCCGGCCAAGTTCGTCTTCAACGAGGAGGGCCGTCGCGGTCACGCCGTCGACTCGATCGTCTCTCCCGGCGCGATCCTCGCCGGCGGGATGGCCGAGGGCTCCATCCTGTCACCGGGCGTTCAGCTGGACGCCGGCGCCGCCGTCCACGACTCGGTCCTCATGGACTGCGTACGGGTCGGGCGCGGCGCCGTCGTGCGGAACGCCATCATCGACAAGAACGTCGTCATCCCCGACGGCGCCCGGATCGGCGTCGACGAGGCCTACGACCGGGAGCACTTCACGGTCACGGAGAGCGGGGTGCGGGTCCTGGGCAAGAACCAGATCGTCCCCCGGTGACTCACTCGGGGCGCAGCGCGGCCAGCTGCTCCTCGAAGGGCACCACGGTTTCGGCCGGAACGGCGGCGGCCGGGCGGTCGCGCATCAGGGCGGCCAGCTCGCCCGCCGCGCGCGTGATCCTGCCAGCCAGGTCACCGGTGCGCGCGTCACCGGCCGAGCCCCAGTCCTGCGACGCGGCGTACACCGCCGTCGGGACGACGATCGCGCGCAGGTACGCGAACAGCGGCCGTAGCGCGTGCTCGAGGGCGAGCGAGTGGCGGGCGGTGCCGCCGGTCGCGGCGATCAGCACGGGCGTTCCGGCGAGGACGGTGTTGTCCAGCAGGTCGAAGAACGACTTGAACAGGCCGCTGTAGGAGGCCGAGAAGATCGGGCTGACGACGATCAGGCCGTCCGCGCCGGTGACCGCCTCGATCGCCGCGCGCAGCCGGGCGCCGGGAAACCCGGTGACCAGGCCGGTCGCGATGTCGGTGGCCAGGTCGCGCAGTTCGATCACGGTGACCTCGACGGGGCGCCCGTCCCCGTCGAGGTGATCGCGGGTGGCCTCGGCGAGGCGGTCGGCCAGCAGGCGGGTGGAGGAGGGCGTGCTCAGGCCGGCCGAGACGGCCACGAGGCGGAGCGGGTTCACTGCCCCACCTCCGTGAGGGTCTCGGCGCCGCGGGCGGCGAGCAGGGAGACGTGGGTGGGGGCGTCGGGGACCTGGGCGGGCCGGTTCTCGGTGAACTCCTTACGAAGTACCGGGATGACCTCCTCGCCGAGCAGGTCCAGCTGCTCCAGCACCGTCTTGAGCGGGAGCCCGGCGTGGTCGAGGAGGAACAGCTGGCGCTGGTAGTCGCCGAAGTGCTCACGGAAGGTCAGGGTCTTGTCGATGACCTGCTGCGGGCTGCCGACGGTCAGCGGCGTCTCGTCCATGAACTCCTCCAGCGACGGGCCGTGCCCGTACACGGGGGCGTTGTCGAAGTACGGGCGGAACTCCCGCACCGCGTCCTGGGAGTTCTTGCGCATGAACACCTGCCCGCCCAGGCCGACGATCGCCTGCTCGGGCGTGCCGTGGCCGTAGTGCGCGTACCGCTCCCGGTACAGGCCGACCAGCCGCTGGAAGTGCTCCTTGGGCCAGAAGATGTTGTTGGCGAAGAAACCGTCGCCGTAGTAGGCGGCCTGTTCGGCGATCTCCGGGCTGCGGATCGAGCCGTGCCACACGAACGGCGGGACGCCGTCCAGCGGCCGGGGCGTGGCGGTGAAGCCCTGCAGCGCGGTGCGGAAACGGCCCTTCCAGTCCACCACGTCCTCGCGCCACAGTCGGTGCAGCAGCGCGTAGTTCTCGATCGCCAGCGGGATGCCCTGGCGGATGTCCTGACCGAACCACGGGTAGACCGGGCCGGTGTTGCCCCGGCCCAGCATCAGGTCGACACGCCCGTCGGCCAGGTGCTGCAGCATCGCGAAGTCCTCGGCGATCTTCACGGGGTCGTTCGTGGTGATCAGCGTGGTCGCGGTCGACAGGATCAGCCGCTCGGTCCGCGCCGCGATGTGCCCGAGCATCGTCGTGGGCGACGACGGCACGAACGGCGGGTTGTGGTGCTCACCGGTCGCGAACACGTCCAGGCCCACCTCCTCGGCCTTCGACGCGATCGTCACCATCGCCTTGATCCGTTCGTGCTCACTCGGCGCCCTGCCGGTGGTCGGATCGGGCGTGACGTCGCCGACCGTGAAGATCCCGAACTGCATGACACGACCCTCCTGCTGATTGAAAGTTCAACTATAGCTTCAACGCGCAGCCCCCGGTCGCCGATTCCCCCGTACGTCAGGGCCGTGATGCGGCTCGAGCGCCCGCGTACGTCCGTTGACGCCCCGGTCACGGACGCGGCACGGTGCGGGGCCGGCGTGCGGCGGACCGCCCCGGCGCGACTCCGGCGGCGGAGGGGGCGTGGCGTCAGTGGACGGGGCCGATCCGGACCGGGCTGGTCTCATCCTCCGTCACGGGCTCCCCGCAGTGCGCGCACACCGTGCGGGGGTGCAGGTCGGCTCCACAGGAGTGCCGCCAGACCGTGGGCGGCGGGCCGTCGGTGACGTAGCGGTCGCCCCAGTCCATCAGGTTGAGCAGGATCGGCGTCAGGGCGCGGCCGGCCTCGGTGGGCACGTATTCGTAGCGGGGCGGATGCCGCTCGTACTGCCGTTTCTCCAGCACGCCGGCCTCGACCAGCGTGCGCAGCCGCGCGGCGAGGATGTCGCGGCTGGCGCCGGTGTTACGGGCGATCCGGTCGAAGCGCCGCTCGCCGAGCAGGATCTCGCGCAGGGCGAGCAGGCTCCACCGCTCGCCGATCACGGCCAGCGCGTTGGCGATGGAGCACTCACGGCCGCGTACGGCCACGGGACTTCCCCTCCTCGATCGGTCGCAGGCGCCTCGCGGGTCTCGCCCGGTCCTGGGGTCCCCAACCTATCGCGTCACGCCCTCAGTAGGTTGTGAAATCCAACTTTGCACGCTATACCCGTGAGTAGGTTCCGGAGCGAGTGAAGGGAAGCCTCCATGAACGACGCGGTCATCGTCGACGCGGTCCGCACGCCGATCGGCAAGGGCAAGCCGGGCGGCGCTCTGTCGGGGATGCACCCCGTCGATCTGCACGCGCACGCGATCCGGTCCCTCATCGAGCGGACCGGCGTCGACCCGGCCCTCGTGGACGATGTGATCAGCGGAGCGGTCGGCCAGGTCGGTGAGCAGAGCGCCAACACCGCACGGTGGGCGGCGCTGGCGGCCGGGCTGCCGGAGTCGGTGCCCGCCGTGACCGTGGACCGCCAGTGCGGCAGCAGCCAGCAGGCGATCCACTTCGCGGCCCAGGGAGTGATCAGCGGCGCGTACGACGTCGTCATCGCCTCCGGGGTCGAGTCGATGAGCCGGGTGCCGATCGGCAGCCAGACGGCCGGACGCGACTTCCTCGGCACGGGCGTGGCCCAGCGCTATCCGAACGGCCTCGTACCGCAGGGGATCAGCGCCGAGCTGATCGCTCAGCGCTGGGACCTGTCCCGCGAGCGCCTGGACGACTTCGCCGCCGAGAGCCACCACCGCGCCGCGCGGGCATGGGCGGACGGCCGGTTCGCCGCGGAGGTCTCCCCGGTGAAGGCGCCGTCGGCCGACGGCGCCTTCGTGCAGATCACCGAGGACGAGTCCGTACGGCCGAGCACGTCGCCGCAGATCCTGGCCGGCCTGCGGCCGGCGTTCCGGGCCGAGCTCTGGGAGGAGCGGTTCCCGCAGATCGACTGGCGGATCACCGCGGGCAACTCCTCTCCCGTCAACGACGGAGCCGCGGCCGTGCTCATCACCAGCGGCGAGACCGCTCGGCGGCTCGGGCTCCGGCCCCGCGCCCGGCTGCACACCTTCGCCGTCGTGGGCGACGACCCCCTGCTCATGCTCACCGGCATCATCCCCGCGACGCGCAAGGTCCTCGACCGCGCGGGGCTGTCGCTCGATGACATCGACGCGTTCGAGGTCAACGAGGCCTTCACCAGCGTGGTGCTCGCCTGGCTGGCCGAGACCGGGGCCGATCCGGCCAAGGTGAACGTCAACGGCGGAGCCACCGCCATCGGCCACCCGCTCGGAGCCAGCGGCGCCCGGTTGATGACCACCCTGCTGTCGGTCCTCGAACAGCGCGGCGGGCGTTACGGGCTGCAGACGATGTGCGAGGCCGGTGGCCTCGCCAACGCGACCATCATCGAGCGCCTCTGAACGTGCCGGGGCCGGCATCGTCCCGGCCCCCGCCTCATACCCGGGCACGGCGCCCGATCCGGGACAATGGAGGTCCATTGCGGGCGCCACGTGAGGCGCCGAACCGAGCAGGAGAGCGCGCCGTTGCCGCAGGACCGCCAGCCCCTTCCCGCCACGCCGGGCCGTTCGGACCTGCGGGCCGACTGCGGCCGCTGCCAGGGGCTGTGCTGCGTCGCGCTGCCCTTCACGGCGTCGGCCGACTTCGCGATCGGCAAGGAGGCCGGGCGGCCCTGCCCGAACCTGCGCGGCGACTCCCGCTGCGGCATCCACGCCGACCTGCGCGAGAAGGGCTTCTCCGGCTGCACCGTCTTCGACTGCTTCGGCGCCGGGCAGAAGGTCTCCCAGGTCACCTTCGCCGGGCTGGACTGGCGGGAGGGGCCGGACACCGCCCGGAGCATGTTCGCGGTGTTCGCCGTCATGCGGCAGCTGCACGAGATCCTCTGGTACCTGGCCGAGGCGCTGGCGCTGTCCCCGGCCCGCCCGATCCACGGGGAGCTGCGGCAGGCCCTGGAGGCGACCGACCGCCTCACCCGCGCCGACGCCGGGGAGCTCGCCGGCCTCGACGTGGCCGCGCACCGCGGCCGGGTCAACCCCCTCCTGCTGCGCACCAGCGAACTCGTACGAGCCGGGGTGCCGGGCAGCAAGAAGAACCGCCGGGGCGCCGACCTGATCGGGGCCCGTCTCAAGGGCGCCGATCTTAAGGGCGCCGATCTGCGCGGGGCCTACCTCATCGCCGCCGACCTGAGGAACGCCGATCTGCGGGCGGCCGACCTGATCGGGGCGGACCTGCGCGACGCCGACCTGCGCGCGGCGGATCTGACCGGCGCCATCTTCGTGACGCAGGCCCAGGTCAACGCCGCCCGAGGCGATGCCGCCACACGGCTGCCGCGGGCGCTCACCCGCCCGGCCCACTGGTGACCCGGCACCACACTGGCGAGGACGACCTCGCCTTTCCCTACCTGGCCGGGCGGTTCCCCGAGCTACGTCCCGTACTGACGGAGCTGCGACGCGACCATGACATCGTCGCCGGGATCATGCGCGCCCTCCAGGACCTGCTCGTCGGCCTGACCGTCGATCCGGATCCGGCCGGGCGGCGGCGCGTACGGGCGGAGCTGGACGGCCTGGCCGCCCTGCTGGAGTCCCACTTCGGTTACGAGGAGAAGCGCCTGGTGTCCGCGCTCAACGCGCTGGAGGCCCCGCGCTGGGAGGCCGCGCCGCCGGACTTCCTGCTGACCTCCCCGGACCCGGACCCGGGTCCCTGACGGTCTGCGGGGCCGGTCACCGCCACCGACCGGCGTGGGCCGCAGCACGATGTCTGTCACACCGGCGGGATCCGGTCCGTCATCGGTATGACGACATGCGACAAAGGGATGTGAACGGATGGACGAACGCGAATTTCTGGCCGGCCGGTTCGAGGCGCACCGTGACCATCTGAGGGCGGTCGCCTATCGGATGCTCGGTTCTCTGGCGGAGGCCGACGACGCCGTCCAGGAGGCGTGGTTGAAGCTGAACCGCGCCGACGTCGGTGACGTGGAGAACCTCGGCGGCTGGCTGACCACCGTCGTCGGCCGGGTCTGCCTGGACATGCTCCGTGCGCGCACCGCCCGGCGTGAGGAGCCGCTGGAGGCGCGCCTGCCCGATCCGGTGGTCGGCGGCGTCGGCGGGCTCGACCCCGAGCACGAGGCGCTGGTGGCCGACTCGGTCGGATTGGCGCTGCTGGTGGTGCTGCAGTCGCTCGGGCCGGCCGAGCGTCTGGCGTTCGTGTTGCACGACATGTTCGCGGTGCCGTTCGAGGAGATCGCCCCGATCGTCGGCCGCTCCCCGGCGGCGGCCCGGCAGTTGGCCAGCCGTGCCCGCCGCCGTGTCCAGGGGGCGGCCCCGGTTCCCGATCCCGATCTGATGCGTCAGCGTGAGGTCGTCGACGCCTTCCTCGCGGCCTCGCGCGGCGGCGACATCGAGGGGCTGGTCGCCGTGCTCCACCCCGATGTGGTGCTGCGCTCCGACCGTGGCGCCGTCCCGGGCGGGTGGACGGAGGTGCGCGGCGCACGGGCGGTCTCCGGGCAGGCCGCCGCGTTCAATCGCTTCGCCACGGCCTTCTCCACGCGACCTGCTCTGGTGAACGGCGCCGCGGGGATCGTGAGTCTCGTGGACGGACGGCCGGTGTCGGTTCTGGGGTTCACGGTCACGAACGGGATGATCGCGGCGATCGACATCCTCGCCGACCCCGAGCGTCTTCGCGGGCTCGACCTCACGGTGCTGGACGGTTGAGGGGCGGCGCGTCCGTGAGGTTCGCAGGGGGGCCGGGAGCCGGTTTTTCGCTCGACCGGTGTGCCCGGTGCCGAGTAGGGTCACGGCCGTGCCGATTCCCTCCGCCGGACCTCGGGACGACTCGGGTGCGCCGCTGAGGCGGCGGCTCGGCGAGGCGCTCCGGGCCGCGATGAAGACAGGTGACCGGACCGCCGTCGCCGCGCTGCGTTCCACGCTCGCGGCGAGACAATGCCGAGGCCGTGGACCGGCCGGCGTCCGCCGAGGGGTCGCTCGCCATCGAGTGGATCCCTGTGGGGGTCGGCGTGGCGGAGGTCGAACGCCGGGTGCTGACCGAGGCGCAGGTGGCCGACATCGTGGGCGCCGAGGTGGCCGAGCGGGAGGCCGCCGCCCGCGACTATCACCGGGCCGGCCGGCCGGAGCGCGCTGAGCGGCTGCGGAGCGAGGCGGCCGTGCTGGTGGCGCACCTGGCACCCGGCACCGCCGATGAAGTGGCGTCCGGCGACCCCGGCCCGCCGGGCCGCTGAGGCCGGGCGGGGACGTCACCGCCCGGCGCGGCCGACCGGTCCCCGCCGGATCGGCGACCACCTCGAGGGCGGTGCCCATGTGCCCCGCCGTGGGGGTCTCGGTCTGCCGCGGCCCAGGACGGGAAGCAGTGGGCCTGTCTCCAACGTACGAAAGGCCTCCGATCATGCGGCGGTACGTTCTCACCGGTACTCCGGGCGCGGGCAAGACATCGATCCTGCGGTGCTTGGCCGAGCTTGGCTACGGGGTCGTCGAGGAGGCGGCGACCGCAGTCATCGCACGAGCGCAGGCTCGGGGCGAGGACGAACCGTGGACACGGGCGTCCTTCATCGACGAGATCGTCGCCCTGCAGAGGCAACGGCAGTCGGAGGCCGCCACCACGGGCTCCGTGCAGGTGTTCGACCGGTCGCCGGTCTGCACACACGCGCTCGCCACCTACCTGGAGCGGCCGGTGTCCCGGGCACTGACTGCGGAGATCGAGCGGATCACTGCCGAGGAGATCTACGAGCGTCAGGTGCTCTTCGTCCGCAATCTGGGATTCTGTGAGCCCACCAGTGCCCGTCGGATCAGCTTCCAAGAGTCGCTGGTATTCGAGAAGATCCACGAACAGAGCTACCGCGCGTTCGGCTACGAACTCATCGACATTCCCGCCGGCGACCTGGCCCACCGTGTCGCCACAGTCAGTTCGATGATCTCGCTGCCCGCCTCATGAAGGATCAGGCATTCAGGAGCGCCTCGCCCCGGCCTTTGGCCCCACCGTGAGAGCGGAGCCCGCCGCGACCAGGACGCCACCCGCTACGGCATCGTCCCCGACTACGCCGCCGACCCGGCGGGCGTGCCGCGCGACTGCAGCTTCTTCTACAAGCGACTGCGCTGCCCGGGCACTCATCGTCCGGCGCGAACGGGCCCCTGACGCAGGGTCCGGAAGAACGCCCGGACGTCGGCGACCAGCAGGTCGGGCTCCTCCATCGCGGGGAAGTGCCCGCCCCGGTCGTACTCCGTCCATCGCACGATGGTGTTCGTCCGCTCGGCGATGTGCCGCAGCGGGATGAAGTTCTCCCGGGGGAAGACGGCCAGGGCGGTGGGCGCGGTCGACGGCTCCGGCGGCTGGTCCTGGTAGTCGGCGTGCGCCCGCTCGTAGTAGACGCGGGCGGAGGATCCGGCGGTCCCGGTCAGCCAGTACAGCATCACGTCGGTGAGCAGCTGGTCACGGTCGACGGCGTCCTCAGGCCGGTCCCGCGAATCCGTCCATTCCTTGAACTTCTCCACGATCCAGGCCAGCTGACCGACCGGGGAGTCGGTCAGGCCGTAGGCGAGCGTCTGCGGGCGCGTGGCCTGGATCGCCGCGTAGCCGGTGCGCTCCCGCTCCCACTCGCGGTTGCGCCGCCAGGACGCCAGGGCGCGCTCGCGTTCGGCAGGGGACAGCGCGGCGAGCTCATCCGCGTCCGGTTCGCCGGCCGCGGCCGAGCCGGGGATCAGGTTCAGGTGAACGCCGATGATCTGGTCGGGGCGGGTCCGGCCGAGCTCGCGGGAGATGGCCGCGCCCCAGTCGCCGCCCTGCGCGCCGTACCGCCGATAGCCGAGGCGTTCCATCAGCTCGGCGAACGCGGCGGCGATCCGCTGGAACTCCCAGCCGGTCTGGCGGGTCGGCCCGGACAGGCCGAACCCGGGGATGCTGGGGATCACCAGGTGGAACGCGTCGGCTGGATCGCCGCCGTGGGCTCGCGGGTCCGACAACGGGCCGGCGACCTCGGTGAACTCCACGATCGACCCGGGCCAGCCGTGCGTGATGATCAGCGGGGTCGCGTCCGGCTCCGGGGAGCGGACGTGGGCGAAGTGGAGGTTCGCTCCGTCGATGGTGGTGGTGAACTGCGGCCAGGTGTTCAGCCGGGCTTCGGCGGCCCGCCAGTCGTACTCGTGCCGCCAGTACCGCACGAGCTCTCGCAGGTAGTCACGCGGGACGCCGTAGGCCCAGCCGACCCCGGGCAGTTCATCCGGCCACCGGGTGCGGTCCAGGCGCGCGTGCAGATCGTCCAGGTCGGCCTGGGGAATGTCGAGGCGGTACGGGCGGATGCTCTCATCGGCGGGCGTCGTCACCCGGCCATGCTAAAGAACCGCCGCGCACGCGGCACCCTGGTTTCCCGGTGGTCGCGGCGGTCTCGGCGGGCAGCGCCCCTGGCGCGAGGTCCGACTGTCAGGCGCGCCGGGTATAACCGCTCCCATGCCTTTGCACTGGAAGCTGGTCATCGACAGCCACGATGCTCCCGCACTCGCGGACTTCTGGGCCGCCGCGCTGGAGTACGAGGTCGAGGATCCCGGTGCGCTCATCGATCACCTGCTGGCCGCCGGCCACATCGGAGAGGACAAGGTGATCGAGTACCGCGGCCGGCGGATGTTCCGCGGATTCGCCGCGATCCGGCATCCGGACGATCCGTTCGACGAGACCAGCGGAATCGGCCGCGGCCGCCGCCTGCTCTTCCAGGAGGTACCCGAGGGCAAGTCCGCCAAGAACCGCCTGCACATCGACGTCCACGCCGGAGCCGGCGGAGTCGACGAGCTGGTGGCCCGGCTGGAATCCCTCGGCGCCACGTGTGTCCACGAGGTCGACCAGGGACCGGCCGGCCACTGGTGGGTGATGCGGGACCCGGAGGGCAATGAGTTCTGCGCCGCATAGCCGGCGATGATCCGCAGGATGCCGGCGTCGATCAAGCGCGGGACACAGGTCGTCGATCTCAGCCGTCAGCCGTACGGCGGTTACCGGTGAGAACGGTTCTGAGCGCGCCCGAGCTCCGCGAGGCGGGCGAGGGCGGGTAGCGCGCCGGCGATCGCCTGGCGCTCTTCGGGGGTCAGCTGGGCGATCAGAGGGTCCAGGTGGCGTGTCCGGTCGTCGTGGCGCGAGCGGCCGATCTGCCGGCCGGCATCGGTGATGTGGACGAGGACTGCGCGTCCGTCGCTGGGGTCGGGGCGGCGCTCGACCAGGCCGTCGCGCTCCAGCCGGGTGACCAGCTGGGTGATGCCGGGCTGGCTGATCTGCTCGGTCCGGGTCAGGTCGGTCAGCCGCATCGCTCCGCCGAACGCGAGGGTGTCCAGTACCGACAGCGTCGTGAACGACAGCTTCTCCAGCGCGGGGAGCCGGATGTAGAAGCGGTTGAAGTTCTCGATCGCCGTGGTGAAGGCGTTCACGTCCAGGTCGTCATGGTCGGCCACACGCCGAATATATCGGAGGCTTATTTAATCCTCTTATGGTGCCCCGGGTCCCCCCGAAGGGGCCTGCGCCTCCGGGGGGACGGCGATCAGCCGGAATGGGGTCGGCCGGTCTCCGTCGCGATCGCTTCGCGTACGGCTGGGACGATCTCCTTGGCCCAGCGGCCGAGGGAGACGAGGTCCGGCGTGCCGCCTTCGGGTGAGAAGACAATGAACCCTGATGCGCCGTGCTCCAGCACGGCTCCGCTCAGTTCCTCGATCCACTGGCCGGCGGAGCCGCCGATCCAGCGGCCGTCGCGGTCGCGCGTGGCGGGCAGCGGCCGGTCGGTGATGTGTCCGGGGAAGTTGAAGACCGTGCGGATCTCGCGCGGATCGCGACCGACGGCCGCCGCCGCTTCGTCGATGACCGGCCGCGATGCCCGGTACCGCTCGCTGAGCCAGTCCGCCGCGTGGCCGGGGATCCAGCCGTCGGCCACCCGGCCGGTGGCGGCCAGGGATTTCCGGCCGACCGATCCGGTCCACACGGCAGGCGCGGCCACAGGAGCCGGCTCTATCTGCTCCACCTGGTAGTGGCGGCCCTGGTAGGTGACCGGCGGACCGCCGCCCGACAGCGACTTGATCAGTACGATCGCCTCCTCGAAGGCGTCCACGGCATCGCCCGGTGACAGCCGCGCCACCCCCATGTCGGAGATCCGGTCCCACAGTCCGCCCGCGCCCATGCCGAGCACAATGCGGCCACCGGACAGCGCCGACAGTGACGTGACCGTTCGCGCCAGCATAGGAGCGGGCCGGGTCGGCAGGTTGGTGACGTTGGCGAAGCCCGAGATGTGCTGCGTACGTCCGAGGATGAAGCCGACGGAGGCGTAGGCGTCCAGTCGCCCGCCGATGTAGGGATGGTCCGACAGCGAGAAGACGTCAAGCCCGTCACGGTCGGCCTGTTGGGTCATGCGCAGCAGCTCCGGCACCTCGTCGACGCCGCTGTGCGCCCCGAAACCGAAGACGACGTCGTGGACGGCCGATGCCGTTCCTCTGTGGGTGTACTCCACTTTTCCCACCCTTCAGACGGTGCCGAACAGTTCGGCGAAGCGGCCGGTGAACAGGTCGGCGCCCTTGTACTCGGCGACCGCCGTCGCCGGGAGGACGGCCGGGCCGTCGGGTGTGGGCAGCTGGCCGACACCGCCACGCGGTCCGAGCGGGAGCAGGATCATGGGGTCGGGCGAGGGCCGGTGGACGGCCGTGGGCTGTTCGCCGTGCAGTTGGGCGATGATGTTCTGCGCCACCACC
The DNA here is from genome assembly GCF_024055795.1 of Actinoallomurus purpureus. Taxonomy (GTDB): domain Bacteria; phylum Actinomycetota; class Actinomycetes; order Streptosporangiales; family Streptosporangiaceae; genus Actinoallomurus; species Actinoallomurus purpureus. The sequence continues at coordinate 799,829 of NZ_JAMXMY010000001.1, read as the reverse complement.
TCGGCGTGCTTCATCGCGTACCCCGCCCTCTTGTCCTCGGCGACATCGGTGATGTCGCCGATCGCGTAGACGCGCTCGTGCCCGTGGACGTTGAGGGTCTCGGTCACGGGGACCTGCCCCTGCGGCGTGCGGGTCGTGAGCCGGCCGTCGGCGAGATAGCCGCTGTTGACGTGCACGCCGTGGGCGCGGAACCAGATGTCGGCGGTGACCTCGTCACCGCCGGTGGTGGTGACGGTGAAGGTCCCGGCCTGACCGGGCTCGGTCGTTGGCGGTGCTGTCAGGCCGGTGCCCAGCCGCAGCCGGACGCCCAGTTCGTCGAGCTGACGGTGCAGATCCTGGCGCATCTCCGGCCGGAAGGCGGGCAGAAGCCGCTCGGCCGGGTCGACGATGGTCACGTGCTTGTGCGGCCAGACCTCCTTGATCTCCCCGGCCAGTTCCAGGCCGACGGGCCCGGCGCCGACGATCAGTATCCGCTCGGCACCGAGCAGTTCCTTGTGGGTCCGGCGGAGGTCGTTCAGCGCCTCGCCGGTGGAGTCGGCGTCGGGCTTGGCCGGATAGGCGTAGCCGGAACCGGTGGCCAGGACCAGATAGTCCGCCGCGACACGCCGGCCTGAGGCCAGGGTGACGCCGCCGGGGTCCACCGAGACCGCGCGGTCGCGAATGACCGTGCCCCGCGTGAGCAGCGTGTCGAAGGAGAAGAAGATGTTGTCCGCCCAGTCGGGCTGGACCAGCGCGCGCAGCGACCCCGCCGCGTTGACGAACGCGTCCCGGGGATCGATGAGGACGACGTCGGCCTCGGAGTCCAGTGCCTTGGCGACCGCCGAACCCCCATAACCACCGCCGATGACCGCGACCGTACGACCCATGATTTCACGCTCCACAGAGAAGAGTTGCAGTTCGTAGAGCGAACGATATTAGTTCGTCATACGAACTGCAACCCGTCTCGGATGGAACGTCGCGGTCTCAGTGCCTGCGAGCGGTGGGGGCACCTTCCTCCGGTTCCATGAAGACCACGGGAACCTCGTTGTCCAGCACGATGCGGCCGAGCAGGTCGGCGAGCGCGCCTTGCTCGGCGATGTCGAGCCCCGCTGACAGCCTCTCGACCCGCCGGCAGGTCTCGGCGTAGAACTCCCCTGCCAGCCCGCCGCCTTGCGGAGTGAGCGCGACCCGCACCGCACGCGTGTCCCGCGGGTCTGATTCGCGCCGGACCAGGCCGTTGCGCTCGGTGCGGTCGACCAGGCCGGTGAGGCTCGACTTGGCCAGCCCCAGCATCGCGCCCAATTCACTCATGCCGTACGGCTGCGCCATCAGCACGCACAGCAACTGTCCCTGCTGCGGGGTCAGGCCATGCTCTCGAGCCGACTCGGCGTACACGGCATTCACCAAGAACGTGGACCGCACCAGTGCGGCCACCACCCCGATGCCACCATCATCATTCTTACCCACCCGGCCAGGGTAACACCCGGGGCCCATATAATTCGCGAGGCGAACTACCAGGCCTCTACGTGGAAGCGAGTATGGAGATTGCCCGCCGACCGTCCGGAGCCGGGGATGGCGGGCTTACGCCTTCGCGGAGGCCGGGGCGTCGGGACAGAGCCCGCGGGTTCAGCCGCTCGAGCGTGTCCCGGCAGGTGCCGCGGCCACGTGCGACGTCGTGGTGCTCGGGCGCCGGGCGGGCAGGAAGGCCGCGACCACCATGGCGATGACGGCCCCGGCCGCGGAGATCGCCAGGACCACGCGGAAGGCGTTCTGCGAGGGCAGGGTCGCCGGGCCGAGGGTGATGGTCATATGGGCCAGCACCACGCCCGCGACCGCGCTGGAGACCGAGGTGCCGATCGAGCGCATCAGGGTGTTCAGGCTGTTGGCGGCGGCGGTCTCCGACACCGGCACCGCCCCCATGATCAGCGCGGGCATGGCGCCGTAGGCCAGGCCGATACCGGCGCCGATCACGCAGGAGACCAGCACCAGCTGCCAGATCGCCGACATCGCGACGATGCCCACCGCGTACCCCGTGGCGACCACGACCGCGCCGAGCATCAGCGTCACCTTCGGGCCCCGCCCGGCGGAGATGCGCGCGGAGACCGGGGCCATGGCCATCATCACCAGCCCGGTCGGCGCCATCACCAGACCCGCCGCCACCATGGTCCGGCCCAGACCGAACCCGGTCGCCTTGGGCAGTTGCAGCAGTTGCGGCAGCACCAGGGACATCGCGAACATGGCGATGCCGAACACGGCGGAGGCGATGTTCGTCAGCAGCACCTGACGGCGGGCGGTGGCCCGCAGGTCCACCAGCGGCTGCGCGATGCGCAGTTCCCACCAGCCCCACGCCACCAGCACGACGACCGCCACGGCGAACAGGCCGCCGGTCAGGCCGCTGGTCCAGCCCCAGTCGGCGCCCTTGGAGATGGCCAGCAGCAGGCAGACGAGCCCGGCGGACAGCCCGGCCCCGCCGACGACGTCGAAGCGTCCTGGCGTGCGCACGGTCGATTCCGGCACGATCGCCAGCACGAGCACGGTGGCCAGCACACCCATGCCCGCCGAGGTCCAGAACAGCACGTGCCAGTCGGCGTGCTCGGCCAGGAACGCCGCGGTCGGCAGGCCGAGCGCGCCGCCCACCCCGAGTGAGGCGCTCATGAGCGCGGTCGCCGCGCCGAGTCGCTCGGCCGGCAGCTCGTCGCGCATGATGCTGATTCCCAGCGGGATCACACCGGCCGCCAGGCCCTGCAGGGCGCGGCCGACGACCATGGGCGTCAGGGAGCTGGACAGGCCGGCCACGACTGAGCCGGCGACCAGCACCACCAGGCTGGCGAGCAGCATGCGCCGCTTGCCGTACATGTCGCCGAGCCGCCCCACCACCGGGGTGGCCACCGCGGCGGCCAGCAGCGTGGCGGTGATCGCCCAGGTGGTGTCCGAGGCCGACGAGCCCAGCAGCCGGGGCAGCTGGGGCACCAGCGGGATCACCAGGGTCTGCATGAGCGATACGACGATCCCGGCCAGCGCCAGCACCGACACGATGGCGACGGGATTCGGTTGTGGCGGGCCGGACGCTCTGGCGGCGGTCGGGACGTGGGACATGGCGGATCCTCCGGGGGCGGTGACGTGCACGAATCGAAAAATTTAAATCAACTGATTGACTTAGTGTATCGGAGGGGGTTCACTGGCCACATCGGCGACATCGGTTCGGCAGGAGGTCACCATGAGCCACGGCGACGAGCAGAAGCTGAGCTACCCGCTGCCCCGCCCGGCGGCCTTGGAGCCCCCGGCCGAATGGACGGCGCTGCGCCGGCAGTGCCCGGTGGCGCGGGTGAGGATGCCCAGCGGGGACGAGGTGTCGATGGTCACCCGCTACGCGGATGTCAAGCAGGTGCTGTCCGATTCGCGGTTCGGCCGACGGCTCGACGCGCCCGACGCGGCCCGGCTCTCCGACACCGAATCCGGCGGCGTGTTCAACAACGAGATGGCCACCGTGCTCCCCCAGGCCGGCGAGGCTCACCTGCGGTGGCGGCGGCTGGTGGGCAAGTGGTTCACCGCCAGGCGGATGACGGCGCTGCGACCGCGGATCGAGGCCATGGCCCACCGGCTCATCGACACGATGGTGGAGGACGGCAAGCCGGCGGACCTCAAGGCGAGCCTGGCGTTCCCGCTGCCCGTGTGGGTGATCTGCGATCTGCTCGGCGTCCCCGAGGCCGACCGGGACCGGTTCGCCCACTGGTCGGACAGCATGCTGAACCTGACCCGTTACACCCAGGAGCAGGTGGACACCGCCCAGGCGGAGTTCAACGCGTACATGGCGGGCCACATCGCCGCCCGCCGGGCCGAGCCGAGCGACGACCTGCTGAGCGAACTGATCGTCGCGACCGACGCCGAGGGCCGGGGCCTGTCCGAGGCGGAACTCGTGGCCACCGGCCAGGGCCTGCTGGTCGCGGGGCACGAGACCACCGCGAACATGATCGCGAAGATGGTGGCCATGCTGCTGGCCGACCGGCGGCGCTGGGAGCGGCTGCTGGCCGACCGGTCGCTGATCCGTTCCGCGGTGGAGGAGGCCCTGCGCTTCGACACCAATCTGGGGCTCGGCATGGTCCGCTACATCGACCAGGACGTCGAGATCGGCGACGCACTGATCACCGGCGGCACCACCGTGCTGTGCGACATGGCCGCGGCCAACCGGGACGAGACCGCCTTCGACGGCGCCGACGAGATGGACCTGGCCCGCAACCCGAACCCGCACCTGGCCTTCGGTGCCGGGGCGCACTCCTGCCTCGGGCAGTCACTGGCCCGCACCGAACTGCAGACCGTCCTCGGCGTGCTGCTGGACCGGCTCCCGTCACTGACGCTCGTCGTCCCGGCGGAGAATCTAGAGCGCGTTGACGGACTGGTCGTCGGCGGGCTGCGCAGCCTGCCGGTGCGATGGTGAGGAGATGATCATGCCTGGTGGAACGGCACGGGCCGAGCGGGTGCAGGCGACACGTGAGTCGATCCTGGCCGCGGCGGAGCGATTGTTCGCCGAGCACGGGGTGTTCGCGGTGTCCAACCGCCAGATCAGCGAGGCCGCGGGCCAGGGCAACACTGCGGCGGTCGGCTACCACTTCGGCACCAAGACCGATCTGGTCCGCGCGATCGTGCGCAGGCACACGGAGGACATCGAGCGGATACGCATGCGGCTGGTGGCCGAGGCCGCCGGCTCGATGGACCTGCGGGACTGGGTCACCTGCCTGGTGCGCCCGACGACCGAGCATCTGGCCTCGCTGACCCGCCCCAGCTGGTTCGCCCGGTTCGGCGCGCAGGTGATGACCGACCCCGAGCTGCGCACGATCATGATCGTGGAGTCATTGGGCGCGCCGTCGCTCCAGCGGGCCCTGGACGGGCTGAACCGGTGCCTTCCCGAACTGCCGGTCGAAGTGCGTGCCGAACGCGACGAGATGATCCGCCAGCTGATGGTGCACGTGACCGCAGAGCGCGAACGCGCTCTCGCCGAGGGCACGCCCACCACCCGGGCCAGCTGGCATGACGCGGCGACCGGCCTGATCGACGCGATCGTCGGGCTGCTACTGGCCCCGGTCACCCCGGCTCATGACGACGACTCGGAGGAGGAGCATCAACGTTGACTTCCTCCCCCTCGTAAACGAGGGGGATTCCTACGGCTCGCGCCGTAGGGCTTCCTGCTTCAGCGCCGACAGCCCCATCCGGAGAACTCCGTTGAGGTCTTACACCGGCTCCACAGGCCGACACCGCCAGCCCGGCGGCCAGGATGTTCTTGGCTGCGTTCACGTCCCGATCGTGGGTCGTGCCGCACTCGCACGTCCAGGTGCGGACGTTCAGGGGCATCTTGTCCGCCAAGGTGCCACAGACGGAGCACAGCTTGGAGGAAGGGAACCAGCGGTCGACCACGATCACTTCGCGGCCGTACCACTGCGCTTTGTACTCCACCATGTTGCGGAACTGCGACCACGCGGCATCGGAGATGGCACGGGCCAGATGGCCATTCTTCAGCAGATTCCGAACGGTCAGATCCTCGATCACGACCACTTGGTTTTCGCGGACGAGCCGAGTGGTGAGCTTGTGCAGGGCATCACGGCGCCGGTCGGCGATCCGCGCGTGGATCCGGGCGACCTTACGCCGGGCCTTGGCCCGGTTGGAACCATCCCCCTTGGCCTTGGAACCATCCCCCTTGGCCTTTCGGGACAGCTCCCGCGCAGCGCGGGCGAGCCGGGCACGGTCCCGGCGCTCGTGCCGGGGATTGGCGATCTTCTCCCCGGTGGACAACGTCAGCAGATGCTCCAGCCCGGCATCGACCCCGATGGCGTTGCCGTTCGCAAGCAACGGCTTGACGCCGGGGTCTTGGCACAGCAGGGAAACGAACCAGCGTCCGGCCGCATCCTGGGACACGGTCACCGTCGAGGGCTTTGCGCCCTCGGGAAGGGGACGAGACCACACGATGTCGAGCGGCTGCGTCATCTTCGCCAGCGTCAGCTTTCCGTCCCGGAAGCGGAACGCGCTGGTGGTGTACTCGGCGGACTTGCGGGACTTCTTCTTCGCCTTAAAACGCGGATACCTGGCCCGCTTGGCGAAGAAGTTCGTGAACGCGGTTTGCAGGTGCCGCAGCGCCTGCTGGAGCGGGACCGAGGACACCTCGTTGAGGTAGGCCAGTTCCTCGGTCTTCTTCCATGCCGTCAGCATCGCGGAGGTGGCGTTGTAGCCGACGTGTTCTTGGCGCAACGTCCAGGCCTCGGTGCGGACCGTGAGCGCCATGTTGTAGACCTTCCGCACGCACCCGAACGTGCGCGACAGCTCCGCTGCCTGCGCATCGGTGGGATAGAAGCGGTACTTGAAAGCACGCTTCACGTGGGTGATCACAGTCCGCAAACTATAGCGTCAGTGTGTGATCGTCTGCGGGTGTTCGGGCGGTGGACGCCGAATCGCCGTGGCGGCGATTCGGCTCTCCCTGCCCTGCTCCGCAGGGGTCCGATTCCTCCCCGCCCTGAAGTCTGAAGGGCGGGGTTTCCTCGGAGGGTTCAGATGACCAGCACACCGACCGGCCCGGAGCCGGCCGAAATCCCGGAGTACCCGATGACCAGGGCGGCCGGCTGCCCGTTCGATCCGCCCCCCGACCTGCTCGCCGAACAGCGGAAGGGCCCGCTGACCAAGGTCCGGTTGTGGGACGGCAGCACCCCGTGGCTGGTGACCCGCTATGCCGACCAGCGGACGGTGCTGGCCGACCGGCGGGTCAGCTCCGATGTCGAGCGCCCCGGCTACCCGAGCCCGGCGCCGATCCAACCGGGCGGCTCGAAGATCGGTTTCATCCTGATGGACGATCCCGAACACGCCCGGCTGCGCCGGATGGTGACCGCCCCGTTCGCCGTCAAGCGGATCGAGGCCATGCGCTCGGCGGTGCAGAAGATCGTGGACGGGTTGATCGACGACATGCTGGCCGGTCCGAAGCCGGTGGACCTGGTGGAGTCGTTCGCGCTGCCCGTTCCCTCCCTGGTCATCTGCGACCTGCTCGGCGTGCCGTACTCCGACCACGACTTCTTCCAGGACAACAGCAAGACCATCATCAGGCGGACCGCGACGCCCGAACAGCGGATGACGGCGAGCAAGAACCTCACCGGCTACCTGGACCGGCTGGTGGATGAGAAGCTCGACCGCCCTGCCGAGGACCTGCTGTCCGGACTGACCGAGCGCATCAAGGCCGGCGAGCTGACCCGGCAGGACGCGGCGCAGATGGGCGTGCTGCTGCTGATCGCCGGCCACGAGACCACCGCGAACATGATCGCCCTGGGCACCCTGGCCCTGCTGGAACACCCCGACCAGCTGGCCCTGCTGCGCGACACCGACGACCCGAAACTGGTCGCCTCGGCCGTGGAGGAACTGCTCCGCTACCTGCACATCACCCACAACGGGCGACGGCGGGCGGTGCTTGAGGACATCGAGGTCGCCGGCCAGACCATCCGCGCCGGCGAGGGCCTGATCGTGCCGAACGACATCGGCAACCGTGACCCCGGCGCCTTCGAAGAACCCGATCAGCTGGACATCCGGCGCGACGCCCGCCACCACGTCGCCTTCGGCTTCGGCGTCCACCAGTGCCTGGGCCAGACACTGGCCCGCATGGAGCTGCAGGTCGTCTACAGCACCCTCTACAGGCGCATCCCCACCCTGAAACGCGCCACCGATCTGGACCAGATCCCGTTCAAGCACGACGGATCCGTCTACGGGGTCTACGAACTCCCCGTCACCTGGTGATCCCAGAAGAACGAACAGGAGAATCCCATGCGCGTCACCATCGACCAGGAGAAGTGCGTCGCGTCCGGTCAGTGCGTCACCAGCGCCGCGGACGTGTTCGACCAGCGTGACGAGGACGGCGTCGTGGTGCTGCTCAACGAGCATCCCCCGGCGGAACTGGCCGCCGATGTCCGGCAGGCCGCGGTGGTGTGCCCGGCGCTGGCCATCCAGATCGAGGACTGACCGGAAGCGGCGAGTGACGATGACTGGCAGCCCCAGGACACCGGCTCCCTCCAGGGCGACCTGGCGGCCCTGAACCACGAAAGCCAGGCGGCCCTGACGGCGCGGCCGCCGATCGTCGCAGCCCTGATCGCCGCCTCGTTCCGCTCCGAAGAAGCCGGCCGCGGCGTACGACGGCTCTGGGATGTTCTACGAGCGCGGGATCGGCGACACCCGGCTCGTCGGCGTTGTCGACGAGCCGGGTCGGGCGACGGTGGGTTCAGGCCGCGGCGATCCTTTCGTTCACGAGGGCGGCCGCCTTCCCGACGGTCTTGCTCTCTGCCAGTTCATCGTCGCTGACCTCAACGCCGAATTCTCGCTGCAGGATCACCGCGAGTTCCACAAGGACGAGAGAGTCGAATTCCAGGTCGTCGAACACGGTGGCCGGTGTGATCCCAGCTGCGGCCATCTGAAGGTTCTCGGCCATGACGGCGATGATGCGCTCGGCAACGGAGTCGGCCATGACGTGTCTCCTTCGGTACGCGGTTTCCGCCTCAAGGTGCCGGACGGTTTCTCGATCTCAGTCTGCGGTGATGTCAGGCCAGGTCAGCGCGATGGAACCCCACGTCGCTCCGGCGCCGAAGGCGCTCAGCAGGACACGATGACCGGGCATGAGCCGACCGGTCTCGGCTGCACGTGACAGTGCCAGGGGGATGGATGCCGCGGAGGTGTTGCCCACCCGGTCGAGGTCGACCACAGTGCGGTCCCGGTCGATTCCGAGCTGGTCGGCCACGGCGTGCAGGATACGGACGTTGGCCTGGTGGGCCACGAAGCAGTCGACCGATGCGGGGCCCCAGCCCGTCCGTGCGAGAAGGGTCCGCGCCGATTCGGCCATCCGCATGACCGCATGGCGAAAGACGGCTCTGCCGTCCATTGTCAGATGGCCGGACGCGAGGTCCGAGTCGGCCGACGTGGTCCGCTGACGTGAACCGCCGCCGGGAATGCGGATGAGTTCCTTCAATGATCCGTCGCTCCCGAGATCGGATTCGAGAAGCGCTCCGGGCTCGTCGTCGTGGCCGGCCCGCAGGATCACGGCGCCGGCGCCATCACCGAAAATGATCGAGGTGCTGCGGTCGCCCGGGTCGAGAATGGTGGAGAACGTCTCGGCGCCGATCACCAGCGCCCGTTCCGCGAGTCTCGCTTCGACGTGGGCGGCCGCGGTGGCCAGGCCGTATACGAAACCACTGCAGACGGCCGCGACGTCGAAGGCCGCCACCGGGCCGAGCCCGAGACGCGCGGCGACGTCCGGTGCGGTGGCCGGGCACGGATGGTCGGGAGTGGTGGTGGCGAGCACCACGAGGTCGACCAGGTCGGTGTCCGCGGCCTTCAGCGCGCGGCGACCGGCATCCACGGCGAGGTCGCTCGTCGCCATCCGGTCCGTCCAGTAACGCTGCCCGATTCCGGTTCTGGACCGTATCCATTCGTCGGATGTGTTCAGCCGAAGCGACAGTTCGTCGTTGGTCACCAGACGAGGTGGAAGCGCCGTGCCCAACCCGGAGAGGACGGCCGCCCGGGTCATTGCGCCGTGGCCGGGACGCGGGCGGTTTCCGGGGTCGTGTCGATCTTCGCGTAGTCCTGCTGGGCTCGTTCGATGGCCTCATCGATGCTCATCCGGGCCGTGAAGCCGAAGATATCCATGATCTTTTCCAAGCGCTCTGGAATGGATCCGCCGACGATTTGTACCGGTATCTGCAGGTCGTCGATAACCTTGAGCAACATTTCATCGGCCAGGGCACGGAACCGCTCATTCACCGGACGATGGCCGTCTTTTACGAGAGGGAACTCGATGGGGAGGTGGACGAACGCGTCGTAAGCGGCCTTGGCGTGTTGCCGGGCCGGTATGCCCATCTGCTCCAGGACACCCGCGTAGAACCGGATCTCATCCGTCATCTCCACGGAGTCGACGTGCGCGGATTCGTTGGGATTGATGCCGACCAGGACGCGGACGGTGCCGTAGCACCACTCGTGCAGTGACGACCCATCGGAGACGAAGCCGTCGGGTAGGTGGCTTTCGTTCACCGCACGCACCTGATTGCGGCGCATGATAAGCATGATTATCTCCGGCGCGGTGCACTCTTCGAGAGTCTTTCCCGGAACCGAGATCGGCAACAGCTCGCGCATCGTCAGGGCGGCACTGCGCGGAATGCCGGTGAGATGAGATACCGCCATGGTGGTGATGGTCTTTCCGACCGAATAGGTTCCAGAGATCGCCAGTTTCAATTTCTTTCTCCCTCATCGGATCGTCCGTTGGATTAGTCTCGGTCGAGGTTGAGCTTCCCGCGTGCGCCGTCACGAAAGGAGATGGACGACGGAGCAGCGCATGCTGATTCCGTTCAGCTCCGCGACGATGTCGGCGGAGCGCCAGGTCTCTGCCTTGCTGTTCTTCAGCAGTCGGACATCGTCCAGGAAGGCGATGACGGGCGTCGGGTTCTCGAGCGCCGGGCGCGGCGCCGCGCATTCCAGAACGGTGCGCCGCATCCACAGTGTGTTACTCCGCGCCCGGGGGACTCCGTCCAGTTCGTACAGCAGCACCTGCCCGAGTTGGAGCCCCGCCACGAAACAGTCGATCACTGTTGCGGATGCCCGGTGCTCGCCCTCCAGCCCCTCGTCCGGGGCCGTCGCTCCGGCATCGAGTAGGACTCGCACGACGGCTCGCGCCGTCTGGGCTGTCGGATCGACATCGACGTTCTCGACCAGTTGCCGCCTGACCTTGTAGCCCGCGCCGAACAGACGTGACCCGGCATCGCCGAGAAGTACCTGCGGCGACCCGTAGGAGCCGGGCCCCGGATCGGGGCGCCCCGCCTCGTGGCAGATCTCGAGCTGGACCCGCATGGTCGCGACGGTGCACTCGACGGTGGTGGTGAGAAGGTCATGGCCGTTCCGGCACCGCGCCAGGGGCCCTGAGACGTGGGCGGTCGCCGGAAAGCCCGACAGGTCGTCCTCGACCGGCCGCCTCCCTGCCTTGACCCTGATCCGCCGTACCGCCATCCGACGGCGCTGTTCGCGGTCGAGCCGGCGAGTGTGGGCCAGATACATCTCGCCCAGCTGCGCGCCGATGACGATGACATCGATCGTACTCAGATGCGGACGCTGGTCGACGTCGCCCTTGCGCGACCAGTCCGCCGGATAGGCCACTGAGGCACGAGACTCGATCTGTCCTGAGCCGTCCGCGCCGATGGTGATTCGAACGGCGCTCATCCGATGCCGCGCCCGTTTGAATCCTTCGCCGAAGAAGCGCCATTCTCTCGGTCCGAGGAACTCATCGATAGAGGCGCCGGCAACCTCTGTGGACGCCGCATCTTTGGTGGTCATGTCGCCCTCCAGGACAGTCGGCATGGGCCGCTTTCGGAGCCGTGAGAACAGGGCGTCACGGAGGCGGCCAACGATCCCGGGCGAGGGTGACGGTGTGCACGGACGGCCTCAGCTTCCTTGGGTGGCGAGGTCTCTGATATTGCGATTGCCGTCCGCCCAGATGATGGTCATCGCCAGGGCGTTGATCCGCCAACCGCCTTCCGTGCGGATCAGGCCGTATCGGTACTCACCCCCAAGAGTCCAGGTCGGCGCTCCGTATGGGTTGGGGAGAAGGTGCGTCGCCTGGAACATGGCGGTCGCCGTTCCCGTGTTACCGTCGACGCTCACCAACTGGTTGGACACCAGGTGCTGCGTCGCCGTGAGCCCTTCTCGATTGCCTCGCCATTTTTCGACCATGTCCTTGCGTGAGACGATCTGCGGCTCTCCGCCGTTGAGGCTGCTGTAGTCGAGGGATACGTCGTCAGTGAAAAGTTCGAGCAACGGCTCCCAATCACAATGATCTAGATGCCACGCCATTCGCGTGCAGATCTCTATGATCTCGAAGCGGTCACGGAGTGACTGGTCGTCCACGTAGAGTCCTTTTCTGGTAGGCGCCTGTGAGTTTGAGTATCAAGAAATGAAATCGTGGATTCCAGGGGCGGGTTCTGGTAGCACCGGACCGGGTGGTGGTGTGGCCACCACGATCGCCGCTCCGCGCATCGGCCACGGAATGCACGCTCTGCCTCAGTCGAGCGTCCTGAGCATGTCGGCTCGGAAGTCGATGAGGTCGTCCAGCCGGCCTTCACGGATCTTGATCGGCCACGCCGGGTCGGCGATCAGCGAGCGTCCGACGGCGACGAGGTCGAACTCCCCCCGCTCCAGCCGTTCGGTGACCGCGTTGACATCGCCGGTCTCGGCGCCCTTGCCGTCCAGATAGGTCAGGAAGTCGCTGTCCCTGAGACCGACCGATCCGACAGTGATCGTCGGCTTCCCGGTGAGCTTCTTCACCCAGCCCGCCAGGTTGAGAGCGGACCCGTCGAACTCCGGGAGCCAGAACCGGCGGGTCGAGCAGTGGAACAGGTCGACGCCGGCGTCCACGAGCGGAGCAAGGAACGCCTCCAGCTGCGCCGGATCGTTCGCGAGCCGGGTGTTGTAGTGACCGACCTTCCATTGGGAGAAGCGGAGGCTGATCGGAAAACCGGGGCCGACCGCCCGCCGGCAGGCCTGTACGATCTCGGCGCCGAAGCGGGCGCGGTCGGCCACGCCGCCGTTGTAACGATCGGTACGCCGGTTCGTCACATCCCAGAAGAACTGGTCGATGAGGTAGCCATGGGCCGCATGCAGCTCGATCCCGTCGAAGCCGATGCGGCGAGCATCGGCGGCCGCCCGCGCGAACGCGTCGATGACATCGGCGATCTCGGATTCGCTCATCGGGCGGCCTACCGTCTGGAGGTCTGCGCTCGAGTCGTCCGCCACTGCGTCCGGATCGACTCCGGAGGGGCTGATCGGGCGGACATCGCCCGGCATCGCGCGCCGGGTCCGCGGCGCGGCCCCCCACAGCAGCGGGTCCAGGCCGACATGCCAGAGCTGTGGCGCTATCCGGCTGCCCGCGGCGTGCACCGCCCGCACGACGTCCGCCCATCCGGCGAGCGCGTCCTCGCCGTGGAATCGGGGAATCGCATCGCTGCTCGCCGAGGCCGGGTGGTCGATGACCGTGCCTTCGGTGATGATCAGCCCGACGCCGTTCTCCGCCCGGCGGGCGTAGTAGGCGGCCGCATCGGGCCCAGGCACGCCGTCCGGTGAGAGCTCTCTGGTCATGGGGGCCATGACGATCCGGTTGTCCAGCGTCAGGGAGCCCACCGTGAACGTGGTGAACAGCGGGGCCGTGGAGGTGGAGAGGACGGGGGTGGTCGCCATGAGGATCCTTCCTTCCGTTCCGTGGGGCCATCAGGGCGTCACCGTCAGCCGACGAGCGTGACCGTGGCTCGCAGATCCGCCGGGGTGAACATGTGCGGGAAGATCGGCCCACCCGGGTCCAGTGCCGAGGAGTTTTCCAAACCGCCCAGGTCTACCGGGGTGAACCCCGCGTCGAGGATCAGGTTCGAGACCAGGTCCTTGGCCTCGGCGTCGTCGCCGGCGAGGGCCATGCCCCAGAAGTGCCGTTGCCGTGTTCCGCGCGACCACAGCAGCTCGTCCATGACATGGGTGAACGCCCTGACGACAGTGCTGCCGGGCAGCAGGTCGGCGGTGCGGCGCCCCTGGGTCACGCCCGGCTCCAGCGTGGAGATGATGCGTCCGTCCGGAGACAGGCCCATCGGGTTGGCCGCGTCGATGACTATCTTTCCGGCCAACCGGTCGCGGACCGTGTCGAGCAGCTCGTCCAGCGCCTGGTACGGGACCGCGAGCATGACGACGTCGCCGGCCGTCGCCGCATCGGCGTACGACGCCGCTCGTGCGCCCGGCCCCAGTGGCCCGATGAACGAGGCCAGTCGTTGCGGGGAGCGCGAGCCGAACGTGACGGTGTGTCCGGCCGCCAGCCAGTGCCGGCCGATCGGTCGCCCGATGTTGCCGGCGCCGAGGAGGCCGATCCGCCGAGTTCCATTGGCTTCTGTCATCTCGGTATGTCTCCTTGATGTGACCGTCCGATAGCCCGGGAATTATTTGCGGGAAGAGGCATGCGTGAGAGCACCGCCCATTGGGTGCCAACCTGATGTCCGCCGATCAGTGGGTGGCGTGATAAACGCAGGGATTGTGATACGAGGGGTGATGGCCGAGGTCAGAGTGTTCCGGTCAGCTGCTGCAATTCAGGGCTCACGTTCGCCCCGGTGCGTGGCGTGTAGAGCATGATCCTGAAGTCGACGCGTTCGACGAAGCCGAGAGAGATGTGCTCGAAAGAAAGGATCCTCTGGTCGGGGCACCGGACCTCGACGTTACTCATCTCGCAATCTCTTATCTCGTGCCGTGCCCAGAGTTCGGCGAAGCGTGGACTGGTCGAGGAAAGCTTCCTGGCCATTCGATCGAAGCTCGGATCGTCTGGGAAACGTGCCGCCTGGACACGGAACTGGCCGACGAGCTGCACCGCGATTTCGTTCCACTGTGGATACCGGCTTTCGGTCAGCGGATCTGTAAAGAACGCCGAGAGGTAGTTGTAGTCCGTGTCGTCGATGCCGAGAACCGAACGCGCGATCGCGTTCGCGGCCAATGTGTTCCAGTAGCGATCAACGACATAGGCGGGCGCCGGAAGCCATCCGTCGACGACTCGCTGGAGATGGGGCGTGACTCCAGTAGGCGCCGTCATCGCTGGTGGCGGCAGTTTGCCGGCGAGTCGGTACAGGTGTGCTCGCTCCGTGGAGTCCAGTCGCAGGGCACCGCCGACTGCATCGAGAACGCCATTGGAGACTTGGATGTCCCGACCCTGTTCGAGCCACGTGTACCACGAGGCGCTCACCCCGGCCAGCACGGCGACCTCCTCGCGACGCAGACCCGGTGTATGACGTCGGCCGGCCTCCGGTAGCCCTACATCGCCCGGAGAAATACGAGCTCTGCGGGACCGAAGAAAATGGCGTAGCGCCTCTCGTCTCGTACCTTGACCATCCACTCTTGAGTGTTCGGATGTCACGCCGCCGAAGCTAGATCAGCCCAATAGTCATGTCAATTACTCACAGAAGGTTTTCTTGAATCACATACCGTGATGGCAATTCAACCACCAGTGACAAACACTGCTTCTTGCAGGCATGTAAGCTCTCGCCAGTGACGTATGAGGCGGTAATGCCAGCCCTGTCGCATCTAGGGCGATATTCTCCCTTTTTGTCCTTCTGTAGCATGGTGTCGCGATCGGAGTGGAACGTGCCAGCCCGCAAGTGATTTACTGGTGTAAATAGTAATAGTATTGGAAATGACCCTAGTCGGATAAGTAGATGAATCACGACTATGTCGCCACCGAGCGGCCTACTTGGGCTGCCGTTACGGGTTTGAGTCGGCCTGCGAGCCGGCCCGTCTCACGCCCTCGGATCGGCCGATGGCCCGAAGGCCTGAGCGCGGCACGTCGGCTGCGTTGGCGATCCCGGCCATCGGTCGAGGAAGGACTCAATCCACTCTCGTTGTCATTGACAAATATCGATGCATTGAGTTGGGTAGGAGCGTAATGTCGCGACTAAATGAGAAGGCCGGGGCTGGCAGCGTGCGGGGAGCAGACGACATTGCCTCTGCCGGGCGGGCGACCTCCGGCAAGATCAAGATCACCGCACTTGCCACCGGATTCGTCATGGCGAGCCTGGACATCACCGTGGTGAACGTCGCCGGAGCGACGATCCAGGCACGGCTGCACACCACGCTCACCGAGCTCACCTGGGTTGTGGACGGCTACGTCCTCACCTTCGCCTCGCTGCTGCTCCTCGGGGGTGGCGTGGCCAACCGCGTGGGCGCGAAGACCGCGTACATGAGAGGCATGGGGGTCTTCTTCGTCGCATCCCTGGCGTGCGCGCTCGCTCCCAGCGGTGGCGCGCTCATCGGCGCTCGGCTCGTCCAGGGGGCCGGGGCCGCGCTGTTCATGCCGAGTTCCCTGGCCTTGCTCGTGTACTCCTTCCCTGATCGGCGGGAGCGCACGAGGATGCTGGGTCTGTGGTCCGCCATCGTGGCGGCTTCGGCCGGGTTCGGGCCGACGATCGGCGGCATCGTGGTCAACGCGCTCGGCTGGCGAAGTGTCTTTCTGCTGAACCTGCCGATCGGCCTTGTCGGCATGCTGATGACGCATCGCCACATCGCCCCCGCCGCCGGCCGCTCCACAAGACTGGCCGTGCCCGGGCACATCGTGTGGATCACCGCGCTCGCCGCGCTGAGCTACGCGCTGATCGAAGGACCTCATCTGGGCTGGTACGCCGCGTCGGTCCTTGTGGCGTTCGCCGTGGGCGTCATCGCCACCGGACTGCTGGTGGCACGCGAACGCCGTACCGATAACCCGATCATGCCCTGGGCGCTGTTCCGAGACCCCTGCTTCTCCGGGGCCAACGCCGTCGGTTTTCTCTTCAACCTCGCCCTGTTCGGCAATCTCTTCATGCTCGGCCTGTTCTTCCAGCACGCGCGAGGTGCCAGCCCGTTCCGGGCCGGGCTGGAGCTGCTGCCGGTGACCTTCTCCTTTCCGCTGGCCAACGTCGTGTTCTCCCGGGTCTCCGCGAGATTCACGAACGGCACGCTGCTCACGGTCTTCCTTCTCGTAGCCGGAGTGGCGTCCATCTCCATGATCGGGGTGTCACCCGGCACCCCCTACTGGGTGATGGCCGTCGTCATCGGGGTCGCCAACGTCGGAGCCGGGGTCATCGCTCCCGCCATGACGGCGGCCCTGGTGGACGCGGCGGGACGCGAACACGCCAACATCGGCGGTTCGATGCTGAACGCCAACCGCCAGCTCGGCTCGCTTGTCGGCGTCGCGGCGGTCGGTGCCGTGCTGCACGTCGCACACGACTGGTACCAGGGCGCCTCGGCCTCGTTCCTGCTCGTCGGCGTCGTCTATCTCATCGGTGCGCTCTGCGCCTGGCGGCTCATCGCACAGCCCGGGGGCGAGAAACGCCCTTCCCCTCGGTTTCAATGACGATGTTCGGCTCCCTCGACGTCGACGTCGACGTCGACGTCGAGGGAGAGCTCGCCCAGCTCGGCCCCACCGGCTACCCGCCCCTGCGCGTCCGCGACACCCACTTCCGATGGCCGCCTGGCAAGTCCGGAGCACCTCCCCCAGTCGTACGGCTGGGGCTTTCTGTGGTGTCCGCGAGGGCCTCGGTCAGGTGTTCGGCGCCTGCGGCGCCTCTTACAAGCTCAATCGGCTCGGGAGCGAAAGCGAGCTTTCGCTCCTCTCGCCTCAATCGCTTGTGCCGACGTAGCCCGCGAGGTGCTCGCCGGTGAGGGTGGAGCGGGCGGCGACGAGGTCGGCGGGTGCGCCCTCGAAGACGATCCGGCCACCGTCGTGACCGGCGCCGGGGCCGAGGTCGATGATCCAGTCGGCGTGCGCCATGACCGCCTGGTGGTGCTCGATGACGATGACCGACTTGCCGGAGTCGACGAGCCGGTCGAGCAGGCCGAGCAGCTGCTCGACGTCGGCGAGGTGCAGGCCGGTGGTCGGCTCGTCGAGGACGTAGACGCCGCCCTTCTCGGACATGTGGGTGGCCAGCTTGAGCCGCTGCCGCTCGCCGCCGGACAGTGTCGTGAGCGGCTGGCCGAGGCTGAGGTAGCCGAGACCGACATCGGCGAGGCGCTGGAGGATCTTGTGCGCCGCCGGGATCCGCGCCTCGCCGGCGCCGAAGAACTCCTCGGCCTCGATCACCGGCATCGCGAGCACCTCGCTGATGTCGCGGCCGCCGAGGTGATATTCCAGCACCGAAGCCTCGAACCGCTTCCCCTCGCACTCCTCGCAGGTGGTGGCGACGCCGGCCATCATCGCCAGGTCGGTGTAGATGACGCCGGCGCCGTTGCAGGTGGGGCAGGCACCCTCGGAGTTGGCGCTGAACAGCGCCGGCTTCACGCCGTTGGCCTTCGCGAACGCCTTGCGGATCGGGTCGAGCAGGCCGGTGTACGTCGCCGGGTTGCTCCGCCGCGAGCCGCGGATCGCGCCCTGGTCGATCGACACCACACCCGCGCCGGGCGGGATCGACCCGTGCACGAGCGAGCTCTTGCCGGAGCCGGCGACGCCGGTGATGACGACGAGCACCCCGAGCGGGATGTCGACGTCGACGTCCTGGAGGTTGTGGGAGGTGGCGCCGCGGATCTCCAGCGTGCCGGTGGGTGTGCGCACCGTCTCCTTGAGGGCGGCCCGGTCGTCGAGATGGCGGCCGGTGATGGTGCCGCTGGACCGCAGCCCCTCGACGGTGCCCTCGAAGCAGACGGTGCCGCCCGCCGTACCGGCGCGGGGGCCCAGGTCGACGACGTGGTCGGCGATCGCGATCGCCTCTGGCTTGTGCTCTACGACGAGCACCGTGTTGCCCTTGTCCCGCAGCCGCAGCAGCAGGTCGTTCATCCGCTGGATGTCATGGGGGTGCAGGCCGATGGTCGGCTCGTCGAACACGTAGGTGACGTCGGTGAGTGAGGAGCCGAGGTGGCGGATCATCTTGACGCGCTGCGCCTCACCGCCCGACAGCGTGCCCGACGGCCGGTCCAGCGAGAGGTAGCCCAGTCCGATCTCCACGAACGAGTCGAGAGTCTCCCCCAGCGCCTCCAGCAGCGGCCCCACCGACGGTTCGTCCAGGCCGCGCACCCATGCGGCCAGGTCGCTGATCTGCATCGCGCACGCGTCGGCGATGCTGATCCCCTTGATCTTCGACGACCGGGCCGCCTCACTGAGCCGGGTGCCACCGCACTCGGGGCAAGTGGTGAAGGTGACCGCCCGGTCCACGAACGCCCGAATATGCGGCTGCAGCGCCTCCCGGTCCTTGGACAGGAACGACTTCTGGATTCTCGGGATCAGCCCCTCGTACGTCAGGTTGACGTTGTCGACCTTGATCTTGGTCGGCTCCTTGTAGAGCAGGTCATGCAGCTCGGTCTTGGTGTATTCGCGGATCGGCTTGTCCGGGTCGAAGAAGCCGGCGCCGCTGAAGATGCGGCCGTACCAGCCGTCGACGCTGTAGCCGGGGATCGTCAGCGCACCCTCGTTGATCGACTTGGTGTCGTCGTACAGCGCGGACAGGTCGAAGTCGGTGACCATGCCCCGGCCTTCGCAGCGCAGGCACATGCCGCCGGTGATGCTGAAGTCGCGCCGCTCCTTCACGGTCCGCCCGGCGCGCTCCAGGGTGACCGCGCCGGCTCCGCTGATCGAGGCGACGTTGAAGGAGAATGCCTGGGACGAGCCGATGTGCGGCTGCCCGAGCCTGCTGAACAGGATGCGCAGCATCGCGTTGGCGTCGGTGGCGGTGCCGACCGTGGATCGTGGGTCGGCGCCCATCCGCTGCTGGTCGACGATGATCGCGGTCGTCAGGCCGTCCAGTACGTCGACGTCCGGCCGCGCCATCGTCGGCATGAAGCCCTGCACGAAGGCGCTGTAGGTCTCGTTGATCAGCCGCTGCGACTCCGCGGCGATCGTGCCGAACACCAGGGAGCTCTTGCCCGAGCCGGAGACGCCGGTGAACACCGTCAGCCGGCGCTTCGGGATCTCGATCCTGACGTCCTTGAGATTGTTCACGCGTGCGCCGTGCACGCGGATCAAATCGTGGCTGTCGGCAACGTGCAGCGCAGGCGACTGCATGTCCGTCCTCGTGGCAATGCTCATCGTGTCTCCATCTTTTAGGCGGGGCCGCCTTCGCGGCTCCGTCGGCGTCGCCTGGCTCGATCTGACCAGCCTTGAGCAGTACGACCGGTTCTCCCCCGTCAGCGCGGTCGCGGCAACGGTCCCCTGTCTACCTGATCGGCGCTGTCGGCCGGGGTGGGCGGTCAAGGCTGAGGAGGGCGTCGACCTCTTCACGGGACTCGGCCCCGCGGTTGAAGACCGCCGCGCGGAGGCCGGCGCCGTCCTCATTGACGCCCGCATCCTTCGCGAGGGGACCTGGTGGCATCAGGCCGAACCTGCACGTTCCAGGGGCCGGGCGAAAGTCGGCGTACTTGTTGCCGTAGTCCCTGTCGACCGTCACGCCCGCGGCTGCTCGGCCGGAGGCCGCACGCGGTTGTGCTCCCTGATCCATTCCACCAGCGCGCGGTTCGCCGGCGAGGCTGCTGTGCTCGCTCGTTCAGGAACTGCTCGACGGCTGCGTGCGTCAACTCATCAATCACCATGGCTTCGATGGTAACGTTCATGTTCCAGTTTAAGGTTGACTCAATAACTGCGGGCAACAGTGGCAACAACCTTAAACAGGGGCGATACCTGGAGGAGAACTCATGAGGCCCGTGGACTTGGCGCGGCCGCACGGACTGTCCGGCCAGGCGGTCCGCAACTACGAAGCGGCCGGCATCCTGCCCGCCGCCGAGCGCACCCCCTCGGGCTATCGGCACTACACCAGCGAGCACGCCGCCGCGTTGCGGACCTTTCTCGCCCTGATCCCGGCCCACGGCCACGCCGCAGCCCGGTCGATCATGACGCTGCTCAACACCGGCCGAACCGACGAGGCACTCACCGTCATCGACCGCAGCCATGCCGAACTGCTCACCGACCGGCAAACTCTGGACGCGATCGAGCAAGCACTCACGGAGCTGACTCCCGCACCCGACGAGCGACCGACCCACCGCCCCACCACGATCGGCGCCCTGGCCCACCGGCTCGGCCTCCGCCCAGCCACACTGCGACGGTGGGAAGGAGCCGGCCTGCTACACCCGAACCGAGATCCCGCCACCGGGTACCGGACCTACACCCCCAGCGACATCCGAGACGCCAACATCGTCCACCAGCTACGGCGCAGCGGATACCTCCTCACCCAGATCGCGCCGCTCCTGGGCGAACTACGCGACGCCACATCCCCCGCCTCGGCCGCGTCCGCGATCGCCGACCGTCGCAACCGCCTCCACACCCGCGCCCTCGCCATGCTCCACGCGTCCGCCGAGACCGGTCACTATCTCCACGAGCAGGGCCGGCACACGGACCACAGCTGATGCCACCACGCTTATCGGTCCACTCCGAGGTTGATCCATCGTCCTGGTGCAGCGTGAGGGATTTGCGCTGGTCACCAGCAGGGCTGGACCGGCCTCGGCGCAGGCCTCAACCTGGTGCCGGTGGACGGCGATGATGAGATCCGCCGCAGACCTTCTTCCTGCCGATCAGGTCCGGCAGCCGTTTGAGGGCCTGCACAACCGGGGCACCGGCCTCGGACCGCGCGGAAGTCGATGACGTCGACCAGGAGCCGGATGAAGCGGTGCACCGTGCCGTAGCAGGCGACCAGCTCGGCCCGCCCCTCCCCATGTCGTCCCCGTCCGTATCCGGGACGAGCCCGGCGATCCTGGCCAGCGCGGCAGCCAGCTGCTCGCGCGGCACGACCTGCGAGCTGCCGCGTTTCATGCGGGCCTCCTTCGCGCGGCGCTGCGGCACTCGACCAATGGGATGTGCCACCCGGAGCTGTCACATACCGCGATGTCGTTTTGTCTTAGCTGATGAGCCGGAGGGCAACGGTCACCACGTCGCGCTCCGGCTCATCAGAGGCCACGGCGCATGGCCGATGTTGATGGATGACCTACACCACGGTGACTGAACGTAGGGAGGCAGGGGCTCGCGTCAGGCGAGCCGCGACGACCGCATGGCTTTTGACATTGAGAACTACACTCGCACGTCTCGGGGAATTACCTGGGATGATCTTCCGCTGAGTGATTTTCGCGATCGTCCCCTGTCACCGCAGGCGGTGGTGAGCCTGCGGTACATGTGCGACATCGAGTACCACACGGTCTGTTACATGCGCGACATCCTCGTCACGCCGTCACACCGGGATCCCGTTGTGACGGCGTTCATGACCATGTGGAATGTCGAGGAATTCTGGCACGGTGAGGCCCTCGCCGCGGTCCTCGGCATGCATGCCGTCCACGTCGGCCATGAGCACCTCGCGGCCGTTCGCCGCGACGGGGGCTGGCGCGACCGGCTGGACCCGATCAAGCAGTCGCTTCTCGCCAATATCGTCGGGGACGACTTCGTAGCCGTCCATATGGCGTGGGGCGCGGTCAATGAATGGTCGGCGATCGCCGCATACAAACGCCTTGCCGTACTTGAGGACCACCCGGTTCTGTCGGCACTGCTGGAGCGGATCGTCCGGCAGGAGAGCCGCCATGTCGCCTTCTACGCGACGCAGGCGCGTGATCGGCTGGCACGCAGCGAGAAGGCCCGGAGGCTGACGCGGTTCGCCCTGCGGAGATTCTGGGCTCCGGTCGGATCAGGCGTCATGCCCGAGGCAGCCGTACGACAAAGTCTGCGACACCTCATGAGCGGACCCGACGGCCGCCGGGCGGCCCACGGAATCGATGCACACCTTCAGAAGCTGCCGGGCTTGGCGAACCTGCACATCGTCGAAGCCGCACTCGACTCACGCGGCATCGTCTAATGAATACCTGATGGCGATCGGTGACACAGACGAAAAGGTCAGGGAACACCCCAGTGAGCAGCGACGACGACCGTCCGTCCTACCCAGAGGAGAGACCGTTGCCGCTGGCGATGCGCCGCGCAGACGGCGCGGAACCGTGGCCCGGCTACCACGACGACCTGGAGATGCAGGTCGCGCTGGTGGACTCGATCGTCGGCGAGGGCGGCCGGTCGATCGCCGAAGCCGGCGAGCTCGCCGACCTGCTGGCCGCGCTGCCCCGCGACATGAGCGTCCACCTCGACCCGATCGAGTGGGCGGCCGGGCCCGCACCGTGGGGAGTCAGCACGGTGATCGCCCGCCGGATCATGCTGACCGAGCGGCACCCCGAACCCGCCGGGCCCGCCTACCCCGACGGGTGGGAGGGATTCGTGCCGGGCCTCGAACTCCAGACGGTGTTCCTGCCCGAAGGCCTCCCACACGACCATGTCCCCGCCAAGGACGAACTGCGGCCCGCGGCGGTCTACCACCAGACCGAAGACGCCCTGGACCACAATCGCATCGCCGACGCCCTACGCGGCACCGCCGGGCTGCTCAACGGCCTCTCCGCAAGGATCGAGGACGAGGTGCTTGAGTTCCTGCCCGCCGGCCACCCCGTCCGCGCCGCCCTGGCCGCCGAGACCAGGCGCATGCTCGATCAGGCGCTGACCCTGGTCGACCTTGCCGAGACCGCCGCCGAACAGGAAGAGTCCTCGTGAACGAAGACGAGGCCGACCACACCGCCGGCCTCCGTCCGGACGGGCCTGCGCAACCCCAGGCTGGTGCCCTGTCGTATTGGACTGTGTCGTATTCAGGTGCTCGGGCGGCCCGCGAGCATGATCGCGACGGCCTGGCTTCGCTGCGGGTCAGGGGACGATCACCACGCCGCCGCGCACGCCGCCTTGGGCCAGCCGGTCGTGGGCGGCCGCCGCGTCGGCGAAGGGGTACACGCCGGCGACCCGGAGCGGGATGTCGCCGCTGGTGACGAGTTTGACCAGTTCGCCCAGCCGGGATCCGTCGGGTCGCACCTCCAGCGCGAATGTCCGGATTCCCCGCACCGGTTCCGGGCGAAGCGGGGGTGACGCGGCCACGTAGCCGCCGCCGTCGCGGATGAGGTCCAGCAGCGACGGGCCGATCACCGCCAGGTCGATGACCGCGTCGAACGTCCCCGTCGGATCGCCGGAGCGCGGCAGGAAAGCCGCGCCCAGCGACTCGACGAACTCACGGTCGTCGGCTCCGGCGAGTCCTGTGGCGTGCAGGCCGGTCGCCCGGGCCAGCGCCAGGACGAACCCGCCGACCTGCCCGGCGGCGCCGGTGACGAGCACGGTCGAACCCGCCGGGAGCGCCAGCAGGTCGAGGGCCTGGGCGGCGGCGAGGCCGTTGGTCGGCAGGGTCGCCGCCTCGGTGGCGGGGACGCCGGTGGGTGCGGAGGTCAGCCAGGCGGCATCGAGCAGCACGTACTCCGCGTGGGCACCGACCGTGGTTTGCAGCCATGGCGAGAAGCCGATGACCTCGTCGCCGATCGTGAACTCCTCGACCGATGGGCCGACCGCGTCGACGGTGCCGGCGACGTCCCAGCCGGGCGTGTACGGCAAACCGGTCGGCAGCGGGGCCGGGAACCGACCAGAGCGGACCATCAGGTCGACCGGGTGCACAACGGACGCGGCGACCCGCACCCGCACCTGCCCCGGCCCGGGCTCGTGCACCGGCACGTCGGCCACGTGCAGGACCTCCGGCCCTCCGAACTGTGAATAGCTGACTGCGCGCATCGCCGTCTCCTCGTGGGACCTCGTGATCACCACGACCGTACGAATCAAAGGAACTGTGAGAAAGTAGGCACCGTGAAGTGCCTAGGGCACCACAGGAGGGGAAGATGGCGACGACGACCGCGGCACAGCGCCGTGAACAGGCAAAACGCGACTACGACGCGTTCCTGGAAGGCTGTCCGACCCGTGAGCTGCTGAGCAGACTCACCGACAAGTGGGTCGCGCTGGTGATCCCGGCTCTCGCCAGCGGCCCGCAGCGGCACGGCGAGCTCGCCCACCGCATCGCCGGCGTCAGCCAGAAGATGCTCACCCAGACCCTGCGGACGCTGGAGCGCGACGGACTGGTCACCCGCACGGTCACCGCCTCGGTACCCGTCCGCGTCGACTACGCGCTCACCCCGCTCGGCCATGAACTGTTCCCGGTCATGATCGCGATCAAGGACTGGGCGGAGACGCACATGGACCGCGTCTTCGAAGCCCGCGCCCAATTCGACGCACGCCCCTGAAACACAGGACGCCGACCACCTCATAGCGGCCTCCAGGCCTCGCAGGTGTACGCGCCTGATGCGATACGACTCAGAGGACCGGTCGTCAGCAGGACCATCCGAACGAAAAGTCACGCCAATGTCAGTCACGACGGTTCGCTAGCGCGGATTTTCGTTCCGATGCTCGTCAAGCCCCGCGAAGTCCGGGCTGGCCTGCTCGTAGCGGCGCGCAGCAGCAGCTCTGGCGCCCCGGCCCGCGGTGATCGCCCGCGCCCGGACCTTGTCGTACTTCACCCCCTGCCGGGCCCGCACCTGCTTGCGGTGCAGCTTGGCCGTCCGCGACGCCCCGTGATCCGGCTCGACATCGGCTCCCAGCTCCAGACAGCGCCGGACGTGGTCGACCACCACCTCCGGTATCTCCTCCCGCGGGCAGAACCGCGCCATCTTCTGGAAGCACTTGAGATCCATCACCTGCGCGAACCACGCCTCAGGCGTCTTGGTCCGCTCCCGCGACCAGGCGATCTCCTCCGCCGTCGGGGTGAAGAACACGTGCAGCACCCGCGCCGAGGTCAGCTTCTTGAACTGCGAGTAGGCGGTGCGCTCGATCAACGTCACTCGCGGAGCCCTTTCCGAAACACCTCGAACCAGGACCCGCGCACCGTAACGGACTGCAACGATCCAATATCACACAGTTCACCGAACCGTGATCAAATCAACGCGAACGGTCACACATCAACCTGTTCGCACCACCGCTGACCAGCCCGTTGGCCCCTTTCAGGCTTACTTGGTCTGCCCCTCATGGTCGTGCGGTGGTTCCCTCTCCCATGCAAGCTCTGGCTGGGGCGGACCGGAGGCCGCCAGAGGCCGGTGGTTCCGAAGGCGAGTGCCCAGTTGCCGAGGTGCCCCGGATGCTCGCTGGCGGCCAGGACCAGTGCGATGAACTGGCGGGTGTGAACAACAGCGGCTGCTTCGACGATCAGCTGCTCCCCGGAGTGTGTTCCAAGCCCGGAATCAGTGCCGCTGTGGATGCTCTTGATCTTGCTCCGGGGTGACCATCGCGGCCAGTTCGTAGGCGGGTGAGCGGTCGAGTGAGTCACGGGCCCGGTCATAGCGCCGGGTGGTGCGCGGATCGGCGTGGCCGGCGAAGTCCTGCACCACGTGCAACGGCCGCCCGTCCCCCAGCGCGATGGTGATCGCCGAATGCCGGAACGAGTGCGGGGAGATCGCATGGGTGACCCCGGCCGCGCGGGCGACTCGGTTGACCAGCTTCCAGGCATACGACTGCCCCAGCCGCCGGCCGGTGCGGGACACGAAGAGCAGCCCGTCGCGGGGGTGCTCCCGTTCCTCCAGGTAGCGCTGCACCGCCGCCAGCGCCGCCGGGGGAATCGCGAACCGTTTGACCTGGCCGCCCTTGATGGCCAGGTCCAGGACCTGATGGCCGCGGTCTTGGCTCAGCTGCTCGATCCGGGCGTCCAGGATCGAGCTGATCCGCCCTGCCGTGGCGAACATCAACCACAACAGCGCGTACGTGCGCGCCGATTCGTGATCGGCGGCATGGCGGAGGATCGCGGTGACCTGGTCCCGCGACAGTCCCCGCGTGCGGGAGGCCTGGGTGTCCAGCCGGGGTCGCTCGGCGCCCTCGAAGGGGTTGATCGCCGCGCACTGCTCCCGGACCAGGTAGGTGTACCACGATGAGACCGCCGCAATGCGGCGGCCGATGCTGGCGCGGGCCAGCCCTGATTCCTTCAACGCCGCGATGTACAAATCCGCCGCCGCGGTGGTCGCCGTCGCCGGCACGCAGCCGCGCGCGGCGCACCACGACACCCACCAGCTCACGTCGCGGACATAGGCGATGCGCGTATGTGGTGACTCACGTCTGCCCGAGACCAGCCACATCGCGGTCGCCCGCAGCCCTGCCTCCGGCATCCCCGCCACCCGCAGCAGGCTCGCCAACTCATGCGGTGTCCGGGCCGGTGGGGCGCCGCGTAGCTCCACCGAAGCCGATGCCGCAGAGGCCACCACCTCCACGCCCACCGCCATCGATCACCACCAGATTTTCGGGTCGGCCGACCGTCATCTTCGTCGGGTCACCGTCGTTCGGTGACGCCCATGCATCGCATGCCCGGCCTCGTCCGGAAAGGTACCGCGTTCAGGTATGGCACGCACAGCGGCGACGCCGTAGGCCGATGGGCCTGAGATCGCTGTCGCGAGTTCCTTGGCATGGTGGCCGCGGCAGTGGCCGCGTGTGATCTCCGGGGCGCAGCGGCTGTAGGTCGTTCCGGCCTCAGCGGCTCACAGCGGTCTCCCGCTCCACACGCGACAGCTTCTCGGGATTGCGCACGTAGTAGAGGCCGGTGACGTAGCCGTCCTCGATCCGCATCGCCATCACGCCGTCGATCTCCCCGTTGAGTCGGACGAGCAGCGCCGGGCCACCATTGACCTCTACCGGCTCGACCGACATTTCGGCGCCGACCGTGTTCAAACCGGCGGCGTACAGTCGAGCCACCTTGTCGGCCCCCACGATGGGCCGCGGCACGGCCTGTTTGACTCCGCCGCCGTCGCTCAGGGCGACGACGTCCGGCGCGAGGATGTCGAGCAGGCTCTGTAGGTCGCCCGTCTCGACCGCCCGTTGGAAGGCCCCGAGCGCAGCCCGGGTCTCAGCCGGGGACACGACGCCGCGCGGGCGGCGCGCGGCGACATGGGCCCGTGCCCGGTGGGCGATCTGGCGGACGGCGGCGGGGGTCTTGTCGACGGCTTCGGCGATCTCGTCGTACTCCAGATCGAACACCTCGCGCAGCACGAACACCGCCCGCTCGGTCGGCCCGAGTGTCTCCAGTACCAGCAGCATGGACATTGAGACGCTGTCGGCGAGCTCGACGTCCTCGGCCACGTCGGGCGCGGTAAGCAGCGGCTCGGGCAGCCAGGGCCCTACGTAGGACTCCTTGCGGCGGCTGAGCGTACGCAGCCGGGTGAGTGCCTGGCGGGTGGTGATCCGGACGAGGTACGCACGCTGATCCCGCACCGTGGCCAGATCGACGCCCGCCCACCGCAGCCATGTCTCCTGCAGGACGTCTTCGGCGTCGGCGACCGAGCCGAGCATCTCGTAGGCGACGGTGAACAGCAGGTTGCGGTGGGCGACGAACGCCTCGGTGGCAGGGTCCGGGCGACCGTCCCCGCTCATGTCCCCCGCCTCGACCTCCGGCGCGGTCCGCGACGCAGCCGACGCCTCGGGGGTCCGGAACGTTCTGGCCATGGGTGCTCCTGTCTCTTCACTCCTGACTGTGCCACCCATAAGACGCCGGGCCCCGGCGTCTTGTGACACCACGACGGCAAAGAGCAGAACGGGGCTGACCGCGCCGGCGCCTGTCTGTGGCGCGCGTCACGTAGGTGCGCTGTCACAGGGATCGGGTCGCCGGCATCTCATGTTCGCCCAGTCACCCTCAACAGGAGACCGACATGGACGCTCGCTTGAACCTCTTCGCCAGCCCGGTCGCAGCCAAGTTCGGGAAGCACATCGTCTCGGCGGGCAAGGTGCTCGCGGACTCGACGCTGCCGGCCGCGACGCAGGAACTGGTGAAGCTCCGCGCCAGTCAGATCAATGGCTGCGGCTTCTGCACCGACATGCACGCCAAGGACGCCGCGCACGCCGGGGAGACCTCCACCCGCATCAACCTGGTCGCGGCCTGGCGGGAGGCCACGGTGTTCACCGACGCCGAGCGCGCCGCCCTGGAGTTGACCGAGCAGGGCACCCGCATCGCCGACGCGGCCGGTGGCGTCACCGACGAGGCCTGGGCGAACGCCGCCAAGCACTACGACGAGGACCAGCTCGCCGCCCTGGTGTGCGCCATCGCCCTCATCAACGCCTTCAACCGCCTGAACGTCATCGTCCAGCAGCCCGCCGGCGACTACCAGCCCGGCCAGTTCGGCCTCTGAGGAGGATCGGAACGGCCAGTAGCGACAACGGA
Organism: Actinoallomurus purpureus; assembly: GCF_024055795.1. GTDB lineage: Bacteria > Actinomycetota > Actinomycetes > Streptosporangiales > Streptosporangiaceae > Actinoallomurus > Actinoallomurus purpureus. Next base: position 771,321 of record NZ_JAMXMY010000001.1, on the reverse strand, counting down.
CCGATCTTGATTCCGGTTCGGTGAACCGGCCATCTGCGCTGGTCAGCGGCCCTACGTTCCGGCTCATGCCAGTTGATTTCCTGTCTGACGATCAGGTCTCCCGCTATGGCCGGTTCGCGGCCGAGCCGACGCCCGGTGAGCTGGAGCAGTTCTTCCGCCTTGACGTGCCGGGGCTGGAGGCTGCCCGCTCGAAGCGGTCGCCGGCGAACCGGCTCGGCTTCACGGTGCTGTGGGGCTCGGTGCGGATGCTTGGGGTGTTCCCGACCGAGGACCTGGCGGTGGTGCCGGCCGTGGTGGTGCGGTTCGCGGCCGAGCAGCTCGGCGTCGAGGCGTCCGAGTGGGCCGGGTACGGGGTGCGGAAGCAGAGCCGCTACGAGCATGCCTGGGAGATCCGGGACGCGTTCGGCTACCGCGAGTTCGGCGAGGCGGAGCAGGAGGTGCGCGCCTTCCTGGCGGCGCGGGTGTGGGCGTCGGTGGAGGGGCCGCGGGCGCTGTTCGACCGGGCGGTGGTGTGGCTGGTGGACAACCGGGTGCTGCTGCCGGGGATCACGACGCTGACCCGGCTGGTGGCCGAGACACGGGCCCAGGAGCTGGCCGAGCTGTACCGGACGCTGGACGAGGCGGTGCCGAGCGAGCTGCGGCAGGCGATGCGCGAGCTGCTGAAGGTGCCGCCCGGGAAGCGGGTCTCGGAGCTGGAGCGGCTGCGGACCGGGCCGGTGCGGGTGTCGGGCACGGCAATGCGCGAAGCCCTGGACCGCGCCCGGGAAGTGCGGGCGCTCGGGGCCGGCCGGGTGGAGACGGGCGCGGTGCCGTCGGCGCGGATGGCGGCGCTGGCCCGGTACGGGCTGGGCTCGAAGGCGCCTACCTTGCGGGACCTGGAGGAGACCCGGAAGACCGCGACGATGCTGGCCACGGTCCGGCACCTGGAGACCGCCTCGGTGGACGACGCCCTGGACCTGCTCGACGTCCTGATGGGCAGCCGGCTGCTGGCGCGGGCCGAGCGGATCGGACGAGAGGAGAAGCTCAAGAGCCTGCCGAAGCTGAAGAAGGCGGCTGGACGGGTGGCCAAGGCGGTGGAGGTGCTGCTGGGCACCGCGCCCGCCACCCTAGACGGCGAGGCGGTATCGGTGCTGGACGCCTGGGAGGCGATCGAGAAGGTAGTGCCGCGCGCCAAGCTCGCGGAGGCGCTGAGCGTGATCGCCGAGTGCGTGCCGGACGGCGACGGGGACGAGGACGCGGAGTGGCGGGCAGCGCTGGCCTCCCGGTACGGCACGGTGCGCGGCTTCATCCGGCTGCTGGTGGACACCGTGGACTTCGGCGCGGTGGAGGCCGGGGCTCCGGTGGTGAAGGCGCTCAAGCAGCTGCCCCACCTGGTCGGCCGGCGCAAGGTCGCCGCGTCCGAGGTCGACCAGCAGTTGGTGACCGGCTCGTGGCGGCGCCTGGTGTTCGCCAACCCGGATGTCGAGCCGGGCTGCGTGGAGAAGGCGGCGTACTCGTTCTGCGTGCTGGAGCACCTGCACCGGGCGCTTCGGCGCCGGGACGTGTTCGCCAGGGACGGGGACCGGTGGGGCGACCCGCGGGCCAAACTGCTGGCGGGTGACCGCTGGGAGACGGCCGAGCCGACCGTGTTGACCGCACTCGGGCTCGAGGCGGAGCCGGCCGCGCACCTGGCCGAACTCGCCTCGGCCCTGCACGGCGCCTACCACCAGGTCGTCGCCGGGCTGCCGACGAACAGCGCGGTGACGGTGAAGGACGGCAAGCTGCAGCTGGACCGCCTCGGCCCCGCCCTCGAGCCGAATCTGATGCCGGCCTTCCGGCAGCTGGCCAACAGCATGCTGCCGAAGGTCGACTTCCCCGAGCTGCTGCTGGAGGTCGCCGAGCTGACCGGCATGACGACCGCGTTCACCCACATCTCCGGCGCCGATCCGCACATGGACGACTTCGAGGTCAGCGTGTGCGCGCTGCTGCTCGCGGAGGCCTGCAACGTCGGCCTGACCCCGGTCGCCAAGCCGAACGTGCCGGCGCTCACCCGCGCCCGGCTGGTCCAGGTCGACCAGGGCTACCTGCGGGCCGAGACCATCAGCGCCGCCAACGGGATGCTCATCGGCGCGCAGGCCAAGGTGGACATCGTCCGGGCCTGGGGCGGCGGGCTGGTCGCCTCTGCGGACGGGGTCCGCTTCACCGTGCCGGTCCAGACGATCCACGCGGGCTACAGCCCTCTCTACTTCGGCCTTCGCAAGAAGGGCGCCACCTGGTTGAACGTGGTCAATGACCAGGTCATGGGCCTGGGCGGAGTGGTGGTGCCCGGCACGCTGCGCGACTCGCTGTTCATCCTGGACGCGCTGCTGGGCCGCGACGGCGGACCGAAGCCGGAAACCGTGGTCACCGACACCGCCAGCTACAGCGACATCGTGTTCGGGCTGTTCGCGATCTGTGGCTACCAGTTCTCCCCGCGGATCGCGGACATCTCCGACGCGCGGCTGTGGCGCACCCACGCCAGCGCAGACTACGGGCCGCTGCAGGAGGTCTCCCGGCACACGGTGCGCTTGGACCGGGTCCGGGCGCACTGGGGCGACATGCTGCGGGTGGCCGGCTCCCCGACGCTCGGTGAGGTCCGCGGGCACGACCTGATCCGCATGCTGTCCCGGGACGGGCGCCCGACCGGTCTGGGTGATGCGTTCGCCCACTACGGGCGGATCTTCAAGACCCTGCAGTGCGCCACGAGGCGCTGGTCTGTTCGGACGGGGGTGAGATACCGCCGTCGCTCTGCCGTCGTAGCGGCGGGGTGAAGTGGGAGGCAGCCTGATCCGGGGGTCGCCGGGGAGGGTGGGAGCAGCCTCGACGAAGTCGGGTCGGTCTAGCACTACCGGATGGGCCGGGCCCGGTGAACGAGACGGGAAGGTATACGCGAGGAACCGGTGTCATTAAGCCTCTTCAATTTGGACCAGCTCCAACCCGGTGGATCTGGGCTGGGACGCGGTGCGCAACCGCCTGCAAAGGGCGGGGAACTCCTGGTCGGGCATTGTTGGTCTGGGCTGGGAGGCCACGGTGAATGACTACGGCGTAGCCGTGGCGATGCCGCAGGGGCAGAGCCGGGTGCCTAACCCGTCGACCGAACAGCAGTGAACGTGGGAACCGTCCGCGTACGTTCCCCACCCGCCCTCGGCCAGAGGGCCAAGGTGGGGATAGGTGCGACGCCGGCCGAAGGCGCGGACGGGGCGGAGCCGTCGTAGTACTCGGAGCCGGGGAGAGCCCGGCACGTGGGGAAGGACGGCAGCGTGCCAGTCAAGGAGAAGAGTGCAATGTCCGAAGACGCGTTGGTGAATACCAGCGCTGTGGAGTGGCCGGATCCAGATTCGGCGCACTTCGCGGTACGGAGAATGCAGATCAAGTTGCACCGCTGGGCGGGAGAGGATTCGTCCCGCCGCTTCGGTGATCTGTTCAACCTCGTCTATGACCCGGCGTTCTTGGTGAATGCGTGGGAACGCGTCGCCTCCAACGTCGGGGCGAGGACCTCGGGGATTGACGGGGTCACAGTGGCCCGTGTCGAAACCAGAATCGGGGTGGAGAGGTTCCTGGGGCACATTCGGGACTCGCTGAAGTCTGGTGCGTTCGAGCCGGTCGAAGTGCGGCAGGTGATGATTCCCAAGGGGAGCGGAAAGCTCCGCAAGTTGGGGATCCCCACCGTCGCCGACCGAGTGGTCCAGGCCAGCCTCAAGGCGGTGCTCGAACCAATTTTCGAGGCGGATTTTCTGCCGTGCTCGTATGGGTTCCGCCCCAACCGGCGCGCACACGACGCCATTTCCGAGATCCACTTCCTCGCGTCCAACCCCAGGAACTACCAATGGGTGCTGGAGGCGGACATCAAGTCGTGCTTTGACGAGATCGATCACACGGCGCTGGTGGGTCGTCTGCGAGCAAGGATCAAGGATAAGCGGATGTGTGCGCTGGTGAAGGCGTTCCTGAAATCCGGGGTCATGACGACCTTCGGAGAGGTGGAAGACACCTGGACCGGAACACCCCAGGGCGGGATCTTGTCACCGCTGCTGGCCAACATCGCCCTGTCGGCGCTGGACGAACACTTCGACCGGCAATGGCAGGAGACGATGAGCACTTGCAAGCGGCGGGCCACACGCAAGAAGAAGGGCCTGGGCAATTGGAGGATCGTCCGATTCGCGGACGACTTCGTCCTGATGGTGTCGGGCGACCGGCGCCATGCCGAGGCACTGCGTGAGGAGGTGGCAGGTGTGCTCGCCCCGCTGGGGATGCGCCTGGCACCGGAGAAGACCCGCGTGGTCCACATCGACGAGGGCTTTGACTTCCTCGGCTTCAACATCCGCAGGCAGCGGAAGCGGGGAACGCAGAAGCATTACATCTACACCAAGCCGTCCAAGAAGGCGATCCAGTCGATCAAGGACAAGGTGAAGGAGAAAGTGAACAGGTCAACCCTGCACCTGGACCTGGGCGAGCTGCTGATCAGCTTGAACAGGATGTTGCGGGGCTGGGCGAACTACTTCAGATACGGAGTGTCAAAGCAGGTGTTCCACGCGATCGACCACCATGCGTGGCACCGCGTCGCCAAGTGGATCCACCACAAACACTCCCGGCTCAGATGGCAAGATCTGCGCCGCCGGTTCTGCCGACCGGGAACCTGGACCATCGCCCACAACGGAGTCGAGTTCACTGGCACATCCAGCGTCAAAGTGACCCGCTACCGCTACCGCGGCAGCAAGATCCCGACTCCATGGACCCCGAAGCCGGGAGCCGTCACCATCGGCGGCTGACCAGCGGGAAAGGCACGTGGAGCGCCCGATGCGCGGAGACGCGCACGTCGGGTGCGGCGGGCGGGCCGGGGAAACGGACTGGCTGCAAGGCCAGCACCGCGCCCCGGTCCGACCCAACCCTGCTGCAGTTCATCTCCGACGACGGATACCGCCGCATGATCGGCAAGCAGCTGAACATCACCGAGGCCCGCCATCGTCTGGCCCGCAGGATCTTCTTCGGTCAGCGCGGCGAGCTGCGGCAGAACTACCGCGAGGGCATGGAAGACCAGCTCGGCGCCCTTGGCTTGGCCCTGAACGCCGTGGTGCTGTGGAACAGCCTCTACCTGGACCGGGAGGCCAAGCAACTCGCCGCTGACGGCTTCCCCGTCACCGACGACCTGCTGGCTCGCCTGTCACCGCTGCAGTTCGACCACATCAACTTCCTCGGCCGCTACGCGTTCTTCCGCCCGCAGGAGGCCGGCCGCAGGCCGCTACGCGAACCCTCGACCGGCGGGGAGGACGACGGCGAGCGGTAGGAGCGCCGATCACGCGATGGAAGGGCTGCGCGGACTTGCGAAGGCCGTGCCCGGATGGCGACGGCATTCCTGGCGGGCTTGGTCGGACCGCGCATTGCGCGGTCCGACGCTTCACGGGATGAACTTCACCTCTGGGAAGGCCACGCTCGGACCGTCGAGCAGATGTCCCCGGCGGTGTCGCAGGTGCAGGTCGAAGAACGCGAGGGGGTAGGCCTGCTGGATCCGGACCGCCCGAGCCGGATCTAGGGCGCCGATCATCTCCTGAATCTGCTGGTTGGTCATGCCGAGGACCTTGCCCGCTTGCGGGATCAGTGTCGCGTCGTCGCCGTACGTCTTGTGAATGGCCCCGTCGGCCTGGATGTTCAGCCGCCAACCGCGAAGGTGTGTCCAGAACTCGGCGACGTCCGGCATGGTGGCCCGGGTAAACGAAGCGGTCATCATCATGAACGGCCGGTCCAGGTCGGAGGTGATGGTCGGCTGCATCGGACCGTCGATACTGAGCCCGGCGCCAACGCGCTGGTCGGCGAGCATAGTGAGCGCAGTGGCGGTGCCACCCTTCGACCAGCCGAACGCGCCGATGCACCTCGGGTCGAGGGCGCCGAGCAGTCCCTGGGGCAGTGGCCTGCCGTCGACGTCGGGGTTGTGCCCGGCAGCAAGGCCCTCGACGACGTCGAGCACGAACCGGAGGTCCGTGGCGAAGTCCCGGGGCCCCAGGAACGGCGGGACCTCTGCCGGAACGGTGAGCCGGCCGTCGGGGAACTCGCTGAACGCGTCGTACGTGTGGTCGACGGTGACCACGGCGTAGCCGTGGCTGGCGAGTTCCTGGACCATGATGGTGTGGTCGCCACGATGGCCGCCCGCGCCGTGCGAGTACACGACGACGGGCAGGCGGTGGCCCGTTTGGTGCACGGGTGCGCCCACGTGTGCGGCGGTGAGTGGGCCGAGGGCGGGATCGAGGGGGAAGCCGACGTCCGCCAGAAACGCCCGCAGCGCACCCTGGGTCATCCAGGGAGCATGCGGCAGGGCCTTCGTCTTGCAAGCGGGGTACCAGACGCTGGCCATCAACTCGCGGTGATGCCCCGGGCCGGCCACAGGATCCGGACGCGAGGTGTCGACGAGGTGGAGCGGCACCGTGCCCACCGGGTGCGGCCCGGTGGGCCTGGGCAGCGTGAGCTGCGACGGACCGGGGGCGGTCGGAGCCGCCCACGCCTGGCGCGCTGCGCTGATCGGCACGGCGGCCCCGACCCCCGTCACCAGCGCGGCTGCGAGCAAGCGACGGCGCGTCACGTCCGTCGTGGTGACCGGTGTGATGGTCACGTGTCCTCCCTGGGTTTCTTGGACGGTGTTCGGCGTGCTGCCCGGGTCCGCCGGACGTCGGCGGGAGCCGCTCACGGCTCACCACGGTTCGCCGGGGTCCGGATCAGGACTCCGGGGCTGAGCTGCCGTGCTCGATCTGGTGGATGAGGCGCTTGAGCTGGGCGACCTCGTCCCGCAGGGCGCGGTCGCCCGCGGGGGTGGGGGAGAGCCAGGTGCGGGCGCGTTTACCCTCGTAGCCCTTCTCGATATCGACCAGTCCAGCCTTCTCCAGGATGGCGAGGTGCTGGCTGAGGTTTCCGGCGGTGAGGCCGAGTGCCGTGCGCAGGAAGCCGAACTCGACCCGGCGCGCCTGGTGGGCGACGGTGAGGATGCCGAGGCGGACGCGCTGGTGGACCACGTCGTCCAGACCGGTGACGGGGTGCTGTTCGGGCTGATCGGTCATGACGCATTGCGCCTGCGGGGCAGCTCGGCCAGGCCAAAGCCGAGGGCGCCGAGCAGGAGGAGCACGCCGGGGACGGCGTAGCGGGGCAGGAAGAACCAAGGCGAGGTGAAGGGGATCCCCGACCAACCGGTGGGCAGCGGCACCAATTCGATGGCCACATACACCGCGGTGAGCAGCAGCAGGACCCGGCTGCGTTCCACCCAGGACAGCACCAGCAGCGGCAGCCCAACGGCCGTGGCGTTCCCCACGAGTCGCTCGAGGAACCTCGTCATCTCGGAGCTGGGGTCGAGGTGTAGGCCCCAGAAGTCGAGTGGTTCACCGGGCCGCGGGATCCCGTGGCGGGTGCTCCAGAAGGAGGTGGCGGCCACCACACCGAGCAGGGCGATGCCGGTGAGGATGTAGGGCCGGACCGGGGTGCCGACGCCGCGGTTGCGGGAGCGGCGGATGTAGAAGAACGCCGTCGCCGCATAGGCGAGGGCAATCCCGATGGGCCAGTAGAGCGGCGACCCCTGCTTGACGACGGTGCAGCCCACGCCTGCGGCGGGGGCGGTCGCCGGGCAGGGAACGGTCAGGACCTGGAACGTGAAGCGGCTGACCAGGATTCCCCCCAACATGAGCACGCCGAGCAGCAGGAGAGGAAACCAGGTGCCGCGCTGAGCGGCTCGGACCTTGCGGGTCAATTCACCGAGACCGGCGAGGACTTCGTGAGGCGTGCCTTGCAAGGGCATCGAAGCGTCTGTCACCCAGTCAGCTTTGCATCACAAACCAGTTATGGCAAGAAATCTGTGTGCACTCCAAGATCGGATCCGGCAAACCCGGTAGTCCGAGGTCGACCCCGCTGGCTTGCGTTGATGCCCAGGGGCCATCAAGTCCTCGTCCCAACACCTTCAGGCGCGCGCCGATAGAACAGAGGCTTCAATAAACCATCGTTTACTGAAGACCAGCAGCCGGACCGCCCGACGGCCCCTCAGGGCCTTCAAAAACTCCTTCAAAAACCAGGCTTGTTCAAGAAGTACGGCACACCGTTTTCTGACAGAATCCCGGGCGTGAGCACCCCCTCCGAGCCCGACGTCTTCGACCTCCTGGTCGCCGAACCCGCCCACCGCACCGAGATCCTCATCGGCTACGCCCGGGTCTCCACCGGCGGGCAAAAGCTCGACCGCCAGATCGACGCACTCACCGCCGCCGGGTGCCGACGCATCTTCGCCGACAAGAAGTCCGGCAAGGACGACCTCCGGCCCGAGCTCAAGGCCTGCCACGCCTTCCTCGCCGCCGGCGACACCCTGGTGGTCCCCGCGCTCGACCGCTACGGCCGCTCCCTCAAGGACTTGGTGAACATGGTCGGTGAACTGCGCCGCCGGGAGATCGGGTTCTGCTCGCTGCACGAGCGCCTGGACACCACCACCCCCGGCGGCCGGCTCGTCTTCCACGTCTTCGCCGCGCTCGCCGAGTTCATCCGCGAGCTGATCGTTTCCGGCACCCGCGAGGGCTTGGACGCCGCACGCGCCCGCGGCCGGGTCGGCGGCCGCCCGACCGTCGCCACCCCTGAGATCATCCGCGCCGCCCGCGACATGCTCCCCAACCCCGAGAACTCGATCACCTCGATCGCCAAGATCCTCGGCGTCAGCCCCGGCACTCTCTACAACCACATCCCCGACCTGCAGGAACTCCGCGCCTCCGGCCGCATCCCCGGGCAGCTCACCTCAAGCTGACTGCTACCGCTACTGGCCGTTCCGATCCTCCCCGGAGGCCAGTTCGGATAACCAGAGATCTTCCACCCCCCTTCCGCACTCTGGGCGCGCTCAAGACGTTCGCGCTCGTGGTCATCATTGGAGAACCTCATGAACCTCGCTCTGTGGATCGCCGCCGGGCTGCTGGCCGTCGTCTTCCTGTTCAGTGGCACCACCAAGCTGGTCGCGCCCAAACAGAAGCTGGCCGCCGCCCCCGGCAGGGGATGGACCGGAGACGCCGGCGTCGGCTTCGTCAAGGCCCTCGGAGCCCTCGAGATCCTGGGTGCGGTAGGCCTGATCCTGCCCGCCGCGCTCGATATCGCACCGATGCTGGTGCCGCTGGCCGCTGTCTGTGCGGTGTTGCTGATGGTCGGCGCGATGATCACGCACCTCCGCCGTCACGAGGCCATCGCCGTCGGGGCGAACCTGGTCTATCTCGCCCTGGCCGCCTTCGTGGCGTGGGGCTGCTTGGGCCCCGCGTCCTTCATCGGCTGACCGGGTGCGGCGTCCACCCGTCCCCATGGGGTCGAGTGCTGTGGAGGCGATCTTGAATAGGTACTCCGCGCGCGGATACGACAGCCGGGCCCGCCCGGTGGTCGGGCAGACGTCGGTGGCCGCGGGGGTGCATGGTCCGGAGACAGGGGTGCGGCGGTCGGCCAGGAACACCGGCCCGCTGGTCCGGCCGTTCAGCATCCCCTCGCTGAAGGCCGACCTCACCGTCCGCATCACCGGGACCAACGCCCCGGAGCTCGGCAGCGGCCGGCCGGCCCGCCTCGAAGGCACCGGCACGGCCACCGGCACCTAAGAGGGCAAGGAGGTCACCGGCTGGAATTACGTCGAGATGGTCGGCAACTGGTCGAAGTGACATCCGCCTCGCCCACGCCCGCGTACTGCGGTCGCGCCCGTCGTGACCAGACCCGACCGTGAACGCAGACGGCGCCCAGGCCAGGCGATCGTGGCCGCGCGAGCGTCGAACCGACACCACTCAGGGTCCGAAGCGATGCTGTGCTTTTGCTATTCAGTGACGTCGGGGTTACTGGCCAAGATCTCCTCGGTGGTCTGCCAGAGCCGGGGCAGGAACCGGGTGACCTCTGCGGCGCGGTCGAGAAGATCAGCGGTGGAGGCGAGACCGAGGTCCGCGACGGCTTCCTGGAACGCCGGAGCGAGGGCCTCGTGCAGCTGGGGAGCGTCCGTGGCCAGGATGGTATGGCAGCGGGCGAAGGTTGCGATGATCCAGAAGACCGCCTCGTGGTGGTCGCCGCGGTCGATGAGGGTCTGGCTTCCGTCGATGGCGATAGGCCGTGCGGTGGGGGTGATGTCGCTGCTGAAGAAGAACGGGGTCTTCGCCACCTGAACGGTGGCGTCGAAGGTTGCGGCGAGTTCGCGCAGATGGTGCTGGACCCGTTGCGGTGGCAGGTGCGGGCAGCCGAGGAGGGCGAGGAGCTCCGGGTAGAGGCTGAGGTGGCCGTAGTCGGCGAGGACCTCGCGTGCGGCCGGGTAGCGCAAACGGACGGTGGGGTTGCGCAGGGCGGCGACGAGGAGCACGTGGCAGGTCACGCCGGTGGGGAACAGCCAGGCGCTCACCTGTTCGTGGAACGGTGCCGAGGTGTCGATCGCCCCGAGGCGGGTTTCGATCCGGTGGCGGGCGTCCTGGCGCCTGCGGCGGACCCAGGGCCGGGCGGTGAAACGGGGCGCGATGTGCGCGTGCAGCTTACGCAGATGGCCGGTGGGATCATTGATGATCGCGTCGGTACGGAAGCTGCCGGCCAGGTGGTAGGAGGCGAGAACGTCGTCCACGGAGGCAAGCTGTGCCCAGGGCAGGTAGCTGACTTCCAGCAGGGCGCCCTGGTGGCGGAGTTTCCCCGGCTTGGCCGGCGGGGTGTCGGCGGCGGTGACGACGAAGATGTCGATGTCGGAGGACGGTGGCAGTTCGGCATCGTCCGGCAACCCGACGGTCGAGCCGCTGAAGTAAGCGCCCCGAAAGCCGGCATCGGATTGGGCATGCTCGGCAACCCACTGGACCGCGGCGGAACGTGCGAGCCCGACCTTCATCGACGAATCCCCCAGGTGACGCGTGCGAGATGATCATTGTTTCAGCTTGCTCTGGTCGGCGGCGCGAGACTCCTGCCGTGCGGGCGATGGCGTCAACGGTCGCGGTCGTGCCGACGGCCTCGGTTTCGCGGCGGCACTGCACCGACGCGAGCATCGACCGGCAGTACACCGACACGCACGGCCAGATCCTGGTCGGGTTCGCGTTCGCGCACCTGATGGGGTTCAAGCTGCTGTCCCGGATGAAGAACGTCGCCCACCAGAAGCTGGCCCGCGCAGGCGCCGACGACCCGGTGCCGGACTGCCTGGCCGAGATGGTGTCGGACAAGGTCATCAACTGGGAGCTGATCGCCCAGCAGTACGACCAGATGGTCAAGTACGCGACCGCGCTGAAGCTGCGCACCGCCGAGGCCGAGCATGTGCTGCGCCGCTTCACCCGCGGCGGCCCCAAGCACCCCACCTACCGGGCGATCGAAGAGCTCGGCCGGGCGGCCAAGAGCGTGTTCATCGCCGAGTACATGGCCTCTGAAGAGCTGCGCCGGGAGATCCACGAAGGACTGCAGGTGGTGGAGAACTGGAACTCGGCCAACTCCGACCTGTTCTACGGCAAGGCCGGCACCATCCCGGGATCGGACAAGGAGAACCAGGAGGTGTCGATGCTCGCGCTGCACCTGCTCCGGTCCGCCCTCGTCTTCGTCAACACCCTGCTGGTCCAGTCGATCCTCAAGGAACCCGAGTGGGCCGAGCGGCTCACCGACGCCGACAAACGCGGGCTGAGCCCGCTGTTCTGGTCACACGCCAACCTGTAGGGGACCATCGAGATCGACATGGACCGCCACCTCGGCCTCGCCGCGTGACCAGCTGGCCGCCGCAGCGGCGGCCAGCGCGGCGTAGGCGGTGGACCTGCAGCGGCGTATGTGGAGGTCAACGGTCAGAGTCTCCGCGTACAGGGCCACGATCCTGCGGACATCCTCCCCGCCGTGGCCCGCGGCGCTGACGTATCCGGTGCCGCCCCACACCTCGCTGCCGCGTTCGCAGTTCTCCTCGCAGCTCACAGCCTCTTACGAACACCGTCCAGGGCGCGGGGCCTCAAATCCGTTGACTCTTCCGCCGGCCCCCCAGTGAACAAGATCACAATCGCGACCTATCCCGCCCATGCCCACGAGACGAACCGTGATCATGTAACTGGCCTCCCCGCCGAAGGAACCGCGTGTGCCGTATAGAAGCCATCCGGCCCGTCGTTTTCGCGGGGGAGTGTCATCACAAACGATCCGTCCGCTCGGAAAGATAAGGACATCCATGAAGAAGGTTCTGCTGTCGAGCGCGGCCGCCGCCGTGTTCACGGCCACGGGTCTCGGCCTGGCCGGCACCGCGTCCGCCGCCACGCCAGCCCCCCAGTCCCCCACCGTGTCGGCCGCCAAGCACTGCGGCACGGGCTACCAGCTCAAGGCGCGGTACAACGTCGGGATCCGCAAGAAGCCGACCATGTCGAAGAAGGGCAACCCCATCCTCGGCACGTTCCTCGCCAACGGGCGATGGGTCTGCGAAGACAAGTACGACCTGCACGGCGGAAAGTACAAGTACACGGGCAAGTGCAAGCACAGGCCGGAATTGAGCGGCTACAAGAACGTTTGGTCCCACATCACCTACCGGCAGAAGAAGAACAGCCCAACGATCAAGGGCTGGGTTCCCACCGACTGCGTTGCGTGGCAGTGGCTCGGCAAATGACGTGATGAGCTCCTGAGCTCGTACGACTCTGACCTGCACGCCGCCCAGGACCGGGCCCGCGCCGCAGGCTGACCCGGCCCGCACCCTCATGCACCGGCCCCGCGCCGCCCTGCGGCGCGGGGCCGGCCGCTGTCCGGGGACCACGCAGCGCTGTTTCTCGAGGCCTGGCCGCCGTCTGATCATTCTGCGAGAGCTTGGTAGGCGGTGGACCGGCCGATCTTCAGTGTGCGTGCGGCCTCGGTGACACTCACGCCGTCGTTGACCAGGCGCCGTAGCGTGGCCAACTCGGCCGGGCCGACCGTTCGGGGGCGTCCAGTGGGTTTCTTGCCGGGCAGCATCCGCCCCTCGGCCTCGCGGCGCTTGGCCGCGGCGATCCCTTCGGCCTGGCGCTCGGCGCGCAGCTCGTGCTCGTACGTACGGGCCCGCGTCCAAGGCCCGGTTCCGGAACGCGGTGACCTGCTCATCCAGGACTTTGGCTGACCTGACTTTTGGAGATGTTCTTGATGCCGAGCTGGTCGACCAGCTTGTCCACCCGCCGGGTCGAAACCCCCAGCACATAGGAGGTGGCGACCACCGAGACCAGCGCCTGCTCGGCGCGGCGGCGGCGTTCCAGCAGCCACTCGGGGAAGTAGGAACCGGTCCGCAGTTTCGGGATCGCCAGCTCGATCGTGCCCGCCCGGGTGTCCCAGTCCCGCTCTCGGTACCCGTTGCGCCGGTTGACCCGCTCGCCCGAGCGCTGCCCGTACTCCACGCGGCAGATCGCGTCGGCTTCGGCGCTCATCAGCGCCTCGGCCATGGTCTTGACCATCGATCTCAGCAGATCCGGCTCACACGCCCCGATCTGCTCGGCGAACCAGCTTGCAGGGTCCACACTGTCACTGACGGCCATCGCGTTGGTGTCCTTTCGATCTTGAACTGGCTAATCGAAAGGATCACGCGGTGGCCGTCTCAGTTCACGACGCCACGCCTGTCACCAGCGGAAACTCGTACACCACGCCCGTGGACGCAACCGCGGTGATCTTGAGGCCTGGCGTGGCGAGGGTCTTGGCGTACGTTTCGGTTCCGATGCGCCCGGACGTCCCCGTCGCTCGTTGGGTGTTCGGTCGTAGCTTGCGCGTTTGTGCCCGTTGAGTTCTTAAGTGGCCCTCCGCTCGGGTCCGTGCGACCAGCCCCAAAGTAGCTGTGCGTAGTTGTGGTTACTGGTGGTGAACGGTGATGGGTCTTTGCAGGCCCTGAACTCCTGAAGCTGTTATGAAGTGCAAAGTGACGCGCCGGTAGGTTGTTGGCGGCCTTACGGGTTCGGTTGGTGCGTCAGGAGTGGTCGACCGAGGATCTGATCGGGTCGTGGACGCTGGTCGGCAATGACCGGCAGCCGATAAGGCCATGGACGAGCGTACGACCCTGAGGGCCCTCATCCAGTTCTGACGCTTCGCCAACCCGCCCTGAGCTGGGGCGATTTCAGGTCATCCACGGGCTGCCGCACGATCATGGCGAGATGCTGGACAGTGGGTATTGGAGTCGTCTCCCGAGGCGGGAGGGGGCTACCTACTGGGCGGCGAAGCAATAAAAAAGGGCAAGGGGGATATCCGCTCCTTGCCACTACCAACATATAGCGCATGGGGGGCCTTGCCACAAGGCCCCGGTCATACCGCACAATCACCCCTCGACGCCGGAACGTACGGAAAGTGGGGGCTGCGGAATGCGCGTTGTGTTGGTGACCTACGGGTCGCGCGGGGACGTCGAGCCGATGACGGGGCTGGCGCTGCAGCTAAAGGCTCTCGGCGTTGAGGTGCGGGTGTGCGCGCCGCCGGACTTCGCGGAGCTGCTGGACAGTGTCGACGTGCCACTGACTCCCGTCGGCTGGCCGATCCGCGCGCTGGCGACGGGGGCGGTCCCCGGCAAGGCGCAGGCGCGCCTATCCGACATCGCCGCCGAGCTGACCGCCATGGCCTACGAGGCGGTCGCCGGGGTGGCCGAGGGTTGCGGCGCGGTGGTGGCCACCGGCTCGTTCCCGGCCGTGGCCGGTGCGCGGGCGGCGGCCGAGAAGCTGGGCGTGCCCTATGCGTTCACGTCCTTCTCCCCGTGCTACCTGCCGTCGCCGCACCACCCGCCTCGCCCCTGGCCGGGCCAGGTGATCCCCGCGGAGGTGACCGACAACCGGGGGCTGTGGGACCTCAACGCCGAGCACAAGAACGCGCTGTTCGGCGACACGATCAATACCCACCGGACCTCGATCGGCCTGCCGCCGGTGGACGGCATCCGCGACCATGTCTTCACTGACCACCCGTTCCTGGCGGCTGACCCGGTCCTGGGGCCGTGGCAGGAGACGCCGGAGCTCGACGTGGCACAGACCGGTGCATGGATCCGGCTGGACGAGCGCTCGCTCCCGGCCGACCTGGAGGCGTTCCTGGCCACCGGTGCAGAGCCGGTGTACGTGGGCTTCGGCAGCATGTCGATGCGGGGCGCGAACGCGCAGGACGTCTCCCGGGCCATCATCGAAGCGGTCCGGACGCAGGGTCGCCGCGTCCTGCTCGGGAGCGGCTGGGCCGACCTGGCCCTGATCGACGACCGGGACGACTGCTTCGTCGTCGGCGAGGTCAACCAGCAGGCGCTGTTCCGCCGGGTGGCCGCGGTCGTGCACCACGGCGGCGCGGGCACCACGACGACGGCGGCCCGTGCCGGGGCGCCGCAGGTGCTGGTACCCCAGGTCGCGGACCAGCCGTACTGGGCGGGCCGGGTAACCGAGCTGGGCATCGGCACGGGACACGACGGTCCGACGCCGACCGCCGAGTCGCTGTCGGCCGCACTCAAGATCGCCTTGGCCCCCGAGACCGGTGCCCGCGCGGCCGTCGTGGCCGAGACGGTCCGCACCGACGGGGCGGAGCTGGCCGCGAAGCTTCTGCTCGACAAGATCGGCCGGAGCGGGTCCGCGGTGTCCGCGGGCTGATCCCCCCGGAGGTTGCGCGGGCGGGCACCCCGCCTGTCCGCGCGTGCCCGCGGCCTGGTCGGGGCCGCCGTCCCCAGCTCACCCCCGACCAGGCCACGCCCGCCCAGCAGGCCCTCCGCCTTCAAATGCGCCAGCAGTTCCTGCCGCACGCGGTCGACCTGGCGCTTCCTTCTCGCACACGTTGATGGCTAGCCACTCCGCCGCCTTCTCCGCGTCCGGGACCGAGCACTCCCTGAACCCGAAGAACTTACGAATGTCAGCCCGATGAGCCTTGATCGTCCGGCCATCCCATTCGTAGGGCCCCAACTCGGACGCAGGCACCAGCCGGGCGACATAGGCGACAGCCTGGTCCGGGATCTCGCCGCGACCCATCGGGAAGCGGCCGTGCACCGCATAGAACCTGAGCAGCAGCGCGAACCCGAGCTTCGTCGCGCCCCGCCGGCCGGACAACTGCTCCAGCTCATCCCCGACCAGCGTCCAATGCCCGATCAGCTCGTCATCGTCCAGAACACGCGCCACGAAGCTATCCGGCCCCTGCAAACAGGCGGCATCCAGGCCGCCGCAAACCCTACGTGCCCGGATCAATACTGGCTGCATCTGATCAGACACGCCGGGATCAGCGAAAGATTCTCAAGCAGTGACAGAAGGCCCCGCTGGCCTGGTCCGACACCATCGCGTGTACCTGGTGGCACGAGTCTTACCGACACCCCAGGTGTCCTCTCGCATCCAATGTGAGGCATGCATGCCTTCTTACCTGGGTGCCTCAGATTCGATGAGACGGTCGGGCCGCGGATGTCTCATTAGATCTGAGGCAAGTCGTCGGATCCAACCTGGTTCGTAGGCCTCCGGCGGCAGTGGTGATCCCGGGTCCGGCTTGAGCTCGTCTTTGATCCATCGGACCAGTGGGTCGTAGTAGCGGTGGTAGGCGTAGGGGTCCCAGCGGTAGCGGGGGGCGACGGTGCGGCGAAGCTCGGCGAGGAAGATGTCGAGCTGAGGGCCGTCTTGGAGTACTCCGGCGTAGTACCGTCTGGCCCGTTCCGGCATGCGGTCGAGATCTTCGAGGGGCGAGAACGGCTCGGTTGGTGGTTCGACGTTGAGGTTGTCGTGCAGCGCCCGGGATCGCCAGGTCGGCGACGCCAGCAGCCGGGTGAGCGCGATGATCTGCGGGTAACGGGAGGCTTCGGCCGTGGGACCGTCGCGATAGTAGATGTCACCGTGTCGATGGAAGGTGGCCATCAGTCGGTGGTAGTCGCGGGCGAATTGGCCGCCGCGGCTGTGCCACTCGGTGCAGATCAAGTGGGCGCTGCCCAGGGCGAGGCGTACTTGGTCGCGTCCGTGATGCTTGATGAGGCGGCGGTGTCGCCGGTTGGCTGCGAGGATTTCGGGCTGTTTGGTCAGGCTCGGCTGGGCTGTGTCCGGTGATAGGGCGTCTCCGATCCAGCGTTGGTGCCGCCTGCAGAGGAGGTCTTCGTGTCGGCTCCAGCGCCATGCGTGTTCCCCGATACGCAGCTCATCGGTGCGTGGTGATGCCGGAGGAGTGCACTGGTAGCAGGCGGGACGTCGAAGGCCGCCGGGGATGGGACGTCCGGTGATGCTCATGGCGACCAGGTCGGTAGGGCCACAGAGTTCGAGCATGGCGTAGTGCAGGGAGTCCAGCGGATATCCGGTCACGGTGGCCAGCGCTCTGGCCTGGATCGGTGCGGCTGGGTTCTTGCTGCCGGTGAGGTGGGCGTGTAGGTCGTCGTTGTGCAGCCGGTTGGCGTGGGCGAGCCGGGAGGCGTATGAGTCGAGGGTTTCGTCGAGGATCGGGGGAAGGACGCGGGGCAGGCGGCGTCTGGGCCGGGCGGGGAAGACCTCCATCGTCAGCCCGTTGACCGTGTCCGCGTCCGGGAAGGTGCAGGCATGGCTTCTTCGGCGGCGTGATCGAGTTGGATGGTATCCAGCAGCTGCCGGGTGATCTGTTCGCTCTCATCGAGGATCGCTTTGATTGCGGCGGCTCGGACGAGGTGCGACAGGCTGCTGATCACCCCACTGGTGCGCTGGTGGAGGTATTTACTGAGTCCGACCAGGGTGCCGGTGGTGTGGTCGTGCAGCCGGAGCGTTTGTTCGAAGGTCGCGACGAGGTCTTTCCATTCCTGTTTGTAGGGGAAGGAGCCGGTGCGGGTGAGCACGCAGCGGGCCGCGATCTGCTTGCCGCGCACTCCGGTGAACAGTCCTTCGCGTTCGACGTTGATGCCGGCATAGACGAACGTGGCGGGCAGGTGTTCGGTGAAGTACTTCAGATGGTCGGACATGTCCTCGCCGGCGCTGGTGCCCAGGTTGAGGTTGTGGATCTCGTCCACGATGACCAGGTCGGTGCGGGCGTCGGTGAGGACTTGGCAGACGACATCGGCGATGTCGGTGACGTTGTAGCGGGGCTTGACGATGGCCGGCAGGCCGAGGAAGCGGGCGAATTCGGCGGCGAGCTTGCGCGGGGAGCCCTTCGGTGGCGTGGTGACGTAGACGACGGGGATGCGGTCGTCCTCGGGATACTGGGTGCGGACCCGGAGTTCGTGGGTGCGGCCGAGCTGTTTGATCGCGGTGCTCTTGCCGGTCGCCCATGCTCCGGAGACGATCAGTCCGCGGCGGGCGCCGATCTCCCGCTGGTTGAGCAGCATCAGCAGCCGGCCTTGGTGGGTGACCTCACGGACCGTGGAGGTCTTCACAACCACCAGTTCGGAGTGGTAGCGGATGCGTGCGTCGTCGTAGGCCAATCGCTGCTCGGGCGTGAGCGAGGCGCGAGCGTCATCGGGCAGCAGATCGAGGTTGACCGGGTCTTCTTGGACGAAGCGGCGCCAGCCTTCCAGGGTGATCGTGGGAGGCCGCCGCTCCCCCACGATCGGCGGGTCGGTGAGGTTCACCACCAGTTCTCCGCTTCCTTGCGGGCGTCGTAGACGCCAAGGGGGATGACTTGGGCACCGGGCTCGTCATCGGCGTCATCGATGGCTTCGACCGGCTCGGCCGGGGCAGTGAGGTCGTCGGGCGGTTCGGGGCGGGGCCAGGTCGGTTCGGCGGTGGCCCGGGTGCGTGCGGCGACCCTCTGATCGCGTTTGTCCATCCGGGTGGGTCCGCGTTCGGCCCGATCCAGCAGGTCGTTGACCGCCTGGGCGATCTCGGCCTCGGTGGCCGGGTCCGTGCCGCGGTGGGCCAGAAGCTGTCGGGCGCGGTCCCATGCGTGATCCCCGAACGGCACTGGAGCGGTGCGCAGGTGCCGCCAGGTCCCGACCAGCCAGCCGCCGTCGTGGTGGTTGCGCACCCAGATCCGGGAGACGTCATAGGGGTCGTAGTGCACTTCCCACCGCCCCTGATGAGCCTGGACGCCTGATGATTGTCCTCGGTAGCCGTTGAAGTCTTCGGAGTCATAGACGCGGTGATCGATCTTCACGCCCCAGGCGTTAATCGCCCGCCGCTTCACCGGCAGCAGCTCGATGTAGTCCTCCGCCTCCAACGGCACCGCGACATATCCGGCCGCGGCCACCAGCGCGGCGTACTTCTCGTTAGGCGTGAGCGGCTTGGCCGGCATCGCCGCATCTCGCAGCCCATCGTGCGGACGGTTCTGCCAGCACGCCACGATCCATTCATCCAGCAGGGCCTGCAGTTCCAGCAGCGACCACGCCGCCTCCGCGTCGGCGTTCTTGCCGCGACGCTCGACCGACGAGCCGAGGTAACCCGCGACGTACTGGCAAAACAGCGTGCCCACCGACTGCAGCGTGCGCTCGATGATCGGCTTGTCCGTCGGCGTATCCGGGTGCGCCGGATAGACATTGATCCCCAGCGTGCGGCATGCCGAGGTGAACGCCCGCGAGAGGTAGACCTTGCCGCGATCACACACCATCGACTCCGGCACGATCACCGGCCGGGCCGCCGCGTCCGCCAGACGCTGGTCGATCTCCGTCAGCGCCCGGTGCGGCAGCACCGATCGTGACATCCGCAGCGCCTCCGGCCAGCCCGGCCGCATCGGCTCGGGCGTCATCGCCTTGGCCAGCAGCAAGCTGGCGTCCACCGCCTTGGTCGTCGGGCGCAGCACCGCGGCGGCGACGGTGCGGGTCGCCACGTCCACCATGCCGGTCAACTCCACCCGCCCGACAACGCCGTCATCGAGCACCACCGCGACATCCAGCGGCGTCGAATCGATCTGCACCAGCTCACCGGGACGTGCCGCACTCAGCGTGCCGAACGGCCCCTCCGGGCGGTTGGCCAGCGATCGGCGAGTGCGGGCCGACCCCAACGTGTGCCGACCGGCGCTCACCACCGCCAGCAGGCGGTAAAACGTCGCCTTGGACGGCAAGGGGACCACACCAGCCCCGTGCTCTTCGGCGATGATCTGTTCCATCCGGCGGCGCAGCCGCTCGGCGGTGCCGGTCGAGCGGTCGGTCTGTTCGACGACCGCCGTGCGCAGCGCGGCCACGACACGCTCATCGACCCGCCCCGTGGCGGCAGTGCGCCGGGCCGCGCGGTGATCCACCAGACCCCACACGCCCTGCCGCTGATAACGCAGCCGCAACCGCTGAAGCGTGCTCAACCCGACCGCGTGCCCGCCAGCGGCCAGCTCGGCGACCTTGGCTTCCTCGCGTTGCCGCAGTGAACGGGCCTGCGGATCGTACTCCGTCTGCGGCCGCGCACCCTCGGCCGGATTCGGGGGCAGCCCCGTGATCACCTCGATCAGGTGCCGTTCCCACCAGCGGGCCTGTTCGACCACCCGTTTAGGCAGCGCCTCCAGCAACCCCTCTTGCGGCACCCGGCCGCGTCGTTCGATCGAGGTCACGACCTCGAACTGAGGGTCGCCCAGCAGATGGGGCAGCGACACCGCCGACTGTTCTCCGGTCTCATCGACCAGGTGCACCACCTGGCCCGACAAGCCCATCACCACGTGATGCGCCCCGTCGAAACAGATTGTGTCGCCCACCCGCAGCACCGCCGGGCGCCTCGCGGTCACGAGCCATCACCAGCGCGAACCACCGATCCCGGTCCCAGTACCCGGGAGGTGACATCGGTCGTCAACTCCTGCCGCCACAGCAGGTGGAACAACGTCGGCAACACCGCGATCGGATCACCGATCATCCCGGCGCCGGCCATCAACGGCCGTGGCTCGGCAAACACCTCCCGGCAGACCCCAGCGAATCGCGGCGAGCAGCAGCGCTCATGCCGGTAACCGGCCAGCCACCGCAGGTTCGCCGCCATCACCGGGTCCAGCACACCGACACGGCGAAACACCCAGCCCACCGCCTCACACGCCTCAGCCATCGCCGCGAACTGCTCCTGGGAGGCGGTGTCCACCAGTTCATCCGGACGCACATCGATCACCACGCCGGTGCCGTCGACTAACCGCGCGAAGTAATCCGGCACATGCCGGCGCCTGTGACCACCAGCGGCCCAGCTCAACACGAACGGCTGCGATGCGAACGAAGCGACCTCGCGGTCGAAGTCCAGCCACATCGCCTGATCGCGTTCCACCCACGACTCGAACCCGACGTGACGGCCCACCGATGCAGCGAACCAGACCCCCGTAAAGTTCTTCTGCCCCTTAAACGACCGCAACGCCCGCACCGGCCGGCCATACTCGAACGGCACCGACCACGCCCGTTCCAACGGCTCCCGCTGCTCGCGGCCAGCCTCATCAACGAACGTGACCTCATACTCGGTGCCCGGCAGCCGCTGCGCGACCGACAGCGAACCACCCATCGGCACCTTCCCGACCGTCGCCTCTCGTTTTAGTTGGCGAGGCGTCTCCCTGGCTGAACTGCGGTTCGCCACGTGCCTTGTTCGTTATTACCGTTCATGTCTCTCATTTGAAGTGGCGGTTTCCACGATAGGTGCGGGTCTTGGCAGACCCGCGCTCATGACCCGCCGTCCCGAGGCGGCGGGTCGTAGTAGCCCGGACCCGCGATCAAAACGCCGTCGAAACACCACCGGTCAGCGCTCGGGAACGGCTCCCCCAAATCGCGGGACATCCCGACCGACAACTCCCGCACGACCACGCCGTGACCCACGTCGTCATCCACGTCGTAGCGGGCACCCAGCTCCGCGATCACCTGCCTGGCAGGCACCGAGAACACGTCCATGCCCAGCAGGAGCACCCGCGCCTGCGGCTCCACATCGGGGTCCTCGAAGGCCCGGGAGATCTCGACCGTCTGCACCACGCCCGCGGACCCGCAGAACACGTGAGCACTAACACCCGAATCCCACAGCTGCCAATCCAGCGGCTCAGCCCCCGGATACGGAGCAAACGGCCGCGGCGTTCCCCACGCCGCCAGCGCCCGCCCCGCCTCCTCAAACGACATCCCCAGCGACACCGGGCCAGCAGCCCGCAGCGGATCCAGCTCGATGATCAACGGCGACACTCCGCCTCCAAATCTCGGGAATACCCCCAAGAATCACTTCAGATGCGCTGGACCAGCTGGGAAACCACCATCACTCCGCCAGGTCACCTGAGAAGACCAGGTCCAGCGCGATCCGACACCAACCCTTCCCGCCACACGTGCCTCGACTGTAGCGAGACAGCCACTCCTCTGCCTCAGATTCGATGAGACTGCCTCAGATTCACTGAGTCAGGACACCAGGACAACGGAACAACTACTCACACCCGCGGCCGTTCCGGCGCGGCCGGAGAGTGGTTGATAACAGTCATTCTCATTCACTCTCTAGATCACAGATAGTTTAGAGTCATCTATCGCGAAACGAGTTTCGAGTATCGTGAAACGAATGTCTGCTAGCGTTTGGATCATGACTGACGCCTCCACCAGCACCGAGGACCCCGCCCCCGACCGTGACGAGGTCGCCGAGGCCTCCTCCGTTCCCGCGCTCACCGCCGCCGGCGGACCAGACGACGCCACGGCTGGCCATGAGCGGGAGGAGCCGGCCCCGCACGGGCGCTGCCAGGTGTGCCGGGCGCCGCTGCCCGAGCCGGTGCGCCGTGCCGACGGCCGCTACAAGGGCGGCCGGCGCCGGCTGTACTGCCCGCCGCCCAAGGACTGCAAGGAACGCGCCCAGGCCCTGCGGGATGCACGGGTGGCCGAGGCGCTCGGTGACCCGTTGCGGCTGGTGGCGGCCGTGGCCGAGGAGGCTGTCCCGGCCATGACCGAGACCCAGGCGGTGCTGACCAAGGCCATCGAGGGGTTCGCGGCCATCACCGGCGTCACCACCGCGCAGGCCGCCGAGGTCAAGGCCGAGGCGGCAGTGGCCCGGGAGGAGGCGGAGGCGGCGCGCCGCCGTACCGACGAAGCCGAGGAACGGGCCGCCCAGGCGGCGGCCCGCAGCGAACAGGACCGGGCTGCGCGGGCCAAGGCCGAAGACGCGGCCGCCCAGGCCCATGCCGAGGCCGAGCAGACCAGACAACAGGCGGCCGAGACTGTAGCCGTCCACCGGCAGGCCGCGGTGAACGCCGAACGCGCGGCAGCGCTGGCCCGCCAGGCCGAACAGTCCCTGGCAGCACGCCTGGAGGAGACCGCCCAGAACCTGGAAAAGGAACGTCAGGCCCGCGAGCAACTCACCGCCCAGCTCGCCCAGTGCCGCGCCGAGCTGGCCGCGGCGCAGGCCGCCGCACAGGCCGCCCAGGCCGACGCCCGCACCGCATGGCAGCGGTCCGAGACCGCCGAAGGTCAGGCCGCCGAGGCCCGGCAGAACGCCGCGGCGATGACGGCGCTGGCCGACCGCGCCGAGCGGGCCGGTCTAGAGCTCACCCGGCAGGTCGATGAGCTGCGGCGGGAGGCCGAACACGCGCGCGCCGACGCCCATCGCCTGGCCGCCGAGATCGAGGCCCTGCGCAGCGACCGGGATACCGCCCGCGCCGACGCCGCAACCCAGCGCGAACGCGCCGTCCAGGCCGAACTGCGCGCCCAGGCTGCTCGAGAAGAAGCCCAGGCCGCCCGCGAAGAATTGGCTGCGCGCGGACATCCAGCAGAATCCACCCCGCCGGCGACCGCGTAACTGAGCCACCCCGGGTTCTATGGAGACCTCAGTGGTTGGCTCCAACCGCCTCGCGGGGTTGGTGCTGCGCGTAGTAGGTGGCTTCGAATTCGTCGGGTGGAACGTCCCCGATGGCGGTGTGGATCCGCTGGGCGTTGTACCAGTCGACGTACTCGGCGGTGGCCAGTTGCCCCGTCGTTAACGACAGGCCGTAGCACGGCGGCGCGCCCGCACCACGCGCGAGATGTCAGGGCCCGGATACCGCGGGTATCCGGGCCCCGTTGTCACGCGCGGGGGCCCGGTGGTGTCTTCATGTCGGACAGGCCAACGTATGCACGTACAAGGAGAACATCATGGCGCTACGCGTCCCGAAGGCGGAGCTCCCCACCGAGCTCAGGGAGAACATGATCAAGCAGCTCGGCGAAGTGCCCGAGCCCGTCGAGGTGGTGTGGCACAGCCCCAAGGTCGCCACGTCCAATCTGGAGTTTTCGGCCAAGGTGGGCGAGTGGGATGCGGCCGACGCGAGCCTCAAGTCGTTCGCGCACATGGCCGTCGCGGCACAGGTCGGCTGCAGCTGGTGCCTCGACGTCGGCTACTTCCAGGCGCAGAACCAGGACCTGGACCTGGCCAAGGCGAGCCAGGTGCCGCGCTGGCGGGAGTCGGAGGTGTTCACCCCGCTGGAGCGGGACGTGCTGGAGTACGCCGAGGCCATGACGAACACCCCGCTGACCGTCACCGACGAGCTGTACGGAAGCCTGCTCGAGCGGCTCGGCCCGGCGGCGATGGTCGAGCTCACCGCGTTCATCGCCTTTGTCAACATGGCGACCAGGAACAACAATGCGAACGGGGTCACGTCGCAGGGCTTCTCCGATGCATGCGAGATTCCGCTGGCCGCGCGTCCTGAGAAGTCCGGCGTAACGGCGACGGCATGACCGAGGATCCGTTCGTGGCCCATCGCAGCCTGCTGTTCACGGTCGCCTACGAGATGCTCGGGTCGGCGGCCGACGCGGAGGACGTGTTGCAGGAGTCCTGGCTGCGGTGGGCCGACGTCGACCACTCGCAGGTGCACGACCCGCGGGCCTACCTCGTCCGAACCGTCACACGGCAAGCGCTCAACCGCCTGCGAACGTTGTCGCGCAGCCGCGAGGAATACGTTGGCGAGTGGCTGCCGGAACCGCTGCTGACCAGCCCTGATGTTGCCGAGGACGTCGAACTCGCGGAGAGCGTCTCGATCGCGATGCTGACCGTGCTGGAAACGCTCGGGCCGGCGGAGCGGGCGGTGTTCGTGCTCCGCGAGGTCTTCGAGATGCCGTACGGCGAGATCGCCGAGGCCGTCGGGAAGTCAGCGGCCACGGTGCGGCAGATCGCGCGGCGGGCCCGCGGGCATGTGGCGGCCCGGCAGCCGCGGATACAGGTGAGCCGGTCGGAGCAGCAGGCCGTGGTGGACCGGTTCCTGACCGCGTTGCGAACCGGGCAGGTGCAGGAGCTGATGGAGGTCATGGCACCGGACGTGGTCCTGATCGCCGATGGCGGCGGGCTTGCGGCCGCCGCTCCGGCTCCGGTCCACGGGGCCGAGCTGGTGGCGAAGCTGCTCGCGCGTCCGAACCGGGTGGTGTCGGCCGTGTGGCTCAACGGCGCGCCTGCGGGCCGGATCGAGATCGACGGCCGGGTGGCCGCGGTGAGCCTCGTGGTGGAGAACGGGCGGGTCACCCGGATCCACGCTATCGCGAACCCGCGGAAACTGACGCGGCTGGATGAACCGGCAGAACTCGCCAGGTAGGCCCGCTGCTGCTCTGGCGCCGTGGGTGTTCCGGGCCGTGAGAACCGCCCGGAGCACCCACGAGCGCACAGCAGCCAGAGGTTGACGTACCTCGATGCAGGCTCACGCCGCGCAGCCGGCATCCGCCCCGGCCCGTGTGGATCGTGCAGGCGATCCTGGCCGCCATGTTCGCCATGTCCGGCCTGGGGAAAGTCCTCCAGTCGAAGGACAAGCTGGCCGGCAAGTATCCGTGGATGCAGGACGTCTCCCAGTCGACGGTGCGGTTCATCGGAGTGACGGAGTTACTCGGCGCGATCGGGCTGATCGTGCCGGCCGCGACCGGAATCGCACCCGTCTTGACACCGATCGCCTGGACCGGGCTGGCGGTCATTGTGGTCCTGGGCGCTGCCATGCACATCCGCCGCAAAGAGCCGTCCGGAGTGGCGGTCACCGCCGTCCTGTTCGTTCTCACCGCGCTCGTCGCCTGGGGTCGATTCGGCCCCTACAGCTGGTGACCGCCCCAGCGGCGCAATATCCCGAGCAGTACAAGCCCCGCAGGAGACGGAGATCCCGCAGCCCCCACGGGCCGCCGGCGCCCGGTGAATGAACCACCTCGCCCGACACCATCACCGGATGCTGGACGGCGCAAGCGAGCAGACCATCGCGACCATGCCGGCCCCGCTGCCCGAACCCGCACGCATGGCCTATCGGAACGAGTGGCAGCCCGCGTACGCCGCCAGATCGGTTCGGTCGGTCCCGACTTGCGCTCGTGAATGTTCTAGTTGTTATATATCAATGCAACTAGCTCCGGCCGGGGGTTTGGATGATCTTGACGCTGAACGTGGACGGCGAGACGCCGCTCTACCAGCAGCTTCGCGACCGCATCGTCGAGGCGATCGCGGAGGGTCGGTTGCGGACCGGCGACTCGCTGCCCACCACGCGTCAGCTCGCCGCCGATCTCGGCATCAACATGCACACGGTCAACAAGGCCTACGACCTGTTGCGTCAGGAGGGCCTCGTCCGGCTGGGCCGTCGTACGGGCGCGGTCGTCATCCGCGACGCGGACGGCGGGCCGCCGGCGGCGGGCGTCACCGAGGACTGGGAGGCCCGGACGCGAACCCTCCTCGCCGAGGCCGCCGCCAAGGGACTGTCCCAGGAGCAGATCCGGCAGCGCGTGCAGGCCATTCTCGAGCGTTTCCCCGCCGCCTCACCGGATCGGCCGATCACTGAGAGCCGTTCATGATCACTTCCATCCTCATCTCGCTCTTCCCCGTTCTCCTGATCGGCGCTCTGCAGTGGCTGACGCCGTCGCTCGTCCCGGCCACGACGCCGTTCGGCGTCCGTATCCCCGGCGACCGGGCGGACACGCCGGTCATCGCCGCGCAGCGGCGGCGATACCGCCTCGGCACGGCCATCGTGACCGCCGCCGCAGCCGCGGGTGTGATCCTCGCCGCCGGCCACCCCGCGTCGGGCGCGGTCGCCGGCGGCGCCGAGGTCGTCGCGGGCGTCGGGCTATACCGTCTCGCGCGCGGGCGCATCATCGCGGTCAAGAGGTCCGAGGACTGGTTCGGCGGACACCGACAGGTCGTGGCGGCAGACACCTCGCTCCGGACCGATCCGGAACGCTATCCGACGTCCTGGGCCGTGCCCTTGGTCCTGCTCCTGGCGGGCACGGTCGTGGCGGGGGTCGTGGAGTACCCGCGAATGCCCGCGCGGCTTGCGACCCACTTCGGGCAGGGCGGGCACGCCGATCACTACGCGGCGAAGTCGATCGGCTCGGTGTTCGGGCCCGTCCTGACGCAGGCCCTGGTGACGGCGCTGCTGCTCGTCCTGCCGCAGGTCGCCCTGCGCGGAAGGGCACTACTGGACGCCGAGAGTTCATGCGCGACGGTACGGCACCGCCGTTTCGTCTCGGCGACCGCGCGGGCGCTGCTGGTCCTGGCCGTCTGCGTGAACGTGACCTTCCTGTTCGCCGCGCTGGTGACCTGGGGTCTGATCACGGTGTCCGGATCCGTCCTGGTCGCGGCGTCCGTCGCGCCCGTCCTGGTCGGCACGGCCGTCGTCCTCGCGGTCGCTCTGCGCACCGGCCAGGGCGGCAGCCGGCTGCGCCTCGGAACCCCCACCGGAGCGGGCGGCGGGGACAGGGTGGTCAACCGGGACGACGACCACCTCTACCGGTGGGGCTTGATCTACTACAACCCCGACGACCCGGCTCTGTTCGTGCCCAAACGGTTCGGGGTCGGCTGGACCGTCAACATGGCCCGGCCGCTCGCATGGGTGCTCCTCGCCGCCACGGTCGCGGCGGTCGCCCTCGGGCCCCTGCTCGGCTCGTACGCGCGTTAGCGATGTCCCGTCATCCGTTCAAGGAGAACCCGATGCCGCAGATGGTCCCCTCACCCGTTCACCGAAGCGCCATCGCGCTCCTGGCGGCCTCCGTGCTCGCCTGTGCCTCCTGCTCCGGTCCCCGCGATGTCGCCAGGACAGGCGTCACGAAGGTGAGCCGTACCGTCGACGCCGACACGCGGGAACTCGGCTTCCGCAGCGGTCCCGACACGCTGCCCGCGACGTTCGAGTCGCCCTCCCAGAGCAGCGGCCAGGCCCCCGGCGCCCTGATCATGTCAGGAAGCGGGCCGACCGACCGTAACGGCAATGATCCGCAGTTCCCTCACCTGGACACCAATCGCAACTTCGCGACCGTACTGGGCAGGGCCGGTGTCGCGTCGCTCCGTTACGACAAGATCGGCTCGGGTGCCGCCGGCCTCGGTGCCCACCCGGGCGGACGCGGGATCGACTTCGACCTGTACGCGCAGGAGGCGCTGGATGCCTACCGGACCCTCGCAGACCAGCCCGGGGTCGATCCGCGTCGGCTCATCGTGGTGGGTCACAGTGAGGGAGCGCTGTTCGCGCTCTGGTTGGCCGTCAAGCTGAAGGGCTCGCGCGAGGCGGTCTGCGGGCTGGTCCTCGCCGCACCGCTCGGCCGTCGCTACCTCGACGTACTGTCGCGGCAGCTCACCGCGCAGTACCGCGAGGCGCAGAGGTCGGGGAAGCTCACCGCGCAGACAGCGACGGCCTACATCCGCGACATGCGGGCAGCCGTCGCGACGATCCGGAAGACCGGGGCCGCGCCGAAGCACTTCGCCGATCCGGCGCTGGCGTCGCTGTTCAGTCCGGTGAACGTGGCGTTCCTGGCGCAGGCCGACCGTCAGGATCCGGCTGCGCTGGCACACCGCCTGACGCCCGGCCTCCCGGTACTCGTCCTGCGCGGGACCAAAGACGTCCAGGTGGACGCCTCCGACATCGGCCATCTCATGAGCGGTCTGTCCGCCGACCATGCCGCCGTACGCGCCGATATCCCCGATGCCGACCATCTGTTCAAGGTGGTCGCTGGGGTGCCGAACCCGGCCACCGACTACCCCGACGCCGGTCGGCCGTTCGCGCCCCAGGTCGCCTCTCGGCTGAGGGTGTTCCTGCGCGGAGTCAGGCCGCGTCCATGACGATGCCGTACGGTCCGGGCCGACGAGCCGTTGCCGGGCGGTGTTCCTGGGTTCGCCGACCCCCGGGTACGACGCGGCCACGCCAGACCGTCGGGCCTGATCGCACGACCCGAGCGGAGGGCCGATTCCCGGGGTGCCGGAACACGCCTCGTCAGATCAGGGCGGACGCGTCGCCGATGGCCTGGTCGAGGATGGCCAGGCCGAGGGAGATCTCCGCTTCGGTGGCCGTCAGCGGCGGCGCGATCCGGAACACTCCGCCCATGCCCGGGAGCTGCACGATGTTCATGTGCAGGCCGAGTTCCAGGCAGCGCCGGGTGACCAGCGCGCCGAGCTCGTCGGAGCTGCGTTTCGTCTCGCGGTCCACGACCAGCTCCAGCCCGGCCAGCAGGCCGCGGCCACGGATGTCCCCTACCACCGGCTGCCGCTGCGCGATCTGTTCGAGGCCGTCACGCAGGAAGGCGCCGAGCTCGGTGGCGCGCGAGTCCAGCCGGTCCCGGGTCAGCACGTCGAGGACGGTGTTGCCGACCGCGGCCACCAGTGGGTCCGCAACGTGGGTGGTGAAGAACAGGAAGCCGCGGTCGTGGGCCTCCTGCTCGATCTCGGCGCTGGTGATCACCGCCGCGAGCGGGAGCCCGGCCCCGAGCGTCTTCGACAGCGTGAGGATGTCCGGGACGATGCCGTCGCGCTGGAACGCGTACCAGGTGCCGGTGCGGCAGAGCCCGGTCTGGGCCTCGTCGAGGATCAACAGCATGCCACGCTCGCGGCATTTCTCCCGCAGTGCGGCGAAGTAGCCCTCAGGCGGCTCGATGATCCCGCCCGAGCTGAGGATGGGCTCGACGATGCAGGCGGCGAGGCTGCCAACGGACTGAGCGTCGATCAGCTCGAAACCGAAGTCCAGCTGCCGCCGCCAGTCGTGTTCACCGTCGGCGGTGGTGAAGTCGGGCCGGTACGCGTTGGGTGCGGGGATGGCGAAGTTGCCTGGTGCAGCGGGGCCGTAGCCCTTGCGGCCGGCGCTGTAAGTGGCGGACGCGGCGGCCTGCGTCATGCCGTGCCACGAGCGGGCGAAGGACACGATCTCATGCTTGCCGGTGACGAGCTTCGCCATCCGGATCGCGGCCTCGTTCGACTCCGCGCCGGTGGTCAGCAGCAGGGCCTTCTCCAACGGTGACGGCAGCATCTCGGCCAGCCGCCGGGCGAGGTCGACGACCGGGCGGCTCAGCATGCCGCTGAAGAGGTGGTCGAGCCTGGCCACCTGCTCCCGTACGGTGCTCACGATCTCCGGGTGCGAGTGACCGAGGATCGCGCTCATCTGGCCGGAGGTGAAGTCGAGGATCTTCCGGCCGTCCTCCGTGTACAGGAAGCTCCCGGCGGCGCGGTCGATGATCTCGCGGGTGAACTCGCCGGCGCCGGCGTAGCGCACGAGGTGCCGGTCGGCATCGGCCCAGAACACGTCGGCGGACAGCGGGGCGGAGGTCGGAATAGCCATGCCGACGACGGTAAGTGCCCGCCGAGCAACACGTCCATCTCACAATCCTGGCTTTCCTGTTCGGTTGAACCGCACAACAATGCTCTCGTGACTCTCAACCCGTGGCGGCTACGGCTGCTGAGTCAGCTCGACACGCTGGGCACCGTGCGCGCGGTCGCCCAGGCCGCGAACCTGAGCGCGTCGAGTGTGTCGCAGCAGCTCTCCGTGCTCGAAGCCGAGACGCGCACGCAGCTACTCGAACGCACCGGGCGGCGGGTGCGGCTCACCCCGGCCGGGCTCATCCTCGCGCGCCGGGCGCGGTCGATCCTCGATCACATGGCCGCGGTCGAGGCGGAGCTGCGGAGCCTCGGCGAGGAGCCGTCCGGGCTGGTCCGGCTGGGCGCGTTCCAGAGCGCGATCCACAGCCTAGCCGTCCCGGCGGTCATCCGGCTCGCCGAGGCGCACCCGCACCTCGACGTGGAACTGCTGGAACTGGAACCGCACGAGAGCATGCCCGCCCTGCGCGTGGGCGACGCCGATGTCATCATCACGACCACGGACTTCGTCGAGCAGCCGCTGGGCCCCGACCTTGACATCGTGCCGCTGGCGACCGACCCGATCGTGCTCGTGGTGCCGCCCGGCCACCCCGCCTCGGCCCGTGGTCCGGCCGACCTCGCCGCCCTCGCGGACGAGCCGTGGGCGTTCGACATGCCCCAGTCGTACATGGCGAACCTGGCGACCCGCCTGTGCCGCGAAGCCGGGTTCGAGCCACGGGTGGTGTGCCGCTTCAGCAACTACATGATGACCCTGCAACACGTCGAAGCCGGTCTTTCGATCGCGCTGCTGCCGGGCCTGGCCGTCGACCGCCGGTACCGCGTCGCCATCCGCGAACTCGCCGCCCCCGTCACCCGGACCATCACCGCGGCGATCCGGCGCGGCTCGCCTCCACGGGCGGCGGTCAACGTCGTCCTTGACGCGCTCCGCCACCATCCGGATCTTCCGGGACTGACGGCTCCCATCCCTCCCGAGAGTGGTTGATCTTCGCCGGGCGTCGACGCCGAAGGCCCCCTCCCCTGGTGAGATGTGGGCGGCGGCCGTGGCGGTCAGGTTCCGCAGAGCTCGGCGAAGCGCCGGGCGTCGATGTTGCCGCCCGAGATGATCACTCCGACGCGGGCAGGGATCCGGTGGATGCGACCGGACAGCAGGGCGGCCAGCGCGGTGGCGCCGCTGGGCTCGATGACGATCTTCAGGCGTTCGAAGGCCATCCGCATGGCTTCGCGGATCTGGTCGTCGGTGACCAGGGCGATCTCGTCGACCAGCCGCTGGTTGATGGAGAACGTCAGCTCGCCGGGGATGCCCGCGGCCTGCCCGTCGGCGATGGTGCGGGGCACGGGTATGGAGACACGCCTGCCCGCCTCCAGGGACCGCTTGGTGTCGTCCCCCGCCTCCGGCTCCACGCCGATCACGTGGATGCCCGTGTCCAGGGCCTTGGCGGCGGTGGCGCTGCCGGCGATGAGCCCGCCGCCGCCGACCGGAACGACGAGCGCGTCGAGGTGCCCCACCTCCTCGATGAGTTCGAGCGCGGCGGTGCCCTGGCCCGCGATGACGTGCGGATGCTCGTACGGCGGGATGAGCGCCAGGCCGCGGTCGGCGGCCAGGGCCTCGCCGATGGCGACCCGATCGCCGTTGTAGCGGTCGTACGTGACGATCTCAGCGCCATACCCGGCGGTGGCGTCCATCTTGGATCGCGGGGTGTCCTGGGGCATGAGGATCACCGCGGTCGTGCCGAGTTCCCGCGCGGCGAGGGCGACGGCCTGGGCGTGATTGCCCGAGGAGTAGGCGGCGATGCCCTTGACCGCCTGCTCGGGCGCCAGGCGGGAGGCGGTGTTGTAGGCCCCGCGGAACTTGAACGCTCCGACGCGCTGGAAGTTCTCGCACTTGAGGAACACCTCGGCGCCGACGAGCGCGTCGAGGGTGCGTGAGCGCAGCACCGGCGTGCGGTGTGCGACGCCTTTGATCTGCGCGGCGGCGTCACGGACGTCGTCGAGCGTGACCGGTGGTGAGTTCGTCATGCTTCACCCTTCTGTGGAGGTGGTGCCGTCGGGTGAGGACGCGGCCCGGGCTTCGGCGAGGTAGTTGTAGGCGGAGGCGCGGGAGATGCCGAGCCGCGCCGCGACCTGCCGGGCGGCGCCCCGTACGGCGAAGACACCCCGGTCGTTCAGGTTGCGGAACAGCTTCAGGCGCTCGGCCCGGCTGAGGTCGGCCCAGGACTTGTTCTGCCGCAGCTGGTGGTCGTCGACGATGGCGTCCACCACGGAGCCGATATCGTCGCCGAAGGTGGTGGTCGGCACGGCGGCCGGGCCGGTGACGCCGGCGATCTCGCCGATCAGGGCGTGTGCCTGGTTGACGGCGGTGATGTCGAGGTTGAGGCACAGGGCCCCGAAGACCGTCCCGGCCGAATCGCGCAGCACCATCGTGGACGACTTGACCATCTTCCCGGTTCCGGTGCGGGTGATGTAGTTGAGCTCGTCTCTCGCCTCGTCGCCGCGGGCGAGGATGCCCATGCCGATCTCGCTCATCGCTCCGCCGGCGCTGCGCCCGGTGACCGATCCGGCGATCGCTGCCACGGACGTCTCCGGACGACGGAAGTCGTGGATCACCACCTCGCAGAACGAACCCAGCGTCGCGGCGATGCCGTCGACCACCGGTGCGAGCGCGGCGATGATCGCATCCTGTTCCCCGGCCCGATCAGCCGGCT
Source organism: Actinoallomurus purpureus (assembly GCF_024055795.1). GTDB lineage: Bacteria > Actinomycetota > Actinomycetes > Streptosporangiales > Streptosporangiaceae > Actinoallomurus > Actinoallomurus purpureus. The sequence goes on along the minus strand of NZ_JAMXMY010000001.1, from coordinate 738,389 downwards.
GCGCCACGACCATTCCCCGCCCCTTCTCCGCACTGATCGTCGGAACGCTCGTCGGCCTGCATGCTAGCGAAGATATAGATAATCAGTCCAGCCGATGGACACGCAGTCCAAACCGGGGGTCCGGCCAGGGATGCCGGCTCGCTGAGGACGGTGACAGCAGGCGTCAGGACCTGTGCCACGATTGCCGAGATATGGATCTCGAAGCGGTGGTCGGCGAGGGCATGGTGGAGATCCCCGGCGGAGAGGTCGCGCTGCGGGACGAGGGCACGGACCGAAGCTGGAAGGTCGAGGTGGCGGCCTTCCAGCTGGCCGCATGCGCCGTCACCCGCGCCCTGTATCGCGACGTCGTCGGCGAGACATCCGGGGAGACGGCCGAGCGGCGCGCGCCGGTGACCGACGTCTCCTGGCGCGAGGCCGTCCGGTTCTGCAATCGGCTCTCGCGGGCGACCGGGCTTCGGCCGTGCTACTCGGGAGGCGACGACGTCGACGGGCAGGACGTCGTCTGGGACCGGGACGCCGACGGTTATCGCCTGCCGACCGAGGCGGAGTGGGAGTACGCCTGCCGGGCCGGGAGCTCGGGCGTCCGCTACGGCGAGCTGGACGAGATCGCCTGGTATCGGAAGAACTCCGGCGGCAAGGTGCACGAGGTCGCGACCAGGAAGCCGAACGCGTGGGGCCTCTACGACATGATCGGCAATGTGTGGGAGTGGTGCTGGGACGTCTACGATCCGGATGTCTACGGCCCCTACCGCGTCTTCCGCGGAGGAGGCGCGCACGACCGTTCCTGGGGATGCCGGGCCTCCTCCCGGCGTAAGAGCCATCCGACCCTCCGCATCGATGACCTGGGGTTCCGGCTCGCCCGCTCACATTGAACGACGCGCCTCACGCCCCTGTCCGGCGGGCCAGCAGATAGGCCCGGCGCGTGTCGACCTCGCCGGCGTAGGGCATGCGCTCGGTTCGCATCTCCACGCGGAATCCGGTCTTCTCGAGGACATCGACCACGTGGGCGGGCTCGAGGAACCGGAAGTCGATGCTCACCTCGTGACCCCACCATTCGTTCATGTGCCTCACCTCCGAGCCGATGTGGAAGGAGACGAGGAACAGGCCGGAGGGGCACAGCGCCCGATGGGCCTGCTGGAAGGCGCCACGCAGTTCGGAGGGGTGCAGATGGATGATCGAATAGAACGCCACGGCCGACCCGAACTCACCGTCCGCGGCGGGCAGCGCCAGCAGGTCCCCTTCGCGGAACTCCACGGCCGGATGGTCCTGGTGGCCGACCGCGACCATGGCGGCGGACAGGTCGACGCCGACCGTACGCACGCCGCGTTCGGCGAGCCAGCCCGCCACATGCCCCGGACCGCACCCCAGGTCGGCGATCGGGGCGTCCGGCTCGGTCTGCTCGATCAGACACGCCAGCAGCGCCCGGTCCAGCGGCTTGCCGGCGAGCTCGTCGCGGAAACCGGCGGCGTAGTGCTCGGCCACGGCGTCGTAGCCGTGGCGGACGGAGTCGTGTCCTCCATGGCCTTCCACGGCGGACAGCATCGCACGGGACAAGGACGGTCGAACGCGAGCCGGCGGTGAGTTCCATGAGGCGCGGCGGCGGGTCCGATCAGCTCGTCGAAGCCGTGTATGGACTCATCGGTGGGCGTCGGCCTGCGGATCGCTCCCGTGCCGTGGTGGTTTCTCGGTCGGGAACAGGATCATGCTCAGCAGGTGGGGGCTGCGGCCCGGTGCGGGTTCGTTGGCCGCCCTTGACGCGAACACGTCACTCAGCGCCCCGATCATCTCGGTGAGTTCGTCGGGGTTCAGCCAGATGGTGCCCTGCCGGTAACCCACGGAGTCGGCGGTGGGGTCGGCTCCGTCGCGGTCGAGGTAGGTGTTGAACTCGGCGTGCAGGGCGGCCATGGCCGCGGTGAAGCCCTGACGGTGGTCGTCCAGCGACATCGACGCGGCCGCGTCGGCGTCGATCGTCGCCCGCTCGCGGCTCAGCCGGTAGTGGCGTTCGACGGCGCCGTGAACGCGCTGCTCGTCGGCGACTTCCAGCAGTCCCGCCTCGGCCAGCAGGCCGACGTGCCGGTACACGGTGGTCTTGGGGACGTCGGGCAGGCGAGCGCACAGGTCGGAGGTCGTGCGGGTGCGCCCGCCGGACATGGCGTGCACGATGCGCAGCCGCACCGGATGCAGGAGCAGCTCGAGGGTGTCCATCTCCCGATATTCCCATGTTTGGTACTGTTCCCAAACTTAGGAATGCACAGGTGGTGGCGCGGTGGGGTGGCGGCCGGATGCTCAAGCTCCGCCTACGCCGTGTCGGCGAACACCAACAGCGAAGGAGTCAGCGATGCAACACCAAGCGGCCGAGGCGACGCCGCCCGTGGGACGGCACTACGAGGTCGGGGGCCGGAGGTTGTTCCTCCACCGATCGGGCAGCGGGAGCCCGGCGGTGGTGTTCCTGGCCGGGGCCGGCTCGTCCGGCATGGACGGTTTCATCGTTCAGCAGCGAGCCGCTGTCCTCACCACCAGCGTGCTCTACGATCGGGCCGGAACGGGGTGGAGTGACCGGGGCGAACTGCCGCGCACCTCCGCCCAGGTCACCGACGAACTGCGCGAGCTGCTGCGGGTCGCCGGTGTGCCCGCTCCCTACCTGCTGGTCGGCCATTCCCTCGGCGGCCTCTACGCGCGCCACTATGCGCAGCGTTTCCCCGGCGAGGTGGCGGGCCTGGTCCTGGTGGAGCCCGAACACGAGGACTACGACTCCTACATGCCTCAGAAACTGAACGAGCTCTACCAGGCATGGGACCCCGACGAGGCGTTGCCTGACGAGTTGCCCGATGAAGTCATCCAGTTCTACCGCGATCTGTTCGCGCGGGAGATGGCCGACTGGCCGGAGGAGATCCGCGAGCCGCTGATCGAACGGCACGTCAGCCTGGATTGGCTGAGGGTCGGCGGCCGGGAGGCGGCCAACCGCGACCAGCTCCATGACGAGGTACGCCAGGCGGGACCGATGCCCGATGTGCCGCTGATCGTGCTCACCGCCACGGCGATCGACCCCTTCAAAAAAGCGGTGACCCAGGGCATACCCACGTCACTCCTCCATGAGGAGGCCGAAGCCAAGGCGCGGCTCTACACCGCGCTGGCCGAATCGGTTTCGCACGGCGAGAACCGTGTCATCGACGATGCCGGACACGCCTCTGTCGTCTTCCGCCATCCCGACGCCGTTTTCCAAGCGATCCAGGACCTGCTCGGCAGACTCGGCGGGCCGGACACGGGGACGATGTAGCAGCGGAACGAGAAGACCGCCGGCGCGCCGGGCGCCGATCGCCGGGTGTTCTGGCGATCAGCACCCGGGCGTGATCACCAGGCGTACGCCTCGGGCGCGGGCTTGGCCCCGTTCGGCGCGGGCGGCGGGAACAGCTCGTCCAGCTTGGCGAGCGTGCCGTCGTCGAGCGTGATCTGCAGTGCGCGCAGCGAGCCGTCGAGTTGCTCGACCGTCCGCGGCCCGATGACCGGCCCGGTCACCCCCTCCTGCGCGAGCAGCCACGCCAGTCCGACGTGGGCCGGGTCCTCGCCGATATCGGCGCACAGCTTCTCATACGCCTCAACGGATTCCCGATGTCCGGCGAACGCGGCGGCCCAGAGTCCCGAGCCGCTGCGGGCGGCGATACCCTCACGCTGCTTGCGCAGGACGCCGCTGAGCACTCCGCCGTGCAGCGGCGACCACGGGATCACGCCCAGCCCGTAGTGCCGCGCGGCGGGCAGCACTTCCAGTTCGACCCAGCGCGACATCAGGTTGTAGATCGACTGTTCGCTGACCAGTCCGAGGAAATGCCGGGACCGCGCGGCCTCCTGCGCCTGCGCAATGTGCCAGCCGGCGAAGTTGGACGAGCCATAGTAGAGCACCTTTCCCTGCTGGCGAAGGATGCTGAACGCCTCCCAGATCTCCTCCCACGGCGTGCTGCGGTCGATGTGGTGCATCTGGTACAGGTCGATGTGGTCGGTCTGCAAGCGCTTGAGCGACGCGTCACACGCGCGCCGGATGTGCAGCGCGGACAACCCGCTCTCGTTCGGCCGGTCGCCCATCGGAAGGTAGACCTTGGTGGCGAGGATGGTCTTGTCGCGCCGGCCCCCGCCCTGGGCGAACCACCGGCCGAGGATCTGTTCGGTGACGCCTTCGCCCTCCTTCTCGCCGTACACGTTGGCCGTGTCGAAGAAGTTGATGCCGTGCTCGTGTGCACGGTCCATGATCGCGTGACTGTCCTCTTCGGACGTTCGCGACCCGAAGTTCATGGTGCCGAGGACGAGCCGGGACACCGACAGGCCGCTGCGGCCGAGGCGGGTGTACTCCACGTGTTCCAACCTTTCAGGGCTGTCAGGGGTGTCGACCCGGTCAGCGCCGTCTCGGTCAGCCGATCCGGGCCGCTAGTCGCGTCAATCAGGATGCGATGAAGCTACAACTTGCAACATCGATGATGCAAGTCTGTGGTGAACCGCGACGCTGCCGTATGCTTTACCCATGACGACACAGCGGCAGTCGACGCATCTCGGCGCTCGGCCGCTGCGTGCGGACGCCGAGCGGACGATGACGACGATCCTGGAGGCGGCCGAACGCACCCTCAGCCGCGATCCGGCGGCCACGATGGAGCAGATCGCCGAAGCCGCCGGCGTCGCCCGCACCACCGTGCACCGGCGCTTTGCCACCCGCGAGGCACTCATCGACGCCTTGGCGGTGTGGGCCACCCGGCAGTTCGCCGCGGCGGTGGATGCCGCCCACCCGGACACGGCTCCGCCGCTGGTCGCCCTCTACCAGACGACCGCGAACGTCCTGGGCGTCAAGGTCAGCTGGGGATTCGCGATGAGCCGGGCCTCCTCGGCCAACCCGGAGGTGGCGCGCGTCCACACCGATGTACGGGACACGTGCGAACGGTTGTTCCGCCGGGCCCGGGAGGCGGGCGTCCTGCGCGCCGACGTCGACATTCCATGGACTCGCCGCGTCTACTACGCCCTCATCCACGAGGCCGCACAGAGCAGGGACGAGAAGGACACCGACGCCCTCGCGACGCTCGTCGTGGACACCCTGCTCCGCGGCGTCGGCACCCTGCACCCCGACCGCCTGTGACACCATCCCGTCCCTGCGCACGGGTGCCGCAGGTCAGGGGGTAGTGCGAGTGGCGGGTCGGATCATCCACTCCACCGGAACACGATATGAACCGCTGCAGGAAGTACGGCGTTCAGCGATGCGTTACCCCGGGCCGGGCCGAAATAGGGTTGCCGGGCTCTGCGGACAGCAGGCAGGATCCGGCCATGACCACGATCAACGCCGTGCTGCCGCCGACCACCGCCGTCCGACCGGTGCGGGTCCACCAGCAGCCGGGCCGACCACGGAGGCCGACCGCCGCACGACCGTGATCGCCGCGCTGGTCGCGGGCCTGGTCGCCGGCTACGGCATCGCGGTGCCGGTGGGGGCGGTCGCCACCTACCTCATCACACTGACCGCCCGCACGTCCTTGACGACCGGTGTCTCCGCCGCGTTCGGTGTCGCAACCGCTGACGGGCTGTACGCGCTGATCGCGATGGTGGGCGGTTCCGCCGTGGCATCCGTGATCCGGCCCGTCCTGCTTCCCCTGCGATGGTGCTCGGCCCTGGTACTGATCGCGCTGGCCGTCCGCGGTGCGACGGTGGCGATCGCCCGATACCGCCGGCGCCAGACGCCCACCCTGGCCGAGGACTCCCCGGTCGGTCCCGGACGGGCCTACCTGGGTCTGCTGGCGATCACGATGCTGAACCCCACCACCGTCGTCTACTTTGGGGCGCTCGTGCTGGCCGGCCAGAGAACGGTGGCTCCGGACCACCCGCGGCAGACCGTGTTCGTCCTCGCCGCCTTCGCCGCGTCCGCGAGCTGGCAGCTGCTGCTGGCGGGCGGCGGCGCGCTCCTCGGCCGCGCCCTGACCGGCGTCCGTGGGCGGCTCGTCACCGCGATCGTCTCCAGCACCGTCGTCACCGCCCTGGCCCTGAACCTTCTCATCGCCTCGCACTGAGGCGGCGGATGATCGCCGCACAGGCACGTCGAGTTCCTCGTCGAACCGGCGTCATACTCCCGAAGCTGACCCCAGCCCCAAAGTAGCTGTGTGATACATCAGTCTGTGAACGAGAGAGCGCGGGCGGGCCGCCAAAGGCCCATCTGCGCCCCGTTTGTGGCCCCGGCCGTACCCCGGCCGGGGCATGTGCTGTCAGGCTTGCTGGAGCGGGAGAACCGCGAGTTGCGGCGGGCGAACGAGATCCTGAAGGCCGCAAGCGCTTATTTGGGGTTGGCCCTGGACGCTCACGGGGTGGAGATGGCCCGCGCGCTGTACGAGATGAAGGGCGATGACGGCAAGCGCCGCTACACCGTCCAGCAGATCGCCGACCGGCTCGGCGTCAGCCGCGCCACGATCTACCGCCACCTCGATCCCGACAAGCCGGTCTCGGCGTAGGAGAAGCACGGTGCTGCTCCCGGTCACCCACTACGGCGACAAGGCCAAGCTGACCGACGAGATCGCCGTCATGCTGCCCGAGCACACGCACTACGTGGAACCGTTCGCCGGGTCCCTGTCCGTGCTGCTGGCGAAGAAGCCGTCCCGGCTGGAGACGGTCAACGACCTGGACCGTGACCTGATGATCTTTTGGAAGGTCCTGCGCGAGCGCCCCGCCGACCTGACCCGCGTGTGCGCCTTGACACCGCATTCACGCGCCGAGCTGGAGGCGGCCTACGGTGACCTGTCCGATCCTGGACCGAATCCAGTGAACCTCACCGGTTGTAGAGCCGGCGTGCCGACAGATAACTGACCAGGGCGATGCCCGCGCTCCACACAGCCGCCTCCAGGAAGCTGGACCCGGCCGGACGCCCGGCCAGCAGCGCGCGCAGCGTCTCGATGACAGGGGTGGCCGGCTGGTGCTCGGCGAACCAGCGCAAACCAGCCGGCATCGACTCGGTCGGGACGAAGCCGCTGCCGAGGAACGGCAGCAGCATCAGCGGCATCGGCAGGTTGCTGGCCGTGGCCACGTTCTTGGTGACCATGGCGAGCGCGACCGACAGCCAGGTGATCGCGAAGGTGAACATGGCCAGCACACCGACCACGCCGAGCCAGTCCAGCACCGAGGCGGACGGGCGGAACCCGATCAGCAACGCCACCACGGTCACCATGGCAATCGCGAGGAACGTCTGCACCATCGCCCCGAGTACGTGACCGGTGAGCACCGATACGCGGGCGATGGCCATGGTCTTGAACCTGGCGATGATGCCCTCGGTCATGTCGGTCGCCACCGAGATCGCGGTCCCCTGCGCTGCCCCGACGATCGTCGTGATCATGATGCCGGGGGTGAGGTAACCGACGTAGGCGGCGCGGTCGGCGCCGATGCCCGCGCCCATGGTGCCGCCGAAGACGTAGACGAACAGCAGCAGGAACACCACGGGCACGGACGCGAACGTGAGGATCAGCGTGGGGTAGCGCCAGATGTGTTTGACCTGGCGCCGCAGCATCGTCGCCGAGTCGGTGATCGCTCTCATCGGGAGGGCTCCTTGGTCGAGGGCTCCTGGGTCAGTGTGAGGAAGACGTCGTCCAGGTCGGGGGTGTGCATCGACAGCTCGGCGACGTCGATGGCATGCGTGTCCAGCCATTCCAGGAGCTTCCTCAGCGTCCTGACTCCGCCGGAGTCGGGGATCTGGACGGTGAGCGCCGCGTCGTTGCTGGAGGTGGCGCCGACGTGGCCGGCCGCCCTGCGGTACCCGTCGGGGTCGGCGAAGCGCACGACGATGTGGCCGCCGGGCACCATTCGCTTGAGCTCCTCAGGGGTGCCCTCGGCCACCAACCGGCCCTGGCTGAGCAGCGCGATGCGGTCGGCGAGTACGTCGGCCTCCTCCAGGTATTGGGTGGTCAGGAAGATGGTCACGCCGTCCTGCTGGACGAGGTCCCGGACGATCTGCCACATCGTGCGGCGGCTGCGCGGGTCCAGGCCTGCGGTCGGTTCGTCGAGGAAGATGAGCCTGGGCGTGCCGACCATGGTCATGGCGAGGTCGAGCCGGCGGCGCATGCCGCCCGAGTAGGTGACCGCGGGCTTGCGTGCGGCATCGGTGAGGTCGAAGCGCTCCAGCAGTTCGCGGACGCGCCTGCGGCCCTTGGCGCGGCCGAGGTGGAGCAGGTCGGCCATGAGTCGCAGGTTCTCCTCGCCGGTGAGGAAGCTGTCGACCGCGGCGAACTGGCCGGTGACGCCGATTGCGGCTCGCACCTTGTCGGGTTCCTTGGCCAGGTCGTGCCCGGCGACCCAGATCTCGCCCGCGTCGGCCTTGATCAGGGTGGACAGGATCTGCACTGTGGTGGTCTTGCCCGCGCCGTTGGGGCCGAGCAGCGAGAAGACGGTGCCCTGCGGGATCGTGAGGTCGATGCCGTCCAGGACGCGGTGGGCGCCGTAGGACTTACGCAGCCCCGTCACCGAGACGAAGGTTCGCATCGCGTTCACCCTCGATCCCAGGTGACGGGCAGGCTGTGCACGCCGTACACCTGCGAGGGGTCGGTACGCAGCGACAGCTCTTCAGCCGGTACGGCGAGCCGCAGCGTCGGGAAGCGGATGAGCAGCGCGGGAAACGCGACACGCATCTCGATGCGGGCAAGCTGCTGACCGAGGCACTGATGGACGCCGTGACCGAAGGCCAGATGCCCGGCGGCCGAGCGGCGCAGATCGAGCACGTCGGGGTCGGAGAACCTGGCCGGGTCCCTGTTGGCGGCGTTGATCGCGATGACGACCGTGTCGCCCGCCTTGAGCTGCCTGCCGCCGAGCTCCACGTCCTCCAGCACGCCGCGCATACCGGTGGCGGCGACAGACAGGTAACGCAGCAGCTGCTCCACGGCGCCGACGGCCAGGTCGGGATCGCCGCGCAGGGCGGTGAGCTGGGCCGGGTTGCGCAGCAGGGCGAAGGTGCCGAGCGCGAGCATGTTGGCGGTGGTGTCGAAACCGGCGCCGAGCAGGAACGCGGCCACGCCGCCGAGCTCCTCGTCGGTCAGGTCGCCGCCGGTGGCCAGGTCGCTGAGCAGGTCGTCGGTCGGCTTGGCCCGCTTGACGAGCGCGAGCTCCCGCAGGTACGTGCCGAGCTCGACGAAGGCGGCGTACTGCGCCTCAGCGGTCCCGGCCTCCGGCAGGGCCCGGGTGGAGCTCTGGAACTGGTCGCGGTCCTCGTGCGGCACGCCGAGCAGCTCACAGATCATCAGCGCTGGAACCGGCTGCGCGAAGACCTCGACGAGGTCGGCGGGCGGACCCTGCCGCTGCATCGCGTCGAGCCGCTCACGGGTGATCTCGGTGACCCGCTCGGTGAGCAGGTTCATCCTGCGGACGGTGAACTTGCCCGCCAGCAGCTTGCGGAAGCGAGTGTGCTGGGGTGCGTCCATGCCGGTCAGGTCGCCGACGGGGGCGGGCGGCAGGTGCCCGCCCGCCAGGGGGTGGTAGTGGGTTTCGTAGCGGGAGCTGAACCGCGGGTCGGCGAGGATCTGGCGGACCAGGTCGTATCCGGTGATCATCCAGACGCCGGGGGCGCCCTCGGGCGCGGCCACACGGGCGATTGGCTGCTCTGCGCGCAGGGCGGTGAGTGAAGGGGCGGGATCGAAGGGGCAGGCGGGTGCGCGGTCGAGGGACGGAGTGACCGGCTCATCGCGATAGAACGTGTTCATCACGATTGAAAGCTACGTTGCTTTCAGAAATTCCGTCAATCAATCGATGCACATAGGTGCAGGTCAACACCAATAAATTGATGCGTTGACGCTGAAGCTAAATGCAATGAAACATTGCATTGTGTGGCGCCGAACGCAATAGTGGTGTCATGTCAGAAGGAAGGTTGACCCTGCAGGACCGCCAGCGCATCGCGACCGGCCTCGCCGAAGGCCGCTCCTACGCCCAGATCGCCAGGCGGCTGGACCGGCCGACCTCGACGATCAGCCGTGAGGTCGGCCGCAACGGCGGCCCCAGCGACTACCGCCCCGAGCGGGCGCACCAGGCGACAGCGCGGCGGGCGCGGCGCGGCACCCCGGCACGTTCGCCCGAGGCCGAACCCCAGGACCGCAAGGTCTTCGAGGTGGAAGAGGGAGCCGTCGAGATGGCGATCGGGATGGGCGTGCCGAAAATGGTGGCGCGCGTGCTCATCGGCCTGTGGCTGAGCGAGGACGGCAGGCTCACTGCGGCCGAGCTGTCGCGCGGGCTGAAAGTCAGTCCCGCCTCGATCTCCATGGCGGTGGGCTACCTGACCCAGCAGGGGCTGATCAGGCGCGAACGTGATCCGCAGCGGCGGCACGACATCTACGTGGTCGACGACGACGCCTGGTACCACTCGACGGTGATCAGCTTGCGGCAGACGCTCGCGGCGGCTGAAATCGCTAAGGCGGCGGGGCAGACGCTCGGGCTCGACACGCCCGTGGGACGCCGCCTGACCAGGGGCGGTGCGTTCCTGGAGCGGATCAGCCTGGATGGTCTGGCGTCGGCCGAACGCTGGCGCGACCTCCCGCCGTGATCAGACCGCAGGGATTGTGCAGGGCTGCCCGGCTGCGCGACATCCCCGCTCAGCGCCAGTCGCTTGGCGACGTCCAGCCGTACCTCGCCGTAGGGCTGGACGTGCTGCCAGAACAGCGGCGTCAGCCCGCGCCGGTCGGCGGGCTTGAGCAGCCTGGCCCACTCCGGATCGGCCAGGACGTCTTGCAGCATCAGTGGGCGGCTCGATCCTCTCCTCCCGCAGGTGCTTGAGGAGTTCCTCCCGTACCCGCTCGGGCCGTCGCTCAGCGTGTGCGACGTTCTCGGCCAGCCACACCGTCACCTTCGTCGCGTCAGCGGTTGTGCAGGTACGAAAACCGAGGTGCGTGCGGATCTGATTGCGGTGGTACTCGATGGTGGAGCCGGACCACTCGTAGAAGCCGAGCTCCGAGGCGGGGACCTGGACCTGCTTGGCCACGTGTTCGACGACCTGGTCGGGCAGCTCCGAGCGTCCGCGCGGAAACGGCCGTACTGGGTGTAGAACATCAGCAAGATCGCGAAGGCGAGGCGCGTGGCGCCGCGCTTGCCAACGATGAGGTCGCGCTCTTCGTCCAGGATCGTCCAGTGCTCGACCAACTCGTCGATATGCATCGGGGGGGTGCGTCATGTCCGCCCAGCATTGACCAGGCAAGTCACAACAAGATCAACGCCGTTTGGGGCTCATGACACGTTTCTTACCGGCACCCCTATTTCGCCCGGGAACTCGACCCCGAAACTGCCGCACTAGTCGAGTTCATCGATGCTCACCGGGAGCAGTTCGGTGTGGAGCCGATCTGCGCTGTACTGGAGTGTGCGCCGTACTGCTGCGCCGGCTGGGTTCACACTCTCGCAAGGGCGAGATCTACAAGGCATTCCGGGAGGCCGGCCGGTCCGTACGCACCGTTGCGCTCCTTCGATGCCTTGCGGACCCGGCGCTGCGGCGGCGGGTCACGGCGGTGACCAAGGCGTGGACTCGGTCACCCTGGTCGGCCGTTGGGTTCCAGGTCAGCGGTAGTCGTGGATGTGATCCCCTCGAGCACGGTGGTGTAGAGGTGTCGTTTGTCCGGGCGTGCCCTGCCGGCGGCGTGCCTGAGTGCAGGGCACGCCGGCGCACCGAGGAGCACGAGCCCGTCGGAGGTAGCCCTTCGGACGGCGGCGTGGGAGTGCGTGAGCAGGTCGACCAGTGCTGGGATGGCTGGCTTCCACGCCGCGTGGCACAAGGTCTTGACCGCCGAGCGCACGATGTCGGGTTGCCGGTCGTCCAGGAGTAGCAAGGTCTGTTCCAGGTAGTCCCCGTGGTTCATCACCTTGCGGGAGATCCGATGGGCGTGCAGCCGGACTCTCGCCTCGGGATGGCCGAGCGACTCGGCGAGTAGTTCCTTAAGCTCGGGATCGCGATCCGCCGGCCGGCCCGCGCCGTGTCGGCGCACGCGGGCGGGGTCGTCGTCGTGACGCTCGGCGAGCAGGGTCAGCGCCCGGCGGATCTGCTCGGGGCCGCCGGTACGGGCCAGGTGGAGCAGTTCCGCCCGGGGCGCCCGTTGTTCCCGAGCGACCGCTTCCGGGACACGGGTTCGGCTGCGGAGCGCCGAGAGAGCGGCGGAGTCCTGCTGGGCCGCGTTGGGATGGCGCAGCGGCCCTTCCACCAGCACGATCTTGTCCGCGAGGTCGTCGCGTCCTTCGTCGCGTAGTCGCCGATGCGCCCGCGCCAGCGTGGGGGTACGCAGCAGCGCGACGTCGGAGATGAGATCGAGCAGGCCCCAGGCTCCGGTTTCGAGGCGGCCGGACAGGGTCTCGGCCAGGACATCGGGGGCCGCCTTGCGCAACGCCCGCTCGGCTGACGCGTGAAGGGGGGGTCCGCCGTGTTCCCACCATGCCAACAACAGGGGGATGAATCGGTCCACGTCCGGTGGGTGCAGATGGGCGGCGACGCGGGCGATCCGTTCGCAAGCCGCGTCGCCGCCGGAGCCATGCTCGCCGGCCTCGCGCAGTTCGGTCTCGCTCATGAGGGTCAGGACATGCGCGAGATCCGCGGTGACGGCGAGGTCGACCCGGCCGTCGAGGAAGGCACGCAGCACCGTAAGCCGGAACTGGGGTTCGGGCCAGCTCAGCAAGGCGCGGGCCGCGGCTTCGCGTTGATCCTGCACGGGATCGTCCAGCATCTTCAGCAGGCGCTCATGCAGGGCCGCTGAGCGGGGCTGGTCCCGATCACCGGGACGAGGTACGCGGCCGGTTGACATGGATCGGCGGGCGTCCTCCGCGATGGTCCACGATGGTGCGTCGAGTGGCTGCAGCTCGATCATCCAGTCCAGCAGGACGTCGCGCACCTTGGTGTCGGCGTTGCCGAAGACGCCGATCAGTGCGTTGAGCCGGTCCCGTGAATCCGTCGGGCGTCCGTCGCGACCAGCATGGGCGAGGTGTCGGTGGGCGGCCTCGTCAGGGTCTTGGGAGTCGAGGCCGTCTACGGGCCGGTCGGCGACGCGGAATCGCCGGAGGGCGTCGGGTGTGCGGACGGCCGCAGCGATGGCCTCCCGCCATCGGCGTACGGCAGGGCGCTCGGGCGCCTCAGCGCTGCCGCTCGATGCGGCGGCGACCGGTCCTGGCAGCCCGAATGCCTCCCGCAACACTTCCTCCTCAGCCAGCCACGGGTTCGCGCCCGCGCGGGCGGCGGCCAGCGCCCGCCCGAGGTCGGTGCGGGTCAGCACTGCGCCGCATCGGCGCAGCAGCACCAGCGCGGACCGGCTCCCCGCGGCTTCCGGCGGCAGCGCGCGAATCCGGGCGGCGATGTCGAACATGTCGGTGGAGGGCAGCCGTACGACCGTGTCCTCAAGCAGTGTGAGGAGACGGTCGCGATGAGCATCGCCGACGTCGGCCAGCCCTGCGACCAGCGTCCGTACCGACCGGGCGAAGGTCTCCGTCTCACCGGCTGTCCACGGCGGGGGGCAGAGCTGCAACATGAACCGCAGGACCCGGCCGCGATGTTCTGGACCTTCGGCGGCCAGTTCCAGCCAACGTGCCAGCATCGGCCGGAGCCGGCTTAGCCGTTCGGCGGTTAGCTCGTCGGGATCCCGGTCGAACCTTTCCGCAAGGCACCGTGCGATCTCGGTGTTCCAGCCGTGCCTCGCCAGGGCGTCGAGTTCGGCGTCCGGCCGGGCGGCTGGCGGTCCTTGACCGGCTGGCGGCGTGATGCCGTGGGCCGCCATCTGGTCCGTCAGGTCCGCAGCCGTACCCGAACCAAGGGTGAGTCGGCCTGCGGCGACGAGCGAGAACAGGGTGGATCCGGCCGGTGACCCCTGGTCGGCCAGAGCGCCGACGGCACGGGCGGACAGTGAGCCATCGAGGCCGGTCAGCAGCAGGGCACGGGTACGGTCGTCGCCGGCGCGGTCGGCCGCGGCGACGACGGTGGCGGCGTACGCGTCACCGAGGATCGTCCGCAACGCCTCGATGAGCGCGGCGCGCAGGCCCGGGTTGTCGTGCCTGCCGAGCCACAACAGCAGCTTCGGCACAGCCACCGCGGTTCCGGCGTGGATCAGCGCGGCCGCGGCGGTCTTCTTGACGTTCATGTTGGGATGGTCGAGGCAGGCCGCGACCGCAGCCGCGGCCCAGCACGCGCGCGCGTGTCCGAGCGCGAGCAGCGCTTGGCGTACGGTCTGCACGTCGGGGGCGGCGGTGAGCGGGATCAGGCTTGCCGACAATGCCTGTGCGTCCTCGCCGTCGGCGTCGCGGGCGAATAGCGCGATCACGTGCTTGCGGACGTGGCGGTCACGGTGGCGAAGCAGCGGATGTACTCGTGCCCGGATTTCGCGATGGGAAGTCTGGAGGAGCAGGTCGAGCAGGATCATTTGCTCGGCCGCCGTGAGCGTGGGGCGGTCCAGTAGATCGAGCGCGATGCTCGCGACGAGCGCGTCGCCGGCCTCTCGCGCGTCTGCGGCGTCCAAAAGACAGTTCGGCCGGATCTTCGCTCTTTCGTGGAGGCGACCGCCGAGGTCACGAATGGCCGCAACGACTTCCTGCGGCACTGTCGGTTCGCTGGTGCCGCCGGACGCTCCCGGCGCCCAGGATGCCGCGAGGTCGGACACGACCCGCAGCAGAAGGTCGGCGATGGCCGGCACTGTGCTGGAGCTGCCGTTGCGCGCCAGCTTGCACAGGGCAGCCACGGGCTTATCCGGGTCCAGGCCCGCGCGGAGCAACGCCAGTTCCCGTTCGTCCGGGCCGCCGAGATCGGCGGCGATCCGGCGAGGCAGATCCTGCGGGTCGAGCCGAACGAGGATCGACTGTCGCCGGTCGGGGTCCTCGGTGAGATGCCACAGCACTTCCAGGGCCCGGTGGCGAACCGGCCGCAGGTAGGACGCCACAGCGCCGGCAGCGTCTCTGCCATCTGACCCGTCCAGGCCCAGCCCGTCTCGCAGCGCCGTGACCGTCCGGGCTCCGCCCACGGCTTCAAGAGCGCCCAGCGCTGCCGCAGGTGACCGTGGTAGCGCGGCGATGACGGCCTCCTCGGCGGCCGTATGGCGCAGCGCGCGGATCGCTCGCAAGAACGGTCGCGGATCCGGCGCGGCGCGCAGCAGGTCAGTGACCTTCTTACCCACCGGTAGGTCCCCTGTGCCCTGAGCGGCCAGGGCGACCAGAAGTTCCAGCCGCCGCGGCCAGTGCGGATCGTTCGCAGCCGCCGTCGTCAGCTCCTGGAGCGTCGCGCGCCGGCACGTGAACAAGATGGTGGCGACCTCGTCCGCGGGCACCGAATGGTCGGCGATGGCCAAGCGCACGATCGCCGGGGCATCGTCGCCCGATGGGAAGTGCCCACGCCGGTGTAGCCCACGTAGGCACCGGATGACCGGCCCAGCGAGCAAAAGGGGGTCGGTAGCGGCAATGCCCGCGAGGTCGTGGACGTCATCGCGGCTCGCAAAGTCCCCCAGCAGCTCCAGTGCGCGTCGTCGGAGCGCTGGGGGCCGATTTCGGTCGGCGGCCACGTCGCGGAGCACGTCCTGATGCCCGTGGTGGGCTGCGGCTTCGATCGCTGCGGCGGCCACTGCGCAGACGGTGGCGCCGGGCCCGGTCTCGAGGAGCCGGTACAGGTGCTCTTGTGGCAGCGGATCCAACGCGGCCCAGGGCTCTGACAGCTCACGCAGCGCCGCCGCGGCGAGGTCGGCTGCGGAGGCGTCCGTGGCGGGTTGCCCTGCGATCGATCCGGCGAGCCCCACCACGAGCGTCCGGGCTCGTTCCGGTGCCAGCAGGCCGGCGTGCACGGCCTCGCGAGTAACCCGCAGAGCCTCTGCCCGCAACACAGGATCGAGCCGGTCCGACAACTCCCGGGCGAAGCTTTCCGGTTCGTCTACATTAGCGGCGCCGATCCCGCGGACCGCCTGGTAGAGCAGTTCGCCCGCAGGCTCGTCCCGCAGGGTCTCAGGCCGGTCAGCGATCTCGGCGCTCAGCCACGCGATTTGGACCCGGGTCGGCAGATCCGCC
This sequence comes from Actinoallomurus purpureus, assembly GCF_024055795.1. Taxonomy (GTDB): domain Bacteria; phylum Actinomycetota; class Actinomycetes; order Streptosporangiales; family Streptosporangiaceae; genus Actinoallomurus; species Actinoallomurus purpureus. The sequence goes on along the minus strand of NZ_JAMXMY010000001.1, from coordinate 722,405 downwards.
TTACGCCACTGCGGCCAGGGCAGCCGGGGCCGGACGTAGGCCCGCAGCTGGAGATAAAGGTGCGCCAGGGCCAGCGCTGCCTCCGGCGGACCATTGAGTGAGCCCGGCAACGACGCCGCGAATTCGGCCAGCTCGGATCGGTCTTCATCTCGTCTCGCATCAAGGCGTTCGGCAAGGCATACGAGGCCCAATCCCCGCAGTCGTGGATCCTCATGCCTGATAAGAAGCTGGAGGACGGCTGGCGGACACTTCAATGGATCGAGGCTGGCTGAAAGCCGGTCCGTATCAGCGCAGCGTATGGCGGTGAGGACCGTATCGTCGACCGACGTCATGCGTTGTCAACTCCAGCCGGATCATCAAATAGCGCTGAGCGTAGCGAAACGCCCTCCACACCCGATGGACCCGTCGGACGGCGTTCGGCCAGGCCGCCCGAACGCCGCCTGGGTTCCGGCGCTCAGCCGGCGGCGCGGTCGGTGAGCGGGCGGCGCCGCGCCGAGGTGTCGGTCAGCGAAGGGGCCTGCCAGGCGCCGTCCGCCCGGTACAGGTCGGTCCCCGGGGGCACGATCTCGTCGATCCGGTCGAGGGTCGCGTCGTCGAGGGTGAGCGAGGCGCCCTTGAGGCTGTTCTGCAGCTGTTCCATCGTCCGAGGACCGATGATCACCGAGGTCACCGCGGGGTGGGCGATGGGGAAGGCGACGGCGAGCTCGGGCAGGGTGCAGCCGAGGTCCGCGGCGAGCTCGATGAGTTGTTCGACGGCCTCGTACTTCCTCGCGTTCTGCGGGAGGGCGGGGTCGAAGCGCGCCGGCGTGAGCGAGGCGCGGCCGGTGGACAGGTCGATGGGCCGGCCCTTGCGGTACCTGCCGGTCAGGAAGCCGGACGCGAGCGGGCTCCACGTCAGCACGCCCATCCCGAGACGCCGGCAGACAGGGAGCGCCGAGCCCTCGATGCCACGGGCGAGGAGCGAGTACGGCGGCTGCTCGGTCCGAAAACGCCGCAGGCCGTAGCGCTCGGCGACGTGGTAGGCCTCAACGATCTCATCGGCGGGGAACGTGGAGCAGCCGAAGGCCCGGATCTTCCCCTGCTGCACCAGGTCGCTGAGCGCCGAGAGGGTCTCCTCGATGTCGGTGGTGTGGTCGGGGCGGTGGATCTGGTACAGGTCGATCCAGTCGGTCCGCAGGCGCCGCAGGCTCTCCTCGACCTCCTTGATGATCCAGCGCCGCGAGTTGCCGCCCCGGTTGGGCCCCTCCCCCATCGGGAAGTGCACCTTGGTGGCCAGCACCACGTCGTCGCGGCGGCCCTTCAGCGCCTTGCCCACGATCTCCTCCGACTCACCGGCGGAGTACATGTCGGCGGTGTCGACGAAATTGATGCCCTGGTCGAGGGCCGCGTGGATGATGCGGACGCACTCGTCGTGGTCGGGGTTGCCCACGGCGCCGAACATCATGGCTCCCAGGCAGTGGACGCTCACCTGGATGCCGGTGCCGCCGAGAACGCGGTAGCGCAAGGTCGTGCTCCTTCTCGTGAATACGGGGTGATCACGCGGCTCGTCGGCCGATGATCGCGGCGCCGGTGCTGCCACGGGCGCGGGCGGCGGAAGGTCCGGCCACGCGCCGTACCTTAGGAGCTAGAGCCGACTCTAGATCAAGTCCTTCGCTCGTCGACGACAGCGCAGAGGGCGCCCTGGAGCCGAGCCGAAGTACGGCGGACCGGCCCCAGGGCACGCGCGCCCGCCCTCATCCCCAGAGGGCCTGGCGGGCGCTCGCGACCGTGGCCGATCGCTGGGACCTGGACACACACCACGACGAACGGAGCGACAGTGACACCTGAGGACGAGCGATTCCTGCGCAGGGCCGTCGAACTGGCCGCCAAGGCACGCGCGAGCGGGGACGCCCCGTTCGGCTCGCTGCTGGTCGGCCCCGACGGCGACGTGCTGGCCGAGGAGCACAACACGGTCACCAGTGACCGTGACATCTCCGCCCACCCGGAGCTGAAGCTGGCCCGGTGGGCGGCCCGCGAGCTGGATTCCGCCACGGCGGCGGCCACCACCATGTACACCAGCTGCCAGCCGTGCACGATGTGCTCGGGCGCCATCGAGCGTTCCGGCCTGGGACGCGTGGTGTTCGCGCTGTCCAACGAGCAGCTCGTCGCGCTCAAACCGGGCGGCGGCTGGCCGGTGGTGCCCCAGGAGGGCCCGGCGCTCTTCGAGGAGGCACGCGTCCCGGTCGAGGGCTTCTACCGCTGACGGCTCGAGCAGGTCGCGTGGGATCTCCTGTGTCCGCTGCGACGCGATCCGGCGCGGGGATGGCGGCCCATAGGATCGACCGGTGCTGAAGCCCGATTACCCGATCATCACCGAACGCCTTCACCTGCGCCCTTACACTCCCGACGACCTCGACGCCCTCCACGAGATCCAGTCGCGGCCGGAGGTCACCCAGTACCTGTACTGGGAGGCCCGCGACCGCGACGAGGTCCGCGAGGCGCTGGAGAAGAAGATCCACTCTTCGGTGCTGGCCGATGAGGGCGGCTCCCTGCAGCTGGCGGTGGTCCTGCCGGAGTCCAGCACGCTCATCGGCGACGCCTTGCTGATCTGGACCAGCCGCGAACACCGCCAGGGCGAGATCGGCTACGTGTTCCACCCCGGCCACGGCGGCCGCGGCTATGCGACCGAGGCCTCCGAGGCGATGCTCCGCCTGGGGTTCGAGGGGCTCGGCCTGCATCGTGTCGTCGGGCGCCTCGACGGCCGCAACACCGCCTCGGCACGGGTGCTCGAACGCATCGGGATGCGCCGCGAGGCGCACCTGGTGCAGAACGAGCTCGTCAAGGGCGAGTGGACCGACGAGGTGGTCTACGCGATGCTCGAGGACGAATGGCGGGCCCGCCAGGCCGGATAGCCCGCCGGCCTACGGGTCTCGGCCGGTAAAACCGTTCGATCGGGCCTGCCCGAGCCCCGTACGATCCCATGCCCGTGAGTACCCGATTGCGCCGGTACGCGGCCGACAACGCACAGATCGTCGCCGACGGCGAGTACGCCCTTCCGGACGGCACCGTCGTTGTCGTCGGTCCGGCGCTGGACGCCGCGATGGCGGCCACGGTCAGCCATCCCCCGGACGCGACCATCGCGCCGCCCCCGGCCGGGCCCGGTCACCGTACGCGCTTCGAGGTGACCGCCGAGGGCAGCCTGCGCGCGGCCCGGAGGCTCCACCTCACCGGCACCGGCCGGATCGCCGTGCTGAACTTCGCCTCGGCGCGCAACCCCGGCGGCGGATACGTCGGCGGCGCCCGCGCGCAGGAGGAGGATCTGTGCCGGCACTCCTTCCTGTACCCGTGCCTGCTGCGGGCCCGTGACTACTACGAGGCGCACCGCGCCTCCCCCGACCTGCTCTACAGCGACCGCGTCATCTGGTCCCCCGACGTCCCGGTGCACCGCGGCGATGACGGGGAGCTGCTGGCCGAGCCGTATCCGGTGTCGTTCCTGACCTGCCCCGCCCCCAACACCGGGGAGGCGCTGCGCCGGGACCCGGCCGTACGGGACCGGATCCCCGGAGTGCTCCGGGACCGGGCGCGGCGGGTGCTGGCCGTGGCCGCCCACCATGGCGCAGATCGGCTGGTCCTCGGCGCGTGGGGGTGCGGGGTGTTCCGCAACGATCCGCGCCAGGTCGCCGAGGCGTTCCACGCCCACCTCACGGCGGATGGGGAGTTCTCCACCGTCTTCGACCACGTGGTCTTCGCGGTCTGGGACCGCAAACCGGAATCGGCCAACCGCGCGGCCTTCACCGCCCGCTTCGCCGCCGAGACCGCAGCGGGGCATCCGGCCTGAGGATCCCTCCGCCGGTGCGGGTCAGCTGCTGCAGCCGCACCCGGCGGCGGCTTTGGCCTCAGCGGTGGTCTGGGCCGGGTCAAGGGCCTTCTCGTCGGGGGTGCAGCAGGCGGTCGTGCCGCAGCAAGCGCCGTCGGCGGCAGGGGCGGCGCTCTTGCCGAGGGTGCCGGCGTCGGCCTTCACGACGTAGACCTCCCAGGGCTCCTGGCCGGGGCCGTGGACCCAGACCTTGTCTTGGAGGGCGTAGCAGCAGGAGGTGTCGTTCTCCTCGAAGGTGGCCAGGCCGGCGTCCCTGAGCCGCTGGGTCGCCGCGCTCACCTGGCCGGTGTCTTCGACCTCGACACCCAGGTGGTCCAGGCGGGTCGTCTCGCCGGCCTCGCCTTCGATCAGGACGAGCTTGAGCGGCGGTTCGGTGATGGCGAAGTTGGCGTAGCCGGGGCGGCGCTTGGTGGGCTCGGTGCCGAACAGCTTGGAGTAGAAGGCGATGGAACCTTCCAGGTCGGCGACGCGCAGGGCGAGCTGAACACGTGACATGACTTCCTCCTCGATCGAACGATGCCGGACGGGGTTGGTCGAAGGCGGTAGCCGAGGCTTGCCGCGACGGCGGCGGTACGGGCCCGAACCAAAGGCTCTCTGATTCGATGAATGTCTAAGTAGTGTGAACTCAGCTTGCGTCCTTGCCTAGATGGATGTCAAATTAGAGACATGTCGAAGCAAGTGTTGCCGCTGGTCGACGACGCAGCCGTTGATGCCGGGGCGTGCTGCGCGCCGCTGGTCTGTGAGCCGCTGGGCGTCGCGGAGGCCGAGGAGCTGGCGCCGCTGTTCAAGGCGATCGGCGATCCGGTGCGGCTGCGGCTGCTGTCGCTGATCGCTTGCCATGAGGGCGGCGAGGCGTGCGTGTGCGACCTGACCGCGGCCTTCGACCTGACGGCGCCCACGATCTCCCACCACCTGAAGGTGCTCAAGCAGGCCGGGCTGATCGACTCCGAGCGCCGGGGCACATGGGTGTACTACTGGATCAACCCGGGCGTCCTGGCGCGACTGTCGGCCCTGCTGGGCCCGCAGGCCCAGGCGCTGGTGGGGGCCCGGTGACCGCCCCGCCGTTGGCGCGGCGGGCGCTCGCCGAGTTCATCGGCACGGGTCTACTGGTGACCGTGGTGGTCGGCTCGGGCATCATGGCCGCGCAGCTGTCCCCACGCGATGTCGGGCTGGAGCTGCTGGAGAACGCCGTGGCGACCGCGGCCGGGCTGACGGTCCTCATCGTGTTGTTCGGGCCGGTTTCCGGCGCTCACTTCAACCCGGTCGTCTCGATCGTGGACTGGGCGCTCGGCCGCAAGGCCGCCTCAGGTCTGCCCGGCCGAGACCTGCTCGCCTACCTGCCCGCCCAGATCGCCGGGGGGATCGGCGGGGCGATGCTGGCGAATCTGATGTTCGCCCTGCCTGCGGTATCCACCGCGTCCAAGGATCGCTCCAGCGGCCACCTGTGGCTGAGTGAGGTGGTGGCCACCGCGGGGCTGGTCGCCCTCATCTTCGCCTTGGCCCGCACCGATCGGGCCCGGCTCGCCCCGGCTGCGGTCGGCGCCTACATCGGTGCCGCGTACTGGTTCACCTCCTCCACCTCCTTCGCCAACCCCGCCGTCACCATCGCCCGCGCCTTCAGCGACACCTTCGCCGGCATCGCCCCCGCCTCGGTCGCCCCCTTCATCGCCGCACAACTCGCCGGCGCCCTCATCGGCGCCGCCCTCGTGCTCGTCCTGTACCCGGCCGCCGGGACAGGCTCGGGTGCCGATGACGTCGTCGTCCCGCACGCGGAACCGGCGGCCGGCGCTCAGCAGCCCGCCTCCGCGTGAACCCGCCCTCGCCTGCTCGATAAGTCCGCCCGCATCGATGACCACCCACAGGTCCTGGCCCTGAGATCCGCAACCGAACGGCTCACCGCAGCCGCTCGAACCCGAGGAGTGAGCGTGACCCACGTCCCGGAGGTCCTGTTCGTCTGCGTCCACAACGCCGGACGTTCGCAGATGGCCGCCGCCCTGCTCGACCACCACGCCGCCGGGCAGGTGCGTGTCCGCTCCGCCGGATCCGCACCTGCCGACGAGATCAACCCCGCCGTGGTCGCCGTGATGGACGAGCTCGGCATCGACCTGTCCAAGGAGTTCCCCAAGCCGCTGACCGGCGAGGCCGTCCAGGGCGCCGACGTGGTCATCACCATGGGCTGCGGGGACGTCTGCCCGGTGTTCCCCGGCAAGCGCTACCTGGACTGGGAGCTGCCCGACCCGGCCGGCGAAGCCGCCGAGCAGGTCCGCCCCATCCGGGACGAGATCGACCGGCGCGTCCGCGAACTGCTGGCCGAACTCGCCCCCGCCCACTGACACCCACTCCCAGCCGCCCGGCCACCTGTCACGAGCTGATCGGACCACGGGCCGTTCACCACGGGTGGGTGCCGCCGTTCTCGTTGAGGAACACACCGGTGAGCCCGTCGCCGGGCAGGGTGACCTGGCGGGCGATGTGCGCCCCGCCCTCGTCCGCACTGAGGTGACCGGTGTGATTGTTCAGGTCGGTCGCGCAGAACCCCGGGGACAGGGCGTTGACCATGATCCCGCTGTCCCGCAGTGTGTGCGCGTAGATCAGGGTGATCGCGTTCATCGCGGCCTTGGAAGAGTTGTAGGCGAGCAGGTTCGCGTACTGCCAGAACGGCGCGTCCGGGTCGGTGAGGAACGCGACGGTGCCCAGCCCGCTGGACACGTTGCCGACGTACGCGGCCGGTGACCTGCGCAGCGGCGGCAGCATCGCGTTCGTGACGGCCACGACGCCGAACACGTTGGTCTCATACACCTCGCGCAGCGCCGCGACGGGCAGCTCGGTCGGCGGGTGGGGCCGGTCGCGGCTGATGCCGGCGTTGTTGATCAGGATGTCCAACCGGCCGTGGGTCTCGGAGATCAGCCGGGCCGCCGCCTCGATCGTGTCCGGCTCGGTCACGTCCAGGTGCACGAAGCGTACGGCCAGGCCCTGCGCGGCCAGCTCCGCCGCGGCCGCGGTCCCGCGCCCGGGGTCGCGGGCGCCGAGCAGGACGGTGTGCCCGGCCACGGCGAGCTCGCGTGCGGCGGCGAAGCCGATGCCCTTGTTCGCTCCGGTGATCAGAACGATCTTGCTGGGGTTCGAGTTCGTCATGCCCTCACCGTGGCCGTCATCCGGCGCGGCCGGGAGAGCCCCATGGAGCCTGGTACCGGCGGTCCCGTGGTCACGGCGGCATCGATCCGGCACCCTGGCACGTGTGAGCGAACTCGACCGGAAGGAGCTGGCCGCCTTCCTGCGACGCAGCCGCGCCCGCGTGCGCCCGGGCGACGTCGGGCTGGAGGCCGGGCCGCGGCGGCGCACTCCCGGCCTGCGCCGGCAGGAGGTCGCGCAGCTGGCCCGCATGTCGGTGGACTACTACATCCGCCTGGAACAGGGCCGGGGGCCACGGCCGTCCCGGCAGATGCTCTCCGCGATCGGCCGGGCGTTGCGCCTGTCCGACGACGAACGCGACCACCTGTACCACCTGGCCGGGGAGGTGCCCGGGCCGCCGCCGGGACCGGCCCGCGACGTACGGCCCGGGGTACTGCACCTACTGGACCGGCTCGACGACACCCCCGCCATGGTGTGCGACGCGACGTATGAGGTCCTGGCGTGGAACGCGATGGCGGCCGCCCTGCTGGGGGACTTCTCCCGCCTGCCGCCCGGCGAGCGCAACCTGATCCTGCGGTTCTTCACCGACTCCAAGGCCCGCGCCCGCCACGACGCCGACGGCGCCCGGCGGTTCGCCCGTGAGTCGGTCGCCGACCTGCGCGCGGCGGCGGCCCTCTACCCCCACGACGCGGGCGTCCGCCGCCTGGTCGAGCGGCTCCGGGCGGCCAGCCCCGAGTTCCGCGGCCTGTGGGCCGAGCACGACGTCCAGGTCCGCCGCTCGGCGAGCAAGCGGCTGCGCCACCCGCTCGTCGGATGGCTCGACCTGGACTGCGAGGCGTTGCACGACCCGCACCGCGACCAGTGGACGATCTTCTACACCGCCGCGCCGGGGAGCCCTTCGCAGGAGGCGCTGCGCCTGCTCAAGGTCGTCGGCACCCAGGACCTCACCGTGCGGGGTCCATCGTGAACAGCGGTTCCGCGCCGCGCTGAGCCGGCTCCGGAGCCTCCGGGGGCAGCGCCGCCATCGGATGCGCGCCGGTGCGCCGCTCGAAGGCGAGCAGGTGCCGTTTGCAGGACAGGCCGCCGCCGTACCCGGTCAGGTCGCCGGTGGAGCCCACGACGCGATGGCAGGGCACGATGATCCCGACCGGGTTCTTGCCGTTGGCCAGTCCGACGGCGCGGGCTGCGGTCGGCCGGCCGATCCGCTCGGCCAGCTCGCCATAGGAGACGGTCTCACCGAACGGAATCTCCCGCAGAGCCGCCCAGACGCGCTCCTGGAACGCCGTGCCGGTCAGCGCCAGCGGCAGGTCGAACACGGTCCGCCGACCGGCGAAGTACTCCTCCAGCTGCCGGATCGCCGCACCGAACGGCGCGTGATCACGCTCACCGAAGGTGTGCTCCTCGGGCCGGTGGCGCTGCCGGTCCATGTACAGGCCGGTGAGGACGCCGTCCGCCGCGACCAGGGTGAGCGGGCCGACGGGACTGTCCATCACCGTGTGCGTACGATGCCGCATCAGGTACTCCTTCTTCTCGTCAGGCGGGCAGCCGGTTGATGGCGTGCCGCCCGGTCGCCCACAGGTACTGCACCGCGTACGCGCGCCAGGGGCGCCAGGCCGCGGCGTGCCGGGTGAGGGCGGCGGGGGTGACCGGCAGGCCGAGTTCCCGCGCCGCGGTGCGCACTCCCAGGTCGCCGGGGACGAACGCGTCCGGGTCGCCGAGCGCGCGCATCGCGATCATCTCGACGGTCCAGGGTCCCAGCCCCGGCAGGTCCGTCAGCAGCTCCCGGGCCCGCCCCCAGTCGCTGCCGGCGCCCAGGTCGACCTGCTCGTCGGCCAGTGCGCCGATCAGCGTGGTCAGGGTCGTACGGCGTGCCCGGGGAAACGCCAGTGTCTCCGGGTCCAGCGCCGCGAGGGCGTCCATTCCGGGGAACAGATGGGTCAGGCCGCCTTCGGGATCATCGACGGGTTCGCCGTGGGCGGTGACCAGGCGGGCCGCGTGGGTGCGGGCCGCCTCGGTCGACACCTGCTGGCCGAGCACGGCGCGCACCGCGAACTCGGCGGGGTCGACGGTGCGCGGCACGCGGCGGCCGCGGTCCTTGTCCACGTGCGGAGCCAGCAGCGGGTCGGCGCCGAGCAGGTCGTCGACGGCCACCGGGTCGGCGTCCAGGTCCAGCAGCCACCGGCAGCGGCTGATCGCGATGGACAGGTCCCGCAGGTCGGTCAGGTGCAGACGGCAGGCGATGTGGTCGGGTGCCGGCCGCAGCGAAACGACGCCGTGCCCGTGGGGCAGACGCAGGGTGCGCCGGTACGCGCCGTCGCGCCACTCCTCGACGCCGGGCACTCCGGTCGCCGCCAGGTGCCCGAACAGGTTGTCCGGGCACAGCGGTGCGCGGAAGGGCAGCCGCACCGACAGGGCCCCGGAGGTCGCTGCGGGGTGCCCGCGGGCGACCCGGTCGCGCAGCTCGGTCGGGGACAGCGCGAACACCTGCCGCACGGTGTCGTTGAACGCCCGCACGCTGGCGAACCCGGCGGCGAACGCCACGTCGCTCATCGGCAGGGAACTGGTCTCGATCAGCAGCCGCGCGGTCTGGGCGCGCTGCGCACGGGCGAGCGCGAGCGGGCCGGCGCCGAGCTCGGCGCGCAACTGGCGTTCGATCTGGCGGGTGCTGTAGCCGAGCCGGGCGGCCAGGCCCGGCACCCCCTCCCGGTCGATCACGCCGTCGGCGATCAACCGCATCGCGCGGGCGACGAGGTCCGCGCGTTCGTTCCACTGCGGGGAGCCGGGGCTGGCGTCCGGGCGGCACCGCTTGCACGCCCGGAACCCGGCCTGCTGGGCCGCCGCGGCGCTGGGAAAGAACCGCATGTTCTCGGCCTTCGGCGGCACCACCGGGCAGCTGGGCCGGCAGTAGATCCCGGTGGTCAGCACCGCGGTGAAGAACCATCCGTCGAACCGTGCGTCCTTCGACTGCACGGCGCGTACGCAGCGTTCCACGTCCTCATGCATACCGACAAGCATCGCCGGTGCGCACCGCGTCACGCTCGCGGAAATCCGACATCATCCTGTGGGCCGCCAGGGGGCCCGGCGGCGCGGGGCTGCTCAGCCGACCCCCCGTCACCACCTGAGGATGCCGCCCACGAGGGAACACGGCCACGCCCCGGCCTGCCCGGTCCCCGCCCGGCCACGGGTCACCGAGCCGGGCCTCGCCCGCGGCCATGCCTGGGCGCCGGCGGGCCGTCGGTGCGCCGGGCCCCGGCGCCGACGGCCTACCATCGGAGGATGTCGGTCACGGGGGATGGATCACAGCCCGGCCTGCCCTGGACGGGCCGGCCGCGCCGCGCCGACCTGATCTGCTGGGCCGGAATCGCGCTGAGCGGCCTGTACGCCCTGGCCCTCATCCCGCTGCGCCCGCTGCTCATCGGCCGGAACCCCGTGCTGCTGGAGCTGCTGACGGGCAGCATGACCTCGATCGTCACCGCCGGGGCGTTCGCCCGGGTCGGCCAGGTGTCCCTGGTCCTGGCGGTCGCCGCGGCCGTCCCCGGAATGATCATGTTCGACCCGTTCTTCTGGTGGGCGGGACGCCTGTGGGGCCGGGGCATGCTCACGATGGTGGCCGGTCGCGGCGCCCGCGGTGAGCGGCTGATCGCCCGTTCCGAGCGCCTCGGTCACCGGCTCGGCTGGGTCGGCGTCGTCATCGCCTACTACCTTCCCGTCCCGGCGGCGCTGCTGTTCGTCATCGCGGGCTGGACGGGGATGCGCCTGGTGACGTTCGTGCTGCTCGACGCCGTCGGCGCGCTGCTGTGGATCGGCATGCTGACGGGCCTGGGCTACTACCTCGGCCAGGACGCCGTCGACGTCGCCAAGACCATCTCCCGCTACGGCACGTGGGCCTCGATCGGCCTGGTCGCCGCCGTCCTGCTCGTACGCGGCGTCCGCGCCCGCCGTGACGCCCGCGCCGAGCCGGCCGCCGCCGAACCCGCGGACCACGCAGAGGCCGCCGCGGACCGCTGACGCCCTCAGCCGGGCGGCACCGCCCCCATCGCCGCGTTCGGCCCGGCCCCCGGTACCGTTTTCACCCGTGATCAGCTACCTGGACGGTCTTTTCTCCCTCGACGATCGGGTCGCGGTGGTGACCGGCGGCAGCTCCGGCATCGGCCGGGCCATCGCGACCGCCCTGGCCCGGGCGGGCGCGCGGGTGGTGCTCATCGCCCGGCGCGAACCCGAACTGCGGGAGACGGCCGCCGAGCTGGAATCTTATGGCCGCCCCGCCGCGTACGTCTCGGCGGATCTGGCCGACCGCGCCCAGGTGCACCGCGCGGCCGAGGACGCGGTCGTCCCGTTCGGCGAGCCGGACATCCTCGTCAACTGCGCCGGTATCAACCTGCGCCCCCCGATGGACGAGCTCGACGAGGACACTTGGGACCGGACCATGGCGGTCAACCTCGACGCCCCGTACCTGCTGGGCCGGCGGTTCGGGCCGGGCATGGCCCGCCGCGGTCACGGCCGCATCATCAACATCGCCTCACAGCAGTCCTTCCGGGCGTTCAGCAACAGCGGGGCCTACGGCGCCTCCAAGGCCGGGCTCGTCGCCCTGACCCGTTCCCAGGCCGAGGCCTGGTCCTCCCGCGGCGTGTGCGCCAACGCCCTCGTCCCCGGCTACGTCATCACCCCGCTGGCCGCCCACATCCCCGCCGAACGGCACGCCGCGATGGCCGAGCGCACCTTCATCGGGCGCAACGGCGAGCCCGCCGACTTCGCCGGCGCGGCCGTGTTCCTCGCGGGCCCCGCGTCGGCCTACGTCACCGGCCAGTCGATCTTCGTCGACGGAGGGTTCTCCGTCCACTGACCCTCAGCGGGAGGCGAGCCAGGCCTGCAACGCCCACCGCCACCGCAGCGCGCCCGCGAGGGCCTCCCCCGCCGGCACCGGATCACCGAACGGCGTCAGCGCGGCCAGCCGCCGCAGACGGTGCTTGACCGTGTTCGGATGGACATGCAGCGCCGCGGCGGTGTGGTCCGCGCGGCCACCGTGGTCCAGGTACGCGAGCGCCGTCTCGGCCAGCAGCCGATGGAACTCATCGGCCGCCTCCAGCCCCGCCAGGTAGTCGCGGGCCAGCAGTTCACCGAGCAGGGGATGCGCGTCGAACGCCACCGGCACCGCCAGCGCCGTCAGCTCCCACAACCCGTCCAGGCCCCGGCACCGCGCCGAGGCCAGCGCGGTCCGGCACAGCCGGTACACCTCGGCCAGCTCCCCTGGCCGCACCGCCGGACCGGCGACCGTCAGCGTCGCGCTCTCGGCCGGAAGCCGGGTCGTCACCGCGCACAACCGGCCGTCGACCAGCCCCGACACCCCGTCCGGCAGGCCCAGCGCCGCCTCGGCCCGCCGCGCCTCCCGCGGATCGCCGATGTCGGTGACCAGGCAGTGGTAGCGGCGCCGCACGTCCAGCCCGGCGTCGGCGGCCCCCGCGACCGGGCCCCCGGCGAGCAGGTCCCGCAGCGCCTGCAGACGGGTGGCGTGCGCGGAGTGCGCCAGGCTCAGCTCGGTCTCCCGGAACGCGTGGATGAGGCGGTTCTGCAGCCCGTTCGCGTACGCGTCGAGCTCCATGATCTCCTCGATCAGCGCGTCGAGGGAAACCCCCGCCGAACGGGCCTCGTTCAGCAGCCGTTTCATGATGTGCGAGCGCGCCGCCTGGAACCCGTCCAGCAGCGCCGCCAGCGGAACCCCCTGCAACGCCCGGTCGGTGGCCAGCCGGTCCGCGACGCGCGCGTCGTCCTCGTTCAGCCCCGACTCGTCGATGAACGCCGCCGACACCACCGCCAGGAGCGCCGCGATGTGCCGCCGGACCTCCTGCACGGGCAGTGCCGCGATCGGCGGGGACTCGGCGCGGGCGGCCTCGACCACCGCTTCGAGGGTCCGCGGGTCGGCGCGCATCTTCTCCATGAGGCGGCGGAGGACGGCGCGTTCCGTCATGGTCGTCTCCCGGTACGGCGATGGGCGTCGCGGAAAGGCTCTCCCGCGACGCCCAGTGTGAACCGGATCAGCCCGTGAGGGCCGCGATCGCCTCCGGGGCGGCCTGGCCGATCCGTTCCCGCTGCGGGAACACCCCGACCGGAATCCGGGCGACCTCCGTGGCCGTCGCGTAGTCGATCACCGACACGGCGTTGGCCTTGCTGAGCGAGACGAAGCAGCGGTTGCCGTCGACGCTGCTGGTCCCCCAGTACGGCAGGCTGTCCGTCGGATAGTTGAAGATCCCCCTCGTGGACAGGTCCGACGTGTTCACGATCGCCGTGTAGTCGTCGATCGTCCCCACGTCGCACAGCTTCGCGCCGTCCCCGGACAACGCCAGGCCGTGGTGCGCGGAGTTCTGCGGGTAGTCGTCCGGCTTCAGCGCCTTGCCGTGTGCGCTGTACGGCATGGTGACCGTCGCGACGATCTTCGACTGCGCCAGGTCGTACTTGATGAAGCCGTTCAGGTACGACTGCTGGGCGTAGAAGGTGTTGCCGTCCGGCGCGATGAGGTTCGGCCGGACCCCGTGCGGGAACAGCCAGGTCTTGACGACCTTGAGCGTGGACGCGTCCACCTTCGTCAGCTGGAACGTGCCCTTGAGGCCCTCCAGCGCCTGCGGCAGCGACGTCACCCCGATGCTGGAGTTGTAGATGTACTTCCCGTCGGCGGTGTAGTCGTTCTGGTGCGGATAGGTGCCGGTGCCGAACTTCCCGAGCACCGCCCCGGTCGCGGTGTCCAGCACCTCGGCGACCTGCGCCGTCGTCGCCGAGATCACGTACTTCCCGCCGTCCGGGGACAGCGCCGCGTGGTCGGCGTGGAAGCCGTCCAGCCGGGTGTGCCACAGCTGCCGCCCCGACACCAGGTCGAACGCCGCCGCGTCGTCGATGTTGCCGCGCGAGACGTACAGCGCCCTCCCGTCCGGGGACAGCTGCACGTCGTCGACGAACCGGTCACCGCCCTCGATCTGCTTGACCGTCTCGTACCCGGCCCGCTGGATCGGGTCCATCTCGTCGAGCCGCTGCTGCAGGTCCCCGATCACGTTGAACGACCCGAGGTTCTGGTACGTGCGCCCGTCGATGAAGCTGACGCTGCCGGACTGGCTGTTGCCGACCAACAACACGTCCCGCAGCCCGGCCGCACCGGCCTGGCTCACCGGAACGGACAACGCCGCGGCCGTCGCCGCGCAGATCATCAGGGCTCTGAATCTCCTGCCGGGCATCGCGTCTCCTCACGAACCGCCGCCGTCACTACGGCACCGCGTCAAGTCTGAGTACGGCGCGCGCCGCCGCACAGATCATCGCCGCCAACGTCGCAGGGCTCCGTTGTCGCCCATCGACAACCGGCCCGGCTGAGCGGGACCGGCCGCCGATCAGGGGTCTGTCCAGTCCGTACAGTCCCCGCCTACGCATGCACCGCCAGCTCGACGAAGCGCTCGCCCTCGGGCCCGGCCGCGGTCTTCGGCATCGACCCCAAGACCGCCATCCGCTACGCCGAGAACGCCCGAGCGCTCCTGACGACCGCCGCCGAGGAACAAGACCCCGCCGGTTCCGACGAGCCCAAGGGTCAGAACCATCTATAGAGCCTGACGACCCTCCGGTTCATCGTGAAGACCCATCAGTTCGCGCGAACTCTGGGAAATCTCGGCCTCCTTCTCCCGAACGTGTCCCCAGCCGCCATGTAGCGATGGGCTAGATCACGGTTGCGGTTCGTGATCATCACGAGTCGGCTGCCGTTGCCGTCCGAGAGCAAAGGGGCCCGGCGCGATGGCCGGGCCCCTGCGTTCAGGATGGCAGTGGATCACCGCCAGCTGACCCTCAGGGCAGGAGGTCGCCGGCGACATCCAGGAGCTTCGCGGCGACACCGCCCAGAGCCGAGCCACCCGAAGCCGACCGTGAGGACCGGCTCGTCGAGGACGGGTTCGAGGACGGGCCAGAGCGGGTGTCCCTCGGCTTCTGCTTCCCGCTCTCTACGAAGCGGGCGATCGCGTCGTTCTTTTCCTCCTGCGTGGTCATCCGATTCTCCCTCGATTGGGTCTCGCGGGATCCGCGAGACTGCTTAAGGAAGATCGTCTGTCTCGAAGGCGAGCTGGCCACTCGTAGCGTGCGCGGTACGACGAGCAGCCCGGGTAGCGCCGCCGTGTGCCCAGGACTCCCGAAGCTCCGGTGAGGGGCAAGGTTGGGATCGTTTGTCGCCCATCGACAACCGGCCCGGCTGAGCGGGACCGGCCGCCGATCAGTGCCGTGCGGGTGGCCGTCCCTGGTCTTGGGGGGCCGGAGTGGCGGGCTGAGGAGCGGTCATGTCCAGCAGGAGCATCGCGTCGTAGTCGGGGGTGCCGGGCTCGGCAACGTAGGCGCCCAGGCGCTGGCCGGGGGTGCCCTCCAGTTGCATGGACTGGGGACTGAGGGTGAGGACGCCGACGCGGGGGTGGTGGAAGGTCTTACGGTCGGGCTTGCGGCCGGTCACCTCGTAGCGTTCCCAGAGTTTGGCGAAGTCAGGGCTTTTGAGCAGCAGTTCGCCCACCAGGCCGGTCAGGTCGGGCGCGTCGGGGGCGGTGCCGGCCTGGGCGCGCAGGCGGGCGACACAGCCGCGGACCTGGGTGTCCCAGTCGGGGAAAAGGTCGCGGGCCGTGGGGTGCAGGAACAGGTACCGGGCGACATTGCGGTGTTCTGCCGGCCAGTCGTCCAATCCCGCGTACAGGGCGAGCCCGCCAGGGTTGTAGGCGAGGAGGTCCATGCTCCGGCTGATGATGTAGGCCGGGTTCGGGCGCATCGTCTCCAGCAGCAGTTTCAGGTGGGGGCGCACCGTGCCGCTGGGCGGAGGCGGGGGTTCGGGGGCGTACCGCGCGGCGCGGGCGGCGAGTTCGCGCAGGTGCTGGTGCTCACGGTCGTCCAGCCGCAGGGCGCGGGCGAGGGCGTCGATCACGGCGGGGCTGGGGCGGGTCTCTTTGCCGCGCTCCAGCCGCACGTAATAGTCGATGCTGATCCCGGACAGGGTGGCCAACTCCTCGCGGCGCAGTCCGGGCGTGCGGCGCAGGCCGGTCCCGATGGGAAGGCCGACCCGGTCGGGGCTGGTCTGGGTGCGGCGGGCGCGCAGGAATCGGCCCAGCTCGGTATCGCTGCTGCGCTGGTCGGAAGCCATGTCCTCCAGTGTGTCACCGGTGTGACGGGACCCGATCGCAGGTGAGGGGCCCTGTCACTCCCCCGAACCCCATTCCCCCGAACCATGCGGTCTGTCGCCAGGCGGACACCGACGGCAGAACATCGAACAGCTGACCGATGAGCAGCTCGCCAAGCACACTGCCTCCCCCGGCCACCGGCACACCCACACCGAAGCCGGCATGCGCATGCTGGAGTGCTGAACCCGGCCCCGCGCGCCCGGAGTCAGCTCGGCAACCGGCTGGGCGGGCCCGGCGACGTCGACCAGGGTGGGCAGGGCGAGTAGCACGCCCGAGAACCGGACGGGCTGAACGGGCGAGGCCCTCGCCGCCGGGCGGTGAGGGCCTCGCAGGAGCGTGCGGCCGGTACCCGACTCGCCGTAGGTCGGGGTGGTGGGGTCAGTCGACGACGACGTGGAACTGGGCGTCCCTGTATCCGCCGGAGGTCTTGCCGGTCAGGACGCGGAAGGTTCTGCTCGCGTCGCCGCATCCGGTGTTGTCGGTGACGAGGACGATGGTGTCCCAGGGGGCGCCTCCGCGTGCGGTGGCGACGGGCACGGCGGTGGCGGCGTTGATGTGGGGGTCCAGGTCGATGCAGTAGTCGCCGGTGTGGATCTTGCGGACGTTGGTGACGCCCGTGGAGCGTACGACGGTGCCGTCGGCGTTGACGTTGGCGGCGGCGCGGGCGCCGGGGGTGTGGGCGCCGCCGATGCCGGCCAGGGCGGGGACGGCGACCGACAGTCCGGCCCCGGCGGCCAGCGCGGCGGCGGTGATGGTGATGGTGGTGGCGGTGGACGGCATGGGGGCCTCCTGGGGATGAGTCGAGCGAAAACCATTGACTACCCTTCGCAATCAAATGATTACATTAAGTTGCCAAGCCCGCAATGCCCACCGGCGCTCAGGAGGGGAGCGGCCTCGGCCGCGCCCTCACTCGCTTGTTCCGCCCGACCGACATCCCCGCCGCCGTTCCGTTGCCATCGAACCGCGACACGGAGATCGCATGGTCCGGCACTTACCGTTGCCGATCAAATGCGCAGAGTAACGTCGCCGTGAAGTCGATCTACGAGGGCGTCCCTCACGACAGAGCGGGAGTTCAGTACTGATGTCACAACGATCCAGATCCGCGCTCACGGCGCCGGCCTGCGCTGTGTTGGCCTTGCTGGCCGCGCTCGCGGTGCAGGTGGCCGCCGGTGCCGCTGCGCACGCCGGTCCCACCGCGCGGCGGGCCGTCACGCGAGCCGCCTACCCGCCCTGTGTCCGGCACGGGCAGGCGACCTACCCCGTCGAGTACTACTGGAAGAACGCGCTCGGCATGAGGCTGGGCAGCGGGTCGATCTCGGTCAACACGTCCCCGTCGCTGTGGGGCGGGCAGATCACCCCGGGCGGCACCTTCACCCTCACGCTGACGCACCGCACGGCCCAGTGGCCGTTCCTGGTTCGCAGCTACACCACCATGTGGGACGTGTCGTCCCTGCTGGCCAACGCCGACGTCATCGGCCGGTCGGGGACCGGCACCATCAACGGCACCACCCTGTCGATCCCCTCGGTGGGCAGCAAGACCGACCCGCCCCCGACGGTCATCACCTTCCGGGTCAGGCAGGGCACCATCGGGCGGAGCATGACGATCCGGCCGAGTGGGATCAGCAGCGTCATCGCCGCTCCGGGCCAGCTCGGCAACAACACACCCGCCCCGCCGATCCAGATCGTGAACGGGCAGTCCATCTCGCCCACCCGGGCGGTCGATGACACCGCCACCACCCGGCAGGGCAGCGCCGTCAGCGTGCCCGTGCTGGCCAACGACACCGCGACCGCACCGACGATCAGCAACGTCACCACGCCCGGCCATGGCACCGCGACGATCTCCGGCGGCAACGTGACCTACACGCCGGCCGCGGGCTTCGCCGGTACCGACACCTTCACCTACACCATCACCACCGCCTGCGGGACCAGCACCGCCACGGTCACCGTCACAGTCCTCTGTCCCCCAGCGGTCAATCTGGTCAACGGCAGCTTCGAGACGCCGCCCGTGGCCACGGCGGCCGGCTGGGACCTCCTTCCCGACGCCTCCTCCAATCCGAGCGTCGGCTGGCACACCGAAGCCTCCGACAAGAAGCTGGAGTTCTGGCGGAGCGGCGTTAACGGAGTCCCGGCAGCCGACGGCCGGCAGTTCGCCGAACTCAACGCCAACGAGGTCTCCACGCTCTACCAAAAGGTGCCCACCGTTCCCGGAACAGTGATGACCTGGTCGCTATATCACCGAGGCGTCTTGGGCACCGACGTGATGCAGGTGCTCATCGGCGCACCGGGCGCGACCGTGGCGCAAGTCCCTGCCGGGGCCTCCTCTCCGAACATCTCCGACGGCAACACCGCCTGGCGGCACTACACCGGAACGTACGTCGTCCCGCCGGGGCAGACCCTCACCCGATTCGAGCTCCGCTCGGTGTCGGCCGCGGGTGGCAGCCCGGCGACCGGCAACCTGGTGGACGGTGTGGTGTTCCAAACGCCGACGTGCCCGATCACGACCAGCCGGTGAAGGCGGGCGCGCTCTGGGTGCACGCGCTGTGAACTGACCGGCCGCCGGGTCCGCGACCGTTCACGTCCTTGATCATCACGCCGCAGCACCCGGCCGAGGACCGCGCGGGACGCAAACGCGCCAGCATCAAGGGCTGGTCCCGGCCTTGAATCACCGTGCCGCGTGAAGCTTGATCCTTCGCGGTGCCGTCACGGGTCCTCGCCTGCCGCGATCGCCGCCGGGAGGCGAGGGCCGCAACCCTCCCCGCTGCCCGAGCCGCGCGGGAGCGCCGCGGCCCGCCATGTCGCCGGGCCGTGCGGTCCGCTGCAGGCCGGTGCCGACGAGACACGCGGACGTCGGCGGGGCCGTCTTGGTCACGGTCAGAAGGTGTAGCGGCTGGCCTCGCCGACGACTGGCGCCCCCCCCGCGAGACATTGAGATGATCTTGAACGGTGGAGCAGGCACCTCGGGCTGGGGAATCGCCGTGCATCGTGCGGCCCGGCGGGGCCTTCATACGGCGAAGTAGGCCCCGGAGTCCTAGCTCAGACACCAGCCGCAAGGTAACCGGCGGGTCGTTTTTGTGTCGCCAGATGGCCGTTTCCGCCTCGGCCGCTTCGTTGGGCTGATCGAGTGATTCGAGGATCGGCACGGGAGGGGCGAGGCTTGCGACAGGAGTGGTCTCCGGAAGAGTTGTTGGCGAGTTGGACGCTGGCGGAGGGCGTTCGCGGACTGTTCGGAGAAGCTGGTTGCCGCGTGGCGGGCACGGGCGATCAAGATGTACCCCTCGGACTTTCGCGACACCGCCAAGAACGTTCGGATCACGTTGCTCGCGGCGCTGTGCTCCTCCCGGCAGGCGGAGATCACCGATGCCCTGGTGGATCTGCTGATCGCCTTGGTGCTGAAGATCAACGCTCGCGCCGAGCGGCGGGTGGAGAAGCAACTGACGGCGGAGCTGAAGAAGGTCCGCGGCAAGGAGGGCATCCTCTTCCGGCTCGCTGACGCGGCGATCGGCCAGCCCGAGGGGACCGTGCGCACGGTGCTTGTACCGGTGGTCGGGGAGAAGACGCTGCACGACCTGGTAGCGGAGGCGAAGGCGAACGAAAAGGCGTTCAAGGCCAAGGTCCGCACCACACTGCGCTCCTCCTACAGCTCGTACTACCGGCAGATGCTGCCGCCGCTGCTGCGCACGCTTGGCTTCAAGTGCAACAACACCGCCTACAGGCCGGTGATGGACACGCTCGCGCTGCTGGAGAAATACGCGGAGGTTGACGGCAAGACCCGTTTCTACGACCCGGCCGACACGGCGCCGATGGACGGCGTCGTACGGAAAGACTGGCGCGAGGCCGTCGTGGACGACAAGGGCAAGGTCGAGCGGATCCCGTACGAGCTGTGCGTGCTGGTGGCGCTGCGGGACGCGATCCGGCGCCGGGAGATCTACATCGAGGGCGCAGCCCGGTGGCGCAATCCGGAGGACGACCTGCCCGGCGACTTCGAGGCCACCCGCACGAGGCCACCCGCACTGTGTACTACGCGGCAATCCGCCAGCCCCTGGATGCCGAGGCGTTCATCGCCGACCTGAAGCAGCGGATGACCGCCGGCCTGGACCGCATCACGGCCGCATTGGCGGATGGCTCGGCGGGCGGGGTGCGGGTGACCAGCCGCCACGGCGAGTCGTGGATCAGCGTTCCGAAGCTGGACAAGCTGGATGAGCCCACCGGCCTGGCGGCGCTCAAGGACGAGGTCGTACGCCGCTGGGGCGTGCTCGACCTGCTGGACGCCTGCAGAACGCCGACTTCCTCACCGGCTTCACCGACGAGTTCGTCTCCGTGGCCGCATACGAGCGCATCGACCGGGCTGTCCTCCAGCGCCGCCTCCTGCTCGCCTTGCACCTGCTCCAGTCCGCGCTCGTGCACGTCAATACCCTGCTGTTGCAGCGAGTCCTCGCCGTGCCGGCCTGGGTGAAGAAGCTCTCAGATGAAGATCGTCGCGGGCTGACTGCGCTGTTCTGGTCGAACATCAACCCGTACAGCACCTTCCGGCTCGACATGGACAAGCGGCTGGACCTGGGGTTCAGTACGGGTGCGCCGGGCACAGGCCCAGCGGCGGACGACGCGGACTCGTTCGTGTCCACCTCCGCATGACCCCGAGTGATCCCCAGGTATTTCACAGCACCCCGGGCGCGGCCTACCGGCGGTTCGTCAGGCTTGGGGCTGGCCGTGCGCCGTGGCCATTTCGCTGAGGACCACATCAATCGGTGTGGGGGCGATGTTCAGGACCGACACGGTGAATGATGCGTCGAGGATGTTGGGCCGGTCGTACAAGTACAGCATCTCCGGGAATTCCGCCATAACCGAGTTGGTCCGCCCGATCTCCTCGAGTTCGGCCACCGTCATGTGGCCCAGCTTCGGGGTGGGCGCGGAGGCGGCTGAAGCCAGGCGCTCGGCCAGTTCGCGAACCGGGGCCTCCGAGGTGGAGGGCACGTGCCAGGCCCGGCCCCAGGAGTCCGCGTGGCGCGCTGCGGCGATCAGCGTGCGGGCCGCGTCTTCGGTGTAGGTCCAACTGTGCGGCGCGTCGAGATCGCCGGGATAGAAGACGGGCTCGCCACTCAACACCTGCGCCCCCACCATGATGGTGAACGGCGAGAGCGCGCCCGCTCCGAGGTAGTCGTAGGCCCGGACTTCGGTCACCCGCACCCGGCCGGCCTCATGAGCGGCGCGCGCGTCGTGCCACAGCTGGGCTCGTACCCGGCCCTTGACGCTGGTGGGTGCCAGGGGAAGGTCTTCGGTGATGGGTCCGTCGACGGGACCGTAGCCGTAGGTGTTGCTGAGCATGACGTAGTCCGCGCCGCTGCGCTCTGCCGTGGTGAGCAAAGCGGCGGCCAGAGGCGGGAATTCGGACGGCCAGCGGTCGTACGGCGGCATGGCGCAGTTGAACAAGGTCACTGCTCCGGTGGTCAGCTCGATGAGCCGGGCGGTGTCGGTCGCGTCGGCAGCTACGAGTTCGATCCGTTCGTGCGCCGGCCCGGCGCCTTGGAGGCTGATGAGCCGAACCTGCTCGCCGGCGTCGGCCAGTTGACGCGCGGTAGCCGATCCAGTGGCTCCGGATCCAACGATGACGTACAAGGACACGCGTGCACTCCCTGATCGGAAAGAGGGGACTGTCGCCCCGACTGCCGCGGCGACGGCTCTACCTTTCACCCCAGATGGTCGGTAAGGTAGTGGCCCGAATGCCAAACATCCGGAGGTTCGGGCCATGCATCGGGTCGCGGTCATCGCCGTCCCCCCTGCCACCACGTTCGACCTGTCCATCCCCGAGCTGGTACTCGGGGAGACGACCATCGACGGACACGCCGGCTACCAGGTACGCGTCTGCACGGCCCGTCCCGGGCCGGTCGCCACCAGTAGCAGCCTGGAAATCACCGTCACCCACGGGCTGGAGGCCATCGACGACGCCGACACCGTCATCGTCACCGGAACCGGCGCCCGCGAAGACGTCGACCCGCGCGTCCTTTCAGTCCTGCGCCGCGCGTCAGCCGCAGGCAGACGTGTCGCCTCAATCTGTACGGGCGCCTTCGTCCTCGCCCAAGCCGGCCTGCTCGACGGACGCAGCGCCACCACCTACTGGGCCAAGTCCGAGGAGTTTTCCACCCGCTTCCCCGCCGTCAAGCTGCGCCCGGACGTGCTGTACGTCGAGGACGGCAACGTCCTGACCTCCGCCGGACTCTCCGCCGGCATCGACCTGTGCCTGCACCTGGTACGCACCGACTACGGCGCCGCGACGGCCAACGCCGTCGCCCGCCTGGTCGTAGCGGCACCCGTACGACCCGGCGGGCAGGCCCAGTTCATCAACACGCCCCTACCACCCGAGACCGGAACCTCACTCACCGAGACCCGCACCTGGGCACTGGACCGCCTGCACGAACCGCTCACCCGCGCCGACCTCGCCGCCCACGCCCGCACCAGCGTCCGCACCCTGACCCGCAGATTCCACGCGGAGACCGGCCTCACCCCGCTCCAATGGCTTCTCCACCAGCGAGTGCTCCGCGCGCAGGAACTACTCGAAACCACCGACCTGCCGATGGACCAGGTCGCCCGGCTCAGCGGCCTCGCCACCACCGACTCACTGCGCCAACACCTCTCGAGACGGACCGGACTCACCCCCAGCGCCTACCGCGCCGCGTTCACCCAGCACCCAAGCTCAGCAGGTAGCGGCACCACCACGGCATGAGTGTCGGCAAACCCTCGTCTGCCGACACTCGGCCCGTGATCACGAACCCGCAGGTGGGCAGCGTCGGCAACTCGCGTCGGAAATCAACGTCGGTGAACGGTCCGGTCGATAGATTCCGACACATGCTTATCGGCTACGCGTGGGTCTCGACCGCCGGCCAGAACCCCGATCATCAGATCGACGCCTAGTTGCGGGCCGGCGTCGACCGCGACAACATCCACGTCGACAAGGCGAGCGGCGCGAAGGCGTCCCGCCCGAAGCTCGACCTCGTCTTCCAACTGCTGCGCGAGGGGAGGGGAACCGCCGTCAGCGCCAACGCGGCGGTGGCCAGCGCACCCGCGCCGATGATGAGGCTGCGCATGCAACTCTCCTTTTTCTCGGGGGACGGGCACGTGCGTTACGGTCCGTAGTTGCATATTTACTATGCGATACCATTATGTGGCCCGCCTAGGGGTGGCGCACTGGATACGATGGTCCGTCGCTTCACCGCCGGGCGGATTCGGGACGCGCCGGCGCGGCACTCCCGGGTCGCCTGCAGCACCCTGTACCTGCATCCGGCGCCTGATCGGACCCGGTGTCGGGCCTTCATCCGGTACCCCAATCCCCGTGCCGCGGGCCTCCGGCGGCAGCTCCCAGCCCGCCGCCGCCACCTCATACAGCTGCGCCAGTACCTCCGGCGGGACCGTCTTGGCCGTGATGCCGTGGCAGAGGAATTGCCGTACCCCGGTCAGCACGTTCTCGATCCGGGCCTCCTTACGCGCCTGCTCAGCGTTCGGACCGGCCAGCACCAGCCCCGCCCCCGACGGCCAGTCGATGCCCGTCGTCTCCTTCGACCCGTACTTCAGAAAGGTGACGAACAGCGCCAGCTCCGCGGCCGCCGTCCGCCACTCCCGCCCCGTACGGGCGCACCACCGCAGGAACAGCGCGACGTGCCCGGCGTACGCCCGGGTCGTCAGCTCGGCCTGGCCCCGGCCGAACCTGACATGCCGCAGGGAGGCATCTGCCTCCGGCACCACGGCCAGCTCGTCATCCAGCACCGTCCAGTACCCGACTCCAGACGGCAGCCGAACAGGGAACGCCCGCACATCCCACCCCGAATCTCGTCATGCAACATGCCGCTGCGAACACGACAGCCTCAGAGACGCGAGGTAGAACGTAGCCCTACCTGCGGCGATACAACGTCTCACCACACCGCGGCCGACCACGGAGAACCAGGTGAAGGATGAGGGTTCTCGGACCGCCTGCGGCCGCTGCGTGATCGGGACGCCACCGATCAGGCGCGACACGTCATGCGCCGTGTCGCTACGCTGAGTAGCCGATAGGTCGCATAGTGTATCGGTCGGATGCCTGTGCCACCTCGGTCCCGGTGATGCGCTGGGCTCCACCTGCCAGCAGCACGGGACAGCCCGGGTCTGCTGGACCCGAGCAGCCGTGCCAGCCGTTAACTGTCAAGGGAGTGCAGTGAGCGACAACGAACCGAAGCTGATCTACGGCCAGGGGGCCGACGCGTGCCCCGAGGGCACCTTCTGCCTCTACCGGGGCAGCGGCTTCAACGCCGGCCAGACCCCGGGACGCGGCGACAAGATCCTGGCCATCCCGGTGGGCGCGCACATCAACGACTTCTCCGCGTACGGGTTCGACCACAGCGGCGACGGGGTGAGCTCCGTCGTCAACAACACCATCGAGGACAACACGCTGTTCTCCGCCGCCGACCAGCAGGGCCACTCGCTGCCGGTGGACGCGGGCACCTCGATCGCCGACCTGCGGCACATCCCCATGGCCGGCAGCCCCAACGGCTCCTGGAACGACCAGGCCCAGTCCGCCCTGGCGTCCCCCTTCGAGGGAAATCTCCGCATTGAACAAGAATTCCGGAGCGACTGGTCGGAAGGCCAGGGGCACATCTACTCCTACCGGCTCACGATGCACGCCGCGGAAACCCGCGTCATGAAGTGGGCCGTGGGCTTCGGCGGTCTGCCCGAAGGAACCTCGCTGGCCAAAGGCTTCACCGACGTCTTCTGGGGCGAGATCATCAAGGACGGCACCAGCGGCGCCGTCCTGCTCGGCTCCAAAGAAGGACACGGCGTCGAACCTGGAACGGCCCTCCTCATCGACGTCCAGGTCCTCTATCCCAACCAGGACCACGCCTACAAACGCCTCACAGGCCTGCACGCCCAGCAACTGGGCTGACCCGGCAGCCGCCCTCGACGGCCCTCACCCAGGGGTACCACTCCCGTCACCGCTCCCCGGCCCGCACCGTGCCGGGGAGCGGTGACCGCAAGGGGACGTGACACAGCTTTCGAAGAGTGAAAGGGCATGGCCGCGGTCTCGCCCGGTCCGGGGCGAGACCGCAGAACCGGTCAGCCCAAGCGGATGGCCTCACTCGAATCGGACCCGAAGAAGATGCCCTCCTCCGGCTCGCGAAGGGTGATTTCTTCAGGCACCGCATCGAACAGGCACAGCAGCACGTCGGGACGTTCTCCTCTTCGGCGGTAGCCGGATGGGCCAGGGGATGGTGGGCGTCTCAAACGAGATGTCAGTCGGCGGGGTCGATGGGCGCGCCGCCCAGCACGTCGCTCGCCGATCGGTGGATCTTCGCGAGCGCGCTCATCAGGTGCCGTCGTTCGGTCTCGGTGAGGTCCGCGGTGATCTTCTCCTCCAGGAGCCGTCGTTCGGCTTCGATCGGCTCACGCAGCGCGCGGCCCGTCTCGGTGAGCCAGAGCCGTACGAGGCGGCTGTCCCGGTCGTCCCGGCGCCGGGTGAGCAGCCCGGCCGCGGTCATTCGGGTGGCCATCTTGACGACCGTGGGGGTGGTGACGTTGAGCGCGGCGGCGACCTCCCCGGGGGTGCTGCCGTCGTGTTCCCACAGCACCGCGAGCAGATGGTCCTGGCCGAGGCGCAGGCCGTGGCGTCTCAGGACGGCCTCTGCCGCGGCCCGGACCACCTTGTTCGTCCTGCCGTGAAGGTCCAGGAACTCGGGCATCGCGGCCTCCGGTGACGCGGCCGAACCGGCCGATGCGGGTGACCGGCCGATCCTCCAGCGAGATCGATTGACGGCTAATCATTTACCGGCTAACGTTCCGCGAGGTAATCGCTAGACGGCAAACGACTTAGGGAATCCTGATGATACTGGTCACCGGTGCCACCGGAAACGTCGGCCGTGAGCTCGTCCACGAGCTCACGGCGAAAGACGCCGAGTTCCGCGTTCTCGTCCGTGACCCCGCCCGCGCCGCCACGCTGCCCGGCCGGGCCGAGCGCGTCGTCGCGGACCTGGACGATCCGGCGACTCTGACGCCCGCCTTCGACGGCGTCGACCGGCTCTTCCTCCTCACGCCCGGCATCGGCACCGCCCACACCGCCCATGCGGTCGCCGCCGCCCAGGCCACCGGGGTCGGCCGCATCGTCCACCTGTCCTCGTTCAACGTCCTGGGCGATCCGATGCCGGCCATGGGCCGCTGGCACCACGAGCGCGAGGAGATGATCCGCGCCTCCGGCATCCCCGCCACGTTCCTGCGGCCCGGCGGCTTCATGACCAACGCCCTCGACTGGCTGCCCACCATCCATGAGGAGGGCTTCGTGCTGGACCCGGTCGGCCCCGGCCGCTACGCGCCGATCGATCCCGCCGACATCGCAGCCGTCGCCGCTCTCGCCCTCACCGAGGACGGCCACCAGGGCAAGGAGTACGTCCTCACCGGCGAGGAGACGTTCACCTTCGCCGAGCAGGTGCAGGTCCTCTCTCAGGAGATCGGCCGGCCGATCGAGGTCCGTGAGGCGACCGCACCGGACGAGGCCGTACGCGCCCGCTTCCCGGGCGGTGCTCCCCCAGCTCTCGCCGACGCCATCATCGAAGGGTTCACGCTCATGCGCGCCGACACGACCGGATTCCGGACCGACACGGTACGGCGACTGCTCGGCCGCGCGCCCCGCACCTTCGCCGACTGGTGCGCCCGCAACGCCACCGCCTTCCAGCCGCCGGTCACCACCTGACCCGGCCGACCTCAGGGCCGTGCTCGGAGGGGAACTCGGCCCAGACGACCGTACGAGCGCCGTCCTGCCGGTAGCCCCATCGCCGGGCGAGCGCGTCGACGATCCGCATTCCGCGCCCGCTCTCGCCTCCGTCCTCGGGCTTCAGGCGCGGGCGGGCGCCGCCGGCGCCGTCGTCGGTGACCTCCAGCCGGTACGCGCCGCGCTCGGCGAGGAGCACGACCCTCACCTGTCCGCCCGCACGTCCCGACGCGGTGTGGGTGACGGCGTTACAGACCGTCTCGCTCCCCACCGTGACCAGGTCGGCGAGGATCGGATGACCGCACGGCAGCAGGTCGCGCAGGAACGTACGGGCGTGCGCGACCGACCGCCGCCCGCCCGGCAGCGTGATCTCGCCGAGAACGACCGGCTCCTCGGCCGCCCCGTCCAGGACGGTCACGCCGCGACCGCCGCCGCGATCCGCCGGGCCGCCTCCGGCACCGACGAGGCGTCCAGCTCGGTGCCGCGCCACAGCAGCCGCCACCGGTCCGGGCGCGGTACGGCCAGAACGGCCTCCTTGCGGCCGCCCCGCCCCAGCACCCACAGCACCGCCTCGCCGTGGCCGGGTACGACGAGCAGTGAGGTCACGGGTGTGGCCCGCAGCTCCCACGCCAGCCGGACCAGCAGCGCGTACCGCGTCTTGGACATCTGCACCCGACGGCTCCCTTCCCCAGTGTCGGGAGCCACCCTCGCCATCGACCGCGGCAGGACGCAACAGTCGCTGACCTGGGCCGAATGTTCGCCGGATGAACGTTCATCCAACCTCGTTCCGTGCGCACGGAGACACGGATAGTGACATTGTGAAGGGATGCCCTCCCGGAACATTCCGTCGGTCCGCTTGCGCCGGATCGGCTCGGCGCTGCGCAAGGCCCGCGAGGACAGCGGGATGACGATGGACACCGCCTGCCGCCGCTATGGCCGGTCCAAGGGCTGGCTCAGCACCCTGGAGAACGGCCTGCACTCGATCAACTGCCAGGAACTGGCCGACCTCCTCGACTTTTACCAGGTTCCCGAGGGCCCACTCCGTCAGTCCCTGCTCCATCTGGCCGCCCACAGGCCAGGAAAGAGCTGGGAGCGCGCTTATGAGGGTCGCATCTCCGCCGCCGCCCTCGACTTGGCCAGCCTTGAGGAGGACGCAGAATTGATCCGCAATTTCGAGCCGTGCGTAGTGCCGGGCCTCTTGCAGACTCCGGAGTACGCTCGGGCCCTTACGCGAGTTGGACCGGCCCGGCCAGTCCGCAATACCGGCGTGCTGGTCGCATTCCGGATGGCCCGCCAAAAGGTGCTGGCACGCCCCGACCCGCCGCACTACGTAGCTGTGATCAGCGAGTCGGTGCTCCATCATCGGGTCGGCGGCCCCGATCTCATGTACGCCCAGCTCCGTCGGCTCTCCGAGACGGCCGAGCTGGAGAACGTGGCGCTGCACGTGCTGCCGAACTCCGCTGCCGCCTACCTGTGGCTGGCGGGACCGTTCCACCTGCTATCCCTACGGCCTCCCGGAAACCTCACCGTGTCGGTCATCGAGCAACTCACCAAGAGTCTGTTCGTCGATGACGATAAGAAGATCGCGCTGAATGAAGAGATCTTTTCTCTGCTCCTGGACGCATCGCTGGACGAAGACGCTTCTCTGAAGCTCATCGAACGGCTAGCGTCGCGGGTATGAGCATCCCAGAGTCGACGGACGTTTTGTGGCGCAAGAGCCCTTACAGCGGCGGCTATGAAGGGAACTGCGTCGAGGCCGCCGCCGTGTGGCGTAAGAGCAGCCGTAGCGGCGGAGACGAAGGCGAGTGTGTCGAGGTGGCCGTGTTCTCGGCCACGGACGGCGGCTGACGTCCTCGGTTGTCCGGCTCGGCGTCCGGGGCGCCCGGCGGTGCGGTGTGCACCACCGCCATGTGGCCTCGATCACACTCGGACATAAGATGCTTCTTGGAGCAGATGTGCGCTAACCGCATCAGATGCAGACCGGGGGGTGGTTGTCCGATGGCGAAGCTACTTTTCGTGATGACCGGGGCGACGTACTGGACGCTGAAGGACGGCACCAGGCATGCGACGGGTTACTGGGCCGAGGAGTTCGCGGCCCCGTACAAGGCGCTCACCGAGGCCGACCACCAGGTCGTGGTCGCGACCCCCAACGGGGTGGTCCCGAACGTGGACATGATGAGCCTGCGCCCCGAGATGGCCGGCAGCGCTCAGATCGCTCTCGAACTGGAAGCGATCATCCGTTCCGCGGAGGTGATGCGGCGGCCGATCCAACTGGCGAACGCCCGCCTGGAGGATTACGACGCCGTCTACCTCCCGGGCGGCCACGGCCCCATGGAAGACCTGTGCGTCGACGCGGACGCCGGCCGGTTGCTGACCGCGGCGCTCGCCTCCGGCAAGCCCCTCGCCATCGTCTGCCACGCCCCGGCCGCGATGCTGGCGACCAGGATCCACGGCGTATCGCCCTTCGCCGGCTACCGGGTCACTGCGTTCACCAACGAGGAGGAGAACGCGGTCGGGCTCGGCCCGAAGGCCCGCTGGTTGCTGGAGGACGAGCTCATCGACCTGGGCGTCGACTTCACCAAGGGCGAGATGTGGAAGCCCTACACGGTGGTCGACCGCAACCTGTTCACCGGACAGAACCCTGCCTCGGCAGGCGTCTTGGCCGAACGACTGCTCAAGGTCCTTTAAGGGAGCTTTCCGCCCGCGGAGCCGCGGACGGCGCTGTCGGTCCGCTCCTTCACCTGCCTCGTCTCCCTAATGACGACCCAGAGCGGGACCGGCGAAAGGGGACGTCACCATGGCCCGGCCGGGCGACGACGGCCCGGCGGTCGTGGCGGCGGAGTCAACCTGCCGGCCTCACGATGACGGGTTGATGTGAGCTCCACAACCCCACCACGAGAGGAACTGCCATGCGAGCCATCACCGTCCGAGACCGCGCCGCTGGTATCGGCGGACTCTCCCTGACGGAAATGCCGTACCCTCACGCCGCCGAGAACGACGTCATCGTGCGGGTGCATGCCGCGGGGTTCACCCCCGGAGAGCTCGACTGGCCGGGTACGTGGTCCGATCGCGCCGGCCGTGACCGGACGCCGAGCGTGCCCGGACATGAGCTGTCGGGTGTCGTCGCCGCGCTGGGTTACGGAACCACCGGCCTTAGCGTCGGCCAGCGGGTGTTCGGACTGGCCGACTGGACGCGCAACGGCTCCCTGGCCGAGTACGCCGCGGTGGAGGCCCGCAACCTTGCCCCGCTTCCGGCGGACGTCGACCACACCGTGGCCGCCGCACTGCCGATCTCCGGGCTGACCGCGTGGCAGGGCCTGTTCGACCACGGCCGCCTCGCAGCGGGCCAGACCGTCCTGATCCACGGCGCCGCAGGCGGTGTGGGTTCGATCGCGGCGCAGCTCGCGCGCGAGGTGGGAGCCCGAGTGATCGGCACGGGCCGTGCCGCCGACCGGGACACCGCACTCGGTCTCGGCGTGGATCTCTTCCTGGACCTGCAGGCCGATCAACTGGAAGATGCCGGTGAGGTCGACGTGGTGTTCGACGTGATCGGCGGCGAGATCCTCGACCGCTCGGCCGCGCTGGTGCGCGCCGGCGGCACGCTCGTCACCATCGCCACGCCACCCAAGGTCCAGCCCAAGAACGGGCAGGCGATCTTCTTCGTCGTCGAACCCGATCGCGCCCGGCTCGCGGACCTCGCCCAACGGCTCCGGGACGGACGGCTCAAGCCGATCGTCGGGGCCGTGCGGACGCTCCGCGAAGCGCCCTCCGCGTTCGCCCCCGACCAGCGCACCCCCGGCAAGACGATCATCCAAGTCACCGAAGACCGAGGAGGAGAGTAATCACGATCCGAATACGGCTTGCCTGCGGCTTTCTGGCTGCCGACATGGTGGCTACGGCCACCGCATGCGCCCCAGCAGCACAGCGTGCGACCGGCAGTGTGGCCGCTGATACCACGGTTTCGAAACAACCGTCCGAGACGCTAACGCCTCTGCTCGAACAGGCGCTTCCGAATGTCAAGGGCAAGACGTTCACCTCGGCGATCGTGGACTTCCCGCCCAACGCGCGCGCGGTGCCGCATCGGCACGGCTCGGCATTCGTTTACGCCTACGTACTCCAGGGCACTGTGCGCAGCCAACTCGCCGGCGGGCCCGTTCGTACGTACCACCAAGGACAGAACTGGGTCGAGCAGCCCGGCGCCCACCACCTGCTCACGGAGAACACCAGCCGGACGAAATCGACGAAGCTGCTGGTCATCTTCATCTCCAACACGGGAGACAAGCTCAAGGTCGACGATCCGCCAAAGTAGGAAGGCCGGCCCCTCCCAAGAATGGGGCCGTCAAGACCCAGATCCACCCCGCGTTCACGGCGTCAGGCCTGCACCAGGTAGTAGCGGCCGGTGCCGGGCCATACGGCCATCTGGTAGCCCTCGCCGAACTCCGGCACGGGCTTGAGCGCGGCCGTGAACCGCCGCTCTTCAGCCGTCAGCCGGGGGTGAATGATCAGGGTTAGTCGTTCGGGTTGTTGATGTAGCCGCTTGCGGCACATACATCGCCGCCGCCTAGACCGTGCGGATAGCCGTCCGTGCAGACATAGACGTAGACCCCGTGAATGGGGCCGTTATTCGAAGTGAAGGACAGTCCTGAATAGCCCTGCCAGTTACCACAGCCGTTGTAGTTGTAACGTTTCGTCGTGCCGACTCTCCCCGAGTTCGTCTGCACCAGGAGCTGCGCGAACACCGGGTTGTCATCGCAGGCCGTGTCCTGGATGGAGTAGCTCACGTTGATGAGTTTGTTGTCTCCGCTCCAGTCCCAGCTCGCGGCGGCATACGCCCCGGTGGTGGACACGACGCCGCTGTCTGCGAGGGCAGGAAGCGCCAGGCCCAGAGCCAGCACGCCTGCTACAGGTGCGATAACGCTTACCCGCCGCAGCAGTTTCATCATTGGGTTCTCCCAGTTAGGCTCCGTGTCGATCCCCCGCATACGTCGCGCAGGGCCCATGATCGCGACTTTGCATGATGAAATGGATTATTGCAAGGGTGGACAAATCGGCCGCGAGCGGCTAGACGCAGTGCGGGCCCCCGCTGGTTGGTCTGGCGGCGCATTGCGGGCATTGCAATGTGTTCGGGGATAGGCCTGGTGGCGAGGTGCCGGCCGGGGGCTGGTGCGTTCGTTCAAGGGGTCCCGGTAGCGATCGGTAGGACTACCGGGACCCCGACATGACGTCGGCTCAACGGAGCCGGCTCGCGTGTTCCCCGGAGTCGCCGTGGTGACTCGAGGACTTACCGGGCGGTTCGCTCACCGGCTGTCAGTGTTCTCCCGGATGGTCGGGCGGGGGGTCGCCCGTCGAGGATGTGCCTCAGATGGCATCCCGCGGGAGGAGAAGACATGGAACCGGTCCTGCCGTCGGCGGCCGAAGCGATCGACCACGACCCGGCCGAGCCGGCCGGTCACCGGGACCGGCACCTGATCACGTTGCCGGTCGACGCCGGGGCCTGGCTGGGGTTCTACGGGCTGAGCCACTGGACTGCCCCCGGAGACGGCCTGCTCCCGGACGGCTGTGGTGTCTCCCTCATCGTCGAGGAATGCCTGGAGCTGACCTGCGCGGTGTTCGCCGAGAACGGTGAGCGGATCGACCCGGAGCCGATGCCCGACCGGCCGCCCGGGCAGGGTTTCCGGATCCTCCTGCGCGGCGTCGGGCAGGCCGGCACCTCGCCGGGCACCTGTCCGGTGCACGGCACGTCGCTGACCTTCCGGTTCACCTACCGGGACGGCTCCGGCGTCCGGGACGTGATCCTTCCGCTGGAGTATGGCGAGCCCGTTGCACGGGCGCTGTCCGGGCGTCACCTGTTCTTCCAGCTGAGGAGGCACCCCGTGACGTCGACCGGGCTGCGTACCGAGGAGCAGGACCGGCCGACGACCGCTCCACCGCCCGGGCGCTGGGTGAGGTTCTGCCAGATCCGGTCGGTGGCCGCGCGGGCTCCATCGCCCTGGTTCACCGGCGCAATCGCCCACTGGTCCGCCCCCGACCGTGCAGACCTCGGCCGCCTGCTGGGCCGCTTCGCCGACGACGTCACAGCTCACCTGACCACCCTTGAGGACAGGTGAGCTTGTGGATCGTCCTGGCCGTCGACGGCGCAACGGCGGAGCCGGTCTAGACGAGCACCGGGTAGTTGGCGCGGAACACGTTGTGCGGGTCGCGGGCCCGCTTGATCTCCCGCAGCCGCGCGAGCGCGCTGCCGGAGAAGGACTTCGCCGCCGTGTCACCGGGGGACAGCAGGGTGTACGGCTTGCGGCCGCTGATGTATGCCTCCAGGTCGGCCACGACCTCGGCCTGCTTGGCGCGCGTCGCATCGGCCGCGTGCGGCAGGCCGAGGCCCAGCAGGCCGAGCAGGTACGGCTCAGCCACCGCGCCGCTCGCACCGGCCCCGCCGCCCGGCTCGGCGAGCGCTCCGCCCAGGTGCCTGATCTGCATGCTGATGAGTGGTTCGACCGGCTTGGCCAGCAGGAGCTCCACCGCGTCCGTGTCCAGGCCGGTGAGCAGCTCGGCACGAGTGATGGTGGGGGCCGGGTCGGTGGGCTCGGCGGTGATGTCACCCAGGTCGGCAACCGGGACGACGCCGCGGCTGTCGGAGATCGCGCCCTCGATCTTGTCGAGGCGAGCCAGCAGGTCCTCCCCCTGAGCCGCCTCACCCAGGTAGGCCAGATCCAGCGTGACCATCGGCGGCGCACCAGGTGGCTGGAGCCGGTTGATCCAGACACTGAGTTCACGCGGCGCCTCGGCGGTGATCTCCAGGAATGCGTCGTACACCTCTCTGGTCAGGTGGTCCGGCCAGATGACGCGCCCGCCGTACATGGTGGGCACGGGGTACAGTTCGAGTTCGAGGGCGGTCACCACCGCGAAGTCCCCGCCACCGCCGCGCAGCGCCCAGAACAGCTCGGGATCGGACTCGGCGGTCACCCGGCCGGGCTCGCCATCGGCGTCCACGATGTCGATGGCCCGCACGCTGTCGGAGGCGAAGCCGTACTTGCGGCTGAACCAGCCGACCCCACCACCCAGGGTGTAGCCGGTCACGCTGACTCCCGGCGCGCTGCCGGACAGGCCGGTCAGACCCAGCGGTCCGGCCGCCGCCAGTACCTGCCCCCACTTCACGCCCGCGCCCACCCGAGCCACGCGCTCCTCCGCGCGTACCTCCACCTCGTTCAGCAGGCCGGTACGCAGCAGAATCAGGCCTTCCACATCACCGGAGGCGCCATGCCCGCTCGGCTGCGCGGTCACCGTCATACCCGCCCGCCGTGCGTATCGCACGAGCGCCGCCACGTCATCGGCGTCCGCGGCCTCCACCACAGCCGCGACCGGCTGCCTGACGGTGAGGTTCCACGCAGTGGCCGCCTGCCCAAAGCCGTCGTCATCAGGCAGGAGCACGCGCCCCTTGAGGACACCGCGCACATCGTTGATCGTCATAGTCGTCTCCCTCTTCAAGTTCTCGGAAATGCACCTGCCGGACCGCGCGGTTTACGCGACGAGCAGGAGCACACTGATCGCCAGCATCACCACGGCGCCGATCAGTCCGGCGAGCACAGTGGCGATGTTGCTGAGCATGAGTTGTCCCCTCAATCCCCTATTGGCCCTCTGCGGGGCGATGGAATCAGGCGGGCTGCGGGGCGGGCGTCGCCGGAGCGGCCGCGACCTTGCGGGTCTCGCGCATCATCAGCAGGCCGTTGACCACCATCAGCGTCGCGGTCAGGCCGTGGACGCCGAGCGCGGTGGCCACGGAGCCGTGGTGGGCCAGCACGTTGGTCATGTCGCCGTACGCGGCGAGGGCCTCCACCAGCAGCACCCAGCCCAGCGCCCGGCGGTGGCCCGTCACCAGCAGGATGCCCAGGACCAGGGCCAAGACGACGTCGCGGATTCCCTTGATGATCAGGAAGCCGTCGCCGTCGCCGGACGGCCAGCTCGGCAGGCCGAAGCCCGGCGCGGTCGTCTCCGGGCTCAGGATGAACTCCATCCCGAACCAGAGGATGAAGAGGATGAAGGCGGCGGCCAGGACGGTGTTGATCTTCTTTAGCGACATTGTTCTTCTCCTTGCGAGTCTTCGGTGAGCTTGGTGAGTCGTGCGTGGGGTTTGGGGTCTGGTCAGGCCGCGCGGACGCGGCGGATGTGGCGGGCGTAGCGGGGGCGGCCGATGACGTGCCAGATGCCGCGCACCGGCGCGGGGAGGGCGGAGAGGAGCGTGGCGCGCTCGGCCGGGTTCGCGTCCTCCAGGACGAGGCCGAAGAGCGTGAGCAGGGTGAGCTTGGGCGTGTTGGCCACCAAGTGGTCGCCCTGTGCGGCCCACTCCTGCTCGGTGATGTGCTCGGCCGCGAGCGGAAGAAGAGTGGCCTCCTCGTCGTCGAGGTGTTCGAGCAGGACCGCCCGGTGATCGGCGAGGACCGCCACGAGGGTGTCGCGCTCGTCGGCTCCGGCGGTGGCCTCCCACGCCGGGACTGCGGCGTCCAGCCTGGTCAGCGTGGCCGCGACGCGCTCGTGCTGGGCCTCCATGCGCAGGACGATGTCCGCCTCCAGATCTACCCGGGACAGGAGCGGCGGCCACAGCAACTCGTCCTCGCCCTCGTGGTGGTTCTTCAGTCCCAGCCGGTAGTCGCGGAAGTGGTCGGCGATCACCTTGGCGCGAGCGGTGTCGCCCGGGGCGACCGCCGCGACGAGCTCCATCAGCAGCCGCGACTCGCGGCGGAAGGCGCGGTGGACGATCTCCATGTCCTGGGTGTTGACGCTCATCTGTTCCTGCCCCCTCATCTGTTCTGTTCGACGTGCTCAAGACTGCTCCCGGGGGTTTGGAAGGCACTTGGAGCCGACTTGGAACGCGTGCGGCGGCCGCGCGTACGATGTGTCACCTCATGGTCTTGATCAGGGTGTTGGGCTCGTTCGCGGCCGAGGCCGGCGGCGAGCCCGTTCCCCTCGGCGGACCGCGGCAGCGCGGCGTGCTGGCCCTGCTGGTGGCGGCGCGCGGGCAAGTCGTGCCGGTCGACCGGATGGTCGAGGACCTGTGGCGCGGCGAACCGCCGTCGCGCGCCCTGGCGTCGTTGCAGGCGTACGTGTCGAACCTGCGCCGCCTGCTGGAACCCGGCCGCCCGCCGCGGACCCCGGCCCGCCTGCTGGTGAGCGCGTCGCCCGGCTACGCACTGCGGCTGCCGCCGGGGGCGGTGGACGCATGGCGCTTCGAGGAGCTGCTCGACGAGGCCCGTACGCTCACCGATCCCCGTGACACCCGCGCCCGGCTGGACGAGGCGCTGGCGCTGTGGCGCGGACCCGCGTTCGCCGAGGTCGCCGACGAGCCGTGGGCCGCCGCCGAGACCGCCCGGCTGAACGAGCTGTGCCTGGTCGCCCGCGAACTGCACATCGCCGCGGGACTGCGGCTCGGCGACCCCGGGGCGGTGGTACCCGAGGCGGAGGGCCTCACCCGCGACGCTCCCCTGCGCGAGGAGGGCTGGCGCATGCACGCTCTCGCGCTGTGGAGCAGCGGCCGCCAGGCCGACGCGCTGGCCGCGCTCCGCCGCGCCCGCGCCACCTTCGCCGACGAGCTGGGCCTCGACCCCGGCCCGCACCTGGTGGCCCTGGAAGAGGCGATCCTCACCCAGCGCACGGACGTCCTCCGCGCGGCCGTCCCTCCGCCCCCCGCGGACACGCCCCGGCCCTGGGCAACCGCGCCGCCGCCTCCGAACAACGGGCCCCGCGCGACAACGTTCGTGGGGCGGGAGGGCGAGCTCGCGGCACTGGTGGCGGCCGCCGGGGAGGCCACCGCCGATGGGGCGCGCGTCGCGCTCGTCACCGGGGAGGCGGGGCTCGGCAAGTCGACGCTGCTGGAGCACCTCGGCGCGCGACTCGGACAGGACGGGTGGCTCGTGGCCGCCGGGCGCTGTCCCGAGGTGGACGGCGCGCCGCCCGCGTGGGCGTGGGTCGAGGCGCTGCGGAAGGTGGCCGTGAGCGTTCCTCCGGGAGAGTTCGCGGACGACCTGGCGCCGCTGCTCTCCGACTCCGCGCCGGTGGACGATGACGCGGCGGCCGGGCGGTTCCGGCTCCGGCAGGCCGTGTGGAACTGGCTCGCGGCGGCCGCCGCCGACCGGCCGGTCGCCGTCGTCCTGGACGACCTCCACTGGGCGGACGCCGCCACGCTGGAACTGCTCGGCGGCGGCGTCGGCGCGCGGGCCCCGATCCTGGTCGTCGCGGCGTACCGCGCGGACGAGAGCGAGCGCCTCACCGAAACGCTCGGGTCCCTCGCCCGCACCGTGCCCCTCCGGCTGGACTTGCCCGGACTGAAAGGCGACGCCGTCGCGGAGCTCGTACGTGCCGAGTGTGAGGCCGACGACGCGACCGTGGCCGGGATCGCCGAGCGGACCGGCGGCAACCCGTTCTATGTGCGGGAGAGCGCGCGGCTGCTGACCGGCGAGGGCACGCTGGTCGCGCTCTCCGAGGTCCCCGAGGGCGTACGGGACGTGCTGCGGCGCCGGCTGGCACGGCTCCCCGAGAGCGGCGTGTCCGTCCTGCGGCTGGCGGCGGTGGCCGGCCGGGAGAGTTCGGTGGACGTGCTCGTGCAGGCCGCCGACTCCGACGAGGACGGCGTGCTGGACGCGCTGGACGCGGGCGTCATCGCCGGGTTGCTCGACGAACCCGGGCCCGGGCGCGTCCGGTTCGTTCACGCGCTGGTCAGGGACACGCTGGTCACCGACCTCACCCGGTTGCGGGCCACCAGGATGCACGCCCGGATCGCCGCCGCCCTGGAGGGCACCGGCGACGTCGCGGCGCTCGCCCATCACTATGCGCGAGCGGGATCACCGAAGGCCGTCGCTTATTGCGTACGGGCCGCCGAACTGGCCGAGGCGCGCTACGCCCACGACGTGGCGGCCGCACTCCTCACCGACGCCGTCACCAACTCCAGCGAACCGGACGAGCGCGTCGGCCTGCTCGGCAGGCTGCTGCGCGCGCAGATCAGGGCCGGGGCCGTCGCTGCGGCCAGGGACACACGCGAGCAGGCCGTGGAGTACGCCGAGTCGATCGGCCGCGACGACCTGATGATCGCCGCGTTCACCGCCTGGACCGAGCCCACCCCCTGGCAGGCCCGCACGTACGGCACGGTCGACCGTCCCATCGTCGGCCGCCTCAGCCGCCTGCTCAAGCGGACCGGTCTCGCCCCCGACGTGCGGTCCCGGCTGCTCATCGCGTACGCCAACGAGCTGGTGGGCGAGGACGATCCGACGGTCATGGCGGCGGCGCGGGAAGCACTCGACCTCGCCACCGATCCCCGCCTCCGGGCCGCAGCGCTCCTGGTCCTGGCCAGCGACCCCGGGCGGGAGGAGTACGCCCGCGAGCTGGTGGAGATCGGCGTCGAGCACGACCTGCCCGTCTACCACGTGACCGGGCTGATCGACCAGGCCGCGAACGCCGCCGCGGCCAACGACCCCGCGACCATGCGCCGCGTGACCGGGGAGGCGCTCGACCTCGCCCGCGCCTACCGGATGCCGGAGGCGATCAGCGCCACCGAGATCGCGCTGGCGACCCTGGTGCTCATCGAGGGCCGGTTCACCGACGCCCAGCGCCTCTACACCGAGGCCACCGCACACATGGAACGCGCCGGATCGGTGCACGCTGGCTTCCTCCGCCTCGCGCTGGCGGCGATCTGGCTGAACGACGGCACGCTCGGCGACCACCTGGACGACGTGCGCGCTCTCCACGAGGCGCTCGGCCCGATGGTCGCCGACCTGCTCGCGCTCGCCCTCCACGCCGCCGGCCGCAGCGACGAGGCACGCCGGGCCCGCACGTCACCGAGCCCGATCCGGCCCGACTTCTTCTTCACCTTCCTGACTAGCCTGCGCGCGATGGCGATCGTCGCACTGAACGACCGCGACGCCGCCGCGGAGATCTACGCGGACCTGCTCCCCCACCGCGACGGTCCCCCGGCCGGCACGGAGAGCCTGTCGCTGGCCCTGCGTCCGGTCGCCCACACGCTCGCCGAACTCGCCCTCCTCCTCGGCCGCGACGACGAGGCCGCCGCCCACTTCGCCCAGGCCGCCGCCATCGCCGACCAGTGGAACGCCCCCCACTGGTCCGCCGACGCCCGAACACACGCCGATCTTGCCCTCGGCGTCCATGTTTCGCCCCCACAGGAACGCTGAAGCGAGAACATCCGCGAAGCCACCCTCGAAGGACTCGACGCCGCCGCCCGCAAGGGCAAGCACGGCGGCCGACCATCCGTCATCACTGACGACATGCTCTACACCGTGCTGCGGCGCCGCGCGAACGGCGAGTCCGTCGAGCAGATCCGCCCCGATCTGATCATTCCCACCGGCAAGCGCAAGGGTCAGAACGGGGCCTCGCCAGCATCTACCGGGCGCTCGCCGAACACGAGAAGCGCCAGGCATACCCCGAAGCCGTCGCCCAGGCCAACGCCGACTTCGGCGTCCTCCAAACCGAAGAGATCCCCCGCCCTCGCCCGGCCCGCGTGCTCCAGCCTCTCACCCGCGACCAGCGCGACCGACTACAGGCCCAAGAACGGCCGTGAACTGGTGTGTCACCGCTCCAAGATCACGTCATGGCCCCTTTTGCACGCACCTTGGCTGGACCCCTAATGCGAGCTGTGGCCGACCTGCTGGGCGCAACCGACGACCCACAGTAACCGCGACTATGCAGAGCTACTTTTCACTTGGTCGCACGGACCCGAGTGGAGGGCCAAGGGCAACGCCTGGGCGCTCCTGGCCGTGGCCCCTTGGTCCCGGCGGATCTCCGGCGGACTTCGCAGACCCTCGCCGATCTGCCTGGTCGACGGCCGATCCCCTGCCACCTTGTTCAGGAACCGGTCAATTGAGGGACATTGCCGCAGTGATCTACGGTGATCACCAAGACTGAAGCGGCGGCGACGGGGAGATCGTGACGGGCGCCGACGGCGTATCGGGAAAGCGGCCGTTGCGGCCGCTGGGTGGGCTGCTCGCGGCGATGGCGGTGTCGTTGACCGGCACCCGGGTATCGGCCATCGCACTACCGTGGTTCGTGCTCGTCACGACCGGTAGCGCCACGCGGACCGGGTTGGTGTCGTTCTGCGAGATGGCCCCGTACGTGCTGGTCAAGGCGTTGACCGGGCCGCTGGTGGACCGGGCGGGCCCGCGGGTCGTCTCCTGGAGCACCGACCTGGCCAGCGCGAGCGCCGCCGCCGCGATTCCCCTGCTCCACTCCTGGGGCCGGCTCACCTTTCCGGTGCTGCTGGCCCTGGTCGCGCTGATCGGCGCGGCACGCGGCCCCGGCGACCTGGCCAAGGAGATCATGGTCCCGGCGGCGGCCGAGCGCAGCCGCATACCGATGGAGAAGGCCACGGGCCTGGCCGGAGCGACCGCGCGGCTCGCCTCCACGCTCGGCCCAGCGGCCGGAGGTGCCCTGGTGGCGCTGCTGGGTCCGCTGACCGGGCTCGTGCTCAACGCCGGCTGCTTCGCGCTCGGATCGGCGATCACCGCCCTGGTACTGCCGCGCGGCGTGGGACACGCGGCGGAACAGGCCCGATCCGCCGACGCGGAGACGGAGCCGGGGTACTGGCGGCGTTTCGGTGAGGGATTCGCTTTCCTGCGCGGCGAGCCGCTGCTGCTCGCCATCAGCGTCATGGTGGGGATCACCAACCTGCTGGATGCGGCGTTCACCACGGTGCTCATGCCCGTGTGGGCCAAGGACTCCGGCAACGGAGCCGCCGCGATCGGTCTGAACAGCGGCGCCCACGGTGGGGCGGCGCTTCTCGGGAGCCTGGTCGCCGCCGCGATCGCACACCGGATGCGCCGGCGTCTGGTCTTCTTCACCGCGTTCCTGATCGCCGGCGCACCACCATTCCTGATCCTCGCCTCCCACGCACCGATGTGGGCGATTCTCGCGGTGTTCGCCACCGGCGGGTTCGGCGCGGGCTTCCTGAACCCGATCCTGGGAGCGATCTCCTTCGAACGAATCCCGCGCCGGCTTCTCGGCCGGGTCAGGGCACTGGGCGATTCACTGGCCTGGGCGGGCATCCCTCTCGGCGGCCTGATCGCGGGGGCGGCGGTGGCGGCGTGCGGGCTGGTGCCCGTACTGCTGGCCGGCGGCACCGCGTACTTCCTCACGACGAACCTGACCGGACTGCGGCCGGAATGGCGTGAGATGGACCGCCTGCGCGAACGGGCCGGTCACGCGTCGCGCGAGTCACCGGCCGGAGCGCCCGGCCGCTGAACGGCCGCGCCTCGCCACCCCCGCCCGCCAGGTCTGGGCGAACGAGAGCGACGAGGCACTGGATGGCCCTTCCACCGTGGGCCTGGAGGCCGTCCTGGACGGCGTCGAGACCCGGCTGATGGAGCGGCCGAAGGGTTAGCCGAAGGAGGGTAGTTCGGCCGAGGGCTTCGGCTTGGTGCCGGTCCAGTTCGTCGAGCGGACGGCCTGGTACTCGATGATGAAGCCAGGCTTCATCTCCGCGTACGGGCCGCCGGGCCTGGTCAGCTCGTTCTGCCGGGACAGCACCGCGCCGGTTCGTTCATCGAAGATGATCACTGCGCGGTAGCGGTAGGTCCCCTGTTCGGCCTTTGGCCCGCCGTACTCGCCGGTGACCGTCACGGTGCGTTCGTCGGAGGCCAGTGCGACGCCCGGGCGGCCCAGCGGGTCGGTGTCGCGGCCGATGGCGTGGATGCCCGGCTGGGTGGCCAGCGCCCGCATCAGGCCGGCCCGTACCTTCGGCGGGACCGGGGATTGCCCCAGGATCCCCGCCACCCTTGAGATCTTCAAGTAGGGCTCGGCCTGCCGGAGGCGTTGTTCCATTTCGGGCGACAGCTTCTTCCCCGCTTGGCCCAGCGCCTTACTCATCTCCGTTTCGCTCAGGAACATCGCGGCGAGCTTGGCGTGGTCGGTCGGCAGGTTCTGCAGGTCCTTTACCGACTTGCCCAGGAAGTCCCCGCCGCCACGCGGGTCGATGCCGCGTTCCGGACCGTTCGCGCTCCACTTCGTTCCCTTGGCGGCATAGGTGTAGTAGTGGTCGTTCGACCAGACGCGGAAGCTCGACGGCGACCCGGCCTTGCGCCACAGCGCCGCGTCCTGCTTGGTCAGCGGGTGGGCCGGCAGGTCGCGGCCGTGGTACACCTCCCCCATGCCGGGCTTCGCGCCGGTCCAGTGGAACGACTCGTCGGCCGCACCGGTGATCGCGTAGGTCCCGGTCTTCGGGCGCATGATGTAGGACTGGCCTGCGACGATGTCGGTGTACCAGTAGTTGCCGGTCGGCTGTTGTTCGGCCTTCTCCGCCGCCGCGAGGATCGCCCCCTTGGGGCCCAGGTTCACCGTGCGCAGCGGCGTGGGCGTGTTCCCCCCGCCGGAGGTGTTCCCCCCGACGAGCGTGATCGCCACGGTCGCCGCCGCGCCCGCCGCGACCACGCCGCCCAGCCCCCACCGCAGCCGGGGCAGTGAACGGCGCGGCGGCTTGTTCAGCAGTGCCTTCGCCCGGGCGACCTCCCGGGCGGTGGGCGGGGCGGGCTCGGGATAGAAGTCCCGGACCATCCGCACCTCATCCATGCTGTTCCTCCAAAGTGAGCATCGGATTGGTTCCGCCCAGCGCCTTGCGCAGCTTGGTTCGGGCACGGTTCAGCCGGGAGCCGACCGTGCCATAGGAGATCCCCAGCGCCGCCGCGACCTCGTCGTGGCTGAGATCGGCCAGGGCCACGAGCAGCAGCACGTCGCGCTGCCCGCGCGGCAGCGCCGCGATCGCCCCGGCGAGCTCGCCGCGAAGTCCCTCGGCGCTGACCCGCGAATCGACCCGTTCGGTGTGCTCCTCGGCGTGGCGGCCCGGGCCGAGGCGGGCGCGTGCCCGCAGCGCGCGCGTCTCGGTCCGCTGGTGTCTGCTGATCACCTTGGTCGCGATGCCGTACAGCCAGGTGCGCACGCCCGCGCGTATCGGGTCGTAACGCCGACGGTGCCGGAACGCCTCCAGGAACGTCTGCGCCGCGACGTCGGCGGCGGCGTCCGGACCGAGCCGCTTGGCCGCGTACCGGTGGATCTCGGCGAAGTAGACGTCGAAGACCTCGTCGAAACGCTCGGCCGGGTCGGGCGGGGGGTCCCCTGTCATGTGGTGCCTTTCCATGGCGTGGATGGCGGTCACATGGGTATCACCCGCAACCGGCTCGCGCTTTCCCCGATGCGGCAGCGGCCCGGAAAATCAGTGTGCCCGCGGTGGATCGGCCGCTACGAGCGCGGACACTTGATCACGGCGGCGGGGACGCGCCGCCCATGACCGTTCATGGAAAGGCGTCGGGGGTCAGAGTGTGGCGGAACGAAAACGTACGCTAGGTCCGTTCTCGCAGCTCACTGGTAGTGCTGATGGCTCTCGGCCCATGAGGCTCTTGGCGTACGTTCGGATATATGTCTGACCTGCGACGATGTCCGGCGAGGACCGGTCTACCGGCCAGATGAGATCGGATCGCTGATCATCTTCAGCAGTGCGGCGTGTGTCTCCTGGTCAGCGGCGACAACCAGTCCGCATGGCGGATTCGACCCGGTCGGCGTACGTGCGGTACGCCTTGCGGCCGGCCGGGGTGGCCCCGTCCCCGGCAAGGGCCGCGCACAACTGGAGTGCGGCCTGGTGGACGGTGAGCGGGGCGGGGAGGCGCAGGGAGTAGCCCTGCCCTCGGCGGATGACCCACCCATCCGGCAGTGCGTCGCGGACCGTGTCGTCCGGGGCGTTCTGCAGGTGTTCGGCGAGCAGCCCGGGAACGTCGAGCGTCGTCGGCCGGTTGTCCGGCACGTGCTTGGGCGGGTCTGGCTGTACGTCGTGGGAGAGTTCGCGCGCACCGGCGGCGTCGAGGGTCCGGCGGATGGTGCGCGGGTCGACACCGTGTTCCCGCGCGAGGACCTTGATGGCGGTCCCTGCGCGGGCCGCGGTGACCACGGCCGCCGCGGCCCGCGCGTCGAGGGCGGCCGGTCGCCCCAGCGTCTTGCCGGCCGCGGCCGCGGCGGCCACGCCCTCGCGGGTGTTCTCCGAGATCATGTCCCGCTGAAACTCCAGCACGCCCGCCAGCATGGTGACGAACAGCTTCGTCATCGGGTCGTCCGTTCGAGATGGATTCCGGTACCCATCCGCTGCGGGGGCGTAATTGACCGATTACGCCCCCAAGCGCCATCCGACCGCTACCCAGACGACGTGCTTGCCGGTGGGGCGTGCCCCACTCCCGTGGTGTCGGCAGCTTCCCGGAGAGAGATCAGTTCTCGCGTGTCCAGGCGGGCATGATCCGCACCTCGCGGATTCGCCAGCCCGCCGGCGTCCGTACTGCGGTGTAGTACTGTCGCAGGCCGCCTGTGAAGTGGGGTGCCTGGCCGTCGCGGTAGTAGTACACGATCGAGTTCGCCGAGGCAGTCGCCTGGTCGCCGTCGACGTCCACCAGCAGGTCAGTGGTCGTGTGCTGGGTGTGCTGCCCCTCGACCTCAGCCTGTCGCATAAAGCCGAGGACCTTGTCGATGCCGCGGAGTTCGCCCCCGCGCGGCGAGTGCAC
The DNA here is from genome assembly GCF_024055795.1 of Actinoallomurus purpureus. Taxonomy (GTDB): domain Bacteria; phylum Actinomycetota; class Actinomycetes; order Streptosporangiales; family Streptosporangiaceae; genus Actinoallomurus; species Actinoallomurus purpureus. The sequence continues at coordinate 677,999 of NZ_JAMXMY010000001.1, read as the reverse complement.
CGCCACATCGTCGGTGAAGACGGTGTCTAGATCCTTCACCCGCTCCTCGTCCAGCAGGCGCGCGAAGCGGGTGAACAGGTCGGCGATCTCGAGACGGTCGGCGATCAGGGTATCCGTGGACATGACATCCTCTTTCGTTGGCGTCTCCAACATTGGCATCGCCAACGATACACAGATTCATTGGTTACGCCAACGATGTAGGGTGGCTGCCGTGGAACAGACCCCCGCACGCCTGACCGCGAAGCCGAGTTGGCTGCTCGGCCAGCTGGCAGTGCACGCCCACCGGTTGGCGTCTGACGGCTTCGGCGGGGTGGGTGCGCGTGGGTACCACTACCGGATCCTGGCCGCGCTGGACGAGTTCGGGGTGGCCAGTCAGGCCGAGCTTGGCCGCCGGTGCAGCATGGACCGCAGCGACGTGGTGGCGGCGATCAACGAGCTGGCCGAGCAGGGTCTCGTCGAGCGGACGCCGGACCCGGATGACCGAAGGCGCAACATGGTGACCCTCAACACGGCGGGTGAGCGGCAACTGCGACGTATGGACCGAGCACTTGACAAGGTGCAGGACGACCTACTCGGACCGCTTCCGGCCGAGGACAGGCAGACCTTGACCCGCCTGCTCACTCAATTGCTCACGCACCACCAACGGGGTGAGTATCGGCTGCCGGAAGCGGTGCCACCGGTCACATCACGGCCGCGGCGTACGCGGCGTCACGGGTGAAGCATGAAGGTGGTGCCGGCCTCGGTGACGGTGGCGCGTGAAATACGTTCGGGTGGAACTGTTGAGGTAAACCCTGTGGCGTCCTCTGCTCGGAGGGTGCCACAGGGTTTACGTCAGGCCCGGAGGAACTCGGCGATCGGCTCGGCCTGGCCGAAGATGGCGTGACCGACCTCGGGGAGCAGGTTCACGGTCGAGTGCGAGACGCACTCACGGACGCGCCGCGCGGTCTGGCGGGAGTCGAACATGACGTCACGGCCGCCGACGATGACGAGTATGGGCATGGCGAGGCCGCGCAACGCGTCGTCGGGGAACACCGGGAGCTTTTCCCTGCGCGGGTTGAAGTGCGTGAACGTCAGGACGACGGCGTCGAGCGCCTGCCGGTCCTTCTCCGCGTCCAGGCCTGCAACAGCCATCACCGACTCGCGCAGTCCGCCGCGCCGGAACGGACGGGTCAGCAGGGCTTTGAAGATCCAGCCGACCTTCTGCCGCCCCACGCCGCCGGGGCACATCAACGCCAGGCGAGTCACTCGTTCTGGACGGCGGATGGCGTAGTCCAGGGCCATCCAGCCGCCGAGGGAAATGGCGACGAACGCGGCGTCGGTGATCCCGAGCCCTTCCAGTACGTCGTCCAGCCAGAGTGACACGGCGTCGGAGTCCAGGGCGGGACGCGAGGGCGCGCTCAGACCAGGCTCTCCGACGAGGTCGACAGCGTACGTGCGAAAGTGCTGAGACCAGGTGGCGATATCTCCCCACCACATCGACGCGTTCGCGCCCGAGCCGTGCAGCAGCACCAGGGGCGGCGCGTCCTGCGGGCCGGAGACGAGGACGAAGGTCTCGCCCTCCCGAGTCGGCACCCGTACGTGCTCGGCCGGAACCGGCCAGGCGTCCAGCACCTGCCGGTAGTGGTCGAGGAGCTCGCGTCCACCGACCTCGGACTTGTAGATCATGGTCATGACGCCTGCACCGCCAGTCGCGCGTCGAGTGCGTCGAGATCCGTAACGAACCACACGTGGGCGGACCTGTTCGACTCGCGGACGAGCCCGCGCAGAGCAGAACTGGCCGCCAGATATGAGGAGATGTCGCCGACGACCGCGAGCTTCAGCCGGTAGTTGACGAACTTCTGCATGAGCTCGCCCGCGAAACGGGTGCCCGGCGAGAAGAACCGTTCATCCAGGCGGTCCGCGGGCACCGCCACCACCTCGACGCCTTGGTCGGTCCAGCTCGAGCCGATCAGATCCAGCGCGTCGTCCATGGTGGCGATCAGCGGACCGTCCGGGTCGCACACCAGCACCGGAACCCCGGCTCGTTCCTGCACCACGTCAGTCACCATCGGCCTCCCTCCCGAGCAGGCCGCCCTCGCCGAGCACGGCCTCGATCAGTTGCAGCACCTCGGCCGTCGCCGCCGCGCCGCCCAGAATCACGATCTTCATGCGCCGTTTCTCTTCGTGGACGACCTGGATGTGCAGCGGCTGGCCGGGGTCGGAGCCGCTCTGCGCGGCGCTCAGAACCAACGTGCTCAGCCGGTCCGCCGTGCGCCGGTCGACGTCGTCGACCTGGACGATGCTCGACACCTCGACCAGCGCGGCGGCGGGTCGTTCGGTCGCGGACTCCGGCTTCCCGGTCAGCTCCTCCAGGTCCGCACGGGCGATGCGGTACTGCTTGCCGATCCGGACCGCCTTGAGCCGGCCGGACCGGATGTAGCCGCGCACCGTGCGCACATGAAGTCCGAGGAGGTCCGCGACCGCCTCGACCGAATACATTTTGTCATCCATCGCTCCCTAATGTATGTGATTAAGGGAGTGATAGGGAACTTTAGGTAGTCTGGACTCCCGCACACGCCCAGGCGACGGAACCGGAACGTACGCCAAGACCTCCCTAATCCGCCCCGCAGCCGCACGTCAGGTCCCAAGAGCACGGCTTAGCGGGAATTCTCGGCCGGATATGACCACGGCCCCAACCCACCGCTCGGCACAAAGGCCGAGCGGTGGCTGAGGAATGTCAGCGCCGCGTCGGCTGTGGGATGGGCGGGCGCTCGTCCTGGCGGGCGGCGTGAGTTCTGGGGGGTCGCATGAGGACGATCACGAGCAGGCTGGCGAGGATGCCGACGGCTCCGGCTACGGCGTAGGTCGCTTGGACGCCGGTTACTGCCGCGGCGTGTGCTGCGTTGCTGAGGAACTGTCTCCCCCTTGACGGGGCGGCATGCAGCAGGCCGGGTGTCTGTCCGCCTGCGATGGCGTGAGCGACATGTGCCGCGCTGGAGCGGTTTTTCTTCCTGGACGACGCGGATCGGGAGCTGATCGAGGGCAAGCGGCGGGCGCACAACCGCCTGGGCTTCGCGGTGCAGCTGACGACGGCGCGGTATCTCGGGGTGTTCCTGGACGACCCGACGGACGTGCCGGTGGAGGTGGTGGACTACCTCGCCGAGCAGCTCGACATCACGGACGCGTCGGTGCTGAAGGCGTACGGCGAGCGGGAGAACACCCGGCTGGAGCACGTGCGGGAGCTGCGGCGGGTCCTGGAGTACCGGGAGTTCGCCGAGGCGGAGACCGAGTTGCGGGCGTGGGTGGATGCGCGGGCCTGGACGACGGGCGAGGGGCCGAAGGCGCTGTTCGACGCGGCGGTCGGCTGGCTGCGCGAGCGCCGCGTGCTGCTGCCCGGAGTGACGACGCTGACCCGGCTGGTCGCGTCCGTGCGTGAGGCGGCGAACCAGCGGCTGTGGGACACCCTGTACGGGCTGCTGAATGTCGGGCAGCGGGCGGTGCTGGACTCGCTGCTGACCGTGCCGCCCGGAGAGCGGGTCTCGGAGCTGGATCGGCTGCGGCGCGGTCCGGTGCGGGTATCGGGCCCGCAGATGAAGTGGTCGCTCCAGCGGGCGGAGGAGATAGCCGCCCTCGGGATGGGAGACCTGGACGTCTCGGCGATCCCGCCACGGCGGCTGGCGGAGCTGTCCCGGTACGGCGTGGACGGCAAGGCGTCGCTGCTGCGCCGACACGGCGATTCCCGCCGTCTGGCGACGCTGCTGGCCACCACCGTCTACCTGACGACCCGGGCCGTGGACGACGCGCTGGACCTGCTGGAGATACTGATCGCGACGAAGCTGCTGGCCAAGGCGGAGCGGGAGACGGTCAAGGAGAAGATGAAGACGCTGCCGCGGGTCGAGCGGGCCTCGGCGAAGCTGGCAACCGCGTTCCAGGTCGTGTTCGACACCACGAGCGAGCTGGTCGACACCGACACCGACACCGACACCGGCGAGGTGACTGGGCCACAGGTGGAGACCTTCGAGGCGATGTGGGAGCGGATCGAGGCGGTCGTGCCCCGGGCACGAGCTGGCCGCCGCGATCGCCGCGCTGGAGCCGGAGCCCGAACCGGCCTCGTTGCTGGACCTGCGGGCCGCGGTGAACGCGATGCTGCCTCGCGTGGACCTGCCGGAGGTGTTGCTGGAGGTGTTCTCGTGGACCGGTGCCGACCAGGCGTTCACCTCAGTCACCGGCGGCGAGGCGCGGCTGAAGGACCTGCACGTGACGATCGCCGCGCTCCTGGTCGCGCACAGCTGCAACGTCGGCTACACGCCGGTCATCGGTGGGGTCGACGCGCTGAAGTACGGGCGGCTGTCCCACGTCGACCAGACGTATCTGCGGCTCGCGACGTACCGGGCCGCGAACGCCACGCTGATCGAGCACCAGGCGTCCATCGGCCTCGCACAGGCGTGGGGCGGCGGCCTGGTCGCCTCCGTCGACGGGATGCGGTTCGTGGTACCCGTGCCGAGCGTGTACGCGCGGCCGAACCCGAAGTACTTCGGCCGCCGGGGCGGCGCCACCTGGCTCAACATGATCAACGAAAAGGCCGCCGGGCTGGGCGGGAAGGTCGTGGCCGGCACCCCGCGCGACTCGCTGTACGTGCTGGACGTCCTCTACGACCGCGACGGGGGCAAACGCCCCGAGATGATCGTCACCGACACCGCTTCTTACAGCGACGTCGTCTTCGGACTGCTCACCCTGGCCGGGTTCGCGTACGCACCGCAGCTGGCGGACCTACCTGACCAGAAGATGTGGCGCATCGACCGCACCGCCGACTACGGCGCCTTCCAGGACGCGGCCCGCGGCCGGGTCGACCTCGCCAGGATCGAACGGCACTGGGAGGACATCCTTCGGATCATCGGATCCATCCACACCGGCGCCGTGCGCGCGTACGACGTCATCCGCATACTGTCCCGCGATGGCCGCCCCACGCCGCTCGGCGACGCGATCCCACACTACGGGCGGATCGCCAAGACCCTGCACATCCTGCGCCTGGCCGACGAACCCGGCTACCGCCGCCAGATCAAGAGCCAGGCGAACCTCCAGGAGGGCCGCCACGCCCTCGCCCGGAAGATCTTCCACGGCCGCTCGGGGCAGCTCTACCAGCGCTACCAGGACGGCATGGAAGACCAGATCGGCGCCCTGGGCCTGGTCCTCAATGCCCTCGTGCTCTTCAACACGCGGTACATGGATGCCGCGGTGAACCAGCTGCGGGCGGAGGGCTTCGACGTTCGTGACGAGGACGTGGCCCGCCTCTCCCCGTTCGTCCGGCACCACATCAACATGCTCGGCCGGTACTCCTTCCAGCTCCCCGACGTGCCCGGCGGCCTGCGTCCGCTTCGCGACCCTGACGCGACCGACGAGAAGTGACAGGCCCTGGCCCGCACGGCCGGACAGGAAGCCCCCGGGGTCTGGCCAGGGGGGAGCGTTCGGCGGTGCAGCCAGCGCGACCGCTGGCTGCCCGAGGTCAGCAGGCGGCCGCGCCGGTACTGCTCGGCGGCCTGCCGAGTCGGACGATGTTGCGAAGGCGGCGGTCACCCCGCGTTCTGGCAGACCGAAGCTACTCAGCGCAGTACGGCCGCCAGCAGGTCGGCCCCCAGCGCCGTCAGATTGGGCGGATTGAGGGTGTAGCGGACGTAACGACCGTGCCGCTGGGCCGTGAGCAGGCCCGCGCGGCGCAGGACGGCGAGGTGGCGGGAGACCTCCGGGGGTGAAAGTTCCCAGGCGTGGGCCAGCTCGCCGGTGGTGTGCGGGCCGCGGGCCAGGGTGCGCAGCAGCCGCAGCCGTACCGGATGCGAGAGCGCCTCCAGCCGGAGGGTAACCGTCTCCAGAGAGACCGGCTCCGCCGGACTCGGCTCGGCGACGGGGTACTGCACCACCGGATGCCACCCGGGTGCGTGGACCACCACCAGGTGCGGGCGGCCGAAGACGCTGGGGATGAAGGTGACCCCGGTGCCGTGGGCGGCGGTCGCGTTGTCCTGCAGCTTGTCCACGATGATGCAGTTGCCGTCCGGTGCCAGGGTGACCGCGCTGGAGACCGATGCGAGTGCCGCCCCGATGCCCTGGCGCTTCAGCAGGTCGTTCTTCAGGCGCAGGTCGGTGGCCAGTTGCACGGCGACGCCCGTCCAGGCGGCGTCGAAGAAGGACTCGGCGCACAGTTCGAGGGTGTGACGCACCCGCGCCCGCACGACGGCCGGGTCCGCGAGCAGCCGTTCCGCGAATGCCTCTTGGAGCGCGCCGCGGGCCTGGGCCAGGTCCAGGGCCCGCTCGCGCGCCGTCGCGTCGGCGAGCGGCGACGGCGCGGCGAAGTGGACCCGGTTGCTGCCGCACGTGGTGACGAGCGCGGCGGTCACATAGGTTTCATCGTCGATCCGGTCCACGTCGTCCAACTCCTCGGCGAGGGTCTGCCGGGGACGAGCGGGGACCAGGAAGTCGGCTCGTGAGGAACGCCAGAGGAACTCCGCCTCCCTGAGCCGCTCGGCCAGCTCCGGCCGCAGCCCAGCCCAGACATCCCCGGCCCAGCCGGCGAGCTGCGGGTGATGCCCGGGTTCGGCCAGCACGTGCAGCATCGCGGTCAGCTCGGCCAGCGGGGAGGCAGCGAACCGCAGTCGCCCGGACGGCAGGCCGCCGATGTCGATCCTCAACGTCATCCGCTCATCATCGCTGGTCGGATGGCCGACGACCGCGTCGATTGACGGTGTCCGTCAACCGACATAGTCGGCCCGGCGGCCGAACGCACCGTTGACGCCATGGCAACCACCACCAAGATCCAGCCCCGCGCCCTCGTCCGTGCCTCCGGAGGCCCCCGCTATGCCGTCGCCCTGGCCGTGGACGCGCTCGGCACCGGCCTGCTGCGGCCCTTTCTGCTGCTCTACGGGGTGACGGTGCTGAGGCTGTCCGCGTCGGTCACCGGCATCGCCATGACGGTCGGCGCCGTCATGGGTCTGGTATGCATGCCCGCGGTGGGCCGATGGCTGGACCGGGGCGCACGCAGCACGGTCGTGGCAGCGTCGATGCTGGTGCGGGTGCTGGGCGTGGCGCTGCTGCTGGCCACCCCAGCGAGGCACGTCTGGCTGTTCGCGACGGCGGCGCTCTTCCTCGGCATCGGCAACCAGGCATGGCCGGCCGCCCACGCCGCCCTCGTGGCCACGGTCGCCCACGGCCGCGAACGCGACGCCGCCCTCGCAGGGGGCCGCGCCCTGCGCAACGCCGGCCTAGGTGCCGGTGGACTCCTCGCCACCGCATGCCTGGCGGGCGGCACCACCGCATTGCAGGCGCTGGCAGCCGTCACCGGGCTCGCCTACCTCGCCGCGGCGGCCTTGGCGTGGTCGGTCCACCTACACGCGCATCCAGCCGCTGCCGCGGCCAAGGACAACGACGACGAGCCCGCACCCCGGATGCGCGCGCTGCTGGCCGCCAACGTGATCTACGCCTTCTGCCTCAACGTCACCGAAATCGCGCTCCCTCTGGTCCTGGTGACGCAGATGCACGCCTCCCCGATGTGGCCGGCGGCCATCTTTGTGACCAACACGGTGATGGTGGTCACCCTGCAGGTTCCGGTCACCGTCCTGATGTCCCGCTTCCCCCGCCGGTCCGTGCTGGCAATCGCCGGCGTGGTGGTCACCGCGTCCTACCTCGGCTTCCTCGCGGCCACCTCACTGGGACACGGCTGGGGTACCCCGGCCGTCGCCACGGTGTCCGTGGTCTGCACCATCGGCGAGATCATCTATGCCGGTAGCGCCACCGCGCTCGTCACCGCCATCGCCCCGGCCCATGTCCTGGGACGCGCCCTCGCCCGCTTCCAGCTCTCCACGGGCTTCGGCCTCGCCGTCTCCCCGGCGGTCATCACCGCTCTCGCACCCCACGGCCCGGCCGCCCTTTGGGGCAGCCTCGCCGCTGCGACGCTCCTGTCCGCCTCCGCCGTTGCCACCGAGAAGGATCAAGGAACACGGCTCAGCGGTCGCTGGCGCCGGGCGCGAGCAAGCTCGTGAGCTCGGCAATCGCCTCGGGGGACGGCTTGAAGTAGCGGCGGACGTTCTCCGGCTTCTTGTGGTGGGACTTCGCCATCAGCATCAACAGCGAGGCGCCCTGTTCGCCGAGATGGGTCAGGGCGGAGTGGCGGTACTCGTGCAGGTCCCAGCCCGTGCCCGGTCCGCGCAGGGCGGTGTGCTCGCCGGCGGCGATGCCTTCCAGTACCTTGACGCCGACGCCGCGCTGGAACAGGTCGTTGAGGACGATGAGTCCTTCCAGGAGGTTGCGGCCGAGGCGGTCGACCTCCTGGACGGTCAGCAGGTCGCCGTCGCGGGTGTGGGACAGCGCGTTCAGCAGCGCGGGCCGGTCGTCGGTGGCGAGCTTGCCGCTGGTCTTCTCCTCGAAGACCTTCCAGCAGATGGGGTCGAGGGCGTCGTGCTGCCGTTGGGTGTTCTGCTTGTCGGTGCTGACCCGGACCAGGCCGATGAGCGCCATGGAAAGAGCGCCCTCCGTTCATCAAACGTGCCGTGAGGGGTAGCTGAGCGCTACCGGAAAATGAACGGCAAGATGAACGCTTTGACGAGACACGGCGGCTCACCCAGACGCGCTCCCGCCGACGTTCATCAGACGTTCGTTAGATGAACGCCCGGGGGCGCGGGGTGGGTCTGATCTCCTCGTCTGGAGCCGGTGGGTGGATCCGCTCACCGTGATCAGGCGGGTGGTGCCTGCCGGGCGAGGTTGTCGATGAGCAGCGCGAGGGCGAAGTCGAAGCGCTGGTGTCCGGTGCCGGAGGTGAGTTCGGTCGCGTACCGCCTGGTGTTGGGGAAGGCGGCCTGGGGCAGGGCGTTGAAGCGGTCGACCAGTTGGTCCTGGGTCAGGACCCAGGTCGCGTCCGGGTCTTTCTGCCGCTGTTGGACCATGGAGGTCTCCAGCGCGTAGCCGGCGACGTAGAGCGAGAGGGCGTCGATGGCCCAGGCCGCGGTCTGCGGCTGGATGCCCCCGGCGAGCAGGATCGCGAGCATCCCCTCGTTCACCCGCAAGGTTTCCAGGTTGGTCGGGACCATCGCGAGCGCGGCCCGGGAGATGCCCGGGTACCTCAGGTACTGGTCGCGGATCTGGGCGCACACGTCTCGGATCTGCTCACGCCACCGCGCCGGATCGGGCTTGGGCAGTACCAGCTCCGAGCACAACCGCCCGATCAGCAGGTCGTCGATGTCGGCCTTGTTGACGATGTGGGCGTACAGCGAGGACGGGGCGGTGCCGAGCGCGCTGGTGACGCTGCGGATCGTCAACGCGTCATACCCCTGGGTGGCCACGACCTGCAAGGCGGCGTCGGTGATCCGGTCGACCGTGATGGGGGGTTTGCGCGCCGCGGAAGGTGTGGTCGCTGCCTCGGTCGCTGCGCCGGGCTGGGCGTGCCGGGCCGCCCGGCGCTGCTTGGGGTCTGGAGCCATGAGGGTCACCCTAACTTGACACGAACTAAGTTCGCTATATAGATCTAAGTTCATACCTAATGAACAAAGTTCGTTAACTTACCCGAAAGGGGCACACCACCATGACCACCAAGACCGCTTTGATCACCGGGACCAGCCGCGCGGCCGGGCTCGGCTTCGCCGTGGCCCGCCAACTCGCCGAACTCGGCTACCACGTCGTCCTGACCGCCCGCGACGTCACCCGCGCCGAGCCGCTGGCCGAGCAACTGCGCCAGGCTGGGCACGCGGCAACCGCCCTGCGCCTGGACCTGACTGATCAGGCCAGCATGGATGAGGCCGCCGACCACCTCACCCGCACCTTCGGCCACCTGGACGCTCTGATCAACAACGCCAGCGACATGCCCGACTTCAGGACCCTTTCCGCGCTGGGGGCCGACCTGGACGCGGTCCGCTCGGCGATGGAGATCGACGTGATCGGCCCGTGGGGGCTGGTCCAGTCCATGACGCCGCTGCTGACCGCCGCGCCCGCCGCGCGGATCGTGAACGTTTCCAGCCTGTCGGCCCTGCAGATCGCCGCCGGGCTCGATCTCGGCGCGAGCCTGCGCGCCCCGGCGCACTCGATGGCCAAGTACATGCTCAACGCCCTGACCACCGTCCTAGCCCGCGCCTTCGCCGGCACCCCGATCCTGGTCAACGCCGTCGACCCCGGCGACACCGCCACCCACCCCGAACGCGGTGACGACGACACGGACCGCCCCGCCGCCGAAAGCGCGCGCGGCGTCGTGTGGGCCGCCACCCTCGACGCAGACGGCCCGACCGGCGGGCTGTTCCGCGACGGCCAGGTGCACCCCGACGGAGCCCCGCGTGGCTGAGACCCAGACGGCCACCGCCACGGCCGCGTCACGGTCGCACGCGCGACGCTGGTGGATCCTGGCCGTGATCTGCCTCGGCCAGCTGATGGACGTGCTCGACGTCACGATCGTGAACATCGCGCTGCCCGACGCGCAAAAGGACCTCGGCTTCTCCCTGGGCGACCGGCAGTGGATCGTCACCGCCTACTCGCTGGCGTTCGGCAGCCTGCTGCTGTCGGGCCGGATCTCGGACCTGGTCGGGCGGCGGGTGATGTTCATGACCGGTCTGATCGCCTTCGGCGCCGCCTCAGCGGTCGGCAGGGCCGCCCCGAACTTCGAGGTGCTGGTCACCGCACGCGCAGGATCCGCGCCTTGTAAGCCTTGGTGAACGTCCGCCGCTTGGGCCGGCCCGGCTGCTCATCGGTCACCCGACCATCCTGCCCCGTCATCGTGGCCTGGTCGGCGAGGGTCATCGTCACTGTCGCAATCGTCCTGTCTCGCCCTGCTTCGCATCAAGAGGACTCATTCGTCCCATGTCTCACAGCAGTCTGGCAGAGAGGGGGCGGCGTTCCAGGATCAGAGCGCCTCAATCGCAGCGCTCGCACGCTCGCAGGGGGTAAGTCGGGCCGCGGTGCGGACTGCGCTGGCCGGGCTGTTGCCCGACCAACCGATCGATTCCGCACCTGAACCCAGATAATTGCAGGTCAAAGACGGGTTCGTTCATCTGTCGCTGATTGCTCCGGGGACCCCAAACCGCTTCCGGCCCATGAGGCCCTGGAACAGGTCGTCCGGCGTCAGAGCTTGCCGCTGAACCAGTCGAGCAGGTAGGTGCGCAGTCTGGCGGCGTCGGTGTTACGGATGTCACCTGGAAATCTTGAGCGTCACGCCGGCGGCCGGGCGAGTTTGGCGGCCACGGCGTCGAGGACCCAGTCCAGGCCGGTCTCGAAGGACGCCTCGGCGTCCACCTCCGTGCCGTCGTACACGGCCTTGGTCAGCGCCGGGAAGCGACCCGTGGCCAGCATCCTGCGCAGATACGGGCCGAAGGCGCGCTGCCAGTCGCGCTTGGACAGGCCCGTGGCGCGCTCGGCCCGCAGGTTCGCGATCTCGCGCCTGATCGCGCCGGTGAGGTAGGCGCTGACGGTCTCCACGGCGCGCAGGGCGGTGTCGAGGTCGGTGAGGCCGTCGAGCGGGGCCAGCGTGGCCTCGGTCACGGCGAGGGCGTTCGGGCCCATGGTCGGACGGCCGCCGAGCAGGTCGGCCAGCCATTCGTGGCGAAGGGCGGCCTGCCTGGTGCGGCGGGCGTAAGCGCGCAGCGCCTCGCGCCAGTCGCCGGGCTGCTCCTCGGGGAGGATCTCGGCGTGGACCTCGTCCACCACGAGGTCGAACAGCTCTTCCTTGGTGGAGATGTATCCGTACAGCCGCATCGGGCCGACCTCCAGCCGGGCGGCGACCTTGCGCAACGACATCGCCGCCAGCCCGGCCTCGTCGGCCAGCGCGATGGCGGCGACGACGATGCGCTCCCGGTCGAGCGGCAGAGGGCGAGTCGGCGGCTCCGGCCGGTCCCACACGGTCATGGCTACATCGTACTGTTGCGTTACATCGTCACAACAAAATACAGTGTATCGGCATGAGACACCGTATCGCCGTGATCGGGAGCGGCCCCGGCGGCCTTACCTTCGCCCGCGTCCTGCACCACCATGGTCACCCCGTCACCGTCCTCGAACGCGATCCTGCCCCCGACGCCCGTCCCCCGGGCGGCACGCTGGACCTGCACGAAGGGATGGGCCAGCTCGCGCTGGAGAAGGCGGGGCTACTGACGGAGTTCCAGGAGCTGTCCCGTCCCGAGGGGCAGGCCATGCGCATCCTGGACACGAACGGGACCGTCCTTCGCGACTGGAAACCCCGTCCGGGTGAACGGGCCAATCCCGAGATCGACCGCGGGCAACTCCGCGACCTGCTGCTCGGCCCCCTCGACGTCCAATGGGGGCGGCGCGTGACGGAGGTAGTGCCGCAGACCCATGCAGGCGTGCTCGTCCATTTCGCGGACGGGCGACAGGAGACGTTCGACCTCGTGATCGGCGCGGACGGCGCCTGGTCCAGAGTCCGCCCGGCAATCTCGTCCGCGACGCCGCACTACACCGGCGTCACCCGGGTCGAGACCTCCCTGGACGACATCGACACCCGCCACCCTGACCTCGCCCGGTTGATCGGCGACGGTTCCGTGGCTGTGTACGGCGTGAACCGCGCCCTCGTCGCCCAGCGCAACAGCGGCGGCCACGTCAAGGTGGGCGCCCAGTTCCGCGCGCCGCTGGACTGGCACACGGAACTGGACCTGGCCGACGCCGAGGCAGTGCGATCAAGCCTGCTGGCTCTCTTCGACGGCTGGGCCGCTCCCGTCCCCGACCTCCTCCGCCACGGCACCGCTTTCGTCCACCGCCCCCTCTACGTCCTGCCCGTGTCCCACACCTGGGCCCACGTCCCCGGGGTGACGCTGCTGGGCGACGCCGCCCACCTGATGCCCCCATTGGGGGCGGGTGCGAACCTCGCGATGCTGGAAGGCGCAGAACTCGCCGAGTCCATCGCCGCCGCCCCCGGCCCCGGAGATCTGGACGAGGCCGTCCGCGCCTTCGAGGAGCAGATGTGGGAACGGGCCGGCAGATGGGCGAAAATCACGACAGCCGGTCTGGAACGCCTCGTGAGCCCGGACCCCACCCAAGCCCTCGCCGTCTTCGACGAAGTCCAGCCATCCTGACCGGCGAGCGCGAGAGCACCAGCATTAACAACCGCAGCGGACCGCTGTCCCACCACGCGCCTCTCCGAGCCCTCAGAGCAGGTTGTAAACGCCACTGACCAGCGACAACACCACACATAACGACTGGTGGCAGGTTCCTATCAGTGGGTGCTCAGGCGGCGAGGCCGAGGTCCAGGCGGCGGCCCATGTCAACGTCGATCGTGCCATAGACACTTAGCAGGAACCGCGCACCACCGCCACAGCCAGCACGCCGCGCGAGGCTCGAAGGCCGCCGCTGGCTAGGACGGCCTGAATTGGCCCCGCCATGACGGCTTCCGGTGGCCCCAGTGGGGGGTATCTCTCCAGGTGTGTAAGGAGGGTCTGAGGGGGAGCATGTGACTGGCGGGAAATGCCAGAGCGGCGGGTCACACTGCGCGACTTGGGCGCCTACCCGATCGTGTGCATGCCGCCTGGCACCGGCCTTCGCACAGTATTCGACCAGGCCTGCGCCGCACAGAGCCTCCAACCCGCGATCGCGCTACAGGCCATCGCCGACCTCGCCACCCGCGGTCTCGCCGTCGCCATCCTCAGCGACTCGATGGCGGCGCGCTAACGCGACCGGCTCACCGCCCTCGCCATCGACGACGTCGAAACACCTGTCCTACTCGCCCTGATCTGGAAGAGCACGCACAGCCCCGCGGTACGTGAGTTGCTCATGCACAGTAGGCAGGCCTTCACCAATCCCGACCCTGGCGGGAAACAACCCCACTGAGACTGAGCTGAGGGGCTGTCCCCCTTCTGAACCGACGCACACGCGCACATGCTCATGCGCCCTGCCCCGCTTCGGCGGACCGGAGCAGGTCCCGCCCCAGCCGCCGGACGACCGCGCGCGGTTCCTCGGGTCCGCGGATGACGAACGGCACGCCCAGCCCGGCCAGCATCCGGGCCACGCCCTCCAGCCGCTCGGCACGGAGCCGTACCGTCACCGCACCGTCGGTGCCGGACAGCGTGGCGACGGTCGCGGGGATCCGGCGGCGCGCCTCCTCCAGGGACGTCTCCACCACCTCGACCTCGTGGGCGTACGGGACGGCCGCGAGCGAACGCGTCAGGTGCGCGACCGCGTCGAAGTCGCCCGGCACCTCATACGTCTGTGGCAGCGGCCGGGCCGAGACCACCCGGTCGACCCGGAACGTCCGCGCCTGGCCGCGCCGGTGGTCGAGGCCGGAGACGTACCAGCGGCCGGAGTGCATGACCTGACCGTAGGTCCTGGCCGCGTCGGCCTGAGGGGTCGCGGCCGTCCGGTCCCGGGCGGCCGCGAGCCGGCGGCGCGGCCGGTCAGCAGCCGCCGCCGGATCGGACCCAGTAGCCGGGCCCGGTCCGGCGGAGCGTGGTGACCGTGAAGGTGTTCCACAGGCCCAGATGGGGTCCAGTTCACATAAGCCCGAACCCCACATTGAGATGACCTTGAAGGCTCGTGAGGCCGGTTCACCGCGGTGCCGTGATCAGGCCGGACTGTCCGCCCGCTGTTCTATGGTGGCGGCCATGGTCGACATCGAGGTGCGCAGCCGGATGCCCGGCAGGTCCGGCGATGACCTGCCGGCGGTGCTGGTGCAGCTGGCCGACGATCGCACGACAGCGCGGGAGCTGATCCGGCGCACGGTCGAGGAGCAGATCCGGGAGCTGCGCGCCGACGCGGCGCGCTGCCGGCGGATCCTCGACCGCCAGTACCTGTCCGACGGCGATCTCCGGACACAGGCCGGCACCGGTGCGATCCAGATGCCGCCGCAGGCGCCGGCGGGCCCGGACGTGACTGCGGAAGTGGCCCGGGCGCACCGGGCCTTCGCCCGGGGCACGTTCGTGGTCTTCGTCGGCGGACGGCAGGTCATCGACCTGGACGAGGAGGTCGCGCTTCGGCTCGGTGAGCCGGTCGTGTTCCTGCGGCTGGTCGCGCTGGCGGGAGGCTGATCGCGGTGGAGCCATCCCCACCAGAGATCTACGTCGACGTCGTCCACGAACAGCGCGAGGCGCTGTGGCGGCTGGTGGACCAGGCGCGGGTCGCGGCGAAGGCCGACGACCTGGCGGTCCTGCGGGACACCGCCGAGGAGATCCGGCTCCGGATCGAGCAGGGCGACGACCAGACGATCGGCAACTTGGCACCGCACGTGGGCGACATCGTCGGGGAGCTTGACGAGCTCTACGACGCCGGTTTCCCGGTCGACCGGCCGGACGACATCACCGGCCTGCTGGCCGCGCCGTGGCCGACGGCTCACCGCAAAGCCCTGCTCGCTGCGTTCCTCGGGCGCGACGTCCGGCACCGGCTGCTGCTGGACGAGGTGGCGGAGCGGGCCATCGCCACCACCGACACTCACCTGCTGCGGGTGCTCGTCTTCACCCCGCTGGGCACCCTGCGCCGGGAGACCGTGGCGCAGATTCTCGACACGCTGCACCGGGCCGGTGCCCTGGACGCCACCGTGGTCGAACGGGCCTTCACCGACGACCGCTACCTCGGCTACGCCATCATCGGCCACTCGCCGAACGGCGACACGACCAGCCCGCCGCTGGCCTGCGCGGGCGCCGTACGGAAACACGTGGACGCGCTGACCTGGCGGCTCGTCTCCGCACCAGCCCCGCCCGACTGGGACGAGCTGCCTAAGATGCCGGTGCCTCGCGGCCTGCGGTTCGTTCAGGCGGCGCTGGCCTGGCACGGCGACCAGCGCGTCGCCGATCATCTCAGCGCGGCGGAACTGACCGATGAGGAACGCGCTGACCTGCTCGACCTGTTGCGGGATCTGCCGGTGGAGGAGCAGCGCCGGGCGTTCGGGTGGCGGCTGCGCGCGGGTGACGCCGACGCGTTGCTACCGCTGTTCGACCTGGAACGCGCCGCGCCGTTGCTGCGCCTGATCCGGGCGATGCCAGTCGGCGAAGCCGCCCGCCAGGACCGGGCCGTCATCCTCGCCGCGATCGAGGACGCGGGCGCGGATGCCGCCCGGCGCCTGCTGGAACTCGAACCGAATGAGCTGGTCTCCGCGGTCATGGGGTGGAACCGCGCCCAGGTGCTGAAGCGCGTCAGGCACAACGCGCTGCAGGGCATCGCCGCGTTCGGGATGCTGCCCTTCGCTCCGGACGAGACGGCCCTCGACCGCTACCTGGCGTTGCGCGAGTCCGCGAAGAAAGGCGCCAGGCTCGGCCCCAACCGCAGACACAGCCACGCCGCCGCGATCGAGATCGCCCTCGACCACCTGGCGCAGGTGGCCGGCGTTCCGGAGGCGAGCCGCCTCGAATGGGACTGCGAGGCGCGCATCGCCACCGAGACCCCCACGGAGGCCGACGTCGGCCACTACCGGATCGCGTTGCGGTTCGACGGCGCCGACCCCACGATGACGGTCAGCCGGGCGGGCAAGGCACTGAAGTCGGTGCCGGCCGCCGTCCGCGCCGACCCCGGCTACCAGGGGCTGCGGGAGCATCAGAAACGACTGCGGGACCAGGCTCGCCGGATGCGGACGGGGCTGGTGGAGCGGCTGGTCGCCACCGCCGGGACGCTGGCGCCGGACGAGCTGGCTCGACTGTTGTCGCTGCCCGCCGGTGCGGCGATGCTGCCCGCGCTGCTCTGGCGGGACCGCGCGGGTGTGATCGACCTGCTCGAGGAGGTCGACACCACCGGCCCGGTCACCGCCGTCCACCCCGTCGAACTGCACGAGCGGGGGGTGCTCGCCGACTGGCAGGCGGAGATCGTGCGGCGTCGGCTCCGGCAGCCGGTCAAGCAGGCGTTCCGGGAGTTGTATGTGCTCACTCCAGCGGAACGCGAGGCGGGCGACGTGTCGCGGCGGTTCGCCGGTCAGACGGTCAACGGCAAGGTGGCGGGCCGGTTGCTGTCCGGTCGGGGCTGGTTCACCCACGGCGAGTACGACGACCACCAGGCGACCCGCGCCGTCGGAGACGGCCTCATCGCGGCGCTGCGCTGCGACTTCCACGGCTACTTCGGGATGGGGAACGTCCTGGTCTGCGAGATCCGCTTCCTGACCGGCGGCCACCGTGACCCGGGCCGCTACGGCGCCCCGACCGGCTCGGGCAGCGTCGGCGGCACACCAGTGCCGCTGGTCGACGTGCCGCCGGTGGTGTTCTCCGAGGTCATGCGAGACCTGGACCTCATGGTGTCGGTCGCCGGCACCGAGCCGGAGGCGTACCTGTCGCCGGCGCAGGCGGCGAGTCGGGCGCAGGTGCTCGCGGCGCTCATCGCCGACCTGGGGCTGGCCCGGGTCACCGTCGAGGGGCGATCGGCCGTGGTATGCGGCACCCGGGCGACCTACCGGGTGCATCTGACCAGCGGCAGCATCCACGTCGACCCGGGCGGCCACCTCTGTGTGGTGCCCGCCTCGTTCGGGGCCACGGCGCACCGACGGCTGTTCCTGCCGTTCGCCGACGAGGACCAGATGACGAGCATCATTCTGAGCAAGGTGCTCCTGCTCGCCGAGGACGAGAAGATCAGCGACCCGTCGATCCTGACTCAGCTCGGTTCCCTCACCGGAAAGGCGGCGACCTGACGTGGCCCAGCAAGAAAATCCGCCAGTCGGCGGGAACGGTTCGTCGGGGTCGGGCACCGTGCCGTCATGGTGACCGCCCGCGGCGGGCCGGTCGACGGCGCGGGCGGCCACAATCACCGGCCGGGATGTGTCCGCCGCCCCCATGCCGGGCTCATGCCGGTGGCCGGACGCTCATCCGGGCCGGTGGGCGATCGACGCGTAGCGGCGCGGCCGTCGCGTCGCGGACCTGCCCGGCGGTCACGCCGGGCGCGGTCTCCCGCAGCACCAGCCCGCCCGGCGTGACGTCGATGACGGCCAGGTCGGTGATGATCCGGTCGACCACGCCGCGTCCGGTGAGCGGCAGCGTGCACTCCTGCACGATCTTGGGTGATCCGTCGCGGGCGCGGTGCTCCATCAAGGCGATGACGCGGCGTGCCCCGTGGACCAGGTCCATCGCCCCGCCCATCCCCTTGATCATCTTGCCGGGGATGGCCCAGTTCGCCAGGTCACCGGCGGCCGAGACCTGCATCGCGCCCAACACGGCCGCGTCCAGGCGCCCACCCCGGATGAGCCCGAACGACAGCGCCGAGTCGAAGAACGACGTGCCGGGCAGCGCGGTCACCGTCTCCTTTCCCGCGTTGATCAGGTCCGGGTCCTCCTCCCCCTCGTCCGGGTACGGGCCGACGCCGAGGATTCCGTTCTCGCTGTGCAGCACGACCTCGATCCCGTCGGGCAGATGGTTCGGGATCAGCGTCGGCAGTCCGATGCCGAGGTTGACGTAGGCGCCGTCGGCCAGCTCCCGCGCCGCGCGTTCGGCCATCTGCGGCCGCGTCAGGCCTGTCATGACGCCTCCCCCGGCGCCGTCGCCCCGCAGGTCGCCGCTCCCGCGCGATGCCCGGCGGGGCGGGTGGTCCGCCGCTCGATCGGCTTGGGGGTGTCGCCGACGACCACGACCCGGTCGACGAAGATCCCGGGCAGGTGGACCTCGTCGGGCGGGAGCCGGTCATGCAGCCGTTCCACCTGCGCGATCGTGACCCGGCCGGCCATGGCGGCGAGCGGGTTGAGATTGCGGGCCGTGGCGTGGAAGGAGAGGTTGCCGTACCGGTCGCCACGGGCCGCGTGGACGAGCCCGAAGTCGGTGGTGATCGCCTCCTCCAGCACGTACGCTCGCCCGCCGAACTCCCGGATCTCCCGGGCG
The DNA here is from genome assembly GCF_024055795.1 of Actinoallomurus purpureus. GTDB lineage: Bacteria > Actinomycetota > Actinomycetes > Streptosporangiales > Streptosporangiaceae > Actinoallomurus > Actinoallomurus purpureus. The sequence goes on along the minus strand of NZ_JAMXMY010000001.1, from coordinate 659,280 downwards.
GGCGAGGCCACCGCGACCGCCCCGTCCGGGGCGTACCGCCACGGCAGGCCACCGTCGGCGACCTGGGTGCCCACCCCGGCGGGGGTGTAGAACGCGGGAATCCCGCAGCCGCCGGCGCGCAGCCGCTCGGCGAGCGTGCCCTGCGGCGCCAGCTCGACCTCCAGTTCACCGGCCAGATAGCGGCGGGCGAACTCCTTGTTCTCCCCGACGTAGGACGCGGTCATCCGGGCGATGCGGCCGGCGCCGAGCAGCACGCCCAGGCCGTGGTCGTCGACGCCGCAGTTGTTGGAGACCACGCGCAGGCCCGTGGTGCCCTGCCGCAGCAGCGCCCCGATCAGCTCCATGGGGACGCCGCACAGGCCGAACCCCCCGACGGCGAGCGAGGCCCCGTCGGGGATGCCGGCCACGGCCAGCGCTGGCGAGCTCACCAGCTTGTCCATGCTTCACCTCCGTGTCGGACCGAGACCGTAGGCGGCCAGGACACGGGCGGATACGTCGCCGGCGCACATATCCGCATGTCGCGCTGTGTGGCGGGCGGCCGCCCGCGGCGACCGGTGTGGCGGCGCGCCACGGACGCGCCGGTGAATGTGGTTCCCGGCCACATGGATATGCGCCGAGCGGCTGCCTAGTGTTCCGCGTCACCTGGTCCGGTGAACCGGCGGTCAACACGCCGGTGACCGGTACGACACATTCCAAGGAGGGCGAATGGGCACTCCCGTCCCCGAGCCCCCGATTCTCACCGCGCGGAGCCTGGTGAAGGACTTCCGGGGCTTTCGTGCGGTGGACGGGGTGGACCTGGACGTCGCCGAGGGCGCGGTGCACGCGCTCGTCGGCCCGAACGGGGCCGGCAAGACGACACTGTTCCACCTGCTGACCGGCTTCCACAGGCCCAGTGCGGGCCGGATCCACGTCGGCGGCCGGGACCTCACCGGCAAGAGTCCCGAGCGGGTGGCCCGGCACGGCGTGGCGCGGTCGTTCCAGATCACCAGCCTGTTCGCCCAGATGACCGCGCGCGAGCACCTGGAGCTGGCGCTGCAGGCCGGCACGACGCTGGGCTGGCGCTTCTGGCGTTCGGACCGGGCGCTGCGGCGCTTCGCGGACCGCAGCCTGGAGCTGCTGGAGCAGGTCGGGCTCGCCGCGCACGCCGACGACCCGGCGGGCGCGCTGGCCTACGGGCGCAAGCGGGCGCTGGAGCTGGCGCTGGCCCTCGCGCTGGATCCGCGGGTGCTGCTGCTGGACGAGCCGACCGCCGGGATGGGCGCCGAGGACGTCGACCGGACCGTCGAGCTGATCCAGCGCGTCCGGGCGGGCCGGACCGTCGTCATGGTCGAGCACAACATGAACGTCGTCGCCACCCTCGCCGACCGCGTCACGGTCCTGCAGGCCGGGCGCGTACTGGCAGAGGGCGGCTACGCCGAGGTCCGCCGCGACCCCCGCGTCATCAGCGCCTACCTGGGAGACGCCCATGCTGCGCATTGAGGACCTGTCGGCCTGGTACGGCGAGGCGCGGGTACTGCGCGGAGTGTCGCTGGAGATCGCCGAGGGTGAGATCGTCACCCTGGTCGGCCGCAACGGCGCGGGAAAGACGACGCTGCTGCGCTGCGTCATGGGCCTGCACGGGGCCGGCGGCGCCCGCGCCGCGGGCACGATCGGGTTCCTCGGCGCGAACGTGGCCCGGCTGCCCGTCCACCGGCGGGTGCGCCGGGGCCTCGGCTACGTGCCCGACGACCGGGGCGTCTACGCCACCCTTACCGTCGAGGAGAACCTCACGCTCCCGCCGGTCGTGGGCCCGCGACCGTGGTCGCTCGACCAGGTGTATGAGACCTTCCCGCGGCTGCGGGAACGCCGCCGCTCCCCCGGGACGAAGCTGTCCGGCGGTGAGCAGCAGATGCTCGCGCTGGCCCGGGTGCTGCGGATGGGCGCCCGTCTGCTGCTGTGCGACGAGCCGACCGAAGGGCTGTCGCCGCTGATCGTCCAGCAGATCGGCGCGATCCTGCGCGACGTCAAGCGCCAGGGCGTCACCGTCCTGCTCGTCGAGCAGAACGTCCACTTCGCCGCCACGGTCGCCGACCGCCACTACCTGCTGGCCGAGGGCCGGATCGTCCGGTCGCTGGACAACGACGAGGTCCGCGCCCGCGAACACGAACTGCTGGAACACCTCGGAATCTGAGCCGGGACCACCGATGAGGAGAACACCGATGAAGGCTCTAGGCGCCGCGGCCGCGGTGACGGTCGCGGGAGCGATGCTCGCCGGATGCGCGGGCGGACCCGGCGGGGGCGGGGGGAAGATCAGCGGCGGCAAGGTCGTGCTGGCCGTCCTCAATGACCAATCCGGCATCTACTCCCAGCTGTCCGGGCAGGGCAGCGTCAAGGCGGTGCAACTGGCCGTCGCGGACTACAAGGCGAAGTACGGCGCGAAGGCCGTCGCCAAGAAGATCGACGTCGTCTCCGCCGACCACCAGAACAAACCCGACATCGCCAACAGCAAGGCGCAGGAGCTGTACGACCGGCGGCAGGCCGACGTCATCCTGGACGTGCCGACCTCCTCGGCCGCGCTGGCCGTGGCCAACGTCGCCAAGGCCCGCAAGAAGGTGTTCTTCGACGTGTCCGCCGCGACGACCGCGCTCGAGGGCGCGCAGTGCAACAAGTACACCTTCCACTACGGCTACAACAGCTACATGCTCGCCAACGGCACCGGCAGCACGGTCACCCACGACGGCGCCAGGAACTGGTACATCGTCTACCCGGACTACGCGTTCGGGCAGGACATGAACAAGAGCTTCACCGCGGCCGTACGCGGCGCGGGCGGCACCGTCGTCAAGAGCGACCCGGCCCCGTTCCCGAACGACAACTTCTCCTCGTTCCTGCTCAAGGCGCCGACCCTGAACCCCAAGCCGCAGGTGCTGGGCGCCATGCAGGCCGGCGGCGACCTGGTCAACCTCGTCAAGCAGTACAACGAGTACAAGCTGCGCGACAAAGGCATCGGGCTCGCCGTCGGGCTGATGTTCCTCACCGACATCCACTCCCTCGGCCCGGACGCGCTGGCCGGCACGAAGTTCACCGACCCCTGGTACTGGAACGCCGACGCGACGAACCGGGCGTGGGCCGACAGGTTCCAGGCCGCGGCGGGCAAGCGGCCGACCTTCGCCAACGCCGCGAACTACTCGGCGGCGCTGCAGTACCTCGAAGCCCTGCAGCGCGCGGGCACCGACAGGTCCGACGCGGTGGTCGCGCGGCTGGAGGGCGCGAAGGTCGACGACGCGTTCGCGCGCGGCGGGACCATCCGGGCCGCCGACCACCTGCTGACCCATGACGTCTCGCTGGCCCAGGTCAAGCCGGGCAAGGACGTCACCGAGCCGTGGGACTACGAGAAGGTCCTGTCCACCGTCCCGGCCGCCCAGGCGTTCCAGCCCGCGTCCCCCACCTGCCGGCTCGGCTGAACCGCCCCTCCCGCAGGCCGGCCCCGGAGCCGACCGCGGGAGGCACCCCGCTCCCCCAGGAGGTCAACGTGTTGCAACAGGCCTTCAACGGCCTGGTGGGCGGCGCGTTCTACGCGCTGCTCGCCCTCGGCCTGTCGGTCATCTTCGGCATGCTCGGCGTCGTCAACTTCGCCCACGGCTCCTTCTACATGCTCGGCGCCTTCGGCGCGTACGTCCTGCTGGACTCCTTCGGCGTCGACTTCTGGGTCGCGCTGGCCGCGGTGCCCCTCGTCCTGGGCGTCGCCGGAGTCGCGGTCGAGCGGCTGTTCGTGCGGCGCCTCACCGGACTGGACCCCCTGTACGGCTTCCTGTTCACCTTCGGACTGGCGCTGATCCTGCAGGACGCGGTCAAACACGAGTACGGCGTGCAGTCCCAGCCCTATCCCCGGCCGCCGGCGCTGTCCGGCTCCCTCGACCTCGGCCTGTTCGACTACCCGGCCTACCAGGTGTTCGTCCTGGTGGTGTCGGTGCTGGTCTGCGCGGCGACCTGGCTGCTGCTGACGCGCACCCGGATCGGGGTGATCGTACGGGCCGCGACCGAACGCCCCGAGCTGACCCGGGCGCTGGGCATCGACGTGGGCCGCTGGGTCGCGCCGGTGTTCGGCTTCGGGATCGCGCTGGCGGGCCTGGCCGGGGTGCTGGCCGCGCCGATGCGCGCCGTCAACCCGCTCATGGGCGCCGACCTGATCATCACCGTGTTCGCGGTCGTGGTCATCGGCGGCCTCGGATCGATCTTCGGGTCCGTGGCGGCCGGGTTCGGGATCGGGCTGGTGTCCGCGCTCGGCAACCTCTACGTGCCCGCGCTGTCCCAGACGCTGGTGTTCATCGTGATGGCCGCCGTCCTGCTGTGGCGCCCGGCCGGGCTGTTCGGCCGCGAGGAGGCCGCACTGTGATCATCTCCCGTCTCGCCGCCCGGCCGATCCCGCTCCTGACCGGGCTGCTCATCGCCCTGATCCTGCCCTGGATGATCTACCCGCCGGTCGCGTTGGACATCGCCTGCTGGGCGCTGTTCGCCGCCGCGGTCGACCTGCTGCTCGGCTTCACCGGGCTGCTGCCCTTCGGCCACGCGGCCTTCTGGGGCGGCTCGGCATACGTCACCGGCCTGATCGCGCTGCACGCCGGACTGCCGTTCCCGGTCGCCGTGCTCGGCGGGGCCGCCGCCGCCGCGCTCCTGGCGGTGCCCATCGGATACCTGTCCGCCCGCCTGCGCGGCATCTACTTCGCCATGGTCACCCTCGCGTTCGCGCAGGTGGTGTACTTCGTGGCCAACCAGTGGCGCGGCCTGACCGGCGGGGAGAACGGCCTGCAGGGCATCCCCCGCGACCTGTTCGGCATCGATCTGTCCGACCCGTTCTTCTTCTACTACGCGGGACTGCCGTTCGTGCTGGCCGGGCTGCTCGCGGCCTGGCGCGTCGTCCGCTCCCCGTTCGGGCGGGTGCTGGTCGCCGTCCGCGACAACCCCGCCCGCGCCCAGGCCCTGGGCTACCCGGTGGCCCGCTACAAGCTGCTGGCGTTCGTGCTGTCGGCCGGACTGTCCGGCCTCGCCGGCGGCCTGTTCGCGATCGGTCACGGGTTCGCCTCCCTGGACGAGGTGTACTGGACCACCTCCGGGCAGGTCGTGATGATGGTCGTCCTCGGCGGGATCGGCACGCTGTGGGGCGGGGCGTTCGGCGCCGCACTGATCGTCGAGCTGAACGACTACCTGGCCACCGCCGGGTTCCAGGAGATCGGGCTCGTCACCGGCACCATCTTCGTGATCATCGTGCTCGTGTTCCGCCGGGGCGTGTGGGGCACCGTCCGCGACGCCCTGCGGGCCCGCGCCGCCCGGGCCGTACCCGCCCCCGGCCCCGATCCCGGCACGCCCCATGACGAGACCCCCGGCACGCCGACCGCGCCCGCGGACGAGGTGCCGACCCGCCCAGCCCGGTAAGGGCCGGCGACCCCGCCCGCCTGCCCTCGCCCGATCCGCGGACCCGTCCATGCCGTGGGCCGTTCCGCACCCCGAAGGAGCCTCACCGTGGCCGTGACCACCGACACCAGCGTGACCCCCGGGCCCTCCGGCGGTCCGGACCTGTCCGGGCACCGCGCCCTGGTGACCGGCGCCGCCGGCGGCATCGGCCTGGCCTGCGCCCGGCGGCTCGCCGCCGCCGGAGCCGAACTCATCGTCGTGGACGTACGCGAGGACGCCGCGCGGGCCGTGGCCGCCGAGCTCGGCGGCCACGCCCTCGCCGTGGACCTGTCCGACCCGGACGCGGTGGAGGGCGTCGACTGCGACGGCGTCGACATCCTGGTCAACAACGCCGGACTGCAGCACGTCGCACCGGTCACCGAATTCCCCCCGGAGATCTTCGCGCGCATCCAGCGGATCATGGTCGAGGCGCCGTTCCGGCTGGCCCGCCGGACACTGCCGGGCATGTACGAGCGCGGCTGGGGACGCGTCGTGAACATCTCCTCGGTCCACGGCCACCGCGCCTCCCCCTACAAGGCCGCCTACGTCACCGCCAAACACGCCCTCGAGGGCCTGTCGAAGGTGATCGCCCTGGAGGCCGCCCCCTACGGCGTGACCGCCAACTGCGTCAGCCCCGCCTACGTCCGCACCGCGCTGGTGGAGAAACAGATCGCCGACCAGGCCGCCGCGCACGGCCTCGACTCCGGACAGGTCATCGACCAGATCATGCTCGCCAAGGCCGCGGTCCGCCGCCTCATCGAACCCGATGAGGTCGCCGACCTCGTGGCGTACCTGTGCTCCCCACAGGCGGCGATGGTCACCGGTTCGTCCATCACCATCGACGGCGGCTGGACCGCGCACTGAAAATGGCCTTCATGAGCTGCGATGTCTTCCTGGACCTGCTGGCGCGAGAGGCCTCGGCAGCGGAGTTCGAGGCGCCCCTGGTGGAGGCGCGCGTGGCCGGTGCGGACCCGCGCGTGCTGGCGGAACTGGAGACGACGAAGGTCGCCGCCCTGCGGGTGCGCTCGCTGCTGGCGCGCCGCGCCCGCCGTGAGGCCGAGCTGGCCGCGCTGTTCGACACGGCCAGCGACCTGGCCGGGCTGCGCGGGCTCGACGCGGTCCTGGAGGCGATCGTGCGCCGCGCCCGCCGGCTCCTGGGCGCCGACGTGTCGTACATGACCCTCACCGACGACGAACGCGGCGACACGTCTATGCGGGTGACCGACGGATCGGTGTCGGCCGCCTTCCGTGCCCTGCGCATACCGTTCGGCTCGGGCCTGGCGGGCCTGGTCGCCCAGACCGGCACGCCCTACAGCAGCGCCGACTACTTCGCCGACGAGCGCTTCCACCACCGCACCTACATCGACGCCGCGGTCCAGGAGGAGGACCTGGTGGCGATCCTGGGCGTCCCGATGCGCCTGGGCTCACGCGTCATCGGCGTCCTGTTCGCCGCCAACCGCAGCGCCCGTCCGTTCGTCCCCGAAGAGGTCGCCCTGCTCGGCTCCCTCGCCGCGCACGCGGCCATCGCGATCGACAACGCCCGCCTGCTCGACGACACCCGCGCGGCCCTGGAGGAGCTCAGCGCCGCCAACGAGCTCATCAAGGCGCGCAGCGCGGCGGTCGAACGCGCGGCCCAGGCCCACGACCGGATGACGACGCTGCTCGTACGCGGCGGCGGGGTGCAGGACGTCGCGGAGGTCATCATCGACGTGCTCGGCGGCGCGCTGCTCGTCCTGGACGCCGAGGGCCGCCGGCTGGCCGCCGTCGGCATGATCGGCGAATCCGACGATGCCACCGTCGCCGAGGCGGTGGGCGCGTCGCGTTCCCTGGGCCGCGCGGTGCAGCGCGGGCGGCTGTGGATCGCCTCGATCGCCGCCGGCGCCGAAGTGCTCGGCACCGTGATCCTGGGTGCGCCCGGAGCCGGGGAGCTGTCCGGCAGCGACCAGCGGATCCTCGAGCGCGGGGCACTGGTCACCGCGCTGCTGCTGTTGTTCCGGCGCAGCGTCGCCGAGGCCGAGGGCCGGGTGCGCGGTGAACTGCTGGACGACCTGCTCAGCGGCCGCGTCACCGACGTCGACGCGCTCCGCGCCCGGGCCCGCCTGGTCGGGTTCGATCTCGGAGCCCCCCACGTCCTCGTGGTCGTCCGGCACGGCGGCGACCGGCCGCGTGCCACGTTCTGGGCCGCCTCCTACGCCTCGTCCGCCGGAGGCCTGGCCGCCGCGCGCGGCGAGGAGATCGTGCTGCTGCTGCCCGGCCTGAATCCGGGCGCGGTCGCCCGCCGCGTGGCCCGCGAGTGCGGCGCGTCGCTCGGCACGCCGGCCACCGCCGGGGCCGCGGGCCCGGTCGATGAGGCGGCGGAGGTCACGGTGGCCCACCGGGAGGCGGGGCGCTGCGCGGACGCGCTGCTCGCCCTCGGCCGCGCCGGGCAGGGCGCGGGCGCCGCCGAGCTGGGCTTTGTCGGCCTGCTCGTCGGCGACGGCAGGGACGTGAGGGGTTTCCTGACCTCGGCGCTGGGCCCGGTGCTGGACTACGACGAACGCCGCGGGACCAAGCTGGTGACGACGCTGGAGGCCTACTTCGAGGCCGGCGGGAGCCTGTCGCGGGCGGCCGAACGCCTGCACGTCCACGTCAACACGGTCACCCAGCGCCTGGACCGGGTCGGCAAGCTGCTCGGCGAAGGCTGGCAGTCCCCGGAGCGCGCGCTGGAGATCCAGCTCGCGCTCCGGCTGCACCGCCTCACTCTGTCACCGTAGGGACGCGGCCCGTCCGCGTGGCCGACGCCGGGCGACCCTAGGACCGGGTGCGCGCGATTCAGGCGGCGTGTTCGGTCCAGGCGAAGGGGCGCAGCGCCTCGTCCAGGGGCGCTGCGGTCATCCGGTTGGCCAGGGTGGACATGGTGTAGGCGCCGATGCCGAGAACGACCTCGAGGGCGTTCTGCCTGGTGTAGCCCTGGTCGAGGAACTCCTCCATCGCCTCGGCGGAGACCGCGCCGGAGGTGGCGAGGACCTCCAGGACGAACCGCCGCATCGCCTCCAGCGGCGCGTCGTCCAGGGGGCGGCCCTCGCGCAGGGCGGCGATCAGCCGGGGGTCCGCGTCGAGCGAGGCGAGCTTGGCCGAGTGCATGGCGACGCAGACGTGGCAGCCGTTGCGGGTGGCCATGGTCATGATGAGCACCTCCCGGGCGACTTCGCTGAGCGTGGTCGTCTCGAAAAGGCCGCTCATCCGCAGGAAGCCGTCGAGCAGTTGCGGTGAGGCGGCGAGGCGGGCGACGGCCGTGGGCAGGTATCCCAGGTTCTTGACGACCGCCTCCATGGAGCGGCGGGCGGCGGGCGGGGCGGACTCGATCGTGTGGTCGACGAACGTCATGAGGGAGCATCCCCTAAACTCGGCAATGTGGTTGTCGAAATAGTAAACCGGGTTGACGATGTCCGCAACGGCTGACGACCGTCCGGGCTTCGAGCTGCCCCTGCTGCTGCTCGCGGGCTTCCGCGCCCTCATCGACGAGCTCCACGCCGAGCTCGCCCGCCAGGGCCATCCGCACGCACGGCCGGTGCACGGGTTCGCGATGCAGGCCATCGGCCCCGGCGGCGCCTCGGCCAGCGAGGTCGGCCGCCGACTCGGGGTCTCCAAACAGGCCGCGGGCAAGACCATCGACCGGCTCGAGGAGATCGGCTACGCCGAGCGCGTGGACGACCCGGCGGATGGGCGGCGCAAACTCGTACGCCTCACCCCACGCGGCGTCGACGCGCTCACCCGATCCGCGGCGATCTTCGACCGGCTGCGCTCACATTGGGCGGCCGCCCTCGGCGCCGATCGCCTCGCCGACCTGGAGGACGCCCTGCGCGCGATGACAGGCCCGACCGGGCTCGCCGTCGACACCGTCAGCTGGCTCGCCACCTGACCACCCGGCACCCCCGAAGCGATGGCGAAACCACCCGTGCGCGATGGTGGGCCCGCCCGACACATGGCTGAGACCGCCCGAACGTGGCTGGTGACACTGAGCGCCTTCGGCCCCTGACCGCCGTCGCGCCGGTCAGGGGCCGCGCCGTCGACGCCTCTCTGCGCCCGGCGGCCGCCCGTCGCTGTCCAGGAGCCCCTCTTGGCGCTCCCACTCCACCCGTACGACGACGTCGGTGACGATCGTCGTGCCCCCGGCTTGGGGAAGAGACCAGGCGAATCTCGAAGCGATGTTGGGCCCGACGCCTCGTTATCATCCAGACGATTCGTACCTGTGACGACGAAGACTCTGGACGATCAGGCGATGTACGCCGCCCTCGGACGCGTCACGTCGCCACCACGTGCTGCGAACCGGTCCGTCACGGCGTACCCACTACCCTTGCGACGTGACGATGCGCAGGACCGTCGATGTGCGTGTCGACGCGATGATCGAGGACCTCAGGACACTCGTCGAAGTCGAGTCTCCATCGCGCGATCTCGACGCCTTGACGGCATCGGCCAGAGCCGTCGCCGCTGTCGTCGAGAGCCGCCTTGGCGGGCAGGCCGTCCTCGTTGAGAGCGAAGCCGGGCCGCACGTCCACTGGTCGGCCGGCGGCGATCCCAAAGTCCTGATCCTCGGTCACCATGACACGGTGTTTCCGCTCGGCACCCTTGAACGCCGCCCGTTCATGGTCGACGACGGGCGTGCGACCGGTCCCGGGGTCTTTGACATGCTCGGCGGTCTCGTACAGGCCGTTCATGGCCTGGCGACGCTCGATGACCGCTCAGGCGTCGAGATCCTGGTGACCGCCGACGAAGAGGTCGGCTCCCGATCCTCTCGAGCTCTCATCGAAGAACGAGCCCTTGCCTGCGGCGCCGTACTCGTGCTCGAGGGCGCCGCTGACGGCGGAGCCCTGAAGACCGGCCGTAAAGGCTGCGGCACGTTCCGCGTCTCCATCGCGGGCCGGGCGTCGCACGCGGGCCTCGAGCCCGCGGCCGGGGTCAACGCACTGATCGAGGCGTCACACCAAGTACTGGACATCGCAGCGCTCGGCCGACCCGACATCGGCACGACCGTCACCCCGACCGTCGCCTCCGCAGGAACCCTGGACAACGTCGTTCCCGCAGAGGCCACCGTCATCGTCGACGTCCGGGTCGAGTCGGCCGGCGAGAAGGAACGAATCGAATCCGCGTTCGCGGCTCTGGCTCCCCATCTCGAAGAGGCGGAGATCACGGTTCGGGGAGCGATCGGCCGACCCCCGATGCCCGAGTCGGCGTCGGCCGAGCTCTTCGCGGTGGCGAAGCGGCTGCTTCCCGGCCTCGAGGGCAGGGCGGTCGGCGGCGGAAGCGACGGCAACTTCACGGCCGCACTGGGGGTGCCGACACTCGATGGCCTTGGAGCGGTCGGGGGCGGCGCCCACGCCGACCACGAGTACCTGCTGATCGAAGCCATGGCCGAGCGGGCGAACCTCGTCGCCGAACTGGTGAACACCATTCAGAACACCTGAGTCTGTTTCAAAGGCGCGCGGCCGTACGCTCCTCCCTCGCGAGTGAACGACGGTGTCGAGAATCGGCTTCAGATCCGGTCGCTGAGGGTTCGCAGCAGACGTCCGAACATCCACGTGGCCAGACGCGGTGGCACGGCACCGGTCAGGCGCATGAGGTGCTCGCCCTGCATCAACGTCATCGGACCGGACACCGCGAGACTGCGCGAGGCGACCGTGGAGGCCAGGGCCGCGCGCCGCCTTCGCCTGGACGAGTACGCGCGCACGACCGCGCTCGGATCGGATGCGCCGCCCAGGCAGTCCACCAACGCCGCCACGTCCTCGAGCGCCTGGTTCGTTCCCTGCGCCAGGACGGGTGGCATCCCGTGCGCCGCGTCCCCGAGCAGTACGCACCGCCCGTCACCCCAGCGGCGCGGCACCTTGTGCCGGGTGTGCGGGAACACCTCGAGGTCCTCATCCCGCAGCGACGCCAGAATCCGCGGGACCGGCGAGGCCCATCCCGCGAAGCGCCGGCGCAGCATCTCCAGTGGCTTGGCCTCCGGTGGCGCGCCCGGCGACCACGGCACGTCGAAGAACCACTGCAAGAGCCCGTCGCCCGCGCCCATGAACCCGACGTCGCCTCTCCGGCCGACCAGCATCGTCGTGGTCGTCCCCGGATCGAACGGAGCCGGCGTCAGGCCCTGCCAGGTCGCCAGCCCGGTCGGGACCGCCCGGCCACCGCCCAGGACCGCGGCACGCACCCGCGAGTGCACACCGTCGGCTCCGACCAGGAAGTCGCCGCCGTACTCCTGGCCCGACGGCGTCCGCACCCGTACGCCGTCGTCGTCGACCCGCAGCTCGTCGACCCGCGAGTCGAAGCGTACGGTGCCCTCCGGCAGCCCGCTCGCCAGGCAGGTGATGAGCGACCGGCGCGGGATCACCCGCGCGGCCGAACCGAGCCGTGCCGCCAGCGCCTCCAGGTCGACCTCCAGCACCTGGTGGCCACGCGCGGTCCGGGCGGACAACGTCGTCAGCCGCTGCCCCGTCCCTTCCAGGTCAACGCCCAGATCGCCGAGGATCGCCGTGCCGTTGCACCACAGGGTGATGGCCCCGCCGCCGAGACGCAGCCCCGCCGCCTGCTCGAGCACCACCACGTCGTGCCCTGCGGCGATCAGTCCCCGCGCCGCCGCGAGCCCGCTGGTCCCCGCCCCCACGACAAGCACCCGCACCGGCGACCCCCCTATCAACTACAAGCGGTAGTACTACTGTTTATACGAGTTCGGGGATCGATCAGCGCGGGGGCGCGAGCAGGACGTCGACGACATCGCGAAGCGGGCCGATCAGATCGTCTGATGTCGCGTCGCGCAGGGGCTGCAGGCCAACGGCCGATCGTACGACGGCGACGCCGACGCCCAGCGCGACCAGGAGTTCCGCCCTCAGCAACCGTTCGCCCTCATCCCGCGCCGGCCCCGTGCCCGAGGCCTCGAGCACCTGCCGGCTGAAGTCCTGCAGCGCCTGCCTGCGCAGGGCGTCCACCCGCTCGTCGCCGGAGACGCGCAACAACATCAGGACCGGGTGCTCGCCGAATTCCGGCCACGCCCCGGCCGACAGTTGGCGGCTGAGGGCCTCGGCGAGGGCGGCACGGTCCGGGGGGAACGCGCCTTCACCGCCCAGGAATCGGGGCGTGGCCGCCAGCGCCGCCTTGAACAGGCCTTCCTTCGAGTCGAAGTACCGCTTGATGAGTGCGAGGTTGACCCCGACGTCCGCGGCGACGTCCCGGAGTGTCGTACGGTCGTACCCAAGGCGGATGAACCGGCTGCGCGCGGCCTCGAGGAGCGCTTGACGGGTCGCCGCCGCGTCGCGCCGCCGGCGGCCCCCAGCGGGCTGTCCGGCGGTACGCGGATCGGCGTCGTCCGCGGACCCGCCGGTCTTTCTCGTCGCCACCGGCGCCCTCCCCTGCGAGTCGTCCCGTACGGAACTCCGACCTGCCGCCGCGGCACGGCTCTGCGACGCCATCAGGTAATCATCCGTTGACATAGCCCTGAGGCATGGTTACGTTACCAAGTAATCAACTGATGACTTACCTTCACGGTACGGAAGGGTGACGGTGGCCAAGCACGCTCTCCTCGTCATGGATGTCCAACGCGTCGTCGTCGACCGTTACCCCGATCCCACCTACCTGCCACGCCTGCGCGAGGCGGTCGGCGCCGCCCGGACGGGCGGCCTTCCCGTCATCTACGTGGTCGTCGGGTTCCGGCCCGGCTATCCGGAGATCAGCACTCGGAACAAGATGTTCGGTGCGCTCGCGGGCACCGCGGCAGCGGCCGGCAGCGACCACGCCACCCAGATCCATCCGGACGTGGCCCCAGAACCCGGCGACATCGTCATCACCAAGCGGCGCGTCAGCGCCTTCGCCGGCAGCGACCTCGACATGGTCCTGCGGGCCGGCGACATCGATCACCTCGTTCTCACCGGCATCGCCACGAGCGGCGTCGTGCTGTCCACCGTGCGCCAAGCGGCCGACCTCGACTTCGGCCTCACCGTCCTGGCCGACGGATGCCTCGACGCCGACCCCGAGGTGCATCGGGTACTGGTCGACAAGGTGTTCCCCCGCCAGGCGGACGTCACGACCGTGGCCGACTGGGCCGCGACCCGGATACGCCAGAAACCCGCCACGCGATGATCTCGGGCCGTTGAGCGCCTCGCCCCATCACCCGTTCGGCCCAGCGTCGTTGGTGGTGATGTTGGATCTCGTCTGGGGCGGGGTGCGACCTCGATCGATGCGTACGACCCTCACCTGGACGTCGGCTTCAGTCGGGGTGGGAACCGAATACACCAGAAAGGGGCCGCGGCGGTGTTCCCGCTGGTCAGTGGAAAGACAACATCCTTGGTGGACCTTCGGTGTTCGCATCAGACACGAAGCCTTCGCGTCTGATGCGAACACGATCCGGCTGTCGAGGCGACTGGACAGCCGGCATGGCCGGTCCCGCGTGCCAGGCCGCGAGCGTCAGGACCAGGCCCCAGCCCTCGCTCGTCATCCGCACCTCGTCCTCGACGGACACCCGGTAGTACGCCCTACTTCGGTACCTGGAAGCCGCCGATCTTCTGCTCGAGCAGTTCGGCCAGTCGCAGCGGGGTGCGGTCTTCGAACATCGGACCGATGAGCTGCACTCCGATCGGCAGGCCCTCGGGGGACCGGCCCGCTGGTATGGCGGTGGCGGGTAGTCCGGGCATGGTGGCCAGACCGGCCCAGACGAGCTGGTCGAAGTACGGGTACCCGACGCCGTCGATGTCGAGTCGGCGTTCCAGCGGATTGGGGTTGTGGTCGTGGCCGAACGCGGGAGTGGGCGTGATCGGACAGATCACGGCGTCGAACTCGGCGAACAGCTGCCGCCAGCTGCGGCGGTGGAGTTCGCGACGGTTGTTCGCCTCGATCCAGTCGCGGTGGCTGAACACCATGGCGCGCAGCCGCGCCGCGTCGAGGCTCTGGTCGTCCGCGCTCAGTCCGGCGGCGCGGGTCCGCAGCTGCTCGTACGCTTCGACGGGAAAACGGGCGACGGAGCCCGAGAACAGCAGCTGCGTGTAGAGCGTCGCGGCTTCGGTCAGATCGGGCAGCAGCGGACTGTGCCGTTCGACGCGGGCGCCGCCGTCGACAAGCGCGTCGGCCACCCGGTTCACGCCCGCCCGCACAGCGGACCCGGTCGGAATGAGCGGATGCTCCTTGAGCACCAAGACCCGGAAGTCGCAGAGCCGCTCGTGGCGCGCGGGCGGCAGCGTCACGTCGTACGCCACACCGTGCGTCAGCGGGTCCGGTCCGGCCATGACGTCGAGCAGGAGCGTGAGGTCGCGGGCGGTGCGCGCCATCGGACCGACGACGGCGAGGTCGAGGTCGACCGGCAACGGCGGTGCCGGCGGCGCGACCATGCCGCGGGTTGCCGCCAGTCCGAGTGTCGGCTTGTGCGCGTAGACGCCGCAGAAATGCGCGGGGGTGCGCAGCGAGCCGGCGAGGTCGGAGCCGATGGACAGGGCGCCGAACCCGGACGCCAGAGCCGCCGCTGATCCGCCCGAGGACCCACCCGACGTGCGACCGTGATCCCACGGGTTGTTGGTGGTGCCGTAGATCTCGTTGAAGCTCTGGATATCTTGCAGCCCCACCGGCACATTGGTCTTACCGAGCACCACCGCCCCGGCGGCCTTGAGTCGCGACACCTGGACCGCGTCCTCGGCCGGCATAAAGTTCGCCTGCGGCGGCATGCCCCAGGTCGTGGGCAGCCCGGCCATGTTGTAGGACTCCTTGACCGTCACCGGAATACCCAGCAGCGGCCGGTCCTCGCCGCGGGCGAGCGCCTGGTCGGCACCGCGCGCGGCGGCCCGTGCACGGTCGAAGTCCGGCACACAGATCGCGTTGATCACCTTGTCGTCGCGCTCGATACGGGCAATCGCCTCATCGGTCAGTTCCGCCGAGGTAACTTCACCGGCACGCAACGCGGCCGCGAGATTTTCGGCCGTCTGAAAATTCCACTCCATGAATCCGACCGTACCGACCTCTGGAACAGGCCATGAAATGCCGCTTCGCGCAACGGGATGGACGTCTCAATACTCGTCATGTCCCTCTCCGGGGTCCAGCCCACATAAGCTCAAAACCCACATTGGGATGATCTTGAAGCCTTCGGCGGGTCGCTGACCTGGCTGTGTGTCGGGGTGGGCACTTCAGCGGAGTCCGGCTCAAGGGCTCGGTAGAGGGTGGACCGGCCGATGCCCAGGTGCCTGGCGATGGTGGTGACCGATTCGCCGCGGGCCCGGCGGGCGAGCGCGATGGCCAGGGTGTCGGAGTCGCCGGCGGCCGGTCGGCCGCCCTTGCGGCCTTGGGCCTCGGCGGCGGCCAGGCCGTCGAGCGTGCGTTCCTTGATGAGTTCGCGTTCCATCTCGGCGGCCATGGCGGCGACCATGAACAGCATTTTGTCCGCGATGGTCTGCCCGTTGGGCCGGTGCACGCCGGCGCAGATGCCGGTGAGGATCTCCAGATTGATCTCGCGGGCGTGCAACTCGTCCTCCAAGAGGATGAGGAGTTCCTTCATCGACCGGGCGATCCGGTCCGGCTTGTAGACGACCAAGGTGTCGCCGGGCCTGAGCGTGTTCAGGACGGCGCGGAGCTTGGGGCGGTCGCCGCGGGTGCTGGCGGTCTCGATGACCACCTCCCGGCAGTCGGCTGCGTCCAGGGCGTCGAGCTGCGACTGGTGATCCTGTGCTCGGGTGCTGATGCGGGCGTAGCCGATGCGGACGGTGTTGGTGTAGCCGACGCCGTTGGCCGGGGTGGCGGGTCGCATGGCCACGATCGTCCCGCAACCCGTCCCGGAACTCAATGATGGAGCCCTAGTTCCGGGACGCGCCCACGAGCCACACCAGCCCTAGATCAACTCCTTAGCGTTGTTTCGCTGGAAGCTACGGGCGGCCCCATTAAGAAGTAAGGGCTACTCCTGCGGCCCGAAAATCTCCTCGACGAACAGCGCTGTGGGCAGGTCGGACAACGCCTGGATCCGCACCTAACCGAGTGCCGGCGGGTGCTCGGCTGGACGGCGTCCCCAGGCCGAGATCAGCGGCGCGAGTGTCAGGTCGAGTTTGCCCGCGTGGATGGCGGCCAAGTGCGCGTCGATCTCGGCGTCGTCGGCCAGGCCGGCCGCGAGCAGCTCGCCGCGCACGTGCCGGATGGTCGCCGCCTCCAGCCGGTCGCAGGCCAGCCCGCCGACCGGGAAAGAGCCCGCCGCGGCGACATCTACCAAGCCGGCCTCACGCAATGCCCGCGGCAGTGTCCGGCCGTAGCGCAGGTCCGCGCCGCGGCGCGTCAGCAGCTCCCGGACCGCGTCGCGCAGCCGGTTGGCCCGCCGCTGCGCCGGGCCGCTGTCGTCCAGGCATGCCAGTGGCTGCAGAGCGGTATCGGCGTCCTCGACCAGCAGCCAGCCGCCGGGCCGCAGCGCCGCGGCCATCGTGGCCAACGCCCGAGCCCGGTCGGGTACATGGACCAGCACGAGCCGGGCGTGCACCAGATCGAACGTCCCCGGCTCCGGGGGCGGATCAGCGGCGACGTCGTGCCGGCGCACCTCGTACCCGCCGCCTGCCTTCAGCCACGACGGGTCGATGTCCGTGGCCAGCACGTGCCCGGTCGGACCGACGGCCGCCGCGAGCGCCTCCGGGATACTGCGGCCACCGGCCCCCACCTCCCAGCAGCGCGAGCCAACCCTGACCCCCAGTCGATCGAAGTGCCCCCGCGTCACACCGTCGAACAGGTCGGCCAGCCAAACGAATCGCTCGCCCGCCTCGGCGCGCGCGTTGTCCAGCAGGTACCCGCTGGCGGGAGCGGACTCTCCACCGAGCGCGGTAGTCCCGCCTATCGGATCCGGTCGGCCACCGACGTGCGGCGGGCGGGGCGAGGAGGTCATCACGACATGGTCACCTCCCCAGACCACCAGCGCCACGACGACGGGAGAGGGATATCTCACACAGCCAGCGAACCCCGCACGTCCTACAGCACGGTTCTGCACCGTGACGCGCCGGAAGGGGTACATGTATTCGGCCCCCACAGCCAGCGCACCAGGCGCGGGACAGCGCGCTGACCGGACTGTCGGCTACGGCCGGTTCGACCTCGTACCGGACGCCTTCGATCACGACGTACAGTCGGGGCCAGCGGATCCAGCAGATGCACGTCCCCGTTCATGACGGGTGGTACCTCTTCTCCAGTTCGGGATCCGGGGCGCGCCACTCGCAGGGCTTGGCGCCGGTGGCGACGTGGCGGTGCTGTTACGCGACGCGCACACCGGTCGATGGGCCTTAGCGTTGTTTTTTCGCTGGAAGCTACGGGTGGCCCCTGAGGATCACGCCATGCTGCCGCAGATCCCGCTCGACGACCCGCGCGTGCTGGCCTGGCCAAGGCCCGCCAGCCTTCACGCCCAGGTGCTCACGCACGAACTGCCGATGCCGCTTCGCGGTCCGATCCGCGTCGGTCTCCGCCGCCAGCTCGTCCGGCAGCCCCAACACGCTGCGGACCTGGTCGACGACCACAGCGGGCACGTCCGTCAGCTTCGGGAAGTAGCCGAGCCGCTGATACGACTTCAGCCGCACCACCAGGGCCAGCAGGTGCTGATCGTTCTGGGTCTTGCCGCGTGCCCACGCGACCTCATCCGCCGTCGGGCTGAACGCCTCGACCAGCTCCCGCCCGGACACCATCCGCTTGGACCGCGGGTAGGCAGTCCGATCGATCGACGCCACACCCGCCACCCCAGCAAGATCACAACCCGGACAGCAAAACCTTAGCCACCCCCGCCGCCCTCACCACAGACCGGCCCTGACCAGCACCGGAACCTCACCGCGGCCCCTTTCTGGTGTATTCGGTTCCCACCCCTAGATGAACGCCAGCGGAATCGACAGCAGCAGAACGAACATGTAGGGCGCCGACCCTGAAAGCGCTGCTATCAGGGTCACAGCGAGCGCGGCAGCTGTCAGTACCCAGGTGATCACTCTCCAACCGTTCAGGAGACCCACTCACACGGGCACTCCTGGGGCTTTCGGCACGGCATCGAAATCGCCGCGATCCTGGTTGCCGAGCATCGCCAGGTCCAGGACGTCTGGCTTCTTTGGGATGCGGTCTACGGAGCTTCGACACCTGGGGCGTCATGCCCCACCAGTTCCTGTTCGCCGCCGGCGTCGAAGCCACCAGGCAGTACGTCGCCAATAGTGACCACCCTCAACGAGACCTTCTCGCCGAAGATCTCCGCAAGTTGGCCGACGCTACCGACGAGCACGTCGAGCACCTCATCGCCGCTCGCCGCTTCTACTACACCGAAGCACTCGCCGAGCTGGACGAACCCGCGACGGTCGCGCCCGGTTCGGCAGCCAACGACACGACCGGCCGGCCGTAATGACCGAGCCACCCCATGAAGATCCAGCGCATCCGGTTCTGCGGACCCTTCACCGCGGCCAGATCGTCACCGGAACCGTCATCGAGATCGCCAGCTTCGGCGTGACCTTCGTGGACATCGGCGGCCTCACCGCGGTGATCAACATTCCCGAACTGTCGTGGCGACCTATCAACCACCCCTCCGACATCGTCACCGTGGGCAAGGAAGTCACCGCTGAGATCCTGGACGTCGATCCTGAACGCCGGCGCGTCGCCCTCTCCCTCAAAGCGCTCCAGAACGATCCGCTGGTCCAGCTCCAACAGCGCATCGGCAAGACCTTCACCGGACCGGTCACCAAACTCGTCCCGTTCGGCGCCTTCGTCCGCGTCGAAGACCGAACCGACAGCTTCGAAGGACTCGTGCACAGCGCTGAACTCGCAGATATCCCGCTCCAGGTCGGCTACACGCTCACCGTCAAGATCGCCCGGATCGACACGATGCGACGCAGGATCGAACTCAATCTCACCCGCTAACGTCCAGGATCAGACGCGAGCACAGCGAACGCGCGATCCCGCCGTCAGTGCACAGGACTTCGGGAATCAGTGCAGAGGACTCCGGAAAACGACAACCAGGGACGATGCCGTCCAGAAAACTCCGTCCAGAAAGACGGGTCCACTCGGGGGATCAGGTCACGTTCAGGAGCGACCGGGAGTCCGAGGGGCTACCGCTAGTGCAGCGCCGCGTTGATCCTTCGGGGGTTCATGCGGCTTTGAGTGGGCTGCCGTCGTAGGTCCAGCGGTAGGGCTTGGCGTCGTGTTCGTCGTAGGCCAAGACGAAGGTGGCGCTCGACGATGCCGGCGAAGGGAACCCCGCGCCGCACGACATAGTCCCGGCGGATGACTCCGGTACCTCGCGCGAGCTACGACACAAGAATGTTTACATCTATGGGCTGATTCGATACGGAGCTGCGGAACCTAGCGTCGATCCCCATGAAACGCAATCGCCGTATCAGCGCTGTCGCGGTGCTGGCGCTCGCCGCCCTCGTCACCGGAACCGGCGCCGGGTTCGCCGCCACGACCACACCGTCGGCCACACCGGTGGCCACGCACGCGTTCGACACCGCACCGGCCACGGCCACCGCGCCCACGCGGTCCTTCCAAGGCACGCTCCCCGCGCCGACCGGCCCCTACGCCGCCGGCGAGGACGTCATCCACCTCACCGACGCGAGCCGTCCCGACCCGTGGGTGCCGTCATCCGGCCCCCGCCAACTGACCGTCACGATGGTCTACCCGGCCGTCTCCGGGACCGGGACTCCGGCCCCTTATATGACCCTCGCCGAGGCAGCCGGATCCATCCAGCACCTGCCGGCGAGCTCCGGCGTCACCCCGCAGAACCTTTCCAGCGTCACCACTCACGCCTTCGACGGCGCGCGGCCGCAGAGGGGCAAGTATCCGCTGGTGGTCCTCTCACCCGCGTACGAGGACCCGCGCATGGTGCTCACCTCGCTCGCGACCGACCTGGCCAGTCACGGCTACGTCGTCGCGCTCGTCGGCCACACCTACGAGGACAGCGGTGAGACGCTGGCGAACGGCCAGACGCCGCCGTGCGCGATCTGCGATGACCCGGCGCGGCTCGACTTCGACTCCGTCGCCGCCAGCCGCGCGCTGGACGTGTCCTTCGTGATCGACCAGTTGACGCATGGCAATACCGCGTGGCGCCTGGCACACCTCATCGACAAGCACGAGATCGGCATGGCCGGACACTCCCTCGGCGGAGCGGCGGCCGCCGCCACGATGATCGCCGACCCGCGAGTACGGGCCGGAGTGAACATGGACGGCGCCTTCCACCCGGCCCCGAGGCCCGGCCAGATCAACCGGCCGTTCCTCATGCTGGGTGCGGCCGCCAACCACCCGGTCGGCGGCCACGACACCACGTGGGGGCAGGCCTGGGCCGCCCTCGGCGGCTACAAGAAGTGGCTGACGGTCGCCGGCGCCGACCACTTCAGCTTCACCGACCTGGACCTGCTTCTGGAGGAGGCCGGGTTCCCGACGCCGCCCCTGGCCCCGGAACGCGGGGTGGTGATCACCCGCGAGTACGTGACAGCGTTCTTCGACCAGACGCTGAAGGGGATCCACAGTCCGCTGCTGGACGGCCCCTCGCCGAACAATCCGGAAGTGCTCTTCCAGTACTAGTGCAGCGCCGCGTTGATCCTTCGGGGGTTCATGCGGCTTTGAGTGGGCTGCCGTCGTAGGTCCAGCGGTAGGGCTTGGCGTCGTGTTCGTCGTAGGCCAAGACGAAGGTGTCGATGGCCGCGGCCAGTTCGTCGCGGGAGGCGAACTGGCCGCGGCGTAGTAGACGTCGGGTCAGGGTGGAGAAGAACAGCTCGACTTGGTTGAGCCAGCTGGCGTGTTCGGGGGTGTGGTGGATTTGAAGCGGGGACGGGTGGCCAGCCAGGCCTTCGTCTTCTTCGCGATGTGGGATGAGCCGTTGTTATGACCAGGTGGATGCTGGTGCCGGCGGTGATGGACTCGTTGAGTTGGCGTAGGAAGCCGATGAAGGTGTCGGCGTTGTTGCGGTCGATGCGCTCGGTGAGGACTTGGCCGGTGTGGACGTTCAGGGCGGCGATGATTGAGACGGTGCCGTGGCGGATGTACTCGAACTCCCGGCGGGTGCGCTGCCCGGGGCGGCCGGGCTGGTCGGGGTGTTTGCGGGAGCGTGCGGTGATCCCGGTCTTCTCATCCACGCTGATCACCACCGCGTTCGCAGGGCAGGTGCCGTAGAGCGCGCACACGTCAGCGGCACGGGTGAAGAACTCCGGGTCGGCTGGTCGGGTCAGCCAGCCGCGCACCAGGTGCGGCTTGAGATCGACGCAGGCCAGGATCCGTCCGACCTGGGAGGCGGAGACCGCCAGGCCCGAACGGCGCAGGTGATCGGATAGCAGTCGGTGGGTCCACACGGAGTCGGCGGTCGGCGGTTGGGCGGTCGCGGCGGCGATGACCTGCAGCTTGTCCTCGGCGGACAACCGGGGCCGCCCCAGCGGCCGGGGCCGGTCGACGAGCGCAGCCAGCCGCTCGGCGGTGAACCGCTTGCGCCAGGAGCGGACGGTGTCCACATGCCGCCCGGCCGCGCGGGCCGTGGCGGCGTTCGACATTCCCTCGGCCAGTGCCAGGATCACCGAAGCCCGCTGCACCTGCCCGAACGGCGCGGTGCGCGAGTCTGCCAGGCGTTCAAGCACCTCACGCTCGGCCCGGGTCAGTTCGATCGTGAACGGACTGGTCAGCCGCATCGCCCCACCCCGAGATCAGCTTATTGATCCGCTGATCATTGCGTGGTCAGGGTGGTGCGTGCCGTCGCCGGAGGCGGATCAGGCAAGATGGGCGGCATGGCCAGCTCGAACACCGTCAAGGCCGCAGCCTTGCAGCAGCGTCTGACCGCCCATGCCGCCCGCTGGCCACAGATCACCGAGATCAAGGTCCGTTGGCGGGCCGGATACGCCTACATCGACGCCCTCATCAACAGCGACGACGAAGACGACTTGCAACTGTGCAGGCTCAAGGACACCGGCCACCCCGAGATGTGGGGCTTCGCTCTGTTCACCTACAGCAACGAACGCTACGAGGACAACATCCTGCCCACGGGCCTGTCCTTCGGAAGCCCCGAAGACGCCCTCGACTGCGCCGTCGGCCTCTACCTCGGCGACCCCGCCAGCTGACCGGCAACCCCCGAAGGATCAACGCGGCGCTGCACTAGTTTCTGGACGCCACCCCTCATCCTGCCCTACCGTCTACGGGGCACGAGTCCGGTCTCGAAGGCGATGATCGCCAGGTGGACGCGGTCCCGAGCCTCGAGCTTGGCGAACAGACGCGCGACATGGGTCTTCGCCGTCGCCGCGCTGATCACCAGCCGCTCGGCTATCTCAGTGTTCGACAGTCCCTGTCCGACCAGTGCCAGCACCTCGCGCTCCCGGTCGGTGATCTCTGCGATGAGACGTGAGCCCTGGGCGGGCTCGGTGTCCGGTGCGGGGGCCGCGGGGGTGGCGGAGGTTCCGGCGAAGTCGGCGATCAGCCGTCGGGTGACGCTCGGCGCGATCAACGCGTCGCCGGCCGCCACCACGCGGATCGCGTCCAGGATCGCGTTCAGGGCCATGCTCTTGAGCAGGAATCCGCTGGCCCCGGCGCGCAGTGCGCCGTAGACGTACTCGTCGTCGTCGAAGGTCGTCAGCACCAGCACCTTGGGCGGGTCCGGTTCGGCGGTCGCCTGCCGGGTCGCCTCGATCCCGTCCACGCCCGGCATCCGGATGTCCATCACCACGACGTCCGGCCGCAGCTCACGCACCAGGCGCACCGCCTCGCGGCCGTCGCCGGCCTCCCCGGCCACCTCCAGGTCGTCGGTGTCGCCGATCAGGATCCCGAGCCCGACCAGCATCAGCGGCTGGTCATCGACCAGCAGCACCCGCACGCTCATGCCGGGAGCCTCGCCGCCACCCGGAATCCGCCCTCCGGACGCCGGCCCGCGCTGAACTGGCCGGACAGCAACGTCACTCGCTCGCGCATGCCGAGCAGGCCGAAGCCGCTCCCGCCGGCCGTCGAGTGCCTGGGACGGCCTGGCCCGCCGAGACCGTCGTCCCCGTCGTCCACCACCTCGATCGTCACTCCTTCCGGCTCGTAACCGACCGCGACCCGGCACGTCCGCGCCCCGGAATGCCGCACCACGTTCGTCACCGACTCCTGGATGATCCGGAACGCCGACAGTTCGATCTCCGGCGGCAGCGGACGCTGCTCGCCCCGCCAGGTCACGTGGACCCGCACCCCGGCGTCGGCCGTGCGTTCGGCGAGCTGCGGGACGTCGGCCAGGCTGCCGGCCGGCGCCAGCGGAGCGGCCTGCGGCATGGCGTCGTCCGGCTCGGCGCGGCGGAGCGCCCCGAGCATGCGCTGCAGCTCGAGCAGCGTCTGGCGGCTGGTGGTCTCGATGCCGGTCAACGCCTGCCGCGTCTGCTCGGGCTTGGTGTCCACGACCCGCGCCGCCGCTCCCGACAGCACCGTGATGATCCCGATGCTGTGGGCGACGCTGTCGTGCAGTTCGCGGGCGATCCGCAGCCGCTCGGTCACGACGGCGCGGGCCGCCCTCTGCTCGCGCAGGGCTCCGAGGTATTCACGGCGTTTGCGGTTCACCCTTCCGAAGACCCACGCGACCGCGACCCACAACGGGTACTGCCCGGCCCACTGGGCCGCGTCGCCGACGGACTGCCCGGGGACGTGCATGTCGTTGACGAACGCGGCCGCGACGGCCGCGACGGAGCCGACGGCGGCGGCCTTCGGGCGCCGGACGGCGAGGTACCCGCCCAAGGCGATGATCAGGAAGAACACGATCGAGGGCCGTGCGCCGAGGATGTCGCCGAGGACCGATTCGCCCAGGATCGTCGCGAAGACCGCCGTCGGCAGACGGCGCACCAGCAGAACCGGCAGGGCGAGCACGACGCACAGCCCCATCGTCGGGAAGACCCCGAGGCTGGAAAACTGGTACTGGTCGTCGTAGTGCGCAACCATCGACTTGTAGAGCGCCAGCGCGTAGAGGCAGGTGGTGGCCAGCACCACGGCCTGTGATGACATCAGCCAGATCACGGGTCTCGATGTTGAGAGACGCTGGAGAAGCCCTTCCATACGGAGATCGTATTCAGCGGCGTCGGCTCCGCGCGTCGCCCCGGGGATGTACGCGGGTACACCGCCGGGCCGATGGCCTGGGGAACGGTGACATCCCCCGGCCGACGCGACGGACAGCGTTCCGTTCCTAGGTTCAGGGCCATGACGAATGCACCCTTGATCGATCTTGTCGATACGACAAAGAAATACGACGACGGCCCACCCGCGCTAGCCGGTGTGACCTTGTCCGTGGCGTCCGGTGAATGCGCGGCGATCCTCGGCCATTCCGGCAGCGGCAAGTCCACCCTGCTGAACCTGATCGCCGGTCTGGACAAGCCCTCCAGCGGCACCGTGACGGTCAACGGCACGCGCGTCGACCAGCTCGGTGAGGCCGGCTCGGCGAAGTACCGCCGGGCGTCCATCGGCATGATCTTCCAGTTCTTCAACCTGCTCGACGACCTGACCGTCTTGGACAACGTCATGGTCCCGGCGCAGCTGGCCGGGATGGGCAAGGGCGAAGCGAAGCGCCGGGCCATCGAGCTGCTCGGCTCGCTGGGCATCGACCGGCATGCCAACGCCTACCCGCAGCGGCTGTCCGGCGGGCAACGGCAGCGGGTGGCGGTGGCCAGGGCCCTGATGAACAAGCCGGCGCTGCTGCTGGCCGACGAGCCCACCGGCGCGCTCGACTCGAGCTCGGCCGCCGACGTGCGCCAACTGCTACTGGACCTGAACAGCGAGGGTCAGACCATCCTGCTGGTGACCCACGACGTGCAGCTGGCCGCGAGCACCGCGCGTCGCACGATCGAGTTGGTGGACGGCGCGGTCGAGCGGGACGTCGTCAACAGCGGCAGGGGTGCCGGCCTGGCCGCCTACTCGTCGCTGACCCGTCCGGCGGGAGCGGTCGAATGACGCTGCGCAAGCCGCCGATGCCCCGGCGCCTCTTCGAGGTCGGTTTCCGGGCCATGGCCCGCCTGCTGCCGGCGGTGAGCCGGTGAGTGCCCTTGGCAAGGTCGTACGCTCCGGCGTGGGCCGGCGTCGGGTCCAGTCCCTCGTCATGGCCCTGACGACGTTCGCCGCGGTGACGTCCTCAGTACTCTCCCTCGGCCTGCTGACCGTCGTGCAGGCCCCGTTCGAGCACGCTTTCAGTGCTCGGAACGGGGCTCACCTGGCGGTCCAGTTCGACGGCTCGAAGGTCACGGCCGCGCAGGCCGCCGCCACCGCGCACGCCGCCGGCGTCACCGAGGCGTCCGGCCCGTACCCGATCGCCGCCGCCCTGGACACGACCATCGGAACCGACTGCCCCAAGAAGGCTTGGGCCGGTCACGACAACGGTCCGATCACCGTCACCACCCGGCCCGACCTGGGGAGCACCTCCGGGATGGATCAGTTGGCGCTGACCCGGGGGCGCTGGCCGACCGGCCCGGGCGAGATCGCCCTGCCGTGGCAGCACTATGCCATCGACTGCTTCGGCGGTTCGGTGGTGTTCTCCTCTCTGCCGGGCAGGCCGTCGTTCAAGGTCGTCGGCTTCGCCGACTCGGTGACCAGCAGCGCGACCGCCTTCGCCACCGCCGACGGTTTCGCGCGGCTCACCGCCGCCGGTGCCAAGGCCGACGAGCAGATGCTTTACCGGTTCGCCAAGGCCGGGACCGACGCCGACATCGCCACCGACAAGCGGGCGGTGGCCGCCGCCGCGCCACCCGGCACGGTCGAGGCCGGACAGTCGTACCTGACCGCGGAATGGCAGGTGACCGGCAACGCCAAGGCCTACGTGCCGTTCCTGGTCGCCTTCGGGATCTTCGGGCTGATCCTGTCGGTACTGATCATCTCGATCGTGGTCAGCGGGGCTGTGGCCTCGGGAATCCGGCGCATCGGGATTCTGAAGTCGTTGGGCTTCACCCCTTCGCAGGTGGCCCGCGCCTACACCGCGCAGGCCATGATCCCGGCGACACTCGGCGTGGTGCTCGGCACGGTTTTCGGCAACCTCCTGGCCGTGCCGATCCTGGACGAGGCCACCAAGCAGTTCGGCGCGGCCAGTGCCACGATTCCGTTGTGGGTCAGCGCCGTGGTGGCGCTGGGCACCCTGCTGGTCGTCGGCGTCACGGCTTCGATCCCGGCACTGCGGGCCGGCCGCATGCCGGCGGTCCAGGCCCTGCTGGCCGGCCGCGCCCCCAAGGCCGGGCGCGGTCGGACGGTGCAACGTCTGGCCTCGCGGCTGCCGCTGCCCCGGGCCATGTCGCTGGGACTGGCACAGCCCTTCGCGAAGCCGGCCCGGGCCGTACTGGTCGGTGCGGCGGTGCTGCTCGGCGCGGTGAGCCTCACCTTCGCGGTGGGGCTGAAGGCCGGGTTCAGCAAGTACCTGCAAGCCACCACCTCAGGCTTCAACCACGCGTCGGCGTACGTGATACCCACAGCCGACGTAGGCAAGCCCTGGGGTCTCTACGGCCCCAACGACCCGCGCCACCAGTACCTGGACGCCCCCAAGGTGGCCGCCGCGCTCGCCAAGACCCCGGGCACGAAGGCCGCGTTCGGCTGGGGCGACAGCGGCGCGACCATGGTCGGCGCGCCGCCCGGCGGCGAAACGCCGAAGGTGTTCACGGTCAGCGGCGACTTCTCCTGGACGAACCTGGAGCTGCTGTCGGGCCGCTGGTACTCGGCGCCCGGCGAGGCCGTCGTCGGCGACAAGCTGGCCACGGCGGCGGGGATCCACGTCGGTGACGACGTCACCGTGATGCAGCGGAACAAGCGAACGTCACTGAAGGTCGTCGGCATCGAGTTCGACACCAATTTGGGCGACTACACGGTCATGACGGACGCGGATACTTTCAGCGCCGCCGGTCTGACTCCGCGCATCGACATGTTCAACGTCGAGCTGGCCTCGAACGTCAAGGGATCGGACTGGTCCACCTCGGCCGCCGCCGCGCTGACCCCGCTGAACGCCTCGGTCCAGCCGAGCTCGGGCGGGAACAACCTCGTGGTGATCACCATGGGCGCCCTGGTGGCCACGCTCACGCTGATGCTGATCGCGGTCGCCGCGCTCGGAGTGCTGAACACCGTGGTGCAGGACACCCGGGAGCGGGTCCATGACCTGGGGATCTTCAAGGCCCTCGGGATGACACCCAAGCAGACCATCGCGATGGTTCTGACCTCGGTGACATTCACCGGCCTGATCGCCGGGCTGATCGGGGTACCGATCGGGGTCGCGGTGGAGAAGGCGACACTGACCCCGATGGGGAACGCGATCGGCCGCCACCTGCCGCCGAGCGTGACCCACACCTACACAGCCGGGATGCTCCTCCCCCTGCTGGCCGGCGGGATCGTGATCGCCCTGCTCGGGGCGCTGCTGCCGGCCAGCTGGGCGGCACGCTCCCGGACCGCCACCGCGCTGCGGACCGAGTAGGAGCCGCCGGTCGCCGCAGCAACAGCGGTGCTGGGCACTGCACGGCGGCAAGAACAGAATGCCGACCTCCCCCGGTTGATCCCCTCGGGAGGTCGGCATTCCGGCGTTTCTCCCTCAACACAAAGGCGTGAGAGGCACCCAGCATGGCGGTCAGCGTTTTCGACCTGTTCTCGATCGGCATCGGCCCGTAGAGTTCACACACAGTCGGCCCGATGCGTGCGGCCCGGATGTTCGTCAAGCGCCTGGACAACGAGGCCCGCTACCCCGGCTGACCAGGGTCCGCGCAGAACTGTTGGTGGGCGGTGGTCCGCGGGGTTGATCGTCTGTCTTCAGCGTGCGACTTCGAGAGCGGTCAGGGCGCGCAGCGGCGCCGTGGCCCGTGCCGGGTTCAGTCGCAGCCGGGTAAGGACGCGCCAGTTTCTCAAGGCGGCGAAGCCGTGCTCGACGGGGGCGCGGGTGGCGGCGATGAGCTGCTTGGCCTACTTCTGCCCGGCGGTGAGCTTCTCTTTCCGGGTCCGCTTGACCCCGGTGATGACCACCGGGGTCGTCGGGGTCGTCGTCCAGGCCAACGAAGCCGAGGTCCGCCAGGGCGCCCAGGCCGGCGGTGCGCAGAGCTTGTCATGGCGGGCGGTCTTGACCTCGCTCGCTGCACCCCGGCGGGCGATCTTCTTCAGGGCGCGGTCCAGGCACGGAGCTTTCGCCGCCAGCAGGGCGATCACCTCATCGGTCCAGCGGCGGATGGTCGTGGCCGAGACCTGGTTGCCGCCGTCCAGGTCGGCGGCGCGCTGATCGTGGCGCAGCACCGCGAGCACCAGCACCGTGATCTGGCCCGCGGACCGGGACCGCCAGCGCGACCGAATACAGATCACTGGATCAACGACTCCTGCCAGCATCGCGGGCCTATCTGCGCCCACCCGCGTTCGGGATTCGCCCGTTTGGGGCTCATGACGCGTTTCTTACCGGCACCCCGTTACGGGTCCCGGTAGCAATCGCGGAAAATCCAGGTACGCCAACCCCTGAACCGAGCGCCGCCGCGGAGACCGCCGACAAAGGCCGTCCTGAGCGAGGCGTCCCCCGGCTCCTCGTGATCGCGGCGCGCGAAACCCGTCAGAACCGGCTGATCAAGGCGACGACGTCGGCGTAACCGGGCAGACCCGCGCCGACCGGTTCACCGGCCCGAATCGCCCTCGCCGTCTCCACCGTCGCGTGCAGGGCCGCCCGGAACAACAGCGATCCCAGGCTGATCCGGCGGACGCCCAGGGCGGCCAGGCCGGCGACAGTGTGACGTCCCGGCAGGAAGAGGACGTTCACCGGAGCCGTACTGTGGGCGACCAGAGGAGAGATGTCCTCGTCGGTGGCGATCCCCGGCACGAACACCCCGTCAGCGCCGGCCTCGGTGAAGGCCGACGACCGGCGCAACGCCTCCCGCAGAGGATCCTCGGTGCGCAGCCAGAACGCGTCGGTGCGCGCGTTGACGAAGATCTCGGGGACCTGGGCTCTGATCGCCCTGATCACCTCCGTCTGCGTCGACAGATCCGCCAGTGTTCCGTCCGGCCTGCCGTCCTCCACGTTGATGCCGGCGACTCCCAGACCGGCCAGTTCCTCGACGACGGTGGCGATACCGGCAGGGTCGGCGCTGAAACCTCCCTCGATGTCGACGCTGAGAGGGCACGGCAACCGTGACGCCGAACGCGCCAGCCGGAGCGTCTCGGGCAGGGTGGCGCCCTCGGCGTCGGGCCGACCGGCGGCCGCCGCAACGCCCAGGCTCGTGGTTCCGATCGCCGCGAACCCGGCGTCGCCGAGCGCGGCGGCCGACGCATGATCCCAGGCGTTCGGCAGCAGCAGTGGAGCGGCGCCATGGTGGAGGGCACGGAACTCGGCGCAGCGGTCCACGGTCATGCGATCACAGCCATCATCGTCACGGCTGCCACGGTAGAGCGTGAACGTTTCGACGTACGACGAAGTGTTACTGGCTGGGTGCGATTCGCTGTTGGTTTTGGGGTGTTGTTTTTCAGATTTAAATCCAAAACCCGCAGCCTTTACATAGTAAGTTTTACAGTCCAGTCGAAGTGGTGCCGGCGGACGGGCGCTGAGATGATCCGCGAAGCCGACCCGGTGTCAGGGCTGCCGGTTTCGCCGGGTGCGCTCCTCAGCTCACCGCTTGCTTCACGAGCGCACCGATCCGCGCCTCCACCTCGGCGGTCACCTCGGTCAGGGCGAAACCGGCCGCCCACATCGTGCCCTCGTCCAGCTTCGCCTGGTCGCTGAACCCGAGCGTCGCGTAGCGCGCCTTGAACTTCTCCGCGCTCTGGAAGAAGCAGACGATCTTGCCGTCCAGCGCGTAGGCGGGCATCCCATACCAGAGCTTCGGCGCTAGGACGGGGGCACTGACTGTGATGACGGCATGGACGCGCTCGGCCATGATCCGGTCCGAGTCCTGCATCTCGGCGATCTTGGTGAGCACGTCCCGCTCCGCCTCCGCCGCCTTCTCCGCGCGCGAGCTGCGGCGCGCAGCCGCCTTCAGCTCCTGAGCGTGGTCCTTCATCGCGGCCCGCTCCTCGGCCGTGAACCCCTCGTGCTTGCTGCTTTCGGTGCTACTCATGGCAGATCTCCCCTTGCGGATCTGATGTGGCGCAATCTTGGGCGCGTGGGTGGCGGCATGCCACCCCAACTCCCATCGACACGCATCGTGCCGATCGGGACCTAATGTTGCACGCAGTCCTCGGCACTGTCAACGGCACGCCACGTGCCGATAGGATGGCAACATGACCGACACGCCTGCCACGCCACGGCGCCGAGGCGCTGCGCGCACTGAAGAGCTGCTGCGAGTAACCCTCGATCTGGCTGCGGAGGTCGGTTACGCGGGCCTGGGCATCGAGGCGGTCGCCAGACGGGCCGGGGTCGGAAAACACACGATCTACCGGCGCTGGCCGTCCATGTCGGCGCTGCTCCTCGACGCGCTCAGTCGTGTGTGGGCCAGCGACCTGGACTACCGCGACACCGGGGACGTCCGCGCGGATCTGCGTGAACAGTTCCTACGCTCAGGCCTCGCCCTCTCCAGCCCGCCGATCGGCCCCGTCTACCGCGCAGTCATCGCCGAGGCGCAGGCAGATTCCACGCTGCGGGCGACCCTGCACGAACGATTCCTGGCCACCGTCGAGCAGAGAACCCTCGACCGGATCACCCGCGCCCAGCGCACCGGTGAACTGACCGCGGAAGCGAACCTGGAATTCGCCGCCGAGGTGCTGTGCGGCACTCTGTACTACCGCAGCCTGCTGTCAACCCGCCCCATCGACGAGAACGCGGTCGACGGACTGCTGGACATGTTCATGGCCGCGTACGGAACATCAACGAGAACTCGAGCGCAAACCTCGCACGCCGCTTCTTGTGAAACACCGCAGGTGGGTGCGGAGCCAGTACCCCGCCCCGCCAACCCGAGGTTGTCCCAGACCACCACCAGTGACCCGCCGAGCTGCTGATGGACGGCGTCGAACATCCCGGGAAGCACCCGCCCTTTCGAGCCACACCTGCGCGCTCAGCTGACGGCGGCGCCGAACCACCGCGGCAGCTGGTCGAGCAGATCATGCTGATCGCCACCGACCCACGCCACATGGCCGTCCGGCCACAGCAGCACAGCGGGCACGTTCACCTCCTCGAAGTCCAACAGTTCCGACACCAGCCGGCACACCGACCGGGGACCCGGCTCAAGGGACAGCTGCACTGGTGTCATCGCGGGCTGCGGAGGTAAGCCGGAGGAGCAGCCGCCCCAGGGCGGCCTCGTCGCAAGGTGTCTTGCTTTGACGAACGGGTATCTCGCCCGCTTCGCCCTGGACGGGCGTTTCAACCGGTGCGCCCCTGTACGGCAGATGGGGAACCGCGGTGAGGGCGTCCCCGTCACTCCGCACGTCGATCGAGATGGCTTCACGGGAGAAGCTGTCCGCGGACCGCCGCGTCGAGCCTGTGATCCATGCGGCCGGGTCGCCGTACTCCATGGTGGCCGGGCTGGGACGGCCGAGTGCCCGTACAAGCGAGCGGCCGATGCGGACGGGGTCGGCGTTGGTCCGGATAGCCACGACCGGCGCGCCGAAGCGGATCTCGCCCTCCGGGGCCAGCACCTGCGGGACGATCTGGAGCAGGTCCTCGCGCTCGAAGACCACGCCTTCCCCACGCAACCGCTTCGGATCGTCGGCTGGCCGTGCGAGATAGGACGCGTCGTGCAGGCGGGGTTCGGCCCAGATGTCAGGGTCCGGCTCGTCGTAATCGGTTCCCGGCGGAAATTCGCGTACACCCTTGCCCGGAAGGTAGTCGGCGAACAGGTCTCCGCCGACCTCTCCATACGCCAACGGCCGGTCGAGCACGGTCAGCCGGTCGAACAACGCGCGGCCAAAGCGTTCGCCGCGTTCCTGCTGCGTCCTTCCGGGTCCCCCTCTGAACTCGATCGTGAGTTCGTGGTCGTACGGGGCGTAGGCGGTGTCGTCGTACATCCCCGGCTCGCCGTCTTCGGCGGCCTCTACGGACTTCAGGTCGAGGGTGCCGTAACCGTCGGTGCCGATCCAGGGCTGGGCCTTGATCGAGAGCACGTTGCCGTCCCGTCCGGCGAAAAACCCGCCAGCTCCGAGCGTGCGAGCGATCTCGTGGGCGAGCGATATCGAGTCGCGCTCGTCCTTGATCATGATCTCCAGCATTGTGCTCACAAAGCGCCCTCCGTCTTCTATGTTTTCAGCACCTGTGACAGTTCGCCGACTGGCGGCGATCGTCGAGGAGTCGAGTCGTCGGGTCCTGAGGCGGGCGGTCAGCCGGTGAGACGCCCGGCGCGCAGCTCCAGCCGCGCGCCCGGGAACCGCCGTCGCAGCGTCCGGTCGTGGGATACGACGACCAGCGCGCCGCAGTAGGTGCCGAGCGCCTGTTCCAGCTCCTCGACCAGGACGAGCGACAGGTGGTTGGTCGGCTCGTCGAGCAGCAGCAGGTCGTGCTCTGACGCCAGCAGCCGGGCCAGGGCCAGCCGCCGTCGCTGACCGACCGACAGCGCGCCGACGGGCGTCTCGAGCGCGTCCGGGTGGAACAGCCCGTACGAGATCAGCCGCGAACGCTGCTCGTCGGGGTGCGCGGGCCGGCCGTCG
Source organism: Actinoallomurus purpureus (assembly GCF_024055795.1). Lineage (GTDB taxonomy): Bacteria > Actinomycetota > Actinomycetes > Streptosporangiales > Streptosporangiaceae > Actinoallomurus > Actinoallomurus purpureus. The sequence goes on along the minus strand of NZ_JAMXMY010000001.1, from coordinate 626,385 downwards.
GCGAACACCGCCAGTACGGACCGCCGTGGATCGGGGAAGTCGACCTCCTGGGGCAGGTACCCGACGCGGCCTCGCCGGCGCACCACCCCGGAGTCGGGCTCCTCGCCGGCGAGGACCCGCCGCAAGGTGGACTTGCCCGCGCCGTTCGGGCCGTGGACCAGCAGGTGGTCACCGGTCGCCACCGTGAGGGAGACCGCGCGCAGCCGGTCGCCGACGGTCACCTCGTGCAGCTCGGCGAGCGTCCCGTCCTGCCCTCTCCCGCGGAACAGCCCCTCGAAGCGCAGCGGCTCAGGCGGCTTGGGCACCGGATGGTCCCGCAGTTGCCGGAGTCTCTCCCGCGCCTGGCGTACGCGCCCGGCGATCGAACTCTGCACGCGTCCGGCGTCCCGGTCGTAGGCGAGCTCATCGAGCTCACCCGGGCCTTGGACGCGGCCGGCGTCGAGCCCCTGTCGATCCGGCACTCCCGACCGACCCTCGACGACGTCTTCCTGGCCCTCACCGAGCGAAAGGCCGCCGCCCGTGCCGCGTGACACCTGGCTGATCTTCCGCCATCAGCTGCGCCTCACCCTGGGAGGCCCCATCGGGCTGATCTTCGGCGTGCTGCAGCCCGTCCTCAACCTCGTCCTGTTCGGGCCGCTGCTCGGAACCTACCTCGGCCACGACAGCTGGCAGATCTTCGTGCCGGGCGTGCTGGTCCAACTCTCGCTGCTCAGCGCGGGGCTGGCCGGATTCGGCATCGTCTTCGACGCCAGGTTCGGCGTCCTCGAACGGCTCCGCGTCACCCCCGCCTCCCGTCTGGCCCTGCTCCTTGGCCGGGTGCTGACCAACACCGTCGTCCTCCTCGGACAGGCGCTGCTGGTGATCGTGGTCGGGATGGCGTTCGGGTTCCGCGCACCGGTCGCCGGGCTGCTGCTCGGCCTGGCGCTGCTCGTGCCGCTGGCCGCCGGCCTGGCCGCGCTGTCCTACGCGTTCGCGCTGACGCTCCGGCGCCAGGAGCTGTTCGCGCCGCTGTCCAGCACGTTCGTCGTTCCGATGCTCCTGCTGTCCGGGGCGCTGTTGCCGATGTCCGCGGCGCCCGCCTGGCTCGACGCCGTGTCCCGCGCGACGCCCTTCCGGTACGGCGTGGAGGCGCTGCGCGCGGCGTTCGCCGGACACTACGCGTCGGGGACGCTGGTGACCGGCGTGGCCGTCTCCATGGCGTTCGCCGTGGCCGCGCTGGCGTTCGGCACCCGGACCTTCACCCGTCAGCACTCCTGACGCCGGCGCCCTCCAGGGAGGGCACCGGCTCCATCACGGGCTCGTCGGGGGCGACCGACCGCTGGGCGACGAACGCGCCGACCAGCACGATCGCCCCTCCGACGAGCTGCGCGCGGCTCAGCCGCTCGCCCAGCGCCATCCAGGCGAACAGACCCGCCGACACCGCCTCGACGTACGCGACGGCGCCCGCCACCGGGGCGGACAGGCGGTGGACGGCGGCGACGCCGGTGAGGTACGCGGTGACCGTGCTGATCAGGATGATCCAGAGGGCCAGGAGCCAACCCGGGGCGAGCCGCTCACCGAGCGGCACCCCGGTCGTGAGGACGTGCCACGGGATGCCCCACGGCGGTGCGGCCACCGCCAGCGCCACCGCGCCGACGGTGGAGCCCGCGGCGGTCATGACGAGGGGGTCGACCTCGTCTCCGACCCGGTCGATGATCAGGAAGTAGGCGGCCTGGCAGGCGGCCGCCCCGAGACCGGCGAGCAGCCCGAGAAGGTCGATGCTGAGACCGGACCACACCTCGACGACGCAGGCGAGACCGACCAGGGCGATGCCCACGCCGATCGACGCGGTCCGGGGCACCTGCCTGCCCTGCACGAACCGCAGCCACGCGACGACGAGCACCGGACCGGTGAACTCCAGGAGGATGGCCACCCCGACCGGCAGGCGCGACGCCGCGAAGAAGTACAGCGACTGGCAGCCCGCCACGCCCATCAGCCCGTACAGGAGGAGGAGCGGCCACCGGCGCCGTACCGCGCGCCCGGCGGCACGCCCGCGCAGCAGCAGGGCGAGCGGCACCAGGACCAGCGCCGCGCCGGCCACGCGCGTCCATGACGCCTGCAACGGCGAATAGCCTGCGTTGATCAGTGCCTTGCCGAAAGGCCCCGACGTGCCGAAGGCGATCGACGACACGATCCCGAAGGCCAGTCCCGACGCCTTGAGCCGCGCGGCGTTCAAACGCCCCACCCCCCTTCCATTTAAGGAGTAAAACTACATTACGGTCATTACGGGCGCAAAGGCGTCCTAGTGAACGCACTACGATGCGCATCGTGACTTGGCAGGCCCCGGCCGCACCCCCGAGCGACCCGTTCGCGGCCATCGAGACAGACGTGCGTGGAATGACGTCCTCCCCCTGGTGGATGGGCGCGCCGCCGCATGCGCGTGCCGAGGCGATCACCTCGCGGATGCTCGCGGGGGCCGGCGAGTGGTGGCTGTTCGGGGCCTGGGGCCGCTGGTACCGCTGCGGCCTGGACGGCAACTGGCACCTGTGCCCGCCCCCGTTCGACCCCGCCGCACGCCAGGCGGTGATGCCGGCGCCACCGGGCGCAGGGCGCCCACCGGTGCCGCCCTCTCTGCTGACCACCGGACCGGACCTCACCCCGGGCCCGCTGGCCGCCGACGGCCTGTTCGGCGCGCCCCCGGCCCCCGCGGTGCTCACCCGGCTCCAGCAGACCGTGGCCGCGGCGGCCTCCGCCAACCCCGCGCAGTTCCCGGTGCGCGACCCCCACTTCGTGCCCGGCACCCCCAGCCCCGTCGCGGTGTCCTTCTTCGGGGTCCTGTGGTGCGCGGGCGCGCCGGTCGCCGACGCCGACCACCCGATCCTCGGGCTGTTCGCTCGCCACCTGGCCCCCGCCGGACCGGGCCCGCGCTGGTTCCTGCCCCCCGCGCTCCCGCTGATCATCGGCGCCTACACCGAGCGCCTGCGTGCCGGCGACCCGATGGGCGCCTCCTATGTCGCCCGTGCCCTGTGGGAGACCGCCGAGACGCTGCGCGGCGAGCCCGCCTTCCGGCCCCGCGCCGACGCACTCGCCGCGATGGCCGGCACGACCCTGCGGATGGTCCCGAATGATCACGCCGGCGCGCGGTACGGCGATGCGGCGATCGTCCAGGAATGGCTGCGCCGCTGCCCTCCGGAGCTGCGGGTGACGCTGCTGCGCGAGACGGCGCCGGGCGACCAGTTCCGCCTCGCCTGCTACGACCTGGCCGCGGCGGCGGCCGCGCTGCCCGCCGCCGCGGGCGGACCGGCCGAGGCCCGGCGGGTCGCGTTCACCCTGCTCGCGGCCGACCTGGACGCCGCCCCCGGCGCGGCGGCGGCGGCGCTGCCCTGGCTGGACCCCGAAGGCGTCCGCACCCTGCAGTCGCTCGCACAGCCGGCCCACCCGCTCCGGGAGCTGTGGCCGGTCGACGGCACGCTGCCCGACGCGGTGGCCGGCGCCGACCCCCAGATCCTGCGCGGCCTGCTGGCCGCCTCGTACGCGACCGCGCTCTCCTGGTGCCGGCTCGCCGGACTGGCGCCGCCCCGGCCCGGATTCACCATCCCGGCGGCGCTGATGAAGGCGATCGTCGCTGCACCCGACCCGGGTGCCGGTGAGGCACTCACCCCGTGGGAGATCATCGAGGCCGCCCGTGCCCACCTCGCCGAGCAGCGCAAGGCGGACTCCCCTCCCCCGCCGCAGCCGGCGACGACGGCCTGGCCCGCCTCCGAGCCCCTGCCCGGCCCCTCCTCGAACCCGGGCCCCGCCCCGACGCCGAACTCCGCGCCCACCTCGAATCCCGGCTCCCCGGCGGGTTCCGCCCCGACGTCCATCCCCGGCTCCCCGGCGGAGGCGGGCCCCTCGTCCGACCCAGCGGCGCACGCCTCGAACGCCGGCGGCCCCGGACCTTCGTCCGACCCCGGTGCCGCGTCACCGGCTCTCCCCTCGCATGAGGGTTCGGCCCCCACCGCGGTCGGCCCCGACCCCGCGTCCCCGTTCTCCACCGCTCCGCCGACCGCGGTCACCCCGGACCCCGCGGTGCCGCCCACCTCCGTCTCACCCGACGATCCGCCGGCCGGCGGGCGGACCCCGCCGCCGTTCCCCGATCCGGCGGCGTACCGGCCCGATCCCGGACCCCGGCTGGTGGAGGCGCACGGCATCACGTTCCTGCCCGGCCCCGATGACATCGAGCGGCTGCTGACGGAGCTGCGCCGGCGCGGGACCTGGGCGCTCAGCCTGCGTGGGCAGGAGGTCTCCAGCGCCTCTGCACCGGCGGTGCTGCTGGTCGGGGAGTTGTCCTGCGGCCAGCGCCGCCTCAGCCGCATGATCGCCCGCGCGCTGGCGGAGGTCGGCGTGGGCAGCGGCGAGGTCCACACGCTGCTCGCCGACGAGCTCGCCGAGATCGACCCCCGGCAGCTGCGCGAACGCATCGCCGCGTACCGCGGTCACACGCTGTTGATCGACGGCCTCGACACGGTGGTCCTCGACGACGATCGCGGCGCGGCGTACGCCTCGGCGCTGTACCGCGCGCGGGTGGAGGGCGTCAGTGAGACCGTCATCGCGGCCACCTGCGCGCCCGGCCGGCTGCGGGAGCTGACCGACGCCATCCCTGAGCTGGTCACGGACTTGCGCACCGTACGGCTGCCGGACCTGTCCGACCCGGGGCTCCGCGTGCACCTGGCGGCGCTGCTGGCGGGGGAACGCCGCCTCAAGCTGGCGCCGGAGGCCTGGCAGGTGGCACGGCGCGACCTCGCGGCGCTCCGGGGACGCGGCCGGCTCACCAACGCCCGGCTCGTCGAGGCCTACCTCGACCGGGCCTGCAACCACCACCTCGGCCAGGCGGGCGAGACCCAGATGTTCCAGGGCCAGAACACCCTGACCCTCTCCATGGAGGACTTCCGGGGCGTCGCCGCCGAACTCGGGTCCTGAACGTTCCCCGGCGGTCCGGAGCACGCTATCGGCCGGTCACCGGAGCCTTCGGCGCGCGCCGAGGACGATCAGACCTCCGGTGGTCGCCAAGGTGGCGAGGAGCGCGCCGAACAGCGTCGCGCCGACCGTCAGCCCGATGGCGTCGCTGAGGTACCCGGCGATCACCGGCAGGACGCCCGCGGGCACGTAGCCGCCCACGTTGAGCGCCGCGTTGGCCTCGGCCAGGCGCTGCGGCGGGACGCTCGCGTTGAGCAGGGACAGGCCGCCGAGCTGACCCGCTCCCTGGCCCGCGCCCGCGAGCACGGCCGCGGCGATGAGAGACGGGACCGACGAGGTGTGCACCGCCGCGACGAGAGCGGCCATCGCGGCCGTCGTGCTCACCGCCCCGATGAGGAGGACCGTCGGCCTGCGCAGGCGCTGCACCGCGAACTGCACCCCGGTGGCGGCGAGGAACATGACGAAGGCCATGCCCCCGGCGAGCGCGCGGTCGGTGGTGTTCAGCAGCCCGGCGAGCAGTGACGGGCCGAGGGACAGGACGAAGGACGTCGCGGTGATGCCGGGGGCGAACACGGCGATCCCGAGCACGAGCCGAATGCCGCTGCCTCGCGGTACCCCGGGAACGCGTATCAAGGAGCGGGCGGCCGGTGCCGGAGCGGCGGAGCGACGGACCGGCATCCGCAGCGTGGTGAGCACCGCCGTCGCCAGCAGGGCCGCCTCGACCAGGAAGACGGTGACGGTCGGAGCCGGCAGGCTCTCGGACAGCACGCCGGCGAGGAAGGGTCCGAGGCCGGCGCCGAAGACCATCGCGCACGACGCGAGCAGCGCCGCGAGCCGCTTACGGTGCGGTCCCGCCACGTCCGTCACCGCCGCCATGCCGGCGGAGACGACCGCGCCGACGGCGATGCCGGTGAACAGCCGGGCCGTGATCAGCGCCGCCACCGTCGACGCGGTCGCGAACATCACACATGCCGCCATCGCGAGGACCAGCGCCGGCAGGAGGACCGGCTTGCGGCCGACGCGGTCGGACAGCACGCCGGAGACCAGCAGCGATCCGAGCAGCCCGGCGATGTAGCAGGCGAAGATGACGGTCAGCGTGCCCTTGGAGAAACCGATGTCGTGCTGCCACAGGACGTACAGCGGCGTGGCCGCGTTCGACAGGACGAAGACCGCCGTCACCGGCCACGCCGCCAGCCACACCCACCAGGTGGGCGCGGCGCCGGTGACGTCCTCCCTCCGGATCCGTGGCCGAGCGGGGGCCGCGCCGGCACGCCCTGTCCGGATGTTCGCCATGGAATCTCCTCACCCTCTCGTCGAGCACAAGTACGACATAACTCGTACTGGTACGAACAGACTCGAACTTAACACACGTAGTACGATTCAAGTCGTATAAGCGGAGACGAAGAGAGGGAGGACCGCCGATGCCGGCGACACAGGCGAGACCGGTCGTCACGGTGCTGCCCGAGCCGCCCGGTGCGCCGCCCCCGCTGCCCGAACCGGCCGCCGGGGAGCTGCGCCTGGAGACGGTACTGGGGGCGCTGAGCGACCCCTTGCGGCTGCGCATCGTGCGCAAGCTCCTGCTCGACCGCGAGGAGTTCGACCACCCGTGCGGCTGGTTCGGCCTGGACCGTCCGAAGTCCTCTCTCACCCATCACTTCCGGGCGCTGCGCGAGGCGGGCGTCATCAGGCAGCGCCAGTACGGCCTCGAGCGCCGCAGCCACGTCCGCGTCGAGGACCTCGACACCCGTTTTCCGGGCTTGCTGGACCTCGTCGCCGTCTGGATCCCGGAGTCCGGCTGAACGTCGGCCTGTGAGCGCCGTCATAGTGACCGAGCGGTAACTTCGACTTACGCTCGGCGGGTGGACATCGTCTTCGAACGGCGGGGTGACGGCCCGCCTCTGCTGCTCATGCACGGCATCGGCCACCGCTGGCAGGCCTGGGAGCCGGTCATCGACCTGCTCGCCGAGGAACGCGACGTCATCGCGGTCGACCTGCCCGGCTTCGGCGCCTCACCTCCCCTGCCGCCCGGGACCCCGTACGACCTCGACACCGTGGTGAGCCTGCTGAGCGAGTTCATCGACCGGCTCGGCCTCGACCGCCCGAACGTCGCCGGCAACTCACTCGGCGGACTGTTCGCGCTGGAGGCCGCCGACCGCGGGCTCGCGCGCTCGGTGACCGCCTTGTCCCCCGCCGGGTTCTACACGCCGGTCGAACTGCGGTACGCGGCGCTCGCTCTGCGCGCGTGCCGCCTCGGCGCCGGGGTACCCGCCTCCACCATGCGCCGACTGGCGCGCTCGCCGCGGATGCGCGCCCTGATGTTCGGGATGATCTACGGACGGCCGGATCTGATCGCCATCGACACGCTCCTGGACGACGCGGCCGCGCTGCGCGGCGCGGCCGGGTTCGAGCCGACCCTGCGGGCGGGTCGCGAGACGACGTTCCGCGGCAGCGTCCAGGACGTCCCGGTCACGATCGCCTGGGGCACCCACGACCGCCTCCTGCGATCCCGTCAGGCGATCCGCGCGCAGCAGGCGCTGCCGCACGCACGTTTCGTCTGGCTTCAGGACTGTGGGCACGTCCCCATGGCCGACGACCCGCACCTCGTGGCCCGCGTCCTCCTGGAGGGCAGCGCGGACCGACCGCGGCCGGGCGCCGTGTCCCGGGACGGCGCCGGGCTCGGCGGTCAGATCCCGTAGAAGCCCGCGACGGGGACGTCGCCCAGCGGGATCCAGTCGGGATCGGACGCCTCGGCCCTGATCCCTCGCAGCTCGACGGCGAGGAGCGGCCGCTCGTCGACGCGCTGGACGAGGGCGTAAAGGACGGCCCGGACGTGGACGCAGCCGTCCTCCCGCGCCCGGCAGGTGCAGTCGGTGACCCGCTCGCCGTCAGGAACGGCGAGGTCGGCGCCGCGTCCGGTCAGATCCGCCGCGAGGGCGTCGGGCAGGTCACCCGGAGGCAGGCCCGGATCGGCGAGCGCCGCGGTGACGAGACCCGCGGCCTCGGTCCGCGCGGCGCCACTCCAGCACGGCAGCCCGACCGAGACCCGGTGGACGGCCCCGCGTACGGTCACCTCCGCGTCGAGACGGCCGTCCTCCGCCGTACGGATCACGACGGCGTCGTTGCGGGCGAGACTGCGGGCCTTCGGCAGCAACCGAGGCGGCCCCACCACCGCCGCCGCCCGGGCCGCACGGGTCGGCCTGACACCGGGCTCGGTGTCCCGCATGATCGACCGGCTGGACGCCGCCGGCTGCGTCCGGCGTCGCCCCGACCCGGACGACCGGCGCAAGGTGCTCATCGAGCCGACCCCGGAGGGCCTGAAGCGCGTCGCCGACTATTACGCCGGACTGACCGACCGCACCCACGACGTCCTGGCCACCTTCGACGAGGACCGGCTGCGCTCGCTGCCGACCTTCGTCGAGGCGGCGCGGGACGATGCCGTCGCCGAGGTCGGCAGGGTGCGGTCGGACGTGCGACCGCGGCGAGACGCCGGGAGGCCTTCCCATCCAGGCTCCGGCGAGTGACGATGAAGGCGTGACCCGTTCTCACGCGGCCTTCCGCGCGAGAGACGGGCGCGGCTCCGGCACCGTCGCGGGCGCGAGCGCTCACCGAACGGCTGGCGGTCGCGGGTGAACCGTCCAGCGAGTATCGCCGTACTGGCCCGCGACGGCCTGCCGGTCCGCATCGGCCGGGCCCCGGCCTGGAGGTTTGCCCCCGCCCGCGCCAAGGCATGACGCCGGAGTGGCGCACCTGAACCTGTGGGACGTCTTCGTCGTGCTCATCGCGGTGGCCGGGCCGCCCAAGGTGATCCTGAGTTTCGCACGACTCGCCGAGGGACGCGAAGCGCGGGAGTTGCGGCGCCTGGCCCTGCGGACCGCCGCCGCCGCGACGGTGTGCGGTGTGGTCGTGGCGATGACGGCCGAGCCGCTGCTGCACCTGTTCCACATCGGGGACGCCGACGTCATGATCGCCGGCGGCGGCATCTTCTTCGTGTACGCCCTGCGCCTCGTTCTGGACGGGCACGCCGACGCTCCCGCCGGAGCCCCGGACGAGGGGTTCATGGCGCTGCTGCTGCCCTACGTCGCCAGCCCGCTCGCGATGACATCGGTCATCGTGCTGGCGGTGACCCGGAACGGATGGTGGTGGCCCGCCCTCGTCGCCCTGGCCTACCTGGCCGTCGTCGCGGCCAACCTGGTCACCATGCTGGCGCTGACGTACGTCCTGCACTGGGTGCCGCGGACCTGGATCGAGGTCGGCGGGCGCCTGCTGGGCCTGCTGCTCGCGGCCGTCGGGGTGGATCTGGCCATCGTCGGCCTTCAGGCGATGGGCATCATCGCGCGATCCGGGCACCCGTGACCGGCCGACGGGCGCCCATGGCTCGGAGCACGGCTGAAATAAATCGAATCGCCGCCAATCACAGAACCACGACAATAGTCGGGCGGATGGCGATAGGCTGACGTCTTCATCGCCGGGAACGCCCCGTGGCGACCATCTCGCGGATCGGCCTCGCGCACTCCTCACCAGCACGTGAAACTTGAGCTGCAGGTTGCACGTGAAGTTCCCGCACACGATACCCGGCAATTTCTCTATGTTACTTTTATGTACTAACCGTGTTACCCGAGCGGCCCTCTCGCGGTTATTAAGAGACAATGAATTTCCACGAGCGAAAGGGTCGCGTGATGTTCGGTGGGTCGATCTATGTTCCGGACAACCCGGCGCTGACCGGCGGGTCCCCCCAAGCGGTGCACGAGCAGCTGTGGGCGCAGGGAAAGCGCCGTCGGCTTCAGGTGCGCGGCGCGCTCGCCGCCCTCGGCCTGGTGATCGGCACGGTACTCGTCGACTTCTGGTTCGGGCTGCTGGCCGCCGCGGTGATCGCCCTGGTGGACACGCTCTACTACCTGCGCCAGCGGATCGCGTCCAGCGCCTGGCGTAAGGGCCAACGCGGCGAACGACGCACGTCCGCCCTCCTCCGCCTCACTCTCGACTGGCGGGGATACCGCGTCCTGCAGGGCAGGAACGTTCCAGGCCAGGGACAGATCGATCACCTGGTGATCGGCCCGACCGGCGTGCTGATGATCGATAATCAGGCGATCGCGCCCGACACGGACATCGCCGCCTACAAGGGGACGCTGTTCGTCGACGAGCGTTCCGGCGCCAAGATGGCCGCCGCGCTGCGCGAACGGGCCGACGCCACCGCCGCGCTGCTCGCCGAGCGGCTCGGCGGCGAGGTCGCCGTCGAGGCCGTGGCCGTCATCCACGGCGGTCACCTCGCCCGGGCCCTCGTCGAGGCCGACGGCGTCACGCTCATCCGCGCCCACCGCCTTCCCGGCTGGATCCGGCGCCAGCGCAACCGCTTCTCCCCCGAGGAGGTGGCGACCATCGCCGACGCGGCGCATCGGCTGCCGATCAGCCGGCAGGCGATCGTCGTACGCTGAGCCCGGCGCGGGCGGGCAGGTCACTCGGGGGACCGCGCCCGCCCGTCCATCCCCCTCATTCCGTGGGGAGCCGCGCGGAAGAGCCAGTCCAGGCTGGGCTCCACCGCCCACCGGAAGACCCTGCGCGTCATATCGCCGGACAGAACGACCGCCAGGATCACGCAGCCGACCGTCACCAGCACGACCTGCCAGCCGGAGAGGCCGAAGTACCAGCCCTGGTAGCCCAGGAAGAGCGTGACGAAGCCGTGGAGCAGGTAGGCGTACATCGTGGCCGCGCCCAGCCGGGTGAACCACGTGCGCCGGGCGGGCACGACGGCCAGGAACGCCACCGTCAGGATCACCGCCGCGGCCATCGCCACCACCCGGAATCCGACGCCCGCCGGGGCGCCGACGCCGAGCTGTCCGAAGCTGCGCCGCCAGTGCACCCACTCGGGATCGACGCTGAGCGCGAGCAGGTACGCGGCGAGACCGCCGAGGACGAGCACGACCGCGCCCGCGATGCGGACCGCACGACGGTGCAGGACGGCGAAGTGGTGCGGCCGCAGGGTCAGCCCGAGCACGAAGAAGGGCAGGAACGACAGCACCTGCGCGGCGTTGAGCGTGCTCGGCAGGGTGACGAACCCGGCGAGCATCGAGATCAGCACCGCGATGACGACGGGGTGACGGATCTGCTGCCACAACGGCGTGGACAGCCGCCACAGCAGCAGGGCGGGCAGGAACCAGGTCAGGTAGTACGGCTCCAGCGGATCCCAGCCGACGTGGCTCCCGGACAGGAATCCGGCCCACAGCGGATACGCCACGCTGAACAGCACGTAGGGCACCACGATCGTGGCGACGAGCTTGCGGGTGCGAGCGCGTGCGGTCGGGAAGCCGCGGGAGAAGTACCCGCACATCACGATGAAGGCCGGCAGGTGGAAGACGTAGATGAACGTCTGCGCGGCCTCCAGCAGCCGCCCGCCGACGTCGGCCCCCCGCAGGGGCTCCCAGGCGTGGCCGATGACCACGAGGACCACGGCGAGGAACTTGGCGTTGTCGAAGTAGGGGTCTCGATCGGTACGCGGGTGATCGGTGCGGACAGGGTCGGTGCGGACGAGGTCGGTGCGGACGAGGTCGGTGCGGATGCTCAAAACGGCAGAACCCTGGTCGGAGACGGCGAGTTACCGGATCAGTCAACACGGTGTGTCTGAACAGATGCTCAAAACGGCCTGAACACCCGCGCTCCGGTGACACGGGGGCTCAGGGGACGACGGCCGCCCCCGGCCGGCAGTGCCGGCACGATCGGTAGCCGGCGCTCTCGGCCTGTGCCAGGGTACGAAAGCCGTGCCAGTGCGCCGGTGTGATGCGCCGCGCGTCGCGGCAGCTGGGGAAGCAGACGACGCCGGTGGTGTCACTGCCGACGAAATGGACGTTCTTCGCCGCCAGTGTGTTGACCTCGTCGAGGTTGACCTCCTCCATGCGCAGCAGCCGTTCTTTGGCCCGCTCGCCGAAGACGTACTGCCCGATCCGCCCATCGGACCGGATCACCCGGTGACAGGGGATCAGCAACGGCACCGGGTTGTGACCGAGCGCGGTGCCGACCGCGCGGACGGCCTTGGGCCGGCCGATCCGCTCGGCGATCCAGGCGTACGGCCGCATCTCCCCCCGCGGAATGGCCGCGGCCGCGCGCAGCACCGCCTCCTCGAAGGGCCGCAGCCCCCGCAGATCCAGGCGGACACCGGCGGCCCGGCCCGTCCGCAGCGCCCGCTCCAGGGCCGAGGGCGGGCTGCCGCCCGGCAGCAGCGGCCGCGCGAACCGGCTCCGGTACGACGCGACGAACTGCTCCTCGTCCTGTCCGGTGCGCAGATAGGCGATGCCCTGGTCGGTCATCGCGACGTAGACGCCGCCGATCGAGGCGTCGACGCGCACCCAGCGCGCCGCCACCCGGTCGAGCAGGCCCGCCGGCGCGTCGGTGGCCAGCGCGGCGAGACCGGCGACCAGCGGATCGTGCCGGCCGGAGGCCTGTGGGTCGGTGGGCTCAAAGGCGCTCATCGTGCCTCCCCGGGTAGAGCAGGCGGAGCCGCTTGAGGCCCCGCGAGATGTGGGACTTGACCGTGCCTTCGGGCACGCCGAGAGCCGTGGCGATCTCCGCGATCGGCAGATCGGCGACGTGCCGCAGCACGACCGCGAGCCGCTGGTCCTCCGTCAGCTCGCCGAGCAGCGCGGCCAGCTCACGGCCCGTCTCGGACCGCTCGGCGACCTGCTCGGTCGGTTCGGCCGGATCGACCGCCTCCGGTGCCTGTTCGAGCGGCGCCGGTGGTGGATGCCGGGCGGCCGAGCGCGCGGTGTTGCGCCAGAGATTCGCCAGGATCGTCATGAGCCACGGACGCGGCTGCAGGGTCGCGATGCGCTGCGGCTCATAACCGGCGAGCGCGCGGTAGGCGCGCAGGAACGCCTCCGCCGTGAGGTCCTCCGCGTCGGCCCACCGCCCGCAGAGCCGCAGCGCGGCGGAGAACACGACGTTGCGGTAGCCGTCGAACAACGCGACGAAGCCGGTGTCGAGGTCCTCCGTGAGCGCGGCGACGATCGGAAGGCGGATGTCGGTCTCGGTCACGCTCGTAGAACACCGGCCGGGGTCATGGGGTTGCGGAGCATCACCTTCATCTTGACGTGTTAGTCACCAGGATGCCGCCCTTACATTGTAGATCATTATGCTGCGCTGAGAACGGCCACCGGAGATATGCCACGTCACCGCTGCGATCGGTTAGGCTGGTGGGGCCGGTGTGGCATGTGTCCCCGGGCCGCACCTACCGCCTTCGCGGAATACCGTCCGGCCGCACGGTCGGAGCAGGAGCCGCGTTGTGCCTTTCGCCGAGAGGCGACCACCACACCGGCCCAGGCGTGCGGCGCCCCCGCGGAAATCTCCCGCGGGGGCGTCTCCGTTCGTCACCCGGGCACGGTGACGAGCGCCGCGGCCAACAACGAGGCGATCACGAGCACGGCGACCACGATCGCCAGGACGGCCCGAATGCGCCGCCGGCGGCGCAGGCGCCCGAAGTTGGACAGCCGGTCGGCCAGGCGGGGGTCTTCCTGGCCGAGTTGAGATGCGATCTCGGTGAGGATTCGCTCCTCCTCCATCGAGAGCGCCATACCGCACCTCCAGGGGGTCACAGATTTCCAGGAATCATCCCCTGTTTGTTACGCACGGGAAACCTCAAAAAGCCAGCGAGCACCGGCTTTTACGGCCACATGTGGCATCCCCGCGGCGGAAACGCTGATCAGCCGCCCCGGGCGGTCATGTGGGCGCCCCGGGTCGGCGGGCTCTCCCGGCGCCGCTGGTCCAGCGCGGTCACGTAGTACGTGTAGACCTGACCCGATTTCGCGGTGTGGTCGGTGATCTGCGTCGTCGGCCCCGGCACCACCGTGAGGAGATCCCGGGGATCCGGGGCGGCGCACGCCGGGCCCTTCGCCGGAGAACGGTAGACGGCGTACGCCGCGGCGCCGGAACCCTGCCAGCTCACCCGGCGGTCCTTGGCCTCCAGGCGGGTGGGCGCCGAAGGCCGTGTGCCGGCCGTGCGCGGGCTCGCGGGAGCGACCGCCGGACGGCCGAAGTGGTCGCGGACGAGCCGGGAGGCGAAGCCGCGGCGATCCTGCTTCATATCGGTCGCGCTGAACAACGCCTCCCCGGTGACTTGGGGGTACTTCGCGTCGAGCGTCAGATGCCGGGACAGTTCGGCGGTCGCGTTCCACGGCCCACCGTGCCCGACCTGGTATCCGGCCTGCCCGATGATCAGCTGCACGCGGGTGCCCGCCACCTGTCTGGCCCACCACGCGACCAGCGTCCGGTAGTCGGCGGCGCCGAACCCGATCGGCCAGTACAACTGGGGCGCGACATAGTCGATCCAGTCGTTCTTGATCCATTTGCGGGTGTCAGCGTAGATCTCGTCGTAGCTCTGCAGCGCGTGGGTCGCCGAGCCGTTCGGGTCCTCGGACCTGTTCCGCCACACCCCGAACGGACTGATGCCGAACCTGACCCACGGTTTGGCCTGGTGGATCCGGCCCGACAGTGTCTGCACGAGCACGTCGACGTTGTGCCGGCGCCAGTCGGCGACGCTCTTGAAACCCGTGCCGTACTTCTTGAACGTCGCCTTGTCGGGGAACTCCTCCCCCGGCAGGGGGTAGGGATAGAAGTAGTCGTCGAAGTGGACGCCGTCGATGTCGTACCTGCCGACCACGTCGAGGACCACCTTCTCCACCAAGTCGCGAACCTGGGGCAGACCGGGGTCGTACCACAGGGCGTCGCCGTAGCGGTGCACCCAGTCCGGATGCCGCCGGGCCGGGTTGCCCGGCGCCAGGCTGTCGCGGTGGGGCCCGGTGCTCACGCGGTAGGGGTTGAACCAGGCGTGGAACTCCAGCCCGCGCTTGTGGGCCTCGTCGACCAGGAACCGCAGCGGGTCATAGCCCGGGCTCCGGCCCTGCTTGCCGGTGAGGTACTTCGACCACGGTTCGTACGGGGAGGGGTAGAACGCGTCGGCGGCCGGCCGGATCTGCACGTAGACGGTATTGAGGTTCCGTCGTACGGCCATGTCGAGGAGTGAGCGGTACTCGGCCTGCTGCCGGGCCGCCGACAGCCCCGGCCTGGTCGGCCAGTCGCCGTTGCCCACCGAGACGATCCACATCGCACGGGTCTGTCGCTGCGCGTCCGCACGGGCCATCGTGACCTGGCCGCATTCGGCCGCCTTGGCCCCTGAGGGCGCGGACGGATCGCCGTGGCCCCCGCATCCTGCCGCGACGGCCACGGCCGCGAGGGCCGCGATGCTCCTCTTGGCGATGGATGAACCCACGAGAGGGCATTCTGCCGGAGACTTCCAAGTGCTTTGGCGGGTATCCCTTATAACGGGACGACAATAAGGCGGCGGCTATGAACGACACCCTCCGGCTGGGCCGGATCGGCGGCGTGCGCGTCGGCGTCAACTGGACCGTCCTGGTGATCTTCGCGCTCATCACGTACGGCCTGGCCGGCGAGCAGTTGCCCCGGACGTACAAGGGGCTGCATCCCCTGTTCTACGCGCTCGCCGGGCTGCTCACCGCCACGGTGTTCCTGGTCTCACTGCTGGCCCACGAACTCGCGCACGCCATCGTGGCCCGCCGCAACGGCCTCACGGTCACGGGGATCACCCTGTGGCTGCTGGGCGGCGTCGCCCGCTACGAGGGCGAGCCGCCCACTCCGGCCGCCGAACTGCGCATCGCCGGTTCGGGACCGCTGGTCAGCCTGCTGCTGGCGATCACGTTCGGGACCGCTTCGGCAGGCATGCTCCTCGCGGGGGTGGACGGCCTGGTGAGCGGCTGTGTCACCTGGCTGGCCGTGATCAACGCGCTGCTGGCGGCCTTCAACGTGATCCCCGCCGCTCCCCTGGACGGCGGGCGGCTCGTGCACGCCCTGCTGTGGCGTCTGTCGGGCGACCGGCTGAAGGCGACCCTGCACACCACCCAGGTCGGCCGCGCCTTCGGCTGGGTGACCATGCTCACCGGCTTCTACCTCTCGATGTGGAGCGCGGACGGCCTGTGGCTGACGCTCGTCGGCTGGTTCCTGATCACGGCCGCCGGCCTGGAGGCGGGACAGGCCCGGGCCCGCGCGCGCCTCGATGGCATCCCGATCCGCCGGATCATGACGCCCGACCCGTTCACGGTGCCGAGTTCCATGCCGGTCGCGGAGTTCCTGCACGAGATGCTGCCCCGGCACCGGCACTCCGCCTATCCGGTGGTCGACGATGGCGTCGTCCACGGCGTCGTCACCACCGAGCGCATCCGCAGTGAGCCGCCCGACACGCCCGTCGGCGCCCTCGTGGAGGACGCGGAGCGGACGACGACCGAGACGCCGCTGACCGAACTGCTCGCCCGGCTGACCCGCGAACGCCTCCTCGTCTTCGACGGGGACCGGCTCGTCGGCATCGTGACGCCCCACGACCTCACCCGCGAACTCGAACACCTCGCCCGCGAGGTCCCCGGCTTCCCGGCGCGCTGACGGCCGGGCCCTGCTCCCGGCGAGGCGGACCGGCCGACCGGCCATGGCACCCTGCCGCCACCGCCCTCGTCGCCGCGACCGCCGCCGTCGCGCCCTAAAAGCGAGGGCCCTCCGGCAGGTCGGCCAGACCGGGCCCGGACATGTGCAACACCTCGTACCGCTCAGTGGCGTCCTCGTCGGAGGGCACGGTGTCCTGCCACAGGACGAATCTGACCAGCCGCCAGTCTCGCGGATCGAGACCGAGAGCGGCGGTGTGCACCGCGTCGCGCTTCGCGAGGGCGTGGAGTTCGGCGACCTCGTGCTCGATGCGGGCGGCGAGGTCGAGGCCGGTCTCGTCCGCGTCGGCAGCCGGCGGGACCACGGTGAGGCGGCGTGAAGCGGCCTTCGGCACCGCGCCACGGGCCGGACCGGCGACGGTGGCGATGCCGGTCCAGTGGTCGACGGCGGGGCGGCCGAAAAAGCGGATGATGTTCTGAAACCGGCCGCTGCCGGTGACCAGAAAGTCGGCCATCGAGCCGGTGTCGTTCCACAGGTAGAAACAGGCGTACTCGTCGACCGGCGAGCCGCCGGCCCCCCGCTCCCGGAAGAGATATGCCTTGAGACCTAGTCCGGCCCGGTCGTCGAGGCTGCGCATGGCGAGTCCGATCCGGTCGCGGAGACCCGGCATGTCATAGCCGGCAGGCAGGGGGAATGCGTACTGCATCGCGTACATGAGCCGTCCTTCAGATCGTCTGTCCGTACAGACTAGTAGGTACAGAAGGGGTTCGTCATTGATCCGCTCAGCGAGGCACCCTGGCCCGGGCACCGATACCGCCCCGGCGCGGGGACGCCGCGTAACCTTTGGCGGATGGCAGCCCGGCCCGATCATCTCCCGGCCCGCGTCGTCCTGCGAGGCGGACCGGACGGCTGGCAGTACACGATCATCAATCGGTCCGGCGCCGAGGAGCACGTCGACCTCGGGGCCATGGCGGCGAGCCGATGGCCGCCCGCCACCCGCCGCGGTCACGACCCGGAATGGTGGGATGCTTCGGCCGGGCAGGTCGCCGCCGACCTGAGGGAGTACCTCGGCCTGCTCCTCACCGACCGATGCTTCGACACCTTCCAGATGGACGCCGCCGTCGACTGGCGATCCGCCGGCGGCGACGCCGGCCCCTGGGAGGGCACCATCACGCTGGCCCCACCGGATCCGGGCCGTTTCCCCGGACACGTCCCCCCATTCGTCGTGCGGCTCCTGCCAGGCCAGGGCGCGGACATCGACGGCACGGATCTGCCCTTCGCCACACCCGCGATGCGCGCCTGGTCCGTGCTGACGGATGTCGCGCACCGTCTGGGCGGAGAGCCGCCCCACGCGTCGTTCATGTGCGGTTGGGCGGACCAGCGGAGCGTACGGATCGGCCGCGGGCAGTTGTCGATCTGCACCCGCCGCCTTGACGACGGTACGGAGCGGGTCGGCCAGATCTACGCCGGGAGGCCACCGAAGTGGGGCGGCTCTCCCACCCTGCGCGCCGATCTCGACGGCATCGACCTGCTCGGCGAGACCGCCGGCGACGTCCTGTGGCTGCTCGGCGAAGTCGGCCTGGACCCCATCGACCGCGCCGCCGCCGTCCACGTGCCCGACGCCGGGCTGCTCCTCTACCGGGAGGCACCGGCCGACGACCGCTTCGGCGCCGTCGCCATCGAACCGCCGGCCCGCGGATGAGGCCGAGTTCGCCTGATCGCGGGTGAGGGGCGGCCGTCGTCGCGGCCGCCCCTCACCTTCCCCTGTTCGGATCCGGCGTGTGCGGCTCAGCCGCGATGCTTGACGGGCCCGTTCCCCTGGTGCCCCGGCGGAGGCGCCTGGGTGGTGCACGTCAGCGGACCTCCGGTGGGGACCAGGCGTTCGACGGATCCGGGCCGCCCGTGCGTGACGGCCAGCTGGGACGGCGACAGGTAGCCGATGAACAACTGCCTCCCGGCGGGCACCGCCGAGGGCTTGAAGACGAACACGACGGTGCCGTCGGCTCTCCGCTCCCCCTTCATGACGTGCTCGACCCCGCGCCCGACGCCGCTCGGATCCAGGGATCCGTCGTCCTGTGGCCCCTTGCAGAAGACGCCTTCCTTGATGAGCACGGGGAACCCGGCCTGGCGCAAGGCCCGTTGCAGGCCCTCGTGGTCCTGGAAGTATCGCCCCTTGTCCCAGGTCACGTGGACGGTGCCGTCGCTGTGGCTGTCCACGGTGAACGCGGCGGTGCGGATGTGAACCGAGCCTGCCCCGGTGTCGAGACCCGCCTCGGGCGGCGCGGTCGACGGGTGACGGAGGGCGGGCACGCCGAGCGCGAGCCCGGTCATCGCCGCGACGCCCGCCGCCGCCCCGATGAGGCGGCGCCGGCGGCGCCGGACGCGGCCCGCGGTCACGACCTGCTCGACCGGGGTGTGCATGGTGACGCGGTCGAAAGAGCCCTTCAACGCGTGCAGTACCGCTGGTGTGTCCGTCTCGTGGGTGCTCATGATCCGGCCTCCGGGTTGTCGGCGGTGACGAGATGGTCGCGAAGCGCCGTGACGGCGCGCGACAGGTGGGCGGTGACGGTCCCCGGGGCGATGCCGAGGATCTCTGCCGTGGTCCGGGTGTCCAGGTCGAGGAAGATCCGGAACGCGATCACCTCCCGTTGTCGCTGCGGCAGCCGCCGCAGCACGGCGAGCAGCGCGGGATCCAGGCCGGCGTCGCCGGCCGAGGTGTCTGCGACCTCGTGATCGCCCTCCAGGGCGACCTCCCGCCGCCGGCGGCGCCACCACGAGACCCGGGTGTTGAGCGCCGTGCGCACGATCCACGCGGACGGCGCGGGATGTCGGCTGACCCTGTGCCACGACGTCCAGGCCCGGGTGAACGCCTCGGCGACCAGATCCTCGGCCAGCTGCCGATCACCGACACCGGCCAGGACGGCCCGCAGGCACACGTCCCGGCTGGACAGGTAGAACTCCTGGAACTCCAGCTGCTTCACACCCACTACACGCCCGGCGGGCCCGATCCGCTTACATAGGCGATCATCGAACGCATGTTCTAAGGTGGGTTCATGCGTTGGGATGCGTTGTCACTGGACGGTGAGGATCCGGGGCCGTTCGGCCGCCCCGTGACTGTCGACACCCCGGAGTTCCGCGGGATCACCTTCCACGAGATCCGAGCCAAGTCGATCATCAACCGGGTCCCCGCCGCCTCCCGCGTGCCCTTCCAATGGACGATCAACCCCTATAGGGGCTGCAGTCATGCATGTGTTTACTGCCTGTCCGGGGACACGCCGATCCTCATGGCGGATGGACGCACCAAGCCACTGCGTGACGTTCGAGTCGGCGATGCGGTGTACGGCACCGAGGTGGTCGGAAGTTACCGCCGGTATGTCGTCACGAAGGTCCTCGCGCACTGGAGCACCGTCAAGCCCGCATACAGGATCCGCCTAGAGGACGGGACGGAGTTGGTCGCGAGCGGCGATCATAGATTCCTGAGCGATCGCGGCTGGAAGTACGTTACCGGCACCGAGTGCGGCGCCGCTCGCCGGCCACACCTGACCTGCAACAACAAGCTGGTGGGGACCGGACAATTCACCGAACCGCCAAAGAAGGACGCCGACTATCGAGCCGGTTACCTGTGCGGGATGATTCGGGGAGACGGACAACTCGGGTCGTATTCATATCCCAGCGGCGATGTTCACCGCTTTCGGCTCGCACTGGTGGACCGAGAGGCTTTGGACCGCTCACGCACCTACCTTGACGACCTCGGCGTTCCGACGATCGAGTTCACATTCCAGAACACCGAGCTCGGCCGTCGGCAAATTCCCGCCATCCGCAATCAGAGCAAGGCAGGTAACGCAGCCATTCGGCAGATGATCGCATGGCCCATCGAAGCAACGACGGATTGGTACAAAGGTTTTCTTGCTGGGATATTCGACGCAGAAGGAAGCTGCTCCTACGGCATTCTCCGAATATCGAATACCGACCAGGAAATCATCAAGCACATCAAGGAAAGCCTCGAATATCTGAGGTTCGAATACAGGATTGAGCAGCCGAAGAAGCCTGTGGGCCTGCCGGTCATCGTGATCCGGCTCCTGGGCGGCATCGCTGAGCGTCTCCGCTTCTTCCATACCGTGGATCCGGCGATCACGCGGAAGCAGAACATCGAAGGTCTCGCGATCAAGACGAGCGCCCGGCTGGGTGTGACGTCCATCGAAGCTATCGGCCTGGAGCTGCCGATGTACGACATCACCACCGGGACCGGAGACTTCATCGCCAACGGCGTCGTTTCACACAACTGCTTCGCCCGCCGCACACATGAATACCTGGACTTCGATTCGGGGCGGGATTTCGACTCTCAGATCGTCGTGAAGGTGAATGCTCCGGAGCTCGTGCGCCGGGAGCTCGCCGCGCCGAAGTGGGCCGGTGAGCCCATCGCGATGGGCACCAACGTCGACTGCTACCAGCGGGCCGAGGGCCGTTACCAGTTGATGCCCGGCATCATCGAGGCGCTGCGGGACGCCGCCAACCCGTTCTCGATCCTGACCAAGGGGTCACTGATCCTCCGCGACCTGCCGCTGCTGGAAGAGGCCGCCGAGCGCACCGACGTCAGCGCGGCCGTGTCGGTTGGCTTCGTCGACAAGGAGCTGTGGCGCCTGCTCGAGCCGGGCACGCCCAGCCCCCTCAAGCGCCTCGAGGTCTGCGCGACGCTGAACGAACACGGCATCGCGTGCGGCGTCCTGATGGGCCCGATCGTCCCCTACCTCACCGACGGCCCGCGCCAGCTCGATGCGGCCGTGCGCCGGATCGCCGAGACCGGCGCCACCTCCCTCTCGGCCATCGTCCTGCACCTGCGCCCGGGCGCCCGCGAGTGGTTCACCCACTGGCTCCGCGAGCACCACCCCGAACTCATCGCTCCCTACGCCCGCCTCTACGGCCAGGGCGCGTACGCGCCCAAGGACTACCAGCACCGCATCGCCCAACGCGTCAAGGATCTCGCCGACAAGTACGGCATCGCCGGTCGCCGCAACGTCCGCCGCATGCCCACCTCTCCAACACAGCCTCCCGAGCCCGAACAACTCACCCTGCTCTGAACACCCCCGAGAACTCCCTGACGAAGGACAGACCCCACACCGAATACCTGCCCGCGACTCTGCGTCACTGTTGTGCCCGAGCATTCTCCGCCGGCGAGCAGCGCAGCCAAGTCCGCGTCAGCCCAGTCATGGGTGCAGCAGTCCAAGCAGGCCAGGTGGTGAGGACGACGGCCGTGCCGTCATTGCATTCCGCCCGGCGGGCGCCGCCTTGGCCAGGCGTCACCGTCACCTCACACCTCCACCCTCACCGACGGCGTCGACCTCCCCGTCCACACCGTCGTCATCTACGACGAGAACTACGACGGCATGCCCGAAGACGCCAGGCTGCAAGGCCCACGGATGGTCAACGCCGTGGCGCGCCGGCCGGGCGGGCAAGGAGATCGAAGGATGGATCGTGCTCGTCCGAGCAGCCGACCCCTCTGACGCCGACTTCGCTGATCTGGCCCCGACGGCCGAGGAACTGACCATCTCCTCGTCCATGGCCGCTACCAGTGCCCTGCAAGCCATAGCCGACCTGGAGCAAGCCAGCCGGGCAGCGGAGGATGCTGTCCTGCGCCGAGCCAGCGGTGCGGCCGCCGACTTCGTCGCAATCGTATGGTTCTACCTCGCCGACGAGGAAGCCCGCGGGAACGAAGTCGGGGAGCCCGAGCGTCCGCTTGGCGTGGCCCATGTACTCGGCGCCGTGACGGCGGGCAGCGCGGTCACTCCCCTGGCCCTCGCCCGCGAACTGCAGCCACCGTCCATCCTCAAGTGGCTCCTGCGGCTCGGATAGCTGATCGCCGAAGCCCCGAGGCGGATCGCCTTCGCTCTCACGGCGTCCGGGCGTGGTCGTTCAGCGGGAACTGCGGAAAGCGGCTCGGTAGGCGTGCGGGGTCGTGCCGGCGACGCGCTTGAAGCGTTCGCGGAAGGCCGTCGCGGATCCGAAGCCGGCCTGGGTGGCGATCCGTTCCACGGAGTGGTCGGTGTACTCGAGCAGGTACTGTGCCCGTCTGACCCGGGCGCGCAGCAGCCACTGCAGGGGTGTGGTGCCGGTGTGCTCGCGGAAGCGGCGGCTGAAGGTGCGTGTGCTCATGCCGCAGTGGGCGGCCATGGCCTCGAGGGTGAGGTCGTCCTTCAGGTGGTCCTCGATCCAGGTCAGCGTCGGCTCCAGCAGGGAGCCGCGCGGCACCGGCGGTTGCTCGTGGGCGATGTACTGGGCCTGGCCGCCCTCGCGCTCCAGGGGGGCTACGGCCAGCCGTGCGGCATCGGCCGCGACGGCCGAGCCCAGGTCGCGGCGGACCATGTGCAGGCACAGGTCGAGTCCCGCGGACGCGCCGGCCGAGGTGAGCAACTGCCCGTTGTCCACGTACAGCACGTCGGGCCGCACGTCGACCTTCGGGAACATCTCGGCGAATCGCTGCGCGGCGATCCAGTGCGTGGTCGCGGCCAAACCGTCCAGGAGGCCGGTGGCGGCCAGGATGAAGGCACCGCCGCAGATCGAGGCGATGCGCGTGCCGTGCGCGGCCGCGTCCCGCAGCGCCTCCAGGGCCTCGACCGGCGGCGGGCCGGCGGTCTCCTCGCGACCCGGCACGATGATCGTGTCGGCGTCCGCGAGAGCTTCCAGCCCCCACTGGGTGTGGATGGTGAAGGTCTGGGTCGGCACCTCCGGGCGCGTGCCGCACGTCTGCACCCGGTACGGACGGCGCCCGTCCGGCAGGCGGACCCGGCCGAACACCTCGATCGGAACGGCCATGTCGAAGACCACCGTCTGGTCCAGCGCCAGGATCGCCACTGTGTGCACGAACGCAGCGTACGACGAGTTCCAGCCAGCGCATAGCCGTGTGCCATACCGGCAGTAGAGACGACTGCCCAGCTCAGCCAGTTGGCGAGAATCCGTCGTAGTGTGTCGATTCAGCCCATGGCCCGTGCTCGCCGCGTCTCCTAACGTGGGCGCGGCAGCCGCCCTCCGACGAAAGCACACACTCAGCGATGAGCAAGATCCTCCTCATCATCCACGTACTCGCGGCGGTCGTCGCCGTAGGCCCGGTCGCCGTCGCGGGCAGCATGTTCCCCGCCTCGCTCCGCAGGGCCGCCGGGGCACCCGACAGGCATGAAGCGGTCGTCGCCGTGCGGCTGCTGCACCACATCTGCCGCGTCTACGCCGTCGTCGGCCTGGCCGTCCCCGTCTTCGGCTTCGCGACCGCCAGCAGCATGCACGTCCTGGGCAGCCCCTGGCTGATCGTCTCGATCGCTCTGACCGGTGTCGCCGCCCTCGTACTCGCGCTGCTGGTCCTTCCGGCTCAGGAGACCGCCATCGCCGGTCTGAGCGGCAGCGGCTCCGGCGATGGCTCGGGCGGTAGCAACTCCGGCACCGCGACGGCGGCGGCACGGCTCGATGGCGCCCAGATCCGACGGCTGGCCATGGTGACCGGCTGTTTCAACCTGCTGTGGGCCACGGTCACCGTCCTGATGATCGTCCGCCCCGGCTCCACCACTGGAGTGTGACCCCATCGCCGCGACCATCAACCCGGCACCACGGCCCACGCGCCGGCCGCTGCGCGTCTCCGCGACCGTCGAACTGGTCAGCCTCGCCGTCCTGCTCGTCAACATGGCGACCGCGGACGTGCACGGGATCGCCGCGCTCTTCGGCCCAGTCCATGGCATCGCCTGGCTCTTCGCAATCTTCGCCACCTGGCGCGACCCGAGCCGGACCGCCGGGATCGCGGTGCGAGCCGTCATCCCCGGCATCGGCGGCATGCTCGCGCTCCGCGCGCTGGGCCGCGCCTGGGCGCACGACGGCGAGAGGCCGGGGCCGTGACGACCCCGGCCTCTGCGATCACTGTGTCAGCCGCCTGCGATGGCGAAGATGCCGATCGAGCCTCGGCTGAGCGACGACGGCAATGTCACGCTCTGAACCGTCTTGCCGCTGGAGATGGGCAGGGTCTGGGAGAAGACGTACGTCTTCACGTTGTCCTTTCCACTCGTGTGGTTGCGGTACGGAGTGGCGGCCGCAATCACGTTGCCGAACTGGGGCGTGCCTCCGCCACCGGCCAGGGTCCAGTCGCTGAACCCGAGTGAGGCCGTCGACGTCGACCCGTCCGTGTAGGTGATCGTGGCCGTGCCCGACGAGCCTTCCTCGCCCGCGTTGTACGCGCTGCCCAGGAAGCCCAGTTTCGTGGCACCCGCTGGGGCCGTGATCGGGATGGTCTGGCCCCCGGCCGTGACGTTGTCCGGCTGTCCGGCCGGGACGTTGGGCCAGGTGTAGGTGATCCCGCCCGACGACACCGACGCGCCCGGTGCCAGGCCCGCCGCCGTCAGCGCCTGCTCAGAGTAGCTCCAGCCCCCTCCGTCGTAGTTCGCCGAAGACGGGGCACTGTCGTCGCTGATGCCGGTGTTGTCGGCGAACGGCGCCAGATCGCCCGGCTTAGCGACGATTACCGACAGCGCCGCCGGCAGGATGCGGCCCTGCGGACTGGTCAAGGAGAACTGCACCGGGTAGTTCCCGTCCGTGTCACCCGCCTTGACCGTGATGTCCACCGAGGCGCTGCCGCCGGCCGGGACGTTCAAGGTTCCCGAGGACGGAGTGACCGTGATCCCCGGCGAGGCCGTGGCCTGCCACGTCACCGCCTGGTCCGACGGGCCCGAGGACCGCACCGTCAACGTGGTCTTCCCGGACTCGCCCGGTTGCATGATCAGCGACGATGGGCTCGCCGCGCCGGTGGCGGGGAACGTCGGGCCGTACGACGGCGGGGCGTTCTCCGCGCCCGTGCCCCACGAGGTCTCTGAGGAGCTCATCGTCCAGTCCACCGTCGAGCCCTTGGCGAGGGTCGAGAACGGCACGGACAGCTTGCTGTTGGGCCGGCCGTTGATCTTCTGGGACTTCACGTAGTACGTGGACGCCGAAGCTCCCGGAGCGTTGATCTTGATGGTCTTGCCGCTCGGCAGCGTGATCGTCGCGTGTGGGAAGCCAGGGCTGCCGAAGACCAGTGTGTCGCTGCCCGGGTTCTCCGGGAACATTCCAAGCATCGCCCAGACGAACGCGGAGCTGTTGGCCCCGAGGTCGTCGTTGTCGGGCAGGCCCGACGGGCCGGGCAGGTAGAGCCCGTACCGCAGGGTGTTGACGGCCTGCTGGGTACCGGCCGGGTCGCCGGCGTAGTCCGGCGCGTATTCCTCGCCCGAGCCGAACTCATTCGACAGCTGGGCGTACTCGCCATAGCCGTCCGGGCGGGACAGGAACTTCCGCAGCGCCGGCTTGACCTTGGCATTGCCGCCGAGCAGCGAGAACAGACCCGCGTAGTTGTTCGGGACGTCCCACAGGTACTCCTCCGCGGTCCCCTCGATGTAGTGGCTGCCCGTCGACGGCGCGATGCCGGAGAGGAACGCGCCGCTCTGCAGACGAGGCGTCAGGAGTCCGGTGGAGGTGTTGAAGACGTTCACCCAGTTGTTCGCCCGGTCCTCCAGCTTCTTGGCGTTCGCCGAGTCGCCGAGGGCCGCGGCGAAGCGCGACAGCGCGAAGTCGGCGTTGTCGTACTCCAGCAGCGAGGAGACCTGGCTGTGCGGGTTGCAGCAGCCGTACTTGCCGTCCTCGGGCAGGTAGCCGTACTTCTCCTCCAGCGCCGTACCCGGGCGTACGTCGTTGACCGTCGTCGCCTGCTTCAGCATCGAGGCCAGCGCGGTCTTCGTGTCGAAGTCCTTGGCCCCGAACGCGTAGTAGTCGGCGACGATCGCGGTGCCCGGGTCGCCCGCCATCACCCAGTTGTCCAGGTGCAGGTAGCCCCACTGCTGGATGATGCCGTTCTCGGCGTAGTAGTTGACCTGGGACTGCGCCTGGTCGCCGGCCTCCTTGGGCGTCAACATCGCCTGCAACTGAGCGAGCGAGTGATACGTGTCCCAGCCCGAGTACATGCCGTACTGCTGTTTCTGCTTGCCGGTGACCGAGTGCACCTTGACGTCCGAGCCCATGAACTGGCCGTTCACGTCGCTCGTGATGTTCGGCTGGATGAAGTCCTTGTAGAGCAGGCTGTAGAACTCCTGCGTCGTGGCGTACGTGCCGCCGGAGACGTTGATCCGGCCGAGCAGGCTGTTCCACGACGCCTGGGCGGCCCTCTTGACCTGGTCGAAGTTCCAGCCCGGGTTCTCGGTGCGCCAGTTGAGGTTCGCGTTGTCGGTGCTCACGTACGAGATGCCGACCTTCGCCTGTACGGTCGCGTTCTCCGTCGTGTCGAAGGTGACCGACACGGCGTCGAGGCTCGAGTCCGACCCGGTGATGACCTTGGACGCGGTGAAGGGCCGGTCGAAGATGATGTCGTAGTAGAGGGTGTACTGGGCGGAGTCGCCGCAGAAGCCACCGCTCGTGTCCGAGCCCTTGATCTCGTTGTTCCCAACGATCTGGGCGCTGGAGGCGGAGTCGCCGTTCTGGCTGTCCTTCAGTTTGACGAGGAAGCCCGCCTGGTTGGTGGAGGGGAAGGTGAACCGGCCCATCGCGCTGTGCGGGGTCTCGGTGAACTGCGAGGTGATGGTGTCGGGAAGGTTGCTCTGCGCCGAGTAGTAGCCCGCCTGGGCGACCTCGCCGGCGTTGGTGAACGACGTCGTGGCGTCGTTCACATTGCCGCTGGGCAGGTCGCCGGTGATCGGCAGGATCGGCATGTCCCCAGCCGCGCCGCAACCAGGGCCGCTGACGTGCGTCAGGCTGTAGCCGGTGAGCTGCTCGTCACCGTAGTTGTAGCCGCCGCCCGCGTTCCGGTGCGGCATCGTGTCGGGGCTCCACTGGACCATGCCATACGGCACGTCGGCGCCAGGGAAGGTGTTGCCGCCGCCGGTCGTCCAGGTACGCGTGTCGACGAGTGAGGCGGGGTCGCTCACGGACGCGAGGGTGGAGGTGTCACGGGCGGCCTTCGGCAGTGCCTTGGCCGCGAGGGGTTTCGGACAGTTGGTCAGACGTCCGCCGGGCCCCTTGACGCAGGTGGCCGTACGAGCGTTGCCGAGCTGGGATCCAAGACTGGGCGAAGGGTGCGGGACCTGCGCCATGGCGGGAGGGCCGCTGCCGATGGACGCCACCGTGACCAGTGCCACGGCAGTCGCCAGGAGCGCCGCCGGTCTCCTCATCGCGTCTCCTCTCGGGAGATCGTTGACAACTGACAACGTTGTCATCCAAGGCATCGTGAACCCTCACCCAGAAGAAGGTCAACCCGGTGCACTTAATGACATACCGGGCGTCCTAAACCGGCCAGAGAGGTAGACAAAGGCGGCACCGATGTGCAGACCACCGACCATTCGTCACGCCGTCTTCGCCGATCAACAACCATCCGTGACGAAGGAGATGCCAGGTTCGGTCCCCTTATCGATCGAACTGGCGAGGCAGACTACGCGCTGCGCACAAAGACCACGCGCCTCACGGGATGGCCTGCCGCGTGATTTCTGTCGTGCGACCACGTGCCGTTCGTGATCCCAACACGCAGATGACCGAGAACAGTGATGTCACATTCATCCGATGTATTGCCCTGCGGGTGGGACCCGTCGGCAACGGTTCCGGAGCGGTCATGAAGTGGTTGGTGTCAGCGTGCAAGGTTTTCGTCTCCATCGTGCTCGGCTTGGCCGGTGCGGGGGTGTTCGCCTGGTCGGCGGGTCCCGCACAGGCGGCGACGCGATCGGTGCTGTGGGCGGCACCCGATGGCCACGGCGCGGCGTGTACGTCGAGTAATCCGTGCTCGCCGGCCACGGCGCAGGCTGCGGTGCGCAAGATCGAGCAGGGCGCTGAGCCGGCGGACGTCACGGTCGAGCTCCGCGATGGCACATACCGGTTGAGCGAACCGTGGGAGTTCGGTACGGCCGACTCCGGCAGCGCCGGTCACCCGGTCGTATGGCAGGCAGCGCCGGGCGCGCACCCGGTGATCTCCGGCGCCACCGGGGTCACCGGCTGGGCCCAGGTCGGCAGCACCGGCGTGTGGTCGGCGAGGGTGCCCCCTCACAGCTTCAGCCGGCAGCTCTACGTCGACGGCGCGGAAGCGCCCATCGCGCAGGCCACGCCGGCGGCCCTGCACTTCGCCGACGGCTGGGTCGGCTCGGCCGCCGGGTACGACCTGTCGAAGGACGCCGCGGCACGGGGCTGGTTCGCCGAGCTCACACCCGCGCAGCTGGCACAGGTCGAGTTCGACTACCCCGGTGGCAACGGGGCGTGGACGGACTCGAAGTGCGGGGTCGCACGTATGTCCGGCAGCACGCTGATCATGGATCAGCCCTGCTGGACCAACGTCACTGATAGCGCCCCGTTCAGCCAGGGCACCGGCGGCCTGCCGTCGATGTCCACCTCGCAGATGCCCTCGACGATCCAGAACGCCCACGGGCTGCTCCGGACCGGACAGTGGTTCCTCGACAGTGCCGAGAACATGCTCTACTACGCGCCCAAGAGCGGTCAGCAGATGGCGAGCCTGGACGTCGAGCTGCCTCGGTTGGAAACACTGCTGCAAGGCGCCGGGAGCCTCACCAAGCCCTTGCACGACATCACCTTCGCGGGCCTCCAATTCTCCGGTGCCACCTGGAACGATCCGTCCTCCACCGCGGGATTCGCCGACGTACAGAGCAACCTGCACAGGACCGGCGCGAACAACCAGGGTCTGTGCACCTTCTCCACACCCCCCGGCAGTTGCCCGTGGGGCGCGCTCACTCAACCCAGGGCCAACGTCGCCTTCACCGCGTCCAGCCACGTCACGATCACCGGCAACCGATTCGTCGACCTCGGCGGTGCCGGCCTGAGCTTCATGTACGGCGGCTCGGACAACCTCATCGAAGGAAACGAGTTCACCCAGATCGCCTCAACCGCGCTGCTGCTCGGCTGCACCTACGATCCGACTCCCACGACCACGCCGGCTTCGGTGATCAAGGCCGGCTGCACCCCCGACCCGAAGGCGGTCGCGGCGGACCCGGTCGGGCAGAACGAGATCCTGAACCACACCACGGTCGCGAACAACGTGATTCATGACGTCGGCACCGACTACCGCTCGGCCTGTGGAATCACACTGCTGTTCAGCCAGCACACCACGATCACCCACAACGACCTCTACGACCTGCCGTACACCGGCATCACCGCGGGCGTCATCCAGGGCCACGTCGATGACGCCGACCACCCACAGAACTCGACCAACGTCAACGCCGACAACACGATCAGCAACAACCTGATCTTCAACGTCATGCAGGTACTCGACGACGGCGGGGCGGTCTACATGGAAGGCCACCAGGCGCAGTACGTCTACAAGACCGACGGCACGATCGACGCGGAGGCGACGCTCGCCCACGGCCTGCACGTCACCGGCAATGTCGTGTACAACGATGGCTCCAGATTCAACGCGTTCTACGACGACGCGGGTTCGGAATGGATCTCCTTCAGCGGCAACGTGGAGTTCCACCCGCTGACCTCCCTGGGCGCGCAGGGCGGCTGCTCGGCCACCGGCCACTTCTGGGTCACCGGCAACTTCTTCTCCGACAATCCAGGCAGCTACTTCTGCAATTCGCCAGTCGACTCACACATCAGCGACAACACCACGGTCCCCGCATCGCCGCGCCCGGGCGACATCCCGGAATCGATGCTCGCCAACGCGGGACTGACCAGCCAGTACCAGTCACTGGCAGGCGGGCGAGCCGAAGCGAGCTATGTCTCCGCGCCCGCCCCGGTCACCACTGGATCCACGACCGAGCATGTGCTCATCGCCGGCGCGAACTTCTCGCCGAGCACCCCGGTGTTCTTCGGTGACCAGCGCGCGACCGATGTGCGGTCGGTCTCCTCCGGGTTCCTGATCGCGACAGTGCCGTCGGGAGCGGACGGCACCGACGTCAGCGTCGGCACGTACGTGCCCAGGCCGGTGATCACCGCCCCCAAGAACGGCACCACCGGCTTGCCCCACACCTACACGGTGAGCGGAACCGGAGTGCCCGGCGACACCGTCGCGGCCGGCGACAACGTGGACAAGACCGGCTGTACTGCAGTGACCGGCGCTGACGGCACGTGGGCCTGCGCTCTCACCAGTTCCTCAGAGGGCCAGCACACGCTGACCGCCACGCAGTCCGGCAAGGACGGAGCCACATCAAAACCGTCAGCAGGCGTCACTGTCTACATCGGAACACCGCCGGCCGCATCACGGATCGACGACACCGACCCATCGATCACCTACAGCGCCTGGGACTACTCGGGCGGCCGAGGCCTCGGGGACCACAACGACGACCTCCACTACGCGGTGACCAACGGCAGCAACCTCACGTTCACGTTCATCGGAACCGGAATCAAGGTGTTCGGCGAGCAGTACACCGACCAAGGCGAGATCAGCGTGTCCATCGACGGGGAAACCCCGACCGTCGTCAACACGGTGCCCGCTGACGGCACACGTCACGCCGACGTCGCCGTCTACACCAGCCCCACGCTCTCGGCGGGCGTCCACAAGATCGTCGTGACCAAGCTCTCCGGACAGTACGCCACCTTCGACGGCTTTGAGATCGACAACCCGACACCCTGATAGCCCTTAGCCCCAGAGCTGGAGGTGCCGAGAAGGGCCCGCCGGGGCCGCGCAGACGCGCGGCCCCGGCGGTTCGAACCACTCAGCGGGTGTTTCCGCAGTTGTCGCCCGGCACCGGCTTCGCGACAGGGTGCGCGTGGCCCCAGCGAACGTGGGAGGGCTTCCCCTTCGCGGGAGTCAGCACCGGGTCGGCCGGGGTCAGCACCAGGCAGCACGGAGTCAGCCCCGAACCGTCCACGACCGTCACCGGACCCGTCACGGTCTTCCCCGGACCGAACGGAGTCAGCCCCGAACCCGTCGTGGTCTTCCCCGGGCGGCCCGGAGGCGTCGTGGTCTTCCCCGGAGGCGTCGTGGTCTTCCCCGGACCGGCCGGAATCAGCCACGAGCCGCCGTCGCAAGTCGTCGTGTGCGCCCGACCGGCGTTGCCGGTGTCGGCGAAGGCCGAGGCCGTGCCGCCGATCAGAGCCGCCGAGGTGATGGCCGTCAAGCCACCGAGGATGAGAGTGCGCTTCACTGCGTTTCCCTTCTGTCGCGTGGTCGCTTCGGGACAGAAGCTCGCAGAACGCGGCTGAAGGCAGGCTGAAGTCACCTGAAGAACTCTTCAGGTGACATAGGTGAGACTGTGGCAATGCGCTTGCTGATCGTGGAGGACGAAAGGCGGCTTGCGGTTTCGCTGGCGAGGGGACTCAGAGCTGAGGGCTTCGCCGTTGATGTCGCGCATGACGGCAGGGATGGCCTGCACCTCGCGGGCGAAGTGCCCTACGACCTGATCATCCTCGACATCAACCTTCCCGGGATGAACGGCTATCACCTGTGCGAGGCCTTGCGGCGCTCAGGCAACGATGTGCCGGTCTTGATGCTCACGGCGAAAGACGGAGAGTACGACGAGGCCGAGGGCCTGGACAGCGGTGCGGACGACTATCTGACCAAGCCGTTTTCCTACATGGTGCTGCTGGCGCGGATACGGGCTCTGCTGCGCCGGGCCGGGCAGAGCGCATCGCCGGTCGTGCGGGTCGGGAATCTGATCATCGACCGCAGCGCCCGCAAGGTACGGCTGGGCGAGGATGAGGTCCGGCTGTCCACCAAGCAGTTCTCCGTACTGGAACAACTCGCGCTCAGCGCGGGAAACGTCGTCTCGAAAGTGGAGATCATGGAGCATGTCTGGGACTTCTCGTACGACGGCGATCCCAACATCGTCGAGGTGTACGTGAGCGGACTGCGCCGCAAGCTGGGAGCCGGCGTGATCGAGACGGTCCGCGGAGCGGGCTACCGGGTGATCACCGATGCGTAGACCGCGGGGATCGGTTCGGCTACGGGCGGCCGCCGGAGCGACCGCGGTCGTGGCGGTCGCTTTGGTGATCACCGGGATGGCCGTGCTGCTGGTGCTGCGGGCCGATCTGCGGAAGAAAGCCGACGAGCAGGCAAGGATCGAGGCGCATTCCATCGCGACGACGCTCGCGTCTGGGACGCCTCCCGATGCGGTTCGGCTGGACGAGGCGACCCCTACTGAGATCACGGACTCGCGAGGCAGGGTGCTGGCGTCCAACGTCCATCTGACACCGGTCGGCACGGTCGGCCAGGATGCGCTCCCCACAGCGACGGCGGCGACGGCGACGCCCGTACCGCTGCCCTCGGTCACCATCGATCCGCCGTCCCTTACGCCAGAACCCCAGGGCCGACCGGCCCCGCCGAAGACCGTCCGGGCCGACGGGGTGACGGGAGATTATCGCTGGGCCGCGCACGAGGTCACCGGCGCCGGCGGCGAACCGATCATCGTGAATGTCGGCTCCCCGGTGGCCACCGAGCGCAGTGTGATGCGGGCGGTAAAGGGGTCGTTGCTGATCGGGCTGCCATTGCTGCTGGCGGTGGTCGGCGTCGCGACATGGCTGGTGACCGGACGGGCGCTGCGGCCGGTCGAGAACATTCGGCGGGAGATGGCCGCCATCACCGCGAGCTCCGACCTGTCGCGCCGGGTACCAGTACCCGCGTCACGCGATGAGATCGCCCGGTTGGCACGTACGACCAACGCCACGCTCGCGACGCTGGAGGGGGCGGTGGAACGACAGCGCCGATTCGTGGCGGACGCCTCCCACGAGCTCAGAAACCCCATCGCGTCACTGCGGACGCAACTCGAGGTGGGCGCCTCCCACCCAGCGCTGCTCGATGTCGGGGCCGCCGCCGAGGACGTGGCGCGCCTGCAGCGGCTGACGACCGACCTTCTCCTGCTGGCGAGGCTGGACGCGGGAGAACAACCGCTCTCCAGGTCGGAGATCAGCCTCGCCGACCTGGTGGAGGAGGAACTCGCTCAGCGGGTCGGCGACCGGATCCCCGTCAGGCTGGAGCCGTTGGCGGATCTGAACGTGGAGGGGGCGCGAAGCCAACTGGCCCGAGTGCTGGGAAATCTGGTCGACAACGCGCAACGCCACGCCGCCTCCGAGGTGGTGGTGTCGGTACGAGCCCGCGACGGCATGGCCGTCCTGCAGGTCGCCGACGACGGGGACGGCGTACCGGAGAATCAGCGTGAGCGGATCTTCGAGAGGTTCGTACGCCTCGATGCCGCGCGCCGCGCGGACGACGACGGCGGCGCCGGGCTCGGTCTCGCCATCGCGCGCGATGTGACGGTGCGACACGGCGGATCACTCGTCGTACGCGCCCGGCCGGGCGGAGGCGCACTGTTCGAGGCTGAACTGCCGTACAACGGCAATGCGGCTACGCCGAGACCTTGAAGGCGTACCCGGGGACGTGCCGGTCAATGGCCTGCCCCGCCGCCGTTTCAGGTTGCGTGTGCACGGGCGCTGCGCCGTACCGTGCTGGGGCGCTCGCCTACGAGCCGCTACGACGGGACTACGTGCGTCGCGTGATGTCCACGCCTGCCGAGGACCGGCAGGGTCGCACGAAAGCCCGTACTGGGAGCCGAAACGGCGCCCACTCAGCACAGCAGGGATCCCTCATGCCAATGATCGACGTGTACGCCGCCCGGGGAGTCATCAAGGACCGCAAGGGTTTGGCGCAGGAGCTCGCTCAAGCGATCATGCGATGGGAGAAGGTTCCCGTCATCCCGTTCTTTACCGACAACACGGCCGCTTTCATCCACGAGCTGGACGGGGACGCCTTTTCCACCGCGGGTGGCAGCAACGACCATGTGCGCGTCACCGTGACCACCAACGCCGGCGCCCTCGACCGGGAGCAGCAACTCGGCCTGGTCAAGGAGATCTCCGAACTGGTGGCCAAGGCATCCGGAGACCCCTCACTGGCGGAACGAACCTGGGTCGCCCTGACCGAGGCGGTTCCCGGGGGCTGGGGCATCGGCGGACACGCCTACACCAACGACGAAATCGTGACGCACGTGCGCGAACTCCTCGGCAAGGGCTGATGCCCCGCTTGGCAGTCGCCGACCGGCGCCGCAGCCCTACGCCGAGGTGATGCGATCTCGCCGGTCGGCCAGCTCGCGCCGGGAATGGACGTCGAGTTTCCGGAACACCTTCCGCAAGTGGTAGTCCACGGTATGCACGCTGAGGTACAGCTGGGCCGCGATCTCCGCGTTCGTGGC
Source organism: Actinoallomurus purpureus (assembly GCF_024055795.1). Lineage (GTDB taxonomy): Bacteria > Actinomycetota > Actinomycetes > Streptosporangiales > Streptosporangiaceae > Actinoallomurus > Actinoallomurus purpureus. The sequence goes on along the minus strand of NZ_JAMXMY010000001.1, from coordinate 591,907 downwards.
CCCGCCGGCCGCCAAGCGGGCGACACGCGCCTCCTGGGGAGTCAGCCGACTGCCACCGCCGTGCGCGTCCCCACGGGACTGAACCGGATCGCCGGCCGCGTAAAGCTCCTGTGCCGTACGGGCCGCGTAGCCTTGAGCGCCCATTCCGTCGAAGAGCTCATAGGCGATCCGCAGTTCGTAACGCGCCTCCTTGGTTCTGCGCTCTCGCCGTAGCCATTCCCCGTAGAGCTGATGGCTCCGCGCCCTGCGCGACGGGCCCCGAGTGTTCTCATGATGCCGGATGGCCCGCAGGTACAGCTCTTCCGCAGCCGAGGGGTCGGCGGTGGTCAGTGCCTGCGCGCGGGCAAGGTCACCGAGCAGGCCCGGAACGGGGCTCCTGTCGGCGAGATGGGACAGGCGTTCCAGCAGACGCGTCGCCTCGTCGTCCTTGCCGCAACGGGCCGCTGCCTCGACCATGTCGACAAGGGCGAACTTGACCTGGCAGGTGTCCCCGATCTTGTCCTCCAGACTGAGGTACGCCTCGTGGTACCGGCCCTGGCTCAGCTCGATCACGCTGCGTGCGTAGTCGTAGAAGATCAGCTGATACCCCTGGCCGGTGCGGGCGGCGTGCTCCTGGACGGCTTCCGTCAGTGCACGGGCCTCCTCGAACCGTCCGCGCCACGCGGCGACGAGCAGGGCGCCCAGGTACAGCTGTGAACCCCGGGCTTCTTCCAGCGCCGCAGACTGGTCGAACAGGCGCTCCGATTCCGCGATGCGGCCGGCGATCAGCTCGGACAGCGCCGTGTGGCTGAGGGCCAGGGCCATCGGGATGACGGCACCTTGCCGCCGGGCTTCAGCCTCCAGCCGCCAGGCGAGTTCGTGCAGGGCGATGTCGTCGCCGAGGATGGTCGCGTGCGAGCAGGCTGCGGCCAGCCACTGGAACAGTTCAGGATCCGTCGACTCCTCACGCCGTACCGCCTCAATGGCCTGCTGAAGCCGCGGGCCTGCGCCGCCGAGTCCTTCGAGATGGACCGCCGTGTCGGCTTCGAGCACCGCGTCGCCCGTCGTAGCCGGTGTCCCGGCAGGAAGCGGCAGGGAACGGACCGTCTCGGCCACGCTGAGGCGTGATGCACCCTGCGGCGCGAGCGAGCCGCTGATCTGCGCCTGGACGAGCGCTTCCACGAGGATGTCGCGAGCAAGCCGGATGTCGACGGATCCCAGCTCCCGGGCCGCCGCCAACAGGGAGTAGGTCGCCGCCGCCGGCGCGCCCATAAGACGGTGGATCCGCGCTTGAACGCGCTGCAGCACGCCGGTGTAGCGCCGGTCCTCGCGGTGGGCGGCCGCCTCGTCGAGCAGGGCCTGGGCTCGTCCGGGTGAGCCGGCCACGGCGCTGGCCTCCGCCGCCGCCAGGAGGCGGCGGGCACGGGTGGGCAGGTCCGGCGTCAAGGATGCGGCTCGCGCCAGAAGCGTCGAACTGCCGGTCCAGCCGCCGCGATCGCGGATGCGCTCCGCGGCGCGTTCGAGCTCCGTCGCCACGACGTCGTCCGGGTCGGTTGCCGCCGCCGCCAAGTGCCAGGCGCGCAGGTCGACTTCGCCGAGGTCTCCCGCGACCTCGGCCAGAGCGGCGTGGACCCTCGCACGCTGCGACAGCGGGGCGCCGTAATAGACGGCCGAGCGGATCAGAGGATGGCGGAACTTGACGGTCTCCCGGATCGAAAGGAGGTGCCGCTCCTCGGCGGCCGCGGCGGCGGTCGCATCGAAGCCCAGTTCCGGACCGGCCCGCCACAGCACGTTCGGATCACTCGTGGGGTCGGCCGCGGAGGCCAGCAGCAGAGTCCGCGTCTGCGGTGGCAGCGCCAGCGCTTCGCGCAGGTACTTCCGTTCCAGGGCCCGGCCGAGCGGGATGGGCTCCGGCAACGGCGCCTCACCGCTGAGCTGATCGGAACTCAGTTCCCGGGCCGCCTCGATCAAGGCGAGAGGATTGCCTCCGGTAGAGACGACCACCCGGCTGCGGACGTCTGGATCCAGGACACCGGACACCGCCGATTCCAGCAGCCGCCCGGCCGCTTCCGCACCCAGACTGGTCACGGCCAGCTCAGGCAGCCCCGCCAGATGGTCGACGCGATCCGTCTGATCCCGGACGGCGAACACCATCGCGACGGAGTCCGCGTACAGCCGGCGAGCCACGAAGGCGAGCACCGCCGCGGACTCCTCATCGAGCCAGTGGGCGTCATCCACCAGGCACAGCAACGGGCCGTTCTCGGCGCGCGCGGCCAGCAGCCCGAGCGAGGCCAGCCCGACGAGGAAACGGTCCGGCGGACTGGTCCGCTCCTGAAGCCCGAACACCTGGCACAGTGCGTCACGCTGCGGATCGGGCAACGTGGACAGCTGAGCCAAATGCGGCCTGAGCAGCTGGTGCAGCGCGGCGAAACCGAGCTCGGTCTCAGATTCCACGGCGTCGAAACGCATGATCTCGAAGTCGGCGGCCGCCGTGGACCGAACGTGATCGAGCAGTGCGCTCTTGCCGGTCCCGGGCCCGCCCCGCAGTACGACGACCGCACTCATCCCCTGCCGGGCATCCTCGAGCGCTGCCGCCAGCCGACCACATTCCTCGTCCCGCCCGAACAGCTCGTCCACTGGACAAACCCTAAGGCGCTGAAGAGGGCCGGCCGTCGCTGCTCCCTGGCATGAGTCGGGTCCGTTCATCGAATCCGTGCCATCCATATTGGCCACGGGTAGAGCCTTGTTGGTTTTAGTCGTGGTCGGTGGAGAGGGCGACGTGCCGCCAGGCGTCCAGTTCCTTGTGGAAGCTGTCCAGCTTGGCTTCGAACGCCTGCAGGGTGTCGGCTCCGAGTTGGAGTCGCAGTGGCGGCTGGGAAGCGGAGGCGATCTCGACGATGGCCCGGGCCGCCTTGGCCGGGTCGCCGGGCTGGGCGTGGTTGAGGCCCGCAGCGGCATCACGCATCGCGCCGGCCGTGGCCGCGTAGTCATCGATCACCTCGACGTCGGTGTTCAGGCTGGCCGGGTCGAGGAAGTCGGTGCGGAAGAAGCCCGGCTCCACGAGCGTCACATGCACACCCAAAGGCGCCAGCTCGGTCGCGAGAGTCTCGGTGAACCCCTCGACGGCGAACTTCGACGACGCGTAAACACCCCAGCCCGGCGCCGTCGCAAAACCCACGATGGAACTGACGTTGATCACGTGCCCAGAACGCTGGCGTCGCAGCACAGGCAGCACGGCACGCTGTACGGCAAGGACACCGAACACGTTGGTCTCATACATCGCCCGCACCGCTGCGTCGTCTAGTTGTCGTCATCGGAGGTAACTCCTTGATCAGGAGTTACACCGAAAACCGTACAGTCCAGTCGTCCGACTGGATGTCGGGTATGCGCCACGACATTGCCAAGAGTGACTAAGAAAAGAAGTGAGCCTGTGCCTGTCGGTCAGTAGCCGACGGTGAAGCGCTGCCGGCGGTGGCGGGGCTGCTCGATCTCGTCGAGGAGGGCGACCGCGTAGTCCTCCACCGTGATGGCGCTGTTGCCATCGTCATCGGTGATGAGGTCGTCCAGGGCGGTGCGGTAACTGCCGCTGCGGGTGCCGGGCTCGATGCTGGCCGCGGGGCTGATGTTGGTCCAGTCGACGTCGGTGACGGTCCGGTAGTAGTCGAGGGCGTCGCCGTGGGCGTGCATGATCTGCAGCAGGAAGTCGGGCAGGCCCGGGGCGTCCCACACCTGCTTGCCGTCGGGGGTGCTCAGGGAACCGGCGCCGCCGACGGCGATCAGGCGGGGGGCCTGCCCGCCGAGGGTCCGCACTCCTTCGGTGAGGGCGACGGCGGCAGGCTTGATGGTGGCGATGTGGCCCGGGCCGTCACCGCCGCCGACAGCGCTGACGACGACGTCGTGACCCTTCGCGGCGGCGGCGACCGACTGGGCGTCGAGGACGTCGCCGGTGGTGACGGCCAGGTTCGCGTGGCGTTCGGTGGCCTTGGCGGGGTCGCGGACGACGGCGGTGACGGTGTGGCCACGGTCAAGGGCCTCGCGGACGATGGCGGAGCCGATGGTGCCGTTGGCGCCGAAAACAGCGATGTTCGTCATGGCAGTGCTTTCCTTCGTGATCTGTCGTGGTGGTTCGGTGGGAGCTCAGGCCGAGGCGGCCGGATACCGATCGAGCGCCTCGGTGAGCTGGAGGGCGCTGGAGACCGGTCCGCCGAGCCGGTGGGTACCGGTGGGGGTGTGCAGGAGCAGGGTCGGGTAGGCGTCGACACCGAGCCGGCGCAGTTCCCTGAATTCGCCTTCGGCTTCGGTGCGAGTGGCCGGGTCGAGGAAGGCTTCGGCGACGGCGTCGGCGTCGAGGCCGTGCCCGGCGGCGATGGACCGGTGCACGTCGACGTCGGAGAGACTGCGGCCGTCGACGTACCAGGCACGCTGCAGGGCGCCCGCCAGTTCCAGAGTGCGTCCGGGAGCCTGGCGGCGCAGTGCGACCAGGCCGGTGGCGGCGTCGGTGGAGTCCATCACCGCGGTGCCCTCGGCCAGGACCTGCTGGTAGCCGTCACCGAAGGCGACCCCGGTGGCGATGGCGATGCGCTGGTCGGCGGCCGGGATGTGCGGGTACGCCGCCACGGGCAGGGCACGCGGGCCGGAGAACAGCCCCCCGGACAACACCCGCAGCTCGATACGGTCCGCGTTGCCGTCCGCGAACTGCCGCAACGCTGTCTCGAAGCCGTAGCACCAGCCGCAGTAGGCGTCGAACGCGTAGGTCAGACGGATACGGTCGGTAATTCTGGGCCTCCTGACATTGGTAGAAGTCAGTCATCGATATCGGCCGGGAGCTGCGACGTCCTTGCCGCCGCATATGCTCTCGACTGACTTCAAAGGTAGGAGCCGCGAAAGGTTCCGCCCAGGTACGGTGAGGTCTCGTCGTGGTGAAAAACCGACACGAAGCGATCCCGGAGATCCAGTACGTCCCGTCGGCCGCCAGCGCGGTCGGTATCGAGGTGATGCCGATCGCCGAACTGCGCCGCCGCATGCATCGCCACGGCGGGCCGGAAGGCACCCGAGACGCCGAGGGAGCCGGCCGCGCACAGCGCCCGGACTTCCACCTGCTCCTCACGGTAGAACAGGGGCTGCTGTGGCACATGGTCGACTTCGCCGACTACGCCGTCACCGACAGCACCTGGCTGTGGGTCCGCCCCGGCCAGGTACAGCGCTTCGGCGACCTCAGCGCGGCGACCGGCACTCTGGTGCTGTTCCAGCCCGACTTCCTCGACCCCGCCACCGTCACCGACGTCCGCCTCGACGACCCCTTCGGACGCACCCTGTGGCAGATCGCCGGAGAGGACACCCCCGCCCTGCGCCAGGCCCTTGAACACCTCGCCCACGAATACGGCACCACCCGCATGCCGGCTCCCACGCGCTCTGCCATCCTCCAGCGGCTGCTCGCCGTGCTCCTGCTGCGCCTGACCCACCTGACCGCACCCGTGGGCACCCTGCCCGCCGAGCACGCGGAAACCTTCCAGCGCTTCCGCGCCGCCGTCGAAACCGACTTCACCCGGGCCCGAGACGTCGGACACTACGCACGCGTCCTCGGATACTCGCCGCGCACCTTGACCCGGGCTGCGCTCGCCGCGGCCGGCGTCGGCGCCAAGGAGTTCATCGACCGTCGCGTCGTGCTGGAGGCCAAACGCCTCCTCGCCCACGGCGACGAACCCGTCGCGGCCATCGGGACCCGCCTCGGCTTCCTCGACACCAGCAACTTCGTCAAATACCTCACACAGCGCACCGGCACCACACCAGCCACCTTCCGTAGCCGGTACCGCCCGGCCCGGCCCGCCCGCTGAAGCCGCTGTTCAGGTAGTCGGCGATCGTGCAGTCGGGGTCCGGGAAGTTCCCACCGAGACCGCACCGTAAGCCGAGCGGTGCAGCAGGCAGGACGGGTCTCGCCCATGCCCGCTGCAGGCCGTGTGAGCCGGAGCGGACGCCGTACAGGTCGGCCAGGTCCATGATCCGGCGTACGTGGGAGATGCCGCCCGCGTGCGCGACGGACGTCCGGATGTAGTCGATGAGCCGCTCGGTCGATCACCGACGGCACACCTGTCACCTGGGCCATCGAGGATGGCCCAGGGTTCGCCCGCCGCCTGGCCGACGGACTGCTACTCGCCGGCCACGAGGTGGTCTGGGTTTCCACCCGGCTGCTGCGCCAATACTTCCCCAAGGGAACCGACCTAAGCCGACACTGCCAGGACGAGCTGGACGCCGCAGCCGCCGCGCTCAACAGCCGCCCTCGCAAAACGAGGGCGCCTCGGGGACCGGTCAGCGTGTGGCGAGGAGTTCCAGCGTGTCGATCACACGGTTGAAGAAGCCCCACCGGAGCGATCCCCCGCCCCCGAGCAACTCACCATCCTCTGACCGACCCGACCGATCGCGGCATGCGGTCGCGCCCCAGACCGACCACCGGGTTCGCACGCCCGCAGCCATGAAACAGGCTCCGGGAAAAGGCCGGAGAGGCGCCGACCGGCCGGGATTCTCGGCATACGAGCACCGGATCATCGAGTCTTTTGGTACGGCTCTCCCTCTTGCCGGGCCCCGGCTCGTCAAGGCGTGATCATTATTGGCGGTTTCCCTGCGTGGCGCGGTTCCGTGGGGGTAGTTTCACCACGGCGATCGCCGCTCGTGCCGCGTTAGGCGGCGCTCATCGCCACTCCGCTGAACCGAACTCCGTACCCGGGACTCCCCCGGTACGGCTTCTCGTCGTTCACAGGGGATCACTACGGCCGTCACGGGGGGAGGCGCAGAGCCGATGACCGCTTCCACGGCTCCGGTCATCGATGCCGCCCGGTGATCCGCCCGCCGCCGTAGGCCACGTCCGATGGCGGCACGACTTCCTGCTGCTCTGGAGCGGCTCGGCGGTGTCGCTGCTCGGAAGCATGAGCGCCAGCGTCGCCGGGCCGCTGCTCGCCCTGTCGATGATGCGATCGCCGGTGGCCGCCGGCTGGGTCGCGGCCGCCGGGACGTTGCCCAACCTGCTGCTGCACCTGCCGGCGGGAGTCCTGGCCGACCGGCTGGACCGCCGGCGCATCATGCTGGTGAGTCAGTTGCTCCGGGGAGCGGTGGCGGCGACCCTGACCGTGTTCCTGCTGGCCGGCGAGCGGTCGATGTCCCTGCTCACGTGCGCGGCGGCCATCAGTGGAATCTGCCTGACGTTCTACAGCGTGGCCGAGGTCAGCGCCGTCGCACAGATCGTGCCGCGTGAGCGGTTGTCCGAGGCCATGGCGACCAATGAGGCCCGGAGCCATGTCGCTCTGCTCCTCGGATCACCGCTCGGGGGACTGCTGTACAGCCTGGGTCGTACGATCCCGTTCCTCGTCGACGCGGTCTGCTGTTTCGTTTCCGCGGGGGCGCTCGGGTCCATCCGGGCCGACCGGTTCCTGATCACCGACGTCGCGGCGCGGCGGCGAGGCGTGCGCGCGCTCGTGCGGGACCTCATCGAGGGGCTCGCCCGGCTTTGGACGGACCTCTTCCTGCGCACCGCCCTCACCGTCTGCACGATCACCAATTTCGTCTTCCAGGCCGTCGTCGTGCTCCTGGTCATCCTCGGCAAGGAGCACGGTCTCCCGTCGATCATGATCGGCGCGATGCTGGCGGCGCCGGGTCTCGGCGGCATCGTCGGCACCGTCTTCGCCCCGGCGGTCCTGCGGAGCAGAGGTTCGACCGTGGTGATCGTCGCCTGCGCGTGGGTCTGGACCGCTCTCATCGCGGTCATCGCCGCCTCATCGCACCCGTGGGTGTGGCTGTTCGCGTGGGGCGGGGTCGGCTTCATGGGCGCGCACATGAACGTCGCCCTGGACACCTACCAGGCGTCGCGAATACCACCGAGGTTGCTGGGCCGCGTGGCCGGAGCCAACCGCTTCCTGTCCCTGGGCGCCGTCCCGCTCGGCACCCTCTGCGGTGGTTACGTCATCGCGACGGTCGGCACCGAGGGCACACTGATCGGCGCCGTGGGCGTCATCGGCGCGACCGCGGTGGTCCTCACGGTCCGCCGGTCGCTCCTGCCGACCGTGACGGCCGTCCAGACCGGCGCCCTGGACCCGCCTGACCTGCCCCGCGCCATGCACGATCCGGCCGGTGCGTACGGCCCGGAGGCCGGGCAGGACTTGGCTGCCTCCCATGACCCGCCGGCGGCACAGGGCCCGGCCCACGTGGACGACCTGGCAGGCTCCGGCCCGGCGCCCGGGCCGGTCGCCTCCGGGCAGTTCACTCGGCGAGTACGGCCTCGGACACCCTCCGCAGCTCGGAACGGATCCGCTTCTCCACCAGCTCTGGATCAGCCTGCTCGCTGCTCGCCGAGCGAACGTGCTCGTAGGCTTCCGTGACCGCCGACAGCAGCCCCTCGATCGCGGCCACCGCCTCGGCACTACCGCCGACGAGCGCACGCAGTGCCTCGATCCGTACGTTCGCCCGGTAATAGTGATCGCGTGCCTGACCCAACATGTCGATCAGGTCGCGCTCGTGCAGGCGCGCGTGCTGGTCGCGGCGGATGTCCGCGCAGACGCGCACGGTCACCGCGAGCCTGAGCACGGCGGCCCGCACCCGGTCGGTACCGCGCCGGAGCCGCTGCTCGCGTTCCGCCGCGCGTTCCGCGTCGCGGGCGTCGCGCACCCGCTCGAGCTCGTGCCGCGCCCGCCGGCTCTCCCCGAGCAGCTGCGAGCCGACTCCGACCAGTGCCGCGATGGCGGTGGACGCCCCGGTGAACAACGCGACCAATGCGGTGTCCGGCATGGTTCAAGGATGAGTGGAGCGGGGGGCCGGAGAGGTGCCGAATGCAACAAGGCGGGATACCTGGACCGCCTCTGCCCGCTGGTGCGGCGGCAGCGGCGGATCGTCCGCATCGAGGGCGCGGGCGGCCAGCCGTGCGGCGGCTCGGATGTCCCCGCACAGGCGCTCGGTCCGGGCCGCGCGCAACAGCACCGGCCCGCTGCCGGCGGCCTCGGCGAGGATGTCGTCGAGCTCGCGCCGAGCCGCCTCCACCTTCGAGAGGGTGGCCAGGGCCAGCGCACGCGCCGCGCGCGCGGACGGAGAGGCGCGCCGGTCGATCCGGTCGAGGTCGCGAAGCGCCGATGCCGCCTCACCGAGGTCGGCGAGGATCTCCCCGCGTGCCCGCAGTGCCTCAGGCGCGTCACCGTCGCGCCGTAGCACGCCGTCCAGCACGGCCAGCGCCGCCTTGGGCTGCCCGGCGTACCACAGGGCGCGGCCGAGCCCGGCCTGCACCGTCGGATCGTTCGGCATCCGCCCGACGGCGGCCTCGAGGTCTTCGACCGCCTCGCCGCGTTTCCCCTGAGTCAGCCGGAGCCGCCCCACCGCCGCCAGCAGGCGTCCGACGGACGGGGTGTCCTGCAGTGCCTCGAAGAGGCTCGCCGCCGTGCGATAGTGCTCGATCGCACCTTTGACGTCGCCTTCCTCATTGGCGATGTTTCCCAGCAGGGATTCGGCCTCACCACGGATCCGCATGTCGCCGCGGTCGCAGGCCGCCACCGCCCCTTCGGCGTGCCGCCGGGCGAGCGTGATATCGCCGTCGGACAGGGCCGCCTTCGCCGCGGTCAGTCGACCCGCCGGGTCCGAGGGCGGGATCGGCCACTGCGCGGTCACCAGCCGCCGGATCGGCGCGATGAGCAGGGGGTGCCGCAATTCATACCACCGGGCTCCGTCGCGCCACCGCCCCTTGACGAGGTATCCGTCCTCGATCGAGTGCACGACGGAGTTGGCCATGCCGGAGGTATGAGTGGATCCCTCGTGCACCGCCACCCGCCCGGACGGTCTGAGGAAGGTGTCGCGCAACCACGAGACGAGGTTTCCCGGGCGCGTGCCGTGATTCGCCGCGACGGCCGTCACGACGTGCGCGCACAGCGATTCGAGCGCCTCGGTCAGGTCCGGAAGCATCCGATCGGTCAGGACCCGCGCATCGGCGGGCAGCCGTTCCCACAGGCTCCGGCAGACCACCTGGAGCAGCACCGGTTCGACGACCTCGGCGGAGCCGTCGGCGGACGGAAGGACCAACGCGTCGATGACCTGCGCCGCGAGTTCCGGATCGAGACGACGGCCGACGTCTTCCAGCGGCCGGACGATGGCCCCCAGCGCCCGTCGCCGATCGAGCGGCGGTAGCGGGAACTGGGCGCAGAACTCGCTCCCGAGCAGCTTGACGATCTGCAGGGCGTCCTCGAGATGGTCCTCGCGTACGGACAGGAGCAGGTGGGTGTCCGGACGGTGCTTCAGGGCCTCGATGAGTTCGTCGAAGAATGGACCGATGAGATCCGGATCGGCGTTGCGGAACAGTCGTTCGGCCCGGTCGATCGCGACCAGGGTCGGCAGCGGCTCGCCGAACCGGCCGGTGCGCCGTTGCCGACGCAGGAACGCGCCGATCGACATGCCGGACAGCATGGTCGGCGATTCGGTCGGCGACCAGGATGACAGCAGGGCGAGCGTGTAGGGGTTGTGCTCCGGAAGGGCCGCCGCGGGGAAGGTGAAAGCGCGTGAGACGGCTCCGACGGGGAGCACGTTGGCCGCCTCCCGCGCCAGCCAGGGCAGCACACCCGCGCGGATGAGAGAGGTCTTGCCCACACCGCTCTCGCCGTACAGGACGGTGATGCGGGTTCGCCGCCACATTCGCGCGAGCTCGCGGACTTCCTCGTCTCGCCCGAAGAACCGTCCACGATCTTTTTCCACGAAAGGGCGCAGCCCCGGATACGGAAAGGTATCCGGGTCGTCCGGTGGAGAGGTCAGTGACCCCATGACGATGGCCTTTCCGGCGGGTTACCGGCCGGCCGGCCGCCTATACCGTGGAGTTGAATCCGGCCACGACGCCCGCGTCGCACCGCGAGGAGTCGAGCACCTCGCGCAGCTCCGCCGCGAGGGCCGAGTCGGCAAGGTCGTCGAGGTCCTTCAGCGAGAAGCCGGAAAGATCGATGATTCCGCCGCCGAAGTCGGTCTCTTCGCGCATGCGCACTCCTTCTGCTCGCCGCCGGGGTCTTCCGCGGCCCGCGCCGGAGGGCCGGCCGGAACGCGTCGGCCGCCTCGCCAGGGACGCACCGGCGGCCCTTGTCTACGATTCAAGCACGTCGGCGAATCGTTTAATACCCTGAGCGGCGATTGTCTCGATCCGCGACCAAGGAGCAGATTTCGGACTTTCCGAATACCAATTTATTGTCGACCGAATTAAGGAATTCAGGCCACATCCCGCGAGTCCGCCGACACCTCGTTCAGCCGGCATCAAGGACACGCCCGCTTCACCCTGGATGGCCGTTGAGGCCGGGGCATAGGATGGCACACCAAAAGCGGATGAATAGCGACGCGGAGGCGAAATCCGTGGCAGGTTCGGCGTACACAGGACGGCCGGCGGGACGCACGCCGGAGATCTGGGGACGGATCCCACCGCGCAACATGAATTTCACCGGACGCGAGGAACTCCTCGCCAAGCTCCGAGCGGGCATCGCCGGTGACGTCACCGCGGTGGTGCCGCATGCCCTCCACGGCCTCGGCGGTGTCGGTAAGACGCAGATGACGGTGGAGTACGCGTACCGCTACCGCTCCGAATACGACCTGGTGTGGTGGATCCCCTGCGACCAGCCCGTGCTCGTACGCTCGTCACTGGCCGGCCTCGCGCCCTTCCTCGGGCTGCCGCCCGCCACGACCACCGGCATCGAGGACGCCGCCAACGCCGTGCTGGACCGGTTGCGTCGCGGCGATCCCTACTCCAGGTGGCTGCTCATCTTCGACAACGCCGACCAGCCGGAGGACATCAGCGACGTCATACCGCACGGGCCGGGCCACGCGATCATCACCTCGCGCAACCACCGGTGGAAGGGCGTCGTCGACACGGTCGCCGTCGACGTTTTCACCCGCGAGGAGAGCATCGAGTTCCTGAACAAGCGGGTCCCCCGCGCCATGAGCCCCGGCGACGCCGACCGCCTGGCGGAGGCGCTGGGCGACCTGCCCTTGGCGCTGGAGCAGGCCGCGGCGCTGCAGGCCGAGACGGGAATGACGGTCGAGGAGTATCTCCGGCTGCTCTCGGGACGGACCAGCCAGCTGCTGGCCGAGGGCAAGCCGACGGAGTACCCCGTCTCGATGACGGCCGCCTGGGCGCTGTCGGTGGCCAAGCTGAGCGAGAAGCTACCCGAGGCGGTCGAGCTGCTGCGCTGTTGCGCGATGTTCGGCCCCGAGCCGATCCCGCGTGCGGTGTTCAGCCGGGTCCCGCCGGGCCTCGACGAGCAACTGGCCGACCTGCTCGGCGATCCGATCCGGCTCAGCCGCACGATCGGGGAGCTGGGGCGGTACGCCCTCGCTCGGGTCGACACTCCCGGGCGCACGATTCAGGTCCACCGGCTGATCCAGGCACTCGTACGCGACGGGATGCCACAGGACGAGCAGGGGCGCATTCGTCAGGAGGTGCACCGTCTCCTGGTCACGGCGACCCCCACGGCGCCGGAGGACACCACCACCTGGAACCGCTACTTCGAACTCCTGGCTCACGTCGAGCCGTCGGGGGTGGCCGAGAGCCGTGACGGCGCGGTACGCCGGCTCGCCCTCAACTTCGTCGACTACCTCTACCTCTCCGGTGACTACCGGTCGGCCGAGATCTTCGTGCGGCGCTTCGAGGAACGCTGGAGCGCCGACTCCGGAGACGACGATGCCGACGTGGTCGACGCCCGGCGGCAGCGCGGCATCATCGTCCGCGAACTCGGGCGCTTCACCGAGGCTTATGAGCTCAATCAGGAGACGCTCGCCCGGATGGAGCCGAGTGCAGTCGACGATCCCGGCCGGCAGGCCTCGTTGCTGCTGCTGCTCAACAGCATCGGCGCGGACCTGCGGGCCGCCGGCGACTTCTTCGCCGCGCGGGACCATGACCAGGAGTCCCTTGGCCGGCACCTGGACGCGTTCGGGCCGCAGCACCCGAACACCCTGCGCGTGATGAACAACCTGGCGCTGGACCACGGTCTGGCGAGCGACTACCTGGCCGCCCGCGGGACGCACGAGAAGTGTTACCTGGAGATGTGGGCCGGGCCGCCCGGCATCGGCAGGGCGGACATCCTCAGCTCATGGAGCGGGCTGGCCCGCGCCGTCCGCCTCGCGGGCGGCTACCGTGAGTCCTGCGACCTCGGCGAGGACGCCCACGCGTACGGCTCGGAGGAGCTGGGGGCCGAGCACCCGTGGACGTTGAGGACGGCCAAGGACCTCGCCATCGCCCGCCGCCGCGCCGGGCTGCTCGACGCGTCCATCGAGGTGGCCGATGACGTCCACGCACGTTACCTGCGGCTCTTCGGCCTCGATCACCCCGACTCCCTGGCCTCCGCCACCTGCCTGGCCAACGTCCTGCGCAGCATCGGAGAGACCGAGAAGGCCTTCGAACTGGTCTCCGAGACGCTGGACCTCTACCCGAAGGTCTACGGCATCGATCACCCGTACTATCACGGCTGCGCGTGCAACCTGGCGCTGCTGCTGCGGGTCGCCGGAGAGGTACGACGCGCACGGGAGCTCAACGAGAAGTCCCTCCTCGGTCTGGAGGCCAAGCTCGGCCGCGACCACCACTACTCCCTCACGATCGCCACCAACCTCGCCAGCGACCTGGCGGCCCTGGGCGACCTGGAGTCGGCGTGCCGGCTCGGGCGCGGCACTCTGCGCCGCCTACGCGCCCTGCTGGGCGAGGATCATCCGATGACGCTCGCCTGCGCCGCGAACCTGTCGGCCGACCTACGGGCGGACGGCGCGGAGGACGAGGGAACGCGGCTCTTCGAGGACACGATCGATCGATACGCCCGGGTCCTGGGCCCCGATCACCCCGACGCGGTCGTGGCCCTCGAGGGACGGCATCTGGACTGCGACTTCGACCCTCCGCCGATCTGATCCCGTTTCCCGGCGTGCCCGGCCGGACAGGCGGCCGTCGGGAGGGCGGCCGTGCGCATGCCAGGTCCTCCGGCCGGAGCCACCGGCGACGCGGAACGCCGGCATGTGGGCGTGGAGGCGCGTTCGCACGCTCAGGGAGACGTCGGTCCGACCGGCTCGCCGTTACGCCGCCGCCACCGCTCCCGGTGCTGCTCGGCGGCGGCGTGGGCCCGCTCCAGCGCGTCGGCCGGGACCGGCTCGCGGCACCAGACGCGCAGCGTGCGAGTGAGCTCGGCCATGAACAGCTCACCCTCCGGCGTGAGCAGACCGCCCGACTGCAGGGTACGAGCGACCAGCACCGACGCGTCCCGCCAGCGGGCGAACTCGGTGTGCGCTCGCATCGCCACATCGCCCTGTTCGTGCGCACGCTGACGGCGCCAGTATCCGGCGACCCCGACGTGCGCGTAGACGCCCTGGATCAAGCCCCAGGCCGGCCGAGGATCGTCCCGCCAGGGTGCGTAGAAGCGCCTGCCGTCGTCCGGCCCGGTCAGCTCGACGAGGTCGAGCAGCGCGCCGAGTTTGGCGTGCTGCACCTCGTGCGCCAGGCTGACCGCCAGAGAATGGTCGTCCGGTGGGACGGACACGCCGATCGCCCCGAAGGTCTCGGTCGCCGTCGCACTGCTCAGCCCCTCATCGGGCGCGGTGAGCGGGGTCAGCACGGTCGTGGTGGCGGCGACCTCCTCCGCCGTCGTCCAGTGCCGGCGGACCAGCAGCCGCCAGGCCCTCTTCAGCATGGAACGCCACAGGTCCAGTTCCTCCGCGTCCGGCCGTGAGGCCCTGATCCCGGCGCCGGGCAGCCGGTACGGATCGACGTCGTCCAGCAGCAGCCGGATCGCCATGCCCTGGTACTCGGCCTCCAGACGCCGTATCCCCTGCCAGCCCGGCGCGTCCCGATGCGGGTCGGCGGGAATCCGGACCCGACCGCCGGGCCCGATCACCTCGGCCCGGCCGGGGCCGGGGCCGGGCCGCACGGTCGCCGTGGCCGGCCCGGACGGCATGTCCCGGCCGGCCGCGGTCAGCGGACCGGGTGGCCGAACGCGATCGGCCGGCGCGTGCCGAGCCGCCGCCGCGGCCGAGTCGCCGGAGAGCACCGCACGGCCGAGGGACGGCAGCACGACGGCACCGTCACGCACCACCACCTGCACCGGCCGCGGGAAACCGGCCCGCACCGCCGCCGCGGCGGCCAGTTCCGCCAGCCCGCCGGTGTCGCCCGACCCGAGCAGCGCGTCCCGCGCCCATGCTCCGACGGCCGGGTGCCGCACGACGGCGTCCACGGCCTCGGGAGCCTGCCGCTGGATCTCCGCCAGCAGTGCGAACGCCTGGCGCGCGCGCCGGGCCCGCACGGGATCCTCCCCCCTCGCGGCGTCCCGTACGGCACGCAGGAGGAGCAGACGCTTGCTGTACTGCGCCGCCTGCAGATGACCCACGGCGTGGGCGCCGCCGCCACCGGCCGCCAGGGCGTAGAAGACCTTCGCGGGTACGTGGTGTCGTCTCATGCGGTCCCTTCCCTCAGGTCACCGGCGATCACCTGGTGCACGTGGGTGATCAGGCGTACGAGGTCGGCGCAGTACACCGATGGATTGGCGAACCCGCTGCCCGCGCGGTACCGATGCGTGTACAGACCCCCACCGCAGACCCGCCGGATGGCGCAGCCGCGGCACTGCGCCGACAGGGCCCGGTCGCCGATCTGACGAGCCGCGACCGACGGCAGCCGCAGCACCGCGTCGAACGAGTCCCGCGCGACGTGCAGGCCGGTGGCGGAGGCGCCCTCGTAGACCGACTTGAGAGTGTCGACCTGCTCGATGCTCCCGTCGGTCTCCAGGACGACCATGGCCACCGGGGAGAGACCGACCGACTCGATGCGGGAGGCCCCGCCGAGCAGCAATCGGATGATCTCGCCGAACAGCCGTACGCGGGTCTCCCTGACCGGAGCGCCGTACCAGCGGTCGAACGCGGCGATGAGCCAGTCTCCGTAGGGGGTCGCGTGCTCGCCGGGCGACAGTCCGGGCGGCGGTGAGTTCCAGTTGCCGTGCGGCAGCAGGAAGTCGACCTCCGCCGGCGCGAACTCCAGCAGTGCCTCATAGGTGGCGACCGGGTCGTTGCGCAGGTCGACCGTTGCCAGCAGCCCGCCGAACAGGTGCCGGTACCGTCCTGCGGTCAGCCGCTCGAGAGCGGCCCGTACCTCGTCGTGGCTGCCGCGCCCGTCGGCGTGGCGACGGTGCCGGTCGTTGCCCCGCGCGTCGCCGTCGAGGCTGATCCCCACCCGCACGCCGAGCTCGTCGAAGGTGCGAAGGAAGGCGGAGTCGAGCAGCAGACCGTTGCTCTGCACGCGGACGTTCACCGACGCCTCGGGACCGACGGCGGACCTCACCGTGGTGACGGCGTGCCGGATGAGCTCGATACCGGCCAATAGCGGCTCACCGCCGTGAAAGATGAGATCGACCTCTGGAATGCGGTGCGCACGGACATGCTCGGCGATCCGGGACGCGATGAGGGCGATGGTGGCCGGCGTCATACGGCGCGGCCGATCACGCCAGCCCTGATCGGCCATTTCGTAGACGTAACAGTAGTCACAAGCGAGATTGCAACGGCTGTGGATCTTAACAATGAATTGCCGGAACGGCGTGGGGTGCCAGCCGTCGCGGAGCAACGCCTCGACGTCGAGGTTCATCGGCCATTCGAGCGCATCCGTGCGGTCTGCCACGTCGATCAGCCCCCAGTGCGTTGAGCGCGCGGCGTCGCGCGTACGGCAATTATGATCGATATGCTCGCATCGCGAAATAGCGCCCAACCATGGATGATGACCGCCTTCCACGCATCACAATCTCGCCCATATTTCGGTCGGACCTTATTCCCGGCCTATCCGTCAGTCCCCAGTCGGGGCCTGCTCGGTGACCCAGGTGGCGATCTGGGCACGGGAGCTGAAGTCGAGTTTCCGGAGGATGTGTTCGATGTGACCTTCGGCGGTGCGCTGGGCGATCACGAGTGACGCCGCGATCTCCTTGTTGCTCATTCCCTGAGCGACGAGCCGGGCGATCTCCGTCTCACGTCGCGTCAGAGGCGACCACCGGTCCGCGCCGCCGGATCGGCCGGGCGTGGGCCGGCGCTCCTCGAGAGCGTAGGCGAGCGCTTCGTCGTAGGAGAGGCTCCCGCCTCGATCGACGGCCGCGCGCAGGGCCGACTCACCGAGCGCCTGGAGCGTACGTGCCTCGCATTCATCGTGGTAGCGCGCGAGATGGGAGTATCCCGGCAGTGGCGCGCCGACCGCCTCCCAGACGGTCCGCAGGATGCCCAACATCTCCCCGGCGCGTGTGTACTCATGTTCGGTGCCGGCGATCCATGCCAGCACCTCGAGGCTCAGTCCCGCCCCGAGTGAGTCGTCCAGCGAACGGTTGAACCGCAGACTCTCCCGCTCCAGGGTGGCGGCCCGCCGGGTGTCACCCTGGCGCCAGGCCTCGATGCCGAGGGCCGCCATCGTGTACGCCTTGTGCCAGCGTTCCTCATGGGCGTCACAGACGGACAGGCTCTCCTCGGCGGCGGCGATGGCACGGTTCGAATCCCCCAGGAAGGAGTAGGCGAGGGAGAGCCGGTTCAGTGCCAGCGCCTCGCCAAGGGGGTCCGGGGCGGCACGATGACGGGCCACCGCCTCCTCGAGACACGTGACCGCCGCCGCGCCGTCCCCCTGGTTCAGGGCGACCATCCCGGAGTAGAGGGCGACATAGCCGAGGACCGGCTCCAGCCCGAGTCGCTCGCCGAGGGCCTTGCTCTCCGCGAGCATCGTCCTGGCCGAGCCCTGATCTCCCTGGATGATGGCGAGCCAGCTGCACGCCCAGAGCGCCCGGGCCCTGACCTCGGAGCGGCCGCCGCTGGCCGCGAGGCCCTGTTCGAGCCAGTCACGTCCCTCACCGGTGTGACAGCTGGTGATCCAGTGGTACAGCAGGTCGCTGGCCATGTCGATGCACAGTCCGGCGTGTTCGGCGTGGCAGTACTCCAGGGCGGTGCGAAGATTGGGATGCTCCACTCGCAGCCGGGTGAGCAGCTCGACCTGCGCCGGGCCGAACAGCCGCGCCTTCGTCTCCCGCGACAGGTTCCGGTAGTAGTCGCGGAACCGCCGTTTCATCGTCGCCTCCTGCCCGGAGGCGGCCAGCCGCTCTCGGCCGTACTGTCGGATGGTGTCGAGCAGTCGGTACCGGACGCCGCTCGGATACTCCTCCCGGACGAGGACGGACTTCTCGACCAGGCCGATCGCCAGGCCGACGACCTCATCGCGGGCGATGCCGTCTCCGGAACAGACCTCCTCGGCCGCCTCCAGGTCCAGGCTGCCGGTGAACACCGAGACACGCGCCCACATCAGACGCTCCTCCTCGGTGCACAGGGCGTAGCTCCAGTCGATCAGGGCGCGGAGTGTCTGGTGCCGGGGCGCCACGGCTCTCGATCCCGCGGACAACAGCCCGAAACGGTCGTCCAGCCGGTCGAGCAACTGCTCAAGGGACAGTGCCCGCAGCCGCACGGCGGCGAGCTCGATGCCGAGCGGCAGCCCGTCCAGGCGACGGCAGATCCGTTCGACGACGTCCCGGTTCCGCTCCGTGACGGCGAATCCCGGAAGGACCGCCCCGGCCCGCTCGGCGAAGAGCCGGACGGCGTCGGGCGACGTGCCGGGCCTGCCGGGCCGGGATCCGCCGTCCGGCAGGGACAGCATCGGCACGGTGAACATCTGCTCGCTGAAGATCCCCAACGGCTGGCGGCTGGTGGCCAGGATCCGCAGCTCCGGAACGCGGCGCAGCAGCGCCTCTGCCAGCACGGCGGTCTCCTGGAGCAGATGCTCGCAATTGTCCAGGATCACCAGCATCCGGTCGCCGGCCAGATGCTCCACCAGTGCCTCGATGGGCCTGTGGGCCGTGCGGTCCTCGATGCGCAGCGCGGCGACCACGGCCTGGGGCAGCAACGCCGGGTTGTCCAGCTCCGCGAGTTCGACCAGCCACACGCCTTCGGGGAAGGCACGCCGCAGGTCGTTGGCGACCCGCAGGGCCAGCCGGGTCTTCCCGACACCACCCGGACCGGTGAGGGTCACCATGCGAGAGACGGACACGAGACGCTTGACCTCGGCGATCTCGTGCCGGCGTCCGATGAAACTGGTCGCCTCGGCGGGGAGTCCGAGATCACGCCCTCGCCCCGAGGTGATCGACATGGCAGTGGTCATGGCCGCCTCTGATCGGCTCGGGCCGACGCTCGCCATCGGCCGAGGCGAGCCGACATGCACCACCCTAATCTTCCCGGCCTCCGAGCCACGCGTCGCGGTCGCCCTCAGCCGAGCCGGTCGTTCAGGCTTCCTCGAGCGCCTCGCCCAAGCCCCGGACCAGCTTCCGATGCTGCTGGTCGGCCAGCAGGTGTCCGGTGCCGACGACCAGTGCGACGGGCCACTCCACCACCTCGAAGACGGCGAGGAGCCCGAGCCCGGCGTAATAGACCAGTCTCTCGGGCGGAGGCAGCGTCACCTGCCCCAGCATCGGCAGCCGCACAGGCCTGCCGAGACGCATTTCGACCTTCTCGATCGCCGACTCCACCATGGCACGGCACCTTCGGCTCAGCATCGCCGTGACCAGGACCTACCCGTTCCCCGGACCCTCATGCTCACGACCATGTGAGCGGCGGTCGTCTCAGTAGCCGATCACCTGGGGCCAGTGGAGCTCCACGCCGGAACGGACGAGCCGGTCCTGGTAGTCGGTCAGCAGCTCCTCCTTGTCGCGGACGGTGTGGGGCGTCGTGGACGTGTCCAGGCAGAACGCCGCGAGGGTCCCCGCCGCTTCGCCGATGTTCCACTCGACGGGGTGCAGTCGGTAGGCGCCGTTGCTGATGTGCGTCGTGCCGATGTTCTTGGCCGCCGCCAGCAGGTTGTCCATGCGGCGGGGAATCAGGGCGCCGAGCGGGATCTCGAACGGCGAGCAGGCCACGTCGATGTAGTTGTCGCCGCCGGTCGACGGGTGCAGGTCGATCCGGTACATGCCGATGCCGACCGAGTCCGGGTAGCGGACGGCACCCCTGTCGCCGCGTACGGCGAGGGACAGGTCCTGCTCGGGGATGGTGGAGAGGGCGCGGATGCGTCGCGACTCCCGGATGTACGGCGCCTGAGCGAGGCCGTCGGCGCCGCCGGTGACGTCGCCGCGCAGCCGCAGACCCGGGTATCCGGTTCCGCCGTCCGGCCGTGGCGCCTCGGTCTGCATCCAGTACAGCACCGATCGCGACAGCTCGCGTGCGGCCTCCAGGTGCCGATCGGCGTCCGGCACGTCGATGATCGAACCGTCGAGGTAGTCGATCATCGGCCAGTTCACCAGCGTGATGTCGCTGGCGTAGGCGCCGTCCTCGAAGTTGCGCCGCGCGGCGATCCGGCGGAAGGTCCACAGGTTCATGTCGCCGCCGACACGCTGCTGGTCGCCCAGCACGTCCATCGGGTCGTCGTCGGGGTTCGGGGTGAACGCCCGCTCGACCGTCTCGAGCGTGCGCGGCACCGGAGCCCGCCACGACAGCAGGCGATCCCCCCAGAACTCCGGCTGGTACTCCCGCCAGTAGCCGTAGGTCCTCGGCCGCTCGATGGTGTGGTCGCCGTCCACGTGGTCGATGGCGAAGCACACCGAGATGGCCTGCATGTTCTGCGGCTGGGCCTGCGCGGGGGCGCTCGGCTCCCCGGTGTCCGCCTGCGACTCGAAGCCGGTGACGTACTCGGTACCCGTCAGCGGCAGCAGTTCGCCGGTCTCGGTGGCGTCCAGCACGAACGGGGCGTGCACGGTCGTCCGTGCACCCGTGTCCCGGTGCGCCAGGGTGACGGCGGTCACGCGGTCGCCGTCGACGTCCGCCTCGGCCGGCCGGTACGGCTGAAGCACGCGCAGCCGGCCGGAGCCGCGGTACGGGGCGAGCATGGCGTCGATGACCGCGACGGCGACGCGGGGCTCGTGGCAGAGCCGGCTCACCCAGCCCGCGCCGGGGTTCAGCTCGCGCCAGGCGCGGGCTCGCCCGGTCAGGGGGTAGTGACCGCGGTAGTAGTCCCGGATCCCGTCGCGCAGCGCGCGGTAGCCGGCCGTGACGCCGAAGCGCTCGACCCACGTGTGCTCGTCCGGTGGCACCGCTTGGCTGGTGAGCTGTCCGCCCAGCCAGTCGTGCTCCTCGGTCAGCACCACCGAGCGGCCCGCCTTCAGTAGCGCCAGCGCGGCGGCGACACCGCCCAGACCTCCGCCCACCACCAGGGCATCGGCGTGAATCTCCATGGGGGAAGCTCCTACGAACGGCCGCCCGCCTGCTCGGCGGCGCCGTCGGAACAGGGGAAGGTCCGGGCGCGCAAGGCAGCAACATCAACAGGTGATGACATGTAAGTTATTAACGCCCAGCTTACCCGGTTCGTCACCGTGGGTTGACCGGCGCCGCCGAGCGGTGATCGACGCCGTGCCTCCCCTCCATCGCTCCGGCAGACGGGAGGGACGGAGAACAACCCGCCCTCCCCTGACCGGCCCGGGCACCCCAGCACCGCCCGGCGTCGGCGCCGCCCTCCCGCCCGGTCCGGGCCGGGCGTCTCACCGCAGGGCGTGCTTGTCCGCCCAGGCGGCGATGGCCGCGGCGATCGCCGCGGGCTGGTCCTCCTGGACGTGGTGACCGGCAGCCCCATTCCGGGAGATCTCCAGGTTCGCGATGTTGGCGGCGCACCAGTCGATGGCCTCCGGGCCGGTCATCGCTCCGGGACCGGGTTCGAAGGCGAGGAGAAGCTTGGGAACGTCGGTGCTCGCCGCCAGCCACTCGTCGTACCTCTCGACCCTGGCCACCACGTCGGCGGGCTGCCCGTCCAGCGGCATCGCCCGCGCCCACTGCAGCAGCGGCCGGCGGCTCTCCGGAGTGGGGTAGGGCTTTCGGTAGGTCTCGAACTCCTCCTCGCCGAGGGGATTGACGACGGTCTTGGGCAGCACCTGGTCGATGAACGCGTTCTGCTCGAGGATCAGGGCCTCCCCCACACCCGGAGCCTTGATCGTTTCGAACAGCGCGCGACCGGCCTCGGGGAACTCCTGTCCGTACATCGGCTTGAGGATCGTCTCGGCGAACGCGACGCCCCGTACGCGGTCGGGATGGCGGGCGGCCCAGTCGAAGGCCAGGGCACCGCCCCAGTCATGGCCGACCAGGACGACGCTCTCGAGACCGAGCGCGTCGAACCACGCGTCCAGGTATCGCGCGTGATCGTCGAAGGTGTACTCGATGTCCGGCTTACCCGAGTCACCCATGCCGATCAGGTCCGGCGCCAGCCGCCGGCCCGGGTCGCCGACCGCGGGCAGGATGTTCCGCCAGAGATACGACGACGTGGGGTTGCCGTGCAGGAAGACCATCGGGACCCCGGTTCCGACCTCGCGGTAGAAGATCGT
Source organism: Actinoallomurus purpureus (assembly GCF_024055795.1). Taxonomy (GTDB): domain Bacteria; phylum Actinomycetota; class Actinomycetes; order Streptosporangiales; family Streptosporangiaceae; genus Actinoallomurus; species Actinoallomurus purpureus. Next base: position 569,606 of record NZ_JAMXMY010000001.1, on the reverse strand, counting down.
GGAGTCGAGAACGCGCTGGGTGGGCATGGCAGGGCCTCTTTCATTGCGGGAGCGAGGTCGTTTCATCGACCTCAGTTAGTTGGCTAACTTACAGCTGCCGGACGCCGGTGTCCACCGCAGGGAACGGGGCAGGCGTTCCTTCGCGGACCCGGGTGCTTAGCGTGGTGGCATGTCCGAGACGTCGCCTCATGGCGCCCACGGCAGGCCGCCCACCGCCAGACAACGGTGGGCGGCGTTCGCGCGGTCACCCTTCCTGCCCGCGACCGTGCTGACCCTGATCATCGCGGCCGCCGCCGGGCTCTTCGCGGGCTCGTACACGTATTCCATGGCCAAACCCACTCCGCACGCGATCCCTGCGGCGGTCGTCGGGAACCATCACACGGCGCGCGGCGAGGCCTTCATCAGCAGGCTGGAGAAGGCGCTGAACGCCTCGGTGCGGATCTACCCGTTCGGCGGCCGGGCGGCGGCCGTGGAGGCGGTGGACGACCAGCAGGTGTTCGCCATCCTCGAGTTCGACGACTCCGGCCGGGCGGTGACCGTCGAGGTGGCTGGAGCCTCGGGCGCCTCGGTGGCCCAACTGCTCTCGGAGACGACGCCCCGCGTCGGGAAGGCGACGGGCGTCGCGGTCACGGTCCGGGACATCAAACCGCTACAGCGCGGCGATCCGCGGGGGCTGGCCGTCTTCTACATCTCGCTCGCCGCCGCGATCATCGGGTTCGTCGGGGCGATCCAGCTCAGCGTCCACGCGAAGGGGCTCGACCCGATCGAGCGGATCGTGTTCACAGTGGCGTACGCGGTGCTCGGCGGGTTCTCGATCGCCGCGGTGGTGGACTGGTTGCTCGGCGCCCTGCGCCTGCCCTTCGTCGAGTCCTGGCTGATCCTGACGTTCACCATGTTCACCTCGGGCATGGTGTTCACGATGTTCAACACCCTGTTCGGGCGTTGGGCGATGATCCCCACGTGGAGCCTGATGGTCCTGCTCGGCAACCCCTCGTCGGGGGGTGCGGTCTCCTGGGCCCTTCTCCCCTCCCCCCTGGGGACCATCGGCCGGTGGCTCCCTCCGGGTGCCTCGGTCAACGCCCAGCACACCGCCATCTACTTTCCCCACCACCAGCACGCCTTCCCGTTCCTCGTCCTGGCGGCCTGGTCCCTGCTGTCGTCCGCCGTCTTCTGGACCTGGCGCCGCCGCCATCCGGGAGGACGCGACAACGCCCCGGCGCACGCGGCCGAGTGATCCCCGGCCTTGATCACGCGGGCCGGTCGCGCGGCCGTCCGGCGTCCGGCGACCGGAGTCCGGCCATGATCCGGTCGAGGACCGCCAGGTCCTCTGGTGGCAGGGCGAGCAGGGAGCGCGGTGGCCGGGCCAGGATGCGTTCGGCCTGTTCGGCGGCTGCCACTCCGGCCGGAGTGAGAGTGACGATCTTGGAGCGGCGGTCGTCCGGGTGGACGCTGCGTTCGACGTAGCCGCGCCGCTCCAGGTCGTCGACGATCAGGGTGGTGTACGGCTTCTCGGTGGCCAGGCGGGCGGTCAGCTCTCGCATGGTCAGCGGGCCGGGCAGCAGGCGGCGCAGCGCCTTCGCGCGGAAGAAACTCATGCCGAGCGTTTCGGCGACCTCCTTGCGCCGGTCCTCCTGTTTCAGGACGAGTGAGCACATCGCCGCCCAGACGCGGGCGACCGCGTCCGGATCGGTTCCGGCCGAGGTCTCCGCGTCGCGGAGGACCGTGGAGCCGGAGACCGTGTCGCCATGGGCGGTGCTGCCGACCGCGCCGTTCGTCTCGTCGTTCATGCGGTCTCCGCCGTTTCCGTCGAGCCGTGAATGAGCCGCTCGGCCGTACGCTCGGCGGTCCGCCCGGCCCAGCGCCCGGTGGTGAGGATACCGAGCAGAAGTACGGCGACACCGCACGCCGCGACGATCCACCAGCCGACGTGGCTGGCGGGCGGCAGCCCGGTGCGAAGTGGTCCGTGCACGGCGGAGATGACCAGGGAGCCCACGACGGCGACGCCGAGCGACTGGCCGATCTGCCGGCTGGTGGAGGCGACGGCGGCGGCGACTCCCGCCTGGGTCCGCGGCATGCCGGAGACGGCGGTGTTGGTGATCGGGGCGTTGAGCATGCCGAAGCCGAGGCCGAACAGCACGTACGAGGCCATGAGCCGCCAGAGCGGGGTGTGGGCGGTGAGGTCTGTCAGCATCAGCGCGCTGAGACCCATGGCCGTACCGGCGATGAGCAGCGGCAGGCGCGGACCCGCGCTGCCCACGATCCGCCCGGACAGCGGCGCGCAGACCGCCGTCAGACCGGCCATCGGCAGGGTCAGCAGGCCGGCGTGGAGCGCCGTGTGGCCGAGGGCGTCCTGCAGGTAGAGGGTGTTGAGGAACAGGAAGCCGCCGAGTGCGGCGAAGCCGCAGATGGCGATGAGCGTCGCCCCCGCGAAGGGGATGCTGCGGAAGAAGCGCGGGTTGATCAGCGGTTCGGCGCGCCGCAGCTCGTACGGCACGAGGCAGGCCAGTGCCAGCGCGGCTCCCGTGAAGCAGCCCACGGTCTGCGCGGAGCTCCATCCGGCCGACGGCGCCTCGATGATTCCGTACGTCAGGCCGGCGAGCAGCGCGATGATCAGGATTTGACCGACCGGGTCCACCGGACGTGGCCGCGGAGCACGGGACTCGGGCACGAACAGCGCACACAGGACGAAGGCGATCAGGCCCATCGGGATGTTGATCCAGAAGATCGCCTGCCAGCCGACCGAGGCGACCAGCACACCGCCGATCAGCGGCCCCAGCGCCATGCTGAGCCCGACCACGCCGCCCCACACTCCGATGGCGCGCGCCCGTTCCCGGGGGTCGGTGAACGTGTTGGTGATGATGGACATCGCGACCGGGTTCAGCATGGAGCCGCCGACCGCCTGGAGGGCCCGCGCACCGACCAGCCAGCCAAGGCTCGGCGACAGCGAGCACAGCAGGGAACCGAGCGTGAACAGCATGAGGCCCGCCTGGAAGGTGCGGCGCCGGCCGATCCGATCCGCCGTGGAACCGGAGAGCATCAGCAGGCCGGCGAGCACGACCGTGTAGGCGTCGATGATCCACTGCAGGTCGGAGAGGGAGGCGTGGAGATCGCGGCGCATGGACGGCAGGGCGATGTTCACGATCGTGTTGTCCAGGCCGACGATGAACAGGCTCATGCAGCAGATCGCCAGGACGAGCAACCGCCAGCGAGGGCCCGGCGCCCTGGCGGCACCACCGCGAGCGGCAACACCTTCAATTATAGACACATAACTATTATATCGTCATAACTAAGTCAGGCTCGTCGGATCCAGAGATCGGATGAATATGCCCTCTATCGTGGACCCGAGAAGCGCTGACCAAGCCACGACGCCCGATGCAGCCGCAGGATCGGGCAGCATTCCGTGATTGACAGACGGCGTACGGCTGCTGGTTAAATGTCCGATGTATTTGCTCGGCCCTCCTGACTGCGCCGCTCACCGGTTGATGGCATGTGCACATAGTCGTCGGCGCCGGCCTCCAGCCCCACCACGACGTCCATCTCCGTCTCGCGAGCGGTCAGCATGACCAGTACGGACCCTGGCTGCGCGGCCCGGATCCGGCCGCACTCGCGGCCGACTCGCTCATGTCCATCCCGCGATGTAGCCGTACATCGGCCGATGGACGGCCGTGACCTGCGAGGTTCCTCCCCTGGGGCGACGACCGCACCAGGAGGCGCACCGTAGCGTTCTGACTGCGAAAACCGACGAACTCCAAGGGACGAACATGATCGAGGCCAGGGGCCTGACGAAACGTTACGGCGACAAGACGGCGGTGCACGACCTGTCGTTCACCGTCAGACCCGGGGTCGTCACCGGGTTCCTGGGCCCGAACGGCGCGGGCAAGTCCACGACGATGCGCATGATCCTCGGCCTGGACCGGCCCTCGTCCGGGTCGGTGACCGTCAACGGCCGCCCGTACGCCGGCCACCCGGCTCCGCTGCACGAGGTCGGCGCCCTGCTGGAGGCGAAGGCCATCCACACGGGCCGGACCGCCTACAACCACCTGCTGGCGCTGGCCGCCACGACCGGCATCCCGCGCGGCCGGGTCGACGAGGTCATCGACCTCGTGGGGCTGCGGGACGTCGCCCGCAAGCGCGCCGGCGGCTTCTCCCTCGGCATGGGACAGCGGCTCGGGATCGCGTCCGCGCTGCTGGGCGACCCCAAGACGCTGATCCTCGACGAGCCGGTCAACGGCCTGGACCCCGAGGGCATCCTGTGGATCCGCAACCTGCTCAAGGACCTGGCCGCCGAGGGCCGGGCGATCTTCGTCTCCTCCCATCTGATGAGCGAGATGGCCCTGACCGCCGAGCACCTCATCGTCATCGGCCGGGGCAGGCTCATCGCCGACACGTCGGTCACCGAGTTCATCGAGCGGGCCTCGACGGGGCGGGTCAAGGTCCGTTCGCCCCAGGCGTCCCGGCTGCGCGAGCTGCTGGCGGGGCCTGACGTCACGGTCGCGAACACCGAGGAGGGCACTCTGGTCGTCAGCGGGCTGACCAGCGACCAGATCGGCCAGATCGCCTCGGACAACGGCGTCACCCTCTTCGAACTCGCTCCGCAGCAGGCCTCACTGGAAGAGGCGTTCATGGAGCTGACCGGCGACTCCGTGGAGTACCGGGCCCCCGCCCTCAGCGCAGAAAGGCGAGCGGCATGACCACCGCCACCACCGCCGTCCGGACCGGCAAGGTCACCCAGACGCGGGTGCTGAACTCCGAGTGGATCAAACTCCGGACCCTTCGCTCCACCTTCTGGACGCTGTTCGGCGCGGTCGTCGCCACCATCGGCCTCGGCATGCTCTTCAGCTGGGGCTTCGCCAGCCGGCTCAGCGACCATTCCCACCCGATCGGGGACGCCGCGACGATGGCGGTGACCGTGCCGCTGCGGCCGTACGTCATCGCCCAGCTCGCCGTGGGAGTGCTCGGCGTCATGGTGATCACCGGTGAGTACTCCACCGGCATGATCCGCGCCACGCTGTCCGCCGTCCCCGGCAGGCTGCCCGTGCTGTGGGCCAAGGCCGCGGTGTTCAGTGTGGTCGTCCTGGTGCTCATGGAGATCGTGTCCTTCCTGACCTTCTTCGGCGGCGAGGCGATCCTGTCCTCCCAGCACGTGCAGGCCACGCTCTCCTCGCCCCAGGCGCTGCGCATCGTCACCGGTGTCGGGCTCTACCTCACGGTCGTCGGCCTGCTGGGCACCGCGCTCGGCACCATCATCCGGAGCACCGCCGGGGCCATCGCCGCGCTGTTCGGCATCCTGCTGGTGCTGCCGGTCCTCGGCGAAGTGCTCAACCTCACCTCGTGGGGCAAGCACATCACGCCCTACCTGCCGAGCAACGCCGGCGGTGACCTGCTCACCAACGCCCCCGACCCCGGTTCCCTCGGTCCGTGGACCGGGTTCGGGGTCTTCGTCCTCTACACCGCCATCGCGATGGCCGTGGCGGCGTATCTGCTCAAGCGGAGGGACGCCTGACCCTCATGGCCGAATCGCCTGAGGCCGGCCCCGGCGCGCCCATCGCGCGCCGGGGCTCCCGCGCGTACGCGTTCGCCCGCCGGCATCCCGCCGCCGTCGACGGCGCGTTCGCGCTCGCCCTGCTCCTCATCGGGGTGCCTCATCTGATCAAGGAACCGCCGAACCACCTCCTCCTCGGCTGGGCGCTGCAGATCGCGCTCCTCGTGCCGCTGATCTGGCGACGCCGCGCCCCGTTCGCCGCCTTCACGGTGGTCGCCGCGCTGGCGTTCGCGCAGTGGCTCGGCGGAGTGCTCCTGTCGACCGGTGACCTCGCCGTGCTCATCGCGCTGTACTCGGTCGCCGCCCACTCGACGGTGCGCCGGCTGCTCGTGGCGGCGGGCGTCGTGGAGGTCGGGGTCGCGCTGGCCACCGACCAGTGGGTGCCCCGGGTCCACCTACTAAAGGCCTTCGTACTGTTGTCCGGCATGACCACGGCCGCCGCCGTCATCGGGCTGAACATACGGACCCGCCGTGCCTACCTCGCGTCGCTGGAGGACCGTGCCGCCCGCCTCGAGAAAGAACGGGACCAGCAGTCCCGGATCGTCGCCGCCGAGGAACGTGCGAGGATCGCCCGCGACGTCCACGACATCGTCACCCACAGCCTCTCGGTCATGGTCGCCCTCACTGACGGCGCCGCCTACACCCTGCCCACGTCACCCGAACGGGCCGCCGACGCCGTGTCCAAGGCGTCGGAGATCGGCCGCCAGGCCATCTCCGAGATGCAGCGCGTCCTGGACGTGCTCCGCCAGGACGCGCCGTCTTCCGCCCGGCTGAGGCGCCCGCAGCCCGGACTCGCTCAGCTGGACGGGTTGCTCACCGAGGTCCGCGCCGCCGGCCTCCCAGTGGAGTTCGTGGTCACCGGGCAGCCGCCGGACATGGCCTCCGGCGCCGAACTCGCCATCTACCGTCTCGTCCAGGAGGCGCTCACCAACGTGCGGAAGCACACTCCGCCGGGAACGACGGCACGGGTACGAGTCGGGTACACCACCGCCGACGTGGAGGTCGAGATCACCGACAACGGACGGCCCGCCGTCGGCGTGCCCTCGGGACCACAGCGCACCGGACACGGCATCGCCGGGATGCGCGAGCGCGTCGCGGTGTACGGCGGCCGGTTCGAGGCCGGTCCACTGCAGGGCGGTGGCTGGCGGGTCTACGCTCGCTTCGAGCCGGCCCAGCTGGAAAGCACCCAATGATCAAGGTTCTCCTCGTCGACGACCAGCCTCTGCTGCGCATGGGCTTCCGGCTGGTGCTGGAGGCCCATCCCGACATCACCGTCGTCGGAGAGGCCGGCGACGGCGCCGAGGCTCTCGCCCAGGTGGCCTCGTCGGCCCCGGACGTGGTGCTGATGGACGTGCGGATGCCGGGCATGGACGGCATCGAGGCCACCGAACGGATCGCGCGCGACCACGCGGGTTCACGGGTCCTCATCCTCACGACGTTCGAGATGGACGAGTACGCCTTCGCCGCGCTGCACGCCGGTGCGGCCGGTTTCCTGCTCAAGAACGTCCAGCCCGCCGAACTGATCGCGGGCATCCGCACGGTCGCGGCGGGTGACAGCGTCGTGGCACCGCGCCTGACCCGGCTGCTCATCGAGACCTTCACCCGCCGGCACGCAGCACGACCGGGCCCGGCCGACGACCCCCGGCTCGACCGGCTCACCGACCGCGAGCGCGAAGTACTGATCGAGATCGCCAAGGGCCGTTCCAACGCGGAGATCGCGACGGAACTCGGCCTGTCCGAAGCGACCGTCAAGACGCACGTGAGCCGCATCCTGCCCAAGCTCGGCCTCCGCGACCGCGTCCAAGCCGTCGTGCTGGCCTACCAGACCGGGCTGATCCGGCCCTCATGACGCCGGCATCCGGTTGCCGGCCGGCGATCCGGCGAGACTCTCATCCCTACGCAGGGAACTCCGCGGCAAGCGGACCGATGCCGGCGGCCAAATGACGGCAAAACGACGTCGGCGACGTGGTATCCCTGGTCAGGGTCCCGTGATCGCCCGGATGGCCGCGACGTAGCGGCGCACCGCCGACGGGGACAGTGATCCGGCCGGCAGCTCGACGACGAACGCGCTGTCGGGGACCACGGTGTTCTCCCAGCCGGTGGCACTGCCCGGGTAGTCGGTCAGTACCCGCACCGGGAGCCCCACCTGGCCGGCGAAGCGCCGCTCGATCGCCTTCGGACCCTCTGAGATGTCGACCACGGCCATGTGCTGGTGGAACCAGATTCCCACGGTCGGCCTGATCCGGTGGATCAGGGCGGCGGCGATCTTCGACTCCGGCTCCGACAGGGGCCGGGGGCCGGCGAAGTACTCCGAGCCCGTCGGCCCGAGAGACCGCCAGCGCAGGGGGAAGTTCCGGTTGAGGTCGACCCCGTGGGCGTTGCCGCGCGTACGGGCGGCGGCCCCGTCCGGGTTGAGCACCGGCACCACCCACAGGTCGGTGTGGGCGGGAGGGGGACCGTCGATGAGCGCACGTGCGACCGCCACCCCCGCCGGTTCGTTCCCGTGGACGCAGCCCACCACCAGCACCTTCCGCGGGCTCGACGGATCGCCGGACTCCACCGCGACGATCGGGCGACCACGGACCGAACCGCCGAGCGGAACGGTACGGCGGATCGTCGCGGACGAGGGCGCGCCGCGGGCGTGGTGACGGGTCATCGCCGTGTCACGGGGCACCGTGCAGGCGCACGGAGGCAGCAGCGCCAGAGTGCACGCGACCAGCCACCACCGGCAGCCGGCCTGCGACACCGGTCGCCGGCCTCTCATCACGGTCGCCTCACCATCCGGCGCACGTCGCCCGTCGGAGAGATGGGAGGGCAACACCTCCCTACCCGGAAGTACCGTCGGAAGACCTCCGCCTTCGGTTTCACTTCCGGGCGGTCGTCCACACGTCGGTGATGGGACTCCGCGAGGCGCTCATGCCGGCATGGGACAGTCCGTAGGCGTCCTCGATGGTCCGCAGCACGCTGTAGTGATCGATCTTCTCGGGGTACACCCCGGGCTTGACGGACGCTCCGGCGAACATGGTGGCGATCTTGTTGCCGGGTGAGCCGTCATTCTCGTCGAAGGTCACGATGAGCATGCTGTCGTGGGTTCCCGCCCACCGGACATACCCGTCCAGATTCGCCCGGACCCAGGAGTCTCCCGTCTTCACGGAGCAGTTGTGCATGTCATCGCACATGTCGGGGATGACGAAGGACACTGTGGGCAGCGCGGAGTAATCAGCGGGGAAGTCGGCGAACGACCGGCTCACCGTGTCCGGCAGGTCGGGGAAGTTCGCCCACGGCGCGTGCTTGCGGGCATACCGGCCACTGGTGCAGGCGGACCGGTCGAACGCCGGCAGTCCCTCGGCGAAGCCGGCGAAGGTCAGCCTGGCCGTGGCCAGCTCCGAGGCGAGGTTAACGCCCGAGTAGGAGTGCGGGCACGAGTCGTCGGTCAGACCTTGCGTCGACCCGGAGAACAGCGCCAGGTAGTTCGGCTGGCTGGGGTGACGGACCGCGTAGGAGCTCGTGAACAGCGCGCCGGAGCGGGCCAGCGACGTCAGGTACGGCGCTTCACGGGCGCCGATCACCTGACTGTCGGACTTGTTCTCCAGCACGACCACGACCACGTGCGCGAATCGCGGCACCGGGTCGGCCGTCGGGCGCGGGGCCGCCGCCTGGGTGGTCCCGCCCCCGCCGCAGCCGCCCGTCAGGTACGCGGCGAGGGTCACCACCGCGAGGAGCAGGGTGGAGCGGACACTCCGAACCTTCACGACGGGCCTCCGATGCGGGGGGACGCTCCTACTACTCAGATAGTAGTCATCGTCCGGTGCCTCACTCGGCGTTCTCCTGACGCAGCAGTCGTTGAAGCAGCACTTCGTCCTCGGGGGCCAGGTCGGAGACGAAGCGGGCCAGCACGGCCGCCCGGTCGCGGCGGCGGCGCAGCAGGTCGTGCATTGCGGTGGCCGTGTGGGCCGCCTCGTCGACGTTCGGCGAGTACACGAATCCGCGTCCCGCGCGCGTGCGGGTCGCCAGGCCTTTACGGTGCAGCCGGGCGAGGGTCGTCATCACCGTGGTGTAGGCCGGGTTGTCGGGAAGCACGGCCTGCACGTCGGCGGGGCTCATCGGCCGGCCGCCGTGCCAGAGGGCGGCCAGCACGGCGTCCTCCAGCATGCCGGCGGGCCGCCGCCCCGGCTCACTCTCGTTGCTCACGTCCTGCTCCATGCACCCAAGGTATTACCTCGATAGTAGATGAGACGGATACGGCGGCCCACCGCTCGGAGGCCCCGCGCGCCCGCCCATAATGAACGGCATGGTCGTCGACGTATGGATGCCGCTGCTGGTTCCCCTGCTCGCGGTGCCCCTCGTCCGCCTCCTGGTGGATCGGCTTCCACCCCGGCCGGCCTCATGGCTGCTCGCCGCCACCGGCGCCGTGCTGTCCGGCTGCACCACGCTCGCCCTCTGCCTGCTGGTCGGCGCGGGCCTCGTCCGGCTTCGGTTCGTGGCGGCCGCCGAGCATCTGTCCCCTCTCCTACTGCGGCGGATGTCACCGATCCCCGTACCACTGGCGTGCGCGGCCGGCCTGGCCCTGGCCGTGACGCTCGCCCTCGCCATCGGGACGCTCCACCGGCGGCTCGGCGCCCTCAGACTGGCCAGGAAGACCGCCCGTGCCCGGCCCGGCACTCTGGCCGTCCTCCCGGACGATCTCCCGGACGCCTACGCCGTACCCGGCCGCCCGGGCAGCGTGGTGGTCACCACCGGCATGCTCCGGGCCCTGGACGCACGCGAACGGGAGGCGCTGCTCGCCCACGAACGCGCACATCTGTCCGGCCGCCACCACTGGTTCACCCTGGCGATGGACGTGGCGGCCGTCCTGCATCCGGCGCTGCTCGCGCTCCGTACGCCCCTGCGCTATCACCTCGAGCGCTGGGCCGACGAGTCGGCGGCGTGCAGGTGCGGGGACCGGCGCCTCGTGGCCCGCGCGATCGCGCGGGCCGCGCTGGCGCGGAAACGCGCGGGCTCCCCCGCCCCTGCGGGCGGGGCGGTGCTGTCCGCGACCGCCGGTCCCGTCCCCCGGCGCGTGGCGGCGCTGTTGGAGGCGCCGCCGAGGCGCTCTCGGCTGCTCCCCGGCGTGGCGGCGGCTCTGGCCGCCTGCCTGACACTGTCCGGCGCGGGGGCGCTGGACGCCGCCACCGATCTGCACGGGAGCCTGGAGGCCGTGGAGACCCACCACGCGCACGAAGGCCATCGGCGCGCTCACCGCCCGCGGCGTCTGGAAGCGCGGGCGTCTCAGCGAACCCCGAGCCAGACCAGACTGGCGAGCCCGGCCACGGCGCAGTAGACGGCGAAGGGCGTCAGCGTCCGGGTCTCGAAGTACCGCGTGAGGAAACGCACCGACAGGTAGGCGCCGGTGCCCGACAGCACGCTGCCGACCAGGACCTGGCCGTGGATGCCGTTGCCGAGCGGGCCGGTCAGGTCGGGGATCTTCAGGAGCCCCGCGGCGAGGATCACCGGGGTGGCCAGCAGGAACGAGAACCGGGCGGCGTCTTCGTGCGACAGCCCCCGCAGCAGGCCCGCGACCATCGTGACACCCGACCGGCTGATGCCGGGCAGCAGCGCGAGGATCTCCGCCGCGCCGATGCTCATGCCCCGGCCGAAGCTCAGCCGGGCCAGGCGCTGGTCCGACGCGAGGGCCAGATCGGTCGCCGTGCTCCCCACCGATGCCGCGACGGCCCGGTCCGCGGCGCGCGACTCACGGCGGCGCAGCCGCTCCCCCGCGTACAGGACCCCTCCGTTGAGGATGAGGAAGATCGCGGCGGGGACCGGTTTGCCGAGAACGGTCCGGAACGCGTGCTCCACCAGGAGTCCCACGATGCCGACCGGGATGGTCGCGACGATGATCAGCCAGGCCAGCCTCTGGTCCGGGGTCTCGATGCGGCGATCGCGCAGCGAGGTCAGGAAGCCTCCGATGATGCGGATCCAGTCTCGCCAGAAGAAGGCCAGCAGCGCGATCGCGGTCGCCACGTGCAGGCCGACGATGAAGGCCAGGTAGGGCGATTCGGGGGTCGAGACGTTCAGATCCCGCGCCCACCGGCCGCCGACCAGGGCCGGGATCAGGACGCTGTGCCCGAGGCTGGACACCGGGAACAACTCCGCCACGCCCTGGAACAACCCGACCACGATGGCCTCGGTATACGTCAGATGAGACACCCGCACCCCTACGACTCGGCGATCAACTACTAGCGCGATAGTTACTACTACACGAATCGTAGCGAAGTGCGGTCTCCGGGATTTTCACCGCCGTGGCGAGTCGGTCCTGGAAGGGACCGACCGTACGGCTCAGTGCCCGTCGTCCCTACGTACGGCCGGGCAGGTCGTCGAGGCGGGCGGTGACGTCGGCGGCCTCGGGCGAGCCCGCGGCGGCGAACAGCGCCCGGGCGCGGGTCCACGCGTCCCTGGCGGCGTCGATGTCACCACCGGCGCGCAGGACCGTTCCCAGCGCGTCCAGCGCCCGGCCCTGCCAGAGCGGGGTACGGATCTCCGCGCAGATCTCGGCGGCCTCGTCGAGGACGGCCGCCGCCCGCTCATGGTCGCCCTCGCCGGCGTGGCACCTGCCCAGGACGGTCAAGATCCGGGCACCGAGCAGACGCTCGCCCGCCCCCCGGGCGGCCGTCAGGGACTCGTCCAGCAGCGCACGGGCCCGCGCGAACTCGCCTCGGTGGAGCAGGATCTCGCCGAGGCCGCACAGCGCGGCGGCCCCGCCCTGCGGGTCGCGGATCTCATCGGCGATCTCGGCGAGCCGGGTGAACACCTGCTCGGCCTCCTCCAACTCCCGCCGGGCGAGGTGAAACTGGCCGAGCTGGTAGAGGAGCTGCGGGTGACTACGGTCTCCGGCGGCTCCGCCGAGGAGTTCCCGCGCGGCGTCGAGGTACGGCCGGGCGAGGTCCGGGCGGGCGAGCTCGAGGTGGATCTGGCTGATGCAGCGCAGGCAGATGATCACGGCGCCGTGGTCCCCCGCGCGCCGTAGCCCGGCGAGGGCCTCCTCGTAGCGGGGCAGCGCCCGGTCGTAGCGACCGTGCATGTGGTCGATGTACGCCGTCATGGTGAGGCACAGAGCGCGGCCGTGCTCCTCGTCGACCTCCTCGAAGATCCTGATCGCCGAGCCCAGGATCTCCTCGGCGTGCGCGTAGCGCTGGCGGGCCACGTCGAGGTGGGCGAGGCCGGTCAGGACGAACGCCTCCCCCCGGCGGTTCCCGGCGCGGCGGGTCACGGTCAGGGCTGTCTCCGCCGTGGTGCGCCATTCGTCGTGGTGGGCGAGCGTCTCGAAGACGGCCCAGAGACTGCACGCCAGGTCCCAGCAGAGTTCGTCCATCTCCAGCCGGGCCGCCTGGCCGATCGTGGCGAGCAGGCTGAGTCGTTCGCTCTCGTACCAGGTCAGCGGATCGTCGCAGAGCTCCAGAGGGGGCGGCCGGCGAGGGGCGGAGCCATGAAGGACGGCGTAGTCGCCGCCGAACAGCCGGATGTGCGCCTGTTCGGCCAGCGCCAGCCAGCCTCCGAACGCCCGCGTGAGCGCGGCCCGCCGATCGGGCTCATCGTCCTGGCCCTCGGCGAGCTCGCGGGCGTACACCCGGACGAGGTCGTGGAACCGGTAGCGCACGGCGGAGCCTTCGCCGCTCAGCACGTCGAGCAGCCGCGCGTCCAGCAGCTGGTCGAGATGGCGCTCCGCCCGTCCGGGCGCGAGGTCGAGAAGGGCGTCCGCGGTCCACGAGGCGAAGTCCGGCGCGTCGAGCAGGCCGAGGAGGCGGAACAACCGCTGCGCGTCCGCGTCCAGTCCCGCGTGGCTCAAGGACAGGCCGGCTCGTACGGCGAGGTCGCCGACGGCGAGTTCGTCCAAGCGGGACCGTTCGTCGCGCAGCCGCCGCGTCAGATCCGTCAGCCGCCAGTGCGGCCGGGTCCGCAGCCTGGCTCCGCAGATCCGGACCGCGAGCGGCAGCCCGCCGCACAGCACCGCGATCTCCAGGGCCGCCTCCGGCTCGGCCGCGACCCGATCGGCTCCGGCGATGCGGGCGAGGAGCTCGACCGCCGGTTCGGCGTCGAAGACGTCGAGGTCGAGCTGGTAGACGCCCTCCAGCCCGGCCAGGCGCCGCCGGCTCGTCAGCAGCACGGCGCAGCTCGGCGTTCCGGGCAGCAGCGGCCGCACCTGGGTCTCGTCGGCCGCGTTGTCGAGCACGACGAGAAGGCGCCGCGCCGCCAGCAGGCTGCGGTACACGGCGGCACGTTCGTCCACCGTGTCGGGGATCTTCTGGCCGTCCACGCCGAGTGCGCGGAGGAAGCGGGCCAGGACGTCGGCCGGGTCGAGCGGAGCGTCGTAACCGCGGAGGTCGACGTAGAGCCGTCCGTCGGGGAACGCGTCCTCGACCGCGTGCCCCACGTGCACGGCCAGCGTCGTCTTGCCGACGCCGGCCATGCCGGCGATCGCCGAGATGGCGATCGTCCTGGCCTCCCCGCGGACCAGCAGCCGGGTCAGCTCCCGCACGGGGACCTCGCGGCCGGAGAAGTCACCGGCGTCGGGCGGAAGCTGGGCCGGCCGGGGTGGCGCCCCATACGCGGGGGGCGCTTCGGCGGGCCAGGCCGGAGCGACCGCCTCGGCCTCCGCGACCGCGAGCCGCCTGCGGGCGGTCAGCCAGGGGGCCGGGTCGACGCCGCACGCGCGCACGAACACCGCCACGAACTCCTCGCGAGGCAGGGTGTCACGCTGGAGCGCCGTGGCGATCGTGCTGTACGGGAGGGGCATCCCCTGCAACCCGCTGCGCTTCTCCACCTGCCGGTAGGTCAGCCCGGACCAGACTCGCAGTCGCCGTAACCGCGCGGTGAAGTCCTGCGCCGTCCAGGCTTCGCTCGGATCCGGAAACGCGTCGTCCTCAGCGTCCTGCGCCGCCAAGAGGTCTCCCTGCCGTCGATTCGGCCCACGACCGGCATGAGCCCGGGCTCGCGAGGAATCCGGCCCTCTGTCTACATGATCTTCGAACGCCGCGTCACGCGATTTCCCCATCTGCGCGGCCCCGGCGATCTCGCCCGTCAGTCGCCGTCCGTGGGCAGGAGGGTGCCGAGGGGCCCGAGGTCGAGGTTGAGGTCGGACATCGACAGGCCGAACCGGTCGCACAGCTCCTCCATGGCCTCCTCCAGGCGCATCAGCGTCACGCCGATCTCCTCGACCTGTTCGTCGGACAGGTCGCCCTGGTCGACCCGGCGGATGCACTGGCGCTCGACCAGCTGCCGCACGAGTTCGACGACGGTGAGGACCAGTTGCGCCAGGTCGTGCTGGACGGTCTCGGAGTCTGCCTCGATGCGCCGGCCCCCGGCGCGCTCGGGGCGGGCGGCGTCCGGGTCGTGCGGGCGGACGTGGATGGGCTCGTTCACGGTGTCACCGTCCCCGGGCCTTCCGGCCGCCGCGGCGCGATGATGTCGTCGCCGCCGACCGAGCCGATCAGCACCCGGAGCGAGATCCGTACGAGGTCGACGTCGGCGATGGACAGGGTCAGGTCGCCGCTGATGACGACGCCGCCGGCCAGCAGGCGGTCCAGGAGGTCGACGAGCGCCACGCGCTGTGCCGGGACGCCGCTTCGTGCGGCCGGCGGACGCCCGGTGGAGCGGTCGACCGTCACGCGGTCCCTCCCGCTCCGGATTCGCTGATCGTGAAGGAGTACGGCGCCCACGGCCCGGTGAGCTGCACCTCCAGCTCGGGTTCGCGCAGCGCGGCGACGGCTGCGGCGAACTCCTCACCCCGCTCGTCGTCGACGAGGTACGCGCCGTTCAGCACCATCCAGTCGTCGCGGCCGGACAGCTGGGGGTCCTGCGCCCGGTGGTGCCGGCGCGCCACCGCGATCCCGGCCAGGACGGAGTCGATCCGCTCGGCGCGCGAGACCGCCCGGCGCCACGCCTCCTCGCGCGTGCGCAGGTTCGTCCGGCGCCGCTTCAGATACGCGGTCCCGGGGCGCCCCGCGGCGCTGTCCGGCGGGTCGGCCGTCCCGGCGTCGTCGGGCGAGCCGCGCTGGGCGGCCGCGTAGATCTTCACGCCCCACTCCCGGCGTCCGGTCACCCGGGCGAGCACCTCGGCGAACTCCTCGGCGCGTTCGCGCAGGAGACGGCGTATCTGCTCGTCGCCCCGGTAGACGGTCACGAGCCGTACGGGCGCGACCGGGCCCGTCTCCGCCACCGCCTCCACCACCTGGTGGTGGGCGCGCGCGGTGGCCTCCAGCCACGCCAGGTCCTCCAGGTTCCGCTTCAGGGCGTCCTCACCGAACTGCGCGAGCGGCACCGTCCCGACGTACGCGACGAGCCCCGCCTCCGCGATCGTCCGCACCGGCGCGCCGAGCAGCCCCGTCAGACCCGGCGGCAGTTCGGCCCCGATGTCCCGGGCGATGGCGTACAGGTACGTTCCCGTGTCAGTCACGTCGCCGCTCCGGGTCGGTGCGCCGGCGCTCCGGGTCCGAACGGCCGGACGGCTCCTCACGCGGTGCCTCGACGGCCCGCCGGCCGCGCCGCCCCTCCTCCAGGTCGGCGACCCGTTCCCGCAGCCGGCGGTTCTCCTCCTCCAGGCCGCGCCGGTCGCCCGTCAGCCACGGGTCGTGCTCCCACCAGTCGATCCCCAGCTCCCGCGCGGTCTCCACCGACACGATCAGCAACCGCAGCTTGATGGTGAGCAGCTCGATGTCGAGGAGGTTCACCTGGATGTCGCCGGCGATCACGATGCCCTTGTCGAGGACGCGCTCGAGGATGTCGCCGAGGTTGGCGGGCTCGCGGCCGCCGCTCTGCCCCGCGCCGTACGGGGAGACGTACCCGCCCCGTGGTTCGCCCGGTGTCATGACGCCTCGCTGCGGCCCCGCGGGTACCGCTGGACCCTGCGGTACGAGGTGAGGTTCCCCTCGTCGTCGATCTCGACCTCGTACAGTGCGAGCGTGTCCGAGGAGGAGGGGATGCGGCGGGCCTCGAGCAGTTCCACGCCGGCGACCCAGCCTCCATCCGCCGGCCGTACGGACGTCACGCCCTCCGCGCTCTTGGCGGTGAGCGCGGTGATCTCCCGGAGCGCGGCCGCGGCCGCCTCCGCCGCGGAAAGCCGCCTGGACGCGCCCGCGCGCCGGCGCCTCGGCTCCGATTCGTCCTCTTCGTATTCGGCGTCCTCGTACTCGGCCTCATAGTCCTCGTCGAGGTCGTCTTCGAGCCGCCCACGCGCACGTTCCGGCCGGTCTCTGCGGCTGGCGGACACGATTTCTCCCTTCCGGCGGAGCGGCCTGCCGGAACCCCCCTACGGGGCGCCGGTGGCCTGGCCGCCGATCAGACGGCCGAGGACCTCCTGCTGCGCCTCGGCCTCTTCCTCCTCGGAGATGAGACCGGACTGCCGCTGCCGCTCGATCTCCTCCAGCTGGGCACGGATCGCCATCGGGCTCGTGAGCTCCTGCTCGACCTGCCGCTGGATCAGCTCACCCAACGTGACCACGCCCCGCACGGGAAGGAACGGCAACGTGAGGATCGACGAGATCAGGCCCACGGCTCAGGCTCCCGCTCTGGGGGTGATGACGAAGTCGTACGGCGCCATGGGACCGAGCAGGCGAAGGTTCACGCGGCCCTGCCACTCCTGGGCGAGCTCCTCCACCGCCTTCTCGAACTCCGACCGCTGCGCGGTCTCGACGAGGAAGGCCGCCTGGACGGCGTCCTCCTGGTGCGTCGGCTCCCGCAGGGCGTTCGCCACGGCGTGGCCGGCCAGCGCCTGGACGGCCCGTTGGGTGTCGGCCTCGCGCTTGGCGGCGATCGCCTGGTTGATGAGCTCGCCGAGCCGGATCCGGGCGTCGTGGGTCAGCTCTTCGGGCCGGTCGCGGATCTCCTCGCGGAGGCGGGCGGCCTCGGGGTTCTCCTCGATGATCTCCCGGAGGAGGACGCGCTCCTCATAACGGCCCTTCAGGATGTACTCGACACGTCCCTCGATCTCATTGAGCGCGGCGAGGAACTGATCGTGGTTGGCGGCCAGAAGCTCCTCCTCGACCGCCTCCCGGCTCGTGAGCACCGCGCCGAAGCGCAGCGGGAGCACCGGCACCTCCACGGCGGCGTCGTCCAGGAGCCGCTGATGCGCGGTGAGCTCCTCCGGCCGACCGATCGGGGTGCCGAGCTCGATCTCGCTGACGAGGGCGGCGATCTCCCCGTGGCGCACCAGGTCGACGTCGCGTTCCTGGATGCCGTGGGCGTCGGGGGTCAGCTCGACGTCTCCTGGAAGGATGCCGTACACGTAGCAGCCGACGTCGCGCTCCTCCTGGGCGCGGGCCTCGTGGGTCTGCTCAGCCGCCATCTCACTCCTCCTCCTGCCGGCGGCGCCGGCGCACGGCCCGTTCGGCGTCGTCGTCGCCCACGAAATCGCGGAGCTTCTCGCCGACGCCCTCGATGGCACCCCGGGTCTTGTGCTTGGCGCCGCCCTCCTGCATGTCCTTGACCAGCCCGGGGATCCCCTGCTCCTCGGTCTGGGTCAGGTCCAGGCGGTTGGCCGCCTCGGCGAACTGCAGGTAGGTCTCGACGCTGGCGATGACGATGCGCGCGTCGATGGCCAGCACCTCGATGCCGACGAGCGACACCCGGACGTAGGCGTCGATGACCAGACCCTTGTCCAGGATCGTGTCGATGACGTCGGCCAGGCCGCCCCCTGAAGAGCGCCCCATGCCACCCCCGCCCGCCGGTTGTACTGCCGTGGTCATCGTCCCCCCAATGGTTCCGTCGGTCAGCCACGGCGCTCGCGGCGTGCCGAGCGGTCGGGCCGGTCCCCTCGCCCGGCCTCGCCCCTCCGCCGCCCGGAACTCACGGTCTCGCGGCGTCTGGGCTCCTCTTCCTCACCGGGCTCTCCCTCCTCTTCCTCTCCCTCATCCTCTTCGTACTCGTCCTCGTACTCGGGCTCCTCCTCGCCCTCGAGTTCGGCTTCGCCTTCGCGCTCGCGTTCCGGCTCTTCCTCGCCCTCGTACTCGCCGGTCTCCTCGCGTTCGCGCTCCTCTGGCCGGCCCCCGGCCTCCTTCTCCTCCCGCAGCGCGGTCTCGTGGTCCTTGACGACCTCACCGTCCCTGATCTCGCCGCGCCATCCCTCGATCTCGTCCGGGCGCAGGACCGCCTGCGTCATGACGTGCCGCCGGAAGTGCTTGAACTCCAGCCGCGCGCGGCGTCCCTGGGCGCGCCACAGGTTGCCCGTATGCTCGAAGAGGCCCTGGGGGTGGTACTCCAGTACGAGCGCGATGCGGGTCATCGCCGGGCCGATCTCGCTGAACGCCACGGCACCGTCCACGTAGCCCTTGGGCCCCCGGGAGCGCCAGACGATCCGCTGGTCGGGGATCTGCTCGGTGATCGTCGACTCCCAGTTTCGGTGCGACCAGAAGATCTGCGCCTTCCAGCGGACCTTCTCGTCGGCCTCCTGGTGGACGTCCTCGACCTTCTTGGTGAACGACGGGAAGTCCTCGAACTGGGTCCACTGGTTGTACGCCAGCCGCACGGGCACGCCCACGTCGAGCGTCTCGACGATGTTGATGACCTTGAGCTTCTTACCCTTGCCGCCCTTCCCGCGGAACTTCTGCTCCAGCTTGGTCTTGGTGAACGCCTTCAGAGCGTTGAAACCGGGGGCGAGCCTGTCCTTGAGCGACGCCTTGCCATCGCCCCCACCGCCTCCGGCCAGCGCGGACAGCAGACGGCCGCCCCCGCCCTTGGTCACGGCCGACAGCAGACCACCGCCCCTGCCTTTGGTCACGGCGGACAGCAGGCCCCCGCCGGCCCCTCCCGTCACGGCGGACAGAAGGCCGCCCTCGCCGTGCTCGGAGTAGTCACCGAGCCGGTCCGCGGCTCCCTCGATCCTGTCGACCAGGGACAGCGCGGCCCGCGTGCCCATCGCGGTGAGCAGGCTCTGCAGCTCACCCACCAACCGGTCGGCGTGCAGGTCCTTCAGCAGGTCGCCGCCGGGGAGTCGCTCGGTGACCTCCTCGAGCGGCTTGGTCACCGACCTTGTCGCCTGTGTCATGGCGCTCACCTCCGGGTCCGCCGGACGGGCGACCGTCCCGGCACGCCGAGCCGGGAGCCCCGGCGCGGCCGGTCGGTCTCCTCGTCGGGCTCCTCATCGGGTTCCGCCCCGCGCGAGCGCCGTACGGCGCGCGGCCGGTCGGCGTCCTCGTCCTCGGAGTCCTCCCGCGGGGCACGCGGCCGACGGTCGGCGGCGGGCCGGCGCCTCGGCCGTTCCTCGGGCTCTTCGTCGCGGCGCTCGTCCTCGTAGTCCTCTTCTTCCTCGCCCCGCGTGCCACCGGGCACCTGCGGCTTGAGGAGGGCGTCGGTCCGCCGCTGGAGGCGATCGCTGAGCGCGTCGATCTGGCTGCTGGCCGCGGTGACGGCCGCGGCCTTGCCGGCCTCGACGAGGCGGCCGCGAACGGTGTCGGTCAGGGCCTTGACCTCGGGAGAGGCGCTGAGCAGCTTGGTGCCCTGCTTGACCAGACCCGCCGGGTTCTTGCCGATGCGTCCTGAGGCCCCTGCCGCTGCGAGCGTCAACGCGAGCTTCATCTTGCGTCTGCGGCCCATCAGATAGCCCGCGCCGACGGCGATGGCGATCCGCAGTCCGTCCTTCATGATCGTGTCCCCCTTTAGCGCCCGCAGCCGGAGCGGGTGCCGTGCCCCCATCCGCCCCTGCCGACCCGCCGATATCGGCCGTCCCCCGACCGCCGATATCGTCGATATCAAGCGCAAATACGATCAATTCATACGCCTAACACGCCTCGCCCTACCCTCGGCATTGTCGGCAAAACCACGGCGCGAGGGATCTTCGCGGCATTTCAGGAGCGGGCTGCGGAGGGCCCCGGGCCCGTACGCGTCACCCCACCGGCTCCAGCCGGACGATCACCGACTTCGACGTGGGGGTGTTGCTGACGTCGGCCGTGCTGTCCAGCGGGACCAGGACGTTCGTCTCGGGGAAGTAGGCCGCCGCGCAGCCCCGTGCCGTCGGGTACCCGATGACGCGGAAGCGCGGCGCCCGGCGTTCCACGCCGTCGGCCCACTCACCGACCAGGTCCACCAAGGCGCCGTCGGCGATCCCGAACGCCTCCAGGTCGGCCGGGTGGACGAACACCACCCGGCGCCCCGCGCGGACGCCGCGGTAGCGATCGTCCAAGCCGTAGATTGTCGTGTTGTACTGGTCGTGACTGCGGAGCGTCTGCAACAGCAGGCGCCCCTCGGGCACCCGAAGCACCTCCAGGGGGTTCACCGTCAGCCGCGCCTTCCCCGACGCGGTGGGGAACCGCCGCTCGTCGCGCGGGGCGTGCGGCAGCGTGAACCCGCCCGGCCGCCGGACGCGGGCGTTGAAGTCGGCGAAACCCGGGACGACGCGCGCGATGCGGTCCCGGATCAGGTCGTAGTCGTCCTCCAGAGCAGCCCAGTCGATCCCCGATCCGGGCAGGACCGCCCGGGCCAGGCGGCACACGATCGCCACCTCCGACAGCAGGTGCGGCGACGCGGGCCGCAACCGGCCCCGCGAGGCGTGCACCATCCCCATCGAGTCCTCGACGGAGACGAACTGCGGGCCGCTTCCCCGCACGTCCTGCTCCGTGCGTCCCAGCGTCGGCAGGATCAGCGCCTGCTCCCCCACGACCGCGTGCGAGCGGTTGAGCTTGGTCGAGACCTGCACGGTGAGCCGGCAGGCGCGCATCGCCGCCTCGGTCACCGCCGAGTCCGGGGCCGCCCGGACGAAGTTGCCGCCCATGCCGAAGAACACCCTGATCCGGCCCTCCCGCATCGCCCGGATCGCTTCGACCGTGTCGACGCCGTGCTCACGAGGCGGCTCGAATCCGAACTCGGCGGCGAGCGCGTCCAGGAACGCCGGGGCGGGCTTCTCGTTGATGCCCATCGTGCGGTCGCCCTGGACGTTGGAGTGGCCGCGCACCGGGCACACTCCGGCGCCGGTACGGCCGATGTTGCCGCGCAGCAGCAGGAAGTTCACGACCTCGCGGATCGTCGGCACCGAGTTCTTGTGCTGGGTCAGCCCCATCGCCCAGCACACGACGATCCGGTCGGCCCTCAGCACCTCGGCGAGCGTCTCGTCGATCCGCTCCCGCGACAGCCCGGTCGCCTCCAGGACCTGCTCCCAGTCCAGCGTGCGCAGGTGGGCCGCGAGCTCGTCGAAGCCGCTCGTGCAGGCGGCCAGGAACTCGTGGTCGACCGCGTCGCGCTCCACCAGCAGCCGGTTCAGGGCCTGGAAGAGCGCCAGGTCGCCATTCACCCGGATCTGCAGGAACAGGTCGGCCAGCGGTGTGCCCGACCCCACCAGCCCCGACGCCTTCTGCGGGTTCTTGAAGCGGATCAGTCCCGCCTCCGGCAGCGGATTGACCGCCACGATCCGGGCGCCGGCCTTCTTGGCGTGCTCCAGGGCGGTCAGCATCCGCGGATGGTTCGTCCCCGGGTTCTGCCCGACCACGAAGATGAGGTCGGCGCGGTGCAGGTCCTCCAAGAGCACCGAGCCCTTGCCGACGCCGATCGTCTCGGTCAGCGCCGACCCGGACGACTCGTGGCACATGTTGGAGCAGTCCGGCAGGTTGTTGGTGCCGAACGCGCGGACGAAGAGCTGGTAGAGGAACGCGGCTTCATTGCTCGTACGGCCCGAGGTGTAGAAGACGGCCTCGTCCGGCGCGGACAGCGCGGTCAGCTCGGCCGCCACCAGCCCGAGCGCCTCGTCCCAGGACACGGGCTCGTAGTGGTCGCGGCCCGCGCGCTTGAGCATCGGCTCGGTGAGCCGGCCCTGGCGCCCAAGCCAGTGGTCGCTCCGCCCCGCCAGCTCCGACGCCGGATGGGCGGCGAAGAACTCCCGCGTCACCCGCCGGGTCGTCGCCTCCTCCGCGACGGCCTTGGCACCGTTCTCGCAGAACTCCGCGACATGCCGGTGGTCGCCTTCCGGCCAGGCGCAGCCGGGACAGTCGAACCCGTCCTTCTGGTTGACCCGGAGCAGCGTCAGCGCGGTACGACGCGGCCCCATCTCGCGAAGCGAGGCGCCGAGCCCGGCGCGTACGCCCGGGAGGCCGGCAGCCGCGCGCTCCGGTGGCGTGACCTCCATCCGCGTGTCGTCGGCATCGTCGTCCGCAGGGCTGCGCCAGGGCATCGCTGTTCTCCTGTTCCCGGGTAGGCGCCCGTCCGGGTCAAGAATGACACCTCGGGCCCCTGAGCGCCGTCCGGGCGTCGAGCGACAATGGCGGGCGCCTGCGCGAGCACCTCCCAAAAGACACACCTTTTGATGTGAAGTTATAGCGACAAAACGTTATCGGCGGCGCAAGGTCCCGTCCACTGGATGCCGAAGTAACCACTCAAACCCGTCTGAAGTGCGAGTCCATCAATGACGCGTCAAGGTCTTGACGTCGGCAACGCGGATGTAACAGGATCTCTCCACCTCAGTTCGAGATGAGAAGACCTCGGCTTTCAGTGTTATGTCGTGGTGATGCGGAGAGGGACCTGATGGACGGAAGCGGAGCCCGCCACAGCAGACGTGGCCCGGCCGGGCGGCAAGAGATGATCGCGGACCATGTTCTGACGCATGGCTCGGCCACGGCCGCCGAACTGGCCGAGCGGTTCGAGGTCAGCCTCATGACGATCCACCGCGACCTCGACGAGCTGGAGCGCCAAGGCGTCGTCCGCAAGTTCCACGGCGGGGTCACCGCCCAGCCCTCGGCGGTGTTCGAGAGCAACGTCACCTACCGGATGAAGGCGACGCTGGCGGAGAAGGATGCGATCGCCGCACGCGCGGCGGAGCTGATCGAGCCCGGCATGGCGGTGATGCTGGACGACTCGACGACGACCCTCGCCCTCGCCCGGAGGCTGGAGGGGATCACCCCGCTCACCGTGGTGACCAATTTCCTCGAGGGGCTTCACCTGCTGTCCCGGTTCCGCGGCATCCGGCTCATGGCCCTCGGCGGCGACTACGACGCGCTGCACAACTCCTTCCTCGGGGTGTCCTGCCAGGAGGCGATCGAGTCGTTGCAGGTCGACCTGTGCTTCGTGTCGACCTCCGCCGTCTCCGGCGCGTACGCCTACCACCAGGAGCAGCACATCGTCTCGGTCAAGCGCGCCATGCTCGCCAGCGCCGCCCGCAGCGTGCTCCTGCTCGACCACACCAAGCTCGGCCGGACCGCCCTCCACCGGCTCGCGCCACTGACCGCCTTCGACCGCGTGATCGTCGACGACGGCGCGTCATCGGAGGCGCTCCGGGAGCTCGACGAGCAGAAGGTCGCGTACGAGGTGGTCGCCCCGTGAACGCCCGACAGCGCCGGAGGAACGCGTGAGCGGCGGCGGGGTCCGGCCGTACGCGCTGCGCTGCGACCATCGGACGACGCCGCTCGGGATCGGTGAGCCCGCTCCGCTGCTGTCCTGGCGCCTGGCCGCCGAGCCCGGTGCGCCGCGCGGCGCCGCCTGCGTCGCCCACCGTGTCGAGGTCCGGTCGGCTCCGGAAGGGCCGCCGGTGTGGGACACCGGGCGGGTCGCCGATCCGGACGGGATCGGCGTGGTCTACGCGGGCCCGGCACTGGCGCCGCGGACCCGGTACCACTGGCGCGTCACGGTATGGGAGACCGAGGGGGCGTCGAGGAACGCCGAGTCGTGGTTCGAGACCGGGCTGGGCCCGGACGACTGGACGGCGTCCTGGATCGCGCCGGACTGGACGGCCGTCGAGGTCGTCGACCCGCCGGTGGAGGGCGAGCGCGCCCTCGACTCCCACGGGCTGCGGCCGTGCCCACTGCTGCGGCGCGCGTTCACGGCACCGGCGGCCCCGGTGCGCGCCCGGCTGTACGTCAGCGCCCGCGGCCTGTACGAGGCGCGGATCAACGGGGAGCGTGTCGGCGACGCGGAACTGGCCCCCGGCTGGACCGACTACCGCCACCGCGTGCAGTACCAGACCTACGACGTCACCGGCCTGATCACGCCGGGTGAGAACGTCCTGGCGGCCACGATCGCCGACGGCTGGTGGAGCGGCTACGTGGGCTTCGACCCGCGCCGGCCGGGCTGCCACTACGGGGGCTTCCCCCAGCTGATCGCACAGCTCCACCTCGACCACGCGGACGAGTCCCGGCAGGTCGTCGCCACCGACGAGAGCTGGCGGACGGCCGACGGGCCCATCCGGTACGCCGACCTGCTCATGGGCGAATGCCACGACCTGCGGCACGCGATCCCCGGCTGGGATTGCCCGGAGTTCGACGACGACGCGTGGCGGTCCGCCCGCGTGGCCGACGACGACACCGCGCGGCTCGTCCCCTCGGTCGACGAGCCCGTCCGCGCGCTGGGTGAGCTCGGCCCGGTCGCGGTGACCCGCGTCGGCCCGGACGCGCACATCGTCGACTTCGGGCAGAACTTCGCCGGTCGTCTCCGGCTGACCGCGCGCGGACTGCGCGACGGGCAGCGGGTGGTGCTCCGCCACGCCGAGACCCTCGACGACGGCGGTGGCCTCTACACCGCGAACCTGCGCACCGCCGCCGCGACCGACGTCCTGATCGGCGGCGATCGCGGAGGCGGCGACGCGGTCGTGTTCGAGCCGCGCTTCACCTACCACGGCTTCAGGTACGCCGAGGTGACCGGCCTCGCGGACCTCGACGCCGGTGACGTCACCGGCGTCGTGCTGCACAGCGACACTCCATGGGCGGGCACGTTCGACTGCTCGGACCCGGGCATCCGGCGGTTGCACCACAACATCACCTGGGGGCAGCGCTCGAACTTCGTGAGCGTGCCCACCGACTGCCCGCAGCGCGACGAGCGTCTCGGCTGGCTCGCCGACGCGCAGGTGTTCCTGCCCACCGCCTGCCTGGGCGCCGACGTCGCGGCCTTCTTCGCCAAGTGGACGCAGGACGTACGGGACGCCCAGGGCCCCGACGGCGGCTTCTCCAACGTGGCACCGCTCCTCGCGGGCGTCGCGGACGAGGGCGCGCCGGGCTGGGCGGACGCCGGGGTGCTGATCCCCTGGCACCTGTACCGCGTCTACGGCGACGAACGGTTCCTGGCCCGGTCGCTGGACTCGATGTACGCGTGGGTCGACCTCGTCCACCGCCACAATCCCGACCTGGTCTGGCGGCACAGGGTGGGCCCGCACTTCGCGGACTGGCTCGCGATCGGCCGGCCGACGCCCCGCGAGGTGGTCGCCACCGCCTACTTCGCCCACAGCGCCGAGCTGACCGCGCGTGCGGCGGGCGTGCTGGGAGACGAGAGGGCCGGCCGGTACGCCGCGCTGGCGCGCGACATCCGCGCGACGTTCACGGACCGGTTCGCCACCCCGGACGGCCGGATCGAGGGCGACACACAGACCGCCTACGCGCTGGCGCTCCACTTCGAACTGCTCCCCGACGGCCCGGCCGCGGGCGCGGCCGACCGGCTGGCGGAGCTCGTCGAGGAGGCCGGTCCGGGCCTCACGACGGGTTTCCTCGGCGTCGGGTTGATCGCACCGGTCCTCGACCG
This sequence comes from Actinoallomurus purpureus, assembly GCF_024055795.1. Taxonomy (GTDB): domain Bacteria; phylum Actinomycetota; class Actinomycetes; order Streptosporangiales; family Streptosporangiaceae; genus Actinoallomurus; species Actinoallomurus purpureus. Next base: position 543,607 of record NZ_JAMXMY010000001.1, on the reverse strand, counting down.
CTGGGGCCGGGCCGATCTCGCGCACGCGCTGCTGCGCCGCACGGAACCGCCGTCCTGGCTGTATCCGCTGCGCCACGGCGCCACCACCATCTGGGAGCGCTGGGACGGCTACACCGACGAGCGCGGCTTCCAGGCGCCGGCGATGAACTCGTTCAACCACTACGCGCTCGGGTCGGTCGGCGAGTGGCTGTACCGCGGGCTGGCCGGCCTCGACCAGGCGCCGGGCTCCGTCGCCTACCGTGAGCCGCTCATCCGTCCCCGGCCGTTCCGGCGTCCCGGCGAGTCCCACTGGGCGGAGGCGTCGCATGAGTCGGCGCGCGGCCGGATCGCGGTCCGCTGGGAGCAGGACGACGACGGGCTCCGGCTGGCGGTGAGCGTCCCACCGGGCGCGACGGCGACGGTGCACATCCCCGTCGCCTCGGGATCCGCGGTGCGGGAGAACGGACTTCCGGTCGGCGAGAGCCCCGGAATCGAGATCGTCGGTACCGAGCCGGCCGTCACCGGCGGGAGCGCGCTCGTGTGCCGCGTGGGATCGGGGGACTACCGATTCTCAGCAAGGAGGACAGGGTGACATCACGATTCGAGCCGGACCGCAGAGGCTTCCTGCGTGCGGCGGGAGGCCTCGCGGCCGTGGCGGCGATGCCCGCGGCACTGGTCGCGTGCGGCGGGTCGTCCGGCGCGGGCGGCGGTGGTTCCAAGACGCTGCGTCTCGTCGGCGTCTCGGACCAGCAGAAGGCGCTGGACGAGCTGACGAAGCTCTACACGCAGGCGAAGTTCACCACGTCGTACGCGCCGACCGACCAGGTGGAGACGTCGCTGCGCACCCAGCTCGGCGCCGGTAACGCGCCGGACGTGCACGTCGTCTACCCGGGCAACGGCAGCGCCATGTCGATGGCGCAGATCGCTCAGGCGGGCCTGCTCGCCGACCTGAGCTCCCAGTCGTGGACGCAGCTGATCCCGGCCAACTTCAAGTCCGCGTTCCAGGTTCAGGGCAAGACCCTCATCTACTCGGCCGGGTCCAGCGTCATCGGCGCGATCTACAACAAGAAGGTCTTCCAGAAGGCGGGCGTGCAGCCGCCGAAGACCTGGACCGAGCTGCTCGACGTGTGCGCAAAGCTGAAGAAGGCGGGCGTCGTGCCGATCGCGCTCGGCGCGCAGACGGCCTGGATCACCCAGCTCATCACGTACGCGCTGGTGCCCTCCACGGTGTACGCGAAGAACCCGCAGTTCGACAGCCAGATGCAGGCGGGGTCCGCGAGCTTCGCCCAGTCGGGCTGGCGCGACGCCTTCACGATGTACCTCGACCTGCAGAAGCGCGGCTTCTTCAACGACAATCCCAACGGAACGACGTTCGAGCAGCAGACCTCGATGGTCGCGACCGGCAAGGCCGCGATGGCCGTGCAGGTGTCGGCCGTGCTGCCGGACTTCCGCAAGGCCGCCTCCAGCCCCGACGACCTGGGGATGTTCCCGTTCCCGGGCGCGGACAGCGCGGACGGCGTGTGGATCCCCGCGGGCGTCGTCGTCGGGCTCGGCGTGAGCGCCCGCAGCCGCAACGCCGACGCCGCCAAGGCGTTCATCGAGTTCCTCGGCAAGCAGGAGAACATCAACCGCTGGGCCGCGGCCGTCGCCTGCATCCCCCTCCACCGCGACGCGTCCTCCACGATCGACCCGGTGCTGGAGCCCTTCCTGCCCTTCATCGAGGGGAACAAGGCGGTGCCCTTCATGGATCAGGCGTGGCCCAACGCCGAGGTCCAGCCGACCCACTTCGCCGTCGTCCAGGAACTCCTGGCCGGCAAGACCACGATCGACAAGGGCCTGGCGAAGATGGACCAGGTCTACCGGAAGAAGTCCTGAGGCCATGACGGTGACCACCCGCCGAACGGCCCGTCCGGCGACCACGCCCTCACCTCCCGTGAAGGGTCGCCGGACGGGCTTCCTCACCCCGCCCTGGTGGTTCGTCGCGCCCGCGCTGCTCGTCTACGCCGCGGTGGTGCTCTACCCGAGCCTGTCGGGCGTGATGTACGCCTTCACCGACTGGAGCGGCATCGGCGGCAAGTCGTTCAACGGCCTGGCGAACTTCCGTGCCCTCTTCCACGACGAGCGGGCCGTCGGAGCGCTGAAGAACACGTTGCTGCTCACCGTCGCGATCGTGGTCGTGCAGAACGGCATCGGGCTGCTGCTCGCGCTCGGCGTGCACGCCCGCATCAGGTCCCGCACGGTCCTGCGGGTGATCTTCTTCGCGCCCGCGGTGGTCAGCCCGGTGATGGTCGCCTTCCTCTGGAAGTACGTCTACAACCCGGACCCGCACGCGGGCCTGAACGGCCTCCTCGGCGCGATCGGGCTCGGCGGCCTGCGGCAGGACTGGCTGGGCGACCCCTCGCTGGCCGTGTGGTCGGTCGCCGGAATGGTCGTGTGGCAGTACGCCGGCTACTCCATGGTCATCTTCCTGGCCGGGCTGGAGGGCGTCCCGGCCGACCTGCACGAGGCCGCGATGATCGACGGCGCCGGTCGCTTCCAGCGGTTCCGGTACATCACCTGGCCGCTGCTGGCTCCGGCGCTGACGATCAACGTGATGCTGTCCACCATCGGCGGCCTCAAGCTGTTCGACCAGGTGTACGCCGCGACGGGCGGCGGTCCCGGCTACGCCAGCGAGACGCTGTCGACCGTGCTGTACAAGCAGGCGTTCGTCTACGGGAAGTTCGGTTACAGCACCGCGATCGCGCTCGTGCTCGCACTGTTCGTCGCGGCCGTATCGCTGCTGCAGATCGCGTACCTGCGCGGCAGGGAGGTCCAGGCATGACTCACCTGCGGTACGGCGTACGTACGTTCCTGCTCGAGTTGGTGATGGTCGCGGCCGGGATCGCGTTCCTGTTCCCGGTCTACGCGCTGATCACGCTGTCGCTAAAGAGCGGTCGGCAGATCGCGAGCGCGCCGCTGTCGCCGCCCACCTCACCCACGATGGCGAACTTCTCCCGGGCGTGGTCGGCGGCGGGCCTCGGCTCGGCCCTGCTGAACAGCACGATGATCACGGTGGCGAGCCTCGTCTGCCTGATCGCGCTGGGGGCGTTCGCGGCGTACTTCCTGGCCCGCTGCGCCTCCCGGCTCGGGTTCGGGCTGTACGTGCTGTTCCTGCTCGGCATCGTGCTGCCGTTCCAGCTCGGCATGATCCCGCTGTTCAAACTGGTCGACCAGCTCGGGCTGCTGGGGACGTACCAGGGGATGATCGTCTTCTACACCGGCATCCAGCTGCCGTTCACGATCTTCCTGTACACGGGCTTCATCCGGGCGCTCCCCCGCGACTACGCGAACGCGGCACTGATCGACGGTGCGACGCACCTGCAGGCGTTCACCCGTGTGGTGTTCCCCCTGCTGCGGCCGATCACCGGCACCGTGCTGATCCTCAACGCGGTGTTCATCTGGAACGACTTCTTCACCCCGCTGCTGTACCTCGGCGGGTCGGCGCGGGAGACGGTGCCGGTGCGCGTGTTCTCCTTCGTCGGGCAGTACGTCTCCGACTACGGCCTGGTCTTCGCCGGCCTCGTCCTTGCCGCGCTGCCGATCCTCGTGGTGTTCCTCCTGCTGCAGCGCTACGTCATCCGCGGGTTCGCCAGCGGGCTCAAGGGATGACCGTGCTCCCACCCCGGCTGGCGGAGGTCCTGGACCGTCCGCCGGCCGGGTTCTCCCCGGCGGCGATCTGGTGGTGGAGCGGCGAGCCGCTCGACCGCGCCCGGCTGCGCTGGCAGCTGGAACGGTTCGTCGCCGGCGGCGTACGGAACCTGATCATTCTGAACCTCGCACCGTCGGGGCCGATGTTCGGCTCCGACGCCGACGAGCCGGCGTTCTTCTCCGAGGCGTGGTGGGAGCTGCTCGACGGCGTCTGCGCCGACGCCGAGGAGCTGGGCGCCTTCCTGTGGTTCTACGACCAGCTCGGTTTCTCCGGCGCCGACATCCAGGCCCGCCTCGTCCAGGAGACGCCGTCGTACGCCGGGCAGTGGCTGGATCGGCGGGACGGCGGCGTCACGGTCACCACCCGGGGCTTCGACTACCTCTCGGCCGACGCGTGCGCCGCCCTCATCGACCGCGTGCACGGGGAGTTCGAACGACGCCTGCCCCACCGGCTCGGCACCGTCATCGTCGGCTCCTTCCAGGACGAACTGCCCGCCCTGCCCACCTGGTCCCCGGCGTTCGCCGGGGAGTTCGAGCGGCGGCGCGGCTACGACCCGGCCCCGTACCTGCCGGCGCTGTGGGCGGGCGAGACGGGCGCCGATGGTTCGCGGTTCCGCCGCGACTACCACCGCACCCGCGCGGAGCTGGCCGAAGAGGCGTTCTTCCGGCCGCTCTCCGAATGGCACGAGCGACACGGTCTCCTGCACGGCTGTGACCAGCAGGATCCCGCCCGCGCCGGCGACCCGGTGGAGGGTGTCCGCCTCTACGCCGACTACGCGCGCACGCACCGCTGGTTCGGCGCGCCCGGCTCGGACCACCACGGCGACGCGCGGATCCACTCGTCGCTGGCGCACCTGTACGGGCGGCCGCGCACCTGGATCGAGGCGTTCCACTCCAGCGGCTGGGGCGGCACGCTGGAGGAGACCTTCGACTGGCTGCTGCCCTGGCTGCGTTCCGGCGCGACCCTGTACAACCCCCACGCGGTCTACTACACGACCAAGGGCGGCTGGTGGGAATGGGCGCCGCCGTCCACCGACTGGCGCCAGCCGTACTGGCGGCACCACAGGGTCTTCGCCGACGCGGTCACCCGCCTGTGCGCGGCGCTCTCCCTCGGCCACCACCTCTGCGACGTGGCGGTGCTGCTGCCGACCGCGACCGCGCAGGCGGGCGCCCGGCTGGACGGGATGGACGACGACGCCGCCCGAGCCGACCGCGTCTACCGGGAGCTGGTCGGCGACATGGCCTGGTTCCACACCGTTCCCGGCGCTCTCGACCGGCTGCGGCTCGACGCCGACGTGATCGACGACGACTCGGTCCGGCGCGCCACCGTCTCCGGGGGCCGGTTGCGGGTCGCCGACGAGGCCTACGCGGCGATCGTCCTGCCGGCCTGCACGGTGCTGGAGGGCGAGACCGCCCGCCGACTCGAGGAGTTCGCCGCCGGAGGCGGACGGCTGGTCGCCGTCGGCGCGCTCCCCGAACGCGGGGTGGGAGACGCGGACGCCGACCGCGCGGTCGCCCGCCTGCGGGCGCGGCTGGAGGACCTGCCGGGCTCAGGAGTGGTCGGCTCGGCCGGCGACCTCGGCTCGGTGCTCGGCGATCCGGGGCCGGTGGACGCCCCGGTGCCGGCGCTGGTCCGGGAGGTCGAGGGCGCCACCGTCGTGTTCCTGACCGCCGCCTTCCCGCGCGCGAGCGACGTGTCGGTCGGCCGGCCGGACGAGCGGGGAATCGAGCTGGGCTGGCTCGACGTCTCCTGCGACTTCGACCCGGACCGGTACCACCGCGAGATGCGCGTGCGGGTGCGCGGCGCGCGCGGCCCCGCCCTGCTGGTCGACCCCTTCGGCGGCCCGCCGCGGCGGCTCGCCGCCGAGACGCGCGGCGACGTGACCGAGGTCGTGGTGCCCTTCGACCGCGGGCCCGCCGTCCTGCTCGTCTTCCCCGCCGGTCACGCCGGCGCCGACGAACCGGACGACGCGGACAGCATGGGTGAGGCGGGTCGCCCGGGCGATGCAAACCACGCGGGCGGCGACGACGGCCCGGGGGCGGCGGTCCCGGACCCGGCGGTCGCCGGCCGGCCCACGGCGTGGCTCGACCTGGGGACCACCTGGGAGATGGAGCTCATCCCGACCCTCGACGACACCTGGGGCGACTTCGCCCGCCCCGCCGGCGACCTGGCCCCCGTCCAGCGATGGGAGCTCCGCCACCGGCTCGAACAGGACGGGGAGGACGGCCGGCGCGAGGAATGGGCCACGGCGTCCGGCGAGGAGCCCGGATGGGCGGCCGCGCACGCGACCTTCGGGCCGCACGGCGTCTGGACCACAAGCGCCGGTGCCGGTGATGACGCCGCCCCCGGACCGCCCTGGCGCCCGGCGGTCTACTCGGCGACCCGGGGGATCCGTAAGGACCCCGTGCACCGGGAGACCCTGGGTCCCAAGGGACACGTCCCGGAGGAGTTCCTCGACTTCGGCGAGGTCCGCGGCGGACGGACCGTTTGCCTCCGTGCGGATCTGGTGGTGCGCGAGCCCGTCGAGGCGACGCTCGCCGTGGGCGCGGCGGCGGCCAAGTCGGTCCGGGTGGACGGCGTGGAACTCCCCATCGAGGACCACGGATACCTCGCCACGGCACCGATAAGCCTCAGCCCCGGGACCCACCCGCTCGACCTGCGCCTCACGCCGACGGAGGATCTCCGGCTACGGGCCTACGTCACGTTCGCGGAGTCCACCGAGATGTGCCGGCGGCCGGAGTGGATCGCCGCCGCCGGGCCGTCGCATCCGGACACGAGCGTCGCGCTCGCCGCGACCGTCACGCTGGACGCCCTCCCCGCGCGAGCGGTCCTGCAGGTGGCGGCGGTCCGGCCCTGCGCCGTCCGGGTGAACGGCGTCCAGGTCGGGCGTCAGGGCGGCTTCGATCCCTATGCCGAACACGACGCCCCGCGCGTGCGCCGCTACGAGATCGCCGACGCCCTGCACCTCGGCGACAACGAGATCTCGCTGGAACCGGCCGAACGCGGAGAACCGGCCGCCGTGCTCGCCGATACCGACTTCGGCGTCGCGACCGGACCGTCGTGGCGCGCCGTACGAGACGGCGTGCCGGTCCCGACCGTCGCCTGCCGGCGCCAGCACGGCGACCCGGCCGCACTGCATCTGTGGCGGCGGCCCCATCCTCTCCCCGGAGCCGCCTGGCTGGAGAACACCGACGCGAACGCCCGCCGGGATCGGATCCCGGCGGTGGTGCCGGCGGTGCCGGGCCGAGGGGCATCACCGGTGGAATGGTTCCGGTTCGCCATCCCGCCCGGCGCCGTCCGCATCGAGGCCGACGTGCACGGCGCGGCCACGGTCTTCGTGGACGGAGTGGAACGCGCCACCACGCGGCCCGACCCGCGCGGCGCTCCCGTCCGGGTCACCGTCGGCCTCTCCCCTGACGGACGGTCCGGCGTACGGGCGGGCGCCCTGCGGATCCGCACGGAGCCCGGCTTCGAGGGCGGGGCGGCCCTCGGCGGGCCGATCCGGTTCACGGCCGGCACCGGCCGCGTCGGACTCGGCGACTGGGAGGACAACGGGCTCGCCGAGTACTCCGGCGGCGTCCGGTACCGATGCCGATTCGTCCCTCCCCCGGAGGCCGGCCACGGGCGCACACGCGCCGTGCTCGACCTGGGCCGCGTGCGAGGAACCGCCGAGGTGACCCTGAACGGCCGCGCCGGCGGCGTACGCGTGTGCTCCCCGTACGTCTTCGACGTCACCGAGAGCCTGCGCGACGGTGAGAACACGATCGAGATCGACGTCTTCGGCACGCTCGCGCCGTACGTCGACGCGGCCGGCCCCACCCACTTCGTCTTCCCGGGCCAGCGGCGCTCGGGAATGTTCGGCCCGGTCGGCGTTCGCTGGTCCTGAGGCCGGACGCCGGGGCGCGGTTCCGCCGTCAGCGGCCTGTCACCGCGGCAGACGGCTCACCCCGCTCGGACGGCGCGTTTTGGGCGCCCGGGAACGTAACCATTCCCGAGCAGCCTAACGACCAGTACCGATCGGACCCGTTTGCCGGGGCGCAGAGCTTGGCGGCTCGCAACGGTCTGAACACACCGTAAAGACCCGCCACGGCGGTCCACCTTCACGCTCAGTACAGCGAGCGTTCAGTGTGCGCGGTGATAGGCGCGTTCGGTCTGGTCCTTGTGGGTCACGGTGAGGTAGCTGACGACGACGAGGATGGCGCCCAGGAACAGCACGCTGGTGCCGAGGGTGCCCAGACCCAGACCGCCGTCGCTGTGTGAGGACCCGAGATAGTCGCCAATGTTGGCGCCGAGCGGCCGGGTGAGGACGTAGGCGAGCCAGAACGACAGCACTGCGGCCGGACGGTTCGTCATTTCCCTGCCCCGCGGTTGATCACCCTGATCCCGGTTAGGGCTCTCCGCTGATCCTCGGGTGCGGCCGGACCCGAACGTGTCCCCAGCCGCCAAGTGGCGAGGGGTGATCGGGGTGGGATCACGGTGGTGGCGTCCCGTTTGGCACCCTGGTGGTTCCCAAGCTCGACCGGGCAGAGTCGCGGCGGCCGCTGTCGTGACCTGCGCGATGACCGGTCTGCTGGTCGCACCACTGGGTGTGGATCGCGCCGGCGCTCGTGCTCGCCGCCGACCGGATGGCCGGGCCGCCGCGGCGCGTGTTGGTCTGGGCGCCGGAGGTGCGGGTCTCGAGGCTCTCTTCGGAGCGTGGATCTTCGCGGTGCCCGGCCTTCCAGCATTGCCGCTCCGCACCGTTCCGTTCGGGAGACACCGGCCAGATGAACACCAGGCTGGCGCTGCCGAACAGGAGGTTGACCAGCATCGTTTCCACTCATCTTAGAAGATTTCTACTATTACGATAGTAGATGGCCCCAGGGATTTTCTAGAATGAGCGAGTGGCGCGTCTGCTCATCGTCGAGGACGACGAGACGATCGGGAGTCACCTGGAGTCCCGGCTTCGCCTGCACGATCACGAGGTGGTCTGGCGGCGTTCGGGGCGCGGGGCGATCCGTGAGGCGACGCTGATGCCGTTCGACCTCGTGCTGCTGGACCTGGGCCTGCCGGATCTGGACGGGATCGAGGTGTGCGGCCGGATCCGAGCCGTCCAGGCAGGATGCGTGCTGGTCATCGTGACCGCGCGCGATGCGGAGATGGACGTCGTGGTGGGGCTGGAGGCGGGCGCGGACGACTATGTGACCAAGCCGTTCGGGTTCGCGGAGCTGCTCGCCCGGATACGGGCGCACTTGCGGCGCGGTGCGCCGTCGGCCGCGCGGCCGTCGCGGTTCGCGATCGGCGATCTCGTGGTGGACACGGCGGCTCGCCGGTGCTTCGCCGCGGATCGCGAGGTGACCTTGCGGGCCAAGGAGTTCGACCTGCTGGCCAGGCTCGCGGGTGAGCCCGGGGTGGCCGTCAGCCGGGAGGACCTGATGGCCGACGTGTGGGACGAGAACTGGTTCGGATCGACCAAGACCCTGGACGTGCACGTTGCGGCGCTGCGCCGCAAGCTGGCGGAGGCGGCCGACGAGACTGTCGTCATCCCGCGCATCGTCACCCTGCGCGGCCACGGCTACCGGCTCGATACCCCCGGTTGACCCTCATAGCTCCCGCAGGACCTGCACGGCGGGACGGCGCGCCAGTCGTACGGCTACGGCGGCCACCGCGGCCAGCGCCGCGACGGTGATCGACCCGAGGGCCGTGAGATAGGGCCAGGGCACCGTCGGTGCCGACGGCGGCGGATCGAAGACGCCGGTCAGGACCTTGACCAGCATCTGCGACAGCAGCGCGCCGATCACCGTGCCGGCGACCAGCCCGCCGACCGCCAGGGTCGCGGCCTCCCCGGACACGAAGCCGCGCAGCTGCCGCTGGTTCGCACCGAGCGCGATCGCGATCGCGAACGTGCGGCGTCTTTCGGCCAGGCCGAGCGCGAGCACCAGCCCTCCGGAGGCCGCAGCGAGCAGCAGCGCGAACGTAAGCTCGACGCGCGTCAGCCCGGCCAGGTCGACGGCGGTCAGGCTCGAGCCGACCACCCGGCGGGTGGTGGCCAGATCCGTCACCGTGGCGGTGGGGCCGAGCAGGGCGCGGACCCGGTGGGCGACCGAGGCGATGTGGCGCCCGCCCGTGTCGACCAGGAACGCGCCGATCGTGGCGCTGCCGGTCTTCTGCGTCACGTACGAGGCGTTGGCGACCAGGAAGCTGTCCTTCGGCGCGGTCGGGAACTCCTTGACGATGCCGACGTAGTGGAACGGCACGGTGGTGAACCGCTTGGTCCGGCCGTCCTGCAAACGGAGGTTGAGCAGGTCGCCGGGGCGTAGCTGAAAGTCCTTCACCGTCTCGGCCGACACCAGGATCGAGTCCGGCTCGGCCGCCAGGGTGCGGGTCAGCTGCTTCGCGGTGCCGCCGGTGAAGTAGGCGTCCTGCAGGGCGGTGGCGCGTCTGATGGTGCCGGGCCGTACGCCGTACAGGTCCTGCAGGTCCGAGCCGACGTAGGCGAAGCGGTGCTGCAGCGGCTCGACGCTCTCGACCCCGGCCACGGCGGCCAGTCTCCGGGCCTGGTCGGGGCCGACGGACGCGCCGGGCGATTCGGTCACGGTGACGTCGGCGCCGTTGGTCAGCTGGGCGTCGACCTCGGCCTGCCGACGATAGGTGGAGTTGAAGGTCGCGGTGGAGGCGGCGAAGGCCACGGCCAGGGCGAGCAGCACGATGGATCGGGCCAGCAGCCGGCGCTGGCGCGCCATACTCCCGGCGACCGTGCCCGACAGCCCACGGGCCAGCGGACGCAACCCGGCACCGACGAGCCGCCGTCCCCGGCCGAGCAGCAGGTCGTACAGCCGCCAGACGAGCAGCCCGGTGCCGAGCCACAGCAGTGCGGGTCCGGCGAACGCCCAGTACGACACCGAGATGGTGGGCTGCCCTTCCGGTGCCAGGACGAGCTGGTAGCCGTTGCGGCCGGTCACGGCGAACACCGCCCCGGCGGCGGCCAGCAGCACGAAGTCCAGTCCGTAGCGACTCCAGCCGGGTGCCCGGGTACGGCCGACGGTGAGGCGTCCGGCGCTCACGGTCATCGCCCGAGCGTCCCGATGCGCGGGCACCAGGATGGTGAGCGCGGCGATCACGAGACCGGCCACGGCGGCACCCGCGGTCCAGGCGACGGCGGTCACGGTCGTGGCGCCGAACCGCGCCGAGCCGAACGCCAGCCTGCCGACCAGGGCCGCGCCGGCGAGACCCACGACGCTGCCGGCGACCCCCACGACGGCGGCCTCGACGGCTGCCAGCCGCGTCACCTGGCGAACGGAGGCGCCGCGGGAGCGCAGCAGCGCCTGTTCGCGACGCCGCCGGGTCGCCCCGGCGCCCGCGATCGCGGCGGTCAGCAGCCCGGCCAGGACCGCCCCGGGCAGGCCGAGGAACAGGAACAGGATCTGCGCGTACGCCGCGTCCTGGCGCGCGGAGTCCAGCGCCGCCCCCAGGTTGTTCCCCACGACGGCACCGCCCGCGGTCCGGGCCTCGAGATTCCGGGCGGCCGCCGTGATGGCCGTGTAGGCCGCAGCCGGGTCCGACGGCAGCGCGTGGGAGCGGCTGACGTGGATCTGCGTGGTGACCAGGTCCGGGCGGGTCCTGGCCTGCGGGTCGAACACCTGGTGCCACAGGGCCTGGGGCAGCAGGAGCACGTTGTCCGGCGGCGCCGACGGCTGGGAGCCCGGGGGAGCGCCGACCTTCTGGAACAGCGAGTCGGCCTGTGGCAGGTCCACCACTCCGTCGACGCGCACGCGTGCCGAAGCCATGCCCGCGCGGCCGACGCTGATCGTGTCGCCGGGTCCGGCGTGCAGGTTGGCGGCGGTCTGCTGGGCCAGCAGCACGCCGGTTCCGGATCCGGTGAGCGTGCGGAGCTCGCCGGGGAAGGCCCGGGCATAGTCGTCAGGCAGGCCCAGCACGACTCCGGATCCGGTGGTCTGGGTCGTCGGCCCGGTGTAGGTGAAGCCGCTGGTCTGCGCGAAGCCGACCGGGAGGGCCTGCCGGGTCGCCGGGTCGGCCCGTACGGCGCCGAGGACCGAGCCCGCATCGGTGCCGCCGGTCACCTGCACCTGCCAGTCGGCCGCGACGCCGGAGGCGGCCCGCGCGGTCATGGTCGCCTTCGAAGCGGCGAGGAACGCGCCGAGGCAGGCGAGCAGCGCCACCGCGACCGCGACCCCTGCCGCCGCGGCGGCCATCCGGGCGGTGCGCCTGCGGACCAGGCCGTGGAGCCAGATCCAGATCATCATGGCCTCCTGTCGTCGCCGGGGCCGGCGCCGCGCGTGGTGAGGCCGCCGTCGCGCATGGTCCACCGGTGGGGCAGCCGGGCGGCGATCTGGGCGTCGTGCGTGGCGACGATCAGCGCGGCCTCGAGTTCCTCGGCTGCCTCCAGCAGCACGGAGATGACGTGGCCGCCGGTCTCGTGGTCGAGCTGGCCGGTGGGCTCGTCGGCCAGGATGAGCCTCGGACGGCCTGCGATCACGCGCGCGGCGGCGGCGCGCTGGGCCTGTCCGCCGGACAGCTCTTCGGGGAGCTTCGGCCCCAGGTCGGCGATCCCGACCCGGTCCAGGGCCGCCGTCGCGCTTACGGTGGCGGCCTCGGCGGGCACGCCGGCGAACAGCAGCGGCAGGGCGACGTTCTCGGTGACGTCCAGCGTGGGGATAAGGCTGGGCCCCTGGAAGATCACGCCGATCGGGCCGGGTCTGCCGTTCGGGCCGGCGCCGAGGCCCGGCCAGGCGATCGTCCCGCCGGTCGGGGCTTCCAGGCCCGCGATCAGGTGCAACAGGGTGGACTTGCCTGATCCAGACGGCCCCATCAGCGCCACGCGCGCCCCGGACGGCACCGTGCAGGACACGTCGTGCACGGCGACGACGGCCGTCGGACCGGTACCGAAGGTGCGCGCCACGTTCACGCACCGCACCAGTGCGCCGTCGGCGGGCCCGGCCGGCGCGCCGTCCGCCCGCGTGGTGGCGCCGTCGCGCAGGCTCATCAGACCATCTGCCCGTCACGGAGCCGGATGACGCGGTCGGCGGCGGCGGCTACGGCCGGACTGTGACCGGCCACCAGCACCGCCACCCCGGAGCGCGCGCGCTCGGCCAGGAGATCGAGGATCTGCCGTTCGGTGGCCGAGTCGAGCTCGCCGGTCGGTTCGTCGGCCAGCACCACGGCGGGGTCGCCTGCCAGGGCGACCGCCAGGCCGGCGCGCGTCGCCTCACCGCCGGACAACCGGCTCGGGTACGCCTCGCCGCGTGCCGAGAGCCCCACCAGCTCCAGCAGCACGTCGGCGTCGTCGCGCCGACCGCGGGCGGCGAGCCGCTGGGCCAGCCGGATGTTCTGCCGGACGGTCAGGTGTTCCAGGAGGTTCCCGGATTGGAACACCAGTCCGATCATGCGGGCGCGCAGCCGGGTCCGTACGGTCTCGGGCTGATGGCTGATGCGCCGCCCGCCGACCATGACGGTGCCGCCGTCGGGCTCGTCCAGCCCGGCCAGGCACGCCAGCAGAGTCGACTTGCCCGACCCGGAGGGGCCTACGACCGCCACCAGCTCCCCCGCGCGCAGCGACAAGGACACGCCGCGCAGCGCCAGCGTCTCCTCCTCCCCGGCGCGGAAGAAGCGGTAGAGCGTACGGGCCGACAGCGCGACGTCCTCGTCCAGGTCCTCGCCGGTCGTGGAAACGCCGGCGCCTGGGCTCATCGCTGCCACCGCAGGGAGTCGGTGACGAGCCGCCACGGGTCGACGTTGTCGGCGCCCACCGGGCCCGACAGGGTGAGGATCGCCTCGTTGCCGGCCTTCCAGAACTCATAGCGTTCGACCTCGTCCTGGATGGTCTTGCCGGTCACCGGGTTGGCAGGAGACTGGGCCCGGTAGGTGATCCGCACGGCGGGGCCCGCCTTCCGCTGCACCACGGTGACATCGCCCTGCCTGAACCCAGGGGTGGAGGACCGGATCTGCGTCAGTTCCGTCGCCCGCGCCGAGGCCACGGTCGGTGCGCTGGCCGCCGGGCGCGCCTCGACACGGACGATGTTCAACTTGTCGGTGAACACCGTCGCGGACCCGCTCTGGCTCCGCGCCCAGCCTTCGGGGACCTTGACGGTGAACAGACCGCCCGCCGCGGTGAACGGCACGAAGACCTGGCTGTCGGGGATGTCGCCGGGAGGGTTGGACTCCTTCGGCGTGGGCGGCGGCGGGGGCGCGCCGGCGGCGGTCTGGCCCGACGCGGCGACCGACCGGCCGTTTCCGCCGCCGCACGCGGCCAGCGCGGCCATGAGCACGATCGCGCTCCCGGCGTGGATCACGCTTCGACGAGTTCTCATGAGCGGCCCCCGATCTCCGGAGAAATCCCTCCAACTCACCTGACGCTAGGAACCCGCCGGTTAGCCGACCCGGCCCCAATGGCTAGACGACGGCAAAATAGGTGGTCGGAACCGTCCGATCGGCGACCGTGACGGCAGACTGGCAGCAGGCCCGCAATCGGCAGTCGCTCGAGGGGGACGGGCATGCGCAGACGCATCGTGACCTTGGCGGTGCTGGCCGCCGTCCTGGCGATCAGCCTGTTCGGCGTGCCGTTCGCCATCGGTACGGCGCGCTCCTACACGGCCGATGAGCGAGCCGAACTGTCCCGGTTGGCCACCGGCACCACCGTCGCGGTCGCACCCGCGCAGCTGACCGGAGGCGACCCCATCGAACTGCCCCGGACCGAACCCGACATGACACTCGGCGTCTACGACGCCGCCGGGCGCAGGATCACCGGTCGCGGACCGGTCCACGCCGACGGAGCGGTCCGTGATGCGCTGCGCGGCAGCGCGGCCAACGAATCCACGGGGCCCGACATCGTCGTCGCCGTGCCGATCTCGGACAACGAACGCGTGACCGGCGCGATCCGCGCGGCCACCGGGAAGGAGGTCGTCCACCGGCGCATCGCGCGGACCTGGCTCGTCATGCTGGGGGTCGCGCTGCTGGCGATCGGGCTCACCGCGATCCTCGCCCGGCGTCAGGCCCGGCGCCTGGCCCGGCCGCTGGAGGAGATGTCGGCCAACGCCCAGCGGCTCAGCGACGGCGACCTGAGCGTACGAACCGGGCCCAGCGGAATCCCCGAGATCGACTCGCTCGCCGCCAGCCTCAACGCCACCGCCGAACGCCTCGGCACCCTGCTCGCCCGCGAACGCGCCTTCACCGCCGATGCCTCCCACCAGCTGCGCACCCCGCTGACCGGCCTGCGGCTCACCCTGGAGGCCATGAGGGACACCCCGGCGGCGGCCTCCGAGAAGGAGATCACGACGGCCATCGCCGCGACCAACCGCCTCCAGACGATCATCGACGACCTGCTCACCCTGGCGCGCGACGTCCCCGACCGCAGCGGGACCCTCGATGCCAAGGTCCTCATCGATGAGATTCGTCAGAACTGGCACGCCGGCCTGGCCGCCCGCGGCCGCCCGCTGCGCCTGACCATCGAACCGGACCTGCCCCCGGCCCACGCCTCCAGCGCGGCCGTCCGCCAGATCCTCGACGTCCTGATCGACAACGCCGCACGACACGGCGCGGGCCCGGTCGCGGTCAGCGTCCGCGACGCCGGGGACGCCCTCGCCGTCGACGTCGCCGACGAGGGCCCCGGCATCACGCAGTCACCGGACGAGCTCTTCCGCCGCCGCGCGGCCGGCGCCTCCGGACACGGCATCGGCCTGGCCATGGCCCGCAGCCTCGCCGAGGCCGAAGGCGGTCGCCTGCTCCTGACCCGGCCCGCACCCGTGACCTTCACCCTCCTGCTCCCCACGGCCCGGGACTGAGCGGGGTACGGCCGGGAGTGAGTCTTCGCCTGCCTGCGGCCGGCGGCTCAGGAGATGCGCGTGGCCGGCTGACGATTGTTCCGGATGTGGGCCCAGCCCATCAGGGCGAACAGGACCGCGAGGAGAACAGCGGACGAGCCGGCGGTGCCGACGTCGAGGCCGCCTTTCGCGGTCGGCTTGGTGAGGAGGTCGCCGGCCGTGGCGCCGAATGGGCGGGTCAGGACGAAGGCGAGCCAGAACAGCAGCACGTTCGGCACGGCGGGCACGTATCTGAGCGCGAGGAGTGCGGCGAGCAGTCCGGTGATGAGCAGGACGCCGCCGCTGTATCCGAGACCTGAGCTGTCGGACAGAAAGTCGCCCATCGAGGTGCCCAGCGTGTTGGAGACGAGGATCGCCGACCAGAACAACGTTTCGCCGCGGAAAGTGTCGATATCGCGGATCGCGAAGGTCAGCCCGGTGAACTTCCAGACGACGAAGATGGCGATCAGGATCGAGATCAAGATCGCGGCTCCGGCCGGGTAACCCAGGCCGAGACCTTGCGGTCCCCAGCCGAGCGATTTCGCCCCTTCGGGGAGGTATTTGGCGCTCGCTTCGCGGTTCATGAAGTCCGACGTGGTGGTGCCGACCGTGCTCGTGGACATGATCACCGTCCAGTAGAAGAACGGGTTGTACCGCTTTGAAGCAAGCTGGATCACCAGCGTGACAAGGAAGATCAGGAACAGTGCGATCGTCGTGAGGAAGTAGCCCAGCTTCAGCGTCTGGGCGAACAGGTCGCCCGCCGTCTCGCCGAGCGTTGTCGCAGCGATCTTCATTATCCAGAAAGCCAGAGTGACCTCTGGCAACTTCTTCATCACGTATCTGCCGGCGCCGGCGATGTCGGCGTCGGTCAAGGCTTCCGGCCTCGTCATCTCTCCCCCGGAGTTGGTGACAGGTTCGGCGCACGTGTACGGCTTGGCCGACAACGGCTGTCGGCCGATGACTGTGTGGTTGATTTGGGCCGGATCAGGCCCCCATGACCGGCCCGGCACGCAGGAAACGGCGAACGCTTCTCCCGATTCGAACTACCGGGTCAGCGGTCGCACCGACGCGGAGGCACTCGTGCCCTTCCGCATCGCCCACCTAACTCTCAGATAAGCTACTACATGGATAGTAATAACGCTCGGTAGACGACCCGATGTTCTGCCACCGGAGCGGCACCGGCGCGAATCGCAGCAGGACGATCCACATCGCTGCCCTTGTGTCCGCCTGCCGGTTCGCTGCCTCGGCCCACCCTCCGTAGGCTTCGGCGACCGCCCAGACGATGGCCAGACCCGGCCCCGCACCGCCGGAAGCCCTAATCCACCGACACGTGAAAACTGGATCTGGATCTGGCCCACATCTCGTGATCGTTTCAGCCCCGGTGGCGGGTGCGTTCTGTGATCATGCTCGGGGTGTGATCATCAAAGTCTTGAAGTACTTCTGCCGCATCTGTCCGGGGTCCTCGTCGACCGCGTGGAGTTGGCCGAGGCGTACGTGTCGATCGGGGTCAGCCCTCGCGCCGATGGGGCGATGTGTTCCTCGTGTGGCGGCTGGTCGGAGCGAGTGCATAGTCGGTATGACCGGCGGCTGGCGGACGCAGCCCTCGGCGGACGGCGGGTGGCGATCCGGCTGCGGGCCCGCCGGTTCTTCTGCGATCACACTGGCTGCCGGGTCAGGACGTTCTCCGAGCAGATCGAGGGCTTGACATCGCGGTATGCACGGCGCAGCCCACTCCAGCCGGACGGCCGAAGAGTGTCTCGCAGCAAAGGCCGCCGGCACTGCTACTGCCGGCGGCCTTCCTGCTCAGGTGTTACCGCTCGAAGGTGCGACGGACTTCCTTCGCGGTGTCCTTGGCCTGCTCGCCGACCTGCTTGGCGCCGCCCGCCGTGCGGTCCCTGCGCCCCTCGGACTCGAGGTACGGGTCGTCGGCGGTCCGGCCCGCCGCCTCCTTGCCGCGGCCCTTCGCCTTCTGCATGCTGTTCTTCAGCTTGTCCAGGAGACCCATCGGCTCCCCCTTCCGTACGAAGCTGTACGGGCTGGTCATTCCCTTTCGTTGACGACCTATTCGGCCACCGCGACCTCACTGGACAACTCTCCGTCACCTCGCGTTCACAGAATCCCCGGCCGCCCGGCCGGTCCCTACCGCGCGCGGACCGGGCGGTGAGGCCGAGCTCCGCGCTCCTCCTCGGTGAACGCGGGCAAAACCGGTGACGCGACCAACCTCACACGGCACTCGCCGCCCCGGACGAGGATCACCGAAACCCTGTGGTGATCTTGAACGGCGGTAGGATGGCGGCTCATGGAGGTCCACGACCGGCGGCGGGGCCCGCACGGCGAGCTGGTGCTGCGCGGCGACGGCGAGCACTTCGAGATCATCAGCAATGGCGTGTTCCTCATGGACACGCGGGCCGGCGCGTCGGAGCGTCTCCTCGTCCGCGCCGCGCTCGACCTCCTCGGCCGCCCGGCCGACGTGCTCATCGGCGGCCTCGGCGTCGGCTTCTCCCTCGCCGAGGCCCTGCGCTCGCCGTACGCCCAGCGCGTGACCGTCGTCGAGCGCGAGGCAGCGGTGATCGGCTGGCACGCCGGGCCGCTGCGGCCCTACTCCGAAGGCGCCGTCGACGACCCGCGCGTGCGCGTGGAGTGCGCCGATCTCCTGGCCTGGCTGCGCGCGCCGGGAGATCCGTACGACGCGATGTGCCTGGACATCGACAACGGGCCGGAGTGGACGGTCACCGAGGGCAACGCCGCGCTGTACGGCCCCGAGGGCCTGGATCTGCTGGCACGTCGCCTGCGGCCCGGCGGGGTCCTGGCGGTGTGGAGCGCCGCCGCCGTCCCGGCGTTCGAGGAACGGCTCCGGGAGCGGTTCACCGGCGTGTCCGCACGTCCGGTCGAGGTCGCGCGCGGCGAACCGGACGTCGTCTACCTGGCCTCGGCCCGCGCCGCGTAGCGACGCTCCAGCTCTTCGGCCCGGTCGCCGGGCCGGGGACGTTCGACGCCCCGCAGCCGATCGGCCAGCAGGTCCAGCCGCAGGTGCCAGGCGGCGAGGGCCGCGGCGCGCCGCCCGCGTTCCTTCGCCGGGCCGGTCTGGGTGAGCACCACCCGGGTGCCCGCCGGATGGCCGCCGGTCAGCTCCCACCGCACCCGCCCGAGGGGCTCGTCTCCCGGCGGCCAGGCGTACTCCAGGAGTTCCGGAGCGGCCACTGCGGTGACCTCGCCCGGCGGCACCGGGTCGACGGAGGCCTCCGGCGACGGGGTGCCGCCGGCGACGGGTGCTCCGGGCCCGGCGAGCGCCGGCCAGACCTTCTCGATCGGGTGCGGCACGTTGCGCTCGAACCGGATCGTCCAGCCGCCGGCGTCCTCGCTCAGGTCGCCCTCGTCCAGGCCGAACGCCTCGGCGTAGGCGTCGTGCCGCCCGGCGTAGTCGTCCGGCACCGCCGCGAGCCCCGTGGGGTTCCCGGACAGGGACGACTCCAGCGCGGACAGGCAGCTCTCCCATCCGGCGGCGAAGCTGCCGGCCATCGGCCGGTCGGTGAAGGTGTGGGTGAAGACGAGGATGCACCCCTGGCCGTCGGGGCGCAGCTCCCAGCGCAGCGGATCGTCGTACCAGGTGAAGGCCAGCACGTGCGGCGGGTCGAGCTCGGTGATCTCGCCCGCGCCCAGGGGTAGCTGTTCGTGCTCCTGGCGGAACCTGATCTTCCCGCCGGGACGGAGGTCGAGCTCCTCCACCGTCGAGGGGAACCAGTGAGTGAGATGGGCGGGGTCGGTGAGGGCGCGCCAGACCTTCTCCACCGGATGTGCGAGCCGGCGCTCGAACCGCAGGACGCTGCGGCCGCCGGAGGTGTGCAGGGACGGGTTCATGTCTCGTCGGTCTCCATCGTGTCCAGGTGACGTTCCAGCGCGTCGAGCGAGTCGGCCCACAGCCGCCGGTAGGGGGCCAGCCACGCGTCGACCTCGGCGAGCGGCTCCGGGCGGAGCTCGTACCACCTCCGCTGCGCCTCGGGGCGGGCCCGGACGAGGCCCGCCTCGCGCAGGACCCGCAGGTGCTTGGAAGTGCCGGGCTGGGTCAGGCCGAGCTGTTCGGTCAGCTCACCGACCAGGCGGGGACGCTCCAGCAGCAGGTCCAGGATGCGGCGGCGGGCCGGTTCGGCCAGTACGTCGAAGGTCGCGGTCATCGCTTCAACATAATGGCATGGCTATATTACTGTCAAGGAATATAGCTGGCGCGAACTGGGAAGATCCCGCATCCGCCGACGGCGCGCCGTACGGCGCCGGCCGTGCGTACGCTGCCGGGCATGACGTCCTTCGACGCGTACGAGCGTGAGCTGTGGGCAGGGCGGGCCGAGGCGTACGAACGGGGCTTCGCGCGGTTGAGCGGGTGCACGGTCGAGCGGCTGCTGGACGCCGCCGGGGTGCGGGCGGGCGACCGGGTGCTCGACGTGGGGACGGGCCCCGGCCCGGTGGCGGCCGCGGCGGTGCGCCGGGGCGCCCAGGTGTCCGCCGTGGACGCCGACCCGGAGATGGCCGAGGCCGCGGCGCGCAACGTGCCCGAGGCGAAGGTGCACGTCGCCGTCCTTCCCTCGCTGCCCTTCGCTGAAGCGTCGTTCGACGCGGTGGCCGGAAACTTCGTCATCAACCATGTCGGTGAACCGGCGGCGGCGCTGGAGGAGCTGCGGCGGGTGCTGCGGCCCGGTGGGCGCCTGGCGCTGACCTGCTGGACGATGCCGGGCAGCGGGGTGCTCGCCGTCGTCCACCACGCCATGGAGGCGGTCGGCGTCCCCTGGCCGGAGGACGTGCCGGCGAGCCCGTTCATGGAGTACGGCCGGCGGGAGGCGTTCGGCGACCTGGTGGGCCGGATGTTCCGTGAGGTCACGGTGGACGAGCTCGACTGGGATTTCGAGTTCGAACCGGAGGAGTGGTGGCGGACGGGGGCGATGGCCAGGGTCGGCTCGAACGGCGTCGTGCTGGCGCGGCAGGATCCGGCGACCGTCGCCCGGGTCAAGGAGGCCTACGACCGGATCCTGGCACCGTACGCGACCGGGAACGGGCGGGTGCGCGTGCCCGCGCACGCGCTGCTGGCCCACGGCGTGCGCTGACGCCCCGGCGCCGCCGCGGACCCGGTCGACGGCGCCTACGACCTCGTTTCGGGTGTCAGCGGCGTGCGGCCAGCAGCAGGGCGAGCAACGGCACGACGCGTTCGGCGGGGACGGCGTACTCACCCCGCCCCTCGGCGCGCAGCCATCCCGCGGCGACCAGTTGCCGCAGGTGGTGGTACAGCTGCCCGCTCGTGCCCAACTGCTCGTGCTCGCCCAGCGCGGCGGTCGTGCGGGTGCCGAGGAGGATCTCGCGCAGGAGCAGCAGCCGGACCGGGTGCGCCAGCGCCGCGAGCGCCGCGGCGCCCTGCGCCCAGTCGGCGCCCGTCAGGTCCTCGGTGGTCCGGCCCTCCTGCCACTCGTAGTGCTCCCCCGTCGGCAGGTCGACCGTGCCCGTGAACAGCACCGCGCCCGGGGCCGCCACGCGCTCTTTCAACGCGTCGAGCGCCCAGAAGGCACCGGCTTCGGGGGGTCCGGCGGCGGGCTCTACGGACCGGTCCGCCTCCAGGCGGCCCACGCGCTCCTCCAGCCGCGCCAGCCGCTCGGCCAGGAACGCCGCGTCGGGCGGTTCATCGCTCATGGCGCCGATTATTACGAAGAAACGTAGTTACGTCCAATCGTAGATGCCTACTTGATGATCTTGAGCCGGACCTACGCCGACGCGCCGGCCCCGCTGATCACGCGGACGCCGGAGGAGATCGAGGCGGCGTTTCACGGCCGGGACCTCCTGTCTCCGGGCCTGGTCGACGTCGCCTGCTGGCGGACCGCGCGGCACCGGACGCCGGGGCCGCTGCGGGTGCTCGGCGGCGTCGCCCGCCTGTGACCGGCCGCCACGCCGCGCTGTGAACGTCGGACGTGGGATGTAACGACGTCAGGACGCGTACGATGCTCCCGACGGCGCGGCGACGAGCACATCCGGGCGTAGGGTGATAGCCGATGACCCCGCGCGTCGCCCGGAGGTTGGAGTGACGGAGAGGCGGGCCCCGCGCGGCCTGGCGCGACGGGTCGGCGGTCAGGTCCAGCACGAGATCATGCAGCTGATCCTCGACCGGCGCCTGCGGTCCGGCGACCCCCTCCCCACCGAGACGGAGCTCATGGAGGAGCTCGGGGTCAGCCGCAACTCCATCCGGGAGGCCCTGAAGGGCCTGCAGGCCCTGGACATCGTCGAGGTCCGCCACGGCTACGGCACCTACGTCGGGCAGCTGTCGCTCACCCCGCTCGCCGACGGCCTGACCTTCCGCACGCTGCACGAGCTGGGCAGTGACGTCCGCGCGCTCAGCGAGATCCTCCAGGTGCGGGAGATCCTGGAGGCGGGGCTGATCCGGCGCGTGGCCACCACCATCCCGGAGGAGGACATCGCCGCGCTCGACGCCGTCGTCCGCCGGATGGAGACGCGGGCACGGGCCGGGGAGACCTTCGCGGAGGAGGACCGGCAGTTCCACGAACTGCTGTACCGCTCGCTCGGCAACGCCCTCGTCCCGCAGTTCCTCGAGGTGTTCTGGAAGGTCTTCGACCGCGTGTCCGGCATCCGCGGCTGGAACCACGACCCCTCCCCCATCGGCACCGTCCGGCGCCACCGCGCGATCGTCACCGCGCTGCGGCGACGAGACGTCGAGGCTGCCGAACAGGCATTGAGCAGGCATTTCCGTAACATCGACACCCGCGTGGAGAAGGCCGCCCGCCGCGACCGGCCCGCCGGCGACGCCCGCCCCTGAGGCCCGCCCTTGACCGCCATTTCGGAAGGCGGTTATGTTACGCCGGACATAGGACGTCCTATGTCTGGATGCGGCCGCCGGGCCGGGAACCACGACAGGGAGCGGCGGGAACGTGAACAGGATCGGCAGGCTCCGGGACCGCCTGGGGCGCATCGCCTACGGCGGCGACTACAACCCCGAGCAGTGGCCCGAGCCGGTCTGGGAGGAGGATCTCCGGCTCATGAAGGAGGCCGGCGTCGACCTGGTCAGCGTCGGGATCTTCTCCTGGGCGACCGTGGAGCCCGAGCCGGGGACGTACACGTTCGGCACGCTGGACCGGGTCCTGGACCTGCTGGCCGACGGCGGAGTCGCCGCGTGCCTGGCCACGATGACGGCCTCCCCGCCGCCCTGGCTCACCGCGCGCCACCCCGAGATCCTGCCGACCGGCGCCGACGGCGCACGGATGTGGCCGGGCGGGCGGCAGCACTACTGCCCGTCCAGCCCGGTCTACCGGGAGCACGCCGTCCGCCTGGCCGAGCGGATCGCCGACCGCTACGCCGGTCACCCGGCCCTGGCGCTGTGGCACGTCGGCAATGAGTACGGCAACGTGGCGCCGTGCCACTGCGACGTCTCCGCCGACGCGTTCCGGCACTGGCTGCGGGAGCGGTACGACTCGGTCGACGCCCTGGGCGACGCCTGGTCGACGACGTTCTGGTCCCAGCGGTACTCCTCCTTCGACGAGGTGCTGCCGCCGCGCAGCCCGGCGCCGTTCGCCAACCCCGCCCACGCGGTCGACTACGCGAGGTTCTCCTCCGACGAGCTGCTGGCCTGCTATCTCCTCGAGAAGGAGGTCCTGCGGCGGGTCACCCCGGACGTCCCGGTGACCACGAACTTCCCGCCCTCGCTGCGGCCCGCCGACCTGTGGACGTGGGCGCCGCACCTGGACGTCGTCGCCTACGACGCCTACCCCGATCCGCACGACCCGGCGGCCGACGCCAAGGTCGCCTTCTCGTACGACGTCATGCGCTCGCTGCGCGGTGGGCAGCCCTGGCTGCTGATGGAGCAGGCGCCGAGCGCGGTGAACTGGCGTGCCCGCAACGCTCCCAAGCCCGCGGGCGCGATGCGGCTGTGGAGCTGGCAGGCCGTCGCGCACGGGGCGGACGCGGTGATGTTCTTCCAGTGGCGGCAGTCCCGGGGCGGCGCCGAGAAGTTCCACTCGGCGATGGTCCCGCACGGCGGGCCCACGGGCCGAGTGTTCGAGGAGGTCCGCGAGCTCGGCCGGGAACTGGCCGCCCAGCCGGCGCTGGCGGGGGCGCGGGCACCGCGCGCGGACGTCGCGATGGTCCTGGACTGGCCGAGCTGGTGGGCGCTCGAACAGGACGCCCACCCGAGCGCGGACGTGCGCTTCCTGGACGCCGCCTGGGCGCACCACGGCCCGCTGTACGACGCGAGCGTCGCGTGCGACGTCGTCGGCCCGGACGCCGACCTGTCGCCGTACCGGCTCGTCGTCGTCCCCAACCTCTACCTGGTCGCCGAAGAGGCCGCCCGCAATCTGGAACGGTACGTCGAGGGCGGCGGCACGCTGGTGATGTCGTTCTTCTCCGGCATCGTCGACCCGCATGACCGGGTCCACCTGGGCGGGTATCCCGGGCCGTTCCGGCGGATGCTGGGGCTGCGGGTGGAGGAGTTCTGGCCGCTGCCGGAGTCGGGGCGGATCGGGCTGTCCCAGGGCACCGGCACCGTGTGGTCGGAGGAGGTGATCCTGGAGGGCGCCGAGGCCGTCGAGCACTTCACGACGGGCGACCTGGCCGGCCGGCCGGCGGTCACGCGCCACCGGTACGGCCGGGGCACGGCCTGGTATCTGGCCACCCGCCCCGACCCGGTGACCATGCGCGGTCTCGTCGACCGGGTCCGCGAGGGGGCCGGTGTCCGCCCCGTCCTGCCCGGCCTGCCCGGCGGGGTGCAGGCACGGGCCAGGGTGACCGGCGACGGCCCCTGCTACATCGTCCTCAACCACCGGGCCACCCCCGTGACGGTGCACCTGCCCGCCCCGATGCGCGGCCTCCTGGACGGGGCGGACGCCGCCGACACGGTGCACCTCCCGCCCCGCGGCGTCGCGCTGCTCCGCTCCGCCGACTGAGACGACGCACGCCTTGACCGGCCCTCTCCCCGTCCGGGCGAGGGGCCGGTCGCTTGTGCACTGGTCAACGCCCGAAAAAGCGACGCGCTGGACCAGGTGACGGGTCGGCACGTGGCCTTCACCCACAGTGGTGCGACCCTGGGACTCATCGCCGGTGAACTCCTCGCCGACGAGATCGTCACCGGGGAGCGCAGCCCGCTGCTGGAGGCGTTCCGCCCCGGCCGCTTCCAGTGACCCGCCTGACCAGGAAAGGAACCGACTCGATGACCACACCGGTACGCATCGGCCTCGCCGGCTACGGCTTCGGCGGCAGATACTTCCACGCCCCGCTGCTCGCCTCGGCCACGGAGTACGAGTTCCTCGGGGTCGTCACGACCTCCCCCGAACGCCGGGAACAGGTCGCCGCCGACCTGGACCGGCCGGCGTACGCCTCGCTCTCCGAACTGGCCGCAGCCGGCGCGTCACCGGCCTCCGAGGGCGAGCGCTGGGGCGTGGAGCCGGAGGAGCGCTGGGGAAGCGTGCGGCGCGGCGATGAGGCCGAGCCCGTCCCGTCCGAACGCGGCAGGTGGGACCTGTTCTACCCGGCGTTCGCCGCGGCGGTGCGCGGGACCGGCCCGCTCCCCGTCGACCCCTGGGACGCGGTCGCGACCGCCACCGTCCTGGACGCCGCCCGCGCCAGCGCCACGAGCGGTCAGGTCGTCGCCCTCTCATGAGCGGCAGGACCGGCCGGAGCTTCGCCGTCCGTCTCGCGCCGGGAGCGCGCGAAACGGACGGCCCTGTCAGGATCAACGGGACGGTGCCGGTCGCAGATCGGAGAGCGCCGGGACCGCAGTGGTGCGGTCCCCGGGCGTGACCCGGTCGCCGAGGCCTGGACGGACGGCCTCGCTCGCCGGTGGATACGGTGTGCCGGGGATCGAGAAAGGGGCGGGCCGGTGCGGGCGGTGGTGTACGACGGGTTCGGGTGGACGCCGGAGGTGCGGGAGGTGCCCGACCCTGAGCCGCCGCGCGCCGGGGTGGTCATCCGGGTCGAGGCGACCGGGCTGTGCCGCAGCGACTGGCACGGCTGGATGGGCCACGACCCCGACATCACGACGTTCCCGCACGTACCGGGGCACGAGCTCGCCGGGGTCGTCGCGGCCACGGGTCCGGACGTGCGCGGGTGGCGGTCCGGCGACCGGGTGACGGTGCCGTTCGTGTGCGCGTGCGGCCGATGCCCGGCGTGCGCGGCCGGCGACCAGCAGGTGTGCGAGCGGCAGACCCAGCCCGGTTTCACTCACTGGGGCTCCTTCGCGGAGTACGTCGCGATCGACGACGCCGACGTCAACCTCGTGGCCCTGCCGGATGACCTGCCGTTCGCGACGGCGGCCGCGCTGGGCTGCCGGTTCGCCACGGCGTTCCGCGCCGTCACCGCGCGGGGGCGCGTCGCACCGGGCGAATGGGTCGCCGTACACGGGTGCGGCGGCGTCGGCCTGTCCGCGGTGATGATCGCCGCCGCGTGCGGGGCACGGGTCGTCGCGGTCGACGTCTCCCCCGGCGCGCTGGAACTGGCCCGCCGCTTCGGCGCCGCCGCGTGCGTCGAAGGCCCGGAGGGTGTGGCCGAGGCCGTGCGGGAGATCACCGGGGGCGGCGCGCACGTGTCCCTGGACGCGCTCGGCAGCCCGGCGACCTGCGCGGCGTCCGTCGAGAGCCTGCGCCGCCGGGGGCGTCACGTCCAAGTGGGCCTGCTGCCGCCGGCGGCCGGGCCGGCCGTGGTGCCGATGCACCGGGTGATCGCGCTGGAGCTGGAGGTCCTGGGCAGCCACGGCATGGCCGCGCACGCCTACGGCCCGATGATGGCCATGGTCGCGGCCGGCGTGCTGCGGCCGGACCTGCTCATCACCCGGATGATCGGCCTGGCCGACGCCCCTGCCGCCCTGGCGGCGATGGGGACCGCCCCGTCCGCGGGCGCCACGGTCATCGTGCCCTGATCGCCCCCTCCTGCAGATGGGCGAACACCCGGCGTAGCAGGTCATGGAGCACGGCGCGTTCGTCGTCGTCGAGGGGTGCCAGAACGTCCTCCTGCACGGCCGACGCCTCGGCCGTCAGGTCGGCCAGGGCTCCGCGACCCGGACGGTAACCTGCTGGAACCCCAGTCTTACTAGAGGTCGTCAGCGCCGCATGCCGCCGACCGACCGCGGATCGATCGCGGGGCGGACGGGAACGGCGGTCACTCGCCGGACGGCGGCCAGCACCTCCGCGAACGGCATCGCCAGGTCATGGGGCCGCACGAAGATCGGGCCGCCCACGCGCTTGATGCCGCTGCGGGCGAATCGGCGTGGCATGCCGCGCAGGCCCGCGAGGACCCGGTCGGCGTCGACGGGGACGAAGACGATGATCTTCGCGGTCCGATCATCCGGCGACCGGCTCACGATCCGGACCTCGGCGATGTCGGACCACGGCAGCGCCACCCGCGCCGAGTGCAGCACGACCCGTTCGGAGCCCAGGGTGAGGAGAGGGAGCCGCCGCACGGTGCGCCACACCGCCCGCGCGACGAACCCGCCCAGCCATACGGTCCCCACCCCACAGACGACGCACAGCACCACGGCGACCGGTTCGATCCGCCCCTCGTCCTTCGCCCTGAACGCCAGGAAGGTGGTCACGAAGATCGCGATCAACGCGAAGGCGGCCGAATCGCGCAGACCTCGCCAGGCGTAGCCGATCTCCACGACGGCGGGCCGGGATCCTGTCTCTGGCGTTCCTGGCACGGGGGCCCTTTCCGGGAGTGTCATCCGTACGACCGGGGACGGCGCGCCGCCGGCCGTGCGCATCCTACGGCCGGCGGCGGTTTCCGGGTCGGTCAGTCGGTGCGGCGGAACTGCGCGACCGCCGCTCCCAGGAGCACCACGCCCAGCACCAGGACGAGGACGACCTCCAGCGCGGGCGGCACGTGCCAGCCGAACCACGTGACTCCGGGGTTGAACCGGCGCAGCAGCGCCGGGCTCGCCTTGATGTGGGCGAACACCACGTGCCGCAGCGGGTCGACGGCGTAGGTCAGCGGGTTGATCCGGGTGAGCAGATTGAGCCAGCCCGGCAGCCCGGACAGGGGGAACAACGCGCCGGACAGGAACAGCATCGGCATCATCGCCATCTGCATGATGCCGAAGAAGGACTGCATCTTCTTGATCCTCGCGGCGAGCACGACGCCGAACGCTGTGATCGTGAACGCCCCGATGAACATGACGAGGACGAGCAGGACCAGCATCACCGGGTCGTACGGGACGCCGACCAGGCCGGCGAGGGCGAGGATGACGATTCCCTGGAAGGTGGCGACGATCGCCCCGCCGAGGACCTTGCCGACGACGATGGCGGCGCGGCTGACGGGGGCGACGAGCATCTCGCGCAGGAAGCCGAACTCCCGGTCCCACACGATCGAGGCGGCCGAGAACATCGCCGTGAACATCACCGACATGGCGATGACACCGGGGAAGATGAACGTCTTGAGGTTCACGCCCCCGCCGCTCGCCACGAGCGACGACAGGCCCGTCCCCATGATCAGCAGCCACAGCACCGGCTGGACCAGCTGGGAGATCATGCGGGTGCGGTCGTAGAGGAAGCGGAGCAGCTCCCGGTGCAGCACGATCTTCACCGCGCGCAGGTCGTGACGCAGGCTGCGCCGCGCGACCCGTACCCGGGCGACCTCGGCGACCGGATGGACGTCAGTGGCCATCTGTCATCTCCTCCCCATCATCCGCATCCAGTCGTTCGCCCCGGCCTCGGCGTCGCGGATCGTACTGCCGGTGTAGCTGAGGAACACGTCGTCGAGTGAGGGCCGGGCGACGTGCACCGATCGGATCGGCACCCCCAGCTCGGCGAACAGGCGCGGCACGAACTCCTCGCCGGAGGGCACCGCGAAGGTGACGGCGCGCTCGTGGATACCGGCGTCGATGGCGAACCGCTCCTTGAGGGCGACGATCGCCGCCTCGTCGTCGGCCGTGGCGATCTGCACGCGGTCCTTGCCGACGCTGGCTTTGAGGTTCTCCGGGGTGTCGAGGACGACGATCTCACCGTGATCGATGATCGCGATGCGGTCGCAGAACTCGGCCTCCTCCATGTAGTGCGTGGTGAGGAAGATCGTGATGTCCTCGGTCTTCCGGAGCTGGTCGATGTAGCCCCAGATCGCCGCCCGGGTCTGGGGGTCCAGGCCGACCGTCGGCTCGTCGAGGAAGAGGACGCGGGGTGAATGGAGGAGGCCGCGGGCGATCTCAAGCCGCCGTTTCATGCCGCCGGAGAACGTCTCGACCTTGCCGTCCCTGCGGTCGAGCAGGTCGACCATCGTGAGGACCTGGGTGATGCGGTCGTCCATGACGTCCTTCGGCACGCCGTACAGCTCGCCGTGGAAGCGCAGGTTCTGCTCCGCGGTCAGGTAGGCGTCGAGCGTGGGGTCCTGGAACACGAGGCCGATGTTGCGGCGGACCTCGTCGCGCTCGGCGACGACGTCGTGGCCGGCCACCCGCGCGGTGCCCCCGCTGGGCCGGACCAGCGTGCACAGCATGCTGATCGTCGTCGTCTTGCCCGCGCCGTTGGGACCGAGGAAGCCGAAGACCTCCCCCGGCGCGACCTCGAAGTCGATGCCCTTGACGGCCTCGAGGTCGCCGTACTTCTTCGCCAGGCCCTCCACCGCGACGGCGGGGCCCCTTCCGTCGGCCGAGGTCACGCGTCCTCCCGGGGATCTTCGGCGAGCAGCCGGTAGAGGGCACGGCGGGTGCCGGCGAGGATCTCGCGGGCGTCGCCGCGCTGGTCGGGGGTGCCGGCGATCATCACCTGCCGCATGGCCATGCCTACCTGGTCGAGCAGGTGGTGCAGGCCGACCATCTCCTCGCTGACCGAGTCAGCGACCTCCTCCCAGGGCTCCGCGCCGTCCCGGCGCTCCTTGAGATGGGCGAACCCCGCCTCGGTGAGGTGGTAGGTGCGCCGACCGCCGTCCTCCTCCGACCGGACCAGCCCCTCGTCCTCCAACTGCTGGAGGGCCGGGTAGACCGAGCCCGGGCTGGGCCGCCAGATCCCGTTACTGCGCTCGGCGATCTCCTGGATGATCTGGTAGCCGTTGCGCGGCCCCTCGGCGAGCAGGGCCAGCGCGGCCGCGCGGACATCCCCCTTCTTGACCTTCGGCGCCGGGCCGTGCGGCATCGGACCGCCGAACCCGAACCCGGCCGGCCCCGGCGGGCCGGGGGGACGCGGCGGCAGGGGCGGCATCGGCGACAGGCCCGGGGGGCCGGGCGGGAACGGCAGGCCTCCCCCGGGATGCGGCGGCATTCCGCCGGCGGCGTTCATCACGGGGTGAGCGGCCGGACCGTACGCATCGGCCCCGTGAGGCGGTTGGTGTCGCATACATTCTCCTCGCGATCATCTAGATACGTTAACGATATATCTAGAATGTTCCCCGAACAACCGACATACCGCGATGTTTAGCCTCCGATCCGGCGGCTACCCTCCAATCCGGACATTCGTCGAGGTGGCGACTGCTCTCGGACCCCCGCCATCGCAGCGGACCCCACTGTTTGAACGGGTTCAACTTTCCCGTACAGTGGGTTCTCGTGAACCTCGCTGTTGGAGTCCCGGAGCGGCTCGCCGTACGCACCGTCCCCGTGCGCGCGCCCGAGGACCTGCTGGCACGGCTCCCCCACTCCGAGGCGCTGGCCTGGGTGCGCCACGGCGACGGGCTCGTCGGCTGGGGCGAGGCCGCACGTGTCGCCGTCCCGCCAGGCGAGGACCGCTTCACCTGGGCGCGCGAGTGGCTCGCGGCGCTCTTCGACGCCGCCACGGTCGACGATCCCCTGCAGGTGCCCGGCTCCGGGCCGGTCGCCTTCGGCAGCTTCTCTTTCGATCACCGCTCCGGGGAGTCGGTGCTCATCGTGCCGCGCACCGTCCTGGGCCGCCGCGACGGCCGCGCCTGGTACACCACCATCGGCGAGCACGCCGACCCGCTGACCCTCCTCCGCCCTCCGGCGCCCCCCTCAGGCGTCCGCTGGGCCGACGGCCACGTCACCGCGCCGAGACACATGCGGGCCGTGGCCGCCGCCGTCGAACGCATCCGCGCCGGGCACCTGTCGAAGGTCGTCCTCGCCCGCGACCTGCTGGCGGTGGCCGAGGAGCCCATCGACAGCCGGATCCTGCTCCGGCGCCTGGCCGACCGTTTCCCCTCGTGCTACACCTTCGCCTGCGCCGGGCTGGTGGGCGCGACGCCCGAGCTGCTCGTCCGGCGCATGGGCGGCCAGGTCGAGTCGCTGGTGCTGGCCGGGACGATCGCCCGCGGCCCGGACGAGGACTCCAGCGCCGCGACCCTGTTCACCTCGGCCAAGGACCGCGAGGAGCACTCCTACGCCGCCGACATGGTCCGCGCCGCCCTCGCCCCCCTCTGCCGCGACCTGACGGTGCCCGCGGAGCCGCGGATTCTGCGGCTGTCGAACCTCATCCACCTTGCCACGCCGGTGCGCGGGCGCCTCGACGAAGAGCGCTCGGTGCTGGACGTCGTCGGCGCGCTGCACCCGACGCCGGCCGTCGGCGGCACGCCCACCGACGCCGCCCTGGACCTGGTCCGTGAGCTGGAGGCGATGGACCGCGGACGCTACGCGGGGCCGGTCGGCTGGATCGACGCCCGCGGCGACGGCGAGTGGGGCATCGCGCTGCGCTGCGCGCGGGTCGAGGGCCCGCGCGCCCGCCTGTACGCCGGCGGTGGCATCGTCGCCGGGTCCGACCCGGCCGCCGAACTCGCCGAGACCCAGACCAAGCTGCGCGCCATGCAGTACGCCATCGAAGGCTGAGGCGTCCCGCACCCCGCACCGTCACCGTCCCGCCGATCATCGCGCCCCCTCATGACGTGGGACGGACATTCCGGCCGGATAGGGTCCGAGTCATGACTAGATGGATCGAACTGGAGGGCGCGGTCAACGTCCGGGACCTGGGCGGCCTGCCCACGGCCGACGGCGGCCTGATCCGCCCCGGCGTGCTGCTGCGCTCGGACAACCTGCAGGACCTCACCGGGACCGACGTCCACCGCCTGATCGCGGACCACGGACTGCGCAACGTCATCGACCTGCGCAGCGAGGCCGAGGTGAACCTCATGGGCCCCGGCCCGCTCACCCGCGAGCCCACGGTCACGATCCACCACCTGTCCCTGTTCACCGAGGGCGGCCGGTTCACGGACGTCGAGGCCGACACCCTCGACACCGACAAGATCCTGCCCTGGCAGAGCCGCCAGGAGGCCGGCCCCGAAAGCGACCGCTCCGTCGGGCACTACCTCGGCTACCTCGCCGACCGCCCCGACTCCGTCGTGAACGCGCTGCGCGTCGTCCCCGGCGGCACCTCGATCGTGCACTGCGCCGCAGGGAAGGACCGCACCGGCGTCGTCATCGCCTTCGCCCTCCACGTCGCGGGCGTGCCGCGCGAGGAGATCGTCGCCGACTACGCGGCGACCGGGGAGCGCCTGGAGGCCATCCTCGCCCGCCTGCGGGCCAGCCCCGTCTACGCCCAGGACCTCGACTCACGGCCCGCCGACACCCACAGGCCGCACTCCCACACGATGGAGAAGTTCCTCGCCGTCATCGACGAGCGCTTCGGCGACCCGCTCGGCTGGCTCGAACGCCACGGCTGGACCGACGACGACACCACCGCCCTCCGCACCACCCTGCGCGGCTAATCGCGCACCGGAGGTCGATGACTTTCTGTGATGGCGCAGTCGCATTTAGTGTTAGGCTTCTGGCCAGGCCGCTGAAGCCGAGCATTGGGGAATCATGTCTGTTATGACCTCACTGCCCGAATGGCTCTACCCCGGGCCGGAGGGCGGCTGGACGTCGGACCATCTGGACGCCCTTCCGCCCGACGCACCCAAGCATGTCGAGCTGATCGACGGAGCCCTCGTCTTGATGTCGCCGCAGACCAAGTTCCACATGCTGGTGGTCAACCTGCTCACCGACGCGCAGTTCGGCATCCGTCCACCCGAGGGTCTCACCGTCGTCCGGGAGATGACCGTCAAGCTCGGCCTGCGGCAGCGTCCAGAGCCCGACGTGATGCTCGTCGCGGATCAGCGTCCCGACGATCTCGACCGCACCTACTACCTTCCCGAAGAGGTACGCCTTGTCGTCGAGGTGGTCTCCCCGGAATCCGAGGACCGAGACCGGTTCACCAAGCCGATCAAGTACTCGGAGGCCGGCATCCGATATCTCTGGCGGATCGAGCGTGACGGACGCCGACCCGTGGTCTACACCTACGAGCTGGACCCTTCCATCCGGGCCTACGTGCCCACCGGCGTCCACCACGGCCGCGTGCGCACGAACATCGGATTCGACGTCGATCTGAATCTTGATCTGGGCACGGTCCATCACTGAGGAACAGCCGACCGCCCGGACGCGGGTGATCGCCGTCTACGCGTCCTCTCTTGCGATTGCGGAAGGAAACTGACCGCTTTCGCCCGTAGTGTGCTGGCCATGGAGATGCTTCGCTCGTCCGAACCGGCGCCGTCCCCCACCGCAGCGGCGGGCTCCTCCCCGCGGTCGTCGATCTCGGGGGAGGTCATCGGTCGCCGCGCCTTGAACCGGGCACTGTTGGCCCGCCAGACGCTGCTCGCCCGCGAGGCGCTTCCGGCCGTGCGGGCGGTGGACCGTCTGGTGGGCATGCAGGCGCAGGCGCCGCTCGCGCCGTACGTCGGGCTGTGGACCCGGCTGGAGGGCTTCCAGGCCGACGACCTCGCCGACCGGATCAACGGCCGAGACCTCGTCCGCATCGCGCTGATGCGCGGCACGATCCATCTCGTCAGCGCCGCCGACTGCCTCGAACTGCGCCCGCTGCTCCAGCCCATGCTCGACCGCGCCCTCAAGTCCGGGTACGGCCGGCACCTGACCGGCCTGGACGTGGGGGAGGTCGAGACCGTCGGCCGGGCCCTGATGGAGGAGCAGCCCCGGACGTTCGCCGAGCTGGGCGAGTCACTCGGCGAGCGCTGGCCGGACCGTGACCGGGGTGCGCTCACCGCGGTCGTGCGGACCCGGGTTCCCCTCGTGCAGCTGCCGCCACGGGGCATCTGGGGCCGGGGCGGGCGGGCGGTGCACACGTCGGCCGAAGCCTGGCTGGGCCAGCCGCGGTCCCCGGAACCCTCGCCGGAGGACATGGTGCTGCGCCATCTCGCCGCGTACGGCCCGGCGAGCGTCAAGGACCTGCAGGTCTGGTCGGGCCTCACCCGGCAGCGCGAGGTCATCGAGCGGCTCCGTCCCCGCCTGCTGTCCTTCCGCGACGAGAAGGGCATCGAGCTGTTCGACCTGCCCGACGCGCCGCGGCCCGATCCGGACGTCCCGGCTCCGCCGCGGTTCCTGCCCGAGTACGACAACCTGCTGCGCTCGCACGCCGACCGCACCCGCGTCCTTCCCGACGAGCACCGCGGCCGGCTCGCCACGCCGAACGACTCCCCGCGACCGACCTTCCTCATCGACGGTTTCGTCCACGGCACCTGGCGGATCTCCCGCGGGCGCGACCGCGCCGTCCTCACCGTGGAACCGTACGCACCGCTGGCCGCCCGGGACCGTACGGCACTGGCCGAGGAGGGCGCCCGGCTGCTGGCCTTCGCCGCCGGCGGCGCCGCCCACGACATCCGGATCATCGACTGACGGGTCTGCCCGCATTCCGGATTCAGTTCGCCAAGGCGAACTTATCCGGCGGTTATTACCTATAAATTAGGTTGTTCCGTACGCAGGTGCGAACTATATTTGCCAGTCATGGACGATACGGCGGATGTGGTGGGCCGTGCGGCGACCGGCCTGGTGCAGCGGATGCGGGCCGAACGACCGCGCGACGGGCTCACCCTGTCGATGGTCAGTGTGCTCTCCCACCTCGACCGGGCGGGGCCCCTGACGCCCGGAGCACTGGCCGAGCTGCAGAAGGTCGAGCCGCAGACGATGACGCGGACGCTGTCCCGGCTGGAGGCGGAGGGCCTGATCGACCGCGTCCCCGACGAGATCGACCGCAGACGGATGCGGATCGGACTCACCGACGCGGGGCGGCGGCGCCTGGCCGAGCATCTGCGGCCGAGGTTCGACTGGCTGGCCCAGGCCATGGAACGGCTGACCCCGACCGAGCGTGAGCTGCTGCGGCTGGCCGGCACGCTGATGGAGTCCCTGGTCTCGTGGGACGACCCGGTGGTCGCCCCGTGAGGCCGCCGGCCGTGCTCCGTGCCTCGCCCCGCTACCGCGTGCTCAAGGCGCTGGCCGCCGGCTCCCCCGGCCTGCTGGCCGGCGCACTCGTCTTCATGCTCGCCGAAGGCCTGATCCCGAACCTCGTCCTGATCACCATGGGCCGTACGGTCGGCGCGATCCCGGCCGCGGTCCGCTCCGGGCTCGGCTCCCAGGACGGGGACGTGCTCCTGACCCGGCTGACCGTGGCGGGCCTGCTGTACGCCCTGTCGCTGCTGCGGGGCCCCGCCGAGGACGTCCTGACCGCGATGGTCCAGGCGAAGATGGCCGCGGTGCAGCAACGGCGGCTCATCGAGGCAGTCTGCGCGCCCGCCGGGATCGCGCACCTGGAGGACCCGGCGGTGCTCGACCGGCTGGCGTCCGCCCGCGGCGAACTGTCCGCCTACGAACCCGCTGGAGCGGCGATGACCCTGATCGGGCAGCTCGGCGACCGGCTGTCGGGGGCGCTCGCCTGCCTCGTCCTGGCCGGGTTCCGATGGTGGCTGGGGCTGGGCCTGTTCGCGATGTGGCTGCTGGTCCGGCGGCCGCTGCGGGCGCTGGTCCGAGCGCGGATCGCCACCTTCCGGAAGGCCACCGAACCGCTGCGGCGCAGCTGGTACTACCTCCACCTGGCCTTCCGCCCCTCCGCCGCCAAGGAGGTGCGGGTCTTCGGCCTCGGCCGCTGGCTCGTCGGCAACTACCGCGATCGCGACACCGAGGCGATGCGGCCCGCCGTGGAGGAGGTGCGGCTGCTCAACCGGCGGGTCGCCCTGTCCGGCGTGCTGGTCCTGGCCGGGTACGGAACCGCCGTGGCGACGCTGGGGACGGCCGCGGCCCGGCACGCGCTGCCCCTCGGCACTCTCGTCACGATGCTGACGATGCTGCCCGCCACCCTGCAGGTCGGCGGGCTGACGGCGGCCGACATCGCCTTGGAGACCATGCTGTCGTCGGTCCCCGATCTGGACGTGCTGACCTCCGACCTGCGGCCCCCGCCCCTCCCCTCCGGCGGCGGACGATCCGTGACCGGACGACCGCACCACGAGATCCGTTTCGAGGGTGTCTCGTTCCGCTATCCCGGCACCGACCACGACGTGCTCCACGGCCTGGACCTCGTTCTGGAGGCCGGCCGGTCCACCGCGATCGTCGGGGTCAACGGAGCCGGGAAGAGCACGCTCATCACCCTGCTGGCCGGGCTGCGCACGCCCACCGAAGGCCGCATCCTCCTCGACGGCGTCCCCCTCGAGGAGTTCCCCGTACGGGAGTGGCAACGGCACGTCGCGGCGGTGTTCCAGGACTTCACCCGTCTGCCGCTCACCGCCCGCGAGAACGTCACGATGGGCCTGCACGGCGACCGGGACGACCCGGACGTCCTGGAGGCGGTGGCGCGCCGCGCCGGCGCCGCGTCCCTGGTCCAGGAGCTTCCGGACGGCTGGGACACCGTCCTGTCCGCGCAGTACGACGGCGGACGGGACCTGTCCGGCGGACAGTGGCAGCGGATCGCGCTCGCCCGCGCCCTGTACGCCGTCGAGCGCGGTGCGGGCGTCCTCGTCCTCGACGAGCCGACCGCCCAGCTCGACGTCCGGGCCGAGGCGCGCTTCTACGACCGCTTCCTGACCATCACCGAGGGCGTCACCGGCCTGATCATCTCGCACCGCTTCTCGACCGTCCGCAGGGCCGACCGGATCGCCGTCCTCGACGGTGGCCGCGTCACCGAACTCGGCGGCCATGACGAGCTGCTCCGCGCCGGCGGCACCTACGCCGAGATGTTCTCGGTCCAGGCCGCCCGCTTCGCACCGACCCGGGAGACACGCCGATGAAAGGCATCCGCCCGATCACGGCGATGATCGTCACCGCGTGGCGGGCGGCTCCCGCGACGCTGCTGTGGTCGTTCGCGGCGGCCACCCTCGCGGCCGCCGCCTCGGCCACCTTCCCCCTCGGCTTCCACTACATGGTCGACGGGACGCTCGCCCACCGCTCCGACGAGATCACCGTCGGCGTGGTCATCGTGACGCTGCTGTTCAGCCTGGCGGCGACGCTCGGCACGCTGTCCGTCACCGGCAACTGGACGCTCACCGACCGCCTCAACCTCTTCGTCTCCGAGCGCATCGCGCTCTTGCTGAGCACCGCGCCGCGGCTGGAGCACTTCGAGCGCCAGGACCTGCTGTCGGAGATCGACCAGCTCCGCGACGACCGGCGCGCGCTGGCCTCCGCGCCCCGGCAGCTCCTCCGGGCCTGGCAGGTCGTGATCAGGGGCAGTGCGATCATGGTCCTGCTGGCGACCGTGTACCCGCCGGTCATGCTGATGCCGCTGTTCGGGCTGATCCCCGCGCTCGCCGACCGTCGGGCCGCGCGCGTCCAGGCGCGGACCGGCGACGAACTCACCCCGGTCCGGCGGCTGATCGGCGACCTGTTCACCCTCGCGACCACGGCCGGCACCGCCAAAGAGCTGCGCACGTACGGCGTCACCGACGCCCTGGCCGCCCGACACGCCTCCCTCACCGAGGACGCGCTCCGGCGCGGCGTGCGCGGAGCGATCCGCGGTGCGGCGTGGGAGGCGCTGGGCTGGACCGGGTACGCCGCCGCCTTCGTCGGCGTCATCATCGTGCTGGTCCTGCGCGCCGCCCACGGGCACACCTCCCCCGGCCAGGTCGTCATGGCGGTGAGCCTGATGCGCCGCGCCCAGAGCCAGGTCGCCGGAGCCTCCGACACCGCGGGCTCCCTGGCGACGGCCCTGCGGACCGCCCGGCGGCTGCTCTGGCTCGAGGACTACGTCGCGCGGGAGAACCGCGCGCCCGCCCCCGCCCGGGTCCCCGACCGCCTCCGCGCGGGCATCCGCCTGGAGGGCGTGGGGTTCCGCTATCCGGGGGAGGGCGAGGACGTCCTGCACGACCTCACCGTGGACCTGCCCGCCGGGGCAACGGTCGCGATCGTCGGTGAGAACGGCGCGGGCAAGACGACGCTGGCCAAGCTGCTCACCGGGATGTACCGGCCGTCCACCGGGCGGATCCTGGTCGACGGCGCCGACCTGGCCGCCGCCTCCCCCGCCCGCTGGCGCGCCCGCACCACGGCGGTGTTCCAGGACTTCGTCCGCCCCAGCCTCCTGGCCCGCGAGGCCGTCGGCATCGGCGACCTGCCCCGGATCGAGGACGAGGAGGCGGTGGGCTCCGCGCTCGCGGCCGCCGGCGCCGACGATCTGGTGGCCGGGCTGCCCGACGGGCTCGCCACTCCCCTCGGCCGCTGGTTCACCGGCGGCGAGCAGCTGTCCGGCGGCCAGTGGCAGCGGATCGCGCTCGCCCGCGGGCTCATGCGCTCCGATCCGTTGCTGACCGTCCTGGACGAGCCGACCGCGGCACTGGACCCCGCCGCCGAGGCCGAACTGTTCACCCGGTTCGCCGCACTGTCGCGGTCCGGGCACCGGGCCGGCGGCGTGACCCTGCTCGTCTCGCACCGCTTCTCCACCGTACGGACGGCCGACCTGATCATCGTGCTGGAGGGCGGCCGCATCACGGAGGTGGGCGACCACGAGACGCTGCTCGCCCGGGAAGGCGGCTACGCTCAGCTGTTCACCCTGCAGGCCCGGGCGTACGAGACCGGCTGAGCGGTCCGCTCAGACGCCGAGGAGCGCCCGGATCGCGTCCTGCGCCGCCTCCCGTATCCGGGCGTGGAACTCGGCGTTCGCCACCCGGTCGGTCCGCGCCTCCACGATCCGCAGGCCCTCCTTGGCCACGACCTTCGGCAGGTCGCTCAGGGACTCCAGCCGGGCGTACGGAATGCCGTGCGCCGCCGCGATCGAGCCGATGTCGACCTGGTGCGGCGTGGCGAACACCCGCTCGAACGGCTCGGGGAACCCCGCCTGCGGCAGCAGCGAGAAGATCCCGCCGCCGGCGTTGTTGATCACGATGAGGGCCAGGTCGGGACGGAGATCCTCCGGGCCGAGGATCAGGCCGTTCTGGTCGTGGAGGAAGGCGAGGTCGCCCAGCAGGGCGTAGGAGCGGTTGCCGTGCGCCAGCGCCGCCCCCATCGCCGTCGACACCAGCCCGTCGATGCCGCTCGCCCCCCGGTTGGCGAGGATGCGGATGCCCCGGCGCGGATGCATCGTCTGGTCCAGGTCGCGGATCGGCATGCTCGCCGCGGCCAGGAGCAGCGAACCGCCCGGGATCGTCGCGACGAGGTCCCGTGCGAGCCTGGGCTCGGTCAGGTCGTCCGTGGCGTCCAGGACCGAGTCCACCGCGTTGCGCGCGATGAGGTCCGCCGTCCGCCACGACTTCAGCCACGAGTCGTCGCCCGACACGACGGGGATCTCCGCCTCCTGCGCCACCTGCGTGGCCGACCGGACCGGGTCCGGCCAGCGCGCCAGCGACGGTGAGACGACGACGTGCTGCTCGGCGCGGCGCAGGAACGACAGCAGCGGCCGGGACAGCCCCGGCTTGCCCAGCGTCACCACGACGTCCGGGTGGTGCCGGTCGACGAACTCCGGAACGCCCAGCAGGAAATGGTGCGCCGACAGGGCGTGGTCGCCGTAGCGGGCGTTGCCGTTCGGCTCGGCCAGCACCGGCCAGCCCGCCATCGACGCCGCCGCGACGTAACGCTTGACGTTCACGGCGCCGTCGCCCACCACGAGGACCCCACGCCGGGTCGGGGGCACGTGCAGCACCGAACCCGGCGTCGCCGCCCGCACCTTGGTCCAGGGGCCGGTGACGTCGCCCTCCAGCGGCTCGCACCAGTCCTCGTCTCCGTCGGGGATCAACGGCTCGCGGAACGCGAGGTTCAGGTGGACCGGCCCCGGGTCGGGCTCCAGCGCAACATGCCAGGCGCGGCTGGCCAGCGACCGCCAGTACGCCACCATGCCGGGGCGCTCCTCCGGCGTGCCGACCTCACAGCTCCAGCGCACGGCCGAGCCGTACAACTTCACCTGGTCGATGGTCTGGTTCGCGCCCGTGTAGCGCAGCTCCGGCGGCCGGTCGGCGGTCAGCACCAGCAGCGGCACCCCGGCCTCGTGGGCCTCCACCACGGCCGGGTGGAAGTTCGCGGCGGCCGTCCCCGACGTGCACACCACCGCCACCGGGCGGCCGCTGCGCTTGGCGAGGCCGAGCGCCAGGAACGACGCCGACCGCTCGTCGAACCGCACGTGCAGCCGGATCTTCGACTGCTGGTACAGCGCGAGGGCCAGCGGCGCCGACCGCGAGCCGGGTGCCAGCACCACGTCGGTCAGGCCGCAGCGCGTCAGCTCGTCGACCAGCACGGTCGCCAGCGCGGTCGCCGGGTTCATCGCACCGCCCCCGCGTCCGTCACCAGCGGCGCTCCACCCAGCTCCTCCTGCGCCTGGACCGCCCGCCGTCGCCACGCGGCGTCGTCGATCTCGTACCGGCGCAAAGCGTCCTCGGCGACCTCGGGGCGGCGTACGTCGATCGCGCCGTCGGTCACCGTCAGCGGGTCGGACGTGACGTCGCCCTCCAGGAGCGACAGGGTCCCGAGCCCGCACGCGTAGGGCAATTCGGGCAGCGCGGCGGCCAGCGCCGCCCCCGCCGCGAGCCCCACCGAGGTCTCCACCGCGCTCGAGACCACCACCGGCAGCCCGCACGCCTCGGCCACCCGCAGCGCGGCGCGCACCCCGCCCAGGGGCTGCACCTTGAGCACGACGATGTCGGCGGCCTCGGCCGCGCGGACCCGCAACGGGTCCTCGGCGCGCCGGATCGACTCGTCGGCGGCGATCGGCGTGTCCACCCGGCGGCGTACGAGGGCCAGCTCGTCCAGCGTCGCGCAGGGCTGCTCGGCGTACTCCAGCTCGCCCAGGAGCGTCAGCCTGCGGACGGCGGTGTCGGGGTCCCAGGCGCCGTTCGCGTCCACCCGGACCTTCCCGCCGGGCCCGAGCGCGTCACGGACCGCCTCGACCCGCGCCAGATCGTCCGCCTCGCTCTGGCCGGGCTCGGCGACCTTCACCTTGGCGGTGCGGCAGCCGGACACGCGGGTGATGCGGTGGGCCGTCTCGGCGTCGACCGCCGGGACGGTGACATTGACCGGGATGCGGGACCGCAGCGGCGCGGGCCATCCGTCATGCGCCGCCTCACGGGCCGCGGCGAGCCAGCGGGCGCACTCCTTCGGGCCGTACTCCGGAAAAGGGGAGAACTCCCCCCATCCGGCCGGGCCCCGCACCAGCATCCCCTCTCGCCGTGTCACCCCGCGAAACCGTGTGCGCATCGGGATGGCGAACACGCGCAACGCTGACCCCCTGTCCGGAGACGCTCTTTCCCGCCTTACCTTAGGGCCGCATGTCCCCCGCTCGTGCACCGGATGGTCAGTAGTACCAGGGGAAACGGGACCAGTCCGGTGCGCGCTTCTCCAGGAAGGAATCGCGGCCCTCGGCTGCCTCGTCGGTCATGTACGCCAGGCGGGTCGCCTCACCGGCGAAGACCTGCTGGCCGACGAGACCGTCGTCGATGAGGTTGAAGGAGTACTTCAGCATCCGCTGCGCCGTCGGGCTCTTGCCGTTGACCTTCCGCGCCCACTCCAGCGCCGTCCGCTCGAGGTCGGCGTGCGGCACGACGGCGTTGACCATGCCCATGCGGTGCGCCGCCTCGGCGTTGTACGTCTCGCCCAGGAAGAAGATCTCCCGGGCGAACTTCTGCCCCACCTGCCGGGCGAGGTACGCCGAGCCGAAGCCCCCGTCGAAGCTGGCGACGTCCGCGTCGGTCTGCTTGAACCGCGCGTGCTCGCGGCCGGCGAGCGTCAGGTCCGCGACGACGTGCAGGCTGTGCCCACCGCCGGCCGCCCAGCCGGGGACGACGCAGATGACCACCTTGGGCATGAACCGGATCAGTCGCTGCACCTCCAGGATGTGCAGCCGGCCGGCGCGCGCGGGGTCGATGGTGTCGGCCGTCTCGCCTTCGGCGTACCGGTAGCCGTCCCGGCCCCGGATCCGCTGGTCACCGCCCGAGCAGAACGCCCACCCGCCGTCCTTCGGGGACGGGCCGTTGCCGGTCAGCAGCACGCATCCCACGTCGCTGGACATCCGGGCGTGGTCGAGCGCGCGGTAGAGCTCGTCGACGGTCCGCGGCCGGAACGCGTTGCGGACCTCGGGCCGGTCGAACGCGATGCGCACCGTGCCCTGGTCGACCGCTCGGTGATAGGTGATGTCGGTGAAGTCGAAGCCCTCGACCGCCTTCCACGCGTCCGGGTCGAACAGCTCGGAGACCATGCGGTGTTCCCTTCCAGCCCGTCGGCGGCCCGCTGCATGCGGGTGCCCGCTCTATTCAATCGGGTCGGTGAGGTGGTCTCGCATCCGGTTCCCGGCCCGTGGCCGAGGGCGGCGTCATGCCCGGCGCCTTTACATAGTAATTTAACTCTCAACGGTCGGTCGCCCGATCTGGACTAACCTGATCGACGTCATGAGCCGAAACCTGCACGCCGTAGTCCTGCCGCCCGGTCCCCCGCTGCTTCGCCGCCTCGAGGCGGCCCTCGACGGCAGCGGCCCGGCGATCTGCCCCATCTCCCCCGAGCTGCCCGCCCCCGCCCTGGGCAGGCTGCTCGACGCGCTGCGCCCCTCCTGGGTGGAGACCGCCGACGGGCGACACCGGTACGACTGCGGCGCCGGGTGCGCGCCGGGCCCCGCGGTGGCCGACGACACGGCGCTGCTGATCGCCACGTCCGGGTCGACCGGGACCCCGAAGGCCGTCGAGTTGTCGGCGACCGCACTCCGGCACTCCGCCTCGGCGACCCTGTCGCGGGTGACCGCCCGGCCGGGCGAACGCTGGCTGTGCTGCCTGCCGACCAGTCACATCGCCGGTGTCCAGGTGCTCGTACGATCCCTGGTCGCCGCCACGGACCCGGTGATCCATCCGCGCTTCGACGTCGCGCGGGTCGCCGGATCCGGCGCGGCACACATCTCGGTGGTGCCCACCCAGCTGCGCCGGCTCATCGACGCGGACGTCGACCTGCGCGCCTTCCGTTCGATCCTGCTCGGCGGGGCGGCTGCGTCGCCCGATCTGGTGGAGACGGCGCGCTCGCGCGGCGGCCGGATCTTCACGACGTACGGCATGAGCGAGACGTGCGGCGGCTGCGTCTACGACGGCACCCCCCTCGACGGCGTGTCCGTCGACATCGGCGCCGACGGGCGCATCCGGCTGGCCGGCCCGGTGCTGTTCACCGGCTACCGGCTGCGGCCGGAGACGACCGCCGCCGTACGCGACGGCGCGTGGTTCGTCACCCAGGATCTCGGCGCGATCGAGGACGGGCGGCTGCGCGTGCGGGGCCGGGCCGACGACGTCATCGTCACCGGCGGCGAGAAGGTCGTGGCGGGCGAGGTCGCGGCGGTGCTGGCCCGCCATCACGCCGTACGGGACGTCGCCGTGGTCGGTCGCGGCGACCCCGAGTGGGGCGAACGCGTGACGGCCGTGGTGGTCCCCGGCGACGACCCGCCCGACCTCGAGGAGCTCCGCGCCTGGGTTCGCGCGGAGCTCCCCGCGTACGCCGCACCACGTCAGCTCGAACTCGTCGAGGAGCTGCCGCTGCTCCCCTCCGGCAAACCCGACCTGGAGCGTCTGCGCCAGGCGTGATCCGCAGGGGATTCCGGCAGGGCTACAGCTGGTAGAAGTCGGTGTAGTGGTTCGGCGAGAACCAGGTCACGCCGCTGCTGCGGTTGACGACGATCCGGTAGGCGTCGCGCGAGGCGCCCTTCGCCCGGGAGTACACGTCGTACTCGTAGTAGGTGGCGCCGCTGGGCAGTTCGCCCTCGCGGTTGTAGAACTGTCCGCCGGTGTAGTTGTACTTTCCGTCCGGCCAGGAGTACCAGCCGCTGGTCGTGGGATAGCCCTTGGAGGCCCAGGTCGCGTCGGCGGAGCGCGCGTCGGCGCACCGCGAGATCGTGCAGGAGCCGTAGACCGACGCGTCGGCGGGGGTGATGCCGACCACGCCGGCCAGGGACGCGGTGGCCGCGAGCGTGACGGCGAGCCGGGGCGGCCAGGAGGAGCGGGGGCGTTGGCGGGTGTGCACGGAGCCTCCTTGCGAGGATGCGAGGGAGACGGACACTCGTCATGATCATTGCTCACGCCGTGCCGATAAAGACCTAGATTGTCAGAAGATTGTGGAATTTTCTGTCAACTCTTCCCCGGCCTCGCGGTGGAAGCCTGATCGGGCGAAGGAGCCCCCGACGTACGACTCCGCGACACCACGGGCCCGCGACTCTGAAAGAATCCGTGGTCGTGGTGGTACGCCCTGCATTCATCCTGTTGCTGTTGATCGCCGTCGCGGGTTGCTCGAGTGAGCACCATCCGCAGGCGCGGCCGAGCCAGTCCCTGGTGATCCCGACTCCGACGCCCTCCCCCACCGGCAAGCCGAAGCCGGCCCGGGCCGGGACGGAGTGCGGGCAGGTCACCACCGTGACCGGGAGGCACGCGAGGGTTCAGGTCGTGCGCGGGCGGACGACGTGCGTCGAGGCGATGCGGATCTTCGAGAAGTACAACGACCCCGACACCCCGGCGGAGGGGACGGCGGGCCTCGTGGTCATCGACCACTGGACCTGCGGCACCCGGGGGACGGCGACCACCTGCACCTCGGTTGCCGCGACGATCCGGACCCGTCCCTGACGTGGGAGCCGAGGAATGAAGCCGCTCGCGGCCGGGTGGTGTTCGTCACACCCGGGGAGGACCTGTCGGACCCGCTGCTGCGCAGGTCGGACGGTGGGCTGATAGCCTATGGGGTTGCGGAAGACCAGGACTTTACGGTCCGTCTGTCCGTGCCCGCGTGAAAGTTTTCGCTCTGCGGGAACAACCCGGACGCAACCGCGCGTTTCAGGATAGAGCACGACGCAAGGCAGACAATACGTCTCGTACCGCTAGGACATGAAGGGAGGGAGGTGTCCTCATGCCGCGAAACGCTACTGCGACCATGTCCGCAGGGCCTACGCCCCTCGAGGAGCTTCTCGACCGTGGCCGTTCTCTGGGGCACCTCTCGCTGGACGAGGTGCGGAACGCCTTCCAGGAAGCCGGTATCACCCCCACCCAGGGCCGCTCCATCATTCGCGAGCTGACCGACGCCGGAGTCCGGCTGGCCAGTGAGGACCAGGCCGAGGCCACGTCCACCAAGAAGGGTACGGCCACTGTCAAGAAGGCCAAGCCCTCTCGCGCCAAGAGCCCGGCGAAGACCACCGGCGCCAGGACGAAGGCCGCCGGAAACAAGACCACGGCGACCTCGGCCGAGCCCGAGGCACCCGCCGAGGAGACCCCGGCCGAGTCCGCCGACGTGGTGGACGCCCCCGTCACCGAGCCGGAGTCCGACGACTTCGAAATGGACGCCCCGACC
Organism: Actinoallomurus purpureus; assembly: GCF_024055795.1. Classification (GTDB taxonomy): domain Bacteria; phylum Actinomycetota; class Actinomycetes; order Streptosporangiales; family Streptosporangiaceae; genus Actinoallomurus; species Actinoallomurus purpureus. The sequence continues at coordinate 498,732 of NZ_JAMXMY010000001.1, read as the reverse complement.
GACCTGGACGACCAGTCCTCGGTCATGGGCGACTCGGTGCACACCTACCTCAAGGCGATCGGCCGCCGGCAGCTGCTCACTGCGGCGCAGGAGGTCGAGCTCGCCAAGCGCATCGAGGCCGGCCTGTACGCCGAGCACAAGCTGGAGACCGAGACCGAGCTGTCCGCGAGCGACCGCGAGGGCCTCGAGCTCGTCGCCGAGGACGGACGCCGGGCCAAGTCCCACATGCTCGAGGCGAACCTGCGGCTCGTGGTCTCGGTGGCGAAAAAGTACGCCGATCGCGGCCTGTCACTGCTCGACGTGGTGCAGGAGGGCAACCTCGGCCTGATCCGCGCGGTGGAGAAGTTCGACTACACCAAGGGCTACAAGTTCTCCACGTACGCGATGTGGTGGATCCGGCAGGCCATACAGCGTGGCTTCGCCGACTCGGCACGGACCATCCGGCTGCCCGTCCACGTCCTGGAGATGCTGAGCAAGCTCAGCCGCATCGAGCGGGACATGCACCAGCGTCTCGGCCGCGAGCCCACTCCGGAGGAGCTGGCCGTGGAGCTCGACAAGAGCCCCGCCCAGGTCCAGGAGCTACTGCGGACCAGCCGCCAGCCGATCAGCCTCGACTCGACGATCGGCGAGGACGGCGAGACGCGCATCGGCGACCTCATCGAGGACACCGACAGCCCGGAGGCATCCGAGCTGGTCGACCGGCAGCTGATGGCCGACCAGCTGCGCCGCGCGCTGTCCGTGCTCTCCCCGCGCGAGGAGAAGATCATGGCGATGCGGTTCGGGCTGTACGACGGCACGCCGCGGACGCTGGACGAGATCGGCAAGCACCTCGGGCTGACCCGTGAGCGGATCCGCCAGCTCGAGAAGGAGTCGCTGTCCAAGCTGCGGCACCCGAGCAATGCCCAGCCGCTGCTCGACTTCGCCAGCTGAGCCGACCGAGCCGACCACACGAAGGCCCGCCGGGAGCACCCGCTCCCGGCGGGCCTTCGTCGTGCCGGGGGCCGGTCCCCGCCACAGAGAGATCCGGGGGCACGCGGGAGAATGACCGACCGTGAGCACCCAGATCGAGATCCACTGGCCGGCCGCGGCCGACGAGCGTCTGCGCGCCGGCGTGCACCGGCTGATCCACTCCGTCGTCGAGCTCGGCGGGGCCGTCGGCTGGCTGACCCCGCCCGACCGGGCGGAGACCGATCGGTGGCTGAACGAGGTGCTCGACCGGGCCCGGGCCGGCGACGCCGCCCTGGCGCTCGCCCTCCTCGACGGCGAGGTGGCCGCCGGCGGCCTGTGGCGTCGCGGCGCCACCGACGTCTTCCGCCATCAGGCGGAGCTGCAGAAGGTCATGGCGCACCCCACGGCCCGCGGACTCGGGCTGGGCCGGCGCGTCCTGGAGGCCCTCATCGATCACGCCCGCACGAACGGCATCGAGGTGCTGACCCTCGGAGCGCGGGGCAACAACCACGGTGCCATCGAGCTCTACGAGCGCCTCGGCTTCCGCGAATGGGGCCGCCTGCCCAACGTCATCGAGGTCGGCGACGAGCGCTATGACGACGTGAAGATGTTCCTCGACCTGGGGCGGCCGCCGCACGTCATCCTGCGCGGCTCACCGCCCGACGGTCCCGGCTCGTCTCCCCGGCGACGGCGGCCGTGACCGCCTCGTCGTAGCGGCGGAGGATGACCCGCGCCAGCGCGTCGTGCACGCCCAGAGGAGGCGCGACCACGTCGGCGCCGGCGGCCGCCAGGCGATCGTGGAAGTGGCCCGGCGCCAGCCGGTACGACGCGACCGCGATCCGGCGTGCGCCCTGGGCGCGCAGCCCGCGGACGACCTCCGTCAGTTCCGGTCCCGCTCAGCGTCACACCGCCTCCGGTGCGCCGCTGAGCGGGACCGGTTCGGTGCGGACGGGGTCGCAGGCCAGCCGGTAGCCGCGTTTGACCACGGTCTCGACGAGGCCGTTCCGCCCCAGGCCACGGCGCAGCCGCGCCACGGCCATCTCCACGGCGTGCTCGTCCGGGTGCGGGCGCCCCTGGCTCGCTCCGCCGGGCAGGGTCCGGCTGGGCAGCACGGTGCACAGTTCGGCACGCGAGACCACGTGCCCGGGGCGGCGCGCGAGGGCCCGGAGAATCGCCATCGGCGCCGGCGCGATCGGTCGCAGCTGCCCATCGATGACCACGGCGTGGCCGCGCAGCTCCAGGACCTGACCGCCCACGGCGATCCGGCTCGACCGGAGGACGGGAAGCTCGGCGGCGAGCGCCCGGACCAGCGCGCCGAGGCGGGCCCGCTCGGGGCGGACCGTCACCACGCCCCGCTCCTCCAGCGGCGCGGCGGTCACCGGTCCGACGCACGCGGCGACCACCTGGGTGCGCAGCGCCTCCAGCAACAGGTCCTCGAGGTTGTCCTCGGCGGCGACGGCCAGGGTGGCGGACACCGCCGGCGCGCTGGTGAAGGTGATCGCGTCGACCGTGCCGGCCACGGCCTGCCCGACCAGCCGGCGCAGCGGCGTCGGGTCGTCCGTGCGGGCCCAGCGGTACACCGGGATCTCCACCACGTCGGCGCCCGCGCGCCGCAGCGTGCCGGTCAGCTGCGGCGTCGGCTCGCCGTACAGCTGGACGGCGATCCGCCGGCCCCGGAGATCCTCCGCCAGCAGATGGCGCAGGACCTCCTCGCAGTTCTCCGATTCCGGCGACCACGCCTCGGCCATCCCGGCGGCCCGCACGGCGCCGCGGGCCTTCGGCCCCCGCGCCAGGATGCGCACGTCGCCCAGACGCTTGATCAGGTCGTCGCGCAGACCCCAGCCGTCCGCGGTCTCCAGCCACGCGCGGAACCCGATGCCGGTCGTGACGATCACATCGTCGACCGGGTCCGCCAGGATCTCGCGGGTCGCCTCCAGCAGTTCGGCGTCGTCGGCGAGCGGCACCAGCCGGATCGCGGGGGCGTACACGACACGGGCGCCCTTGCGCTCCAGCAGCGCCGACAGCTCCTCATGACGCCGTGCCGCCGTGACGCCCACGGTGAATCCGGCCAGTGGCTCGTCCTTCACGACGCGGCCACCTCCACGCGGCCCCCGATGCGCCGTATTCGGAAGGTCGGCACGGACACCGTCGGATCGTCCAGGCAGCGGCCCGTGGTGAGGTCGAACACCTGCTTGTACATCGGGGAGGCCACGGTCGGCATCCCGCCCCGGCTGCCGACGATCCCCCACGCCAGGACGTTCGCCCCGCTGAACGGGTCATGGCTGGACAGCGCGTACAGATCACCGTCGTAGGTGCGGAAGATCGCGACCTGACGGCCGTCGACCAGCGCGCACACGCCGCGTTCCGGCTGCAGGTCGTCGTAGTCGCACACCGGGGTCCAGCGTGTCGCGGTCAGCGTGCCGGTGCCCGCAGGCGCCGGCGCCTCACAGATCTCGGTCATCGTGTGCTCCATTCAGTCCGCCGGCCCGGCCGCTTGGCACCGGCCGGGGCGATCTCACGGGGTGCCCCCGTCTCGGTCACGGGGTCACCTCCACCGTCACCGGTTTGATCTGGTCCCGCTCGGGTTCGAAGGCGATGCTCGGGTCGGGCGTCTCGGGCGCGTTGACGAAGGAGACGAAGCGGCGCATCTTCTCGGGGTCGTCGAGGATCGCGCGCCACTCGTCGGAGTAGCCCGCCACGTGCCGCTCCATCGCGGCGTCCAGCTCGTCGCAGATGCCGAGGCTGTCCTCGATGACCACTTCGCGCAGGTAGTCGAGGCCGCCGTCAAGGCTCTCCAGCCAGGACGCGGTGCGCTGCAGCCGGTCGGCGGTGCGGATGTAGAACATCAGGAACCGGTCGATGTAGCGGACCAGCGTCTCCTCGTCCAGGTCGCCGGCGAACAGGTCCGCGTGGCGCGGTCGCATCCCGCCGTTTCCGGCGACGTAGAGATTCCAGCCCTTCTCGGTGGCGATGATGCCGAAGTCCTTGCTCTGGGCCTCCGCGCACTCCCGCGCGCACCCCGACACCGCCGATTTGATCTTGTGCGGGGCACGCAGGCCCCGGTAGCGCAGTTCGAGACGGATGGCCAGGCCCACCGAGTCCTGGACGCCGTAGCGGCACCAGGTCGAGCCGACGCAGGACTTGACCGTGCGCAGGGCCTTGCCGTACGCGTGCCCGGACTCGAACCCGGCGTCGATCAGCCTCTTCCAGATCTGCGGCAGCTGCTCGACACGAGCCCCGAACAGGTCGATCCGCTGGCCGCCGGTGATCTTGGTGTAGAGCCCGAACTCCTGCGCGACCTCGCCGATGACGATGAGCCTCTCCGGCGTGATCTCGCCGCCGGGGATGCGCGGCACCACCGAGTAGGTGCCGTTCTTCTGCATGTTGGCGAGGAACCGGTCGTTGGTGTCCTGCAGGCCGGCCTGCTCGCCGTCGAGAATGTGCCCGTTGCCGAGGCTCGCCAGGATCGAGGCGACCGCCGGCTTGCAGATGTCGCAGCCCCGGCCGCGCCCGTGCTCGGTGATGAGCTGGGAGAAGGTCGTGACGCCGCGCACCCGGATGATGTCGAACAGCTCCGCGCGACTGTGGTCGAAGTGCTCACACAGGGCCTTGCTGACCTCGATGCCCGCGGCGGTCAGCTCCGCGTCGAAAATCTTCTTCACCAGCGGCACGCAGCTGCCGCAGCCCGTGCCGGCCTTGGTGCAGGCCTTCACGGCGGGGACGTCGGTGAGCTCGTCCTCGGCGATCGCACAGCGGATGGTCCCGGCGGTCACGTTGTTGCAGCTGCAGATGATCGTCGACTCGGGCAGCGCGGCGCCCGCCGCCTCGGTGCCCCCGAACAGCGCCTGCTCGGGGGTGCCGGGCAGTTTCGCGCCGACGTACGCGCGGAGGGTCGGGTAGGACGAGGCGTCGCCGACCAGCACGCCGCCGAGGAGGGTCTGCGCGTCGTCGCTGACGACGAGGCGCTTGTAGATCCCGGCGACCGGGTCGGTGTAGATGACGTCGAGGGCGTCGGCGGACGGGTCGCCGAAGCTGGCGACGTCGACGCCCATCAGTTTCAGCTGGGTCGACAGGTCCGCGCCGGTGAACCGCGCCTCTCCGTCCAGCAGCCGGTCCGCGACCACCTCGGCCATGGTGAAGCACGGCCCGACCAGGCCGTACACCATTCCGCCGATCAGGGCGCACTCGCCGATGGCGAAGACGTGGGGGTCGTCGGTGCGGCAGGTGTCGTCGACGACGATGCCGCCGCGCTGCCCGACCGCGAGGCCGGCCGCACGGGCGAGGTCGTCGCGCGGGCGGATACCCGCGGAGAAGACGACGACGTCGGCGTCCAGCACGACGTCCCCGGCGAGCCGCACGGCCCCGGGCTCGACCCGCTCTAGGCCGACCCCGGTGTGCACGGACATGCCCAGGGCCTCGATGTGGCGCCGCAGCATGGCGCCGCCGCCCTCGTCGAGCTGGCGCGGCATCAGCCAGGGCGCCACCTCGACGACGTGGGTGTCCATGTCGAGTCCCTGCAGCGCGCGGGCGGCCTCCAGGCCGAGCAGTCCCCCGCCGACCACCACACCGGCCCGCGGCCTTGACATAGTAAGGTCGCCGCTCCCGGCCGCGACCCGGAGCGCGTCCAGGTCCTCGATGGTCCGGTAGACGAAGGCGTGCTCGGCGCCGGGCACCGGGGGCACGAACGGCACCGACCCGGTGGCCAGCACCAGCGCGTCGTACGGCAGGGCCTCCCCCGCGTCCGTGGTGACCGTGCGCGCGGCCCGGTCGATCGCGGTGACCCGCTCCCCGGTCCGTACGGTCACGCTCTCGTCGTGGGCGGGGTAGCCGAGGTCGGCGCCCTCGGTGAGGTAGGACGTCAACGCCACCCGGTCGTACGCCGTGCGGGTCTCCTCCCCCACCACCGTGATCTGCCACCGGTCGGCGGAGTCCCGCTCCCGCAGCGCGTCGACGAGGCGATGCGCCGCCGGGCCATGCCCCACGACGACAAGACGGCCAGTCATCCGATTCAGTCCTCCCCGACGCCGCTTGACCTCGATCTTGACGATCAGGCGTTTCGCGTCTGCGTCCCGCTTGTTACCGCTGTGCTACAAGGCGCTCACGTACGGCCTGACCTGGGGGGAGACGTCACCTCCTGGGTGCCGAGCCACTCGAGGATGCCCTCGACCGTGTCGCGGCAGCCGCCGCAGCCCGTGGTGGCACGGGTCTCGGCGGCGACGTCGGCGACGTCGCGCGCGCCCGCCTCCCAGCAGGCGCGGATCCGCCCCTTGCTGACGTTGTTGCACGCGCAGACCGTCGCGGCGTCCGGGATCCGGACGGGCGTCTCGGCGGGGGTGGCCGGGCTCAGCCCGTGGAACAGCAGCCCCAGGCGGTCGGACGGCACCGGCGCCGCGCGGTCGTACAGCTGGGTCAGCAGCCCCGCCGTGGTGGTCTCGCCGATCAGGATCGCGCCGATCAGCCGGTCGTCCCTGATGACGACCTTCTTGTACGTGCCGCGGGTCGGGTCGGCGAAGCGGACCACCTCCGCCTCGTCGTCGCCGAGCGCGGTCTCCCCCATCGCGGCCAGCTCGATCCCGGCCGCCTTCAGCCGGGTGACCTGCCGCGAGCCCTCGTACCGGGAGTCGCCGCCGGTGAGTAGGTCGGCGAGGATCCTGGCCTGCTCCCACGCGGGCGCGACCAGCCCGTACACGGTGCCCTGATGCTGGGCGCACTCCCCGATCGCGTGGACGTCGGGGTCGTCGACCGAGCGGAGCCGGTCGTCGACGACGACGCCGCGGTCCACGGTGAGGCCCGCGGCGCGCGCGAGTCCCGTCTGAGGGCGGATGCCGCAGGCCAGCACCACCAGGTCGGCGGGCAGCACCGTGCCGTCGTCGAGCTCGACCCCGGTGACACGCCCGTTCTCGGCTCGTGCTCCGGTCAGCCGCGCGCCGACGAGCGTACGGACCCCGAGGTCCCCGATGGTCCGTTGCAGCACGCCGCCGGCCTCGGCGTCCAGCTGCCGCTCCATCAGGTGCCCCGCGAGGTGGATGACGGTGACCCGCAGCCCCCGCCCGGCCAGCCCGCGGGCCGCCTCCAGGCCGAGCAGCCCGCCTCCGACCACGACCGCCGACTCGGCGCCGTCCGCGAGGTCCATGATGGACCGGCAGTCGTCGAGCGTGCGGAACGCGACGACGCCCTCGGCGTCCAGCCCGGGAAGCGGCGGCACGACCGGCGCGCTGCCGGTGGCGAGCACGAGCGTGTCGTACGGCGTGGCCCTCCCGTCTGCGGAGGTCACCGTCCTGTGCTCCCGGTCGATCGCGACGACCTCCGCCCCGAGGCGTGCGTCGACGTCGTTCGCGGCGTACCAGCCCGGATCGGTCAGGCCGATGTCGCCGGGCGCGGTGATCCCGGCCAGGACGTTCGACAGCAGGACCCGGTTGTACGGCTGCGCGGCCTCGGCGCCGAACACGGTGATCCGCATCTCACGGTCACGGGCCCGCAGCTCGGAGACGAGCCGCGAGCCTGCCATCCCGTTGCCGACGACCACGAGGCTCTTGGGCCACTTCTCATTCACGATTTCTCCAGTCGGACGGCGCAGACCTTGAACTCCGGCATCCGGGATGTCGGATCGAGGGCCGGGTTGGTGAGCAGGTTGGCGCGCGCGGCCCCGGCCCAGTGGAACGGCATGAACACGGTGTCGTGCCGGATCGCCGTACTGAACCGCGCCTTGGCGACGGCGCCGCCCCGCCGGCTCGTGACGCGCACGTCACTCCCCTCCTCGATCTCCAGCCGCTCGGCCAGGTCGGGATGGATCTCCACGAACGCCTCGGGGGACGCGTCCAGCAGCGCCCGTACCCGCCGGGTCTGCGCGCCGCTCTGGTAGTGGGCGAGCACGCGCCCGGTCGTGAGGTAGATCGGATAGTCGGCGTCGATGTCCTCGGCGGGGCCCCGGTGCTCGACGGGAACGACCCGGGCGCGGCCGTCCGGCGTGGCGAACCGATCGAGGAAGACGCGCGGTGTCCCGGGGTGGCCCTCACCCGGGCATGGCCAGAAGACCCCGGTCTCGGCGACGATCCGCTCGTACGTGATCCCGGAGTAGTCGGCGAGCCCGCCGGCGCTGGCGGCCCGCAGCTCGTCGAACACCTCCGCCGGTTCTGCGCTGAACCGGCCGGGCGCCTCCAGCCGCCCGGCGAGCCCGGCCAGGATCTCCAGGTCGCCGCGCACCTGCGGCGGCCTCGGCACGGCCGCGCGGCGCAGCAGCACGCGGCCCTCCAGGTTGGTGATCGTGCCGGTCTCCTCCGCCCACTGCGCCGTCGGCAGCACCACGTCGGCGCGCGCGGCGGTCTCGGAGGGCACGAAGTCGGCCACCACGAGAAGGTCGAGTGCCGCGAGGCGTTCCTCGATCGTGGCGGCGTCCGGCGCGGACACCACCGGGTTGGAGCCGAAGATCAGCAGGGCACGGGGCCCGCCGGGCATGCCGAGGGCGTTCAGAAGCTCGGTGGCCGACAGCCCCGGCCCCGGCAGGTCGCCGGCGTCGATCCCCCAGACGCGGGCGACGTGCTCGCGCGCCGCCGGATCGTCGATCTTCCGGTAGCCGGGCAGCTGGTCGGCCTTCTGTCCGTGCTCCCGGCCGCCCTGCCCGTTGCCCTGCCCGGTCAGGCAGCCGAACCCGGAACCGGGACGTCCCGGCAGGCCCAGCGCCAGCGCCAGGTTGATGAAGGCGGTGACCGTGTCGGTCCCCGTGGCGTGCTGTTCGGCGCCGCGCGCGGTCAGGATCAGCGCGTTCGCCGCGTCACCGAGCAGGCGCACGGCCTCGCGCATCTTCGGCACCGGCACGCCGGTGATCCGCTCGACGCGCTCGGGCCAGTACCCGTTGATGACGGTGCGGATCGCCCCGAACCCGGTGGTGCGCTCGTCGAGGTAGGCCTTGTCGATCAGGCCCTCCGTGATCGCCAGATGCAGCAGCCCGTTGGCCAGCGCCAGGTCCGTCCCCGGCGTGACCTGCAGGTGCAGGTCGGCGCGGCGGGCGGTCGGAGTCTCTCGCGGGTCGATGACGATCAGCCTGCCGCCGCGTTCGCGCTGCGCGGTGAGGTGCCGGACGAACGGCGGCATCGTCTCGGCGACGTTGCCGCCGGCCAGCAGGATCGTGTCGGCGGCGGCGATGTCGGTGATCGGCACGGGCAGTCCCCGGTCCATGCCGAACGCGCGGTTCTGCGCGGCGGCCGCCGAGGACATGCAGAAGCGGCCGTTGTAGTCGATGTTCGGGGTGCGCAGCGCCACCCGGGCGAACTTGCCGAGCTGGTAGGCCTTCTCATTGGTCAGGCCGCCGCCGCCGAACACCGCGACGGCCTCGTTCCCGTACGCGCGCTGGATCCGGCGGATCTCGCCCGCGATCCGGTCCAGCGCGGCGTCCCAGGTCACCGGTTGGAGGGGCGCGTCCCGGTGCGCCCGCATGAGCGGGACGGTCAACCGGTCCGGGGTGGCCAGCAGCTCCCCCGCGGTCCATCCCTTCTGGCAGAGTGCCCCACCCCCGGAAACATCGCCTCCACCGCCGTTCGCCGGGATGTCATCGCGCGGCGCGATCGTGCCGGGGCCGACGAGCATGCCGCACTGCAGCGCGCAGTACGGGCAGTGGGTAGGCGTGGGCGACATGCGTCGATCGTGCGGTTCAGGCGTTTCGCCGCGAGGTCCCGCGTGTTACCGGCCCGCAACAAGCACATCACCGGGGCCTCTGACCTGCGGTGCGATGAACATGTCCTCACAGCACGCCCCGCAACGGGTGCAGGGAAGTTATCACTGCCGCATTACGCGACACACACCGAGGAAACCGGCGCCTCCTAGCTTCGGCGCAGCACCCCAGCCAGGAGGAACCGAATGACCACCATCGAAGAACGCCTTCCCGGCACCGGCACGGCCGGGCGCCGGTGGATCGCGGACTGGCGACCGGAAGAGCACGACTTCTGGGAGGAGGCCGGGGCGAAGGTCGCGCGGCGCAACCTCGTCCTGTCCATCTTCTCCGAGCACATCGGGTTCTCCGTGTGGAGCCTGTGGTCCGTGCTGGTGCTGTTCCTCGGCCCGGAGTACCACATCGACCCCGCCGGGAAGTTCCTGCTGACGACGGTCCCGACGGCCCTGGGCGCGGTCCTGCGCCTGCCGTACACCTTCGCGGTGGCCAGGTTCGGCGGACGCAACTGGACGATGTTCAGCGCGGCGCTGCTGCTGGTCCCCGCGGTGTCGGTCGCGATCCTGGTCAAGCCGGGCGTGTCCTTCGGCACCCTGCTCATCCTCGCGGCGGTGGCCGGTGTCGGCGGCGGCAACTTCGCCTCCTCGATGGCCAACATCAACGCCTTCTACCCGCAGCGCCTCAAGGGCTGGGCGCTCGGCATCAACGCCGGAGGCGGCAACATCGGCGTGGCCGTCGTCCAACTGGTCGGCCTCGCGGTGCTGGCGACGGCGGGCAAGGAGCACCCGCGGCTGGTGGCCGGCATCTACGTTCCCCTCATCGTGCTGGCCGCGCTCGGCGCCGCACTGTGGATGGACAACCTCACCGGGATGCGCAACGACAAGCGGGCCATGCGCGAGGTCATCAAGGATCCGCACAGCTGGATCATGTCGCTGCTGTACATCGGGACGTTCGGGTCGTTCATCGGGTTCGGCTTCGCCTTCGGCCAGGTGCTGCAGGTGCAGTTCAAGGCCGACTTCGACACGCCGATCAAGGCGGCGTACCTGACGTTCCTCGGCCCGCTGCTGGGGTCGCTGATCCGGCCCGTCGGCGGCTGGGCGGCGGACCGGCTCGGCGGTGCCAAGGTCACCTTCTGGAACTTCGTGGCGATGGCGATCGGCGCCTCGATCGTCCTGATCGCCTCCGTCGAGAAGTCGCTGCCGCTGTTCATCACCGGGTTCGTGCTGCTGTTCGTCTTCAGCGGCATCGGGAACGGTTCGACCTACAAGATGATCCCCGCCATCTTCCGCGCCAAGGCCCCGACGCCGGACGAGGCCCGGCGGCTGTCCAGCGCCCTCATCGGCGTCGCCGGCGCGATCGGCGCGTTCGGCGGCGTCCTGGTCAATCTGGCCTTCCGGGAGTCGTTCCTGACGTACAAGACGGGCAACGGCGCCTACGTCGCCTTCATCGCGTACTACGCCCTCTGCTCCGCGGTGACCTGGGCGGTCTACCTCCGCCGGTCCCCGCGAAGGCTCGAGGGAATCTGATCCGCGCCCGCACGGTGCCTCCCGGCCGATGGCCGGGGGCACCCGTCGCCGTCAGAGCGTCGGCGGAAGGCCGAACGCCGGGAAGAGCGCCGGGCCGAACGTCGTGATCTCCTTGATCCGGCCGTCCTCGACGCGCAGGACGTCGAACTTGAACGCCCGGAACTCCGAGTCGCCCGGTCGGCGCAGGTAGCTGGCTGCGGTCGGCATCCGGTTGGCCGACGTCGGGACCAGCCGCCAGTCGCCGTCACGATCCTCCCCGAACGCCCGCTCGAGCAGCGGCGCGAACGCCGCCAGGCCCTCGTAGCAGGCGGGGTACGGCGGCATCGTGATGCGCAGATCCTCGGCCGCGATCGCGACGGCGGCCGAGGCGTCACACCGCTCGTGCGCGTCGATGAACCGGTCGAGCAACGTGCGTTCCGCAGCGCTCAGCTCCCCGGTGGACCAGTCGGCGCGGCGCGCCGGCAGCCGCTGCTGCATGGTGGTCCGTGCCCGCTGCACCGCGCTGTTGGCCGCCGCGACGCTCGTGTCCAGCAGCCCCGCCGTCTCCGCGGCCGACCTTCCGAGCACGTCGCGCGCGATGAACGCCGCGCGCTGTTTCGGCGGCAGCGCCTGCAGCGCCGCGACGAACGCCAACTCGATCGTCTCCCTCTCGACGACGACCGCGTCCGGACCCTCGTCGGCGGGTGCGGCCTCGTCGAGCAGACCGTCCGGGTACGGCTGCAGCCACGGCACCTCGGCGAAGGAGTGTGCCACCGTACGACGCGACGTGCGCCGGAGTTGGTCGAGGCAGACGTTGGTCGCGATCCGGTACAGCCAGGCGCGGAACAACAGGCTTCCGTCGAACCCGTCCCGGCCCCGCCACGCCCGCAGGAACGTCTCCTGCACGGCGTCCTCCGCCTCGTCGAAGGAGGCCAGCATCCGGTAACAGTGGACGTGCAGTTCGCGCCGATGCCGCTCGGTCAGGGCTGCGAACGCCGGTTCGTCGCCCGCAACGGCGGCCGCGATCTCGCCGGCCCGGCCCGTCGTGCGCGCGACCTCGGAGGCGGTCATGCCGCGCTTCCGTCGCGCCGGACCTCCTGAAGCAGCCAGCCGTTGCCGTCGGGATCGCTGAAGGAGGCGAACGAGCCGTAGTCGCGGCGCTCGGGGTCGTGGCCCGGCGCCTGGCCCCCGGCGCCGAAGTGGAAGACGTCGCCGACCTCCAGACCCCGCCCGGCGAGCTCGGCGCGCGCGGCGTCGATGTCGGTCACCACCAGGTGCAGGCCCTGCAGCGAGCCGGCCGTCTCCTTGTTCTTCATCAGCGCGACCGAGCACGCCGAACCGGGCGGCGTCAGCTGGACGACCCGGAAGTCCTCACCGGCGCTGAAGTCGACGTCCACCGTGAAACCGGCCTTCTCGGCATAGAAGGCCTTGGCGCGATCGACGTCGGCGACGGGGACGACGATGAGTTCGAGTTTCATCTCCATGGTGCGGCCTCTCGGATCGGGTCGGTCGGTCACCGACGTTCCGAACCATGTAACGACACCCGGCGCGACAACTCATCGGTGCTGCGATGAAAAACCCTCACCGGGGCGTGGTAACCGACGAGATTCCGAGGGCGGTCATCGGGCACCGGCCCTGGCCTGCACGGCGGCGACGTAGCGGATGGTGAACACCATCGGGACGACGAACCCGGCGATCTGGATGAGCATGGCCGGCGTCGAGTGGGCGTTCCCGGCGTGGGCGATGACCGCGAGCACGGCGGCCGTCACGGCGAAGGCCGCGGTCCACACGGCGGTGATGATGACATTGGTCCGGATGAACGGCCCCAGCCCCCAGACCTCGCGGGGCGTGGTGCGCTTGGCGATGCCCAACGTGAACGGCTTGCCGATGAGCAGCGAGACCCCGGCGATGACCGCCAGGGTGGCCGAGGACAGGGCCGCCGAGTAGTCGTGCACACCCGAGTGCGGATCGGCGAAGGCGATCACGGCCAGGGCGGCGAAGAAGGCCGCCGAACCCAGCTCGATGATCAGTGCGTCGAAGCCGGCCCCGGCCCTGCGCTGCTGGGCGATCACCGCCACCGCCACGACCAGGCCGGCCAGCGCGGCCCACTGCCGCTGGCTGGACGGCAGCACCGCGAAGATGATCCACGGGAGGAAGGTGCGCACGTACGACATCGGTGAGACTCCACTCGCTTCGACATTCCTATTCTGACATGTCGAAACTATAATGTCCGGCGACGACATGTCAACAATGGAAGGTAGAGTGCTGGGCATGAGCCTTCGACACGCCCTCCTGGGGCTCCTGGCCGAGCACCCGGCCAGCGGTTACGACCTGCTCAAGCGCTTCGACACCTCGCTGGCCAACGTCTGGCCCGCCACCCAGAGCCAGATGTACGCGGAGCTGTCCAAGCTCGCCGATACCGGGATGATCAGCGTGGCGGCGGAGGGTCCGCGCGGCCGCAAGGAGTACACCCTCACCGACGAGGGGCTGGTCGAGCTGCGGCGCTGGCTCACCGAGACCAAGCCACAGCGCAACACCCGCAGCGACATTCTCCTGCGGGTGTTCTTTCTCGGGGTGCTGACGCCCGAGCAGGCGCGGGGCTATCTCACCGAACTGATCGAGCTGTCGGAGCAGGGCGAGCAGGACCTGCGCCGGCTGGACGAGTCCATCGACTGGGACGACGACGATCTCTCCGTCTACGGCCGGATCGCCCTGGAGTACGGCCTGCGGTTCAACGCCATGCGCCGCGAGTGGGCCGAGTGGGCGGCCGCCCAGATCAAATAGCGGCTGCTCACGCGAGGGCCGTTGGACCTCGGGGACCAGGTTCAGGGGGCAACGCGCAGTCGCACCCCTGAACCTGGTCATCGAAGTGTCAGGCGGCGGAGATCGGCGTCCACTGCTCGGCGGGCGACTTGCCGGGCAGCGGCTTGCCGATGACCGCCAGCGGAACGTAGAAATTGACCTGGCCGATCGCCAGTGCCAGCGTGGCCAGCGCCTTGGCGTCGTAGTGCTCGGCCGCCTCGGCGTACAACTCGTCGGTGACCCGCTCGCCGTGTGTCGACGCCTGGAGCACGGCCTCCACCAGCGCCACGCGCTCGGCCTCGGTGAAGTACGGCGCTTCCCGCCAGGACGCCACCGCGGTGATCCGCTCCTCCGACTCCCATGCTCTGCGCAGGGTGCCGGTGTGCAGAACGGTCAGGTAGGTGTTGCCTACGATCTGGCCGGCGCGAAGCTAGATCAGGCCGATCGTGGCCTGGGAACCGAATCGTTGCCGGTGATCTTGAACAGCGCCCCCGTCAGTTCCCTCAGCTCGGGAACCAGCTCCAGCGGTTTAGGAATCCACAGGCGATCCGGCGGCTGGTTAGCTAGATGGTGTGTGCGTCTCTCACGTGGCAGTGAAGAGCTCTCACTAGTAGAAACCAAATTTTCAATGGAGTCTCCTAAGACAACCGTCGGATCTTCTGCGGGATAGGGGACCATGGCACGTCAGCTTGGAGTAGATCGCGTTGGGCTGCCGCTGGCCGCAGACCTCATAGCTTCCTTCGAGAAAGAGGGATATCTCCAAGGAGATGGGATCCTTCACCTAGCTAGCCGGCTCGCTCACCAGCATATCGAGCAGTGGATCGCAGAGGACATGTGTCGAACGCCGAAGGCAGATATCACGGCTGTCGCGGCGTCCAAGCAAGCGATCGATGCGATGAACGCCAGGCGCGCCACCATGATTGAGGAAATCAATCAATGGTTCGAAAAATCATTCATTTCTGTGCCGGATGCGCCGCTGCACACGGAGACGTTCGGCTCGGTAGTGGACCGGCTGGGTATCGCCTGGGTACGCTCCCGACGTCTCAGCGGGGATCAACAATTTCCAGACCATGTGGTTGCGCGCCAGGCGCTGAAGCAGCTGGTAGAGCTAGCTGAGGCGTATGACTGTCTGGTCCGTGATTTGCGCCACGGACGAAGACGCGTTCCGCGGTGGAAGCTGCTTAAGAGCTATGGGACGTCATCATGAGCGACGGTGAGCTTACCGTCTCACTCAACGGTGCGGACAACGTAGGAAAGACTACACACTTGAGGTGGCTCGCTCGTGCGATTCCTGCGGCCACCAATGTTGGGACGGTCGACCGCTGGAACCCTGAGTGGAAGACGGTAGCCGAAGGTGATTTCGCTCGATGGTGGTTTCTGGACAGTAGTACGCCCGAGCATGTTCGGCTAATCTTCGAAAGTCACACGGCGCGTCGTACAGCGAGCGGAACGCTGGCACTCGAGGACCGCGGTCACCCGATGCTCATTGCCGTGTGCGCCGCTACAGCAGCTGTGAAGGAGCGACTCTCCCCGGAGTCGGCTTTGCATCGGGTCGTCGAGTTGCTACCTGATACCAGGCAAGCTCAGAGGCTCGAGTTGCACGTCCTGCTACGACATGCCAGCGACCCGCTTGAAGAGGCCGCGCTAGCCCTGGCACGCGAAGGGGCGCCAAGCTCTCCTTGGTATGCAGACTATCAGCGAAACCTCGCACGTATCCTTAACATCCAAGCACGCCAGGGGGAGTATTCCTTCATCGTCGACCGCGGCGATCGTTCAATCCTTTCCATCCAAGACGAAATTCGACAGCGTCTCGCCCACTGCAACGTTTCAGTTGAGCAGTTTCCCGCGAATAAACCGCAGCGACTCTGGGTACTGGCCGGCATGTCGGAATCCGGGAAGAGCACCGTTGGGGAATTACTGAAGGCAGAGCATGCCACAACTCGATTGAAAATTGGCTACCTACTGGACGTCACAGCCACACGCGCCGGCATCACCGACCCGTACACCGAATGGGGCGAACAAACACAAGCCCAGGCATTGGCAGAGGAAATTATCCGGTTCTGTCACGCGAATAAAGCAGACATGGTCAGTGTGGAGAGTGCACATCGATACGAAGCGACGCTTCACCTGAAGAATATTTTTGGTGCCGCGTGTCGCACGGTATTTGTCGAAGCCGACCCTCAGATCAGGCAGGATCGATCCATCCAGGACATCGGCGACCGCGACCGAGAGAAGGCTGAACGCGGCGCACATCGGATCGCCAATATCGCAGACTTCATAATCGACAATAACTACAGCCTCGCGGCACTAAAGCTCGCCATCAAAAGCATGGCCGCCGAGCCTGAGGTCTACGACCCGGACGTAGTCAGCGATGGAGACGATAATTCAGTAGTCCAATCATGGGTCCGTCAAGCTACCGCGAACCTGACCGACTCTGAGGTAGCAGCGGTCATCGCCACCGGTAGCACGATGCGGGAACACTGGAAGCCTGGTTGGAGCGACATCGATCTGCTAGTCATTCGAGACACACTGCCCGTTACATGGATTAGGCGGCATATCACGCGAATGCCCGGCCCTGCGGATGTCAAGCTTGGCATCAGCTTGTTCACGAGCCGCGAGGTAGTGACCGGTCAAATTCCGCCGCGAGTCATCCATGCACTGCGACTCGCGATCCGCGACGGGCGGGGGATTCTGCACCTCCGGCGTGGTTTCAGCCTGCCCGATCACGGTGCCGCGATGGACGACAGAGCGTCCCGAGAAGAATTGCCGTTGGTTGTCATGACCCTGCGCCGCCTGGTCGCGGCCACTCGACTGGACGTTCGGTCCATGTACAAGCACGTCGTCCTGGTCATGAAGATCCTGCTGCGCGCTGATGAGATCAACGCTGACGACAGCGACGACGTGATCCACCAGTTCAGCGTCGCTCACCCTCGTGCACGTGTCGTGTTGCCAGGTCTGACCGAGATGGCGGCCGGCAATTGGCGGGTCAACGCCCAGTTGGCCGATCGCATCCTCGACGCTGCCGACAGGATCCTGCGCTACCACGACACCTTGGCTGGAGCCGTCAAGTTCACCTCGCAAATCACCACTGCCTAAGGAGCCGTCCGTGGCGATGACGCCGCTATCGACCTATCCGGCACGCCGGGTTCGCCGTCTTGGAGATTCGGAGACCATGCGGCGAGTGCGCATTGTCCACGCTCTCGACGGTATTGGGGGCGACGTGCCTCCCGAACATCTTCTCGACGTGGGCTCGGCGCTGTGGCACTGCTGGCGGGCACACCACGCATACGGACCACATGACGTCATACTCGGCCTGGATGCCGGAGGGATCGTGCCGGCCTTGGCGGTCGCTTTGGTGAGCGGCACGCCCTACCGGCTCGCCTGGAAGGTAGACCTCGACCTTCCGCATAAGTTCGCTTTTCAGGAGCCACACGCCCGCCGGACCGATGTATACGTCTACGGGCCATTGCACGGCCGACGGGTACTCATCGTCGATGACGAAGTCACCAGTGGCCACACGATCTCCAACCTGGTCGGCGCCCTTCATGGCGCGGGAGCCTCGGTAGTCGGCGTGCTCTGCCTCGTAGAGGTCGCCGAGGGGATGGCCAGGAACGGACTGGCTGAGCAGGGGCTCACGCTGTGCAGCCTCACGACGCTGTGACGCCATGGCGACCGCTCCCGGTCTTGCTTCACCGGGCCGAGCAGGTCATTGTTTCGAAAGAACAAGCGCCGCTGGGGCGCCTCCTGCCCTATCGGCGCAGCGCCGGCGGACGGCCAGCTAGCCCAACGCAACTGCCCGATCAGCTTGCACGCCAGGGTTGGCGAGTGGACCTGGGCGGCCGCGGACTCGGAGACCTACTGCTCGGCCTTGGACTCATCAAAGCGCTTATCGATACGCAGTGCGGTCCTGAACCGCACTATCAAGGGCAACGAGCGGCCTTGTTCCAACGATGCCGGATCCCCATGGACGTGAGTTCTCAACCCCATGGCCACGTGATCAGCACACCTGGCGCCCGACCAGTCGGTTTCGAAGCCGTACCCGAGAGTCCTGCCACATGGCTCGATGATCTCGGTGACGGCAGGGTCGAAGTGCACGCCGCCCTACCCATGCGCTACTACCTGAATCTGGAGCAGGCGCTCGGCCTACCGCTTCCGGAACAGCGGGCTTGCCTCCCCGCTTTTACCTCGCAGGGCGGCACCAGGGACCCGTTCCACGTCGTCTTCATCGCTACCACGAGCTGGCCGGACCGGAAGGACTACGGCGCGGCGAGCTTCTCCGAGATCGCGGTCGAGCTGGTCCGACGCCGTGCCGCGCCATGGCGTTTCAGCGTCATCACCGCTGACACGGCGAGCCCGCACCGTCTGCCCGAGTTCGGGACGATTGATCATGAAGTGCACGGTGGGCTCCCCGCTGTCGACTGCCTCGACCTGTTCGGCAGCGCGGCCGTTGTCGTCGGCAATGACACGGGGTTGACGCATCTTGCCGCGCTTTGCGAGGGGCCAGATGGCCGGGGTCCCGAGGTCATCGGACTATACGGACGGCACTCCTACGCCAAGTGGACGACCGGGTCTGCTCGGCATCATGCCGCTGCGACTGCTTTTTCACAGATGATGGCCGTCGCCGACGCCTGCCCCGTGCGCGACCACCTCGACGACTCGCTGTGGGGCACCGCCAGTGATATTCATCGTCTCCCAGCTGACGGCGTCGCATGGCTCGCTGGTCGCTGTGCCGGATGGTGGTGAAGCTCCTTGCACATCGGCCACCATCGCAAATTTACGGCAAACCACACGTTTCATGCCGACTGGCGTGATCGTCGGCTGTTTGTCAAGATCTTGCCGAACCTGCAGGAGGCAGCAGCGGAGATCGCTGGCCATCGGCGGCTGCGCGACCGCTATGAGGTGCCCCGTCTTGTCGGCCACCGTACGTTCAGGCGCTACGCCATCCACGCATACGAGCGCATCGGTGATGACCGGGGTGATAGCGGACTGCTTCTCGACGACATCAATATCGCCGATCTGACCGGCCACGTCGGTCACCTCGATCAGACGGTGACTGCTCTCCTCAGCCGATACGAAACGGTCATCCACCAGACGTTGCGGCGTGCACGCCCGCAGGACACCGTCACGAAGCTGTACGCCGACCGCGCTGCCGAAGGAGGCCGGCTCGATCGCTACTACAGGCATGACCCGGACCTCCTCATCGTTCCGGGCGGTGACTCTGTTCGACCATCGCAGCTTCGGGCACTGCGCCTCGTCGTCAATGGGGAGCCCCATCGCATCGACTTTTCCGCGACGATCCGGTGGCTCCGGCGTACGCACTGCTCCGAACACACTGTTTGGGCCGGGCTCACGCAAGGCGACCCCACCGACGTCAACCTCGGGCCGGGCCCCATCTGGTTCGACTACGACACCGGCGGTATCAACGCCCTCGCTGGAGAATTCGCTGGCTTCCTCTGGTATCAGCTGATCCAAGGCGGCTGGCTGGTTCCGGCATACAACACCTCCGCCTTTGCCGACCACCCGGCGACGTTCGCGTGCATGGTGTTCAATAAACCCGCCGTTCAGTTCCGGCTGTCTGGGAGCTCTCTCGCCATTGACTACCACCATCGCGCCTCGATGGCTCGCCGACACGTAATCGCGCGGTATCTGAACGAGCTGGTCAGGCCGATTGCTGCTGAGATCGGCATTAGCTGTGTCATGAAATGGCTCCGGCCCTACCTGGTAATGCGCATCCTCGGGGTCTACAACCTCGCGGACCTCAACACGGCCGACGCGGCCCTTTCGCTCGCGTACCTGGCTCAGGTCCTCTCGCCCGGCCTAAGCGTGGACGAGTTGTTCGCTGACATCGCCAGCCGGGAGAAGGAAACCCAGTGAATGAGCGCCCTATAGCCGTGGTCACCGGAGGCGGTTCCGGCATCGGAGCCGCCGTCGCCGTGCGGCTCGCCGTAACCCACGACCTAGTCATCACTCACCTCAACGACGATGATGATCTCCGATGCGTCGCCGCACGAGCCCGAGGAGCTGGATCTGATGTGATCATGGTCGACGGGGATCTCACGGGCGAAGCCGCGCGAGACAGGCTGCGAAGCACGATCGCCGATCGCCCGATCGACACACTCGTCTGTTGCGCTGGCGCCTACCCGCGGGTCCGATGGATCGACGCCGCCCTTACGGTGTTCCGACACTCCCTCGAGCTCAATCTCTTGGCCCACGTCGCCTGTATCCAGATGGTCATGCCATCAATGATCCAAGTCCGTTATGGGCGCGTGGTCGCCGTATCCTCTGTCCTGACACAGATCGGCAGAGTCGACCTCGCTCCGTACATCACGGCCAAGAGCGGAATGGAAGGCCTTGTACGTGCACTGGCCCGCGAAGTGGGCGCGTACGGCGTGACCGTGAACACTGTCCGGCCCGGCTCGATCGAAGTTGAGGCCGAGCGGGCGGTCGTTCCCGACCACGATGCCATGGTCGAACGGCAGCTGGCCCGACAATGCGTCAAACGTCGTGGTCACCCGGACGATGTCGCCGCCGCCGTTGCCTTCTTGACCTCGAGAGAAGCGGGCTTCATCACCGGGCAGAGCCTGACCGTCGACGGCGGCTGGTTCCTCGCGTGACCAGCATCTGGCTCCGGCACGGGACTTGCGAGGACGGGCTGCGACGGCCCCGTGCTCACGCTCGCCCGGACAGTGCCCTCACCGAACAGGGCGAACGGGAAGTAATCGCCGCAGCCATGAGCCACAGTGAGGCGGTCACGCTGATTCTCACAAGTCCCCTCCGGCGAGCCGTCGCCAGTGCAGCGATCCTCAGTGACCGCTGGCAGGTACCCGTGGCCCCACCGGATGAGCGCCTGGCCGAGTGGCGGGCTCCCAGCTGTGTTCTCGGCCGGGAACCTACCGAATATCCCCCGCCGTACAGGGCCTGGCAACGACGTCGGCTCACCGAGCCTGACGACGCTCTGCCCGGTGGGGAGAGCCTACGCGCGTTGGCCGACCGGGCCGAAAGCGCCCGCGTGCACGTACTGACTCTGGCTGAACGGATCGGTTTGATCGTGGTCGTATCCCATCGGGTGTTCATCGGTTGCATCGCGGCACGAAGCGCGGGAATCGACGATCCGGCCGATATGTTCACGTTCGCGCGCAGGTTCACGATCGAGCCCGCCGGATCGTGGAGGCTAACCGATCTACCGAATTTCCCAGTAGATCAAGATAAGGGGCATGGACCCCACGGAACCTCGAAGCCGCCTGCCTCACGAGAGTCCACATGAGGCGCACGCTCGCCGAACGTTGGCCGAGCTGTTGCACGAAACCCCGATCCCACGAGCGGAACTGATCGACAACCTCGGCCTGTACCTCGGCCGGAAACAGCTCATGGACCTGCTGGCGATGGACTCGCTCTACCGGATGATCAAGGACGCCCCGGGAGTGATCGTGGAATTCGGTCCTCGCTGGGGCAGGCACTTGGGCGTGCTGACGGCGTTGCGCGCTCTGTACGAGCCCTACAACGTGCACCGGCGAATCATCGGCTTCGACACGTTCGCCGGCTTCCCGAACACTTCCGAGCTGGATCAGGGAAGTCGCCACGCCACGGTCGGCGGACTGAGCGTCACCCCTGGCTACGAGGAGCACCTTGACCAGGTCTTGGCCGCCCATGAGTCGACGGAACCGCTGAGTCACGTTCGTCGGACATACACCTGCGCCGGGGACGTACGACAAGCACTGCCCCAATATCTTGAGGCGAACCCGCAGACGATCGTCGCCATGGCCTACTTCGACCTGGACCTGTACGAACCGACGCGCGATGTGTTGATGATGCTTCAGCCATACCTGACTGAGGGCAGCGTGCTCGCCTTCGACCAAGTCGGGCACGCCAAGTGGCCCGGAGAGACCATCGCGCTGCGCGAGGTGCTTGGCTCGACCAGCACGCGGTTGGAGACGCTGCCTGGTTTCCCCGGGCCGGTGTTCATGCGCTGGCGGCGTCCAGCAGGGCGTCCCGGTTCGCCAGAATGAACTCTTTCAGCCCTTCGGGTTTCAGGTCCGTAGCAGCCACCGCTTCATCGCAGAGCTCGATGAAGTCGATGTCGTATCCTCCGCGCGAGGGATCGTCGAACTCGGGGCCGTCCCGTCGTGCGAGGTCAAGTTCGATGAGCCGCGCCACGAAGACGTGTTGGACCGCTACGCCGTCGTCTTTCGGTGAGCTGAACAGGAAAACTTGCTGGCAGGGACCAGCGGTCGCTCCGAGCTCTTCGTGAAGCTCTCGTCGCAACGCCTCCTCAGGCGAGGGATCATCCGGCTCGATTCCACCACCAGGTGTTGTCCAGTAGACCGGCTGGCCTGGGCGCGTGCGTTTGATGAGCACGAGGCGGTCTTTGTCGTCGATCAGGATGGCGCGCGCTGAGCGCTTGACGATCGGGGCCATTCACTCGTCCTTGGTTCGCAGGTGGTCAAGGACATCGGGTAGTGCGATTTCGAAGTTGTCCCGGTCAGGATTCCAGCGTTCGAAGACCGCTGCGGCGCCCATGGCGAGTTCGTTGGGAAGACTTACCTCGGCCATCGCCGCGGCGGCCTCTTCCATCTCCGGTGCCCACCTCCACGCCCGAGCAGCGACGCTGGGGAGGTAACCCGGATCGGACAGTTGATCCCGTGCGAGTCGTCGCGCCTCGGTCAGGAGGTGATCGCCGACACCATAGGCGTCCGCCAGAGCATGAGAAACCGCAGCCAACGCGCCGACGGCCTTGTTGTAGGACGCGTACGCCATCTTGAGAGCCGACGCTTGGCCGACGTCTCCTTCGATGGTGAAGGCTTCCACTGCGGTTCCAGCGAACAAGCCCGCGATCTCGTCAATCTCCCTGGAGGCTCCTGATAGATACAGACGTGTCCCGCTCTTCTTCGGTGGAGGAGGCCCGATCACGCAGCCGTCGAGCACACGACCGGACGTGAACAGACCCGCGATATGACGGATGCGCGCCGGGCTGACCGCATTGGCCTCAACGAATATCCCGTCGAACCCGGTTTCGACTGCGGCCTTCGCCACCTCAACGGCTGCTGCCGGCGGGCACAGCGAAATCAGCACATCGCTGAAGGCTGCCAGGTCGGCTAGGTCACCGACCGGCTCCAGGCCAGCCTCTGCCGCTCGCTCGGCTGTTGCCGCAGTTCGGCCGACCGGACACCACAGGATACGCGAGCCCGCTTCGGACAGCTGACGGCCCACGGCGGCACCCATCCGACCAGGATGCAAAAGCCCTACCGTTACTTGGGGCGTCATGACGTGGCCCCGCCGGGGAGCGTCGGCGTCGTCGACGCCGCGCAGAATTGGGTGATCTCCTCCCGCACGCTCTGTGCCAGCGCTGTGGTCTGAAATCTAGGCCGCTCCAGTTGAAAACTCACTTGCCGCATCCGCCTTCTTACGCTGTCCGTTCGACGCCTAGCCGCAGTGGACATCACGGTTCGTAGCTCTTCCACGGCACCATCGAGCTCGTCTAGCCCCAGCCGAGCGGAGGCGAGATCGAGTCGCGCCAGACAGAGCTCCCCGAGCCAGCGTTCCTGCGACGGCGCCTGCTCATAGAGGGCGATGGCTTCCGCCGCACGCTCACGCGCACCACGGTAACGGTGCTCATCTGCCAGCCATACGCTACAGGTCGAGACATACAACAACTGCTTGGCCAAGGGGAAGGCCAGCATCCCCCCGAACTCGTCGTCTCGACGCACCTCGTCACGCGTTGCCTCCGCTCGCTGCAGAGCAGCGTCCGTGCCTTCGGCATTCTGCAACCGCGCATGCGCCCGTGCCTCGATGCATGCCAGGCGTATAGCAGCACTACCCGACTCAGGAGTGAGGTCGCGCACCGAACTGGCAAGATCGATCGCATCGGCAAAGCGATCGTCCCAGTAGGCGATGAGGCACTGCATGCCGCGGATCCACACGCGCAACCAGTTGCTCGCGGCCAGCTCCGCGCAAAGATAGGCCGTCCTCGCCTGCGTCTCTGCTGCGTCTAGATAACCGAGATCGAATGAAGCGTTGGCGAGGATGCCGCATAGCGTTCCGGCGATGAGGTAAAGATCTCGGCTTTGATTCGGGAATTGCCGACCCTCAATCAGTTCAAACGCGCGGTTGCGTAGCTCCAGCACCTCAAGGAAGGTCGGGGATACCGGACGATTAGGATAGGTGGTTACGATTCGCCGAATGTCTGCCTCGAACTGATTGAGCGTGTGCGGCCCGACGTTTGTTCGCTCTGCCTTCTGGCCGAATTGCGCCGAATCGCGCGCTGCTGCCATTATAAATTCCTCTTCTGAGCGGCCTGCTACCAGACCGTACATGACTCGTCCATCGAGCCCATCTCCCGTGGAGTGCCAGAGCACTTTCGCGGGGTCGGACAATACTTGGGTGCCTGCAAAGAGCGTCGATTGATTCTCTTCTCGAGAATAGTCTCTGGCGAACCCAAGCTGAACAGGTCCTGTTTCGAACAGCCTGCACAGTCGGTCTTCATAGTCACGGTCTGGCCTATCGCCTGCCTCCCACTGCCGCCAAGATCGTTCGGTGAGGCCGCGACGCTTTAATTTATTGCGTTCGCACATCGCATTGAACTCATCAACGGCTTTAAGAGCAGTCCACCCATTTGCCAGACGATGGCATTTTAGTAGCGAATGGCCGCAGCACTGATGGATCGCATGCGCGATACGCCCACGCAGGGTTGAGGGGATTGGAGTCGAAGTATCGTGATTCTCCGTGATAAGAACCTGCATGCGCAGGCGCTCGGCGCAAGGCAGGTCGTGCGTCTCACTGACCGTCGCCTGGGCCGCGGCTGACTTCTCCGACATAAGACCACGGTAACCAGGCAAGAGCGTGATGGCATCATCAAGCGACGAATAATCAGGGGAGAGTTTCTCTCCCCTGATGGAGAACGGCTCACAGGGAGAGCCGGCGGCCTTGCGCGGTTGGCGTTGGAGCCTGGGCGCGGTGACTGATCACCCCTCAGGGACGGCGAATAGCCCTCACCCCATGAGGTGAATCTCTCATGTTTGCAGGTCAGCCAGGGGGCGGCATGCTCACTGACATCAGGGCGACTGGGATGGTGTAGGGCGCAGCCTCCCCGACAGAGGTTCGATCCTTGGAGCCGGCCTCCTCAGTTCCGCCCGGACCACCACCCGATCGCGCTTGCAGGAAGCGACCGACCACAACTCAGCTTGCCGATAACGCCGCGCCAACTGCGACGTCTCTGAATGGAGGGACCTCGATGTCGAGGGTAGCTCGCGCTCGCTGGAAGGCTACTGACTCACGACTCCACGAATCCCCCGGCGGGCGTTGCCGGGGCATCTTCGATTTCGATGGCTGCAGGGACCTTCGATGACGCCGAACTCGTTTGATGGCTACTGCCAGAAATTGGCTACGTCCTGCGATGCCATCGACCTGGCAACCAGCATTCGACGTGACCCGGCGCAGGTCAAGGCATGGGAGCCCGGTTTGGAGTGTTTCGCCGAACTGGTCTCCTGCAGGGCATGTAGCGAGGGTATCTACTTCCTCTGGTCGTGGGGCGCAAAGATCTGCCTGGCCACCAGAGCCGCTCAGACCGCCGAGACCATCGCACGGGTGGTGTCTCCATCACGTCCGTATTGCCGGACGCCGCCGCCCCGGAGCAGGCAATGAGCGGCATGGGGGTGGCACCTGATGTATCGGCCGCCGTGCGGTCCGGTGCCTGCCTCGCAACAGCCCTGCCGGTAAGCGCGGAGTCGGTGAGCCATGCTCGGCTGCGGGTTCGTACGGTGGCCAGGGGACTCGGCTTGACGCCCGAACGCGTCGACGATCTTGTGGTGGTCACCGCGGAATTGACGACCAACGCTCTTACGCACGGTGGTGGCCGCATGGTGCACCACGCGGGCCATCCGGTGGCGGGACTTCCAGAGCTTTGGCTGTATGTACGTGGGAGCAGGCGGCCTGAGCTGGTGGTGACGGTGTTCGACACCGGTGACTTCTGGGTGCAACCAGTCTCGGTCCCGGCGAACGGCTTGGACGTGGCCGGCGTGGACGGCCGTGGCCTGCAGATCATCGCCGCGCTGGCGGAGGAGGCGGGCGGCGGGTGGGGGCTGCACCCGAGCCGATCCCGTCTCGGCGAGCAGCGGCTTAAAGGGACAGCAGTCTGGGTCGCGTTGCCAGTACCGGAACCTGTGCGGGCTCCAGCTCTGGTGGAGGTGAGCCCGGCTAAGGCGATTCGCCGGTTGGCCGAACTGCTGCAAGCCCGCGGGGTCGGTGACCTGATCACCCGAGCCTGCGAGCACGAGGCCGTGTTGTCCCTGTCCGGCTTGACCGTGTGGTTCGGCCGTGGGACCTACTCCTGGCAGGGCGCTGCGGGGCGAGTCCGCGTCGCTGTCGCGGACGTAGTCGATGTCGCCGAGCAAATCCTCGCCCAGACCGAGCTGGCGCGCCGCCGCAGCGAGATGGAGGGCTCATGTTGACCGACCCTGAGCTGCTGCGCCGGACGGCGATCACGACGCTGGCCGCTCACGCGCTCGTCGACGGCGGGTGCCGCGTCTGTGGTGTGGCGGGCGTCTGTCCGTACGCCCGTCGCGCGGCGAACGCGCTGGACTTCCTCGGCGATCCGGAGGGGTGGCTCGTCACGCTGTCACGGCAAGCCAGCGCACCTGGCCCGGCCGTGCTGGTTGAGGTCCTGGCCGGCTTGCAGGCCGCGCCGCCCTGATCTCGCGGCTGCGGATCGAACCGGCGGCGTCTTCCCCGTGGCGCAGGCGAGGCCACTTCCCCCGGTGCCTCGTGTCCGGGAACTCTCCGCAGCCGCGACCGACTCAAGCCGTGGCCAACCGAACGGAGGTGTTTACGCATCCGTCGTGACCTCGCATTTCTGAGATAGCCCGACGAATTCACCACGGCGACGAGTGGAAGTGACCCTCGCCGCCCCACTCACCGAGAGGATGAGACGTGGATCCTGCCCACGTGGAGACGCTGCTCGCCGAGCTGTGCACCGAGCTCCGCCTCGGCGACGTACGACGCGAGTCGATCCGGGTCTGGGAGATGTCCGGAGTCGAACGCCTGCGGCTCGACGGCGACCGTACGCTGATCTTCAAGCACGCGCGGGGCCCGTTCACGGATGAACATCTGGTGCTGCCCCATGCGGCCGCGCACGGCCTGCCCGTGCCGGGCCTGCTGGCATCCGCCACTGTGTACGACCCGAGGCTCGGCTCTGGCGGGGACAGCCTCGGCATGGTCCTGGAGGACCTCGGCCCGGCCGTGCTGGTGCCGACGCTGGGGCAGGCGGCCGCCGCGATCGCCGTTCACGCAGACCGCAAAGAAATGGACCCACCAGCGGAAGGCGACACCGTGACAAACCACAACTACAACTACTTCATCGGCGAGTCCCATTTTCATCGCTCGAATGTCGGGAGCAATGTGTTCAATAACTCGCCAAGTGGCGATGAACGTCTGGAGGTGCGCAACCTCCTGGCCAAGGTTAGTCAGCTCCTAGAAGCGCAGAGTGCCCACTTCTATAAGACGTCGGATCCGCAAGCACTGAGCACTGCGGTGCAAGTAATCCACGAGGCAGTAAATCAACCCGACTTGCCTATTTCCAAGGTGCGTCAAGCACTGAACGTCGTCGTTCGCGTCGGAGAGGGCCTGTTCGTCGGGGTCGCAGGAAACGAGCTATTCGAACAGATAAAACAACTTGCTGAGTGGCTCTCGTCGTAGGAACACATTTTCCAGCGACAGGGAAGCGCCTACTTTTCATGTCGTCTGCCTAGGTGTCGGTTCGGCCCATCAAGGTGAAAGCAGTCAGTGGCTCGGCGCGCGGCATTCCTATTCCGATAAAGCATTCACAGCTTACGGCTGCTCTCGCCGACCCCGAGCACTACTACCTGTACGTCGTGGACAACGTCGAGGCGGACGGCAAGGGAACCATCCGGGTGCTACACGGTGCGGACCTTCTCGAGATGTTGGCGAGAGCGGTCCCGCACAAGACATACTGGCCGACATTCCGCGTCGCTGACTACGCCCGGATCACGCCTCGCTGCCGGGGCCGGAGCGAGAATGACTAGCCCTGAGAACGCTCTCCCAATTCCGTTGTTCGTATACCTTTGGCCACCATCTGACCCAGACCCTGCCGACCGGCCGGAATTCCCGCGTCGACCGCCATCGTGAAGTAATGAAGTGCAGCAGCAGGGTTGTCCATATCCTCCAGAGCGGGTGTGTCCAGTACCGAAAAGAGATCCCTACCGGCGGCTGCCCGACTCTGGGCCGCTGGCTGCTCTGACCGCGAGGATGTACGGTGATCGCGGACAGGTGGGATGCCGAGTGGATCGGTTGAGCTGGCGGGCTGGATCCGGAGCCCTTGAGGATTGGCTGGCCGAGATCTTCGACCGCTTCGCCATATCACCCGAGAGATTCTCGGTGCAGCGCGGCGGAGAAAAGACACCGCGCTTTGGCGGACCGCCGAACGGCCGCCCCTACGATCAGAAGATCAGCTACACCTACCCCCGCACGATCGACACCCTGGTGTCCGATCTCGCCGGCGACAACGTGCTGGAGGTGGGCTTTACGGTCCACTCGCCGGATTCGTGGTGGCTGTGGGCGACCCCACTCGACCGCGTCAAGACCGACTGGATCAAGGTGACCATGCCCGGCACGCGCGTGTCGAACTGGCCGCTGCCCGCAACGCTGCGGGACGGCCGTGATCTTCGCCGGTTACTCTTCGCGCTCGCCGGGATGCTCGGTACGGCACCGCCCGACTACGACCCGGGAAGCGTGCGCGCGCGGTACCCCCAGCCGGTCGAGATCAAGAGACATGTCCGCTCGGACGAGTACTTGCTGTGGGTCACCGGGTGGGGACACGAGACGCTCAACCTCCGCGGGGAGACCGTACAGCTCGTGGACGACCTGGTCCGCCTGTTCCATCCACGGGACACGACGCCGCTCCCGCTCCGATCGCTCGGCGACCTCGCCCACGTGTACGAAACGCTGATGGTCGAACTCGGCCGCGGGTGGGCGATTCGATGGGCCGAGCCGCTGCCAAGACCCGGCGACGTCCGCCTGCCACCCGACGCCCGCCTCGCCGTCACCAGGACGCCCGGCGCGGAACCGCCCCTCCAGGTCACTGCGGAGGAACTGCTCATCGAAGCCGACCACCCGGCCCACTCGCTGCGGGAGAGAATCACGCTGCTGCTGTGCCCACAGCTGTACACGCCCTGCGCACCAGCAGACCTGCCCGCGTGGCTACGGTCCCTGGAAAAGGGCGTGTTCGGCAGATCGGGCATCTGGACGGTACGCGGCCGAGGCTGGCGGCCACCGCGACATCGAGGAGCCGCCATGGTGGCTCGTGCCCTGCTCGAACAGGGCGTGACCGGGCGCGCCTCAGTAGGGATGGCAAGCGCGGAGTTCCTAACCGTTCAGGGCCTGCTGTTCGGCGGTGAACCGGTGGAGCTGGCAGGACGAAGCAAAATCATGAGCCCGTGAGTGCTACTCGCCCGGTCGCCATCGGCACCGCGCTCCCGGCCGGACTCACACCGCTGCCCGACGAGGCCGGGCCAAGGAAACTCACCCAACTCGAAGGCTCGACCACCTGCGCCTCGGGCCCCGCAACTCGCCAACGATGACGCTGCGCACTTGAACCATCAACCTCACTCTGCGGTTGTCCGCACGTTCTCCAACACCCAACCAGCAAGATCACCATCTGCGGCTGCCCTACCAGCGCCTGAGCGTCCACCCGGCCTGCGTCTGCGGCACTCTGCAGGTGCCGGAAACGCCTCGGACATCTTGGTCCGGGCATCATCCGACCGGGAGCTGACGCTGTTCTTCCGTTTCGCCGGGATCACCCTTCGGCGAAGAGCGGTGCCAGGTCGATGAAGATCCGGTAATCCTCGATCAGGCCGTCGTCGCGGCTGGAGCGGTAGATCGTCACGACCGGGACGGTGACGGTGCTGCCGTCCTTGCGGGTGTACGTCACGTTCGACTCGGCGATCGTCGCGGGACCGGCGTCCCACTGCTCGACGAGGTCATGCGACACCCCCGCGATGCCGGTGCAGAACGACGCCCACGTGTCGCGGACGGCCTGGCGACCGTGGACGGGCTCCGCGTTGCCGAACCGCATGACGACGTCCTCGGCCAGGTGGGAGGCGTACCGGTCGGGGTCCATGGAGTCGATGTCGTCGAACAGGTTCTTACGGGTAGGCATTAGGTGCTCCTCCGTTACCGGACTCTCGGCGGGACGTGCCCCAGTGTCCCAAGATCGTCCGATCGGCGAGGCGATATCCGCATGACTCAGTCCTCAGAGCCGGTGGGGAGCCACAATGCGAGCACGATCGCCACGGCGGTGAATCCGATCGACCACCAGAACGCGACGTCGAACGCCCTCGCCCGGCCCGCCGGGCCTGTGTCGGCGTGGGCCGCGATGGAGCGTTGCAGGACCACCGCCAGGACGGCCGTGCCGAAGGATTCCCCGACCTGCTGCGCCGTACGGGTGATGATGCTCGCGTGGGGTACCGCCGCGCGGTCGAGCCCCAGGTAGGCGCCGGCCATGACGGGGCCCGTCACCGCGCTCAGTCCCACCCCGCGGACGACGAGCGCCGTGACCAGCCACCATTCGCGGGTATCGGTGGTGACGAAGGCGAACGGCACGGTGGCCGCCGCGACAACGACGAGTCCGGCGAACGCCACCCATCGTGGGCCTATCCGGTCGGTGAGGATGCCAGCCGGCCCCCGGCTGACGAGCGCGCCGACGCCCTGGGCGGCGATCAGCAGGCCCGCGGTGAACGCGTCCTGCCCGCGCACCTGCTGGAAGTACAGCGGGACGAGCAGCATGGCGCCGTACAGCACGAACCCCGACAGGAAGAGCAGACCTCCGGCAGCGCTGAATGAAGTGACGCGGAACAGCCGTAGGTCCACGAGGGCGTCGTCGCCGACGATCGATGCCCGGACAGCGAAGGTGTCGTGCTCGTCCGCGGTGAGATCGACCCCGCCCGGCTGACGCCGCGGATCGCGGAGCTGGCGACCGACCTCCTCCGGCACGAACTGCTCATGACGCTGCAACCGGTGCCCGAGGAGACGATCACGGAGATCGTCGATGACATCTTCCTTCCGCTGGTGCGACCCCGCGGTTGATCACCCTGATGAGAGCGTGATATTTGACCGACCGATCTGCAATCGCTAGCGTCCCTACGTGGCGAGGACGAAGGAGTTCGATCCGGACGCCGTGCTGCAGAAGGCGATGGAGCTGTTCTGGGAGCGCGGGTACGAGGCGACGTCAATGGCCGACCTCGTCGACCATCTCGGCATCGCGCGGGCGAGCATCTACGCCACCTTCGGCGGCAAGCACGACCTCTACCTCAAGGCGTACGAACGCTACGTGCAGAGCCGCGACCGTGGCGTCGTCGAGACCCTGTCCCAGCCGGGTCCCGCCCTGCCCGCGGTACGGGCGCTGGTGCGCGCCTACGCCGACGAGTCGGCGACCGACCCGCATCGGCGTGGCTGCATGGTCGTGAACACCGCGGTCGAGCTCGGGGGCCGTGACCCGCAGGCGGCCCGCCGGGTCGAGGCGAGCTGGGACATCGTGGAGACCGCCCTCACCTCCGCGCTGACCAGGGCTCGGGCCCAGGGTGAGCTGTCGGCGGACAAGGACCCGCGGGCGCTGGCCCGCTTCCTGCTCGTGCTCCTGCAGGGGATGCGGGTGCTCGGCCGGGCCCACCCCGATCCGGCGCGGCTCCGCGACGCGGCCGAGCAGGCCCTGGCCGCTCTCGACTGACGGAGAGACCACCCACTTGACGGCGGGTGGTCCGATGCCCGCCGGTCGAGAGAAGCCCATTCGGACGACCCGCCGCAGGTGACATCGAGACCAGGCAACTACTGCCTGTTATCCTCCCAATGCAATCCGTCACACGAGCGAGGGTCATGAGAACGCGACGAACGATCACCGCCGTCACGTCCGCGCTCACCGCCGCGTGCGCGGCGACGGCGTCGCCTCTCCCGGCCGGCGCCGCCGTCCCCGTCTGCTCGTCGGACCGCTCCCCCGCCCTCGCCGCACGGCTGTCCGCCGATATCCCCGCGGCGCTCCGGGGCCGCCACGGGCCCGTCGCGGTCGGCGTCTTCGACCGGCCGACGCACACCCGCTGCGGGCTCGCCGCCACGACGCACTTCCAGTCGGCCAGCGTCGTCAAGGTCACGATCCTGGCGGCGCTGCTGCGCCGGGCCGAGGAGGCCCGTCGCGGGCTGACGGCCCAGGAGCAGCGGCTGGCCGAGAGCATGATCACACGGTCGGACAACGCGTCCGCGACCGCGCTGTGGAACGAGGTCGGGCAAGCGGGCATCCGGCATTTCCTGGCCCTCGCCGGGATGGACGAAACCCGGATCGACGAGTCGGGCTACTGGGGTAAGACGCAGATCACCGCCGGCGACCAGCTCATCCTCCTCAAACTCCTGACGTTCAGCGGCACAACGACGCTCGGCGCCGCCTCACGGGCGTACGTCCTCCGGCTGATGGCCGCGGTCGTGCCGGGCCAGCGCTGGGGGACGCCGACCGGCGCCCCGGCGGGGGTGAACGTCCACGTCAAGAACGGCTGGGTCGATCGGTCCGACGGCGCCGGATGGCGGGTCAACAGCCTCGGCGCGTTCGACGGCCACGGCAAGGACTACCAGATCGTCGTGCTCACCCAAGGGAACCCGACCGAGGCGTACGGCCACGAGACCATCGAGGGCGTCGCCCGCGTCATTCACCGCGACCTCAATTCCTAAAGGGAAGCTCCCGAGGAAAGGATGCACATGAGGCACAGCAACCTCGTCGCGCTCGGCGCCATGGCGGCCCTGGCGACCGCCGTGGCGCCCACGACGTCCGCCGTCGCGGTCGGCCCGCTCCCCAGCCCCGCGGGCGTCGCCCACCGGCAGGACGCCGCGGCGGCGACACCGGCCGCGGCGATGATCCCGACCAAGCGGAGCGTCGCCATCGCCCGCGCCCGGACCTGGCTCACCGCCTGGCATGGCGGCCCGGTCCCGTACAGCCAGACGCGCTTCCTGAACGGCTGGCGCACCGACTGCTCGGGTTACGTCTCCATGGCCTGGAACCTCCAGAACGCGAACGGCACGCCTCTCAACCACAACACCGACAGCATGCTGCGCGGCGGGTACGGCACGCCCGGACCGGTCGTGCACCCGATCGGGTGGGGCGATCTGCGGCCGGCCGACGCGATCGGTTTCCTCGGCGCGGGCAGCATCGGCGACGCCGGGCACGTGATGCTCTTCGAGCAGTGGGCGAACCCCGGACACACCGCGTACTCGGTCTACGAGCAGGCCGGCGACGGCGGCACCCACCACCGCGTCCACCCCATCACCTACAACCACTACCGGCCGTACCGGTACAACAAGATCCTCGAAGGCTGACCTCGCATCACCGAGAATCCTGCCCGATTCCGGGCAGGATTCTTGATTTTGTCGCTCTCGTACCGGCAGCATCGACCCTCGTGTCCGGACATCCCCATGACGAGCTCGTCGCCCACCTCAGCCGCACGTCGCCGCTGAGCCCCGGCGAGGCGGCGCGCGTCGTCGCCGACGTGCTCGCCTACTTCGCCGAGCCCGCCGAGGACTTCGTCCGCCGGCGGCACGCCGAGCTGAAGGCACGCGGGCTGACCAACGACCGGATCTTCGAACGCATCGCCGCCGAGCTGTCGTCGCGCCGAGTCGCTCCCCCCGAGCTCTCGCTGCGCCAGCTCCGCCGCATCGTCTACGGATGAAGGAGAGCTGAATGTGCGGAATCGTGGCCTATGTCGGCCCCAGGGACGCCGTGCCGATCCTGACCGAGGGCCTGGCCCGCCTGGAGTACCGGGGCTACGACTCGGCGGGCCTCGCCGTGGTCGGCCGGTCGGGTGACCTGCGGGTCCGCAAGGCCAAGGTGCGCGTCGGCGAGCTGGCGGCCGAGCTGCCCGCCAGGTTCAAGGGCACTCCGGGGATCGGACACACCCGCTGGGCCACCCACGGCGAGCCGAGCGACCTCAACGCCCACCCGCACGTCGCCGGGACCGTCGCCGTCGTGCACAACGGCATCATCGAGAACGCCGACGAGCTGCGCGCCGAGCTGGCCGCCGAGGGCGTCGTCCTCACCTCCGAGACCGACAGCGAGGTGCTACCGCACCTGATCGCCCGGTCCGGGGCGGCGGACCTGGAGGAGGCCGTACGGGAGGCGCTGTCCCGTGTCGTCGGCACGTACGGGGTCGCGGTCGTCGACAGCCGTCACCCCGGCCTCGTGGTCGTGGCCCGCAACGGCAGCCCGATCGTGCTCGGCATCGGGGAGAAGGAGATGTTCGCGGCCTCCGACGTCGCCGCGCTGGTCCGCTACACCCGGCAGGTGGTGCACCTGGACGACGGTGAGCTGGCGACCGTACGGGCCGACGGGTTCCGCACCTCGACGCTCGACCGGCGGACGACCCGCAAGGAGCCGTCCGTCATCGAGGCCGAGGAGGCCGCGTACGACGCCGAGGGCTACGCGCACTTCATGCGCAAGGAGATCCACGAGCAACCCGCCGCCGTGGAGCGCGCGCTGCGCGGCCGGGTGGACCTGCGGTTCCACACCGCCCACCTGGGCGGCCTCAACCTCGACCCCCGGGAGGCGCGGGAGATCCGCCGGGTCAAGATCCTCGGCTGCGGCTCGGCGTACTACGCCGGGCAGGTCGGCGCGCAGCTCATCGAGGAGCTCGCCCGCATCCCGGCCGACGCCGAGCCTGCCTCGGAGTTCCGCTACCGCAACCCCGTGGTCGAGGCGGACACCCTCTACGTCGCGGTGAGCCAGTCCGGCGAGACGTACGACACGCTCGCGGCCGTGCAGGAGCTGAAGCGCAAGGGCGGGCGGGTCCTCGGCGTCGTCAACGCCGTCGGCAGCGCGATCGCCCGTGAGTGCGACGGCGGCGTCTACCTGCACGCCGGCCCGGAGATCGCGGTGGCGTCCACCAAGGCGTACACCTCGACCGCCGTGGTCTTCGCCCTCCTCGCGCTGCACCTGGGGCGCATCCACGACCTGTCCCCCGCCGACGGCCGCCGGATCGCGGAGGGCCTGCGGGCACTGCCCGCGCAGATCGAGGAGATCCTGAAGCAGGAGGACCGGATCGCCGAGGTCGCGCGGGAGTTCGCCGCCTACCGCAGCATGCTGTTCATCGGGCGGGTGCGCGGCTGGCCGGTCGCCCGGGAGGGCGCGCAGAAGCTCAAGGAGGTCTCCTACGTGCACGCGGAGGCGTACCCGGCGAGCGAGCTGAAGCACGGCCCGCTGGCGTTGGTGAGCCCGGACCTGCCGGCCGTCGCGGTGGTCCCGGACGACGAGCTGCTGGACAAGAACCTGTCGACCCTGGGCGAGATCCGCGCCCGGCGCGGCCGGGTGCTGACGGTGGGGCACCGCGAGCTCGGCGACGACTCCATCGTCATCCCGAAGAACGAACCGGAGCTGGACCCGATCCTGCTGCCGATCCCCCTGCAGTTGCTGGCCTACCACGCGGCGGTGGCGCTGGGCCATGACGTCGACAAGCCCCGCAACCTCGCCAAGAGCGTGACTGTGGAGTGATGGCGCTGCTGACGTTCGCCGGGGTCGCGGCGCTGCTCACCATGGTCCCCGGGCGGGTCACGGTTTGCGGGCGATCCCGCCGGCCATGAGCCGCTCGGCCACCGTCAGGTCCCCGGCGATCGGCTCGTCAGGCCGCCACTCGGGGAGGTAGACCAGACCCGGCTCCACCATCTCCAGGTCGCCGAAGAACCGCTGCAACTCGTCCGTCGTCCGGAATCTGCCGGTGCCCAGCACCCTCAGGTAGGTCTCCTCCAGCTCGGCGGCCTCGGGGAAGGACGCGCAGAACGCCGTCATGAACAGGTGGCTGCCGGAGGGCACCGCCGCCATGTACGCCTTCGCGACGCCCTCGGGGTCCTCGTCGTCGTGCAGGTGATGGAGGATGCCGACGAGCATGACGCCTACCGGCTGGGAGAAGTCGATGAGCCGGGTGACGTCAGGGTGCTCGATGACGGACGCGGGATCCCGGAGGTCTGCGGTCACGACCGTCGTGTTGTCGTTCTCGGCGAGGAGCGCCCGCCCGTGCGCCAGGACGATGGGGTCATTGTCGACGTAGACGACGCGCGCGTCGGGCGCGTACCGCTGCGCCACCCGGTGGGTGTTCTCGCGCGTCGGCAGTCCGGAGCCGAGGTCGAGGAACTGGCGAATGCCGACGACCTCGGTGAGGTAGCGGACACCGCGGATGAGGGCCTGCCGATTGTAGGCGGCCACCTCGGGAAGCTGCGGGACGATCTTTAGCATTTCACCGACGATCGCGCGGTCGATGGCGAAATTGTCCTTCCCACCGAGGACGACGTCATAGGCCCGCGCGATGCTGGGCTTGGTGACGTCGATGCCCGGGGGGGCCTGGTCCTGTTCCTCCAATGCCGACACACGTCCTCCGTACCGGTTCACTTACGTCGATGATCAAACCGTAGTCGCCGGTGCGGGGCGTTGGAGGTGTTATCCGCCGATTTACCGGCCAGACCCGGCGGTCCCCTGGGCGGGCCTGGTGGTTCATCGGGCCGTTTCCCGCAGGACCTGGAGCAGGAACTCGGCGTTGGACGGCGTGTCGCGCAGCTTGCCGAGGAGGAGTTCGGCGGCCTCCTGCGGGCCGAGCGCGTGCAGCACCCGGCGCAGCCGGGCCACGACGTCCAGCTCCGCCGTCGACATGAGCAGGTCGTCGCGGCGCGTGCTCGAACCGGTGACCTCGACGGCCGGGAAGACCCTCTTGTCGGCGAGCTCACGGCTCAGCCGCAGCTCCATGTTGCCGGTCCCCTTGAACTCCTCGAAGAAGACGTCGTCCATGCGGGATCCGGTCTCGACGAGCACGGACGCGAGCATGGTCAGCGAGCCGCCCTCCTCGATGTTGCGGGCGGCGCCGAGGAACCGGCGCGGCGGATGGATCGCCGTCGCGGCCACCCCTCCGGCGAGGATCCGGCTGCTCGAAGGCGCCGCCAGGTTGTAGGCCCGCCCGAGCCGGGTGATCGAGTCGAGGATGACGACCACGTCGCGGCCGAGTTCGACGAGGCGCTTGGCGCGCTCGATCGCGAGTTCGGCGACGGCGATGTGCTCGGCGGCGGGACGGTCGAACGTGGAATGGACGATCTCCGCGTCGACGGATCGCTGCATGTCGGTGACCTCTTCGGGCCGCTCGTCGACGAGTACGATCATCAGGTGGCATTCGGGATGGTTCGCGCGGATGGCCGTGGCGAGGGCCTTCAGCATCATCGTCTTGCCGGCTTTCGGCGGTGCGACGATGAGGCCGCGCTGGCCTTTTCCGATCGGCGCGATCAGGTCGACGATCCGGCCCGCCATGGCGTTTCCGCCGGTCTCCAGATGGAGCCGTTCCCGGGGATACAGCGGGGTCAGGTCGGTGAATTCCGGGCGCGCGGCGGCGTTCTCCGGCGGCAGTCCGTTCACGCTGTCGACGCGGACGAGCGCGTTGAATTTCGCGCGCTTGTCGTCCGGCCGCGGGCGGCGAGCCGTCCCTTCGACGATGTCGCCGGGGCGCAGTCCGTACTTGCCGACCTGCGCGAGGGACACGTACGCGTCGGCGGGGCCGGGGAGATAGCCGGAGGCCCGGACGAACGCGTGCTTGTCGCCGACCTCCAGGACGCCCGAGACGGGGGTGGCCGGGTTCTCCCGCTCGCGCGGTGCGCGGGGCGGGGCGGCAGTGGGTTCGAGAGTGATGGTCATGGAAAATCCCTTCGGAATGCGGCGCCGTCATCGATGACGGCGCGTGAGAAGACGGGCGGCGCGTCGGGCCGCCGGTGAACGCGTACACGCGAAAGCGGTACAGCGATGGAAAAGATGACTTTCGGGGGGTAATCGTCGCCTGCCGGAGAAATCAACGGCGGCGGTGGAGCAGGGGGCGGGGGAAAGCGCCTCATCCGATCGAGCGGGAAACCCCGTTGCTGCGCCCAAGGTATATCACACGGCGTCCAGGACACCAGTCGCGATTTCCCGGCCCGCGCAACCTCGCTCGCTCGGGGGAGGCGCGGCGCGGCGTCGTTCTGTCAGGATCTCAGCGTGCAGTCCCTGGTCCGCCCGCTCCTCAGCGTGACGACGTACCGCCGGTGGACGTTCATCCTCGGCGGCACGGCCATCCTGGTGCCGTACCTCCTGATCTACGCGACGCTGCTGCAGATCATCGGCCACCCCGGGCGGATGACCGGTGATCAGGTCCTGCAGGACCTGATCACGCTGATCCTCTACATCGCCGTCTCGAGCGCCGTGGCCTTCATCCCGGCCGTGCGGGTCCTGTCCCGGACCGCCGCCGAGACGCTCCTCGGCGTACGACTGCCCGCCGAGACGGCGGAGGGCATGCGCTCGTGGCGGTCCCGCCGGCGCACCGCCGTCTGGTGGGTCCTGCACATCGGCGTGGGCGGCGGGACGGGCCTGATCGGCGTCTTCGCGCCGCCGATGGCCCTGATCCTGCTCCAGACGCCGTCCACCGGGGAGAAGGCCGGCCGTGAGCTGCTCGGCGGATCCTCGGTGCTGCTCACCGGGGCGACGGTCGTCCTCGGGCTGGTCCTCCTGCCGCTGGTCCTCTACCTCGGGGCGGGCGTCGGAGCGGTGCTGGCACGGCTGGCGCCGGCCCTGCTCGGCCCGTCACCGGCGGACCGGCTGGCCCAGCTGGAGCGCCGCGCGGAACAGCTCATCGAGCGCAACCGGCTGGCACGGGAGCTGCACGACTCCATCGGGCACGCGCTGACCGTCACCACGCTTCAGGCCGGGGCCGCCCTCCGTCTGCTGGACGCCGATCCGGACTTCACCCGCCGCGCGCTGTCGGCCATCGAGGAGACCGGGCGGACGGCCCTGGAGGACCTCGATCACGTGCTCGGCCTGCTGCGCGAGGACCCGGGCGCCCGGACCCCGCAGCGTACGCTCGCCGACGTCGAGACGCTCTTCGAACAGACCCGGTCCGCCGGCGCCGACGTCCGCGCCGAGGTCGGCCGGACCGGAGGCGTCCCGGCGGTGGTGTCCCGGGAGGCGTACCGCATCCTGCAGGAAGCGCTCACGAACGTCCTCCGGCACGCCGGGAAGGTCCCCGTCGGCGTGCGGCTGGGGGTGCGCGCCGACCACCTCGAACTGGAGGTGACCAACCCGGTCGAGGCCGGCACCGCGCCCCGGGCCGGCGGCGGCAGCGGCCTGAGCGGCCTCCGCGAACGCGTCACCGTCCTGGGCGGGCGGTTCACCGCCGGTCCCGACGGCACGCGGTGGCGGGTGCACGTCACGATCCCGGTCGTCCCCATGATGGAGCTCGAAGAACAGTGACCCACATCCTCATCGCGGACGACGAGCCGCTGATCCGGACCGGCCTGCGCGCGATCATCGACGCCGAGGCGGACCTCACGGTCGTCGGCGAGGCCACCGACGGCGCCGAGGTGCTCCCGATGGTGCGCACGCTGCGGCCCGACCTCGTCCTGATGGATGTCCGCATGCCCGCGGTCGACGGCATCCAGGCGACCCGCACCATCCTCGGCACGATCCCCGAGCCGCCGCGGATCCTCGTCATCACGACGTTCGAGAACGACGACTACGTGTACGAGGCGCTACGCGCCGGGGCGAGCGGCTTCATGCTCAAGCGGGCCCGCCCGCCCGAGATCCTGCAGGCGATCCGCACCGTCACGCTCAGCGACTCACTGCTGTTCCCGGCCGCGATCCGCGGGCTGGCGGCCCGGCACGCGGCGGGCCGCGAGACCGACCGGATACGGCGGGCGCGGCTCACCGAACGCGAGGAGCAGGTCCTCACCCTGATGGCCCAGGGCCTGTCCAACGCGGAGATCGCCGCCGACCTGGTCGTGAGCGTGGAGACCATCAAGACCCATGTCGGGAACCTGCTGGCCAAACTCGGGGCGCGAGACCGCACCCAAGCGGTGATCGCGGCGTACGAGTCCGGCTTCGTCCGCCCCACGTGAACCCGTCGCCGCGTACAACCCCGGTGGGCGCGGATCTGGTGAGCGCCGTGGTCACGGAGACGCGGGGCTGCTCCCGTCGGCGGCTCCGGGCGGAGGCGCGGTTCCGTTCCCGGTCAGCGGTTCTTGACGGAGGCGGCGTAGACGTCGACGTACTCCTGGCCGGACAGTTTCTGGATCGCGGCGACGATCTCGTCGGTGACGGCGCGCGGGTCGGCGTCCTCGGCGAACCGCAGGGGCTCTCCGAAGCGGACCTCGACCCGCATGATCTTCTTCGGCAGCCGGTGCCCCGTGGGCTGGACCTGGTCGGTGCCGATCAGCGCGCACGGCACCACCGGCGCGCCCGACGCGAGGGCCAGCCGGGCCACGCCGGTCTTGCCCCGGTAGAGCCGGCCGTCCGGAGAACGGGTGCCCTCCGGGTAGATGCCGAACAGCCGGCCCTGCCCGAGCACGCGCAGGGCCGTGTCGAGGGCGTCGGCCGCCTCCGAACCGCCGCTGCGGTCGACCGGGATGGTGCCGACCGCCCGGAAGAAGGCCGCCATCAGCCGGCCCTTGAGCCCGGTGCCGACGAAGTACTCCTCCTTGCCGATGAAGACCACCTTGCGCGGTGCCATCAGCGGCAGGAACAGCGAGTCGCAGAACGACAGGTGGTTGGCGGCCAGGATCGCGGCGCCGCCGGGGACCGTGCCGGTCACCTTCGGCCGGAACACGATCCTCAGGAGCGGTCCCAGCAACACGTGCTTGAGGAGTGAGAAGAACACGGCCACCCTTCCACCGACGAGTGCCCGACAGTCTGACGCCTCCGCTGCGGTGCGTCGTTGCGCCCGGTTAACAAGAAACAGCTTACGGTTCTTGTACCGCGCCCTCACTTGACGTACATGGACCGACCGCTCGCACTCGGTTC
The DNA here is from genome assembly GCF_024055795.1 of Actinoallomurus purpureus. Lineage (GTDB taxonomy): Bacteria > Actinomycetota > Actinomycetes > Streptosporangiales > Streptosporangiaceae > Actinoallomurus > Actinoallomurus purpureus. The sequence goes on along the minus strand of NZ_JAMXMY010000001.1, from coordinate 457,991 downwards.
GTTGAACGAACCTGAGGGGCGGCCGTCACTCGGGATGCCAGTCCGGCGACCGTCCGGACGCGCGCAGCACCGCCTCCCACTCGTCCCCCCTGCCCGGGGCCGGAAGGTGCGGCACTCCGGTGCGCCAGGCCGCCGCGATGACGTCGGGCCGGCTGGGGCGGTGATCCTTGTCCAGGGCACGGGCCAGGTCCCAGGCGTGCAGGTGCCACTCGACGCACACCGCCGCCGCGTAGTCCCCTGCGGTCAGCTTGGTACCCCGGTAGGAGAGGTACGGCTCGTCCCACACGTCGAGCAGCCGGTCAGAATACGCCTCGGCGGAGACGGCGAACGCGACGATGTGCTCCCGGCCCGTGGCGGGCGGCAGCACAGCGAGTTCGGCGGCGTTCTGCCGGGACAGCTGGCGTACCAGGAGGGCGGCCGGGGCGTCCTGGGCGAACAACCGGGAGAGCCGGCTGTTCGGCGCGTCGTTGAGGTATTCGTGGAAGTTCTCCGCGACGCAGCGCAGGTGACCGGCCAGGTCGATGGCCTCCCACTCCCTGCACGGCGTCGGGACGGACCAGTCGGAGAAGTGCGCGGCCAGCTCGCAGATGGCGATGACGCCTTCTCGGCATGCGCCGAGAAGGTCTCGCCGATCAGGCGGCGTGCGCTCCAAGTGATCCCCCCGGACAGAGCACTTCCTGCTGACCCACATCGCCGTGGCCGGGACGGCCGCTGCTGCCCACGACGACACCTGAGTCGGTAGAGTCTCAGAGTTCATCGGCCCGTGCCACTCCGACCTGGCCGTGTTCACGCTGGTGGGGCACTGTCTTGTACCCCTTGGACGAAAACCAGCGGCGATTTCATGGACAAGTGGCGACGGCGCGAGCGAAGCGCGCCGAGGGTCAAGGCCCTCCATCGGCCAGGTCACCGGGCCGCTCTCGGCGGTGGCGCGATCGCGCGGTGACCGGTCCGGCCCCGGCAACGATGGCGCCCCGGGACGCCCGCCGGGTCCGCGAGGTGTCCCCTCGGCGGCGTCCCGCCGGCCGGCCCCGCCGGTTCCCCGGCCGGCGGAGCGTCCCACACGGCCGTTCACGCGTGGCGGCGGCCGCCTCAGATGTGGGCGGGCGGGGTGGTGCGCACGGCCAGCTTGTGGGCCTCGCGCAGCGTGCGCAGCCGGTCGACCTCGTCGATGTACGGGCGGACGCTCGGCTTGGCCCGGGTCTTGCGCGCGGCGATCTGCGCGGCGCGGCGCTGCTCGGCGTCACCGTGCTCGTACGTCTTCGGGCCCATGGCCACCCGCTGGGCCGCCTCGGCGGCGAGGAGGGCGGCGTACAGCGCACCGTCGTAGGCGACCGCGAGCCTGCGCAGCTCGTCGAGGGGACGACTCTCGACCTGAGCGGCATGGAACTCCCGCTCGGCGTCCTGCGCGGCGGTGAGCCGGTCGCGAAGCTCGGCTGCGAGCTCCTTGTCCGCGGCGTGGCGCTCAGCGACCTCCGGGCTCACCTTGCGACCCAGGACCATGGCGGCTCCCCTTCTCTCGATGCTCTCGGCCAAGGGTAGAGGGTACGGCACCGTGACACGCGGCCGGGCCGCCTTCACGCGACCGCCTTTACGCAGTAAGGTGCGATCATGTCGCAGCGGGAACCGCTCACGCGTGAGCGCATCATCGAGACCGCGCTCCACCTCATCGACGGTCAGGGCCTGAGCCGGTTGACGATGCGCCGCCTCGGCGACTCGCTGCAGGTGGAGGCGATGGCGATCTACCATCACCTCCCGCACGGCAAGGAGCAGCTCCTCGAGCAGCTCATCGCGCACGTCGCCGCGCTGCCCGTGCCCCCGGGCGACGGCGACCCCCGCGACCGGCTGCGCGCCTGGGCCCGCACCTACCGCGACCGGCTGCTCGAACATGTCGGGGTGATGCCGCTCATCGTCACCCGCCGCAACCCGGGCGCGCTCGTGACGACCACCATCTCCGTGCGGGACCTGCTGCGTGCGGCCGGCCTGCCGGAGTCGGAGGCGGCCGTCGGCGCGCACGTCCTTCTCGGTTACCTGCTGGGCACCGTGGCCCTGGAGGCCCGCGAACGCTCCGCCGGGACGACGCCCGACGACGTGGACTGGGACGGACGCTTCCTCGCGGGCCTCGACCGCGTGCTCGCCGGCCTCCTCTGACGCGCGTCCTCCGACAGCGCCCGCTCGAGGGAGCGGGCGCCTCCCGCTGTGGGGTCCGCCACTGCGCCGTGCGGTCATCTCCCGTACGATCATGGCGTCAAATCCGGTAATTACCCCCTTACGCGGAGAATCTGGATGGCCCGCTACACCCGCCTACGGCAGATCCAGGCCCTCGACCCCGAGCGCGACTACCAGGACATCTACCGGATCAGCGCCGAGTACGAGTTCCCGTGGGACCTGCAGCGGTCCCTGGAGCTGGCGCTGTTCCGTACGTACGCGGTGCCGTCGATCGGCGGGCTGCTCGACCGGACCGGGGAGTTCGCCCGGCGCGGCCAGAAACGCTACGACGACACCGTCGCGCTCCTGTACGAGATGACGCAGGACGGCGGCCTGGACTCCGAACGCGGCCTGGCCGCCCTCCGCCGCATGAACCGCATCCACGGCCGGTACGCCATCTCGAACGACGACTTCCTCTACGTCCTGTCGACGTTCGTGGTGATCCCGGTCCGCTGGGTGGCCGAGTACGGCTGGCGTCCGTACAGCAGTCACGAGGTGCGGGCCACGGCCAAGACGTTCCGCCACATCGGCCGGCTCATGGGGCTCAAGGAGATCCCGGAGACGTACGAGGCGTTCGCGGACTTCCTCGACCGGTACGAGCGCGAGAACTACGCCTACGCGGAGGCGAACCGTCGCGTCGCGGAGGCGACGATCGCGATCTTCGAGGGCTGGTTCCCGCGGTTCCTGCGCCCGCTCGCCCGGCGGGGCGTGCTGGCGCTGACCGACACGCCGCTGCGTCAGGCGCTCGGTCTGCCCCGCGCGCCCCGGATCCTGGAGATCGGCGCGCACCGGGCGCTGAAGGCGCGGGCGCTCGCGGTCCGTCTGCTGCCGCCGCGCCCGTCGACCCGTCCGAAAAAGCCCTACACCCGCTCCTACCCCGACGGCTACGCCCTGGAGGAGATCGGCCCTTCGTGGGTCAACGACCTGGGCCGGCGGACGGCCTGAGGAAGCGACTCCGCGGGGAGACCCTCCTCCTGCGGGATCGCGCCTCGGGGCGCCGGCGCACTGACCGAGTCCTTCCGGCGTCGTGACCCTCGCCTGTGGCGGCGCGGGGAAAGGCGTGTCGCGCACGCACCCCGTGAACCCGGCGACGGGCGGGCGAAACACCGCCGGACCCGGGCCCCGTAAGCACACGGCGACAGATCGTTGTCTGTACCGAGAGTTGTTCTTTGGCCGATTTGGATGCGGGTACGGGCCGTTAAGCCGTAAAGTGATCTCTGTCACGAGGAGTCACTGGGGCCATCGGGAAAACCGCCCGGCCGGGCTATGTCGGCATGGGGGCGAACCGCAGCACACTCGAAGACGTCTTAGTGACATGAGGCAACCGCACCTACGAGTAGTCGAGACCGGAGGCACGCACATGTGCCCGCACGAGCCGCCCTGCCCCTCGGCGACCGCACCCGACCGTGAGGCCGCTCGCACCATCACCTGCCACCCCGAGCAGGGATGGAGTCTGCTCTGCAACGGGGTCGTGCTGTTCGAGGACACCGGCGAGCTGCTTCCCGACGGGGGGATCATCGCTCCGCACCGCCCGACCGACCTTCCGGCTCACACGGCGGCGTGACGCGTTCTCTTCGGGGGACCAGTCCGTAAAGACCATCGATTCCGGGGACTCAGCTCGAGCCGGCGCTCCACCGGCGCAACCACTCCCCCACCACCGCCCCCACCGCGGCGGGCTTCCTGGCCAGATCGTGCCGTTCTCCCGGCAGGACCTGGACGAGAGTCGCGTCCGCCGGGTCCGGGACACCGAACGGATCACGGTCGCCGTTGACGACCACGACCTCCACGCCCGCCGCTCGAAGCTCATGCGCGCGGGAACGTTCGGGTCTCCCGGGCGGGTGCAGCGGGAACGCCAGTGCGATCACTCCGCGCGCGCCGGCCTTCAGCGCCGTGCGGCAGGCGACGCGCGCGCCGTTGCTCCGCCCGCACTGAATCAGCGGCACGTCGCGGAACCTTTCCCGGAGCTCGGCGATCACCGCGAGCCAGGCCTCGTCCTGCCGAGGGGCGGAACCGGGCGCACGTCGCCCGGCACGGCGGAACGGCTGCAGCACCCGTGCCACGGCCCCGCCGAGCCGTAGCGCCTCCTCGCGGACGGCCAGCAGGTCGGGAGCGTCGACTCCGCCGTTGGATCCGTGGGTCATGACCAGGAGGAACGCCGGATCCGCCGGCTCGTCCAGGGTGACCTCGGCCGGCCCCTGCGGGGTCGCGATGTCCATTCCGAAACCGTACTCCGTGGCCCCGGCGCGCCTTCGTCCGAGGTGCCCGCTCAGGAACATGCGGGTGACGGCCGGCCGAGCCCGAACGCGACCGCGTCGTCCAGCGGGAGGGCCGCCCCCGCGTGGAAGGCCCGCCCGAACCGGTCAGGGCCGAGCACCTCGCGCAGCCGCGCCTCGCACCCACGGTGGAATTCGGTCAGCGCCTGGATGCGGTCCGGGGACGACCCGATCGAACGCCACACACCGTTCGCGGCGCCGAGGAGGCGGGCGGCGACCTCCGCGTCGGCGTCCGTCATGGTCCAGGCGAGGGCCTCCAGGCAGAGGGCGAGCCCCCAGCGATCACACAGCGTGTGCTTGAGGCCGAGGGCATCCCGCAGCAGCAGACCGGCTCGGGCCGAATCCCCGTGCCGCCAGCCGGCGACCCCCGCCGCCCAGAGCGCGTGCGACTCGGACCAGGTGGCACCGTGCTCGCGGCAGATCGCCAGGGAGCGCTCGGCGGCGGCGACGGCGCTCTCGTCGTCGCCCAGGCCGGTGTGGGCGAGGGTGAGGTGGAACAGGGTGAGTGACTGACCGTCGGGGTCACCGGCGGCCAGGTCGCTCTCGAATGCCTGGTCCAGCAGCGTGCGGGCACGCTCGAACCTGCCCTCGACCAGCGCCGCGAGCCCCAGGAGGTGCACCGCGCGTCTCTGCGCCCGCGCATGGCCGATCCGCCCGGCATGGTCCTGGCACTCACGCAGCAGGCGCGTGCCCGCCACCGTGTCCCCCTGGAGGAGAGCGAGCCAGCCGGCGATCCACAGCGCGTCCGCCCGGGCAGGAGCCCAGACCGGGCCGTGGTCCAGGGCCTCGCGCAGCCAGTGACGGCCTTCGCTGAGCAGCCCGCGCGTCATGCAGTAGCGGCCCAGGGGGGCCGCGATCCGCGGGGCGATCGTCCCGTCGCCGGGGGCGGTCAGCGAGTGGTCCGCCGCGGCGCGCAGGTCCGGGTGCGCCAGGCGCAGGCGGGAGAGCCAGAGCGCCTGCCGGGGGCTCATGAACTCCGCCATGGCGTGCTCGGCCAGGGACAGGTAGTGATCGCAGTGCCGCTCCCGTACCCGGACTCCCTCCTCCGAACGGGCCAGCATCTCCTGGCCGTACTCGCGGATCATCTCGGGCAGCCGGTACCGGACGACGGGTTCCGACGGCTCCCGGACGACGATCGACATGTCGATCAGGTCGGTGAGCAGGTCGAGCACCTCCTCGGCCGCGATGCCGTCACCAGCGCAGACCGCCTCGGCGTCCTCCAGGTCGAACCCGCCCCGGAAGACCGCCAGCCTCCGCCACAGCGTTCGCTGTGCCGGAGAGCAGAGCCCGAAGCTCCAGTCGATCGCCGTACGGGGCGCCTGCAGCCGAGGGAAGTGCACGTGGCTGCCCTCCGACAGCAGCCCGAAGTAGTCGTCCAGCCGCTGCAGGACCCGATCCACGGGCATCGCCCGGACCCGGACCGCGGCGAGCTCGATGGCGAGCGGATTGCCGTCGAGCCGATGACACAGCCGCAGAATGGCCGTGCTGTTGTCCTCCGTCACGCGGAACCGGCGGGACGCCGACGCCGCGCGGTCGGTGAAGAGGCGGACCGCGTCACAGCCGGACACGGCCTCCAGCGACGGCATCTGCTCGGGATCGGGCACCGGCAGCGGCCGAACGGGCAGCACCTGTTCTCCGGTGACGCCGAGCGTCTGGCGGCTGGTCGTCAGGATGCGAAGGTCCCGGCCGGCGCGCAGGAGAGTGTGGGTCAGCCGGGCGCAGGAGTCCAGCAGGTGCTCGCAGTTGTCCAGGACCAGCAGCATTCGTTTGTCCGCCAGCTGGTCGATGAGCACGTCGATCAGGCTCCGGGACGCGTGGTCCCGGACACCGAGGGCCATCTCACAGATCCCGAGCGTGTCCGCGACGGCCGAGGTGAGCAGCTCCCCGTCTCGCAACGGGCCCAGCTCGACGAACCACACCCCGTCCGGGTAGGAGCGCCGGGCACGCTCGGCTACCCGCAGAGCCAAACGCGTCTTGCCCACCCCGGGGTCCCCGGTGAGCGTCAGCAACCGGCCGCGGCGTAGCGCGGCCGTCGCCTCGCGTGACTCCCTCTCGCGGCCCACGAAGCGGGTCCCCCCGGCCGGCAGGTTGCCCACACCTTCAGTTTAATTACGGTCGGCAACAATGCCGCACGTCGCCCTCGACATGCGAGAAGAGCCGGCCTGCGAGAACATCGTCTGACGGGGAACGGGATCCGCGAGTCCGCGGTCCGGAGCCACGGGGATGACTTTTCGGTCCTGGCAAGTTGTTGATTACGGATGGGGATGACGACTCTGAGGAGCGCCATGGGGAAGGCCGCTGATCGACAGAACGTCAAGCGCTGGCGGGAGCTTCTCGCCAGTGAGCGCGACGCCGCCGCGCTCTACTCCAGCCTCGCGGTCGCCGAGAGCGGCGAACGGCGCGAGATCCTGGAAGAGCTGGCGGGCGTCGAGCTCAGGCACGCGGCGCACTGGGAGGGCAAGCTCCGCGCCGCCGGGGCGGAGGTGCCACCACCCGGGCCGCCCAGCATGCGTACCCGGCTGCTCGCGACGGCGGCGCGGCGGCTGTCCACCAGCGCGGTCCTGCCGATGATCGAGCGCGCCGAGCGCTCGGACGCGGGGGTCTACGACCGTGACCCGGACGCCACGCCGGGGATGGCCGAGGACGAGCGCGGCCACGCTCGCACTCTCGCCAAGCTCATCGACGGCGGGAAGCCCGACCCTCGAGTGCAGATCTCGCGCCGGGAGGGCTGGCACCGTACGGACCGCTCCGGGGCGCTGCGGGCCGGCGTGTTCGGGGTGAGCGACGGCCTGGTGTCGAACACCGCCCTCGTCATGGGCTTCGCCGGATCGGGATCCTCCCGGACCGCGATCCTGCTGGCGGGCGTCGCCGGGCTGCTGGCCGGAGCGTTCTCCATGGCGGCCGGAGAGTACGTCTCCATGTCCGGCCAGCGGGAGATGTTCAAGCGGGAGATCGAGCTCGAGGCGCAGGAGCTGGAGGAGACCCCGGACGAGGAGCACGCGGAGCTGGTCCTGATCTACCGCGCCAAGGGGCTGGACCGCGTCGACGCCGAACGCCTCGCCGACCGCATCATGAGCGACAAGAGGGTCGCGCTCGACACGCTCGCGCGCGAGGAGCTCGGCCTGGACCCGGACGAGCTCGGCTCTCCGTGGGGCGCGGCGGGGTCGAGTCTGCTCGCGTTCGCGCTGGGCGCGTTCGTCGTCGTCCTGCCGTACCTGATCGGGGGCGGCGCCGCGGCGCTGCTGACCGCGATCGGGCTGGCGGTCGCCGCGCTGTTCGGCGTCGGTGCGGGCATCGGCGTCCTCAACGGGCGGCCGCCCCTGCGCTCGGGCCTCCGCCAGGTCGTCGCCGGCGGTCTCGCCGCCGGTGTCACCTTCCTCGTGGGTCACCTCATCGGCACCGCCGTGTCCTGACCGGGTGTTCGGTCGTCGCGCCGCCCGGGGACAATCGACCCATGGCCGAAACCATGACCGAAAAAGAGTGGCGCGACTTCCTGATGACCGGCACCCGTACGGGCAAGGCGGCCATCGTCAAGGCCGACGGCGCGCCGCACGTCACACCGATCTGGTTCCTCCTCGACGGGCCGGATCTGGTGTTCACGACGCACGAGTCGGGGGTCAAGGGCAAGGCGCTCCGCCGCGACCAGCGCATCGCCATCAGCGCCGACGACCAGACCCCGCCGTTCTCCTTCGTCTCCCTGTGGGGCGAGGCGTCGCTGTCCGAGGATGTCGACGAGGTACGCCGGTGGGCGACCGAGATCGGCGCCCGCTACATGGGCGCGGACCGCGCCGAGGAGTACGGCAAACGCAACGGCGTGCCCGGCGAGTACCTCGTCCGCGTCCGGATCACCAAGGTCGTCGCCCAGCGCGACGTCGCCGACTGATCGCACTCTCCGGTCCTCGCCGGTGGACGGGCCGGTCGACGGCGCCAGCTCCACCGCGCTCAGTGCGCGAAGGGCTCGAGGCACCCTCCGTCCGCGATGGTCCCTTCGATCTGGAGATGGAAACTGCCCGGTCTGACGCCTCCGTCGACGCAGGCGCGCCGGCCGACGAGGACCGCGTAGGCCGCGCCGGGCACCGGCGACGCGGTGGACATCAGGTGCGAGACGATCGGCTGCACGTCGACGCGCTCGCGCGGATGACCGAGACGGGGCAGTTCCCGCTCGACGGAGTCGACGGAGAGGTCGTTTTCCCGGAGCAGACGCTGGAGTACAGGCCGTATCCGATCCGCGGCCGCCCGGGCGAGGCGCGTGTCCTCGTCCGACAGGGGCGCGCGGTACTTCCAGCCGTTGTTCTCGGAGTAGTGCGGGGCGCCGTCGCCCTGCCGCGGTGTCTCCTGAGGAACCGAGAGGGGGGCGGTCCTGGAGGGTGGCGGCGTGCCTGTCGGCGTGCCCTGACCGGCTGGCGGCGGTCGGACCGGAGAGCCGGCCCTCACCGTCCCGCAGCCGACGAGGAGAAGGCCGGCCACGGCGACCCAGGCACCGCGCAGCAGGCCTCGATGTGAGATCAGCATGGTCTCGATCACCGCCGGAAAGCCCTGTGCGCGGCATGAGCACAACTACTCATTCCGAGCGCTGGCCTGACCGGAACCGGTCTCGGATGCGCGATGGGAGAGGTCTCCGGGGATCAACGGAGATGACGCCCTGACGCTCGCCAGGCTCCAGCGACACTCGGAGGGCTGACGCACGCGAGAGAGGCCGCCACCGACGGCGTCGGTGGCGGCCGAGCCCGCCCCGCACGCGGCGGTGGCCGGCCTCTCTCGCGTCTCGGCCCGCGGGGTGATCAGTCGGCGTCGGGCCAGTTCGGGGGCAGCACGGGAACGTCCGACCCCATCGCCTGCCGCAGGCGCTCGGCGAAGCTCTCCTGCAGCGCGCGCCCCCACGGATAGTCGGCGGGCACCCGGACGGCCTCCCCGAGCACGTCGTACGCCTCGGCGGACAGGCCTTCCCCGCCCTTGGTGTAACGCGTGGCGATCAGCGCGTAGATGTGGTCGAGCGCCCCGAACGCCTCGCTGGTGAGCAACGGTAGTGAGTTGGCGCGCACGGCGGCCTCCACCTCGTCCTCCCACCAGACGTCCTCCCCGTCGGCGGCGAACGTACGGCGCAGGCGGGCCCGTACGTCCTCGCCGAGCGCCGGGTCGTCGAGGCCGCGCCGCCAGATCTCCTGGGCGGCCTCGTCCCGGCCTCGCAGCGGAAGCGTCCGGGCGAGCAGTTCGATGGCCAGGGGGACGACCTCCGGGTCGGCGTCCTCTCCCGGCGTCACGCTGCCGAACGCGTTGATCGCCTGCTCCAGGTGGGCGATGCCGAGGCTGACCGCGAGCCGGGCGTGCGCCTGCGGGTCGCGGTTCCGGTCGACGAGATCCAGGGCGCCGGCCAGCACGCGCTGGGCGCGCGCGGGCTCGCCCCAGTCGATCAGGCGCAGCGCCAGGTCATGGGCGGCGACCGGGGCGTACTCCTCGTCGCCGGTGGCGATGGCCTGTTCCCACCACTCGCACGCCCGGCGGGTGTCGCCCTCCTCGTCGGCGATCTGGGCCAGCGCGAGGTACGCGGGCGGGAGGTAGGCGCGGTTGCCGAAGTCGACGAGGGTCCGCCAGGCGTCGCGTGCCTGGTCGCGCCCGCCGGCCCGCTCCCAGGACAACGCCAGGTGGTACGCGGCGCGCGCGCCGTACTCGGGGTCCTCGGTCGCGATCGCGAGCCGGTCGGCCTCCCGGGCACCCTCGTGATCGCCGCGTCCTTCCAGCACCACCGCCAGGCCCAGGGCCGCCTGCGCCCGCTCCGCCGTGTCGCCGGTCTCCAGGACCCTGCGGAACAACTCGGCGGCGCGGTCCAGATCGCCGTTCTCCGCGTGGTTACGAGCCTCTTCGAGATGGGTCGACGGATCGGCCGTCGCCTCTCCGGGGGGCGTGCTCATCGCTCCCTCCGATCGCACGACAACCCGTCGGCCGGGGTCCGTGGTGATGCCTCGTCACTCGCACTCATTCTCCGTGCCCTTGGGGGTAGGCGCCGCCGTGTGGGATGAGCCTAACGGGGCCGGGCCCGCCTCGTCCCCTTCTGTACCGCCGATGTCGCCGGCTCGGGCACCGACGAGCAGGAGTCGCGCCGAACGCTCGGTGACCGCGAGCGCGTACGGGGCCGGATCGCGCCGAATCGCCCACCAGATCGGCCCTTCACCGAGCCTCCCGTCCCGCCCGATGGACTGAACCGGCCCGACGTCGTACGAGCCCTCCTCGACGAGGCCCTCACCCGAGACTGGAACCCCGCCACGCACGCACGCCTCGACGGCTGGCCCCTCTTCGACGCCGCCCTCGCGCGGCACCCCTGACCCGGCAGGACCCGCCTCAGCGTCAGCGTCAGCGGACGACCACTGTCACCTCGACGCAGGAGCCACCTTCGGCATTGCTGCGCGCGCTCTTGCGCCACGGTACCGCCATGACCTCCACGCAGTCTCCGCCTTCGGGGTTGCTCCGGCTGCTCTTGCGCCAAGACGCCGCCGTGATCTCCACGCAGGAGCCACCTTGGGCGTTGCTGCGTACGCTCTTGCGCCAGACGGCGCCGACCAGATCCGGTGCGGTCACGATGGCCCCTTCCGGGCATGGGCTACAGCTCGGCCGCCACCGCTGCGATCATCGCGAGCGACTTCTCGACGCTCACGCCGTTCGCGATCAGATGATCGACCCTGTTCCTATACTCCCGGACTTCCTCCTCACGTTCCAGATAGAGGCCGCCGGTGGAGTGCTCGATGTAGACGATCGGGGAATCGGTCGGCTCGGGGAACCGGAGGAACTCGAACGACTCCGCCGTGATCAGCACCGGGCCCGCCTCGTACGGGAGGAGCTGGATGACGACGTTGGGCCGTTCAGCCAGTCTGAGCAGGTGCTGGAGCTGGGCGCGCATGACCTGGCGGCTGCCGACGACGCGGTGGAGGACCGACTCGTCGAGTATCGCCCAGACGCGCAGCGGGTCCTCCTTGGTGAGGAGCTCCTGCCGGGCCATGCGCAGCTCGACGCGGCGGTCGACCTCCTCGGGCGAGAGGCGGAGGACGTCCACGCTCATCAGGGCGCGGGCGTAATCGGGGGTCTGGAAGAGACCGTAGAGGAGCTGGGAGCGGTACGCCTCGATCGAGAAGGCGGCCGTCTCCAGCCCCAGGAAAATCGAGAACTTGGCGGGCAGGACGTCGTCGTACCCCTGCCACCAGCCCTTCTTGCGCGAGTCGCGCGCGAGGCCCGTGAGCGTCTCGCGGACCTTCTCGTCCGTGACGCCGTACAGGTCGAGGAGGTCGCGCACGTCGCGCGGGTGCAGCGGCGTGCGGGCGGTCTCCATCCGGCTGAGCTTGGTCGGGGAGCACTCCAGGTGCTCCGACGCCTGCTCCAGCGTGAGGGCGGCGCCTTCGCGGAGCCGCCGCAGCTCCATCGCCACGCGACGCCGCCGGAAGGTCGGGCTGTCTTTGATCGCCATGATGACTCCTCGGGGGAACGGCCCCGCCGAGAGGGGGAGCCTGGAGGTCACATCGTCCGACTGAATGTGACTCTCCGCAAGCAGTTCGTCGCAATTCGCATACGGCACTTGTGGTGGGCATGCTCGCTGGGCCAATTCACCGTGGCCGATGTCCTCGATCCTCCGTTGGTGCCCGTTCCCGTCGGGTGCGGAGTACGATCGGCGTCAACCGCCCGGTCGATCACGGGCATGTCGATGGCCCGCGTCCGCCGCCAAGGACGCCGCACATGACGATTCTCCGGAAGGGCGCCCGCGCCCGTACGAGGTGAGCACGGAGACGCCCGCAGGCCGGGCGATCCGGGTCCGCTCCCGCCGTGACCTGCGCACCGGCCGGCGTCGACGCGCCCACAGCTGCTGGGACCATCTGATCGCGGCTCCGTTGTGGCCGCTGCACGGCGCGAATCTCGGCACGCTGCTGCGTACGTGCGACGCCGTGGGGGCCTGCCTGGCGGTCCCACGATGGCCCTGGGTGCCCGAGGCGCTCCGGCGCGGCAACACTCTGCGGACCGGCGGGTGCGTGCACTGGGTCAACGACCCGTGCCGGTGGCTGGCCGACCGGCGCGACGACGGCACCCGGATCCTCGGGATCGAACTCGCCGAGGACGCCGTACGGCTGGCCGACCTGCCGATGGCCCGCGGCCGTACGGTGCTGGTGCTGGGCCACGAGCAGACCGGGATCCCGCCCGAGGCGCTCGACCTGCTGAACGAGGTGGTCGAGATCCCGATGATCGGCACGGGCGCGAGCCTGAACGTCGCCGTCGCCGGGTCGCTGGTGCTCTACAAGCTGGCGGGCATGGCCTGACGCCGCAGCCACGCGATGGCGTGTCGTCTCCGCCTACGGACAGGCGACGACTCTGGCGCCGTTGTTGACGTCACCAACCAGACAAAGCAGACGTCCATCCGTCAACAGCGGCGGCAAGCAGGTCAGCCGCCTGCCATGGCGCCGACGATCATGAACGGTTCGGTGCCCGCCGCGACCGGCTCGGGGAGCGGCATGTCCGGCGGGTCGTGGGAGAGGTCCCGTTCGCAGGCGTAGTAGCGGACGAACGCCCGGCGCCGGTGCGTGCCGTGGTCGCGGATGGTCCCGCGCAGCACCGGATAGCGGGCCTCCAGGGCATCGAGGACGGAGCCCGGCGTCACCGGTGCGGCCACGTCGAGCTCCACCTCACCCTGGACCTTCGCCAGCGCCTTCAGGTGCGCCGGCAGCACGACGCGGATCACGGCAGCGTCTGGACTTCGACGGACAGGACGGCCGGGAGGTCGCGGACGATGGGCGCCCAGGTGTCCCCGGCGTCGGCCGAGACGTACACCTGCCCGCCGGTCGTGCCGAAGTAGACGCCGCAGGAGTCGAGCGAGTCGACGGCCATCGCGTCCCGCAGCACGTTGACGTAGCAGTCGTGCTGCGGGAGGCCCTTCGTGAGCGGCTCCCAGTCGCCCCCGCCCGTACGGCTCCGGTACACCCGCAGGCGGCCGTCCGGCGGGTAGTGCTCGGAGTCGCTCTTGATCGGCACGACGTACACGGTGTCCGGCTCGTGGGCGTGCACCGCGATCGGGAAGCCGAAGTCCGACGGCAGGCCTTCGCTGATCTCGTGCCACGACTCGCCGGCGTCGTCGGTCCGCATGACATCCCAGTGCTTCTGCATAAAGAGGACCTCCGGCCGCGACGGGTGCATCGCGAGGCGATGGACGCAGTGGCCGACCTCGGCGTCGGGGTCCGGGATGCCCTCGGTGTGCAGGCCGCGGTTGATCGGGCGCCAGGTCTCGCCTCCGTCGTCGGTCCGGAACGCGCCCGCGGCCGAGATCGCCACGAACATCCGCCGCGCGTCGGACGGGTCGAAGATGATCGTGTGCAGGCACATCCCGCCCGCGCCCGGCTGCCAGGACGGTCCCGAGCGGTGGCGGCGCAGGCCGGGCAGCTCCTGCCAGGTCTGCCCGCCGTCCTTCGTCCGGAACAGCGCGGCGTCCTCGACCCCGGCGTACACGGTGTCCGGGTCGGCCGGCGACGGCTCGAGGTGCCAGACGCGTGCGAACTCCCAGGGGTGCGGCGTGCCGTCGAACCACTGATGGGTGCCGGGGACGCCGTCGTACTCGAACCGGTTGCCCACCGCCTCCCACGTCCGGCCGCCGTCGTCGGACCGCTGGATCAGCTGCCCGAACCAGCCGGTGGACTGGGAGGCGTACAGCCGTGACGGGTCGGCCGGGGACCCCGTGAGGTGGTAGATCTCCCAGCCGCCGAAGTGCGGGCCACTGATCTCCCAGTCCTCCCGCCGGCCGTCCGAGGTCAGGATGAACGCGCCCTTGCGCGTGCCGACCAGTACGCGTACCCCGCTCATGCTCACTCCTCTCCGTGCCCGGGCGTCCTGACACCCGGCGACGCGGTCGCGCCCGACAAGTGATCCCCTGACCTGCGGATTCGCAGGCCACTCACGGTAGACCACCGGGAGCCGGAGAACTCATCGCTCGCCGCGACCGGCGACGGTCGTCACCCCGAGGAGCGCGGCGGAACACACTATTGCACCGCCAAAAAGCGGATCTGACGGCACCATGAGACGGCGGGACCGCGGGGCGACCCGCGGTCCCGCCGTCTTTCGCGGGCCCGGCCTTAGGACTCGAAGGCCTCCGGAGGCGGGCAGGAGCAGATCAGGTTGCGGTCGCCGTGCGCCTGGTCGATGCGGCGCACCGGCGGCCAGTACTTGTTCTCCCGCAGGGCCGGCAGCGGGTACGCCGCGTCCTCCCGGCCGTAGGAGTGCTTCCAGTCGGTGGTGAGCAGCGACGCGGCGGTGTGCGGGGCGTTCTTCAGCGGGTTGTCGTCGGCGTCGTACTCCCCGGCCACCACCCGCTCGATCTCCCGGCGGATCTCGATCATCGCGTCGCAGAAGCGGTCGAGCTCGGCCAGGTCCTCGCTCTCGGTGGGCTCGATCATCAGAGTGCCCGCGACCGGGAACGCCAGGGTCGGCGCGTGCAGGCCGTAGTCGACGAGCCGCTTGGCGACGTCCTCCGCCGTGATCTTCGTGTCCTTGGCGATCTTGCGGAGGTCGATGATGCACTCGTGCGCGACCAGACCGCCCCGGCCGGTGTAGAGCACCGGGTAGTGCTCCGACAGCCGCTTCGCGACGTAGTTGGCGGCCAGCACCGCCGTCTCCGTGGCCGCGCGCAGCCCGTCGGCGCCCATCATCGCGATGTAGGTCCACGAGATCGGCAGGATGCCCGCCGAACCCCAGGGCGCGGCGGAGATCGGGCCGCTGCCCGTCTCCGGGCCGGCCTCGGGCCGCAGCGGGTGGTTGGGCAGGAACGGCACCAGGTGCTCGCGCACCCCCACCGGGCCGACGCCGGGGCCGCCCCCGCCGTGCGGGATGCAGAAGGTCTTGTGCAGGTTCAGGTGTGAGACGTCCGCGCCGAACTCCCCGAGCCGGGCCAGCCCGACGAGGGCGTTGAGGTTGGCGCCGTCGACGTACACCTGGCCGCCCGCGTCGTGCACGCTCTTGCAGACCTCGGTGATCGTCTCCTCGTAGATGCCGTGCGTCGAGGGGTACGTCACCATGATCGCGGCGAGCCGGTCACGGTGCTTGTCGATCTTGGCGTGCAGGTCGTCGAGGTCGATGTCGCCGTGGTCGGTGCTCTTGACGACGACCACGCGCATGCCGGCCATGACCGCGCTGGCGGCGTTGGTGCCGTGCGCGGATGACGGGATGAGGCAGACGTCGCGGTGACCCTCACCGCGGGCGGCGTGGTAACCGTGCACGGCGAGAAGGCCGGCCAGCTCGCCCTGGGAGCCGGCGTTGGGCTGTACCGACACCTTCGCGTACCCGGTGATCTCGGCCAGCCACGCCTCCAGCTCCCCGATCAGCCGGAGGTAGCCGCGCGCCTGCTCCAGCGGCGCGAACGGGTGGATCTGCGCGAACTCCGGCCAGGTGATCGGCTCCATCTCGGTCGTCGCGTTCAGCTTCATCGTGCAGGAGCCCAACGGGATCATCGAGCGGTCCAGCGCGATGTCCTTGTCCTGCAGGCGGCGGAGGTAGCGCAGCATCGCCGTCTCCGAGCGGTGCGCGTGGAACACCGGGTGCGTCAGGTAGTCGCTCTGCCGGCGGACCTCCGCGGGCAGCGCGGCGCCCGGGATGACGGACAGGGACTCGTCCTCGGCCAGGCCGAACGCCCGCCACACCTCGGTGACGTGCTCGTCCGTCGTCGTCTCGTCGCAGGCGACGCCCACGTGGTCGGCGTCCACGAGGCGCAGGTTGACGCCGCGCTCGCGCGCCCGGCGCACGACCTCCTCGGCCCGGCCGGGGACGCGGGCGAGGACCGTGTCGAAGAACGTCTCGTGAACGATCTCGGCGCCGAGCGCGGCGAGCCCGCCCGCGAGGCGCACCGCGTGCGCGTGCACCCGCTCGGCGATGCCCCGCAGACCCTCCGGGCCGTGGTAGACGGCGTACATGCTCGCCATGACGGCCAGCAGCACCTGGGCGGTGCAGATGTTGCTCGTGGCCTTCTCCCGGCGGATGTGCTGCTCACGCGTCTGCAGCGCCAGGCGGTACGCCGGGTCGCCGTCGACGTCGACGGACACGCCGACGAGACGGCCGGGCAGCTGCCGCTGCAGGCCCTCGCGCACCGCCATGTAGCCGGCGTGCGGACCGCCGAAACCGTACGGCACGCCGAACCGCTGCGACGTGCCGACCGCGATGTCCGCGCCGAACTCCCCCGGCGGCGTGAGCAGCGTCAGGGCCAGCAGGTCGGCGGCCACGACGACCTGTGCGCCGCGCTCGTGCGCGGCGTCCGTCACGGCCGACAGGTCGCGCACGGCGCCGCTCGCGCCCGGGTACTGCAGCAGGACGCCGAAGAACTCACCGTCCGGCAGGCCCGCGGACAGGTCGGCGACGACCACGTCGAGGCCCAGCGGCAGCGCGCGGGTGCGGATCACCTCGATCGTCTGGGGCAACGCGTCGGCGTCGATCAGGAAGGTGTCCCCGGCCTTGGCGGCCCGGTGCGCGAGGGTCATCGCCTCGGCCGCCGCGGTGCCCTCGTCGAGCAGGGAGGCGTTCGCGACCGGCAGCCCCGTCAGGTCGCTCACGACGGTCTGGAAGTTCAGCAGTGCCTCCAGGCGCCCCTGGGAGATCTCCGGCTGGTACGGGGTGTAGGCGGTGTACCAGCCGGGGTTCTCCAGGACGTTGCGGAGGATCACTCCGGGGGTGACCGTGCCGTGGTAGCCCAGGCCGATCATGGAGGTGAGCACCTGGTTCTCCGAGGCCAGCTCGCGCAGCCGGGCCAGCGCCTGCACCTCGGTCAGCGCGGGAGGCAGGTCGAGCGGCCGGTCGGTGCGGATCGCCGTGGGAACCGCGGCGTCGACGAGGGCCTGGACACTCGGAAAGCCGACGGCCTTGGCCATCTCGGCGCGGTCGGTGCGGGACGGCCCGATGTGCCGGTCGGCGAAGGGGACCTCGGTCATTGGGGAGCCTCCTGGTGCGATGGATGCGCAACCACCACCGGGCAGGCCGGTGGCCGGTCTCCCCCTCTGTCAGGTGGACCTGAGAGCTTCACCGCGCCGGAACGCGGTTTGCACCTTCGGTGAGGCCCGGCGACCACGTGGATCACCGGCCCTGCTTTCCAGAGGTGCCTCACTCGTACGGTCCTTTTGCCTGAGAGGTTCCGGGGAGGGTTGCTCCTTCGGCGCCCCGCACCACACTGTGCGAGGGCTCTCCCGTACGAGGTCGACGGCGCTTCCACCCTACCGGAGGCCCCGCCCTCCCCCACGGCCCCGGCCGCCCTCCCCCACGGTCCGGGGGTCCATGGCCACTCTCGCGTGTCCCCTTCACCGAGCGATCCGTCCGCACAGGTGATCGTGCGACGATGGGCCGGGCCACGGAGACGAGGAGGTCCGGTGGACGAGACCTGGCGTCTGATCGAGTCGTGTCACGCGTTCGTCTACTTCGCACCGGAGACCCGAGCGCTGTACGCCGACGCGGGTCTCAAGGGTTTCTGGATGGGCTACTTCGCCTCCCGGTCGGCGGCCCTCGGCGCGCCGTCACCCGAGGTGGTCACGGCGGCGTTCTCCAACTTCGCGCCGCGCATGGTGGCCCGCGCGATCCCGGACGCCTGGAGGTACTCCTCACCCGAGACCGTGCTGGCCGCCCGGACGGCCGTCGCCGACCGGTCCCTGCGCCGTCTGCTCGGCGACCTGGTGGACTCGGCCGACGTCGCGGAGGCCGCGGCCCTGGCGATGCGGGCGGTGGAGGCGTCGCCGGCAGCGGGTCGCGTCCTGTTCGCGGCGCATGCCGCCCTGCCCCGGCCCGCCGAGCCGCACCTGGCGCTGTGGCACGCCGTCACCGCGCTCCGGGAGTTCCGCGGGGACGGGCACGTCGCCGTTCTGCTCACGGCCGGGATCGACGGCTGTGAGGCGAACGTCGTCACGGGGGCGATGGGCCTCACCCCGCCCGAGCAGCGCGACCTCCGGGGCTGGACCGGGCAGGAGTGGGCGGCCGCCGCCGACCGGTTGCGCGTCCGGGGCATCCTCGACGCGGACGGCGCCCTGACCTCCGAAGGGCGGGCGGAGCGGCAGGCGATCGAGGACGCCACCGACCGGCTCGCCCGCCCGCCTCTGGAGGCCCTCGGCCCGGACGGCGCGGCCCGGCTGACCGACCTGCTCCGCCCGCTCGCGGAGCGAATCATCGAGGCCGGTGCCATCCCTTTCCCCAACGCTATGGCCATGCCCCGGACCGTCGGCCGGGACGCCGGCGGGGCCGCCTTCTGATCCCGCGCCGCCCGTCCCGGACTCCCGCTCACCGCTCCCCGCCCCCGGCTCTGATCCCCGGCACATGCTCCCGGCCACCTGATCCGGTCGCCGCCCGGTCGGCCCGGCGGCCGGAGCGTCGACCTGTCAGTGGTCGACCGTCCGGTAGCGGTGCACCGAGGCCGGGACGAAGAGCACCAGGAGGACGATCGACCACAGCAGCGTCGCGACCACGGGATGCGCGAGCGGCCACACGAGGTGCGCGCTCCCCGTGGTGCCGGGGCTGCCGAACAGGTCCCGGCACGCCGCGACGATCGCGCTCACGGGATTCCAGTCGGCGATGACGCGCAGCCACGTGGGCATGCCCCCGGTCGGCACGAAGGAGTTGGACACCATCGTGATCGGGAAGATCAGCGGAACGAGCTTGTCGAGCGTCTCCTCTTTGATCATCAGCCCGAGCAGGACCCCGCCCCAGCTGATCGCGTAGCGCAGCAGGACGAGGAGACCGAAGGCCGCCATGGTCCGGGCCGGCCCCTCATGGGGACGCCAGCCGATGGCGAAGCCGCACACGACCATGCCCGCCATGGCCAGGGCACCGGTGATGATGTCCGCTCCGGTCTGCCCGAACGGCACCGCCGACCGCGCCATCGGCATCGACCGGAACCGGTCCATGACACCGCGGCCGGCGTCCTGCGCGACCACCGTCGCGGTGGCCAGCACGCCGGTGAACGCGGTCATCCCGAACAGGCCGGGCATCAGATACTCGCGGTAGTTTCCCCCGCCCGGTATCGGGATGGCACTGCCGAAGACGTAGCCGAACATCAGCACCATGACCGCCGGGAAGACCAGCTCGGCGATCAGCTGTCCCGGCTGCGACTTCAGGTGGGCGAGATTTCGCCGTACGACCGTCCACCCGTCGGCCAGCGCCCATCGGAGTCGTCCGGCGACGGAGACGGGACGCGTCGGGATCTGCAGGACGCTCACCGGAGCACCATCCCTGTGTCGGTGGTCGTGAGACTCATGCCGCCGCCTCCTCGGCCGTGGGCTCGCCGGTGAGGCGGAGGAACACCTCGTCGAGCGTCGGGCGGCGCATGGCGACGTCCTCGGCCGTGACACCCGCCTGGT
This sequence comes from Actinoallomurus purpureus, assembly GCF_024055795.1. Taxonomy (GTDB): domain Bacteria; phylum Actinomycetota; class Actinomycetes; order Streptosporangiales; family Streptosporangiaceae; genus Actinoallomurus; species Actinoallomurus purpureus. The sequence goes on along the minus strand of NZ_JAMXMY010000001.1, from coordinate 438,175 downwards.
CGAGTTCGCGCACCATGTCGGTGAAGGACACCGAGCCCTTGACCGGGACCCCGACCCTCCGGTTGGCGCGGTCGATCTCGGGTTCGGCGCCGGTGGTGCTCTTCAGCACCATCGCCGCCGTCTCCAGCGTCGCCACGTCCCGGACGACGACGTCGACCCGGGTGCCGATCGTGGCCTTCAGCTCGTCGGGGGTGCCGGAGGCGATCACCCGTCCGTGGTCGACCACCGCGATGCGGTCGGCGAGTTGGTCGGCCTCGTCCAGGTACTGCGTCGTGAGCACGACCGTTGTCCCGCCCGCGACGAGCTCACGGATGGTGTCCCAGATCTCGCCGCGGCTGCGTGGGTCCAGCCCCGTGGTCGGCTCGTCGAGGAAGAGCACCGGCGGCGCGATGATCAGGCTGGCGATCAGGTCGACGCGCCGCCGCATGCCGCCGGAGTAGGTCTTCACGATGCGGTCGGCGGCGTGCGCCAGGCCGAACCTCTCGAGGAGCTCGTCCGCCCTCGCCCGGGCGACGCGCTCGGGCAGGTGGTAGAGGCGGCCGAACATCCGCAGGTTGTCGCGGCCGCTGAGCCTGTCGTCCATCGACGCGTGCTGGCCCGCCAGACCGATGCGGAAACGCACCTCGTCGGCGTCGCGTACGACGTCGTACCCGGCCACCCGTGCCCGCCCCGCGTCCGGCAGGGCGAGGGTGGTCAGCACGCGCACCGCCGTGCTCTTTCCCGCGCCGTTCGGCCCGAGGAGCCCGCAGACCGTGCCCCGCACCACCTCCAGGTCGAGCCCGCGCAGAGCCTCCGTCCGGCCGAACCGCTTGCGCAGGCCCTCGGCCCACACCGCGATCTCTGGATCATCCATGGCCACCCCTCAAGAAAACAGCGTACGTCGTACACGCGACTGTGTACAGAGTACGCGCATCTGCGTACGCCGTACAAGCGCTGATACGATGTACGCGTTCAGCTGCGGAAAGGGACCCGATGACGCCGGACGACCGCGACGACGCCACAGCGCCGGAGCAGCGCGTCACCATCTGGGAACGCCTCGACCGCCCCGGCCGCGGCCCCCGGCCCACGCTGACCCACGACCAGATCGCGCGAGCCGGGGTGGAGATCGCCGACGAGCAGGGGCTCGACGCCGTCTCCATGCGGCGCCTGGCCGAGCGCCTGGGTGTCGCCACCATGGCGCTCTATCGCTACGTCTCGAGCAAGGACGACCTGCTCGAGCTCATGATCGACGCGGTGTCCGCCGAGATCGAGCTCCCGCCGGACGCGGGCTGGAGGGACCTCGCACGGAGCTTCGCCCACCAGCTCCGCGCGGTGGGCCTGCGGCATCCCTGGCTGACCGCGGCGTTCGCGCGCGTCCCCCACGCGCTCACGCCCAACCTGATCGCGCGGGTCGAGGACATACTCCACTCGCTCGACGGCCTCGCCCTCGATGTCGACGCGATGATGGCCGTGTTCGGCACCGTCAACGCGTTCGTACGCGGGGCGACGGCCGGCGAGGTCGTTCAGCGCGAGGCCGCACGGAAGGAAGGCCGGGAATCGGAGGAGGAGACGAAGCTCGCCCACCTGCCGTATGTACGGTGGCTGATGGGGCTCGACCGGTACCCCACGCTCACCCGTTACATCATCGAGGGCTCCAACGAGGACGACGCGCAGTGGCAGTTCGAATTCGGCCTGGAATGCGTCCTGGACGGGATCGGCACCCGGCTCGGGATCTGACCCGCGCCTCCGCCACGGCATCGATCGGACGACACAACGGACGCCCCCGGCGCGCTCCGGACGATGGGCTGGGAGGATTCTCAGCGTGTCCGTGAACGAATCCTCCGGCCGGCCACCCGGCACCGACCGCGCCGTTCAGGGAAATCCTCCCCCACCGCCCGCCGTCCAGGTGGACCCGGCGGCGAATGGGGCCACGGAACCGGCCCGCGGCCGCCCTGCCTCTCCGCCCGCGCACACCCCGCCCGCCCCAACGGCAGAGGTGCCGGTCGACGAGCCGTCGCTGCCCCGGCGCATCCGGCGGCCCGCGGACGCCATCCGCTTCCTGCTGTCGGTGGGCGTCATCGTGCTCATCCTGGCGCTGGCCCACGTGGCGCGGCACACGACCAGCGGCCTGGCCTCCGACATCGCCCACGGCACCGAGCGGGCACCGCACCTGCTCCTCACACTCGCCAACCTCGCCTCCGGAATCGGCGTTCTGGCCGTCCCGGTCGCCTTCGGCGTGGACCGCGTGATCCGCCGCAACGGCCTGCGGGTGGCCATCGGTGTGCTGGCCGCCGTGGTCGCGCTCGGCGTCTCCCTCGCCCTCGACTCGTGGATCACCGCGGCGGGCATGCGCGACCTCGCCTGGTATCTGACGTGGAAGCGGCACGGCGGGTGGTTCCCCGGGCCCGCGCACATCGACATCACGCCCGTCATCGCCTACGTCACCGCCGTGGGGCTGGGCGGGCGCACCCGCTGGCAGCTCGTCACCTGGGGCGTGATCGGCCTGGACGCCGTCGCGTCGCTGGCGACCGGCGCCATCACGCCGCTGGCGGTGCTGACCACGTACCTCATCGGCCGCGCCGTCGGCTACGGCACCCTCTACGCGGTCGGCTCCCCCAACATCCGCCCGCCCGGTGGCGCGGTGATGGCCGCTCTCCGTCGCGTCGGCCTGGTCCCGGTCCGCGCCGCGCGCGCGGGCGACGGTCCCGAGGACACCCGTCGCTATACGGCCGCGCTCACTGATGGCCGGACCGTCGACGTCGCCGTGCTCGACCGCGACCAGCAGACGGCGGGGCTGCTCTACCGCCTGTGGCGGCGGGCGCGGCTGCGCGGCGGGATGCCGCCCCGTACGATCCGGTCGCTGCGGCACTCGCTGGAGCAGGAGTCGCTGATGGCCTACGCCGTCGCGGCGGCGGGCGCCTCCACCCCGCGGTTGCTGGCGACGTCGGAGGTGGGCAGCGAGGCCGCGCTGCTCGCCTACGAGCGCGTTCCCGGCAGGCGCCTCGCCGACCTTCCCGACGAGGAGCTGACCGACGAACTGCTCGCCGCGGTCTGGACCCAGCTGAAGCACCTGCAGGACCGGCGTCTCGCGCACCGCCGCCTGGGCGGCGAGAGCATCCTCGTCGACGAGGCCGGGCGGCCGTACCTCGTGGACCTGCGCGCCGGTGAGACCGCGGCCGGCGACCTCGTCCTCCGGATCGATCTGGCGCAGCTCCTGACCGAGCTGGCCCTGCGCGTCGGCGCCGAGCGGGCGGTGCGCACGGCCGCCGATGTGCTCGGCGCCGACGCCCTCGGCGGCGCCGTGCCGCTGCTGCAGAACGTCGTGCTCGCCCGATCGACGAGGAACGCGCTGCGCAGGGACAGGAAGCTGCTCAGCCGGATCCGGGAACAGATCCGCGTCCTGCGGCCGGAGCTCGTGACGGCCTCCGAGCCGCTGCGGCTCGACCGTTTCCGGCCGCGCACGCTGCTGAGCGTGATCGCCGGGACCGTCGGGGCGTACCTGCTCCTGTCCCAGCTCGGCAACGTCAACCTGCCCGATCTGGTGGCCCACGCCGATTGGCGCTGGTTCGCCGTCGGCGGGCTGGCCTCGGCGATCAGCTACCTGGCGGCGGCCCTCATGCTGATCGGGTTCGTGCCGGAGCGGCTGCCGCTCGGCCGTACGATCCTGGTGCAGCTCGTCGCGTCCTTCGTCAAGCTCGTGGCGCCCGCCGCCGTCGGAGGCATCGCGGTGAACACGCGCTACCTCCAGCGGGCCGGCGTGCCGGCCGGCCAGGCGGCCGCGAGCGTCGGCGCGTCACAGCTGACGGGGATGGTCTTCCACATCCTCATGCTGGCGTTGTTCGGCTACATCACCGGCAGCAACAGCGGGCCGTCGCTGCCGCCGTCGCGGATCATCATCGTCTCGCTGCTCGCGGCGGCCGTGCTGGCGATCCTCGTCCTGTCGATCGGGCCGTTGCGGCGGCTCGTCGCCTCGCGGATGCGGTCGATGTTCTCCGGGGTGCTCCCCCGCCTGCTGGACGTGCTGCAGTCGCCCAAGAAGCTCGCGACGGGCCTGGGCGGCACGATCCTGCTCACGATCGCCTTCGTGGTCTGCCTGGACGCGTCGATCCGCGCGTTCGGGGGCTCGCTGAGCCTGACGACGGTCGCGGTGGTGTTCCTCACCGGTAACGCCCTGGGCTCGGCCGCTCCGACGCCGGGCGGGCTCGGCGCCGTGGAGGGCGCCCTGTCACTGGGGCTGACCCTCGCCGGACTGCCAGCGGGGACGGCGACGTCGGCGGTGCTGCTGTTCCGGCTGCACACGTTCTGGCTGCCCGTCCTGCCCGGCTGGGCGTCCCTGTCCTACCTCCAGCGCAAAGGCGCGATCTGACCGTCCCCGGCGCCCGACGCGTCACGGATCGCCGGTGATCAGGGCAGGTCGGGCACGCGTTCCGCCGCGGAGACGGGGCCGGGCGGAGTGCCGTCGCCGAAGGGCCGGCCGCCCAGCTCCTCGCGGCCGTGCGGGATGGTCCAGCCGCTCAGGTCTGGGCCGAGCGGGACGATCCTGGTCGGGTTGATCTCGTGGTGGACGTAGTAGTAGTGCCGCTTAACGTGGTCGAAGTCGACCGTGTCCCCGAAACCCGGCGTCTGAAATAGGTCACGGACGTAGGCCCACAAGACAGGCATCTCGGCGATCTTGCTGCGGTTGCACTTAAAGTGGCCGTGGTAGACGGCGTCGAAGCGGACCAGGGTGACGAACAGCCGGATGTCGGCCTCGGTGATCGAGTCGCCGACGAGGTAGCGGCGGCGCTCCAGCCGTTCGGACAGGACGTCGAGCCGCTCGAACAGGCGGCGGAAGCGCCGCTCGTACGCCGCCTGGTCCCGGGTGAAGCCGCACATGTACACACCGTTGTTCACGTCGCGGAAGACGTCCTCATTGACGGCGTCGATCTCGTCGCGCAGCCGCTCCGGGTACAGGTCCGGCGCGCCCGGCCGGCGATGGGCCGTCCACTCGGTGGACAGGTCCAGGGTGATCTGCGGGTAGTCGTTGGTCACCAGCCGCCCGCTGGGCACGTCCACGATCGCCGGGACGCTCACGCCGCCGTCGTAGCCCGGCTCGGCCGCCTGGTACGCCTCGGAGAGGTAGCGGATGCCCAGGACGGGGTCACGGCCGTCCGGGTCGAGCGTGAACCGCCAGCTGCGCTCGTCCTGGATCGGGTCGACGATCGCCATCGAGATCGCCTTCTCCAGGCCGAGCAGCCGCCGTACGATCACGACCCGGCTCGCCCACGGGCAGGCGCGGCTGACCACCAGGCGGTACCGGCCGGCCTCGACCGGCCAGGGCGAGGAGCCGTCGGCGGTGATGCGGTCGGTGAAGTGGCTCGGCGACCGAGTGAACTCCTTGTCGCCCTGCTGCGTGACGCTCAATTCCATCCGCTCTCGAGAAGATCTGCGGGTCAACCGGTCTTGCGCACCCGGCGGCGACTGGCCAACTCGTCGTGCGGGCTGTCCCCGCCCGTGTCCACGCGTTCGGCGGGCATCTCGGCGAGGCTGCCCTCGACCTCCTGCCAGACCCGCCCCAGCGCGATGCCGAACACCCCCTGGCCGCCCTGGAGGAGATCGACGACCTCGTCAGGGGACGTGCACTCGTAGACGCTCACGCCGTCGCTCATCAAGGTGATCCGTGCGAGATCGTGGACCCCGCGGTCTCGCAGGTGCTCGACGGCGATGCGTATCTGCTGCAGGGACACCCCCGTGTCGAGCAGGCGCTTGACGACCTTCAGCACGAGGATGTCGCGGAAGCTGTACAGGCGTTGTGATCCCGACCCCTGGGCGGAACGCACGCTGGGCACCACCAGCTCCGTGCGCGCCCAGTAGTCAAGCTGGCGGTAGCTGATGCCCGCCGCGGCGCATGCCGTTGGGCCGCGGAACCCGACGTCGTCGGGCAGGGGCGACACGCTCCCGCCGAACAGGAGCCCCTGCTCCCCGGCGCGTTGAGACGCATCATGCCTTTCGCGGGTCGCCTTGCCCTCGCCGCTGCTTGCCGCCACGCGGACCTCCGGCTCTATCATCCGCAGCGATCCACCAAGGGGGTTTGACGGAATTACGCCGCGGGTGTTCAAGCAGCACGGTAGGTCGCGGCCTCTGCAGGGTCAACGTTCGCCGTCGGCGCGTCGCAGCCAACACAAACCGTTACGACATCTCCTAAACCCCATAATCGGCGCTATCGACGGCACCTGCCCATGTAGGTGACGCTCTTCGCGCCCTGAAAGTTCCCGCGAAGCCGGGAGGAACTTTTCCCCCGGGATTACGATCCTGCTACTCAGCGGAGTCTTCCGGGAGGGTGCTCAGGTGGCGCGGCCGAAGTCCTCCGGCGAGATCGTGTCCAGGAACTCGCGGAACTTCTCGACCTCGTCCTCCTGCTCGTCGGGGATCGCCACGCCCGCCTCTTCGAGCACGTCCTCACTCGCGAAGATCGACGCGCCGGTGCGCAGGGCCAGGGCGATGGAGTCCGAGGGACGGGCGCTCACCTCGGCGCCGTTGGAGAACACCAGATCGGCGAAGAAGATGCCCTCCCGCAGGGCGGTGATGTTCACCGTCCGCAACTGGACGTCGAAGGCCTCGAGCACGTCCCGGAACAGATCATGAGTGAGCGGGCGCGCCGGCAGCACGCCCTGCTGGGCGAAGGCGATCGCGGTCGCCTCGACCGCGCCGATCCAGATCGGCAGATACCGATCGCCGTCGGTCTCCTTCAGCAGGACGATGGGCTGGTTGGAGGGCATCTCGACCCGGACGCCGACGACCTCCATCTGCTTCACAGCGGCTCCCTGCTGAGACGGCTACCCGAAACCCTTGTAGCCAACGTACACCCGAGGCGCGCTGAGCCGGGGAGCGGAGGACGGGTCCGAACCGTGATCTCTCAAGGATCGAGGCCTTCCCGCAACCCGGTCGAGACCAGAGCGGCGTGGAGCTTCAGCGACAGCGCCGCGATCTCGCGCGCGGTCTCGGTGGCACGGGCGCGCGCACCCGGGTTGCGCCGCCGCATGGCCGGTGCGACGGCCGCCTCGATCAGGCCGATCTCCCGCTCCGCCGCGGCCTTCACCGCCCGCAGGTGACGCGCCTCGAATCCGAAGGACCGCAACGCCGCCGCCGCGCGGGCGATCGTGAGCGCGTCGCGGTCGTAGTGGCCGCCGGTGCGGCGCACCAGCCCGAACTCCTCCAGCTCGGCGAGCGCGTCGGCGTCGATCCCGGCCGCGTCGGCGAGCTGCCGGCGTGTCAGCCGGACCTCGGCGTTCTCGTCGGCCGTGCTGTCGGTCGCGACGAGGCCCCGCGGCGCCCGGCGGCGCCCGGCGAGCGGGGGCGGGTCCAGCCCCCGATCGACGGCGTCCAGATGCTCCTTGATGACCCGCAGCGGGAGGTAGTGGTCACGCTGAGCGACCAGGATGAACTTCAGCCGCTCGGCGTCCGACGGAGCGAACTTGCGATATCCGGACGGGCTGCGCTCCGGCTCGATCAGCCCCTCCGCCTCCAGGAACCGGATCTTGGAGATCGTGATGTCCGGGAACTCGGCGGACAGGAGGCCGAGCACCTCCCCGATCGTCATGTACGCACGGGCCGCGGATGCGCTCATCCCCACCCCCGGTCCGACGGCGCGCGGACCCGCGCGCCGTCATCCGGCGTCCACGCGCCCGCGTGGCGCCCGTCGCTCACGGCGTCCCCGGGCACACGGCCAGCGCGCGCCCCCTCAGCGTCGACCACACCGCGCCTCCGGCTTCGTCACGGCCCTCCAGCAGGCCGGCCATCGCCCCTTCCATCGGCGGCGAACTGCGGGTTGGTGAGGAACACCAACCGGAACTTGCCGATCTGGACCTCGTCGCCGCCGGACAACCCGGCCTCGTCGATCCGCTCCCGGTTGACGTAGGTGCCGTTCAGGCTCCCGACGTCGCGCACGGAGAACTGCGCGCCCCTGCGGTAGAACTCGGCATGGCGGCGGGACACGGTGACGTCGTCGAGGAAGATGTCGCTCTCAGGGTGGCGGCCCGCCGTGGTCCGGTCGCTGTCGAGCAGGAACCTGCTCCCGGCGTTCGGCCCCCGCTTCACGACGAGCAGAGCCGTGTCCGGCGGCAGCGCTTCGACCGCCATCTGGTCGGGAGACAGTTCGTCGCCCGGCTCCACGTCGGGAATCGCACCGAGCGAGATCGTCGACGTCGACTCGCCCGGCTCGCCCGGAACCGGCGGCGGCGCGGCACTACGGGTGACCGGAGTTCCGCACTGCGAGCAGAAACGTGCATCCTCCGGGTTGGCGTGACCACACTGCGTGCAGTAGACGCTCGGCATATATCGGCTCGGCCTCCTACCTATGGCCTCGGGTGTGCCTCTGGCACCGTACGGCACGGACGTCGGGCAGGGATGGCACCATCGGCACCGTACCTCCGGTCGGCCCCCAGCACACGATCCCCCCTCCAAGCACCGTCGGTAATGGCGCTGTCATTCCCTCGTCCGCCATCACGACGGTTGCCGCAACTTACGCGGCAATGGCCGAGGGGTCAACCATGACAAGAGTCCTGACCCCTCAAGCTACCTTCGACAGTGATCGTCGGTCCACGCCGCCGCGCGGGTGAAGCCCCGGCGCGCGGCCCGCCACGGCGCCGTCCACGGTCTACGGCGACCGTATCGCACGGACGATGATCCTCTGCTCCTGGGCCACGCTCGCCTGCGCGCCGTCGTTGCGCAGCGTCTGCAGGACCCCGCCCGGAATGCCGAGCGCGGTGGCGAGCGTGTGCGGATCGCCGATCACGAGGAAAAGGTAGGGCCGTGTCAGGAGCCGCCCGTCGGCGACGACGCCGCCGGACGCCGCGTCGGCGAAGTAGGTGCTGACGCCGACACGCACGTCGTCGACCTGAATGACCTCGGCGCCCGCGTCACGCAACTCCTCCAGCGCGTCGAGGAGGTCCTCGGCCCGCAGGCGGCCGCGGGGGTCGTCGACGGTGAACCGGATGCCGGGACCGGCCGCGGGAAGGGTCCCGGCCAGCATGCCGTACGTCGCGGCGCGCCGCCGGGCGTCCTCGACCGCGGTCTCGCCCTGGGTGTCGCGCTCGAGCCCGGCCTTGGTGTTCTCCAGGTCCCGGATGTCGCCGCGCAACCGCTCCGAACGCTGGGACAGGTCGCCCAGGATGCCCACCAGCTCGTCCTGCCGCGCGGTCGCGAACTTGGTGCTCCGGTCGTTGGACCGTACCTCGGCCGTGACGGCGAACCCCAGGACCGCGCACAGTACGCCGATGAGCACCCGCCCCCACGCTTGCTTGCGCTCGCTGCGCGAGCGCGGTTCGCGGGCGGTCATGCCTGGAAGAGCTTGCGGCGGATGGCGGCGACGTTGGAGAAGATCCGGATCCCGAGGACGACCACCACGCCGGTGGACAGCTGCGATCCCACGCCGAGCTGGTCGCCGAAGAACACGATCAGCACGGCGATGATCGTGTTGCTGAGGAAGGAGACGACGAACACCTTCTCGTCGAAGACGCCGTCGAGACGGGCGCGCAGGCCGCCGAACATGGCGTCGAGCGCCGCCACGATCGCGATGGGCAGGTACGGCTGCAGCCACAACGGCACCGCGGGGTGGAAGAACAGGCCCAGGACCACCCCGGCCACCAGGCCGGCCAGAGCGATCACTTCGACGGCACCTCCCCCGCGTAGCGGAGACTGGGGGCCGGTGCGGCGGGGAGTCGCACGCTGTCCTCCTGGCGGATGTCGAAGCGGATGCCGAATGCGGCTTTGAGAGTACGGAACGATCGGGCGGCCGAGGAAGCGGCGAACGACCCGTCCATGCCGCGCGGATCGCCGACGGCGGTCACGGTGTACGGCCGGGACAGCGGCCGGTAGTCGACGAGGATGGCGTCGCCGGCGAAGCGGATCGCGGTGGTGGCGGTCATCCGCTGCCCGTTCACGGCGATCGCGGTCGCTCCGGCGGCCCACAGCCCGTTGACGAGCCGCTGCATGTCCCGGTCGGAGACGCGGCCGCCCTGGGGATCCCCCCGGGTGTGCGAGTCGTCCAGGAGGACGGTCAGCCCCGCTCCGCGAACGGGACCGGCCGCCGCCGCGGCGGCCAGCCGGTCCAGCTCCCGGCGCGCGGCCCGGCCCGCGTCGCTGCGGGCCAGGACGGTCCGCCGCAGGCGGTCGGTCTGCCCGCGCAGCCGGTCGGCCTGCCGCTGCAGCCCGTCGCTCTCGTCCGTCCGCTGCCCGATCTGGCTCAGCAGGGCCCTGCGCTGCCGCTGCGCGACTGGCTCGCCCCGGCGTACCTGGACGACCGCGACGGATCCGAGGAGGCCGAGGACGAGGGTGCCGGCGAGCAGGCTCGCCGACCGGCGCGAACGGCCCCGCCGGTCGCCCGTGGCGGCCCGGCGGGCGGCGGCCTCTTCGTAGCCCGGGTCGAGTCCCTTCCCGGCGAGCAGGTCGGCGAGCAGCGACATCGACGCGTCGGGCCGGTTCCAGCGCGCTCCCTCTCCCCGTTCGCTCATCCGGACATTCTCCCAAGAGCGCGGCACCGGCCGGACCCGGTGCCAGGCCGGATCAGCGGCGTTTCACAGCGAACTCTTAGGAAACGGTCACGGCCTTCGCAGAATGGCACGGTGAACTTGTCTCCATGCGCAGCAGGGCACATGGGGGAACGATGGGGGAACAGGCCGGCGCGGTACCGCTCATGCGGCTGCCGATCAGCGGCTGGACGGTCCGGATCGGCCGGGCCGCCGCCGACCGCGCTGCTCTGGAGGTGTACGAGGGCCTCCGCCTGGCCGATGTCTGCGTCGCCACGCCGGTCTCGGTGTCGGTCCTCCGCGGCGCCTGGCGCAATCCCCGGGGAGGGGCCGGGTGGGCGCTGGCCTGGGGTCAGCTGCCCGCCGGGGTTTCGGCGGTGACCACGGAGTTCACCGGATCGGGCCGCACCCCCGTCATCAGCCGCGTCCCCGCTGTGATCATCGAACGGACCTACTGGGTTGCGGAGGTCGCCGGGGACTTCGCCGGCGTCACCGTGCACGCCGGACCGGCGCTCGTCTCCGGGCGCCTCCGCCGTTCACGCGGCCGCTGACGCGAGCGTCAGGGCACGCGGCTCCGCCGTTCTCCAGGCCGCCGGCGACCGACGACAACGCGGCGAGGCGTCGTCTGGGCGCCGCGCAGCCGGACAGCGGGCTCATGAAACAGCCCCTAGGTCCTCGACGGCGCGGGCGACGCGCGACGGCGCGGAGATCAGCGTCAGATGCCGGGCGCCGGCGATCAGCGTCGGGTTCGGCGCGCCGATCCGGCGGGCGGTCTCGGCCGCGGAGTCCTTGGCGAACACGTGGTCCTCGGCGCCGTACACGACCGCCTTGGGCACGCCGACCGACCGGAGGAGCCCCAGCCGGTCCTCGGTCAGGCCGAGGACGCCGTACCGCAGCATGCCCCAGACCCCCGACTCCGCGCCGGCCACCTCGTAGGGCCTGCGCCACCGGTCCAGCCCGGCCGCGTCGAGCCGGGGACAGCTCGGGCCGCACTGGGTGGAGTAGATCGTGCGGATGAGCCAGTCGGAGCGCACGACCAGGCGCAGGACGGAGGTCCGATAGGGCGGGATGATGAGGTGGCGGACGGCGGAGGGCGGTCCGGCGCCGCCGCTGAGGGCGTCGCCGTCGAGGAACATCAGCCCGCCGGCGCGGTCCGGGGCGCGCAGCGCGGCCTCCGCGACGGCCGCCGCGCCGGACGAGTGCCCGACCAGTACGGGCCGCCGCAGGTGCAGGGCGTCGAGGAAGGCCAGCAGCTGCCGTGCCTGGTGGTCCAGGTCGTACGGGGCGCGCCGGGAGGTGTACCCGGCGCCGTTGAGGTCCAGGGCGTACACGCGATGGTCGCGGGCGAGGATGCCGGCGACCGCTTCCCAGGTGTCGGCCGACTCGGCGGCCCCGTGCACGAGGACGATCGGCGAGCCGCCACCGCCCCACGCGCGGTACCGGGTCATGAGGTCGCCGGTCCGTACATAGGTGAGTCCGGCGGGCACGCGGGAACGGCCGGCGGTGGCCGCGTTGTAGACGACGGACGAGAGCGTCACGGCGACGGCGAGGACGAGGGCGGTCAGGCCCAGCCGCCGTGCCCACCTCCGCCACCACGGGCGCCTCGGCCGGTCCGCGCGGGCGCGTTCGGCCGTTCCCTCCCCCTTCTCCGCCGCGCCGGCCGGATCCTGCTCGGCGGTGGCACGGGCCGCGTCCCGTTCATCGGTGGGGCGCGGCCCGCCCGGGGCCCCGCCGTCGTTCTGGTCGATCACGAGCCGGCCGCCTCCACGACGCCGGCCCAGTTCTCCAGGAGCGCCTGCGCGGAGTCGGGGTCGGCGCCCTCGGCCCACAGGTGGGTGACCGCCTCGGCCGGGTCGGGCAGGACGAGGACCCAGCCGGCATCGTCCTCGATGACGCGGACGCCGTCGGTCGTGTCGATGGGGCGGTCGCCCGCCGCCTCGACGACGTGCCGCATGACGCTGCCCTTGGCCGCCCAGGGGGTGGGCACCGACCGCTTGAGCAGGTGCGCCTCGGGGATCCGCTGGTCGATCTGGGACAGGGTCAGGCGCGTGCGCGCCACCAGGCCGAGCAGTCGCATGAACGCGGCGATGCCGTCCACCGTGGGGCTGAACTCCGGGATCACGAACCCGCCCCTGCCGTCGCCGGCGAAGATGATGTCGTCCGCGGTCGTGGCCTTGGTCAGCACGTCCTGGGAGGTGGAGGTCCACTCGACCTGCACGCCGTGGAAGCGGCACACCTGCTCGGCCACCCGCGTGGTCGTGACCGGCAGCGCGACCCGGCCGCCGCGCCGCTCGGCGGCGACGAGGTCCAGGACCACGAGGAGCCCGCGGTCGTCGCTGATCAGCTCGCCGTTCTCGTTGACGAGGGTGATGCGCTCGGCGACGGTGTCGAAGCGCACGCCGAACGCGGCCCGCGAGGAGGACACGAGGTCGCCCAGCCGCTGCAGATCGCGCATGCGCTCGGCGAGGGTCTCGGTCGGCGACACCTCGTCGAGACGGTTGTTGATCGTGAGGACCTCGACCCCGATGCGGCCGAGCAGCTGCGGCAGCACGAGGGAGGCGGTGCCTCCCGCACAGTCGATCACGATCTTCAGCTCGGCCTCGCGGACCCCGCGCGTGTCGATGCAGCGCTGAATGTCGCGGGCGTAGCTCTCGAAGACACGGGCGGGGTAGGTCAGCTCGGCGATCTCACCGGGGAACGCCCGCCGGTACTCCTGCCGGCTGAACACGCGCTCCAGCTTGCGCTGCGCCGCCTGGGAAAGGTCCGCGCCGTTCTCGTCGAGGAAGAGGATGTCGACGCCCTGCGGGTCGCCCGGCGTCGTACGGATGACGATGCCGCCGGAGCAGTCCTCCCGTGCGGTCTCGTAACGGGCGACGGGGATCGGGCAGGCCTCGAGGTCCTGGACGTTGATCGCGCTGGCGGTGAGCGCGCTCTGTACGGCGCGCTTGAGCGTGCGGGCGGCGCGGGAGGCGTCGCGGGAGGCCGTGACGCCCGCCCCCTTTTTCAACGTGGTGGCGTACGCGCTGGCCAGGCGCACCGCGAGCTCGGGGGTGATCTCGACGTTGACCAGCCCGGACACGCCGCGGGGCCCGAACAGGGTGCGCTGGCCGCGGGACTCCCAGATGACGCTGGTGTTGACGACCGCGCCGGCCTCGATCGTCTTGAACGGGTAGACCTTGACGTCGCTGGAGATGTACGCCTCGGCCTCGATCACGCACTCGTCGCCGACGATCGCGCCCTCCTCGATCCGGGCGGCGGCCATGATGTCCGTGTTCTTGCCCACGACGCAGCCGCGCAGGTTGGTCAGGGGGCCGACGAAGACGTTGTCGTGGACGATGGCGCGGTGCAGGAACGCGCCCTCCTTGACGACGACGTTGCTGCCGAGCACGGTGAACTCCCGCAGCTCCGCGCCCGCCTCGACCTTGGCGTAGTCGCCGATGTAGAGCGGGCCCTTGAGGATCGCCTCGGGGTCGACCTCCGCGCCCTCGCCGACCCAGACGCCCGGTGACATCTCGAACCCGTTCAGCTCGACCTGGATCTTGCCGGACAGCATGTCGGCCTGCGCCTTGAGGTAGCTCTCGTGGGTGCCGACGTCCTCCCAGTAGCCGTCGGCGACGTAGCCGTACAGCGGGGCGCCCTCGGCCAGCAGCTTGGGGAAGACGTCGCCGGACCAGTCGACGGACTCGCCCGCCGCGACGTGGTCGAGCACCTCGGGCTCCATGACGTAGATGCCGGTGTTGACGGTGTCGGAGAACACCTGCCCCCACGTCGGCTTCTCCAGGAACCGCTGGATGCGGCCGTCGTCATCGGCGATGATGATGCCGAACTCCAGCGGGTTGGGCACGCGCTTGAGGCCGATGGTGACAAGGGCGCCGTTCTCCCGGTGGGAGCGCACCATGTCGGTCAGGTCGATGTCGGTGAGCGCGTCGCCGGAGATGACCAGGAAGCGGTCGTCGCGCAGGGCGTCCTGGGCGTTCTTGACGCTGCCGGCGGTGCCGAGGGGCATCTCCTCGGTCGCGTAGCTCAGCGCCATGCCGATCTCTTCACCGTCGCCGAAGTAGTTGCGGACGAGCGCGGCGAGGAACTGGACGGTGACGACCGTCTCGGCGAAGCCGTGCCGTTTGAGCAGGCGCAGAACGTGTTCCATGATCGGCTTGTTGACCACCGGCAGAAGCGGCTTGGGCTGGTTGGCGGTCATCGGGCGCAGGCGGGTGCCTTCGCCGCCCGCCATCACCACGGCCTTCACTGGAGCCACTCCTTCACGGGTACGCCGATCATGGTCGGGGTTCCGCTCCCTTCAGCTCGCCGGAGCTGCGGTCGGCCAGCACCAGCCGGCGGACCTGGACGGTGTAGAGAACGGCGGCCCACCAGTACAGACCCGTTCCCCAGATCGTGAACGACCAGCCGAAGACCTTCGCAAAGGTGGCATAGGTCCCCGAGTGCGCCCCGAGGAAGAGCAGGGGGAAGGCGTAGAGCAGACAGAGCGTCGCCGTCTTGCCCACGAAGTGCACCGGGAGCGCGGCGTAGTCGTGCCGCCGCAGAACGGTGAGGGGCAGGGCCATGTACACCTCACGGCCGACGAGGACGAGCGCCACCCAGAGGGGGACGACGTCGCGGACGACGAGCCCGATGAGCGTCGCGAAGATGTACAGCCGGTCGGCCGCCGGGTCGAGCATCGTGCCGAGCTCGCTCATCTGGTCGAGCATCCGCGCCAGCTTGCCGTCGAGCCAGTCGGACAGCCCTGCGAACACCAGGATGCCGAAGGCCCACCAGTCCTGGTGGATGAGGATCAGCCACAAGAAGACGGGAACGCCGATCAGACGTGCCAGACTCAACGCGTTCGGCCACGTCCACAGACGGTCGTTCAACGCCCCACCTCCCGCTCCCCCACGCTGGTCATGACCTTACCTGTCGGTACCGCCGCCCGGCGTGGCCGGTCCGTGTCCACGGCGCGGCCACGCCGTGGACGGGCCGCGCAGGCCGGGCGCGTTGATCGGCGGATTCGCGGACGGGTGGACGGAAGGGCGCGCGGGGACCGGCTCGTCCGGGTCCGGCCATCGGCGGGGCGAGGGGTGGCCGCGACCCGGGCGGCGTGTTATTCCGGCGGCTCCGGGGTCTGCTCGTCCGTGCCGGCGGACGTGGGCGGCGAGGCCCACGCGAGCTCCACGCAGCAGCCGCTGGGATTGCTGTACCGGCTCTTGCGCCACCCCGAAGATGGGACGCCCGGGTCTGTTCGCCGCATGTGACCCCCTCCAGGGCACCGCCCGCGCGGATCCGTCCCTCGAGGGGCCCACGGATCAACGCGCCGATCCGCGCCGGGGACGCGGCCGGCACCCGATGTGATCGGCATCATATCCCGGCATGTGCATTCTGCACATGCCGGGATACGCGGGGCCGGTCCGGCGCCGGCGTCACCAGCGATCGTGGACCTGCGGGCGGATCCGGCGGTCGTACAGATCGCGGACGGCGTCGAGCGTCGCCTCCGGCAGCGGGGGCAGCCGGCCGGCGGCGGAGTTGGCGCGGACCTGGTCGGCGTTACGGGCACCCGGGATGACCGTCGTGACGCCGGGCTGCTGGATGATCCACCGCAGCGCGGTCTGGGCCGGCGTGGCCCCCGGCGCGGCCAGCGCCGAGAACTCCCCCGCCGCCTCGACGCCGGTGTCGTAGTCCACGCCGGAGAACGTCTCGCCGACGTCGAACGCCTCCCCGCGCCGGTTGAACGTCCGGTGGTCGGCGGGGCCGAACTCGGTGTCGTGGCGGTAGCGGCCGGACAGCAGACCGGACGCCAGCGGCACGCGGGCGATGATCCCCACGCCGGCCTCGGCGGCGGCGGGCAGGACCCGCTCCAGGGGCTTCTGCCGGAAGGCGTTGAGAATGATCTGGACGCCGGCCGTGCCGGGCCGCGCGATCGCGGTCAGCGCCTCGTCGCACGTCTCGACGCTGACGCCGTACGCGGCGACGCGTCCCTCGTCGACGAGGGTGTCCAGGGCGTCGAACACCTCGTCGCGCGAGTAGACGGGCGTCGGCGGGCAGTGCAGCTGGACCAGGTCGAGCGTGTCGACCCCGAGGTTGGCCCGCGACCGGTCGGTCCAGGCGCGGAAGTTGTCCAGGGTGTACTCGGCGGGGTCGAGCGGGGCGCGGCGCCCCATCTTCGTCGCGACGAACAATCCGGGATGGCCGCGCAGGAAGCGGCCGATGATCTGCTCGCTCCGCCCGTCGCCGTACACGTCGGCCGTGTCGAGGAACGTGACCCCGGACTCGACCGCCGCCTCGAGGACGGCGACGGCGTCCTTCTCCTCCACCTGCCCCCAGTCGGCCCCCAACTGCCAGGTGCCGAGCCCGATGACCGACACGCTCCGGTCGATCCTGTCGATGAGACGTTCCTCCATGACAGGCCATTATCGCCGTGACGTGATGGGGCGCTGGACGCCGGTGTCTCGTCACCCACGGCGTCCAGCGCCCGTATCACCGGCCCCGGATGCGCGAGAGGCCGGGCTGTGGAGAGGCTGGATCTACTGGGGCGGATCGACGCGCCTCTCCATCTCAGGTTCCGGTACGGCGGGCTGGGCGGTGCGATTCATTTGGGAAGATCCACTCAGGATCGGCACACCCGCCTACTACCGGAACATTCCGAACGTATCCCCGCAGGTGAGCACAGGGAAGAATTCTTTACTTTACGGAAAATCACAACGTCTGTCTGATTTCGGTCGTGAAGAGCCGACTACGGGAAGCGGACCGAAAACCCGGCCGCGGTCCGCGCGGCACCGGCCGGCGATCGCTCACCGCGCGGGCCACGGAACCTGAGGCGACCGGTAGAACGCCCGGCCCAACGCCGTCCACCGGGGCCCCTGCGCGGCCAGCCGCACGCGGAAGTCGTTCCACGACCGCCCGGTTTGCGGCGTCCAGCCGATCTCGGCGACGGCGGGCAGGCGCGGCAGCGTCATGTAGTCGATGTTCCGGTCGGTGACGATGGTCTCGGTCCACAGCGGTGCCTCGACCCCGGCGACGTCCTTGTCCGTCACGCCGTCGAGGAGCGTCCCCGGATCCCACGCGTAGGCGTCGCGGACCTCGACGAGGCCGGCCCAGTCCTGGCCGAGCGGCGTGCTCGCGGTGTACTTCATGTCGAGGTAGGCGTGGTCGGCGGGCGACATGACGAGCCGGGCGCCCTTGCGCACCGCGGCGCGCGCGGTCTCGGTGCCCTTCTCCGAGCCCTTGGCCGGCTGCCAGTACTGCGCGATCGATCCGCGGGGGACGGTGGCCGCCCCGATGTCGGCCCAGCCGCTCAGCGTCTTGCCGTGCCGCCGCACGATCGCCGCCACGCGCCGCAGGTACTCGGCGTAGTCCGCCGGCTTGGTGCTCATCGCCTCGTCGCCGCCGATGTGGAGGTACGGGCCGGGGGTGAGCTTGGCGAGCCGGCCGAGGACGGCGTCGAGGAACTCGTACGTCACCGGCTTGCCGATGCACAGAGAGCTGAACCCGACGTCGGTGCCGGTGTAGAGCGGCGGGGCGTGACCGTCGCAGTTCAGCTTCGCGTACGAGGCGAGCGCCGCGTTGGTGTGGCCGGGGCCGTCGATCTCCGGCACGACCGTCATGTAGTGCTGGGCGGCGTACCGGACGATCTCGGCGAAGTCGCGTTCGGTGTAGTGGCCTCCGGGGCCGCCTCCGACGGCGGTGCTGCCGCCGTACGAGGCGAGGCGCGGCCAGCCGGGGATCGCGATCCGCCAGCCCTGGTCGTCGCTGAGATGCAGGTGGAGCACGTTGATCTTGTACAGCGCGGCGGTGTCGATGTAGCGCTTCACCTGGGCCACCGTGAAGAAGTGGCGGGCCACGTCGAGCATGGTGCCGCGCCAGGCGAAGCGCGGGGCGTCGTCGACCTCGACCCCGGGCACGCTCCACGGCCCCGGCCGTACGGTGGCGGACTCGACCGCGGGCGGCAGCAGCTGGCGGAGGGTCTGCAGGCCCCGGAAGAGCCCGGTCGGCGTCCCGGAGGACAGCCGCACCGCGTCGCGCCGCACGCTCAGCCGGTAGGCCTCGCCCCCTCCCCCGCCGGTGAGGGACAGGGCGATGGCGCCGGCGGTCCCACCCGTGCGCGAGATCGGCAGGGGGTAGCCCGTGGAGCGGCGCAGGATCGCGGCGAGGTACGTCCCCGCCCGGTCCGCACCGGGCCGTACGACGATGCGCGTGCGCCGGGTGAGCGTGAACGAAACACCGGAGAGCGCGCGAAGGGACGCCGGCGCCGGGACCACGCGCGGCGTGGCGACGGCGGGGGCCGCAGCGTGGAGCGGTAGGCCGGCGACGGCGGGCGCGCCCGGCACGGCGGCCAGGGCGGCGGCCGCCGCGGAGGTCGTCAGGGCCCGCTGCACCGTGGAGGGCCGGTGCCGACGGGGGGCACGCGACGGCGGGGTCGGCAGCGATATCAAGGTCGGCCTCCGGTGAGATCGGCGGCCGGGCGGGCCGCGGCCGGTCACGCCCGCTCCCGGCGCGGCGGCCGGGGACCCCGACGAGCATTAATTAATTAAGGTTCCTTACTGAGTGGAGAGCGTACCCGACCGCGTCACAGGCTCGCCAGGGCGATCGCGGTCCAGTGCTCGAAGCGGGAGTATCCGTCGGCGGCGGCCTGGGTCTCCGGCACGGGCATGTCCAGGATCATGTCGGCGGCGTCCAGCAGGTCCCAGTAGGGGTGGCGGCGGTCGTCCCGGGCCGTTCCCTGGTAGATGGCCAGGAAGCGCTCGGCGACCTCGACGCCGAACTCGATGGCCAGGTTGATCCGCATCCGGGCAAGGTCGACGCCGTACGGGCCCCGGCACCCGGTGGTCCAGTCGACGATCCCGGTCAACCGCTCGCCGGTCCACAGGGTCTGCCCCGGATGGAAGTCGCGGTGGATGAACCCGGTGGGCGTCTCCGGAGCGGGGCCGGCGATCACCTCGAAGGCGCGTTGCCACAGTTCGGGACTGCCCGACCAGGCGGGCGGGCACCGCTCGCCGTAGACGGCGGGGTCGTGGTACGGCGCGTAGGCCCGCAGGTCCGCCTCCGGCGTCACCTCGTGGACGCGCACGAGGGCCTGGACCAGGTGGGTGAGATAGGCGTCCATGTCCCAGGGCGGGGCCGCGGGCCGGCCGGGCACCCGCGTCACGAGGAGCGCGGGGACGTCACAGATGCGGCCGTACGGATCGGCGGCGAGCAGGCGCGGAGCGGGCACCTCGGTGTCGTCGAGGAGCTCCAGGACGGCCGCCTCGTTGGCCGGGACGTACCAGGGATCGGTGCGCAGCCGCGCGGTGTCGTGGAACCGGCGGACCATCAGACGGCGTACGGGATCGGTCCCGGCGTCGATGGCGTGCAGGGTGGTCGAGCCGACGCCCATCGAGCGGATCGAGGTGAGCCGGCCGCCAACGACGTCACGGACCCACGCCAGGACCGTCTCCGGCGGATGCGGAGATGCCATCTACCGGGTGGAACCGATCTCAGCCACGGTGACCACCTTAATTCTCCGTCGATTACCCCGGCGTCGCCTGCCCGACACCGTCCGTTCGCCGGACGCGGCTAGCGTCGCTGCGCCGCTCCCGACGACAAGAGGCTCAATGGCTAACTCCGATCGCATCTCCGAGGTCTACAAGGGCGAGATCTGGGCCGAAAGCACGCAGCGGGTCGCTCGTGATCGTATCCACTGGCTCGTCGCCCAAGCCACCGGAGAGGTGCTGGACATCGGGTGCTCGCAGGGCATCGCCTCGATCCTGTGCGCGCGGCGCGGGCTGACCGTGCTCGGTGTGGACATCCAGGCCGACCGTATCGAGTACGCGAAGAAGGAGAGCGAAGGCGAGCCGGAGGACGTGCGTGCGCGCCTCGACTTCCGGGTCGCGGACGCGAGCGCCCTGGACCTGCCCGACGGCTCGTTCGACACCGTCATCATGGGCGAGATCGTCGAGCACTCCGAGGACGCCTCCCCGCTGCTGAAGGAGGCCGCGCGGGTGCTGCGCCCGGAGGGGCTCCTGGCCCTGACGACACCGTTCGGCCTGAGCCGGCACCACGACCACCACGCCACCTTCTACGTGGACTCCCTGGTGCGGCTGCTCGCCCCGTACGTCTCGATCGAGAGCCTCGAGATCGTCGACAAGTACCTGCGGGTGCGGGCGCGCCCCGGCGCGATGGCCGACCCGGACCGGCTCGTCCTCTACTCCCAGCCGATGATGGAGCGGGCCCTCGTGGCGCTCCAGGGGTCGGCGCAGGACGAGAAGGAGCGGATGCGGCGCTACGACATCGCGATCGCCCGCTATGAGCAGGTCAACGCCCGGATGAAGAGCCTCGAGGCGCGCCTGGCCCACCAGGCGTACCGCACCGAGTACGTCACCTGGCAGCTGAAGTCGGCCAAGAACCGCAAGTGGTGGCGGCTGGGCGAGGCGCTGTGGAGCGCCAAGCGCCCCACCGAAGCGCTCAAGCTGCCCAAGAACCTGGCGAGCGCCCTGAAGACGCCGCCGCGCCTGACTGAGCCGAAGCCGGACACGACGACGGGCTCGCCCGACCAGACCGGGCACTACTCCGCGGTCACCATCCCCGAGGTCGTCGTCCCGGACGGCCCGGTCGCGCGCGACCTGAAGGTCGCGGTCATCCTCGACGTGTTCTCCTCGACCGCGTTCCGGTACGAGTGGCAGCAGGTCAAGTTCGGCCCCGACGACTGGCGCGAGGTCCTCGAACGCGAGCGGCCCGCGCTGCTGTTCGTCGAGTCGGCCTGGCACGGCAACGACGGGCGCTGGGCGACGATGATGAGCGCGGCCGGCGCGCCGAAGCAGCCCGTGCGCGACCTCGTCGCGTGGTGCCGCGCCCAGGGCATCCCGACGGTCTTCTGGAACAAGGAGGACCCGCCGAACTTCGACCGGTTCATCGAGACCGCCAAGCTGTTCGACCGGGTCTTCACCGTCGACGCCGACTGCATCCCGCGCTACGTCGAGGCGCTGGGCCACGACCGGGTCGCGCTGCTGCCCTTCGGCGCGCAGCCGCGCATCCACAACCCGGTCGCCGTGCCGGGCGGCCGCAAGTACGAGGTGGCGTTCGCCGGCACGTACCACTCCAAGAAGTACCCGGAGCGGGCCGCGCAGATGGACACGATCCTCGCCCCGGCCCGCGAGTTCGACCTGCACATCTACAGCCGCATCTCCGACGACCCGGACTTCGCGTTCCCGCCGGAGTACACCGACTTCATCGTCGGTTCCCTGCCGTACGAGCGGATGCTGGCCGCCTACAAGGCGTACAAGATCTTCCTCAACGTCAACTCGGTGACGAAGTCGCCGACGATGTGCGCGCGCCGCGTGTTCGAGCTGTCGGCGTGCGGCACACCGGTCGTCTCCGGGCACTCCCGGGCGCTGGAGGAGGTCTTCGGCGACCTCGTACGGCTGTCGACCACCCCGGAGCAGACCACCGAGGCGCTCGTCGAGCTGATGAAGAGCGCGGACCTGCGCGACCGGACCGGGCATCTGGCCATGCGGGAGGTGTTCGCCAAGCACCTGTACGGGCACCGCGCGGACGCGATCCTGTCGGCGGCGGGCGTGTCCGCGCCCCGCCGGGAACGCTCGATCTCGGTGATCCTGCCGACCAACCGGCCCGAGCAGATCGACCACGCCATCGAGCAGGTCGCACGGCAGGTCCACCGGCCGCTGCAGCTCGTGCTCGTCACGCACGGCTTCTCCTCCGACCGGGCCGAGGCCAAGGCGCGGGCCGCCGGGCTGGAGAACGTCGTGGTGCTGTCGGCCGACGCGGGTCTGACGCTCGGCGCCGTGCTCAACCTCGGCATCGACGCGGCCGACGGCGCGTACCTCGCCAAGATGGACGACGACAACCTGTACGGCCCGCACTACCTGAGCGACCTGGCGTACTCCTTCGACCACACGACGGCCGGCCTCGTCGGGAAGGGCGCGCACTACTGCGAGATGCGCACGCACGGGGTCACCCTGCTGCGCTTCCCGCACCTGGAGCACACCGAGGCGGAGCTCGTCCAGGGCGGCACGATCCTCGCCGACGGCGACGTCATGCGCAGGTTGCGCTTCTCCGACCTGCCCCGCGCCGTCGACAGCGACCTGCTGCGCCGCGCCCAGGCCGAGGGCGTCGGGATCTACTCCGCCGACCGCTTCAACTTCGTCTCCGTACGCGGCGACCGCGAGGCGCACACATGGAAGGTCAGCGACGAGGAGCTGATGCGGCACGGCCGGGTCGCGTTCCACGGTCCCGCCGAGGAGCACGTCGTCTTCTGATGCTCGACACCGCCTCCGAGCCGGCCGTCGCGGCGGCGGCCCCCCGGCCGCGCCGCGGCGAGCTGCTGCTGCCCGCCGCGCTGCTGGTGGCGTACGCCGTGCTGCTGCTGTGGAACCTGTCGGTGCCGCAGCCGGTAGACCACAGCCGCTACATGGACGCCGCCCGGTCGTTCCCGTCCCGGCCGCCGGACCCCATCTTCGATCACCAGTACCTGCGGATCGGCCTGACCGCGCCGACCGCGCTGGCGATGAAGATGTTCGGGTACTCGGAGGTGGCCTACCACGCGTTCCCGGTCGCGGCGGCGCTGCTGCTGTTCGGGTCCGTGTACGCGATCGGCCGCATGATGTTCGGCCGTCTCGTCGGCGCGGTGTCGGCGGTGGTCCTCGGCTGCGTCGGGCTCGTGGTCGTCGCGGGCACCGAGCTGCTGCCGGACCTGCCCGCCACCGCCCTGTTCACCGCCGCCGTCGCCCTGACCGTCGCGCTCCGCCGGGGACTGCTCGCGCACCGCCGGATCTGGCTCGCCATGATCGGCGTGCTGCTGGGCTGGAGCTACCTCGTCCGCGAGTTCATCGTGTTCGTCTGGCCGCTCGTCCCCGTACTGCTGTGGCGGCGGATCGGGCGCTGGGACGCGTTGTGGGCGTTGGTCCCGGTCGCGCTGACGGGCGTGGGCGAGACGGCGTTCAACGCGTGGCTGTACGGCGATCCGCTGGCCCGTCTGCACGCCGGTTCGGGCCTGGGGAACCTGCCGTCCCGCCCGGAGGTCGCCAGGACCTTCCACGACCTGCCGTTGTGGGTGTACCTGTGGCGGCTGCCGCAGCAGCTCGCCGCCCTCCCCGAGGGTCCCGGCCTGCTGTTCCTCCTCGCCGTGACGCTCGGCGCCGGCGCGCTCTGCGCCGTCCGGCTCGTACGGGCGTGGAGGGGGGATGACGGATCGTCCGACGAGGGAACGGGGGACGAGGGGCCGTACGTGCGGCGGGCCGGGGTGTTCGCGCTGTGGATCCTGCTGCTGTGGGTGCCGCTGACCCTGCTCGGCGGCGTGCTCGACCCTGCGCATCCCAAGCTACGCCTGCAGCTCCTGCGGTACTGGTACCCGGTGTTCCCCGCCTTCGTTCTGGGCGGCGTCGCGGTGCTGTGGCTGCTCGCCCGCGTGGTACGGCTGCCGGCACGCGTGCGCTCGGCCGTCCCCACGGTGATCGTGTGCTGCGTCGCGCTGGCCGTGACCGGACTGGCCGTGCTCGGCCGCCCGGGCAGGCCCGGATGGGCCGGCTCGCCCCGCGTGTCGTCGGACGCGCTCCCGGAGTTCCGCTCCTGGCTGGCCCGCTCCGGCGCCCGTACCGTCTGGGCGGACGCGAAGCTGTTCCGCATCCTCCCGATCTACTTCGTGAGCCCCACGGGCCGCAGGGTGTGGCGCGGCCACCTCCGGCCGCTGGTCGACGCCGCGCGCCCGGCAGCGGGCGACTACGTCGTCGCCTACAGCGTCGGCAGTGACGCCTGCCCCCGCTGCGGCGACGCCGCGAAGGCGGCGCTCCCCGGTATCCCGTCCACCTGGCACGCGGTCCTGACCAGCCACGACGGCCTGCTCCACGTCTGGCAGGCCACCTGACCCGCTCCTCTGGCGGTTCCCGCCGGAAGTGGCACGGCCATCCCCAGGGGTCGGCGTACGTACGCTCGGCGAAGCGGGATCCGATGACTTTCCGCGCGCTGTGCGGTCCATCAGAGGCGACCACATCGATCCGCACGGAGGTGCCTCATGGGCACGACGCTCTACTCGGCGACCCTCGGCGACGGCGTCCGTCTCTTCGACCATCCGGGCGGAAGAAACGTCAAGCTCGAACGGGGGAAGTCCGGTGTTGGCGCAGGTAAGGCTCGTCGGTGGGGCTTCGGCGGGTGGATAGAGCCTCGTGCTGATGGCCGACGCCGGCAGACTTACCGTGTACGGGTAGAGTGCGTCGGGAGGAAGATCCATGACCCCACGGACCGACGCCGACGAGTTGACCGAGCAGCCCCGTATTCCGCTGAGCCGGAGGCGGGTGCTGCGTGCGGCCGTGGGGCTCGCCGACCGTGACGGCCTCGACTCGCTCACCATGCGCCGGCTCGCACAGGAGGTCGGGGTCGAGGCGATGTCGCTGTACCACCACGTCGCCAACAAGGAGGCCGTCTTCGACGGCGTCGTCGAGGTGATCCTCGAGGAGATCATGGCGGCGGTGGACAAGGTCGAGGCTCCGTCTCCGGAAGAGGACTGGCAGGCGGCGCTGCGCGCGCGGATCCTCGCCGCCCGGGAGGTCTTCCTGCGCCACCGCTGGGCCCCGCAGGTACTCGAAACCCGCACCACCACGAGCCCGGTCGTCATCGCTTACTACGACCACGTCGTCGCCATCCTCCGGGCGGGCGGGTTCTCCTTCGATCTGGCCCACCGTGCGCTGCACGTCCTGGGCAGCCGCGCCCTCGGGTTTGCTCAAGAGTTGTTCCAGCCCGACGGCGCCCAGACCGCGAACGCCCAGGCCGCCGCGATGATGGGGCAGATGGCCGACCGGTTCCCGAACATCGTCGGGATGCTGGCGGACGCCATCCACGACGATCCGGACGGCACCCTGGGCTTCTGCGACGACCAGTTCGAGTTCGAATTCGCGCTCGACCTGATCCTCGAAGGGCTGGAACGGCGCCGCGCCTCCGGCTCGTGACTCCTTCCGAATGCGACTGAGCGCGCCGGACGTCCCGTCACCTTTGGTTACCGACTGAGCCCCTTTCCGCTGCAACCCTTGACTCCCTTACGTCGTACGATAACCTTACGACGTATGACGACCTTACGCCGTACGACGGTGGGGCCGAATGGGAGTGGTATGCGGACACCGGTCACACCGGGCCCGGGGCCAGCGAGCGCCCGTAAGAACCGGAACTGGATCCTGAGTCCGTTCAGGTTGTCCCGACCCTCTCTCACCCCGGGTGTGAACACCCACCGAAAGGAAGACGCCATGAAAGCCTGGAGCTGGGACCGCTACGGCCCGCCCGACGTGCTGACTCTCAAGGACGTCGACGAACCCGACATCGCCCGGGACGAAGTGCTCGTGGGGGTGCGGGCGGCGTCCGTCAACCCCTACGACTGGCGCCACGTGCGGGCCGACCCGAAGCTGGTACGGCTGGGCATCGGCCTGCGACGGCCGAAACCGGGCCTGATCCTCGGCGCCGACCTCGCCGGCGTGGTCGAGCGGGTAGGCGACGAGGTGACCGGACTCCATCCCGGCGACGAAGTCTTCGGGGAGGTCCGGCTGGGCTCGTTCGCCGAGACCGTCGCCATCCCGCAGAACAGGCTGGCCGTCAAGCCCGCCCGCCTCACCTTCGAACAGGCGGCGTCGGTATCGATGGCCGCGCACACCGCGCTGCAAGGGCTGCGGGACGCAGGGCGGATCTCTGCCGGGCAGCGGGTCCTCGTCAACGGGGCCTCCGGCGGCATTGGCACGTTCGCCGTCCAGCTCGCCAAGACGTTCGGAGCCGAGGTCACCGGCGTGTGCAGCACCCGCAACGTCGAACTGGTCCGTTCCCTGGGCGCGGACGACGTCGTGGACTACACCCGCGAGGATTTCACCGAACGGGAGGGGAGATACGACCTGCTCATGGACATCGTGGGCGACCGGTCGCTAGCGGAACTGCGGCGCCCCCTGACCTCCCGTGGGACGCTCGTGATCGTGGGCGGCATCGCCTCGGCCCGCGGCGGGTTGCTCGGCCCGGCAGCGCAGGTGCTCCGCGGGGCCCTGGTCTCCCCCTTCGTCAGCCAGCGCATCGTCACCGTCAGCTGGAAGCCCAACTCCACGGACCTGCGGTTCCTGGCGGAGCTCATGGAGAAGGAACAGATCGCACCCGTCATCGACCGGACCTACCCCTTCGCCGAGATCCCCGAGGCGCTGCGCTACATCGAGCGCGGCCACGCCCGAGGCAAAGTCGCCATCACTCTCTGATCGCCTGCCGTGTCCGCGTCGCCTGGCGTTCACCCCGAGCGATAGCGGCCGGGCACCGGCATCGCGCCCTGCCCGTCGACCGATTGGAGAAGCGCTGCCGATGGCGCCTGTGACGACGTGGGTGCTCTGCGCGATCTGGCCATGACGCGATCGATCCGTCAGCGGCATGAGCGGACGTGGCAGACGCGGGCCGACCCCGGTACGGCGCGGAGTCGAGGAAATCGCGTTACCCGTCAAGCATCGAACGATGGCTCGGGAGCTCTATGATCTCACCTGCGTATATCTGATCATCTGTCCGGCGGTACAGACCTCGAGCGCAGAGAAGGTGCGACATGAGCTTCATAACCAAGGCATTTGAGATCACCGAAAAGGGCTTCGATTCCAGCGTCGAGGCCGTCGAGGAGTGGAACGAGCACCGGCACGCGCAGAGGCTGCTGCTCAAACTGGGTGTGGCTGTCTACGCCGAGCAGCGCTTGGGCAACGACCACGACACGGTGGAGCGCATCATGAAGGCCCTCGATGGCCATGTCGCCGAGCATGGAGAGGTCGAGCTGGATCACCTGCGGGTGGCCAAGGACGTGCTGGGCGAGGACTTCGTCGTCGCGCACAGCGGCGACGCCGAGCCGACCGACAGCGAACTCGACGCCGACACCGGCGCAACCACCCCCACCACCTGAGCTCGACCGGCCGAGCACCCGTGCTTCCGTCCGCCGCAGCGAATTCTCAATTAATCATCGAGTAAATCGCACGTGCAGCCGGGGCTACCGCATGATCTTCACCCGACCCGACTTGCGGCTACTGTTTTGCGCAGGCATCGCCGGCACCGTCCCGCCGCTCGTCCGCTCCGCCCAGGCTCTGGCGCTGCCGGCCCGCCTGGTCGGGCGGAGCACGGATGGGCTCGGTGACCGGCCGTGTACCCCCGGGCCACTGGGATGGTGAAGAGCGCGCTGGGCAATCTGACGAGCAGGCCCTACGAGGTGATCGCCGGCTCGATCCTGGCCAACGTAATGCCGATCCTGGGGCTGGCCCTCCTGATCGTCCGCGTCAAGAGGACGTCGAGCCGAGCGTGACGGTGTACTTGCGCGGCGGGATCCGACGCAGCACCATCGGTCGGAAGCCAGACAGACCCGGAACCAGTTCTGAATGCTCCATCGTCTCAACAGGAACTCGGCTCTTCTGGCGACAGTGGGTGAGAGACGTGCGGGTGCCGCTGTACGTGTGGGGCATCACTGGGGCGGGCATCGTGGTCGCGGTGCTGGTCGAAGTCGCGATCGCCGCCCGCCAAGAGCGCCGCGGAGGGCGGGGTGCGCACGATATCGCCTGGCTGATCGGCTATGTGGTGATCGCGGTCGCCTTTGGTGCCGGCCTCGGTGCCGTGGGCGGCGGCCGGCGCAGTGTGGAGTTCGTTACCGAATACCTCACCGAGTACAGCCTGAGTGTGGACCTGGTGCTCCTGTTCGCGCTGGCCATGAGCCGGTTTGCCGTGCCGCGGACCTACCAGGCTCGGGTTCTGATCACCGGAGTCGGAGCCGCGATCGTGATCCGCGGTGGATTTATAGCCATTGGTGTGTCCGCCGCCAACCGCTACAGCTGGCTCCTCTACCTCGGCGGCGCGATGTTCGTCTGGAGGGCGATCATCGTGCTCCGCGAATCCCCCCACGCGGATGAGCACGAGAATGACGAGGAGCACCTGCCGAGCCGGTTCCGCCGACTCCTGGTCAGCGAGTACCACGGATCGCGGCTCAGCGTCCGCATGGACGGGCGGCGCATGCTGACCCCGATGGCGGCCGTCATCGCGACCGTCGCCGTCACCGACGTGCTGTTCGTCCCCGACTCCGGTACGCCGTACCTGGTCTTCATGGCGAACGTGTTCGCCCTGTTGATCCTTCGGCAGGTCTACTTCCTCGTCGTAGGCCATGCCTCGCTGCTTCAGGCGCTGATCCTTGGGAGGGGCGCCGCCATGATCCTTACGTTCCTCGGCGGCAAATTGTTCGTCCAGGCACTGCACAGCACCGGAGTGAGCCACATTGGACCGCTGCCGGTCCCGGCCGGGATCGCCGCTCAGTTCACGCTGTCCATCCTGGCCACGGTGATCGCGCTGAACACCCTCCTGCGTCTTCGTCGGCTCCGGCGATCACCATCGAGAGAGAGTTGACGGACACATATTCACGAGGCCGTCGGCCTTGATCAGGCTCGCACGCTGTTACCTCTCATCACGGGCCCAGCCGCAGGGAAACCCGAAACTGGTTGCCACGCCTCACTGCTTCCCAGCGGTCTTCAAACTGACGGAAATATGCGCCTCTCGGGCTATTGCAGTCTGCGTCATGTGTCGCCTGACCCGGAAGGCGGCTATACGATCATGCCTTCACCATGGCGTCACCCTAAAACGCCGAGAGTCGGCCGCCCACTCTGCTTGGTACCTCCACTGAGTGGGCCTGCGGTTGCACCGGGCCGAGAGGGGTGCCGTTTTGCGTGTCACCGACACCCTGGCGGCTGTATCCGGGGCACCCTGACGGGGCATCCCCGTTCCTTCGTTCGCAGTCGGGCGGATATCGTCCGAGAAGTCTGCCTAGGAGGCCAGGGTGACCGTGTCAGCGGAGCTCGCCGAGATCCACCAGTGGTGGGCGCAGCGATCCGGCCTCACGGGTGATGCGACGGCCTTCCGGATCGCGGGCAGCGCCTACGACCAGGTCACCCCCGCCGGTGTCGACAACCCATACTGGAAGATCGTTCGGCAGCTACCGTCGGTGCGCGAAGCCGGGCAGGGCGTCTGTCCCGATGGTTTCGTCCGCGGACTTCCCGTCGGGCATCACCTGCTGACCAAGCGCTACTCCTGGGCGATCCCCTCACCCGGTGACATCGCCTGGCTCACCCGGATCCTCCACGGGCGCGGCCTGGTCGAGATCGGCGCAGGCTCGGGCTACTGGGCGTGGCAGGCGGCCCAAGCCGGCATCGACGCCATCGCCTACGAGCCCGTCAGTTCCTCCGCCAACACCTACACCGACGGCACCGAATATTCCGCCATCCGGCGAGGCGGCCCAACCGCCGCCCGGCACCATCCCGACCGGGCGCTGTTGCTGTGCTGGCCATCTCATGACGACCCGTGGGCGAGCAAGGCCCTCCACGCCTACACGGGCGACCTACTGATCTACATTGGGCAAGGTGCGGGCGGCCTCTGTGCCGACGACGACTTCTTTCGGCTTCTCGCCCGAGCATGGACGCCGATCGGTTCCAGCAGCCACCACATCACGTGGCGGCACACCCACAGCACGATGACCGCCTACAGCCGCAGAACCGGAACGCCGCGACAATGATCGCGGCCCGAGAACCAGCCGGTAGGCGTGAGAACGACGCCGCCGCGGGCATGCCCGCGGCGGCAGCAGGAGCGTCAGCGCGGCGCTACGGCTCGTAGCGCCGGCCGTCTCACAGCTTGACGAGCTTGGCGTAGGGCGCCGGGATTCGTTCCGTCTGGGAACCGAAATCCACGATCACGGCGATGCCTTCCTCGACATCGGTGACCACGCCGAGGCCGTACCTGTCGTGGCTCACCTTGTCCTGCAAGGCGAAGTGCTCGACGGGCGCAGCGACCGGAGGTTTGAAGGGACTGGTGGGCAGGTGACGCCGGGTGACAGCGCGAGAGCTTTTCATTACCTACCAGTATGCGCCATGTTCGCGGGCCATGGCCACGCTTTCGCCCATCCCATCCGCACGAACTCCCAGGCCAGCCCCACCTACCGGGCTGCACGAGGGTGGCGACAGCCCCCAACGCTGGACCGGTAGCGCTTCGATTGCGCGTTCGCCCCACTGCGAATCTGCGCCGGGCAACCGGTCACAGCCGCTCGAACCGGAACGCGGCCAGGGTGTCGCCTTGATCTTCACCGAGGACCTCTGCCGCGACCAGGTCGCCGGCGTGCACGCTCAGGGTCGCGCCGCTGTGCGACACGGCGAAGTGGAAGTTGGGCAACTCGGCCACCCGGCCCAGGACCGGGAGGCCGTCGCCGGGGATGGGGCGTTCACCGACCCGTACGCTTTCGACGGTCGCGGCCCGGGTACCCGGATAGAGCGTATGGGCCGCCTTCAGCACTGTGTCGACCGCCGACGGCCCAATGCTCATCTCACCGGTGTCAGACACCTGGACCGCACCGTCGATCTCTGGGGAGTGCAGCAACAGCCGTCCGGCACCGTTCGGGCGCAGGTGGACGTGCGGGGCGTGGACGACCCGCGACACCGGGACCGCGACCGGCGCGGTGTGGATGAGTACGCCGTAGGTGTTGCGCATCGGCAGGATCAGCCCGGCGAACCGGGCGATCCTGGCGGCCTGCGGCCCGGCACAGTTGACGACCGCGTCCGCGGGAAGTGACCGTCCCGAGGCGAGCCGGACAGCGCGCACCACGCCCCCGGTCACGTCCAGGCCGGTGACCGCATCGTCGGGCACCAGTTCGGCGCCGCGGGAGACCGCGCTCGACAGCAGGTGGTCGATCAGGCGTGCGGGCTCGATCCAGCCCTCGCGTGGGAAGTAGGCGATCTCGTCCGCCGGCAACCGGGCGGGGTCGATGCCCGGTTCCAAGCGCAGCGTCTCCGCTCGGTCGAGCCAACGCGCCTCGTATCCGTAGTCGAGGACGCGGGCGACCTTGTCGCGCAGCGCGTCGCGTTGGACGTCGTCCTCGGCCCACTCCAGATTGCCGCCCTCGTGGAACCAGTCGTTGCGTGATGCTTCGGCCGCCAGTCTCCGGTGGGCGTCCATGCTCGCGACGCTGAGGTCGTGGTAGGAGCGTGGCTCCTTGCCGCAAGAGTTGATCCACGAGAACGTCGCATACGAGGTGCCGCCGGCCGGCGCACCGGCGTCCACGACCGTGACGCGGGCTCCCCGTCGGGCCAGCGAGGCGGCCACCGCCGCGCCGTAGACACCGGCACCGATGACGACCGCATGCTCGACCATGCCGGTCACACTCCGTTTCGAGAGCGGTCGGACGGGCGGCTGAACACCCGTGCTTGGGACGTCGACGCCGGAGGCCGCCCTGCGGACGACCCGTCGTGCCATCGCGGCAGGGACGCTCGGCTTCCCGGATCGGCGACAGTGACGTGGCACACACTACGTCCGCCATCCGCGAGAACGATAGATCGTTCAGTGCCGCGATACATCGCCCTGTCCTCCGCGTCACCGCCACCTCGCCTCGCCGAATCCAGGGTCAGCCCTCGCGATCCGCCTGCGGATCGTCGACGAGCCGGCCGATCAGGGTCAGCAGCGCGTCAGGGGTCTCCAACTGCGGGAGGTGCCCGGCGTCCGGCAGGAGGCAGAAGGTGGCGCCGGGGATGGCCGCGGCGTACTCCTTGCCGTAGGCCGGCGTCACCATTCCGTCCGCCTCGCCCCAGACCACGAGCGTGGGCGCGGTGATGCCGGTCAGGCGCGGGGCCAGGCCCGGGTCGGCCATCGACCGGCCGCCGTACGTCTGCAGGGCCGCCCGGTTGCCCGCGGCGATGGCCTTCTGCGCGTCGGTGAAGGTGGACATGTCGATCCGGTGCGCGTCGGGATCCGCGTAGCTGATGTCGACGACCTGATCGAGTGTCAGCGAGAAGAAGTCCGCGACCGGGTGCTCGGCGCTCTCCAGGCCGACGGCGTCGATGAGGACGACCCTGGCGACGCGCTCGCCCGCGCGGACCGCGAGTTCCGCCGCGATCCAGCCTCCGATCGAACTGCCCACGACGGTCACGTCGGTCAGATCGAGGTGATCGAGCAGGCGGTGGTAGACCTCGGCGAGTGCGCGGATCGAATCGAGCCGGTCGGGGCGCGGCGTACCGCCGAAGCCCGGGTGGATCGGGGTCAGCACCCGGAACGGGGATCGCGAGGCCATGAGGTCGGCGAACCCGGTGACCGAGTCGGGCCCGGCGCCGCCGTGGAGCAGCAGGACGGGCCGGCCCTGCCCGCGTTCGAGGACGGTGACGGGTGTGTCGCCGAAGGAGGTGGGGAGCGTGTACGTCGTGGACACAGGATCTCCTGAAGGGGTTGAAGAGCGAAGGGTGATCGGGCTCGCCGGTGCCGGTTCCGCGGGTCAGTCGGCGTAGTCGGTGGCCGCCTGCGTGGCGTATCGGCTCATGACCTGCTCGGTGACCTCGGGGGTCAGGTTCTCGCCCCGCGCGATCATCTCTCGGAGGTCGCGGAAGTACTGCACGTACAGGTCGGGCGTGAAGGTGTTCAGCAGTACCAGCGGCTCGTCGAAGGGATTGGCGAAGGTGTGCGGGGCGC
The DNA here is from genome assembly GCF_024055795.1 of Actinoallomurus purpureus. Classification (GTDB taxonomy): domain Bacteria; phylum Actinomycetota; class Actinomycetes; order Streptosporangiales; family Streptosporangiaceae; genus Actinoallomurus; species Actinoallomurus purpureus. Next base: position 405,254 of record NZ_JAMXMY010000001.1, on the reverse strand, counting down.
CCGGCGGGATCATCGCGAGGCTGCCGGCCGGCGCGTCGTACGTCGTGGTGCCGACCGTGAACCGGGCGGTGCCCGAGACGACATAGAAGCCCTCGTCGTGCCGGGCGTGCCGGTGCTGCGGCGGCCCCTCGGTGTGCGGGGGGATGGTGATCTCGCCGATTCCAAGGCGGTGGCCGGTGGTGCTGCCGTCCTCCAGGATCCGCAGGGTGATGGGCCCCAGAGGCACGACCTCTCCTCCTGCGGGGTCGACGAACGCGGCCTTGATCATTGGAGTCCCCTTTGCCTTTATGAGAGCTAACTATCATGACGATAGACAACTCGCACTGCTCATGCAAGCGTACTCTCATGAAGAGCCATCACCATCAGGATGAGAGGGAGCAGGCCGTGGCCGACACCGGCACCAGGGGACGCACGAATCAGAAGGCGCGGACCCGCAAGGCGATCATCGACGCCTGCCGCGAGCTCACCCGCTCGGGCGCCGAGATCACGATGCCGCGGGTCGCGCGGGCGGCCCTGGTCTCCGAGGCCACCGCGTACCGCTACTTCCCCGACCTCGCCTCGCTCCTCCAGGAATCTCTGGTGGGTCTCTGGCCGGACCCCGCGGAGGCTCTCGCGCCGGTCGCCGGATCGACCGACCCGGTCGAGCGCGTCGCGTTCGCGTGCGAGTTCCTGCTGCGCGGCGTGCACGCCTACCAGGGCTCAGTGCGCGCGATGATCTCCCACACGATCACGGCGCCCGCGAGCTCACCGTTCCGCCCGGGCTATCGCTTCGGCCTGATCGACCACGCCCTGGCACCCTTCCAGGACGCCGACGGACCGGCGTCCCTCGGCGCCGAGGCGATGGTCCGTCTGAAGCAGGACCTCGCGATCGTCGTCAGCGCCGAGGCGCTGTTCACGCTGACCGACCTGTGCGGTCTCTCCGTCGACGAGGCGATCACGAGCGCGGTACGGACGGCGACGACCCTCACCGAGGCCGCCTTCGCCGGTGCGCCCGCTAGTCGTTCCGGCCCGGGGGGTCGGTGACGCGGCCGGCCGGCGGGAGACCGCCCAGGACGTCCAGCGCCGTGATGGCCACGTGGAGCTCCGTACGCTGCACGCCTGATTCCAGATCGCGGCCCAGCAGGCGTTCGATCGTCCGCAGCCGGTGGTAGAACGCCTGGCGCGACAGGCCGCCGCGCTTGGCGGCCGCCGACTTGTTGCCCGCCTCGGCGAGGTACTGCTGGAGCGTGGCCACGAGATCGCCGTCGTGCCGTTCGTCGTGCTCGATCAGCCGGCCGAGCCGGTGGGTGACGTACCGCTGGACACGGACGTCGTCACGCAGCGCGTACAGCAGCTCCGCGAGCCCGATGTCGGACGTCACGTGGAACGGCCGGTCGGAGGAGCCGGGCGGGATCGCCTCCAGCACCTGCTCCGCCTCCGCGAACGAGCGAGCGATCTGGTCGAGGTCGGCGACACCGGGCCCGACCGCGACGACCGTGTCCTCGCCCAGTTCCTCCCGGGCGAATCGGCCGATGCGTTCGGCGATCGGCTGCCACGCGCTCGCCCGGGCCATCGCGATCAGCGCGCCGACCACGCCGGGACGCAGCCCGCCGACCAGGGCACGGACGCCGGCGCCGGCGAGCCGGGCCGCCAGGTCGTCGCCGAAGCCCTCCCGCCGCCCCACCCGGACCAGCACCGCGATGAGCCGGTGCCCGGTGACCGGCAGGCCGAGGGACTCGGCCCGCGTACGCGCCTCGGTCGCCGTCCGGTGACGCCGCTCGATCAGGTCGCGGAGCGCCGTCTCGTGGGCCGCCCGGTCCCAGCGCGCGTGCCCGGACAACCGCGCGAGGGTCAGCGCGGTCGCGGCGTGGTCCAGCACCATGACATGCTCCGGACCGATCGCCGGATCGTTCTCGTCGGGCAGCAGCACCAGCCGCCCCCAGCGGCTCCCTCGGTGTTCCAGCGGCGTGACCAGCCATTCCTCCGGTCCGCTCAGCGCGGTCCGGTCGGGCGTCGGCGTCCCGTACGAACGCCGTGGCCACGCCGAGAGCACCTGCCCGACCGGCCGGCCGGCCGGTGCGCAGTGCACGGCGTGATGGACGAGGTTCTCCAGGACGACGGGGCAGTCGGTGATCTCGGCCGCCGACGTGACGATCTCTCCGGGTTCGGCGCCGCGGAGCGTCAGCGTCCGGAAGGTGTCCTGGATGCGCTGCGCCCGGCGGAGTAGTTCGCCCTGGGCGTCGAGGAGCAGCGCGTGCACGGTCTGGGTGACGTCGATGAACCGGACCTCGCGGTGCAGGACGATGAGCGGGAGGTCCCGGCTCCGGCAGGCGTGCACGAGGTCGGCCGGCACCTGGTGGTAGCGACGGCCGAGTTCGATGACGAGCCCGGCGGCGCCGATGTCGGCGAGCTGGTCGACGTAGGCGCGCAGCAGCGTCGGATCCTCCGGGTGCGGCATCCCGGTGGTGAGGATCAGTTCACCGCCCTCGAGGAACGACGCCGGGTCGAGGAGTTCGGTGACGTGCACCCAGCGCACCGGGCGCGACAGGTGGCTTTCCCCGGCCACGACCTCCGGGAGTCCCGCGACGAGGACCGGCAACCGCAGCACATCGGCAATCGTGATGAACCTGGTGGAGGCCGATCCCGGTGACGTCTCCCCTGGTTCTGACATGTGCCGCATCCCTGCCACTCTGGCAAACCGGCCGCCACGGCCGCAAGCGCCGTAACGGCTGGTCAGCCGCGTTCCTCCGGCGGCCGGCACCGGGGCGCCCCCGGGCGATGGACAGACCGTCCACATCATGGCCGACGACCGCACAGTATGCCCGTTGACGCCTCACCACAGGGTGGACAGGGTGGCCGTGTACCCCGGTCACCAGGCAGTACGCACCGGTTCGCACCTCACAGGAGATCGCATCATGACCGACCTGTCCCCGCACCTGCGCCAGGCCACTCCGGTCGTCGCCGAACGCGGCGAGGGCGTCTACCTGTACGGCACGGACGGCCGTCGTTACCTCGATTTCACGGCGGGCATCGGCGTCACGAGCACCGGGCACTGCCACCCGCGGGTGGTGGCCGCCGCGCAGGAACAGACGGCGAAGCTGATCCACGGGCAGTACACGACCGTGCTGCACGAGCCGCTCGGCCGGCTGACGCGCGAGCTCGGTGAGGTCCTTCCGGAGGGCCTGGACAGCCTGTTCTTCGTCAACTCCGGCAGTGAGGCGGTGGAGGCCGCGATGCGGCTCGCCCGTCAGGCGACGAAGCGCCCGAACATCGTCGTCTGTCACGGCGGGTTCCACGGCCGTACGGTCGCCGCGGCCTCGATGACCACCTCCAACACCAAGGTGCGGACGGGGTTCGGCCCGCTGATGGGCGGCGTCGTCATCACTCCGTTCCCGAACGCCTTCCACTACGGCTGGGACGAGGAGACCGCGACCCGCTTCGCGCTGCGGGAGTTCGACTACCTCCTGCAGACGGTGTCCGACCCGGAGGACACGGCCGCGATCATCGTCGAGCCGGTGCTCGGCGAGGGCGGCTACGTCCCGGCCACCGAGGGCTTCCTCAAGGGCCTGCGCGAACGCGCCGACCGGCACGGCATCCTGCTGATCCTCGACGAGATCCAGACCGGCGTCGGGCGTACCGGCCGCTTCTGGGGACACGACCACTTCGGGGTCCGGCCCGACATCCTCATCACCGCCAAGGGCCTGGCCAGCGGCTTCCCGCTGTCCGGCATCGCCGCCTCCGAAGAGCTGATGCGCAGGGCCCGGCCCGGCTCCCAGGGCGGCACCTACGGCGGGAACGCCGTGGCCTGCGCGGCGGCCCTCGCCACCCTCGAGGTGGTACGCGAGGAGGGCCTGGTCGCCAACGCGGCCGCGATGGGCGCGCGGCTGCGCGCCGGTCTGGAGAAGGTCGCGGCGGAGCACCTGGGGATCGGCGACGTACGGGGACTCGGGCTGATGCTCGCCGGCGAGTTCGTCACCGCCGACGGCGAACCCGACCCGGAGACGGCCTCCCGCGTGCACCGGGCCGCCGTCGACGAGGGTCTCCTGCTGCTGACCTGCGGGCCCTGGAACAACGTGGTCCGGATGATCCCCGCGCTGGTCGTCGACCAGGACCAGATCGACGCGGCACTGCGCGCCTGGGCGGCGGCCGTCCGCGCCGGCACGTCGTGAGCCCGCGGGACCGCCTTCCCGCACGCCTCCCCTCCCCGCGCGGCCCGGAGGAGGAGCTCGTGGCCGCGCTCCGCGACGGCGTCCCCGGGCTGGAGGTCGACGCGGGAGCCGGGCGGCGCGCCCAGTACGCCTACGACGCCTCCAACTACCGGGTGCCGCCGCTGGCGGTGGCCTTCCCGGCGGACGCGGCGCAGGTGGCCGCCGTCGTGCGGATCTGCGGTTCTCTGGGCGTGCCGATCGTCGCCCGGGGCGGGGGCACCAGCATGGCGGGCAACGCGGTCGGGCCGGGACTCGTGCTCGACCTCTCCCGGCACATGAACCGGGTCCTGCACGTCGATCCGGAGACCCGCACGGCGGTGGTCGAGCCCGGCGTCGTCCTCGACGAGCTGCAGCGCGCCGCCGCGCCGCACGGCCTGTTCTTCGGCCCGGATCCGTCCTCGCACAGCCGCTGCACCCTCGGCGGGATGATCGGCAACGACGCCTGCGGCAACCACTCGGTGCGCTACGGCCGTACGGTCGAGCACGTCGAGGCGCTCGAGATCGTGACGGCCGACGGCGTCCACGCGATCGCCGAGGCCGGCGGGCTGCGGCCCGCCGATCCGTCCGACGCGGAGGCCGTACGGCGCGTCACCGGCATCGACACCGCCGTCGGCCGCCTCGTCGACGGCAACCTCGCCGCGATCCGCACCGAACTGGGCCGCATCCCTCGTCAGGTCTCCGGTTACCAGCTGCACCACCTGCTGCCGGAGCGGGGCCGGCACGCCGCCCGTGCACTGGTCGGGACCGAGGGCGGCTGCGCGATCGTCGTGCGCGCCACCGTTCGCCTGCAGCCGAGGCCCGTGGCGACGACGCTGCTGGCGATCGGCTATGCCGACGTCGTCGACGCGGCGGCCGACGTCCCGGCGATCCTCCGGCACCGGCCGACGGCGGTCGAGGGCATGGACGAGGCGATCGTCGCCACGATGCGCCACCGGCGCGGCCCGGACGCGGTGACCGGCCTCCCGGAGGGCAAGGCATGGCTCTACGTGGAGTTGGACGGCGACGACGTCGGAGCGGCGGGTCGCCGCGCGGCCGCCCTGCTCGCCGAACTGCGCTCCACCGGCCGGATGACCGCCGGCCAGGTCGGCGACGACCTCGCCGAGCGCCGCTCCCTGTGGCGCGTCCGGGAGGACGGCGCGGGCCTGGCCGCGCGGCTCGTCGGCGGCGGTGAGTCCTGGCCCGGATGGGAGGACGCCGCCGTCGCCCCGGAGGACCTCGCCGGCTATCTGAACGACTTCCGCGCCCTGCTGGCCGAACACTCCCTGACCGGTGTGCTGTACGGACACTTCGGCGCCGGGTGCGTCCACGTGCGCATCGACTTCGACATGACCACGTCGGCGGGCATCGCGGTGATGCGGGCGTTCCTGCGGGACGCCGCCGCCCTCGTCGTCCGGCACGGGGGCACGCTGTCCGGCGAGCACGGCGACGGCCGGGCCCGCAGCGAACTGCTCGCCACCATGTACGGCCCCCGGATGCTCGCCGCGTTCGCCGCGTACAAACGGATCTTCGACCCGGACGGCCTGCTCAACCCCGGCGTGGTCGTGGATCCCGCGGCGATCGACGCCGATCTGGCGCTGCACGACGTGGCGTCGGCGCGGCCCGCGCCCTCGCGCACCGGGTTCACGTTCCCGGACGACCCCGACGGGCGGGCCGGAGCCGCCCGGCGCTGCATCGGCGTCGGCCGGTGCCGGAGCGACGGCAGCGCCATGTGCCCCAGCTACCAGGTCACCCGCGACGAACGCGACTCGACCCGCGGGCGCGCCCGCGTGCTGCAGGAGATGCTGCGCGGCGGCCCCGACGGCACGCTCACCGACGGCTGGCGGTCCGCCGACGCGCACGACGCGCTGGACCTGTGCCTGTCCTGCAAGGCCTGCGCGTCCGACTGCCCGGTCGGCGTCGACATGGCCACCTACAAGGCCGAGTTCCTGCACCACCACTACCGGAGGCGGCTGCGCCCGCGCAGCCACTACACGCTGGGCTGGCTGCCGTGGTGGGCTGCTGCCGCCGGGTTCGCCGCGGCCCCGGTCAACGCCGTCCTGACGAGCCCCGCCGGGCGGCTGGTGGCGCGTCTGGGCGGGGTGACGCCGGAGCGGTCCCTGCCGCGCTTCGCGCCCCGCCGGGCGCTGCGCGAGGCTCTGCGGGGGCCCGCCACTGGACGCCCGGACGGGCGGCCGGTGACCGGCGCACGGGACGACCGGCCCGCCGCGCTGCTCATGGTCGACTCCTTCACCCGCGCGTTCCGGCCCGAGGTCGCCGGTGCGGCGGCGCGGGTGCTCGCCGACGCCGGCGCGCCCGCCGCCGTACGCAGCGGACTGTGCTGCGGGCTGACGTGGGTGAGCACCGGACAGCTCGGCATCGCCCGCCGGGTGATGGCCCGCACGGTCCGCGCCCTCGACGAGGGCCCGGACGCCGACCTGCCGATCGTGCTGCCCGAGCCCAGCTGCGCCGCCGCGCTCCGGCACGACGCGCCCGCGTTGCTCGGCACCGAGGCCGCCCGCCGCGTCGCCGCGCGGATCCGGACGTTCGCCGGTGCCCTGAGCGAGCTCGCGGACGCGGACTGGCGGCCTCCGAACGTTCCCCGCCAGGTGACGCTGCAGCCGCACTGCCACGAGCGGGCGGTGTTCGGCGCCGCGACGCAGTCGGCGCTGCTCCGGCGCCTCGGCGTCGAGACGATCGACGAGTCGGCGGTCTGCTGCGGCCTGGCCGGCAACTTCGGTTTCGAGGCCGACCATTACGACACCTCGATGGCCGTCGCCGAACTGTCGCTCGCGCCGAAGCTCCGCCGCGCGGACGAGGCCGGGGCCGTGCTCGCCGACGGCTTCAGCTGCCGCACCCAGATCGACCACCTCACCGGCGTCGCCGGCCCCCGGGCCCGGCACCTCGCCGAACTCCTCGACCCGAATCCGCCAGGAGGAAGCTCATGACCGTGGACGTCACCCGGCCCGACGTCGTGACCGACGTGCCCAAGCAGCTGTTCATCGGCGGCGCGTGGACCGACGCGACCGGCGGCCGGACGTTCGCCGTGGACGACCCGGCCACCGGCGACGTGCTGTGCGAGATCGCCGACGCCGCCCCTGCCGACGGGCGGCGGGCCCTGAAAGCGGCGGTCGCCGTCCAGGAGGAATGGGCCGCGACGGCGCCCCGGGCCCGCAGCGAGATCCTGCGCCGGGCGTACGAGATCATTCTCGCCCGCACCGACGAGCTGGCGCTGCTGATGACCCTGGAGATGGGCAAGCCGCTGAAGGAGGCGCGCGGCGAGGTCGCCTACGCGGCCGAGTTCTTCCGCTGGTTCTCCGAGGAGGCCGTGCGCATCGACGGCGGCTTCAGCACGACGCCGGACGGCGCGAACCGCATCCTCGTCATGCGCCGGCCGGTCGGCCCCTGCTTGCTGATCACCCCGTGGAACTTCCCCCTCGCCATGGGCACCCGCAAGATCGGCCCGGCCGTGGCGGCCGGTTGCACCATGGTGCTCAAGCCCGCACCCCAGACGCCGCTGTCCACGCTCGCGCTCGCCGGGATCCTTACCGAGGCGGGCCTGCCGCCGGGCGTGCTCAACGTCGTGACCACCACCGACGCGGGCGCCGTCGTCGAGCCGCTGCTACGCGGCGGCGAGGTGCGCAAGCTGTCGTTCACCGGCTCCACCCAGGTCGGCCGGATCCTGCTCGCCCAGTGCGCCGACACGGTGGTGCGCACCTCGATGGAGCTGGGCGGCAACGCCCCCTTCATCGTCTTCGACGACGCCGACCTGGACGTCGCGGTCGACGGCGCGATGACCGCGAAGATGCGGAACATGGGCGAGGCGTGCACCGCCGCCAACCGGATGTTCGTGCACCGTACCGTCGCCGACGCGTTCGCCGCCCGCTTCGCCGAGCGGATGGCCGCGCTCACGGTCGGCCCGGGGACCGATCCCGGCAGCGACGTCGGCCCGCTGATCGACGCCGCCGGGCGCGGCAAGGTCGAGGAGCTGGTCGAGGACGCGCTGCGGCGCGACGCGAAGGTCGTGACCGGCGGCACCGCGCCGGACGGCCCCGGCTACTTCTACCCGCCGACCGTCCTGACGGACGTCTCCCGCGACGCCGCGCTGATGCGGACGGAGATCTTCGGACCGGTCGCCGCCATCACCACCTTCGAGGACGAAGACGAGGTGGTCCGTGCCGCGAACGACACCGAGTGGGGCCTCGTCGGCTACCTGTTCACCCGCGACGTGGACCGGGCCCTCCGGATCAGCGAGCGGCTCGAGGTCGGCATGGTCGGGCTCAACACCGGGCTGGTGTCCAACCCGGCGGCCCCGTTCGGCGGGGTCAAGCAGTCCGGCCTGGGACGCGAGGGCGGGCGTGTCGGCATCGAGGAGTTCCTCGAATACAAGTACGTCGCGATCCCCGTGCGGAACCGGACATGACGGTCAAGCGCCTCGTCGTGCTGTACGAGAACGCCCCGCCTCCCAACGCGGAGCGGATCGAGCGGCTCGCCGACACGGTCTACGTCACCGGGGACGACCTCGCCCGCGCGCTGCCCGGCGCCGACGCGCTGTTCACCTGGCGAACGCTGTCCACGACGGTCGCGGGCGCCTGGCCCGCCGACCGGCGCGCCGCGCCGCGCTGGGTGCACGTCGGCGCGACGGGCGTGGACAACCTGCTGTTCCCCGCCCTGGTGAACGACCCGGACGTGGTGCTCACCAACTCCCGTGGCGTCTACGACCAGCCGATCGCCGAGTACGTCCTCGGCCTCATCCTGGCGATGGCCAAGGACCTGCCCGGGATGGTCGAACACCAGCGGCGACGCGAGTGGCGGCCACGCGACGGCGAGCGGATCGGCGGCGGTACGGCCCTGGTCTGGGGCACTGGGCCGATCGGCCGGGCCATCGCCCGGTTGCTGCGCGCGACCGGGATGGAGGTCTCCGGAGCCGGGCGGACGGGCCGTACCGGCGATCCGGACTTCGGCACCGTGCACGGCCCGGCCACCCTCACCGCCGCGCTCGGCGGCGCGGACTACGTGGTGCTCGCCGCGCCGCTCGTCCCGGCGACCCGGGGCATGGTCGACGCCTCGGTACTCGCGGCGATGAAGCCTGGGTCGCGGCTGGTCAACGTGGGCCGGGGACCGCTCGTCGACGAGGACGCGCTGATCGGCGCGCTCACCGACGGGCGCCTGGCCGGGGCCGCGCTCGACGTCTTCGCCGTGGAGCCGCTGCCCGCCGCCTCTCCCCTGTGGGACCTTCCCGGCGTCATCGTCTCCCCGCACATCGCGGGCGACGTGCACGGGTGGCAGGACGAGGTGGCCGCGCTGTTCCTGGACAACCTGCGCCGCAGACTCGACGGCGGCCCGCTGCTCAACGTCGTCGACAAGCACAGCGGCTACGTCAGTGGCACCCCGGGCGCCGGGACGCCGGTCGCCTGAGACTCCGGCCGGCCCACGGCCGCGACGCGGCGGTCTGCCCGCGCGAGCAGACCGCCGGGACCGCAGGCGGCCACGGTGATCACTTCCCAGGCCGTGATCACCGGCGCGTTCACGGTGTCCCGGCAGGCCGTGCGACGTCGGGTCGGTCGACGGCACCGTGGCGGGCCGGCCGCCCTGGCGGGGCGGCCGGCCGCTCGGACGCTCAGCGGATCCGGTCCTTGAGGCGGTAGTAGGCGCCGGCGAAGGGCAGGAACCAGGCGGTGCCGTTGTAGAAGGGCACGGGGACCTTCGGGAAGCCGAGATCGCGCAGCGGGTTGGCCTCCGGGTGGCCGTCCATGACCTCGGCCATCGCCCGGCCCATGTACGTCGCCATCTGGACGCCGTGGCCGCAGTAGCCCATCGAGTAGTACACGCCGTCGGCCTCACCCGCGTGCGGGATCCGGTCGTAGCTGAACCCGACGCTGCCGCCCCAGACATAGTCGATCCGCGCGTTCGCCAACTGGGGGAAGATCTCGGTCATCTCCCGCTTGAGCACCTGACCGCTCTTGCGGTCGGAGGCCGGGTCGGACGGGGCGAAGCGTGCGCGCCCGCCGAACGCCAGGCGGTTGTCCGGGGTCAGCCGGATGTAGTGCCCGATGTTCTTGGAATCGACGACCAGGCGCGCCCGGGGAATGATCTCGCGGGCGAGATCATCGCCCAGCGGCTGGGTCACGATGATGAAGCTGCCCACGCAGATCAGCCGCTGCCGGAACCACGGCATGGAGCGGTCGGTGTAAGCATCGGTGGCGGCCATGACCTGCCGGGCCCGGATGGTGCCGTGCAGGGTCTCCACGAGGAATCGGCCGTCCGCGTCGCGGGTCACGGCGGTGGCCGCGTTGCGTTCGCAGATCAGGGCTCCGGCACGTTCGGCGGCCTCGGCCATGCCGTGGACGTACTTGCCGACGTGCAGCCCGGCGCTGAGCGGGTCGAGCAGGGCACCGTGGTAGTAGTCCGAGCCCAGCTCCGACCGCAGGGCCGCCTTGTCGAGCAGGACGGTCTCGTGGTCGAAGTCGTCGGCGAGGACGCGCTGCTGCGCCTCCATCGCCGCGAAGTGCTCGGGCTTGAACGCGACGCCGAGCCGGCCGGAGCGTTTGAAGTCGCAGTCGATGCCCTCGTCGACCGTCAGCTTCTCGACGACGTCGACCGCCTCGCGGAAGGCGTCGTACAGCTCGCGGGCACGCTCCTGCCCGTAGCGTTTGCGGGCCTCGCCGACGCCGATGGTGATGCCCTGGGTGCACATGCTGCCGTTGCGCCCGGAGGCACCCGATCCGATCTTGTCCTTCTCGACGAGCACGACGTCGGCGCCCTTGCGGGCGGTGTGCAGCGCGGTGGACAGGCCGGTGAGGCCGCCGCCGATCACCACGACGTCCGCGTCGTCGGGCAGGTCCCGGCCGGACCGGTCGGGGAACGGCGGGGCGGTGTCGAGCCAGTACGGGATCTGCTTCATGCGGGGTCCTCCGGGTCAGCAGCCGAGCAGGGCCGGCACGCCGGACAGGTCGGGAAGTTCGTCGTAGGGCCGGTAGTCGGTGCTGCCCCGGCGCCCGTAGCGGTTGATCCACACCCTGCGGCTCAGCCCGAGGTCGCGGGTGGGGATCAGGTCGTACTCCCAGCCCTGGGCGACGTGGATGACCGAGGACGGCTCGACGCCCATGGCCTGGTAGGCGTGCTCGAACGTTTCGCGCGAGGGCTTGTAGGCCTTGGCCTGCTGCGCGGTGATGACGTGGTCGAACTCGACGCCGATGTTGGCGACGTTGTGCTTGATCAGGTCGTCGTCGGTGTTCGAGATGATCGCGATCTCGTATCGCGTCTTCAGCGCCCGCAGCGCGTCCGGCACCTCGGGGAACGGCCCGAACGTCGGGACGGCCTCGACGAGGGCCTCGCCGTCGGAGGGGTGGTACTCCAGGCCGTGCAGGCGCATCGCCTTCTCCATGCTGGAGTGCAGCACCTCGTCGTAGGGACGGTAGTCCTCCAGGACGGCCTGGAACCGCATGACGCGGAAGTCGTCGAGGAACTCCTCGACGTTGAGGCCGTCCAGGTCGAGCCGGTCGGCGAGGACCTTCAGGGTGGTCGGGCCGAGCTGGAAGTCGATCAGGGTGCCGTAGGCGTCGAAGGTGACGATCTGTCGCATGTTCTCCAACCTCATGGTTTCAGACCACCCGCTCGCCGGGGGTCACGATGTCGTCGAGTGCGGTCAGGTCGGCCGCGTCGGGTGTCCAGTCGGCCGCCGCCGCGTTGGCGGTGACCTGCTCGGGGGTCATGGCGCCGCAGATCACCGAGCCGACGGCGGGCAGGGCGGCGAGGCCGCCCACGGCGACCTGCAGCAACGTCAGGCCGCGTTCGGTGCCGAAGTCCCGCAGCGCCTCGACCCGGTCGAGCGCCGCGTCGGTCAGCCAGCCCTCCCGCCAGGACAGCCTGCTGCCGGGCGGCGGCGCCTCGCCCCGCCGGTACTTGCCGCTGAGCAGGCCGTTGGCCAGTGGGTAGTACGGGAGCAGGCCCACGCCGAACCGCCGGCAGGCCGGCACCAGCTCCGTCTCGGCGCTACGGTCCAGCAGGTGGTACCGGGCCTGGGCGCCGGCGAACGACGGCAGCCCGGCCGTGCGGGCGTGCCAGGCCGCGTCGGCCAGCATCCAGGCGGGCACGTTGGAGCAGCCGATGTGCCGGACCTTGCCCTCGGCCACCAGCTCTCCTAGGACGCCGAGCGTCTCCTCGATCGGGGTGACGCCGTCCGGCTCGTGGTACTGGTACAGGTCGATGCGGTCGGTGCCCAGCCGGCGCAGCGACTGCTCCACGGCGTACCGCACGTACCGCGGCGCGCCGCGCGGGCCGTGCCGGTCGGCCTCCTCCCCCATGCTCATGCCGAACTTCGTGGCGAGCACGACCTCGTCGCGGTGGCCCTTCAGCGCGGCGCCGAGCAGGCGTTCGCCGTCGCCGGCCGCCGCCCCGCCGTACGCGCCGTAGATGTCGGCGGTGTCGAACAGGGTGATCCCGGCGTCGTGCGCGGCGTGCACGACGGCCCGCGTGCCGTCCTCGTCGAGCCGGGAGCCGAAGTTGTTGCCGCCCAGGGCGACCACCGAGACGACCGGGCCGTCGCCTCCGAGCCGCCGGTAGCGCATGGTCACCCCCGCTCCCCGAAGCCCACGCAGACGTTCTTGACCTGCGTGTAGCTCGCCAGCGCCTCCACGCCCTTCTCCCGGCCCCAGCCGCTGTGCTTGTAGCCGCCGAACGGCAGCTCGACGCCGGTGCCGACGCCGGTCGCGTTGACGTACACCTGCCCGGCCCGTATCCCGCCGGCCAGGCGCATCGCCCGGTCGACGTCACGGGTCCACACGTACGACGACAGGCCGAACGGGGTGTCGTTGGCGATGGCGAGGGCCTCGTCGGCGTCGTCGAACTCGATCACGGTGATGACGGGGCCGAAGATCTCCTCGCGGGCGACGCGCGCGTCGTTGGTGAGCCCGGTCAGCACCGTCGGTTCGATGAAGTACCCGTCCGCCAGGGCCGCGTCCGCGGGCCGGCCGCCGCCGGTCCGCGTCACCGCGCCCTCCGCGCGGGCCAGGGCGAGGTACTCCTCGACCCGGTCGCGCTGCCGCGCGGACACGAGCGGGCCCATGTCGGGGTCCGCCGGGCCGGGGCCGAGGCGCATCGACGCGGCGTGCTCGACCAGCCGGTCCAGGAACTCCTCGGCGCCGCGCTGCAGCAGCAGCCGGGTGCCCGCCGAGCAGGTCTGCCCGGCGTTGCCGAACGCCGAGCCCGCGACCGCCGTGAGGGCCCGGTCGAAGTCCGCGTCGGCGAAGACGACGACCGGGGACTTGCCCCCGAGTTCGACCACCGAGGGCACGACGTTCGCCGCGGCCGCCTGGGCGACCTTGACGCCCGTGGCCACCGAGCCGGTGAAGGTGATCTGGTCGACGCCGGGGTGGCCGGCCAGGGCCGCGCCCGCGTCCTCGCCGTAGCCGGGGAGCACGTTGAGCACGCCCCACGGCAGCCCGCACTCGACCGCGATCCGGCCGATCTCGAGCGGGCTCAGCGGCGCCTCCGGCGACGGCTTGATGACGACGGTGCATCCGGCGGCGAGCGCGGGAGCCGCTCCGCGCGCGGTGTTCTGCAGTGGATAGTTGAACGGGATGATCTGCCCGGAGACGCCGATCGGCTCGCGGACGGTGTAGTCCAGCAGGCCGGGGCCGAGCGGGATGGTGGTGCCGGCGGGCTTGTCGGCGGCGCCCGCGTAGAACTCGAAGTAGCGGGCCGCGGCCTCGACGTCGGCCCGTGCCTCGCGCAGCGGCTTGCCGACGTCCAGGCTCTCCAGCCGGGCCAGCGCTTCTCCCTGGGCGCGGATCTCGCCCGCGATGCGGGCCAGCAGGCGGCCCCGGTCGGCGGCGCGCATCCGGGCCCACTCCGGGGAGACGAGCGCGGCCCGTGCGGCGGCCACCGCACGGTCCACGTCGGCGGGGGCGGCCCGGGCGACCTCCGCGATCGGGACGCCGCGGGAGGGATCGACGACCGTGAACGTGCGGCCGTCCGCGGCCGGGACGCGCTCTCCGCCGATGAGCAGGCCCCGCACGTCGGCCGCGTCCCGAGGTGCGGGCGCCGGGTCGTGGGCGAGGTCCGGCACCCGGGCCGCCGTGCCGCCGGTCACGGCCGGATCTCCCCGCGCACCGCGCCGAAGATGATCACTTCGTCGCCGGGGCGTACGGTGCGGATCCGGCGCTGCCAGAGCACGATGCCGTCCTCGGGAGCCCGGACCTCCTCCAGGACGCGCCCGTAGTGGTCGACGATGCGGCCGAGCAGGTCACCGGCCTTGCACTCGTCGCCCGGCCCGGCGTGCCCGAGGAAGAAGCCCCCGGCCGACGAGCGGGCGAACGTCCCGGTGACCTCGGTGTAGCGGTCCCGCAGTTCGACCTGTCCGTCGACCATGCCGAGCCGGCGCATGATGTTGCGGACGCTGCCGACGTGCAGGTCGACTGTCTCCTCCCGGTAGGTGCCGCCGCCGGCCTCGATCGTGATAGCCGGTTTGCCCGCCTGCAGCGTCGACAGGCGCGCCGTGCCGCCCCAGGATCCGCCCTTCCAGACCAGCTCGTGGCCGGCGGCGAGGCCGATCGGCCCCGCCAGGTCCTCGAATCCGCCCTGCACGATCGTGAGCGGGGCGATCTCCCCGAAGGTTCCGCCGGTGTGCAGGTCGACCAGCGCGTCGATCGCCGGGATCACCTGCTCGACGAAGGTCGCGGCGAGCCGGAGCGAGAAGGACCCGTCGGAGTCGCCGGGAAAGATCCGGTTCAGGTTGGCGTGGTCCAGGCCGCTCGTCCGGGCGGCCGCCTCGAAGGCGGGCGTGTTCACGCAGGGGATGCCGACCAGGGTGCCGCGCAGGGTGGCCGGGTCGGTCTCGGCGAGGACGCGGCGGACCGCCTCCATCCCGTCGTACTCGTCGCCGTGCACACCGCCGTCCACGCACAGCACCGGCCCGGGCGCCGTGCCGTTGACCACGATGACCGGCAGGCCGAGCTCGACGCCGTACGAGCTCACGCCGACCGGGATCAGTCCCTCGGCGCGCTCTCCCGGCGCGCAGGTCAGCGGGCCGATGGTGTAGGCGGTCGTGGTGTCTGCCACCGTCATGTTCCGTTCCTCGATCTCGTGTCAGTGGATGGGGATGGCCGGGGTCGCCAGCCGCGCGGACGCCCGCTCCAGGGCGTCCGCGATGACGTCGACGATCCGGTCGAGCAGGTCACGGTCGGCGACCAGCGGCGGGGCGATCTGCACCAGCGGCGCGGCGCGGTTGTAGACGCGGGCCAGCAGCCCGGACTCGCGGAGGGCGCGCGGGATCAGGTCGCCGACCAGCTCGGCGCGGGAGGCGTCGCTGAAGCCGCCGTCCTCCCGGTCGCCGGCCAGCTCGACGGCGTAGAAGAAACCGGCGCCGCGCACGTCGGCGACGATCGGCAGCGCGCCCAGGGCCGTCATCCGCTCGGCCAGGTGGCCCTGCAGGTCCCGGACGTTCTCCAGGACCCGCTCGCGCGTCATGATCTCGATCGCCCGCAGCGCGATCGCCGCGCTCAGGGGATGACCGCCGAAGGTGTAGCCGTGGTTGAACACCGCGCCGGGGCGGTTGAGGACCTCCACGACCCGGCCCCCGACGAGGGTGGCGCCCATGGGGGCGTACCCGGCGGTGAGCCCCTTGGCGACGGTGACGATGTCGGGCCGGGCGCCGTACCGGTCGCCGCCGAACCACTCGCCGAGCCGGCCGAACGCGGTGATCACCTCGTCCGCGACCAGCAGGAAGCCGTACCGGTCGGCCAGGCGCCGTAGCCCCTGCCAGTAGCCGTCGGGCGGGGTGATGCACCCACCGCGGTTCTGGACGGGCTCGGCGATCAGCATCGCGATCGTCTCCGGGCCCTCCGCCAGGATCGCGGCCTCGGCGTCGGCGAGCAGGTACGCGGTGAAGGCCGCGTCGTCGGCCAGGTCGGTCAGCCCGTGGCGGTTCGTGTTGGCCACGAACCGGGTCTCGATCGCCGGGGCGCCGTACGGCTCGCGCAGCCCCGGATCGTCGGTCAGGGCGAGCGCGCCGAGCGTCAGCCCGTGGTAGGCGCCGCGCCGGGCGATCGCCTTCGTACGGCCCGGCTCGCCGCGCAGCGCGTGGTATCTGCGCGCCATCTTCCAGGCGGTCTCCACCGCCTCCGCGCCGCCGCCGCTGAAGAAGACGTGGTCGATGCCGTCGGGGGCCAGGGAGGCGAGCCGTTCCGCCAGCTCGATGGCGGCCGGATGCGCCGAGGCGGACCACAGCGGGCTGTAGCACAGCTCGCGGAGCTGCCGGCTCGCCGCGTCGGCGAACTCGTCGGCGTAGGAGTAACCGACCTGGCAGCAGTAGAGCCCGGACAGTCCGTCGATGTAGCGCCTGCCGTCGGCGTCCTCGACGTGGGCCCCCTCGCCGCGGCGCAGGACGAACACCTCCGTGCCGCCGGGACCGAGCGAGCCGTTCGGCGTCATGTTCAGCAAGAGGTGCCTGGCGGCCAGGGCCGGCCATTCGGTGGTGGTGCCGGTCATGGAACCTCGTTTCCGGGGAGGGCCGCGGTCGAGTCGACGGGCAGCAGGCCGCTCTCCCGGCCGGAGCCGAGCCTGCGAACGACGCCGACCAGCGCGAGGGCGAGGACGGCGACGGCGATGAGCACCGCGCTGATCGCGGTGACCGTCGGATCCACGTCGTACTGCAGCACGTTGAACACCTGCACCGGCAGGGTCGTGGTGTCGACCGAGGACAGGAACTGGGAGATGAAGAACTCGTCGAAGCTGGTGATGAAGGAGAACACCGCGGCCGCCACCATCCCGGGTGCGGCGAGCGGGAAGGTGATGCGCCGGAAGATCGTGAGCCGCCCGGCGCCCATGCTGGCCGCCGCGTCCTCCAGCCGCTCGTCGATGCCGCGCAGCGTCGCCATCAGGATGAGCACCGCGATCGGCGCCGCCAGCACGGTGTGCCCGAGGGCGATCGCGATGGGGCTGCCCAGCATCGCCGCCGGATCGAACAACAGGAACAGCCCGAGCGCGATGACGACCTGGGGAATGACCATCGGCGCCAGCACGAGCCCGTAGACCGCCGAGCGCAGCGGCAGGTCCCTGCGGACCAGCGCGGTCGCGGCGGTGACGCCCAGCAGCAGCGAGAACACCGTGGTGAGCGCGGCGACCAGCACGCTGAGGGACAGCGCACCGGGCCACTTGCTGCCGGGGGCGAACAGCTGGTGGTACCAGCCGAGCGTCCAGGAGTGCGGGGGGAAGGAGCCCAGCGCGTCCTTGCCGAAGGAGGTGACGACGATCACCACGATCGGCATCACCAGGAACAGCAGGATGACGGTGGAGGCGACGGCGAGGCAGATCCGCCCGGCCCAGGTGCTGCGCAGGCCGATCACGCCGCACCTCGCTGCCTGGCGCTCGCGCCGATCGCCCGGGCCAGCCGGAGCAGCGACAGCCCGGCGAAGGTGAGGACCAGCAGGATGACGCCGAGCGCCGCCGCGCCGTTCCACTGGTTCTGCTTCATGACCTCGTCGTCGATGAGGGCGGCGACGACGGTCTGCCGGGCACCGCCCATCAGCGCGGGGGTCAGGTAGTAGCCCAGACAGAGGATGAAGCTGAGGACGGTCGCGTTGACCAGGCCGGGCGCGACCAGCGGCAGGTAGACGCGGCGGAACATCACCAGCCGGCCGGCGCCCATGCTGGCCGCCGCGGCGAGCAGCCGCCGGTCCACGCCGCGCATCACGGCGTAGAGCAGCAGCACCGTGTACGGCAGCATGACGGAGGTCGTGCCGATGATCACACCGATCTCGTTGTAGAGCAGCTGGAACGGCGCGCCGGGGACGTGCAGGTCGACGAGCACACTGTTCACCACCCCGTGGTCACCGAGCAGGATGATCCAGCCGTACGTGCGCACGAGCGCGCTGATGAAGTGCGGCACGACGATGATCAGCATCACCAGGCCGGCCCAGAGGGGGCGGAGCCGGGACACCGCGTAGGCGAGCAGGAAGCCGATGACCACGCTGATCAGCGAGGTCTCGGCGGAGATCCGCAGCGTGGTGAGCAGGACGGCCAGGTTCGCGCCGCTGAGGGCGTCGGCGTACCAGTGCAGGGTGAGGCCGCCGTGCACGCCCTTGACGCTCAGGAACAGCGTGCTGAGGATCGGATAGACGAACAGGACCAGCATGTAGACGACGATGGGCGCGCCGTTGAGCAGACCCGAACGGGTGCGGCGGCTGCGCAGGGAGCGCCGCACGCGGCTCTTGGCGGCGGGTGCGGTGGAGGCGGGCACGGGGGCGAGGACGGATCCGGCCACTGCTCACCTGCCCTCTTCGTCGCCGAAGAGCGTCACGTCACCCGGGTCGGCCGTCAGGCCGACCTGCTCGCCGGTGACCGGGGCGCGGCCCGCCGGAAGCTCCAGCCGGATCGGACTCTCGGCGCCGGCGGGCCGGACGCCGACCCGGACCAGGGTGCCCACGTAGGTGACCGTCTCGACCGTTCCCGTACAGAACCCATCGGCCGGCGCGCACAGGCCCAGCCGGCCGGGTTGGACCGCGGCCCGGACGCGGTGCCCGGGCGCGAGCGGATGCGGCCGTGCCCGTACGAGCGCGCCGTGGTCGAGGCGGACCAGGGAGTGCTCGTCGGTGTGGTTCTCCAGCCTGCCGGGCAGGAAGTTGGCCGCGCCGAGGAAGTCCGCGACGAACGCGGTCCGTGGCCGCTCGAACAGCTCGCGGGGGGTGTCGAACTGGTCGATGAGGCCGTCGCGCATCACCGCGATCCGGTCGGAGAGCACCAGGGCCTCCTCCTGGTCGTGGGTCACGTAGATGACGGTCAGGCCGAGTTCGCGCTGGATCTTCTTGATCTCGGTCTGGAGCTGGTCGCGCAGCTTCTTGTCGAGGGCGCCGAGCGGTTCGTCCATGAGGATGACCGGCGGCCGGTACACCAGCGCCCGGCACAGGGCCACGCGCTGCTGCTGCCCACCGGACAGTTCGCGCGGGCGCCGGCGGCCGTACCCTTCGAGCCCGGCCATCTCGAGGACCTGGCCGACCTGGCGGCGGACCTCCGCCTTCGAAAGGCCGCGCAGTTGCAGCGGGAAGGCGATGTTCTCCGCGACGGTCATGTGCGGGAACAGCAGGTACTGCTGGAAGACGAAGCCGAGGCCCCGCTTCTGCGGCGCCAGCCGGGTGACGTCGCGGCGGCCCACCTTGATCACACCGGAGTCCGGCTCGACGAACCCGGCGATCATCATCAGGGTGGTGGTCTTGCCCGAGCCGGAGGAGCCGAGGAAGGTGACGAACTCCCCCGCCTCGATCTCCATCGACACCTCGTCGACCGCGACGACGCCCGCGTACGTCTTGCGCAGCCCGCTTACGGACAGCGACTTGCCGCTCCCCGCCAGCGCGCCGGCGCCGGGGCCGGACCCGCGCTGGGACCTCACTCGGGTCTCAGCCACGTGCCCACCCCCGCCAGCGCTTGATGACCGCGTCCTGGTTCTTGATCCACCAGTCGACGTCCAGGTCGAATCCGCTCTTCAGGTGCTCCGGGGAACTGGCGAGGTTGGCGCTCACGGAGGCGGGCAGCTGCTTGTACGCCGCCGGGACGACCGGCCCCATCGGGTAGAGCGTGGCGAAGTGCGCCTGCACGCTGGGGCGCAGCGAGAAGTCGATGAGCTGGTAGGCGGCGTCGGTGTTGGCGGCCCCGTTCGGGATCCCCCACCCGTTGCTCTGCCGCCGTGCGCCGTTCCACTGGTACGCGAGCGGCTGGCCCTGCTTGATCAGAGCGTCGAGCCGGCCGTGCCAGACGCTCGACGCGACGACCTCCTTGCGGCCCAGCAGTACTCCGGGGAGCGCTCCGGTGTCCCAGTACTTCTTGACCGACCCCTTGATCCGATCGAGCGACTTGAAGGCGCGGTCCACGTCGATGGGGTACAGCTTGTCCATCGGTACACCGTCGGCGAGCAGCGCGAACTCCAGCTCGGGCAGGTCGGCGTCCTGGCTCTGCAGCGACCGGTTGCCGGAAAAGGTCTTGGTGTCCCAGAAGTCCGCCCAGGACTGCGGCGTCTTTCCGCCGAAGGCGTCCGTACGGTAGGCCATCACGCTGGCCCAGTAGTTCTTGCCGATGGCGTACGGGGTGACGAGGTTGTTCGCGATGCCGGCGCCCTTGAAGTTCTTCAGCCGATCCTGATCGAGCTTCTGAAGGGCGTTCTCCTTGCCGAAGAGCACGAAGTCGGCCATCGAGTCGTCGATGACGTCGAACTGCGGCCTGCCCTGCTTGATCTGGGCGAGCATCTGCGCGTACTCGATGTTCACCACCTTGACCGTGATGCCGGTCTCCTTGGTGAACGGCTCGTAGATCGCCTTGAGGTTGGCATCCCCGTAGGTGCCGCCGCTGTTGCGGACGACGATCGTCTTCTTACCGCCACCGCCGCCGGCGGCGGCGCCGGCCGAACGGCTCGTTCCGGTTCCGCATCCCGTCAACGATGTCGCGGTGATGCCCGCCGCGACTCCGCCGACTCCGCGCAGGAAAATTCTCCGGTCGATCCGGGGTTCCTTCATCGCCGATACCTCCTGGTCATGCCGAGCGTCTGTCTCGATCCGGTCCTGACGTGGTCCCTGCCGTGATGAGCTGCGACGTGCGAATGGAGTAATAAGCCGGGAGGCGACCACGGACCGTCCGCCGAGCGGCGAGCGCCCGCCATCACGCGCCCTCGTACGGCGCGGCGATCGCCGCGAGCTCGGCACCGGGTGCGACGGTCAGACCGCGCATGCCGTAGAAGATCCGGCCGGTCGCCGTCGCGGTGACCTTGTGCTCGCGACCGTCGGCGGGGTCGATGACGCGGCCGATGATCTGGCCGGCGGTCACGTCGTCTCCCGTGCCGAACTCCGGGTACCACAGCCCGGTGACCTCGGCGGTC
Source organism: Actinoallomurus purpureus (assembly GCF_024055795.1). Lineage (GTDB taxonomy): Bacteria > Actinomycetota > Actinomycetes > Streptosporangiales > Streptosporangiaceae > Actinoallomurus > Actinoallomurus purpureus. The sequence continues at coordinate 384,230 of NZ_JAMXMY010000001.1, read as the reverse complement.
ACGGCTCCGGCCCACACCCATTCGCGGACCTGGGGCGTCTCCGGTCCGGCGTTCCGCCGCAGCACGCCCAGGTGGTGCAGCAGCCGGTGGAGAGACTCGATCAGGGATCGCGCCGCGGCCGGATCGCGCTCGCCGAGCTGCCCGGTCTCGACGAGGACGGCGGGCACACCCTGACGGGCGGCGGCCGCGTGGCTGTTGCCCCCCTCGGCGTTCAGGCCCAGGATGACGTCCTCGATGCCGAGCGCGCGTGCCATGCCCTGGGCCCGGCCGTCGACGTCGGCGCGACCGGTGAGCCGGTAGCCGACGAAGTCGCGCAGCGTCTCGTCGATGCCTCCGCTGTGCAGGTCGACGTAGGCGTCGGCCTCGGCGATCAGCGTCTCGAAGATCCAGGCGGCCAGCCGCTCGGTCGGTGTTCCGTCCGGATTCCCGGGGAAGACCCGGTTGATGTTGATGCCGTCGAGCGGGGACACGCCGAGGCGTCCCTGGTAGACCGCCGGGGGGTTGACCACCGGGCACACCACCAGCCGGCCGTGGACCTCGTCGGGCTCCAGCAGGGCTCCGAGCCGGGTGGCGGCGTCCACGCCCGTGAACTCGCCGCCGTGCACACCGGCGGTGACGACCACGGTCGGGCCGGGATGTGCTCCGTTCACCAGGGTGACCGGGACGTGCACGGCCGTGGTGCCGAGGTCGACCCGTACGCTCCCCCGAAGCTTCGTCCCGGGCCCGGCGCGCAGCGGCCCGAGAATCATGTCCGGGTCGCCGCCGGCGTGTGCTGACGTCGTCATCTCGCTCCTCGTTGGCTTTCGCGGCGGGCCGGTCAGGCGGCCGCGCGGTCGACGGTGGACAGGAAGTCGATCGGCCGGGCCGTGGTCCCGTCGAGCGCGAGGTCCGCGGCGATGTCGCCCATCGCGGGCGACAGCTTGAACCCGTGGCCGGAGAAACCGGCCAGCAGCACGACGTTCGGGGCGCCGGGCAGCGGGCCCACCAGCGGCCGGCTGCTCTCGGTGTATCCCTCCATGAAGACCGACAGCCGGATCGGATCGGGGTTCAGGTCGGGCAGGTGGCGGCGGAGCAGTTCGGTGAACACCTCCAGCTCCTCCGGACGCACCGTCCGGTCCACCTGGTTCGGGTCGTCCACCGGACGGTGCAGCGCCCGGGACAGGCCGAGCTTCACCGACACCCCGTCGGGTGAGGGCAGCCCGTAGCAATGGGTCGGTGCGGTCCGGATGAAGGCCGGTCGCTCGGCGCCGAACCAGGCGTCGGAGGCCGGCACGTACCAGGCGTTGATCAACCGGCGGACGTCCACCTCCCACGGCAGGCCGGGGAGCAGTTCGTTGACCCACGGGCCGACGGTGACCACCGCGGCGTCGACGTGCTCGGTGCCCGCGTCCGTACGGATGGCGACACCGTTGCCCGCGGGCGTGATCTCGCGGACCGGGCTGTAGCGGTGGATGCGCGCGCCGAGCCGCTCCGCCTCGCGGGCGGCGGTGAGCACGGTGAGCTCGGGACGGATGTACCCGGCGTTGCGGTCGAGGACGGCGACGTCGCCGTCCTCGATGCGGAACTGGGGAAACCGTGCGGCGAGTGCCTCGGCGTCCAGGATCTCGTGGTCGAGCCCGTGCTCGGCGATCGACTCCAGCACGGTGCGCATCTGATGGTGCCCGGCGGGCCCCATCAGCAGGCAGCCGCTGAGGCGCCGCAGCTCACGGCCGGTCTCCCGCTGCAGCCGGCGCCACAGCGCGTCGGCGTGCTTCAGCAGGGGGACGTACCGCGAGTCCTCGAAATGGGCGCTGCGGAAGATCCTCGTCTCGCCGCCGGCGGCGCTGCGGTCGTGGCCGGGGGCGAAGCGGTCGAAGCCGACGACCTCGGCCCCGCGGGCGGCCAGCCGCCAGGCGGCCTGGCTGCCCATCGTCCCGACGCCGACCACGGCGACGCGCTTTCTGGCTACCACGAAAGGCTCCTCGTCGTCTCAGTAGGTGGAAGGGCTCTGCCCAAGAGGAGAGGGGATGGCGTATTCAGAAGGGATTCACGCGGGGTGACCGCGAGGAGGGAGCCCGGGATCGGGGTCTGTCACGAACTCCGTGCCACATTGTGGAATGGCGTGCTATTATTTGGCACAAGCTTGAGGGTTGCCAGAGATGAAGTCAAGGGGTCTCCCCGGTGGAGACCGGGATTTAACTGGGGAAACCTCATGGAAATGAAGAGCGTGATCCGCAGTCTGCGGATCTTGGAAGCGGTCGCTCAGCACCAGCCGGTGACCGTGGGAGAGCTCGCCAAGCTCTACGACATCCCCAAGTCGACGGTCCAGCGCACCCTCGTAACGCTGCACGAGGCGGGGTGGCTGCGAGCGAGCCGGGGCGACACCACCCGCTGGGAGATCGGCGCCCGGGTGCTCACCGTACGGCCGGCCGCGCTGCAGGGAGCCAGCCTGTTCGCCGCCGCACGCGAACCCATGGTCCGGCTCCGGGACGCGCTCAACGAGACGATCCACCTGTCCGTCCCGGACGGACTCGACTGCATGGTCGTCGTCGATCGCGTCGACTGCGATCGAACGGTTCGCACCTTCCACCAGATCGGTGACACGTCACCGCTCCACGCCACCGCGACCGGACAGGTCGTGCTCGCCCACCTGACGACCGCGGAGGTGGAGGAGTTCATCGCCGCCGGCCTGGAGAGCTACGGCGAGGCGACCATCACCGACCCGGCGGAGCTGCGCGCCGAGCTTCAGCGCGTCCGGCGGGAGGGATACGCGCTCAACCGCAATCAGTACCGCCCTGACGTCGCCGCGATCGCGGCCCCCATCCTCGACGCCGACGACACCCCGCTCGCCGCCCTCGCCGTCTCGATGCCCGACTCGCGCTACGAACCGGATCGGCTGCCCGAACTGGGCCGTCTCGTCGCGGAGACGGCCACCGAGATCACCACTCGCCGCCTCGGGTGACGGCCGGAAGACCGCGCGGGTGGACGGTGAGCCCGCGCGGTCGTATCGTCAGGCGGCGCGCCGCCCTCCGAGGGCGATTAGACCCTCTCGAAATACCACCACTGGTTCCTGTTACCGCTGATGAAGTCCCACAGCTGCACCCTGGTGCCGTTCGCGTTGATCGTGCCCAGGTCCGCGTCGAGGTACCGGCCGCTGTATGAATTGAAGATCCGCGAGTAGGAACCGTAGTTGACGACCGGCCACCACTGGTTCCTGTTACCGCTGATGAAGTCCCACAGCTGCACCCTGGTGCCGTTCCCGTTGATCGTCCCCAGGTCCGCGTCCAGATAGCGTCCGCTGAAGACATTCTGGAACCGGATGTAGCTTCCGTAGCCGTAGGCGTACCACCACTGGTTCCTGTTGGCGGCGATGCAGTCCCACAACTGCACCCTCGTGCCGTTTCCGTTGATTGTGCCCAAATCCGCGTCGAGACACCTGTTGTTGTAGGAACTGTGAATCCGGAACCGGCCTAGATAGGTCGGCTGCTGGGCGAGCTCCGAGCTCGTGGCCGGCGCCCGCAGGGCTTCGGCCGGACGGACGGGCCTGTCCGAACGCTGGGCGTCCGGCGGCGCGACGGCGGTCGACGGGTTGTCGTTCCCGTCCGCCGTCGCCGCGTCGCCACCTCGCGCGAACCCGATCGTCCCGCAGCACAACAGGGCCACCACACCTACGGCAACACGGATCTTCATTCTCGTCTCCATTTCCCACCGCGCGGCGATTCCCATGCCGTCTCGCAATGAATGTAGCCGGATATGAGTCACCTTCAGGACAGAGTGACGGGTATGGCGATAAAATATTCCGCCGTGCATCACTCATCCGGATAGGCAGAATGCAAGCTATCGCGCGGTCCATTGGTTCGCCAGCCATGGCCGCACAGGAAACACCAAAGTGACGGTGAAGCCGACGCGGCAGATCGCGATCAGAACAAACTGCCCTTACTCCGGGCCATTGCCCCGAAATACCCGTCGATGAGCACCAGAAGTTCGGCGTGATCGGCGTGCGTCGCGCTCACGCCGTACGCCTTTGGTGACGCGACACGCCCCCTCAGGAACGAGGCCGCACAGCCGCCGCGCGCGGCGGATCGGGGAAATCGATCGAGGGCAGGGCGTGGCCGTGGAAGTCGAAGAGGGTGAGGTTGTCGTTGGGAGTGCCCTCCCCTGGGGCCCAGCCGACGCCTGGGATCCATTCCGGCTGCCAGTAGAAGATGCCGGCGCCGTGGCGGTCCGGGACCGCCGCGACGATCGAGAGCAGGTCCGAGAGGAAGGAGAGCTGGCCGTCGGGGGTGGCCGGGTAGCCGGGGAGAAGCTGGGATGCCTGCCACAGGAAGTTGCCGAGCCGATCGCCGTTGGCCAGGGTCCAGCCGTACTGGGTCTCGACGACCGCCACGTCACGGTCGTATCGCGTGGCCAGGTCGTTCAGGTTGGCGCGCAGGTCGGAGAGCGTGCCGTGCCAGAACGGGTAGTAGGAGAGCCCGATGACGTCGAACGGCACTCGCTGCGCCACGATGTGGTCGAAGAAGGAGCGGCTCCAGGCGTTGTCGCCGCCCTGGTCGAAGTGGACCACGAGCTTCGGAGTGGGGCCCTGGGCGTCGCGGGCGCCGGCGGCGGCCGCGCGCAACAGGGTGCCCAAGGCGTCCCAGCCGGTGCCCGTCGTCCAGTCGACCTGACCGGTCGGCCAGAGCATCCCGTTGCGGATCTCGTTGCCGAGCTGCAGCATGTCCGCCGGTGTCCCCTGTGCGCGCAGCCGGTCGAGGACATCGCGGGTGTAGCCGCGCACGGTGCGGGCGAGGGCGGGCAGGTCCTGGTCCGCCCATGCGTGCGGGGTGGACTGTTTCTGCGGGTCGGCCCAGAAGTCGCTGTAGTGCGGGTCGAGCAGCAGCCGCATGCCCGCCGCCTTGGCCCGCCGCGCCATCGTCAGCACGGACCGTAGATCGCTGTATCCGGCGGGTGGATCCACCCACAGGCGCAGGCGCACATAATTCGCGCCGTGGTCGGCGAGGATCCGCTCGGGCGGAGCGACCCGGCCGCGGTCGGTGTAGGTGGCTCCGGCCTCCGCCTCCTGCACGGCGAACGACAGGTCGTCTCCGACGATCATCGAAGGTCCGCGCCCCAGCGCCCGCAGCTCGCCCACGCAGGGCGTGCCCCCGCTCTCACCGGTCACCGACAGCCGGATCCATCTCGCCCTTCCGGCCCCGGGGAGCCAGACCGGCGTCCCCGTCTCGACCGACGTCCTGCCGCGTACGACGTGGAATCGGCCCGGAGCCGTCGCGGTCGCGATCGACACGTCCGCCGGAACACCGCCCAGCAGGGTGACCCCGAACCCGCTGGTCTCCCGGGCGCGCCTCAGATCGACGGTGATCGTCCCTGACGGGCCCGCCGGGCACCATGCCGTCGCCGCGTTCCCGTCGACGGCCGACGCCGCGCCGTGTCCCTCCGCGGCGGTGTCCGCGCTCACCGAACTCGCCACGGCCAGGTTCACCACCGGTGTACCCCAGGACGCCTCCGCCCGGGCTCCGGTGGCCGGAACGACAGAGACGGCGGCGAGCAGCACCCCGGTCATCGCGCGACGGATCACAGCCACCACACTGACCGATGGATCAGAACTGTCAAGAAGATCTCTGCGTATCGTCCCCGTGCGCCCTGCCGGGCGGAAGCGACCGGGCGGCCTCGTCCAGGATCTCCACGACACGCAGGCCGAAGACGGCGTCGCAGTCGTGAGGGCGGCCGGTGCGTGCCGAGTCGGCCAGAGTGTCGATCATCCGGTTCAGCGCGGTGACCGGGGTGTCCTCGCTCGGCGGCATGGCGGTGACGCCGTGGTCGCCGCGCAGTTCGACCGCCGAGCCCGCGGCCGACCCCGGCGCGGTGAGGGTGAGCGTCACGGTGCTCGACGCGCCGGCGTCGTGCCGCAGGACGAGGTGCACCGTGTCGCCCGGCCCGGGCGTGGCGGACGCCACCTCGCGTACGTCGCCGAGCACGGGAAGCAGCACGGACAGGGCGTGCGGGCCGACGTCCCACAGCGCTCCCTTCTCATGCCGCCACGGCGAGTTCGCGAACGGCCCGCCGTCGATCGCGCCGATCCACGCGGCGTGCGCCGTGAACCAGCCGCCGCGCCGGGCCTGCTCGGCGATCCAGGCCCGTGGCCCATCAGCGAAACGGGAGGTGAAGAAGACCGCCGAGGCGACACCCGCTCCCTTCACCGCGTCCACGACCGCCCGTGCGCCGGGCACGTCGACCGCCAGCGGTTTGTCCAGCAGCAGGTGGCGGCCGGCCCGCGCGGCGCGTACGGCCAGCGGCGCCTGGGCGGCCGGCGGGAGGGCGATCGCGATCGCGTCGGTATCGGCGAACAGGGCGTCCACGTCCGCGTAAGGGCGTGTGCCGAAGCGATCGGCGAGCGCGCTCGCCGCCTCGGGCCGCCGACCCCAGATCCCGGTGAAGTCCACCTCGGGGTGGCCGTGCAGGGCCGGGGCGTACGCGAGCTCCGCCCACGGGCCCGTCCCCAGAAGTCCGATCCGCATCCTGCCGCCTTCCTCATCGCGTTCCCGGCCGGTGTGACACGCCGGTGCCCGATGGTCTCATCACGTCCGGACGAGGAGGGCAGCTCGCCGCTGCGGTACGCGGACCGTCAGGTGAGGGTGCCGACGGCCCACTGGTAGTAGCCGTCGGCGATGCCCGCGTACGTGATGTCGGACGAGTAGACGGCGTCGCTCCCGGACGGGGACGTACGCAGGCGGTACGCCGAGAAGTCCCAGGCACCGATGTATCCGTCCTCGTAGCCGAACAGCTGGCCCGGGGGGCGGGACGAGGAGCACGTGCTCAGCCAGAGCGCGTTGTTGTACGTCTTGAAATCCGTCGTGAGGCAGGTGCCGGTGGCCCGGTTCTTCAGCTGGTTGTAACGGCTGCCGCTACCGACCCAGTCCCACTGCTGGGTGCTGCCGCCGGTGCAACCGGCGACCCAGGCCTTTCCGCTCGTCGATCCGGTGAGGCACCTACCGTTCTGTCGGCTCTTGAAGGTCCAGTAGGTGGCGGCCGATGCCGAGGTGAACGAGCCGGAGATGGTGAGGAACGAGGCGGCGAGACCGGCGGTCAGCGCCAGACGCGTACGCGGCAAGATGATCTTCATGGCCCGGGAGCCTTGCGAGAGCGGACCAACGCCTGCCCTCTTGATCATTTAGTGCGCATAGACGTCCCATGAACGCTGCGTGGCCCGGATCGCAATGGCCGATTCCGGGCGCGCGACGGCACACTTGCTCGTCCGGGGGCGTGGTTTGAGTACTTGTACTCTCGTCGGCGCACGGTGGGCGTTGTCATGCTGCGTACATGATCGACACGAGGCTCCCACCGCGAACGACGGTGCGGACCGTCACCGGCGTGGCGCTGCTGCTCCTCACCGTCGGCTGGATCGGTGGCACGCTCGCGTTCTTCTTCAAGGCGATCGAACCCATGATCTGCTTCGAAGGCTGTCAGCTCACCGAACGGCAGACTCTTCGGTCCGACCGGCTCCTGATCACCTCGGTCGGCTGCGCACTCGTGCTGCCCCTGGCGGCCGTGTTCGTCTGCGTGGTCACCCGACGGTGGGTCGCGACCGCCGTCTTGATCGTCGTGGGGGTGCTACCGGGAATCGCCTACGGCGCGATCTGTGGCGTGGGCGCCGCACATGACATCCACCAGCACGAGCTCCGCCGCCCCGCGCCGCTCCCGTCGGGCTACTGCCCCTGCTACAGCGGCGGATGTGACTGCCCGGGCGGCTGACCGTCCAGGACGGCAGCGGGCGGAGCGTGCCTGAGGTGGGCGATTCGCCGCCCACGCGCGCGAACGCCGATCGGACCACTCCGAGAGGCGCGGCGCCCCCGAGATCAATCGATGTACCGAACCGGCGTTTGGATAACGGTCCGCGTGTACACGCCTGATGGCGCATAAACCGTCGAAGGCGTGTAAACGGTCGACGGTGAATAGACGGTGGACGGCGTGTAGACCGTCGAGGGCGAGTACACGGTGGACGGCGAATACACGACAGACGGCGTGTAGGCGGTGGAAGGCGAGTACACCGTGGAAGGTACGTATGCGGTCGACGGTGAATAGACCGTCGATGGCGTGTAGACGATCGTGCTGCCGTACACACCGTCGCCGTCATCGGCGAGCGCGGGTGACGTCCCGATCAGGGAAGCCGTCGCCGCGGCCGCCACCAGGCCACAGGCCGCCATCGCTTTTCTCAGCATGCCAGATCACCTCTCGAGCAGACAGGAAAAAGCTCGACGAATTTCACCCTTTACCGTGAGACTTCAGGGTGTCATGGCAGCAGTATCTCTCGGCAATCGTCCCGCTATACCAGGAGACCGTAATATCGGCGCAAACGTACCCGTTAGCGCGAGATATGAGGAAACGTTTCCTCATATCGGCGACGCCCCTCCGCGACGGCCCGCCCGCACATGCTCGGCGCCCGACGGCCGCCCGGACCGTGCTGGACCGGGAACGCCGTCGGGCGCCGAGCGATCGAGTCGGGAGGACTGGCGCGAACACAGAGGCCGGAGTCTCGGCGAACTGGAGGCCGTCATGCGCCCGCCCCGCTGAGCCGAAGGAGGGTTCACAGGATGAGCGTGGGAATACCGAGCCACTTGCCGTTCCACTTGCCACCGCCGGCGATGACGGTGCCCTTCGGATAGGTCTTGTTCACCTGGAACTGCCAGGCGCAGATGGTGGCACCGCCCGGGTCGCAGGTCCGGTTGTGGGGCGACCGGCCAGGACCCGGTCTGGGCTCCTCGCGCGCGACGGAGCCCTCCCGTCGTCCCGGCCGGTGGCGGATGGCCCCGGCCTCTACCTCCCGACCGGTCGCCCGCCTAGGCTGGGATCGACCCGAAACGATCAGCCGAGCACAGTGGGGACGCAGGTCGGCAATGGCATATGTCGCAGATCCGGTCATGCTGGAGCGCGCCCGCGCGCTGCTGGCCGAACACCCGGTGGTGGACGGCCACAACGATCTTCCGTGGGCGCTGCGTGAGCAGGTCGGCTACGACCTGGACCGCCGTGACGTCGCGGTCGACCAGTCGGCCTTCCTCCACACCGACCTGCCCCGGCTGCGCGCCGGCGGGGTGGGCGCGCAGTTCTGGTCGGTGTACGTGCCGTCGGATCTTGCGGGCGACGCGGCGGTCAGTGCCACGCTGGAACAGATCGACTGCGTACGGGCGCTGGTCGAGCGCTATCCGGACCGGCTGCGGCTCGCCCTCACCGCCGGCGACGTGGAGGCGGCCCGTGCCGAAGGACGGATCGCCTCACTGCTGGGGGCGGAGGGCGGGCACTCCATCGCGTGCTCGCTCGCCACTCTGCGCGCGCTGTACGCGCTGGGCGTCCGCTACATGACGCTCACGCACAACGACAACGTGCCGTGGGCGGACTCCGCCACGGACGAGCCGGTCGCCCGGGGCCTCACCGCCTTCGGCGAGGAGGTCGTGCGGGAGATGAACCGGCTGGGCATGCTCGTGGACCTGTCCCACGTGTCCGCCGACACGATGCGGGACGCGTTGCGGGTCAGCCGGGCGCCGGTGGTCTTCTCGCACTCCTCCTCGCGGGCGGTGTGCGACCATCCGCGCAACATCCCCGACGACGTACTGGAGAGGCTGTCCGCCAACGGCGGAGTCGCGATGGCCACGTTCGTGCCGAAGTTCGTGCTTCCCGACGCCATCGCGTGGACGCGGGCGGCCGACGAGAACATGCGCGCCCACGGCCTGGATCCGCTGGACACCACGCCGGAGGCGATGAAGGTGCAGCGGGAGTACGAGACGTCGCACCCGCGGCCGGTGGCGACGCCCGCGACCGTCGCCGACCACCTGGACCACATGCGCGAGGTGGCGGGGATCGACCACATCGGCATCGGCGGCGACTACGACGGCACCGCGTTCACGCCCGCCGGGCTGGAGGACGTCTCCGGCTATCCGAACCTCATCGCCGAACTGCTCGGCCGCGGCTGGAGCGAGGCCGATCTCGCCAAGCTGACGTGGAAGAACGCGGTGCGCGTGCTGCGCGACGCCGAAGCCGTGGCCGACGGGCTGCGCGCCACCGAGAAGCCCTCGATCATGCGGATCACGGACGCCGAGCCGTCCCAGGACGCCGCGCGCTGACGCCCCGTACCGGACGCCGAGCTCTCCCGCGACGCCGCCTCGGATCGGACGCCTGGTCCGCCCGCTCCCGGCGTCCGGATCAGTCCAGGGCGATGCCGTCGAGGATCGCGGCGGCTCCGGCGCGGGCCGGCTCCTCGTAGCGGTGGGCGAGGGAGTGGAAGACCTTCTCGGCGCGAACCGCGGGCCAGTCGCCGGGCAGGTGCTCGGCGGGCAGGTGGGGGTCGCGGCGTACGAGGTCGAGCCAGTCGGTGTGCAGCAGCAGCTGGCGGGCGAGGTCGTCGGTCTCGGCGACGGGCTCCGGGCGGTCCCAGCGGGCCAGGAACGCCTGGTAACGCCGGGCGATGCCGGCGACGTCGAAGGCCGCGTCGATCAACCGCGCGGCGTCGGTGGGCTCGACGGCCGCGCCCTGGAACGCCTTGAGGTGTGCCTCCAGGCCGAGCCCGTCGACCAGCGCGGCGATGTCGACCCGGCCGGGCGCGGCCCACATGCCGCTCTGTAGTGGCCCGAACCCGCCCCACAGCAGGCGGGAGCGCAGGTCGTGCCGCTCCCGGCGCCAGGAGTCGGGCAGGGAGAATCCCACGATGGTCCAGGTGCCGTCCCACGCGCGGTTGACGGCACCGGTCTGCCACACGCGCCGGTGCCCGTCCCGCAGCACCTCGACGGCGCGGGGCGTGAGCCCGAAGTACATCTTGCGGCCGCGCCGGTGGCGCTCCAGGAGGTCCCGGCGGACCATCCGGGTGAGCGTCGAGCGTACGGCGTCCTCTCCGACCCCGGCGCGCGCCAGGACGTCGATGATGCTGGCGGACGACAGCGCGACCTGGCGCCCCAGCACGTGGATGCCGAAGAAGCTGAGCATCAGCGACTGGGGGCGCGGTGCGCTCTCCACCGCGTCGCCCCCGTCGGGGGCGGCGACCGACGACATGTCGGCCTCGACCTGATCGATTCGGGTCACCAGGACAGCGTAGGCGCTGGACACGCCGGTCACGCGACCGTACGGGCAATCATTGGGCAAGATATTGACGACAGTATCGAATCTGCCTAATTTTGTCGTTGCCGGAGGTTCCTCTCCCGGCTCCGCGCTGAAGGGAACCCGTCTGATGGATCTCACGGGCAAGGTCGCCGTCGTCACCGGCGCCGGCCGCGGCCTCGGCCTCGCCTACGCCTCCGCCCTCGCCTCCGCCGGCGCGGCGGTGGTGGTGAACGACGTGGACGCCGACGCCGCCGAGACGGCGGTCAAGCAGATCACCGGGGCCGGCGGCCGGGCCGTCGCCGAGGTACGCCCGGTCGGCAGCATCGAGACCGCCGAGGCGCTGGTCGCGCGGGCCGTGGACGGGTTCGGCCGGCTGGACGCGATGATCACCAACGCCGGCGTGCTGCGCGACCGGGTGCTGTGGAAGATGTCGGACGAGGACTTCGACACCGTGATCGGGGTGCACCTGCGCGGCACGTTCACGTGCGTCCGCGCCGCGGCCGTACGCCTGCGGGAGCAGGGTGAGGGCGGGCGCATCATCGTCGCCGGCTCCCCCGCCGGCCAGCGCGGGAACTTCGGCCAGACCAACTACGCGGCCGCCAAGGCCGGCATCGCCGCGATGGTGCGCACGTGGGCGATGGAGCTGGCCCGGGCCGGCATCACCGCCAACGCGGTGATCCCCAACGCGGCCACCGCCATGACCCGGACGATCCCGGCGTTCGCGCCGTACGTCGAGGCGTACGAGAAGGACGGCACTCCCCTGCCGGACACACTGCGCAAGGGGTACGCGTTCGGCACTCCCGAGGACTGCGCGGGCCTGGTCGTCTACCTCGCCTCGGACGCGTCCACGGACGTCACCGGGCAGTGCATCGGCATCGGCGGTGACAAGCTCTCGCTGTGGTCCCACCCGCAGGAGATCACCGCCGCCTACCGCGACGGCGGCTGGAGCGGCGACTCGGTCGCGGCCGCCTGGCCCGTGTCCGTCGGACAGGACCCCGAGACGTACGGCATCCCGGCGCCGAAGCTGTGACCGGACGGGAGACGACGATGATCGACCTGGACGCCGTGACGGCGATCGACATGCACACGCACGCGGAGGTCTCCGAGCGCGGCGAGCACTCGCTGGCGGCCGAGCTGGACGCCGCGGCCGGCGCGTACTTCAAGACCGAGCACCGCCGTCCGACGCTGACCGAGATCGCCGCCTACTACCGCGAGCGGCGGATGGCGGCCGTCGTGTTCACCGTGGACGCCGAGTCGGCCACCGGCCACCCGCCGGTGCCGAACGAGGAGGTCGCCGAGGCCGCCCGCGCGAACCCGGACGTCCTCATCCCGTTCGCGAGCGTGGACCCCGCCCGGGGGAAGGCCGGCGCGCGCCAGGTGCGGCGGCTGGTCGAGGAGCACGGCGTGCGGGGGTTCAAGTTCCACCCCAACGTGCAGGCGTTCCATCCGAACGACCGCAGGGCGTACGTCCTGTACGAGGCGATCGAGGAGCTGAGAGTCCCGGCCGTCTTCCACACCGGGCAGACGGGCATCGGCGCGGGCGCGCCGGGCGGGGGCGGCATCCGGCTGAAGTACTCCAACCCGATGGAGGTGGACGACGTGGCCGTCGACTTCCCCGGGCTCACAATCATCCTCGCGCACCCGTCGTTCCCGTGGCAGGACGAGGCGCTCGCCGTCGCCACCCACAAGCCGAAGGTCTACATCGACCTGTCCGGCTGGTCGCCGAAGTACTTCCCGCCCCAGCTGGTGCAGTACGCCAACACGCTGCTGAAGGACAAGGTCCTCTTCGGCTCCGACCACCCGATGATCAGCCCTGATCGCTGGCTGGCGGACTTCGCCAAGCTGCCGATCAAGGACGAGGTCCGCCCCAAGATCCTCAAGGAGAACGCCGCCCGGCTGCTGGGCCTGGTCAAGGACTGACCCAGGGCGAACGCCCCCGATCCACGCCGGGCGAGAGGAGCCCTCCCCATGCGCAACCAAGGCATCGGCTCGTGGACCGCGCGCCGGGCCCGTAAGACCCCGAAGCGGACGGCCGTGGTCTTCGGCGAGCACCGCCTCAGCTACGCCGCACTGCACGACCGCGCCACGCGCCTCGCGCACGTCCTGCGCGAGCGGGGCGTACGGCGCGGGGACCGGGTCGCCTACCTCGGCCCGAACCACCCGGCGTACCTGGAGACGCTCTTCGCCGCGGGCGTCCTCGGGGCCGTCTTCGTGCCGCTGAACAGCCGCTTGGCCGACGCCGAGCTGGTGTACCAGCTCACCGACTGCGGCAGCTCGGTCCTCGTCCACGCCGGGCGCGGCCCCGAGACCCTGCGGGCCGTCCACACCGGGGCCTCCCCGCGCGCGAGCCTGGCGGTCGGCGACCCAGTGCACCCGGCGGACCTGCCGTACGACGCGCTGATCGAGGGCGCCTCCGCCGACCCCGTCGACGAGGAGGTCGGACCGGGGGACCCCTGCCTGATCATGTACACCTCGGGGACGACCGGCCGCCCCAAGGGGGCCGTGCTCACCCACGGCAACATCACCTGGAACAGCGTGAACGTGCTGGTCGACGTGGACCTGTCCGGCGACGAGGTCATGCTGGTCAGCGCTCCCCTCTTCCACACCGCCGCGCTCAACATGACCTGCCTGCCGACCCTGCTGAAGGGCGGCACCGTGGTGCTCGAGCGGTCCTTCGCCGCCGCGCGGACCCTGGAGCTGATCGCCCGGCACCGCGTCACCTGCCTGTTCGGGGTGCCCGCGATGTACGACCAGATCGCCGCCGACCCCGGCTTTCCCAGCGCGGACCTGTCCAGCGTGCGGTCGCTGCTGTGCGGGGGCGCCCCGGTGCCGGCCCGCACGATCCGCGTCTACCTCGACCGGGGGCTCGCCTTCGTCCAGGGCTACGGGATGACCGAGGCGTCCCCCGGCGTGCTGCTCCTCGACCGGTCCGACTCCCTCACCAAGGCGGGCTCGGCGGGCGTCCCCCACTTCTTCACCGACGTGCGCATCGTGGACCCGCTCGGCGGGGACGCGGCGCCCGGCGAGCGCGGCGAGGTGCTGGTCCAGGGACCCAACGTCACGCCGGGGTACTGGGGCCTGCCGCAGGCCACCGCCGAGTCGATCAGCGACGGCTGGTTCCACACGGGCGACGTGGCGGCGGCCGACGAGGACGGCCACATCAGAATCGTCGACCGGCTCAAGGACGTGATCATCTCGGGCGGGGAGAACATCTACCCCGCCGAGGTCGAGGACGCCCTGCTCGAGCACCCCGCGGTGCGCGACTGCGCGGTCATCGGCGTGCCGGATCCCCGATGGGGCGAGGTCGGCCGTGCCGTCGTCGTCCCGGAGCCGGGCACCGCCCCCGGCGAGAAGGACCTCATCGCGCACCTGGAGGACCGGCTGGCCCGGTACAAGATCCCCAAGTCGGTCGTCTTCGCCGATGAGCTGCCGCGCACTCCCAGCGGCAAGCTGCTCAAGCCCGCCATCCGCTCCGCCCACGGCGGCGCCGGCGAACAGGCCGTCGACCCCTGATGCACCAACGGGACAGCCAAGGAGACAGCGTGACCATCACCGTCAACGGCCTCGAGGAGATCATGGCGCAGGCCGGCGCCGACCTGGGATACAGCCGGTGGATGGAGATCACCCAGGACCGGGTGAACACCTTCGCCGACGCCACCGACGACCACCAGTGGATCCACGTCGACGAGGAGCGGGCCAAGGACGGGCCGTTCGGCGGCACCATCGCGCACGGTCACCTCACTCTGTCGCTGCTCATCCCCCTCTGGAGCGAGCTGCTGGAGGTCACCGGCGTGAGGATGGCCGTGAACCTCGGCCTGAACCGGGTCCGCTTCCCCTCCCCCGTCCGCGTCGGCTCCAAGATCCGGGCGCACGGCGCGATCGCCTCGGTCACCGAGGTCAAGGGCGACGGCGTCGAGGTGGTCGTGGACCTCACGGTCGAGATCGACGGGGCCGACCGGCCCGCCTGCGTCGCCCAGGCGGTCTACCGCTTCTACACCTGACGGCGCCCGGCATGCCGTCTGGTCCTCGATCTGTGAGGCTCACCCCGCGACGCGCCGGGGATCGCGCGCCGGGACCGGGGCGGACCACCGAGAGACGACGTTCGGCATACTCTTGACTGCAGTAAAAAAACAGCCCTACATTCGAGGCCGTTCCTCCATGTGTCCCACGACACACCCCGCCCGAGAACGGAGCACTTCCGTGCCTCGACGCCTCCTTCGCATCCCCACCGCCCTCGGCGCCGCTCTCGCCCTCGGCGCCGCCGCCCTGACCGGAGGCGCGTCCGCCGCCACGGCCACCACCCCGTCCCACCCCACCGGCACCCTCGCCGACGGCGCCACCTGGGTCGCGGACCTTCCGGCCCGCTGGAACGGCACGCTCCTGCTGTTCAGCCACGGTTACGGCCCGACCGTGGCGCAGGACGCCCCCTCCGACGACGCGCGCACCGCCCTCCTCGCCGAGGGATACGCGCTCGCCGGCTCCTCGTACGACCCGCACGGCTCCTGGTGGGCGCTGAGCAGCGCCGAACGCGACCAGTTCGCCACCCTGGACGCCTTCACCCGTACCGTCGCCCGGCCGGCCCGCACCCTGTCGGTCGGGCAGTCCATGGGCGGGCTGGTCAACGCTCGCATCGCCCGCGACGGGGCGGGCCGCGTGGACGGCGCCCTCGGGCTGTGCGGACTGGTGGCCGGCGGGGTCGACCTGGACGACTACCAGTACGACGCCGAGTACGCCATCGCCTCCCTGCTGCTGCCCGGCCAGGACGTACGGCTCACCGGATTCACCGACGGCCTCGCGGCCGCCGCGACCGCACTGCGGCTGACCGGCGCCGTCACCGCCGCGCAGGTCACTCCGCAGGGTCGGGCCAGGATCGGGCTCGCCGCCGCGTACCTCAACCTGGCCGACTGGGCTCCGGGCCAGAACCCGCCCGCCGTGGGCGACGCCGAGGGACAGGAGGCGCAGCAGTACGCCTGGCTGAGCCAGGGGCTGCTCGCCTTCATCGAGAACGGCCGCTGGTCCATCGAACAGTCCGCGGGCGGCAACACGTCCTGGAACGCCGGCCTCGACTACGCCGAGCTGCTGCGCGGGTCCGAGCACGCCGCCGAGGTGCGGGCCCTGTACCGCGAGGCGGGCCTGGATCTGCGCGCCGACCTGACCACGCTGACCCGGGGCGCGCACCTGTACGCCGATCCGCGGGCGCGTCGCACGCTGACGGCGACCTCCACGGCGGGACAGCGCCTCGCGGTGCCGCTGCTCGACCTGCACACCACCTCCGACCAGCTCGTCCCCGTCCAGCAGGAGACCGCCTTCGCCGCCCGGGTCCGCGCGGCGGGCGACGGCGCGCTGCTCCGGCAGGCGTACGTCGCCCGTCAGGGCCACTGCGCCTTCACCACCGCCGAAACGGTGGCGGCCGTGCACGCGATCGACCATCGCGTCACGACCCGCCGCTGGGACGGGGTCACCGAACCCGCCGCCCTGCAGCGCGCCGCGCTGTCGCTCGATCTCGGCGGCGCCGCCTTCGTCCCCTACCGGCCCGGCCGCCTCGTCGGCGTCCGCAGCTCCTGACCCTTCTCCACACCGGGAACACCCATGTCGCTGCGCGAACACCCCGACCCGGGGCCGGCCAGACTCCCGCTCGGCACGCTCATCGCGGGCTGCCTCGCCGTCTGCCTCGCCCAGATCGCCCTCGCCATCCCCGCCACCCTCAACGGCCTGTTCCAGGAGGACCTTCACCCGATCGGGTCACAGCTCACCTGGATCTCCGACGCCTTCCTGCTGCCGGTGACCGTACTCGAACTGACCTTCGGCGTGCTCGGCGACCTCTTCGGCCGCAAACGGCTGCTGGTCGGCGGATCGTCCCTGATCGTCGTCGGGGAGATCGTCGCCGCCGCCGGCCACGGCGTCCACCTGCTGTGGGCCGGGCAGGCGATCGCCGGCCTGGGCGCGGCCGCGCTCTTCCCGACCTCGCTGGCCATGGTGGCCGCCGGGACCCGCACCCACCAGTCCCGGTCCCGCGCCATCGCGACGTGGGCGGCGTCGCTGTCCACCGGCGGCTTCATCGCGCCGGTGCTCGGCGGCATCACCGGCAACTACGGGTCCTGGCGGTGGGCCTTCGTCGTGGTGACGCTGATCGCCGCCGTCAGCACCCTGGTGAGCCTGCTGCTGGCCGTGGATTCCAGCGCGCCCGAAGGGCGCTCGCTGGACCTGGGCGGCCAGGTCACCATCGGCATCGGCCTGTTCGCGCTGCTGTACGCGGTGATCCAGGGACCGACCGACGGCTGGGGCTCCGCTCCGGTGATCACCGCGTTCGTCGTCGCGGCGGCCTTCGTGGTGCTGTTCATCGTCGCCGAGCGCCGGGCCCGCTCCCCTCTGCTGCGGCTCGACCTGTTCGCCAACCGCGCGTTCGCGATCGCGTCGTTCGTCGCGGTGGTCGGCATGTTCAGCTTCCTCGGCACGGCATACGCGACGAGCATCCGGCTCGGCCCGATCCAGCACCAGAGCCCGCTGCGCTCCTCGGTCGCGTTCCTGCTGCTCAACGGCCTGGCGCTGGTGCTGCTGCCCGTGACCTCCCGGCTGCTCGAACGGATGGCCGGCCGCTGGATCCTCACGATCGGCCTGGCGCTCATGGCGGCCGGCGACTTCGCCGCCGCGACACTGCCCGTCTCCGACCGGGCCCTGACCTCTCTCGTGCTGCCGCTGGGCCTGGTCGGCGTCGGTTTCGCGCTGACCGTCTCCTCCATCACCGTCACCGCGGTCAACACGGTGCCGATCCACTACGCCGGCATGGCCAGCGCCGCGACGAGCCTGCTGCGCGACTTCGGGTTCACCCTGGGGCCCGCGGTGATCGGCGCGATCGCGCTGAGCCGGGCCGCGTCGCAGTTCACCACCGGCCTGGCGTCGTCGGCGCTGAGCCCGCAGGTCAAGGCCGCCGCCGGGCATGTCGCCGCCGAGGGCGGCCCGCTGGCGGTCAACTCCGTCCCGCCCTCGTCGCCGCCCGGCGGCGCGTCGCCCATCGCGCTGGACGCCCTGGGACACGGCTATGCGATCGGCTTCGTCGTCTGCGGGGCGGCGGCGCTGGTCTCCTGCCTGCTGGCGCTCCTCGCCCTGCGCGGCGGGGAACGGCGGGCCGAGGCCGGCGACAGCCCCTCGGCGGCGGAGACCCCTGCCCCCGCGTGACACGACCGCGCCCCTCGTCCGGGCTCGCGTGAACCCTGCACCGGCAGCCCGCGTACGGCGGGTCGTTCTCATCGACTGAGAAACGTGGAATTCACCGGGCAGGCCGTCGTTCGCAACACTCACCTGGACCGCGTCTCCGCAGGTGACGCGATGGAACACCGTAGGCTGATCGCGTTACAGCGTGGCACTGTACGTCGTATCGACGGGCTCGTAGCGTCTGCGTCATAGGGGCATGGATTTCCGTTTCCGAAGGGAAGACCCGATGAGCCCGACAGTGCGCGCAGCCCTTGTCCAGGCGACCTGGACCGGGGACACCGAAACGATGATCGCCAAGCATGAGGAGCACGCCCGCGCGGCCGCCGCGCAGGGCGCGAAGGTCATCGGTTTCCAGGAGGTCTTCAACGCTCCGTACTTCTGCCAGGTGCAGGACCCCGAGCACTATCGGTGGGCCGAGCCGGTGCCGGACGGCCCGACCGTGCAGCGAATGAGTGCGCTCGCCCGCGAGACCGGCATGGTCATGGTCGTGCCCGTCTTCGAGGTCGAGCAGTCGGGGTTCTACTACAACACCGCCGCCGTCATCGACGCCGACGGCACCTACCTCGGCAAGTACCGCAAGCACCACATCCCGCAGGTGAAGGGCTTCTGGGAGAAGTTCTACTTCCGGCCCGGCAACCTCGGCTGGCCGGTGTTCGACACGGCCGTCGGCCGCGTCGGCGTCTACATCTGTTACGACCGGCACTTCCCGGAGGGCTGGCGTGCCCTCGGCCTGGCCGGTGCCCAGCTCGTGTACAACCCGTCGGCGACCCACCGGGGCCTGTCGTCGTACCTGTGGAAGCTGGAGCAGCCCGCAGCGGCCGTCGCCAACGAATACTTCGTCGCCGCGATCAACCGGGTCGGGGTGGAGGAGTACGGCGACAACGACTTCTACGGCACGAGCTACTTCGTCGATCCGCGCGGCCAGTTCGTCGGGGACGTCGCCTCCGGCAAGGAGGAGGAACTGGTCGTCCGCGACCTGGACTTCGGCCTGATCGACGAGGTCCGACAGCAGTGGGCGTTCTACCGGGACCGCCGCCCGGACGCCTATGGCCCGCTCATCGCGCAGTGACCGGCCGAGCCGAAGAAGAAGGAGGCAGCCGCATGGGGACCACCGTGATCCGCGGCGGGCTGGTCATCACCGCCGCCGACGAGACGAACGCCGACATCCTCATCGAGGCGGGCCGGGTCACCGCGCTCGCCGCGCGTGACAGCGAGGTCGCGCGCGCCTGGGCGGAGTCCGCCGACCGCGTCATCGACGCCACCGGCAGGTACGTCATCCCGGGGGGCGTGGACGCGCACACCCACATGGAGCTCCCGTTCGGCGGCACCTTCGCCTCCGACACGTTCGAGACGGGCACGCGCGCCGCCGCGTGGGGCGGCACCACCACGATCGTGGACTTCGCCGTGCAGACCGTCGGGGAGTCGTTGCGCAGCGGACTCGACGCCTGGCACGCCAAGGCCGACGGGCGGTGCGCCGTCGACTACGCCTTCCACATGATCCTCTCCGACGTGAACGAGGACACGCTGAAGGAGATGGACGGCCTGGTCGACGAGGGCGTCACCAGTTTCAAGCTGTTCATGGCCTACCCCGGCGTCTTCTACAGCGACGACGGCAAGATCCTGCGTGCCATGCAGCGCTCTGCCGGCAACGGCGGCCTGATCATGATGCACGCCGAGAACGGCATCGCCATCGACGTGCTGGTCGAGCAGGCCCTGGCCGCCGGTCGTACCGACCCGCGCTACCACGGTGAGGTCCGCCACACGCTGCTGGAGGCCGAGGCCACGCACCGCGCGATCCAGCTGGCCCGCGTCGCCGGAGCGCCGCTGTACGTCGTGCACGTGTCGGCCCAGGAGGCCGTCGCCGAGCTCGCGCAGGCCCGCGACATGGGCCTGAACGTCTTTGGCGAGACCTGCCCGCAGTACCTCTTCCTGTCCACCGACAACCTCGCCGAGCCGGACTTCGAGGGTGCGAAGTACGTCTGCTCGACGCCGCTGCGGCCCAGGGAGCACCAGGCGTACCTGTGGCGGGGCCTGCGGACCAACGACCTGCAGGTGGTCTCCACCGACCACTGCCCCTTCTGCTTCAAGGGCCAGAAGGAACTCGGCCTCGGCGACTTCTCCAAGATCCCGAACGGTCTGCCGGGCGTGGAGAACCGCATGGACCTGCTCCACCAGGCGGTCGTCGACGGTCACATCTCCCGGCGCCGCTGGATCGAGATCGCCTGCGCCACGCCGGCCCGGATGTTCGGCCTGTATCCCCGCAAGGGCACGATCGCGCCCGGCGCGGACGCCGACATCGTGATCTACGACCCGGACGCCGCCCAGGTCCTGTCGGCCGAGACCCACCACATGAACGTCGACTACTCGGCGTACGAGGGGCGGACCGTCACCGGCCGGGTCCAGACCGTCCTGTCGCGCGGCGAGGTCGTCGTCGACGACCGGTCCTACACCGGCCGGGCCGGTCACGGCCGGTACATCGCCCGCGAGACCTGCCAGTACCTCGGCTGAGAAAGGCGCGCCTCATGGAGTTCGGACTCGTCCTGCAGACCGATCCGCCCGCCTCGGCCGTGATCGAGCTGATGCGCCGCGCCGAGCGAGGCGGCTTCACCTACGGGTGGACCTTCGACTCCGCCGTGCTGTGGCAGGAGCCGTTCGTGATCTACAGCCAGATCCTGGCGCAGACCGAGCGGCTGATCGTCGGCCCGATGGTCACGAACCCCGGCACCCGGACGTGGGAGGTCACCGCCTCGACGTTCGCGACCCTGAACTCCATGTTCGGTGACCGCACGGTGTGCGGCATCGGCCGGGGCGACTCCGCGATGCGGGTGGCGGGCCGGCGGCCGAACACCCTGGCCGTGGTCGAGGAGGCCATGCACGTGATCCGCGAGCTCGCGGAGGGGCGTGCGGCCGAGGTCGACGGCACCTCGATCCGCATCCCCTGGGTGCAGGAGGGCGCCCGGCTGCCGGTCTGGATGGCGGCGTACGGGCCGAAGGCCCTCGCCCTCACCGGCGCGAAGG
This sequence comes from Actinoallomurus purpureus, assembly GCF_024055795.1. GTDB lineage: Bacteria > Actinomycetota > Actinomycetes > Streptosporangiales > Streptosporangiaceae > Actinoallomurus > Actinoallomurus purpureus. Next base: position 362,939 of record NZ_JAMXMY010000001.1, on the reverse strand, counting down.
CCGACGGCTTCATCCTGCAGCTCGCCGACGTGTACCTCACCGAGTGGATGGTCAAGGCCGTCAGGGACGCGGCGGCCGCCGCCGGCCGCGACCCGGCCGACGTCACCATCTGCGTCGCCGCCCCGGCGTACGTCACCGCCGACGACTCACCCGAGGCCCTCGCCCACGCCCGCGACCAGTGCCGCTGGTTCGGCGGCATGGTCGGCAACCACGTCGCCGACCTGGTGAGCAGGTACGGCGAGTCGTCCTCACTCGTGCCCGTCGAGCTCACCACCTACATCAAGGCCCGCCAGGGATACGACTACGCCCATCACGGCCGTTCGGGAAACCCGGACACCGCGTTCGTCCCGGACGAGATCGTCGACCGGTTCTGCCTGATCGGCCCGGCCGAGGCGCACCTCGACAAGCTCGCGGCGCTGCGGGCGCTGGGCGTCGACCAGTTCGCCGTCTACGCCATGCACGACGCCAAGGAGACGACCATCGACGCCTACGGCAAGACGATCATTCCCGCCCTGACCGGCTGACCCCGGCGCGGCCGGCGACCACTCCACAGGCATTGCCCTTGTCCCTGCCCCTCCCCGAGGAGCCGCCCATGACCGCCACCTCGCCACCGCCCGCCGATCCCGCTTTCTCCGGCGGCCGCGTCGAGCTCCCCGCCGGCGTGGCCGCCCCCACCGGCCCGTACGCCAACGAGGACCTGCTGCCCGTCCCGATCGCCAAGCGGAAGTGGACGACTTACAACTTCACCGCGCTATGGGTCGGCATGGCCCACAACCTCGCCTCATGGACGCTCGCCTCCAGCCTGGTCGCGCTCGGCATGGACTGGAAGCAGGCGGTGTTCACCATCGCCCTGGCCAACCTCATCGTCCTCGTTCCGATGCTGCTCACCGGCCACGCCGGGCCGCGCTACGGCATCCCGTTCCCCGTGTTCGCGCGCGCCTCCTTCGGGATCCGCGGGGCGAACCTCCCCGCGCTGGTCCGCGCCGCCGTCGCCTGCGCCTGGTTCGGCATCCAGACCTGGATCGGCGGGTCCGGCATCTTCCTGCTGGCCGGCAAGCTCCTGGGCGACTGGTGGACCGGCTCCGCCCACGTCGGCGGCTATCCCTGGACGCAGTGGCTGTCCTTCGCGCTGTTCTGGGCGCTGCAGATCGGCATCATCATGCGCGGCATGGAGACGCTGCGCCGCTTCGAGAACTGGGCGGCGCCGTTCGTCATCGTCGGGGCGATCGCGCTACTGATCTGGATGAGCGTCAAGGCGGGCGGGTTCGGCCCGATCGTGGACCAGCCGTCGAAACTCGGGTGGGGCGCGGGCTTCTGGAAGGTCTTCTTCCCGGCCCTCATGGGCATGATCGGCTTCTGGTCCACGCTGTCGCTGAACATCCCCGACTTCACGCGGTACGGCGCGAACCAGCGCGCGCAGTTCTGGGGCCAGGCCCTCGGCCTGCCCACCACGATGACCGCGTTCGCGCTCCTGTCGGTGCTGGTGACCTCGGGCTCGCAGGCGGTGTACGGCAAGGCCATCTGGGACCCGATCGAGCTCACCGCGAAGCTCGACAACTGGGCCGGCATCCTCTACGCCCTGGTGACCGTGCTCATCGCGACCCTCTCGGTCAACATCGCAGCCAACGTCGTCTCGCCCGCGTTCGACCTGTCCAACATCGCGCCACGTCACGTCACCTTCCGCACCGGCGCCCTGATCACGGCGGTCATCGGTGTGGTGATCTTCCCGTGGAGGCTGCTGGCCAGCCCGCAGGCGTACATCTTCACCTGGCTCGGCACGGTCGGCGGCCTGCTCGGCACCGTCGCCGGGATCCTCATCGCCGACTACTGGGTGCTGCGCCGCACCCGCCTGGACCTCCCCGACCTGTACCGGTCCGAGGGCCGCTACTGGTACAGCGGCGGCTGGAACTGGCGCGCCGTCGCGGCGTTCGCCGTCGGCGGCGTCCTGGCCATCGGCGGCTCGTACTCGGCGCCCGGCACCGGCCCGTTCCCGGCCGACGGACTGATCCCGCCGCTCAAACCACTGGCCGACTACGGCTGGGCCGTGGGCCTGGCGTCGGCGCTCCTGCTGTACGTCCTGCTGACCCGCCTGTTCCCGGCCACCGGCCGCGCCGTGACCCCCGCCCCTGTCGAGGGCGCTCCGGCCTAGCTCGCGGGGTGCGGCACCCCGGGCCTCGCGCCCGGACGGAATGCTCGGTGAAGGCCGAAGCCAGGAGACGGTCGCGACATGTTCGCCCCGGTTCGCTCCCGCGATCACCGAGCATTCCGCACGCACAGGGGATCAGCCGCCGACCGTGGAAGCCAGGCGGGGATCAACCACACCGTCGCGAAACGCGACCAACGCGGCACTACAGCGGGCGCGTGTCAGAGCGCGGCGGGAGGGGCGCGAGACCGGTCGCGCGCTGGCCCTCGTGGGCGAGGAGGGCGACGTACAGGGAGGTGAGGCGTTCCCAGTCCTCCAGGTCGATGCCGAGCAGCACCTCGATGCGCTGCAGTCGGCGGTAGAGGGTCGGGCGGCTGATATGGAGCGCCTGGGCGGCGAGGGACTTGTTGCGGCCCGCCTCCATGTACGTGCGGAGCACGCCGAGCAGTGAGGGGTTCTCCAGCAGCGGGCCGAGCTCGCGTTCGATGAAGCCCTGCAGCTCCGGGTCGTCCCGCAGGAGCCGCACCAGCCCCCGCAGCCGCACGTCGCCCAGCCGGGCGACCGGCCCGCCGTGCGGCGCCGCCACCGCCGCGTCGGCGACGTGCACCGCCTCGACGAAGGAGCGGCGCACCTCGTCCAGCACCGAGCAGGCGAATCCGGCACCGATCACCGCCTGCCGCCCGCGCAGGGCCAGCGACTCCCGGACGCGCACCGCGACGCGGCACACGGCGGCGTCGGAGTCCTCTCCGTACGGGATGCTCAGCAGCGCGGCCGTGCCCTCCGGGCCGATCCGGGCCACGAGCCCCGCGACCTCCGGGGTCTCCGACACCGCCCGGTCGATCACCTCCGGGGTGTCGTCCCGCTCGGTCTCCACGGAGCCGTCGTCGAGGAGGCGGACCACCAGGGGCACGAACGTGCGGCGGTTCACGGGCAACCCGGCGGCGCGTACGCGGGTGAACAGCTGCTCGGGCCGGGCGGCGCCGGAGGCCAGGTCCAGCAGCAACGCCTCTGCGGCCTGTTCCTCCCAGCCGTGGTCACGGTCGCCCAGCAGGCGGTGCATCGCGAGTGCCTCGGCCGCCCGAGCAGCCAGGAGCTGCCCGAACTCCTCCGAACCGGCGTACCCGAAGAACACCAGACGGCCCCACCGCCGGCCGCGCGCCTCCAGGTCGACGACGATCCACCCGTCGGGTTCGACGGTGACGGGTCCGCTTCCCGCCAGCTCGGCGACCTGCCGGGACACGCGGTCCCAGTCGCGCAGCAGCTCGCTCAGCGACGCCCGGTCACCGGCCGAGGCGAGAACCCGCTGGGCCAGGTTGACCAGCACGACCGGGCAGCCGCCGTAACAGGCGATCTCGTCGAGCAGCTGCTGCAGCGTGGCTCCGGACAGGTTCAGCGCGGTGAGCGAGGACCGGATGTTGTCGGACAGGTTGAGGGCCGCGAACCTGCCGTACAGCAGCCGCGAGTGGACCTCCTCAGTCAGCCGGACGAACGGCGCCGGCCGGTGCAGGACGATCAGCGGCACCCCGCATCGCTCCGCCGCCCGGCGCATGGATTCGGGCGTGGTCCGGAACGCGCGGCCGAGGCCGAGCACGACCGCGGCGACCTCCGCGCGCCGCATGGACTCGATGTAGTCGACCTGTGCCTGGTCGTCCCCGGCCAGCAGCAGGCCGGTGGTCAGCACCATCTCCCCGCCGGCCAGCATGACGGCGACGTCCGTCGCCTCGGCGACGTGCAGCCAGCGCACCGGACGGTCGAGGTGCGCGGCGCCCGCCACGACCTCCGGCCCCCACGTCACCACCAGGTCCAGGCCCAGCACGTCACGGACCGTGAGCCGGGCGGCCGTGGTCTCCGCCTGCCGGACGGCCGGTGTCGGTGTCTGCTCGCTCACGCCGCCGACCTGCTCCTTCACCAGTTCACAAGGCGATGAGGGAGAGACTATGCCCGGGTCTCACGGAATGCCCACCCTCAAGGGCCGCCAAAGGGACGTCGGGCCGGGGATCTCAATCTCGGGGGAGGCCTCGGTGACATGATGGCTCTCGTTATGCCCCGTACGATCACGACACCGTTGGGAGACCGAGGATGACAGAGCGGGCCGACCGGAACATCAAGGCGCTGCGCACCGGCTACGACCGGCTGGCCGCCCGCGTGCGCGGGTTCGGCGACGCCGACCTCGCCCGCCCGTCGGGAGCGTCCGAGTGGGACGTCTCCCAGGTGCTGAGCCACCTGGGCAGCGGCGCCGAGATCTTCCTCGCCGCTCTCGACGGCGCGCTGAGCGGCAAGGGCCATCCCGGCGCGGAGTTCAACCAGACCGTCTGGGCTCGGTGGGACGCGATGTCGCCGGCCGAACGGGCCGAGGGGTTCCTGCGCTCGAACGACACGCTGGTCACCCGCTGCGAGGAGTTCGACGCTGCGACCAGGGAAGGGTTGCGCGTCGATCTGGGGTTCCTGCCCGCCCCGGTGGACCTCGCCACCGTGACGGGCCTGCGCCTCACCGAGTTCACGCACCACGCCTGGGACATCGAGGTCGCGTTCGACCCGGCTGCGACCCTGGCGCCGGAGGCCACCGACCTGCTGATCGACCAGGCCGGCATGCTGATCGGCTTCCTCGGCAGGCCCGACGCCCTCGGTGGCCGCCAGGTGACCGCCCAGATCCGGACGACCGCCCCGGAGCGATCGTTCGGCCTCGGCGTACGCGACGCGGTGGCGCTCGCGGAATCCCCCGCCCGGCCCGACGGGGTCCTCACCGCCCCTGCCGAGTGGTGGCTCCGTCTCGTCACCGGCCGGCACGCCCCCGCGCACACGCCGGACTCGGTCACGCTCGACTCGGACACGATCACGCTCGACGACCTGCGCCGGGTCTTCCCGGGCTTCTGAGTTCGCACACCATGCGGCCTTCTCCCGACGTCCTGACCCGCTCGGCGCCCGCTCCGGACGCCACGGTGGCCTACGGACGCCTGCCGGACCAGGTCGCCGACCTGCGGTTCCCCCGGGGCGACCGCGCGGCGCGGACTCCGCTCGTGGTCATCGTGCACGGCGGCTTCTGGCGTTCCCGGTTCGACCGGGCGCACACCGGCCCGATGGCCGACGACCTGGCCTCCCGCGGATTCGCTACGGCCGCGATCGAGTACCGGCGTGTCGGGCAGGACGGGGGCGGCTGGCCGGGCACCTTCGACGACGTCGCCCGCGCCGTCGACACCGTGCCGGCGCTCGCGGCCGAGGCCGTCCCGGGCGGGATCGGCGACGTCGTGCTCCTCGGCCACTCTGCGGGAGGGCACCTCGCGCTGTGGGCGGCATCTCGCGCAGGCCTGCCCGCGTCGGCCACCTGGCGTCTCCCCGAGCCTCCGGCCGTGCGCGGCGTCGTCGCGCTCGCTCCCGTGGCCGCCCTCGCCGCGGCGTCGGAGCTGGGCCTGAGCAACGGCGCCGCCGACGGTCTGCTGGGCGGCCCGGCGGCCGGGCTCCCCGAACGCACCGCGCTCGCCGACCCGTCGGCGCTGCTGCCCTCCTCGATCCCGTCCGTGCTGGTCCACGGGTCGGCGGACGACGCCGTCCCGGTCGATCAGTCGCGGTCGTACGCGCGGGCGGCTCAGACGGCGGGAGACGACTGCACTCTCACCGAGCTGCCCGGCGTCGGCCACTTCGCGGTGATCGACCCGCTGACGGACGCCTGGCCGGTCGTGCTGGGGGCGCTGTCCCGTCTCCTCGGATCCGAGCCCGCAGGATGATCGCCGACGGTCAGGCGTTCTTGCGGGCGACGCCGGCCAGCAGTTTCCCGCCAGCGACGAGCGGCTCGTCGGCTCGCCACGTGAAGATGTCGACCACGCCGGGCTCCAGCAGTTCCAGTCCGTCGAAAAAACGCTCGACCCGCTCCCGGGAGTGCAGAGTCAGCCCGGAGGAGACACCCGTGTAGCTCCCTGTGATCACTTCGACCTCCTCGGCGGAGAACCCCTCCGAGGAGGTCGTGCTGATGACCAGGTGGCTGCCGGGCGACATCCGGGCACGCAGCGCCGCGAGGACACCGTCCGGGTTCTCCGCGTCGGAGACGAAGTGCAGCACCGCCAGGCACAGCACGCCGACCGGCCGGTCGAAGTCGATGAGCTCCCGCACCTCGGGATGGTCCAGGATCTCATGCGGCCGGCGGATGTCGCCCTCGATCGCAACGACGCCCTCGGGCCTGGCCCGCAGCGCCCGGTTGTGCGCCATCACGATCGGGTCGTGGTCGACGTACACCACGCGGGCGTCCGGGTGGATCCGCCGCGCCACCTCGTGCGTATTGGGAGAGGTGGGGATGCCGGTGCCGAGGTCGATGAACTGCCGGACCCCCGCCTCCGCCAAGACGCGGACCGCCCGGACCATGAAGCGACGGTTCCCCTGCGCCATGGCCTTGGCGCCCGGCGACGCCTCCAGCAGCCGCGCCGCCGCCTCCCGGTCCGCCGCGAAGTTGTCCTTGCCGTCCAGCAGGAAGTCGTAAATGCGTGCAGTGCTCGGGGTGTTCACGTCGATGACGCTGCCGTCGCTCACCCCTCCATGATCACCTGGATCTGCACATACCGTGATCATTTTCGCGAAACCGGTCCGGACACGCGACGGCCAACCTGGGCATTCCTGGCCGTTCCGGGCATAGTCCGGTACGGCGGTATCTGTCCAGCTCAGCTCCGCGAAACACACTCATCGCGGCATGAGAGTGACTTCGGGCCGTGCGAGACCAGAGCGTCGATCACGACTACGAGTACCTTGGAGGCGTCCGGCTACGACAGGTCCACCCAACTCGGCCCCCGTTCGCGGTATCTGGGCCGATAGCCTGCACATGTGCAGAAGGCGGCGTCCGGGAGCGACCACGATGGCTGACGACGATGACGTCCGCCGGTTGGCGCTTGCGCTACCTCACGTGGTCGAGATCGACAGCGACGGCTTCGATTTCCGGGTCGCCGGCAAAGGGTTCGTCTGGTCCTACCCCGAGCGCAGACCGGGTAAGCCGCGCGTCATCCGGACCGACATCGCCGTACTGTACGTCGGCGACGAGGCGGAGAAGCAGGCGTTGCTGCTCGGCGAGCCGGAACGCTTCTTCACCACGCCCGCCTACGACGGAATGCCTCTGGTCATGCTGTGGCTGGAAAAAGTGGACCTCGACCATCTGGAAGAACTCGTCACCGACGCCTGGCGCATGCGTACGCCGGACACGCTCGTCGGCGACCTTGACGCCGCGGCCGATTCGCCCACCCCAGGTCCAGGATGAGCGGAGCCGGCCGGGAGCCGAGATAGCCATCACCTCGTGACGGTGATCGACGTGAACGGCCACCATCGGCGTGGCAACGCAGGGGCGTGGGCAGGGGGCACGGGGAGACTCGAACTCCCAGGATTAGCAGCCGACCACCGGCTGTGAACGACGAGACGTCGTATGGACGTACGTAGTGCCGGTGAACTGCTACCTACCAACTGGTTTAACGTGCCATTGTAGGCGCGGGAGGAGTCGAACCCCAGACCGCGATCGGTCGATGACTCTACGTTTTTGAGGTCACCGGATTTCGTCCGCGATCTTCCGCGTTACGCACCCTTGGTGACCCCGGTTCGGCCACGGCCTTGCGCCCTCGAACCGGGGCCCTAGGAGATGCCGAATCTATGGGCGGCAGGTAGGGCTCACACCAGTCCCTGACCTTCACTCCGCAACCGAGGCCGAACAGATCCCCCGTCACGGACGCACATCGCCCCGCCATCTCCTGCTCTAGATGAAGGCGACTCTCACCACCTTCACGAAAACCCTGTTCTGCTTCAGAGGGCGACGGAAGTACCCCCATGAGTCGGTGAGGGCTTCAACGAGGTGCAGCCCCCGGCCGCCCTCGTCCAGGTCGTCGGCGTCGCGGAGCACGGGCATAGCCTTGGGGCATCTGTCGATCACGTCGAAGATGCAGCCCTTTCGGTGACACTCGAAACGCACCGCGAAGTAGCCTCCCGCGGAGGTGCCGTGCCGTATCGCGTTGGTTGCAAGCTCCGAGATCACCTCTTCAGCGTTCTCGATGAGGTCCTTGCGGTCACAGGCGGTGAGGCATTCGCGTACGAATACCCGTGCCAGCCGCGCGGCCGATGGCTCGGCGCGGTAGATCCGTAGTTCTCCGGTGTCAGTCGGGGGAACCCACGCCCCCGGCTTCTCCAGGTCCAGAACGTCCATGTTTCGCCCGATCTCCTGATGGGCCTCCGTAACTTGCCCCCTAATAATGGCGGGAAAGAGTTACCCTATGGCGTACGAGGTCGACATTTCTTACCCGAGGAGATCCCCGTGGTCGACAAGAACGCAATCAACCCGTACGACTCACTGTGGGATTGGATGGCCTTTGACCTGCGGCTATATCGCACCCGGCGGAGCATGACACTCCCGGAGCTCGGGGAAATACTCGGCGTACGCAAGCAAACAATCAACGGATACGAGTCAGGTATTAGCAAGATCAACGATGGCCAGGCGGCACAGCTAGACGAGATATGGGACACGGGGGGCCATTTTCACCGTCTACACCACTTCGCCCGCTCCGGGCATGATCCCGACTGGTTCAAGGCGTACACGCAACTCGAAGTCCGCGCGGCCATGATCAAGCTGTACGAGGCGCTTCTCGTACCCGGTCTGTTCCAGACGCCTGAGTACGCTCGCGCCGTACTGATAGCCGGGGGCACGCGCGGACTCGATGACATGGTCAACCAGCGGATAGCCCGTCAGAAGGTTCTGACGCGCGTAGACCCGCCGGTACTTTCCGTACTTCTTGACGAAGGAGTGATCGACCGTCCCGTGGGCGGACGGGATGTGATGCGCGCCCAACTCGCAAGGCTCCTGGAGCTCAGCGAGTCGCCCAATGTCATGCTTCGCGTGGTGCCACGCACCGCCGGGGCGCACGTCGGCCTCGACGGCAGCTTCAAGATCATAACGGCGGACCGCCAGGACTTCGCCTTCACGGAAGCCAACGGCGGAGGTCGGCTCGTATCTCCCGGCACGGAGGTGGATGTGTTCAAGGTATGGTTCGAAACGATCGGGGCCGATGCCCTTCCCCAAGGTCCGTCGCGGGCTCTCATCACACAGGCCATGGAGCGCATGACATGATCGACTTCCGCAAGAGCACATACAGCGGGACGCAGGGCGGCGACTGCGTCGAGGTCGCGGCCGGTGAGCGCGACGAGTTCGAGCAAGCCTGACACTCCCGCATTCACGGCCCCCGCTTCGGCGGGGGCTTCGTTCGTTGTAGGGCTCTGCCTGAGATCGACTCCTTTTGATGAAGCCGCTCCTGAGACGGGATGACCGGCGCGTGCTCGGCGGATGACCGCCGTGTTGGTCAGCGTGCGGCGCGGGTGCCGCGACGGTGGCCGATCCGGATCCCGCCCAGTACCAGGTCGACCAGGAAGACCAGGATGCCGATGATCAGTAGGAAGAAGAGGCCTTTCACCACGAATCCGGCGATGCCGAGTCCGATCGCCACGATGATGAGGGCCAGGAACAGCGTCATATCACAGCCTCCTCCACGGTAGTCCCTGCTCAGAGCCATACCCGCCGGGCGACGGGGTACGAGCCCGGACGCGTTACTCCGGCCCCGCACCGGGTAGCGCTCGGGGAAAAGGCAGGTGAGGAGACGGCCATGGCGAAGGACAAAGGCGAGTCGATGACCGACGCGCTCGACGACGTGAGGGAGCAGACCGTACGCCTGGTCCGCAAGGAGCTGGCGGTCGTCCAGCAGGAGATGGTCGACAGCGCCGCGAGGGCGAAGAGCGGGATGATGCTGCTCGGTGGCGGCGGCGCGCTGATGGCGTACGGAACGGGCGCGGTGGTGGCCGGAACGGTCGCCGCGCTGCACCGGAGGCTTCCGCCGTGGGCCTCCGCCATCGTGGTCGGCGGTGGGTTGATCTCCGCCGGGGGCGCGCTGGCGGTGGCCGGGCGGCGTGAACTGCGGCAGGCGTTCCCGGTGGTGTCGAAGGAGTCCACCACGAGGATCAAGGAGGACGCCCTCGACATCATGGACCGGGCACTTCCGTAGCCGGACGGGGTGCCCGCCCCTCCCGGAGCGTGGGAAGAGCGGGCGCCTGTTCGACTCTCGGTTACTCGATTCCGAAGCCGGTGAACTCCGCGCCGGAGATCCGGCCTGAGGCGTCCCCGGTGACGGCCGCCGCCGAGAGGCCGACGTCCTGTGTGGCCGCCGCGCTCGGCACCTGGGCGGTGGCGACCTGCTGCCAGGTCTTGCCGTCGAGGCTGAACGATCCGGTGAACGTCGCGCCGGACCGTACTAGTTTGAGCTGCACGGGGTAGCCGGAGAAACCGGTGTTCAGCGTGGTGTCCAGGTAGCCGTCGCCGTTGGCGTCCCACTGCATGACGACGCCGTTGGCGGGTGTGGCGGCCAGGATCACGTACCCGGGGCTCTTGGCGGACAGGTCGTTGCGGACGACGATGCCGGCCTTGGCCCAGACACCCGTCGGGTCCTGCCGTGTGACCTTGGTCGTCACCGTCATGGCCTCCTTGCCCGCGCCCTTGCGGTAGAGGGCGCCGAACTGATCCGTGCGTCCCCACTGATCCTTGCCGTCGGCGAAGACGGCGTACCGGTCGCCGAGCTGCCCGACGTGGGCGGCGGTGCTCGCGACGGACCGGTATTCGGCCGACGGCGCCGCGAAGGCGGTGAGGGTCGCCGAGCCGCTCGCCTTCCCGGTGCCGCCCGCGCCGTCCGCGAAGGTCGCTGAGGCGCCGACGCTCACGGTCGGGTCGGGGTCGGGAAGCGTCGCGGGCGGGGTGAGCGTCCAGGAGGCGGTCGCCGAGGCGCCCGGCTCGATGGTGCCGAGAACGGCCGGGTCCTGCGGCGTCGCCGTCCAGCCGTCCGGCGCGGCGAGGGTCACCTTCGTTCCCGTCACCGCGAGACAGCCGGTGTTGGTCACCTTGCCGGTGACGGCGGCCTTACCGCCGCCGTCGACGTACGGCGAACCGGGTGACAGCTCGAGTGTCGCGGTCGGCGGCGTGGCCTTCGACGGGGCGCGGACGTCGACCTCGACCGTGTGCGTGGGCGCCGCCGACCCGAGCCCGATGCCGATCGTGTAGTGCCCTGGGGCGCACAGCTGAGGGGAGAACGCCACGGGCACGGTGCCCTCGTCGTGGTGGCCGAAGGAGACGATCCGCGCGGGGGTGGTGAACCCGATCCCCCGGGCGAACGTCGTCGTGTCGGTCTGGGTCGCCTGGCCGTTCACGTAGAGCACGACACGGGGGTCGGCGAGGTAGCCGGCTCCCCCGTCGTTGACCACCGTCCCGGTGACCGACAGCGGCGCACCCGCCTCGATGGCGCGGTGATCGGCCTTGACGGCGGTGACCGTGGCGTCGATCGGCGACGTCATCCGCTGGTAGTTCGCCTCGTAGTCCGCGGCCGCGTGGGCGACGCCGAGCTGCGGCACGGATCGTGTCCTCGTCCAGTTGAGCCGGATCACGCTCGCCTGCCGGGGCGACGTCAGGGTGACCTGGTGCCCGGAAATCCGGCCGGCGCGGTGGCCGTCCACGGTCACCGAGGTGAGGGCGGTCCCGTCCGGCGCCGAGATCACGACGTTGTCCGGGGTGCCGCGGGTCGGCGGCGTGAGGCGCATCGTGGCGCCCTTCCCGTCGACGGTCGCGGTGTAGGACATCGGCCCGAAGTCGGTGTCCCCGGTGAAGCCCAGGGTCTGGCCGGGCCTGCTCCACTGCGGCGACCAGACGTTCGCCAGGTGCAGGGACCCGTCCGACGCCTCATTGGCGAGCATGTCGCGCAGGAAGGTCAGGTACTTGCCGGCGAACTCGGCGTGCGGCTGGGTCTGGTCGGTCGACGACCACCCCCAGCGCTGGGCCGAGGCCATGCCCTCCGAGGCCATGTGCGTGGCGGAGGTGTGCGTCAGCAGGGAGTACAGCGACGACAGTGCCGCGTCCTGGTCCCCGCGAAGGATGTCGGTGATCGACAGCGACATCGGCGTGTAGGAGTGCAGGGTGCTCTCCACGCCGCCGGACGGGTAGCCGAAGATGCCCTCGAACATCTTGCGCCGCCAGACGGCCAGGCTCTTGGTGATCCACGGGTCGTCCGGGCGGAAGGCGTTCGCGGGCCAGACGGCCTCGAGGTTGCCCCAGTCGATCCCGTACACGCCGCCGTACCAGCCGTCGCGGACGCCCGGCGCAGCCATGCCCTCGGTCGTGGGCGGGATGACGCCCAGCTTCTTCACCTGCGGGGCGAGCTTGGACCGCAGGATGCCGATGTACTGGGTGCGGCGCTGTTTCCACGTCGCGGCGGTCGCGCCGTCGCCGACCGCCTCGGCGATCTTCGCGGCCCCCTCCTCGCCGGCGATGTTCCACAGGTCGTAGGTGAGCACGTGCCCGCGGACGCCTTCGTCGTCCTTCATCGTGGAGGCGGGGAACAGGCCGTCGTCGGACTGCCAGTACTGCCGGCGGATCTGCCACTCCCAGTCCATCGCCCGCTGGACGGCGGGCCAGACCTGGCGGGCGAATTCGGTGTCATGGGTGCGTTGGTAGTAGTTGGCGAACGCCCACAGGGCCTCCCCGTTGCCGTCGTACTGCCCCGACTGGGAGATGAACTGCCCGGTGTCGGACTGCCAGTCGAGCATCTCGAGCGTGACCTGCTTGGCGACGGCGGTGAAGCCGGCGTTCAGGATGCCGTCGATGTCGAAGGCCGTGTCGCGCAGCCAGTAGTGGGCGTAGACGGTCGGGTTGGCGTTCCAGTAGTACCGGCCGTCGACGACGTTCATCAGGATGAGGGAGAACGCCAGGTTGGCCTTGTAGGCGTCCAGCACCTTCGTCTCGGCGCCGCTGCCGGGGACCTGGAGGACCGTCCCGGCCTGGTCGAGCGTACGGTGCCAGAACTGCGCGGTCTGCTGCTCGTACCGGTCGTAGTCCGTGCCCTTGATCGGCGCGGTGTCGGAGTCCTGCCCGACGAAGTAGGGCATCGCGAAGGTGAGCGTCCGGGTCTGGTGGGGTTCCAGCGTGACGTCGTAGTCCTGGGTGCCGCCGTCGACGCCGCTCGGCGTCTGCCCGGAGACCAGGAGGAGCTTCCCGTCGCCGCCGTAGACGCGCTGGTCGTCGTCCCAGCCCGGATTCGCGGGTTTGCTCGGGCCGGAGTTGCCGTTCAGCGCGCCGATGCCCTTGGTGAGGTCGAGGGTGGCCGAGAACCGGTGCGTGACCGGCGAGGAGCCCGGGTTGGTGAGGCTGACCTTGACGAAGTTCACCATGTTGTCGACGTCGGCCGTCACCTTCTTGGCCGGCAGACCGTACGACTGGGTGAAGGGGACCTTGGCGACGCCGGGCACCTTGGCGGCGAAGAACCGGATCGCGTGCTGGACACCGCCGGAGTCGAACTGTTCCGACAGGATCGGCAGGTACCCGTCCACCCAGGTCTTGACCCGCTGGTTCACGGGGGTCCGCGACGAGCCGGTGGCGAACGTCAGCGCGGCGTACCCGGTCTGCAGGTAGCCCTCGGGCGTGATGATCGATCGTTCCGGGCCGCCGTACACACCGATGGCGGCACGGGGGTACCGGTACCAGTCGAACGCCTCGTTCGGGTCGTCCCTGACCGGCGGCAGGGTCTGCTGCTGCGCCGGTGTCTCCAGCACCCCGTACGGGGCGCGCCGGTAGTCGTTGTAGGCGTTGCCGTAGCCGGAGGCTCCGGTCGTCGCGTGGACGATCGCGGGCCGGGAGGGAGCGGCGGGGCGCGGGGTGGCCGCCCGGCCGGGCGGGGCGAGGCCGAGCGTGAGGATCAGGGGGGTGGCGAGTGCGAGGGCGTGGCGGAGGAACGATCGCATGGCGAACCTGCCTTCTGGGGCGGAAGACGCGGAACGGCGGAGGCGGAAACGGCCGGTGTTCTCCAGACACCGTGGCCACTCGGCGGATATTTAGTAACGTATCGTTCGTAACTAATAACTTCTGTCACTGTGCGGGTCAAGAGGGGATTCCGTGACGAGGGAGCCGATGCCGGCCGGTACGGGGCCGCACGTGCTGCGCCGGATCAACGTCGTGACGGTGCTGACCGCGCTGCGGGAGGGCGGCCCGCAGCGGGTCGCCGACCTGGTCACGGCCACGGGCCTGTCCCGGCCCGCCGTGAGCCGGGCCATCGATACGCTGCGGGCGGAAGGCTGGGCCGAGGACGCGGATCAGCGGTCCGGAGCCGGCGGGGAGATCAGGGTCGGCCGCCCCGCGGCGGTGATCCGGTTCCGGTCCGAGGCGGGCCACGTCCTCGGCGCCGACGTCGGACCCCACAAGATCCTCGCCATGGTCTCCGACCTGGCCGGCAACGTGATCGCCGAGCGGCGCGAGGACACCCACCGGCTGCGCGGCGGCGAGGAGGTCCTCCGGGCGCTGCTGCGGATCACCACGGACGTCCTGGCCGAGGCCGGCGTCCCGGCCGGGGATGTGCTGTCCGCCGCGATCGGCAGCCCCGGACTCGTCGACACCAAGACGGGAACGGTGACGCTGGCGCCGAGCATCCCCGGCTGGGCCTCCATCCCCGTCGCCGCCGAGCTCCGCTCGCTGCTCGCGTGCCCGCTCAGCGTCCACAACGACGTCAACCTCGCCGTCCTCGCCGAACGCTGGCGCGGCACCGCGACCGAGGCGGACGACCTGGTCTTCGTGCAGTGGGGCGCCCGCGTCGGCGCCGGCATCATGATCGACGGCCGGCTGCTCCGGGGGACGAACGCCGCGGCCGGGGAGATCGGCTTCCTCGACCTCGCCGAACACCGCGGTCCCGACGGCCCCCACATCGTCACCCGCGACACGATGGGCCCCTTCGAACGCCAGGTCGGCGCCTCCGCGATCATCGAGCTCGCCCTCGCGGAGGCGGAGCGTCAGGGCGACGCGCGGCTGCGTGAGCTGATGCTGCGGGCACGGCCGCACGACGACGTGGCCGCGCTCTTCGACGCCGCGTCGGCCGGGAGCGCACTCGCCGAATCGATCGTCGACCAGATCGCCGCCCGTTTCGCCCGCGGCCTCGCCGCCGCCTGTCTGCTCCTCGACCCGGAGCTGATCGTGATCGGCGGGGGCGTGTCCCGCGCCGGAGCGCGGCTGCTGACGGTCGTCGAGCGGCACCTCCGCCGCCGCACCCTGGTGCGCCCGCGGCTCGCGCTGTCCTCGCTCGGCGACACCGCGGTGGCCCTCGGCGCGACCCGGAGCGCCCTGGACGACGTCGAGAGACGCCACCTCTCCCCCGACGCGCTCGGCGCCAGCCGGTGACGCTCCCGGCGGGGTACGGCGTGGCGCCGGAGACCTCCGGCTCCGGCGCCACGATGGTGTCATGAGGTGACGGCGCACTTCCCGCGATCGGCGCTCCGGGGACCGTCCATGGTGGGACGGATGTCGAAATCGAAGATCGCCGTGGGCAGGTACAGCGTGCAGCAGGCGTTCGGGATGTCGACGATCCCGCTGATCCGCCCCTCGACCGGCGCGGACCCGAGGATCAGGTACGCCTGTTCGCCGCTGTAGCCCCACCTCTTGAGGTACTCGATGGCGTTGAGGCAGGCGCACTTGTAGGCCAGCGTCGCGTCCATGTAGAGGTTCGTGTCGTCGTCGGGATCGACGGAGATGCCGACGAAGCTCATGAACTCCGAGTACCTCGGCTCGACGTTGCCCGGCATGAAGACCGGGTTGGTGGTGATGCCGTACTTCTCCATGCCGCCCTTGATCAGGTCGACGTGGAAGTCGATGAAACCTCCCATCTCGATCGCGCCGCAGAAGGTGATCTCTCCGTCGCCCTGGCTGAAGTGCAGGTCGCCCACGGAGAGGTTCGCGCCGTCGACGAAGACGGGCACGAACACGCGGGATCCGCGGCTGAAGTTCTTGATGTCCTGATTACCGCCGTGCTCACGGGCCGGCACCGTGCGGGCGCCCTCCCGGGCGACCCGGTCGGCGTCACCGCCGTGGGCGTGGCCGACCAGCGCGCCGGTGGGCTCCGGCGGCAGCGCCAGGGGTGGCACCCGATCGGGGTTGGTGTCGATCAGGGCCTGCTCCCGGCGGTTCCACCGCTCCAGCAGCTCCTGCGACGGCGCGGTGCCGAACAGCCCCGGGTGGGTGATGCCGGTGTACCGCACGCCGGGCAGGTGCCGAGAAGAGGCCTGCTGGCCGTGGAAGTCCCAGATCGCCTTGACGGCGTCCGGGTAGTAGTCCGTCAGGAACGATCCGCCGTTGGACTTGGCGAACACCCCGGTGTAGCCCCAACCCTCGCCCGCCGCGTCTCCGACGTGCTGGGGTACGGGCCCGAGGTCGAGGATGTCGACGATCAGCAGATCGCCGGGCTCGGCCCCTTCGATCCGGATCGGGCCGCTCAGCATGTGGCACAACGTCAGATCGACGTCGCGTACGTCGTTGGCGGAGTCGTTGTTGCCGATCTGACAGTCGGTCCACTCCCGGCATTCCATCCGGAACTCATCGCCCGGCCGGACGGAATCGGCGGCCGGCACGGCCGGATGCCACCTGTTGTGGCCGGGTACCTTCTGATCACGCATTGACCGTGACTGGTCAACGTGGAATACGACGTCTGGCATGATCACTCACTCCCCTGCCGAATTCACGAACTCGAATCGGGAGGCCGGTCCTCAGGGACGTCCCGCCGCCGCCACGCCGCCGGGCCGGTGGCCGAGACGGTGTCCCGGGCCGACCAGGAGCCACAGGGCGCCGAAGACCACTACGGCGAACACCGCCAGCAGGACCGCGACCTGCCCGTGCCTGCCCCAGTAGCCGCACAGCAGAAGGATCGCCGGGATAGCCCCGGTGACCCAGCCTTCGATCGCCGTCACCCAGCCCGTGTAGACGGTGATCCCCTCGACCTTCAGTCCGAGCAGGACGAAGAACAGGAACCACAGGAACGCCCAGTACAGCCAGATGACGCCGAACGGCGGGTCGCGCAGGATGCGGAAGTTGACGACGGCGTAGCCGAGCGCCATCACGGCCACGAACAGCGAGAAGTATCCGACGCCGCTGGTGTCGAGCCCGGTCAGCAACCCGATCCCGACATACAGGTAGGTGAACCCGAACAGGTACAGCCCGGATGCCGCCAGGATCAGGTGGGTGTCGCGTCCGGCCGTCGCGATCAACACGGTCGGGAAGACCACCTGCATGGCGCCGACGAACAGGTTCAGCAGCGCCGTGGCCTTGGGATCGACCTTGCCGAGCAGCATCATCCCGTTGAGGAACAGCACCGCTCCCACATAGAGAAGCCCTACGTTCGCCATCAAGCCTCACCCCTCGGCCGCCGGGCCCAGGGCGCCGTCATGTCGTTCCCGCCCGCGACCTCGCGCCACGGGCCCGCATCACGGACCCGCACCACAGGCCGCGCTCACGGCCGTGGCAGGTGCGCGAGCGCCGGGTGCGGGCGCCGGGAGGGCCGCCGCGACGGCGGCACCTCCGACACGATCGCCGGCGCCTCCCGGCTCTGTTCTTCACGTTCCCGGCTCGCCCGTACGGTCGCGGACGTGCGCGTCAGCGCCGGTGCGGAGTACACGCGCCGACACTCGCGCCCGCAGACGGGACACTCCCGCGTCGCGGGCGCAGTGCCCAGCGGCAGCCGTGCGTCGAAGGAGCCGCAGCCCGGACACGCGTACTCATAGGTCGCCATGACCACCTCCGCGGACCGGCCTCCATGGCACAGCCATTCCCCGTTATTCGCCCATTCTTGGCCCTATTGCCGTCTTTTGGCCGAGTGTTGAGGAAGCTCGGTGGTTACCGCTGATCCGACCTCACATGCCGTACTCGAGCAGGAGGTTCAGCCAGATCTCGCTCGTGGTCGGGAAGGATGGAACGGCGTGCCAGAGCCGATCGAGGGCGACCTCGGCGGTCACCGCGATGGTGGCTCCGTGGAGGAGATCGACCGCCGCCGGGCCGACGAACGTGGCGCCGAGGAGCACGCGGCGATCCTCGTCGACGACCAGCTTCGCCCGGCCGGTGTAGCCCGGCGTCTGTAGCTCGGCGCCGATCACCGCGCCCATGTCGACCTCCACGGCGCGAACCGGAAGACCGGCGGCGCGCGCCTCGGACTCGGTGCGCCCGACGGCGCACACCTGGGGGTCGGTGAAGATGACCTGTGGCGCGCCCCGGTCGTCGGCGGTGTCGCGCAGCGATGGCAGGTCGTCGGGCCGGCCGCCGGCGCGGGCGACGATCACGTCGCCGCAGATGCGTGCCTGGTACTTGCCCATGTGGGTGAGCAGGTTGCGCCCGTTGACGTCCCCGGCGGCGTACAACCAGCCGTCGGGCACCCCCGTCGCCCGCATGCTCGCGTCGACCTCGATCGGGCCGTTCGCCGCCAGATCGATCGTCTCCAGGCCGATGTCGGTCACGGCGAGACGGCGGCCGGTGCCGACCAGGATCTCGTCGGCCTCGATCCGCACGCCGTCGTCGGTGTGGACGGTCACCGGGCCGCCCGGCTCGAGGCGCTCGACGCGGACCGGATGGCGGCCGAGGCGCACGTCGATGCCGGCGTCGGCGAACGACCGGGCCAGCAGCTCCCCGGCGAACGGCTCGGTCCTGGTGAGCAGGCGGTCGTCACGGACGACGACGGTGGTCCCCAGGGCACCGAGCGCGTGCAGGGCCTGCGACATCTCACACGCGACGGGCCCGCCGCCGATCACGACGAGCCGCTTGGGCACCTGCTGGACGCTGGTCGCCTCCTGGTTCGTCCACGGGCGCGCCTCGCGCAGCCCGGGTACGTCGGGGATGTCCGGGTTGCTGCCGGTGGCGACGACGACGGCGTGCCGGGCCCGTAGCCCCCGGACCTGACCGCCCGGCGTCGTCACCTCCACTCGCCGTGGTCCGGCCAGGCGCCCATGTCCGCGGAAGAACGTCGCCGGCAGCTCCTCCACCCAGTCCACATAACCGGTGTCATCGAAGTGGGACACGACCTCGTCGCGCCGGGCCAGCACCGCGGGCGTGTCGATCGGGCCGCGCAGCTCAAGGCCCGGCATCCGGCTCACCGCGTCCGCCAGCTCCATCGGCCAGAGCAGCGCCTTGCTCGGGACGCACGCGTAGTAGTTGCACTCACCGCCCACCAGGCGCTTCTCGACGACGGCGGCCGTGAGCCCGCCCCGTACGACACGCGCGGCGGCGTTCTCACCGACTGGCCCGGCCCCGATCACGATCACATCGAAAACAGCGTCCTCATCCACCACGAGATCCCCCGATCGTCGTCGGCACGGCCAGACCTGTTCCTGAACCTGCCCGCATCAACGGCAAGGGATGGGAAACCGCTGCGTAGGGAATCTTTGGGGCCCGGCGGACGAAGAGGAGAAGCGGGGCGGTCGCCACCGACCGCCCCGCCATGGACCTCAGCGGGAGGCGGGCTCCAGCGGAGTGCCGACCGCGCCCTCGATCGGCCGTTCCTCCGGCGGCTCGACCGACAGGTGTGGCAGGCGGCGGTCCAGCCAGGACGGCAGCCACCAGTTCGCCCGGCCGAACAGGTGCATCGCCGCCGGGACGAGGATCGTCCGCAGGATGAAGGCGTCCAGGGCGACGGCGGCGCTCAGGCCGATGCCGAACTCGGCGATGACCCGCTGGCCCCCGAAGACGAAGGCGACGAACACCGCGATCATGATGGTCGCGGCGGCGGTGATGACCCGGCCCGTGTGGGCCTGGCCGACGGTGACCGCGCGGCGGTTGTCGCCGCTGTGCACCCACTCCTCGTGCATCCGGCTGACCAGGAACACCTGGTAGTCCATTGACAGGCCGAACAGGATCGACAGCATGATCACGGGGAGGAACGCCTCGATCGGCCCCGCGGCGCCCACGCCGAGCGGCTCCGAGCCCCATCCCCACTGGAAGAAGGCGACGACCACGCCGAAGGACGCGCCGGCGGACAGCACGTTCATCACGGCGGCGACGGCCGGCACGAGCAGGCTGCGGAAGGCGATCAGGAGCAGCAGGAACCCGAGTGTGATGATCACACCGAGGAACAGCGGGAGCTTGCCCGTCAGCACGCCCGCGAAGTCGTCGAAGATCGCCGTCTGACCGCCGACGTAGACCCGCAGCGACGTGCCGCGCTCGGCGGCCGGGACGACGTCATGGCGGAGCCGGTCGATCAGGTCGGAGGTCTGTTCGGACTGGGGCGAGGTCGTCGGGACCACCTGCGCCATGGCGATCGTCGCACCCGGCCGTGCGGGCAGCGCGACGGCCGCCGCCACCCCGCGTGTACGGGACACCTCGCCGACCAGGCGGGTGAAGGCCTGCCGGTCGGCCGCGCCGTGCGTCTCGGCGATCAGCTGCAGCGGGCCGTTGAATCCGGGGCCGAAGCCCTCGGCCAGCAGGTCGTACGCCTGGCGCGTGGTCGTGGAGGTCGGGTTGTTCCCCGCGTCGGAGGAGCCCAGGCGCAGGGAGAACACCGGCACGCACAGGACCGCGATGGCCACGAGGGCCACCGCGGACAGCGTGCGAGGCCGGCGCTCGACCACGCCCGCCCAGCGGGTCCAGACGTCCTGCCGGGCCGCGCCGCCCGAGCCCTCCGCGCCGAGGCGGCGGCGTTCGCGGCGGCTGAGCACCCGCGTCTTGAGCAGGCCGAGCAGCGCCGGCAGCAGCGTGATCGCGGCGAACACGGTGCACACCACGGTGACCGCCGAGGCGATGGCCATGCCGTTGAGGAAGCTCATGCCCAGGACGAACAGACCGAGCAGGGCGATCACCACGGTGCCCCCGGCGAACAGCACGGCGCGGCCGGACGTGTCGATGGCCTTGACCACCGACTCCTCGACGCTCAATCCGTTCTTCAGGCCGGCACGGTGCCGGGTGACGATGAACAGCGCGTAGTCGATGCCGACGCCGAGCCCGATCAGCGCGCCCAGTGTGGGCCCGATCTGGCCGACGGTCACGACGTGGGTGAGCAGAGTGACGGCCATCAGGCCGCTCCCGACCCCGGCGATGGCGGTGAGGATCGGCAGCAGCATCGCGAACAGCGACCCGAAGGCGATGAGCAGGACGAGCGCGGCGGCCGCCACCCCGATCAGCTCGGCGTTGCCGGGTGGGGTCCGCTCGACCTGGCTGATCGGGTTGCCGCCGAGTTCGACGCGCAGGCCGTCGCCCCGGGCGGCCTCGGCGGCATCGATCACGCGCTGCACGTCCGGCTTCGCCAGCTCGTTCGCCTGCTTGCCGAAGCCGACCTGGGCGTAGGCCGTCGTACCGTCCCGGCTGATCTGGCGGGCGCCCCGCGGGCCGTCGTACGGGCCGGTCACCGAGGTCACGGAGGGCAGCTTGGAGATCGTTGCGAGGGTGGCGGTCATCTTCCGCCGTACGGCGTCGTCACGGACGGTGCCGCCCGCGGGCGCGCGCCAGACGACGGTCGCCGAGTCCCCCGACTGCGCCGGCGCGGATTTCTGCAGCAGCTGCAGGGCCTTGGTGGACTCGGTGCCGGGCAGGGAGAAGCTGTCCTTGTAGGCGGAGCCGACCGTCTGCGACAGCACACCCAGACCGGCGAGCGCGGCCAGCCACAGCAGGACCACGGCGAGGCGATGGCGGTGGCACCATCGCGCGAGAGCGGACATAAAAGAAAACCCCCGGGTTGTCATCGAATGCCAGGACCAATCCTGGTGCCGGTGAACGACCGTTCCCGTCCACCTGGGGAACGGTCTTCGGCATACCGCGTCCGCAGTAGCCGGTGGGTGCGGCTACTGCGGCGAGGTGGCCGTGCGGTTACGAGGCCGAGTAGCGGGCCGGACGGCCACGGAGTACGTCGCGGTGGAGGGTGACCGGGGCGGCTACTGCGACGGAGCGGCCGGGCGTACGAGGCCCGTCTCGTAGGCGATCATCACCAGCTGCGCGCGGTCGTGCGCCCCGAGCTTCATCATCGCCCGGTTCGCGTGGGTCTTCGCCGTCAGCGGCCGGATGTGCAACCGCTCGGCGATCTGGCCGTTCGACAGCCCGCGCGCCACCATGACGACCACCTCGCGTTCGCGTTCGGTCAGGTCGGAGAGGCGTTCCGCCGCGCCGTCGGCAACGTCCCCCGGGCCGCTGAGGAAACGCGCGATCAGCGCCTGCGTGGCCGCCGGGGAAAGCAGCGCGTCTCCCCGGGCGACGGTGCGGATGGCCTCGTGCAGGTCCCCGGCGTGAACGCCCTTGCCGACGAACCCGCTGGCGCCGGCGCGCAGAGCCGCGAACACGTACGCGTCGATCTCGAAGGTCGTGAGCACCAGCACGCGTACGGCGGCCAGGGTCTCGTCGGCGGTGATCCGCCGGGTCGCGACCAGCCCGTCGGTCTCGGGCATCCGGATGTCCATGAGCACGACGTCCGGCCGCGTCGCCCTGGCCAGGGCCACCGCCTCGTCGCCATTCGCGGCCTCGCCCACCACCTCGAGGTCGGGCGCGGCCTGCACCAGCACCTTGAAGCCCGCCCGCACCAGCAACTGGTCGTCGGCCAGCACCACACGAATCGTCAAGAGAATCCCATCCCGCACGCTCGGGCGACGAGCGGCACCGGCCCGGGCGAATGGTCGGCCGAGAGCAGCACCGCGCGGACGCGGAAGCCGCCCTCCGGCCGGGGGCCCGCCTCGAACGTGCCGCCGACCGAGTGCGCGCGCTCCCGCATGCCGAGCAGGCCATGGCCGGTCCCCTCCCCCGGAGGCGATCCGCCGGGCCCGGAGTCGGTGATCTCCACCCGGAGCTCACCAGGCGCGTAGGCGATGCGCAGCGTGGCCGGAGCACCGCCTCCGTGCTTGTGCACGTTGGTCAGCGCCTCCTGGACGATGCGATAGGCGGCCAGGTCGACGGTGGCGGGCAGCTCGCGCCGCTCCCCCACCACCCGCTGGTCGACGGTCAGCCCGCCGGCCGCGAACGCCTCGAGCAGGCCCGGCAGCCGGTCCAGCCCCGGAGCGGGTTCCGGGGCCGACTCGAGCTGCGCGTTCGGCCGCCGCAGCAGACTGACCGTCGCGCCGAGCTCCTCCAGTACCGCCTGGCCCGCACGGCGGACGTGGGACAGGGCCTCGCGCGCCTGGCCCGGGTCGGTGTCCATGACGTACACCGCGACCTCGGCCTGAACGTTGATCAACGCGACGTGGTGGGCGAGCACGTCATGGAGCTCGCGGGCGATCCGCAGCCGCTCCTCGATGACCCGCCGCTCGGCCTCCTCCTCCCGGGTCCGCTCCGCGCGGCGCGCGCGTTCCTCGACCGCCGCCACGTAGGCGCGGCGATTGCGCACCGCGTCGCCCACCGCGGCGGCGAGGGCGATCTCGGCGACGATGCTCACCAGACGGGGATCGAACATGACGAGCTCGTGCGCCCTGACGTCGCGCACGAAAGCGACCAGCTTGCCGAGGACCAGCGCCAGCTCGGCCACCACCGCGGCGGCCACCGTCGTCCGGCGTGAGCTCTTCAGGGCCACGGTGTAGACGGCGACCATGGGCGCCAGCATGAGCGGCCCCTGTCTGCCTCCCAGGACCAGGTAGCACGCCATCCCGGCGAGCGTGCACGCCAGCGCGGCGGTCGGCCACCGTCGCCGCACCGTCAGCGGGCCCGCGGCCAGCGCGCCGAAGACCACCACCTGCCAGGTCGACGGGCCTGGCCCGACGTCATGCGGCTCCGGCGGCACCCACAGGGCCAGCGCGTACACCGTCGCCGCCAGGAGCCCGTCCCACAGGAACGGATGGCAGCCGGCGACGCGTCTGACCTCGGTCAACGGACTCACCCGCCCACGGTAGCCGCAGCCGGACGTGCCTCCGTTGTCCCCAGGGAGTAGCCCGGCCCTACTGCGTCCGCAGTAGAAGACCGCGCGGAGGGCCCGATGGCGGCTCGGCGACCGCCCGGCCGATCCCCGACGCCGCGCCCGTGCGATCGCCGTCGGACCCCTCCTCCAGTCGGCTGTGCCGACTGAAGATGACGTCGGCGTCGGAGGCGGCGAACTCCCGGCCCTCCTCCGAGTCCTCCACCTGGATTATCACCGGTTGGCCCTGCGGCCCGCGCGGCACGTTGAAGTGCCCTGAGATGGCGATGTGCCGTCCTTGGTGCTGGAACGCGCCGATGCCGTCGGGCCGGACGAACTCGCCCCGTACGGGGTCGGCCACGACGCGTCGGGCCGCCAGGAGTGCCACAGCTCACGGGCCGTCTGGAGGAACTCGGCGGCGCGCGTGTACCGGTCGGCCTCCTCGAGGTAGCCGCCGCGCCGGAGGTTCTCCCCGGTGAAGTCGTCGAAGCTGCTGACGACGTTCCAGGCCGCCCGTCCCCCGCTCAGATGGTCGAGCGTCGCGAGCCGTCTGGCCATCTCGTACGGCTCGTTGAACGTGGAGTTGACCGTGGCGGCCAGGCCCAGGTGCGAGGAGCGAAGGCGGACAGGACGGTGAGCGATTCGGGACGCCCGACGACGTCCAGGTCGTGGAAGCGGCCCTTGAGCTCGCGCAGCGTCTCTGATCAGCTTAGGGATCCGTAGTCGTATTGGGTATTTGTGACTGGTGGATCTGCCCACCGGGGTGGGGTGGCGTGGGCGTGCTGGTGGAAGCCTGCGCCCAGTGCCGCTCCTTTGGGCCGGTGTGGTGGCCGGTCCCGGGTGGTGGGGGTGTTTGAGCTGATCGTATGCACGGGTGTGCGCACGCCCTGGTACCGGCAGGCCGCCCGAGGCGGTCTGTGGTCCGTGTGAGCGTGTCCCTCCGGACGCTGACCCGCCGGCCCGCAGGGGCCGGGGGTGGAGGGTGCCCTGCGTCGCCTGGGCGCGGGGCGTGGGGTTCGGCGCGGGGTGGGTCCGGTCTTGGACCGGTCACCCCCGCTGGCTGGAGGTGCTGGAGTCGGGGTGATGACCGCGCCGGTCTCGACCTTATCGATGATGCGGCCGATGGTCATCTGGCCGGTGGCGCGGTCGACGGTGGTGTTGTTTTGGTGGGTCAGGCCGCGGGCGGCGATACGCCGCCACGCGCCGTGGTCACGGTCGCCTTGCCAGCCACAGTCAGGGTGCGGGCAGTACGCCCATTTCCATCCGGGTGTGGTGCGGCGGTCGGGGGCCTTGCAGTGCCGCAAAGGGACCAGACACTGTGGGCAGTGCTTGGAGGTGTTGCGGGCCGGGACGGTGACCACGGCGATACCGACCTCGGCGGCCAGGTGCCGCATGTTGCCGATGATCCGCCCGCGTACGGTCTGGGACAGGCGGGTGTTGAGGGTGCGGCCCATGCCCTTGGCCTCCATCGACCGCAGGTCCTCCACATAGATCACCGTCGCGCCCGCGGCGATCGCCTGGTCCACCGCCCACCGCGCGGCTGACCATGCCAGTGCGTCGTTCAGTCCCGACCGGCGATCGGCCACATATTGCCGTTCGGCCGTCAGGACGGTGTGTTTGGCGGCCAGGTGGTGATCTTCCTGGCCACCGATCAGACGTTCGTAGCCGTCGGTTTTGGCGTGCAGGCGTTCGCCGTGACGGCGCAGCCGGTGCTGACGGGCCATCACCCCGGCGGCCCGGAACATCGCCCCAGCCCCCAGCGCAGTGATGCGGCCGTCGGGATACAAACGGCAGGCCCCCGCACTGAGCAGGGTGTTCAGACCCCAATCGACCCCCAGCGCCCTCGCGTGACCGTTGCGTTCGGTCCTGGGGACGGGGTGGGAGAACGCCAGGTCCGCGCGTGCTCTCTGGCCGTGCGGGCGCAGCGTGGGCAGGTGCAGCACCGCGCCGGGCGGGACGGTGGGCGGCAGCGTGAGCGGGCAGGCCACCCAGGACCAGTCGGCGTAGGAGCGCGGATCCGGGCGGGTCGGCAGCTGCAGCCGCAGCAACACCCTCGCTGGGTCGTCGTCGGCGCGTTCCAGGGTGGCCTGCTGGCGGTCCACCGCGGCCAGCACCAGCATCCGCGCCACGCGCGGCGGCTCTTCCAGGTCGAACACATCGACCGGAAACCGCCCATGACGGTCGAGGAAGGCGGTGATCTGCCGTGTGCGCGCCTTGATCACGCTGCCGGGCAGGGACCCGCCGTCGGGGATCGCCTCCCGGACGGCGTCCCACTCGGCCGGCGTGCGCTTGTCCGGGTCGGTAGGCCAGGTTTTGAGGACCCCGCCGGTCACTTCCGCCCGGTGCTGAGCCGACCGCAGGGTCCGCCCGGCCTGCTCCTGCGCCATCCGCACGATCCGGTCATTGACCTTGAACCCCTCAGGGACCCTCACGTCCCAGCCCAGCCTCCGCAACGCCATCCACGCGTTCGACGGCAAAACGCGGCCCGCCTCGTCCACCCCGGCGGCCAGCCTGGCCACGTCACCGGCGTTCCAACGCCCGGCCAGCAGACCGGCGACCATCCCAGCGACCAAATCAGCGGCCCAGCCCACCCGCCCGGCCACCACCCGCGCCGTCAGAGCCTCACCGGTCTTCTCATCCACCCCACCACGCAGCAGCACCCGAGCGGACGCGGTCCGAGCCACCTGACCAGCGGCCAACGGACGTTTCCGGCTCATGCGACACGACCAGAGCGAAACCGCCCACTCTCGGCCGACAGCCGCCTCAGCCCCTGCGCCGACCGATCCTCCGTGGGCAGCACCGCAGTGATCTCGCGCTCGATGTCGTTGAGCAGGCCCAGGTAGCCCTCCGGAAGAGAGCCGCCCACCCCGCGAGCCGGTACGCGACGAAACATATACGCACAGTAACGATCCGTGTCGGCGTTCCGCTCGATGATTCGAAAATCCGAGCGAGATCAGCCCGTCAGGGCGTCGACCGCCCACCGGCGGAGCATCATCGGATGCACCCCAAACACTTCGCCGCCTCCGAAAAGCGGTAACTCAAGGTCCCATGGCGTACCTGCGTAACGTGGGGTAACGCTGGAGATCACTAAGCAAACCCGTGAGCCCGAGCCCTTCGGCGAGGAAGAAGAAGAAGAAGTCGAACTTTCCGCGCTCCGCCGTACGGGCGAGGTGGACGAAGGAGCCGAAGTCGATCTGGCTCTTCGGCCGAGGGTCGGACCAGACGGTGGTGTTGTTGACGCCGGGGAAGTGCGCCGCGAGGTGCACCCATTATCTACTAAAACGGTAGGAAAAAGAGGCTAACGTCGTCAATGTCCCTGTCGCCTACGGCGCACCGGGAGCGGGCGGGCGACGCGGAGGTCATGGCCGGTCCCGCTCCCGCGCCGGTCGACGGCGACCGACGGTCAGCCGACCTGCAGGTCCACGCAGGAGTAGAAGGCGTTGGCGGTGTCGGCGATGTTCCAGATCGCCAGCAGCTTCTGGCGTCCGGACACGTTGCCGAGGTTGATGGTGTGGGAGACGGTGCTCGGCGGCTGGGTGTCGTTGCCGCTGACCACTCCGACGCGGGTACCGCCGATGTAGTACTCCCAGTTGGTGGTGCGGTGGCGCGCGGTGAAGGTCCAGGTGAAGGTCACCGTTCTGCCGACCTGCGTGGCGTGCCAGCCCTTGCTGTCGTCGTCGAGTTCGGCGAACCGGGCGACTCCGCCGCTGCAGCTACGCAGGCCCTTGGGGCCCTCGACGCTCTGCGGTTCGTACTTGATGTCGCCGCACTGGACGGTGCCCTGGGCGCACTGGGCCTGACGGCTCGGCGGAGAGTTGATGTAGCCGTGCGCGCTGGCCGTGCCGGCCAGGGCCACGATGAGGGCGGGGGTCAGGGCCGCACCCGAGACGGCGGCGAGCAGCCTTTTGTTCATGTGAGAGCTCCAGATCTCGTGGGTCGATGGCCCCGAGGGGCCACTGCGGGGACGTTCGTGGGCTCGGAACGAGCCGGGCGGGGCGCGAGCCGCCATGACGGTCTCCGGGGCGTGACCGAGGTCAATTAATAGTAAAGTTTACTATTTGCCCGGATTCTTACTCGGAGACGACCCTCTGTCAAGACCGCTCGGCGGTCGGCGCGGGTCACGTCGCGCCAGGCCCGTTCAGTTCCACCGGGGGAACCAGGTCACGCTGCCGGAGCAGTCGGCGATGGTGCAGATCGATGCCCTCCCGGCCTGGTCGCCGGGCGACTACCGCCTGCTCGCCAGACGGCGCCCGCTCCGCGCCGGAGTCCTCGACATTCGGTTAACGGAGGATGAATTCCCGGCGACACGAATATGCGAGTCAACCTGAGTTGTACGGCGAATGTCACCGGCAGGTGGATGAAATCAGGGGTCCAGAGAACGTAGTTTTTACTTCGACAAGGAACACGGACCACCAGAACGGCCCTCGAAGTCTCCACTGGATTGGGGGATTCATCGGGGACGGTACGAGGGCCGATAATCCAGACGCCCGGAGTCGCATCCGGGCCGATGATGGCGAACGTCCGCGAGCACGCACCTTTGGGGGAAGGGGCACGCTCGCGGACGTTCGCATCTCTCCGACGAGCGGGCCGACCACCACGTCCGGCGGCCCCGCCTCCCTCAGGACGCCGGACCGAAGCTCATGGCGAACACCTCGAAGTACCGGCGGCCGCCGGACCACTGGGACGCGGGAGTCGACCGGTAGAGCGCGTACGCCCGATGCCCGTTGACGAGGATGTTCCGGTTCAGCACATGGGCCTTTCCGCCACTCGCCGAATGAGTGAATTCCAGGTCGGCGGCCTTCTCGAAGTAGTCCGGGACGGATTCCGGCCCGATCCGGGTGTAATCGTTGTCACTACGGCGGCGGCATCATGTGCGGTGACGCGATCCCTCCGCACGCCACGCCGGCGCGGTCCCGCGTGTCGCGCGTGTAACTGAGCGTCCGGTCCTGGCGATTCCCGGCTGAGAAGCGGGAGGCCTGAACCATGCGGCAGTCGACCTGGACGGTGTTCTTCCTGCTGCTGGGCGGCTCAGTGGCGGGACTGTCCGGCTGCTCCTCCGCGAGCCCGGCCGAGCAGGACGCCTGGCGCGTCTTCTGCCTGTCGCCCGCCGAGCGTCCGGAGTTGGCCAATGCCGCCGTCACTCTCGGCTTAGCCGCTCCGGCGAGCGCCCCCGGCCTGTTACGCGTGAAGGGTCAGGAGGTGACCCCCGAACGCTGGCGCGAAGGTCACCGCGAGGACTTCGACCAGGCCTGCACGGCTCTCGTGCGGTCTCCCGCGGGCGGGCACGCCACGGACTCCGCGAATCCTCTGATCTCGATCGCGGCCAACATCGTTTCCCTGGTCGTCGGGGGCCTGCTGACGCTGGCGGGCGGGATCGTCCAGTCCAGGCGCACGGAGTCCCGGCAACGCGCGGAGAATCTGCGGTCGGCCGCTCACGAGTACGGTCGCGCCGGCCGGGCGTACCTCGACGCGTGGGTCGAGCCGGGCGGCCGTGGCCGGCCCGCCGGGCGCGACGTGACCGAACGCCGTGACGACCTCGACGCCGAGCTGCGGAAGTGTCAGTCCGTACGGCCCGGCTGGACCCTGGTCCGGCACCTGCGCGACGAACTCCGGAAGGTGACCGGGGACCTCTTGGGCGAGCCGGGCCCCGACCTGGACCGGCATGTCACACGGATGCGGCAACGGGTGAGTGATCTGGAGAACAACGTCGAGCGGGTCGCCGAGGCGCTGGAGCACCCGCTGCAGCGGCACCGCACCATGCGCAGGCCGGGAGGCACGTCGTGAACCCGTTCGAGATCCCCGGTGCGGCCGACTCCCACAACGCGCCACTGACCCCCTGGAAGAACCCGGCCCACATCGACTACTACGTCGACGTCGACAGCTGCGAAACCGCGTTCAAGGAGTTCCAGCGCGTCTTCCACGATACGGCCGCCCTGCGGAACGCCGGTGGCCTGGTGCTCGTCACCGGGCCCCCCGGCTGCGGGAAGACCTCCCTGATCAACCGATGCGCGCACTGGCTGCACACCGAGTCCACGGCCGCGGAGATGTCACCGCATATCGTCGATCTGAGCCGGAGGGTCCCCAGGAACTTCGTGATCGAAAAGCGCATGCGTGCGGTGTACGAAATGCTGCTGCGAGACCAGAACAGGACGTTCTCCCAGGAGGTGCTTAAAAGCCTTGAAGAATGTTACGACGACCTGTGGCGCGGCTACCTCGGGGTCGGCGATGCCCTGGGGCCACAGCGCCTGCTGCTGATCCTGCTTCCCGTCTCCGAGCTCCTCCAGGAGGTGAGGCGCTACGCCGAAGTGGTCCACCAACGTCTCGTCTTCTTCGTCGAGAGCTCCGACCCCGTGGTCGCCGCCGCGGCGGGCTCGCTCCAACCACCGCCGGAGACACGCGTGGCCCACCTGTCCGTCGGCTCGCTCCAGCCGGGAGACGGCCGACGCTTCAGCATGAAACGGGCGGGCGACGACGGTGCCGCATGCGTGCCGCCCCTGCGGCTCGAGGCCGCCGAACGACTGCTGAGGCGGCGGCGCGAAAAGAACAACTCACTAACCATCGGACAGCTGCAGCGATATCTGTACGGTGTCTATAAGGAGATCGGCGAGAAGCCCGCCTCGTCGATAGGGGCCGTGAATTACAATAAGATCGCCGACTACATCGCCAGCCAGGTGCAATCATGAGCGCCAGCAACGACCATCCGTCACCATGGGCCCAGCGCAATCCCTTTCCGAGCAGCGCGGTCGCGAGTATCCGCGACCCCGATTCGGCGCTCGTCACGGTCGAGACGCCGGCGATCCGTGAGGCCGACCGGCGCCTGGACGACTACCTCGCGCACCGGACCACGTCCAACGGCAACGTGCTGGCGGTCGTCGGCGAGTTCGGCACGGGCAAGACCCACCTGCTCCACCACCTGCTGCGCCGGGCCGACCTCAGCGGGCTCCGCGACATCAACTGGCGGTACGTCGACTCTCCCGCGGACACTTTTCTGGCGCTCTACCTCGAGCGTTTCATCGGCAGAATGAAGAGCGAGGACGTCAGCGCCCGGGTCCGTGACTACTACGCCGAGATCGTCGCGCGCTCACTGGACGGGCTGGACCTGAGGGTCGACGTCCAGGAAGGGTTCCGCGACGGTTCGCTGGATCCCCAGACCATCGCGGCCCGCCTCGGGCTGAGCTCCGACCTCCTCCTGCGCAACCTCCAGGCGAGGCTGCGCGCCGTCACCAAGAACGACGCCTACGGCACCGCCCTGTCGCTCCTCCTACGGCCGGGATTCGAGAGCGCGGCCTGGGAATGGCTGGGCGGCAGTCCACCCCACCAGCTCCTCGTCGAGCGAGGCGTCACGACCGCCATCGCCACGGACGCCGCCGCGCTGGAGTCGATCGGGGTCTTCGCTCTGCTGTACGGCGGGCAGGACCACCGCTTCATCCTGATGTTCGACGAGTTAGAGAAGATCCTTTCGGCGGACAGCCGCCCCGAGACGTCGACGGCTCAGGCGTTCAAGAAACT
Source organism: Actinoallomurus purpureus (assembly GCF_024055795.1). Taxonomy (GTDB): domain Bacteria; phylum Actinomycetota; class Actinomycetes; order Streptosporangiales; family Streptosporangiaceae; genus Actinoallomurus; species Actinoallomurus purpureus. The sequence goes on along the minus strand of NZ_JAMXMY010000001.1, from coordinate 331,655 downwards.
GCTCGAGGTGTCCCGCGATGCCGGAGCGTTCCTTGTGCTGTCCGGGGTTCGCGACTTCCTCAAGCCGCTCGGCGGTGACACGCTCGATCGGATCGGCCCGCCGGTGCGCATGTCCGCACTCAGCTCGACGGACGTCCGCCGGTTCATCGAGGAGTCGTTGCGTGAGGTCCTGGGCGAACGCACGATCGCGCCGTTCACCCCGGAGACGATCTCCTACCTGACCCATCTGACCGGCGGCAACCCGCGTCAGGTGGTGCAGCTGTGCGGCACGCTGTACGAGCGGGCGGCCGGGGTGAGCGCGGTGACCGAGCCGATGGTGCGTGAGGCCGTCCGGGAGAATTTCGAGTCGTTGACGGTCGATGACATGAGGGCGGAGGTCCGGCGGCTGCTGAACACGCGGGGGTGGCCCTTCATGCGTGATCACGTGTACGGAGACCCGTCGATGCCGCGTGTCGACTACTGGGTGCCCGTCGGGGGGGACGACACCGGCATCGCCCTGTTACTGACCGACTCGGTGCTGGAACCGGCCGGACGCGACCGGCTCGAGCACCGGCTCCGCGCCGTCCAGGAAGCCTGCCCCGGAAGCCGGATCCTGCTGATCGTCAACGGCCTCGCTCCCGACCTCGCGGTGCCGATGGAGGAAGAACCCCTGGTGTACCAGCCGAATCGGTTCGCCGAGGACTTCGACGCCGCCCTGATCGGCGCCGTCGGGCGGCTCGAGTCGCGTCTCGGCGGAGACGCGTTCGCGCTGGTCCGTGAGCGGATGGACCGGATGTACCAGATGCAGTCCCACACCCAGGACCATCTCGAGCAGTTCGCCGATTCGCTGGACGCGATGCGCTCGTCGTACGAACAGCAGTTGCGCGTGCTCCGTCAGGAGATCGAGGGGATCGCCCAGACGGTCCCCGTGGCGGGGCTGGAGATGCCACCGCAGGTGCGCAGACTCTTCGACGAGGCGCAGGCCGGCCTGGAGGAGTTCGATGACATCGAAGGTCTCATCGCGAGAGCGTTCACCGCGGACCGGGACGATGGCCGTGTCGCGCGACGCGTGCTGCTGCAACGCCTCCGAAGGGGCTACCAGCCGATCGGCGTGGCGACGCTGATGCGGCATCTGGTGACCGTGTTCCAGGGGCAGGTGGCGGGCTGGTATCAGGCACTTCGATCCGTACACCCGGACAGGGCGGAATTGAACCGGCTGGCGGCGCTTTGTGACACCTACGATGCGCTCTATGAGCAAGTGCCGACGTTTCAGCTCGACGACACGGCGCGCCCTGCGGCACCGGCCCCGGGTCTCGGCCCTGGCCGCTCCGGAAACCGCGAGGTGAGAAAGGCCTTCGAACGGCTGGGCATCCGCGTCAAGAAGGCGATGCTTGAGTCTTTCGAGACGGCGTAGAAAGCCGGTCCGCCGACTCCGTCTCGCGATGCGACGCGGCGGTCACTCGCGCGTCCCAATAGGCGTTGCAGGCGATGTGCAGCATGTTGACCAGGATGATGGCGGGAGCCACGATGCCGATCGTGCGCGGGAACGCGGGCTGGAGCAGCAGCGCCAGGATGATGGCCGTGATGCCGTTCTGCTGACCGAAGGCCAGATAGCCACGATCGTTCGCCGTGTGCCGGCGCGCGAGCAGCAGGGCGACGAGCGCCTGGGCGCCGAATGCCCCCGCCGCGAGGACCAGCCCGGGGACGATATCGATTCCGGGCAGGAGCATCCCCAACGCGAAGACCGCGCACACGAACGCCGCCTGCGTGACGATGCCCAGATGCCGGCCCATCCTCGGCCGGAAGAACAGGCCCACGATGGCCAGCCCCAACATGAGGAACTGCCACACCGCGAACGCCGCCAGCATCAGCAGCACGGCCATCTGGACCCCCTGCTTCACCCGGCCGTTCATCCAACGGCCGGCGAGCCACCAGATGACCGACGCGACTCCGGCGAACAGCAGATTCGCGGCGAGGTCGGTGACGAACGCCGAGAGCGTGCCGTCGGCGATCGGGCCGCTCCGGCCGTGAGCGCCGAGGATCGACAGGGTGAACGCGGATATGTAGATGGTGAGGAGCATGGTCACGGGATCGTCGAAGGAGGCCCAGGCGAGCAGCACGGCCTTGGCCCGTGGCGACATTCGGGACCGCTTCTGCATCGCCGCGACGGAAAGCGGGTCGATCTGGGCGACCGCCACGCCGAGCACCAGGTATTCCGGTCGCCGGAATACGGCGTACATGACCACCGCGATCAGGGTCGCCTTGACCAATACACCGAACGTGACGGCGAGCAGAACGGTACGCGCGTCCGCCTTGATCTCGTCACGGTCGATGCCATAGGTGCTGCTGTACAATCCGATTGCGAGTAATGTGGTCGCCACATACAGATAACCACGCGAGTGCACGAGGTCACCTAAAGACACGGAGTGGGCGAACAGCCAACCCAGCAGGGCCACGGCCACGATGACACCGAGCCGCTTCGCGACCGTACCCGCGAAAGAGCGCATGAGTCGCCTCTCGTTCACCCGCTCCCCGTATGCGGGCAACCGAAGCGCATTCTTTCACAGCGGTGCGCCCGGCAGAAGACGGAAGAGAAAGCTACTCCGCGGAAGGTTGTCGCTATCCGTCAAATGACACTTAACAACTAAATTAGGCCAGGTCCACCGCGAGGCGGCCCACCCGGTCATCGGCCGCGACGACCTTGGACTGATCGAGAGTCACGCCGATGAGGTGCCGCCCAGCGCTCAGTCGGACGTAGTAGATCGCCCCCTGCTCCACGTCCAGCACCACGCGGAGCAACCGACCGCCCGCGACCGTCCGCATCACCTGCGCGAGCTCGGCCGCCAGCTGCGGGAACCGCCTCCCCCACTTCAGATAGAACCGGCGGCGCTCCTGAGAGGTGATGTGGCCGAAGAAACGGGCCGTCGTCGCGTGGTCGAAGTAGTCGACGGCGAACTCCTTCGCGCCGTGGTGGTAGGCGAGATAGTGAAGGATCGAGGGATCGACGACCCGCGAGAGCAATTCGACCTGGGCGTCGTCGGTCTCTCCCCGCAGCGTCCGGTCCCCGCGCCGGGAGGGCGCCGCCACGCGCGGCCTGTCGGGAGGCCCCTCGGTGAGCCAGCCGCCGGGATTCTGGGTGGAGAGACTGACATGCGCCCGCAGGGCGGTGGCCAGCTCGGAGACCGTGCGGTCGGCGGCACGCACTCGTGGCAGCTCGGGCAACACCGACTCGGGCCCGCTCCGCTCACGGGCCACCGCGACCAGGTGCTCGTGCGGGACGACCGAGTGACAGTAGATCACCGCCTCCTCCGCATGCAGCACCGTACGGATGAGGCGGCCGGTGGCGACCGCCTCCAGCCGCTCGTCGAGCCCGTCCACCGCGAAGGTCAGCCGGCGCCCGGCGTTGAGGTAATCGCTCATCCGCACGTCGCGCGCCACCGCCACTCCCGGAGGCCGGTCGAAGCCGTAGTGGAACACGCCCGCGCTGTAGTAGGAGAGGTGGCACAGGTCCGGGCTCGTGACCATGACGTCCTCGCACAGGGCCATCCTCTCCTCGAACGCCGGGCCGGCGTAGGGCGCGACGGTGCGGACCAGGCCGCTCCCGGCCGGGTCCGACGGATCGGCGCCTTCGGGTCGCATCCTGAGCACTCCTTGTCACGTCGACGGCACATCGATGGCGGCGTATCCGCGGTCGCCGCGCGCACCGGTACGGCCGATCCGCAGATTCCGTACGAGGATCTGGGCGTACGGATGGTCCGGGCCCAGGAAGTCGCCCGTGTCGGCCAGCACGGTCTCCTCGAGCTCCATGGCACGCTCGGGGTCGGTGGGGGCCAGGCTGCAGGCATGCCCGATGGCGGCGGCCACCGCCCACGGGTGCTGCTCACCGAGCTCGGCCGTCAGGCCGGTGTGGGCCGAGGCGGTGTACTCCAGCGATCCGTCGAGGTCGCCGGCGCCCAGGAGGAAGAGGCCGAGGTCCAGCCGGCACACGTGGCGGAACGGATGGTCTTCGCCCATGACACGGTCGTAGGCCTCCGCGCACCGGGTGCCCAGCTCGACCGCCGCGGACGTCTCCCCGATCGCGTGGTAAGCGATCGCCAGGCTGAGCCCGCAGGCCAGCGTCTGAGGGTGGCCGTCGCCGAAGAGCTCGTCGTAACGGAGGTACGCCTCGTGGCTGCGCTCGTACGCGCTCTCCACCTCGTCGTTGCACCGCATGGTGATCGCCAGCTCCTTGGCGATGCGGAGCTCCAGCCGGGGCCGATGCGGGCTGAGCTCCTTGGCGCGTGTCAGGGCCTCCCTCAGGAGCCCGTCGGAATCGTCGAGACGCCCCATGGCGCGCAGGTAGGCGCCGAGGTTGGGCGCCTCGCCCAACGTGCGGTGATCACCCGGGCCCAGGAGGCGCGCTCGGCGCCGGTACGTGTCCTGCCCGAGCAACAAGGCCTTGCGATGGTCGCCCATGAGGTAGGTGGAGACGGCGAGGTCGTGCGCCGCCATCAGCGTCTCGGGGTGTTCGTCGCCGAACGTCTTCCGGAAGCCCGTCCACGTCGTCTGGTCTTCGGCCAGCGCCTCGGCGAACCGTCCCATCCCCCGCAGCGTGCCGCCGCGGCCACGGCCACTGATCAGGGTGCGCGGATGGGTCACGCCGAGGTTCGTACGCTGGTGCTCCAGCGCGGCGTCGTCGAGGACGAGCGCTCCGGCGTTGTCGCCGAGATCCCGGCGCAGGTCGGCGATGCGGGACAGGAGCCGCGCCAGCAGCGGGTCGTCCGGATCGCACGTCCGCTCCCAGCGGGCGCGTGCCGTCTCGGCCATCTCCAGTGCGGCGGAGATGGTCTCGGCATCGCCGGTCACCGCCAGGTAGCCGAGCTGGGCGATGATCCAGCGCCGGACGCCTCGATCATCGCTCCGCAGCGCACCGGAGGCCACGACGTGTTGCTGCAGTTCGCGATAGGCGTCGATGTGATCGTCGATCCCGCCGTCCGCGTCGTTGGGCGCGTACGCGGCCAGCGCCCGGAGCACCTGTTCCCGGCGTTCGGCGACCTCCCGGGCATCGAGCCCGGCACGGACCAGGGAGTGCAGCAGTCGATGCGTGCGCAGGGCGGGCCGACGCGCCCAGTCGACCTCGGCGAGGCCGTACCGCACGGCCAGCCAGATCACCTGGTGCGCGACCTTCCGGTCCTCGCGGAGCGCCTCTCCCCCCTCCGCGGCCGACAGCTCGTCGAGCATCGCCGAAGAGCAGAGGAGGGTCAGCCCGACCTCCTCCGGCGAGAGGAACGCGCACAGCTGGATCAGTCGTACGGTCAGGGCGCCGAGCTCTTCCTCGCCTAACGCACGCAGCGACAGCTCCAGGCAGACCCTGGCGGACGGCGGGTGGTCGTCGCCGGCCGGCACGGCCGGCCGGTCCAGCTGGGCGTGGAACTCCGCGACCGCCCACGCGGTCGCCTCCCCGGCGGAGAAGCCACAGGCCCTCAGCCGGCCCACGGTCTCGCGCAGCCATGCGGCCGCCAGCCGTAGTGAGAGGGGAAGATGCTCCACGGCGGCGGCGACGCTCCGCGCCTCCTCCGGGAGGATGCCGCGCACCTGCGCCCCGAGCAGCGCGACGCCCTCGTCCGCCGCGAGCGCCGAGACCGGAGTGGAGTTGCGTACGTCGCGGCGAGTGGTGATCAGCACGTCGCCGGTGCCGCCCCGGGGAAGCAGGCCGTCGAGGTCCTCCGGATCGTCGGCGTTGTCATAGACCAACAGCCATCGTCCGAGCTCCGGGACCGTGCGAAGCGCCGTGAGCGCGGCCTGGATCGGGTCTCCGCTCTCCTGCACGGGCAGACGCTCCGCCAAGGCGCGCAGCCCGTGCCGCACGCGCTCGCGGCCCTGTGCCGAGATCCACCAGATCACGCTGTAGTCGTGGGAGAAGCGGTGCGCGTATTCGCGGACGATCTCACTCTTGCCGACGCCGGCCGCCCCGCTGAGCACCCACGGAGTTCCGTCGCCGCGGCGCAGGCGGTCGCGCAGTGCTTCGAGTTCGTCATCGCGGCCGACGAAGGCGAGACTGCGCGCCGGAAGGCGGTAGGCGAGCCGGGCCGGCTCACGGCCTCCCGGGTACGCGGGCGTGGCCGGTGCGGACCGCCGGGGATCGGGGATCAGGTGAAAGTGGCTGAGAAGTAACGCGCGGGCCGTCGACTCGTCCGTCTGGTCTCGCAGGTCGACCGCGTCGGTGGTGGCGCGCGGGCCGCCGACGCGGACGTTCACGACCTCGCCGCCGACCGGGCCGGCCGGTTCGGCGGACCGGGACGACAGCACCACGATCAGTGGACCGCGTGCCGGGTCCGCTCCGGTGAAACGCTCGACGTTCATGCCGGCGAGCCGGAACTGCGCGGCGATCCAGTCGGCCCACGGCCGGTCGGGCGGAGCGTACGCGATGGAGATCGTGTCCTTGTCGCCGCCGACCGGCAGGCCGAGCGCGCGGCGATAGCGGGTGCGCACCTCCGCGGTCACCGCGGGCGGCGCGCCGACCTCACCGCCCGTCACCGCCCTGGCCAGGTGGTGATAGGCCGCGCAGGGCGAGCCCGGTGTCTCCGGCACGTCCATCAGCGCCGCGAGCCGGCGATCGTAGGCGTCGAGCGGGAAGTAGGGGATCTCGACCACGTCCGCGTCGAAGTCGGCGAGGACCTGCTCGAACTCGTCGCGCAGCAGGCCTCTGCTCTCGGCGATGCGTTCGGGGTCGCTGTCGTCGACCTGGGTGGGCATCGCCATGACGCGAAGCGGGAGGATGGACTGCTCCCGCAGCCGCCGTGTGTGCCTGGCGGCCGTCTCCACCGCCTGCCGGCGAATCGTGAAGCACATCACCACCACATCGGAGAAACGCGCCGCTCCACGGACGACGGACTCCGACATATCGGTTGGAGCGTCAATGAGCACATAATCGTAGCCACTGGCGCGAAGGAGGTTTCGAAGTTTGGCGATGAGGTCGTCATCCGGCGGTAGCGTGGAGCCCTTTCCCGGGGCACCGGAGATCGACTCGATCCGGCCGTCGGCGCCGGGCAGAAGGTAACGGCGAACCTGGGCGGGTATCAACTGAGCCAACTGCCGTCGCCGCTCCGGCCTGGCCTCGTTGACCATTAGACGGGAAAGCCCGGTGGTGACCTCTCGCGAGAGAGCGATCCAGTCACTGTGGAACGGGGCGAGGTACTGATCCGTATCCGCCTCTTCCGTGCCCCAGTCAACGATGAGCACGCGTTTCCCGGCGGCGGCCAGAATCCAGGCGACGTTGGCGATCGCGCCGGTCCGCCCGACCCCGCTGGCCGAGGCGAGGAAGCTGACGATTACGCCGGGCGTCATCTCGCGTTCGACAGTGTTCATGAGCACTCCACCGAGGCGCGACCGACGGCCATGCCCCCTCTTGTATCACACGTCACCCGTATCCGACGGCATGTGCCACAAACGGCCGCCGTGGATGTTTTGAAAACCCACAAAGAGCCCGTCTCCGTCCTCGCTTTCCTCAAGGATCCGGCGCAACGTGGCACTGAACATCGAATCGGGAAGATCGCGCAGCCGGTCGAGGTCTATTCCGGAAATATCGATGAGGCCTGACCGAAAGACCGGATCGGAGTCATCCATGGTTCATCACCATCCGTTCCCTCATCCCCTCCTAACCCATGATAATGCCTCGGCCTGCACGACAGCGGACAGGAGCGAGCAGGAGACTTGAAAGTTCGCAAGCGCCATGATCTGCTATATACAGTCGTCACAGCCATAGCGTCGGAAGAACGACGAGTCCATGAGTCGATACCCCGCGCGGGACTCGGAATGGCCCGCCTCATTGAACATCGACACACTGATCAAGAACGGCTGGAAACCGTCCCCTTTCCGGCAGTTCGTGATAAAGCTGCATAGTCGGTGTGATCTCGCGTGTCGCTACTGCTACGTCTACACGATGGCCGACGGGCGGTGGCGTTCGCGGCCCCGGGTCATGTCGCGTGAGACCGTCGACCACGTCACCGACCGGATCGCCGAGCACGTGGCGTCACACGGGCTGACCGCCGTCGACATCGTTCTCCACGGCGGTGAGCCGTTGCTCGCCGGCGGCGAACTCATCCAGTACGTCGTCGGGCGGATCCGCGCCGCCCTCGGGACGGCGGTCCGTTCGCACTTCGCCGTTCAGACCAACGGGCTCCGGCTCGACCGGGACTTCCTGCGTCTCTTCGACGCACTGGACGTCGAGGTCAGCGTCAGCGTCGACGGCGACCGCACCGCGCACGACCGGAACCGGCGCCGCCCCGGCGGACGGGGCAGCCACGCCGACGTCGTCCGGGGGGTGCGCCTCCTGTCCCGTGAGCCCTACCGGCGGTTGTTCGGCGGTCTCCTGTGCACCGTTGACCTCCGCAATCCACCAGAGCGCACCTACGAGGCGCTGCTGGAGTTCGATCCACCGGTCATCGACTTCCTGCTCCCCCACGGGAACTGGTCGGCTCCGCCACCACGACGGGACGCCGACTCCGCCGAGACGCCCTACGCCGACTGGCTCATCGCGATCTTCGACCGGTGGAGCGAAGGACTCGGTCACCGGACCAGGATCCGCCTGTTCGAGGAGATCCTCAGAACGCTGGTCGACGGCCGATCGCGCGTCGAGGGTCTCGGCACCGGCGCGGTCGGCTTCGTCGTGGTGGAGACGGACGGGGCCATCGAACAGTCCGACATGCTCGCCTCCGCGTACGAAGGAGCGGCGGCCACCGGCTTATGCGTCGCGCGTGATCCCTTCGACTCGGCGCTGCTCACACCCGGGATCGCCGCCCGGCAGATCGGCGTCGACGCCCTGTCGCCGACCTGCCGCTCCTGCGACCTGCGGGACCAGTGCGGGGGCGGGCTCTACCCGCACCGCTACCGCGCCGGTGAGGGTTTCGCCAACCCCTCCGTCTACTGCCCCGACCTGTACCGGCTCATCTCCCATGTCCGTGCCCGGCTCGTCACCCATCTCACCTCATCCGGCGAGCCGGCGTGACCGACCCGCACGACATGCCGGAGGTGTCCTTCCGGAACCTCGCCGGCGGGAACGCCGACCTCACCGCGGTACGACGACTCGCCCGTGCCGAACGGAGCAAGCACGTCGCCCTGATCAGGACGCTCGTCGGCCTGTCCGAGACCACCGGCCATCCGCAGGCCCGTGCCGTCTGCGCGGCCTACGAGGCTCTCGGAGCCATCCAGCACGCCGCGCCGGAAGCGGTGTCGGACGTACTCGCCTATCCCGCCGTGGGCGCCTGGGCGTTGCGCACGGTGCTGGGTCTCCGGCGCCGCCCGGCCGACGTGGTCCATCCCGAGCGTCTCGCCACGATCGCCGCCGCAGCCGCGATCCGTGGCCGCGTACCGGCCCGCATCGAGATCCCCGGTACGGGCGTCGAGCTGCCGTCGCTGGGCGCGGCATCGCTTCCGGGGCCCGCCTCCGTCCGCGTGCATCCGGACGGCGCGGAGATCGTTCACGGCCGCGACGCCGTCGAGGTGCCCGCCGACCCGCACCGCGCGGCGCCCGGCTGGCGCGGGCTCAGCGTCATCTCGGGGCGCGGTGTCAGATTCGTTCTGGACGACATGGACGGCTACCACTTCTCGTCCCGTACGACCCGGCACAGGCGTCTGACGGAGGCGGCGGTGGAGGAGTGGCGAGCGCGGATAGGACGGGGCTGGCGGAGTCTCGACCGCGACCATCCCGGCGTCGTCGCGGAGGTGAGGGAGACGATCGTCGCCCTGGTCCCCCTGGACTCTCCGGCCGGATCGCTGGCGAGCGCCACGTCCCGCGAGGCGTTCGGCTGTGTGGCAATGTCCCTCCCCCCGGACGACCGCCTGATCCCGGTCACCTTCGCCCATGAGGTGCAGCACGCCAAGCTCAACGCGCTCATGGACCTGTTCCCGCTGGTGGACGGCCCCGGGCGGGACCGGTTCTACGCGCCGTGGCGGGACGATCCCCGCCCCCTCGTCGGGCTGCTCCACGGTGCGTACGCCCACCTGGGCGTCGCCGGATACTGGCGGCGCCAGCGGTCGCGCGAGACCGACCCCGTCCTGGCGTTCCACGCGCACACGGAGTTCGCGCGATGGCGTCAGGCCGCCTACGAGGCCGCGGAGGCGCTGCTGCGCAGCGGCCGCCTGACCGAGGCGGGGCGGCTGTTCGTCTCCGAGATGCGCGCCACCCTCGACCGGTGGCGGGAGGAGAAGGTCCCCCGGCCGGCTCTGGCACGGGCTCGCCGGCAGGCGGCGCGTCATCGCGAGAGGTGGCTGCGGGCAAACGGTTCGTGAATCCCCGTAGGAGCCACCCCGGTCGGTGTCTCCCCGTGCGGTCCGGACGAGGAGGGGCGATGGGCCCGGCGTTCGACCGCCTGGTCGACCGGCGCTCCGGAGGATTCCCGGGGAGCGATGACGGGCTCTTCGTGTTCGACAATGTCGGCAGCAACTCGTTGACGCGGCCCGATGGGCCCCCTAGCGTCTCGCAAACAAGCTTGCCCCTTCCCCCTTTTTACGGGCGGGGTGCTCCCGGCACCCCGCCCGTAATGCTTCCCCCCGCGATCACCGCGCGTGGGCGGGCTCGCCGAGGGCCTGGCCGACCACCTCATCGAGCAGGAGATCGTGGCCGCCGCGGAAATCCTCGGCGAAACGGTCGGGCCCGAGGACGTGTTCGAGGTACGTCCGCCAGTGCTCACAGGAGTCCGCCAGCATCCGCCACTGCTCTGGCGGTGACCCGATCGATCGCCACAGCCGGTAGGCTGCCCCGAGAAGCCGGGTGGCGTCCGCGGGCCGACGGGGCGCGAGGGCCCAGGCGAGCGCCTCCAGGCACCGGGTCATGCCCCAGCGGTCACCCAGGGCGTGCATGCCGCGGAGCGCTTCGCGAAGGAGCGGGCCCGCTCGTTCGGTCTCGCCGCACCACAGGGTGGCGAGCCCGGTCACCAACAGCGCGTGAGCCTCCGCCCAGGCTGCGTCTCGCGCCCGGCAGATCGCCAGTGATCGTTCGCCGTAGGCGATGGCCTGTTCGTGATCTCCAAGGTTGCTGCTGACGAGCGCCAGCTGGAACAGGGCGAGCCACTCGCCGTCGTCATCGCCCGCGGCGTGATGCTCCGCCAGCGCCTGACGGAGGAGCGTGCCCGCGCGGTCGTACCGGCCCTGGAAGATCTCCGCCAGACCGGTGAACTGCACCACGCGCCGGAGCGCCGACGCGTCGCCGATCGCCTGGGCGAGGACGCGGCACTGCCGCAGGAGGTCGAGGCCCTCGGTGGTGCGCCCCTGCAGGAGGTTCAGCCATCCGGCGATCCACAGGGCCTTCGCCCGCGTCGGGCCGGGCTCGGGACTCTGGTCAAGGGCCCGGCTCAGCTGGTAACGCCCCTTGCTGATCAATCCGATGGCGAGGTGGTAGCGGGCCAGGACGGTGACGATCTGCAGCCCCTGCGTGGCCTCGCCGGTATCGGTCAGGTAGTGGTCGGCGGCGGCTCGCAGGTTGGCGCGCTCCAGGCGCAGCCACGCGAGCCACACGGCCTGATGCCGGTTCATGGAGTCCGCGTCGACGAGTTCGATCAACCGCCGATAGTGCTCACCGTGGCGGCCGCGCAACCAGCCTTCGTCGGACGACCGCGACAGCGCCTCGATGCCGAACTCACGGATCATCTCCGGTAGCCGGTAGCGCAGGAAGGCATGCGGCTGCGGCTCCCTGACGACGATCGACATCCCCACGAGATCGGCGAGAAGCGGGCCGACCTCGTGCCGGTCGATTCCGCGACCCGAGCAGACCGCCTCGGCGTCCTCGAGGTCGAACCCGCACTGGAAGACGGCCAACCGTCGCCACAGCGTCTGCTGCGGCGGGGTGCACAGCCGGTGGCTCCAGTCGATGGCCGGGCGCGGACTCGGCAGGGAGGGGGCGCCGGCGCGACTGCCTTCGGTGAGCAGGGCGAGGTAACCGTCCAGCCGCTCGAGGATCAGTTCCACCGGCATCGCGCGTACGTGCACGGCGGCCAGCTCGATCGCCAACGGGTTGCCCTCCAGGCGATGGCACAGCCGGGCGACCGCGAGGTGGTTGTCGTCGGTCACGTGGAACCGTCGAGAGGCACACGCGGCGCGATCGGCGAAGAGACGGACCGCGTCGAACCGGACCACGGAACCCGCCGATGGGATGTCGTCCGGGTCCGGAACGGGCAGCGGTGCCACGGTCAGCACCTGCTCTCCGCCGACACGCAGGGTCTGCCGGCTGGTGGCCAGGATCCGCAGCCGCCCGCACCGGCCCAACAGCGTGTGAACGAGCCGCGCCGTGGCGTCCAGCACGTGCTCACAGTTGTCGAGGACCAGAAGAGTCCTGCCGTCGGACAGATGATCGACCAGGGCGTCGACCAGGCTGCGCGACGGGGAGGCCTGCGTCCCGAGGGTCGTCTCGCCCACGCCCAGGGCCTCGGCGACCGCGCCGGGGACCAGTTCCCCGTCCCGAAGCGGGGCCAGTTCGATGAACCACATGCCGTCCGGGAACGAGCGCCCTGCCCCTGCCGCCATCCGCAGCGCCAGGCGGGTCTTGCCCACCCCGGGACCGCCGGTCAAGGTGAGCAGTCTCCCTCGGCGCAGGGCGGCTCTGACGGCGGACAGCTCATCCCCGCGCCCGACGAAACGTGTTCCCGCGACCGGCAGGGCACCCATCCTGCAGAGGATAGCCCGCTGCTCCCGGCAGCGGTTCCCGCAGGTCACCGGCCGGAAACCGCCGGCCGGGGCGTTCGCGGGTTCAGGCCGTCTTGAGCGCCTCGATGACGCTGGCCAGATGCCGGCGCGCGGCGCGCTCGGCGGCGTCGGGGGCGTGCGCGCCGATCTCGTCGATGATCGCCAGGTGCTCGGCCAGCGAGACGTTCGGCCGGCCGGGGAGCAGAGCGAGCCGGAACTGGTGCCGGACGTTCTGCGCCCGCAGCCGCTCCACGACGCCGGCGGCCGTCGCCTGGCCGCTGATCTCGATGATCCGCCGGTGCAGCAGCTGGTTCAGCTCGGAGTACTTCATAACGTGCCCGTCGGCGACCGCGGTGCGCATGGCGTCGCCGATGGACCGCAGCTCGGAGAGCTCCTCATCGGTGGCCCGCTCGGCGGCCTTGGCCGCACAGAGCCCCTCGACCACCATACGGACCTCGGAGATCTCGATCGCCTCCTCGAGCGTCACCGCGCGGACGCGGGCCCCGCGGTGCTGGACGCGCTCGACGAGCCCCTCGTTGGCCAGCTCGAACAGTGCCGTGCGCACGCCGCTGCGGCTGGCCCCGAACTGCCGGGACAGGTCCGCTTCGACGAGACGCTGGTTGGGCGCGAAGTCGCCCCGGACGATCGCCTCGCGGATCGCGGCGGCGACGTCCTGTTGTGCGGCGGCCTCCGGGCCGGTCGCGGTCTGTTCCTGCGCTGGCATGATCCCTCGCTCGCGGGCTCGTACACGCGACGCGCCCCGTCACCTTGTCGTAAGGATCGTTGACGATCCGCTGATCGATTCTATGCCGCCGTGCCTGGCCGAGGACGCCGGGGCCGGGTCCTGTGGCGCCTCGTCATGGCCGGCCGATCGTACGGACCGCGAGCGGACGGGGCCTGCGGAGTCCGGCGATCCCGGCCTGGACGACGTCGGCCGCGTGCGGATCCCGCACGCGGCCGACGGTCGCGGATCGTCAGGACGTGAGCCGGAGAGAGCCGTCAGGCCTGGCCCCGCACCGCTCCGTCGACGGCGGCGCTCGGCATCGGCGCGGGCCGGTGCCGGATGCTCACGTACGCGGCCGCCATCATGACCGCGCCGACCACACCGGCGATCGAGAAGGCGACGAAGCCCCACGTCGAGGCGTCGGCCGCGACGAGCCTGCCACCGAGCCAGGGCCCGAAGACCGCGCCGAACCGGCCCATACCGGCGACCCACCCGACGGCGGTGGCGCGGCTGTCGGGCGCGTGGTGGCTGCCGACGCTCGCGTACACCATCGTCTGGGCGCTGAACAGCAGCGCGCCCGTGAGGAACACGACGAGGTAGGTGAGGGCGAGCGGCATGTGCACGGCGAACAGGCCGGTGCCGACGGCGGTGAGAGCGAACCAGACGATGGTCACGCGCAGGGGGCCGACCCGGTCCGACAGGCGGCCGGCGGTCAGCAGGCCCACGATTCCGCCGAGGTTGATGACGAGAAGGAAGCTGACGGCCGAGCCCAGCTCGTACCCGCTGGCGCGCATCATCGTGGGAAGCCAGGTGCTCACCCCGTAGACCAGCAGGAGGCCGGCGAACGAGGCGGCCCAGAAGCTGAGCGTGGTCGGCCACTGCGATCGGACGAACAGGGCCCGGAGGTTCTGCCAGGTGTCGGGCCTGGTCGCCGTCGTGCCGGCGGCCGGTGCGTCGAGGGCGAGACCGTACCGCCCGGCCAGCGCCTCGGCCTCTCCCCGGCGGCCCTTGGCGACCAGGAAGCTCACCGACTCCGGCAGGAGTCTGACCGCCAGTGGTACGACGACGATCGCCGGCACGGCACCCAGCCAGAACACCGATCGCCACCCCAGCGACGGGACGACCCACAGGCCGAGTGTGGCGGCGACGATGCCGCCCGTCTGGTGGGCGGTCATCAGCACGCCCACCATCAGGTTCCGCCTGCTGGGCGTGGCGTAGTCCATGACGTACGCGATGGCGGTGGGCAGCAGGCCGCCGAGCCCCAGGCCCGCGATCAGCCGCGCGCCTCCGAAGACGGCGGCGGACGGGGCGGCCGCGGTCGCCACGGAGGCCAGCGAGAACAACGTCACGTTCGCGATGACCGACTTCTTGCGGCCGATCCAGTCACTGACCGTTCCCGCGCACAGGGCGCCGACGAGCATGCCGAACGTGGTGTAGCTGCCGATGTCGCCCGCTTGGCCGGCCGTGATGCCGAGGGCGTGACTCTTCAGGATCCGCGGCAGGACCGCACCGTAGACGAAGAGGTCGGTGCCGTCGAGCAGGACGAACACCCAGCACAGGAGCACGACGACGACGGCCGGGTTGCCGGACCGGGTGGCGGTTGAGGGGTCTGGTCGTTTCGTGGGCATGTCGTCTCTCGCTTTCGGCCGGAGGCGGGTCCGGTGCGGCGCGGCGTCGATGTCGTCCCGCCCAGGAGCAGGTCCGCACGCCTGGTGCGCTGAGAGTAATTGCGGCACTTCTCTACTACAAGACCTACACCAAGATTGTTGACAATCCATCTGCGCGAGGCTCAGCATGGGTGCGGCGAGCGGTCGCGCCGCCGCACCGTTACGCAGCATCAACGCCGAGAAAGGTTCCGATGGGTACTGAGACCAGGTCCAGCGCGGCCAGCCCCCTGCTGGTGGTGAGCGCGCACGCCGGCGACTTCGTCTGGCGCGCCGGCGGTGCGATCGCGCTGGCCGCCGAGCGCGGGGATCGCGCCAAGGTGGTGTGCCTGAGCTTCGGCGAACGCGGCGAGTCCGCCCGCGCCTGGCGCGAGGGCAGGAACCTCAAGGAGATCAAGGAGATCCGCCGGGCGGAGGCCGAGGCTGCCGCCGCCGTGCTGGGCGCCGAGATCGAGTTCCTGGACGCCGGCGACTATCCGCTGCAGGAGACCCCCGAGCTGGTGGACCGGCTCGTCCGCGTCCACCGCGCGTTCAAGCCCGCCGTCGTCCTGACGCACACCCTCACCGACCCGTACAACGGCGACCACCCCGCCGCCGCCCGGATGGCCCTGCAGGCGCGCGTCCTGGCGCAGGCGATCGGCTACGACGCGCCGGGTGAGCCGCTCGCGGCCCCGCCGGTGTTCTTCTTCGAACCGCACCAGCCCGAACAGTGCGATTTCAAGCCGGACGTACTCCTGGACATCACGCCGGTGTTCGAACGCAAGCGCACGGCGATGGAGTGCCTGCCCGCGCAGCAGCACATGTGGGATTACTACCTCGATCTGGCCAAGCGCCGGGGCGTGCAGCTCAAGCGCAACGCCGGCCCGAACCTGGGCCTGGCGCACGACACGATGGCCGAGGCGTACGTCCGGCTGTACCCGCAGACGACGGGGATTCTCGTATGAGGACGGTGGTCGTCACCGACCCGCCGCGCGCCGACGCCGAGACGGTCGACGCCCTGGCGGCCCACGGGGTCGCGACCGTCCACGAGGCGATGGGCCGGACGGGGTACCTCGGTCCGGGCATCCGCCCGGTCCACCTCGGCTCCCGCATCGGCGGCACCGCCGTGACGGTGCTGTCGTGGCCCGGCGACAACCTGATGATCCACATCGCGGTCGAGCAGTGCCGTCCGGGCGACGTCCTGGTCGTCACGACGACGTCGCCGTCCACGGACGGGATGTTCGGCGAGCTGTTCGCGACCGCGCTGCAACACCGCGGCGTGCGCGGTCTCGTCATCAACGCCGGCGTACGCGACGTCGCCGAACTCCACGCGATGGGCTTCCCGGTGTGGTCGGCGGCCGTCAGCGCCCAGGGAACGGTGAAGGCGACCCCGGGTGCGGTGAACGTCCCGGTGAGCATCGCCGGGCAGCCGATCCACCCGGGCGACGCGATCCTGGCCGACGACGACGGTGTCGTGTGCGTCCCGCGCGAGGACGTGCCCGCGGTCCTGGAGGCCGCCGAGGCGCGCGCCGCCAAGGAGGCGGCGACCCGCGCCGCCTTCCGCCGGGGCGAGCTGGGGCTCGACCGCTACGGGCTGCGCGACCGGCTCCCCGCGATGGGCATCGAGTACGTAACGTGGTCATGACCGGGTTGCGCTGCATGCTGATGCGCGGCGGCACGTCCAAGGGCGCCTACTTCCTCGCTGAGGACCTGCCGTCCGATCCGGCCGAACGCGACGACCTGCTCCTGCGCGTCATGGGCACCCCCGACCCGCGCCAGATCGACGGGCTCGGCGGCGCCCACCCCCTCACCAGCAAGGTCGCCGTCGTCTCTCGTTCGAGCGGCTCCGGGGCCGACGTCGACTACCTGTTCCTCCAGCTCGGCGTGGACGAGCCCACCGTCTCCGACCGGCAGAACTGCGGCAACCTCCTCGCGGGCGTCGGGCCCTTCGCGGTCGAGCGCGGCCTGGTCACGGCCGGCGACCCCGAAACCGGCGTCCGCGTCAGGATGGTGAACTCCGGCAGCATCGCGACGGCCACGTTCCCCACCCCGTCCGGGAACGTGGAGTACGCCGGAGACACCGCGATCTCCGGCGTGCCCGGCACCGCCGCCCCGGTCGTGCTGGACTTCGCCGGCACCGAGGGATCGTCCTGCGGGGCGCTGCTGCCCACCGGCCGGGTCCGCGATGTGATCGACGGTGTCGAGGTCACGTGCGTCGACAACGGGATGCCGGTCGTGGTCGCCGCCGCGACCGCACTCGGCATCACCGGCCACGAGACGCCGGCCGAGCTCGCCGCCGACGACCGGATTCGCGACCGGATCCAGTCGCTCCGGCTCCAGGCCGGCACGCTCATGGGCCTCGGAGACGTCACCGGCGCCTCCGTTCCCAAGACCACGCTCGTCGCTCCGCCGCGCGAGGGCGGAATGATCGCGACGCGCACCTTCATCCCCCTGCGCGTCCACGCCTCGATCGGCGTCCTCGGAGCCGTGACCGTGGCGACCGCGCTGCTCATGGACGGGGCCGTGGGGCACGACCTCGCCGAACTCCCGGCGCCCGGCTCCCCCATGAGCATCGAGCACCCCACCGGCCGCCTCGACGTCATGGTCGAACTCGACGACACGGCCGCCCATCCCACGGTCCGCAGGTCGAGCATCGTGCGTACGGCCCGCAAGCTCTTCGACGGCACCGTCTTCCCCCGCCCTGGAGGCACCCATGGCACCCCTGCATGAGATCGCCCACGTCGCCCACGTCGAGCTCCTGACGCCCGAACCCGAGAAGAGCCTGTGGTTCTTCACCGAGGTCATGGGCCTCACCGAGAACGGCGCCGAAGGCGACTCCGTCTACCTGCGCACGTGGGACGACTACGAGCACCACACCCTCAAGCTCACCGCGCACACCACGTCCGGCATCCGCCGTACCGGGCTGCGCGCCTCCGGCCAGGAGGCCCTCGACCGGCGGGTGAAGGCGATCGAGGAGGCCGGGTACGGCATCGGCTGGCGGGACGGCGACCCCGGTCTCGGCCCCACGTACGTGTTCCGCGACCCCGACGGGCACGAGATGGAGATCTACTGGGAGAGCGAGTGGTACGACGCTCCCCCAGAGCTCGCGCCGTCGCTGAAGAACCAGGCCCAGGCGTACCCGGCGCGCGGCGTCTGCGTCCGCCGCCTGGACCACGTCAACTTCCTGGCCGCCGAGGTGGAGGGCAGCACCGACTTCGTCAAGGACGTGCTGGGCGGGCATCCCACCGAGCAGATCCTGCTGGACACCGGGACGATCGCCGGCCGCTGGCTGACCTTCACCAACAAGTCCTACGACCTGGTGTACACCCGCGACCGGACGGGCAGCCACGGGCGGCTGCACCACATCGCGTTCGCCACCGACACCCGCGAGGACATCCTCCGCTCCGCCGACATCTTCCTGGACAAGGGGGTGTTCATCGAGACGGGGCCGCACAAGCACGCCATCCAGCAGACGTTCTTCCTCTACGTCTACGAGCCGGGGGGCAACCGCATCGAGCTGTGCAACCCCTGCGCCCGCCTCGTGCTGGCCCCCGACTGGCGGACCATCACCTGGACCGAGGCCGAACGCGCCAAGGGCCAGGCCTGGGGGCTGAAGACCATCGAGTCCTTCCACACCCACGGCACCCCTCCGGTCGAAATGCCGTAGGTATCGCGGATTCCCCTGCTCAGCCAGGGCGGCCGTCCGGCCAGGTGACCGGATGGCCGCCCGTATGCGTATTCGTGATCAGAGCTCGATCGCCGCGGCCTTGACATGCTTCTCTCAGCTCTTAAATCATGACTTAAAATTAGCCTCATGTGAGGAAGTGGCACTATGAGCGTGCGTGCCCGTACCGCCTTCGGCGCCGTCGTCGGCGCGACCCTCCTCGCCGTGCTTCCCGGCTGCGGGGGCGGGACGTCGACCGGCGATTCCGGTGGCAACAGCCATCCCAAGACCCTCACCTACTGGGCGAGCAACCAGGGCGCCAGCCTGGAGGACGACAAGGCCAAGCTCACCCCCGAGCTGCAGGAGTTCGAACGGCAGTCCGGGATCAAGGTGAAGCTCGAGGTCGTCCCCTGGAGCGATCTACTCAACCGCATCCTCGGGGCCACCTCCTCCGGCCAGGGCCCCGACGTCCTGAACATCGGCAACACGTGGTCGGCCTCGCTTCAGACGACAGGGGCGCTGCTGCCCTTCGACGACGCCACGTTCGCGAAGATCGGCGGTAAGGACCGCTTCCAGGAGTCGGCCCTCGCCTCGACCGGAGCGCCGGGGAAGGCGCCGACCGCGGTCCCGCTGTACTCACTGGCGTACGGCCTGTACTACAACAAGAAGCTGTTCGCGGACGCGGGCATCTCCAAGCCACCGGCGACCTGGGACGAGCTGGTCCAGGACGGCAGGCGGCTGACCGGCGGCGGCAAGTACGGACTGGCCGTCGAGGGCGGCAACGTCTCGGAGAACATCCACCACGCGTTCGTCTTCGCCAAGCAGCACGGCGCCGACTTCTTCGACGCGTCGGGCCAGCCGACGTTCACCTCGCCGGGTGCCGTCGAAGGCGTCAAGCAGTACGTCGACTTCATCGCACGCGACAAGATCGCCGCGCCGGGCAACGCCGAGTACGCCCAGAACGAGTCGATCGGGGACTTCGCGAGTGGCAAGGCCGCCATGCTGCTGTGGCAGGCCGCCGGGCCCAACCTCCAAAAACACGGCATGAAGCCCGACCAGTACGCCGTGGCGCCGGTGCCCGTCCAGTCCGGCACGCCCGGACCGGGCCAGAACATCGACTCGATGGTCGCGGGCATCAACATGGCCGTCTTCAAGAACTCCGGCAACCTCGACGGCGCGCTCAAGTTCGTGAAGTTCATGACGAGCGACGCCGAGCAGAAGAAGCTCAACGGCGAGTACGGATCGATCCCGCCGGTCAAGACCGCGTCGCAGGACCCGGCCTTCTCCACGCCCGAGCTGACCGTCCTGCGCAACGTCATCGCGACCAGCGCCGCTCCGCTCCCGCAGGTGCCCAAGGAGTCGCAGTTCGAAGAGCTCGTCGGCGGCGCGGTGAAGGACCTGCTCGCCGACGCCGCGGCCGGCCGCCCGGTGACGACGCAGTCCGTCCAGGCCAGGCTGGCCAAGGCCCAGCAGCAGATGTAGGCGTGCCACCACCGATGACGACGACCGTAGACCGTCAGGCGCCTCCGGCCGGCCGGGACTCTGGTCCCGGGCGCGGCCGGAGAGGCCTGTTCCACATTCCCGAGCGGGTCCGCCGAGGCGGCCTGCCCTACCTCCTCCTGCTGCCCGCGCTGTTCTTCGAGCTCATCGTCCACGTCATCCCGATGGTCCTCGGCGTGGTGATGAGCTTCAAGGAGCTCACGCAGCTCTACATCCGCCACTGGTGGGGGGCGCCCTGGACGGGCGCGGGCAACTACCGGGTGGCCGTGAGGTTCGACGCGCCGATCGGCCGGGCGTTGCTCGACTCCTTCCTGGTCACCTGCGCCTTCACCGTGCTGGCCGTGGGCCTGTGCTGGCTGCTCGGAACGACGGCGGCCATCCTGATGCAGGACCGCTTCCGCGGCCGCGGCGTGCTGCGCGCGGTGTTCCTCACGCCGTACGCGCTGCCGTTGTACGCCTCGGTGATCGTCTGGGCGTTCATGTTCCAGCACGACAACGGGCTGGTGAACCACGTCCTGCACGACCAGTTGGGCGTCACCGGCAAGCCGTCGTTCTGGCTGATCGGCGACAACAGCTTCTTCTCCCTGCTGGTGGTCTCCGTCTGGCGTAACTGGCCCTTCGCGTTCCTGTGCGTGATGGCCGGCCTGCAGAACGTCCCGCGTGAGCTGTACGAGGCCTCGGCGATCGACGGTGCCGGGATCTGGCAGCAGATCCGGCTGATCACGATGCCGTCGCTGCGGTCCATCAACCAGGTGCTCGTGCTGGTGCTGTTCCTGTGGACGTTCAACGACTTCGCGACGCCGTACGTGCTGTTCGGCCGGTCGGCGCCGGCCGCCGGGGACCTGATCTCCGTGCACATCTACTCGGCCTCGTTCGTCACCTGGAACTTCGGCGCGGGCTCGGCGATGTCCGTGCTCATGCTCCTGTTCCTGTCCCTGGTGACGGCCGGGTACCTGCTGGTCACGAACCGAACGAGGAGGAACCGTGCCTGAGCGCTCGCCGACGGCGCCGCCGCCGTCCTTCGTCTGGACCCGGCGGATCGTCCTCACGCTGCTGACCGTCTTCTCGCTGCTCCCGGTCTACGTGATGCTGAGCAGTTCGCTCAAGCCGCTGCGGGACGTCACCGGTGCGTTCCGCTGGATCCCGGAGCACCTCACCGTCCGCCCGTACGTCGACATCTGGCGGACCATCCCGCTCGGCCGTTACTTCGTCAACTCGATCGTCGTGGCGAGCGCGGCGACCGGGCTGTCCGTTGTGGTGGCGATCTTCGCGGCGTACGCCGTGAGCCGGTACCGCTTCCGCGGCAAGCGCGTGTTCACGATCACCGTCCTGTCCACCCAGATGTTCCCGGGAATCCTGTTCCTGCTACCGCTCTTCCTGCTCTACGTCGGCATCGGGAACGCGACCGGGATCGCCCTGTACGGATCGCGCGGCGGGCTGATCCTCACCTACCTCACCTTCTCGCTCCCCTTCTCCATCTGGATGCTCGTCGGCTACTTCGACTCGATCCCCCGGGGACTCGACGAGGCCGCGCTCGTGGACGGGTGCGGCCCGCTCCGCGCGCTGTTCCGCGTCATCGTCCCGGCGTCGCTCCCCGGCATCGTCGCCGTGGCGATCTACGCCTTCATGACCGCGTGGAGTGAGGTGCTGTTCGCGTCCGTCATGACCAACGACACGACCCGCACCCTCGCCATCGGCCTGCGCGCCTACGCGACCGAGACCGACGTGTACTGGAACCAGGTGATGGCCGCCTCGCTGGTCGTCAGCGTGCCAGTGGTCGCCGGATTCCTTCTCCTGCAGCGCTACCTGGTCGCCGGTCTCACCGCCGGCGCCGTCAAGTGAACGCCCTCCCACCACCGCAGAAAGGCACTCCGTGGATCACCTCAGCCCGCTCCCCGTGGACTTCGCATGGGGCGTGGCGACCTCCTCCTACCAGATCGAAGGCGCGGTCGACGAGGACGGCCGGTCCCCGTCGATCTGGGACACCTTCAGCCACACCCCGGGGAAGGTGGACGGCGGCGACCACGGCGATGTGGCGTGCGACCACTATCACCGCTGGCCGGAGGACATCGAGATCATGAAGCGGCTGGGCGTGACCGCCTACCGATTCTCCATCGCCTGGCCGCGCGTCATGCCCGGCGGGGCCGGTCCCGTGAACCCTCCCGGGCTGGCCTTCTACGACCGTCTCGTCGACACCCTGCTCGACGCGGGCATCACGCCGTTCCCCACGCTCTACCACTGGGACCTGCCGCAGGTGTTGCAGGACGCCGGGGGCTGGACCGACCGCGACACCGCCCGGCGCTTCGCCGACTACACCGCGTGCGTCGCCGAACGGCTCGGCGACCGCGTCACCGCCTGGGCCACTCTGAACGAGCCGATGTGCGCCGCCTGGATCGGCCACCTCGAAGGCCGCCACGCGCCGGGCCTCACGGACGTCAAGGCGGCCGTACCCGCGTCGTACCACCTGCTCCTCGGCCACGGGCTGGCGGCGCAGGCCCTGCGGGCCACCGTGCCCGGCGCGCAGGTCGGCATCGTGCACCTGCTGAACCCGGTGGAGCCCGCCGGTGACTCGGCCACCGACGCGGCAGCGGCCGCCCGCTTCGACGGGCACACCAACCGCTGGTGGCTCGACCCGGTCTTCGGGCGGGGCTTCCCCGCCGACATGCTCGAGGTGTACGGAGTCGACCTTCCCGAACAGCCCGGCGACCTGGAGGTCATCGGGGCACCGCTGGACTGGCTCGGGGTGAACTACTACCGGCCGGCCGTCGTCGCGGACGACCCCGAGGGGGCGCCGCCGTACGTCCGGGAGACCACCCCGGCCGGCCGCCGGCTCACCGGGCTGGACTGGGTGATCGAACCGGACGGGCTGGAGAGCATCCTGACCCGGGTCGCCGAGGAGTACCGGCCGCCCCGGATGTACGTCACCGAGAACGGCTCGGCGTGGACCGACACCGTCGGCGGCGGGCGGGTGCACGACCCCGAGCGCGCCGATTACCTGGAAGAGCATCTCGCGGCGTGCGCGTCGGCGGTACGGCGCGGCGCACCGCTGGCCGGATACTTCGCCTGGTCGCTGCTGGACAACTTCGAATGGGCGGCCGGCTACGCCCCCCGCTTCGGCCTGGTCCACGTCGACTTCGCGACACAGGAGCGGACGGTCAAGGACAGCGGGCTCCGCTACGCCGATCTAATCCGTTCCCACCGGGAGCGGGCGGACGTCTGACGAAGACCTGCCGGGCTGCTCCCGTGCCCGGCCATAGACCGCGGCCCTCGCCGGTGTCGCCTCCCGGCGAGGGCCGCGCTGTGCCACAGGCCGCGCCAGCCCAGCCCCTCGGGCCCGCCACGGCCCGCCGCACTCGATCGCTCGGTAAGCTGAGCGCGTTGAGTACGAGACCGTGGGAGGCCGGATGCACGTCCTGCCGGACGACAGCTGGCTCCGCGGCATCCGCCCGCAGCCCTCCCGCGTGACCGCGGAGGAGTACGAGGCACTGCCCGAAGAGATCGCCAAGGCGATCGAGATCGTGGACGGCTACATCGTCTACTGCGAAGCGCCGACCCCCGACCATCAGACCGCCGGAAGGCGCCTGGCGAACGTCATCGAAGCGCACGCGCGCACCGCGATGGACCGGGGTCACGGCTGCGTCACCGTCAATAACGACGTCGACCTGCGGCTGCGGGACGTACCATTGCTGAACCGGCGGCCCGACGTGGTGCTGTACCGCTGTCTGGACCGCGAGCGCGGCGAGCGCCTCCGCGCAGAGCACGCCCTGCTCGTGGTCGAGATCGTCTCCCCTGGCTCGGAGACCCAGGACACCACCGACAAGCCAGGAGAGTACGCCAAAGCCGGTGTCCCGCATTACTGGATCGTCCGTCTCGACAACACCGGCGTGTCCGTCATCGAGCGCTACCGGCTGGACCGCGCGACGATGCTCTACAAGCACGTAGGGACGTTCATGCGGGACGAGGCCGGCGACACGCCGTCGGTCGACAACCCCATCCCCATCACCATCGATTGGTCCACGCTGGCATTCTGACCATCTCCGTGAGCGACGAACATGTCGAAGGGGACTCGCCATCCAGCGGCAACGCACCTCCTCCGGCGACTGGATGACCTACGCCGCCAATGTCAGCCGCCGGAAACCGTATGAGATACAACGGTGAATGGTGACGAACTCAGATGACTCGCCCAATCGGAGCCTATTCGCGGGCACCGCTGCGTATTACGCGCGCTACCGCCCGGGCTACCCGAGAATCTTCTTCGACGATGTAATCGAACGGTTCCACCTTGATGGAACCGGACGGCTCCTCGATCTCGGCTGCGGAACCGGCCAGTTGACCATCCCCCTGTCCTGGCACGTCGCCGAGGCAGTGGGTATGGATCCCGAACCCGAGATGCTCGCTGAAGCCGCCAGGCAAGCACAGATAGCCCGGGCCACCAATGTGACCTGGTCCCTCGGCGCCTCGACGGACCTTTCGAGCCGGCTCGGACGGTTCCGGCTAGTGACCATGGGCCGATCGTTTCACTGGATGGACCGCCGGCAGGTCCTGTCCGTTCTGGCCGAGATGGTCGATGACGGCGGCGGCCTCGTGATAGCTAACGACAGTTGCCTGGTGCGGCCGACGACCGCATGGCAGCAAGCCGTCGAAGAAGTGCAGCACCGCTTCCTAGGGCCAGTCCCCGATATTCGTCGTGAGAACGTCGCCGGTGCTCACGAGCCACACGAGATGATCCTGGCCCGCTCGTCGTTCCGCCACCTCGACCGCATCGTTCACGCCTTCGAACGGGCGTGGACACCTGAACAGGTCATCGGTTACCTCTCCTCGACATCACTGCCGATCCGGCGCCTCCTCGGAGACCGGCAGACCGCCTTCGAAGGAGCAGTCACCGAGGCGCTGCACGGACTCGATCAAGGAGGCCGGTTCATCGAACCGGTCGCCCTGGAAGTACTGATCGCCCGCAAGAAGCCGTGAAGGACAGGCATTCCGACAGTTCCGATACCCGACTGTGGCGTTATCCCGCCCCGGAGGCGCCCAGGCCGAGTTGCTCACAACTGCCGAACCACGCTCCGTCATCGGATCATGCAGCTGACCAGCCGACGGCAGACTCTGTTACGGCGTGTATCGGAAGTAGATCAAGGTGGTGAGTCATGGCCAGCCATGGTCCGGAGCTAAGATCACTGGCCGGACGCCGACATGAGGAGGCGGGCGAATTGGCCGCCGTGGTACTCGTTCACGGCCTGTATCACCGTCCCGAGCACTTCGCCGTGGTGGCAGAGCGTTTGCGGACCGCAGGAACCGAGGTTGTCGTTCCCGAGCTCCACCGGGGCTCGTTGCTCGCTGATACAGCTGTGGTCCAGGCTGCCATCGACGCGCTACAGGAGCCTCCGATTGTGCTCGGTCACTCCTACGGTGGGTCGGTGATCACCGGGGTGCGTGGAGCGGGACACTTGGTCTATCTGGCGGCCTTCGTGCTGGACGTCGGCGAGAGCGCGGCCGGTCTGGGTGGGGCGTCCCCGCAGCTCCAGGACGCGATCAACCCTGAGCCCGACGGCTCGACCAGCCTGCACCCCGACCGGGCTGCTGCCACCCTCTATGGCGACTGTCCCAAACCCCTCGCCGCCTGGGCGGTTGGCCTACTGCGTGCGCAAGCCCCCGGCTGTGGGCGAGGAGCCCCAGAGCGCCACAGCTGGAAGCACACTCCCTCCACCTACGTCGTCTGCGCGCAGGACCGGGCCATCGACCCAGGCCTGCAGCGGACGATGGCCTCGCGCTGCACCAACGTGCGCGAGTGGCAGACGGGCCACTCCCCGTTCGTAGGACAGCCCGATCTCATCGTTGAACTCCTGCAGCAACTGCTCGCCACCAACGCCCCGTGCAGGCGAGATGAAGGGGTCACAACCACTCATTGACGGCTGCGGTCGCTTCGTAGCGGACGGCGGGTTTCTCATAGCGGGTGGCGACCGCGCGGTGGCGCTTGAGGCGGTTGATCCCGCGCTCAACCGCGTGGCGCTCCTCGTAGTCGGTCTTGTCGAACTTTGGTGGACGGCCGCCGCTGGAGCCGAGTTTCTTGCGGTTGCGGGCCTGGCCGGCCTTGTCCGGAATAGTGCAAGGGATTCCGCGCTGTCCGGCCGCGATGACGGGCCCGTCTCGCGGGCCCCTGCCGTGAGCCGGGTCAATCCCATCCGGCGGGTCTGTCCTCCATCGCGTCGAGTGCCATCGTCCAAGGGTACTGATCGAGGTGGTCGCTGCCCATGCCAGGGGCGTGCAGCGGGTAGACGTCCGGGCCGAACAGGACGGTCACTCCCCACGACCGCAGCCGCCCGACGTTCTCGGCGAAGGCCGGGTGGGCGGCGTGCGCGCGGTTCGTGAACGGCAGCGCCACGATCGGCAATCGCTTGCCGATGCCCTCCACCAGGATGCCCAGGGCCAGGGTGTCGCAGATGCCCGCACCCCACTTATTGATGGTGTTGACCGTGGCAGGTGCCACAATGACGGCGTCCGGCGGTGGCAGGACATCCGGAGTCCCCGGCTCCCTGTACTCGCTGCGCACCGGATACCCGGTGAGCCCCTGGAGCGCGGCCACGTCCACAAAGCGCCGGGCTGACGGCGTCGTGAGCACGCACACGTTCCAGCCCCGTTCCTGCGCCGGGCGCACCAACGTGGCGACCTCACGCGCCGGCGGCGCCGCGCACACGATGACGTACAGCACCCGGGCGGTCATACCCGAACCCTGGCCCGCTCGGCGAGCCGGGCGAGTTCGAACGGCGGCGCGTTCCGCGAACGGCGGAGCAGATCGGCAATCGTCGCTTGTGCCACAGGTCGGCAGCGTACCTCCCGGGACGCCGTGGTCTCGGCTTCGAGCAGCGCCCGTACTGCCCGATCTCGGTCGCCGACCTGGCCATACGCTCGCGCAACGTCGACGAGCAGTGCCGCCCGGCGTTCTTTACGCAGCATCCGCATGCTGTCCGCGTCGATCGTCGCCGCGATCTCGGTGGCCCAGCGGGTCGAAGTGTCGCCGTCGACGGCGTCGGCCGCGGCGAACCCGGCGCCCTCGGCTGAGGACGCGGTGGCGGGTCGGCCCTTGGCGGCGTCATCGGTGCCGCAGGAGGCGGCGGCGCGGGCGCCGCGGTACGCGCGTGGGTGGACGGCGAGGTCGCGGCGCGTGCGGCGGGTGACACGGCGATCAGCAGGAACAGCGCGAGGGCGAGTACGGAGGAACGGCGCGCCGGCGCGTGCCTCCGGCCGGAGAGGGCGGAGTGCATGGCTCTCCTCGGTGAGGGGGCGGGTCCCTTCGGCTGGGTGAAACGGCCCGCGCGGCCGCGTGCCGCGCGGGCCGGGAGAGATCACATGAGGTGCTGATCAGCGGGTCACGGGTAGCTGACGACGTTGACCGGGGTGGTCGCGGTGCCCTGGGCGGCACCGCCGGTGTCGTTGATGACGTGGTCGATCGTGCCGTTGCCGCCGAGGGACACCGTCAGCAGGTCGTGGAACTTCACGCCGGAGGCGTTCGGCACCTCGAAGGCGTGCGCCGCGTGGATCGAAGGATCGACGTTGAAGTAACAGTAGCTGCCGAGGCCCCACCCTTCGTGCGTCGTGACGTTCGCGCCCACCTTGTAGGCCGCGTAGCCGTTGGTCGAGCCGTTCATCCAGGCGGCCTGGTTCGGCGGGTCGTACGGCATCTCATTCTGGAAGAAGTAGGTCCGGCCGCGCTCGCCGTTCCAGACGACCTCGTACTTCTGGTAGTGCTCGACGAACAGGCCGTACGCCGTGACGTCGTTGCCGTTGACGATGAGACCGGTGTCGGCGGTGTTGCTCGTCCAGCCGACGCCGGAGCCGTGGTCGGCCCGCCACGCCCAGATGTGGTCGATGATCGCGTTGTTGCTGTTGACGGCCAGGCTGTTGGTGGCCTTACCGACGCCGGCGCCGCCGATCCGGAAGAACACGTCCTGGATCGAGGTCGGGTCGGCGGAGTGGTCGGCGGTGGATCCGCTCGGGCCGATCTGGAGCAGGTTCGGCGAGTTCACCGAGCCGGCGTCGAAGAGCAGCCCGGCGATCTTGATGCCGTTCACGTCGGCGACGGACATCGGCGTGACGCCGTTCTGGGGCACCAGCGTGGCGTACCCGAGGCCGAGGACGACCGTGTCCGCACGGGTCACGTTGAGGGTCTGGTCGATCTTGTAGACGCCCGGGGTGAACAGCAGGTTCAGGCCCTGGGCCAGCGCCTGGTTGAGGGTCGCCGCGCTGTCGGAGGGCTTGGCGACGTAGAACTGGCTCAGCGGGAGCGACGAGCCGGCGGCGCTGCCACCGCTCCACGTGGTGCCCTGGGAGTTCTTCCGCAGCGCGGGTACGAACACCCGGTACGCGCCGGAGGAGTCGACGTACAGGAACGGCTTCTCCCGCGTCACCGGCGAGTTGGCCACGGTGGTGTAGGGCGGGTTCGGGAAGCTCTGCGCGGGCGCGCCCGCCACGCCGGTGAACACCATGTTCCACACGCCGTTCAGCCAGCCGCCGATCTGGCTGTCGCGGGTGAACCACTGCTGCTGCGAGTACGGCTGCACCTGGCCGTCGACCTTGGTGTCGGCGATGTAGCCGCCGCTGGCCCAGCCGTAGCCGGTCGGCGCGAGGTTCAGGTCGCCCTTGATGTGCATGCGGCGGAACGGCGCGGCCTGGGACACCGCCCATCGGTCGAATCCGCCGGTCGGCTGCACGGCCATGTTCTCCGCGGACCGCCAGAAGTTCTGGGTGGCGTTCCCGTTGAACCACCCGGCGTCGACGGTGACGCCGCCGTTGATGGTGACGTCGTCGGGCGAGGCGCCCAGCCCGGCGATCGAGGTGTAGAAGCCGATGTTCGCGTTGACGTTGTAGCTGCCGGGCTTGAAGAGCAGCGCGTACCGCTCGCTGCCGAACTGGTTGCTCTCCTGCTGCTTGAAGACGGTGTCGAGCCGGCTCTGGATGGTCGCGGACGACATCGACGGGTCGAACACGATGACGTTCGACCCGAGGTCGCCGCCTCCGGGCAGCGTGCCGCCGCCACCGGAGGTGGTGTGGACGGCGAATTCCCAGAGGGAGTAGCCGTAGCCGGTGGTGCGGGCGGTGCCGTACATG
Source organism: Actinoallomurus purpureus (assembly GCF_024055795.1). GTDB lineage: Bacteria > Actinomycetota > Actinomycetes > Streptosporangiales > Streptosporangiaceae > Actinoallomurus > Actinoallomurus purpureus. The sequence continues at coordinate 302,386 of NZ_JAMXMY010000001.1, read as the reverse complement.
CGGACGTAGCGACCGGTGCCCGTGACGTTCAGGGTCTCGGTGCCGCCCTGGCCGGTCGTCGTGGAGTAGACGGTGGTCCAGGTGGATCCGTCGGGCGAGGTCTGGATCTGGTAGGCCTTGCCGGCGGCGGTCTCCCACTGGAGCACCACCTGGCAGATGTCCTGGGACGATCCGAGGTCCACCTGGATCCACTGGGGGTCGCTGAAGGCGCTGGACCAGCGGGTGCCGCCGTCGCCGTCGACGGCGTTCGCGGCTGGGAGTCCGGCGTTCTCGGTGGAGGACGCGGTGGCGGGCCGCCCCTGCGCCGCGTCGGAGGTGCCGCAGGACGCGGCCTTCGCGGCCGGTGCGAGGCCGACGAGGAGACCGGCGAGGAGTGCGATGACCGCGACGACCGACGGGAAGGGGCGATGGGACCGCGGCCCGGTACGAAGGCCTGGGGTGAGGACGGGTTTCATGACGTCTCCCGGTGGGTGGCGGGGAGCGGAGGCGGGATGGGAGCGCGGCGACGTCGACGCGCGAGGCAGCCGTCTTTACACAGGACTTAATTAATGACGTGATTTAACCCCGGCGGTCATCGGCCGTCAAGAGGTCGTAACGCCCGGCAGCGCAGCTTTTCGACTCCTTGTTATAAGATCTGAACTAATCGGGGAGGTCGGTATGCGGGAGCACGTCACACCAGAGCGGCGGCGAGGCACGGTCCGGGATCTCCGGCGTGACAACCGGTCGGTGCTGCTCTGGTCGCTCTACTTCGACCAGCCCTGCACGCGCCAGGAGCTGAGCCAGGCGACGGGCCTGTCCCCCGCCTCGGTCAGCAACGTGATCCGCGAGTTGATCGAGGAGGGCCTCGTGGCCGAGGCCGGGGCGATCGACTCCGACGGAGGCCGTCCCCGCGTCCTGCTGCGGATGAACCGCGACCACGGATACGTCATCGGCGTGGACGTCGGCGAAACCCGTGTCCGCGTCGAGCTGTTCGACCTGGCGATGGAGGAACGGGCCCGGGCCGACTACCCGCTCGATCCCCGCGAGCACGGCGTCACGGTGATCGTCGACCGGATCCTGGCCGGGCTGTCCGCGGTGCTGGCGGACGCCGGCGTGGACTCCTCGGCCGTCCTCGGGGTTGGCGTCGGGGTTCCCGGAGTGGTCGAGCAGGGTGACGAGGTGCTCGTGCACGGCCAGACGTACGGCTGGGAGGCGGTTCCCCTCGAGCGCCTGCTCCGCGCCGGCACCGACCTCCCGCTGCACATCGACAACGGCGCCAAGACGATGGGCCGCGCCGAGATGTGGTTCGGCGCGGGGCGCGGCGCCCAGCACGCGGTGGTGTGCCTGATCGGCTCCGGTGTCGGCGCGACCATCATCGCGCACGGCAGGACGCACCGGGGCTCGACGTCCAGCGCCGGAGAGTGGGGCCACACGACGATCATGGTCGGTGGCCGCGAGTGCCGGTGCGGGGCCAAGGGGTGCCTCGAGGCCTATGTCGGGGCCGAGGCCGTCCTCGACCGTTACGGGCGGGCCCTGCCCGGCCAGGACGAAGAGTCCGCGCTGGCCGCCCTGCTCGACGCGGCCACGGCCGGCGAGGAGGAGGCGGGGCGGGTCCTGGAGGAGACCGCGCTCTACCTGGGAGCCGGCCTCGCCGATCTGATCAACCTCTTCAACCCGGAGCGGATCATCCTGGGCGGTTGGGCCGGCCTACTGCTCGGCGAGCGGTTGCTGCCGGCCATCCGCGACGCGGCCCGCCGGCACTCGCTGGCGCACGCGTTCTCCGAGACGTCCATCGAGCTGGGCAGGCTCGGACCCGAGGCCGTGGCGCTCGGCGCGGCGACCCTCCCCATCGAGCGGTTCCTGAACGGCGCTTCGCTCTCCTCCGCGGACCGGCGGCGGTCCGCCGGCTGACGGCCGGCCGCTGCGAGGTGCTCCGGACCACCGGCGGCCCGCGGTCGCTCCGACGGGCGCCACGGAGGCCTGGCGACCTGCGGAACGGGCGTCAATGCGCCGGTAGGGCGGACGTCCGGGTCGGCTGTGGCTGCGGGCCGAAGGCGGTGAGGAACCGGTCGCGGAAGGCGTTCATCCGCCAGACCGGGGCATGCGGGTCGGGCCGCAGGCCGTCCTGCCAGCCCCACCCGGAGATCCGGTCCAGCACGGCCTTGTCGCGGGCGACGATCGTGATCGGCACGTCGCGGTCGGCGCCCGGCCCGGTGACGAGCGGGGTGGGCTGGTGGTCACCGAGGAACACCATGACGAGATTCTTGTCGCCGTAGGTCTCCACGTACGAGATGAGGGTGTTCAGCGAGTACTCGATCGTCCCCCAGTACGCCGCGCGGATCCGGGTCAGGCTCCGCCAGACGGCCTCACGCTGGTCACCGGCGGCGGCCAGGGGGCCGAAGGACGATCCGTCACCGACGGCCTTCCAGTCGATGAGCCGGGGTGTGGGCACCCAGGGCGCGTGGCTGGAGGTGAGCGGGATCTCCGCCATCACGGGCGGGCGGTGGGGCGCCGTGAGCTCGGCGCGGTGGAAGGCCGACAGGGTGTACTGGTCCGGCGCAGTGCCCCAGTCGACCAGCGGCCCGTGGTACCCGTTGTTCCAGCGGTCGTAGATCCGTTCGTACCCGTAGAACGACGATCCCTCCGGCCAGGGCCGGGTGTTACCCGGCTCCACCGCGACGGTCCGCCAGCCCCCGCGCCGGAACGCCTGGCTCAGGGTGAAACGGTCGCTTTTCATCAGCGTGTCGTGGCGCTGCTGGTTGTCGATCCACAGCCCGGACAGCAGCGTGGAGTGGGCCAGCCAGCTGCCGCCGCCCGCCGTCGGCGAGGTGAGGAACGCGCTCCGGGCACCGAATCCGGCCGCGGCCAGCCGGCGGGTCCCGGCGTCGAGCACCGCGTCGGCCTGGGGCCCGAACTTCGGATCCTCGATGGCGTCGCGCCCGTAGCTCTCGACGAACACCAGCATGACGTCCTTGCCGTGCAACCCGGTCAGCAGGTTCTGCGCCGGAGTCCCACGGAACGCGTCGACGGCCGCGGCCTCCTTCGCGAACTCCTTCCGGTCCCGCAGGCCGACCAGCACCTGATGGGAGTGGTCGTACGTGTGCCCGGCGACCGGCACGCCGGGCGTGATCTGCACGCCGAACACGGCGAACGCCACCCAGGCGACCGCGAGGGCCGCGACGGTTCGGGTCGTCGCGATCTTGTGCCGGGCCAGGACACGGGTGAGCCGCAGAACCGACCGCGCCGCGAGCACCAGCAGCCCGACGGCGAGGAGCGCGACCACCACCACGGCGCCGATCGCCCCGGCCTCACCGGCCGACGTCCTGAGGAACTCCAGGCCGGCCGAGAACAGCGGCCAGTCGTAGTCCGGGTTGAACGGCCGGGCGAGCACGACGGAGAAACCCAGGTCCAGCAGCTTGACGATGGCGAGCACGCCGAGGGCCGCCCCGATGAGCGCCGCCACCACCCGCCGGGCCCGCCCCGGCAGGAAGAGGACGAGTACGACGCCGATCAGTCCCTCGACCGGGATGCGAACGAACGCCAGGAGCGTGAGCCGGGTGGCGTCGTCCGGAGCGATGAGAGCCGCCACCACGAACGCGGCGGCGAGCGCGGTGGTCACCCGCGCGGCGACCGGGTGCCTCACGCGACGGCCGTCCGCGCTGTCGCCGTCCCCACGACCGTCTGCCGGATCCCCCGAGCTCTCGTCGGCCCCACCACCGTCCGCGCCGTCAGCGTCCCGGCGGGCGTCCGCCGGAACCTCGGGACCGTCGCCGGGTTCCGTGACCTCCGGGTGCTCGTCCGCGACCACCCGGCCTCGAGCCCTCAACCGGTCAAAGCGCGCGAAGAACGACACTTAACCCCTCCGTACGGATCCCTGCGATGTCGGATGCCGCCGCCCATCCCCGTCCCTACCGGACGAGCGGCGGCGCCGACTATAGACACGGGCGGCGTCCCGCGAAGGTTCATGCGTCGATCCCGGCATCGCCGATGCGGCGCGGCAGCGGGCGGGCGACCGGTGCGCGTACGGGCGTCGGCCACGCCCTGACCAGGGCCGGCCACAGCAGCACGCCGGCACCGGGCAGGCTCGCGACCAGGGCGAGCACCCCGTACACCACCGCGACGGTGAGGCCCTGCGCCGCACCCAGCCCGGCCGCACCGAACGCCAGCGCCGCCATTCCCTCGCGCGGCCCCCAGCCGGCGACATTCACCGGCAGGCCCATCGCGAGGAGGGTCAGCATCATCAGCGGCAGCAGCCGGGTCGGCGGGGCGGTCGATCCCGCCGCTCGGGCGGCGACGAGGAAAAGGGCGAGGTACCCGGCGAACGACAGCACCGACAGCAGGACGATGCCCGGCCAGGCGTCCCGGGCGAGCAGGCCGCGCCGCAGATCGCCGAGGGAGACGGCCGACGCGCGCCGCCATCGCGAGCCGCTCCCCCGCCAGCGCTCCCCGGCGACGATGGCGAGGGTCGACACGACGACCACGAGCCCCCCGACGGCCATCCCGGAGATCGTGACGAGGTCGTGGAACCGCGGCGGAAGCGCCGTGGGCCACGCGGCCAGTGCGACGGCGACGACCGCGACCACCACCACCTGACCGGCGACCCGCTCCAGCACGACCGCCCGGACGCCGCGGCCCACGTCGCCTTCCTGCCGCCCGTGCCGTACGGCCCGGTGGACGTCGCCGAGGACGCCCGCGGGCAGGACCGCGTTGAGGAACTGGGCGCGGTAGTAGTCCGCGACGGCGTTCCGCAGGGGCAGCCGGAGACCGAGTCGCCACGCGACGAGGCACCAGCGCCAGGCGCTGAGCACCGTCGTCATCAGGCCGATCACGAGCGCGGCGGACACCGCCCGCAGATCGATCACCCGCAGCCCGTCCAGGACCGCCCGCGTGCCGAGCCGCCGCACGAGCACACCCATCACGCCGAGGGCGATGAGCGTACGGACCCAGACCCAGACCGTCCGCTTCACGACCGGTCCCCCGCAGGCAGCGCGAGGAGGTCCTCGTGGCCGATCACGACCGACAGCGCGCCGGCCGCACCGGCGGCGAGCCGCCGGTGCAGGTAGGACTCCGCCGAGGGGGCTAGGTCCGGCCGCTGCTCGACGGCGGCCTCGACCCAGCCCTCCAGCCACTGCGCGGTCAGCTTCCCCTGCGCCGGGCCGAGCTGCCAGGGGCTGGGGCGGCGGTGGACCGTCATGCCCGCCCGTTCGAAGGCAGCGGCGGCGACGTCGGCCGCGTCCGGGCCGAGGAGCCGCCGGGAGGCCGGCCGGGACGCGCCGTCAGGGGCGGAATCATGCGGGGGGCCGCCGTCGACGGTACGGCGCTGGTGGTCATTGAAGGCAGCGCCGAGTTCCTCATCCAGGGGGTCGACCGGAGCGAACGCGACCCTCCCGACCACGGTGAGCGCCAGCAGCGCGGGACAATCGGCCGCGGCGCAGGCAGCGGCCAGCCCGGCCACCTCATCGGCGGTGAGCAGGTCCAGCAGCGCGGAGGCGGTCACCAGCGACGTACCGGCGAGATCCGCAGCGCGCAGCTCGGTGACGTCCCCCGCTTCGACCTCGACCGTGACCGGGCCGCCGTCGGCGGCCGCCTGCGGTGGCCGGGTCACGGCCTGGGCGAGCAGTGCCGAATCGCGGTCGCACAGGATCCAGTGCTGGCGACCGGGCAGCCGACCGGCGAGCCAGCGGCCCATGGAGCCGATGCCGCACCCGAGGTCCCGGATGACCAGCGGCGCGTCGCTCAGAAACGGGCGGAGCAGAGGGACCAACTCGGTCGCGCGGGCGGCCGCGTCCGCGCCCTCACGCAGCTCCAGCCATTCGACGGCGTACCCGCTGACCGCGGCCCCGCTCACGCGGCGCACCTTCCCGATTCGAGAGCCATGCCCTCCTACACGAGCATTCGGAGTGATCGGTTCAATGCCGTCTCAATCGTCCTTCCGACACCGACCCGAGCGCTCGTCGTTCACTCGGCTCGGCGCTGACGGGCGGCCCGCGTCAGGGGTAGGCTCCCCCGCACCCACGCCACGATTGAGGCGTTTTCCTGCGGAGAGGTCGAAGATGCGACGTATAGACACGCTTGTCGCGACCGACCGGATGTCCCCCGAACATCACGATCCAGCCTATAGCGAGACCCGGCCTGCTTCCCGGTGGCGGTTCCCGCCGGCGCCCATCATCGGGGCGATCGCGCAGGTGGCACTGCTCGCCCTGCTGACCGCGACCACCGGCCTCGGCGCCGTCGGCTGGCTGGCCGGCGTCGTGTACGCCGCGACGGCGGCCACCCTTCTCGGCCTCGCCCTCCACCGCCGCGGCCGACGCTCGCTCGCCCCGGCCGACCACGTGACGCTGGTGCGGACGGCGCTCGTCGGATGCGTCACCGCGCTCGTCGCGGACACCGTACGCAACCCGGCGCCGGCCGGGCTGCTGGTCTGCATCAGCGCCGTCGCACTCACACTGGACGTCGTCGACGGGAAAGTGGCCCGGCGTACCGGGACGGCCTCCCCGCTGGGCGCCCGGTTCGACATGGAGGTCGACGCGTTCCTGATCCTCGTGCTCAGCGTCTTCGTCGCCGGCTCACTCGGCGTCTGGGTGCTGGCGATCGGCGCCATGCGGTACGCGTTCGTGGCGGCGGGCCTGCGGCTACACTGGCTGCTCGCCCGACTGACGCCCCGCCGGTCCCGCAGTGTCGTCGCCGGACTGCAGGGAATCATCCTGACGATCGTCGCCGCCGACCTGCTCCCCCGAGCGGTCGAGACGACCGCGACCGGACTCGCCCTGGCGTCGCTCATCTGGTCATTCGGCGCCGACATCATCCGGCTTCACCGGAACCGCGACAAATCCTGACCCGCCCGCAGCGGCGTTCGACGTGTCACCGGCTCAGCGGTACGAGAAATTGCCCCAGATGAGCGGACATGATGGCGGTCATGACTCGCGCGGAGGCACCGAGGCAGGCGCTGGGATCCCTTCTTTATAGGGCGGCCGTCAACCGGCAGAACTTCGACGGCCAGGATCTTACGTCGGTGCGGACGCAGCAGCTGTGGTTCGATCGCTGCTCATTTGTCGGAGCCGACCTTCGCCACGCGACCCTCGACAGATGCTCGTTCAAGATGTGTGACCTGCAAGGCGCCGACCTGCGGGGGGCATCGTTGAGAGGCGCGGCATTCTCCGGCTGCGATCTGCGTGACGCTGATCTGCGTGACGCCGACCTCACCGGAAGCCGCCTCGGATACGTCAACACCGGTATCCACCCCCATGGCCGGACCGATGTCACCGGTGCCGACTTCACTAACGCGCTCCTTCGCAATGTCCAGGTCGACCAGGTCATTGGGTGGGCCGAATAAGCGACAGGTGGCGCATCGCCAGCCCACTCCGGCATTCGTGAATCACCGGGGCTAACGGTCGAGAATCACAGCCACAAGATCAGCGAGGCCGGCGGTGTGGTAGTCGAATGAGTCGGTGGCGAGAGGTGGGTCTCCGACCGGCCGTTGGACATAGGCCGTGCGCAGTCCCAGTGCTTGTGCGCCCCGGAGGTCCCATGCGTGGGCGGCGACCATGAGAATGCGTTCGGGTGCACCACCGCCGGCGATTTCGACAGCGAGCCGGTAGACGTCAGGGGCAGGTTTGTAGCTTTGAGCGTCCTCCGCCGAGAGCAGGCAGTGCCATCGCAGTCCGGCCTGGGCATTGAGGCGGGTCAGCGTTGCTCGGCTCGCGTTGGAAAGGCCTACGAGAGGGAAATGTTGCGCGAGTCGTTCGAGGGATTCGATGGTGTCGGGCCAGGGATCGAGCTGCCGGTCGGAGCCAGCTCGCGGATGCTGTTGTGGAGTCCGCCGGGCTCGTTGACGAGGGTCCCCAGGATGTCGAACACGACGAGATCGATGTCAACGTGCGAGGGCATGCTGCTCCGCCTTCCCTGCTTGTCTGTCGTTCCGTTTGAATGGGTCGGCGATGTCTGCTTGATCGAGGAGTCGCTTTCCGGATGCAGGCTACAACTACCCATCCGAAGATCATCGTGACCGCGGACGGGGCCCGGGGTGGCGACTATCGGGCACAGAAGGACAAGGAGGGCGGCCGATGAGCGTCGGACGCAACTGGCAGGACGTCAAGGCCTAGGCCCATCGGCGGCATCCTGAACTGGCCGACCCCGAACGCCAGGCCAAGGCGCGGGCTGAACTCGACGCCTATGTGGCCGGACATCACCTCAAGGAACTACGCAAGGCCGTCGGGAAGACTCAGGTCGAGTTGGCTCGGGCCCTCGGCGTATCGCAGTCCCGGATCTCGCAGATCGAGAACGGGAAGATCGAAGTCATGGAGCTTGAAACACTCCGTGCCTACGCGACAGCTCTGGGTGGACACGTGGACATCACCGTGAGCGTGGGTCCCCACTCCGTCAAGGTCTCCTAAGGCCGCCGACGCCTGGCGCCCGTACAGCAGCGGCAACAGCGATGGGAGCAGGGATTACGAATCCCCGCGCTGAGCAGCCCGAAGTGCCGTGTCAGGCAATGTTCGCCCACGTGGCGGTCGTTCGGGCGGCTTGACCGAAGCCCCTTGTCAGGGTGTCTTGACACGAAGCGACTGTCAGGACACCCTGACAGCATGGGTGCTGACGACTCGCCGGCCGCCGCGCTGGCCAGACAGGTGACCAACAAGGACCCCGCCATCGGACTGCAAGCCGTCGTCGCGCTGCGGCGTCTGCTGGAGGAACTGGAGCGTCTGCACGTAGACAGTGCCCGTGAGCAGGGCTGGACATGGCAGAGCATTGCGGCAGCACTGCAGGTCAGCAGGCAGTCGGTGCACGAGAAGCATGCGACCCGACGCAAACTCACCGGCAAGGAGGACTGAAGTGGTGTTCGAACGATTCACCGAGCTCGCCAAGCGGGCCGTGACGGCATCCCAGGACGCGGCCGTTGCGCTGGGCCACGACTTCATCGGCACCGAGCACCTGCTGCTCGGGCTGGCCAGTACTGCAGGCACGGCCAGCGAGGTGCTTCGAGGGCACGGCATTGAGCTGCAGCGGGCACGCGAGGAGACGGTCCGGCTGCTAGCGGAGGCCGGGGTCGCCGCGACCGGAGGCCAGGAGGCCAAGGACGCCCTGTCCTCGATCGGCATCGACGTTGTCGAGATCCAGCGCCACGCCGACGACACCTTCGGCCCTGGTGCCTTCCGCTTCCCTCGGCCGCCCTTCACCCCGCGCGCCAAGAAGGTACTCGTCGAACTGACGTTGCGCGAGGCACAGGCCCTCGGGCACCAGCGCATCGACACCGAGCACCTGCTGCTCGGCTTGCTCGCAGACGGCGAAGGCATCGCGACCCAAGTCCTGACCGCGCTGGGAGCCGAGGCCACAGCCCTGCGCGAGGCAGTTCGCGCTCGCGTCACCCAGCAAGCCTCATAGCGTCTCTGATTAGCTAAGCGATCCTTAGAACTCCTCCTACCGCCGCCAGGTCCGCTCGGTCGGGATCACCCCGCACATCGCCCGGCGCGGCGCCGAGCACGGCTCCGGCCTCGGCGTTCACCGGTGGGTGGTGGAACAGACTTTCGCGCTCCTGCACTGGTTCCGCCGCCTGCGCATCCGCTGGGAGATCCGCGACGACATCCACCAAGCCTTCCTCACCCTCGCCTGCGCCATCATCTGCTGGCGTCGGTTGAGGAAGCTCCAGCCCCTGCGAAGGCCGCCGCTGCCGGCCGTCATCGACGGTCGATGACGTCGTGTACTGCTTGGGTGATGGCGTCGGGGCGGCGCATGGAAAGGGTGGTGTGGCCGACGCCGTCGATGAGGCGGTTCTCCCCGCGTGGGACCGAGGCGGCGATCTGGTCGTACAGCCGCGTTTTGCCCTCGATCTCGCCCAGGAGCAGGGCTTGGGGAATCGCGCCGGAGACCGCTGTCTTGAATGGGTCGATGCCGGTGGCGGTCAAGACGATCAGCGGCAGCTCCGGCAGCGGCCCGGCCGCACGGAGTTCCTCATACAGCGTGCGGGCGGCCATGGCCTCGACCAGCCCAGTCTGCAGCCATTCGCGGCTGAGGTGGCATTCGACCAGGGGCTTGCGGATCTCGTCCGGCCATGCGGCCATCTCTTGGTTGAACAGGGACCGGTAGAGCTCGATGACCTCGGCGGGGATCTCGCCGGCGAGCGCCTGGCCGGGGTCGAAGGACTGGTGGATGGCGGCGAGTTCGGGCGGCAGGAAGGTGTTGTAGTCCTCGTGGTGGGGCTCGACCAGGACCAGGCCGGTGACCTGGGCGGGGAAGCGCGAGGTGAAGACGCGTGCGTAGTCGGCTCCGAGGGAGTGGCCCACCAGGATGTACGGCCCGGGCACGGCGGCCGCGGTGAGCAGGGCGGCGAGTTCGTCGGCCACCGCCGCGGCGGTGCGCGCCGGGCTCGCGCTTCGGTCGCTCCAGCCGGTACCCGCCCGGTCGTAGACCACGCTCGTGGTGAACTCGGCGATCTGCTGCTGGCAGGGCCAGTAGTCCAGGCCGACCGCTCCGGCTCCGGCCAGGAACACCGCCGTTGGAGTGCCCGCTCCGGCGGTGTGCAGCAGCAGGTCGTGGCCCTCGACCCGGTAGAGGCGTCCCTGTGGCGGTTTTACAGCCGGCATCGCGCCCTCCTCAACGATCCCATTTTTGGGAACAGTACCATATGTGGGATCATCGCTCTTGTGGATGCTCTCGACCTTCTACTGCACCCGATCCGGCTGCGTATCGTGCACGCGATGTCGGGCGGACGCCTGCGCACCACCAACGAGTTGTGCGCGGATCTGGCGGATGTGCCGCGTACCACCGTCTACCGGCATGTCGGGCTGCTGGCCGAGGCGGGCGTCCTGGAGGTGGCCGACGAGCGGAGGGTCAACGGCATCATCGAACGCGGCTACCTCCTGCGCGGGGACCGGCCCGTCATCGACCGCAGGGCAGCCGCGGCCATGACCCTCCAAGACCACCGGCGCACCTTCACGCTCGCCATGAGTGTCCTGCTCTCCGAGGCCAACGCCTACCTCGACCGACCCGACGCCGACCCGGTCAACGACTCACTCGGCTACACGCAGTTCGCACTCTGGCTCACCGACCAGGAACGCGCCGACCTGATCGACCACCTGATCGCCGCGATCACCGCAGTGCGAGGCAATCAGGCCAACCTCGACCGCAAGCCCTACCTGCTCAGCCCCATCCTCATCCCCACAGAGCCAAGCACCCACCAATGACCCGAGCACCAGGGGGTTCCCCCTGTTCGCGCGGTCCCGCGTCGCGGCGATCCACTTTCGAAATCTTTCGCATCCTCTGCATGATTGATCGTTCTTTCACCAGTTTTCAAGTGAGCACTTCGCCAACAAAGCCACCGAACGTGCACGTCAGTGGCCAGATATAACAACGCACGACCGATGAGACGTTCGAAACATTTCGGAGTCTATCGTTGACGCGATCTCGAATCAGACGCATGCTCGCTCCATCGATCGCTGCCAGAGTCGTCGCCCGCCGACGGTTCTCGTGGCGGGTTCACGGCCTGGCCCCGCCAGCGTTCACGAGGAGGAAGCATGTACATGAACGACACCCCCGCCCACCCGATCGGCCGCCGAAACCTCCTCGGCCATGCCGGCGCCGTAGCGCTGGTCGCGTCCGCGATGATGCTGCCCGGCACCGCCAACGCCGACACGACCATAACCACAAATCAGACCGGCACCAATAACGGCTACTTCTATTCATTCTGGACCGATGGCGGCGGCTCGGTCTCCATGACTCTAGGGTCCGGAGGGAATTACCGCACCTCGTGGACCAACAGCGGGAATTTCGTCGCCGGCAAGGGCTGGGCTAACGGCGGGCGCAGGAGCGTGAACTACTCAGGCAGCTTCAATCCGTCCGGCAACGGCTATCTGTCCCTCTATGGGTGGACGTCGAACCCACTCGTCGAGTATTACATCGTCGACAACTGGGGCACCTATCGGCCCACGGGAACGTATAAGGGCACCGCGACCAGCGACGGCGGTACGTACGACATCTACGAGACCACGCGATACAACGCCCCCTCCGTTGAAGGCACTCGAACGTTCAATCAGTACTGGAGCGTCCGACAGTCGAAGAGGACGGGCGGAACCATAACCACCGGCAACCACTTCGACGCGTGGGCCCGCTATGGCATGAATCTGGGCAGTTTTAAATACTACATGATCCTCGCGACAGAAGGATATCAAAGCAGCGGCAACTCCAACATAACGGTGAGCTGATAAACGTCCCGTCCCCCGAGACCGACTGCGGTCGCGCCGCCAGCAAGAGGAGGACCCCCGCCATGCGAATCAGACCACATCTGCCGAACCGCTCCTTGGCCACGGGACTGGCCGTCGCCGCGATGGCCGTGGCGAGCAACGTCCCCTTCACCGTCAACGCCACCCCGTCACACGCCGCCACCTGCAACGGATACGTCGGGCTCACCTTCGACGACGGCCCGTCGAACGCTCACACCCCGAGCCTGCTCAACGCACTCAAGCAGAACGGGCTGCGGGCCACGATGTTCAACGAGGGCCAGTACGCCGCCGCCTACTCGTCCCAGGTCCGGGCCGAGGTCAGCGCCGGCATGTGGATCGGCAACCACAGCTACACCCACCCGCACTTGATCCAGGAGAGCCAGTCGCAAATCGACTCGGAGATCTCCCGGACCCAGCAGGCCATCGCCAACGCGGGCGGCGGCACGCCGAAGCTGTTCCGCCCGCCGTACGGTGAGACCAATGCGACGCTACGGTCGGTCGAGGCCAAGTACGGCCTGACCCAGATCATCTGGGACGTCGACTCGCAGGACTGGAACGGCGCGAGCACCGACGCGATCGTGCAGGCCAACGCCCGGCTCACCAACGGCCAGATCATCCTCATGCATGAGTGGCCCGCCAACACCCTCGCCGCGATCCCACGCATCGCACAGGGACTGGCCGGCCGCGGCCTGTGCGCCGGCATGATCTCCCCGCAGACCGGCCGCGCCGTGGCCCCGAGCTGACCCCCGAACCTCCAGAGACACCGCAGCAGTCGCGGCGCGGGGCCCATGGCCGCCGCGCCACCACTGCTGCCGGCCGGTTGCCCCGCGCGTCGAGGAGATCAGCCTGCGGCCAGGAACTCGACGGCCTGGCCCGGCCGCCGAGGCTCGCCGCGGGCTTTCGCCCTCGCTCACTTCGGACAGCATCGCGACGCGGCGCTTCTGGCCAGGGCTCTTGTACACAGACTCCCCACGCCGGAGCCGCTCTATGAACAGAACTTCGTGATCGGCGCACTCCTGTACCTAGTGTCCTGCGCTCGCGCTTCATTTGCGGGGGACAATTCAATGCCGCAGACCCTTGACTGCGGTTGCCAGCCAGGATGTTATGCGTATAACGCGAGCATCCAGCAGGGGTCGGTCATCACGGTGACGCCACGCCCCCGAGCCTGCGAAGCGGAGAGGTTCTACGTGGCGTCCTGACCGGGCACGGGAAATGAGTGTGCCGAGGACTGGGGGCGGGACTCTCCACGTTACCGTACCCTCTAGGACCTGCGCCGGATAACGGGAGCCTCACCGCGATCAAGAACGATGGCAGAAGATCGGAGAATGGTGGCGACAGTCACATGCGCTCTGGCGCATAACTCCAAGGACGAGCACGAGTACACCCTGTACGTCGATGGCGAGAAGGTGGGCTACTTCTCCTTTTATGTTCTTCCGTTGGGAGAATTGCCGCTTGCCGATAGCTCTTACGGTGAAGTGGATAGGATAACCGGCCTGCAGGTGACCGCGAACACACCGGTCGCCAGGTTTGCGAATCCTAGGGTTGATAAGGACAAGCGACTGAGAGGATATGGTTCGGGGGCCGCGTATCTCGCGACGGGAATGGCCCTCAAGGCGGGTGTTCAGTTAATGTTGGCCGAGGTGGCAAATGCCGATAAATTCTGGGCCACACTCGGATACAAGCAGGTGCCGGACTGGAGTATCTGGGTCTCGACGGTGGCCGACGTACAGAAAAGTGCCCTTGCAGAGGTGAATAAACACAATCTGACGGTGTCCTGAGACTCGCCTATCCACAACAGCGGGACATAGGCAAAGAGATCACGCGAGCCGAGCAGGAGATCCAGATCTGCCGTCTCAAGCTCACCTCGGCCACCGGCCGACCCGTGCGATCCATCCAGCCCAGTACACCCGAGTAGCCCTCGCGCAGCCTCGTCACCCCGGGTCAAACCTGCGCCCGCACATGTAGTTCCGACTACAGCGGTGACGACAGCGACGGCAACCGATCTTAAGGCTGCCGCCAGCACGGAGCATTATTGCCGCGCGGAAGCCTTGATCACGTTTGCCGTGACATTGAAGAGCATGAGTGTAAGCCTAATGCCGAACTTGATCACCATCATGGTGATAGCGATCATCGCCGAGACGAGCGTCACCGTCAGGCTGATTATGGCACCCATAGCTTGTGACCCCTCCTGCACACGGCCCAGCACCCAGCCGGCCGTCAGGAATCAGACGTCTCCACCACCCCATTGGTTGACAAAGTCGCGACGCCGGACGGGGTTGGGCACGCTGTTCGATGGTCGTCATATACGAAATCAACGACGACCCAGCGCGACGATTCGGCCGGTCTCCACCCATATCTTCCGGCGGCTCAGCCCTTCCGCAGCGACACGGCTGGCCGCGCATCAGTCAACCCCGGCTTGAGACCGAGCCGGATGAGATGCCGTTGACTTTGGGGTTATCGCCTCTTCCCGGCGGTTCGGAAGGGCGATAGTCCCAAAGTCAACGGCCAGGTCATCCTCATGCATGAGTGGCCCGCCAACACCCTCGCCGCGATCCCACGCATCGCACAGGGACTGGCCGGCCGCGGCCTGTGCGCCGGCATGATCTCCCCGCAAACCGGCCGCGCCGTGGCCCCGAACACCCGAAACACCGCACCTGTGGCGCGACGGCCTTTGGCCGCCGCGCCACACTGCTGCCGGCCGCGCATCACTCAACCCTGGCTCGACGGCGAGTCGGATGAGCTGGCGCCACTCTGTTACTCGGGTAGCGTTCGGTCTTCTCCCGTGGTCGCCGATCGAGCGGATGCTCACGCTGCGTCTCCGCACACGCAGACGTATCCTGCCGGGTTCGGCCTCGGACGAGGGCGCGAAACCCGCGGCCCGGGTACGGGTCCGCGATGGACGTCGGTCGGGCGGTGCGGCGGGACGACACCGCCGTCCGGCAGGAGCTCTCCCGTGTCGTCGAAGAGGACGACGCCGTTGCAGAGCAGGCTCCATCCCTGTTCGGGATGGGAGGCGACGGTGTGCGCGGCATCCCGGTCGACGGCGTCGGCCGGTGGGCAGTGCGGTCGGTGGGAGCACATGGCATACCTCCAAAGATCGTCAACGGGGCCACGGAGGCGATCCGCGGCGTGAAGGTGATCTGTCGAGTACGTGCCGCCGTCAGGGCCCTGGCCGAAGCGGCAGCGGCGGACTGGTCGGTGGCGCGAGGCGGCGACCGGTACCGACCGCCTTCGACAAGAGATAGGCGCGGAGGTTACGGGCGGAGGACGCGGTGTAACCCCCGGTCCTATCTGTAATCGAAGGTCCGCGAGCAGCGGATACGCGACAACGTCCGCCCAGGCGGAACGGATGGGACGACAGATGAACCTCTACGCATACCTCGCACACGGGCGCCGACCCGTGGCGCTCCTGGCGATCGGCGGGCTGGCCCTGCAGGCCGGCTGCGGCTGGGGGCAGGGCGCCTCGGCCGGGGCATCTCGATCCGCCCCGCGGGCGAGCGCGCCCGCCCAGGCGATGCCCGGGATGAAAATGCCCGGGATGAAGATGGCCGGTGGCTCCGGAACCGCACCGCGAGGGGCGCCCGTCGCCGCCAACGCGGTGTCCATCAAGAGCTTCGCGTTCGCACCCGCGTCGGTCTCCGTCAAGGTCGGTACGACGGTGACCTGGACGAACAAGGATGAGGAGCCGCACACGGTGGCGGCCGACGGCGGCTCGTTCCGCTCCTCGCCGCTGACGCCCGGAAAAACATACCGGTACACCTTCACGAAGCCCGGTCGCTATCCGTACTCCTGCACGATCCACCCGTTCATGCGCGGATCGGTGGTGGTGACGCCATGAACGCGCCGGACATCCCTCCTCCCGACACCAACGACGACCCGGCGGGCATGACGCGACGCCAGCTGCTCAGGCACAGCGCGTGGTTCGGCGGCGCGGTCGTCCTGGCGGTCGCCGCCGGTGAGGTGGTCAGCCGTGTCGCCGGATCGAGCGACACCCTGCCCTCGAACGCCACGCTGCGGTTCGCCCAGATCAGCGACAGCCACATCGGCTTTCACGGGACGGCCAACACCGACGTCACCGACTCGTTCTCCGACGCGCTCCACCGGATCGACGCGCTGGAGCACCGGCCGGACTTCGTCATCCACACCGGGGACCTGACCCACCTGGCCACGCCGGGCCAGTTCGACCAGGTCAAGCAGATGATGACCGGCATGAGGACGGGTCACGTCTTCACGGTGCCGGGCGAGCACGACTCCATCGACGACGCGGGCCAGAAGTACCGCCGGGCCTTCGGCACCGGCACCCGCGGCGACGGCTGGTACAGCTTCGACATTCGGGGCGTGCACTTCATCGCGCTGGTGAACACGCTGCACATGAGCAAGCTCGGGCATCTCGGAACCGAGCAGCTCGACTTCATCCGCAAGGACGTGGCCGGGCTGTCCAGCGACACGCCGATCGTCGTGTTCAGCCACATCCCGATGTTCGCGCTCTACCCGAGCTGGGGCTGGGCGACCGACGACTCCGTGCAGGCGCTGAGCCTCCTGCGCCGCTTCGCGTCGGTGACGTGCCTCAACGGCCACATCCACCAACTGTTCACGAAGACGGAGGGCAACGTCACCTTTCACAGCGCCACGACCACCGCCTACCCGCTGCCGCGTCCCGGGGACGGGCCGGGGCCCGTCCCCGTCACCCTGCCGGCCGGCAGGCTGCGGCACGCCCTCGGCATCCGGGAGGTCGGCTACGTACGAGGCGGCCACGCCCTGGCGATCCGCGACGAGAGGCTCGGATAAGTCCCCGGTCGGACCGCCATGTGAAGATGGTGAGGGGGACTGGTCATGAACCGCTGGATCCCGGGCAGGCGCGAGCGCCCGGGGCCGGATGCCGAGACTTCTTCTGAGCCCCGGACGCCGCTCCGCCTGGTGGATGGTGAGGCCTACACCGGCTGGGAGGCCATCTACCTGGACAACGTCAACCGCATCTACCGGTTGATGTTCTCCAAGGTCGGCAACCGGCCGGACGCGGAGGACCTCACCGCCGAGGTCTTCCTCGCCGCGCTGCGCCCGCTGCGGACCTCTGCCAGTGTGGGCGAGGTCCGCGCCTACCTGCTGGCGACCGCCCGTTCCGTGCTGGCCTCGCACTGGCGCCGGACGCTCGGGCACGAGATCACCGCCATCGACATCGAACGTGTGGCGGCCGACTTCGGCCGGCCGCCCGAGACCGGTCGTTCGCCCGAACGCGTGGCCAGGATCCTCGCGGCGTTGCCCGACCGGTACCGGCGCATCCTGGAGCTGCGGTTCCTCCGGTCGTACTCGATCCGTGAGGCGGCCGGCGAACTGGGAATCAGCATCGGCAACGCGAAGGTGCTGCAGCACCGGGCGCTCAGACTCGCGGCCGAGGTCGTCCGGGACGATGGCCCGGACGACAGGATGGGGAGGTGACCATGAAGGGTCTGCGGCGTTACGTCGAGGATCTGCTGAAGGGCCGCCGCCCGCGCTCCTTCCCTGTCGAGGAGGCGGACGCCGACGCGCTCCGTCTCGCCATCGAGCTGCGTGCCGCGCGGCCGGGATCGGACGCGCCGCGCGAGGAGTTCGTCGCCGACCTGCACCGTCGCCTGGCGGAGCCGGACATCGCGCGAGCACCGATGCCGGTCGGACGCCGACTGGTCCTCGGGGGCGCGTTCGCCGCCACCGGTGCCGTGGCGGGAGCGTCGATCGATCATGCGCTCACCCGTGGCGCGACGCCGCCGGGTGACGGCACGCTGAGCCCCAACAGGGGCAGGTGGCATCCGGTGGCAGATGCCGCCGACCTGCCGGACGGCGCGGTGCGCAGCTTCGACGCCGGCAGTGTCACCGGTTTCGTGACCCGCGACAGCGGCCGGCTGCGCGCGGTCTCGGGCGTGTGCACGCACCAGGGATGCCGCCTGCATGTGGAGGGCGGCGCACGGCTGCGCTGCCCCTGCCATCAGGCGCTCTTCGCGCTCGACGGCGCCGTTGTCCACCACCGGCTTCCGGCGCCGATTCCGGCCCTGCCCCGGCTGGCCGTACGGGAGGCGGGCGGCGTCGTCCAGGTATACGTCTCATCGGCCTGACGGCCGGCCCACGGCGGTCCCGCCCGCCACCCTCGCGGGCCCCGTGATCAGGCCGCGGCACTGACACCGGTGGGCGTGCGTGAGCGTCAGCTGACCCGCCGACGCTGCACCGGGCGCGTCAGCGGGTCGGCTGGACCATGTGGAGTCAGGATTTGCGGATGGTCACGGCGTTGTTGCCGACGCCGCCCGAACGCGCGTAGACGCAGAGGTAGCTCTGGGCGATGGCGACCTGTACCCATCCGGAGGGTGCGGACTGGATGCCGCAGATCGTCACGGTGGTGCCGGACGGCCGCCCGTTGAGGTTCGTCAGCTGCTCCTGGTTGTTGAACGTCCCGCTCGGCGTCTTCGTTATCTCGCACGAGAACGAGTACGAATAGGCGGTCGCGTAGAACCCGGCCGGCCCGGGGGCCATGCAGGCGGTCACCGAACCGCCGGACGGCGTTCCCGTCGCGTCCATGATGGCCTTGGAGTTGTAATACGGATTGGACGGTGTGCCACAGGCGTACCAGTCGCTGTATCCGGTCACCACCCAGCCCGTCGGCGTCGGTGAGGTCATGCAGACGGTCTGCGACGCGGCGGGGACCTGGGCGGACATCGCCTGTGGGGCCAGTGCGGCGGACGTGAGGAGTGCGGTGAGAAGGGCAGCCTGCAGTTTCATCATTGCCTCTATTCCGGGAGATGAGAGCCGATCACACCGGACTCGGCGGAGCGCGCAAGGACCGATCGCCGATATCCGATGATCGCGAGTCTTACAGTCATGACTACGCGCATCAACAGGTCGCCCTGACCACAATTACACCGGCCGGTTACGGCCATCGGGGTTGCCGCGTGCCGACCGGTCGGTCAGAGTCTGCGGGCTCGGCTGAGGTAGGTCTGCACACCACGACGACGGCCAGGAACGCGCCGCTGACGACCTGTTCGAGGACAGGTCGCGCACGCTCGCCATCGTGCCGCTGACCGAGCCGGCGGAGCACCCTTCGTGGTCGCCGCATCGAGCGGCGGTTGCGACCGTGGAGAGTCTTGGGCGAAATGGTTAAGGAGCTCAACCAGAATCCGATTGAATTGCAGTTCGTGTCCGGAACTTCCGCACTCGAACGCCGATCGTCATGGCGAACGCCGCCACGAACGTGCACGCCGCCGCAGTCATCAAGGCAGCGGTTGTTCCGGCGACATCCGTGAGCTTTCCAGCCATGGCCGTCCCGGATGATGTCGCGGCCAGCCCCGTGGCGGTCAGCGTCGTGGCGGCGGCCGCCAGCGAGCCAGGCGGGGTTTCCCGCTCGGCGTCGATGAAGCAGCGGACGGACACGGGGCCGACGAGTAGCCCCGCGACGAGAACCCACCCGCAGAGGAGCACGATCCCAGGCGCGAAGGCCGCACCGGTCAGTGCGCCGGACAGCGCGAGCAGCAGCAGTGGAAGCTGCCACCAATGGGCGGTAGGCCGGGACCAGACTCCATACACGGTGGTGCCGGCCAGACTGCCCAGTGACAGAAACGAATACAGAAGACCCGTACCACCCGGCCAGGAATGCTTCGTGAGGACGGCCGCACAGGACACCTGCAGCAGGCCTACCGCCATCCCCTGCGCCGCCACGACTCCCGCGATCACGCGCATTCTCGGGACGGCGAGAGGGCCCAGGACACTGCGCCCGCAATCGCCAACGGCGTGCCAGGCCAGAGCCGCACGGCTGCGCGCGACCATCGTGGTGCCGACCGCCGACAGACCTGCCGCAACGAGGAGACATACTCGAGCGGTCGCGACCTGGAGCAACGCGGTGAGGAGCAACGGCCCGGTCACCACCGCCAGTTCGAAGAGTATCGATGACAGAGCGGAGGCCGCGGCTCGATGTTCCGGGCCGACCAGAGCGGGCCACATTGACCGGAGCGCGCCGCCTGTCTGCGGCTCGGCCAGGCCCGCGACGAACGCCAACGCACCGATCTGCCAGGGGGCGCTTGCCACCCCGGGAAGCACCACGATCAGGGCGAGCGCCGTCGACTGACACACTGCGGCGACCAGCAGCACCCTCTTCGGACCGGACCGATCAATGAGCCGCCCCTGAGAAGCGATCCCAAGCCCGGTCCCGACTCCGAAGACCGCCACCACCATGCCCGCCGTCGCGAAGCCGCCACTGCCGGCCCGCACGTGGAGCAGCAGCGCCAGCCCCAGCATTCCTATCGGCAGAGATGACAGCACGGTGCCGGCCGCCGGAACCAGAACTCCGGGCGTGCGCAGAATCGCCCCGTAAGCGCTGATCCGGCTTGATACGTCAGACAAACTGGGTCTCCTCGCATCAGCGATCATTTTGTTCCGGTTACGGCCATCGGGGTTGCCGCGCGCCGGCCGGTCGGTCAGAGTCGGCGCGCTCGGCTGAGGTAGGTCTGCACCACCACGACGACGGCCAGGAACGCGCCGCTGACGACCTGCTGGTAGGAGGAGGACAGGTCGCCGATCTGGTTGATCAGGTTCTGGATCACGCCGAGGAGCAGCACTCCCGCGATCGTGCCGCTGACCGAGCCCGCGCCGCCGGTCAGCAGCGTGCCGCCGATGACGACCGCGGCGATCACGTCGAGTTCCATGCCGGTGCCGAGGATGGTGACGCCCGATGACAGGCGGGCGGCGTTCAACGCCCCGGAGAGCCCGGCCAGAGTGCCGGACAGCACGTACACGATGATCTTCGTGCGGGCGACCCGTACGCCCATGAGGGCGGCGGCGTCCTCGGCGCCGCCGATGGCGTACACCGCCTGGCCGAATCCGGTCCGCTGCAACAGCACGGCCCCGATGACGAAGAGGGCGAGGGTCAGGTAGACGGGCTGGCCCAGACCGAACAGGCGTCCCTGGCCGAGCCGGGCGAGCAACGAGCCGTGCGGGATCAGGTACGTCGTCGCGCCCTCGTGCGAGATCGACAGCAGGAGGCCCCGTGCGCCGAGCAGGCCGGCCAGCGTGACGATGAAGGGCGCGAGCCGCACGCGGGCGATCAGGAGGCCCTGCACCAGGCCGATCGCGCCGCACACCGCGAGCGGCACCAGGAGTCCGGCCGCGGTCCCCCACCGCACCGCGTACGCGGCGAGGACCCCGCCGAGCGCGAACACCGAGCCGACCGACAGGTCGATGCCGCCGGTGATGATGACGAAGGTCATGCCCAGCGCCACCATCGCGGGAAACGATGACGTGATCGCGATGTCGCCGAGGTTCTCGGTGGTCGGGAAGCGGCTGAAGGAGAGCGAGCCGACGGCGAGCAGGAGGACGAGCACCGCGGTCGCGCCGTGGCGCTGGATCAGGCCGAAGACGCGGTCGCGCCGGCCGAGGGCATAGGTGTCGTGGGTGACGGGCGCGTCGGTCGCCGCCTGTTCGGTCGTCATCGTCCCGACCCTCCCCTCGCCGCGTACACGGCGGCAAGGATGATCACTGCCTGTACCATCTGGGCGACCGAGTCGGGCAGATTGTGTTTGATCAGCGTCGCCCGTACGAGCTGGATCAGCAGCGCGCCGGCCACGGTGCCCAGCACTCGTACGCGGCCACCGGTGAGCGGGGTGCCGCCGACCACGACCGCGGTGATCGCCGACAACTCCATGAGCAGGCCGAGCGAGGACGGGTCGCTGGCCTGCAACCGCGCGGTGGCGAGCACGCCCGCGACGGCGGCGAGCACGCCGGACAGGACGTACACCAGCAGGAGGACCCGCCGGACCGGCAGCCCGGACAGGACGCTGGCCGTACGGTTGCCGCCGATCGCGACGAGTTGCCTGCCGAAGGTCGTACGCCGGACGACGCCCGTCACCACCAGGGTCAGCGCGCCCGCGACCACCACCGGGAGGGGTACTCCGGCGACGCTCGACGAGCCGAGGTTCAGCAGGGTGACGTCGTGCACGTCCTTGAGCCGGCCGCCGGCCAGCACCAATGCCAGCCCACGGCCGCCGACGAACAGGCAGAGCGTGGCGACGATCGGCTGGACGTTCACGAACGCCACGAGCGAGCCGTTGACCAGGCCGACGGCGACACCGCCCAGCAGCGCCACGAGGATCGCCGGGCCGGCGCCGTACCCGAGGTAGAGCGGGAGCAGCGCGGTCGCGAGGGCCATCACCGATCCGACGGACAGGTCGACGCCCTCCGTACCGATCACCAGGGCCATGCCGAGGGAGACGATGACGACCGGTGCGACCTGGACGAGCTGGGTCCGCAGGTTCTCCACGGTGAGGAAGTGCGGGGTGATCGCGATGTTCACGACGACGAGCGCGGCGATCGCCGCGTACACGCCGTAGTTCTGCAGCCAGGCCAGTATCCGCCCGCCGGTCGGCCGGGGCAGTGCGACGGCCGTCTCGTTCATTGGACCTCCGCGGCGATCGTGGTCATCACGCCCTCCTCGGTGAGTTCGTCTCCGATCAGCTCACCGACGACGGCGCCGTTCTTCAAGACCACGACGCGATCCGATCCCTCGACCAGCTCTTCGAGGTCCGAGGAGATCAGCAGGACGGCGAGGCCCGCCTCGGCGAGTTCGTCGACCAGCGCCTGGACCTCCGCCTTGGCGCCGACGTCGATGCCGCGCGTCGGCTCGTCCAGCAGGAGCACCTTCGGTTCGGTGGCCATCCAGCGGGCCAGCAGCACCTTCTGCTGGTTGCCGCCCGACAGCTCGGCCACCGGCTGGTGCGGTCCGGTCGCCTTGATCCGCAGGCGCTTCATGAAGGTGTCCACGATCCGGTCGATGCGCGCGTCGGAGACGAGACCGCCGCGGGCCAGACGCGGGAGGGCGGCCAGCGCGATGTTGTCGCGGACCGACAGGGTCGGCACGATGCCCTCCGCCTTGCGGTCCTCGGGCAGCAGCGCGATGCCCGCCCGTACGGCGGCCGTGGCCGACCCGCGACGTACGCGCAGACCTGCCACGGTGACGCGGCCCGCGTCGAGCGGCAGGACGCCGGCGATCGCCTTCGCCGTCTCCGTACGGCCCGCGCCCAGCAGGCCGCCCAGCCCGACGACCTCGCGGGGCCGGACGGTCAGCGACACGCCGTCGAGCAGGTGCCGGCTCGACAGTCCGTACGCCTCCAGGACCGGCGGCCCCGCGGATGCCTCGTGCGCCCCCGAGAACCGGGTGACGCCTTCGGCGCGGACCTGCGCGACGTCGCGGCCCAGCATGAGCGAGACGAGGTGAATCCGGTTGAGGTCCGCGAGCGTCCCCTGGTGGACGACCCTGCCGTCGCGCAGGACCGTCACGCCGTCGCAGATCCGGTACAGCTCGTCCAGGCGGTGGCTGACGTAGACGACGGCGATCCCCTGGTCGCGGAGCCGGTCGATGACGCCGAACAACGTATCGACTTCACGCGGTTCGAGCGAGGACGTCGGTTCGTCCATGATGACGACGCGGGCGTCGACCGAGACGGCCCGCGCCAGCGCGACCATCTGCTGCGCGCCGACGCCGAGCGAGCGGAGCGGCAGCCGGACGTCCACCCGCACGCCGTACGCCGCGAGCGTCCGGGCTGCCGTCTCGTGCATGCGGCGCGCGTCGAGCAGCCCGAACGCGCGGCGCGGCTCTCGACCGAGCAGCAGGTTGCGGGCGACGCTGAGGTCCGGCACCAGCCCGATCTCCTGGTGCACGGCCTGGACACCGGCGCGCCCCGCGTCGAGCGGTCCGGTGAAGCGGGCGGGCCGACCGGCCAGGCGCACCTCGCCGTCGTCGGGCCGGTACACGCCGGTGATCACCTTGATGAGGGTCGACTTTCCCGCGCCGTTCTCACCGACCAGCGCGTGGACCTCACCGGGACGCAGGCTCAGGGACACCCGGTCCAGGGCCAGCACCCCGGTGAAGCGCTTGACGATGTCGCGGGCGTCCAGCACCGGCGCGTCCTCTCGCGGCGGGTCCTGTCGCGCGTCCTGTCGCGGCCGGTCCTCGGACGTGGTCACGGGCACCCCCGGTCGTGTCGGAGCATCGATCAGTAGGCGGACGCGACGGACTGCTCGGCGTTGGAGGAGTCGTACTCCCGGTCGGAGATGATGACCTTGTCTGGGATCGGCTCGCCGTTCACGAACTTGGTGAGGGTCTGGAACGCCAGGGGGCCGAAGCGCGGGTTCGACTCCACGACCGCGTAGATCCAGCCGCTGACGATCTGCGTCACGGCGTTCCGGGTGCCGTCCACGGAGACGATCTTGACATCGCCGGCCTTCTTGCCGGCGCCCTTCAGTGCGGTCACCGCGCCCAGCGCCATCTCGTCGTTCTCGGCGTAGATGGCGCCCACGTCCGGATGACTCTGGATCATCTGCTCGGTGACCTGCTGGCCCTTCTCGCGGGCGAAGTCGCCCGTCTGCTCGAAGGTGATCTGGATGCCGGGCGCCTGCTTGGCGATCTCTTCCTTGAAGCCGTTGGTGCGCTCGGTCGTCACGTTGTTGCCGGACGAGCCGAGGAGGATCGCGACCTTGCCCTTGCCGTTCAGCGCTTTGATCATCTGGTCGGCGGCCCGCTTGCCCTGCTGGTAGAAGTCGGACCCGATGAAGGTCACGTAGTCCTTGCAGGCGGTGGCGTTGATCTTCCGGTCGACCGTGATGATCGGGATGTGCTTCGCGGTCGCCTGCTGCAGGACCGGTTCCCACCCGTCCGAGTTGAGCGGCGCGATGACCAGGGCCTTCGCCCCCTGTGCGATGAGCTGCTGCACGTCGCTGATCTGCTTGCTGAACTGGGACTGGCCGTTGGTGACGCGCAGGCCGGCGATGCCCTCCTGCTTCGCCTCCGCCTTGATCGACTGCGTCTCCGCGATGCGGAAGGGGTTGGCCTCCTTCTCGGACTGCGAGAACCCCACGACCGCGGTCTTCGGATCGAACTTCGTTCCGCCGAACTTGCTCAGCGTGCAGGACGGCGCGGAGCCGGACGGACTCTGCACCACCTGTCCGGCCTGGGCGCCCCCGCCTCCCGTCGGCTGGTCCTTCTCGGACTTGGCGCAGCCGGCGACGAGGGCGGCGGTGATCGCGATGATCGTGGTGCTGAGCAGGGCCGGGCGCGGGCGGCGGTACGGGGGGACGGTCATGGCAGGTCCTTCCCAGGCGAAGGCGAGATGCCGGTAATTGGACCTACCGCGATCGGGTTCTGTCAATAGCGATCAGCCAGATCGGATGTTTCGATCCAAATCTTGCACTATCGATCAGGGCCGTTCATGCTGTGGGCACCCGGTACCGGCTGTTCCAGCGTCCGCCTCCTCTCGGCCTCCGTATGTCCCGGCGGGGCGCGTCCCCCATCGCCCCGCCCCCTCCGCTCATCGCCCTGTCGAGCAGATGGGAGTCTGCCGTGCCCGCCCTCCGATCATCCAGCCTCGCCCGACCCCGTGGTCCGGCCGTCGTCATCGGCCTCGCGGTCGCGCTGCTGGCCGCGCTCGTCGCCCCGGCGCCGGCGTCGGCGCGCGCGTCCACGTCATGGAAGGCCCAGACCCCTCCGCTGACCACCCCGTGGACTGCCCAGGTGTCGCCGCGCAACGCGCTGCCGGATTACCCGCGGCCCCAGCTGACCAGGTCCCGGTGGCAGAACCTCAACGGCGAATGGCAGTTCGCCGAGGCGTCCGCCGGCGAGGCACCGCCGACCGGCAAGACGCTGGGCGAACGGATCCTCGTCCCGTACCCGGTCGAGTCGGCACTGTCCGGGATCAAGCGGCACGTCGACCACATGTGGTACCGCCGGACGTTCACCGTCCCGCGCTCCTGGCACGGTCAGCGGCTCCTCCTGCACTTCCAGGCCGTCGACTACCACGCCACCGTCTATGTGAACGGCACACAGGTCGCCGCCCACACCGGTGGCTACGACGGCTTCTCCGCCGACGTGACCGGCGCCGTCCGGGGCACCGGACCGCAGGAGCTGCTGGTCGGCGTGGACGACCCCACCGACATCGGCGGTCAGGCGCTCGGCAAGCAGCGCAAGCCGGGTGACGGCATCTTTTACACCCCGTCCTCCGGGATCTGGCAGACCGTGTGGATGGAGCCGGTGTCCGAGGCGTACGTCTCGCGTCTCGACGCCACCCCGGACCTGTCCGCCAAGGCGCTCCGGCTGACGACCCACGTCGCCGGGACCTCGGCGCGGACGGTCGAGGCCGTCGCGTACGCCGGGCACCATGAGGTGGGCCGGGCCGTCGGTGCGGCAGGCGCCGAGCTGCGCGTTCCCGTCCGCAGGCCGCGCCTGTGGACGCCGGACCACCCGTACCTCTACACGCTGAAGGTACGGATCCGGGACGGCCGGAAGGTCGTCGACGAGGTCGGCTCGTACTTCGGGATGCGCTCGATCGGGCTCGGCAAGGGTCCCGACGGCAAGGTGCGGATGCTGCTCAACGGAAAGTTCGTCATGCAGGTCGGCACCCTGGACCAGGGATTCTGGCCGGACGGCATCTACACCGCCCCGACCGACGCCGCCCTGCGGTTCGACCTGCAGGCGCACAAGCGCCTCGGCTTCAACATGGTCCGCAAGCACGTCAAGGTCGAACCCGACCGCTGGTACTACTGGGCCGACCGGCTCGGCCTGCTCGTCTGGCAGGACATGCCCGCGATGTACGCCGGGCACTCGCCGTCCGCGGCGGTCAAGACGCAGTTCGAGACCGAGCTGCGCGCGCTCGTCGACCAGCACCGCAGCCACCCGTCCATCGTCGTGTGGGTGCCCTTCAACGAGGGCTGGGGCGAGTACGAGCCGGAGCGCATCGCCGCCCAGGTCAAGAGCTGGGACCCGAGCCGGCTCGTGAACCCCGACAGTGGCATCAACTGCTGCGACTCCCTACCCGACACCGGCGCGGGCGACATCTACGACAACCACGACTACGTCGGCCCCGGCACACCGGTCCAGCAGGGCGCGCGGGCCGCGGTGGACGGGGAGTACGGCGGTCTCGGCCTCAAGGTCGACGGCCACATGTACGACCCCGCGCACGGCTTCGCGTACGAGATGGAGCCCGACCAGGCCACGCTGACCCGGCGCTACACCGAGCTGCAGAACCGCCTGCTGCAGGTCGAGAAGCGGTGCGGGGTCTCGGCGTCGGTCTACACCCAGATCACCGACGTCGAGAACGAGCTCAACGGCATCTACACCTACGACCGGCAGGTGCTCAAGCCCGGCGCGAACGAGGTCCGCGCGGCCAACCAGGCCCTCATCAAGGCGTCCGGCTCGGTCGGCAAGGGCGGCGGCGAGACCTTCCCGCCCGGCACACCCGGGCTCGACGGCGTGAGCTTCTACCCGCTCGACGAGGGATCCGGCACGGTCGCCAAGGACGCGGCCGGCACGCACGACGCGACGCTCGTGAACGGGCCGACGTGGGCCGGCGGTCACTCCGGGTCCGCGCTGCAGTTCAACGGCTCGAACCAGTTCGCCGACACCGGCGCGGCCATCCTGGACACGACCGGGAACTACAGCGTGTCCGCCTGGGTGAAACTCGACCGGCGGGGTTCGTTCGCCACGGCGGTCAGCCAGGACGGCGACACCAACAGCGCCTTCTACCTGCAGTACTCCGGCGCGGACGACCGGTTCGCGTTCAGCTTCGCCGGAGTGCGGGCGCTCGCGCCGGGCGCCCCGGAGACCGGGCGGTGGTACCACCTCACCGGCGTCCGCGACGCCGCGACCGGATCGCTGACCCTGTACGTCGACGGGCAGAGGGCCGGGACCGCGTCGGCGTGCCTCGGCGACTCCTCGACCGGCCACACGGTCATCGGCCGCGGCAGGTACGGCGGGAACCAGGTCGACTTCTGGCCGGGCGTCCTCGACCAGGTGCACGTATTCGACCGGGCCCTGTCCGCCGACGACGTCGCCAAGCTGTACCAGTCCGGCAAGTGACACGGTGCGGGAGGGGCCGCCAGGGCCCCTCCCGCCTCCCTTGGAGAGGAGAGAGCCGATGGAACGACGGACGTTCCTCACTCGTGGCCTCACCATCACCGGACACGGGCAGTGCCGCGTCCCGGCGTCATGGCGGCTGATGTACCGCGACGGTGACACCTGGCGGCCGGTCGAGAACCCCTCCGCGTACGGCACCGCGCGCGACACCTACAACCGCACGACGTTCACTCCCGTACGGGCCGCCGCGTTCCGGCTGGAGGCACACCTGGCCGACGGCGTGTCGGGCGGCATCCTCGAGTGGACCCTGGATCATTCCTGAGGACCGGCGACCGGTATCCACCTCAGTGGTCCGGTGGCTTGGACGTGGGGGCTGACGGCGGCGGCCCTCGTCCATCCGGTACGGAATGCTCGGTGAGCGCGCGCCGGCGACGCGGATTCACGGCGTTCATCCCCGACCGGCAGCGCTTTCACCGAGTATTCGGTACGGAGCACTCCGGCGAGTGCGGGCCTGGTCAGCGAGCCGGTGGCTCGGCACCGGTGGCCATGGCGGCGATGATGCGGTCCTCGGTCACTTCCAGGCCAGTCAGCTCGGCGGCGACCATGCCGTCGCGCAGCACGACCACGCGATCGCAGCCGGACACCAGCTCTTCGAGGTCGGAGGAGATCAACAGGATGGCCAGGCCGGCCACGGCGAGCTCGTCCAGTAGGTCGCGTAGCTGGGCCTTGGCGCCGACGTCGATGCCGCGGGTCGGCTCGTCCAGCAGGAGCACCTTGGGCTGCATCGCGAGCCAGCGGGCCAGCAGCACCTTCTGCTGGTTGCCGCTGGACAGCTCGGCGACCTTCTGCAGCGGTGACGTCGCCTTGATGTTCAGACGGCGCATGAAGGTCGCCACCACCCGGTCGATGCGCGCACCCGAGACGATGCCGAAACGCGAGAGGCGTGGCAGCGCGGCCAGCGCGATGTTGTCGCGGACCGACAGCGACGGGATGATCCCCTCGGTGGCGCGGTTCTCCGGCAGGAGACCGACGCCCGCGCGGATCGCGCCGACGATCGAGCGCCGCCGCAACGGCGCGCCTGCCACCGTGACCTGGCCGGCGTCCAGCGTCAGCGCTCCCGCGATCGCCTTGGCGGTCTCCGAACGTCCCGCCCCCAGCAGGCCGCCCAGCCCGAGCACCTCACCCTCCCGAAGCTCCAGCGAGACGTCGGCCAGCGCGTGGCGGCGCGTCAACCCGGTGGCCCGGAGGTACGGCGGATCGGCCGGGACCTCGACGGCCGCCCCGGGCGCGGTGGTCGGCACCCGCCGGAGCGGCCGACCGAGCATGATCGAGACCAGCGTGCGCCGGTCGAGGGCCCCGAACGGCCCACTGTGGACGACGCGGCCGGCGCGCAGCACGGTCAGCCGGTCGCCGAGCCGGTACAGCTCGTCCAGCCGATGGCTGACGTACAGCACCGCCCGGCCCTGCTCGCGCTGCTCGGAAACGACCCGGAAAAGCGTCTCGACCTGCGGCGGCTCCATCTCGGCGGTCGGCTCGTCGAGAATGATCACCTCGGCGCCCGCCATGACCACGCGGGCCAGCGCGACGAGCGTGCGCGCGCCCGGGTCCAGTGCGGCCAGCGGCCGGCGTACGTCCACCCGCAGGCCGTAGCCCGCCAGGAGGCCGGCGGCCTGTTCGTTCATCCGCACGAGGTCGATGAGGCCGAACCGGCCCCTCGGCTCCGCGCCGGCGAACAGGTTGCGCGCGATGCTCATCGAAGGGATGAGCGCGTCGTCCTGATGGACCGCCATGATGCCCGCGCGTCGGGCGTCCAACGGGCCGCCGAACCGAACCCGTTCGCCGTCCCGCCGTAGCCGTCCGGCGTCCGGCCGGTGGACACCCGACAGGACCTTGACGAGCGTGGACTTGCCCACGCCGTTCTCCCCGGTCAGCGCGTGCACCTCACCGCGCGCCAGCGTGAGCGAGACATGGTCGAGGGCGACCGTGCCCGGAAACGTCTTGAGGATCCCGGCCGCCTCAAGGGCTCTGTCCGTCACGACGCACCTCCCGGTAACGCGCCGGTTCACCGCCCGTGATACCACGTGACGGCCGCCCCCCACCAGCGGTGCTACAGACGGGCGACGTGGATCCGCACGCCCCGCGCGCTCAGCTCGTGCAGCTCCTCCGGCGACGCCTCCTCGCCGGTGACGAGATGGTCGATGCGCTCGGGCGGCACGGTCTGCACCATCGCGTCGACCCCGATCTTGGTGTGGTCGGCGAGCACCACGACCTCCTCGGCCGCCTCGGCCAGCGCCCGGTCGGTCCCGGCGACCTGCATGTTCGGCGTCGACAGCCCCCGCTCGGCGGTCAGCCCGTCGCCGGAGATGAACACCCGCCTCATCCGCAGCCCGGCCAGCGACCGCTCCGCCGCACTGCCGATCAGGGCCTGCACCGGACCGCGCAGCGTGCCACCGGTCACCACCACCTCGATGCGCGGCGAGGCCGTCAGCGTCTGCGCGACCAGAAGCGAGTTGGTGACCACCGTGAGGTCGGTATGACCGGTCAGGCGTTGCGCCAGGGCGTACGTCGTGGTGCCGGGGCCGATGGCGATCGCGTCACCGTCCTCGACCAGCGCCGCCGCCAGATCGGCGATCGCGGCCTTCTCGTCGCCGGCGACCTGCGCCTTCGGCAGGTACGTCGGTTCACTGGACAGCTCACCGGGCAGGGACGCGCCACCGTGGTGGCGGTCCAGCAGGCCGTCGGCCTCCAGCGCGCGAACGTCACGGCGCACCGTCACCTCCGACGACTGGACCGCCTCTGCCAGCTGGCGCAGCGACAGCGTGCCGTTCGCCCGGAGCAGTTCGAGGATGCGCTTACGCCGCTCCGCGGCGAAAACCGGCCTGCGACCGTCCGACGGCCCTGGGACGTCGCTCACGGTCCCCCCTGAAGGCGAAGACATCCGTTTCCCTGATCGTAGCCACGACGCGGGCCGACGGTGCACCCGGCGCGAGAGTCGGCCGGCCACGACATCTCGATCACCGGCCCGAGAGGACCGGGCCGGCGCCGGTCAGCGCTTACGTGCGACCGCCGTCCAGCCGGCGGCCAGCGGCTTCTCCAAGCGGGTGGGCCGCCACTCGCACAGGTGGACCACGCCGGGCTCGAGGATGTCCAGGCCGTCGAGGTAGGCGGTGACCTCGTCGCGGGTCCGCGCGATGAAGGGGGCGTTCGCGCCCCGGTAGGCGTTCGCCACGCCGAGGTTGCGCCGTTCCTCCACCGCGGCATGGGAGAGGATGACGTGGCTGCCGGGCGCCAGCACGTCCCGGTATCGCCGTACGAGGTCGGCCGGGTCCTCCTTGTCGGCGACGAAGTGGAGCACGGCCACGAACAGCAGCCCGACCGGACGGCTGAAGTCGATGAGCCGCCGGGTGTCCGGGTCGTCCAGGACCGCGTCCGGATCGCGCATGTCGGCGCGGACGACGGCGGCGCGCTCGTTCGAGGACAGCAGCGCCCGCGCGTGGGAGATGACCACCGGGTCGTGATCCACGTAGACGACGCGGGCGTTCGGCTGGACGGACTGGGCGATCTCGTGCACGTTGCCCTGCGTCGGCAGGCCCGAACCGAGATCCACGAACTGGTCGACGCCGCACTCCGCGACGTGCCGTACGGCCCGCTGGAGGAACTCCCGGTTCGTCCGGGCGACCGCGGCGACATTCGGCAGGGCCTCGGTGACCTTCGCGGCGGCCTCACGGTCGGCGGCGAAGTTGTCCTTGCCGCCGAGGAAATGGTCGTACATCCGCGCGACGCTCGGCGTCATGGGATCCAGGTCGAGGCCGGCCGGCCCGGCCTCGGCGCGGTTGCTCATCCAGTCGCTCACCGGCCGCGGCCACCGGACCGATCACAGCGGATCATGGGTGAAGATCGTAATGCCTCGGCGGGTCGAAATCCCCATTCGGCGGGCCCGGTGCCGGTCTCGACGAGCGGACCTTCGGCCCTTCCCCACCGCGCCTCCAGCGTCGAACGTGGTGTTCGTGCCACGAAGTGTTCACCGAAGTGGACGCGCGCAGGGGGACCGTGGCGCGGTGAGGCCCCGCAACCGGTACGTCGACCTCCTGCGGGTCCCCTTGACCTGCCCGGGCGCCTGGGCGTCCACCAGGCGGCGGCCCACGTCGTCCCAGAGGCGGTACGGTGCCTTCTCCGCCTGCGCGAGCCGGTGCGTGACCTGGTCGCGGAGCCATTGGTCCAGGTCGGCCACGCCGTCCTCGACGCGCTGCTCGCGGCGCTCGGCGGTCTTCGGGTCCTTGACCTTGGGACCGGCGGCGGCCTTGCGCCGCTCGGCGGCCTCGGCCTGCTCCTGCCGCTGCGCCAGCCACTCCCACACCCAGCCGGGACGATCCCCTGGCTTGACCACGTTCTCGCTCCACAGCAGGAGCAGGCCCAGCGTGTGCTTACAGGGGATCTCGCGGCTGGGGCAGGAGCAGCGGAAGGCGGGCTCGGTCAGCTCGACGCAGGCCTGATAGGCGCTCTTGCCGCTGCCCTGGCATTCACCCCAGACAAGCTGCGCGTCGCACCCCCGTGCCGCCCCACTTCGCGGGCCTCGCCCCGCCCCCCGCCGCCTTGGCGGAAGCGGCATCGGGCGCCGGCCCGAGCACCCGCTCCCGCACCCATCGGTCGCTCACACTCCGAAGCTACCGACAGAATCTGACAAACGGGGGCCTCCAGCGCGGCCCGTGCGGCGTGGGGTGGCAGACTACCGCGCGGCTATCAATTAACCTTGACTTTGGGACTGCTCACGCTGTTCTTCGCTACTATGAAACGCTCCGAGGAAATGATGAGCTGGTACGTCCCCTTCGTGTAGGCGCCGCCGAAGGCGTATTCACCAGGTGCGCAGGCGTAGGGCACGCTGCGGATTACCTTTCCATTCCTCTTGAGTCTTACCGTCATGCACGGCTTCTTGTACTTCTTCTTGGTGTAGACGTGGTAGCTCGGATCGGCGTACTTGTTGTCGATATTCGTGATGCAGACCTTGATGGTAAATTTCGTGTACTTGTCCGTGTACTTATTGCTGCACTTCTGGTATCGCCCTTGCGCCTGATACCCACCCGACTGCGCGGCGGGTGCGGTCGCTAGGGCGGTGGTGGGCGCGGGTGCCGCCGAGGCGGCCGTTGCCGTGGCGAGTATGCCACCGGCGGTGAGCACGAGGACGGCCAGAGCGGCGACACCAGAACGCAGGCGCATTTTGTCTCCCGATATGAGGACCTGTATATTTTTGTCGTCGGTGGCTCCTGGGTGCCAATTCGAATTGGCCGAACCGACGCCATGGGGCCATTCGCCGGTCAGGGGATTTTCAGCCACTTCACGTTGCCGCGGACATGGCCGGGGGCGCTGTTGACCCAGGAACGGCCGGACTGAACCCTGAAGCAGGTGCGCTTCTTGACCTTCTTGTCGAGGGTGTAGCGCATCTTCGTCTTTTTCATCTGCTTCCAGCCGGTCAGATCCTTCTTGCTCTTGCAGGTGACCAGGCGCAGGCCGAGGCTGCCCGTGCCGTGCCTGGCCAGCAGCACGAGCTGGACCTTCCCGGTCTTGGTGGCCTGGTAGACGTTGTCCGCCTCGCTCTTGGCGAACGGAGCCGGGTGGAGCTTGCCCCAGTTCAAGTTCCGCACGGCTGCGGCTTGGAGCCGCGGCTCGGCCGGAACGGCGGCGGCCGATGCGGGCACCGCTGTCAGTGCGGTCCACGAGGACGCCGCCGGTGGCGACCACGAAGGCGGGTTTGAGGTACTTCAAATTCCCGTCCCTTTCTCCGGTCTGCTGAAGGCGGATGAGGCGCGTCAAGGCGCTACTATCCGCGCTCGCTCAGGGCTGAAGGAAGGGCCCGGAGGGCTATCTTCGAGGGCGGCGGCAGGGGTCTGTGGCCCTATTGCGCTATTAGTACTCCAGTGGTAAGTAGTGATCTTTAAGGTTCTCGGGTGTGTTGCCACTGGTAATGGCAGGTGCGGGCGCGGGCTTGATGGCGCCAGCGGCGGTAGTGCTCGGTGGCTACCGGCGGGCGGCTGGTCAGCCGGGCCATCAGGCGCTGGACCTCGGCGAGGGTGAGCGGGATCAGGTCCGGCCCGGCATGCCGGCGGGCCTGTGCGGACAGCCGCCACCGCGGTCAGGAAGGCGTGGGCGAGCATGGCGGTGACGAGGCGGCGACACCCCGCCTACCGGGCGATCTGCCCGGCCACCCGCTCACTCACCGCGAACAACCCCGGGGAGTCCTCACTCAGCCAGCCCCGCTCCACCAGCCGCTTCAACTTCGACCGCAGCCCCTCGACCTTCGCCGCCCCCGCCGGCAACCCCACCGCGGCACCGTCACGACCCCGATCGGAGAGGCACCCGACCCCGCCGCCCGAGATGTGGACCTCTGGTCACCAGCGAACAGGGAGACCGCTCGGCCCGCGGTAACGCCAGCCGTAGTAGCGCACCGGCGGCTTGTCGGTATCCAGCCGGATCGTTGGAAAACGCTCCAGCAGCACTTCGATACTGATGCGGATGATCTCCGGGACTTGTTCCCAGGCCAGGCAGCGGTGACTGCCGTAGCCAAGCGAGGCGTGCGGTTGCATCGGTCGGTGGATGTCGAAGGCGTCGGGGTTTTCGTAAACCCTCTCGTCGCGGTTGGCCGAGGCGGCAATGGCCGCCACACCGGCGCCCGCCGGGATGGTGGCGCCGCCCAGCTCGAAATCGCGGGCGGCGGACCGCATGAGGGCACCCACGGGGGGTCGCCAGCGCAGGCCCTCATGTGCCGCATGTTCCAGCAGGGACGGATCGGCCTTCACGGCTTCGAGCTGGTCGGGGTTGTCGAGAAGACCAAGCATCGTCGAACTGGCGCCGTTGCCGGGTTCCTCGGTCGCGGTCAAGATCAACCGGACCGTGGGCAGGATCTCCTGGATGGGACGAGGCCGGCCTGCATGACGTCCGGAGTGCAGAAGATTGGACAGCGTCGAGTGGATCGGGTTCTTTTTGAGTTCCTCAAGGTAAGGAATGAGGACCCGGTCGATATCGGCCCGGGTCTCTTCGCCGAGCCAGGTCCTGGCCGGATCCTTCTCGAAGTTGGTGATGGCGCTGTTCATGCCGTCGGCCCACCTGATGAAGACTTCCGGATCGATATGATCGAGACCCAGGATGTGCGCCTCCGACAAAACGGCGACCGGCGCGAAGTACTGCTCCCTCAGATCAGCCGGTGACCCAGAGCGCTCCAACTCATCGGCATACTTGTTCGCCAACATCCGCACATGATCCCGAAGGCCCGCCGACAGCGTCTCCCGTGCGTAGTCATCATCGGTACACCCACGGAGGTCGCTGTGCGGGTCCCCATCGGTCGCAAGCATGTTCCCCTCGCCGCAGACCTTGAGAATCAAAGACTTCGAGAAATAGGAAATGAACGTCTCCGAAAGGCTGATCACCGTCCGGACATCCTGATTCCGCGTGACCATCCACTGATCAAGCGCCGGAACATAGGCAACGGGCTCCACCTCCCGCAACCGCGCATAAATCAGATACGGGTCGTTATTCAACTGATCGATCGTGATGCTCTCCGCGAACTCGCCCATCTCCGAACACCTTCCCCAGAAGAACGCCTTTCTATAAAGGTGCATTGACCATTCGACGTGGCGTTTCCTTTCAGTGGTAGACCGGGCCACGACGTCGCGGCGTCGGCATGGCGGGCTTGTCGG
The DNA here is from genome assembly GCF_024055795.1 of Actinoallomurus purpureus. Classification (GTDB taxonomy): domain Bacteria; phylum Actinomycetota; class Actinomycetes; order Streptosporangiales; family Streptosporangiaceae; genus Actinoallomurus; species Actinoallomurus purpureus. Next base: position 266,651 of record NZ_JAMXMY010000001.1, on the reverse strand, counting down.
CCTTCGCCATGGGCGCGGGAAACAGCTCGGCCAGCTCGGCGCGCAGCGCGTTCAGCAGTATGTCCGCGGTGTCGCGGCTGAAGCCGTTGCGGATCACCATGCGCATCACGACTACGTCGTCGAGGGCGTCGGGCAGGTGGTAGACGGGTATCTGCCACCCGTGTTTGCGCATCCGGTCGTGTATGTCGAACACGGTCACGGTTGTGTCGGGCCGCATCCGCAACGCCACGACCGGCAGATGGGCTCCATTGGAGATGACCTCCAGCGCGGGCATCTGCGCGATCTGTTCGGCCAGATAGGACGCCACGTCACGGCAGGCTTGTTGCACCGCGCGGTAGCCCTCGAACCCGAGGCGCAGGAAGGCGTAGTACTGCGCCACCACCGGGGCGCCCGATCGGGAGAAGTTGAGCGTGAAGGTGGGCACGCTGCCGCCGAGCAGCTCGCAATCGAAGATCAGCTCCTTTGGCAGCGCCTTCTTGTCGCGCCAGACGATCCACCCGATGCCTGGGTAGACCAGCCCGAATTTGTGGCCCGAGGTGTTGATGGAAAGCACCCGAGGCACCCGGAAGTCCCACACCAGGTCGGGCTCGAGGAACGGAGCGATGAAGCCGCCCACCGCGGCGTCGACGTGCAGCGGCACGTCCACTCCCCGTTCGGCCTGGAGCCGATCCAATGCGGACGCCATCTCGGCCACCGGGTCGTAGATTCCCAGCGCGCTGGACCCGAGAATGGCCACCGCACCGATGGTGTTCTCGTCGCAGAGGCTCGCCACCTCGGACGGGTCGACGGTGAAGCCGGGTTCCCGGATCGGCACGTAGCGCGGCTCGACATCCCAGTAGCGACAGAATTTCGGCCAACAGGTGTGCACCGCGCTGGGCATCACCAGGTTGGGCCTGTCCGCCGGCAGGCCCTGGGCTCGTCGCCGCGCACGCCAGTTGAACTTCATCGCCAGCCCGGCCAGCATCGTGGCCTCGCTGGAGCCGCCGGTCGAGCACCCGACACCGTTGGTGCCCTGATCGTTCCAGAGGTTGGCCAGCATGTTCACGCACCGTGTCTCCAGCTCCGCCGTCTGCGCGTACTGGTCGTGGTCCACCAGGTTGCGGTCCAGAGAATCGGCGATCAGCTCCTTGGCCTGGGGTTCCATCCAGGTGGTGCAGAAGGTGGCGAGGTTGAGGCGGGCGTTGGAGTCCAGCATGATCTCGTCCCGGACCAGCGCGGCGGCCGAGTCCGGTGCCATCGGACCGGGCGCCAGCCGGTAGCGCGGAACCCCGCCGGCCGGCACCAGCCCGCTGTACAGCGGATTCACAGCCAGGTCCACATGCCGACCCTCGGGATGCACCTGCTTGACCATGTCGATCACGATCCTGTCGGGGCAGAAGCCATAAAAACGAGGGCTGATCGGCAACAAGACCGGCTCCACAAGGCGCCGGTCCGGGGGGTGGTGTGCATGACGTCTCCCTGGCGTGTCCGTGGCATGTTCATGGCGTCTGCCCGTCGCCACCAAGCATGGAATACTCCCAGTAGTTGCATGACTACCAAATGGGCCACATTTTGGTATGGGTGCGGTTCGTTCTCGGGGACTGGTTGAGCTGGGTTTTGAGGGTTAGCCAGTCGTACATCCGCGGGACGCTCGGCGTCGGCGGATCCAGGTCGAGGCCGGCCGGCCCGATGCCGGTCTCGACGAGCGGACCTTCGGCCCTTCCCCACCGCGCCTCCAGCGTCGAACGTGGTGTTCGTGCCCCGAAGTGTTCACCGAGGTGGACGCGCGCAGGGGGACCGTGGCTCGGTGAGGCCCCGCAACCGGTACGTCGACCTCCTGCGGGTCATCGCGGTGGGTCTGGTGGTGCTCGGTCACTGGCTGGCGATCTCGATCACCTACCACGGCGGCCACCTCGGAGGTCAGGAAGTGCTGGGAGCGCTGCCCTGGACCCGATGGCTCAGCCTGGGCTTCCAGGTGATGCCGGTCTTCTTCCTGGTGGGCGGTTTCGCCAATGCCGCGTCGTGGACATCTCATCGTGCGCGCGGCGGGGGCTGGGGGCGCTGGCTGTACGGCCGGTCCGTACGGCTCCTCGCACCCACCACGGTGTACGTTCTCGTGTCCGTCGCCGTCGTGGCCGTCTGCCGCGCCGCCGGCGTCGACCGGGCCCTGCTCGAACGGGCGGCATGGGCGGTGGCCCTCCACCTGTGGTTCCTGCCGGTCTACCTCTGCCTGCTGGCCGTGACACCCGCGCTGCACGCCGCCCACCGGCGCTGGGGCCCTCGGGTACCGGTCCTGCTCGCCGCCTGTGCCGCCGGGGTGAACACGGCGGTCCTGTGCTTCCGTCCGCCGCTGCTGGACTGGATGGACTACCTGCTGGCGTGGGGGTCGATCCACCAGTTGGGCTTCGCCTGGCACGACGGTGCGCTCACGCGCACCAGGCGGCGGCCACTGGCACTGGCCGCCGTAGGGATCACCGTCCTCGTGGGCCTGCTGTGGCCGGGGCCATTCCCGGTCAGCATGGTCGGAGTTCCCGGTGCGCGGATCAAGAACTCCGCACCGCCATCGGTCGCCCTTCTCGCGTTCGCCATCGCCCAGGTGGGGCTGCTGCTCGCCGCCGAACCCACCATGACGCGCCTCCTGCGCGGGCCGCGTCTGGGGCGGGCGATAGCGCGGGCGAACCGTATGGTCATGACGCTGTACCTGTGGCACATGGCCCCGGTGATCCTCGCAGCGCTCGTCCTGTACCCCACCGGCATCCTCCCGTCGGCGCCCATCGGATCATCGGCCTGGCTGGTTCAGCGTCTGGTCTGGGTGGCCACACTCACGATCCTCTTCCTGCCGATGGCCATGGCGCTGCGGTCCGTGGAGCGCCTGGCGCCCGGTCGCAGCGGCGTCCGCCTACTTCCCCAGGCTGCGTGGCCCCTGCTCGCAGCCGGAGTCGGTATGGCCTGCTTCGCCTTGGCCAGGATCGCGGGACAGGGATTCGCCCCGAGCGGCCGGCTCCCCCTCACCGTTCTCGCCGTCTACGCCATCGGGATTCTCCTGCTCACCGCGGCAGGGAGAACACGCACCCGCCGTACCGAGCGGATTCCCGGAACCCGGTGTTGAGGCCTCACCCGGCCGCTCGTCCCTAGGGGCGCCGGCTCCACGTTGGTGACGTCCGGTATACGTCACCCCTCCACTCCCCCTAGACTCGGCCACCACAAGAGACCGATATTTCCCGTTATGTACGGATACAACCCGGCGGGTCTGCCAGGTGTCGGACCAGACACCGCACCCGCAAAGGGGGGACCAACGTGAACAACAACTCCGAGACGGAAGCCTTCTGGGGTACGCCGGGACCCGGCGCGAACAAGGGCCGTCATGGTGGCCGGGAGCGTTCTCGCGCCCGCCGATGGGCGACGATCGCAATCGCGGGCACCGTCGGGCTCGGCGCCGTCGCCGGCGTCGCCTACGCGGCGACCGGTGGTTCGGGAGCCTCGGGCGGAACCCGGCCGCGCGCCGCCGGCGTGACGACCTCGCCGGAGTCCATGCCCGCCGCTGACGTCCCTGCGCGGTCCACGCCCAAGCCCGCGCGCAAGTCCCCCAAGAAGACTCTCAAGCCGACTCCGCACAAGTCACGCCCGACGGCCCACAAGCCCACTCCGTCCAAGAGCAGCGAACCTTCTCACCACACGTCTCCCGCAGCGCCCGTGGCCGGTGGCCCGACTGGGAAGGCCGCCCAGTACGCCGCCCAGGTCCTGAGCCTCACCAACTCCGAACGCGCCCAGCACGGCTGCAGCGCCCTTACGATCAACGCGAAACTGGCCAGAGCCGCGCAGGGACACTCCGCCGACATGGTCGCCCGCCACTTCTTCGACCACACCAACCCCGACGGCAAGGGCCCAGGGGAACGGCTCGCCGCCGTCGGATACCCCCAAGCGGCCTGGGGGGAGAACATCGCCTCCGGCCAGCAGACCCCGGCCGCGGTGATGAACTCCTGGATGAACAGCCCGGGGCACCGGGCCAACATCCTCAACTGCGCCTACCGCGCGATCGGCATCGGCGTCGCGTTCCGCGGCGGCACACCGTACTGGACGCAGGACTTCGGCTCAGTGCGATAGGCGATCACCGAGCGCCCGAGCGAAGGTGGGGTGGCGGAGCACGGTCGGTTCATGATCGTCGATCGGGTATTACTGGGTCGTATGGCGCTGAAGGAGTTCTATCCGCCGATAGAGCCGCATGAGTCTGGTCTGCTCGATGTCGGCGACGGTAACGAGATCTACTGGGAGATCTGCGGGAATCCCACCGGCAAGCCCGCGGTCTTCCTGCACGGCGGCCCTGGCGGCGGTCTGCTGCCCGGCTTTCGCCGCTTCTTCGATCCGGCCGCGTACCGGATCGTGCTGTTCGACCAGCGCAACTGCGGCGCCAGCAGGCCGAGCGCCGGGGACCCGCGAGTCTCGCTGGAGCACAACACCACCGCACACCTGATCGCCGACATTGAGCGGCTCCGCGAGCGTCTGTCCGTCGACCGCTGGCTGGTCTTCGGCGGAAGCTGGGGCAGCACTCTTGCTCTCGCGTACGCCCAGGCCCACCCCGACCGCGTCACCGAACTGGTGTTGCGCGGTGTCTACCTCGTCCGCCCGGCCGACGAGCCCTGGTCGTTCACCCCCACCGGCGCCGCCCACCTCTTCCCGGCCGAGTGGGCCGCCTTCAGCGACGCGATCCCCAGCACCGAGCGGCACGACCTGATGGCCGCCTACGGCCGCCGCATCGGCGACCCGGATCCCAGGGTCCACATCCCCGCGGCCCGTGCCTGGATGGCCTGGGAATTCTCGGCCAACACCCTGCTCCCTGTCGAGCCGCCGGAAGTCGACGACGCCACCATCCTCACCTTCGCCCGGATCACCCATCACTACATCAGCAACGGCGGTTTCCTCCCCGAGGAGGGCCTCCTGGCGCGCATCGATCGCATCCGGCACATTCCCGCCGTGATCGTCAACGGCCGCTACGACATCAAGACCCCGCCCGCTCAGGCATGGGATCTCCATCGGGCATGGCCCGAGGCCGAGTTCCACATCGTCGAGGACGCGGGCCACGGCGGCGCCGAACCCGGGACCCGTCATCACCTGGTCGACGCCACCGACCGCTTCCGTCCCTGAACGCCCGGTCAAGGGATGAGAGAGGCGCGGGTGAACTCCCGGATTATTCCGGCGAGCCTGGCGGGCTGGTCGAGAGGGACGAGGGTGTAGCTGTCCTCGACCCCCACCAGCCGGCCCTGCGGAAGGAGTTCGGCGAGGCGCCGGCCGTGTTCGGGTGGCATCACGCGGTCCTCGTCCGCCCAGACCACGAGGGCGGGGCGGTCGAAGCCCGACAGGCGGTCGGCCGCGGTGAGCAGGAAGCCGGTGTCCTCGGCCGCCGCCCGCAGGACCCGTACGGTGTCGCGGCGGATCTCGGGCCGCGTCAGCACCGGCTCCATCCATCGGGCGGTCGCGGCGTCTCCCCGTTTGGTCAGCCACCCGAACGCGATCGGGAGCCGCCGGACCGGCCGGAGCCGCATCTGCTGCATGAACAGGCCGAACAACGCGGGCGGAAGTCTGCCGCTGAGGACGAGCGTCCTGCCCGTCAGCCCCGGCGGGAAGTTGTCGAACGCGTCACACGAGACCAGGACGGCTCGTGCCACGCGTTCGACGCCCCGGGCCATGAGCAGCTGGACGAGCGCGCCACCGGTGTCGTTGCCGACGAGGGTGACGTCACGCAGGTCGAGGCGGTCGAGGAACTCCGCGATCAGCCCGGCGAGCCCTTGCGGTGACAGGTCGGCGTCGTCACGCATCGCGTGGCGGTGCGCCCCGAGCGGCAACGTCGGCACCAGGCAACGGTGGTCGGCGGACAGCTCGGCGATCACCCCGTCCCACAGGGAGGCGTCCATCAACAGGCCGTGCACCGGCACGACCGTGGGACCGTCTCCGCCGGTGTCCTCGTACTCGATCGTCCCGGCGGACAGCTCGATGGTCTTCATCGCGTTCCGCCTCAGCGCCGCGCGGGATCCGGGGTGACCGCGGTGACGCGCTCGCCCGTCGGGTGATCCAGCATGTGCCGGCGCAGGAAGGACAGCTCGACCTCGGCGGCCTGCTCGTGCGCCTCCAGGAACGGCGCATAGTGCCCGCCGGGCAGGCGGACCAGCTCGGCGCGGGGCGCTCGCCGCGCCGCGACGACGGCCGGCTCGGCGAGCGCCGTCCGGTCCTGGTCGCACACCAGGACGAGCAACGGGCTTCGCACCCGAGACGCGTAACGGCCTGGCCGGTAGAAGGCGAGGCGCAAGGCCGACCGGGCGGCGACCGCCTGTTGCCAGTCCGGGTACCGGCTTCCGGGGTTGAGCGCCCGGCCGGTGTCGAGGCTGTCCGGAGTGGTGAGGGCCGCTACGGTGCCCGGCTCGCCGGTGAGCGGCACCAGCAGCGGATCACGGCCGACGACACCGCCTAGAAGGTCGAGAACGGCCTTGGCGGTGAAACGCAGCATGGCAAGCGGCTTCTGGTGGCGTGATGCGTTGCGCGTGACGGCCAGACCGTCGGCGTTCGGCGTGTGCGCGATCACCGCGGCGAGCCCGGGATTGCGCGCCCCTACACGGAAGAGATGGCCGCCGGTCGCGGAGAAACCCCAGGCGGCGATCCGGGTCGGGTCGACTCCGGGCAGGGTCGCGGCGAAGTCGATCGCGGCCTGCCAGTCGGCGAGCTGGTCCTTGACGGGCAGGACCAGACGCGGCCGTCCTCCGCTCTCCCCGAGCCGGCGATAGTCGAAGGCCAGCACTCCGAACCCGGCCTCGTGGAATCGGCGCGCGAACAGGTCCGTGCCCGGCTCCTTGGTCACCGCGAAGCCGCCCGCCATGATCACCAAGGCGCCGTTGGTCCCCCGATAGTGCCAGGCGGCGCACGTGATGCCGCCGCTCGTGAAATGAACCTTCTCCCGCTCCACGGACTGTTGCACTCCGACCTCCGGATGGATGAATCACTCCCGTAAGTGAACCAAATGGTTCACATGCCGCCATCGACCGTCGGTGTCACTCTTTCAGTATAGTACGGGATTCATATGATATGAAATACGTGCGGGCAGGTCGGGCTCTCCACGGGCCGCGGTGGTACACCGCGACGACCTGACACCCACTCCCCCGCCACGCCTCCACCGGAGTCGTCTTCACCAGGAAGGTTCGTCGTGATTCTTGTGACCGGAGCGACCGGCACCATCGGACGTCCCCTGATCGATCTGCTCGCCGAGGAGGGCGCCAAGGTGCGCGCCGTCACCCGCGATCCAGGGACCTCCGGCCTCCCCGAAGCCGTCGAGACCGTGGCGGGCGACCCGTCGCGGCCCGACACGATCGCCTCGTACCTGGAGGGCGTCACCGCCGTCTTCCTGCACCCGCGGGCCGCCGGGGAGGCCGCAGGTGCCCTGCTGGCGCTCGCCCGTGAGCGAGGCGTCCAGCGAGTCGTGGCCCTCTCGGCCATCAACATCGACGACGACCCCGCCGAGCAGCCGTCCCGGTTCCAGGGGGACAGGAACAAGGAGGCCGAGGACGCCGCCGTCGCGAGCGGTCTGGAGTGGGTGAGCCTGCGGCCCGCCTCCCTCGCCGTCAACACCCTCCGCACGTGGGCTCCCCAAATCCGCGTCGGCGACGTCGTGCGCGGTCCGTACGCGAGCTTCGCCGAACCGCTGATCCATGAGGGGGACGTTGCGGAGGTCGGTGCCCGCGCGCTGCTGGACGATGGCCTGTCCGGTCGCCGGCTAAGGCTCACCGGCCCGCGGTCGCCGTCCCACGCGGAGCTCGTGGCCGTCATCGGTGACGTGATCGGCAGGCCGCTGCGCTATGAGGAGATCCCTCCCGAGGCGTTCGCGCAGGGGCTGATCCAGCGCGGCCTCCCGAAGCCGTTCGTCGCGGCCCTGATGGCCAGGTACGCCCGGGGTACCGGCCCGGCGGAGGCCGTCACCGACGAGGTGGAGAGGATCCTCGGCCGTCCCGCGCGGAGCTACGACCGATGGGTCGCCGACCATGCCGCCGCCTTCCAGGTCTGACGAGGCACGGGCGACCCGAGAGCCGGGGAGAACGTCCGCCCGTCCGAAGCCGAAGACGATCGCATTCGCTCACATCAAGGAACCAGCCATGAGCAAAGAACCGCTTCTCAGAGCCGCACGCTTCTTGAGCCTGACCTTCGTCGGGCTGTTCGCGGGATTCCTCGTCGGCGTCCTCGTCCTGGAGTCGTCTCTGCGGCACTATGACCGCTTCGTATACGCGCAGGTCCGGAAGGTGGAACTCGACCGACTGGACACCCTCGCCTCCGCCACCCTCATCCCCGCACTGATCACCACCGCACTCCTGGTGATCTCCGCGGTCAGGGCGAGAGATCGGGTGTTCCGGCTCACCCTGGCGGCGCTGGTCCTTCTGGTGACCGTCTTCGTCACCACGCTGATCTTCAATCTCCCCATCAACGGCGACCAGGCCGGTTGGGACGTCACGGCACCTCCCGCGGACTGGGCGAGCATCCGTGATCGCTGGCAGCTCTGGCACGCGGTACGGACCGGCGCGGCCGTGCTCGCCTTCGGACTCCTCGGAGCGGCGGCGATGAGCAGGACGTCCGCCGGCTCCCCCTCGTCCGGACACTGAGGCGGGGCGCCGCTTCAGTCGTTCGTCAGCTGCTCGGTCGCGTCCTGGCCGGCGTCCGTGGCCCGCCGCAGGAAGTCGGCGAGTGTATCCAGCTCGCCGTCGGTGTAGTCCGCGCAGATGCGGTCCATCGAGGTGCTCATCCCGGAATAAAGCTCGAAGAGCTCGGGGATGCGATCACGCAGGGGGTGTACGGCGACGGCGCGGCGGTCGGCGGCGTCCGGGTCACGTTGACGGACGACCCAGCCGCCCCGTTGCAGGCGGTCGAGGATGCCGGTCATCGTGGCCGGGTGCAGACCCGCGCGTCGGGCCAGCGCACTCGGGCTCATGGGCCCGTGGCGATTGATCAGATCAAGGCAGTGGAGGTCGACGTCTTTGAGGTCGATATGGGCGCAGATCTGATGGTTGAGCAGTGAAAGCTGAATGCTCAACTCACGCAGTGAATCCTTGATCGTGGCGGTCGCTCGCCGTCGACGCCGCGCCGCCTCGGCGTCCTCGCCCGTTGTGGACGCCATGGGTCAGCATCCTCCTATCACGCGTAATACGGTAGTCGTATTCTATGGTTTGCGAACCATAATAGCGCACAGGCGTCGGCTCCTCGTGGTCGCGCACACCCCCGGGGCCAGGCGAAGACGGTACCGGTCTCGGTGAGGAGTGCGCTGAGCACCCGGAGGGCGCGCCATGCCTCCGCCATGCCGAACTGCGCCGAGAACCGTACGACGGCGTGCACCTCGTCGAGCGTGGCGCCGGCACCGAAGGCCCGCGCCACATGGACGCGGAAGCTCCCCAGGCCCGTAAGGCGCGTCGCCCACACGCCACACCCCCAGAGGCCGAGGTCACGGGTGTCCGTTGTATGTGAACGGCTGTTGCGCTACGGTCATAGCGCAACAGTCGTTCACTCATGGAGGAGCATCGTGGTCTCCCGTTCTCAGACCGAGGCGAGCACCGACGGTTCGACGGATCCGAAGCTTGAAAGGAACAAGCGCAACGTCCTGGCCTTCTACGAGGCCGGCATCAACAACAAGGACTTCGAAACTGCGTCGAAGCTCATTGGCGATCGTTATGTGCAGCACAATCCTCTGATCGCCGACGGCGCCGAAGGCTTCGAACGCCGCGTCGAATTCATCAAACGGACGTTCCCGGATCTGCGCGCAGAGGTCAAGAACATCTTCGCAGAGGGCGATTTCGTCATCGGGCACGTGCATGGGGTACGCGTGCCGGGGCAACGCGGCACGGCCATCGTCGATATCTTCCGGCTCGACGAGGACGGCAAGCTGGTCGAGCACTGGGACGTCATGCAGGACATCCCGGAAGAAGCCGAAAACGAGAACGGGATGTTCTAGTTTTCCGGCGCCACGCGCCACGCGCCACGCGCCACGCGCCACGCGCCACGCGCCACGCGCCACGCGCCATCAATGAATTCCTTGAGGTGTGTGATGACCACGACAGTCGGCTCCGCCCGGCTCACTTCCGATCGTGCCGCCCCCGACCGCGATCCGAGATCGGCATCGACCGCCTGCTCACCAACGTCGCGATCCACTGGCTCACCGGCACCGCGGGCTTCTCGGCACGTCTCCACCGCGAAAACGCCGGCCCTCCCCCACCCTGTTCGCCGCCCCTGGGGGTGGCCGTCTTCCCGCACGACGTCGTCCTGCGGGTGCGCGCCCTCGTCGACCGCGCGTACGCGATCACCCGCTGGACGGAGTTCGACCGCGGCGGCCACTTCGCCGCCCTGGAGTCGCCCGATCTCTTCGCCGGCGACGTACGGGCGTTCTTCCGCGATCTACGCTGACCGGGTGGCACCCACCGGGGTGCGCGTGTCACTCCGGGCACTCCGCGACCTCTGAGCTGCCGGTCGCGTCGACGATCACTTAGTCGGCGATGCCGAAGACCTGGTGGATCGTCCCCGGCTGCTCGAGCATGGCGAGCATGTGATGGGCGACGTTGGCACGTGAGACGGTCACCCCGCCTCGCACGTTCTGTCCGCGCGCGGTCCGGTACGCACCGGTCAGCGGCTTGTCGGTGAGTCGCGGCGGTCGGCTGATGGTCCAGTCCAGGCCGCTCTCGCGAACGATGTCCTCCATTAGCGCAAGGTCGGCGTAGTGCGCGCGGAACATGGCTCCCGCGAACCGACTGCCCAGATGCCGCATGAAGAACCCGTCGCCGGGATCGTGGGCCGGTGGATTCGGGCGGCCGGGCGACGGAACGGTGCCGATCGGCGCGGCGCTGACGACGACGAGTCGCCGCACGCCGGCATCCTGCATCGCGGCCACGATCGCCCTCGTGCCCTGGGAGGTGATGCCCGCCTCGGATCTCGGATTGCGCGGCCCGAGTCCGGACAGGACGGCGTCGCTTCCGGTGACCGCGGAGGCGAGCACGGCCGGCTCCGCCGTCGCGAGGTCGGCGGTGACGATCCGTGCCTCCCCGGCCAAGCTCGCGGGGTTGCGTACGACCGCGGTGACGTCGTGTCCTGCGGCGACGGCCTGGTCGAAGACGTGGCGGCCGATACCGCCCGTCGCCGCGAAGATCGTGAGCTTCATCGGTCATGGCCTCCTGTGTTTCTCCACCGCCCGAGCGCCGGAGTTCACTGACATATTATATGGAAATCGTATAATATGCCATCCGGAGCTGCCCTGCGGTCCCTGGCGCGCGGCTTGCAGCACCATCGCCCGCGACTCTCGGGGGACGCGGCTATCCGTCGGCGGCCTCCTCCCGCTCCAGCGCACGAATCAAGGCATCGAACCCCGCGGCGACCCCCGCGGTGTCCCCGGTGGTCAGCCGCTCCAGCAGGAAGCCCCGGAGCGTCGCAAGGATCATCTCCGACACCTCGAGCTTGCGCTGTTCCGACCAGTCCGCCGGACACAGAGACCGAAGCACCGGCAGATACTGCCGCGAGGCCTCCCGGGCGAGATCGGCATAACGGCCGGGGTCGTACATCGCCAGTCCGATGGCCTGATCGAGCACCCGCCGCAGACCCAGCTCCTCTTCCCTGAGCGTGGGCCAGATGGCGCGCACCCGATCCGCCAGCGTCCGGCCGGCAGGGTCTCCGGTGGCGGCCAGTGCACTACCGATCCGCCTTTCACGCAGCGCGCGGACCGCCTGCCCGAGCAGGTCTTCGACGCCGTCGAAGTGGTACAGCAGCACTTTGTGCGTTGTACCGGCCGCCCGCGCGGCACGCCGGAGAGAGAAGTCGACGAGGCCGTTGACGGCGAGGTCGTCGGTGACGCGCTCGAGCAGTTCCCGGCGCCTGGCCTCGCCGCGCGGCGACCCCACCGACCGCCGATAGCCCGCTCGTCCCGGTGAAACGTCATCGGCAGAAGTGTTCATGACCCCCCAGCTTCTCCTCTCCACTACTACCAGTCGTCATGTTCGGCCATCGCTTGCTCTTGATGCCCTCTGTGGTGATCTGCGGAGCCGGGATACTCGGCACGGCCAGCGTGCTCGGCGTCCTGCGATCGGTGCACAGGACCCGGCCTGGAGTGGCCGGCCCGCCGTGAGGGCGGCCTTCGGCGGCGACGGAGGGGATTCATGAACGGGTTCGGCAGGAGACTCCGCGCGACACGGGCGTTCGCCACCGAGCGCGGCTGGACCTTCGCCGTCGCGGGCAAGGGGCAAGGTGCGCTCCTCGAGCAACTGCGTGGCGAGCCGTTCCACCCGCCCGAGCGGGCCCCGGACGCCTTCCCGTACCCGGTGCTCGGCCGCCACCGGCACCGACTGTCGGACGTGATGCGCGGCGCGTACCGCGACCGGTCCGCGGTCGTCTTCGCGTACACGCGCGAGCAGGAGATCCTCGATGACGGCTTCGGCCGCCGTGGCCGGGAGAACTCGTGCCACTGGATCGCCGCCCTGCTGGACCTGCCTGCTCCGGTGCCGCGTCTGCAGGTGACGCCTCGAACACGGGTGGCCCCCGCGCAGCCGGGTGTCACGATCGGCGAGCCGCGCGTGGACTAGCGGTTCCACGTCCAGACCGACGATCCCGCGTGGGCGGCCAGGGCGCGGCGCGACCTGTCCCCGATTCTGCTGGACGGACCCGCCCGAGCGTGGCGTATCGCGGGTACGTCCATCCTGACGTGGACGTGGGCTCGACCGACGCCCGGCAGTCCACTCGACCAGGTCGATACCGCGCTGGACCGCCTGTCCACGATCGCCGGGCACCTCACGCCGCCGGCCTGAACCATGGATTCACGCCATCGCTCCACAGTGGAAGACACCCGTCGGCCCCGGCCGGACTCCGACCAGGCCGAGGCCGCTCCCACCGGGCGAAGGTGTCAGCGCGTCGGCCCATCGTCCGAGGCCGAAGCTTCTCGGGGTTACGCACACTGACCCGCCGGCCACGGAGCAGCCGACGGAGCGGCCGGGCCGCACCATGGTGCGCGAGGCAGGATTTGAACCTGCACAGCCGAAGCGTCCGGTTTACAGCCGGGCGGGCTCCCCACGTGCCCAGCTCGCGCTTGGGGCGATCGCCCGGAATCGAACCGGGACCATCTGGCTCACAACCAGGTGTGCAGACCACTACACCACGAACGCCATGGTCGGCCTGACAGGTTTTGAACCTGTTACACACGGTGTGTGAAACCGCTGCTCTACCAATTGAGCTACAGGCCGTTCGCGTGCACCTTGCGGTGCACGCGAGGTGATATCGCGAATGGCGCTTGTGACCGGACTCGAACCGGCGCCTCCTCCGCTGACAACGGAGTGCTCTGGCCGCTGAGCTACACAAGCAGGGCCTCACGCTCGGCGCGTGAGGTGCACGACCGGGTGGTCGAGCGTCGTGGCGCGGGCCGGATTCGAACCGGCGGTCTTCGGCTTATGAGGCCGACGAGGACGACCGAACTCCTCTACCGCGCTTCGTTCGGCGCACCACCGAAGGTGCAGCCGGGCCGGCTCGCCTCGCCGGCGAGCCGTCGTAGCCCCTGCGGGACTCGAACCCGCTCTGCGACGTTGAAGGTGTCGCGACCTACCCATGGTCGAAGGGGCCTCGGCCTTCCTGGCGGCGTCACCCAGGTCGGGGGTGCCGCCGGAAGGAGTACCGCGTGCGAAGTTCAAGCCTTTTAGCGGAAGGTGAGGGATTCGAACCCCCGCAGGTGTGACCCTGGCCGCCGTTTTCGAAACGGGCGCAATACCGACTCTGCCAACCTTCCAAGCTATGACACTGCGAGACGCGGGAAAAGCGCGCATGTCACTGTTGAAGTCATTTCTGTTTGCCCTGTGATATCCATCTTAAGGATTCGCCCCTCAGACTCAACAGGTTTTTCCGAACGGTGCTCACTCGACCGGGTCGGCACCGGCCCAGATGGTCTCGAAGGCGTAACCGAGGCACTGCGCCAGGGAGGGATGTTCGATCAGAACGTTGGTCGTGGAATCGGACCCCGCCACCGGGTCACGCAGCGACATCACCACTCGGACGCCGTCCACGATCCACATTCGCATGGGCACGCCGGCGGCCACCCGCGCCTCCTCCCCCGCGGCGGTGTACCGCCGGATGTCGGCGACCAGGCCCGGATCGTCGAGGGCAGCTCGTTCGTAAACACACCGCACGCGCCCGCCTGATCTCGTCAGTCGCCGGATCGTGGTCGTACCGGTGGTGTCGTCGTCGATCAGATACGGGAGCTTGGCGACCGCGAGGATCTCCCGTCGCGCGCCGGCCTGGATCTCCTCGATCCGTTCGGCCAGCACCTCGTGGCCTCGAAGCACCTCGACGTAGTCCAGGGGATCGCTCTCCTGCCTGCCGCAGGACCAGACGGGCGCCAGCGACTCGACGAGCCGTGCCGTGGCCTCCTCCAGCCGGTCGAGCTCCGCCCGGCGGGCGGCCATGAGACGTTCGACCGCCGCGGCCGGATCGACCGCGGTGTATCGGGTGGTGCCTCCCGGCAGCAGCCGGACCAGGCCGCGCTCGGTCAGTGCCGCCAAGACGTCGTAGATGCGCTGACGCGGCACTCCCGATTCGCGCGCGAGCTGCGCCGCCGTGTAGCGGTCCCGGGCGAGAAGGGCGAGGTAGGCGCGCGCCTCGTATCCCGTCAGCCCCAGGTCGACGAACTGCTGGGGCAGATTCTCCAGATCCGCCACGCCTCCACGCTACCGGCCGTGCCCGGCCCATCCCGTTCAGTTCGACCGAGTCCGGAACCGGACACCTTTGGTCAAGAGAGAGTAAAGGCTCATTGACCGCCTTAGGGCGAATGCCTACGTTGCGCGCAACACCACTAGCCGTGGTGTCAAGGCCGGAGAGCGGTCGACCCCGCTACATCCGGCCTCCCGCCAAAAAGGGAGCAAGGATGTCACCCCCATCCACCCGCGCTCGTCGCCTGCGTCGCATCGGCCTCACCCTCATGGCCGCGCTCGCCCTGCCCGCTGCCGCATTGACCACCACTGCACCGGCCCACGCTTCCACGGCCGCCCGGCTCAGTGCCGCCGCACCCCACCTGTCCGCGCCCATCAAGCGGGCGTGTGCGACCCCGACCCGCCCCGGCCAGATGGCCTGTCTCTCGCTCGTACGTACCGACGTGACCGCACGCCGGGGAATCCAGCCGAACCTCGCGCCCTCCGGGTTCGGCCCAACCCAGCTGCAGAGCGCGTACGCCCTGCCGTCCTCATCCGCCGGATCGAGCCAGACGGTCGCCGTCGTCGACGCCTACGACGATCCCAATGCCGAATCCGACCTGGCCACCTACCGCTCCCAGTACGGCCTGGCCGCCTGCACGAGCGCGAGCGGCTGCTTCAAGAAGGTCAACGAGAACGGCGGCAGCAGCCTGCCCTCCGCCGACTCCGGCTGGGCCGAGGAGGAGTCGCTCGACCTCGACATGGTGTCGGCGGTCTGCCCGAACTGCCACATCCTGCTCGTCGAGGCCACGCAGCCGTCCACGGACGACCTCGGCACGGCGGTCAACACCGCGGTCAGCCTCGGCGCCAAGTACGTGTCGAACAGCTACGGCGGGTCGGAGGACTCCAGCGACACGAGCACCGACTCCTCCTACTTCAACCACCCGGGCGTGGCCATCACCGTGTCCTCGGGCGACGACGGGTACGGGGTCGAGTACCCGGCGGCGTCGCAGTACGTCACCGCGGTCGGCGGGACCTCGCTGTCCCAGGCATCGAACTCGCGCGGCTGGAGTGAGTCCGCCTGGTCCGGTGCGGGATCCGGCTGCTCCTCGTATGACCCGAAGCCGTCGTGGCAGACGGACTCGGGCTGCTCCAGACGGTCCGTGGCCGATGTCTCCGCCGTCGCCGACCCGAACACCGGGCTCGCCGTCTACGACACCTACCAGACGGGCGGATGGCTGGTCGTCGGTGGCACCAGCGCATCGGCGCCGATCATCGCCGGTGTGTACGCCCTGGCGGGCCCGCCCGCGTCCGGGGCCTACCCGTCGTCCTACCCGTACGCTCACAGCAGCGCGCTCAACGACGTCACCTCCGGCAGCAACGGGTCGTGCAGCCCGTCCTACCTGTGCACTGCCGGTTCCGGGTACGACGGCCCGACCGGCCTCGGTACCCCGAACGGTGTGACGGCCTTCGGAAGCGGTTCCAGCGGCGGTAACACCGTCACGGTGACCAACCCCGGCAGCCAGACCAGCACCGTCGGCACGGCCGTCAGCCTGCAGATCCACGCGACGGATTCCGCCTCTGGTCAGACGCTGACCTACAGCGCGACGGGACTGCCCGCCGGCCTGTCGATCAACGCCTCCACCGGCCTGATCTCCGGTACGCCCACCGCCGCGGGCACCTCGAGTGTCACCGTCACCGTCAAGGACTCCACCGGTGCGTCCGGGTCGGCGTCCTTCACGTGGACGGTGAACGCGGTCGGCGGCGGGTGCTCCTCGCCCGGCAACAAGGTCACCAACGGCGGCTTCGAGAGCGGCACCACGCCCTGGACGACGACCTCCGGCGTCGTGTCGGCCAGCGGCAGCGGTGAGACCGCCCACACCGGCAGCTACCTCGCCTGGCTCGACGGATACGGCTCCACCCACACCGACAGCGCCACCCAGTCGGTGACCATCCCCGCCGGATGCAAGGCCTCACTCAGCTTCTGGCTCCACATCGACACCAGCGAGACCGGCAGCACCGTCTACGACAAGCTCACGGTCAAGACCGGCACCACCACCCTCGCCACCTACAGCAACGTCAA
This sequence comes from Actinoallomurus purpureus, assembly GCF_024055795.1. Classification (GTDB taxonomy): domain Bacteria; phylum Actinomycetota; class Actinomycetes; order Streptosporangiales; family Streptosporangiaceae; genus Actinoallomurus; species Actinoallomurus purpureus. Next base: position 249,923 of record NZ_JAMXMY010000001.1, on the reverse strand, counting down.
CGCCGCCACCGGATACGTCCAGAAGACCTTCGACGTGTCGTCCTACGCAGGACAGACGGTGACGCTATCGTTCAGCGGCACCGAGGACTCGGGCCTGCAGACCAGCTTCGTGATCGACGACGTCGCCATCAACGCATCCTGACCGTGATCCATCGGGGCCCCGCGCGTCCTCCGCGCGGGGCCCTTCCCACCTGGCGACCGGCGTCGGCGTACCCTTTCGGGCTGGCTGCGCGAGGAGTTCGACGCCCTCGGGTACGACGCCCTGTTCGACAGGCGCGGCCTTGCGACGGATGAGGCGATCAGAATTCTCCGGTCCGTCTGGACCACGAGCACCGCCGTCGGGTTCGAGGGTGACGTATACCGATTCGAGCCGATGCTGATGGAGCCGAAGCCCGCGCGGCCGGGTGGCCTGCCGATCTGGATCGGCGGGCACGGGAAACGCTCCATCCGACGTGCCGCCGAACTCGGGGATGGCTGGCTGCCGTTTCGCCTGCCGGTCGACGAGTTGACGAAACATCTCGCCTATCTGCGGGAACAGCTCGCGCTGTACGGCCGCCGCCGGGAAGATGTCACCGTCGCCGTGAACGTGGTGGCCCACCCGTCCGGGAGCGACCCCGGCGGGCATGCCGCCGATTGGGATCTCGTCGGCGACGCGGACGCCTGCGCTGAGAAGCTCCGTCGTTATCAGCAGGCCGGCGTCGAGCATTTCCTGGTCAAGTGCCCGCACGGCTCGTCGACCGCGGCGATGGTGGAAACGTACGAGGTCATCGCGCGAGAGGTCCGGCCGCGTCTGGAGCGGAACGAGCAGAGCGGCTGATCGGAAAACCATGGCCTCGACTGGCGCGCGGCAGCGGACCCCCGCCGCTGCGGTCGGCGGGGGTGGGCTCGGGTCAGCGAAGGCCGCCCGATGCGATGAGATGCTCGCCGGTCAGCCAGGCCGAGTCGTCCGAGGCGAGGAAGACGGCGATGCCGGTGATGTCGTCGGGCCGGCCCGCCCGACCGAACGGCGTCTGGCCGACGAGGAACGCCTCCAGGTCGGAGCCCATGGTGCCGGTGTTGTGCGCGCCTTCGGTGTCGACGAGGCCGGGATTGAGGGAGTTGACGCGGATCTTCCTTGGGCCGAGTTCCCTGGAGAGCACACCGGTGATCGCGTCCACGGCGCCCTTGGTGGCGGTGTAGATCACCGTCTTCGGGGGCGTGGTGCGGCTGGCGCCGGAGCCGACGTTGATGATGCTGCCGCCCTCGCCGAGGTGCTTGACGGCCGCCCGCGTGACCAGCAGGGTGCCGAGCACGTTGACGTCGAACATCCTGTGGAACTGGTCTTCGGTGATCGCCCCGATCGGGGCGTATTCCCACACGCCGGAGTTGTTGACGAGGATGTCCAGGCGGCCGTAGTGCTCGATCGCCGCGTCGACGATGCGCTGCGCGTCGGCGGCCTTGGAGACGTCGCCGCCCACGGCGACCGCCTTGCCGCCGGCGGCGGTGATAGCGGAGACGGTGGCGTCGCCGCCCGCCTTACTGGAAGCGTAGTTGACGACCACTGAGGCGCCTTCCGCTGCGAGCGACTTGGCGATGGCCGCTCCGATGCCCTTGGAGGCACCGGTGACCACCGCTACTCGGCCCGTGAGCCTGCCCATGTGCCTGCCCTCTCTCTTTGATGTGCTCCTGGCGGCAACACCACCATGCGGCCTCCGTCGGCGCCGATGGTGGCGCCGACGATGAAGCCGGACCGGTCACCCCGGCAAGGAACAGAGCGGCCTGGGCCCAAGAGACCCGTGGCCTCCTCATCACTCACCGTGCCCCCGGCGATGGCGTTCACACTGACGCGGTTCGCCACCCCGGCCGAGCTCACCGCCCGCGTTTCCCCTGGAAGCGCGGGCGGGCTTGCCGCTGCCCACTCGTGCACGGACGCCGACGGACCGTTTCCCGTGCGGCGCGGTTCCAGGCCGGCCGCTACCTGCCGGCGAAGGTCTCGATGTGGGCGAGCGCGGCGTCCGTCGCAGTCTTGAAGGGGTGGGTGCTGCGGCGAATCTGGGTGAGCAGAAGGCCGCCCTGGATGGCGGCGAGCATCATGGTGGCCAGGTCGTGGACGTCGGCGTCCGCCGACAGTTCCCCCCGCTTCTGCATCCGGGCCAGGCCCTCACGGATCGGCCTCTCCCAGCGCTCGAACGCCTCGACGAGGTCGGCGCGGGTGGCGTCGTCGGTTTCGACCAGTTCGCTGGCGAGCGACCCGATCTCGCAGCCTCCCTCGCACTGACGGCGTTCCTGGTTCGCGACGGCCGCGTCGCACCACGCGCGCAGGGCCTCGAAGCTGTCGAGGTGGTCCAGGATCGGCCGCTGGCCGTCGAGGGACGCCTCGGTCTGATGGTCGATGACCGCCCGGACGAGCCCTCGCTTGTCGCCGAAGTAGTGGTAGATCTGCGAGGCGCTGACCCCGGCGGCCTGCTGGATCTCGGGGATGCTCGTACCGGCCACGCCTTGGCGGAACATCAGGTCGGCGGCGGCCTGGACGATGCGCTCACGCGTGCGGCGACCGGGCGCGGTGAGCTTGTGCTCGGCACTCGCGGAGGCCGGTGAGCCGCTCTTGGTCATGTCCCCACTTTAGTTCGACTGGAATTGACATTCCAATGATCGTGTCGCCGCCACCGGCCAGCCGGCCCGAGACCGCGAACCCCCAGGTCCACGGCGACGGCCGGGACCTGGGGTGGCTGACGAACACTGCTCTGGGGCGCCGGCGACCTACGCGGTCAGAGCGGTGAGGGCCTCGTTCAGCGTCGCCGACGGGCGCATGACGGCCGAGGCCGCGGCCGGGTCGGGCTGGTAGTAGCCGCCGATGTCGGCCGGGGAGCCCTGGACCGCGATCAGCTCGTCGACGATCGTCTGCTCATGGGAGGCCAGCGTCTCGGCGAGCGAGGCGAATGCCTTGGCGAGCATCGCGTCGTCGGTCTGCCCGGCCAGCTCCTGCGCCCAGTACAGGGCCAGGTAGAAGTGGCTGCCGCGGTTGTCGATGCCGCCGAGGCGGCGGGTGGGTGACTTGTCCCGGTCGAGGAAGGTCTCGATGGCACGGTCGAGCGTGTCGGCGAGGATCCGGGCGCGGGCGTTGCCCGTGGTCTGCGCGAGGTGTTCGAAGCTGACCGCGAGCGCAAGGAACTCGCCAAGGCTGTCCCAGCGCAGGTAGTTCTCCTTCACGAGCTGCTGAACGTGCTTGGGCGCGGACCCGCCGGCGCCGGTCTCGAACAGGCCGCCGCCGTTCATGAGCGGCACGATCGAGAGCATCTTCGCGCTGGTGCCCAGCTCGAGGATCGGGAACAGATCGGTCAGGTAGTCACGCAGGACGTTGCCGGTGACCGAGATGGTGTTCTGGCCCCGGCGGATCCTCTCCAGGGAGAAGACGGTCGCCTCAACCGGAGACATGATCTCGATCTGCAGTCCCTCGGTGTCATGTTCGGGCAGGTACTGCTTGACCTTGGCGATCAGATTGGCGTCGTGCGCGCGGTCCTGGTCGAGCCAGAACACGGCCGGGTCGCCGGTGGCTCGGGCGCGGGTGACCGCGAGCTTGACCCAGTCCTTGATCGCGGCGTCCTTGGTCTGGCACATCCGGAAGATGTCGCCCGCGGCCACGGGCTGCTCCATGACGACGTCGCCGGCCTCGTCGACGACGCGTACGGTGCCGGGAGCCGGGATCTCGAAGGTCTTGTCGTGGCTGCCGTACTCCTCGGCCTTCTGCGCCATCAGGCCGACGTTCGGGACCGAGCCCATCGTGGCCGGGTCGTAGGCGCCGTTGGCGCGGCAGTCGTCGATGACGGCCTGATAGACGCCCGCGTAGCTGCTGTCCGGGATGACGGCGAGGGTGTCGTGCTCCTGGCCGTCCGGACCCCACATGTGGCCGGAGGTACGGATCATGGCCGGCATGGAGGCGTCGACGATGACGTCGCTGGGGACGTGCAGGTTGGTGATCCCGCGGTCCGAGTCGACCATCGCCAGCGCCGGGCCCTTGGCCAGCTCGGCCTCGAACGACGCCTTGATCTCCTCACCCTCCGGCAGTGACCCCAGTCCCTTGAGGATGCCGCCGAGCCCGTCGTTGGGGCTCAGGCCGGCCGCCGCCAGCGCCTCGCCGTAGGTGGCGAACGTCGTGGGGAAGAAGGCGCGTACGACGTGCCCGAAGACGATCGGGTCCGACACCTTCATCATCGTGGCCTTCAGATGCACCGAGAACAGCACGTCCTCGGCCTTGGCCCGCGTGATCTGCGCGGTGAAGAACTCGCGCAACGCCGCCACCCGCATGACCGCCGTGTCGACCACCTCGGCCGCCAGGACCGGCACCGACTCGTGGAGGACCGTGGTCGAGCCGTCGTCTCCCGCCAGCTCGATGCGCAGGGCGCCGTCCTCGGAGATCACCGCCGACCTCTCCGTGGACCGGAAGTCGTCGGCCGTCATGTGGGCGACGTTCGTCTTCGACTCCGACGTCCAGGCGCCCAGACGGTGCGGGTACTTCCTCGCGTGGTTCTTCACAGCGGCGTGGGCACGGCGATCGGAGTTGCCCTCACGCAGCACCGGGTTCACCGCACTGCCCTTGACCTTGTCGTACCGGCCGCGGATCTCACGCTCCTCGGCGGTCTTCGGGTCGTCGGGGTAGTCCGGCAGCGCGTACCCCTTCTCCCGCAGCTCGGCGATCGCGGCCTTCAACTGCGGGACCGAGGCCGAGATGTTCGGCAGCTTGATGATGTTCGCACCTGGGGCTTCGACCAGCTCACCCAACTCCGCGAGCGCGTCCGGCACGCGCTGGTCCTCCGTGAGGTACTCCGGGAAACCCGAGAGGATCCGCCCGGCCAGCGAGATGTCACGCGTCTCAACGCTCACCCCGGCCGTCGACGCGTACGCCTGGATCACGGGCAGGAACGAGAACGTCGCCAGGGCCGGAGCCTCATCCGTGTACGTGTAGATGATGTCACACGAGGGCGCACTCTCGGCTCCGGCGTTTCCCGTGGTCGCGGCGGACTTGTCGTCGAGTTCCATTACCTCGTACTCCTTGCTGCCGGGCCCCGCAGGGGCACCGGACTCTCGGGGGGTTGCCAAGGTCGGCGGGGGCACCGTGCCGGGTCCAGGATCCCGCATGGAATGTTCATTCCAATATAGGACATGGCCCGAACCGTTCTCGACGGGTGCGGCACCGGCCCGGGTGAGCCCGGAACAGCCCAGCGCACGTCCGCGTCGAACGGCCTGACGGCGGCACCGCCACGAGGCCCGGAGGTCGGCGATGCCCCCGCACGAGCGTACGCCGTGCCGCACACCGGTCGTGATCGAGGATCGATCGAAACGACTCGGCCTCCGCGACGAGCCCTATTTGACCAATATTTGGGTACAAGCCCGGCGTCCATGCCCCCACACGTCGATCCGCGGCCGGCCCCGACGTTCCATCGGTGCCGATCGCCGGTCGACGTAGTCATTGGAGAAACGATGAGAATCACCACAGCCGTGATCCTCTTGTGGCTCATCATCGGAGCCATCGCCGCCGGGCAACGTCACTACTACAGCAGCGGCCCGAAGAACTGCTCCCAGGCAGGCACCCTCGTCGTCACGATCATCGCGGGCCCCCTCAACTACACGGGCGTGAACCCCAAGATCTCCTGCAAGGCGCCCGAACCCAGCAAGTGACGTCTCTCCCTCGAACCAGGGCCCGATCCTGGCCGGCCTCCGGATGGAGGCCGGCCAGGTTCCCGATCGCCCCGAGCGCCCGAACGGCTCGCGCGATGGCGCCCACACTCGGCGGCACCAAAACCCTTTGCGCGGTGGGAGGAAGGACCGTCATGATCTTCCGGTGGTCGGCAGCCGGAACATCGACGGTCGCGCGGGGATCGACGCGGGGCTGGTACGACGACTGATCGCGGCCCAGTTCCCGCAATGGAGCGATCTCCCCGTCGCACCGGTGGAGATCGATGGGTGGGACAACCGCACCTACCGGCTCGGCGAGGAGATGACCGTGCGCCTGCCGACCGCCGCTGGCTACGCGCCGGCGGTCGACAAGGAACACCGATGGCTGCCGGTCCTCGCGCCATCACTCCCCCTCGCGATCCCGACACCCCTGGCCAAGGGCGCTCCAGGCGAGGGGTACCCGTTCAACTGGTCCATCCGCCGCTGGCTGGACGGCCGGACCGCGACCCTCGACCGCATCGACGACCCATCCGCATTCGCGATCGCTCTCGCCGAGTTCATCCGCGCCCTCCAGCGCATCGACGCCAGCGGCGGACCGCCGGCCGGCGCGCACAGCTTCTACCGGGGCGCGGCCCTGGCCCACTACGACGACGAGACCCGCCGCTGCCTCACCGCACTCGACGGCCGCATCGACACCGACCGAGCCTCGGCCGTATGGGACGCCGCGCTCGATGCGGCCTGGACAGGGCCGCCGGTGTGGTTCCACGGCGACATCGCCGGTGGGAACCTCCTGGTCGACGACGGACGGCTGGCCGCCGTCATCGACTTCGGCACGTCAGGCGTCGGCGACCCCGCCTGCGACCTGGTCATCGCATGGACCCTGCTCACCGGCGGCAGCCGGGAAGCCTTCCGCGACACCGTCGGCCAGGACCCCGCCACCTGGGCGCGCGCCCGCGGCTGGGCCCTGTGGAAAGCACTCCTCGGCCTCGCCGGCACCATCGACACCCACGACGAGCGGACCGCCAACGACCGCCGCGTCATCGATGAGGTCCTGGCCGACCACGCTCGATCCACCAGCCGCCCGCCCACGCGCCGCACCATCGGCGACCCGTAGGCACGCGCCACCCGCACATCCGTACGGCCGTCCCGGCCCTGAACCGCACCATTCCGGTGCGGGGACGTGCTCCGGCGGAGCCGATGCTCCGCCGGAGCATTTCACGGGTCGGCTACCGCGACACCGCCGAACGCTGCTTCCACGAACTCCGCGGAAGGCCCGTCGAGGAGCCGGCGGGCGTGCTGCGCCGCATCGCGGTGGTCACGGTCGGGTGCGGAGAAAGCTGACGCGTTCGGCCGTCTCGATCATCTGAGCGGCGAAGGCGCCGGAGTCGACGGCGGTTCTCAGGGCACCGGCCATCTCGCCCGCCAGCGCGGAGACCGGCACAGTGCCGTGAGGGTTCAGCGGAAGCGTGCCGACGGTCGTTCCGGTACGCAGGGTCTTGGTGATGCCCCCGGCGACCGGTTCGACGGCGAAGTGGAGTGCCTCCGGGCGCTGGTGCAGGTCCAGGCGGGCCGGCTCCCCCTCGAAGAGACAGAGGAGAACGGTCTCGGACAGACGCTCGGTAGGAATCGATGTGAGCCGGATGGTCCCGGCCGTGTCGGCGTAGGCGTCGGCGAGCAGGTCGGGATAGCCGGAGACCAGGTCCGAGCGAATGAGCGCACCGCCGATCTGCGGAAGATCGACCGCCGGCGGGTGCCGGAGGTCCTCTTCGGCGTCGAGCCGAGTGATCCGGCCGATGCTGTACGCGCCGTCCACCAGGGCCGCGACCCAGGCGGGATCGAGTTGCAGGAACCGGACCGTCTCGACCGGCAGGAGACGGTCGTCGGGGACCAGGTAGCGGAGGGGGACGCCGCGCAGGCGGGCCAGGTCGTCGAAGAGTGCCTGGACGCTCGGCGGGATGTCGGTGTCGATGTGCGGCACGACCAGCGGGACCTGCGACGGGTCGGCCCGCTTGATCTCCTGGGCGCGGCGCCGCTTCCAGCCGTACAGGGCGGTGGCGGCGGCGGTGTGCTGCAGCGCGATGAGCCGCCCGAGCTGCCAGGCCGCCGCGTACCCCGTGTCGAACATCCCGGCGTCGGTGTAGAAGCGCAGGAGCTGGTCGGAGGTGCGCAGCACCCTCGGCGCGGGTGCCGGAGCCGAGCCGGTCACGAACGGGCCCCGGTACCAGGAGACCGTACGGCCGCCCTGCCGCAGGTCGTGCCGGACCGGCACGTAGCCCTGGCGCAGGAACGCGTCCGCGCGCGGCTCGCCGCTGTCGGGGAGCCGGTACGGATGTCCCTGGTCGGCGAGCGCCCGCGCCAGGTGGGCGAAGGTCTGGTCCTCCGTCACGCAGGCGAACCGCCAGTTGGCGAGGGTGACCAGGCGGACCTGCGCGTCGGGGGTGTCGGGGCCGAGGTCGAATCCGCCGGGACCGTACCGGCCCTCGACGGAGACGAGGTGGACGGTGCTGGAGGTGCCGGCCGGCGGCAGCCGGGTGCCGACGATGACGGCGGTGTCGGCGTCGGCCCGCCGTACGTGGGCCAGGTAGCGGAGGTCGGCGAGGCTCGGCATCAGGTCGGCGAGCAGTGCGCGCGGCACGTCGATGACGTTGACCTCGTCGGTGGTCGCGTCGTGTTTCTCCAGGTGCGGCGCCGGGATGTACGCCGGGCCGGCGGCGAGCTCGTCGAGCGTCACGGTGCCGGCCTTCACGGGCTCCGCGTCGCTGAACAGGAGCAGTACCAGCCAGGGCCGGGCGACGTCGTCGGGGCCGCCGGGCCGCCGCTCCCAGGGCAGGGAGGACCGCTCCAGGACGATGTGCGACAGCACGTCGGTGTGGTCGCCGAGGCTGCCCTCGGGCGGGAACACCGCGCGGATCTCCATCGGCGGCAGCGCGAACCGCTCTCCACCGATGGTGAACGTGCGGTTCACGGTGTACGGCGACGGAGACGGAGACGGAGACGGCTCGAGCGACACCCGCTGCGTCGCGGTGATCGAGTAGTCGCCGTTCGGCAGGCTCGGCCTCTGGTAGGCGACGAACGTCAACCGGTCGGGCACGGTCGTCTCAGACATGGGCGGCCACCTGCGGCGTCAGAAGGAAGTCGGCGGGGGTCAGGCCGTTCAGGTCGACCACGATGCCGGGCAGCAGCTTCCCGGTGATCGCGGCGCGGGCGTCGGCGCCCGCGCCCAGGTCGAGCGGCTGGTCGGTGTGCAGGTACGGCGCGAGCGGCTGCCAGTCGAAGGCGTCCTGCTCGGTGAACAGCGGCGTGCCGGCCCGCAGGTCCGCCAGGGGCACCGACGGCGGGTCGGCGGGCTCCCCCGGCGGCACCGGCCGGATCGCGTACCCGCTGAGCAGGCCGTCGACGAGGGCCGGTTTCTTCAGCGTGGGCACGAGCTCGTCACCCCACAGCGACGCGGGCAGGCTCTTGGTGACCGGCTCGAACCTGAAGTACGACTCGGCGGCCACCCCGTCGCGGGTGATGGTCAGCTCGTGCCGGGACGTGAACCCGCCGTGCAGCCCGACCGGTGCGATGCCGAACGCCGCGCCCGTTCCGATGTCCGTGGTCCCCGCGGCGCCGTGCGTGCTGGGGATGGCGGAATCGGTGACCAGCTCGAGACGGAGCGGGTCCACCTGGCCGAGGTCGGTGCCGTCACCGGAGTGCTGGCCGCCACCCCGCAGCGCGACCGTGACGACCTTGTCGGCCGGAGGAAGCTGGGCGGCGCGGAACCGGCTCCACTCGACCGGCTTCGCCGTGCCGCCCTCGGCCGCGCCGAAGCCGATCGTGAAGGAGATGACGTCGAGGTCGATGAAGGCCGTGCCGCCGAACTCCGGCCCCCAGAACCGTACGTCGGTGCCGACCTGCACGGTGATCGTGTGCGTGCCGAAGAACGAGAAGGTGTACGACGCGCCGACGTTCAGGTGGAACGCGGCCTGGTAGTGGAACGGCTGCCAGGCGACCAGGAAGTCCAGCGTGGTGTCGAACCAGGCGCGGAGCGACCCGTCCTCAAAGGTCGCGCTGAGCGAGCCGCCCGCCATCAGGGCGCCGGGCGTGAGCGCGAAGTACCCCGTTCCCTTCAGTGCGAGCTGGTCGGAGACCTTCCAGTTGAAGCCGAGCCGGGGCACGGCGGGGTAGTGCTTCGGCACGACGAACTGCGGGTGGTAGCCGCCGGCGGTGAGCACGAAGTCGCCCGGGTGGTCGGGGCCGAACCAGATCACGAAGGCGAACCCGCCGGTCAGCCTGCAGGCCCGGTCGAGGAGGAACGAGTTGGCGGTGAGCTGTGCGAGCAGGGAGAAGTAGCCGTCGTCGGGCGCGAACGTGGCCTTGAGCGCGAGCTGGATCTCCGCGATCGGGGTCACGCCGACGTTCTGCGCGTCCGCCGCGGGCAGGATCACGGTGGACAGCCCCAGCACGTTCAACTCGACCCGATGCCCGAACCCGAGGGTGACCAGCAGGAACGAGTCGATCATCTCGAACGAGGTGAAGTGCACCCCGATCGCCAGGAAGTAGTCGCCCGGCGACGGGGGGATGGCGGTCTCCAGCCGCGACAGTTCCCCGGCCAGCCCGCTCGGCTGGACCGCGCCGACGGCCTCGGCGACCAGCGGGAAGTCGACGATCGCGCCGACGTCCGGCGCGATCAGCCGCCGGTTGTAGCCGAACCCGGCCGCCAGGCCGCGGACGAAGAAGAACGCCGGCCCGCCGATGGGGTAGTCGAGGAAGGCGTAGACGAACATCGACGGGCCCTCGTCGAGCTGGGCGTACGAGCCGATCGCGCCGACGGAGAACGCCTTGGTCCGGATGACGGCCTTGCCGCCGTAGGCCGTGACGTCGCGTCCCTTGAACTTCAGCGTGCTCTTCAGGAAGGCCCCGCTGATCTCCACGGGTCCCTCGGAGTAGGACAGCCCGAGCCCGGCCAGGTCGAACGTCGGCCCGGCGGCGAGATCGGACAGCGAGATCCCCGCCGACAGCCCGTCGCACGACAGCGTGAGCCCGCCGATGGAGATCGCGGCGTCCAGCAGAACCGCCAGCCGCGCCGGCTTTCCCGGCTCGTGCCGGTAGGCGACCCCGACCCGGTTCACCTGCACCGGGCCGTACGCCGTCTGCACTTTGTACCAGAGCACGTTGTCGTCGGTCTGCGCCTTCTGCGGCGTGGTGGGCGTGGTCTGCCCGGGGGTGACCGGCAGCGAGACCGGCGCCTCCAGCGGACCGAGTCGCAGCCGGCCGCCGACCGTGAAGCCCGCCGCGACGTCCTCCTCGGGCAGCGCTGCGACGTTCGAGGGCAGCAGCCCGTTCACGGCCTTGACCTCGGCGGCGGGGAGCGCGGCGGACGCGGCGACGACCCGCAGCGGGTCGAAGCCGACCGCCTGGTCGCCGACCAGCCGCGGCCCGATCACCGGCAGCCTGGACAGGTCGATCGTGGCGGTCAGGTCCACCCCGAACACGTACGTGCCGCCGTCGGCCGCGAGCACGGCGTCCTTGACACTGATCGCGATGCCGTCTGGAATGGCGGCGGCCGCCGTCGGGGACAGCGCCGCGACCAGGTCCTTGAGCGGCGGGATCGGGTCGGCCGTGCCGTGGCTGTAGGTCACGGCGTAGCGGGTGGCCTCCGCCGCCTTCGACAGGTGCACGTCGAAGTCCAGCTCGACGCCGCCGGCGGTCGTGACCGCGATCCGGCCGCCGAAGGACTTGGCGGCCGTGTCGATGGCCACCGTCAGGTCGACCTCGGTGGTGTCGATCGGGAACCGCGTCTCGGCGGACAGCGCGAGCCGCGGGCCGGTGGTCTCGAGGGCGATCGCCAGGTTCTCGATGGTCAGCCGGGCGAGCGGGGCGGGCAGCGCGAGCCCGTCGTACGTGCGCGCGAGTTCGTCGACGAACGCGCCGATCGGGATCTGCTGGCCCGGCCCGGTCTCGCCGGTGAAGCTCCAGCCCCGCGTGGCGTCGTAGCCCGCCGCGATCGCGACCAGCACGCCGCCGACGAGCAGGTCGGCCCACGCGTTGAAGACCGCCTCGGCGCCGTACTGCAGGTCGAACCCGACCCGGCTGAGCGACACCTGGTTCGAGACGGCCCAGACGCCCTCCAGGCCGAGTGCCGCCTGGAAGGTGGGCGGGCCGCCGCTGGGAACCGAACCGAAGATCTCGAAGTTCTTCACCGCCAGGTCCGGGAAGTGCCCGGCGTCCTGGCCCGTGAGGTCGGCGAACACCTCGCGCATGCTCAGCGGCCCGTCCCCGGTGCGCAGCATTCCGCCGAGCGAGCGCTCCCCGAAATCCGCGGACACCTCGAGGGTTCCGTACTGGCCGAGGCCGAGCAGACCGCTGACGACGCCGGTGAGCCTGCGGCCCGCGCCGAACGGGTCGTCGAGCCGGAGCAGCAGGTCGATCTCCTGCAGGACGATTCCGGCGCCGAGGTCCCATTCCTCCTGGGTCTCCAGCGTCAGCACGATGTGGCCGACCTTGGGTCCCCGGGTCACCAGCACGCTCACCTTGCTCAGCCGGACCGGACTGGTGACGTTGATGCCGAACGGGTTGCCCAGCGTGCCGCCCTGCTGCCCGGCGAACGCGGCGACCTCGGCGAAGGCCAGGTCGCCGAGCCCGCCGAGGTCGGCCTCCAGGGTGATGTCGTCGTTCCAGCTCGCCAGTTCCGCCAGCAGGCCGACCACGGTCTGGGAGCCGCCGATCGTGATCGGGACCCCGGCCAGCAGCAGCAGCCGCCCGGCCACCCCGTAGTCGCCGCTGGAGTAGTCGAAGCGCGGGATCGCGTACAGCTCGTATCGCCGCGCGGTGATGCTGAGCGGACCGAGGTCCAGCGCGGGCGCGTCCGGGCCGTGCAGCACGATCGAGGGCACCTGCGCGAACGGGATGGCCGGCCCGGCCGGCGGCGGGAGCATCGTGACCTCACCGGTCAGCGTGTGCTCGACGCCGGCGAACAACAGGTCGAGCGGGGCCAGGCGGGTGCCGACGATCAGGGTTCCGGTGAAGGTCATCGGGACCTGGCCTAGCGGGTCGTCCAGGTCGGGGGCGGTGGTGGAGTCCAGGCGCAGGCGTGGAGTGTCGTACGTCAGGTCCTTCCAGAGCGTGGGGCTCAGCAGGGGGAAGGCGGTGACGAACGTCCAGGTGGAGTCGCCGGTGGCGGTGACCGTGAGGGTCGCGGCGTCGGCGGTCACGGCGAAGTCGGCGACGACGGTCATGCCGGTGAACGGGGCGGTGTCCCCCGTGCCGGTCACCTGGACCCCGGCCGGTGTCTCGTGACGGTCGGTGACGTCGCTGAGCGTGAGCGTGCCCGAGGGCAGGAAGGGACCGAAGGCCGCGGTGATCGCGGCGGAGTCCAGCGCCGCCAGCGGCAGGTCGAGCCGCCCGTCGACGACCTGGACGGCAATCCTCAGCTGGTCGAGGGTGAGCGTCATGGCGCCACCTTGATCGTGAAGGTCCTGGTGCCGTTGGAGCCGGTGGCGTAGACGGGCTGGTAGACGTCCCTCGCCTCCAGGGAGGGCGGAATCGTGTTGTCGTCCCAGCCGGACACGAGGTGGGCGGTGGCGTCTTTGACCCGTTTGCTGTCCTCGAATCGCTGCACCCAGCGATTGATCACCGCCCAGCCCGGAAGGTGATGGTTGGGCATCCCGACCTTCCCGGCGCTGACGATCACGCAGCCGGTGGGCTTGAGCTGATCCACCCAGAGCCGGCCGGAGGAGGTCACGTTACTGCCGTGGTGACCGGCCTGGACGATCTCGACGCCCGCGAGCCGGGCCGCGCGGCCGGCGTCGCCGAGGACGAATGCCTCGGTGCTGCGGGTGGCGTCCGCGCAGAGCAGGATCTTTCTCGTCTTCGTCGGCGTCACCGTCCGGTCGAAGAGCTCGATCAGCGTGACGATGCTGCCCCGGTTCCGGTGGTCGGCGGTGTCGTCATCGCCTACGTAGTCCGTGGCCACGCTCGCGGCCAGCAGCGTTATGAGGCAGTTGTCCTCGATCACGATGCGGAGCCCGTTCGTCCCGTCGAGCCTCTCCAACTGCTCGGCGCCGAAGGCCGGTTCGATTGGCTTGCCCGCGAGGGTGCTCTCGCCCTTGTTCCCGTCCTGGGTAAGGACGACCTTCTTGATCAGCGTCTCGTCCGTTATCCGGTTGCGTGCCCATTTCGAACCGGCGTGATAATGGCCGATGGTCCCGCTGTGGTAGACGGTATGCGCCGTGTAGCCCTTCGGCAGCATGGTGTCGAGCCGGTTGTAGTGATCCTTGTCCGGATGGCTGAGGATCACTATGTCGATGCTCATCGTGTTGCGCAGAAAGGGAAGCGCCGTCAGCTCGTCGCGCACGCGGGGGTTGTAGTCCTCGGTCTTCTCCTCGTCCTGGCTGTTGGTGCCGCAGTCGACGAGGATCACCTTCCCGTCCGGGGTACTCATGATCGTGCAGTCGCCCTGGCCCATCTGGACGAATGAGATGTGGAAGGAGCCGTCACCGCGCTCGCCGAGGGCCGCTCCCGTGGGTTTGCGCTGAGCCATGAACGTCGCGCGGATCGCCTCGGCCTTGGCCGCCGCGTCCGCCGCGGCCTTCTGCTTGCGCGCCCGCTCCGCCTGAAGGGTCTGCCTCCGGGACATCTTGGCGTATTCCTTGGGCAGTCCACCGCTCATCGAGCTGAGGTCGTCGATCTCTCGCTGCAAGCGGGTGCGCTTCCTGGCGGGCATCACTCACCCCGTACTTTCGATTTCGTCCGGTTCATGACGGGAAGTCGATCCGCCAGCGGCCGTAAGGGACCCGGCCCTTGTTCCGGTTGGTGAAGACATAGCCGCGGCTCCCGTCATACGAGATGTCCGCGCCGTAGGCGTACTCGTCGTGCGCGACGTTGTAGAGGTCGAACTGAAGCTGCCCGAGGACCAGTTTCCGCAGGATCTTCAGCTCGCCCTCGCCGATGACGGTATTGCCGATCTTCAGCGCCGTCACCACCGCGGTGCCGGCGTACACGTCGACGACCACGTCACTGCCCAGGTCGCCGGTCTTGAACAGGAACCCCTCGGGCCGGGCCTCGATGCGGTGCCAGTACTTCTGGCTGTGGTGGAACCGGATGCTCGGGAAGGTGTAGGCGGGGCCCGACGTGGCGTCCTGGTACAGCTCCAGGTACATCACCTTCCCGACGGCGCCGGCCGCGGTCTCGCGCCGCAGCTGCACGTGCGACGCACCGGCGTTGACCGGCGCACCGGTCCCGCCGACGGTGAGCGTGCCGTAGCCGGTCGCCGTGGAATTGATGCCGACGTTGTTGCCGATGGAGTTGATCAGGAGCGGTTTGCCGCCGTGCGACTGGATCCACGAGTAGTCCTGGTGGTAGCCCAGCCGCAGGTTCGACTGCGCCTTGGGACCGAGGACGAGCGCTCCCCCGTTGGCGTCCTGGTTGACGTCGACCACCTGGAGCCGGGCTTCGGGCGTGGTGGTGTTCACCCCGACGTAGGCGTCCGTATAGAGCAGCGGCGTGCGCTCCGCCGAGACGGTCAGGGTGCCGTCGGAGTAGCCGGGGATGTTCTGGTAGTCCACCGCGATGGGCGCCTGGCCGGGCGTCGGCAGCCCGAACACCTCATCCAGCGTCACTTCGAGGAATCTGTCCGGCCCCAGGACCGTGTCGGCGGTCGGGGTGAGCGTCCACTGCACCCGCTGTCCGAGCGACTGCGAGACGACGTTCCAGCCGGGCTGGGTGACCTTGAGCACCACGGCCGACGCCTCGCCCGCGTCGGTCAGCGCCCACGGGCGGTCCTCGTTCTCCTCCTGCACGTCGAACGACACGACGAACGAGGAGGCCGGGGTCGCGGCGCGCAGCGTGATGCCGGGGCCGTCCCGGAGCACGTTGGTGAGGTGCATCCGCAACGAGGACGCGGTATGCCCGTCGCTGAGCACCCGGTCGCCGCCGACCAGCCGCAGGTCCAGCGGGATGTCCCGGCGGCCGCGGTGGTTGACGACGTCGAGGAACTGCATCCGGGCGCCGGTGAGCTCGGCGTTCTCATCGGCGTACTGGAGCTTCTGGTAGTCCAGCTCGACCCGGGTGCCGTGGGTGCCCGTCGCGCCGTCGGCGTTGAAGCCGTCGATCCGCAGGCTCACCGACGCGCCCGGCGCGATGGGGGCCGGGGTCTTCCACAGCAGGTACAGCGCGGTGCCGTCGGCCGCGGGGAGCAGTTCCCAGCCCGCCTCCGCCGTCTGGAGGACGAGCCCGATGGGGAGGGTCCCGGTGCGGAACCGCAGCGCGAAGTGGTACGTGCTCGCCGACAGGCCGGCCAGCGGCAGCACCGTGATCGCGGTCCGCGACGTGTTGGTGAACCGCAGCGTCATCGGCTGGCCACCGGGGCCGTCGTCGATGAACAGCACCGGCTGGTCGTCGACGTTGACGAACTCGAAGTCGAGCGGATGCGTTCGGACGAAGGAGTCCAGGGCGGCCTGGTCGTCGGCCATGTCCCGCGCGATCTCGACAGGGGACAGCGCGTCGTCGTAGATCCGCAGGTGCGCCATGCGGCCGGCGAAGACGCCGGGTGCGGACGCGGCCACCACCAGGGCGGACTGGTCGGGCGTGCGGCCGCCGCTGAAGGCGTACTCGGCGGCCTGGACACCGTCCAGGTAGATCCGGGCGGTCTGCCCGTCGTTGGTGATCGCGACGTGCCGCCACGTCCCGGCGGGGAGCGCGTTCGGGCCGGTCCCGTGGGCGTCGGACGGATCGGCCGAGGTGGCGAACCGGTGGGTGAGCGAGCCATCCGCGGCGAGGACCAGGCCGAGATCGGCGCCCTTGCCGAGCAGCCCGACGGGCCGCGGCGTGGACGCCGGGTTCACCCAGAGCTCCACGGTGTACGCGGTGACGCGCAGCTGCGGGGCGTCCGCGAGGTCGACCCGGTCATTCGCCGTGGCGAACCGCAGGCAGCTGCCGAACTTCGGGTCCGGTACGTTCGTCGGGTCGCCCTCCACGTCTCCGTTGAGGCGGTTCGCCGAGGTGTCCAGCGCCCGGCTCTCGGGGGTGAGCGCGTCGAGCGGCCAGTGCAGGACGAGCGCGGCGCTCATGCCGACGCCTCGGCCTGTGCCGGCACCGGGCCCAGGCCGATCTGCGGCTGCGCCTGCTGCTGAAGGCCGCCGATCAGCTCGTACACCTCGGCGTAGGGCAACCGTCCGAGGGCTTCCAGGATCTGGTTGACCTCGGGGATCGTCAGCTCGAGCCTTATCTTGGGCGGTGTCACGGCGTGCCTCTCTCGGGGATGGGGCGCGGGATCAGGTAGCCCTCCCGGAGGGCGGGCGCGACCGGGAACCCGGCGTCGGGGCGGGGGTCGTCGATCGGGGTCTCGATCCAGCCGGCCGGGTCCGGCTCGCGCGCCCGCCAGATCCACTCATGGCCCGGCTCGTCCGGTACGGGCACGGCCAGGTGGTCGCCGTCGGTCAGGATCGGCGCGACGAAGTAGGCGGGCCGCAGGGCCGCCATGGCGTCGCGATACTGCTCGGGCGGGATCCCGATCGCCTTGGCCGGCAGGATCCCGGAGGTGAGGTGGACCGGGGCACGCGGGTCGACCAGCATGGTCAGGCGCCGGGCCGGCAGGCCGACGGCCACCTCGAGCAGCGGATGGTCGGTCGACCAGTGCGGCGTCCAGCCCTCGTCCCAGTAGGCGACCAGGCCGTCGTCGAGCTGGGCGGCCGCGCCGACCCGCACCGGAAAGCGCACCAGCGGTGCGTCGTCGGTGTCCCTGCTGGAGCGTCGCATGTCCTGGCGGAAGACGTTCCAGTCCTGGTGGACCGCTGGCAGCCCCATCAGGCGCAGGTCGACCTCCGCGCGCACGACGGCGAGCGGGCGCAGGGTCAGCGCGCCATCCGCGTAGTCCGCCGGCTCGATCCCGGCCAGGTCGGTGTCGAGCCGCGTGACGAACTCGCCGAGCGCGTCCGGGCCGAGGTCCCGCAGCCGGCCGGCCAGCTCCCGGAGGTAGGGGTTGGGGATGCCCGTCACGGCCTCCGCACCGGTGCCGGGCGCGGCCCGCCAGCGGGCCTTGCCGGCCTCCAGCGGATCCGGCAGGGCGAGGAGCTGCCCCAGCGACGCGCCGCCCGCGTCGTAGAAGGCGAGCCCGCCGTCGAGGTCGTCGGGAGCGATCCAGCCGCAGACCGGCGAGGTGGTCGGCACGTCGTTCATCTGCCGGATCTCGTGATCGGAGTCCAGCCACCGGGCGGCGAGCTGCGCGGGCTGCGTGAGCCGGGGCAGCATCGCCACCCAGTCGGAACGACCCGGGACCGACAGCTGCGTGGTGGTCATCGGGTCGCTGACGTCGATCGGGAAGGCGATGCCGAAGTTGTCGATGACGCGGAGCCGCCGGAGCCGCATCGCGCCCGCCCGGATCGGGTTGAAGTCGCTGAGCGGATGCGGCGCGTGCCTGGTCTCCTGGCCGACGGCGGCCGCGACCTGGTCGGCGAACCGCCGGTAGTCGGGGAAGCCGAGCGGGTCGGCGACGGGCAGCTGCCGGGTGAGCCGGCGCATGAGCAGCGCGTCGTTGAGGCCGCCCAGCACCTGCGAGAGGCCGTCGCCCTCGTCGGCCGCCAGGTGCTGGTAGAGGGTGACGAGCATCTGTATGCGGTCGTCGGTCCCGTTCGCGGCGTACCAGTCCAGCACCGCGTCGGGCGCCTTCTGGAACTCCTCCGGGCTCACCTCGGTGGTGTTGGCGGTGTTGTACGGCGCGACGATCCAGCTCGCGAGATAACGCAGGATGCGGGCCGACAGGACCGGCCGGGCGCTGGACGAGAGCACGACGGTCCCGGTGTAGACGTTCGCGCCCTTGTCCGGGATGTCGCGTCCCGGTCTGGCCCGCAGTTCCACGTCCTCGGGCGTCAGGTCGTAGTTGGCGGTGATGTAGGTGCTCGTGTAGCCGTGGACCTCGGGATCGAGGTTGTTGCCCTGCGCGGCCGGGAAGAACTCCACCTCCCACTGCATCAGCACGGGATGCCAGGGGTTGTGGTTCCACCCGGCCACGCCCAGGCCGAGCGGCTGGACGCGGCCGAGGAGTTCGGCCGGGTTGGCCGGGTCGCCGACCGAGACGACCTGGCAGGCCAGGCGGCCGCCGGGTTCGTCCGCTCCATCGTGCCCGTAGCGATCCGACGGGGTGGCGATGCCGCCGGTGAGCAGGACGACGGGTTCGGACGGCAGGTAGAACTGCGGGGCGGCGACCCGGTCGAGGACGTATTCGGCGCCGGCGGGCCGCGCGGTGGCGGCGTTGAACGCCGCGAGCGCGGACTCGAGCGCCGCCTTGGCCGCGGCCAGCTCGGCGGCGATGCCGGTGCCGGGGTCCTCCGTACGGGTGGTCAGGTCCGCGAGCCGGGCCATCTGCCGTTCGAGGTAGTGCCGGACCTCGTCGGGGTCGGGATAGGTGTCCCGGCGGGTCTCGTACGGATACGCGCAGAGCAGGTACTTGTACCAGTCGGCGAACAACTGCTCGCGCAGGTTGAGCAGCTCCCGCTCCGCCTGGTCGTACCGCTCCTGCGCGGTGTTGAGCAGGTTCAGCAGGTCGCCCATCTCGTGCGTCAGCGCGAGCGCGGCACGGGCCTGCCGCTGCTCGGCGGTGGCGTCCGCGGCGTCCTGGCGCCGTACGGTCCACAGCAGGCCCGAAGGGAGCGGCCGGAAGGTGGAGGCGTGCCGGGCCTCGGCCAGCTTGGCGCCGACGTCCAGCGGGCTGGCCTCCAGTTCATCGGCGAAGGAGATCGCCTCCAGGAGGTTCTCCGCCGTGTCGGGATCCATGCCCTGCAGCACGGCGCCCAGGTGCGCGGCCAGCGCCTCGGTGGCGGTGCTGCCGACGTACACGCCGACGTCGCTCGTCCGGGAGGCGAGCAGCAGCGGGTTGGCGATCCGCGCGCCGGGGGCGAAGGCCAGCCGGGCGTAGCAGACGATCCGGGTCGGCCGGGGTGCCCCGTCCGGCACCGACCAGCCGAGGTCGCCGATCCGCTGCCGCCAGTCGTCGCCGGTGATCTGGGCGAGGACGTCCTGGGCGGGATCGGAGTGCCAGCCGACCAGGTCGTACGCCACACCGGCCGGCGGCGCGCCCGTGAAGGCCCCGTCGTGGAAGCCGAACACGCTGTGACAGTTCGGATAGAAGGCCGCGAAGGACGGTTCGCCGTAGCCGACGGCGGTGACCTTCGCAAGCCGCTCGCCGGCGCCGTCCGGGCTCCAGGCGGCCAGCGGCAACGTGCGGCCGAGGCGGCGGTACGGCACGGCGTCCGGTACGGGAAAGGTGACCCCGCCGCCGACATCGTCCGGGCCGGCCAGGAAGTCGCTCTCGATGACCCACTGGCCCTCGATCACACCGTCCCGGGAGCGCGTGACGAGCCAGCGGTCCGGCACCGCGGGAACCGCCGTGTCACCGCCGTCCTGCCCCATCCGGGTCAACGCGTCGGGAAGCGCCCAATGCAGATGCACACCGGCCTTGAGCCGGAAATTCTGATCTTGGAATGGGAGCGGAAGCAGCGCTTCGCTGAGATAGGGAGTATCTGGATTGTCGTCACGCCGCGATTTGGGGTCGACATATGGCAATTGACTGAAGTCGGCCATCGGACCCGCGACATCCGTGTCGATGTCGATACAGAGCGCATCCAGCCTTACCGGGACCACGAGAAGATCCGCCATCGCATCTCCAAAGATTCCCCGCCGTTGGTACAGAAATAGCACGCGAGTCCCACGCCTGTATATTCTGGACTTTTAGCGCATTCCTCGTTAACCTCTACGACCGCAATCAGGCCGGCGGTGGACGTCATTCGACGATGGTGAAACGGCCGTCTTCTGACGTCAAAAGTCCGTGTTTCGGGTTTACAAGGGATCTCGAGCGGCCGCTTCGGACGCATCCATGCCACTGTCGCCGCCTTTTCGACTGGCAGCTTCCGGGCCGCCTGCCGCAGCCCGACCCCGTCCGGCCCGTGTCGCCCGTACTCAGTGCACCTGGCGGCCGGCGGTGACGGCGACGCGGTGCTCATCGGCTTCGGGCGCGGTGCGGTCATGCTTTTCTGCGGTATCGCTGGCGGGACCGCGACGATCTGACCACTATGGGCATGGCATCGGGGGAAGAGTGCCGTGAATACGGGGAGGCCGGGGTTGAGTGCTGGCATTGATCGGACGCTGGTCACCGATATCGCCAGGGTCGTCGTCGCGGAGGTGGCGCCGGCGGAGCTGCCGACATTCCGGGCGGTGAGCGAGGCGTACTTCGCTGATCCCGCCCGTTCCCTGGCCGGTGACCGTGACCGGGGGCCGCTGCAGATCGGCGAGGCCGAGGTCGTCGTACTGGTCACCCCTGTGGCCCTCGCGGTGGCGACCGAGGTGACGCGGTATCTGTTCGAAGAGGCGATCCGGCCCGCGGTGGTGAAGAGCGGTTCGGCGGTCCGGCGGCTGTTCGGTGCACGTGGCGCGGCCGACCATCCGGAGGAGCGGCCGGTGGAGCTGACCGCCGAGCAGTGGGCGCGGGTTCGCGAGATCGTCGTCGACGTGGTGTCGCGCTGCGGTGGGGATGCGGACACGGCGCAGATCATGGCGGACGCGGTCGTCGGTGCCGGGCAACGGCCGAAGACCCCGGAACCGCGGTGACCGCCACGGTCGCCGGATCCGGGTCGCACGCCGGATTAGCAAGGGACTCGCGTCGCAGGCCCGCCGGCACGACGGTCCTGTTCGCGCTCCTGGTGGTGACCGTCCTGGTCACCGGATCAATCATCTTCATGTCCCTGTGGTCCGTCGTGCCCCCGCACGGCGACCGGATGGCGAAGGCCATGAGGACCTGCCTGGCCAGGGAGTCGCTGCTGGGGCGCCGTCCCGTCACGGCCGCCGACCTCGGCCGGCTCGGTGACGCATCGGTTCGGCTCGGGCGGTGCCTTCAGCCCGTCTACCGTGAGCAGGTGTCGTGGGCCGTCTATGGCACCGTGCTGGTGTTCGGTCTCGCCGCGCTGATCTACTGGGTCTATCCGCACTGGTTCATCCGCCGGCGCAGACTGAGCCCGATCAGCGCTGATGACGCGCCCGAACTGGCGGCCTACCTGGAGGACCTGACCCGGCAGGCGGAGCTGGACTTCAGGCCGTCGTTCCTGATCGCACCGTACGCACGGACGTCCAGCGGGCTGGCCTTCGGCCGGTACGGGCGGCGCCACGTGCAGTTGAACGCCGGTCTGGTCACCACGTTCGGCCGAGACCGGGCGAAGTTCGGGGCCGTGGTGATGCACGAGCTGGCCCATCTGCGCAACCGTGACGTGGACATCACGTACCTGACGATGTCGATCTGGTGGTCGTTCGTCGCCGTCGCGCTGGTGCCGATGGTCGCGGTCACACTCGACCCCTGGCTGCTGCGCTCACCGCTTCGATGGCGCGACCCCGGCATCGCCTCGCCGATCACCCTCGCGGTGGCGCTGCTGCTGCTCACCGGCCTGGGCTACCTGACCCGCAACGCGATCCTGCGGGTCAGGGAGATCCACGCGGATGCCCGCGTCGCGGCGGACGCCGGCGCGCGCCACGGCGGTGCGCTGCGCGACGTCGTGCAGGCGCTGCGACCGACGGCGCGGTGGTCGGCGCTGACCGGGACCCACCCGACCCGTGAACGGCGCCTCCGGGCGTTGACGGACCCCGGGGACACGCTCACGCCGAAGTCGTGGCCGTTGTTCGTCGCCGGCATGGCCACCGCGATGATCGCCGTGAACCTGCGCTATGTCGTCAGCCTGGCGGTACCCACGCCGGCCGTCACGGGTTTCGTGGCGACCGGGATGGTGTGCGTGCCCGGTCTGACCGGGCCGCTGGTGGTGGCGATATGGCGGACCACCGCCCGCCTGGACTCTCGTCTGGCCCTGCGCGCGCTGGTGCCCATGCCGGTCGTGCTGGTCGGGGGGTTCCTGCTCGGTGAGCAACTGGCCTGGCTGTCGGTCTACACCCAGTGGACACAACTGGCCTCGGCCGGCGTGTGGCAGCCGCTCGTCGAGGCGCTGCTCCTGCTCATCGGCACCCTCGTGATCGCCGCCTGGGCGGCGTCGGTGGCTCGTTCGGTGCTGGACTCGGCCGGGCACACCGGCCGATGGACGCTGCCCGCCGTGGTCACCGCCGCCACCGCCGCGAGCACACCGTGGTTCGGAGTATGGAACGCCTTCCACGACAACGGCGGGCTGCTGCAGTGGCTCTTCGGCGACGAACTCCAACCGGGACAGCCGAGCTCGCCGGCGTGGTATGCGAGCCTGCTCCACTGGGCCGAACTGCAGTACGTGCCCTTCGTCTATCTGATCTACAACGCGTTGACGCTGCCCGCCCTGGCCGTGCTGTGGCTCGTGCCGCTCGTCGCGGCACGCCGGCGAACGTCTCCCCCACCGGCCGGCGCACACCCCTACCGCATCCGGTACACGGTCCTGGCCGGGCTCCTCGGCGCCGTCGGGGTCGCGCCGGCCGGCGCCCTCCTCGTGCACGCACTGAAGGCACAGGTTCCCGTCGAGGTGCGCGGCACCTCCGGCTTCAAGTACTCCCTCTACAACAGCTTCATCGCCGTGGCCGTCCTGGCCCAGGCCGCGGTCGCCGCAGCCGTCGCCGGGCGCGCCCGCCGGCACCGGCCGGTGCTGATACCGCTCTCGGTCCTCATCACCGGTCTGCTCGCGGAGACCGTCATCGAGCTGGGCCTGTATCCGCTCGCCCGGTGCACCGGCCTGTACGGCACCCCGGCACGGGCGTGCCTCCGGTGGCCCGAACCCGGATTCGCCGCCGACACCCTGCACATCATCCTCGTCAAGGGCACGGTGGCCGCGATGGCAGCCGCACTCGTCGGCGCTTGCGCCGGTGCGCTACTCCGGCGCCGCCGCACGCCAGAGGACACCGAACCCCACCCCGCCGCCCAGGGCAGGCTGAGCCGTACGATCACTGCTGCCGTCTTGACCGTACTCGCCGCCGCGATCGTCCTCGGAGCGGCCGCCGAGGCGCCCGGGGCTTACCGGATCTGGATCGGCTGACCAGGCATCGGAACGGCGATGTGCTGCCGTACGCCACCACCCGTAACACCGCCCGGGACATGGACATCGTCCGCGCCGTGCTGGGCGAGCGCCGAATCTCCTATCTCGGCTATTCCTACGGCGCCTACCTCGGTGCCGTTTATGCGCAGATGTTCCCTGGGCGGACGGATCGGATGGTGCTCGACAGCGCCGGTGATCCACGCCGATTGGGCCCCCGGCTGATCGGCAGCGAACCCGCCTTGGAACGAGCCCTGCGCGCCTGGGCCTCCTGGACCGCGGCACGGCACCACGACTACGGCCTGGGTCGTACCCGGCGCGCGGTGCTCGCCACCGTATGGCGGATCGTTCAGGCGTCATCGGCGCGTCCGCTGCGCGTCGGCTCGTACACGCTCGACGAGCACGTGGTCCCCTACCTGGTCTACGGCGGCGTCGGCAACGACCATGACCAGGCGCGCGCCGCGTTCGCGTCGACCGTGAAAGTGCTGGACAAGGCGATGAGCGGGGCCACTGTCGCCCCGACCCCGGAGCTGGAGGCGTCTCTGCAGTTCATCCTGAGCGGCGCGAACTCGCACCTCGTCAGCCCGGCGGCCGCGATCATCTGTGGCGACCGTGCCGCCCCACACGACGCCGAGGTCTACTGGGACGACATCCAGCGCAGCCGGCGGCGCCACCCCCTCTTCGGGCCGATCACCAACAACATCGGCCCTTGTGCCTTCTGGCCCGAACCGCCACGCGAGCAACCGACCAGGATCGCCAATCGGGCCACGGCGCTGATCGTCTCCGCCACTGGCGACACCGCCACCACCTACCGAGGTGCCCAGGCACTGCACCGCCTGATGACCGGCACCCGCCTGCTCACCCTGCGCGAAGTCATCGCCCACGGAATTTACGGCGAGTACGGCAACGCCTGCGTCGACGCGAGGGTGAACGCCTATCTGGAGACCGGAACGCTCCCTACCAGGGACCTGGCATGCCATACGCTCCCATCCGCTGCTCGTCAGCGCGTGGGCCCTCCGGCCGATGGAACCCGTCGTCGGCGATGATGTGACCGTTCCGTATTCAGGGTGACGCAGGGCCGAGCTTCAACGTCGCGCGGCTGAATGTCGTGAGGATCCGTTGGTGGGTCTGGCGGGGAAGCGATCGGCTTCCGGGCTCGCCGAGAGGCGTTCCAGCTCTTGCCGGAGCCTCGCCCAGCAGGTCGTCGAGGCCGGCTCGGGCCACCATCAGCAGTCCATGGGTGGCACGGGTGCAGGTGACGGCGAGTCGACCGAAAGCCGAGTTGAACTCGTCGAGCTGGTCGGCTCCGGAGAGCGGGTGGACGGCGACCGTGATGGCGTTGGTCTGGCCCTGCCAGGAGTCGACGGTCGACGCGAGGATCACGCCCGCCGGTAGGTCGTACTTGTCCGTAAGGCGTTCGACCATCGCGGTCGCGTCGTCCACGGCTTGGTTGCGCGTGGCGAGGACGACGATCAGGGGGTCCCCGGACGGTGCGTTGGAGGTGATCCGTTCCTCATTCAGGGGCCTGCCGACGCCGTCGTACCGTCGGCGGGTGATCGCGAACTCGCTCTCGAGGAGGGGTACGAGCAGATCCTCGACCACGCCGAGCAGGTCCGGGTCGATGTCCGGCGCCTCGGGGTCGGGGAGGCCGTCGACCTCGAGCAGGGTCGGAGTACCAGTGGCGACGGACGTCCAGACCTCGGCGGCGGATCCGGTCAGGGCCGGCAGCTCGATGGCCCGGTCGCCCGGGGCTGCCACGCAGTCCAGCCGGTCCCAGTCGCCGTAGAAGGCCCGCCAGAGGGGAAGCTGAGCGGCCGTCGGGCGCCATACCGCGGGGAGGTCGACGGCGAAGGTCCTCTCGTCGTTCTCGTAGGCGGTCGGCCAGGCGCGGTAGGGGTTGTAGCCGGGGTCGCCGCGCCAGGGGTTCTGGCCGGGATCGATCGGGGGCAGCTGGCCGACGTCGCCGACGCCGACGGACAGCGGAGCCAGCCCTTGGACCGTCGCATAGCGGTGGAGGGGGAGCTGCCACGCCTCGTCGACGAACAGGACGTCGAACGGCAGCGTGGCGTTGGCCGCAGGACCGAGGCGGTCGAGCAACCGCTGTGGCTCCCCCCACGCGCCCATCTTGTGCGAGGTTCCCAGGACGACGGCGCACGTGTCGGGGATGCCACCGGCGGAGGCCGCGACGGAGACGTGGTCGAGCACGTCCTGCGGCACCTCGGGCAGCCGGTCCTTGGCCACGAACAGGCAGACTTGGGAGGCGCCCAGCTCTTTTCCCAGCTCGCCGGCGAGCGGGAACACCTGCTTGTTCGCGAAGGCGGTGACGCCCACCCGGGTGCAGTTCTCATGGGCCAGGGCTTCTCGGACCATGCGCACGAGCGCGTAGGACTTTCCGGCGCCGGCGGCGGCGCGCAGCAGGATCCTGTCGTAGCCGGCGGCGCCCTCGAGGGCCGACAAGAGTGCGGAGATGGCTCGCTGCGCGGCCTCGATGTTCCCTTCGGCCGCGGACTCGTGGTGGAGCGCGTCCTCAGGCGGTGCGGCGGGGGCCGAGAAGGTGATCGTCATTGCCGTTCAGTCCAGGTCGTCGATGGTCAGATCGCCGGGGGTGGGCGTGGGCGCGAGCAGCGGTTCCATCTCATGCGGTCTGACGTCGAACCGCTCTTCGTCGACCAGCGGCGGCCAGACCTCCGGGTTGAGCTCACCGCGGGATCGGCGCTCCGCGAGCGTGTCCGCCCATTCGGCCTCGACGACCGTGTGCGGCCGGCAGCACCATTGGTGTTCTTCTGGGTTCTCGGAGTAGGTGTCCGGGGTGCAGGTGGCCTTCGGGGCGGACCGGTCGTCCGGGGACGGCCGCTTCACAGCGATCTCATGACCTGTCTTGAACTGCGTGAACCAGGTGGCGTCGGCCAGGATCAGAGTGTCGCCGACCGCCAGGTCGGGGACGACCGCGGGGTCCCAGCCGAGTCCCTCGACGCCGTCGTGACGCCTGAGCGTCCCGATCGGCATCTGCCCGAGTTTGAAGGAGCCTTTCTGGATCTTGAAGGTCGTGTTCGGCTGCTCGACGAGAGCCCGGTCGCCCACGTGCAGCGCGACGACCTCCGACGCGTCGACCAGGCGCCGTGACTTCACGTCGAGCCGGATGGGGTCAAGGTCGATCACGGTCGCGAGGGCCAGTTCGCGGATCCCGGCGTCGGTCGCCCTGTCGCGTGCGACCGAGGTGTCGGCCAGGCAGGTGAGCTGGTCGAAGCACTTGCGGTCGGCGTCCAGCAGGTCGACATGGGCGTTGCGCCAGTGCGAGTACATCCGAGAGAAGCGGACGAGGTCGGAGGCCTGCAGTGCGACACGGCGGCCCCAGATCTCCTGCGCGTCGGCTTCCAGGACACGGTGCACGTCGCGCAGCCGGGAGATCCCCAGTCCGTCGAGGACCCGCTGCGCCCTTTCGAGCACCTCGATGCGGTAGTCCAGGGCCGCGTCGACGAGCGCCTCGTACGCCGCCGTGTCCTCCTCGCGGCGCGCCTTGTCGATCGCGTCGGAGGCGACGTTGGACAGCCGGGAGCCGGGGGTCTCCGATTGCCGGGCGATGACGTCGGAGACCTTGCGATGGTCCAGCGGGTCGGTGGCCTCGGCCCAGGTGAGGAGGTAGTCCAGGCGGCCGGCGTCGGCGGCCGGGCCGCCGGGCGTCACATGGGTGGCGAGCACGGCCCGCACGTCGACGATGGGCGTGCGCAGGCTCATGGCCCGGGCCCTGTCCTCCTCCAGGAGGAAGCTGACCGCGAGCCGCTCGTCGTCGTGCAGCGGCTCCGACAGCGTGGCCGGCTCCCCGTCGAAGGTCAGGGCCGGGCGGCCGCTGTCCAGGTCATGCTGCCAGCGCAGACGGCTGAGTTCGACCCCGGCCAGGGAGTCCGCGGCGGTGGCCAGCAGGTCGGCGGTCGGCCGGTCCGGAATGACCAGGTGAACCGGTCCGAGGCCCGCCTCCCGGATCTCGCGGATGGCCGCGCCGAGGATCCGCATCACCGCCCGGCGGGCGAGCGGGGACTGCGGGTCGGAGAACACCCGCCGAACCCAGGCGGTCCGCCCGTCCGTCCCTACCTTCCGCACGGCCACGCCGTGCACTCCGAGAGCCGATGCGTCCGACTTCACGAGGACGAGATCGACGGTGCCCGGCAATCCGCACGGGTCGATGCGCAGGCGCCCGGTCCACGACGGCAGGCCCCTGACGGTGGCGCGCACCTGATTCACGATGCTTCGCGGCGCAGGCCCGTCGGCGCTCTCACCGGACACGAGCCGCGCCACGGCAGGACGTCTGAGACGGTCGATCCCGATCTCGGTGAGGACGGCGAGCGGGTCGTCGCAGTTCCGCAGCTCCGCCCGGCAATACGAGAAGAGGTTGCAGGTCACGCAGCTGCGCGGGTCGAAGTTCGCGGTCAGATGGGCGACGTACGGGACGAGTTCCTCTTCCGCCGGGAAACCCTCGCCGAGTTCGGCCTTGGCCTTCAACCGTTCATCGGCCTTCGCGTGGACTTCGATCCGGTGGTCGTCCAGCAACTCCACGACGGCCTCGGGCTGCAAGAAGGCATTGCGCGGTACGGCCAGCGCTCCATAGCGGTGCACGCGCATGCCGATCGGCAGTCTGCTCCAGGCGGCGACGGACTCGGCGCCCAGCGCGACCTGCAGAAAGCCCTTGAGCATCCGGCCGTCGTCGATGCGCGAGCGGATCCGTTCGTAGTCCTTGGCGTCGCCCATGATCAGCCAGGAGCCGACGGTCCGGCCGTCCTCCTCCCGGGGACAGACGATCGCGAAGTCAGGCTGGACGGGGGTCACATCGGGGACGTTCTCGAGGTCGAGGTACGGGACGGCGAGCGCGGTCACCATGGTCGCCTCACCGGAGGACTCCGCCTCGAGGTGGGCCAGAGTGAGTTCGGTGACCGTGCCGGCGACGCTGCCGTGGCAGTCGCGCCGGCGGACGGCCTTCGGGCGAGCGAGGTCGAGCTGTCCGACCGTCTTGGTGAGCAGCTCGGAGACGAAACGTTCGGAGTGCACGAGGCTCTCGAAGGTCATCGCCCGCGTCCACCGAGCCTCGGGAATCCCGGCGCTGGTGTCAGGGTGGCCGATGCGGGCGGCCAGAGCCTTGCGTGTTCTGAGGGTGATGAATGGATCGGTCAGCCGGAATCGCTCGCACCCGGCGTGCGCCGACGCGGCGACCGCACTCGTTCCACCCCCGGACTGCAGTCCCCCCATGTCACACCCTTCACTGTCGTCGGCTTCACTACGCGACTGTAGAGCGTCGTACGGGGTACGGCGTCTCAGCAGAGGACGAACCCGGAACCCGCGAGGAGATCAGCCATGTACGCAGCAGTCCGGCGGTATGAAGGAGTGACCGATCCGACCGAGGCGGGACGCCTGGTGAACGAAGGGTTCGTGCCGCTCATGCGCCAGGTCCCCGGCTTCGTGGCCTACTACTGGGTCGATGCCGGCAATGGAGTCATGGTCTCGACCAGCGTCTTCCAGGACCAGGCCGGTGCCGAGGAATCGGTCTCGAGGGCGGCGGACTTCGTGCGGGAGAGCCTCGCGCCCCTGCTCCCCAACCCTCCTCAGGTCATGGCCGGAAAGGTCGTGGCTTCGGCATAAAGGCCACCTGGGCTCGCGTGAGATGCTGCACTCGTGACGACGACCGGGCCTGCCGAACCGACGCCGCGCCGCCGGCGTGGCCGTCCCGGATACGACCAGTCGGCGATCCTGCGCGCCGCGGTGGGGCTGTTCAATCGCAAGGGCTATGACGCCACGAGCGTGGGCGACCTGGCCAAGGAACTGGGGCTGACCAAGCCGGCCATCTACCACCACGTCACGAGCAAGGAGCAGTTGCTCGGCCAGGCCCTGGACGACGCTCTCGACGAGCTCACCGCCGTCGTGACGGAGGCCTCCCGCGAGAGCGCCGGGGCGACCGCCTATGGGCGCCTGCGCGACGTGGTGCGGCGCAGCGTCGAGGTCCTCGTGGCGCACCAGCCCTCCGTCACGCTCCTCCTGCGTGTGCGGGGCAACAGCGAGGTCGAGCTGGCCGCCCTGGAACGCCGCCGCTGGCTCGATGACCGCCTCGCCGCGCTCGTCGCGGACGCGGTCGCGGAGGGCGCTCTGCGCGACGATGTGCCGCCGATGCTGGTGAGCCGGCTGCTGTTCGGCATGGTGAACTCGCTGGTCGAGTGGTATCGCCCGGGCGGGGCGTACGATCCGGTGACGGTCGCCGACGCGATCACCGCCATCGCCTTCGACGGCTTGGCCCGGCACGAACTCTGAACCCACACGACCGGGCCGCGGCGGCCTGGCCGGGCATCGTCTCCAGGCCGAGCGATCTCGTCCCCGGCGCCTGCTTCACCATGGGTAGAAGCCCTGTCCCGTCTTGTGATCGCGCCATCCACCGCGTCCAGCCGATCGGCAGAACGTCCCGCCGGCCCCCGTCCATGCGTTCTTCGGTCGACGTTTGGCCCACGGCGAGCCCGATAAAGACTCATTTGTCGCTCATTGCGCTCGATGTCTTGAACACATGACGCCGGAGGCCGACCCTTCTCTTGTCAAACGTCCAGCGAAAGTGAGCGTCGCCATGTCCGTGCGGACAGATCGCCAGGTGGTCGACGGCCTTCTTCCCTCCCCCGTTCCGGTGCGCTTCGTCGCCGAGGACGGCACCGCCGTCGAACCGCCCACCGGTTACCCGGCGCCAGGGGACGGACAGTTGTTGGAGGCGTACCGCCGAATGGTCCTGGGCCGCCGCTTCGACCGTCAGGCGACCGCGCTGACCAAGCAGGGCAGGCTCGCCGTCTACCCGTCGAGCCGCGGTCAGGAGGCCTGCCAGATCGCCGGCGTGCTCGCCCTCCGCGAGGACGACTGGCTGTTCCCGACCTACCGCGACTCGGTGGCCCTGGTCTCCCGTGGCATCGACCCCGTCGAGGTGCTCACCCTGCTGCGGGGCGACTGGCACTGCGGGTACGACCCCGCGGCCACGCGTGTCGCGCCTCAGTGCACGCCGCTGGCCACCCAGACCATCCACGCCGTGGGCTTGGCCGAGGCTCTCCGCCGCAAGGGGGAGGACGGCGTCGTGATGGCCTTCATCGGTGACGGCGGCACGAGCGAGGGCGACTTCCACGAGGCGCTCAACTACGCCGCTGTCCTCCACGCCCCCGTCGTGTTCTTCGTGCAGAACAACAAGTACGCGATCTCGGTACCGCTGGCCAGGCAGACCGCGGCTCCCGCGCTCGCGTACAAGGGGATCGGCTACGGCATCCGGTCCGAGCAGGTGGACGGCAACGACCTCGTCGCGACGCTGTCCGTCCTGACCACGGCCGTGGAGCACGCACGGGCGGGCGAGGGCCCGTTCCTGGTGGAGGCGCACACGTACCGCATGGACGCGCACACCAACGCCGACGACGCCACGCGCTACCGGGAGCCGGAAGAGGTCGAGCGGTGGGAGTCGGCCGATCCCCTCGCCCGTCTGGAGACCCATCTGCGCGACCGGGGATTGCTCGACGCGGAGGGCATCGCCTCGGCGCACGAGGCCGCCGAGGAGTTCGCCTCCCGTCTCCGTGACGCGATGAACGCCGAGCCGGAAACGGACCCGTACGAGCTGTTCGACCACGTCTTCGCCGACCCCACGCCCCAGTTGCGCGAGCAGCGGGCCCTGCTCGCGTCCGAGCTGACCGCCCCGGAGGACTGACATGACCGCGATGACGATGGCGCAGGCGCTGAACACCGCGCTCCGGGACGCGCTGCGCGAGGACGAGCGGGTTCTCGTCTTCGGCGAGGACGTGGGCCCGCTGGGCGGCGTCTTCCGCATCACCGACGGGCTGACCACGGAGTTCGGCGAGAATCGGTGCTTCGACACCCCGCTGGCCGAGGCGGGGATCGTGGGCCTCGCCGTGGGCATGGCGATGGGCGGCTTCCGCCCCGTGGTGGAGATGCAGTTCGACGCGTTCGCCTACCCGGCCTTCGAGCAGATCGCCTCGCACGTGGCCAAGATGCGCAACCGCACCCGCGGCCGGCTGTCGCTGCCGATGGTGATCCGCATCCCGTACGCGGGTGGCATCGGCGGCGTCGAGCACCACTGCGACTCCAGCGAGGCCTACTACGTCCACACGCCGGGCCTGAAGGTGGTCACGCCGGCGACCCCGGACGACGCGTACTGGCTGCTGCGCGACGCCATCACCGATCCCGATCCGGTGATCTTCATGGAGCCCAAGCGACTGTACTGGTCAAAGGACGAGACCGCTCCCGGCGATCGGCGTGCCGCAGGGTTCGGGCGGGCGGCGGTACGGCGCGAGGGACTCGACGCGACGCTGGTCACCTACGGACCCGGCGTCCCGGTGGCGCTCCAGGCGGCCGAGGCGGCAGCCGGGGACGGCATCGACCTCGAGGTGGTGGACCTGCGCACGCTCGTCCCGTTCGACGATGAGACCGTCGTGTCCTCGGTGCGCAAGACGGGCCGCTGCGTGGTCGTCCAGGAGGCCCAGGGGTTCGCCGGGGTGGGCGCGGAGATCGCGGCACGCGTCCAGGAACGCTGCTTCCATTCGCTGGCCGCCCCCGTGCTGCGCGTCACGGGTTTCGACATCCCCTACCCGCCCCCGAAGCTCGAGCGCTCGCATCTGCCGGACGCCGACCGGATCCTCGACGCGGTCGACCGGCTGCAGTTCGACGACGCGCCCGACGTCCTCCACCTGGCCCGGGAGGCATCATGACGACCACTCGCGCGCGGCAGGTGTTCAGCCTGCCCGACCTCGGCGAGGGCCTGACCGAGGCCGAGATCATCGAGTGGAAGGTCGCCGTCGGCGACACTGTCGCGATCGACCAGATCGTGGTCGAGGTCGAGACCGCCAAGGCGGCCGTGGAGGTACCGGTCCCCTACGCCGGAACCGTGCTGGAACTGCACGCGGAGACGGGCACGGTCCTGGCCGTCGGCGAACCTCTCATCGAAGTCGGCCCGGCGGACGCCGTGCACGCGACGGCGCCCGCCGCAGGCCAGGACACGGGTCCGGACGTGCACCCCGCAGCGGCACGCCACCGGGAGGAGGAACAGGCCGGCTCCGGCAATGTCCTGATCGGCTACGGCACCGGCCATGCGTCCGGCACGCGCAGGCGGCGCCGTGGCGGCTCCCGGCTCGCCGTCGGGAAGGCCGCCGAAGCCACGCCACAGGCACCCGCCGAAGCCGCGCCGCCGGCACCCGCCGAAACGGCACCACAGGCGCCTGCCGAGGCGGCATCACAGGCATCCGTCGGCGCCGCGTCGCAGGCACCCGGCCCTGAGCCGCGGCGCGCACCTCGCGTGATCTCTCCGCTCGTCCGCAGGTTCGCCCGCGAGCACGGAGTGGATCTCGCCGCCGTCGGCCCGACCGGGCCTCGCGGAGTGATCCTCCGCCGCGACGTCGAGCAGGCCATCGCCGACGCCCGCAGAGCACCCGAAGAGTCCGCGGCACCGCTCTTCGTCGCCGGAACCACGAAGGCACTCGCGACCGAGCGCATCCCCCTGCGCGGGCTGCGCCGGGCGGTGGCCGACAAGCTGACCCGCAGCCGCAGCGAGATTCCCGACGCCACGACCTGGGTGGACGTCGACGCCACCGGTCTACTCGACGCGAAGAACGCGCTCCAACGCGTTCGTCCCGATCTCGGCATCGGACTCCTCGCCATGCTCGCCCGCATCTGTGTGGACGGCCTGCGGCGATTCCCCGAACTGAACTCCTCGGTCGACACCGACCGCTCTGAGATCGTCCGGTACGGACACGTCAACCTCGGCTTCGCCGCGCAGACCGACCGCGGTCTCGTCGTGCCGGTGGTCCGGGACGCGCACCTGATGACGACCGCGCAGATCGCCGCGGAGCTGACCCGGCTCACCGGCCTGGCCCGCTCGGGCAAGCTGCCTCCCCGAGCACTGACCGGAGGGACGTTCACGCTCAACAACTACGGGGTCTTCGGCGTGGACGGATCCACCCCGATCATCAATCATCCCGAGGCGGCGCTCCTGGGCGTCGGCCGCATCATCGACCGGTCCTGGGTGGTCGACGGCACGGTCATGGCGCGCAAGGTCGCTCAGCTGTCCCTCACCTTCGACCACCGGGTCTGCGACGGCGGCACCGCCGGCGGCTTCCTGCGCCACGTGGCCGACTGCGTGGAGAACCCCGCGATCCTGCTCGCCCACACGTAGCGGCCGGTACGCTCAGCCCCGCCGAGCCGCCGGACGACGCGATGACCGCGTCCACGAGCGAGATCTCCGCACCCGCCGCGATGCGGGCGTTCCTCCCCGGATCGCCCGCATGGCCCGGCGGTGACGGCCGGGCACTCCCGCCGGCGGGGCGGAACCGAGGCGGTCGTGAGGGGAGCGGGCCATCGAGACGGAACCCGCAGAAGTCAGGATGTCGTGGACTTCGCGCCGACGCCTGACGGCCCGGGGCCAGCCTTGGCGGTGCCCGCCGGATGGAGCGACAGGTAGCCGTCTAGTCTGAGAAATAGCAGGTCAGCGACCTGAACCACGGCGTGGTCCTCGGGGAAAGGGGCTGCTGCGATGGCCGAAGCGTCGACGCACCATGGCCCGGGCGGGTCCTCTCGCTACGTGCCGATCGCCGAGCACGGACTGATCGGTGACCTCCGTACGGTGGCCTTGGTGGGCACCTGCGGCACCATCGACTGGTACTGCTGTCCGAGGTTCGACGCGCCCAGCGTCTTCGCCGCGATCCTCGACGCCGACCGGGGCGGATCGTTCGAGCTCGCCGCGATCGCGCCGGCCAAGACCAAGCAGTTCTACTTCCCTGACACCAACGTGCTGATCACCCGGTTCTTCACCGAGGACGGTGTGGGCGAGATCCAGGACTTCATGCCCGTCAGCGAGGCTCACGACGCCTGCGAAGTCGACCGGCACCGGCTGATCCGGCGGGTGATGTGCGTGCGCGGATCGATCCCGTTCCGGACCCGGGTGGCTCCCCGGTTCGACTACGGCGCTCGGCCGCACACCACCCGGATGGCCGACGGCGTGGCGCTCTTCGAGTCCGACGTGCTGTCACTCGCGCTGACCTCCACGGTGCCGCTGGAGTGCGACGGACTGGACGCGCGGGCGGACTTCAAGCTTTCACAGGGCGAATCCGCGGTTTTCGCTCTCGACCGGGTCGGCGACACGGTCGCACCGCGCGGCTGCCCGCACGCCGAGGCCGAGCGGGAGTTCACCGCGACGGTGGCGTTCTGGCGGCGATGGCTGTCCGCGTCGCGCTACCGCGGCCGGTGGCGGGAGATGGTCCACCGCTCCGCCCTGACTCTCAAGCTGCTCACCTACGCGCCCACGGGCGCGATCGTCGCCGCGCCGACGACCAGCCTGCCCGAGCGTATCGGCGGTACGCGCAACTGGGATTACCGGTACCTGTGGGTCCGCGACGCCGCGTTCGCCGTCTACGCCCTGCTGAGGCTCGGCTTCACCCAGGAGGCCGAGGCGTTCATGACCTTCCTGACCCGGCGCATCGACCTGCGCCCCGACGGGCCGACCGGGCCGCTGCAGATCATGTACGGCATCGACGGGCGCACCGACCTGCCCGAACGCGAACTGCCCCACCTGGAGGGTCACCAGGGTTCGGCGCCCGTACGCGTCGGCAACGCCGCCGCCACCCAGCTCCAGCTCGACATCTACGGCGCCCTGATCGACTCCATCTACCTCTACGACAAATGGGGAAAACCCATCTCCAGCGACCACTGGGACGCGGTGTGCACCCTGGTGGACTGGGTCTGCGGCCACTGGAACCAGCCCGACGAAGGCGTGTGGGAGACGCGCGGCGGGCGCAAGAACTTCCTGTACTCCCGGCTGATGTGCTGGGTGGCGATCGAGCGGGCCATCCGGATCGCCAACCACCGCGGCCTGCCCGCCGACCTGCCGCGCTGGCGGCAGTGCCGCGACGCGATCTACCGGCAGATCATGCACCGCGGCTGGTCCACCACGCGGCGGGCGTTCGTCCAGTACGAGGGCTGCGAGGTCCTGGACGCCGCCGTCCTGATGATGCCGCTGGCCAAGTTCGTCTCCCCCACCGATCCCAAGTGGCTGTCGACCCTGGAGGCGCTCAGCGAAGACCTGGTGTCCGACTCGCTGGTCTACCGCTACGACCCGCAGGCCAGCCCCGACGGTGTGGAAGGCGAGGAGGGCACCTTCTCCATCTGCTCCTTCTGGTACGTCGAGGCGCTCACCCGCGCCGGGCGACTGGAGGAGGCCCGGCTGGCCTTCGAGAAGATGCTCACCTACGCCAACCACCTCGGCCTGTACGCCGAAGAGATCGGCCACACGGGAGAACAGCAGGGCAACTTCCCGCAGGCCTTCACCCACCTGGCTCTGATCAGCGCCGCGTTCAACCTCGACCGCACGCTCGGCTGACGTCGGCGCCGACAGCGGCGCAGGTGCAGAAGCTGCCACTCACTCTGCTTCTCGCTCGAAAAGCGCCTTGTTGCGAGAGACGAATTCTTCGACCGTCATCGGAGTCTGCTTGCCCACCGCCTGGACCACATCGTTCGTTCCCGCGAAAATACCGTGCCGGTAATGGTCGCCTGGGTGAGCGCATTCGCGCGGCTGAGTACTGCCCCAGACAGCGACCACACCGTCGCCCAGCCGGACAGGATCAAGATGGCCTCGGTGGGTTGGAATGATGCCTGGATGGTCTGGGAGGTCATCAACACCGGTTTGCTGGGCAGGCGGTCGGCGATGGCCCCGGTGATCGCCGGCCTGACGGCGCGGAGGGCCGAGCGCAACGGAGACATCGCCTACGAACGCGGAGAACTCCCCAACCCCGCCACCCCACGATCCGTAATCAAACACGTATTGCCCGTTCGCATCCTGGATGCCGCATTAGCTGCGACTCTGCGAGTTTCGTAACGCTTGGCACATCTCCGAGCAGAGAAGGTCCCGACCGCATGGTGCTGGTTTTGTCGGCGGTACGGGGAATCATCGGCGGCATGTGCAAGGACGACCGGTCCGCGTTGAGGTGCCCGAGCTGTCACGCGTCCCTCGTGCTCGCCGCCACCGGCGGCGGCCCCCCGCCGGGTCTGGCTCTCCGGGATCCGCCGTACCCGCCGCCGGTGCATGAGGTGCTGGCCGAGTACGCGGGCCGGGCCATCGATCCGGCGACCGCCCGCAGCGGTGCCGCCCAGGTTCGCGCAAGCTTGGCCGCAGCCCGCAGCACGGCGGCCGAGCGTCGCGCCCGACAGGCCGAGGCACGGCATGCCGTCCCCGGTGTCCGAGGCGTTCCGCACCGGGCGGCGTGACGATGCCGTCGTGATGCTGGGGTCGCCGTGCCGGGGTACGGCGCCCGCGGCCGCCGTTCCCGCGCGCCTGCTTCCTCGCGTGCTCCCCGCGCACGCGGGGATGGTCCCGCGTACCGGACCACCGCCTGCGGCTCTGCGGCTTGCTCCCTCTCCGCCTCTTTCGAAGCATCACTTCGTACAAGGAGCGCCAGCCAGCCGAACAACCGGACCACGAGCAGGCACAGGAGGCGAAAGAACACGAGCGCTGAGGATAGAAGCCGTGTTCAGATGCCCTGCACGGGTTCTGGCACCCCACAGGGCACTGCCGGTGGCGTCGCGCTGCTACGGTGACCGCTGTGACGGCGATCGAGTCATCCGTGGAGAAGCCCGAGAGTGAGCACGAGGGTCCCGTCGTCGAACGCATGATGCTGTTCACCGACGCCGTCGTGGCCATCGCGATCACCCTGCTAGCTCTGGAGTTGCCCGTTCCCAAGGGGGGGACCAACGCCGAACTGTGGCACGCGGCGCTCGAGGCGCGACCCGAGTACAAGGCGTTCCTGATCAGCTTCGTGGTCATCTGGGCCCACTGGTCCGCGCACCGCAAGGTGTTCCGTGGCCTGCGCTGCCTCGACCGGATCCTCAGCGCGCTCAACGGGTTGTGGCTGTTGATGGTCGTGCTCATCCCGTTCGCCACGAAGATACTCGCCGGCGACGGGGCGTTCCAGCTGCGCTTCGGTTTCTACGCGCTGATCGAGACGGTGACCAGCCTGCTGTTTCTCCTGATGGCTTGGCACGTACGACGGGCCGGACTGGCCGCCCAAGGCACTCCGCCGGAACGCTTCACCGACGCGATGCTGCGCAGCGGCGCCATCGCCGCCTGCTTCGCCGTGTCGATCCCCGTCGCGTTCGCCGGCGACTGGGCGTACCTCTGCTGGATCGCGACCGTGGCCGTCACGCGCCTCGCCACACGGGTGACGCAGCGGCAGGTCCAGCCCTGACCTGAAACACACCAAGACGCGCTGGGAGGCGCGCCCAAGGCTTATGAGCACGACATCGTCGGCCAGGAGAGCCTCTTCGATCTCACTTCCCAACCGTCGTGAGCGTCAACGATGGGCACCCTGGGCGGTTCGTCGGCGATCGGGGTTCGCGTAGAGGATCGTCACGTGCAGGTGGTCGGTGGGGAACGGAAGGCGGGTCACCGCCGCGTGCGCGTCGTTCCAGCGCGGGTCGCGCGTAGGTGCGCCGTGCCGGAGCGGGGAATTCAGAAGCGTCGCGACGACGGTGACGCGGACCGCTGCCCTGTTCGGGCTCGCCGCTTTTCGCCGTGGAGCGCCCTGGCAACGGTGCCTGAAACCGGCTCCGGGCGGGCGCGGCCACCGCGGGTAAGTGTGCACGTGATAATCAGGACTGTTCGCGCGGTCTTCACCGCGCGCGGCGGGCCGTCCGCAGCGACGCGGAGAACGACGCCAATCTCCCACGCACCGCTTCGCCGAGCGGAGTCAAGAACGGATCGCCCATCGCCGTCCTGACACAGCCATCGAGGTATTCCATCATGTAGGCGGCACGGCTCAGGGAAACAGGGTCCTCCGCGCCTGAGTCCAGGTAGAAGCGGGCCACCGCCGCCGCGAAATGCCCGGCCAGCAGAACGGCTCGCAGGGATCGGCCTGAAGTTCCAGATGGAAGTACGAACCGTGACGGCGCGCCATCACGCTGTAGATCCGATATCTCCGCGATGAAGGTCAGCCAGACGTGTGCGTGCTCGTGGATCAGGGCTTCCTTGAGCGATCGAGGCGACGAGAAGGCGGCTTCCCCCAAGTAGATCGTCTGCGGGATCAACGCGTAGGAGCCGCTTGCGTAGTCTCCCTCGACCTTCCGGTAGCGGACCGGTATGTCGAACAGCGGCTTCCATTCGGGCAGGAAGGTGGTGATCGCGGCGGTCGCTTCGAAAACCACGGACACCCGATCCTCCGGGAGCGGCGTCCAGGCGAAATCTTCAAGCGTGCTGCGTGCGTTGCGTGCGAAGATCCCCGCCGCGTTAGCCGGATCGAGGTAGTCGACGAGCCGGGAAAACGCCTCGGGTTCGGCCGCACGTCGTCTCGCGGCCGCCAGCGCCAGAAGCGTCGGCGGCCGGAATGCCGAGTCCACGAAGGGCAGCCCGCCGATCTCATCCAGCAGGTCCCGCGCGGTCAATTCCGTTCGCATCGCGATCCCGTCTTCCACGGCTGCTCCGTCATGAAGCGCACGAGGTCCGAAGTCTTACTGCGGAAGGAGCCGAAGTCGGCGAGTCCTGATCGGACAACGTCCCACTCCCGTACGTCGACTCTCTTGAGACTGTCGTGGACGGTACGCAGAGTTCGTTCGGCATACCACCTCTGCTTGAGGTCCAAGGCGACCGATCGGCATGCTTCCTGGGAGATGATGCCTCGTTCGGCGAGGTCCTCCAGGAAGCCGCGTATGTGGATCATCGGCTCTGACAATGGCCGGTAGGGAGCCTCCGAAGCATGGAGTACGGCGACCTCATCATCGTCGAACTCTGGGTCGGCGGCATATCTGGCATATACGTCGCCGAACCCACGGACACCTAGGTGACGCATTTCCGCGGCGCGCAGTGCTCCCATGGAGGAGAGCCCCCATACCGTCCAACCTGCCTCGACTGCCTCGCGGATCTCTGCGTGACCCACGGACGGATAGCTGTGGAAGGTCCCATCGACGATGGCGATCGTGTGCACGCCGCCTGCGTCCCGCACCAGGGCTTCGACGTCTCCACGTCGCACGGGTGGGCGTACCGACACGTCCATACGGAAGATAAGTCGCCGGTCGACGCCATAGGCCGTGGGCCCGGCGAACAGGATGAGTTCAGGGGGCGTCACGCGTGTCCTCGACGAGATCCATGACGTTGAGAAGCCTGGGACCGACCCGCTTCAGTTCCGGCTGGAACGACTCCAGTTTCGGGGCGATGACTCTCACGACTGACAGCGGCGAATCCTTGCCGGTGAGGACGACACGCAGTATCTGGCGGATCCGGTTCTTGTTGAGGATGTCGATGAGGCATGTCAGCGCGTCTTCAATGCTCGCCACGCCCCCCGCCCCGTCCGGGACGCTGGAATAGCGGACGGTGTCACCGTCGGCCTGGATCCGCTGCCTCGCCCGCCCAATGGTCCGCCGTTCGAATTCTCCGTCGAAGCGGGCGAAATACCGATGCCGATCGATGATGTCGTCGCGACCGCCGTGGATGTACGTCAGCCGTGATTGTGCGGCCTCGGCCAGTGCTCGGACCGCCGCGATGTCCTTGAACGGGTGCAGGCCCGATCCGACCGCTATCGCGATTGGGGCTTCGTCGGTGGGCTCGAGCATGAACCCCTGGAAGAAGGGAAGCCCGAAGGCATTCGGCGTGTATCGGACCACCCGGGTCAAGCCCGCGTCGTCGATCCGTCGCAGCAACAGGTCGACCTCGGGTGGGAGCGTGTCGAACTCCACATACCGCGACCTGTCGTGGATGAAGTTATGGGCTTGGACATCGCGCTCGATCAGTTCGGCGAGGCCGTGGACCGTCGCCTCCTCGACGGTGTTGCCGGAGGCGAGACCGTTCGTGCTCGTTCCGAAGACCTGTTGTCCGGGGTTTTCCGGATAAGGGGAGAAGACGAGTTCGGCGGGTACCAGGAGTCGCCCGCCCGTCACTATGTCTTCGGCCTCGACACAAGCCAAGGGGCCGTCGGCGGCGACCTTCCGTCCGATGATCGGGCACAGGTCGACGAACTCGAAGTCGGCGTCTTCCTGGGTGGACACATGTCTGGGCGTCGACGTGATGACATCGACGGTGCGGTTCCGGTACTCGGCGAAGGTGAACTCGATGGCCTCCATGTAGGCACCGACGCGGGCCTCGTCGGCCAGCACGCCCTTTCCCGCGTTGACACAGAGGGATCCGGGCATGGCATTAGGGCGAATGCCCGCGAAGACCGGTATCCCGACGCAATCAAGCCAGGTCGTATCCGTCACTCTGGTGATACCGAGAGCGACCGCCATGACCTTGGCCTTCCTGAGCGTCTCTTCGAGCGGGACCGTCCGGACGCTGGAATTCATGCGCTGCATGGAACTCACCCAAGAACCAGGATCACCGGCGAGGACCGCGGCGTATTCGTACAGCCCGCCGATCCTCGCCGACGTGTCGTCACTGGGAGACCGCCACCGAGTGACGGCTAATGCGTCTGGTTGACCTCGCTGTCCGCCGGGCTGCTGGTATCCAGCTGAGCAACGGAACCTGCCCGCATGATGCCCTCGTCCGGCAGCCGGGCGGCGAATTTCTCCGCGGCTGCCTCATCCAGGACCAGGCCCTTCAGCTTGTCGTCCATGGTGGGGACCCTCCGTTTCGGTCGACGCTGAAAGCGGCGAATTTCTGGACCATAACCTCTGGACCGCTAATCCGGCAATAGTCCCGTTGAGCAGCAGGCCGGTGGATGCGTCACGGTGATGCAGTCTCGGGGGCGCCATCGCCGGAGAAACGGTACGTGTCACGCCAAAGGGGACACGGGGTCGGTTATCGCTAAGTGGTCTGAGCCGTAAGTTCTTCGGGGGTTGAGTGGTCAGTGGCCGAGGTAGAGGCCGCACGCGCAGTCGAGTGCTTCTGGGGGGGTGCCGGCGGTCATGCCGGTGGGCAGGATCTGGTTCTCGTATTTGCCGCTGCTGGCGAGGTAGAGGCCGAATCCCCAGATGGAGGCTGATCCGCCGTAGCGGAGCCGGATGAGGGGAAGCCGGTCTCCGGTGGCCAGTTCGCCTTCGATGTAGGCGAACCACCAGTCGCAGCCTGAGAACCCCCGAAGGACTTACGAACGGGACCACTTAGGACTTGTTTGTCCCGTGTGTCACACCAGTCTGGCAGGGAGTGCTTTGCCCGCCGCGGGCTTCACGCGAAGACGATGACCTGGCGTCCGACGATGTCGCCGCGGCCCAGGGCTTCCAGGTTCTCGTTGATGTCCTCGAGCTTGACTTTGGTGACGTTGTGTTTGATGAGGCCGGCTTCGGCGAGGGAGAGCACCTCGACGAGGTCCAAGTGGTTGCCCCAGAAGGAACCGAGGTAGGACAGCTCCGTGCCCACGAAGGGGAACTGACGGTGCTCGACGCGGTTGCTCATGAGGCCGACGGCTGCCAGTGCGCCTTCGGGGCCCAGCAGGTCGAACCCCATTGAGACAGATGCCTGGCTGCCGACGCAGTCCAGGATGGCATCGATTGTTCTCCGGCCGGTCAGCCGCTCCAGTTCGTCCTGGATGGCATCGGTGGACTTGTCCCTGACGTTGATCCCGTGGTCCGCGCCGTTCTCCTCCGCTACGGTCAGTTTGCTGTCCGTACGCGCGAGCGCCACCACGGTCGCGCCGCCTCCGAGCAGCTTTGCGTATTGGACCGCGTAGCTTCCCAGCCCGCCGATGCCCGTGACTGCGACGGTGCGGCCGGGGCCGAGCTTGCCTGCGTCCCGGAGCTTCCTCATCCCTCGGTACGGGGTCATGCCCGCGTCGGTCATGGGGGCGAGGAGCTCAGGTGCTCTCGCGGCGTCCTTTGAGACCGGGATCGCATGGCGGTACTCCACTGCCATGTACTCGGCGAAGCCTCCGGGAGGGCCGAAGCCCACCCACCGGCCGTTTCCGCTGCACAGCTGCTCGTTGCCTTCGCGGCACTGCCGGCACGTGCCGTCTCCCCAGCTGGGATTGACCACGACCATGTCGCCCTCTGAGTAGCCCACCGTCTTCGGTACGCCGCCGCCCAGTCCCGCCACTCGGCCTGTGACCTCATGACCGGGGATGTAGGGGAGGTCCACTGGGAACGGGCCCTTGAAGTAGCCGTCGAGGAGCTGGTAGTCGCTTCGGCACATGCCCGTCGCGGCGACCTTCAGGAGAATCTCGTCCGGCGCGGGCTCGGGGACGGGTACCTCTTCGATTCGAAGGGGCTCCTGGTATCCGTACATCCGGGCTGCTCGCATCTGCATCACGTGAGCCTCGCTTTCGCTGACAAGCGGAAGACGGAGAGCGGCTCGGGCCGTGCAGCGTGGGCAAGAATCGGATTCTGGCGTCGGCCCCCGGCCGCCGCTTCGGATATCACCATGTTAGCGGGCCTGCGCTTGCGCATCCGGTGCTGGGCGATCGGCAGCGGGTGTGGTGGCCGCATGGCGGGTCGCTCGCTGTTGGACAGAGGGGTTCTGGCCGACGTGGAAGGAACGGCTCCCGACGACGAGCGCGCCGCTTCGCGGGTCGAACACGGGGCGCAAATCACGGAGTCTTACCATGAATTCATGGCCATCGCAACAACGAGTCCGGTGACAGGTGAGGTCCTCAGGAGGTTCGACGAACTGACTCCTGAGGACCTCGAGGACAAGCTCGCCCGGGCGGCGGCAGCGGCCGCCTCGTACCGGCTGACGAGCGTCGAGGAGCGGGCGAGGTGGCTGCAGCATGCGGCCGACCGTCTGGAGAAGGAGGTCCAGAGCGTCAGCGGGATGATCACCACGGAGATGGGCAAGACCTTCCGCGCGGCGGAGGAGGAAGTGGTCAAGTGCGTGCGCGGGCTGCGTTTCTACGCCGCCGAGGGCCCCGCGTTCCTGCGGGACCTGGGCGGTGACGGCGGGCGCGTGGGCGCGAAGCAGACGTTCGTGACGTACCAGCCGATCGGTGTGGTGCTCGCGGTGATGCCGTGGAACCTGCCGTTGTGGCAGGCCATGCGGTTCGCCGCGCCTGCCTTGATGGCAGGGAACGTGGGCCTGCTCAAGCACGCCTCGAACGTGCCGCAGTGCGCCTTGTACCTGGAACAGCTCTTCCGCGACGCGGGCTTCCCGGACGACGTGTTCCAGACCCTGCTGATCTCCGCGGGGAGGGTGGAGCAGGTGCTGCGCGACCCGCGGGTGGCGGCCGCGACGCTGACGGGCAGTGAGCCGGCGGGGCGGTCGGTGGCCACCATCGCCGGCAACGAGATCAAGAAGGTGGTCCTCGAACTCGGCGGCTCCGACCCGTTCATCGTCATGCCCTCCACGAACCTGGAGCGGGCCACCGATGTCGCGGTCAAGGCGCGGTGCCTGAACAACGGGCAGTCCTGCATCAACGGCAAGCGGTTCTTCGTCCACCAGGACATCGGCGACGCGTTCATAGAGATGTTCGTGGCGAAGATGGGCGCGCTGGTGGTGGGCGACCCGATGGACGAGGGCACCGACATCGGTCCGCTGGCCACCGAGTCCGGCCGGCGGGATGTGGAGTCCTACGTCGACGACGCCGTCGGCAAGGGCGCAACGGTGCTGCTGGGCGGCGAACGCCCGGACGGGCCCGGCTGGTTCTACCCGCCCACCGTGCTGACCGGCATCACGCCGGAGATGCGGATGTACCACGAAGAGGTCTTCGGCCCTGTGGCGCAGGTGTGGACGGTGCCCTCCCTGGAGGGGGCCCTGCGGGAAGCCAACGGCCACCCCTACGGTCTCGGGTCGAACCTGTGGAGCGAGGACGAGGCCGAACGCGAACTCTTCGTCCGCGACGTGCAGTCGGGCATGGCCTTCATCAACGGCAACACGACCAGCTACCCCGAGATCCCCTTCGGCGGCGTCAAACGCAGTGGCTACGGACGCGAGCTGTCCGACCTCGGCATGCGGGAGTTCATGAACGCCAAGACCGTCTGGATCGGCC
This sequence comes from Actinoallomurus purpureus, assembly GCF_024055795.1. Classification (GTDB taxonomy): domain Bacteria; phylum Actinomycetota; class Actinomycetes; order Streptosporangiales; family Streptosporangiaceae; genus Actinoallomurus; species Actinoallomurus purpureus. Next base: position 205,423 of record NZ_JAMXMY010000001.1, on the reverse strand, counting down.
AGGACGCCTGAACCCCCGGTACCGGGCGGCAGCCGACACCACCGGCCATGCGCGCCGGCCGTCACGGCGCGCGGCCCGTCGATCGTATGGAGGCACGACGATGAGCGGAGCGAACCGGACCCCGTCGTCCGGGCAGGGAAGGCCCGTGGCCAGTACGTCCAGAGCAAGGGGCCGAAGATGATCGACGACGACCTCGACACCCCCTCCTTCCCCCTCGAAGCGGCGGCCAAGGACGCCGACCTGATCACCGACACCGCCCGTGCCGCCGGCCTGCACCTGGGCATCGCGGAAGTCGTACGCGAACGCCTCCACCTCGCGGCCGACGACGGACTCGGCCGCGCGGACGTCGCCGCGACCTACCGCATGTCCCGCCAGGCCGCATCCTGACCGGGCCGTCCTTTCGAGGCAAGGGAGGAACGATGACCCGTGCCGGCATCGCCGCCGCGCGTTCGAGCACGACGCAACTGGCGGAGATCATCCCCCAGGTGGACGACGAGCAATGGGACCTGCCGTCTGCGTGCGACGGCTGGCGCGTCATCGACGTGGTGGCCCACCTCGCGGCCCTCGCCTCCGAGGCGGTGGACCCGCCACCGCCCGACCCCTCACTGCCGAAGAACCGCGAGCGCTACCACGACCTGCGCGTCGACGAACGCCGTGGCTGGAGCCACGCCGAAGTCCTCGACGAGTGGCGGCGCAGCACCCCCCGGCAGCTGGACCTCCTGGAAGCGGCCCAGGAACCGTCCGGGGCCGACGAGCCCGTCGAGGTGCCCGGGCTCGGGACGTATCCGCGCCACCTCCTGGCGAACACCATGGCGTTCAACGTCTTCTGCCACCTGCGCAACGACATGCTCTCCCCGGACGGCCCGCTCCCGTTCACCCTGCCGGAACCGACCGACGGCCTGGTCGCCCCCGCCGTCGAATTCATGCTCGCCGGCCTCCCCCAGATGCAGGGGCCCGAACTCACCGCCACCGTCCGCCGGCCCCTCGTCCTCGACCTGACCGGGCCGGGCGCCACCACCGTCACCATCCTCCCCACGACCGGGCCGGACGGGCAGCTGACCGTGGCACCCGGTGCGGATGCCACCACCCGGGTCCACAGCACGGCACTCGACTTCATCGCGTGGGCCACCACCCGCAAACCCTGGCGCGACCACTGCCGCATCACGGGGGACGCATCCGCCGCGACACCATTCCTCGACTGCCTCGACATCATTTAGCACAGGGCTGCTATGGCCGAGGAAGGCTTGCGTTGCGGGGATTCCGTTCGTATCGGGTGGTTGAGCCCTACCTGCGCTCCACAGGCTGGCACCGCCAGTCCGGCCCGGCCGCGTTGATGTCTCGATCGAGGACGGTCCCGCACGCCTCGCATGTCCACACACGCACATGGGAGGGTATGTGCTGTCGGCTTGTCCCGCCGTCTAGGCCCGCTCAAAGGTGCCGTACATCGTTGCCCTCGCGATCGCGTGGCTGAACAGAAGGAAGTCCAGATAGGCAGGGGTCGATGTCTCGGACACTTCCAGTTCTTCCACGTCGACGGCATGCACCACGAGGAAGTAGCGGTCCGGGCCGTTGCCTGGAGGCGTCGCCGGACCGAGATACCTTCTGTAGCCGGCGTCGTTGGCCAGCGTCACCGCACCGCCAGGCAGATCCCTGCCGTCGCCCGCCCCGGCCGGAAGCTCGGTCACGGAGGCGGGCAGATTCGCCACAGCCCAATGCCAGAAGCCCGAGGCAGTAGGCACATCGGGGTCAAACATCACCACCGTGAAACTTCGCGTCTTCTCGGGAAAGCCGGACCAGCTCAGCTGCGGTGAGATGTCCAATCCGCCCGCCCCCAGGATGCCACTCACCTGCTCGCGGGCCAGTTGCTCGCCGTTGGCCACGGACTCCGAGGTCAACGAGAAGGTCCTGATCGGCGGCATGAAATCGTAGGGGCCATAGGGTTTGATCATGACAATCCTTTGGAAACGCCGAATGGCGTCAGTCCGTCTTGTTCCGCCACTTCGGTGACGGCCAACCCTAGGGCCGCATGGACCTGGATACTCCACGAAATATCCACCAGATCAGCTATTTCATCGGGGCAGATCTGTCCGGTCTTGACGTAATGCGAGTTCTTGCCCTCCAGGAATTCGTCCAACCTGAGGCCACTAGGCTGCTTCGGCTGACTCACGGTAGCCGTCGCAAGTGGGCGATGGGATGCTCTGACGGCGGTCGCGCCGGTTCGACGCCGTCGATGTCGACGAGGAGGTGGCGGGGACCGCGCAGGCTCGGACTCGCCCGGTACGGTGGCGGGTCGTCGACGAGCCGGGGGTTCTCCAGCCGATACGCGAGTTCGGTGAGGGCGATCCGGGCCTCGGGCCGGGCGAGCGGGGCGCCGAAGCAGTAGTGGATGCCGCCGCCGAAGCCGAGGTGTTCGTTGTGCTCGCGGTCGGGATCGAACCGATCCGGGTCGGGGACGACGGCCGGATCGCGGCTACCGGCGGCGAGCGCGAGGATGACCGGTGAGCCCTTGGGGATGATGGTGCCCGCGATCTCGATGTCGGCGACGGCGTTGCGCGGGGTGGACAGTATCTGTACCGGTGGTTCGTAGCGCAGGAGTTCCTCGACCACCCGGGCGGCCAGGTCTGGTTCGTTCCCGCGGCGCAGCCGGTCGAGGACCTCGGGGTGCCGCAGGAGCGTGAGAATGCCGTTGGCGATGAGATTGACAGTGGTCTCGTGCCCGGCGACGAGCAACAGCGCCGCGTTGCTCAGCACCTGCTCACGCGTCATCGGCTCTTCAGCGCCGTCGCCGCGCAGCAGCCCGGAGAGCAGGTCGTCGCCGGCGGGCCGGTCGCGCCGGGCGTCGAGCAACGTCGCGAAGTACTGCCCGAGGTCGGCCATGGCCTTCTCCCGTCGGCGCTGCCGCTCCGCGATCCCTGCGGTGGCAGGATTGTTGGCCTCGATGACGGCCCCGGACAATGCGTGGAACCGCGGCTCGTCCTCGCGTGGGACGTCCAGCAGGCGGCAGATCACCGTGACGGGGAACGGATAGGCGAACCGATCGACGAGGTCCACCCGGGTCGTACCCATGCCCGCGAAGTCGTCGATCAGGCCGGTGACGATCTCCAACAGCTCCGGCAACATGCCGTCGATGCGACCGGGACGGTGGGGCGGCCCGAAATTCCACGTCAGCAGACGCCGCATCCGGTCGTGTTCCGGCGGATCGGTTCGGATGAAGTTCGGTGGCAGTCCGGGAGGGGCGTCGTCCGAGGTGGAGCCGACGGTCGCGGCCACGTCGGGGAGGTTGCGCACATCGGAGCTCAGCCGTGGGTCGTGCAGCAGGGCGACGATCTCCCGGTAGGTGCTCACCACGTAGCTGCCATCCTCGAGCCGCAGCACCGGCGTTTCGCGCAACTGGGCGAAGAGCGGATAGGGGTCAGCGCGGTGGGAGTAGTCGAGGATCTGCCGCCAGACGCCGTTTCCGGCCATGGTCAGCACCTCCTGTCGTGAGACGGCTGGAGCGCCGGGTCACAGGTACGGTCTGCTCACCAACCTGGCCCGCCGTTCGCTGGGCTTGTGCCCGGTGACCACGACGGTGGCCTGACCGGTCGGAGTCGGCCGGTCAGGGACCTCGGCCGCGACCGGGTGGCCATCGCTGGGCGGGTCGACGGTAGGGAACGAGGGCGGGAACGGAGCCGCCCGGTCGATCAGTTCCGCATAGAACTCCAGCCATCTGGACTGGTTGAAGGCGACCGCAGCGGTGATGCGCCCCTGGTAGCCGTAGGCGGCGACGAAGCGGCGCCCGGCCACCGACCCCTGGGCGATGACCACCTGGTCGGCATAGGTAGGGACGCCCACAGACTTGATCTCGGTGTCGAACTGGGTGGACCAGAACTCCGGCAGCCTCAGGTGCGGCCAGCGCCGGCTCCCAGCGCTGATCATGTTGTGAGCGGCGACCTCCGCCTGGGCGATGGCGTTGCCCCAATGTTCGAGAGCCAGGTACTGGTAGTTGTAGACGGGGTGAGGGAAGCGCGCGATGTCGCCGGCGACGAACACATCGTCGGCGACGACGCCGTTGACGTCCATGGCGCGGCAGCCGGCATCGCAGGTCACCCCCCAGGCCCCCGCCGCCAGCCCCGAGCCTTCCAGCCATTCCACGTTGCGAATGCTGCCCAGCGCGGCCACCGCCACGTCGACGTCCAGCACGCTGCCGTCGGACAACCGGGCCCGCCGCAGCCGCCCGCTCCCGTCGCCCTCCAGCGCCTCGACCTGAACGCCGCACCGCAGATCGACACCGTGCTCACGCTGCATCCGCGCCGCGACACGGCCGATCAGCGCGCCCAGGGCCCCCGCCAGCGGGACCGGTCCCCGGTCGACGACGGTCACCGGCACGTCCAGATCACGGCAGGCGGAGGCGACCTCGGAGCCGGTGAACCCCGCACCGATGACCAGCACCCGGTCCGGTTTCGCGGTCAGCAGGCGCCGTAGCGCCGCCGCGTCCTCCGGAGTACGGACCGTGCACACCCCGTCGAGCGCGGCCTCGGCCTCGTTCGGCCACGGGCGGGCCCGCAACCCCGTCGCAATGAGCAACCGGTCGAATCCCACCTTCTGGCCGTCGGCCAGCTCGACCTGCTTGCCGATCAGGTCCAGACCTGCGGCCGGGACACCCAACCGCCACGTCACGTCGAACTCGTCGCGGCGCGGCAGCTCGGTCCCCAGCGCCCGGGCCTGGCCGATGAGGACCTGTTTGGACAGCGGCGGCCGGTCGTACGGCAGATGGGGTTCGTCCCCGATGACGGTCAGTGGGCCCGTGAAGCCCTGCCTGCGCATCACGAGAGCAGCCCGCACCCCGGCCAGCGAGGCCCCGACGATGACGACATGCCCGTTGCGCATGAACGCCTCCTCGAAGTCTCCGATGGCCGGCTGCGGCGAGTGCCGCTGTCCGCGCCGGCCGTCCTGCCGTTCAAGGACGATGGCCTGCACCGGGCAGGCCGCCGCGGCCCGCTCGACCCTCTCCCTCTGCCGCTCGTCCGGATCCGAGTCGTACAGCAGCGCCTCGTCTCCCCGGATGGTGAACACATCCGGGGCGGCGAACACACACTGCGCGTATCCCTGACATCGGGTGAGGTCCACGACGACTTTCATGGAGGCCTCCGTTTCGAGACGCCGCGGAAGCCTGTTCACTCAGGGAAACCGCGATACGTCCTGGAGTAGGCCTGTGGTGGCACGTCTTCGGTTCACCGGCGCTCGCCGCGCCACGTTTTTCGATCAGACCTCGGTAGAAACACGAGGCGTCCTGGCGCCTACGAACAACAGTAGCTCAAGAGGCGCGGAGCTCGGGACTGTACGGTTTCCGGCTCTGTCGCTCTTGCGATGATAACGGAGGGTGTCGTCCTGCCACCCTGAGGCGCGTTCGAGATCAACCAGCTTGTCGATGTGGTGTTTTCGGGCCTGTTGACACTGAGCGTGAGGTCGCAGGCCGTCGCGGACCTGACCTCAGCCATCGACCTGTTCCCGAGGAGAGCGACGGATACCTGGAGCGAGGCAACGCGCACCGCCGCGCCGGCCGCACCGAGGAGGCCCTCGCGGACTACGACCGCTCGATCGCCCGCAATCCCCCGCCCGAGGCGTACTACAACCGGGCCGGGCTACTCTCCGAACTCGGCCGGGATGAGGCGGCGCTGGCCGACTACGACACCGTCTTGGACCTCGACCCGGACCATGTGGACACGCTGGTCAACCGCGCCGGCATCCGCTACGACCGCGGTGACTTCGGCGAGGCCCGCCGAGACGTAGAACACGGGCTGACTCTGGATCCCGACAATGCCCGGCTCCTGTGCACTCTTGGGCATGCTCCTGTCCCCGCGCTGCCACAGACGCTCGCGGCAGGTCTTCCCGGCTGCTCCCCCGATTTCGTGCTCCCATGCTCTCTCCGGGAGCACGTAGCGCTGGGAACACGCAGCATTCCTGAACCGTCCCGAACGGGCGTGGGCGATCTTGAAGAAGGCCGGGTTCGATCCAGCGCCCCAGCGCAGACGGCGACGTATGCTCGGCTACAGAGCGTCAGCGGCTTCCAACCAGGTGAGATCGCCCGACGATATGGGGCGCATGCGGCCGACGTGGGCCGGGTTCGTGCGCGGACGTGCCGGCTTGGGACGAGCGGGCCGGCGAATGCGAAGGGGGTGCCCGTGTCCAACGTTCCGAGAATGATCGCGCCGGTCGATCACATCGAGCCGGTGCCACGCCGGATCCGTGCCATGCTGGGCGGCCGTGTCGTGCTGGACACGACCCGCGCGGTGTACCTGTGGGAGTGGCCCTATTACCCCCAGTACTACATCCCGATCGGCGACGTCGACCCGTCCGCGCTCGTCGACGAGCAGCGTCCGCACAAGCTGAGCCGCGGCACCGCCCGCAGTCTGGGCCTGAAGGTCGACGACATCAGCCGCCCGGCCGCCGGTCGGGTCTACACCGACGACTCCTTGGAGGGCCTGTCGGGGATGGTCCGCTTCGAATGGGACAAGCTGGATGCCTGGTTCGAGGAGGACGAGGAGGTCTTCGTCCACCCGCGTAACCCCTACGTCCGGGTGGACGCACTGCGCTCGACCCGGCCTGTACGGGTCGAACTCGACGGGACGGTCCTGGCGGAGTCCACTGCACCGGTGATGGTGTTCGAGACGGGCCTGCCGACCCGCTACTACCTCAACCGCACCGAGATCGACTTCGGGTACCTGCGGCCGACGAACACGGTGACCGCCTGCCCGTACAAGGGCAGGACAACCGGCTACTGGTCGGTCGAGGTGGGCGGGACCACCCATCCGGATCTGGCCTGGTCCTATGATTTCCCGACCCGTAGCCTGCTGCCGATCGCCGGGCTGGTCAGCTTCTACAACGAGAAGGTCGATATCCATCTCGACGGCCGGCTGCTCGAGCGGCCGGTCACTCACTTCTTCCCAGCCTCGGACCGGACGGAAGCCCGTCTCGCCAGATGAGGCAGCCCGCTCGTAGCCTGTGCCGCTCGAAAATTGGGTTCGGTCGTTGACCTGCAGGTTTCACGCAGCGCGGTGGTACTGGTTGATCAGGCCGTCGAGGATCGGTCGTCGCTGGATGGAGCGGAGGTCAGCCAGGCTGCTGATGGGCGGTCGCCGGCGTCGGGACTGGTGCGGACGATGCTCGTGGTAGTGCTCGGCGTATTCGGTGAGGATCTTGGACAGATGCCTGTGGTTGAAGATCAGCATCTGGTCGAGTACCTCCCGGCGGAGCGTTCCGACGATCCGCTCGCAGATCGCATTCGCCCGCGGGGCTTGCGGTGGAGTCTTGATGATCCGGGTGCCGGCGGCGCGGAAGACCTCATCGAAGGCGGCGATGAACTTGGTGTCCCGGTCGCGGACCAAGAACCGCAGCGGCTCCATCAACCTGACGATCATGTAAGCAAGAGCGAGAGACATCTCGCGAGGATCCCAGCAGGAGCAACCACCCGCAGCCAAATCTCCAGGTCAAGGCCTCAGCTGAGTTTTCGAGCAGCACAGGCGGCGACCATGGCTCCCGCGGTCGCGCCGCACCGGTCCCGGCGCGGCGCGACCGCGGGATGGTCAGCCTGTCAGCCTCCGATTCCTATGGCGAACACGTGCAACGCGGTGATCTGCGCGACCTTCCCGTCGTCGGTCACGTGCGGGAGCACGACGTACTGCACGGTCTTCGCCGGGTTCAACGGCACGCTCGCGTAGTAGACATGGACGGTCTGGTTCTGCTTTCCGCTTCCGTTGTTGAGGTACGGGATCGTGGCCGCGATCGACGTCCCCGGGATGGCACTGCCGGACCACCAGTCGGCGAACCCGAGCGCGAAGCTCTGGGTCGTGCCGTCGGAGTAGACGACCGTGCCCGACCCGGAGCCGGTTCCGTTGTTCGACGCCCCGAGGAAGCCCAGCGTGCTGCCCGATCCGCTGACCGGGACGGCCTGGCCGCTGGCGACGATGTTGTCCGGAACCGCGGTAGCCGGCCAGGTGAAGGTGACACCGTTGATCGTCTTCTGCTCGCCGGAGACCAGGCCATTATCGGCCAGCGCCTGCGCCGAGAAACTCAGCGAGCCGCCATCAAAGCTCGCGGCGCTCGGTGCCGAGTCGTCATTGATGCCGGTGTTGTTCTGCGCGGCAGCGTACGAGGCGTAGGGCACGCCTTCGGACAGGATGCCGACAGCATCCCGCCATCCCCTATCGGTTCCGTCCTTCCAGGACCCGTTCGCCGCCGGCCAGGGCGGCGAACGTGTGGACGTCACGAGCCCTAATGCGCGGCGAGGGGCCCATTACCAAATCGCCGCGGTGGAGAGAAGCGGGCCAGCCCCCGGATCCTTTGGGGGTGGCTCCACCTGCAGGAAGGGGTGATGGCTCCCTTTCCGGCCGGACGGCAGGTTCTTAGCCTTCAAAGATCCGTACATAGATCGCGGTCGGGCGATGCGGCGGTGGAAGGCGAGGCAGTTGCTCGATCGCACGTGATCGCCTCAAGGAGGACGACCATGGTCGAGTCCACCCGACGCACCCTTCTGCGTGCAGGCGCGGCAGCTGCCGTGTCGGGTCCTGCAGCCGCGCTCGTGGCTTCCTGGCATGCGACAGTACAGGCCGCTCCGCAGCTCGGAGGCGTCTCTGCGTTCGGTTCGGTCACGGTGGGCCCGGATGACCCGCGTTACCGCTCGCTGGCGCTCAGGGGTTACAACCATCGCTTTCAGGGCAAGCCCGAGCAGATCCGAGTGGTCGGCTCGACAGAGGACGTCGTACGCGCGGTCGACGAAGCGGTGCGAACGAAGCGGCGGATCGCCGTGCGCAGCGGCGGCCACTGCTTTGAGAACTTCGTGGACGACCCGGACGTACGCATTCTCATCGACATGGTCGCGATGACGCAGGTCGACTACGACAGGCGCCGCAACGCCTTCATGGTCGAGGCGGGAGCGACGCTGGGCGAGGTGTACCGGAAGCTGTTCCTCGGCTGGGGCGTGACCATCCCCGGCGGAACCTGTCCGGGCGTCGGGGCAGGTGGACACGTCTGCGGCGGCGGATACGGGGCGCTGTGCCGTATGTACGGCCTGACCGTCGACCACCTGTTCGCGGTCGAAGTGGTCGTGGTCGACCGGTCGGGCAAGGCCAGAAGCGTGGTGGCCACCCGGGAACCGTCAGATCCCAACCGGGACTTGTGGTGGGCGCACACCGGAGGCGGGGGCGGCAACTTCGGGATCGTCACCCGCTACTGGTTCCGCTCCCCAGACGCCCAGGGCACCGACCCCGGCCGGCTTCTGCCCAGGCCGCCTTCCACAGTCCTGAGCTACTCCTTGGATTGGCCATGGTCGGAACTCGACCGGGACTCGTTCGTCAGGCTGATGCGCAACTATGGGGAATGGGGCGAGCGAAACTCGGCACCCGGCTCCCCCGCGGCCGCCTTCTACGGCGAGTTCGTCCTCGCCAGCAAGCCCAGCGAGACCATTGGCATCTCCGGTCAAGTAACCGCCGGCAGCGGTGCGGACCGGCTACTCGATGACCTGGTGACCACGCTCGGCCGCGGCGTCGGCGTACGGCCGTTGCGGCAGTCGTCCACCATGCCCTGGCTCGCCTCGGCGACGCAGGCGATCAACGACCCCACAACCTTCGACCGCCGCCTCAAGCTGAAGTCGGGGTATCGACGCCGCCGCTGCACCGACCAGCAGATCGCCACCGCCTACCGGCACCTCACCCGGGCCGGCGACAACGATCCGTCCGGTGGCCTGTTCATCAACACCTACGGCGGGCGCGTCAACGCCGTCTCCCCCGGCACGACCGCGATGCCGCACCGTGACTCGATCTTCCTGATCGGCTTCCTCGCCGGCTGGCAGGATCCGGCCGAGGACTCCCGGCACCTGACATGGATCCGGGAGTTCTACCGCGACTTCTACGCCGGTGGCGGCGGCGTTCCGGCCGGCGAGGACGACGACGGCGCATTCATCAACTATCCCGACGCGGACCTGGCCGATCCTCGGTACAACACGTCGGGCACTCCATGGCACACCCTCTACTACAAGGACAACTACGCACGGCTTCAGCAGGTCAAACGCCGCTGGGATCCGCGCAACGTGTTCCACCACGCGCTATCGATCCGTCCCAACTGAACCTCTCGCGGCGGTTACGTCCACGGATGTGGTGCCCGAAGGGACGAGGCGGGTAAAGGGGTTGCGTCCACGGAGGTGGTGTACGAGTTTCCGCTGGTGACAGGCGTGGCGTCGTGAACTGAGACGGCCATCGCGTCGCGGTGGGTGATCCCGGCGTCGTGGGCGGCGGCCAAGGCGTCCAGCAGCGCGGCGGCGATCCCCGCAGTGTCGTCGGCGGGCAGCCGTCCCCGCTTGGCGATGCAGACGGATCGACGGGCCGCGTGCCGGGTCGGCTGCCAGCCGGACGCATTCTGACCAGCACGGCAACATACCGGCGGCAATGCCGGAGGAGGCCGGTCACTCGGCCCGGCGCCGATGCTCGGGCGCGCTTGAAGTGCGCTATCGGGTGCCGATTGGGAAAAAGCGCCTGATTCGCTTCCAACCCGAAAAAACGATGGTCCTACCGCGCTCTGGTGTCCGATATGGCGTCGCTCGCAGTTTTGGTCGACGTTGTATTGGCGTATGGGGCGGCAACTGTAGCAGCATCGTCAGCTAAGTATGGCTGGCGAAGGTCAGTGCGAGAGACTAACCTCAGCATGCCACCCAATCGACGGGAGGACATCGTGAAACTCCGCTTCCTCAGCAGCACGAGCAACGCCGGGTCATGCCCGTCTCTCTATGAAACAGACACCGGGGACATAGTCGTACAGGGCTATCAGCTCACCGACGAAGAGGCCTTGGCGCAGCTGCGCGATGTACTTCCTGGCGAAAACTTCGTGATAGTCCCCAGGCGCCTCCTCGCCGACTTCGACCCCCAGGCGTGATATGGGGACCCTGATCGCCGACGGTGACGCCTTTCTCGATCTCTTCTCGTCCTTCACGAGCGCGGCTCGCCGCCTGGAGGTAAGACGTTCGTATGGTGTCGCCGAAGAGGACGAGCCGTTCCAGATATTTCTCGCCGGTGCGGATCCGGATACCGCATGGTTTCGCCCATGGCTCGATCTCATGTCCAGGCAGACGGGTTCCGGAAAAAGGGTTGAGAGAGTGCGTGTCGTCGACGACCCGCCAAGCGACTACCTCCGGTTCGAGATTGCCCATACGCCTCTCAATCTGGCCGCTGGCGAGGATATCCGCTACCTGTTACGCGACGCCTCCCAGCGGTTGGACTTGCCGCCATATGATTACTGGATATTCGACGACCGGCTGCTGGTGTTCCTGCGTTTCGACAAGTCCAACCGTTTCTTGGGTTTCGAGCGGACCGAAGTTCCTGAAGAGGTTGCCCGGCATCTGAATTCGTGGGACATCGCTTGGCGCCACGCCATGAAATTCGATCTGTACAGAGCATGGTATCCGCGAATGAATGGCAGATAGCGGGCCGATTCCCTGCACTCGCACCTGACCGAGGGTATTTAACCCTCGGCATGTCGGGCGATGTCTCGACTGCGGGCCGGATGAGGAACCAGAGCCGTCGTATCGACGTGAACGGCTTGGGTAGAATTCAATGAAGAGTTCATCGGTCTGGTCTGGCAGGCTCGTGAGACTACGTGCGATCGAGCCGGGCGACTGGAGCTATTATGCGGCCTTCGATGGCTACTCCGATGATGCTCGCAGCGTCAACGTGGTAGATCTGCCGAAGTCTGTGGAGCGAGGCTCTGGCGCTGTTCGAGGTTCTCAAGGATCGCCAGGCGCATGAGCTCCGGCGGCGGTTGAGTGAACTGGATTGACGGGCGCGGGGACGCGCTTTTACGCGGCCCGGACGGTGGTGTCGGCGTGGCCCTAGCCGCAGCCGACCTGGCCAACTTGGCGCAGCCTCATCCAGCAGCACGTCCCCAAACCGCTACAAAGCCGCGTCACCGCCTGGACCACCATCGGTGAAATCGGCGTCGCACCCTCGACCTACCTGCTGGTCGCCCCCGCCACCGCCTGTAGGTCCCGAATCCTGTGTCACCTCATGCGACCTGGGCGTATTCGTGGAGGAGGCCGCCGAGCCGTGCGGGTGCCCAGCATTGGGCCACCGGGTATGACCTGGGGTTTCTCGATCGGCGCACAGACACGGGCGGGGCGCGGCAGGATACGGATTCGTGGCTTTGCGACTGGTCTATCCGATCTTCATCCGGCTCCTCGGCGCCCTTGCTCTGCTCCTCCGCTCGGACGTCTCCAAGGAAGCCGAGATCCTGGTGCTTCGCCACCAGCTGTCGGCGTTACGCCGTCAGGTCGCCCGGCCCAAGCCGACCTGGGCCGACCGGGCTCTGATCACGGCGCTGGCCCGGCTGCTCCCGAAACCGCGCCGGGTCGGGTTGCTGGTCACGCCTGGCACGCTGCTGCGCTGGCACGCCGATATGAAGATCACCCGACGAGACAGACTCGGTGGCCTCCTCCACGAATACGCCCAGGTCGCATGGAGGCGGCCGAATTACGGGCACCCACAGGTCACCGAGGCAATCAGGTTTTCACTAAACTCTGCATACACGCGTGTTCTTTTGATCGGAGGTCGGTGTGCAGTCGCTCCAACCGGGGGACCCTGCGTGCGTCGGCCAGTACCAACTCCTCGCCCGCCTCGGCGCGGGCGGGATGGGGATCGTCTATCTCGCCCGGTCACCAGGCGCCCGGTTGGCGGCTCTCAAGCTCATCCGGGGGGAGTTCGCCGCTGACCCGGGTTTCCGGGAGCGGTTCCGCCGCGAGATCGCCGCTGCGGGCAAGGTCAGCGGTCTTTATACGGCTCCGGTGCTGGACGCCGACGCCGACGCGCCACATCCTTGGTTCGCCGCCGGCTACGTCCCCGCGCCCGCGCTGGACGAGGCCCTCACGACAATCGGGGCGATGCCCGAGCCCGCCGTCCGTGCCCTGGGCGCGGGACTGACCGAGGCGCTGCAGGCCATCCATGGGGCCGGGCTGGTACACCGCGACCTCAAGCCCGGCAACATCCTGCTGGCCGAGGACGGCCCCAAGATCATCGACTTCGGAGTCGCCAAGGTCACCGACGCCACGCAGCTCACCGGCACCGGCGGCATGGTCGGCACGCTGGCGTTCATGGCACCCGAGCAGATCGCGGGAAGCAAGGACGCCGGGCCGGCGGCGGATGTGTTCTCGCTGGCGGGTGTGCTGATCTATGCGGCCACGGGTGCGAAACCGTTCGGCGAGCGGGACTCGGCCGCACTGCTCTATGAGGTCATGTACGGCGAGCCATGGCTCGACGGGGTGCCTGCGTCGCTGCGCGAGTTGCTGGCCGCCTGCCTGGACAAGGAACCGGCCGGGCGCCCCCCGCTGCAGGCCGTACTAGCGGCCCTGACCCCCGCCGATCCGCAGGCGCTGATCTCTCCCGCGCTGCGCCGGGAGGTGGCGGCCAGGGAGGCCGAGGCGAACAGGGTGTCGTCCGAGCCGGCCATGACACCCCCACCGCTGCCGCGGATCGACGACACGGACGCGGGCAATCCCGGGCGGCGCCGGGTCCTGGGCCTGGCCGTCGCGGTCGCTGTGGCCGGTATCGGCGCGGGTGCGACGGCCAGGGCGCTCACCCGCGGGAACTCCAAGGCCGCCAAGCCCGCCAAGCCCGCCCCCCGTGGGACCGCCCTCGCCGCGGCACCCCCGCCCACGTGGACCTTCACCCCGCCCGCGCCCGTCACGACCAGCGAGTCGCGCCTGCTGGTGGCGGGCGGTGTCGTTCTGTGGGGCGGTGAGGAGGGGACGTACGGGCTGGATGCCCGCTCGGGGCGGCGGCTGTGGGCGCCGAACATCGCCCTGTCTTCGGGCGATGCCGTCCATGGATCGACGCTCATCACCGACGGCAAGGGCAACGACGATGAGGACCGGTCGCTCACCCTGATCGACATTCCGACCGGCAGGACCACGAACTTTCCGATGCCCCACGACGTCCTTCCCATGTCCGTCTACGGCGTGGTCGGCGACACGATCCTCCTGGAATCGAAGAGGATCTCGGATGGCAGCGCCGACCCAACCGTCTGGGCCGTGGACCTGGCCAGCGGCAAGATCCGGTGGCGGCTCCCCATCACCGGCTCGGACGTCTCCGGAGCCGTCGACCGGACCAGCCTGTACCTCAACACCAAACCCACCCTCACCGCCCTCGACGCCGCCACGGGCCGCAAGCGCTGGGTCTACACCTGGCTCAAGGGTGGTGGCACCCGGGACTGGGAAACGCTGGACATCGCGGTCGCCAGCGGCAGGGTGTTCGCCAACTTCGCCGACACCCTCCAGGCGGTCGACACCGCCGACGGGAAGCCCGTGTGGTCGCAGCACACCGACAAGGTTTTCAACACCGTCCTCCCCTCAGGCGCAAACGTGATCTTCAGGAATGATGTTCTTCACGCCTATGACCAGGCAACCGGGGCCGCCAGGTGGACGCTGGCGGGCCCGGAAACCCTCAGCAGCTCGTCGGGGCACAGCGCCGTGTCCGGCGGTCTCCTCACGGCCGCGTTCAACGGCTCCTCAGGATCGACCCAAGGCATCTTCGTCGCCAAGACCGACGGCAGGGCGCTGTGGGCGCACTGGGGCCCAGCCTCCGGCAACGAGGATTGGGACGTAACCATGTCCGGCTCGTCGGTGTTCGCGACCGACCATCAACGGCTCTACTGCTTCCGGGCAGGTTCGTGATGGCCGCGCTGGAGCCCGACGATCCCCACCACATCGGCCGGTACGGCCTGCTTCGGCGCCTGGGTGAGGGCGGCATGGGACGGGTCTACCTGGGCGCGTCCCCGGCGGGCCGGGCGGTGGCCATCAAGGTCGTACGGCCCGAACTCGCCGGAGACCGGGAGTTTCGTGCCAGGTTCCGGGCCGAGGTCGAGGCCGCCCAGAAGGTCAGCGGCGCGTTCACCAGCCCGGTGGTCGACGCCGACCCCGACGGGCCGGTCCCATGGCTGGCTACCGCCTACGTCAACGGCCTCAACCTGAAGGAGACGATCGAACGCCACGGGCCCATGCCCGAGCCGCTGCTGCGCACGCTCGGCGCAGGACTGGGCGAGGCCCTGGTCGCGATCCACGAGGCAGGTCTCCTGCACCGCGACCTCAAACCGGCCAACATCCTGCTGGCCAAAGACGGCCCCCGGGTCATCGACTTCGGCATCAGCAAAGCCACCGACGGCGCCAGTCTCACCTCCGAAGGCCAGATCATCGGCTCGCCGGGCTACATGTCCCCCGAACAGATCCGCGGCGGGCAGCTCACCACGGCCGCCGACGTGTTCGCCTTCGGTGCCGTGCTGGCCTTCGCCGCCACCGGCCGCCCCCCGTACGGCAAGGGCACGGTCCCCACGATCATCCATCGGACCCTGCACGAGGCGCCCGACCTTCACGGCGTACCGGCGTCCCTGGCGCAGATGGTGACCGCCTGCCTCAGCCGGGATCCCGACCGGCGCCCACTCGCAGGGCTACTGCCAAAGCTGCTGGCCGCCCCACCGGTCGCCCCCGGCTGGCTCCCCGACGCCATTGGCCACGAGTTGCAGCAGCGGGAGGACACCCTCGTCTTGGACCTGCGAGCCCTCGCCAGAGCCCGCACCCGGCGGCGGCTGCTGACCGGCGGAGCCGCCGCCACAGGACTCGCCGTCATCGGCGGCGGAACCGCAGCGGCACTGGCCACGACCCGAGGCGGAAAGGGGCACCAACTCGTCCTTCCGAAGCTCCTGTGGCGAACCGCGATCAAAGGCGAGGAGGTCTCCAATTTTCATGTCCTCTCCCGGGCGATCATCTGCTCCGCCGACCGAGACACCGTCTTCCGCTGTTACTCGCTGGCCACCGGGCAGCAGCTCTGGTCCAGCGAGTTCGGCTACGCGACCACCGGACCAACGCTGATCTACGCCCTGGCACGCTCCGGCGGCACGCTCACCGCCATGGACGAATCCCGCACGGTCAAGTGGACCTACAACCTGCCGGAAAGGGTGGAATACCCCTACCTGGTGGGTCCGACCGACGGCGTGCTGGCCCTCACCGACCAAACGAAAACGATCGTTGGCCTGAACCCCGCCACCGGCAGCCAACTCTGGATTTACCGGGGGCCGGCGGAGACGTCCTATGTCGGCCTCTCCGGTATCCAGGGCCGCACCGTCCTCGCCGCGGCAAGAGTCCAGGATGGGGGCGGCACCCAAGTCCTCGCGCTCGACACCACGACGGGTGCGGTCCGGTGGTCCAGTCCGCACTCGACACGGACCGTGCTGGCGGGCAGCGGGAACCTGTGCTTCAGCAACCCCTCACACACCACGCTCGACGCGCTGTCGATCGACACCGGCCAGAAGATCTGGAGCGCCGACCTCCCCAACGCCGTGGCGAACCCCGGCGACGACGGCGAGCTCTCGCTCCAGATCACCGTGGCCAACGGGCTGGTCTACACGGGCGGGCCGACCATCTACGCCCTGGACGCGGCCACCGGCCGGATCCGGTGGACCTACACGCCAACCTCACCCGGCGAACAGGAGCGAACTTTCCTAATCAACGGGAGATACGCCTACATCCTGGACAATCCACAACTCGTCGCCCTCGACGCTCGCACCGGCCGACGCCTCTGGTCCGTCAACACCCCCGCGGCCCGCACCGCCGGACTGGTCGCCGCCGGCGGGCTGATCTGCACCGGCGTGGGCACGGGACTCTACGGTTGGAACGCCGAGACAGGAAGACTCGTCTGGAACTACCCCACAGCCGCCGACCCCACCGACCAATGGGGACTCCGCACCCGCGGCCCCATCCTCGCCGCCACGAGCAAGAACACGCTGCTCGCCTTCCACCTCGGCTGAGCTACAACGACGCCGGTGAGCAATAGTCAAGACCATGGATCAAGATCCCGGAGAGTAGGGAGTGAACCCGCGGGTCAGCCCATGAGCGGCGGAGAGTGACACCGCGCTAAGGTGCGCGTCATGGAAGCGGTACCGGAGGACTGGCGGCGGGCGCTCGCCGTCGTGGCCCACCCCGATGACCTGGAGTACGGTGCGGCCTCGGCGATCGCCCGGTGGACGGCGCAGGGCAAGACCGTGATCGAGGTGCTCGGCACCCGGGGTGAGGCCGGCATCGAGTCGATGGACCCGGCCACGACGGGGCGACTCCGTTCGGAGGAGCAGGTGGCGGCCGCGCGCGAGGTCGGGGTCGAGGTCGTCGAGTTCCTCGGTCATCCCGACGGGATACTGGAGTACGGGTTGCCTCTTCGCCGTGACCTCGCCCGCGCGATCCGCCGTCACCGGCCCGAGGTCGTCGTGTCGCTGAACTTCCGCGAGACGTGGTCCGGCGGGCACGGCTTCAACATGGCGGATCATCGGGTGTTCGGCCTGGCCCTGGCCGACGCCGTACGAGACGCGGCCAATCCGTGGGTCTTCACCGAACTGGCCGAGGAGCCGTGGAAGGGCGTGCGGTTCGCGCTGTTCAGCAACTCTCCGAACGCCGCGCACTACGTGGACGTCACCGGTCACCTCGACGCCGGGATCGCCTCGCTTCGGGCGCACAAGGTCTACCTGGACAATCTCGGCAGTGACTTCGATCCGGCCGCGTTCCTGACCGGAATCGCCGAGGCCACCGGTACGACGGCGGGGGTCCGCCACGCGATGCCCTTCGAACTCCTCGCACTCTGAGCAGGCGGGCCCTTGGCACCGGGGACCCACCAGGTTCGCCGAAAGAGCGGGAACGGCCACTGCGGAGAGAGGCGACCGCTGCCGGGCGGCGACTCGGCCTGGCGTTTTTATTGACCGAGCCAAGGTGTTCACTTTAAGTTGGCCATTCCAAGATCCACGTGCGCCGCTGACCAGCCACCGACGCCTTACGGGCGACGGACTCTATGCCGAGCGGGGTGCGGGGGTGGGCTTGACGCTTGACAATCCCGCATCGTGTGAGCTCGACGTTGCGGTCGATCAGAGGGGTGTGACGTGACGCTCACCAGACTGATGACGAGAATCGCTCTGACGAGTGCGCTGGTATCGGGTCCATGTGCGATCCTCGCGGCCGAGCCCGCGAACGCCGCGAATCCATACGGCTCGTGTCAGGACGTCTCGATACCGGTCGCACTCACTGCTGGGCAGCCGGCCGACCAGACGGTGGCGGCGACGTACTGCACCCCCGCGACCTGGACGAGCGGACCACACGAAATCGACGTGCTGGTGGCAGGAGCCACCTACAACCACACGTATTGGGACTGGCCGCAGAGTCCGGACACGTACTCCTACGTCGACAAAACCCTGCAGGAACACCGCGCCACGTTGAACTACGACCGGCTGGGCACCGGCAGCAGCAGCCGCCCGGACGGCTCCCAGCTCAACATCACGAACGATGCGTACGTCCTGCACCAGGTGATCGGCTGGGCGCACGCCCGAGGGTACGCGCAGGTGAACGGGATCGGGCACTCGATGGGGTCCATCACCCAGACGAAGGAGGCCGCGCTGTACCAGGACGTACAGCGGGTCGTCGCGACCGGCATCCTGCATATACCGGGCATCGGCCTGAACTCGACCGGTTTCGCCACCAGCGTCTACCCTGCGGCACTCGACCCGGCGTTCGCATCAGGCGGCTACGACATCAACTACCTCACGACCCTGCCAGGTCGACGCGGCCCCGATTTCTACGACCCCAGCACCGCCGACCCGAATGTGATCGCGTACGACGAGACCCACAAAGACGTCGCCACCGTGGGTGAGGTCAGTGGGTCCATCACGGAACTGCAGACACCGGCCCTGCTCAACACCACCCGGCAGATCACCGCACCGGTACTGGTGGTGATGGGTGAGGAAGACGACATCTTCTGCAACCTCACGGTCGACTGCCACTCCGCCGGCAGCATCCAGAACAACGAGGCGCCCTACTACGACCACGCCGCCAGCCTCAGCGTCGCGACCGTTCCCGGCACCGCCCACGACCTTCCCCTGCACCCGTCGGCGAACGTGTCGTTCAACAAGATCAACGACTGGATCGCCGCGCATTGAGGACTCCCGATCCTGATCAGGTCGCCTGGCCCGATGATCGGTTCGATGTGTGCGACGCGACGCGTGGGAGAGCGCCGGGCCGGGATACGTCGTCGGGGTCGTATCCCGGCCCGGCACAGGGTTCGGGTGCTCCGGGAGCCGCCGCTCCGCCGAGCGGACGCGCGCTGCGGGCCCACGGCCGCGTGAGAAGACCCGATCCAGTCCTCCTGGCGCAGCAGCACCGTCACGCAGGCGCTGCGTCAGGCAGAGGCTGCGTCAGGCGGACCGCAGCAGTTCGTGAAGCTGGGTGGTGTCGATGACGTGGGCCCGGGACGGAAACACGTTGTTCATCAGCACCTCGTGGGCTTCGGTGTCGGGGTCGGCGACGCCGTCTGACAGGACGTAGACGCGATAGTCGCGGTCGGCGGCGTCGATGAGGGTGGAGAGGACGACGCCGCTGGTGCTGATGCCGGAGAGCACCAGGGTGTCGATGCCGCGGTCGCGTAGTTGCTGGTCGAGATCGGTGGTGGAGATCCCGCCGAAGCGGACCTTGCGCACCACGATGTCGCCCTCCTGGGGGGTGATCCGCTCGTTGATCTGGGTGGTGGTGTCCTCGTGGTGCAGCATCTTGGCCGCGGCGGCCGCCGCGAAGGTCTTGTTGGTCTCCGGGACGGCTGCCCAGTCGTCCTCGGTGAAGGCGACGCGGACATACCCGATGGTGCAGCCGGCGGCGCGGACCTTGGTGATGGCGCCGTTGACCCGCTCGATCAGCGCCTCGGGGTCGGGGACGTGGGCGACGATCCCGTTCTGGAAGTCCATCGCCAGCAGGGCGGTCCGCTTGGGATCGATCGTCGGGGCCGCAGTGGTGCTCACGCGCTGTTCTCCTTTGCTGGTGTTCCTGGTTGCGTTCTTCTCGGTGACGGTGTGCTGGTTCCTGTCGGGGCGGCCCATCAGCCGGCGGTCCAGGACCGTCAGCAGCAGGACCACGACCCCCGCAGCGACCAGCACGACGCCGAGGGTGTGCAGGCCGTGGTCTTTGACCCCGTCGCGGAAGACGATGCTGGTGGCGACGGCCGAGACGATGGTTCCGAGGTACCCGAAGGTCCGGAACAATCCGGAGGCGGTGCCGATCTGCTCCGGCGACGCCGAGAGGTAGAGGGCGGTCTGATTGCCGACCGTGGTGACGGCGGAGGTGACGCCGAAGATCAGTGACACCAGTACGATCGCGACCACCGGGCTGTGCGAGGTGAGCAGCACGATGCCGATGGACCCGGCCAGCATGGTCGCCGCCGAGGCGATCAGCGGGCCGCGCACCAGGTTGCGGCTGGCGAGCGGGCGTGACAGCAGCGCGGAGACCGCGCCCATCGGCAGCAGCAGCAGTCCGGCATCCTGGGCGGAGATCCCGCGTGCCGCCTCCATCCACTGGGTCATCCCGTACATCACGGTGTAGATGCCGAGCAGGGTGAACGCCTGCCGCAGGTAGGTCCGGCCGAGGGCGCCGTTGGCGGCGAGCCCGCGGAGGTCGAAGAACGGCCCGGTCGTACGCAGTTCCCACCACACCGTCGGCACGGCGACCACCACGAAGGCGGCGAGCGCGTACCAGTCGGCGTGCGGCAGGCTCATCAGGAAGATGATCAGCGAGGTCATCGCCGCGGCGAAGCCGAGGATCCCGGGCAGGTCGATCCGGTCGGCGACCTCGCGGAAGCCACGCGGTCCGCCCTCGCGCACCGGGTCCCTCGGCACCCAACGCACGGCCATCGCCATCGCGAGCGCGGTGACCGGAATGTTGATGAGGAAGGCCCAGCGCCAGCCCGCGGTGCCAACCAGCAGGCCACCGATCGGCGGGCCGATGGCCACTGTGGCCATGCCGGTGACCGCGATGCCACCGAGCACGCCGCCCGGCGGCGACTTCAGCCCGGCGTCCACCGCGCGGCGCCGGATCAGCACCATCGCCGACGGGAACCCGGCCGAGGTGCCGACGCCGACGAGCACGCGGGCAACGGTCAGCATCGCCAGGTTCTGCCCGAAGCCGCCGACCAGGCCGCCGAGCAGCACCAGGAGGATGCCGCCGAGGAAGACCCGGCGCGGGCCCAGCACCTCCGCCAGCTTGCCCGCCGTGGGCTGCGCGATGGCGCTGGTCAGGTACAGCGAGGTGACCAGCACGGAGGTGCTCCCCACCGAGACGTGCAGGCCGGTGGCGATGGGCACCAGCGCGGTCGCGATGATGGAGCTGTTGATCGGGTTGAGGCTGGAGCCCACGTACAGCGGCGCGGTGAACGTCCAGGCGAAGGGATTGCGTTTGCTGTCGCGCGCCGGCGAGTCCGCCTGAGCGAGGTCGGTGTTCATACTCCGCCGCTCAGATCCACCGCGGCGAGACGTTCCAGCAGTTCGATGGCCTTCTCCAAGTCCTTGCGCTCCTCGGGGGCGACGACGTGGTCGATGGCTCGCGCCAGGAAGGACTCGCGGCCGGCCAGCAGCGAGGTGATGAGCTCGGCAGCGGATGAATCGGCGCTGATCAGAGTCTTGCGGCGGTCCTGCGGGTCCGGCTCGCCGCGGACCAGCCTGGCAGCCTTGAGGACCGCCAGGCTCTGCGCGATGGACTGCGGGCTGACGTGTTCCAGCGTGGCGAGACGGGCCGCGGTGATCGGGCCCTTGTCCACCACGCTGCGCAGCACCGAGAGCTGGGTGATGGTCAGCCCGATGGAGTACATCCCCGACTCGGTACGCAGGCGTCCCCGCAGGCGCCTGATCGCGAAGTCGAGACGCTGCGCCGTCGCCACTGACCGCTTTGACCCGAAATTTCCCTCCATGGGCCTCACGTTACAGATAGACAAGCAACTTTGCCAAGTTGCTTGTCTAACTCCCTCATCGACGCCGTGACTTCCCGGCGGGGGGCGGGAGAGTCAATGGTGCGGATGGCCGGCCCTTCCGTGCTGGTGGTCCGCGGTGCGAGGCGGTTGATGACGCCGATGCCGAAGGCGGCGCCGGTCACCACGGCGACGGTGGTTCATGAGTACGCCGTGCCGGGCAGCGAGCCGTCCATGGCGTATCCGCCGTCGACGTCGAGGCAGGCACCGGTGGTGTAGCGTGCCTCCTCGGACGCGAGGTAGCAGATGGCCGACGCCACCCACTCCGGCGGCGCGATCTCCCGCAGCGGGATCTTCGCCAGCAACGAGCGGACGATCTCCGGCGTGTAGATGGGTTCGCTCATCTTGGTCCGAGTGGCACCTGGGCGTACGCAGTTCACGGTGACGCCGTAGGGGGCCAGTTCTGAGGCCATCGTGCGGGTCATCGCCTCGAGCCCGCCCTTGGTCGCCGTGTAGGGCGCCGCATTCGGCTCGGATACCACGGCGTGGACCGACGAGACGTTGACGATGCGGCCCGGCGTACCGTTGTCCACCATGATGCGGGCGGCGGCCTGACTCAGGAAGAACGCGCCGGTCAGGTTCACCGCGACGACGCGATCCCAGTCAGCCCGGGTGACCTTGAGAAACGGCGCGATGTGCAGAATTCCGGCGACGTTGGCCAGCACGTCGACCCGTTGGAACTCCTCCCGCAGGTATGCCTCCAGCCGCTGTCCCGCATCCGGGTCGGCGACATCCAGGTCGACCAGGTGCAAACGCCCCTCGGGCTGGTCCGGCCACGGCTGGACGTGCTTCAGGTCGACGGCGACGACCGCGGCCCCTTCCTCCAGCAGCCGGATCGCCGTCGCCCGGCCGATGCCGGAGTCGGCGCCGGTGACCACGGCGACCTTCCCGCTGAATCTCATGCTGTGACCTCTCGTGCTGAGCGAAAAAGGGCCGACGGCCGTCCCGGGGTGTCGGCGACGCGCTGCAGCACCGACCCCGACAGCGGCCACTCGGCCAACTGGACCTCGCTGAGCCCGATCGACGCCGAGGTGATGTACATCGTGCGAAGGTCGGGCCCGCCGAAGACGACGCTCGTCGGGCGCAGGACCGGCACTGGCACCTGCTCGGCCACGGTGCCGTCAGGGGTGAAGCGGGTCACGTGGGCGCCGTCCCAGAAGGCGCACCACACGTCACCCTTCGCATCCACCCGCAGCCCATCGGGAATGCCCGAGATCGACGACGTATCGGCGAAGGCCTGACGGCCCGCGGCCGCCCCGGACTCGACGTCGAAGGCGTACCGGTAGATCACGTCGGCGCGGGAGTCCACGAAGTACATCCAGCGCCCGTCCGGCGACCAGTCGATGCCGTTGGAGCAGTAGAAGCCCTGGTCGACCACGGTGTACGCGCCGCTGCCGTCCAGCCGGTAGAGCCGGCCCACAGCGCGGGTCTCACCGTCCTCCAGCGAACCGGTCCAGAACCGTCCCGCCGGGTCGACCGATCCGTCGTTGAAACGGCAGGCCGGGCGATCCGCCTCAGGGTCGGCAAGGAAGGTCCGGTCGCCCGTGCGGACGTCGAGCAGGTGCCAGCCGGTGCGCATACCGGCGACGAGAACCTGTGGATCGTCGGTGAGACCGAGGCAGCCGACCTGTGCCTCGACCTCGATCCGCGTCGGCCGGTCGGCGCCGGAGGCCTGGGCGAAAACGATTCCGGCGACGATGTCCACCCAGTACAGGGTGTCGATCCGCGAGTCCCACAGCGGGCCCTCACCCAGCGTCGCCCGGCCATTCCAGAACACTGATGTCAAACTACGGCTCCCATCCGCCACGGCACGATCTCCTCGGTGCCGAATCCGAGCGCCTCGGACTTGCTCGGCGTACCCGATGCCATGTCCACCAATGCCTCGAACAACACGATTCCATAGCGGATCAGATCGTCCACCGGCGGCGACGGCGTCGCGGCCTTGGTGACAGCACCGGAGGACAGGCCCGTACGGCGACCGATCTCGGCCCGCGTAAGGGGACCGTGGGCGAGCAGGGTCCGGAAGACCAGCGTGGCGGCCGGGGCCTGGTTCGGAAGCTCCACCCGTCGATCATAGCCTTCCAGCGGAAGCTAACGGGTGGGTTCATCTTGTAATGCGATCGCCCCAGTAGCGCCATCTGCTGGAAACAATATGTTGACACTGGAAGCAAACGACTTCTAATCTGCTCCTACCCAGCACCCCGACCGGGGGCATCCCCGATGGCCGTGGCGTGAGCGACCCAGGCCCACGTCGTCGCCGTCTTCGAGCAAATCCGCCGTTTTACGAATTTCCGTCCTGAGCCTCAGCTCGCGCATGCCCAAAGGTCGGGTGCGCCCCTTCTCCGGCTGCGCCGGGCCGTTCGGCCCCCTCATTCATCGACACGTTCACGCGAAAGGAGAGCGCGATGGCGGCGATTCCAGAGCAGGACGCGCACGCGCCGGCGAAGCTGCTCGCCACGGGTACCGGCACCGCCGGTGGCCTCGGCGCCCCGCGACGCCGACCAGGCGGGCGCGGGGCCGGCCGACGGGCGGGACCGGCCGCCGCTCGCCGCCGGGACGCCCCGGTGGCCTGGCTGTTCATCCTCCCTGCCCTGGTCGGCTTCCTGGTCTTCGTCGCCTATCCGACGCTGCGCGGGGTCTACCTCAGCTTCACCGACTTCCACGTCCTCACGCCGCCGAAGTGGGTGGGCCTGGCCAACTTCCGGGAGCTGGTCTCCGACGGAACCTTCTGGCACTCGCTCGGCGTGACCGCCTATTTCGTGCTGCTGTCGGTGGTCTTCGGGATCCTCGTCTCGCTGGTCACCGCGGTGATCCTCCACCGCCTCACCAGATCGACGGTGATCAGGGGCCTGATCCTGCTGCCGTTCCTCATCTCCGGTGTCGTGGCGGCGCTCGTGTGGGCGTGGATGCTCGACCCGCAGCTCGGCATCGTCAACATCGTCATCTACCAGCTGACCGGCCACCGGATCCTGTTCCTCGGCGCGGGCGGCTGGGCCATCCCCTCGATCGCGATGATCAGCATCTGGAAGTCGATGGGGTACAACGCGGTGCTCATCTTCGCCGGTCTGCAGACCATTCCCGAACAGGTTTACGAGGCCGGCCGGCTGGACGGCGCCAGCGAGACGCAGATGTTCCGGCGCCTCACGGTACCGCTGCTGCGCCCGATCCTCGTCATGGTCGTGGTCCTGCAGATGATCAGTTCTTTCCAGGTCTTCGACCTCGTCCAGGTGACGACCCAGGGCGGCCCGGCCAACGCCTCCAACGTGCTGCAGATGTACATCTACCGGAAGGCCTTCGGGGAGCTCGACTTCGGGTACGCGGCGACGATGTCGCTGGCCCTGTTCGTGATGCTCATGGCGATCACATTCCTGCAGCTGCGCATCGCCCGCGCCAATGAGTCGGATCTGAGCTGAGGAGGCCGGTATGCCCGTGACAACAGCCCGTACGGTGCGGCGCACACGGTGGTCCGTCGGCCGCCTGGCGGCGTGGGTCTACATCGCCGCCATCATCGTCCTCACGATATTTCCGTTCTACTGGATCCTGCGGACGGCGCTGTCGAACAACCACGCGCTGCCGACCGACCCGTCGTCGCCGCTGCCGGTGGGGTTCACGCTCGGCGCGTTCAAACGGGCGCTCGGGATCGCAAGCCCTGCCGAGGCGGTCACGCAAGGCGGTTCCGGCGCCTCCCTCGACACGGCGCTCTACCTGCGCAACTCGGTGATCTACGCCTCGCTGCTGACCGTCTGCGTCGTCTTCTGCTCGGCGCTCGCGGCGTACGCGTTCGCGCGGCTGCGCTGGAAGGGACGCAACGTCGTCTTCGCAGTGCTGCTGTCCGCGCTGATGGTCCCGGGCATCTTCCTGCTGCTGCCGAACTTCGTGCTCGTCAAGAATCTCGGGCTGACCAACACGTTCGCCGGGATGATCCTGCCGGGCGCGTTCTTCTCCGCGTTCAACATCTTCTTCCTGCGGCAGTTCATGCTGGGCCTCAGCACCGAGGTCGAGGAGGCGGCGCTCATCGACGGCGCCGGTCCGGTCCGCGTCTTCTTCAGGATCATCCTGCCGATGACCGCCGCGCCGATCGCGACCCTGTCGCTCCTGACCTTCATCACCACCTGGAACGACTACCTCTGGCCGCTGCTCGTCACCAACGACGACAGCGTGCGGCCGCTGACCCTCGCGCTCGCCGTCTTCAGGCAGTCCTCGCCGCAGACCGCACCGGACTGGGCGGGACTGATGGCGGCCACCCTGATCGCCGCGCTGCCGATGCTCCTGCTGTTCATCGTCTTCGGCCGGCGCCTTGTCAACTCCATCAGCTTCACGGGAATCAAATGAGCAACGAACCACGGGATGACCGTCACTCCGGCGACCTGCTCCTGTCGTGGCCGCGGCCGGCCGCCGGCTTCTTCGAGGCGGCACCGGTCGGCAACGGACGGCTCGGCGCCATGGTGTTCGGCGGCCTCCATCGTGCCAGGTTCCAGGTCAACGACTCGACGGTCTGGTCGGGGACACCGGACGGCCCCGACGCGGGGCTCGCCGAGGTCCTCGCCGCCGGCGCCGGTCCAAAACGGCTGGACGAGGTCCGCCAGGCCGTCCGCGCGGAGGACTACCGGCGGGCCGAGGCCCTGCTGATGTCATTCGAGGGCCGCTACACCCAGGAGTACCTGCCGTACGTCGACCTGTGCATGTCGCTGGCCGCGGACGGTGACGCCGAGTACCTGGGCCGGACGCTGAACCTGGACGACGGCGTCGTCGGCGAGACCATGCGCTTCGGCGCCCGTACGGTCCGGCGGTCCACCTGGGCGAGCCGGCCGGCCCAGGCGATCTGCGTGGCCGTCGCCGTCGAGGGCGGCGTGGTCGACATGAGTCTGGAGCTGTCGTCTCTGCTCCGGGTGGTGCGCCGGACGGCGGACGCCTCCGGGTTCGACCTGGGCGTCGAGATCCCCGTCGACGGCGCGCCGCTCCACGAGCCGAGCGTCGCCGAGCCATTGCGCTACGCCGACACGCCGCCCGACGGGTACGACCCGTTCGGCGCGGTCGCCGTCCGGATCGACACGGACGGCACGGTGGCCGTCGAGAGAGACGTCTGGTCGGTACGTGGGATGTCGCGTGCCCTCATCACCCTGGCCAGTTCGACGAGCCCGGCCGACGTCTGGACGGGGAATCCGGCGGTCACGCGGGAGCGGCACCACGAGCGTGCCGCGCGCACCGCGAGGTCGGCCCGCGCGACGGGCGCCGACGCGTTGCTCCGCGCCCACAGTGCGGACCTGCGCGAGCTGCTGGGCACGACGAGCCTCACGGTCGGCGCCCGCCGCGCCGGAACGTTCGACGTACGGTCCGACGTGCTCTCCGGTCACGACGAGGGGCTCGTCGCGACGGTGATCTTCCAGCTGGGCCGGTACCTGCTCGCGTCGGCGTCCCGGCCGGGCGGCGGGCCGCCGGCCAACCTTCAGGGCATGTGGAACGCCGAGCTGCGCCCGCCCTGGTCGTCGAACTACACGATCAACATCAACACGGAGATGAACTACTGGGGCGCCGAGACCGCCGGTCTCAGCGAGTGCCACGAGCCGCTCTTCGCCCTCATCGAGCGGCTCCGCGCGAACGGGAGCCGCGTCGCCCGCGAGCTGTACGACTGCCGCGGCTGGGTGGCGCACCACAACACCGACATGTGGGGCTGGGCGCTGCCCGTGGGCATGGGACACAGCGACCCGTCCTGGGCGATCTGGATGATGGGCGGCGTCTGGCTGGCCCAGCACCTGTGGGACCGCTTCGACTTCACCCGCGACACCGCCTTCCTCCGCGAACGGGCCTGGCCGACACTGCGCGCCTGCGCGGAGTTCTGCCTCGACTGGCTGGTCGAGGCCGAGGACGGCGGCCTGGACACCGTGCCCTCCACGTCACCGGAGAACCACTTCATCTCCCGCCACGGCACTCCGGAGGCGCTGTCGGTCTCGACGACGATGGACATGGCGCTCATCCGCGCGCTGTTCACGCGGTGCCTGGAGGCCGCCCGGATCGCGGGCCTGGACGACGACCCGGTCTGCGCGGAGATCAGGGCCGCGCTGCCACGGCTGCGCCCGCCGCGGCTCACGCCGGACGGACGGCTGCGGGAATGGGGTGCGGACCACCCCGACGAGGATCCGGCCCACCGGCACGTATCGCACCTGGTCGGTGTCCATCCGCTCGGGCAGATCGACTTGGAGACGACGCCCGACCTCGCGGCGGCGGCACGCGTGCTGGACGTGCGCGGGCCCGGCGCGATGGGCTGGTCCTGGTCATGGAAGATCGCGCTGCGCGCCCGGCTCGGCGACGCCGCGACGGCCCGGAGCCTGTTCCTGGAGGCGACCCGCCCGTTCCCCGGTGACCCGGCGGTACTCGCGCCGCCCGAAGGCTCGGAGTGGGGCGGCCTGCTGCCGAATCTCTTCAGCACCCATCCGCCGTTCCAGATCGACGGCAACTACGGCCTCATGGCGGCGCTCGCGGAAATGGTCGTGCAGAGCCACGGCGGCGCCATCCAGCTGCTTCCGGCCGTCCCCGGCGAGTGGCCCGACGGATCGGCGCGGGGCCTGCGCTGCCGCGGCGGATGGGCGGTCGACCTCACCTGGCGTCGCGGCGCGCTGGTCTCCTGCGCCGTCCGCAACACGGTGCCCGGCGGCGCGCGCACCGTACGGATTCGCCACGGCCGGGCGGCGGCCGAGCTCACGCTGGCGGGACACGAGGAGGTCCGGCTCGGACCAGCGCTGGAGGAGGCCGACAGGGCGGCATATCGGTGATCGCCGATCTCGGGGACCCAGATACGTCGGGGGAGATGACCGCGCACGCAGGTCGTGCGGGAAGCGAGGAACAATGAGGATACGGAATCTGTTCGCGATCGCCGCGGCGGTGGCGCTGGCGACGGCCGGCTGCGGCAGCGGTGGTGGCGGCGCCTCCGGGGCGAAGACCATCAACTGGTGGACATGGGACGACAAGCAGGCCCAGGCGTATCAGACGTGCGCCACGACGTTCGAAAAGGCGAATCCCGGCGTCACGGTGAAGATCTCCCAATATGACGTCCAGGACTACTTCACGAAACTGACCTCTGGATTCGTCTCCGGGAACGCCCCCGACGCCTTCCAGAACAGCGTGCAGTACTTCCCGACGTACGCGAGCCAGGGACAGCTGAAACCGCTCGACGACTTCATCGCCAAGAACCGTTTCGACCTGTCCCGGTTCTCGGTCGGCGTCAACTCGTGGAAGTACACGGACGGCAAACAGTACGGTCTCCCGCTGGACTGGGCCGCGACCGCCATCTACTACAACAAGGACATGCTGGCCAAGGCCGGCTACACCGCCAAAGACGTCGAATCGCTGACCTGGAACCCCGACAACGGCGGGGCGTTCGACAAGATGGCCGCGCACCTGACGGTCGACACGAAGGGCAGGCGCGGCGACCAGCCCGGCTTCGACAAGTCGCGCATCGCCACGTACGGGACGGGCCTGCTGAACACCGGCGACTACATCGGGCAGACGACCTGGAGCTCCTTCGTCTCCACACTCGGCTGGAAGATGAGTGACAAGGACAACTGGCCCACGCGGTTCAACTATGACGACCCCCGGTTCGTCAAGAGCATGGGCTACTTCCGCAGCCTCGCGGACCGCGGCTTCGAGCCGAAGTTCGGCCAGTTCACCTCGGGGAACGGCCAGGCCATCATCAGCGACATCGACCTGCTCGGCTCCGGCAAGGTCGCGATGGAGACGTCCGGCTCGTGGAACGTGGCGAGCTTCGCCAAACTGCCCAAGGTCAAGGTGGGCATCGCGCCGACCGTGCTCGGCCCCGATGGCAAGACCCGGAAGGTGCTGAGCAACTCCAACGGCAACAACATCTGGGCCGGCACCAAGAACCCCGACCTGACGTGGAAGTGGGTCTCCTACATGGGTTCGGATGCCTGCCAGACGATGGCGGGCAAGAGCGGCACGTTCTTCCCGTCGATCCCCGCCTCGATGGACGCCTCGGCCCAGGCGCTCGCCGGCCAGGGCGTGGACCTGTCGGTGTTCATCCAGATGATGAAGCGCGGTGAGCTGTACCCGAACGTCGTGCACACGAACGGCGCCGCGATCGAGGCCGCGATCAAACCGCAGCTCGAGGCGTACTTCTCCCACCAGCGCAATGACGACGTCTTCCCGGGGTTGGCGCAGAAGAGCCAGCAGCTCCTGGCAAAGAAGTAGCGCAACGGCGCCCGGCACGGTGCCATCGTCCCCACAGGCGCCGTACCGCGCCGGGCGCCGCCCTGCGGCCGTCCGCCGCATGAGTCCACATCCGGCTTCACATCGGGGAGAGGCGTGACCATGCATGTCCCGAACATCGTCCAGCTGCGCGCGGGCGGCACCAGCGTCGTCGTGGAGCTGGCCGAACCGGTTCCCAGGGTGCTCCACTGGGGTGAGGACCTCGGCGAGCTGTCCGACGACGCGCGTGCCGCGCTGCGGCTGACGGCCGAGCCCGCGGTCCTGAACAACTCTCCCGACGTGCCGAGACACCTGTCCATCTGGCCGACGGAGGCCGAGGGATGGTCGGGCACGCCGGCGCACGAGGGACATCTCGACGGAACGGCGACCGCCCCGCGCCCGCGCCTCACCGAGGCGCGGCACCGGCCGCTTCCGGACGGCAGCGCCGAGCTCGTCATGACGCTCGCCGACGACATCTCCGATGTCGACATCGTGGTCGGCTACCGGCTCGGTGCCTCAGGCGTCCTGGCCGTCGACGCGGCCGTGACCCGCCGTGCCACGGCGCGGAGCGAGGGGCGCTACCAGCTCGGAGGCGTGTCCACTCTCCTGCCATTGCCCCGGCGGGCCGGCGAGATCCTCGACTTCACCGGCAAGTGGTGCCGGGAGCGGGCGCCGCAGCGCCGGCCGCTCTCCTTCGGCGGCCACGTCCGGGAGGTCCGGCGGGGGAAGCCGGGCCACGACTCCCCGTACCTGATGGTCGCCGGCGTGCCCGGCTTCGGCTTCCGGTACGGCGAGGTCTGGGGCGTGCACGTGGGGTGGAGCGGGAACCAGCGGTATCTGGTCGAGCAGCTGCCGGAGGGCGCGGGCGTGCACGCGGCCGTTCTCGGCGGCGGTGAGCTGCTCAAACCGGGCGAGATCGCGCTGGGCCCCGGGGAGACCTACCGGACGCCCGTCTGCTACTTCGCCTGGTCCGACGCCGGCCTGGACGGGCTCGCCGA
This sequence comes from Actinoallomurus purpureus, assembly GCF_024055795.1. Lineage (GTDB taxonomy): Bacteria > Actinomycetota > Actinomycetes > Streptosporangiales > Streptosporangiaceae > Actinoallomurus > Actinoallomurus purpureus. Next base: position 174,399 of record NZ_JAMXMY010000001.1, on the reverse strand, counting down.
CCGCTTCCACGACATGCTCCGGGCCCGGCCGGCCCATCCGACCGACCCCCGGCCCCTGACGTTGAACACCTGGGAGGCGGTCTACTTCGACCACGACCTGAATCGGCTGACCGCACTGGCGGACCGTGCCGCCGAGATCGGGGTCGAGCGGCTCGTGCTCGACGACGGCTGGTTCCGCGGCCGGCGCGACGACACCGCCGGTCTCGGGGACTGGTTCGTGGACGAGAAGGTCTGGCCGCACGGGCTGGCGCCGCTGGTCGACCACGTCCACGGGCTCGGCATGCAGTTCGGCCTCTGGTTCGAACCCGAGATGATCAACCTCGAGTCCCGGCTGGCCCGCGAGCACCCCGACTGGGTCCTCGGCCCGTCCGCCGGTCTCGGCCCGTCGGCCCGGCACCAGTACGTGCTGAACCTCGCCGACGAGCGGGCGTGGTCCTACATCCTGGAACGCGTCGACGCGCTCGTCGGCCGGTACGCGATCGACTACCTGAAGTGGGACCACAACCGCGACCTGCACGAGGCGGTGTTCCGTGACGCCACCGGCGCCGACCGGCCTGCGGTGCACGCGCAGACCGTGGCGCTGTACCGCCTGCTCGACGCCCTGAAGGAGAGGCATCCGGCACTGGAGGTCGAGTCGTGTGCGGGCGGTGGCGGGCGCGTCGACCTGGGGATCCTCGCGCGTACCGACCGCGTCTGGGCCTCCGACTGCAATGACCCGGTCGAACGCCAGGCGATCCAGCGCTGGACCGGTCAGTTGCTGCCTCCCGAGCTCGTCGGCGCGCATGTCGGCGCTGCGGAGGCGCACACCACACGGCGGGTGACCTCGGACTCGTTCCGCCTGATCACCGCGCTGTTCGGGCACGCCGGCATCGAGGCGGACCTCACGCGGTGCTCCCCGGAGGAGCTGGAGCGGCTGGCGTCGTGGGCGGCGCTGTACCGGGAGTTCCGTCCGCTGCTGCACCATGGCCGGGTGGTCCGCGCGGACACCGGTGACGACGCGACGATCCTGCACGGCGTGGTCGCGCGCGACCGGACGAGCGCGCTGTACTGCTGGGCCCGCCTGGCCACGTCCCCCGAGGGGCAGTCGGGCCGGGTGCGGCTGCCAGGGCTGGACGAGGCCGCCGACTACCGCGTACGGATCCGGACCGACGTCGGGCACCCCGACGCACACCAGGCGGCGCCGCCCGCGTGGGTCGCCCAGGCGATCGGCGAGTGGGTCGCCCTTCCCGGCGCGGTCCTCGCCCGGACCGGCGTTCCCCTGCCCACGCTCAACCCCGAACAGGCCATGCTGATCGAGGTACACGCCTCGACGTGAGGAGGGCGCCGTGGCGTCGCGGTCCGAGGAGGTCGCTCGAGAAACCGTCACAACGAACAAAAACGCCCGCTCTTGGCCACTTGACCGGCCCTGTTCCTTCAGGGATAACCTGGGGATTCTCGGGCTGACACTGCGTCGGGAGCATGCCCCGCACAGCGGCCACACGGCGGAGGCAGTGACCAGGTGGGGCCTGTCACCCGCCGTCCGAGCTACCGCGACGCGAGGATAGACCGATCAGTTAAAGAAGTTCAGGGCCTTTCGTAGCGCATCAACAGCTAGTCGCCGATGCGATACCGCGTTCTTCTCCTCGCTCGACATCTCGGCGAAGGTTCGATTGTGGCCGTCAGGGATGAATATGGGGTCGTAGCCGAACCCGCCATTGCCGCGTAGCTCGGAGGTCAGTGTTCCATTCAGGATGCCGGTGAAGACCTGAACACCTGTATCGTCCGCGTATCCGATAGCCGTCGTTACGGTGGCGCGACGGTTGGTTAGATTTGCGGCCATCTGCGGAAGGCGCTCGCTGCGGCATCGCTCGGCAATCACGCGGAATTCAAAGATGCACGAGCGAACGCCTGGCGTCTACTTGAGAAGTCTCGCAAGGAGGATCAACCGGCGTGGTTTAATTTCTTCGATGAACGGGAGTTGATGGGTCTAGAGGCTTTGGGGCTGATGCAATTCGGGCGTTACACGGAGGCTGTAGATATCCTTGGCGCAGTCGTCGCCCAGCAGAGAACCTATCTCCGCAATAAGGCGTACTACGCGGTCATGCTGGCAGATGCCCTCATTGGTGCCGGCGAGCCCGAAGGGGCAGCTTTGACGCTGCGAGAATCACTCCCAACCTTTACCGAGGTAACGTCGGCGCGTACGTTCGACAACTTGAATAAAGTCCGGAGCGGCTGGCGACCGTTTATAACGAGCAATCAAGAGGTCGCCGAATGTGACGCTATTTTTGATGACCTGTTGGCTTAAGGCTAGGTGACGACCATGACTAACGTCTCAGTGCGCCAAATGAACGGTGAACAAACCGTCCCTCTCCTCGGTGAACTGGCAGACGTCTATCTCGTTGCCTATGCCGACGATCCGGAAATCGGTCATTCGATCTATGCCCGAGACTCCTTTATCGAGCGGACTCACCGGCAAGCCGGGTCGCCAGGGTTCAAACTTGTTGCGGCATATGCCAACGATGAGATTGCAGGGTTTAGCTTTGGGTTGCCCTTCTCCCCCGGGCGTTGGTGGCGCGGCGAATCGCATACGTTGCCCCCGGCTGACATCCTGGCTGCCGAGAAATTGGCGGTGATTGAGCTAGTAGTGGCTCCCGCCTTTCGGGGGCGGGGTTTGGCGACACAACTTATGCGTTGTGTATTCGAAGGGCGCTCAGAGCCATATGCCATGCTGCTTGCCGACCAGAGCGGACATGCCCGATCAATCTACGATCGTTGGGGTTGGCGGGCAGTGCAGCGCCTACAACCGGCTCCCGACGTCGCGGCGCTGGATGTCCTTGTGCTTTCTCTCCGTCCCTGACAGTTACGCAGGAACTCTCCGTTGGATGACGGACAGGACTGTTTATGGTTCGGCCGGAAGCGGATTCGGCGCGGGCGACTACCGGTGCCCTGAGGATGCTCTCAAGCTCGACGGCCGCCGAGGACGCTACGTCACGGCCCTGATTCGATCGCCATAGGTGCGGCGGCGGGTGATGCCCAGGCGATGGCTCGATCAGCCGGTCGCGCGCACCAGCCGCTTGAGCTTTACCCACACCCCTCCACATGTTTCGCCTCGCTGCCCAACCCGACCTCCGCGCAGACGTCCTTGCAGGTGACCGGCCCGGACGCAGAGGCGCCGAAGCGCCACAGCCTCGCAGCATCCCCGACCACGAGGTCGCTGACATTCCGGACCGGTGAGCGGACCTTCAGCCCTTGGGGCGGTCCCCCAGACGGTAGAAGGCGTGAGCCGTGCCGCCGAAGAGCGCCGCGGTCTCGGCCGCGCTCAACGTGCCGATGGCGGCGGTCAGCCCCTCGATGACGGACTGGTACGTACCGGCGAGCAGGCAGACGGGCCAGTCGGATCCGAACATGAGGCGGTCCGCGCCGAACCACTGGTGAATACGAGTGACGAACGGCCGGAGATCGTCAGGGGTCCAGGCGCTCCAATCCGCCTCAGTGATCATGCCGGAGAGCTTCACCATCACGTTGGGGCATTGCGCGAGAACTGGCATCGACTCGGCCCACAGCTCGTCAGTGCCCGCGGCGATCGTCGGTTTGGCGATGTGGTCGACGACGACGTTCAGCTCCGGCAACGCCCTGACCGTCTCGACCGCCGCCGGTAGTTCCCGCGCACGTACCAGAAGGTCGTAGCCGAGACCACGATCGGCCACGGCTCGCAGGCCCCGGCGCACGTCGTCACGGCACAACCAGTTCGGATCGGGCTCGTCATGTACTTGATGGCGGATCCCGACGAGGAACCGGCCGTCATCGCCGGTGAGGAGGGCGTCCAGGGCGTCTCCCACGGCCGGCGAGGTGAGGTCGACCCAGCCGACGACTCCGCGGACGAACGGCGTCGAGGCCGCGATCTGGAGGAACTCCCGGGTCTCGTTCTCGTCCGACACGGTCTGGACGAGAATGGTGCCGGTGATGTCGGCGGCATCGACCAGGGGCTGCATGTCACTCGGCCCGAACGCTCTCCGTACGGGGTCCAGCTCCGGGCCGGCCATCCACGGGTAGGTGTAGCGGCGCGGATCCCAGAAGTGGTGGTGGGCGTCGATACGCTCGGTGCGATCGTCCATCGGGTGAGCCTCTCTACTCTGGGCAGGGTGCGTCGGGTCGGATCAGGTCCGCCGCGCGAAGGTCGGCCCAGAGGGCCGAGGGGATGTCGACGGACAGCAGCCCGAGATCCATGTCGAGTTCGTCGAGTGATCTGGGCCCGAGGAGCACGCTGCACACCTGCGGGTGGGCAAGCGGGAACTGCACGGCGGCGGCGGCCATCGGGACGTCGTGACGGTCGCAGATGCCGCGGATGCGGCGCGCGCGGTCGATGACCTCCGGGGATGCGGGGACGTAGTCGAAGGTCGTGCCCGGCTCCGGGTCGATGAGTATGCCGCTGTTGAAGACTCCCCCGACGACGACCGAGGTGGTGCGCCGGGCGCACATGGGAAGAAGCTCGTCCATCCCGCTCTGGTCGAGCAACGTGTATCGGCCGGCGAGGAGGATGACGTCGAGGTCGCACTCGCGGACGAGTTCCGTCAGGACCGGGGTGCGGTTCATGCCCGCGCCGATCGCCTGAACCCTGCCGTCGGCCCGGAGCTCGCTCAGCGCCTTGTACGCGGTGGTGCTCGCCTGCTCGAAGTGCTCGTCGGGGTCGTGCAGGTGGAGGATGTCGAACCGATCCACCCCGACCCGCCGCATGCTCTCTTCTACGGACTGGCGGATGCCGTTCTCGCTGAAGTCCCATACGGGGGCGGCGGACGGGACGTCCTTGTAGAAGGGCTCCCCGTCGAAGTATTGGCTCTCATCACGGGGAGCGCCTTCGCGCAGGAGCCTGCCGACCTTGGTGGAGATCACGAGCTCGTCTCGAGGATTGTCGGCGATCGCCGCTCGGACGCGCTGTTCGGCGAGGCCGTGTCCGTACAGCGGGGCGGTGTCGAGGTAACGGATGCCGCGTTCCAGCGCCTGTGCGATGACCGCCGTGGCGTCTTCGTCGCTGATGGGGCGCAGGAAGTTGCCGAGTGCGGCGGTTCCGAGGCCGATCCGTGGAATGCGCAGCCCGGTATCGCCGATCTGTACGGTCGTGTGCGGGTCGATCATCGGCGGCCTCCTGGCGTCGGGAACTGCGTGGGGTCGAAGTAGGCGCGGACCGAGTCGAATCTGCCGTCGCGTACGCGCACGACATTGACGCCTCGGATCGGGATCCGCGCGCCGTCGTGGTCGATGAGGACCGCTTCCCATTCGAGGCACGCCTCGTCGCCGGAGCCGATCTCGTGGGTGATGGTGACTTCCAGGCCGGGGAAGGTGTCGCCCATCGCGTCGTAGAAGGTGCGGATCTCGGTGTGGCCGTTGAGCGGACCGGATACGGGATGGAAGACGGCGTCCTCATGGAAGTGGGACAGGATACGCGCGATGTCCCGGCTTTCTTCGGCGCGCCAGTAGGACTCGGACACTTGTCGTGGGGTGGCGGGCATGGGCGAGTTCCTCCTTCGCTAGTTGCTGCCGTGGGCTTGGCGCTGGGAGCGCCTTTCGAAACGCTGCCGTCTCAGGATGTTGCCCCAGGTATGCCGGAACACCTCGTCGACGCCGACGGCGAAGATGAGCACGCCGCCTTGGACGATGTACTGATAGAACGTCGACACGCCCAGCAGGTTGAGGCCGTTGTTCAGGACGCCCACGATCAGGACGCCGACGATCGAACCGATGATCTTTCCCTGTCCTCCGGTGATGGCGGTACCGCCGAGGACCACGGCGACGATGACGTCGAACTCGAAGCCGGTGCCGGAGTTGGGGTCGCCGGTGGCGATGCGGGAGTTCAAGAGGATGCCCGCGACACCTGCGGCGAGGCCGGAAAGGATGTAGAGGGTGACTCGGGTGCGGTTGATCGGGATGCCCGAGAGGCGTGCGGCCTCCTGATTGCCGCCGCTGGCGACGGTCCACCGGCCGAGGATGGTCTTGCGCTCGACGAAGATCATGACGAGGGCGATCACAGCGAAGATCACGACGGGGACCGGGATCGGTCCCACGTCCGAGGTCGCCAGGTCGTTGAAGGAGAACGGCACGCCGGTGACCGGGGACCCGCCGGCGACGACGTTCGCCAAGCCGCGGCCGATGTACATGGTGCCGAGAGTCGTGATCACTGGGTTGATCTTCATCCCGACGATGAGGAAGGCGTTGAGGGCTCCGATGACGCCGCCGGCCAGGGCACCCATGAGGAACGCCCATCCGAGGGGCCAGTGGGCATCGGCGACGAACTTGGCGGCGGTGACGCCGGCGACGGCGATGATGGAGCCGACGGACAGGTCCAGGCCGCCGGCGACCATGACGGGAGTGACCAGGCACGCGGATATGCCGATGAAGGAGACCTGGCCGAGGACGTTGGTGATGTTCTGGGACGTCGTGAACTGGCTGGTCGCGAACGACAGCCACACGCTCAGGGCGATGAGGATACCGAGGTTCATGACCAGCGTCTTGCTCGTCGGCCGGGCGAACCAGATCCCCAGCCCGGACCCGATCGAGGACCTTCGCGCCGGGACGACGTCGGCGGCGGTGCGTTCCAGACCGGTCATGCCGCCTCCCCGTGCGCGGCGCGTAGCAACGCTTGTTCGGACACGTCATCGCTGGTGTAGGTGGCCGCGACCGCACCGTGGAAGAGGACGATGACGCGATCGGACAGGCCGAGTACCTCGGGCACTTCGGAGGACAGCAGCAGGACCGCCGTGCCATCGGCGGTGAGCTCCGAGATGAGACGGTAGATCTCCTCCTTGGCGCCGATGTCGACTCCGACGGTGGGATCGTCGAGGATCAGCAGCCTGGAGTTGCCGAGCATCCATCGGCCGAGAACGACCTTCTGCTGGTTTCCGCCGGAGAGCGCCGCGATGCTCTGGCCCGCCGATGCCGCCTTGAGCCGAACCCGCCGGGCCATCTCCTCGACGAGGTGCCGGCGCCGCCGGTTACGGATGACCCCCCACCTGGTGTAGAGCCACGGCCGCCCCGAGCTCATGTTGTCCGTGATCGACAGCAGCGGGAACATCGCCTGGGTGGTGCGTTCCTCCGGCACGAGGCCGATGCCCGCGCGGGCGGCTCGATAGGGATTCCGCTTGCGGCCGGTGGGCGCGGTGGGTGTCTCGATCAGGCCGCTGCCGATCGGGTCGGCCCCGTAGACGGCGCGGGCGAGTTCGGTACGGCCGGAGCCGAGCAGTCCGTAGACGCCGAGGATCTCGCCGGCGTGCAGGTCGAAGCCGACTCCCTGGAGCCCGGTCGGGGTGGTCAGGTCCCGTACCCTGAGCACGACCTCCTCGCGTGCGTCGGAGGTCTTGCGGAAGACGTGAGAGGCGTCGCGGCCGATCATCAGCTGGATGACGTCGGCGGTGCTGGTCTCGGCGGCGATTCTGGTGCCGACGGTTCGGCCGTCGCGCAGGACGGTCAGCCGGTCGCTGACGGAGAGCACCTCTTCCAGCCGGTGCGAGACGTAGATGATGCCGATGCCGCTGTCGCGTAGCTCGAGCAGTACCTGATGCAGGTGCTCCACCTCTTCGGTTCCCAGCGAGGCGGTGGGCTCGTCGAGGATCAGCAGCTTCGTCTCCTGCAGCAGCGCTCGGGCGATCTCGACGAGCTGCCGTTCGCCGGCGCGCAGGCTCGCGGCGGTCCGGTTCAGGTCGATGCGCATGCCCAGACGAGCCAGGACCTCGTGGGTCGCCTCTCGCTGCCGGCCGTCGCGCAGATAGCCGAACAGCCGTTGCTCGTTGCCGAGTACGACGTTCTCCGCGACGGTCAGCTGCGGGACCAGGTTGGCGTGCTGGAAGATGACGCTGATGCCGCGGTTCATCGAGTCGGCGCGCGAGCCGAACTCGACGGCCGCTCCGTCGAACGTGATCGTTCCCGAGTCCGGCCTGACGGCGCCGGCGAGGGTCTTGATCAGGGTGGACTTACCGGCTCCGTTCTCGCCCAGGAGCGCGTGGATCTCGCCGCGGCCGACCACGAGGTTCGCACCTCGCAGTGCCTGCACGCCGTCGTAGCTCTTGGTCAGCTCGTCGATCACGAGCAGGTCGGTGCCGCTCGCCGTGTCCATCGTGGCTCCTCCCTGTTGCTCATGCGCCTGTGGGCGCGTCGTCGCCCGGGGTGCTCCGTGCCGGCTCATTTGCCCGCGCAAGGCAGGTTCGCCGTCGCGAAGTACTCGGACCTGTTGAAGTCGTTCGCGGCGGTGCAGTCGGGTCCGAGCGGCTTGTCGGGCACGTTCGCGGTGTAGCCGCCGCGCGGCGGGATCTTGCCGCTGATCATCTGGCGCAGGGTGTCGATCAAGGTCTGGGCCACCTCTTTGGGAGTCAGCCCGAGGTCGGCCATCAGCGGTGACGTCGGATCGGTGAGTGCGCGCAGTTCCTCGTCGGTTCCGTTGATGCTGTAGAAGTACGTGTGGTCGGGCTTCTTGCCGGTCGCGCCGCCCAGCCCCGCGGATTTGAAGGCTTGCAGGGCCCCCATCGCCATGTCGGAGTTGCAGCCGGTGGCGATGGTGTAGCCCTTGTCGCGCTGCAGGGCGTCCTCGGTGACGGTCACCGCCGTGTTCCGGTTGCCCGCGCCGTTGACGGTCGTGATCTGGGCGTCCGGCGCGACGGACTTGACCCCCTTCTCGAAGGGCCCCATGCGGTCGTTCGAGCAAACGGAGACGCCGGTGATCGTGACGATCAACACCTTGACGGGCCGTCCCGGGAAGTTCCGCTTGACGTATTGGGCAGCGGCCTTGCCCGCGGCCTCGGTCTCCGCCTTCTCCGCCAGCCCGACGTACGGGGCGGTCACTCCGGCCCCGAACGGGATCGCCCAGCCGAGTACCGGAACCTTCTGGGCCTGCGCCTGCCTGACGAGCGGAACGGCGACGTTCGCGTCGGCCGGCTGCATGATGATGCCGTCGACGCCGCGGGTGAGCAGGTTCTGCATCAGATCCGGCCCCTTGGTGCCCTGCCCCTGCTGATTCTCGAAGATGATCTTGACGCCCAGACCGTCGGCGTACTTCTGCATCTGCTTCTGCTGGGCGATCTGGTAGGCGTCGGTGTTGAAGAGGATGTCGCCGATCACCAGCTTCTTGCCACCACCGGACCCGCCGCCCGTGGAGCCCCCGCTGCCGCCGCACGCGCCGGCGAGCAGGGAGGTGGCCAGTGCCGCGGCCAGAAAAGCGATACCGGTCCTGCGCTTCACTGGTCTTCTCCTTCGTTACGGGTTTCGGTGGTCCGTGACCGACGCGGCTTGGCAACGGTCCCGCCCTGATCGGTGACGTGGCCGACACCGCGGATCTGCCAGTCGCGGCGGGCGTCACGATGGACGGCCGTCGACGCGCCGGGAAGTTGCGGACGTTCCAGGTAGCCCTCGTTGACCACGCTGCGTTGCTCGAACGCGTCCTGGGTCCACGGGATGAACTCGACCAGCGGCGGCACGTCGCTCAGCGCCGTACCGACGAGATGCTGGTGCACCTGCATCATGTCGCCGGCATGCGGGGCGATCCGCAGCCCGTGCGCGGCCGCGTGGTGGGCGACCTGAAGCCATTCGGTGACACCGCCGACGCGGGTCACATCCACCTGCACCACGCGAATCGCGTCGGCCGCGATGAAACTGGCGAAGTGGTGATAGGAGTACAGGCTCTCCCCGGCGGCGATGTCGACACGCGTGGCCCGTTGCAGCCGGGCGTGCCCGTCCAGCGCGTCGGCGTGCAGGGGTTCTTCGATCCAGTCCATGCCGACCTCTTCCAGGGCCGGCAGGAGCCGGCCGGCCGTCGACAGATCCCAGCGCTGGTTGGCGTCGCACATCAGGGTGATGCCGTCGCCGATCGCCCGGCGGACCGCCCGTACCCGATGGGCGTCCTCCCGCCAGTCGGGCTTGCCGACCTTGATCTTCACCCGACGCCAGCCGCGGTCGATCAGCGAGGTCAGATCCCGCACCAGTGTGTCGACCGGGTAGTTCAGCCAGCCTCCGTCGGTGTTGTAGGTCTCGATCGCCTCGGCGCTGCCACCCAGCAGCCGCCACAGCGGTACCCCGGCCCGTTGCGCCGCGAGATCCCACAGCGCGATGTCGACCATCGCCAGTGCCATGTGCACCGCGCCGGCCCGGCCGAGCCAGTGGGTGGGCAGCCAGTACAACCGCTTCCAGGTCCCGAGAATGTCCTCGGAGGCGGCTCCCAGCAACGAGGGCGCGTAGTAGCGGCTGATGACATCGCACAGCAACTCTGGAGCGCAGTGCACCCCGGAGATGCCCGTTCCGACACGTCCGTCGGCCGTGCGGATCTCGACCACGGGGACGATCCAGGACCGTAGCGACGCCGTGGAATCGGCGATCGGCTGTTTGAGGGGCACGGCCAGCGCATAGGTCTCCACGGACGTGATGACCGCGCCGGCGTCACCGCGCGGCAGGTCCACCAACGGCGGCGAGAGCACCCCGAACGCGTCGGCAGAGTCGTCTAGTCCCATTCCGTATCCTTCCTGAACTGCGGCGAACGCCGACCTGAGAGTTCGAGTTCGGCACACATTCAGCCACCGGAAACGCGCCCGTAACAACGACGACTTGTGGATACAGGGAATTCGGAACACGAATAACGCCGGGCGGCGGTGGCCGACGCCGCCTCAGGCAGGGGCAGAACTCGGCACGCTCAGTCGGGGATGGGAAGCGTGCCGGGAGGGAGCTCGCCGGCCAGGGCGAGATCGATGAACGCCTGCGCGACCCGGCTCACCGGCCGTTCGGAGTGCCACCACAGGCCCACGTCGCGGTACAGGTGGGGGTCGCCGACCAGGCGTGTCTCGAGCCCGTCACGGCGAGCCATGGTCGCCGCGAGCAGGTTGACCAGCCCGAGGCCGAGCCCTGCGCGCACCATCGCGGTCAGCGTGGTCGGCTGGTGCGAGACGATCCCGACCTTGGGCTCCAGCCGGCTGGAGTGCATGGCCAGCGACGCCTCGTACCCCAGGATGGGCGTGTCCAGCGGATCACCGATCGTGATGACGGGGTACTGGGCGATCTCTTCGAGGCCGACGGACTCCTGCGCCAGGACGGGATGGCCGAGGGGAGCCAGGACCACGAACGGCTCCCGCCACAGCGGCCGCCGGACCAGAGCGTGATCCGCGGGTTCCGGCCGGTACGGCCGGATCGCGACCGCGGCCTGCCGTACCGACAGCGTCGACTCGATCAGCTGCACGTCGCCGTCGAGAACTCCCACCTCGATCAGCGGGTTCTCCTCACGCAACCGCTTCAGTACCGGCGCCAGGAACTCCGAGCTCGCGCTCGCGAAACTCGCGATCGTCAGCCGGCCCGCGACCGTCGTCGTCGACCGCATGTCCGACACCGTGTCATCGACGGCAGCGATGATCGACCGCGCCCGGGGAAGCAGCCGCTTGCCCTCGTCGGTCAAGGTCAGCGGACGGGTACGCCGATCGATCAGCGGGCATCCCAGTGCCTTCTCCAGGCTCGCGACATGCGCCGAGATGCGGGGTTGCGACAGGTGGACGCGCACAGCCGCTCGGGCGAAGCCGCCGGAGTCGACGACCTCCAGCCAGGAGCGCAGCCAGGCGAGCTCCAGGTCGGTCATGGGCACCTCCACTGCTGTTCACCCTAATCGCGGGTGGGAGGACGACGGGGTCCGCGTCCGCGTCGATCGATCCTGGCCTGGACGACGCCCTGCTGCCATGGTTACATGTCAGACAATGTTCAGCGATCGGTCTCTCTCCACCAATGTCCTGCGGAAGCTCCGCTCGGTCGTCGGCAACGAAAATGTGCGCACCGACCCCGGGGTGCTCGAGGCGTACGCGCGGGATGCGACGCCGCTGTTCCACGCCTACCCACAGGCGATCGTCGAGCCCGACGACGCGCAGCAGATCGCCGAGATCGTTCGCATCGCCGTCGAGCATCGCCTCCCGATCATTCCGCGAGGCTCCGGGTCGAACCTGTGCGCCGCCACCTCGGCCCAGCAGGGCGGCATCGTCCTGACCACGGCCCGGATGCGGCGCATCGACGAGATCGCCCCGGCGGAGCTACTGGCCCGGGTCCAGCCCGGCGTGACGACCGCCGCGCTGGCGAAGGCGGCAGGCGAGCACGGGCTGTTCTATCCACCCGATCCGGGCAGCCACACCGTCTCGACGATCGGCGGCAACATCGCCACCTGCGCCGGCGGACTGCGCGGGCTGAAGTACGGCGTCACCCGGAATTACGTCCTCGGTCTGACCGCGGTGCTCGGAACCGGTGAGATCGTCGCCACCGGTGGCCGGTTGTGGAAGGACGTCGCGGGATACGACCTGACCCGGCTGCTCACGGGCTCGGAGGGAACCCTCGGCATCATCACCGAGGCCACCGTCGCCCTGCTGCCCGCGCCCGCGACGACGGGAACCGGACTGGCCTACTTCGCCGACCTCGAGGCGGCGGGGCGTGCCGTCGCCGAGATCATCGCGCGCGGCGTCGTGCCCGCCACGCTGGAGTTCCTCGACCGACGGTGCATGGACGCCGTCGACGCCTACGCCCACCTCGGGCTGCACGCGACGGCCGGCGCGATGCTGCTCTTCGGCGACGACGGCGAGGACGATCAGGTGGCCGCGAGCCTCGCGCGGATGCGACAGGCGTGTCTCGACAGCGGTGCCCTGTCCGTCGAGATCGGTGGCGTCTCCGAGGCCGAGTCGCTGCTGGCCGCCCGCCGCTGCACCCTTCCGGCGCTGTCCCGGCTCGGCTCCCTGACGATCCTCGAGGACGCGAGCGTGCCCCGGCCCCATCTCGCCGAGATGGTCGCCCGCATCGACGACATCGCGCGCCGGCACGACGTCGTGATCGCGACGTTCGGGCATGCTGGTGACGGCAACCTGCACCCGACGTGCGTACTGCCCTCCGCCGAGGACACCGAGGCCATCGCCCGCGCCGAACGCGCCTTCGGAGAGATCTTCCGAACCGCGATCGCCCTGGGCGGGACGATCACCGGCGAGCACGGCGTCGGCGCGGCAAAGCTGCCCTATCTGGCCGAACGGCTCGGACCGGCGCAGACGGCCCTGCTGCGCCGGATCAAGTCCGCCTTCGATCCGGCGGGCATCCTCAACCCCGGAAAGCTGGGATCATAAGTGGCCGATCTCTTCGACCCCGACCGGCTCAGCCGCTGCATCTCCTGCGGGTTCTGCCTCCCGGCGTGCCCCACCTACGCCATGACCGGTGACGAGGCCTCCTCACCCCGCGGCCGGATCACCCTCATGCGAGCGCTCGACGCCGGGCGGCTCGAGCTCGACGATCCCACCCTGGCCGAGCAGGCGTCCCTCTGCCTCGGCTGCCGCGCCTGTGAGCCGGTCTGTCCCGCCGGTGTCGAGTACGGCCAACTGCTCGAAGAGTGGCGCGGCGCGCAATGGCAGGGACGCCGCCGTCCGCTGATCGTGCGCGCCCTCGTCCTGCTGGTGACGCTGCGCCCGGCCCACCGGCTCGCCGGGATCCTCCGGCGCGCCGGCCGCCGGAAGGCCGACGATGCCGATCAGCTGATGCTCGGCTGCGTGGAGCGGACGATGTTCCCGCGGGTCAGCCGTGCCGCGCTGACCTTGGCACCGGGCCTCGCGGCCGATCCGGACCAGGGCTGCTGCGGCGCGCTGCACGCGCACAACGGAGAACCCGAACGGGGCGCGGCGATGGCCCGCCGCCTCGGCGACGACCTGCCCGGCACCATCGTCACCACCTCGGGCGGATGCGCCGCCCATCTCGCCTCGGTGATCGGGCGGGAGCGGGTACGGGAGTTCTCCGAATACGTCCAGGACCAGCGGTTCCAGCCGGTCCTGATCGACGGCCGGCCCGCCCGGGTGACGTTGCAGGACTCCTGTCACCTTCGCAACGGCCTCGGCGTGTGGCGCGAACCGCGACGACTGCTGCAGAGCGTCGCCGACTATGTCGAGCTGCCCTCGGCGGCCACCTGCTGCGGCGCCGCCGGCACGTACTCACTGGTCCGCCCACGCGAATCGCGGACCCTGGCGAAGGCCAAGGTGGCCGAGATCGAGGCCGCCGGCGTCGACATGGTGGTCGCGGTCAACCCCGGTTGCCTGCGCCAGCTTCGCCAGGCGCTGCGCCGGCACCGTTCGCGTGTCCGCGCGGTGCACCTGACCGAGTTCCTCGCCCTCTCGACGAAAGGACCACACTCATCATGAGATTCGCGCGTACCGGTGCGCCGGGAGCCGAGCGGCCCATCGTGTCCGGATCCGACGGCCGCTGGCGCGATCTGACGCCGCTCACCGACACCATCGACCTCGAGCTCATCAGCTCCGCGGAACGGCTCGACGTCGACGCACTGCCGGTCGTCGAGCCGGGGCGGTTCGGCCCTCCGCTCGGTCGGATCGGGAAGATCATCTGCATCGGGCTCAACTACGCCGACCACGCGCGCGAGACCGGCGCCACCCCACCCGAGGAGCCGATCGTCTTCCTCAAGACGGCGGACACCGTCGTCGGTCCCGACGATGAAGTGCTGATTCCTCGCGGTTCGAAGAAGACCGACTGGGAGGTGGAGCTCGCGGTCGTCATCGGCACCACCGCGCGCTACCTCGACTCGGTCGAGCAGGCCCGCGCCTGCATCGCCGGGTACGCGATCAGCAACGACGTGTCGGAGCGGGAATTCCAGCTCGAACGCGGTGGCCAGTGGGACAAGGGTAAGAACTGCGAGACCTTCAATCCGCTGGGCCCATGGATACTCAGCGCGGACGAGGTCGCCGATCCGCAGGATCTCGGTCTCAGGCTGTGGGTGAACGGCGAACTGCGCCAGGACGGCACCACCGCCGACATGATCTTCGGGGTCGACCATCTCGTCTGGTACCTCAGCCAGTTCATGGTCCTGCGGCCGGGCGACCTCATCAACACCGGAACGCCGGCCGGCGTCGCGATGGGATCGGCCACCGCCGACTACCTGAAGGCGGACGACGTCGTCGAACTGGAGATCGACGGTCTCGGCCGGCAGCGCCAGCACTTTCGGCAGGCCTGATGCTCCGAACGCAGCATGCGACGCTGACCGGACACGTGCACCCCGCCGCGCCGCCGGAGTCGAGTGCTTCCTCAGGCCGTCCGGTCCGCCATCGTCAGCAGCGCATCCCGTGCTCCGGCCAGGTGCCGCCGGGCGGCCTCCACCGCGCCGGGCCCGTCCCCACGACGGATCGCCTGGAGGATCTGGCGATGCTCGCTGGCGATCCGCGTACGACCGAGGGCCTGCCGCGTCTGCATCATGCACAGGTGAACCTCCCCCGCCAGCGCGTTGTAGGAGCGTTCGAGGCGCCAGCTGCCGGTCGCCGCGGCCAACGCACGGTGGAACCCCAGGTCCGCGGCCACGAACGAGCTGGTCACCGCGTCATCGGGCAACCTCTCCAATGCACCGATCGCGTTCTCGGCGTCGTCCAGTCGGACACCGGTCGCCTGGCTGAGGCGCTCGACCATCGCCAGCTCCAGCGGAATGCGGACGAAGTACAGATCCTCGATGTCCTGCGCGGAGAGGGATGGAACAACGGCCGCATGGTGCGAGTCCTGCCGAAGCAGGCCCTCGAACACCAGCGTGCGCACCGCTGCTTTCGCCGTCGGCCGCGACACCTGGAAACGCCGCGCCACCTCCACCTCGGCGACCGGCGCCGCCGGAGGCCACTGCCCGTCGAGGATCTGCCCCCGCAGTGCCTCGACCAGCGCGTCGACCACCGTGACCGTCGAAAGACCCGATCGAGACATGACGACATGATTACACGTCTGACAATCCAGGAGGGCACGTGGCTGCACCACTCAAGGCGATCGTGACCGGCGGCGCGTCCGGCATCGGCGCGGCCACCGTCGCCGAGCTCACCGAGCACGGCGTGCGGGTCGCCGTATTGGACGTCAACGCACCGCCGGGCGGCGGCACGCCGTTCGCCCTCGCCGACCTCACCGACGACGCCGCCGTTCGCCGCGCGACCGCGACCTTGATCAGTGAGCTCGACGGGCTCGACATCCTCGTCAACAACGCCGGCATCGGTGCCACCGGCACCATCGAGACCAATCCCGACGACGAATGGCACCGCGTGTTCGACGTCAACGTCGTCGGGCTCGTCCGCGTCACCCGCGCCGCCCTGCCGGCGTTGCGCCGCTCCCCGTCGGCGGCGATCGTCAACACCTCCTCCGTCGTCGCGACGACCGGCCTGCCCAACAGGGCCCTCTACAGCGCGACCAAAGGCGCGGTGCTGTCCCTGACGCTCGCCATGTCCGCCGACCTCCTCGCCGAGGACATCCGAGTCAACGCGGTCCTGCCCGGCACCACCGACACGCCCTGGGTCGGGCGCCTGCTCGACGCCGCCGACGACCCCGGAGCCGAGCGCGCCGCCCTCAACGCCCGCCAGCCGCACGGACGTCTCGTACGACCCGAGGAGGTGGCGGCGACGATCGCCTTCCTCGCCCTCCCCGGCGCCGCGTCCCTCACCGGTTCCGCCATCACCATCGACGGAGGACTCACGACGCTGCGTCCACCACCGGCCAAGTAGGGCGTCCGCTCCCGGCCGTCAACGCGAGTGTAAGAGCGCGGGCTCTAAGGCCGCACCGTGCCGGGGCGCTGGACACCATCGACAGGACGCTCCCGGCCGCCATGGGTACCGCTCCGCTAGCCCGCGGATGGTGCTGTTTCGCCTGATGAGCGGCCCCGGCAGACCCGGCTGCGGCGGGAGCGGCGAGTACGATTGCCGGAGTGAACGATCAAACAGTCATCCGAGAGGTCCGTGTCGCGCGCCGCCCGCAAGGCGTTGTGCGGCCCGAGGACTTCGACCTTGCGGAGGCCGCCCCGCTGCCGCAGCTCAGCGACGGCCAGGTGCGGGTTGCGCTGCGGCTCCTGGGAATGAACGCCGGCATGGCCGACGGAATGCGCGAACACACCAACTCCGGCCGTCCCGGCATGGCGCTGGGCCAGGTGCCCCGCAGCGACGCCGTACTGGAGGTCGTGGAATCCCGCAGCGACGAATTCGCCCCCGGTGATCTGGCCGTCCGCTCCTGGTCTCCGTGGCGGGAAGCGGACATCGTCGACGCGGGCGAGCTGCGCCGCATCCCGGCCGAGCGCGCCGACTTGCCGCTGGAGGACCACCTGACGGTGCTCGGCCACGTCGGCTTCACCGCATGGGTCGGTATGGTGAGCGTGGGACGGGTCCGCGAGACGGACACGGTCTACGTATCCGGCGCCGCCGGCGGCGTGGGCAGCTGCGCCGTGCAGTTCGCCGCGGCGCACGGAGCCCGGGTAATCGGCAGCGCGGGCTCCCCGCAGAAGGTCGCCCTGCTCAAGGAGCTGGGCGCAGACGCGGCCGTCGACTACCACGATGGGCCGGCCGTCGAGCTGCTCCGCGCCGCGGCGCCGGACGGCATCGACCTGTTCTTCGACAACGTGGGTGGCGACCATCTCGAAGCAGCCCTCGACACGCTCCGCTTCCGGGGCCGCGCGGTCCTGTGCGGAGCGGTCTCCCAGTACGGGCGCGAAGGCACAGGCCCGAGGAACTACCTCCGCATGATTTACCAGGAACTCACCCTGTACGGGTTCATCGTCACCGAGCATGAGGATCTGCGCCCGGCCTTCGAACGCGAGGCGACCCAGCTCGTCCGCGACGGCCGCCTGCACAGCATCCACACCGTCCTGAACGGCTTCGACCGCGTCCCGGAGGCGTTCAGCGCCCTGCAGGCGGGCGGCAACCTAGGCCGCATGATCGTCGCCGCGTGACCGTGGTCGCGTGATCGTCGCCGCGTGACCGTGGCCGCGTGACCGTGGCCGCAGCCGCAGCCGCAGCCGCAGCCGCTCCAACAGTGAGGCGGTCGATGAAACGGCCGCCCTGCCGGTGCCGGCGTCGCTGCGGACCGGCGTCCGTCGCACCCAGGCGAACACCGAACGTTCTACAGCCCCTGCCGGGGTGCCCATCCCCTCCATCGCCGATGACGAAGGCGTGCGGGCAGAGGCCTCTGCCCGCACGCGAGGGCGGTCAGGGCTCGACGTCCGCCCGGTCGATCGCGATGTTGTCACCGCTGCTCGACCCGTTTCGCCCTCCGGTGTTCGTGATCGTCAATGTGTGCGTGCCCGAGGTGAGTGCTGGGCTGGTCCACACGACTCCCGAAGCGTTTCGGGCAGGCGCGTAGTCGTCGACGCTCTGCGCCGTCCCGCCGTCGATCGCGACCGACATGATGCCCTGGTCGACGTCGCGAACCGCGTGCAGCGCCACCCGGCTACCGGTGAAGCGGAACGTCGCCGTGGCGCCGCCCACGTAACTCCAGTTCGCGGTTCCCGCGTACATGTCCGGCACGCCGGTGGTCAGGCCCCAGTTGGCCCCGTACTGGAACTGGTTCGTGCCGGTACCGGTCTCGTTCCCGTCCACGATGGCGGTGGTGCCGAGGCCCGTGCCCTGGGGGGAGAGCGTGAGCCAGAACGCGTCGGTGCCGGACTGGAACGTCGCCGGAAGGCTGATACCGCCATTGCTGATGGACACGTCACCGTCGTAGGCGGTGAGCGGGGTTCCCAGCGGGATCTGGTCCGGGATGCGGCGCAGCGTCGCGTGCAGCCGATGCCCGGCGCCGCCGGCGGTGAGCCACGGCGTGGACGACAGTCCCTTGACGGTGATCGTCGTGGTCCCCGTCTGGCCGCTGTTGTTGCCGATGAGCGCGCCTGCCTGTCCGCGAGTCCGGTCGGCGGCGGCGGCCACGACGATACCGGAGTTGCCGCTGGTCGCATCGACCATGGAGCCGCTCAGACTCGCGTAGGCGCGGTAGACCCACCACTGCCCGGTCGGCGCTTGGAGGGCGCCGGTGCCGGCGAGTACGGAGTCGAGCGTGCCGGCTCCGCAGCAGTCGCTCCAGATCGCATGCGCCGCGTCGGTGACACCGGAGACGGCGAGCCGGTCGAGGAACCACGCGGTGTAGGCCGACGTCTGCTGGCCGGAGAAGAGATACTCGTTGATCGACTGCCGGATCGGCGCGAGGCCGTGCGCGCTGACCAGGCTCGCGGCGTCCGCGGAGTCGCTCGCGGGATCGTTACCGAAGTGCCAGTTCAGCACGTTCGGAACCGTGCCGTCGGCCTTGGTCTGTCCGAGGAAACCGTCGAGCCACGAATGGTTGTAGCCGCTGTAGGACGGCCCGACGATCGTCGCCGACGGGCTGAGCCGCCGGATCTCGCTGACCGCGGTGTCCCACATCCGGTAGTACTGGGCGCTGTTGACGCCGCGCTGCCAGAACCCGGTGCCGTCCGGCTCGTTCCAGATGTCGTAGTCGACGGGCACGCCGGACGCCGAGACGTCGGCGACGACCCGGTCGATGAACGTCTTCCAGTTGCCGCAGTCGCCGTTGTCACACGGGTAGACGGTGCCTGCCGGCTGCGTCGTGTCCGCGCCGTACAGGTCCGAGACCAGCAGGTGGTAGCTCGCGTGGTACGGGGCGGCGGTCACGCGCCGGGCCTGCGACAGCGCGGAGTCGATGCGGACGCGGTAGCCGGAGCCGGCCGTGTAGCCGTCGCCGATCCAGCCACCACCGGCGATACGGGCGCCCCCGCCGCGGAACAGCGTCGGGGCCAGGGGCTGGAGCAGGTCGCCGGACGGGCCGGAGCCGTCCTGGGTCAGGCCGTAGAGGAAACCGGCTCCGGCGTGTGTGGGCGTCTTGCCCTGCTTGGACACGTCGATGGTGACCGTCGTGTCGGGGACGTTCGCCACGGCCCGTACTGCGGGAAGCAGCGCTCCCGCCGTGGCGAGGACCGCCACGGCGGCGGCCGCGGTAAGGGGGCGGGACGGGCTCCGTGGGAGCGAAGAGCGGGGCTTGGAACGGGTCATTACTCCTCCGAACGCAGGGGCAGGTCGGCGTCGTCACGCGTGAAGAGGGGGATGCGGTCCAGCGGGGCCGCCACGGTGATCGGGGCACCTCCGGTGTATCGGCGTCCGGTGTCGACGTGCGTCCACGTCGCCCCGGCCGGCAGGTGGACGCGGCGCTGCCGGGCACCGAGCTCGGTGACCGGTGCGACGAGCAGGTCCGGTCCGAACATGAACGCGTCGTCGACGTCCCAGGCGGCGGCGTCGCCGGGGAACTCCACGAAGAGTGGTCGCATCAGCGGCATTCCGGTGCGCTGCCCGTCACGGAGATGGGCGTGGATGTACGGCCGCATCCGCTCGCGCATCCGCATCACCGAGGTGATCGCCTCGTAGGCGGACGCGCCGTAGGACCACACCTCGTTCGGGCCGCCCCCGTCGCCGATCGCGCCATGGGACGTGCGCGGTTCACGGTGACCGTGGAGGCGGAAGATCGGGCAGAACGCGCCGAACTGGAACCAGCGCACGATCAGCTCCCGATAGTCCTCATCGTCCGGGTCACCGCCGTGAAATCCGCCGATGTCCGTCGTCCACCACGGGATACCGCTCATCGCGACGTTGAGGCCCGCGCGTACGGACATGGCCAGGGCCGGGAAAGTGGCCGGGATGTCCCCCGACCACAGCGCAACGCCGTAGCGCTGCGAACCGGCCCACGCCGACCGCGTGAGAGAGAGCACCTCCGGCTCCCCCGCGGCGCTCAGGTGCTCGAAGACACCGCGCGCGTGTTCCCGCGGGTACATGTTGGCGACCTCGCACCCCGGACCGGCGGCGTAGCTCAGGTTGTGTGGCAGTCGCATCTCCGGCTCGCACGCGTCCAGCCAGAACACGCGGATCCCGAGCTTGTAGTAGTTGGCCTGGATCTTCTCCCAGAGGTATTCACGGGCCCGTTCGTCGGTCGCGTCGTAGAAGGCGACACCGATCGGGGCCGCGGAGCCTGAGTCCGGCCACTCGGCGTGGAGGTCGGTCCCGTTCTCGGCGGACACGAGCATGCCGGCCGCGCGCATCGGCGCGTAGTTCTCCGACAACGGGCTCACCGACGGCCAGACCGACACCGCCGGCTCGACGCCGAGGTCGCGGAGCTCGTCGAGCATGGCGCGTGGGTCCGGCCATGCCTCGCGGTCGAAGTCCCAATCACCGAGGCGACGCCAGTGCAGGTAGTCGACGACGATGACCGACAATGGCAGCCCCCGGCGCGCGTACTCTCGTGCGACGCCCATCAGCTCGTCCTGGTCGCGGTAGCGGAGTTTGCTCTGCCAGAACCCGGACGCCCATGACGGCAGGGCCGGCGGGTGCCCGGTCGCCTGCGCGTAGCGTCCCAGGATGTCGGCGGGCGTGTCCCCGACGGTCAGCCAGTAGTCGAGCTGCCGCGCGCGGTCGGCCACCCACCGCGTACCGTTCTCGGCGAACTCGACGCGTCCGACCGCGGGGGTGTTCCACAGCAGCCCATAACCGCGACTGGACACGGCGAAGGGGATCGACACCTCGCCGTTGCGCTGCGCCAGCTCGAGCACCATCCCCTTCTGGTCGAGCCGACCGTGGCCGTGTTGCCCGAGACCGTAGATCCGCTCGCCGGGGTAGGCCGCGAACCGCTGCTCGATGCGGTGGAAGCCGCCGCCGAGGGCCTCGAAATGCCGGGAGCCCGGCCACCAGAAGTGCGCAGGCTCCTCACGCAGGATCTCCGCGCCGGTCACCGCGTGGTGCGCGGACAGCAACCCGCCGGCATCGACGGTGACCCGGATCCGGCCGTTCGTCACCGTGGCACGGCCGTCGTCGGCGTCGACCTCCATCACGGCACCGGGCACGGTGGGGGCGTCGGCGTCCAGGGCACCCGGCAGACCAGGGTGGATCCGGTGCGCGCCGGCCCGTACCCGGACCCCGTCTTGCCCCCACGGCTCGACGGTGAGGACGTGATGGCCACCCCTCCAGGTCAGGTTCCGGTCGGTCACAGTGAACGGGCTGAACAATCTGTCTCCTTCAGGGAAAGTGGGAAGGGGAACGACCCGGCGTTCAGTCCTTGACCGCGCCACTGCCGATGCCCGCGGCGACGTACCGTTGCGCGACCACGAGAAGAATCGCGGCCGGGATCGACGCGATGACGCCGGTGGCCATGACGCTGTTCCAGTCGGTCAGGTGGGCGCCGATGAAGCGGTAGATGCCGACGGTGACCGGGGCGTGCTCGTCTCGTGAGGTCAAGGTGACGCCGAACAGGAAGTCGCCCCACGCGAACAGGAACGAGAACAGCCCGGCGGTGATCAGGGCGTTGCGGCTGACGGGCAGGATCACCGAGACGAAGGTCCGCAGCCGGGACGCGCCGTCGATCTGGGCCGCCTCGCTGAGCTCGTCGGGCACGCCGCGCAGGAACGACTGCAGGATCAGCGTCGCGAACGGGACGGACAGCGTCGAGTCAGCGAGGATCAGGGCGAACGGCGAATTGATCAGTCCGAGCCGGTCGGCGGCCGTATAGAGGGCGTTCGCCATCACGATCCCCGGCACCATCTGCGCGATGAGCAGGGCGAACAGCAGCGCACGCCGGCTCGGCGCGCGCAGCTTCGCCATGCCGTACGCCGCCGGCGCCGCGACCAGCAACGTGACCGCGACCGTGCCGAGTGAGATCCCCAGGCTGACGAGCAGATGCCCGCCCTGGCTGGACAGAGCGGCACGGTAGCCGGAGAGCGTGCCGTGCAGCGGAAGCCACGTCGGCGAGCCGCTGACCAGGTCCTCAGGCCGCAGCAATGAGGCGTTCAGCATCCAGTACAGCGGGAACAGCATCACGGCGAGGATGAGTACGCCGACGGCCGTGGCGGCGGCTCGGCGTCCCCCTCTTCCCCGGTGTCGCCGGACCGGCGCGACGGTGCGGGGCGTCATCGGGTCCCTCCTTCCGTCTCGCGGGTGGAGCGCAGGTAGACCGCGGCGAACACGATCGCGACGAGGATCAGAACGTTGCCGACGGCGGCGCCACGACCGAAGGTGAGCTCCTGGAACGACAGGTCGTAGGCGTACGTGGTGAGGGTCTGCGAGGAGTGCACCGGGCCGCCCTGCGTGACGATCATGATGATGTCGAAGACCTTGATGGTGTAGATGAGACCCAACGTCAGCACGACGAGCGCCACCGGGCGCAGCAGCGGCAGGGTGACGTGCCGGAACCGCTGCCACGCTCCGGCGCCGTCGATCGCCGCGGCCTCGTGGACCTGTTCGGGGATGGCCTGCAGCCCGCCGTACAAGATCACCATGTTGAACGGAATGCCGACCCAGATGTTGACGAGCGTGACCGCGATCAGCGACATCTTCGTGCTGACCAGCCACGGCACCGGATGGCCGACCACGTGCAGCTGCAGTAGCGCCTGATTGAGGACGCCCGAGTCGTTGTCGAGCATCCACCGCCAGACCGTGCCGGACACGACCAGCGGAAGCAGCCACGGCACCAACAGCAGCGAGCGCAACGTGCCGTTCAGCGGGAACGCCCGGCGGAAGAACATCGCCAGCGCGAGACCGATCGAGAACTGGACCACCAGCGACGCGACGGTGAAGACGACGGTGTTCGCCACGGTCGGCCAGAACTCCGAACCATGCAGGACCGCACGGTAGTTCGCCAGGCCGACGTACGGCGCCCTCCCGGTGTAGAACGACGCCACCGTGTAGTTCTGAAATCCCATCCGCACGTTGCTGACCAGCGGATAGAGGTAGAAGCAGGCGACGTACGCCCAAGCGGGCACGATGAACCCGACCGCGCTCCAGCGTGACCGCGACGACCGTGGCCGTCCGCGTTCGGCACGGCGGCCGGCCGACCTCACCGCGAAGCGCGCCCTCGGCGAGACACTCGTGGACATCCGCATCCGCCGATCAGGACTTCGTCGTCTTCGACTGGGCCTCGGCAAGCGCCGCCTGCGGTGTCTTACCGCCGACCAGGCAGGCCTGCAGCGCCGTCCACAGCGCCTCGCTGACCTTGGGGTAGCCCGTGCCCAGCTCGGCGGTACGCGCCTGCGCCGTACCCACCTCGGTGACGAACGCCGCCAGCTGGGGGTCGCTCGCCGCGAGCCGTGCCGCGGCGGCTCGGTCGCTCGGGATGTAGCCGGCGGCCTTCGACCATTCCAGGCTGTGCTCCGGATCGAGCAGGCACTTCACGACCGCGACGGCCTTGCGTTCGCGGGCCCGGTCACTGTGCCCGACCGTCCACACCTCACCGCCGAGCGGGGTGACCGGCTTGGCCGAGGACGAGGGCACCGGGATCGGCGCGATGCCGAAGTGCAGATCCTTCTTCGCGTTCAGTTTGGGCAACTGCCAGGGACCGTTGATCATCATCGCGACGTTGCCGGCGGCGAACTGGTCGTTGATGTCCGTCTGTGTCCACGTCACCACCGACTTCGACGCAGAGCCCTGGTCGACCAAGGTCTTCCACAGCGTGAGGGCCTGGACCGCCTGCGGTGAGTTCAGGTTCTTCAGGCTCGCCCCGGCGGTCCAGAAGAAGGGCTCGAACTGGAAGCTGCCCTCCTCCGTGCCGACGGCGGAGAACGCCATGCCGTACCGCTTGCCCTGGGTCAGCTTCTTCGCGTCGGCGGTCAACTGGTCCCACGTGGTCGGCGGCGTAAGACCGGCCGAAGCGAACATGTCCTTGTTGTAGAACAGCGCCAGGCCGTTGACCCCCGGCGCGATCCCGTACGTCTCACCCTGGTATCGGCCGGCGGCGACGATCGACGGATAGAGGACGCCCGTGGACAGGCCCGCCTGGGACAGCGGTACGAGGCCGCCGGTGGCTGCGAGCTGCTGCAGGTCCGGATTGTCGACCAGTGCGAGGTCCGGAAGAGAACGGGACGACGCCTGCTGCAACAGCTTGGGCATGAACTGCGCGCGCGGAACCTCCTGGTGGACGATTTTCACGCCGACCTGGTCGCCGCACTCGTCGAGCACCTTGGGCAACTGCGTGTTCTGCGGCGCGGAGTCGTAGTAGTCGGTCTCGGTCAGCGACCCCGCCTCTGATCCGCTCCCGCCGCCATCGCCGGAGCCACATGCCGACAGCGCCAACGACGATGCGACGGCGAGCGCGAGCGCGCACCGGCCGGCGGTCATGCCGCGAAGCCGCGGGGGGAGAAGGTTCATGTCCGTGCCTTTCGAATTGATTCGACAACCTGCGCGACGGCGCATGGTCGCGGCGTACGTCTATCTCCTGGGGGCGGTGGTGTCACCGATCTTCAGCGCTGGGGCGAGGATCGTGGCGGGCGGTTGGGGATCGCCATTGAGGACGCCGGCCAGCAGGCGGACCGCCGTACGGGCGAGTTCCTCGACCGGTAGCGACACGGCGGTGAACCGGAGCTGGGAGCGTTGCGCCTCCGGGCATATGGCCATGACCGAGATGTCCTCGGGGGCATGGAGCCCGCGTGCGGACAGGCAGTCGATGACCAGTGGCAGCGCGCGCTCGTTGTACACGATCAGCGCGGACAGGCCGGGAGTCTGCGAGAGCAGCGTGTCAACGGCCACGTCGACATCGGCGGGTGAGCCGTCGCACGGCGTCCACGATGCCTCGGCCCGGCCGGCACGCAACGAGTACAGCGCACTGTCACGAGCGTGGATCGCGTACGCGACGCCCCTGCGGAACGTCTCCTCAGCCCCCCCGAGATAACCGACGCGGGTGTGTCCCAGCTCCAGCAGGTGCTCCGCGCACAACCGTCCTGCGAGCCCGAGGTCGAAGTCCACACACGGCAGGTGAGCCTTCTCCTCGGGCGTGCCGACGATCACGGCTGGGCATTTGAGCGAGCCGAGCAGCCCGACCCGGGGGTCGTGCCGCTGAACCTCCATCAGCATCACACCGTCGACGAGCGACCCCAACACCGCGTCACGGATCGCCGCTTCGCCGTCGTCATCCGTGAGCATCAGGAGCTTCAGCCCCGCATCCTGTGCCGCCGTCAGGGCCGCCCACACATAGGGCATCTGCACCTGGGCGTCGGGTCCGTGCACCATCGGCAGGGCCATCGCGATGACCCCGTTGCGGCGGGTACGAATCGACCGCGCGCCGACATGCGGCCGGAACTGCAGCTCCTCGATGGCCTGCTCGACACGCCGCTTGGTCTCCGGGGAGATCGATCGCGCGCCACTAAGGACATATGACACCGTGCTGCGGGCCACGCCCGCGCGGCGGGCCACGTCCGCGATCGTCACCGCCATCGTGCAAGCTCCTCGCTGTCGAATTGATTCGACTACGCGAGAATGTAACACCACGATTTCGCTCGCACAATAGCCGCCGACCAGAGGTTTCTGCGCGAGAGATGGGCGGCGCGGGTCCGGCGCGGCGACGGCGGCCTCGAGCCTCCGCGGCCTCGGCCGGACGCGGGCGCCGCTATTCGGTGGTGACCGGGTGATGGTCTCCGCCGCGTTCGGCGGCGGCGAGTCGGTCGGCCAGTATCCGGGGCGCGTGCGCGAGGACCATGCCGGCGGCACCGCGCACCTCGGCCTGGTCGCGGAGTTCACCCGGCACGACGGTGACGGCCTCCGCGGCGGGAGCCAGGGCGTAGCGCCGGATCGCGCGTTCCAGCGGCGCGAAGAGCAGCGGTCCGGCGGCCGCGAGATCACCGCCGACGACGATCAATTCCGGATTCAGCAGGGTGACGAGGTCGGCCAGGACGATGCCGATGTGCTCGGCGGCGTCCTCCAGGGCGCGGACGGCACCCCTGTCGCCCTCATCGATCAACCGCAGGAGATCGGGGACGGTGACGCGGCGGCCCCAGCTCTGCTCCAGGAGCCGGGCGATGGCGGCCGGGCCGGCCACGGTCCCCAAGCAACCGCGGTTTCCACATCGGCAGATGCCGCCACGGGGGTCGGACACGACGTGACCGATTTCGCCGGCGAGACCGCCCACGCCGGTCAGCGGCCGGCCGCCGCTCACGATTCCCGCGCCGATGCCGGTGGAGAGCCTGATGTAGATCATGTCGGACGTGCCGCGCCCGGCGCCGTACAGACGCTCGGCGAGGGCGCCGGCATCGGCGTCGTTGGCGACCTGGGCCGTCAACCCGGTCCTCTCCTCCAGTTCACGGCCCGGCCGCACCCCGACCCAGCCGGGCATGATGCCGTGCGCCTCCAGGGCGCCGTCGGCGGTGCGGACCGGAGTGGCGATGTCGACGCCCAGCCCCAGGACGTCGCCGAGGGCGATGTCCTTCTCGCGGATCGCCTGCTGGATCAGGTCCGCGGTGAGGTCGAGGGTCTCGCGCGGTGCCCGGTCGGTGTCGCCTGCCACAACGGTGTCCCAGATCGGGTCTCCGTTGAGATCACATACGGCGACACGGACCTGCTGATGGCCGATGTCCGCCCCGACCGCGTAGGCGGCGGAGGGAATCAGCGTCAGGGGCTGCGCCGGCCGGCCGGTCGGCCTGCCCTCCGGCTCCGAGGTGTCCGGAGCCTCTTCGATCAGACCGGCGGACAGCAGGTCGGCGACGATCGAGGAGACGGTCGCGCGGGACAGGCCGGTGAGCCTCGTGAGCTGCGAACGACTCGACCGGCCCACGTGGTGCAGCGCCTCGAGGACCCGGAGCCGCCCCACCTCGCGAAGATTCAGTGGGGTATCGATCACAGGCTCCTCGGCTTCGATGCGTTCCTGTCAGGCTAGCAAGCATCATCGGCGAAATTGCCTACCGATTCTGTGCTTTGACTTGATTTAAGGCGCAAAATCGGAGAAATTCGTGCCACGGGCCCCTCTTCCACCCCCACCGTCCCCGCACTTCGTCCGATATCGATCAATACCGCGCTCTGCCTGGTGACGCCTGCCGGCTGAGCGGTGGCCCGGGCCTCGACGCCTCCGCCTGAGCACGATGCCATCTTTCTGTTCTGTTCTTGCAATGAATTGTCAAGAAATTTAGCCTCGGTGTTGTGTCCCCCACAGGCCTCGCCTGGCGTGTGGCCCCGCCCAAGCGCCCGCCCGCGATTCGGGTCGGCGCTGTTCGAAACGAGAGGCGCAATGAGACCGAAGCACGCATGGCTGCGGTTCCTCGCTGGAAGCGCTGTCATCAGCCTCCTCACCTCCACGGCCGCCGTCCTCGGGTTGGTATCGCCCGCGTCCGCCGCGGACGGCCCCAACCTGGCGGCGGGAAAGACCGTCTCCGCCAGCAGCTACACCGACGTGTACACCCCTGCCAACGCCAACGACGGAAACCAGTCGACGTACTGGGAGAGCGCCAACAACGCCTTCCCGCAGTGGATCCAGGTGGACCTCGGCGCGGCGGTCAGCACCGACAAGGTCGTGCTGAAGCTGCCGACCGCCAACTGGGGCGCCCGGACCGAGACCTTCGCGGTCCAGGGCAGCACCAACGGCGCGAACTACACCGACATCGTCGGCTCGGCGGGGCACACGTTCGACCCCGCGAGCAACAACACGGTGACCATCGGGTTCAACACCGTCGTCACGCGGTACCTGCGCCTGAACATCACCGCCAACACCGGCTGGCCGGCCGGGCAGGTGTCGGAGTTCGAGGTGTACGGGCCGAGCACCGGCGACCAGCAGCCGCCGACCGCGCCGACGAACCTGGCCTACACCGAGCCCAGCACGGGTCAGATCAAGCTGACCTGGAACGCCGCCACGGACAACGTGGGCGTGACCGGTTATGACGTGTACGCCAACGGCGCACTGCGCGGCAGCGTCGCGGGGAACGTGCTGACCTACACCGACACCCAGCCGGCCACCGTGACCGTCACCTACTTCGTCCGGGCGAAGGACGCCGCCGGCAACCAGTCACCCGACAGCGGCTCGGTCACCCGTACGGGCAGCGGCGGCACCGGCACCAACCTCGCGGCCGGTAAGCCGATCACGGCCTCGTCGCACATCTACGACTTCGTGGAGACGAACGCGAACGACGACAACGTGGGCACGTACTGGGAGGCGGCCACGAACAGCTACCCGGACACCCTCACGGTGAACCTTCGGGTGAAGGCCGACATCAGCTCGGTCGTCGTCAAGCTCAACCCGGACGCCTCTTGGGGCCGGCGCACCCAGACCATCGAGGTACTCGCCCGGCCGAAGCACTCCGGCGACTTCACCAGCGTCATCGCGGCCACGACGTACACCTTCGATCCGGCGTCCGGCAACACGGTGACGATCCCGGTGACCACCACGGCCGCCGAGGTGCAGCTGAAGTTCACCGCCAACTCCGGCGCCACCGGTGGTCAGGTCGCCGAACTCCAGGTCATCGGCACCCCGGCCCCCGCGCCCGACCTGACGATCGGCGGCATGTCCTGGAGCCCGGCGTCGCCGACCGAGACCGACGCCGTCTCGCTCACGGCGACGGTGAAGAACACCGGGACGGCGGCCTCCGACCCGACCAACGTCAACTTCTACCTGGCCGGACAGAAGGTCGGCACCGCGGCCGTGGGCGCCCTCGCGGCCGGAGCCTCCACCACGGTGACCGCGTCCGCCGGGACCCGTGACGCGGGGACCTACCAGCTCAGCGCCAAGGTCGACGAGGCCGACGACATCCTGGAGCTGAACGAGGACAACAACTCCTACACCAACCCGACGTCACTGACGGTGGCGCCGGTCGCCAGCTCCGACCTGATCGCATCGTCGGTGACCTGGACACCCGGCAACCCCGCGAGCGGCAACAATGTGACGTTCAGCGTCGCGGTGAAGAACCAGGGCACCGTGGCCTCCGGGTCCGGGTCGCACGGCATCACGCTCACGCTCCTCGACGCGAACAACGCGACCGTGAAGACGTTCACCGGCTCGGTCAGC
The DNA here is from genome assembly GCF_024055795.1 of Actinoallomurus purpureus. Classification (GTDB taxonomy): domain Bacteria; phylum Actinomycetota; class Actinomycetes; order Streptosporangiales; family Streptosporangiaceae; genus Actinoallomurus; species Actinoallomurus purpureus. The sequence goes on along the minus strand of NZ_JAMXMY010000001.1, from coordinate 144,885 downwards.
GGGACCATCGCCGCGGGCGCCACCGCGGCCCCCGTGAACCTCGGATCGTGGACGGCGGTGAACGGCAAGTACACCGTCAAGGTCGTGCTGGCCAATGACACGAACGAGCTGCCTGTCAAACAGGCCAACAACACCAGCAGCACGCCGTTCTTCGTCGGACGCGGCGCGAACATGCCGTACGACGTGTACGAGGCCGAGGACGGCGTCCTGGCCGGCGGAGCGACGACCGTCGGACCGAACCGTACGATCGGCGACCTGGCCGGTGAGGCGTCCGGCCGCCGCGCGGTGAAGCTCACCGCCACCGGCAGCAGCGTGGAGTGGACGACGAAGGCGAGCACCAACACGCTCGTGACCCGGTTCGCCATCCCGGACGCGCCGGGCGGCGGCGGGATCAACGCGACGCTCGACGTCTACGTCGACGGGACGTTCCTCAAGGCCATCGACCTGACCTCGCACTTCGCGTGGCTCTACGGCAGCGAGACGAGCCCGGGCAACTCGCCGGACTCCTCGCCTCGGCACATCTACGACGAGGCGCACGCCATGCTCGGCACGACCGTACCGGCCGGGCACAAGATCAGGCTGCAGAAGGACACGGCCAACACGGCGGCCTACTACTCGATCGACTTCATCAACACCGAGCAGGTCTCCCCCATCGCCAACCCCGACCCGGCCAAGTACGCGGTGCCGGCCGGCTTCACCCAGCAGGACGTGCAGAACGCGCTGGACAAGGTGCGGCAGGACTCCACCCTGGTCGGCGTGTACCTGCCCGCGGGCACGTACGAGACATCCGGCAAGCTCCAGGTGTACGGCAAGGCGATCAAGTTGATCGGCGCCGGCCCCTGGTACACCCAGTTCCAGGCGCCTACGGGGCAGGAGAACACCGACATCGGGATCCGGGCGGACGCGACGGCGAACGGCTCGACCTTCTCCGGCTTCGCCTACTTCGGCAACTACACCTCGCGGATCGACGGGCCGGGCAAGGTGTTCGACCTCCAGAACGTCGCGAACGACACGATCGACAACACCTGGGTCGAGCACATGGTCTGCATGTACTGGGGCAACAACACCGACCACATGACGATCACCAACTCGCGGATCCGGGACACGTTCGCCGACGGCATCAACATGACCAACGGCAGCTCGGACAACCTGGTGTCCAACGACGAGGCCCGCGCGACTGGCGACGACAGCTTCGCGCTGTTCGCCGCGACCGACTCCGGCGCCACCGGCGAGAAGAACAACGTCTTCCAGAACCTCACGGCGATCCTGCCGTGGCGTGCGGCGGGCGTCGCGGTGTACGGCGGGCAGGACAACACCGTCAAGAACGTCTACATCGCCGACACGTTGACCTACTCCGGCATCACGATCAGCTCGCTGGACTTCGGCTACCCGATGGAGGACTTCGGACCGGACCAGACGACCTTCAGCAACATCTCGATCGTGCGGGCCGGCGGCCACTTCTGGGGCGCGCAGACCTTCCCCGGGATCTGGATGTTCTCGGCCTCGAAGCAGTTCCGGGCGATCCGGGTCAGTGACGTCGACATCATCGACCCGACGTACTCAGGCATCATGTTCCAGACCGACTACGTCAACGGTGCGCCGCTGAACCCGGTCGCCGACACCGTGCTCACCAACATCACCATCACGGGTGCGCACAAGAGCGGCGACGCCTACGACGCCAAGTCGGGGTTCGGTCTCTGGGCGAATGAGTTGCCCGAGGCCGGCCAGGGCCCGGCGGTCGGCTCGGTGACCTTCCACAACCTCAAGATGAACGACAACGCCGTCGACATCAGGAACACGACGTCCACCTTCACCATCGACGTCCAGCCGTAGCAGAAGCGGAATCGCGCCTCCGGCCGAGACCCGGCCGGGGGCGCGTTCGTGTCGGCGGTCGCGGGGCTGCGTAGCTCGTTCCACCGGGGGCAGGCTGAAATCATCCGGCCCAGGTGGACGCCGGGACCAGCCGGATTCTGCTTCCCACCCACCAGGCCCACGAGCGGCGATCGGACCGCTGAGGCACGGCTCGGCCGTCACGTACAACGAGGAGTGATGGGCATGGCGCGCAAGGTGATCTACAGGCAGTCCGGAAACCCCGCCGATGTTCTCACCGTCGCGGAGGTCGACGCCCCCGGACCGCCTGGAGCAGGCCAGGTACTGGTGCGGGTGCACACCTTCCCGATCCACATCGGCGACCTACTCGCCATCCAGGGCCCCTATCCCTCCCAGACCGCGTACCTCACTCCCGGCGCCGAGGCCACCGGCATCGTCGAAGCGCTGGGATCCGACACTCCCGTGGCTCCCGGGGTCACCCCTGGAGTGCGCGTGTCCTTCTTCCCCCACCCTGGTGCCTGGAGCGAATACGTCCTCGTCCCGGCGGAGTTCGTCGTCCCTGTAAGCGACGACGTTCCCGACAGCATCGCCGCTCAAATGCTGATCAATCCCATCACCGTGATCATGTTGCGGCGTGAACTCGAAAAGCACGCCGCGGTCGGCTACAACGGCGTCTTCCTGCAGAGCGCCGCCGGCTCCAACGTCGGCCGTCTGCTGTCCGCTGTCGCCCAGTACCACGCGATCCAGCACATCAATATCGTCCGCAGTGACGCAGGCGCCGAGACGCTGCGAGAGCGCTACCCGCGCGTTCCCGTAGTCTCCACCGCCCAGCCCACCTGGAAGGAAGAAATCCGCGAGCACATCGGAGCACGGCCTGTCCCTGCCGCGGTCGACCCCGTGGGCGGCACGCTGGCCACAGACCTCCTGCGGTTGCTCTCGCCCGGCGGAACCCTGATCACCTACGGCGTCCTCGCCAAGGAGAACATCCCTCTCCACGCCCGGGACCTCCTTGGCACGAGCCTCGGCCTGCGGGGCCTGACCGTCACCCGCTGGGCGGAGACCGTCGCCGCCGAGCAGCGCGCCCACGACATGGCCACCGCCGCCCAGCTCATCGCCCATGGGGCAGCCGAGGCATTCGACGTGGCGGCCCAGTACGGCATCGATGAGATCGCGCAGGCCGTTGAGCACGCGGTGCGGCCGGGAAAGACCGGCACGGTTCTCGTCACCATCCCCTGACCTACGCGGGTCGCCGGCCGCCCGTGCGGCGTGCCCGGCGACCCGGTAGGTCGGTTCCCGTATCCCGGCGGGGTACGGGGATGTCGGCCGGCCGGTGGGCCGCGACCGTGCCGCGTCGGCCGTTATGACACGACGAGGTCGAACTGCTCCCACGGGCCGATCGCCGTACGGTTCGCGATCAGTGCGGAGGTCCCTGCGTTCTCCGCCGTGACGTACATGTTGTTGGCCAGTGCGAGCAGGCTGACGGTGCCGCCCGCGTTGCGGATCAGGCGGAACGTCTCCCACTGGCCGATCGACGTGCGGTTGGCGATCAGCGCGGAGGCACCCGCGTTGTCGGCGCAGACGTACTGGCTGTTGGCGTGGGCGCGCAGCGCGATGTTGCCGCCGCCCGCGTCGACCATGTCGAACTGCTCCCACTGGCCGATCGACGTGCGGTTGGCGATCAGCGCGGAGGCACCCGCGTTGTCGGCGGTGACGTAGTCACTGTTGGCGCGAGCGCGCAGGCTGACCACCTTGAGGGTGCCGCCGGTGACGACGGGCTGGGTGGGCCGGGTGGCGGTCAGGGCGATCTGGCCCTTGAGCATCCGGCCGCCGTCGCCGGTGAGCCGCAGGTAGTAGTCCGACGAGCAGGCCGTGCCGTCCTCGTCCAGTGCGTACAGGCCGGATCCGGACGGGACCATGGCGGCGTTCTCGCCGGTCTTGGCGATCTGGTTGCCCTCGCCGTACTCGTCGAACATGGAGATGTAGATGCCCTGCACCCCGGCCCGGACCATGTTGTAGAACTGCCGCCACATGAAGTCGCCGTGCGCGCGCTGCTGCGGCGCCGACACGTCCCCGGGCAGCACGCACGGCTGGTAGTCGATGCCGTGAGCGTTGCAGTACGCCTGGTCGGGCACGGTGTAGGTGGTGTAGGCGTTGTCGGATTCGGCTGCGCTGCCGATCGCGCCGACCATCCACGGGCTGACCATGTTCATCGCCAGGTAGACGCTGTCGTACCCCGAGCGGGCACCGATCCCGCCGACGTGCCATTCGCGCGCCACCCCGCCGATGACGTAACAGCCTTGGCCCTTGAACCAGTTGACGACGTCGAGGCAGGCCGACGCGCTCCAGGGATGGTTGCCATCGTTCAGGCCGAAGCCCCAGATGCACACGACCGGCTTGCCGTTCTGGCGCGCGTACGCGGACGAGGCCGTGTAGGCGGACATCTTGTTGGTCCAGTCGGTCTTGATCTCCGACTGCATGTTCGTCCAGCCGGTGACGTCGTACATGATGTAGAACTTCACGCCCTGCGACTCGGCGGCGCTGCGCACCTTCTGCGCCATCGCGTCGCGCGTGGCGCCCTCGCCGCCGTTGGGGTTGAACCGCTGCAGGGCGGCGGTGTCGCAGCCGTACTGCTTCATCCACGCGAAGTGCGTGTCGACGGTCTGCTGGTCGTAGGAGGAGAAGAGGGTGGCGGCCCCGCCGCCGTTCATGTCGGCGTACGCGGTCGGGTACGCCTTGGCGTACTCCCGCATGTCGGGCCACGCCTTGATGGCGTTGTTGGTCGGTGAGGGCGCCTGACCCCAGTTCTGGCTCCAGTGCCACCAGCCGTTGATCGGGGCCCCGTCGCCCGCGCAGGCGAACCATCCCTGATAGCCGACGGTGATCTTGCCGACCACGTCGCCGGGCGCGCTGGCGGCGGAGGCAGGTCTCGCCTCGAGGCCGAGCGCGGCCAGGCCGAGAGCGGCCGACCCGCCGGCGGCGAAGCCGCGGATGAAGGTGCGGCGTGACAGTTCCATGGTGGCTCCGTTCAGGTCACTTGTCGTCGGGGCAGAGGTGGAGGGCGAGGACGTTGTCTCCGGTGGCGGTGACGTGGACCCGCCCGATGGTGCCGGTGTCGCCGCCGTTGGCCAGGCGGAAGTCACTCCCGGCGTTCTCCCGGTTGCCGAAGGCCGCGTCGTCGACGGTGAACGTCGCGGTCTTCCACGTGTCGGTGCCGGTCTTGGCGACGGGGGCACTCTGCTTGTAGGCGCCGTCGGTGGAGTCGTACTGCAGGCTCCAGTTGCCGGTGCCGTGGTCGTAGTAGTCGATCGTCACCGTCGCCGTGTAGCGGCCGCCGGGGACGATGGTGTTGTCGACGTCGAAGTACTCGTACGGGGAACCGTCGGTCGTGGAGCGTCCGGAGCGGCCGCCGACGGTGACGGGCGTGGTGTGACCGTCGCCGTTGTCGCGCAGCCGCAGCCCGCACTCGGTGTCGGTGGTGCCGAGCGTGTCGCAGGCGGTCGCGGCGCCGTCGGCCGCCGGTACGGTCAGCACGACCGCGCCGCCGGGCAGCGTCGTCCCGTCGGCGGTGTGGAAGGTGACCTTGACCGGGTGGTAGCCGGACGCCGTGCCCTGGGCGACGGCGATCGTGACGGGCACGTGGGCGGTGCCGGCGTGGGTGAGGTCCAAGGTGCCCGACGACGGGGTCACGCTCACCCCAGCGACGTCGGAGGCGGCCGTCCAAGTGACCTTGCCGGCGTGCCCGGCGAGCGTGGAGACGCCGACCGTGGCCGGCAGGTTCGTGCCGCCGCGGGTCACCTGGGTTCCTGTCGGGGTGATGTAGCCGACCGCCGGTACCTCATGGGCCCGGTAGGACGGGGGCGCGGCCTTGTCGCCGGTGGCCCAGTGGGTGTCGGGCCGGGTGGACAGGTCGATGTCCAGCGCGCCGCCACTCGTGGCGAACGACGCGGGCAGGCCGGTGGACTCGTGCGGCCGGCCGTTCAGCCGCATGCCGGTGACGTACGGCGCGTCGTCGGCGGCCCGCGGCGCGTTGATGGTGATCTTCCGGCCGGTGCCCAGGCTGATCACGGCGCGTTTCACCAGCGGGCTGTTCAGCGCCAGGGCCGGGGTGCCGGGGGTGGCCGGCATCATGCCGAGCGCCGCCCACACGTATTCGGAGGACAGCGCGCCGAGGTCGTCGTTGCCGGGGAGTCCGTCCGGCGCGGTCGTGAAGAGCTCGGTCTCGAAGCGCCGGGTGACCTCCTGGGTCTTCCACGGTTGCCCGACGTAGTCGTACACCCACGGCGCGGCGGTGTCGATCTCGTTGCCCGCCCAGTCGTACGGGTCGTTGCCGCCGACGTTCAGCTTGCTGAAGAAGTCGTCCAGCCGCGGGATCACCTTGTCCTTGCCGCCCATCGCGGTGACGAGGCCGGCGAGGTCCTGCGGGACGAGCCAGTTGTACTGCGCCGCGTTGCCTTCGTCGTAGCCGTCCTGACCGAAGACCCCCGCCGGCGGTTTCTGGAAGCCCGGGCCGGCAGGGAAGGAGCCGTAGTCGTCACGCGGCCGCAGGTAGCCGGTGCTCGGGTCGAAGATGTTCTGCCAGTTCTGGCCGCGCTTGGCGTATTCGGCCGCGGTCGTACGGTCGCCGACCGCCTCGGCGAGCCGGGAGATGGCGAAGTCGTCGATCGCCCACTCGAGGGTCTCCGAAGCGCCCTGCAACCCGTGGTCGCCCTGCGAGGTGGCGTTGTTGGGCGCGTACCCGAGCCGGACGTAGTCCTCAATTCCCGGCCGTTCCACCCAGCCCCAGCCGACCTTCTGCGACCGGGTCGCGCCCTTCTTCATGATGGGGAGCGCGCCGGCGATGTCCACGCCGCGGGCGCCGAACGCGACGTACTGGGCGAACAGCGGCACGCCGTTGTCGCCGTTCATCACGTTGCCGGTCATGTTCTGCGCCGGCCACTTCGGCCACCAGCCGCCCTGTTGCTGTGCGTCGCGCAGCAGGGAGTTCGCCATGTCTCCGGCGCGGTCGGGGTACAGCATCGCCTGCAGCGGCGCCAGCGACCGGTAGATGTCCCAGTCGGAGAACATCTCGTACTGCGCGTGCCCGGCGGGCACCCGGTGGACGACGCCGTCGAAGCCGATGTAGCGGCCGTCCACGTCGTTGAACACGCTCGGCGCCTGGAAGCACCGGTACAGCGAGGTGTAGAAGAGTGTGAGGTCGTCGGCGGACGCGCCGCCGACGGCGGCCTTGCGCAGCAGAGTGCGCCATGCCTTGCGCGTGGCGGCCTGCACCTGCCCGGCGTTCCAGCCGGGTATCTCGGCCGCCGCGTTCTTCGCCGCGCCGTCGGTGCTCACGTACGACAGGCCGATCTTGGCGGTCACGGCGCTGTCTGCGGAGGTGTCGAAGGTCAGGTACGTGCCCGACCCCGGGCCGGTGGCGCTCGACGAGCCGGGCGTGACCGTGCCGCCCTGCCAGGTGCCGTGCGCGGTGAACGGCCGGTCGAACGCGATGTGGAAGTACACCGTGTACTGGTGGTTGTTGCACAGGCCGTGCGCCGTGGCGGTGCCGGCCAGTTCGTGGTCGTTCACCACCTTGACGTCGGCGGCCAGGTCACCGCCGAGGCTGGTGCCCGACTTGACCAGCACCTGGGCCTGGCTGCCGGCCGGATAGCGGAAAGACGCGATCCCCGTCCGCTCGGTGGCTCCCAGATCGACCTGGACGTTCGAGTCCGTGAGCCGCACGGAGTACGACCCGGGCGCGGCGTGCTCATCGTCGTGCGAGAAGTGCTCGGTGTGCCGGGCCGGGTCGGTCCCGATCGTGCCGGTCACCGGCAGGATCGGGATGTCGCCGAACGACGAGCAGCCACCTGAGAAGTGCGTGAGGCTGAATCCCTTGATGGCGTCGTCGGTGTACGAGTAGCCGGTCGGTCCCGAGGGCGTGTCCGGGCTGAACTGCACCATCCCGAACGGCGCGGTCGCGCCGGGGAAGGTGTTCTCCCAGTCGACGCCCTTCTTGGTGCCGATGAACGGATCGACGTAGTCGGTCGGATCGGACACCAGCGTTGCCGGTGCCGGTCGCGCGGGTATGGCGGCGACTGCGGACGGGGCGGTCAGAACGCACGCCGCCAGTCCCATCGCTGCGATTCCGAGGCCTTTCCATCTGCTGCTTCGTGGACGCACCACGAGCCTCCTGGTCTTCGGCCGCGTCACTCGCCGGGCGGAGTGCGCGGGCGGGGTGAGATGACAGCGTTGTCATCCGCGGGTTCGCTGAGACCGCGGTGACCGCGACGGGAACGGTACGGGCCGGGCGGTCGGCGGTGGCGTCGCCGACCGCCCGGACCGCATGGCCGCTATCCGTCAGTAGCGACGTCGAAGACGTGCATCGCGTTGGCGCCGCTTCCGCCCGTGCTGACGTTGGGCAGGGTGATGAACTGCACCTTCTTGCCCGCCTGCAGCTTGATGGTGGACATGTAGAGGTGGACGGTCTGGTTCTGCTTCCCCGACTGGTTATTGATGTAGGGGAAGGTGGCGACGGTGTCTCCGCCGCTCGCCCACCAGTCGGGGAAGCTGATCGAATACGGCTGGGTGGTGCCGTCGGTGTAGGTGATCAGCCCGCTGCCCGAGGCGGTGCCGTTGTTCGCCAGCCCCAGGAACGCGAGCTGGGACCCCGACCCCGAGAAGTCGAACGCCTGCCCGCTTCCGAGGACGTTGCCCGGCTTGCCCGCCGGGACGTCCGGCCAGGTGAAGGTGAACCCGCCATGGGTGACCTTGCCGCCCGGTGTGATGCCCGCCGCGGCGAGTGCCTGGGCCGACAGGCTGAGGCCGCCACCGTCGAGATTGCCCTCCGACGGCCGGGCGTCATCGCTGATGGCGGTGTTGTTGTAGGCGGCGGCCAGGGACGCGTAGGGGATTCCGACGTTGGTGGCCGCGTCGCCGCTCCGCTCGCCGCCCTTGTCGGTGTAGGTGACCTTGGCCTGCAGGTCGTAGCCGTTGCGGGCGGCGTCGGCCGGGACCTTGACCGCCCACGTGGTCTTCGCCGTCTGACCGGCGGCGACCTGGGCGAACGTGGCCGGGGAGGTGGCCTCCGCGGTCCAGCCGTTCGGCGTGGTGAGCGACATCGTCACGTCGCTCAGCGTGTTCGGGCCGGAGTTGGTGAACGTCGTCGTGGCGGTGAGGGTGTCGCCGGGTTCGACGGTCGAGGGTGCGGTGACCGAGTAGGGGTACTTGGCGGTGATGACGGCCGAGCCGGTGACCCCGCCCACCTTCGCGGTGAGCGTCGTGACGCCGGAGCCGACCACCTTGACGTGTCCGTTGGAGTCGACCGTGGCCACGTGCGGGTCGCTGCTGCCGTAGTGGACCTTCGCGTGAGTGAGGTCGACGAAGGACTGGTCGTTGTTGACGGCCTCGACGATGTTGTCGGCGGTCACGGCCAGGTTGCGCTGCTCCTTCGAGTGGTCGGTGTCGTCCTTGATCCACTGGTTCTTGCCGGCCAGGTCGAGGGTGTCGCCGACCTTGTACTGGACCGCCTCGGGCTGGACGGTGACGTACTGGATCTTCGGAGTGATCTGCCCGGTGACCTTCACCGACGGAGAGGCGGCGGTGTCGGCCGAGTCGGCCCCGACCTGGAACTGGTAGGTGCCATTCGGCACGAACGAACGCATCGCCTTGGCGTCCCACACCGCCAGGTCGGCGACGTTGACGGTGAGGGAGACGTGCTCGGTGGCACCGGGCCGCAGCACCGCGGTCTTCTTGAAGCCCACCAGCCGCTTCTTGGGCATCTCGATGCCCGAGACGCTGAAGGGGGTCGCGGCGTACAGCTGAGCGACCGTGGCGCCGGCGACGTGGCCGGTGTTCTTGACGTCGAACCGCACGGTGACCTTGCCGTTCGCGCTCACCGAGCCGGTGTTCGCCCGGATGCGGGAGTTGGCGAAGCCGGTGTAGCTCTTGCCGTAGCCGAAGGGGTAGGTGGGTGTGCCGGTGAAGTACCGGTAGGTACGGCCGATCCCGCCGGTGCCCGCCGGCGTGATGTTGTAGTTGGACATGGCCGGCAGCTGGGAGTCGTCCTTGTACCAGGTGAAGTTCAGGTGCCCGCTCGGGTTCTGCCTGCCCGTCAGCACGTCGGCCAGCGCGGTGCCCTGGCTCTCGCCGTTGAACCCGCTGAAGACGATTGCGGGGAACTTCGCGGCGACATCGTCGATCTTGACCGGGCCGCCCGCCTGCATCACCAGCGCCATCTTGTCGTTGCCCAGCGCGGTGGCCTGATCGATCAGTGAGCGGTAGTTGCCCGGGATCGCGAGCGTGGTCCGGTCCTTGCCCTCATCGGCCACGCCGTGGTCGGTGCCCACGAACACGATGACCAGGTCGGCGCTCTTGATGTCGGCCTTGGTCTGGTCGCTGAGCACCGCCGGGGTGGTCCCCGTGGTCGAGGTCTTGGCGTCGTCGAAGACGATCGAGGCGCCGGGGCTCGCGGCCTTGACCGCTTCGGTGATGCCCTTGACCGCGCTGACCTGCAGCGTCGGCTCGCCCGAGTAGTTGCCCAGGTTCACCGTGTTCGCCTGGTCGCCGAGGATCACGACCTTGTTCAGCTTCGAGGCGTGCAGCGGCAGGAGGGGGTTCTTCGTGCCCGGCACGTCATCGTTCTTGAGCAGGACGAGCGAGTTGGCGGCGACCTTGGTGGCCAGGGCCTGGTGCTCGGGGCTCTGGATGACATCTTTGGTGATCTTGGTGTACTTGACCCGGTCCGGCGAGTCGAACTCACCGGTCCGCATCCGGACGGTGAACAGGTGCACCAGCGCGGTGTCCACGACACCCTCGCTCAGCGCGCCGGCGTCGATCGCGTCGCGGATGTTCTGCGCGGTGGCCTCGTCACCGGTGCAGTTGACGTCGGTGCCGGCACGCAGCGCGTACGCCTGCCCGCCCGCCTGACCGGACAGCGTGGTCCCGGTCGCGGTGTTAGTCCAGGTCGGGCTGTCCTTGTGGTCCGTGGTCCAGCCCGGCGGCGCCCAGTCGTGGCCGCCGTACGGCAGCCGCCAGGTCGTGCCCACCGCGCCGCAGTCGGAGGTGATGTAGCCGTTGAACCCGTACGTCCGCTGGGCGAGCTGGCTGACAGTGTAGGTGTTCGCGACCGCCGGAGTGCCGTTGATGGCGTTGTAGGAGGTCATCAGCCCCGAAACGTGATCCTTCTCAATCAGATCACGGAACTGGGCGGTGTAGTACTCCCGCAGCGTCCGGTCGTCGGTGTCCGAACTGATCCCCGTGCGATTGTCCTCGGTGTTGTTCAGCGCGTAGTGCTTGGCCGTCGCGGCGACCTTCAAATAGCCGGTCGTGGACTTCCCGCTCTGGCTCTGACCCTGGTAACCGTTGACGAACGCGCCGGCCAACTGCCCGGCGAAGTAGGGGTCCTCCCCGAACGCCTCATCGGTCCGGCCCCACCGCGGGTCCCGATCCAGGTTCACCGTCGGCGCCCAGTAGGTCAGCGAACCGTAGTCGTTCTTGTCCGGCCCGAGGTTGTTCTGCCCGACGCCCCACAGCGACTTGTCCAAGAAGCCACGCGCCTCATCGGAGATCGCCGTCGTCTCAGCGTAGATCAACTGCGGGTCCCACGACATCGACGAGGCGAAGTTGGTCGGGAAACTCGTGGCGTGCACCCCACCCGAGGCCGAGCCGTGGTCGGTGTTGGCACCCAGCGTGTTCACCCCATGCTGGCCCTCGTTCCAGTAGGTGTACCGCTGCACCCCCAGCCGCGGGATGGCCGGCGCATCGTTGGTGTGCAGCTGGGCGGCCTTCTCGTCCAGCGTCATCCGCGACACCAGGTCCGCGGCGCGCTCCTCGAAGGAGTAGCGGGGGTCCAGGTAGATCGGTTTGGTGTCCGCACGCGCCGCCGGCGCCGAGACACCGGCCAGACCGATCGCGCAGGCGAACGAACATGTGGCGGCCAGCAGGGCGCGCCGCCACGATGACTTGCGTTGTGCCATCAGGTGACTCCTGGTCATGGAGTTGACGGAGGTGAAATCTGCGCCGTTGCCGACGGCGCCACCGTCCTCCCTTCGCGGACAAGCCCCCGATCGGACCGGTTCGCTCCCACGTACGCGCAGGGGTAATCCTCCATGCCAGGTTTAGGCGTACATTGCGGGGTGGTTACCTGACAGGGGACATAGTTACGATGATATTAAGCGAAAGTCAACGCCATGTCCGGCTAAGGACAGCCTAGTTAGGCTGAATCCGAACGAAGTACGAGGAGTCAGCGATCGACACACCACTGAACCTGCGCGAGGTGGGGCGGCTCCGGGTCCTGCAGGCGTTGTTCGACGCCGACAGCACGAGCCGCTCCGAGCTCGTCCAGATCACCGGTCTGTCCCGGGCCACCGTCTCCTCGCTCGTCGCGGATCTACTGGCAGCCGATCTGGTCGAGGAGAGCGAGCCGGACAACCAGGCACGGTCCACCGGCCGCCCGGCGCAGTCCCTGACCATGCGCGCTTCGGCGGCATACGCCATCGGCACCGATATCGGCCATCAGCACATCCGGGTGGCACTGTGCGACCTGAGCGGCACACCCATCTGGAACGACGCCGTGGCCACGGACGTCGACCGGGCCCCCGACGAGACCCTCGACCTGGCCGCCGACCTGATCCGGCGTGCACTGCGGGAAAGGAACGTCGGGCAACGGCACGTGCTCGGCCTCGGCGTGGACATCGCCGCCCCGGTGCGCACACCCGGCGGCATCCTGGAAGCACACGGGATCATGCCCGGCTGGGTCGGAGTCCAGCCCGGTGCCGAACTCGAGCGGCGCACCGGCCTGCCCACCCGACTGGCCAACGACGCCAACGCGGGAGCCCTCGCCGAGCGCAAGTACGGCGCCGGTCGCAACGTCGACGACATGATCTACGTGCGGCTCTCGGCCGGGATCGGCGCCGGCATCATCTCCGGTGGCCGGCACCTGTACGGTTCCGGCGGCCTCGCCGGCGAGATCGGCCACATCCGATCGGTCCCGGACGGGCGTGTCTGCCGCTGCGGTAACCGCGGCTGCCTGGAGACCGTCGCCAGCCCGGTCGCCATCGCCCGGCTCCTGGAGACCAGTTGGGGATGCCCCGTCCCCATCTCCGACCTGCTGTCCCTCGTCAAGGTCGGCGACCGGGGCACCATTCGCGCGCTGGAGGACGCGGCCGAGGATGTCGGCCGCGTCCTCGCCAACCTCGTCACCATGCTCAACCCGGAGCTCATCGTCGTCGGCGGCGACCTCGCGTCCGCCGGCGACCGCCTCTTCGAACCGATCAGCCGGGCCATCCGCCGCTACGCGCTCGCACCCGCCGCCGAATCCGTCCGGGTCGTCGGCGGAGAGCTCGGTGACCATGCCGAGGTCCGCGGTGCCGCCGGCATGGTACTCACCGACGCCCCCCGCATTCTCGCCGCCGACCTCGCCCACTGAACCGGGCCCCGGCACCAGCACGCGGCGGCGACCGCCCGCCGCCGTGCGCGTGTCGTCGCCGACGGACTCCCGCGACCCGGCAGCGCTTCCCGCAACTCATGTAAGCGACTTGCAGTATTTGCGATATTCTTGCGGCATGTCACGACGACTTGCTGATGTCGCCAAGAAGGCCGGGGTCAGCGAGGCCACCGTCAGCCGGGTGCTCAACGGCAAACCGGGGGTCTCGGCGGCGACCCGCGACAACGTGCTGACCGCGCTGGACGTGCTGGGCTACGAGCGGCCGACGCAGCTGCGGGGCGACCGGGCCCGGCTGGTCGGCCTGGTACTGCCGGAGTTGCAGAATCCGATCTTCCCCGCCCTGGCCGAGGTGGTCAGCGGCGCCCTGGTGCAACTCGGTTTCACGCCCGTCCTGTGCACGCGCACGGCGGGCGGCCTCTCAGAGCCGGAGTACGTGAACCTGCTGCTCGACCAGCAGGCCTCCGGAGTGATCTTCGCTGGCGGGATGTTCGCGGAGGCGGACGCCGCACATGAGCACTACCACCTGCTTCGCAGGCGCGGCATGCCGGTGGTGCTCGTGAACGCGTCCGTCGCCGACCTCGGCTTCCCGGCGGTGGCGACCGACGACGTCGTCGCCGTCGAGCAGGCGTACGGGCATCTGCGCGCGCTGGGGCACGAGCGGATCGGCCTGGTCGTCGGCCCGGCGGACCACATGCCGTCCCGCCGGAAGGTGGAGACCTTCGAGCGGCTCGCCCAGGCGGCCTGCCTCGGTGGAGAGGAGTTCGTCGAGCAGACCCTGTTCTCCCTGGAAGGGGGCCAGGCGGCGACGACCCGCCTGCTGCGGCGGGGGGTCACGGGGGTGATCTGCGGCAGTGACCCGCTGGCGCTGGGCGCGATCAAGGCGGCCCGCCGGCAGGGGCGGCGGGTGCCCGAGGACGTCTCGGTGGTCGGCTTCGACGACTCGGCGTTCATGAGCTGCGTCGACCCGCCGCTGACCACGGTGCGTCAGCCCATCGACGCGATGGGGCGCGCGGTGGTGACCCTTCTCAGCGCCCAGATCGACGGCTCGCAGGCTGCCCCCGAAGAGCTGCTGTTCGAGCCGGAGCTCGTCGTCCGCGGCTCCACGGGCCCCGCCTGACGACACGGCCCGAGGGACTGTCGATTTTTTTCTATCTTCAGTTCGACTATTGCAGTGTGATGTTGGTCTCTATATCGTTCTCGCACCGGATCCTGCATCCCGGTCCTCGGCCCGTGGCCTCTGGGCGCCGGAGGCCAGTCCAGGAGGGAACTGATGATGAGACCCCAACGGCTCATGGTCCTATTGGCGACAGGGCTCGCCCTGACCAGTACGGCGTGCGGAGGCGGTGACGGATCCCAGGACGCCTCGGGCAAGAAGGTCTCCATCACGGTCGGCTGCATGCCCGCGAAAAGCCAGCCGACCCAGCGCCGCGAGTGGAACGAGGACGTCGCCGCCTTTCACCGGCTGCACCCGGACATCACCGTCGTCGGCAAGGACGCCTTCCCCTGCGCGGACCCCAAGACGTTCACGGCCAAGCTCGCGGGCGGCCAGATGGAGGACGTCTTCTACACCTACTTCACCGACGTCCAGAACGTGATCAAGTCCGGTCAGGCCGCCGACCTCACCAAGTACCTCGGAAGCGTCAAGCAGGTCCCCGACCTCCAGCCCTCCGTCAAGCGCGTCTTCACCGGCCCCGACGGCAGGATCTACGGCCTGCCCCGGCAGAACTACTCGATGGGCCTGCTCTACAGCCGCAAGCTGTTCAAGCAGGCCGGGCTCGACCCCGACACGCCGCCCGCGACCTGGGCGGAGCTGCGCGCCGACGCTAAGAAGATCGCCGCACTGGGCAAGGGCATCGTCGGATACGCCGACTACAGCGCCGGCAACCAGGGCGGCTGGCACTTCACCACCGAGCTGTACGGCCAGGGCGGCGACGTCGTCACTCCCGATGGGAAGAAGGCCGCGTTCAACAGCCCGCAGGGCCAGGCCGTGCTGGAGAACCTCCGGCAGATGCGCTGGGTCGACGACTCGATGGGTTCCAAGCAGCTGCTCCAGCTCGCCGACGTGCAGCAGATGATGGCCGCCGGCCGGCTCGGGATGTACCTGTCCGCGCCGGACAACGTGACCGCGCTGGTCGACCAGTTCCAAGGTTCGTACAAGGACTACGGCCTGGCGCCGATCCCTGAGGCGAAGGCCACGCTCATCGGCGGGGACGGCTACATGGTGAACGTCAAGGCGTCGCCCGCCAAGATCAAGGCCGGAATGCTCTGGCTGGAGTACTACGTCCTCACGCCCGGACAGGGCCAGCTGAACTACCAGCGCGAAGCGCGGTACGGGCGCGCGGTCGGCCTCCCCCAACCGGACTTCTACACCGGGTCGACGGCGAGCAGCGACCACGCGCTGCGCGGGGCGTCGGCCAACGTGCCGGTCGCGAACTACAAGCCGTACGAGGACGCCTCCGGACGCATCCCGGGCAAGCTCGAGCCGCCGAACGCCCAGCAGGTCTACGCCGTCCTCGACTCCGTGATGTCGGCGGTCCTCACCGACCGGAACGCCGACCCCGGCCGGCTCCTCGCGACCGCCCAGCGGAAGGTCGACGGCATCCTCGCCCGGTCCAACTGAGCACGGTCCAGCTGAGCACGGCCGACGGCCTCTCGGGCCACGACACGCGAAGGAGGGACCGGTGACCACGACGGCCCTGCGCAAGGCGGCGTCCCGGCGTTCGCCGTCGCGCCCGGCCGGGCCGCGCCGGGCGGCGTCGCGGTACGGCGTCCGGCGCACCGTGTCCGCGTACGGGTTCCTCTGCGGGGCGCTGATCTGCTTCGCCCTGTTCTCCTGGTATCCGATCGTTCGGGAGGCCCTGCTCGGCTTCCAGCGGACGAACTTCGTCGGCCGGTCCGAGTGGGTCGGTCTCGACAATTTCCACCGCGTCGGCGCCGACCCGGCCTTCGGCAAGGCCTGGCTGAACACCCTGGAGTTCACCGGGCTGGCGCTGCTGTGCGGTTACGTCCTGCCGTTCGTGACCGCGCTGGTGCTCAATGAGCTGCGCCACGCGCGCGCCTACCTCAGGTTCGTCGTGTACCTGCCGGTCCTGCTCCCGCCGGCGGTCGCGGTGCTGCTGTTCAAGTGGTTCTACGACCCTGGCCCCGGTCTGTTCAACCAGTTGCTGCGCCTGGCCCACCTCCCGGGGCTGAGCTGGCTGGACTCCACGAGCACCGCGCTGCTGTCCCTGGTGATCGTATCCACCTGGATGAACATGGGCAGCGGCACGCTCATCTACCTGGCCGCCCTGCAGAGCGTCGAGGGCGAGCTGTACGAGGCGGCGGAGCTGGACGGCGCGGGACTGCTGCGGCGCGTCTGGCACGTCACCATCCCCCAGACCAGGCTGATCCTGCTGGTGATGCTCCTGCTCCAGGTCATCGCCACGATGCAGGTGTTCATCGAGCCGTACCTGCTCACCGGCGGCGGACCGCAGGACGCCACGGTCAGCGTCGTCTACCTGATGTACCAGTACGCCTTCAACTTCAACAGCTACGGCGGCGGCAGCGCCCTCGGGCTGATGCTGATGCTCGTCCTGATGGTGTTCTCCGCGGCGTACCTGCGGCTCACCCGGGACGAGGGGAGATGAGGTGAGGAACCCGACGATGCAGGCGCCCGCCCCGCGAACGCTCATCTCCGCCCGCGCGCTGACCACGCCGCGCGGCCGGGTGATCTACTGGTCCGTCCTCGTCGCGGTGATCGTGCTGTTCACCGCGGTATTCGTGTTCCCGCTCTACTGGATGGCGACCGGCGCGCTCAAGTCGTCCGGCGAGCTCGCCCAGACACCCCCGACGCTCTTCCCCCGGCACCCGCACCCCGGCGTCTACCGCGAGGCGTGGCAGCGGCTGAGCCTGGGACGGTACCTCCTGAACACGATCGTGTACGCCGCCGGGGCCTGGCTGCTACAGCTCGCCGTGTGCGTACCGGCGGCGTACGCCCTGTCGAAGCTGCGGCCCGTGCTCGGCCGGGCGATCCTCGGCATGATGCTGGCCACCCTGATGATCCCGCCGACCGTCCTGCTGATCCCGCTGTACCTGACCGTGCGCGACGTACCGTTCCTGCACGTCAACCTGTTGAACACGCCGTTCGCGATCTGGTTCCCGGCGGCGGCGAACGCCTTCTGCGTGTTCCTGCTCAAGCGGTTCTTCGACTCCATCCCCGGGGAACTGCTCGAGGCGGCGGCGATCGACGGCGCCTCGTCCTGGCGCATCCTGCGGTCGATCGTCCTGCCGATCTCCCGGCCGATCCTCGCCGTCGTGTCCATCTTCGCGGTGGTCAACGTGTGGAAGGACTTCGTCTGGCCGCTGCTGGTGCTGCCCGACGGCGACCGGATGACGGTGAGCGTGGCCATCTCCTCCCTGTCGAACCAGACACCGGAGAACATCCTCATCGCCGCGCTCGTGATCGCGAGCGTCCCGGCCGTCGCCGTCTTCCTGCTCTTCCAGCGCCACATCATGGCGGGCCTGACCGCCGGAGGATTGAAGGGGTGAGGGCGTGCGGACCCGGAAGCCGCGGCACCGCCTCGACCGAACCGTTCGAGGAGATGATCCGGCATGGCCGAACTCGTTCCCCCCAGCAGGTCACCGGAGCCGGAGGGCTGGTGGCGGAGTGCCGCGATCTACCAGGTCTACCTGCGCAGCTTCGCGGACGGCAACGGCGACGGCGTCGGTGACCTGGCCGGCCTGCGCGGGCGCCTCCGCCACCTCGCCGACCTGGGCGTCGATGCGATCTGGGTGACCCCCTGGTACCCCTCGCCGATGGTCGACGGCGGCTACGACGTGGCCGACTTCCGCGGCATCGACCCGGTCTTCGGCTCGCTCGCCGAGGCCGAGAAGCTCATCGAGGAGGCGCGCGGGCTCAGGATCAAAGCGATCGTCGACATCGTCCCCAACCACTGTTCCGACCGGCACGCCTGGTTCCAGGAGGCGCTGCGGTCCGGGCCGGGCTCGGCGGCCCGGGCGCGGTTCTGGTTCCGGCCCGGGCTCGGCGACGGGCCGCCGAACGACTGGCGGTCCATCTTCGGCGGTCCGGCGTGGACCCGCGTTCCGGACGGCGAGTGGTACCTCCACCTGTTCGCGCCGGAGCAGCCCGACTTCAACTGGAGCAACCCCGAGGTACGGGAGGAGTTCCTCGACGTCCTGCGGTTCTGGTTCGACCGCGGCGCGGACGGCATCCGCATCGACTCCGCCGCGGTCCTGGTCAAGGACCCCGACGCCGAGCCGGACGGTCTGGACCCCTACACCGACCGGGACGGCGTGCACGAGATCTACCGCGCCTGGCGGCGGACCGCCGACGACTATGGCGACCGTGCGCTGATCGGTGAGGTCTGGCTGCCCGACCAGGACCGGTTCGCCGCCTACCTGGCCCCGGACGAGCTGCACACGGCCTTCAACTTCGACTTCCTGAGCTGCCCGTGGGAGGCCCGGGCGCTACGCCGGGTGATCGACATGACACTGGCCACGCACACTCCGCTGGGCGCGCCGCCGACCTGGGTGCTGTCCAACCACGACGTGACCCGCCCGGTCACGAGGTTCGGCCGGGAGGACACCTCCTTCGACCTGGGCGACCGCCGGCACGGGGCGCCCGCAGACCTGCGGCTGGGCCTGCGCCGGGCCCGGGCGGCCGCCCTGCTCGCCATGGCGCTGCCCGGCTGCGTCTACGTGTACCAGGGAGAGGAGCTCGGCCTTCCGGAGGTCGAGGACCTGCCGGAGGACCGGCTCGAGGACCCCATCTGGTTCCGTTCGGGCCGCCGCGACCGTGGCCGGGACGGCTGCCGGGTCCCGCTCCCGTGGTCCGGCGACGCGCCGCCCTTCGGCTTCGGCGGCGGTGAGCCGTGGCTGCCGCAGCCTCCGTCCTGGCGTGACCTCACCGTCGAGGCCCAGACCGCGGACCCGTCCTCGACGCTCACCCTCTACCGGAGGGCGCTGCGGCTGCGACGGGAGCGGCTCGGCGACGGCGTCCTCGCCTGGCGGTCGATGGGCGAGGACGTCCTGGCCTTCGACCGGGACTCGGGTGTCACCTGCGCCGTCAACCTCGGCGCCCGGCCCGTACGGCTTCCGGAGGGCCGGTCACCGCTGCTGGCCAGCGGACCGCTGGAGCAGGGCGCGCTCCCTCCGGACACCGCCGTGTGGCTGGACTGATCCGCCATGGCGGTTCCGGGGAGGGGGCCGCCATCGGTGTTCGACATCGTCGGCAGGATGGCGTTGCCGGGAGATCGGCGCCCTCGCGATAGACGTCCTCGAACCAGCGGGGGCCGAGGACGTCTCCGAGGTGCGCTCTCCATCGCCGGCGAGCGTACCTCAGCACCTGGAACTGGTCGCCGCCCGGGGAGGGGGCGTACGCGCGGCGGGTTTCGGGGTGCCCCCTCCAGGGGCCACCCCGAAACCGCGCCTCCTCCTCGGGTCAGCCGTTCCAGACCTGGAAGCCGGAGATCTGGCCGGCGGGCCATCCGGTGTTCGCCGTGATGTTCAGCCGCCAGTAGCGCTGGGTCGTCGCGGTGATGGGGACGGTGACCGTGTTGTTGTTCAACGGGTCGAAGGTGTAGTTCGCCGACGACTTGACCGTGGTGAAGTTCGTGCCGTCGGTGCTGCCGAGGATGGACAGCGTCTGGGTGCGCGCGCCCCAGGACGCCGGCAGTTGCAGGACGATCCGGCTCGCGCTCTGCGCGGAGCCGAGGTCGACCTGGACCCATTGCGGGAAGGCGTTGTTGGAGCTCTCCCAGTAGGTGTTCTGGTCGTTGTCGGTGACGTTGCTCGACGGGTAGACGTCGGTGTGGCTGGACTCGCTGGTCGGCTTGCCGGCCGCGAGGTCGGTGGAGGAGGAGCCCGTACCGGTCCCGGTGAGCGCGACGGTGGTCGGGCTGTTGGTCGCGTCGCTGTGGACGGTGAGCGTGCCGGTCCGCGTACCGGTCGCCGTGGGCCCGAAGCTCACGTTGGCGGTGCAGGACGCGCCGGCGGACAGCGAGCTGCCGCAGTCGGTGGTCATGGAGTAGTCACCGGAGGCCACGATGGAGGACAGCGACGCCGCCGCCGTGCCGGAGTTGGTGATCGTCACGGCCTTCGCCGCGCTGGTCGTGTTGACGGCCTGGCTCCCGAAGCTCAGCGAGGTGGGGCTCGCGCTCAGCGTCGCCGGGCCGGACGAGCCGCCGCTGGGGTAGACCTCGAGTTCGGATGCCTGTCCCGCGGGCCAGCCCGAGTTGGCGGTGAGGTTGACGCGGACGTAGCGGGCGTTGGTGGCCGGCGTCGGAATGTTCACCACGTTGGCCGGCGAGGTGAAGGTGTACGTCGCGGAACCCACGGCGGTGCTGAAACTGGAGCCGTTCGTGCTGGTGAGCACCGAGAGGGTCTGTGTACGCGTGCCCCAGGCACTGGACGGCGGGAGCTTCAGGGTCACCTTGCCGATGGTGTATTGGGCGCCCAGGTCGACCTGCAGCCATTGCGGGAAGGAGCCGTTCGCGCTTTCCCAGTAGGTGTTGGCGTCGCCGTCGGTGGCGTTCGCCGCCGTGAAGCTGCTGTTCGCCTCGCTGCTCGCCGAGGCCGACTTGCCGCGGGCGATGTTGGTGTCGGTCCCGATGCCGCTGCCGGTGAGGGCGACCGTCGTCGGGCTGTTGTTGGCGTTGCTCGTGATCGTGACGTTGCCGGTACGGGTGCCGGACGCGCTTGGGGTGAATTTGACGGTCACGGTGCAGGAGGCGCCGACCGCGAGCGTCGAACAGTTGTTGGTCTGGCTGAAGTCACCGCTCGCGGCGACGCCGGAGATCGTGGCCGAGGTGGTGCCCGAGTTGGTGACCGTCACGGCCTGCGTCGGCGCG
Organism: Actinoallomurus purpureus; assembly: GCF_024055795.1. Taxonomy (GTDB): domain Bacteria; phylum Actinomycetota; class Actinomycetes; order Streptosporangiales; family Streptosporangiaceae; genus Actinoallomurus; species Actinoallomurus purpureus. The sequence goes on along the minus strand of NZ_JAMXMY010000001.1, from coordinate 123,789 downwards.
GAACTGCCGACGAGCGTTCCAGCGAAGGAGAGGGCGGCCGGGGCGGGGCTGAGGATCGGCCCGGGTGCCACGCCCGTGCCGGACAGCGGGACGGTGTTGGTGACGCCGGACGCCGTGATGGTGAGATTGCCCGTGCGCGACCCCGTGGCCGTCGGAGTGAACGTGACGCTGACCGTGCAGGACGCGCCGGCGGCGATCGAACCGCCGCAGTCATTGGTCTGGCTGAAGTCACCGCTCGTACTGATCGAGCCGACCGGGGCCGCGGCGGTGCCGCTGTTGGTGACGGTCACCTTCTGCGCGGCGCTGGACGAGCCGGTGGCCACCGAACCGAAGCCGACCGAGGTCGGGCTGATCGAGATCTGGGAGCCGTTGTCCGGCAGGTACGGCGGGAAGGTCGGGTCGGTGATGTTCTGGCACGCCGTCGAGCCGAAGACGCCGGAGTTGCCGCCGCCGTCGGTCAGCGTGAACCCGACGCCGCAGTTGTAGATCGGCGCGGGCGCCTGCGTCCCGGTGGCGGTGCTGTTCGTGATCTTGGCCGAGCCGCCGACCTGCTCCTGGACGGCCCAGGTTCCGGTGTTCTGGATCGCCGCGTTGTTGATGGACACGTTCGTGATGCTGGATCCCGAGACGAACTGGATCGCCTCGAACGGGCTCTGCTGAATGAGGATGTCGTCGACGTTGACCTGGCCGCTCATCGCCGCGTCCCGTGCGTCGAACCACAGCGCGCCGACGCCGAAGTTCCAGTTCGGGTCGAGGCTGCCCGATCGGATGACCGTGTTGCGCAGGACGTCGGTGCGGCCGAGTGTCGTCGAGGCGAAGCGCTGGGCGACGTGGATGCCGCCGCCCTGGGTGAGGCCGGCGTCGATGACCCGGTTGTCGGCGACGGTGTTGTCGTGGCCGCCGTAGATGGCGATGCCGTTGGCGAGGATCGGATACTGCACCGTGTCGTGGTCGAAGGAGTCGTTCGCGTCGGCGTTTGTGTCGGACCAGGTCGCCAGACCGTCGTCACCGAGGTTGCGCAGGTCGCTGTTGGTCACCTTCGATCCGGTAACGCCGTTGTGGAAGTTGATGCCGTCTGCCGTCACGTTGCGGATCCGCATGCCGCTGAAGGTGAGGTTGGACAGCGGCCCGTCCATCCAGGCGCCGACCTTCTCGTGCTCGATCCAGACGCGGTCGACGGTGGAGTTGCTCAGCGCGCCGCCGATGCCGTTCACCTGGGCACCGTCGTTGCGCTCCTGGACGTCGCCGAAGATGGCGAAGTCCGCGAGATGGACGCCGCTGCTGCCGTTCGGCGAGTAATTGCCGTAGAAGCCGGGCGCCGCGCCGACGATCGTCGAGCGCCACATGCCCGCGCCCTTGATCGTGACGTTGTTGAGGACCAGGTGGCCCGGGATCTTGAAGGTTCCCTCGGGGATCCAGACCGTGCCGCCGGACCCGGCCTCGGAGATCGCCGCATTGAACGCGGCGGTGGAGTCCGCGTTACCGGTCGGGTCGGCGCCCTTGCCGGTCACTGAGACCGAGCCGGACGGCTGGGACAGGGCGCCCGCGACGTTCTCGAAGTCGGCGAAGTCGATCGTGTACGAGGAGGCGGTGTTCCCCGCGTCGACCTGCAGCCGGAACTTCGTGCCCGCCGGGTACGTCGTCGAGAACAGCCGGTGCACCTCGTCGTAGAAGTGGTGGGGGTTGCTCCCCGGCGTGTTGGTGAACGGGTAGCCGCCGTAGTACCAGCTGTACGCGTTGGTCAGCGTGAAGTCGGTCTGCTTCGTCCCGTTGACGTAGAAGGACAGCGGCGCGGTGTAGACCGAGCCGTTCGAGCTGTCCGGGATGCTGTAGCGGAAGACGATCGAGTTGGTGGCGACCGGGGTGGTGAACTCGACGTACTTGCCGCTTCCTTGCAGGGTCACGGCCTTGCGGTAGGAGGCCTCGGCGGGAAGCGTGTTGTAGGCGGCGCTCGGGCCGATGATCGTGCCGTTGGTGGCGGAGTTCTCCGCCTGCGCCTCGACGTACGGCAGTGTCGCACCGACACCGCCCTTGGCGGCCGCGCCGGCCGGACTCGCCGACAGCATGACGAGGCCGATGGCGACGAGCGCGCTGCTGAGGAGGGCACCGAGACGGGCCCTGCGTCTTCTGGCGGGTTTGTGGGACATGGCTGCTCACTCCCGTGAGGCCCCATGAGGTCACGGACCTGGAGGGGTCCGCTCGTCTCGCCGACGTGACGGGGCGTAGGCGGCGAGACGGCACGCCGGAGCGGGACCCGGCATCGGACCTCGCCGCACGGGCCGGCGCGGTCGCCCGGCACGCGAGGTGGTCCGGATGGAGGGCCGTGAAGGGGCGGGGTCAGGGGGCGGAGTGCAGCGTGTTATAAGGACGGTAACCCTCTTGACACTTCAGCACAATAACCAAACAAATTACTGAATTTTTTTCCCAGATACCAGAAAAACAACGACTGCCAATCGCTCTCGGCCACTCCGCGCACCTCGGGGTGGCCGCGGCACGCCTGCTCCATGACGCGGGTTGACGGTCGTCGGTGGCGGTCACGACGATGACCGGAGGTTCGCGCGCCGGTGTGCGCCCGGCGACGGAGAGAAGGGATCCCGGATGGGGCGGCCAGAGGGCGAACGGCCGACGCTGGAGAGCGTCGCGGCACGGGCCGGTGTGTCGCGGGCGACGGTGTCCCGGGTCGTCAACGGCCTGCCGGTGCGGACCGCGAGTGAGGAGTCGGTACGGCGGGCCATCGAGGAGCTGGGCTACGTGCCGAATCCGGCGGCGCGGACCCTGGTGACCCGGCGCACCGACCTGATCGCGTTGGTGGTGCCCGAGCCGACGACCCGGGTGTTCTCCGCCGACCGCTTCTTCGCCGGTCTCGTCCACGGAGTCGGTCAGGAGCTGGAGGCCGCCGACAAGCAACTCGTGCTCATGCTGGCCGGGTCGGCCGCGAGCCGCGCTCGCATTGAACGGTCGGCGGCCGCGCACCACGTCGACGGCGTGCTGCTCGCCTCCCTGCACGACGCCGATCCGCTGCCCGCGGCGCTGACCCGGATCGGGATCCCCGTGGTGTGCAACGAGCGGCCGCTGGGGCCCGTCTCCGTCCCGTACGTCGGGGTCGACAACCACGGCGGCGCGGTCGCTGCGATCCGCCACCTCCTCCGTACGGGGCGCCGCCGGATCGCCACGATCGCCGGCCCGCCGGACATGGTCGCCGGCATCGACCGGCTGGGCGGCTACCGAGCGGCCCTGCGGGAGAAGCGGCGGCGGCCCATCGTCGAGGTCGGCGACTTCACGACCAGTTCCGGTGCCGAGGCGATGCGGCGGCTCCTGGCGGACGAACCGGACCTCGACGCGGTGTTCGCCGCGTCGGACCTGATGGCGAGCGGCGCACTCCAGACGTTGCGCCGCGCCGGGCGGCGGGTACCAGACGACGTCGCGGTCGTCGGTTTCGACGACATCGACCTCGCCCGGGACACCGAACCACCGCTCACGACCGTCCGGCAGCCGATCGACGGGATCGGCCGCCGGATGGCCCGTCAGGTGCTGAGGCTGGTGGCCGGCGAGGAGATCGAGCCGGTCGTCACGCTGCCCACCGAGCTGGTCGTCCGCGAGTCGGCGTAGCCGTGGGGCGGCGGCAGGCGCGCGAGGCCGTGGCCGCCGCCCGCCGCCGCTCAGGACCCGTACACCTGGAGCTCCCAGAGCGAATAGCCATAGGAAGTGCCGTGCTGGGTTCCGGTGCCGCCGCCCGGCGGCTTGTTGTCGACGGCGACACCCGATACCGCGCTGCCCGACCTGGCCCGGCACCCTTGGCAGCCCGCTCGATGCTCGACATGGAGCAGCACCCGGACATCGCCGAACTCCCACCAGGAGGAGTGAGGGCTGGGGCGGAGCCCTCACTCCCGCGGCTCTCGAATCAGGGGCCGCTGGTCAGGTAGGCGACGGTGCTACCTGAGCGGACGGCGCTGCCGGAGTTGTTGATGATGTGGCTGATGGTGCCGGTGCCGCCGAGGGAGACGGTGACCATGTCGTGGAAGGCCGAGCCGGTGGAGGGGACCTCGATGGCCCGGTCGGCGACCACGCCCGAGTTCGTACTGAAGTAGCAGTAGACGCCGAGCCCCCAGGCCTGGTGGGAGGTGACGCCTGCGGCGACCTTGTAGGAGGCGTAGCCGTTGGTGCCGCCGCCCGGCGTCCAGCTCGCGTTGTTGGGGACGTCGTACGGCATCTCAGATTGGTAGAAGTACGTGCGGCCGCCGTTGCCGTTCCACAGCACCTGATACTGCTGATAGTGCTCGGCGAAGAGCCCGTACGCCGTGACGTTGGCGCCGTTGACGACCAAGCCGTTGGCGGCGGTGTTGGTGTTCCAGCCGACGCCGCTGCCGTGGTCGGCGCGCCAGAGCCACGAATGGTCGATGATCGTGTCGTTGCTATTGATCACCAGCGACTGGGTGGCCTTGCCGGCGACGTCGCCGCCGACGCGGAAGAACACGTCGTGCAGGGTGATGGGGTCGGCGGAGTGGCTCGCGGAGGAGCCCGCGGGACCGACCTGCATGAGCGTCTCGCTGTTGGTGGTGCCGGCGCTGATCATCAGCCCGGAGACGTCGATGCCGTCGACGTCGGCGGTGGTGATGGCGGTGACGCCGTTGTCCGGTACGAACGTGGCCAGGCCGAGCCCGAGGACGACGGTGTCGGGCCGCGTGATGTTCAGCGGCGCGTTCAGGTGGTAGACCCCCGGGGTCACCAGCAGGTTCTTGCCGGACGCGAGGGCGGCGTTGATGGTCGCCGCGGTGTCGCCGGACTTGACGACGTAGAACTGGGTGATGGGAATGGTGGTGCCGGCCGTGCCACCGGAGGTCCAGTCGGGCCCGACGGAGTTGGTGCGCTGGGCGGGGACACGCACGTTGTAGAGGCCGGTGGAGTCGACGTAGAGGTACGGCTTCTCACGCAAGGTCGGTGTGGCGGACACGTTGGTGTACGTCGGGAACGACTGCCCGGGGGCGCCGGTGTCGCCGACGAACACCATGTTCCAGTTCGAGCCGGTCCAGCTGCCCATCGCGGTGTTGCGGGTGAGGAACTGCTGCTGGGTACCGGAGTTGATCTGGCCCGAGACACGGCTGTCGCCGATGTATCCGCCGGACGACCAGTTGCTGGAGTTGTTGCCCGAGGTGTAGTCGTCCAGCGTCATGTTGCCGTGGACGTCGACGCGCCGGAACGGGTCGGCCTGCGAGACCGCCCATTCCAGGGTGCCGGAGCTGGGCGTGTCAGAGAGATTCTCGACTCCGCGCCAGAAGTTCTGCGTGGCGTTGCCGCCGGACCAGGCCGCGTCCACGTGCACGCCGCCGCCGGTCAGCGAGACGTCGGTGGGCTGGGCGCCGAGCCCGGCCACCTGGGTGTAGAAGCCGACGGGGACGTCGACGTTGTAGCTGCCGGGCATGAACAGCAGCGCGTACCGGTTCGTCCCAAACTGGTTGGTCTGCTGGGAGCTGTAGACCGAGTTGATCGTGGACTGGATGCTCGACGCCGACATCGACGGGTCGAAGATCTTGACGTTCGGTCCGAGATCGGGGTTGTTCGGGTTGGTCGGCGGCGTGCTCCCGCCTACGGGAGTGAGGGTGAACGACTGGGCGCCCGAGCCGTTGCAGGTGTACTGCTGGAGCTGGACGCCGTCGGCGGTCGACGCCCCAGGGACGTCCAGGCATTTCCCGCTGTAGCGATTGACGAAGTGGTAGTTGCCGCCGGACTCCTGCACCGGCTGCCACTCCTGACTGGTCCAGCCGCCGTTCGACCACAGGTGGATCTTGGCGCCGTCGGCGGTCGAGGGGCCGTCGACGTCGATCGCGGGCTGCGATCCGTTGGAGTTGACGATCACGTAATAGCCGGCGTCGGCGGCGGTCTTCAGCTGCCACTGCTGGGCGGTGGTGGCGTTGCAGGTGTACTGCTGCACGGCGGTGCCGTTGGCGGTTCCGGCCGCGGCGGCGTCGACGCACTTGCCGCTGTTGGCGCTGACGAAGGTGTAAGGCGTGTTGACCGCGAGGGCTGCGGACGCGGGCGCTGCGGTAAGGGCGCAGAGCGCGGCGGCCGCCAGCGCGGTCGCCGAACTCAGTGCGAGCGCGCGCCTACCGGACAGATGTCGCATGGGGGTTCCTTCGCTTCGGGGCAGGATCGCTGTGGATCGCAGCGGAGGCATGGCGCATTTCGTGGGGCCCGGCGCGCGCTGGCGGGCACGTGCGGGTCCCGGTCGGGACGGTCCGGTTCCGGTTCGGTCCGCCCGTTGCCGCCGTCGAGGCGCGGCGGGGCTCAGGGGTGGGTCAGGCGGGGAGGCTCCGCCTGCGGGGCGGCAACGGGTGATCTGGTCAAGGCATGCCGGAGCTCCCTGTTCGAGACGAGCCCGTCGCGCCCGGCGGACGCCGGCGTCGGCGGGGACGGTCGGGGCCAGACCCCGTTACTCCGGAGAGCATGACGGTCCTCGAAGGTCCGATGCGTGCGGTGCCAACGCCGACTACCGACCCGGACGTCGCAGCGGTGGCAACTGGAAGGAAACACCGAACGTATCAAGGTGTCAATCAGATGACGCATCTTTTTTCTCGGCGTGAAGAAAGTAGTGCTCTCCTTCTGGACAGAGCTCTTGCGTCCCCGGATGATGGGTTCGAGGTGGCATGGGTTCGTCGACCACCCTCGTGAAAGGAGGCCGTATGTAACGGCGATGAAAGAGCATCAGCCTGTGCGACAGCGAGCAACCGTCCGGCAGGTCGCCGAGGAGACCGGGCTGTCGATCGCCACCGTCTCCCGCGTGCTCAACGGCCAGAACAATGTCGCCCCGCGCACCCGTGAGGTGGTGCTAGAGGCCGCCGGAAGGCTCGGCCACCGACCGCCGCACCGGCGCTCACCCTCTTCGCGCACCGCCTCGGTGTCCTGCCGGGTGCCGTGCACCATGACGACGAAGTCGTCCGCATAGCGAACAATCCGCCAGTTCGGCAGGTACTTGCGGCGGCGGGTGGCGCGTCGGCTTTCGGTCGACATCGCCCCGCCGGGTTTCCATGGCCCGTGCAGGTGCTCATCGAGCACCGACAGGGCGATATTGGCCAGCAGCGGAGACAAGAGTCGGGTAAGGACGGCGCGTTGCCGCGCCGCCCTCCCCTCAGAACCGGACTTGAACATTTCTATTCATCCGGCTCAAGCAGACCCGTTAACTGGACACACCCATCCGACGCGAGGCCATCGAACTGGTCAGCCAGGCCGCCGACCTCACCCGCCGGCTCGGCGGCGATTACGTCAAACTGTGGCCGGGCCAGGACGGCTGGGACTATCCCTTCCAGGCCGACTACAAAGCCCTGTGGACGATGTCGATCGAGGCGGTCCGCGAGCTCGCCCAGCGCCACCCCGACCTGCGCTTCGCCATCGAGTACAAACCCCGCGAACCCCGCAACCGCATGACCTTCTCCTCCGCCGCCCGCACGCTGCTGGCCATCGAGGAGATGGACGTCCCCAACGTCGGCATCCTGCTGGACTTCGGGCACTCGCTGTACGGCCTGGAATCACCCGCCGACGCGGCTCAGATGATCATGGCCAGGGACAAACTGTACGCGATCGACGTCAATGACAACTTCCGGGGCTGGGACGATGACATGGTCGTCGGCTCGATCCACCTCGTGGAAACCTTCGAGTTCTTCCATACGCTCGCCCAGGCGAACTGGCAGGGCGTCTGGCAGCTCGACCAGTTCCCCTTCCGGGAGAACGCCGTGGAGGCCGCCCGCGCCGGCATCGAGGTCATACGCACCATCTGGCACGCCCTGCAGATCCTCGACACCGACGCCCTCGCCGACGCCCAAGCCCGGCAGGACGCCCTCGCGGCCCAGCGCATCGCCCGAGCCGCGCTGCTGAGCGCCCAACTCGACGGCCGGTAACGAGCGACCCGGACGCTCAACCGCCGACAGTGCCGAGATCGATGTGGCAATGACGCCTCGGATTCCTGCCACACCGCCTCTGCCGCGCACCGGTTACTGCCGAGCGCGACATCGAGGAGGCCGTAGCGGAAGCCGCGGCGCGGCTTCCGCTACGGCCCTCCCCAGTCGCGGTACGGCGAGCTTCGACACGTTCGACAAGGACGGCCGGTCCGCAGGCCTCCGCCCTCCTCTCCTCGCTGCCGCGTCCGTCACCGTGGGCCGGACGACCCGACGAGCGCCCACTCGCCGTCGATGGGAAATCCCGCCCATCAATCGATCTCCGCCGCCGCTTGCCCTCAGGGCCGGATCCTGGTGTCGCCGGCCTGTCAGACGGCCTGGCTTGCGGATCGCGCGTCGAAGCGTGCGAGCGGCATCGATCGGCGGCGACAGACCGAGGCCGGCGAACCGGTGGTCACCGCGCCGTACCCGTCGGCCTGGCCCAATGTCTTGGATAAAGTCGATCAAGTGACGTCCTCGCGCCCGTACCACTCGCCCCACCGCGCCCGCGCCGCCGCCCAGACCCGCGCGGCGATCCTGGGGTCCGCGCACCGCCTGTTCCTGCGCGACGGCTATGCCCGCGTGACGGTCGCCGACATCGCCGCCGACGCCGGCGTCGCGGTCAAGACCGTCTATGCCAGCGCCGGCTCCAAAAGCGACCTTCTCGACGCGATCGTCGACGCGGCCGTGGCCGCCTCGGAACATGAGGCCACCATTGCCCGCGTACGCACGAAGCGGACCATGGCCGCGGTCACCAGGGAACTGGCGCACGGAACCCGCACCGGCAACGAGAACGGCCGCGAGGTGCTCACCATCGTGCGCAACGCTCTCGGCGTGCACGAGGGCGCCGCCGCGCTGTCGGACCGAGCCTTCGCCGCCTATCGCTCCCAGCTGCACGCCGTAGCCGAACACATGTCGTCCCTCACCTCGCTCCCCGAAAGCACCGACCGGGTGGCCGACCTGCTGTGGCTGTGGTTCGGGCCGGAGTCCTGGCGAGTGCTGGTCGAGGACTGCGGCTGGAGCTGGGACGAAACCGAGGACCGGCTGTACGCCAACGCGCTCGCCGTGCTCACCTCGCCGACGACGTGACCGATCGGCCACCCTCGATCACCGGGGTGCGCGGACAACGGGGAGTCATGGTCTGCATGGGTGCACTGTCTGCGGCATCTCGACACTGACTCAGGTATTGATCTCGCGGTCTGGGTGAGGCCGACGATCACGCTTCCTGACGGCCCAGCCTTCACGGCGTTCTCCCCTGCCGTCGCACGTGTGCATCGCGCTGGGAGATCGGCACGGGTCCAGAGCAATACGCGTTACGCCTTTCCCTCTCAAGCCGGCCCTCATGGGAGCGGCCGCGTTCAACAGCAGCGTCGAGCGCCGGATCGGCCGGCCGGCGCGGACCGCCGATACCGAGCAGGTACAGCGGCCAACCCCCGACCGGTCGAATCATGACCACGCGACGGGACACGGCATGGCGTTCGCCACGGTGCGCGGTCGAACGTTCACGGACCCCATCTTGTGCCCACGTCCGATGTCGCCGCTACGACCGCCTTCCTCCCGTGTTCCCACTGGACTGTCCGGTCTGGTGCCCGGCCCCGGCGGGCTCCGCTACTACAGCGTCGTCGGGTCGGTACCCCATAAGGATGCCTCGAATTACCGGCTGACCGTCGGCGGCCTGGTCGATCGTCCGGCGACGTACACGCTTGACGCCTTGCGCGCCATGGCGCAGATCCGGGTCGTTCACGATGTGCAAGTCCATCTTCATGCCGGGATCTGCCTGACCGGATGGGTGACGGCCTCATGCCATGTCGCCAGTGCGCCCACCGGGCCCTGGATCAGGACCACGGCCTCCGACGGCCTGACGGCGCGCGTCCGCGCCCAGACTGCCCGGCCCACCGGCGACCACTCGTCGCGGCTTCTGCGGAACCGCCTGAATCTAGACGCCTGCGTCGGCGGCCCCGCGGACGCTGTTGATGCGGCTGTAGAGCCGGGTGCCGAACACTCGCCACAACACGCGCGCCGGTGGCGGCATCGTGGACAAAAACCATGCCTGCTCGCCTGGGGTGGCGTCTTCCAAGACGGCACCCGCGAGGATCAGCTTGGCGGCCAGTCCGGACGGTCCTTTCTTCATGGCGGCGTGCTGGGGTGCGAGCCATTCGGGCACCGTCAGGTGCTCGTGGATGAGCGGCAGGACGGCGGTCTCCTCAAGCGCGAGGTGTTCCTCCAGAGCCGTATGGAGTTGCCGCAGGTGGCCGGTCAGCCGGTCGCGGGTCGACAGGTCGGCGGTCCGCGACCAGGCAGGGAGATCCGGCTGGATCATCCCGACGAGGGCCGCGACGGTCTGGTGCTGGACCTCCATGGCCTGAAGCAGCGACTCCTCGAGCGGGACCCGGGCGCGCAGGAGCGGCCACAGCAGTTCGTCTTCGCTCTCGTGGTGCTCGTGGAGCATCCCGAGGATCAGTGACGCGTGGCCGGCGATCCGACCGGCCCGCCCGGTGTCGCCGGCCGCCACCCCGGCCACGAGATCGGGCAGCAGCCGAAACTCCCGGCGCAGGGCCTTGTGGATGACCTTCATCTGCGCGGTCTCCGGCTTGTCCGCGGGTGCGGACGGGTCGATCAACGCGCTGAAGCCCTCGCGCCCGCCACGATTCATACCACGCCCCATATTTTCAATAGACATCAGTTAACATCAAAGTGTGTCACAACGTAGCTGTACATCCAAAGTCCGGGCCCATGCCGCTCGCGGAACCGCGTCGCTTCGCTCACCGACGGCCGGGAAATCCTGCGGCTGACCGCCCACACCACGGGCTGAGGTGACCCGCCGGCACCCGAACTGACCGGATCCCCCCTTTATCGGCTGGTGGTGGGGGCGCCGACGGCTATCCGAACGCTCATCGATTCAGTCTGCGTCCGACACTGCCGAGCCTCAGATCTCCTGGCGACGACGCCCGAGCGCTTCAACCGTCGGGCCGGCTCCGCACCACGCACCGCGCCGGATGCCCATCTCCGGCTGATCTTCGACCGCCCAGCCCAGGGAACACAGCGGACTCCCAGGAAGCACAGCCGCTCTCGCGAGCCGACGGCCCGCGGATCGTCGTGGTCGCCGTAGCTGCGTTCCGGCGTCTGATCACGGCGCGAAGGCCGGCGCTCAGACCCTGCCGGCGATCGCCCTCGAACGGGCGGCTACAGCTGCGGGATCGAAGCAGCATCGCTGCTGAGCCTGGTGGCGCTTCAGCGCGGCGACGTCGCCGAGGCGCGCCGGAGACTGACGAGCTGATTCGGCCCAGCCGGTACGGAGGAACGAGCGCCGCGTGCCGTCGCTGCTACGTGTCCGAGGCTGGGTCACCGCGGCCGAAGGCAACGTCGACGAGGCGGTTTCGCTGCTGTCACCGTTGGTATTCGCGGGCTGCGCGGTCGGTACGCACGTGCGATCGGTGTTCGCTGGCTCGGCGTACGCTCCCGCGTTCAGCTCAGCAAGATCATGCACGAGCAGGACACCTCTTTGCGTGTCCAGGCCGACCGAACTCGCGACCTACGGGCGGCCCCAGGACGACCTCGTTCGCGCACCAGCGGTCGTCCTGCGCTCAGGACCAGCCGGACCGCCCACGTCCGTAGCCGCCCGCGATCGAGCCGGCGATGGCTTCGCCGCCGACCTTCCCGTGGGCCGCGGCTCGCATTACGCGGAGGTGGCGGCAACGGTGGTCGCCGCTGCCGCGCACGGCCGGGATGACGCTAAAGCCAGCCCCCGGCGATGAACTGGACAGGGTCCTCTCCAGGGTGCTCGCGAATGCCGAACACAGCCCGAGCCATCGACCACAGGACCGTCCAATAGGGCGCCGTCGCGCCCCAGGAAAGCCCGAGACCGCGACGCCCTGCTTACGTAACAATGCCGAGCCGACCAGTGCAGAGAAATCACACGAACGTAGTAGGTGGGGGCCGTTGACCTGGCGGCGCCCCATGCAGGTGGCTGCGTCAGGTCAATGTGAGGCCGCTCGCTTCGCCAGGCAGGACGTCGGATCGATTCTTCGATGGGTGCGGCGGCCGGCCTTTAGCGACTCAAGCCCCAAGGCCCCAGCGCACAGGCGCCGATCCGGCGTCACCTGTTTGGGTGATACAGCCCATTTCAGGTGGCGTGATCTCCTGAACCGAACGGATCACACGTCCGCGCGGACTCGACCGGTCCAGCAAAGCCGAGAATCACCACGGACACCGTGCGGGCGCGCCCTACCCGGACGGCAGGAACCGCCCCGAGCACATGCCGCGCAGGTGGGCGCCCAGGAGCGGCAGACACAATCCGCTAGAACGAGGAACCGTAAGTGACACGTACGCACATGATCGTCCTGCCGGGCGGAGGGTACGCAGCGCATGCCCAGCACGAGGCTGAGCCGATCGCCGATTGGCTCAGCGGGCTTGGGATTCAGGCCAGCGTTTTCCGTTACCCACTCAACGTCCGTCACCCGGCGCCCCTCGTCGCGCTCCGCGCCGAGATCCGGCGCCGTCGCGCGAGCGGAGCCGACAACATCGGCCTGATCGGCTTCTCGGCCGGCGGTCACCTGGCCGGCCTCGCGGCTCTCGCGCCCGGCGCCGAGCCGGCCGACGCCGTACAGTTCGCGGTTCTCGGCTACGCGATCACATCGATGGAGACGGAGACCTACCGTCCCTCCCGACTGATCCTGCTCGGCGAGGACGCGAGCTCGGAGGCGCGCCGGTCGACGTCGCTGGACAAGCTGGTGACGCCTCAGTCACCGCCGTTCTTCGTTTGGCACACCGCTGAGGACATCTACGTCCCTCCAGAGCACAGCTACCGCTTCGCGGCAGCGCTCGCCGCCAACGGCGTCCCGCATGCGCTCCATGTGTTCGCCCACGGGCCGCACAGCCTCGGCCTGGCGGAAGGCGCCGGAGACACGGCGGTCTGGACGACGCTGGCCGCGTCCTGGCTACGCGAACACGTACGAACCTGAGGCTGCCGGCCCCGACCGGCGCCGGGGCGGTGCGAACGCTTCGAAGAGCCAGCCCCTGAACAGCCGTTCGGCGGGCAGGTCGATGCTCAGCGCGCCATCTCCTCGTGCAGCGCGTTGGCCAGTTGCACTCGCGATTGGATGTTGAGTTTCGCGAAGACGGAGCGAAGGTGGGTGCCGACGGTGTTGATCGACACGTCCAGGGCGGAGGCGGCGGATTTGTTGGTGTGACCGGCCGCGATGAGCCTGGCGACGCGTCGCTCGGCGTCGGTCAGTGACGACCAGCCGGTCGTCGGTCTCGAGGCGACCGCGGACCATTTGGCGCGGCGAGCTCCGGCTTCGCGCATCGTGCGTTCCACCTCAGCGCGGTAGACTCGAGCGTCCATCTGGTGGTATTCGTTCCAGGCTCGATCGAGCTGGGCCAAACCGGTGGATCGGCTTCCAGCGGCGAGAAGTGCACGTCCATAGGATTCGGCCCCGTAACCTCGCAATATCGGGCGTGGGCTGCGGGCAAGGATATCCGCAGACTGGGCGATCAGCTTCAGATCGTCGCTGCTCCGCCCGCGTAGGTTGAGGGCGACCCCTTCGGAGCTGGCGACGCCCGGATTGCGGGCCGCCGCGACCTCGGCGACGTCGACGACTGCGGCGGCGAAGTCGTCATCCACGGCCATGGTGCCGAGATCAAAAAACAGTCCCACCCAACAGGGCCACAATGGCCAGTAGCTGCATGACTTGTCCGCTCCTGCCAGCACCGCCCGAAGCGAATCGAGTGCCGACTGGAGGTCGCCGCGGGCTCCGGCGAGCCAACCGCGTACGACCGTGAGCCCGGGCCGGCGTACGGCGTCGTCAATGTCGGTGAGGTCATCGGCGCGCCGCAGCTGAGCCGCAGCGGCCTCGATGTCGCCGCGCAGGAGCGAGACGGCGATGCGGACGATGATCGCGTCCAGGGTGTAGACGCCGTTGCCGAGCTGTTGTCCGAGTTCGGTCAGCGTCCGGCCACCGGCCTCGGCATCGTCGAGGCGGCCGAGGTAGAAGTCCTGCCACACCTGGGCGCAGTGCACGGACGGCAGAATCGTTTCGGTGACATTACGACTGTCCGCCCTGGCTTGATTCAGCAGAGTTTGGGCGTGGTCGTACCGATCCAGGAATTGCAGCGCCGTAATCTCTTCGGCGAGGTAGGACGTCTCGAAGAGGGAGCGCAGTTCACGAAAGTGCCGCAAGGACGTTGGGTGGCGCCCTTCGTTCCTGGCGGCCTCGCCGGCCGCCTGCAAGGCAAGCGTGAGCGCCTCTCGATCGTCGGCCGCCCGCGCGTGCTCGACCGCCGCCGTGGCCTCGCGTGCGGCTGCGTCGCCGGTGGCCACCCTGGTGTTGGCCAGCGCGTGTACCGCGCGCAACCGTGCGTTGACCGCGGGGTCCAGTGTGGTGAATTGAAGGGTCCGCTCGGTACGCGACAGCAACTCGTTGATTCGCCCGCCCAGCCACAGCGCGCGAGCGGCGTCGACCTCGACCTGTGCGGTCAGGTTACCGTCGTCGACGCGGGCAAGGATCAGGTCGGCGACCGCGATGGCCTCGGCCGGGCGCTGTGTCCGGCGCAGAACCGACAGGCAGCGTAGGCTCAACTCGAGCCATTCCGCCTGAGCCGGACGCACTGTATGAAAGGCGAGCGCCGCCAGTTCGCCCGCGTCGTCGGCGCTGATCTCGGCCAGCGCCTCTGCCGCCGAGATGAGGGTCAGCGCGCTGGCGAGGTCACCAGGAGTGGCTGCGGCTCGCGCGTGCGATGCGGCGACAAGTGGTGCCTCGGCCACCGTGAGGTAGTAGTCGGCGAACATCTGGTGGAGTCGGCGTGCGAGGTTGCCGGGGACAGCCGCGTAAACCGCCTCGCGGACCAGGTCGTGACGGAATGTCAAGGCGCCGTCGGCTGCGGTGATCAACCCGGACTCGATCGCGTCGGCCACGGCTCGCTCACTGCCCACATCGCGCATGCTGGGCATCAGCGCCGTTACGTCGCGCATCGGCAATGGGCGACCCGCTACAGCCATCAGTTGCACCAGATCACGTGGCGCGTCAGTCAGTTCGGCGAGCCGGTGCGCGACCGCGGCAGTGAACTCGGCGGGGACTGTATCGGGCTCTCCCCGAACAGCTGAGCGGGCAAGGCTGTCGATGATCTGGGTCGCGAGAAACGGGTTTCCGTCGGCGGCTTCAAGGAACCGCCGCGTCCGCTCGTCCGGTACTCGCCCGAGGCGATCCTGCGCGATGGCCGCAAGTTCCGATGCGCTCAGTGGCGCGAGTTGGATGTGTTCGACGCGGATCGGGTCGTGGCCGATCAACTCGAGACCGAGGTTGTCCTCGCGGCTCGCCAACAGCCACACCACAGGCAGACCGATCAGGCGAGAAACCAATGTGCGCACCAGGAACCGACTGGTCCGATCAGCCCATTGGACGTCGTCGATCGCGATGAGCAACGGCCCTGCCATCGCGACGCTCTCCAAATAAGATGCGATCTTATCAACAAGCACCATTGGTTCGTTGACCATGCGCGTGATCTGCTCGTACTCCGAAGCGGTGGTCAACGGGTCGCGCCCCGCTCGCAGCATCGCGATCACCGGAGCACCCGGCCAGACCTGTTCGATCTGGTCGCATTTGCTAGTGGCGACCCGGATTTTCATTGTGGCGGCCTGTTGACAGATCTCCGACAGTAGAGCCGTCTTTCCGATGCCCGATGGCCCGGAGATCAGCACCACGCCACTCGATCCGTGTCGACGCGCACCGCGCAGCGCTGACAGTGCGCGCTGTTTCGGCTCGCTACGACCTCGCAGGGGTCCCGAACCCACCTGACCACCTCTGGTTCCGAAATTTCTGAGCGACCGACCCGACCGGCGCTCCGATGCCTCTCAGGGCCTGTGAGCAGCGGAAACGGCTCACCGATGATACGCCGGTTTCGCACCGACACGGGGGTCTTGCGACCTCCGTGGCTTCTCAGCTCATCGCGAACTGCGCGATGAGCCGGCAAACAGGTGATGTTCACTCGATGGGACATGCCCTGGATCATGCCGCCGGACCGCGCTTCCCCACCTATTCATGTGAGAGACAAGCCGCCGACTGTTCATCGAGCCTGGTTCCAGATCGAACGAGGAGCACGTCCCCTCGACCAGCCGACGGGTGTGGGCACGGAGAGAGTGCACTGTGTGACCAGGGAACTCCGCGGACACCGTCCGGGATCCAGTTGCAGCGGTCCCGAGCCTCATGGCTTATGGGGGATTGACCGCGCGCCTCCGGTACCCCGCGCCGGGGACCGGAGCACGCTCCAGTGAGAGGTGGATTCGATGGAAGGGACAACGCCGATGGTGCTGAACTACTCCCAGGCGCCGATCAGGAAGGTGACCGCCGCCACCGGAATCGAGTACGCGTATCGCGAGGTCGGTGAGGGTGGGGTGCCGCTGGTGCTCTTGATCCACTTCAGGGGCAACCTCGACAACTGGGACCCGGCGCTGGTGGACGCCCTGGCCGGCAGCCGGCGCGTCATCGCTTTCGACAACACCGGCGTCGGCGGATCCAGCGGCACCACACCCAGCGCGGTCGCGCAGATGGCGCTGGACGCCATCGCCTTCATCGAGGCAATCGACCTGGAGCAGGTCGACATCCTAGGGTTCTCGCTGGGGTCCTTCGTCGCCCAGGACATCGCGCTGATCCGGCCCGCGCTCGTCCGGCGTGTCGTGCTCGCCTCGTCAGCACCCCAGGGCGCGCCCGGCATGCACGGGTGGGCGAAGTGGGTCATCGATTCGGTAGGCGAGCCGGGGATCATCCCGGCCAAGCTCCTCGACGTCTTCTACACCCAGTCTCCCGAGAGCCGGACAGCGGGCGAAAAGGCGCTCGGCCGCATGTTCTCCAGGAGTGAGCTGGACACGGCGACGACATGGCAGACCCGCCAGGCACAATACGACGCAGTCTGCACCTGGGGGATCCCCAACTTCTCACTTCTGGAGCGCGCGGCCGCGATCCAGGCACCGGTGTTCGTCGCCAACGGCGACAGTGACCCGATGATCCTCCCGCGTTACTCCCACCTGCTGGCCGGCCTCATCCCCAGCGCGGAGATCAAGATCTACCCGGATGCGGCACACGGCTTCCTTTTCCAGCACCACGAACAGTTCGCGAGTGACGTCGCACGATTCCTCGACCGGTCGCGCTAGCGGGCACACTCCGATGGAGAAACCATGTCCACCGACACCGCCATCGGGTACGACGACTCTGCGGGCCGGCACACGAGCCCGCTACCTCGCGTGCGAGGGCGGCGACCCGTGACAGAACGTCATCGCCGCCTGGCTGCTACTTCGCTCGAGCAGCTCGGATCCTCGTACCAGGAATGGAGAACGCCGCATGAGTGACCTACTGGATCTCGTTCTCGAGGCCCATGGTGGCCTCCAGCGGTGGCAAGAAGCAAGAACCATCCACGCCAAGGGGTCCCTGGGCGGGCACCTGTGGACCCTTCGCGGTCAGGAGGGAATCCTCGCCACTGCCGACATGACCGTCGACGTGCAGCGGCAGCGGCTGGTTTACGAGGGCTTCACCAGCCCGGAACTGCGCGGTCTGTTCACGCCTGACCGCGTCGCGATAGAGCAGCAGGACGGCGAAGTCGTCGCCGAGCGGACCGCTCCACGCGAAGCCTTCGCCGGCCACGGCCCCGACACCCCGTGGGACCAGCTCCACGTGCTGTACTTCGCGGGCTACGCAATGTGGAATTACCTCACCGCCCCCTACCTGCTGACGCGCCCCGGCGTCGTGGTGGAGGAGCTGGAACCGTGGCGGGAGGCCGGTGAAGACCGGCGACGGCTGCGGGCCAGATTCCCCAAGGACATGGCCACGCACGCCACGGAACAGGTCTTCTACTACAACAGCGCTGGCCTACTGCGACGCCATGACTACGCTCCCGACGTTCTCGGCGGCATCCCGGCTGCGCACTTCACCGACAACCACGTAACAGCGTCGGGATTGGTCTTCCCCACCCACCGGTACATCGTGCCCGTTCAGCAAGATGGCCACGTTTTGCCGGAACCGATCCTTATCGCCATCGACCTCACCGAGGTTTCCGTCGCCTGACGATGATGCGAGTGTCCAAAGTCAACACCAAAGGGCAAGATTATGACCGAGACTCCCACTTTTCCATCGACCATCGGCGGTGAGTTCGTTGCCCCTTCGAAGGACCTTATTCTTCCAGTAGGAGCCCATATCGATCAACTCTTCCGGCGCACAATGACTGAGCCTTTCGTTCTGCAGAGACTGTCGGATCGCTCATATTGGGTCGAGGTCGGAGTCTTCGCCACTCTCTTCTACGTGGGAGAAGATTCCGTCCTCCTCATGGATCCCATCGAGCACTGTTACGACGGCGTAGTCGCGGCGATCGAATCGGTGACGCCCAAACCCATCTCGACCATCGTCTACACGCATTTCCATGCGGATCACATCGGCGATGCGGATAGGTACGTCGAGCTAGCACGTCAGGACCGCCGCGCGCTTCGCATCGTCGCCAGCGAGATGACGGCCAGGAAGCTTGAGGCCGTTAACAGTGTGTTGCCGCGCCCGACCGAGACGGTCGCCTGGCCAAAGGGGAGTTTCACCTTCGAAGATCTCAGGGTCCAGATGCATGGTTTCGAGTGGGCAGCGCACACGGACGACCACTCGGCATGGCTGCTGGCCACCGAGAACATCGTGCACTGCCCCGACCTGATGGGTCCGGACCAACCGCCCTTCTGGCGCTTCACCGCCAACGAGAGATTCCTGTTCGCGGAACGCAACCTGAACGAAGTCCAAGAGATGGAGTGGGATTTCCTCTCAGCGGGCCACGGAAACGTCGGTTCTCGCGCCGACGTTCAGTTCGAACTCGGATATTACACGGACATCCGGGATGCAGTGACGCAAGCCTTCAAGGCTCATCCCATCACCGACTTCATCGACCCCTCACAGGGAGCCCATTCCGCCTGGTTCCCGTCGCAGCTCGCAGCCGTTGCCAAGGATGCGGTGGACCTGCTACGACCGAAGTACGGCCAGTACTACGGCTTCGAGGCGAGCGCGCCTTCCAACGCCGAGCTCGCGGCTTTCACCGTCTTCGCTTTCCGTTGAGCAAGACCATTTGTGGGCCTGATAGAGGATCGAGGGAGAACCCCGGCATGACGACTGTTACCGCATACGCCGCACCCGCCGCCAAGGCTCCGCTGGAGCGCACCACGATCGAGCGGCGCGGGGCCGGCGAGCTCGATGTGCTGATCGACATCAAGTTCGCCGGTATCTGCCACTCCGACATCCACCAGGCCCGGGAGGGCTGGGGCGAGGCGATCTTCCCGATGGTCCCCGGCCACGAGATCGCCGGTGTCGTCTCGGAGGTCGGCCCCGGCGCGACCCGGTTCAAGGTCGGCGACCGTGTGGGCGTCGGCTGCATGGTCGACTCCTGCCGCGAGTGCGAGAACTGCACGGCGGGCCTGGAGCAGTACTGCATCCGGCGTCCGACCTGGACCTACAACGCCGTCGGCAAGGACGGCGAGCCGACCTACGGCGGCTACTCGCAGAAGATCGTGGTCGACGAGAACTACGTCCTGCGCATCCCCGACGGCCTGTCCCTGGACGTGGCTGCCCCGCTGCTGTGCGCTGGCATCACCACGTACTCTCCGCTCAAACACTGGAACGTCGGCCCCGGCAAGAAGGTCGCCGTGGTGGGCTTCGGCGGGCTCGGCCACATGGGCGTCAAGATCGCGCACGCGCTGGGTGCCGAGGTGAGCGTCCTGTCGCAGTCCCTGCGCAAGAAGGACGACGGCGTGCGGCTTGGCGCCGACCACTACTACGCCACCGGCGACCCGGCGACCTTCGACAAGCTTCAGGGCACCTTCGACGTGATCCTCAACACGGTCTCGGCACCGCTCGACTTCGGCGCCTTCCTGTCACTGCTGCGCACGGACGGCGCGATGGTGAACGTCGGCCTTCCCGAGGAGCCGGTCCAGATCCAGCTCTCCTCGGTGTTCGGCAACCGGCGCAGCCTGACCAGCTCGAGCATCGGCGGCATTCCCGAGACCCAGGAGATGCTCGACTTCTGCGCCGAGCACGGCCTCGGTGCCGAAATCGAGCTGATCCACGCCGACCAGATCAACGAGGCGTACGAGCGGGTGATCAACAGTGATGTCCGTTACCGATTCGTGATCGATACCGCGACGATCTGACCCTGCTCCCACTCCCTTGGGCCCCGGCGGCGCTGTCCCGGGGCTATCGGTGCTTCCGGGCGTCCCCGGACGCGCAGCGGATACGGTGTGTCCACGTACGTGGGTCGGTTCAACGGCAATGCGGCTTCGAACAGGGCACCGCCGCCCGGCCGGGCGCGTACGACGAGCGATCCGCCGTGTCGCGCCACCACATCGCGCGCGATGGCGAGACCGAGCCCGGCGCCGCCGTCGTCCGCGGCCCGCGTGGCATCGAGGCGTACGAACCTCTCGAAGATCCGCTCACGCTGATCCTCCGATACAGACCGATCGTCGACCCGGAAAGCGGCTGGTCCCCCGCATCCAACCTCGCCAACAAACGGGCGAACCATGGAGGGCGGAGCTTGTACTCAGCCGAGAAATGCCGGCGCTTCGGCCGATCACCCCGAGGCCCCTCGGCCTCCAGGTCGCGCTTCGTCATCGTCACAGTCTGCAACACCAAATCTCGCCCTGCTCATGCCACTCTGGGAACTCCATCCCCACTTGTCTCGCTTGAGCCTGACACGGAGGGCTCGGCCACGATCGACCGGGCCGCCCGCCGACCCTCTTCGAGCAGGAAGTAGATGTGCTCCACGACCCGATCTTGACCCAGGATCTGCGTCTTACGCAGCGGCTCGCGCTCGACCAGCGGGGCTAGGGCGTCATCGAGTTCCTCGAAGGCCCCGTACTTGTAGCGCAGCATCGCAAAGCGCCACAGGTCTGGCTCCTCGGACTCCAGAATTTCGGACGCCAAATCCAGCAGGCGACGTACGTCGGGCGTTGCCTCGTACTCATTCATCAGCTCGAAGGCGAGGTAGTCCGGATTGCGCACCCAGAAGTCGAGCTTCTGCAGACGTACCTAGTGGCTCTGACCTGCGCTGATCGCTTCTTAACAAGAGGGAGACCGTGTCACCGGGGATCTGGGTTTTGTCCTGTTCCGGTGTTTTTGCTAGTCAGGGCCGCGCGGCCGGGGATCGGGGGGATGACCCCGGCCACGCGGCGGTCAAATGGGGCGCTCAGCGCCCGTCGGTGACCTTCATTATCTGCCACAGCTCCTCGCGGAGCCGGTCACGACAGACACGGTACTGTGCCCAGTCGCCGCCGAAGGCTTTCATTACGACATATTCCTCATCATCGGCGGTCTTCCGCACCGGGCGGGAATCGTGCACGGCATCGTGCATCTCCCTCCACAGACGGTCACGCCAGGCGTGATAGAGCTCTACGTCGCCACCGAATCTGGTCGCCACCAGCAATTTCTCGTCGCGGATCGCCCAGCCCGCGAGGTCGGATCCGTTTCGACGCGACGCGGGCCGGGTGAGCGCGCCGGGAGCCGAGCGGTGGCGCTTGCCCGGAGGCCACACCTTCATGACATCTCTCCTCGTCCTGCTCACATGAGTAAGGACGCGTCACGCCGCCGCGCGGATGACAGGGATGTTCCCGCACCGCCGTCTCTCTGGGAGTCTGAGAGCATGCACCAACGTCGTCGGCTCCACGAAGACCTGCTCGACGCCGCCGCCGGCCTGATCATCGAGCGCGGGTTCCGGGGGGTCCGGATGCAGGACGTCGCCGATGCGGTCGGGGTCAGCCGGCAGACGGTGTACAACGAGTTCGGGGACAAGTGGGGCCTGGCGCAGGCGCTGAACCTCCGGGAGAACGAGCGGTATCTCGATGGCGTGGACGCCGCGCTGTCCGACCACGCCGACCTGTACTCCGCGGTCGCGGCCGCCGTGTCGTACACCCTGCGGACCGCCGCGGACGACCCGTTGAAGAAGGCGACGCTGACCGGGGAGGGCAGCGGGGATCTGCTCCCCCTGATGACGACGCGCGCCGAGCCGGTGTTGTTCGCCGCGCGGGAGCGCATCGTCAGCCATGCCGTGCGCCAGTGGCCGGAGCTCGACGCGGCGGAGGTCGCCGAGATCGCCGACGTGGTCATCCGCCTGACGATGAGTCACGTGATGCTGCCGACGGACCCGGTCGAGGTCGTGGCCGAACGCCTGGCCCGGCTGGTCGCGCGCTACCTGCGGGCGCCGATACGGAGCGAGGCGGGCGGGTCCGCGTCCCCTGGTTCGCTTTAGGTCAGAAGCGCGGTGGGCGCTTCTCGCGGAGCGCCTGGACGCCCTCGCGCAGGTCCGGGCCGCCGAAGCCGTAGAACTCCAGGGCCAGCGACGCGTCGAAGGCGGGTCCGGCCATCCGCAGCCAGTTGTTGAGGGCGTACTTCGTGAACGTGATCGCCTGGGCGGCGCCGTCGGCCAGGCGGCCGGCGATCTCCAGGGCCTTGTCGTGCACGGCGTCGTCGTCGACGCAGACGCTGACGAGACCGATCCGCTCGGCCTCCTCACCGGTGAGCGGTTCGCAGAGCAAGAGGTGGTACTTCGCCTTGGCCATGCCGCACAGCAGTGGCCAGATGACGGCGGCGTGGTCGCCGGCGGCGACGCCGAGCCGTGTGTGGCCGTCGATGATCCTCGCGGTGCGGCCCGCGACCGAGATGTCGGCGAGCAGAGCCACGGCCAGGCCCGCGCCGACGGCCGGTCCCTGGATCGCACTCACGACCGGCTTGCCGCAGTTGAGAACGTTGTAGACGATGTCGCGGGCCTCGCGCAGGACCCGGGAGCGGACCTCGTAGTCCGCCATCATCTCCTCGATCATGGCCAGGTCGCCGCCGGCGGAGAACGCGGTGCCCGCTCCGCGCACGACCACGGCGCGTACGTCCTCGTCCGCGTCGGCGTCCCGCCAGATCTGCGCGAGCTCCCGGTGGCCGGTCGCGTCGACGGCGTTGAGGCGTTCGGGGGCGCTGATCGTCACGCGGAGGACGCCCTCGCGAGCCCAGTCGATCCGCAGCCGCTCGTACGATTCATAGCTCACCGGTCCGACCTCCGCGCTGGGCTGGCCTGAGCCTATCCCGAAGATCGCGAAGCCGTCCCGTTCCGACCGCGGCCGGGCCGGCCGCTCAGAAACGGCCTTCGGACGCCGCTCGCACGAACGCCTCGAACAGGCGCGGGTCGTCGCTCTCCTCGGGGTGCCACTGCACGCCGATGCCGAACCGGTGGCCCTGCAGCTCGACCGCCTCGACGACCTGGTCTTCGGCCCAGGCGACCGCGACGAGCCCCTTGCCCAGGCGCTTGACGGCCTGGTGGTGACGGGTGGCCACCTCCGCCTGCTCGCCGAGGATCCGGCCCAGGGCGCTGGAGCCGCTGATCTGCACCCGGTGGGTGCCCGTCCGGCCGGAGGCCGGCGCGTGGACGTCCCCGCCGACGACGTCGGGCAGGTGCTGGATCAGGCTGCCTTCCCGGACGACGTTGAGCGCCTGCATGCCGCGTCCGATCGCCAGGAAGGGCAGGTCGGTCTCGATCGCGGCGCGCAGCAGGGTCAGCTCGAAGCGGTCACGGTGCGGCTGCGGCGGACCGGTCCGTTCGTGCGGGGACTCGCCGTAGAGATTGGGGTCCAGGTCGGCGCCGCCCGCGAAGACGAGTCCGTCGAGGCGTTCGACGTGTGCCGGGACGGCTGCGCGGAGCGACGGCGGGACGAGCACGGGCACGGCTCGCGCGCGCTCGAGGGCACGGAGGTACGACGCGGGCAGCAGGGCCGCCTCGCGTACCCAGTCGCTCCAGCGCGCGGGCTCCAGGTCGGTGGTGATTCCGATGAGTGCGGGCCCGGTGCCGTACGTCGACCCTGTCATCCAGAGCCTCCTCCCGAACGCCTGCGGCGGTGTCTCGTTGGTCTGGGCCATCATGGCGCATGACGGAGCCGGTGGACGCTCGTCCGTGACGCGTCGCACGTCCGGGCCGCCCTGCACCTGAGGCCCCCCTCACGTACGACCCGAGGACCCGAGTTTCGCGGGAACATCCTTCCGTACGCGAGGGAGATCCCAAGTAGAGATTTCTTCAAACTCGTAGATATTTCTTCTATCGTTCTCAGTATGCAGCCAGGCGCACGCCCTCAGCAATTTCATACCGATCGGTATCCGACAATCAGCCGCAATTACTCTCTGATCACATATAATCCGCATTTGATTACGCTTCGTACATCTCGGGATTAGCGCTCTCCAAGAGGTTGATGTTCTGCCTGGTGAGATGCGAAACTCGCTCCACGGGGGCAGGCGGGAACGAGCGACGGGAACGGGCAGTGGAATCAGTGGAATCACTGAAACCTCGGGTGATCAAGGAAATCTACGCACTCATCGAGCCACACGCGGAAAAGTGCATCGCCTATTTCTACGGGCGCCTCTTCGCGGAGAACCCACGCCTTCGCGCACTTTTCCCCTCGAGCATGACCGCGCCGCGCGATCGGATGTTCCACGCCCTCTCCCAGATGACCGGAAGCCTGGACAATCCAGAGACCTTCACCGGCCTCCTCGCCCGGCTCGGGCGGGACCACCGCAAGTTCGGGATCGCTCCGGACCACTACGACGCGATGGGCCGGGCGATGCTGGCGACGCTCCGCGCGTACGCCGGCGAGGCCTGGACCGCCGAGATGGAGTCGGCCTGGACCACGATGTACGCCACGGCGACCGCGATCATGGTCCAGGCCGCCGAAGAGGACGCCGCGCAGGCACCTCCCTGGTGGATCGGGGAGGTCGTCGAGCACGACCGCCGCACTCCGGACATCGCGGTGCTGACCGTACGGCCGAGCGAGGCCCTGTCATACCAGGCCGGGCAGTACGTCACCGTCCAGACCTCCCGCTGGCCCCGAGTGTGGCGGCCGTACTCGATCGCGAACGCGCCGGGCGACGACGGGCTACTGCGCTTCCACGTACGAGCGGTGCCGGCGGGGTGGGTGAGCGGGGCGCTCGTCCGCCATACCGCGGTCGGCGACGCGCTCCTGCTCGGGCGCGCGTCGGGCGGCATGGTCCTCGACGCCGAATCCGACCGCGACGTCCTGTGCGTGGCGGGCGGCACCGGGCTCGGCCCCGTGAAGGCGCTGGCGGAGGAGGCCCTCCGGACCTGGGAGGACCGCGACGTCCATCTACTGTTCGGCGCGCGCACCACCGCGGACCTGTACGACCTGCCGGCCCTCCAGGCGCTCGCGTCCGGCCGGCCGCGGTTCCACGCGGTGCCCGTCGTCTCGGAGGATCCGGCCTTCGACGGCGTACGGGGGCTCGTGCCCGACGTCCTCGACCGCTTCCAGGACTGGTCCGGTCACGACGTGTACGTCGCCGGGCCGCCCGGGATGGTCTCGCGAACCGTCACGAACCTCCAGGAGCTGGGCGTTCCGGCCGCACGGATCCACTACGACGCACCCGACCGCTGACGCCCGCACGGCCGGGCGCTCCGGCGACCTACCCGCCCTAGTGTCCTGACTCCGCGCGCTCGCGGAGCACCGCCGCCGTCTCGTCGTCCGCCGGGAAGAATGCCTCGATGGCGAGCTCGGCGAGCGTGATGTCCGCGGCCGCGCCGAACGTCGTCACCGTGCTGAAGAAGCTCAGCACCCGGTCGCCGTACCGCAGGCTGGTGGGCAGCGCGATGTCGTAGGTCGACCCATGGGCCGGGTCCTCGTTGACGTCGGGACCGTACGCCTTCGTCTCCTCGTGCAGCGCGGCGAGCTCCGGATCTCCGGTGAGCGACACCTGGCGCGCCATCCGGGCGACGAGATGCGCCCGCACCTCCGGGAGGTTGACGACGCGGGACGCCAGTCCCTTCGGGTGCAGGGCGAGCCGGTGGACGTTCACCGGAGGACGGACCAGTTCGTCGGGCACGTCCTCCAGGAAGAGCATGGCGGCGTTGTTGGCCATGACGAGGTTCCAGAACCGGTCGACGACGAGCGCGGGATACGGCTCGTGCCCGTCCAGGACCCGGACGAGTGCCTGGCGCGCCGGGCCCATCTCCGGCGCGTCGATCGAGCGCTGCGAGTACACCGGCGCGTACCCCGCCGCGATCAGGAGATCGTTGCGCTCGCGCAGGGGCACGTCGAGCCGCTCGGCCAGCCGGAGGACCATCTCGCGGCTCGGGTGGGAACGGCCCGTCTCGACGAAACTGAGGTGACGGGTGGAGACGTCGGCGTCGAGTGCCAGCTCCAGCTGGCTGAGCCGCCGGCGGTGACGCCAGTCGCGCAGCAGGTCGCCGACGGGGCGCGTGGAAGTCGTTGTGGTGACCATGACGACCAGACGTTATCGGGCACCGTGGTCCGCGGCGATTACCTGTGAGGTAGTCGACGCGATGACGCCGTTCGCCCGCCGGGGCGGGCCGGGAACCCGGTCGGCGCGGCGCACTGGCGTCTCATGGGAAAATTCCTCCTGACGGCGCATTCCGCCCGCGGTGACGCGCTCGCCCGGGCCCCGCCGCGCGCCGCCGAGGAGAGGGGGTCGACGGCATGCCGAACGTCAGCGCGCCCTCGGCCGGGCACCTCCTGCAGTTCATCCGGGCCGGGGCGGCGCGCACCCGCCGCGATCTGATGGAGCTCACCGGGCTGGCCCGGTCGACGGTCGCGCAGCGCGTGGATCAGCTGGTCGGCGCCGGTTACGTACGCGAGGGAGGCGTCGACGCCTCGACCGGAGGCCGCCGCCCCAGCCTCCTGGAGATCGACGAAGGGTCCGCCGTGGTGCTCGCCGCCGACCTGGGGGCGACGCACGGCCGGGTCGCGGTGACGGATCTCGCGGGCCGGGCGCTCGGCGAGACGACCGGCCGGACGCTCAGCTCCGAGGGACCGGAGAAGGCCATCGCCTGGGTGACGGCCCGGTTCCGTGATCTCCTCGCCGACTGCGGCCGGTCGGTCGCCGAGGTGTGCGGTGTGGGCATCGGCCTGCCGTGCCCGGTGGACGTGCGCACGGGCCGTACGGTCCAGACCCCGATCGCCCCGGGATGGGAGCGGTACGACATCCCCGCCGCGCTCGCCGCGGAGTTCCCCGGCCCGATCATGCTCGACAACGACGCGAACGTCATGGCGCTCGGCGAGTACACCGCCGCCGGCCCCGAGGGGCCGCCGGTCCTGCTCGTCAAGGTGGCGACCGGCATCGGCGCCGGCATCGTGGAGGGCGGGCAGGTGCTGCGCGGGGTCGGCGGAGCGGCGGGCGAGATCGGCCACGTGCGGGTTCCGGGCCGCGACGACGCGGTGTGCTCGTGCGGGTCGCGCGGCTGTCTCGCCGCGGTGGCGGGCGGCGCCGCGCTGGCACGCGAGCTCGCGGCGGTCGACCCGTCGATCCGCGACGCGTCCGACGTCGCCCGTCTCGCGCTGGCCGGCCATCCCGAGGCGGTCCGCCTGACCCGGGAGGCCGGGCGCACGCTCGGCGAGGTCCTGGCGGTGGTCGTGAGCGTGGTCAACCCCGGCTCCCTCATCATCTCCGGGTCGCTGGCGGGTGCGGGCGAGCACCTGGTCGGGGAGATCCGCGAGGTCGTCTTCCGGGGCGTGCAGTACCGTTCCACCCGCGGGCTGCAGATCGGCGAGGGGCGCCTGGGCCCGCGCGCCGGCGTGGTCGGCGCCGCGTCCATGGTCATCGACCGGGTCTTCTCCCCCGAGGTCGTCGACGCCCGGATCGCCGCCGCCGAGCCGCTGCGCACCGGACCCTGAGCCCGTGCCGGAGGACCCTCCGAACCGCTGCGGACCGGGTTCTGGGCCCGTACCGGAGAGCCGCCGAGCACTGGGTTCCGAGGCCGTCGCGAAGCGCCGCCGGATCGGTGCCCGCGGGCCGCGCGCATGCGTCGGTCGTCCCGCGCGAGGGCGCTGCGAACCGGATTCCCGCCGCCGTTTCACATGGGTTACGAAAGTTACACAGCGGTTACAGGCACGTCACTTGTCACGCCCGGAGCGACGGCGCAGGATCGGTGTGGGCGACTATGTCTATGATCATGGACGAAGTTGCCACCATGCCGGACAAAGTCCACTGGTGCGGAGAAATCGAGATGACGGACAGCGACAGACCGAGACCCGATCGCCATCGGCTTTGGGTGGTGAACCGACTGAGCCGGGCGGAGGTCGCCGAGCGGGCCGCGGAGGTCCTGCGCGGCAACGATCGGGGCTCCCTCACGGTGGCGGCTCCCCGCCTCTACCCGCACATGTGGAGCTGGGACGCGGCGTTCATCGCGATCGGGCTGGCGCGCATGTCGGCGAGCCGGGCGCTGACCGAGCTGGAGACGCTGTTCGCGGCGCAGTGGGGCAACGGCATGGTCCCGCACATCGTCTTCTCCGCGAACGCTCCGCTGTACGAGCCGGGGCCGGACCGGTGGGCGTCGAAGGAGACCTCGCCCCACGCACCGGACCACGCCGCGACCAGCGGACTGATCCAGCCGCCCGTGCACGGGCTCGCCCTGCTGCGGATCCTCGACGCGACGCGCGGCGCGGACGCCGCCGAGCGGCGCGACGTCGTCGCGCGGATCCGCGCGCTGTGGCCCAAGCTGCTCACCTGGCACCGCTACCTGGCGGACCACCGTGACGCCGACGGCCGGGGCCTGCTGATGATCTATCACGGCTGGGAGAGCGGGATGGACAACTCCCCCCGCTGGGACGCCCCCTACGCCGACGTCGTCCCCGATGCCGACTTCCGGCCGTTCCGCCGGTCCGACCTGGAGGCCCTGGGCGAGCAGTCGCAGCGCCCGACCGACGCGGACTACGTGAAGTACCAGTGGCTGATCGAGGAGCTCCGGCAGGCGCGGTACGACGACGAACTCGCCCGCAAGTCGCTCAGCTTCCGCGTCGCCGACGTCTTCGCCAGCGCCGTCTTCGCGGCCGCGAACGAGGATCTGGCCCGCGTCGGCGACGAGCTCGGCCTGGGCGCCGTCGACGAACTGCTCGGATACGCCGGGCGCTTCCGCCACGGCGTGCTCGGCACAGCCGACGACGACGGGTTCGCCGCCGACGTGGACCTGCGCACGGACACGACCCTGCGCACGAAGACCATCGCCGGGTTCGCGCCTCTCCTGTCCGGCGGGCTGGACGCGGAGCGCCAGCGCCGCCTGGTCGGCCTGCTGCACTCCCCCGCCTGGTGCGGGAATCCGGAGTTCGCCTATCCGCTGCCGCCCAGCACCAGCCCGGAGGCACCGGAGTTCGACGTCGCGAGGTACTGGCGCGGCCCGCAGTGGCCGCCGATGAACCTGCTGATCATCTGGGGCCTGGAGCGGTCCGGGGAACACGACGCCGCCGAACGGCTGCGCGAGGCCGCCCTCTACCAGCTCACCGACGGGGTGTTCGCCGAGTACTACCAGCCGTTCACCGCGCATCCGCTCGGCAGCAGGCCCCAGTCCTGGAGCGCCGCGGTCGCCCTCGACCTCGCCTGCCGCTAAGGGCGATGACCTGGCAGGTAATGGACATCGCGCCCGTCGTCGGCAGACTGTCGTCATGATCTCTCCCGACGACCTCCTGTCCGCCATGCCCTTCGCGCAGGCCACCGGCGTGGTGATCGACTCGGCGTCCGCCGAGGAGGTCACCGGCCGGCTTCCCTGGACGCCGGAGCGCTGCACCGCCGGCGGCGTCATGCACGGCGGTGCCCTCATCACGCTCGCCGACAGCGTCGGCGCGGCCTGTGCCTTCCTGAACCTGCCGCCGGGCGCGAACACCACCACGGTCGAGACGAGCACGCGATTCTTCCGCGGCGTACGGGACGGAGAGGTGCGGGCGGTGGCCCGTCCCCTGCACACGGGCCGGACGACCATCGTCGTGCAGACCGACCTCTACGACGCCGACGGTCGCCGGGTCGCCCAGACCACCCAGACCCAGGCGGTGCTCACGCGGTGATGGTCCAGGGGGCCTGCACCGACGCGGAGACCACCGCAAGGCGGCGGGGGAGACGACTCACGGGCCCTGCCTTCGCGCGAGAAGATCAATGATCACGCGAGCACACCGGTGTCAGACCTTGCGCCACTTCGGGGTCCAGGCGCCGTCCTCGACGGCGTAGTCGCCGAACAGGGACGGGGCCTCCTTGCGCATGAGCTCGGCCACCTTGCCGAAGAGCAGGCGGATCTCCTCTTCGGCGCCCGCCGCCGTACGGGCTTCGATGACGTGCCGGAGCGTGCGGACGTTCGCCGTCCAGACCAGGCCGGTGGCGACGCCCTCCGGCGCGAACCGGCGCATGAAGCTGGTCTTGTGCTTCTTCTCGGCGAACGGCACGCCCTCGTCGTCGAGGCCGAAGTGCTCGGCCATCCACCCCTGGAACTCCTCCAGCTGGCTGAGGACGGCCGTGGCCCGCTTCATCAGTTCGGCGTCCGCCTGCGCCCACTCGGGGAACCAGAACGGGATCTCCTGGAGCCTTACGAAGCGCAGCGACTCCTGCGAGATCGCAACGCCGGGCCGGTGCCGAGCCAGTTCGTGAGTCAGGACACGACTGGTGTTGTGCAGGACGAAGGAGAAGCTGACGTGTTCGAGCACCGAGCCGTGCAGACTACGGAGGATGTTCTCCAGGTAGGCCGCATGGTCGGTGCGGACCCTCGTCACGTTCGGGTTCAGGCCCGGTTCCCAGGAGCGGTAGCACAGCCGTCCGGCGAACTCCGCGAGGTTCTCCGGGTCGTTCAGCTCCGCGTCGAGATCGCCGCGGTCGAGTCGCTCCAGCCAGCCCTCGCCCCCCACCTCGGCGAGGTAGCGCGCCACCTCGTCGTAGTCGAGCTCGGGACGTGCGACCAGGTAGACCTCGGGTTCAACGCTCTTCATGGGATCTAAGCCTAGAGGGGATGCGCCGCCTCCACGGCGGGTACCACCCGCCGACCGCCGGCGATCGGCCTGTAAGGGCCGTCTTATCGCGACGGTGATGACGGGTATAACTATGGGGAGCCCCTGTCCCAGGAGGAGCCGTGACCGAGACCACGATCACCAGGACCGGCGCCTATCGGCCCCGGCCGATCAGCTTCCTCAAGCTGCACGAGTCGGCCGGCTGGCGGCTGAAGTTCTACGGCATCGCCGCGGACGGCGAGGGTCCCCGGCCCGAGCTGGTGAGGACCGCCGAGCTGCTGGTCCCCACGGCGCTGCCGCACCCGGCGGCGCACACTGGCGGCGACGATCCGTACGACATCGACCGGTACGGCGTCGGCTTCGTCGTCGTCCACGAGGCCGCCGGCTACGCCTTCGTGCTGTACGACTGGTGGGCCGGGGAGAACGAGATCCATCAGCGCATCTTCTCCGCGCTGCCGAACCGGCTCGGCGCCATGCGGCCGCACCCGACCCCCGCCATCGGGTCCGCGCGGGAGCTCGCCGTCACCGACTTCGAGCGGCGTGCCTGGGTGCGGCATGTGCTCGCCGCTCCCGACGGCGCCGACATCGAGGCCTATCTGGCCGAACACTTCGAGGGAGAGGTTTGAACAAGGTCTGGGGCGCGTGCCCGCTGGACTGCCCGGACGCGTGCTCCTGGGTGGTGAGCGTCGAGGACGGCGAGGCGGTGGGCATGCGGGGCAACCCGGCCCACCCGGTGACCCGCGGGGCGCTGTGCGTCAAGGTCAACCGGTACCTCGAGCAGACCAGGGCCACCGACCGGATCCTGCATCCGATGCGTCGCGTCGGCCGCAAGGGCGAGGGCCGGTTCGAGCGGATCAGCTGGGACGAGGCCCTCGACGAGATCGCCTCCCGGCTCGGTGAGATCCGGCAGACGTACGGCGGGCCGGCGATCTGGCCGTTCCACGGCACCGGGTCCCTCGGCTACATCCAGGGCCTGGAGGGCTTCGCCGGCCGCCGCTTCTTCAACGTGCTCGGCGCGTCGATCCACGATCCGACGATCTGCTCCATCGCCGGCAGCAGGGGGCTGAAGTACACCCTCGGCACGGCCGGCGGCATGGACCCGGAGGACTTCGCCCGCTCGAAGCTGATCGTGCTGTGGGGCACGAACCCGCTGACCAGCGGTCACCACGTGTGGAAGTTCATCCAGGACGCCCGGCGCGACGGCGCGTACGTCGTCGCGATCGATCCGGTACGCACCCGCACGGCGGCGCAGGCCGACGAGCACCTGGCCCCGCTGCCCGGCACGGACGCGGCGCTGGCCCTCGGGCTGATGCACGTGATCGTGCGGCTGGGCGCGCACGACCAGGAGTTCATCGACCGGCACACCCTGGGCTGGGAGGAGTTCCGGGCCCGGATCGAGGAGTTCCCGCCCGCCCGCGTCGCGGAGATCACCGGTCTGCCGGAGGAGCACATCGTCGCGCTCGGCGAGCGGATCGCCCGGACCCGGCCGACCGCGATCCGCGCCACGCAGGGCATGCAGCGCCACGCGGGCGGCGGCATGGCGCTGCGCACGCTCGCCTGCCTGCCGGGTGTGACCGGCGACTGGGCACTGCCCGGCGGCGGGCTGTGCTACTCGACGAGCGGGCACTTCAAGCTGAACCTGCCGGGTCTGGTGCGGATCGACCTGCTACCGCACCCGGTGCGCACACTGTCGATGACGCGGCTCGGCGAGGGTCTGCTCGACGTGGACGGCCCGCCGGTCAAGGCGCTGTTCGTCATCGCCGCGAATCCGGTGGGCAGCAACCCGCACCAGACGAAGGTGCGCCGGGGCCTGACGCGCGAAGACCTGTTCACCGTGGTCCTCGAACACTTCCCGACCGACACGACCGACTACGCCGACATCGTGCTGCCCGCGACGATGCAGACCGAGCACCTGGACGTCATCGCCGGGTACGGACACCTGTACCTCGTGTGGAACGAACCGGCGGTCGCGCCGCCGGGCGAGTGCCTGTCCACGTCGGAGACGTTCCGCCGCCTGGCGCGCCGGATGGGCCTGACCGAGCCGAGCCTGTACGACTCCGACGAGGACCTGGCCCGGCAGCTGATCGACTTCCCGCACCCGTCGCTCGCCGGGATCACCGTGGAGGCGCTGCGGAAGGAGGGGTTCGCCCGGTTGAACGTCGCCCGGCCGTTCCTGCCCTTCGCCGACGGGTTCCCCACGACGTCGGGCCGGCTGGAGTTCTTCTCGAAGCGGGCGACGCGGGCCGGACACGACCCGCTGCCCGGCTACACGCCGCCGGCCGACCCCGGTGACGGGCTCGTTCTCATCTCGGCGGCGTCGCACCACTTCCTCAACACGACGTTCGGCAACAACCCGGAGCTGCGCCGGCGCTCGGGAGCGCCGACGGTCACCGTGCACCCGGACGACGCCGCCACGCGCGGCATCACCGACGGGGCGCCCATCCGGGTGTCGAACGACCGAGGATCGTTCGAGGCCGTCGCGCAGGTGTCCGACCGCGTACGGCCGGGCGTGGCGGCGACGTCGAAGGGGCACTGGGCGAAGTTCAACGGCGGCGCGACCGTGAACGCCACCGTCGACGAGCGCGACTCCGACATGGGCGGCGGCGCCGTCTTCCACGACAACCGCGTCGAAATAAGCCCGCTATAACGCCACATAAAATACCGAACCGGAAATTATGGTGATTGGCAACTGATCAATTCGCGGAGATGGCAATACATGTTTAAAGTTCCGGCCATGCCATCCCTGGAACACGAAGCGCTCACGATGCTTTTCGAAAATCGCCCCGACCTCGCAGCAGAAGTCCTCCAAAACGCATTAAATGTCCCGGTTCCCGCCTACGACAAGGCGCGCATCGAGTCGGGAGACCTCACCGAGTGGCATCCGGCCGAATTCCGCGCCGACAAGGTCGTCACCTACGAGTCCGGCGATCCGGTGCTGACCGTGGTGGTCGAGGTACAGCGCAAGCGCGACCCGGACAAACGTTGGAGCTGGCCGGTCTACCTTGCCGGTCTGCGCGCGCGGAAGCGCTGCCCGGTGATCCTGCTGGTCATATGCCTCAGTTCGAGGGTGGGCGACTGGTGCGCGCAACCCATCGACCTCGGGCATCCCGGCTGGACGCTGACGCCGCTGGTGCTCGGGCCAAGCGCCATCCCTGTCGTGACCGACCGGCAGGATGCCGTGCGCTCCCCCGAGCTCGCGACGCTGTCGGCCATGACACACGGCATGGGGCCACAGCGGCACGAGGTGTTCGACGCGCTGCTCGCGGGAGCGGCCTCCATCGATGACGAGCGCGCCAAACTGTACATTGACATCGTGTGCGCGGTCCTTCCGCAGATCGCGAAGAAGGAGCTGGAGAAAATGATGTTGAGCGAAACATACGAGTACAAAAGCGACTTCGCACGCAGGTACGTCGCCCAAGGCAAGGCGGAGGGCAAGGCGGAGGGCAAGGCCGAGGGCAAGGCCGAGGGGGAGTCGACGGCGATCCTCAAGGTGCTCGGGGCGCGGGGCATTCCGGTCTCCGACGAGGTACGTGAGCGCATCACCGGGTGCACCGATCTCGCCGTGCTCGAAACCTGGGTGGAGCGCGCCGCCACGATCAACTCGATCGATGCGATGTTCGACTGAGCCCACAAACCTGCAGGACGAACACCCCGATCACTTCGCGCTATCCGTTCAGCGGATACAGGCGGCGTGCGTTGTCGGCACCGATCAGGCGTGTGATGCGGACGGCGTCGGCCGGCGACCACTCCCCCGAGCGCTCGGTGAGGACCGTGGCCAGGCCCTGCCGGTGGTAGTGGGCGCCGAGGTGGCACAGCTCCGCCAGGCCGTAGCAGTCGGTGCTAAAGAGGATCTTGTGGAAGGGCGCCAGCTCCAGGACCTCGGCGATCACCCGCGCCGACGACGCGGCGGTGTAGGTGACGGTCAGCCCGATGTCGGCGTGCACGTGCGGGAACACCGCGGCCAGATAGGCGGCCTCCCGGACGTACGGGTAGCAGTGCAGGAGCACGATCGACGCGGGCACCGCCCGGATGAAGTCGGTCAGCAGCGCGGGGTTCGCCCGGGCCAGTGACAGGTCCGTGTCGCCGAGCCCGGTGTGGACCTGCAGCGGCAGCCCGCGGTCGCCGGCGATCTCGGCTCCGGCCCACAGGGCGTGCCGCAGCAGCACCGGGTCGGTGAGCCGTCCGGACCCGCCGAGCCACCGCGCCGCGGCCGCCGTGACCTCCCGTGGCCCGGGCGGGCGCGGGTCGAAGTCCAGGCCGATCCGGTAGGCGATGACCGTCTTGAACCCGACGGCCCGGTCCGCACGGCGCGCGAGCGCGTCGGTGAGCTCGGCGGCGTACGCCGTCGCCGGAGGGCTGCGGACGGCCACCTCCTCGGCCACCGCCTCGATCCGCACGATCTCGTGCGCCCTGGCTTCGCCGAGGCGTCCCATCTCCGCGGGAGTCAGCAAATCCTCGCCGGCCAGGCCGGTGTCGACGCAGAAGTCGGCGATGCCGGCGACGCGGAGCAGCCGCCGGTTCGCCTCCTCGGCCCCCAGCTCCGCCCGCCGGTCGAGGTAGATGTCGGGAGCGGCGTACGGTTCGAGGCCGAGGACGGGCGCGCACCAGCGGCGGACCGCCAGGCCGACCGGGCTGTCGAAGTGCGTGGTCCCAGCCGGCGACGGACCGCCTTCGGTGATGAGTCCCTCGAAGGCGGCGCGGGTGAGCTCGTCGCGGCGTACGCCGTGGCAGTGCTGGTCGACGAGCGGCATCGCCAGGGCCTCGTCGAACGCGTCACCGGCCTTCACGCCTGATCAATTCCCGGGCCCGGGGCCGCCCATGCCGCACGGCCGGCCCCGGGCACCGCCAGGCGGGAGCCGCCCCTGAGCCGCTCGCCCGTCCTCGCTCCCTCCGCAGGCGGCCTTCGTCGTGCCAGAGGCACGCCAGAGGGCGTTGCTCGGCTGCCGACCGCCCTCCTCACGTCGCGGTCGTCAGCGTGGGGCCTTGCGGCACAGGCGCAGCACGTTGCTGACGATCCGGTGCCCGGTCTCCCCGGTCGCGGTGAGGATGGACTCCGGGTGGAACTGCACCGCCCACCGCCGCTTGACCGGGTCCTCGATGGCCATGACGACGTCGTCGAGCATCGCGGTGGCCACGAATTCGCCGCGGACCTGATCCGCCTTGGCGTGCAGCGAGTGGTAGCGGGCCGCCGTGAACTCGGCGGGCAACCCTGTGAACAGGTCGCCACCGCCGACCGCCACGCGGCCCGGTTTGCCGTGCGCCGGTTCGGGGAGCAGGGCGAGCTCGCCGCCGGCGTGCTCGACCATGGCCTGCAGGCCGAGGCAGACGCCGAACGCCGGGATGTCGCGGGCGTAGACGGCGTCGAGCAGGGCCGCGGTGTCGAAGTCCGACGGCCGGCCGGGGCCGGGCGACAGCACCACCAGGTCGGGCCGGATCTCGTCCAGCATCTTGTCGGGGAAGCCGAACCGCAGCGTGGTCACGTCCGCGCCCTGCTGCCGGAAGTAGTCGGCGAGGGTGTTGACGAAGGAGTCCTGGTGGTCGACGAGCAGGACGGTCAGCCCCTCGCCGGCGTGCTCTCGCGCCGCTGCGCCGGCGGCGGCCTGATCCGCGCCGGACGGGGACAGGGCCTCGAGCAGCGCGCGGGCCTTGAGATAGGTCTCGCGCTCCTCGGCGTCGGGGTCGGAGTCGTACAGCAGGGTCGCCCCGGCCCGTACGGCGGCGACCCCGTCGCGGATCTGCGCGGTGCGCAGCGTCAGGCCGGTGTTCATCGAGCCGTCGAAGGCGATGCAGCCGACGGCGCCGCCGTACCAGCGGCGCGGCGTCTCCTCGTGGTCCTCGATGAACTGCATCGCCCAGGTCTTCGGCGCGCCGGTCACGGTGACCGCCCACATGTGGGTGAGGAACGCGTCGAGCGCGTCGTAGCCCGGGCGCAGCCGGCCCTCGATGTGGTCGACGGTGTGGATCAGCCGGGAGTACATCTCGATCTGCCGCCGGCCGATCACCTTGACGCTGCCGGGGACGCAGACGCGCGACTTGTCGTTGCGGTCGACGTCGGTGCACATGGTCAGCTCGGACTCGTCCTTGGCCGAGTTCAGCAGCTCGCGGATGTTGTCGGCGTCCTCGAGGGGGTCGCCGCCGCGCCGGATCGTCCCGGAGATCGGGCAGGTCTCGACGCGGTCGCCGGTGACGCGCACGAACATCTCCGGGGACGCGCCGACGAGGTACTCCCCCTCTCCGAGGTTGAAGAAGAACTCGTACGGGGCCGGGTTCGTGACCCGGAGCCGCTCGAAGAACGCCGCCGGGGAGTCGCACGGCCCGTACATGACGTGGCCAGGGACGACCTCGAACAGGTCGCCGCGGACGAATTTCTCCTTCGCCTCGCGGACGACCTCGGCGTAGGCACCCGGCGTCGGCTGCGGGGGCAGCTCGCCGGCCCGCGGGACGGGGGTCGGCTTCGTCAGCCTCGGCATGCCGCGCGTGCTGACGCCGCCGATCTCGAAGTCGTACACCATGCGGGCCGAGGTCTCGCGCTTGCGGTCCACCACGATCATCTCGTCGGCGAGGTGGAGGACGAGGTCACGCTGGTCGGACGGACGGTCGATGTTCAACCGGATGGGCTCGAACTGGAACGCCAGGTCGTAGCCGAAGGCACCGTACAGGCCGAGGTGCGGGTCCTCGCCGCGGAACAGGTCGGTGACGGCCCGCAGCGCGGTGAAGACGGTGGGCCGGCGGCTGCGCTCCTCCTCGGTGAACACCTCGTCGGTGGAGGGCACGAAGACCTCGATGCCGTCCGGGATGTCCGCGGGCTCGCCGGTGGCGGCGACCGCCTCGGACACGGCGGGCAGGAGCACGCGACCCCGGTCGTTCAGCGCGCGGACCGCGAGCCGGCGGCCCCGCGCGACGATCTCCAGGCACGGGTCGACGTAGGCCATGTGCCACCGGCTGTACCGGCCGGGATACTCCATGCCCGAACTGAGCACGCCGCCTCGGCGCTCCCCCACTGCCTGGACGAGCGCGTCGAGCGCGTCGGTCTTGCGCGCGGAGTCCACCGGCGTGGCGGTACGTGTGACATGTACGCCGCCGGCCGTCACATACTCGGTCGTCGTCTGCACGATCGGCCCCTCGATATCGGGCCTTCTCCGGCGGATATGTGACACGACCGCCGGACGAAGGCGGTCGTTGCGGTGTCAGAGAATGCGTAACCCGCGCCGCCTAGCGGCGCCACCACCACTGGATCGGCTGGGTTCGCATAGGTCGAAGGCTACCCGGTCGTGACGGGCCACGCCACCGACGCGGCTGGGCGGCGAGCACCCGCCTCGACGGGCACGGCGCCGCGTACGCGCCTCGTCGCCGCCCGACGCACGGATGGAGCGTCGCACCACCGTAGCCCGGGGCGGCGCGGAGTGTACGGCTCGGCGGCGCGCGGAGTCCGAAGCCGTACGGTGCCGAGACCGAACCGAGACCCGGCTCTGGTGAAATTTGTGTTAAGAAATCCCATTAAGGCCGTCCAGAATGCCCCAAGGACGGCCTTGTCGCGTGCTTTCGCCCCAATGAGGAGGACCGTTGGCCGAGACCAACACCAGGCCGCGCCGCGGCGACCGCAGCCCCTGGAACTGGCTGCTCGTCCTTCCGGTCGTCGTGCCGCTCCTGACATTCCTATTCAACAAGGACAAGCCACGGCTGGCCGGATTCCCGTTCTTCTACTGGGCCCAGTTCGCGTTCATCATCCTCGGCGTCAGCTGCACGACCGTGGTGTACCTGATGACGCGGCGCGGCTCCGGCAAGAAGGAGGGCTGACACGATGACCGGCCGACACCTCACCGAGATCATCGTCTTCGGTGTCCTCTTCGTCCTCGTCAGCGCGCTGGGCTTCGTCGCCGCCCGCTGGCGCCGCCCGGACACCATGCACAGCCTCGACGAGTGGGGCCTGGGCGGCCGCAGCTTCGGCTCGTGGATCACCTGGTTCCTCATCGGCGGCGACCTCTACACCGCATACACGTTCGTCGCGGTTCCCGCGCTGGTCTTCGGCGCGGGCGCGGCGGGTTTCTACGCCGTGCCGTACACGGTCGTCGTCTACCCGCTGGTCTTCCTCGTGCTGATCCGCCTGTGGTCGGTGTCGCACGTGCACGGCTTCGTCACGCCCGCCGACTTCGTCCGCGCGCGGTTCGGCTCGCCGCTGCTCGCCCTGTTGATCGCCATCACCGGCATCGTCGCGACCATGCCGTACATCGCCCTGCAGCTCGTCGGCATCGAGGCGACGCTGAAGGCCATGGGCGTGACCGGCCACCTGCCGATCATCATCGCGTTCGCGATCCTGGCGGCCTACACCTACCAGTCGGGGCTGCGGGCGCCGGCGCTGATCGCGTTCATCAAGGACGCGCTGATCTACCTCGTGATCATCGTGGCCGTGCTGTACATCCCACACAAGCTGGGCGGCTGGGGACACGTCTTCGGCGCGGCGCAGGCGAAGTTCGACAAGACGCCCGCCCCGGCGGACGGCACCCTGCTCAACGCGAACAACCAGCTCAACTACGCGATGCTCGCGCTGGGCTCGGCGCTGGCACTGTTCCTGTACCCGCACAGCGTCACCGGCGTGCTGGCCAGCAAGAACCGCAACGTCATCAAGCGGAACATGGCCGCGCTGCCGGCGTACAGCTTCGTGCTCGGGCTCATCGCGCTGCTCGGCTTCATGGCCATCGCGGCGGGCATCAAGCCGATCACCGCCAAGGGCAAGGCCGACGGCAACACGATCGTCCCGCTGCTGTTCGACCACATGTTCCCGAGCTGGTTCACCGGCGTGGCGTACGCGGCCATCGGCATCGGCGCGCTCGTCCCGGCGGCGATCATGTCCATCGCCGCGGCCAACCTCTTCACCCGCAACATCTACCGGGAGTACTTCCGCCGGGACGCGAGCGAGGCCGAGGAGGCGAAGGTCAGCAAGCTGGTCTCGCTGGTCGTCAAGGTCGGCGCGGTCGCGTGCATCCTGCTGCTCGACCCGCAGTTCTCCATCGACCTGCAGCTGATCGGCGGCGTCATCATCCTGCAGACGCTACCGTCGGTCGGGCTCGGCCTGGTCACCCGGTGGTTCCACCGGGGCGGGCTGATGGCCGGCTGGGCCGCGGGCCTGGCGGCGGGCCTGTGGATGCTGTACCGCATCCCGAACCCGACAACGCACAAGGCGCACTTCGGCGGCTCGGCATACCCGCTGAGCGACCTCGGGTTCGACACGAAGGTGACGGTGTACACGGGCATTCTCGCGCTGCTCGTGAACCTGGTCGTCGGCGTCATCGCGACGCTCGTCCTCAAGGCGGTCAAGGCCGCCGACGGCGTCGACGCCACCCGCCCGGACGACTACTACGCCGACGAGGGCGATCCGAAGGTCACGACGGGCACCCGTGAGATCGAGGCGGAGCTCGCCTAACCCTGTCGCCCCCGACACCGCGGCGGCCGTCCCTCACGGGGCGGCCGTCGCCATTCAGATCGAGGATCCCGGGAACGGCCGCCGCTGACGCGTGCAGAAGTCTCGACAACCGGCCCCATAGAGGCCGTGGTTGCCATACTTCATCCCATTCGCGGCATGGACTGCGTCCCGCTGACCGAGCCTTCTGCACGCCACCGCCGGGATGTACGGACGTTGCCGCCGCTGTTGACGGGTTCAATCCGACGATCCGGACTTTCCACCCGGACTACATCAGATCGGATCCGCAGTTGGTGACGTACGCCGAGTGGGCGTTCGCCGGGCTCGACCTGCCTGCCGCGTCCACCGACGAGCCGTGAGGCGGTCGGGGTCTCTCAGCGGCGGGTGGCCTCGGGGAGGCCGTCGAGGAGGAGGTCGACGATGCCGTCGGTGACGGTCTCGCGGGGGACCTCGGGGTGGTCCAGCCACCACTCCCCCGCCGCCTGGACCATGCCGACCGTGGCGTGGCTCCAGATGTGCACGCGGACCGGGTCGGGCAGCAGGCCCTCCCGAAGGAGGATCTCGGCGATCTCGCCGCCGAGGCCGCGGATGACCGTGCCCATCGCGCTGTGCGTGGCGGTGTCCTCGGCGCTGGCCCGGTGCACGAGGAATCGGTAGAGGTGCCGGTTGGCGGCGATGGCGGCGAGGTAGGTGTCGATCGCCGCACGGGAGCGTGTGCGAATGTCGCCGGGCCGTAGGAAGGCGGTGCGGACGGCGTCCATCAGCGCCCGCGTGTGCCGCTCGGCGAGGGCCTGGTAGAGACCGGACTTGTCGCCGAAGTGCCGGTAGAGGATTGGCTTGCTGATGCCGGCCTCGGAGGCGATCGCGGCCATCGACGCCTCCGGTCCCTCGCGGAGGATGATCCGGTCGGCGGCCTCCAGCAGGGCCCTGCGGCGGCGCGGATCACGGCCCGCCCGGACACTCGACGCCGCGTCCGGCCGTCGCGGGGAGGCGTGGTTCCCCGCCGTCGCACTACGGCCGGCGCTCTCCCGCGCCGCAGGCGGGTGGTCGTCACCGCGCGGAGCGGTCCCCTCGTCTCGTGCGCCGTTGATCACGCCTCCGAGCCTAGTGTGGGGGCACGGCTGACCCCACCGGTCAGAGGTCCTGACCTCAACCTTCATGGCCGAACGAGGTCAGCGGACTCATTGCGCCCAGAGAAATAAACAGGTTAGTTTCCTATTTGTGTCTGAACCCTGGCCTCGCGACGGTCCCTGACCCCGTCTCCCCGCCCCGCTAAGTCCTTCCGCACGTCCTGCCATCCGGCGACGATGGCTCCCACCGAACTCCCAGGAGAGCGACCTTTTCCCTATGAGCACCCCGATCAGATCGGCAGCGCTCCGCCTGCTTGCGGCGACGGCGCTGGCCTCATCCTTCGTCCTGACCACGGCTCCCGCGCACGCGGTGACCAGTGCCTGTCACCCCCGCGGGCGGGACCTGTCCGTCACCTTCCAGCCGATCGACCACACCGTCACCGACGCGCAGTACTTCCTCGCCCGTCTCACACTGGCCAACCGGGGCGGCCGGTGCTCCCTCGGCGGGAACTGGGCGTTGTACTTCAACTCCGTACGCAGGCCCGCCGCCGTCCTGCCGGGCACGGCGGGCGACACGGCGCGTGCGCAGCTGGCCGGCCAGGGCCTGTCCGTGGCCCACGCCGACAACGCGCAGAGCGGTGACCTGTACGTCCTGAAGCCCACCAGCGGATTCAAGCCCCTCGGGCCGGGCGAGCGCCGCCAGATCGACATCAACATCGAGCTGTGGGCGGTCCAGAAGACCGACGCGCCCGCGGGATGGAGCATCTCCTTCGACGGCGGGCCCGCCGAGTGGGTGCCCGCCAAGACGCTGCTCGATCCGGCCGACCCGAAGCAGACCAAGGCGTTCTCCGGCGACAACCGCCCCGTACAGACCGCGGCGATCCGGTTCGCCGACAACACCGCGCAGCGGGCGAACCTGGCCCTCAAGCAGCGGCTGCTGCCGCAGCCGCTGTCGGCGACCGCCGGCCAGGGCACGGTGACGATCGACGGGCGGACGACGATCCGCAACCCGGCCGCGCTGTCCGGAGAGGCCGGCTACCTGCGCTCGGCGCTCGGCGACGTGATCAAGGGCCGCGGAGGCAAGGGCGGGGCCGTCATCCGGCTGTCGGTCGACCCGAAGCTGGACGTCGACCATGACGGCAAGGCGGACGCCGAGGGCTACACCCTGCGCTCGGCCGCCACCGGGGTGGACATCGTCGGCACGGACGCGGCCGGCGTGCTGTACGGCGTGCAGACGCTGCGACAGCTCATCCCCGTGTCGGCGTACGAGGCGGCGGCCCGCGGGGCCAGGCCGTCGAAGATCGCCCTTCCGTCGGCGACGATCGCCGACGCCCCGCTGTTCGGCTACCGCGGACTGGGCATCGACGTGGCGCGCCACTTCGAGACCAAGCAGACGATCGAGAAGTTCCTCGATCTGATGTCGTACCTGAAGTTGAACCGGCTGCACTTCCACCTCAGCGACGACGAGGGCTGGCGGCTGCAGATCCCGGGCCTGCCGGAGCTGACCGGCTTCGGCGCGCACCGCGGGCTGGACACCGGCCAGACGAAGCAGCTGCACCAGGGCATGGGATCGGGCAACGACCTGGGGGCCGGCGACGGCGTGACCGGCAAG
Organism: Actinoallomurus purpureus; assembly: GCF_024055795.1. Lineage (GTDB taxonomy): Bacteria > Actinomycetota > Actinomycetes > Streptosporangiales > Streptosporangiaceae > Actinoallomurus > Actinoallomurus purpureus. The sequence goes on along the minus strand of NZ_JAMXMY010000001.1, from coordinate 81,002 downwards.
GCCCGCAGCGAGACGGAGGCCAACCTGGGACGCAAGCCCGCGTACCAGGGCTTCGAGCAGGACACGCTGAACTTCGTCGGGAAGGGCAGCGGCTACTACACGACCGCGGACTTCGGCGAGCTCCTGAAGTACGCGACCCGGCGGCACATCGAGGTCGTCCCGGAGTTCGACTTCCCGGCGCACGCGCGGGCGGCGGTGCAGTCGATGGAGCACCGGTACCAGTCGACCGGGGACGCGACGTACCGCCTGCTGGACCCGAAGGACACCTCCCAGCACACCAGCGTCCAGGGCTACACCGACAACCTGGCCAACCCGTGCCTGCCGAGCACGTACGCGTTCCTCTCCAAGGTCGTGACCGAGGTGAAGGGCCTGTACGCCAAGGCGGGCGCGCCGCTGGGCACGTTCAACCTGGGCGGCGACGAGCCGCCAGGGCCCAACCGCTGGCAGGGCTCGCCCGCGTGCAAGAGCAACCCGCAGACCGCCGGCAAGGACGACGCCGCGCTGATGAACTACTTCTTCACGAAGTGGAACCAGATCGCGCTGACGGCCGCGCCGACGACCGCCGGGTGGGAGGACGTCGTCCGTGACGACCCACGGACGCTGAAGCTCGACCACTTCATCGCGCTGCCCTGGCAGAACGTCTGGGGCTGGGGCCGGGAGGCCTGGGCGTACCACTTCGCCAACAACGGGCAGCCGGTGATCCTCGCGCACGCGACCAACCTGTACATGGACATGCCCTACAACAAGGACCCGGACGAGCCCGGCTACTACTGGGCCAACTACGTCGACGAGAAGAACACCTTCACGTACCAGCCGTACGACGTGTACGCGAGCGCCACCCAGGACCGGTGGGGCAACCCGTTCACGCCGGATCCGAGCTGGGAGAAGCTCACGCCCGAGGGCCGCAAGAACATCCTCGGGATGGAGGCCCAGCTGTGGGCCGAGAACGGCAAGTCGCAGGAGATACGGGAGTACCAGGCGTTCCCTAAGCTCCTCGGTGTCGCCGAGCGCGCCTGGAACCGCGACACGCCGAACACCGCCCAGATGCCGGCGGCGTGGAACGTGTTCGACAACACGCTCGGGCAGGTGACGTTCCCGCTGCTGTCGTTCTACAAGCCGGTCGGGCTGCCGGGTGTCGGCGTGAACTACCGGATCCCGCTGCCGGGCGGGCAGGTGCAGGGCGGGACGCTCACCGCGAACGTCCGGAACCCGGGCCTGGCGATCGAGTACTCCGCCGACGGCGTCTCCTGGAAGCGGTACGGCGGCCCGGTGAAGGCCGGACCGACCGTGCTGCTGCGCACCCGCGCCGCCGACGGGCGGACCAGCCGGATCTCGACGGTCGGCCTGCCGGTGTGGCAGGCGGGCACGGCGTACCCGGCGGGCGCCCTGGTGGACCACCAGGGTGAGATCTACCGGGCGACGCGCGGCAGCTCGTCGGCCGCCCCGGACACGTCCCCCACCTCCTGGACGCTGGTCCAATAAGATCGGTCGGGCGGCCGGGCGAACAACGCACCCCCGCCGCCCGTCTCACCTTCCGGTGGCTCCGACCACGGTATTCGTCACTTTTTCACGTGACCTATGCTGTGGCCCGGTGCCGCGTGGGGGCTCTCTCCCAGAGACCGGCCGGCGGGGTGTGAACCCGGCTCCGCCAGGATCCGGTTCCCCGCTCCGCCGTTCATGCTTCTCCCTGGAGGGTCCCCCGTATGATCACGCCTCGTCTGCCTCGTACCCGCGGACTGAGCAGGTGCCTGGCGGCCGTCGCGGTGGTCATCGCGGTCTGGGTGACGACGCTGGGCGCGGGACGCGTCAACATGTACGCCAGGCCGGGCGCGTTGCCGGCCCTGTCGGTGTCGACCCTCGCCGCCCGCTACAAGGTGAACCGCCGGGCGATCGGGCAGGCGCTGAAGACGGCCCGCCGGATCCAGGACTTCGCCATGGCCGGGTCGCTGAGCCACCTGCTGGCGCCCGGACGGCAGTTCCTGTCCTTCGACGCGCGCGGCACCGGCCGCGGCGTCGAGGTCCTCGGCGACCTGGCCCACGCTCGCCGGGTGGCCATCCTGGTGCCGGGCGCCGACACGACCCTGACGACGTTCGACGTCCGCGGGCACCGTCCCTATGCCACGCCCGGCGGCGGTGCGCGGGCGCTGCTGGACCAGGCGCGGCGGATCGAGCCGGGCACGGACCTGGCCGTGATCGCCTGGCTGGGCTACAGCCCGCCCAAGGTCACAAGCGCCGGGGTCATCACCGACTTCCGCGCCGACACCGGGGCGGCGCGGCTGCGCCGCTTCGTCGCCGACGTCCACCGTCTGAACCCTTCGGCCCGTACGACCCTGGTCTGCCACAGCTACGGATCCGTCGTGTGCGGGGAGGCCGTCAGGGGCCTGCCGGTGAGCGACGTGGTGGCCTTCGGCAGCCCGGGGATGTCGACGTCCAGTGCCGCCGGGCTGGGCACGCGGGCGCGCGTGTGGGCGGCGCGCGGCGCGAACGACTGGATGCGACTCGTCCCGCACGTGCGGATGTTCGGCCTGGGATTCGGCACCGACCCGGTGTCGCCGCAGTTCGGCGCGCGGGTCTTCGCGGCGGGGGCCGCCGAGCACAGCGACTACCTGCGGCCCGGCTCCGTGTCGCTGCGGAATCTCGCGCTGATAGCACTCGGCCGCGGCTCTCAGGTCGCCCTCGCCTGAGCCACGCCCCTGGGACAATAGGCAACAAATCTGACAGTCGTTTCGTTAGATGTCAACGACTGAATCGGTCATGAAAATGGCCGATTTCGGCTCCTCCTCAAACGGGGATTTCGGTGCTTGAGTAGGTCGAGCCTCCGTCCCCCAATCAGGAGAGTCGATGAAACTCCCCCGCCTTGTCGTCTCCGCAGGATGCGCTGTGACCCTCTCGGCCGCCGTGATCGGCGCTGCCGCCGCCTCCGCCTCGGCCGCCACCGTCAACTACGTCGCGCTCGGCGATTCCTACTCGTCGGGCACCGGCACCGGTTCCTACGACCTGGACAGCGCCTGTCAGCGCAGCAGCAAGGCCTACCCCGCCAAGTGGGCCGCCGCGCACTCGCCCGCCTCGTTCAAATTCGCCGCCTGCTCCGGCGCCACGACCACCGACGTGCTCAACAAGCAGCTCGGATCGCTCAGCTCGAGCACCTCGCTGGTGAGCATCACCATCGGCGGTAACGACGCCGGCTTCAGCAGCGTCATGCAGACCTGCGTCCTGGGCTCCGACTCCAGCTGCACGACCGCGGTCAACAACGCGAAGAACTTCGTCGACACCCAACTCCCGGGCCGCCTGAGCACCCTGTACTCCACGATGCGGTCCAAGGCGCCGAACTCCCACTTCGTCGTACTCGACTACCCGCGCCTGTACATCACCAACGACACGTACTGCGTCGGGATGAGCCACACCAAGCACGTCGCCCTCAACGCCGCCGCCACCGAGCTCGACACCGTGATCGGCAAGGCCGCGGCCGACGCCGGGTTCGGCTTCGCCGACGTGCGCGGTCAGTTCTCGGGACACGAGCTGTGCTCGGGCGACGGCTGGCTCCACTCGGTCACCATCCCGATCGGCGACTCGTACCACCCGACGGCGACCGGCCACTCGAGTGGATACCTGCCGGTGTTCAGCGCCAGCACGGCGGCCGCCGCGGCCAAGGCCGGCTGAGACGCCGAGCCGGCTCATCCTCGGCCGAGAACGGCCGTGGTCCAACGCGGCCGGCCGGGGAACGCCTCGCTTGACCTCGCCGGACGGATCCGGCCGGTCGGCGTCCCGTCCGGCCGGATCCGTCCACGGGCACTGAGCGGCCGGGCCGCCCGCACGCCGGGCGCCCGGCCGCACTACGATCTCCGCAGCGCCGGGATCCGCTCGGTGCCGGAGCGACTGCGATGGATTATCACGAACGGCTGCCGCCAGAAGTGGCTGAACTCTTCCCTGATGGCGGTACCAGCCGGACACTGTCCGTAACACTCCCGTCCGGATACGTGGTGTGGCCGGATCCGGGATACCCCCAGCACCAGCCGGCCAAGGGGCCCGCCTTCTGGGTCAGCGACGAACCGGTGCCGTGCGCCCTGTGGTCGCGGCTGCGCGCCGAACACCACACCTCGGGCCTGTGGCCGGTGATGCTGGAGGACGCCACACAGCCGTGGTCGACCGGACAGATCGCGCCGGAACCCGTCGATGAGATCGACAACTATGACGCGGCCGCGTTCATGGCCGAGATCTGGGCCGAGTGGGAGGACCCCGCCGCGGACATCGCCCCCTTCGGCCGCTACTCCCCCGGCCCTGCCCCATCGGTTGAACGGCGGGATGATCCGGACGCCCTCGCCGACCAGTGCGTGGAACTCCTCGGCGGACGTCCCCTGGGGCTGGTGCCCGTCGCCCGCGGTGCCGACGCGCTCACCGTCATGGGCTGGCAGGGTGCCCGTCACCACAATCCCTGGACCGCACCGCTGTCGGCGGTGGTGCGCAGTTGGGAGGACCGGTTCGGAGCACGGCTCATCGGCGTCGGCTTCAACACGCTGGAACTGAGCGTCTCCGCGCCGCCGACCACCTTCCGGCACGCCCTGCACGTGGCGGCCGAGCACTGGACGTTCTGTCCGGAGATCATTTTGCAGGGGCCGGGAACCCTGGAGGGGCACGCGGAGCAGATCTGCGGCAGCCCGATATGGTCGTTCTGGTGGGAGTGATCCGGGTGGCCGGAAAGCCCTCCGGACCGCGGCCTCCGTCATGCCATCGACGACAGACTGGAGACGGACATGTCCGGACTGAGCGACGACGCCAAGGAACTGCTCCGTAAGCCCTACTACGCGTGGGCGACGACCGTCCGCCCCGACGGGTCCCTGCACAGCACCGTCGTCTGGGTCGACGTCGACGGGGACGACGTCATCTTCAACACCGCGATCGGGCGGGCGAAGGAGCGGCACCTGCGCCGGGACCCCCGCGTCTCGATCAGCGTGCTCGACCCGAACGACGGCTTCCACGCCGTCAGCGTCTCCGGTAAGGCCCGGCTGGAGGAGGAGGGCGCCGACGGGGTCATCGACGGCCTCGCCAAGAAGTACCTCGGCGTCGACACCTACCCGTACCGCACGCCCACCGAACGGCGCATCACGGTGCGCATACCGGCCGAGAACGTCGTCTACTCCGCCGGCGGGTGACCCCGACGGCCTCTGTCGCGCAACGGCCACGGCCCTCGTCGCTGCGGCGAGAGCGCGAAGAGACCTCCTGGTCCAGACGTGCCCGGAGTCCCGGGGCGGCTGTCTCCCTTCCGCCCCGACCGAGCCGGTCGATCAGCTCACCGTCGCGTCGTCGGAACCGGTGTGGGCCGCGTCGCCGGGGTCGTTCCCTCTCCGGTCGTCGCCGACGGGGTGAACGTCCACTGGCTCACCGAACCCGAGCAGCCGCCCGCGACCACGTTGCCGCCCGACGCACGGAAGCACTTCTGTCCTGTCTGGATATCCGAGATCGTGCCGTTCGGATTGATCGACCATTGTTGCGACGGTCCGCCGGTGCGTGCCTTGAGCGCGATCTTGCCGCCGGAGTTGGCCGCACACAGGTCGTTGATCACCAGGAACGCGCCGTGGAACGTGAACTGCTGGCCGGCAGCGCCGTTGCAGGACGCGGTCTTTGTGCGCTCTACTCGCCCGCGCAGCTGCTCGGCGTAACGGGCCGGTGGCGGGTACGCGTCCGCCACCGAGATCCAGATCGCGGTCCCCGCCGGGTAGTCCTCACCCGGCGTCGCCGTCCTCCTCCTTCTTCGGCGCGCGGATGTAGGTGCCCTTCGCCGGAAGGGTGATGACCAGCTTGCGCTCCCGCAGGTCCCGGATGGCGCGCCGCGCGGTGCCGAGCGCCACGCCGTACTCCACCGCGAGGTCGCGCTCCCCGGGCAGCCGTGTGGCGGCCCGCAGCTCGCCTTCGTCGATGCGCTTCGCGATGTGGTCCGCGACCTGCTTGTAGCGGTATTCCGGGTCAGATCCGTCGAAAACCGGCTTCTCGTCGCTCACGAGAATCACATTAGAGCAGCCTTCAGCAGCACAAACCCACAGGTAGCGGTCTGCCGCGCTACACCGCTCTATGAAGCTGATACGCTACTCACGCAGATGCCGGGCGCCCTCCGGCGGCCACGTGTTCGGCGGGTTCGCGGGGTACGGAGCGAGCGCTCGGGGGGCGGTGGCGCGGCGGGGAACCGCGCCACCGCCTCAGGGGGGATGACAGGCGGGGTTTATGGGCGACGAGGACACCGACCGGCTCCATCGGATCCAGGCGGCACTGGACGACTTCCGGGCGACGCTGGCGAGCGTCCCGGTCGTCGGCGTCGCGCACTGGTCCGAGGTCGATCAGCTCACCGAGCTGATCCGCCGCCACCCCGAAACGGCCCGCCGCATCCTCCGCGAGGAGGACGAGAGACCGTCGGCCGACGATCCAGACATCCTCTCTTTATAGCGAACCAAGGGCGATCCGAGGTCATCAGCGCCCCGACTTGGCGAAGATACATCCGATGTATGGCTTGACCATCGACCCTGCGGTGAGTCAACCTCGTGTGCGGACGTTCACCCCTCACCCCGGGAGGTCCGATGCGACGCCTCTGGACGCGCCGGCTGGTCGCTCTCAGCGCCATCGCGGCATCGGCGCTCGCCGCCACGCCGACCGTCGCCTCGGCGTCCCGGTCGGACGGCGCCGTCGCCGCGCGCACGGGCCACGGCCGTGCGCCGGGCACCGTCGTGCTGGACGGCGCGCGGCTCATGCGGATCCGGCAGCGGCTCGCCACCCGGCCCGACCGGCGGCTCCGGACGGCGCTCGGGGCGCTGACGCGCGCCGCCGACGCCGAGCTGAGGGCCGGCCCCTGGTCGGTGATGGACAAGGCCACCACCGTCAGCGCCGACGAGCACGACTACTACAGTCTGGCCACCTACTGGTGGCCCAGCGAGCCGAAGACACCCGACAACCCGTACGGCTGCCCGTTCGTGCAGCATGACGGACACTGGGCGCCGGACGTGGCCACCACGGGCGACCTGCCGACCCTGCACAAGTCGTGGACCGCCATCTCCGACCTGTCCCTCGCCTGGTTCTACACCCGCCGGCCCGCGTACGCCCGCCGCGCCGCGCTCGACATCCGCACGTGGTTCCTCGATCCAGCGACGCGGATGAATCCGAACATGGACTACGCCCAGGCGATCCCGTGCGGCGCGAACCCACAGGGGCGCAACTACGGCATCATCGAGTCCGCGCAGGCGATCACGCAGGTGATCGACGCGCTGGCGATCCTCGACTCCGGGGCGCCCGGCTGGAAGGCCCGCGACCGTGCGGGCATCCGCGACTGGCTCGGCCGCTTCCTCGACTGGATGCAGACCAGTCCGTTCGGTCAGGCCGAGAGCGCCACCAAGAACAACCACGGCACCTTCAAGGACCTGCAGGACGCCGCGATCGCGCTCTACATCGGGCGGACCGACCTCGCCAAGCAGCTGATCGTCGGCGCGGAGGCCAAGCGGATCGACCCGCAGATCGCCGCGGACGGGAGCCAGCCGGGTGAGCTGAGCCGCACCCGGCCCTGGCACTACGCCAACTTCAACGCGCAGGCCTTCTGCCGCCTGGCCGACACGGCCCGGCGCGTCGGTGTCGACCTGTGGTCCTACACCGCTCCGAACGGCGGCAGCATCCCGAAGGCGATCGACTTCCTCATCCCGGCCGCTGAGAAGGGCGCGGACGCCTGGCCCTACCCCGACCTGGACGTCTTCGACCGGAGCCTGGTGGTGGACAAGCTTCACGCCGCCGCGACGGAGGCGAACGACGGCCGTGCTCGGGCCGCGCTCCCCCACGTGCCCACCCCGCAGGGCGGCGACCGGTGGCCCGTCGAGCCCACCTGCTGGCAGGACCTGTCGCAGCCGCCGCTGCAGAAATGAGCCCGTCGGCGCGGCCCCGCCACCCCACCGCCGTGCCCGGCCGCTCCGGCCCTGCGTGAGAATTCGTGTATGACCGAATCTCGGGAGGCCGCCCCGTTCTCGGGACGGACCGTCTGGACGTGGAACAACACTCCGCTGCGCGAATTCCTGCGGACCGAGACCGGCAGCGCGTTCGTGCTGCTGTCCGCCACGATCGCCGCGCTGGTGTGGGCGAACGTCGACGCTTCCTCGTACGACCGCGCCTGGCGCACGGTGCTGTCCGTCCACGTCGGCGGTTCTGGTGTGTCGCTGGACCTGCGGACGTGGGTGAACAGCGGTCTGATGACGTTCTTCTTCTTCGTCGTCGGCCTGGAGGCGCGCCGGGAGTTCGACCTGGGCGAGCTGCGCGACCGCCGGCGGCTGGTGCTGCCGGTGATCGCGGGCGTCGGCGGCATGATCGTCCCGATCGCCATCTACCTGGTGGCGAACGGCGGCGGCCCGGCCGCGCACGGCTGGGGCATCGCGATGTCGACCGACACGGCGTTCGCCCTGGGGATGCTCAGCCTGGCCGCCGCCAAGCTCCCCGTGCGCATGCACGCCTACCTCCTCACGGTCACGGTCGTCGACGACTTCGTCGCCCTGGCGGTCATCGGCGTGTTCTACAGCAAGAACGTCGCGTTCATGCCGCTGCTGGTCGCGATCGCCATCTTCGCCGTGATCCTGATCGCCCGCGCGCTGGGGGTGCGATACGGCCTCGTGTACGCGCTGCTGGGCGTGGCGGCGTGGGTGGCGATGCTCGAGTCCGGTGTGGAGCCCGTCGTCATCGGCCTGGCGTTGGGCCTGATCACCTACGCGTCGCCGGCCGCGCGGACGGATCTGGAGCGGGCCAGCGACCTGTTCCGGTTGTTCCGGGAGCAGCCGACGGCCGAGCTGGCACGGACCGCGAGGACCGGCCTGGCCTCGGCGATCTCCCCCAACGAACGCCTGCAGCTGCTCTACCACCCCTGGACGAGCTATCTGATCGTTCCCTTGTTCGCGCTCGCCAACGCGGGCATCACCATCAGCGGCGACCTGCTGACCCGCGCGTTCACCTCCCCCATCACCCTCGGAATCCTGTTCGCGTATGTGGTCGGCAAGCCGCTCGGCATCACCGGCTCGACGTGGCTGGTCACCCGGCTGAGCCGCGGCCGTGTCCGGCCTCCGGTCGGCTGGGTCGCGGTGCTGGGCGGCGGGACGATCGCGGGCATCGGCTTCACGGTGTCCCTGCTGATCGCGACACTGGCCTTCACCGGCACCGAACTGGAGGAGGCGAAACTCGGCATCCTCGCGTCCGCGCTCGCCGCGTCGATCCTGACCTGGCTGCTGTTCCGCATCGCCGGACTGCTCCCGTCGCGAATCCGCCTGCGGGCCCTGTTCGGCACCGCCGAGAGCATCGTCGACCTCGCGGTGCCGGTCGACCCCGAACGCGACCACATCCGGGGACCCGTGGAGGACGCCCTCGTGACCGTGGTCGAATACGGCGACTTCGAGTGCCCGTACTGCGGCCAGGCCGAGCCGGTCGTCCGCCAGTTGCTGGCGGGGTACGGCGACGTGCGCTACGTCTGGCGGCATCTCCCGCTGCACGACGTGCATCCCAACGCGCAGTTCGCCGCCGAGGCGAGCGAGGCCGCCGCCGTGCAGGACGCGTTCTGGGAGATGCACGACATCCTGATGGACCACCAGGGCGACCTGCGCGTCCGTGACCTGATCCGGTACGCCGAGGAGCTCAAGCTGGACGTGGAGCGCTTCCGCCGGGATCTGCGCGAACACGCCGGCGCCGGCCGTGTCGCCGACGACCTGGAGTCGGCCGATCTCAGCGGCGTCTCCGGCACTCCCACCTTCTTCATCAACGGCCGCCGGCACCACGGCGCGTACGACATCGAGACGCTCACGGCGGCGGTGCGGGCGGCGAAGGCCCGTGCGGTGATCAGCGCCTGAATCCGGGTCACCTCCTCCGCCCGCCGGGCGCCGGCCGGAGGAGGTGACCACAGGACTCGCTATTCGAACACCAGTTCGAATAGAATGGGGTCATGAGACGGCGCGTGTACGACGAACCGGTTCAGGTAGAGGTCCTCGCCGATCGCCCGGCCCACTTCACCTGGGACGGCCGCGGCTACGAAGTGATCACGTTTGTCAAGATGCTCGGGCTCCAGCGCCCCCGAGATGACGTCGACACCCAGCTGTGGCAGGTGCGCGCCCGCGCCGCCGGCAGCCAGACGCCGGCAACGTACGAGTTGCGCCGCGACCACGGCTCGTGGCAGCTGGCCGCGGTCTGGGAGCCGATCGCCCGGCCCTGACGAAGCCCGCGTCCCCGACGAGACGAGCGGCCCGACGGAGCCGAGGTCCTTGACGAGGGGAGCGGGCCGGACGGAGCCGGCGTCCCCGACGAGACGGGCGGTGGGACGAGGAGGGCGGCCGGAGCGCGGCTCCGGCCGCCACGGTCACGACACGGGGCATGCGGGGTTCGCGGCGGGGACCGCGAGCGGCTCGCCGACCGGATTCAGGTAGGTGGCGTAGAGCACGACCGGCGTCCGGCCGAGGTTGCGCCCGAGATGCACCTCCCAAGGGCCGCTCGGCTCCACCAGGGCATTGCCGGCCGGGTACACGTGCGGCCGGCAGTCGTCATCGAACCGCGTCAGGGTGCCCGACTCGACAACGGCGATGGCCTTCCGCCCTGGCGGCCGTACGCGCGCGTCCCCCTCCCCTGCGTACTCTTGGGCACCGACCCGAAGGGGGTGACGCGGTGGAACCGGCGACGGTCGGCGACGGCCCCCCTGCCACCAAGCGCCTGCCCTGGGCCCAGCGGCGCGACCAGCTGCTCGCCGCGGCCGAGCGGGTCATCGCCCGCGACGGTCCCCAGGTCTCGATGGACGCCGTCGCCGCCGAGGCCGGCGTGTCGAAACCGATCGTCTACCGTCACTTCGGCGACAAGAACGGCCTGGCTCACGCGGTCGGCGAGCGCTTCGCCGTCGCGTTGCTCACCGAGTTGCACGCGACGCTGGGCGCCCACGCGGACCCGCGCGAACGCACCCGAGCCACCATCGAGGTGTTCCTGCGGCGGATCGACCATGCTCCGCAGACCTACCGTTTCCTCACCCGGGGCAGCGCCGAGGGCGCGCCGGCCCTCGGTGACGCCCTGGACGCATTCATGCGCCTGATCGGCGACGACCTGGCGGGCTTCATGTCATCGGTGAACAAGGACAAGAGCCCCGAGCGGCAGGTCCTCCTGCTGACCTGGGGCCACGCCATGGTCGGGCTCGTGCGCAGCAGCGCGGACCTGTGGCTCGACCGGCGCCACGTCAGCCGGGATAAGCTCGTCGATCAGCTGACGGACCTGCTGTGGAACGGCTTCCGGGACGCCGACTGGACAACGGGCTGACCGGCCTCGATTCCCGACGGAAGTGCACGGAACCGCTTGACAGCGTCGTACAAGAGAACCGTATGTTACGTGAAGTAACATACGGGCCACCATTCATCCCGCCCCCGGCGATCATCACTCGGTGAGCCCACCGCACGTGGGCCCCGCCCAGAGCCGCAAGGAAGAGAAGCCTCATGTCCGCAGTCACCGGAACCCCGCTCGGCGTCGCCCTGACGCGGCTCGTGGCGGCGGATCCCGAGACGCCGGCATTGACCTGCGGCACGGTCACCCTGTCCCGGCGAGAGCTGGACGAGCGCGCCAACCGCCTCGCCTGGGAACTGCGGGACCGCGGCGTCCGCGTCGGCGACCGCGTCGCGATCGTCCTGCCGAACGGCGTCGACTTCGTCGTCGCGCTGCTGGCCGCCTGGAAGGCCGGCGGCACGCCGGTCCCGGTCTCCGACCGGATGCCCGCCGCCGAGCGCGAGCCGGTCCTCGAACTGGCCCGGCCCAGGGTCGTGGTCGCCGCCACCGGCCCCGGCACTCTCCCGCCCTCCGCGGGAGCGAACCAGCCGGAGTCCGCTCCGCCGGGCATCGTCCCGCAGCCGTGGAAGATCCTCACGTCCGGCGGCAGCACCGGACGCCCGAAGCTGATCGCCACGGTCGAGCCCGGCGTCGCCGAGCGCGCGGGCCTGTTCGGTCTCGCCGCGCAGATGTCAGAGAGAGGGGCGGCGCTGGTCACGGCGCCGCTGACGCACAACGGCCCCTTCGTGTCCCTCACCGCGGCGCTGCTGTTCGGCAAGCACGTGGTCCTGATGGAGCGCTTCGACGCGGCGGAGACGCTCCGGCTGGCCGAGCGGCACCATGTGGACTGGATGTACGCCGTGCCGACGATGATGCATCGGATCTGGCGGCTGCCGGAGGCCGACCGCACGGCCACGGACCTGTCGTCGCTACGCGTGGTGTTCCACCTCGGCGCGCCGATCGCGCCGTGGCTCAAACAGGCGTGGATCGACTGGCTCGGCCCGGAGCGGATCTGGGAGCTGTACGCCGGGACGGAGGCTCAGGCCGCCACTCGCATCAGCGGCACCGAATGGCTCGCCCACCGCGGCTCGGTCGGCCGCCCGTTGGCCGGTGACATCCAGGTGCGCGATGAGTCCGGCCGGCCGCTCGGGCCGGGCCAGGTGGGCCAGGTGTGGATGCGCCCGGACGCCGGGCCGACCTACACCTACATCGGCGCCGAGGCGCGCAGCGACGGCCGCTGGGACTGGCTGGGCGACCTCGGCTACACCGACGCCGACGGCTACCTCTACCTGACCGACCGCGACACCGACATGATCCTCGTGGGCGGCTCGAACGTGTACCCGGCCGAGATCGAGAGTGCTCTGGAAGAGCACCCGGCCGTGCGCTCGTCCGCCGTCATCGGGCTGCCCGACGACGACCTCGGCTCGGCACCGCACGCGATCGTCCAGGCCGACGGCGACGCCGACGTCGACGAGGCGGCCGTGCTGGCCCACCTGCGCGAGCGGCTGGCGGCCTACAAGATCCCGAAGACGTTCGAGTTCGTCACCGAGCCGCTGCGCGACGACGCCGGCAAGATCCGGCGTTCCGCCCTCCGCGCCGCCCGCGTCCCCGCCAAGCCCTGCACGGCAGACCACACCGAGTGATCCGTGGCGGGCACCGCTGAGTGCCGCCCAGCGGACGCCGCGCCCGGCGCGCGGCGTCCGTCAGAGATCATGCTCCGGGGCCGGGTGCCGCCTTGATCCAGGGCAACGTCGTCCGTGGACGCGGCGTCCGCCTTGAGTCGACACTCCGTGTCCGGTCAGCCGGGGGCGCCGCGGGTGATCCAGTCCTGGGTCAGCTCGACGCGGTCGCCGTTGTCGTCGAACCCCCAGACCCGGGTCGGGTCGTTGAACGGCGAGGTGACGGCGTGCCTGCTGAACCACAGGATCTCGCCCGTGTAGCTCGCCGCGTGCGGGAAGACGGCGTCCTGGCACGTGCCGAACACCGTGACGCGCTGGGAGTTGGCGGCGCGTTGCAGCGCGGCGAGGATGTCAGAGCGGTTCTGGTCGCCGAGGCTGTTGCCGAGCTCGTCGAGGACGAGGACGCGTCCCTCGGCGTTCTCGTCGCTGAGCAGTGCCGCGAGCACCAGCTGGATCGCCTGGATCTTCTTCTGCGCGCTGTTCCCGGTCTCCTTGTACGGGATGGCCTCCCCGCCCAGGTCGCGGACCCAGGCCGGGGTGACGGCCCACCGGCGGGGCTGCTCGGGTTTGGCGGGCTCGCGGGCCTGGATGATGAGCCGGGCGCCGAACCCGCCGCGGGCGCGGTCGAGCCGGTCGTAGGTCGCGCTGACCGCGTCGAGACGGCCCTTGACGACCTCCTTCACCAGCTTCTGCACCGTCTGCAGCTCCTCCTCGCGCTCCTCGCGTACGGTGTCGAGCTCGCCGAGCGCCAGCTGCCGTCGCCGGCGTTCCTCCTCGATCTGCGCGCGGGTGCGCCGGTCGTGTTCGGCGAGGCCGGTGAGCACGTCGTCGAGGGCCTCGGTCAGCGTCTGGAGCCGTCGGAGCCGGTCGGCGAGCGACTCGGTGGACAGTGAGTCACGGAACCGGTCGATGAGGTCCTGGAGGTCGGAGGGTGCCGGCGTCCGGGCGTACAGGGCGTGCACCGCCTCGTTCAGCGCGTCGCGGGCGTGGTTCAGCAGGGCGTCCGGCCCGGCGGCCCGCAGCTTCGGCTCCTGCGCGCCGAGGAGCTCTTCCGCCGCGGCGGCGTCGCCGCCCCACTGACCGGTCCAGTACCGCAGGGGCAGGTCCGCGCGCCGGGAGGTGAGCTTGGCGACCTCGCGTTCGGCGTCGGTGAGGTGCTGCCGCGCCTGGGTCACCTTCTGGCCGAGGAACCGCCGCTGCTGCTCCAGAGTGTCGACCTTGCTCCGGGCGCGCATCCAGGCGGTGCTCGCCTCGGCGACCCGTGCTTTCAGGTTCGTACGGCGGTGGCGCACGTCGGCGAGGCGATCCTTCAGCTCGGCGAGCCTCTCGTCCAGCTCGGCGAGCTGACCGGCCGCCGTGGCATGCCTCAGGGCGTTCTCCAGGTGGGCCCGGCGGCTCGCGACGGCCGCGCGGGAGTCCCGGGCGGCCTCGGCGCGCTCCTCCGCCTCCGCCAGCCGGGTCTGCGCCTGCCGGATGCGGGCGTCGCGGCCGGCGATCGGCTCGGCGAAGCCGCCGATCACGGTGACGCCCGGATCGGCGTCGTGGGCGCTCGCCGGGCCGGCCACCGCCGCGACCCGCCGTTCCAGGGAGGCGAGGAACCGCCGGAGCGGGATCCGGCCGGTCACCCCGGCGGGCGGCGGGGCGTCGGGCGCGGCGTCGAGCGGGCCGTCGGCGGCCACGAGAACGGAACCGGGCAGAGATCGCAGCGCGTCCACGGCGGCGTCATGGTCGCCGGGGGCCACCACCACGGCGTGCCGGTAGGGCCACAGGCGCGGTTCCCACGCGGCGCGGACACCGTCGTCGAGCGTCACGGCGTCGAGGAGACCGGCGGCGGGCAGGCCCGCCGCGTCGAGCCGCGCGAGGATCGCGGCGGTGTCGGGGTCGTGGCCGGCCTGGATCCGCTCCAGTGCCGTACGCGCCTCGTCGACCTGCCCGGTGGCCTGCCTCAGGGCCCACTCGGCCTCCATCAGCTCGGGGGCCGACGCCTCGAGGTCGGTGCGCAGCGTCTCGGCCGGGGTGCCGTCCCACAGCTCGGCGAGCCGGGTGAGCGCCGGCCGTGACCCGCCCAGGCGTTCGAGCTCGCCCTCGTGCCGTCCCTCCTCGCCGATCAGGCCGCTCAGGTCCTCCTGGAGTGACTGGTGGACGCCGTCGAGCTCGGCGACGCGCTGTTGCAGCTCCTCGGGAACGGCGAGCTCGTCCAGTTCCGCCTGGGCCATGCGGAGGGCCTCGCGGCGTTCGTCGACCCGCGCGCCGAGCTCGTCGATCTGCTCGGCCAGGGCGGCGTCGTCGGCGTGGACGTCGAGGTAGCGCCGGGCGGCGTGCAGCCGCCGCAGCACGGCGACCCGCGCGACGTGCTCCCGCGCGCGGTCGCGGTCGGCCACGGCCGCAAGGTCGCTCTCCTCCTCGAGGCGGCGCTGCTCGTCGCGGCTGCGCTCCTCGGCGTACCGGGACTCGATCTCGACGCGCCCGGCGCGCGCGTCGCTCTCCTTGTCGACGAGATCGGTGAGCCCGGCGAGGGCGATGAGGGAGTCGCCGATCTCCTCGGGTTTGAGGTGGGACAGCTCCTCCGACACCAGCGACGGCGCCTCCGGGCGGGTGCCGTCGGTGTGGAGGTAGGACATGCAGCGCGGCGACGAGCCGTACAGGACGTCGCCGATCCGCGTCACCGGCACCCGGTTGCGCAGCGTGGCCCAGGTGCGGTGCGCGGTCTCGAGCCGCTCGGCGTCGTCCGCGCCGCGCGCGAGGACCAGGCCGTCGCTCCAGCGGACCTCGGCGTACGGGCTGCCGCCGGACTGCAGGCGGATCCACACCGACAGGGCCGACCGCTCGTCCGCGCCGCGCTCGCCGAACACCCCGACGATGTAGCCGGCGGTCGCCGGCCCGTGTTCCTTGGCGGACAGGCCCACCGGCTCGGGGCGGAACAGCAGCCGCGCGGCGTACTTCCCGCTCTCGTGCAGCCGCCACTGCGGGTCGGCGAGGATCAGCGTGATGGCGGACAGGAAGGTCGTCTTGCCCGAGCCGTTGCTGTCCACCGGTCCGCGCCCGGCGACGGTGATGAACTGTCCGGGGATGATCGGGATCGGATGCGACGTGAGCGTGCCGATCTCCAGGGTCTGCAGCGCGATCAGGTCACGCCGGCCGACCACGCCGCCGAGGCCCGCCGCCTCGATGTCGATCTCGCTCGTCACCGTTTCTCTCCCTCGATGGCCTGGGATCGCGCCTGGGCCCGCCGGCGGCGGATGGCGTCGGCGAGCGCGCCGTCGGGGTCCGCCAGCAGGATGAGGTTCTCCTCGATGAGGTTCGAGGCCTGCGGGGTCAGGCGCAGGAACTGCGGGCCCGGACGGATCGGCGCGCTGTCGCCGGGCTGGAGGAGCCCCCGGTCGCGCAGCCGCTGCAGCGACTGCCGGATCTGCTCGCGGGAGCGGATGCGCGAGTTGACGAGCGTCTCGAAGCTCACCCGGCGGGCCTGGTACGCCCGTGCCGTGCGCGGCAGCTCCCCCTGGGCCTTCGGGATGACGAACCCGTGCAGCAGGACCAGCGCGAGGACGGCCGCGTCGATGGGCTCGAGGGCGCCGATGCCCTCCCGGGTCAGCTCGCGCGCGACCGCGTCGTCGTACCCGGAGATGAAGCCCTCGCGCAGCTCGATGAGGACCCGGCCGGCCGCGCCCAGCATCGCCTCGACGTACGGCCGCAGATCGGGCGCGAGCCCTCGGTACAGGGGCATGGGCACCGGCTGGTCCGCCTCCTCGACCACCGCCACCGCCCGGCGTACGGCGAGGCGCAGGTCGTGCGGCAGCGTCTCCAGCGCCGGGACGCCGTCAGTCATCCGCCGCCTCCGTCTCCTCAGGATCCGGCATCGCCTCGTACACGCGGCGCAGCGCGGCCACCTCGTCGTCGGGCAGCGTCGCCAGCCGCGTGCCGAACCGGACGCCCGCGTCGTCCTGGTCGACCCATGCCGTGCGCCGCAGCCAGGACAGGGAGCGCTTGGGCGCGTTGTCGAAGATGGGGATCGCCTCGTCCGCCGCCGGGCGGGCGTTCACGCGGGCGAGCAGCGCGAAGACGCGTTCCGGTGCGACCGCCCGGCCCGGGTGGGGGTGCAGGTGGGGGTCCTCCCAGCACAGCCGTACGCAGGCGGCGAAGGTCAGTTGAAGGGCGGTGGGCGGCGGCGTCCACAGCGCGTGCTCGGACTGCTCGGCCAGGTCGAGGTCGGCCGGCCAGGTCAGCAGCGCGACCTGGTCCCCGGCGACGGAGGCCAGGGCGATCTCCCGCCCGGCCGCGCGGGCCGCGGCCGACGCGGCCGCCGACGTCCGTGCCGGTGCACCGCCGAGGGCGCGCAGCCGGGCCAGCGTCAGGGCGGACGGCTCCGGCTCAGTCATCGCGGTCGCCCCGGGTCGTGGCACGCTCCGCCTTGACCGCCCGCACGCCGAGCTCACTGACGTACGTCGTCGGCTGGTCGGCCGTGACGTGCAGCCGGTCGCCCAGCACCGGCTCGAAGGGCAGGTCGGGGTCGGTCGCGGAGACGAGGACGTCGGCGATGATGCGCACCGACCGCCGCCACGGCGTGCCGCGCAGCCGCTCGGTGAGGTCGACGTCGTCCTCCGAGCCGAGGTGCGCCTCGATGGCCGCCCGCCGGGACGCCTGGTATTCGCGAAGGCGCTCGGCTGCCTCCTCGACCGGGTCGCCCTCGGGCAGCGGGTCCTCACGCCGCGGCCGGCGCTGCCGGGGACGCGGCCGCGGCTGGTGCGTCTCGATCGTTCGCAGGACCTCGTGCGGTGACAGGTGCAGCCGGGGCGGGTCGAAGACGATGCCGTCGAAGACGGCGGCGAGGGCCTCGGGGCTGCCGGTGATCGCGGCCGTGCGGTAGGCCTCGGCGTCCAGGAGGGTGAAGTCGCGGCGCTGCGCGGCCTGGTCGAGGAGGCGCGCCATGTACTCCTGCACGGCGTTGACGTACTGGAGGGCGGCCTCGGCCATGCGTTCAGCGGCCCGGCGATGCTCGCCGAAGTCGCGGTTGACCCGCTCGACGATGCGGTCCGCCTGGGTGAACAGCCGCTTGGCGTCGCCGTGGTGACGCTGCTCGGCGATCAGCTCCTCCAGCGGCCGGTGGCGCACGAGCCGGCGCAGGTGCCCGGACCGGATCGTGAACTCCCGCCGCGCCTGCACGAGCGCCTCGGCCACCGAACGGCTCGTCGCCCCGCCACGCTCCAGCTCGCGATAGGTGGCGTCGAGCAGCGTGACCAGCTCCTGCAGCCCGCCGCTGGCCTCGAGCCGGCCGAACACCAGCAGCGCCGCCGACGACGCCGGGTTGAGGACGTACCGCCATTCGTAATCGCGCTGGGTGAACGGCTCGACCAGCTCCATCTTCAGGAACAGCTCGAAGTAGCGGTCGAACTGCGACCGGCCGCAGATGTGGGCGCATGACTGGGCCAGCTCGGCGCGGGTGAGGCCGCCGTACGCCTCGTGGTCGCCGAACGCGGCGTGGATCGCGCGCGCCACCTCGAGCTGGTCGAGGTCCTCGGTGACCGCCGCGCGGTCGCCGGCGACCGGCGCGGCGAACGCCTTGAGCCGGCGGTGGAACGCCTCGCGCACGGCGATGACGTCGTCGTGCTCGAAGCGCATCTGCCCGGTCATCGTCACCCCCTGTCGTCCGAGGCACGACCCTAGTCCGGTCGGCCGACACCTCGCGCACGGAGACCACGACGCCACGTCGGTCAGGGTTTGCGCCAGCACACCGAATAGCGCCACAGCAGGTGCCGCCGGAACCGCGCGCCGGGCAGCAGCCGCAGCGCGTCCCGGCGGACCTGCCCCCAGCTCATCTCCGGCTCCACCATCGGCATGCCCGGCGGGTCCGTCTTGCCGTACAGGCGGTCGAGGACCATGACGGCGGGCAGCGCGGCACCGCTGCACGCCCGATCCCAGGGCGTGCGCTCGCGGGCGAGGCCGACGATCACCAGTCGTCCGCCCGGGCGCAGCAGCTCCGCCATCCTGGTGAGCGCGCTCGTGAAGTCCATGTGGTGGATGACCGCGACCGAGCAGATGAGGTCGTACGCGCCCTCGGGCAATGGATGCCGGAGGAAGTCGGCCTGGACGAACTCCATGGCGCCCGGGGCGCCTGCGCCGGCGGCGAGCTCGCGCGCCCGTTCGATCATCTCCGCGGACCGATCCACACCGGTGACGCGGCGCGCCCGGCCGGCGAGCCTGCGGACGAGCAGGCCCTCACCGCACCCGACGTCCAGTGCCTCGCCGCAGGGATCGGGCATCGCGTCGAGTACCAGCGGGTGGTAATGGGTGTTGTGGTTCCAGTAGGCGTGAGTCTTCATGTCGGTCACCTATGCATGATCTCCGGGTGATCCACCGAGCCAATAATGCTACTCTTCGTAAAGCATCTGCTACGCTACGTTAGCGTGAGTGGAGGGGCCTCCTCCGCGAATCGTCCCCCACCCCTGCGCCGACGCACCATCCAGCCGAATCGCCTGCGACACCCCAGCGGGAGTTCAGCGTGCACGGTCCCGTCTTCGGAGTTCTCGGCCCTCTCCAGGCCAGCGTCAACGGGTGCCGGGTCGCCGTCCCGGCGGGAAAGCAGCGCATCCTGCTCGCCACCCTGTTGCTCGGCGCGAACGAGGTCGTGTCCCTCGACGAGCTCACCGAGCGCCTCTGGGACGACGCCCCGCCCCGCCGCCCGCGCGCGGCCCTGCACACCTACGTGACGCGGCTCCGGCAGACCCTGGAGCGGCACGGACGTCAGGCCGGCGGCCTCATCCGCACGTCGGCCGCCGGGTACCTCATCGAGATCGGGCGGACCGACCTCGACCTCGTCCGCTTCCGGGCGCTGGTCGCCGAGGCCAAGGCGGCGGGCCGGCGCGGCGACCTCGCCGCCGAGTCGGCCGGCCTCGCCGAGGCGCTGTCCCTGTGGCGCGGCCCCGTCCTGCCCGACGTGCGCTCGGACTCGCTGCACCGCGACGTCGTTCCGAGCCTCACCGAGGAGCGGCTGCGGGCCCTCGACCGCCGGCACGAGGTCGACCTCGCGCTGGGCAGGCATGACCGGCTGGTCGGCGAGCTGCGCGCGCTGACGGCCCGGCATCCCCTGCACGAGGGGTTCTGGCGGCACCTGATGCTCGCGCTCTACCGCTGCGGCCGGCCGGCCGAGGCCCTTGAGGCGTACGGCCGGGCGAGCGCCTGTCTCCGCGACCGGCTGGGCGTGCCTCCCGGCCGCGAGATGCGCGACCTCCACGCCGCCATTCTCCGCGGTGAGCCGGCCGCGGTCAGACAGGGCGAAAGCAGAGTGTAAGCGAACTGAAAGAGGCCCTTTCTACCGTGGTTCTCACCGAGCGAGGAAGGTCGAAGATGAGCGCAAAGGGCCCCACCATCTACCCGGGCGTGGATGTCATCCGGCGAATCCAGGAGCTCATGATCGTGTGTTCGCTGCTGCCCCCGGACGGAAGGCTTCGCGAGGCCCTCCAGCTCGCCCTCGCCGTCCACGAAGAGCCTGTTCTGTCCCGGATCAATCCCGTCGCGGATCTCCATCCCCACGCCATGAAGGCGTGGCTCGAGGCCATCTGGCTGCACGACGGCCTGACCCCGGAGGAGAAGGAGCTGGTCGACTGGCAGAACAACAGCGACAACATGGCGGCCGCCATTCACGAGCTGATGAACGTCGAACAGCAGATCGGCATCAGGCTGACCGCCGAGAAAACCGCGTAACACCGCCTCAATGGCTCATCACCACACTTTCAGGAGGTATTCCATGTCCTCAGCAATGGCCCTTCAGGCCGTCGTCGACAGCGAGTTCCGCACCGAGGTGCTGGCCGACCCCGGCGCGTTCGGCATGTCCTCCTCCTCGCTTCCCGCCCCGGTCGAGCAGCCGGACCAGGAGTCGCTGGACTTCTGGACCGAGGGCGTCGCGGCCATGGAGATCTACGCCTGCCAGACCAGCTGCAGCTGGGGTCCGATCACGGCGATCTGCGACGGCATGACCAAGTAGGCGTTCGGATCCCGCACTCCGTTCGCCCAAGGCGGGAGGCGGGAGCGTCGTCCGGTTCGCCGGATGACGCCTTCCGCCGACCGTCCGCCGGACGGCGGGCCGGCCGGTCGCCGCTCCGCCGTCCGCGCTTCGCCTTTCGCGCCACGCCCCGCCACGGCCCCCCGCTTTTCCCAGCCCGCCCTCTTCCCACCCCACCCGTTACATCCCGGACCTTCCCACCCGCCTCTGCGCGCCTCGCCGCGGCGCCCGGCACCTCACCTCGCCCACGCCCTCGGGAGCCAGCCCTCATGCGTGACCACCCCTATCTCGATCTCGCGGCACTCGCCGGCAACCTGGACGAGCGGACGCGCATCGTCGCCGCGCTGGAGGCGGCCGGCCGACGACCGCCGGCCGGCCCGCTCGCCCCGTTCGACGCCTGGAAGATCGACCGGCTGGCCGGTCGCCTCGCCGCGAAGTTCGCCAAGGAGGCGCTGAACCGCTCGGCGTCCGCCCGCCACGACAAGGACGGGCTCGCCGCGGCCCTGACCGCCTATCGCCTCCACGAGCTGGGCCTGGACGACGCCGGCCCGGAGACCAGGGCGATTCTGGCCGCGACGCACGAGTGCTGGCTGCCCACCTACCAGGCGGCCCTGGACCGCTTCGGCGGCCCCACGGCCGCGTCACGCGGCGCGGCTCAGGCGCCCACGCGGCCCGGCACGGCCGATCGCGCAGCGCACGCCTGGATCACGGACGAGCGCCCGGGCGACCTCGAGGCCACGGACGACCGCCCGTCCGAATCCGGTGCGGCGGACGATCGCGTGCGGGGTGACCGGGCGGGTTCCCAGACCGACACCGGGACCGCGTCGGGCGCGGCGGGGCCGAGCTGGCGCGCCTTCGACGTGTACTACGGCCGGCTCGCGAAGGCCTGCGAGCCGTTCCTGATCGAGCTCGGGCGGCGGCTGGAGGACGCCTGCGCGCGTCACCCGGGCCGGTTCGACCCGCGGCTGATCGACGACTTCCAGGCCCATCTCCTCGACCGCTTCGAGCTGTCCCTCGCCTGGGCGGTCGAGGCACACGCGAACGTCCACTGCGCCGAACACCACGTCGACAGGGCCGGCGCCACGCGCGAGGACTACCTCGCCTACGTCGACGCCACGTTCGCCGACGCCGCCGCGTACCACCGCTTCTATCTCCGCTTCCCCGTCCTCGGCCGGTGGCTCGCCCACGTCACGGCGCTGCTGGCCGACTTCGGCGAGCGGCTGGTGCACCGTCTCGCGGCCGACACGTCCGCCATCGCGGCGGCGTTCTTCGACGAGGAGATCGCGGCCTTCCGCTCCGTGCGCCAGGGCCGGTCCGACCCCCACGCCGGCGCGCGGACCGTCGCGTTCGTGGAGGTCGAGCTGGCCTCCGGCCGTACGGCCTCGTTCGTGTACAAGCCGCGCTGCATCAGGGCCGAGGCGGCGGTGCAGGGCCTGCTGGAACGCCTGCGCAGCGACGGGGTGCTCGGCTTCGCGTCCCGCCCGGTGCTGCCCCGGCAGGGCTACGGCTACGAGGCACTGATCCCGGCGGGGCGCAACCGCGTGGACTCACCGGAGGAGGCCGAGCAGGTCTACCGGGAGCTCGGCGGCCATCTGGCGATCTTCTACGTGCTCGGCGGCGGCGACCTGCATTTCGAGAACATCATCGTCGCCGACGGCCACGCCCACGTCTGTGACTGCGAGACCGCCCTGGGCGTTCTGCCGCGCGGCCAGGCCCGCCCGCTGGGCACGCTGCTCGACTCGGTCTTCAAGACCGGGTTGCTCGAATGGCCGCGGGCCAGGACGTCCGCCGCCGAGATGCGCGTCAGCGGTTACTCCGGCGGCGAGGCGTACGACATGCCCGTTCCGGTGCCGAGCGTCAACGAGCACCGCCTGAGCTTCGCGGCGTCGGTGACCCACCGGGCGGGCGTCCACGTCGAGCCGGAGGCGGCCAACCGCGTCTTCCTCGGCGACCGGCTGACCCGGCCGGAGGACTTCGCCGACGCCATCATGGCCGGCTTCGACCGCGTCTACGCATGGTTCGAGCAGCGGCCGGACGCGGCGATCCGGCTACTGTCGGACGCCTTCGGCGGAGCGTCGGCGCGGTTCATCAACTGGGGCACCCAGATCTACTCCCAGCTGCTCGTCTCCGCGCGGCATCCGAGGTGCCTGGTCGACCCGCTGGAGGTCGACCTGCTCGTCAACACCGTGCGCACGTTCCCGCGCACGTGGGACGACGAAGGGGTGCTCGCCGACCGCGAGATCGCCTCCATGTGGCGACTCGACGTCCCGATCTTCACCACGGACGTCCACGGTGACCACCTCGTGCACGACCACACCACCGAGCTGCCGGCCTCGCTCGACCTGTCCCCCGTCGACTACGCCGCCCGGCGCATCCGGCGGCTGTCGGCGCGGAACCGCGTCCAGCAAGGCCAGTACATCGCCGCCGGGCTGGCCGTCGGCGAGGTCAGCAGCCCGGCCTTCGTCACCACCTCCCTCGACTACGCGACCCGCATCGGCGAACGCCTGTGCGCGATGCTGCGCGAGCCCTCGGCGCCCGCACCGTGGACCTCCTACGACCTGGCCGGCGGCACGCTGACCGAGGTCGACGTCGACGGCGACCTGTACCACGGCTCGGGCGGGATCGCGCTGTTCCTGGCCTACCTGGACGCGCTCGTCCCCCGCCCGGAGTTCCGCCGGGCCGCCGAGCGGGCCGTGTCGCACGCGGTGTCGGCCACCGACCGCACGCGTATCGGCGCGTTCGACGGACTCGGCGGGCTCGTCTACGTGCTCACGCACCTGCATCATCTGTGGGACGACCGCGGCCTGCTCGAACTCGCCGTACGGCTCAGCCGTGACCTGTCCGGCCGGATCGACGCAGACACGCGGTTCGACGTGCTCGGCGGCGGCGCCGGGGTGATCCCGGTCGTGCTCGGGCTCACGCGCATGACCGACGGCCAGGGCCTGGACGACGCCCGCCGCTGCGCCGACCGGCTCCTCCGTCACGCCGTCGCGGACGGTGACGTCCTGAGCTGGCCGCTGACGGATCCCGGCGAGGCGTCGGCGAACCTCACCGGCTTC
This sequence comes from Actinoallomurus purpureus, assembly GCF_024055795.1. GTDB lineage: Bacteria > Actinomycetota > Actinomycetes > Streptosporangiales > Streptosporangiaceae > Actinoallomurus > Actinoallomurus purpureus. Next base: position 56,979 of record NZ_JAMXMY010000001.1, on the reverse strand, counting down.
GCCCACGGGGCGGGCGGCATCGGATGGGCGCTGATCCAGCTGGGCGCGCTGGCCGGCCGGCCGTCCTACGTCGACGCGGGCCGCCGAGCGTTCGCCTACGAGGCCCGGCACTACGACGACACCGAGCACGACTGGTACGACCTGCGCACGAACGCCGGCGGCCCCGTACGGCAGGGCCGGCACTACGCCAACGCGTGGTGCAACGGAGCCGCCGGCATCGGCCTGAGCCGCATCGCGAGCTGGGCGACGCTCGGCGGAACCGACGAGGCCCTGCTGCGTGAGGCGCATCAGGCGCTCGCCGCCACGATGCGCAACTTCCCCCGGCTGATGAACGACACGCTGTGCCACGGGCGCTCCGGGAACGCCGAGCTGTTCCTGCGGTTCGCCCGGCTGCGGGACGAACCCGCGTTCCAGCTCGAGGCCAACGTCCAGGTACGCGGCCAGTGGCGCAACGTCGACGACGCCGACACCGGGCTCGTCGAGAACACCGCCGGATTCTTTCCCGGGCTGATGGTCGGGATGTCCGGATTCGGGATGCACTTCCTCCGCCTCGCCGCTCCCGGCCGCGTCCCCTCGGTGCTGCTCCTCGACCCACCGCCGGCCCCCGGCCGGTCATGACGCCACAGATCGAACTCGGAAGGTAGGCCGACGATGTCCGTCGAATCCAGCCAGGCGTTCCTGCGGGTCGCCTATGACTCTCCCGAAATCGCGCGGGAGCTCAGGGCGGTGACCGGAGTCCGGGAGATCGTCCGGCTCGGAACCCGTCACGGGTACACCTTCACCGTTCCCGAGCTCATGGAGGCGTCGTCCTCGGGGGCGCGGCCGGGCGCGCCGACCGCGCCGGGCGGCAGCACACAAGACGGACCCGCCGGCGCCGCGCCGGACGGACCGATCGTCACCACGCCGGACGGACCCGCCGGCGCCGCGCCGGACGGACCGGTCGTCACCACGCCGGACGGACCTGCCGGCGCCACGCCGGACGGGCTTGCCCGCACGCGCCCGGACGACACCGCGTCGGGCACGCGCGCCGGCTCCCGTGCGCGGGACACGCCGGCCGGTCTCCTCCACCACGAGTACCGGCTGACCGACCTGCCGGGTTTCGAAGACGTCATCGAGCAGTTGCCGCACCTGAAGGTCAGGCCGCAGTCGGTCGACATCGGCTGGTTCCAGCGGACATTCCGGGAGGAGGACCTCAGGTCCACGGACCGCTCCCCGGCGGACCCGGAGTACCGCGCCTGGCACGATGCCCTCGCCCGGACCGGATGGCGTGATCCGGCCACGGGACCGGACGGCCCCCGGCGCGACTTCCATCTGGTCAACCTGGACGAGCACGTCGACCATCCGGGCTACGAGGCCTATTTCGCGGCCAAGCGGCGGACGATCGACGCGCTCGAGGCGGTCTTCGACACGGAGGTGCGGTTCTCGGGCAGCCTCTGGTACCCGCCGTCGAGTTACCGGCTGTGGCACACCAACGAGACGCAGCCGGGCTGGCGGATGTACATCGTCGACCTCGACGGGCCGTTCACGGACCCGTCCCGTACCTCGTTCTTCCGGTACATGAATCCGCGCACGGAAGAGATCGTCACCCTGCGCGAGCGACCGGGGATGGTCCGGTTCTTCAAGGCCGAGCAGGACCCGGCCCGGTTGTTCTGGCACTGCATCGTCAACCCCACGGCGCGGCACCGGTGGAGTTTCGGCTTCGTCGTCCCCGACGACTGGCCGGCCCGGCTGGCCCGGTGGGTCTGAGGGGGTCCCGTGCTGCGATCGCCACGGCCGCGGGCGCTGGACTCGGCGGCCGCGGCCCCGACCGAGGGCGTCCCGGCGATCCGCGCGACCGGGGTGCGCAAGTCGTACCCGGGCGTGGACGCCGTGCGCGGTATCGACCTCACCGTCGCCCAGGGCGAGACGTTCGGGTTCCTCGGTCCGAACGGCGCCGGGAAGACGACCACCATCGCCATGCTCTGCACGCTGGTCGCCCCGACGGCCGGGCGCATCGAGGTGGCGGGCCATGACACGCGGACCGCGCCGGGGCTCGTGCGCCGCAACCTCGGACTCGTCTTCCAGGAGACGACACTCGACGGGGACCTGACGGCCGCCGAGAACCTCCGGTTCCACGCCGACCTGTACGCCATGCCGCGCGCGACGCTGCCCGCGCGGGTGGAGGCCATGCTGGAGCTGGCGGGGCTGACCGCGTGGCGCGACCGTCTCGTGCGCACCTTCTCCGGCGGCATGCGGCGACGCCTGGAGATCGCCCGCGGACTGCTGCACGGCCCACGCGTCCTGTTCCTGGACGAACCGACGGTCGGCCTGGACCCGCAGGCGCGCACGCAGCTGTGGGACCAGCTCGGGGAGGTCCGCGAACGCGAGGGCACGACCCTGTTCCTGACCACGCACTACCTGGAGGAGGCCGAGCGCTGCGACCGCGTCGCCATCATCGACGACGGCCGGATCGTGGCACAGGGCTCGCCCGCCGAGCTCAAGTCCGTTCTCGGCGCCGACCGGATCGACCTGCGCACCGGCGATGACCGCGAGGCGGCCGTGACCCTGCTCGAACGCTTCGGCATCGAGGCCGTCGCCGGACCGCACGGCCTGCGCGTGCACGCGGAGAATGGAGCCGCTCTCGTCCCCCGGCTGTGCGCGGGCCTCGGCGTCCCGGTGTACGAGGTGACGGTCACCCGGCCGAGCCTCGACGACGTCTTCCTCCACCACACGGGGCACCGCATCCGCGTCGACCGGAACGGGGACGCCGGATGACGCTCGCCCTCCCGCCGCGGTTCGCCGCCGAGCTCCGTGCCGCGCGCATGGTGTGGCGCCGCGAGATGCTGCACTTCCTCCGCGACGGCACGGCGAGCCTCGTCGCGCTGTTGCAGCCGCTGCTGTTCCTGTTCGTCCTCGGCGTCGGGCTGGCCCGGCTGTTCGCCGGCTCCGGTGGCGGCCCGGCCTCCGACTACCTCATGTTCCTGTTCCCGGGCGTCCTGGTGATGGCCGCGCAGCCCGCCGCCATCTCCGCCGGGGCGTCGATCATCTGGGACCGGCAGAGCGGTTTCCTGCGCGAGATGCTGGTCAGCCCGGTGCGGCGCGGCACTCTCCTGGCCGGCAAGTGCCTCGGCGGTGCGACGGTGGCGACGTGTCAGAGCACGGTCGTGCTGCTCGGCGCGGGCCTGGTCCACGTGCCCTATCGGCTCGGCCTGTTCGTGCCGTTGCTCGCGGAGCTGGCGCTGACCGCGCTCGCGATGACCGTGCTGGGCGCGGTGGTGGCGGTGACCATCACCCGGCCCCGGACCTTCAGCACGGTCCTCGGCGTGCTGATGACCCCGTTGATCTTCCTGTCCGGGCTGATGTTCCCGATCAGCGCGATGCCGGGCTGGATGGCGTGGGCGGCGCTGGCCGACCCGCTGACGTACGCGGTCGACGCGATGCGGCAGACGGTCGTCGCGCGGACCGCCGCGCATCCGTCCTCGACGCTGTTCGCGCCGGTGGCCTGGGGCGGCCTGCGTCCACCACCGCTCCTGGAGCTCGCGGTCGTCGGCGCCTTCACCCTGGTCTCGCTGGGCGTCGCCGCCCGCCGCTTCTCCCGTACCGGCTGACGGCCGAACGCGAGAAAGACTCATGTCCTCATCCGGCCAGAGGACTACTCATCATCCGGGGGTTGGCGGACAGTGAGCCACGCGGTCAACTGATCGAGGTGGTTCCATGAGGCGTCTCCCGGCCGTCGTGTTCGCCGTCGTCCCCGCCCTGCTCATCCTGCTCGCCCGGCCGGGTGCCGCGGCGGGCGGCTTCCCGGCGGGACCGCCCGACGACCCGGGTTACGCCCCCGTGGAGAACGGCGCGCCGGTGAGTTGCCTGACCACGTCCGCGCCGGGCGGGGAGCAGCACAACCTCTACTCCTTCATTCCCCGCTGCACGCCCGGCGCGAAGGACCCGGAGGGCGCCGCCGGGATGTCTGTGGACACGGCCTGGCGGGACTACACCACCGGATCGCCGGACACGGTGATCGCCTACGTCGAGGCAGGCATCAACTGGCACGCCGGGGACGTCGCCGACCTCGCCGACAAGGTCTTCCTCAACACCGGCGAGCTGCCGAAACCCGCCGGATCGGCGGCGTACGACCGGGACGGGGACGGCACGGTCACCGCGGCCGACTACGCCGAGGACCCCCGCGTGCACGACGCGAACGGCAACGGCGTCATCGACCCGGAGGACCTCATCGCCGCGTTCTCCGACGGCAGGGACGACGACGGAAACGGCTTCACCGACGACATCTCCGGCTGGGACTTCTACGACGACCAGAACGACCCCGCCACGCCCGACTCCACGTACGACCACGCCAACAACCAGCAGCGAGTGGCGGCCGCGCGGACCGACAATGGCAGGTTCGGCGCCGGGATCTGCCCCAAGTGCCGGCTGCTGCCGATCCGCGCCGGTGACGAGGCGCTGGACCGTACGGACGACCTCGCGGCGGCGTGGCTGTACGCGGGCCGGGCCGGAGCCAAGGTGATCGTCAGCACGACGGCCGACCTCGGGTACTCCTCCGCGATGCGCCGCGCCGTCGACAAGCTCTGGAACGACGGCGTGCTCATGGTGGAGTCCAGCAACGACTTCGATTCCACCGATCATCAGGGCGGGATGTTCTGGCCGCATGTCATCCCCGGCAACGGCCTGGTCGCCAACACGGCGGGCGCGCCTGGGGCGCTGGCCAACGCGCTGACCTCGACCTACCGCGAGCGCTCGAACCTCACGTCGTTCGGCGCGAAGGCGATGTTCTCGGTGGCCACCACGGGCGGCTCGACCTCGGAGTCGACGCCGACCACCGGCGGGCTGTTCGGCCTGCTGCTGTCCTACGGTGCGCAGGCCGCCGAGGAAAAGAAGATCGACGGGCCGCTGACCAACGCCGAGGCCGTGCAGGTGCTGCGCGCGACCTCGAGCGACGTCGACGACGCGAGCCTGGGCTGGCCGGGCCGGCCGGGGTGGGACCGGCAGTACGGCTACGGCCGGCCGAACGCGGCGAAGGCCCTGGCCGCAGTCGCCAAGGGCGACATTCCGCCCGCGACCTGGATCGACGGCCCGGACTGGTACACCCTGTACGACCCGGCGACGACGTCCTCCGTGCCGGTCACCGGGCACGTCGAGGCCCGCCGCGCCAAGAGCTTCCGCTACGAGCTGGGCTTCGCGCCGGGGATCGAACCGGCCGACTCGGCGTTCATCAAGGCCGGCGACGGGCAGGGCACCGGGACGTACGCCGGCAAGGTGGGCACGCTGGATCTGACACGACTGCCGACGTCGTTCTGGGACAAGGCGTACACGACGCCCGACGACAAGGAGCTGTCGGCGAGCGAGCAGTACACCGTCACCCTGCGCCTGCGCGTCTGGGACGACGCGGGCCGGATGGGCGAGGAGCGCCGCGCGATCGCGGTGCACCACGACGCCACGCTGCGGACCGGTTTCCCGCTGCGCTTCGGGATCGGCGGGGAGAGCCAGCCCGCGCTCGCCGACCTGCGGGGCACCGGCCACGAGGTGATCGTGTTCGGCGACGCCGACGGCCGGGTGCACGCCGTCGACGGGGTGAGCGGCCAGGAGCTCTCCGGCTGGCCGGCGACCACGAGCGCGAGCCGGACCCGGATCCCGGGCTTCGACGCGGGCCATGAGCCGGTCATCGCCCCGGTCGCCGTCGGCGACCTGTTCCACGACGGCCATCAGGAGGTGGTGGCGACCAGCACGACCGGACGGACGTACGTGTTCGACGCCCAGGGCCGGCTCCTGCCCGGCTGGCCGAAGACCCTCGACACCGGCGTGACCAGGCCCGCGATCCCCCGGCCCGCGCTGGCCTACACGCGGCTCCCCCACCAGGGCGCGACGGCGTCTCCGGTCCTCACCGACCTGGACGGACGGCCCGGCCTGGAGATCGTGCAGGCCGGATGGGACGGGCGGCTGCACGCCTGGCACGCGGACGGCTCCGACGTGCCCGGCTGGCCGGTGACCGTGGCGGACCCGCCCAAGCCGGCGTCCGGGCTGACCGCGATCGACGACGCGAAGCTCGACGCCACCCCCGCCGTCGCCGATCTCGACGGGGACCACCGGCCGGAGATCGTCGTGCGCTCCCAGCACTCCGAGAGCCACGGCGCGGGCATCCAGGCGCTCGGCGCGAACTACGTGTACGCGTACCACGCCGACGGCTCGCCGGTGAAGGGATGGCCGGTACGCCTGCCGTCGATCGTCACCTACTACGGCAGCGCGCAGGAGTTCATCACCGAGGCCGCCAACAGTCCGGCGGTCGCCGACGTCGACGGGGACGGCAAGGACGAGGTCGCCACCGGCCCGTCGTTCTCAGCGACGTTCCTGGTCGGGGGCGACGGCACGATCCGGGGCGCGTACGGGCCGTTGAACAATCCGGCGTCCGCTCTGCTGAGCCGCGACGCGACCGCCGTACGCACGCTGCTGACCGGGTCATCGCCCTCGGCGGCGCTCGACCTGCCGGCCTCCTTCACCACCAGCGGGGCGTTCGGGCGGTTCGGCGGCGACGGGCGGCTCGGCTACGCCGAGTCCGGGTCGGGCGCTGTGTCGCTGGTCGCCGCGCTGCTGTACCCCGGCAGCGGCACCGCCATCGGCAACTACGAGCGCGGCTACGACGCCGCCACGACCCTGCCCGTGACGGGGTACCCACGCGCGCGGGCCGGCCTGGACTTCCTCGGCGCTCCGCTGGTCGCGGACGTCACCGGGGACGGCCGGGCCGAGGTCGTCGACGGCGGCGACACCTCGACGGTGCACGCGTTCACCGGGTCCGGCCAGGCCGCCGGCTTCCCGAAGTTCACCGGCGGCTGGACGTTGTTCTCCCCGTCCGCCGGCGACCTGGACGGTGACGGGCGCACGGACCTGGTGACGACCACCCGCGAGGGGTATCTGTTCGCCTGGCGGACCGACGGACGGCCGGACGCCGAGTCGTGGGCCTATCACCACGACGAGTGGCGCACCGGGCGGTACGGGACGGATACCCGCCCGCCCGGCGCTCCACGCGACATCCGGCGCGACGGCACGACCGTGAGCTTCGTCGCGCCGGGCGACGACTGGTACGCCGGCCGCGCGGCGACCTACCGCGTCGACGCCGACGGTCAGGTGTCGACCGTCGCGGCGACGGTCGACGCGGGCGGCCGGCAGAGTCTCACCGTCCCGGCCGGCGCACAGAAGATCGTCATCCAGGCCGTCGACGACGCCGGCAACCTCGGTCTGCCGGCGACTCTCTGAGAGGGACGCCGTGAGAGCGGCCCTCGGGATGCGGCCCGCTACGAGCGACCCTCGCGGGCCGCCGGCGGGGCGTCACTCCTCCGGCTTGGCGTCCGGGTGTACGGCGATGAACTTCTCGTAGACCTCGTCGGCGATCTTCCCGCGCTCGCTGACCTCGATGCCCTCGGCGACGGCCCACTCGCGAACGTCGCTGTTGGAGTGGCCGCGCAGGCGCGGCGCCGTGTCACCGGCGCTCTTACGCGCCCGGCCCGCCGGGCGGACCTTGACCGCCCTCTCGATATACGGCGCCAGCGTCTCGAGGAGCTCTTCGAGGCGCTTGAAGTTCTCATCGCCGAGATCGATGGTGTACGTTACGCCAGAAACCTCGAAATCCCGCTTGGCGACGTCTTCACCGTCATGCCCATCCAAATCATCCACCATTACGACTTTCGTCGCCACGAGGTGTTCCTTTCTCAGCTTGCTTTGTCGGGGATAGGATAATACGAGCGTACGACAGTCGGTGACGCGCACCGGAGCGCCACCAGGCCCGCACGGCATCATGCCTGGTGAACCCCACTCTCCGACGCGGCTCCGCGGACGCGCCCGGAATCCGCCTGGGGCGTCCGGCATTCACCTGGCCATTTTTGATTATTCTTCCTCTTTGAGCCGTTATTCAATAATATCGTAGTCAGTATCCGCCGCGCGAAGTGACCCTGGGCGACGGACGGCATATCCTCCGCCAGGGACGACTACCAGAAAGTGCGGAGCCGACCGCGCGACGGCGCTATTCTCCCCACGAACGGACTCATCGGCTGGGGGTGCGCCATAAGCGAGACACTGGGCCCGAGGCCTGGCCCGCTGCTGCGGAGCCTGCCGTTCGGCATGCTCGGAATCGTGGCCCTGGTCGACCTCTGGGCGAGCCCGGACATCATAATCCGGCCCATGTTCGTACTCGGCCCCGCGTTCGCGAGTCTGTGGTGTGGCATCCGGCGCACCACGGTGGTGGGACTCGCCGCCTTGACCCTGTGCATCGCCCTCAGCTATCACCACCACATGCTGGGCCGGAAACAGAACACCCTCACCCTCGTGACCCTGGCGGGCGTGGCGGCGGCGAGCGTGTTCGCCGGCGCCGACCGGCAGAGACGCGAACGCCTTCTCGCCGACGTCCAGTCCATCGCCGAGGTGGCACAACGGGTGCTGCTCCGCCCCGTCCCCCGGCGCGTCGGACCCATGCACGTCGCCGTCGGCTACACCTCCGCGACGGCCGAGGCCCGCATCGGAGGTGACCTCTACGAGGTCACCCTGACCCCCTCCGGCGTCCGCGTCATCGTCGGGGACGTCCAGGGCAAGGGGCTCGAGGCGGTGGAGACGGCCGCCGACGTTCTCGGCGCCTTCCGGGAGGCCGCCTACGACGAATCCGATCTCACCGGCGTCGCCGCGCGCATCGAGGCCGCGTTGCGGCGACGTCCGGGCGCGCAGCGATCCGAGGGACCGTCCGACGAGGACTCCGGCGAGAAGTTCGTCACCGCCGTCCTGGCCGAGTTCGGTGAAGGCGAGAACGTCACGCTGCTCAACTACGGCCACCCGTCTCCGTTCGTCCTACGCGGTGGTGGCGACGGCGCCTTCGCCGAGCCCGACGACGTCGCACCGCCGTTCGGGCTGTCCGACATCGTCGACGTCGCGCCCCGCCCGTACACCATCAAGTTCGCGCCCTCGGACCAGATGCTGCTGTACACCGACGGGGTCATCGAGGCCCGCGACGGTGAGGGCGCCTTCTACCCGCTGACCGGGCGCGCGCACCTGCTCACGGCCAACGATCCCGAACGCGCGCTCGCCGACCTGCGCGCCGACGTGCTCCGCCATGTCGGCGGCCCCATCGCCGACGACGCGGCCATGCTCCTGATCCGGCGCAGGTGAGCCGGCGCGCGGACGCGGGAGCACTCGTGGGAGGCTGGTCCGCTATGACGGCGACCGGGTCCCGCGCGGCCATCCCCGCAGCCCCCATTCTCTCGGAGCCCGAGCGGCGGCTGGCACGCGTACGGATGCGCGGCGTCGAGGTCACGATGGCCTACGTTCCCGACGAGGCCGAGCAGCGGCGCCGGGCGGCCGCCGGCCTGACCGGCGTCACCCGCGTCGATCTGCTGGACGTCCTGCTCGGGCTGCCGGCCGACGCGACGGTCCCCTGGAGGGCGCTGTCGGCCAGGGAACTGCACGCCGTCCGCGAACTGCCGCCCGGATGCGCCGACCTCTCACCGGCGGGGGTCGTCCGGCTGTTGCGACGGCCCCTGCGTGCCGAGCTCGCCATCGTACGGGCGGCGTCCTGGCGGACCGGCCTCGACCACGCCGGTCGGTTCGGCGCCTACTGCGCACGGCTGGTCGCCCTGCCGGGCGTGCCCGCGGACCTCGGCGAGGCGCGGGCGGAGGCCGACTACTGGGGGGTCGGGCTCGTCGCCGGCACCGAGGTCATCGTGCCGCCCGAGCCGTTCCGGGGCCGGGCGCACACGCCCGCCGGATGGGCGTTCGGCGAGGAGCTCCACCTGCGGACGCTCACCGCGGCCGTACCGGAACAGCCGCCCCGGCGGTCGTAGGGGCGGTGTCCTCGCCGGCCCAGATCCACAGGGACTCCGGCGGCGTGAACACCGGCTCGCGGGCCCGTACGAGCGTGTTGTAACGGGCGTGCGCGGCGATCGCCTCCCGGCACAACTGCCGCCAGTAGCGGCGGCGACCGGCCAGGGAGTCCGGATAGAGGAGGTTGCGCGCCCACTGGGTCCACACCGCCACGCCGTGCAGGCGGGCGTCCCTCCAGTCCTCCTGCCGGAGGAAGCTCACGATGCTCCGGCCCCCGCACCGGGCGCAGCGGCACAGCGGTGCGGGCCGGTCGCCGAACCGGTCGGCGAGCACGCTGCCCCGCACGTACGACAGCAGGTCCGGGACCAGAACGCTCGGCGACCGGTCGTCCCGCCCGCCGTTCGCCCGCCCGTACACCGCGGCCTCGCCCGGCGGAACGACGTGCCGCAGGGCGCTGCTCGTCCCGATCGAGGCGGCCAGGGAGCCCTGCGCCATCGCGTCCAGCCCCGCCAGGTCCGTACGGAAGAGCGCGACGTTCGGCACCTCGGTGACGAGGCGGCGCAGGCCCAGCACGCCGTCCATCACCCGCTGCGGCGGATTGAACTGGCCGCCCAGCATGATCGCTTTCGGGATCGGCACCCCGGCGAGGAGGCCGATCACCTTGTCGATCAGGCCCCGCGCCAGCCATCCGGCGTCCATCGGAAGCGACAGGATCACGTCGTCGCGGCCCAGCCCGACGGCGCCCTCGACCGCCGCCTCCACGGCGCCGAACTCCCCCGCCCGCAGGTACAGGGTGGGAGTGAGCGCCGCGTCGGCACCCGCGTCGATCTGTCCCTGGACGCGCTCTTCCAGGGTCGTCTCCACCAGCCGGTCGCCGTTCTCGTCGAAGGGCCGTTCCCGGGTGGCGATCTTCCCCTCCGCCGCCGCGAGGTCGAACAGGATGGGGCCGCCGAACGCCTGCTCATCCCGGCATCGCCGGGCCGCCCGCACCGGGTTGGCGCCCGTCAGCACGAGCCCGCCGTCATCCGCACCGATCAGCGCGACGAGGTCGGAGGCGTCGGACGGGCGCGTGTGGGCGAACACCCGGCCGGCCAGAACCGCGACGGCGTCGCCGCGGACTCTCCCTCTCGGCCTCATGGACTCGCCAGGCGGCGGGACCGGACCACGCATCGTGCGGAATCACCTCAGAAAGTGAAGGCGCAACTCCACTTTCGACGGTGCGCTCAGAAAACCGTTCCGTCAATGCCCAGGTCGGCCCGGCTTCGGTAAAGCGGAGGCCACTCGGACTCCGGGCCACGTCGGCAACGCCCGGTTCGCGGCGGTCCGGCCCGCTCCGGGACGTCCGGCCCGCTCGGTTCTGGTGCCCGGTCGCCGGCTCGCGCATGCCCCGAGGCGACGTCTACTCCGGGTCCCGGCTCTCCTCCCGGTGCGTGAACAGGGAGAACAGGCCCTCGATCCGGTGATCCGCCTCGGCGGGATGGCGGAAACGCCGGCTGGGGTCGACGGTGTAGTGGTTCCGGCGGCCGACGCGGGTCCGGGTGAGGTAACCCGCGGCCTCGAGATCGGTCACGATCGTCTGGGCGGCGTGCTCGGTGATGCCGGCGGTGGCCGCCATATCACGCAGCCTCGCCTGGGGATTCCGGGCGATCCCCAGGAGGACACGGGCGTGGTTCGTCAGGAACGTCCAGTGCCGCGTGGCCTCCCCCTCCATGCTCGGGCGTGCCCATCGTTGCGCTCATCCGATCTGCGTGTAGACCGGTCATAATGGTGCTCCCGTGAGCTTATTATGAAGTTCGTTTCTGGTATTGGTTGACGTATTTCGGCCCCCCAGGCATTCTCGAACCATGTGGATTGAGCGGCGGCCCGCCCGAGTGCACCCACGTGATGCTAGTGGCCGTCATGACAGAACGTAACGGCCCGGCGGAGGAAGCCGTCTCGCCACAGGCGACCCTCGTGCTCTATGAGGACGCTCAGCTCAGCATCGTCCAGGCGACCCCACCGGACACGGTGCTGCTCAAGGGCGACATCGACATCACCAACAGCCCGGCCCTCGCCGACGCGCTCGCCCAGGTCACGGCGCGATGGGGCCAGGTGATGGTCGACACCACCGGGCTCCGCTTCATCGACGTCTCCGGCTGGCGCGTCCTCGTCGGCCCCGGCCCCAGGGTCCCGGCCCGCCCCCGGCTGCTCAACGTCGCCCCCTGCGTCCACCGCCTGACCCAGCGCATGTCAACCCTCTGACCCTCAGCGAACCGACCCGCGATGAGCAGGTAGCGGTGCCGCTTGGACAGCCAGAAGTCGAACAGCACTCGTCGGGAACACCGAACATCACAGACTTCGCGAACGGCACGCCGATCACTGAATGTGTCGATATGATCACCGTTCGTGGTCACTTCGGTCGTTCGCATCCGCCCTCGCCGTGAGGATCCTCACGAGGTCGTGTACTTCAAACGCCACCCGATGACGACCCTGGCGAAGCGATTCCCGGTAGGGAGTTCCTCCGCTCCTGCCCACCGACGGTACGGGCGAAATTAGCCGCCGTCGTATCGGCCGTCGCCGCCGCCCCGCCTTATCGGTTCGCTGGAGGCGGGTACTGAGAGGCGATGCACGGCGACATGGCGGGCTGGTTCGAGGTCCGAGTCGATGGACCGAAGCCGGCCGGCGGCAAAGGCCGACACCACTACCGGCTCTACTGCTTACTGGATTACGACGCCAAGGACGTCGACAAGCCCCTGCTCGTCATCGTGGCAGGGCTCGACAAGGCATTCCGGACCCAGGTGGGTCGGCGAGGAATATGTCACCGTCTCGGCCGTAAACGACCGAGCTTGGAGGCCCGGTGATCACGCCTCGTCGCGCTCCCCGTCGCGGCTGGCTGTCGTGCCGGGGGCGCATCACCCCGGTCCCTGCTGGAAGGCTCGGGATCGGGGTCGGGCATGGTGACAAATGCCCACGCCGTGCGCGCCCGCTGGCGGACGTTCACGGCGGCGATGTCGTCGGCCAGGCCAGCGAGCCCGCACGCGACGCACAGGAACCGGCCCCGGGTGGGGCGGTTTTTGCGGGAGACGTGCCCGCACCACGGGTTAGGGCACATCTGCGAGGTGTAGTGCGCGTCCACCTCCAGGAACGGCACCCCGGCCCGGCGGGCCTTGTAGTGCAGGAAGGTGCCGAGCTGGTGGAACGGCCAAGACGAGAGCGTGGCCCGCTGGTGCCGCTTGAGCCGGACCCGGTCGCGGATCCCGTCGAGTTGCTCGACGGCGATGCCGCGTCCGGTGCGTTGGGCATCGGCCACGATCTGCTTGCTGATCTTGTGGTTCTCGTTGGTGGCGTGCCGGGTCTCCCGCTGTTTGCGTTTGGCCAGCCGCCGCGCGGCCGACCTCGATCCGGCCGCCTTCTTGGCCTGCAACTCGGCCCGCCGACGCGCCTGCGCCCGCCGGTACCGCTTCAGCGCCTGGCCCTGATGGTTGTCCCCATCACTGGTGGTGGCCAGGTTCTCGATCCCCCGGTCCACGCCGATCCAATCGGCCGGTTCGTACCGCTCGGCCTCTGCGATCTCGCAGGTGGCGTACAGGAACCACGTACCGTCCCGCAGCACCAGGTCGGTTTCGCCTTTGCGGCGGGCGGCCAGGGTCTTCAGGTGGGACGGCTTGCCGGTGAAGCAGATGCCCTGTAACCGGCCCGCCGTGGTCCAGATCGACACCGTCCGGGCGTCGTATTGCCAACTGACGCAGCGGTCGTCGAATGGGTGGGCGGCGTCCGGGCGGAACGCGATCGGCTTGGAGGTGGCCTTGCGTCGCCGCTTGGACCCTTCCGGGCCGAGCAGCCCGGCCTCGATCAGGGCGTGCAGCGTGGTGTAGGCGTCGGCGGTCTTACGGATCACATGCAACGCCGGCTGCGCAGACAACCCCGAGGCCTTCAGCTCGGCGTAGAGGAGTTTTTGCAGCCGGGCCCGGGAGAACACCCTCTGCTCGTACGCCTCGGCCGACACCCGATTCGCGGCCGCGTTGCAGGCGTGCAGCGTCGCCGCCAGCGCCGTCGCCTGCTCAGGCGTCGGCAGCAGCTTCACCTGCACCACCAGCTTCACAGTCAGCGACTCTATAACTGCGTACCGACATCGGCGTCGAACTCCCGGATTCAACGGCGAGACCGACCATGTCCACCTGCTCGTGCACTACCCGCCCAAGGTCGCCCTGTCCAACCTGGTCAACTCGCTGAAGGGCGTCTCCGCCCGCCGCCTCCGCCAGGAGTTCCCCGCCCACATCCGCAAGTACCTGTGGGGCGATCACTTCTGGTCCCCGTCCTATTTCGCCGCCTCCTGCGGCGGCGCCCCACTATCGATCATCAAGGAGTACATCGACCAGCAGAAACGTCCTGCACGAGGCCTGGGGCCAGCAGTACCACCGCGACAGACAGGGGGTGCGCTGGCGGGAGGGCAAAGACCTCCCGCCAGGTAGAGACCGCCTAGCCTCGCCCTATGATCCTGATGCACGTTACGGAGTCAAACGCGGGGCCGGCTGGACAGGCTACAAGATCCACCTGAGCGAGACCTGTGAGGCGGGCTCGCCTCATGTGATCACCCACGTCGCGACCACCGACGCCACGGTCACCGACACCGAGATGACCCAGGAGATCCATCAGGCCCTGGCCGAACGAGAGCTGACCCCTGGTGAACACGCCGTGGACGCCGGCTACGTCACCGCCGCGCACATCGTCACCGCCCGCACCGAACACGGCATCGAGTTGCTGGGCCCGGCGGGGCTTGATACCTGCCACCAACAGCACGGCGAGGATCACTTCGCCCAAAGCGCCTTCGCCATCGACTGGCAGACCCGCACGGTCACCTGCCCCCAGGGCGTGGCCAGCGTCAGCTGGTCCGACCAGCACAAAAGCAGCGGAACCCCGATCGGCCGGGTGCATTTCGCCGCGCAGGACTGTCGGCAGTGTCCCCTGCGATCCCACTGCACCAACGCCGACAACGGCAAATGGGGCCGTAGCCTGACCTTGCTGCCACGCGACCAGCAACAAGCCCTCGACACCCGACGGCAGGAGCAGCTGACCGATGAGTGGCAGCAGCGCTATCACATCCGGGCGGGGGTGGAAGGCACCATCTCCCAGGCGGTTCGCCGCACCGCAATCCGCCACACCCGCTACATCGGACTGCCCAAGACCCACCTCGGCCACGTTCTGGCCGCCACCGCGATCAACATCATCAGATTCGACGCATGGCTCACCGAAACCCCGCTCGGCAAGACCAGAACCTCCCACCTGGCCAACCTCGACCCGGCCGCATGATTCGACCAACATGCCCCCTATACACATTTCCCAACGGAGTCCTGAAGGACCAGGATTCCTCGCTAGAAGCCGGTTGAAGCGCAATCCGCGCTCCCTTGGCGACTCCACCAGTTAGGCGGGCTGCGCCGATTGCCGCCGGGTGGACCGACGTAGTGCAGACAGCTTATCGATCACGCTCCTGGCGACTCTGCCGGTCCTCAGCGGCTCGGTGACCATTTCCCTCTCACCGGCCGGTAGAGGTTCGAGCGTGATGCGCATGCCGAGGGCGGCCGCCACATCGACGAGCGTGCCCAGGGTCGGATTGGGGTTCGCGTTGCCGGCCGCGAACAGACGGCGAACCGCTGCGGGGTCCGCACCGATCGCTCTGGCCAACTCGACCTTCGACAACCCTTCGGCCAGACGCGCGTCGTCCAGCGCGTTCATGAGAGCGTCCACCGTGGCGATGCGGATCGACTCACGGACATACTCCCGCAGGAACGCTGGATCCTCCAGGTCGGCCGCGAGATCTTCCCAGAACAGCCCAGCCATCGCCGTCACCTCCACACAGTAGCGTAACATCTATGCTACGCCGCTATTCCCTCTCTCCCACATAGACCGGCAGGCGTCCGCAGAAGGCTCGGCGACCGGAGGCACAAAAAGGTCCAACGCCGCAGACTGCCATCCGACCCCGGTATTCACCGAGCCGGCTGCCCAGACGGACCGGGTCCGACGTCCTCCGCGAGGCGGGCGAGATTAACCCTTACGCCCCCGTATGTCGGAGCTGTCATGCTGTGCACCGCCGCATACTCCCGACCGCGGAAGAATCATGCTCGATATACGGATCATCCAAAAGACGCTGCGGGTGCCGGAGACGGCCGCGCCTGAAGGCGACGGCCGCGCGGTGGCCCGCCAGCTTGACGCGGCGCTGCTCAATGCCGGGTTCAAGGCGTCAGGGGAACTGCTGGACCACCTGTCGCGCCTGGACGCCGGCGTCGTCATGGACACGGGTGTGCGGGTCCTGGCCGCGGTACGGGAGATCGTCGGGGACCATCTCCAGCACAACGTCTACTTCCGCGACTTCCCGGCCAACGTGCCGGACACGGTCGAGTTCTGGGTCCGGTGCCTGCGCGAGGCGATCGTCCGCAGCGGCGGCCCCGGCGACGAAGCGCACGGCGACGCCGTGCTCCGAGCCGTACTGAGCACCGGTCAGGTGAACCTGCTGGCCCTGCCGTCGTACGGCCGGTACCAGCACACGTACGCCGAACTGCTCGCCGCGCACGACGAGCTGATCCCCTCGGTGAAGGACCGGCTCACCGTCATCCATCTGGGCCGACCGCTCTCCGAGGAGATCCGGCACCTTTATCTCTCGCTGGCGGGCAGCCCGGCTCCCCTGGGCGACGCCGACCTGGCCCTGCTCGGCGAGCTGGCCACCGAGTGCGTGGACGGCGAGCAGCCGGCGACGATCCCGAGCAGGGAGAACCGCGCGGTGATCAACCGGGCGCGGTTGCTCGCGGACAGGCTGCTGCTGGTCGACACGGTCACCGATGTGCTGCGGCTGGCGTGCGCGCTGTCCGACGGCGACGTCTCGCTGACCACGCCCACCCGGTTCCGGTCGTTCCCGCGTGCGCGGCGCCGCACGCTCCTGACCGCACTGGACGCGGTCGTATGTGACGCCCCGGCCAAGGCGGCCGACGCCGCCCGGCATCGGGAGATGTGGAAGCGCCTGGGCGAACGGCTGCATCCGCACGAGTACCCGCACCTGCCGCACGCACTCGACGTCTTCGCCGTCGCCCATGGCGACAAGACCGTACGGTCGCTCGCCGCCCGCGTTGAGCTGGCGTTCTCCGGCGGGCAGGTGAGCGACGCGGTCTCCCTGCTGGCCACGGCGCCGGGCATGCTCTTCCGGTCGCTGGACCGGGTCCTGCGGGCCGCGACGCCGGACGAGGTCGACCGGACGCTCGGCGCCGCGCGTGAGGTGATCGGCCGGGTGTCGGGACGGGTGATCCTGGGAGTACGCGAGCACCTGGCCGACCGGACCACGCCGGACGCCTGGCGGATCTTCGTCAACCGCGAGGCCCGGGCGTGGGCGCGCGTGGACGACCGGCCGCCGCTGGCCGAGCCTGTCGTACGTCGCCTCACCGAGATCCTCGACGCGGAACTGGCCCGCCGCCTGCCGTCATGGGACCGGGTCGTGGTCGACCCCGCCGTGCTGGACCTGACCGTGCCCTTGACCGGCAGGACCGCGCCGAACGGCTTCGGCGTGGTGCCGCGCGGGTCGGTCGTGCCGGTCGACGGCGAGGCGCTGCGATTCTTCGTGTACTGGCGGCAGGCCCACGAGTCGACCGACTTCGACCTGTCCGTCCTGCTGCTCGACGACGAGTTCGTCCCCACCGGTCACGTGTCGTGGACGAACCTGCAGGCGTACGGCGGGGTGCACTCGGGCGACATCACCGATGCCGAGACTGGCGCGTCGGAGTTCATCGACCTCGACCTCGGCCGGGTTCGGGCCAGGTACGTGCTACCGCAGGTGCACGTCTACTCGGGCGAGGGCTTCGGGAAGGTCGCCGAGTCGTTCTTCGGGTTCATGCTGCGCGGCCCCGACCAGGCGGGCCGGCCATTCGAGCCGCGTACGGTGCGCATGAAGTCCGACCTGCGCGGCTCCGGCCGGGTCGCGCTGCCGGCGGTCTTCGCGCGGGACGACGACGGCCGCTGGTCGGCGCACTGGATGCATCTGTACCTGCGCGGCACGGACTGGGCGAACCGGGTGGAGACCAACCGGGTCTCGACCACGCTCCTGGCCCGCGGCGTCCTGGAGCGCCGCTACCTGCCGATGTCGTACCTCGTGGACCTGCTCGCGGCAAAGGCCGGCGCGACGACGCCGTACGAGGCGGGCATGGAGTTGGACGGCCCGGTGGCGTTCATCGGACTCGAACGGCCGGAGGGCCTGCCTGCCGGGTCCGAGGTGTACGCCCTCGACCGGCTTAACGAGTTGATCCCCGAGTAGCGGTCGACTACCGTCCCGGTACGGCGAGGCCATGAGGGAGCTTCCTTCTCACCTCGGATGAAACTAGTTCCCTCGCCTTCCTTGCCACGAGGGCTCATCGGCTACCGCCGGCGGGCCCTCACGTCTTCTCTCCCCGACCGGCGACGTCGTCCGACGACGTCACCTGGGCGACTTCGACGCAGTACTTGTCGTCCACGCCACCGCTACGGGAGCTCTTCCGCCAATCGGCGATCATGTGTATCTCTCCAGGTGTTGCTCGATGAGGAGACGCGAGGCGTCCTCGGATGCGGCTTTTGCGCCGATTCGATCGAATTTTACGCCCAACCGCTTGACCTCGCCCGTGTCTTCGATCAGACGGCCACCGTTCTGGGCCCCCGAATAGGCGACGTCCCGCACATCGAGACTGAGCACCTGGAATGATCCGTCCAAGCCGAGGTGAGCCCCCGCCGACGTGGGGATGATGCGAATGATCAGGTGAGGGCGGTCGGCCAGTTCTCGTAGGTGACGAAGCTGCTCCCGCATGACTTCGACGCCCCCGACGGGGCACGCGAGGACGCTCTCGTCCATCAGGACCCAGATGAACGGCGGATCCGGACGGTCCAGAATCGCGCGTCTCCTGGACACTCGTTCGGCGAGCTCCGCATCGATGTCCGTGGCGCTTCCCACCTGCAGGAGAGCGCGCGTGTAGTCGTCGGTCTGCAGGACTCCGGGGATCGCCTGGCCGTGGTAGATCTTGATCGTCCCCGCCGTCGCCTCGTACCGAACGTACGTGCGCCCCCAGTCGGGGCCGTGGGAGGTCTGGGCGTACCAGAGGAGCAGCTCGAACAGGCGGCCGGTCCCCCACGCGGTGTCGATGCTCTTCGCCTGGTCGTCGTCGATCTTGCGGCGGCCCGCCTCGATGTTGGAAACAGTCGACCGCGCCGCGCTGATGACCTTCCCCATCTGGGTCAACGAGAGCCCGTGCCGTTCGCGTTCATAGCGCAGCTCGTACGCGAGGAAATGCCAGAGGGAGAGTTTCGGGTCCAGTGGTGCTCGCACGATCGGCATGACGCCCCCTTGTTTTCGATCGTTCCGGACACGCCCGACTGTAGGCCGAAAGAGCCATTCTTAGCAGAAGAATTTAGAATCACAGCAAGATCAAGGAAACGGCGGCGGCCATGACCGAAGATATCCGGATATGCATGCCCGCATCTGCGGCAGCCCCCGGCTTCACGCGTACGCTGATGGAGCGACGCCTCAAAAAATGGGGATACTCACACATTTCATATGACGCCACTCTGGTGGCCACTGAAATGGTGACGAACGCAATGAAGGCCACCCCCGGCCGGGTCATCCGTTTTCTCTGCCGCTGGGAGGACGGCGCGGTCTACGTCGCGGTCTGGGACTCGAGCCCCGGGCGGCCCGCACCGACGCGCGACGTCGAGTCGACCCTGGACGACCTCGACCTGTCCGAGGACGGGTTCGATGAGAACGGCGGCCGGGGGCTGCACATCATCGACGCCCTCGCCCAGGAGTGGGGGTACCGGCCCGACCCCGTCGACCCGAGGACCGGCCGCTCCCCCGGCAAGTGGGTGTGGGCCCGCGTCGCGACCGACCCCCCGCCGGTTCCGATGTAGGTCGACCGGCCTTGGCTGTGGCGTGCATCACATCGGCCGCATGTCACGTACGGGCGGACAGCTTGCATCTGGTGGTCGTCAGCGGCAAGCGAAGAAAGGCCGAACGATGAGCGCACAGGCCGGCACGGCGACCACCCACCACGTTCTGATCCTGGGAGCGGGTTACGCGGGCATGGCCGCGGCCATCCAGCTCGCGAGTCGGGTCAGGCGGCGCGAGGACGTGCGGGTGACGCTGGTGAACGCGCAGGAGCGGTTCACGGAGCGGCTGCGGCTGCACATGACGGCGACCGGGCAGCAGCTCGCGGAGATGAACATCCCGGAGCTCCTGGAGGGCACGGGCACGCGGTTCGTGCGCGGCTGGGTGACGGCGGTGGACGCTGACGCGAAGACCGTGCGGATCGACGACGATCGGGTCCTGCACTACGACACGCTGGTGTACGGGCTGGGCGGCGTGGCCGACACGGCGGCGGTTCCGGGTGTCGAGGACCACGCCTACACCCTGAACAGCGCCCAGGACGCCGCGTTGCTGGCCGACCGCCTGGCGCGGCTCGGCAGCGGAACGGTGGTCGTCGGCGGCAACGGGCTGACCGGCGTCGAGTCGGCCGCGGAGATCGCCGAACGGCACCCGGAACTGCATGTCGTGCTGCTGGGCCGGCAGGAACCCGGTGCGGCCATGAACCCGAAGGCCAGGGCGTATCTGCGGTCCGCTCTCGACCGTCTGGGCGTCCAGGTGCGCAGCGGGGTCGAGGTCGTGAAGGTGCTGCCCGATGCGGTCGCGTTGGCAGGCGGGGAGAGCATCGCCGCCGATGCGGTCCTGTGGACCAGCGGTACACGGGTGTCACCGCTGGCGGCCGCCGCCGGGCTGAGCGTCGACGAGCGTGGCCGCATCGTCACCGACGCCGCGCTGCGGTCGGTCTCGCACCCGGAGGTGTACGCCGTGGGCGACGCGGCCGCGATCCGCCAGGGCTACGGCGTCATGCACGGCACCTGCCAGGGCGGCATGCCGACCGGTGTGCACGCGGCGGTGTCGATCGTCCGTGCGCTGAACGGCAGGCGGCCCAAGCCGTTCCGCTTCGGCTACTACCACACGCCGGTGAGCCTGGGCCGCCGCGACGCGGTCGTGCAGTTCACCCACCCCGACGACAGCCCGCGGCGCATTCATCTCACCGGCCGCACGGCGGCCTGGTACAAGGAGACGGTGACCGCTTCCCCCTGGCCGACCTACGGCCGTATGAAGAAGATGCCCGCCTCGGGCGCGTTCTGGCCCCGCGGTGGCCGCTTCACCCGCATCCGGGGGACCCGGTGACCCACCCCTCCCCGGACCCCGATCAGCAGGTGTTCCACCAGCACCGCAACCTGCTGTTCTCGGTGGCTTATCGCCTCCTCGGCACCGCGGCCGACGCCGAGGACGCGGTCCAGGACGCTTGGATCAAGTGGTCGGCCGCCGACCGCTCCCAGGTGGCCGACCCCAAGGCGTACCTGACGCGGATCGTGTCGAACCTGGCGCTGGAACGGCTGCGCTCGACCCGGCACAAGCGGGAGACCTATGTGGGGCCGTGGCTTCCGGAGCCCATTCTCACCGGCGGCGACGCCGCCGAGTCCGTCACGGACGCCGAGTCGGTGTCGATGGCGATGCTGGTGGTGCTGGAGACGCTGAGCCCGCTCGAGCGCGCGGTGTTCGTACTGAAGGAGGTCTTCGACTTCAGCCACGCCGAGATCGCGGAGGCGGTGGAGCGTTCCGAGGCCGCGGTGCGCCAGGCCGCGCACCGTGCTCGTGAGCACGTGCAGGCCCGGCGGCCACGCTTCACCGCGGACCGGTCGCGGCAGCGCGAGGCCACCGAGCGCTTCTTCGCCGCCGCGACCGGCGGCGACATCAACACCCTGATGGAACTGCTGTCCCCGGACGTCACCCTGTGGACCGACGGCGGCGGCAAGGTCCGCCAGGCCCTTCGTCCGGTCGTGGGCGCGCAGACGGTGGCCGCCTGGTTCGCGGCCATCGGCACCGTCACCTACCAGGGCGTCGAGCCCGCCGACATGAACACCGAACTCGTCGAGATCAACGGCGGGCCGGGCATCGTGTTCAGCGGATCGAGCCGCGTGATCGCCACGGTCACCTTCGACTTCGACGCGGACGGCCGCATCACCGCCATCCACAACGTGGCCAACCCGGACAAGCTCCAGGCCATCGCCGAGGGCACCGCTCACGAAGTCAGGACGCGGAGACCCTGAGCGGGACCCGCCGGCGCCGACGACACGATCATCAACACCCGGCTCATCCCACGCCATCGGTCATGTCGTCGTCACGCGTCCCCCCCGTCCTTCGTACGAAGCGCCGATCGGTGTCCCGTACTTCACGCCCGGGTCCCGCTGCCCGCAGGACGACGTCCAGGACACGGTCGGCGTCCGCGGCGTACGAGTTACTGAACCAGGCTTCATTTGCCTCGACGACAGCGAACCGGCCGCTGTCAGAGAGGACTCCGATGTCGACGACGACAGCGCCCGGCAGCCCACCGGCCAGGTTGTCCACCAGCTCGGCGCCGAAGCCGAGCGCGGGATGCGTCGGCGGCAGCGGTGCGCTGTCGAGAACCCCGAAAAGCGCGTAGCGGCTCGCGGTGCGCACCTCACCGTCCAGGACGTGGAGGCGATACTCCTCAGCGAACGCGACCGGATCGGCGCGGTTCGAGAAGTCGGTACACCTCCTCCGCCGATCCGGTTCGTTCCTCGGACCGCTTGGCCAGCAGGCTTAATACGACCGTTTCCAGCTCCGCGGGCACATCCGGACGCAGGCTACGGACCGGGACCGGCCTCTCATAAAGCTGACCGTGCATCACGGACGCATCGGTCGGGCCGTCGAACGGTAGTTCTCCGGTCAACATCCGGTACAGCACGCATCCGAGCGAATAGAGGTCGCTCCGAGCCTCGACCTCGTTGTGGAACTGCTCTGGAGCCATATAGGCGAGCCCGGCCCGGCCCAGGACGGCCCGCAGGCCGCGCCAACACCCACCCGACCCCCCGCCACGACGTGCACATCATCGGCAAAACGGACACCCAGAGACGACGAAGGAGAAAATCCACGACCCCACGCCCACGCCGGACGGGTTAAAGATCAAGCTAAGGGAGGGATGTCATGCAGAGCGGTGTCGTACCCGACCGATGTGTCCGCCCGCCACGTCTCGTAGCCGGCGAGCCGCGAGTCGAGTCGGTCTGCCCTGGTCTCCGTACGGAGTGGCAGAGCGTTTCCGCCCTCACACAGCGACCCGATCTGATATCACCGGGCGATGCTCCCCTACGGCCGGGATGGGCGAACGCTGATCGCCGGCGGCAGCGCCCAGGCGGAGCAGCATGGGATGGGGGTGCGGAATGTCGCCAGAGGCGGTGAGAGATCAGTGCTCGTTCTGCGAGATCGTGGCCCACAACGCGGTTGGAACATCCGCCGACCGGCTGATCATCGTGATCGCGGACACGAGCCCGGTCACCCAGGGTCATCACCTTGTCGTACCGGTCAGGCACGTCACGGACTACTTCGAGATGAACCAATCGGAAGTCTGGCAGTCGCATCTCGCGCTTCGGGAGCTATGCGAAGGCCTGCAGAACGACGATCCGACCATCGCGGGCTTCAACATAGGGATGAACTGCGGCCAGGCCGCCGGCCAGACCATCTTCCATGCCCACATTCACGTCATCCCGCGCCGATTCGGTGATACGCCTGACCCGCGCGGCGGGGTGCGGGGTGTCATCCCCGGCGCGATGTCCTACTGATGTACCCGCTCACCGGCGCCGCAGCCGCCGCAGCATCAATCCCACGGCGGCCAGCATTCCGGTGGAGAAGAGTTCGGGACCGACAGCGCTGAGCGCGAATTTCTGCGCGAAGATCCATGACCAGAGGGAGAGTCCGCCGACAGCCGCCGCGACGAGCAGGACGAGCCATGTCGTGGTGCGGGAGTAGACGATGCGGACGCTCAGGTTCGCTAGTGCGGAGACGGACGCAAGATATCGGGATGCTGCCAGCGTGTGCTCGAGCCCCCACAGTGTGTCCATCAAAATGCTGTAGGTACGCGTTGATCGCATATGACCCGAAGACGCGTAGACGTAGCCTTCGGCCGAGTTGACTGCGGCGATGCTGTCCAGAAGCACCGTACGAATGTGCCGGTTGAAGACGATCCGCAACGGGCTGAGGAGCGAAGTGCACGACAGTAGATACAACTGCCAGGGCACGCGAACGTAATGATAGTGGTTGCCTAGGGTGAACTCATAATTCGCCTCGGCGCGGTCGCGAAGTCTCGGGGTCAGCTTCTCCAGCAATTCTTTCCAGAGTGCGTACAGTTCCTCGCCTCTGTCTCCGGTCTCGAGCAGGGCAAAAAGGCAGAAGACGCGCACGTAGATAGAGCCATTACGCTCGTCATGAGCGTACCTTCGGACAAGTTCGAGGTCGGTGTCGTCAACGGGAGCCCCTGCCGCGCTGAGCCCCCGGACGATACTCGCCGTGGCGAGCGGATCGACCTCTCCGCATGAATCCAGATCAGCGGCCCATCCGCCGGTCGCCGACCTGGCCTGCTGGATCCTTGCCAGGACCTTGTTCAGCAGATGTTCCCGGCCGTTCACCACGGCGGGCGCCGCCGAGAGTGCGTAGAGCAGGTCGGCGCACTTGAACGCCGTACGCCATTCCTGGGCCAGGCGGGTGGTCAGCGCCGACATCTCCTCTCCGGACTGGGCCAGAGAGATCTCGATGCTACGACGATCGGCGATGTAACGGAGAATTCCCTCGATCAGTCTTATCCGGTCCGGGCTGCGCGCGCTTCTCGCAAGCGCCAGGACAGCCGCAGACGTGCCGTACAGCCCCCGCTGATTGATGCTGTGCGGGATGAGGTACTGCCCAGCGGCATAGCAACCCTCGGGCAACCCCGCCGCCTGCGCACCGTTCTCCAGGAGATCGCGGAAGTGCTCTTCGATCCTCTCCATGGCACCGCGCAGGACAGGGGTATCGACGGAGACGAAGTAGGTCTCCGCAGGGAGGCGGACGGCCGGCATCGACCTGCTCAGATCTGGCGGTCGAAGAAGGCCGCGATGGTCTTCCTCGTGAGCTCCGGGTCTTCACTGAGGAGGTAATCCCACTCATCGGCTCTGCCAAGGAGACGAGCCCACTCGCGCCGGTAGTACTGCGAGATTCCGACATCACGACCGACGAAGCAGTGGCCAGGCGAGTGTCCCATCAACAGGTAACCGTCCTTCACCTCGGAGCGACCGACCAGCGCAGCCAGGGCCCTCCCGATGCTCGGGTAGCTCCTGTGGCCGGGGGGTAGCGGGAGGTCCAGCGTACCCGGCACGATGTGCAGGTGCGCATGCTCTACGCAGGCGGAGCTGCGCACGCCCGGACGGTAGCCACCGCCGTGCTCCCAGTAGGTGAGGCTCCCCATCTTCGCCCGCAGGTAGGTGAGGAGCGCATGAACGAAGTCTGTGAAACCGTCGGCTCCGCCGCCGGTATCCAGCGAGGCCGACGCCAGATTGTGGTGGTGGTCGACGGGTGCCAACAGCACATAGCCCGCCGATAACCCGCCCAGCCCTGGGACGAGCACCCCGTAGCGGGGATCGAGCCACAGAGGCCGGTCTGTCCAGGGAATGTCGGTGGCACCGGCCGCGGCCCGGCAAAGGAAGCATGCGGGTTCCAGATCAGACACCATTTCTTCCTTCCTGCAACAGCGCGCCGACACTCGCGTTGAAGATCGGCGCGAATCGGGCTATCCCCTTATCGCTCGCCTGGATCGTCGGCTCATCGATCAGATGCGAGTTGTCCAATCGGAGGTCGAAGACATCCGGGTCGGCGCCGAATTCGATCCCGTACAACCGACGAAAATGATCTACGGAGAACCTGTCCTTCTCCGCGATCGTCGCCTCCAGGGTGGACGACGGGGCAAGCCCAGAGCGAAGCCTGCTGACCTGCGCCTTGGCCGCCCTGGAGTCGAAGTCGGAGTGCAACCAGACGCGTACCGCCCCGCTCAGCGGGCATAGCCACGGCTGCAGCCAGGCGTCGACCACGACAGGCTCATCCAAGCTCTCGATCGATTGCGTGAGCAGACGGTCCATCTCCAGGTCCAGCCCGGTATCCGCCGATCGCAACCGGTCGCCTCCAGGCAGCCACTCTTGCCGCTGCGATGAGGACCCGACGACACACGACTTTCGGATCGAGGACATTCCGATGTAGCGCCAGCCGAGCGCCGCTGCCAGCAGACGACAGTGCGTGGTCTTTCCCGCTGCCGTGAATCCAGAGACTATGACGATCCGGGGAGGGGCCATATGACCTCAGTGTTAATCCTCGGCTACCAGCTTCAACGTCGTCCGCTGCGAGTCGATCACGTCAAGATCGAGGAGTTCACCCCGTGAATACCAGGCCTGAGCGTCAATGTAGTCATCACTTAGACGCCGGGGCGCCGACGCGTTCGCATGGACCAAGTGGCAGTATCTGGAGACGGCGATCACTCTGACCTGCTCCCCGTCCCAGAACATCTCCCACGACCACATGTCGATGATGCGGCCCGGCTCTACCTGCAGCCCGGTCTCCTCCAACACCTCACGGCGGACATGCTGGTCGAGGCCTTCCGCGCTCTCCATCCGCCCACCAGGAAACTCCCACTTCCCGGGATTGTAGGGATCTTCGCACGATTTCCGCACGAGGAGGAATTTTCTCCCGTCCGTTATTACAGCTTTCTGTGCGAACTGTATGCGGGTCACCGTGCACTCCGAAGCGAGACAGGAAGCATTAGTCAACAAAACGCGAGACCGAAAACACAAAGGTGGACATCAACCCTGCGGGATTGTCTCACACGCATTGAAGAGTGCGAGTAGTCGAGCAGAATCTACTGATTAAGGCTAGCCGGAACCTAGCTTTCGGGCTGACTGTCACTCGCCACCAGTATCAATGGTGCGCCTGCTGCCGTCAACGACCTCGCGACACACACCGAGGCATTTGTGGCATCCACTGGGCGACCATGGCTCGAATACCGGTTTGTCCCTGATATCACCTGTATGCCTGATGACGGCGAAGCCAATCGCACATCCACTCGAACAGTCGTTCCCCAGCGCTTCACCCGCCCCCCTTCACCCATTCCTCTTCTGATCCTTGAGGTCAGTACCAAGAGCCGCCGAGCAGGGCAAGATGGTCGGCATGGCGAACACCACTCATGGGATGCGCTCAGCCACCAAGGTACGATCGAGTCGCTGTCGGGATGGGGTTCCCGCCACCAGGCGTCCGCTTCCTTGGTCGCCGTCGTTCATCGGTCGGGGCCCTTGTCTCTTCGTCGGGGGGCGAGTGATGGAGCTGGGAGGTGGCCGTCCTTGTCGCGCCCTGATCTGCGTGGGGTCTTCCGCACGAACAATCGTTCCCTGGCCTCGGTCGACGTGTTCGCCAATCGGGAAGAGGAATGGTCGGCCGTCTCGCGCGGCCTGGCGCGTGTCGTCGCCGCGCGGCAAAATCCGACGTTCGACGTGGAGGACGTACAGACGCCTCGCCGCAACGTCCTGGTCTTCTACGGAGTCGGCGGCATCGGGAAGACGACGCTGTCGCAGCGGATCTCAGAGCGTCTGAGCGCCCCGGAGGACGGGCCGGCCCATTGGCTCGCACCGGATTCGCAATTAGGACGTGTCATCCCCATCCGGATTGATCTGTCCCGCCAATTCGGCGCGAACCTCGAAACCGTGGTGCTGGCCGTACGGCTGGCGGTGGCGAACCTCGGACGTCCGATGCGCGCCTTCGACCTGGCGTTCTACCGGTACTGGGAACACAACCATCCTGGCGAGGCGCTGGAGGATTATCTCCGGCGTCACACCTTCTTCCGCCGCTTCTCCTCCCGCGATTCGCTGCGCGGCCA
The DNA here is from genome assembly GCF_024055795.1 of Actinoallomurus purpureus. Taxonomy (GTDB): domain Bacteria; phylum Actinomycetota; class Actinomycetes; order Streptosporangiales; family Streptosporangiaceae; genus Actinoallomurus; species Actinoallomurus purpureus. Next base: position 29,443 of record NZ_JAMXMY010000001.1, on the reverse strand, counting down.
GATGGAGGCGGGGCTGGCGGACATCGCTCAGGCGCTGACCCTGCCCGGCACGATCGGCTCGCTGGCGGGCCAAGGGCTTCGCCTCGTCGTACGGGCGCTGCGCGACCGCAGGCAGAAGGCCAGGGCTCTCGCCGGCTGCCGGCGTCTGCCGGACATCCTTGAAGCCGACCCGGACACCGACGCGCTGAGCTACTACCCGCACCTCCTCGCCTGGGACCTGGCACAACTCCCGGAGGAGCGGACGGCGACGCCGGTGATCCTCCTGGACACGTTCGAGGACGTCGGGGACCGTACACACCGGGATTTCGAACGGCTGATCCAGCGGATGGCCTGGCTGATGCCGAACGCACTGTTCGTCATCACCGGTCGTAATCGGCTGCAATGGGACGACACGCGGCTGGAAGGGCAACTCGACTGGGTCGGTGAGCATTGCTGGCCTCAGTTAGTACCTGGCGGCGCCGAGGATCCGCAGCAGTACCGCGTCGGCTACCTGGCCGAAGATGACGCCCAGGACTACCTTCAACGCCGCCTCACGATCGGCGACCGGCCGCTGATGGACGACCGGACGCGACGCGTCATCATCGCTCATTCGCAGGGTCTGCCGTTGTATCTGGATCTCGCGGTGATGCGCTTCCTGGATCTGCACGAACGGCTCGGGCATGCTCCGGATGTGAGCGAGTTCAGCCATGACTTTCCCGCCCTTGTGGCCCGTACATTCCGTGACCTCACCGACGAAGAACGTCAGGTGCTGCGGGCGGCGAGCCTACTCGATGCATTCTCGGTGGAATTGGCCACGGCAGCGGCTGGGATGGACCGGGACGCACCGGCCCTTCAGCTGACGGAACGTCCCTTCGTCGACGCCGATCCCGGCGCTCCGTGGCCGTACCACCTCCACGACGTGGTGCGCGCGGCCGTACGGGACGCCGACTCATCGAGCGAGGATCGGTGGAGCGACGCCGACTGGCGGCGCGCCGCGCAACGGGCGTTCGATGCCCTCGGCCGCGAGTTCGCGGATCACGGCGCCGGATCGGACCGCCGGCGCCTCATCGGGTGCCTGCGCCAGGGACTGACCCTGGCGCGCGACTTCGACCTCGAACTCGGCTGGCTCGTGGACGCGGCCTTCACCTACGTCGGGGACTTCGTCTGGGAGCACATCGACGTCCGGGCGGCGGCGTCCTCGGCAGGGGGAACCCCGCGGGAACCCGCCTTTCCCGCGGCCGACGGTCCGGCCGTCGCGCTGGCGGAGACCTTGACGACGATCGCCCGCCGGCAGCGTGAGCATCGTGCCATCACCGCGGACCGGCTCCGTACGATCCTCGCCACGGGGTCCTTGCCGTTGGGGCTGGACGAACTCCCTCGCTACTTCCTCGCCGAATGCGACCGTGACCTCGGAAACCTGACCGCCTCGCTCGAAGGGATGCGTCGGGTCGCGGACGGCGGTGGTCGGCTGGCCGCCGACGCATCCCGGGGCCTGCTCCATCTGGCTCGACGGCTGGGGCGCTTCCCCGACGTCCTCGCAGCGATCGACGAGGTCGGTCCGCAGGGCAGGGAGCACCGCACTCTGGGCGACCTGTGGTGGACCCAGGGCGCCATCGGCCTGGCCTGCTCGGAGTACGCGCGTGGTCGCGACGACGCGCTCGACCAGGCGCACCACGGAGAGGCCGCCCTCAGCCAGGCGTGCCTGGCCTTCGCCGCCGCGTTCCAGGACCCGGCCCGTGCCCGTGAGCAGATCGACCGAGCGGAGCGGATGCTGGCCGGAACGAATGCACGCTTTGCCGAACTTCAGGTCCGCAACGCGCGGCTCCTCCAGGCCTGCGGCCGGGCGGACAGCCTTCCGGAGCAGGCCGAGGCGGTGGCCGCGCTCGCCGCAGAGAACGGATTGTCGTCCTCGGTGGCGTACGCACGTTTCGCCGCCTGCTACCACGCGGCCATCCGGGAGGACCCGGAACTGATCGCGGCGAGCCGCGACAGGCTGCGTGAGAGCGTCCACGGCGAGGAGTTCGGATACCTGCTGGAACTGACGTATCTGATGCTGGACGATGAGCCGCCGGCCGATCTCCCCCGCGCCCGCTGGATCGACGGAGTCGCCGCCACCGCCGACCGCTGGGCGCGATTGGTCGCCGATCGGCAGCGCGAGCTCACGTCCTTGACTGGAGAATGACCCGGTGGCCACCTACACCTCAATAGACGACCTCGATCTCAGCCAGATCGCCGCCCGGTACGGCTGGGACGATCTGCACCTTGAGGCGCTGCACGGCGGCGCCGCGAATTCGAGTTTCAAGGCCACCGCCGAGCAGGGCGATTTCGTCCTGACGATCCTGGACAACCACGACCTGGCCGGTGCCGAGGCCCTCACCGCCCGGACCGAGGCACTGTTCCGCCTCGGCGTACCAACCACCGAAGTCATCCATGACGTGGGCGGACGCAGTATCTCCGTGATCAGCGGGCGGCCCGTCATGGTCAAGCGCTGGATCGAGGGTCAGGTCGTCGATCCGCTTCCGAGTCGCCTGCTCCCGGCGGCCGGCGAACTCCTCGCCCACCTGCACGATCTTCCGCAGGATGTCCCAGACCTTCCCGCGAGAACCCGGCGCCTGTCACCTGAACATCTGAAGCTGATCGAGGAATTCCCGGACCGGCGCTTCGCAGAATGGCTGTCGGAACGGCTGGACGCCGTTCGGCGGGAGGAGGGAGCCCTGCCTTCCGTCCCGGACGTCGTCAGCCACGGCGACCTGTTCGCCGACAACCTCATCCTGCGGCCCGACGACAAGCTCGCCGTCATCGACTGGGAGACGGTGTCTCTGGACAGTGCCCTGCTCGACCTCGGCATGACGCTCCTCGGCCTGGCCAACGTCGCCGGCCGTCTGGACCACGACCGAGCGCACCAGATCGTCACCGGTTACACCAAGGTACGGCCGCTGTCAGACGAAGAGGTCGCAACGCTCCCGACCGAGGTCGAACACGCCGCCCTGATCATCGCCTTCCACCGGTATCACCGGCACAACATCCGCTTCCCGGACGAACGCAAGCGTCACCTGCATGAGGAGATGTACGGCTTCGTGGATTCGTTGCCGGGCTTCTGACAGTCCCGCACAACGGGCTTCCGAGGCTCCCCGCCCGACCGCGCGGAAGCCATCGACGCCAGAACGCCGCTCACCGCGTTCCCCGGCGAGCGAAGGGCGGACGTCAGCGAACCCAGACGTAGGAATATACGTGGTACGCCACCGGCTTGTGGTGAGGGTTACGGCCGATCACCAGGTAGCCAAGCTCCCCCTCGGCGGTCTTGACGCACGCGACGATCGTGTCTGCCGCCAGATCATCTCTGGTGAATCGCTGCCGCCACTCCTTGGCCGGCGTCTGAAGGCACTCGTACTCCCCGGGAACCTTGTCACCCAGCTTGATCCCCGTGCCGCTCCAGTCGTCTTTCTCCCGATACCGCGCCAGCCGGGAGATGCGGGCGCCGTTGGCGGGCTGGAGGTCGCCTGTGACGTGGTCGTACGACAGGTCGCCAGTGTTGCCGCGCTGGTCGTGATCCAGGTCGACATTGGTCGCCTGCTGCCTGCTGCCTGCTGCCTGCTGCCTGCTGCCTGCTGCAGCGTCTAAGCAATCGTGGAGTAGGACAATATTGGCCATGAGAAGACGAGGTGAACGTGTCGCTATTAAAATTTGAGCCGTGAACGCAGCGATAGCGGCTCTTGCCGGCGTCGGTCTCACTTCCGTCGCACAGGGGGGAATCGCCTACGCAAGCCATCGGTGGCAGCTCGTGCGCGATGGGCAAGAGTACGAACGAAAAAAGCGTAGCGAGCGCACGGCAGATAAGCGCGGCCTATACGCACGTTACCTTCGCGCTTCGGAAGACTTCCGCCTTGCGCTTCATGAGGTCTGGGAGGGTGCAGGAAACAAGGAGCGCGAAAGCATCGCAATGGACGACTGGGAGAAGGCGGCCAACGAACTCCATCACCTCTACCACGAGGTCTGTCTCGTCTGCGAAGAACCCGCTACGCTCTCTGCGGCATCTACGGTCCATGAACAGCTTTATCGGGGGCTCGAGGCGCTATATGCATTTGGTGTCGGAAATCCCGGCGCAGTTTTCCGGATACAGAAGCATCTCACGCTCATTTACGATGCACATGGGATGTTTCTAAGTAGGGCGCGCGAGGAACTTGGATTGACGTCAATCGACCTTGCTGGCTCCTTTTTCGTCGATCCAAGGCCACGTAAACCCGAGTGAGGCCGTGACGATCGCTGTGGGTGGTTGCACACACCACGGGGTTGGGCCGATCGGCAAACGCGGCGCCTCCGGTCCTCGGGCCGCAGTCGGCACTGCGGCCCGGTTCACCTTGTTCTCGATCTTGCTGCGGCGAAGAAGTCATTGGGTTGTGAAGATCTATTCGACGATCATGCGGAAGTGTGTCAAACCGCACCGACACTGATGAAGCTGTCAGATATTATCACCTCCCGACGTCGATACCATAGGCGGGAATATGCCTCATATACCGGAGTATTACAGGAAGGACGGTACGCGGGTTAGGGCGCATTGGAGGCATCCTGCTGCGGGAGTAGGTATTGCTGCCACTGTCACCGTTGGAGCTTTTACCATTACGATGACAGGATCGGGAGGAGGTTCCGGCGCCCTGAAGCCGCGACCGGCAAGCCGTGCTCGACTATCTAATAATGCAATACCTGCTGTGGCTCAAGCAGGCTTCAAACGGGCCGAGGCTACGCTAGTGGCCAGCGGGCATAAGGCCAGCCTCGCAATGAGGTTCGACACTGATTGTGCAGCTCATTCATACGGGCAGGTTCACAAATTTTTCAAGTCGAATCCATGCAAGTGGCTAGCCCGCGCATACGTGCAGGTAGGCTATTCGGAAATGGTGGTTGCCATCTCCTGGGTCGAGATGCCTAGCGCCCGCCTTGCGGCAGAATATAAACAACTGGTCGACACTCCAGATGCTGGAGGCGTAGCAGAACTCTCGCGCGATACGACCCTGTATCGAAAGATTAGCTACTCTAATAGTGCGCATACATCAGGTATAAACGGCGCCGCAGTGTGGAATGTACAGGCAAGGCCAATAGTCCCGAAAACAACTGCCGAGATCACTGAAATTCTTATTGATTCCAGGCAACAGTGACCTGCGGACCGCGGTACGGGTCGGGTTGCCCACGAACCGCGGCGGCAACGTAGGCGAGCTTGCTAACGCTTCTCCTAACAACGGCCTCGGTAGCCGTGGACCGATCTGGACGACGTATCGGCGCAAGACAGGTCAGGGGACAATTCTGGACGGCTGTGGACACCGTCGATCTTGCTACGGATCAGTTGGGAAGGGAGCTGCCACCGTCCCGCGCGTGACGGCTATGTCCAGTTGGTGCAAGCATTGCGGGGTCCCGACAACAGGCGCTCCGGGGCGCCCGAGGCCCTTTGGGCCGAACCGGCGAGAGTAAGAGGCGCCCTCACGGGGCGGCCGCATGCGTGGCGCGCGATCGGCGTCCTGAGTAGACCCCGCCGGACTCGGACAAGGACTGGGTTGGTCACCGCAGGCCGCGAGAGCGGAGGCCGAACAGAGGAGCACGGTCAGAGCGCCGAAAAGATGGGTTCGCACCTGCATTCCTCTCAGACAACGCGATCCGTCACATGGTTCCCGATCGAGTCTCGGATTGATTGCTTCGTCTAACATGATCGAAATCGACTCTCCTCCGGGTATGGACAACATATGACACGAATCTGACCTTCATCGACCCACCTATCGCACTATATGTGCGCTTTGTCGCGTAAGTGGGTTAAAACGCGTCGACCTGGTCGTATTGCGTGCCCGCTCACGACTCCGTGTAGTCAGACCAGATGTCGCGAGTGCCTCAAGCGTCTGTTGGAAACCTTCACCAAGGATCATCGTTCGACCAGCCGATCCGCTGTTGGGACATACCGTGATGAGCGCATCAGCGCCGCAGGTCACCGGCTGGCCGATTCCACGGCGCAGCGCCCGAACCGGTCTTGTTTGACGCTGCCACAGCGATGCCCGGCTTTTCAGAGGCTCCGGAATTGTGGCAGGCATCGGCGCGCCGGATCAGTCTTTCGGCAGGCCGATCCGAAGGACGTGACGTGCATGGACATCACGCGACTGTACGAGATTCCCCACAGATTCGATCTTAAGATGTTCGCTTACGCGGAGAACGTCTATCTCGTCCGTAATCTGGTTGATCAAGCCGTTGACACCTGGGGCCTGTCCGAGAACGCCAGATTCACCGGACAGCTCATCCTCACAGAGCTGGCCACCAACGCGGTACGGCTCTACGAGGGCAAGGAAATACACGTGTGGGTCTCCAGCCAAGCCGGCCGGAACCTTCTGGAGCTGGCCGTCTGGGATCCCGACCCCGACAACCTTCCCAAGATCCTTCCGCCGACCGAGTACGGCGAGTCCGGCCGCGGACTCGCGCTGGCCTACGAGCTGTCCGACCAGCGGCTTGGCTGGTACCGGTCGACGACGGCCTGCGGAAAGGTGGTCTGGGCGAGGGTCGGACCGTAGACGAAGGAGAGAAACGATGACAGATCCGGCACCTCCCGGTTGGATCAGTGCAGGCACGATCGACGGCGTGCCGTTGTGGCGGCGTACGTCGGAGCCGGTCTGGGTCGCGGCCACCGACAGAGATCAGCTGGTCTTCCTCGACGTCGCGCTGGAGTGGTTCGACATGGCGGGACCACAGGAGTTCGTCGCGTTCATCGAACGAAGGAAGAAAGCTCAGTTAGCGGTGGGGTCAACGACGAGGCGTGCGTCGAGGTGGCGCCACTGACCTCACACGAAGCCGCCAGTGTGCTGACGCAACTCATGACCGACGGCACTGGCTGCTGACCATCACTCACGGTTCACACAGGCGACGCGAGGGGCGTCCGAGGATGCCCCGCGCGTTCTCAACTAACGCGATTAGAGGCCACCGTCGCGATGCAGTGGCGCAAGAGCTCCCGCAGTGGAGGTGTCTACGACCAGGGATGCGTCGACGTCACCAGCTTTGTGACCAGCGCTTGCGCATAGGACCGCGTTGGAAGTGCGGCTGTGGGTCGGTTGCCGCAGAAAGACCCAACCCGGCTATTGATCCTTCGAGAGAGTTGCAATACGCCGTCGCGCGCTCATAGATACCTCGAAGATCGTCGTAACCCGCCAGGTAGCACCAGCGAAGTCAAAGACATCCCCTTCGTGACACTTGATGTCACGCTCTCCAGCATCATCATCGACGGTCAGACTGACCTCCAAACGATCCTGATCATCCAGATAGCTGTCACCTGCAATGAATTCTCCACCTCCGAGCCGACGAGGTATGCCGCCGTAAAGATCGATCGTTCCTGGAAGATAATCGGTCATCGTAACCTCATTTTAGCGTAGTGAAGTGGCCGCCACGGGTGCCGTCATAATTGTAGCGGCGATAATACTCCCAGAATGTTTTTGCGTCCATTGGATCTGGGTGGCGCCTTCCCCACGGGTTACGGAGATAAAGTTCATCGTTCTCTATCTTCGTCACTTCGTACGCATGCCCAGCCACAAGCCTATTGGGGAATTGCTCACCGGCCACGCGGGTACCGCGGGTGCCGACGAGCACAGGTTTTCCTGCGTTGAGTTGGTCTCGGAAGGTGTCGAGTAGCGCTTGCTCGCCCTGTTGCTCGTCGGGGATGCGGCGCACTTCGGCGTCCTCTCCGGTCAGCTTGGCGAGTAGGTCAGCCCGCTGGTACGCGGTGGAGCCGATGTCGAGCCGGTTATACCCCCTCGGCGCGTCGTTGGGAGACGCCCCGAGTCCGGCGCTCGCACGGTCCCGGTCGACCGCCGGCTTATGCCAGGTCGTCCACTCCTGGTCCCAGTTGGCATTCTTGCTCGTATCCCAGGTCTGATCTTCGGCGGCGATCGCCTTCTCCATGATCGCGGCCCACCCACAGGATTCCGCACCAATACCGACGAGCGGCCGCGTGGGGTCGTCAGTCCGGACAGGGAGTTCGTCATTCACGCGATAGGTCTTCACATCTCCCGTGGGCCGGGCGACAGGGTCGGCTGGGGTGGCTTCGGTGACCTCATGCAGAGTGATCTCATACTCACCGTCGCCGACCTGCTTGATGGCGTTCTTGATCGCTTCTGGGCGATGCTCAGCCACCGAGCCGAGGGTAGCGACGATGCCGCAGTCACCAACGTCGTTCTGGGCGACCTGGTCGCGGGTCGGTGGGCCGTCGAAGATGGGCACCGGGTTGGACTTGTCGCGGACGAGATATCGATCTTGCGCGGTCGGCGGGATGCTCGGGTAATAGTCGCCGACGATCTGCGGAGGCTTGACCTCGTGCGCCTTGTCAGTGCGCTCCAAGGGCGGCTGTTCGGTCGCGGCCTCCGGCGTACTGGCTGCTTGCTGGTGGTCCTCTTGCGCCTCGCCATCACCGCCCGCGTCGGCGGGATCGTCGCGGCGACCGTTCGCAACCTCGCCGGGATCTTCCTGTGCCGGGGATACGGACTCCGGACTCCTCAGCTTCCCGCCGGAAGCATCGTCACTTTGGTCGCGGTCGTCGTCGTATGGTCCAAAGGACAGACGGTCCTTGCCGGCGGTCCCGCTCGTCTCGGCCGCCTGTGATGTGGCGGACGACCCTGGTTCCTTCTCTGCGACCACGGAGCCCTGCTCGCTCGTCGCCTTGGGTGTGCCCTTGTCGGCGACTTCGGCGGGTTTCTTGGCAGCCTGCTCGTTCAGGGCAGCCACTGTCCTGCGGGACTCTCGCCGAGACGGGACGCCTTCGGGTTCCTGGCCAGGGCGATCGGGTGGGGAAGCGGGGCGGCCGGCTGGCTTCTTCTCTTCGATCTGCTCGACGCCCGCGTCGGTGCTGGCGGACCTATCGATACCCACGATTACTCTGTCAGCCGGTCGGGCAATAGCGGCAGGCCGCCACGGGAGCGCACTCGTCCAACGGTGTCTGCGGCTCGCTCACTTCGATCGTTACGGCGGTCCTCTCGATGGCACACGCCCTCGCGGCTACCTTTCTTTACTGTCACCATGTACCACAGATCGTTCCCTCATCAAGAGGGCGCTCGCCCAGCCGCTCAGAAGATGGTGTCTTGCTCATCCCATGTGGGACGACTTCTCGGTGAGCGGGCGGCCTTCTTAGTCTTCTTGTCGTAGAGGCCGGCGGCGACCTCGGCGGCACAAAGGACCACAACCCCGACTGGGCCCAGTCGGTCACCGCGTACGAAGCCATCGCCCGGCTGATCAGGATCTATCAAGGGCAGTACATCCCGCCCCCGTTCCAAACAGAGGACTACGCACGCGCCTTGCTGCTGGCCAGTAGCAACGCCAAGGACCTGAAAAAGATTCTCAAAGCCAGGATGGAGCGGCAGGCCGCGATCTTGGAGAGGCCGGATCCGCCCTACGTCTGGGCATTGCTGGACGAGAACGTGCTCGACGACCGCATCGGCGGCGTCGAGGCATGCAGACACAGCTCCGCCACCTGCTCGAACTGATGCAGCGGCCACACATCTCCATCCGCGTCATCCCACGCTCGACAGGTGCCCATATCGGCAAGGACGGTCCGTTCCGCATCATCAGCCTCGATTCGCGCGATATCGCCTACGCTGGAGCAGCGCGAGGTGGCCGGCTGATCGAGATGTGCGGCGAGGTCGGAGAGTTTCGATTGGACTTCGACCTGATCGGACAGAAAGCAGCGTCCGACGACGCCTCGCGCGTGCTAATCGAACGGCGATTGGAGGCGATGGAGTGGCGATGCATTGGCGCAAGAACTCCCGCAGCGGAGCTGTCAACGATGAGGCCTGCGTCGAGGTCACGCCGGTTATCTGGCAGGAGGTCGCCGGCTTGATGGCACAAGTCACGACTGACGACACCGGCCGCTGACCAACCCGGCGCGGTTCGTGTGATCGACGCTCACGGCGTCCGACGGCACGGACCGCGCCTTCCCATTTCAGTCCCAATGCCCAGAAGCCGGCTAACCTCACGCTTCATGCTCGGAGCCGCTCGGCGGGAGGCCGAATGGGGTCATGCCGTCGTGACGCAGCCCGCCGTCCTCCGTACGAAGCGCCGATCGGTGTCCCGTACGTCGTGCCCGGGTCCCGCGGCCCGCAGGACGACGTCCAGGACTCGGTCGGCGTCCGCGGCGTAGGAGTTGCTGAACCATGCCTCATTGGCCTCGACGACGGCGAACCGGCCGCTGTCGGAAAGGATTCCGATGTCGACGACGACAGCGCCCGGCAGCCCGCCGACCAGGTGATCCATCAGCTCGGCGCCGAAGCCGAGCGCGGGATGCCTCGGCGGCAGCGGCGCGCTGTCGAGAACCCCGGAAAGCGCGTAGCGGCTCGCGGCGCGCACCTCGCCGTCCAGGACGTGGAGGCGGTACTCCTCGGCGAACGCGACCGGCTCGGCGGACAGCACGGGGAGTTCGGCGGGAAGGTGCGTCGGCAGGCCGGTGCCGTCTGGACGAACTCCGGCCGAAAAAAGCTTTCCGGCGGCCGGCTTGACGAAGCGGGGGACCCGGTGCCGCCGAGCCTGCCCCAGGGTGATCAGCTCGACATGCCGACCGGTGAAGTACGCGGGCAGGGCCGGCAGCAGATCGAGGGGCGGCTCCAGCAGCGCCACGTCCAGCGCGGACGCCATCGCGTCGGCGAAGCGTTCGCCGCCGTAAAGATGGGCGCGTCCCCTCAGGTCGGCCGGAATCGGTTCTGCGGGCACTGTGCGCACGTCCATGCCCCGCCACGCGGCCGCCTCAGCCAGAAGCCGACCCGTCGTGGTCGCGCGCGGCGGCAACAGGAACGATCGACGTGTGCTCACCCCGGCGATCCTCCCAGCGTGAGCAGCACCCGGAGCAACGGAATTCTTGGCGGCCCGCGTCGAAAGTCGATCGTTTCAACACCTCACCCCGCCGGCCCCGGACGGGCCTTCACGCCGCGCCCGTGCCGGCGGATTCTTCCGTCAGCTCATCGCCGAGGGCACCGCTCACGACGTCGGGACGGCATGAACCGTTCTCAGGCGGTCGTGACCGCGGTCTCCAGTAGGGCGGATGTCTCATCGACCGTGGTGGTCAGGGCGGCGGGATCCGGAGTGAGCGCGCCGAGGAGGCGGTCGACGCCGCGCAGGCCGGCGCGGTCGAGCAGGGTCTTCTCGTTGGTCACCCACTGGCCTCGCGCGGCCAGCACCGCGTGCGCCGCCTGACAGGCGGCGGTCGCGATCGCCCCCGCGCAGCCGGCGACGTGTCCGTGCGGGGCGTGGGCGGCGCGGGCGTAGCCGAGGGTGAGCCGGGCGTCGCCCCACCACCGGTCGGCGGCTCGCCGCCGGAGCGCCTCGGGATAGCGCGGTCGTGGCAGGGTGCCGTGCAGGACCCGGTTGACGGCAAGCTCGGCCACGACGAGGTAGGTCGGGATGCCCGCGAGGTGGAACATCAGCCGCTCGATCGCGAAACGGCCCTCGCGTGCCTCGGCGAGGCGGTGCTCCACGTCGTCGAGGTCCCGGTAGTGGACGTCGACCTTCCGGTCGTCGACGGTCAACCAGGCACCGCCGTTGAACACGCCGCCGCCCCATTCGCCGATCTCGGAGACCTGCCCGGACCAGCCGAGGGCACGCAGGTCGTCGGGCGCGAACGCGTCTCGGTAGTAGATCGCGAAGTCCCAGTCGCTGTCCGGCCGGTGGGCGCCGGTGGCACGCGAGCCGCCCAGCGCGACGGCGCGTACGCCCGGCAAGCTCGCGAGCCGACTCGTGACGTGGGAGACGAAGGCGTCGTCATCGTGTGCCCGCATGGCGACGAGCGTAGGCGTGCCGGTCGGCCCGGCGCACGCGGCTTTCCCGCGCCGGGCCCAGCGGTGAAGAGAGCACCGGCGGGCGCGGTCCGCGGCCGGGCGGACGGTGGTGGTGCGGCCGGGCGGGCGGTGATGGTGCGGTCCGAGGCCGAGCGGGCGGTGGTGTGTGGTCAGCGGGTCGGCGTGGGGATGCGCGGCGGGGCGGTGGCGTCGGCGACCTCGCGGGTCTGAGCGTCGCGCCTCCGCAGGGACGCGGTTCCTCGCGTTCGTTCCCGGTGTCGGCGGGCTGCTGGCGCTGCGCCGGCTCGCGTCGGACCGATAGCGCCTCCGGTGGGTGGCGTGACGTGACCGATGAACCGGCTGCCGGACCGGCCGTACGCCGACGACGCCACCCGTGGCCGTGACCGGGGAGCCCGCCGCAGTGCGGGCCGTACGCAGGTGCCCGCCGCAGCCGGAGACCGGGTGCGGCGGGGCGGGTCACGGGGCGAGCAAACGGCGCGGGCCGGGCCCCTGCTGCCCGAGCACGTCGCCGGGGTTGACGAGCGTGCACTGCTCGAAGGACAGGCAGCCGCAGCCGATGCACTCGGTGAACCGGTCGCGCATCCGCTCCATCTTCGCGATGCGGTCGTTGACCTGCTGTCTCCAGTGTTCGGAGGCCCCGACCCAGAACTCCCGGGTCAGCTCGGTGTCCGGCGGAAGCATGTTCAGGACGTGGCCGACGCACTCCAGCGGCATGCCCACGCTCTGCGTGGCGCGGATGAAGGCGACCCGCCGCAGTGTCGTGCGGTGATAGCGCCGCTGGTTGCCGCTGGTGCGGCGGCTGTGGATGAGGCCCTGCCGCTCGTAGAAGCGCAGCGCCGAGGCGGACACGCCGCTGCGCTCCGACAGCTCGCCGATGGTGAGTTCCTTGGCGATCCTCGGGCGTTCCTGTTCCGGCATGCCGATCACCCTAGCTTGACTTAAACCTTTGTTTAAGTCCGAGTAGGCGGCCGGGGTCCGTGACGGGGCGCGGCATTAGTACGGACCGGCGGCGGACAGACGCAGCCGCTCGGCCAGAGCGTAGAAGACGAAGAAGTTGGGGATCGATCGCACCATGGTGGTGGTCAGCGACAGCCACCTGCCTTGGACTCGCAGGGAAACAAGACCGTCCTTGACCCTGATCTCCTGGATCTGCGACCACGGGACGGACTTCCCCGAAGCCCCCACCGTCTCCCGGTTGATGGAGATGTCGCCGAACGTCAGTGTCCCTCCGGCCTGGATCGTGGCGGCCGCGCCGGGGAGCTGAGCGTCCGTCACGGCCTGCTGGATGGCCTGGCCCCATTCGGCGGGTCTCTCGAATCCGCCGGCGAGCCCGAGAGTGTCGCCGGCGGGGCCGATCAGCCGGTAGGAGTACGTGGTGCCGGTATAAGCGCCGTTGCGATAGTGCCGAACCGTGTTCTGAAAGACTGTAGTGGAATCCCACCGCCGGACCGTGATCCGCCCGCCGACGCCGACGCAGACCAGCCCGTGCTCGAAGAAGTGAAGTTGCTGGCCCTCTTTCTGCCGGTTCAGTAGTGCCAGCCGCACGATCCTGTAGCCGAGGACCACCGCGAAGATCGCCCCCAAGACCACGAGGACGATGACACCGGTGGCCAGGCCGATCAACGCCAGCACTGCCGCCACCGCCGCCACCACGCCGCCCACCCGCAACCCGGTCGTGGACACCAGTACCGCCGGATAGGTCGCCCGGTGACCACCGAGGCGCTCCCCCCGGACGGCCTCGCCGATCCTCGCGGAGACGTCTTGCGCGTCCATCGGCGCTCCCACCATTTCGCCCATCAAAGCCCGCACGGTCAGAACTGACCACAATATTGTCTGCGCGTTTGATAACGGCGTACTTCGGGGTGAATGGCAGACGCCGCTGCGTTCCGACACCTCGCCGATCGTGAGTTCCTTGGTGATCTTCGGACGCTTGGGCTCCGTACGTTCCGGCATGCCGGACAGCGCAACTTGACTTAAACCTCTGTTTAAGTCCGATGGTTGTCCCTGCGGCCGCTCCGTCGGCGGCCGTGACATCACCGTCGGACGAACAGAGGTTTCGCCATGTCAGAGATCGCCGAGCGGTTCAGAGTCGCCGTCATCGTCGGGAGCGTCCGCGAGGGACGGTTCGGCACGACCGTCGCCGACTGGTTCGCCGGCCAGACCCGGCAGCGCGCGGACGTCGACGTCGACGTCATCGACCTCGCCGAGGTCGGGCTGCCGCTGACGTTCCCGGCGTTCGGGTCGGCGCCGGCGCCCGAGACGGCACGAGCACTGGAGAAGGTGACGCCCCGCCTCGCCGCGGCCGACGCGTTCGTCGTCGTGACACCGGAGTACAACCACAGCTTCCCCGCCTCGCTCAAGAACGTCATCGACTGGCACAACGCCGAATGGCACGCCAAGCCCGTCGGCTTCGTGTCGTACGGCGGGCTGTCCGGCGGCCTTCGGGCGGTCGAGCACCTGCGCCCGGTCTTCGCCGAGCTGCACGCGGTCACCGTCCGCGAGACGGTGAGCTTCCACGGCGCCTGGGAGCGATTCGACGCGGAGGGACGGCCCGTCGATCCGGCCGGGTGCAACGCGGCCGCCAAGACCCTGCTCGACCAGCTCCTGTGGTGGGCCCACGCGCTGCGCGAGGCGCGCGCCGCCCGCCCGTACGCCGCCTGACGCCGCGCCCCATGAGGAACAGGACTTCATAATGGCGACCGCACCCGCACCGCACCCGCGCACCCGCCCCGGAACCCGGCCACCGCACGGCGGCCCCCGCCCCATGGCGATCGCCGTGGTCATCGTGCTGGGATCGATCATGACGGTCATCGACATGACGATCGTCAACGTCGCCCTCGGCCGGCTCTCCCAGGACTTCCACGCTCCGGTCGCGACCATCCAGTGGGTGGCCACCGGATACACCCTCGCCCTGGCCACGGTGATCCCCGCCACCGCCTGGACGGTCGGCAGGTTCGGCGCCAAACGCGCGTACTTGGCATCGATCGCGCTCTTCACCCTCGGTTCGGCGTTGGCGGGGCTCGCCTGGGATACCGGCTCGCTCATCGGCTTCCGTGCGCTGCAGGGCCTCGGCGGCGGGATGATCACGCCACTGGCAATGACGATCATCATCCGGGCCGCCGACCCCGCGCGCATGGGCCGGATGATGAGCGTGATGGGCATCCCGGTGCTCATCGGGCCGCTGGCCGGACCGATCCTCGGCGGCTGGCTGGTCGACAGCGCGTCCTGGCGCTGGATCTTCTTCATCAACATCCCGATCGGGGCGCTGGTGCTCCTGCTGGCCGGCCGGATCTTCCCGGCCGACACCCCTCAGCCCGGGCACCGCCTCGACGTCCCCGGCCTGCTCATGCTCTCCCCCGGGCTGGCCGCCACGATTTACGGGCTGGCCACCGGAGGCCGGCACGGCGACTTCGGCTCCGCCCAGGTCCTCGTTCCCACCGTGGTCGGCGCGGCGCTGGTCGCCGGCTTCGTGGTCCGCGGCCTGACGGCCCGGCACCCGCTGATCGACCTGCGGCTGTTCAGCCGGCGGTCGTTCGCGACGGCCGCCGGAACACTGGTGTTCTTCACCTGCGCGTACTTCGGGTCGATGCTGCTGCTGCCGCTGTACTACCAGGTGGTGCGCGGGCAGAGCGCGACCGCCTCCGGGCTGCTCGGCATCCCGCAGGTCCTGGCCACCGGCATCACCATGCAGATCACCGGCCGGTTGAGCGACCGGGTCTCCCCCGGACGGCTGGTGCCCGTAGGAATCGCGCTGGCGAGCAGCGGGTTCCTCGTCTTCACCACCCAGGTCCACGCCGACACGCCGTACTGGCACCTCATCGCCCCGCTCGTCGTGACCGGTGTCGGGGTGGGGATGACGATCATGCCGGCGATGACGGCGGCGACCCGTAACGTCCCGAGCGAGCAGGTCCCCGGCGCCAGCACGGCGCTGAACATCACCCAGCAGGTCTCCGCCGCGCTCGGGACCGCCCTCATCTCGGTCCTCCTCGCCGCCGCGATGCGCGACCGGCTGCCGGACGCCGCCGACCGGGGCACCGGGGCTGTCCGCGCTCTCGCGACACCGGCGAGACACGCCATCGCCCCCCGTCTGGCCGACGCCTTCCAGCACACCTACGTCTGGGCCGTGGTCCTGATGGTGCTGGCCCTGCTACCGGCCTTCTTCCTGCCGCGTCACCACTCGAAGCCCTGAAAGGATGATGATCATGACGAAGACGAAGGCACTGGTCCTCGGCCCTGGAGGCGTCGTCGGCACGGCCTGGACGGCCGGCCTGTCCGTCGGCCTGCGGCGTGCGGGCGTGGACCTGACCGAGGCCGACCTGATCGTCGGCACCTCGGCCGGCGCGATCGTCGGCGCGATGCTCGCGACCGGACGGGACCTGGAACGGCTCGGTTCCCTCCCGAGCCCGGCCGATTCGCAGGCCTCCGCCCCGGCAGTGGACCCCGCACGGCTCAACGAGGTGTTCGCGGTGCTCGGTGATCGAAGCCTGGACCCCGCGGACGCCCGGCGGCGGGTCGGCCGGATCGCCCTCGCCTCCGAGGTCGGCGACGAGGAGGCACACCGGTCCCGGATGGCCGCGCTCACCGGCGTTGGTGACTGGCCGGAGCGGGAGCTGCTGATCACGACGGTGGACGTGGAGACCGGTGAGCGCCGGGTCTGGGCCCGCGCCGACGGCGCCCCGCTGGTGGCCGCCGTGGCGGCGAGCTGCGCCATGCCGGGCGTCTACCCGCCGATCACCGTCAACGGCCGGCGTTACATGGACGGCGCGCTCGCCGGTGGGAGCAACACCGACCTCGCCGACGGCGCAGGCGTCCTGGTCCTCGTCGAGCCGCTGGCGCACCTGTTCCCGGCGGATGTCGCGGCCGAGGTCTCCCGTGACGTCCTGCGGATCGTCCCCGACCGCGCGACGATCGAGGTATTCGGTCCCGACCTGCACGACCGTGCGGCCTGGCAGGCGTCGTACGAGGCTGGAACCCGCCAGGCCGCCGACGCCGCCGAGCGGATCCGGGACGCCTGGCAGGGTGGCGCCGGAGCCGATGCGCCCCGTGGTCCGGTCCGGTCTATGTAAAGCACACATATCGACATAAGCTGGGAAATGGTCGCTCGGCCTGCCGTCCGGGCCCACATGGCTGCGGGCGGCCGGCGCTGGGGACACCGGCCGTACCACCGACCGGCGCACCTCCGGTGCCGCATCCGCGGGCCGGGCTTCGAGCGCAGGAGGTGCCCGCATGTCCGTGACAACGCCGCCATCGCTGCCGACCCGCCGTGAACGCCCGTTCGACCCGCCCGACGAGTACCGCCTGCTACGGGAGGAGGATCCCGTCAGCCGGCTCGCCTTCCCGGACGGGAAGGTCGGCTGGCTGCTGACCCGGCACGAGGACGTCCGGGCGCTGCTCTCGGACCAGCGGTTCAGCTCGAACCGGCTGCGGGCCTCGTCGCCCGTCCGGTCGTTCCCCGTCCGCCCCGGCGAGCCCGTCTTCCGCGCCGGGTCCTTCATCGGCATGGACGCTCCCGAGCACACCCGCTATCGCCGGATCCTCACCCACTGGTTCACGACACGGCGGATGCGCGAGCTGACCCCGCGGATCGAGCGGATCGTCGCCGAGCACCTCGACGCGATGGAGCGCACCGGGCCGCCGGTCGACCTCGTCCCGGCGTTCGCGCTGCCGATCCCCTCTCTCGTCATCTGTGAGCTGCTCGGCGTCCCGTACGAGGATCGCGCCGCCTTCCAGGACTGGACCGCCACGCTGCTGCGGATCGGCGGGGACGAGGAGTCGGTGTTCGCGGCCCGGGACGCGCTCTGGGCCTACATCCGCGGCCTCGTCGAGCGCAAGCGCCAGGAGCCCGACGACGCGCTGCTCGGCAGTCTCGTCCACGACCCGGACAGCTCTTTCACCACCGACGAGCTGACCGGCGTCGGGCTGCTGCTGCTCGTGGCCGGGCACGAGACGACGGCCAACATGCTGGCCCTGGGGACGCTCACCCTGCTGACGCGGCCGGACCAGCTGCGGGCGCTGCGCGAGCGGCCGGAACTGATCGACGGCGCGGTGGAGGAACTGCTGCGCTATCTCAGCATCGTGCAGTTCGGGATCGTGCGCGTCGCCCGGGAGGACGTGGTGATCGGCGGGCGGCTGATCAACGCGGGCGAGACAGTGGTGGCGTCGCTCGCCGCCGCGAACCGGGATCCGGAACACTATCCCGACCCCGACCGGCTCGACATCACCCGGCCGCCGGCGCAGCACGTCGCGTTCGGACACGGCTTCCACCAGTGTCTGGGCCAGCAACTGGCCCGCGCGGAGATGAAGGTCGCCTACCCGGCCCTCTTCGCGCGCTTCCCCGAACTGCGCCTGGCCGTGCCGCCCGAGGAGGTCCCGTTGCGGCACGACATGGTCATCTACGGAGTGCACCGCCTGCCGCTCACCTGGTGATCGCCGGGCGCGTGCTCGGGTGCCACCCACCCGAGCACGCCCCGCGCTCAGGTGTTCAGTCTGGCGAGCCCGTCGATGGTTCGTCGAGCGCCACCGGGGCACGCAACCGACCGACGACGCCGTCATCGTCTGCCTCGACTGGACGGGGCGCTGACGAGGCGGCCGGCCGCCGGGACCGTACCCTCGTCCGACCCGAACCGGCGACGGTAGGCCGACGGGCTCAGGCCCGTGTGCCGGCGCAGCTGGATCCGCAGGTTCGCCCCGGTCCCCAGCCCGGTGGCGCGGGCGACGGCCTCCAGCCGTGGTTCGCCGCGTTCGATCAGCCGGCAGGCCAGCGCCACCCGCTCGGCGGTGAGCCACGCCAACGGCGTGGTGCCGAGCTCGCGTTGGAAGCGCCGGTGCAGGGTGGCGGGGCTGACCGCCGCCCGCGTCGCGAGGTCCGCCACCGTGAGCGGCCGGTCCAGGTTCTCTCGCGCCCAGGCCAGTACCGGCGCCAGGGACGCGTCCGGCACGTGCGGGACGGGCTGCTCGATGAACTGCCGCTGGCCGCCGTCGCGATGCGCCGCGAACACCAGGCGGCGGCTCACCGCGTTGGCGATCTCGGCTCCGTTGTCACGGCGGACCAGGTACAGGCCGAGGTCCAGGGCCGCCGCGCTCCCGGCGGCGGTGAGAACGTCACCGTCGTCGACGAAGAGGACGTCCGGGATGAGCCGGACGTCCGGGTGACGGGCGGTGAACAGGTCGGCCCACTGCCAGTGCGTCGTGGCGCGGCGGCCGTCGAGCGCTCCGGCCGCCACCATGCTCGCCCTGCACCTGCTCCAGTCCGCGCTCGTGCATGTCAACACCCTGCTCCTCCAGCAGGTTCTCGCCGAGCCAGCCTGGGCGGAGAAGTTGTCGGAGGAGGACCGGCGGGGGCTGACGGCACTGTTCTGGTCGAACATCAACCCCTACGGAACTTTCCGACTCGACATGGACAAGCGGCTCGACCTCACACGGCCCGTGACCGTGCCTCGTGCCCGGTCCTCGGCACGAGCGCGCATGAGTCTGGCGTAGGCCCCGTTCCTTTGGATTGGGCTGCGGTTCGGTTATGCGGTGGGCTTCAGGAAGCGAACGACGGACGCCTTCTCCATGTCGATTCCCAGCTCGATCTGAGGCGGGACAGACCCGAACGCATCCACCTGGATGCAGCGCGCGCCGGAACCACGGGTCCAGGTGGCGATGGCCAGCCCGTCGGCAATGACGGTGGGCCGGATGATGCCGCCTCCCGGCCACACTCCGGCCTGGTGGAGAGCGGGGACGGATACGTCGCGGGTGCGGTAGCCGACCAGGTAGTTGTCGTAGGCGGGCAGCATGCGAACGTCTGGGGTGTCAGACGGGCCCGTGGGTTCCTCCACACGCCCGGCGCGCATGGTCAACGCGCCGTACTCGGTAATCACGCCGGATTCCGCCAGCATTTTCCATGCCCTGCGGGCCCAGGTGACCGGCAGCCCGGACCAGACGGCGAAATCTTCCAAGGCGGCGGGGGCGTGCGCGGCCAAGTAGCGGCGGGCCAGCTCGGCAAGAGCAGCGTCTCCTTCCCACTGGGCGCCCCTGGTGATGGGCAGCCAGTCGTCGAGCAGCACATACGTGGCCTCACCGGCACGTTGCGGGCCGTGACAGAGGATGCCGGTGAGCGCGGCGTGGCGGATCAGGTGGAAAGGCGCCTGCCCGTCCGGCGGGATACCGAGGGTGGAGAGGTGCTCGGTCAGCTCGGCCCGGGTAAGTGGGCCGTGCGTGGTGAGGACGCGCCGAAGGAGATGGTCGGCGCGCTGGCGCAGATCGTCGTTCAGGCCCAGCTGCTGGTAGCGGCGGCTGGTTGCGGCGAGGATTCTGGGGGCGAGCAGCCGCAGGACCCAGCGGGCGTCGTCGCTGGGGATGGTATGCAGGGTGCCGCGCATGTACCAGCCGCGGACAATGCTCTGCTCTTCCTCGTACGCTGCGCGGACGGCTCGGGGAGTGATGTCCCGCCCGCGTACCCGAATGCCCAGGTCGGCGGCCGCGGCGTCCTGGGCCTGGATGGCGAAGACCCGTCGGACGACGGCCTCGGCCGAGGCCTCCCGTGTACCGCCGGCCAGGGCCTGCGCACGGGCCCGCAGCCGGCGGACGCTCTCACAGTCAAGCATCGGGCTGTGTATCTCGTGGTCCGGCGCGGTCAGGAGACGGCCGTGTCGAGGATGTCGGCAAGTTCAGTGGGCGCCGACAGCATCGGCCAGTGTCCCGTGGGCAGGTCGAAGCGTCGCCACGGCGGCTGGTTCAGGAAGGCCAGCATCGGCATTCCGGCATCCAGCAGGCCCGTGAAGTCATGGCAAGCGATCAGGACACGGTCCACATCGGCACCAGGCTCGGCCGGGCCGGCTAGGTGCCGGGTGTAGGTGCCGAACGGCTGAGGGGTGGCACGTGCGCGCAGAACGTCCAGCTGGTCCTCGTTGAGCCCGTCAAGGCTGCTGGACAAGCCCAGGATCGCCTCAAAGGACAGCCGCCACCCATCACCGGAAGCGGCGACCTGCTGGCGCAGCTGGTCTGCTGCCTGCGGTGGCATGAGGTCCAGCATGCACATGCCCGCGGCGAACGGAGCGCTGTCCACGTAGACCACGCGCTCCAGCCGGTTACCGAGACGTCCGGCTGCGCCGGTCACCGGGGCAGCCGCATAGCTGTGGGCGACCAGCGTGACGTCGCGTAGATCGTTGCGCTCAACGAATCCGGTGATATCCGCGATGTGCGTATCCAGGTCCGTCTGCGGTCCGCCCTGGTCGGCGTGCTCGGCCAGGCCCGTCAGCGTCAGTGACAGCGCAGTGTGGCCCTGCTTCCGCAGAGCGCGGACGGTGTCTTCCCAGGCCCACGCCCCGAGGCAGGCACCGGGAACGAGTACGAAGGTGGCCATGTGATCTCCCAGAAGTGAGGTGTGCTGCGGGGAGCGTAAAGTAAATACAGGACAGATCCCGCCCTGAAATGTCGAGTGATCCATGACACATCCCCTCACCCGTGTGCTGACCCTGCTGGAACTCCTCCAGTCGAATGCCCAGCTCACCGGGGCGGAGCTGGCAGGCCGCCTGGACACCGACGTCCGCACGGTGCGCCGGTACGCCGCCCATCTGCGGGAACTGGGCATCCCTGTGGAGGCGGAACGCGGCCGCTACGGCGGCTACCGCCTGGCCCGCGGTTACCGGATGCCACCACTGGTCCTCACCAACGACGAGGCTCTCGCCGTCGTCCTTGGCCTGCTCGCAGCAGAACGTCTGGGCATGGGCACGGCCGCGCCGGCCAGTGCCGGTGCCCTGGTCAAGATCGAGCGGATGCTCCCGCACGCCCTGCGCGAACCGCTCGCCGCGATGCGAGAGACCCTCTCGTTCACCGCCAACGCCGTGATCGGGCAGGCACCCGAACCCGGCGTCCTGCTGGCCCTGGCCCAGGCCTCCCGCGCCCGCACGACCGTCGGCATTAGCCACCAGTCCTGGCGCCAGGAACACACCGAACGCGACATCGACCCCTACGGCGTGATCTTCCACACCGGGCGCTGGTACGTCGTCGGCCACGACCACCTCCGCGACAGCCTGCGGACCTTCCGCATCGACCGCATCACTTCCGTCACCCCCCGGACCGGCCGCTTCACCGCCCCCGACGGCTTCGACCCCGTCGCCCACCTGACCTCGAACCTGGCCCAGGGGTCCTACCGCTGGCAGGTCGAGGTGACGATCCACGGCCCCCTCGATGCGATCGCCCGTCGGCTGCCTCGCTCAGCTGTGACCCTCACCGCCGAGCCCACCGGTGTCCTCGTGCACGCACGGGCAGAACGCCTGGACGGCATGGCACACATGCTCGCCTCCCTGGAATGGCCCTTCACCATCCACCACCCCGACGAACTACGAGGGGCCCTTAAGAACCTCGCCGACCGGCTCACCGCGGCCGCCCAACAGGGCTCGGAAGAACTACCGCAGTAAATATCGGATTTACTGCGACGGAGCCTCTACGGTGATCTTCACGACCTGCGGCAGGGCGTCCCGGCCGCCAGGGCGAGGTGTACGCATCTACTGCGGCGGCACTGGGAGGCGGGACGAGCGTGACGATCGAACGAATGACCGAACCTGGGGCCGGGGGCGCGCTACGTGTGCCGCGCGCCCGGGTGGTGCCCCTGTCTGCCCCTCCGGCCACGTACACCGCAGCGGTCGAGCGGTACCTCACCGGTGCCGGGATCGCGAAGTCCTCCGCACGGATCTACCGGATTTCGCTGACGACGTGGGGATGGATGTTCGCCGGCGAAACCGCGCCAACCGGATCGGCCCGGCGGGGCGCAAAGCCGCCCGTCTTCCCCATCGCCGCAATCGACGACCCGGTCCTGCCGGAGATGCGGGCCGAGCCCGCCGGACCGCACCAAGGCCCTCTCCGAGAGCCAGATCGGCGCCCTGTGTCGGCTGGACGTCTCCCTGCGGGAGAAGACGTTCTGGAAGATGCTCTACGAGTCCGCCGCTCGGGCGGACGTTCGAACCGGCGTCCACGCTCTCGGTCGGCGATCGGCACGACCCGCTGCCCGACCACGTGGACGTCACGACCGGCCACCGGCTCGGCCGGTGAGGGCGGTCACCCGGAGACGCGACGGCGCACGGCCGGTGCGGCGAGCCGTTCCAGGGCCCAGGGCCCGGGGCCGTAGACCGCGAGCAGGAGGAACGCCCAGCAGAAGAGCACGGCGAGCTCTCCGACGTTCTGGATCGGGAAGAGCGCCCGTGACTGGTGGACGGTGAAGTAGGCGTAGGCCATCGTCCCCGAGCAGATCAGGGCGGCGACGCGGGTGCCGAGACCCACCAGCACGAGGACTCCCCCGACGAGCTCGATGAGGGCCGCCCACCACCCGGGCCAGCTGCCGGCCGGCAACGCGCCGCCTCGGCCGGGCGCCCCGCCGAGCACCCCGAACAGCGACGCGGCGCCATGACACGCGAACAGGAAGGCAACGATCATTCGGAAGAGCGACAGGACGTACGGCCCGGCACGGTCCACCGCATTCACGAGAATCCCCCGATCCTCAATCGCGACGACGCGTCCGCGGAAGTGCGAGGGCCCACTTCACGGACGGCTCTCGCCGCCTCCGGACACCACCATAAGGGGACCCTCTGCGTCCGTCGCCGGCCGAATCGCGGAACTCCCCGTGCGGTGACTACAGCCAGCCGTTGAGGATCCCGGCGACGCCGATGAGGAGGAGCCCGCAGACGCCCTGTTCGATCTTCATACACAGGGGGAACGCGCCGGGCAGAGAGGTGCTCACGTGTCGGGCCCCTGCATGCCGTCGTCCCGGCCGGGGCGGGCCGGCCGGGACGACGGACGATTACTGCTCAGGCGTCTTGTCGGCGCCCGGGCGGTGGACCGGTGGGCGGCCGGTCAGTTCTGCGGTCCGGGCCCGTGATGGCGTCCGCCTCCCTTCCCGCCCTTGCCTCCGCCGTTGCCGTTGCCGCCGTTGCCGCCCTGGTTGCCGTTGCCGGCGAAGGTGACGGCGGTGACGACGTCGCCGTTCATCGTGAGCTTCGCGACGGGGTTGGTCAGGCCGAAGTTCTGGCAGTTGAGGTTGCCGAACGACTGCTGGAGCCGCATCCCCAGGAAGGTGAACAGGCTGTTGGCCGCCGCCGGCATCGGGCTGGCCTGCCCCGCCAGCAGTTGCATGTTCTTCTGCAGCCGGGCGGCCTGGACGGTGTCCATGGTGCGGCAGTAGACCGCCGGCGTCTGCCCGGCGGGCAGGGCGGCCTGGTCGACCCCGGCGCGGTAGAGGTTCGTCTTCGCCGTGCTCATCTGGTCGTTCACCATGGTCATCGGGTTGTTCAGGGGCACGAGCGCGCTCGGTGCCTTCTGGTGGGCGGCGGCCTGGAGCTCGTCCAGCGCCAGCGACGTCGCCACGGTGCCGGGGTTGGCGAGGTCGGGAGCCGTCCACGGTGTGCAGCCGAGGGCCGGGTCGACGAAGACGTCGAGCAGCGCGTTGTCACTCGGGTTGGCGAGCGTCTGGGCGCCTGCGAGCCGGCCCTTGTTCGCCGCCGTATTCTGCGCGGTCCTTCCGTTCCCGGTCGCCAGGTACGTCGTCGTGACGTTGTCGCTCTGGTCCTGGTCGATGAGCGCGAAGTCCCGCGTCGACATGCAGGGCATGCCGTCCTTCGCCGTTCCCAGCGCCGGCACGGTCAGTCTTCCGGCCCTGATCGCGGCGTTGGCGGCGGTGAAGAACGCCGAGGCGTTGCAGTAGGCGAACTGCCCGAAGACCGAGCCGTTCAGGCCGCCCACGCACCTTCCCTGCTGCAGTGCGCCTCCGGCGCCGCGCAGGGTGAGGTTGTCGCCGTTGTAGCCGAACCAGATGCCGACGACGGCGCCCGCCGGAAGGGCCGGCGTCACCGGTGCGGCGGCGGGTTGCGTCCCCTGGTCGATCACGAGCGGGTCGTAGACCGACAACTTGCCGGTCGCCCGATCGATGATCGTCGCCTGCACGAACGCCGACTGGTTGACGTTCGCCTCGTTGCAGGGGCCCATCGCCGCGTCGGTGGCGGTCAGCCGGTACGGCGTGGCCAGGCCGCGGGCGCTCAGCGGGTTGGCAGGAACGATCAGCGTGCAGTTCGCGTTGGGGTCGGCCGCCGCGGCGCCGCCCGTCGGGGTCGGGCACGAGCTCGGCGTGGCGCTCCCCCGATTACGGGTGGCCGGAGCGGCACTGCCGGAGCCCGCGCTCGTGCTCGGAGCGGGCATGGCCGTACCCGCCGAGCCGCTCGCGCTCGGCATCGCTCCGGTGTCCGGCATGGCGGTTCCGGTGGACGGGGCGGCCCCCGCGTCCGGCATGGCGGTCCCCGCCGACGGTGCGGCACTCGCGTCCGGCATGGCGCTGCCGGTGGACGGCGCCGCCGCCGGGGCGGCCGCGAGGGGCCTGGCTCCCCGGCCGGCCGGGGAGGGAGCGGCGGTCCCCGGGTCCGCGCTCGCCGCACCGCTGGGCGGTGCGCCGCCGGGGTCCGCCGTACCGGTCCCGGTGGAGGGGGCCGCCGACGCCCCGCCGGAGGGGGAGTCGGTCGGGGAGGCGGCCGGCGTGGCACCGACCTTCACCTCCTCGGCGCCCTTCTGCGGGATCCGGCGCCGGCCGGCGCCGGTCCGGGGTGTTCGGGCGGTCGGTGTGGCGCTCGCGCTCGCGCAGTTGGGTGCGCCGCCGAACGCGGTGAGCCCCACCTTCGTGGTGAGGGCCACGACCGCGCCGACGGCGAGGACCAGTGCCACCGCGAGCGGGATGAACAACCGGAACCGCCGCGGGTGGTTCGGGTCCTGCCAGTTCGACCTTTCCATGAACGACATTCGGTGTCCTCTCGAGTGACCGGTGGAGGGGGCGCGCGGCGTTTCCGCGGGAGTCGCTGGGTGACCTGGCTCAGGTCACGCGGTGCGGCGCGTCACCATTTCGTGGAGACCCGGTTCTGCAGACCGCCGACGACGGGAGACTGCGAACCGCTCGGAGTCGGTGTCGGGGCCGTGGTAGGCGGCGCGGTCGGGGTGACGGCCACGACCCTCTTGAGGAAGCGCCACCCGACCACGCCGATCCGGCCGTTGTCGGCGACGACCACGACGGCTCGCGGCGGCACGATGAGGGTCACGGCGCGGTGCCCCGCCACGGCGACCACCGTGGTCGGGCGGCGGACGGGGACGGTGGCGCCCCACACCCGCCGGTCGGTCGAGCGCAGCGTGCCCACGGCGCGCCACCGGCGACCGATCTTGCGCAGGACCGCGACGGAGTGTCCCGCCCGCACGTTCGTGACGGCGTAGCGTGAGGTCAGCGCCACGCGCGCGGGTCTCGACCGGTGCGGGGCGGTATCCGAGGGCCGGACGGCAACCTGACCGGCGTCGCCGGCCGCGGTGAAGTGACGGCTCTGGCCGACGTTCCGGGCCACCGTGGTGGACGGGCCGGATCCGATCGCGGCGATCGCCACGCCGGCGGTGGTGAGCCCCGCCAGGGTGACGCCGCTGAGCTTCGTCGATGTCTTCACGGGGTCGCTCCTTCGTCCGTCGTACGCGGCCCCGCTGTGGGGCCGCCCGATGGACCGCCGTGCGCGTCGCCCCCCGTGAACTTCGCGATCGCGCACCGGTGGTGCCGCTGAGGAATGTAGGGAGCGGCCGTGGCCCGCAGGGCTCATCGGGGGCCGTGTTCGAATCTCGTAATATTTCGCCGCGGTGTGGACCACGGCGTCGCCTCCGGCTGTGACGTGCGGAAACGAGGGCCAGTCGTCACGCGCCGTACGCGGCCGTGGACAGGGGGAGCCGGACCTCGAACCGGCAGCCGTGGTCGGTGTTGCGTACCTCGACCGCGCCGGAGTGCGCCTCGACGATACCGCGTACGATCGCCAGGCCCAGGCCCGCCCCGGTGGCGGGTTCGGGCGTGCGCGCCGCCGTGCCGCGCCACGCGACGTCGAAGACACGACCCAGGTCGTCGGGCGGGATGCCGCCGCACGCGTCGGACACCGCGAGTACGGCGTGCTGGTCGCGTCGGCCCGCCTCGACGAGCACGGAACCGGCGGACGGCGTGTGCCGGATCGCGTTGACCACCAGGTTGGTCAGGACCCGGGAGAGCTCTCGGACGTCGGCCCGTACGACGACCGGGTCGCTGATCTCGGCACCGAGCAGGACGCCCTGCGCGCGGGCCAGCGGGTTGGTGCCGGCCACCGCCTGATCGACCAGGTCGGCGAGGGTTACCCATTCCGGGGAGAGGGCCAGCGCCCCCGCGTGGATGCGCGACAGCATGAACAGGTCGTCGACCATGCCGGACAGGCGGTCGACCGCGAGGCGCATCTGCGTGTGATAGCGGGCGGGCTGGGGGGCCACGCCGTCCTCCAGCGCCTCCACCATCGCCCGGAGCCCGGCGAGCGGCGTCCGCAGATCGTGGGAGACCCACGCGACGAGCTCCCGGCGGGAGCGTTCGAGGCTACGCTCGCGCTCGCGGGACCGGGCGAGCCGCGCACTGGTGAGGCTGAGCTCCCTGCTGAGCTCGCCCATCTCCGCCGTCGACAGCATCGTTCCGCCGCCCGGTGCGGCCCCGTGCCCCAGGGCCCGTACGGCGCGGCGCAGCGTGCGGCTGTCGGCGACCATGGCGCGCGACAGCAGCAGGGCCATGGCCGAGGCGACCACCCCGGAGGCGGCACAGACGGTGAGGACGACGCCGAAGTCCTCCGGGGAGATGAACATCTCCTCGGCGGCGACCACCGTGCCGGCCACCATCGCCAGCACGCTGGCGACCGCCAGGACGAAGAGCGCGAGCCGCAGGGACCGGCCGCGCAGCGCTCGCATGATGGCCAGACCGACGATCCCGACCGCGGCGGCGGAGCCCCCGCCGATGACGACGACGCAGACGTCGTCACTCATCGGACGTCCCCGTCCCGGCGGCACCCGGTCCCGGGTCGAAGCGGTAACCGACCCCCCAGACCGTGACGATGAGCCGGGGCTGGTGGGGGTCGTCCTCGATCTTCTCGCGGAGCCGCCGGACGTGCACCGTGACGGTCGACTCGTCGCCGAACTCCCAGCCCCAGCCGTGCTGGAGCAGCTCGGTCCGGGTGAAGACCTGCCCGGGGTGGTCGGCGAAGAAGCCCAGCAGGTCGAACTCCCGGCCCGTCAGCGTCAGCGGCTCCCCGGCCTTGACGGCGCGGCGTCCGGCGGCGTCGAGGGTGAGGTCCCCGATGGTCCGGCTCTCGGGGGCCGGCGGCGCCTCGGGCGCCTCCGCCGGGGCGGGATACGCGCGGCGCAGCACCGACCGGGCCCGAAGCACGAGCTCTCGGGGGCTGAACGGCTTGGTCACGTAGTCGTCCGCCCCGAGCTCCAGCCCGCGTACCCGGTCGCCCTCCGTGCCGCGCGCGGTGAGCATGATGACCGGGACCGGCCCGAGTTCGCGGATCCGCCGGTACACCTCGAAACCGTCCAGACCAGGCAGCATCAGGTCGAGCACCACGAGGTCCGGGAGGTGCGCCTCGGCCGACGCCACCGCCGACGGACCGTCGGCCGCGCGGCGGACCCGCAGGCCGGCGCGGGTCAGGTATGCGGTGACCACTTCGGCCACCATCGGGTCGTCGTCGACGACCAGCACCTCGGCGTGGTTCTCCACGGTCGGGAGTGTAAGGACGAACCACCCGAGAGGCGGGCGTTTCGCCCGACTCGGTCATGGACCGCCGTCATCACCGCCTGCGGCACGGAGGCGTCGCCGTACGGGACATCGTCCGCGCCGGGAAGCGACCAGGCGCCTACTCCCCCACCCCCGGGATCGCTATGTTTTCCCTTATGTCATCATTCCGGGCGCAGCTCGCCTGCCTCGTCGCGCTCACGTTCGCCCTGGCCACCGGCTGCGGCGGAGGCGGATCGGAGAAGTACCCGCCCGGCGGGACGCTGCTCCAGCAGGCGGCCACCGCGACACGGGCCGTGACCAGCCTCGCCTTCTCGCTCCGCACCTCCGGTGATCCGCAGGTCAAGGCCAAGAGCGCGGACGCGAAGCTGCTGCGGGGCGGCAACGCCCAGGGCTCGGTCCAGATCACCGAGCTCGGCCTGCCGATCCAGCTGGACTTCGTCGTCCTCGGCAAGACGGTGCACCTGAAGGGGCTGACCGGGGGGTGGCAGCAGCAGCCGCTGTCCCGGGTGGCGGGGATCTACGACCCCTCCGCCGTCCTGGATCCGGACCGAGGGCTCGTGCAGCTGCTGACGACGGCGAAGAACCCGAGCACGAAGGGCCGGCAGAAGGTCGCCGGGCAGGACTGCTACCGGGTCGACGCGACGCTCGCCCAGGCGCCGTTGTCCCGGCTCGTCCCGGGCGTCTCGGCCGATACGCCCGCGGAGCTGTGGATCGCCAAGGCGGACCACCGCGTGCTGAAGGCCGACGTGAAGGTGCCGTCGAAGAACGGCGGCAAGCCCGGCACGGCGACGGTCACCTTCGCGGACTTCAACAAACCGTTCTCGATCACCGCGCCGGCGCAGTGACCTCCACGGAACCCCGGCCGGGCGGCTCCCGGCGGATCGCCCTCGGCGCCGGCGGGCTGGTCGTCCTGCTCGCCGCCGTCGACGCGTACGTCGTCGTCACCGTCCTGGTGACGATGGTCGGCGACCTCGGCGTACCGGTCAACCACATCGAGCACGCCAGCCTGGTCGTCACGGCCTTCCTCCTCGGCTACGTCGCCGGGATGCCGCTGCTGGGAATGCTCTCGGACCGGTTCGGCCGCCAGGCAGGCCTGCACCATGACCTG
>NZ_JAMXMY010000019.1 GCF_024055795.1 Actinoallomurus purpureus | reverse complement strand
GGCCTGCTCTGATCGCGCGATCAGAGCAGGCCGGACGCGCCGTACGGCATGGACGGAACGCAGTGCGTGAGCGCCGTTCCGGCCGCCGAAGCGAAGGGTCAGCTCGGTGCGGCGGCGTCCTCGGCGTCGGCGGCGTCGATCTCGTCGCGGGAGATGCCGAGCAGGAACGCGATGGTGTCCATGTACGGCACGTTGACGGCCGTGTCGGCGGCCTCGCGGACGACCGGCTTGGCGTTGTAGGCGATGCCGAGCCC
Organism: Actinoallomurus purpureus; assembly: GCF_024055795.1. Lineage (GTDB taxonomy): Bacteria > Actinomycetota > Actinomycetes > Streptosporangiales > Streptosporangiaceae > Actinoallomurus > Actinoallomurus purpureus. Next base: position 214,956 of record NZ_JAMXMY010000019.1, on the reverse strand, counting down.
GGCGGCGGCGAGCATGTCGAGGTCGTTGGCGCCGTCGCCGATCGCCACGGTCTGGCTGACCGGCACTCCGGCGTCCGCCGCGAAGCGCCGGAGCGCCGCCGCCTTGCCGGCCCGGTCGATGATGGGGCCGACGAGGCGGCCGGTGAGCCTGCCGTCATCGACCTCCAGGACGTTCGCGGCCGTGTAGTCGATGCCGAGGTCCGCGGCGAGCGCGTCGGTGATCTGCGTGAATCCGCCGCTGACGATGGCGAACTTGTAGTCGAGGCGCTTGAGCGTGCGCACGAGGGTGCGGACGCCCGGGGAGAACTCGATGCGGTCGCGGACCTTCGCGAGGACGCTCTCGTCGAGCCCGGCGAGCATCGCGACGCGTTCGCGCAGGGCCCCTTCGAAGTCGAGTTCGCCGCGCATGGCCGCCTCGGTGATCTCAGCGACCTTGCCGGCCAGGCCGGCGTGCTCGGCGATGAACTCGATGACCTCACCCTGGATGAGGGTGGAGTCGACGTCCATGACGATGAGGCGTTTGGCCCGCCGCGCCAGGCCGCCGCGCTGGACGGCGACGTCGACGTGCTGCTCGGCCGCCTCGGCGGCGAGCGCGACGCGCAGGCCGTCCGGATCGGCGCCGGAGACGTCCATCTCGATGCACGTGACCGGGTGGTGGGCGAGCCGCTCGATGCGGTCGATGTTGGCGCCGTGCGCCGCGACGCGCCCGGCGATCCCGGCCATCGCGGCGGGCGTCAGGGGGCTGCCGAGGATGGTGACGTGCAGTCGGCCGCGCCGCCGCGGACCGCCGTTCCCGCTGCCGGCGGCCAGCTCGATCTCCATGCCGAGATCGGCGGCGATCTTCTCGGCGGCGGCCCAGACCCGCCCGATGTCGGTGTCGGCGCCGTACGACACGAGCACGCCGAGGACGAGGCGGCCGCGGATGACGACCTGTTCGACGTCGGCGACGGTGACCGGGAAGGCGGCGAGGGTGCTGAACAGGCGGGACGTGACTCCGGGGCGGTCACGGCCGGTCAGCGTGATGAGCAGTGTGCGCGTCTTGGCATTCATGCTGCTCACCACGGTACTTGGCCCTGATCACACCGCGTACGCCGGTCCACCATGCGGACACCGGAGCTTCCTCGCGGATTCGCCACGTGGACGCCGGGTGCCCGCCGGGGGTTCACCTGGTGTTCGAGCAGGTCAGGGCAGTAGAAGGTTCACGAGGCCGATGAGCCGGTCCACAGCGGGCGATCGAGCAGGACTGATCACACGGCGCCTCAGGACAGGGCCTCTTGTTTCCGGCGCTTCAGTGGCAGTGAAGAATTTTGACCCCCAGCAAAGGCCACTGACGATGATGGGTCGCCGGTCGCTGAATAGGAGGCCGATCCGATGGACTACGAGCCTACGGTCACCGTCTCGCCACGGTGGACCCAACCGGAGCGGAGCCCGGATGGGACGTACTGGCGGGCACAGCTACGGGTCCAGGACGACGCCGGGCCACTGGAACGCACGGCGTACGGCCCCGACGAAGCCGCGTGCATCCGAGAGACGGAAAGGCAAGATCGCGAGTGGGCGCGACACCACCGTTACACGCGCGAGCGTCTACGGTCTCGGAACGGAGGCGACGCGCGATGACCAAGCCGGACCCGATCAAGGCGGCCGTACAAGAGCTTGAGGACGTCCTCAACACCGTGCCGACATGGGGCCGCCGTGCGTGCTGCTAGTGGGGAAGAAGAAGGTTCGCGTCGCCGAACTCGTGCCAGCGGTAGCTCTCCGCCAGGGCCTCGGCGTAGGCGCGTTCGAGCAGTTCCTCTCCGGCGATCGCGGTCAGCATCCGCAGGTGCGAGGAGCGCGGCTCGTGCAGCCCGGTGAGCAGGCCGTCCACCACCCGCACTCCCCCCTCGGGGCCGACCACGTGCGAGGTCCAGCCGGAGGAGGCCCGGACGAACCCGTCGCCGGCGACGGCGGTCTCCAGGGCGCGCACGACGGTCGTGCCCACGGCGATCACCCGGCCACCTTCCCAGCGCACATGGTTCACCAGCGCGGCCGTCGCGGCCGGCACGTCGTACCGCTCCGGGTACGGCGGCTCGTCCTTCTCCGGCGACGCGACCCCCGTGTGCAGGGTCAGCGGCGCGAGGAGCACGCCGCGCGACACCAGCCGGGTCACCAGCTCGGCGGTGAAGGGGCGCGCGGCGCTGGGCATCTCGGCGCTGCCGGAGCCGTCGTCCCGGGCCACCGCCTCGGCGAAGACGGTCTGGTACGCCGCCGCCGGCTGGTCACGGCGGACGTAGCCGTACCGGATCGGCACGCCGTGTCGACGCAGGTACGGCTCGACGTCGGTGTCGAGGCGCGCACGCCACAGCCGCGGCGTGTACCGCTCCAGGAGGGTGAGCGTCGCACCGCCGGGCAGGGGGAACCACTCGCCGGGGCACCCGCCCGCGTACGGCTCGGTCACCGGCCCGGTCCGCAGCCGTAGCTCGACGAGCCAGGACCCGTCGGCCGCTCGCGAGGGCAGCGGACCGGAGAAGTGCACGGCCAGACGGTCGAGTCGCACGGCGGCGGGCAGGGTGGCCGAGGTGTTCACGACGAGCAGGTCGCCCGGCAGGAGCAGGTCCGGCAGGTCGGTGAACGCGTGGTGCGTCACGCCGTCCCGGGTGGCCGCGAGCAGGCGGACGTCGTCGCGGCGCGGCGGGGGTTCGTGCGCCTCCAAGGCCGGGGGAAGGGCGAAGTCAAGCATGGGAATCCTCCACGCGATGGGCGGCCAGGGCCGCGACGAGGGCGGTGACGAGGGTCCAGACGAGCCCGGCACCCAGGCCCGCGGCGTTGACCAGGGCGCCGGCGACGCCGACGGCGAGCGATGAGCCGAGCGTGTCGCTGATCTGCAGGGCCGAGGAGTTGGCGCCCTGCTCGGACGGTGCGGACAGGTTGAGCACCTGCACGCTGAGGGTGGGGAAGGTCATGCCCATCCCGAGGCCGCCGACGATCCAGGCGGGGACGGCCGCCCAGCCGGAGGTGTAGAGGGCGAGCGCGATCCCGGCCACTCCGGTGGCGACCAGGGCGGCGCCCAGCACCGCGAACCGCGCCCGCGAGACGGCGGTGGATCTGCCCTGCCACCAGGACCCGGCGCTCCATCCGAGGGCTCCGGCGGTGAGCACGATCCCGGCGGCCGTGGGGGTGAAACCGTGCCGCGTGACCAGCGCGAGCGGGATGAACGCCTCCGTGCCGACCATCGTGCCCATGAGGAGCCCGCGCATGGCGATCGCGGTCGGCAGCCCCCGGCCGAGGCGCAGCGTGCCGCGCGGCAGCAGCACCCGCAGGCCGTACGCGAGCCCGGCCAGACCGGGGAGCGCGAGCGGTGAGCGGTGGTCGATGCCCCACAACAGGAGGGCGGCGCCGGCGGCGAGCGCGACGGCGGCGAGCGTACGGCCGCGGGGCAGGGTGCCCTCCGTCCGCGAGCCGCGCAGGACGGGTGCCAGCATGACCGCGGCGGGCAGGACCAGGGGGACCAGCCCGAGGAAGACCCAGCGCCAGCCCAGGTGCTCGGCGACGAGCCCGCCGACGGACGGGCCGACCAGCGACGGCACGACCCATGCGGCCGACATCGCGGCGAAGACCTTCGGCCGGGACTCCTCCGGGTAGACGCCCGCCACGATGACGTACAGCGGAACGACCGCCAGACCGGAGCCGAAGCCCTGGACGGCGCGTCCGGCGACGAACCAGGCCATCGCCGGGGCGGTCCCCGCGATGACGAGCCCGGTCACGAAGATCGTCAGTCCGGTGAACAGCGGCACGGCCGGGCCGCGCGCGTCCGCCCAGCCGCCGGCCAGCACGGTGGCGACCAGGCCGCTGATGAACACCGCGCTGAAGCCCCAGGCGTACATCGACAGGCCGCGCAGCTCGCGGGCCGCCGCCGGCATCGCCGTGCCGACGGCCATCTGCTCGAACGCCAGCAGTGTGACGACGAGCAGGATGCCGATCGTGGCCGTGCGGTACGGGCCGGACAGCAGCCCGGTCCGCCGGACCGCGCGGGCCGGGCCGACGGTCTCCGCCGCGGTGCTCACAGGTCGCTCACCGCGTACCGGCCGCTCGCCGGGCGTTCGGCGATCAGCCTGCGCAGGGCGGGTACGGCGACGTCCTCCGGCCGGGGCGCGGCGTCCGCGTCCTCGCCGGCGTCGGCGAGCATCCGCGTGCGCATCTCGCCGGGATCCACCCACCAGACGGCGACGTCCGGCTCCTCGGCGGCCAGCACGTTGGACAGCTGGTCGAGCGCGGCCTTCGTCGCGCCGTACCCGCCCCAGCCCTCGTACGGCTCTCGGGCGGCGTCCGAGGTGACGTTGACGATCGCGCCCCGGTGTTCGCGGAGGGCGGGCAGCAGGCCCTGAATGAGGCCGAGCGGCCCGAGCACGTTGACGTCGAACGCGCGCTCCAGCGCGTCCAGCGGGTGGCCGGCCAGCGGGGGCAGCGGGACGGCGCCGAGCGTGCTCGCGTTGTTGACGAGGAGGTCGAGCCCGTCCGACGCGCGTACGAGCACGTCGCGGTGGGCCGGGTCGGCGATGTCGCCGGCGATGGCGGTGGCGTCCAGGTCGGCGGCGATCTTCTCCAGGTCCGTCGCCCCTCTGGCGTCGAGGACCAGGGTCCAGCCGTCCTGCGCGAGCGAGCGGGCCAGCGCCAGGCCGAGTCCGCGGGACGCTCCGGTGATCAGTGCCTTCATGTCCTCGACGTTAGGCGCGGGCCCGCGCGGCCGATATCGGCCGCAGGACGGGGACCGTCCGGGCGGATGGTCCTACGCCCTCCGGGGGAGACTGGGACATATGAGTTCCGGGCGGATGGCGATGCGGCGGCCGTGGGGCGTGCCCACGCGGGTGATGTTGCTGGTGGCCGGTGTCGTCGGTCTCGCCGCCCTGCGGATTTCGCGCCCGCCGACGTTGTGCCTGTTGCGGCAGGTGACGGGCGTGCCCTGCCCGTTGTGCGGGTTCACGACGGCGGCGGTCCACCTCGGCCACGCCGACATCATGGGAGCGCTCGGCGCCTCACCCCTGGCCGTTGCCACGTGTGTCGGGTTCGTTCTCGTGCCGGTCACCCGGCGTTCCCGTTTGATGACGCAGTGGCGTGAGATGTCCCACAGAAAGCGACAGGTAGCGCCAGTGATCGCTATCGTCGCACCCCTGATCATTTCGGAAGTCTGGCAGCTCGCCCGCTTCGGCATCATCTGACGGGAGGAACCGTGGGATACCCGCCTCAGGACCAACCTCCGGGCTATGGCGGTGGCTACCCGCCGCAGGGACCGCCGCCCCCCGGCTACGGCGGCGGTTACGGATCGCAGCCCCAGCCCCAGCCCCAGTCGAGCACCCCTCAGGTGCTGTCGATCATCGGGATCGTGTGCTGGTTCTGCTGCTCTCCGGCGGCCATCGTGCTCGGGATCGTCGCCCAGAACCAGTTCCGCGCCCAGGGGCGCCCCGACACCCTCGCGAAGGTCGCCTGGATCGGCGGCATCGTCGCGCTGATCCTCGGCGTGCTGGGCACCATCGTCCGGCTGCAGAGCGGCACCTGACCGACCGCCGGGGTTCCCGACCGAGGGGTCGGGAACCCGGCGGCGGTACGGTCGGAGCCGTGGAAACCGATCGCGACGCCACGCTCCACGCCGTCAGCACGGCGGTGCTCGCGGTGACGCGGCACCTGTCCGTGCACGAGGTCCTGCAAGTGATCGTCCGGGCCGCCGCGCAGCTCATCGACGCCCGGTACGCCGCGCTCGGCGTGCCCGACGACGAGGGGTCGTTCGCCGAGTTCGTCGTGGAGGGCGTCTCGGACGAGGAGTGGAAGCGCATCGGCCCACTGCCCCGGCAGCACGGGCTGCTCGCCCTGATGCTCCGCGACGACCGCGTGCAGCGGCTGGCGGACGTGCGCCGGGACCCGGCGTTCGAGGGCTGGCCGTCGGCGCACCCCGTCCTCAAGGACTTCCTCGGCGTTCCGATCAAGGACGGCACCGAGACCCTCGGCATCATCTTCCTCGCCAACCGGCGCGCGCCGGGCGGCTTCACCGCCGCCGACGAGGAGCTGCTCATCCTGTTCGCGGCGCACGCCGCGATCGCGATGACGAACGCGCGGCTGTACGAGCGGAACCACGAGCTGACGGTGATCGAGGAACGCGCCCGGCTCGCGCGCGAACTGCACGACGCGGTGGCGCAGAAGCTCTTCTCGCTCCGGCTGACCGCCGCGGCCGCGCTGTCCGCGGCCGATCCCCGGGCGGAGCTCGAACGCGTCCAGACGCTCGCGAAGGAGGCCCTGGCCGAACTGCGCGAGGTCATCTTCGAACTGCGGCCGGCGGAACTGGCGGGCGACGGGCTCGCGGAGTCGCTGCGCAAGCACGTGCGCGTCCTGGACCGCGCCTGGAGCTCGGGGCGCGGGCACCGGCCGAAAGTGCGCTTCGAGGGCGACGACGTCACGCTGCCGTCCGACGTCGAGGCGGTGGTGTACCGCGTCGCCCAGGAGGCGCTCTACAACGCGCTGCGCCACGGCGACCCCGGCGAGGTGATGGTGCGCCTCGGGCCCGGCGCGCTGGAGGTCCGCGACGACGGCAGCGGCTTCGACGCCGGAGCGGGCTCCCGCGACGGTCTGGGACTCGCCTCCATGCGCGAACGCGCCGAGTCGGTCGGCGGGCACCTGACGATCGAGTCGTCCCCCACCGGCACGGTCGTACGCCTGGAGGTGCCGGCGTGATCCGGGTGCTGATCGCCGATGACCACCCGGTCGTGCGCCAGGGGCTGCGCACGTTCCTCGGGGTCCAGGGCGACATCGAGGTCGTGGGCGAGGCGGCCGACGGGGTGGAGGCGGTCTCCCAGGCGGAGGCGCTGCGTCCCGACGTCATCCTCCTCGACCTGAAGATGCCCGGAGCCGACGGTCCGACCGCGCTGCGGGAGCTCCGCGAGCGTGGGATCGAGTCCCGTGTCATCGTGCTGACCAGCGTCGGCGAGCGGAACCAGGTCCTGCCGGTCGTACGCGCCGGCGCGTCCGGGTACCTCTACAAGGACGTCGATCCGCAGGCCCTGGTGCAGGCGATCCGCGCCGTCCACGACGGACACATGCTGTTCGCGCCGGAGGCGACGGAGGCGATGCTGGCGCCCGCGCCGACCGACCCGGGTGCCGGGGCGCTCACCGAACGCGAGCGCGAGGTCCTCGCCCACATCGCGCAGGGGCGGTCCAACCGCGAGATCGCCCGCGCACTGGTCGTTTCCGAGAAGACCGTCAAGACGCACGTTTCGAACATCTTGCTGAAGCTCGGGCTACAAGATCGCACGCAGGCGGCCCTGTACGCCGTACGTCACGGCCTCGCCGAGCAGTGACTCGCGAGTATTCGCGTGAGATCGGGGAGGCGTAAGGCGCGCCGGTCGAATATCTTGATGAACCTCAGTAGTCGGCTGAGTGAACCCCATCGCCGAGGACGTCATCGGAATTCACATGAGAGTCGCCATTCGCTACGCCGCGGGTTCGGATGTCGGTCGTGCCCGCGAGAACAACGAGGATTCGGCGTACGCGGGCCCATGGCTGCTCGCTGTCGCCGACGGCATGGGGGGCCACGTCGGCGGGGAGATCGCAAGCTCTCTCGCCGTCCAGACCCTCACGCCGATCGACACCGAGGTCTCCCAGGCCGCCCTGGTGGAGACTCTGGAACGCGCCGTGCTGTCGGCCAACCAGGCGATCGCCCAGCGGGTCGAGCAGGAGCCTGCCCTGCAGTCCATGGGCACCACCTGCACGGCCATGCTGTGGTCGGGCACGCACCTGGCCCTCGCGCACATCGGGGACTCCCGCGCGTACATGCTGCGTGACAGCATCCTTTACCAGATCACGGAGGACCACACGCTGGAGAAGATGCTCACCGGCGAGGACGGCGCGGCGCCCCACCTGGCGAACCGCCTCGTCCGGGTCCTCGACGGCAAGCCCGACCGCAAGCCGGACCTGTCCCTACGCGAGGCACTGCCGGGCGATCGCTACCTGCTGTGCTCCGACGGCCTGACCGGCCCGGTCAACGCCGAGGCGCTGCATCAGGTCCTGACGAGTCGACCGGAGCCCGAGGCCGCCGTTCGAACGCTCATCGATCTGGCCAATCAGGGTGGCGGACCGGACAACATCACTGTCATCGTGGTGGACGTCGTCGCGGAGGGAGTGGAGGCGCAGCCCCCGGTCGTCGTGGGTGCCGCCCGGCACTGACGCCGACTCGCCGCAAATGTCTCCGTGTGGTCACGTTCTGAGCCCGGAGGGTTCTTCGACTTGACCGCTGCCCGCCGTGCTGCGATATAGGGTCCACAGGCGTATAACGGCACCGGTTGGAGGGCGAGTTTGGACGTCGCACGGGGGACTGGGGTCACCCCTGGTGCGCCGACCGCTCCGGCGCGGACGATCGTTCGTCTCACCGCCGCCGCAGGTGACGGTCTACGGGGCGTGGTGATTCGCACGGGGAGCATGGCCGTCGCGGCCGTTGTCGCGGCGTTTGTGCACCATGTCCATGATCCCGGCATACTGTGTCCGATTCGGGCTCTTACCGGAGTCCCTTGCCCTCTGTGCGGCGGTACGACCGTCTTCATGGAGCTGGGGGCCGCCCATCCGGTCAGGGCAGTCCTCGCGAACCCGGTCGCTCTCGCAGGAGCGGTCGGTCTGGCCACGGCACCCCTGGGGCTGGGTCGCCGATGGTGGGCGATCGAGCCGCGGACCCGGGCCTGCCTGCTCGGCGTCGTGGCGGCACTGTCCTGGCTTTGGCAGCTTGCCCGGTTCGGGCTCCTGCAGTGGTGAATTTCATGTCTCGTCACGGCGATCGCGGGCCCGGCTTGGCAGACGGGCGTCATTCGATGAAGGAGTAACAGCGTGAGCACCCCCTACGACCCGTACGGCCAGGGTCAGCAGCAGCCGGGCTATGGCCAGCAGCAGCCGGGCTACGGGCAGCAGCAGCCGGGCTATGGCCAGCAGCAGCCCGGTTACGGGCAGCAGCAGCCCGGATATGGCCAGCAGCAGCAGCCGGGCTACGGTCAGCAGCAGCCCGGTTACGGACAGCAGCAGCCGGGCTATGGCCAGCAGCAGCAGCCCGGCTACGGTCAGGACTACGGCCAGCAGCAGGGGTACGGCCAGCAGCCCGGCTACGGGCAGCAGGACTACGGTCAGCAGCCTGGATACGGCCAGCAGCAGCCCGCGTACGGCCAGCAGTACCCGCAGCAGGGCTACGGCACCGGTTACAACCAGGGCCAGTACGCCAGCTGGATCTACCGGGTCGGCGGATTCATCATCGACCTGCTCATCGCGCTCGTCCCCTACGGCATCCTCTACGCCATCGGCGGCGCGATCGGCGGCGGCGTCGGCGGACTGGTCATCTTCCTCGGGTTCCTGGTCTACCTCGGTCTGATTCTCTGGATGAAGTACCAAGAGGGCACGACGGGTCAGACGCCGGGCAAGAAACTCCTCGGTATCAAGCTCATCAAGGAGGACACCGGTCAGCCGGTCGGCTTCGGCCTGGCCGTCGGGCGCTTCTTCGCCCACATCCTGGACGGCCTCGCCTGCTACATCGGCTACCTCTGGCCGCTGTGGGACGACAAGAGCCAGACGTTCGCCGACAAGGTCTGCACGACCATCGTCGTCCAGGCCTGAGGACAAGACCACGCCGGCGCCTCGGGGACCGCGGAAGCGGTCGCCGGGGCGTTTCGCGTACGGAGCGTCGCGCGGATCACCGGCTGGGGTCGGGAACGCTGTTGCAGGCGGCCGTCCGGGACGCCGCGCTGATCAGTGGACGGGGTCGAGGACGCTGTTGCAGGCGGCCACCCGGGCCCGGCGCACCGCCCGGTCGAGCGTGCGCAGAGCCTCGGTGCGACGCTGAAGGTGCGCGGCGGACAGGCCCACGGTCTCGGTGGAACGTGCCAGGTCGACCACGACGGCCAGCCGGCTCGCGAGCGCCGCGACCCGGTGCGCGCGTGCGGCGTACCCCGGCGCGAGGCCACCGACCTGCTCGTGCCGGTGCGACTCGCGCAGCGCGCCGAGCGCCTCGGCGATCTCCGGCCGCCACTCCTGCCCGCCCTCGACGGCCAGCAGCGCCTCGGTGGCCTCCCGGACCGCCAGCGTCAGCTGGTGGTCGGCCTCCGGCAGCAGGGGCGCGTCCGGGGTACCGTGGCGCGTCGCGCGCACCTCCCAGCGGGTGCCGACGTACGACGAGCCTCGGCGGTCCTCCGCCGGGATCAGGCCGAGCGACCGCTCGCCGGCCGCGGCGAGGACGGCCTCTCCCACGTCGATGGCCGCGGAGTTGAAGTCCGGAGGCCCGGTCAGCCCCAGGGGGTCGCCCGGTGCGGGCAGCGCGAGGCGCAGCGCGGTGAGCCCCGCCACCCGGAGCGCGCCGAGCCCTCGCCGCAACGGAAGTTCGCCGTCCTCGCCGGGTACTCCAGCGATCACGTGCGGGCCGCCCTGGCGCTCGACGGCATCGGCGGCCTCGTCGAGCCCCACATGGCCGGTCAGCCAGGCGTTGCCCCAGGCGACAAGCCCCGTGGATGGGTGAGTGAGGCGCATGCCGACCACCATAAGCCGTTCATAATGCCGTAGGTTCGTTCCGAGACTCGGACGGCGACCGGCGGGCACCCCGCCGGCCGCTCCGCGCTCTAGGGGAAGGATGCGATGGCCGGCGAGGTACTACGACTCAAGGGCGTCGAGGTCCGGCGCGAAGGCGCGTCGCTGCTGCGCGACGTCGACTGGACGGTCCAGGAAGACGAGCGCTGGGTCATCGTCGGCCCGAACGGCGCGGGCAAGACGACGTTGCTGCAGGTCGCGGCCGCGATGTTGTTCCCCACCGAGGGCAGCGTCGAGTTGCTGGGCGAGCCTCTCGGCAAGACTGACGTCTTCGAGCTGCGGCCCCGCATCGGCCTGGCGAGCGCGGCGATCGCCGACAAGATCCCGGCCGACGAGAAGGTCATCGACATCGTCCTGACGGCGTCGTACGCCATCATCGGCCGATGGAAAGAGGAATATGACTCCACGGACGTCACCCGTGCGGTCGAGCTCCTCGACGCGCTCGGCTGCGCGCACCTGATCCGCCGCCGGTTCTCCACCCTGTCCGAGGGCGAGCGCAAGCGGGTGTCGATCGCCCGCGCGCTCATGCCCGACCCCGAGCTGCTGCTCCTCGACGAGCCGGCCGCCGGCCTCGACCTCGGCGGCCGGGAGGACCTGGTCGCCCGCCTCACGGCCCTGGCCACCGACCGTCTCGCGCCGACGATGGCCCTCGTCACCCACCACGTCGAGGAGGTGCCCGAGGGGTTCACGCACGCGATGCTGCTGCGCCGGGGCTCGGTCATCGCCACCGGGAAGGTCGATGAGGTCTTCACGGGCGAGCTGCTGTCCGAGTGCTTCGGCCTGCCCCTGAAGATCGAGCGTGAGGACGGCCGCTGGCACGCCCGCGCGGTGGCCCCGCGCGACTGAGCGCGTCGGAGACGGAGGAGTGCACGTGACGGTCACCGCCGACCGGCCGGCCACCACGCCGACCGGCCGATGGACGCGCGCCGCCCGGATCGTCACCGAGGCGTTCGCCCCCTGGCTCCTCATCATCGTGCTGTTCCTGCTGGTCGGCCTGCACGCCGACCACCTGCGGGGCCTGGCCTGGGCGTTCGCGGGAGCTGTCTGCGCGAGCCTCGCGCCGATGGCCGTCATCGTCACCGGCGTGATCCGCCGCCGCTTCAGCGACCATCACCTGACGGCCCACGAGGACCGGAAGGTCCCCCTGATCATCGCGCTGGTCCTCGTGACGGCCGGGATCGCCGCGCTGGCGGCCGCGGGCGCCCCGCGGGACGTCGTCGCCGTCGAGGCCGCGATGCTGGCCGGCCTGCTCGTCACCATCCCGATCACCCGCGTGTGGAAGATCAGTTTTCACACCGGTGTGGCCGCCGCGACCACCGCCATCCTCACCGTCGTGTACGGGCCGTGGCTCCTGCTCACTCTCCCGGTCGTCGTGCTGATCGGCTGGTCCCGGGTACGCCTTGCCCATCACACGCCCGCCCAGGTCATCGCCGGCGCCCCGGTTGGCGCGGTGGCCGCGACGGTGGCGTTCCTGCTCGTCCGCTGAGCGGCGCCGGCCGGCCCCCCGTTCCGACGCGCGACGGCCGTACGACTCCCACCGAGATGGCCCTGGATCGCGTTACCAATTGATTACGCTGAGCGTCTGATGCACAATGTTCCCAGCCTCTGGCTCTAGCCGGAGGAAGTGAGCCCGGCTCTTCTCCGGACGGTGATGGGTCGGGTTTTGCGCTGTTAGGCCAGCCTCGAGCGCTGAGCTCGAGGAAGTGAGCCCGACTCCTGTCCGGACGGTCAGCAGTCGGGTTTCGCGCTTTCAGGGGACATTCCCGACGCTCGTGACCAGTTCGCGGTCCTGTTGTGGGCGGGACCCGCCGTCGTCTCCGTCATCGGCATCGCCTGGCTCGTGGGCCTGTGGCGTTCGACCCGCCGCCTCTACACGCCACCACCGGGCTGGCGCATCCCCATCGCCCCCCCATGCCCCGCCGAGGTAGCCCGGATCCTGTTACCACTTGATTACTCTGAGCGTCTGATGCACAATGGTCCCAGCCTCTGGCACTAGCCGGAGGAAGTGAGCCCGACTCCTGTCCGGACGGTCAGCAGTCGGGTTTCGCGCTTTTCGGGACACTTCCAGGTTCATGCTCCGTCAACGCGACCGACATTCCTCGTGAGCTCGATGATCGGCTGCACTCGTCGTTGCCAGTCACCGCCCGCGCCAACGGCCCAGGCGAGCGCGTCCGGCAGCCACAACCCGGGTTCTTCATGTGGCCGCAGGTGGGCGTAGCCGCACCTCGTCCAGGCGCGAGGTCTCCACAGTCGCGGCGCACAGGATGTATCGGTCGCGGCGGGCGGACTCGTCGACGAAGGCATGGATGGCCACCGGAGGATCGTATTGGTGTTCGATTGAACACGCACTGTGATCGTCGTATTTGGTGACACCTCGCTGCTGGTCCGGTTGAGCGGTCGGCGCGGCGGGTAGTAATCGAATATGCGTTCGAAAGGGGTGTGGTGTGAAGGGTGACCGGGTTGAGATCGTGATCGATGCCGGAGAGGCGATCCGCACCTACGAGGTCGTGGCGACGCGCGCGGGACGCCGGGTCGAGGTCGTCACGCGCCGGGGCGTCGTGGAGGTCATCGAGGTCACCCGCACCGGAACACCCGTGCGGACCGCCCGTTTCATGGCGAGCCGCATCCTCGCACTGGTCGAGCACCCCGTGAACGACCGTGGAGAGCAGCGGGCCGAAGCCGCGGACGACTGAGGAGTAGCCGCCGAAGGCCGACGGCCCGAGCGGAAGGCTCGGTCAAGGCCGCGAGTGGGCGGCGGCCTGAGGGGGCTCGCACCGTTCTGTACGCCCGATCGCCGAGCGTTCGGAACGGCCGATGACGGGGGGCCGGGCGGGCTGGTGGAACCCCCCCGTCACGGCGGGCAGGTTGGAACGGTCCTATCGGGCGGGGCGCACCTGGATCATGCCGTTGTCGCCCACCCGCGTCTCGAAGGCGGGCTGGCGGCCGGTGGCGGGGCCGTGGACGACGGTGCCGTCGCTGACCCGGAACGTGCTGCCGTGCCAGGGGCACACGACGCAGGTGTCCTCGTCGATCTCGATCATGCGGCCCTGGTGCAGCGGTCCGTCGAGGTGGGAGCAGCGGTCCGCGAGAACGTGGACGTCCTCGTCCTCCCGCAGCACGAACAGGCTGATGTACCCGAGGTTCCGGTGGACTGGCCAGCCGTCGGGCAGCTCGTCCATCGGGCACAGGTCATGCCAGCCGAGCGGGCCGAGGTGTGTGATGGACTCGGCGTGGCTCGGCCCGGCCGCCTGCCGGAACGCCAGGTGCCCGCCGAGGTACGCGCCGACGACCAGTGCGGTCAGGCCCGTGAAGGACAGCGCCTTGCCGGTGCCGTACAGGCCGCGCCTGCGGGCGACGAGCGAGGCGGTATAGAAGGTGCTCGCCGTCGCGTTGCTCAGCGCGTGGACCAGACCGACCCGCTGCTGTTCCCTGTGCAGGGCCGACCAGTCCGCCACCCCCGTGAGCACGGTCGGCACCGAGGCCGCCAATCCGGCGGCCACGAGCACTTCGGCCGCCTGCTCGGTGCCGGGCAGCAGGTCGAGCACGGCGGCCGACATGAAGCAGCCGATCGGGATATCGGTCAATGGCGGATGGGCGGGATGGCCCACCGGAACTCCGTGCAGCAGATCCTTGACGGGTCCTGGGGGCAGCAACCGCCGTACGACCTTGGTGATCAGCCGGGCGGACCCGTCGAGGACATCGGCGTGCTCGAGATCCTCGGCGACCTTCAAGGGACGGGGCCGCACCAGCGACCGGGAAATCCTGCTCACCCGTTCGCGGTTCACCGCACCTCCTCGGATGGCTTCGCTTTTCGGACACTAGTCTGCCGTCCTCCGTCCCCATCACCGGGGGTCCTACCCGTAACGATTTCCTCCGGCACATCGGGGGCCCGGCGCGATTCCCCGAAGTATCGCGCCTTCGGGCGGCGGCAAACGGCGCGTGCGGAGTTACCGTGGATTCAGGGCCGTGCGTCACTGAAGGAGTTCCCGATGCCGGCGTGGGTGGTCTGGCTGGTCGTGGCCGCAGTTCTCGGAATCGCCGAGGTGACCACGCTGACATTCGCGCTCGGGCTGATGGCGATCGGCGCGCTCGTCGCCGCCGTGGCCGCGTCGGCAGGGCTTCCCGTGGTGGTCCAGATGATCGCGTTCGGGGCGACCTCCGCCGCTGGGCTGGCCGCGGTACGCCCGATCGCGCTCCGGCACGTCCGGCAGCCGCCGCTGTTGCGGAGCGGTACCGCGGCGCTCGTGGGACGCGAGGCGCTCGCCCTCACCGAGGTCTCCCGCTACGCGGGCCGGGTGCGCATCGGCGGCGAGGAATGGACCGCGCGCCCGTACGACCCCGGAGTCGTCATTCCTGAGGGGGCGGCCGTGGACGTCCTCGCCATCGAAGGCGTCACCGCCCTCGTTCATCCCCAGGAGGACCCATGGCCGACCTCGCCCTGACGGGCATCATCGCGCTGGTCATCGCGCTGCTCTTGGTAGCGACCGTGGTGATGCGGTCCGTGTGGATCGTGCCCCAGGCCCGCGCGCGGAACATCGAGCGCTTCGGGCGCTACCGTAAGACCCTGCAGCCGGGCCTCAACTTCATCGTGCCGTTCGTGGACCGGGTGAAGCCGCTGATCGACCTGCGTGAGCAGGTTGTGGCGTTCCAGGGGCAGCCGGTCATCACCGAGGACAACGTCGTCGTGCACATCGACACGGTGCTGTTCTTCCAGGTCACCGATCCCCGGGCCGCCGACTACGAGATCGTCGACTACATCAAGGCGATCGAGCAGCTCACCGCGACCCAGTTGCGGAACGTCATCGGCACGCTCGACTTGGAGGCGTCGCTGTCGTCCCGTGACCGGATCAACACCGCGCTGCGCGGCGTGCTGGACGACGCGTCCGGCAAGTGGGGCATCCGGGTGACCCGCGTGGAGATCAAGGCGATCGAGCCGCCGCAGTCCATCAAGGACGCGATGGAGAAGCAGATGCGGGCCGAGCGCGAGAAGCGGGCCACCATCCTGCAGGCCGAAGGCATACGCCAGTCCAGGATCCTGACGGCCGAAGGGGAGAAGCAGGGGGCGATCCTGCAGGCGGAGGGTGCGCGGCAGGCCGCGATCCTCAAGGCCGAGGGCGAGGCGAAGGCCATCGAGCAGGTCTTCACCTCGATCCACGAGAACGACCCCGATCCGAAGCTGCTCGCCTACCAGTACCTCCAGACGCTGCCGAAGCTCGCCTCGGGGGAGGGGAACACCTTCTGGGTCATCCCCAGCGAGGTCACCTCCGCGCTGCGGTCGGTCCGCGCGGCGTTCGGCGGCCGGACCGAGGAGACCGAGGAAGGCGGACGACCCGCGGCGAAGAAGGAACGGGAGCGGGCCCGGCACGTGCCGGAACCCCGGCCAGGGGCCATTGACAGCCCGGACGAACAGGCGGCCCTGCAGGGGGAGCACACGCCCCCGTTCGAACTCGCCCCAGGCCGGATGGAGGCCACCACGGAGTGATCACGCCGGTCGCCCGAGCCTCCGCCATAGTGCGGACCGCGGTTCTGGGAGTGCCTGACGAAGAAGCGGCGCCCGGAGAGGGGGCCGGCCGCGTTCAGTGAGGCCGTCCAGCCTTGGTTAACCCGACGAGTTCCTCAGCTTGGCCGCCTTGTCCGAGGCGGCGAGGAAGGACGCAGTCTCCCCGTCCGCGCCGTTGATACGGGCCTGCGTGCCCGCCGCATTGCCCGCCTTAACGATCTGATCGACCTCGTCGTGCGATTACCCCCTTGCGCGGGCCCTCGCCACGACTTCGCCCCGTACGCCCATCGCAGTTCTCCTTTGTTCTGCTATCGGACCTGCGGCCGTTGCCGTAGGCAAAGGAGACCGTCCGCTCTCGCCGACCGTCGACAACCTGGGGGTTCGCAGCCGCTCAGGATGATGACGTAGCCGGACCCTGGCGAACAGGGGGCTCGGCGCGGATGAGGCGACGATCGGATCGACGCCTTCCCGGCACCTGCTCAGTCCGCCAGCGCACGCGCGAAGGCGTCGTGGACGTCGGCGGTGAACAGCACGAATCGCACCTCGTCCACTCGGCTCGGCGTCGCCCGCACCGTACTCACCGCGATGCGTGCGGCGTCGTCCACCGGCCAGCCGTAGATGCCGGCGGACACGGCCGGGAAGGCGACCGTCGCGGCGCCCAGCTCGTCGGCGACCCGCAGCGACTCCCGATAGCAGGAGGCGAGCAGCTCGGACCGGTCCTCGGACCGGGAGTACACCGGCCCGACCGTGTGGATCACCCAGCGTGCGGGCAGCCGCCCCGCGGTGGTGGCCACCGCTTGCCCGGTCGGCAGGCCTTTCCCGTACCGGGACGCCCGCAGCTCTCGGCACGCGGCCAGGATCTCCGGCCCGCCCCGGCGGTGGATGGCGCCGTCCACGCCGCCCCCGCCCAGGAGCGACGAGTTGGCGGCGTTGACGACCGCGTCGACCTCTTGCTCGGTGATGTCCCCCTGGACCAGCCCGATCGACGTCATCGTCCAGTTGTACAACGGACGGCGCGCATCCGCGGAGAGGAGGCGGACGCTCCGGTGCAGGTCTCGAGTAAGTGGTGATTTATCACGTTCGTGGCAAAGCGGGGGCGCCAATTGATGGCGATGGCCCTATCTCCGGGGCGGCGGAAGGGAGATAGTCCAGGCCCCGCATCGAGAAGGTCCGGTGCCCGCCTCGCTGGAGTGACCGATGAGACCGACCGTCCCCCGCGTCCTGGTCGTCGCCCGAACCGCCCTGGCGCTGCCGATCGCCGCTGCCGCCCTGGTCCTCGCGGCCGGTACCGCGTCGGCCGCCGACCCGCCGCCCGCCGGCTCGGTGCCCCCGGACCAGGACCCCTTCTACAGCGCGCCGTCCGACATCGGCTCCTACCGGCCGGGCCAGGTCGTCGACGACCGGAAGATCACCCCCAAGACGGGTGACATGGCCGACACGACCGACGCCTGGCAGATCTCCTACCGCACCAACGACTCGCACGACCACCCCGAGCTGGCGGTGACCACGCTGCTCGTCCCGAAGAAGGCGTGGACGGGCGGTGGCCCTCGTCCCGTGGTCTCGGTGCAGGCGGCCGAGGACTCCACCGGCACCCAGTGCGCGCCCTCCTACGGCATCTCCTCCGGCCAGGGCTACGGCGCGTCGTCCGCGCTGTTCGCCGCGTCCGTGCTGGCGAAGGGCTGGGCCGTGGCGATGCCCGACTTCGAAGGGCCGAAGTCGGTGTTCATGGGCGGCCCGCAGGCCGGCCACGCCGTCCTCGACGGCATCCGGGCGGTGAAGAGCCTCGGCACCGGCGGCATCGGTACGAGCAACCCCTGGGCGCTCGACGGCTACTCCGGCGGCGCCCAGGCGACCGGCTGGGCCGCCGAACTCCAGCCCTCCTACGCACCGGACGTGCGACTCGCGGGCGCGGCCCTGGGCGGCACCCCGGCCGACCCGGCCGCAGTGGCGCGGTCGCTGGACGGCGGTGCCTTCTCCGGTTTCGAGGCCGCCGGCACCGTCAGCCTGGCGGCGGAGTACCCCGAGGCCGGCATCGATGACCTGACCACCGCCCAGGGCAAGGAGGCGTTGCAGCAGGCACGCGGCAAGTGCCTGACCGACCTGTTGACCGGCTTCGCCTTCAAGAGGCTCGCGGACTACACCACCGTGCCCGACCCGCTGTCGGTCCCCTCCGTCGCCGCGATGCTCAAGAAGAACACCATGGGCGCCGCCGCCCCGGCGACACCGATCTACGACTACCACGCGAACACCGACGAGATCGTGCCCGTCGCCCAGGCCAACGTGCTGACCAGGGCCTGGTGCGCCAAGGGTGCCACCGTGCAGATCGTCCGGGACCTCATCGGCGAACACGCGGTGGAGGCCCTCGTCCGAGGTGACGACGCGCTGTCCTTCCTGGCCGACCGCTTCGCGGGCAGGACACCCCCCGACACCTGCGCGTAGAGCTGGAAACGCACATGAAAACGCGGCCCGGTTCGGTAGCCCGAGCGCCGCCGACGCGCGCCCCTCTCGTTGACTTTCGGCGTGTCGCCCTTTCGCGGCCCCCGGGAACGGCGATTTTCCCAAAGTGAACGAAGGGGCTCGCGTACGTTGTGGGCCGCACGGGGCCTCAGAGCGCGGTGATGAGGCGGCGGATCTCGTCCTCGGTGGTGTAGTAGTGCACGGACGCGCGTACCCGGGGCGCCGGCCGCGCGCCCTCGTCGTACCGGTAGGTCTGCTGGGAGACCCGCACGTTGATCCGGCTTTCGGCGAGCGACGCGACGATCTCGGCGGGCTCCCGGTCGCGGTGCGTGAACGTCACGATGCCCGATCGGTGCAGGCCCCGGTCCCGTACGGTGACGGCCGGGATCTCCGCGAGGGCCGCCCGCAGCAGCGCGCCGAGCTCGAGGACACGGCGTTCGATGGCGGCCGGTCCGACGGCCATGGCGTAGTCCGCGGCGGCGCCCAGGCCGAGCTGCCCGGCCACGGAGCGTTCCCACGACTCGAACCGGCGGGTGTCGCCGCGCAGTTCGTACGACTCCGGTCCCGTCCAGTCCGCGGCCCGCAGGTCGAGGAACGGCGGCTCGAGGCGGTCCAGTACCGACCGGCGTACGTAGAGGAAGCCGGTGCCGCGCGGGCCGCGCAGGAACTTGCGGCCCGTGGCCGACAGCACGTCGCAACCGATCTCCTCGACGTCCACGACGAGCTGGCCGACGGACTGGCAGGCGTCGAGGAGGTAGAGGGCGCCGGCGGCGCGGGTCAGGCGGCCGACCTCGGCCACCGGGTTGATCAGGCCGTCGTGGGTCGGCACATGGTTGATCGCCACGAGCCGTACGTCGTCGTCGAGCGCGGCCTCCAGGGCGTCGAGCGAGATCTGGCCGTACTCGTCGTCGGGGACGACCTCGACCTTCACGCCGTGTCGGCGGGCCGCGTGGATGAAGGCGATCGTGTTACTGGAGTACTCGCTCGCGGTGGTGAGAATGCGGTCGCCGGGGCGGAAGGGGATGCCGTAGAACGCCATGTCCCAGGCGCGTGTGGCGTTCTCGGCGTAGGCGATCTCGTCGGGGTGCGCGCCGATGAGGCGGGCGAGGGAGTCGTACGTTCCGGTGATCCGCGTCGCGACGGCGTCGGCCGCCTCGTACCCGCCGATGCGCGCCTCGAGGTCGAGGTGGTCGTGCATCGTGTCGAGTACGGTCCGTGGGGGCAGCGCCGCTCCGGCGTTGTTGAGGTGCACGACCTCCGCGCACCCGGGGGTCTCGGCGCGAATACCCGCGATGTCGAGCAAGGCCACTCCATTTATCCGAAATGAGAGAAATGTGCCATCCTGGTGATCCTTTCCCGGAGATGGTGGGCGTGATGCGGCGAACGGTGCTGATGTTCGCGCTGGCCGGTGTCGCGGGTGCGGCGGCGGCCTGCGGCGGTGGCGGTGGGGCGAAGAGCCCGCCGCACGCCTCCTCCTCCTCCTCCTCGTCCGGCCGGGCGGCGGCGGGCGGCGCGAAGGACGGGCCGATCACGGTGGCGTTCGCCGGGGACGTCCACTTCAATGGGCGGCTCGCCGCACGCCTGGCCGATCCGGCCACCGCCCTCGGGCCCACGATCCCCGAGCTGACGCGCGCGGACCTCGCGATGGTCAACCTGGAGACCGCCATCACCACGCGGGGGAAGAAGGCGCCGAAGGAGTTCACGTTCCGGGCCCCGGCGAGCGCGTTCGGCGCGCTGCGGTCCGCCGGCATCGACGTGGTGACCATGGCCAACAACCACGCCATGGACTACGGAACGGTCGGCCTGCACGACTCCCTCGCCGCCATCAAGAAGACCGGATTCCCCACGGTCGGCATCGGCGCGAACGCCGCCCAGGCGTACCGGCCCTACTACGTGACGGTGAAGGGCGACCGGATCGCGGTGCTCGGCGCCACCCAGGTCCTCGACGACAACCTGGTCACCGCCTGGACGGCGACCACGAAGAAGGGCGGCCTGGCCTCGGCCAAGAACGTCCCGCGCCTCGTCAAGGAGGTACGCGCGGCGCGCCGCGCGGCCGACACCGTCATCGTCTACCTGCACTGGGGCCAGGAGAAGAAGCCCTGCCCGCTGCCCCAGCAGCGGACGCTGGCCCGCGCACTCGTCCGGGCGGGCGCCGACGTGGTCGTCGGCGGGCACGCCCACATCCCGCTCGGCGGCGGGTTCATGAAGGGCCGGTACGTCGACTACGGTCTCGGCAACTTCTTCTTCACCGCTCCCGACCGCAACGACCCCGACTCCGGCATCCTCGAGCTGACCCTGCGCAAGCGGAAGGTGCTGGGGGCCGAATGGAAGCCGGTGTTCATCACCAAGGGCGTGCCGCGGCTGCTCGGCGGCAGGGCGGCGACCCGGTCGCACACCAAGTGGGAGGGGCTGCGCCGCTGCAGCGGGCTCGCCGCCGCACCCTGATCAGGAGGAGCCGGCGATGAGGTCGCGGTACCACGCGTAGGAAGCGCGCGGGGTGCGTCGCTGGGTGGCGTAGTCGACGTGCACCAGGCCGAACCGCGGATGGTAGCCCTCGGCCCACTCGAAGTTGTCCAGCAGCGACCACACGTAGTACCCCCGCACGTCGATGCCGTCGCTCATCGCCGCCCGTACGGCCCCGACGTGGGCGTTCAGGAAGCCGATGCGGGCGGTGTCGTCCAGCGACTCGTCGTAGGAGCAGCCGCTCTCGGTGATGTACACCGGCGGTAGCGCGGAGCCGTAGCGGTCCCGGAGGTCGACCAGCAGCCGGTGCAGCCCGTCCGGGACGACCGGCCAGCCCATGCCGGTCGTCGGGAAGCCGGTCAGGTCGCGCATCGCGAACGGCAGCGCGTCGTCCTCCGAGGCGGCGATCCCGGTCGGGTTGTAGTAGTTCACGCCCAGCGCGTCGATGGGCGTCGCGATGACCTCCAGGTCGCCGTCGCGGACGTGGGACAGGTCCAGCCCGAGGTCGGGGTGGCGGCCGAGCAGGATCGGGTCGGTGAACTGCCAGTTCAGCAGGTTGTCGAAGGCCACCGCAGCCCCGGCGTCGTCCGGAGAGTCGCTCACCGGCCAGGCCGGGGTGTAGTGGTTGGCGATCCCGATCCGGTCCGCTCCGGCGTCGCGCAGGGCGGTGGCGGCGAGGCCGTGGCCGAGGAGCTGGTGGTGGGCGGTGGGCAGCGCGTCGAGCATGAGCGCCTGTCCCGGCGCGTAGATCCCGAAGGCGTAGCCGTACGCCATGACGACCATCGGCTCGTTGAGCGTGATCCACAGGTCGACGCGGTCGGCCAGCCGCTCGGCGACGATCGCGGCGTACTCGGCGAAGCGGTGGGCGGTGTCGCGGTTCATCCAGCCGCCGGTGTCCTCCAGCGGCTGGGGAAGGTCCCAGTGGTACAGCGTGGGCACGGCCGCCACCCCGCGTTCGGCGAGGCCGTCGACGAGCCGGTCGTAGAAGTCCAGGCCCTTGGGGTTGGCCGCACCGCTGCCGGTTGGCTGGACGCGGGGCCAGGCGATGGAGAAGCGGTACGCCCGCGCGCCCAGCCCGGCGACCAGGTCGAGGTCCTCGGCCCAGCGGTGGTAGTGGTCGCACGCGACGTCGCCGGTGTGCCCGTCGCGGACGCGGCCGGGCTCCCGGCAGAAGGTGTCCCACGTGGACGGGCCCCGGCCGTCCTCCGCCGTCGCACCCTCGATCTGGTACGCCGACGTCGAGACGCCCCATTGGAAGTCAGAGGGGAACACGGGCGGCCTCCGCTGAACGTGAACGGATCTCGGATCCTACGCGCCGGTATCCCCGTCGTAAAAGGCATGATTGGACGTGTGACGACGGATAGCTCGGCGCTGCGCCGCCGACCTGCGCAACGACGGAGTGCCGAACGCGTCCAGCGCATGCTGGACGCCTGTGCGGAGATCCTCGACGAGTCCGGGTACGACGGCCTGTCCACTACCAAGATCGCCCAACGCGCGGACGTCGCGATCGGCTCCGTCTACCAGTTCTTCCCCGACAAGAAGGCGATCGCGCAGGAGCTCGCGCTGCGCAACCTGGACATCTTCGGCGACCGGGTGGCGGAGGCGCTCGCCGGGGATCGGTACACGCACTGGTACGACGCCGTCGGCACGGTGATCGAGATCTTCGTCGACATGCACCGTACGGTCCCGGGCTTTCGCGTGCTGCGCTTCGGAGACATCGCCGACGTCCACCTGCTCGACGTCGCGGCCGAGAACAACGCCGTCGTCGCGAATCGGCTGAAGGCGCTGCTCGTCAGGGCGTTCGACCTCCCGGACAACGGGGACTTCGCCCGCGCCCTGGCCGTCTCCGTCGAGGCGGCGGACGCCGTCCTCAAACTGGCGTTCCGCCACGACCCCGACGGGGACCCGGCACTGCTGGCCGAGGTGGAGCGCCTGATCCACGGATACCTGGCGGACCATCTCGGCGATCGATGACGACGCGGGCCCGGCCTCGACGGACGAGGCCGGGCCCGCGCGACGCCTGAGCCGTGGTCACGAGGCCGGGACGTGACCTCATCGGTCGTACGCTCCCGGGCGCGTGTGCCGACCACGGCGCCCGGCCCGGGCCGTGGCGTCAGCGACCCGGGCCGGGACGTCGCGTCAGCGGCGGAGGAGCCGCCAGGCGCCGGGCAGCAGCCCGGCGGCGAGGGCCACCTTGATCGCGTCGCCGATGAGGAACGGCCGGACGCCCATCGAGAGCGCCCCGCCCAGGTCGCTGTGGGTCCAGGCCATCAGCCAGGGCACCCCGACCGCGTAGATCACGGCGAGGCCGACCGCCATCGTGCCCACGGTCCGCAGCGGCGACCGGTCGCCGCCGCGCGCGGCCAGGGCGCCCACGACGGCCCCCGCCAGCACGAAACCGAGGATGTACCCGAACGACGCCATGTGCCAGCCGGAGGCACCCTGGGCGAACCACGGCACGCCGACCATTCCGGCGAGCGCGTACAGCACCATGGAGGCGGCACCGCGACCGAGGCCGAGCGCCGCCCCGGACAGCAGCACGGCGAACGTCTGGCCGCTCACCGGCACGGGGGTTCCGGGGATGGGCACGCTCACCTGCGCGGCGATCCCGACGAACACCGCCGCTCCGACGACGAGCGCGATGTCACGGACCAGCCGGCCCGGCACCAGGTCGCCGAGAACGGCCGGACGGGTTGCCACAGCCTGCGTGTTGGACACGTCGAACCTCCCTTTCGAGGGTTATAGCGCTCATTGTCCCTTCCGGGAGCCGCTGTGGGCGGGCGGCGGCTCCGCCAAAAGATGGCACCCCCGCTTTGTAAGCCCTCGTGGTCGGCGCCTCGTCGCGGACCGCTGAAGGTCAGAGCCAGCCCTGGCGCTGCGCCGCGCGTACGGCTTCGATGCGGTTCCGAGCCCCGGTCTTGCGAATCGCCGCGGACAGGTAGTTGCGGACCGTGCCCTCCGACAGGTGCAGCTTCCGCGCCACGTCACCGATGGTGGAGCCGTCGGCCGCCGCGGCCAGCGCCTCGCGTTCGCGGGGGGACAGAGGATTCGGGCCGGCGCTCAGCGCGGCGGCAGCGAGCGCCGGGTCGATCACGCGCTCGCCGGCCAGCACCCGCCGGATCGCGGACGCCAGCTCCCGCGCCGGACTGTCCTTGACCAGGAAGGCCGACGCACCCGCCTCCATGGCGCTGCGCAGGTAGCCCGGACGGCCGAACGTCGTCAAGATGATCACTCGGCACTCCGGCAGTGCCGTGCGCAGCGCGCCGGCCGTGTCGATGCCGTTCCGGCCGGGCATCTCGATGTCGAGCAGTGCCACGTCGGGTCGCGTTCGTGCGGCGACGGTCAGGGCCTCGTCGCCGTCGGCGGCCTCGCCGACCACCTCGATGTCGTCCTCGAGGTTCAGCAGGGTGGCGAGCGCGCCCCGGACCATGCCCTGATCCTCGGCCAGCAGTACGCGAATCATCCCACGACCCCTTTGAGCACCCGATGACCTTCTCACGCAGACGGCGGCGGCGCGTCGAGAGGAGCGCGCACGATCAGCCGGAAACCACCGTGCGGCGTGGGCCCGGACTCGATCGACCCGCCGGCCCGGGCCACGCGCTCGCCGAGCCCGGCCAGCCCGTTCCCGCAGCCGCCCGCCGCATCGTCACCGGCGGCGGGTCCCGACCCGTCGTCGGTGATCTGCAGGACGGCGTCGGCGCCCCGCCGGGTGACGGAGATGCCGGCGGTACGGGCGCGGGAGTGACGGACGACGTTGGTGACCCCTTCGCGGACCGCCCAGGCGAACAGTTCGTCGAGCCCTTCCGTAAGGGGCGTCCCGGACGTGGTGATGGACGGCTCGATGTCGGCGGCGGCCAGCACACCGCGGGCGTTGTCGAGTTCTTCGGCGAGGCTGCGCCGCCGGTAGCCGCTCACCGCCGCGCGGACGTCCGTCAGCGCCTGCCGGGCCACCGTCTCGATGTCCCTCATCTCGCCGAGGCTCTTGGCGGGGTCGCGGTCGGCGATGCGCACCGCCACCTCGCTCTTCAGCACGATCAGCGACAGCGTGTGGCCGAGCAGGTCGTGCAGGTCGCGCGCGATGCGCAGCCGCTCCTCGTTCGCGGCCAGCCGGGCCACCTCGCCGCGTGCCTCCTGCAGTTGCGCGATCAGCATCCGGCTGGCCCGGAAGCCCAGCATCATCAGGCCGATGGTCAGCGTCTCGAACGTCAGAAGGGCCAGGGTGGCGCCGGGCGCGTGCCCCACCATGCACAGCACCGCGGTCAGCGCGGTGGCGGCCACCACGCCGCGCACCGCCCACCGGGACGGAAGCACCATCGCGTAGCCGACGCCCAGGTAGATGCAGAGCCCGATCCACTGCGAGCCGAACAGCACCGGGTAGCCGATCGCCATCGCGGTGGCGATGGCCAGCAGCACCGACGCGCGCGCGGTGATGTCGTCGGTCGCGGGGTGGTTGCTGGCCGCGAGCGCGATGAAGACCACCACGAAGGACAGCAGGGCGGCGAGCAGGCCCGAGATACGGGCCGCGGACCCGCCGTGCCGGAGGATGTCGCCCAGCGGCCAGATGAGGAGGTAGACCAGGCCGAGGGACATCCACATCAACCGGCGCCAGCGGGGTTGGTCCGTCGTCCGATCGGCGTCCTGCGGGGCCAGGAGATTCATCTCAGCCACGAACAGTAGCGCGGCGGTAGGCCCCGATGGCCAGTGCGCCGAGCACGATCGCCCAGCCGGCGAGCACGAGGCCGTCCGAAGCGGGCGGCACATGACCGCCGACGACGCTCCAGCCGAGTCCGGCGAACCGGTTGGACGGCAGCCAATGGGCGACGTGGCGCAGAGTCGCGGGGAGAGTCTGCACCGGCATCCAGAGGCCGCCGAGGATCGACAGCCCGAAGTAGCAGATCAGGGTCACCGGCTGCGCGGCGTCCGGGCCGACGAGCGAGCCGACCAGCGTGCCGAGGGCCGCGAACGGCAGCGTCCCGAGCCACATCAGAGCGATCATCCCGCCCCACTCGGCGGGTGACAGGTGCACGTGCTGCGTCAGCACCGCGGCGAGACCGACCACGATGACCGACGGCAGCGCGAGGCACATCGACGCGATGATCTTTACCGTGATCACCGCCCAGGGGCGGAGCGGAGTGATCTGCAACTGCCGCAGCCAGCCGCTCTGCCGCTCTGCCGCGAGCCGGCTGCCGGTCGTCGTCAGGGCCGCCCCGAGGGCGCCGTACGAGGCCATCGACACCATCAGATAGGTCCGGGTGTTCAGACCCGTGCCGCCGACCGTGCCGTCGGCCTTGCCGAAGACGTTCGCCCACAGCAGGTAGAACACGACCGGGACGGCCATGGTGAAGAAGACGAAGCGCCGGTCGCGGAACGTGCGCCGGATCTCCACGCCCAGGTAGCGAAGCATCGCGGTCCTTCCAGGTCAGTTGTCGTGGGTGAGGGACAGGAACGCCTCTTCCAGGTCGGCGCCCCTGACCTCGAGGTCGGTGACGCGAAGGCCCGTGGCGTACAGCGCCTGGACCGTCGCGTCCGGGGACGTCGTCCGCAACTGCGCGACCGAGCCGCGGATCTCAACGCCGGTCACGCCGGGCAGGGCGTCGAGCCCGGCCGTGGGCTGGTCGCCGATCGTGAACCGGACGGTGCCGGTCCCGACCGCCGCCTTGATCTCGTTCGGGGTGCCGTCCGCGACGACCCGGCCCCGGGCGACGACGATGACCCGGTCGGCGTTCTCGTCCGCCTCCTCCAGGTAGTGGGTGGCGAACAGGATCGTGCGGCCGGTCGCCGCGTACTCGCGCATGCTCCCCCAGAACGACCGGCGGGACTCGACGTCCATCGCCGCGGTGGGTTCGTCCAGCACGAGCAGGCGGGGAGCCCCGGCGATCGCGATCGCGAACCGTACCCGCTGCGCCTGCCCGCCGGAGAGCCGGTCGGCCCGGCGCCCGGCGAGGTCGGTGAGGCCCGCCAGGGCGAGGATCTCCTCCAGCGGCATCGGGTCGGGGTACAGGCCACGGATGAAGGAGACGACCTCGCGGACGGTCAGCCCGGGGACGAGCGTGCCGTCCTGCAGCATCGCGCCGACCCGGCCCTGTTTGACGGCGGTGTCGGGGCTGTCGCCGAAGACGCGGATCTCGCCCGCCGACGGCCGTACGAGACCGAGCAGCATTCCGATGGAGGTGGACTTCCCGGCTCCGTTCGGGCCGAGCAGCGCGACGGTGCTGCCGGCGTCGATCGTGAGGTCCAGCCCCTCGACGGCGCGGACCGGCCCGTAGCTCTTGGACACCCCGGTGAAGGCGATTGCGTTCATGCCCAGAACGTTAGATTCGCGCCGGTCAGCGCCCTAGTGTGCTCGATCCTCGCTTCGCGATGACATTTGTCATCGCCGGTCCGATGACCGAGGTCGTACGAGTCCCTTGTCGTAGGCGAAGATCACCAACTGCACCCGGTCGCGGGCGTGCAGCTTCGTCATGATCCGATGCACGTACGTCTTGGCGGTGGCGGGGCTGAGGTGCAGCTTGGCGGCGATCTCCTCGTTCGTGAGGCCGATGGCGATCTGCACCAGTACCTCCCGCTCCCGGTCGCTCAGCACGTCGAGGTCCTTGCCGCCGGCCTCCGGCTGCTGCGGCTGAGCGGCGAACTCCTTGAGCACCCGCCGGGTCAGCCCCCGGCCCAGCAGCGCCTCCCCGGAGGCGACCACCCGGATCGCGTCCAGGAGATCGTCCGGATCGGTGTCCTTGAGCAGGAACCCGCCGGCTCCCGCCCGGAGGGCGCCGAAGATGTACTCGTCGTGCTCGAACGTCGTGAGGATCAGGATGTGCACGTCGGACAGCGCCGGGTCGGACGTGATCCGGCGGGTGGCCTCGATGCCGTCCATGCCGGGCATCCGGATGTCCATGAGGACGACGTCCGGGATCGTGGCCCGGGCCATCTCGACGGCGCGGGTGCCGTCGGCCGCCTCGGCCACCACGTGCATGTCCTCGGTGGAGTCGATGAGCATCCGGAACCCCGCCCGTACGGTCGTCTGGTCATCGGCCAGCAGGACACGAATCGTCATCGGGATGCCTCCTTCAGCGGCAGACGCGCGTGTACGCGGAATCCGCCGCCGGGCAGCGCCGTGGTGTCCAGGCGGCCGCCGGTGGCGGTGACGCGTTCGCGCATGCCCTGGATGCCGATGCCGTCACCTTCGCTGAAGGTGGCGTCAGCGCCGTCGTTCACGACGGTGACATCCAGGTAATCGTTTGCGCAGATGACGGCGACGATCACCTTGGTGACGCCCTCCGCGTGCCGGGTGATGTTGGTCAGGCTCTCCTGGACGATCCGGTAGACCGTGAAGCCGATGATCGCCGGGATCTCCCGCCTGATCACGTCATGTTTCATCGTGATCGGCAGGCCGCTCATGCGGGCCTGCTCGATGAGCGTGCAGAGGTCGTCGAGGCCGCGTTCCGGGGCCTTGAGCGGTTCGGTGCCCTCCCGTAGCAGGCTCAGTGTGCTGCGGATCTCCCGCAGCGCCGAGTTGCTCACCCCGCTGATCGTCCGCAGCGCGTCCCGTCCCGCCGCCGGGTCACGCTCGATGATCCGGGAGGTGACCGACGACAACACGCTGATCGACATGAGTGCGTGGCCGACGATGTCGTGCAGTTCCCGGGCGATGCGCACCCGCTCCTCCGCGACCCTGCGCCGCGCCTCCTCCTCGCGTCCGCGTTCGGCGCGTTCGGCGCGTTCCTCGACATACCGGACGCGCGCCCTCTGCGTCCGAACCCACGCGCCGGCGAGGACCGCGAGCACCACCCAGCCGAGTACCTGGACGTTCTTCAGGGTGTACGACGGGATGCGCTCGGACACCTGGGCGGCGAAGAACCCGGCCAGGATCGTCAGGACCGCCGCAGCCAGCGCCATGCCGCGGGTGCAGTAGCGGCCCACCGCATAGAGTGCGACGAGGGTCGCCGGCGTCACGGGGTAGGAACGCCTCGTGAGCACCGCCAGCACCGCTGTCAACAGAAGACAACCGGCGAGCGTCACCCTGGGGAAGCGTTTCTTCGCCAGCAGCAGGGTGGCGTTCAGTGTGCCGAGACCGATCGCGAGTGGCATATTGCCACTCCTGTGAATGTAGGGAATGAAGGCGGCGAACACTCCGGCCGACAGAATGATGTCGGCCGGACTCACGGGCCCCCCGGCCCTCAGTGCCGGCCTCCTCACAGCCACATTCCGATCATCGGTCGATACTTGCCTTGTCAACCCCAAAAAAGGGCAAAGCCGCAGGTCAACCGGGGGTGTACGGGGAAGTGTCAACCCAGGGTGGACGGAATGCCGTCTCCGTCTCACATAACGTAGCTACTGCAAGAACACGGACCACCATATACGGCTGACGCGTCGCGATGAATTGGGGGATTCAACGGGGGACGCGACGCGACGGCCGGATCCGCAGGCTTGGATCTGTACCCGTCCAAGCCGCAGGAAGGTGAACGTCCGCGGGTCGAGCTTCTTTGGGGGAAGGGGCCTACCCGCGGGCGTTCACTCCTTTTCGGGCCGGAGTCCGCAGCGGGGCGCTCAGACGCCCGCGAGAACCTCGTACCGCACCGGGATCACTCCGGACAGCACCCCGCCGACCGCCCGCATCGCCGCGGTGGACAGGTCCAGGCACCGGCCCGGGACGAACGGCCCCCGGTCGTTGATCCGTACGACGACGGATCGAGCATTGCTCATGTTGATGACGCGGACCCGCGACCCCATCGGCAGCGTACGGTGGGCCGCCGTGAGCGCCTCCGGATCGAACGGCGCGCCGCTCGCGGTCGCCGTGCTCGCGCCGTAGTACGACGCCTCACAGTTCCCGCCGGCCACGACCCTCTTTCTCGGCGTCCGGCGCGTCCTCTTCCGTGCCGCCCGGTGCCGCGCCGCCCGAGCCCGGACCGGACTGCGGCGGGATGCCCGGCTCGCCCGCCCGGGGATCGCAGGCGGGGCCGCGGGAACGGCGGCCGCCCCGACGTCCGCCCGAGGCGCGGACCGGCCGGATCCGATCAGCGTCGCGACGGTCGCGGCGAGCGTGGCGGCGGCCAACCCGGCGACCGCGAGGAGGCCGGAGCAGAGGCGCGTGGATCGGGGAACCTGGCGATGTCGGCCGGCAGTACCCACGGACCGTCCTTCGGTAGGGGACAGGACATCGAGCTCCGGCCGGAAGACGGCCCGGAGCTCGAACGGCGCGGAACCCGGAGATCCCACGCACGAGTCCCCGACGATAGGCGGCCACGCACCGTGATCGCGGGTAACTCGCCGTTTTCGATGGGTGTCCCACCGAACGGATCCGGGGTGAGGTGACTCCTACTCGGCGCCGCCGTCCGCGATCGCCGCGCGGACCTCCGCGTGGCGTTCCGCCAGTTCGCGTTCGTGCCGGGCCCGGTCGACCTCCTCGGCGATCTCCTCGTCCTGCCTCATCAGCTGGACGAGGTCGCCCTTCGCGGCGTCGAGCACGCCCATGTCTGCGTACGCCTTCTGCACCTTGTCGCCCCACAGGCCGATGTCGCGGACGCACGGGACGATCCGGCTGAACAGCAGTGACTGGTACAGCGTGTAGACCGGCCCGTTGTCGACGTACTCCATGCACTCCTTGACCGGCATGCCGAGGTTCTCGAAGATTTCCTTGCCCTTGAACCGGTCGCGCATCAGGTAGCAGCCCTCGACGACGAACTCCTCGCGATCCGCCCGCTCCTTTTCCGTGAGCTCGGCGTAGTAGTCCTTCAGCGCCAGCCGCCCGAACGCGACGTGCCGCGCCTCGTCCTGCATGACGTACGCGAGGAGCTGCTTGACCAGCGGGTTGGTCGACATGTCGCGGTAGAGGCCGAAGGATGCCAGGGCCAGGCCCTCGATGAGCACCTGCATGCCGAGGTACGGCAGGTCCCAGCGGCCGTCGGTGAGCGACTCCTCCAGCAGCTTCGCCAGGTCCTCGTTGATCGGGTAGTACAGGCCGAGCTTCTCGTCGACGAACTTCTTGTACAGCTCGACGTGCCGGGCCTCGTCCATGACCTGGGTCGCGGCGTAGAACTTCGAGTCGAGGTCGGGCACCGACTCGACGATCCGCGCGGACACGGTCAGCGCGCCCTGCTCGCCGTGCAGGAACTGGCTGAACAGCCAGGCGCCCTGATGCCGGCCGAACTCGTCGCGTCCCTCCTGCGGCATGCGCTCCCAGACGTCGGAGCCGACGAGCGGGTTGAACTCGTCCGGCAGCCCGGCGACGTTGTTCACGTCGACCGGAACATCCCAGTCGATGCGCTTCTGGGCGTCCCACTGCTTGTCCTTGCCCTTCTGGTACAGGGACAGCAGACGGTCACGGCCGTCGTCGTACTCCCAGGTGAACCGCGCGGCGCCCGCGGCGGGCACGTCCCAGGTGCCGTCGGGGACGGGCATGGTGTAGCGGTCGCGCATCGTCATCGAGGCCTCCTGGGGGATCGGCTTTACATTTGTTCGTAGCACGTAAAGCAGCCCCCGCCAAGGCCGTCCGCCGAACATTCCCCCCGAACCCGGGCACCCGTCACCCCGTACGCCCACCGGCGACGAGTCCGGCCCCCGGGCACCCGCCGCCCCGAACCCGCGCACCCGCCGCGCCGCCCCGTACGCCCGCCACAGACAACCCCGAGCCCCCGCCGCCGAGCTGCGGCTTCCGCCGGGGCCTGCCTTCCCCACCCCTCCGTTGAGTTTGGGATAATCGCCCATCCAAGCTCCTTCAGAACGGCGATTTTCCCAAGGTCAACGGTGGCCGCGCTGCCAGAGGGCGGTGCGGACGTCGTCGATGATCGATTCCGGTCGCCGGAAAAGTGTCTTTGCGTCGTACTTCAAATGGATCCACCCGGCGACGGCGAATTGATCATCTCGTCCGAGGTCTTCGTGATATTGGCTTCCGCGCGGCGGAAGGGGCCGTTCCGCAGATGCGGGGGGATCGCACTCAGTCGGGGCGCGAGCGCGGACTGTAACGAATCTCCGGATCGTCCGCCCACCGGGCGCTCCTCGCTCTCGTTGACTTTGGGAAAGTCGCCCTTCCGTGGACCGCCGAAACGGCGTTTTTCCCAAAGTCAACGCAGGAGATGGCGGGGTCGGCGAGCCTCACGGTTCCCGGGCGGTGCCCGGTGCCGCGAGGCGGCGGGGGCTGGACACGGGGGCTGAGAGTCGACGGCGGGGCTTGAGCCGGGTCAGACGCGCGCCGGGTCAGACGCGCGCCGGGTCAGACGCGCGCCGGGTCGGACGCGGGCGGGTCAGACACGGGGGGGGTCGGACGCGGGCGGGGTCAGGCGCGGGCGGGGTCAGGGGTGGCGGGCGGCGTGGTAGACGGCGGCCATGTCCTCGTCGCCGTGGCCGAGCTCGACGGCACGGCGCATCTGGTCGCGTACGGCCTCGGCGACCCGAGGTGCCGCCCCGGCGGACCGCCCGTCCGAGGCGACCAGGGCGGCGTCCTTGGCGGCGCTGACCGTCTTGAAGCTCGGCGCGAGCTCCCCGGCGATGATCGCCTTGCCCTTCATCTGGGCGTACTGCGAGTCGAGACCTCCGCCCGCGATCGTCTCCAGGAAGAGCCGGGGGTCCAGTCCGAAGGCCTCCGCCAGGGCGATCGCCTCACCGGTGGCCGTGGTCAGCGCGAGGACCCAGCTGTTCAGGACGAGCTTCAACCGGGACGCCTCGGTGCCGTCGCCCAGCCATACCGTCCGGGAACCGATCACGTCGAAGACCCGCTCCGCGCGCTCGTCGTGGGGGCCGGCGGCGAGGACGACGAGGGCCCCGTCCTCGGCGGGCTTGCGGGTGCCGAGGACCGGACAGTCGATGAAGGTGACGTCGCGCTTGCGGGCCAGTTCCGCGAGACGGTCCACCGCCTCGGCGCCGACCGTGCTCATCTGTGCCCAGACCGCGTCCTCCTCCATGGCCGGGAGCACGCCGGCCATCACGTTCTCGACGGTCTCGCCGTCGTGGAGCATCGTGACGACGACATTCGCGCCGTCGGCGGCCTCAGCGGGCTCGTCGCACACGCGTGCGCCGTCCGCCGCGAGAGGCTCCGCCTTCGCCCGGGTGCGGTTCCACACGCGTACCGCGAGACCGGCGCGCAGCAGGTTGCGGGCGATCGGCTCGCCCATGATCCCGGTTCCGAGTACGGCGACGGTGAGCTCGTCCATGGCGTCTCCTCTACCCAGGCCGCGAGGCATCGATCCGGGTTAGACCGTTATTTCCCGTTTCGGAGTTTCAAGCCGAGAGGCGTCGGGCGAGCTGCCCGGCGGTCCGGCGCATGATGGGCACGACCTCCTCGATCACCTCGTGGGTGAGGCGGCCGTGCGGCCCGGACACCGAGATGGCGGCCGGCGTGGGTGTGTCGATCACCGGGACGGCGACGCACCGCACCCCGACCTCCTGCTCCTGCTCGTCGAGGGCGTAGCCGCGCTGCCGGATGCGCGCCAGCTCCTCCATCAGCACGGCGGGGTCCGTGATGGTGTGCGGCGTGTACGCGGGCATGCCGGTACGGGCGATGATCTCCCGCACCGTCGGCTCCGGCAGCTGCGCCAGGAGGGCCTTGCCCACGCCCGTGCAGTGCGGCAGGACGCGCCGGCCGACCTCGGTGAACATGCGCATCGAGTGCCGTGAGGGCACCTGCGCGACGTACACCGCCTCGTCGCCCTCCAGCAGCGCCATGTTGGCCGTCTCACCGACCTCGTCGACCAGCTGGGCGAGCACCGGCCGCGCCCACGAGCCGAGCAGGCGTTCCGCGGTCTCCCCGAGCCGGATCAGCCGGGGACCGAGCGCGTACCGCTTGGACGGCTCCTGGCGGACGTAGCCCCGGTTCACCAGTGTCCGCATCAGCCGGTAGATGGTGGGCATGGGCAGCCCGGACACCTCGGCGAGTTCGGTGAGGGCCAGCTGACCGCCCGCGTCGGCCAGGTGGTCGAGCAGTTCGAAGGCGCGTTCCAGCGAGCGCACGCTCGACGCCGACCGCTCCACCCGTGCCGCCGGCGCCTCGGGGAGCGCGGCGGGCGGCTCTCCCTCGGCCGGGAGCACGGCCGGGAGCACGGCCGGCGGGTGAGCCGGCCCTCCCTCGGCGGAGAGGAACGGCTTCTCCTCGGGGGATGGACGGGCCGGTCCCCCCTCGGAAGGCATTACCGGCTCCTCGGTCGCCACGCGAACTCCTCTCGACGCCTGTCGGAAGTGTAGAAAGAATGTTCAGCTTCCCCGAAACGCTCGTCCGGCCGTGGTTACGCTCGGCGATCGTGCGGTAGTAGTGGGGAGCGATCACCTCACGGGCTCCCGGCCCGTCCCCCCGGAGGCCGACAGGCATCTGTGTGGGGAGACAGCGGTATGAAGGCGGTATCCAGGACCATTCTGACCGCCATCGGTACGGCCGCGATGACCGTTCCGGCGGTCGCGGGGGAGGTTCCGCTGCCGGGGTCGGCCCTGTCCGCCTCCGCGTTGACCGTGCCGGTGGCGCCCGTCCGCGATGTGCGCGTCGACGCCTCGGTCCGGGTCGTCTCGGTGACGCCCGGAGCGGTGGAGTACGCGGTGACGGTGCGGCCGGTCGGCGGTACGGCGATCGGCGTGCGCCTGATCCTGACGACCGTACGGCCGGCGGCCTGGGATCGTCCCGCGACGGCCTGCGCGGACACCCCGTCGGCGCCCGTGCTGCGCTGCGACCTCGGCGACCTGACCACGGCGCGTACGCTGCGCGTTCGGGTGCGTACCGGCGAGTCCCTCCCGATGGAGCCGCCCGTCACCGTGGAGGCGCGCGCGGCCAACGCCTCCCACGGCTCCGTGGTGGCGTTGCGGGCCGCCCGGCCTCCGGTCTCCGCGGCTCCGGTCACCCGGCCGGTCTCGGATCCTGCGGTGTCGGCCTCCGTGGCCCCCGAACCGAGCCCGTACGCGTCCGCCGCGCCGAACATCCCCGCGGCCGCGCCGACCGACGGCTCCGCGATCGGGGGATCTCCCGAGGCGTCACCTCAGGAGAGCACGTCGCCGGAGATGCCCGGCCTGTGGTCGCCGCTGGCGCAGGGCATGTCGGGGAGCGTCGCGCCCGCACCGGCCTCGCCGGAGGCGTCGGCGTCCACCCAACCGACCGCCGAACGTCCCGGATCGGCGTCCGGCTACGGAGACCCGGCGAGCGCCGGGCCATCCGGTGACGCGGGGACGCGGAGCAGGGCTCCGAAGGCGGTGCCACGCCGGGCGCCGCGCCTCCCGGCGCGAAGCGGCAGGAGCGGATCCCGGCCGGCGGCCGGAACGCGCGCCGCCGAAGCGAGCTCCGCCGCGGCTGTGCCCCCCGCTCAGGCACGGTCCTCGGTCGCGGCACCGGGCTCAGCGCCCGCTCGCACCGGGGTCCAGGCTCCCGGCTCGGCTCGTTCCCTGGCCGCGGCCCCAGGCTCGGCCTCGGCCGGCGCCCGGGTCCAGGCGGCGGATCCCGCTCGGCCCGCGGTCGCGGCGCCGGGCGCGGCGTCGCCTCGAACATCGGGCGCGGTCTCGCCACGGGTGTCGGATCCGGCATCGGCTCACGGCCAGGCCCTGGCTCCGGCCTCGGCCCACGCCCCGGTTTCCGTCCCGGCTCAGGCTCTGGGCGCGCCGTCCGCGCCTGGAGCGGCACGGTCCCGGGTGAAGGCCGCGCGGGCCGCCGAGTCCCTCAGATCGCCGAAGCACGCGCAGCCGGTCGCGCCGGTGCCACCGGCCGAACCCGTCGGGCCGGTCGGCGCCGCCGGGGCCGGCGCCGCCCTCGGGACCGGTGCGGACGGGGGCGCTCCGCCGGCGAGTGCGCCGGGACGGCCGTCCACGCCGGCCGCGATGCCGCTGCTGCCGAGTGTCGCCCCGGATCAGACCCCGGTGGCGTCCCGGCCAGACGGTCTTTCCGAGCTGACGGCCGTCGCGCCGGCCGACACGCTCCGGGATGGACATCGATCCTGGACGACCGCGCTCGGCATCGCGGTGGTCGCCGAGGCGCTCCTGCTGTGGCTCGCCGGCCTGATCATCGTGCGGCGGAACCACGTCACGCTGCCGTTCGGAAGGCGGGGACGGGCGGCCGGGCCGAAGGCTCCCGAGCCGACCCGCTGACCGAACGATTCGCCGCCGCCGCGTGCCGAAGGTCACTATTCTGTCGGCGGTTCACGGCGTGGATCGGGCCACGCCGTATCCGTCCCGTCGGACGGGACCTTCCGAGCTTTTCGTGATCACCCGGGCGCCACCCGAAAAACGTTCCCTCTCACGGTGATGGTTATTAGTCTTGCCTGATCGTCGAATTCGTTCACAGGGGAGCCGCAATGGCTGCGACGGGGATGACGTGTCCGAAGTGTTCCGCGGAGTGGGACGTTCGGACACGTAATGGAGTGATGATCGAGGAATGCGTCGGCTGCCACGGCGTCTTCCTGGATCGTGGGGAGCTGGAGCGTTTGATCGACGCCGAGAGTGACTACCTGGCCAAGTTCGATCCGACCGCCGATGACGCCGACGCGTCCTACCACGGCCGCCATCGTCGGGGGATCATGCATCAGATGTTCACGCCCGCCGAATAGCGCGGTCGGCGCTCGGGAGGCGTTCGGCCTCCCAGAGGTCGCGATAGGGGCCGGGTCGCTCGATGAGGTTCCGGCGGGTGCCACGCTGGACGATCCGGCCCCGGGGATCAGCCGAGCCAGCCGGGCCGGACCAGCCCGGATTCGTACGCCAGGACGACGAGCTGTGCGCGGTCGCGGGCGCGCAGTTTCGTGAGCACCCGGCTCACGTGCGTCTTCGCCGTCGCCGGGCTGACGACGAGCCTCGTGGCGATCTCGTCGTTGGACAGTCCCGCGGCGACGAGTTCGAGAACCTCGCGCTCGCGGTCGGTGAGGGCGTTCAGCTCGACGGACGGCGGCGGTTCCTTGATCCTCGCGGCGAACTCGCTGATCAGCCGGCGGGTCACCGACGGCGCGAGCAGGGCGTCGCCCCGCGCCGCGACGCGGACGGCGTGGATCAGCTCGAGCGGCTCGGTGTCCTTCACCATGAATCCGCTGGCACCGGCCTTCAGCGCGCTGTAGACGTAGTCGTCCAGGTCGAACGTCGTCAGGATCACGACCTTGACGTCGCGGAGCCGTTCGTCGGCGACGATCCGCCGGGTGGCCTCCAGCCCATCCAGCACGGGCATCCGGATGTCCATCAGGACGACGTCGGGCCGCTCGGCCGCCGCGAGGCGCACGGCCTCGGACCCGTCGCCGGCCTCGGCGATCACGCTGATGTCGTCCTCGTTGTCGAGGATCGAGCGGAACCCGGCCCGTACGAGCGTCTGGTCGTCGGCCAGCACGACCCTGATGGGGAAATGCACCCCCTAATCATCACATCACGGGCCCCATCACCGGGTAGCCGTCGCGCTCGGCGAGCGAAGGGACCGCCGCTCAGGCGACGAGTCGTGCCACCAACGGACGTTCGTGCTTCGGCAGGTCGGCCATGCCCCGACGGACGATGAGAGCGGCGGAGATGAGTACGCAGACACGGGCCGTCTCAACGGCGACATGGTCGACTTCACCGAGTTTCGCCTCATGAAGCCACGCGGACACGTCCGCCCATGAGTAGAGGCTGGCCTTCGGCCGTGCGACGCGGGGAGAGGGAAACCCGCCCGGTCCGCGATCACCCGTTATCCAGTACCGGGCCGAGGCAGCGGTGACCTTCGCGCGCTCGGCGATGTCCTCGGCCGTCACCAGATCCTCGGTGACACCGATCGCCGTCATCCCGGCCTTCTCAACGTCCATGACCGCGGAGATGATCGCTTGCACCGCGTCGTCGGCCTCTCGAGAGAACATGATCGCGCCACCGTCCTCTCCGGCCTGGATCGTGGCGTCGATGCGGTCGGCGGCCGCCAGCATCTCTCCCAGGGCCTCGGCATGTTCGTCGGTGACAGGACCGGCCACATTGACGTCGAACCAGTACACGTTCACTTGTCCTCCTCACTGCCGGAGCAGGTGTGCGGACACCGCGTCAAAATCCGCTGGATCTTCTTGGCCTCATGCTCCGGGACCTTCGGCGTACCGTAGATCATGAGGGGCGCACAGCCATCCTGCCCTCCTGGGCAGAAGGCCTTCGCGTAGGTGTGGGCATGCCCGGAAGCAATGACGATGCGCCATCCAGCAGCCTCTAAGTCGCGGATTGCCGCGAGGATTTCTTTGGCCGGCATGTTGCGTACTGTACAACTACAGTTGTGCCCAGGAAAACTCCGTCCATTCATCGGTCCGGCGGAGACGGTGGGTCGGCGGGGGCGAGGGGGAGGGAGGCGTGGACGAGGAAGCCGCCGCCGGGGCGGTTGGCGGCGGTGAGGGCGCCGCCGACGGTGGCGGCGCGCTCGCGCATGCCGCGGATGCCGTTGCCCTCGGCGGCGGCGTGGCCGCGGCCGTCGTCGGCGATCTCCACCGCGACGCGATCCGGGTCGTACCTCACGAGCACGGTGGCGGTCGCCGAGCCCGCGTGCCGTACGGCGTTGGTGAGCGCCTCCTGGATGATGCGGTAGGCGGTCAGGTCGACCGGCGACGGCAGCGGCACGCGGTCGCCGGAGATCGTGAGGTCGACGGGAAGCCCGGCGCTCTTCGTGTGGGAGATCAGCTCGTCCAGGTGGTCGAGTGACGGCGCGGGCGCGAGCGGCTGGGCCTCGTCGACCTGGCGGAGCACGCCGAGCGTCGTGCGCAGTTCCCGCAGCGTCTCCTTGCTCGCGTCCTTGATCGCGCTGAGCGCGGCGTACGCCTGGTCGGGGTCGCGGCGGTGCAGGGCCGCTCCGGCCTGCACGTTGATGAGTGAGATCTTGTGCGCGAGGACGTCGTGCAGCTCGCGGGCGATGCGCAGCCGCTCCTCGGTGGCCCGCCGCAGGGCCTCCTCCTCACGGGTGCGTTCCGCCTCGGCGACCCGCCGCCGGGCCTCGTCGAGGTAGGCGCGGTGGTAGCGCGTGACCTCGCCGGCGATGACGACGACCAGCGCCCACGCCAGCACGCCGAGGAAGCGGAAGACGTTTGGCGGCCCGATGAGGAACTCGGCCCCGGCGAAGACCGACAGCCCCGCCGCCGTGCCGACGTACGCGGCGACCCGTTGGCCCTGTGCGGCGGCCAGGTAGGAGGCGACCGCGAACGTCAGCATCTCCATGCCGTCCGGGAACGGGCCGATGTAGTAATAGGCGGTCGAGACGCCGGCGACCGTGGTCGCGAGGACGGGGGCCCGTCGGCGAAAGGCCAGCGCGACGAGGCCGACGGCCATCATCAGGAACGCCCGGACGTGCACGAAGTGAAGGCCCCCGGCGCTCCAGATCGTGCTGACCGCCACGATCACGCCGACGATCGCGGCGAGCAGGATGTCGGCGCGTTGCCCGCTGGGCAGCCGGGGCTTTGTCACGTCTCGCACCGTAGTCCAGCCGCCCGGTTGTCACTCCGGTGACAACGACGCTCCGGCGAATGTGGTGTGCGAGGCAAGTAGCGGCTTCACGCCCTGCGATAGCTTCACGCGGTCACGATGATCACGGGTGGTGTCGGCCTTGGCGGCCGTGGCGAGGCAGGGAGTGCGGGCATGGCACTGAACGGTCGCCGTCTCGAGCCCAGATCTCTCGACGAACCGCTCATCGCGTCGGTGGCCCGCCGGGCGGCCGAGACGCCGTCCGTGCCGGCCTTCACATTCGTCGACTACACCGCCGACCCGGCGGGCGAACGGCAGGAACTCACCTGGGGGCAGGTGCACCGGCGGGCGCGGGCCGTCGCCGCCCGGCTGCGCGAGGTCGCCGAACCCGGGGAGCGCGTCGCGCTGCTCATGCCGCAGAGCCTCGAGTATCTGACGACGATGATCGGCGCGATGTACGCCCGGCTCATCGCCGTTCCGCTGTTCTCCCCGGACCTGCCGGGCCACGCCGACCGGCTGATCCGCGCGTACGGTGACGCGGACCCGTCCGTGGCCGTGACCACGACCGCCGCGCTGCCGCAGGTGGAACGGTTCATCGACGAGCAGAGCGCGCCGCGTCCGAAAGAGGTCGTCCTCGCCGACGCCGTCGACGTCTCGCTCGCCGCCGCGTGGACGGCCGAGGAGATCGCTCCGGACGACGTCGCGTACCTGCAGTACACCTCGGGGTCGACCCGTGCGCCGGCCGGCGTGCAGATCACCCACCGGAACATCACCGCGAACGCGCTGCAGGTGTGGAACGGCTACGAGGTGCGGCCACGCGAGACCGTCGGCGTCAGCTGGCTGCCGCTG
The DNA here is from genome assembly GCF_024055795.1 of Actinoallomurus purpureus. GTDB lineage: Bacteria > Actinomycetota > Actinomycetes > Streptosporangiales > Streptosporangiaceae > Actinoallomurus > Actinoallomurus purpureus. The sequence continues at coordinate 174,788 of NZ_JAMXMY010000019.1, read as the reverse complement.
TTCCACGACATGGGCCTGATCCTGGCGCTGGCCCTTCCGGTGGTGCACGGCAACCACCTGGTCCTCACCGACCCGGTGGCGTTCGTGATGGAGCCGCTGCGCTGGCTGGAGCTGTTGTCCGAGCACGACGACGTGATCACCGCGGGGCCGAACTTCGCGTACGAGTACTGCGCCTCCCGGGTCACCGAGGAGGAGAAGGCCGACCTGCGGCTCGGCGGCGTGCGGGTCGCGCTGAACGGCGCGGAGCCGATCCGGCCGGACACCGTCAAGGGCTTCGCCGACGCGTTCGGCGGGGCCGGGCTGCGCTCCGATGCGCAGTCCCCCGCGTACGGCCTGGCCGAGGCCACGGTCTACGTCGCCAGCAAGACGCGGGGCGAGCCGAGGTTCACCGCCTTCGACCGGGCGGCGCTGGCCGAGGGCGCGGCGCGGCCGGGTACGGACGCCGTCCTGGTCTCCTGCGGCGCGCCGACCGGCCAGTTCGTCGCCATCGTCGAGCCCGCGACACGGGTCGAACTGCCGGACGGGCGGGTCGGCGAGATCTGGGTCAACGGGCCGAACGTCTCTCCCGGGTACTGGCGCAATCCGGACAAGACCGCCGAGGTGTTCGGTGCCGTGCTGGAGGACCCGGCCGACGGGTTGCCCGCCGAGGGCTGGCTGCGCACCGGCGACCTCGGCGTCGTTCACGAGGGCGAGCTGTACGTCACCGGCCGGATCAAGGACCTCATCATCGTCGACGGCCGCAATCACTATCCACAGGATGTGGAGGTCAGCGCGCAGCAGGCGCACGAGGGGATCAGACGCGACCACGTGGCGGCGTTCGCCGTCTCCGGCGAGGACGGCGATCGGGTCGTGATCGTCGCCGAGCGCGGCCGGCGCGGGAAGGGCGTCCCCGCCGAGGAGGTCGCGCGTGCGGTACGGAGCGCCGTGAGCGCCACCCACGAGCTCCGGGTGGACGACTTCCTGCTCGTCGAGCCGGGCGGGGTCCCGCGTACGTCCAGCGGCAAGATCGCGCGGAGTGCCTGCCGGGAGCGGTACCTGGCAGGGACGCTGCCCGTCATCCGGTAACGAAGGGCAGTGATGTTCGCCGGTCTGGGACGTCTCGTCCATCGACGACGGCTGAGCTGTCTCGCGCTGTGCCTGGCGTTCATGGTCGTGTCCGGCATGTGGGGATCGGGCGCGGTCGCGCGGCTGAAGAGCGGCGGCTTCGACGACCCGCACTCCTCGTCCTCGCTCGTGGCCAAGCTGTCCGCGCAGTACTTCAGCAACTCCACGCCGGACGTCTTCGTCATTTACCGCAGCGACCGGCTGACCGTCGACGATCCCCGCTTCCGCGGCTCGGTCACCACGGCGCTCGCCCGCCTTCCCAAGGACAAGATCCGGGGCGTCCTGACGTACTGGAGCCAGACGCCCCGGATCGCCGAACTCGCTTCCAAGGACCGGCACGCGACGTTCGCCGCCGTGCAACTGGCCGGCGACGACACCGCGAAGACCAGGGCGTACGACGCCATCGAGGGCATGTTCGGCGCGCCCGGCCTGAACGTACGGGTCGGCGGCGGCGTGCCGCTCGCCAAGGAGTTCAACACCCAGACGCAGAGCGACCTGGCACGCGCCGAGATGATCTCCTTTCCGGTGCTGCTCGTCCTGATGCTCTTCGTGTTCGGCAGCCTCGGGTCCTTCTGGCTGCCGCTGGTCGTCGGCGTCTTCTCCATCGTCGGCGCGCTCACCGTCCTGCGGGTGCTGACGATGGTCACCGCCATCTCCTCCTTCAGCGCCGAGGTCATCACGATGATGGGGCTCGGCCTGGCGATCGACTACTCGCTGTTCATCGTCAACCGGTTCCGTGAGGAGCTGGGGCGCGGCGCCGACCGGCCGACGGCCCTGGCGAACACGATGGCGACCGCCGGCCGCACCATCGCCTTCTCCGGCATCACGGTGACGACCGCGCTCGCCGGCCTGCTGCTGTTTCCGCAGATGTTCCTGCGCTCGGTCGGCATCGGCGGCATGGCGGTCGTCGCCGTCGCGATCGTCGGCGCGCTGTTCCTGCTGCCCGCGCTGCTCGCCCTGCTGGGCCCCCGCGTGGAGTTCGGCCGGATGCCGTGGCGGCGGCGCGCCGCCGCGCGGTCGCTCCGGACACCGGAGGCCCAGCGTACGAGCGGGCCGTGGTACCGCCTGGCGACGAGCGTGATGCGCCACCCGATCCTGTACTTCGTCGGCGTCATGGCGATCCTAGGCGCGTCGACCACGCCGTTCCTCCACGTGCGGTTCGGCAGCACCGACGTGCGCGTGCTGCCGACGAGCAGCCCGAACCGCCAGCTGTACGAGGCGTTCCAGCGGGAGTTCCCGACCGGCTCCAAGGACCCGATCGACGTCGTTCTGTCCGGCGACCTCGTCCCGAAGAACTTCGTGCCGACGAAGAAGAAGCCGGTGCCGTCGTTCATCACCGACTACGAGGACCGGCTGCGGCACCTGCCCGGCGTCACCAGCGTGGAGATCAGCGGGTACGCCGAGAAGTACGCCGCGGTGCGGATCTCGGTGCGGCACCAGTACGGGGCGATGACCGACGACGCCAAGGACCTCGTACGCCGCGTCCGCGCGGTGCCGCTGAACCGGGCGGCGCTGTACGCCGACGTCGGCGGCGGCACGGCCGCACAGATGGACCTGATGGACAGCCTGCGGCGCGGCCTGCCCACCGTCGGCGCGGTGATCGGCCTGGTCACCTTCCTGCTGCTGTTCATGGCGTTCGGATCGATCGTGCTGCCGCTCAAGGCCGTCGCCATGAACCTGCTGTCCCTCGGCGCGTCGTTCGGCGCGATCGTGTGGGGGTTCCAGGACGGCCACCTCGCGGGCCTGCTGCGCTTCACCTCGACCGGCACCACCGAGCCGACGACCCTGATCCTCGTCCTGCTCACCGTCTTCGGGCTGTCCATGGACTACGAGGTCTTCCTGCTCAGCCGGGTCCGTGAGGAGTGGGACCGGACGCGGGACAACACGCGGTCCGTCGCCATCGGCCTGCAGCGTACCGGCGGCATCATCTCCAGCGCGGCGCTGCTGTTCCTCGTGGTGATCGCGGTGTTCTCCACGGCCGACATCACGCTGGTCAAGCTCATCGGCGTCGGCATGTTCGTGGCGATCGTCGTCGACGCCTCGCTGGTCCGGATGCTGCTCGTTCCGGCGACGATGCGCTTCCTCGGCCCGGCGAACTGGTGGCTGCCCCGCCCGCTGCGCGCCCTCCACACCCGCGTCGACCTCGGCGAACACGACGAGCCGCCTGCCGCCGAGCCGACGGAGCCAACCGGGGGCACCCCGGCCGCGGAGAGAACCCCGGGACCGGAGAGAAACCCGGCGGTGGAGAGCACCCAGGTGAGGGCGACCGCCCCGGTCCTCGTCCCGGCCCTCGTTCCGGGCGGCGTACCTGCGCCGAGGGTGCGACGGCAGGCGGAGCGGCTGGCCGAGCTCCGGGCCGAGCGGAGGGCCCTCAGGACAGTCCCGGAGCGCCCGGCCACCGCCGAGAGCACGGATGACACCACGGGCGAGTCGACGCTCGCCGACGAGATCCTGCGCCGGGTCGCGGCCGTCAACGGCCGCACCCCGGTGTTCCGGGAGACGCGCGAGGCGGCACCCGGCCGCAGCGCTCCCCGCCCCCAGCGAGAGATCGTTCCCAACCCGGATGGACCCGGGTGGCACTGGAAGACACCGGAGGATTGAGCATGCCAGGTAGTCCGCTGCGCCGCGTCATCGCGTCTACCCTGGGCGCAGCCCTGGCCGTAGCCATGGCGGGGGTGTCGCCCGCCGAGGCGGCGAGCAAGCCGAGTTCGAAGGTCCCGAAGACCGCCAAGGCCGGCGACGGGGCGCGCGTCACCAAGCAGGCATGGGTGACCAACCACGAGGTCGATCTGACGGTCAAGTCGGTGGCGCTCGGCCAGACGGTCAAGGTGCGGATCCTGGTGCCGAAGGCATGGAAGACCTCGACGACCAAGCGGTTCCCCGTGCTGTACGCGCTGCACGGCGGCCGTGACCACTACACGTCGTGGACCCGCAGCACCGACATCGAGACCTACGCGTATCGCTACAACGTCATGGTCGTCATGCCGGAAGGCGGCGTGAACGGCTCATATACAAACTGGTACAACTACGGCAAGTACGGCAGCCCCCAGTGGGAGAACTTCCACAACTTCGAGGTCCGGGAGATCGTCGAGCGGGCGTACCACGCCGGAACCTCGCGGGCCGTCATGGGCATCTCCTCCGGCGGGCAGGGCGCGATCACCTACGCGGAGCGGTACCCGGGCCTGTACCGGTACGCCGCCGCGTACAGCGGGCTGCTGTCGATCCGGTCGGTGGGCGTGCCGGCGCTGCTGATGTTCACGATCGTCGGCGCGGGCGACGGCACGGACCCGTTCCGCATCTGGGGCGTGCCGGGCGCCGACGATGTCAACTGGCGCCAGCACGACCCGCTGTACCTCATTCAGCGGCTCAAGGGCACGGGCGTCTACATCTCGGCAGGCACTTCCGGAAAGCCCGGCCCCGGCGACAACCCCAAGACCGCGCCGTGGGACATCGGCCTGCTCAGCGAACGGGTCGTAGGTGCCACGAACGTGACCTTCCTTCAGAAGGCCCAGCAGCTCGGCATCCCGGTCACCTCGCACATCTACGGCAACGGCCGGCACGCGTGGCCCGCGTGGACGCGCGAGATGCACAACGCCTGGCCCAAGATCATGGCCGCCATCGGCGCCAAGCGCGTCTGAACCCGGCACCGACCTGACGAGGTGGCGCCTCCGGCGACGCCGCCCTCGTCGCCACCCTTCTCGGCCGCCAGTGCTCTCACGGAGACCGGAGATCGCCACCGTGTGCCGCTTGGACTCAGCGCTCTCCGCCTGAAACGGGGCGACCGGCGCGTCGGCGGTCATCCGGGGACGGCAGACCCGGCGTGGTCGGCGAGCCGGGTCAGGCGGCTCCGGTTCGCGCAGCGGTGGCCGCCAGTGTGATGTACGGCATCGTGAATCCGCCCCCGATCTTGTCGATGGCGGCCCCGACGTCTTCCAGCACCTCCGCCAGCTTGTCCGGCGGGAGCTGGGTGAGGGCGCCGGTGGTGGGCAGCAGGTCCAGCCACTCGTCCCGGGTGTAGGACTGCTCCCAGTCGAACCGCCACTGCTCAGGTTCGCCGAACCCGCCCGCCTGCCGGATCCCGTCGGCGGCGGCGGCGAACATCGCCTGGTAGATGTCCATGGCCGTCCTGGTCGGCCGGTCGCCGCCCGCCGACGGGAGGTTCACCGGCGAGTCGGGCACCACCCGCCGGAGTGCCGAGGCGAGGGCTTCCCTCGCCGCGGGCGGGGCGTCGAACACGTGCCCGAACACCGCCAGCCGGCTGCCGGGCCGCAGGACCTGCGCCGCCTTGGCCACGCCCGCGACCGGGTCGACCCAGTGCCAGGCCTGCCCGGCGATGACCGCGTCGAACACCCGGCCGGCGGGGTCCCACGCCTCGAAGGTCGCCACTTCGACGTCGATCCCGGTCCGCCGGGCGAACTCGGCCATCCGCGCGTCGGGGTCGACGCCGAGCACCGTGCAGCCGGCCGCCTGGAACTGCCGGGCCTCGATGCCGGTGCCGCAGCCGACGTCGAGGACGTCGCGGCCGGGGCTGGCGGCGACGATCCGTTCCACCAGGGCGTCGGGATAGCGGGGGCGGGCCCGGTCGTAGCGTTCGGGGTCCACCCCGAACGACTCCGCCATCTCGCGGGCTCGATGCGCCTCACGAGGTGCGCGTTCGGAAGGGCGTGGCTGCTCTTGCGGTATAGTGGGCATGCGCCCACTATAGTGGGCGCATGCCCACTTGGGCAACGAGTGAGGCCCATTCGAGGTACGGAGGGATGCGCGATGCCGACCGGGGTGCACATCCGCGACGCGCGTCAGCAACTGTTCGACGCCGCCGAGCGCGTCCTGCTCCGGGACGGGCCGAGCGCGCTGACCAGCCGGGCGATCACCACCGAGGCGGGCGTCGCCAAGGGAGTCCTGCATCGGCACTTCGCCGACTTCGATGCCTTCCTCGCCGAGCTCGTGCACGACCGCATCGCCCGCGTCGAGGACCAGGCCGCCGCTCTGCGCCAGTCCGCCGGCACCGGCACCGTCGCCGGCAATCTCACCGACGCGCTGATCGAGCTGTTCGACCCGGTCGCCGTCGGGATCGTCGGGCTCGTCATCTTCCGGGACGAGCTGCGCGCCCGGCTGCGCCAAGCCGGGCTGGCCCCTGGCATCCCGATCATGGCGGAGGCCAGCGCCATGATCACCTCCTACCTCACGGAGGAGTGCGCACTGGGCCGCATCGCGGCCGACGCCGACGTCGACTCGCTCGCCCTCTCGCTGATCGGCGGCGGGCACATGCTCTTCGCCGGCCGGAAGGGCACCCCACCGGACGCCGAAGCCGTCGACAAGGTCGTGACCACGGTCATCGCCGACGTCGTGCAAAGACGGCTGCTCTAACCGCCCAGAACCAAGCCGGAGATAGGACGGCCTGGGGGCGGGCCATCGAGAGGTCGCAACGTCAAGGCCCCTCTCGACGATCGCCGTTCTGGGCCGCCGAGCCCGTCCCCTCAAACGGACCCGGCGGCTGTGTCCCGGCCCGGCTCAGGGCGGCTCGGGGCCGGGACGTCTGCGGGGGTGCGGTGGCTTACGACTCAGGCGGCCGCCGATTCGATGGCTCGGCCGCAGTAGCCGACGGCCTCCGCCGATCACTGTTCGGCTCCGGTCGGTTCGACGATGCTGAGGACGGTGATGATCCGACGGGCGGCCTCCTCAACGTCATCGGCGGCCACCATCGGTTCGAGTTCGGGTGGCGCGTCACGGCTCGGCCCGGACCAGACCCAGTGCCAGACCAAGGCGCCTTGGTGCTCGCGGAGGACGAGAAACTGACGCATCCGTGAGTCGCGGGGGTTTCTTACTTCGACGGTTCCCTCTCGGCTGATGGTGATGTTCAGGCCCTGGCGGATGAGCAGGGGTGCGAGTCGTAGAGTCGCCGTCTTGACGACGTCGATCGGCGGCGGAGGGGTGGTGTGTGCGTACACCTGGTCTCCCGGTGTTCGTAGTGAATACATCACTGATAGTGAAGTCCTGCGGATCCGGTGACGTCACCGTGATACTGGGAGACAAGCGCGGATATGAGTCCCTGCATCCGTGACCCCCACTCGGCCGAGGTGCACGCAACATGTCAGCCGATAACGCCCGTATTGGTGCTCGCCTGCGCACTGAACGCAAAGCCCGGCGAATGACCGTCGAGGCGCTCGCCGAAGCCTTCCGCGACCACGCCACCGAACGCGACCGCCAACGCCTCCCCAAGATCAAGGACCTATGTCGCACTATCCGCGGCCACGAAGCCGGCGAACACCCGCCCGGTCCCCGCTACCGGATGCTGTATGCGGCCGTGTTCGAGACAACGGAAGACGACCTTTTCGGTGACGACAGGGTCGCTCCGGTGTCACCATGGTGCGTCCCCGGCGCCGAACTGAACGATCGGTTCACACCCGAGGACGAGGACCAGCTCATGCTGGCCACCAGGCGCGCCATACGACCCGACTCGCACGTCGTGGAGTGCTTGGCGGCCATCCTGGCCGAGCAGCGCCGCCTGGAGGACGCTGTGGGTTCAGCACCGATCCTGCAGTCCGTCCGGGCGCAGCTTCCGATGGTGCAGCAGCTCGTCACCGAGGCTCGCGGCCCGGTCCGCCCGAAGATGGTCGACGTCGCGGCTCAGTGGGCGCAGTTCTCCGGCTGGTTGAACATCGCCGTAGGGGACGCGCCCGCAGCCCGCATGTCGCTCGACCGCGCGGCCGAGCACGCCGAGGAGATCGGCGACGCCTCCATGGTCGGGACGGTGCTGTCGTGGAAGGCATATCTCGCCGAACGCATCGGGCAGGTCGGCCCGATGGTCGGAATGGCGCAAGCGGCACAGCGCAATCGCATCGGTCCTGGCCATGCCTATGACCTTTTTCTCGAAGCACGCGGGCACGCCCTGGCTGGTGAACCAGGCGAGGCGGAGCGGCTTCTTGGCAAGGCGCAAGCGGCCGTAGCCAACGCCGACCCCGCCAGTGCTCGGCCGTGGGAGTACTACTACCTGGAGCCCGGATTCTTTGCCCTTGAGGCAGGGGTTACGAACGTCTATCTCGGGCGGGACGATCCGGGACGGAACGCTCGGGCCGTCGAGCACTTGGCGGCCGGCCTCGCCGAGTTGCCCGCTGCAATGCGCCGCGCCGAGTGGGCGGGTGAGTACATCGCTCACCAGGCCGTCGCGCATCTTCAGGCGTCGGAGACTGAGGCCGCATGCGCGGCTGTGTTCGAAGCAGCGGGGATCGCTCGTGCGACGTCCTCTGAGTCGTTGTTGAGGAGGTTGCGGGACATCTGCCGCCAGATGTGCAGCAGGTGGCCGACCGATCCAGCCGTCACCGAGCTACTCGACGCTCTACTCTGATCCCCGCGTGCACCGGCACCGCGTCGGCCAGTTAGACCGGGGGTCGGTGGCCGAACTTTTCGCGCGGGACCTTCGCGAACGCCGTGGCAACCGCCGCCGAGCTGATCGAACCGCGCTCCCCCAGCGTGGCGACCATGTCAGCGCGCAGGCGATCAGGGGACTGCGATGACAGGGTGTGGGCGGTCACCGGCTCGACGTTGGTTCTGCCCGGCGCCGGATGGAAGGAGCATCAGGGTCTCGGTAGCGGCAGGTCCGGCATCTGCGGGTGCCGCAGGCGTTGGTGTTCCCCGGTGACCTGAAGGCAGAAGGTCTCTGGTGCCGGCTGGCCTGCTGTGTCGTAGGCGTCTAGGACCGCTTCGACCCGCTCCCACAGTTTTATGGGGCCGCCCTCGCGGACCTGCCAGCTGCCCCCAGCAGGGGTGAGGGTGGCGGCAGAACCGGTGACGACGTCGACCAGGTGCAAGACGTCACCGACGCCGGTCATCTGGGAGTTCGGCACAGCGCATTGTGCGAGGAACCGCAGATGGAACGCTTGCTCGGTGGGTTCGGTGATTCGCTCCGGGTTGTGCCGGGCCGCCCGTGAACGCTCGGGCAGATCGGCGGCCCAATGGGCGGGGTTGCCGAACGCTGGGGCGGCGTGGGTGCGCGCCGCCATGAACGAGATGGTGCCGGGCAGCAGCGGCCCCTCTGCGGTGTGCTGGTCGGTGACGGTCAGTAGGACGCGGGCGTACCCGTAGAGCCAACCGCTGAGGGTGAGCAGGATTTTCCCGCCCGGCCGGGCCTGCGCCACCAGCGCGGGTGGGACTGCGCGGAAGGAGCAGGCGCCGACGATCCGGTCGACGGGTGCCTCGGGCCAGTACCCGTACAGGCCGTCGGCGACCGCGAGGGTGGGGGTGTAGCCGCACTCGTACAGCGCGGCTGCGGCTTGGTCCAGGCGCTGGCTGTCGACTTCGATGGAGGTGACTGCGGTCGAGCCGAGGCGTTCGCAGACGAGCGCAGTGGAGTAGCCGGTGCCGGTGCCGATCTCCAGGACCGTGTGCCCGTCTTGGACGTCGGCATCGGCCCACATGCGCATCACCAAAGACGGGAGGGTGGAGGAGGAAGTCGGTGTGCCGCCGTTCCGGGTGGCGGGTTGCTTCCAGTCGGGTTCGTCGCCGTCGAACTGCGTGATCAGCGTGGTGTCGGAATAGGCCGCATGCAGCCACCGGGCGTGGTCGAGTTCTGCGGTGACCGGCTCCCACACCATCAGGCCGTTCTCGTCTAGTTGGTCGGCAGGCAGGTAGAAGCCGGGTACGAACGCGTGCCGGGGAACCTTCTCTACCGCGGACCGCCAGCCGGCATCGGGCAGTACCGCCTCGGCAGCGAGTGACTCGGCGAGGGCTTTGCGGAGGAGGCGGGTCGCCTCAGCCTCGTTGGGTGGTGTCGCCATGGAGTGCTGCCTCCTTCCTGTTCAGGACACGGGCGAGCGCATCGGCGATCGCGGGGGCGTCGGGAAGCCAGCCCCATTGGCCGTTCGGGTTGCACTCGATCGCGACCCACTGCTCAGGCTCGTGTGGCGGGCCGGTGAGGGCGAAGTCGAAGCAGCCGAACACCAGCTCAAACGAGGCCAGATAGCGGTGCAGGGCGATTGCGATGGGGCCGGGGACGGTGATGGGGGTGTGGAGGAGGTCTTCCCAGTCCCCTCGCCGCCAGTCCAGCGCGCCGTCCGGGGTGGTGATTTGCTGAGCGAACACCTGGTCGCCGACTATGGTCACGCGCACGTCACCGGTCTTGGGCACTTCGGCTTGGAACAGGTGCGCGGTCACCGCGAGGGAGTCATCGAAAGTACCGAGGTCGACGCGCTGGGCCCAGATCGCACCTGCGCGCCCGTCCGGTGCGGGCGGCAGGCCGCGGAAGGTTTTATAGATGATCGGGCCGTGCTCGCCGGCGAACGCGCGCGCCTGATCAACGTCGTTGGTGACCAGCGTCGGCGGGATCCGCAGCCCGAGCTCGGCGAAGCGCTGCAGCTGGGCTGGTTTGAAGTCCGCGCGGGTCACCGCCGCCGGGTGGTTGACGTACAGGGCGGTCAGGTTGTTCACGATTCCGCCGAGCCCATGCCGTGCTTCGGCGGCTGCGAAGTCCCGCTGCTGCGCGGGCAGGTGAGCGAACCGTGTCGCGTAGGGGGTGGGGCGGCGGTAATACACCGCCGCCACCTCTTCCAGTTCGATCTCGCGGCTGGGCGTCCGCAGCCGGCCCCTCCACGCCGATGGTCCGGCACCGATGCGGGCACCGAACAGCAAGCCGTTTCCGAGGTCGGCCGGGTCGACGCGAGCAACCGGCGCGCCGAGTTCGTTCAGCGCAGTAATGACCATGTCTGCGGTGACGTCCTCCAGGGCCGTGAGGACCAGCACCAGACCGTCCACCAGCGCCTCAGTCCGATTCGTAGTCGGTGGTGTTGTCGTCCTGCGTCTGGGGCTGGGGGTCCTTGCCGTCACCGCCGCCGGACATCGACGCGGTCCCTCTGGTCTTCGATGTGCCGTGCCTGCCCATCTCGATCGGCTGCCCGATCGGGTCGAAGTACCGGCCGGTCTGCGTCGGCGGGTCCAGGCTCACCGTCGCGTACGCCGGCGGACCCAGCGGCAGCCGGTCGGTGACCAGCCGCATCGCCCACGGCTCACCCGGTGCGAACGTCTCCATGTGTTGACCCTCTCCTTCTCAGGACGGAGCGAGGAGCCGGTCGGCTCCCGCGAGCAGAATCCGTACTTCTCTCCGGCTCCAGCAAGTACCGTTGAGGCCGCGAGGGCGGGGCATACAGCCGGTACTCACGGGCTCCCGGCCGTCATGGACCGCGGCGGGAAACGCCCCCTCCTGCCGCTGAAAGCCGACACCATCGAGGTCATGGGAAAGCACCGCCGACCGGGACCACCGAATCAGCCGTCGCGCGCCACACCGCGCGTGGACCCCGCCGACCCGCTCGCGCCGTACGAGAAACGACGCCGCCCGCCCGTCGACCAATACCGGCGCCACCGCCCGGTCCACGGCGGTGCCAATCACCTCCGCCCTGACGAACACCGTGTCCTCGAGGAGTGGGACGGCTTCACCTACGCGCCGGTCGGAACCGCGCCCGACCTGGCGACTGCCCAGGCATGGGTGAACGAACTCGCCCCCGGCGACGAGCCCGCCGGATAGCCCCGGGACTCCCGGAGCCACGGCGAGGGTAAGGACAAGGTAGGGACCGGTCAAAGCCGGTCGGTCATCCCTCAAAGGCGACGCTTCATTCGGCGACCTGACCGACCCGTCGGGAGACGACCGTCCGGTGCTCACCGATTCTCCTTTCCCCGCCTACTGTCGGGCTACGCAAAAGGCATACGCGCTTAGCGCCGCCAGCCGCCAGGAAGTTCACAGATATTCACACCGACCGCCCCCGTTCCTTGACCGCCAGCCGGGGCGGCCGTCAAGGTCGAATGGTTCGCGCTCGACAACGGTCTCGGTCAGGAGCCCTCATGTCGGAAAATCCCGAAGCACCCAACAGTGCTGCTCAAGGGGACGTCGACTTCGTCGGGGTCGACGATGGTTCACCTGCCAACAAATGCCCAGCCGTCCTGGTGGTCCCCGGCACTGGTGACATCCTGCAGGTCGGCCGGCGGGTCACCGACCCCGGCACCCTCGCCCAGCTTGCCCGGCATACCTCGATCGCCGATGACGAGGTCGCGATCTGGACCCCGGCGAACCTGAAGCCAAGCCTGCTGGAGGCTCTCACCGGAGCCTATGAACCCGGCCAGACCGGACCGGGCGAACCGGCCTTCGAAGACCTGCTGGCCGCAACCGAACGGTCCGTCGTCCACCTGGAGGCCCGCGACACCTACGACGCCACCGACCCAGCGTTCGTGCAATGGCAGCAGGACGGCGACACCACCTATCCGTGGGACGCCTGGATCGACCTGGTCGGCGGCACCGTGGCCCGCGGCGTCCGCTTCCGCCGCCTGAGAATCGTCTCCGAGCCGATCAGCGACTACATCCGCTGGGAACACGCCATCAGCTACGGCAACCTCAAAGCGGGCGAGGAACTGCGATGGCTGCCCCGCCACCTCGCCTACGACCTGCCGCACCCCGTCGCCGACTTCTTCATGTACGACCACCGCCTCATCGCCTACAACTTCACCGCTGGCGACGGCACCGACACCGGCCGCATGGAGTACGTGGCCGACCCCCGCAAGATCCTGCCCATCGTCGGCATGTACGAGATGCTCTGGGAACGCGCCATCCCACACGCCGACTACACGCCATCCTGACCGTCCAACCGGGCAAGGGCGGCGCGGATCCGCCTCGTCGCCGCCTCACCGGTCTCCGCAAGCGACCACAACCGATTCCACGCCGCGACATACAGCGCGACCTCGGCGGGCTGAGTCACCGACAAATAGCCCGACACCAGCTCCACGGTCACCAGATGGCCGTCCGTGATGTCGAACGCCTCCTCCGGATGCACCGCCCGCCGGTCAGCCTCGACCGGAATGATCCCCGAGAACACGTTCGGCCGCCGCCGGACCCGCAGCAAATACCGCAGCTGCTCACGGTGCACATCCCGCGAATACGGCCGATACCACAACACCGGCTCCTCAAGGAGGAAGAACCAGCGGGCATCCGACCGGCTGAGCAACCTCTGACGGTCCATCCGTTCGGCCACCGCACGCGCGACCTCACCGTCCGGATCGTCCGTCTCCACCGCCTGCTCGACGATCACCCCGGTCAACGCCGCACGCGTGTAGGCCTCGGTCTGCACCATGCCGGGAAACACCTTCGGCTGATACGACCGCGCCAGAGCCAGCTCCTCGTACTGCTGCCGGATCGACTTCTGCGCCGCCTCAAGGCCGCCCCTGTTCAGCTGCTCATAGGGGACCCACATTCTTGCGACGGCCGCCTGCTCTTGGAGCAGCTCTTCCATCCGGCGCTTGGGCGCGCCGCAGATCGAACACCACAGCCGGACATGCCGAGCCGAGATCGTCCTCTGCCCGTTCTCGATCATGGAAACCTGCGATGCGGACTTCCAGCCCGCCAAAGACGCGAACGTCCGACCCGAGATCTTGCGGGTCTCCCGCAAATCGCGCAGCTTGCCGCCCAAGAGCTCTCGTGCTGCCTGAGCGGAAGAAGATGGCGATGAAGGCATGGTGCCGCAATCATGCCCACCCGAGCACAGTGGACGGTTGAGAGTTCACCGAGATTCACACCGGCCCGTATCGAGTCATCCCATTAGCCGGATCTGTCGATGAACATGGTGGAGGTGGTGCTATCTGCCAGAGCATGCGCGGCGATGAGGTGCGCCTCCAGCTCCTCATAGCGTTCCAAGGTCGTATTGAGGACGAACCTCCATTCCTCGCCATTGCCGAACTCGCCCAGGTGCCCGAACGCGGTGGCCACTGGGCCGGCGGGCGGTCAAGCGGCGCTTGTCAGGCCGGGGGGTCGGTGCGCAGGAGGCTGTAGGTCACGCCGTCCCGCCAGGCGCCGTCGCGCCACCCGCAGCCGCGCATCACGCCTTCGCGGGTGAAGCCCGCCTTCTCCAGGGCGCGCTGCTCGGCGATGTTCTCGACCTCGGTGTCGGCCTCGATCCGGTGCACGGTGGTGTGCGCGAACAGGTAGCGCGCCAGTAGCTGGTGCGCCTCGGTGCCGTACCCCCGGCCGCGTGCCTCCGGCAGCAGCCCGATGCCCATGCTCCAGCAGTAGGCCGCCGAGGACTGTTCGGTGATCGGGGGCTGCGTGCCTGGCTCGCCATGCGGCATCAATGCGTGCTTGCAGATGGTCAAGCGGGGGAGGCGGTTCGTCACTGATGACGAGGCTATTGATCGCTTCACGCACGGCGGGCAGGGCGGGATGTCCCGGGCCGGTGAACAGGTGAACGGGCATCGATTGGTCGCCGGTCAGTTCGGCGAGGTCCCGTACGCGAAGCGCCTCGGCGAGCCGTAGCAGCACGGGGAGTTTCGGCTGTTGAAGGCGCCCGGCCTCGATGGCCTTGACCCAACTTCCGGACTTGCCGACGAGGGCTCCGAGGACCTCGCGGGTGAGTCCGCGACGGGTTCGCAGCAGCTTGACCCGCTGCCCGACTGTGAGTTCTGGCCCGACAGGGTCCACGTGGGATTCCGGCACAGGCCCCGCACCTCCTGAGCGTCGACAACTTCAGGCTACGGTGCAGCGCACGACCGTTTGTAGATATCGCGATGAACGGCCATTCACTGACCGAATCGCAGCGGCCGTGTGGCTGTCGACGCTCAACGGCCAGCCTTCAGCTCGAGTTGCTCGCCGCGGCTCAGGGTTTCTCGAAGGACCCGACGAGGACCGAATGGCTCCTCAGGACGTCGTCCGGCTCACCCATTCCATGTACGCCCTCGAGCCTCCCAGGCAGGTGAAGGAGACTTCGGGGGCGTCCCACGGATGCGCGGCGATGAGGTGCTCCTCCAACTCCTCATAGCGTTCCATGGTCGTGTTGAGCACGACTCTCCATTCCTCGCCAGCGCCGAACTCGCCCAGGTGCCAGAACGCCGTGGGCACTGGGCCGAACACGTGGCCGGACGCAGCAAGTCTCGCCTTGACCGCGGAATTCAACAGGCTGAGCGCCGTCTCGCGGCTGTCTGCCGCCGTAGAAACCTGTGCGAAGTCAATCATGCGTCGAGCTTAAAGCGTCTTGTTTCGAACGTGGCTTTGTTCGGGCGAAAGGGCCTTTGGCGGTCAGACCGGTGGGTCGGTGCGCAGGAGGCTGTAGGTCACGCCGTCCCGCCAGGCGCCGTCGCGCCACCCGCAGCCGCGCATCACGCCTTCGCGGGTGAAGCCCGCCTTCTCCAGGGCGCGCTGCTCGGCGATGTTCTCGACCTCGGTGTCGGCCTCGATCCGGTGCACGGTGGTGTGCGCGAACAGGTAGCGCGCGAGCAGCCGGTGCGCCTCGGTGCCGTACCCCCGGCCGCGAGCCTCCGGGAGCAGCCCGATGCCCATGCTCCAGCAGTAGGCCGCCGGCGTGGTCTGCCGGCGCCGCCAGGTCACGAATCCGAGCCGCTCGTCGCTGCGGATCACCACGAGTGTGCCGCAGTCCTCACCGATCAGACGGTTCTCGGCCCACCGCCGCCGGTAGCGGCCCGGGTCGAACCACCCGAACCGCGCGAACACTCCCGCCTTCTCCGGGTCCTGTGTCAGGTCCTCCAGGAGCTGGACGTCGTCTTCCTCGACCGGACGCAGCCTCACCTGATCACCCATGTGTCGATCATCCGTTCCGGAAGACCGCTGCGTCGGGCTTTCTTCGCAAGTCTCGGCACCAGATGTTCGGGAGTCCAGGCCGACGGGCGCGTCCACCGCAGCGTGGACCGCTACCTGGGCTCATGCTCGACGGCCTGCGTGCCCGCCCGGACATCCAGCAACTGTCCGACGGCGAGATCGGCCTGGCCGATCCAGTGCGCTGACCACATACGTTCACCGGGTGGTGACACGCCGATCGACGTCCGCCGCGCATGTGTCAAGTGGCCTCACTCTCGATGGCAACGTGATCGCTGTCGAGGTGGGGTGGGTAGCTGAACACTAGAGCGAGGGTCGGTCCTCGCAGAGCGCCGTCTGGACGGCGGTCTTCGTGTCGTGGTCCTGCGCGTCCGACTCGCCCGGGTAGAGGTTCACCATGACCGTCGCCTGCCTGCCGTCGACCGTCGCGCCGCCAAGCGTCTGGTATCCGAGGATGCCGCCGTCATGCCCCCAGTACAGGCCGCCGCAGGGCAGCGGGTCGCTCTCCAGGCCGAGGCCGTAGGCGCTGCCGTCGGGGCTGCCGGTCGGCCGGGTCCTCATCATCTCCCGTAGTTGGGCCGGGCGCAGCAGCCTGCCGCGTACGAGCGCGCCAAGGAACCGGTTGAGATCGGTGCCGCTGGAGATCATCGAGCCGGACGGGCCCGCGACCGAGGGGTTGATCGCGGTGATGTCCATGAGCGGCGCGTCCTGGCCCGGCCGTGCATACCCGCGCGGGTGCGGTCCGGGGATCGCCGAGGCGTCACCCGGCACGTACGTCTGGCGCAGCCTGAGCGGCTTGATAATGCGCCGGCGGATCTCCTGGCCGTAGGTGTGGCCGGTCACCTTCTCGATGAGCATTCCGGCCAGCAGGTAACCGGTGTTGGAGTAGCTCCAGCCGGTGCCCGGTTTGAAGGTCGGGGGGTGGGCGAGCGCCATGTTCACCAGGTCGTGGGGGTCATGGTGGGCGAGCGGATCCTTGAGGACTTTCTGCAGGCTGAGGTAGTTGAGGTAGTCGGGGATGCCGCTGGTGTGCTGGAGCAACTGGCGGACGGTGATCGCCCGGCCGTCGTTGCCGTGCCCACGAACGACGCCGGGCAGGTAGCGCTCCACTGGTGCGTCCAGGACGACGCGGCGCTTTCCCACCAGCTGGAGCACGGTCGTCGCCACGAACATCTTGGTCATGCTGCCGATCCGGAAGCTGCTGTCACCACGCATCGGCGCGCGGCTCGTCACGTCCGCGACGCCGCTGGTCAGCACCGCATCGCCGCGCCGGTCGCGTACCCGGATCAGCGCTCCGGGCCCGCCATCGACTGTGGTCAGCCGATGCATGACCTCGTGCAGCCGGTCGTGGTCTGCGGTGCCGGTGGAGGCCGTCACGGCCGGTCCGGCTGCGAGCGCGCCCGCAACCGCCACCGCCAGGACAAGTACGCCGCTCAACGCACGCTGATGCTTGATCACGTGTGCTCCCTTGATCGTGAGAGCCATCACGCTAACGATCACGGTGTTCGACGCGCGTCACCCACGAGAGCCACTGGCCGCCTCACCCCAAAGATGCACGCGACCGATCACCGTGCCGCGCCGTCGTCCACGGGCGGGCTGCGGCTGGGCGCGTGTGACCCGCTGGTCTCCCGTACCGGCCGCCGGGCGGTTCTCGCCCGGCGGCCGTCGGCGCCAGGTGTGTCTGAGGTCACCGGCCTGGAAGGGGTCCGAATCCTCGCCTCTGTTGTCTAACTGAACACACGTCATTACAGTACGAGGTCATTCATGATCATTCCGTCCGTTTGGGGCGTTTTATCCCTGCGTCGGGCGGTGAGGAAAGACAGGTACCACGTGAAGTCACGGGTTCGGCTGGCCATCGCCCTGGGGGCGACCGCATCGATCATTGGACTCGCCGCTCCGAGTTCCTTCGCCACGACGGCCGGGACCTCGCAGGGTGCTTCGATGGCGGCTCAGGGCGTGACGACCAGCGCCTACAACTGGCACTGCAAGGGTAAGACGATCATTCGGTGCATCCAGCGTTCCGGCGGCTACCTGAGCAGCCAGGTCAAGAACCCGACAAGTAAGGCCATCAAGGGCGAACTCGGTGTCACCTTCTCGAAGCCCAACGGGGAGCAGTGGGTCAAGAGCCTGAGGAAGGAGGGCAAGCTCGCCGCGCGGTCCGGTTATTCGTCGGTCCTCTACAAGTGCCCCAGGGGCTACACCACGGCGGCGACGTGGTGGATATCCTCCGCCTCGGGGAACCCGTACTGGAGCCCGCGGATCAGCTGCAAGTAGGTCCGGGTCTCTCCCCGTCAGGTGATCGGGCCGAGGCGGCGGCGGATCTCTTCCAGCACGGCGGCGGTCTGCGGGAGCAGGTAGAAGTGGTCGCCGGGCAGGACCTGGAGCGTGAAGTCGCCGCTGGTCGTCCCCGCCCACGCCGTCATGTCCGCCGACTCGACGGCCGGATCGGCGTCTCCGGCGAACGCCGTGACCGGGCAGTCGAGGAGCGGGCCGCGCTCGTGCCGGTAGGTCTCGGCGAGGCGGAAGTCGTTCCGCACGTACGGCAGGACGATCTCGCGGATCTGCGGATCGGTGAGCAGCCGCACGTCGGTGCCGCCCAACCGGGACAGCGCGGCCACGAACGTGTCGTCGTCCTTGTCGTGATACGTCCGCTCCCGGAGACGGGCGCCCGCGGGCAGCGCGTGGGCGGCGGACACGAACAGGTGCGCCGGCGGTGCGCCGCGGGCGGTCAGCAGCCGTGCCGTCTCGTACGCGATGGTCGCGCCCATGCTGTGGCCGAACAGCGCGACCGGCCGGGGCGGCAGCGGCGCGAGCGCGTCCGTCACGGCCATGGCGAGCAGGCGGGCGTCGTCGATGAGCGGCTCGTTCAGCCGGTCCGCGCGACCGGGGTACTGCACGGCGTGGAGCTCGAGTCCGGGCGGTACCGCCTTGGCCCAGGAACGGAAGAACACGGCGGACCCGCCGGCGTGCGGGAAGCAGATCAGCCGCATGGACGCGAACGGCCGCGCGTCGAAGCATCGGAGCCAGCCCGGCAACGTCAGCTCTTCTCCTTCCGGCCCATGGCCGCGATGAGGCTTTTCGGCCGCATGTCGGTCCAGTGCTCGTTGACGTAGTCGAGGCAATCCTGCCGGGTGTCCTCGCCGTGCGCGACCGTCCATCCGGCGGGCACGTCGATGAACGCCGGCCACAGGGAGTGCTGCCCCTCGTCGTTCACGAGCACGAGGTAACGGCCGTCGGGGTCCTCGAACGGGTTGGTCATGGCTCCAGACTCTCCTTCAATCTCACGGCGATCCTGGCCAGCGGGCCGGGATCGGCTATCTCGGTGTGCGCGCAGTCGACGGTGTGCTCCTCGACCCGGGCGGCGTACGGCCGCCAGACGTCGGCGGGCGGTCTCTCCTCATTGCGCGCGGCGGTGAACAGCAGAAGGTCCCCGTCGAACCGCCCGGGGACGAACCTCCCCCCGTTGCGCAGGGCGTTCAGGTAGGCGCGGTAGATGCCCTCCAGCCGGCGGCCGTCGATCCCGCCGAGGGCGCTGCCCTCCAGGAGGGCGGCGACGTCGTCGGTCGTGACGTCGTCGGACACGTCGAACCCCAGGTCGCGGAGCAGGTCGGGGAGGGGGACGTCGGCGCCGGAGTCCCCGTCGAGGGGATAGGCGTCCATGAGCGCGAGCATTGCCACCCGCTCGCCCTCGGCCCGCAGCCGTACGGCCATGGCGTGCGCGATCAGGCCGCCGAGCGACCAGCCCAGCAGGTGGTACGGCCCGGTCGGCTGGACCGTGCGGATCAGGGCGACGTAGTCGGCGGCCATCTCCTCCATCGACCCGGGCAGCTCCTCGTCGCGGGCGATGCCGCGCGCCTGCAGGCCGTACACGGGCCGGTCCGGCAGGTGCGGGAGCAGGCCCGCGTACGACCACGCGACCCCGACCGCGGGATGCACGCAGAACAGCGGCGGCCGGTCACCCCGTCTGCGCAGCGGCAGCAGCACGTCGAGCGGTGCCATCCCACCGGAGCCCACCGCCCCACCGGAGCCCACCGCCCCGCTTGGGTCCACCGCGCCACCGGCGTCCACCGCGCTGCCGGAGCCGGCCGCGCTGCTGGAGCCGGTCGCACCGTCGGCGTCCGCCGCGCCGCTGGAGCCCGGCACATCGCTGGAGCCCGTCGTACCGCCGGAGTTCGCCGCGGCGAGCCGCCGGGCCAGCGCGGCGACCGTCGGTGCCTCGAACAGCGTGCGGACCGGCGTGGCGACCCCCAACTCGGTGCGGATCCGGCCGGTCAGGCGGGTCGCGAGCAGGGAGTCACCGCCGAGCTCGAAGAACCCGTCCTCGACACCGACCCGGTCGAGGCCCAGGACGTCCGCGAACAGGCCGCACAGGATCTCCTCCAGCGGCCCGAGCGGCGGCCGGGAGACCGACGAGAGCTCCGGCGCGGGCAGCGCCGCGCGGTCGAGCTTGCCGCTCGGGCTGAGCGGGAGGGCGTCCAGGACGACGACGGCGGACGGCACCATGTGGCCGGGGAGGGCGCGCGCGGCCGCCCGCCGCAGCTCGGCCGGGTCGGCGTCGCCGGTGACGTACGCGACGAGCCGCCGGTCGCCCGCGCGGTCTTCGCGGACGACGACGGCGGCGTGCGCAACGCCCTCGTACCCGGCGAGCACCGCCTCGATCTCACCCGGCTCGATCCGGAAACCGCGGACCTTGACCTGCGCATCCGTGCGGCCGAGGTACTCCAGGCGGCCGTCGGCCCGGCGGCGGACGAGGTCCCCGGTCCGGTACATGCGGCCCGGCGCGAAGGGGTCGGCCACGAACCGCTCGGCGGTCAGGGCGGGGCGATTCAGGTAGCCGCGCGCCAGGCCGATCCCCGCGACGTACAGCTCACCGGGCACACCCGGGGGCACCGGTCGCAACCGGCCGTCCAGCACGTACACCCGCGCGCCCGTGATCGGCCCGCCGATCGTCGACGCGTCGCGAGTCAGCGGCGCGCTCATCGTCGCCGCGACGGTCGTCTCCGTCGGCCCGTACGCGTTGATCATCCGGCGGCCGGGCGCCCAGCGTTCGACGAGGCCGGGCGGGCACGCCTCGCCGCCGACGACGAGGGTGCGCGGGTTCGTCAGGCTGTCCGGGTCCACGCCCGCCAGTACGGCCGGGGAGACGAAGCCGTGCGTCACCTGGCGCAGCGCGTCCCTGAGCGGCTCGCCGCCGTACACGTCCGGGGGCACGATCGTCACCGTCCCGCCCGAGGCGAGCCCCATCAGCAGCTCGAACACCGACGCGTCAAAGCTCGGCGAGGAGAAGTGCAGCGTCCGGTCGCCCGGGGCGATGCCGAACCCCTCGATCTCGGTCGCGGCGAGGCTCGCCAGGCCCGCGTGCGTGACGACGACGCCCTTCGGCCGCCCGGTCGACCCCGAGGTGTAGATGACGTACGCCGCGTTCTCCGCCCGCACCCGTTGACCTTGGGCGTATCGCCCATTCGCGGCCGCTCCCTAGGTCAACGAGGGTGGGGGCAGGCGCGGGCCGTCGTACGGGAGCGGGGCGCCGACCTGGGCGATCACGCAGGCGGGCCGCGCGTCGTCGAGCATGTACGCGATCCGGTCCGGGGGATAGCCGGGGTCGATGGGCAGGTACGCGCCGCCCGCCCGGCTCACGGCCAGGGCGGAGACGAGGAACTCCACGGATCGGGGCAGGGCGATCGCCACGATCGTCTCCGGCCCGACGCCCAGCCGGGTCAGCTCGCCGGCGAGTTCCCCGGCCCGCGTCCACAACTCCGCATAGGTGAGCCCCCGGGACCTCCCGGCGGTGCCCTCGACCGGACCCGGGAACGGAAGCGTCGTGGCGGCCGGGGTGTCAGGGGCGTCTCGGCTCCCCGCCGCGACCGTCTCCGGCGACAGCGGGACATCGAGGGCGTCGCGGCTCCCCGCCGCGACCGGCTCACGGGACGGCGGGGTGCCACGCGTGTTCCGGGTCTCGGCCGCGATCGGCTCGGGGCTCGGTGGTGTCGGGAGCGTCGAGGCGGTGCCCTCGACCGGTTCTGGAGGCGGAGGCGTCGTAGCGGCGTGGGCGCCTCGGGTTCCGGCCCCGACCGGCTTGAGGGGCGGCGGGGTGCCGTGCTCGGGGCTGGGTGGTGCCGGGGACGTCGTGGCGGTGGCCTCGACCGGTCCCGAGGACGGCAGGTCCGTGACGGCGAGGGCGTCGGGGGTGCGCTCGGCCCACGCGCCGACCAGCTCCGGCAGGGTGCGGGGCGGTGCGGCGGGCAGGCCCGCCGCCCAGTCGCCCAGGATCCGGTCGCGCTCGCCCGGCAGCAGGACGTCCAGGTCCGCGACGGGGGTGTCCGGCCGCGCGGCCATGGTGCGCATCAGCCGCTCGACGCGGGACAGGAGCAGCTCCGCCTCCGCGTCGTCGTAGGCGTCCGGCCGGTGGTCGAGCCGCAGCCACAGCCGGTCGCCGCCCCGCGGAGCGGCGACCAGGGCCAGCGGGTAGTGCGTCGCGTCGAACAGATCCACGCGCGTCAGCCGTACGTCGCCGAGCGCGATGTCCCCAGGCTGTGGATAGTTCTCGAACGCGGTCATCGTGTCGAACAGCGGCGTCCGGCTGATCTCGGTCAGCCCGGCGTGCTGGTGCGGGAACAGCTCGGCCTGCTCGTCCTGCAGGCGCATCAGCAGGGCGGCGACGGACAGCTCCTCGTCGATCCGCACTCGCACCGGGACGGTGTTGATGAACAGCCCGACCATCCGCTCCACGCCGGGGATCTCCGGCGGACGGCCCGACACCGCCGCCCCGAAGACGACGTCGTCGCGGCCGGTCAGCCGGGACAGCAGCAGTCCCCACGCGCCCTGGACGAGCGTGTTCGCCGTCAGTCCGTGCCGCCGGACGGCGGCCAGGTCCAGGGAGACCTCCGTGGTGACCCGCCGCGGCGGCTGCGGTGGCCCGGTCAGGGTCGCCGGGGCGACCATCGTGGGCTCCTCCACCCCGTCCAGGGCCTTCGCCCACGCCTCGCGCGCCGCCGTGCGGTCCCGCGCGGCGAGCCATTCCAGGTACCGCTTGTACGGAGTGACGGGGGCGGGCTCGCCGCCGAGACAGAGGGTGAAGAACTCCTCCGCCAGGACCGGCATCGACCAGCCGTCCAGGAGGATGTGGTGGCCGGTGACGATGAGCCGGTGCCGGTCCGGTCCTTCGGGGACGAGCGTGAACCGGAGCAGCGGCGGCCGGGTCAGGTCGAACGGGCGGGTCCGTTCCCGCTCGGCGATGGCGTCGGGGTCACCGGCGGTCTCCTCCCACGGCAGGGCGACCTCCCGGTGCACGAGCTGGACCGGCTCGCCGTTCTTGCGCTGCCGGAAGCCGCACCGCAGGTTCGCGTGCCGGGCCAGCAGCGCCGACGCGGCCCGTTTCAGCGCCGCGACGTCCAGGGAGCCCGTCAGGTCGAGCACCAGCTGCGTCGCGTACAGGTCCCGGTCGTCCAGCGCGGCGTGGAAGTACAGCCCCTGCTGGAGGGGGGACAGCGGCAGGATGTCCTCCAGCCGCCCGCGTCGGGTGTTCACAGATCCTCCAGCTCGGCCTCGAACTCGTCGATCTCGTCCTGGCCGAGGTCGATGAGGGAGATGTCGGACGGCGTGTGGCCGCCGTCCTCCGTGGCGGCCAGCTCTCGCAGCGCCGCCGACCAGGCCTCGGCGAGTTCCCGCACGTCGTCCTCGTCGTACAGGCCGGACGCATACGACCAGGTGACCTTCAGGTGCGGGCCGTCGGGCAGGTCGTGGGTCACCGCGTTCACGTCGATGCCGTGCGGCAGCGGAGTGCCCGCGCCGTGGCCCATGCCGAGCAGGCCGGACTCCGGCGCGGTGGACCAGTCGCCCTGCCCCGGGTTCACCCGCCCCTGGTAGTTGAAGCCGAGCTGCGGTGTCACCGTGAGCCGGCCGCGCGTCGCCGGGTTGAGGTACCGCAGCAGCCCGTACCCGATGCCCTCACCGGGGACGGCGCGCAGCTGTTCCTTGATCCGCTTGAGGGCGGGGCCCGGTTCGTTGGTGCCGGGGGTCAGCCGTACCGGATACAGGCTGGTGAACCACCCGACCGTGCGGGACAGGTCCACTCCCAGGTCGGTACGGCCGTGACCCTCCAGGTCGACGAGCACGCTGTCGCGTCCTCGCCGGCGGCGCATGGCCAGGGCGAGCGCGGTGAGCAGGACGTCGTTCACGGCGCCGTGGAAGGCCGCCGGGACGGTCGTCAGCAGAGGCTCGGTGACCTCCGGGGGAAGGGCCGCGTGCAGGTGCCGTACGGTCTCGGCGGTGTCCTTCGCCGGGTCCAGCGCCCGGCCGGCCAGCGGCGGATCGTCGTCGAGGGCGGCCCAGTGCGCGAGTTCGTCCACACGCTGTGGATCGTTCGCGGCGGCGGTGAGCCGCCGCGCCCAGCCGCGGAACGACGCCGGGACCGGGTCGAGCGGATGGCCGTCCAGCGCGAGGACCAGGTCGGGGAGCAGGATGCGCCACGAGACGCCGTCGACGACGAGGTGGTGCAGCGTCAGCAGCAGCCGGCCCGGCGCGTCGCCCGCGTCGAACCACACCACCCGCACCATCGCGCCGGTGGCCGGGTCCAGGGAGCGCTGCGCCGCGTCCGCGTGTTCCGCGATGTCCCCGATCCCCTCGACCCGGGCGACGTGCGGCCGTACGGTCCCGGGCGGTGTGATCTCGGCGTGCCGGCCGTCGAACCGCAGGCGGAGCGCGTCGTGGTGGTCGACGAGCGTCTCGACCGCCCGCGTGAGCCGGTCCAGGCCGAGACCGGGCGGCACGGTCAGCAGCGCCGACTGGTGCAGCGGGCCGCCGAGCCCGGCGAACCAGCTCATGATCGGCGTGAGCGGCACCGGCCCGACGCCCGCGCCCTCCGGTTCCGGCTCCGCGCGGTCCTCGCCGACCGGCCGCGCGACCGCCGCCAGCGCCCCCGGCGTACGGTGCCGGAACACCTCCCGCGCCGTGAACACGAGGCCCTCCCGCCGGGCCCGCGCGATCAGCTGGATCGCGACGATGCTGTCCCCGCCCAGGTCGAAGAAGCCGTCGTCGGCGCCGGCCGGTCCGTCCAGGCCGAGCACCTCGGCGAACAGCCGGCACATCACCTCCTCCTCCGGCGTGCGCGGCGCCCGGCCCGACGCCCGGTACTCGGGCGCGGGCAGCGCCGCGCGGTCGAGCTTGCCGTTCGCGGTCAGCGGCAGCTCGGGCAGGGGGACGACGGCCGCCGGGACCATGTACTCCGGCAACCGATCGCGAACGAACGCCCGCAGCCCGGCCGGGTCGGCCTCGCCCACGACGTACGCGACGAGACGCCTGCCGCCCGGAGAGTCCTCCTGCACGATCACGGCCGCCCGGGAGACGGCCGCGTGCCCGGTCAGCACCGCCTCGATCTCGCCCGGCTCCACCCGGAACCCGCGGACCTTGATCTGGTGGTCGGTACGGCCGAGGTACTCCAGCCGGCCGTCGGCACGGTGGCGGACGAGGTCGCCGGTGCGGTACATCCGCTCACCCGGGGCGCCGTACGGGTCGGCGACGAAACGCTCGGCCGTGAGGTCCGGGCGGCCCAGGTAACCGCGGGCCAGGCTGAGACCGGCCGCGTACAGCTCGCCGGGGACGCCGGGCGGCACCGGCCGCAGGTACTCGTCCAGCACGTACACACGGGTGTTCGCGACGGGCGTTCCCATGGGCGGGACGATCCGGCCGGACAGCGGCGCGCTCACGGTGGTGGCCACGGTCGTCTCCGTCGGCCCGTACGCGTTGATCATCCGGTGGCCCCGCGACCAGCGCTCCACGAGTTCGGGCGGGCACGCCTCACCGGCCACGACGAGGGTCAGCCCCGGCGGCAGTCCCTCCAGGGTGTGCAGCGCGGCAGGTGGGAGGGTCGCATGCGTGATCCGCCGCTCGGCGGCCAGCTCGGCCAGCGGCGCGCCCGGTACGAGGCGGTCGTCCGGTGCGAGCACCAGCGTCGCCCCCGACAGCAGCGCGACGAGTTCCCAGAACGCCGCGTCGAAGCCCGGCGACGCGAACTGCAGCACTCGGCTCCCCGGACCGATCCCCAGGCGTTCGCGCTGCGTCACGGCCAGGCTCGCGATCCCCCGATGCGTGACGACGACCCCCTTCGGCCGCCCTGTCGACCCCGACGTATAGATCACATACGCCGCACCATCCCGTTGACTTTGGGAGTGTCGCCCTTTCTCCCTGCCGTCGAAGGGCGATACTCCCGAGATCAACGCGGAGGGTCCGGCCCCGGAGAGGTCCAGGCGGGGCGGGTCGCCGGGCAGCTCGACGCCCTCCTCGGTGACCACGCAGACGGGACGCGCGTCCCCCAGCACGTACGCCACGCGGTCCGGCGGGTACGTGACGTCGATCGGCAGGTACGCCGCGCCGGTCATGGCCACGGCCAGCATCGCGACCACCAGGTCGACGGACCGGGGAAGAGCGATCGCCACGATCCGCTCCGGCCCGGCGCCCAGCCCGGCGAGCGTGTCCGCGAGGGCGCCGGCGCGTGCCTCCAACGCGGCGTAGGTCAGCTCGTCGTCCTCGAAGACGACCGCCGTCGCATCCGGGGTCGCGGCCGTCTGAGCCGCGAACAGCTCGGCCAGCGTGGCGGGCGGGACGTGCCGCGCGGTGTTGTTGAAGTCGTCGAGGATCCGGTGACGTTCGTGTTCGTCGAGGAGGTCGATGGCGCGGATGCGGGTGTCGGGGTCGGCGGCGACGGCGGTGAGCAGGAGGTCGAGTCGCGCGGCGATCGCCTCGACGGTCGCGTGGTCGAACAGGTCCGTCGCGTACTCCAGGACGCCCTCGAGACTCTCCTCCAGGCTCAGCGTCAGGTCGAACTTGGCGGTTCCTGCGTGGAGGGCGAGGGGTTCGGCGGTGAGGTCGGGGAGGTGGAGCTGTGCGCGGGGGTTGTTCTGGAAGGCGAGCATGACCTGGAAGAGGGGGTGTCGGGCCATGCTGCGGGGTGGGTTGAGGATTTCCACGAGGTGTTCGAAGGGGAGGTCCTGGTGCTGGTAGGCGGCCAGGTCGGTGTCCCGGACGCGGCCGACGAGTTCCCGGAAGGTGGGGTCGCCGGAGGCATCGGTGCGCAGGACGAGGGTGTTGACGAACATGCCGATGAGGTCGTCCAAGGCCTGGTCGGTGCGTCCGGCGATGGGCGTGCCGATCGGGATGTCGGTGCCCGCGCCCAGTTTCGCGAGCAGCGCCGCCAGCGCCGCCTGCACCACCATGAACACGCTGGCGTTCGTCTGCCGCGCCAGCGCCCTGACACGTTCGGCGTCGAGCCGCACGGGCACCTGCCCGCCCCGGTAGGAGGCCTGGGCGGGGCGGGGTCGGTCGGCAGGCAGGTCGAGCCGGTCGGGCAGGCCGTCGAGGGCCCCGCGCCAGTAGGCGACCTGCCGGGAGATGAGACTGTCGGGATCGTCCTCGGGTCCGAGCAGCTCCCGCTGCCAGAGGGCGTAGTCGGCGTACTGGACGGGGAGCGGTTCCCAGGCCGGCGACCGTCCCTCGGCGCGTGACGCGTAGGCGGTGATCAGGTCGCGGGCCAACGGCGCGAACGACCAGCCGTCGGCGGCGATGTGGTGCAGCACGACCAGGAGGACGTGCTCGCCGGGCCCGGTCGCGTACAGGTGCGCGCGGACCGGGATCTCCGCCGCCAGATCGAAACCGTCCGCCGCATCCCGCGCCAGGGCCGCCGCCACGTCATCGGCGGCGGTGACCCGGAGCTCGGGACGCGGGTCCTCCAGGATCACCTGGTACGGCGTGCCGTCCGACTCGGGGAAGATCGTGCGCAGCGTTTCGTGCCGCGCGACGACGTCGGTCAGGGCCGCCCCCAGCACGTCGGCGTCCAGGTCACCGGTCAGCCGCAGGGCGAGCGGCATGGCGTACGTGGCGGAGTGGCCCTCCAGCCGGGCGAGGTACCACAGGCGCCGCTGCGCGTACGACAGCGGCGGCGCGACGGCACGAGGGCGTGGCGTCAGCGGAGGGCGGGCGGTGTCCGCCCCTTCGGCGATCTCGGCGAGGCCGGCGACGGTGGGGTTCTCGAACAGGGCGCGGACGGGGAGTTCGACGCCGAGGATCGTCCGGGTGCGGGCGGTGACGCGGGTGGCCAGGAGTGAGTCCCCGCCCAGGTCGAAGAAGCCGTCATCGATTCCGACGGAGGGGACGCCGAGCACTTCGGCGAAGATCTCCCGCAGCATCTCTTCCACCGGTGTGCGCGGGCCACGCGCAGACGCCTCGATCTCCGGGGCGGGCAGGGCACGGCGGTCCACCTTGCCGTTCGGCGTCAGCGGCAGCACGTCCAGGACCACCACCGCCGACGGCAGCATGTACTCCGGCAGGCTCTGCCCGGCGAACTTGCGCAGCTCCGCCGTGTCCACCGCCCCGACGACGTACGCGGTGACGCGCCGGTCGCCGGGCCGGTCCTCCCGCACCACGGCGACGGCCTGGGAGACGGAGTCGTGGGCGGTGAGCACGGCCTCGATCTCGCCCAGCTCGATGCGGAACCCCCGGACCTTCACCTGCTGGTCCACCCGGCCGAGGTACTCGATCGACCCGTCGGGGCGATGTCTCGCCAGGTCGCCGGTGCGGTACATGCGGCCGGGGCCGTACGGATCGGCGACGAAACGCTCGGCGGTCAGGTCCGGACGGCCGAGGTAGCCGCGCGCCAGACCGGAACCCGCGACGTACAGCTCACCGGGGACGCCCGGAGGCACGGGCCGCAGCGCGGCGTCCAGGATGTAGACGCGGGTGTTGCCGATGGGGCGTCCGATCGGGGGCCGGGCGGCCGTGGTGTCGTCGATCGCCCCGCTCGTGGACCAGATCGTCGTCTCGGTCGGACCGTACAGGTTGAGGACCGGGCATCCGCGGTCCACCAGGGCCCGGGCGAGCCCGGCGGGCAGCGCCTCCCCGCCCACCAGCACCCGGAGGCCGTCGAGGCCCGGAAGGTCGACGAGCTCCTGCCACAGGGTGGGGGTGGCCTGCATGACGGTCGCGTCCGCGATGAGCCGGCCGAGCCGCGCCGGATCGGCGATCTCCTCTTCGCGCGCCAGCCGGATCCGTGCTCCGGCCAGCAGCGGGAGGTAGATCTCCAGTACCGAGATGTCGAAGCCGACCGTGGTGACCGCGACGAGCGTGTCGTCGGACGTGAGGGGAACCCGCTCGGCCATCGCGTCGAGGAGGTTGGTGACGGTCCCGTGCGGGACGACGACGCCCTTCGGCCGCCCGGTGGACCCGGACGTGTAGATGACGTAGGCGGGGTGGCCCGGACGCGAGTCGCGGGGGGCATCGAACTCCGAGGGCTCGCCGGGATGCAGGGGCAGCCGTACGAGGGGCAGGCCACCGGGGAGCACGTGCGCGGTCGTCTCGCAGGTCACCGCCGCGATCGGCCGGGCGTCCTCGATCATCATGGCGATGCGGTCGGCGGGGAATCGCGTGTCGATCGGCAGGTAGGCCGCCCCCGCCTTGTGCACGGCGAGCATCGCGACGACCAGTTCGGCGGTACGCGGAAGGGCGAGCGCGACGAGCCGTTCGGGACCGGCGCCGTGCTCGTCGATGAGGTGGCGGGCCAGCCGGTCCGCCTCGTCGCCCAGCCGGGCGTACGTGAACGTCACGGGGGTCGCCGGATCCTCGAGCGTGCCCGCCACGAGCGCCGGCGCGTCCGGTGTCCGGGCGGCCTGCGCCTCGAAGAGCTCGACGGGTGTCGCCTCGGGGACCGGGCGCACCGTGGCGTTCCACTCTTCCAGGACCCGATGGCGTTCCCGCTCGTCGAGGACGTCGATGTCGCCCAACGCGACGTCCGGGTTCGCGACGACCGCGCGGAGCAGGCGAACGAACCGCGTCACGATCGCCTCGGCGGTCGCGCTGTCGAACAGGTCGGTCGCGTACTCCAGCACTCCGCTCAGCCCGTCACCGTCCTCCAGCACGAAATGCAGGTCGAACTTGGCGGTTCCTGCGTGGAGGGCGAGGGGTTCGGCGGTGAGGTCGGGGAGGTGGAGCTGTGCGCGGGGGTTGTTCTGGAAGGCGAGCATGACCTGGAAGAGGGGGTGTCGGGCCATGCTGCGGGGTGGGTTGAGGATTTCCACGAGGTGTTCGAAGGGGAGGTCCTGGTGCTGGTAGGCGGCCAGGTCGGTGTCCCGGACGCGGCCGACGAGTTCCCCGAAGGTGGGGTCGCCGGAGGCGTCGGTGCGTAGGACGAGGGTGTTGACGAACATGCCGACGAGGTCGTCCAGGGCCTGGTCGGTGCGTCCGGCGATGGGCGTGCCGATCGGGATGTCGGTGCCCGCGCCCAGTTTCGCGAGCAGCGCCGCCAGCGCCGCCTGCACCACCATGAACACGCTCGACCGCGTGCTCCGGGCGAGCCCGGCAACCCCGGCCCGGAGCTCCGGGTCGATGTCCAGCGGAACCCTCCCGCCCTCGTAGGAGGCTTGCGCCGGTCGTGGCCGGTCGGTGGGCAGGTCGAGCTGATCGGGTAGGCCGTCGAGGGCGTCGCGCCAGTAGGCGACCTGCCGGGAGATGACGCTGTCCGGGTTGTCCTCCGATCCCAGCAGCTCCCGCTGCCAGAGGGTGTAGTCGGTGTACTGGACCGGCAGCGACCGCCACGTGGGCGAACGTCCCTCGGCGCGGGCGGCGTACGCGGTGATCAGGTCGCGGGCCAACGGCGCGAACGACCAGCCGTCGGCGGCGATGTGGTGCAGCACGACCAGCAGCACGTGCTTGCCGGGCCCGACCCCGTACAGGTGCGCGCGGACCGGGATCTCCGCCGCCAGATCGAAACCGTCCGACGCGTCGTGGGCGAGCGCCGCCGCCAGGTCGTCGGCCTCGGTGGTCCGGACCTCGGGCCGTACGTCGTCCAGGACCACCTGATACGGCTCGCCGTCGACCTGGGGATAGATGGTCCGCAGTACCTCGTGCCGCGCGGCGACGTCGGCCAGCGCCGCCCGCAGAGCCTCGGCGTCGAGATCACCGGTGAGCCGGAGCGCGAGCGGCATCGTGTACGTGGCGGTGCCGCCCTCGAGCTGATCGAGGAACCACAGCCGCCGCTGCGCGTACGACAGCGGGACCCGATCCGGGCGGGGCGCGGGTCCGAGCCTCGGCCGGCCGGGGTGACGTGCGCCGTCGAGGTGCTCGGCCAGGGCGGCGACGGTCGGGGCGTCGAAGAGGACACGGACGCCGATTTCGACGTCGAGTTCCGCGCGGATCCGGCCGACCACGCGGATCGCCAGGAGAGAGTCGCCGCCGAGAGCGAAGAAGTCATCGTCCGGGCCGACCCCCTCCACCGCGAGCAGCTCCGCGAACAGCCCGCACAGGATCTCCTCGGTCGGTGTACGGGGACCTCGTGATGAGGAGGCGGCGAACTCCGGCTCGGGCAGGGCGCGGCGGTCCAGCTTGCCGCTGGGAGTCAGCGGTACCTCGTCAAGAATCACGACGGCCGCCGGGACCATGGACTCCGGAAGCACGCGGGCGGCGAGCGCACGCAGGTCCGCGGCCAGCCGGATGCGGTCGGCATCGGTGGCACCGGCGACCACGTAGCCCACCAGCCGGACCCCGTCCGTGCCGTACGGCAGGGCGACGACGGTGCAGTGGGCGACGTCATCGTGTCCGGACAGGACGGCTTCGATCTCGCCGAGTTCGATGCGGACGCCGCGGATCTTGACCTGGTGGTCGAGGCGGCCGAGGTATTCGAGTTCGCCGTGGCCGTTCCAGCGGGCGAGGTCACCGGTCCGGTAGAGGCGTCCGGGTCCGTAGGGGTTGGCGACGAACCGCTCAGCCGTGAGGTCGGGCCGGTCATGGTAGCCGCGGGCGAGTTGAGTCCCGGCGAGGTAGAGCTCGCCTGGCACGCCGGGCGGCACGGGCCGCAGGGCGGCGTCCAGCACGTATACCCGTGTGTTCCAGACCGGCCGTCCGATCGGCACGCTCACCGAACCCGGCCGGCAGAGCCAGGAGGTGACGTCGACGGACGCCTCGGTGGGTCCGTACAGGTTGTTCAGCTCGGTACCCGGCAGCAGGTCATGGAACCGCGCGGCCAGTTCGGGTGACAGCGCCTCCCCGCTGCACAGCACCCGCCGCAGGCCGGAACAACCCGCCGCCTCCGGCTCGGTCAGGAACGCCGCCAGCATCGACGGCACGAAATGCGCGGTCGTGACCTGTTTGTCGCGGATCAGCCGGGCGAGGTACCGGGGGTCGCGGTGGCCGTCGGGCCGGGCGATGACGAGGGTCGCGCCGGTCTGCAGGGGCCAGAAGAGCTCCCAGACCGACACGTCGAACGTCGTCGGCGTCTTCTGCACCACCCGGTCGCCGACCTGGAGGCGGTATTCGTCCTGCATCCACAGCAGCCGGTTCACGATCCCGGCGTGCGGGATGACGACGCCCTTGGGGCGGCCGGTGGAGCCGGAGGTGTAGAGGACGTACGCGGCGTTGCCCGGCGAGACGACTCGAGTCGGGGCGGTGGCGGGGAATCCCGCCAGTTCCTCGCGCAC
Source organism: Actinoallomurus purpureus (assembly GCF_024055795.1). Classification (GTDB taxonomy): domain Bacteria; phylum Actinomycetota; class Actinomycetes; order Streptosporangiales; family Streptosporangiaceae; genus Actinoallomurus; species Actinoallomurus purpureus. Next base: position 142,652 of record NZ_JAMXMY010000019.1, on the reverse strand, counting down.
GCCCGGGTCGTCGACGATCAGCGCGGGCGTGTCACGGGGAACCCGGGCCCCGGCCGTGGTGATGAGCAGCGCGGGGTGGGTGTCGGCGAGCATGGAGGCGACGCGGTCGGCGGGGTGGTCCGGGTCCACCGGCACGTAGGCGCCCCCCACCTTGACGACGGCGTACATCGCGACCAGCAGGTCGACCGAGCGCGGCAGGGCCAGGACGACGCGGCTTTCCGGGCCGATGCCGCATTCGGCCAGGTAGTGCGCGAGCCGGTTGACCCGGACGTCGAACTCCGCGTAGGTCAGCTCGGTGTCCTCGTAGACCAGCGCGACCGCGTCCGGGGTGCGCGCCACCTGCGCCTCGAACAGGTCCGCCAGCGTCACCGCCGGCACCGGGCGCTCGGTGTCGTTCCACTCCTCCAGCACGCGCGCTCGTTCGCCGGGCAGCAGAACGTCCACGGCGCCGACCGGCAGGTCCGGGGTGTCGGCGATCGTGTTCAGCAGCGTCAGGAACCGGGAGAGCAGCGTCGCGGCGGCGTCCCCGTCGACAACGTCGGGCCGGTGATCGAGGCGGACCGTCAGCCGGTCGCCGGGGACGACGTACAGGGTCAGGGGGTAGTGCGTGGCGTCGCGTTGCGCCGCGCCGGTCAGCCGGAGACCCGCGACCGGCTCGCCCATGGCCGACGGGTCGAAGGGGTAGTTCTCGAACACGGTGAGCGTGTCGAACAGTCCCGCCCCGGCCGTCGTCCCGCCGAGCAGGCCGGTGATCTCCGCGAGGCCCAGGTGCTGGTGGCCGAGCAGCGCGGCCTGTTCGCCCTGGAGCCGTCGGAGCAACTGCGCGAGCGTCTCGTCGTCCCGGACGCGGAGTCGTACGGGGACGGTGTTCACGAACAGGCCGATCATCTGCTCGGCGCCCGGCAGCTCCGGCGGGCGGCCGGAGACGACCTGGCCGAACACCACGTCGGACCGGCCGGTCAGCCGCGCCAGCAGCAGTCCCCAGGCGGTCTGGACGAGGGTGTTGAGCGTGACGCCGTGCCGGCGGGCGTGCAGGCGGAGCCGGCCGGTGAGCTCCTCCGGCAACTCCTCCGACACCGCCGACGGCAGCACCGGAGGCCGCCCGGCGGCCTCGGGCACCAGCAGTGTGGGCTCCTCGACGCCGTCGAGGGCGGCGGTCCAAGCGGCGGCCGCGGCGGCGTGGTCCTGCCGCTTCAGCCAGGCGAGGTACTCCTTGTAAGGAGTGGCGGCCGCGGGCGCGGCACCGGCGTAGCGGGTCAGGAGTTCGGTGACCAGGAGGGGAGTCGACCAGCCGTCGAGCAGGATGTGGTGGTTGGTGAGGACGATCCGGGCGCGGGCCGGCCCGATCCGTACGAGCGTGAGGCGGATGAGCGGCGGGCGGGTCAGGTCGAAGGGCGCGACGCGTTCGGCGTCGGCGATCCGGTCGGCCTCGGCCTCGTCGGCCGCCTCGACCTCCCGGAACGGCAGCTCCACCGTGCGCGGAACGACCTGCACGGGCTTCCTGACCCGGTCGTGCGGGAAGGCGGCGCGCAGGTTCGGGTGGCGGCGCAGCAGGTCCTGGCCCGCCTTCCGCAGTGCGTCCGCGTCGACGGTGCCCTCGACGTCGAGCACCACCTGGGCCGCGTAGACGTCCCGCTCGTCGAGGAGGGCATGGAACAGCAGGCCGTGCTGCAGCGGCGACAGCGGCCAGACGTCCTCGATCTGTGACCGGTTCAACCCTGCTCCCATAGGTCTTCCAGGGCGTCGATCTCGTCCTGGTCCAGCTCGACGAGGGTCAGGTCGGAGGGCGTGTGCCCGCCGCCGTCCGCGGCGGCCAGCTCCCGCAGGGCCGCGAACCACCGGTCGGCCAGGTCGCGTACCTCGTCCTCGGGGAGCCACCCGTCGGGCCAGACCCACGTCGCGCGCAGGTCGCCGTCCCGCGTCACGGCGTCGATCTCCAGGCCGTGGGCGAGCGGCAGGTCCGGGTCGTGGCCGGTGCCGAGCACGTCCGACTCCGGGGCCAGGCTCCAGTCGCCGTCCCCGGTGTCGACCCTGCCGAGGTAGTTGAAGACGATCTGCGGCGTGGGCAGGGCGGCCAGCCGGTCGCGGGCCCGCGGGTTGAGGTGGCGCAGCAGCCCGTACCCGAGGCCCGCCGGGGCCGCCCGCAACCGCTCCTTCACCCGCTTCAGCGCCTGTCCGGCGTCGTCCGTGCCCGGATCCAGCCGTACCGGGTGGAGGCTCGTGAACCAGCCGACCGTGCGCGTCAGGTCGACGCCGCGGGGAGCGTCATGGTCGCCGCCCAGGCCGTCGAGGTCCTCGCGTCCGTGCCCCTCCAGATCGACCAGTACGCCGCCCTCGGCGTCCTGCCCGTGGTCGCGTCGCCAGGCCGTGACGGCGAGGGCGAGGGCGGTGAGCAGGACGTCGTTCACGCCGCAGTGGAAGGCGGCGGGGACGGTCGTCAGGAGTGGTTCGGCCCGCTCGCGCGGCAGGGTCACGGTGAATCGCCGCAGGTCCGTTCCGGTGTACGCGGCGACGTCCCGCGACCCACTGCCGCCGAGGGGCGGATCGGCGACGTCGAGGATCTCGATCCAGCGCGGGAGGTCGTCCACAACCTGTGGATGGTTCGCGCCGGTCGCCAGCCGCTGCGCCCACCTGCGGTACGACGTCGGCACCGGGTCGAGTGCCACGCCCTCCAGCGCCAGCACGAGATCGGGCAGCAGGATCCGCCACGAGACGCCGTCGACGACCAGGTGGTGCAGGACCAGGAGCAACCGGCCCGGCGCGTCGCCGGCGTCGAACCAGACGACCCGGACCATCGCCCCCGCCTCCGGGTCGAGGCTCCGGCGGGCGGCCTCGGCCCGTGCCGCGATCGCGTCGCGGTCGTAGCCCTCGACGCGGGTGACGCACGCCGCCGCGTCCACCGCGCCCGGCGGCGCCGTCTCCAGCAGCCACGAATCCACGTCCGTCCGGCGAAGCCGTGTCCGCAGCACGTCGTGGTGGTCGAGGAGCGTCCGCAGCGCCGTCGTGAGACGGTCCACGCCCAGGGCCGGCGGCACGGTCAGGAGCATCGCCTGGCTGAAGCCGTCGAACGGGCCGCCGCGTTCGGCCAGCCACGACACGATCGGCGTGCGCGGTACCGGGCCGACGCCCGCGCCGGGCGGTTCGGTCCGCGCCGTCACGTCGGAGGCCGCCCGGGCGACCGCGGCGAGGGCGGCCGGGGTCCGGTGCTCGAACACCTCCCGCGCGCTGATCACCAGCCCGGCCGCCCGTGCCCTCGAAACCAGCTGGATCGCGAGGATGCTGTCGCCGCCGAGATCGAAGAACCCGTCGTCGGCCCCGACCGGGCACGATGCCGCCTCGTCGCCGGCCGGATCCAGGCCCAGCACCTCGGCGAAGATCTCGCAGAGCAGCCGCTCGGCCGGAGTGCCCGGAGCACGGGACCCGGCCGAGGCACCGAACACGGGGGCGGGCAGCGCCGCGCGGTCCACCTTGCCGCTCGGGGTCAGCGGCAGCGCGTCGAGCGCGACCACGGCCGCCGGGACCAGGGACTCCGGCAGGACCCGAGTCGCGGCCCGCCTCAGCTCGGCCGGGTCGGCGTCACCCGTGACGTAGGCGACGAGGCGCCGATCGCCCGGCCGGTCCTCTCGCGCCAGCACCACGACCGAGGTCACGCCCTCCTGCCCGGCGAGCACCGTCTCGATCTCGCCGAGTTCGATGCGGACGCCGCGGATCTTGACCTGGTGGTCGAGGCGGCCGAGGTATTCGAGTTCGCCGTGGCCGTTCCAGCGCGCGAGGTCACCGGTCCGGTACAGGCGCCCCGGCCCGTACCGGTTCGCGACGAACCGCTCAGCCGTGAGATCGGGCCGGTCGTGGTAACCGCGGGCGAGCTGGGTCCCGGCGAGGTACAGCTCGCCTGGCACACCGGGCGGCACGGGCCGCAGAGCGGCGTCCAGCACGTATACCCGTGTGTTCCAGACCGGCCGTCCGATCGGTACGCTCGCCGCACCCGGCCGGCAGAACCAGGAGGTGACGTCGACGGACGCCTCGGTGGGCCCGTACAGGTTGTGCAGCTCGACGCCCGGAAACAGGTCATGGAACCGCGCGGCCAGTTCGGGTGACAGCGCCTCCCCACTGCACAGCACCCGCCGTAGAACAGAACAACCCGCCGCCTCGGACTCGGTCAGGAAGACCGCGAGCATCGACGGCACGAAGTGCGCCGTCGTCACGCGTTGCTCCCGGATCAGCTCGGCCAGGTAGCCCGGATCGCGGTGCCCGTCGGGCCGGGCGATGACGAGCGTGGCGCCGGTCTGCAGGGGCCAGAAGAACTCCCAGACCGACACGTCGAACGTTGCGGGGGTCTTCTGCACCACCCGGTCATCGGGTCCGAGCCGGTATTCGTCCTGCATCCACAGCAGCCGGTTCACGATCCCGGCGTGCGGGACCACCACCCCCTTCGGCCGCCCCGTCGACCCGGAGGTGTAGAGGACGTACGCGGCGTCGCCCGGCGAGACGACCCGAGTCGGGGCGGTGGCGGGGAACGCGGCCAGCTCCTCGCGCACGCCCGGGTCGTCGACGATCAGTAGAGGGGCGCCGGCGGGCAGCCGGGTCGCGACCTCGGCGGTGGTGATGATCACGGCGGGCCGGGTGTCGGCGAGCACGTACGCGACACGGTCGGCGGGATGGTCCGGGTCGACCGGCACATAGGCGGCCCCCGCCTTGATCACCGCGTACATCGCGACCAGCAGCTCGACCGAGCGTGGCAGCGCCAGCGCCACGAACCGCCCCGGGCCGATCCCGCACGCGGCCAGGTAGTGCGCCAGCCGGTTAACGCGCGCGTCGAACTCCGCGTACGTCAGCTCGACGCCCTCATGCACCAGCGCGACCGCGTCCGGGGTGCGGGCCACCTGCGCCTCGAACAGGTCCGCCAGCGTCACCGCCGGGACCGGGTGCTCGGTGGCGTTCCAGGCGTCGAGGACCTGGCGCCGTTCGGCGTCGTCGAGCAGGTCGATCGCGCCGATCGGGACGTCCGGGTCGGCGGCGACCGTCTCCAGCAGCCGGACGAAACGGGCCGCGATCCGCTCGGCGGTCCCGGCGTGGAACAGGTCGAGGGCGTACTCCAGGGTCCCGGCGAGCCCGGCCGGGCCGCCGTCGGATGCCCGCTGCTCCTCCAACATCAGGTGCAGGTCGAACTTGGCCACTCCCGCGTGCACCGGTTCGACGGCCGCCCGCAGGCCGGGCAGGTCCACGACCGCGCGTTCGGTGTTCTGGAAGGCGAGCATGACCTGGAACAGCGGGTGCCGGGCCATCGACCGTTCCGGTGCGACGAGCTCCACCAGCCGCTCGAACGGCAGGTCCTGATGCTGGTAGGCGCCCAGGTCCGTCTCGCGGACCCGGGCCAGGAGCTCGCCGAAGGACGGGTCGCCGCCCGTGTTCACCCGCAGCACCAGCGTGTTCACGAACATGCCGACGAGGTCGTCCAGCGCCTCGTCGGCGCGTCCCGCGATGGGCGAGCCGATCGGGATGTCGGTTCCCGCGCCGAGCCGGGTCAGGAGCGCGGCGAGCGCCGCCTGCGCGACCATGAACACGGTCGCGCCGTTCTCGCGCGCCAGCGCCTCGAGCCGGGCGTGCAGCGCGGCGTCGACGTCGAAGGCGACGGTCGCGCCTCGGTACGACGCCCGGGCCGGGCGCGGCCGGTCGGCGGGCAGGGCGAGCCGGTCGGGCAGGCCCGCGAGCGTCTCGCGCCAGTACGCGATCTGCCGCCCGATCGGGCCGGAGGGTTCGCCGTCCTCCAGCAGGGCGCGCTGCCAGAGCGCGTAGTCGGCGTACCGCACCGGCAGCGGACTCCACGCGGGCGTCTCGCCGTTCGTCCGCGCGGCGTACGCGGTGATCAGGTCGCGGGCCAGCGGGGCGAGTGACCAGCCGTCGCAGGCGATGTGGTGCACGACGATGAGCAGCAGGTGCTCGTCCGCCCCGAGCGCGTACAGGTGCGCCCGCAGCGGCGGCTCGACCGAGAGGTCGAAGCCCCGCGCGGCGTCCGCCCGTACGCGCGCGTCGAGCCCCGGCACCGGCGTCGCGGCGACGTCGACGACCGTCAGCTCCGGGGCGATCCCGTCGACGACCAGCTGGTACGGCGTGCCACCGGAGACCGGGAAGACGGTCCGCAGCGGCTCGTGCCGCTCGGCGAGGTCGCACAGCGCGATCCGCAGGGCGGCCTCGTCGAGCTTTCCGGTCAGCCGCAGCGCGATGGGGATGTTGTACGTGCCCGAGGGTTCGTCCTCCAGGCTGTCGAGGAACCAGAGCCGCTGCTGCGCGTACGACAGGGGGACGATCGGCGGGTGCTCCACGGGCCGCAGGGGCGGCCGGGCGGTCCCCGCCGTGTCGAGCGCCCGCACGACACCGGCCGGTGTCGGCGCCTCGAACAGCGCCCGGATCGTCGGCTCGACCCCGAACGCCGACCGGATCCTGCTGAGCACACGGGTGGCGAGCAGCGAGTCGCCGCCCAGGTCGAAGAAGTCGTCGTCGGCGTCGGCCCGCTCCACGCCCAGCACGTCGGCGAAGATCCCGCAGACGATCTCCTCCGCCGGGGTCCGCGGCGTCCGCGACGGCACCGTGGCGGACACGTCCGGGGTGGGCAGCGCCGCACGATCGAGCTTCCCGCTCGGCGTGAGCGGAAGGGCGTCGAGGACGACGACGGCGGACGGCACCATGGGGGCGGGCAGCCGGTGGGCGGCGAACCCGCGCAGCTCGACCGGGTCGACGCCGCCGGTGACGTACGCGACCAGGCGCCGGTCGCCAGGACGGTCCTCCCGCAGGAGGACGACGGCCTGGCCGACCGCCTCGTGCGCGGTGAGGACGGCCTCGATCTCGCCGGGTTCGACCCGGAAACCACGGATCTTGAGCTGGTGGTCGGTACGGCCCAGGTACTCGACCTGGCCGTCGGCGGTCCAGCGGGCCAGGTCGCCGGTCCGGTACATGCGGCCGGGGCCGAACGGGTTCGCGACGAACCGCTCGGCCGTCAGGTCCGGCCGGTCGTGGTACCCGCGGGCCAGGCCGCTGCCGGTCAGGTACAGCTCGCCGGGCACGCCGACCGGGACGGGGTTCAGCCAGGCGTCGAGGATGTGGGCGCCGGTGTTGGTCAGCGGCCTGCCGATCGGGACCCGTCCGTCCGGATCGCCGTCGTCCTCCCAGGCCAGGGCGTACACCGTGACCTCGGTGGGACCGTAGACGTTCGCGATGCGGGTCTCGGGCAGCGCGGCCCGCGCCTCCCGGAGCAGCTGCGGCGTCAGCGCCTCGCCGGCCAGCGCGAGCGTGCCCGTCCTCGGCCGCACTCCCCGCGCGAGGACGGCGGCCAGCGCCGAGGGCACCGCGCAGACCAGGTCGACGTCGACCGGCCCGTCGAGGAGGGCGAGCAGGTCGGGGACGATCTCGATGGAGCCGCCGGCCAGCAGCGGGACGAACGTGTCGAACACCGAGACGTCGAAGTTGAGCGACGTCGCGGCCAGCACCCGCGACAGCCGTTCCCGCCCGAAGTCGCGTACGGCCCAGTCGACCAGGTCGACGACGCCCCGGTGCGGGACGACGACGCCCTTCGGCCGTCCCGTCGACCCGGAGGTGTAGATCAGGTACGCGGCGTTGCCGGGCCGCGCCCGCCGCCCACCCGCGACCGGTGCAGTCTCGGTTCCGTCCGGAAGCGGCGAGGGAACGCGGGGCACGTCGCGAGGGAGCACGGTGTCGTCATGGGCGATGACGCAGGCGGGCGCGGCGTCGTCGAGCAGCAGCGCGACGCGCTCGGCCGGGTGGCTCAGGTCGATGGGGACGTATGCGGCGCCCGCCTTGAGCACCCCCCACAGCGCCACGATCAGCTCCGCCGAGCGCGGCAGCGCGACGGCCACGAAGTCCTCCGGGCCGATGCCGCGCGCGGCCAGCACGCCAGCCAGCCGGTCCGCCCGTGCGCCCAGCTCCGCGTACGTCAGCGTCACGGAGTTCGCCGGATCGACCACCGCGACGGCACCCGGCGTGCGGGCGACCTGCTCGTCGAACAGCTCGCCCAGCGTCGCGGGCGGGACGTGCCGGGCGGTGTCGTTGAACTCGTCGAGGATCCGGTGGCGCTCGTGTTCGTCGAGGAGGTCGACGGCGCCGATCCGCGCGTCCGGGTCGGCGGCGACCGCGGTGAGCAGGCGGTCGAGTCGCGCGGCGATCGCCTCGGCGGTCGAGCGATCGAACAGGTCCGCCGCGTACTCCAGCGCACCCGACCCGCCTCCGTCCAGGTCGAGCAGCAGGTCGAACTTCGCGCTCCCCGTGTCGATCGGCCGGACGCCGGCCGTCAGGCCCGGAAGGTTCAGGTCGACCTGACCGGTGTTCTGGAAGGCGAGCATGACCTGGAAGAGGGGGTGTCGGGCCATGCTGCGGGGTGGGTTGAGGATTTCCACGAGGTGTTCGAAGGGGAGGTCCTGGTGCTGGTAGGCGGCCAGGTCGCCGTCCCGGACCCGATCGACCAGCTCCCGGAATGTCGGATCCCCGGAGACGTCGGTGCGCAGGACGAGCGTGTTGACGAACATGCCCACGAGGTCGTCCAGGGCCTGGTCCGTGCGTCCGGCGATGGGCGTGCCGATCGGAACATCGGTCCCTGCCCCGAGCCGGGTCAGCAGCGCCGCCAGCGCCGCCTGCACCACCATGAACACGCTCGCGTCGGTCTCGCGCGCGAGCGCGGCCAGCCGCGCCGGGTCCAGCCGCACCGGAACCCGCCCGCCCGCATAGGACCTCTGAGCGGGACGGGGCCGGTCGGCGGGGAGGTCCAGCTGGTCGGGCAGGCCGGCCAGGGCCTCGCGCCAGTAGGCGACCTGCCGGGAGATGAGACTGCCGGGGTCGTCCTCCGATCCGAGCAGCTCCCGCTGCCAGAGGGCGTAGTCGGCGTACTGCACCAGCAAGGGTTCCCAGGACGGCTCCCGGCCCGCCGCCCGCTCGGCGTACGCGCCGATCAGGTCGCGGGCCAACGGCGCGAACGACCAGCCGTCGGCGGCGATGTGGTGCAGCACCACCAGCAGCACATGTTCACCCGGCCCGACCGCGTACAGCCGGGCGCGCAGCGGGATCTCGCCCGACAGGTCGAACCCCCGCGCGGCGTCCTCCGCGAGCGCGGACTCCAGGTCACCGGTCCGCGTCACGGGCAGCTCGGGCCGTACGCCGTCCAGCACCACCTGACAGGGCTCGCCGTCGCCCTGCTGCGGATAGACCGTCCGCAGCACCTCGTGCCGCGCGACGAGGTCGGTCAGGGCCGCCCGCAGCGCGTCGGCGTCCAGGTCACCGGTCAGCCGGAGGGCGACGGGCAGCGTGTAGGTCGCCGCGTGGCCGTCCAGCCGGTTCAGGAACCACAGCCGCCGCTGCGCGTACGACAGCGGGACCGGTTCCGGTCGCCGCCCGGTGGCGACGAGCGCGGGCCGGGCCGGCCCGGTGGCGTCCAGCGTGGCGGCGAGGCCGGTGACGGTGGGGTTCTCGAACAGGGCGCGGACGGGGAGTTCGATGCCGAGGACCGACCGGGTGCGGGCGGTGACGCGGGTGGCCAGGAGTGAGTCCCCGCCCAGGTCGAAGAAGCCGTCATCGATTCCGACGGAGGGGACGCCGAGCACTTCGGCGAAGATTTCGCACAGCACCTTCTCCACCGGTGTGCGCGGGCCGCGTGAGGACGCCTCGACCTCGGGGGCGGGCAGGGCGCGGCGGTTCACCTTGCCGTTCGGCGTCAGCGGCAGCGCGTCCAGGACCACCACCGCCGACGGCACCATGTGACCGGGGAGGTTCCGCCGCGTCAGGTCGCGGAGCGCGGCCGGATCGGCGTCGGGGCCCGTGACGTACGCGACGACGCGGCGGTGCCGGTCGTCCTCCGGTCCGTCCTCGCGCAGGACCGCCGCGACGTCGTCGACGGACGGGTGGGCGGCGAGGACGGCCTCGATCTCACCGAGCTCGATCCGGAAGCCGCGCAGCTGCACCTGGTGGTCGGCCCGGCCGACGTACTCCAGGCGGCCGTCGGCGTGCCGGCGGGCCAGGTCGCCGGTGCGGTACATGCGGCCGGGGCCGTACGGATCGGCGACGAACCGCTCGGCGGTCAGGTCCGGACGGCCGAGGTAGCCGCGCGCCAGACCGGCACCCGCGACGTACAGTTCACCGGTCACGCCGGGCGGCATGGGCCGCAGCGCCGCGTCCAGGACGTACACCCGCAGGTCGGGGATGCCGACGCCGATCATGCCGGCCGGCCCGGCGGCGGTGCTCGCGGAGTCCAGCGGCGCGTACGTGACGTGCACCGTGGTCTCGGTGATGCCGTACATGTTGACGAGGACGGGCGCGTCGTCGGCGTGCCGGGAGTACCAGTCGGCGAGCCGCGACGGGTCGAGCGCCTCACCACCGAAGATCACATACCGCAGCGCCAGGTCGCGGGTCTTGTCCCGGTCGGCGCGCATGAGCTGGCCCCACGCCGACGGCGTCTGGTTGAGCACGGTGACGCGCTCGTCGTCGAGCAGGCGGAGGAGGTCCTCAGGGGAGCGGCTGACGTCGTACGGGACGACGACGAGGCGGCCGCCGTACAGCAGGGCGCCCCACAGCTCCCACACCGAGAAGTCGAAGGCGCAGGAGTGGAAGAGCGTCCACACGTCCGACGGCCCGAACCCGAACCAGTGGTCGGTGGCGTCGAGAAGCCGTACGACGTTCTCGTGGGGGACGACGACGCCCTTGGGCCGTCCGGTCGATCCGGACGTGTAGATGACGTACGCGGGGTGCTCGGACCGCAGCGGCACGACGGGATCGTCGCCCGGGTACCCGGCGAGGGCGGCGTCGTCGAGCGTCACCCGTTCGACCTCCGCGGGCAGGTCCGCCGTCGCGGTCGTGAGCACGAGCGCGGGGTCGGCGTCCTCCAGCATGGCCGCGACGCGGTTCGCCGGGTAGTCCGGGTCGATCGGGACGTACGCGGCGCCGGACTTGAGCACGGCGAGGATCGCGACGACGAGGTCGGCGGAGCGCGGAAGGGCCAGGGCGACGAGCCGTTCGGGCCCGGCGCCGAGGGCGATGAGGCGGTGGGCCAGCCGGTTCGCCCGCGCGTTCAGGTCCCCGTACGTGAGGGAGATGTCGGCGTGGGTGACCGCGACGGCGTCCGGCCGGTGCGCCGCGCGCGCGGCGAACAGCTCCGGGATCGTCGCCCGGCGGGCGCGCGGTGACGCGAACGGCTCCGCGAGCATCGCGCGGCCGCTCTGCGGGGACCCGGACGGCTCCTGTACCACGGGCTGCTGCTCGAGGGCCGCGGCCCGCTCTTCCGGGAGTGCGACGTCGAGTACGCCGATCGGGCGGTCCGGAGCGGCGGTCCCGAGGGTGCGCAGGAAGTCCAGGAAGCGGGCGTGGTGGGCGGCGACCTCCGCCGGGGTGTACCGCTCGGGGTGGGCGTCGATGTCGATCCGGGTGCCCTCGCCCGTGGCGCCCTCGTACACGTTGACGGCGAGGTCCTCGACCGGGCCGGTGGTCAGCACGTGGGGGACGCCCCGGTGACCGGCGAAGTCCAGGTCGTGCTCGAACCCCATGATGTTGATCAGCGGACCGTAGAGGGGGCGCGCGTCGCCGAGGAGGCCGAGGTCGCGGCGCAGGTCCTCCAGGCGGTACCGCTGGTGCCGCAGCAGCCGCCCGACCCGCTCGGTCACCTGCCGGGTCAGGTCGCGGACCGAGTCGGCGGGCCGTACGGTCAGCCGGAGCGGCAGGACGTTCGACAGCATCCCGGGCGTGCGGCGTGCCGCCGGGGTGGTCCGCGCGGTGACCGCGAGACCGAGGACGACGTCGGAGACGCCGCACAGCCGGGCGGTGTACGCCGCGGCGGCCGCGATCGTCAGCCCGGTAAGGGTGGTGTCCAGCACCCGCGCCGCGGACGTCAGCGCGTCGGCCTCGGCCGGGCTCAGCCGGCCGGACTCGCGGATGAACCGCGCGGACGGCCGCGTGCCGTGGGCGGGGCGAACGGACAGCGACGGGGCGTCGGGCAGGGACGGGGCGCCGGGCAGCGTCGGGGCGTCGGGAAGACCGGCGAACCGCTCGAGCCAGTAGGCGCGGTCGCGCTCGAAGCGGCGGGACGCGCGGTACTCCTCGTCCTCGGTGAGCAGGACCTCCAGCGAGCCGAGGGTCCCCGCGCCGTACGGCCGCCCGTCGACCATCGCGGTGTAGACCTCGGCGAGCCGCCGCGTGATCAGCGGGCCGCTGTAGCCGTCGACGGCGAGGTGGTGGCAGCGCAGGTACCACAGGTGACGGTCGTCGCCGAGGCGCAGGAGCGCGTTGAAGAACAGCCGTCCGGCCATCAGGTCGACCGGGGCGGAGGAGTCCGCGCGCATCCACGCGCGGGCGGCGGCCCGGGGGTCGGCCTCGCCGCTCAGGTCGACGACGGGCACCTCGACCGGCGCGAGGTCGAGGACCTGCTCCGGCGGGCCCGCGGACGGGGCCGGGGACTCGACGAGGCGGACGTGCACCGCCTCGATCTCGTGCGCGCAGGCGCGCACGGCGGCGGTGAAGACGCCGGAGTCGACCGGCCCGTCGATCTCGACGTACTGCGCGACCTGGACGGGGGCGTCCGGATTCAGCAGTTGGGCGTACCAGACGCCGCGTTGCGCCGCCGACAGTGGCCAGGAGGTGGACACGGAAGGTCAGGCCGGGTCGGTGGCGGGCCGGTCACCGACGCGTTCGCCGAGGTGGGCGGCGAGGGCGTCGATGGTCGGGTGGGTCCAGGCGAGGGTCGGCTCGACGTCCAGTCCGTACTCCGCCTCGATGTCGCCGCACAGGCTCATCGAGTACACCGAGTCCATGCCGTACTCGGCGAGCATCGCCGACGGGTCGATGTCCGCGGGGGACCGTTCGAGGTACTCGGCGACGCGCTGGGTGAGCCAGTCGCGGATCAGGGTTTCACTGGGCATGGAGGGGGCCTCCGTCAGGGGTTGTGCACCGGGTGAGGGGGGAGCCCGGTCTATCCGCCGGTGAGGGCTCGGAGCTCGGGTTCGAGCTCGGCGTGCAAGGGACTGATCTCGCCCGCCAGGAACGCCGCACGCATCCGCCGGCGCTGGATCTTGCCGCTGGTGGTCTTGCCGACGCCGCCCCGCTGGACGAGGACGACGTTCATCGAGGGCAGGCCGAACGCCCGCGCCAGCTCACCCTTGATCTTCCTGGCGAGGCCTTCGTACGTGAGGTCGCCCAGGTCCTTGGGGCGTACCTCCTGGACGAGCACGACGTGCTCGCGCCCGCTCTCCACGCCGAACGCGGCGGCGGCGCGGGCCGCGGGGTGGACGCCCCGGCTCGCCTCCTCCACATCCTGTGGATAGATGTTCCGGCCGTTGACGATGATCAGATCCTTGAGCCGGCCGGTGACGTACAGCTCGCTGTCACGCAGGAAGCCGAGGTCGCCGGTGCGCAGGAACGGCCCCTCCCCGGTGGACAGGCGCGCCCGGAAGGTCTCCTCGCTCGGCTCGGCGCGCTGCCAGTACCCGAGGGCGACGCTGCCGCCGGCGACCCAGATCTCGCCGATCCGGCCGTCCGGCAGCGGCTCGGCCGACTCCGGGCGGACGATCCGTACGGTTAGGTCGATCGGCCGGCCGCAGGCGACCAGCTCCACGCTGTTTCCTTCCCGACCAACCGGCCCCGACCGACCTCCCGGCGCCGACGGCTCGGCGCGGCCCTGTTCCAGGGCGGCGGCGTCGAACCGGCCGACGACCGGGCCGTGGCCGCGCTCGGTGCCGGTGACGAGGAGCGTCGCCTCGGCCATGCCGTAGCCCGGCGCCCAGGCCTCGCGGCGGAACCCCACGGGGCCGAACCGCCGTACGACCTTCTCCAGCGTCGCGGTGCGGACCGGCTCGGCGCCGTTGAGGGCCCACGCGAGCGAGGACAGGTCCAGGTCGGCGAGCTGGTCGTCCTTGACCCCGCGCACCAGCCACTCGTAGGCGAAGTTCGGCGCGACGGTGTACCCGGCCCGGTATCGGCTGATCATCCGCGGCCACAGCACCGGCTTCATCACGAACGACACGGGTGAGGAGAAGACCAGGCTGCCGCCCGCGTACAGCGGCTGGAGCAGCAGGCCGATCAGCCCCATGTCGTGGTAGTGCGGCAGCCAGCCCGCGCCGATCCCCTCCTCGGGACGCCCGAGGACCGTGTAGATCTGCGCCGAGTTGTGCAGCAGGTTGCCGTGGGAGAGCAGCACGCCGCGCGGCTCGCTGGTGGAGCCGGAGGTGTACTGCAGGTACGCGGGCGTGTCCGGCCCCAGGTCGGGCATCTCCCACGTGGCGGGGTCGGGGAGCGCGGTGATGTCGGTGGCCACGCACGCGACCCGGCCGTCCAGTCCGCTCTCGCGCAGCCACGAGGTGAGCAGCGGCGCGTTCGCCGCGTCCGTGAGCACCATCCGGATGTCGGCGTCCTTGATGATGCCCTCCGCGCGTTCCAGCGCGCGTGGATCGGTCGACGGCAACGGGGACGGCACCGCGATGACCTGGGAGTACAGGCAGCCGAGGAACACGCGGAGGAACTCCAACCCTGCCGGGTAGAGCAGCAGGGCCGCCTCCTCGGCCATCCCCTGGCGGGCGAGCCAGGCGCCCGCCGACCGCGCGCGCCGGTCCAGGTCCGCGAACGTCGCCCGCTCCAGCTCGACGAGCTCGCCGTCGCGGTCGTCGGCCAGCGCGTACCAGCGGTCGTCTCCGAATCGCGCGACCTGGGCGCGCAGGTGGTGCACGAAGCTCGTCATCGACCGTCCCCGTTCCTGTGATGGTTCATGGCCGCCCCCGCCCCTTTCGGGCCGCCTCCAGCGCGGCGCAGGCGCGGCCGACGCCGTCCTCCGCCGCGATCCGGCGGCCGATCCGCGCCGCCCTGTGACGCATCGCCTCGTCGCGTACGGTCCTGGTGATCCGTTCGGCGAGAGCCCCCGGCCCCAGTCGCTTGATCGGCAGCGGGGGCGGGCCGGCGCCGATCGCCGCCACCCGTGCGCCCCAGAACGGCTGGTCGCCGAAGAACGGGCAGACGACGGCGGGGATCCCGGCGCGCAGCGCGGCGGCGGTGGTGCCCGCGCCGCCGTGGTGGACGGCCGCGAGCGTCCGGGGGAACAGCCACGAGTGCGGCACGTCCCCGACCACGAAGAGGTCGTCGTCGGCCTCTTGGCCCTCCCCGAGGGCGACGATCCCGCGCACGCCCGCGCCGCGCAGCGCCGCCCGTACCATCCGGAACGTCGCCTCCGGGTCGCGGGGCTTCATGCTGCCGAACCCGACGTACACCGGGGGCGGACCGGAGGCGAGGAAGTCCGCGAGCCGTGGGCCGGGCGTCCAGGCGGGCTCGTCGAGGAACCAGTAGCCGGTGGTGTGGACGTGCCCAGGCCAGTCCGGCGGGCGCGGCACGACGGCCTCGCTGAAGCAGGCCAGCACCGGGACGTCCCGGACGCCGCGCATCGGGCCGCGCAGGGAGAGCCCGGGCAGGCCGAGCGCGTCGCGGCGCCAGGGGTTGAGGATCGGACGGCCGAGCTGCCAGGCGATCTGGTCCACCAGGTGGAAGCTCAGCCGTTCGGCCCCGAACGCCCGGGGCACGAGCGGGTGCGGGA
The DNA here is from genome assembly GCF_024055795.1 of Actinoallomurus purpureus. GTDB lineage: Bacteria > Actinomycetota > Actinomycetes > Streptosporangiales > Streptosporangiaceae > Actinoallomurus > Actinoallomurus purpureus. The sequence goes on along the minus strand of NZ_JAMXMY010000019.1, from coordinate 127,093 downwards.
AGGCGCTCGTCGGGTGGCTGGGCTGAAAGTGGATCAGTGCCTCGTCGACGCCCAGGTACTCGGCGAGGTGGTGACCGATGAATCCCAGCGTCGGGAACAGCAGCAGGTCGGCGTCCTTGCAGGCGGACAGGACCTCCTCGAGCAGCATCTCGGCCATGGGCCGGATCAGCCGTTTGAACCCCGAGATGAAGCGCACGGGGTCGCGGCCGTTCAGCAGCCACTCGCGGACCTCGTCGGTCTCCAGGAGCCGGGCCGGGTCGACGGACAGGACGGCGGTGTCCAGCCCGGCGGCGAGCGGCTCGTGGCCGGCGGCGACGATCAGGCGTACGCCGTTTCCGCGCGCGGCCAGTCCCCGGCCGAGCGCGACGCAGGGCTGGATGTCGCCGCGTGAGCCGGCCGCCATGATGACGATGGTGCGCGCCACCGCGGTCACCGGGTGCTCTCGGCAGGGGGTGACCAGGTCAGGAGGGGCGGGCGGTCCTCGGGCCGCACGGCGGGGTGGTCGGCGGCCTCGCCCCGGGCGGGGCTGTAGGGCAGGGCGTGCCGCGCCCGGCGTTTGCGGGCCGGCAACGAGACGACGGCGATCAGCGCGCCGAGGCAGACCAGACCGGCGCCGCACAGCAGCCCGATCGAGGTGGCGTGTTCGAACGCGGCGGCGTGGCGCACCCCGGAGGCCACCTCGGACCTCTGTCGGGCGGCGATGATCAGGCCGATGACGGCGATGCCGAAGGCCCCGGAGACCTCCCGCGCGACGCTGAGGATCCCGCCCGCGACGCCGGATCGCTCGTCGGGAACGGAGCCCAGGACGTACGCGGTCAGCGGCATGTTCAGCGCCGAGCCCACGCCGATGAGCGCGACGCCGGGCAGCAGGTCGACGTAGCCGTCACCGGGGCGCAGCAGCGCGAAGGCCGTCATCCCGGCGGCCATGAGCACCAGGCCCCAGGCGATCGTGGACCGGGCGCCGATCTTCTTGCCCACCCAGAACGACACGGGGGTCAGGACGGCGATGACCACGGCCGGCGGCAGGAACACCGAGCCGGTCCTGGTCGGGGAGAACCGCAGCACCTGCTGCAGGAACAGCGAGGCGTAGAACAGCACGCCGTTGAAGCCGACGCCCCACAGGATCTGCACCGCGACCCCGCCCGCGAACGCCCGGCTGCGGAAGAACACCAGGTCGATCATCGGTGTGCTCGCCCACCGCTCGACCGTGATCAGCGCCACGAGCCCCACGGCGGCCAGCGCGAACGCCCCGAGGACCACGGCGCTGCCCCACCCGTGCGCGGAGACCTCGCTGAGCGCGTACGTGACGGCGAACAGCGTGGTGCCGGAGGCGAGCATGCCGGGCAGGTCGACGCCGTCGGCGGTGGTGTCCCGCGACTCCGGGATCACGAGGAGGCCCAGGATGACGACGAGGACGCCGGGCGCGAGGTTGATGAGGAAGATCCAGTTCCAGGCCCAGTGCTGGGCGATGTAGCCGCCCGTCAGCGGGCCGAGGGCCAGGGCCAGGGCGGCGGAGCCGACCCAGACGACGGTGCCGGTCGCCTGCTCCCGTTCGGTGCGGCCGACGGTGACGAGCGCCAGCCCGGCCGGGATGACGAGCGCGCCGCCGGCGCCCTGGACGACCCGGGCCGCGATGAGCGTCTCGGCGGTCTGCGCCAGCCCGGCGAGGCCCGACGCCGCCGTGAAGATCGCCAGGCCGATCAGGAAGATCTTCTTGCGGCCGTACACGTCCGCCATCCGGCCGCCGGCGAGCATCAGACTGGCGAAGATCAGGATGTACGAGGTGGCGACCCATTCCAGCGTGGACAGGGAGATGTGCAGGTCACGCTGGATCGACGGCAGCGCGACGTTCACGACCGTGTTGTCCAGCGTGGTCATGAACCCGGCGACCGCGATCACAGTGAGCGTCCATCCATGTCGCGCGCGGGTCATTCGACCTATAACGCCATATTCGCCACCGCGAGTCTTGTCATCGCCGTGACAAGGCGCCTGAGAGAAAAGTGGCCTATGTGCGCATCGAGACTCATGCCGGATAAGACACTGTGTTCACTTCTTCTGCCTTCTTTTCCCATGTGACCGTGTGTAATGGGGGTAGCACAAATGGCGGCTACCGAGCCCGGCGAAGCCGGCCCTCGCCGACCCGGAAAGCCGGCGATTCGCCGCTTTCTCATCGACGCCGTGGCGAGCCGCTGCCGGATGCCCCCCGCCGAGGTCGCCCCTGACCGGCCGCTGGATGAATTCGGCCTGACTTCGCGCGATGCGGTCGCGATCGCCGGCGAGCTCGAACGCCTCGTCGGCATGCGACTGCCCGCCACCCTCGTATACGAGCACCCGACCATCGCCCGGCTCGTCGACGCCATCGCCCACGGTGAATTCTCCGCTCCGGACGGTGATTTTGTGAATCGGCCGGAATCGGCCACGGTGGATTCCACCGAACCTATTGCGGTGATCGGAATCGGCTGCCGTTTTCCCGGCGGCGTGTTCGGGCCCGAGGCGTACTGGCGTTTTCTCCTGGACCGCGGTGACGCCGTCCGCGAGGTCCCCGACGGCCGGTGGGACGCCTTCGACGACGGCACGCTCGAGGACGTCACCCGCCTCGGCGGGTTCCTCGACGACATCGCCGGTTTCGACTCCCGGTTCTTCGGCATCACGCCCGACGAGGCCGAGGTCATGGACCCGCAGCAGCGGCTCATGCTCGAGGTCGCGTGGGAGGCGTTCCAGCACGCCGGCGTCGCGCCCCCGAGCCTGCGCGGCAGCCGCACCGGCGTGTTCGTGGGCGTCTCCGCCCCCGAGTACGGCTACGTCACCGGGACCGCGCCGCTGCGGCCCTGGACCGCCACCGGCGCCGCGCTGAGCATCGTCGCGAACCGGCTGTCCTACCTCCTCGACCTTCGCGGCCCCTCGATGATCGTGGACACGGCCTGCTCGTCGTCGCTCGTGGCGACGCACCTGGCCGTACGGTCCCTGCGTGAGGGCGAGAGCGACCTGGCCGTCGCCGGCGGCGTCAACGTCCTGCTGTCGCCGCTGATCACCAAGACGTTCGACCTGGGCGGCGCCACCGCTTCGGACGGCCGCTGCAAGCCCTTCGACGCGTCCGGGGACGGCATGGTCCGCGCCGAGGGCTGTGGTGCCATCGTCCTCAAGCGGCTGTCGGACGCGCGGCGCGACGGTGACCGCGTGCTGGCGGTGATCCGCGGCTCGGCGGTCAACTCCGACGGCCGCTCCAACGGCCTGGTCGCGCCGAACGCCGAGGCCCAGGTCGCGGTCGTCCGCTCGGCGTACACCGGTCTCCGCAGGCCCGACTACGTGGAGGCGCACGGCACCGGCACCCTCCTCGGCGACCCGATCGAGGCCCGCGCCCTCGGCACCGCTCTCGGCACCGCCCTCGGCGGGCCGGATGGGGACCGCCGGTCCCTCGGCACCGCCCTGGGCGGGCCGGACGCGGACGGCCGGCCCGTCCTGATCGGGTCGGTCAAGTCCAACCTCGGGCACCTGGAGGCCGCCGCCGGCGTCGCCGGGCTGATCAAGGTCGTCCTCGCGCTGGCCCACCGGCGGATCCCGCCGAGCCTCCACTACCGCGAGCCGAACCCGCACATCGACTTCCCCGGGCTCGGGCTGGCCGTGGCCGCCGAGGAGACGCCCTGGCCCGAGACCGGCCGTCCCGCCCTCGCCGGGATCTCGGGGTTCGGCTTCGGCGGCACGAACGCGCACGTCGTCCTCGAACAGGCGCCCGCCGAGGAGGAACGGCCGCGCCGCCGCCGAGGGCCGGCCGTCCACACCCTTCTGCTCTCTGACGTCGAGGCCGGCCGGATCGGGCCGTACGCCGCCGACCTCGCCGACTGGCTGGAGGCCGCGCCCGACACGGCGCTGCCGGACGTCGCCCGCACGCTGAGCCGCCGTTTCGGGCGCGGCCGGGCGGCCGCCGCCGTCGTCGGCCGCGACCGCGCGGCGCTCGCCGAGGCCCTCCGCGCGCCCCGCATCACCGGCGTCACGATCGGCCGGGACGCCCCGCCGGTCTGGGTGTTCTCCGGGTACGGCGCGCAGCGGCCCGGCATGGGCCGGCGCCTCCTGTCCGAGGAACCGGCGTTCGCCGCCGCCGTCGACGCGCTCGACGGGCCGTTCGCCGCGCAGGCGGGGTTCTCGCTGTGGGACGTCCTGGAGAGCGGCGAGCGGGTCACGGGCGTGTACCGCACGATGACCACTCTCTTCGGTCTGCAGGTCGGGCTGGCCGCACTGCTGCGCTCGTACGGCGCCGAACCCGGCGCGGTGATCGGCCACTCGATGGGCGAGGTGGCCGCGGCCGTCACCGCCGGCGCGCTGTCCCTCGCCGACGGCGTCCAGGTCATCACCACCCGGGCGCGCCTGCTCGACGGCCTCGCCGAGGCGGGCGGCGGCGCGATGCTCGTCCTGGGCTGCGGCGCAGACGACGCCCTCGGCTACGTGCGGAGCGGCGCCGACGTGCACGTGGCGGTCCGGTCCTCACTCGGGCAGACCGTCCTCACCGGGGACGCCGAGGAGCTCGCCCGCGTGGCGGCCCGGGCCGGCGACGACGGCCTGCTCGCCCGCCTCGTCCAGGCGGAGGGCGCCGGCCACTCGCCCGCCGTCGACCCCATCCTCGACCCGCTCCGCGCCGAACTCGCGCAGGTCCGCGGCGGCCCCGCCGACGTGCCCTTCTACTCCACCGTGCTGGAGGACCCGCGCGAGGCCCCGGCCTTCGACGGCGACTACTGGGCCGCCAACGCGCGCCGCACCGTACGCCTCGCCGACGCGGTCGCCGCCGCCGCCGAGGACGGGTTCACGGCGTTCGTCGAGGTCAACGCCCATCCTCTGCTCGCACAGGCGATCGGCGAGACCGCCGAGGGCGCGCTCGTCGTCCCGACGCTGCGCCGCCCGCCCCGGCGCTCCGGTCAGGGCGAGCCGCCGCAGGCCGACGACACCGTCACCTTCCACGAGGCCCTGGCCACGCTGACCGTCCACGGGTACCTGCCCGCGCCCACGCCGCCGGGACGCGTCGTCGACGTGCCCGCCCCGGCGTGGGAGCACCGGCACCACTGGATCGCGGCGGCACCGCGCGGCCCGGCCGGGCTCCATCCGCTGCTCGGCGCGCACGTCGAGCTGCCCGGCGAGGACCGGCACGTCTGGAGCGCCGACGTCGGGGCGGCGGCGTCCCCGTGGGCGGACCGGCCGTTCGGGCAGCCCCTTCTGCCCGCCGCCGCCTACGCCGAGATCGCGCTGGCCGCCGGCGCGGAGCTCCTCGGACCGGACGTCACCGTCTCCGGGCTGCGCCTGGACCGGTTCCTGCCGCTGGAGGAGCACACGACCGTCACCACCTCCGTCACCCTGGCCGGTGACGACGAGGCGACCGTCGAGATGCACGCGCGCACCGCCGCCGGCACCTGGACCCCGGTGGCGTCCGCCACGGTCTGGACCGGCGGCGCCCATCCGGCCGACGGCACCGGCGCGGACGCCGAGGTCGCCATCGAACCGGCCGAGGAGGGCAACCGTCACTTCCGGCTCCATCCCGGGGTGTTCGGCCGGTGCCTGGCCGCCGTCGCCGACCTGATCGCCGGGGACCCGGCGCGGACCGTCTGGTTGCCGGAGTCGATCGGCGCCGTGCGGGTGCACGGGCCGACGCGGCACGGAGGCCGCTGCCTGATCCGCCTCAGCCCGGCGGACGACGGTCACACCGCAGACCTGCGCCTGGTCGGCGAGGCGGGACGGACCCTGCTCGAGGCCACGGACATCCGGATGCGCTCCCACGAGCGCACCGAACTGCCGGTGCCGCTGAGCACGAAGCTGGCCGAGATCGTCTGGGAACCGGCCGAGGCCCCGGCGCCCGCACGCACGGGGCGATCGGGTCCGCCTGCGGGCGGAGACGCCGGCCCGGCGCGTCCGGAGGCGTCTCCGGCGGCCGACGGCGACCCGTTCGCGGACGCGGTCGTGCTGGCCGCACCCGGCGACCCACTGGCCGGGCGACTGCCCGCGGTCCACGAGATCGACGACTGGACCGCCGCCGAGCGGTGGGCCGGGGACCTGGTGACCGCGAGCACCCCGGCGCACGTCGTGGTTCTGCTGCCCGCCGACCTGGCCGACGAGCGGCTCGTGCTCACCGTCTCCGGCCTGGTCCGGGGCCTGACGAGCGGGTCGGCGACGCCGCGCCTGTGGCTGGTCACGCGGGGTGCGCTCCGCCCGACCGGAGCGGGCGAGGGCGGGCCGGGGCAGGCGTTCGCCGGTGCGATGGTCCGGGTGCTCGGGTTCGAGACGCCGGCCCTGCGCGCCACCCACCTCGACCTCGACCTCGGTGGACCGGCCGCCGCCCTGATCGCCGCCGAGCTGCACGCCCGCCCCGCCGACACCGAGATCGCCTGGCGCGGCGGAGTACGGTACGTCGCCCGGCTGGCCGGGGCACGCCTCGGCGACGGGCGCCCGCGCCCGGTCGTACGGCGCGGGGCCGCGTACGTGATCAGCGGCGGCTACGGCGGCCTGGGCCTGGTCACCGCCCGGCTGCTGGCCGAGCGCGGCGCCGGACGGATCGTGCTGTCCGGCCGCGGCGGACCGCCGCCCGAGGCGGAGAAGGCGATCAGCGAGCTGCGCGAGAGCGGCGTCGAGGTCGACGTCGTCCTCGGCGACGTCGCCGCGCCCGGTGTCGCCGAGCGGATGGTCGCCGCCGCCGGGGACCGGCTGCGCGGCGTCGTGCACGCCGCCGGCGGGCTCGCCGACCGGATCTTCACCGACATCGAGCCCGCCGACCTGCACCGGGTCTGGTCGCCGAAGGTCGACGGCGCGCATCGGCTGTACGAGGCAGTGCGAGGGCGCGACCTCGACTGGTGGGTCGTGTACTCCTCGGCCGCCGCCCTGCTCGGCTCGCCGGGCCAGGGCGCGTACGCCGCCGCGAACGCCGCGGTCGACGCCTTCACCGGCGCGCTCCGGGAGCGGGGCGTGCCCGCCTTCACGATCAACTGGGGCACCTGGTCCCAGGTCGGCGGCGCGGCGAACCTGAGCGGCGGCCCCGCGAGCGGCATCGACCCGATCACCCCCGAGGAGGGCGCGGACGCGTTCGAGGCGCTGCTCGCCCACGACCGGGCGGCCACCGGGGTGCTGCGCTTCGACCCGGAGCAGGCCGTCGCCGCGTTCCCCGAGCTCGGCCGGATGCCGTACTTCTCCGCGCTGGTGAGCGCGCTCCCGGAGACCGCGGACGACTGGCCCGGAGCGGAGGCGCTGCGCGCCGCCGAGCCCGCCGCCGCCCGCGCGATGGTCCGCGAGCGGATCGCCGAGCGGGTCTCCACCGTTCTCGGGTTCAGCCCGGATCCGGCGCAGGCCCTGACCGACCTGGGCCTGGACTCCCTCGTGGCGGTCCGCATCAAGAGCGCGCTGGAATACGACTTCGAGCTGACCGTGCCCCCCACGGTGCTGCTGCAGGGCGGCAGCGTCGAGGTGCTGACCGCCTGGGTGCTCACCGAACTGGCCCTCGCCGACCCGGCATCCGAGCCGCGACCCGCCTCGGGCGCGCGAGGCCGCCCCTCCTCGGAGGTCCGCCGTATCGCCGCGGAGGCGGGCCGCCCTGCGTCGGAGGCCACGGGTCGCCGTATCGCGGTGGAGGCGGGCCCTGGGTCGGAGGCTCCGGGGCGCCGGTTCGCCCCGGAGGCGCGCGGACGGGTGTTCGTCGATGCCCGGGACGCCTCCGAGCGACTCGTCGCGGGCGTCTTCGAACGCGTCCTCGGCGTCGACGGCGTCTCGGCCACCGACGACTTCTTCGCTCTTGGCGGGCGCGAGGACCAGGCTCGTACCGTCCTGGAGATCCTCGAACTGGAGCTCGGCCGCCCGATCGACGACGCGGAACTGTTCGCCCACCCGACCGTCGAGCACCTCGCCTCGGTCATCCGTAAGGGCGAGGAGGAGGCCGCGCGCCGCATCGTCCGGCCGCTCAGCCCGGCGACGCGCGGCCGGCCGTTCTTCTGCGCTCATCCGGCGGGCGGGACGACCGGCGTCTACCAGCAGCTGGCCACACTCGTCGGCGGCCCGTTCTTCGGGCTGGAGCGGTTCGCGGACGCGCCGAGCGTCGAGGAGCGCGCCGCGCGCTACGCCGCGCTGATCCGGGAGGCGCAGCCCGAGGGCCCGTACCGGCTCGGCGGCTGGTCGTTCGGCGGCGTGGTGGCCTACGAGACCGCCCGGATCCTCGGCGACGTCGAGCTCCTCGCCCTGATCGACGCGGGGATCCCCCGGCGCGTCGACGACACGGCGGAGGCCGCCGCCCGCCGGTACGCCGACTTCGTGGCCTACCTCAACGAGACGTACGACCTGGGCATCGTGCTCGACGTCGAGGAACTGCGCCCACTCGACGAGGACGCGCAGCTCGCCCTGGTGATGGAGCGCGCCGCGCCGCTCATGGAGACGCTGCCGCCCGCGATCCTGCACCACCAGCTCACCTCGCACGAGGACACGCGGTCCCTGGAGGCGTACCGGCCCGAACCGTACGACGGGCGCGTGGTCCTGTACCGGGCGACCGAGCCGACGCCGTGGACCGTACGGGACGCCCGCTACGAGCTCGACGAGACCAACGGCTTCGGCGATCTGTGCCCGCGCCTGGAGGTCGTCCCGATCCGGGGCGCGCACCACCTCAACCTGCTCGACCCGCCCGCCGTGCACGCCCTCGCCGGACATCTGGGCGCGCTGCTGATCTAGGAGGTTTCATGTCCGATCTACTCGAAGCGGTCCGTGCGGGCGCCGGGCCGGCCGACCTGCTCGCCTGCGAGCTGCCGACGCGGTTCCGCGCCGCGCACACGCTCAAGGACGAGGTGGGCATCTTCGACGGTGAGACGGACAAGGACGTCCGGCGCTCGATCCACGTCGGTGAGGTCGAGATGCCCGAACCGGCACCGGACGAGGCCGTCGTCGCGGTGATGGCCGCGGCGATCAACTACAACACGGTCTGGTCGGCGACCTTCGAGCCGATCCCGACGTTCGCGTTCCTGGAGAAGCTCGGCCGTACGGGCCCGTGGGGGGCCCGGCACGACCGGCCGTTCCACGTGCTCGGCTCGGACGCCGCAGGCATCGTCGTCCGCGTCGGCGACGGCGTGCGCAACTTCGCGGTCGGCGACCGGGTCGTCATCCACGCCGGCGTGATCGACGACCAGCTGCCGGCGAGCCAGGAGGACGCCGTGGCCAGCGGCGGCCTCGCCTGGGGATTCGAGAACAACTTCGGCGCGTTCGGCGAGTTCACTGTCGTCAAGGCCAGCCAGCTCATCCGCAAGCCCGCGCACCTCACGTGGGAGGAGGCGGCGGCCAACACGCTCTGCGCGGCCACGGCGTACCGCATGCTGGTCGGCGCGCACGGTGCCCGGATGAGGCAGGGCGACGTCGTCCTGGTCTGGGGCGGCACGGGCGGCCTCGGCTCGTACGCCGTGCAGATCGTCAAGAACGGCGGCGGCATCCCGGTCGCGGTGGTCAGCTCCGAGGAGAAGGCCGACCTGGTCCGGCGGCAGGGCTGCGAGCACGTCATCAACCGCACCGAGCTGGAGGTGGGGGAGGAGGGGCTGCGCAGCCCGAAGGCGTGGCGGCGGCTCGGCGAGCGCATCCGTGCCCTCACGGGCGAGGACCCGCACATCGTCTTCGAGTACCTCGGCGCGGAGACGTTCGGGGCGTCGGTGTACGTCACCCGGCGCGCCGGCAAGATCGTCACCTGCGGCTCGTCGACGGGCTACCGGCACGAGTACGACAACCGGTTCCTGTGGATGAACATCAAGAGCATCGTCGGCAGCCACGGCTTCAACTACCACGAGGCCGTCGAGACCAACCGCCTGATCGGCCTCGGCATGATCCACCCGACGCTGTCCATGGTCTACACCCTGGACGAGGCCGCCGAGGCGACCCGCGCGGTGCAGACCAACCAGCATGTCGGCAAGGTCGGCCTGCTCGTCGGCGCGGAGAAGGAGGGCCTCGGCGTCGAGGACCCGGCGATGCGCGAGCGCGTCGGCGAGGACAAGCTGACGCTCTACCGCCGCTGACCCGCCCCGCCGCGCGCGAAACCGCGCAGGGCCCGCGGTGAAAAGGCTCAGGGCCGTCAGACCTGTTGGTCTGACGGCCCTGTTCGGCCGGCTCATGGTCAGGCCTTGTTGTAGGTCTTCTTGGCCCAGAGGTAGGAGACGGCGGCGATGCCGGTGCACCAGGCGGTGGCGATGGCGGCGTTGTCGCCGATCGGGGTGCCGAGGAGGAGGCCGCGGACGGTTTGCATGATCGGGGTGAAGGGCTGGTATTCGGCGAACCAGCGCAGGACGGTGGGCATGGAGTCGGTGGGGACGAAGCCGCTGCCGAGGAAGGGCAGGAAGACCAGGGGCATCGGGGCGTTGCTGGCGGCCTCGGGGGTGGGGGACTTCAGGCCGAGGGCGACCGCGAGCCAGGTGATGGCCACGACGAACAGGGTGAGCAGGCCGGCGGCGGCCAGCCATTCGACGGGGGTCGCGTTGGGGCGGAAGCCGATGGCCAGGGCGATGCCGATGACGACGGCCATGCCGAGGAGCTGCTGGATGACGCTGGCGACGACGTGGCCGGTGAGGACGGAGGCGCGGGAGATCCGCATGGTGCGGAAGCGGGCGATGATGCCTTCGGTCATGTCGGTGGCGACCATGACGGCGGTTCCGGTCGCGGCCGTGGCGGCCGCCATGAGCAGGATGCCGGGGACGACGTAGTTGATGTAGGTGTGGCGGCCGCCGCCGAGGCCGGTGCCGAGGGTGCCGCCGAAGACGTAGACGAACAGCAGCAGGATGATGACGGGCGTGATGATGAGCTGCACGGTCATGGACGGGTAGCGGAGCAGGCGCTTGAGCTGGCGCCGGACCATGGTGGAGGAGTCGCGCGTGGCGAGGGTGAGGGCGCTCATCGGAGGGCCTCCTTGTTCTGGTCGGTCTGCTGGCCGGTGAGGGTGAGGAAGACGTCGTCGAGGTCGGGGGTGTGGACGCTCATCTCGGCGACGTCGATCGAGCGTTCGTCCAGGAGGGTGAGCAGCTCGCGGATCGCGCGGACGCTGCCATCGCTGGGCACCTGCAGGGTGAGCGCGTCGTGGTCGGGGGTGCCGACGCCGAGGATCGGCCGGGCCGCGTCGAGACGGCTCGGGTCGGCGAACTTCAGCAGGACGTGGCCGCCGGGGATGAGTCGCTTGAGCTCCTCGGCGGTGCCTTCGGCGATCAGCCGCCCGTGGTCGAGGAGGGCGATGCGGTCGGCGAGCTCGTCGGCCTCCTCCAGGTACTGCGTGGTCAGGAAGATGGTGACGCCGTTCTTGACGAGGTCGCGGACGATGCCCCACATGGCGCGGCGGCTGCGCGGGTCGAGGCCGGTGGTGGGCTCGTCCAGGAAGATCAGGCGCGGGTCGCCGACCAGGGTCATCGCCAGGTCGAGCCGGCGCTGCATGCCGCCGGAGTAGGTGGCGGCGGGCTTGCCGGCCGCGTCGACCAGGTCGAACTGCTCAAGCAGCTCCTTGGCCTTCTGCTTGCCCTCGCGCTTCGGCAAGTGCTTCAGGTCGGCCATGAGCAGCAGGTTCTCCTCGCCGGTCAGCAGCTTGTCGACCGCCGAGTACTGCCCGGTCACCCCGATCGCGCCGCGCACATCGTCGGCCTGACGGTTCAGGTCGTATCCCGCGACCTGAACCTGGCCGCCGTCAGCGCGGATCAGCGTGGACAGGATCTGCACGGTGGTGGTCTTGCCGGCGCCGTTCGGGCCGAGCAGGGAGAAGATCGTTCCTTCGGGGACGGCCAGGTCGATGCCGTCCAGGACGACCTTGTCGCCGTCCTTGTCGCGGTAGGACTTGCGCAGCCCGTTCGCCGCGATGGCCAGGTTGGTCATGATGGTGCTCCTTTGGAGGCTGCGGGTCAGAGGCTGCGGGCGGCGATGTCGCCGTGGGAGGTGGTGGCGTGGATGTCGAGTTCGGCGGCGCCATCGTTCTTGAGGGCGTTGGTGACGCGGCCGTAGGAGGTGCCGGCGTCCAGGGCGGCCGAGACGCCGGCGGCGGCGCCGACCGAGATGTCGCCGGACTGGGTGCGGAGCACGACCTTGCCGCCCGTGGCCTCGGCGATCCGGATGTCGCCCCTTTGGGTGCTGATCTCCGCGGGGCCGCCCAGCCGGCCGACCTCGACGTCGCCGTCGGTCGCGGTGAGGCGGACGCTCGCGGCCTCGTCGATCTTGATCTGGCGGTACGCGCCTTCGAAGGCGACGTCGCCGAGGCGGCCGACGGCCCGGAGTTCGGTGCTGGCGGCCTGGGCCTCGACCCGGGAACCGGCGGGCAGCTTGACTGTCACCTCGATGGATCCCGACGGGCCGAAGTACTGGTTCTTCGCCGCCGCAGCCTCGATCCGCAGGACGCCGTCGGCGTATTCGACCGTGGTCTGCTCCGCCGCCTTCACGTCGCGGCTCTTTGCGGCGTTCGCGGGCAGGACCTCGACCGTGGTGTCGGCCCGGTCGGCGGCGATGAAGGTGACGCGTCCGGCGGGGATGTCCAGGACGGCGGAGATCGGGGCGGGGGTGTCGAACTTCTGCATCGTGCTCTCCTTGCGCTTGCGGCTCGTTGTTTCGAACAATGGAAACGCTACGTTGCTTTCCAGATCTACACAACAAGATCTTTGCTTAGGAGCAGCATCTATGCAGGTGGGAGTGCAATAATCATTGCAACGGTCTCTCGTTTAACGCAACGATGGAGTGGTCGACCGTTGCAATGTATTGAAGATGAACGCTATGGTGGAGGCGTCAAGGAACACCGAGGAGCGCCATGGAGCCCCCGTGGCGCATGAAGGGGGTCGTGATGCCGGGAGGCAGGCTCACCCAGTCCGAACGCCAGCAGATCGCGGTGGGGCTGGCCGACAGCCTCCCCTACGCCGAGATCGCCCGACGCCTCGATCGTCCGACCTCCACGATCACGCGTGAGGTGATGCGGAACGGCGGCCCCACCGGCTACCGCGCCGACCTGGCCCACCGCGCCACCCAGCAGCGCACCCACCGGCGCAGGCAGGCCGCGCCGCGGGGGCCGGAGGCGACTCCGCAGCTCAACGGACGCGACGCCGAGGTTGTGCGTGAGTACGAGGAGACCCTCACCACCGTCTTCATGCAATCGGGCCTGTCCAACAAGATGATGGCCCGGGTGCTGGCCTGCCTCTACACCACTGACTCCGGCAGCCTCACCGCGTCCGAACTCGTCCAGCGCCTCCAGGTCAGCCCGGCGTCCATCTCCAAAGCGATCACGTTCCTCGAGAGCCAGAGCCTCGTCCGCCGGGAACGCGACGAACGCCGCCGCGAGCGCTACGTCGTCGACGACGACCTCTGGTACCAGTCGATGATCCGCAGCGCCCGATCCAACGACGAGTTCGTCGAGGCCGCGCGGCAGGGCGTCGGCATCCTCGGTCCCGGAACCCCGGCCGCCGCCCGCCTGGAGAACGCCGCCCGCTTCCTCGACTTCGTCGGCGAGAGCCTCATCCGCGCCGCGGAGCAGGCCCGCGAGGTCCTTTACACCGCCACCGAAGCGACCTCAGCCGGCACCGCCAAGCCGAGTTCAGATCACGGAGAGACAGCCGTCCCGACGGCCCCAGCATGAGACGAAGCCGGCCGGGCGGCGGGGCCGGAGCACCACCCACACCACGACTGCCATAGTCATAGCCAGCACGAACAGGCCTTTTGCCGGGTAATACATGGCGAAGCCCCCCGCACTTCGGTGAGAGGGGCCCGCCTGGCCGGCCGAGGCCGGACTACCCCTGGCTGGAACCCTTCTGGATGACGGCCAGTTCGACGCAGTTGCCGCCGCCGCCACCGCTACGGCTGCTCTTGCGCCAGTCGACGCTGTTTAGGCCCATCGCTCCTCCATGACCCTGCGGATGAAGTCTCTCGACAAGTCCAGCGGCAAGGCGCGGGCCCTGATGTCCGCGAACTTCTCCGAGACCGTCTGTATATCCTCCCGCTCGCTGAGGGTGAACCCGCGAGCGGCGGTCTCAACGAACGCGAGCTCGCTGCGATCAGCCAGAGTAGCGATGGAGAACGAGCCATCCGTTCCAGTCGTGGGCATCGGGTTCGGTACGACGTGGATCTGAATCCTGTCCGAGGACATCATGAGTAGGTGTTCTAGCTGCTCACGCATGATCTTCTTGTCCCCGACCTCATTCGTCAGAACGTTCTCGGCGAGGAGTACACATAGCCGCGGTGGAGGCGGGTCCTCCAGAGTGAGGATCTCTTGCCGACTCATGCGAGCCGAGACGGTCACCTCGTCTCCACGAAGCAGGGCCCCGGCGTAGTCGGCGGTTTGTAGGAGTCCGTACACAACGCAGTTCTCGTAGGACTCCAGGACGATCGTGTCCGGGTTCGCCTCGACCTCTGGCCAGTCGAACCACGTAGGGAAGGCCGCGTCCTTCACCAGTTCGTCCCAGAGGGACGGCAGGGCCTCTCTGGTGTCGAGCACCTCGTCCATTGCCACGGCCAGTGAGCGGTCACACCGTGTTTCACCGCGCTCGATCTTGCCGATGTGTGAGCTGCTGATGTGGATCTTGTCCGCGAGCTGGGCCTGGGATATGTCGGCTCGCTCCCGGTATCGCCTGACCTCATTTCCGAATGCCCGAAGGGGATGAGGTCGATGGTGCCTTTTCACTGCCACGACCACTCCGTACGTCATCGAGGTTGCGAATAACCACTAGCGACCACTGCTCAACCACCGGCCAAATCCCGGCACGCCATCGCGGTGCCACTGAGTCGCTAGTGGTCACCGTAAGTATCCACGTTCGTGGACGATGGGACCAGTCCGCAATCCACAGCCGACGGTGAGGTCTCCAGCGAAAGAAGAGGCACGGTTATGACGGCTCTACAGGTAGATGAATGGACACCCCCGGACCGGTTCACACTCGAAATGCACGCTTGCCCGGAAAACGTCTACTTGGTCCGAAACCTGGTTGACCAAGCCGTCGAAACGTGGGGTCTAGCGGACCTGCGGGATCTTGGGCGGCTGATCCTGACCGAACTGGCCACGAACGCGGCCCGTCAGTACCCGGGGGCCCTGATCAACGTGTGGGTCGCCTGTCCAGCGCATCCGGTAATGGAGGTCGGGGTCTGGGACCCTGACAACGCGACGATGCCGCGAATCATCGATCCGGAGAAGGCCGGCGAGACCGGCCGTGGACTGTTCCTGGTCCGGGAGCTGACGAACGGACGACTCGGCTGGCAGTCGTCCCCGCATAGGGGGAAGGTCGTCTGGGCTCGGTTCGGTCCTTGAACTCCCCCGCTTGGGTAGGCTTCCGTTGCTCACACCTTCGAAAATCCGCGCCCAGGTGGGGTGCCTCTCCAGACTCTCCGAGAAAGAAAGGAAATCGTGGACATCGGTTGGATTATGGCGTGAAGCGCCCACACCCGCGCATTGCGGGTCTGATCAACGGGTGCCGTCCGTAAGCACCACAGGTTGGAGGCCGCTCACGAGATCAATCACCGATGCTACCGCGATCGGCCGAATCCGCTGCGCGGAACGCTCGGCTAACGTCCACCGCGTGTGGTGATTCGTTAGCTCTTGCATCCTATGGGTGCGCCATTAGCGAGCCTTTCGTACACCTGGCGAACCGCCACGTCGTACCGTGGTGAGTTGGATACCCACGCAGACGGGCAGGCTGCCGGGCGGAGTGGAAGCCGGCTGGGGGAGATGGACCGGCGTCGCTGGCTGTGCGTCCGCCGCGGGCAACTGGCACCGGCCGTGGAAGGCACTGTGATGGAGACCCGCACGATCCGCCGTACGAGCGTCACCCTGCCCGCCTTGCACGAGGACGACCTGTCCGTCGTCGCCTCGCTGGACCCCCGCCAGGACCGCATCGCGGACTTCACCTATGCCGACGTGCAGCTGCGGGAGCTCGCACTGACCGGCGTTCACCTGCTGGGCGGCCGCATCACCGAGGCTGTAGCCCAACGCACCCGGTTCGAGGAGCTGCGCGTCGATTCGGTGACCTTCTCCGGCTGTGACCTTTCGGATCTACGCTGGACGGACAGCAAGGTCTCCCGTGTGGTCTTCACCGGCTGCAAGCTGATGGGCGCGGCCCTCACAGACCTCACCCTGGACAACGTCCTGCTGGAGAACTGCCGACTGGACTACGCGACCTTCACGCATGTGCGAGCCACCGGCCCGGTGATCTTGTCCAAGTGCTCCCTGCGGGAGACCGAGTTCGCCTCCGTCGACTTCAGCGCCGTCCTGTTCGACGGCTGCGACCTGACGGGGGCCGAGTTCTCGGGCGGCCAGTACCGCGACCTGGATCTGCGCGGCAACGACCTGTCGAGGCTGCGCGGCGTCGGCTCGCTCAGGCAGGTCATCATCGACCGGCCGCAGACACAGCAGCTCGCTGAAGCGCTCGCCGCAGACCTGGACGTCACCTACGGCGAGGACGTCGACGAGTTCTGATCCGCTCGCCGCTGGGAGGACCGCCATGGGCCCATGCCTGGTATTCGAAGACCCGACGGCATCCGCCGCCGCTGCGCTTTCGCCGCGGTGCGGCTGACGCGCGGCGATCCGGGCTACGACGACGGCGCGATCGTCCCGTACGGAGACTGGCAGCCGCTAACCGATGCCGATATCGAGCAGCTGCAGCCTGCCTGCGGGAACCCGCATCCACTGGTCGGCCAAGAGCAGCGGGCCGTTGATCCGCGCATGGCCCTCGCTGTGTGAGGTGCGCGTGCCCGGCCGGATCGAATGATCCTGGGCCGGGCCGCGATTCGGCTGCTGGTCAGTTCGCCATGTCGGCGAACATGCCGGGCTGGTAGGACCCCCCGGGCTTGCGCACGATCACGTTGAGTCGGTTGTTCGCGTTGATCATGGCGACCAGGGAGACCAGCGCGACGATCTGGTCGTCATCGTAGTGCTCGCGCACCTGCGCCCAGGTCTGGTCGGACACGCCCTGGTGGGCGTCGGCGATCCGGGTGCCCTCCTCGGCCAGCGCCAGCGCGGCCCGCTCGGCCTCGGTGAACACGGTGGACTCGCGCCAGGCGGCGACCAGGTTGACGCGGACCGCGGTTTCGCCGGCGGCCGCGGCATCCTTGGTGTGGTAGTCGACGCAGAAGCCGCAGCCGTTGATCTGGCTGGCGCGCAGCATCACCAGGTCCTGGGTGGTCTGGGGCAGCGGCGACTGGACGATCGCCAGGGCGACATTGTAGATCCGCTTGGCGATCTTGGCGCCGAGCTCGTTGGCCATCAGGTCGAAACGGGGTTCCATGACTTCGTCCTCACTCGTTGAAGTTGTGCACCGCGCGGATCGTTCGCGCGGTGTCTTACGAACTGGAGACGTCGGCTGCTTCTGGTTATCCGAGTTGGCCGGGCTGGTAGTCGCCGCCGCGCTGCCGGACGATGACGCCCATGCGGTTGGTGGCGTTGATGAGGGCGATGAGCATCACGAGATCGGAGAGCTGGTCCTCGTCGTAGTGCTTGGCGGCGTTCGCCCAGGCCTCGTCGGTGACGCCACCGGCCGCATCGGCGATACGGGTGCCCTGCTCGGTCAACTCCAGGGCAGCGCGCTCGGCGTCGGTGAACACCGTGGACTCCCGCCAGGCCGCGACCAGGTTGATGCGGGTGGAGGTCTCCCCGGCGTGCGCGGCGTTCTTGCTCCACACATCGGTGGCGTAACCGCAGCCGTTGATCTGACTCGCGCGCAGCACCACCAGCTTCTGGGTCGCGGCCGGCAGCGTCGACTCCTGGAGGATCGTCTTGCTCGCCGAGCCGAAGTGCCTCGCGGCCTTGGCTGCGGTCGCGGTCGGGTCGCCGAAGAGGTTCAATCGAGCATTCATTGTGCGCTCCTTGCTGTTGTAGCTGGTCGAACTAGAGATGCCGGCGACCCGATCCCTGCGACACACCAGGCGGTCATGATGCCGTCGGGCCGAACCAGTCGGCGAGCGCGTCGGCCAAGCCCGCGGGATCTGCCGACCCGTTGTCGGGAGACGCCCAGGCGACGTAGCCGTCAGGACGAATGAGCACGGCGGCGAACCCGGGGGCGCCCCCGCGCGGGCTGACCACCTGGACACGGTCGGCGAACCCGTCCGCCGCCGCATGGACCCATGTCGAGCCCTTCAGATCGAGCAGAACGCCCCGTCCCTGGCACAGCGCCGCGCTGGTCTCGTTCCGAACGTCGGTCTCAAGGGCGGGCATGAACCGGCCGACCAGCGGATACGTCGACTGCGGCGCGTAGTCGACGTCCAGCCCGTTGGCCATGTCGATGAAGCGCTGTTTGACGTCGGGGATCTCCAGCACCTCAGAGATGACCTCGCGCAGCGCGTCCACCTGCGGGCCGGGGCGCATCAGGGCCGTCTGGGCGCGGGTGTTGCGCAGCACGCGCGCCGCGACCGGGTGCCGCTCGGCGGTGTAGGTGTCCAGCAGTCGCTCCGGCGCGCGGCCACGGACGACCAAGGCGAGCTTCCAGCCGAGGTTGGCCGCGTCCTGCAGGCCGAGGTTGAGCCCCTGCCCGCCCATCGGGGAATGGACGTGCGCGGCGTCCCCGGCGAGCAGGACGCGACCACGCCGGTAGGTCTCGGCGAGGCGGGTGTTGTCGCTGTAGCGGATCCCCGCCTCCAGACGGGTGACGGTCGGCTTCTGGCCGCTCACCCGACGGATGCTGGCCTCCATCTCCTCGGCCGTCAGGGACGAGTCGCGGTCGGTCGGTCCACCGTCGAACTCCATGGTGGCGATCTCCCCTGGCACCAGCGACAGATCCAGGAGACCGCCCGGGCTGCGGAGCGAGGAGGTGACGGCGTCGGGGTCGGCGAGCTCGGCCACGGCCGTACGCCCGGTCGCCGTGGGAGGCGTGCCCGGAAAGTCGATGCCGGACTGTTTCCGCACCGTGCTGCGGCCGCCGTCGCACCCGACCAGGTAGGCCGCGTGAAGCGAGGTCCCGTCCGCCAGCACGGCCCGAACGCCGGTGCCTTCGTCCACGACGTCGATCACCTGCCGGCCCGATCGGATCGGCACGCCGAGCGCGGTCGCGTGCTCGGCGAGGATCCGCTCGATGAGGTGCTGCTTGAGCAGGATGTAGTCGGCGGCCGCGCCCTGCTTCCCGGCGTCCTCCAGCAGCGGCAGCCCGCTGAAGTGGCCCCGCGCGAGCCCCTGCCGGACGGCGCTCACCAGAAGCGCGACCTGATCGGCGCGGTCGGGGGCGCTGTCGGCCGCGATCTGGTCGAACATCGCCCACTGGGCGTCCAGCAATGGTTCGAGCAGCCCGCGCAGCGCCAGGGTCTGGTTGCTGCGGGTGTTGAGCGAACGCAGACCCAGGCTGCGGGTCCGCCGCTCGATCCCGTCCGCCGCTTCCAGGACCAGCGGATCGGCACCCGCCCGTTTCAGCTCGGCTGCCAGCAGCAGGCCGACAGGCCCGCCTCCGACCACCAGGACATCGGTCATGACGACCCCTCCGAACTTACGTCGTATGCTTACGCCATAAGTAGAGCACATACAGTGTAAGTTTCGTCAAGTCGAACAAGGAGGAGTCCCACGGGATGGCACACCGCGAACCACTCAGCCGGGAGAAGATTCTGGACGCCGCCCTCGCCCTGGCCGGCGAGGAGGGGCTGGACGGGTTGTCCATGCGCAAGCTGGCCAAGTCGCTCGGCGTCGAGGCGATGTCGCTCTACAACCACGTCGCCAACAAGGCCGACATCCTCGACGGCCTCGCCGAACGGGCGTTCGCCGAGGTCGACTGCCCCGACCCCGCCCTGCCGTGGCCGGACCGGGTGCGCGCCATCGCGTCCAGCATGCACCGCGCGCTCAGCCGACACCCCGTCGTTCCGCTGGCGCTGGTCACCGACCAGGCGAACCCGACGTCGGTGACGGCGCTGCGTCCGCTCGACGCCCTGGTCGGCGCGCTGTTCGAGGCCGGATTCTCCGACGCCGACGCGCGCCGCATGCTCACCGCCGTCAACAGCCTGATCTTCGGGTCGCTGCTGCTGTCCACCGCCGGGTTCACGGTCGAGGACTTCCGCGCCCAAACCGGAGAGCAGCAGCTCGACGTGTTCGTCAGGCATCTGGACCCGGCCCGGCTCCCCCACTTCAGCCGCCTGATCCAGAGCATGCCCGACACCGATCCGGAAACCGACTTCGACCGCGCCTTGGACGCCCTGATCAGTGGCCTCATCGCGACCGCCCCGGGCAGCCCGCCGGAATCACCCGAGTGACGATCCGGCACGGCCCGGGCGGTGACCTCCTCGGCGTGTCGAGCCGGTCAGGGGGCCGCGTGGTGAATGCCGACCCCTCCAGACCGCCTACCGCGCCGGCCTGGCCCACCGCGGGCGTTCGCGTGCGAAACGCTCGGCGAACGCGCCCGGCGGGCGATGATTCGTTGGCTTCCGCGCCCTATGGGGGCGCCCTCGCCGAGTCTTTCGTACGGGCTTCGCCGCGCGGGTTCAGCGGCGACCCGCGCGCGTCACGAGCGGAAGTCGTCGGCGTGGTCGCGGGCCCATTGAGCGAAGGTCTGCGCGGGGTGGCCGGTGATCTCCTCGACAGTCGCCGAGACCTGGGCCGGTGTGCCGTTGCGGGCCGCCCACTGGCGCAGGAACGTCTCGACACCGATCGCGGGCATGGTCCTGCCCATCTCCGCCCGCGCCTCCTCGACGGAGATGACCTCCAGGCGGACGTTCCTGCCGATCGCATCGCCGATGTGCTCGACCTGCCGCCGCAGGGTGAGAGACTCCGGCCCGTAGACGGTGTAGGCCCGCTGCCGGTGGCCGGACTCGGTCAGCGCGGTCACCGCGAGCGCGGCCATGTCCTTCTCGTGGACGGGGGCGGTCTGCGCGTCCGGGTACGGCGTGCGGACGACGCTCTCGGCCCGGATCGATCGCTGCCACCACCACAGGGTGTTGGTGGCGAACATCCCCGGGCGGATGAACGTCCAGTCGATGCCGGACCGCTCGATGGCGGCCTCGACGGCCTGGTGCTGCCGGGCGATCGGATTCTGCTCGGCGCCCGGAACCACAACCGCCGCTGACGACAGCAGCACCACGTGCCGGACGCCCGCGGACCCGGCGGCCTCGACGAACCCCTCGACACCGTCCGGTTTGGCGTAGAGGAAGACCTTGTCCGCGCCCTCGAGCGCGGCGGGCAGCGTCTCGGGCCGCTCGAGGTCGGCCGCCACCACCTTCATCTGCGACGGCAGGCCAGCGACGTCGGGGGTCCGGCTCGTCGCCCGGACCTGCTCGCCGGCCGCGAGCAGCCCGTCGGCGACGTGACGGCCAACGTTTCCCCGGGCACCGAAGACGACCGCGACCATTGCGAGAACCCTCCTAATCCTCGGCTTCGCCGAGGAGCTTGATGAGCTGACGGTGGAGCCTGCGCCGGGTCTCGGGCGCCAGCGGATCGTCGCCCAGGATGTCCCGGACGAACTGCGGCATCGCGATCGGCGCGAAGACCAGGGCGTAGGCGACCAGGAGCGCGAACTCCGGCTCGATCGCGTCGGTGACCTCGCCGGCCTCCTGGCGCAGACGGATCTTCTCCACCGCCTCGGTCAGCCTGGACCGCTGGGCCTCCGCGTAGCGTTCGCCCTCCTCGGCGTCGGTGAACGGGCAGTCGCCCAGCGCCTGCCAGATCGCCAGCCGGGCCCAGTCGGGATGGTCGAGCGTCGCGTCCAGGTACGCGGCGATCGACTCTTCGAAGGACGCGTCGGGGGCCGCGATCGAGGACTCGACCCGCTGCCACCGGCGGCGCAACTCCTCCAGCAGGCCCTGCTTACCGCCGAAGTAGTACGAGATCAGCTGCTGGTTGACGCCCGCCCGCGCGGCGATCCCGGCGGTACGTGCGCCCGCGTAGCCCTTGGCCCCGAACTCGGCCACGGCGGCGTCGAGGATCCGCTCGCGGGTCTGCTCGGCGGCCTTGCCGCGATCCTCCGGCCGCGGCGCCCTCCGTGTCGGCATGATCGGGACGATAGCCAATCAAGTAAATGAATGACAACTCTCAACCAGATACCTGACGCCGCCCGCACCCTGGCTCACTTAGGCACGAAGGAGGGTTATGTGACGTCCTGTCGGAGTGCGGGCGGTGCTGAGGGCGGTGCGATCTGGCAGGGACGGGGTGTTCGGTCGGCGATCGAAGATGATGAGGGTGCCGGTGTCGAGACCCAGGCGGTCGAGGTAGCCGTCCAGTTGGGTCAAGCCCTCGGGTAGCGGGTCGGGGCGGCCGGGGTGATGGACCTTCAGCTCGACGGCCTCCCACTGCGATGTGGGTTCTTCGTTCGCGTCGACGCAGGGCCAGCGGACGACGACGTCGATACGGCCGCGTCCGACGCCGTACTCGCGGTCGATGCGGCCGCCGCCGTTCACGACGCGGTGGAGGAAGCCCAGGAAGACCAGCTGGCAGGCGGCCTCGTGGTAGGTCTCCCGGCTGGACAGGATCTCTCCGTGCAGCTTCCAGAAGACCACGAACTCGTCCAAGAGCCTGCGGAAGTCCAGGCGGCCCCCGCGGGTGACGAAGCTGCGAGGTTCGGCGGTGACGACCGATTCGGTGCCCCCGGCCAGAACCCGGAGGATCACTTCCTGGTAGATGGGATTGGCCACCTGCACGGGTTGAGCCTGTGAGGTGAGGCCGAGATCTCGCGCGTAGGACAGATCCTCGTCGTACGTGGCGTCCTGGTCAGGCAGCTCGCCTGCGATGAGGGGTTCGACGATGCGCTGTATGCGCGGCTCGTGTAGTCGGGCCACCAGTGAGTCCAGGTGCGTGGCCCTGGTGACGATCAGTCGCTCGACCGCCTGGTCCATGTGCGCATCGGTGATCGGTTCCGGCGGCGCGATCCCCATCGCCCGTGTCGTCTCGTAGGCCAGAGCGTTCACCAGCCACGGCTGGCCCTGGCTCGCCTCGAACGCGCGCTGCACCGCGGACGAGGTGAACTTCTGTCCGGTGGCCGACGTGTGCTGTCCGTAGAGCTCGGCCACTTCGTCGACGGTGAAGTCGTCGATGCGCAGGGAGGCGGCCTTGATGTTGAACGGGCTCGAGGTGCCCAGCCGCTCCGGGTCTCCGCCCGAGGCCGCCTTGTAGTCGCGTACGTCCCGCAACCCGCACAGCACGACCGAATGCGGGAAGGGAGCGGGCCGGGCGGTGTAGCCGTCGCGCAGCTGGCTCAGCACGCTGATCAGGCTGTCGCCCCGGAGCGCGTCGATCTCATCGAAGAACAGCACCAGCGGAAGCGGGCACCGGCTGGCCCAGGCGGTCAGGCCGCGCCGCAGCATCGATCCCGGGGAGGTCTCCGGCCACGGATCCGGCGGCATCTGGTCCGCCGGCACGTTGCCGGCGATCACACCTTCCCGGATCGCCTGCAGCACCATCTGCTCGGCCGCCGCGTAGTCGTCGCCCGCCGCTCTGGCCCGCTCGCACGAGAAGCGCACCGCGAGGTGACGACCCTCCAGGGTGAGCTGACCGGCGAGCGCCGCGAGAGTGGTCGTCTTCCCCGTCTGACGGGGTGCGTGCACCACGAAGAACCGGCCCTCGTCGATGAGCGGCCGAGCCTGCGGCAATCGCGGCTGCGGCGGCAGCAGGTAGTGCCGATCGGCCAGACACGGCCCCGTGGTGTTGAAGTACTTCACGCTGCGTAGGCTATCGGCCACGTTCTGTCCGAGGTGAACGCTTTCCAGCCGTTCAGTGGGGCGCGTAGCGCACTTTGACCGATCCCGAGGAGGTGTGGACCTCGATGCGGCGGTCGGAGGTGTCGTCCTGCAGACCTGCGGCGATGTCCGGCTTGGTGAACGACGACCCGCCCTCCACCCGGTAGCGCTGTCCGGGCGGCACGCCGATCGAGATGGAGCCGGAGCTCGTCCGCGCCGTGACGTCCCGCGGCGCGGTCCGGAACTCCAGCGTCGTGGCTCCGGACGACAGCCCGACGTCCACCCGGGAGGAGCCGAGGTCCGTTCCGTTGATCACACCCGAGCTGGCGCGTGCCCACACGGGCCCCGCCAACCGCTCCATCGACACGACGCCGGAGCTGGTCTGCAGCCGCACGGTGCCTGTGAGCCCCTCGGCTGCGACCGTTCCGGACGAGGTCTTCGCCTGTAGCGCGACCTCGGCCGGGACCTGAATGCGAAGCCCGACGCCGCACTCCAGACTGCTGAACAGGACGCTTCCCGGCCCGCACACGGCCTTGAGGTGGAGGGTGGTGCCGTCCCACGACCGCTCGACGTGCGACTTGTTCAGCGCCCACTTCAGCGTCTGGTCCACGGTCACCTGGCCGGCGGGCCCGGCGGTGACCTCGACCTCGCCGGCACCCATCTCTACCTCCAGCGCCGTGATCGGATGCGGGCCGGACATGATCCGGCTGTGCTGGGTATGGCGGATGAGCCGCCCCCAGATCTGCACGCCGACCGGCACGACCGCCACGAACGCGGTCAGCGCCGCGACGGTCATCCAGATGCCCTTGCGGCGCGGGCGCTGCGGGACCGCCTCGGCGGCGGGTTCCCGGGTCGGGGTCTGCGCGAGACCGGGCGATGCGTTCACGATCCTCCCTCGAGGAACCGGAGTACGGCGAGGACGCGGCGGTGGTCGGCATTCGCGCCGCCCACCAGGCCGAGCTTGGCGAAGATGTTGTTGATGTGTTTGGCGACGGCGCTCTCGCTGACGACCAGGGCGTCGGCGATGCCGCTGTTCGAGCGCCCTTCGGCCATCAGCGCCAGCACATCGCGCTCACGTGGGGTGAGGCCCTCGAGCGGATCGCTCTGCCGGCGGAGGAGCAACTGGGCGACGACCTCCGGGTCGAGGGCGGTGCCGCCGGACGCGACGCGGCGCAGGGCGTCGAGGAAGGAGGAGACGTCGGCGACCCGGTCCTTCAGCAGGTAGCCGATGCCGCTGGTGTTGGCCGACAGGAGGTCCGCGGCGTACCGCTCCTCGACGTACTGCGACAGCAGCAGCACCGCGACGTCCGGCCACTGGCGGCGGATGACCAGTGCCGCCCGTACCCCTTCGTCGGTGTATCCGGGGGGCATCCGGACGTCCGTGATGACCGCGTCGGGCCGGTGCTTCTCGACCGCGGCGAGCAGGCCGTCGGCGTCGCCTGCGGCGTCGACCACCTCGAACCCCGACGTCTCGAGAAGCTTGATCAATCCGACCCGGAGCAGGACGGAATCCTCGGCGATCACAATGCGCACGGCAACTCCACGGTGATGACGGTCGGCCCGCCGACCGGACTGGTGATCCGGAACGTACCGTCGACCGAGCCGACGCGTTGCCGGAGCCCGGTCAGGCCCGTGCCTCCTGACGGATCGGCGCCGCCGATCCCGTCGTCGGTGATGGTCATCCGCAGCACGTCGCCCCGCCCGCGCACGAGGATCTCCAGGTGGGAGGCGCGGGCATGCTTTGCGACGTTGGTGATGGCCTCGGAGACCACGAAGTACGCGACGGCCTCGATGGTGGGCGCGGGGCGTTCCGGCACGTCGACCAGGAGCTTGACGGGGAGGGGCGCGCGGGCGGCGATGCCCGACAGCGCGGCGTCCAGGCCCCGGTCGTCGAGGACGGCCGGGTGCAGGCCCCGCACGACGTTCCGCAGCTCGGTGAGGGCCTCCTTGGCCTCCGTGTGCGCCTCGGCGATCACTTGCATGGCGTCGTCCGGTACGTCGGTGAGCGTCTCCCTCGCCAGCCCGAGGTTCATCGCGAGCGAGACGAGCCGCTGCTGGACGCCGTCGTGCAGGTCGCGCTCGATGCGGCGGCGCTCGGCGTCGGCGGCGTCGACGACGCCGGCCCGCTTCTCGGCGAGGTCCTCGACCCGGCGTTCGAGCTCCGCAGTACGGCTCGGCCCCAGCAGGGCCAGGGCGGCACGGGCGTCCAGCCGCGCGACCCACGCGGCCACGGCGGGCGCGGCGAGCAGGAGGACGACGCCGCACAGGGTCAGGACGTTGAGGAGATGCACGTGCCCGGTGAGCGCGAGCGGGCTGTACCGCGGCAGCGCCCACGCGTACGCGTAGAGCAGAGCCAGCCCGAAGCCGGCCGCCCACATCGTGATGACCAGCAACCCGCCCGTGGCGAGGACGGGGCCCACCACCAGGTGGTAGGCCAGCTGCCGCCATGTCACCGGAGACCGCAGGAACGCCCGGATGCTGCGCCGGCCGCCGGGGAGGGCGGGGACGTCGACGCCGAGCAGACCCCAGAACCGGCTCCGCTGGACCGCGGTCAACGGCCGCAGCAGGGCGAGCGGCAGCAGGAAGGAGATCACGAGGGCGAGCAGGATGTCTCCCACCGACACGACGTCGCCCATTACCGTCCAGGACGCCACGACCATCGAGAGCGCCACGAAGTGGACGGGAACGCCGGCCGTGACGAAGGCCGTGTTCCGCCACGCGCCACGCGACAACGGAAGGTAGTCGGTCCATCGAGGGGAGGCGCGGCGTTGTGCGACCGCATATGTCATGAGAGGACCCTATTCAAGGCTGTTTCCGGCACGCCATGAAGCAGACTCCCGATCGGGGGTGAAGCCAGTACCACCCTGAAGTCGGATAACGGCGTGACTGACGGTGACGCCGGGGATCGCGATGATTTTGAGCATGGTCACCACCACCCCCGCCTTCGCCCCGGCGGCCCGCACCCGTCCCCGGCCCGTCTCCCACATGGAGCGGCCGGTCCGCACCCGCTCGCGGTGGCCGAGCCGGGTGGGGCTCGTGTTGATCGGCGCCGGCCTGGCGCTGGTGCCCTGGCTGTTCGTGCTGGCGTCGAGCCTGCCGGCGACGGCGACCGCCGCGCACTGGCCGGCCGCCTGGGTCGGACTGGACACCCTGGAGGCGCTCGCCCTGGTCACGACGGGTGTGCTCGTCACCCGGCACGACCCTCGCCGGTGCCTGACCGCGATGGTGACCGCGACGCTGCTGGCCGTGGACGCGTGGTTCGACGTGTCCACCGCCGCGCCCGGTGCGGACCAGGTCACGGCGGTGGCGATGGCGGTCCTCCTGGAGGTCCCGCTGGCCGCCCTGTGCGTCGTCCTGGCTCTGCGCGCACTGCCCCGCCCCGTGTGACGGGGTCAGCGGCGCAGGGTGATCACCTGGCCTTCGGCCGTCTCCTTCGTACGGGCGCCGCCCGACAGCAGGGCACGGGCGCGCAGGACGATCTCCAGCTCGAACCGCAGGTCGGGGTCCTGCAACTGCTCGCCGAACAGGTCGTCGAGCTGGCGTAGCCGGTACCGCACCGTCTGCGGGTGGACGTGCAGCCGGATGGCGACCTCGTTGGCGTTACGTCCCGCCTGCAGCCACGCCAGGAGCGTCTCGGCGAGCCGGTCCTGCTGGTTCGGCCGCAGGTGGGCCAGTGGCGCGAGCTGCCGCACCGACAGGGCGGCGAGCAGGTCCTCGTCCTGGAAGAGGATCAGCGTGGACATGTGCTCGGCGCACCGTACGACGCTGTCATCGGGGATG
The DNA here is from genome assembly GCF_024055795.1 of Actinoallomurus purpureus. Classification (GTDB taxonomy): domain Bacteria; phylum Actinomycetota; class Actinomycetes; order Streptosporangiales; family Streptosporangiaceae; genus Actinoallomurus; species Actinoallomurus purpureus. The sequence goes on along the minus strand of NZ_JAMXMY010000019.1, from coordinate 99,760 downwards.
AGGCCCCGGCGTACGAGGTCGAGACCGTGGCGGGCCCAGCGCATCGACCGGGACACCTCCGACAGCCGTACGGTGGGGCCGACGACGGCGACCCAGTCGGTCAGGGCCGCGTCGAGCAGGCGGGCGCGGCCGGGTCCGTCCGGGTCGGGCACGATCAGGCAGGGCTTGGAGCGGCTGAGGTCGGCGAGGATGTCGGGAGGCAGGGCGGGCCGGCCGACACCCTGGCGGCGTTCGTAGAGGGCGACGGCGGCGAGGGTGCGGGGGACCGGCCAGCGGGCGACGCGGGCGAGCTCGATGATGTCCTCGGCGGGGGCGGGCGGCCGGGCGAGGAGCAGGTTGACGAGCTGGTTGCGGCGGCGGGTGAGCTCACCGGCGACGGCGGCATCGGCCTGGGCGTACCCCTCGGCGACCGCGGCGGCGACCTCGTCCTGGATCAGCAGCACCGTCTCCCCGAGGACACAGAGCAGCTTGGGGGAGAGCCGGAGCGGTTCGGCGTCGGCGGAGATCCGGCGCCACACGGCCAGGCCGGCGACGCGGATCGCCGTCTGGAGGGTGTCGAGGCCGCGCCCTTCATGGGCCACGCTGCGGCCGACCGCCCGGAAGAAGTCGGCGACCGGCTCGGTCGGCGCGCCGATGGGGCGCTCGCCCTCGCCGGCGTCGGCGACACGTATTAAGACCTCGTCGATGACCCGGTCGACGGCTGATCGGATGACCGCGGCGAAGGCGTCATCCCAGCGGCGGGCGTATTCGGGGATCCGGCGGTGGATCTCGTCGGTCATCTCTTCGGCCAGCCCTCGTCTGACCTTGACGGCGAGTTCGGGTGGAATGTACGCCCACGGCCGCCCCTCGTTCGTCACACGGAACCTCCCCCCAAGCCCATGGCTGAGATCGAAAGTTACCGTCGCAAGTGACGATTTGCACTAATTGTGCCAAAAGTGGCCAACCCAACTCCGTTGCGTTACGGGCGGGGAAGTACTACAAGTGGTAGAGGACCGATAGCCGTGGCGGTCGGGGGCCGCCAGAGCGGAGTGCGGCGATGGCGAATGCGTCCAGACCACTGTCCAGTGCCGGCCGAGCGCTCGACGAGCGGTTCGGAGGTGCGGGCTTCTTCTCCAAGGCCATGAAGAAGGTCTTCCCTGATCACTGGACCTTCCTGCTCGGCGAGATCGCGATGTACTCCTTCTTCATCATCATCGCGACCGGCGTCTTCCTGACCTTCTTCTTCAAGCCCAGCATGCACGACGTCGTCTACAACGGGCAGTACACGCCGCTGCGCGGCGTCACGATGAGCGAGGCGTACGAGTCGACCCTCCGCATCAGTTTCGACGTGCGCGGCGGGCTCCTGATGCGGCAGATCCACCACTGGGCGACGATCGTGTTCCTCGCGGGAATCGTCGCGCACATGCTGCGTAACTTCTTCACCGGCGCTTTCCGTAAGCCGCGCGAGGTCAACTGGCTGATCGGCGTGACGCTGTTCATCCTCGTCATCCTGAACGGCCTGTTCGGCTACTCCCTGCCGGACGACCTGCTGTCCGGCACCGGCATCCGCATCCTCGAAGGCGTCCTGCTGTCCCTGCCGCTCGTCGGCACGTACCTGTCGATGTTCCTGTTCGGCGGGGAGTTCCCGGGCAACGTGATCATCCCCAGGCTGTTCACGATCCACGTCCTGCTGATCCCGGGCATCCTGATGGCCCTGCTCCCGCTGCACGCGGTGGTCCTGACCTGGCGGCAGACGCACACGCAGTTCCCCGCCAAGGGCCGCGCCGACCGGACCGTCGAGGGCAAGCCGTTCTTCCCGGTCTTCATCCTCAAGACCACGGCGTTCTTCATGTGGGTCTTCGGGGCGATCACGCTGCTGTCGACGTTCTTCCAGATCAACCCGATCTGGCTGTTCGGCCCGTACGACCCGGGCAGCATCAGCGCCGGCTCCCAGCCCGACTGGTACATGGGGTTCCTCGAGGGCTCACTGCGGATCATGCCGGCCTGGGAGATCAACGCGTTCGGGCACACGCTGCCGATGAGCGTCATCGTCCCCGCGCTCGTCGTGCCGGGCGTGCTGTTCACCGGCCTGGCGCTCTATCCCTTCCTCGAACGCTGGGTGACCGGCGACCACGAGGTCCACAATCTCCTCGACCGGCCGCGCGACGTGCCGGCGCGCGTCGGCATCGGCATGGCCGGCATCGTCTTCTACGCCGTGCTGTGGCTGGCCGGCGGCAACGACATCATCGCCAAGACGTTCGACATCCCGCTCTTCACGACCACCTGGATCTTCCGGTTCGCGGTGATCCTCGGGCCGGTGCTCGCGTTCGCCGTCGCGCGGAGGATGGCGCTCGGCCTGCAGCGCCGCGAGCGGAACATGCTGGAGCACGGCCTGGAGACAGGCATCATCAAACGGCTCCCCAACGGCGCGTACGTCGAGGTAGAGGCACCTGTCGACGAGGAGGACGCCGCCGTGGTCCTCGCCCGCCGCGTGCCCCCGGCCCGGCCGCTGCCCGAACTGGAGCCCGACCGGAACGGCGTGCTGTCCAAGCCGGCGCGCCGCCCCACCGCCCGGCTCAAGGTCAAGCTCAACCACGTCTACCGCGACGTCGTCGACCTGCCGCACACCGCGCGGGTCCGCGCGGACGACGGCCACGAGGAACACCTCGCCGTCACTTCCGGCAACGGCGACCGCGCGGCGACACGGCCGGCCGAGGAGGAGAGAGCCGGACGCCCGGACTGAGCCCCGCAGGAGGTCACGGGCGCCAGGACGCGAGCCTCTTGCCGGACCGCACGCTCCAGAGCGTGCCACCGTCGCTGTCCTCCGCGGTGGCCAGCACGGTGCCCTTCGGGCCCATCGCGGCCCCGCGCGGGCCGTTGACGTCGGAAAGCGTCACCATCTTCTGCTCACGGGAGACATCCCAGATCTCGATGGTGTCCTGCAGGGTGCCCGTATCGGTTGAGGGAACGGCGAGCGTCTTCCCGTCGGAGCCGAAGACCAGGGCGTTGTCGACCGAGTCCACCTTGACGCCCAAAGTATGGATCTGGCGATGCGCGGCGACGTCCCACACCTGAAGCAGGTTGTCGCTGTCGGCGAAGGCGATGGTCCTGCCATCCGGGCTGATCGCCAGGGCATCGATCGAGTGGACGCCCGGCCACGCGGCGGCCTGCCGGTTGTTCGCGACGTCCCAGACGATGACACCGCCTTGATCGTTGCCGCCCCCGTAGTAACCGCAGGCGACATCGCGCCCATCGACGCTCAGCGACGTGGCCAGGCACAGAGTGTCCTTGGGGAGCGGGATGGTCTTGAAGACGTGTTCGCCGGTACGGACGGTCCAGACCCCGGTGGTGCCTCCCGCGCCGACAGCGGTGAGGGTCCGGCCGTCGGTGTTGAACCGCAGCGTGGAGACCACGTCGCGAAAGTCGGGAAGCTCGTGCCTCTTGCGCTTGGCGATGTCCCAGATGACGGTGGGTCCGCCGGCGGCGACGGCGATGGTCCGGCCGTCGGGGCTGAAGGCCAGCGCCGTGGTCACCTGAATGTCATCCGGGGTCGCGTCGAAGGTGCTGAGCAGCTTATGAGACGCCGTGTCGTACACCCAGACCACCCCTGATTCACCGCCGAAGGCGACGCGCTTCCCATCGGGGCTGACCGCCGTCACCTCGAAGCCCGAGGAGTCCGGGCTCGGTGAGGCTTCGGGCGGGGTGCTCGCGCTCGGGGCGGAGGACGGGAGGCCCGGGAGGCCGTCGAACGGATCGGAAGGGCTCGGGTTGACGCCGCTCGAAGCCGAGCCACCCGAAGAGATGTGCGTGAAGAGGTACAGGCCCAGGAGGAAGACCACGGCGACGACCGGTCCGGCCACGGTCGCTTTGAACCGCTGGGCCTCCGACGAAGACCTCGGGGCGGGCAGATGGTGCGGGTTGGGACCGGCGGGGCGTACGCGGTGGGGGCGCGGCGGAAGGGACACGGGACCGGCGGCGGGCTTCGGGCCGGACGCGGGCGCGCCGGGTCCCGGGGACGTCGGCTTGGCCGCAGACGGCGGCGGTGAGGCCGATCTTCCGGGATCCGGCCTGCCGACGCCCTTCCCCGCGTCCGGCGCGGCGATGGCCGGCCTTCCCTGCGCCGGTGACGTGCTGTCGTCGTCCTGGCGCAGGACCGCCTTCAGCCGTTCGGCTGTCTCCTCGGCGGTCGGGCGGCGCTCCGGGTCTTTGACCAGGAGCGAGGCGATCAGGGGTTTGAGCGGCCCCCCGTTGACCAGGGCGGGCGCGTCCTGGGTGAGGAGGGTGAGCAGGACGGTGGCATGGTCGGGGCCCTGGAACGGTGGCCTGCCCTCGACGGCGTTGAACATGACGGCGCCGAGCGACCACAGGTCCGCGGCGGGGCTGGCGGCGGCGTTCTCCGCCTGCTCGGGTGCCATGAACGCCGGGGTGCCGAGGACGTCGTCGAAGTCCTCGGCGCGTTCACCGACCCGCTGGGCGACGCCGAAGTCGGTGAGCACGATCCGCCGGTCGGTGATCAGGATGTTGGCGGGCTTGAGATCACGGTGCACGATGCCGGCGGCGTGGGCCTCCCGCAGCGCGTCGAGCACGGCCGCGCCGATCTCGGCGACCCGCCGGTACGGCAGGCGCACCTCCTCCCGGAGGATGTCGGCGAGCGAACGGCCCTCGATGAACTCCATGACGATGACGGGGGAGCCGTCGTCGATGACGTCGTAGATGGTCACGACGCCCGGGTGGTTCAGCCGTGCGGTGGCGCGGGCCTCGCGCAACGCCAGGGTGGTCAGTTCGGCGCGTTCGTCGTCGTCCACGTCGGGCGGGAAGAGCACCCGCTTGATGGCGACCTCGCGGTCGAGCATCTCGTCGTGGCCGCGCCACACGGTGCCCATGCCGCCCTGGCCGATGACCTCGAGCAGGCGGTACCGCCCGTTGATGAGTTCCCGCTCGCCGTCCGGAGTGCCCTCCATGATCACATCAGACGCGTGCCCGCTCAGGGGGGTTCCCATCGCACCGCCGGGATCGGCGACCTCGACCCGCGGCGCTCCGTGGTGTAGGACAAGGGCGAGATCGCACCCGTATCCGGAGGAAGCATTGGCCGAGCAGCCGGGTTCGCAGCCGTACGGACCTCCGGAACCTCCGGGCTGGGGACCGTACGGGCCGCCGGGATCTTCGGGCCCACCGCCCTACGCTCCGCCACCGGGACCTTCGGGCCCGCCGCCCTATGCTCCGCCACCGGGAGCTCCAGGCCCACCGCCCTACGATCCGCCGCCGTACGCCTATGACCCGGGCCAGGGCTTGGCGCCGGGCCCGCCCCGGCGCGGCAGGGCTCCGCTCATCGTGATCGTCGCCGTCGTGGTGGTGTTGCTGCTGGCCGGTGCGGCGACGGCGATACTGCTCCTCACCCGGAACGGCGACTCGACCCGCGCCTCGGGCCCGCTGAAGACGCCGATCCGGTTCCAGCAGGTGACCGCGGAGACCCCGGGGCCGTGCTCGGGCGGCGGCACTCCGGACGCGGACGGGCGGACGTGCTACCGGCTCACCGCCGACGGCGGAATGACGGTGACCCGGGTCAAGGAAATCACGGTGCAGCCCCCGGACGGCGCTCACGGCCAGACGTCGTGGGCGCTCCGCCTGAACCTGGAGACCGCGGACGCCCAGGCCTTCGCGGGGCTGAGCGCCCGGGCCGCCGCGGTGGGACCGCAGCAGCCCGGCAACAAGATCGCCATCGTGGTCGGCGGCGAGGTCGTCTCCGCACCGACGGTCGCCCAGACCATCACCGGCGGCAGCCTCGAGATCAGCGGCGGCTTCGACCAGAAGGCCGTCAAACGGCTCTTCCGCCGTCTGACCGGCCGGAGCGGCTGACCCGGTCAGAGCAGCGCGGCCCACGCCTGGGCGTGTGGCTCACCCGGCTGTGAACCGGCGTCGCGGCATCCTCGCCGGAAACTCTGCATTTCGGGCGAATCGCGAGATCCGATCGCCGTCCTGGCAAGATAGTGGCATGGAACGTGTGCTTGGAATCGGTGGATACTTCATGCGGGCCGCCGACCCGGCGGCCCTGAGCGCGTGGTATCGCGATTGCCTAGGCCTGGACGCCGATGAGAACGGCCTGTGGCGTCAGGGAGCCGGGCTGACGGTGTTCGCGACGTTCGAGTCCGAGACCGACTACTTCGGGTCCCGCACCCGGCAAACCATGCTCAACTTCCGGGTCCGCGACCTGGATGCGATGCTCGCGCAATTGCGCGCCAAGGGAGCGGACGTGGCCAAAGAAACGCAGGACATGGAGGGTGTCGGTCGATTCGGCTGGGTCACCGATCCTGAGGGCAATCGGGTCGAGCTGTGGCAGCCCGCCTGACCGCGTCTTCACGCAGGCGGTGACGTAGCTGTCCGTCCCGAGAAACCGTAGCCACGACGAGGCGTCGGCGGTGCCGCTGGCGAAGAGTTCTCTGCGTGATACATGCCCATGTAACGGGCACCGACGGCACGTCACCGCCTCAGCCGCCGTCCACTGAGACGAGAATTTTCTCGCCTGAGTAGAAGCTGTGGAAACACACGGATCCCCCCAGGGCCGTTGCCGATGTATGCCTGGTGGTCGTCTTCGCCGACTTTGAAATCGCCCTTCTTGGCGGCAGCGGTTAACTGGACACCCCTTTCAGGCTTACCGAATGGCTCAGGAGTGCCCGGGGTCCTCGATATGGCCACTGCTTGAGAACCCGCCGACGTACCAGGACGACTCTTTCGTCGGCTCACGGGCTCCGGCGGGTGAGGAGCCGGGCTCAGAGCAGGGCGGCCTCGATGGCGCGGTGGAAGGTCGGGTACGCGTAGATCATGTTCCGGAGGCGCTCGACCGGGACCTCGCCGTGGATCGCGACCGCGAGCGCGCTGAGGACCTCGCCGCCGACCGGCCCGGCCGACGTCGCGCCGATCAGCACGCCGTCGTGCTCGATGAGCTTGAGGAAACCCTCGGCCTTGTGGATCCAGCCCCGCGCGGACACGGAGATGTCGGTGTGGTGGACGCGCACGTCCAGCCCCTGGTCGCGGGCCTGCTGCTCGGTCAGGCCGACCGCGCCGATCTCCGGGTCGGTGAACGTCACGCGCGGCAGCGCCCGGTAGTCGGCGGGCGGGCCGTCCTGGCCGAGGATCTCCCGTACGACGATCCGCGCCTGGTACACCGAGACGTGCGTGAACGCGCCCTTGCCGGTGACGTCGCCGACCGCCCAGATCCCGTCGGCGGCGCGCATCCGCTCGTCGACGTCGACGAACCGCGCGTTCTCGTCCAGGCCGGCCGCCGCGACGCCCAGCGCCTTCAGGTCCGTACGGCGCCCGGTGGCGACGAGGAGCCGTTCGGCCCGCAGGTCGTCGTTCAGGACGAACCCGTCGCCGTCGTGACGGACCCGCTCCACCTTCGCCCCGGTGCGTACGGCGATGCCCTCGTTCTCGAAGACCTTCCGCAGCAGCTCACTGGACTCGGGCTCCTCCAGGGCGAGCAGCCGGGGCAGGGCCTCGACCACCGTCACCCGGCTGCCGAACCGGGCGAACACCTGGGCGAGCTCCGAGCCGATCGCCCCGCCGCCCAGCACGATCAGCGACTCGGGGACCTCGGTGGTCTCGATGGCCTCCCGGTTGGTCCAGTACGGCGTGTCGCGCAGGCCCTCGATCGGGGGTACGGACGGCGCCGTGCCATTGGAGATGACGATGCCCTTGCGGGCGCGGAACACCTGGCCTTCGACGGTGACCTCGCCCGGGCCGGTGATCCGGCCCTTGCCGCGCACCAGCGTGCCGCCCTTGCCGGTGAACCGGTCGGCCGCCACCTTGTCGTCCCAGCCGTCGGTGGCCTCGCGCACCCGGCGCGCGACCGGCGCCCAGGAGGGCCGCACGTCCGCCTCTCCGGCCATCCCGGGGATGCGGTGGCCCTCGGCGATCAGATCCGCCGCGCGGATCATCATCTTGCTGGGGATGCAGCCCCAGTAGGGGCACTCGCCGCCCACGAGGCGGTCCTCGATGCCCACGACCGCGAGCCCGGCCGCGGCGAGGCTTCCCGCGACCTCTTCTCCACCCGGGCCGAGCCCGATCACGATGACGTCGACGTCCATGACGTCATCCTCGCCTACTGCGGGGCGCTCTCCCGCACCGCCTCGTCGTAGAGGCGCTTGACGTCCTCGTCGAAGTAGGAGCTGTAGGAGACGTCGTCTTCGTCGCCGCCCTCGTCGCGTCCGCCGATCACACCGACGATGCGGCCGGTGCGGGTGTTCGGGTCGTAGTCGGCGAGCCACGGGCTGCCGCTGGTGCCCGGGAAGTACCCGTTGCACGCGAACCGCAGCTGGAAAGTGTCCTCCTTGGTCGTGGCGTTCCGGCAGGTGATCGGCTTGTCGGACCGAATCGGGTAGCCGGTGACCCGTACGACGTTGCGGAAGCCGGGGTCGATGGCGAGCGTGTTGGCGCCGACGACGTCGGCGACGTTCTGGCCGTTCAGCGGCTCGACCACCGCGAAGCCGACGTCGAGGTCCTCGTCCGAGTCGTGCGTCCAGCGGGTGTCGACGAGCTTCGTGCGGACCTTCCAGACGCCGTACGGGGCCTTGCCGTCGCGGTAGCCGGGCACGAACACCAGGTCGTCGACGTACTCGCTGTCCTTGCCGCCGTGCAGGCAGTGCGCGGCGGTGATGATCAGGTTGCGGTTGGGACTGGCGACCGTGCTGGCGGTGCAGAAGTGGGTGCCCGAGGTGTCGTGGGAGAAGAGGGCCCCGACCCGGCGGCCGTACACCGCGGTCTGCGCGGTCGGCGTGCCGCTCGGCAGGGGGGGCGGTGGAGCGCTGGTCGTCGGGTACGGGTGCCCGGCCGAGGAGTCAGGCGTGACGTGGGGCCTCGTCGTCCCGTGAGCTGCGGCGCAGCCTGCCAGCAGCACCGTCGACATCACCAACCACAACAATCTACGCATCGCACCCCCCTGCCGGGTTCTTTCCTAGGGATAACTCCCGAAACTCGCCGCATCCTGGGTTGTTGCTGTGAGGACCCTGGGAACGCCTCCAGGCTTGGCCCTCCGACCAGGCCTGGCCGTGACCTGATCGTTATAGAGGCTATCCGAACTGGTGAACGCGCTGCTCGGCGTGTCCGGTGACGATTGCCGCACGCATTCGGCCGATTGTCGCTGTATCGACCCGTAACACCGGTTACGTTCGCATCGAACACTTTTTGTCACATTTATGGGCAAATGAGCGAGCCAGCGTGGTGTCGCCTCGGGGGATGGGGTTCGGGATGCGGCTCGCGACGCGTTCGAGGGTGGGGCGTGCGCTGCTCGCCGTCCTGGCGGGGACGGCCGTGGCCGTCGCGACGGGAACGGCGGTGCCCGCGGCCGGCGACGTGACCACCGTCTCCCGCGACCCGCTGCGCACCGGGTGGGACCGGGACGAACCCGGCCTCGGCCCGGCCGCCGTCGGCTCGTCCGACTTCGGGCAGCTGTTCGCGACGCAGCTCGACGGCCAGGTGTACGCCCAGCCGCTGTCGGTCGACGGCACGCTGATCGCGACCACCGAGCACAACAACGTCTACGGCCTGGACCCGGCCACCGGCGCGATCACGTGGCAGCGCGCCCTCGGCCCGTCCTGGCCGGCGTCGGCCATCACCTGCGGTGACCTCGCCCCCGACCTCGGCAGCACGTCCGCGCCGGTCTACGACCCCGCGTCCAAGGCCGTGTACCTCACGACGAAGGTCAACGACGGCGCCGACGTCCAGCACCCGCACTGGTACATGCACGCGCTCGATCCCGCCACCGGGGACGAACGGCCGGGCTGGCCCGTGACGATCGCCGGCACGGCGACCAACGACCCGACCGTGGCGTTCGACCCGATGGTCGAGATGCAGCGGCCGGGGCTGTTGCTGCTGGACGGCGCGGTCTACGCCGGGTTCGGCGCGCACTGCGACCACGGGGAGTACCGCGGCTACGTCGTCGGGGTCAGCACCACGGCCGCCAAGGTCACCTCGATGTGGGCCAGTGAGGTCACGTCCTCGTCCAAGGGCGCGGGCATCTGGCAGTCCGGCGGCGGCCTGGTCTCTGATGGTTCCGGGCGCGTCTTCCTCAGCACCGGCAACGGCGTGATGGCCCCGGCCGGGCCGGGGAACAAACCGCCGGGAACCCTCTCGGAGTCGGTGGTCCGCCTCGACGTGGGCGCCGACGGCACCCTGTCGGCCGGCGACTTCTTCAGCCCGGCGAACGCCCCCAAGCTCGACACGAACGACACGGACCTCGGCGCCGGCGGCCCGATCGCCCTCCCGGACTCCTTCGGCACGAGCGCGCACCCCCACGTCCTCGTCGAGCAGGGCAAGGACGGCCGGGTCTTCCTCCTGGACCGCGACGCCCTGGGCGGCCGGTCGCAGGGCGCGGGCGGCACCGACGCCGTCCTCGGCGTGGTCGGCCCGTACCAGGGCCAGTGGGGACACCCGGCCGCGTGGAGCGGCGGCGACGGCGGCTACGTCTACCTGATCGGCAACGGCGGCCCGCTCCGCGCGCTCAGGGCCGGGGCGAGTGACAGCCTGCCCGCCCTCACGCAGGTCGGCGCCAGCGCGGAGATCTTCCCGTACACCTCGGGCTCGCCGGTGATCACCTCGGACGGCGGCAAGGCGGAGAGCGCGGTCGTCTGGGCGGTGTGGGCCGACGGCCCGAAGGGCGGCAACGCCCAGCTGCGGGCGTACTCCGCCCTCCCCGACGGGCAGGGCCGGCTCAGGCTTCTGTGGTCCACGCCGATCGGCACCGCGGTCAAGTTCACGGTCCCGGCCACCGACGGCGGCCGGGTGTTCGTCGGCACCCGCGACGGGAAGGTCATCGGCTTCGGCCGGCCGGCCGCCTCCGTGCTCACCGGCAGCCCGGTCGACTTCGGCGGCACCGACGTGGGCGGCGCCGGGACGCGCACGCTCACGCTGACGGCGACCCGCGACCTGACCATCACGGCGCTGTCCACCTCCGCGCCGTTCGGCGTCACCGCGCCCGCGTTGCCGCTGTCCCTGGCCAAGGACGCGACCGTCGACCTGCCCGTGTCGTTCACGCCGGCGGGTCCGGGCGCGGCGGGCGACATCCTGTGGGCCACCACGGACGCCGGCACGGTCGGCTTCGCCCTGAACGGCCTCGGCACCAAGGCGGGGCTGACCTCAACGCCCGCCGCCGCGACCTTCAACGAGCAGCCCGTCGGCTCCACCGCCACCGTCAACGTCCAGGTGACCAACACCGGAACCGCCGACGAGACGATCACCTCGGTGACGGGCGCGACCGGACCGTTCACGGTCTCCGGCCTGCCCGCGGCGGACACCGTGGTCAAGCCGGGCGGGTCGTTCGTCGTCGCGGTGACGTACGCGCCGGCCGCACCCGGTTCGGACGGCACCTCCGTCACCGTCACCTCGACGTCCGGAACCCTCACCGTCCCCGTCACCGGTACGGCGGTGACCGGCGCGGGCAGGCTGGTCATCACCCCGGGCGCCGTCGACTTCGGCTCGCTGGCCACCGGATCGTCGCGCTCCCTGAGCTTCGACATCACCAACGCGGGCAATCTGCCGGTCACGGTTCCCAAGGCCAAGGCGCCGATCGGCGACTTCACCAGCATCGCGCCCCTTGCGGAGGGCACCGTCATCAGCCCCGGCGACGTCGTCCACCAGTCGGTCACGTTCACGCCCACGCGGCCCGGCGCGCAGACGGCGACGTACGACCTGACCGGCGACGCCGGACAGGGGCTCATGTCGGTGAAGCTGACCGGCACCGGCACGGGAACGCTCCCGGCGCCGGACGCCGTCACCTGGTCGGTCAACGGGGCGGCCAAGGTCACCGGCACGGACCTGCTCCTCAACCCAGCGGCCACGCGGAAGGCCGGTTCGGCGTTCTACCGCCGCGCGGTGCCGACCGAGGGCCTGCACGCCCGCTTCACCGCCGAACTCGGCCCGGGGACCGGCGGCGACGGGCTCGCCTTCGCCCTCCTCGACCCCCGCACGCAGACCCCCGCGTCCGTCGGCCGGACCGGCGCGGGCGTCGGCTTCCTCGGCCTGCGGGGTGTCGCCGTCACCCTCGTGACCACCAAGAACACCCAGGCGAAGTCGGCCAACTTCACCGGCGTCGCGGCCGGTCCCGGCGGTACGACGCTCACCTACCGGGCCACCGCGAAGGTGTCCCGCTCGCTGCGCAGCGGCACCCACGCCGTCGACGTCACCGTGACCGGCGGCCGCCTCAAGGTCGCGGTCGACGGCCGGAGACTTCTCGACGTCGCAGCCCCCGCCGGATCGCTCCCGGCCACCGCCCTGCCCGGCTTCACCGCCGGAACGGGCACCCGCGCCGACGCCCACACCGTACGCGGCGTCACGATCACCACCGTCGCGGCCAAGGGCGCGCCGCTCACCGCGAGCCCCGCGTCCCTCGACTTCGGCGAGGTGCAGGTCGGCGGAACCGGCACGGCGAAGGTCACGCTCACCAACCACGGCGGTCAGCCCGAGACCGTGTCGGCCGTCGCGGCGCCCGACGTCCCGTACACCGTGTCCCTCCCCTCGGCGGGCACCACGGTCGCCCCGGGCGCCTCGGTGAGCGTGCCGGTGACGTTCAGGCCCGCCATCGGCGGCACCGTCACGGGGAGCCTTGGCGTCACCACCACCAGCGGCCGTACGGTCGTGCCGCTCACCGGCACCGGCGACGACGAACTGCCGGACCTGACCACCTCGACCTGGGGGTACAGCGGCTTCACCAGCGTCGCGGGCAGCACTGTCACCCTCACCCGGGACGGCCAGAAGTCGGGCGCGGGGACGCTCATCAACGCGATCGCCGTCCGTCCTCGCGGCCTGCACGTCACGTTCACCGCCCAGATCGGCGGCGCGCACGACACCGGCGCCGACGGCCTGACCGTCGCCCTGCTCGACGCGAGCGCCGCCACGTCGGCCTCGATCGGCGCGGCGGGCGCGGGCCTGGGCGTCGCCGGCCTGCCCGCGGTGTTCGCCGCGCTCGACACGTACGGCAGCGGGGGCGTCAAGAGCCACAATTTCGCGGGCGTCGGCACGGCGAGCGCGGGCTCCGGGACGCTGACCTTCCTGAAGACGACGACCGCCATCCCGCCGCTGCGCACCGGCACGCACGCGGTCGACGTCCGGGTCACGACGGCGAGCCACATGGTCGTCCGGATCGACGGCACGCAGGTCCTGGACGTCGCCGTGACGCTGCCGCCCAAGGTGCTGGTCGGCTTCACCGGCGCGGTCGGCGGCGTCACCGACACCCACGCCGTCCTCGACCCGCACGTCACCTACACGGGTCAGTGACCGCCGACCCGGACCCACCATCACCAGCCGGGAACACGGTCCTGCCGCTGTCTCACGTCAGGACCGTGCCCGCCGGTGCCCGCTGCTAGCTTGGCTGGGTGAACCGCAGGTGTCGTCGTTCGTCCAGTTCCTCCGCGCTGACCACGGTCAGAATCGGGGTACCCGGCAGTGCGAACATGGTCACCACCATCTCCGACTGCGCGTCCGGAAGGTTGTTGGCGCCCTGGTAGTGGATCACCTCGCCGCCGGGCTCGAACAGGGCCTCACCGGCCTTGAGCACCCGGGGCGGTTGCCCCTCCAGCTCGAAGAGGACCTCGCCCTGGGTCACGTAGCCGAAGATCGGCCCGGGGTGCCGGTGCGGCGGCGCGCCGGGGTCACCGGGCGACAGGGTGACCCGGACGGTCCTGGCCTCGGCGCCGGCCGGGATCCGGGCCGCCGCCTCCGGCAGGGTCGCGATCACGTCAACGCCTGGGGGCAGGTGTGCGTGCTCAGTGCTCATGTATTCCTCCAAACAGGGACTGTCCGTAGAAGGACAAGACGGTCTCCCCATTTGTGACAGCCCTACGCGGCGAACCTGCTGGATCCCGCCCGTAGCCTCGGGACTAGCCTCGGGATCATGAGACTGACGATTCTCGGCGGTGGCGGGTTCCGGGTGCCGCTGGTGTACCGCGCGCTCTTGGCCGACCGGGGCAAGGGCCGCGTCACCGACGTCGTCCTGTACGACCTCGACCCCGCCCGTACGGCCGTGATCCGTCAGGTCCTCGCCGAGCAGGCCGCCGGTCATCCGGACGCCCCGGCGGTCACCGCCACCAGCGACCTCGACGAGGCGCTCACCGGCACCGACTTCGTGTTCTCGGCCATCCGCGTCGGCGGGCTCGGCGGCCGCGCCGCCGACGAGCGGCTGGCCCTCGACGAGGGCGTGCTCGGCCAGGAGACCGTCGGCGCGGGCGGCATCGCGTACGGCCTGCGCACGATCCCGGTCGCCGTCGACATCGCCCGCCGGGTCGCCGTGCTGGCCCCGGACGCCTGGGTCATCAACTTCACCAACCCGGCGGGCACCGTCACCGAGGCCATGTCCCGCCACCTCGGCGACCGCGTCATCGGCATCTGTGACTCGCCGATCGGCATGGGCCGCCGCGTCGCCGCCGCACTCGGCGTCGACGCGGACGCCGCCTGGTTCGACTACGCCGGGCTGAACCACCTGGGCTGGCTGCGCGCCGTCCGCGTCGATGGCCGCGACGTGCTCCCGAGCCTGCTGGCCGACGACGCCGCGCTCGCGTCGTTCGAGGAGGGCCGGTTGTTCGGCGGCGAGTGGCTGCGGGCCATCGGCGCCGTCCCCAACGAGTACCTGCACTACTACTACTTCAACCGCGACGCGGTCACCGCTGCCGGGAACGCCGAGCACACCCGGGGCGCCCTCGTCCTGGACCAGCAGCGCGACTTCTACGCCCGTACGCCCGACTCCGCCGGTTCCGCGCTGGATGCCTGGGAGGCGACCCGTAGGGCCCGCGAGACCACCTACATGGCGGAGAACCGCGAGGCCGCCGACGCCGGCGAGCGCGCGTCCCACGACCTGGATTCCGGCGGATACGAGAACGTCGCCCTCGCGCTCATGCGCGCGATCGCCCACGACGAGCGCACCACCCTGATCCTCAACGTCCGCAACCGGGGCGCCCTGCCCGGCCTGGACGGCGACGCCGTCGTCGAGGTGCCCTGCCTCGTCGACGCCAACGGCGCCCGCCCCGTCGCCTGCGACCCCCTCGCCGACCACCAGCTCGCCCTCGTCACCACGATCAAGGCGGTCGAACGCGCGGTGCTGGAGGCCGCGACCACCGGCTCCCGACCGGCCGCGCTGCGCGCCCTGGCGACGCATCCGCTCGTCGACTCGGTCACCGTCGCCCGCCGCCTCCTGGAGCGGTACGAGGCGCACTTCCCCGAGCTGGCGTACCTGCGCGCCTGAGATCAAGATCACAAGTGTCCGAAGATCGAATACCGCCTGCCCGAAAACGGTAACGTCCGGCGCCGACGGCCAATGTCAATTGTCTCCACATATCGCCTGACTACCGGCTGTTAATGACTTGTGCTGCCGGAGTAGGCGATGGACCGGGATGCCATTGGCCGGGTCATTGCTAAGCGGACAAAAGGGACAGGAGTCAAATCCACATGACCTCGGCTTCGAATGCCTCCTCGGGCGGCCGGCGACGGCTGTTCGCGCGCGTGATGGCGACGACGGCGGTTCTCGCCGGCGCGCTGACGACCGCCGGCGCCGCGCAGGCCGCCTCCACGGGCGGCGACCCCTCGCCCAAGATCGTCGGCGGGCAGCCCGCCGACCAGACGTACTCGTTCATGGTCTCGCTGGAGTACCTGCGCAACGGGAACCCGGACTCCCACCGGTGCGGCGGCGCCCTGATCCGTTCCGACTGGGTCGTCCTCGCGGGCCACTGTGTGTCCACGACGGCCACGGACACCACCCCGACCCAGCCCTGGGACCCGTCCCTCCTCCACGTCCGGATCGGCTCGAAGGACCGGACCACGGGCGGTACGATCGCGCAGATCGACAAGATCGTCCTTAACCCGGGATGGGTCAACTACCCGGACAAGGTCCTCGGCGATGACATCGCGCTCGTGCACCTGACCACCAAGGTCAGCGAGAAGACCGTCCCGATGGCCACCGCCCTCCCCACACCGGGACTCAAGGTCCGGGAGATCGGCTGGGGATACACCTCCAACGAGGCCACCGACCCGAGCCAGCTGCCCGCGATCCTTCAGCAGCTGGACACCACGATCCTCACCGACGACACCACCAAGTGCCACGTCGATGAGAACGGAAGCGACGCGTACGGCATCCACACCGGTGACACCTGCGCGGACAACCCGGAGGGCGTCCGTGGCCCGTGTGCGGGTGACTCCGGCTCGCCGCTGCTGTCGCTCGTCGACCAGCGCTGGATCCTCCAGGGCGTCGACAGCCGCGGGGTGAGCGACACCTGCGGAGGAGCCCCTGACATCTACACCGGCATCGGCTCCCACCGGGACTGGATCAACAGCGTCATCTCCGGGGCCTGATCGCATTTCGGGTTGAGTGAGGTCGGTCGGTGGCCGTGACACACTGACCGACCTGCGGGCGGATCGCCGTCCTACTCCTTGCGCAGGCGCTCGGCGATCCGGTCGGCGAACTCCTGGCGGTCGTTGCTGCGGGGGAACGGCTCGCCGGGGGCGGGCACGCCGAGGAAGTCGCACAGCGGCCTCCAGCCCTGACGCACCTCGAACTCCAGCAGCCGGTCGGCCGGGACCTCCCTCCGGACCGCGTCGTTGTGCTCGGCGAACACCGCCATCGCGTGCTCGGCGTCCTCGAACCGGCCGCCGAACTCCCCGTCCCACACCAGCCGGCCGACGAGATCCCGCCGCCGCTCGCCGAGCGGAGCGTCCTCCACGAACGACCTGGCGCGGTAGATGCTCGCGTAGGCGCTCTCGTACCACTTCCGCGGATCGCGGACGGTGAGGATCACCTTGGCGTCGGGGTAGTGCTGGACGAGCGAGCGCCAGTACGCCGCCCCCGGCCAGTCGACCGTCGCCCGGAAGTCGCGGTAGACCATGTCCCAGTCCGCGGCTCCGCCGTCCTCGGCCACCCGCGACCACAGGTCCAGCTGCTGGTCGTCGTCGATGAGCTCGATCATGTGATGGCACGGCCCGAACCCGAGCCGCTCCAGCGCCAGCTTCAACGACAGCGTGCCGGTCCGTCCGAACCCGGCCCCGATCACCTCGAGCACGACATTCCCTTCCTGAGACCCGCCCGAGCGGGCGGAGACACAGCACGGATGATTCCCCGACGGAACAACCGATGAACCGCATATCCCCGCGAATCGCCTCTGCCCCCGTACGGGACACCGTACGCCCGGACCGTCAGTGGTCCCCGGGCACGCGGACCCAGCGCCGGGGCGCCTCGGTCAGCGGGCCGGCGTCGTCGGGCCGTACGCCCGCCGTCGCCGCGAGGAAGGCCAGCTCACATCCGTTGCGCAGACCGTCCTCACCCCACTGCCAGAACCGGTACAGCCAGTGCCCGGCCGGCGAGTCCCGATCGGGGTCGAAACCCAGCTCGTCATCGAATTCGACGTGACCGTCACGGACGACGCTGCCGTACCTGCTCCCCTTGGGATTGAAGTAGATGCCGCAGGCCACCGTGCCCGCTGACAAGGGGAGCAGCACCTCGTCGTTTCCGGGGAGATAGCCCATCGGCTGGCTGACCACGCAACCGCCGGGCACCGCCGTGACCCCCACGTAGTGCAGCGCGTCGTCGAAGTCGCCGGGGTCGAAGCCGCCCGGGCCCGTGCCGTACGGGCCGGGCTCGTTCTCCAGGTCCAGCACGGGGCACTGCTCCGGATCCGCGCCGAGCCGCCGGATGACCTCCTCCTCGTCCAGGCCGCCGACGAAGGCGACGCCCATCCCCTCCGTATCGACGTCGTCGAACACCGCGATCAGCCGGTCCGCCTCCTCCTGGCCGGCGCGCTCGGCCTCGGTCAGCGGCTCGACGCCCGCCTGCCGTTCGAAGAGGGGCGCCAGTGAGGTCACGAGGGCCAGCCGGCCGACGCTGCCCCCGGTTCCCAGGCTCCGCGTCGGATCCGCGCCCGCCCCGAGCAGGACGGCGGCGTTGGCCCCCTTGCCCCAGCGGACCGCCGCGTACAGCGGGGGAAAGCCGTCCTCATCGGGAAGGTCGACGTCCGTGACGTGACGGACGAGCTCGGCGACGACCTCCGCGGTTCCCTGAGCGGCGGCCGTGTGCAGGGCCGTGCCCTGCCAGCCGATCATCGCCTCCGGATCGGCGCCCCCGGCCAGCCGTGCCCTGATGAGCCGGAGGTCCTCCCAGTCGCCGTCCGCCACCGGCCATTCGGGCCGCGGCTCGTACCGGTCCTCATCGTCCGGCTGCTCCGCACCGGGCCCGTGCTCGGACGGGACGCCGCGCAGCGCCATGCCCATCATCCCCCCGACGGGCCCGGAAGTGATCATCATGAAGCCCTGAGAACCGCCGCGAGGCTCGGGCGCCTCCAGATTCGGCCAGATCTCGACCGCGCGCCCGGCGGCCTCGATGATCTCGCCGGCGTCGATCGCGGTCCGCGTCTCCGGGACGTCCTCGTCCGGCCACTCGACGACCAGCACCGTCGGCCCCGCCGGCGGCAGCCCGCCGAGCAGCAGATCGACGGTGTGGTGGAAGCCGCCCCCCGATCCGCCGAACATCGGCCGCAGCGTGAGACGCTCGGCCGTGCCGTACGGGTACGGGTACGGGTCGCCGTCGAGCGTGGTCACCCGCCGCCCGTCGCCGAGCAGCAGGCCGACGTGGAGCTCGCCCGCCCCGGGACGGCCGTGGCCGGGGAAGCCGTGATGGCCCCCGGTCCGGATCCGCCGGGCGAACACCGACAGGTGCACGGTGACCGACGCGGGCCACACCGAGAACCCGTCGAGCATCACCCGGACGTACGGCCCGGCACCGACCTCGCGCGCCACCGGCACCGTGGCCGGAAGGAACCAGTCCACCGGTGGTCCGTCCGACGTCTCTCCCGGTGCGTGCGGACCCAGCTCGATGAACTCCGGCTGGGGCTCTTCCGGCGGGTCCGGCACGATCAGATCATCGAAGAAGCCCATGCAGCCGATCCTGGTCTGAGGGGCTGACAGAACAGTGGTCTCCGTTACGGTCAGAGCCCGGCCAGGACGCTGTCGACCGCCTTGGCGTAGGCGTAGAACGCCTTCGTCCGGTGGGCGGGGTTCGCGATCCAGTCCCGGTCCAGCCGCCCGCCCGCGAAGAACGCCTTCCGCTGCGCCGTGCTGATCTCCAGCTGCACGCCCTTGCCGCGCTGGTTCCGGTTGCAGATGTTCTTCGGGTCCTGGCCCTCGATCTTCGACGCCGGCACCGCCGTCTTGAACCCCTTGGCGTTCAGCGCCTTGATGATCTTCTTGACCAGCGCGGTGTCCCGGCCGCCCACGTACGTCACCGCCCGGTCTCCCTTGGCGGCGTGCCAGGAGACGGTGTACTTCGCCGCCTTCACGAGCTTGAGCGCCCGTGGCTCGTCGAAGTGGGTCGAGGTGATGTGCAGCTTCTGGTTGCCGGACTTCTTGAGGCCCATGAACGAGTAGTAGGCGTCGTGCCCGTAGCTCGCGGCGTAGTCGGCGAGCTGCGAGGTCGGCGGCTCGATCAGGCCGCCGTGGATCGCGATCTGCGCCACCTTCGCGCCGCGCGGCGCCCGCTGCACGCGCGTGTAGTCCCGGCCCTCCTTCTCATGCCGCGCCAGGTCGGCGTAGTTCCGGTACGTGTCGCCCGCCGTGACCTGGACGGTCCGCGCGACCGGAGCCGCCTGCGCGGTCCTGCCCGCCGCCGGGCTCGCCCCACAGGCCGACAGCGCCAGCAGACCGGCGGCGCCGAGAACGATGTGCGTCTTCTTCACTGCTACCTCTTCCAGTGGAGGGGGGACGAGGCAGCCAAGCGCAGGAAACGATCTTGCGTCAAGCGGCCGTCGCGCCGATCGACTCGTTCTGCGCCCTGGGCGGGCAGCCGCCGCTCCATGTGGCAGATCGTCCGCGAACTCGTCGCCGACGGCAATGATCAACTTGATGGGGCTAGTGCCGCGTCCAAGATCGCTGCTTCCGAGCGCGTTCTCGGAGGCTGGTTGGTGGGGCGGACCTCGAAGGCCTCACCGGAGCGGATTACAGGACTCTTTTCCATCCGGGGCGAGGGCCCTCGTTCTGCGCTGTCCCGCCACACAGGAATTTTCCCGCCTGAGGGGAAACCGCAGAACAAGGGCTGTCGCCCATCGGCGACATTCAGGCGTTATGCCGGGTCTCGCTCCCGGTCCGGGACCGGCTGGAGCTGAGCCGTAGGCCTTATCCCGATAGCCCGACGGGCGTGAGAACCCAACTCGAACCGTCATGGCCAGACCGGCGGCTCGCCGCTGTTTATGCTCGGGAACATGACCATTCAGCGGATGGACAACGTCGCCGTCGTCGTCGACGACCTGGACGCGGCTGTCGCGTTCTTCACCGAACTCGGCATGGAGCTGGAAGGCAAGGGGCAGATCGAAGGCCTTTTTGCGGACCGTACCGTCGGACTCGACGGCGTCCGGAGCGACATCGCGATGATGCGGACCCCGGACGGCCACAGCAAGCTGGAGCTGACGAAGTACCACACCCCCGCGGCGGTCGGCGCCGAGCCGGAGAACCCGCCGCCGAACACGCTGGGCCTGCATCGCGTCATGTTTGCCGTCGACGACATCGACGACACCGTCGCCCGCCTGCGCCCCCACGGCGCCGAACTCCTCGGCGAGGTGGCGCAGTACGAGAGCATCTTCCGGCTCTGCTACCTCCGCGGCCCCGCGGGCATCATCGTCGCCCTGGCTGAACAGATCGGTTGACGCGAGCCTGCTGGTGGTTGATGGCGATCTCGCCGTCGACGTGCGCGGCGAACTGGATCAGGTCGTGCGGTGGACGCGCAGGGTGGGCGCCGAGGGGCCGGCGTTGGGCGGACATGACGGTCGGGTCATCGGCGGCCGGTCCTGACCCCGACCTCCCCGTCGAGCGACCCGGCGAGGTCGATGGCGAGCAGCCCGGCGGACAGACCCGCCACCAGCACCCCGGCGGCCTCCGTGACGACGATGGGCAGCTGGTGCACCGGGATCACGTGGATCGGCTCCCCGGTCGCCGGGTCCCACACCCGGATCATCGCGTCGTCACCAGACGACACGAGCAGAGGAGTTCCGCCGGGGGAGGCGAACTCACGCACCGACCAGACCCCGCCGGTGTGACCGAACAGAGTCCGGACCACCGCGCCGGTCGCCGGATCCCAGAGGCGGACCGCGGCGTCCGCGCCGCCGGACACCACCACCGGACGGCCGTTCACGTGGAGGGCGCACACCGACCAGGCGCCGCCCCGGTGCCCAGGCAGCACCCGGTCACGGTCCCCGGTGCGGGGATCCCACAGCATGAGCGACCCGTCGTTGCTCGCCGAGGCCAGCATCGTCCGGTCGTCCCGCGTGAACCCGCACAGCCACCACACCGTGCTCCTGTGGCCGTGCAGGGAGCGGAGCGGCGATCCCGTCTCCGCGTCCCAGAGCCGGATCATCCCGTCGTTCCCGCCGACGGCGAGCACCGCGTGTCCGTCGACGGTCAGCGCGCACGTCGCCCAGAGCGTGCCCGTGCCGCTCCGCAGCTCGCGGATCCGCTCTCCGGTGGCCGGGTCCCAGATCTGCACGCTCGCCCGCGCCCCGGCGGAGGCCAGGAGCGCGCGCCCGTCCTCGGCGGTGAACGCGCAGACCGACCACACCGGCCCGGTGCGCGTCTCGAGCGTCCGCAGCCGGTTGCCGGTCAGCGGGTCCCAGACCTCGGTCATGGCCCCGGCCCCTCCGGAGGAGGCCAGCAGCGTACGGCCGTCGGGGGCGGTGAACGTGCTCATCGACCACGCGGTGTTGGTGCCGACGGGCAGGGCCGGCTGCGGCTCTCCGGTGGCGGGGTCGAGCACCTGCAGCGCGGCGGCGCCCGCGCAGGCGAGCAGGGTCCGGCCGCCGAGGGTGAAGGCGCAGACGGTGTAGCCGCCGCCGTTGTCGCCGTCGACCACCCGGAGCTGGCGCCCGGTCTCCGGGTCCCAGATCCGTATGGTCTCATCGTCGCCCGAGGACACCAGCAGGGTGGAGCCGTCGGCGGTGGTGAAGACGCACGACGACCACATGACTCCGACGTGTCCCTCCAGCACGCGCAGCAGGCGTCCGCTGTCGGCGTCCCAGAGCCGGATCGCGTTCTCGCCCGTGGCGGCGAGCATCGTACGGCCGTCGGCTCCGGTGAAGGCGGTCACCGACCAGCCGTCCACCGCGTCGTCGTCCATGGCGAGGTGGGACCGTCCGGTGGCGGGTTCCCAGGTCCGGAGGCCGTCCGGGCCACAGGAGGCGAGCAGGGTCCGGCCCGCGATCGTGTACGCGCAGACGTCATGGACCGGCCCGGTGTGCCCTTCCAGGACGCGCTCCTGGTCGCCGGTCGCGGGGTCCCAGACGCGTACCGTCGCGTCGGCCCCGGCGGAGGCCAGCAGGGTCCGGCCGTCCTCCCCTGCGTACGCGCACACCTCGTACACCGGGCCCGCGTGTCCTTCGAGGATGAGCTCCTGACGGCCGGTGGCCGGGTCCCATATGCGCACCATCGCGTCGGCCCCGCCCGAGGCCAGCAGGGTCCGGCCGTCCGCCGCCGTGAACATCGACAGCCCGAAGACGCATCCGGGATGGCCGTCCAGCACCCGGACCTGCCGGCCGTGGGCGGGGTCCCAGATCCGGATCACCTCGTCCTCGCCGGCCGAGGCCAGCAGGGTCCGGCCGGCCAGGGTCAGGACGTGCACCGCCCAGACCCCGCCGGTGTGCCCCTCGCGAGCGGCCCGTTCCCGATGGGTGAGCGTGGACGCCCACCGGGCGAGATACGGTGCCGGGCCGGAACGGTAGCCGTGGCCGAGCTTCTCCAGCGCCTCCGTGACGCTGAACATCGCCGTACGGACGGGCGCAGGGGCGGACGTCGCGTACGGCGTGCGGGCCAGCAGCCGCGCGCGGCCCCGCCCGGCCGGTGTACGGACCTGGTCGGCGAGCGGCGTCAGCCGCCGCAGATCCGCGTGCAGCAGATACTCGTCGTCGGTGAGCAGCGCGTCGGCCATCCTCGCCTGCTCCGCGTGGTGGGACAGCGAACGCAGCAGGTACGGCGGCGCCGAGGCCCAGCCGATCCGGCGCCCGTGCGCGAGGAACGCCCGCGTCAGCTCCCGCTGGTCCTCGACGCCCGGGACGGCCTGCGACCGTTCCTCTTGTAAGGCGTTGTTGAGCGCCTCGTGGAAGAGCTGGAAGACGCGCCCGGAGTCCTGGTCCCCGGACTCGATCAGGAAGTCGGCGGCGGACCGCGCGACGAACCCGGCCAGCTCCCGCACCGTCGGCCGTACGCCGAACAGCACCTCCACGGCCACGCTCCACAGGTCCAGGGGAAGACCGGGGCTCTCCGCGAACGCCAGCGCCGTCAGAATCTGCGCGGCCGTCGCCCCGCCCGCCCCCGGCAGCGGCTCCAGATAGGCGTGCAGCGCCTCGGCGACCGTACGGGTGTAGGTCAGCGCCGCCGGGTCGACGGGGGACCGGTCGTACAGCCCGTGGCTGACGGCCGTCATGCCGGCGATGAGGAAGTTTTGCCCGGACAGCTCGGCGATGCGGGCGGCGACCGGGCGGGCCACCCGCTCGTCGCGGTACGGGTTGTCCGGGCGGTCGTCGGAGCCCAGCAGCCGCAGCGTCGCGAGGGCGTACTCCTCCAGGTCCTCCGGCGCGAAGTACGCCGCGTCGTCCAGGTCGATCAGGGTCACCGCGTCGCCGAGCAGGTACGGCAGGTCCACGTCGCCGACCCGGCGGCGCGAGCCGAGGATCACCTGGACGCCCGACCCCGCGCAGTGCCGCAGCAGCGGCAGCACGATCTGCTGAATGATCGCCTTGGCCTCCACCGGGCTGGTCGCCTCATCGACCGCGTCGAGGATCACGTTGAAGCGACCGGCGCGCTCACCGGCCCGCGCCTCGCGGATCGCGGGAACCAGGTCGTGCACCTGCCCGGGCGGCTCCGCCGACGCCGCCTGGGCGATCTCGACGGCCACCTCCAGCGCGGTCTTGCCCTTGGCGTGCACGGCGCACGCGACCGACCCCACCGTGGCCCGCACCGCGCCGTCACCCGCGGGCAGCAGCGCCCGCGCCGCCGGGTCCGCCGTGGTGACGATCCGGCCGAGCACGGCGGACTTCCCCACCCCCGGCGTCCCGGTGACCACCAGCACCCGGTGGTCCGTACGGTCGCGGTCCAGCCAGGCGACGATCTCCCGCAGCGCCGCCGTACGGCCCCGGAACCGGTGGGCGCGGTCGTCGTCGACCATGACCCCGCGACCGCGGGGCCGCCAGTGCGCGGTGCTCTCGGGATCGTCCCCGAGGCTCCACCCCGCGGCGGACACGGGGGCGTCGCCGGCGAGCGCACGGAGCTTTTCCCCGGGAAGGCACAGGTCCGCCTGGTGCAGCGTGACCGCCTGCCCGTCACCGTCGCGCGAGGCCTTGACGATGATCGCCACCACGGCGTCGCGCTCGGCGGACCACAGCCCCCCGCCGCTGAAGCCGGGCCGCAGCCGGTAGCGCGACTCCGCGTCCAGCCTGACGAAGCCGAACCCCAGCGCGGCCCCGATCATCCCGTCGGCGTAGTCGCCGAGCGGATCGCCGTCGGAGAACCCGAACGCCCCCCAGCTCTTCCCGTACAACCCGTCCGGCTCGGTGAAGTCCAGCGGCGCCGCCATCACCTCGGGCGGCACAGGCTCGTCGAGCGACAGGACGGCCAGGTCGTACGTCGCGGCGGACCGCCGGACCTCGGCCACCCGGCGCCTGGGCACGCCGGCGGCCTTCGGAAACTCCACCCACAGCCCGCCGGCGTCCTCCGCGACGACATGGGCGCAGGTGAGCAGCCGCCGCTCGTCGATGAGAACCGCCGAACCCAGGACGGCGCGATCGTCTCGATCGTCTCGACCGTCGCGATCGGAGTCGAGGACCGCGGCGATCCAGGTCTGCCGAGGGGGATACCGGCCGCCGCCGTCGGTCATGGCGAAGTGCCCTCGTCAGGTCGCGCGTCCTTGCCCCGGCTCCAGGTCATCTTGATCTGGAAATTGGACTCCCCGGCCGATTTGGCGATCAGCCAGTCCACCGTGCCGCTCACCTTGACGCCGAAGGTCACCTCGACCTCGTCGGGCCCGCACTCCCGAGCCTTCTCGACCACGACCTTCGCCGCCTCGAAAGCCGGCCGAACCGCGTCTTTCACCTTGCCGATCACCATGTCGGCGCGGGCGGGCTGGAATCCGTCCGGCGGATCGATCTCGTAGTACACGACCGTGGAATCATCGAGCTGGTACTTGGCAATTCGCGATGACATCTACGCTCCCGCCCCTTTCGTTCAGGTCAGCGTAGAACGAGGAACAGGGGGTCGTGTGTGAATTCTGTCATTGATCGATGATCAATTACTGTAATTGATCAGTATTCCGGCAGCTCGTGGGCGTGAAGCAATGGAATACCATTCGGTGTCCTGCAGGAGGCGAGCATGGCCCGCACCTCCGCGTCGTCGGCGCGCAGCGGGCCCTCGGCGGACTCGAAGTACTCGACGAGGAACCGCTCGACGATCGCGCCGTCGACCGTCCCCTCGGTGACCCGCGCCGCCTCGTCCGCCGCGAAGACCATGAGGATGAGATGCGGAACGCGCTTGGAATCGGCGCTCAACGCCGGCTGCGCGTACGGCACGGGCAACGACCGGACCCCCAGCCGCTCGTACAGCCGCACCCGAGCGTGCGGATCGCCGAGACCGACGTCCTCGAAGTAGCGCGGATCCTCGACCTCACCGACGACCAGCAGCGGCCGCAGCTCGGCCGTCCACTGCTCGAGCGCCGCCCGCAACACCCGAGACCCGGCTCCCAGGCCGCGTGCCTCGGGGCTGACGACGAGGTACGAGAGCAACTGCACGCGGCTGCCCGCGAACCACTCACCGACGGCCCCGGCCACCAGATCGCCGTCACCTGTCACGCCGGCGAGGACGCGCACGCTCCCGCGACGGACGCCGTCGAGCAGCTCGTCGACCGAGTACAGCTCGTCCGGCGCGAAATTGGGCTCCAGCAGCGCCTGGTAGAACTCCCGGAGCGTCCCCTCGTCGTCAACGTTCCGAAGATCGATCGAGACCCCCACTGAGGACACCGATTCGCCCACCGCACCCACCTCCACCCCGCACGCTACGCCATCCCGAAATGGTCCGACGGCCGATTATCCAAACCCCATTTGCCCCACTTTCGGCCGCGCCAGATCAACCTTTCCTGTCCGGTTTGTCGGCTGCCGCCCGCCAGTACACGGAGGGAAATGGTCACCACGCCACCATCCGACCGTGGACGGTCCGCTGAGCGCGCGAAGTACGAACCGGTCCACCGGCCGTTGCGCCGGTGGGCGGGTTCGCCAGGACGTACGTCGTAGGCTGGCCGCATGACGCTACGGTCCGTGCCACGCCCGGCCGGGAGGTGACCGCGTGAGTGTCCCGCCCGACGCGCTCGTACCCTGGCCGCACGTCGCCGACCTGATGGGCGGCTGGCCGGACTCCCTGACCGTCGAGATCTACGACGGTACAGGCCCGGCCCGGGCGGACCTGTCCGAAGTGCGGTTCTACGTGGTGCCCTACGCGAAGGGGCCCGCGACGTTCGAACCGCTGGGCCGCATGCCGAAACTGGAGGCCGTACAGAGCCTCAGCGCCGGCGTCGACAACCTGCTGCCGCACGTACCGCCGGGCGTCACCTTGTGCAACGGCCGGGGTCTGCACGACGCCAGCGTCGCCGAGCACGTGCTCGGCCTGATCCTGGCCGCCCAGCGCGAACTGCCCCGCTGGGTCCGTGACCAGGACGAGGAGCGCTGGCAGCCGCACTTCACCCGCTCGCTCGCCGGCTCACGGGTGCTCCTGCTCGGGTACGGCTCGATCGCCGCCGCCGTCGAGGCCCGGCTGCTCCCCTTCGAGACGGAGATACGGCGCGTGGCCCGCCGCGCCCGCCCGGCCGAGTCGGTGCACGGCGTCGACGAGCTGCCGGACCTGCTCCCGCACGCGGACATCGTCGTGTCCACCCTGCCGCTGACCGCCGCGACCGCCGGACTCCTCGACGCCCGCCTGCTCGCCACCCTGCCCGACGACGCACTCGTGGTGAACGTCGGCCGCGGCGGCACCATCGACACGGCCGCCCTACTGGCCGAGACCGGGTCGGGCCGGCTCCGCGCCGCCCTCGACGTCATGGACCCCGAACCGCCGCCGCCCGGCCACCCCCTGTGGTCGGCGCCGAACGTACTGATCACCCCGCACGTGGGCGGCGGCTCCGCGACGTTCTATCCGCGCGCCGAACGGCTGATCGCCGAGCAGCTGCGCAGGTTCGCCGCCGGAGAGCCGCTGCTCAACCAGGTCCCCCGGCCGACCTGACCGCGCGGGTGCCGTGGAGACCTCCTGGTCCCCGGTCCTTGTGCCATCTGCCATGATCAGGACCCGCCTGGAATCCATCGAGAGGTTTGCGATCTTGTCGGCATCCGCTGAGTCCCTGATCGCCGACATTCCCGCGTTCGCACCCCACGCCCGCCCGGCGACCCTGCTGAGGCCGACGGCGAGCACACCCGGTGTCCGGGACAGCTCCATCGGCGGGCCACTGCTGTGGCCGGCGGACGAGCCGTGGCCGGTATGCCGCGCGCCGCACCTGATGGAGGTACGCGAGAAGCTCTCGGACGAGGAGCGCGAAACCTGGCAGCGGATCGACAGCGACATGGAGGAGCGGCACCGCCGGAATCCGGGCCGGGGGTACGAGGTCACGGCTGAGGAGGCCCGGATTCAACACCAGATCATGGCGGGCGCGTCGATGCTCGACAAGATCACCTGGGAGAGGTGTCGCTGGGTGGGGGACACTTCGGGCCCAGGCGTGCCGATGGTCCCCGTTGTCCAGCTGTACTCCCGGAACGTACCGGGAGAGCACTGGCCGGCCGGGATGGATGTTCTGCAGGTGCTGTGGTGCCCGAACGACCACAGCGAACTCCCGGGCCAGCCGTACTACTCCGGACCCACAGTCGAACTGCGGTATCGGTCATCGTCCGCGGTGGAGACGGTGTTGAACCCTCCCCGGCCGGACCGAGCCGACGAGGGCTACCTCCCTCAACCTTGTGCCGTCGACCCGGTGGAGATCGTCGATCTACCGGAGAGGGACGAACTGCCCGAAGATCTCTACGACGAGGGCTGCCGCTGGGCGGACGCACGCGGCATCGAGTACCACCGCGCCCTGGCTTGCCGCTCTGGCTGGAAAGTCGGAGGCTGGCCCAGCTGGCACCTCACCGACTTGATCCCCATCGACTGCTCCTGCGGCGCGCGCATGCGGCTGTTCCTGACCATGGAGAGCAGCAACGACGGCCCGGACATCGTCGTCGGCCGCTTCGGCGAACTCCGCATCTTCACCTGCCCGACGGATCTCTCTCACCCGATCCGGCTGAACATCCAGTAACTGACTACCGTCTCGCGGGAATCCCGCCCGCGTTGCAAGCCAGACATCCCAGCGCTGAGCGAGAGGATCAAGGCGTTTGGGGCCCCGCGAACTTCGTCCTGGTCGACGACGCCGGCTGGCAGCTGTATTACAGCCACTGGGCCGCCAACCAGATCTGCTCGGCGCTGATCGCCGGCCCTGAGGCAGCGACCCGGTTCATCACCGCTCAGCGCCGGTGCGCGGAAGACGCGTGGCTGAGCGACGTCTTCGCCCATGGAAGCGTTCTTGTCGACCACCGCGTCCAGCGGCTCATCTTCTTCGGTGACGGCCTGATGATGGAGATGCCGACCAGGCGTGCCCTCGTGGGCCTGCCCGCGCTTACGTGGCCGGGTGGGATGTCCGATGGGCGTACGACGGTCTCGGCGACCTGACTGCTCGTGTCGGTCTCGGTCGATCTGTTGGCCGGTCAACATCGATTCCACGCTCTGCTGGGCGGCGCACCAGTACGCAGCCGGAGCCCGAGCCGTCGGGCACCGGCATCACGCCGGCCGGCCGGCGTGATCGGCAGGCTCACGGGACGTCAAGGTCCAGGTACTTGTCGGCGCTGGGGTGCGGCCATGCACGTTCGTCGTAGTCGCTGACTTGCTGCGCGATGTGAGCCCTGACTTGCTCCTTCAGCTTCTCAACGTCATGGATGACGCCACCGTGAGTCCGCCGGCGCCCGTCATGCACCGTGTCCCACTTGCTCTTCTTGCTCTGACGGGTCGTTGACCCCTGCTCTTTGCTGCCGAAGCCCTTAAGTTTGCTGTTCCAGACCGGCTGGTACCCGACGCGTAGCGCGTTCTCACCCAGATCGGCGTGCACGTCAGGCAGAAGAAGAGCCCGGAACCGAAACTCGGTGATCGGCAGGCCGCCTTCCAAGATCGACAGACGGTGTTGCTTGAGCCTGCTATGGAGGGGGTAGCGCTCCCGAACTCTCTCCCCAGTGGCGCTGTTACTGGAAAGGGCCTGCCCCGCGTATACCGGAATTTGAAGACTGGCGAGCGGCAGGTACAAGTCCACGCTATGGCCGCGGTAGTACAAGGCGTAAAGGCCGGAGCCCTCGAATCTTGGGATTTCGTAGGCCATGGAGACCAGGGGTTGCCGCTCAAAGGTCTCACAGATGGTGTTTGCGATCTGCACGGTCGACAGAGGGTCGAACGATGCGGGGGTGTACTCGGCGGTCATGGCTTCCTGCTCGTTCACCGGCCTGCCCGCAGGGGGAGGTCCGGCTGGGGATGGGCTATGTTCGACTACTGCGTTTCCTGGTCACTCATCAGTGTCGAGTAGATCATCCTGGGGTGATCTACTCAGGTTCTGCTTCGATTACCTTCCCGGACCGAGTGGTACCGCCAGGCACTCTGCACTCGTCCGGGAGGCCGGGTACATGATCGCGTACCCATGAGGGCGCGGTGATCGGCCAGGCCTTGGGAAGCGCTTCGGGCGCCAAATGGAACGCTTCGTTGGCCGACAGCCCAGCCCGCAGCACCGTCAAGGACGATTGACTTCGTGCGACAGCCATCTGACCTGGCCGTTTGCGCCATTCCCTCGGGCTCCTTCTACCGCGTTGACCACCACGAACCCTATGGTCTTGCTCACTTACGGGCGACCCCTTCGAGCGAAAGACCGCCGTGACCATCGACTCCGCAGTATGGCTCCCGCATGGTTGACCTGCCTGAAGAAATGAAGAAGCCGCGGACCAGTGTTAGGGGCCGTGGAAGAGCGACCGCTGCCAGCCGGATCGTGGGCGTGGTCACCCGCTCCCCTCACCATCCGTGACCAGATCATCCCTGTTCGCGAGGATTCAACATATTCGTCCCCGTCCTCGTAGCCACACGATTCGCCGGGGTTTCGCAAACTCCGGCCGGATTGTCGGCGGTCCCCTCTACCCTCGGGATCGAATGCTCGGCTCATGAGAGTTGGGCGGCTTCGCCGTGTCCACGCACGCCGCGGCCGCCGTGACAGCGTCACGATCCGCCAGGAGGGTTCCGCAGGAGTGAAGATCACCCCTTCCGCCCGCGTGCTGAGCATGCTGGGCGAGATCGATTTCGACGAGTGGCAGTGCGTGGCCGAACTCGTCGACAACCCCTTCGACGACTTCCTCGACACCCTCCGTTCGGGAACGGAGTGGCCCGACGGCTTCACGGTCAGCGTGACCCTGCCGTCGTCCCCGCAGGGAGTCCTGGAGGTCCGCGACACCGGGCAGGGCATGTCGTACGACCGGCTGGCGCGCGCGGTGCGGGCCGGCTGGTCCGGGAACGACATGCACGACAAGCTTGGCCTGTTCGGCATGGGCTTCAACATCTCGACCGCCCGCCTCGGTCGGCGCACCCGCGTCCTGACGACCCGCGTGGGCGACACGGAGTGGCTCGGCGTCGAAATCGACCTTGACCAGATCAAGGACGATTTCGAGGCGAAGGACATCACCGAGCCGAAGAGCGACCAGTCCCAGCACGGCACGCGGATCATCGTCGACCGCCTGCACCGGACGCGTGCCGAGTGGCTGCGCCGCAACGGTTCGGCGCTCCGCAACACCCTCGGCTCGGTGTACTCGTGGATCCTCACCGAGCACCCCTTCGACCTCTACGTCGGTGGGACCCGGGTCAAGCCGGTCCGCCACTGCCGCTGGGGCGACGACCGCTACGTGCTCTACAACGGCAACGAGCAGATCCCCGCCTACATCCGGATCGACGAAAAGCTCCAGGACGGGATCGCCTGCGGGGACTGCGGGGAGTGGCAGATCGGTTCGGGGAAGGTCTGCTCCGTCTGCAGCGGCGGGAACCTGGCTGTGCGCGAGCGCCGGATCCACGGCTGGCTCGGCGTCCAGCGCTACCTCGACAAGACCGAGTACGGGATCGACTTCCTGCGCAATGGCCGGAAGATCCTGCGCTGGGATAAGCAGCTCTTCACCTGGATCAACCCCGACGGGATCGCGGGGAACGAGGAGCCCGAGTACCCGGTCGAGCTCGCCCACCAGGGCGGCCGCCTCATCGGCGAGATCCACCTCGACCACGTCCCCGTCACCTATCAGAAGGACGCCTTCGAGTACGGGGACCGCAGCTGGCTCAGCGCCGTGGAGCTGCTGCGCGGCGTGGCACCCCTCCTGCCTCAGCGTGCCAGCAAGCTCAACTACCCCGAGAACGACAGCCCGCTGGCACTGCTGTTCAAGGGGTTCCGTCGCAACGACGCGGGCCTGCGCTATCTGGTCCCCGGCGATGGCCATAAGCCCGTCCACGCGGACAGCCGGGCTTGGGGCCGGAAGTTTCAGGCTGGCGACGCCGAGTTCCAGACCGACGAGCACTGGTGGCAGGCGGTCCTGCGGCACGAGGAAATCAAGAAGCGGGGCAAGGAGGCCAAGACGGCGGCCAGTGTGCCGGCCCAGCCCGACGAGCAGGCCGTCAAGGACGCGCTTGACTTCCCGATCGACATGCTTACCTCCGGCACGACCCGGCCGGAGGGCGCGTCAACCGCCTCCGCCCCGGCCGCCGTGGCGGTGAAGGAGAAGAAGGAGACCCGCAGCGAGCGCCTGGCCCGTTATGAGAGTGCGGCGACGCCGCACGCCTACCTGAGTCGGCCGTTCGGCCACCCCGAACTCGGCCACGTGAAGGTCCGGACCCTGCTGCTGAAGCCGGGCGAGCCGCTCCTCGACGACCACGGACTACCCGTCCCAGTCCTCCTCGACCAGCGGTCCGGCAACGAGGTCACCGCCCTCGTCGACCCCGAGCACTCCGCGTTCCGACGGTTCGGCGCGGACTACGCTGATCTCCTCTTGGTCGAACTGGCCGCCGTCCTAAAGGTCCGGGCGCGCTCCGACTGGAGCCCGTCCCAGCTCGTTGCCGCGATCCACGCCGAGTCCCTGCAGGACAGCGTGCTCGACGGCACCACCGTCGGCGCGGAGGCCCGCGACCTCCTCGCGGAGATCCGCGAGCGTGTGGCCGAGGTCCTCGACCGGAGCGGCGGCTGCACCACCGCCTACGGTCACCTCTCCGACGAGGAGAAGATCGCGACCGAGGAGGCGATGATCGCCGCCGGACGTGTCGGCCTCGTCGGCAGCCTCGGCCAGGACGCCGGTTTCGTCCACCACATGCCCGCACTGGCCCTGGTCCGGCTCGTCCAGGCGATGCCGAAGTCGTTCATGGACGGTGGCGTCTTTCGTGGCCCGTACGCCGGGGTGTCGTCGCCGTCCGGGAAGGCGCTGAGCCTTGCCCGGGTCACGGGTTGCCTCGCGGACGTGGCGACACTCGGCACGTTCGTGGGTGGGGCGACCACCCAGCAGCTGCGGCGAGCCCGCCTGAGTATCGCCTTGCTGCGCGACGAGCTGGCTGGCGAGGGGTGAGCGCCGTATTCCTGAGGGCCGCCGAACTGTGCGACGGCGGCCCGGAGGGACTGACCAAGGCGCTCGAACGGACCCTGTGGCACCTGGGGTTCCAGGACGTCCGCGTCATCGACGGCGCTCACGACCACGGCGCCGACCTGCTCGCGATCCGCGCCCGCGAGCAGTGGGTGTTCCAGAGCAAGTGGAAGGCGCACGGCACGGCCGACCACGCGGGCGTCGATGACCTCGAACGCGCGCGCACCCACTACCGG
Source organism: Actinoallomurus purpureus (assembly GCF_024055795.1). Lineage (GTDB taxonomy): Bacteria > Actinomycetota > Actinomycetes > Streptosporangiales > Streptosporangiaceae > Actinoallomurus > Actinoallomurus purpureus. The sequence goes on along the minus strand of NZ_JAMXMY010000019.1, from coordinate 66,855 downwards.
GCCGACAAGGCCGTGCTGGTGACCAACACGGACATCACCGCGACGGCCGAGGCGCGGCGCCAAGCGCTGGCCGGGATCGGCGTCGACATCGCCCTGTGGCATGGGGCAACCCTGGAGGCGATCGGTCAGAGGATGCCCGATCGCGTGCCCGCCCGCTACTCCCTGCGGCCGTACCAGGAACAGGCCGTGGCCGCGATCGAGCGAGACCTCGACACCGAGGGGACGGCGTTGCTGATCCTGGCGACAGGGCTGGGAAAGACGGTTGTCGGCGGCGAGGTCATCGGGAACCTGCTGGCGTCGCGGCCGGACGCGCGCGTCCTGGTCGTCGCCCACATGCGCGACTTGGTTGGACAGCTGGAGAAGGCGCTGTGGCGGCACCTCCCGAAGAGCGCGCCCACCCGCCTCCTGACCGGCGAGAGTAAGCCCCGGGCCCTCGACGGCGTCGTCGTCGCGACGGTCGAGTCGGCGTTGTCCGCCGTGCGCGCGGGTTACGAACCCGACCTCGTCATGATTGACGAGACCCATCACGTGGCCGAGACCGGCAGGTTTGCGGAACTCCTCGATCTGTGTGGGACTGCGGGACGATTCGGAGTCACCGCCACCCCTTGGCGTGGCGACAAGTTCGATATCACGGTTCGCTTCGGCCACCCCAGCTTCAAGATGGGCATCGCCGAGGGCATGGCGGCGGGCTACCTGTCGGCCGTTGACTACAGGCTTTACGCGGACGGCGTCGACTGGGACGCCGTCCAGGACATCAGCCGTCACGGCTACTCCATCAAAGATCTGAACCGGCGCCTGTTCCTCCCCCAGCGGGACGAGGAGATCGTCGAGCACCTGCGGACGGCCTGGCGGGAGACCTCCGAGCCCCGTGCCATCGTGTTCTGCCAGACCATCGAGCACGCCGAGCATATGGCGGACCTCCTCGCCGTCTCGGACCCGGCGTGGGCCAACGCCTCCCACCTGCACAGCGGTCTGCCGAAGCGTCACCGTGACGTCCTGCTCAACGAGTTCCGTCTCGGCCGTGTCCCGGTGATTACCTGCGTTGACGTGTTTAACGAAGGTGTCGACGTGCCCGACGTGAACCTGATCGCCTTCCTGCGTGTCACCCACAGCCGAAGGATCTTCGTGCAGCAGCTCGGCCGGGGGCTGCGTCTGAGCCCCGGCAAGAAGGCTCTGAAGGTCCTCGACTTCGTGACCGACATCCGTCGCGCCGCGGCGGTGCTGAACCTGCGCCGGACGCTCGAGGCCGAGGAGACCGAGCACCTGGAACTCCCGCACGTCTCCCGGATCGAGTTCCAGGACGAGACGGTCGGCTCCCTGATGGACATGTGGATCCAGGACGCCGCCGACCTCGAGACTGCGGCGGACGAGGTCCGCCTCCAGTTCCCCCTGCCGAAAGGAATCCTGTGACCGACTACAAGATCCCGCCCGCCATCGAGAAGGCCGTGGTCACGCGGATCTACGCCCAGGCCGACGAGGCCCAGTGGCCGCACCTCCAGGACGCGGACCGCACCCGCCTGTACCGGGAGTGGACGGAGGACCCAGAGATCGGCGGCCGCCTCCTCGGTTTCGTGGAGCAGCGGGCGAACATCCGCCCGTGGCTGAAGGACTGCCCCATGAAGGAGTACGAGCGGGCACGGCGAGGGGAGGGCAAGTACGCCAAGTACGTGACGCGGCCGGCCGCGACGCTCGAGCAGATGGTCGCGGCGACGCTCGGCACCGACTGGGAGGTCATCCCGGAGACCACCCAGCAGAAGCCGATGCGCGCGAGAATCCGCGAGGTCGGGACTGAGGACGAGGAGCAACACTTCGTGGCCGGCACGGCGGCGAACCTCAAGCACCTCGTGTGGCCGGCCATCCTCGACCGGTCCACCGGGGAGACCTGGCCCTGGATGATCTGCGTCGTCGACCCGTTCCGTGCCCCCGTGTCGCCCGAGAAGAAAGAGGAGCACCGGCGCCTGGCCGAGTTCCTCGGCGTGCGGGTCGTCTATTTCAACGAGATGTAGGGAACCGATGGAGGACGAGTGGTCGATGGGCGAGTGGCTGGCCAGGGCGTGGGAGACCGGGGTCCTCGACGAGCGTGAGCGTGCCGTCGTCACGGGCCGGGCCGAGGGTCGGACGTTGGACGAAGTCGGGGCGGCGCTCGGGCTGAGCCGCGAGCGCGCGCGCCAGATCCAGAATCGGGCGCGGAAACGGCTCGTGGAGATGGCGGACATCGTCCAGGACGGCTGGCGGGAGACGGCCCGCGCCGCAGGCGCGGGCCCGGCCGCCCCGCGAGAAGCCTTTGCCGCCGCGCTCGGGATCGTCGACCACGTGGCACTGGAGGAGCTCCTGACCGAAACGGGACTGGACGCGCCGCGGACGTGGGCGGGACCCCTCCGCGGCTGGTGGAGTGCCGACCCCGGTGCACTGGGCGGCGTCCTGCGCCGTCTCGTCGACGCCGCGCCCTTCTGCGGCGACGACCTCAGCCGAGCGGCCTCCGAGGCCGGACTGCCCTCGGGTCTCCCTCTGGCCTCGCTCCTGAGCCACTCCGAGTCACGGCTCGCCCTGAGCCCAGACGGGCACTGGGTCCGCCGCAAGGCGCGGGGGCGCGACGCCGCGTACCTGTGGCTGCTGGAGTCCGGGCGCCCATGCCGGGCCAACGAGCTGCTCGCCCCGATGGCCGCGACGACCGTCGCGGCCGTGCGGGAGGCACTGCGCCGCGACGACCGGTTCCGGCAGATCCGCCCAGAGGGCACCTGGGCCCTGGCCGAGTGGACGCACCTTCGTGCGTCCACGTACGCCACCGCCGTGGAGGCGATGGTCGCGGTGGTCACCGAGTCGGGCCCCCTATCCCGGGCGCGGCTCTTCGCTAGGGTGACGGAGCTGTACCCGGTCACCCCGTGGCGTCTGAAGCAATGCCTGCTCAGTGACCAGCTCGGCGAGACCCCCGAGGGCCTTGTCGACCTTGTCTCCCGCGGCGCCCGCCCCTTCGAAGAGGAGGAACCGGTCCGGCCGGACGCGATGGCCGTTGAAGGCGAGGTCCTCGGCGTACGGATCCCCGTGAACCGGGACATCCTGCGCGGCAGCAGCGTCAACGTGCACACCTGGCTGACCTGGCGGCTCGAGCTGCGCCGGGCCCCGATGAGCCGCACATTCACGACGCCCGGCGACCACTCGCCGCTCGTCGTCCGCCGCGGCACCAGCAGCGCCCAGTTCTCCAGCCTGCGTCGCCACGCGCTCGAACTCGAGGTCGTCAACGGCTGCGTGCTCGCGGTCCTCCTCCGCCTCGACGACGACACCGCGCGCGTCGGCCACGGCTGCGCGCCGGACACCTGCCCGGCGCGGCGAGCGTGGCCCGTTGCGCCGCCGACGGTGAACGTCTGACGCGGCGTCGTCACCGCGGACCACAGCGCCTTCGAGGTCTCGGAGGAGGTCCTCCCCCGGATCCTCTCGCTGCTCCGGCTCCTCGCTGAGCACGCCCTCGCTCGCCATGGCGAGATCACGGTGTCGAAGAAGCGCAGGCTGCCGAGGCCGCTGCTCACTGTCCACGGCGGGACGTACCAGGTCAGCTTCCGAGAGCGGCAGCAGAAGGGGAGGGTCGAACGACGCGGGAGTCTACTCGGTGGGCATGGCTCCCTGATCGGTGATCGACCCGTCTGCGGGGAGGTCTCGCGGGGCGGGCTATGTTCGACTACTGCGTTTTCTGGTCACTCACCAGCATCGAAGAGATCATCTTGGGTGATCTCCCCGGGCGACGCCTCGGGCTCGGTCTCGGCCACTCTGCCAGACCGGTAGTACCGCCAGGCGCTCTTGTACTCGTTCGGAGAGTCCGGGTACATGATCACGTACCCCATGAGGGCGGCGATCTGCCATGTCTCTGGAAGCGTCTCGGATACCAATTGAAACGCCTCGTCGGCAGACAGACCGGCCTGCGGCACAGTCAAGAAGGTCGACTTCGAGCGCGGCGGCTCGGCGTACCGGAAGTTGTAGGGGAGTCCGTTCTTGAGCGCCTTGAGGATGGCGCTCAGCGCGATCTGTCCGGGCTTTAGGTCCTCGACGGGACGGTCCAGGTCGATCGGGTAGACGACGTCGAAGTGATTTTTCTTAAGGACCGTGCTGTCGCGCTGACGCCCTGGGTCCTTATTGCCGAAGCCGTTGTTGTTCCACGGTATGTTGCCTATTTCCTTGTGGTGGCTTATGAGTAGCCGCTCGGGCGCCAGGGCCGAGAAGTCCTCATCGACGTACAAGCAGGAGAACGTAACGTCGCGGAGGTCGATGTTGCGCCGGCCTGCGAGCTTCTGTAGGTGGTCTGCCAGTCGACCGGGCAGGGACTCATCAGCCTTGCCCACGTAGACGAAGTCACCGTGAAGGTAGAGCTGGTAGACGCCGGGCCGCTCGGCGAGACTGGCGAGGTACTGCTCGGCGAGCGGGGCGCGACCGAGGTGCGTCAGCGCCTGGGCCAGCTGGTCACCAAGGGCCTTGGTGATGCTCAGCCGGAAATCATCGTGGTAGGTGCCACGGCCGACCGACCTGGCCGCCTGCGCCATTCTCTTGGACTCCTTCTGCCGCGTTGATCACCACGAACCCTATGGTCTTGCTCACTTATAGGCGACTCATTCGAGTGAAAGCTCGCCGTGATCACCAACTCCGCGGTATGGTTTCCGCATGGTTGACCTGCCTGAAGAAGCAAAGAAGCCGCGGACCAGCGTTGAACTGTTCGCGGGTGGCGGCGGCCTTGCCATGGCGGTCCACCAGGCGGGCTTCCGCCCGCTGCTGTTCAACGAGTTCAACAACCGCGCCTGCGAGACACTCATCGCGAGCGCGCGGAAGACCCTTGGCGTCGACGGTCTGCAGCGCAGCGAGGAGGAGAGGCCGAAGCCGCCGCAGCCGGGGCAGCCAGCTCCCCTCTTCCCCGGTGACGTACGTGACCTGCGCCTGAGCGCCTTCAAGGGTAAAGTGGACGTCCTCGCCGGAGGCCCTCCGTGCCAGCCGTTCAGCGCCGGTGGGGTCGCGAAGGGCGACGAGGACAAGCGCAACATGTTCCCGGCCATGTTCAAGGCCGTGCGAGAGATGCGACCCAAGGTGGTCATCTGTGAAAACGTCAGAGGGCTACTGCGGCCGTCGTTCGCCGAGTACTTCCAATACATCCAGAACGAGTTGCGCCTTCCATTTGAGAAGCGCGACGATGAGGTCCGGTGGCAGGACCACAATGCCCACCTGACGGGCATCCTCACGCGGTTGTCTGATGAAGACAGAGATCCAGACCACTACAAAGTCGTGATGGTCCCCGTCAACGCCGCCGACTATGGCGTCCCACAAGTACGTAACCGCATCGTTATCGTGGCGTTCCGGGCCGACCTCGGCGTGGACGTCGAAGCCTTCGAGAAGTACGTCAGGACAGGGAGGTTCTCCGAGTCGGCCCTGCTCCGATCCATGCGGGACGAGGATGGACCCTACTGGCAGCGTCACTGGGACGTGCCCGACCACGTTCGTGACCGAGTACGGGCGCGTATTCCCAAGGTGATCAAGGAAGACGACTGCCGGCCGTGGCGCACGCTTCGCGACGCCATCCAGGGCTATGGCACAGACGTGGAGCTCCCAGCGCTACCCTCTGTCGATCTGAACCGCCTCCACGAGAAATTCGACTTCGGCCGAAAGATCGGCGTCGTCGATCACATCGGATGGCCTGGAGCGCGAATCTACAAGGGACATACCCCCAACGAATTGGACCGTCCAGCGAAGACGGTCAAGGCGGGCGTTCACGGCGTGCCGGGCGGCGAGTCCGTAATGCTGCTGGACGAACGGATCCGCGATGCCTCGTCGCGGGAAGGCTGGACCTATCTGCACCGCTACATGACTGTGCGAGAGACCGCACGCGTGATGACTTTCCCGGACGAATGGCTCGGTTCGGGCCCCCGCGGCGAGCAGATGCGACAGTTGGGCAACGCGGTTCCGGTCGTCCTCGGTGAGTTCTTCGCTAGGGCGGTCGCCGACGCCCTAGCTGCGGAGGGACACTAGAGCCATGCCGCAGATAGGGGCTCAGGGACACTGGAAAGAGCGGATGCCCCCCGAGCGCGCGTACAAGCGGCGAGCTGGCGCGGTTGCGCCAGCAGTGGAGCAAGACCGTGCCGCTGGCGGCCGCGGTCGGCGCAGCGTCGACCTGGGCAATGGGTGCCTCGCACGCGCCTCGATCACGCTCCGCTTGTACCGGCGCACCCGGCGGATCCGCGCCTATCTGCGCTGGTCGCAGGATGGCAAGACCCAGGAGAAGTACGTCTGCGAGGCCGAGTTCGACTCACGCAGGCAAAATCTAGCTGAGGCATGGCGACAGGCACGAGCGAAGGGTTTCCTGGCGGAAGAAACGCTGCCACCCGAGTCGACCGCGTCGTCGCTCGAGGTGCGGGCCTCGATGCGCGGCAATCGTGGCAAGAACACCAGACCGGAACTGCTGCTCCGCAGCCTGCTGCATCGCCGCGGCATGCGCTACCGGGTCGACACCCGGCCAATCGCCGATGTCCGGTGGAGAGCCGACCTTGTCTTCCCTGGCGCCCGCATCGCGGTATTCGTGGACGGCTGCTTCTGGCACGGCTGCCCGGACCACTACCGGCCTGCCACGAAGAACGCGGACTTCTGGCGGGATAAGATCGACGACAACAGGGCAAGGGACACGGAGACCAACGACACGCTGGCGGCGGCTGGCTGGACAGTCATCCGCGTTTGGGAGCATGACGACCTCGCTCAGGCAGCGACTCGAATCGAGAACGCCGTCCGGCGAAAGCGCGGCTCGGCGTACCTCGTCGCTACAGCGTGCGACCACTGATCAGGTTATTGACAGCGTCATCCAAACGGCGCAGGACGATCCTGTCGTCCCCCCATGGCCGCGAGTTAGCGGCGTCGCACTGAGGCCAAGGCTTGCGGGCTGTGTTCGGCCCCTGTACTCCGGATCGGCTTGTCTTGAAAGCGCGGAGCTCGCTTCAGATGCTGCCAACTTCCGTACGGCATCGAAATACAGCACGCTGGCGCGCTGGCATCCAGCTGTCCCGGTGCCCCTGGACGTCGGTGGACGCGTCGAGGATGACTAACGGCGTGTAGTTGGTGTCGTCGTAGCCGCCATGGCTGATCTGAGCCAGCGAATGAAATCGCTACACATCCGCGCCTCGACATTAATCGGCTGACCTAAACCGTAACTCTCCCGCATCATGCATGACCGTGTCCGTTATAGGTGATATACCTAGGACATCGTGTAAGCCCTGGTTCTGATGAATCGTGAGGCTTCGACTACCTTGATCGTAAGGCAGTGTCATCTGCAGGGAGAGGCGGGGCGTGGCGGCCTGGTTGATGATCGCGGTGGAGGATCGGAAGCGCGCGGGTGACGGGTACGACGACGATCCTTCCCGCCACTACAGCTGGGACGAGCGCGTGGCGAACGCTGCTGCGGTTGCCGTCGGTGATGTGATCGCCTTGTGGGACACCAAGACCCTCCTCGGCCTGTCGGTCATCGAGGCGATCGAGGTTGGCGCAGGAGAGAAGGAGTTGCGAGCCTGCCCGTCCTGCGGCAGGGCCGACGTCGCCTCACGTAAGACGATGACGCCCGAGTACAAGTGTTGGAAGTGTGGGACCGAGTTCGACCAGCCGGCTACGCGGCGGGTTCCGGTCAAGACGTATCGCAGTCGTCATGAAGCCGGTTGGATTGACCTGCACGGCAGCGTCTCCGGCGCCGAACTACGCCAGCTGTGTGAGAAGCCCAGCTCGCAGTTGAGCTTGCGTCGGCTGCGTTGGGACGCCTTCAGAAAACGGATTGAGACGGGCAAGAACCACATGCCGCTCGACATCCTGGACAGAACCCGCGAGGTCATCGCTGGCGGACATCGGAAGGCCGCAGTGCGCGTGCGCGTGGGGCAGCCTGCCTTCCGCGAAGCCATGCTCGCGACCTTCGGCGAGGTCTGCGCCTTCACTGGACCCACGCCCGTCCAAGCCCTAGAAGCCGCCCACTTGTACAGTTACGCCGCGACAGGCAAGCACCACAAAGGCGCTGGCCTCCTGTTGCGCCGCGATGTCCACCGCCTGTTCGACCTTGGTCTGATCGCCTTTAACCCCACCACGAAGACCATCGACGTCGCGCCCGGCCTTGCCGCCTATCCCTTGTACGCCCAGCTTCACGGCAAGTCCCTTGCGGTCACTGCTACAGGTGAGCACATCAACTGGCTAACCAAACACTGGCATATGCACCGTGCTACCTGATCAGCCGCCGTCCATCCGTCAGCTGATCAGGACAACCCCGTCAGAGGGTTTCCTGGAGGAGTTTTAAGCCTTTAGGCGAGGTCAGCGGTTCTGCGCGGATGCGTCGGTCCAGGGCTGACGATCGTGGAAATTCTCGAAGGTGGCAGTGAATATATGGCCAGCCTGGCTCCCGGACCATGTCAGTTCGCTCGCGAGCGCCTGGGCTATATAGAGGCCGCGGCCGCACTCGGACATGTCGTCGACGTCGGGGATTGTGGGATCCTTGGGGCTGCCCTGATCAATTAACGCGATGGTCGCTCCGCTAAGGTGACGGCGTACCTCTACGACGAACTGACCGCCTGGTTCGGCTGAGGCTGTATGGCGCAGGGCGTTCGCGACCAACTCGCCGGTCACGAGGACTGCGTCGTTCAGGGCGGGCAGGTCGGCGAGGAGGAAGGCGACGAACTCGCGGGCCGAGTGGGCGTACTCGGCCAGGCCCGGGAATGCCCGTCGCCAGACCAGTTCGTGGCCGTTGGGGTAGACGTCCATGGCGAGCCCTCCTGTTCGCGACGGATGAGACCGCGGCCCTGGGGTGTCCCTCGCCCCACGCGAACCCAGGGCCGCGGCTTGGCGGGGCGGTCCTGGGTGCCCGCTCCGCCGCTGTGCAATCGGCGCTGGTCCAAGCGCGCCGCCACACGGCACGACCGGTGCGCTTGTTCGGCCGGCGATTCCCTCGAAGCCGTCCTACGAAGCGCTCCGTAGTCGTATGGTTACAGTGACCCAGATCATGACTGAGCGCAAGCGCTTCGGAACAATATGTGAGGACGAGATGTCGTACACGCCCACGATCGGTGGTCGCCAGCTGGCTCGAGAGCTCCGTCGCCTGCGGGAAGAGGCCAAGATGACCGGAGAGCAGGCGGCTCGGGCGCTGGCCTGGGAACAGTCGAAGGTCAGTCGGACGGAGAACGCCAAGATGCGGATCACCGCGGGCGAGGTGATGGAGATTTGCGAGGCGTACGGCATCACCGGCGAGAAGCGCACCCAACTCATCCAGCTGGCAAGGGAGGCCCGTAAGAAGGGCTGGTGGCACGAGTACGGCGACTACGTCAAGAAGGGGTTCATCGACTACCTGGCCTTCGAGGCCGAAGCCGCCACCTACCGAGGCTACGAGGCGCAGCTCGTACCCGGTCTGTTCCAGACAGAGGAATACGCGCGTGCGATCTTCCGTACCTGGTCATCCAACGAGGAGGACATCGAGCGTGGAGTGGAGGCGCGTCTGGCCAGGCAAGAGCGTCTCGCCACGTCGACGCGGCCGCTGCATGTATGGGCCATTGTCGAGGAGTCGGCCCTTCGGCGGATCGTCGGCAGCAGCAAGATCATGCACGAGCAACTCGGCCGGCTCGTCGAACTCGGTCGGCTCGCGAACGTAAGCATCCAGGTCCTGCCCTATCGAGCGGGAGTACACGCTGCGATCGATGGGCCTTTCGTACTTCTCGCGTTCGACGGCTACCCGGAGGTGCTCTACATCGAGCACCTCATGGGCTGCGTGTATTTGGAGAAGCCGGGCGAGACGGCGCGAGGTAGCGTGGTATTCGATCACCTCCGTACGTCGGCCTTGAACACTGGCGACTCCGCGGCGCTGATCGAAGAGGTGCGCAGGCAGGTGAGCTGACCAGAGAGGACCCGTGTGATGACGAGGCTGGGCCTTGCCTACGACGTCTGGCGCAAGAGCCGTCGTAGCGGTCACGGGGGTAACTGCGTTGAGGTCTCCGTCGCCTGGCGCCGGAGCATACGGAGCGGGCAAGGAGGCAACTGTGTCGAGGTGGCGAGACTGACCCCGACGGTCGCGGATAATGACCGAGCGTCCTCATAGGACACCGAGGTGAGGGTTAGCGCCTCAAAGATGGCTACTCGATCTTCGAGAGGGTTGCGACACGTGGCCGCCCACCCGGATATGCCTCGAACACCTTGGTCACCCGCCAGGTAGCACCCGCGAATTCGAAGGTATCCCCTTCGTGGTGCCGGATCCTGCGCTCGCCGGCGTCGTCCTTGATGGCCAGGCGGACCTCCAAGCGACCCTGATCATCAAGGTAGCTGCTCCCGCCAATAACTGTTCCGCCCTCGAGAGGGTGCGGGATGCTCTGGTGCAGCTCGATCGTGCCCGGGAGGTCGCTAGTCATCATGCCTCACTTCAGCGTTGTGTAGTAGCCGCCGCGGGTGCCGTCCTGGTTGTACCGGCGGTAGTACTCCCAGAAGGTCTTTGCATCCATTGGGTCCGGATGATCATATCCCCACGGGTTGCGGATATGGATCTTGTCGTTTTCTACCTTCGTCACTTCGTACGCATGCCCAGCATAAATCCCATCCGGGAGTCGCTCATTGGTCACCCGGAGGCCGCGGGTACCGACGAGCACAGGTTTGCCCGCGCTTAGTTGGTCTCGGAAGCCGTCGAGTAGCGCTTGTTCGCCCTGCCGCTCGCCGGGGATGCGACGTACCTCTGCCTCTTCGCCGGTCAGCTTGGCGAGTAGGTCGGCCCGCTGGTACGCGGTGGAACCGAGGTCGAGACGGTTGTAGCCCATCGGCGGGTCGTCGGGGGAGGCCCCAAGCCCGGCGTTCGCACGGTCTTGATCGACTGCGGGTTTGTGCCAGGTGGTCCATGCTTGCTCCCAGCCGGCTTTCGTGGCTGCATCCCAGGTCTGATCCTCAGCGGCGATCGCCTTCTCGATGAGGGCAGGCCATCCGCATGATTCCGCCTGAATGCCGGCAGGTGGCTGCGTTGGGGTGTCAGTCCTGACGGGGAGTTCGTCATTCAACCGATAAGTCGTTATATCTCCGGTGGGCCGGGCGACTGGGGCGGCGGGGGTGGCTTCGGTGATGTCATGCAGGGCGATTTCGTATTCACCGTCGCCGACCTGCTTGATGGCGTCCTTGATCGCGTCGGGGCGGTGCTCGGCCACCGCGCCAAGGGTGGCGACAATGCCGCAGTCGCCGACCGTGCCCTGGGCGGCTTGGTCGCGAGTCGGGGAGCCGTCGAAGACAGGCACCGGGTTGGCCTGGTCGCGGACAAGGTATCGATCTTGTGCGGTCGGCGGGATGTTCGTGTAGTAGTCGCCGACGATCTCCGGAGGCTTCACCTCATGCGGTTTGTCGGTGCGCTCAAGGGGTTGCTGTTCAGCTGCGGCGTCCGGCGTACTGGCTGTTCGACGGTCGTCCTCTTCTGTCTCGTCTTCGGCGCTCGCGCCAATGGGATCGTCGTGAACACCGCCCCTACGCTCGCCGGGAGCTTCCTCTGGTGGGGATACGAACTTGTCCGTGGCCTGTGACGCGGAGCCGTCGTCCACCTCGCGTGTGGGAACCGCTCCGTCGGGCGTGTGTTGGTCGACGCTCGTGTCGGCTGCCGAGGATGGATCCGCAACGCGGGGCTGGTCGCGATCCGCATCGTATGGTCCGGAGGCCGAAGGGCTCTTGTCCTTGGTCTCGCTCGTTTCGGCCGACTGCGGCGTGACAGGTGATTCTGGGTTCCGATCGGCGACCGCGGAGCCCTGCTCACTCGTCGCCTCGGGCACGTCCGCGTCGGTGGTTTCGGACGGTCTCTCGGCCGCCTGCTCGTTCAGGGCGGCCACCGCCCTGCGGGATTCCAGACGGGACGGCACGCCTTCGGGTTCCTGACCAGGGCGATCGGGTGGGGGCAGGCGCCGTGCGGTCGGAGGGTTCTCCTCGATTTTCTCGGCCCCTGCGTCAGAACCGGTGCTGACGCGGTCAATGGCCATCCGTCGCCTCGCTGGTCGTCACGTCGCCATCCCCGGGCGCTGGTGTCGCTGTCTTGACCGAAAACCTGACCATGTCGGAAACAAGACAAGCAGGGCGCAACGGAGCTGTCTACAACAACGAATGGCAACGGCGATGAGCGCGTCGCGTCGCCCGGACGGTCGAAGGGCGATCAGTCCGGCTTCGACCCGGTGGACGAAGATGCGGCCGCATGCGGTCGGTGACTTTCTTGCCGGTCCAGGTGTCGGTGAGGGTGGCGGAGGCCAGCGCGGCGCCGTGGAAAAGGGCCCGGCTCTCGTAGGCTGGGCCGGGTCGCCGATCGTGCGGCCCGTTGGGAGAGGGCGTTGGTCGTGCGTCGCTATTCGCGTGTGGTGGTCAAGCTCAGCGGTGAGGCTCTGGCGGGACCGTCGGGGTGGGGAACGGATCCGGCGAGTCTGACGCAGTTGGCCGATGAGCTGCTATCGGTGCATGAGCTCGGGATCGAGCTCGCCGTGGTCATCGGGGGTGGCAACTACTTTCGGGGTCGGATGGCCGATGGGTGGGGCATCGGCCGGGCCGAGGCCGACAACATCGGGATGCTCGGCACGGTGATGAACGCGCTGATGCTGCGTGGGGTGCTGACGGCGCGGTCCGAGGAGGACGTGCGGGTGATGACGGCGGTCCCCATGCAGAGCGTGGCCGAGCCTTTCATCCGGCTGCGCGCGGACCGGCATCTGCGCCGGGGCCTGATCGTGCTGCTGGCGGGCGGGATCGGGCAACCGTATGTCACCACCGACTACCCGGCGGTCCAGCGAGCGTTGGAGTTGGAGGCAGACGCGCTCCTGGTGGCCAAGCGGGGGGTCGATGGGGTTTATGACCGCGACCCGAACATCGATCCCGACGCCAGGCGCTTCACCCACCTCACATACCGGGAGGCGCTGACCGTCGGGGTCAAGGTCATGGACGAGAGTGCCTTCGTCCTCGCCAATGAGCAGGGCCTGCTCATGCATGTCTTCGACGTCGCTGCGGTGGGCGCGATGAGCGCGATTTGCAAAGGGGAGGACATCGGCACCCGCATCACCGGAGACGATCGAGCTCCGACCGCGTGACGCGGTACGCCGCGGCCGCTCAGGCGGGGCAGTCGCGGGAGAGCAGCTACGGCGGCAACGGAGGCAGAGCCGGCCGCTTGTGGAGTTGCAAAGAGTCTTTGCAAAGACTCTTTGCAAGGGCTTATGATCTGCGAGTGGCAGATCGCCCTCCGGCTAAGGAGATCACCGACGTTGCGGCGCTCCGGCTGCTCGTGCACCCACTACGGCGCAAGATCGAGGAGTGTCTGCGCGACGGGCCGGTCAACTCCGCGACCCTCGCTCGGGTGCTCGGCGAGAGCACCGGGTCGACGAGCTACCACCTGAGGCAGCTCGCCAAGTACGGCTTCGTCGAGGAGGTTCCAGAGCTGTCCAAGGGACGGGAACGCTGGTGGCGCGCCGTGCCCGGCGATCGGCGGTTCCCGCCCTACAGCCGTCAGACGCCGGAGGTGCGCGAGGCGCTCTCGGAGATGGTCCAGCACAACTTCGCCGAACTCTTCGAGCTCTTCTCTCGCTTCGCGGCGAGTCCTGAGGCGCTGGGTGAGTGGGCGGACGCGTTCTTGTTCTCCCGCGCCACCCTTCGTCTCACGCTCGATGAGACGAAGGAGTTCTTCGAGGAGTACATCGCGCTGATCTACCGCTTCTCACGATCGACGGAGGAGACGCCTCCCGGCGCACGCCGGATGCATGTCCGGCTGCTCGGCATCCCCGAGGCGGCCGCCTCCGAACCCGCGGCGGACTCCGAGGAATGACCCGGGTCGCCGAGCTGGCACTCGGCGACCCGGTGAGCGGAGTCCGTGTCACCACGCCCATGCGGCGTGTCTTCGCGTACACGAATCCCAGAGAAAGGAGAGCACGTCGTGCTGCTCTCGTTCAAATCCCGCCGCGTCCGCGCGGTCAGGTGGGCGATCGGCCTGCTGGTGTCGCCGCTTCTGATGCTCCTGCTGTCACCGGTGACGGCGACTCGCGCCGCGTACGCCGCCGCCGGTCCGCGTTCTGTCCGCGATGGCCTGAACCGTACCGATGTCTCCTTCCGCGGAGGCGACGGCGTGATCCTGCACGGGATCGTCGTCGCACCGAGCAGGATCACGGGCCGCGTTCCGGGCATCGTTCTGGTGGGCGGCTCGGGTCCGGGGCCCCGGCAGGAATACACGCAGGAAGCCGAGGCGTTCGCCCGTGGCGGGATCGCCACGCTGGTCTACGACAAGCGGACCACCGGCTACTCGAAGATGCACCGCGACTTCTCCCTCCTGGCCGCCGACGCGCTCGCCGGCGTGCGGACCCTCCGGGCCCGTCCCGGCGTCGACCCTGCGAAGGTCGGGTTGTGGGGTTTCAGCGAGGGTGGCTGGGTCGCGCCGCTGGCCGCGTCGCGGTCCTCGGACGTCGCGTTCGTGATCACGCTTGGCGGCCCCGGCCGTACGCCGCTGCGCACGCAGACCTGGAACCTTGCCGTGCATCTACGGCATGAGCACGTCTCCGGATCACTTCTCGACACGATCATGGGCCCGGCGGCGCACCTCGTCGACGGCGCGGGTCTGTTCCCAGAGGCCGGGTACGACCCGGTGCCCGTACTCCAGCGCCTGCGGCAGCCGGTTCTCGCGTTGTGGGGCGAGCACGACACCCAGGTGCCGCCGCGAGAGAGCGCGCAGATCTTCGAACGCGTCCTCGCCCGCGCGGGGAACGACCACGTGACCATTCGGTTCGTCGCCGGCGCAGGCCACAACGGCCACCGTACGACCGACGGGTTCGACAATCTCGGCGGTCCGCTGCTGGGCGGTCATCCGCTGGGTGCCCTCGCCCCCGGCTATGCGGACACGATGACGTCGTGGATCCACCAGGTCGCCGCCGGCCATCCGCCGCTGTCCAGCGCCGCCGCACCCCCACGGCAGGCGCTCACCAGCCGTGCCGCGTCGAACGGCGCCTGGTACGAGGCCAACGGCCTTCAGTGGGCGGCGATCGCGTTCTTTTTGCTGGTGTTCGCCGGATACCCGGTCACCGGGATCGTGCGCCGGATCATCGGGCGCTCCGAAGCGGCCCCGGCCCGCCGCCCGGCCCGCCTGCTTGCGGCGACGGGTCTGGTGACCGTCGCCGGAACACTGCTGTCCACGGTCGCGGTCTTTGCGGCAGGCGGGCGGCTGGGCGACCCGGTCGTCGCCGGTCGCCCGCTCTCGTGGCTGATCCTCCAGCTCCTCGCCGTCATCGTCACCGTCGCCACGGTCGTGACCGCGACCTCCACCTGGCGGAACCGGCGTACGCCGGCGACCGGCGGTCGCGTCCGCGTCGCCGCAGTGGTGGCGGCAGGAGCGATCTTCATCCCGTGGGCGGTCTACTGGGGCCTCCTCGCCTGGTGAAGAACGTCCTGGTCGCGCCGTCGGACCGATCAGTCGCGGGACAGTGCGGCGACCAGCTTGTAGAGGCGACCCCACGCCGGGAAGGACTCGCCGGCGTGGGAGGTCATCAGGGGAGTCGCTTGGCTTTGGGACTCGTCGTGGTCGGGGCGGCGGGCGTTCCAGGCGATGATGTCGGCGGCGAAGTTGGCGGTTTCGCCGGTCGCCGGCGACTGGTGCCCCCTGCGGGAGGCAGGGGGCACCGGGCCGGTCTGTCATGCGGGACGGCTACCTCAGACCGGGCTGATCGCCCCTGGTCACAGTCCGCCGACCTTGACCGGGAACTTCTGGATCGTGGCGACGGTGGTGTCGGGGTTTTCCAGGTCGATGAGGTCGACGGGGTTTTGGAGCTGGTAGAGGTCGCCCTTGGGTGGGAACTGGGTGAGGGTTCCGATCAGCTTGGCCGGGTCCCTGGTCGTGAGGATCAGTGGTTCGTAGGCAACGCGGCCGGTCGGGGAGGCGCACGGGTTCTTGCCGAGGGTGATCTTCAGCTGGAGCGCCAGAATCTCGGTGGCGGGGAAGGGATGGGCGGCGCTGTGCTCGATGATGGCGCCCTCGGCGGGGACGGTCTCGGTGACGGTGACGGCGCCCAGATGCGGGCTTGAGCCGGTCAGGTCCTCGCTTTCGGTCTTTACCTCGACTACCGGATGGCCTTTGGCGGTGTGCGTGGAGCCGATCAGGACCTTGGCGCGGCCCGTCAGGTCGACGGTGTGATGTGCGCCTGCGCAGACCAGGTCCACGCCGGTGGCCTTCTCGGTGAGCCTGACCTCGGTGCCCGGTGCGGGGATCCCACCAGAGGGGTCCGGTGCGCTGGTCGCGGCCGTTGCGAGCGGAGTGAGCCAGCAGGCGGTGGCTCCGCTGATGGCCAGGGCGGTGGCGATGGGGATGGTGGCACGACGCATGGGGGGCTCCTTGCGGGGTCTGTCGGCCGGCATGATTACCGAGAGTGTAAGTTACATTACTCAGTGTTGACAATGTGTGCGAATAGGCATCACTCCAGGTCTTCGCAGCTCGGAGCTGTATCCGTTGGAAATTTCGCCCGCCGGTACTACCGGGGGCCCCAAGGGATGGCCGGTCGCTCGGCGGGAGGCCGCTACGCGGCCCCAGCAGCCATGTGGCTGCGCGTGGTGGTGTCCGGAGGGCGAGCGCGTCCGGGGCGTGGGCGGTGGCCGCACCTGCTCATCTGGGCCGCCGCCCGGTCATGCGCCGCCGGGGCGGGCGGATCAGTAGTAGACGTAGCCGCCGTAGGTCTGCCACGGGGACCAGGGCCCGTCGAGTTCGCACTTGAGCCGGTCGGTGGGCCAGCCGCCGTAGCCCAGGGCGATGAAGGTCAGATTGCAGCCGGCCAAGGTCTGGGAGGTGCTGACCCGGTGCCACTCCGCGGCGTGCGCGGCGGGCGCGGCCAGCGCCAGCACGCCGGGTCTGCAGGGATCGGCATCGGTGCGGTGAGAAAGCCGATCATCATTCCTCCTTGTCGGTCTGGTGGCCGCAGCAGTCATCGGCGCACCCGGCGGGCGCGCCGGCCTCGGCTGGTGCGGTGGTGACGGCGGTGGGCAGGGCGCAGCAGTCGTCCCCGCGCCATGCTTCGCGGCCTTCCTTGACCGCGACCGCGGCGATGACCAGGGCGGCGATGGGGTCGGCCCACGCCCATCCGAACGCGGCGTTGAGGGCTAGGCCCGCCAGGAGCACCGCGGACAGGTAGGTGCACAGCAGGGTCTGCTTGGAGTCGGCGACCGCGCTGGCCGAACCGAGCTCTCGGCCGGCGCGGCGCTGGGCGTAGGACAGGCCCGGCATGATCACCAGGCTGAGGGCGGCCAGGACCAGCCCGGGTACCGAGTGGTGGGCCTCACCGCCGCCGAGCAGGGCGCGGACCGCGTCGACGGTGACGTAGACGGCCAGGGCGAAGAAGGAGACGGCGGTGATGCGCAGTGCGGTCCTTTCCCGCCGCTCGACGGCCTGGTGGTCGCGGGCGGAGAACTGCCACGCGACCGCGGCGGCCGAGGCGACCTCGATGACCGAGTCCAGGCCGAACGCCAGCAGCGCTCCGGATGAGGCCAACGTCCCGGCGGTGATTGCGACGATCGCCTCGACGACGTTGTAGGTGATGGTGGCGGCCACCAGCAGGCGCACCTGCCGGGCCAGCACGTCGCGGCGCTGCGGGGACGGGCCGAGCGTCAGTGCGGTCACGGTCTCACCGCCCCGGTCGTCTCGGTGGCGGTGGTGCCGTAGGTGGGGCACAGTGCGACGGACCGGTCGGTCGCACTCAGCAGGTGCTCGGCCGCGCGCAGCAGATCCAGCAGTTCCGGCGTGGCGATGAAGTAGAACGACTGGCGGCCTTCGGCCCGGTAGTCCACCAGCTTGCACCCGCGCAGGCATCCCAGATGCTTTGACACCGTCGACTGGGCCAGCCCCAGCTCCCGGGTCAGGTCCACCACCCGGGCCTCGCCGCGCGCCAGCCGCTGCACGATCGACAATCGCACCGGGTCGGCGAGGGAGTGGAACAGCGCCGCCGCCGGCGCCAGCCCATCCAACGAATTCATTCCAAAATCAGAATCAATCGCCATACCGTGATGATAAGCGGGTGAAGGAATCAGTCAAGCAGCGGCTTGTGATCGGGCCGGTCAGCGGACGTACTCACTCGGCGGGCGGCCAGCCGTGGTTCGCCCATCGGCTTAGCTGGTCGTGAAACGCGTGGCGCTCGGCGTCTTCGCGGGCGAGCATCTGTTGATGGAGGACGGGGTCGCGGTGGGCCTCGATCGCGGTGCGTACGAGATCGGCGAGGATGTCTGGTGGGAGTGCCTCGGCCTGGGTGGTGGCGGTGCCGGAGAAGGTCGTTGGACTTTCGGCGGTTGCTACAAGTCCGGGGCCCCCAGGGCGGCCCGAGCGGTGATCGTGGCGCGCTGACCTGCGGCTCAGTCGCTAAGCGGAAGCCGCACCCAAGTACAAGGTCGTAGCTGACGCCGCGCCGGTGGGCCGAGGTTGTCGAGGCGGCACGTGAGGTGGTCGCCGCCTACGACGGTGGAGTGACCCTGGGGCAGTGCTTCTCTCCAGACCTTCAGACTGCCTCAGTTCCCTCCCCTCTCTCGGCCGGCGAACAGGGTGAGGAGTCCTTCGGCGATGCGGTCGCCGGCGGGGCGTGCGGGTTGAGGATGTAGTGGTTGCGGCGGCCGATGCGGGTACGGGTGCGGGTGAGGTAGCCGCCGGTTTCCAGGTCGGTGAAGATGCCTTGGGCGGCGCGCTCGGTGATGCCAAGTTCGGCGGCGATCTCGCACAGCAGCATGTCCGGGTCGCGGCGGGATACTCACCACTGCCCCTCCTACTCGGTGTCCTGTGGCGCGGGGGACGCCGTAGCCGTGTCGTGGTCGTGATCGGTGAACAGGGCCAGGAGTCCTTCGATGCGGTGGTCGGCGTCGGCCGGGTGCCGGAACGGACGGCTGGGATCGACGCTGTAGTGGTTGCGGCGCCCGACCTTGGTTCGGGTGATGTAGCCGGCCTCTTCCAGGTCGTTGACGATCGTCTGGGCGGCGCGCTCGGTGATGCCGATCGCAGCGGCGATGTCACGCAGCCGCGTGCTGGGGTTACGGGTGATGTTGGTCAGCACCCGGGCGTGGTTGGTCAAGAACGTCCAGGGCTTGCCATCGGGTGTGCCGCCGGCATGGCTCACATGCTCTCCTCATTCGCCGGCGGTGCCGCCCGGTGCCCCGACCGGCGTCGTCTGATATCTGATTACAGAATATTGTTTCATGAAAGCTTTGACAATTATGGTGGGCGCGCCCATGCTCAGGATGTGTCGGAGCACCCTGAGCCTCGGTCCCCGCTGAGCGGGGGCTGCAACCGCACCACCGTGGTGATCACCAGCACCGCCACCGGCGATCAGGTGATCATCAGCCTCACCGGTGAGGTCGACGCGTCCAACGCCGGCCGGCTGCGCACCGCGCTCTTCGCTCACCTCGGTGATGGCCGCACTGAGGTGCTCATTGACATCACCGCGCTGGATTTCATCGACTGCGCCGGGCTGGCCACCGTCCGGGCGGCCAGCGTCTACGCCGAAGCCCGCGGCGGATCGGTACGGCTACAGGGCACGATGCAGCCGCTTGTCCGCCGGATCGCCGAGGTGACCGGCGTGGCCGAGCCCTGTTGAAGACCCGGGACGGGGCCGCGCCGCAGAAGATCAAACTCGGGCTGGCCGCGCTCGCCCGGTGGCGCCGAACTACGCGATCGGAGCAGCATGAACGAGCCACTGAGGGTGGCCGGAGCCGGCGATGCCCCACATGTGGCCGATGTTGGTGACGTACGCCGAAGCCGGTCAGGCCAGGATGCATGGCATGGGTGTGCTTCAGATGACCGCCTGGAGATCTGGGGCTGGTGGCGCTGCCGGTTCGGCGTGCTGCCGGGGTCCTGGGAAGGCGAGTCGCAGGATGCGCTTGTAGACCGAGCCTGTCTGCCGGGCCAGTGAGCCGGAGGTGTACGAGAGTCCGAATCGTTCGCACAGGGCACGGATTCGTGGCGCGATCTCGGCGTACCGGTTGCTCGGCATGTCGGGGAACAGGTGGTGTTCGATCTGGTGGCTCAGATTGCCGCTCATGAGGTGGAGGAGGCGGCCGCCGTCGATGTTGCAGGAGCCGAGCAGCTGGCGGACGTACCACTCGCCGCGTGTCTCGCCTTCGAGCTGTTCTTCGGTGAAGACTTCGGCGCCTTCGGGGAAGTGGCCGCAGAAGATGATGGTGTGCGCCCATACGTTGCGGGTCAGGTTCGCCGTGAGGTTGGCGAGCAGGACGGGCACGAAGCCGGGGCCGGCCAGCAGCGGGAACGCGAGATAGTCCTTGACGATCTGACGCCGTACTTTGCCCGCGATGGCGCGCAGCTGGGTCGAGGTCTCTTTCAGGCTCTTGTCCCCGGCCGGTATGCGTTCGACCTCCAGGTCATACAGCGCGATGCCGTACTCGAAGACCAGCGCGAGGAGCACGTTGTAGATCGGCTGGAGCAGGTAGACCGGATGCCAGCGTTGCCCCGGGCTGACCCGCAAGAGCGTGTAGCCGAGGTCGCGGTCCTTGCCGAGCACATTCGTCCAGGTGTGGTGGACGACGTTATGGGAGTGCTTCCACTGGGCGGACGGGGACACGATGTCCGACTCCCATGTCGTGGAGTGGATCTTCGGGTCGCGCATCCAGTCCCACTGCCCGTGCAGGACGTTGTGGCCGATCTCCATGTTCTCCAAGATCTTCGCGGTGGCCAGCGCCGCGGTCCCGGCCACCCAGGCGGGCGGCAGCCATGAGGCGAACAGTAGGACGCGGCCGCCCAGCTCCAGCTTGCGCTGAGCCGCGATGACGCCGCGGATGTACTGTGCGTCCTTCTTTCCGAGGCTTGCGAGGATCTCGTCGCGGATTCTGTCCAGCTCACGTCCGAACTCCTCGACGTCAGCGTGGCTGAGACGGGCCGTGGTCGCCATGATCCTCCTTTGTCAAAGCTCTATCTCGACCGGGCCGACGGCGGCCGACACACAGGTCTGGACAAGGTCGCCGGCCTCGCCGTGGATCTGACCGGTGCGCAGGTCACGTACCTGCCCCGAGGTGAGCCGCCCCACGCAGCTGTGGCAGATCCCCATCCGGCAGCCGCTCGGCATGAGGACACCCGCGTCCTCCCCGGCGATCAGCAGCGGCGTACCGCCCTCGGCGTCGGTCTCCCGGCCGCTCTTGGTGAACCGGACCCGGCCGCCCTCGCCCCCGGCCCTCGGCAGCACCGGGCGGAAGTGCTCGACATGTAGCCGATCAAGCGATCCGGCCCAGTGCTCCTCGGCCTCTTGGAGCATTCCGGCCGGCCCGCAGACCCACGCCGTGCGTTCGGCCCAGTCCGGGCACAGGTCCGGCAGGTCGCCCGGCCTGAGCCGCCCCTCGGTTCGCGTGTGCCGCTCATACAGCCGCAGATTCGGAAACCGCGCGGTCAAGGCCCGCAGCTCCGCGCCGAAGATGACATCTGCCGACGTGGGCGCCGAGTGCAGCAAGACCACATCGGCGACTCTGGGCTTCGCGCCGCCCCTCGCGGCCGCGGGGGTCAAGAGGCCGTGCAGCATCGCCCGAACGGGTGTGATGCCGCTGCCGGCCGTCAGGAACAGCAGACGCCGCGGTGGCGGCTCCGGGAGGACGAAACTCCCGTCCGGCCCGGCCAGCTCAACGATCGTGCCAGGCGCTGCCTGCCGTACCAGATGGCGCGAGACCAGCCCGTCCGGGACCGCCTTGACGGTGATCGTGATACATCCGTCCGGGCGTCCCGGCGGGCCGGACAGCGAATAGGTCCGCCAGTGACGTGCCCCCTCGATATCGACACCGATTCGCACCCATTGCCCTGGCTTGTGTGGAATCCAGCCGCGGCCGGGACGGATGACCAGCGTCGCCGCGTCGGCGGTCTCCGCGTGTATCGCCTCGATCCGGCCGCGCAGCTCCCGGCCGCACCAAAGCGGGTTCACCAGCGAGAGATAGTCCTCCGGAAATAGCGGCGTGGTCAGCCACCGCACGGCACCCACCAGGCCCCCGAGGACAGCCGACTCGACCGCGGCGCCGGATGCCGCCCAAAAACGGCCATGCGAAGCCTCCGCGACCAGGACGTCCACCGCCCGGTCCCACCCGTCGATCGGACCCGCCCCCATAAGGGCGTGGTACCCGGCATCGCGACCACGACCCACCCCGGCACGCTGGCCCTTTTCCCGTGGCCAGCTGACGAACCGGGACAACCTGCCGCTCATCGTGCGGGGCGCGGGCAGCAGCCGGCCACCCTCAGCCGTTACCTGCTCGGCGCTCCCTGTCAGATCCGGAACGTAGTGAATCAAGGCGTCGAGGAGGCCATGCGGATTCGCTCGATGTCAGCGTCGGGCCAGCGGTAATCAGGCCCAGGGCCGTGTCGATGACGTCGGCGAGCCCCGCCGCCCGGGGGCGAGGCCTGCCAAGCCCGCGCGCCGGGTGCACGGCCGTCGCGTGTGGCTCCCTCATCGATCGGTGCGGCTCATCCTCCCCGCCGCGCTCGCACCGCTTCTTCTTTGCCGGCGCCTTTGGGTTCGCGATCTTCTTCCTCCTCGCCCTGGTGCTCCTCGCCTTGTTCGCCCGCGTATTCCGGCTCCTCGACCTGTTCGCCCTCACCCTCGTACTCGCCGTACCCTTCGGGCTCTTCGCGTCCTTCGAGCTCTTCAGGTGATGCCTTCTCCTCGCGCAGGGCGGTCTGGTGGTCCTTGACGACCTGGCTGTCGCGAATCTCACCGCGCCAGCCCTCGATCTCGTCCGGGCGCAGAATCGCCTGTGTCATGACGTGGCGGCGGAAGTGCTTGAACTCCAGCCGGGCCCGGCGGCCCTGAGCGCGCCAGAGGTTGCCGGTCTTCTCAAAGAGCCCCTGCGGGTGGTATTCGAGGACCAGCGCGATGCGGGTGAGCTCCGGCGCGAGCTCGTGGAAGGTGACGGCGCCGTCCACCGAGCCTTTGGGTCCCTTGGAGCGCCACACGATGCGCTTGTCGGGGACCTGCTCGAGGATGGTCGACTCCCAGGTCCGGTGCGACCAAAAAACCTGCGCTTTCCAGTTGAGCTTCTCGTCGGCCGCCTGCTCGACGCTCTCCACCTTCTTCATAAAGCTGGGGAAATCTTCGAACTGGGTCCACTGGTTATAGGCCAGGCGCAACGGAACGCCGACGTCGAGGGTCTCGACGATGTTGATGACCTTGAACTTCTTGCCCTTACCGCCGCCTCCCTTGCCCAGCTTCTGCTGGAGTTTCGTCTTGGCGTACGCCTTGAGCGCGTTGAAGCCCGGTGCCAGCCGGTCCTTCAGCGACGAACCGCCGTCGCCTCCCCCGCCGGTGAGCGCCGACAGCAGGCCTGCGCCCCCGGGGTTTCCGGTCAGCGCCGAAAACAGCCCTGAGCCGCCCTTTTCGGAGTAGTCGGTGAGCCGTCCGGCGGTGCCCTCGACCTTGCCGAGCAGTGAGGTGGTACCCCGCATCGCCACGGCCGTCAGGAGTTTCTGCAGTTCGCCGGTCAGACGGTCGGTGTGCAGGTCCTGCATGAGGTTCCCGCCTGGTGCCTTGCCCGCGACGCTGTGGGCGGTGTCTTGGAGTCGGTCGGTCACAGGTCTCACCTCCGGGTCCGTCGTACGGGCGGCCCGCCCGCCGGCCTGGTCCGCCGGGGCCGCTCCGCTCCTTCTTCGTCTTCGGGTTCGGTCTCTTGCCCACGGTGCTGCGGGCGCGGCCGCTCGCGCGCGGACGCCGGACGCCGCCTCGGCCGTTCCTCCCGCTCACCCTCCACCGGCTCCTCGTCATAGCCTTCTTCCTCGTCGTCGGCCTCGACCCGACCTGAGCGGCCCTCTTCGGCTCCTTCGTCCCCTTGGTCCGCGTCTCTGGTGGGCATGGACGGCCGGCTCAGCGACCGGGTGCGTTCCTGGAGCCGGTCGCTCAACGCATCGATCTGGCTGCTGGCCGCCGCCACCGCCGCCGTCTTGCCCGCCTCAAGGAGCCGTCCGCGTACGGTGTCGGTGAGCGTCTTGAGTTCGGGTGAGGAGCCGAGCAGTTTGGTGCCCTGCTTCACCAGCCCGGCGGGGTTCTTGCCGAGCCGGCCGGACGCTCTGGCAGCGGCCAGGGTCATCACCAGCTTCAACTTCCGCGTCCGGCCCAGGAGATAACCCACACCAACGGCCACGCCGATGACGATGCCGTTCATGATCAATTCCCCCGTCCAAGGCCAACGGAACCGTTCCAGCGCTGACCGGGCGACCGCAGCGGGTCGCCGTCATGAGGTCCGATCCGGACGGATCCACTGCTAAACCCGGCCCTACCCGGCCGTTCGGGGTGAAACCCTGCGTAGTGGGGTGGTGTACGCGGGCGAGCTAAGGCATGCATGACGATCGATCACCCGGAGGAGCGTGACCCGGCGCTGATCCGGATCGGTGCCAAGCTGACCGCCAGGAGCATCAGCGGCCATTTGACGATGCCGATCCAGCGGACGCCGCAGCGTCCTGCCGGAGGGCCAGCGACGGCCATCTGCGATCGGCCGGCGTTGTGCACGCAGACGAACAGCACGGACGGGACAGCGTGAATGCTCACAGGTCAGGGCGCTTTCGTGGTGAGTGGTTCAGCGAGTTGGCGCTCGACGTGGGGAAGGACCACCTCGTCGGCGGCCGTCGCCGGAACGCTGCTGTCCACGGTCGCGGTCTTCGCGGCAGGCGGGCGGCTGGGCGACCCGGTCGTCGCCGGTCGCCCGCTCTCGTGGCTGATCCTCCAGTTCCTCGCCGTCATCGTCGCCGTCGCCACGGTCGTGACCGCGACCTCCGCCTGGCGGAACCGGCGTACGCCGGCGACCGGCGGTCGCGTCCGCGTCGCCGCGGTGGTGGCGGCAGGAGCGATCTTCATCCCGTGGGCGGTCTACTGGGGCCTCCTCGCCTGGTGAGGAACGTCCTGGTCTCGCCGTCGGACCGATCAGTCACGGGACAGTGCGGCGACCAGCTTGTAGAGGCGATCCCACGCCGGGAAGGATTCGCCGGCGTGGGAGGTCATCAGGGTCAGCTGGGTAGGACGTACTCCACGATTTCCGGTGAAGTGCTGCCGGCGAACGCGGTTGTGCCGATATAGACGGCTCTGATCCGATGGATCCCGGCTAGAAGCGCGGGGGTGGTGAATACCGCGTGCCCCGTGCTGTCGAGAGCGACGGCGCCGAGGATGATCCTTCGGCCGTCCGTGAACACCACCAGGCCCGTCGGGATGTCGGTACCAGTGGTGGCTTTCACTGTGGCGATGAAACTGACGCGTTGGCCCACCGGTGTGGGGTTTGCCGAAGGTGTCAGCGTTGTAGTGGTGCTGGTGGCCGATGCGCCACAGCTCGGGCGGGTGATCGTGTCGGTGTCCAGTGTGACCGCGGCGCTGCGTGCCAGCGCCCGGCCGTCCACGATGACGCCCGTCGTGACGGTGATCGAGGCCTGCGCCATGATGTTCCCTCGCAGGGTGGAATTGGTTCCGAGCGTCGCGGAGCTGCCGACCAGCCAGAACACGTTGCATGCCTGAGCACCATTGACGAGGTTCACGCTGCTCGCCGACGCCGTGATTAGCGTGGATGCGGCTTTGAAGATGAAAACGGCGTTCGGGTCGCCCTGGGCGTCGAGGGTCAGCGTTCCGGTGATCCCGAACGTGCCCGCAGGAGAGTCGTACACGCCGGGTGTCTTGGTGGTGCCGCCGAGTTCTACGGGGACGGTGGCGGTGGTCGGGCGTGCCGCGGCGTCATCGTATGCGGTGGCAAGGTCGTTCTTGGCCTGCAACGCGACAGCATCGGCCACGTGTTGGGCTCCGCTCACCTGCCCGGGAGGAAAGCCGGTCACCGAGGTGCCCGGGCTCAGCCCGAGATCGCCATTGATCGTGGTGGGGCCGGTGTTGGTGACCGTCGACCCGGCGAGAACCGCGAAGTTGGCGGCAGCACCCAGTGGTACGGGCGGCGTGGCCGCGCTCGCGCTCGCGGACCCGGCCACGCCGATCAGGACACTGGTCGCACAGGCCAGAGCCAGGGTGCGTGCCAGTCGGGGTGGTGAGGTGAGCCTGCGGATGGCGCCTGTGAGACCTCTTGTCGCCATGGGCTTCCTTTCATGAAGGCCGGCATCGGGGTGCGCCGCCGGCCGGGGGCACGCCAAAGCTCTCGCCGGTCCGGTCGGCCTTCCGGCCAACTGGCGCGTGACGCACGAACGATCTACGAGGTCGTGCGGTCACGGATGTGCCCGAGGCCGAGCCAAAACGATCTTTTAGAGCTGCAAAGAAATGCACTAGCGGACGCCCCAGCGCGGTGATCACGAACGTTCGCCGGGTTTGATCACGCGGCTTTGGGTCGGTGGGCGGCCCCAGCGTTGCTGTCGTTCGCTACGGATGCGGTCGGGAGATGATCGCCTAGGCGCTCGCCGGGAGGCTCAGGTCAGCCGCAAGTCGATCCAGTAGACGTCGTCGCCTGGCAGCAGGTACCGATCGAACTCGACGAAGCCGTGTTTCTCCGCGAACCGTACGCCGTCGACGTTCGATGCCCAGACGACCGTTTCGATCACCTCGGCGTTGAGCTCTCGTGCCTGTGCCAGCCCTCGCTCGTACAGCGCCTCCCCGTACCCCTGGCGACGGTGCTCGGGGAGGACCCGGGCGTTCACCGTGGCCGTCGATCCGTTGTCGCTCGTCGGAGGGCGTACCGTCGTGCAGCCCACGAGAACGTCGTCGGCGTACGCGACCTCCAGCAGGTTGCGCTGGGACCGCTCACGGACATCGTCGAGAGACAGCGTGTGCGTGGGGATGATCAGGTTGTGGGCGTACTGCCAGTCTTCGAGGCCGGCGTCGCCGTCCACCCGTTCGATGCGAAGGTCGGACACCGGCACAGACAAGCGCACCGCGCGCTACGGCGTCAATCGGAATCCCCGCCGGAGAAGATCGCCGTCGGCCACTTCAGTGGCGACCTGCTCGAACAGCTCCCCGTATGGAGCTCAACGTCCACCGTATCCGGGCTGAGCGCACCCGCACAGTGCTGCGGCCGCATCGTCGCGGTGCCACCGTGGGGGAGGCAGCCACCTTCTGACCGCATGGACCAGAGGGGACGGCGGAGACTGCCAGGGGGCCGCATCGTGACTGGACCAGGCGTACGTCGGCACACCGGCGGTGAGAAGGCCTTTCAGGCCGGGTTCCTCAAGCAGCTCGGCGGACCAGGAGTACAAACAGCTGAGCCGTGGCGCGATGACGCCCCGATCGATGATGCGGCCGAAGTTGTGCTCGTTATTGACGTACGTCTCCACGTTGTCGCCTAGCGGATAGCGGTTCGGCAGGATCCGCGGAAGGGACAAGAAGACGCCGGTCATGCCCAAGCGGGGATCGCCGAGCAGCGGAGCCAGCGGAGCCAGGCGGCCAAGGGCAAGGCGCGGAAAGGAAACGAGGGCATGCGTGTACAGCACCCGCACCAGGACGAGGTTCATGAAGAACCGCTCGGTCCGGCTCTCGGCCTGTGCGAGGTCGGTGTGTTCCAGGTAGGCGGACACGATGCTGAGATTGTGCGCTCGATACCAGTTACGGGCGCTGGGGCGGCGGATGAAGGTGACGGTGGCGGCCACACTCGGCGAGGTCGCGGATCCGGCCCTGCCGGTGGTCAGACCTCGTGCCTCCCAGCCATCGCGCAGCAGTCGTTCGTTGACTGCGCGCCACCACGGACTACCGGGAGAACCGCCCTCGGGTGAGCCCAGCAGACCTCGGCGGATCTGCCAGTCCATGAACGTCTTGGCAGCTCGCCGGTAAGGAAGGTGCCGGCTCCGCTTCCCGTTCGGCTCCTCATAGAGCCGGAGCATGAGAGCAAGGCGCGCAGCCGGATCATCACGGACACGGGTCGTCTGGTCGCGAGCGAACTCTGCGGCCGACAACTCATGCATGTCCGCATCTTTGCCGAGGCACCGTCGCTTGGCCAGTCGCCATGGGCATGGCTTGAGGGGTGAAGGTCCTTTCGGATGGACGGTGCCCAGGAGTCACTGGACGCCGGCAATAGGGGCAACGGGCCACGTGACCGTCAGCGTTCCGCGCTCTGCGGGCGCGGACGATGGCAGCCGATCCGCACGGACCAGACCATGCCATTGATGATCTTTCGGTTCTCGGCGCGTGGTCTGATCAGGACAGGAGCTTCACGCGGATCGGGTCGCCGTGGTGGGGGATTTCGCCGGACGGGACGAAGCGTCCGCTGTCCTGCCAGGCGTACGTGATGGTCACGGGCGGCAGGGAGGCGCAGCACATCGGGTCCTTGGCCGCGTAGTGCGTGTACGTCACCGTGAAGTAGCCGGGACCGGCGGTGATGCGGCGGATGGAGTCGGTCTCCGTGACGGCGTCCCAGCCGATGAACGTCGTTCCGTGCCAGAAGAAGACCAGCTGGCCCTTGCCGTCGGCGGTCGGGATGCGCTGGCCGACGACGGCGGTGAGATCGCCGCCGTGCCGGTCCGAGGTGGTCACCGGTCGGCTGTCGCCGGTGAAGTGGGTGGACGGGTCCGCGACCTCGACGGTACGGGTCATGGCGCGCCGGATCGCGGCGCGGTGGGTGAGGGCTCCGAATGGCCAGCGCCGGCAGTAAACGTGAACGTAGGTTCAACCAAATCCTCGACGAGGAGTATCGCAAGGCGCCCGTGCCGCCGCCGAGGGAAGAAATAGGAAACGCGTCTGCGGTGGAGATAGCGCCCGAAAGGCGAACGTTTTACGCGGTCGTGGCGGGAGCGCTGCTGGGTGCAGCGGGTGTCGCGGTGGCCAGGCGGGTTGCCAAGGCGAAGATCGACACCCGAGCCTCTTCCTGACCATCTCGGAACGGTTTGGAGTCCGAAGGCGCGTCCGGTCTCCTCGACAGGTCATGTCGCGGTAGGTACTATGCGACGCATGGAACCGGGTGACGCATCGAACCTTCTGACGCAGATGCGGAGGGGGGCGCTGCCGTACTGCGTGCTGGCGCTGCTGCGTCACGAGCAGCGCTACGGCGTCGAGATCGTGCGATTGCTGGGCGAGGTCGACGGCATGGTCATCAGTGAGGGGACCATCTACCCCCTGCTGTCCCGGCTGCGGCGCCAGGGGCTGGTCGAGACGGTGTGGCAGGAGTCCACCGCCGGCCCGCCGCGCCGCTACTACCGGCTCACCTCTGCCGGGCACCAGGCGCTGGAGGCCTTCACCACGGAGTGGGAGCGGTTCAGCGGCGCGGTCGAGCATTTCATCGGGAAAGGGACGTGAGGGCGATGACGGTGACGGATACGCTGATCGAGGAGTACCTCGGCCGCCTGGAGACGGCGGCACGGGCCCTGCCACCGGATCGCCGGGCGGAGCTGCTCGCGGAGATCAGGGAGCACATCGATACCGTCCTGGCCCAGAGTGCCGACCGGGACGAGGCCACCGTACGGACGGTTCTCGACCGTCTCGGCAGCCCGGACGAGATCGTCCATGAGGCCGGCGTCGGCCTGCCGGAGGCGTCACCCGCGCGTGAGTGGGCGGCGACGCCCGAGCAGGCGCCACCGCGAGCGCGGGTGGGCGCCCTGGAGATCGCGGCGGTGATCCTGCTGCTGATCGGGGGCGTCGTCCTGCCCGTGATCGGCTGGATCGTCGGGGCGGTGCTGCTCTGGGCGTCTGGTCGCTGGACGCTCCGCGACAAGCTCATCGGCACACTCGTGTTCCCCGGCGGGCTGGCCATCCCGGCCTACTACCTCTTCTTCTGGAGCGCGAGCAGTGTCTGCAGCGGGCCGGCCGACTGCGAGTCGACCGGCACCTCGGCCGGCGCCGCCGCGACGTTCACCCTGGTCGCCCTCGTCGGCTCCCTCGCATCGGCGGCGTACCTGCTGCACCGGGCGCGACGCGTCGGAGCCTGACCCCGCGCCCGGCCCGGGGAGCTCCCCGCACGGGCCGGGCGCGAAAGGTCATCTCGGGCACGCGCTCAGGCCAGGACGTCGGTGGCGCGATGGTCGTCGCCCGCTCCGTCGGTGAGCAGGATGGCGCCACGGGAGTGGTCCGCGCGCAGCGGGATGATCTCGCGGTAGGCGGGGGAGCCGGACCAGGCCCGCGCCGTGTCGAGGTCGGGGAACTCGATGGCGATCAGGTCGCCCGACCAGGTGCCCTCCCGCACGTCGGCCTTGGCGCCGTGGATCAGGAAGCGCCCGCCGTACGGCTCCAGGGTCGCGTCGATCCGTTCGAGGTTGAGATCGGGGCTGGCAGCCCCCTGATCGAGCGGTTAGCGTGGGATCTCGATCAGTGCGGGAGGGGCGTGAGTCCGTGGGCGACAGGAGTGGTGTTCGTTCCGCGCCGCGCCGTTCCGCCACCAGAGCCGCCGCGTTCCGCCTGATCGCGGTGAGTGTCGCGGTCGCGTCGCCGGGGGCGCTGGTCGCCGCGTGCGAGTCGCAGCATGCTTCGAGCTGCTCAGGGCCGTTCTTGCTGTTCACCGTTCATGGCCGGACGCTCACAGAGCAGGACTGCGCGGGCCAGTACGCCGATCTGGGCCCGGTCAAGGTCAAGCTGGGGGACCGGATCACCGCGAAGATCCCCCGTGCGTTCTCGGTGTCCGATGTGCGGTTGCCGGTGAGCGGGAACGCCGCAGTGCTCCGGCCAGACGGGACGGGAGTCGGTCGCCGGCGGGTCTTCACGGCGGTGGGCACGGGAACGACCAGCCTCAACATCACCACGCGCGCCTGCGCCGATGGGGCGTCGCTCCCGGTGCCGTCGCTCAGCCCGACGGCACCGGGATCTCCCGCAGCGAACGAGCCGATCTGTCGTACGCTCACGGTGACCGTGACAGGTTAGGAACAGCGCTTCCAGGAATTGGTCCAGCCGGTCGACTTGGCCTTCTTGCTCTCCGGGAACTTGGCCGGTGTCGACAGCGGGATGCTGTTGTCGTTGTTCATTATCAGCTTCGTCCAGCCCTTGTACTGATAGCCCGGGAAGTCGCCGCCATCATTGCTGTTGGAGAACGCTGCAGCGGTGAATATCGATGAGCCCGTCACGGGCTTCCTCAGGTTGACATACTTCTTGTCGTACGTCGGGCGTTCGGCGACCGCCTCCGCATAGAGGCCGTCGTAGTAGCCCGAGACCTTGTGGTACCATCCGGGATTCTTCTTCAGTTTGATCCAAGGGCCGAGGGTGACGACCTTCTTGCGGGTCAGGTTGTTGATCTGGAAGGCGACCGTCTTGTCCGCGGTGTTGTAGTAGGTCGTCGCGGTGGTCTTGTCGCCCGCGGTCACCTTCATGTTGCTGACCTTCATTTCGCCGAAGGTCGCCGACTTGCTCTGGTTCAGCGCCTCCCAGAACACGTAGTCCTGGTTCGGTCCCTTGCCGCCGAAGTTATCAACGCCCGCCTGGAGGAGGCCCCACTTCTTCCGGGCGCCGGTGTTGTAGCCGCCGATCCCCGACCAGATGCTGTAACCAGACTTGCCTGCGCAGCTCGCGGTGAACTTCGGCTCGACCCAGGTCACATGGGCGGCGGTGAAGCTCGGCTCATTCGAAGTCTTCTGGACGAGGCCTCCGGACCAGTTGTGGCCGTAGCTCACACCGGCTTTCGCGGTGGATGTCGTCAGCGGCTGTGATGGGAGGTGCTGGACACCTTCCATGGAGCACATCGTCGGGACCACGTAGTCGATATCGCCGGAGGGTACCGTTGCTCCCACGCTCTGCGAGCGGGACCGGACGCCGGTCGCGGAGGAAAACCGTACAGGCGAAGCTGTTTGTCGGTCGCCGTTCGAGGGTCGAAACCATGGGGCGGGACGGTCACCTTCATCGGTGCGTCCTCGCTGCCGAATACGCGTACCGTTCCGGTGGACTTCGTGGCGCGGGCCGCCCTTCTTCCGGCGCCGTCGATCGGATACGTCCACAGGCTCGGAAACGGCTTACATACCGGGTCGGCCGTCGTTTCGGTAGAATGGGAGACCGGTTCGGCGGCGGCGGCCGCCGGTGGGCCGATAAGTGCAATTCCCAGGATCGGTGTGGCGGCAGCATGCAACAAACGATGACGTACCATCGGACCCCCGTTGACGTTGGCTCGGTCATCTGCCGTGATCATCTTAGATTCTGATAATCCGGGTAAATCAAACTCTGACCAGGTTTGGCCAATTCGTTCAGGGTCACCGGTCCGCTTTCGTCGCCGTACGTCTCACCTACGCGCAGGACATCGACGGCCTCTCGCACAGCCACCGATCACCGAGTGGCCGCGTGATCGTTTCGTGATCTTGGTCGGCGAACCGATCGCGTACGCCCGATGTCTCAACCCCACGGACGCGCCGCGAGGGCGGCCGTCCGAAGAAGGGGAGACGATGAACCTGAACCTCAGCCGTAGGGTCCCGGCGCTGCTCGCCGCCACCGCGCTCGCCGGCGGCCTCGCCGCCGCCACGGCCGGGAGCGCCTTCGCCGAGACGAACTCGAAGACCGCGGTGAAGTGCGCCAAGGCGGCCGGCAAGTATCACGGCAAGCTGACGAAGAGTTTCACCATCTGGGGTCGCGCCGAGAACACCGGCAAGCCGGTCAAGGTCGGCGGTCACCTCGACGTCTACCGTTCGGACGCCTGCAAGACCGTGTGGGCCACGGTGGTCAAGAAGAGTCCCGCGTACACCAAGAGGAAGCTGGAGACCGGGGTCGACATCGAGTGGACCGACCGGAAGACGGGCAAGCCGAAGCTCGTGTCAAACGACAAGACAACGACGAAGTCGGTGTCGACCCCGGCCGCGCACCTCGCGAACAAGACGAAGTTCCGCGCTGAAGGCGGGTTCGTCGCCGACCTCCAGTACATCGGCGGCGGCAACGTCGTGGTCCGCTACAAGAAGTAGCCCACCGTCTCACGGGGGTTACCGCCGACGGCGCGGTCGGCGGTGACCCAGCCGGAGACGGAGATTCCGAGGGTCGTTCGTCGAGCCGGCCGGGTGGAGGCCCGAGCCTCTGTTCGATACGGGCGACGGCGCGTGAGCGTCGCGGCGGTGAGCAAGCGGAGCCGGGCAGGGCCGTGCGAGAATCCGGACGGTCCCGGCTTTTCCGATCGATCCGGTACGGGCGGCCGGGACGTCCCCCTCGGGGAGGCGACCCGCCCCTCTCCGCCCCATCGACCGGGAGCATCGATGTCCGCGCCGTACGGCCCGCAGCCCTTGCCCGACGGGCAGCCGCCCAACTGGCAGCAGCCCAACCCGATGCCGCCCTCCGGGCCACCGGCCCCGGGCGTGCCGTACGGGATGCAGCCGCCGCCTCCCGGCGCGCCTGGTGCCGGCATGCCTCCCGGCCCCGGCATGCCGCCCGGACCGTACGGTCCCGGGGGCCCGCCTCCGCCGATGCTGCCCGGGCGACTGACGCCCGCCCAGCGCCGGAAGCGCCTGCTGATCATCCTGCCGCTCGCGCTCATCGCCATGATCGTCTTCGTCGTCGTAACGAACCGGGCCTCGTCCGGTAAGGACGAGGCGGCCGTCGGTGACTGCGTCAAGAGGTCGACCGCCAAGACGACCGACAGCGGCAGGCGGATCAGCGGCGACAACATGAAGGTCGTCGCCTGCACGGACGCGACGGCCGGCTACAAGGTCGTCGGCAAGGTGGAGCACGTCTCGCGGATCAGCGTCAGCATCAACGAGACCCTCCCCGGCGGCAAGGGCGTCTGCAGCCCCTACCCCTCGGCGACCGTGCGCTACTGGCGCGGAAAAGAGGACGGCGACGACGGCTACGTCCTCTGCCTCGCGCCGAACCAGCACTAACTAAGCGGCGGTCGAACTCGCCAGCTCCGCTAGAACCGCCGCTATTGGGACATGCGTCTGCGGTCACCCGGCTCCGCCGAGGTGGCCATAAGACGCGGTCCTACGTTCATCCCAATGCGCTTGCCCCTACCAGTTCCCTCGCGTAAGGGCGTGCCCGCCATCCGTCTGCGCCAGGAGTTCCCCTCAAGGTCATCAACGACTACACCGAAAACCAGAAACGACCGGTCTAATCCGATTGATTCCAAGGGATTCTCGGTGTCGGTAGGCGGTGCTTTGGGTACCAATGGGAGCCGGTGCGGCCCATCACAGCCACGCCTCGGCCGTCTCGTTCCGGCGTTTCTACTGAGGCGATAAATATCTCGCCTCAGTAGAAACCTCAGAGAAGACACCCACGCCTCCCTCGCGCGATTCGCCCGGAATTCAGGGTTTCCGCCAAGGATGCCGCGACGCCGGTTCACAGCCGGGTGTGCCGTAGAGCGATTCCTCCCACCCCTGAAGCTGAACTGAAGTGAAGGGGTTCCTCGCTAGATCATGCTGAACGCGCCTGGGCCGGGGCTTTCGGTGCTCGGCGCGAAACGAGTGTCCCCGCCGGGACCCCGGGCCTGATTCGGGGCTTGAGCAGCGGCCGGTCCCCGTGGGGCTGGGGCTGTCCTCTCCGGGACGACGGCCCCAGGAGCAAGGTATGGGGCGGACCCACGTCACGACGCGACGTCGAGCACCAGCTTGCCGGTGGTCGCCCCCGCCTCGATGCGGCGGTGGGCCTGGGCGGCCTGCTCCAGCGGCAGCGTCTCGACCTGCACGCGCAGGTCCCCCTTCGCCGCGGCCTCCACCGCGCGGCGTAGCGTACGGCCCGCCGCCTTCGGGAAGGCGGCGGAGAAGGCGGCCAGGTTGAAGCCGGAGACCGTCTTGTTGGTGAACCACAGTTCGTTGGCCGGGATGGCGACGTCTTCGGCGCCCGATGCGTTGCCCATCACGACCAGGCGTCCCATCGGGCCCAGCCGGTCCAGGCCGGCACGCCGAGCGGGGCCGCCGACCATGTCGACGACGATGTCGAACTCACCCGCATCGGCGAGCCGGTCACGCACGATCACCTCGTCGTAGCCGAACCTCTTGGCGGTCTCGATCTTGGCTTCGCTGCCGACTGTGCCGACCACCCGGCCCGCACCCAGCAGCCGGGCGGCCTGGCCCAACTGGCTGCCCACCCCGCCGGCCGCGGCATGGACCAGGACGCTCTCCCCGGGCTCGATGCGGGCCACCCGATCGAGCACGAGGAATGCGGTGGTGCTGTTGGACGGCAGCGCCGCGGCCACGCCCATCTCGATGCCGAGGCCGTCCAGCGGGGCGACCAGATCCGCGGAGGTGACCGCGACCTCGGCGTAGCCGCCGCTGTCGACGATGGTGAGCGCGGCCACCGGCTGACCGGCCGTCAGGTCCTCGACGCCCGCACCGACGGCACGGATCCGGCCCGCGACCTCGATGCCGGGTACGAAGGGGAGCGGCACGTCGACCACGCCGCGCCGGTACAGGACCTCGGCGAAGTTGGCGCCCGCGTAGGCCACGTCGATGGTGACCTGGCCCGGCCCGGGCTCGGGGATCGGCATGGTGTCGACGCGGAGGACCTCGGCGTCGCCGAACTCGGGAATGGTCACTGCCTTCATCTGCGCGTTGCTGCTGTTCATGGCGATGATCCTGCTGCGGTGGCACGCGCGCCGGCAGTGTCAGCTCATCCTGGGTGTGCCACCACCAGGCTGCGGTCCCGCATCAGCTTCTCCAGCCGCTCCTGGGTGTCGGTGCCTGGACGGGGGTTGTGGAGGATCAGGTGGTGTCCGGGGTGCTCGGGCAGGGGCAGCAGTGTGGCGTCGAATGTCAGCGTCCCGGCCTCGGGGTGATCGACCGCTTTCACCGCGCTGGTGTGCTCGGCCACGTCGTGGCGCGCCCACAGTTCGGCGAACTCCTGACTGACCGCGGCGAGATCGGTGGCGATGCGGTCGAACTCCGGATCATCCGGGTAGCGCGCCGCGTCGGCGCGGAAACCGGCGGCCACGTCAAGCGCGGTCTCGGCCCATTGCCGGTGCAGCACCCGATAGCGGACGTTGGTGAAGAAGGAGACCAGGCAGTTGTGATCGGTCTCGCCGTAGCCGAACACCACCCGCGCGGCGTCGTTGATGGCGGTGAAATTCCAGTGGCGGTCGCGGATGTAGCCGGGCCGCGGCGACCAGGCGTCCAGCAGCCGTTGCACCTCCGGCGAGGCGGGCACGGAAGGCGTGGACCGGGCCTGCGGCGGGTTGAGCCCGGCCAGCCGGTACAGGTGCGCGCGCTCGGCGGTATCCAGCGACAGCACACGGGCGAGCGCGTCGAGGACCTGTTCGGAGACCTTGATGTCGCGCCCCTGCTCCAGCCACGTGTACCAGGACACCCCGACTCCGGCCAGCACCGCGACCTCCTCGCGCCGCAACCCCGGCGTGCGACGGCGACCACCGTCCGGGATGCCGACATCGGCGGGCGAGATCCCCGCCCGACGGCTGCGCAGGAACTCCCGCAACTCGGCGCGGCGGCGGTCACCGGACATGGGGGACTGAGCACTGGCCATGATCCCGACCTTAGGCAACTCCGAGCCGGCACTGAACACCCTCGGCCGGCTCTTCGTCGGCGGTCGAAGTGTTTCTTCGGTCAGGAGACGGCGAGGGTTCCAAGGGAAAGTTCCGGTAACGCGTCCCCAATGGCGTTGGTGAGGCACAATCTGATTACTGTCCGCGAGAAGGAAGTCACGCATGGAAGCCGAACCTCCGAGTACCCCGTCCTCCAGCGGTTCCCACCCCTGTGTGGTCAGGCCCGACCTCGAGCTCCTGGAACAGGTGCTCGACCAGCTGGAGATCAGCTCGTTCCGGGATTCGCGCGGCCGCCTCGGCACACGCTGGCCCTGCTTCAGCCTCTTCTTCACCCTCAGCGACGAAGAGGAGGTCTTCTCGGCCCGTACGATCTATGACCACTGCTTCAGCGTGGACGACAAGCCGGTGCTCTGCACGGTCCTCGACGAGTGGAACCGCGACACCACCGGGTTGAAGGGCTACACCGCCACCGACGACGACGGCAGCGTCCTCGTCGTCAGTGAGGCGATGATGCGCATCGACGGTGGCGTGACCCGCGAGCAGTTCGCCGCGTCGACGACCGTCTGGCTCGGCCTGGCCGGGTCCTTCCATCTCTGGCTCACCCAGCGGCTCTCCCACGCCGGCCTCACCGGCGAGCCCCTCTGACGTCACCGATCTCCCGGACGGCTCCGCGGGCGCGGCGACGGGTCGCCGGAGACTGCCCGCCAGGGGCGGTCCGGCCCTCGCGCATCATGATCCATAACGCCTATCGTTGATCACATTGGGTCGGGGAATCCGGCCCTCCGATAATGATGAGGCGGTAGAGGCATGGACAGGACGAAGAGGATCGCGGCGGCGGCGCTGGGTGCGGGAGTGGCGCTGACGGCGTCGGTGCTCACGGCGGGTGCGGCGCAGGCGAGCATCTCCTACACCCCGGAGCAGATCTGTGGATCCGGCTTCCAGGTGGTGGAGTCGCAGCCGCTGGGCAACGCCGGTGAGGCGCGGGTCTACTTCCTCAACAACGGTCCCACCAACTGCATCGTGACGCTCAAGCAGGGCGCGTACGTCGGGAACTCCGTCAAGATCTCGGCTGGGCTGAAGATCACGGGCGGGTCCACCCAGGTCGATGGTCCCGCGGCCTTCAAGTACTACGCCGGGCCGCTGAAGGCCGACCCGCAGGGTGCCTGCATGGTCTACAGCGGCACGTACGGCGCGTTCAGCTACACCTCCACGCCGACCTGCGGCTGACCTCCAGGTTCACGACCAGAACGGGTCGACCGGGCGTACGCCCGGTCGGCCCTTCTTCTTTCCCCATGGATTCGCCGCCGGAGCGTCGCGCGGGAGATCAAGTTGCTTAGGGCAACCAACGGCCGTACAGTTGCTTTAGGCAAGTAATCATCGGCGTGGCCCGGTCACGGCCACGCCGAGCGTCCCCCGACCGGCGAGGCGTGGCCCTGTTCCCGGCCCTCGTCCGGCTCCCACCGGCCCGCACCGCGGAGAGCGCGTGACGGCCCTCCCGTGCGTCCATGGGAGCGAAAGGAGATAGATGACGACCGCAGCACCGGCCGAGGTACGGGCGACCGACCACGGCACGGACGCCCCGATGTCGCACCGGCAGATCCTGGAAGCACTGTCCGGCCTGTTGCTGGGCCTGTTCGTGGCGATCCTGTCGTCGACCGTCGTGTCGAACGCCCTGCCCACGATCATCGCCGACCTGCACGCGAGCCAGACGACCTATACCTGGGTGATCACCGCCACCCTCCTCGCGACCACGGTCTCCACGCCCATCTGGGGCAAGCTCGCGGATCTGGTGAGCAAGAAGCTCCTCGTCCAGCTGGGCCTGATCATCTACGTCGCCGGCTCGGCCTTCGCCGGCGTCGCGCAGAACCCCGCGATGCTCATCTCCGCCCGGGTGATCCAGGGTCTGGGCGCCGGCGGGCTCACCGCCCTCGTCCAGGTGATCATGGCGGTGATGATCTCGCCGCGTGAGCGCGGCCGGTACTCCGGCTACATCGGCGCGGTCTTCGCGCTGGCCACCATCGGCGGCCCGCTGATCGGCGGTGTCATCGTCGACACCTCCTGGCTCGGCTGGCGCTGGTGCTTCTACGTCGGCGTGCCGTTCGCCCTGATCGCGCTGCTGGTCCTGCAGAGGACCCTGCACCTGCCGGTCCGCCGGCGGAAGGTCAAGATCGACTGGATCGGCGCCACGCTGATCACCGCGGCGGTGTCCCTGCTGCTGGTCTGGGTCTCGTTCGCCGGTCAGAGGTACGACTGGCTGTCCTGGCAGACCGCCGTGATGATCGGCGGCGCGCTCCTCCTCGCCGTGGTGTTCGTGGTCGTCGAGACCCAGGCCGCCGAGCCGATCGTGCCGCTTCGCCTGTTCCGCAACCGGACCATGGCCCTGGCCGTGGTGGCGAGCCTCTTCGTCGGCGTCGCGCTGTTCGGCGCGACCACCTTCCTCAGCCAGTACTTCCAGCTCGCCCGCGGCGACTCGCCGACGAAGGCCGGCATCATGACGCTGCCGATGATCGCCGGGCTGGCCCTGTCGTCGACCGTCGTCGGCCGGATCATCACCCGCACCGGCCGCTGGAAGGCATTCCTGGTCATCGGTGGTCTGCTCCTCACCGCCGGCTACGGCATGATGAGCGTGCTGCGCCACGACACCGCGTACTGGCAGGCTTCGATCTTCATGCTCGCGATCGGGGCGGGGCTCGGCATGACCCTGCAGAACCTCGTGCTGGCCGTGCAGAACCAGGTGCAGACGCACGAGTTGGGAGCGGCCAGCTCGTCCGTGGCCTTCTTCCGTACGCTCGGCGGGGCGTTGGGCGTCTCGGCGCTCGGCGCGGTCCTGGCCAACCGGGTCACCCACTACACCGCGGACGGCCTCGCGCGCCTCGGCGTACACGGCGCCGGTGGCGGCGACTCGATCCCCAAGCTGTCGGCGCTGCCCGCCCCCGTGCGCGCGGTCGTCGAGGACGCGTTCGGCCACGGCATCGGTGACGTGTTCATGTACGCGGCGCCGTGCGCGCTCCTCGCGCTGATCGCGGTCGTCTTCCTCAAGGAGGTGCCGCTGCGCACCGCCAACCTCGAGCAGCAGGCCGTACCGGCCGAGGCATCGCCCCACGGCCAGCACGCCCGGCGCGCCGAGCCGGAACTCGTCGCCGTCGCCGCCCATACCCTGCCGGACGTCATGGCCCGGTCCACCACCTCGCCCGTACGGACCGCCGGCCCGGAATCGGCTCCCGCCCCGGAGGGCCGGTACGGCGGCGTGATCCGCGGCTTCATCCGCGGTGCCGACGGGATCCCCGTGCCGCACGCGGCGATCACGCTGATCGACGTTCGCGGTCGCCAGATCGGGCGTGCGACGACGCGGCCGGACGGCGGCTACGAGGTCGCGACGCCGGGCAGCGGGACGTACGTCCTGATCGCGGCGGCCGGTGACCACGACCCGCAGGCCGCGACCCTCGTGACCGGCGACCGGCCGCTCGACTTCGACCTGACCCTCACCGGCAACGGCGGGCTGACCGGAACGGTGCGCGACACGCACGGCGCACCCGTCGGGAGCGCCGTGATCGTCGTGACCGATGTGCGCGGCGAGGTCGTCGCCAGTGGGCTGACCGACGCCCAGGGCCGCTACATCTTCACCCAGGTGGTCGCCGGAACGTACACGATCGCGGTCAGCGCCGACGGGCACCGCCCGGCCGCCCTGCCGGTCGAGGTCGGCGACGAGAGCGCCGCGCGAGGCGCCGGGATGACCCGGCAGGACATCGAGCTGCGGCCCGGCATCCGCGTCGCCGGAACGGTCCGGGCGCACGGGCACGGCCCGCTCCCCGACGCGCGCGTCACGCTGCTGGACGCGGCCGGGAACGTCGCCGGCGCCACCCTCACCGGCCCGGACGGGCGGTACTCCTTCGCCGACCTGACCGGCGGGCAGTACACCGTCACCGCCACCGGGTATCCGCCCGTGGCGAGCGCGGTCAGCCTGACCGAGAAGGACGAGGACGCGCACGACGTATGGCTCGGCCACTCCACGGAGTGACCGGTACGACCGGGCCGGCCCGCCCCGGCCCGGTCGCCCAGGCTCGGCCCGGCCCATGACGGGCCGGGCCGTGTCCTGGGCGGAGTCCGCCGATCGGTGTCACCCTGGAGGAGAGGGCTCGATGAGCGGGTACACGCGGGTGGATCCTCGGCTCAGGGCACAAGGGAAGCGAGCGATGGCCGAAGCACCAGTCTTGACCGGCGCCGGTAAGGACGAGGCGTACCACGCCCTCGAACACGAGCTCGGCGTCCTGCTGCGCCGCGCGCGGGCGCTGTCCACCGGGATGATGCGCGAGGTGCATCCCGACCTGGACCCCGGCGCGTACGGGCTGCTCGTCGGGCTGCACGGGTGCGCTCCGGCCCGCCCCAGCGATCTCGCGGAGTACTTCGGGGTCGGCAAGGCCACCATGAGCCGTCAGCTGAAGGTGCTCGAAGGGCTCGGCCTGATCGAGCGGCGCCCCGACCCGGACGACCGGCGCGCCCACCGGTTCGACCTCACCACCGAGGGGCGCTGCCGGATGGACGCCGTCAGCGCCGCCCGCCAGCAGCGCTTCCACCAGTTGCTCGCCGCCTGGCCGCAAGAGGACGTCCGCGTCCTGGCCACGATGCTGTCACGCTTCAACGTCCTGACCGAGAACGCTGCGAAGGCCCCCCGGTCGCGGGCGGCCGACGCCTGCGGGTAAAGATCTTTTAACTCGCCGCTGCCACTAATCTTCGGCGGATGCGGCGAATACTGATGATCTGCACCGTTGCCGGGATGCTCGCGTCGGCCACCGCCTGCGGAGGCGGTGGTCCCAAGGACGACGCGAAGGGCGAGAGCGCCTCCCCGAGCGAGAAGGCCGGGTCCGGCGGCACCGCGAAGAAGTCCGGAGGATCGAAGTCCAAGCCCGCCGGCGGGGCTCACAAGGTCGTCCTGGAGGTGCTCGGCTCCGGGGAACTGCCCGGAATCTTCTACAACGCCAAGAGCAACGGCAGCGCCACGAACGTCAAGCTGCCGTGGAAGAAGACCGATCAGGTGCCGAGCGGCCGGCTGCTGGCCGTGCTCGCCAGCGCGCCGTCGCAGCAGAAGGTGACCTGCAGCATCACGGTCGACGGGTCGGTCGTCGTCAAGAAGACCGGCGAGGTCGCCCAGTGCCGGTACACGCTGAAGAAATGAGCGCCCGGCGCACTCTGTACGAACCCGCTGGGCGCGGCCTACCTTCTCTTTGGGAGCGCTCCAAAACAGGGTTCTCGAGCCTGAAGGAGACGGTGTGGCGCGTGCAGTCGGGCAGCTAGGCATCCCCCGCATCCCCGTGTCGTTGCGGTGGGATGGAGAGCCGGCGAGTTCGTACGGGATGACAGAGGACGGTTTCGAGATCTCCGCCGGTCCGGGCACGGACCTGTTCATCGACCCGGGGCGTACGGCCGTGACGTTGAACGCGCCGCACCTGCTCGCCTGCGCGGAGGGCGACTTCCTGCTCAGCGCGCGGGTCCAGGTGGACTTCCGGTCCACGTTCGACGCGGGCGCGCTGCTCGTGTGGCTGGGCGACCGCGCCTGGGCCAAGCTCGCCTTCGAGCTGTCCCCGCAGCGCGAGCCCATGGTGGTGTCCGTGGTGACGCGCGGCACGTCCGACGACTGCAACGCCTTCGTCGTGGACGGCGGCCGGGTCTGGCTGCGGGTGGCGCGGATCGGCACGGCGTACGCCTTCCACGCCTCGACCGACGGGGTGTACTGGCGGCTCATCCGCCACTTCGCGCTCTACGCCTCGGAGACCGCGTCGTACGGTTTCGCGGCGCAGTCGCCCACCGGGGACGGCTGCACCGCGACCTTCGACGCCATCGCCTATGAGCCGAGGCGCCTGCTGGATCTGCGCGACGGCTCCTGAACCGTCGTCCTCCGTCGTTCGAGCTCCACCGGGTCGTGCGCGGAGAACACCGTGACGTCGTCGGCCCGGGCCAGTTCCCGGAGCCGGTCGACGTTGTGCAGCCGGGTCGTGCGGTCGGCCTGCATGACGGACTGGAAGGCGCACAGGGCCACCGGGCAGCCGCCCGACTCGACCTGGCGGTGGTGGTAGTAGGCGTCCCCGGCGTGCAGGAGCCAGCCGTCGCCGGTGTCCACCGCGACCCCGGCGTGGCCGCGGGTGTGCCCGGCCAGCGGGACGAGCAGCAGCCCGCCGGGAAGGCCGCGCACGGCCTCGAAGCCGTGCCAGCGCTCGCCGCCGGCGTGGTGCTCGACCCAGCGCGGGCGGTGCGACCACACCGCCGTGCGGTAGCGCTCCCGCTCGGTGAGCGTCACGGGCCGCCGGGCGGCCTCGAGTTCGGTGACGTGCACGTGCACCTGGGCCTCGGGGAAGTCGGTCAGGCCGCCGGCGTGGTCGACATCGAGGTGGGTGAGCACGATGTGGCGTACGTCGTCGGCCGTGTGGCCCAGCGCCGCGATCTGGCGGACGGCGGTCTCGCCCAGGTCGAGCCGCGGCCGGGTCAGGGCGACGAAGGAGCGGCCCAGGATGTCCTTCGGCCGGGCGACGGCCTGCGTGCCGATCCCCGTGTCGACCAGGATCAGGCCCTCGTCGGTCTCGATCAGCAGGCAGTGGCAGACCAGCCGCGCCGACGCGCGGCGGTCACCGCTCTCGTTCAGGAGGCGTCCGCCGAAGGGCCGCATCGTGCCGCAGTTCAAGTGGTGGACACGCACACAAACCCCCCATAACGGACGCCGAACCGCGCCTCATCGTAGGGCAGCGTGATCAACCGTGACGAGCCCCGGCGTCCGTCGACAGGGCGTTCCGCGACGCCCGGCGGAGGCGGCCGACGGCGGGGACCATCAGGGCGGCCAGGACGCCGAGGGCGATCGCGACGACGTGTTCACGGCCCGCCAGGTTGGGCAGCAGGGTGACCTCGAGGACCATCGCGGTGAGCAGGACAGTCAACGTCCGCGGCGCGCGGCGCACGCAGCACAGGTACGCCACGAGCGCGACCACGGCCGCCGACGGGCCGGTGTCGGAGACGTACCGGGAGATCCACGGCAGGCCGATCACCGAGCCCGGCCCGAGGCTGCACATGATCCGGCCGCTGAGCGTGCACAGGAAGGTCGCCGTCAGCGCGACCGTGAGCGTGCGGCGCCAGCCGATGCACGCCTCGGCGATGCCGAACACGACGAACACCTGCAGCAGTGAGCCCCACACCGGGAGGTTCGGCGCCGGCGCGTACATCGACGCGGGCAGCCGGACCACGGCGAGGAAGAACGGGGTCGAGGCCGAGACGTCGCTGATCAGGCGGACGACGTAGGTGCCCAGCGAGGAGAAGTGCAGCGACCACAGGATGAGCACGGCGGCGGACGAGCCGAACGCCAGGGGCAGCCGGCCGCGCCGCAGGCGGGCCAGCGGTTCGGAGGTCAGCCGGTGCGCCTCCGCCAGGATGCCCATGATCCAGGCAGGCCGAAGGCGCCCGGCGGGGTGGCCGGGGAGAAGACCGGTGGCGATGCTCACACCATTTCCTCGTGGAGGGGGATCCCGATTCGGGAGTCTCGCGTGACCCTTGCCGTAATCATCACCGGAGTACGGCCCGTCGTCCTCACACCGGAGGCTGATTCTGGCTCCATCGGAAGGTGGAGCGGACCCTCGGGAGATCACCCGCCGATGTGACGATGATCGCGAAAGTCCCCCAAGTGGGATCAAATAATTAGATTTGGGGAGGAAGAGGGTGTGGGAGCGTCTACTAAGAGTGAGTTCGTTGTCGTCGCCAACCGGCTGCCGGTCGACCGTGCGGTCGATGAGGACGGCGAAGCGTCCTGGCGGCGAAGTCCGGGCGGGTTGGTCACCGCGATCGTTCCGGTCATGCAGCGCCGTGCCGGTGCGTGGGTCGGCTGGGTCGGCGCGCCGGACGAGGACCTGGAGCCCTTCACGACCGAGGGCATGGACCTCGTCCCCATCCGCCTGTCCGCGCAGGACGTCGAGCGGTACTACGAAGGGTTCTCCAACGCCACTCTCTGGCCGCTGTACCACGACGTGATCGTCCCGCCGGTGTACAAGCGGACGCTCTGGGAGGCGTACGTCCGGGTCAACCGGCGGTTCGCGGAGGCGGCCGCCGAGGTGGCCGCCGAGGGCGCGGTCGTCTGGGTGCAGGACTACCAGCTCCAGCTCGTCCCGAAGATGCTCCGTGAGCTCCGCCCCGACCTGCGCATCGGCTTCTTCCTGCACATCCCGTTCCCCCCGAT
Source organism: Actinoallomurus purpureus (assembly GCF_024055795.1). Classification (GTDB taxonomy): domain Bacteria; phylum Actinomycetota; class Actinomycetes; order Streptosporangiales; family Streptosporangiaceae; genus Actinoallomurus; species Actinoallomurus purpureus. The sequence continues at coordinate 22,421 of NZ_JAMXMY010000019.1, read as the reverse complement.
GGAGCTGTTCGCCCAGCTGCCGTGGCGGACGCAGATCCTCGAGGGCCTGCTCGGCGCGGATCTGGTCGGGTTCCAGAGCGCCGACGCCGCGGCGAACTTCGTACGGCTCTGCCGCCGCCTGGTCGGCGTGAAGACCCAGCGGGGCGAGGTGCTCGTCGAGGACCGGATCGTTCGGGCGGAGGCGTTCCCGATCTCGGTGGACGTCAAGGAGCTGATCGACCTCATCGGCCGGCCCGACGTCCGGCAGCGGGCCGCGCAGATCCGCGAGGACCTCGGCAACCCGGCAACGATCCTGCTCGGCGTCGACCGCCTCGACTACACCAAGGGCATCAGCCAGCGGCTGCAGGCGTTCAGTGAGCTGTTCCGCGACGGCATGCTCAAGAGCGGCGACGCGGTGTTCGTGCAGATCGCCACGCCGAGCCGCGAACGCGTCGAGCAGTACCGGATCCTGCGCGACGACATCGAGCTGCAGGTCGGCCGGGCCAACGGGATGTACTCCGAGCTCGGCGCACCGCTCATCAACTACCTGCACACCTCGTACACGCGCGACGAACTGGCCGCGCTCTTCCTCGCCGCCGACGTGATGGTGGTGACGCCGCTGCGGGACGGGATGAACCTCGTCGCCAAGGAGTACGTCGCCTGCCGGGCGGACCTGCGCGGCAGCCTGCTGCTCAGCGAGTTCGCCGGCGCGGCGGAGGAGCTGAAGCGCGCCTTCCTCGTCAACCCGTACGACATCGACGGCATGAAGCAGATGATGCTGCGGGCGATGCAGGCCGATCCGGCCGACCAGAACCGCCGGATGCGGTCGCTGCGCAAGCGGGTCATCGAGCACGACGTCGACCGCTGGGCCCGCGACTTCCTGCAGGCCCTGGAGGGCCCGTACGCGCCGGAGCGGCCCGCCGACGAGGCGGTGCCCACCGGCTGACCGGCGGGCACGGCCTCCGCGGTGCTACTTGAGGGTGCCGGACTTCACCGTGTACGCGTAGGCGCCGCGCTTGTCGTTCGACACGTCGTAGTCGAGCTCGGCGACCGCCTGCCAGGTGCCGGCCTTCTTGGCGGCGTAGGCCGGGATCCCGACGAGCTGGAGCGGCTGCTTGGGGCCGGCGGTCCACAGGTACCGCTTGACGTACTGGCCGACGCCCCGGTGCTCGACGACCTGGGTCTTGCCGTTGAGCTTAAGCGTGATCTTGATGACGGCGTGGTTCGTGGGGTACTTGAAGTCGAACCCCTTCGTGCTCGTGCCGTTCGCGTGCATCGTCGGCTTGATCCAGGCGACGACGTCCGTCTTCTTCGTCTGCGTGTTCTTCACCGTGCCCAGGCAGACCTTGACGTCCCACGTGGGGTCCTTGTACTTGGGCACCGGAACCGTCTTGGTCTCGGTCCGGCACTTCAGCGCGGCCGTGGTGGCGGCGCCGGCGGCCGGGGCGATCGCCGCCACGGTGCCGAGCACCGCCGCGGACGCGACCGTGCCGGTGATCATGCGCTGTGCGAGATTCAACCTGACTCCTCTGCGGGGAACGTACGCGCCAGTATGGTGATCTTGATCGCCGACGGCCAGGGACCAGAGGATCAATCTGGCCGACGCGTCCCCCCGGGCGTCAGCCGCTCGCCGGGGGCACGGCGGGTTTGACGTGCTGCCACCAGTCCCGCAGCTCGCCGGGCTCGTGCACGCCCTCGACCGTCAGCGAGCCGGGCATGAGCGGGAACCGGCGTCCCGGGCTCCACGTCCGCTCGTACGCCGGCGGGTCGAGCACCACGATCCGCGTGCCACCGACCGCCGGGATGTCGGCGGGGACGCCCTCGTTCCAGATCCACGCCCCGTGCGCGTCGACGAGGTTCCACGCTCCGGCGACCGCGGGAGTCCCCGGCTCCACGTCCTGGTCCGTCGACGATGCCACCCAGCGCGGGTCGGGCGCCTGCCCGGGTATGCCGCCCGGCCGGATCAGCGCGTGCGCGAGGAGCGTGTGCAGCTGGAAGTTGTCGCCGATGCCGCCGATCACGACGGTCCAGCCGCGACCGGTCGCCCGGTCCAGCACGAGCAGGCGCTCGCCGTCGAGGACCTTCAGCAGGTCGCGGACGTACTCCAGCTGCCCGCAGTGACGGGCGGCCTGCTCCACGACCGAGATCTTCAGGTCGCGTTCGGCCACGGAGGCGCGTACGGCCTGGCCTCGCGCCAGCGTGGTGGAGGCCGCCATCGCGAACTGCGGCAGGGCCCACCAGGACTCCATCGCGACGCCCGCGCCGTCGCCGAGCGCCGGGCTCACCGTCTCCCACGCCTCGCGGGAGGGCTGGTGCTCCATCGGGTCCGGCGGCGCGCCGCCGGTCGCCTTCTCCCACGCGTCGCCGAAGGCCAGGGCCGCGGCCGCCACCTCGACCAGCCGGTCGACGACCGCCGGACCGGCCGCCCCGGCGTCGCTGCCGTTCTCCACCAGGGCGCCCGTCAGCACGGCCACCCAGCCGCCCAGGTGCGGCGGCGCCTCCGCGACCGCCCGCGCCATCGCCCGCGCCCCGGCGGTCAGCCGGTCCGCCGGCAGGCCGGCGGCCTGCTCCTGCACCGCGGGGAGGAGAGGGCCGAAAGTCTGCTGGTCACCGGCGAGCGCGGCACCCGCCAGGTCTTCACATATCTGTTCGAACACCTGATCACTCTGCCACAGCCGTGGCGTTCGCTCAGAGGCGGTCGACGGCGGTGACGTGGACGACGGCGCGGCCGGCCTCGTCGGAGGCGCGCAGGTCGACCTCGGCCCTGATGCCCCAGTCGTGGTGGCCGGCCGGGTCGTCGAAGACCTGCCGGACCCGCCACAGGTCCGTCTCCCGCTCGATCTGCAGCAGCTTGGGTCCCCGCGAGTCCGGCCCGGTCCGGATCTCGTCGTGCTCCTCGAAATAGGAGTCCAGAGCGTCGGCCCAGCGGTCGGCATCCCAGCCGTCCTCCGCGTCCAGTGTGCCGAGCTCGTGGTACCGCTCCAGGGCGGCCAGCTCGACGCGGCGGAACATCGCGTTGCGGACCAGCACCCGGAACGCCCGCTCGTTCGCGGTGACGACGGCCGGCTTCTCCTCGATCGCGGTGTGCTGTTCGGCCGTCTCGGGGTGCTGCAGCTGCTCCCACTCGTCGAGGAGGCTGGAGTCGACCTGCCGGACCAGCTCGCCGAGCCACTCGATCAGGTCCTGCAGGTCCTCGGTCTTCACCGAGTCCGGCACGGTCTGCTGGAGGGCCTTGTACGCGCTCGCGAGGTAGCGCAGCACGATGCCCTCGACGCGGGCGAGCTGGTAGTACGCGACGTACTCGGTGAACGTCATCGCCTGCTCGTACATGTCGCGCACGATCGACTTGGGCTGGACGGGGTAGTCGGCCACCCACGGGTGCCCGCGCCGGTAGATCTCGTACGCTCCGCCCAGCGTCTCCTCCAGGGGCTTCGGATAGGTGATGTCCTGGAGGAGCTCCATACGCTCCTCGTACTCGACGCCGTCCGCCTTCATCTGCGCGACGGCCACGCCCTTCGCCTTGTTCTCCTGGGCGGCGAGGATCTGGCGTGGGTCCTCCAGGACCGACTCGATCACCGAGAGCACGTCGAGGGCGTACGACGGCGAGGACGGGTCGAGCAGCTCCATCGCGGCCAGCGCGAACGTCGACAGCGGCTGGTTGAGGGCGAAGTCCTCCTGCAGGTCGACGGTGAGGCGGGCGTAGCGGCCCTCCTCGTCCGGCTCCGCCAACTGCTCGACGACGCCGCCGGCCAGCAGGCTGCGGTAGATCGCGATCGCCTTCGAGATGTGGCGGCGCTGCCGCGCGCGGTCCTCGTGGTTGTCGGTGAGCAGCTTCTTCATCGCCTGGAACGCGTTGCCGGGCCGGCCGATGACGCTCAGCAGCATCGCGTGGCTGACCTGGAACCGCGACTGCAGCGGCTCCGGGTCGGCGGCGATGAGCTTGTTGAAGACCTCCTCGTCCCAGCCGACGAAGCCCTCGGGCGCCTTCTTGCGCACGACCTTGCGGCGTTTCTTCGGGTCGTCGCCGGCCTTGGCGAGGGCCTTCTCGTTCTCCACGACGTGCTCGGGGGCCTGGGCGACGACGTAGCCGACGACGTCGAACCCGGCGCGGCCGGCCCGGCCGGCGATCTGGTGGAACTCCCGCGCGCGCAGCCGCCGCACGCGGCTGCCGTCGTACTTGCTCAGCGCCGTGAACAGGACCGTGCGGATCGGGACGTTCACCCCGACGCCGAGCGTGTCGGTGCCGCAGATGACCTTGAGCAGGCCGGCCTGCGCCAGGCGCTCGACCAGGCGGCGGTACTTCGGCAGCATCCCGGCGTGGTGGATGCCGATCCCGTGGCGTACGAGCCGCGAGAGCGTCTGGCCGAACTTCGTCGTGAAGCGGAAGTCGCCGATCAGCTTGGCGATCTCCTCCTTCTCGGACTTGGTGGAGACGTTGATGCTCATCAGCGCCTGGGCGCGCTCGGCGGCGGCGGCCTGGGTGAAGTGCACGACGTAGACCGGTGCCTTCTGGTCCTCCAGGAGCTCCTCGATCGTCTCGTGCAGCGGCGTCAGGCGGTACTCGTACTTGAGCGGCACGGGCCGTTCGGCGGAGGAGACGACGGCCGTGGGGCGGCCGGTGCGCCGGATGAGGTCCTCCTCGAACCGCGTGACGTCGCCGAGCGTCGCCGACATCAGCAGGAACTGCGCCTGCGGCAGCTCCAGCAGCGGCACCTGCCACGCCCAGCCGCGGTCCGGCTCGGCGTAGAAGTGGAACTCGTCCATGACGACCTGGCCGATGTCGGCGCCGGCGCCGTCGCGCAGCGCGATGCTGGCCAGCACCTCGGCCGTGCAGCAGACGATGGGGGCGTCGGCGTTGACGCTCGCGTCGCCCGTCATCATCCCGACGTTCTCGCTGCCGAACATCTCGATCAGGTCGAAGAACTTCTCCGACACCAGGGCCTTGATCGGCGCGGTGTAGAACGTGACCTCGTCGCGGGCGAGCGCGGCGAAGTGCGCCCCGGCCGCGACCAGGCTCTTGCCCGAGCCGGTCGGCGTGTTGAGGATGACGTTCGCGCCCGAGACGATCTCGATGAGCGCCTCCTCCTGAGCGGGGTAGAGCGTGATCCCGCGCTCGGTGACCCACTCGCTGAAGGCTTCGAACACGGCGTCGGGGTCGGATCCCTTGGGCAGACGATCGATGAGGCGCACGAGTCAATACTGCCCGCCGCCGCCAAATCACGTGACCGCGCCTTGCGCCCGGGGGCATCGCCGACTTAAAGTGATATCACTTTGATGGCACGCGATAAGCATCTAGGAGGAGTCGTGGCCGAGATCGAGATGCCGACGCCCAAGGTCGGCGAGCGGACCGCCGCCGGGGTGTCCGGCTGGCCGATGCTGGCGGCGATCGTCGTGGCACTGGCCGCCGGCGTCGCCCTGTTCTTCACGAGAGAGGCCGCGCTCATCGTTCTCGCGATCCTCCTCATCGTCGGCGCCGCCGTCGTGGCCATCGGGCTGACCGCCGTGGCGCCGGGCGAGGCGCGCGTGGTCCAGCTGCTCGGCCGGTACGTCGGGACGATCCGCACGGACGGGCTGCGCTGGGTCAACCCGCTGACGACCCGGCGCAAGATCTCCACCCGGATCCGCAACCACGAGACCGAGCGCACCAAGGTCAACGACGCGGAGGGCAACCCGATCGAGATCTCCGCCGTCGTCGTCTGGCAGGTCGAGGACACCGCCAAGGCCGTGTTCGAGGTGGACGACTTCGTCGAGTTCGTCGCCATCCAGACCGAGACCGCCGTCCGGCACATCGCCGGGATCTACCCGTACGACGCGCACGGCGACGAGCGGCTCTCCCTCCGCGAGAGCGCCGACGAGATCACCGGCAGGTTGTCCGAGGAGATCGCGGCGCGGGTCGCGTCGGCGGGCGTCAAGGTCATCGAGTCGCGCATCACCCGCCTGTCGTACGCCCCCGAGATCGCCCAGGCGATGCTGCGCCGCCAGCAGGCCGGAGCCATCGTCGCCGCCCGGCAGCGCATCGTCGACGGCGCGGTCGGCATGGTCGAGGCCGCCCTGACCCAGCTGGCCGAGCACGACGTCGTCGACCTCGACGAGGAGCGCAAGGCCGCGATGGTCAGCAACCTGCTCGTCGTCCTCTGCGGCGACCGCGACGCCCAGCCCGTCGTCAACACGGGCTCCCTGTACCAGTGACGGAGCGCAAGAAGGTCCTGTTGCGGCTCGATCCGGCCGTCCACGAGGCCCTGGCCCGATGGGCGGCCGACGAGCTGCGCAGCACCAACGCGCAGATCGAGTTCCTGCTGCGCCGCGCGCTGGCCGACGCGGGGCGGATGCCGCGCGAGGCCTCCCGCATGCGCAGACCCGGACGGCCTCCACGAGAGGACCCCGGACGACCTCCGAAGGAGGATCCCGAATGAACCTGCCCCGATCGCTCCCGGCGCGGCTCTACCTGCTGGCCTACGACGTAGAGAAGGAGCGCCTCACCGCGCGCACGCAGCTCGGCCTGGTCCTGCGCGCCGCCGCGCTGGCCGACCTCTACCTCGACCAGCGGCTGACCGACGACGACGGCAAGGTCAAGGTCATCGCCGCGAAGCCGACCGGCGACCCGGTCCTCGACGCCGTGCTACGCCGGATCGCCGAGGCCAAGCCCCGGTCCTGGCGGCGCTGGGTGAACGCCGACGACCGCCGCATCGTCCGCGAGGTCCGCGATCAGCTGGAGCAGGACCGGTGGATCGAAGTGAAGCCGCGCAGGATCCTCCCCGACCGGGTCACCCTTCGCGAGCGCCGCCAGGTGAAGCGGTACGCGACAGAGGTCAAGGCCGCCCTCCGGCCCGCCGCGGACGCCGATCCCCGCACCGAGGCCGCGCTCGTGCTGGCCGCCCGCGGCGAGCTGCCGACGGTGCTGAACCGCCGCGGGCGCCGCGAGCACGCACGCAGGATCGAGGAACTGTCCGACACGGTCTGGCCGGTCGCCCGCGCCCTGGAGAAGGCCGTACGGCAGAAGCACGCCGCCGCGGCCAGCGGCTAGACACCGTGAAATCCGCCGAGAAGCGCCGCCCCGATCTTCAACGTCCAATCGGTGGCACTTTCAGGCGGGAGGAGGCCGGCGGAAGTCCACTACGCCGTTGCCGTGGGGGGGCACCCATGTCTTTCCACGGTTTCTACTCAGGCGGGAAAATTATCGTCTCAGCGGACGGCGGCTGACGCAGTGGCGTGCCGTCGGCGCCCAATACATGGGTGTGCCTCCCAAATGGGCGATTCATTCGGGGGTCATCACCGGCCCCGCCGGCTCATCGCGTTTCATATCCGGCGATGGCGTTTCGCCGGCCGGGATTCGGTCCCCGAATTCGGGGGAATGAGCGCGACCGGGAGATCCGTGGGATCAGTGACGGGAAAGCGGGGGCATTCATGTCCGTTCGGAATATCGCCGGTCTTGTCGGTGCGGCGGGACTCGTCGTCGGAGCGGCCACGGCGGCGACCGCCGGGCAGGCGGCCGGTACGCCCGCCCGTGCCGCCGTCGCCGGGTGCGGCGTGCTGCAGCCGGGCGCGTCCCCGGTGGCGCAGCAGGCGGTACGGGCGGCGTGCGAGAAGCTCGGAATGTGGTACAGCTGGGGCGGGGGCCACGGGCCCGTTCCCGGCCCGACGTACGGCCATTACGACGGTCAGGATCCGGCTAGCAAGAACGACGGGCAACGGCTGGGATTCGACTGTTCCGGGTTGGTGCGATACGCCTATTATCGGGCGACCGGCCGCGATATTATCAACGGCACCTCCGGCAATCAATTCCATACGGGACAGGCCGTCGCGCGATTCTCTCCGGCGCAGGGCACCGGGCCCCTGCTCCCCGGCGACCTGCTGTTCTGGGGGCGCGGGCACATTCACCACGTCGCCCTCTACCTAGGGGCCGGCCAGATGGTGGAGGCCTTCCAGTCCGGCACGCACGTGCGGGTGGCCCCGGTCCGCCTGGGCGGCGACTACGCCGGAGCCGTCCGTGTGGGCGGCTGAACATCCGAACTGCTGAGCCGGGCTCAGCTCCGGCGGGCGGCGATCAGCTCGGCCTTGCGCTCCCGCCACCGGGCGCGGAACCCCTCCATCTCCTCGCCGACGAAGTCGAAGAACGCGAGGGTGAGGGCCAGGCGCTCGCCCGCCGGGGTGTCGAGGCCGACCGCCTCGATGCCCTCGCGGAGGCTCTGCTGCCAGCGTCCGACGATCCGGTCGCGGTCGAGCAGCGTCTCGTACCAGATGTCACTGTCGACGACGTAGTGGTCGCGGCGGGAGCCCGGCTCGCGCTCCCGCCGGACCATGTGCACGTGGGTGAGGTAGCGCACCGCGCCGGAGATCGCCGCGGGGCTCGCTTGAAGGAGCTCCGACAGCTCCGCGGCGGTGAGGTGGCCGGTGTCGGAGCCGATCAGCGCGGCGAAGGCTCGGGAGGGCATGCGCGGCATCCCCGCCTCGACCATGTCCGAGGCGAACCGCTCGACGAACCGTCGTACGGCCTCCGGGTCCCGCTCGGCCACGCGATCACACTCCTTGTCCGGAACCAGCGTATCGAAGTTCACTGTCTTCACGAACTTGTGAAACTAATGTAGCTTCAGAAGCATGACAGACGCGATATCCGTGTCCGGCCTGGTGAAGACGTTCGGCCGTACGCGTGCGCTCGACGGTCTGGACCTGACCGTCCGATCCGGTGAGGTCCACGGCTTCCTGGGCCCCAACGGCGCCGGGAAGTCCACGACCATCCGCATCCTGCTCGGCCTGCTGCGGGCCGACGCGGGGACGGCGCGGCTGCTGGGCGGTGACCCGTGGCGCGACGTCACCACCCTGCACCGGCGCCTCGCGTACGTCCCGGGCGACGTCGTCCTGTGGCCGAACCTCACCGGCGGCGAGGTCATCGACCTGCTCGGCCGGCTGCGCGGCGGCCACGATCCGGGGCGCAAGGCCGAACTGCTCGAACGGTTCGAGCTGGACCCGAAGAAGAAGGGCCGGGCGTACTCCAAGGGCAACCGGCAGAAGGTCGCCCTGGTCGCGGCGTTCGCCTCGGACGTCGAGCTGCTCATCCTCGACGAGCCGACCTCCGGCCTCGACCCGCTCATGGAGGAGGTCTTCCAGCGGTGCGTCGAGGAGGAGCGCGAGCGCGGTCGCACGGTGCTGCTGTCCAGCCACATCCTGTCCGAGGTCGAGGCGCTCTGCGACCGGGTGAGCATCATCCGCAAGGGCCGCACCGTGGAGACCGGCACGCTCTCCGAGCTGCGGCACCTGACCCGCACCTCGATCACGGCCGAGCTGGCGAGCCCGCCCGACGGGCTGATGAGCCTGCCCGGCGTGCACGACCCCGACGTCCAGGGCACCCGCGTCAAGCTGGAGGTCGACACCGACAAGCTCGACGAGGTGCTGAAGCATCTCACCCAGGCCGGCGTCCGGAGCCTGACGAGCACCCCGCCCACGCTGGAGGAGCTCTTCCTCCGCCACTACGAGGACGAGGCCCCGGCGGGGATGCCACGATGAGCGTCCTCGCCGGTACCGGGCAACTCCTCAAACTCGGGCTGCGGCGCAGCCGCATCATGCTCGCGGTCTGGGTGTACGCGCTCGCGGCGTACGCGGCGAGCACCGGGTACGGCTTCACGAAACTGTATGACTCGCAGGAGTCGCTGCACGACTTCGTCTCCGGCATCAACGGGAACGGCGCGACGGTCGCCCTGTACGGCCGCATCCTCGTCCCCGGCTCGGTCGGCGGCGTCACGGCCTGGCGGCTGGGCGCCATCGGCGGTGTGCTCGTCGCCGTGATGAGCATCCTGCTGGTGATCCGGCATACGCGGGGCGACGAGGAGGCGGGCCGTCTGGAGCTGGTCGGCGCGGGCGTCGTCGGCCGCCGGGCGCCGCTGACCGCCGGCCTGCTCGTCGGGGTCGTCGCCAACCTCGCGCTCGCGCTCGTGACCATGATCGTGCTGATCGCCTGTGGCCTGCCGGCGGTGGGCTCGCTCGCGGTCGGACTGGCGTGGGCGATCCCGGGCCTCTGCTTCACCGCGGTCGCGGGCGTCACGGCGCAGCTCGCCGAGACGGCACAGGCGGCCCGCGGCATCGCGCTCGCCGTCGTCGGCGTCGCCTACCTGCTGCGCGCGGCCGGGGACGCCGCCCGCGTCTCCTGGCTGCCCTGGCTCTCGCCGATCGGCTGGTCCCAGCAGGTCCGGGCGTACGGCGCGGAGCGTTGGTGGGTCGTCGGGCTCGGGGTGGTCGTCGCGGTCGCCCTGACCGGCGCGGCGTACGCGCTGGTCGAGCGCAGGGACCTCGGCGCGGGCCTGCTGCCCGTACGCCCGGGTCCGGCGGAGGCGGCGCCGTCCCTGCGCAGCCCGCTCGCCCTGGCGTGGCGGCTGCAGCGGGGCGCGCTGCTGGCCTGGCTGTCCGGCTTCGCCGTGTACGGCGCGGCGATCGGCGGCGTGCTCAAGGGCATCGGAGATCTCGTCAAGGGCAGCTCCAGCACGCGGGACCTGCTCAGCAGGATGGGCGGCCAGCGGAGCCTGGAGGACTCCTACGTCGGCACCGTCATGGGCGTGCTCGGATTGATCGCCGCGGTGTACGCCGTTCAGGTGGTGCTGCGGCTGCGCACCGAGGAGACGGCACAGCGTCTCGAACCGCTCCTGGCGACACGGGTCCGCCGGGTGCGGTGGTCGATCGGGCACCTGCTGTTCGCGGCGGCCGGGCCGGTCGTGCTGCTCGGTGCCGCCGGCGTGGCGGCGGGGGTGGCCCACGGGCTGCGGGTCCACGACCTGGGCACGCAGGTACCCCGCCTCCTCGGAGCCGCGCTGGTGCAGGCGCCCGCGGCGTGGGTGACGGCGGCGGTCGCGCTGCTGCTGTTCGGCGTCGTGCCCCGGCTCGCGCCGGCGGCCTGGGGAGTGCTGGGCGCCTTCCTGCTGCTGGGGCAGCTCGGCCCGGTGCTGAAGCTGAGCCAGGCGGTGATGGACCTGTCGCCGTTCACGCACGTGCCCAAGCTGCCCGGCGCCGACCTGACCGTCACGCCCATCGCGGCGCTGACCGCCGTCGCCGTCGCGGTCGCCGCCGTGGGCCTCGCCGGCTTCCGCCGCCGCGACATCGGCTGAGCGGTGGTCTGGGCGCCGCGCCGCCGGACAGCGTGGCTCCGGCCCCTACGCCCCGAGGGCGGCGTCCACGAGGCCCTGCAACCGGCGGTGGTGGGCGCCCTTCCAGTAGAGCCGGCCGCAGCTCCCGCACCGGGCGTAGCTGTCGTAGCTGCGGCGGGTGCCGGGCTGGAGCAGGTGCTCGATCGTCTCCTTGCCGACCGGGGCCAGCACGCCGTTGCAGGCCGTGCACCGGGTCCACGGGGCGAGCGGCGGCGCGAACCGGTCGAGGACGTCGCGGAACTGTTCCTCCGGGCGCGCGCCGCGGACGTACGCGCCGAACCACAGGCTCCGGCGGCGGAGCAGGCCGCGGTCCTGCGTCAGCAGGACCCGCCCGCCGTCGTTGGCCAGTTCGATCAGCGCGTCGTCGTCGATGTCGTTGTGGTAGTCCGTGTCGACGCCCACGAGCCGCAACCGCCGGGCCAGCGTCCCGAGGTGCACGTCGAGCGTGAAGCGGGGCGGGGCGACGGGCACGGGCTGCGGGCGTCGTACGGCGAGCACGCGAATCCGGTCGCCGTCCTCCGGGCGGTATGACGGCGTGACCGCCCGGCCGCCGGTGACGAGCTCGCCCACCTCGGGCAGCGGAACGCCGAGGGACTCGACGATGTGCCCGAGCGTGGACGTCCCGTCGAGCCGGGCGGGCACCGCGCCGTTCCGGGCGGCGACGGGGAGGAAGAAGCGCAGCTCGGTCGCGAAGTCGAGGAGGGCCTGCCCCATACGTCCTGCTATCCCCGCTCTCGCGGCGGGCATTCGGCCGCCGGAGCCGGGGCGGCCGGCGCTTCGGCGAACCGTGTGGGGCGGAACGGCCGGAGCAGCGCCGACTCCTTGCCGTACACCTCGCCGGCGACCAGGTCGCCGAGGAGAGGCGCGAGCGTGATCCCGCTGTGCGTCACGACCGCGTAGACGCGTGCCGCCGGGTCGGTGAAGCCGGCGACGGTGAGGCGGTCGGCGGGCATGGCCCGCTGCCCGACGCGGGTGCGTTCGACCCGTGCGCCGTCGGTGGCGGACAGGACCTCGGGCAGCCGGGCGAGCATCTCGGCCCCGACGTCGTCCGGCGGCGGCGTCTCGGGGTCGGCGGCGTCGTCGAGGTCGAGCGCCTGGAGCATGAGGCGGCCGCCGCCGTCGGGGCGTACGTTCAGGCGGTCGCCGGTCAGGACGCGCGCGAGCCGGGCGGGGACCGGGGTGGTCGTGACGAGGAAGCCGTTGGTGACCGTCCCCGACACGCGCGGATCGAGGACGGGGACGTCGACGAGCCCGCCCGTCCACCGGCCGGCGCAGCTCACCAGGACGTCGGCGGCGCGGACGCCGCCGTCGGCGAGCGTCACGCTCACGCTGCCGCCTCCTGACTTGATCTCCCGTACGGCCGCGCCGGTCTCCACGCGGGCGCCACGGTCCCGCGCCTCGCCGAGGAGCCGGGCGAGGAGCACCGCCGGGATCACGTGGCCTTCCTCCGGGAAGAGGACGTAGTCGGTGCCGTCGGGCTGGGCGGCCAGGTCGGGTTCGAGCTCGGCGGCCCGGCCGGCGGTGAGCCGCTCGACGGCGTACTCGCGGTCCCGCAGGCGCTCCACGCGGGCGCTGAGCTCGACGCGGCGCGTCTCGCCGTTCGCCCACTCGATGTGCCCGGTGGGGACGAAGCCGTCACCGCCGAGCGCGTGGTACGCGTGCACGGCCGTGTGGTTCAGCGCGAAGTACTCTCCGGGATCCTTGTCGTTGGCGTTGACCCACGCGAAGGAGGTGCCGGTCGTGCCGGCGCCGGGGAAGCGCTCTTCCAGAACGGTCACCCGCGCGCCACGGCGGGTCAGCCCGGCGGCGACGGCGGCGCCCACGACTCCGGCACCGATCACCAAGACTCGCATGACGCGACGGTAGCGAAGTCTGCCGACCGGGTGACGAAGCGGCTCCGTCCCTGTCGGGTTCTTCACCATCACTTGGACAAAGGTATTTGAGAGTTCAAATAAATGGCGTAGTCTGAGGCGGTAAGTTGAGCATTCAACCACCTGGAGGGTCGCCATGGCCGGACGGATGCCGGTGATCTACCTCAGCCACGGGGCACCGCCCCTGGCGGACGACGCGATCTGGCCCGGCCAGCTCGCCGCCTGGTCGGCCGGCCTGCCCCGCCCGGAGGCCGTCCTCGTCGTCTCGGCCCACTGGGAGGCGTCCCCGCTCGCCATCGGCGCCACCCGCACGGTCCCGCTGACGTACGACTTCTGGGGCTTCCCCGAGCACTACTACCAGGTCACCTACCCGGCACCGGGCGCGCCACAGCTCGCGGACAAGGTCCGCAAGCTCGTGGGCGGCACGGTCCACGACGACCCCGAGCGCGGCCTGGACCACGGGGCGTACGTGCCGCTGGTCGAGATGTACCCCGACGCCGACATCCCGGTCCTGCAGATCTCCATGCCGACCCTGGACCCGGAGCGGCTGCTGGCCCTGGGTCGCCGCCTCGCGCCGCTGCGCGACGAGGGCGTGCTGATCGTCGGCAGCGGCTTCTTCACCCACAACCTGAGCGGTCTCACCATGAACCCGGACACCGACAGCGCGCCCGGCTGGTCCAAAGAGTTCGACCACTGGGGGCGGGAGACGCTCGCCGCCGGTGACCTCGACGCGCTGCTGGACTTCGAGCACCGGGCACCGGCCGGCCGGGTCGCCCACCCCCGGACGGAGCACTTCGCACCCCTGTTCGTCACCCTCGGCGCCGGGGAGGCCGAGCTGGACACCCAACGCAGCGTCATCGACGGCTTCTGGCTCGGGATGGCCAAGCGCTCGATCCAGCTCGGTTAGCTCCCGCCGATCGACATCTTCCTTCTCCTGATCCGAGAATTTTGCCCATTGGCGGTTTTCGGGGGTGGGCGTCACAGCCCCGGTCAGGGCGGGGTTTTCCGGAGGTCGCGTGGTTCCCCGAGCCGTCTGATAGAACGATCCTATAGCCGCCTAGTTTTGCCATGTATTACCTCTTTTGTAGTGTTGTAAGCGGATTGGCGAGGGATGATGGCCATTGGTGACCCCGATGCAACGAATTCAGGGCTGCCATGTTCAGGGCTCTATGCCATTCCGATACAAAGGAGGCTCAGCTGTGGTGAGGAAAGCGTCCGTTTGCGGCCTCGCGGCCGCGGCAGTGGCGAGCGGTCTCCTCCTGGCCTCGCCTGTACACGCCCAGACCCGGACCACGACACCGCCCGCCGGCCAGATCCTTGCCGGCGCCGCGGGGAACATCGGCTCCCTGGCCGCCTCCGACGGCGACCGGCGCCGTCGCGGGCGCGTGAGCAGCGTCGGTGGCGTCGGCAACATCACCGGCAGCGAGCGCGCCCGTGGCGGCGTGAGGGGCAGCGAAGTGATCGGCAGCGGCAACGTCAGGGAGCGCGGGACGAGGGAGCGTATGCGCCCCGGGTTGGAGCAGCGCGTCCGTCGTCTCGAGCGGGGGGAGATCAGCAGCGTCGGCGGCGTCGGCAACATCACCGGCAGCGAGCGCGCCCGTGGCGGCGTGCGGGAGAGCACCGTCAGGGAAAGCGGCAACGTCACTCGAGCGCGGCGCGGGAGGATGGAACAGCCGCTGTACCCGCGGATGGAGCAGCGCACCCGGACCTTCCCCCGCGAGCGGGGGGAGATCAGCAGTGTCGGCGGTGTCGGCAACATCACCGGCAGTGAGCGCGCCCGGGGCGGCGTGACGGGCAGCGAAGTGATCGGCAGCGGCAACGTCCGAGGCGGCGCGATGGAGCGCTCCCGCGGCGAGAGCGGCGTGTCGAGCGTGGGTGGCGTCGGCAACGTCACCGGCAGTGAAGGCGCGACCGGCGGCGTGTCCGGCAGCAGGATCGAGAGCAGTGGAAACGTCGAGGAGTGAGTGATCGTCGGAGGCCGACGGAGGCCTCCGGCGCACTGGATCCGAGGGCGCAGGCCATGCCTGCGCCCTCGGCATTCGCATCGTTTAGAATCACCTTACATGATTATTGTGTTATCTCCGGCTTATCCAGCAATAATGGCACGTGTAGGCCTCCCGCGATGCGACCAAGAGCATCAACGTCATGCGCTTTGGTAAAAAGGAGGCTCAACGTGTTGAGGAAAGCTTGGGTCGCTTCCGGCCTCGCCACCGCCGCTACGGCGAGCGCGCTCATGCTGTCGTCCCCGGCGACGGCGCAGAGCGCCACAGTGGCATCCGCCCACAGCCAGATCGTGGCCATGGCTCAGGGCAACGTCGGCAACGTGCTCGCGTCCGACCACCATCGCCGCCACCACGTCCGGCACCATCGTCACCACCTCCGGCACCACGTCCGGCACCACCGGCACCACGTCCGGCACCACGGCCGCCACCACGGTCGGGGTGAGCCCTTGGCGCGGACCGGGCGGGGCGGCTCCAACATCAGCAACCGCAACACGAACGTCACGAGCGTCGGCGGTGTCGGCAACATCACCGGCAGTGAGCGCGCCCGGGGCGGCGTCACGGGCAGTGAAGTGATCGGCAGCGGCAACGTCCGACGCGGCGCGGTGGAGCGCTCCCGCGGCGAGGGCCGCGTGTCGAGCGTCGGCGGCGTCGGCAACATCACCGGCAGCGAGCGCGCGACCGGCGGCGTGTCCGGCAGCACGATCGAGGGCAGCGGGAACGTCGGTGACTGAGGAGAGCACGCGCCGGTGAGACCACGCCGGTGAGACCTGGGGCCGCCGACCCGGTCGGCGGCCCTCGGTCAGTCGGCCCGGAAGGCGGTAACGCCGTTCGGGGTGCCCAGCCCGGTCGGACCGTCGTAGCCGCTGCCGGCGGTGCACAGGTACGCAGGGGCGCACGAGCCGTTGCTCCCGGACGTCACGTCGTGGAGCGCGTCGGCGTGCGCGTACGGGAAGGACGCCGGGAGACTGCCCGCCGGAGGCGTACCGGCCAGCGCGTACGCCGCGGCGATCATCGGCGCCGACGCGCTCGTGCCGCCCACGACGAGCCAGCCGCCGACGCCGTACGTGTCGTAGACCGCCACGCCCGTGGCCGGGTCGGCGACCGCGGACACGTCGGCGATGGTCCGCCGCGCGCAGCCGGTGTCGCGCTGCCAGCGCGGCTTCGCGGTCAACGCCGAACAGCCCGAACCCGCGCCGCTCCAGGCGTACTCGGTCCACCCGCGCGAGCCGCCCGACGGGCGCAGGGCCGTCCCGCCGACCGTGGTCACCTGCCGTGAGGTCGCCGGATACAGGGTGCCGTACCCGCTGTCCCCCGAGGCCACGGTGATCGCCACGCCGGGGTGCGTGAAGTAGGACGCGTCGGAGCGAGCGGCCGAGGAGTCCTCCGGGCCGCCGTAGCTGTTGGAGACGTAGCGGGCGCCCAGACGTACGGCCGTGTTCACGCCGGCGCCCAGCGCCTCGATGGTCGGCCGGCTCGCCTCCACGAGGAGGATCCGGCAGTTCGGGCAGGCCGCGGAGATCATGTCCAGGTCCAGGGCCTCTTCCTGACCCCAGCCGGCGTCGGGGGGCGGCAGCCGGGCCCCGCCGTTCTCGTCGACCTTCCGCAGGCAGCCGTTCGCGATCGTGCAGGGCGGCAACCGGTACTGGGCCCGGTACGTGGCGAGGTCCGCCTCCGCGCGGGGGTTGTCGTACGCGTCGACGACGGCCACCGTCTGCCCGGTCCCTCCTGCCGTCGCGGGCAGCGCGTACGCGCGCTGCAGGTCGGCGGGGCCGAGGCCGGGCGGGGCGGAGCTGAGCAGGCCGCGCTGCGGGGCCACATCGGTGCGTACGAGCGCCAGGCACGTCACGCGGCGGTCGGTGGAGGGGCTCCCGCACGCGCGGACGACCGGCGCCGAGAACCTCGGATCGGCTCCGGCCGTGGCGGCGTTCGCGGCCGGAGCGACCCCGAACGGGGGCGTGAGGACCGCCAGCGGGAACAGCGCGCCCGTGACGGCGCTGAGGATCCCTCGGCGCCGCGGGAGAGTGAGCGATGACATCCCGCCATTGACACCACAGACGGTGGTTCGGCTTCGATGACCGACGAGCCGCCCTCGTCGATCGGTCGACCACCGTTTACCCGCTCTTGGATTCGGAGACCGCGCGGGTCGTCTCCGGCTACCCCGGCCGTCCCGCTGAGAGGAGGCCGCCCGGACGCGGAACTGATCAACGGGGCGCGGCGTCCAACTCGGTCCACAGAGAACGCCGCCGAGCCGAGGAGCCGGGATGGCCGTACACAGGGGACGTCCAGAAGATCTCCCGCCCGCGGAGGTGATCTGGGCCCGGTGGGCGGCGCTGGCCGCCGTGCTCTCCCCACTGTCGTCGTCCGGGGTGTGGCTGGACGACGACGGCCTCCACCTCGGTACGCCCGGTGACTCATGGGCGGCGATGGCCTGGGCCGGCGAGGGGCGGGCCGTGCTGTTCGGTGACGACAAGGCCGGCGCGGCGAAGTGGTACGAGCCGCCGATCGACGCGCTCGCCGGTGCGCCGGACTGGCTGCCGTACGAGCAGTTGGAGGACCACCTCGAGGGCGGCGAGCTCGGCTTCGTCTACTGGTACGAGAACACGAACTGGCATCGGACGCCGTACCCCGGCGACCTCGACGACGGCCTCACCGCCGCGATCGGCGGCTTCCTCATCCGCACGGCCGCCGCCCTGGAGATGGAGCATCGGCTGCACGTCGACCGGCCGGCCCACGCCGCCTGCGAGCGCCTCCTGGTGCACGCCGAACGCCGCACGGTGACCGCCGAGGTCGTCCGCGGGTTCGCGGACCGGATCGGCCGCCCGGACGCCGATGTCACCGGAATCCTCGCGACGGCCCGCCGCGCCGGCATCACGCGCCGGCCGCCCGCCGGTCATACCTACGTATCGACTACCTAGGCGGAATACGTACTTAAACGGGGATTTTCCCCGTCCCCAAGGAGGGGTCTCCGGCGGCATGCTCGTGGTCGTAAGCCGATTTCGAACCACGGCGACGACCGAAGGTACGAGACGATGTGTCAGCACCAGCCCACGTGTCCGCCCGCGGACCACGACGCGACCTGCCTCGTGAGCCCCCACCCGGTGGGGACCGCTCCGCAAGCCGTGGACGGCGTGAATCGGCTCTACACCAGCACCTCCATGAGCGCGCAGCGGCGTCGGAAGCCCCCGGCGTCCGCGGTCGCGCTAGCCCCTGGGAGTGGCATCGTGCGTTCACGGCACGGGCATAATGCCGCCGTCCGCTCCGGCGAGCTCGCCACCTCTCCCACTGGGGCGGGGAGTGGTCAGGACACCGCCTCCTGGCCGCTCCCCCCATTGACCTCCTCGGTGCGACCGGCCCGCCGGCTCGCCGGCGAACAGCTGGAGCACTGGGGCTTCGGCCATCATCGTGACACCGCCGAACTTCTCGTCAGTGAGCTCGTCACCAACGCCGTGCGCCACGGCGACGGTCAGATCCATCTGACCATGTGCGCGCAGGACGACAGGCTTCGATTCGAGGTCGATGACGAGGCTCCCGGGTCGGTCCCCAAGATCCGACCGGCCGGCGACAACGACGAGGGTGGCCGCGGACTACACCTGGTAGGCCTGCTGTCCAGCCGCTGGGGAGTCACCCCCACGGCGACCGGAAAGATCGTCTGGTTCGAACTCCAGACGCGCAGGCCGCCTCAGGACAACGAAACCACAACGTGAGGGAGGTGAGCACACACAACCGAGAGCGATACCCGTTTGATGCCTCGCAAAGGGTCCGGGGGCCGGAGGCGGGCCCCCTCGCCAGGACGCTACCCGCCCCCGGACCCGCCCCCCTCGACGCCGAACACACGATCTTCCCCCCGATGCCCCCCGGAGAGCCGGACCGAGGCTCCCGCAAAGTCCCCTCCCAGGGACGCCGAGACCGGCATCTCGCCCGTATGCCGGTCTCGGCGTCTCGGAGTGACGACGCGACGTCATCCGCTCGCGGACGCTCAGTGGGCCGTCGCCGCGAGGGCCCGCTCGTCCTCCAGCGCGACGGCGATCGCGCGGTCGAGTCCCAGCCGCGCACCGTACCGGAAGGCCTCGTTGTACGCCCGGTTGCCCAGCATCCGGCGGCTGTGCGCGGCACAGCGTCGATGAGACTCCTCGCTGTAGCGCACCGTGATCGGGGAGGCGTGGATGGCCCGCCACACCGCGTCGGCGGCGCCGAGCAGGCGGGCGGCGCGCACATCGTCGCCGCGCGCGTCGGCGGTCCACGCCATCACCTCCAGGAACTGCGCCAGCCCCCAGCGGTCGTCGATGACCGCCCACGGGATGGCCACCTGACGCATCATCGCCTCGGTCCAGCGCCAGTCCCCCTGGACCCAGGCCGCGATGGCCACGCCGAACTGCGCGTACGCCCGGAACAGCGGGGCGTTGCGGGCATTGCACAGGGCGATGAGCTCCTCGCCCAGGACGGCCGCCTTGTCGGGGATCGTGGCCGAGTAGTACACCGAGGCGAGGTAGAGGTTGAGGCCCACGGCGTCGACGTCGCCGAGGGTGCGGTGGTGGCTCCGCGCCTCTTCCAGCAGCGCGTACCCCTTCGTGGGGTCACCGGCGTCGCACTCGGCCACTCCGGCGATCTGCAGGGCGAACGCCAGGGCTGACTCGTCGCCCGCCCGCTCCGCGAGTGCGCGGCACTCCTTGATCGCCGTCCGGGCGCTCGTGGGATCACCCTGGTAGAGGGCGAGTAGGGCGTTGACCCACAGGGCGTGGAGCCGCGCCGGATCGCTGCCGGAGGCGATGGCGAGACCGTGGTCCAGCCAGTGCCGCCCCTCGGTGAGAGTGCCGGTGATCACCCAGTACGACCACATCGCGGAGGCGATCTCCAGACCGGCCGTGGGGTCGTGCATGAGGGTGAAGCATGAATCGAGGGCGACCCGGAGGTTGGCGATCTCGGCCTGCAGCGTCCAGAACCGGCCCACCTGGTCGGGCACGATCTGGTCGATGCGGTTGGCCTCGGCCAGCGACCTGTAGTGGGCGCAGTACGCGCAGCGGAGTGTGGTCTCCTCCGAGGGCGAGAGGTGGTCGCGGCCGTAGGCGCGGATGCTCTCGAGCATGCGGTATCGGGTGGTGGGGCCGGTTTGGTGGGTGGTGAGGATCGACTTGTCGACGAGTCCGGCGATGAGGTCGATGATGTCGTCGCGTTCGATGCCGTTGCCGGTGCAGATTTTTTCGGCGGTGTCGAGGTCGACGCCGCCGGGGAAGGTGGCGAGGCGGGCCCAGAGGTGTTGTTCGGCGGGGGAGCAGAGGCTGTGGCTCCAGTCCATGGTGGCGCGGAGGGTTTGGTGGCGGGGTGGTGCGGTGGTGTTGCCGCCTGTGAGGGTGGTGAAGCGGTCGTCGAGTTCGCGGAGGAGTTGGTCGGTGGGGGTGGTGCGGAGGCGGGCGGCGGCGAGTTCGATGGCGAGGGGGATGCCGTCGAGGCGTTGGGAGATGCGGGCGATGGTGGTGGCGTTGTCGGCGGTGATGGAGAATCCGGGGCGTACGGTGGCGGCCCGGTCGGCGAACAGCCGCACCGCCTCCCGCCGCGCGATCTTCCGTGGCGGCTCGTCGGAGGCGGGGATCGTCAGGGACGGCACTCGCAGCAGCTGCTCGCCGTAGACCCCGATCGTCTGCCGGCTGGTGGTGAGGATCCGCAGCCGCGACGTGCCCCGCAGCAGCCGGTCGATCAGAGTGGCGCTCGCCGTCAGCAGGTGCTCGCAGTTGTCCAGCACGAGGAGCATCCGTTTGTCCCTCAGATGATCCAGCAGTACGGGACCGGTGGGACGGAGCGTCTCCCGGAGTCCGAGGGCTCCGGCGACCGCGGATTCGAGCAGGTCGGCGTCCTCCAGACCGGCCAGCTCGACCACCTCCGCCCCGTCGGGGTAGCCCGCCCGCAGGGTCTCGGCGGCCTGCCGCGCCAGCCGTGACTTGCCGACACCGCCCGCGCCGGTCAGCGTCAGCAGCCGGGTCCGCGTCAGGAGTCGCCTGATCTCGGCGAGCTCGTGCCGACGCCCGACGAAGGGCGACTCGTCGGCGCGGGACGCGTTCCCCGCAAGCGGTTCATGCACCATGGTGATCATCACCCGTCCCGGCGTCTCCACGGGCGTTCCGTTTCTGCTCCCCGATCCATGCCGCGATCTGCGCACGGGAGTTGAAGCCCAGTTTGTTGAGGATGTGCTCGACGTGGCCCTCGGCGGTCCGCTGGGCGATCACGAGCGTCGCCGCGATCTCCTTGTTGCTCATGCCCTCCGCGACGAGGTGGGCGATCTCCATCTCACGGCGGGTGAGCGGCGACCGGTCGGGATCGGCGGCCGAAGGCCGGTGCTCGCCCAGTGCGTAGGCGAGCGCCTGGTCGAACGGCATCGCGGCACCCTCGGCACAGGCCGCCACGAAGGCCTGCTCGCCCATGGCCGCCCGTGTGCGGGCCTCGCATTCCTCGTGGTAGTGCGCCAGATGTCCGTATCCCGAGAGCGGGGCACCGATCATCCGCCAGATCGTCTGCAGGATGCCGAGCAACCGGGCCGCCCGCGGGTACTGCTCCTCGGTGGCGGCGATCCAGGCGAGGGCCTCGAGATTGACGCCGATCCCCAGCTGGTCGTCGAGCTCCCGGTTGAACCGCAGGCTCTCCTCCTCCAACTGGGCCGCGCGTCGCGCATCACCCTGCCGCCAGACCTCCACGCCGAGCGCCATCGTCGTGTACGCCTTGTGCCAGCGCTCGCCGTGGGCGTCGCAGACGGCCAGGCCCTCCTCCCCGTACGCGATGGCGGACGCGGAGTCCCCCCGGAAGGAATAGGCCAGGGAGAGCCGGACCAGGCCCAGCGCCAGGCCCACCGGATCCCCGATCTCCCGGTGGCCGGCCACCGCCTTCTCGTAGTACTGGATCGCCGAGTCGGAGTCCCCTTCGTACATCGCGACCATTCCGCAGAACAGCGCGACGTATGCGTGGACGGACTCCAGCCTCAGGCGTGTCCCGATGCCCTTGGCCTCCTCGAGCATGCGCAGGGCCGGGTCGGGCTCGGCCTGGATGATGGCCAGCCAGGCGTTGGTCCACAGGGCGGTGGCCCGCGTCGCGTCGGGCTCCTCGGCGGCGGCCAGCCCGCGATCGAGCCAGCGGCGGCCCTCGGCGAGGTAGTAGCTGGTGATCCAGTGATAGAGCAGGTCGGAGGCCATCTCCAGGCCGGCCGTGCACTCTTCCGGCCGGCTGAAGGAGTACTCCAGGGCCACGCGCAGGTTGGGGTGTTCGATCCGTAGCCGGCTGAACAGGGCGACCTGGTCGGGTCCGAAGAGCCGCCGCCGGGCGTCCGCGGCGAGGTCCCGGTAGTAGTCGCGGTGGCGGTGTTGGGTTCGGGTTTGGGTGCCGGAGGCGGTGAGGCGTTCGCGGCCGTATTGGCGGATGGTTTCGAGGAGGCGGTAGCGGACGGTGTGGTGGTGTTC
>NZ_JAMXMY010000018.1 GCF_024055795.1 Actinoallomurus purpureus | reverse complement strand
AACTCTCCGTTAAGGCCAAACGACAACCCACCCAAAGGCAGGCCGCCAAACCCTTACGAAACAAATCCCGGCAAGAATCATACTTGCCAAAGAAATCCAAACCAATCAACCAACCCGAAGGCCAGCCGATCGGACAAGGACCAAAAGGCACTGGCTTTTAGCACACTGTTGAGTTCTCAAGAAACGGACACACACCGTCAGGACCCTGTTTCCAGTTCCCGTCTGGGGCATTTCCTCTATCTTACCGATCCGTTTCCCTTTGTCGAATCGACCGACTCGGGAAACATCTCAGCCCGCCCAGTATTCAGTGACTGAAGTCTAGGACTTCCGAAACTATACAGGGAGGTTCCCGGCGACCGAGCCACCGAATGGTGTCTCGTACTCGAACCGGGCCGGTGTATCCATAGTACCTCGCGCCGAACCGTGGTTCGTCACGACGTCCCGTGCCTACGTTGAGGATCTCTCCGCACTCGTCGGCGCTCACGCCCTAGCGATCAGGGCGTGCGTTGTTATTGTGCCACCTTCGCGCACCTTCTGCGGCACGAAATCGATCCAGCGGGAGGTGGACGGGTCGGCGTCCGACGTCCAGCGCGGAGGTCGCGACCACCTCACCAGCTGCCGCACCCACGCCCTGACCTGCGGCTTGGACGACGGCGCCCCGCCGAGTCG
The DNA here is from genome assembly GCF_024055795.1 of Actinoallomurus purpureus. GTDB lineage: Bacteria > Actinomycetota > Actinomycetes > Streptosporangiales > Streptosporangiaceae > Actinoallomurus > Actinoallomurus purpureus. The sequence goes on along the minus strand of NZ_JAMXMY010000018.1, from coordinate 220,404 downwards.
CTCGGCGACCTCTCCATCCGCCGCGTCGAGATACTCGGCAGAGAGTTGGTGGCCACCACCGATGTCAGCACCGGCTCGGCCCGCCGCCAGTCCCTCCTGGCGGATCTCGCGCTCGGGTAGAGGGAGGCGCCGACCGGTGCGCTCGAACTCGAAGCCGCCTGCCGCCTGCGACCTGCCGCCTGCGGCCTGCGACCTGCTCGGCCGCGACGGCCAGCGGCGGCGTTGCACGCCGTACTCACCCACCCGCCTCACCGACCCGCGCCGCACCGGCCGGCGTGTGTGGAACCGCCGGCTCGAGGACGACCCCCCGATCGACGTCGACGACGTCGCACTCGACCATGTCGCCAAGACGCGCTGGACTCCGGCGCAAGGGATGGTCCAACGACGTCGTCCGTGTCTGACCGGAGGCTCAAGGCATCCGTCACCGTCCAGGCCGACCCCGACGACTCCCGCGAAAGCGTGGAGCCCGCCCCCATCCAACCCACGGAGCGACATCGGACTCGGCGTCAAAGGGCCTCGGCGGCTTCGTCCGAAACAGAGCCGCCGAGAGGGAGGGCCACATAACTCAGGCGTCCCGACCATCGCTCCGCTTTACGGTCGCTACATGACGGGCCAGCACCGCCTTCACCGTGCCGGTTCCGCGTTCGCGTACGAGGTCATCGGTGATCTTCTGCAAGTTTGGTATTTCTCCTGCGGGAGGCGAGCTATTGAATGCTACATTGATGGATGGCGATTCTGGAACTAAGAGGAGAGATCGTATGGCTGAGCAGATGATTAAGCGCCTCATCGACGACCTGGACGGTGAGGAAGCCGCTGCTACGGTGCCGTTCAGCATCGATGGGACCGATTACGTAATCGACCTGAGCGCTGAGAACGCGGGGCTGCTCCGCGAGAGACTGGCCCCGTTCATTGAGCATGCACGGCGAGCCGGCGGGGTGCGGCGCGCACAGGCGCGATCCACCGGTGGACGACTGCGATCGGCGGAGATCCGGGCCTGGGCGAGGACCCAGGGAATCAAGGTGAACGAGCGCGGCCGGATACCGGCAACGGTCGTTGAAGAGTACGAGCGGTCCCACTGATCAGCTGGCAATGAGCACGATGTTCGCCATCGACCCGATCGACGCGCAAAAGCGCGTCAATACTGGTGCTCGATGATGGATGGTCCGGAACTGATACGTCGTTTTCGCCGCTGATGGGGCTACCAGTCCGTACAGTCCCCCCGCGGCGTCCAGGTGGCCGCGATGGCGACGAAGTCGTCGTCTCGCTGCTGCTCCCACCTCGGCGTAGGTGGGCTGGTCGTCGGTGGAGTAGGTGCGTCGTGCGCTGTCTGACGGGCGCGGCCGCTGCCGCTGCCGCCGCGCTCGTCGGGCGAGGGGAACGAGCAGCGCCCGGCAGCGTTCGCGGAGCATGGACGGCGAGGTCTCCTCTATGTCCAGGTCTGTGGCCGGCCGACCGGGCGCTTCCATGGATTCGTCTCGTACGACACAGGTGAACCGGGTAACGCTGTTCGACGGGCTCCCAGGACCTCGTTGAGCAAGGTCGGCCCGTCGGCCGCCGACTGCGGAAGTGAGCTGTCTCGTCGGCGAAGATGCCTTTCGGATTCTCGAGCACCCGTCGGGATTGTGCAGATCGCGCCGTTTCTGGATCATGGTCTGCCATGTCCAGAAAGATCATTGAGGCGACGCCGTCGTCTGGCCGGCGGCGATGGCTTCGTCCGTTGCAGTCGATGGCGGTGGTGGCGGTAGGAGCGGCCGTAGCGCTCGGACTCGGGGCGACGGAGGCCGGCGCGGCGCCGGCGAGCCAGGTCAAGGCCCGGGGAATCAAGTACAAGTTCCAGAACTGGGACCAGGACGGTTCCAAGCGGGACAACCCAGTTTCGATCATCTTCGTCAGCAAGAAATCGGACCTGGTCGATCGGGTCTATGCGCAGGTCAAGAAGGTCGGCCTGACCAAGAGTGGCTCGAAGATGACACTCAAGGGGGTTGGCGGAAGCCGTCCTGGTGTGAATCCGACGGATCCATGGACGTCGAAGTCGGCCGGGCGCAAGGGTGCCTTCGGGTGCTGGGGGCACTGTAGTGCGGGGACCGACATCCATCTTCGTACCTATGGACCTGACGGGAGTCGCGGCACCCAGGTGTATCAGGGCGGCTACGGGTTCAGGCCGTACTACCTGATCGCCACCGTCCACTTCGACGTGGACGAGAACACCTCGCGTGAAAAGTTCGGCTGGCAGGACCGCGCCCGCGAACTGCTGGTCAAGAAGCTCGTCTCCCGGGGCGACTGGCGGGTGCTGTCCACGGTGACGGTGAAGAACGCCTGCAGCGGCTGGAGCGACGGCCACCACTGGTGCAAGCACGACGGAAAAGCGCAGATCATCAGCATCGACGGTTAACGCCGGTCGGCCCGATCTCGGCCCTCTGCCACACGCCGCACGGGACGGGACGCCGCGGGCGGGGCCGGCCCGCGTGGACCTGGCCGTGCCTCGGCGCCGCGGCGTCCTGCCGGCCGGGTTCGCCTTCCACCAGCGGCGGATCGCCGGACGTCCAGGTCGGCCGGTGAGGGCCGACCTGGACGTCATGCTCAGACGAGGTCGAACCGGTCGAGGTTCATCACCTTGTCCCACGCCGCGACGAAGTCGTTCACGAACTTCTCCTTCGCGTCATCGCTCGCGTAGACCTCCGCGAGCGCGCGCAGTTCGGAGTTCGACCCGAAGACGAGGTCGGCACGGCTGCCGGTCCACTTGACCTCGCCCGTGACGGCGTCGCGACCCTCGAACGTGTTCGCGTCCTCCGACGTCGCCTTCCACGTCGTACCCAGGTCGAGCAGGTTGACGAAGAAGTCGTTGGTCAGAGACCCGGGGGTCGTGGTGAGGACGCCGAGCGGGGGCTGCCCGTGGCTCGCGCCCAGGACGCGGAGGCCACCGACGAGGGCCGTCATCTCGGGGGCACTCAGGGTCAGCAGGTTCGCCCGGTCGATGAGCAGGTACTCGGCCGGGAGCCGGTGGCCCTTCCCGAGGTAGTTGCGGAACCCGTCGGCGGTCGGCTCGAGCGCGGCGAACGACTCCACGTCCGTCTGCTCCTGCGACGCGTCCACGCGGCCCGGCGTGAAGGGGACCTCGACGTCGAAGCCGGCGTCCTTGGCGGCCTGTTCGACGGCAGCACCACCGGCGAGCACGATCAGGTCGGCGAGCGAGACCTGCTTGCCGCCCGTCTGGGCGGCGTTGAAGACCTCCTGGGTCCTCTCCAGGGTGCGCAGCACCGTCGCCAGCTCGTCGGGGTCGTTGGCCTCCCACCCGCTCTGCGGCTGGAGGCGGATACGCGCACCGTTGGCGCCGCCGCGCTTGTCGCTGTCGCGGAAGGACGAGGCCGACGCCCACGCGGTGGACACGAGCTGGGGCACCGTCAGGCCGGAGGCGAGAATCTGTGCCTTGAGGGTGGCGATGTCCTCAGCGTCGACGAGCTCGTGCGTCACCGCGGGGAGCGGGTCCTGCCACAGCAGCGACTCGGCCGGGACCTCCGGGCCGAGGTAGCGCACGATCGGCCCCATGTCGCGGTGGGTCAGCTTGTACCACGCCCGGGCGAAGGCGTCCGCGAGCTCGTCGGGGTTCTCGAGGAAGCGCCGTGAGATCTGCTCGTACACCGGGTCGACCCGGAGCGCGAGGTCGGTCGTCAGCATCGTCGGGGCGTGGCTCTTCGACGGGTCGTGGGCGTCGGGGACGGTACCCGCTCCGGCGCCGTCCTTCGCCGTCCACTGGTTCGCACCGGCGGGGCTCTCGGTCAGCTCCCACTCGTAGCCGAACAGGGTCTCGAAGAAGGTGTTGTCCCACGTCACCGGGGTGGGCGTCCACGTGACCTCGAGCCCGCTGGTGATCGTGTCGCCGCCCTTGCCGGTGCCGTAGGTGTTCTTCCAGCCGAGGCCCTGCTCCTCGATCGAGGCGGCCTCGGGGTCGTCGCCGACGTGGTCCGCCGGGCCCGCACCGTGAGTCTTGCCGAAGGTGTGACCGCCCGCGATCAGGGCGACCGTCTCCTCGTCGTTCATCGCCATTCGGCGGAACGTCTCCCGGATGTCGCGGGCCGCGGCGAGCGGGTCCGGGTTGCCGTTCGGGCCCTCCGGGTTGACGTAGATCAGGCCCATCTGGACCGCACCGAGGGGGTTCTCGAGCTCCCGGTCGCCGGTGTAGCGCTCGTCGTCGAGCCAGGTGGTCTCGGGACCCCAGTAGACGTCCTCCTCGGGCTCCCAGACGTCCTCACGACCACCGCCGAAGCCGAAGGGCTTGAAGCCCATCGACTCCAGGGCGACGTTGCCGGCGAGGATCATGAGGTCGGCCCACGAGATCTTCTGACCGTACTTCTTCTTGACCGGCCACAGCAGGCGGCGCGCCTTGTCGAGGTTCGCGTTGTCCGGCCAGCTGTTGAGGGGGGCGAAGCGCTGCTGGCCGGCTCCGGCACCGCCGCGGCCGTCGCTGATCCGGTAGGTGCCCGCGCTGTGCCACGCCATCCGGATGATGAGCGGGCCATAGTGACCGAAGTCGGCCGGCCACCAGTCCTGCGAGGTCGTCAGCACCTCGGCGATGTCCTGCTTCACGGCCGCGAGGTCGAGGCTCTTGAACGCCTCGGCGTAGTCGAACTCCTCGCCGAGGGGGTTGGCCACGGCGGGGTTCTTGGCGAGGATCTTCAGGTTGAGTCGCTCCGGCCACCACTGGCGGTTTCCACCGCCCTGAGTCGGATGCAGGGCGCGCCCGTGCGCGACCGGGCAGCCACCTCCGCCCTCCGTCTTCGTCTCTGTGATGATCGCGTCATGGTTCTCAGTCATGGGAATCCTTCCGGACTAGGCGGATCACGTGCTCAGGAACTGCGGGCGGTGGAACAGCCGGGGCACAGGCCCCAGTAGATGACCTCGGCCTCGTCGATCGAGAAGCCGTGGTCGTCGGACGCGGTCAGGCAGGGCGCCTCGCCGACCGCGCAGTCGACGTCAGCGACGTCACCGCACGACCGGCACACGACGTGGTGATGGTTGTCCCCGACGCGTCCCTCGAACCGGGCCGGGCTGCCCGGCGGCTCGATGCGGCGTACGAGTCCCGCAGCGGTGAGCGCGTGGAGGGCCTCATACACGGCTTGAAGGGAGATATGGCCTACACGATCGCGCACCCCGGAGGCGATCGCCTCGACGCCGAGGTGGTCACCGTCCCGGACGGTATCGAGCAGTGCGACGCGGGCGGCCGTCACCCGCAGGCCGGCACCGCGCAACTCCTCGGCGGGGGTCGAAGGCTGGGATGCGGTCATACCGCCCAACCTACCTTCACAAACGCGAATAATTCAAGATATTGAATGATTCGTCCGAATTGTCGCCGCGCTCGTGCTCTACCTGGGGAACCCAGCGGTCATCGCCGGTGACCGCTCCCCACGCGATGCACCAGGCCCTGTTCGCCCGAGCCCCCGCCGACCCGCCGTCACCCCGGCATGACCTCCGCCGAACCAGAGCTACCGGTCGCGTCGTCGCTGGGGGTCGCGTTCGCGTCGGATCAGCTCTTGTGCTTCGAGGTCGCCGATGGCCTTGGCAATGGATGCCGGGCTGACCTGCAGTCTTTCGACGACTGCCGCAGAAGATGCCCTGCGGCGTCACGGTCTGGGGCAACGCCGGCGCTGGTCGTACGCCATGGGCAGCCGTGACGGCAAGCACATGGTCGCCAGTGAGGTCAACGGCGACCGGCCTGGGCGTGTTCGCGGACGTTCTCTCGGCGGAGTTCTGCGCCCTGGTCCACGACGACAAGTTCCCCGCCGCCCTCGCCTCCGTGACCGGGCGGGACGGGCGTATCCGCAAATACACCGCCGGTGTCGGCGACCTGACGACCAAGACGAAGGTGCCGGTCGACGGGCAGGTCCGCATCGGCAGCAACACCAAGACCTTCACCGCCGTCACCGTCCTGCAACTGGTCGGCGAAGGCAAGATCGACCTGGACAAGCCGATCGAGACGTACCTGCCCGACCTCATCCGCGGCGACGGCATCGACGGCCGCCACATCACCGTCCGGCAACTGCTCCAGCACACCAGCGGCCTGCCCAACTACACCGTCATGTTCAAGAACGGCGTCCTGCCCTACCAGCACACCTACTTCGAACCCCGCGAACTCCTCGACCTGGCGCTCAAGCAGAAAGCCGACTTCGCCCCCGGCACCAAGTGGGGGTACAGCAACACCAACTACATCGTCGCCGGGCTGCTCATCGAGAAGGTCACCGGCCGCCCACTGAACGAGGAGATCACCCACCGGGTGATCCACCGCATCGGACTCCGGCACACCTACTTCCCCAACGTCGGCGACCAGACCATCCGCGAACCCCACCCCCACGGGTACGCCCATGACGATCCCAAGGCGCCGCTGACCGACGTCACCGAGATGGACCCGTCCCAGGGCTGGGCCGCCGGACAGATAATCTCCACCCCGAGCGACATCAACCACTTCTTCTCAGCGCTCCTCGCCGGCAAACTGCTCCCCCCGGCGCAGCTCAAGGAGATGCGCACCACCGTCCCCGCGCCTGAGCTGGGCTCCGGGGTCAGGTACGGACTCGGCCTCTCCAGCACCCCCCTCAGCTGCGGCGGCCTCGCCTGGGGCCACGGCGGCGACTTCCCCGGCTACCACACCACCAACGCCGCCACCGAAAACGGCCGCGCTGCCACCATCGCGGTCACCCAACTCCCGAGCAGCCTGACCCAGATCAACCACCTCACCGCAGACCTCGACACCGCCCTCTGCCAATAACCCCGGACCCCTTCCTCGCGGCGGTGGCGGCCATCCCCATGGCCACCACCGCCGTATGTACGCCGCCCCGCGGGCGTACGATTGCTGCCCATCTCGAACCTCTTGGCCGCCTCGGGATGAGTTTCCGCTCCGGCAAGGGTCAGATCAGATGACACGACACCTCATCATGATGATCAAGGAGTGGTCCGATGCGGAAAATCACCGCCGGTCTGTTCATCTCGCTCGACGGCGTCGTCGAGGACCCGCAGGATTGGCACTTCCCGTACTTCAACGATGAAATGGGCGCGGCCGTCACCGCCCAGCTGGGTGCCGCCGACACGCTGTTGCTCGGCCGCAGAACGTACGACAGCTTCGCCGGTGCGTGGCCGGACCGCGAGGCCGCGGGCGGTCAGGACGCCGCCATGGCCAAGGCGCTCGGCGATGCGCGCAAGATCGTGGTCTCGAACCAGGATCTCCGGTTCACCTGGCGCAACTCCGAGCAGCTGCGGGGTGACCTCGCCGAGGCCGTCACCGCGCTGAAGAACGAGCCGGGCACGACGGATATCGCGATGAGCGGATCCGTGTCCATCGTTCGTCAGCTGCTGACCGCCGGTCTCCTCGACGAACTGCACCTGCTGGTCCACCCGATCGCCGTCCGCAAGGGCATGCGCCTGTTCGACGAGGGCGAACCGGTCCCGCTGCGGCTCGTCTCCTCCCAGGCTTTCACCACCGGCGTTCTGCACCTCATCTACGCCCCGGCCGAATCGACTCCCACGGGCGCGTACGACGACGCCAAGGCGCACCTGTCCCAACCTGAGAACAGCTGACAGAAGAGGCCTCCGGCGCGCCGGACCGCCGACGGCTGGACGGCCGTGCCGGTCCCCGTCCTGGGCATGGCATCCGTCACCGGGCTGGCGGCAATCCCCGGCGGTGGGATGTGGGCGGTGGGTACGTTCGGGGACGAGACCGTCATGCGGCCGTACATCGCCCACGCCGAGCGGTAACACGTCTCCCGGCCGCGTCACCGTGGCGGTCAGGTACGGCGGGAGGGCCCCTCGTCGCATCTGGCCGCAGCCTCCAGGTGCCGGCCGCAGCCACCCGCCGCAACCACCAATCCAATGCGGTGTGCTGGCTATGTTTCCACTTTGGCGAGGTGGTCGGCAGTGCCCCCGCGCCATTCGACCAGGAAGAGGGTCGCGTCGTCGGTGGTGATCCCGCCCCGTTCCCTCATCAGCGCGTGGGACAGAGCCCGCACCATCTCCTGCACGCCGTGACTGACGCGCCCAGCGCTCTCGACGAAGTCGATCAGGCGTTCCTCGCCGAACTGCTCCCCGCCGGTCTTATGCTCCTCAACGAGACCGTCGGTGAAGAACAGGACCCGGTCGCCGCGGCGGAGCATTTGTTCGCTGATCCGCGGCTGGTCGCCCCCGAATCCGACCGGCAAGGTTCCAGGGCTCTCCAGCCTCTGGATCACCTGATGATCGCGGAGCAGCAGCGGCGCGGGATGCCCGGCGTTGACCCATTGCAGGCGACCTGTTGCGATGTTCAGGCGCATCATTTGCGCCGTCACGAATTGGTCGGGCCCGAACTGCTCGTCAATGGACATGTCCATGAAGGCGTACAGCTCAGCGAGCCCGATGTCGGCGCGTCTGGCGTGCCGGTACGCGCCGATGGCGACGGTGGCCAGTACGGCGGCGTTCAGGCCGTGGCCCATCGCGTCGATGACGGCCATGTGGACGGTGCCGTCGTTGAGGGCGTAGTCGAAACTGTCGCCGGCGACGTCGTAGGCCGGCTCGAGGATTCCGGCCACCGCGACCTGCGGAGTGACCATGGTCAGCGGGGGCAGCAGTGACCACTGGATCTCCGCGGCCACGCTCATCTGCTCGCGGCGCCGGGCCCGGAAGAACTGATCGGTGTAGCTGTTCTTGGTGACCAGCATGTCGGCGACCAGGCCGGCCAGTCGCCGCAGCAACCGCCGGTCATCGTCATCGACGGCGTCAAGGGTGACCGCCATGACCCCCACTTCGTCGCTGCCGTCCAGGAGCGGCAGGAACATCCGTACGCCGTTGGACAGCGGCTGTTCGACGGGGATCGCGTGAAGGAAAGCCCGGCCGGCCGGGGAGTCATCGATCCTCTCAGCGGCACCCACCGTGAGCCCCCTACCCGGGAGAGGCGCGAGCAGCAGTTGGTCATAGTCCTGCAAGAGGATCGAGATGTCCCGACCACCGATCTTGGCGACCTCTTCCGCGACCAGCGGGGCGATCAGCTGGGGCGGCATCTCGTGAGCCCGGTCCAGCAGCACACCCAGCAGCCGCTCGCCGAACCCTTCCGAGCGGTCCACCGCGATCTTGCGAGATTTCGGCTCGTTTTTCATGCCCCCACACCGGCCTTTGTTCCTTCACGTCTCTTCGGGGTCTCGGCTTAGCGAACGCCGCAAAGGTGGGACATCGACACTTCCCGATACCTCCCCCCTACGCTCATCAGCGAACCCCGCTCTCTAGACGCTTCCGGACACGGTTCCAGCTGCCGATGAATCAAAACGGTGCGGGTAGTGCGGCGAACGATGCTGGAAGGACAGGATGGCGGGGTTCTGGACGACGCCATCACGGATCTCGATGGCTCGTCGGACGGTCTGGTCCGCGTCCCATACCGGCGGGCCGTCGAGCACCGTCCGCAGATGGGGCAGCAGAGCCTCGCTGATCTCCCAGGTGGCGGAGTCCCACAGCAGTGACGGGCTGTGGTCGACCGCGTAGTAGTGGACGTTGTCGCCCACGGTGAACGTCGGGTCCGTGAAGGAGGTGGGCCGCGCCCAGGTGAAACCCATCCCCTCGTCGCAGGACACGTCGACGATGAGGCTGCCCGGGGCGAAGGCGGCGAGGCCGTCGTCGGTGACGAACGTCAGCGGCGCGGCGGGGTTCTGGAGCACGCAGTTGACGACGATGTCGTGTTCGGCGAGGAACGGCACCACGGGCACCCGGACACTGTGTCGCAGCGCATGGGTGCGGCTCGGATCATCGGGGTCGCGCTCGAGGCCTACGATGCGTGCGGAATGGATCGGGGAGGCGACCGCCGTGGCAATGCGGTTCGTGAGGATGTGCACGTCGTGCACGCCATGCGCGTTGAGAGCGGTCACCGCGCCGCGGCCGGTCGCCCCGAAGCCGATGACGGCCGCCCGAAGCCTGCGGCCATAGTCGCCGGTCGCCCCGATGAGTTGCAGGGCGTGCAGCACCGAGCAGTAGCCGGCCAGTTCGTTGTTCTTGTGGAAGACGTGCACGCTGAACCGGCCGTCGGCGGTCCAGTGGTTCATCGCCTCGAAGGCGATCACCGTCAGTCGCTGGTCGATGGCCAGTTGTGTGATCTTCTCGTTCTGAACGCAGTGCGGCCAGCCCCACAGGATCTGGCCTTCGCGCAGCTCTGCGACGTCCTGAGGCAGCGGCTTGGGCAGCAGGATGACAGCGCAGTCCGCGATGAGCTGGGCACGGGTTCGCAGTCCTGCCACGTATGGTGCCAGCCGTTCATCCGGCACACCGAAGCGTTCACCGTAGCCGTGTTCGAGGTAGATGCGTTTCCGCAGGTCGGCGTCGATTCGTTCCAGATGAAGCGGGTGGATGGGGAGCCGGTCCTCGTTCTCCTTGCGTGACCGTGACGCGACTCCGAGAGTGAGCTGGTCCACGCGCGTGCGCGTGGTCAGCCTCGTTCTCGTCGTGTGATTCGCCGCCACGCCGCCGACCCGAATGCTGCCGTCCCCGCTATCGCGCCGGCGACCGCTTTGGGATTTCGGCGCGCCCAGGCCGCCGCTTTCCCGGTCAAACCCGGCCGTGTTCTCGATGCCGGCGGCGGCGAGGATCTCCTCGGGCCCGCCGCTGTTCTTGCCTGCGGCCGCCCTCGCCAGAGCCGATTTCGCCGAAGCCGTCGACACGTGGGGCGGAATGACCAGCAGCATGACGTGGTCTTGTGGGCCACGAGTCACGATGATCTTGTGGTCCACGTCGGCGAACCGCCCGACCCGCACCACGTGCCCGCCGACCGTGATGCGACGGGGAATGTCATCCCAGTCGCGGGCGTCGATACCAAGCCGCAGAACCGCGCCGACCCGTTCGTTCAGCGACGAGACGAGGAGCGGCAGTTCCACGCTCGCGTTACGGGAGCGCGGCCGCCAGCCGCCATCGAGGATTCCCCGGCGCCTCAGCGCCGGATCCAGGCTCAACCGCGACGCCGACGGGATGGCAGGAGAAAGAACGTCTATTTGATCAGTGACGTGCGGCGCCATGACATCGGCCCGTCCTCGGCCCGATAAAGGAACCGGATTTCCATACGCCCAGGACGACGTCAACTTTGCTATCGGCGCGCGAAATGCCCTTGGTGATCACCATGATACCCCGGAAAAGCCGGGCGCGACCGATACGGCGATGAGTGGAAACTCTCGGGGCCACCTCGCCCGCCGGGAGAGACCGTTCAACCCGCGACGGAGCCGTCCGGGCACCGCCGCATATGGACTCACCGCCGGCCGAACCGCCCCGCCACCTCCGCGGAGCACCGTCTGGACCGGCCCGCAGCCGCACGGGCAGCTGGTCAGGACGGCTCGAGGAATCCGATCTCGACGTCATAAGATCTCTATGCCCGACTCATGGTGCTGTCGCGGTTCCCGCGGATTTCCGCCGGCCCTGTGTGCCTAGGGCGGCGGTGGCGGGCCGCCGAGTGCCAACGACCTGACAGGAGCAGAGATTGGCCAAAAACTACCGCGTCGGAACGGGCACAAGGTGCGTCAATCTCGTTTTCCGGCTGATGACCCGCCTCGGGCGGGGCAAGGGCTACCGGCACATCCTGACGGTACGGGGCAGGAAGACCGGTGAACTGCGCTCCACCCCGGTCGACATCATGCAGAACGGTGATGAACGATGGCTGGTGGCCGCCTATGGCGTCACCAACTGGGTGCATAACGCCCGCGCCGCCGGAGAGGTTCAGATCGCCAGAGGGCGTTATCGAGAGACTCTGCGCGTCGCCGAGTTGACCCCCGAAGACAGCGTGCCCGTCCTTCGGCAGTACCTGCGGGAGGTCCCCATCACCCGTGCGTACTTCGATGTCACAGCCGACTCGACCGACGAGCAGTTCGCCGCCGAGGTATCTCGCCATCCGGTGTTCCGTCTGGTCTCCGACACCTCGCATCCGTAGGTCCGTCCACCACATTCGGGCCTCATCCACAGAGCCCACCCTGTGGTGCTCCGGGTTCCTGGAGGTTCTGATGTGCCCGGGACCGACCCGCCGAACGACCGGCCAGGGCCCATCGTCACCGCGACGAGCTCATCGCCTAGGGTGATCAAGCGGCCGTACGGCCTCTCATCAGGCGGAGGGGCACTCGCCGCCCGGCCGGTTCACACTGATCAACGCCACGATTCGGGGGACACCAGCATGCCGCTCACGTCACGTCCGCACACGACCGCCGAGTTGTTGATGGAGCTCGAGCCCGTCGTCGCGGCAGAGCTCGATCGTCACCTGGCCACCGCCAAGGAATGGTTCCCGCACCAGTACGTGCCGTGGAGCCAGGGCCGTGACTTCGACGGCCCGTTCGACGGTGAAGCATGGTCGCCCGAGGACACGAACATCCCGCCCGCGGCGAGAGAGGCACTGATCGTCAACCTCCTCACCGAGGACAACCTTCCCGGTTACCACCGGGAGATCGCGACCATCTTCGGCCGGGACGGCGCGTGGGGCACCTGGGTCGACCGCTGGACGGCCGAGGAGAACCGGCACGGCATCGTCATCCGCGACTACCTCACCGTCACCCGGGCCGTCGACCCGGTCGCGCTCGAACGTGCGCGCATGCAGCATATGGAAGGCGGCTACCAGGCCGACCACGGCGACAAGATGCTCCACGGCCTCGCGTACGTCTCCTTCCAGGAACTGGCGACGCGCGTCTCTCACCGCAACACCGGCAAGGCCTCGGGCGATCCGGCATGCGAGCGCCTGCTGGCACGGGTGGCCGCCGACGAGAACCTGCACATGCTCTTCTACCGCAATCTGCTCGCGGCGGCCTTCGAACTGTCCCCCAACGAGACGATGCGCGCCGTCACCGATGTGGTGACCAGTTTCCAGATGCCCGGCCACACCATCGACGGTTTCCTGCGGAAGTCGGTCGCCATCGCCAACGCCGGCATCTACGACCTACGGGTCCACCTCGATGACGTGCTCGCCCCTGTCCTGCGGCAGTGGCAGGTCTTCGATCTCGAAGGTCTGGACGCCGACGGGGACAAGGCCCGTCAGGAACTGTCGGAATTCCTCGAAGGGCTCGAGGTGGCCGCGACCCGATTCACCGACCGCCGCGCCGAACGCCAGGCCCGGGCGACCGAGGCAGGCGCCCAGACGCGTTGACGCTCGCGTCGGTGCGCGAAGCCGGGCGGGGCGGACCAGACAGCACGCGGTGACGAGCGATCAGCGACGTCGCTGCGCCGCGTCGAGCAGGGCGGGCGGCGTGTCGTACTTCTCGTGTGCGGCGAGGTCGACGCCGGGAGCGACGATCGCGTCGATCGCGTCGAGTACGTCGGCGGAGAGCACTGTGTCCGCGGCGGCGAGTTGCGAGTGCAGGTGGTCCAGCGTGCGGGGGCCGATGATCGCGCTGGTCACGGCGGGATGCGCGGTGACGAATCCGAGCGCGAGCTGGATCATGGTCAGGTCGGCCTCGTCGGCGACCTTGGCCAGTTGCTCGACGGCATCGAGCCTGGCCCGGTTGGAGGGGATGGCGGTGTCGAAGCGTTGCGGCATGAATGTCGAGCGGCTGGTGGTGATCTCCCGGCCGTCGCGGATCGCGCCCGACAGCCAGCCCGAGGCCAACGGGCTCCACACCAGCACGCCGAGTCCGTACTGCTCGGTCACGGGCAGTACGTGGGTTTCGACACCGCGCTGCAGGATCGAGTAGCTGGGCTGTTCGGTGACGTAACGGCTCAGATGGTTCTCCCGGGCGGCCCACTCGGCCTGCACGATGCGGTACGCGGGGAACGTCGAGGAGCCGAAGTAGCGAATCTTTCCCGCGCGTTGCAGGTCGGTCAGCGCCGACAGCGTCTCCTCGTCGCTGGTGCTCGGGTCCCACCGGTGAATCTGGTAGAGATCGACGTGGTCGACACCGAGACGGCGCAGGCTGTCGTCCAACTCGGTGACCAACCAGCGGCGCGAACTGCCCTGATGGTTGCGCTCGTCGCCCATGGGCATGCTCGCCTTCGTGGCCAGCACGATGTCGTCGCGGCGGCCGGCGATGGCCTTGCCGACCATCTCCTCCGACTCGCCCTGGCTGTACATGTCGGCGGTGTCGATGAGGTTGATCCCACCCTCCAGGGCGGCGTCGACCATGGCGGTGACCTCGTCCTGGGTGGTGCGCCCCAAACTGCCGAAGTTCATCGCGCCGAGCACGAGGGTGCTGACCTGCACACCGGTGCGGCCCAAGGTGCGGTACTGCATGACTGTTCCCCCTTGGGAGGTGAAGCGAGTTTGCGATGCGTGGCCTGGTTTCGGCTCGCCTGTTCCGGCATCCCGAACAAACGGAGCCTTGTTCCACTAACCAACATACGGAACATGGTTCCGTTTGCCAAGTGGAACGGGCCGGGGCGGTTCCGCACCGGCGCGGCCGAACGCGGCCGTGGCCACGGCCGGGGCCTGACCATCGCCACCGGGCACGCGTGAGTGATCGGTGGCCGCGGGTGATCGCGTCGGACGGCTCGTGGGCGAGTCAGTACGCCGTCGACGAGGAGCTCGTCGTCCGTGAGGGGCCCGCGTGGTCTGTGGGCTGAACTGGAGGCCGCATACGTGCGCTGGCACAAGCTCGGCAAGCCGGACTGGGAACGGTTCGGGCTCACGGTCACGGCCGAGGGGCTTCGCTACGTCCAGCGGCCGACACACCGCCCGCGATCATGCGGTGACCTGGACCGCCCAGCACCGGGGATGAAATGCGCCCACTGGAGCACTAAAGATCGTAATGGATGGCAGTGGTCAGCGCCCGCGAAACTTCGCCGCTTCCGGTGGACCCCACTCCAATTTCCGCCTTTTCGGTACGAGCGTCGACGTTGAAGCTTTGCGACATGAGGACGCCGTCATCCGTTCGATGGCCGGGCAACCGGATGAACCGCGTGTGAAAAATCGTGGCGCGCCACGGGTATGGCCAGGTTCAGTGACCTGCACATGGTGTAGCAGGTGGACCTTCCAGTCATCCGTACTTATACCGAACCCGATACGGAAGGTCGGCTACGCAATGGGCCGTCGCTCCCTGGTTCGTGGGGCCTGAGCAGGGCCGTTGCGGGGCCCGATCCCCTGCTCCCAACGGGCGGATTGCGAAGACGCGAATCCAGAGTGAAGGCGGTTTTTGAACGAGACCGCACCGAACTCAGCCGTGCGATATGTGACATACATCACACATTATTGACATTTTTTCTGCTCGCACAAGATGCTGACTCGCCACTGTATGGACCCGGAAGGAGAATTCATGGACCGAAAGAGCGGTCAGAGCGAGCGAAGTGGATTGAGCCGGCGCCAGCTGCTGTCGGGCATTGCGGTCGGCGCACTCGTGGTGGGCTTCGATCCCATCTCACGAACCTGGGTGACGGCCGCACAGGCGGCCACCACTTCTTCGTTCGACAACGTCCCGAAGCTCGACGGGACGATCTACTTTGACACCGACACCCGCACGGCCCATTCTTACGACCAGGGCAACATCGTCCAGCAAATGCCGGCCGCGGTGCTTCGGCCGGGGTCGGTCAACGATGTCGCCAAGATGATCCAGTACTGCAAGCAGCGCGGCATCAAGGTCGCACCCCAGGGCGGAGGGCAGGGCAGGCCGAACTCCGTATTCGGTTACGGCCTCGTCAGCGGCGGACTGGTCATCGAAACTCGCTGGCTGAATACGATCCACTCGATCGGACCCGACAGCGCGGACGTGGACGCGGGCGTGCAGTGGATCGACTTGATCAAGGCCGCCTACGCGAAGGGGCTCACCCCGCCCTCGATCACCGGTTACACGCAGTTGAGCGTCGGCGGCACGCTGTCGATCGGCGGCATCGGGGCGTGGTCCACCAACCGAGCGGGAGCGCAGGTCGACCACACCCGGCAAGTCCAAGTGGTGACCGGAACCGGCGACGTCGTTGACGCGTCAATGGACAAGAACAGCGATCTCTTCCAGGCGGCTCTCGGCGGGCTCGGCCAATGCGGCGTGATCACCCGCGCAAAGGTCGATCTGGTCCCGGCCAAGCAGCTGGCACGCACATACCAGATTCCATATACGGACATCTCAATGTTCTTCAGCGACATCCGCACACTGATCAACAGAACCACCGGGCAACCCACTTTCGACATCGTAATCAACGTCTGCTCCCCCGGCACCGCGTCTCCCCTTGCACTATGGGCGACCATTTTCTACAACCAGGGAGATACCCCGAACACCGACGCTTTGTTCACCGGGCTCAGCCCGGCGGCACAATCCGCGCAATTCACCGATTATAACTACCTCGACTACATCTTCCTGGTCGATTCGATCTATGATGGTTTCAAGGCGACGGCCAACTGGGAGGCCAAGGTCAAGCCGTGGATCAACCTCCAGGTACCGGATGATGCGGTTGAGCAGTTCGTGCAGTCGGTGATCCCGACGCTCACGCCGGAGGACATCGGCCCCACCGGATTTCTGCTGATCTGGCCCAACCTTCGGTCGAGCTTCACCCGCCCCCTCGTGCGCGTCCCGTCCGCCGGGAAATGGGTCTGGACATTCGGCATCTTGACCGAGTCCGCCGACCCCGGCCCGAACCCGACCTTCGCCTCGCAGATGACGGAACGGAACAAGCAGCTTTACGATAAGGCCTACGCCCTCGGCGGCACGCGTTACCCAGAGGACGCCATTCCCTTCACCGCAGCGGACTGGAAGAACCACTACGGATCAATGTGGTCCACGTTCAACAATTGGAAGAAGAAATACGACCCCTCGAACATCCTCACCCCGGGCAGCGGAATATTCGGGTAATAGGTTCACGGTGACGGGCTTCGCCGACATCACCGCCTGAACTTCGACCACGGCGGCCGGCCGGCCGCCGTGAGTCCCGCCCCGAGGAGGAGTGGCCGGACATCGCCGCCCGCGTACGGGAGGCGGCCGCAGAGCCGACCCGCCGCCTGTCCGGCCACCCCCCGAATTATCCGCGTCTGACCTCGCCGGCCGGTGGCCGGGCCGACGCGGGAATCCGCTCCCTGGTTCCACAGACGGCCGGGCGAATATTCACGGCTGGTGTCGCGGACCGGCTCGTCGATGGCACCCATCGCGCTCGCTTGGGCCGTGCTCCAGATCGGCGGCGGGGCCGGTGCGTCGGGGAGCGTCCCGGGCCCGGATGATCCAAAACTCCCGCAAGCCAGGCCGCAAGGCGCTGATCAGGGCCTTGCGGATTCAGAAGGGCCGCCTCTCCTTCGGCTTCACGCCCCTGCGCGGGCTTTCCTGCGGCCGCGGTGCAACAGCCGGTCGATGATGCGGCCAGTATCGGGTCGCCGGGCCGGTCGGCCCGTTGATGCCTACGTGCGAGGTGGTGGTGATCAGGCGCGCGGTGCGTGGAGCCCCGCCTGCGGCCGCTGCGCGGCGGCGCAGAAAGCCAGGGAACTTACGATTTCGGGTTGCGCATCCGAAGGCGCACGGACTTTAGAGGTCAGGGGCCTGCGCCTTAGAGTGCGGGATAGGACCAGGCGAAGCCAGAGTCTGCCTGCCAAACGAGAGGGTCCATGACCAGTGCGAACCATCCTGAGCGACCTCGAGCTCGAGTCACCACTCGTCGGCACCACGGTGACCGCGCATATCAAGGCCGGCGGCCCTGACGGATTCAACTGCACCGTTTATGACGCCGGCACCGGACAGGCTCGGGATGCGCTCATGCTGCGCGCCGACACGTACGACCTCCCAGAGGGAGCGGCGCCGCCCGAGCTGGTGCCGGGTGACACCCTCATCGCGCTCGTCACCGGCGTCGCCGAAGGAGAGCAGGATGGCACGGAGCGGCTGCTGCTGTCGGTGACGACTCCGGAACTGGTCGAGCGGATCCTGTCGGGATTCGTCGACGAGATCCTCGCGGGGAAGGTCGTCATCAAGAACGTCGCGCGGGTCGCCGGATCCAAAGCGAAGATCGCCGTGGCTCCGACGACCCTGGGAGTCGACGCTCGAGGCGCCTGCATCGGTCGGGGTGCCAGCCGGATCAAGGGTGCGGAGCGGCTGCTGAACCGCGCGTTCGGCAAGGAGAGGCTGGAGATCATCGAATACTCCGGCGACCGGGCGATCTACCTGCGGAATGCGATGAGTCCCGTTTCGGTCGCCGACGTCCTCGTGGAACGCGATAACGCGATCGTGGCGGTCGAGGAGCACCAGCTCTCTGGCGGCATCGGCGAGGGCGGCCTGAACGCCCAGCTCGCCGGGCAGCTGACCGGCCTTTATGTTCAGGTGGTCAAGGTCGGCACCGACCTCCGGAAGGCGATGGACCAGCTCCAGGCGGATCAGGCTGCAGCGGCCGCGGCCGCGGCCGACGAGGTATGAGATCACACTCAGCAATGCTTTCCACGGTCGTTCACGCGAGGGCGGGGTCCCCGCCCCGCGGTGTCGAAGATCTGAGTGGTGACGGTGAGGATGACCTGGACCGGGAATCCCTCATCCTCGCCGGCCAGGCCCTGACCTGGCAGTCCGCGTTCAGCAGCGGCACGCTCACCGCGATCCCGCTGAGCAGGACGTCCGCCTTGCTCGTACGCCATGACGGGGACACGGGACCGGAGCAGTGGCACGACCGGTTCGTCCTGGGCCTCGTCCACCGGATGAAGGGCGAACTGTCGATCGCGACGGTTACTGCCAGGCTGCTCGCCCAGGCGGCCGGCGGAGACTCGGGCGATGACGCGGAACTCCTCGCCTCGGCGATCGATGGGTTCGCCGGGCTGCTCGGAGATCTCGATGAGACGCGGACGTCCGAAGGACTGGCAGAGCAGATGGTGAGGGACGTACTCGATACCCATTCCGCGCTACTGAACGGACTCGTGCATCAGCAGCTGTCGGTCCGGCAGCATGAGGAGTTCACCATCCACACCATACGGTCGGCCTCCTCCCACCTGACCCGGAGTGAACTCGAACGACTGGGGCGGCAGGTCGGGCTGCCCTGGCCGGCCCTGCCGAGGAACGGAGTCGGCCGCGACCTGGGGATGGCCCGGTGGCGCTCGCTCATGCAGAGCCAGCGCCACCAGATGTGGTGCCGGGTGGAGAAGAACGTCCTCGTCACTGAGCTTTGGCTGCGGGCACCTGAGGATCGGTCGGGATGATGTATCCAAATCCCGTCATGGTGATCACCAGGCCCTCGCCGAGCTTGCGGCGCAACCGGGAGATGTGCTCGGTGAGCGTACGAGAGACGCCTCGGTCGGTGCCCCACACCTGCAGCATGATCTCCTCCTTGGAGACCGCACGGCCGCGGTTGAGCGCCAGGAACTCCAGAACGGCATACTCCATCGGGGCCAGCCGCACCGCCACCCCGTCCTTGAAGACCTGTCGCGCCGACAGGTCGATCAGTACGGGCGGAAGGTCGACCAGGTCGCTTCGCCCTCTACCGATCGTCCTTCCGGCACCCGCCGAGCTGCGGCGCAGCACCGCATGAATCCGAGCGAGCAGCAGCTCCGGGTCGAACGGCTTCGTGATGTAGTCGTCGCCGCCGAGCCGCAGCCCGAGGACCTGCTCGTGTGGCTTGCTGCGCGCGGTCAACACGATCACGGGTGTGTTGTTCCCCTCTTCGCGCAACTGGTGGAGGAGGGACAGCCCGTCGATGTCGGGGAGGTTGAGGTCGAGCAGCGCGAGGTCGACGTCCATGCGGTTGAGCGCTTGCCGGGCCAGCCCTCCGTTGGACACGGACTTCACCTGGAGGTTGCGCCTGCTCAGCAGACTTGCAACCACCTTGACGAATCGCGGGTCGTCGTCGACGAGGAGAACCTGTGGCATCGCATGCCCACAATACCCAAAGCGGTCTTTACCCTAAAAAGGGTTGCACATGGCAGGCACCACGACGCGTGACAGAGAGAAGACCAGACGCGTTCGCTACGGCGTCCTTCTCTCTCTGATCATGCTCGGCGGCTTCGGCGTGACCGGCTCGCCGTACGACCGGATCGGACCCGGTCCGGTGATCCGGATCGGTACGCCGGCGCGGGGATCCTGGTCGGTCACGACGGTGGTCGTACGGCGTAGCACCTGGTTTCGGTGGGCAGTGGCCGGATTCACCGGGGAACGCATGGTCCGGGCGCGCGGCGCGAGTTCGACGATGAGCCAGGCGATGGGCCAGGCGATGGACGCCTCGCAGACCACGGCCGCGCTCGTCGCCGCTCAACTGACCGGCCGACGGACACCGACCGGCAGCGCCGGACTGCAGGTGACCGGGGCGACGGCTGCCGCGGTCACGAGCGGGTTGCACCTCGGTGATGTGCTCCTGGCCGCCGGTGACGCCCGGCACCTGGTGGCGCTCCGTGGCCAGACCGATCTGTGGGCCGTCACCGCCGACGCGAGGAACGTGCGCGTCCTCGTGGCCCCCAGGGTCTCCGGCGAGTCGCTGGGAGCGTCCGAGATCAAGCGGATGTCGGGCATCTCGCTCGCCGCGGTACGGGTGGATTCCGATGTCGCCGCGACCACCTATCCGCTCGGCGTCGTACAAGGGCCGTCGGCCGGGCTGATCCTGGCACTCGCCCGTGTCGACGCGCTGAGCTCGGGACGCCTCATCGGCGGTCACCGTGTCGCCGGCACGGGCGGGGTCGGCCTCGACGGCTCCGTGACCGACGTCGGTGAGGTCGCAGAGAAGGTCAAGGCCGCGATGGCGGCCCATACGGACGTGTTCTTCGTGCCGGTTCTCCAGCGCGACATCGCGGTACGGGCGGCGCGGGGCGGCACGATGCGGATCGTCCCGGTCGGCTCCGTCTCCGATGCGGTGAAGTGGCTGTGCGCCGCCGGCGGGCGATCTCCGGCCTGCGAGGCCTCTTGAGGCCCCTGCGGCCGGGCTCCGGGCGCTGATAGCGTCAGCACCACGGATGTCCATCGACCGGAGACCAGATGCGGGTGCTCATCGTCGACGACGACCCCGGCGTCAGGCGATTGCTCCGAATGATCCTGGAACGCGATGGCCATGAGTCGGACCTGGCCGGTGACGGCGACGAGGCGTGGCACCGGCTCACCACCGCGCCTCTGCCGCAGTTGCTGATTCTCGACCGGATGCTCCCGGACATCGACGGGGCCGATCTCGTGACCCGGATTCGCAGCGACGCTCATACCGCGAATCTGCCGATCCTGGTTCTCACCGCCGCCGCAGGCACGTCAGGCGACCTGGATGACCGCTCCCTGACCCGCGTTCTCGCGAAGCCGTTCGACCTCGATCAGCTCCGTGATCTCATCTCCGCACTCGCGGGCGGCCGATCGGCGCGCCCGGATTAACGAGAGAGGGACCCAGAAATCGACCTGCAGGCCACCGGACGGGGCGGTCGCCAGCTCGATTCGCCCTCCCATGGCGGTCATCAGCACGTCCGCGATGTACAGCCCCAGTCCCGACCCTGGAACGTTCCCGTCGGCGGCCGCCCGATAGTACGGCTGCAGTACGAGAGCGCGCTCTCCATGGGGAATGTCCGGTCCTTCGTCCGCGATGCCGATGACTCCATGCGAGCCGACCTCGCGCACCGTCACGGTGATCTTCCCGTCGGGCGCGTACTTCTGGGCGTTGCCGAGGGCCAGCAACAGGCATTGCCGCAGCCCCCACGGGTCAGCGCGCACGGTACAGCCGGAGGAAGAGTCGATCAGGGTACGCGCCGCCACCGACGGGATGGCCCGCAGGGTTCGGTGTAGCAGTGCCGTCACATCGATCGGTTCGGCCGTCATCGCAGGCAGAGCGGATGGATCCGAGGCGCCGACGGCGGCGAGATCCCTGACGACGTGGTGCATCATCTCTACGGCGTCGAGGATCGCCTCGAGCGAGTCCGTCGCATTCCGGTCGTCCGGGAGGACCGTGCCGAGCAACTGGGCATGGCCACGGATCACGGTCAGCGGGCCGTGCAGCTCGTGGCGTATGGAGTCCAGCAACAGATGCCGTGAGTCCTCGAGCCGCCGCCGCTTCGACTCGTCGACGAACACCGTGGACGGGTCGATGACGGCGCTGAGCCGGGCTCGTTCCTCCTCGATGTCATGGCGATTCCACACGCCGTTCCAGAACGCCCCCAGGGCCCGAGCCGCGTCCGTCAGTGCTCCACTCGGCACGCCGGAGACCATCCGGGACGCTCGATAGGGGCCGGTCAGCCGGGTCCAGCCGATCAGGAGAGAACCCACGTCCCGCCCGTCACCGGCGCGAATCGCGACGTACACGCCGGCTCGCCATCCGTCCGGCAGTGCCCCGGGGGGAATCGGATGAGGAACTCCGTCGCGGCAGAGGTCACCGAGCCCGCCATGGTCGTCCGGTCGCAGGCCATGGTCATCGGCCGGTACGTCCACCCTTACGTCACCGACGGGCAGCGACATCGTGAGCAGCAACCGATCCGCCCGTGCCGCACGCCGCAGGTCGTCGGCGAGCGGAGCCAGGTCCGCGGCGGCCGTCCGCCGTTCCGCGGCCAGGCGGGGAAGATCGAGCAGTGGCCGGGCGATACGCAGCGCGATCTCTCTGGTGAGCAGCGCGTCGGCACCCAGGGGAAGGACCCCGCAGACGACGAGCGCCAACGTCACCCAGATCCAGATTCCTGTGTGGAGGGGGGCGGCGAGCGCCAGGACCAATCCGCCCGTCGCGCCAAGACACCCCAGGGCGAGTACGAGCACAGCGGCCACGGTCGGCGACCACGGCCGGGTCACTGCCCGGTCCCCTTCCCGTCACCCATCGCCACCGTGATCATCGCCCTCATGTTAGTGCGCGGAAAAAAGAACCGGCCCTCGACCACCATGAAGGTGGGCGAGGGCCGGCTTGTGGAACCGCCGATGCGGCGGCGGTTAGCGCCAGGAGAGGAGCCGGGACAGACGGTTCAAGAAGCGCCCATACCAGCTCAGCGCCCATACCGCGTGCCACGTGTTCCACCTGGCCTCGTTGGCCTCCTCCTGGGCGTCCTTGAGGGCGTCCTGGAGGTTGTAGACCGCCAGGTCCTTGGCCTGCCTCTGCATCGCCGCTTCCACGGCGCGGTTCGCCGCTTCCACGCCGAGCTTCGCGAGGTAGGCCTTCCGCTCAGAGGTCACCTGCAGGTCGCGCGCGTTGCGCAGGAACCTGGGCTCGGTGGTCTCGGTGGCCTCGGCGGTCTGCCCGTTTTCGCTCATGATGAGCCCCGTTTCCCTGGTTGTATGAGATGCGACTTTTGTCAACATCGGACTGTCCTCGGGGGAACACTCCTCGCAACCGTGCTCAGGGCACGAATTTCGCCGATGCCCGCTGAGGACCTGGTGCCCGGCCGCTCAGCCCGGCCCTCCGCGGCGGTCTCCACGGCCAGGCGTGGCTCGATGAACTGCTCATCGTGACGTGTTCCCTTCGGCTGTGGAGGAGAAGCCGCGTTGCGGGCACCGGCAGAGCCGGTCGCCGTCGACGGATTTCGACGCCTCCTCCTCTCTTGCCGACCAGACGATCGCCCGGACCGTAACTAACGGTGCTGCAGCACACTCTCTTTCGGCATTCGTACCAAGAGAGTGCAGTGCAGACCCCGCGCATCGCTAAAGAATGCGCGGCCACACAACCAAGAAGGCGTTGAAATGAAAGAGAACAGGGGTGAATTACCCCCGCTGCCGAACCGGCTCGTCGGCCGGATCGGCTCATTATGTGGGTGGTTCATGCGCCACCCGCGCCGTGCGATGCGGGGCCTCGTCGCCGCCGTCATCGGGTCGCTGTGGCTACTCGGCGCGGCCGCCGCCCACATCGGGGGAGCGATCTCCCAGCGGGCGGCGACGGCCGTCATGCAGCCACTGACGGCCAACCACCTGTTGGTGGCTCTCCAAGCCACCACCATCACCTACCTCTTCAGCGTGCCGATCTACGTCGCGCTGTTGGTGGCGGCGAAACGGAGGCTGAATGAAGGGAGCCTTCGCAACGCCGCCCCGGACACCGAAAAGCGCGACAGGCGCCTCGCCTGGCTCCTGTGCCACACCCGAAGGTTCCCTCTGGTGCACACGCCCCTGTCCCGCTTCGTGAAGTGGGAGAAGGAGCACCGGTGGGTGCTGACGGTCCTGCCGTTCCTGGCGAGCTTCGTCAGCGCCAACCTCTTGGCGCAGTACTACGCGACGAAACTGCCGTTCGCGTCCGGCAACGCAATCACGACCTTCGGTCCGATCACCATGGCGATGGTGATCGCCTGGAGGGGCGACAACAGGGGTCTCCCGCTGTTCCTGCCGCTCATGTCGATGGTCGGAGCCGCCATGATGATTCCCTGGCACCAGCTCGGTGTCGCGGGCGTACTGGTGATGGCGTTGGCCGCCGTCCTGTGCGGTGCGGTGTTCTCCGCCATCACGGTGCCCAGCCGAAAGGCGAAGGCTCTCCTGGTGTTCCTACCGCTCATGTCGGTGGTCGGGGCCGCCATGGTGATCCCCTGGCACCGGCTCGGCGACGCGGGCGAACTGGCGGGCGTGCTGGCCGCCCTGTGCGGCGCGGTGTGCTCCGCTGTCATGGTGTCCAGCGGAAAGGCGATGGCTCACGCGAACATCAATCTCAAGGGGACCGGCCTGTCCATGGTGGCGGGTCTGGTTCTCGGGGCGCCCTCACTGCTGACGGTTCACTGGACGTGGGGGGTCGTCACGCGCGGGCTCATCGCGGGCCTCCTCGGAGTCGCCGGGGCGGTCCTTTATTACGTCGCGCAGGGACCGCTTCACCTTCCGAAGAGGGTGTCCGGCTCCCTGTCGGCCAACGGACCGGCCCTGAGCGGTCTGGTGGGGCGTCTCGTCCTTAACCAGGTCCTCAGGCCGCTGAGCCAGGCCGGGATCTGCACGATCCTGGTCGCGTCGCTGCTCACCGCCACACTGACCGGCTCGAAGGAAGAGCGGGACGCGGAGAAGAGGATGCACCGGTCCTCCAGGGACAAGAAGACCAAGAAGCCGAAGCCGCAGCGAAGGAGCGAGAAGGCCAAGAGCTGGCGCAAGCGGCGGCGGTGGGACAAGGCGGACGCCCGGGGGCGCAAGAACGCCCGGGGATCCCAGAAGAGCCGGGGGCGCAAAGCCCGGGGGCGCAAAGGCGCCCGGAAGCACTAACGAAAGGTGAGAGCCTGAACCAACAAGCGGCCCCGGGTCTGATCCCGGGGCTGTTCCTTGTCAAGGACCGCTGAACGTCCGTGTGTGCACCGTCAAGCGGCTCGTGCAGCGTCGTACGGCGTGATCGTAAATACCCTGAAAAAGGTAAAGCCCCGGGATCTCCCCGGGGCCTCCGTTGGGTCAGGCTCTCACCTTTCGTTAGTGCTTCTTCTTGTGCCTCTGGGCTTTGCGCCTCTGGGCACGATTCCGCAGGGCTTCCGTCGTCCTCCTGTGACGGTCCACGTTGAAGGGCTTCTTCTGCCCGCGCTGCCTCTGCCCGCGCTGCGGCTTCGGCTTCTTGTTCTGAGCGTTCGACATCCCGCCCTGGGCGTCGGACTCTTCGCTCGGCTGAGCGCCGAGCGGCTCGTCCGATGCCGTCACCGCCTGCGCCGAGGCTTTGGCCGTAGCTTCCTTAGCTTTGGCCTTGGCTTCGGCCTTAGCCGCTCCGGCCGCCCCGATCACCACGATGGTGATGGCGATGCCCTCGATGACGCCCTCGATCAGGTGCGGCAGACGCCATGCCGTCAGCCAGGTGATCAGGAGGGCGACCGCCGGCAGCCCTCCCTGGATGACGTTGACGGTGGCGGCCGTCAGTTTCCGGGTAGCGGCGACTTCGGCGAGACTCGGGATCGTGGTGTTGGCCAGGGCCGCCAGCAGCAGGACGCCGAACAACCCAACCGTCAGGTGAGGGCTGCTCGTCCCGCGCATGTAGGCCACCAGGATCAGCCCGATCCCGGCGATGAAGCCGGAGTATCCACGAACGAGTTTCGCCTCATCGTCCTCCAGTTTCTCGGTCAGCACGATGCGGACGGCCGTGCCGACGCCGCTCAGGAACGCGAAGGCGATCCCGAGCATGTTCAAGGAGCCGCTGCCCGGCCGCTCGAGCAGCAGGACACCGGCCATCGTGACGGCAGGCCAGATGAAGGCCTTCCAGCCGCGCTGTTTGAACCCCTGCACCGCCGACGTGCAGACCAGGCCGCCCACCTCGAGAGCGACGAAGACGGGCACCGGGCAGTTGACGACCCCAAGGCCGTAGAAGACGTTGAGCACCAGGTTGACGGCCGTGAACAGCAGAATCTTTCGGCGTCGCTGCCACGAGTCGTTCATCCGGAACCCCGTCCAGCGGACGGGGCACACGATGCCCCTACGCTCCTTGAAGAGGCCGGTCCGGAACCCGACCCAGCGGATGGGGAAGTTCATCGCCGCGCCGCCGGTCGCGGTCAGCAGACCCGCCACCATCAGCGCGGAGAACCCCATGCCCACCAGGGCCTGGATTTGGACGTTCGAAATGTTCACCGCCACCATGGCGATGAGCAGGTAGGCCACGCCCGAAAGGCGTGGCGACATAATCGATTTCACGTGTCTCCACCTCGTCTTTTTTGTTGCGTCAGGGGAATCCCAGGACGATCCGGCCTGTAGACCGGACATCGGTGACCGTCCGGCGCAGGCGGGGAGCGGCAAGGTGGAGGGCGCCCCAGGTGTAGTTCGGATACGGGGGCGGGAAAGATCCCGTCGGCCGGTTGCCATGCCGCCGAACTCCGGACAGATCTTTTTCGTGCCGTACTACAGCGTCAGGAGGCTCGGCTGCGGAGGCGTGATCGTCCGCGGCGGGTTCGTGGCGTTCTTGGGCATCGTCGCCCTGATCTGCATCGCCAACCGGTCATGGTTCGAGGCCAAGGCCGTTGACGCGATCTACAAAGACCGGCGCGCGATACACGTCGGCAAGGACTTCAGGCCGGGGGCCACGGCGCTCGAGGATGGGGTGCGACAGACCGCGGTGCTGGTCGGCCGCGCCCCGCACGTCCGGGTGACGTCACCGACCGCCGTGTGGCTCAAGCACCACAAGGACGCCGTGTGCAAACGCGATGTCTGCACCGCGGCGGCGACTCCGCTGAAGTTCGTGGGCGGCGTCGGCATCGGCCTGGGCACCCTGGGCGCCATGCTGGTGGTGCTCGTCATCGGCTGGACCCTGCTTTTCGACGATCGGGACAGCCGGTACGGAAGTAATCGCTATTACCGCTGACGGTCCCGAGGTCTCCCGAAGTCACCGGTGAGCCGTTGCTGATGCCCGGGCCCCGTGGCCGTCAGCGGGGTACGCGAGCGGTGTAGTGGCCGGGATCGCCGCGTCAGGTCGTCATTCCGCCTCACGGCGGAAGGACTCGTTCGTCCGACCTCACGTTGAGACCACCAATGACACACCGTCGGGTCACGGCCGAATCAACGCCGTGACCACGGGAGATCAATTCTTTGTCAACGATGTCGGCTGGACCTGCTGCGCGTCGGCTTCAGTCGTCGGCGGATACGGCCTTCCACCTGGGAACTCGCTGCCCGATTTATCACCGAACGTCGCATGTGTTCCGTACGGACCGCCTCCGTCCGTCCGCACGGTCGTGTCAACACTCCTCCGCTTTTGGCACCAAGGCCCGGTTGATCCCCTCAAAACTGGGTGCGCCACTAGCCTCTTGGAGGACAGGGATGGACATCGTGCAGCCGGCCGGCGGTGAGCCCCGGGTCAACGGCGACTACCGCGTCCGCAACAACGAGCTCTTCGCCCGCCGCATACGACTTCAGGAGCTGCTTGCGGACCTGCGCGCCAAGGCCGACGCCGGTGAGATCGACAGCCTCTCCGAGGCCGCGTTGCGGCGGACCGAACGTGAATTGGAAGAGGTCACTCTTGAGATCACGGTCGCGAACTACGGTCTCGTGCGCCGGTATGTCGCGATGTTCACCTCGAAGTGCAACGAGCACAGCGAGGACTTCGAGAGCGCCGGAAAGGTCGGGCTGCTGTGGGCGATCTCGTCCTACGATCCGTCGCGCGGCCCCTTCTCGAGTTGGGCCTTCAAGCCGATCCAGCGGGAGGTGCTGCGTGCCGTACGGGACGCCGACCATCCGAATCTCAATCCCGGTGACTTCGAGAAGCGCCCGGCGATCCTGGCTGCCGCGCAGGCGTTCTCGGCTGACTTCGGCGTGGACGCCCCATACGACTACCCGGATATCGCCAGGCGAGCAGGAACCACGGAGGCCCAGGTGCGTCGGGTCCTGGACGCACCCCGGCTGGACAGCCTGCAAGCGTCGAGCGGCGCCGGCGAGGAAGAGACACTGTGGGAGGATCGGCTGGCCGATCCATCACCGAGCGTCGAGGACGAAGTGCTGCTCCGATTCGACCTGCGCACGGTCAGCGACCACGGATTGCCAAGCCTCGATGCCCGCGAACGCTATGTTCTGACCCGCAGGTTCGGACTGGACGGCGAGCCGGAGGAGTCGCTCCACCTCATCGGCGACAGGCTCGGGCTCTCCCGCGAAGGAGTACGGCAGATCCAGCAGAAGGCGCTGGCCAAACTCCATGTGCCGATCGCGGAAGCCGCCTGCTCGTCTTGAGAGAACCAAGGAGGAGACGATGAACGACGAGGGCGCGGCGAGCCGGCCGAGGGCTGCGGACGATTCGTGGATCATCATCGACGACACTCGGGAGGCCGCAGACGAGCCGCCGGCCACGCCGGAGGCCGCAGACGAGCAGCCCGCCACGCCGGAGGCCGCAGACGAGCAGCCCGCCACGTGGGCCGGATCGGGGTTCGACGCTCTCTCCGGGCCCGTTCCTTCCGAAAAGCCGGCGGTGACACCGCCGAGCGCGTCGTCCGGCCCGCCGCAAAGCCATGGCTGGGATTCCTTCGCCGGCGCCGAGACCTGGAACGGCATGCAGGTCGCGCCCCCGGGAACCACGCTCGGCAGCGCTTCCGCGGTGGACGGTGGGGTACCCGCCGACCGGCAGACAGCCGGGACCACCGGCCCGTCACCGTCGACTTCGGGCTGGGGCGTCCGTGCGAGCGACACCGGCCAGGACCGCTCCAAGCAGACGGTGGAGAACACCTGGTTCCTCAGCGACGGCGAGGAGGATGACGCGGACGACGGCGAAGGCGCCGACGGAACGGCGCCTACCGCCTGGATCGACCGGCTGCCGCGCGTGGACGGCCCGGTCCTGAGCGCCAGGCTCATCACCTTCACCGTCATCTGCCTGAGCGCCTTGCTCCTGTTCTCGTCGATCATCTGGCATCCCCACGCGCCGTAAGGCGGCGTTACGCCCCGTACCGGGTGTGGATCCCGGACCTGAGTCAGACCCGGGAACCACACCCTGCCGCGGTCAGGCCGCCGGAACGCCGGGCGCCGGCTGCGCCGACCGGACCTCGGCCTGCACGGGGTTGGCGGCCAGTCCGGGAAAGCCGCTGGTGGCCGTCCGGATATCGGCCACGGCCTCGGGCTTGAGCTCCGACAGCATGATGTCGTAGGCGATATCGCGGACCTTGTCGGCGCCGAGAGCCGCGTGGACCACGGAGGCGACCGTCTCTGCGAACACCTGCTCGTAGGCCTGGAACCCCACG
This sequence comes from Actinoallomurus purpureus, assembly GCF_024055795.1. Classification (GTDB taxonomy): domain Bacteria; phylum Actinomycetota; class Actinomycetes; order Streptosporangiales; family Streptosporangiaceae; genus Actinoallomurus; species Actinoallomurus purpureus. Next base: position 191,057 of record NZ_JAMXMY010000018.1, on the reverse strand, counting down.
AGGCCGGCCACCGCCGGGTTCCATTCGAGCCGGTCGTCTTCACTCACCGTGATCTGCAGCCCGCCCGTGACCGGATCGATGCTCCCCAGATCGATCTCCGCAGTGATGTGTCCACGGGCCGCCGGCACGTTGTCCTCGGTGAAGAGCATCACCGGAACGTCGAAGGTGATCCGCTCGGAGGGCTTCCGCTGCCGTCCGGCCTCCGGCGACAGAGCCGGGACGTCGATGTTGACCAGCCCGGACAGCAGCCGGAAGGTCGAGAGGCCGAGGACGCTGTTCAGGGTCAGCGCCGTCGCGCGGGTCACGGTCTCGACCTCACCCGGCTTGCGGGTGAGGTAGCCGCCGAAGCTGTAGGCGAGGATGCGATCCCGGATCGGGGAGCGCAAGAAGATACGGAGGCGGACGCCACTGATCGGCAACTCGAACTCGACGTCGGCCTCGTCGATCTCGGACCTGACATATCCGGTCTCGGTCCGGTCCAACCTGCCGACGAGCTTCAGTTCCCCCTCACCGTCGGCGCGGGTGAGCTTGAGGACGTACATCGTCTCACCGAGCTCGGCGATCACCTCGTCGCCCAGGACGGCCGATAGCTCGGATGCGGTCTCGTTCAGACCGTGCAACGTCTTTCGGGGCATCCGGAGGTGGAGGAGGTTCTGGGACACCACCTTCCCACCGACCTCGGCCTCGACGTTCTCGACCTCCCGCTCCGCTTGCCTGCTGGTGTAGCTCCGCAGACTGAACGCGACCACCTCGTGATCGGTCCGGACGCCGCAGGTCGCCTTCAGGGACTTCTTCGCGCTGAGCGGGTAGGGGAGGTCCTGCTTGACATACCGCGTGGCGTCCACGAACACCGGGACGTCGTTGTTGAAGAGGCGTCGGACGTAGAGCTCTTCCTTAACATGCGTGGTAGGAGCCACCGTGCCCCGCTTCCGTATCCTGCCGCCGACCGGTGGGCCGGTCGGCGGTAATGTCGAACGCCCGGCCGGACATGGCCAGGCGCGGCACCGGCCGCTCAAGCCGGTGCTCAGCTTCCTGTTCGGACCGTCTGGGAAAACGCCCGCTCGGCAAGTATTGAATGGAGACATGCGGGTCGCTTGCCGTCCGGGACAGTCAGGCGTGTGCCATCGGGGGTGACCGCAAAGGAGATCCATGAACAAGCTGACCGACTATGTGCTCGCCATCCGCACCACCGGTTCGCCGCCGGTCCCCGACGTCGCCAAGACGGTGGACCTCGTTCCGGGCGATGGTGACACCATCTCGTCCGTCATCGACGGGCTGCGAGCCAGTGGGCTGACGCCGGCCGACTTCCGAGCCCGGGTCATCTTCCTCGCGCCCGAAGGCATCAGCGGCCTCGTTCCGTACGCCGCGCTGTGCGGATTCGCCGGGCGGCGGATCGACGTCTACGCCGACGGGACCGTCCTGGAGTTCTCCCGGCTGGACCGCGGAGAGGCCTTCGTCGATGCCGGCAAGCCTTCGGAGTTCCTCGTATGGGCCCAGGTCGGCGGTCCGACGGCGGAGGGAGTCCTCACCGTGCAGCTCGGCCCTGGCGAGCACGGGCTGGTCAGCCCCGAAGCCGCGTCGGTGATCCGGTACGCCGCACGCCTCCGGATGGTGCCACCGGACTCGGCCAGGGACGCGTTGGCGATGTTCGTGCTCGTCTCGGCGTTGCGACGGCGGGCGGACGACCGGTTCCCCTACCTGTCCACCGGCACCGAACCGGTCCCCGTCTCGAAGGAGGACCCGAATCAAGGGGTCGACCTGGAGACGGTCCGCCGGGAGGCGGCACGGTATCGGCAGGAGTTCCGGGCGGCACGGAAGGGGGCCGAGGTGGTGCCTCCGGTCCCTGTCTCGGCACGGAACAGGCGGCTCGCCGAAGCCAACGCGGTCGACATCCGGGAGCTCCTCCAGCGGCTCGGCTCCTCGCCCGACGAGCGGAGCCTGTGGCGCTGCCCCCGCCCGCGCAGGCACCGGAACGGCGGTGAGAACCCGTCGATGAAGGTGTTCGGGGACAACCGGACCCGTTGTCACCACTGCGACCCCGAGAAGGTAGGCCCGGTCCGGCTGGCCGTCGACGCGCTGGACATCACTCCGGATGAGGCCGCAAACTTCATCCTGAACTCCGACCGTGTGATCAATATGTGCGCGGCCTGAGCGGATCTTCGCCGAGAGCCTTCCGGCCGAACGGGGGAATCGATCATCGGGTCGCAGCGGCTGCTGAGCATGGTGGTGCTCGTCGTGGACGGAGAGCAGACGGGTCTCCTGCATCGCAGCGTGCTGGACCGGGTGGTCGAGATCGCCGATCGGCTGGACTGCCGCGGTGCCGTCAGGTTAGGCGCTCTGCCGGTGTCCTTCAGCGGCGCCGGCCTGCGACGGCTGCGGCGTGATATCGACCAGGTCGTCGCCTTCTCGGACGCCACCCTACGGACCGGTTGGACGCTGGGCACCCTCGCCGTGGCCCCCGGTGACCGGCCGGTCCCCGTGGCGAAGACGTCAGAGGGCACCCTCTGGGCGGATTCGCTGCGTGGATTCGAACTGCATGGGCCTGCCGGTCCGCAGCGGGTCGTCACACACCCTCAGCTGCCTGCGACGGCGCACCGGACTCCATTGAGCGGCCTCACGGCCCCGCTGGTCGAGGCGGTGGCACCTGCCCGGCATCTCGAAGTCTTCGAGCGGGTGCCGTGAGGCCCGGCATCGGCGCTGCAGACGATCAGGGGGCCGTCACCTTTCCCAGCGCAGCGGACCGTCCGGACACGCGCAGTTCCACCTTCGGTGTGAACCGCGTCTCGGGGTTGGCGATCAGGGCGCCGATCTGGCCCGCCACGGCCATGTTCTCGACCAGCGCACCCGGGCGAACCCCGATCACGTAATCGGCGTCCAGCGGGCTCGCCGTGGTGACGCACCCGACCGGCAGCACCCCGTACGGCCCTTCGAAGACGCGGCTGCCCGTCGGTACCAGTGAGGCGAGCGAGCGCATCACGACCGGTGCGGCCGGACCTGTCAGGGTCACCGCCTGCATCTGCTCGAGCGCAGTCCGGACGCAGGAGACCTGCTCTTCGCTGAGGACGCCGGCCGTGACGAGCGAGGCCGGGTCGGGGCCCACTTGATGCCGCCGGGACGCCACGATCGAGTCACCGACGCGGCTGACCCGGGCCCCCGCCTGTGCCATCGCCTGGACGGCTTCGTGGGCATCGCCCAGGTTGCCGAGATCGGGCATCGAGTAGACACCGAGCGTGCCAACGATCATCACCTTGGTGCCACGGATGTGCACCTCGTGGACGCGCTCGTCGCGCCACAGTTCGGCGAGGTCCCGCCAGCCGTTCAGCAGGGCGCCCAGCAGGGCTCCCATCTGGGGCGCCGGCTCGTGAGCATGCGTCACCATGGAGTACTGCGGCACGCCGGGTGGGTACTCGGCCTGCTGCGTCGGACGGCGCGATTCGGTTCGCGGAAACGTCTGTGGCGCCAGCGCCGACGTCTGTGACTCGTACCTGACCGGTGTGGGCGTCTCCTCATGGCTTTGGGGGCTGCGGTGCATCTGCGGGGCGGAACTCGGCCGGGCTGCCGGCTGTGGGTCCTGCGTCGATGCGGACGGTGCCTTCGGTTCCGGCGCTGCAACCAGATTCGACGCCGATTTCTTCGGCGCCGCGTCGGCTCGCCGGTGCTCTGGCGCCGGTTCCACTTGGTGCGAACCACGCTGCGGCGTGATCGGCGTTGCGCGGGTTTCAGGCGCTTGCTCTGGCGCGGGCTTTTTCGAGGTCCCCCGCGCAGGCGGTCCCATGGGCGCTGGTGGGTTCGGGGCTACCGGGGCTACCGGGGCTTCCTGGCGTGCCGTCCCGGCCGTTGCGGCGGGCGGCACGGCCTTGACGGTGGCCCGCTCGGAAGAGGCATCCTGACCCGACGGGTTCCAGGCCTCGAACATCGCGGCCCATTCCTCCTGGCCCTCCCGTACCGTGGCCTCCGGATCGATCACGATCTGCTTGGTGGGAGCCTTCCGCCTGGGCCTCTTCTGCCTCACCGAAGAGGACCGTTCGGCGATCGCGCCCTGCGCGGGCGCCGCCTCGGCCGCCGCATCGCCCGCCGATGCGACCCGCTGAGCAGAAGCGGCCTCCTTGCGCGTCTTGGACTTGCCTCGCGATCCCTTTGCGTCCCGCGGGTCGGAGTCGTCCCCATCGATGCCCAGGCTGGCCCAGAAGTCGATTCCGCGGGCGTCGTCTTGTGAAGCGGCCATGGTTGGCGGGGTCCTTCCAGGTGGAGTGCGCCGTCCAGCGCTAACTGATCATTTGAAGCTCAGGCCGAGGATCCTCTTGAACAGGCCCGCCACAGTGTTCGCCGACGATCCGATCGGCGCCTCACCGAAGACCGGGTCCTCGGTGAGGACCTGCAGGATGCTGCGGAAGGTGGCGTCCAGTTCCGGGTCCGCGCGCAGCGCGATCGGTTGATAATTGTTCGCTGCTCGCATCCATTCGTGATCTTCCGGGATCATTCCGACAAATCGCCAGCCCGGCAACAGATCCATGACGTCCTCCGGGCTGCAGTCCACGTCGACCCGGGCCCGGTTGAGGAGCAGCGACAACTTCTCCGGGGCGACTCCGCCTCCGCGGGAGTGCCGCGGCATGGTGACCGCCTTGAGCCAGGAGTGGGCGGCCTCCAGCGTCACCCGGCTGGGCTCGACCGGAACGAGGATCGCGTCGGCCTCTGGAAGGATCAGGTCGGAAAAGGTCGTGTGGTAGAGCTCGGCGACCGGCGTGTCGATGAACACGAAGTCGAACGCCTTGCGCAGCACCGCGAGGATCCGGTGATACGGCAATGAGTTCACCAACGAAGGATCGGCGTTGATGGCCTCGGGAGGGCCGAGCAGGGCATAGAGGCCGGCCTCCGGGACATGGGCGAGATGGTTTCGTATGGTTTCGGCCGATATGCCGCCGGGTGATCGGAGAAGGTCGATGATCGTCGGTGACTTGACGTTCAGATAACGTGCGACGTCCGCCTGCTGGAAATTGGTGTCCACCAGCACCACTGACTCGGCCCGGCCCGCGGACTGGAGGATCCTCGCCGCGTGGATCGCCAGGTTGACGGTCACGCTGGTCTTGCCCACACCGCCCTTCGCGGAGGCGACCGCGACGACGCGGCCACGCTTGGCGACAGTGGGCGCGGTCGCCGCCGACGGGTCCCCGGTCGCTGTCTGCGGGCGGATCCAGCCGTTCGAGGTCGGAGCGGAAACGCCCTGGGGTGGGCCGGTCGGCGCCGGTTGGGCCTGGACGACCTGAGGTGGGTGCCCTGGGGCCGCCTGCGGCCAGACGGCCTGAGGTGGGTGCCCCGGGGCCGCGTGCCCCGGGGCCGCGTGTGGCGGGACGGCCTGGGGCGGGCCCCCTGGGGCCGCCTGCGGCCAGACGGCCTGAGGTGGGTGCCCCGGGGCCGCGTGTGGCGGGACGGCCTGAGGTGGGCCCCCGGGGGCCGCCTGCGGCGGGACGGCCCGGGGCGGTGCAGCCCCGACGGCCTGCGGTGAGACGGGCCGGGGTGCCCCGGACGGAGCCGGCTGCACCCCCTGCGCGGCTGGAGCCGCCTGGGGGGACGGACCCCAATGAGGCGGCGCCGCCACCGGTGAGGTCCACTCCGCCTGCGGCTGCGGCTGCGGCTGCGGCTGCGGCTGCGGCTGCGGCTGCGGAGGCCACACCTGGGACTGGGTGGACGGCTGGGGAGATGGCGTGGGACCCGGCGTCCGCGGCGCCGGCGGAGTGGCCTGTCGCGCGGCCCCCGCGGGCTCGGGCTGGTGCGTCGGTTCCCGCCGAGGACGCGGTGCCGGCTCCGATTCCGGCTCGGCGTCCACCACGCCGAGTGCCGCCAGCAGTTGCGACATCCTCAGCTCGCGATCGGTGACCTGCACCTCGGAGTTGAAGGACTCACCGCGTTCCGCGAAATAGCTGTGGACGAGCACGGTGAACCCGTTGCTCGCGAGGCTGTTGGCCAGGACGCCCACGCCCGCACTCGCGATGTCCTCGATGAAGCCGGGTGCGAACATGAACGCCGCCGGGGCGGGGACCTCTCCTCTCCTGGAGAGGTGGCGAAGTTCCTTCGCCGAGGCGACGTCGTACACCGCAGGGAACTTCCGGGTCTCCCGCAGCTTCCGCCCGATGCCCGTGTCCCCCGCCACGACGAGGGTCGGTGCGGTAGCCATCACAGTGTCCTCAGTGCTGCTCTGATCATCGGCCAGGCGATCGAACGTCGGCCCTATGAGTCCGACTGTGCGGATTCCGGCGGCTGCCGCCAGTGGTAGTTGCCGGACTGTCTGCCAGAGAGCTCCACACAATCCGGGAGATGACCCCGCATGGCCAGCCTTAGAGCTACGTTCAAACGACTCACCGGGACCAGCCGGGCCGGCCGGTCCGATGCCGATACCGCCACGATGTGGACGACCCCGTACGCGTGGCGGACCACTGACGGCACCTACATCGGCTACAACGGCGAGGTCTGGATGTACCGGACCGTGCGGTTGTCGCCGATGAAGTGGGAGGACCCGGAACAGCAGTTGGCGATGGCATCACCGCTCGCCCAGCTCCTCGGTGATCTGGGCGGGACCTCGCGGCAGCCCATCGGCGGCCTGGCGACCCTGTCCAGCAACCGGAACGTTCACCTGGTCTCGATCAGCTGGGACGACCTCGTGCTCCCGCCGAAGGAGAACACCGACGAGCTGCGCGACTACCAGGCCGGCGCCTTCGGTTTCCTGGCGCCCAAGCGCGTCCTCTTCGTCGGCGTGCAGCTCCGCTCGTCGCTGCTGGACAAGGCGACCAAGACCGCAAGCCGCGGATCGATGCTGAAGAACATGACGGAGCTCGTCAAGGAGACCATCAACGAGGACGTGCCGAAGCTGGACTCGTACCAGAAGGACATCGAGCTCGTCACCGCGATCTTCGATCGCGGTGACGCGGAGGTGCCGACCCGGCTGGAGCTGGACCAGCTGGAATCCTGGTACAACCTCGGCCACGGCCCGGACGTGGTGATCGAGGAGTTGCCCACCCGTCTGGCCGTGAACGGCGTCGGTGAGCTGGAGATGGCCGCCATCATGCGCTTCGACCAGCCGGTGATGCCGTCGCCGTACGCCCAGTGGGCGATGGACACGATCAGTCATCCCGGCGACGCCCCCCACGTCATCTCGATCCGCGCCGAGCTCGAACCCGCGAACCTGACGCGAGCGCGGGCCCGCCGGGCGCAGCGCCGGATCATCGCCAACATGGAGGAGGAGCAGAAGACCCAGGACCTCGAAAAGGTGGAGCTCTCCGAGACCTTCCAGCAGGCCAAGGAGATCGAGGACTACCTGGCGGGCTCCAACCAGCCGATGCTGGCGAACTGCAGCTTTGTCATGGCGCGTGAGGTCACCGACGAGACCGAGACCTATCTGGACTTCCTCGGCCAGAGCTACGGGATCCAGATGAAGGCCCTGGAGCACCGGCAGATCCAGGCGCTGGAGGAGACGCTGCCGTGCTCCTCCGTACGGGTCAATCCGTTCCTGCAGGACGTCAACGTGCCGATGGTCTCGCACGCCGGTCTGCAGTCGTTCTCCCAGCTTGGGGATGACTCCGGGGTCTTCGGCGGCGTCATCGACCCGGACGGGACGCCGTTCTTCATCGACCCGCTCGGCGCCCCGCTGAAGAACCTGCCGCCGGTGTTCGGGATCTTCGGTGATCCCGGTAGCGGAAAGACGTTCTTCGCCCAGTCCATCGCCGTCCAGTCCGCGTTGAACGGCCTTCCGGTCATCTTCGTCAACCCGAAGGGCGGCGACTCGCTGTACGGCATGGTCGACTACGCGCAGAGCCTCGGCGTGCCGAGCGGGCGTGTGTCCATGTCGGCGCTGGAGGACACTCCAGGCGCCTTCGACCCGTTCCGGTACGCACCGCCGACCATCGCGGCGGAGATCGCCAACGTGCACATTCTGTCCGCGCTGGACGACTTCCGGGACGGCCTGTCGCTGCAGGAACGGCTGGCGCTCGGTTCGGGGCTCAAGCGCGGGGCGCTCAACGGGGCGCGGTGCGTGTGGGAGGCGCTGGAGTACATCCCCGGGGAGGACGCCGACCGGTTGCGGAGCCTCATCGAGCAGCAGATGGAGGCCTCCAGCATGTTCTCCCTCGGCATCGCGCTCAAACCGCTGCCGCGACTCGACATGACGACCCAGCGGCTGACACTGGTCGACTTCGACCGTGACCTCGGCCTGCCCGAGGGCAAGACCGCGAGCGAGTACTCGGTCTCCGAACGGATCGCGCTGGCCGCCGTACGCCTGGTGATCCGAGCGTCACTGGAGATCCTCATCGCCAACCGGGCCGGCGTCCTGATCGTCGATGAGGCGTGGACGTTCCTGTCACAGTCGGAGGGGCTCGCGTCGCTGCAGCGGATCTCCCGTGAGGGCCGGTCCCTCAACATCCTGCCGGTCTTCCTCACTCAGCGGATCGCCGACGTGGTGACCAAGGACCTGGAGTCCTACCTCAGCCGCGTGATGGTGCTGAAGCTGAATGAGAGGAAGGAGGCGGAGGCGGCCGTACGGCTGTGCGGACTCCGCCCCACCCCTCAGCGGCTGGCGGAGATCCGCGAGTTCGGCCCACTGCCGGCGGAGGGCGACCGGCCCGCCCGCTGGGCCCGCGGCATCTTCCGCGACCTGGCGGGTCAGCACGCACAGGTCGTGCTCGGCCCGACGCCACCGGACGCCGCGGCGGCGTACAGCACGAACCCGATGGACCGCCGTAAGCGTGAGGAGCGGCGCCTGGCGCGGGAGGCCGCGGAGCGCGCGGAGCACGAGGCGGCAGTGGCCGCCGCGACCGAGGAGGGATCCGATTCATGGCACGTCGGATGAGCTCGCGCGCCGGACGGCCTCGCACTGGGCCGCCGCCGCGCCGGGCGGGTGCCGCCGCGAAGGCGCGTTCCGGGCAGCCGCGGGGCGGCATCGAGAAGGCGCGTTCCGGGCCGCATCGTCGGTTCCAGGTGCTGGCGTGGTTCTTCGTCGTCACGGTGTTCTGCGGTCTGGCGCTGCTGTCCGGAAACGGCCTCGGATTGGGGGGACACGCGCGGACGTCCGCGACCGCCGCGGCGTCGTCCGGCTCGCCAACGGCCTCCGTGAGTACGGCCACGGGATCATCGGCCGGTTCGACCACGGTGTCCTCCGTCGCCTCGGACGTGAACGGTCAGGTGCTCGCGGCGCCGGTCGATGCCGGGGCGGGCATAAGTTCGTCCGGCACCTGCCAGCAGTACAAGGAGAGGAGGGACTTCCTGCCGCTGAACCGGTGGACGTCCTTCGGTCTCTTCACCGTCGACAACGCCTGGATCATGAAGGTCCGGCTGTTCGTCTCAATGATCGCCAGTCTGCTGTTCATGGGCGCCGGACTGGTCTGGCGGCTCATCGGCACTCTCATGGGTTTCGGCTACACCTTCGACATGGTCTGCTGGGCGGCGCCCGGGATCAACACGGCCGTACACGACTTCTCGATCTGGGCGGCGTGGTTCCTCATACCGGTCTGGCTGTTCGTCCTGACAGCAGTGATCAAACGCTGGTCCGGCGGGAAGAACGGCCCGGCGTCCGCCATCCGTCTGCTGATGGTGTTCCTGACCGCCACCGGCCTGATCTTCTTCATGGGCGACCAGTCCACCGCGCACATGAACGATCCGACGGCGAAGTACACCGTGCCGTGGATGGCCGCGACGGTGCAGGGCTGGTTCGGTGAGATGTCGGCCGCACTGCCCAGCTTGGAGGACCTGGGAGCGAATGGCGCGTCGGCATTCTACGACCGCGATCCGACGACCGCCGGGAATGTGACCTGCGTCAAGCTCGACAAGGCGCTCTATCAGAAATACGCCACCGACAACACCAACACCGAGATGAAAAGCAGCATCGGTGGCATGCAGCAGATCAGCAAGATCTGGGAGGTCACGCTAGTCCGCTCCTGGGTGGCCGCCCAGTTCGGCGACGGAACGGAGCAGTACCCCAGCCCCGCCCACGCGGCCTGCCGTGAGCTCGAGGCCGGATCCGACGTCCCCATGCACGAGAAGTTGGACGCCTACGACCTGTCAACGGGGAACAAGCCGGGCACCACCAGACAGGACATGGTCCGCGGGTACATGATCGCGCCTCAGGACAACGAGCAGGTGATCATGGTGGCCTGGGGTGCCTGCAAGGCCGACGGTAACGGGCGTTCGAGCGACCACACCATCCCGCAGTGGGACGCCGCGAGCGGGATCAGCGGCAAGGCCAAGGGCTGCAATGTCCTCTACAGCGAGGGTCCGGTCAAGGGCTTGACCTCCTGGTGGGGAGGCGTGGGCCCGACGGGCCAAATGGCGGCCGGAACGCCCGGCATCTTCACCTTGAACGTCTTTTATTTCAACGGCAAGGACGAGCTGAACAAGGCCTTCGGTGACTGCGTCGCGTCATCGAACGATGAGACATCCCGGAAATGCCGGGCCGACTGGGACTTCGTCAGCGGATGGCTCGGCGCCAACCAGGCCGAACGCATCACCCAGGGGCTGCTGTCGATCGTCATCGCCCTCGTCTTCCTGTTCGTCCTCGGCCCGATGGCGATCGGCCTGACGCTGGCGAGCGTGGCCCTGGCGGCTCTTTGCATGATCCTGCCGCTGACCTTGATCCTTTTTGCCGCGGGGGCGGAGCAGGGGAAGAAAGGGCTCAAGGTCACCGGTGCCATGGCGGGGGCGAAAGCCGTCTTCACCTTGGCGATGATGTGCCTGACCGAGCTCATCGACGTGTCCTACTCGGTCGTTCAAGCCTCCGTCGCCACCCCGACGCCGAACTTCTTCGAGCAGGTGCTGGAAGGCGCTGTCCCCTTGGCCGCGCTCTTCCTGTTCAAGAAGGGCGCCAGGTTGTTCGGGCTGGGGGACATCTCCAAGATGACCGGGGCACTGGGCTTCGCCGGCGCCGCGGCGCTGAGGGCCACCGGCGACAAGGATCTGCACCGAGGCGCGGCCGAACGCATCTCCCAGGGACTCGGCCAGATCGGCGTCGGGAACAAACGGCTGAGCGCGCTGGACGAGCGGTCACTGCAGCGCCGGATGCTCAACAACAAGGCCACCCGCGCGGTGGGCCGTAAGCTCAAGAGTGCCGGGAAACGGGTGGCGCAGCCGGTCACGGACTGGACGAAGGACAAGTACAACACGGGGCGGGCAGCCGTTCTCCGCAAGAGGAACGACCTGATCCGCATGGCCAAGTCGGGTTCGCCCGCGCAGCGCGCGGCCGCGTACGCCGGGCTCGCCGCCTCCGCCGCCGCGGTGACCGCGATGGCACCGGCGGCCACACTGGTCTCGCTGCCCCTGATGGCGGTCGCGGGTGCCGCGGCCCTCGGCAGGACGACGCAGCACGCCGCCGGGCGTGTGAAGAACGCGATTCGTCTGGCCAGCCTGATCGAGAACGGGACCGACGATGACCTCGAGCCGGGGTCGGCCGCCGGTATCGTCATCGCGAAAAACGCAAATGCGGCCAAGCGGCGCGCCGACATTCACCAGCGAAACATCATCCGGGTCAACGATCACGAAGAGCGGCGGGCTTTGACGACCGAATATGTCGTGGATGGGTTCAACTCCGTGCGGGCAGCACAGTGGGGCGCGAATCATCTGGACGGATTCAACGCCACCTTCAAAGGATTTACCGACGAGACGGAAAGGCTGCGCGCTCTGACCGAATTGTCCACCAAGACCGGACTCGCGTCAGATCAGATCTTGCTCAGCAATCAAGGCTTGTGGATTCCCGATATCGTGTCCTTCGACCCGCACACCCGGCAGCGCTCAATCGCGCCGAACGCCACCCCAGAGGCACTGGCACATCCCGCAAATTTCTTGGATCGTCACACGCTGCAGCCTCAGATGGTCGATGGAGTTTTGGAGAATAACGACCAGAGAGTCGCACGGATCTACGCCCACTTGCGGGAACGCGGCATGGTCACCGACGACGGTGAGGTGGTCAGCGCGATCGGCGACATTCGTGATCCCGCGATACGGGAGCAGGCCGCAGCGTTCATCGCGGGGGACAGGGACGGAGAGTTGTCGAAGGTCGTCATCAAAGCCCGCCGGTCGGAGGACGCCGCCGTACGGGTGAGCCGGGAGTGGGTCCAGGACAACATGCTCGGCAGGTTGAACCGGCAGACGTACATCGAGGCTGACGAGGCGATGCAGGGCGCCCGTAACGAGATCAGCGACTTCAATAAGATCAGGGTGGAACTGCCAGGCGGCAAGGCCGGCACGGCCGAGGAGGTCCAGGTCGAACTGGGCCAGAAGTTCGACGCGATGAAGAGCATCGTGCTGAAGACCCAGGCCCTCCACCGGAACAAGGCGTCCATCGACCCTGCGGATTACCGGAGAAGGCTCGCCGAACTGAACGACCTGCACCGCGCACGTGCCCAGGACATCGATGACCTGACCGAGGTGATCCGGGACACGGTCGACGTGTCTTCGTCGGCACGTAACGCCTGGCAGGTCTGGGCAATGGCGAACGACCCGGCCACCGATCTGGAAGACGTCAACAAGGTGAAACAGGAGATCGACCGGCTGAATGCCACGAGGGAGACTCGGCAGGACGAATGGCATCAGGAGCTGGAGAAGCTCGTCGGTGGTATATCCCGGATGCCTTCCAGCGCGGGCAGCGCGGCGAGGATGGATGACGTCCTCGATGACCTCAAGAACAAGATCAAGAACCAGGTGGCCGGCGAGGAGTGGGACAATCGAGTCCTCGTGGATAAGATCCAGGACATAGAGCGGCTGCTCGAAATGGAAACCCTGCGAATGGCGACCGACCCGCGGACTTCGTCGTCCCGCCATCCCCGGATCCGGGAACTCCTGGAGGCGATGTACGAGAACCACCCCAGGGCTCGGGAATTCGCGGACGCGGTATACGAGGAGATGCACCTGTGAGCGTCTGACACGCGGCTCTGTGGTGATCCGCAGGTGCGGACGCGAAACCGGCCTCCCCCCGTAGCGGGTGGAGGCCGGTCGGTTTTCAACGGTTCCTTGTCGGAGCCGCTCACTCGGTGGCCGGTCCGCGCCGGCCGCCTGTCGCTCACCCCGGTCATCGCGAGGTGGAGGTCAGGACCTCTGTCTGGACCGCCAGATCCACATTCAGGTGGAGGCGGCCGTGGGAGTCGATCGTGCCCTTGACCATGTCGAGGCCCGGGATCTCGAAGTAGGAGGCGGGGATCTCGATCTGGTCGCCGTTCTGGGTGCCCTGGAAGGACCGGGGCTGGTCCCACACCGGCTTCCAGTCGGCAGAGCCGTTCGCCCGCTCCTTGAGCATCAGTGTGCCGTCGATGGGGCCCTTGTCGCCCTTGGACGTCCACGTGAGCACTTCCTGCTGGACGGGGTCATTGCGGTCGACCCCGTAGAAGGTGTGCGTGATGTACGTGGGTGTCGGCTGGGTGTGCGGCGTGTCCTGGTGGCCGTGGCCGGAGCCACCGAAACCCAGGAGAACCACCACTGTCACGACGACGGCAACGAGAATGCCACCGACGATGATCTGAATCATGCCCTTGCGCATTTCAACACTTCCTTAGTTAAGGATGCGCGAGGGCTCGAACTGCTGTCCGGCCTCGCGCGTCATCTCAATTGACGCCACACGGTGCCGGACGGCTCTTATTTGTGTGGTGGTGGAGATTATTTCACACCTTGCTGGCATCGATCCAGCCGGTCCAGAAGGCCGAACTGTACTCCCGTTTCACGTGGGAGACCTCACCCCAGGTGCTCTCCTGCACGTTGTATCCGTCGGCGAGATGCATGACCACGTGACCGGATTCCGGCTCGACCAGATCGCCGGGCTTCGCCTCGCTGAACGGGATCTGGTGGCCCCAGGGCACCTCGCGGAAGGTCGTGGTGATCGGGGCGTTGCCGTGGAAGAGGTTCGGGATCGCGCCACTGTCGCGGTAGGCCCGCGAGACGAAGCTCGAGCAGTCCGCCGACTTGCCGGTGGTCCGGGCCGGAATGTTCTGCGTGTACGGCCAGCCCAGGCTCGTCAGCGCCCACTTGACGGCCATCGCGGCCTGCGGGGTACGGGCCTGGGCGACCGAGTCGACGCACAACTTGTGGATCCCGATCTTGTCCGAGCCGCCGAGGAGGGTGTTCGACGGGGCGTTCTCCGGGCACCCGTCCGGGCCCACCGTCTGCTGGGTCGGGCCGTCGCCGGCACCCCCGGCGGACCCGTTCGCCAGCGAGCCGATCAGCTTGCCGGCGCTGTCGAACGGGGAGACGACGCCGCCGAAGAACCACGCGTAGTCGATGGCGACCTGGGAGAGGGGCAGTGTCACCCCGTCCGACGTGCCGATGCGCGACCACGCGTCGGTCGCGTCCGCCGCGACCGGCGCGTCGATCTGGTTGAAGGGGCGCGGCGCCAGCCGGGGGATGACCAGCGGATCCTGACCCACCACCGGGTCCGTCGGCTTCACCGAGCCGTCTGCGGCCTGGTAGTAGTTGCCCAGGCCGGTCAGGTTGTTCGTGATCGACGCGTCAGCGCCCGCCAGGCCGGCGGCGAGCTGGGCGAGCTCGCCGTTGAATCCCGGCGCCCATGAGCCGACGACACACGCGGGGTCGCTCCCCGGGTCGCCGATCTTGTTTTTGCTCTCCAGGGCGGACAGTTTCTGCTGCCAGGTGCCCAGGTCCTTCTGGTCGGGTGGGTCCAGCAGCGCCGTGAACTCCGTCGCGAGCGGCGCGATCTTGTTCAGGTAGGCCGTCATCACCTTCGTGCAGGCGTCTGACGCGACGAACGACGTGCCCGGCCCGACGGCCGAGAAGATGTCGAGGTCCTTGCCCATCGCGATGCTCAGCGACTGCCAGCCACCGACCATCGGCTGGAAGTCGCCCTTCTTTTTGTCCCGTTTCTCAGGCGGGACCTTCTCGCCGGCGAGCACGAGTTTCGCGGCGCCCTCGATGTTCTTCTCGGCGTCGCACCGGTCGGTGACCCCGGCCTTGGCGGCCTCCTCCGGAGTCATGGGGAAGATGCCCTGGCGGTCCTTCGACTTGTCGTCGCACTTGTCGGTCTTCCAGCCGCTGCCGGCATAGCTGACCGCCATCGCCTCGTTGATCAGGGTCTGTTCCGCGGCGGACCGGCTCTGCTCGACGGTGTAGGTGAACTTGTCGTTCACGTTCTGGGCGCCGGTGACCAGGTAGAGCTCCGGCATGCGGGTGACCTGGCAGTGCCAGATCGAGATGATCTTGAAACTGATCGACCAGGGCTTCTTTGGATCGTCCGGCGGCGGCAGGGCGCACGGTGCGTCCGGTTTCGCGGTGCGGTCCATGAAGATGCCGGAGACCTCGATGGCCTTGCTCCAGTACTTCCGGGCGTTCTCCTGGTCGTTGGGCGACCCGTCGGCCACCCATCGAGGACTGGAGGGGTCGCTGTGCACCTGCTTCGCCGCGTCGCTGAGTTTGCGGGCGACGTAGAACGAGGAGTCGCACGGGTTCTGCGGGTCGAGGCCCATGGTCCGCATGTCGCCGGCCGCGCTCGGGGTGAGCAGGTACGGCCCGGACCCCTGGGTGCCCTTACCGCCGATGGACGGGCTCGGGTTGCCGACCGCGCAGCCGTCGGCCAGCACTCCCTCGCCGGCGTCCGTTCGATCGGCGGCGCCGGTCGCGCCGTACAGGTCGGCGGCGGCCGTGACGGCCTTCAGGTCCGCCACGGACGCCGCGGCCACGGTCGAGCGGCCGGCGGAGACCGTGACGGCGTGGGGCCCCATGTCGGCCGGCCGGACCGTCACATTCGGCCCCATGGGGAACGCCGCCGGCTGCGCCCCGGCGGCGGGGGCCTTCTTGGCGGCCTCCGCCATCTTCTGCATCACGTCGTCGACGTAGCCCCACCCCGTGGGGTTCACGTTGCAGGCCGCCGGGCACGAGTCCCACTTCTCTGGTGACCTCGCCCATTCATCGGAGCCGGTGAAGTGTTTGATCGCCACCGACTGCCACATGTGGAACTTCTTCCAGAGCACGAGGAAGTCGTGGATCGCCCGCTTGTCCTGGACGCTCGGCGGGGCGTCACAGGCGGTGGGGTAGCCCTGGTAGTTGTTCCACGTGCCGGGCATGTACTGGTAGGCGCCGCAGGCGGCGCCCCTGCTCCCCGCCTTGTAGTTTCCACTCGACTCGTGCATGCGCATCGCCCAGAGGAACCAGCCGAGCTGGTGGCTGAGGTCGCCCGGGGGCGGACCGGGGTGGCCGGGCGCGGCGGAGGCCGACTCGCCGGATCCGCCGACCCCGGAGATCGGCCCCGGCCCCGCCCCGGACGGGTCGCCGATCGTGGTGTCGTCCGGCCCCCCGGACCCGCCGCCCGGAGTGATCTCCGGGGCCGTACGACCGGGATCGCGGTCGACGCTGTCGTACGGGCTGTAGCGCGCGAAGTCCGTCTGGGTCGCGACGATGCCGGCCAGCACCGTCCAGGGCACGGTGGCGTAGTCGGATTCACCCCCAGAGGACGCGCGGTCGGCGGACTGCTGGAGGACCTGCTGCCACCTGTCGGGGAAGTACTTGGCGACCACCGAGTTCGACCTGTCGTCCGGCTGGCTCGGCGCGTTGTCGTCCATGGCCGCACCCAGGGCCATGGGAAGCAGCATGAGCAGGACGAGGGGGAGCACCCCGGCACTGCCGGCGATGAGAACCTTGCCCTTGCCGCTCCCGGAACCGGACCCGGACGCGTCCGCCTTCTCTTCGCCCTTGCGGCCCTTCTTTTTCTTGTCCGCGTCCCCCATGAAGCCGTCCTTGAACGACTTCCCGAGACGGGTCTTGCTGAGCAGCTTCCCGGCCGGCGTCTTGTTCAGCATCGCCTGGCCGGCCTTGGAAGCGAGCGCTTTCTTGCCGAGGTCGTACGCCTTGTTCGGGACGCCCATCGAGTTGGCGTACTTGCGGGCGGCCTGGTCGGCCGCCTGCCCCGCAGCGTGGGCGCCCTTCTCCTTGAGGTTGTCGCCCTGGGGCTTGGACGGCAGGTTCTTCGCCCCCGCCAGTCCGCCGGCCTTCTTCGCGGGCCCCGCGCCGCCGTCCTCGGCGGCGGAGCCGCCCGGCGACTTGGCGGCGTTCGGTCCTCCCGAATTCCGCATCGGGTTCGCGCCGCCCGCCGGTTCGCCGCCCCGGCCTCCGCCGAAATCCGGTTCCGCATCCGACGGTCCGGTGCCCCCGCCTCCGCCGGGAGTGTGATCGTTGATGAGATCGCGGGCACGCGGCGGTGGGGCCGCGGCCGCGCGCGGGTCATGGCCGGGCGACGCGCCCGGTTCACCGGTCTCCGGCGGCGGGCCCTGGGGCGGCCCGGCCGGGACGGGCGGCTGCTGGGGGCTGTTACCGGCCTCGTTCACGCGGCGCCTCGCTGAGTCTCTGCGATCGGATCGCGAGCGGGGGGACTGACTGAAGATGACCGTCCGTCGACGCGATCACAGGGCAACGTCGTACTCCGGATGGTGGGCCGGCGTGTTCGTTACTGCGCGCGGACGGCGTAACCGGACTGGTCGCGTTCCACCGCGACCCGGTACTGGTAGCCCTTGGCCGCTCCCCCATGGGTGATCGTCGCGCTGAAGAGGTACTGGGTGTTCCCGGTGATCGATGGATCGGTGACGGTCGGCTGCCCGATGACGGACCCCTGCGGCGTCCTGGGGGCCTTGGGCGGCCTGGCCCGGCCGATGAACGGGATGCCGGTCCAGTCGCCGGTGGCCGCGGCCTTCGCGGCGGCCAGGGCGACGTTCCGGGCGCCAGCCGGTACCACGGCCGTCCCGCCACCGGCCTTCGGCACCTGGACCGCCGCCGTGGCGGAGAAGTCACCGCCCGGCCCGTCCCCGGGAGGGCTGCTGGCATCCGGGGTGGGCGTGCCGGCCGCGGACCCCTCCGAGGCGGAGGGCGTGGCGTACGGGTTGATCTTCTGCACCGAATAGGCCGGCGGCCTGGCCGTACCGGTCGTGTCGCCGGCCGACTCGCCAGGCTCCAGGAGCGCACTGACCAGAAGCATCACGCCGATTCCGGCGAGCGCGACCCACACCGCGACGTTCCACCATTCGGGCAGCTCGGCGCTGTGCCACGGGCGACGGCGCCGGTTGAACCCCTCGCGGACGTAGTCGGTCATCTTCGGCATGTCGTTGACTGTCGTCTTCGGCGGCCGATGGGCAACCGGCGAGTCATCCTGACGGCGGTCGCGGTGATGGCGGTCCGGCCGCGAGCACGGACGGTCAGAGATATGAGCGACGAAGCCGAGGACGACATGCGTGGGCCGGTGATGCTCGCGGCCACCAACATGCTCAAGCCACCGCCGGCCGTCATCGGCAGCCTCAACAAAGAGATCACGCTGCCCCGCACCATCAAGCTCACGACGCTCCTCTCCGTGGGCATCGGTGCCGTGATGGGCTTCCTCATCGCGTTGTTCACCGTCGGGGTGGGCATCAACGCGCTGATCTACGGGCCCACACTGGGGGGTGCGCTGGGGTGGGGGGCCGTCAGTTTCTCGCCGCTGCGGGGGGAGTCGCTCGCGAAGTGGCTGGGTCTGCAGGCGAACAGCGCCCGCCAGCGCAAGCTCGCCGTCGACGGCAGGCCGGTGCGCCTCTATGTGGGCATCGCCCCCCTCCGCCGGACCGCCGCGGGCACCGTCCGGATGCTGCCGGGCGGCGTCCCGGTCGACGGCGTGAGCTGGGACGAACGCGGTTTCCCGCAGCAGGAGATCCCCCGTACGACCGGGCTCCCCGCCGCACCCGGCCGCCAGAACCGGCGTCTCACCGCGTCCACCCAGCTGTCCAGCCAGGAGAGACGTAAGGGACGGAAATCACGGAATTGACAATGCGCAGGCATCTGACGTTTGCGCATCCACGTCACGGCCGAACTGTTCTCTGTGCCAGGTGTGAGTAGCAGGAGGAGCAGATGCCAGCGGAGTCACCCACTCGTTTCGTGATGGTCCCCGCACGGCGCTCGAACGAGCCGACGGCGCGCAAGCGGGCCAGGAGGGTCCTGGGCGCACTCTTCCTGGCGGCGAGCCTCAGCGTCGTCGCGGTGTTCTTCGCGCTGGCCAAGGGCCGCACCAAGCCGGACCTGTCAACGGTCGATCCCAAGGGACGCGACCTGGCGTACACGGCCGCGGTGAACTTCCTGTCGGGCGCCTATCAGGCCGTGCCGCGCGCGGACACCCTCAAGCCGGACGACCTCGCGAAGGCGGGTCCCGACCTTCTCACCGGGCAGCCGAGCGCTCCCCTGCAGTACCAGTCGCTGAGCTGGGTGGGGTTCACCCCGGAGCACTTCGGTTCGGCCCAGGCCGGTTTCACCGATTTCGAGGTGCACCACTTCCTGGTCGTCCTCCCGAATTCTCCATCCTCGACGACGCCGGCGCCGACGGGAACAACCGCCCCGCGCGCCAAGGTGACCCCGCCGGCCCGCCGGCCCGGTTCCAAGCCGGCGTCGCCGCAGCGCGGGACCGCACCGGCCGCCGGCTCGACTCCGGGCGCCTCGGCGGCACCTTCCGGGGTTCCGGGCGCGGCGCCGACCGGCGCCTCCACGACGTCACCGAACGCCAGTCCGTCGCCGTCGCCCACGACGACCGCTGACGTTGTGCAGGCGCCCGCCTCGAATGTGCTGAAGCTGGACGTCCCCCTGCTCATCACCGCGCAGGGCCCGCGGCTATCGGCGGCGCCCGCGTTCTCCGTGTGGACGGGCGGGGTCGGCTCACCGACCGGAGCGGGTGACTACACCAACTACACCAGCCTGACGACCGAGGTGAGCGACGCGGCGAAGAACCAGGTCGCCGAGTGGGCCAAGGCGTACGTCACCGGGGACGCCACCGGTCTCCTCGCGCTCACCGGCGACCAGAACAGCCATCATCACTACGTCGGTCTGAGCGGATTCACCCTGCCTGCTTCGGGCGAGGCCGTGCAGATCCTGTCGGCGATCAAGGCCGCGAAGGGGCAGTTGGTGGTCCGTGCGAGGGTCGTCCTTGCCAGAACGCCATCCGGCGGGACGGTCTCCGGTACGAACGGCACCACCCAGCAGTTCGTCACCTTCGCGGACTTCGACCTCCTGGTGGGAGCACCGGCCGGAGCTCAGCCTCCGATTCTCGCCTGGGGGCCGGCGGGGTCTGCGGCGGAGCTTGAGCCGTATTCCAACGCCCTGAATTCCTGACCAGGAAATCTACAACCCAGAGGAAGCATTATGAAGATCAGTGAGCTGCACGGTGTCCTCGCCGTCGGCACCGGAGAAAAAGGCGCCAACAGCTTTCTCGGATCGTCGATCGGTACCGCCGTCATCGGCATCTGTGGCGTTGTGGGCATCATCATCGTGGTGACCTGCATCATGAAAATGGTCAAGAGCGTCACCAGCGGCCGTCCGGGCGAGGGCTTCAAAATCTTCTTCTGGGGCCTCGTGGTCGGCGGCATGCTGTTCAGGCTGGACATCACCGTTTCCGCGGTGGGCTACATGAGCGGCCTGATCCAGAAGGTCTTCGAGAGCGCCGGCAGTGTCACGGGTTGACGGCGGCGGCATCCGCCCGGAAGGAGGTGAGCACTTGGCGGGCGGCATGAACCGGGGCATGAGGCCCGGAGAACCCGACGACAGCATCGGTTATCTCATCGCCGCCATGGGCCTCGCCGGGCTCGCCGTCGTCATCCTGGCGCTGGTCCCGGCCATCTGCGGTTCGGTGATCTTCTTCCTGCTACGCCGCTGGCTGGCCCGTCGCGATTGGATCATCGTCGCGGTCGCCGGCCTGGTGGGGTTCGCCTGGTACCTCAAGGACAATGCCCTCAGCTACGGATACTGGCTGCTCAGCTTCGTCAACGTCGGGAAGACCAGCAGCGGACATGTGCCGGTCACCGTGCTGCTCTGCCTGGGGGCGATGCTCGCCGGCGCGGGCGGCGCGATCCTCGGTTCGCCGATCGCCGGCGCGGGCGGCGCCATCCTCGGTTCGCAGAGCTCCACGGGGGTCTCCGGCCGGGGCTTCCTGTTCCGCAGGAGGCTGGTCCAGGACTCGCTCACTCCGCGGAAGGGCCGGCGAGAGTCACTGAAGCGGCGGGTGTCCAGCCGGGTGACCCCCCGGGACGTCCCCGCCGTGCGCGGTCCGTACGCGACGGAGAAGTCGCGGCGACTTCCGCTCAAGGCCAAGGAGATCCCGATCGGCCTGGGATCCAACGGGCGGATGGTGCGGCTGAGCACCCGGGAGATGGGGATGCACGGCTGCGTCGTCGGCTCCACCGGTAGTGGAAAGACGATCACCCTCATGTGGATCATCGGCGCGGCGCTCGACATGGGCTTCGACGTCACCGTCATCGACATGAAGGAGGACACCGAGCCGGGAGGCCTGCGCGACTTCCTGCGCGCGTACTCCACGATGCACCGCGTGCCGCTCCAGGAGATCGCGCTGGGCGACGAGGACCCGAAGTACTGGTTCAACGTGCTCGCCGACATGACCGCCGACGAGGCGTTCGACACGATCATGTCGCTGGTCGAGTTCGACGACGCCTACTGGAAGGCGCTGAACCGGAAGGTCCTGCAGCAGGTCGTCCAAATCTGCCACCAGGCCGCCGAAGTGGCGCCGGACCGCTTCCATCCGGCCACGATGCTCGAGCTCGGCAAGATCATGGAGATGGGCACCTCCATGAAGAACGCCGTCAAGGATCGGATCATCGCGATCGACGCGGTGGAGGGGGTCGGCTACTGCAAGAACCGCTACACCAATGTCCTGTCGCCGAGCCCGGACGAGGCCAAGTCGGCGGCCAGCTTCGGGACGAAAATGACCGGTCTGTACGACTCCACCGCGGGGCGGCGCATCCTCATCCCCGGCGACGACCGCAAGATGATCGACGTCCGGCTCGAGGGGCTCACGTACATCGGGCTGAACTCTCTCGGCCAGCCGGACATGGCCAGGATCCTCTCCTCGTCCTCGCTGCAGCGCCTGTCCGTCTACGCGGCGCAGCGCATCCAGGGCCGCGCGCCCAAGGAACGCCCACGGCTGATCGTGGTCGACGAGGCGAACTTCATCGATCGGGACATCGCGATGAACATGCTGTCGCGGGTCCGGTCGGCGCTGTTCAACATGATCCTCTGCACGCAAGGGCCGACGGACTGGATCGACGCCGACGGTGACGACTGGTCGCGGCTGACGCAGAACATCAACTGGCTGATCGCCATGGCGCAGTCGTCGCCCGAGGCGGCCGAGAAGTGCGCCGAGTTCCTCGGCATGCGCGACAACGGCCAGGTGTCCCAGCGGGTTGAGAACGGCAGGACCGTCGAGATGGGCACCGTCTCCGTCAAGGAGGAGTTCATCGTCACCGCCAAGGAACTGCGTGACCTGGGCACCGGCGAGGCCTACCTGCGGGTCAACAAGCCGGACAGCAGGGTCGCGTACGTGGCCATGCCCATGCGGAGCCAGGAACTGCAGTGGTACGAGCAGCAGCTCGCATGACGGTGCGGCCGCGTGCGGTGGCGGTCGAGGCCGCGATCATCGTCCTCCTCGGACTGATCCTGGCCGCGATGTCCCTGGGGCTGTTCCGTTTTGAGTACGGCGGGGGGCTTCACCTCGGGGCCGCAGACCTGCTGACCGCGGCGGCGGCCGGTATCGCCGCGGCCTCGGCCGTCCGTACGGCCGTGCGGCTGCACCGCCGCTGGAAGAAGACGGTGGGCCGATTCACCGCCGCCGCCACCCTCTGCGCCGCCGCCGCGATCGTGGGCATGCTCGTCGTCATGATTCCCAGCGCCTGCCCCGGCGAACTCGGCACCAGCCGATGCAGCACCCGGCAGGCGGCCACCTGGGGAGAGGCGGCGGGCCTCGCGACGTTGGTGAACTTCATGGTCGCCGGGCTCCTGCTGGCCGTCATGCGCGGCACCCGCGACCTGGTGAGCGACGGCACCGCGCAGGGCGTCACATGGGTCAAGGCGCTGAGCGGCACGCTGCGACGCCGCTTCGGCGGGCCGTCACCGGACCGGGCGCGCGGTTCGAAGGAATCGGGGGGCCGTCGCCATCCGCAGCAGCCGAAGGGCAGACCGACGCCCCGCCGCGCCGACGCCGAGCGAACTCGCCGCAAGCGCTCACGCGGCGCCTGATCGAGCCGGAGAACTCTGTGCACATCGATGTTTCATGCGGACCGGCCTATGCCGCCGCGGTCTGCCGGCTCACGGTCGGCGAATCGGTCTTCGTCGAACGATCCTCCATGGCCGCGATGTCCGGGAACGTGTCGGTGACCGCGACGCTCGGTGGCGGCGGCCTTGCCAGGGGGCTGACCCGTAAGCTGCTCACCGAGCAGACCCTGGTCGTCGCCAAGTACACCGCCGGCCGCCGCGGCGGAGGCTGGGTGCGGGCCGTGCCCTCGTTCCCGGGTGACGTCGCCGTGCTCGATGTCGGTCAGACGGGGCCTCTGAAGGCGCAAACCGGCTCGGTCCTCGCCTACGCCACGACGGTGGACGTCACGACCCGCGCGTCCGGGAGCACCCCGCTTCTGATGCATGAGGGGCTGACCGCCGTCGGCCTCGCGGGTACCGGCCAGGTCGCCCTCGCCACGTACGGAGCGATCGAGCACCTCGAGGTCGCGCGTGGGGAACAGCTGATCGTCGACTCCGGACATCTGGTGGCATGGTCGGCGGGGATGAAGATGAAGAGCGGACCACTGGGCGGACCGCTCAAGGCCGTCCTCACCGGTGAACTCTGGGTCGGCGAGTTCCACGGTCCCGGGCACGTTCTGATCCAGACCCGGGCGGCGTCCAATCTGCGCGGTTGGCTGTTCCCTGAGCGGACGAACGCCCATGTATGAGGTAGGGCGGGCCGGCGGCTACGTCTCCCAGCAGATGTGGCGGCGGCGGGCTACGGGGATTCTCTACGGAGCCGCCGCGGCGGTGCTGGCCGTCGTCGCGCTCGGTTCCCTGGTGGGGGTCGTGTACACCGGTGTGGCACCGCTGCGGGCACTGGCCGCCGTCGTGGGAGTGGCAGCGGCGGGAGGTTCCTGGTATGCCTGGGCCCGTTCCCGACGGACCCTGAGGCAAGCGGGCCAGGCTGCGATCGGCGCGCGTTCCGAGCGGGAGGTACGGGCGGTGATCCGGCGTACCGGCTCGATCGCGGTGGCGTACGGGATCAAGCTCGGAGACCGGGGAGGCGACTGTGACGCGGTGGTGTTCACCGAGGGCTGCGGCGCTGCGGCCGTCGAGGTGAAGACCGGGCACGGTGAGGTGACCGTCGATGGCGACACCATGCGGGTGGGCCGACGTGTGCTGCCGAAGAATCCAACGGGGCAGGCCGTTCATCAGGCACGGCGGCTGTCCCGCGCGCTCGGTCGCAAGCCCGTGCTGGCGATCGTATGCGTGCCGGGGATGACGAACAGGGCCTTCGCCACCGCGACCGGGGTGTGGGTGTGCTCCGCGGACGACCTGAAGACGGTGCTGGACCGTGTGCCCCGTGTCTTCGGTTCCACCGCCGAGGCGCAGGAGACGATGAAACGGCTCTGGAATAAGTACAACTCCTGACGGACCGGATACAGCAGCGTCCCGTACGCCCGGGGTGTCCCACCGCACCGGGAGGCGTTGCCACGGCCATGCGGCGCCGGATCGTCACGGCCGCGAAGGGAAGGCGTCCCGGCGGGCGGCGACGTTGTCGTCGTAACCGCCCGCCGGGACACCCCGATGTTCACCCATCCCCGATCAGGTCAGGGAAGGGCAGCGTGGGACTCAGCCCATCGTCAGCAGCGTGCCGTGGTACCGGCAGGAACCGAACCACAGACCCCACGCCCACCGTTCCGTTGTTGCCTCCTTCACGGTGGACAGGAGCATGGTCAGCACCTCCTGGTCCGCCCCGTTGGGCTCCGCGAAGCGAAGCCCGAGGACGAGGTCGAGGTCGAAGCCGTCGAGCGTCATCCACCCGGCCAGCTCCAGGGCGGGCTCGCCGTCACGCACCTCGACCTCGCCCGGGTACAGCAGCTCCCGCCCCTCGTATTGAAGGGACGTGAACTGCAGATCCCCGGCTTTTGCGGCCGACTTCCTGACGGCCACGAGCTCGATCAGCTCCTCCAAGGTCGGCACCGCGTCCCCCTCGAAGGAGACGGTCAGCGTGAACGCGACCGCGATACCGCTGATCGTTTGCGGCCAGGCCACCAGCACGGTGGCCGTCTCGGGCATGTACTGGGGTTTTGACATTGTCGTCTCCCGGTCTGTCGTCTTTCCGCGCGGTCAGCGCGCGTAGCCGCTCCTTTATGAAGAGGCCGACTTGTACTGTCCGAGGACGACGGGCATCGGCATACCAGGCAGAAAGGCGATCGAGGAAACGTTGCGCGGGAGGCCGGAGCGCGCACGGTACTTCCCGAGGGTGCCGAAATGGGCACCGACAAACCGAGGAGCCTCACATGGGTGGCACAGACAAGGACGGCGGCAGCGGCCGCGGCAACGGTAGCGGCGACGAGATGCCCGCCCGGACGCAGAAGCCGGCGAAGCCCGGGGTGAACTAGCCCCGAGCCGCAGGTTGCCTAGCCGAGGCCTGAGTCAGGCTTCTGACTCAGGCCCGTTAGGGCACCGAGCGGCCCTCCCTCCGGGGGGGCCGCTTTCTCGTCCCTACGCTCGGGTCGAGGCGTCGCGGTTCACTGTCATCCGCGACCTCGTGTCGCACCCCTGCAAAAGATGAGCTACACCCCCATCGACACCCGGGACCGTCTTACGCACGCGCGAATCGGGCGATTGGCGCCAACGCCTGACGCAATGATGTGACGTGCATCATATTTCGCTGCGAATGCGCGCCAAGCACGCACAGTCAACATTGCTGACGACAAAAGTCGCAGCGCTTACCTCGAAGAGGGGAACAACGATGACGAGGAACCTGAAGAAGGCCGCCGTCGCCGTCGCCGCCACCGGCACGATGCTCGCTGCTGCGCTGGGCCTGACGGCCTGCAACCCGGGCTCCGGCGGTGGCCACCACCACGTGGTGACTCACCACCACGTGGTGACTCACCACCACGTGGTGACTCACCACCACGTGGTGACTCACCACCACGTGGTTCGCCGCACGCGCAAGCTGCGGTAGCACCGCTGAGGCGTAAGTAATCGAGGGGCCCGGCCAAGCCGGGCCCCTCTTCCTTGCCTCACGGCAGTGCGCGGCCATGCGGCGGCCGCAGTTCGGGCCGGGTCGGCCCCCGCCCGCAGGATTTCGAAATCCTTCTTGCCGCAGAGAGATAAATCCGGACCATACGTCTTGCGAGCTACACGCTCGTAAGGAATGTCTCAAAGCGAGGAGCAAGCTATGTCGCAGCAGCAGCAGCCCACGGGTGAGCCCGACCCGAGGGACGGGAGCCTGACCAAGGCCCCGACGACCACGACGCCCCACCCGGGGAAGAAGTAGAACGTCGCCGGCCCTCCCCTCCCTTCTCGGGAGCGGGAGGGCCGGTTCCTTCTATTCCAGGGTAAGCGGGGTACGGCGGATGATCCCTTATGACCCGGCGCGCAGCGCGTAGCCGAAGCCGCGGACCGTGTGGATCAACGGTGGGCCGGTCCGGTCCAGCTTCTTGCGGAGGTAGTAGACGTACGTCTCGACGACCTGTGCGTTGCCGTCGAAGTCGTAGTTCCAGACCAGGTCGAGCAACTGCTCCTTGGACAGCACCTGGCCCGCGTGCTCCATCAGGCAGCGCAGCAACTTGAACTCGGTTGGGGTGAGGGTGACCTGGTCGCCCGCGCGGCGCACCGTACAGGTGTCGATGTCCAGCTCCAGGTCGCCGACCCGCAATCGGCGCGGTGCGTCCGGCGCCTCCCGGGTACGGCGCAGCACCACCCGCACCCGGGCGTGCAGTTCCTGCAGGCTGAACGGCTTGGTGATGTAGTCGTCGCCGGAGGACAGGCCCGTGAGCTTGTCCTCCAGTGTTCGGCGTGCGGTCAGGAAGATGATCGGCGGTGCCTGCCCGAGGCCCTGCAGCCGGTCGCACACCCGGA
Organism: Actinoallomurus purpureus; assembly: GCF_024055795.1. Lineage (GTDB taxonomy): Bacteria > Actinomycetota > Actinomycetes > Streptosporangiales > Streptosporangiaceae > Actinoallomurus > Actinoallomurus purpureus. The sequence goes on along the minus strand of NZ_JAMXMY010000018.1, from coordinate 164,207 downwards.
AGCCGTCGATGTCGGGCAGCGAAACGTCCAGCACGATGAGGTCGGGGCGGAACGTCTCCGCCCGGACCAGCGCCGACCGGCCGTCGGCCGCCGTGGCCACCTCGTAGCCCTGGTAGCGCAGACTGGTTGCGACCAAGTCGCGAATATTCTCCTCGTCGTCCACCACGAGCAGCCGCGCCGGAGATGTCACCACCCGGCCATGGTGACTCGATCACGGGGCCGTCGCACCTTTTCTGAGTGGTTTATGAGCCGGCGAGGCGACCATTGGGGCATGTCGCTACGGTTGCGCATCCTCGCCGGACTCGTCGGCCTGCTCGTCCTCGGCCTCGCCGCCTTCGGCGTGGGCATCAACAGGCTGATGACGGGAAACCTGGAGCACCAGCTCGACCAGCAGCTGGTGGCGGTGGCGGGCACCGTACGGCAGGTCCTCGCCACCGACACCGACCAGCACAATCTGGACCGGCTCTTCGACGTCCCGCTTCCCCAGAAGGCGGATGGCGGCATCCTGCGCGTCCCGCGGGGCCCTGACATGGCGGTCTTCCCGCTCGGCCTGGTCATCGAGGTCCGCAGCCAGAGCGGCACCCTGCTCGACCGCCAGATGTTCGCTGCCAAGACGAAGATGGAGTACCGACCGGACCTCTCACCCCGGCGGCCCACCGACGCCCCGAATGAGCCGGTCTCCGCCTCGACGGGCCAGGGCGGCTACCGGACGCTGACGGTGACCATGGACGAGGGTGACACCCCGGTGCTGGTGACCCTGGCGATCCCGACCGCCTCGGTCGACGGGGTCCTACGAGAGCTCACCGTCATCGAGCTCGTCCTCGGTGTGATCATTGTGGTGATCGGAGCCGGGCTCGCGCTGGTCATGGCGCGGGTCACCGCGCGCCCGCTCGCCCGGATCGCGGCCACCGCCGACGCCATCTCCGGCGGCGACCTCACCCGGCGGGTGCCCGACAAGAACCCCAAGACTGAGGTGGGCCGGGTCGGGTTGGCGCTGAACGCCATGCTCGGCCAGATCCAGCGGTACGTCGACCGGCTCGTGGAGTCCGAGCAGCGGATGCGGCGGCTCCTCGGCGACGCCTCGCACGAACTGTCCACGCCGCTCACCTCCATCCGCGGGTACGCCGAGTTGTTCCGCAGCGGGGCCCAGGACAGGCCGGAGGACCTGGCCCGGGCGATGAGCCGGATCGAGGCCGAGGCGGCCCGGATGACCGGGCTGGTGGAGGAACTGCTGCTGCTCGCCGAGCTGGACGAGGGCCGCCCGCTGCGCCCGACGCGGGTCGATCTCGCGACGATCGCCGCCGACGCGGTGGACGACGCCCGGCTCGCGGCTCCGGACCGGACCATCGAGCTGGAGGCCGCCGCGGGCCTGTACGTCCACGGCGAGGAGAACCGGCTCCGGCAGGTCGCCGCGAACCTGCTGTCCAACGCCTGCCGGCACACCCCGCCGGGCACGCCGATCACGGTCACCGCGTCGCCGGGCGTCCTCGAGGTGGCGGACGAAGGGCCGGGCATGGACGCCGAGCGGGCCGCGCGCATCTTCGACCGCTTCTACGGCGACGGTTCCGGGCTGGGTCTGGCGATCGTCGCCTCGATCGTGGAAGCCCACGGCGGCACGGTCCAGGTCACCAGTGCGCCCAGGGAGGGCGCGAAGTTCCGGATCGAGCTGCCGCCCGTCAGGAGTCTGACCGGACTCTGACCGGAAGCTGAGCCCGTCCCGAGCCCCGCACCCGAGGCTCACCGGCATGAGAATCCTGTATCTCGCCACCGCCGCCCTCCTGGTGACCGGCGGTGCCACCGCCTGCGGCTCGGGCGGCTCCAGCCCGGCGGTGTCCAGCTCTCCGACGCTCGGCACGGCCGCCAAGGAGGCCAAGGCCCGCCAGTTCGTCGAATGCGCCCGTAAGAACGGCATCCCCAACGTCGCCGACCCCAAGGTGAACGCCGACGGCGACATCGACATCAGCCCGCCGCCCGGCCTCACGAAGCAGAGCCCGATCGTCCAGAAGGTCATGAAGATCTGCGGCAAGTACCTGGACGGCGTCTTCACTCACGAGAACAAGGACTCCAGCGCGGACTACGACAAGGCGCTCAAGCTGTCCGCCTGCGTCCGGCAGCACGGTGTGCCGAACTTCCCCGACCCGTCCCCGCCGACCGAGGGCGAGGGGTCGAAGATGCACATCGGTAAGAACCTGGACAGGGAAGCCGTCGACAAGGCGATGCGAGCCTGCGGCGTCACGCCCCAGCCCAAGCCGAAGAACCAGTAGCCCATGAAGCGCCTCGGGATCTCGCTCACCGTCGTGGGCGGCATCGCTGTCATCGCCGCCGGAGGCCTGTGGACCGCCACGTCCAGGCCCTCCGCCACCGCCTCCCCCACCCCGTCCACGGGCACCACGACCGCCGCGGTCACCCGTGCCGACCTCGTCGAGACCGACCAGGAGCAGGGCACGCTCGGCTTCGGCGGGGCCCGAACCCTCGAGTCGTCGGCGTCCGGCATCCTCACCGCCGAGCCCGCCGAGGGCACCACGGTCACCCGTGATCAGAAGCTGTACTGCGTCGGCCTGCACCCGGTCCGGCTCTTCTACGGCACCGTGCCGCTGTCGCGCACCCTCGCCCTGGGCGTCTCCGACGGCAAGGACGTCAGGCAGCTGGAGAGCAACCTGCGCACCCTCGGGTACGACCCGTACCGCGACATGACCATCGACGATTACTTCTCCGCCGCGACCCAGGCGGCCGTCAAGCGCTGGCAGAAGGCGCACGGGCAGACCAGGACCGGCCAGGTCACCCTGGCCGACCTGGTGTTCCTGCCGGGCGCGGTCCGGATCGCCGCCCAGCACGCCAAGTCCGGCGACCGGATCGCGGCGGGCGCCCAGCTCGTCGACATCACCGGCACCACCCGCATCGCCACCGTGGGCCTGCCCGCGGACAGCGACCTGGCGCACGCCGGGGACAAGGTCACCGTCGAACTGCCCGACGGCAGCAGTACGCCCGGCGTCATCACCCAGGTCAGCACCGCCGCCACCAGCAGCAGCGGTTCCTCCGGCTCGCAGAGCAGCGGCGACAACAACGGCGACTCGAGCTCGAACTCCGGCAACAACGCCACCATTGCGGTGACCGTACGGCTCACCAAACCCAAGGCCACCGGCGGCCTGGACCAGGCCCCGGTCACCGTCGACTTCACCCGCCGGCGCGCCAAGAACGTCCTCGCCGTACCGGTCACCGCGCTCGTCACCCTTTCCACCGGCGGGTACGCCGTGGACGTCACCAGCGGCGGAACCGTACAGCGAGTCGCGGTCAAGACCGGCATGTTCGCCACCAACGGCGCGGGCACCGGCCAGGTGGAGATCTCCGGCCCGGGCATCACCGAGGGCCTCCGGGTGGTGATCCCGCAGTGAGTCCGGTCATCGAGCTCCACGACGTACGCAAGACCTATCCGGGGCCGGTCGAGGTCCTGCACGGCATCGACCTGACCATCGAACGCGACGAGCAGGTGGCGATCCTCGGCCCGTCCGGCTCCGGCAAGTCCACACTGCTCAACCTCATCGGCATCCTCGACCGCCCGACCTCCGGCACGCTCGTCGTGGGCGGCCAGGACACCGCCGCATTGACCGACCGGCGGCTCGCCGGGCTGCGCGCCACCGCCATCGGCTTCGTCTTCCAGCAGTTCTTCCTGCTCGACTACCGCACCGCGCTGGACAACGTCGCCGACGGCCTCCTCTACACCGCCACCCCCCTGCGCGAACGCCGCCGCCGGGCCGCCGAGGTCCTGGACCGGGTGGGCCTCGGCGACCGGCTCGGGCACCGCCCGGCCCAGCTGTCCGGCGGCGAACGCCAACGTGTCGCCATCGCCCGCGCCCTCGTCGGCCGGCCCGCCCTCGTGCTGGCCGACGAGCCCACCGGCGCCCTCGACACCGCCAACGGCGCCGCCGTCCTCAAACTGCTGCGCGAACTGCACGACGACGGCACCACCCTCATCGTCATCACCCACGACCCCAGCGTCGCCGCCGCCATGGACCGTGAGATCCACATCCGCGACGGCCGCATCCACCCGGAGCCGACATGAGATCCAGCCGCCTCGCCGCCGCCGATCTGGTCCGCGTCTCGCTCCTCGGCATCGGCGCCCGTAAACTCCGGGCCGCCCTCTCCGTCCTCGGTATCGCGATCGGCATCGCCGCCATCGTCTGCGTCCTGGGTATCTCCCAGTCCAGCGCGGCCGGCCTCCAGCACGAGCTCGACCGGCTCGGCACCAACCTGCTCACCGTCCAGCCCGGCCAGAGCCTCACCGGCGACCAGTCCACCCTCCCGCTGTCCGCCGAACAGACCCTCACCAACGCCCCGTACGTCCAGCAGGTGTCCGGCATCGCCCCGGTATCCGGCACCGTCCTGCGCAGCAAGCACATCGGCTCCATCATCACCGGCGGCATCGGCATCAAGGCGGCCCGTCCCAACCTGCCCTCCCTCCTGCGCGGCCAAGTCGCCCAGGGCGTCTTCCTCAACGCCGCCACCAGCAACTACCCCGTCACCGTCCTCGGCGCGGTGGCCGCCCGGCGCCTCGGCATCACCACCCTGCGCCCCGACACCGCGGTCTGGCTCGGCGGCAAGACCTTCACGGTCGTCGGCATCCTCGCCCCCATCGAACTGGCCCCCGACATCGACCGCTCCGCCCTCATCGGCTTCGCCGAAGCCGAGCGGGCCTTCCGCATCGACGGCTCGACCTCCACCATCTACCTGCGCGCTGACCCCGAACACGTCGGAGAGGCCGCCAAGACCCTCGCCGCCGCCACCAGTCCCGCCCACCCCGACCTGGTCAGCGCCAGCCAGCCCTCGGCCGCGCTCAGCGCCCGGCTCGCCGCCAAGAAGACCTTCAACAGCCTCTTCCTCGGCCTCGGCGCCGTCGCCGTCCTGGTCGGCGCGATCGGCATCGCCAACGTCATGGTCATCTCGGTGCTCGAACGCCGCAGTGAGATCGGCCTGCGCCGCGCCCTCGGGGCGACCCGCCGGCACATCGCCGGCCAGTTCATCGGCGAATCCCTCGCCCTCGCGCTCCTCGGCGGTCTCGCCGGCTGCGCCCTCGGCACCCTCGTCACCGTCGGCTACGCCCAGTACGAACACTGGGGGGCCGTCCTCCCGGCCACGGCCCTACCCCTCGGCCTGGCCGGCACCCTCCTCATCGGCACCGTCGCCGGCCTCTACCCGGCCGCCCGCGCCGCCCGCCTTTCCCCCACCCAGGCCCTGGCCAGATGACCCCGGCCACGTCCTGCTGGCCGAGTTTCTGGCACCCACACGTACCGCGACGTACGAGCACCCACCGAGCACCCAACCGTCCCCGGCTGGCCGACATCGGCCTGCGCACGGATGCGTTGCACTCTGTCAGTTGGCGGGGGTGTTCGGGGTCGGATCGCCGTTGCTTGTGCTGCCGGTCAGTTCTCGGTGTCAGTCGGTGATACGCCGCCGCAGTCCGGTCACCTGGGCGGTGGTGAGGCCGTAGGCAGTGAGCTCGGTGTCGGGGTAGATATCGAGGGAGGTGAGCATCTGGGCGAATACGCTGTGGTCGAATCCGGCGTCGCGTGCCGCGGCGAGGGCCAGGAGTTCGTCGCGGGTGAAGGCTCCGCTGGTCAGCAGGGCGTCCACGTCGATGAAGTCACGGGCTTCGGCTCTGGAGAACAGGGCTTCGACCTTGCCTCCGGCGACGTCGTCGAGGTGGGCGACGGGGCCGATGGCCATGGCGACGGGTGGGTTTGACCGCAGATCGGCCGCGAGCTCGACCTTGCTCTCTCGCCCAGTGCCGGTGTCCGTGACCCATAGGCGCATGAACTGTGGGCTGTCGACGTCGATCCGGACGTCGAGGCCATGGTCTCGGTAGGCGGCAATGATCTTCGCGGCGCCTTCGGCGAAGTCCTCACGCATGGCCGAGGTGAACAGGTCGACATCCTCACTCGGGCGCTGCAGGATCCCATGCGCCTGGACCGCATACCCACCGGCCAGCGCGAACCCATGCTCAGCCGCGGCGTCCAAGCCGATGCGGGCCAGCCGACGATGGAAGTCGTCCATCAGGCGGCGTGGGACAGTTCGGGGAACCGGCTCTCCCACATCACGCGTACCCGGGGCGGAAGGACCAGGCGGGACCACACCTGCCGCAGCAGGTCAGCGTTGAGGAGCCGACGCAGGTCTTCGGCGCTGGCGCTTTCGCGTACGACACGCATGTACAGCAGCCGCACGTCGGATGGGTCATCGAGGTCGTATGTACGGCGGGGACCCCAGTCGAGATGGCCGGGCAGGGTGATACGGCCGTTCACCGGGCCGGTCAGCTCCTCAAGCGAGGCCGGTGTCGCGTACGGGCGCGCGGCGGCATACCCCCTGACGTTCATGCCTTCAGTGTCTCACCTGCTGCTGATGGCGTGCGATCAACCTCGGCTCGACCTCGGGACATGACAGATACGGCATGATACGAAGCGTGCATGAGCCTGGCCAACTCGGGCGATCACGGGACGCGAGCGCTGCTCGTCGATACCGGTCGGACGATCGGCCGGGCGATGTCCAGCCTGGTGACAACCTTGAATCCGGACGCGATCGTCGTAGGCGGGACGCTCGGCTCCCTCGGCGAACCCGTGCTACGTGGCATCCCGGATGCACTGGACCGGTACAGCCAGCCCGCCGCCCTGCACGACCCCGTCGTGACCGGCGGTGCGGAGTTCACGCCGAGGCGCGCGGCGGGGTCGCTGTGGCCTTCGGGCTCGTCGAAGACTTTGGATCAGCGGCTGGCAGTCGTCCGCGCCAGCCGCGAGATACGGACGCGCTTCAAATTCGGTCATTGACACATCCGAAACCCTGTCCTTAGGCTTTGCGCACCAGCCTGGTGATCAACTCGCTCAAACCGGATGCGTTACGGATGTTGCGCAACACCCGGCTTGTTCTGCCGTTCTCCCAAACCAACAGCACGACAACGACTCACGGATGTCCCGCCCCGGCCCGCCGCTGCGCCGTGGCTGTCACACCACATCCGGGGGTCCGGTGGGCACGCCACGCTTCGACGCCGTGCGCGGCAAGACCGGTGCTCTACTTCGCCGCGCTGCCCTTGAGGCCTCCGCCGGAGGTGTGCCCCACACGGGGCCCGCCTCACACCACGTCGCGGACCTCGGGGGCCGGACGCGGCCTCCGCCGAGGAGTTTCATGTGAGAGGTCTTTCCAAGCAACGGCTGGCCGCGTTGACAGCGGCCGTGTTCGTCCCGGTCCTGACGATCGGTGCCTCGGGCGCCATGGCCCATGCGGCCGGGGATGGGAGCGGAGGCGACCCGGTCGCCCGAACAGAAACCTCATTATCTGCGGCTTTCGTCTTCCCGACAAAGCCTCGCTCGTCCGGTCCACTAGCGAGGCTTCGGCATCGGTAGTTGTTGCTTGCCGGCGATCCCGGCTGATCCGCCTGCTCCAGTGCCGACGCAGTCAATACTGGCCGTCTGAATTTTCCCGACCGCGATTTCGGGCACTTTCCACATTGGCTCATTGCCACGTGCGGATTGAACGCCGCCCAGCGTTCGCCGGCCGGTGTTGTGTGCCGCTTTACCACCGCATCCGCTATCCCAGCGAGCCAACCGGAAACAGGCAATGATGAAACTAATGAGACTGCGTGGCTGCGCGGGCACTGCCACCGTCATCAGAGCCACGCTGGCTGCCGCCGTCGCGGCAACCCTGATCCTGTCGGTCGTCCCGGCCGCCACGGCCGGTACGCCACACGATCCGGCGAAGATCTTCTCCCCGCAGGTCGTGCACACCGGCACCGCGCCGACGGGGTACAAGGTGACGTTCCGGATCCACGACCCGTCCGCGACCCGGATGCGGATCAAGGGCGAATGGTCGTTCTCGTCGGCCGAAGACATCGCCGCGGATCCGACCAACCCGAACCCGCGACATGGCGATACCTGGCAGGTCGGGGACTTCCCGCTGGCCTCTCCGAACGCTGGTTCGGCCGCGAACTGGCCGGTCGATGACATGGTCAAGAACAATGCGACTGGCGTGTGGTCGTTCACGACCGCGCTGCCCTCAGGCGTGTTCAGCTACGCCTTCTACCGCGACTGCGACGCGGCCGCGCCGGCCCTGACCGGCTGCACCCCGACGGCCGACCCGTCGAACCCCCCGTGGGACACGAGCGGCTCGATCGAACGCACCAGCCAGGTCTACGTGCCGTCGGACCCGAAGTTCCACACGGCCGACTACTCCTGGCAGTCCGAGGCTCCCGCCCGCGAGCGCGGCACGCTGACCCACATCACCTACAGTTCGCCCGGCCACGTGAATCCGGCGGACGAGAACTACCTCTCCGTCTACACACCCCCGGGTTACAACCCCCGCCGCGCGACGCCGTACCCCACCTTCTACCTGATCCACGGCGGCGGCGGCAACGAGATGGACTGGAGCACCCAGGGGGACCTGAACAACGTCATGGACGACCTCATCGCCAGACGCCTTATCCAGCCGATGGTCGTCGTGATGCCCAACAACCCCACGACCGCTGAGACTCTCGACGACATCATCCCGTTCACGCAGCAGCACTACAACGTCGACGCAAGCGCCGGCGGGCGCGCCCTGGTGGGACTTTCGGGCGGTGCGACGGTGGTCCAGGACATCCTGTTCCACAACACCACATCGTTCGGCTACTACGGCGTCTGGTCGGCGCCCCGCGGAATTCCGATCGCCGGCGAGCAGACCAATCCCCAGCTCAAGCAACTGCTCGGGCTCCACATCGGTGTCGCCGTCCAGGACCTCGGCGGCCTGGCGCAGGGCAACACCACGGCCGAGCAGTCGCTACTGACGGCCGCGGGTGTGCCGTTCGTGGCCTACAACGTCAACGGCGGGCACAACTGGTCGTATTGGCGAAACGCGCTGCACGACTTCCTGACCAGGGTCGCGTTCCGGGCGACGACCACCACCGTCCACGCGACGCACCGGCCGGGCGGCGTCCTGCTCACCGCGCGGGTCACGCCCGCGACCGCGCAACCGGCGAGTCCAACGGGCAGAGTCCGGTTCTCGGTTGACGGCAGGGCCTACGGCCCGCTGAGGCCGGTGCACAACGGGGTAGCCGAGATCGTCATCCCAGCGCGTGATGCCGGTTCCGCCTACGCGGCAAGCTACGGCGGCGGCCAGTACTACAACACCTCGGCAGGGGCCAGTTCGTGAGAGGTGGACCAGCGCGTTTCGGCGCCCTGCCGAGGAGCGGTGGTGGACGGGGACAGGCAAATCCACGCGGGGGCTTGGGTTTCCTCCGGGTGGTGCGCCGGGCTAGCGCGGGTTGTCGTCCTGACTTTCCGCAGCCCCCGGCACTTTCTCAGCGGTGGATCCCTCTTCGTGGGATAGGCGGTACGCCACGGCGAGTCCCCAGGGCACACCGAAGAGGAGGACGATGACGAGCCCGAGAACGAGTGGAGCCGGGCGTGCGGCACCGACTCCTGCACACGCTACGGCCACCACGACGCAGGTGCGGGCCAGCGGCCGGTAGAGCCCGCGGTCCAGGCGCCAGACGCGCAGGGATGCCGCAAGCACCATCGTCGCGCAGAACACGACGGCCGCTCCCCCGCAGAGCACCCAGGCCGTGGCGGCGGGGGTCCGGCTGTCGTGGGCGTGCTCGACGAGGCCGAGCATCGCGGCGCCCATGGCGGCCACCGCGGCCGTGAGCGGCAGGTGAACCAGCATCCACTGCACGGTGCTCGCGCGTGTGGGCCTCGGCCGCCGGTGTCCGGCGAAGTCGAAGTACGTCCACCAGGCACCGAAGCCGGCGACGACGGCGACGAGCCCGACGGCGAGGGTGAGCGCGTTGGCCGGCTCGTGGGCCAGTCCGTCGACCACTCCGGTCACGGTCTCGCCGAGCACGATGATGATGAACAGCCCGAACCGTTCGGTGAGCGCGTCGGTCACGCTGAGCGCGACCGCCTGTACCGGGGTGGCCGTACCGATCATGACCGCGAACCCCGCCAGGTAGGCGACGGCCAAAAGGACCCACGTCAGTACGCGGGCGCCCGCGGGCAGGGCGGCGCTCGCGGCCAGGACGACCGCGCAGACGGCCGTCCCGGTCACGAACAGCGTGCTGGGACGGCGGAATTCGGGGCTGTCACCGCGAGCGGCAAGCCGCCACAGCACCGCCAGCACCGCGAACAGCACCCCCGCGTCCACGGCGAACGCGACTCCGCGTGCGCCGCCTGCCTCGGGGATGAACGCACCCAGCGGCACGAGCACCAGGATCTGCAGCAGGAACATGCTCCGGCCGCGGGCATCCTCGTACCCGTGCAGTTCGTGGTGGAGGGTGCCGTTGAACCAGGCGATCCACACCAGCGCGAACACCGCGGCGAACTCACCCAGCCCGCGCCAGGTCAGGTGCCCGGCCAAGTGGTGGGCGGCCTGGGCGACCAGCACGACCACGACCAGGTCGTAGAACAGTTCGAGCGGGCCGACCACCCGCTCGCGCGGCTGCTCGCCATGGGCGCGCGGGGGCTGCCACAGCTGACGGCGCAGCCGGGCCCACTGCTCGTGTCGCGAGGTCATGCCCGCAGCGCTAACGGACGAGAGTCTCGGACACGGCCCACAGCCGGGCCGCGTTCTCCCGATCCAGGGCGTACGGCGCGACGCCGGCGACCGCACCGGCTCGCTCGGCGACCGGCTCGGGCTGCGCACAGTCCTCGAAATAGCGGCCGGTGATGCCCTCCACCGTCGGTGAGGCGGCCAACAGCACCGAGGTCGCGGCGCCCTGTTCCACAGTCTTCTGCGGTGGCAGTGCGAGCTCGCCCGAGGCGATGAAGTCGGCCACCTGCTGCATGTCCATGTGCCGGGCCAGGGACGTGTCGCCGACGTTGCCCGGCATCAGAGCGTTGGCGGTGATGCCGTCGTCGGCCCATCGCTCGGCGGCGCCGACGGCGAACAGGACGTTGGCGGTCTTCGACTGCCCGTAGGAGGTCCACGGGTCGTAAGGGCGGAAGCGGTAGTCCAGGTCGTCGAAGACGACCGGTGAGAAGAGGTGGCCGATGGAACTCACCGAGACGATCCGTGCGCCGTCCGCCGCCGCGAGTGCCGGGTGGAGGCCGACGGCGAGGGCGAAGTGGCCCAGGTGGTTGACGGCGAACTGCGTTTCCCGGCCGTCGGGTGTGCGGGTGAGTTCCGGCAGGGCCATCACTCCGGCATTGCCGACCAGGATGTGCAGCGGACCGTGCCAGGCCGCCACGAACGCCGCGACCGTCGACCGGTCGGCCAGGTCGAGCCGCCCCACTGTCAACTGTCCTGATTCGGGCTGCAGTTCTGCCTCCAGGCGTGCCGCCACGCGGGCACCCGCGTCGGTGTCCCGTACGGCCAGGGTGACGTCGGCGCCCGCCGCGGCGAGCGCCCGGGCCGTCTCCACCCCGATTCCGGAACTGGCTCCGGTCACCACGGCTCGGCGGCCGTGCAGGTCGACGCCGTCGATCACCTCGGCGGCGGTTGTGCCTGCCCCGAACATGTGGGGCGTCTGAGGTACGGACATGAGGTGAGTCTCCTGACTTGAGAAATCCGAGGGCCGCAACGTGGGCGGCTCACTCACCGATCGCGCTCGGCGCTCGGCGATGGGGGTTGGTCGCAGGGCGCGGCCGGGCCGCACCCGGGACGCAGGTCCGGCCGGGTTACCAGGAAGACGGCGAGCCGCCGACGGGAGCCCAGGCGCGAGCGTCGCCCACCGACGTGACACGGCCGAACACGTCGTCCGTGAAGTGCCCGGCAGCGATCACGGTGTCCGGCCGCTGGAGCACGTGGTCGCGCACCGCTCGGGCCTGGTCCGGGGCGACGTCGGAGGAGAACACCAAGGCGGGGTCGCCGACCTGAGCCGGGGAGTGAAGGATGTCTCCCACGATGTAGGCCGATTCGGTGCTGCCGCCCGACGGGTCCCGCACGACGATCGCCAGGTGTCCGGGGGTATGCCCGGGTGTGGCCTCGACGGTCACCCCGGGCGCGATGCTGTCGCCGCTCCCGACGAACTCGACGACGCCGTCGAGCGGCTTGAGCACTGCCTCGGCGTCCGGTCCGCCCATGGTCGCCGTCTTCGTCGTCCAGTACCGCCACTCGTCTTCCGACATGAGATGGCGTGCCCGGGCGAAGGTGAGGCCCGTGGGCGAGTCCGTCGCGGGCGTGTTCGGGAGCGGCGTGACATCGCTGGTCCAGCCGACGTGATCGAGGTGCAGATGGGTGTACACCACCGTGTCGATGTCGTCGGTGGACAGTCCTTCCGCGGCGAGGTTCCGCAGAAGCGAACCGCCCTTGAGTTGAGCGACGCCGGGCACGTCCACGTCGATCTTCCCTACGGCCAGATCCACGAGAATCCTCTGGTCCCCGGCGCGTATCAGGAAGGATCCGAACGAGAGGATGAGCTGCCCGTTTTCGAGGTAGCCGGGGCGCGTCGTCCAGTCCACGCCGGGAAACAGGACGTCTGGGTTGTGCGCGCCGAAACCGTCGGGGAGATAGGTGATCGTCGTTCCGCCGATGGTGATCCGGGACCGTATGGCTGGCTGGGGCATTTGGGATGTCTTTCGAGACGCGAGGGCTTGGACTGCGTGTGGCGGGGCGGGGGTGTTCCGGCCCCGCGATGGGATCTTGTGAGGCGCCGGTCGGCTCTCAGCCGTTGAGCGTCCCCATCAGCTCGGGTGCGTAGCGGTCGCCGGTGACCACGCCGTGTGGGGCGACCGCCTCGATCGCGGCGATGTCGTCGGTGGTCAGGGTCACCTCGGTCGCGGCGACGTTCTCCTCGAGGTAGCGGCGGCGCTTGGTGCCGGGGATGGCGACGGCGCCTTGGTGCAGGACCCAGGCGAGGGCCAGCTGGGACGGCGTGACGTTCTTGTCGGACGCGATGCGGCGGACCTCGCGAACGACGTCCAGGTTGCGGTCGAAGTTCTCGCCCTGGAACCGGGGGTCGGTCCGGCGCCAGTCGTCCTCGGCGAAGTCGTCGGGGCTGGTGATCGCGCCGGACAGGAAGCCGCGTCCCAGCGGGGAGTAGGCGACCAGGCCGATCCCCAGCTCCTGCAGCGTGTCGCGCACCCCGTCCAGTTCGATGCCGCGCTCGAAGAGCGAGTACTCGGTCTGGACGGCGGTGAGCGGGTGGACGGCGTGGGCCCGCCGGATGGTCTGCGCGGAGGCCTCGCACAGGCCGATGTGGCGGATCTTGCCTTCGGCGACCAGCTCGGCCAGGGCGCCGACGGTTTCCTCGATGGGCACCTTGGGGTCGATGCGGTGCAGGTAGTACAGGTCGACGTGGTCGGTGCCCAGGTGTCGTAGCGAGCGTTCGAGGGCCCGGCGGACGTACTCGGGCCGGCCGTTGAGATCGAGCATCTGGCCGCCGTCGGTGATCTCGATGCCGGTCTTGGTGGCGACCACGGCGGCCTCCCGGCGCCCTGCCAGCGCCTTGCCGAGAAGCTGTTCGTTGATGAAGGGGCCGTAGCTCTCGGCGGTGTCCAGCAGGGTGACGCCGAGTTCCAGCGCGCGGTCGATGGTGGCCAGCGACTCGGCCTCGTCGGCGGCGCCGTAGAAGGCGCTCATACCCATGCAGCCGAGGCCTTGGGCGCCGACGGTCAGGCTTTGGCCGCCCAGTGCGCGGTGTTCCATGAGGATCCCCCGATCCTGTAACTAACTGGATAGATACATGACCATAAGCCTGCGAGCCATCGATGTCAATATCTAGATAGTTACTTGCTAGGGTACGTAGCCATGCCACGGGACTCCAGCGCCACCAAGGCCCGGCTGCTCGACGCCGCCTTCACCGAATTCGCCGCCTACGGCATCGCCGGTGCCCGAGTGGACCGGATCGCCGAGACCGCAGGGGTGAACAAGCGGCTGATCTACGTCTACTTCGGCAACAAGGAGCAGTTGTTCGACGAGGTGTTGCAACGGGCACTGACGGCGGGTGCCGAGTCCGTGCCGTTCGACGTCGAGGACCTGCCCGGATACGCGGGCGCGATCTTCGACCACCTTGTCGCCCGGCCGGACCTGATGCGCCTACGACTGTGGAAACTACTGGAGCGCCCCTCCGCCACCGGACTCGAGCCAGCCGCCTTCCGCCGCAAAACCGCCGAAGTGGCCGACGCGCAGCAGCGTGGCGACGTCGCCCAGGAGATGGAGCCCGCCGATCTCCTGACCATGGTTCTCGCCGTGGCACAAGCATGGTTCTGGGCCGCCGAAGGCGTCGAGGTGCAGGAGGGCGGCCAGTCCTGGTCGCCGCAGCGGCTAGCCCTGCACCGCTCGGCAGTCGTCGAGGCCGCCCGCCGGATGAGCGAGCCGAAGACCGCCGGCGAGTGAGTCGCGGCGACCTGGGACCTCCGCGCTTGAACGGACCCGGATCCGGCACGAGCCTGATCTGCGCTTGCGGGTAGTCAATTAAATCAACCGGGATTACCGGCTACCCTCGCAAGGGTGAGTGACTCTTCGGCTCGCCGTGACGATGCACCGGTGGTCGTGATCGTCGGGGGCGGTGCGAGCGGCACCTTGACCGCGGTGCATCTGCTTCGCGGCGCGCAGGCGCGTGGGAGATCGCTGCAGGTCCTGCTGGTCGATCGGGATGGGCGTCACGGGTTGGGGCAGGCGTACGCGACGACCGATCCTCATCACCTTCTCAATGCCTGTGCCGCGAAGATGAGCGCCCTGGCCGATGATCCGGACCACCTGCTGCGCTGGGCGCACGGAGAGGGCCTGAATTTCGCCGGTTCTGCCTTTCTTCCGCGGCGCACGTACGGGCGTTATCTGCGTGAGCTCCTCGATGGCTGCGCACGCCAGATGCCGTATGGCGGGCGTATTACGCAGCTCACGGGGACCGTCACCTCGCTCACCACGGCGGCGCCGGGACGGCCACTGCGACTCCAGCTGTTGAACGGGGACAGGATCGACGCGGACGCCGTGGTGCTGGCCACCGGCAATCGTCCGCCTGCGCCGTGGTCTCAGATCGAGGCCGGTCCTCGGTATGTCGCGGATCCATGGGGTCCTGGTGCGCTGACCGAGATCTGTGACGGCAGCAGCCCCGTCCTGGTGGTCGGCACCGGTTTGACGATGGTGGATCTGGCGACCACGGCGACCCGGGCGAACAAGGACACGGTCGTGTACGCGATCTCCCGGCACGGCCTGCTACCGCGCCGGCACCGATGTCCTCCCTCGCCTGCGGCCGAGATGTCCCTGCCCGGCGGTGAGGTCCGCCTCGCCGAGCTGTTGGGGATGGTTCGCGCCGCGATCAAGAGCAATGGTGGTGACTGGCAAGGGGTCATCGACGGTCTACGTCCCCACGTCCCTGACCTGTGGGCGCGGCTCAGCATCGATGACCGGCGACGTTTTCTGACCTCGGTGGCCAGGTACTGGGAGGTTCACCGGCATCGGATTCCTCCGGCCACAGCCGCCCAGATCGCAAGCCTTCAGGCCACCGGTCGTCTCAAGGTGCTGCGCGGTCGTCTCGTCACCGCGACGGCGGGCCGTGATGAGATGAGGGTTCGCTTCAACAGCGACGGCGTCAGCCGCGAACTCCGTGTCGGCTGGCTGGTCAACGGCACCGGTCCGGCTGCCGAAGTCACCGGGGATCCCTTTTTGAACAGCCTCATCGACTCGGGTCTGGCCCGGCCGGACCCGCTACGGCTCGGTCTGGACGCCGAGGAGGCCGGGGCGGTCCTGGACGCCACAGGACGACCGCATGACCGCATCTTCGCACTTGGGCCGACGCTGCGCGGCGTACGGTATGAGACGACGGCGATTCCCGAGATCCGCGCCCAGGCCGCCGCACTCGTCCCCCGGCTCCTCGAAACGATCGCTTCTGGGAACTCCTCGTCCCACAGCGCCCCGTCTGGCCCGGCCGGCGACGCGATCGCGAACCCGTGCGTCGGCCCCTCGGTGACCAGGCACAACACCAGCCATTCGGCCAGCGACAACACCGGAACGCCAGACGTGCCCGCGCGCCAACCCTAAAAGGCCACGCGAACCTCGAGGCCCGCTGAAGAAAGTCAGCCCTCGACCCACAGCAGCACAACGAAAGGCGCGCAGTTGACGACGCCGTGGGACGACATCCCCGCGCACGGGAGCGACGTGGTCGGCGTCTTCGCGTCACGGTCGGTCCGTTCAACAGCCGTAGGCGTGGAACATCCGAGGAACGCCCAACGCCCGGGGACGGCTGTCCCCCCTCAGTCGTCGGCCAAGGCCGAACGCGCCACCGGGCGTGATCTGTAGGGTTGCGCGCATGACGATCGGGATCCGTTACGCCACGCGGTCAGATGTCGGGATGCTGCGTGAGGAGAACGAGGATTCGGCATACGCGGGCAGGCGTGTCCTGGCCGTCGCCGACGGCATGGGAGGCCACGCGGCAGGTGAGATCGCCAGCGCCGCCGTGATCGAGGAATTGCGCGCGGTGGACGTCGACGTGCCCGAGGACGAACTTGTCGCCACGTTGGAGGAGGCGGTCCGCCGGGCCAACCAGAAGGTTCATGGCCTGGTCGAGGCCGATCCGTCACTGCAGGGGATGGGGACGACCCTGACGGCGATGCTGTGGTCGGGGTCGCGGCTGGCACTCGTGCAGATCGGGGACTCGCGGGCCTATCTGCTGCGCGACGGCGACCTCTATCAGATCACCCATGATCAGACGCTCGTGCAGACGCTGCTGGACGACGGGAAGATCAACGAGGAGGAGGCCGCCACACATCCCTTCCGTTCGATGCTGCTGCAGGCGCTGGACGGCCGCTCCGACATCGCCCCCGATCTGCAGTTGCGCAGCGCGCTGGTCGGCGACCGATATCTGCTGTGCTCCGACGGCCTGTGGGACGTGGTCACCCCGGAGGCGATCCACAAGGCCCTCGCCGGCATCACCAATCCTGACCAGGTGGTCGGCGACCTCGTTGAAGCGGCCAACGCCGGCGGCGGCCCGGACAACATCACCTGCATCGTCGCCGATGTCGTCGACCTTGGCGAGCACGACGCCGGCCTGACGCCGGTCTGATCACCGCCATACGTACGGCTCATCGAGCGGGCGCTCGGGCGAGTGCGCATGCGTACAAGGCAAGCCCGCTACGTCGATCTCCCACTCGCACCGCGCGGTGTGGACCGACGATCAGATCCGACACTGGCGATGGACCGGAGAACGACCGGTCGCGGGCGCGGCCAAACCTTCGGCCAACCCCGCCCCCAGCACGCCGATCGCCGCCGCAGGCAGCGGCCCATGCGCCTGGATCGCCTCGTGCAGGGACGGGCCAGGGACGTAGGCGGTGACCAGCCACGGCGGCTCAGCATCAGGGTCGGCATCCACGACCTGGGCGGTGTAGAAGCCGCCCACCCGGCGGGCGGCCGCTACCTCCAGGGCGAACCGGCGGATGAACCCCCCATCACCCGCAAGCTCGGGGCGGACCAGCTTCACCGCGACCGGCCGCCCACCCGGGGACCGGCCCAGGAACACCTGGCCCATCCCGCCGCCGCCCAGCCGCCCCAGCAGACGATACGGCCCCACCTGGCGCGGATCGCCCGCATGCAACGCCTCCATCAGCACCTATCCTCAGCCCAGAAGAACACCAGCGTTTGCCTGGGCCAGATCCTTTCAGGAAATGGCAATTTCCTGAAGAGTGTGGGTGCCGAATAATGTGTCACCTCATGCGACCTGGGTGTATTCGTGTAATATGCACCGCACCTACTCCTACCCAGGTCGCCCTGTGTGGAACTCAACCGTCCCGAGATCCTGAGGAGCTACGGATCGATCAGTTGAAGACGTTCAGGGCTTTTCGCCCGCGTTCGATCCCGAACTCGCTTGCATCGAATTTAGCACCCTCGAACTCGCAGCGCAGGAGTGGCGGGCCGGAATACGGCCGTCATTGACAGATTCCTATGAGTTTGTTATTGGCAGTGGCCCATTTCGTCATGTCGCGATTGTAATCACCGGCATCCGGGTTGCTGCTAGCATGTTGTCGGTCCACGTCATCGGCTACTGCGTGACTGGCGTCAGCGAGATCCTGGATCACCGATCTGACGTTAGGGTCGGTAGCCTTCTGCGCCGCCGCATCCATGTCATCGCCCAACTGCCGGTAGCCCGGAGCGACATTAAGATCAGTCCTGGTTCTGACCGTCTGGTTGTTCCGGCCCCAGGCGGTCCTGACTTCTGCGCATCCGGCGGGCATCCCCGACGTATCGATGTGGTGGATGAATTTAGGCACGAAGATGATCCCGAGAATAATGAGCGCGATGACACCCAGGGCGCCACCGCGGAGAGGATCGGGATTTTTCCTCGGGGACGCCTTTTTCGGCGCCGGGCTCGGCCGGGCTGGGGATTTGCTGTCGTCGGGGTTGGTCCCGAAGGCGGTGGGCGGCGCCTTCGTCGCGGTGGGTGTGGTGAGTCGCTTCGTCGCGGGCTTGGTGGTGGACTCGCCGGCATGGGGGGTGTCGAGGAGGCGGCGGGCCTCGGCGATGTCGGGGCGCGCGTGGGGATCCTTGTCCAGCAGTCGTGTGATGAGTGTGGTGAGCGGCCCGGCGTGGGCGGGGGGCGGGGGGTCGCGCAGGAGGACGGCGGTGATGGTGGCGGTGGGGGTGTCGCGACGGAACGCGGAGGCACCCTCCACGGCGTGGTAGAGCGTGGCGCCGAGGGAGAACAGGTCGCTGGCGGGGCCGGCGGCCTTGCCGTCGAGGCGTTCGGGCGCGATGTACTCCACGGAGCCCACGATGGTGCCGGAGGCGGTCAGGCCGGTGTCGGCGTGATGCTCGGCGATGCCGAAGTCGGTGAGCAGCACACGGCCGTCGTCGGCGAGCAGGACGTTGGCGGGCTTGACGTCGCGGTGGGTGATCCCGGCGTCGTGGGCGGCGGCCAAGGCGTCCAGCAACGCGGCGGCGATCCCCGCGATGTCGTCGGCGGGCAGCCGTCCCCGCTTGGCGATGCGCTGTTCCAGTGAGTGGCCGCGCACCAGGTCCATGACGATCCAGGGGGCGTCGTCGACGGTAATGACGTCGTGCACGGCGACGATGTTGGGGTGGCCGCGCAGCTTCGCGGCGTTGCGGGCCTCACGTTTGGCGCGGGCCAGCCGCTCGCCGTGCTCGGCGGCCGACGTGGCCGGCGGCAGCCACACCTCCTTGACGGCGACATCGACGCGTAGTTCCTCGTCGCGCGCCTGCCACACCCGGCCGAACCCCCCAGCGCCTATCTCCCGGACCAGCCGGTACCGGTCGCCCAGAAGATAACCAGCATCCACCGTCCGCACCCCTTCTGCCAGAAGAACATTCGTGTACGCGTAACCGGATCCTTTCAGGAAGCGGCCTTTCCGTGAAGATCTCGACCTGGTGCCGTGCGGTGCAGCCAGAAAATTTGGGAACTCGGGGGCCGGCGGATGTCGAGAATGCTCCGACGGCTCCGTCCCTGGGGTGGATCACGACAACGACCCTGGAGGGACGGCTATGCGAGCGAACGAGATCACCGAGATTCTGGACCGGCCGATCAGCCGAGAGCTGTTGGCACGCGACGTGACCCGGCTGGCGTACGTGGCCAAGGACGGCACGCCCCGGAACGTCCCGATCGCGTTCACCTGGAACGGTTCGGAGATCGTCATGTGCACCACGAAGAATGCCCCGAAGCTCCCGACTCTGCGTGAGAACCCGATGGTCGCCCTGACGATCGACACCGAGGTGCACCCGCCCAAGATCCTGTTGATCCGCGGTCGGGCCGAGCTGGACGTCGTCGACGGCATCCCGGACGAGTACCTCCAGATCAACGGCTCGTACGAGATGTCGCCCGAGCAGCGGGTCGAGTGGGAGGCCGAGGTCCGCTCGCTCTACGACGGCATGGTCCGGATCGTGGTGACCCCGACGTGGGCGAAGCTGATCGACTTCGAGACGACCCTGCCGAGCGCGGTCGAGGAGCTGGTCCGGCAGCGGGCCGAGCGTGAGCGCGCCTGAACACGGTCCCGACCATACTGAGGAGAACATGATGGCCAATACCTGCTGCTCAAGCACTACCGGGGCGCTCCCGCACCGGTCAACGACGTGCCGATGGACCAGTGGACGCCGAATGGGTCACCGGCCAGGTGCTCAGCGTCGACGGCGGATCGACCATGCGCTGAGGCCGGTCCCCGCGCGGGGACCGGCCTCGGGGGTTGCGCTCTGCCCTATCGCTTCGTGACTTTGTGGATCCAGGCGAGTTGCTGGGCGATCTCCCCGGCCCCGGCGATCTTCTCTCGGTCGGAGCCGTAGAAGACGCCGAGCAGGGTCTCCTTGCCGTGTGCGCCGATGCTCATCACCGGGGCTCCAGAGTCGCCGCCGGCGGGAATCCCGGACACCTTCTCCATGCAGAAGTCCGTGCCGCCCGGTTCGGCGTAGCCCTCGCAGCGGCGGGCGTCCGACCGTACGACCCGCAGCTTCGACTGCTTGAGCACGGGCGACTGGCAGGTGTTCTCATCCTTGGTGCAGGTGGCGCCCCACCCGTACTGCCGCACGATCTCACCGGGGTGGACATGGGCCTTGGCCAAGCGCACCGGGCGGATCTTCATCGGCGAGACCTTGATGAGCATCATGTCAGCGCGCGAGTTCCCCGCCCGCTTGCCCACCGGGCGGACAGTGGTGCCCTTACGCATGTCGAGGTTGCCGACCCGGAACGAGATCCGCTTGTCGGCGACCGACTGCCCCTGCTCGAAGAAGCAGTGCGAGGCGCTGATGACCCACTGCTTCGTGACCGCCGTCCCGGTGCACACCGGTTTGCCGTCGACAAGCATGCGCACCGCCCATGGGCCGTAAGTGCTCTTTGACCCGCCGATGACAGCCGAGGCCGGCCCGGACACCATCACCGAGCCCGTCACCAGCAACAACGCAGACACCAACAGCACACGAACGCGGCGCACCATCCGGTACAGCTCCTCTCCTCGGGGCATGGCCTTACTGGTGGTGTAGATACGCCGTCAGACCAAAAAGTTTCCGATTACGCGTAGTTCGCCCTCCACCGGCCGGCGCCGACACCCTCGGCAAGAGCGCCACCGCCACCACCGCCGGATGCGCCTGCGGCACCCCCGCCGAGCAGGCAAACGACTCCGGCGATACCGGCATATGAGGGGTGGTGAACCCGAATTACGAGGCGCTGAGCCGGTCCCGGCTCGTGCGCGAAGCTGATCGCCGCCCAGGCCGAGGTGCCCATCGTCCGGTTCTGGGGCGAGGGCCTGCTCGCCTCCGTGGACGGGCTGCGGTTTATCGATCCCGCGCGCACCAATCAGCGCGGCGCCGTCGCCGAAGTACTTCGGCTTCAAGCGCGGCATCACCTGACTCAACGCCGTCAACGACCAGGTCGCGGGCATCGGGCAAGATGGTCGTCCCGGGCACCCCGCGCGACTCCCTGCACATCCTGGACGCGCTGCTGAACCTGGACGGCGGGGTGAAGCCGGAGATGGTGGCCACCGACAACGCCTCCTACTCCGACATGGTGTTCGGCCTGTTCAAGATCCTTGGCTACAACTTCAGCCCGCGGTTCCGCGACCTGGACGACCAGCGGTTCTGGCGCGCGACCCTGCCCGGGGTGGAGACCGGCTCGTACGGGTGCTGGAGGACCTGGCCCGTAACCGCGTGAACCTGGCCAAGATGAACCGGCAGCTCACCGTGCAGGAGTCGCGCCACAAGCTGGCCCGGGACGTGTGCCACGGCAAGCGCGGCACCATCCACCAGGCGTACCGGGACGGGATGGAGGACCAGCTCGGCGCGCTCGGCCTGGTCCGGGGCGCCGTCGTGCTCTGGACGACGCGGTACATTGACGCCGCCGTCGACCGGCTCCCCGACGAAGGCAACGAGATCCGCGACGAGGACACCGCCCGGCTTGCCCCGCTCAATCACCGCAACCTCAACGTGCTCGGTCGCTACAGCTTCACCGCCTCCACCCCGGCCGGCGGCGGCCTGCGCCCGCTGCGCGACCCGGACACGCCCGAGCTGGACGAGGACGACGACACCTTTTGATGAGTGCTGGGGTGGGCCGCAGGGTTTACCAAGGGACGGTCTGGCCGAAGCGGTCCAGGTACGCCAGGCCGGGCGTGCCCAGTTGGGAGAGCAGGACGTCCACCAGCAAGGGGACGGTCTCCTCGATGGTGAACGGCGCATCCGGACCACCCAGGGCGGTACGTATCCAGCCCGGCGCCATGAGTACGAAGGCGCGCTGCGTCTCACCTTGCCGGGCCGCGAAGCTCCGCAGGAACATGTTCAGGGCTGCTTTGCTCCCTCGGTAGACCTCGCGGCCTCCGGTCGTGTTGTTCGTGATGCTGCCCTGTCCGGAGGACATCGCCCCGATGAGCCCCGCCGGTGACACCAGGTCTTCGAGAGCTTCGATGACGCGCATGGGGCTGAGCGCGTTGGTGACCATCACGTCGATGAAGTCGGCTGTCGCAACCGCGCCGATGGGCATCTGCTCATTGTTGGTGGTGCCCGCATTGACGAAGAGCACGTCGAGTCGGCGGTGCGCCAGACGTTCGTGCAGCGGGGGCAGTTGGCCGGGGTCGTTGATGTCGAGATGCTCGATGGTCACCCGCCCGTCGGCGTGGTCCGCGAGATCGTGCAGCGGCGTTCGGGCAGTGGTGTCGCGAACGGTGCCGACGACGTTCCAGCCCCTGTCGAGGAACTCCGCCGCCATCGCGTGGCCGAGGCCGCGCGAGGCCCCGATGATGAGAGCGGTCGGTGGGTGTTGTTCGGTGCCAGTCGATGACATTCAGCGTCATCTCCGTTCTTCGAGCGTTGTACTCCGTTCGGGCATCGTCGAGGCCCCGGGATCGGCACAGGGCGGTTCCCGCTGCTGTGGCCCCTCAACCCGTGCGCTTCAAGTGTTTCGTCCGCACTGCATCGCAGGCGAGCCACGAGCGCTCGTTTGTACGATTGCCGACATGGCAAGGGCGCTTATGACGGAATCCGCTTCGATACAGCCTGACGATGTACGAATCATTCGGGCGCTGCAGATCGCTCCGCGGGCTTCGTTCGCCGCGATCGCGACCGCCCTCGGCCTGACCGAGGGCGCCGTCAACCGTCGGTATCGCCGCCTGCGCGCCGACGGCGTCATCCGCGTGGCCGGCGTGGTCAACCCGGGCGCCCTGGGGCAGAGCAGGTGGCTGGTGCGACTGCGCTGCCGCCCCGGCGGTGTCGCGGCGATCGCCGACGCGCTCGCCAATCGTGACGACGTCAATTGGGTAGCCCTGAGCGCGGCGGGCTGCGAGATCACCTGCGCGACGCAATCCCGGACGCGGGAACAACGCGAGGACCTCCTGGGGCAGCGGCTTCCCCGCACTGCAGCGGTGATCGACATCAACGCCTTCGCCATGCTCCGCCAATTCCTCGGAGGCCGCGGCCACTACTGGTCCGCCCTGCAGGGCACACTGTCCCCGAAGGAGGAAGCAGCGCTGGGGAGCGGCGGGCCCCCCTTCACCGAGTCTCCGGTCGTCACTCGCGAGCCCCTGCGCCTCACCCCCGAGGACGAGAAGATGCTCGATGCGCTCGCTGCAGACGGCCGCGCCAGTCTCGTCGATCTCGCCACAGCCGCCGACCTCACTCCGGGACGCGTCTCGCGACGCCTTGATGCTCTGCTCCAGCACCGCGTCGTCCACATCGACGTCGAGACCGCCGCAGCAGCCTTGGGGTATCACGCTCGCGCGAACCTCTGGCTTCGCATGCACCCGTCGGCGGTGAAGAGCGCGGGCCGCACACTCGCGCAGGAACCCGAGATCGCCTTCGTCTCAGCCATCTCCGGGCCCTGGAACATCCACGCCGTCGCACACTGCCGGGACCTCGACGAACTGTTCGAGTTCACTTCGGATCGCATCGGGTCCCTGACCGGGCTGCAGAGCATGGAGGTCTCACCCGTGCTGAGGCACGTCAAGCAGGCCGGCACTCGGGTCTCCGACGATCGCCTCGTCGAGCCATCCAGCGCTCGCGCGCGACGCTGAGAGGCTGAGTCGCGACCAGCCGCTCGGCGGCTCGCACGACGCCGTCGCCGTCGCCGTCGCCGACGCCAAGCTCGTCTTCGAGCGGCTGGAGCAGATGGCGGCGACGGTGCCCGCTGCCCGCTGGTGACCCCTCACGGCCGGACTGCCGTCGGACGCGGTGTCAGCGGCCGGCGCCAATGCTGTCGTCAAACAATCGTTTAACGACAGGTGCCGCGCGCATCCAATGAACCCGAACATTCCGGGACACCGGGACGGCGCCGATCCAATCAGATCCGATGGCGGAGCGCGACGAAGTGGCCGGCGGCCACGGCCGGGTCGGGGATCGCCAGAAGTCCGGCAGCGCGATATCGGGCCAGGAGGCCGGTGAGTATCCGTTCCAGACGCTCGGGGTCGGTCAGGCCGGGCGACGAGTCGCCGGTATGAAGCAGGGCCGTTGATGAGGTCACGCGCGGTGCCGCTCACGCCTTCGGCGACCGTGCAGGGCCGGGCTTGTCGTTCACCCGCCCGGTGGCCATCCGGCGCCTCGGGCAGCGCAACAAAAGAGCACCCACGGAGCACCCACCGCCCCGAAACGATCACTGCAAGATCCGGCGAACCGAAGAAACCGCAGGTCAGCGGCAAGGTAAGTGGTAGGGCGCCCGGGGCTCGAACCCGGAACCTATGGATTAAAAGTCCACAGCTCTGCCAATTGAGCTAACGCCCCGCTGACCATGAGCGTACCGGAGGCACCGTACACCGCGCGCGCGGAATACCCGTGGGCGGAGGGCCTCGTGCCATGGCACGGTGGCCGTGACGATCCGATGCCCCGGCAAGGAGCTCTCATGACCGCGATCGCCGGCCTGCTGCCCGTCACGCTCGACTGTGGGGAGCCGCGAGAACTCGCCGCCTTCTACCGGCGGTTCGTCGGCGGGGGCGCGGTCGTCCTGGACCACCAGCCGGGAGGGGATCGGTTCCGGGTGTTCGCCGATCCGGCGGGGCACCTGTTCTGTCTGTGCCGACGCGAGGCCGCCACCGTGCCGATCGACCGGCCGTGAGCACGGTAAGACCGGCGTTTCCCACGCCGGTAGCGACCCGAAGCGCGTGCGACGGCTCGGCCGCGAAGCCGTGCGCACGCCACTCCTCGGCGGGCGGCCCGTAGGCCGGCCACCGAAGCCCGCCGCGTCACCTGCCTGCGGAGCCGGCACTGGAGGCGCCAGGCCCGCGGGGGACGCGGTCAGGCGGCCCGGGAGCCTCGGGGTGGGGTGGTCAGCGCGTAGACGACGATGACGCAGAGGGCGATGACCATCACCGACCACACCGGGAAGGCCCGAAGGAACACCAGATGGCCGAGCGCCGCCAGGACGGCCAGGGCGACACCCGCCGTACGCGCCCACATGCGGCCGGCCATGATGCCCGCGCCGACGACGATCTGGACGGCCCCGAGGATAAGCCAGATCCACCCCCAGGCGGTGAAGCCGAGGATGAGGATGTCGCGGTCGGTCACCAGGTAGTAGTCCGCCCGCAGCAGCGCGACCAGTCCGTCGATCACGTTGAACAATCCCACGACGATCGCCAGGATCCCGGCGAATGACAGCCAGCCCGAAGTGATCGTCAAGCGTGGCGTCGTCATGGTCCCACCTCCCCCTTGGAGCGGCGGTTCCCAGTCGATCGGATCCGACTCGGCCTGTCGCCGAGAGCAGACATTCCCGTAGGCGGGCGCGGGTCAAACCCGGCGCGACGCCCCCGTGATCAGGTCATATGCGACAATTTGCCGGGCCTTTGGCGGGACGGTCAGCGGTAGGCGGGCAGGCCGGTGATCGCCTCGCCGAGCACGAGTGTGTGGATCTCCTGGGTGCCCTCGTACGTCAGCACGGACTCGAGGTTGTTCATGTGCCGGATCACCGGGTACTCCAGGGTGACGCCGTTCGCGCCGAGGACCGAGCGCGCCTGGCGGGCGACGTCGATCGCGGCCCGTACGTTGGCGAGCTTGCCGAACGACACCTGCTGCGGCGTGACCTCGCCGGCCTCCTTCAGCCGCCCGATGTGCAGGGCGACCAGCCCCGCCTGGCCCAGCGCCACCTCCATCCAGGCGAGCTTCTCCTGGGTGAGCTGGAAGGCCCCGATCGGCCGGCCGAACTGCTCGCGGGTACGGGCGTACGCGACGGCCGTCTCGTAGCAGGAGCGGCCCGCCCCGACCGCGCCCCAGATGATGCCGTACCGCGCCTCCGACAGGCAGCCCAGCGGCCCCCTGAGGCCCTTCACGCCGGGCAGCAGCGCGTCGCCGGGCAGGCGTACGTCGTCGAGGGTCAGCTCGGAGGTCACGGAGGCGCGCAGCGACAGCTTCTTGTGGACGTCCCGCGTCGTGAACCCCGGAGTGCCGCGCGGGACGAGGAACCCGCGGACGCCGTCGTCCGTACGCGCCCAGACGACCGCGACGTCGGCGATCGAGCCGTTCGTGATCCACATCTTGGATCCGTTCAGGATCCAGTCGGAGCCCTCGCGCTTGGCGTGAGTGCGCATGTTCGCCGGGTCGGAGCCGTGGTCGGGCTCGGTCAGCCCGAAGCAGCCGATGGCCCGGCCCGCGGCCATGCGGGGCAGCCACTCCTGCTTCTGCTCCTCCGAGCCGTACTTGTGGATCGCCGTCATCGCGAGCGATCCCTGCACGGACACGAAGCTGCGCAGCCCGGAGTCGGCGGCCTCCAGCTCCCGGCAGGCGACCCCGTACGCGACCGCGCCGGCCCCCGGGCAGCCGTACCCCGACAGGTGCATGCCCAGGAAGCCCAGCTCACCCAGCTCGGGCGCGAGCTCCGCCGCGGGGAAGACGCCCTCCTCGAACCAGTCGGCGACGTGCGGCTCGATCCGGTCGGCGGTGTACCGCCGGGCGGTGTCGCGGACCAGGCGCTCCTCATCGGTGAGCCGGTCGTCGACGCGCAGCAGATCCATCGGTCCTCCCATGCCTCGCAGCACAGCGTACGTCGATGTGGCGATCCGGTGATCAGGGGACTCTCAGGGGCGCCTCAGGGCAAGCCCCCATGGCGATCGGGGCCGTTCGCGGGCACGATCGAACCATGAGCGAGAACACCTTCCACACCGACGGCAGCGGACCGCGCCGTCTCACCCGCGCACGCGAGGGCCGCATGATCACGGGAGTGTGCGCCGGCGCCGGTGCGTACTTCGGCGTCGACCCGACGATCGTACGGATCGTGCTGGCCGTCGTGACCGTACTGACCAGTGGCGCGGGCATCCTGCTGTACGTCGCCGCCACGCTGATCATCCCGGAGGAGGGCAAGGAGACCTCGATCGCCCAGGACCTGATCAACAAGCAGACCAAGGGCGTCGGATAGCCCGCGCGTACGGTCAGGCGGCCGCGCTCATCGCGCGCTCCTGGCTCGACGCGATCACCTCTCCCCTGATCCGCGTCCACGACATCGCGAGCATCGTGGCGGCCGACAGGCCGGCGATCCCCGCGAGGGCGACGACGGGCTCGGGACCCAGCACCTGGGTCAGCGCGCCGCCGATCAGGATGCCGATGCCCTGGCTGGCCAGGATGCCCGACTGTGCCAGCCCGAACGCCTGGCCGCGCCCGGCGGGAGGCACCGCGGCGACGTACGCGGCGTTGGCCGCCAGCTGGTAGGCGCTGCCCACGCCGGAGAGCGCCAACAGCACGATCACGGCCCACAGCGGCGGCCGCAGCCCCGCGCCCAGCAGCGGCGCGCAGGACAGCATCGCCATCCAGCCCATGAACCGCAGGCGGTCGTCGGGGTGGACGAACCGGCTGTACGCGAACGCCCCCAGCACCATGCCGCACGGCATCGCCGACATCAGCAGACCGACGATCACGGGCCCCGCGCCGAACGTCCGGGCGTACGGCGCGGCCAGGCCCTCTGGAAGCACGTAGAACCCGCACAGCCACGCGAAGCACACCAACGGCCGCAGAGTACGGTCGCGGAACACCAGCCGCGCACCCTGCCTCGTGATCGTCCACAGCGACGGGCGCGTCCGGCCCTCCCGGCGCGGCGCGGGCCGAGGCCGTACGCCGGCCACCAGGATGACCGCCGAGATGGCGAACGTCGCCGCGTCCACCGCGAGCGCCTGGTGCGTGCCGACGGCGTAGATGACCGCGCCGCCCACCAGGAAGCCCAGCATCTGGGTGAGCTGGTGGGTGATGTTGTTGATCGCGGAGCCGACGACGTACATGTCGCCCGGCAGCACCTCTGACAGCAGCGCGGCGCGCGCGGCGGTGAACGGGGCGCCCAGGAGCACGGTCCAGAAGATCAGGAAGCACAGCACCGCGAAGGGCATGTGGTGGAGCGTCATCAGCGCCACGATGCCCATCCGGGCGACGTCACACACGATCATGACGCGGCGGCGCGGGATCAGGTCGGCCAGGACCGAGAGGACCGGGCCGCCCATGATCGATGGAAGGTAGGTCAGGGCGTACGCGACGGATGTGCGCAGCGCCGAATGGGTGTTGTTGTAGACGAGCACCGCGAGAGCGATCTGGGCGAGCTGATCGCCGATGTACGACAGCGTCTGAGCGGTCCAGATCGAGCGGAACTCACCGACTCCGAAAACTTCGTGATAGGTGACCTGGCGATCAAAGGGCCGCCGATGTCTTCCCACGCGCGCTCTCCTGCCGGTGAACGTCGTCCGGCCGCCATCCACGTGCGGTCGGTCTGCCGGGGATTATCTCACGCTGCGTTCAGAGAAGGTGACCCAACGTGCGCAATCGGGATCACCAGCCGAGTTCGTGCAATCGTTCATCGTCGATGCCGAAGTGGTGCGCGATCTCGTGCACCACCGTCGTCCGTACCTCTTTGACCAGGTCGTCGCGGGTGCGGGAGATCGCCTGCAGCGGCCGGCGGTAGATGGTGATGCGGTCGGGGAGATAGCCCGCGTACGTGTCACCGCGTTCGGTCAGCGGCACGCCCTCGTACAGGCCGAGGAGGCCTGGGTCGGGCGCATCGTCCTCGACCAGCACCACTACGTTGTTCATCAGAGCGGTCAGACCGGCCGGGACCGTGTCGAGCGCCTCGGCGACCAGATCCTCGAACTCTTCACGCGTTACCTCCATCACGCCGCCATTGTGCGTGGATCCTGGTCCGGATGAGCATAGGTACCCACGTGTTGACCCGAGCATGGAACCAACTGCGGCGGTTCACCGAGCGGCGGCGGGTACGCCTCGCCGGGCGCGTCACGGCGGTCATCGCCGTCGGCCTCGTCGGCGGCTGGATCGGCCTCCTGGCCGGCGGCCACGCCCAGACCGACGTCGGCCCCGCCGACGTCCACTTCACGCTGCACCCGTCGGCGACCGGCGGCACGGTGATCGACATCCCTCCGCTGGGCACGCTCCGTCTGGACAGCCACGTCGGCCCCGTACGGATCGACGCCCAGGTGATCCGCCTCCGCCCCGACCGCGCCCGCGAACTCATCGAGAACCCCTCCGCCTTCGACCGCCTCTCCGACACGATCGGCGGCGACGTCCGGCACGCGTTCATCGAGATGGCGGCCAAGGGGGCCGCGGCCGCCCTCGCCTGCGCCGCCCTCGCCGGCGCGCTCGTCTTCCGCAACTGGCGGCGCACCCTGTGGACGACGGTGAGCGCGCTGAACGGCCTGATCATCGTCGGCCTGCTCGGCAGCCTGACGTTCAACCCCGAATCGATCGCCGAGCCGCGCTTCACCGGCATCCTCGCCAGCGCCCCACAGGTCGTCGGCGACGCGAAGACCCTCGTGTCGCGCATCGGGGCGTACCGGGAGCAACTGGCCCGGCTCGTCGGCAACATGTCCCGCCTCTACGACGTGACCTCCACCCTGCCGACGTACGAGCCCGACCCCACCACCATCCGCGTCCTCCACGTCTCCGACATCCACCTGAACCCGGTCGCCTGGAACGTCATCCGCCAGGTCGTCAACCAGTTCCACATCCAGGTCGTGATCGACACCGGCGACCTCACCGACCACGGCACCAAGGCCGAGGACAAGTTCGCGAACAGCATCAGCAAGTTCAAGGTCCCCTACGTCTTCATCCGCGGCAACCACGACTCGACCTCCATCGAGAAGGCCGTACGCCGCCAGAAGAACGCCGTCGTCCTCGACGACCAGGTCGCCGACGTGGGAGGCCTGCGCATCTTCGGCACCCCCGACCCGCGGTTCACCCCCGACAAGACCACGCGCGGCGACCAGGTCGGCGCCCAGGAGATGCTCGCGTACGGGCGGACCGCCGTGCAGAGGCTCCGCACCCTCGGCAAGAACCCCGACATCGTCCTCACCCACGACCCGAACGAAGGCCAGGCGTTCGACGGCACCGCCCCCCTCATCCTGGCCGGTCACACCCACCAGCGGTCCACACGGCTCCTGCAGACCGGCACCCGGCTGTTCATCCAGGGATCGACCGGCGGAGCCGGCCTGCGCGGCCTCGAACACGAGCAGCCCACTCCGATCGAGATGTCGGTGCTGTACTTCAACCGGGCCAGCCACCGGCTCCAGGGCTGGGACGACATCCGCCTGGGTGGCCTAGGTCTCACCTCCGCCCAGATCGAGCGCACCCTGGAGTCCAAACCGGACCGCCCGATCAGCCCGCCACCAGCGCAGACACCGTCCGGGACGCCGCTCACCCCGACCCCGTCGACCGCCGCGCCCCGCCCGTCCGCGGCGGGCCGGCCACGGTAGGGAGCGAATCACTTTGGTGGTTGGGGCGGTTGTCCCCTATGCTGACGGAGTCCCCGACGGCAAGGCGGCAAGGGCAACGGCGGCCAGACCGTCGGAGTCCCCATCGTCTAGCGGCCTAGGACTCCGCCCTTTCAAGGCGGCAGCGCGGGTTCGAATCCCGTTGGGGGCACGGTATCCTTCCGGGGGTACTAAAAAAGCAAGGTCCTGTGGAGCAGCTAGGAGTGCTCGCCACCCTGTCAAGGTGGAGGCCGCGGGTTCAAATCCCGTCAGGACCGCTGAGGCGCCGTTCGGCGCCGCGCGGGCAGGTAGCTCAGTCGGTACGAGCGTCCGCCTGAAAAGCGGAAGGTCGGCGGTTCGACCCCGCCCCTGCCCACTCGCCCCCTGGTGCTCGTCGATCTTCGATCGACTTCGCCGGGGGCTTTGTGCTTTCCCAGGGGGACGACCCCCTGGAACCCCCGATGCGGGGGCTCCGCCCCGCACCCCCGCCCACGGCCGCCGCGGTGCCGGCTTCGTCCCAGCCCGTGGCACAGGCGATCTCCCACGTCCGGCCGCGGTCTCAGGCTAACTCTGTAAGCTCTGCGGCAGGGAGAGGAGGCGAGGATGACCGCGCAACCACACGACTTCGTCCCTGCCGGTGTGCCCGATCCAGCCAAGAGCCTGCGCGCTATTCGGGCTGCCCTGGTCGTACCCCAAGATCGTGAGGCGTTCGACGCCGGACTCAAAGCAGTACTCGATGAAGTACGGGTCAACCTCGACCTCGGCGTGCTGAGCGACTTCGTGCATCGCTGGTGGATCTCAGCTTGCGACTCGACACGAGACCCCGAAGGTCGTCGGCGCATGCACGCCAGAGCCGACCAGATCCTTGCCGGGGAGCCGATGCCGCAGACAAGACCGTGGCGCGAGATCCTCGCCGAGCGAGAGAGCGGCCGGTAGGTGTATCGACTCAGCCTGGACCCGGTTGCTGAGGAACAGATCAACGCCGTCCCCCAGGAAGCCCTACGCCCACTCGCCGAGCTGTTCACTCTGCTCGAGACAGCGCCCGACCTGCATGAACAAGGTCGGGCGCTGTTCGCTATGTGTCCGGTTGTGTTCGGCCGTCACCGGCTGGTGGCGGGTGGCTGTGCCCAATACGTGCCCACGTTTTAGCCCCGAAGAGCTGCCTCGATGCGGCGCTTGGCGGTCTCGTCTTGGCCCTGGATGCACTTGGCGTAGACCTTCAGAAGGACGGAGACGCTGTGGCCGGCCTACTCGGCGACTTGGGCGGGGGGACGCCGCCGTTGAGCCACGTGGAGAGGCAGGCGTGGTGGAGGTCATAGACGCGTCGCGCGAGCGGTGAAGCGTACTCAGCGGGGCTGAGAGTGGCCGTGCGTGCCTTGTCCCACGCGCGCCGTAGGTGATCGTCGCCAGTCTGCGGCCGCGTACGCCGGCGAAGACTGGCCGTTCCGGTCCGGCGTCGAACTCGGTCAGATGCCAGCGCAAGAGCTTGGTCAGTGGTGGTGCTGTCGGAACATGACGCCATTCGCTTTCGGCTCGTGCTTGAGCCGGCGCTGTCCGCAGCGGGTGCCGCAAGCTTCCACGAACCGGAACCGAAGATCGTTTAGCCGCAGCGAACAAGATCAAGCCGCACCTACTGAGATATACACTGACCTGCGCTGACTTCGCCTAGCAGGATCGATCAGGGTTACGGGGACAGGGATGCCGACTCACGAGTGGACCATGGCCAACGATGAATACGGCTCGCCTCCGCATCCCAGGCGGAAGACTTACATGATTATCGCCTTGGGTGTGCTGGGGTTCCTGGGACTATTCGCTGTGCTCTCCTTGATCGGTGTGCCAGGAGGGAGTGCCCCGTCCCTTGGCCCGAAGAGCTACAGGACCAACGTCGATTGCCAGGTGAATACCGTCGGATCACAGGGCACGGTAACGATCAGCGGCACGATTACAGGCGACGCGACGAGCTACTCAGTTACCGTCGAGGTGCTGGATGCAGCCTCTCACCAGAGGATCGGCGTTCAGACCTTCGAGGTTCGCGGCACGACCTCCTTCGGAGGAAACACTGCGGCGCAAGTTCCCGTTGGACCGGCAGGCATTGAATGCAAGATTGCCAAGGTGGCCTAGCCAGTTGCCTTATGCGCCGCCGTCTGCCGTGGGGCGCTTGTGAGCAGGGGTGATGTCACTTCTGAAAAGCGGAAGGTCGGCGGTTCGACCCCGCCCCTGCCCACTCGCCCCCTGGTGCTCGTCGATCTTCGATCGACTTCGCCGGGGGCTTTGTGCTTTCCCAGCGGGACGACCCCCTGGAACCCACGATGCAGGGGCCCCGCCCCCGCACCCCCGGTCGCAGCCCCTCTTGGCTGACACCTGTCTCCGAGTCCCGCGCTGAGGCTCCTTGCCGCCGGGACGGCCACTTTGGACACCTTGACGCCGCCATGGACGACAGGCCGTCCTAATTTCACCTTTTGCGCCGTCAACGCCGACGGCAAGGAGGCTGTCGCTAGGCAGGCCGTCACAAGCCGACCACGTCCATCTGGCCGGGTCGTCGCCCTGCCTAGCGAATCCGACGTGCGACGTGCACCCCGCCACCGGTGACTCCCAGGAAGACGAGCATCAGCAGAACGGACCTGGACGGCACAGCCGCTCGACAGCAGGTCACCAAACGGCTGTGGACCGTCCTGGACGTTAAGCTCCTGACGGAGCCCGGATTCCTCCCCGGCCTGAAGGCCGGGGCATCCTCCGGAGGACTAGGTGAACCCATCTGGCGCGACCTCAGGCCGGCCGTCGAGGGTTACGACCCGCCAGAGTGTCGACTCCGCCGGGTCGTAACCCCGAGGTGAGTGGGGCAACGCCACGACCGACGTGCTGGGGGCTCGTTACTTGGCGGCCGCGTCCAGTTCGGCCAAGGCCTGGGCCCAGCGGGCGTACGGCAGATTGGCCAGGTCGGCGACCGTCTTGATGCCGAGTGCTTCGTTCAGGAGCTCGCCGGTACGGTCTGAGATCCCCCTCAGGGCCGCCACCGGCGCGGCCATGATCTCCGGGAGGCTCTTGTCCGCCCACGCCTTGTCGAGCACGTTGTTCAAGTCGATCGAAGCCACTGAGGTCCTCTCGGGACATGTTGGAGTGATGGTGTACGTCAGCGGGCAAACACCCGCATCACTCGCTTCTATCGCGTGATGGGCGTAAGCGAGCCCAGAATGCGTGAAGATCACCGTGTTTCTTCTTCTCGGCGGACGAACGTCGGCTGGTGTTCACGATGGGGCTGGACGTCGGATCAGACTGGCCTGATGGGTGCACGGTTCTACAGATGGCGGCGGGTGCGGTAGGCCTTACCGCCGCAGGACCGACGGGTCCTTCCCGGCGATGCTCGTCTGCAGCTGCGGCGCCACCATCGGCGAACTCATCGGCGGCGCGGCCGCCGTCGACTTCCTCGGCGCCTTCATCGTCGGTGCTGTCGTCAACGTCGTAGGCAACGCCGTCTACAAGAGCGTCGAGGCCTACAGCAGGAGTCGTCGGCGCAGCGCGACGTCGTCCTGACCCTGACCATGGCGCCACGTCATGGACGCAACCTAGGGACCGGCCTAACCGCCGGTCCCCGACCCTCTGGTCCTGTGGCTGTGGCTGCGATCACCAAGGGGAGATCGGCGAAGCGTACCTTGGCATCGCGGGACAGGATCGTCCTGCCGGTCTCTGTCGCGTGTGCCGCGATGATCAAGTCGTGTGCTCCCCGGGGGGTGCCCGCGCGGCGGACGTGCGCTATCAGGCGGGCATGATGGGCGGCCGTGGTGTCGGTGTAGTCCAGCACCTCGACCACCGAAGTGATCGCGGCGAGTGCACGGGAACGGTCGGCGGCACGCGCGACGGTGTCGGCCAGCTCTATCCCCACGCGGTATTCGGCGATCGTCACCGCCGCGACGGCCAGTTCGTCATCGTCGAGGGCGGCCCGGTCGATGGCACCCCGTTCGTACGCGATCAGGATGTTGGTGTCGAGGATCAGGCGTCGGCCCACGGGTCCCGCTCCTCCGTCGTGAGCAGATCCAGAGCGCTGTTGATGTCCTCAGCGAACCGGTCATCCGGCGGTTCGATACCGTCCAGCGCCGCCCGCAGGTCAGCGCCCGTGCGGCGGTGCGCGGGACCGATCTCCGCGACCGGGCGATTGCCCCGGGTGATGGTGATGGTTTCGCCTCGCTCGATGGCGTCGAGGAGGTCAGAGAACCTCCGGGAGGCTTCGGTTGCGGTCATGGTCCTCATGAGGCCAGCATATCTGATAATCAGATTTATGCTGATGGCCCAGCGCACTCGGGAGCGATACGCGCTGCTGCCCCCCGGTCACTCGCGCTCCGCCCCCGCACCCCCGGTCATGGCAACGGCCTCAGCCGAGGGCATCCCCCAGCTTCCCAAGCGCCCTTGCACCGGGCGACGGCGAAAGTCGTGCGAAGCCCGGCGGCCCAATGAGCTGCCGGCCGGCTCATTGGGCCACTTGCTGCCGGCTGGATCCTGATCTGTCCTGTCCGCTGACCGGTTCCGGTGGAGTGGTCAGGTCCGGGATCCGGCTCGTTGTGGTCCTATGGGGTTGGCATTTTCTCTCCGTCGCAGCCGTGGTCGATCCGGCCAGTGGTGAAGTAGGCCGCCACGTCTGCGGCGCATTCGGGCACGCGTGTGGCCGATACGTGGACGTCGTCGTCGACGGTGTAGACCTTGCCGCCGATGGCGACCTGCATCTGCAGGGTCCACTTGTAGGCGGACATGGTGTCGTAACGGTGCCCGGACAACACCAGCGACCCCGCGGTGCGGTGTACCCGGGTCTGTTGTACGGGCAGCGGCCAGCCGGCGCATCCGCCGCCGAAGTAGTAGGCCGTCACCGGGTTGCGCTTGAGGCGCTGCTGGTAGGCGGTCCAGGCGGCGGAGAAGCCGCGCCGGCTCTGATCTTCGTTGCAGATGGTCGCCCGGTTCATCGTCATGTTCTGCATCTCGGGTGCGCCGGGGACGGGCTTGGCCGGTTCGGCGCCGAAGATCTTTTTGACGGTGGGCGGTGCTTGGGGGCTGGTCGCGTCCCGCAGCTCGGCGAGCGCCCGACCGGCCTGCGGCCATTGGGGTGAGGTCGTGCCGGCCAGTTGGGCGATCGAGGCGCCGTCGATGGCTCTGTTCAGGTCGGTGAACGTCTTGGGGTTGGCGTCATACTCGTGGCGCAGCTTCAAGACCGCGGCCCGCACCTGCTGTGCGGTGGCGCCCAGGCCGTACGTCGTGTGGTAACGCGCGAGCCACGCCGCCATACGCCCGAAATTCCGCTCTGTGGCCTCGGCGACCCCCTTGTCATGCTCGGCGAAGCTGGTATACGGCGGCGCCGGGCTGTCCAGGAAGACGCGCCCCGTACGGCCGGCGAATAGGCTGCGGTACACCGCGCCGAGCCAGGTGCCCCAGGAGAAGCCAAGGATGTTGAGCCTGCGCTCGCCGAGTGCGGCCCGCACCCGATCCAGGTCCCGGGCCACGTTCGCGGTGGTGAGCTGCCCGAGGAAGGCCGGATCGGACCGCCCGCAGGCGGCGTTGTCCGCCGCTTGAGCCTCGTAGATCCGCTTGGCCGACGCCTTGGTCAGTGGTCCGGGTCCCGCATTGGGAGGAGGCGTACCCACGCAGTTGGTCTTGGTGCTGTAGTTGACCCCGCGGGGATCGAAGCCGATGAGGTCGTACCGGTCGTTGAGCCGGGCGATCTCCTTGTTCCTGAGCGTCATGGCGATGGGGTCGAGATATCCGCTGCCGCCGGGCCCGCCCGGGGCCATCGCCAGCGCGCCGAGCCGGTGTTTGGTGTCCATGGCACCCAGCCGGGTGACCGCGATGCTGATCTTCCGGCCCTCCGGGTGGCGGTAATCCAGTGGGACGCTGATCGTCCCGCATTCCAGGCGCTTCATCTGTGCGCGGAACTGCGGTATCTGCGCGCTGGTGGCGCCCAGGCTCAGGATCACCTCATCGGAATAGGCGGGGCAGGGCCTCCAGTCGACAGCCGAAGCCGACCGACTCGCCACGGCGGCGGCCGGCACGGCGATGCTCGGTGCCGCACTGCCCAGCGTCAGCATTACGCAGGCCAAGCCGCCCACGCCACCGGCTGTCGCACGTCTCATAAAAGAACCCTTCCTCGTGGGAAACACGAATGCCGGGCAGCCTGCCAAGGAACCGGTCACAGCGACGTCACAGAATCGGTCACCGCCTCGTTGAGAAGATCTCGTTCACCGCGGCGGCTCCGTCCTGAATCACCGGCCGTATCTGCTTGCGGTAGACGGTCTCCGTCACCGTTGGCTCGCTTGCGGCCCGCCCTCGGGCCGGGCGTGCGGCCTCTGCGGGCCGGCCCCTCGGATGTGTTTCCGCAGCAGAGTGCCGGCAGCTCAAATCCGGGGGGCTATACGTGTTGTAGGTCACTTTTGCTTGCCGGATTTGACGAAGCGTGGACGCCGCAGCCGTTCGGAAGCAGGTCAATGGACGGCTGCAGACGGTCCTGGACATCCTTGATCTTGCTACGGATCAGCTGGTGGCCGTCTCCCTGAGGATGCATGACAGAGTAGTCAGACACGGACGTCCGACACTGGTTCGCCCAGGCCAAGGATGCTGCGGCTGACGGCAACGGTGACGGCAACGACGGCAGTCGTCGACAGCCACCGGCATACGTCCCCCACCGTCTACCTCGGCAGAGAGAAACCAAACTGGAGCCCTGGAAGCGATGACGCACGTCATTACGGTAGTCACTCCCGTACACGAACCCAACCTAACGTTCCTCTCCGAGGCGTACGCGTCCCTGTTGGGGCAAGAACTCCCGGACGGATGGACATGGCAATGGGTCGTGCAACAAGACGGCGATGGCGGCGAAGCCAACGCAACGCTTCCACACGACGAACGCATCAGCTTCGGCAGCACCGCCCGGCCCTACGGGCCCGGCGTAGCCCGCACTACTGCCCTTACTCGGGCCGCCGGCGAGCTAGTACGTAACCTCGATGCCGATGACCGCCTTCTTCCTGGCGCGCTTTCACATGACATCGAGATCCTGACGAACAATCCTCAAATCGGCTGGACGACCTCACGCGCACTCGATCTACTTCCAAACGGTGATACCAAGAGATGGGAGCACGGCGAACCGGAAGAGGGCATCATCGAACGCGGCGAAGTACTCCGGTTCTGGCGCGAGCATGACTGGATGCTCCCGGTCGTTCCCGGGACCCTGTGCATTAGGCGCGACCTATTGCTCGCACTGGGCGGCTGGATGGCCTTGGACACATCAGAGGACACGGGCCTCATAATCGCCGCAAACGCAGTCAGCGACGGATACTTCATCAGCACACCGAGCATGCTGTACCGAAAGCACTCAGCCCAGACCACGGCACAGGACTTCCACAACGAACCGGAACACCGCCACCGGAAACGCCTGATCATCATCGCTCGCGCCGAGGCGCTGAGTTCCCTCAGGAGTGCTCGGCTGAACTAGTGACACATCGTCGCGATCAGGAGCCAACAGCGCGTCTCGGGGCTTTCTTGTGACGACAGCCGCGATGAGACGGCCGTTCGCCCTTCGGATCACGATCAGCGCGCCATCGCGCTGGTCGTCAAGCTCGCCTACGACCGGTTCGTGTAGTGGCCACGAGCGAACCTCATCAGGGCAGCGCCTACCGAGATCCGGTCCGCCTCGGGGGCAGCCAGGATCAGACCGTCGACCGTGACCGGGACCAGCCGGGCCGCCACGCCGGATTCGCCCTGCAACCGCACGGGCCCGTTCGGAATCGTGATCACGTGGCTGGGAAAGGATTGGACGGGATGATGCTCGGGCTTGTAGCTTGCAGTTGACTGTGACACCGCCCGAGGAGGTGAGACCCATGAACGCTGTATCGATGTGGGTGCTCCCCCTTCCCGTCACGGTCGGGCGATTGACGTAGGTGTCGCCGGGAGCGCCTCGACAACAAGGCACTCCCGAAAGGCAACACCCATGCACTCTCTGCAGTTCACCGCCGAGTCGTCGTCGAACGGCATGACCGAGCGCGACTTCACCGTGGGCGACGTACCCGGAGTTCTCTGGTCGCCGGCCTCCGGCGCCGATCGCGCGCCCCTCATGTTCGATGTGATCATTGCCGGATGCGGGCCGACCGGTGCGATGCTGGCCGCCGAACTGCGGCTGCACGATGTGCGGGTACTCGTTCTGGAGAAGGAAACCGAGCCCGTGTCGTTCGTCCGCGCAAACGCTCTGCATATTCGCAGTATCGAGCTGATGGCGATGCGCGGACTGCTGGATCGCTTTATCGAACGCGGAAGACAGCGTCCGGTCGGCGGTATCTTCGCCGGCATCACCAAACCCGCGCCCGAGGGCCTGGATTCCGCGCACGCCTATGTACTGGGCATCCCGCAGCCGGTCATCGATCACCTGCTCGAAGAACATGCGATCGAACTGGGTGCGCAGGTCCGGCGCGGTTGTGCGGTCGCCGGTTTCGAGCAGGACGACGAGGGTGTGACCGTCGAGCTGGCCGACGGGGAACAGTTGCGTTCGCGCTACCTCGTCGGCTGTGACGGCGGGCGCAGTACGGTGCGCAAACTGCTCGGCGTCGGCTTCCCCGGCGAGCCCTCGCGGACCGAGACGCTGATGGGCGAGATGGAAGTGGGTGTGCCGCAGGAGGAGATCGCCGCCAAGGTGACCGAAATCCGCGAGACCAATAAGCGATTCTGGCTCAGGTCCTTCGGCGAAGGGGTCTATCGCGTCGTAGTCCCCGTCGCGGGAGTCAGCGATCGCGCAGAACCGCCCACCCTCGAGGATTTCAAACAACAGTTGCGCACCATCGCCGGAACCGATTTCGGCGTGCACTCCCCGCGCTGGTTGTCCCGCTTCGGGGATGCCACCCGGCTGGCCGAGCATTATCGGGTCGGGCGGGTGCTGCTGGCCGGCGATGCGGCGCACGTCCATCCACCCGCCGGCGGTCAGGGCCTCAACCTGGGCGTTCAGGACGCGTTCAACCTCGGCTGGAAACTGGCCGCACAGATCCGCGGCTGGGCGCCGGAAACATTGCTGGACACCTACCAGGCCGAACGTCATCCGGTCGCCGAGGACGTGCTGGACAACACCCGCGCCCAGATGGAACTGCTGTCCACCGAACCAGGCCCACAGGCCGTGCGCAGACTGCTCGCCGAACTGATGGACTTCGACGAGGTGAACCGCTATCTGATCGAGAAGATCACCGCGATCGGCATCCGCTACGACTTCGGCGAAGGCCCCGACCTGCTCGGCCGCCGCCTGCGCGACATCGACGTGAAACAGGGCCACCTCTACGGTCTGCTGCATCGCGGCCGCGGCCTGCTGCTGGACCGCACCGAACGCCTGACCGTCGGCGGCTGGTCGGACCGGGTCGATTACCTCGCGGATCCCACTGCGGTACTGGATGTTCCGTGCGTCCTGCTACGCCCCGACGGCCACGTCGCCTGGATCGGCGACGATCAGCAGGACCTGGACGACCACCTCTCCCGCTGGTTCGGCATGCCCGCCAACTGATTTCGCCTGAGCAACCGAAAGTGAATGCGGGGACTGGTTCGTGTGGTCATCCCGCATATACGTGGCGAGAATGGCGAGCAGGTCTGCGGCGCTGTCGGCGAGGAGCCGGGAGTGTCACGCGAGTGTTCTCCTTGCTTGGTGGTGCCTGGTCGGCGCGGACGCGCATCGGCGGACCAGCTGAGGCCTGCGGGCTTCAGTGGCGAGTTGCGGTGTGTCATGTGTGGCTACGGGCCAGTTCCGGCTCGTGCCGCGGCGTGTGGTCGTGCCGGGGAAGCAGCAGCGGGGTCGCCAGCAGGAGCACGCCGGCCAGGCCGATGGCCGTACGCGGGCCGAGCAGGCCGCCGAGCACGCCCCAGACGGCCGTCAGGAGCGCGGTCGAGGCCTTGGTCGTCACGGCCCAGGCGGACAGCGTGCGGGCGACCCGGTCGGTCGCGGTGCGCTCGAGGCGGTATGTGGCGTAGACGGGGTTGAAGACCCCGCAGCAGAAGATGAGCCCGAGCTCGACGCCCATCACCAGGAGCAGCCCTCCGGTGCCCGGCCCCAGGAAGGCCAGGCCGATGGGCCAGAGCGCGCGCAGCGCCCCGACCACGACCAGGACGTGGTGCTGCCCGAACCGGGTGACGAGCGGTCTGGCCAGCCGCGAACCGAGCAGCCCGCCGATCGAGGGCGCGGCGAAGGCAAGGCCGTACTGCCATGGTGTGAACCCGAGTCGGCCGAGCATGAGGACGGCCATCAGCGGCTGGGCGGCCATCACCAGGCCGTTGAACAAGGCGGTGTTGAAGAACAGCGGACGCAGCGTTGCGTCGGCGAGGATGTACCGCCAGCCGTCGAGCAGGTCCCCGGCCCGCATGCGCGCGGCCTCCCGGCGCTCGGGCCGCGGCTCGTGCCCGCCCGTCGCACGGATGCCCAGGGCCGAGAGCAGGTAGCTGACCGCGTCGGCCACCACCGTCGCCACCGGACTGAGGAGCCCGATCATCGCGCCGCCGAGCGGCGGTCCGATGATCGTGGTCGTCCAGGCCGTGGACTCGAATCGGGCGTTGGCGACGAGCAGGTCATCGGCCGGCAGCAGCGTCTTCACGTACGCGCCGGAGGCGGCGCGGAAGGTGATGTCGGCCGCCGCGACGACGACCGAGACCAGCAGGAGCTGAAGGAAGGTGAGCACGCCGAGCGCGAACGCGGCGGGGACCGTCAGCAGCGCCGCGAACCGCACCAGGTCCATCGCGATCAGCACCGGCCGCTTGCGGCGGAACTCCACCCACGGGCCGAGCGGCACCGCCACGGCCGCGCCCACCGCGGCCCCCACGGAGGAGAGCGCGGCGACCTCGGCCGGTCCGGCGTGCAGCACCCGGATGGCGATCAGCGGGAACGCGCCGAAGGCGAGCCACGTGCCGAGCGCGCTGGTCCCGTACGCTCCCCAGAGCCACCCGAACCGCCACCCCAGCCGATGTCCGAGCAGATGTCCCAGCCGGTGCCCGCTCCTCATGCCCCACGCCCCTCGCCGCTCACCCGCACAACCGATCCGCGATCGGGAACATCAAAGCGAGCGCCATACCCGGGGATCAAACAACCGCAGGGCCGCCGGCCACAACCAACGGTTGTGTCCATAGGGTCTCGGCATGGACCTCGGCACCGTCCGGACCTTCGTCGCCGCCGCCGACGCGGGGCAGTTCCAGGAGGCCGCCGCCGAGCTGGCGGTCACCCAGCAGGCCGTCTCCAAGCGCATCGCCGCGCTGGAGAGCAACCTCGGCGTGCGGCTGTTCACCCGCACCGCGCGCGGCGCCGAGCTCACCATCGATGGGCAGGCGTTCCTGCCCCATGCGCGCGAGCTGCTGCGCGTCGCCGAGCGCGCGGTCGCGTCCGTGCGCCCCGGCCGCCGTCCGCTGCGCGTCGACGTGATCGCCTCGCGCAGCGCGCCGTCGGGCCTGATGCGCGGCTTCCACCGCGCGCACCCCGACATCGAGCTCGACGTGGTGATGCTGTTCGACATCGAGACGGCCGTCGCCGCCATTCGGTCCGGTGCGATCGACGCGTCCTTCCGCGCCGTCGCCGTACCCGGCCGGCCCCTTCCCGAGGACATCGAGTCCGTCTGGGTGCTCGACGAGCCACTCCAGCTCCTCACCGGCCCCGCCCACATGCTGGCGGGCGCCCGGTCGGTGACCCTCGCTCAGCTCGCCGGGCACCGGATCTGGATGCCCGGCATCGTCCCCGGTACCGAGTGGGCCGCCTACTACGACGACCTCGTCGCCGAGTTCGGCCTCACCATCGAGGCGACCGGGCCCAATTTCGGCTCCGACGCGCTCCTCGACACCATCGCCGACACCCCGGCCCTGGCCACCTTCATGGGCGAGCCGACCCGCCTCATCTGGCCCGCCGGCCACGGCCTGCGCCGCATCCCGGTGACCGACCCGACGCCCGTCTACCCGCACTCGCTCCTCTGGCACCGCGACAACCCGCACCCAGCGCTGGCCACCCTCCGCGCCCACCTCGCCGCCACAGCCGCCGGCCACGACGCCGCCGGGACCTGGGCGCCGGGCTGGGTGATTCCGCGCTGAACGCCGCCGCGTCTGCGATCATCGTGGCCGGATCGACGGACGGTGGCTCGGGGGCAGGCGTGGCCCTCGGCACACTCACCGCCGGCACCCCAGAGGTCGTCCCTGATCTTCGAACGGGACAGGATCCATCTGCGGCGGGATAGCGTTGGCGGTCTATGACCGCAACGCTTGTCGCTAAGGAACTCGCTGCCGGGCACGGTGACCGCGCCCTGTTCTCCGGGCTCGACCTGGTCGTCTCCCCTGAAGAAGTCGTCGGGCTGGTCGGGGTCAACGGCGCGGGGAAGTCC
This sequence comes from Actinoallomurus purpureus, assembly GCF_024055795.1. Classification (GTDB taxonomy): domain Bacteria; phylum Actinomycetota; class Actinomycetes; order Streptosporangiales; family Streptosporangiaceae; genus Actinoallomurus; species Actinoallomurus purpureus. Next base: position 121,339 of record NZ_JAMXMY010000018.1, on the reverse strand, counting down.
ACCCTGCTGCGGACTCTCGGGGGCCTGCTCGCCCCCGAGAGCGGCTCCGTGACGCTCAGCCCGTCGTCGGCGGCCGTCGGCTACCTGCCGCAGGAGCGGGAGCGGCGCGACGGTGAGACGGTGATCGGTTTCCTTGCCCGGCGTACCGGGGTGGCGCAGGCTCAGCGGGAGCTGGACGACGCGACCGAGGGCCTGGTCGATGGGCGCGAGGGGGCCGATGACGACTACTCCCACGCTCTGGAGCGATGGCTGGCCCTGGGCGGCGCCGATCTTGAGGACCGGGCCGGTGAGGCGGCCGCCGAGCTGGGCCTGGGGGCCGGCCTCGATCAGCCGATGACCTCGTTGTCCGGCGGACAGGCGGCCCGCGCGGGAATGGCGTCGCTGCTGCTCAGCCGCTATGACATCTTTCTGCTCGACGAGCCCACCAACGATCTGGATCTCGACGGGCTGGAGCGCCTGGAGCGGTTCGTCACGAGCCTGCGGGCCGGCACGGTGCTGGTCAGCCACGACCGCGAGTTCCTGGACCGGACGGTCACCCGGGTGGTGGAGCTGGACCTGGCCCAGCAGCAGGTGAACGTCTACGGCGGTGGTTACGCGGCGTACCTGGCCGAGCGTGAGGTCGCCCGCAGGCACGCCCGCGCCGACTACGAGGAGTACGCCGGTAAGGTCGCCACGCTCGAGGAGCGCGGCCGGACGCAACGGGACTGGGCCGCCAAGGGCGTCAGGAACGCCAGGAAGAAGGCCCGCGGCGCGGGCGGCGGAGACAACGACAAGGTCGGCCGGAACTTCCGTGCCGACGCGAGTGAGAAGCAGGCCTCCAAGGTCCGCCAGACCGAGCGCGCACTCGAACGCCTCGACGCGGTCGAGGAACCCCGCAAGGAGTGGGAACTACGGATGGAGATCGCCGCCGCGCCACGTGCCGGTGCCGTGGTGGCGACCCTGCGCTCCGCGGTGCTGCGGCTCGGAGACTTCACTCTGGGCCCCGTCGATCTGCAGATCGGCTGGGCCGAACGTGTCGCGATCACCGGAGCCAACGGGGCCGGCAAGTCGACACTTCTGTCGGCACTGCTGGGCCGGGCCGTTCTCACCGAAGGCCACGCCGCGCTCGGCCCGGGTGTGGTCATCGGAGAGGTCGACCAGGCGCGGGCCCTGTTCCTCGGCGAGGGCGCCCTGCTGGATGCCTTCGGCGCGGAGGTTCCCGACCTGCCGCCGGCCGAGATCCGTACCCTGCTGGCGAAGTTCGGGCTACGCGCCGCGCATGTGACCCGCCCCGCGGCGACGCTGTCCCCTGGTGAGCGCACCCGGGCGGCCCTTGCGTTGCTGCAGGCGCGGGGCGTGAACCTGCTCGTTCTGGACGAGCCGACCAACCATCTCGACCTGGCGGCGATCGAACAGCTGGAGTCCGCGCTCGACTCCTACCCCGGCACCCTGCTGCTGGTGACCCACGATCGCCGGATGATCGACGCGGTGCACACCACCCGCCGTCTGCACCTCACAGACGGCCGCGTCACTGAGACAGACCCGGGCTGACGAAGAACGATGGAGAGGGGCTCGAGGCGGCGGGGCCGTACGAACAGCAGGCTCGGTGATCAACCGATCCCGGTGACCTGAAGTGCTGTGGTCCAGTTGTTCTTGATGGCGCTTCGGGCGGCGGACAAGGTGATGGTGCCGGCGCAGACGGCGTTCTTGAGCTTGGTCTCGGTGCCGTCCTTGGTGTAGGCGGTCTTGGTGCCGTAGTGGGGCTCGGGCCACAAGTTGCGCGGGTCCCGGGGCGCGCCGCCGAGTTCGAGGGGGACCAGGTGGTCTTCCTCGTAGTCGGACATGGTGGTGTCGGAGTACCCGTAGTCGATGATGCCCTGGGCCTTGAGCGGATTGGTGTAGGAGGTCGGCGGCCGGACCGTGGCGGTCCAGCCGGACACGCAAATGGTGCTGTCGATGGTGGACTGCGTGACGTCGGGGTTGTAGGAGCCGGGCGTGCAGGAGGAATCCGGCAGCGGCAGGTAGGACTGGGAGCAGGTGCTGGCCTGGGCGGTTCCCGCGCCGAACCCGACGACCACGCAACCGGCGGTCACGGCGAGTGTGGTGAAGCTGGCGGCGGCGGTGCGGATGCGCATCGGGTCTCCATCGGCTCGGCCCAGCGGGGGTGCTGGGGCTCAGCCAATGGCAACTCACCATCACCTGCGCGAATAGGTCATAGGCGATGAATTCGGCATGTCGGTTTTGTGGAGATAAGCCAGATCGCATAGCAGACCTGCGGCGATCCGTCGGCTCGGAGAACGCTTTTCAGTCGAGCAGCCGGCGGAGCAGCACGAGTGCTCCGGTAAGTTGCGCCCTCTCGGCGTCGCTGAGCCGACCGGCGATCGCGTCGGTGAGGTTTTCGTGGCCCGCCTCCTGGCGTTCGGTCAGCAGGCGCTTGCCCTCGTCCGTGATCACCAGCAGCTTGCGTCGCCCATCGTGGGCGTCCGGGACGCGCAGCACGAGCCCTCGGTCGACCAGGCCGGCCACGGACACCGCGACCGACTGGTGAGTGATCTTGTCTAGCCGGGCCAGGTCGGCCACGGCGTGCGGGCCCTCACGGTCGAGCCGTTTGAGGATCGAGACCTGCGACAGCGTCACTTCGCGGGACGGCGATGCCGCTCTCACCTGCCGGACCAGCGCGCCGACCAGGAACTGCAGCTCATCGGCGATCGCCGCCGGGTCCGGTCCGCCGACCACCTCCCCGCCGATGGCTGCCGCGTCTTCTCGCATGCTTGCCGCCTTCCCTCCCCCATGCCTGTTAAAGTACAGCAAAACTGCGCAGGCAAGTTGCGCATATCGTTTCCGGGAGCAGACGCATGGTGAGCGATGGCCATCTGGTCGCTGGCGAGCTGAGGATCGGCGGGAGGGAGCGCACCTTCACGATCCGGCTGCCGCAAGCAGCGCCGGATGACCGGCAGGCGCCGCTTGTGCTCGCACTTCACGGCAACCATCCGGACGCCGGCGGATGGCTGATGCGCGAGTGGACCACCTTCGACGAGCAAGCGGACACGTGGGGTCTGCCGATCGCCTACCCCGACGCTTACGAGGGGCGCTGGGCGGACGGCCGTGGTGTCTCGCCGACCGACGCGGCGGGTGTGGACGACGTCGCCTTCCTTCGCGCGATCATCGACTGGTCGGCCGGCCGGTACGGCACATCGCCGGATCGGGCCGTGGTGGCGGGAATCTCGGGCGGCGCGTTCATGGCCCACCGGCTGGCGCTGGAGGCGAGCGACCAGGTGGCGGTGCTGGCGGCCATCGCCGGCGGGCTGCCCGCCGCCCTGCACGACCTTCAGCCGACGCACGCCGTGTCGGCGATGCTGATTCACGGCACGGCCGACAGGATCGCGCCGATCGACGGCGGGTACTCCCGGCACCGCGGACCGGACGGCGAACTGCGCGGCCGCACGCTGTCGCTGCAGGAGACGGCCGAGCGCTGGCGTGCCATCGACCGATGCCCGCCCGGACCAGGCGAGACACACACCACCGAGCTTTCGAGCCGCACCACGGCGAAGGGTGGCGTCGGCGGAACCCGCGTCGTTGCCTGGACGGTGTTCGGAGGCGGCCACACCTGGCCCGGCGCGCCGACCCGGCCGGAGTGGGCCGAGCCGACCACCCAGGAGTTCGACGCGGCCGAGGAGATCTGCCGCTTCGCCGCGCCCCTGCTCGCCACCGCCGACACCCGGCGGCTCTGACCCACCCAGGCGCCATCCCGACAAGGAGAAACCCATGGCAGTCGTTGGCAAGTTGCTGAAGAATCGGCGGGCCGGGCAAGCGGGCCTCGCCTGGAACTCACCGAACCTGGCCGGAGCGGACACGCTGGCGCTGAGCAGCCCGGACTTCGAGCACGAGGAGACGATCCCGACCGCGCACGCCGCGAAGCGAGCCGGCGGCAAGGACCTCTCTCCGGCCTTGGCCTGGTCCCCGGTACCTGAGGGCACCGCACAGCTACTGCTGGTCATCGAGGACCCAGATGCGCCCACCGCCGCGCCGTTCGTCCACTGCGTCGCCCTGATCGACCCCTCGGCCACCGGCCTCGCCCAAGGGGCGCTCGACGCCAAGAACCCCTCCGGCGGTGTTCACCTACTGCGTTCGGGCATGGGCCATGGCTACCTCGGCCCAGCACCGATCAAGGGACACGGCCCGCACCGGTACGTCTTCCAGCTCTTCGCCCTCGCCAAGCCGGTCACCGTGGGATCGAGCGGCGCCGCCCTGGACTCCGCCAAGCCGCGCGACGTGCTTGCCGCCGCCGGTCACGTCCTCGCCCGCGGTCGCCTCGACGGCTTCTACGAACGCTCCTGAGCCGCCGGGCCCAAGGTCGTACGTTCGTCCGCCACCTCAGGACGCGTAGTTGGCGGCGCGGTAGGGGCGGCGAGCTGTAGGCCGCCGCGATGTTCGGCGCCTGATCTCGGATCAGAACGGGCGTCTGCCGCCGACAGGCGGCCGACGAGCATCCTCCTCGGCGAAGAAGAGGATCTTCCGCCGGGGCGTACGGTGAACTACGGTCTTGGCGAGCCACGAGCCAGGAGTCCGCACGATGCGCAACTCGGTACGCACCGCCCTCGCCGCCTTCGCGGCCACGCTCGGCCTGGCGGTGTCGTCGACGGCCCTGCCGGCGAACGCCGAACCCGCCCCTTCCAAGGGCGGAGCCCTGCACTCGCTTCGCGGTCCGGCCACGAACGAGAACTTCTACTTCGTGATGGCCGACCGCTTCAAGAACGGCGACACGGCCAACGACACCGGTGGGCTGGGCGACGACCGGCTGGTCTCCGGGTTCGACCCCACCAACAAGGGCTTCTACAACGGCGGTGACCTCAAGGGGATCGCCTCGAAGCTCGACTACATCCAGGGGCTCGGGACCAACGCGATCTGGCTGACCCCCAGCTTCAAGAACAAGGCGGTCCAGCTGGAGGACGGCCCCTCCGCGGGCTACCACGGCTACTGGATCACCGACTTCACGAAAATCGACCCGCACCTCGGCACGAACGACGACCTGGCCGCGCTGGTGAATGCCGCGCACAAACGCGGCATGAAGGTCTACTTCGACATCATCACCAACCACACCGCGGACGTGATCGGGTACAAGCAGGGGGCGCGCACGGCGTACGTCTCCAAGGACCAGCGGCCGTACCGCACGGCCGGCGGGAAGCCGTTCGACGACCGCGACTACGCGGGCACCTCCACCTTCCCGAAGCTGGACCCGAACACGTCGTTCCCGTACACGCCGGTGCTCGACGACGGCGAGAAGAACCTCAAGGTGCCGGCGTGGCTCAACGACGTGACGCTGTACCACAACCGCGGCAACACGACCTTCACCGGCGAGGACTCGCAGTACGGCGACTTCTTCGGGCTCGACGACCTGATGACCGAGAACCCGCGCGTCGTCCGCGGGTTCATGGACGTCTACGAGACGTGGATCAAGGACTTCGGGATCGACGGCTTCCGCATCGACACGATGAAGCACGTCAATGACGAGTTCTGGCAGACATTCGGGCCGGGCATCGTGCGGTACGCGCGGGCGCACGGCAAGCCGGACTTCTTCATGTTCGGCGAGGTCGCCCTCGACGGCAGCGACGACGCGGCGAAGAGCTTCACCTCGCACTACACGACGCACGACAAGATGCAGGCGGTGCTCGACTTCCCGTTCCAGGACGCCGCGCGGAACTTCGCGTCGCGGAGCCGGGGCAACGCCGCGCTGGCGCGGTTCTTCCAGAATGACGACTGGTACACCGACGCGGACTCCAACGTGTACGAACTGCCGACCTTCCTCGGCAACCACGACATGGGACGCATCGGCTACTTCCTCAGCAGCGACAACCCGGGCGCGAAGGACGCGGAACTGGTCGCCCGCGACAGGCTCGCGCACGAGCTGATGTACTTCTCACGCGGCAACCCGGTCGTCTACTACGGCGACGAGCAGGGCTTCACGGGTACGGGCGGGGACCAGCTGGCCCGGCAGACGATGTTCGCCAGCAAGGTGCCGGAGTACCTCAAGGACGACCTGCTCGGGACCGACTCGACGCACGCGGTCGACAATTTCAACACCGGCCACCCGCTCTACCGTACGATCACCGCCCTCGCCGCGATCACCAGGCAGCACCCCGCCCTGCGGAACGGCGCCGAGCAGGTGCGCTACGCCTCCGACGGGCCGGGCGTCTTCGCGTTCTCCCGCATCGACCGCAAGGAGCAGCGCGAGTACGTCGTCGCGCTCAACAACGGCACGACGGCGCAGACGGCCGCCATCCCCACGTACGCCGGTGACCGCGGCTTCACGAAGGTGTACGGCACCGGCGCGGCCACGCTGCGCGGCAAGGGCGACCGGACCCTCGAGGTGACGGTGCCGCCGCTGTCCGCGGTGGTGTACCTCGCGGACGGCCGGCTCCCCGCGTCGAAGGCCGCCCCGGCCATCCGGCTCGACGCCCCTGCGCCGGCGGACGTGTCCCACGGCCGGATGCGCGTCGCCGCGAACGTCGCCGGGTCCTTGTTCAACGAGGTCACCTTCCAGGTCAAGGTCGGCAACGGTCCGTGGCAGGCGATCGGCACCGACGACTCGGCTCCGTACCAGGTGTTCCACGACACCAGCGGGTATCGGACCGGTACCCCGCTGCGCTATCGGGCGGTCGTGCTCGACAACGCCGGTCACACCCGCTGGAGCGACGAGCGGCCGACGGCCGTCCCGGCGCCGTCGGTGACCGTGACCGCCCCCACGGACGGCGGGACCGTGACCAGCATCGACCCCGTGACCGTCCAGGCGAACGTCGACCCCGAGCGGGCGACGCAGTCGGTGAGGTTCCAGCGCAGCGTCGGCGGTGGCGCCTGGGAGGACCTGGGCACGGACACCTCCTCCCCGGCCTACACCGTCACGGACGACGTCGCGAAGCTGCCGCTGGGCACGCGGGTGGGGTACCGCGCCATCCTCCTCGAGCGCGGCTCGCGGCCGGTCACCAGCGCGCCGATCACGGTGACGACGGCCGAGCCGAAGCCGGCGCGCGACCACGTGACGCTGGCCGGGTCGCTGCAGACGGAGGCCGGCTGCGGCAGTGACTGGGACCCGGCCTGCGCGAGCAGCCGTCTGGCCTTCGACACGACCGACGGCCAGTGGCACGGCACCTTCACGCTGCCCGCCGGCGACTACGAGTGGAAGATCGCCATCAACGACTCGTGGAACGAGAACTACGGCGCGGGCGGCGCCGCCGGTGGCGACAACCTGAAGCTCAGCGTCCCGGCCGGCGGCGCCGAGTACCGGTTCACCTGGAACCAGGTGACCCACGTCCCCTCGGTGGAGAAGGTCTCCTGACCGTGGTGAGCGTCAGGCGGCCGTGCCGAGGAGGGATTCGGCGATCGCCGTGCGGGCGTAGAGGACCGAGCGGCCGGCGCGGTGGGCGCTGACCATGCCCGCGTCGCGCAGCGCGGTGAGGTGCTGGGAGACGCCGGCGGCGGAGATGCCGGTACGGCGGGCGAGTTCGGTCGTGGAGGCCGGGGCCGCCAGTTCGGTCAGCAGGAGGGTCCGTGACCGGCCCAGGACGGCGGCGATGGCCTCGGCACGCGTCACGGGGCGGTGCTCCCACAGGGTGCCGGTGCCCCGGGCCGGGTAGGCGAGTTGGGGTGGCTCCGGCGGGGAGGACCAGGTGTAGACCTTGTCGGCGAAGGCGGAGGGAACGAGCAGCAGGCCGCGCCCGGCGGTCTCCCGTGAGATGCCGCAGTGGCGGCGGACCATGCGCAGGGTGTTGTCGTCCCAGCTCAGGGTCGAGTGCAGCTCGTTGAACAGGTAGCCGGTGCCGCGTTCGGCGACCTGGCGGGCGCGGTGGAAGACGTCCGCGTCCAGCAGTGCGCGGATCTTGGCCCAGTACGGGGCGAGCGCGACGTCCCAGTAGGTCTGGATCTCCTCGCAGAGCTCGCCCAGGCGGGTCTCCGGGTCCGCGCGCAGGGCCCGGTGGCGAGGGCCGTCCCTGCCGAGAACGTCGAGGTCGGCGCGGACCCGGTCGGCGGGGGTCGCGCGGATGGCGGCCAGTTCGGTGGCGAGGTCCGGGGCCGGCTCACCGGCGGGCGGGGTGAGGAAGTCGGGGAGGTAGCCGGAGCGCGGGATCAGCCGGGCCAGCCAGCCCCGGTCGAGTCCGGCGGCGGCCGCCCGCGGCCGTACCTGATCCAGCCAGGGGCGGTGGACAGGATGCGCGGAGGCCGTGGCCAGGAGACGGAAGCTCGTGACGACCTCCCACATCGGGGAGGCCGCGAAGCGGGTCAGTGCCAGGTCCTCCGTCGAGAAGGCCAGTTCGGACAGCACGGCCCCTCCATGGATTCGGTCCAGGCTTAATCAATGGCCCTGATTGTAGGCCCAGGCGCAGGATTCCCCCCATGTTGTCCACGTTCAGCGGGTTGCCCCGCACCGCCTGGATCATCTTCGCCGGCACCATCGTCAACCGGCTGGGGTACGTCGTCACGCCGTTCCTCGTCTTCTATCTCGGCTCGCGCGGCATCTCCACGGCGCAGGCGCCGTACGTCCTGGGGGCACTCGGGGCCGGCAACCTGATCGGCCCGATGGTCGGGGGTCTGTCGGCCGATCGCGTGGGGCGGCGTCCCACGATGCTGGTCGGCCTGGTCGGCACCGCACTCGCCCAGGGACTGCTGTTCGCGGCGCCCGGCCTGGTCACGCTGGCGCTCGCGGCCGCGCTCCTCAGCGGCGCGGCCACGATGGTCTCACCGGCCGCCGGCGCGCTGATGACGGACGCGGTGGGGAGCGAGCAGCGCCGCGCGGCCTTCTCGCTGTTCCACTGGGCGGTCAACATCGGGACGGCGGTCGCCGGGGTGCTCGGCGGGTTCCTGGCCGCGCACGGATACTGGCTGCTGTTCGCGGTGGACGCGGCGACCTCACTGGCGTACGCCGTCATCGTGATGGCGCTGCTCCCCGGCGGCCGCGGCGGCGCGCGTTCCAGCGGATCCGAGAGCGGCGCGGGATACGGAGTGGTCCTGCGCGATCCCCTGATGCGGGCGCTGCTCCCCCTGTTCGGCACCGCCCTGGCGATCTACTCGCTGACCGAGGTGTGCCTGCCGCTGGCGATCCGCGACGACGGGTTGTCCCCTGCCACGCTCGGCGTGATGGCCACGCTCAACGCGATCCTGGTGGTGGTCCTGCAGCCGGTCGCGCTGCACGCCCTGTCCCGGTTCCCGCAGATCCCGGTGTACGTGGCCGGCAGTGTGCTGGTGGCGGTGGGCATCGCCCTGACGGGAGTCGCCCACGGTCTCTGGGCGTACGCGGGGACGGTCGTGCTGTGGTCGGCCGGCGAGGCGATGGTCGGCGGGGTCCCCGGCGCGATCGTGGCGGGCCTGGCCCCGGAGGACGCTCGTGGCCGCTACCAGGGCGCCTTCCAGTGGACCTGGGGCATCGCCCGGTTCACCGCCCTGTCCGTGGGGACCGGCGTCTACGCGTCCGGCGGGCCCGCCGTGGTGTGGTGGTTCAGCGCGATCGCCGGCACTGCGGCCGCCCTGGGGGTCGGAGCCCTGGCCCCCCGGATCGCCCGGCGTGCGGCGGCGCCGACGCCCGCTTCCGGGCCCGCCCCCGTGCCCGCCGCCGCCTGACGGCCCGGTCTCTCCACCGCCCGACCGCCCCGGCGCCCTGTCGGCGCCCGGGTCAGGCGCCCGTGCCCGGGCCAGAGGCCGTTCCCGAGCCAGAGTTCGAGTTCTAGCCGGCGTCGCCTCGACCGTGGCCCGGCAGGACGACGTGACCGTATTCGACGACGGTGCCGTCGGCCCGCAGGGCGAGCACGAAATCGTTGCCCGAGGAGACCTCGATGACACCGTGCAGCCAGCGCGGCGGGCTCGCCTGGCCGAACTCGTCCCGGCCCCAGCCGACCACGGTGCCGTCCCACCGCACCGCGTTCACGAACCCGGCGCTGGCGGACACCTGCCGGATTCCGAAGACCCTGCGGGCGGAGGTGACCTGACGAAACTCGTCGCCGCCCCACGCCGCGACCGTGCCGTCCGACCGGAGTGCCACGGCGAAGTTGTTGCCGGTGGAGATCTGCGTGATCCCGAACAACCGGCGCGTCAGGCTCGACTTGCCGAACTGGTCATTGCCGAAGCCGGCCACGGTGCCGTCGGTGCGCAGCGCGAGGCCGAAGTCGCCGCCGGCGGAGACCGCTGTGATCCCCGAGAGCCGGTTGCCCGAGCTGACCTGGCGGAACTCGTCGCCGCCCCAGCCCACGACGGTGCCGTCCCAGCGCACCGCCAGGGCGAAGTCGCCGCCGGCCGAGATCCCCCGGACGCCCGTCAGCCAGCGCGGTGGGCTGGCCTGGCCGAACTCGTCGCGCCCCCAGCCGACGACCGTGCCGTCAGTGCGCAGCGCCACCGCGAAGTCGAGCCCGGCGGAGATGGCCGTGATGCCATGCAGCCGTCGCGCGAAGCTGGCCTGGCCGAAATCGTCCTTTCCCCAGCCGACGACCGTGCCGTCGGTGCGCAGCGCCAGCGCGAAGTCGACACCAGCGGAGACCGCGGTGATGCCGGAAAGCCGGACGAGTGGAATCGGCATCGGAAGGCCATAGCGACTTCCCTGGACCGACGGAGCGGCGAACGCCGGACCGGGGGCGACGCACGTCAGCATGGTCACAGCGGCGACCATCGCGCGCGGCACCGCACGAGACCGGGTCTTTCGCGTTCTCGGCCACATGACGATCAGGCTCCCTACGAGACAAGCCGCACGGACGATGCGACGGGACGACGTATGCGCACCCCATGCTCTCGTGCGGTCACTGAGAGAGCCGATCGATTCCGGTCACGACAACGTCAGCAGCAGGAAAGGGAACGGCGTGAGCCCCGCGCGCCACCGGTGAAAGATCCGTCTTGCCCCCGTCTGTCGGCCATCTCACTAAGATCATCTTCGTTCGCGATCGCGCCGTCCCGTCCGACGGCTCCGCTGATCCCCCCACAGTCAGGAGACAAACGGGTGCGAAGAATGACGGCGGCGATGGCCGCCCTGATCGCCGGTGCCACGGCAATGGTGGCCACTCCCGCGACCGCCGAAACGACGACGGCGAAACCGGCGAGCCTGTCGTGGCACGACTGCGGCGGTACCCAGAAGTCCGACTGCACGACGATCAAGGTGCCGGTCGACTGGGCGAAGCCGAAGGGCACGACGTTCGACCTGGCCGTCGGCCGGCTGCCCGCCCTCGACCCGAAGCACCGGATCGGGGTGCTGCTCGTCAACCCCGGCGGCCCGGGCGTGTCCGGCATCGACTACTACATGACCGGCGGGTTCTTCAAGGACGACAACGTCCTGCGCCAGCGCTTCGACATCGTCAGCTGGGATCCGCGCGGCGTCGAGCGCAGCCACCCGGTGCAGTGCAGCCAGGACCTGCTCGGCAAGGCGCCGACCGACTTCCCGAACAGCGCGGCGGCGTACAAGAGCCTGCTGGCCTACAACGCGGAACTCGGCGCGGACTGCCGCGCCCACACCGGACCGTTGTTCGACCACGTCGACACGGTCAGCACCATCCGGGACATGGACGCGATCCGCGCCGCGCTGGGCGAACGCAAGCTCAGTTACCTCGGCGGTTCCTACGGGACGCAGATCGGCCAGCAGTACGCCGAGCGGTTCCCCGGACGCGTCCGCGCGATGACGATCGACTCCAACATGGACCACAGCATCACGTCGGCGTACCGGTACCTGGAGACGGCGACCCGTGACTTCGAGTCGTCGTTCAACGCGTTCGCCGACTGGTGCGCCCGTACGAGCGGCTGCGCGCTGCACGGCAAGGACGTACGGGCGCTGTGGGACGGTCTGTACGCCAAGGCCGAGAAGGGCACCCTGACCGATCCGGCGAACGGCGCCAAGATCGACGCGAACGCGCTGCGCGATGTGGCGTTCAGCCCCATGTACCGGCCCGGGGAACGCTGGGCGGCACTCGCGACCCGGCTCGCGGCCCTGGCGAACGGGAACCCCACGGCGCGTACGCTCGCGTCGCCTGCCCGGCCCGCCCACGCGGACCTGGGCGAGAACTCCTACCAGGCGATCTGGTGTCAGGACTGGAAGTGGCAGGTGAGCGGCTACTCGGAGCTGCAGCGCTACCGGAAGAGCCTGGCGAAGATCGCGCCGCACACGCGGATGTCGCAGTTCTGGAGTGACATCACGAGCTGCCTCGGCTGGCCGTCGAAGGTGACGAACCCGCAGCACCGGCTGTCGGTCCGGACCTCCACCCCGATCCTGGTCACGGCCAGCAAGTACGACGTGGCCACGCCGCACGTGTGGAGCACGGCGGTGGCGAAGCAGATCCCGAGCGCCCGGCTCCTGCAGTACGACGGGGTCGGACACGGCGACTACCGCAACAGCCCGTGCGCGAAGGGGTACATCGAGACGTACCTGACCGCGTTGAAGGTCCCTCCGGCGGGCACGCACTGCGCGGCCGTGTGGCCCACGGGCGCGGCGACGACCATCAAGGCCGCCGAGGAGCCGTCGCGGCCGGTCCACTCCTAAAGATCCGCCGCACGTCGCGTCGGTGACAGACCCCGGGCGGGTGCCGCCCGGGGTCTTCTGCCGTCCGGGGTCAGGCGGACCGCGCCTGGTCGTTGCCCGCGATCGACGCGTGCGCCTCGGGTTCGGTGCCCTCGCGGATCGGGGTGGCCGGGCGCCGGCCCTCGCCGCGCCGCCACGCCTCGAACGCCGCCGTGGTGGCCAGCACGACGGCGGCTCCGAGGATCCACCCGGCGACGACGTCGCTGAGATAGTGCACGCCCAGCAGCACGCGGCACAGCCCGGACACCACACTGAGCACCGCCGCGGCCGCCCAGGCGACGACGCGCCAGGCTCCGCGCAGGATCGGCAGCATGACCAGCACGATCGTCGCGGTGCCCACCACCGTCATCAGCCGCGTCACCCGGCGGGGACCCAGGGCGTACAGCGCGGACGTCACCCGGTGGGGACCCGGGGCGTACGGCCGGCGTGGTGCCGTCCGGAGGCGGGCGTCCCGACGTCCTCCAGGCTGCGCCGGATGCGCGGCAGGTCGAGGAATCCGGAGACCAGCAGCGCGGCGCTCACCGCGGCCAGGCAACCGCCGCCGACGTCGAGCAGGTAGTGGACGCCGAGGTACACCCGGGCGAAGGACACGACGCCCGCGAAGATCACTCCGACCGTGATCGCGAGGGGACGCATGCGCCCGCGCAGAAGCATGCCCAGGAGCAGGGCGAACGCGGCGGCGACGGCGGCGTGCCCGCTCGGGAAGCTCATCGCGTTGTCCGGCGGGATCACCCACAGCCGTTTCGGCGGGCGGTGCTCGGCGACCAGGGTCTTCACCGCGAAGGCGATCGCGAGGGCACCGATCATCAGGCAGGCGGTCAGCAGCGCGTCACGGCGGCGCCGGGCGAACCACAGGACCACCGGCAGGACGACCGCGACGGCGACACCCACCGCGGCCTGAGCGGCCAGCGTCGCCGCCTTGGCGACCAGGGTGAAGGTGGGGTTCCGCAGGGCGACGAGATGCTCGTCGAGGCGAATGTCCGCGCTGGTCACCGCGGAGGTCTTGGCGACCAGGCCGAGTGCCGCCACGACGGCGAGGAGCAGCACGCCTCCAATGATCTTGACCCGACTCGCCACGTACGCCCTTCCGACGACACCGCGATGTTCACTGCGATTTCATGATCAGGACACGTTATCGCCGGGATCGCCACAGTGTGCGGTAGACGCGACACATTGGGTGAGTGATCGAGAACACGTTCGCCGGGGATGTTGAGAAGTGATTCATAGCTTTCTCTCAGCGAACGCAGCGGCGCCTCTAATACTTTCACCGCCCATGACCGAAACCGCCCTGCCCGGATCCGACACCCCGGAGAGCCCGCCCGCGCGGCGGTTCTTCCCCTCGGACCCCTCACTCCTGCTGCTCGCGGCCACCGTCGTGGTGGCCGTCGCCGTCACCCCTATCGAGCTGTCGAAGGCCTTCGGGCTGCCCGCCCACGCGATCTTCCTGCACGTTCCGGTGGTGTTCGTCCCGATCCTGGCAGGCGTCGTCATCGCCCTCGCCGTGCGCCCCGTCTGGCAGGTCCGGTACGGCCTCGCGGCGGGGATCTTCGCCATCGTGACGATGGCGGCGACCGTCCTCACCGCCGGCGCCGGCGAGAAGCTGCGGGACGCGCGGACGCAGCGGATGAAGCAGATGGCCGGCGGCCGTCCCGCCGGCGCGCCCCAAGGCGCCGGCGGCGCCGGCGCGCCCCGAGGCGGCGGCGGCGAGAGCAGCATGCTGGACCGGCACGCGGAGCTCGGCTCGCAGCTGCGCCTGCTGGTGGCCCTGCTCACCGTCCTCCTCATCGTCCTGGTGATCCTCGCGCGGTACCGCGCGTACACCTCGGAGGGCTTCTTCGCCCGTCCCGTGATCGGCACCGCGGTGGCCGTCCTCGCCGTCGTGGTCGCGATCGTGTCGGCGATCTGGGTGGTGCGCACCGGCCACCTCGGCGCCCAGATGACCTGGCACGAGGGATCACCCGGCAAGGGCTGACACCACCGGAGGGAGACGGCGAAGGACCGAGCCGAGGTCGACCGGCTCGGTCCTTCGCCGTGTGAGACCCCCCGCCCGTAGGTGGCGGCGGCGACACCTCTGCGTCGCCCCACGTGTAGACCCGACACCCAGCGGCAACATAGAGTCATTGATTGGACACTCTTTGTAGTTGATTGGAGCCGGGTTGGGCCGGAGACGGCGAGCGGGGGACGGTGCGCTCCGGGCGGCACGCGCGGCGGCCGTCATCCTCTGGGCGCTGACCGTGACGGTCGTCCTCCTCGTGCACGGCACCGCCGCACACGGCCCTCACGCGGCGGCCGCGCTCGTGTCCATCCGCGCCGATCATCCGGTGCTCGATCCCTGTCCGGTCTCCAGGTCGGCGCACCGGGTGCGATCCGACCCCGGCGACGGCGGCCGGCCCGCGCCCTGGGGCCACTGCGACGCCGCCCTGCACCGGGCGCCCGCGCCGCCCTCCGGCCACGGCGGGCAGGTCCTGCGGGGGTGCTCCGGGCCGCCCGTCCGGGCGAACGCGGACGCGGGCTCGGCGGCACCCCGCCGGGTCGCGCGGTCGGCACGGCGCCTCGCGCACCCCGAACCGGAACGGCTGCAGGTCTTCCGCTGCTGATCGGCGATCCGCCCGTACGCGCGCGAGGACGCCGCGCGACGGGATCACCGGCCCGCACCGCTCGTCTCCAGCGTGAAGGACATGTCCCATGCAGTCACTGATCGACCATGCCCGCAGCTTCCATCAGCAGGTCGCGACCCGACGCGGGCGGCTCTCCTCCTCCCGGCCGGACAGCACCCCGCAGGCCGTCTTCGTCTCCTGCTCCGACGCCCGCGTCGTCCCTTCGCTGCTCACCGGCTCCGCACCCGGAGACCTGTTCGAGCTGCGCACGGCGGGCAACGTCATCCCGCCCCACCGGGTGGGACGGCTGACCGCGGAGGCGGCCACCCTGGAGTACGCCGTGGTGGTCCTCGGCATCCGGGACCTCATCGTGTGCGGCCACACCCGGTGCGGCGCCGTCCATGCGCGCACGAGCGGCCGGGCGCTCCGCCACGCTCCGACCACACGCTTCTGGCTGCTGCACACGCACCGATGGCGCGGAATCCCCGCCCAGGCGCAGGAGGATCCGGGACGGCCGCACCTCGTCGCCCAGTTGGACAAGCTCCGCCGCTATCCGTGGGTGGCCCGGCGGCTGGCCAACGGCGCCCTTCGGCTGCACGGCTGGTTCTACGACGTCGAGACCGGCGCGGTGTGGAGGTACCAGCCGGACACCGGCACCTTCGTGCCCCTCTAGGCGTGTCTGACAGATCCCGTTTGTAGCGAGCGGATTTGTCGGACACCCCTTGGGCCTCCCCGCCCCCGCTCCCCGCCTCGGCGGCGTTTCCGCCGCTCACGGGTATGCTCACCGAGTAACTGATCAGTCACTCAGAGAGACGCCATCGATCTGCCGCCGGGGCTGCGGGCTCCGAGCGCCGATGGTCGGGGCCCGTCGGGGGGCGGGCGTGGGGGTGCCATGTTCGGGAGCCGCAACAGGGTGACGACGACGGCGCGGCGTTCGCTGCTGCGCCGGCTGTCCGGTCACGAGTCGCCGCTGCGCCGGCTCGACTGGGTCCTGCTGAGCGCCGTCGTCATGCTGACGCTGATCGGCACGCTGCTGGTGTGGTCGGCGACCCGCCCCGCCCTGCTCAACACCGGCCGCGACCCGCAGATCTTCCTCAAGAAGCACCTGTTGACGGTCGCGATCGGCCTCGGGCTCGCCGCGTTGGTCACGGCGCTGGGCTACCGGCTCGTGCGCGCCTACGCGCCCATCCTCTACGGCGCCTCGTGCGTCGGCCTGGTCCTCGTCCTGACCCCGCTCGGCTCGACGATCAAGGGACATCACTCCTGGATCGAGCTGGGCGGCGGGTTCCAGCTCCAGCCGTCGGAGTTCGCCAAGGTGGGCCTCGTCGTGGTGCTCGCCGTGCTGCTCGGCGAGCGACGGGACGCACAGGCCGCACAGGCCGCACCCCGCACCCGCGACATCGTGGCCGCGCTCGCCCTCGCCGCGCTGCTCGCCGGCCTGATCATGATGCAGCCGGACCTCGGCACGACGATGGTCCTCGCCGTCGTCGTCCTGGCGATGGTGGCCATCTCCGGCGCGCCCAAACGCTGGCTGCTGACCATGGTGGGCGGCGGCGTGACGGGCGCGGTCGCCGCCTGGCGGTTCCACCTGCTCAAGCCGTACCAGATCAACCGGTTCATCGCGTTCGCCGACCCGGCGGCCGACCCGAAGGGCGCCGGGTACAACGCCGCCCAGGCCCGTATCGCGGTGGGTTCGGGCGGCCTGGCCGGTCAGGGGCTGTTCCGGGGGCAGCAGACCGGTGGCCACTTCGTGCCCGAGCAGCACACGGACTTCATCTTCACGGTCGCCGGAGAAGAACTCGGCTTCCTGGGCTCCGCGCTGATCGTCGTGCTCGTCGGTGTCGTGCTCTGGCGCGGCCTGCGCATCGCCGCCCTGTGCGCGAACGGTTTCGGGATGCTCCTCGCGGCCGGTGTCGTGTCGTGGCTGGCGTTCCAGACGTTCGAGAACATCGGCATGACGATCGGCATCATGCCGATCACCGGGGTGCCGCTGCCGTACATCTCGTACGGCGGGTCCGCGACGCTGGCCAACATGATCGCCTTCGGCCTGCTCCAGGCCGTGCACCTCCGGCAGCGGCTGTTCGGCTGACGGACGCGCGAACGGCCCCGGCGCTGTCGCCGGGGCCGTTCGCGGTGGCCCTACCGAGCGGTCTTCAGCACCGTCCTGTCAGCGGGCCCTGGCGTGAGACGGCGTGCCGCGAGATCGTTGGGGGCGACACCCGGGAGGTCGGCATGGCACGCGACGGGCGAAGATCCTCGTTCACGGCGACGGCGACGGCGCACAGCCGGGCGGATGCCGCGACGCTCTTCCGGCTGGCGGCGGACGGCGGCCGCTGGTCGGAGTGGGCCGGCCCGTTCGCGCCGCGGTCGTCGTGGGAGCGGCAGGGCGACCCGCCCCCTGGCGGCATCGGCGCGGTCCGCCGCCTCGGCCTGTGGCCGGTCGTGGTACGCGAGGAGACGGTCGCCTACGAGCAGGACCGGTTGCACGGCTACGCCCTGCGCACGCCCGCCCCGATCCGCGACTACCGGGCCGAGGTGAGGTTCGAACCCCGCGACGGCGGCGGCACGGACGTCGTCTGGGAGGGGACGTTCGCCGAGCTGATCCCCGGCACCGGACCACTGGCCGAGCGGGTGATGCGGCTGATACTCCGCTCCCTGACCCGGCGGCTCGTACGCGCGGCCGAACGCCGCGACGGGCTCCCGGCGTCTACGACCGGAAGAGCGCGCTCTTCGGGCCCATGATCATCCGGTCGTACGGGACGAGGGTGCGCATGATGGCGCGCAGCTTCGACTCCTTGATCGAGATGCAGCCCGCGGTCGGGGTGACGCCGCCGACGTGGAAGAAGATCGCCGAACCGTACCCCCGCTTGGGGTTCGGCCGGTTGTAGTTGATCACTACCGCCTGGTGGTACGGCCCGCGGCGCGCGGTGGCCGACAGGTCCTCGTCCGTGGAGCGGCACTTCGCCGCCGCGTAGTAGTCGTTGTAGTGGCTCTCGCCCGGGGTGGATCCCCAGCAGTCGCCGCTGCTGTGCAGCGTGCGGTACGTCAGCTTGGTGCCGGGGTTGCCCAGGCCGAACGCGTCGGTGAGGGTGAAGGAGCCGGTCGGCGACTTGCCGTCGCCTTCGCGCTTGGCGCCCGGACGGGCGAAGGCCTTCGTTCCCGCGCGTCCCGTGGTGGCGCTGACCTTCTTCCAGGACTTCCCCTGCTTGACGCACTCGGTGACCACGACGTGGTTCGAGGAGTATCCGGAGGAGATCGCGAACACCACGTGCGAGGCGGAACCCGTGGAGTACTTCAGCCTGCCGTGGTTCGCGGCCGAGCACGGGTTGAAGGTGGCGGCCTGCGCGGCGGGCGCCAGGGCGGTGAACGCCGCACCGCCCGCGAGGACGATCGAGGCGAGGATCGCGGTTCGTTGGTTTTTCACGATGAAAACCCCCAGCGTGTTCGCTGGCGACAAGCCTACGGGAACCCGGCAATCTAGGGTGTGGTCATGACGAATCTTCCGGAGCGGCGCGAAATGCGCATCTCCGACGCCGAACGCGACCAGGTCGCCGCGATTCTGCGCGAGGCGGCGGGCGAGGGCCGGCTGGACTTCGAGGAGCTCGACCAACGCCTCACGGCAGTCTACGCCGCGAAGACGTACGGCGATCTGGAGCCCGTCACCCGTGACCTGCCCGAACCCGCGACCCGGCCGGCCGCCCCGCGCGGCGACCGGTTCGGCGGGACGCCCGGCTCACGGGTACTCCTCGGGATCATGAGCGGCTTCCAGCGCAAGGGCGCCTGGGTCGTGCCCGAAGAGCTCACCGCGGTGGCGTTCTGGGGCGGCGGTCAGCTCGACCTGCGCGAGGCGCGGTTCGCCGCGCCGCAGGTGACGATCCGGGCGTTCGCCGTCATGGGCGGCATGGAGATCCTGGTGCCCGAGGACGCCGAGGTCCACGTGAACGGCATCGGCATCATGGGCGGCTTCGACCACCGCGCGAGCGGTGTGGGCGCCCCCGGAGCACCGAAGATCATCATCACCGGTTTCGCCTTCTGGGGCGGGGTCGGCGTACAGCGCCGGGCGACCGACGCCGAACTGCGCCGCCGCAAGCTGGAGGATCGAGAGGCGGGACGCCGCCACCTCGAGGACTGAGCCCTGAGAGGCGGGTGCCTCCGCATCGACGGCTGAGCCCGTACGAGATGCTCGGTGAAGGCGTCGGCGGGTGGCCGTTTCGCGGCGACTCTCCCGCTTTCGTGACGCCCTCACCGAGCATTCGGCACGCGGTCCGGAGGGCTCACTCCGGCGAACGCGCGTGCCTCGGCAACAGGAACGCCGCCAGGAAGGTCAGGCCGAGCAGGCCGACCTCCACCCACAGCGTCAGTTTCATGGCCTCGACGAACCCTCTCCGCAGCGCCGTCCGCCCGATCTCGGCGGCCGCCCGCTGGGCCGGGGCACCGGCCGCGCGCACCTGCCCCTGAGCCCGGAGGCAGGCCGCCGGGACGGCCTCGGAGTCCTTGGCCACCGCACGGTCGTGACCGCAGTCGCGCAGCGCGGTGACGAGCCGGTCCCGCTGCGGACCGGAGACTCCGGCCGCCGCGAAC
Organism: Actinoallomurus purpureus; assembly: GCF_024055795.1. GTDB lineage: Bacteria > Actinomycetota > Actinomycetes > Streptosporangiales > Streptosporangiaceae > Actinoallomurus > Actinoallomurus purpureus. The sequence goes on along the minus strand of NZ_JAMXMY010000018.1, from coordinate 101,644 downwards.
GCCTTCGCCGCCGCCGTGTCCGTGGCGGTGGCGACCTGGCCGCCGAGGAGGCCGAAGAAGATGGTGCCGAGCACGGCGACACCGAGTGAGCTGCCGAGCTGCTGGACCGAGGTGAGCGCGCCGGAGGCCGAGCCGGTCTCGTGCTGTTCGACTCCGGCGAGCACGGTGTCGAAGAAGGGCGCCATCAGCAGGCCCATGCCGGTACCGGTGACGATGAGCGCGGGAGCGAACTCCCAGGGGCCGACGCCGGAGCCGGCCAGGTGCAGGGTGAGCACCACGCCCGCGACGCCGAGCGCCATCACCAGCGTGCCGCCGTGGATGACCCGCCGGCCGAACCGCTGCACGGCCTGGGCGACGCCGAACCCGACGACCACGCCGACCGACCACGGCACCGTGGACAGGCCGGCCCGCAGCGGCGAGTAGCCGAGGCCGATCTGCAGGAAAAGGCTGAAGACAAGCGAGAACCCGGCCATTCCGGAGAAGAACACGATCCCGACGATCAGCCCGCCGGTGAAGCCGCGCTTGCGGAACAGGCTCGGCACGATCAGCGGGTCGTCCCCCGCGCGCTGCCTGCGGCTCTCGTACCACCCGAAGAGGCCGAAGACGGCGACCCCGGCGGCGATCATGACGAACGTCCACGCCGGCCAGCCGAGCTCACGGCCCTGGACCAGCGGGTAGACGAGGAGCAGCGAGGCCACCGCGGCGAACACCACGCCGACGATGTCGAGCCTGGGCGGCCGCGCGGACCGCGACTCGGGCAGGAACCTCAGCCCGCCGAGGACGGCCAGCAGCCCGAGCGGCAGGTTGATGAGGAAGATCATCCGCCAGCCGGTGCCGAAGAAGTCGGCGTCGATCAGCCAGCCGGCGAGGATCGGCCCGCCGACCGAGGACAGGCCCATCACCGGGCCGAACATTCCGAACGCCTTCGACGACTCCTCGTCCGAGAACATCTCCTTGATCACGCCGAGGCCCTGCGGAAGCATCACCGCCCCGAACAGCCCCTGGAGCCCCCGGAAGGCGATCAGCGTCTCCGGCGACTGCGCCAGCGCGCACAGCAGCGAGCCGGCGGTGAAGCCGATCGCGCCGATCAGGAACATCCGTTTGCGTCCGGCGACGTCGCCCAGCCGCCCACCGGTGAGCAGGCCGATCGCCATGGCGAGGGTGTAGGCGGCGCCCAGCCACTGCACCGTGCTGACGCCACCGCCGATGTCGGCGCGGATGGACGGCGCCGCGATGCTGGTGATCATGGCGTCGAGCATGTCCATGACCTCGGCCGCCAGCAGGACGAACAGGGCGACCCACCGCCAGCGGTAGGCCACCGGGACGACGACTCCCGCGCGGGACGTATCGGTAGCGGGCATGGCTCCTCCGATCTCGCAGATATCACTCGATTTCAGAGAAGATATATCGCGTTCATCGAGACGCGTCAAGACATATCGCGTTTACTCGCATGGACCGGTCGGGGTGTGCGCGGCGAAGCGACTCAGCGTTCGAGGTCGGCCAGGTGGGCGGCGGCCTCGTCGATGGCGTTCTCGGCGAAGACGGCGATGCCGTGCCGCTCCAGCAGCGCGGTCGTCACGCCCTCACCCGGCACCCCGGTGCCGCTGAAGGTGCCGTCGTAGATCCGCGCGACGCCACAAGAGGGGCTGCTCTCCTTGAGGATCGCCATGCGCACGCCGTGCGCACGCGCCTCGTCGAGCGCCTGCCGTGCGCCCTCCAGGAAGTGCTCCGTGACGTCGGCGCCGTCGCGGGTCAGCACCCGCGCCCGCCCGTCCAGCACGTCGCCGCCGAGCCCGCCGTGGATCTCCGCGGGTGGGCGCGGCACGGGCAGCCCGCCGCGCACCTCCGGGCAGACCGGAACGAGACGCCCCTCGGCCCGCCACCGCTCGAACACGCGGTGGTCACTGCGCTTGCCGGTGCCGTCGTAGCGCACCGGCCGGCCCAGCAGACACGCGCTGACGAGGATGCGTTCCATCACGTTCAGCGTAAATGCACCGCGGAGTACACGGATGTGACCACGGTCTCATACCTCGCCGTCATCTGGTCATGCCAAGCTCTGATCATGAGTTCGATGCAGGCGGATCTCCGGCGGGGACTCTCCTTCGTCCGCCGGGTCGGCAGGGTCGGTGACGGCGTCGTCGAGCCGCCCCTCCCGCCCGCGCGGGTCGTCGATCTGCCCCGGCGCGGCGAGGCCACCGTACGTGTCGTCGAGGGTCCGGCACCCGTCCTCCTCCTCCACGGCTGGGCGCTCACCGCGGACGTCAACTTCTGCCACCTCATGCCGCACCTGTCCCAGGGCATGGTGGCGATGGACCATCACGGGCACGGACGAGGGCCGAGCCGACCGGGGCGGTTCCGCATCGAGGCCGCCGCGGACGACCACGCCGCGCTCCTCGACGCCCTCGGCATCGACGAGGTCATCGTGTGCGGCTACTCCCTCGGCGGCCCGGTCGGCCTCGAACTCGCGCGCCGCCACCCCGATCGGGTCGCCGGCCTGGTGCTGCAGTCCACCGCCCTGCGCTTCGACAGCCCCGCCGACCGGGTGACCCGGCCCTTGCTGAAGGCCGTCCGGCCGCTCACCCGTTTCGACATCGGCCGTACCGCCCCGCTGCGCTACTTCAGCGACACGCGCGAGCGCAGCCCCGAGACCGCGCGGCTGTGGCCCTGGCTGCGCCGCGAACTCGTACAGGCCCATCCCCGCGCGATCGTGGACACCATGCTGGCCGAGTACGAGTTCGACTTCCGGCCGTACGCGCCGCTGCTGGCCGGCCTGCCGACCGCCGTGGTGCTGACGACGCGGGACCATGCGGTGCCGCCCGGCGACCAGTACGACATGGCGCGCCTGCTGGACGCCGAGGTGCTCGAGATCCACGACGACCACGACGTTTTCCTGGCCGACCCGGAGACGTACGTCGCCACGACGCTGGAGGCGATCGGGCGCGTCACCACCTGAGGGCCGCCGTGGTCACCACCGGACCGTGGTGTTCGTCAGGTACTCCGAGGTGAACGCGGTACGGTCCCCGCTGCGCGTGCCCGGCACCGGGAACAGCCGCGCCGAGAGCGGCTTGCGCAGGCGTACGGCCAGCGCGGTGACGTCCAGCAGCAGGCGGGCGATGGCGTCGGCGGAAGCGTCGCCGGGCAGTGGCACGGTGTCCAGGCCGGTGCCGCAGACCGAGGAGTACGCCAGCAGGTCGTGCAGGCCGATCCGGCCCTCCTCCCAGCGCCGGGCGAGGACGACGTCCTCCATCACCGGCAGCATGAGCCCGTTGTAGCCGCAGGTCGGCAGGGCGGTGCTCCGCAGCCCAGCGGTCAGCGCGGCCGCGACGGCGAGCGTGCCCGGAGCGCCGAACTCCCCGACGATCTCCTCGAACGCCGCGCCGATGCTGTCCTCGCCGTTCGGGGCCGGGGACAGGTCGATTCCGCCGAAGCGCACCCCCAGCTCGGCGGCCGCCCGTTCGGCGAGGCGGACGACGGGGGCGGCCTCCTCGGTGACGGCCGCGGCGAATCGCTCGGTCAGGCCGTCCAGGCCGCCCTTGGCCGCACCGACCGCGATGCTCGCGCCCTGCAGGCCGACCGTCAGGCTCGCCGCCCCCTCGTGGTAGGCGGCGGGAAAGAACGGGGCCCCGGGCGGAACGCACGCCAGCGCCGCGAACCGGAAGTTGCCGAAGCCCTCCTCCGTCTCGTTCGCCAGCCGCAGCATCGCCTCCGCCGCCGGCCGGGCCGCCGCCGTGTTCCCGTCGAGGCGAACAGTGCAGCTCAGGGCGTCGTTACCGATCAGCAGGTCCGGGATCGTCTCGACGCCCGAGGTCGCGGGACCGAGCGAGCAGTACGCCAGGCCGGCGTCGTCGAGCGCGGCCTGCAGGCCCCGCGCGTACGCGGCGGTCGGCGTCATGTCGTCGAACACGGGACGGGTCGACAGGCGGAGCGTCTGCACCTCGTATCCCGCGTCGCGGAACACCGCCTCCGCGCGGCGCAGCGCGTCGGCGCCCTTCGCGATGACGTCCGCGGCGAGCGGGTGAGGCTCGGGCACTCCGAGCGTGAGCGTACGGATCGGAACCATGCTCAGATGATGTCAAAGAACCCGTCGGCCACCAGATCGGGCAGCACCGCGAGGGCGCGCGCCCGTACGATCCCGGTGTCGGCGCCGGTGAGCTCGGCGATCGCGTCGAGCAGCGGGCCGAGGGGCAGGTCACCGTCGCACGCCCCCGCCAACGCGGCCTCGACCGTCCCGACCTGCGCCGCCCTGCGCAGTCCGTACGTCTGCCGGAGCACGATCCGCTCCGGGTCCTCCGCGCCGGGCGGGCCGATCTGCTCCTGGACGACGCCGGGCGTGGTGCGCAACAGCGTCGACGGGGTGACGTGCGTCCGGGCGCGTACGACGTCCCGCACGTAGGCGCCGACGGGCTGGTCCACCGCGTGCCGCAGCTCCTCGACCCGCACGTCGTCACCGCCGGAGCGGTGCAGGGTGATCCAGCCGAAGCCGATCCCGGTGACCTTGTGCGCCTCGAAGTAGTCGAGCCAGGCGTCGTAGCGCCGGTGGTACTCCGGCGAACCGGCGTCGCAGGAGTCGCGCAGCCACAGCTCGGCGTACTCCGCCGGGTCCTGGACGTCGCGCTCGACCACCCAGCCGTCGACGCCCTCGACCCAGCCCGCGACGCGTTCGCGCCAGTCCTCGCCCTCCACGTGCAGCCAGTTCGCCAGCAGCTGGCACCAGCCGCCGGGCGCCAGGTGCGCGGGTGCCCGCCGGACCAGACGCCGGCAGAGCTCGTCGCCGGGCAGCCCCGACTCGCGGTACTCGAACCGCAGGTCCGGCGAGATGACGAACGGCGGGTTGGACACGATCAGGTCGAACGTACGGCCCTCGACGGGTTCGAACAGGGAACCCTCCAGCAGCTCGGCGTCGACGCCGGACAGCGCGAAGCTCAGCCGCGCGAGTTCGAGGGCGCGCGGGCTGACGTCGGTGGCGGTGACGCTCCGAGCCCGGTCCGCGAGGTGGACGGCCTGCACGCCGGATCCCGTACCGAGGTCGAGGACGTCGCCCACCGGGCCGCGGACGACCAGCTGCGCGAGGTTGCCCGACGCCCCGCCCTGGCCGACGACGTGATCGGGGCGCGGCGGGGCGTCGCCCGGCCGCGCCTTCAGGTCGGAGACCACATGGCCGCGGGCGGACGACGGGTCACCGGGAACGCCGGAAGGGGACTCCACCGGCTCGACGTGCAGCAGCGCGCGGACCTCACCGCCCGACCGCTCGACCAGGCCGAGGGCGGCCAGGTCGTCGAACGGCAGCGCCGACTCCGGAACCGGCACCTGCAGCCAGAACAGCCGGACCAGCGTCTCCAGCGGCGCGGCGCCCCGGGTGGACCGCAGCGCGGGGACGATCTCGTCGCGGGCCAGCGCCGCTCCGGCGACCGGTCCGAGAAGGTGCCGGACCCCGGCGACGGTGTAGTCGGCGTGGTCGAACAACCCGCGCACGCGCTCGGCGGCGCCCTGGTCGACGGCCACGCTCAGCCCAAGTACTTCGCGAAGCCGTTCGCGAGGGCCTCGGCCATCTTCTGGCGGCCCTGCGGGCTCTTCATCTTCGCGGCGTCCCCAGGGTTGCGCATGTTGCCGCACTCGATGAACACCGCCGGCCGCGTCGAGACGTTCAGACCGCCGAGGTCGCTGCGGACGTCGATGCCGTTCTTGCCGAGGTACGTGGAGTACGGGATGCCGGTGCCCTGGTGGAAGGCGTCGCGCATGTCCCCGCCGAGCCGGCGGGACGGCGCGATGATGGACTCGTTGTGGCCCTTGATCGGCGCCGGCTCGATGATGTGGAAGCCGTGTCCCTTCGCGGGGGCGCCGTCACCGTGGATGGCCAGGACCGCGTCGGCGTGCGCCCGGTTGCCGATCCTGGCGCGTTCGTCGACACACGGCCCGACGCCGGTGTCGTTCGGGCGGGTCAGGACGACCTTGGCGCCCTTGGCCCGCAGGATCTTGACGAGGCGGGTGGCGACGTCCCAGGTGAACGCGTGCTCACTGTAGTTGTCGTCGGTCGAGGTGCCGGTCGTGTTGCAGGCCTTGCGCCCGTTGTAGACGTCGACCTTCTTGTTGATGATCTCGGGATGCGCCGCGTTGCCGCCGTTGTGTCCCGGATCCACCACGATCACCTTGCCCGCCAGGGAGCCCTGGGATCCCTTGGACCCGTGGGACGGCGAGGAGTCTTCGGGCGAGGGCTGCCCGGTGCGTGAGGCGGCCGACGTCGCCGTCGGCGGGGCCGCCGACGCCGAGGGCGAACCTCCCGACCCGCAGCCGGTCAGAGCGCCCGCGAGCACGGCCATGCCCATGGCGCCCAGCGCCCTGCCGGAGAGAATCGTCGAACAACGCATCACGACCAGTGTGCCAAACGCGCGGGACCGCCGTGTCCCGCCCCCGGAATCCACGGAGCCGGCCCCGGGACGGCGAGTGGCCGCCGCCGCTCCCTCCGCGCTGAGTCGGGCGGCGACGGCCACGTTCGGAGCCGGGCGGCGTATCCGCGCCACCCGGCCGGTCGCGGGCGGAGACGGTCAGCGAACGGCGCTCTCCTTGCCGAGCAGGGCGGCGAGCGCCCGCGCCTCGTCCGCGTCCAGGCCGAGCACCACGCGGGGCCGTCCCCACGGGTGGTCGATCGAGTGGGCGACGTATCCGGCGACGGACTCCGTCACCTCCTCGATCAGCCCGCGCGCGTGCCGCCACTGCGACCATGCGCGCTCCAGCTCACTCGCCGCGCGCTGCGCGGATGACACCAGCTCCGGATCACGCACGATCGGCCCCCTGGCATTCCCACCGGATCCACCCGTCCGTCGCCCGGCGGTCTCCCCTTCGGCGCCCCGGCCGTCCCCCCGACAGGGCCGGTGGCGATTCCGATGGCGGACCCGCCGGGCGGCCGGGCACGCACCCATTAAGACGGGCGCGCCGACCCGTGGCACGCGGGTTCCGCGAGGCTTGGCGACGCCCTTACCGACCGCAGACCGGAGCAGGGTGAGGGGGCGCTCCCGGGTAGATCAGCGATGCCGTGGGTAGATCGGCGCGGACACTGCGAGTTCAGCGCGGGGCGGGGCCGGTGGTCGAGCGGACGACCAGGTGGGGCACGACGAGTGTCTGCCGGGGCTGCCGGAACGGGTCCTCGATGCGCGCGCACAGGCGCTCGGCCGCGACGCGACCCATGTCACGACGTGGCTGGTCGACGCTGGTCAGGGCGATGTGACGGATGGCCGCCAGGTGCGTGTTGTCGTACCCGACGATCGAGATGTCGTCGGGGACGCGCAGCCCGCGTTCGTCGGCGGCGGACAGCACACCGGTGGCGACGAGGTCGTTCGGGGCGAAAATCGCCGTGGGCGGCTCGTCGCGGCTCAGCAGCTCGCGTGCGGCGCGGTAACCGCCCTCCTCGGTGAAGTCTCCCGGCTCCACCACGATCAGGTCCGCCAGGCCGTGCCGGCTCATCGCCGATTCGTACCCGGACCTGCGATAGCGCGCGGTGGTCGAGGGAGCGCCTTCGATGTGGGCGATCCGGCGGTGGCCGAGCTCGACGAGGTGATCGACCGCGAGCCGCGCGCCGAGCTCGTCGTCGTCGACGACGATGTCCACGCCCTCGACGTCCCGCTCGCCCACGACGACGACGGGGACGTTCTTCGCCGTCTCCGTCAGCGTGTCGGGCACGACGCTGAGGAGCACGAGCCCGTCGACGCGCATCTCCAGGAACGCCTCGACGGCCTCGGCCTCGAACTGCGGGTCCCAGCGGCCGCTGCCGACCAGCATCCGCAGACCCGCGCCGTGCAGGCACTCCTGCAACCCGTCAAGGAACTCGGCGAAGAACGGGTTGTGCAGGTCGGCGACCAGCGCACCGATCAGCCGGGTGCGCCCCTCGACCAGACTGCGGGCGACCGCGTTCGGGCGGTAGCCCAGCTCCCTGGCCGCCTTCAGCACCGCCTGCCGGCGGGCCTCGCTGACGTGCGGTGACCCGCGCATGACGAGAGAGACCAGCGACTTCGACACGCCGGCGCGCTCCGCGACGTTACGGATTGTCGGCTTCGCCGCCGGCACCTTGGGCACGGCCGCCTCCTGGCGTGGGTCCTCGGGCATGGGGTTCTCCTGTCCGAGCGACCGCCTGAATCAGGGACAGATACCGGCGGACCGCCGCAAGGGAGGAGATGCCATGATGCCCTCACATCGCCTTCCGCGCCCGTGACCCTGAGTAAGGGGCATACCCGAGAGGGAATTCGGGCCGGGTCACTACATCGCGTCCGTACGCTGACCAGCCGTTGGCGGCACCACCGCGAGAAAGCCGGCTCCGATACGCTTCCACTGTGGGTGATCGCGCAACCGCTCCGGAAGATCAGGCGGAGCCGCCCCGGCGTTCTTCCGGTGGACGGCCGGGCCGACGACGCCTCACCGTCGACGAGCGTCGCGAGGAGCTGATCTCCGCCGCCCTCGAGCTGTTCAGCGACCGGCCGCCCGAGGAGATCTCGATCGACGACGTGGCCGACGCCGCGGGTGCCTCACGGGCGCTGGTCTACCACTACTTCGGCGGCAAGCAGGAGCTCTACCTCGCCGCGTTGCACACCGCCGCCAGGCAGCTGGGCGAACTGCTCGACCCGCCGGCGGAGGGCCGGGGCCTGGAGCGGCTGGCCGTGTCGCTGCACCGCTACTTCGATTTCGTCGAGCACTACGCCGCTGCGTTCGTCGCGCTCCTGCGGGGAGGCCCGGCCTACCGGACCGGGGAGATCGGCGAGGTCATCGAGGGCATCCGCAGCTTCGTGATGAGCCGCATCATCGCCACCATCGGCGTGGAGGAGCCGGGCCCCATCCTGCGCATCACGCTGCGGTCGTGGATGGCCTCGGTGGAGACGGCCGGCCTCGACTGGCTCGAACACCGCGACATCCCCCGCGACGAGCTCGAACGTCTCCTGATCGATCACCACGTCGTGCTGCTGGACGTCGCTGCCCGGCACGACCCCGAGGTGGCCGCGCTGTTCGACCGGCTGTCGCGGGAGCCCCGCGCCACCTGACCGCCCACTCCGTGCACTTGACCGGCCGGTCCGCGCCATCTGACCGCCCGGTCCGTGCACCTGAGCGCCCACTCGGCGCCCTTGATCGCCGACCTCCGCGCGCGGGGTATTCCTCACCGCGCGCCGAACAGCGCGGATGCCCCGCCCGGTCTCGGGCGGGGCATCCCTCACCTGGAGTCCGTGCAACCCCCCGGCACGGTCCCGAGCGAACGGGACCGGTCGAACCTCACGGAAGCTCCCCGACCTTCCACGAGCGGCGGGAGTGCGCCAGCTCGTGGCTCATGCGACACGCCCGGCGACTGCCGGCCGTGCGCCCCCCAGTTGAAACGTCGCCGACAGGTCCGTACCGGTCACCGGCGACTGATCGGGGTCCTCCTCCGACTACTCCGACCGCTGCTGCGGGATCCCCCCCAGCAGAGCGCGGACCTCGGCCTCGCGGTAGCGCCGATGTCCTCCCAGCGTCCGGATTGACGTCAACTTCCCGGCCTTCGCCCAACGGGTGACGGTCTTGGGGTCGACGCGGAACATCGTCGCCACCTCTGCCGGCGTCAGCAGGGGCTCGGCCTCTGGCGTACGAGCTGACATTTGTGCGGCCTCTCCTCCGTGGACCGATGACAGCGATCCAGCGTTTGAACCTCGCGCGTGCCACTGATGTCTCATATGGTCTGGATGGACCACTTTGACATCACAAGACGTAACCATGCCACCACTGAGCGCAACAGGCAAGTCCCTGATAGCAACTCTGTGATTTTTGGTGGTCGAGTCACGCTGCGTGATTCTAGCGACACGTATAGTCGCATCGCGCGGTGATTCGGCTAATTTTGCTCAGTTGGCGGATTCAAGAGCTCGTACAACCCGCCAGCGGGCGGTCACGCGCTTGTGCATCGCGACCGCGACCTCGCTCTGCCCGGTCTCCAGGCCCGTGATCGCCGCGGCGATCTCCGCGACGGACTCGTCGGCCCGCAACGCCGCGTCGTCGAGCAGGTGCACCAGGCCGCCGTAGTCGAGCTCGACGAGGGAGTGCGGGTGAAACTCCTCGAGCCAGCGGCCCACCGACTCGACGTCCCCGAGATCCAGCCCTTCGCCCGCCTGACGCCGCAGGACGCCCCGCGCGCGGGCGACACGGCGCCGCGCCTGGGCCATCGGCGTGACGTAAATGAGCGTCCGGGTCGGCGTGGCGGTCGTCGGCCCGCCGGAACCGCCCTCCCCCTGACCGCCGAGCACGAGCCAGCGTTCCTTGGCCACGAACGGCAGGAACCACGCGAGCGGCAGCTGCCACGTGCTCGACAGGATGTGCGGACTCAGCGACCCGGACCCGCGCTTCCAGCTCTCGAACGCCGCGTCCGCCTGATCGGCGACACGCGGTGGCACGAACATGTCCGTCAGCCGCTCGGGCATCTCCGCCCGGAACCGGTCGAACGCCAGCCACGACCGCAGGCGCGTCTCCCACGGGCAGACGTACGTCATGCCTTCGACACGCCGGACGTACGCGTCACCGCTCTCGCGCGTCGGCGCGACGATGGGCGGAACCGCGATCATCCGCCACAGCGCGCGGGTATGCTCGACGCCCAGCGCCCCGACCCTGCGCGGCCGCTCCTCCGATTCGGCGTACGCCGACCACCGGGAGCGTTCCGGCTCGGGATAGGCGGCCAGCGGTTCGTACACCCGGAGGTAGGCGGCGTAAGGCAACACGACCGCATCGTGACACGAGCGTGCGGAAAACGCTCGTCGCCGGGGCCGCCGAGATCCTCCTGAGACCTCTTCAGTGTTCCGCCGTGCCGCTGCCCGCACTCCGACCGCGAGACGCCTACCCTGAACCTGTCGGACTCATGCCCCGGTGCCGGTCGCGGCCGTGCGATCCACGGTGATGCCATCGGCACCGGGTATTCCGCCCGTGCCTCACCCCGGTCATGGGCAGCGTGTGCTCAGAGAGGAGCCCCCACAGTGACGAAGGTCTTCGGCACACCCCACGAGCAGGTCGTCTTCTGCCACGACGAGACCAGCGGCCTCAAGGCGATCATCGCCATCTACTCGACCGCGCTCGGTCCCGCGCTCGGCGGCACCCGCTTCTACCCCTACGGCTCCGAAGACGAGGCCCTCGCCGACGTCCTCAACCTGTCGAAGGGCATGGCCTACAAGAACGCCCTGGCCGACCTGGACCTCGGCGGCGGCAAAGCGGTCATCATCGGCGATCCCGCCACGGACAAGTCCGAAGCGCTGCTGCGGGCGTACGGGCGGTTCGTGCAGTCGCTGCGCGGCCGCTACTTCACCGCCTGTGACGTGGGCACCTTCTCGGAGGACATGGACGTCATCGCGCGCGAGTGCGACTACGTGACGGGCCGTACGGTCGCGCACGGCGGCGCGGGTGACTCGTCGATCCTCACGGCGTTCGGGGTGTTCCAGGGCATGCGGGCGGCGGCCGAGCGCGTCTGGGGCTCGCCCACGCTGCGCGGCCGGCGCGTGGGCGTCGAGGGCGTCGGCAAGGTCGGGCACCGGCTCGTCGAGCACCTGCGCGAGGACGGCGCCGACGTGGTGATCACCGACGTCGACACGGCCGCGGTGGCCCGCGTGAAGGCCCGGCACCCGGAGGTCGACGTGGTCGACGGCCACGCGGCCCTCACGGGCTCCGACATCGACGTGTACTCCCCGTGCGCGCTCGGCGCGGCCCTCGACGACGACACGGTCGCCACGCTGCGGGCCAAGGTCGTCTGCGGCGGGGCCAACAACCAGCTCGCCCACCCGGGCATCGAGAAGCAGCTCGCCGACCGGGGTGTCCTCTACGCGCCGGACTACGTCGTCAACTCCGGCGGCGTGATCCAGGTGGCCGACGAGATCGAGGGTTTCGACTTCGAGCGGGCCAAGCAGAAGGCGAGCGGCATCTTCGAGACCACCCGGCGGATCTTCACGATCGCCGCCGACGAGGGCGTTCCGCCGGCGGTTGCGGCGGATCGGCTCGCCGAACGCCGGATGTCCGAAATCGGCCGCCTGCGGGGCATCCTCCTCAACCCGTGATCACCGTACGCTGGGCATCTCTGCCCTGGCCACGGCCGCCAGAGCGGCGGCCGGACCGGTGGGCTAAGCTCTTCATCAGCCGCCGCCGAGTAGACGACGTACCGAGCTGGGCGCAAAACGGGTACGGTTGTATCCGTAGCCGGTGCGCGGGGTGACGTCGCGCCCGGTTGCGGATGCGTAAGCGCGTAAGTGGGGCCGATACGACGGGCCCCCGACCATCGAGGGGGTCGAGCCAATGGGGCGCGGCCGAGCCAAGGCCAAGCAGGTCAAGGTTGCTCGCCGGCTGAAGTACAACAGCGGCGGGACGGACCTGGATCGCCTGCGCGGTGAGCTGGGCGTTGACCAGAACTCACAGGATGACCATGACCCCTACGACGACGACTCGTCCGAAGACCTCGCGGCACGCTATGCGGACTACGCCGAGGACTACGACGAGAAGAAGGACGGCACGAGTAGCAGCTGAATGCCGTCTCGACGTCTGAGACACCCGGTCGCCCGGCCGACCGAGGCCTGAGGGGTATGCCGGGACGTACGACCGAAAAGCGTCACCGCCGGCACCGGCGGGGGCGCTTTTCGTACGTCCACACCGCTTCGCGTACGTGTCGCCGATGCTCTCCGTGACCGGACCGGTACGCGGCCAGAAATGCGGACCTTCGTTTGTAGGGGTCGGCACTGGCACGGTCCACACGGGTGTGCAACAGGGTCGAAAATCTCACGCTTCGTAAGTTCTTCACGTTTTGAGCGTTTTTTCAGTGAATTTCAAGCTGACAGACAGCTTGACTTTCGGCCATATGCGGACGTGATCTTTGCCGTCTCCTGGGTGACGATCGGCGTGTTCGAGACCCGCGATCCGGGTTCCCTCCCCCGCCAGGAGAGACGTACATGCCCCGACCCCCCAGCCGGCGACGGCCCCGTCGCCTGCCCCCTCCGCCCGCGGTCCGCCTGTCGGCCGCGGGCGGACGCGTGGGCGCCCTCATCGTGGCGCTCATGGTGGCCGTCCTGACGGTGATCACGGTGCCCGCGGCGTCCGCCTCGGGCATCCCGGCCAAGCGACCCGCGCCGCACGCCAAGGCGACGAGTGCGACCTCACCGGGGTCGCACCCGACCAGCCGGGCGTGCGCCAAGCCCTCCCGGGCGAGCGAGATGGCCTGCCTGGCCTTCGTCCGCGACGACGTCCTCGGGCCGAAGGGGGTGCAGCCGAACAGCACCCCTGCCGGGTGGGCGCCCGCCGACCTCGCCGGCGCCTACGACCTGCCCGCGACCGGGGCGGCCCAGACCGTCGCGATCGTCGACGCGTTCGACAACCCGAACGCCGAGGCCGACCTGGCGGTGTACCGGCAGCAGTACGGACTGGCGCCGTGCACGACGGCCAACGGCTGTTTCAAGAAGATCGACCAGCGCGGCGGCACGAGCTACCCGGCACCGGACGCCGGGTGGTCCGGGGAGATCGCCCTCGACATCGACATGGTGAGCGCGGTCTGCCCGGACTGCAAGATCCTGCTGGTCGAGGCCGACGACAACTACATGGACAACCTCGGCGCGGCGGTGAACCAGGCGGTCACGCAGGGCGCCAAGTTCGTCTCCAACAGCTATGGCGGCGGTGAGGGCTCCGACGAGGGCCAGGCCGACGACGCGTACTTCAAGCACCCCGGTGTCGTCGTCACGGCCAGCAGCGGCGACGACGGGTACGGCACCAGCTATCCGGCGGCGTCGCCGTACGTCACGGCCGTCGGCGGCACGTCCCTGGTCAAGGACACCTCCTCCCGCGGCTGGAGCGAGACCACGTGGGACGGCGCGGGCAGTGGCTGCTCCACGTACGAGGCCAAACCGTCTTTCCAGCAGGACACCGGCTGCGCCAAGCGGTCGATCGCCGACGTGTCGGCGGTGGCCGACCCGAACACCGGCGTCGCCGTCTACAACGGCGGCTGGCACGTCTACGGCGGCACCAGCGTGTCCGCCCCGATCATCGCGTCGGTCTACGCGCTCGCCGGCGCCCCGGCGGCGGGCTCCTCGCCGAACGCCCTGCCGTACGCGCACCCGGGCGACCTCAACGACGTGACCAGCGGCTCCAACGGCAGCTGCAGCCCGGCGTACCTGTGCACGGCGGGGACGGGGTACGACGGGCCGACCGGGCTCGGCACGCCGAAGGGCGTGGGAGCGTTCCGGTCCGGGCCGCACGGCATCGTGACGGGCACGGTCACGGACGGGACCGCCCCCCTGGCCGCCGCGAAGGTCACGGCGGGCGACGCCACCACCACGACGGACGGCCAGGGGAACTACACCCTGAGCGTGCCGCCCGGGACGTACGACGTGACCGCGAGCAAGTTCGGCTACGCCGCCAGGACCGTGAGCGGCGTCGAGGTCGGCGACGGTCAGACCGTGACCGAGAAGCTCGCACTGACGGCCAAGGCGCGCGTCAACGTGACCGGCCTCGTACGGGACGGCTCCGGCCACGGCTGGCCCGTCTACGCGACGGTGCGCGTCAAGGACGAGCCGACCGCGGTGACCTACACCGATCCGAAGACGGGGAGGTACGCGCTCAGCCTGCCCGCCGACGACACCTACGCGCTGCAGGTCGACCCGCTGTATCCGGGATACACGGCGGACTCTCAGGACGTGAAGGTCGGATCCGCCGACGCCACGCACGACGTCACCACGCTGGTGGACCAGACGACGTGCAGCGCCCCCGGGTACGGCTTCCACTACGCGGGCGCGACGCAGGGCTTCGACGGCACCGCCGCACCGGCGGGCTGGACGGTCGACGACAAGGTCGGCAAGGGCCAGACCTGGGTGTTCAACGACCCGGGCGGTCGCGGCAACAAGACCGGCGGCGCCGGCGGGTTCGCGATCGTCGACAGCGACAAGTACGGTTCGGGCAACACGCAGGACACCTCTCTGATCAGCCCGGTCACCGACTTCAGCGGCACGGCGCATCCGATCGTGTCCTTCCGCAGCGACTACTACGGCTTCTCCGGCCAGGTCGGCGACGTGGACCTCAGCGTCGACGGCGGCCAGACGTGGACGACGGTCTCGCACCGTACGACCAGCGTGCGCGGCCCGCGCACGGACACCGTCGACCTGTCGGCGGCGGCCGGCAAGAGCGCGGTCCAGGTGCGGTTCCACTTCACCGGGAAGTTCGGTTACTGGTGGCAGGTCGACGACGTCTTCCTGGGCGAGCGCACGTGCGAGCCGGTCTCCGGCGGCCTCGTCGTCGGCCAGGTGCTCGACCAGAACACCGGTACGGGCGTGAACGGCGCCGTGGTGACGTCGGCCGACCGGCCGGCGGAGAAGGCGACCTCGGCGGCGACGCCGGACGACCCGAACCTCGGCGACGGCTTCTACTGGCTCTTCTCCTCGGTCACCGGGAGCCACAAGTTCACCGCGTCGGCGAGCGGCTACTCCGGCAAGGACGCGACCGTGAACGTCGCGGCCGACTGGGCGTCGGCGGCCGACTTCTCGCTGCCCGCGCCCCGGCTCGCGGTGACGCCGGCCGAGCTGAAGAAGACGGTCGCCTGGCAGGGACAGGGCAGCGCGGCCCTGACCCTGAAGAACACCGGGTCCGCCCCGGTGACCGCCAAGATCGGCGAGCAGCCCGGTGACTACCGGCCCGCGGCGCAGGGCGCGCCCGTGCAGAACGTGAAGGGGGACTACGCCCAGGGCCGCTTCCGTCCCGACAAGGCGGCGACGGCCCGTACGAAGGCCGCCGCCAGGGCCGCCGCGGCGCCGTACGCGCCACCGTGGACGAGCATCGCCGACTACCCCTCGACGATCATGGACAACGCCGTGACGAACGTCGGCGGCAAGATCTACTCGATCGCGGGCGTCGACTCCTCGTCCGTGCTGAACAAGGCGTACGTCTACGACCCGGCCGGCCAGGCGTGGTCGGCCATCGCCGCCCTCAACACCGCGCGGGAGGCACCGCAGGCCGCGACGGTCGGCGGAAAGCTGTACGTCCTCGGCGGCTGGAGCTCCACCGGCGCGGCGGTCGCCAAGACCGAGATCTACGACCCGGCGACCGGCGCGTGGTCGGCCGGGGCCGACAACCCCAAGCCGTACGCCGGCGCGGGCGTCGGCGTCGTAGGCGGCAAGATCTACGTCGTCGGTGGCTGCCTGGACAGCTGCGGCGCGGACGACGTGCAGGTCTACGACCCGGCGGCGAACTCCTGGAGCTCGGCGGCGGCGTACCCGGAGAAGACCTCCTGGCTCGCCTGCGGCGGGCTCGGCGGCAAGCTGTACTGCGCGGGCGGTTCGTCGTCCAGCGTCAGCAGCAAGCACGCCTACGCCTACGACCCGGCCGGCGGCACCTGGTCGTCCATCGCCGACCTGCCGATCGACCTGTGGGCGATGGGGTACGCGGCGGCCGGCGGGCAGCTCCTGGTGTCCGGAGGCGTGACCAACGGCACGAGCACGCTCACCAACCAGGGCTTCGCCTACCGCCCGGACTCCGACTCCTGGACGGCCCTGCCCAACTCCAACAACACCCTCTATCGCGGCGGTGCCGCCTGCGGCCTGTACCGGATCGGAGGTTCCAGCGGCGGGTTCAACGCCGTCAAGAGCGGCGAGACCCTGCCCGGGTACGACCAGTGCACCGCGACGGCCGACGTTCCGTGGCTGTCGGAGGACACGACCGAGGTGACGATCCAGCCGGGCAAGAGCGCCAAGGTCACGGTGGCCTTCGACGCGAACATCGCCGCGATCACCCAACCGGGGACGTTCACCGCGCAGCTCACGGTGGACGCCAAGACCCCCTACGGTGTGGCGCCCGTGCCCGTGACGTTCACGGTGAACCCGCCGTCGACGTGGGGGAAGATCACCGGGACGGTGACGGGGGCGCCCTGCACCGGGACTCCGGCGCCGCTGGCCGGCGCGACCGTGCAGATCGACACCTGGACGGCGAGCTACACGCTCAAGACCGACAAGAACGGTCAGTACGTGCTCTGGCTCGACGTCCGCAACAACCCGCTCACCCTGATCGCGGCGAAGGACGGCTGGGCGCCGCAGACCAGATCCGTCAAGATCGTGAAGCTCGCGTCGACGACGGCCGACTTCGCGCTCAAACCGGATCACACCTGTAGTTAGTCCCTGATGTGTACGGGCCGCGGGGCCTCCCCGCGGCCCGTACGCATGGGCGGACCGGCACCGATGGAATTCGTCGGTGACCGGTCGCTGACGCCGTGTAACTTCCGGGTTAAATACCCCTGACCGAGCAGTGGCATTCGCCACGAAAAATGCGGGAACCTCCCGAAAATGCGCTGGCCAGCGTCGAAATCGCCACCATATGACGCCTCCCCATCACGCTGCGTCTCGGGTTACGCTGACCCGAGTCAAGTGGGTAAGGATCCGGAGTCGGGGGGGGCGTCGTGCTCAGGGTGCGCGCAGGCTGGGTCGCAGCGGTGCTGCTGATCGCCCTGGCGTTCCTCGGCGGCCCCGACCTCCTGACCGGCCACTCCCACACCCCGGCGGCCGCGGCCACCTCGGCCGCCGAGCGCGACCACCGCGCCGGCGATGAGCTCGACAGCCCCGATTCCGTGACCGAGCACCTCACGCTCGGCCGCCGCCGGGTGCCGGGCCTGCCGCCCTCCCAGAACACCCGCGCCGCCGCCGCGACCGGACACAACGGCGTCGCCACCGACCTGGCGCGCGGATCTGCGGGCTCGATCACCGACCGCCACCCCGTGCGTCATCGCACCGGCTGCTCACCCGAATCTCTGCAGGTCTTCCGCTGCTGATCGGCATTTAGGGCGATCGACCGCCCGACAAGTCCCTTTTCTCCGCAGACGGCGTGAATCGCTCGCGCCGCCTGGTCCACGCCTGCCCGCGACGGCCCAGCGCCGTGCCTCGCGTGCCGCGCATTCCTCGTCAGTTCTCTCACCGGTTCCGACGACCCACAGAAAGGCTTGCCATGCAGTCGCTGATCGACAACGCTCGTCTGTTCCCGCAGCGAGCGGCCGACCGGCGTACGGACCTCGGTCGCCTTGCCGAGGGCCAACACCCCGAGGCGCTCTTCATCACCTGCTCCGACTCCCGCGTCGTTCCCACGCTGATCACCGGCGCCGGCCCGGGGGAGCTCTTCGAACTCCGCACCGCCGGGAACATCGTCCCTGTCCATGACGCCGAACGGGTCACCGCCGAGGCCGCCACCATCGAGTACGCCGTCGAGGTGCTCGAGGTGACCAACATCATCGTCTGCGGGCACTCCCACTGCGGGGCCGTGGGCGCACTCCTGCGTGCCGGCGACCTGACCGCCATCCCCTCCGTCCAGCGCTGGCTCGCCCACACCGAGCCGCACGACCCCGTACGGGACGCGATGACCGACGCCGACGGCGCCGCGATCACCTCCGCCGTCCAGCGGCACGTCCTGACCCAGCTCGACCGGCTCCGCACCCACCCGAGCGTCGCGGCCCGGGTGGACGACGGGCGGCTCGCGCTGCACGCGTGGTTCTACGCCATCGACACCGGCGTCGTCAGCGCCCACCGCCCGCGCACCGGAACGTTCTCGCCGCTCTGATCCCCCGATCCTGAAACGAGGTGAACATGACATCGTTCCTCTCCCGACGTGACACCGTCCGACAGGACCTGCTCGCGTCGATCGTCGTCTTCCTCGTCGCCCTGCCGCTGTGCATCGGCGTCGCGGTGGCGTCCGGTGTCCCGGCCGAGCTCGGCCTGATCACCGGCATCGTCGGCGGCCTGGTCGCCGGTGCCCTGCCGGGCAGCAGCCTCCAGGTCAGCGGCCCGGCCGCCGGTCTGACCGTGCTCGTGTTCGAGGCCGTGCGGGAGTACGGCCTGCGGTCGCTCGGAGCGATCGTCATCGCCGCCGGCCTCATCCAGCTCGGGATGGGCGCGCTGCGGCTGGGCCGCTGGTTCCGCGCGATCTCGATCTCGGTCGTGCAGGGCATGCTCGCCGGAATCGGGCTCGTCCTGGTCACCGGCCAGGTGCACGGCCTGTTCGACGGCAGGTCGCCCGGCGCGGCGACGGCCAACGTGGCGGGCCTGCCGGGCCTGCTCACGGACTCGGCGAACGAACCGGCCGCCCTCGCCGCCGGCGGGATCGGCATCGGCACGATCGTCGTGCTCGTCTGCTGGAAGTACGCGCCGAAGCGCCTGCGGGTGGTTCCAGGCGCGCTCGTGGCGGTGGCGCTGGCGACCCTGGCCACCCTCGCGTTCGACCTCCCGGTCAAGCGCATCGAGGTGAAGGGCCTCCTGGGCTCGATCCAGCCGCCGGGTCTGTCCGACCTCGGTGGGCTCGCGTCGGTCGGCGTGCTCGGCACCGTGGTGGCGTTCGCGCTCATCGCCTCGGCGGAGAGCCTGTTCAGCGCGGCGGCCGTCGACCGGATGCACAACGGCTCCCGCACCGACTACGACCGGGAACTGATCGCGCAGGGCGCCGGCAACACGCTCTGCGGGCTCCTGGGAGCCCTGCCCATGACCGCCGTCATCGTGCGGAGCGCCGCCAACGTGCAGGCCGGGGCCCGTACGAAGGCATCGCGGATCCTGCACGGGGTGTGGCTGCTGGCCTTCACCGCGATCTTCCCGGCGGCCCTGGGCCACATCCCGGTGACCGCCCTGGCCGCCATCCTCGTGCACGCGGGATGGAAGCTGCTGTCGCTGCGGGAGGTCGGCCGGCTCTGGCGCACCGAGCGCGGCGAGGCGGTCGTCCTGACCGGCACCGCGCTGGCGATCGTCGTCACCAACCTGTTCGAGGGCGTCCTCATCGGCCTGCTGCTGGCGATCGTGAAGACCGCCTGGGACGTCTCCGACATCCACGTCGACGTGGACGAGAAGGCGGACCCCCTCGTCATCCGGCTCAGCGGGAACGCGACGTTCCTCCGCCTGCCGAAGGTGCTCGACACCCTGGAGGCGATCCCGCACGGCCGGGCGGTCGAACTCGACCTGTCCGCCCTGCGCCATCTCGACCACGCCTGCCGTACGGCGCTGCAGGCGTGGGCGGCACAGCACGACGGACGCGACGAGAAGTCGTCCGTACGGATGCGGGAGCCGGCCCTCACCGGCTGACGCGGGCCGGCGGCTCGGCCGCCCGGGGCACGGCAAGAGTGCCGTGCCCCGAGCGGCCGGGACGCGGCGAGGGCGGGCCGTTCAGTGGCGCCCGGCGGCTTCCAAGGCCCGCTGGATGCCCGGTTCGCGGGGGCCGAGGAAGTACGGCCGCGGGTGCAGCGCGAGGTCGTACAGCGCCTTGACGGCGGCCGGTGCCTCGCGCACGTACAGGTAGGCGGTCGTGGTCACGTTGTACCGGCTGCTGTCGTCGCCGACGCCCCAGGCGTCGATGCCCGCCGCGCGGCAGAGCGTCACCGCGCGCGGCAGGTGGAAATCCTGGGTGACGAGGATCGCCCGGTCGACGCCGAAGATCCGCTTGGCGCGGGCGCACGAGTCCCAGGTGTCGAAGCCCGCGTAGTCGAGGACGATCCGGGGTCGCGGCACGCCCTGGGCGACCAGGAAATCCCGCATCACCGAGGGCTCGTCGTAGTCCTTGCGGCTGTTGTCCCCCGTGACGAGCAGCACCTGGATCTTTCCCCGGCGGTAGAGGTCCGCGCCGAGCCGGAGGCGTTCGACGAGCATCCGCGACGGCCGGCCGTTCAGCGCCCCCGCGCCAAAGATCATTCCCACGGTCGTCGCCGGAACCCGCTCCGGGCTCGTCCGGTACCGGCCGGTGTCGGTGTACATCCACGCGGCGGGGAGGATCAGCGCGTACGCGCCCAGAGCACACAGCACGGACAGCGGTGCCTTGCACCGCCAAAGGATCCGCGCCGGCTTCCGCGCACGCGACCAGAGCTTCCGCACTCTTGAAGAGACGCCGGCCGCGCCCCGCAGGTTCGGGCGCGCTGCCGACGATCCGGTCAGATCAGGCGGGCCTCGCCCGTACCGGACACGATCTCGCCGAGCACCCAGGCCGGGAGGCCGCGCTCGGAGGCCGTACGGAGCGCGGCGTCGGCGTCGGACGCGGCGACGACGGCGGCCATCCCGACGCCCATGTTGAAGGTCTTGTCCATCTCCGCCCGCGGCACCCGGCCGTACGCCTCGAGCACGCCGAAGATCGGCGGTGGCTCCCAGGAGGAGCGCTGGAGGACGGCGTCGCACCCGCTCGGCAGGGACCGGGCGAGGTTGGCCGCGAGCCCGCCGCCGGTGATGTGCGCGAACGCGTGCACCTCGGCGGCGGCGATCAGTGCCAGGCAGTCCTTGGCGTAGATCCGGGTCGGGGTGAGGAGCTCCTCGCCCAGCGAGCGGGTCAGCTCGGCCGGCGTCTCCTCCAGCGAGAGCCCGCTCTCGCGCAGGATGTGCCGGACCAGGGAGTAGCCGTTGGAGTGGATGCCCGACGAGGCCAGGCCCAGCACCACGTCACCGGCCCGCACCCGGTGCGGGCCGAGCACCGCGGACGCCTCGACCACACCGGTGCCCGCCCCCGCGACGTCGAACTCGTCGGGCTCCAGCAGCCCCGGATGCTCGGCGGTCTCGCCGCCCACCAGGGCGCAGCCCGCCAGCGCGCAGGCCTCGGCGATGCCGCCCACGATCGCGGCGATCCGCTCCGGGACGACCCGCCCGCAGGCGATGTAGTCGGTCATGAACAGCGGCTCGGCCCCGCAGACGACCAGGTCGTCGATGACCATGCCGACCAGGTCGTGCCCGATCGTGTCGTACACGCCGAGGCGCCGGGCCAGGTCGACCTTGGTGCCGACGCCGTCGGTGGAGGTCGCCAGCAGCGGCCGCTCGAAGCGCTTCAGCGCCGAGACGTCGAACAGGCCCGCGAAACCGCTGGCGTCCTCGACGACCTCGGGCCGGTGGGACGAGGCGACGCGGGACTTCATCAGCTCGACCGCACGCTCGCCGGCCGCGATGTCGACCCCGGCCGCGGCGTAGGACGTGGCGGAGGACTCGTCGGTCACCGGCGGGCCTCTTCGAGCAGGTGCTTGCCGCGGGCGTCCTCGGCGACGTCGATGGGGTAGACGCCGTCGAAGCAGGCCCGGCACAGGCGGCTCTTGTCCTGCCGCGTCGACGCGATCAGCTCGTCGAGCGAGATGTAGCCGAGCGTATCGGCTCCGAGGGACTGCCGGACCTCCTCCACCGAGAGGTTCCCGGCGATCAGCTCGGCGCGGGTCGCGAAGTCGATGCCGTAGAAGCACGGCCACGCCACGGGCGGGCTGGAGATGCGGACGTGCACCTCCTCGGCCCCCGCCTCGCGGAGCATCTTCACGATGGCCCGCTGGGTGTTGCCGCGCACGATCGAGTCGTCGACGACGATCAGGCGTTTGCCCTCGATCGCCTCGCGCAGGGGGTTCAGCTTCAGCCGGATGCCGAGCTGCCGGATGGTCTGCGACGGCTCGATGAACGTGCGCCCGACGTAGGAGTTCTTCACGAAGCCCTGGCCGTACGGGATGCCGGACTCCTCGGCGTACCCGATCGCCGCCGGTGTGCCGGACTCCGGCGTCGGGATCACCAGGTCGGCCTCGACGGGATGCTCGCGGGCCAGCCGGCGGCCGACGTCGACGCGGGTGGCCTGGATGCTGCGGCCGGCGATCGAGGTGTCGGGCCGGGCGACGTAGACGTACTCGAACAGGCAGCCCTTCGGCTCGGCGACGGCGAACCGCGTGGACCGCACGCCCGCCTCGTCGATGGCGATCAGCTCGCCCGGCTCGACCTCGCGCACGAACGTCGCGCCGACGATGTCGAGGGCGGCGGTCTCGCTGGCGACCACCCAGCCGTGCTCGAGGCGGCCGAGCACCAGCGGGCGGATGCCCTGCGGGTCGCGCGCGGCGTAGAGCGTGCGCTCGTTCATGAAGACCAGGGAGTAGGCGCCGCGGGCCAGCGGCAGCACCTCCACCGCGGTCTCCTCGACGCTGCTCTCCCCGCCCGCCAGCAGGGCGGTGAGCACCTCGGTGTCGGTGGTGGCGGTCAGCTCACCCGCCGGGACGCGCGCGGCGAGCTCCCGTGTGTTGATGAGGTTGCCGTTGTGCCCGAGCGCCAGGCTGCCGGTCTCGGTGGACCGGAACGTCGGCTGGGCATTTTCCCAGACGCTGGACCCGGTCGTCGAGTAGCGGCAGTGACCGATGGCGATGTGCCCGCGCAGGGTGTTGAGCACGGGCTCCTCGAAGACCTGGGACACCAGGCCCATGTCCTTGAAGACGACGATCCGCGTGCCGTCACTGACCGCGATGCCGGCCGACTCCTGACCGCGGTGCTGCAGGGCGTACAGCCCGAAGTAGGCGAGCTTGCTCACCTCCTCGTCGGGTGCCCAGACGCCGAAGACCCCGCAGGCGTCCTGGGGGCTTCGATCACGGGGGTCGAGGTCATGGCTCAGCCGTCCGTCTCCGTGCGACACATGGCCAGTGTAGTGCGGCATTCGCCGAGCTCATCCCCGTACCGTGCCGGATGCGGCGTAGTACGGCCGCCGAAGCGCCTCCGCTCACGGCGCGGCGGTCGGCGTGCCTCGGCGCCCTGCCGTCCCCGATCCAGGACGATGGAGGGAGGGGGGTGATGACAGGTGTATCCACCGGTGCGCGAGGCGCCGCCTCAGCGCAGAGGGCTGGGCATCGCCGCGCTCGTCCTCGGCATCGCGTCGATCCTGACGCTGCTGCTGTGCGGCCTCGGCGCGATCCTGGCGGTCGCCGGTCTGATCGTCGGCATCATCGCGGTGGTCCAGCGGAACGGCCGCGGCATGGCCGTCGCGGGCCTGATCCTGTCGGCGGTGACGCTGGTGCTCGCGATCGGCCTGGCGGCGTGGTTCTACAGCCGCATCGCGCCCTGCTCCGACCAGACGCGCTACCCCACCAAAGAGGCACGCGACCAGTGCCTCCAGAAGCGGGTCCCCTTCTTCCAGGCCACCCCCGCCCCCTGACGACGGGATCGAACGCGGACACTTCTTGACTGTCTTCCGCCAGCCCGTACGACCCGTACGACCCGGGCGTTCCGCCGCCGAGATCGCCGAGGGCGCTCAGCACTCGCTCGCGGGGATCGGCTTCGTCGACTTCCAGATCGACGACGCCACCGTCGCCGACCGCGCCGGCGCACGGCTCGGCTGCGCGCGGCATGACGCCGACCGGACCTGGACCGTGCGGGAGTACTTCATCGTCCAGGACGGCGTCGGCTTCTGCCTGGGATGCGGATCGTCCGTGCCGGACGAGGACGATCCGCTGTTCGGCGCGATGGCCGAGCGCCTGGAACTGCTCGACCTCGCCTGAACCGGTCCTGAGCCGGCCGCGCGACCACGAGCACCGCCGGCTCTACCGGGATTCGTACGGTTTCACCGGCAGATAGGGCGACAGGTCGGCCCGCGCGCCGCTCGCCGCGATCCGGTCGGCGGCGTCCGCCCACGCGAGCCGGCCTGTGGCCAGCAGGATCCAGGTCTTCGGATCGGTCTCGATGACGTTCGGGGGCGTGCCGCGGGTGTGGCGGGGGCCCTCCACGCACTGCACGGCGGCGTACGGCGGCACGCGCACCTCCACCGAGCGGCCCGGCGCCTCGTCGGCCAGCCGCTGCAGCAGCACCTTCGCGGCCAGGCGTACGGCGGTGCGCTCGGGGTCGTCGCCGGCGGCGTAGGCGGTCAGGACCGCGTCGACGAGAGCGTCGGCGAGGCGGGCGACCGGGCCGGCGTAGGGCTCCTCGCCGAGCGCGGCGAGCTGGGCGTCGAGTGCGGCGCGCAGCCGCTCCGGTGTGGGTCGGGCCATGACAGCACCGACGCTACAGGGTCCAGATCACCCCCCACTGACCCGCCAAACCCGCTAAATTACCCTAGTCACCCATATGCCACTAAAGCCCGCTTGTCACGGCTGTACCGTTTGGTGGCAGTTTTTTGTCGCCGGTGCCCCCCGTTCCCGGCCGGCGCCCCCCATCTGAAGGAGATCCCCCCTGTGAGGGTCCGAGCCAGACGACTTGTGATCGCATCTTCCGCCGTTGCGATCGCCGCGGCCGCCGTTCCCGCGTACGCCGCGATCAGCACGCCCACGTCCCACGTCGCGATCGCCTCCGCCTCCTCCTCGACCGAGGCCGTGCCCGGGCAGTACATCGTGACCATGAAGCACGCCGGCTCCCGCCTGTCGCGGCTGTCCGGCCTCCGCCACATCCACGACTTCACTGACGGCTTCGCGGCCAAGCTGACGCCGGAGCAGCTCAAGAAGGTGCAGAGCGACCCGAACGTCGCCGCCATCGAGCAGGACCAGATCGTCCGGATCAACACCACCCAGACGAACCCCAACTGGGGCCCGGACCGGATCGACGAGCGCAAGCTGCCGCTGTCGCACTCCTACACCTACAAGCACACCGGCGCGGGCGTCGACGCCTACGTCATCGACACGGGGATCGACACCTCCCTGAGCCAGTTCCAGGGGCGCGCGGACCTGGCGTACGGCGGCAAGGACTGCAACGGCCACGGCACGCACGTCGCCGGCATCATCGGCTCCAAGACGTACGGCGTGGCCAAGGGCGTCAGCCTGCACAGCGTCCGGGTCTTCACGGACTGCACCGGTGAGACGAAGATCTCGACCATCATCGCGGGCATCGACTGGGTGATCGCGCACCACGGCGCCCGGTCCGTCGCCAACATGTCGCTGGGCGGCAGCAAGTCCACCGCCCTGAACAACGCGGCCACGAAGCTGTCGAAGTCCGGCGTGTTCCTCGCGGTCGCCGCGGGCAACGACAGCACCAACTCCTGCAACACGTCCCCGGCCAGCGCGGCGAGCGTCGAGGCCGTCGCGGCCAGCTCGTCCAGCGACACCCGCGCCGACTTCAGCAACTACGGCAAGTGCGTGGACATCTACGCACCGGGCGTGAACATCAAGTCGACCTACCTGGGCGGCACCGCGCTCGCCAGCGGCACGTCGATGGCGTCTCCGTTCGTCGCCGGCGTCGCGGCGCTCTACAAGTCGGCGTACGGCCAGAAGTCGTTCGGCACCGTCCAGCAGTGGATCAACTCGAACGCCACCGCCGGCGTCATCAAGAAGAACAAGGCGAGCACCCACAACCGCCTGCTCTACAAGAGCTCCCTCTAAGCTCTGACCACCGACGAGGCCGCCGCCCTGCAGGGCGGCGGCCTCGTCGCGTTCAAACTTGCCAAGGAGATTGAAGATGAACGGTCAATCTCTGCTTTTGAACAGCCCTCGCTTCGCGCGCTGCAACGGCAATTATTACCTTTTCAATGGGCCCTTTGAAGTTTTATCATGCAATGCTATGATCAGGTCGCCCCCACCAAAGTGGTGGCGAGAGGAGAAAAACGATGCAAACAACAAATCCGCAAGAGTGGACGACGTCGTCCTATAGTGCGTCCGGCTGTGCCTGCGTCGAATGGCGCGTCCGCAAGGCCGTCGAGGTGCGCGACTCGAAGGCAGGGGACGCCGGTGGCATCGCGACGCTGACTCCCGGTGCGTGGACGGGGTTCATCAACTCCTTCCGCGCGATGTCTCCCGAAGAGACCGAGGTGTACCTCAACTCCTCGCGGGCGTAGCGCAGTGGCGGGAGTTCGTTAACTCCCCCTTCCGCGTATAGCGCGCAAAAGCCCCCTAGGCGATGTCCATCGCCTAGGGGGTTCTCATGTATAGCGTATTTTTCATCGAATCCAAACGTCACGATAATGAAATCGAGGGCCGGCTTTCTTACTGGACGCTAAAACGGACTCCAGCGAGCGCCCGTACGTAGACACTCCCCTTCCACTCATATCCCCACGCCGTCTTGGCGAAGGCGTCCTCGACCGGGTGCAGGCACCGGTCGGCCGACGCGGACGTGTGTACCCGGCGGAGGGCGGCGCGCAGAACGCTCGGGAACAAACCGGCAGCGGCCCGGTTCACCCAGGTTTGCCCTTGGTGAGGCGGGCCGCGCGTGGCCTTCGCCGAGCGTTCTGCCGGCCCCCGGCTCAGTTCGTCGGCCGCGCCCGTTCCAGCACGGCGACCGGCAACCCACCCGGCGAAGCCCGACCGACGCCGCGCCCCCCCCCGACCCCGCCGGATGCCGCCCCGGCCGCCACCGTGCAGAACTCTCGGAGAACACCCCTGCGGCGAGCCGAATTGCCCCACTCCGTCCCCTTAACGGGATGACCCCCGCAGCGTTCGCCGAGCTTTCAGCACCGAACCGCGCCGGCGGCAGCCCGATTCGCAGCCTTTGCGCGCCAGCTCGCTGGATCGCCATGGCCTTGAGCAATCGAGATCGCGAGTAGTGCGACAGCCTCCAGGACCGCAGTGACCACCAGTGATCAACGGCCGGATCAGACCGACTCGGACCTGAGACTCAAAGAGTGACTTCCACCGGACCGAAGTCGCCGGAGGCCGGTCGAAGCGATGCCTATGCTCGCACGCTCTTCCAGGCGGGGCCGGCTGAACTCGACGCGGATGGTATTGAGCAGCGTGCGCGTGTCCGCCGCGAACGACAGGCCGTGCTGACGGAAGACGATCCGGTTCGGATCTGGGCGGTCCTCGACGAGGCGGCTCTACGCAGAGCCGACCGTGAGCAACTCGCGCATCTCGCCGAGATGGCCCGCACTGCCAGGGTGACGCTGAAGATGATCCCGTTCTCGGCGGGTTTGCATGCGGGCGTCACGGGTGGGTCGTTCACGATCCTGCAGTTCCCGGATGAAGCAGATCAAGATGCCGTCTACGTCGATACTTTCGCCGGAGAGCTGTTCGTGGAGGAGCCCGAAGAGGTCGGGCGGTTCCACACCGCGTTCCGGCATCTCGTCGGAGCGGCGCTCAGTCCAGTGGATACCCTGTCGCTGATCGCCAATGAGGCGACAAGTGCCTAATCCACCCAACGAGAGACGTCTGCCCATGACTGAGAAGGATCTGTCGGGTTCGGACTGGCGAAAGAGCTCACGCAGTGGCCAGAACACGGAATGCGTTGAAGTGACCGTTGTCAAAGCGTGAAACCGAGAGCCCCCGGCCGTACGGCCGGGGGCTCTCGCGTACCTGACTTGCACTCACCGACGCTGGTGATCAGTTCCTGGCCGGGGTAGCGTCGCCGCCCCTAATCTGGGGCGCGGCGCCTAGGCTCAGGCGATCGGTTGCAGGATGGGCTGGGCGTCTACGGGGGCCTCGCGGCGGGTGCGGAGGGTGTAGAGGCTGAGCGGGACGCCGACGAAGACGATGGCGGCGCCGACCAGCAGGGCGAGCTGGTAGCCCGACAGGAAGGCGTGGGTCGGGGTCGAGCCGCCGCGCAGCACCGCGGACTGGCGTGAGGTCAGGATCGCGCCGATGATCGTGACGCCGAGCAGGCCCGACACCTCGCGTGCGGCGTTGAGCACGCCGGAGGCCGCGCCGGCCCGCGCGGGCGGCAGGACGCCGATGACCGCGTCGGTCAGCGGCAGCATCGTGAAGCCCGAGCCGACGCCGAAGGCGATGAACGCGGGCAGCAGGTCGAGAAAGCCACCGCCCTCGCCGACGAACGACACCATGACCATTCCGACGACGTTGAGGGCGAGGCCGGCGGCCACCGTGACGTGCGTGCCCAGGCGCCGCGCGACCGTTCCGGCGAACGGCGCCATGGCGATCATCATCACGGCCATCGGGATGATGGACGCGCCCGCCTTGGTCGGCGAGAAGCCCAGGATGTTCTGGAGGTACATGGCCGTGAACAGGTAGACGCCCATGACGCCGAAGCCCCAGAGGACCATCGCGCCGAGGCCGCCGCTGAAGACGCGCTCCCGGAACATCGACAGGTCCACCATCGCGTCGCCGGTGCGCGTCTCGACGACGATGAACGCGGCCGCCGCGACGGCGGCGAGGGCGAACGCGCCGAGGATCAGCGGGGACGTCCATCCCCGGTCGTGGCCCTCGATCAACGCGTAGGTCACGGAGAACAGGGCGATCGCGGAGGCCAGCAGGCCCGGGACGTCCAGGCGGCGGCGTACGGCCGCGCCGGACTCACGCGTCGAGAAGGCGAAGATCGCGATCGTGACCACGCCCACCGGCACGTTGATGAGGAAGATCCAGCCCCAGTGCCAGTGGTCGCTGATGAACCCGCCGGTGAGCGGGCCGAGCGCCAGGGCGAGCGCCCCGACCGCGCTCCACACGCTGACCGCCTTCGTGCGCTCCCGGGGGTCGGGGAAGATCGACGAGATGATCGCCATGGTCGACGGCGCCGCCGCCGCCGCGCCGACTCCCTGGAGGACCCGGGCGACGATCAGGGTCGTCTCATCACTCGCGATCCCGGCCAGGAGCGACGCGGCGGTGAAGACGGTGAGCCCGGCCAGGAAGACCCGTCGGCGGCCGAACACGTCGCCGAGTCGGCCGCCGACGAGCATCAGGCCGGAGAAGACCAGGATGTAGCTGCTGACGATCCACTCGAGCCCGGACAGCGTCAGGTGCAGGTCGCGCTGGATCGACGGCAGCGCCACGTTGACGACGTTGTTGTCCAGGTAGGTCATGAAGGTCGCCAGCGCGACCCCGGTCAGGGTCCACCACCGTCGAGAAGATTCCATTGCCCCGCTCCTATACGGCTGTCTTATACGTCGTACATGTACCTTGTATAGGAAATCTTGTACGGCGTATAGTTGTCAAGTGGCCACGACAGAGGAACGGGCTCGCCTGAGCCGGGAGACAGTGGTGGACGGCGCGCTGGCGCTCGCCGACGAGGAGGGCCTGGACGGCTTGACGATCCGCCGGCTCGCCCAGCGGCTCGGCGTCACGCCCATGGCGCTCTACTGGCATTTCAAGAACAAGGACGAGCTGCACAACGCGCTCGTCGACCGCATGTGGTCGCTGGTCGACACGAAGGTCGACCCGGCGGCGCCGTGGTTCGACCGGCTCCGCGCGTTGATGGAGTCGGTCGTGCACGTGCTGCACGCGCACCCGAGCGCGGCGCAGCTGATGATGACCACGCACCTCGACGCGGCTCCGAGGTGTTTCGACTCCATGGAAGCGGCGCTGGCGCTCCTCGCGGAGGCCGGGTTCGAGCCGCGTCGAGCCGCGGCCATCTGCCGTTACGGCCTGCGCACGGCCGTCACCCTGGCGATCGCTGATCCCGAGATCAACCCGAAGATGTCGTGCCAGGAGGTCACGGAGCTCCGTCGGCACAAGCGCATCACGCTCGAGACACTGCCGCCCGACCGGTACGCACACGTCGTGGACGCCGCGTCGGCGCTCTCCTTCGGAGAGGACTCAGACCCCTACGTCGCTCTCGGGATCGACCTGTTCGTCGCGGGCGTCCGGGCCCTGGCCCCCAACGGCTGACCGCACCCGCCGACACCAACGTGCGGCCGCCGCGCTTCGGCGCCGAATCGCCGCCGCCGGCGGTGGGAGGGATCGCGCCGGGCGTCGTCCGACGCCCGGCGCGATCCCTCGCTCAGCCGAACAGGGCGGGCAGGGCGCCCTGGTGGACCTCGCGCAGCTCGCTCAGCGGGATGGAGAACAGGCCCTCGACCTCGAAGGCATCGCCGCCGACCGTGCCCAGGCGACGCACCGGGACCCCGGCGGCCTGGCACAGCGCGGCCACCCGCTCCTCGTGCTCGGGGTAGACGGCGACGACGGCGCGGGCCACCGACTCGCTGAACAGCTCGACGAACGGGTCGTCCGGCAGGCTGATCACGCAGCCGAGCCCGCCGCGCAGGCAGGACTCGACCAGCGACTGCGACAGGCCGCCGTCGGACAGGTCGTGGGCGGCGTTCAGCACGCCTTCGCGGGCGCCGGTCACGAGCACGGACGCCAGCGCCGCCTCGGCCGCCAGGTCGACGAGCGGCGGGAGGCCGCCGAGGTGCTGGAACACGACGTTCGCCCACTCGGAGCCGCCGAGCTCCGGCCGGGTCTCGCCGAGCAGCAGCAGCGTGGTGCCCTCGATGTTGAACGACATGCGGACCCGGCGGTTGACGTCGTCGTGCACGCCGAGAACGCCGATCACCGGCGTCGGGTTGATCGGGGTGCTGCCCGTCTGGTTGTAGAAGCTGACGTTGCCGCCGGTCACGGGGACGCCCAGCGCCTGGCAGGCGTCCGCGAGACCCTCGACGGCGCGCGCGAACTGCCACATCACGCCCGGGTCCTCCGGCGAGCCGAAGTTCAGGCAGTTGGTCACCGCGAGCGGCCGCGCGCCCGTGGTCGCCACGTTGCGGTACGCCTCCGACAGCGCGAGCTGCGCGCCGGCGTACGGGTCGAGCCGGGCGTAGCGGCCGTTGCCGTCGGTGGCCAGCGCGATGCCCTGCGGCCCGTCGCCGATGCGGATCACTCCGGCGTCCTCCGGCGTGGCCAGCACGGTGTTGCCGAGCACGAACCGGTCGTACTGCGAGGTTACGAACGACTTGTCGGCGAGGTTCGGCGAGCCCGCGAGCCACACGACGGTGTTGCGCAGGTCCTCCGCGGTGACCGGGCGCGGCAGCCGGCCGGGGCCGTCCGCCTGCAGCTGCGCGAGGTCGGCCGGCGGTTCGTACGGCCGCTCGTAGACCGGCCCCTCGTCGGCGGCGGTGCCCGGCGGGATGTCGACGATGGTCGCGCCGTGCCAGGTCATGCGCAGCCGGCCTGTGTCGGTCACGTCGCCGATGACGGTCGCGGGGACGTCCCACTTCGCGCAGAGCTCGAGGAAGCGCTCGACCTTGGCCGGCTCGACCACGGCCATCATGCGCTCCTGAGACTCGCTCATCAGGATCTCTTCGGGCCGCAGCGTGGCGTCGCGCAGCGGGACGCGGGTCAGGTCGATGTCCATTCCGCCGGTGCCGGCCGCGGCCAGCTCCGTGGTGGCGCAGGAGACACCGGCCGCGCCGAGGTCCTGGATGCCGACGACGAGGTCCTCGGCGAAGATCTCCAGGCAGCACTCGATGAGCAGCTTCTCCATGAAGGGGTCGCCGACCTGCACCGACGGCCGCTTCTGCTGTGACTCCTCATCGAAGGTGGCGCTCGCCA
The DNA here is from genome assembly GCF_024055795.1 of Actinoallomurus purpureus. Taxonomy (GTDB): domain Bacteria; phylum Actinomycetota; class Actinomycetes; order Streptosporangiales; family Streptosporangiaceae; genus Actinoallomurus; species Actinoallomurus purpureus. The sequence continues at coordinate 69,795 of NZ_JAMXMY010000018.1, read as the reverse complement.
GCACGGACGCGCCGCCGATGCCGTCCGGCCCGGTGCCCGCACCGAACAGGATGACCTTGTTGCCGGGTCCGGGCGCGATCGCGCGCTTGATGTCCTCGGGCTTGAGCACGCCGACGCACAGCGCGTTGACCAGAGGGTTCGCGGAGTAGCAGGGGTCGAAGACGACCTCGCCGCCGATGTTGGGCAGGCCGAGGCAGTTGCCGTAGCCGCCGACGCCGCGCACGACACCGTCGAGCACGCGGCGCGTGTCCGGGACGTCGGGCGGGCCGAAGCGCAGGGAGTCCATCACGGCGACCGGTCGGGCGCCCATCGAGATGATGTCGCGGACGATGCCCCCGACGCCGGTGGCCGCGCCCTGATACGGCTCGACGTACGAGGGGTGGTTGTGAGACTCGATCTTGAAGGTGACGGCCCAGCCGTTGCCGACGTCGACGACCCCGGCGTTCTCCCCCATGCCGACGAGCAGCGCGTCGCTCTGCGGCGCCTTGTCGGCGAACTGCCGCAGGTGGACGCGCGAGCTCTTGTACGAGCAGTGCTCGCTCCACATGACGGAGTAGATGGCCAGCTCCGCGGAGGTCGGCCGCCGTCCCAGGATCTCCCGCACGCGGGCGTACTCGTCGTCCTTCAGGCCGAGCTCGGCGTACGGCAGCTCGCGCTCGGGCGTCTCCTCCGCGCGTGCGACGGTGTCCACGTCGGACGGCGGAACGGCGGCGTGCTGCTCCTCCGCGGGCTCCGGGGCGGACATGTCCGGGCGCGTCACCGACGACTCGGCGAGTTCCTCGGATCGTTCGTCGCCCGGCTCGTTGACGGAGGTGTTGACCTGCTCGCTCATGACTGGACCAACTTCTTGACGGCCGAGGTGAAGAAGCCGAGACCCTCGGTGGAGGGGCCGGTCAGTGCCTCGACGGCGTGCTCGGGGTGCGGCATCAGGCCGACCACGTTGCCCGCCTCGTTGCAGATGCCGGCGATGTCGTTCAGGGAACCGTTGGGGTTGACGTCGAGGTAGCGGGCCACGACCCGGCCGGTGGACTCCAGCTCGTCGAGGGTGGCCCGGTCGGCGACGTAGCAGCCGTCCATGTTCTTGACCGGCACGACGACCTCCTGACCCTCCTCGTAGTCCTGGGTCCAGGCGGTGCCGGCGTTCTCGATGCGCAACCGCTGGGAGCGGCACACGAAGTGCAGGCCGGCGTTGCGGGTCAGCGCGCCCGGCAGCAGGTGCGACTCGCACAGCACCTGGAAGCCGTTGCAGATGCCGAGCACCGGCAGGCCGTCACCGGCGGCGGCGACCAGCTTCTCCATGAGCGGCGCGAAGCGTGCGATGGCGCCGGCGCGGAGGTAGTCGCCGTACGAGAAGCCGCCGGGAAGGATGACGGCGTCGACACCGAGCAGGTCGGCCTCGGCGTGCCAGAGGGATACTGGCTCGGCGTCGGCCAGGCGAACCGCTCGTGCGGCGTCCCGGTCGTCCAGCGAACCGGGAAAGGTGATGACGCCCACACGGGCTGACATGGGCACACTCCGATCAAGAACGGCCTCGGGACGTGCCCCAGCTTATCCGGGGTTCAACCTGCGGTTTTCAGGAGCTCAGGCTCGAGGAGGCGCATCGGCGACTCCTCCCGCCAGCTCAGCCGCTTCTGGAGGTAGACGACCGTGCCCGTGTCGGGGCGGCTGTCGAAGATGACGTCGTCGACGAGCGCCCGCATGATCTTGATCCCGCGGCCGGACTCCGAATCGGGGCCCGCGCCTTTCTGGGCGTCGCTCTCGAAGCCGTGTCCGGTGTCGGAGACCTTGAGTACGCAGTGGTCACCGGCGATGCTGGCGATCACTTCATAGTGGGTCGCCGAATCAACATGCTGCACGACATTCGTGCAGGCTTCGGATGCGGCCACGAGAAGGTCGGCAATACAGCCTTCCGAAACCCCCAACCCGCGCAGCGTATCGCCCAGGACCCGGCGGATCACCGGGATACTGAGAGTCTCACGCGGCAAGTCGAGTGAGAACTTCATATCCACCGGTCACCTCGTGTCATCTTTGGCCCCTGACCTGGGGGTCGACCCCGTCTTCGCGATTCTTTCAACGAAGCTAAGGCTTCCCCGGTGGAAACTGGCGTAATCGCGTCACTGAGCTAACTTTGAGCGACTATTCTGCGCGAAGTTCGAACGTCTCGATGACGGGGTTGGCCAGCAGCGTCTCGGCCATCTTCCGCACGCGTTCGGTGGCCGCTTCGTCGGCAGGCCCTTCGACTTCGATCTCGAAGCGCTTACCTTGGCGTACCCCGGTGACGCCTTCGAAGCCGAGCCGCGGCAGCGCACGGGCGACGGCTTGACCCTGGGAATCGAGAATTTCCGGCTTCAGCATGACGTCGACGATGAAACGCGCCATGACAACCCCCTCTGATCTGCAGGTACGGCACCGAAGCGTACGGCACGCCGCGCCGCCGATGACGCAAGGCCTCGCCCGATGGGATCGTAGGGGCCGTTCCCCGCCCCCCGAGGAGTCGTCATGCGTGCCGAGGAACTGTCCGAGTCGGAGTCCGCGCTGTGGGAGGCGTTCCCCGCCGCCCGGACGGTCGACCTCGGCGGCCACGGCGAGGTGCGCGCCGAGGTGATCGCAGCCCTACTGCTCGGCGCGCGACCGCCCGAGCCGGGGCGGGTCCCCGCCGTCCGCCTGCGCGGAGCCGTGATCAGCGGTGTACTGGACCTTTCGTTCGCCGACGTGCCGTACGCCGCCCTGTTGCACGACTGCGAGTTCGCCGAGAAGCCGAGCCTGTACGGCGCGCACCTGCGGCAGGTGAATCTCGCCGGCTCGCGGTTGCCGGGTCTGCAGGCCGCCGACGCCCGCATCGACGGCCTGCTCTGGCTGAAAGAGTGCCGGTTCGACGGCCAGGTGACTCTCGTCGGCGCTCAGGTCGACGGCGCGCTGTCCTTGCGTTCGGCGCGGATCGACGGCGCACGGGCGCTCTACGCGGATGACCTGACCGTGTCCCGTGACCTGGTCGCGGTGGACCTGCGCGTCGCGGGGCCGATCTCTCTGCGCGGCGCCAAGGTGCACGGCGCGATGACACTCGACAACGCCCGGCTGTCGCACCCGGGCGGCGTCGCGGTCGACGCAGAGGGCATCAGCCTGCCCAACGGTCTCTCCATCGTCGGGGTCACCGTCGACGGCGAACTACGCCTGCGCGACGCCCGCATCGGCCGGCGGCTCGACCTGTCCAAGGCACGCCTGAACGCCCCCGGCGCCGTCGCGCTGGACGCCGACCGCGCCCACGTGGAGGGCACCGTCGAACTCGGAGGCGGTCTTCGCGCCGAGGGAATGGTCAGCCTGCGGTCGGCCGTGATCGGCGGCACGCTCGTGCTGAACGGCTCGGAGCTGGTCAATCCCTCGGGCGTGTCGCTGCACGGGCATCTCCTGCGCATCGGGAGCAGCCTGCGGGCCTCGGAGGGCTTCCGGGCGCATGGGCAGGTCTACCTCGACGCGGCCCACGTAAGCGGGTCGATCGACCTGGACGAGGCGCACCTGTCGAACCCGGGCGGTATCGCGCTGCGTGCCTCCCGGGCGGAGATCACGGGCGGCCTGTTCGGCAAGTATGGATTCGTGGCCGACGGCGCGATCCACTTGGTGGACACGCGTGTGGGGGCCAGTGTCGACCTGTCCGGCGCGCGGCTCACCGCGCCGGGGGCCGTCGCGCTGAAGGCACACGGGATCTCCGTCGGCGGCGTCGTGAACTGCTGCGACGGCTTCACCGCCGAGGGCCGCCTGTCGTTCGCGGGCGCGCGGATCGGCGGTGAGCTGTGCTTCGACGGCGCGACGGTCAGCGCACCCGGCGCGATCGCGATCGGCTGCCGGCAGCTGCGCGCGGTCGTGCTGCGGCTCAGGACGGACGGTGGCGTGGACGGCGCGGTCGACGTACGGCACGCGCGCGTCGAGGTGCTCCGCGACGACCCGGCGGGCTGGCCGCCGCACTCCCTGCTCGAGGGGTTCGCGTACGAGACGATCGAGGACCCCGGAAGCGGCGCCGACCGGCTCGGCTGGCTGGACGGCGTCGAGCGGTACCATCCGCAGCCGTACGAACAGCTCGCGGCCGTCTACCGGCGGCTGGGGCAGGACGCAGACGCGCGTACGGTCCAACTCGCCCGGCAGCGCCGCAGGCGGCGTACGCTGCCGCGCTGGCTCGCCGTCTGGGGCTTCGTGCAGGACTGGACGGTCGGCTACGGATACCGGCCGCAGCGGGCGGTGCTGTGGCTGGCCGGGCTGCTCCTCCTCGGCTGCGTGGCGTTCGGCGTCCACCACCCGCCTCCGCTCAAGGCGGGCGAGGCGCCGCCGTTCAACCCGGTGCTCTACACCCTCGACCTGCTGCTGCCGATCATCGGCTTCGGCCAGGAGGACGCCTTCGGGCCGCACGGCTGGCAACAGTGGCTGGCCGCGGCGCTCGTCGCGTCAGGCTGGATCCTCGCCACCACCATCGCCACGGGCGTCTCGCGAGTGCTCTCCCGTCACTAGCGGTGCCGAATTCCTACTTCTTTGATAATCTCGCTCCATGAGTGAGCAGCCGTACAACGTCGGCGAAGGCCCAGCGACCAGGGTGAGTCTCTCCCTGCCCGAGGGGACGGCCGAGGCGATCCGCCAACGAGTCGGCAAGCGCGAGTTCTCAGCCTTCATCACGGAAGCGGTCGAGCGCGAGTTGCGTGGCCAGATCCTGGATGAGTACCTGGCCGACTACGAACGCCGCAAAGGACCGATCTCGGCACGAGAACAGGAGCAGGCGCGCCAGGTCTTCGACGAGGTGTTCGCCGAGGAGGGCCATTGGCCCGCCGCAAGCTGAGCCACGAGGGCACCATCGTTCTCGACTGCGAGGGACTGTCGAAGCTCGTAAATGATCACGAGCGTGTCGTCTCATTGGTCGCGGAAGCCCGCAAAAGAGGCATGGAGGTGGTGATCAGCGCGCTGACCATCATCGAAACCGCGCATCGCCGGACCGACAAGGCTCGGCTGGCCTGGATCCTCTCAGGTGTGCGTATCGTGCACGTGGGCGAGGAGGAGGCCAAGGCCGCCTCGGCGATGCTGATCAGTGCCGGGTTGCACGGCCACAAGTACGCGATCGACGCCGCCGTGGCCGAGATGGCCGTACGGCAGCGACGTCCGGTCGTCCTTCTCACCTCGGACCTCGACGATATGACGAAACTCTGCGGTGATCAGGTGCGTCTCGTTTCCGTGTAAGCCGATCAGAGCGGGCGGATCGCCGGCGCGATATACATGAGGGTTCTCCCGTCCTCCCCCGGAGTCGTCTGATGCTGAGCGATGAACTGACCCCGCCCGAGCGCGTGCTGTGGGACGCGTTCCCCCGCGGCGAGACGGTGGACCTGTCCGGCGGTGATCAGGACTTCGACAGCACGAACGCCTGGGGCCCCGACCGCACCATCCGGGCCGAGGTGATCTCGGCGCTACTGCTCGGCGCGCGCGAGAACGAGCCCGGCCAGGTCGCCGCCGTCCGCCTGACCGGGGCGCGGATCACCGGAACGCTGAACCTCGGCCACGCCCACGTGACCGTGCCGCTCGCGCTGACCGGCTGCCAGCTCACCGACGCGCCGCACCTGTACTGGGCACAGCTGCGCAGCGTCCACCTCATGCGCTGCCGGCTGCCCGGCCTGGTCGCCTCCGGCGCCCGCATCGACGGGCACCTGTGGCTCGAGGGCAGCCACGTGTACGGCGGCGTGTGGCTCGACAGCGCCCACATCACCGGCATCCTCAACCTGACCGGCGCGCACCTGTCCCACCCGGGCGGCGACGCTCCACTGCTGGCCGACCGCCTCGTGGTCGACAACAACGTCTACTGCGACCAGGGGTTCACCGCGGAAGGCGAGGTCCGGCTGCCGGGCGCGCACGTCGGCGGCCAGCTGATCCTCCGGGGTGCGCGGCTGCGCAACCCGAAGGGGCAGGCGCTGTACGCCAGCCGGCTCGCGGTCGCGGCCAATGTCTTCTGCGACGGCGGGTTCAGCGCCGAAGGGGAGATCCGCCTGCGCGGGGCGCGGATCGGCGGTTACCTCTCCCTCGTCGGCGCGTCCGTGTCCAACCCGGCGCGCGCCGCGCTGAACTGCGACGACATGAGCATCGAGACCGACATCTACTGCTCGGACGGCTTCCGCGCCGAGGGCGTGGTCAGCCTGGCGGGCGCGCACATCGGCGGCCTGCTCAACCTGCGCGGCGGGCGGCTCACCAACCCGGCCGGGGTGGCGCTCAACCTCCAGCGCGCCCAGGCCGAAGAGGTGCTGCTGCGGACCGCCGAGCCGATCAAGGGCATCGTCGACCTGAGCTACGCGCGGATCAAGCTGCTGCGCGACGACCCGCTGTCCTGGGCGCCGAGGTACCAGCTCGACGGCCTCACGTACGAGATGATCGACCCGCCGCTGACCGCGAAGGAGCGGCTGAAGTGGGTGGCCCGTGACACGGACGGCTACATCCCCCAGCCGTACGAGAAGCTCGCGGAGACCTACCGCGCCCTCGGCCACGACGGCGAGCGGCGCACCGTGCTGCTCGCCAAGCAGCGGAACCGCCGTACGACCCAGCCGGTGCCGCACCGGGTGTGGGGATACATCCAGGACTGGACCGTCGGCTACGGCTACCGGCCGTTCCTGGCCGGCGCGTGGCTGGTGGCGCTGCTGGCGTTCGGCACCGTCATCTTCCGGCACCACCCGATGATCCAGGAGCCGGGCCACAACACGCAGTTCAATCCCTTCCTGTACACGCTGGACCTGCTGCTGCCGGTCGGCTCGCTCGGCCAGGAGGGGGAGTTCGCGCCGCACGGCCTCTACCTGTGGATCTCCGACGCGCTCGTCGCCGTGGGCTTCATCCTCGGTTTGACCGTCGCGGCCGGCGCGACCCGCGTCCTGTCCCGCGAGTGATCCGCGTCTAGCGAATTCGCGTGTGATTCGCGTTGGTGGCAGGGCACAACCTTCCGGGTACGAATCCGTAGAACCCGAGGCTTGCGCCCAGGTACATGAGGTCTGTCACGATGACGACTACGTCTCCCGTACTCGCCGGGATCCGCGGGAAGGGTGACGCGCAACCAGGCCGACCGCGGCGATCCCGCGACGGCCCTGAACGCACAAGGAGTGGCACGTGATCGTCGACGCCGCGCGCGGTGCGCCCCTGGGCACCGACGCACAGTCTCCCCCATCGGAACTCGTCCAGTTGCTCACCCCGGAGGGCGAGCGCGTCGAGCACCCCGACTACGACGTGAACCTGACCCCCGACGAGATCAAGAGTCTGTACCGCGATCTGGTGATCGTCCGCCGGATCGACGCTGAGGCGGTCGCGCTGACCCGCCAGGGCGAGCTGGGCATCTGGGCGTCGCTGCTCGGCCAGGAGGCCGCGCAGATCGGCTCGGCCCGCGCCCTGCGTACGGACGACATGGCGTTCCCGAGCTACCGGGAGCACGGCGTGGCCTACTGCCGGGGCGTCGACCCGCTCGACCTCCTGGGGCTCTTCCGCGGCGTCAACCACGCCGGGTGGGATCCGAAGGAGCACAACTTCCACCTCTACACGATCGTCATCGGCAGCCACGCCCTGCACGCCACCGGCTACGCCATGGGCATCCAGCGGGACGGCACCGAGAACGCCGCGATCGTCTACTTCGGCGACGGCGCCACCAGCCAGGGCGACGTGAACGAGGCGTTCGTGTGGTCGGCCGCGCAGAACGCCCCCGTCGTCTTCTTCTGCCAGAACAACCAGTGGGCGATCTCCGAGCCGCTGGAGAAGCAGTCCCGGATCCCGCTGTACCGCCGCGCCGAGGGCTTCGGGTTCCCCGGCATCCGGGTCGACGGCAACGACGTCTTCGCCGTCCAGGCCGTCACGAAGAAGGCCCTTGAGAACGCCCGCAGCGGCCAGGGCCCCACGCTCATCGAGGCGTACACCTACCGGATGGGCGCCCACACCACGACCGACGACCCGACGCGCTACCGGCTCCAGGCCGAGCTGGAGTCCTGGAAGCTCAAGGACCCGATCGAGCGCGTCAAGGCGTACCTCGTCAAGAACGAGATGGCCGACCGCACATTCTTCGACGCGATCGAGGCCGAAGCCAAAGGTGTCGGGTCGGACCTGCGGAAACGGTGTCTAGAATTGCCCGACCCCGAGGCGACGGCGATCTGGGAGAACGTCTATGCGACCGAGCACCCGATGCTGGCGGACGAGCGCGCCGGGTTCACCTCCTACCTGGAGTCGTTCGAGGAGGTGTCCCGATGAGGCGGCTGCCGACCCGGGCCGACGGCACGCGCGGAGGGGAGTGCGACGGTGAGCGCTGAGACGCTGACTCTTTCCAGGGCCATGAACGAGGGCCTTCGCAAGGCCATGGAGAACGACCCGAAGGTCCTCATCATGGGTGAGGACGTCGGCCGGCTCGGCGGTGTGTTCCGGGTGACCGACGGTCTGCAGAAGGACTTCGGCGAGGCCCGTGTCATCGACACGCCGCTGGCCGAGTCCGGCATCGTCGGCACGGCCATCGGGCTCGCGCTGCGCGGCTACCGGCCGGTGTGCGAGATCCAGTTCGACGGGTTCGTGTTCCCGGCGTTCAACCAGATCACCTCCCAGCTCGCCAAGATGCGGATGCGCTCGCTGGGCACTCTGGAGCTGCCGGTCGTGATCCGCATTCCGTTCGGCGGCGGCATTGGCGCCGTCGAGCACCACAGCGAGTCGCCGGAGGCGTACTTCACCCACACCGGCGGCTTGCGCGTCGTCGCCTGCTCGAACCCGGCCGACGCGTACACGATGATCCAGCAGGCCATCGAGTGCCCCGACCCAGTGATCTTCTTCGAGCCGAAGCGCCGCTACTGGGACAAGGCCCCCGTCGACCGCGACCTGGCGAACGCCGCTCCCTTCGACAAGGCCGTCGTGGCACGCCCGGGCGAGGACGTGACCGTGCTCGCGTACGGGCCGATGGTCAAGACGTCCCTGGAGGCCGCGCAGGCCGACGAGGGCCACTCGATCGAGGTCATCGACATCCGCTCCCTCAACCCGCTCGACGAGGAGACGGTGCTCGCCTCCGTACGCCGGACGGGCCGGTGCGTGGTCGTGCACGAGGCCCCGGTGTTCAGCGGGTACGGTGGCGAGCTCGCCGCCCGGATCACCGAGAAGTGCTTCTACCACCTGGAGGCACCGGTGCTGCGGGTCGGCGGCTTCTCCACGCCGTACCCCCCGTCCCGCCTCGAGGACCACTACCTGCCCGACCTTGACCGCGTCCTCGACGCCGTCGACCGGACCTTCGCGTGGTGAGCATGGGCGAGCTGAAGCAGTTCAAACTGCCGGACGTCGGCGAAGGCCTGACCGAGGCCGACATCATCAAGTGGCACGTACGGCCCGGCGACGCCGTCGAGGTCAACCAGACGATCGTGGAGATCGAGACGGCCAAGGCCGTCGTCGAGCTGCCGTGCCCGTACGAGGGCACCGTCGCCGAGCTCCTCGTCGAGGAGGGCACGACGGTCGACGTCGGCGTCCCGATCATCTCGGTCGCCGTCGGCGGCGACGTGCCGGTCGTCGGCAGGACCGCCGAGGACACGGCGCCCGCGCAGGAAGTGGTCGCCTCCCCGCCCGCCGAGGGCGCGCGGGAGCCCGGCATGGAGGGCAGCCCCGCACCGGCGGTGGACCCGTCCGCCCCGGAGCAGAAGCGTGTTCCGGTGCTCGTCGGCTACGGCGTGAAGGCGGGTTCGACCAAGCGCCGGCCGCGCAAGGCGGCGTCCGGCGCGCCGGCCGGGACGGCCCCGGCCGCTCCCGCGAGCGCCGCCGTACGGGCGGAGGCCGCCACGCCCGCGCCGGCGGTCCGGCCCGCCGGGGGACGCGTCGCGGTGCTGGCCAAGCCCCCGGTCCGCAAGCTGGCCAAGGACCTCGGCGTCGACCTGACCGCCGTCACCGGCACCGGCCCGCAGGGGTCGATCACCCGGGACGACGTCCGTCAGGCCGCGACGGCCCCCGCGCCCGCAGCCCCCGTACGGGCCGTGGGCGAGCGGCGGGAGGAGCGCATCCCGATCCGGGGCGTGCGTAAGCACACGGCGGCGGCCATGGTGCAGTCGGCGTTCACCGCGCCGCACGTCACCGAGTGGCTGCAGGTCGACGTCACCGAGACCATGAACGCCGCCAGGCGGCTGCGCGACCTGCCCGACTTCGAGGGCCTCAAGGTCTCGCCGCTGCTGCTCGTCGCCAAGGCGCTGCTGCTGGCGGTCCGGCGTCACCCGCTGATCAACTCGTCGTGGGATGACGAGGCACAGGAGATCGTGGTCAAGCACTACGTGAACCTGGGCATCGCCGCCGCGACCGAGCGCGGGCTGATCGTGCCGAAGGTCCGCGACGCCCACGACCTGTCGCTGCCGGACCTGGCCCGGGCGTTCGCCGACCTCGCCGCGACGGCGCGAGCCGGCAAGTCGACCCCGGCCGACCTGTCCGACGGCACGATCACGATCACCAACGTCGGCGTCTTCGGCGTCGACGCGGGCACCCCGATCCTGACGCCCGGTGAGTCGGCGATCCTCTGCTTCGGCCAGATCAGGGACATGCCCTGGGTGCACGAGGGTGAGATCAGGATTCGCAAGGTGACGACGCTGGCACTGTCGTTCGACCACCGCATCGTCGACGGCGAACTCGGCTCGGCCGTCCTCCGCGAGGTCGGCGCCATGCTCGAGGACCCCATGCGCATGCTCGCCTGGTCCTGACGGTGTCGAGGTCTCCGGGCCGATACGGCCCGGAGACCCGAATACGGTGCGAGGCACACGCACGTAATCGCTTATCCGAGCGACGTACGTTAAGTGCTCGACGTGTCTCCGCCTTCGGCGTCCCCCTGCGGCGGTCTCGTGGATAAGGGCGTAGTAGACGCGACTGCCGCGCCTGATCATCGAGGTTTTCATGCGTTGGCGGTGTCAGGACTCTCGATGATCATGGGAGGCACGCAGCATTCGAGGCCTCGGGGCGTCTCTGGTACGTGGACATTGAAATGGTCTCTTCCGCGCGGGCGCCCGATGATGTCGGTGATCTCTATCGGGACCACGCCCTCGGGCTCATCCGGCTCGCGATGCTGATGGTCGGTGACGGACCGACGGCCGAAGACGTGGTCCAGGACGCCTTCCTGGGGCTGCACGACAAATGGCGGTCTCTGCGCGATCCGGCCGCCGGGCTGGCCTATCTGAGATCGGCGGTGCTGAACCGCTGCCGGTCCGTGCTGCGCCGCCGGGCGGTCGCCGGCCGGTTCCGGCAGCCGTACCAGCCTCCGGCGTGGTCGGCCGAGGACAGCGCGATCGACGGGCAGGAGCGGCTGGCGGTCCTGGGCGCGATCGCACGGCTCTCTCGTCGCCAGCGTGAGGTCCTCGCCCTGCGCTTCTACTGCGACCTGCCCGAACAGGAGATCGCCGGCATTCTGAAGATCAGCCGCGGCACCGTCTCGGCCACGACGTCCCGGGCCCTCGCCGCTCTCGCCAGGCTTCTGGAGGACGTCAGATGAGAACACTCGAAGATCGCATCCGGGACGCCTACGCGATGGCCGACGAGTGGGGGCCGGCCGTCCCTCCGCCGCTGCGCCACCGCACCGCGCGCCGTCGCCGACTCCGCTTCGCCGCTCCCCTCGCGGCCGCCGCCGGCGTCACGGCGGTGGTATTCCTCGCGACCGGACTCCCGCACGGCACGCGGAACACGACCGCTCCCCCTCAGTCCCGCCCCACGCCGACATCGACGCAGCTCCCGACGAATCAGGCCACGATCTATCTCTGTGCCAAGGCGTCCCTCAACCCCAGCTGCCACCATCAGGAGGCCACCCCGGCCCAGCGGGACGCGATCGCCGACGCGCTGAGGAAGACGCCGCAGGTACGTGCCGTCGAGTACGTCACGAAGGCGGAGGCGTTCGCCCAGGCCAAGAACAGCCTCGCGGGAACGAAGAGGGGAGACGCTCTCCGCCCCGGCGACATCCCCGCCTCGTTCCGGGTGACCATGCGCCGACCCGCCGACTTCCAGGCGATCATCAAGGCGGTGATGAGCCGACCGGGAGTGGATCAGGTGGTGAACCAACCACGGTGATCCGAATCCGCAGGGGTCTCCCCGACCTTAAGGAGACCCCTGCGGACGCACCCGCCTTCGCCCGGACCGCGGCGCGCGGTCGCGTCCCTCAGCCGGCTCCGCTCATGACCACGCGGAGCAAGCTCAGAGCTTCTCCCAGATCTGCCTGCCCGGCGGAGGGTAGGGCTGCGTCTGCACGATTACGCCAGAGTTTATCCTGGCCCCCTTCTCCGAAACATACACATAGGGCTCTCCTGCGCGCCGGCGGTGCATGATCGTGACCACGCTACCTGAGCTGACGTCCCACTTTTGATTGGCAGCGGTCTTCTTGCAGGTGCTCAGCACAACGTAGTCGCCGCTATTCACCTTTTTGTTCGTGCCGAGTGCGATGTCCAGGCACTTGCCGGTGAGAACGTTGACCAGGTGGTCCCCCCACTTGGTCTGGAAGCGGATCTTCCGCGCGTTGCCACAGCTGCCGATGAGAGCAGGTTTACCCGACGTCGAACTACTGCTCGCAAGGCACTTCCAGGACTCTTGGTTCTGAAGATAAAAAGTGCTTGCGGCGTTGGCCGGCGTGGCGGCCAGAGCGGGGACCAGTAGCGCGGTGGCAGCCGTCACGGCCGCCCCTATTGTTCGCTTGCGCAAAATTTCTCCTTTCTCGTCCGGTTTCGGAATCACCCGCGACACCACGTCGAAGATCAACCTCACGCGGGGCCGTAAGCGATCTTCGTTCGGGGAGGTCCAGGTCGCGGCCGTCCTCCCGCACACTCAGATAGGTCCGGTACACGACGATGCGCGCGGAACGCTCGGTAAAGCTCCGGTCGAAGCGACACAAGGAGTGCCCAGGGCGCTTCCGCGGAACCCTTCACCGAGCGTTCGGAACGGGTGTCGACTTGGGAGCCGGTCAGCTCCGCCAGGGACCGCTGATGTTGTACACGCGCTTGCCGATCGTGATCGCGCCGAACACCCTGTACGTACCGTACTTACTGTTGATCGCAATCGTCACCGGTCCGACGTAATATTTGTCGGCACGCTCCTTGGCGGGAGCCGGAGACCCGGGCTTGTGGAATTGGATCCCGACCAGCATCTCGTGCTTCGAACCCGTGTACCCTGCAACGGGGCGAAGGATCGCGCAAGCAGTTCTGTGAATGGAATGCGGGTACGTCTTCACGTACGAATACACGTATGCGACCGCTACCCGCTTATGTTGCTTGTTGACCGCTGTGATGGCCACCTTGTCCCGAGTCTTGCTGGGCCAGCCCTTACCGCACGAGCCGTGCAGAGAGGCGGCATCGGCCGGGGCTGCGGTGACCGCAGCGGAACCGGCGAGCGACAAAGCGGCGACCGTTGATACGGCCAGCATCCGACGAATACTCATCTCTTTCTTCCCTCGCTCATGCCATAATGCGGCAAGCTGGTATAAGTGGAGCGAGTTTAGCGATCGATCACGTTTCAGAGATAGACCGACGACGATAATTGGGCCACTGGTCCTAACCGCGACCAGGACCGGCGCCCTACTGGCGGATTACCGCGCGTTCAGGGCGTCCGCCTCGGGAGCGGGCGCCCTGAGCGCCGTGGGTCAGGGGCAGGTCTGGCGTTTGGCGGTGAGGTCGAGGGTCTTGCGAATGGAGCTGAGCCGCAGTTTCTTGGACTCGGGGCAGAACTTGCTCAGCGGCACGGTGTACTCGGCGTGGAAGACGGGCTTGCCGGCCTTGATGAAGGGCTTGAGGGCCGAGCACTCCTTGTACTCCGCGCACTGCTCGTTCACCGCGAAGTCGAAGTCCTTGACCAGGGTCGGGATCTGGTCCAGGTCGTTCTTCAGGCCGACCGCGAGGCCCTTCTGGTGGGCGACGCGTGACAGCATCCGGTTGAACGCCAGTTGCTGTTTCGCGGTCACCGGGAAGCCGGACTTGTTCTGGTAGGCGTCGACCAGGTCCGGCTCGACGCCGTCGAATCCCTTGGCCTTGCACTGGTCCAGGCGCGCGGACCAGATGCGCTGCACCACGCTGACCTGGCGGATGTCGACCCAGCGCTCCTGCGGCCAGCCGTCGACCTTCTTGCCGAGGATGGACTTGGGGAACTTGCCGTAGTCGGGCCGGCCCTGCTCGGCCGCGCCGATGTCGATGTAGCAGATGACCTTGCGCCCCTTTTTGTGCAGCGCGGTGACGGTCGACTTGGGCGTGTCGAACATGTCGACGTCGAAGACGCTCGCCTTGACCGACGTGTCGATCTTCCCGCTGAGCTGCCACTGCCAGCTGACGCCGACCCTGGGCCGCCACCAGGAGCTCGCCTCGGCGGTGACCGACGCCGTGCCGTGCGCGGCCACATCACGCGCCCCGGTTCCAGCGCTGCCGCAACCGGCGAGCGACAGGGCGACCAGGGTGAACAATACGTACCGATGGTTCATCCGTGACATAAATGATCAAGCTACCCCGCCGTCGCCAGGCCGTCAGGCGTTCGGAGGATCGGGAGGGATCCATGCCGCCGTGGTGGCTCGTCGTCGCCTGGATCGTGATCGTGCCCATGGCCGTCGTCATGCTCGTCGATCCGCGGCGGCTGTGGAGCCGACCGGCGAGGGCCTGGGCTCGTGACCATCCCGACGATCGCTACACGCGGTGGTGGGAGGCCGCGGCCGCCTGGCGGGGTCTCGCCGCGCTCGCCGTCGTGGCGCTCCTCACGATCAGCTGGGTGGACCACGCCCATGCCACGGCGGAGCCCCGCCTGCACGGCACGACGGAGAGCGAGAAGGTGCGGGCGCAGCCGGGATCCGGCCATCCGGTCGCGATGGCGCCGGACGCGTACTCCGCGCACGGGACGAGGCTGCGCGTGATCTGGCGGTCGTGGGCGGAGCGGATCGGATGCGTGCTCGACCACGTCTCCGTCGCCGAGAACCCGGCGCTGGTCACGGTCACCGTCTACGAGGGCGGCTCCAGCAAGAACTGCGCCGACGGCGGTCAGGCCTGGGGCGGATTCGGGCCGTTCACCACCCGCTACACCGACGTGACGCTGCACTCTCCGCTCCACGGCCGTCACGTCGCGAACGCCGAGGGCGTGCCGGTCCCGCGATACAAGTGAGACCGGGACACCCCGGGCCCGGGACACGGGCAGGCCCTTCGGCATGATCCTCGACACGGCGCCCCTCCGTCTTGGACCCGCGTCTCACTGTCCGCGCCACCAGCCGACCAGCGAACTCCACCAGCGCGGGTGTTCCGCGCCCTCCGGTCGCTTCGGCGCAACGGCCCCGATCGGCGGGACCGGCGCCGACCAGGCCGCGGTCTCTGGTGAGGCGGGCGCCGACGCGGGCGGGAAGCGGACCGGGAGCGCGGCGAGCGCGCGGTGGAACATCCCCGGCCGCCACCGCAGTTGGCCGGCGGGGACCGCGAGCTCCATGTCGGGGAGCCCGTCGAGGAGCTTCTCGATCGCGACCGTGGCGATGAGACGTCCGTGACCCTGCGCCGGGCAGGTGTGCGGGCCCGCGCCCCACGCCAGGTGCGCCCGGTTGCCCGCGCGGCGATCCGACGTGAGCGACGGGTCGGTGTTCGCGGCGCCGAAACTGATGACGACCGGCTGGTGGGCGGCCAGCCGGACGCCGGCGAACGGCGTCTCCCGCGGGGGGTAGGCCACCGCGTAGTTCGCGATGGGAGGGTCCGTCCACAGCACCTGATCGAGCGCGTCCTCGATGGCCAGGCTGCCGCCGGACAGGTCACCGGCGAAGCGGTCGTCGGACAGCAGGAGCCGCATCGCGTTCGCGATGAGGTTCTGTTCGGGTTCGGTCCCGGCCCCCACGAGCACGACGAGCTGGTGCAGCATCTCCTCGTCCGTGAGCCGCGCGGGGTGCGCCATCAGCCAGGAGGTGAGGTCCGCGCCGGGCCGCACGCGTTTGAGGGCCACCAGCTCCATGAGGGCCTCCCCCAGGATCATGTTCGACTTCTCCGGTTCCTTGCCGTCGAAGATGCCGCTCATTCCCTGGACCAGCCGATCTCCGATGCCCGGCGGGCAGCCGAACAGCGCGTTGAACACGAGGAGGGGCAGCACGCGGGCGTACTCGGCGATCAGGTCCGCGCGGCCGGTGGGCGCGAACCGCGCGATGAGGAGATCGGCGTTGCTCTCGACGTAGCCCCGCAGGACGTTCGGGTCCACCCGCTCCAGGCTGTCGGTCACCGCGGCCCGGATCCGGGCGTGGACCGCGCCGCCGGTGAACAGGGTGTTCGGCCGGTACCCCATCATCGGCAGGAGCGGGCAGTCGGGAGGGACGCTCGCCTGCCAGCGGCGGGGGTCCTTCGGGAAGGCGACGGGGTCGCGCAGCACCTCGAGCGCGGCCTCATAACCGATGACGAGCGTGCCGGGAACGCCGGGCGCCAGTTCGACCGGCGCGACGGCTCCGTGCCGGCGCAGGTGGGCGTACGTACGTGTGGGGTCGGCGGCGAACTCCGGCCCGTACAACGGCGTCCGGCCGGAGTGGGCGGGACAGGCCGAGGAGGGTCCGGTGGCGGAGGAGTCGGAGGTCACGCGGGCTCCTGTTCGGAGAACGGACGAGGAGAGACTGGGCCGGCGGATCAACGCGTCTGGGGCCGGCCGGCCGGGAATCCGGACGGCGGTACGACCGGCGGAAGGGCTCACGAGGGAATTCCGTATGGCCGAAAAGGCTACATTCCGTGAATGCCGCATTCCAGTGCGAGATCGATGTTCGTCCTCATCCTTCGGCAAGGCGCGGCCCCGCGGACGTGTTCGCCGCCTTCGACCTCTCCCCGACGCTGCCCGCCGGTACGACGCGGGCGTCCGTCAGCCGAAGCGGTACGGCGTGAGGTACTCGGGCACGACGACCTTGGTATGCGGGCTCCTGCTCCGCCGGTCAGTCGATCGTGTGGCCGCCGTTGACGGTGATGCGTTCTCCGGTGATGAAGCCGGCCGCGTCGGAGGCAAGGAAGGAGACCGTGGCGGCGACGTCCTCGGGCGTACCCATCCGGCCGAGGGGAACGTCCGCCCGGTAGGCGCCCAGGTCGTCGGCGGAGGCGCCGGCGTGCCGCTCGACCGGGATCCAGCCGGGGGCGACGAGATTCACCGTGATGCCGGACGGACCGAGTTCCCGCGCCCAGGAGCGGGTCAGGCCGATCTGTGCCCCCTTGGCAGCGACGTAGGCCGACATGCCGGGCAGGGCGCGTTCGAAGATGTCGGAGCCGATCTGGATGACCCGGCCGCCTCCCCTGGCCTTCATCCCGGGGAGAACGGCCTGCAGCAGCAGTGTGGGGCTCTTGACGAAGAACCGCAGCTGGTCCAGATGCGACTCCCAGGTCAGATCCTCGACCGCGACCGTCGGCTGGGGGCCGGTCGCGTTGACCACCAGAACGGTTACGGTGCCGAGGCGATCGGTCACCTTCGTCACCAGATCGGCCACCGCGGCCTCGTCGGTGACATCGGCGGCGAACGCCTCGGCGCGGCCGCCCGCGGCGCGGATGTCCGCGACCACCCGGCGGGCCTGGTCGGCCCCGGATCGGAATCCGACGGCAACGGCCCAGCCGTCGGCGGCCAGATGCCGCGCGATGACGGCGCCCAGTCCGCGCGACGCTCCGGTGACAAGCGCGACGCCCTCTTCCATGGCCACGGCGGACTCCGTCCTTAATGATCGACTCTGCGACGCCGACAATAGCCCCGCGGCCGCGGACACCGGGTGTCCCGGCTGCTGCGCTCGCTCTCCGCGAAGATCGCGATGGCGTACCGTCCGCCGTCGGGGTACTCGGCGACGCCGACCTCGATGTACAGGCCCGGCAGTGTCCCCGTCTTGGCCGGCACGCGCACCTCGGGCGGGAAGCCGGTGGGGAGCCGCGTCCAGAAGACCTGACCAGGCCCAACGCCGCCGCCAGCAGTCCGGCCCGATCCGGCGCAGCAGCAGGTCGGCCGCCGTGTTGTCGCGGACCGGCATGTCCGCCGACAGCTCGAACATCCGACGGGCCACACGCGCGGCCTCTTCGGGCTCCCGTACGGGATCGACCCAGGAGTGTGGCTCGCGGGACTGCGGGCCGAGTTCCCCCGCTGGGGCTTCCTGTTCGACCCGTTCAGCTCAACGTGGACAGCGGTGCGAGGGCGACACCACATCGAGGTCGCGCCTACGGCGATCGCGCTGCGCGACGCCCTCCACGGCCGCCGTCTCCATTGACTTTGGGACTATCGCCGTTCGGAAGGCCCAGGGAAGGGCGATAACCCCAAAGTCAACGAGGGGCTTCGCCGAGTGCCCGGACCGCCTCACGCGCCGGGCGCCTGGCGGGGCTGATGATCGGGTTGGCTGCCAGTCGGGGAAGCGGTGTCCACCGTGCGGGTCTGCTGGCGGTGGGTGAGCGTCTGGTAACCGACCAACACCACCAGTACGGCGATCAGGCCGACGGAGGTGATAGTGGTTCCCACCCCGCCTCCGCCTATCGCGACGGGTTTTTCCACCGCGTTCTCCGCGACCGCCCCGAGCGGGCGGGTGAGCACGTAAGCGATCCAGAACAGCACCGTGCCCGAGACGGGTGTCAAATAATGTGCGGCGAGGATTAGCAACATCGTTCCGGACAGCAGCAGAGAACTGCCTCGGAAGCCCAGGCCCAGGCTGTTGGACAGGAAGTCACCGCTGGAGGTCCCCAGCGTGTTGGACACCGTTGTCGCGCTCCAGTAGAGGAGCTCGCCCTTGCGGGTGGCGATCCGTTCGACGTCCATGGTCTGCCCGGTCGCCCGCCAGCCGATCAGCACGAGCACCAGGAGGGTGGTCAGCACGACCGCACCGCCCGTGTAGCCCAGCCCGGCGGTACGGTTCATGAAATCCGACATCGCGGTGCCCACGATGCTGGTCGTCAGGATCACCGACCAGAATATGACCGGCCGGAACCGGTCAGTCTTCAGCTGCATCGCCAGGGTGAGCGCCAATGCCACGAAGAAGATGATCGAGCCGGTGGCGTAGCCGAGTTTCAGCGGCGTTATCGCCACGTAGTTCGATGCCGACTCGCCCAGCGTGGTCGCCACGATCTTGATCGTCCAGAACAACGCGCCGACCTTCGGCAACTTGCTCACAGGAACCTCAGTCATCGAAGCTCGCGTCCTCACCGCTCACGAGGCTGATCCCTGAATCCGGCCTCGGGGAACAGCGGGCCGATAGCGTTGAAGAAGGATCTCGATTGGCTGGGTCCCGGGCATCCAGATGCCGGACGACGTGGCAGGCGACCTCCAGGTCGGCGTGACCATCGTAGATATCGACCAGAAGGTGATGAGAGGAAGGACCTGCCGGAGCCGCTGGGACGAAATTCACCGTGTCCGGTGAGGCGGTGGCTCGGCGCAGTCGCTGCCCCGGTCGTGCCGTCCGAGGCGGTGAGCCGCTGGGCACATCGCGCGACGGCACCGAGACGTTGTTGGTTTTGATCGAATCCATGATCTCCCCCGAGACTCACATGGACGCACGGCCGCGCCGACAAGGGCCCGTCGTCACGGTGCCGCTATGAAATTTCTGGGAGGCCGTGGTCGGCCGGAAACCCCGTGACTCCCGCATGTGGCCGGGTCCGGGGGCGCCTGCTCGCGGTCCACGGCCGACGGTCCGCCCCATGTCGCCGTTCCCGCCATCCCACGCGGCTCTGAGCATGTTCGGTGAGTCCTCAGAGTTTCCTCCAGTGGGATATCACGCTAGGAATCCCCCGGTTAGCGGAACCGGCCTCGACGGCTAGACGACGGCAAATTCTCGTCAACCGGGCCCGAGCGGTGGCATCCCTGCACGCCGAGGCCGGCTTCCGCATCATCGGCACCCGCGAACGCATCGGCCGCCACTACGGCCGGTGGCGTGACGTCGTCCTCATCGAACGCCGCAGCCCGACCGTCAGTAGCGGCTCCTCCGCTGAGGCAGCGTCCAGTTGGTGCCGAGCTTGTCGTTGGCCCGCTGCAGCACCCGGCGCATCGCCCAGTACGACATCGGCCGCAGCTCGCCCCGCCGCGTCCGTTGGAGACGTAGAACAACAACAGCGCCCGGTCGCGCCTACGGCGATCGCGCTGCGCGACGCCCTCCACAGCCGCCGTGTCCATTGACTTTGGGACTATCGCCGTTCGGAAGGCCCAGGGAAGGGCGATAACCCCAAAGTCAACGAGGGGCTTCGCCGAGCGTTCGGGGGCGGGCTGGCCGCGACCGCGGGTTCGCCTGTCAGGGGTGCCAGAAACGCGAGGTCCCCGCCGCCGGGTGGGCCGGGGGCGAGGACCTGGAGCGTGCTCATCGGCTCCTGCTGGCGAGGTTCACCGTTTCTGGATATCCATATGCCTCGAAGAGATCTCGGACCTCGGGGAGCCCTTGGAACGGGCGGAGGCAGGCGCGGACGACATGTGAGCGCCGAGCGGTGCGCTCGCTCGGCATATCCGCCGACAACTCGAACATCCGGCGCGCCGTATTCGCGGCTTCTTCAGGCTCGTTCGCATCCGCGAGGGCGACCGCAAGCCAGGACAGGTAGAGCGCGAGTTCCCGTGTGTGCGTGCTGTCGTATCGGCCGAGGACTTGCGTCAGAGCGGGCACCGCGCGCAGCGGGCGCCGCAGCTCCACGTAAACGCGGGCTTCCATGATTTGAAGCTCGCTTTCATCCACCCAGTAGAGATAGGCGGGCTCCTCTTCGGCCCTGCGGTTCGCGAGAGCTTCAGAGGCCTCCCCGAGCGCTCGGACCGCCATCTGAGACTGCTCGGTCTTCGCGTACGCCCATGCGACGCGATCCCAGAAGAGTGCCTTCGCCCGAGGTGGCGCATCATCGCCCGCCTCCTCAAGGGCCACCGTCGCCAGCGCGCTTCCGGCCTCGGGATCCCCGGTGTTGGTCTTGTGATAGGCCAGGGAGCCAATGAGATTCGCCGCGAGCGTCCGGTCCCCGGCTTCACGCGCCGCGCTGACGCCCAGCCGGTAGATCTGCTCGGCACGCTGATCGCGGCCGGCGTCGCTGGCGATCCACCCGGCTATCTGTGCCAGTTCGCCGATGGCGACGAGAAGGCTCCAGCCGACCTCCTCGGTATGGCTCGCTTCCCTATGGAGCTTTATCGCCATGTCGAGTTCCCGTACGGCCGGGCGGATCAAGTCTCCGCCGGCCAGCACGTCATCGGCGAGACGCAGCCGGTGAATACGGGCAAAGAGGTCGGCGACAGCCTCGTGGCCGATGCCTCGGCCAGTGGCATCACGGAATCGGGTGAGCGAGAAGTCGTCATTTGGGAGGAATTCGATTTCCGCCGACTGACCTCCCGCAGCGGAATGCGCGCGTCGCTCCAGCTCGTCTAACGACACCCCCAGAGCCTCGGCGATGTAGGGCAGCCAGTACCGAGGGGTGCGCTCGCCTCGCTCGTACCGGCCGATCTCGTGCCGGGTGACGGTCGAGCAACCGGAGAGGTCGCACAGGATCTCGGCGAGACGTCGTTGGCTCTTTCCAGCCTGTCGGCGGAGGCGCGCTAGATATGCGCCGAACTCCTCATTCTTGCCACATCGCATCGATTTGCCCTTTCCGGAGAAGCTCGCTGGCCCCCTGTTCGGCCCCCTATCAGGCTCCCCTCCACGCCGAGAGGGCGATGTCTCATGGGATGCCCCGCCTCGGTCACGGCCCGTTCACCTCGACCTGGATAGCGGTGCGGGGACGGCACCATATCCAGGTCGCCCCTACGGCGATCGCGCTGCGCGACGCCCTCCACGCCCCCCGTCTCCGTTGACTTTGGGACTATCGCCGTTCGCGAGGGGCCGGGAAGGGCGATAACCCCGAAGTCAACGAGGGGGGCGCCGGGCGTTCGGGGGCGGGCTGGGCGCGACCGGGGGTTCGGCTGTCGGGGGCGGCGGAAATGCGAGGTCCCCGCCGCCGGGTGGGCCGGGGCGGGGACCTGGAGCGGAGGTGCGGTCAGAAGGCCTCTTCGGGGAGGTCCATCAGGTCTCCCGTGGTGGCCTCGGTGATGGCGCGCTCGGCGGCGATCTTCGGTAGCTGGGTCGCGCAGAAGAACTGGGCGGCCGCGATCTTGCCGGTGTAGAACGCCTTGTCGGACTCAGAGACCTCGCCGCCCAGCCTGGTGAGCGCGATCTCCGCCTGGCGGCACAGCAGCCAGGCGATGACGACGTCGCCGAGGGCCATGAGGAGGCGGGTGGTGTTGAGTCCGGCCTTGTAGATCTCCTCCGGGCGCTCCATCGAGCCGAGAGCCCAGCCGATCATGGGGTTGAGGATGCCCTGGGCGTCCTCGAGGGCCTTGCCGAGCAGGGCCCGCTCCTTCTTGAGCCGGCCGTTGCCCGCCTCGCTCTCCACGAACTGCTTGATCTGCCCGGCGAGGTGCTGCAGCGCCTCGCCGTTGTCGCGCAGGATCTTGCGGAAGAAGAAGTCCATGCCCTGGATCGCCGTGGTGCCCTCGTACAGAGAGTCGATCTTGGCGTCCCGGATGTACTGCTCGATCGGGTAGTCCTGGAGGAAGCCGGAGCCGCCGAGGGTCTGCAGCGACTGGGTCAGCACCTCGTACGCCCGCTCGGAGCCGACGCCCTTGACCATCGGCAGGAGCAGGTCGTTGACCTTCTCGGCGAGCTTGTCCGGCTCGCCGGCGGCCTCGGCGAGCTGCACCTTGTCCTGGTAGCTGGCGGTGTAGAGGACGAGTGCGCGCATGCCCTCGGCGTACGCCTTCTGCAGCATGAGCAGGCGGCGTACGTCGGGGTGGTGGGTGATGGTGACGCGCGGCGCGGCCTTGTCCGTCATCCTGGTCAGGTCGGCGCCCTGCACGCGCTCCTTGGCGTACTCCAGCGCGTTGAGGTAGCCGGTGGACAGCGTCGAGATCGCCTTCGTGCCGACCATCATCCGGGCCTGCTCGATGATCATGAACATCTGCTTGATGCCCTCGTGGACGTCGCCCACGAGGTAGCCGACGGCCGGGTGCTTCTCGCCGAAGGTGAGCTCGCAGGTCGTGGAGACCTTCAGGCCCATCTTCTTCTCGACGTTGGTGACGTAGGCGCCGTTGCGCTCGCGGAGCTCACCGGTCTCGATGTCGACGAGGTACTTCGGCACGACGAACATCGACAGGCCCTTGGTGCCCGGTCCGGCCCCCTCGGGTCGGGCCAGCACGTAGTGGATGATGTTGTCGGCCATGTCGTGCTCGGCGCTCGTGATGAAGCGCTTGACGCCCTCGATGTGCCACGTGCCGTCGGGCTGCTGGATCGCCTTCGTACGGCCGGCGCCGACGTCGGAGCCGGCGTCCGGCTCGGTCAGCACCATGGTCGAGCCCCAGTGCTTCTCGATGGCCATCTGGGCGAGCTTCTTCTGCTCCGGCGTGCCGATCTCCCACAGCAGCAAGGCGAAGCTCGGGCCGCTGGAGAACATCCAGATGGCCGGGTTGGCGCCGCAGATGAGCTCCGCGACGGCCCAGTGGAGGCTGCGGGGCGCGTTCATGCCGCCGAGCTCGGTCGGGAGCTCGAGCCGCCACCACTCGGCGTCGTTGAAGAAGGCCCGGAAGGACTTCTTGAAGCTCTCGGGCATCGTGACCGTGTTGGTCTCGGGGTCGAACACGGGCGGATGCCGGTCCGCGTCCTCGAACGACTCCGCGAGCACCCCGGTGGCGAGGCGGTTGACCTCGTCCAGGACACTGCGCGCGGTGGCCTCGTCGACCTCGCCGAACGGTCCGGTTCCCAGGATCTCCTGACGGCCGAGGACCTCGAAGAGGTTGAACTCGATGTCACGCAGGTTGCTCTTGTAGTGCCCCATGAACACCCCGTTGCTCTCGGGCGGGCGGGTCGCACCCGGTCACGTACCAGTCAGTAACACGATGATGTTACCCGCGAGTAGCTGGGCAGACAAACTCTGTCCCGAAATATGGGCGTTTCTATAGCAACGGGCGGTAGCGAGAGCGGGGATGTCTCCACGTGACGGGAACACTCGCCCGGGTGATCGCCGGACCAGGACAGCGGCCGTACTCCCGGTCGCCGTCCCGCCCCCTCCGCGACGTCACGGGGCAGGAGGAGGTTTCCATGGTCACGGAAGCGCCCGCTGGGAAGCTCCGGCGAGAGGTCGGCCTGATCGGCCTGACCTTCTTCTCCCTCGGCTCCATCATCGGATCGGGCTGGCTCTTCGGCGCGATGAACGCCGCCAAGCACGCGGGCCCGGCCGCCGTGCTCGCCTGGCCGCTGGCCGGCGCCATGCTCATGGTGCTCGCGCTCATCCACGCCGAACTCGGCGGCATGTACCCGATGGCGGGGGCGACCGTGCGGTTCTCGCACTACGCCTTCGGCGGCTTCGGCGGCTTCACCATCGGCTGGGCCAGCTGGATCTACTCGATGGCCATCGCGCCGATCGAGGTGCAGGCGTCGCTGACGTACGCCTCCGCCATCGAACCCCTGCACTGGCTCACCCACAAGGTGCACGGCACGGCGGTCGTCACCTTCCCGGCCGGCTATATCGTCGCCGGGCTGCTGATGCTGCTGTTCACGATCATCAACGCACTCGGGGTCAAGGTCTTCGCGACGGCGAACACCTACTCCGTCTGGTGGAAGATCGCGATCCCGGCGATCGCCGTCGTCACCCTCCTCTTCTTCCTGCACCCGGAGAACTTCTCCGCGCAGGGCGGCTTCTTCCCCGCCTCCACGAACGGCATCAAGGGCCTGTTCCTCGCCCTGCCCCTGGGGGTGGTCTTCGCCGAGCTCGGCTTCGAGTCCGCCGTCGAGATGGCCGGCGAGGCGCGCGATCCGCGCCGTCACGTGTGGCGCGCCGTCATCTACTCCACGCTCATCGGCATCACCATCTACACGCTGCTGCAGGTGGCGTTCCTGGGCGCGCTCAACCCGAGCGACATCGCGCACGGCTGGCCGAATCTCAGTTTCACCCATGACATCGGCCCGTACGCGGGGCTGGCCACCGCGCTCGGCCTGACGTGGCTCGTCGTCCTGCTGTACGCCGACGCGTTCATCTCGCCGACCGGAACCGGGCTCATCTACACCGGCACCCAGGCACGCCTGCTGTACGGCATGGGCCGCGAGCGGTACATCCCCGATCGGTTCGCCTTCGTGAACCAGCGCGGCGTTCCCATCTTCGGCATCATCTTCGGCTGGATCATGGGGATGATCCTGTTCCTGCCCTTCCCGGGCTGGGAGACGCTGGTCTCGTTCATCACCTCGGCGGCCGTGCTGATGTACACGGCGACTCCGCTGGCCATGGCGCATCTGCGCCGGGCCGATCCGTACCGCGACCGGCCGTTCCGGCTTCCCGGCGCGGCGTTCCTGAACCCGCTCGGCTTCGTCTTCGCCAGCCTGCTGCTCTACTGGGCGAGCTGGCAGACGGTCTGGCGGCTGCTCGTCGCGGTGGTCGCCGGCTTCGTGCTGTTGGTCATCTCGTACTACGCCCGGCCACCCGCGGAACGGCCCCGGCTGGATATGCGGCACTCTGTCTGGATCTGGCCGTACCTCGTCGGCATCGGGATCATCTCCTATTACGGCGCGTTCCCCGGCGAGGGCGGGCTGTTCAGATCGCACCAGGTGCTGCCCTTCGGGTGGGACTTCCTGGTCGTCGCGGCCTTCGCGCTGGTCATCTACTACTTCGCGCTGGTCACGGCCCTGCCGTCCGAACGCGTCCAGGAACACGTCGCGGCGGACGACTTCGAGGTCGCGGTGGAGCCGACGGCGCGCGCGGCCTGACGGGGCCGGCCGGATCGCGGCCCGCGCTTCGCTCGAGGGGGGCCACGTCCGGGGCATACGTGGCATTCGCCGCAAGATGGTGATCAGAAACGCCTACGATGACGGTCTGTGCCCGATTCCCTCGCTTCCGTCGCCGCCTGGCTGGGCGGCCGGCGCCCCCGCCTGACCCGGCCCGAACAACGGCTCTGGGCCGCGTACGCGACGGGGACGCTGGTGTCGCTGGGCGACGAACGGCCCCCCATGACCGGTGCCCCGGACCGTACGATCCGGGCCGAGGTGATCTCCGCCCTCCTGCTCGGCGCGTGCGAGCCGAGGCCCGGGCACGTGCCCGCCGTACGCCTCCGCGGGGCGCGCATCACCGGGCTGCTGAACGTCTCCGGCGGCGAGGTCGGCTGCGAGCTCCGCCTGGAACGCTGCGTCCTGGAGGAGGCGCCGGACTTCTCCAACGCGCGCGCCCGGCAGATGCGCCTCAATGCCTGCCGCCTGCCCGGCTTCGACGGCGGCGGGCTGCAGGCGGACGGCTACCTGAGCCTGTCCGAATCGCTGATCGACGGCGAGGTGCGGCTGATGCGCGCATCCCTGTCCGGCGGGTTCCGCATGAACAGCGTGCGGCTGCGCAACCCCGGCGGCTACGCCGTGTACGCCGGCGGGCTCACGGTCGACGCGGGCGCCTACATCCGCAACTCCGACATCACCGGCGAGATGCGCCTCACCGGTGCCCGCATGACCGGCGGACTCTTCATGTACGGGACGACGCTGCGCGACCCGCACTGCGTCCTCGACGGCGGCAACATGATCGTCCAGGACCGCATGGAGTGCAGCGCGGGCTTCACCGCCGAGGGCCCGGTACGCCTGCGCGGCGTACGGATCGACGGCACGCTGTCATTCGACCAGGGCGCGATCCGCGCGCCCGGCCGGCGTGCCCTGCATCTCAGCCACGCCACCGTGAAGGAACTCATCCTCGTCCCCCGCGAGCCGATCCAGGGAGAGGTCACGCTGGGGTACTCGCGCATCGACGTCATCCTCGACCGGCCCGACGTCTGGCCGGAGCGGTTGCGGCTCAACGGCCTCGTGTACGAGACGCTGCGCGGCGAGCCCGAGGAGGGCCAGCGGCTCGACTGGATCTCCCGCGACCCCCACGGCTTCCGCCCGCAGCCGTACGAGCAGCTCGCCGCCTGGCTGCGCAGGATCGGCCGGGACGACCTGGTCCGCAAGTGCCAGCTGGCCAAACAGCGGGCCCGGCGACGGCAGCTCCGCCCGCTCAGCCGGGCGTGGGGCGTCCTGCTCGACTGGACGGTCGGGTACGGGTACCGGCCCTGGATCGCCGCCGTGTGGCTGGTGCTGCTCGTCGCTCTCGGCACCGTGGTCTTCAGCATCGACCACCCGCACACGATCAAGCAGCCGGAGGAGCGGCCGCACTTCCACGCGCTGATCTACACGCTGGACCTGATGCTCCCGATCGAGACCTTCGGGCAGCGCACCGCGTGGGACCCGATCGGATGGTCCCGCTGGCTGGCCTGGACCCTGACCGGCACCGGGTGGATTCTCGCCACCGCGCTGATCTCCGGTGTCGCCCGGGTGCTGCGTCCGTCCTGAGGGCCGCGCGGGAGAATGAGGCGCGTGGGTACCTACTTGATCACCGGAGCCACGGGCGGCATCGGCTCGGCCGTCGCCGATCTGCTGTACGACGCCGGGCACGCGCTCATCCTCCTCGGGCGGTCCGGCGAGCGACTGGCGGAGACCGCCGCACGGCTGACCTACCCGGATCCGGTGACGGCGCCGCCGGCCGTCGAACCGGTGGCCAGGCCGGCGGCCGAGAGCCGTGTGCGCACCGTCGCGATGGACCTGTCCGACCCTCGGCGGATCGAGGCGTCACTCGCCGACGTCGACCTCCCGCCGCTGGACGGTGTCGTGCACAGCGCCGGCGTGGTCGGTCTGGGCACCGTCGCGGAGGCGCAGCCGGACGCGTGGATCGAACAGCTCCTGATCAACGCGGCGGCCCCCGCCGAACTGACCCGGCTTCTGCTCCCGGCGCTGCGCGCCGCCCGCGGCCATGTCGTCTTCGTCAACTCGGGGGCAGGGCTGCGCGCCAACCCCGGGTGGGGTGCGTACGCGGCCAGCAAGCACGCGCTGCGGGCCCTCGCCGACTCGCTGCGGGCGGAGGAGCCGGAGATCCGGGTGACGTCGGTCTACCCGGGGCGTACGGCGAGCGAGATGCAGCGCAAGGTCCGGGCGCAGGAGGGCGGGGAGTACGACCCGGAGGCGTACATGTCGGCCCGTACGGTCGCGACCGTGATCGTGAACGCGCTCATGACGCCGCGCGACGCGACCGTGACCGACGTCAGCGTCCGCGGCTGATCCGGCTCAGGCGCGCTGGCGGGTGAGGCGGGCGGCGAGCACCCCGCCGATCAGTCCGAACAGGTGGGCCTGCCAGGAGATGCCCGGCTGGCCGGGCAGCACACCGAAGATCATGGTGCCGTAGACCAGGGCGATGAGCACGCCGACGAGGATGTCCAGCACGCGGCGTTCGAAGAAGCCGCGGGCCAGCAGGTAGCCGAAGTAGCCGAAGATCAGGCCGCTCGCGCCGATGGTCACGGCGTTCGAGGCGGCCAGGAACCACACGCCGAGGCCGCTCACCACGATGACGATCAGGCTGACGGCGATGAAGCGGCCCGGGCCGCGCAGCGCCGTCAGGAAGCCGAAGATCGCCAGCGGCACCGAGTTG
This sequence comes from Actinoallomurus purpureus, assembly GCF_024055795.1. GTDB lineage: Bacteria > Actinomycetota > Actinomycetes > Streptosporangiales > Streptosporangiaceae > Actinoallomurus > Actinoallomurus purpureus. The sequence continues at coordinate 41,431 of NZ_JAMXMY010000018.1, read as the reverse complement.
GCCATGATGTGGTCGAGGTTGGCGTGCAGGAACGGCGCCGTGAAGATGTGCCACAGGGAGTGCACGTTGTGCGGCTGGATGCCGTACTCCGGGGTGAGCTCACCGCCGTAGTTGGCCACCTCCACCAGCCAGCAGGCGCCGACCAGCAGGACGGTGATGATCACCGCGCCGAGCGCGCGGGAGGCGTGGTGGACGATTCCGTCGCGGGGGGAGCGCGCGGTGATCGGGGTGTCGGCCATGGCGCAACCGTACGTCGCGGGCCGTCCGCGCGAAACAAGACTCCGGCCGCTCTTCGCCTCGGCGCCGAGCGGCCATCGCGGGCGGGTGTTCCTCAGTGCCAGGCGGGCGCGGCGGGCAGCGGCTTCAGGCGCAGGTAGCGGCGCTCGTCGGGGGTGGTGCCGCCCCAGACGCCGGCCGACTCACCCGCGCGGAGCGCCCAGGCGAGGCAGTCCGACACGACGGGACAGCTCGCGCATACCTGTTTGGCCTCGGCCACCTGGTCCAGGGCCGGACCGCTCGCGCTCACCGGGAAGAACAGCTCGGGGTCGACGCCTTGGCAGGCCGCGAGGTCCGTCCAGTGTTCGATCATTACGATGCCTCCAGGTCGAACAGGGCCGCGAGGGTCTCGGGGCGCGCCTCGGCACGTCTCCGGACCGGCAGCAGCCGATCGATGATCTGCCGGAGTGATGTCTCCACGACGCCGAGGTGATCCTCGGCGAGCGAGGGGACGCGGCGGGCGAGCCGGGTGAGTTCGTCCGCGACCAACTCCTGGCAGTGGCGGTCCAGGAGACGGCTGGGAACCTCTGTCACCGAGGGTGCGGTCACGCCGCCTCCTGCGCTCGCTATTGACGAATCGTAGTACTACCAAATGTAGTACTACAACCGGTCGTGTCAATTCCGGCTAAAGTTTCGAGCGTGCCCGCCAACGTGATCTTCCGTACCGCCGCCAAGGACGACCTTGCGGCGATCGTGGCGCTCCTCGCCGACGACGCGATCGGCGCCGGCCGCGAGGGCGACATCGAGGCCTACCGGACGGCCTTCGCCGACATCGACGCCGACCCGCGCAACCATCTGGTCGTGGCCGACATCGACGGCGAGGTCGCCGGCACCCTGCAGCTCACGTTCATCCCCGGGCTCAGCCGGATGGGCACCGAGCGCGCCCAGATCGAGGCGGTCCGCGTCGGCAGCGCGCACCGCGGCCGGGGCCTCGGCCACCAGATGATCGACTGGGCGATCGGCGAGGCGCGGCGGCGCGGCTGCGGTCTCGTCCAGCTGACGTCGGGCAAGAGGCGCGGGGACGCCATCCGCTTCTACGAGTCGCTCGGCTTCGAAGCGACCCACGAGGGCATGAAGCTTCCGCTGTAGCACTCACCGCCCCACACGGGCGGGAAGCACGTACGACGGGACGCGTCGGCGGGTACGCTCCGCCATCGGGATCATCGCGTAAACCGTGATCGGTCACCGTGCGTCTTCAGTGCGAATCACTCGCGCAACCGCTTCAAGCGCTTAGCCCTGCGTTTACCCGGTTGTTGGTTACATGACCGGGCAATCAGGTAGGACGAAGGGATCACACCCAGCGATGATCGTACTCGCCGCGTCGGCACGCCTCGACGCAGACGATGTCCTGCGGATCCGCTGGGCCGAGCCACCGGCCGACGACACGACGCTCACGCTCCGCCGGGAGGGCACCGTGCACACGGTCCGCCTCGACGGCGAGGTCGCCGACCTGTCGCAGCTGGACCTGACCGACGGCACCTGGTCGGTCCACGCGGCCGACGCCGAGGTCGCCACGACCGATCCCGGCTTCTCCCTCGACGGCCTGGTGGAGTACGCGCGCCGGTCCCGTACCCGCGCGCTGCGGACCTTCCGCGACCCCTCGGGAGGTCTTCGGGTCGGCGTCCGGTCGGTCACGCCGTACGCCGAGGTCACCACCGTCCACCCCGGCGAGGAGAAGCTGGTGCTCGAGGGCTTTCTCGCCTACGGGGCGACACCCGCCGCGGACCGGGTCGTCGCCACCCGGCGCAAGACCGGCGACACCGTCATCGGGGAGGCGACCGTCACCGGCGACCGCTGGCACGCCGAACTGCCGAACGCCTCGTTCGCGGTGGAGACCGAGCGGAACTTCTGGGACCTCGAGTTCGGGGGGCTCACCGTCGCCACGTGGCTCGACGACATCCCGGAGAAGAAGACCAAGGTGCGGTTCCCGGCCCGGCACGTCGCACGTGACACCGACCGCGTACGGGTGCGCGCCTACTACACCGACCAGGATGAGCTCGCGATCGCCACCACGGTGGTCGCGAACGCGGAGGCGTCATGAAGGTCTCGATTCTCCTCATGAACGCCTACGGCATGGGCGGTACGATCCGCGCGACGTTCAACCTCGCCGACGAGCTGGCCCTGCGCCACGACGTCGAGATCGTCAGCGTCTTCCGGCACCGCGAGAAGCCGTTCCTGCCGCTGTCCGACCGCGTGACGTTGACCAACCTGATCGACCTGCGGGCCGAGGCGAAGAAGTGGTGGCGGTTCGGCTTCGCCTCCCGCATCAAGAAGCCCAGCACGCTGGTCCACCCCGACGAGCGCGCGTACACCAACTTCAGCGCCGAGAGCGATCGCGCGCTGACGCAATACCTCGGCGAACTGCGGACCGACGTCCTGATCACCACCCGGGCCGCGCTCAACATCGCCGCCGCGCGGCTGGCCCGCGACGGGATCACCCTCGTCGGGCAGGAACACCTCCACTTCGGTGCGCACAAGCCCGGCGTGCTCGAGGAGATCCGCAGGTGGTACCCCAAGCTCGACGCGGTCATCACGCTGACCGACGCCGACCACGCGGAGTACTCGCAGCTGCTCGAAGGCCACCCCACCCGGGTGTACCCCATCGGCAACGGGCTGCCCGACCAGCCACGCCCGCAGTCCCGGCTGGACAACCGCGTCGTCCTCGCCGCCGGCCGGCTGGTCAAGGTCAAGGGGTACGACCGGCTGCTCGACGCGTTCGCCAAGGTCATCGAGAAGCGGCCGGACTGGAAGCTGCGCATCTACGGCAGCGGGACGAACGCCGAAAAGCTGAGCAAACGCGCCCGTTCCCTCGATCTGCACAACAACGTCGCCTTCATGGGGCCGACCACCGACATCGAGGGCGAGCTGGCCAAGGCGTCTCTCCACGTCATCACCTCGCGGTTCGAGGGATTCGGCATGACGATCGTCGAGGCGTTCGCGGCCGGGGTGCCGGTGGTGTCGTTCGACTGCCCGCAGGGCCCCCGGGAGATCATCACGCCCGGCCACGACGGCATCCTCGTGCCCGACGGTGACATCGACGCGTTCGCCGACGCCCTGCTGTCGCTCATGGACGACCCCGACCAGATGCGGCGGCTCGCCGACAACGGCCGCGAGACGGCGCTTCGCTACCGGATCTCCGAGGTCGCCGCCCGCTGGGACGCGGTGTTCACGGACCTGCGCCGACCCGGAGCGCGGTAGTCCATTCCTCGGTCAAGGGCGTTCCCGTTTTACGTCGGGAGCCTCTCCTCGCCGCCACGACCCGCTGAATCATCGGCGTCATCATCGGCGAGTAATCGAGGGGAAACGCCATGGTCGACAACGAACTCTTCGGCGGAACCGAACCCGCGTGGCGCGCGACGGTCGCCGCCGAGCTGTACCGGATCGAGGAACACTGCGCGCACTCGGCGCGCGCCCAGGCCGAGACGGTGAAGATCTGGCGCGTCCTCAACCTCTGGCTGGGGTCCTCCGCCGTCCTGTCCGCCGGGGTGGCCGGCAGCCTCGTGCTGGCCGGCGACCGCTTCCCTCTCATCGCGGGAGGGCTGGCGCTGGCCGCCGCGCTGCTCACCACGGTCATCAGCATGGTCGCGCCCGGCCGCAAGGAGAACCAGGCGGCCGAGGCCGCCAAGGCGTACCGATCGGTGGAGACGGCCGCGCGGCAGTCCCGCGAGGTCGACCTGCCGGGCCACGCCTTCACGCAGGCACGGCAGGTGCTCGACGAGCTGACCGGCCGCTGGCACGCGGCGCTCCGCAACGCCCCGCCCGCCCCCGCCTGGGCGCAGCACCGGGCAGGGCGCAAGCGGTACGTCGAGCGGGCCGAAGAGGTCATGACCGAGCGCATGAGCGACATCGTCCGCGTCTTCCAGAGCCCCCGGCGCGCGGCCGACCAGCCGGCCTGACCGCGGCCCCCGTATGGTCGAACGACGTCCGCGATGACACGCGTTTCATGCCCGTTTCCGCTGGTCGCGCCGGCCCTTCGTGAAAGGCCGTCGAACGGCGCATCGAATCGTTGACGGTCGCGACACGCCAGTGTGAGCGTCGTCCTTGATCGGCAGTCTGTGTGCTCGCCTCCCGGAAGCGCTGCCGAGAGAGGAGTCCGTCGATGCGCAGGAATCCGGTCGGCGCGTTCACGGCCGCGCTGGCGGCCGCGATCATGGTCCTGGCGGGTCTCGTCGGTCAGGTCGCCGCCGGCGGCGCGGCCTCCGCCGCGGAGTCGTACACCTGGCGCAACGTCCAGATCGGGGGCGGCGGGTTCGTCCCGAGCATCGTCTTCAACCAGTCGCAGGCGAACCTCATCTACGCCCGCACCGACATCGGCGGCGTGTACCGCTGGAACCAGGCCGCCGGTTCGTGGACGCCGCTGCTCGACTCGATCGGCTGGACGAACTGGGGGTGGATGGGGGCCGCCAGTGTGGCCACCGACCCCGTCGACCCGAACCGCGTGTACGTGGCCGCCGGGATGTACACCAACAGCTGGGACCCGAACAACGGCGCCATCCTGCGCTCCACGAACAAGGGCGACAGCTGGACCGCCACCGCACTGCCGTTCAAACTGGGCGGCAACATGCCCGGCCGGGGCATGGGCGAGCGCCTGGCCGTCGACCCGAACCAGGACGGCGTCCTCTACCTCGGCGCCCCGAGCGGCAACGGCCTGTGGAAGAGCACTGACTACGGCGCGACCTGGGCCAAGGTCACGTCCTTCCCCAACCCCGGAACGTACAAGCAGGACCCGAGCGACTCCTCCGGCTACCTCAGCGACAACCAGGGCGTCGTGTGGGTGACGTTCGACAAGCGCACCGGCAGCTCGGGCAGCGCTACCAAGACCATCTACGTCGGCGTCGCGGACCCGCAGAACACCGTCTACCGCACCACCGACGGGGGCTCCACCTGGCAGCGCGTCGCCGGTCAGCCGACCGGTTACCTGGCTCACAAGGGCGTGCTCGACACGACCAACGGCTACCTGTACATCGCGACCAGCGACAAGGGCGGCCCGTACGACGGGTCGAAGGGCCAGGTGTGGCGCTACACCACCGCGACCGGCGCGTGGACCGAGATCAGCCCGATCCCGGCCTCCAGCGGCGACAACTACTACGGCTACAGCGGGCTCACCGTGGACCGGCAGCACCCCGGCACCCTCATGGTGACCGGCTACAGCTCCTGGTGGCCGGACACGATGATCTGGCGCAGCACCGACAGCGGCGCGACGTGGACCCGCGTCTGGGACTGGAGCAGCTACCCGAACCGCACGTTCCGCTACACGATGGACGTGTCGTCGGTGCCGTGGCTGACGTTCGGCGCGAACCCGCAGCCGCCCGAGGTCACGCCCAAGCTCGGCTGGATGACCGAGGGACTGGAGATCGACCCGTTCAACTCCGCGCGCATGATGTACGGCACGGGCGCCACGATCTACGGCACGACGAACCTGACCGACTGGGACGCCGGGAAGCAGATCGCCATCAAGCCGATGGTGAAGGGCCTGGAGGAGACCGCGGTCAACGACCTGATCAGCCCGCCCTCCGGCGACGCGCACCTGCTGTCGGCCCTCGGCGACATCGGCGGCTTCCGCCACACCGACCTCGACGCGATCCCGTCGATGATGTACACCCAGCCGAACCTGACGACCACGACGAGCCTCGACTACGCCGAGACCAATCCCGGCTGGATGGTCCGCGTCGGCAACGTCGACAAGTCCGCCAGCCCGAACGTCAACCGGATCGGCTTCTCCACCGACGGCGGCGCGAACTGGTGGCAGGGCAACGAGCCGTCGGGCGTGACCGGCGGCGGCACGGTCGCGGCGGCCGCGGACGGCGGCCGGTTCGTGTGGAGCCCCGACGGCACGGGCGTGTACTACTCGGTGGGCTTCGGCAACTCCTGGACCGCCTCGTCCGGCATCCCGTCCGGCGCACGGGTGGCCTCCGACCGGGTGAACCCGAAGAAGTTCTACGGCTTCTCCGGCGGACGCTTCTACGTCAGCACGGACGGCGGCGCGACCTTCACGGCGACCGCCGCGACCGGGCTGCCGTCATCGGGACGGTTCAAGGCGGTCGCCGGGCACGAGGGCGACATCTGGCTGGCCGGCGGCTCCGGCTCGACGTACGGCCTGTGGCACTCGACCGACTCGGGCGCGACGTTCACGAAGCTGTCGAGCGTCCAGGAGGCCGACAACGTCGGCTTCGGCAAGGCCGCCACCGGCAAGACCTACCCGGCGCTGTACGTCATCGCCAAGATCGGCGGCGTGCGCGGCATCTTCCGGTCCGACGACTCCGGAGCCACCTGGGTCCGCATCAACGACGACGCCCACCAGTGGGGCAACATCGGTGCCGCCATCACCGGCGACCCCCGCGTCTACGGCCGGGTGTACGTCGCCACCAACGGCCGAGGCATCATCTACGGCGACCGTACGACCGGATAACCGGCAGTACGAGGAGCGTCCGGCCAGCGAAGTGCCGGCCGGCCGCCGGAATCGTGGGCCCGCAGTGGGGATAACGTGATCGTCGAGGATTTTCGGCTCTCCGTCGACGAGGATTCTCGACGATCACCGCAACGGCTCAGGGGCAGTCGGCCTTGCATGTGCCGCTGTAGACGGCGATCGACCAGGTGGCCTTTCCTACCGGGTTCTTGGCGAGGTACTGGTCGATTGTCATGCGCTTTCCGTCCTCGGGCTGCACGGACTCGTCGAGGGTCACCTGACTCAGGTCCCGGGTCGGGACGACCGCGGCCTCCAGGTCCACCGGCTCTCCCGGCGGGAGGTATCCGCTTCCCGGCTCACTGAGCGTCACGTGACCGGGGAGGTGGGGGACCCGCTGACAGTCTCCCGAGGCCGATGAGTTCCCCGCCTTCTGCCGGGCGTTGAACCCGGGGGTGCACTGGATGACGATCGCGGTGTTCCGGCCGGTCGGTGTGAAGCGCAGGTGCATCTTGCCGGTCACGAAGTAGGTAGCTCCGCGCGGCCACACCTGGTCGAACGTCAGGTCACGTCCGGTGGCCTCCGCCAGGAGCCAAAGGACGATTTCGGGGACCGGCGCATGGGGGACCTCGCCGCGGTTGATCCATCGGTACGGGGTTTTGTCATGCAGTTGACGATTTTCCCCTGGTATCGCGGAGAGAGCGGCTTTTATGCGGCGGGCGAGGGTTTCGGGACGCCACCCGAGCTGTTCGAGCAAATCCTTCAGCGATGCATTCGGTGTTCCGGTACCACCATCGGTCACGGTAGCCGTCCCTGGCCGGCCGGCGGGTACCGACTGGCCAGAGAACCGGCACGCCGGCCATGAGGTGGAGGGCCGTACGAAAGACTCGGTGAACGCCCTGCTCAAAGCCGTCCGATTGGGACGAGGTAGCCCGCCGCGAGGTTCATCGCCGAGTCTTTCGTACGGCTCTCCCGGGCGATCAGGGTCAGACCGTTCGCAACGCCGTGGGGGGATGCGGGAGGTGCGGAGTGGGGATGACGTGATCGTCGAGGATCTTCGTCGCTCCGACGACGAGGATCCTCGACGATCATGGAGCCGCGGTTGATCAGGTGTGGGTGCCGTACCAGTAGCTGTAGTAGCCGCCGGGCGTTGGCGACTCGGTGTAGACGCCCTGCGAGCTGCCGGGGTCCATCGTGACGTAGTAGAAATCCGCGGTGACGAATGCCTGCGTGGAGTACTGGTACTGGAACAGCTCACCCCAGGCGTTGCGGTCGCAGGTGCTCAGCCAGGTGGAGTTCTTCGAGGTCTTCTTGTCGGTACGCAGGCACTGGTCGGTGCCCCTGGCCCTGAGCAGGTCGAAACCGTTGTCGTAGTTGCTGGGCACCCAGTCCCACTGCTGGTTGGTGGAGCCGTTGCAAGAGGTGGCCCACACACTGGACGTGCCGAAGGTCAGGCACTTACCCGTCTGCCGGTTTTTGAACGTCCAGAACGTGTCGGCATGCGCCGGGGTCGCGACGCAGGTCACGGCCGCCGTGGCGATGGCCGCTGCGGCGGCGAACCGCCTGGTGAAGGGGGGCTTCTTCATGCGAGGAGTCTGTGGGCGATCAAGAAAATCGCCATTACCGTTAGGTGTCGCACTCCCGTATAGATCATGAACTCCATGATCTATACGGGAGTTTCGGCGGGCCGGAAAGGCCGCCCATCGGGAGAGTACAGGGCGCGATCAGGTGTGGGTGCCGTACCAGTAGGCGTAGTTACCGTCCCCGAAGTACGACGTGGTGTAGACGCCGCCCGAGCTGCCGGGGTCCATCGCGAGGTAGTACTCGTTCGCAGTGGTCAATTCCTGCAGGTCTGCGTAGTAGAAGAAAAGCTCACCGGTGGCGTTGCGGTCGCAGGCGCTCTGCCACGTGGCATTCTTCGTGGTCTGCGCGTCCGTGCGCAGGCAGAGCCCGGTGGACCGACTCCTGAGCAGTTGCCATCCGCTGAAATTGCTGGCGATCCAGTCCCACTGCTGGCTGGAGGAGCCGTTGCAGGAGGCGGCCCAAACGACGTCGGTCGAACCGGCGGTCAGGCACTTGCCGGTCTGCCGATTCTGGAACGTCCAGTAGACGGCCGCGGCGTTCGCCGGGGCCGCCGGGACCACTGCGCCCACCATGGCCACGGTGGCGGCGCCTGCTGCTGCGGCGGCGAACCGCCTGGTGAAGGGGATCTTTTTCATGACAGGAGTCTGTTTATGATCGAGAACCTCGGCATGAACGTGCGGCGTCCCCCGCACCAATGGATCATGAACGCATGGTTGCCGGCACGTGATCGCCGAGAGCCACGTCGGTATGAGGGGCCTCTCGGCGATCACTGCCGTACAGGTCAGACCGTGCGCAGCGCCTCGGTCGGGGGCATGCGGGAGGCGCGGAGGGCCGGGAGCAGGCCGGCGATGGCGCCGATCAGGATGGCGGAGCCGATGCCACCCGCCCATGCCTCCGTGGGGATGACGACCGCCCAGTGCTTGGTCGTCGCGTAGATGGCGGTGGCCAGGACGCCGGCCGCCACGCCGACGGCGCCGCCGAGGAAGGCCAGCACGATCGCCTCGGACAGGAACTGGGTGCGGATCTGCCCCTTCGTCGCGCCGAGTGCGCGGCGGAGCCCGATCTCCGAGCGGCGTTCGAGCACCGAGATGATCATGATGTTGGCCACCCCGACCGCACCCACGATCAGCGCGACGACACCGAGGCCCAGGAACAGACTGTTGAACGCCCCGCTCGCGGCCGCGCGGGCGGTGAGCGCGTCGGAGGGCTGGCTGATGTCGACCTCGTTCGGCGACTCGGGGTCGGCGGTCTGGGCCAGGACCTCGTGCACCGCGTTCACCTGGCTCGTCGCGCACCGGACGTACACCGTGCTCGGCGGCCCGTTCGCCGCCTTGCCGCCGGCGATGCTCGTGTAATCGAGGTAGCGCTGGGCGGCCGGGTAGCCGACCAGGGCGCTCGTGTCGATGTCGGGTGCCAGCACCGCCGGCCCCAGGACCCCGGCGACGTAGAACCACTGGCCGCCCAGCCAGATCCGCTGCCCCGAGTGGACACCGTCGATGCCCAACCGTTGCGCGGCGACCGCGCCGAGGACCACGACGGGCTTCGTCGCGGTCGCGGAGTTCAGCCAGCGTCCCTGAGCGACGCCGGCGGCGATCACCGCCGGCAGGTTGAGGCTGGTCGCCCGCACCGTGAGCGCGTTGGTGCTGACCGGCGGGATCAGCGGGCTGCGGTAGACCTTCGCCGTCTCGACGGTGGCCGTGTCGGCCACCTGCTCGACGGCCGTGAGCCGCGAGATCCGCGCGGGCGCCTCCAGAGGCAGCTGGGCCGCCTTCCCGGAGAAGCCCTGACCGCTCTTGGCCGTCAGCAGGTTCGTGCCGAGGCGGTCGATCTCGTGCAGCAGCCCGGCCTGGGACGAGGAGGACAATCCCAGCACCGCGACGATCGCGGCCGTGCCGATCGCGATCCCGAGCGCCGACAGCGCCGACCGCAGCCGCCGGGCCCGGAGCCCGACGCTCGCCACGCGCGCCTGGTCGCCGAGCCTGAGCCGGGCGGGGACCGGGGCGGTCATGATCGGGTCTCCACACGTGTGGGGATCCGGCCGGTCTCCCCGTCGCCAGTGCGTGTGCTGTCGGAGGTGATCAGCCCGTCGCGTACGTGCACCTGGCGGGGGAGCCGGGCGGCCAGCTCCGCGTCATGGGTGATCACGACGATCGTCGCCCCTTCGGCGTTCAGCTCGTGGAGGAGCTCGATGATGGACGCTCCGGTGGCGCTGTCGAGGTTGCCGGTCGGCTCGTCGGCGAGCACGATCGCGGGCCGGCCGACGAGGGCGCGGGCGATCGCCACGCGCTGGCGCTGGCCTCCGGACATCTGGGTGGGCCGGGAGGACGCACGCTGCTCCAGGCCCACGCGGGCGAGCGCCTCGGTGGCCCGTCTCCGCCGCTCGCGTACCTCGACGCCGGCGTACAGCAGCCCGTCGGCGACGTTGTCCAGCACGGTGGAGTGCTCGGCCAGGAAGAACTGCTGGAAGACGAAGCCGATGCTGCGGGCCCGCAGCGCCGAGAGACCGCGGTCGTCGAGGCTGTCGACGTCGACGCCGTCGATCCGGACCGCGCCCGTCGTGGGCCGCTCCAGCGTTCCCATCACGTGCAGCAGCGTGGTCTTGCCGGACCCGGACGGCCCGACGATCGCCATCAGCTCGCCCTTCCGTACGGTGAGGCTCACTCCCCGCAGCGCCCGTACCGGCGGCTGCTCGCCGTACGTCTTGGTCACCGCCGCCAGCTCGAGGGCCGGTGGCGCGCCGCCGTCCCCGGGGACCGGGCCGACGGCGGCGGCCCGGTTCCGTCGCATCGGCCTCATGAGGCGGGCACCACCACTCGGTCGCCCTCGGACAGGTTCCCCGACACCTGGACGAGACCGTCCGCGTTGTCGAACAGCCCCAGCGTGACCGGCACGACGCCGTGCACCCCTCGGGAGTCGACCTTCTCCACCGAATAGCCGCCACCGGCCTGACCGCTCAGCGCGGTGACCGGCACGATCAGCGCGTCCTTCACCCCGGCGGTGGTGATCTGCACCCGGACGGGCGCCTGGTCGAGCGTGCCCGCGTCCTTGGGGTGCCGGAGGGTCACGTACACCGGGATGGTGGCGCCGGCCGACTCGGAGTCCTTGTCACCCGATGAGCTCGCCACCGCGCCGATCCGGCCGACCTTCCCGGACGTCGTCCGGTTGTCCGGCAGGATGATCTGTACCTTGTCGCCGACCTTCACCTGGGACTGCTGTGAGGCGTCCAGCTGTACGGTCACCTCGCGTTCGGTCGACGTCGCCTGCACGACCTGCTCTCCCGGCCTGGCGTTCGTCCCGAGCCTGGCCATCGCCTTGGTGATCCGCAACGGACCGGGCAGGAACACCGCCGCGCCGAGCTTCAGCGACCCGGTCTCATCGGCGCCGATCTTGTCCTGCAGCTTCTCGACCGCCGTTGCGGTCGCCGAGCCGAAGTACTTCGAGTCGGGGTCGAGCTCGGAGCGGTCGGCGTAACCGAGTTTCACCAGGTTGCGGTTGAGTTCGCGCACGTCCTTGCCGCTGTCCCCCTCCGACAGGTCACGGTACGCCGGCCACGTGCCGCAGAGCAGCACCACCGGAGTGTCCCCCGCCCAGTAGAGGACCTTCCCGCACGTGATGTCGTCGCCGGTGCTCGGCACCCAGGTGTAGATGCCGTCGGCGTGGTTGACGACCGCGTAGGGGGTTCCGTCGTCGCGCGCGACGTGCGAGAGCGTGCCGCTCTGGTCGACCTGCGACGACAACGGACCTCGCCGGACGGTGGCGAGCGACGACCCGCCGGCCGCCTGCGGGGCCGGCTTCTTCCCCTCGCCGAACGGCTTCGCGGCGACCGCGATGCCCGCCGCGACCGCCAGGACGAGGACGGCGGCACCGACGCGCACGAACCGGCGCCGCCGTCTCCGCGGCTTGGCAGGCTCGGGCACCGCGACCGGTTCCCGGTCGGGCACGGTCGCGCCGGCGGTCTCGGCCTCCCGGCCGGAGACGCGCGTGCTCACCGGGCCGTCCGAACTCACTGGGTACCGCCCGGAAGCAGCTTCTGGCACGTCTTCTGCGCGGCCTGGAACTGCGGCGAGTTCGGATCGATGCCCGAACCTTGCTTCATGAGGAGCTTCCCGCCGCTCGGGTCGGGGAAGTTGGGCACGCCGTTCTTCCGCATGCACTGGGAGAACTTCAGCATCGCCGGGTCGGGCCGGCCCCCGCCGACGGCTCCCTGCGGCGCGAATGCCTTGCACGCCTGCTGGGCGGCCTTGAACTGCGGCGACTCAGGATCCAGCCCGCTTCCCTTCTTCCCGGTGAGCATGACCCGCCCGTCGGGGGCCGGATCGGGGAACTCCGGCACGCCGTTCTTGCGCATGCACTCGGCGTACTTCACCGCCTTCGTCGAGCCCCCGCCGGCCGCGCCGGCGCCTCCGCCGCCCGAACCGGCCGGCGCGGAGCTCGCGGCGCTCGATGTGCCGCCGGAATCCCCGCAACCCGTGAGCCCGGCACCGGCGATCAGGATGGCCGCCGCCAACGGCCACGCGCGCCGTGCCCATCGCGGCCCGGCAACAGGTCGCGGGCTCCGCGTGGCGACGGTCTCTGTGCTGTTCATGTCTTCGACCTCTCTTGCGGTATCGATGCCGTCGAGCCGTCGCGGCCCGCCGGTGTTCGCGTCGAGGTCAGTTGTACGGATCGGGCGGTCACATCACGGTGTGAGGCACTGTGACCCGGTTGTGACCGGGCGTCGGGCATGCTGACGCCCATGGCCACCGTTACCGGACACGCTCCGCGAGGCGTACGAGGATGAGAGTGCTGGTGGTCGAGGACCAGGTCGAACTCGCGGACTCGGTGGCGCGGGTCCTGCGCCGTGAGGGGATGGCCGTCGACGTCTCCTACGACGGCCGGGACGCGCTCGACCGCGCGTCGTTGCTCGACTACGACGTCGTCGTGCTCGACCGGGACCTGCCCGGGGTACACGGCGACGAGGTCTGCGCCGCGCTCATGGCGGAAGGGCGGCACACCCGGGTCCTCATGCTGACGGCGTCGGGCACCATCGCGGACCGGGTCGAAGGGCTCAGCCTCGGCGCGGACGACTACCTTCCCAAGCCGTTCGCCTTCGCCGAGCTGGTCGCGCGGATCCGGGCCCTCGGGCGCCGCGCGCAGCCGGCCCTGCCGCCGATCCTCACCCATGACGACCTGCGGGTCGATCCGGCTCAGCGGACGGCGTTCCGGGCGGGCGAGCGCCTGGCGCTCAGCCCGAAGGAGTTCGCGCTCCTGGAGTACCTGCTCACCGCGCGCGGCCGTGTCGTGCCCGCCGAGGAACTGCTCGAACGGGTGTGGGACGAGGCGGCCGACCCGTTCACCACCACGGTCAAGGCGACGATCAACCGGCTACGGTCGAAGCTCGGCGCCCCACCCGTGATCGAGACCGTCCCCCGGGGCGGCTACCGAATCTGAGATGCCGATGCGCCGACTCGACCTGTTCCGCCCACGACTCATATCCCACCTGCTGCCGCGCACGGTACGCCTGCGCCTCACCCTGCTCTACGGCGGCCTGTTCGTCGCGTCGGGTGCCGTCCTCCTGACGATCACTTACCTGCTCTTCCGCCACTCCACGGGTCATCTGGTCGTCCTGAACTACGAGCACGGCAGGCCTGCGCCGTCGAGGGGCGACAGCGGCGTCTTCTTGGGGAAGCAGATTCCAGAGGAGATGCAAAGCTTCGCCCGGCAGGCCCGCGAGCAGGCGGCCCGCGATCGGGCCGGCCAGTTGCACCAGCTGCTCGTCCAGTCCGGGATCGCATTGGCGATCATGATGGTGGTCTCGATCGTGCTGGGCTGGCTGGTCGCCGGGCGGGCGCTGCGCCCGCTTCGGACGATGACCACCACGATCCAGCGGATCTCCGCCCGCAACGTGCACGAGCGGCTGGCCGTCCACGGCCCGCGCGACGAGCTCAAGGACCTCGCCGACACCGTCGACGGCCTCCTCGGCCGGCTGGAGACGGCGCTGGGCGCGCACAAGCGCTTCGTCGCCAATGCGGCGCACGAGCTGCGCACACCGCTCACGCTCGAGCACGCCCTCCTGGAGGAGACGCTCACCGACCGCGACGCCACGCTCGCGGCGTTCCGCGCGACGTCCCAGCGTGTGCTGACCATCAGCGAGCAGCAGGGACGCCTGTTGGAGGCACTGCTCACCCTGGCGACGAGCGAACGTGGGCTGGAGCGGCGCGAGCCCCTCGACCTGTCCGAGCTCGTGGGCCAGGCCCTGCTCGCCCCTCGTCCGGAGGTCGACCGGCTCGGGCTCCGGATCGACGTGCGAACGCTGCCCGCACCGGCCGCGGGCGACCCGGCGCTCGTCGAACGCCTCGTGGTGAACCTCATCGACAACGCGGTGCGCTACAACGTCCCCGGCGGACGGCTGGAGGTCGGTACGGCGATTGAGGCCGGTCGCGCCGTCCTGTCGGTGTACAACACCGGGCCCGTCGTCCCGCCGGACCAGGTGGACGGCCTGTTCGCGCCGTTCCAGCGCCTCGGCGGCCGCACCGCCCGGGGCGACGGCGGCCACGGCCTCGGCCTGTCGATCGTCCGCGCCATCGCCACCGCCCACGACGCGACCGTCACGGCGCACGCCTCGCCGGAAGGCGGCCTGGACGTCCAGGTCCGGTTCCCCTCCGGTCCGGCGGCCATGGAGTAAGACTCCCGCCACGACCGACCGCGCTGCCGGACCGTGGCGTGCCGGGCGTTGGCCGTTCGGTCGCCCCGCACGCCACGTCTACATGCTCAGCCGCAGGCGTGCCAGCCGGTAGACCAGGAGCCGGCCCAGTCCTCCCAGCCGTCGGCGCTGACGCACTTACCCGGGGCCGTCACTTTAACCGGCCCGGCGAAGTACTTGTAGCTGTTGGCATCGTGGGCGTAATACCCATCGTTGCCCTGCACTCGCAGGGTGATCGAGAGATCCGACGCCTTACCGTAGGAGTAGTTCGTGGTGGACTTTTGGATGAAGGCGCAGTTCTGGCCAGTGCTGGAGCTGTAGCCGAACTTGATGTAGGCGACGATGCCCCAGCCGTCCGAAGTCGTGTTGTAGCCGTTCTCCGTCTGGCTGTACACCTCGCGGAAACTGCTGCCGCAGACGCCGGGCACAGTGAAGTTCGCGGCGGCGTTGGCCGGGCTTACGAGGGACAGGGTTCCGGCGGTCGTGAGGGTAAGCGCCGTAAATGACAGCGCAGTACGACGTAGCACCGTTCTCATGCATGCCTCCTTGGGCTTCTGCATGCGTGGACGGCCTCTGGATCGAGAGCCGTGCGAGCATGATCGCCCCTCGGCATAACGGATGGGTAGGAAAATCGCATAACGGACAGGAAACAAAAATCAGGTGCAGGTCGTACCGTTCACGGCGAAAGCGGTCGGGGCGGTGTTGGTGCCGGTGTAGGTGAAGTTGGCGCCGGCCGAGATGGAGGCGCCGGTGGCTAGGGTGCCGTTCCAGCTCGTGTTCGTGACGGTGACGTCCTTGCCGGACTGCGACCAGGTGCCGTTCCAGCCCTGGCTCAGTTTCTGGTCGCCCGAATAGGAGTACTTCAGCGTCCAGCCGCTGATCGCCGGGCCCTGGTTGGTGATGGTGACGGTGGCGGTGAAGCCCGAGCCCCAGTCGTTGGCGGAGTAGGCGACCTTGCAGCCCGTCGTCGGCGGCGGGGTGCCACCGCCCGAGCCGCCGAGTGCGGTGTTGATCGCGCCGTACACGTCGGGCTTCTTGGCGAGGTTCTCGTCCCAGGGCAGGGCCGAGCCCTGGCCGCTGAAGACGCCGGGGATCCAGGAGTACTTGTCGGTGTAGTCCCAGATCGTGATGCCGACGCAGCGGGAGACGCCCAGGCACGCCTTGACGACGTTCGTGTAGTACTGCGCCTGCGTGGCGACCTTGGTCGCGTCGGCGGGCAGCACCATGCGGACGTCGAGTTCGGTGATGGCGACGTCGACGCCGAGGTCGGCGAAGCGCTGGAGGTTCTGCTGCATGTTGGTGGGGAAGCCGTACTGGATCGCCAGGTGGCCCTGGAAGCCGACGCCGTCGATCGGGACGCCCTGCGCCTGCAGCGACTTGACCAGGTTGTACATGGCGTCGCTCTTCGCGCCGGTGCCGTCGATGTTGTAGTCGTTGATGTAGAGCTTGGCGTTCGGGTCGGCGGCGCGGGCGGCCTTCAGCGCCGTGGCGATGTAGCCGGTGCCGAGGGTGTTGGACCAGAGGTCCGACCGGTAGGTGCCATCGTCGTTGAACGGCTCGTTGACCACGTCCCACGAGTAGACCTGGCCCTTGTAGTGGCCGGCCACGTTGGCGATGTGGTTCTGCAGGATCGAGGTGAGCTGCGCGGCGGTCCAGCTGCCGCTGGTCAGCCAGCCCGGCAGCTGCTGGTGCCAGAGCAGCGTGTGCCCGCGGACGATCTGGCCCCGGGCCTTGGCGAAGCTCACGACCGCGTCGCCCTTGGTGTAGCTGAACTGGCCCTGCGACGGCTCGGTGGCGTCCCACTTCATCGAGTTGCCGGGCGTGATCGCGCCGAACTCGTCACTGCCGAGGATCGCGGTGTAGGCGGTGTCGGACAGCTCGGGGTTGTCCGTGGCCGAGCCGAAGTACCTGCCCTGCGCCTTGGCGAGCTGGTTCAGCGTCGACGCGGCGGACGCGGGCCGGGACACCAGCGCGGTGACGGCCAGAAGCGCGCCCAGCGACAGCGCCAGGACGGCCGTGAGTCTCGCCCGGAGTGGCGAAGGCATAAGGGGTTCCTCCTCATGTGCGGGGGTCGGCCGGTGCTCATGGCACGGCGCAGGGGACGTCCTCGGTGAGGTCCCCTGCGCCGCCGCTGATGGCCCTACGGGCTCGTGCAGGTGAGGGTGGGAGTGGTCGCCGTACCGTTCGCGACCAGGCCGAACGTGGTCGACGCACCGGCCGCGACAGTGCGGTTGTAATCCGCGTTCCGTACGGTCGCGAGGTCGCCGTTCATGGTGAGCGTGCCGTTCCACAGGCTGTTGATGGTCTGGCCGCTCGGCACGATCCAGCTGACCGTCCAGCCGTTCATCGCGGTGGTGCCGGGGTTGCTCACCGTGACCTCGGCCTGGAAGCCGCCGGACCAGCTGCTGATGGTCTTGAACGTCGCGGTGCACGGCATGGTCGTGCCGCCGCCTCCGCTGGTGTCGCCGACGCCCGTCACCTCACCGTTGCCGCCGTCGAAGGTGACGTCGGAGCAGCCATAAAACGTCTCGGTGCTGTCCGACCGGGACCAGACCGAGTAGATGATGTGCCGGCCGGTCTTGCCCGCGGGAAGCTTGCCGGACCAGTAGTAGTACCCGTCCACACTGCCCACCGGGCCGGTGTCCGCGGGGTGGTCGGCGACGAGGAACGGGGTGCTCTCCATCTCGTCCCACGTCAGCGGCTTGGTCTGATCCCAGCCGTCCTTGGTGACGTACAGGTAGAAGGAACCGGGATGCGCCGCCCACTTGTTGTAGCGGAAGTCGAAGTTCGCACCACTGGTGAGGTGCGTGACCGGCCAGTTCGCGTTGGGCAGGTCGAAGCCGGAGTAGTTGGTGTTGCCGCCGCTGCACAGTTGCCCGTCGGGGACGAACCCGCGCGTACGGCCCGCGCCGTCGGAGCGGAGCACGGCGAACCAGTTGTACAGCGAGTTGGCGCCGCTCTGGGCGACGGCGGCCGCGCACGCCGGGTTCTTCGGTTTGATCTCACCGGTGGAGGTGAGGCCGTCCTTCCAGCAGAGGAACGTACGGCTGCCCGGCTGCATGAACGCCCCGTGAGCCCACGCCGACTGCCCTGTCAGCACGCTCATGACGAGGACCGACGCCATGGCGATGGCGGTGGCGAACGCCCTTCTCCGTCGCTTTCTCACGACACCTTTCCCTTCGATCGGCCGCGGGTCCGGCATGCCGACCGCGGAGTCTTCGGGCGTGAGTGGGAGCGCCTCATCAGAATCGGATTCGCGACCTCGACGGGTCAATGACGCGATCAGCACGCCTCCTGGATCACCCCGCTGACGTGCGGGTTCGCGGCCCCGGGAGAACGTCGGCCATGAAAGCAGGTGAAAGCGGCGCCGACCGTCTCGCCGTTCAGTGCGCGATCGCGAGGACGAGAGATGCGACGGCCAGCGCGAAGTAGCCCCCGGGGAAGGCGATGTTGTAGAACACGCGAGCGCGGACGTGGGCGGAGAGGGCTCCGACGAAGAACAGGACGAGCCCGACCGCGGCGGCGACGCCGATGAGCCGGAGACCGAGGAACCCGAGGAGGAGTCCGGCCGCTCCGGCGGCCTTGAGCGTGGCGAGCGCCGGGAGCCAGGACTGCGGGAGGCCGACCTCGGCCGAGTTGGCGAGGACGAACTCGGCTCGCGCGAGGTCCGCGACGACGCTGCCGGCGTTGGCCAGGATCGTCAGGACGGTCACGACGACGTAGGCGGCGAACATGGATCAACCCTCGCCGAGTCCGTGACGTGGCGTCCAATATCTGCGTCTATAACCTGATGGCATGGATGTGGACCTCCGGCTGTCAGCCGAGGCCACCCCGGCCCGGTCACGCTCCGCTGCCTGGCGGCTGGGGACACGTTCGGGAGTAGGACGCCTGGCCGGTGGACTCGTCGCGCTGCTGGGGGCCAGCGTCTTCATGGGCTTCTACCGTCGGCCGCCCGTACCGGCCACCCCGCGGGACAGAAGGGTGATCCGCCTACTTCACGCGCCCATTCAGAAGCGGTGGCTCTTGAAGTCGGCCAGCAGGACCTTGAGTTGCTTCTCCTGCTTGGCGGCTGGGGCCGGCTTGATGTGGCCGTGGTCGATGGCGTACGTCTTGAGGACCGCGTCCATCTGGTTGTCGAGCAGGGTCCAGGTCTTCTTGTTGACCGCCTGCAGCGAGGTGGCGTCGGCGTCCCAGTCATCGCGCATCTTCTGCACGGTGGCGTGGGAGGCCGCGGCCTTCCCGGCCCGGTCCTGGGCGATCGCCGTCTGGGCGAGGTTCTCGTACTTCGCCACTGCGGCGGTCGTCTGGTCGCCGGTCAGGGCCGGCTTCGGGCAGGCCGGCATCGTCTCGCTCTGACCGGTCGGGTCGCAGGTGACGTGGGGCTGGTTGTGGGCCCAGACCATCAGCGCGGCGGTGCCGGCGGCGATCACGCCGAAGGCTCCCAGCGCGATGCGCTCCCGGCGCGCGTTGGTGGTGACCGACGGCGCGTGCGTCGCCTCGTAGGTCTCGGCGACGTCGCTACGGCTGATCGACAGGTAGATGACCGTCGCCAGGATGGCGCCGAGGAAGATCAGGCTCGTGATGAAGGTGCCCAGGCCGAGTCCGACCGGGTCGCCGGGGTTGGCCGCGACCTTCGGGGAGGCGAGCCAGTCACCGATGTTGGCGCCGAGCGGTCGGGTGAGGATGTAGGCCAGCCAGAACGAAAGCACCGGGTTGGCGCCGAACTTCCACAGGGCGGTGATCGACGCGATGAGGCCCAGCGGCAGGAACACCGACTGCGCGGGCGTCCAGTTGGTCAGCTCCAGCGTCCAGTCACCGGTGGCGGTGCCCAGCGCGAACGTCACCAGGACGGTCAGCCAGTAGAACGCCTCACGCGGGAAGGTCGTGATGCTGTGGATCGACAGGGTCCGCTCGCGCAGCCACCAGACTCCGAAGACGATGGCCAGCAGGACCGAGAAGACCGTTGAGCTCAGCCACAGCGGGACGTGTTGCTTATCGGTGAGCATGTCGGTGTACAGCGTGCCGGTGACACTGACCACCACCACGGTCAGCCAGTACGGGAACGGGCTGTAGCGCTTGGTACGGAACTGGACCGTTAGCACGACCGCGAATACCGCGGTGAACAACAGCATGGTGTTGGTCAGGCCGAAGCCGAGGGTTTCGTTGATGTAGTCGGCGAAACTCTCGCCGACGGTCGTGCAGAGGATCTTGATGATCCAGAACCAGACCGTGACCTCAGGCACCTTGTTGAGCATCTGCCGGCCGGTCGGTTCGCCCATCCGGATCTGCTGAGTTGTTGTCATCGGGGAAGGCTGGCACGGCGTGCCTGAACACAACCTGAACGCTTCGGCAGGCAGGTGGGTTCGGGTTACGGGAGGTCCGTAACCTGACGGTGTGACCATCCACCGCGTCCTGGTCGTCGAGGACGACCACGGACTTCGTGACGTTCTCGCCCGAGGCCTGCGCGAGGAGCAATTCGAGGTGCTGACAGCCGCGGACGGAGCAGGCGCGCTGCGGACGATAGATGACCAGATCGACGCAGTCGTGCTGGACATCGGGTTGCCCGACTCCGATGGCAGGGACGTCTGTCAGGCCATGCGCGCTGCCGGGCTGGACATGCCGGTCATCTTCCTGACCGCTCGTGATGGCCTCACTTCCCGGCTTTCGGGCTTCTCCGCAGGCGGCGACGACTATCTCGCCAAGCCCTTCCACCTGGCCGAACTCGCTGCCAGGGTCCGCGCGGCGCTGCGCAGAGCCGGTCGCGAGGCGACCACCGAGGTCGACGGTCTGCTGCTGGACCCGGTCGCACACGTCCTGAAGACCGCAGACGGCACACAAATGCCCCTTACACCCACCGAGTTCCGGCTGCTGGCCTCCTTGATGGCGGCCCCTGGCGCGGTCGTCCGGCGACATGCCCTGGTGCGCTCGGCCTGGCCCGAAGGCGCCCAAGTCAATGACAACACCCTCGACCAGTACCTGAGGCGCCTACGCCGTAAGCTCCGTGAAGCCGGGTGTGAGCGGGGCATCAGCACCATACGCGGCGTCGGCTACCGATTCACATGAGGGCCCTCACGCCGGCGACTCTACGCGGCCGCCTCGCTCTGCTCGCGCTGGCCACGACGGCGATCTGGGTCACGCTGCTCACCGTCATCTTTAACCTGGCGCTTCACGCACAGCTGCGTAGACAGTCTGATGACCTGCTGCGGACTCGGGCGGCGGCCGTGGCAGCGACCCTGCAGACCTGGCCGGACGGCCATATCCGAGTGCTGGAACCCTCCGACGACCGCGCTTTGGATGTCGGAGTCTGGATCTACCAGGGTTACACAGCCATCGAGCGCCCCAGAGCACCCAAAGGGCTGCAGGCGAGCGCGGACCGCATGGCCGGGCAGCGCAAGACCTTCATGGACACCAAGACGCCGTACGCCTGGAGGGTCTACTCGCTGCCAGTGCTGTCCGAAGGCCGCCGGGTGGGCACGGTGGTCAGCGCGGTTGATCTTGACCCCTACAGCGACCTGGCCCGTCTGGTGCTGGCCGGTTCCGCCATCCTCGCCCTGCTGTTGCTCTTCGGCGTCTACCTGCTGACTCGCGCGGTCGTTCGCGGTGCCCTCCGGCCGGTAACACGCATGAGCGAACAGGCCACGCAATGGGGAGAGCACGGAACCCACCACCGGTTCGGCGCGGAACACCGTCCCGCCGAACTCGCCGGGCTGGCGAGAAACCTTGATCAGCTACTCGATCGGCTCTCCGCCGTCCTGCGCCACGAACAACAACTCACCGCTGAACTCTCACACGAACTACGGACCCCGCTGGCCCAGATCACCGCGGAGATCGACTGGCTGATCGCGCGAAACCGCACCACCGCTGAACGAGACACCTCACATCAAGCGATCGCGGCGAGCGCGGCCACCATGCAGCAGATCTGTGAGTCCCTGCTCACCATCCCCACCGATCAGGTCCGGGGCCGATGCTCGCTCCTCCACCTGGCCCGTGACATCACCGAGCGCAGCACGGAGGGGCCGCCGATCGTGGTAACCGGTAAGAACGTGACGGCTGGGGTACCCGCGAACCTGGTCGAGCGCATCCTCGTGCCCCTGCTGAACAACGCACGCCGCTACGCGCGGACCCAGATCACTGTCGAGTGCACTGCCAGCGTGGAGATCATCATCACCGATGACGGTCCCGGCGTACCGGTGGAACTCCGTAACGCAGTGTTCGAACCGGGCCGGCGCGCCAACCCCGACGACGGTCACGACGGCGTCGGACTCGGGCTCGCGCTCGCTCGACGACTAGCCCGTACGGCTGATGGAGACATCACCATCGACGCGGCCGGACGGTTCGTCATTTCCCTGCCCCGCGGCTGATCACCCCGATCCCGGTCAGGGCTCTCCGCTGATCCTCAGGGAGACCGGGAGAAACCGTGGGAAGGCATCTCGAACCTGATGACCATGGGCGAGCTCTCGTGTGCGTGGGACCGGGCCATCCCTTTCTGGCCACAGAACGATCAAGCCATCACCAACACGAAACAAACCAGGACCTCCAGCTCAAGACAGACACCCCACGTACTGTGCCATCACGATCACATCAGCATCGACTGGCTCAATTCCATGATCGTCGAGTGGATCAATAACGGGACCGCTGACACCCAGGAGATCATCGCCGCGTTCACCCGCCGCCGGCCGGGCTGGAGGGTCGACATGCGACAGGCGGCGTGGTCGAACCCGACCGCCGGACTCGCCGACGGAGACGTGGACGCCGCCCTGCTGCGCCTGCCCTTCCCCGGCCAGGAGACCCTCCGGGTCGAGGTGCTGTTCAGCGAACCCCGCTGCGTCGCGCTCCGCAGCTCGCACCCGCTGGCCGAACGCGACCGGATCTCCATCCGGGACCTGTGGGACGAGTCGTTCGTGGCCGCGCCGGCCGAGACGGGCTCCTGGCGGGACTACTGGCTGGCCACCGACGAGCGCGACGGCGACCCTCCCCGCATCGGCGCCGTCACCGACCAGCCCGACGCCTGGCTCAGCGCGATCGCCAACGGTTACGGCGTCGCCCTCGCTCCCGAGTCCGCCGCCCGCTATTACGCCCGCCCCGGGATCACCTACCGGCCCGTCACCGGGGTCGCCCCCAGCCGGGTCGGTGTCGCCTGGGCGCCGGCCGCCGACACCGACCCCGTCGCCGGAGGACTTCGTCCGCTGCTGCCTCGGCAGCAGACCGTCCCGGCACGACGACCCCGCCTGACCGCCTCGTGAGGCACGCTCATGGCACGTACGTGTCGAGGCGGCCGCACATGCCGAACGCCCGCTCCGGAGGTGGTTCGAGGCGGTGCACGCCCGCCTCCGTCAGGTGGCCGATGTCGCCGTCGCGAAGGCGGCTCAGCTGTTCGCCGGTCCGCCGGGCCTCGGCGAGCGCTCCGGCCCGCCACCGGTCCTCCCAGTCGTCGAACAGGATCGCCTTGAGCCGCACCGCAGACCGGTAGAACTCATGCAGCGCTGCCGGGTCGCGCTCGCGCAGCCGCGCGAACCCCTCGATGGCGAGGTCGCGGCGGCGCCGCGCCGCGTCCTCCCGCGCGCCGGGGTCCAGCGACGCCGCCCGCGCGTACGCGTCCGGGTCGTTCAGGGTCTCCGGGGGGAAGGTGAAGACGGCGTCGCCGGCCTCGGGCAGGCCGCTGTTCTGCATGACGACCACGATCTGGAGTCCGCCGTCGCCGCCCACCAGCCGGTGGACGGTCCCAGGGGTGAACCAGGCGACCGTCCCGGGCCGGAGCGGCGTCTCGGCGAACCCGTCGCAGGTCAGCGTCTGCACGCTCCCCTCGCCCGCGACCACGACGTACGCCTCCGCGCAGGTCAGGTGCACGTGCGGCGACCCGCCGCACAGCCCGTCGGCGGTCGGCCAGTCGTACACCCGCAGCCCGGAGACCCCGACCGCGCCGGGCAGCGGGCTCACCACGGGTGGTCCTTGGCGTAGGCGTCCAGGCGTTCGCGGTCCCACGCGCCGTCGGCCACGACGATCCGGTACCGCACCCGGAGGGTGTCACCGGGCGACAGCGCGAACTCCTCGGCGAAGGCGAGCGAGGGATTGACGGCCGAGAAGGGCGTGTTCCGGACGAACCAGTCGCTGCCGTACTCCGGGTCGTCGAAGAACACCAGCGTGGAGGCGCGGTCGACCTCGTCGTGCCGGCCGACGTACGCGAGCCAGCGCGCGGGCCGGCCCATCAGGTCCGGGCCGCCCTGCCCGTCCGCGGCGAGGATCTCCCCGTCGGTGAACGCGCGGGGACCGCGCCAGAACAGGCCGCTGTACCCGGCCGCCGGCCGGCCGTTCGTCGTGGGGCTGCCGAAGACCAGCGCCCGGTCGCGCGCGTTGGTCAGGGCCGTCGCGAACTCCAGCGCCCACGAGTCGTCCTCGACGTCGCGGACGGTCAGGTCCCGCCGCTCGTCCGCCCAGTGCTCGCCCGCCTGGGTGTGCCAGGTGAGCCGCTCCGCGACATGCCCCCCGTCGCCGACCTCGGTGAACTCCTCGTGCCGCATGACGCCGATGTTCGGCAGGTCGACGTAGCCCTGGTCGCGGACGTAGCTGCCGCCGCCCCAGAAGTTCTCCCCGGACAGGTGCGACACCGTCATCTGGACGCCCTTGTGCCAGCGGTGGTCGTGCGGGCGGTAGGCGGTGACCACGTCCCCGGCGAGCGTACGGACCGGGTGCAGGTACGGCTTCGGCCCCTCGAACGGCGGCATGCTCGGCCGGTAGACGTACTGCAGCAGCTCCACGCCCCGCTCTCGTACGGCCAGCGTGTGATCGTCGATGTGCTCGATCCTCAAAGTTCTCTCCCGCCGTTCATGTCGCGGTAGAAGGGGTCCGTCTCGTCGATCTCGCCCTGGCGCACCGGGACGCCGGCGAACGCCGACTTGTAGAGGGCGGCGATGAGCTCCAGGGTCTGGCGTCCGCCCGCTCCGCTGGTCACCGGCCGTTCGCCGCGCTCGTACGCGTCGAGCAGGTCGGCCAGCAGGGCGGTGTGCGAGCTGGGGACGTCCGTCTCGGGCGTCCGCCAGGCCGCGATCCGCGCCTCGTCGGTGACGTGCGGCGCGGGCGTGTAGGTCCAGTCCGTGTTGCCGTACCCGTACAGGTGCGCGAGGTCGACGGTCGCGTCGGTGAGGTCGAACCGCAACCGGCTCTCCTCGCGCGGGGACAGCACGCTGTTGACCACCGAGGCCATGGCGCCGTTCGCGAACCGGACCGTCGCCATGGACACGTCCTCGGTCTCGACGTTCCGGTCGAGCCGTCCGGCCATGGCGCGGACCTCGGTCCAGTCGCCGAGCGTGGCGAGGAGCAGGTCCATCTGGTGGATGCCGTGCCCCATGGTCGGGCCACCGCCCTCGGTGTCCCACCGGCCACGCCAGGGCACGTCGAAGTACGCGTGGTCGCGGTACCAGGTCGTCAGGCAGACCGCCACGAGCGGCCGGCCCAGCTCACCGTCGGCGATGAGACGGCGCAGGTGCCGGGCGCCGGAGCCGAAGCGGTGCTGGTAGACGACCGCCGCGTACGGGCCACCGTCGCGCTCGGCGGCGGCCATGGCGTCGTACTCGGCGAGAGAGAGGGCCGGCGGCTTCTCGCACAGCACCCAGGCGCCGGCGTTCAGGCACGCCCGCACCTGCTCGGCGTGCACGTGCGGCGGCGTGCAGACGTGCACCAGGTCGGGCTCCGCCTCGGCGAGCATCTCCCCGAGGTCGGTGTGGGCGGCGGGGATGTCGCGCTCGGCGCAGAAGTCCTTCACCCGGTCCGCGTCGACGTCGACGGCGGCGACGATCCGGGCGCGGTGCGCCTCCGCCCGCAGCGCGGGCACGTGGCAGATGCCCGCGATCCCTCCGGTGCCGACGATGGCGACCCGGATCATCGCAGGACGACGGTGGTCAGCGAGCGCGGCGCGAGCTCGACCGACAGGTCACGGCCGTGTGTCCGCGCGGCGGCGACGGGCGACACCGAGTGGTCCGCGTCGGTCAGGTACGCCTGTGCCCGCCCGGCTCCGCCGTCCAGCGCCAGGTCGGTGGTGGATTTCGCGGTGCCGGTGTTGAGGAGTTCGACGACCTTCGTGCCGTCGGCGTTGCGGTACGCCGAGACCCGCACGGCGGGGTCGGTCGCGCGGGCGGCCACCCGGGTCGCGCCCGGCCGGATGAAGCGGCTGTACGCGGCGAGCGCCCAGAACCGCTTGGACACGTGGTAGGCGTCGCCGTCGAGCTGGATCAGCGCGCGCGTCGCCCCGATGGAGGCGCCGAGCCAGTACAGGTACGCGCCGGCGTTCCCGGCGGTCATGGTCTGGTCGATGTTCGACGCCACCGCGAACCCGGAGTACTCGGTGCCGTCGTCCCAGTTCTCGTTCCACGTGCTGCCGCCCGGTCCCCACTCCGACATCCAGGCGGGCCCCCGCGTCGGCTGCGGGGCGGTGACGGGGCTGGAGTAGGCGTGGCCGGTGATGGTCGTGACCCATCTGGACGCCTGCGGGTCGGCCTCGATGGCCCGCGTGTAGTCGGCCTGCCCGGTCCATCCGGTGTGGTCGCAGCAGGAGAGGTTCAGCCCGGCCTTCTTCGCGACCGGGCCGAGCACCTTGACGAACTCGACCGCCTGGGCCGGGGTGAACCGCATCGACGCGTACGAGACGGTGATGTCCGGCTCGTTGGTGAAGCCCAGGTCGGTGATCCTGATGCCCTCCTGACGGTAGAACCTCGCGTACCGCACCAGGTAGTTCGCGTACGCCTTCCGCCAGTCGGCGCCGTTCGCGCAGCTCGTCCCTTGAAGCCCGCAGAGGGTGCCGCCGTTCGCGTCGGTGCCGTCGTCCTTCATGAAGCCTGGAGCGCTCCAGGCGTCGGCGTAGAACCGCTTCACGCCGTACGCCTTCGCCTGCTGCGCGAGCCAGACCTGGCCGCCGTCGTCACCGTCCCAGACGTACTTCGGCGGGGCGTCGGGGCCGCCGGGGTCGGCCGGCTCGATGGACGGCATGTGGTCGTAGACCTTGTCGGAGGACGACCCGATGCCGAGCCGCAGGATGGACGCGCCCGCGCCCGTGTCCCGGCCGAACAGCAGGTCGACGACCTCCTTCTGCTTCGGAGCCGACAGCCCATTGAGTCCGTGGATGACGGCGGCCCGCTGGAACGCCTCGGAGAACCCGAATCCGTCGATCCGCTGCAGGCCGGAACGGAAGTCCACGCGGCCCCGCGGCGCGTCCTGGGCGGCTGCCGGGGCGGCGAGCGAGCACGCGGTGAGCACGGTGAGGGCGAGGGCGAACGATCTGCGCATGGGAACGAGCTACTTTCCGCCCACGCCGGCCAGGCCGGCGATGAGCCAACGACGCGCGAACAGGTAGACGACGAAGATGGGGAGGGCCGAGAGCACCACGGCGGCCATCAGTCCGGGCACGTTCGAGCCGAACTCGTTCTGGAAGTTCCACAGGCCCAGCGTCTGGACGCGCTGCTCGGGGGACTGGGTGAGGATGAGGGGGAACAGGAAGCCGTTCCAGGCGTTGAGCGCGCTGTAGACCGAGATCGTGGTGAGCGACGCCCGGCTGAGCGGCAGCGCGAGGCTCCACATCAGCCGGAACGACCCGCCCCCGTCGATGGTCATCGCCTCGTACAGCTCCCGGGGGACGTCGCGCAGCGCCGACGACAGCACCAGCACGCTGAGCGGCAGCCCGAACGCCACGGTCGGCAGGATGATCGCGGTCGGCGAGTCGTACAGGTGCATCCGGGTGATCATCAGGTAGACGGGGATGATCGTGGCCTGCGCGGGGACCGCCAGGCCGGCCAGGAAGATCCGGAAGGTCGCGGAGACGATCCGGCTGCGCGCCCGCACGATCGCGTACGCCGCCGGGTAGGCGAGCAGCGCGGTGAGCACGACGCTCGCCGCCGTGACGATCGCCGTGTTGACCAGGTAGCGGGCGTACCCGCTGTCGAAGACCTGGCCGAAGTTGTCGAGGGTCAGGCTGTGCGGCGGGGACAGCGGGCCGCCGTCGAGGTAGGCGTCCTTGGGCTGGAAGCTGTCCTTGACCATGAGGTAGATCGGCACGCCCACGAACACGAGCCACGCCAGCGCCGCCAGGCCGGCGGCCCAGTTCGGCCGGCGTCGCGCCCGTCGCGTACCGCCGCGACGCCGGCCGCGCGCGACCGACACCGCCCCCTCTTGCCGGAGTACCGCCATGACGTCAGATCCCCTCCAGCGTGCTGCGCATCTTCGCGAAGCCGGAGAACCGGACGATGAGCAGCGACAGCGCCGTGCCGAGCGCGGCCAGGACCAGCGCGATCACGCTCGCGTACCCCATCTGGAAGCTCTGGAAGGCGCTGAGGTACATGCGCTGCGGCAGGACCATCGTCGCGCTGCCGGGCCCGCCGTTGGTGACGATCAGGATGGTCTCGAAGTAGGTCAGCGACCCGACCAGCATGAGCACCGACGACGTGACGATGGTGTGCCGCAGCTGCGGGAGCGTGATGTGCCAGAACTGCCGGACACGGCTCGCGCCGTCGATGAGCGCGGCGTCGTACAGCATCTGCGGGATCTGCCGCGCCGCCCCCTGGTAGAGCAGGGTGTGGAACGGCACGAACTGCCAGGCGATGACGATGACGACGGCGGCCACGGCCCCGTGCTGACTGCCCACGATGTTGCCGTCCGGGAAGCCGATGTACGGGCCGATCGTCGCGGCGAGCCCGAAGTTCGGGTCGAGCAGCACCCGCCAGCTGATGGCGATCGCGGCGGTCGACATCAGCAGCGGCAGGAAGAAGATCGACGACAGCACGGCGCGGTTGAGTTCCCGGCCCGCCGCCCACACGCCGAGCAGCAGGGCCAGCGGGGTCTGCACCAGCCAGCACAGCACCATGAAGACCAGGCTGATCCGCAGGGACTCCCAGACCGCGTCGTCCGACAGCACGCGGCTCCAGTTGTCCAGGCCGTTGAAGGCGGGCGTGCCGAGGCCGTTCCAACTGGTGAAGGACAGGACGGCGGTCAGGACCAGGGGCACCCCGGCGAACACCCCGAAGAACAGCGCGGCGGGGACGATCCACAGCGCGCCCGGTCGCGCCGCCCGATCAGCGCTCCCGGCGGCGGTCATCGGCCGCCGCCCTCGGCCCGCGCCGCCGTCACTTGACCGCGCCCATGGCCTGGACGAACTGCTCGGGTGTCATCTTCTTGAGGAAGACCTTCTGCAGGTTGGAGTGCAGCGGGTCGGTGAACTGGTGCGGCAGGGCCTGGTCCCAGGACAGCGTGAAGCTCGGCGCCTTCTGCACCATCTGGTAGACGTACTTGGCGAACTCCGGATTGGGCGAGTCGGACAGCCGCGACTCCAGGCCGCTGACGGCCGGCACGTCGCCCGCCTTGATCAGCTTGTCGACGTACATCGGGCCTGCCATCTCCTTCTTGAGGAAGGCGGTGGCGGCGGCGACGTCGGCCGACTTGCTGCTGATCGAGAAGTAGTTGGTGGGGTTGCCGACGACGCTGTTCGCGTCGCCCTTGCCCCCGGACACCGTGGGGAACGGCGCGAAGCTCAGGTCCTTCTTGGCGAAGTCCGGATGCTTGTCGACCTGGTTGGAGTACTCCCACGTGCCCATGAGGTGCATCGCGGCCCTGCCCTTGGCGAACAGCAGCCCGGCGCCGTCGTTGACGTAGTTGACCGACGCGAAGTTGGTGCCGAACGCCCGCCGGTCGACGAGGTCCTGGATCCGCCGCAGGGAGTCGAGCACCGCCGGGTTACCCCAGGCCCCGGGCTTGCCGGCGAGGATGTCCTGGAAGACCGACGGCCCGCCGATGCGTTCGACGAGGTACTCCAGCCACATGAGGTTGGGCCAGGCGTCGACGTGGCCGAGCGCGAACGGCTGGATCTTCTTGGAGTTGAAGTACGTGACGAGGCCGAGCAGGTCGTCGTAGGTCGCCGGGGGCTTCTGCCCGTGCTCGGCGAACATCGTCTTGTTGTAGAAGACCAGCACGGGCTGCATGCCGCGCATCGGGATGCCGTAGTACTTCCCGTCGGCCTTCCCGGCGTCGAGCACCGACGGCAGGAAGGAGTTCTTCCAGGTCGCATCGCTCGCGAGCTGCGAGTCGAGGTCGACGAGCAGGCCGCCCTTGGCGTAGTCGACGATGCTGCCGGTGCCCCAGTTGAAGATCAGGTCCGGCGGGTTCGGCGACCCCATGCCGATGCGGAGCTTGTCGGTGTAGCCCGAGCTGCCGGAGCTGGCGGTGGGCACGAGCTTGAGCTTCGTGGCCGATGACTTGTTGAAGTCGTCGATCGCCGCCTGCTGGATGGGGTTCTGTCCTTCGTCCTGGAGGACCCAGACCTGAAGGTTCTTGCCGCCGCCCTTGCCCCTGCCGGCGGGACCGGAGGTTCCGCAGGCGCTGAGAAGGGGGGCGGCCAGGCCGGCGATCCCGGCGGCTCCGGCGGCCGAGAGGAAGGTGCGGCGCGAGAGCGGTGTGTCGCCCATCGGTCCTCCTTGCGTGAATGCGGCAGAGACGGGCGCCCGCGACGACGTGTCGACGCGGTTTCGAAAAAGTGTCGAGAAGGCAGTTGCTGCCGTACCTTAAGAAAGCGCTTCCGAACGGTCAACCCCCTGCAGTGCTCTTTGTTTGAACAGGTATCCGTGGAGCTGGATGGGCCTAGGCAGCTTCGAAACATTGCGATACCGTTCACACCGGCCGATCGGCGAGCACGTCCCTCGCCGCCGCGCCGCGCGTCCGGCCCTCCACCGCGCCACCACCCGGCCGCACCCAGGACGCGTGCCCCGTGGACCTCGATGCGGTGGGAGCGCGAGGCCCACGGGACACGCCCGGCCCACCACGACGTTCGATCGGCAGACGGGAGCCCACGACACATGGCCGAAACGCTGCCTCACCCCACCCGACCGACCGATTCCTGGCGCGACCACCGGTTGCCGACCGCCGAGCGGGTCGCCGACCTCCTGAGCCGGATGACCGTCGAGGAGAAGGCCGCCCAGTTGGTCGGGTACTGGGCCGTGTCCGCCCGTCCCGGTGAGGAGGTGGCCCCCCTCCCGGACGACTTCGGTGAGCCGCCCCCACTGGACGAGGTCATCACGGCCGGACTCGGCCAGCTCACCCGCGTCTTCGGCACCGCGCCGGTACCCCCGGCGGAGGGCGCCGCGCGGTTGCGCGAGCTCCAGGCGCGGGTCGCCGCCGGCAACCGGTTCGGCATCCCCGCGATCGCGCACGAAGAGTGCCTCACCGGCTTCATGACCCACACCGCGACCGTCTTCCCGTGCCCGCTGGCGTGGGGCGCGACGTTCGACCCCGACCTCGTCGAGGAGATGGCCGCCGCCATCGCCGGCAGCATGCGGCGGGTCGGCGTCCACCAGGGTCTGGCGCCCGTCCTCGACGTGACGCGGGACCCCCGATGGGGCCGTACCGAGGAGACCATCGGGGAGGACCCGTATCTGGTCGGCCTCATCGGCACCGCATACGTCCGCGGGTTGGAACGTTCCGGGATCGTCGCGACGCTGAAGCACTTCGCCGGGTACGCCTCGTCCCGGGCGGCCCGGAACATGGCGTCCGCCGCCGCCGGCCCCCGGGAGCTCGCCGACATCGTCCTCGAACCGTTCCTGCTCGCGCTCCGCGAGGGCGGGGCCCGCTCCGTCATGGCCGCCTACGTGGACGTCGACGGCGTCCCGGCCACGGCCGACGAACGGCTGATGACCGGCCTGCTCCGCGACCAGCTCGGCTTCACCGGCCTGGTCGTGGCCGACTACTTCGGCATCTCCTTCCTGGAGGACATGCACGGCGTCGCCGGCTCCCCCGGCGAGTCCGCCGCCCTGGCCCTGCGCGCGGGCGTCGACGTCGAACTGCCCACGGTCCGCTGCTACGGCGCGCCCCTGGTCGAGATGGTGCGGCGCGGCGCGATCCCCGAGGAGCACCTGGACCGCTCGGTGTCCCGCGTCCTCACGCTCAAGTGCGAGCTGGGCCTCCTCGACGGCGCACTCGACGCGGCTCCGCCCGGCGCTCCCCTTGCCGCAGCGGCATCCGGCGGCCCCCTTGACGCGGCGGCGTCCGCCGAGCCGATCGATCTGGACCCGCCCGAGCACCGGCGGCTGGCCCGCCGCATCGCCGAGGAGTCCGTCGTCCTGCTCGTCAACGACGGCGTCCTGCCCCTGAGCAGCGGTCGCGTCGCGGTGACCGGGCCGCTCGCCGCCGAGCCGCGCGCGATGCTCGGCTGCTACTCCTTCCCCAACCACATGACCGCGCGGTTCCCCGGCATGGCGTTCGGCGTGGAGATCCCGACCCTCGCCGACGCGCTTCGCGCCGAACTCCCCGCGGCGGAGATCGAGGTGGCGGCCGGTCACGGCGTCGAGGTCGCCGACGACGCGGACATCGCCGCCGCCGTCGCGGCGGCCGACCGGGCGGAGGTCTGTGTACTCGCCCTCGGCGACCGGTCGGACCTGTTCGGCCGTGGCACCTCGGGCGAGGGCTGCGACGCCGAGACGCTCGCCCTGCCCGGCCGGCAGGCCGAACTCGCCGACGCGGTGCTGACCACCGGCACGCCCACGGTCATCGTGCTGCTGTCGGGCCGCCCGTACGCCCTCGGCGGGCTCGCGGAGCGGGCGGCGGCGATCGTGCAGACGTTCTTCCCCGGCGAGGAGGGCGGCCCCGCGATCGCCGGGGTTCTGTCGGGTCGCGTCGAGCCGTCGGGGCGGCTGCCGGTGAGCGTGCCGCGCGGTCCGGGCGGTCAGCCGGCGACGTACCTGCACGCGCGGACGGGCGGCCCGTCGCGGTGGAGCGCCGTCGACCCGACACCGCTGTTCGCGTTCGGGCACGGCCTGACCTGGACGTGCTTCTCCTACGATGCCCTCGAGGTCGACCCGTCGGCCGCCACGGACGGAACCGTGCGCGTCACCGCCACGGTGCGCAACACGGGTGACCGGCCCGGCACCGAGGTGGTCCAGCTGTACCTGAGCGACCCGGTCGCCTCGGTCGTACGGCCGGTGCGGTGGCTCGCCGGCTGGGCGCGGGTCCGGCTGGAGCCCGGGGCGGCCGCGCGGGTGGAGTTCACCGTGCACGCCGACCGGACCGCGTTCACCGACGCCGACCTGCGGCGCGTCGTCGAACCCGGCCGGGTCGACGTCGCGGTGGGCGGGTCCAGCGCGGACCTGCCGCTGAGCGGGTCGTTCACCCTGACCGGCGCGGCGCGCGTGCTCGGACCGGACCGCGTCCTGACCGTGCCGGTCGAGGCGACGCCGTGCTGAGGGACGACGCACTGCGGGAACGCCTCGGCCGGCTCGCCTACGGCGGCGACTACAACCCCGAGCAGTGGCCCGAGAAGACGTGGGCCGAGGACGTCGAGCTGATGCGCGAGGCGGGGGTCAACCTCGTCACCGTCGGGGTGTTCTCCTGGGCGGCGCTGGAGCCCGAGCCCGGCCGGTACACCTTCGACTGGCTGGACCGCGTCCTGGACCTGCTGGCGGCGAACGGCATCGCGGCGGACCTGGCCACGCCGACGGCGGCGCCGCCCGCCTGGATGATCGCCGCGCGCCCGGAGGTGCTGCCGGTCCTGGCGGACGGCAGCCGGTTGACGTTCGGCGCGCGCCAGCACTACTGCGCCTCCTCGCCGGTCTACCGCGCCGGCGCGGCCACGCTCGTCGAACGCCTCGCCGCCCGCTACGCCGGGCACCCGGCGCTCGCGATGTGGCATGTGGGCAACGAGTATCCGGGCGTGGACGGCTGCCACTGCGCGGTGTCGGCGGAGCACTTCCGGCGCTGGCTCGCCGACCGGTACGGCGACCTCGACGCCCTCAACGAGGCGTGGGGCACGGCGTTCTGGGGCCAGCGGTACGGGTCGTGGGAGGAGATCAACCCGCCCGGGCCGGTCCTCGGCGACCCCAACCCCGCGCAGATGGTGGACTTCCGGCGGTTCAACGGCGACGCGTCGCTGGAGTGCTTCACCGCCGAGCGCGACATCCTGCGACGCTTCACCCCGGACGTTCCGGTCACGACCAACTTCATGGCGTCGTACAAGCTGCTGGACTACTGGCGGTGGGCGGCCGAGGAGGACGTCGTCGCGCTCGACGCCTACCCCGACGCCCGCGACCCGATCGGCCAGGTACGGGCCGCGATGAACTTCGACCTGATGCGGTCGCTGCGCGGCGGGCGGCCGTTCATCCTGATGGAGTCGGCGACCGGTCCGATGAACTCCCGCCGCCGCAACTCGGCGCGTCCACCAGGGCAGTTGCGGTTGCGCTCGCACCAGGCGGTGGCCCGCGGCTCGGACTCGGTGATGTTCTTCCAGTGGCGGGCGTCGCGGTTCGGGGCCGAGAAGTTCTTCTCGGCCATGGTCCCCCACGCCGGAACCGACTCGCGCATCTGGCGCGAGGTCCGCGAACTCGGGGCGGAGCTGCGCGACCTCGCGCCCGTCGCCGGTTCGCGCGTCGATGCGGACGTCGCGATGGTCTGGGACTGGCGGAGCTGGTGGGCGCTGGAGCTGCGCGGGCGCCCCTCCACGGACCTGGCCTTCCACGACCAGGCGCTCGCGCACTACCTGCCGCTGTGGCGGGCGAACGTCCCCGTCGCCATGGTGGCACCCGACGCCGACCTGTCCGGATACCGGCTGCTGGTGGTGCCGAACCTCTACCTGGTGAGCGACGCCGCCGCCACGAACATCGCCCGCTTCGTCGAGGACGGGGGACACCTCGTCATGTCGTACTTCAGCGGCGTCGTCGACGAGCACGACCGGATCCGGCGGCCGAACGCCTTCCAGGACCTCCTGGGCGTACGGATCGAGGAGTTCAACCCGTTGCAGGTGGAGGAGGCCCTGACGCTGCGCTGGTCCGACGGATCGGAGAGTACGGCGTCGGACTGGCAGGACCTGATGCGGGCCGAGGGCGCGCAGGCCCTGGCCTCCTTCACGGACGGCCTGTTCGGCCCGTGCCCGGCCGTCACCCGCAACGCGTACGGCCGGGGCACGGCGACCTACGTCGGCACCGGGCTCGACGACACGCGGCTGCGCCAGGTCGTTCTCGACGCCGCGTCCGCGGCGGGGGTACGACCCACCGCGAACGTTCCCGAGGGCGTCGAGGCGGTACGCCGCGGCGACCACCTCTTCCTGCTGAACCACACCGGCGAGGAGGTCACCGTCGCCGTTCCCCGGCCCTGCGTCGACCTGCTCACCGGCACCCGGCATGAGGGCGAGCTGCGACTGGAGCCCCTGGGCGTTGCCGTGCTGAGCGTCGGACAAATACGGCCCGAGGGTGCGGTACCTCGTTCTGCGCCTTCTACTGGTGCAAGAAATTTCCCGCACCAGTAGAAGGCGCAGAACATGACGGCCCTCCCCCCGAGCAGCCGGGGCGCTCGTCCCGTACGGGCGGACGCCCCAGCCGGAACCGGGGCCGGCGGACTCATCGTGCCGAGGATCAGCCGACGTAGCGCAGGCGGGTGACGGTCAGCGTGCGGGACTTCGGCGAGGTGCCGAGCGGCCTCCCGTAGTTCGGGGCGGCGTTGACGGACGCCCACACGACATCGTGGTCGGGCAGGACAGCGATGTCGCCGGCGATCTGCGCCTTGACGACCGTGTCCTTGCTCACCCGCCTGCCGGAGTAGTCGACCAACTGCAGGTGCGTGCCGGTGAACCGGCCCGTGCAGGTGCCGCTCTTGCACGAGGCGTTCGCGACGCTCTGCCAGCTGACGAGGATGCGGTTCGGGCCGTACGGCGCGGCGTGCACGTTGACGTGGTCGGTCTTCGGGTCCGCGGTGAGGTAGATCGTCTTCCCGGTGGGCGTGGACTTGTTCTTCAGGTAGTGGATCGCCACCTGGTGCGTCGCCCACTTCGCCTTGACGGTGTAGCCGCGGCCGTCACCGGAAGGCTTGGCCGAGGCGGCGCCGCGCGAGGCGAAGACGGCGGCGTACCGGCCCGCCGACGACCGTACGAAGCCGCCGAACCCGCCGCCGCAGTAACCGGCCCAGCACTGCTCGCGCTGCAGGACGGGGGCGTTGTTCGGCGCGCCGATCCCGGTGCTCACGAACAGCCCGGACCGCCAGTCCTCGGCGCACAGCGAGGCGAACGCACCGGACTTCTCCGGGAGCAGCGCGGTGCCCTCGTTGTGGCTGCACCCCCAGGACCAGCCACCGGACGCCCGCTTGCCAGCGGCGCTGACGTAGGCGAGCTTGTCGCCGAAGTGCCCGTCGGCGAAGCCGCCCGCGCCGTGGACGACGAAGTACGCGCCGTACTTCGTGCCGTTCCAGGCCAGCGAGCCGTCCAGCGTGGGCGCGGTGTCGTGGCTGCTCGCGCTGGTCAGTTTCGCCGCGAAGTTCTGCTTCCCGCCCTGGTAGCGGACGAGGTACGCGGCGGTCTCGTTCCACTTGTTCTTGTCCGGGCGGCGGGTGAGCACCGCGAAGCCGCCGTTGTGCGCGACCAGGCCGCCGACCTCGGCGGCCTTCGGGACGACGGTGTCGGCGCCGGAGCGCCGCAGGCCCTTGGTCAGGGAGGTGACGTGCACGGACTTGCCGTCCGGCCAGGCGACGCGGAGGGTGCCGTCCGGAGCGACGGCGGTCGCGACGCGCGTGTACGTGGGGGTCCCGTTGTAGCCGGGCGTGAGGTAGGACAGGCTCGCCGGGAGCGTGACCTTCGTCGTCGCCAGGCCGGGCAGCGCCGCCTGCGCGGAGGTCGCGGCCAGGCCGGCCGGCGCCGTATCCGCGGCGGTCCCGTCCGTCGCCTCAGTTCCCGCGCGGCTGTCGGCCGACCGCGGCGTGGCGACGGACCCCTGCCCGAGCGACGGGATGGCGTACAGCAGGCCACCGGCCGCGAGCACACCGGGAATGAGGAGGAGCTTCTTCACCATGATCCCTTTCGGTTCATCGGTCCGAGCCCTAGTCGTCGCCCGATGCGCCAAAGGTTGCCGTGTCAGTAAAAATCATGATCCAGACTGCTAATCTCGGCGCGGCTGAGGCCGACGAGCGGACGCAGCCGATGCATCCGGGAGCACGCTGTGAAGTCCGAGGACGACGCCGCAGAGTTCCACGAGTTCTTCGAGACCCACCACCGCGAGCTTTCACGTCTCGCCTACCTGCTCACCGGCGACGCGGACGCCGCCGACGACTTGACCGCCGACGCGTTCGTCGCGGCCTGGCACCGGTGGGGCCGGGTCCGGAAGGCCGACCAGCCGCTCGCCTACGTCCGCCGCATCGTGGTCAACCTCGCCGCCAGCCGGGTCCGTACGCTGGTCCGGGAACGTTCGCGCGCCGGACTGCTCGCGGTGATGTTCCACGATCGATCCGACGATCCGGACGTCCCCGCCGTACTCGACGTACGGGCGGCGCTGCGGCGGCTGCCCATGCGCAAGCGCGCGTGCGTGGTCCTGCGGTACGCCTTCGACCTGTCGGAGCAGGAGACGGCCCGCGTCCTGGGGGTCTCGGTCGGGACGGTGAAGAGCCAGACGTCACGGGGGGTGGCGGAGTTGGAGAAGGCCCTGGGCGCGTGGCGGTCGCCGCCGGCCCACCCGGCCGGGCGTACGGGGGAGGCGCGATGAACGAGCCGCCGGCGTGGCTGCGCTCGGCGCTGCGCGAGGAGGCGGACGCGCACCAGCCCGATCACGACCGCATGCGGGCCCGTGTGGACGCCGCCACCCGTCCGCGCCGGATCCGGCGGGCCGGTGGCCGGTCGCTCGCCGCGGCGGCGATGGCGGCGGCCGGGGTGGTCGCGGTCGCGGTCGCGGTGGTGGTGGTGACGTGGCGATCCGCCGGACCGGCCACCCCGGCGATTCCAGCCGGGCACGGCTCCGCGCAGACCGACGGGCCATCCCCTTCCGCGTCGAGGACCGCCTCGCCGGCGACCCGCGTCGGCCGGCCGTCCCCGACCGCCCGGCCCACCACGTCGTCCCCCGTCGCACGGCGGCCCCGGACGAAGGTCCCGGCGGTCGTGGCCAGGATCGACCCGGGCAGCAACGACTACTGGGCGCAGGAGGACGTGACCGTCTCCGGCGAGCGGCCGCTCAGCACGCTGCAGGTCACGGTGCGCGTGGCGCGTACGCAGGGGGTACGGTCGGCGGGCTCCTGGTCGTCCCTGCCCGGCGACGCCTTCGCCGTCACGGTCGGCGACGAGCGGGGCGCCCTCGTCTACCGGTGGGCGCTGCGGCCCGGCCGGTCGGTGCCGCCCGGTTCGTACGTCTTCGCCGCCCAGTACACGCGTGCCCCCGGCGGGCGTGACGCGCACCGGGACACGTACACGGTGACCGCCTCGGAGGGCACCGGCCGACCGCTCACCGCCCACGGCCACTTCTGACGGCGACCGCCGTTGGTTCCGACGACCGAAGTACCGGTAATGGTCATCCTGAATCCGGTTGAACCTTCTGTCCCATTCCCCCGTACAGCGGAGTGACGGTCCGGGTTCCGGATCACGCGAGGCGGCAGGGCACGGCGGAAGGAGTTCGGCGGTGCGACACGCGATCGCTCACGATGAGGAGGTCCGGCTGCTCGAAATACTGAGCGCGGACCTGGCCCTGCTGGGAGTGGACTCCGACCTGAGACGGTCGTTGCCCGGCCTGGCCGTCACGACCGATGTGCCCGGTGTTCCGCTGTACATATTCGTCAGCGAGTCGGGCAACTACTTCGACTGGCGGAACGCCGAGATGCGTCATCCGATCGGCGACGTGGCCGGCGCGGCGAAGAAGATACAGGGCTTCCTGCGCCGCGCGGAGGCCGTGGAGCAGCCCTGACCGCCGGCGACCGGATGACAGACTCGGGTGCCTACTCGATGACGAGCTGCACCGGGATGTTGCCGCGGGTGGCGTTGGAGTAGGGGCAGACCTGGTGCGCGGCCTCCACGAGCTCTCGGCCGGTCTCGGCGGGAAGGCCGTCGGGCAGTTCGACGCGCAGCGTCACCGCAAGGGCGAAGCCGCCCGAGCCGTTCGGCGCCAGCCCGACCTCCGCCGTGACGGAGGCGTCCGAGACGTCGGTCTTCGCCTTGGTCGCAACGAGGTTCAGCGCGCTCGCGAAGCAGGCGGCGTATCCGCCGGCGAACAGCTGCTCGGGGTTGGTGCCCTCCCCGTCACCGCCCAACTCGGTCGGGCGGGCGAGCTTCACGTCGAGCTTCTTGTCCGAGCTGACCGCACGACCGTCGCGGCCGGATGCGGTGGCGATCGCGGTGTAAAGAGTGCTCATGTCCTGATCTCCGATTCAGACAGACCTATCTGTTCGGAAGACAACCTAGACCGATCTGTCTGGTAATGTCAACGCATGACTTCGAGCACCGTCGCCCCCCGCCGCGAGAGCCCCGCGCGTCGGCGCGTGCTCGACACCGCGCTCGCGCTGTTCTACGCCGAGGGCATCCACGCGGTCGGCATCGACCGGATCATCGCCGAGGCGGGCGTGGCGAAGGCGACCTTCTACCACCACTTCCCGTCCAAGGACGACCTGATCTGCGCCTACCTCGAGGAGCAGATCACCCTGGTCCAGGGCCACGCCGCTCCGCGGGGCGACACGCCCGAAGAGAAGATCGTCTCCGTCTTCGAGGCCATCGGCGAGATCACCTGCAAGCCGGGATTCCGGGGCTGCGCGTTCATCAACGCGGCGGCCGAGTACCCCGACCCGGACCATCCCGTACGCCGGGTCGTCGACACCTTCCGCTGGTGGTTCCGCGACACCCTGGAAAAGCTGCTCGTCGCCGCCGGACACCCGGACCCGGAGTGTACGGCGCTGATGCTCCTCGCCCTTCGCGACGGCCTCGCCGTCGCCGGTGACCTCGACGACCCCGCCACCGCCGGCCCGGCCGTACGCTCCGCCGTCACCCGCCTCATCGCCCCCTCCGCCGCCTGACCGGCCAGGTTCACCAGGGGAGGGTGCCCTCGGCGTCGAAGTAGCCCCCGGTCGGGCCGGCGGGGCCGACCTGGGCCATGCGCACGATGATCTCGGCGCCCTGCTCGACGGTCTGGATGCCCGTGTTCCCGTTCAGGTCCGTCGCGGTGTACCCGGGCTCCACCGCGTTGATCCGCATCTGCGGGAACGCCTTCGCGAACTGCACGGTGATCATGTTGACCGCGGTCTTCGACGCCGGATAGGCGACCCCCGGATAGGCGTACGTCGGCGTGCCCGCGGCGGTGACCCGCGTCAGCGAGGCCAGGCCGCTGCTGACGTTGACCACGACCGGAGCCGCGGACCGCCGCAGCAGCGGCAGGAACGCGTGCGTGACGCGCACCACGCCGAAGACGTTCGTCTCGAACACCTCCCGCATGATGTCGGCGGTCACCTCCGCGGCGCCGATCACGACGTTCCCCTCGGCACGCGCTTCGACGCCGGCGTTGTTGACCAGCACGTCCAGTCCCCCGTCGGCCTCGATGGCCTTGGCCGCGGCGGCGACGGACGCGTCGTCGGTGACGTCGAGCCGGACCATCCGCGCACCCAGCCGCTCGGCGGCCTGGCGGCCGCGCTCTGCGTCCCGGCTGCCGATGTAGACGGTGTGGCCCGCCGCGATGAGCCGGCGGGCGGTCTCATGCCCGAGCCCCTTGTTCGCTCCTGTGATGAGTGTTGTCGTCATGTCTCCATGGTGGGCTCCTGGCGACGTGGCCTGCTAGTGACCTCCTCTTCCTGGGATCACCGGTACCAGGCAGGTCAGCACCCGGCGGGTGCAGACTGGTGGCCGTGGGAACGACGGAATTCGGCAAGGCGGTGCGCCACTGGCGCGACCGCGCCTCGCCCGAGGCGGCCGGGCTGCCCGCCGGCGGGCAGCGGCGCGCGGCCGGCCTGCGCCGTGAGGAGCTGGCCCTGCTGGCCGGGATCTCCGTCGACTACGTCACCCGCCTCGAACAGGGCCGCGCGTCCAACCCGTCGCCGCAGGTCGTCGAGGCCCTGGCCCGGGCCCTGCGGCTGTCGGGCACCGAGCGCGCGCACCTGTTCGGGCTGGCCGGGCTGACGCCGCCGGGCCCGGAGACGGTCCCCGCGTACATCACCCCCAGCGTCCAACGGCTGCTCGACAGGCTGACCGGGACCCCCGTCGCGGTCTACGACGCGTCCTGGACGCTGCTCCTGGCCAATCTGGAGTACGCGGCGTTGATGGGCGATCCGTCGGGATGGCGCGGCAATCAGCGCAACGGCGTGTGGCGGAACTTCATCGGCCCGGGCACCCGGGTCCGGCAGACGCCGGAGGCCCGGCGCGAGTTCGAGGCCGCGCTGGTCGCCGACCTGCGCGCGGCCGCCGGCCGCTATCCGGCCGACCAGCGGCTCCGGCGGCTGGTCACGGAGCTGCGCGCGAACAGTGACCGCTTCGCCGAGCTGTGGGACTCCGGGACCGTCGGCCGTCAGGAGCCCGCACGCAAGACGATCGATCACCCGCGCGTGGGCCCCGTGACGCTGGACTGCGACGTGCTCACCGTGGCGGGCAGCGACCTGCGCATCATGATCTACACGGCCGAGCCCGGAACCGAGGACGCCGAACGCCTCACCCTGCTCACCGTCCTCGGCACCCAGACGCTCGTCGGATAGCGCCGCCGACCCGGCCTGGGCCACCTCACCGTCGTGGGGGGGCGGGCCGGCGGGG
Organism: Actinoallomurus purpureus; assembly: GCF_024055795.1. Lineage (GTDB taxonomy): Bacteria > Actinomycetota > Actinomycetes > Streptosporangiales > Streptosporangiaceae > Actinoallomurus > Actinoallomurus purpureus. Next base: position 7 of record NZ_JAMXMY010000018.1, on the reverse strand, counting down.
GGGGGGG
>NZ_JAMXMY010000017.1 GCF_024055795.1 Actinoallomurus purpureus | reverse complement strand
AGACCGGTTCTGTTAATCGTTTCGGTGGTTATGGCGAGAGGGAAACACCCGGTCCCATTCCGAACCCGGAAGTTAAGCCTTTCAGCGCCGATGGTACTGCACTGGAGACGGTGTGGGAGAGTAGGACACCGCCGGACACATACATAGATCAGGAAAGCCCGCCAGGCATCAGCCGGCGGGCTTTCCTGCGTTCACCGGTCATTTTGATTTCGGGTGGATTCCGCGTCGGACAGAAACGGTCAACGGCGGATCGGGAAGTTCCTACACGTGCACGGAGATGGGCTCCTCCGCCGCGGTCCTCGACCCGTTCCTGCGCGAGGCGGCGTCGGCGCGGGCGGCGGGCCTGCACGCCATGCTCAGCGTGCTCGCCACGGCCTCCCCAGGCACGTGGCCGGATCCGGAGCGGCGTCTCGTCCACGACGCCGAAAACCTCCTCGAATTCGTGCGGGCGCACGACGCTGGACGTACCGGCTCGCGTTCACGCCGACCGTACGCGCCGAGGACTACGACGGGTCGGCGTACGTCGCGGTCTCGACCTGCTCCCGGCCGCTTCCGTCCGCCTGAACGGCGCCGCCGGCCCGCCCCTGGCCCGCCCGGTTCAGGGCCGGGGCCGCGCGGGGCGCTCGGCCCGGCTCAGGACTGCGGGCGTAGCGTGTCGATCGCCGTCCGCAGCTCATCGACGCGCTGTCCGAGCGTGGCCACCGCCTTGGCGGCCTCCTCGTCCTGGGCCGCCCACTGGGTGAGCACGCCGACCTGCTCCTCCACCGCGGCGACGCGCCGGCCGAGCTCCGTGGTGAACTCCTCGGACGGCACCGCCGCGAACTGCGTGCGCAACAGCTCCGACTGCTCCCGCAGCTGCTGGTTCTTCCGGTAGAGCTCCACGAAGACCGAGACCTTCGTGCGCAGCACCCAGGGGTCGAACGGCTTGGAGATGTAGTCGACCGCGCCGGCGGCGTATCCACGGAAGGCGTAGTCCGGGTCGGCGTCCGCGGCGGTCAGGAAGATGATCGGTACTTCCCGTGTCTTCCGGCGCCGTTTGATCGCTCGGGCGATCTCGAAACCGTCCATCCCGGGCATGACGATATCGAGAAGGATCACCGCGAACTCGTTGGTCAGCAAGGCCCGCAGGGCCTCTTCCCCCGAACGCGCACGGATCATGTTCTGGTCGAGTGAACTGAGGATCGCCTCCAGCGCGACGAGGTTCTCCTCACGGTCGTCGACCAGAAGAATGTTCGCCTTCTCGGCCACAGTCAGCCCTCCATCAGGTGCGTGGCCGGCTCAGCCACGCCCTCATGATGTCAAGAAGGTGGTCGGCGTCGACAGGCTTGGGTACGTAGTCCGATGCGCCCGACTCGATACTCTTCTCCCTGTCGCCCTTCATCGCCTTGGCCGTCAGGGCGATGATCGGTAGGTCGGCGAACTGCGGCATCCGCCGGATGGCCTCCGTCGTGGCGTAACCGTCCAGCTCAGGCATCATCACGTCCATGAGGACCAGATCGACGTCCTCGTTGCGGTCGAGCGTGTCGATGCCCTCGCGGCCGTTCTCCGCGTACAGGACCTCGATGCCGTACTGCTCCAGGACACAGGTCAGCGCGAAGATGTTGCGCACGTCGTCGTCGACGATCAGGATCTTGCGGCCGGACAGCACCTCGTCGTCGATGGGCGACGACTCGTACGATTCCTCCTCCTCGGGTGCCTCGAACGACGCCGCCTCGACGGCCGGATCCGGCTGCGGCCGCCGCCTCTCCTTCTCCCGTACGGGGACGGGCCCGCTGTCGCCGGTGTCGAGGTAGCGGGCCGGCACGTAGAACGTGAACGTGCTGCCCTCGCCGGGGCGGCTGGCGACGTGGATCTCACCGCCGAGCAACTGGGCGATGTCGCGGCTGATGGACAGCCCCAGGCCGGTCCCGCCGTACCGGCGGCTGGTCGTGCCGTCGGCCTGCTGGAACGCCTCGAAGATCGCCCGCAGGTTGTGCTCGTCGATACCGATGCCCGTGTCGCTGACCGCGAACCCGAGGACGTCGGGCGTGCGGGCGAGGACCGGGTCGATGAACTCCACGCCCTCCGGCCGCCGGATGGTGAGGCGCACCTCACCCGAGGACGTGAACTTCACCGCGTTGGACAGGAGGTTGCGCAGCACCTGCTGGAGCCGCTGCTCGTCGGTGTAGAGGTGCTCGGGCAGACCGGGCTCGGCGTACACGTCGAAGCTCAGGCCCTTGTCGGCCGCCATCGGACGGAAGTTCGCGTCGACGAAGTCGACGAGCTCGCCCAGGGAGACCCGCTGCGGGAAGAGATCCATCTTGCCCGCCTCGACCTTCGACAGGTCGAGGATGTCGTTGATCAACCGGAGCAGGTCGCTGCCCGACTCGTGGATGGTCTTGATCAGCTCGACCTGCTTGGGCGTGAGGTTCTTGTCCGGGTTGCCGGCCAGGAGCTTGGCCAGCACCAGCAGGCTGTTGAGCGGTGTCCGCAGCTCATGCGACATGTTGGTGAGGAACTCGGACTTGTACCGCGAGGACTGGGCGAGCTGTTCGGCGCGCTCCTCCAGCGTGCGGCGGGCCTGTTCGATCTGGAAGTTCTGCATCTCGATCGCGCGGTTCTGCTTGGCCAGCAGCGCCGCCTTCTCTTCCAGCTCGGCGTTGGACCGGCGTAGCTCCGCCTGCTGGCGCTGCAGCTCGCTGGAACGGTCCTGCAGCTCGCCGGTGAGCCGCTGGGACTCGGCCAGCAGCGCCTCGGTACGGGAGTTCGCCGTGATCGTGTTGATCGTCACGCCGATCGTCTCGACGAACTGGTCGAAGAACGCCAGGTGGACTTCGCTGAACGGGCTGAACGACGCCAGCTCGATCGCGCCGAGCACGCGGTTCTCGAACAGGATCGGCAGCACGATCAGGTTGACCGGCGGCGCCTGCCCCAGGCCCGTACCGACCTTGACGTAGCCCGCCGGCAGGTCGTGCACCAGGATCGGCTTGTGTTCGAGGGCCGCCTGACCGACCAGGCCGTCGCCCAGGTAGAACCGGACCTCGTCGATCTTGTCCTGGCTCAGGCCGTATCCGGTCTTCAGCGCGAGGCGCGGCTCGCCGTCCTCGGTCTCCTCGGCCAGGTAGAACGCGCCGTACTGCGCGGAGGACAGCGGTGTGACCTCGCTCATGATCAGCCGTGCGACCTCCATCAGGTCGCGGTGGCCCTGCATCAGTCCGGCGATCCGGGCGAGGTTGGTCTTCAGCCAGTCCTGCTGCTGGTTGGCGCGGGTGGTCTCGCGGAGGTTCGCCACCATGAGGTTGACGTTGTCCTTGAGCTCGGCGACCTCGCCGCGGGCCTCCACCGAGACCGACCCGGTGAGGTCGCCGCGCGCGACGGCGCTCGCCACCGACGCGATCGCGCGGACCTGGGTGGTCAGGTTACTGGCGAGCTCGTTGACGCTCTCGGTGAGGCGCTTCCACGTGCCGGAGACGCCCTCCACCTCGGCCTGGCCGCCGAGGCGGCCCTCACTGCCCACCTCGCGGGCCACGCGCGTGACCTCGCCCGCGAAGGCCGACAGCTGGTCGACCATCGTGTTGATCGTCGTCTTCAGTTCGAGGATCTCGCCCTGGGCGTCGACGTCGATCTTCTTGGTCAGGTCGCCGTTCGCGACCGCCGTCGTGACCTGGGCGATGTTGCGGACCTGGCTGGTCAGGTTGTCCGCCATGGAGTTGACGTTGTCGGTGAGGTCCTTCCAGACGCCGCTGACGCCGCCGACCTTGGCGCGGCCGCCGAGGCGACCCTCCGTGCCGACCTCCCGGGCCACCCGCGTCACCTCGTCGGCGAACGAGGACAACCGGTCGACCATCGTGTTGAGGGTGTCCTTGAGCTGGAGGATCTCGCCTTGGGCGTCGACCGTGATCTTCTTGGACAGGTCACCGCCGGCGACGGAGGTGGCGACCTGGGCGATGTTGCGGACCTGGCTGGTGAGGTTGCCGGCCATGGAGTTGACGTTGTCGGTGAGGTCCTTCCAGACGCCGCTGACGCCGCTGACGCGGGCCTGGCCGCCCAGCCGGCCCTCGGTGCCGACCTCCCGGGCGACGCGGGTCACCTCGTTCGCGAAGGCCGACAGCTGGTCGACCATCGTGTTGAGGGTGTCCTTGAGCTGGAGGATCTCGCCTTGGGCGTCGACCGTGATCTTCTTGGACAGGTCACCGTTGGCGACGGAGGTGGCGACCTGGGCGATGTTGCGGACCTGGCCGGTCAGGTTGCCGGCCATGGAGTTGACGTTGTCGGTGAGGTCCTTCCAGACGCCGCTGACGCCGCTGACGCGGGCCTGGCCGCCCAGCCGGCCCTCGGTGCCGACCTCCCGGGCCACCCGCGTCACCTCGTCGGCGAACGACGAGAGCTGGTCGACCATCGTGTTGACGGTCTCCTTCAGCTCCAGCAGCTCGCCCGTCGCCTCGACCGTCACCTTGCGGGTCAGGTCGCCGCGCGCCACCGCCGTGGTCACGAGGGCGATGTCGCGGACCTGCCCGGTCAGCCGGCTGGCCATCGCGTTGACCGCGCCCGTGACGTCGCGCCAGCGTCCCGACATCTCCCGCGGCGTCGCCTGGCCGCCCAGCCGGCCCTCCGCGCCGACCTCACGGGCCAGCTGGGTCACCTCGGCGGCGAACTCGTCAAGGTGCTCGACCATGCGGTTGACGCCCGACCCCATGCGCAGCAGCTCGCCGCGCCAGGGCCGGGTGCCGGTGTCGAGCTCGATGCGCTGGCTCAGATCGCCCTCGGCCACCGCGTCGACGACGCGCGCCATCGCGGTCGTGGACTGCACGAGCGTGTCGATCAGCGCGTTGGCGGACGCGTTGCCCGTCGCCCAGGACCCCTCGCCGCCCGCGCTCAGCCGCTCGTCGATCCGTCCCTCGTGACGTACCTCACGCTGGACTCGTACGAGCTCGCCGGTGAGATGGCCCGCGCGTTCCTGAACCTCGTTGAAGACCCCGGCGATCTCGGCCAGTATGTCGTCACCCGAGGAATCGAGTCGCTCGTCGAAGTCGCCGTCGCGCAATGCGTTGAGCGCGTCGAGCACCGACCGCAGATCGGTCTCCGCGTACCGGGCGCGGGTCGGCGCATGGGACGTGCCTCGAGGCATTGATTTCCTCCTAGCCTTCCCACGGGTATGTACAGTCCACCGAGGGGATCTGCCACGATGGCAGCGTCCTGCATCCCCGAGACGAATCCAAGTGGCCGTGGAGAACAACCCAAAGACGTACACGACCTTCCCGCCGGAGGTGGCCTCTGTCGCGGCCGCCCGGCGTTTCGTGGGGGAGACACTTCGTGGCTGGGGTGTGGATGACGTGGATGACGCCATGCTACTCACCAGCGAACTGGTTACGAACGCAATCGTCCACGCCGGTACCGAGGTGGAGGTCGTCTGCGCGATCATCGGCGGGCAGGTCAGGGTCGAGGTGCACGACCGGCATCAGGCCCGGCGGGTTCCCGTTCCCGGCGATCAGGTGAGCGGCCGCGGACTGCTGTTCCCCGAGACACTCGCGACCTCCTGGGGCGTGACGTACGGCTCCGGCGGCAAGCACGTCTGGTTCACCGTGCCCGGCACCGGAGCGGCGGCGCACGCCCCGGCGCCCCCGCCCCACGAAGAGATCGTCTCCGCGCCCCAGACCGCCCGCCCGACCGTCGACCAGCTCGCCCAGCGCACCGCGCAGGCCGCCCAGGACACCCTCGGCGCGGACTGCGTCTACGTCCTGCTCGCCGACGACGACGCCGAGCTCACCCTCCGGGCCACCGCGGGCGTACGCCCCGAGGGCGCGGCGCTGGAGATCGGCCTGGAGGGCGCGCCGGTCGGCGGCCGGGGCGTCTACGCGGACCTGGGCGGCAGCCCCTACAACCTGCCGGCGTTGCAGGCCGCCGGCATCCGGTCACTCGTCACCGCGCCGTTCACCGTCGACGGACGGGCCATCGGACTGCTGATCGCCGCCGCCCGTGACCCGGGGCACTTCACCGAGGACGACGTCGAACGCCTTCAGCAGATCGCCGACCGCCAGGCGCCGTCGATGGAGCGCGCCCGTCTCATGGAGCTGGAGCGCGCCCGACGGGGCTGGCTCGGCTTCCTCGCCGAGGCGAGCAGCATGCTCGCCGGCACCCTCGACCAGCAGATGACCATGGCGCTGGTCGCGCAGCTGATCGTCCCCCGCCTCGCGACGTGGTGCTCGGTCTTCACCGTCCGCGACACCGGCCTCGCGCTGCCCGCCTACGCCTGGCACGCCGACGAGACCATGGTCGCCGACCTGCGCACCCTGCTCGACCTGCTGCCGCCCGCGCCGCCGCCCGCCGAGCCCGGCTCCTGGGAGGGGTTCACGCCCGCCCCGTCCGGCGACCTTCCCGAGACCGCGCACCGGGTCACCGGCGACGTCGCCCACGTCTTCCCCCTGCTGGCCCGGGGCCGAAGCATCGGAATGCTCGTCGTCGGCGGCCCGAAGGGCGCCCGCTTCACCCGCGACGCGCTCGAGCTGACCGAGGACCTCGCGGGCCGGGCCGCCCTCGCCATCGACAACGCCCGGCTGTACGAGGAGCAGGCGGACATGAGCCGTACGCTCCAGCGCAGCCTCCTCCCGCCCGACATCCCGACGATCCCCGGGCTGGACGTCGCGGTCGTGTACGAACCGGCCGGCGAGCACAGCGAGGTCGGCGGCGACTTCTACGACGTCTTCAGCGTCGGCACCCGCTGGCGCTTCGCCATCGGCGACGTCTGCGGCACCGGCCCCGAGGCCGCCGCCGTGACCGGGCTCGCCCGGCAGGCCCTGCGCATCCTCGGCCGGGAGAACCACTCGATCCCCGAGGTCCTCGAACGCCTCAACGCGCTCATCCTGGAGGAGGGCACCCGCGCCCGGTTCCTCACCCTCCTGCACGGCGAGCTGGAGCATCTCGGCGACGGCAGGTTCCGCGTCACGTACGCCACGGCCGGTCACCCGCCGCCGCTGTTCCTGAGTCCCGGCGGCCTCGTCAAGGGGGAGGACGACTCCGACCTGATGCTCGGCGTCTTCCCCGAGGCCGCCTTCGACGTGAAGACCATGATCCTCAAGCCCGGGTCCGTCATGCTCGGCTTCACCGACGGCGTGACCGAGCGGCGGCGGGGCAAACAGCTGCTCGGGGACGACGGCGGCCTCGAACACATCCTCGCCGGCTGCGCCGACCTGAACGCCGGCGCGGTCGCGGCCAAGGTCATGCGGGCCGTCCGCGGCTTCTCCGTCGAGCCCTCCCACGACGACACCGCCCTGATCGTCCTGCGCGTCGAGGAATGACCCGCGCACAGGTGTCACCGCGGCCGCGGTAGGCCGCGCCCATTGATCATTGGCGTGTGGTGTCCCACTAGTGGGGCACCGGACGCCCATGATCATGGCTCGAAGAGGCGCTCGGTGTCGGCATCCAGGAGGTTCAGCAGCCGCCCTGTGAAGTAGACCGTGCCGAGTGCCACGATCCGCTCGCCGAGGGAGGCGAGACGCTCACGGGTCAGCTCGGTGTCGTCGATGACCGTCCAGTGGCCGGGAACGGCATGGGTGAAGCTCAGGTGCGGATGGCCGGGCATCCGGACGTAGGTCACTGGTAGGCCGGCCAGCTCGGAGATGAATCCCGGCACGTCCTTGTGGTCCGGTAGCCCGACGACGACGTGATCGATCCTGTCCCAGCGGCGGTACGCCTCGGCCAGCGCCGTGGCGGCACCGGACCGGTCGATCGCCGAGTCGACAAGGACCGCGACTCCTGCCGGCCGGTGCCACGACAGACGGCCGGGCAGCCGCACCGACGACAGCACCCGGTTCAGCCGGTCCGGGGACGGCCGCCGGCGGCCGACCGCGTCGAGGAGCCGGTCGGCGGCCGCGCAGCCCAGCTCGGCGTTCCGCCGCCCGTGGCCGGTCGGCAGCAGGTCCTCCGGCAGCCCGCACGGGCCCGCCGCCTCAGGTTTCACCCGACCACCGGTGCGGTCGGCGACCGTCGCCACGATCGCCTCGTTCACCGAAGCGCTCTGCGGGACGGAGACGACGGTGCATGTGGTGGCGGTCACGACACCCGCCTTGTTCGCCGCGATCTCGGCGGGAGAGTCGCCCAGCACCCCGACGTGCTCGGCGAACACCTCGGTGATCGCCACGACCTCCGGCGGGAACAGGCTCACCTCGTCCGAGACGCCGCCCATGCCCGCCTCCAAGACGATGACGTCCGCGCCGACCGCCCGCGCGAACAGCACGCCCGCGATCATGAACAGGCCGCTCGGGGACAGATAGCCGTCACCGCTCCGCCGCGGGGGCAGAGACCCGATCGCCTCGCGCAGGCACCCGCCGAGCCGCGCAAGCTCGCCATGGGAGATCGCGGCGCCGTCCACGCGGATGCGTTCCCGGTCCTCGCGCAGGGCCGGGCTGGTGACCGTGACCACGCGGCATCCGGCGGCGGCGAGGACGGCGGAGGCGTACGTCGCGGCCGTGCCCTTGCCCTTCGAGCCGACCACGGTCAGCAGCGGGATCCCCGTGTTCTTCACGTCGAGGGCACGGACGAGGAGGCGCGCCCGCTCGATGCTGCGCCGTGCACCGGCTCCACGCCGGTCCCACTCCGTGAAGAACACCCCGGCCTCATCAGTCACCTTTCGACGATAGTGGCGGGGCGGCCCTCGGTGGCCGGTGCGGATGGCGGGGGTGCCGCTCGGGGGCGGGGTGCCGGTCGCCCGGGTTCATGGGCGGTCTCGGGGGGATGGCGGGCATCAGTAGGCTGCTGGCGTGAATGCGAGCAGGTATGAGGAGGCCGTCACGGGCATCAGGGCCCGGGGGGTCGAGTGGGACATCGATCCCACACTGGACCGGATGCGTGAGCTGGCGGACGTTCTCGGGTCGCCGCAGCGGGCGTACCCCGTCATCCACGTCACCGGGACGAACGGCAAGTCGAGCACGGCCCGGATGATCGATGCGCTGTTGCGCGAGCGGGGGCTGCGGGTCGGCCTGTACACCAGCCCCGAGCTGCATTCGATGCGGGAGCGGATCACGATCGACGGTGCGCCGGTGAGCGAGGAGCGCTTCGCCGAGGTGTACGAGGACGTCCTGCCGTTCGTCGAGATGACCGATGCCAAGCACGACGTGAAGGTGTCGTTCTTCGAGACGCTGACCGCGATGGCGTTCGCCGCGTTCGCCGACGCGCCGGTCGACGTCGCCGTCGTCGAGGTCGGCATGGGCGGCACCTGGGACGCCACCAACGTCGCCGACGGGGCGGTGGCGGTGGTCACGCCGATCGGCCTGGATCACACTCGCTGGCTCGGGGCCACCGTGGAGAGGATCGCCGAGGAGAAGGCCGGGATCATCAAGCCCGAGTCGATCGCGGTGCTCGCCCAGCAGCCCGTCGAGGCGGCGGAGGTGCTGATGCGGCGCGCCACCGAGGTGGGCGCGGCCGTCGCCCGTGAGGGGCTGGAGTTCGGCGTGCTGGGCCGCGAGCTGGCGGTGGGCGGGCAGTTGGTCCGGCTGCAGGGGCTGCACGGCGTGTACGAAGAGGTGTTCCTGCCCCTCTTCGGCGCGCACCAGGCGGGCAACGCGGCGTGCGCGCTGGCGGCGGTCGAGGCGTTCGCGCGTGGCCGCGCGACCGGTGAGTCGGAGACCGACAGCGACCGGCTCGATCTTGAGCTCGTCCGAGCGGCGTTCGTGAACGCCACCTCGCCGGGGAGGCTGGAGGTCGTACGGACCGGGCCGACGGTCCTGGTCGACGCCGCGCACAACCCGGCCGGCATGGCGGCCAGCGTCGAGGCCCTGACGGAAGAGTTCGGGTTCACCCGGCTGGTCGGCGTCTTGGCGGTGATGGCCGACAAGGACGTGTCCGGCCTGCTCGAGGAGCTCGAGCCGGTGCTGGAGGAGTTGATCGTCACCCGGAACTCCTCCGCGAGGTCCCTGCCCGCGCGGGAGCTGGCGGATCTGGCGGGGGACGTCTTCGGTGAGGACCGCGTGCATCTCGTGCCCCGGCTGGACGAGGCCATCGACCAGGCCATCGCGCTCGCCGACGAATCGGGGGAGTTCGCGGGCGCCGGCGTGCTCATCACGGGCTCGGTCACGACGGCGGGCGACGCCCGCGTGCTCCTGAGGGCGGGCGAGTGACCGGCGTCACCGGCGCGGCCGCGCCCGGCCGTACGACGGTGGACGCGGTCGGCGGTGCGGTCCTGGACGGCCGGGTGGGATGCGGCGCCGTGGAGGCGGGTGGCGAGTGAAGAGACTGTGTGCCGTCATGCTCACCATGCAGGCGGTGGTGACGTTGCTGGCGATCCCCGTGGCGATCTCGGTCGTGCACGCGGACGCGACCACGGCCGGAGTGGCGGGTGGCGTCCTGGCCGTCGCGGGGCTGCTGATCGCCGGGCTGCTGCGGTACCGCTGGGCCTACGTCGCGGGCAGTGTGCTCCAGATTCTGGTTATAGCGACCGGTTTTGTGGTGCCGGTGATGTTCTTCCTCGGTGTCATATTCGGTGTTCTCTGGGTAGCGTCGATTTGGGTCGCTCGCCGGGTGGAGGGCGCGCAGCCGCGCTAATGTCGCGGGTGGCCTTTCCATTCATCCCGCCCTTCCAATCCTGACAAATGGCATAAAATCGACATTTGACGTAAAGCGTTATCTCGGGTGGCGGGATCGACGATCTCCTGAGGAGATTCCGGATGTCCACGCCCCCCGCGAAACGCGACGCGGCGGGATTCGCCGTGCTGCTGGTCGTCATCGCCACGGCCGTCCCCGCCGCCGTCGTCGTCCTGCCCGACACGGCGTCCTACGTGATGCCGCAGGCAGTGCGCGACCTCGGCCTGTCCGACCGCCAGGCGGCCGGATTGGTCCGCGCCTGCGGCCTGGCACTGCCCGCCCTCCTTCTCGTCGCCCCGGCGACGGCCGCGCTCGTCCGGCGCGTGCCCGCGTGGCTCGTGCTGTTCGCCGGGCTGGCCGTCCTTCTCGCCGCCCAGGCGCTCTCGGTGCGGGTCACGTCGGTCCCGGTGGTCGGCGCCGTGCGCGTGGCCGAGGGCGTGGGCGGCGGGGTCGTCCTGCCCGCCACCCTGGCACTCGCGCGGGAGCGACGGGCGGCGTCGTCCGTCTGGGCCGGCGTCCTCGTCGCCGCGCTCCTGCTCGCCACACCGCTGGCGCTGGCCGCGACGGCCGCCTCGGACCCCGACGGGCTGGAGTGGCGGGCGATCCTGCGTCCGTACTGGTGGCTGAGCGCGATCGCGCTGGTCGGCACCGCCCTGCTCGGCCTGCTGCGGGTGCGCCGGGGCCGTGAGGCGGTCCGGCCGCCCGCGCCGCGCGGGGAGCGCGTCCAGTTGCTCCTGCCGCTCGCTCCCGCCGCCGGCTTCGCGTTCCTCGGGGTGGTCACGACGTACGACTGGTCGCCTGGAGCGCAACTGCTCCTGGCGGCGTGCGGGATCGCCGGGCTGCTCGGCCTGGCCGTCGTCGGCTCCCGCGACGCCATCACCGGCAGCCCGCTCGGGTGCGCGGTCGTCATGCTGGCCGCCGGCCTGCTGACCATGCCGGTGACCGGGCCGCTGGCCGGGCTGGTCGGCGGGCGGGCCGTGCCGCTGACGGCCTTCGCGGCGGGAGCGGCGGGGGCCCTGGCCGCCGCCCTCCTGGCCGGTTCGTTCGGCCGGAGCACCGGTCGGGGCGCGGTGCTGTGCGGGTACGGCCTCGGCATCGTCGCGATCTTCCTCCTGCTCACCATGGGGGCGGCGGCGAACCAGTGGACGCTTTTGGTGGCGCTGACGGCCCTCGGCGCGGGGACGGGCCTGGCGGTCGGGGCCGCGCTCGGCCACACGGAGCTCGGTCCCGGCCTGTTCGGCCTGTCGCTGTGCTTCCCCGGGGTGCTCGGCGGCCACCTCATCGTCGGGCCGCTGCAGGTCGCCAAGGTCGGCGCGGTCGCCAAGGCGGGAGGCGGCCCGATGGCGGCGCTGTACGCCCTGACCGCCGCGTACCGGCTGTGGCTCGTCGCCGCGGGCGTCATCGTGGTGATCCTCGCGGCCGTGACCGCCTGGGTGAGCCGGGACCGCCCGCGGGCATCCCTCCCCGGCTCCGCCGAATCGGACGGAGCCGCCTTGCCCGCCGGGTAAGATCGCACCGATATATGCGGCAGTCCGACCGTGGCGACCTGCGCGGATACGGTCAGGGCTCCGGCCGGCCGGTGACCGCCCGCCGTGGCCCGCGCCGACGACCGCACCCTGTGAACCAAGGAGAATCATCCGTGTCCGAACGCACTCTTGTCCTCGTCAAGCCCGACGGCGTGCGCCGCGGCCTCGTCGGTGACGTCATCGCGCGCATCGAGCGCAAGGGCCTCAAGCTCGTCGCCCTGGAGCTTCGTACGCTGGAGCGCGAGGTCGCCGAGACGCACTACGAGGAGCACCGCGAGAAGCCGTTCTTCGGCTCGCTGGTCGAGTTCATCACGGGCGGTCCGCTGGTCGCCATGGTCGTCGAAGGTCCGCGTGCGATCGAGGCGTTCCGGGCCCTGGCCGGGGCCACCGACCCGGTCGCCGCCGCCCCGGGAACCATCCGCGGCGACCACGCGTTGGAGATCCAGGAGAACATCGTGCACGGCTCCGACTCTCCCGCCTCCGCCGAGCGCGAGGTCAAGCTCTTCTTCCCTGACCTTTTCTGACATTGGTCGCATAACCGCGCGGGCCGGATGTATGTCGGCCCGCGCGTTTGTTTTCCCAGGCCGGAGGCCGTGGGCAGAGCTGACCCGGATCACGACGCGCGGGGATGGGTCTGCGTCAACCGGGATCTCGCGCGTTACCATGAGAATGCGTTCCGCACGCCCGCCAATCCGGAAGGGCTCCCTTTCTTCATGGGTAACAAGCTGTCGTTCCTGGGCCGTGACATGGCAGTCGATCTGGGTACGGCGAACACCTTGGTCTATGTGCGCGGCCGGGGCATCGTTCTGAACGAGCCGTCCGTCGTGGCGATCAACACCAACACGGGGAAGATCGTGGCGGTGGGCATCGAGGCCAAGCGGATGATCGGCCGTACCCCGGGCAACATCGTCGCGGTCCGTCCGCTCAAGGACGGTGTGATCGCCGACTTCGACGTCACCGAACGCATGCTGCGCTACTTCATCCAGAAGGTCCATAAACGCAGACATTTCGCCAAGCCGCGGATCGTCGTGGCCGTGCCCAGTGGCATCACCGGTGTCGAGCAGCGCGCCGTGAAGGAGGCCGGCTACCAGGCCGGCGCGCGGCGCGTCTACATCATCGAAGAGCCCATGGCCGCCGCCATCGGTGCGGGCCTGCCCGTCCACGAGCCGACGGGGAACATGGTCGTCGACATCGGTGGCGGCACCACCGAGGTGGCGATCATCTCGCTCGGCGGCATCGTGACGAGTCAGTCGATCCGGGTGGGCGGCGACGAGTTGGACCAGGCGATCATCTCCTACGCGAAGAAGGAGTACTCCCTGATGTTGGGGGAGCGCACCTCGGAGGAGATCAAGATGGCCATCGGCTCGGCCTATCCGTTCGACGACGAGCCGCACGCCGAGATCCGCGGGCGCGACCTCGTCAGCGGCCTGCCGAAGACCATCGTGATCTCCGCCGAGGAGATCCGCCGCGCCATCGAGGAGCCGGTCAACACGGTCGTCGACGCCGTCAAGACGACGCTCGACAAGTGCCCGCCCGAGCTGTCCGGCGACATCATGGACCGCGGCATCGCCCTCACCGGCGGCGGCGCCCTGCTGAAGAACATCGACGAACGGCTCCGGGAAGAGACCGGTATGCCGATCCATATGGTGGACAACCCGCTCGACTCGGTCGTCCTCGGCTCCGGGAAGTGCGTCGAGGACTTCGAGGCGCTGCGCCAGGTCCTCGTGCCCGAACCACGACGTTAGGGAACCGGCCGGTGAACGACACCCGGCGAACCCGCGCCGTCCTCGGGATCCTGCTGCTGATCTCCCTGGCCATGATCACCGTCGACTACCGCGGGGGCGATGACTCACCGCTGCGCGGGCTGCGCTCTTTCGGTGAGGCGATCTTCGGGCCGATCGAGGGCGCCGCGGCGGCCGTCGTCACCCCGGTCGGGCACGCGCTCGACACCATCCTCGGCAGCCCGGACGCACACCGGCGCATCGGCCGGCTCGAACGCGAGAACCAACGGCTGCGCGAGCAACTTCGCGCCCAGCAGATCGACAAGTCCCGTGCCGAGCAGCTGCACCGGCTACTCGGCACCGCCGGTCTCGGCGGCTACCGGATCGTCGCCGCCCAGGTCATCTCGGCCGGAGAGGGCGTCGAGGAGACCGTCTCCATCGACGCCGGCAGTTCGGACGGCGTCCGTACCGACATGACGGTGATCACCGGAGACGGGCTGGTCGGCCGGGTCACCCGCGTCGGGCCGACCAGCTCGACGGTGCTCCTGGCCACCGACGCGGCCTCCTCGGTCGGCGGGCGACTCGAGGGATCGGGCGAGGTCGGCGTCGTCCGGGGGACCGGCCGGCGCAGCGGCTCGCCGCTGACGTTCGAGCTCCTGGACTCCACCGTGGAGATCAAGCCGGGCCAGCGGATCGTCTCCTTCGGCTCACAGGGCGACCGCCCGTACGTCCCCGGGGTGCCGATCGGCACCGTCACCTGGATCGAGCGGACGCCCGGATCACTCACCCGCACCGCCATCGTGCGTCCGTTCACGCACTTCACCGGCCTCGACGTCGTCGGCGTGGTCGTGGCGCCCCCGAAGAAGAACCCCCGCGACGCGGTGCTGCCCCCGGCACCGACCACCTCGGCGCCGGCCCCGCCCCGGGCAGCCGGCCCGCCTCGGCCGCCGCCGCCGGCGGCGAGCGCCCAGTCCTCCACGTCCGCCGAGTCACCGAGGCCGCGCAGGTCTCGCAAGCCGCGAGGTTGATCCATGTCACGCAACGTCCTGGCCACGATCGTCATCGCCGCCGCGCTGCTGGTGCAGGTGACGGTCGTCAACCGGCTGCCGCTGCCCGGCTCGGTCGGCCCTGACCTCATGCTCCTGGCCGTGGTGGCGCTGGCGCTGGTCAACGGATCGATGACGGGTCTGGTCACCGGGTTCTTCGCCGGGCTGACCACCGACATCGTGCCGCCCGCCGACCACACCATCGGGCGCTACGCGTTCGTGTACTGCCTGATCGGCTACGTCTGCGGGCTGGCCGCGGACGAGATGGAGCGTTCGCCCGTACTGCCGTTCCTCGCGGTGGCCGTCGGCGCGCTCGCCGGATCGGTGCTGTACGCCATGCTGGGAATGATGCTCGGCGACCCGCGCACGCGCTGGCCGGTGGTGTCCCACCTGCTGCCGGCCCAGGTGCTGTACGACGTGATCGCCAGTCCGTTCGTGGTGTGGGCCGTGCTGCGGCTGACCCGAAGAGCCGAACGCGAGCACGGCCCCAGTGGACTCGACGCGGTGCCCGGTTTCTACCGGGCGCGCTAGACGGAGGAGGGGGAATTGGGCCCGCGCTCGCACGTGCGGCTCGTCGTGCTGCACGTGCTCGTCATGTCGCTGCTGCTGTCGCTCGGCGGGCGGCTCTGGTACCTGCAGGTGATGAACGGCGCGCACTACCGGAAGGTCGCGGCCGACAACCGCATCCGCGACATCGTCGTGCCCGCCGTCCGGGGGCAGATCCTCGACGACGTGGGCCGCCCGCTCGTACGCAACCGGACCGCTCTGGTCGTCTCGGTCGACCGGACGGCGCTGGCCCGGCAGGACGACGGCGGCAGGGCGGTGCTGCGGCGTCTGGCGGCCCTGCTCGGCACCTCGTACGAGAAGATCGTCCTGAAGATCCGGCTATGTGGACCGGGGATCAAGCGGCCCTGCTGGTCGGGTTCGCCGTACCAGCCCATCCCCATCGACGACCGCGTCGACTCGCGCAAGGCCCTGCAGATCATGGAGCGCCAGGAGGACTTCCCCGGCGTGACCGCGCAGCTCGAACCGGTGCGCGACTACCCGCGCACCGAGGGCGCCACCGCCCCCCAGGCCCTGGGGTACCTCCAGCCGATCACCCAGGATGAGCTGAACAAGCGCAAGGGCCTGAAGGTGACCGGGTTCAGCGGCGTCGACCTGATCGGCCGCGACGGCCTGGAGGCGATCTACGACGGCGACCTGCGCGGCGTACCGGGCGATCGGCGGGTGCTCGTCGACAGCCGGGGGCGCGTCACCGGCATCGCCTCCGAGCAGCCCCCGATCGGCGGCGGCGCTCTCGTCACCAGCATCGACGCAAAGGTGCAGGGCATCGTCGAGAGGGCGCTCGACCACGCCGTGAAGGACGCCCGCCACCGCGGCACGCCGGCGGACTCGGCGGCGAGCGTGGTGCTGGACGTGCGCACCGGCCGGATCATCGCGCTCGCCAGCTACCCGTCCTACGACCCCGCCGTCTGGACCGGCGGGATCTCCCAGGACGAGTACGACGCCTTGCTCAGCAAGGAGCACGGCCAGCCGCTGATCTCCCGCGCGACGGACGGGCAGTTCGCCCCCGGATCGACGTTCAAGATCTCCTCGCTGCCCGCCGCCGTCAAGGACGGGTACTCCCTGCACGGCATCTACTCGTGCCCCTCGTCGTACATGGTGGGGGCGCGGGCGTTCCGCAACTTCGAGGGGGAGTCGGGCGGCGACATCGACCTGCACCGGGCTCTCGTCATGTCCTGCGACACGATCTTCTACCGGTTCGCCTACGAGGAGTGGCAGCGCGACGGCGCCATCCACCCGGTGAAGAACCCCAAAGACCCCATGATGAAGATGGCCAAGGCGTACGGCTTCGGCAGGCGCACCGGCATCGACCTGCCCGGTGAGGCGTCCGGCCGTATCCCCGACCGGGCCTGGAAGCTCGCGTACTGGAACGACACCCGCAAGGCGGACTGCAAGCGGGCCAAGACCGGCTATCCGGAGGTCGCCAAGACCGACCCGGCACGGGCGGAGTACCTCAAGGCGATCTCCTCGGAGAACTGCGTCGACGGGTACGTCTTCCGCGCCGGTGACGCCGCCAACTTCTCCGTCGGCCAGGGCGACGTGCTCGTCACCCCGCTGCAGCTGGCCCGCGCGTACGCCGCGCTCGCCAACGGCGGCACGCTGTGGAGCCCGCGGGTCGGCAAGGCGGTGCTGGCGCCCGACGGCTCCGTCGCGCGCCGCATCGACCCGGTGAAGGCCGGGCGGCTGCCGGTCGACCCGAAGGTGCTCGCCTTCATCAGGAGCGCGCTCACGGACGTGCCCAAGTCCGGAACGGCCGCCGGCGCGTTCACCGGCTTCCCCTTCGACAAGCTCGCCGTCGCCGGCAAGACCGGCACCGCCGAGGTGTACGGCAAGAAGGACACCTCCTGGTTCGCGTCCTTCGCCCCGGCGAACAAGCCGCGTTACGTGGTCGTGGCCATGGTCACCCAGGGCGGTACCGGCGCCACCACGGCCGCGCCCGCCGTCCGCGAGATCTGGGAGGGCATGTACGGCCTCGGGAAGAACCAGAACCCGGCGCTGCCCGGCGGCAACGTCCCGGACCGGCTGCCGAGCCTCGCGCCGGACGGCACGGTCGCCGCTCCACCCGGATTCGCGGTGACCTCCGAGGGAAAGGAGCCCGCGACGGCACACCATCGGAGACGTCGATGACCGGGTGGCGGCATGCAGAGTGAGTACGGCGGAGCGGTCGGCCGGCGGCGGTCCCTGCCGGCACGGCTGCTGGCCTCACCCGCGCGGCGCCTGGACTGGGCGCTGATCCTCGCCGTGCTCGCCCTGTCGGTCGTCGGCTCGCTCCTGGTGTACTCGGCCACCCGGGCCGGCCGCGCCGGCGCCGGGGGCTTCCTGGAGAAGCACATCCTCAACGTGGCGATCGGGCTGGTCCTGGGCGGCGTGACGACGGCCCTGGACTACCGCCTCCTGCGCGCGTACGCCCCGATCGTCTACGCCGCCGCGTGCGTCGGCCTGGCCGTCGTCCTGACGCCGCTCGGGGCCACCGTCAACGGCTCCCACTCGTGGATCGTGGTCGGCGGCGGTTTCCAGATCCAGCCGTCGGAGTTCGCCAAGGTCGGCATGGTCGTACTGCTGGCGATGATCCTCGGCGAGCCGCGCGACGGGGAGGTCGGGCCGGGGCGGCGCGACATCCTGCTCGCCCTGGCGCTCGCGGGACTGCCCGCCGGCCTGGTGATGCTGCAACCCGACCTCGGCACCACGCTGGTGTTCGCCACCGTGATCATCGGGGTCCTCGGGATGTCCGGGGCGCCCAAGCGATGGGTCGGCGGGCTGGTCGGCGCAGGCGCCTCGCTCGCGCTGGCGGTCTGGTGGTTCCACCTGCTCAAGCCGTACCAGATCCACCGGTTCACCGCCTTCGCCGACCCGTCGGCCGACCCGCAGGGCGCCGGGTACAACGCCCAGCAGGCCCGCATCGCCGTCGGCTCCGGCGGCGTCTTCGGGAACGGGCTGTTCCACGGCGAGCAGACGACGGGTCACTTCGTCCCCGAGCAGCACACCGACTTCATCTTCACCGTGGCGGGGGAGGAACTCGGCTTCGTCGGCGCCGCGTTGATCATCGCGCTGCTCGGCGTGGTGCTGTGGCGCGGGCTGCGCATCGCCCGTGAGGCCGCCGACCTGTTCGGCGGGCTCGTGGCCACCGGCGTCGTGTGCTGGCTGGCGTTCCAGACGTTCGAGAACATCGGCATGACCGTCGGCATCATGCCCATCACGGGCCTGCCCCTGCCGTTCGTGTCGTACGGCGGATCGTCGGCCTTCGCCGACTTCGTCGCCGTCGGCCTCCTCCAGACCGTCCACCTGCGCCACAACCCGTACGAGTGATCCGTCACTTTACGTAAACAAGTGGCTACGTTCGAGAGTAGCCGCTAACGTACGCTCCGTGCCGTACCTCATTGATGCCGCAGCGGAGCGGCCAACGTTTTTTGCCTGGGCACCTCGATCCTACTCAAGTAGGATCGAGCCCATGGCGACGAAGAAATTGTCCATCACCCTCCCCGCCGACCTCGCGGAGATGGTCAAGCGTCAGGCCCAGGAGGAGGAGACCTCCGTCTCAGCCGTTATCGCCGATGCCGTCGCCGTGCTCGCACGCCGACGGGCGGCCCACGAAGCCACACGTGCCTTCGAATCGGAGGAGGGCCCGTTCCTGCCCGTCGAACTCGCCGAGGCCGAGGCGCTTTGGCAGCGGATAGAGAGCCATGACGGCCGGGAGCACGAGCGGAGGGCGGGTTGATGGTCGCCCCGGTAAGAGTGGTCCTCGATTCAGGAGCTCTGATCGCCGCCGAGTCACGGGCACGTTCGGTGTGGTCGTTTCACGAGGTCGCAGAGCCGGGAGTGCGGGACCTGGTGGTCATCACGCCGGTCGTCGCCCAGGTGTGGCGTGATGGATCACGGCAGGCGCTGCTGGCGAAGTTCCTGCGCCGGTGCGTGATCGAGCATCCGAGCTTTGAGACGGCCAAGCACGCGGGGGTGCTTCTGGGCCGCGCCGATGCTGCCGATGCGGTCGACGCACTTGTCGTGGCGACGGCCATCGCCATCAACGCAAAGGCGATCATCACGAGCGACGCGGGAGACATCAAGAAGTTGTGTGGGGCGGCGCGGACGTCGTTGACACTGCCGCTCATAGAGAGGATCTGAGCGCGGCAGGGGTGGTGCCATGAGAGGCGGCGACCAGGTCTCCGGGGTGGACCCGCGCCGGTAGGGTGAGGGGAATCCCATACGTGTTCCCGGAAGGCTTTTCGTCATGGCCGTCGAGTCGCTCTTCGCCCGTCTGGAGCCGCTGCTCCCCAAGGTGCAAAAGCCGATTCAGTACGTCGGCGGGGAGCTCAACTCCTCGGTGAAGGACTGGGACTCCACCGACGTTCGGTGGGCGCTGATGTACCCCGACGCGTACGAGGTCGGCCAGCCCAACCAGGGTGTCCAGATCCTGTACGAGGTGCTGAACGAGCGCGAGGGCGTGCTGGCCGAGCGCACCTACAGCGTGTGGCCCGACCTCGAGGCGCTGATGCGCGAGCACGGCATCCCGCAGTTCACGGTCGACGCGCACCGGCCTGTCGGCGCGTTCGACGTGTTCGGGGTGAGTTTCTCCACGGAGCTCGGCTACACCAACCTGCTCACCGCCCTCGACCTGGCCGGCATCCCGCTGCGCGCGACGGAGCGGTCCGACGAGCATCCGATCGTGCTGGCGGGCGGGCACGCGGCGTTCAACCCCGAGCCGATCGCCGACTTCCTCGACGCCGCCGTGCTCGGCGACGGTGAGGAGATCGTCCTGGCGATCACCGAGGTGATCCGCGAGTGGAAGCGCGAGGGGCGGCCGGGCGGGCGGGACGAGCTGCTGATGCGGCTGGCGCGCTCCGGCGGCGTCTACGTCCCCAAGTTCTACGACGTCACCTACCTGCCGGACGGCCGGATCCAGCGCGTCGCGCCCGGCCGTCCCGGTGTGCCGTGGCGGGTGGCCAAGCACACGGTCATGGACCTCGACCAGTGGCCGTACCCGAAGAAGCCGCTGGTGCCGCTGGCCGAGACCGTGCACGAGCGCTACAGCGTCGAGATCTTCCGCGGCTGCACCCGCGGCTGCCGGTTCTGCCAGGCGGGGATGATCACCCGGCCGGTGCGGGAGCGGTCCATCACGACGATCGGCGAGATGGTCGACACGGGGCTGAAGGAGTCCGGCTTCCAGGAGGTCGGCCTGCTGAGCCTGTCCAGCGCCGACCACTCCGAGATCGGCGACATCGCCAAGGACCTCGCCGACCGCTACGAGGGCACCAACACGTCGCTGTCGTTGCCGTCGACCCGCGTCGACGCCTTCAACATCACCCTGGCCAACGAGTTCTCTCGCGGCGGGCGCAGGTCCGGCCTCACCTTCGCGCCGGAGGGCGGGTCGGAGCGGATGCGCAAGGTCATCAACAAGATGGTCAGCGAGGACGACCTCATCCGCACCGTCAGCACGGCGTACGAGAACGGCTGGCGGCAGGTCAAGCTCTACTTCATGTGCGGGCTGCCGACTGAGGAGGACGAGGACGTCCTCGCGATCGCCGACATGGCCCGGCGGGTCATCCAGGCGGGCCGGCAGGCCACCGGCCGCCGCGACATCCGCTGCACCGTCTCCATCGGCGGGTTCGTGCCCAAGCCGCACACGCCGTTCCAGTGGGCCGCGCAGTGTGATCACGAGACCGTCGACCGGCGCCTGCGCGCGCTGAAGGACACCCTGCGCCGCGACAAGGAGTACGGCCGGGCCATCGGCCTGCGGTACCACGACGGCCAGCCGTCGATCATCGAGGGTCTGCTGTCCCGCGGCGACCGTCGCGTCGGGAAGATCATCCAGGCGGCGTGGGAGGACGGCGGTCGCTTCGACGGGTGGAGCGAGCACTTCTCCTACGAGCGCTGGAGGGCCTGTGCGGACAAGGCGCTCGCCGACGAGCCGGTCGACCTCGACTGGTACACCGTCCGGGAGCGGGACGAGGTCGAGGTCCTGCCCTGGGACCACCTCGACGCCGGCCTCGACCGCGAGTGGCTGTGGCAGGACTGGCAGGACTCCCTCGACGAGACCGAGGTCGAGGACTGCCGCTGGACGCCCTGCTACGACTGCGGCGTCTGCCCGACCATGGACACCGAGATCCAGATCGGCCCGACGGGCAAGAGGCTTCTTCCCCTGACCGTCGTCTGAGCCCGGCCGTCCACCAAAAGATCCGGCGGGTCCCCTTGGGGACCCGCCGGATCGGCTGTGGTGGTGTTCGGCGGCATGGGTGGCCGAACACGCTCGTGAGCGCTCATCCCACTGACGGCTCCAGGCGAGCGGCCGTGCGGCGGAGCAGCGCGGCGAGGGTGGTGCGGACGACCGGCGTGCGGGGCTCCTCGGGCACGTAGGGGACCTTGGGAGCGTCGGGCAGAGCCGAGCGCGCGTGCGTGCGCATGTTCTCCTGCGCCGCGATGAACGTGACGACCTGCAGCGGAGTCATGTCGGCCTCTCTGATTGACTTGATCGATTCAGTTACCTCTTCGAGAGTACGTCCTGGTCGCTTCTTAATCAATTCAGAACTAGGGTGCATCTCGTGGAACGCGTCACACTGCAGACGATCGCCGACCGGGTCGGCGTATCGCGGACGACTGTGTCCAACGCCTTCTCGAGGCCCGACCAGCTCAACGAGGAGCTGCGCCGGAGGATCCTCGAGGTTGCGGGCGAGCTCGGCTATCCCGGCCCCCATCCGGCGGCCCGTACGCTCCGGCGCGGTCGCGCCGGCGTGATCGGAGTCGTCTTCACCGAGACGCTGTCGTACGCCTTCGCCGACTCGTACGCCGTCGGATTCCTGCGCGGCCTGGCGAGCGTCGCCGAACAGTCGGGCACCGGGGTCCACCTCATCGGATGGCCCTCCCCGGACCTCGCCGAGGAGGTGATCGGGGACGCGGTGGTGGACGGGTTCTGCCTTTTCTCCCCCGAAGGGCACCCACTCGTCGAGACGGTGCTGCGCCGCCGCCTGCCGGTCGTCACCGTGGACTATCCGTACGTCGAGGGCGTGCCGTTCGTGGGGATCGAGGACCGGGCCGCCGCGCGCCGGGCCGCCGAGCACGTCCTCGGCCTCGGGCACCGGCGCGTCGCCGTGCTGGGCGTGCAGCCCGTCGTGGGCCGGACCAACCGCGACTGGCTCGACCTCGACCGGCCCGGAGACCTGCGGTTCGGGGCGGGCCGCGCCCGGCTGGCCGGCTACCGGGACGCCTGCGAGGACGCTGGCCTGGAGTGGAAGGACGTCGTCCTGGACCGGACGGCGAACGACCGGGAGCTCGCGCGACGCGCCGCCGCCCGGCTCCTCGACGCGGACCCCCGGCCGACGGCCGTCCTGGCGCCGACCGACGAGGTCGCGTTCGCCGTCCTGGACGTCGCGGCGCAGCGGGGGATCGAGGTTCCGCGGGAGCTGTCGGTGATCGGTTTCGACGACGTGCCCGCCGCCGCGCCGGCGGGCCTGACCACCGTGCGGCAGCCGATCACGGAGAAGGGCACCACGGCGGGACGGCTGCTCGTCGAACCGCCCCGTGGCGAGGCCGCCCCTTGCGTGATCATGCCGACCGAGCTCGTCGTCCGCCGTACGACCGCGCCTCCGCCCGACGCCGGCGCGTGAGGCCGGTGCGTGAGGCGGCCGGGGCGAAGGACGGATCGCGCCGCGCCGGCCCCGTGCGGCGTGCCGAACGGCGCCGCTCTCCGCCCGGGCACACGGACGACCGGGACCGTACGAGAGAACGAAACGAGAACGCAAGATCGTGCGTCCAACAGGCGTGAACGAAGGACCCGGCTGCCTCACCGTCCCCGCACTGATCATCGTGGTGCCGATCCGGTTGCTCTGGGAGCTGATCTCCCTGATCGGGCGTGCCGTCGGCAGGTACGTCCTGCGGCCGATCGGGTGGCTGGTGTACCAGGTCCTCATCCGGCCCATCGCGTGGCTGTTCCGGGTGCTGGTCGTCCTCCCGCTGCGATGGGTGGCCGACACGATCCTGGCACCGCTCGGCCGGGCGGTGTACCGCTACCTCCTGCGGCCGATCGAACGAGGCCTGGCCTGGTGCCTGGCGATCGTCCTCCTGCCGTTCGCGTACGCGGCGCACTGGATCGGCCGGGGACTGGTCGCGCTGTGGCGCGCGGCGTGGCCGCTGCTGGCCGCCCTGGGTCGAGGGATCGCCCACGTCTGGCGCCTCGCCGGGATCGTGCTCTTCCACATCCTCGTACGCCCCGTGCGGTGGGTCTGGCGGACGTTCGTCCGGCCGGTGCTGCGGGTCCTCGCCTGGGCGTGGCGCGTCACCGTGCTGAGACCCGCCCGATGGCTGCGCGTCAAGGTCCTGAAACCCGCAGGAGCGGCCGTTCGTTCGGTCTTTCGGGCACTGGGGCTGGATACGCGGCGCCCGTGACCCCGTACTCTTAGAGACAGAGACTTTTCGATCGGCACGAGTAGGAAGGACCGAAACCCTGGCACCCATGCCGGAGGGCCCGGCGCCGGCCCCCGTGACCCACCGCCTGCGCGTGCGGTATGCCAAGCGCGGCAGGATGCGGTTCACCAGCCACCGTGACATCTCCCGGGCCGTGGAACGCGCCGTACGGCGTGCCGGGATCCCGGTGGCATTCAGCGCCGGATTCTCTCCGCACCCGAAGATCTCCTATGCGGGTGCGGCGGCAACCGGGGTCGCCAGTGAGGCGGAGTATCTCGAGATCGGGCTCACCGCCCATCGCGATCCGGAGCAGGTGCGAGCCGCCCTCGACGTCGTGCTGCCCGACGGACTCGACATCATCGAGGTCGTCGAGGCGCGGGCCGGGGCTCTGGCGGACCGCCTGGAGGCATCGCGGTGGCTGGTGCGCCTCGACGGCGTCGCCCCTG
Organism: Actinoallomurus purpureus; assembly: GCF_024055795.1. GTDB lineage: Bacteria > Actinomycetota > Actinomycetes > Streptosporangiales > Streptosporangiaceae > Actinoallomurus > Actinoallomurus purpureus. The sequence continues at coordinate 200,248 of NZ_JAMXMY010000017.1, read as the reverse complement.
ACGTCGCCGGCGCGGCGGTCCGTGCTTTCACGGCGGCCGATGAGATCGAGGTCGAGCGCCTCACGAAGAAGGGACGCCGGCGTTTCGACGCTCGCGCAGCGGTCATCGCTTGCGAGCTGGACCGGCGTGCCACTCAGGACATGGATGTCGAATGTGCCATACTTCGAATGGTTGTTCGGCACATGACGCCCGCTGTTCGACCGGACGACGTCCTCACCGGTCTTCGTCAGGTGGCCGACCTCGCGCCGCCGTCACCGCCCTTGGTGACGCGGCTGGCGCAGGGGCCGCTCGACGAGACCACCGGTGAGCTCACCGACCCGCTGGCCTCCGACCGGCAGACCGCACCGGCAGGCGATGACGCCGCCGAGGGCGCGGACACCGTACGAGCCACGGCGCCGGACGCCGTCGGCGCCCAGTCGTAAACGGATCCGTGCGGCGCATGGATTCTCGGGGACGACCGGGTGCACCCCTGATGACTTTGTCGGCACGGCCCACCAGGGCCACGCCGACGACAACGACAAACAGAACGCTCCCGTGCGGCGCACCCTTCGTGGGTCGCGCCCGGGAGCCTGACGGGAGACAGCCCGCATGCTTGACAAGGAGTTCGGTGACGCCACCGGCGGCACCGAAGACAACGGCATCGAAACCAACGATCAGTCCAAGAAGACGACACGGCCGCGGCGCGCCAGCCGTCCGGCGGGTCCTCCACCGGAGCCGGAGGAGGACACCACCCGGCGGCCGGTGACCCGATCGGCGTCGGCCCAGGCGCCCGCGGAGCCCGCCCCGGCGACGTCCACCGCGACGTCGGCGGAGGCCGCCACGGCGGCGAGCGCCGGGAGCGACACGGCGACAGCGAGCGTCCAGAGCGACACGACGCCGAGCACCCCGGGCGACGACGCCGGTGCGAGTGCCAAGAGCACCACCAAACGCACCCGCGCTCGCGCCCCCCGCAAGACCGCACCCGAGCCCGAGCCGTTCGCCGCCGCCGAGCCGCCCGCGCCTGAGCCAGAGCCGACGGAGACGACCGGGGCGGCCACCCGGTCGGCCGGTCCGCCGCCCGCGGTCCCCGAGGCCGCCTTCCAGCCGCCGATGGTCGTGTTCCAGCCGCCGCAGCTGCCCGCGGAGGAGGCCGCGCCGTCGAGGTCGCGTTCCCGCGCCGAGACGCAGCCGAAGGTCGAGGCGAAGGCCAAGCCCAAGGCCGACGTCAAGGAGAAGGTCGAGACCCCGCCGGCTCCCGAGGAGCCGGAGGACGAGCACGGCGACGACGACGACGACGGTTCGGACCGTTCCGGGCGCCGGCGCCGCCGCCGGGGCGGCCGGGGACGCGGCAAGACGCGTGACGGCCAGGAGATCGAGGAGATCGGCCAGGCCGAGGACGAGGCGGAGCCGCAGCAGCAGGCCGAGGAAGAGCCCGAGCAGGACTCGGCCGACGAGGATCAGGCCGATGGCGGCACCCGTCGCCGACGCCGTCGCCGCCGCCGCGCCACCGGGGCCGACGGCGAGGAGATCGCGTCCGACGACCCGCCCAACACCGTCGTCCACGTCCGCGAGGCGCGCGTCGTCGAGGACGAGGTGCAGGCCGTCAAGGGCTCGACCCGGCTGGAGGCCAAGAAGCAGCGCCGCCGCGAGGGGCGCGAGCAGGGCCGCCGCCGGCCGCCGATCGTCACCGAGTCGGAGTTCCTCGCCCGGCGTGAGTCGGTCGAGCGCGTCATGGTGATCCGCTCGGAGGGTGAGCGCACCCAGATCGGCGTGCTCGAGGACAAGGTGCTGGTCGAGCACTACGTCGACCGGTCCAGCCACCAGTCCTACATCGGCAACGTCTACCTCGGTAAGGTCCAGAACGTCCTGCCGTCGATGGAGGCGGCCTTCGTCGACATCGGCAAGGGGCGCAACGCCGTCCTGTACGCCGGTGAGGTCAACTGGGACCTCGCGGGTCTGGAGGGCCAGCCGCGCCGCATCGAGTCGGCGCTCAAGTCCGGGCAGTCGGTTCTGGTGCAGGTCACCAAGGACCCCGTCGGACACAAGGGCGCCCGGCTGACCAGCCAGATCTCGCTGCCGGGCCGTTACCTCGTGTACGTTCCGGACGGCTCGATGACCGGCATCAGCCGCAAGCTGCCCGACAAGGAGCGCTCGCGGCTCAAGCAGATTCTCAAGAAGGTCATGCCCGAGCACGCCGGTGTGATCGTGCGCACCGCGGCGGAGGGCGCCACCGAGGACGAGCTGGCCCGTGACGTGTCGCGGCTGGCGGCCCAGTGGGAGAACATCAACCGCCAGTCGAAGACCGCGTCCTCGCCGGCAATGCTGTACGGCGAGCCGGACCTGACCATCCGCGTGGTCCGCGACATCTTCAACGAGGACTTCACCAAGCTCGTCGTCCAGGGCGACGACGCCTGGGACATGGTGCAGGAGTACGTCGGCTACGTCGCCCCGCACCTGGCCGACCGCCTGGAGAAGTGGACCGACGACGAGGACGTCTTCACGTCCCACCGCGTCGACGAGCAGATGGCCAAGGCGCTCGACCGCAAGGTCTGGCTGCCCAGCGGCGGCTCGCTGGTGATCGACCGCACCGAGGCGATGACCGTCGTCGACGTCAACACCGGCAAGTTCACCGGGCAGGGCGGCAACCTCGAGGAGACGGTCACTCGCAACAACCTCGAGGCCGCCGAGGAGATCGTGCACCAGCTGCGGCTGCGTGACATCGGCGGCATCATCGTCATCGACTTCATCGACATGGTCCTGGAGAGCAACCGCGAGCTGGTGCTGCGCCGGATGCTCGAGTGCCTGTCCCGGGACCGCACCAAGCACCAGGTCGCCGAGGTGACCTCGCTCGGGCTCGTGCAGATGACCCGCAAGCGGGTCGGTGGCGGGCTCCTGGAGTCCTTCTCCGAGCCGTGCGAGTGCTGCAACGGCCGGGGGATCCACGTCACCCTCTCGCCGGTCGAGCCGAAGCCGGACAAGGCGGGCGCGGCGAGCCGCCGCAAGAAGCGCAAGGGCGACGTCGAGAAGGCCGTCGAGGACAAGCTGGCGCGTGCCGAGCGCCGCACGGCCCGAGCCGACGCCGCCAAGGCCGACGCCGAGGCGGGCGCGGAGCCCGACGCCGCGAAGGCCGACGCCGAGGAGGCCGCTCAGGCCACGTCCGGCCCCGTGGAGGCCGAGGGGACGGCCGCCGACGCACGGCCCGGCGAGGCCCACGAGGCGTCCTCCACGGACGCCGAGGAGGCCGGGCACGACGCGTCCGACGCCGAGCCCTCGGCCAACGGCCGCCGCCGGCGCACCCGGCGCTCCCCGCGGACCAGGTCCGAGGCGACCGCCGACTGACGCGCGGCTCCCGGCCGTGCCCCTCTGGGGGTGTCGGCCGGGACCCGGCCGGTTCGACCTACGGGCGGGGAATCCGGTACTCTAGGTATCCGGCGCTTTTCCGCGCCGTTGTTAGCGCGCCTGAGGCCCCCGGGTGATCGGTGGGTGCGGGCAGCAGCTTCCGAAATAAGCTTGTTGGATTAGTCGTGCCCGAGGCACGCAAAGGAAAGGTTCCGCGGTGTACGCGATCGTCCGTTGCGGCGGCAGGCAGGAGAAGGTGGCCGTCGACGATGTGCTCACCGTCGACAAGGTGGCCGGTGAGGTCGGCTCGACGGTGACGCTCCCGGCCGTGCTCGTCGTTGACGGCGACAACGTCGTCAGCGCGCCCGGCGAGGTGGCCAAGTACGAGGTCACCGCCGAGATCCTTGGTGCGACCAAGGGCCCGAAGATCAACATCATGCACTACCGGAACAAGACCGGGTACAAGCGGCGCATGGGTCACCGCCAGCCGTACACCCAGGTCAAGGTCACCGGTATCAAGGCCGGAAAGTAGGTCGCAGACATGGCACATAAGAAGGGCGCTTCGTCCAGCCGTAACGGCCGGGATTCCAATGCCCAGCGGCTCGGCGTCAAGCGGTTCGGCGGCCAGGTCGTCAACGCCGGTGAGATCATCGTCCGCCAGCGCGGCACCCACTTCCACCCGGGTCCGGGCGTGGGCCGTGGTGGCGACGACACGCTGTTCGCGCTGGTCGCGGGCGCGGTCGAGTTCCGCCGCTACCGCGGTCGTCGCGCCGTGAGCATCGTCCCGCCGGCGGAGTAGGTCCGCCGACGCGACACGATTTCAGGACGAGGGCGGACCGTTCATCGGTCCGCCCTCGTCGTTTTTCCGACGGAGGGTGAGGACATGCCGGACGAGACGCCGCAGGCGCCGGCGCGGCGCGGTCACGGTGGGCCGCCGGGAGCGCAGTTCATCGACCGGGTCGTCCTGCACGTCCAGGCCGGCAACGGAGGGCACGGCTGTGCCTCGGTGCACCGGGAGAAGTTCAAGCCGCTCGGCGGGCCGGACGGGGGCAACGGCGGGCGCGGCGGCGACGTCATCCTCGAGGTCGACCCGAACACCGCCAGCCTGCTCGAGTACCACCACCGGCCGAGCCGCAAGGCGACCGGCGGTAAGCAGGGGCAGGGGTCGAACAAGAACGGCGCCAACGGCGGGGACCTCCTGCTGACCGTGCCGAACGGCACGGTCGTCAAGACCAGTGACGGGGAGGTCCTGGCCGACCTCGTCGGGGCCGGCACCCGGTTCGTCATCGCCCAGGGCGGCCACGGCGGGCTGGGCAACGCGGCCCTGGCCAATGCCAAGCGCAAGGCGCCCGGGTTCGCCCTGCTCGGCGAGCCGGGCGATGAGCTCGACGTCGTGCTGGAGCTGAAGACCGTCGCGGACGTCGCACTGGTCGGCTTCCCCAGCGCGGGCAAGTCGTCGCTGATCGCGGCACTGTCGGCGGCCAAACCCAAGATCGCCGACTACCCGTTCACCACGCTCACCCCCAACCTCGGCGTCGTCAGCGCCGGCGAGGTCGTCTACACGGTCGCCGACGTCCCCGGTCTGATCGAGGGCGCCAGCCAGGGCCGGGGCCTCGGCCTGCAGTTCCTGCGGCACATCGAGCGGGCGTCCACGCTCGTCCACGTCCTCGACTGCGCGACGCCGGAGCCGGGACGCGACCCGTTGTCGGACTTCGAGGTGATCGAGGCCGAGCTGGCGGCGTACGACGAGCTGGGCGACGAGCCCCTGTCGGACCGCCCCCGTCTGGTCGTGCTCAACAAGGTCGACGTGCCCGACGCGCGGGACCTGGCCGGGATGGTCCGTTCGGAGTTCGACAAGCGTGGGCTCAAGGTCTTCGAGGTGTCGGCCGCGACCCACGAGGGCCTGCGCGAGCTGAGCTTCGCGATGGCCGAGATGGTGGCCGCCCACCGCGCCGCGCAGCCCGTGGAGGAGGCCACCCGGCTGGTCATCCGGCCGGCGCCCGTCGGCGGCGCCGACTTCGAGGTGCGGGCGATGGGCGACGACACGTTCCTCGTCACCGGCGAGAAGCCGGTCCGCTGGCTGCGGCAGACCGACTTCAGCAACGACGAGGCGGTCGGGTACCTCGCCGACCGGCTCGCCCGGCTCGGCGTCGAGCAGCGCCTGGCCGAGGCGGGTGCCGAGCCCGGTGCCACGGTGTACATCGGCACCGCGGAGGAGTCGATCGTCTTCGACTGGGAGCCCGAGGTGCTCGCCGGCGCCGACCAAAGCCCCGGCCGTCGCGGCACCGACCGGCGGCTGGACGGCAGGTGACGGGGGATCGTGACCGTGCGTGAGGCGGTCGTACAGGCGCGGCGGATCGTCGTCAAGGCGGGGTCGTCCTCGCTGACGACCCCGGACGGCGCGATCGACGCCGCCCGGATCGACGCGCTCGTCGACGTGCTCGCCGGCTGGCGCCGGGCCGGCGGCCGTCCGGGTCCGGCGAAGGACCGCGAGGTCGTGTTCGTCTCCTCCGGCGCGATCGCCGCCGGGATCGGGCCGCTGGGCCTGCCCTCCCGGCCCCATGACCTGGCGCTTCAGCAGGCGGCCGCCAGCGTGGGGCAGGGGCTGCTGGTCGCCCGCTACACCGCGTCGTTCGCGCGGTACGGACTGGGCGTGGGGCAGGTGCTGCTGACCGCCGACGACATGATGCGCCGCTCACACCACCGCAACGCCCAGCGCACGCTCGATCAACTTCTCACCTTCGGTGTCGTGCCGATCGTCAACGAGAACGACACCGTCGCCACCGATGAGATCCGGTTCGGGGACAACGACCGGCTCGCCGCCCTGGTCGCGCATCTCATCCGCGCGGACGCGCTGATCCTGCTGTCCGACGTGGACGCCCTCTACACCGGCGACCCGCGAGAGCCGGGCGCCCGCCGGATCCAGGACGTCCGCGAGCCGGCCGACCTGGACGGCGTACGCCTGGGCGGCTCGGGACGTGTCGGCACCGGCGGCATGGTGACGAAGGTGGAGGCGGCCCGCATCGTCGGGGTCCCCGTGGTGCTGACGAACGCCGACTCCGCCAGGGCCGCCCTGGCGGGAGAGAACGTCGGCACCTACTTCCACCCGGCCGGTGTGCAACCGTCCACCCGGCGCCTGTGGCTGGCGCACGCGACGACCGGGCAGGGACGGCTGCGCCTCGACCCCGGTGCCGTCGAGGCCGTGGCGCGCCGCCGCAAGTCGCTGCTGCCCGCCGGGGTGACCGGCGTCGAGGGCGACTTCAGCGCGGGCGACCCGGTGGACCTGTGCGACGACGAGGGCCGTGTCGTCGCCCGCGGGTTGATCAACTACGACGCGGCGGAGATCCCGGACCTGATGGGCAGGTCGACACGCTGGCTGGCGCGGGAGCTCGGCCCGGAGTACGAACGCGAGATCATTCACCGGGACGACCTGGTCGTCCTGGTCACCGAGGAAGCGGCGACCCGGCGGCCCTGAGGCCGGCGTGGGGCGAGGAGGAGAGATGGGCACCCAGGAGCAGGTTCTCGAGGTGGCGCGGCGCGCCAGGCAGGCCGCCGCCGAGCTGGCCCCGCTGCCGCGTGGCGTCAAGGACACCGCGCTGCACGCCATCGCGGACGCCCTCGTGGCCCGCTCCGCGGAGATCGTCGAGGCCAACGCCGCCGACGTCACCGCGGCCCGTGAGGCCGGCACCTCCGAGTACATGATCGACCGGTTGAGCCTGACCACCGACCGGATCGCCGCGATCGCCGCCGCCGTACGCCACGTGGCGTCCCTGCCGGACCCGGTGGGGGAGTCCGTCCGCGGCTACACGCTGCCGAACGGCCTGGAGCTGCGGCAGGTCCGCGTCCCGCTCGGCGTGGTCGGCATCATCTACGAGGGGCGGCCGAACGTCACCGTCGACGCCGCCGCGCTCACGCTGAAGAGCGGTAACGCGGTGCTGCTGCGGGGATCCTCCTCGGCGTACGACTCCAACAGCGCGCTGGTCGAGGTCATGCGCTCGGCGCTGGCCGGCGTCACGGGCGGTGAGGTGCCGGCCGACGCGATCCAGCTCGTGCCCGGCCGTGATCGCGACTCGGTCAAGCACCTCATGCGCGCCCGTGGCCTGGTCGACGTGCTCATCCCGCGGGGCGGAGCATCGCTGATCAACTCGGTGGTCGAGGAGTCGACGGTGCCGGTCATCGAGACGGGCACGGGCAACTGCCACGTGTACGTCGACGCGGCCGCCGACTTGGACATGGCCGTGGACATCCTCGTCAACGCCAAGACGCAACGCCCGTCGGTGTGCAACGCCGCCGAGACGCTGCTCGTGCACCGCGACATCGCCGACGCCTTCCTGCCGCGCGCGCTGCGGGCGCTCGGCGAGAGGGGCGTGACCGTGCACGGCGACACCGCGATCCGCGCGTACGCCGGTGAGGGGGCGACCGTCGTCGAGGCGACCGAGGAGGACTGGGGCACCGAGTACCTCTCCCTCGACCTCGCCGCCGCCGTCGTCGACTCGCTCGACGCCGCCGTCGCGCACATCCGCCGGTACGGCTCGGCGCACACCGAGGCGATCGTCACGACCTCCCAGTCCGCCGCCCGGCGCTTCACCGCGCTCGTCGACTCCGCCGCCGTCATGGTCAACGCCTCGACGCGGTTCACCGACGGCGAGGAGTTCGGGTTCGGCGCGGAGATCGGCATCTCCACCCAGAAACTGCACGCCCGCGGCCCCATGGGCCTGCCCGAGCTCACCTCCACGAAGTACGTCGTCACCGGCGACGGCCACCTCAAGGGCGTCTGAGCGTACGACGTCGGTGGCCGCCGTTCGTGACGGCCACCGACGGCGACCTAGGGCCTGTCTCAAAGCCCCGCTGTCCTACTGCTACGGACGGGGACTTTGAGACAGGCCCTAGCCGCAGGCGATCAACTGGAAGGTGTATCCGCGCTTCTTGAGCGTCTTGAGGATCTTCGGCAGGGCCGCCACGGTCTGGCTGCGGTTCCCGCCGCCGTCGTGCATGATGACGACGGAGCCGGGGCGCACGTGGGTGAGGACACGATGGACGATCGCGGACGTGCCCGGCCGCGCCCAGTCCTGCGGGTCAACCGTCCATAGGACGACCTTCTTGTGCAGCGCTCGCGCCCGAGCGTAGACGCTGTGGTCGACCGCCCCGTACGGCGGGCGCAGGCATTTCGGAGTCCGGCCGATGGCCGCGTGGATCGCGTGGTCGGTCCGGATGACCTGGGACCGGAAGACGCTCGCCGAGACCCTGGTCAGGTCGGGGTGGGACCAGGTGTGGTTCTGCACGCTCCCGCCCTGCGCGATCACCTTCCTGGTCAGTCCGGGGTGGCGGACGACGTTCTGGCCGATCTCGAAGAAGGTGGCCCGGGCACCGTACCTGCTGAGGGTCTTGAGCACCTTCGAGGTGTACGGTCCCGGCCCGTCGTCGAAGGTCAGATAGACGACCTTCGCCCGCCGGGAACGGGCCGGCGCGCCGTAGGTCTCCGAGCGGGCCGCCGCACCGTGGGCGAGCGGGGCCGCCGCCGACGCAGCCCGTGCGGTCCCGGCCGCCGATGCGGGCGGTGCGGCGTGCGCGGGCGTTGCGGAGAGGGCGGCGGCGAGCAGGGCGATCGCGGTTCCGAGCAGGGCGACGGGCCGACGGAGTGCGGCCGGTCTTCCACCGGGCATGGGGGGGGTTCCTCACTTCACGAGCAACGGGGCGAACCCGTGAAGTGTCCTGATCAAGAGGATGCCCAGTGCGGCGCTTTTCCGCTTTTTAACCTATTTGCGCCGGACCTGGCCACTATGGCCTGGGGGCTGTGCGGACCGCCGCGCGCAGATACGCACCTCACGGCCGTTCGGGCCTTCGGGCAAGAAAGGTAGCGACGGTCCTCTTGGCTCCTTCGCCGGGCTCGTGCACCAGTCGCGCGGTAACAACGAGCCCGGCCTGGTGCAAGAGCTCGGCAATCCGATCTGGCGGCAACAGGTAGGACTCGAAAGACACCGGGTGACCCCCATACGCCTGCGTCGGACGTAGGTGCTCACCGGCTCCCACATGGCCGGCGAGCATCAGATAGCCGCCGGGCGCGAGAGTGCGATGGAATTCGCTGAACACGATCGGCAACAACGTCGGTGGCGTGTGGTGGGTGGAGTAGTAGGCAAGGATGCCGCCGAGCTCGTTGTCCTCGATCGCCAGCGCGGTCATCGAGCCGACGGTGAAACTCAGATCTGGGTAAGCCTGACGGGCCAGCGCGACCATCGCGGGCGACAGGTCGATGCCGAACGCGGACACCCCCTGCTCGGCCAGGTGCGCCGTCACTTTCCCGGGCCCGCATCCCAGGTCTGCAACGGCCCCGCGGTCGCCCGTCCGCACGACCTCGGCGAAAGCGGCCAACATCCCGCGTGACAGCGGATCCAGCTCCGCCGGGGGCTTGACCTGTTCGAAGTAGTCGGCGGCGACAGTGTCGTACGACTCCCGGACGGCCGCGAGGTAGGAGAGATCAGGCACGCGGGCGACTCTAGAGGAGGACCTACGACCCCTGTGATCACTTTCTAGTCCGGAAAAGGGTCCGCCGGCATCGCGATCGAGCCCGCCCGCCTGCTGGAACGCGATGGCGTCTCGGTGACCTTGACCCACCGCGACATCGACCGTCCGGTCATCGAGCGGCCCACCGAGTACACCGGCCTGGTGTTGCCCGGCGACGCCGGCCCGCCGTGCTCCCGCCGTTACATACGCCCCCCGGCCGCGGCGTACAGCAGCTCGCGGACGGACCCCTCGCGGTCGGCCCGCCAGACGAGGCGCAACGCGATGTCGGGCGTCTCCACCGGGTGGCGGACGAGCGCCCCCGAATCGAGATCCTCGGCAACGGCGAACTCCGGTAGCAGAGCCGCGCCGAGGCCCCGGCGCGCCCACCCGTGGATCACGGTGACGGAGGCGAGCTCGGTGCGCTCGCCGGCGGCGCCCAGCACTTGGTCGGCGACCATGCGGAACGAGCAGCCGGGAGGCGTGACGAGCAGCCGGTCGCGGGCCGCGCCGGGAGCGGTGACGAACGCCAGCGGCACGTCCTCCACGTCGAGGAAGGCCAGCCGCGCGGGCGCGTCGAAGCCGAGGCCGCCCACGGCCGGGCCGCTGTCGAGGATCAGCCCGGCGTCGAGTGACCCCGCGTCGACGCCGGTGAGGATCTCCCGGCGGTTGAGCGGTGCGACCTCGACGCCCAGGTCCGGACGGCGGGCCGCGAGCCGCCCGACGATGCCGGGGACCAGGGTGGCGGCCAGCGTCTCCAGGGCCCCGAGCCGTACGAGGGGCGGGTGGCCGGTCACCTCGCGGCGTGCCTCCTCCGCCTGGTCGAGGAGTCGCCGGGCCCAGGGCGTCATCCGCCGTCCGGCGGCCGTGAGGCGCATGCCCTCCGGCGTCCGGTCGAACAGGGCGACCCCGAGCGACCGCTCCAGCGCCCGTACCTGCTCCGAGACCGAGGACGGCGCCAGGTCCACGGCGATCGCCGCGTCGGTCACCGTGCCTTCGGCGGCGACGGCGAGGAAGGTGCGCAACTGTCGGAACTCCACGCTGACCTGGCCTTTCGGTTTCGCCGAACGGGGTGTTCGCCGTCGCCGGTGGAGGGCGGTGGGCGACCGGCGCGACGGTGGGCGCCTCCCATTCTCCTGGAGTCGCACGTGGTTTCCGAAACCGTCACGATGTCCCGGGCGAGCCGGCTGTTCGGCCTGTCGCTCGGCTATTGCATGGTCCTGCTCGACACGACCGTCCTGACCGTCGCCCTGCCCGACCTGCGTGCCTCGCTCGGCGGCGGGGTCTCCGGGCTGCAGTGGGCGGTCACCGGTTACACGGTGACCTTCGCCGCGCTGCTGCCCACCGCCGGCGCGATGTCGGATCGGTTCGGCGCGCACCGGGTGTTCGCCGCCGGCGTCGCCGCGTTCGGCCTGGTGTCCCTGCTCAGCGCGGCGGCGCCGAACCTGGCCGTCCTCGTCGTCCTGCGCGCCGTGCTCGGCGCGGCGGGCGCGCTGTGCCTGCCGAGCTCACTGGCGATCATCACCCGGCTGTACCCCGTTCCGGCCGAGCGCGGCCGGGCCCTCGGCGCCTGGGCGGCGATCACCGGCTGCGCGCTGGCGGCCGGCCCGGTCGCGGGCGGCTTGCTGGTGTCGGTCGGTCGGTGGCTGGCGGGCGGTGTTCCTCGTGAACGTCCCGGTGGTGCTGCTGAGCCTCGTGCTCGTCCGTGACATCCGGGTGCCCGCGACCGGGCGGGCCATCGACTGGTGGGCGCAGCTCGTGGCCTGCGCCTTCCTGGCGGCGCTCACCGACGCCATCGTCGACCGGCGCGTCGTCTCGGCGATCGCGGTGGCCGTCCTCGCCGTGGTCATGGTCATCGTGGAGCGGCGCAGCGCGTCCCCGGCCGTCCCCGGCGCGGTGATCGCCGAGCCAGGCGTGCGCCGGGGCCTGATCGCGGGCGCGGCGGTGAACTTCGCGCTGTCGGGCGGCCTGTTCGTGCTGACCCTGTCGTTGCAGCGTCACTTGGGACCGGTGGCCACCGGCCTGGCGTTCCTGCCGCTGACCCTGCCGACCGCGTTCAATCCGCTGGTGACCGGCCGGCTGGTCGCGAGGTACGGGCCGCGTCCGCCGGTCCTGGCCGGGCTGGCTCTGCTCACCCTCGGCTGCCTCGCCGCGTCCCCGGTGCCGTGGCTGGGCATGCTCCTGATCGGCTTCGGTGTGTCGTTCTCGCTGCCCGCCCTGGTCACAGGAGTCGTGCAGGCGGCGCCCGAGGGTGCGGCCGGCGTGGCGAGCGGCCTGCTGAACGCGGTGCGCCAGGTCGGCGCCACGCTGGGCGTCGCCGTGATGGGCGGGCTGGCGGCCGGGACGGCCTTCGCCGTGGCGGCGGCCCTCTGCCTGGTCGCCGGGCTCATCCTGGCGGTCGGTGGCCGCCGCTCCTGACGCCAAGAGAACCCACGACTCGAAGGTCGTGGGTTCCTTATTTCAATCAATCAGGCAGACTCGGAATCCACCACTTTGACCTCTACGCAGGCGCCACCTTGGTTCCCACTACGGCTGCTTTTCCTGAACCCGTCGGAGGTGATGATCGCTGACACTACAGAGCCTCCATCGCATCTCTGATCATTCTCAGGGAGGATTCCATCGGCAAGGCCGATTGTCCGATGCGTTCAAACCTCGCTTCGTACGAACGTACCTCGGTCAGGGACGGTACCAGGCGTCCGCCTCCGGTGGCTTCGATGTAGGCGATATCTCCGTCTTCTCCGGAGAGGAGGTAGAGACTGCCGTCGAAGCCGGCATGAGCGCCGGCTGACCGTGGGATCACTCGCATCCCTATGTTGGGCTGCTCTGCCACCTCCAGTAGACGAGCGAGCTGCTTCCGCATCACGCTTGCCCCTCCTACCGGCCAGTCGATCACGTTCTCTGTGACCACGACCCACAGAAGAGGTGGGTCCGGTCTGCGCAGCACCTCTTGGCGCTTCATGCGCTTCTCGATCAGCTCCTCGACGTTGCGGGCGCCTCCAGCCTTGAAGAGGGCTCCCGCGTACTCGGGCGTCTGAAGGATGCCTGGTACGGCGATGGGCTCATAGACCTTGAGGACGGACGCTCTCGACTCGATGCCTACGTACTGCTTGAACCAGTTTGGATCATGCCCCAGGCGGGCGTACCTCAGGAGCCTCTTGAAGTGGCCGCCTGTCTTGAAGCGCTCGTCTAGCGCTTCAGCCTGTTCGTCCTTGAGGCGTCTCCTGCCCGCTTCAAGGTTTGAAAGGTTTGGAGGGCTGGTCTTGATGACCTCCGATATCGCCGATTGCGACATACCGTACTTCTGTCTATAGAACCGCAGGTCGTAGGCCAGCCAGTTCCAGAGGCCGGTATCTGGATCGATCACTGGATCCGTCTGCATGGCACCTCCAATCTCTTCAAGCCTTTCGAAAAGATATCTCGCCTGTTCTATCTGGTCCAGACTTTCTGTCAATCGGCTCCAAGAATTACCGGACGAGTCCGGATAGCAAGAACGATCCAGAATGGACCGAACAGCCTGAAATATGGCAGATGGGGGTGGGTGGCCATGGATGCGCTGGCGAGCCCGATCGAGACGGTGATGGACGGCAGGGATCGGAAGACCGTCGTGACCCTTCGGCCGGTGCCTCAGGCCGCTGACATCGCTCGCACCTTCATCGAGCACCGCATGCTCGTAATGAAGCGTCCTGATCTGGTGGACGATGCGACTCTGATCGCGTCGGAGTTCATCACCAACGCCTACGTCCACGTTCCTACCGCAGAGTTCTTCAAGCTCATGCTCTGCTGGAACGGCGGTAGCCCTCTCATCGAGGTCTGGGACCCGTCTTGGACGCTGCCCAAGCCTAGAACCCTCGCCGAAGGTGACGAATTCCTCCTCTCTACGAGCGGAAAAGGGCTCTTCATCGTCTCCCGGCTCGCTCAGAGTTGGGGTTCCAGGCGGATACCGAAGATGAACGGCGGCGGAAAGATCATATGGGCTCGACTTCCCCGGAATAAGGAGTAAAAGCGTCGGAAGTCCCCAGTCGCTCGCAGGGGGCGTCCGGCCACGAGCGGGCGTAGTGCTCGGTAAAGCCGCCGGAATCGGGTCCCTTACTGGGAGGAATCGCCCGGCAGTGCGGCCCTTCACCGAGCCTCACGCCCGGCCCGCCGGAGCTTGGAGTCGCCCGACCGGATCGATCAGCCACATTGACGTCGGTATTGACGCGCTAACCCGGGCAAACCGGTCATCGACCCGTCAACGACGGCGGCAACGTGACCACGACGGCGGCAAAGTCGCCGCGACGCCGGATGCAGGGGGAGTGGTCCCGCAGCCGCCCGATCCCGCATCGCGAGGTCGGCCGGCCACGCAGCAGGCTTTCGCGACAAATCGGTCGCGGTGGCGACCACTAGCGATCACGCCGCGGCGGGCGGCGACCCATTCATGGGGGGAAGGGGGAGCCGTGATCGGCGTCTCATGGGTTTGAGCTTCGTGCTGTGAGGTGTGGTCCGCCTCGCAGCACGGCGGACTCGGCGGGAGCTGGCGTCTCTTCCCACGGTGTCTACACAGACGAGAAAGTTGCTCGCGTGAGTAGACGGCGCTGAACAAGGCGTGCCGTCTCCTGGGGGCCGGCGTGCCGGCCGTCGAGCGCCCGGCGCTTCGCGGCGTGCGGAGCCCCGATGCGGAGGCCGCGGGGCGATCGACGATCGCCCCGCGGCCTCCTTGTGATCAGTCGCGGCCTACGGTGGTCCGGTCAGTCGATCGTCAGGTCGGCGGACTTGGCGCCGGCGACGATCTTGTAGAGGCCCGGGAGCACCGCGCGGGTGCCCGAGCCGTTGATGTCGCCCTGGGTCACGGCGAGGCGGGACCGGGGGAAGGACAGTGACACGGTGGTCGACTCGCCCGCCTTGAGCGGCACCCGGGTGAAGGCGACGAGGCGGTTCGGCGGGGCGACGATACGGCTGACCGGCTGCTGCGCGAAGACCGGCACCACGAAGTCACCGTCGCGGGAACCGGTGTTGGCGACCTTCACCGACACCTTCACCGTGTTTCCGCCGGAGACCGTCACGTCCTGCACCGCGTACGTGGTGTAGGACAGGCCCGCGCCGAAGGCGAACAGCGGGTCGTAGCCGGAGCTGGTGCCGCCGTTCGTGCCCGGCAGCTGCTGGTAGAACATCGGCTCGTCGCCGGTGGTCTTCGGCCAGGAGACCGGGAGCCGCCCGCTCGGGTTGGCCTTGCCGAACAGGACGTTCGCCACGGCCGTACCGCCCTCGCTGCCGGGCAGCCAGGACATGAGCAGCTGCTTGGCGTCGGCCGCACTGCCGAGCACCAGCGGCCGGTCGGCGACGACCACCACGATCACCGGCTTGCCGGTGGCCTGCAGGCGGTCGACGAGGTCCTGCTGGTCGGCGGCGAGCTCGGGCTGCTCCTGGTCGTTGACGCCCTCGGCGCCGGGCTTGTCGCCCACGACCACGATCGCCGCGTCGGCGTCCTTGGTCTGGTCGACCGCGTCGTCGGCCTTCGTGACGAGCTTGGCGTGGTCACCGATGACGTTCTTGATGCCCTGGTAGACGGTCACCCCGGGGTCGTTGACGCCGTTGGGGATGCCCTGCCACTGGATGGTCCAGCCGCCGTCCTGGTTCGGGATCGAGTCGGCGCTCGGGCCGGTCACGACGACCTTGCCGGTGCCGGTCGACAGGGGCAGGACGTTACCGTCGTTCTTCAGCAGGGTCTGCGACTCGGTCGCGGCCTGGACGGCCAGGTCCTTGTCGGTGCCCAGCACGGCCGCGTCGGCCTTGGACGGGTCGACGTACGGGTGCTCGAACAGGCCAAGCTTGAACTTCAGGGCGAGGACCCGGGACACGGCCTCGTCGAGGCGGCGTTTGGTGACCTTGCCGGTCTTGACGTCGTCCAGCAGGCCCTGGACGAACCCGTCGACCTCACCGGGCGGCAGCATGCCCATGTCGACGCCGGCGTTGATCGCGATGGCGACCGCGCCCGCGTAGGTGTCGGTCAGGTGGTACGCCGTCCGCAGCGCGTCGACGTCGTTCCAGTCGCTGACCACGAGGCCCTTGAAGCCCCACTGGCGGCGCAGCAGGTCGGTGAGCAGGTAGTGCGAGGCGTGCGCCGGGATGCCGTTGATCGACCCGGAGTTGACCATCACCGTGTCGGCGCCCGCATCCACGGCCGCCTTGTACGACGGCAGGAACGTGTCCTGGAAGTAGCGCGGGTCCAGGTGGGCCTCGGAGCGGTCGTGGCCGGCGAACGGCTGGGAGTACCCGGCGAAGTGCTTCACCGTCGCGCTGACCTGTCCGGTCTTCTGCAGGCCCTGGATGTTCGCGGCGCCGAGCGTGCCGGCGAGGTAGGGGTCCTCAGAGTAGGTCTCGTAGTAGCGGCCCCATCGGGTGTCGCGCGAGATGTCCTGGACCGGCGCGAAGTCCCACTGCGGTCCGGTGGCCTTGACCGCCCGGGCCGTCGACTCGCCCATCGCCTGGGAGAGCTGCGGGTCCCACGTCGCGCCGACGCCGATCTGCTGGGGGAACTTGGTCGCGCCGAGCACGTTGTTGTGCCCGTG
Organism: Actinoallomurus purpureus; assembly: GCF_024055795.1. GTDB lineage: Bacteria > Actinomycetota > Actinomycetes > Streptosporangiales > Streptosporangiaceae > Actinoallomurus > Actinoallomurus purpureus. The sequence continues at coordinate 183,884 of NZ_JAMXMY010000017.1, read as the reverse complement.
CACCGCGTCCACGCCGTACACGATCGGGATGTGCAGCCGCGAGTGGTCGATGGCGTACTTCTGGACCGTGTTCACCATCTCGGCCCAGTCCTTCGGCGTGTTGTTCACCGGGGTCTCGCCGCCCCCGGACAGCACCGAGCCGACCTTCAGGTCGCCGAGGACGTGCTGCATGCAGGACTCGTTCAGGGGGCCGCCGGACCACTGGCATCCGCCCTGGATGTTCACGACGGCGGGCTGGGCGAGCTGGCCGACCTTCTCCTCGATCGTCATGCGCTTGAGGAGGTCGGCGACGCGGGTGGAGACGGAGGCGTGCGGGTCGAGGTAGGGCGACTGGGCGCTGCTGGCGCCGGTCGCGGTCAGGGCCAGGCCTGACACGGTGATCGCCATGGCCGTCCCGATACGGGCGGCCTTGATCCGGAGTCTCATGAAGCGTGCTCCAGGCGGGGTCAGGAGGGACGAAGCCCTGTGATCAAAGACCCAACCGCAAGATCAAATCAAGACCTGAACGCGAAACTGGCCGAAGATAGCCATGCGCGTTCACAACTTAGATGCTCTTCCAGGCGTTCATCTCCTTGGCGGCGTGGAGGCCCCGGCCTTCACTTCAGGCTGGGGAAGGGGAGGACGTCAAGACCAGGGCCAACGCCCCGAGGACCTCCGCCCGGTCGCCGAGCACTCCGGGCACGATCGACACGATCGCTGCGGCGCTGGAGATGGCCGAGCGCCGGACGGCCTCCGCCATCGGCTCCAGCAGGAGGTTCCCCGCACGGGCCAGGTCGCCGCCGACCACGACGAGGCGGGGATTGAGGAGATTGCACAGGCCGGCCACGCCCGTTCCGGCGTACCGTCCGGCGTCGCCGACCGCCCGCCGGCACGGGGCGTCCCCCGACAGCGCCAGCTTCACGATCCGCGCCGTCGTCAGGCCGTCGCCATGGGTCGGCCGCAGCAGTTCGGCGAGGTAGCGGCCGCCGGCGTACGTCTCGAGGCAGCCGCGGTTGCCGCACCGGCACATGGGGCCGTTCTCGTTCAGCGTGATGTGCCCGATCTCGCCGGCCGTACCGCCCGGCCCGTGGTAGACGCGGCCGCCGATGACGATGCCCGCTCCCACGCCGGAGCCGATCTTGATGTAGGCGGCGTCGGCGTGGCCGCGCGCCGCCCCCCAGGTGACCTCGGCCAGCGCCCCCAGGTTCGCGTCGTTGTCCACGTGCACGGGACGGCCGAGACGGCGCCGGGCCTCCCCGGCCGCCTCGATGCCGGCCCAGCCCGGCAGTATCGTGCTCGATCCGAGGGTGCCGCTGGCCGCGTCGATCGGCCCCGGCACGCCGAGCCCGATCCCCAGCACGTCCGTTCTCGTCGCTCCGACCGTGGACAGCAGCCCGTCCATCAGGCGCTCGGCCGCCCCGAGCCCGTCGGCGGCCGACGCGCCCACGTCCAGGGGCATCGCCTGCTCGGCGACGACCTCGCGGGCGAGGTTGCCGATCGCCACGCGCAGGTGCGAGTGGCCGAAGTCGACGCCGACGGCCAGCCCGGCGGCGGGCGCCAGGGACACCGCGCGGGCCCGGCGGCCACCCGCCGACGTCGGCGTCGTGACGAGCACGCCTCCCGCCGACAGTTCCCGCACGATGTTGGAGACGGTCGCCCGGGACAGCCCCGTGCTCCGGGCGATGTCGGCCTGGGTCGGCGCTCCGGCGTCGCGGACGGCCTGGATCACCCGCCGCTGGTTCGCCTCACGGAGCGACGACTGCGATCCCGGCGTCGCGGATGAGCCTGGCGTCGACATGGAGTCCCCTCGCATGTTCAAGAAGTGAACTCAAGGTTACGCGGAAACTCCGTGACGCTCCTGCCCGAGGCCGGGTGCGGCCTGCCGGGATCTCCCTCAGTTCTGCCGCTCGTCTTCGCCCCGGCCGAACCGGCCGAACAGACGCTCCCCGGCGTTGACGGCGCCCTCGGCGACACCCTTGACCGCCCCGATGAACGGGTCCGCGCTCCGGTTCCACGACTCCCGGTAGGCGCTCGCCGCGTTCTTGATCTCTTCGGAGATCGAAGCGCTCGAGTCGTCCGCGCGGCGCTCGTAGTCACCGCCGAGGATGCGGGCGTACTCGCCGTCGCGGGCCCACCGGTCCAGCTCGGCGAACCGGATCACCGCGTACGGGTGCGAGCGGCTGAGCAGGTTGAGGAACTTCAGCAGACCGTCGCGCACGTCACCGGCCGCGTCGTACTCCCGTGCCTGCTCGAGGAAGGACTCGGCGTTCATCTCCGACAGCCGTGCGCCGCCCGCCAGCTTCATCAGCGCCCGCTTGCCCGCCTCGACGTCCTGGCCGGCCAGCAGGCCCGCCCGGTCGGCCGACAGCTCCGACTTGCGCTGCCATTCGTTCAGGCCCATGAGGATCGCCGCGATCGCCACGTTGCCGAGCGGCAGCCACGCCAGCCGCGCGCCGAGGTTGGTGAGGATCATCGCCATCGTGCGGTACACCGCGTGCCCGGACAGGACGTGCCCGACCTCGTGACTGATCACGAACCGTAGCTCCTCGTCGTCGAGGAGGTCGATCAGGCCGCTGTTGAGGACGATGAACGGGTTGTCGACGCCGATCGTCATGGCGTTCGGCGCGGGGTCCTGCGTGACGTACAGCTCCGGGATCTCGGGCAGGTCCAGGATGTAGGCGCTGTCCCGGACAATGTCGTGGATGTGGCGGTACTGGCTCTCGCCGGCGCGCACGGTGCCGCCGAGGAACATCAGGCGGATCGCGCGCTCGCTGAACAGTCCGGCGAGGCGCCGCAGCACCGTGTCGAAGCCGCTGAGCGACCGGAGGGCGACGAGCGCCGACCGGTCCGCGGGATGCTCATAGGCGCGGGAACTGATCCCGGGAAAGCGTGTGCGAGAACGGTCGGGTGTGTTGCTCGTCATAGTCGGCATGCTACGTCTGACGGGCCGCCGTGGTCCGGAGTTCCCCCGGCGCGATCCGGCCAGGTCCCGAGCGCGGCCGAGAACGCCTCGGAAGGTAATCGGATGGTCCCTTCCGATGGTCAGGTTCCGAGCGCGGCCGGGAACACCCCTGCCGTCTCCGGCCCTTGCGCGGCGGACCGTGGCGCGTTCTACTCCCACCATGGTGGAGGCGTACGGGCCGGTGCCCGCGGAGACGATGTCGCGCGACGAGCTCACCGTGGTGCGGCAGCGCCGCCTGCGCGACCTGATCGACCGGCTGATCGCGGGGGACGGCCTGCAGGGCGGGCGGCTGCGCGCGGCCGGGGTCGCCGGCGGCCACGACGTGACGCTCGACGACCTGCACCGGCTGCCCTTCACCACCAAGCAGGACCTGTGGGACTCCTATCCGTACGGCATGCTCGCCGTGCCCCGGGAGGAGGTCGCCGCCGTGCACGGCTCCAGCGGCACCGGGGGACGGCCGACCCTGGTCGCCTACACGCGCCGTGACCTGGCCCTGTGGGCGGAGATGTGCGCGCGGTCGCTGGCCTGCGCGGGCGCCGCGCCCGGCAGCGTGGTCCACAACGCGTACGGGTACGGGCTGTTCACCGGCGGCATCGGCATCCATCAGGGGGCGATCGCCCTCGGCGTCACCGTGGTGCCGATGTCCGGCGGCATGACCGAACGCCAGCTCCGCCTGCTCGCCGACCTGCGCCCCGACATCCTGACCTGCACGCCGTCCTACGCCGTACGGCTGGGCGAGGCGGCACGGGAGGCCGGGATCGACCTGCGGCTGAAGGCGGGCCTGTTCGGGGCCGAGCCGTGGTCGGAGGGCCTCCGTTCGACGATCGAGGACCTGCTCGGCCTGGCGGCGCTGGACATCTACGGCCTGTCGGAGATCATCGGGCCGGGCGTGGCCACCGAATGCCTCGAACGCTCCGGACTGCACGTGAACGAGGATCACTTCCTCGTCGAGGCGGTGGACGCCTCGGGCGCGCCGGTCCCGGACGGTACGCCGGGGGAACTGGTGTTCAGCACGCCCAAGGAGGCCATGCCCCTGCTGAGGTACCGCACGGGCGACGTCGCGTCGCTGTCCCACGCCCCCTGCCCGTGCGGCCGCACGCTGGTGCGGATGAGCAAGGTGCTGGGCCGCCGCGACGACATGCTCGTCATCCGGGGTGTGAACGTCTATCCCCGCGAGATCGAGGCCGTCGTCGTCCGGCACGCCTCCCCGCACTACCAGGTCGTCGTCGACCGGCGGAACGCCATGACCAGGATCGTCGTGGCCTGTGAAGGGGCCGGACCGGGACTGGCCCCGGCGCTCTCGGCGGAGCTCGGCCTGTCGTGTGACGTGCGGGTTCTGCCGGCCGGAACGATTCCGCGCGTGGAGGCCGGTAAGGCGGTCCGGGTGGTGACCTGGGAGTCGGGAGAGGCGCCGCTTCCCGGCCTCGACTAATTGGTCCGCCCTGAAACGATATTCGGGTCAGGGCGGGGGAAATTCAATGTCAAATTGCTTCATACTGGTCCTCGCATTGGATGAGCAGAAGGCGAGACCATGACCAGTGGGCAGGGCGGCGGCCCGGAGTTCCCGGGCTCGGGGTGGGGCACCCCGCCGTATCCGTACGGGGGAGCGCCGCACCAGGGCGGGCCGATGCCGGGAGGAGGCATGCCGCCCGGTGGTGGTCCCCCGCCCTGGCAGCCGTACGGTCACGCCCCCATGCCGCCCAAGAAGAGCCGCGCGGGCCTGATCATCGCGCTGTGCACCGCGGCGGCGGTCGTCGTCTTCGGGGGCCTGGCCGTGCTCATCGGCGTGTCGTCCGGCGGCAAGCATCAGTCCGGCGCGATCCCGGTGGAGCCGTCCGCGTCGACGAGCGAACCCGGGACCGCTCCGACGGACACGCCGCATTCCATCGACATCCCCGCTTCGTTCGGCGACTACAAGCGCGTCACGGGCAGCGTCGCCGACCGGCTCGCCCAGAAGATGCGAAACTCCCTCGATTCAAGCGGGAAGACCTACGCCAAGGCCAAGATCGGCATCTATTACAAGAACGGCGGCTCCCAGCAGCCGCTCATCTTCGTCGGCATGTCCGCGAACGACATCCCCGAGCTCGCGGCGGAGCTGCGGTCGCGGTCGACCTCGGAGGAGGTCGACTCCGTGTTCCTGGGTATGGGTGTCACGGACACGAGCGACTTTGCGGCAGGACCCCTCGGCGGCGTCCTACGCTGTGGGAAGAGGACCACCGCCGCCTGCGCCTGGGCCGACGGCTCGGTTGTCGGCATGGTGGTGACTCCGCTGAGCCCGGACATCGTCTCGCTGGGGGCGACCACGCTCGCCCTGCGGACCGCCGCCGAACACTGATCCCCGCCCGCCAAGGAGGGGCGTGGTGAAACGACCGATCCACGCGCTCACTAAGGTCGGCGCATGAGCACCGCCCCGGAGCGCCGCCGTCTCGGAATCATGGGCGGCACCTTCGACCCCATCCACCATGGTCACCTGGTGGCCGCGAGCGAGGTCGCGCACCTGTTCCGGCTGGACGAGGTCGTCTTCGTGCCGACCGGCCAGCCGTGGATGAAGGAGGGCCGCAAGACCTCGCCCGCGGAGGACCGTTACCTGATGACGGTCATCGCCACCGCCTCGAACCCGAGCTTCTCGACGAGCAGGGTCGACATCGAGCGGCCCGGGCTCACGTACACGATCGAGACCCTCCGGGAGATGCGCGAAATACACGGGCCCGACGTGGAGTTGTTCTTCATCACGGGTGCCGACGCGCTGGCCCAGATGTTGACGTGGCGTGACACGGATGAGCTCTTCAGGCTGGCGCATTTCATAGGCTGTACCCGTCCCGGTCACCACCTCGCCGACCCCGGTCTTCCCGAGGGCGGTGTCAGCCTGGTCGAAGTGCCCGCGCTGGCGATCTCCTCGACCGAGTGCCGCGAGCGTGTACGGGCCGGAGAACCCGTCTGGTATCTCGTTCCAGACGGAATCGTGCAGTACATAAACAAACGGGGGCTTTATCGTGACGGTTGACTGTAATGCCCCCACGAGGAGGATAACGACCACACCGTGACCGCATCCGAGAGGGCCACCCAGCTGGTCCAGATCGCCGCAGAGGCCGCGGCCGAGAAGCTGGCTGACAACATCATCGCCTACGACGTGAGCGACCAACTCGTCATCACGGACGCCTTCGTCCTGTGTTCGGCCGCCAACGACCGTCAGGTGCGCTCCATCGTCGACGAGATCGAGAAGAGGCTGCGCGAGGACGCCGGCGCCAAGCCCATCCGCCGGGAGGGGGAGCGCGAGGGGCGCTGGGTTCTCCTCGACTACGCCGACATCATCGTGCACGTCCAGCACGAGGAGGACCGCGTCTACTACGCGCTCGAGCGCCTGTGGAAGGACTGCCCCGTGGTTCCCCTGCCGGACGACATCAACGCCCACTCGGAGCAGCGCGTACGGGCCGGTGACGGTCAGTGACCGAGGTGCGCAAGATCGTGCTGTGGCGGCACGGTCAGACCACCTGGAACGTCGAACGCCGCTTTCAGGGATCCACCGACATCCCGCTCGACGACACGGGCCGCGACCAGGCCGCCCGGGCGGCGCGGCTCCTCGCCGCGCTGAGCCCGACCGCCATCATCGCCTCGCCGTTGCAGCGCGCCGCCGACACGGCGCAGGCGCTCAGCGCGGTCAGCGGCCTGTCCGTCACCCCCGACCGTGACCTGATCGAACGCGGTGGAGGGGAGTGGGAAGGCCTGACCAACACCGAGATCCGGGCGAAGTACCCCACCGAGCACGCCCTCTGGCAGCCGCCGGGAGGCGAGACCACCGAGCAGGTGTCCAAACGGGTCACCGCCGCCATCGAGCGGGGCCTGGCCCGGATCCCCGCGGGCGGCCTGCTCGTCGTCGCCTCCCACGGCGCCGCGCTCCGGCTCGGCATGCTCCGCTGGCTCGGCTTCCCCGAGGAGCTCTGGAGCCGGTTCGGCGGCCTGTCCAACTGCTGCTGGTCCGTCCTCGAAGAGGGCCGCAGCGGCTGGCGCCTCGTCGAGCACAACGCCGGCACCCTCCCCGAACCCGTCCTCAGCGACGACCGCGCCGAGAGCGACGGCTGAGGTCGGAGGCGCCCCAGGCATTCGATTACAGGTCTGGTCGCGAAGTCCTATAGACTGGCGCAGCACCGAGAGGGGAAACCCTGATCGGAAAGCGCGGGGCTATGGCGCAGTTGGTAGCGCGCCTCCATGGCATGGAGGAGGTCTGGGGTTCGAATCCCCATAGCTCCACGAATGGCCTGGGGCCGGTGTGGTCGCGGCGGAGCCGCTTCCCCACTGGCCCTTCTCCATTTCGTCCGGGGGGCGACCCCCCGGAGCCCCCCGATGTGGGGGGGCCGCCCCCCACGCCCCCCTGCCGGTGGACGTCGGTTCTTCGCTGGCCGGGGTCCCCGCTTCCGTTCCGCCCGTCCGTGCGGCGCTCTCCCCGATCCGTCACACGTACGGCACTCTCATGCCTCGCGGGGCGACGGCCCTGCTCCTCGCTGTGGTTCTGGATTGCTGTGGACGCGGCGGCGTACGCAAGGCTCGGCGACCGGAGGGGCGTATGGCGCGGAACACCTCGTTCCTCTCCCTGGAGAGGTCGATCGCCGAGCATTGCGTACGCACATGGCTTCGGCGGGCGTCGTGTTCGAGGAGTACGACCTGCCAGGGCTGCGCACCGTCGGCGGAATCGCCGACGTGGCCGGCGACTATCCGTCTCAGGGCGGAGGCGGTGAGCGGGCCGCGTGGTTCCGCGACAGTGAAGGCAATCTCCACGGCATCGGTCAGTCGGTGCCCGCCGCCTCGTACGGAGTGGAGTGATCGACCGGGGCCGCCGCCTCTGACCATGGTCACCGGGTCCGGATTCGTTCGAGCGTGGACTTCGCTTGGGGGCTCACACGTTCGTACGGACATTGACTCGTTGAGGAGGGCTCTGTGGCGGATCCGACCGCGCTTTACACGCTGGCCGACGATATTCCGGAGCTGGACCGGCCGGTGCTGGTGTACCACCTTGACGGTTTCATGGACGCCGGTCGCGCCGGGCAGTTGGCCGCGCGGCACCTGCGGACGCTGAACGCGCGGCTCGTCGCGACGTTCGACGTCGACTCGCTGATCGACTATCGGTCCCGTCGGCCTCCGATGATCTTCGACACTGATCGGTGGGTCGGCTATGAGGCGCCCGAGCTGGCCGTGTACGCGTGTGAGGACGCCGTCGGGGTGTCGTTCCTGGTGCTGAGCGGGCCGGAGCCGGACCGGGCGTGGGAGTGGTTCGCCGACGCGGTGATCTCACTCGGCGAGCGGCTCGACGTCCAGTTGGCGATCGGCATGCACGGTATCCCGATGGCGGTGCCCCACACGCGCGAGACCGGCCTGACACCGCACGGCAACCGGGCCGACCTGCTGGGGGAGCACCCGGCGTGGATCAACCGGGCCGAGGTGCCCGGGAGCGCTGCCGCGCTGATCGAGTACCGCATGGCGGAGGCCGGGCGCGACGCCATCGGTTTCGCGGCGCACGTGCCGCACTACCTCGCCCAGGCCGCGTACCCGACGGCAGCGATCGCGCTGCTGCACGGCATCTCGTCCGCCACCGGCCTGATGCTCCCGACCACGGACCTCGATGAGGCCGCCGTGGAGGCGCGTGAGCAGATCGATGGTGAGGTCGCCGCCTCGGAGGACGTCACGGAGGCGGTCCGGAATCTCGAGGTGCAGTACGACGCGGTGATGGAGGCGGGCAGGAACAGTCTGCCGCTGGCCGGCTCGCCGGCCCGGATGCCGGACGGCGAGGAGATCGCCGCGGAGTTCGAGCGTTTCCTCGCCGAACAGAACGCCCAGTAGAGCCGACGCGGCCGACGCGGCGCCCCCCGGGGGCCGCCGCGCCGGCCGCGCCCGTCAGGCCTCGTGGGCGGGGTCGGCCACGGTCGGCGTCCCGCCCTCCTTGTGCGCACGGCGCACGTCGTCGACGAACTCCCGCGAGAACATCGCGGACAGGACCGCCACGCCGGCGCGGTTGACGCGGACCTCTCCGTGGCTGATCCGCCCGGTCAGGTGGATGCGGCGACCCGGGGTCTCGACGGCGGTGCCTGCGGCGTCCTTGACCCGGCCACGGCCGAGCCACTCCAGGTCCCAGTGGTCGATGACGGCGTCATCGGGGACGAGCAACTTGAGCATCGCGTGGTCGAGGTCGATGCGCACCTCGATGTCGCCGTCCGGGATCCGGGGCGAGCGCAGGTCCAGGACAGTGCTGCCGCGGCGGGCGCGGAGCTCGAAGTCGCGGGCGGTCGTCCAGTGGCCGAGCCGCTTGACGGTCTCGTAGTGGGCCTGGACGCGGACGGTGTCGGTGCTGGTGGCGTTCATCGCGGTTTTTCCCTCCAGGGAAATCGGGCAACGACCACGAGTTGGCTCTCTGATCGAGAGCTTCTCGATATGAGAGATAATAGCCGACGGGTCGCCCCTGTCAACGGTCATGCCTGCCCCACGGGAGTTGATCGGGCTCTTACCACGGACGACGCCGAATCGCGGAGGGGATGTGCATACCCGGTCCGATCCCGGGAACCATCCGACCGCCCGGAGCCCCGAGTGAGAAGGAAGCCCTGGATATGCACGTCACTGGGATCATCACCGCCATCATCATCGGTCTGGTCATCGGCGCGCTCGGCCGCCTCGTCGTTCCAGGCCGTCAGCACATCCCGATGTGGCTCACCATCGTCATCGGCGTCGTCGCGGCGCTGATCGGCACCGCCATCGCCGGCGGCCTCGGCGTCGCCGACACCAAGGGCGTCGACTGGGTGGAGCTGATCCTCCAGATCGGCCTGGCCGCCGTGGGTGTGGCGCTCGCCGCCGGCATGTACGGCCGCCGAGGGGTCCGCTGATCCCACATCCGCCTGCCGGACGCGGGCCGGCCGACGTCCCGTCGGCCGGCCCGCGTCCGTCTTACGCCACGGGCCCCGCGATGCGGCCGCGAAGCAGGTCGACGGGGGGTCGCATGCACGTCGGTGAGGGGACGCGCGGGCTGCAGTGTGCGCCTTGTCGCGTGCGGGTGGAGGGGGTACGGCAGCCGCTCAGGCGGGGGGAGACTCGGCCAGGGTGTCGAGGATGTGCTGTCCGTACTTGGCCAGCTTGCTCTCGCCGACGCCGCCCACGGAGGACAGCTCGGCGAGGGAGGCGGGAGAGCGCACGGCGATCTCGCGCAGCGTCGCGTCGTGGAAGATGACGTACGCGGGCACTCCCTGCTCCTTGGCGGTGGCGGCGCGCCAGGCGCGCAGCCGCTCGAAGACGGGGGCGGCCTCCTCCGGCAGGTCGGCGGCCGCCGCGCCGCGGGCCTTGGCGGCCTTGGCCGCCTTGGGGGCCGTGCGCGCCGGCTCGCGGCGCAGGGGGACCTGTCGGTCCCCGCGCAGTACGGCCGCGCTGCCGTCGGTGAGCACGAGCGTGCCGTAGTCGCCCTCGACGGCCAGCAGCGCCTGGGCCAGGAGCTGGCGGACGACACCACGCCACTCGACGTCGCTCAGCTCCGTGCCGACGCCGAACACCGTGAGGGTGTCGTGGTCGTGCTGGATGATCTTCGGTGTCTTCTTGCCGAGCAGGATGTCGACGATGTGGCCCGCGCCGAACTTCTGGCGCCGCTCGCGCAGCAGCCGCAGCACGGTCGACAGGACCTTCTGCGCGGCGATCGTGCCGTCCCACGACTCCGCCGGCGACAGGCAGGTGTCACAGTTGCCGCACGGGGTGCCCTCCTGCCCGAAGTAGGCGAGGAGCTGGACGCGGCGGCACTCGACCGTCTCGCACAGCGCCAGCATCGCGTCGAGGTGAGAGCCGAGCCGTCGCCGGTGCGCGGCGTCGCCGTTGGAGGTGTCGATCAGTTTGCGCTGCTGGATGACGTCCTGCAGGCCGTACGCCAGCCAGGCCGTGGAGGGCAGGCCGTCACGCCCGGCGCGCCCGGTCTCCTGGTAGTAGCCCTCGACGGACTTGGGCAGGTCGAAGTGGGCGACGAAGCGCACGTCGGGTTTGTCGATGCCCATGCCGAACGCGATGGTGGCGACCATGACGATGCCGTCCTCCCGCAGGAAACGCGCCTGGTTCGCCGCGCGGGTGACCGGGTCGAGCCCCGCGTGGTACGGCAGTGCCGGGACGCCGTTCTCCACGAGGAAGGCGGCGATCTTCTCCACCGACGCCCGGGACAGGCAGTAGACGATGCCGGCGTCACCCGGGTGCTCGGTGCGCAGCAGTTCCAGCAGCTGCCGTTTGGGCTCCTTCTTCGGCACGACGCGGTACTGGATGTTCGGACGGTCGAAGCTCGCCACGAAGTGGCGGGCGTCCTCCAGGGTCAGCCGGGCCGCGATCTCCTGGTGCGTGGCCCGGGTCGCGGTGGCGGTCAGCGCGATCCTGGGCACGTCGGGGCGGCGCTCGTGCAGCAGCGACAGCGCCAGGTAGTCCGGCCGGAAGTCGTGCCCCCACTGCGCCACGCAGTGCGCCTCGTCGATGGCGAACAGCGAGACGTCGGCCCGGTCGAGCAGCCGCAGCGTCGACTCCAGGCGCAGGCGCTCCGGAGCCAGGTAGAGCAGGTCCAGCTCGCCGGCCACGAACGCCGCCTCCACCGTGCGCTGCTCGTCCGGGTCCTGCGTGGAGTTGAGGAACCACGCGCGCACGCCGAGCGCCCGCAGCGCGTCGACCTGGTCCTGCATCAGCGCGATGAGCGGTGAGACGACGACGCCGACGCCCTTTCGCACCAGCGCCGGGATCTGGTAGCACAGCGACTTGCCGCCGCCCGTCGGCATGAGCACCAGCGCGTCACCGCCCGCGATGACATGCTCGATGATCTCCTGCTGGCCCTCCCGGAACTCTTCGTAGCCGAAGACCCGCCGCAGGACCTCGGACGCCTCGCTCACCTCGGAGTCGGTTCGGGGGGAAGCCATTCCGCCACTCTATGAGCAACCGTCGCCTCCCGGCTCACGAATCCCGGGGCCTGTGGACGGCCGAGTACGGGTCAGGACCGCCGCAGGCGGGCGGTGGCGGCCTTCAGGGCCGCGTCGGTCTCTTCGACGAGGGCGCCGACGAGCTCACCGGCGGGCATCTCCCGGGCGAGAGAGTGGGCCTGGCCGGCCCACAGGTTCACCAGGTCGGGGTCGCCGGCGGCGCGCGCGGCCTGCCGTAGCGGCGCGGTGACGTGGTGGATCTCCGGGTAGGCCACGGGCGCGTCGTCGCTGTGCTCGTCGAGGAAACGGTTGAGGACGCCGCGCGCGAGGCGCCCGGTGAACGCCCGCGTCATCGCGGTCGGGGCAGGGGAGACCAGCGCCCGCCGGTGCACCGGAGAGGTGCCGGCCTCGGGGCAGCGAAGGAACGCGGTGCCGAGCTGGGCGGCCGAGGCCCCGGCGGCCAGCGCCGCCGCGATGCCGGCACCGGTGGCGATGCCGCCGGTGGCCACCAGCGGCACGTCGACGGCGTGCCGTACGAGCTGCAGCAGGGAGAGCAGGCCAATCCCGTCGGCGCGGTCCGCGGCGTCGTCGACGAAGGCGGCCCGGTGCCCGCCGGCCTCGGCGCCCTGGACGACCAGGGCGTCGGCGCCCGCGCCGACCGCGTGGACGGCCTCGTCCTCCCGGGTGACCGTCACCCACACCTCGCTGCCGACGCGGTGCAGCCGCTCGATCACGTCGAGGGAGGGACAGCCGAAGGTGAACGACACGACGGGGACGGGCGCGGCCGTCAGCAGGTCCAGCTTCGGCCCCCACTCGTCGTCCTCGAAGCGCGGGTCACCGAGCGGCGCGCCGGCGCGGGCCGCCTCGTCGGCGAGCCCAGCGGCGTACCGTGCGACGGTCTCGGGGGCCGTCGGACGGCCGGGGACGAAGAGGTTGACGCCGATGGGCCGGCGGGTGAGCGCACGCGTCTCGTCGAGCCGGGTGCGCAGCGCGTCGGTGGTGAGGTAACCGGCGGCGAGGAAGCCGAGCCCGCCGGCGTCGGTGACGGCGGCGGTGAGGCGCGGGGTGGACGGGCCTCCGGCCAGCGGCGCGAGCACGATCGGCACGGGCAGTTCGTCGAAGATCATCTCGCCCTCCGTTCACCACGGGCCGGGGGCGCCGGCCATGAGTTCGGCCAATGAACCAGCGTACGGGAACCGTACTGCGGCGAATATCTCGCGGTTGGGCGGGTATCGGTCGCACGTCCCCATCAGTGGCCCCCGACTCTCTGGGAAGGCGAAGATGCTGTTCGTCGCGAAGCGGCGTGGCACGAACAAGGTCTCCCGGTCTCTCGCCGCGCGACTCATCCGTTGGCTGTGGATCCTCGTGGCACTCGCCGCGGCCGTGGTCTTCGCCGTCGTACTCGCCCGGCTCACGCTGCGCCCGGTGCCAGGGGCCGGAGGCCAGGTGCACGACAATCCCCACCCCGGGGCCACCCTGCGGTTCTACCTCGACCGGCCGAGTGTCAAGGAGGCGCTGCTCGAGATCGGCGGCAACCTCGCGCTTCTCATGCCGCTCGGAGTCCTGCTGCCCGTCCTGTTCGCCCGCCTTCGCGGCCTCGTACGACTCACCCTCGCGGCGGCCGTGATCTCGCTGGGGATCGAGGCGGTCCAGGGCTTTGGGATCACGGGGCGCAGCTTCGACGTCGACGATGTGATCCTCAACACGGCGGGTGCGGCCATCGCCTACCTCCTGGTGGGACGCAGGCTCGCCCGCTGGTCGCGCCCCGGTTGACCAAGCCCGCAGCAGGCGGTTTCGCTACCTTCCCGTGACGTCTCCTGAGATCGTCCGGTGACAAGTACGGCCGGCGTGGCGCAGATCGGCGGCCGGGCGGAGCCGGCGACCGGCGAGGGTCTCCCCGAGGAGCCGGTCCTCTCGGGCCGGGAGCAGGCGTCCGAGGTATGACCGGCGGGGCCGGAGCGGCCCCGCACCGTTGCGTGCGAGGCCGTCCCGGTCGGCGGGGTCAGGAGGTGACGGTCAGCGTCTCGGCGACGGGGCGCGGGGTGCTCGGGGTGCACGTGGCCGTGATGTTCCCGAAGATCGCGACGTTCGCCTTGATGCTGAGGTTGCCGCCCTGGAACTGGTCGGTTCCGGTGACGGTCGGAGTCCAGTTGCCGGCCACGTCGGCGGTGATCGCCTGGTTCGCGGGTATCGAGCCGCCGGATCCGGTGAGCTGGAAGGACGCGGTCTGCGCACCGCTCACGTCGGCGCCCAGTGTGGCGCTCCACGAGTTGATCGCCAGCGGGGACGACAGGCTGGTCGAGACGTGGACCGTGAAGTGGGTCGAGGTGTTGACCGTGGTGGGGTTGGGCGACGCCGTGGCGGTCCCGTTGACGGTGATGGTCTGGGTTCCCAGGATGGAGCTGCAGCTGTAGGTGGTGGTGAAGGTCGACGCGCCGGCCGGTGCCTGTGCTGCGACGACACCGAGGCCGCCGAGCGCGATGACCGTGGCGGCGGTGGCCGCGCGCCGACCCAGGGACTTGCTCATCGGGGGGCTCCTTCCGGCCCGGGAGGTAGCGGGGGAGGTCTTGACCCGGGCCTCTTACTTATCTGTAACAAACCCGTAACGTCCGTCAACTTACTAGTGAGTAAGCTTCACGTTTTTCCCTGGCCGAGCACGGAACGGTTTGCCCTCCGCGATGAGCGTGCGAAGGGCCCCGCACCCCTCGGGGGCGCGGGACCCTCCATGTCGATGGCGCCCGGTCGCATCACGTGGCCTCGCGAGCGCCATCACCGGCTCTCCTAGTGGATGGCCGGGATCAGCACCAGCAGTCGTCCCAGCAGTCGTCCCAGCCGCCGCCGCAGCCGCCGCCCCAGCCGCCGCCCCAGCCCCAGCCGCCCCCACAGCCGCCCCAGAAGTGGCCGCTGATGGCGTGCTGAGGGGTGCTGCTCACCGTCTGGGCGCCGGCCGGTGCGGCGGCCCCCAGCGTCAGGGCGGTCGCTCCCGCAAAGGCCAGGCCAGAGACGGCGAGTGCCATCCGCTTCGGAATCCTCATCTGAGGCAACCTCCTTGGGTCGGTGTGTGGCGCGGTCATGATCGATCGCGCCCGGCAATTGGACTATTTCGGTCCGATCGCCACAAACAACAGCATCTCCCCGGCTGGCCAGAATCAACCGCATGAGGCCATATATGGTGATAATTGACTCTCATTCTCCATATCTGATGTCTGCACTTTAAGTCGGAAATATGACTGCTTTTGGATCGCGGGGCGACGGGCGATCACAGGGGTCGAGGTCGCAGCCCGCACCCCGGTCGGTCCCGGTGCGTCGGCGGGGCCGGCGCGCGTCCGTACCGCCGGAGTCGCTCTTTCCGCTCGGGAGGTGGGTGCGGGCCCCATCAAAGTGCCGACGGGGCGCGCGCGTTCGCCGGACCACCCCTCCTGGCGTGATTCAGCGGCATATGGAGAGTCATTCGACGCATAGCGCGGGCGCGAATCATTAAGGTGCCCGGCAGGGGAAGGGAATGGCCTTGGCGGCCTGCACAATGGGACCCTCATGTGACGGGCTCGGGCCGGCCATGGACGGCAAACGGAGCCCTGTCCCCGCACCGCGATTCCGGGAGCACCGGCCGATCGCCGTACGGGTGCGGCGGCCCTGCCCGCGACACCGGTGCCGTCCCGGCCGCTGATCCGGGACCAACGGGAGGGCACCGAGGACCTTTCGCCCCTGGGGTCCTCATCGCCGCGCGGATGTGCTGGACGTGAGGTGCCGGGCGCCACGAACCCCCGGCGGGGGAGGGAGCCGATCATGAAGGTGATCCGGGTGGGAACGGACGGGTCCGACAGCGGCGCGTCCGCCGTGCGATGGGCGGCCGAGGACGCGGTCCGCCGGGGCCTGCCCCTGCGGATCCTGCACGCCGTCGCGCCATGGCTGTACGACACACCGGTCGACGCCCGCTTCGCCTCAGTGCGCAGGTGGCTGCTGTCCCAGGGGCACGAGGTCGTCGACGAGGCCGTGGCGGCCGCGCGCGAGCGCGCCCCCGGCGTCGCGGTCGAGGGTGAGGTCGTACCCGGATCGGCGACCCGGGCGCTCCTGGAGCGGTCCGGCGACGCGGCGATGCTCGTGCTGGGCGGGCATGGGACCGGCGCGGCGGCGGGCCTCCTGCTGGGCTCGACGACGCTGCAGGTCGTCTCGCACGCGCGGCTGCCCGTGGTGGTGGTCCGGAACCTGGAACCGGTGGCGTCGAGTGAGGTCGTGGTCGGGGTGGACGCCGCGGCGATGGCGGGCGAGCCGGCCATCGCGTTCGCGTTCGAGGAGGCGGCGCTGCGGGGCGCGCGGCTGCGGGTGGTGCACGCGTGGTCGCACCCGGCGTCGGCCGGCCCGGGCGACATGCAGCCGCTGGTGTACGACCCGCAGATCGTGGCGGAGGAGGAACTGCGGCGCGTCGAGGAGGCGCTCGTGGCCTGGCGGGAGAAGTTCCCCGCCGTCGAGGTGGCCTCGGAGGTGGTGCACGGTCGCGCCGCGCGCGTACTTGCGGGTGCCTCCGCGCGGGCGGATCTGCTGGTGGTGGGGACACGCGGCCGGGGCGGCTTCACGGGGTTGCTGCTCGGCTCGGTCTCCCATGCGCTGCTGCACCGGGCGCACTGTCCGCTGGCCGTCGTACCGGCCGCGCCCTGACGATCGCCGGCGGCCGGCTCGGGGCCGCCCGGCAGGCGCCGGGCCTGACCATGGGAGGAGAAACGATGGATCGCGCGGACACACCCGAGCGAGGGAAGGGCGCGCACGTGCTGGTCGACGCCGCGGTGTGGGCGCCCTCGGCGCACGACACCCGCCCATGGTGGTTCGACACCGAGGGCGAGACGGTGACGCTGCACGCCGACACCGACCGCCGCCTGGACGTCGCGGATCCGCAGGGCAGGGAGATGCTGATCGGCTGCGGCGCCGCGTTGTTCACCCTGCGGCTCGCCGTCCGGCGTCTCGGGCGCCGGCTGGACGTGCGGATGGCGCCGGACCCCGACCGGCCGGGACTGATCGCCGACGTGACCCCAGGCCCGCCGCAGCCCGCCACCGATGAGGAGCGGCGGATGTACGACCAGATCAAGCGGCGGCGCACCCATCGCGGAGGCTTCCGTGCCGGTGCGCTACCGGTGGGCCTCCTGCAGGCCCTGCGGGCCCACGCCTGCGCCGAGCACGTCTCGCTGCGGATCGTGGCCGACCCCCGGGTGCGCATCGCGCTCGCCGCGTTGTCCGAGGCCGCCGAGCAGGTACAGCAGATGGACCCTGCCTACGTCGCGGAGGTGGCCCGCTGGGCGCCCGCACCGGGCGGTGAGCGGCTGGACGGCGTGCACGAACCGGGCTGTCCGCGCGACCCCGACCACATCGACCCCGACTTCGCCGGGCGCGACTTCGCCCGCGGGCAGGGCTGGGGCCTGGTCGGCGGGGAGCGGCGGGAGGCCACCGGGGTCGTCGTCCTGCTGACGACCACCGGAGACGGCCGGGCCGACTGGATCCGGGCGGGCGAGGCCCTGCAGCGGGTGCTGCTGCGGGCCGCCGAGGACGACGTGTCGGCCGCCTTCCACACTCAGGTGCTGGAGGTCCCGGAGTTGAGGGAGTTCCTCCGCACGCGCTTCTGCGACGGCACGTACCCGCAAATGATCATGCGGTTGGGCGTGGCCCAGGAGGAGTTCGACGGCGTGCGGTCGCCGACCGCCGACGTCGCGGACGGCGATCTGTGACCGTACGGGGACCGGCCGCCCCCCGACGGGCCGACAGGGGCCCGGCTCAGGAGCGTCCGGTCCAGCGAGGGGCGGTGGCGGCCCACGCGTCCTCCCACAGCACCATTCGCCGGCGCTCGAGACGGCGGTTCACCGCGGCGTACGCGCCGGCGTGCAGGATCGCGAGGGACGTCAGGGCGGCGAGCACGGCGAGAGTGGTGTCGGTCAGCGTCTGCGCGTGCGTGCGCGGCCGGGCCGCGAGGTCGCCCGCCTGGTCGATCCAGACGTGGCGATGGGCGCCGACGCGGTCGTCACCGGCCGGAACGACGCCGCCGGTGTGGAACCTGCCCGTTCCGTCGCTCCAGCGCAGCCGTGTCTCCTGCTCCACGCCGTTCCTCGACGCGGCCGCCCCGGTCGCGGTCACCACGGCGTCGACCTGGTGGCGGGTCCGCGCCTGGTGGAGTTCGGCCCGCAGGCCGGCGCCGCCGACGAAGTGGATCATGAGAGCCGAGGCGATGACGCCCGTGATGAGGAACGTCGTCGCCAGCGCCGCCACGAGCCGGGAGTGGAGCCGGTCGAGCGGACGCCGCAGAGGGTTGCGATCTGGGCGCAGGTAACGGATGAACCCCAGCACCTGGATCGTGAGTGCACGCATGGGACACCTCCATCACGACCACCTCTACCCGCAGGTTAGGCGTCCTCGCAAGGAATTGGGGAGGGTCTCTGGTCCTGGCCTGAAGGTCCGAGAGTCCTTCCCCTCGGTGGGCCTTGGCCTCTGCTCGGGGAAGGCGCGGCGCGGTTGGCTGGTCTCATGACATCCTTCGACGGCACCTACGTTCTGGTGGGTTTCGACGGATCGCCGGGAGCCGAGCACGCGCTGCGCCGGGCGGTCGAGGAGGCTCGGACCCGCAGGTTGCCCCTCACCGTCTGCCACGCCTGGCACTGGCCGTACCCGGTTCCGCCCTCGGGGCCCGAGGCGCTGGAGACGGCCCGCAAGATGGGACGGCACACCCTCGACCACGGGGTGTTCGTCGCCCGGCGGATCTGCCCGGCGCTGGCGGTACGACCGCGGTTCGCGGCCGGGCCGGCCTCGGCGATCCTCATCGAGGAGTCCGAGAACGCCGCGCTGGCGGTCGTCGGCTCGCACGGGCGGGGAGGATTCGCCGGCCTCGGCGCGGGATCGACGGCCCTGCAGCTGGGCGCGTACGGCCACTGCCCGGTGATGGTCATGCGCGGGGATCCGGGGGCCGCCGGCCCCATCGTCGTGGGCGTGGACGGGTCCACGTCCTCGGAGGCCGCGCTGGCGTTCGCGTTCGAGGAGGCGGCACTGCACGGCCGGTCCGTGCGCGCGGTGTTCGCGTGCTGGGAGGCGGAGGCGATCGCGTCGGCCGAGATGGGCATGTTGCGCGACCCCGAGCAGCTCCGGACGCTCAGCGGTGCCCGGCTGGAGCGCACGGTGTCTCCGTGGCGCGAGAAGTACGCGTACGTCGAGACCGAGACGCGAGTGATCATGCGGACGCCGCGGCACGCGCTGCTGGAGGCCGCCGTCGGCGCCGGGCTCCTCGTCGTGGGGGACCGCGGCCTCGGCGGTGTCCCCGGGCTCCGGCTGGGCTCGGTGAGCCACGCGATGCTCCTCCACGCGCCCTGCTCGGTCGCCGTCGTGCGTCCCCGCCGGTGAGCGGCGCCAAGGGCGGGCACGATGCGCGGTCGGCATGCGGCATGCCGCGCTCGCCGCCGGCGCGGTGGGCACCGAACGGCGCGCACCGCACGAGCCGCTGATCGGCCCTCGCCGTCACCGAGTCTTCGGTACGTCACGGCGGTCGGGCCCCGGCGCGTCAGGCGACGGGTTCGCCGATCCGCAGGTCGGACAGGTCGGTGATGACGCTGTCGGCCCCGTACTCGGGCAGGAGGAGCGAACGCCCGCCCCGGTCCACCCCGACGACGAGGCCGAAGCCGGCGCGCCGTGCGGCCTGGACGGCGGCGAGGTTCTCCTCGATGACGGCCGTGCGCGCCGGGGGCGTCCGCATTCGTCGTGCCGCCTCCCGCAGTAGGCCGAGATCCGACGACGCCGGGAGATGGCACCCGGCCGCGTCCAGGCCGTCCAGGCGGACGTCGAACAGGCCCGCCAGGCCCGATCTTCGGAGCAGCTCGGCGGCGTATCGGTTCGCGGACACGGCCGCCGTGCGCACTCCGCGCAGGCGTACCGCGTGGAGCACCGTGACGGTGGAGGCGAAGGCCTTGACGCCGCGCCGGCGGATGGCCATGAGGAACAGTTCCTCATGGCGCGCGGTCAGGCCGCGCAGGGCGTCGTAGCACAGAGGGATCTCACAGATCGCGAGGTACTCCCGTACGCCGACCAGCGTGGTCCGGCCCTGCATGTGCCGGCGGTAGTCGGTGGCCGTGTCGAAGAACCGGCACTCCGTCTCGTAAACGGCGGCGTGCGAGTGCAGGAACGGGTCGAGTACGGCCTTCCAGGCCGTGGCCGACGTCTGGGCGGTGTCGACGAGGACGCCGTCCACGCCGAAGATCACCGCTGCGATGTCGCCACCGAGTA
The DNA here is from genome assembly GCF_024055795.1 of Actinoallomurus purpureus. Lineage (GTDB taxonomy): Bacteria > Actinomycetota > Actinomycetes > Streptosporangiales > Streptosporangiaceae > Actinoallomurus > Actinoallomurus purpureus. Next base: position 163,790 of record NZ_JAMXMY010000017.1, on the reverse strand, counting down.
CGCAGTGGTGGGATGTGGTCCGCATGGGCGTTCCCTTTCTCGTGCTCTCCTTCCGCACGCTTCACGACCGCCCATCCGCGACGCGTGACCGGCATGATCATGGCGGCATCACGACGGTGAGCGGCCACGAGGACGTCTTGCCGTCCAGGCTGCGGGCCGCCCGCGAGGTCAGGACGACGATGGCGACGTCGGTGCCCAGGGAGCGCCAGGCGGCGCGGACGGCCTCCGGCTCCTCGGCGGGCAGGACGATCGCTCCGGCGAGCCCGAAGCCCGTGACCTTGGCCCCTTCCCCGATGATCGCGATTTTGGCCATCTCATGCCTTTCTCTCAGGTCTTCCCTTAATCGCCGTTTCGTCACGCGGGGAACGGGGGAAAGGCGCCGCCCCGGAGGTGGCCGGGCGCCCAGCCGGGGTCGTCGGGGCCGACTGCGGGGCGCACCCTCATGGTCCGGAGGAGCGGCCGTCCGGGGGAGGGCCGCCTGGGACCCGGAAAAGGGACTTTTGTCACGCTTAGCGGCTCTAAGGGCTGGAAATCCTGTAGTGGGTCACACGCGGGACCCTCGTCCCGTCTGCGGCTCTCCCCCTCGCCTCGCCGAGCCGGGGACTCCGAGGCCGACGGACTGGCGGGAGGAGCGGGATGGTCGCCGGGGCAACCGATCCGCGGGAACGGCGATGAGCGGATCCCAGATCCCCGGCCAGGCCGGGTCCGTGATCGCCTACGTCGACGGAACACCCTCCGGGGACGAGGCCGTGAACTGGGCGATCGAGGAGGCCGGGCGGCGCGGCGCGGTCGTCCGCGTGCTGCCGAGGCGGGAGCCGGACCGGCTGCTCGCCGAGGCCGCCGACGCCGCGCTGATCGTCGTCGGATCGACCGGCTTCCTGGCCATGTCCAGCCTGGCCACCGGCTCGACCGCGATGGAGGTCGCGGTCCGCGCGGACATACCGGTCGTCGTCGTCCGCCCCGGCCTGCCCGACGCCGCGCCCGGTCCCTCGGCCGGCCGGGTGGTCGTCGGCGTGGACGGCACCGGGCTGTCGGAGGCGGCGATCCGGTTCGCGTTCGCCGAGGCGCACGACCGCGGCTGTGGCGTCACCGCCGTCCACGTCGTGGACGGAGAAGAGGACCGCGAGGCGGCCGAGGCCATGCTCGCGGGCCTCGCGGACCCGCGCCGTGACGTCCGTACGGTCGTCCGCGTCGGCCCGTCGGCCCAGGGACTGATCGAGGAGTCCGCCGGCGCCGAACTCCTCGTGGTCGGCTCGCGCGGCCGCGCCGGTCTCAGCGGCATGCTGCTCGGCTCGGTCAGCCAGGCCGTCGTGCACCGGGCGAACTGCCCGGTCGCCGTGGTCCGCGCGCCCCTCGACTGATCCCGCCGACCGGGATCCCACGGGGCGGATATGACCGATCTCGTGACCGTAGGTCAAGCGAATCCCGCGAAGATCCCCTAATCTGCGGTGGGTGCGGCTTCCTCCCAGGCGATACCGGCCCGTCCGTCGGATCTATCTCACGACCGGGGTGAGTGTCGCCTCCGTCGGCCTGGTCGCCCTGGCGGGCGCCGAGGCCGGCGACGGCGGCGCGCTCAAGCCGTTGTGGATCGCGGTCAGCATCGTGATGAGCGTCCTCGGTGCCGCCGTCCCCGGATACGAGCAGATCCGCAAGGAACGGCTGCGCAAGCAGGCCGAGCAGGCCGCGATCGAGGCCGCCGTCGACATGCGCGTGACGCTGAACGACGCGCTCGACCCGATCGTCCGGCAGCTCGGGCGCATCGCCACCGCCACGAGCCGGCAGGAGCGGAGCAACCTGCGGGAGGCCACCGTCCCGATGATCCTCGACTCGGCCGCGCACCTCATCGACGCCGAACGGGTCCGGGCCTGCTGGTTCCGCCTGGCCGACGACAAGCCGCGCCGGCTGGAGCCCGCGCAGTACGCCGGGCGCGCGGACGAGCCGGTGACGGTCTTCGAGGAGGGCACGATCGAGGGCGACTCGGTGTTCGCGATGATCCGGCACAACCAGCACGCCGTGGGGCTGGACGTCGTGACCGATCCGCCGCCGGGCTGGCGCGGCTCGGCGCAGCACGGGTACCGGTCCTTCGTCGCGGTCCCGGTGGTCGCCGGCCACCGGGCGTTCGGCATCCTGACGGTGGACGCCATCGACGTCGCCGGGGTGACCGAGGCGGAGGTGCCGTTCGTGCGGCTGCTGGCCGGTCTGCTCGCGGACGCCCTCGCGTACGGCGCTCCGGACGAGGGACTGCTGCGGATCGGCCGATGATCGGCCGATGACCGGACGGAGCCACGGCGTACGACGGCAGACCATGATCCAGATTGACCTACGCCGTGACGGCACCGACACTTGCGCATAGGAAGGGAGTGGATATGGCGGACGACATCGTCGTGCAGGACTCCGACGATCGATCGGAGCGCATGATCCGTGATCCCAAGCGTTACTTCGCGGAGGCCCGGCAACGGGCCGAGCGGGAGGTCAGACGCGAGGTCGAGGGCGGACCGCACCGATCCGAGCACGTGGAGCACGGCTAGTTAGCCGTAGGCGGGCCCCGGACGGGGCCCGCATCGGCGTGCCGGTCCGCGGTGGTCGGGCGCGGGGCCGGCCCGCGCGGTCAGTGGTGGATCAGCTCTTGGACCTTGGTCTTGATGCCCTTCCTCACGACGCCGACCCGGTCGGCGTCGCCCTTGATGACCGCCTCGGCCATGTCCTTGATCTGGGAGAACTCTGCGTACGGCGGGATCGGCGGGATGTCCGGGTCGCACCGGACGTCGAGGAGGACCGGCCCGTCCGCGCTCAGCGCGTGGTCCCAGGCGGCGCCGATGTCGCCGGGCTTGTCGACGTGGATCCCCTCCAGGCCGATCGACCGCGCGAACCCGGCGTAGGAGATGTCGGGGAGCACCTGGGACTCCTCGAACTTCGGGGCGCCGCCCATCGCCCGTAGTTCCCAGGTGACCTGGTTCAGGTCGTTGTTGTGCAGCACGGCGACGATCAGCCGCCTGTCGCTCCACTGGTCGACGTAGCGGCGGATCGTGATGAGCTCGGCCAGGCCGTTCATCTGCATCGCCCCGTCGCCGACGAAGGCGATCGCGGGGCGGTCCGGGTGGGCGAACTTCGCACCGATGGCGTACGGCACACCGGCGCCCATCGTGGCGAGCGTGCCGGACAGCGAGCCGCGGATGCCCGCACGGAACCTCAGGTGACGGGCGTACCAGTTCGCGGCCGATCCCGAGTCGGCGCTCAGGATCGCGTTGTCGGGCAGCCGTTCGTTCAGCTCCCAGAAGAGCCGCATCGGGTTGATCGGGTCGGCGCCGACCATGGCCTCGCGCTCGACCGTGCCCCACCACCGCTCGACGTTCTTCTCGATCTTCTTGCGCCAGGCGCGGTTCTTCTGCTTCTTCAGCTTGGGGATCAGCGCGCGCAGCGTCTCGGCCGCGTCGCCGACAAGGTTCACCTCGGTCGGGTAGCGCATCCCGATGAGCTTGCCGTCGACGTCGATCTGCACCGCCCGGGCCTTGCCGAACTCGGGCAGGAACTGCGAGTACGGGAAGTTCGAGCCGACGATCAGCAGCGTGTCGCAGTCGCGCATCATCTCGTACGACGGCCGGGTCCCGAGCAGGCCGATGGAGCCGGTGACGTACGGCAGGGTGTCCGGCAGCACGTCCTTGCCCAGGAGGGCCTTGGCCACGCCGGCACCGGTCAGCTCGGCGACCTTGTGCACCTCGGCGGCGGCGTTCCGGGCGCCCTGGCCGATGAGGATCGCGACCCGCTCACCGGCGTTCAGGATCTCCGCGGCGTGTTCGACCTCCCGCGGCGGCGCGACGGTGACGGGAGGCGTGTAGCCCGGGACGCTGGACGGGACGTTCTTGAACGTGTGGGTCGGCGGCTCGTACGGCTCCTCCTGCAGGTCGGAGGGGATGATGATGGCCGTCGGAGCCCGCTCGTCCAGGGCGATCCGCATCGCCCGGTCGAGGAGGTTCGGCAGCTGGGACGGGACGGTCGCCATCTGGACGTACTCGCTGGCGACGTCCTTGTACAACGACAGCAGGTCGACCTCCTGCTGGTAGTTGCCGCCCATCGCCGAGCGGGCGGTCTGCCCGACGATCGCGACCACGGGGACGTGGTCCAGCTTGGCGTCGTAGAGGCCGTTCAGCAGGTGGATCGCGCCAGGGCCGCTGGTCGCCGTGCACACGGCCGGTTTCCCGCTGAACTTGGCGTACCCGACGGCCTGGAAGGCGGACATCTCCTCATGCCGGGCCTGCACGAACTGCGGCTTGTCGTCGGCGCGTCCCAGTGCGGCGATGATGCCGTTGATCCCGTCACCCGGATAGCCGAACAGGTACTCCACACCCCACTCGCGGAGGCGTTCCACCAGGTAATCGGCGACAGTGCGCGTCATCTCTCCTCCTCGTGTGCCTACCTAGGGTGCGGTTCCCGGCGCACGCGGTTGAAACCTGCTCGGCGGGTAACCGGAGTCTTATGAGTCTTCAGCGAGATCTCGAGGCGCGGGTCGACGGGGAGGTCCGGTTCGATGCGGGCTCTGCCGCTCTGTGCGCTGACGGCGGGGTCGAAGGGTGATCCTCCCGTGGTCGCCCCGACCGGGACCGCCGGCGGGTCAGGTGGTGGAGGCCAGCGCGACGACGGTGCGGATGCGCCGGGCGACCTCGTCGATCTCCTCGATCGGCCGGATCGGCTCGGACTCGGGTCCGCCGGGGCCGGCGTCGGTCCACAGCCAGCACCACCAGAGCCGGCTGCCGTGGGACTCGATCGTGACGGACTGACTGAGCGGCTCCGCCGGTTCGATGAGGCAGGCGAGGCGGCCGTCCGGCTCCTCGGGCGCGGGCCGCTCACCGCGTACCGACAGCGTCAGGGGCCCGGTGATCGTGACGTGGAGCCCGAATCCGGTCACCGCGTCGGCGAGGGCGCGGAGCGCGTGTTCGAGCGCTTCGCGGTGGGGAGTGGGGCATACGCCCATCGGTGTTCCGTTCCGGAATCGCCGGTCTTCGAACGGGCCGTCGACACCTGCTGTTTCCGCTGGTCAATGTCGCTGTTTCTAGAGGTGCTCTGTTCTGTTGGAAATGATGCATGCGTTCCGGGTGGTGACGGTAGCCGGGTGAGTGCGGTGCGCACTACTCTGCGAATATGGACGGTCACGGCCTCCCGGAGGCGCTTCGATCGATCATGGGATTGCGCGGCTGGTCGCAACTGGATCTGGCCCGTGAGCTGGGCGTATCCCAGAGCTGGGTGTCCCAGGCTTCGCGAGGCATGCGCGATCCCGGAATCGCCCGGACGGAACGACTACTGAGCCGCGTAGGTTGGGAGGTACGCATATCGCCCATTTCGGAGGACGATCCCGTGAGGCGCAGAGAGTTCGTCGCGGCGGCCGCATCCATCACATTCGTGCCCTCTCCGAAGGTCGGCCCCTATCAGGATCCCGGTTACGTCCGGCAACTCGCCGAACGGCTCGTGCACGACCGCTATCAGCAGGGCGGAATCCCGATCGTCTCCACGGCACTGCGCCATCTCCGGAAGGTCGGACCGGCGATCAACGGGTCCGATCGAGCGCTGCAGGAGGCGTCCTCCGGCCTCGCCTGCGAGGCGGCGCGTGTGCTGTACGACTCCCGGCGCTACACCGCGGCCGAGCAGACCGGGGTCTTCGCCCTCGACCTGGCGCGCCGCTCCGGCAGCACCCGCGCCCAGGCCGACGCGTACAGCGCGCTGAGCCGCATCAACATCGACCAGCGGCGCGGTGACCGCGGTGCGATGTACGCGCGGCTCGGCCTGCGGCTCGGTGACCTGTCCCCGGACCGCCAGGCGTGGCTGCGGCTGCGGCTCGGGCGTTCCCTGGCCCTGGTCCCCGGGCGGGAGCGCGCGGCACGCGAGGTGCTGGAGGAGGCGCTGGCCGTCGACGGCCTGCCCACGCACGAGACGTCCGACATGTTGGGAAACGTCGGGGTCGCCATGCTCGGCATGCGTGAGCACGACGGAGCGCGGGCCACCATCGCCGAGGCCGTCCGCCTCGGCGCGCAGTGCTCCGCCCTCCTTTTCGTCGCCTACCAGGCGTGGGAGGTCGAGGCGGCGTTGCGGGCGGACGACGCGTCCATGGCCGCCGACCGCATGACCGCGCTGGCGCGCATCGCGCCGCTCGTCTCCTCCGTACGGGTGAACACCCACATCGCCGACGTCTACCGGCTGTCCGGCCGCTGGGCGGGCCTGCCGGAGATGCGCGACGCCCGCGAGCAACTCCGCTCCGTCATGCGCGCATGAGACGGACCCGAGGACTCCTCTGACCCCGCAGCCGCCATCGGCGCACGCCGCCGAAGACGCGAACGACCGGCTTGCCACATCGACGGGTCTTTTCCGGGCGGCAGCCATGCTGCCTGCCTGAACGCGCCGGTCCGCTGAGCGGGACGAGTCGCTTGGCCACAGCCCTTCGTCTGGGCAGGGTTCCGCCCAATATCACGTACTTAGTACGTACCCCGACGAGGAGGTCTGCGGATGCACGCGACCGGGCTGGGCCCACCGAGCCACCGTTCCGTGGCTGCGGGACTGGTCGGGCGGGCAATCGCCCTGCCACCGTTGACAGCGTTCATCGCCCGGCGGGTTCTTCGCGGGCTCGCCGTTCTGTTCGTGTTGTCGATCGTCGCCTTCGGACTCGTCCGGCTGCTCCCCGGGAATCCGGCCGACGTTCTGGCCGGGCCGTACTCCGACGCGGCGACCCGGGCACGGCTGGCTCAGGATCTCGGGCTCAACCGCCCGCTGACCGAGCAGTACCTGATGTGGCTCGGCAGGCTCCTTCACGGGGACTTCGGGGTCTCGGTCTACAACGGACTGCCGGTGCTCCAGCTCATCAAGGAGAGACTCCCGAACACCCTGGAGCTCGCCTTGGCCGCGACGGTCGTGTCGATCCTGTGGGGCGTGCCCGCCGGCGCGATCGCGGCCCTCCGCCAGGGCCGGACCTTCGACCGGATGGCCCGCGGCGCCGCCTTCCTGGGACTGGCGACCCCGGTGTTCGTCTTCGGTGTCTGTCTGGTCCTGGTGGCCTCGATCGCCGTGCCGAGCTGGCCGAGCGTTGGATTCGTCCCGTTCTCGGACCACCCGGTGCGGAACCTGCAGAGCACCGTCCTGCCGGCGCTCGCACTGGGGCTTCCCCTCGGCGCGACGCTGTGCCGGTTCATGCGCACCTCGATGATCGAGGTCTACGAACAGGACTACCTCCGCACCGCGCTGGCGACCGGGGCGACGCGCCTGCAGGCGACACTCCGGCACGGTCTGCGGAACGCGTCGGGCCCCGTGGTCACGGTGGCCGGGCTGCAACTGGCCGGCCTGGTCGGCAACTCCATCCTGATCGAGAACGTCTTCGCCATCCCGGGCATCGGCCAGCTCACGGTGAACTCGCTGATGCAGAAGGACTACTCGGTGACGCAGGCCTGCATCCTGCTGCTCGGACTCGTGTACATCGTGATGAACCTCGTAGTGGACCTGATCCACCTGCTGATCGATCCAAGAGTGGGTGGATCGCGATGAGCGAGTCGCCGGTGCTGTCCGACGCGCCCGCGGACAGGAACGAATCCCCCGAGAACGCATCCGCCGCTCGTGCCCGGCGGCGGGGTGCCCGAATCGGCGTCGGAGTCGCCGTCGGTCTCGGCCTCCTCGTGCTGATGTTCGCCCTCGCGTACGTGGCGCCCTTGATCCGGCCGTTCTCCCCGAGCGAGGTCGCCGGGAAGCCCTTCGCCGCCCCCGACGGGACCCACTGGCTGGGCACGGACGATCTGGGCCGGGACTACTTCGTCCGGCTGTGCGTCGCCGGGCGCACGTCGCTGTCGATCGCGCTGGCGGGTTCGGTGCTGGCGCTGGTGGCCGGTTCGGCCGTCGGGTTCGCGGCGGGTGTCGGCGGTCGTTGGCTCGATGCCCTGCTGATGGGCGGGGTCGACCTTCTGCTGTCGTTCCCGTCGCTCCTGCTCGGGCTGGCGGCCGTGACGGTCTTCTCGTCCTCGATGACGACCCTGATCGCGGTGCTGTCGATCGTGTCGCTTCCGCACTTCGCGCGGATCGTCCGGGCGCGGTGTGTCGAACTCCGCGAGCTGGAATTCGTTCTGTCCGCGCGGATCTCCGGCGTGCGGTCCTCGACGATCGTCGTGAAGCACCTGTTGCCGAACGTCTTTCCCCTGATGATGGTCCAGCTCGCGAACTCGGCGGCCATCGTCATCCTGCTGGAGTCGGCGCTGAGCTACCTCGGCCTCGGCGTTCAGCCGCCGACCCCGAGCTGGGGGCGGATGATCGCCGAATCCCAGAACTACCTGACGGACTCCCCATGGCTGGTCCTCGGCGCCGGCGGGGCCCTGCTGTTGTCCTCGATCGGCTGGGGACTCATCGGCGAAGGCTTCGCGACCTCACGCCGCTCTGTCGTCTGACCGGCGCCCCGCACGGCGCCGGCGACCAATCGCTCCTCCCCATCAGGCCCGCAAAGAAAGAGACAGCACCATGACCTCACGTATGCCGGTCAGGAGACTGGCGTTCACCGTGGCGGCGATCGCCGCCACGTCGATCACATTGGCGGGCTGCGGGGGCAGCGGCCAAACGCAGTCCGGTACGGGAGGCGGCACGCCCCATCGCGGCGGCATTCTCACCGTCGGCGACGAGAGCCAGCCGCTGAGCGGGCTCGATCCCATCCTGGCCCAGGCGTTCGACGCGAAGCGCTTCGCCGCACAGTTCTACGAGGGCCTTCTCTCACTCGGGTCCGACGGCAGCACCCTGAAGCCGGCATTGGCGACCTCGTGGAAGCAGACGTCGCCGACCACCTACGAGTTCACGCTGCGCCAAGGCGTCACGTTCCACGACGGCAGCCCGCTGAAGGCGAGCGACGTCGTGTTCAGCCTCAAGAGGATCGTCGACCCGGCGGTGCATTCGCCGTACGGGCCGCTCTACAAGTTCAAGGACGTGACCGCTCCGAGCGACGACAAGGTCGTGGTGAAGCTGGCCGATCCGCAGTCCTCGCTGCTGCACCTGCTCGCCCAGCCGTGGAGCGCCGGCATCGTCAACGAGCAGTGGGTCCGGTCTCATTCGGCCAACGACCTCAAGACGAAGGAGGACGGGACGGGCCCGTACAAGCTCGCGGACTTCAGGGAAGGCTCCCTGATCAAGACCGTTCGATTCGACGGCTACTGGGACAAGCCAAAGCCGTACATCAACGAGGTCGACTACCGCGTCATACCTGATGAGTCGACCCGCGTGCAGGCCATGCAGTCCGGGACCGTGGACGTCATTCAGGTCGTCCTGCCCAAGAACGCGTCCGTGCTGAAGCGCAGGTTCACGGTGAGTGACGGATACGACGTCGGCGCCTACTGGCTGGGCCTGAACACGGTGAGCGGTCCGCTGGCGAACGAGAAGGTGCGCCAGGCGATCAGCCTCGGCATCGACCGGAAGCAGTTGATCAGCGTCGGATCGCAGGGGGCCGGCGTCGCCTCGGGGATCATCCCGCCCGGGGACCCGGTCATGGCGGGCCAAACGGGAGACCTGCCGGGCACCCAGTACGACCCGAACAAGGCGAAGCAGCTTCTCGCCGCGTCGGGGGCGGGAGCCGTGAAGCTCAAGCTGGCGATCCGGTCGAACCGGCCGGACAAGCTCGCCACCGCGCAGCTCATCAAGGAACAGCTGTCGAAGATCGGCGTGGAGGTGGACATCATGCAGGTCCCCTTCGAGCAGCTGACCAGCAACCTGCTGTCCGGCAACTGGAACGCCGACATGATCCAGTTGACGTCCGCGCTCAACGCCGACCCCAGCCAGTACCTGAGCCTGTGGTTCCAGAAGGGTTCGAAGACGACGAAGGTCAACGACCCGGAGCTGTGGAGGCAGATGTCGAACGCCATCCACGAGACGGGTGGCGACCAGAAACGGCGTCAGACGTACGCGGACATCAACCGGTACGTCGCGGAGCGGGTGTACATGCTCGTCCCGTATGCCGCGCCCCCGGTGTACGACGTGTGGTCCAAGAAGCTCGCGGGATTCAAGACCGAACCGTCGAGCACCCGGATGTTCCTGAAAGACGCATGGATCGGGTGACGGAGAGACCATGAAGGTCGCAGCTGCGGACGACCCCGGACAGACGCAGAAGGACGACGCGCGGCGCGGAGAAGCCGTGCTGAGGTGCCGCGATTTCAATGTTCGCTACGGCACGGCGCCGGACAGCGTCCGCGCCGTCGACCTGACGGTTCGAGCCGGGGAGATCGTCGGCCTGATCGGCGAGAGTGGGAGTGGGAAGACCTCTGTCGCCATGGCATGCCTCGGACTGCTGCCCAAACAGGCGCACGTGTCCGCTGAGACGTTCGAGGTGTGCGGCACCGACCTGGCGGCCGCCGACGACAAGGCGCTCACGCGACTGCGCGGCAGCGAGGTCGCCATGGTCTTCCAGGACGCCATGGGAGCGCTGGACCCGAGCATGCGGGTCGGCCGGCAGATCGGCGAGGTGGTGGCGCGGCACCGTGGCCTGAAGGGCAAGGCACGGCAGAACGCGGTGCTCGAGCTGCTGCGCAGGGTACGAGTGCCGGAACCGGAGCACCGGGCCCGGCAGTACCCGCATCAGCTCTCGGGCGGGCTGCGGCAGCGCGTGGCGATGGCGCTCGCGCTGGCCGGCGAGCCACGCCTGCTGCTGGCCGACGAACCGACGACGGCGCTCGACGTCACCGTGCAGGCGGAGATCTTGCGCCTGCTGCGGACGGTCCGCGACGAGTTCGGCGTCGGGATCCTGCTGATCTCGCATGACATCGGCGTCATCGCGCAGACCGCGGACCGGGTGGCGGTCATGCGGGACGGCGAGATCGTCGAGAGCGGCGCCGTGGAGGACGTGCTCCTGCGTCCGACCTCGGACTACACCAGGATGCTGCTCGGCTCGGTGCCCAAACTGGGCGAGCGCGCCAGGCGCCGGCCGGCGGAGGGCGCGGGCGGGGGAACCGACCTGGATGGTGCCCCGCTCTTCGTGGTGGACGGGTTGAGCCGAAGTTTCCGGGCACGAGGCCGTGTCGTGCATGCGGTCCGGGACGTCTCGTTGCGGGTCGGCAGGGGAGAGGTGCTCGGCGTCGTCGGCGAGTCCGGCTCCGGCAAGAGCACCCTCGCCAAGATGCTGGTCCGGCTGGACCAGCCCAGCGCGGGCCGGCTGGAGATGAACGGAGCCGACTACGGCAGGCTGCGGGGCAAGCGGTTGAAAGCCTTCCGGCGTGCCGTGCAGATGGTGTTCCAGCACCCGGCGGGCTCGCTGAACCCGAAGCTTCGCGTGGTCACATCGATGCGCGAGCCGCTGGCCGCCGGCGGCGTGACCGGCGGCGAGGCACGGCGGCGGATCGACGAGGTGCTGGCGGAGGTCGGCGTGCCTCCGGAGACCGCGGGCCGGCTGCCCCACGAGTTCTCCGGCGGGCAGAAGCAGCGCATCGCCATCGCCCGCGCGATCGCCGCCCGGCCGCAGGTCGTGGTCCTGGACGAGCCGACCTCGGCGCTGGACGTCTCCGTACAGGCCCAGGTACTGGATCTGCTCCTCAAGGTCCAGCAGGCGGAGGAGCTGACCTACGTCTTCATCTCCCACGACCTCGCGGTGGTGCAGGCCATCTCGGACCGGGTGATGGTGATGTACGCGGGCCGGGTCGTGGAGATCGCGGAGGCGGAAGCGCTGTTCGCTTCGCCGGCGCACTGGTACACCAGGGCGCTGCTCGAAGCCGTTCCGTCACCCGATCCGCGCGACCGGCCCGAATCGGGCGCGGCGAGCCCACCGGACACGGGTGATCGGCCGGAAGAAGCCCGGGGGTGCGTGTTCGCCGCTCGATGTCCCAGGGCCGAATCTCGATGCCGGGCGGAGGCTCCGGAACTGTCCACGCTGAGTGCGGGGCATGCGGTGGCGTGCCACTTCCCCGCGGATCGGGAGGGATCGAAATGACGTCGCCGATGGACGCCGTGGCTCAGGCGGACCTCGTACGGCGGGGCGAGGCGTCACCGAGAGAGCTGGTCACGGCCGCCATCGAGCGCATCGAGGCGACGAACCCGCAGATCAACGCCATCACGCATCGGAGGTACGACCAGGCGCTCGCCGAGGCGGACACCGTGCGCCGGGACGCCCCGTTCGCGGGTGTGCCCACTCTGGTGAAGGCGCTCAACGACAGCAAGGGAGACCCGGCGAACTACGGATCCGTGTGGGTGGCCAGGCACGGCCGCGTCGCGCGGGAGGACGCCCTCATCAACCAGCGGCTCAGGGAAGCCGGGTTCGTCGTCGTCGGCCAGACCTCGACGCCGGAGTTCGGCCTGGTCTCGGTCAGCGAGAGCCGTGTCCACGGTGTCACGCGGAATCCGTGGCGCACCGACCTGACCTCCGGTGGTTCGTCGGGCGGTGCGTCGGCCGCGGTCGCCGCGGGAATGGTGCCCGTGGCGCAGGGCGGCGACGGCGGTGGGTCGATCCGGATGCCGGCCGCGTTCTGTCACCTGGTCGGCTTGAAACCGAGCGTGGGGCGCATCAGCGCGGGCCCGGGCAAGCCCAACCGATGGGGGCACAGTGTCCCCGCGGTGGTCACGCGGACCGTGCGCGACACGGCGGCGGTGCTCGACGCGGTGAGCGGCGGTGCGCCCGGAGACCGGGGCGGCCCCGCGCCCCTTCCGCCGGGTGGCCTGGCCTCGATGGTCGGTCGCGATCCGGGACGGCTCCGGATCGGGGTTCTCGCCCACGCGCCCGACCACGCCCCACAGGTCGTGGAGCCGGTGCGGGAGGCCGTCCTGGACACCGCCCGGATCCTCGAGCGGCTCGGGCACAAGATCGAGGACGCCTACCCCGAGCCGATGCTCGATCCGATGTGCCTGAAGGCCTTCTTCGACGCGCTGAGCGTCACCGCCGTCCAGACCATCGAGGCGCTGATCGCGGAACTCGGCGAGCGGCCCGGCCCCGACGATCTCGATGCCGTCGCCCGGTTCTGGATACGGCGGGGGCGGGAGATCACCGGGCTGGAACTCGCCGACGCGCTTGCCTGGCAGGGCCGGCTTCGCGCCGACATGGCGAACTGGTGGCAGGACTTCGACCTGCTGCTGAGCCCGGTGTTCGCCACGCCGCCCAAGCCGGTGGGGTGGCCGTGGGAGGAAGCCGACGGCCTCCAGAGATCGGTGGACGTGCTCACCTTCACCGCGCCGTTCAACACGACCGGGCAGCCCGCGATCGCGGTCCCCGCGACGCTCACCGAGTCCGGCGAGCCCATCGGAATCCAGCTGGCCGCGGCCTACGGCCGGGAAGACCTCCTGGTCTCCGTGGCGGCGCAGCTGGAGGCCGAACGCCCCTGGGCGTCGCTTCGCCCGCCGGTCTTCGCGGAGGAGACGCCGGAGCGCCGTCGATGACTCACGAGCAGAAGAGGTACGGCATGACCGAGAATCGCAGGCAGCACTCGCCGGCTCCGACCGTGTTCACCGGTGCCCGGCTGGTGGACGGAACCGGCGCCGCCCCCGCCGAGTCGACGGCTGTGGTGGTGGAGGGCGGCAGATTCACCTACGTCGGGCCGGAGGGTTCACGGCCGCGGATCGACGGCGCGACGGTCGTCGATCTCGACGGGCGCACGCTGCTGCCGGGGTTCTTCGACTGCCACGTGCACTTCCTCATGGACAGCAACGCCGACTTCACCGGAAGGTTGGTGACCAACCGGCCGACGGTGACCGTTTTCGAGCGGGCGCAGCGTATGCGAGACACGTTGCATGCGGGAGTCACGACGGCGCGCGACCTCGGCGGCATCGACGCCGGTTACCGGGACGCGGTGGCTCTCGGCCTGATCGAGGGTCCCCGGCTGCACGTCGCGTTGCGGTTGATGAGCCACACCGGCGGCCACGCCGACTTCAGCCTGCCGAGCGGGTACGACCCGTCGGCCCTTGTGGGGCCGTTCAGCGAGCTCGCCGACGATCCCGACCAGGTCCGGTTGGCGACGAGGCGGTTGCTCAGCGAGGGCGCCGATGTCATCAAGGTCTGCGCGACCGGTGGTGTGAACAGCCCGAGCGACCAGCCCGAGGACGAGGGCCTGACCGTCGAGGAGATCGCGGCGGTCGTGGAGGAGACCCGCCGGCACCGCGGCCGGCCGGTCGCCGCGCACGCGCAGGGCACGCAGGGCATCAAGAACGCCCTGCGCGGCGGCGTGTCCAGCATCGAACACGGCTATCTCATCGACGATGAGGGCATCGACCTCATGCTGGAGACGGGTGCGTTCGTGGTCCCGACCCTGTCGACCTTCCACATCGATCGGGGGCTCTACACGGCCGCGGCCTATGAGCAGAAGATGCGCATGGCCGAAGCCGCCGTGGACCGGCTGGGCGAGGCGGTCCGGCGTGGGGTGAAGGTGGCGCTCGGCACCGACTCGGGCGTCTTCGCGCACGGCCAGAACCTCCGGGAACTCGGCCACATGGTCAAGCTGGGCCTGTCGCCGCTGGAGGCCATCCGCGCCGGGACGCTGAACGCCGCCCAGCTGCTGGGCCTGGACGAGACGCTCGGCACCGTCGAGGTGGGAAAGATCGCCGACCTCGTGGTGTGCGACGGTGATCCGGTCGCCGACATCGACACGCTCGGCGACCCGGCGAACGTGGTGCTGGTGATGCAAGAGGGCCGGCTCGTCAAGCGCACACTTGCCGAGGCCGCCCGGTAGCGAAGACCGCATCGAGGCCGGCGGCGAACGCGTCGCGTCGCCGGCCGCTCGATCACCCCGGAGACGGAAACACCGACGTACCGTACGCTTTGACCGGCGTTACGAAGGGATTTCATGTCTCGGGGACAAAGAGGGCGTGACCGTTCACTGACGCGCGACCGCATCATCGATGTCGCCCTGCGCATCGCGGACAACGAAGCAGACCTCGACCGGCTGACCGTGCGCCGGCTCGCAGGCGAGCTGAACGTCGGCACGATGACGCTGTACGGGTATTTCCATAACAAGGACGAGATCCTCGACGCGATGGGGGACCGGGTGCTGGGCGGGATGCACCTGCCCGACGAACCCGACGCCGGGCCGGCAGAGGCGTTGCACACCGTCGCGCACGCGTTCTCTCGAATGATGCGCGAACATCCCAGCGTCGTCCGGCTGCTCACCACGCGCATCACCGACAGCCGGCGCGCCGTGGGAGGCGCGATGGAGGCAGTTCTGCAGCGGCTGGTGGACGCGGGGATTCCCGGCCCGCTGGCGGTGCGGTGCTACGGGTTCCTGATCACCTACACGATCGGTTTCGCCGGCTATCAGGTCCCACGCCGCTGGGGCCGCGCGGACGCGGCCGACGGCGCCGAGGCACGCCGGCGGCGGAGGCATTTCTACCACGGGCTCCCCACCGAGGATTTCCCGCAGGTGGTGAGCCTGGTCGACGAGATCGTGGAGCTGCCGTCCGACGAGCAGTTCGCATCCGGCCTGGCGGCCTATATCGACGGCATGCTCCACATGCTCACCCGCGCGGGAGTCAAGGTCTGACACCGCTACTCGTGCACGAGGATCTGGGCCCGCTGCCCGACGGGGGGTGTCAGAATCCGATGGCTTCGCGGAGCAGCAGGACGGTGCCACGCCCGGGGTGGGGTTCTGCGTTGAGGACGAGAATGCGGTTGAGGGCACTGGGCACCCCGTAGGCCTTCATGGCGCGCTCGTTTTCCAGCGAGAGGCAGTGGTTTTCGATGCGGTGCAGCGCGGTGCTCAGGTCAGGGACCACCTTCTGCGCTCCGACGACCCAGATCACGCGGGCCGCGGCGCCCGAGTAGCCGGCCAACTGGCTTCCGCTGGCCGAGGCGGCCACAAGGGAGCCGGTCTCGGTGACCGCGGCGACGCTGCCCACAATGACGTCGGGGCAGGCGATCGTCCGCCAGATCTCGGCCAATTGGGTGGCGCGGTCCATGGTCACGCTGCGTGCCTTGACGGACTCGTATCGCCCGCTGCTGTTGATGTCCTCATCGATGCCGGACAGGCGGAGGGTCTCGCTGGCCCCAGTGAACACGCTGGCGCCCTCGGGAATCAGGTCTCTGACGCGGGTACGCGCGGCGGCGGCGTCATCGAGGATTTCGACGGCGAAATTGTTCTCCCTCAACGCAGCGGCCACCCGCTCCAGGGTCTGCGCGGCCGCCGGATCAGTGAACGATGCTGCTGGAACCGAAGTCGTCATGGTGTCTCCTGGCTGGTCGTGTGTGGCGGGTCATAACGAGCAGGTGGTGCCGTCCGAGCGCGATCGCGGGGGACGGAGGAGCGGGTCCTGGTGTCTCCCGAGCTTCCTGCCCGCTGGATGGTGTGTTCGTCTCTTCTGGTACGACAAGACCGCCCCGCGGAATGTGAGGTGGGGCGCCGACCTCACATTCCGGTGCGGTGTCTTGTCGAAGTGGTGAGGGCCGATGAGACCGAGGAGGGCCGGCGACACCCATGACCAAACAGTCCAGGCCAGGACACGGCCGGCTCGATCCAGCTCTCAGCGTGATCATCAGCGAGCAGCGGCAGCTGATCAATCTCGCCTACCGGCTTCTGGGCTCGCTGGCCGAGGCCGAGGATGCCGTCCAGGAGACCTACGCCCGCTGGTACGCCATGTCCCCGCAGCAGCAGGACGCCATCGAGTCCCCCGGCGCCTGGCTGAGGACGGTCGCCGGCCGCGTCTGCCTCAACCTGCTCAACTCCGCCCGGGCACGGCGAGAGACCTACGTGGGCGAATGGATCCCCGAGCCGCTGCCCGAACGTACGGAGTCGAGCACTGGGCGGCCGGGCGGTACCACCGTCGACCCAGCCGACCGAGTCACCCTGGATGAGTCGGTCAACATGGCCTTCCTGGTCGTGCTCGAATCGATGACCCCGGCCGAACGCGTCGCGTTCATCCTCCACGATGTCTTCCGCTACTCCTTTGCCGAAGTGGCTGAGATCGTCGGCCGTACCCCGGCGGCATGCCGCCAGCTGGCCTCCTCGGCCCGCCGCCGCATCCGGGCCTCGCAGCCTTCCGTGACTCCGGCAGCCCAGCGCGCCGGCATCGTCAGGGACTTCAAGCAGGCATGGGAAGCCAAGGACATCGACGCCCTCATCGGCCTGCTCGACCCCGACGCCACGGCGATCGGCGACGGCGGCGGCCGCGCCATGACCTTCCTGCACCCCATCGAAGGCGGCGAGCAGATCGCGCACGCCTGGGTCGAACTCGCCCGCCGGAGGCCCGGCAATATGACGTTGCTGGAGCGTACGGTCAACGGTCAGCCCGGCCTGGTGGCTCAGCAAGACGGCGTCACCGTGACGGTGTTCGCCTTCGACGTCGCGGGCGACCGGATCAAGCACATCTGGGTAGTGCGCAACCCCGAGAAACTCCGTCGCTGGACGCCGGGCTGAGATGGCAACGTGGGCATCCCACCGCGACCGCACTGTGACCTATCCGCGCGGGCTCTAAGCGGTCGCAGTTCCGGTGAACTGGTCGGTGTCGAAGAGCTGGTTGATGTGTCCGCCGAGTTCGGACCAGTGCTGTCCGGAGAGCTCGGCGGCGACGCGGGCGTCGCCGGAGGGCCGGGCATAAGGCTCGGCGAAAGCTCGCGCTGCCGGGTGGTTCGTCCCGATAAAGGAGCCAGTCCTGGTGGCTTCACAGAGCGTTACGCCCGCCCCAGCCCGAACCAGGCCGCCCACGACAGCGGACGCGTTCACCCTCCGAGACCGAGATACCCGGGACTGTACCGGCGAGTCTGGATGCGCGAAGTCGGTGCCACTCCCAGTGGCCGAGGCCGGTTCCGGCCTCGGCCCGCGATATTCGCGCGGTCCCGACACATCCGGCTTTATGATCTTCGCCGCTGAGTCGGGGCGGGAACGATGGACGGGAATTCAGTGACGGCACCGCAGGATGAGCAGCGGATCGCGTATCGAAGCCACGCAGTTTGGTTCTGGCCGGTGTTCTGGCCGGTCGCCATCGCACTGAGGTGGTTTCTCGGCTGGGACGCCGGAGGGCCGATGGTCCTGTGGATCCCCGGCATCGCGTTCCTGGAGACGAACGCGGTCCTGACCGCACTCCGCGCCAGGCGCGGCCTGACCCTCACCGCGCGCGGGATCACCTGGCATAAGTGCGAGATGCGCCTTTCGTGGGCCAACGTGACGGCGGTCGAGCAGAGCGCCCGCCGAGGCGGCGAGCGGCTGGTCGTACGCGTCGGCGAATCCAGCCAGGCGCTGGAGGACGTGGCGCTCCCGGCCCGCCTGGAGGTCCACGCGAACCTGCGGCGGTTCGGCGCGCCGATCGCGTTGCGCGCCGGACGCCTCGCGCGCCCCGCAGCGGAGGTCGTCGAGATCGCCGACCGACTGCGGCGGGAGTACGAGCCGCCCTCGGGACTCAAGGGGTTCATGACCCGTGACACCCCACCAGAGGTGGAACGGGCCCGGCGGTTCGCGCGCCGATGGATCAGGCTGGCGAGCGCCGGTCTCGGGGTGCTGCTGTTCGGCGTCGTCATCGTCAATCTCGTTTCGTCGAACCCGGACCCACAGATCGCCTTCGCCTTCAGTCGGACCAGCGGATCCGGTTACATGGACCAAGTCCTCACGATGACCAACTACGGACTCACCGCCACGGCGCCGACCCTGACGTTCGTCCCGCTCGACCGGGCGGGGCATGCGCTCCCCGGCGTCACGGTCCGGACCGCGTACGGGAGTGACCGCGGCTTGGTCGTCCTCCCACCTCGCTCGGCCGGGTTCGACGTCCTCGCCTTCGACGGGCCCGGCTTCCGGGACGTCGCCGACGTCCAGGTGACCGTACGGCACAAGGAACGGTCGAAGCGGCCGGCGGGTGCCGCTGAGGAACTGCACGCGCGCCGGTTGCTGGGCACCCGGTTCACCGAGCCTCTCCAGGACTTCGACACCCTGCTGCTGCAGAACACGAACGGCGTCACGGTCGCGGTGCGGGTGGTGTGCATCCTCTGGGAGCACCCGCCGCCGGGGGCCACCCAGCAGATGGTGCGTAGCCTGCCCATCGGCGGGCTGATCTCGATCGCTCCCTTCGGCGAGGTCCGGCTGCCGGTGACCGGGCCGGTCCGGAGCCTGGCGAGAAGCTGCGGGAGCGTCAAGGTCTACTACTCGCGGCCGGCACCCCCGGTCAATGCGTAGGCCGCACGCGACCCAACGCGTCGCCCAGCTCCTCCAAGCCGCTTGCGAGCGTGCTCATCCCATCGAAAGCGTCCAGGCGCCGTCGGAGATGTTGACCGCTTGGAAGGAGCCGTCAATGAGGCGGCGCGACACTTCCTCCCATTCGCGGATGACCCTTCGTCGGCCGTCCGGAATGCCCGGCCAGCGGTCACGGGTGACCAGTTCTCCCGCGTACATCGGCTCCCACGATATGGCATGGAAAGGCCCGACTTCAGGAAGCAGGGTTCTCAGGACATGGATCGCCCGGCGGTGATACCACTTGCTGACGGCGGTGACCTGCAAACCCAGACTCAATGCTTCGCGTATCAATTCACGAGAGAACTCGACGTTCTGCCACGTGTCCGCCGATTGGTCTTCGTATCGAATGACCGAATCGGGGACGTCGCGCTCGATGAGGAGCCTGCGGAACTCACGGCCCTCGATGATGCCATTATGGCGATTGACCCCACCGGTAGCGATGATCAAGGGTGCCAGTCCGCGATGGTACCGCTCGGCGGCGATGTCGACGGGCGCCGACTGGTTGGTTCCGAAGAGTAGGAGAGCGGTCGGCCGGTCTTGCGGCGGCGGGGCTTCGATGTCGTGATCACGACGGCCGGAGGGCGGGCTCCCCGGGCAACGCGAAAGGGGGCCGGGTGCGCGAACGCACCCGGCCCCCTTTCGCCCGTCGGCTACGACCGGTTGTGAACGGTCAGAATCGGTAGGACAGCAGGTACTTCGCGGTTGGGGTGCCGACGCCGGTGATGTCGTCGTAGCCGCGGACCGCGGGCAGCGCGTCACCCTTGGGGATGCCGTAGTTGCCGGTGGTGCGCAGCACGTAGACCAGCGGGCCCTGCTTGGCGTACGGGTCGGTGTAGTTGGTCCGTACGAACGCGACCGGGCTCTTGCCGAGCGGGTGGTCGGTCACGTCGTGGTACACGCCCTTGCCCGCCCGCAGGTAGATCGCCGGGTTGGCGAAGCCGAGCGGCGCGCCGCCCTGGCGCTGCTGGGCGAGCGCCTGCAGGCCCGCGATGACCGGGCAGGCCAGGCTGGTGCCGCCGACGCGGCTCTCGGCGTAGCCGAACGTGCCGTCCGGCAGCTGCGCCCAGATCGGGTACCGGATGCCGGTCGTCGAGTCGGCGACGGCCGCGATGTCCGGGATGACGCGCATCGGCTTGGCCGCCTTCGTACCGTCAGGCAGCGTCCGGCTCAGCGACGACGGCACGACCGCCCGCTGGTAACCGGGCTGGGTGAACAGCTCGCTGGTGCCGCCACCAGAACCGCCCGCGTAGTTGTCCGGGTAGTGGCCGGGAGGCGCCGGGTCCCACGTCTTGCCGTCCTTGGACAGGCTGTCGGTGGTGAAGTTCCAGCCGGTCTCGAACTTGTACCGGTCATGGCCGTCGACCGCGAGGGTCGTGCCGCCGACCGCGGTCACCCACGGGTCGGAGGCCGGCATGTCCGTCTGGCGCTTCTTCGAGCCGTTCGCGCCGTACCGCGCCTGGCAGGGCGTGTTCGGGACCTCGTAGCCGCAGTCGCCGGTGGAGAAGTAGAAGCCGATGCCCTCGATGGCGCCCTGCTTGTAGATCGACTCTTCCGCGTCGATCATCGCCTGCGTGTAGTTCTGGGACAGGTCGCCCCAGGAGTTGCTGACGATGCCGGCCAGGTGCTGGTCGACGATCTTGATGAGGGCGTCGTCCAGGCCGGTGTCGAGGCAGTTCTGCGCGCCGACGTAGACGACCTTGGCCTTGGGCGCCACCGCGTGCACGGCCGTGACGTCCAGCGCCTCCTCGCCGTACCACCCGGCCGCACCGCATTCCTCGGTGTAGTCGAAGGTGGCGGGCAGGGCCTCGCGGTACTGGCCCTTGGCGAACGGCCGGTCACCGTACTTCTTGGAGTAGAGGTTCGAGACCTCGAGCATCTTCGGCGCGGCGTAGGCGTCGACGATCGCGACCGTCGAGCCCTTGCCGGTGAGCCCGCTCGCGGTGGCGCCGTACGCGCCGCGCAGCTGCTTGGGCAGCAGGCCGCACATCGCCCGGGGCTGGTGCTTGCCGAATGCCTTGGGCTGCGCGGTCCCCACCTTCTGTCCGTAGTACTTCGCGCACGGCTGGGCGACCCAGTAGTTCGGCTCGGGCGGCGGCAGGGTGTCGCCGTGGACCCGGACGTGCTTGGCGGTGTCCAGGCCGGTGATCGTGAGCACGGACGAGGCGACCGCGGCGGGGACGGTGGCCTCGCTCGCGGGTGCCCGCACGACCGTGTTCTGGGCGGCGTAGTTGCGGAAGTCGGTTCCGAACGCCTTCTTGGCCTGGGCGACGCGCCCGGTGACGTGGATGTAGTGGCCGTTGGACCCGACGGTGTCCACCTGCAGATGCGAGGAGGTCAGCCAGGACTTGACGGCGTTCACCTGCTCGTTCGTGGGGGCGAAGCGGGCGTTGAAGTCGGCGGGGCGCAGGAACTTGCGGTAGAGCGGGTTGCCGGGAGTGGAGACCGCCTGGGCGTAGGCGTCCAGGCCCTTGGGGTCCTTGCCGGCCAGCCAGATCCGCGCGTCGAGCCGCTGCTCGTCATTGGTCCTGCCGCGGTCGGCTGTGGCACGCGCCCAGGTGGGCTTGGTGCCGGCGACCGGTCTCCGGTCGTTCGCCTGCGCCGTCGTGGCCGACAGGCCCGCCGCGATGAGCGGCAGTGCCAGGGCCGCGGCCGTCAGCACGCGACGACGTCGTCCGTCTCGGGACATCCACCAGTCCTTTCGTGAGCGGCGTGGGGGACGCCGCGACGCGAGGATTTCGGTGGGGCACGTGTGAATCAAGAGACGTTATGAAATAGATGCAAGAATTGGGAACTCGGGGCCACATGTGGACATCTAGCGCTGCTCTTGCGCATGGCGGCACGACGGCGAATAGTGGATTGCGGCGATGCCCTCAGGGCAGGGAGACCTCATGGTCCTACTCGGTCGAACGCCCCCGGCCGCGGCAGAGCGGTCCCGGCCCCGTGAGAAGGGGCGGATTCTCGAATCATGGGTGACGTCGACCGATCACAAGGTGATCGGTTATCTCTACCTGGCGACCTCGTTCTTCTTTTTCCTGGTCGCCGGCCTCATGGCGATGCTCATCCGCGCCGAGCTGGCGCGGCCGAGGCTGCAGCTGATGAGCAACGAGCAGTACAACGTGCTGTTCACGGTGCACGGGACCCTCATGCTGCTGCTGTTCGCGACCCCGTTGTTCGCCGGGTTCGCGAACGTGATCATGCCGCTGCAGATCGGGTCGCCGGACGTCGCGTTCCCGCGCATGAACATGCTGAGCTACTGGCTGTTCCTGTTCGGCGGGCTGCTCGTCCTGTCGTCGACCTTCGTGCCCAGCGGCCCGGCGAGCTTCGGCTGGACCGCCTACGCGCCGCTGAACAGCGTCGTCAGATCGCCTGGCACCGGCGGGGATCTATGGATCATGGGGCTGGTCCTGTCCGGCATGGGCACCATCCTGACCGCGGTCAACTTCATCACGACGATCATCGGTATGCGGGCGCCGGGCATGACGATGTTCCGGATGCCGATCTTCACGTGGAACGTCCTGTTCACCAGCATCCTCGTGCTGATGGCCTTTCCGATCCTGGCCGCCGCGCTGCTGGTCCTCGAGGCCGACCGGAAGCTCGGCGCGCACGTGTTCGATCCCCAGTACGGCGGCGCCATGCTCTGGCAGCACCTGTTCTGGTTCTTCGGCCATCCCGAGGTGTACATCATCGCGCTGCCGTTCTTCGGGATCATCACCGAGGTGATCCCGGTGTTCAGCCGCAAGCCCCTGTTCGGGTACATCGGCATGGTCGGCGCCACCATCGCGATCACCGGCCTGTCGATGGCCGTCTGGGCGCACCACATGTTCGCCACCGGCCAGGTACTGCTGCCGTTCTTCTCCTTCATGTCATTCCTGATCGCGATCCCGACCGGGGTGAAGTTCTTCAATTGGGTCGGCACGATGTGGCGGGGACACCTGTCCTTCGAGGCACCGATGCTGTGGTCCATCGGGTTCCTCGTGACCTTCCTGTTCGGGGGCCTGACCGGCGTCATCCTCGCCTCGCCGCCGCTGGACTTCCAGGTCACCGACTCGTACTTCGTCGTCGCGCACTTCCACTACGTGGTCTTCGGGACCGTCGTCTTCGCGATGTTCGCCGGGTTCTACTTCTGGTGGCCGAAGATGACCGGGAAGATGCTCAACGACCGGCTCGGAAAGATCCACTTCTGGATGCTGTTCGTCGGATTCCACACGACGTTCCTCGTCCAGCATTGGCTCGGGGCCGACGGGATGCAGCGGCGGGTCGCCGACTACGCACGGCAGTTCGCCACGCTCAACCTCGTCTCCAGCCTCGGCGCGTTCCTCCTGGGGCTGTCCACGCTCGTGTTCATCTACAACGTGTACATCACCGCGCGGACGGCGCCGCGCGTCGGCGTCGACGACCCCTGGGGCTTCGGCAACTCCCTCGAGTGGGCGACCTCATGCCCGCCGCCGCGGCACAACTTCACCTCCATCCCGAGGATCCGCTCCGAGCGGCCGGCCTTCGACCTGCACTATCCGCGCCTGCCGTCGCCGCCGGCCGAGGAGCTCCCGGCCGGCCAGGAGCCCTGAGCGGCCTCCCGTACGCCGGATCGGCCGGGAGCCCCCGGGGGGAAGGAGCACGGAGCGGTCTCCCGGGGAGCTCCCGGGGCAGGAGCACGGAGGCATCCCGGGCATCCGCACGCGTCAGCGGCCGGGCCGCATGCGCCGTACGCTGAGGCCGGCGACGCGCACCGCGCCTCGTGGCCACAGCCGTGCGGCCAGCCACGCCGCGCGAGAGGACGCCGGAGCGATGATGAGCGCGTCGTTCCGGTCGACGCCCCGCAGCACGTCACGGGCCAGCGCCGGGGCGGGGTAGAGCCTGCGCTGCACCCGCTGGGCCGCCCGCCGGGCGTTCTTCCCCGTCTCGGTCGCCGGCAGGTCCGGATTGGCGTTGTCGAGCAGGGGTGTGTCGACGAAGCCCGGGCAGATCGCGCTGACCCGTACGCCCCGGCTCGCCGCCTCGGCGCGCAGCGCCAGGCTCATCCCGACGACCGCGTGCTTGGTGGCGGTGTAGGGCAGCATCAGCGGCGCGGGCACCAGGCCGGCCATCGACGCGGTGTTCACGATGTGCCCGTGCCCCTGCTCCAGCATGATCGGGTACGCCGCGTGCACGCCGTGGACGACGCCCCGCAGGTTGACGTCGATGGTGCGGTTCCAGTGGTCGAGGGTGAGCTCCTCGGCCAGCCCGCCGACCGCGATGCCGGCGTTGTTGAACACCAGGTCCAGGCGGCCGTGCTCCTCCCGGACCGACCGGTACAGCGCGGCGACCGCGCTGGCGTCCGTCACGTCGAGGGTGGCGGCGGTGACCTTCGCGTGCGCGGACAGCCGGTCCGCGACCTTCTTCGCGCCCTCGGCGTCGATGTCGGCGACGGTCACGGTGTCACCGCGCGCCGCGAGCGCGGTCGCGATGGCGCGGCCGATGCCGGAGGCTCCGCCGGTGACGATGGCGATCCGGGAGGTCATGCGGTGACTCCTCGTGTGGGTCTCAACGGGCGGCACGGGCGCGGCGCGGCTTCGGGGTGTCCCAGAGGCCGACGGCCTTCCAGACCCGCTTGCTGACGCCGTCGATCATGCCGAGTTCGGCGGCGAGGTCACGGATCTTGGCGACGCTGTTCCTCAGCTCCGCGTCCCAGGCGTCCGTCCGGTACGCCTCGCGGATCACCTCTTTGGGGATGCCGAAGTACTTCACCATCGGGCCAGGGGGAGTGAGCATGATCCGCGCCATCACGCCCAGGATCAGCGGTGCGGCCACCCCGAGCCCCCGCCGGCGGGCGGCGGGGAGCCGGGGCACGCGGTGCCGGAGGTAGTGGCGGGCGAAGGAGATGTGCCGCGCCTCCTCGGCGATGTGGATCCGCATGATGGTCTCCTGCAGCGGGTGGAGACCGTGGTCGCTCTTGATCGTGTTCCGCTGGACGTAGTCGATCGGGTCCTCGCCGCCGAGCACGAAGACGAAGAACAGCTCGGTGGAGATCCGGGGGATGTGCGGGGCGATCTGCGAGAGGGCGTCCAGGGCCTTGGGCATGCCTCTGATCGGCATGTTCGTCCGGTTGACGAACTCCTGGAACATCATCGCGTGCTGGCACTCCTCGCTCGTCTCGTGCAGGACGTAGCGGAACTCCGGAGAGCCGTTCGGAAGCTTGTACGCGTAGCCGAGGAGGCCGCGCTTGAGCAGGTTCTCGAACTGCAGGCCGATCTTCATCGTCGTGGCGACCCGCCACAGGCCGATGCGGGACTGGACGCCCGGAGGCTGCGAGCGGTACCACTCCGTCCGGCCGAGCGGGTCGACGGGCGGCAGGATCCAGCGGGGATCGTCCGGGTCGACCGCGAAGTCCGGGTCCGCCCAGGGGATGTCGGCGTAGGCGTCCCAGTGCTTGTCGACCGACGCCTTGGACAGGCGCTCGATCACGCCGGTGTAGGACCTGCGGTCCTCGACCGTCGCGCGGATCTCCTCGTCCAGTGTCTTGCTCGGGGGATTGGACATGACTCTCCCTTAGACAGGATCCGGGATGAGCAGGCGGGCCAGGCCCTTGATCTGGGTGAGCACCGCCGCCTGGTGGCCGTGGGCGTCGTCGTCGAGGGAGTTCTGCAACGTCAGCCCGACGAACATGGCGAACACGGTCCGGATGAGCGTCCCCGCGGTCTCCTCGTCCACCGACTCGGGGAAGAGCCGCTGGAACTCCTCGAGGATGACCTGGATGATCCGCTCGTTGATGCCGATGCTCAGCTCGCGCAGCGTCTCGTCGGTGCGGGCGGCCATCGCCAGCTCCATGAGGGCCAGCGCGGGCGCCTGGCGGAACGTCTCCCACAGCAGGTCGAGGGCGCCCTCGACGTTGCGGCGCTCCAGCGGCGACGCGGCGAACGCCCGCTCGAAGGCGAGCCGCTGCCGCTCCAGGAGGTGTTCGAGCGCGGCCGCTACCAGCAGCATCTTCGTGGGGTAGTGGTGCTGCTGCGCGCCGCGGGAGACACCGGCGCGGCGGGCCACCTCGGTCGTCGAGGTGCTCGACCAGCCGAGCTCGGCCAGGCACTCCACGGTCGCGTCGAGCAGGCGGGCCTGCGTTTCCGCTCGCCGCTCCTCCTGGGTGCGGGGAGCACGGCGTGGGACCCGGCTGTGACGTCGGCGGCTGGTCACTGGCATGCCTCGACGGTAGACGGCGACAAACATGCAATCAAGCCTGCTTGTTTGTTGCGCCGGTCACACTATTGGACGGGATGTCCATCTGATTAGGTGAGATGGTTCTCATGGATCTCGGCCCCAGGAGTTGTCTGCAATGGTTCGTACCACCCCGCCGCGCCCTGTCGGGGTGGAGGCTCTGTTTCCTGAGGTCGTAGCCCTTCACCGTGATGCCGTCCGGCTCCATCCGCGGGGCGGGGCGCCAGGGGTTCGGGATAGTTCGGTCGGCGGGCCGATGCTATGGCCGCGGTCTCAGCCCTGGCCCTACTGCGGTGACGATCACCCGCCTACCGGCTACGCCCCTCCTCATGCGGGTCCGCAGCCTCTGGTGCCGGTGCTCCAGTTGTTCGCCGCCGATGTCCCCGAACTGCCCTTTCCTGCGGGCAAGGACGTCTTGCAACTCCTGTGGTGTCCCTTCGACCACGAGGCCGGCTATGTTCCCCGGCCAGAGCTGTTCTGGCAGGACGGCTCTATGCGCGGCCCGGTGCTCAGCGCACCGCCGCGGCCTGAAGGCGCCCGCGAGGAGTACCTCCCGGATCCGTGTGTGCTGCACCCGGAACGGGTCGTTGAGTACCCCAACTGGGACCTCCCGGAGGAGCTCGCCGATGAGTTGGAGGAACGCTTCGAGGAGTTGGAGGACGGCACTGAGTGGTCGTACTGGGCCCACCTGTCGGTAGCGCCTGGCATCAAGGTCGGCGGATACCCGAGCTGGACCCAGGAGCCGTTCTGGCCAAGCTGCACACGTTGCGGCCGGCGCATGGACCATCTGCTCACGGTGAAGAGCGCGGAGTTCGACGGAGAGTCGTGGAAGGCATGGTTGCCCATAGAGGACGCTCCCGCCTCGGGTACCGTGCTGGACCTCCCCTACGAAGAGCGTCGGCGGATCCAGCGCGCGCCAGGGGTGATGCTTGGCGACATGGGAGGCATTTATCTCTTCGTGTGCCCACAGTGCCCGGGCTTGCCCTATGCCTACCACTCTGACTGCTCGTGACCTCCCCAATGCCGAGGTTGTACCACTGGCTATGGGCGTCCTGGAGCGCCGGACGCCGTCGGCTCTCGCCTCAAACCCCCGTCCGGGTGCCTGTCCGGCGGTGGCCCGGTAATCCTCGCGACGGGCTTGGGTTCGCCCGTTAGGGTATCTCCATGCAGGTCAGCCAGTCGGACAAGCTCGCCAACGTCCTCTACGACATCCGGGGCCCGGTCCTGAAGCGGGCCATGCAGCTGGAGGCCGAGGGACACCAGATCCTCAAGCTGCACATCGGCAACCCCGCGACGTTCGGCTTCGAGGCCCCGGACGAGATCCTCCAGGACGTCATCCGCAACCTGCCGGTGGCCCACGGTTACAGCGATTCCAAGGGCATCCTGTCCGCCCGCCGGGCGGTGGTGCAGCACTACGAGCAGCGGGGCTTCCCCGGGGTCGGCGTCGAGGACGTCTACCTCGGCAACGGCGTGTCGGAGCTGATCGTCATGGCCCTGCAGGCGCTGCTCAACAACGGGGACGAGGTGCTGATCCCGGCCCCGGACTACCCGCTGTGGACGGCGGCGGTGTCCCTCGGCGGCGGCACGCCGGTGCACTACCTCTGCGACGAGACCCAGGGCTGGATGCCCGACCTCGCGGACATCGAGGCGAAGATCACCCCGGCCACCAAGGCCATCGTGATCATCAATCCGAACAACCCGACCGGCGCCGTGTACTCCCGTGAGCTCCTCCAGGGCGTGGCCGAGCTGGCCCGGCGGCGGGGGCTGCTGATCCTCGCCGACGAGATCTACGATCGGATCCTGTACGACGGCGCCGAGCACGTCTCGATCGCGCCGCTCGCCCCGGACGTGCTGTCCCTCACCTTCTCCGGCCTGTCCAAGGCGTACCGCGTCTGCGGCTTCCGGTCCGGCTGGATGGTCGTCTCCGGGCCGAAGGAGCACGCGGAGTCCTACATCGAGGGCCTGGACATGCTGGCCAACATGCGGCTGTGCCCCAATGTGCCGGGCCAGCACGCCATCCAGGCCGCGCTCGGAGGCCACCAGAGCATCAACGACCTCGTCCTGCCGGGCGGCCGGCTGCGCGAGCAGCGCGACCGCGCCTGGCGGCTCCTCAACGAGATCCCGGGCGTCAGCTGCGCGAAGCCGTCCGGCGCGCTGTACGTCTTCCCGCGCCTGGACCCGGAGGTCTATCCCATCGACGACGACCAGCGCTTCGTGCTGGACCTGCTGGAGAGCCGGCAGATCCTCGTCGTGCAGGGCACCGGTTTCAACTGGCCGTCGACCGACCACCTGCGGATCGTCACGCTGCAGCACGCCGACGACCTAGAAGAGGCGATCGGCAGGCTGGGGGAGTTCCTGGCCGCCCGCCGCGCCTGATCGCCCGCGCCCGCGGCCGCACCGCGGGCCGTCCGGGCACACTCGGGGGAAAGCGTGGCTGTGGCGGCGAACGGTCCGGGCCGCCCGGTAGCGTTGACCGGGTGGCCGACGACCTCCTCGACTCCTCTGAAAAGACCGACGTTCCCGACGTCGGGCCCCTTCTCGCCGCCGCGGTCGGCGGGGTCGGCGGCGCCGAACGGCCCGGCCAGGTCAAGATGGCCGAAGCGGTCGCCCACACGATCGAGTCGGGGGAGCACCTCGCCGTTCAGGCGGGCACCGGCACCGGAAAGTCCCTGGCCTACCTCGTCCCCGCCGTCCGCCACGCCGTCGCCGAAAACGCCTGTGTCGTCGTCTCCACCGCGACGATCGCACTGCAGCGCCAGCTCATCGAGCGCGACCTGCCGCGTCTCGCCGAGTCGCTGACACCGCTGCTCGGCCGCGCGCCGGTGTTCGCGATCCTCAAGGGGCGGCGCAACTACCTGTGCCTGCACCGGATGCAGGTGGACGAGCCCGACGACCCCGACGAGATCCTCTTCGACGCCCAGTCCGTCTCCGCCACCGGCCGGCAGGTGCAGCGCATCCACGAGTGGGCCGAGACGACGGAGACCGGCGACCGGGACGAGCTCGTCCCGGGGGTGCCCGAGCAGGCCTGGCGCCAGGTCGCGGTGAGCGCCCGTGAGTGCCTGGGGGCACAGCGCTGCCCCTTCGGCACCGAGTGCTTCGCCGAGCGTGCCCGCGACAAGTCGGGAGAGGCCGACGTCGTCGTCACCAACCACGCCCTGCTGGCCATCGACGCGCTCGAGGAGTTCCAGGTCCTGCCCGAGCACGACGTCGTGATCATCGATGAGGCGCACGAGCTCGTGGACCGGGTGACGTCCGTGGCGACCGCGGAGCTGTCCGTGTCGGCCGTGGAGTTCGCCGCGCGGCGCTGCGGCCGCCTCATCGAGGAGGACCTCGCCGACCGGCTCAAGGAGGCCGGCGAGGCGCTGCAGCCCCTCCTGGCCGACACCCCGGCGGGCCGCATGGACGTCCTCCCGCAGGCCCTCGGCGTGATCCTCCTGTCGGTCCGGAACGCCGCGTACGCCTGCACGACCGCCCTGCGCACCACGCTGAAGACCGCGGAGGACGACGCGGAGCGGCTCGGCGCGGCCCGGGCCGCCCTCACGGCCCTGGAGGAGATCCACGACACGGCCGGGCGGCTCCTGGAGACGTTCGAGGCCGATCTGGCCTCCCGGCACGACGTCGTCTGGCTGGACCGTCCCTTCACCGAGGACTCCCGGCGGCCCACCGCGCTCCGGGTGGCCCCGCTGGGCGTCGGCGGCCTGCTCCGCGAGCGGCTGTTCGGCCGCCGTACGACCGTGCTGACCTCGGCCACCCTGTCGCTGGGCGGATCGTTCGAGCCGCTGGCCCGGCAGTGGGGCCTGCCGCCGCTCGGCGCGGCACCGGAGGGGGTGGCGGAGGCGCCGGCGGCGCCCGAGGGCGACGAGCCGGCGAAGAAGGACGCGGCGGAGCGGCCGCTGCGGTGGTCGGGGCTGGACGTCGGCTCGCCGTTCGACCACGCCCGCACCGGCATCCTGTACATCGCGCGGCAGCTCCCGCAGCCGGGCCGCGACGGCCTGCCCGAGGCGTACCTCACCGAGCTGACCGAGCTGATCGAGGCCGCCGGGGGCCGCACGCTCGGCCTGTTCTCCTCCATGCGGGCCGCCAAGCAGGCGGCCGAGGAACTGCGCGGCCGCCTCACGCATCCGCTGCTGTGCCAGGGGGACGACTCCACGTCGCAGCTCATCAAGCAGTTCACCGACGACGAGGCGACCTGCCTGTTCGGCACGCTGTCCCTCTGGCAGGGCGTCGACGTGCCCGGTCCGTCGTTGCGGCTGGTCGTCATCGACCGCATCCCGTTCCCGCGCCCCGACGACCCGCTGTCCTCGGCCCGGCAGCGCGCCGTCGCCGCGCACGGCGGGAACGGCTTCATGGCCGTCGCCGCGACCCACGCCGCGCTGCTGCTCGCGCAGGGCGCGGGACGCCTGCTGCGGTCGATGACCGACCGCGGCGTCGTCGCCATCCTGGACCCGCGGCTGGCGACCGCGCGCTACGGCACCTTCCTGCGGTCGTCGCTGCCGCCGTTCTGGACGACGTTCGACTCCGCGACCGTCAAGGCGGCGCTGCGCCGGCTCGACACCGCGGACTGACACGGGCCGCCCGGCGCGTCGATGCCGGTACGAGGCCGGGCGGGCGCCGTACGGGCCGGGCGGGGACAGGCGAGCTCACGACGGTGCGTGCTCCTCCCGGAGGACCCGGCGCAGGACCTTGCCCAGCATGGTGCGCGGCAGCGACGGGCGGAGCTCGACGAACGCGGGCACCTTGTAGCCGACGAGGTGCTGCGCGCAGTACGCGCGCAGCTCGTCCCGGCTCGGCGCGTTCGGCTACCTCGGGATGACGTACGCGGCGACCGCCTCCCCGTGGCCCGGGTCCGGCACACCGACGACGGCCGCCTCCTCGACGGACGGGTGGGCGTGCAGCACCGCCTCCACCTCCGAGGGATAGACGTTGAACCCGTCGACGATGATGACGTCGCGTTTGCGGTCGATGAGGGTGAAGAAACCGTCCGGGCTCATCACCGCGATGTCGCCCGTCCGGAACCAGCCGTCGGGGGAGAGGGTCTCCGCGGTCTCGGAGGGCTGGTTCCAGTACCCGGCGAAGACCTGCGGGCCGCGCACGAGCAACTCGCCCGGATACCCGACCGGAAGGATGCGGAAGGGGTCGTTCTCGTCGACGATCCGTACCTCGGTGCTCGGCAGGGGAGCGCCGACGGACACGTGCCGGGCGTTCCCGTCGAGGGGATTGGCCATGACCACGGGCGACGTCTCGGTCATCCCGTAGCCCTGCACGATGTGCCCGCCCGTCCCCGCCTTGAAGGCGTCGACCGTCGTACGGGCGAGCTGCATCGCCCCCGAGACGCAGGTGCGGATCGAGCCCACCCCCGCCTTCTTCGCCGCTGGCGCGGCGGCGAGCTGCTGGAACAGCGGGGGGACGCCGGGGAACAGCGTCGGCTTGTGCCTGCGGACGGCGTCCAGCACGAGGTCCAGGTCGAAACGGGGGATCAGCACGACCGTTCCGCCGATCAGGATCGTGCAGGTGAGGCAGAACGTCAGGCCGAAGACGTGGAAGAGCGGCACCACGGCCAGGCTGACGTCGCGTCCCGGCCGGATCGCCGGATCCCACGCCGTGGTCTGCACCGCGTTCGCGACGAGGTTCCGGTGGGTGAGCATGGCGCCCTTCGGCCGGCCGGTGGTGCCGCCGGTGTACTGGAGGACGGCCAGGTCGCGGAACGGGTCGAGCATCGCCTGCGGGTGCGGTTCGGACGCCTGTTTGAGCAGGTCGTCGAACCACAGGACGGGGGCGTCGGCCGGCACCTCGGTGCTCAGCTCGGCGGTCAGCCGGCGCGCCTTGGCGAGGGGGAGCTTGAGCAACTCCCGCTTGACGAAGGGCAGGTAGTCGGGCAGCGAGGTGACGACGACGTGCTCGACCGCCGTTCCGGGCATGGCATCGCGCACCGTCTTGTACGCCTTGTCGAAGACGATCACTATGCGGGAACCCGAGTCGGCCAGCTGGTGCCGCAGCTCCGACGACGTGTACAGCGGATTGGTGGGTACCACCACCGCGCCGATCCGCAGCACCGCGTAGAAGGCGATGACCTCCTGCGGGCAGTTGGGCAGGATCACCGCCACCCGGTCGCCCTTACCGACGCCCAGCCCGGCCAGCGCCGTCGCGAACCGGTCCACCGCGTCGCGGAGCCGCGTGTACGTCATCGAGCGGCCGAGGAACTCCAGCGCCCGATGGCCGGGGAAGCGATCGGCCGACGCGTCGAGCAGCCGCGTGAGCGGCACGTCCGGCACGTCGACGTCGGCGGGGACCCCGTCCGGATAGAAACGAAGCCATGGTCTCTCGTCGTAGGGTGTGCGCATTCGCCGACGATCACCACCGTAAGCAGACGAAACCTTTCTGTCACCTTCGCATCATCTGTCGCTCATTGGCCAGTGTTCCGGTTAAGCGGTCGGTTTGGCCCTTTTGTCAGACATGTGCGTCTCAGGTGAGCGCGTTCAGCGCCAGGTCGACGTCGGCGTCCGTCGTGTACAGGTGGAACGCCGCCCGCAGCCGCCCGTCCCGTACGGCGGCGCGCACTCCCGCTGCCGCGAGCCGCTCGGCGGCTCCGGGCACGTCGACGCTCACGATCGCGCTGCCCGTGGGCGGCAGGCCCAGGCCCGCCAGGAACCGGTCGGCCAGCGCGATCTCCCCGGTGGCCGACTGCACCACGCTGAAGGCCACGAGCGCCGTACGGCCGTCGACGGCGTCCGCGACCTTCTCGAGCGGCACCGTGCGTACGTCGAGGTCCTGGACCAGCCAGGGGAAGAGGTTGGAGTTGACTTCCTCCCCCTTCTGAAGAAAGGGGATTCCCATCGGCCGTGTGGCCGATCCGGCCTTTAGGCCGGGCGCCTCACAGCGCGGGTTTCCTGTTTCAGCGCCGACTGCGGAAGGGAGGACCCTTGCCGTCTGACACCAGCTCCACAGGCATCACCGGGGTTGTGCCCGGCTACGGCTCGACCAGCCGCAACGATGTTCTTGGCCGCGTTGATGTCCCGGTCATGCCGGGTGCGGCAGCCCGGACACGTCCAGTGCCGGGTGGAAAGACTCAGCTCCGCGAGCAGGTACCCGCACACCGAGCAGGTCTTGGACGAGGGATACCAGCGGTCGATCACCACGAGGGTGCGCCCGGCGCGTTCGGCCTTGTACTCCAGCTGCCGGCGGAACTCCCCCCACCCCGCATCGGAGATCACCCGCGCCAGCTTCCGGTTCTTCACCATGTTCTTGACCGCGAGATCTTCGATGACGATGACATCCGCCCGGCGGATCAGGTTGGTGCTGACGCGATGCAGGAAGTCGGCGCGGGCGTTGCGGACCTTGCGGTGGGCGCGGGCGACCTTCGCCTTGGCCTTACGCCGGTTCATGCTCCCACGCTCACGGCGGGCCATCCGCCGCTGGTAGCGGGCCAGGTTGCGGGCCTTGCGCTCCAGATGCCGGGGGTTGGCGATGCGTTCGGCGTCGGAGGTGACCGCGAAGTCCTTGATCCCCAGATCGACGCCGATGGCGTGCCCGGCCTCATCGATGGGGTCGGGGGCGTCGGTGTCGACGGCGAACGTGACGTACCAGCGGCCGTCCGGGTCTCGGGAGATGACGACCATGGTGGGGTTGAGCGTGGAGACCTCGACGTCGTCGAAGGACCACACGAACCGCAGCGGTGCCCGGGTTTTGGCCATGGACAGTTCGCCGTTGTTCATGCGGAACGCCGAGCGGGTGTAGTGCGCGGTCTGCCGGGAGTTGCGGTTCTTGAACCGCGGGTACTTGGTGCGGCCGGCGAAGAAGTTCGCGAACGCCGCGTGCTGGTGCCGCAGCGTCTGCTGCAGCGGAACCGAGGACACCTCCGAGAGGAACGCCAGGTCCTCGGTCTTCTTCCATCCGGTCAAAGCAGCGTCGGTCTGCTTGTAGGAGGTCTTCTGGCCTCGCTGGTGGTACGCGGCGTGGCGTTCGGTGAGGGTCTTGTTCCACACCAGGCGCACACACCCGAACGTGCGGCTGAAAACCGCCGCTTGTTCGGGGCCGGGGTAGGCCCGGCACTTGTACGCCGTCCGCATGACCAGCACCTTACAACTGTCACACTCCCATGTAAGTCGAATGACCGAATGTCGGTGGAGTCCGTTCTCAGGCCGTCCCGGCTGCGCCGGTCCGCTCCTGACGGAGTCCGGATTCCTCCCCGGCCTGAAGGCCGGGGCATCCTCCGGAGGACTAGGTGAACTCGATGTCCGGCACCACGACACGGGCGCGCCGTGTTGAGGTATCCCGGCGTGGGCCCCCACAGATGTACGGTCTCGTGTAGTTCCACCCGACTCAGTGTGCCGTGCCGGAGAAGTCAGGTTCTGTCGCGGGCCGCGTCGCGTTCGAGGGCGTCGGTGAAGTCGTCGGGGGCCGCCGATCAGAGGTCGCGCGGCGCGCCGAGGTGCGCGCGGAGTGCCCCGGCGATCTCGTCCACCATGGTGAGCTGCTCCGGCGTGAGCGCATCGATGAACAGCTCCCGGACCGCGCGCAGGTGCGGAATCGACGCCCGCCGGAACGCCTCGGCGCCCTCGGCGGTGAGCACGACCTCCGCGCCTCGGTTGTCGGCGGCGCAGTTCTGGCGGCGGACCAGGCCGCGCCGCTCCATGCGGCCCAGGTGGTGGGAGAGACGGCTGCGTTCCCAGCCGATACCGGCGGCCAGTTCGGAGGAGCGCAGCCGGTGCCCGTCCGCCTCGCTCAGCGCGAGGAGCACGGCATAGTCGCCCGGCGACAGCGCGGACTCGCTCTGCAACCGCGACGTGAGGTTGGAGCGGAGCGCCTCCGCCGTCTCGATGAAGTCACGCCAGACGCGCAGCTCCTCGACGGTCGGGAACACACTGCGTCGCTCGTCTGTGCTTTCCGTCATCCGGCCCTCCTGATTGACACGTCAACCACATCGTACATAATTGACGCATCAATCATCTCGGACGGGCGTCCGCGCCCGACCAAGGGAGCCCTTCCATGTCTGACCTCGAATTCGGCCTCGACACTTTCGGCGACATCCCGGAGGACGACTCCGGCGCCCTCCTCTCGTACGCCGCGGCGATCCGGCAGGTCATGGACGAGGCCGTCCTCGCCGACGAGCTCGGCGTGGACGTCATCGCCCTCGGCGAGCACCACCGCCCCGAGTACGCGATCTCCACCCCGGAGACCGTGCTCGCCGGCATCGCCACGCGTACCTCCCGCATCCGGCTCGCCTCGGGCGTGACCGTGTTGAGCTCAGACGACCCGGTCCGGGTGTTCCAGCGCTTCGCGACCGTCGACGCCCTCTCGAACGGACGGGCCGAGGTCATCCTCGGACGCGGCTCCTTCACGGAGTCGTTCCCGCTGTTCGGTTACGACCTGGCGGACTACGACGTGCTGTTCGAGGAGAAGGCCGAGCTGTTCGTCCGGCTGCTCGACGAGAAGCCCGTCACCTGGAAGGGCACGGTACGGGCCCCGCTCGAGAACGCCGACGTCTTCCCCAAGACCGAGTCCGGGCGCCTGACCACCTGGATCGGCGTGGGGGGCTCGCCGCAGTCGGTGGTCCGCACCGCGCGCCACGGCCTTCCGCTCATGCTCGCCATCATCGGCGGCGCACCTGACCGCTTCGCCGCCCATATCGAGCTCTACCGGCGCGCCGCCGCGCAGTTCGGCACGACCGCGCATCCGGTCGGGATGCACTCGCCGGGCTTCATCGCCGACACGGATCAGGAGGCCAGGGAGCTGCACTGGCCGGGCTACCGCGTCATCCGCGACCGTATCGGCGCGCTGCGCGGCTGGCCGCCGATCCGGCGCGAGGAGTACGACGCCGAGATCGAGCACGGCTCGCTCTACATCGGCTCGCCCGAGACGGTCGCGCGCAAGATCGCCCGCGCGGTCGCAAGCCTCGGCGTCGGCCGATTCGACCTCATCTACACCGGCGGTACGCAGGCGGCCGGCGCGCGCCTGCGGGCCGTGGAGCTCTACGGCACGAAGGTCATCCCGATGGTCCGCGACATGCTGGCGGGCTGACGTCGTGAACGGAGAGAACATGGACAACGCGGACGTTCACCCGATCGGCATCCTCGGCGCCGGGAAGGTCGGCACCGTCCTCGCACGACTCGCCCTGGCCGCGGGCCATCGGGTGCTCATCGCCGGATCCGGCGATCCCGCCGACATCGCCCTCACGGTCGAGGTCCTCGCGCCCGGCGCGGTCGCGGTCACCGCGGCGGACGCCGCCGCCCGGGCGGACGTGGCGATCCTCGCCCTCCCGCTCGGCAAGTACCGCGGCATCCCCGCCGAGGCGCTGCGCGGCAAACTCGTCATCGACGCGATGAACTACTGGTGGGAGGTCGACGGCGTCCGCGCCGACCTCACCGACCCGCGCACGTCCTCCAGCGAGATCGTCCAGGATTTCCTTGACGGCTCCCGCGTGGTGAAGGCGTTCAACCATATGGGTTACCACGACCTCGAGGACGAGGCCCGCCCCGCCGGGACGCCCGGACGCAAGGCCATCGCGATCGCCGGCGACCACCCGGACGACCTCGCCACCGTCGCGCGCCTCGTCGACGCGTTCGGCTTCGACCCCGTCGTCGCCGGCCCCCTGGCCGAGGGCGTGCGGCTCGAACCGGGCACGGATCCTTTCGGCGCCGACGTCGACGCCGGAACGCTGCGCACGATGCTCGACCGCTTCCCGGACTCGGACCGCGGCCGGATCGTCGCCCGCGCGCGGGCCGATGCCGTCGAATCACCGACGCACGCGGCTTGATCGTTGCTGAGACTTGGCCGCGCCTTGGCGATGGGTGGCGTGAGGGTGGATGGCGGGACCAGCCCCCGGTGGGACAGGAGCCGGAGGCGATGGCACAGATCACCAACAAGGGGGAGAAGTAGAAATCGTGGACATGAAGCTTGAGGTCGTCGTGCTGCCCGTCGCCGACGTGGACCGGGCCAAGAACTTCTACCAGGAGCTGGGCTGGCGAGAGGACGCCGACTTCGCCACCGGGGAGGATTTCCGGGTGGTGCAGCTGACACCGCCCGGGTCGGCGTGCTCGATCATCTTCGGCACCGGCATCACCTCGGCCGCACCGGGCTCGGCGCAGGGCCTGCACCTGGTGGTGACCGACATTGAGGCGGCCCGGGCCGAGCTGGCCGGCCGTGGCGTCGAGATCAGCGAGACGTTCCACGACGCGGGTGGCGTGTTCCACCACGCCGAGACCCAGGGGCGGGTCCCCGGCCCGGATCCGGACCGTGCGAGCTACGGGTCGTTCGCCTCGTTCAGCGACCCGGACGGCAACGGCTGGTTCCTCCAGGAGGTCACGACGCGCCTGCCGGGCCGGTGACCGGGCCCGGCGTCTCGGCCCCAAGACGTTCGGGTCGGGGAAGGAAGAGTCGTCCACAGAAGGACCCTGCGTCCGAGGAGGGCGGTGGCTGGAGGCACCGGCCGCCGTCGAACCGGCTTCACCTAGTCCTCCGGAGGATGCCCTGGCCTTCAGGCCGGGGAGGAATCCGGGCTCCGTCAGGAGCGGCCCGGCGTAGCCGGGACGGCCTGAGAACGGAGTCCGCCGACATACGGTCATTCGACTTACATGGGAGCGCGACAGTTGTAAGGTGTCGGTCATGCGGACGGCGTACAAGTGCCGGGCCTACCCCGGCCCCGAACAAGCAGCGGTTTTCAGCCGCACGTTCGGGTGTGTGCGCCTGGTGTGGAACAAGACCCTCACCGAACGCCACGCGGCGTACCGGGACGCACGGTTTTCCACAGATCTTCAGCGGGGGCTGCCGGGGCGCGGCGGAGCGCGAGAGGCTCGTGGCCATGAGAGCGAACACCTTGCGGCTCCGGTCGCCCGCCGACGTCGTCGCCGCCATCCCCTACCTCGTCGGCTTCCATCCCACCGACAGCGTCGTCGTGCTGTGTTGCGGCGGCGCAGACGGCACATACGCGATCCGGCTGGACTTAACGGCCTCGGATGCGCTCCTCGACCATGTCACCGAGCTCATCACGCGGCGCCGGCCTGAGGATGTCATCCTCGCCGGTTACGGTCCGGGCGCGCGGGTGACGCCCGTCGTCGAGCGGGTCGGCGACCGCCTCGCCAGCGAGGGTGTGCGGCTGCGCGAGGTGTTGCGCGTCGAGGACGCCCGCTACTGGTCCTACCTGTGCACCGACCCGGCCTGCTGCCCGCCGGAGGGCACGTTCGTCGACGTGCGCGGCAGCGCGGTGGCCGCGGCCGCCATCGCCGGGGGTCTCGTCGCACTGCCGGACCGCGACGAGCTGGCGCGGATGATCGCGCCGGTCGGTGGGGAGCGGATGCGGCAGGCCGCGCTCCAGGCAGAGCGCCGCCTGGTCTCCTGGGCCGAGGGGAGCAGCGGCGAGATGGGGCGCCGCGTCGCCGATGAGGGGGTGCGGCTGGTGCGGGTCCTCATCGAGCGCGCGCGGGCGGGAGGCGATCCGCCGACTGATGAGGAGGTCGCCTGGCTGGGTGTGCTCCTGGTCAACCTCCGGGTTCGCGACGAGGCGTGGGTGCGCATCGACGACGGTGAGATCGGCGCGCACATCGGGTTGTGGCGCGACGTGGTGCGCCGTGTGCCCGAGTCCTACCTCGCCGGGCCGGCCTGCCTGCTGGCGTTCGCCGCCTGGCGGGCGGGCGAGGGTGCGCTGGCCAACCTCGCGTTGGACCGGGCGCTGGCCGCCGACCCGCATTACTCCATGGCGCGGCTGCTGCACGAGCTGTTCGTCAGCGGCCTGCCGCCCTGGTCCGTGCCGCTCGACATCACCCCGGAGCAACTCGACGAGGCGAGCTGACCGGCACGAGGTGACGTCGTCGTCGGGAGATCCCTGGCGGGTGCTGCGTCATCAAGGCAGCGCCCGCCGGGATTGCCAGGCGGTAATGCTATTTAAAGGCGGGAAACGCCTTATGTCCGTGCGGAATTGCGCTGCACGGACCAGGCATTATTTGTTCAGGTAGCCTTCGAGTTCTTTAGCGGCCTCCTGGATGTCTTTGTGGGTGTCGATCGCACGCCAGTAGCCCTCGATCGCGAAGCCGGCCAGCCGCCGCTGCTTGGCCAGTTGGGGGAAGGTGGTGCGTTCGTGGTCGCCCTTGTCCGGCAGCAGGTCGAGGATGTCGGGGCCGAACACGTAGATCCCGCCGTTGATCGGGTACGGCAGCCGCGGTGCCTCGGCGAAATCGACGATGTGACCGAGCTGGTCGACCTCGACCGCCCCCCACGGCAGGCGGGGCCGCGCCAGCGCCAACGTCGCGGTCGCGCCGCGTTCGGTGTGGTAGGCGGCCATCTGCCGTAGCGAGAACCGGGTCCACACGTCCCCGTTGGTGGCGTACCACGGCCCGCTCGGCGTCGGTAGATGCTTGCCCGCGTACTTCAGCGCACCGCCGCGTCCGAGCGGTTCGGTCTCCACCACCGTGGAGATATCGACCGGCTGGTCGTGGGAGGCCAGGTGCTCTTGGAGGACCTCGGCCAGATGCCCGCACGAGACGATGACCGTCTCCACGCCCTCGGACGCCAGCCATTCGATCTGATGATCGATGATGGGCTTGCCCGCGATCTCGATCATCGGCTTGGGCCGGTCGTCGGTGAACGGACGCAGCCGGGTTCCTTGACCGCCGGCGAGAATGACCGCCTGGCGTACCGGTGCGGTGTGGGTGAACGATGTCATTGCCGCACCGTAGCAACGCACCGGCCGCGTTCTGCGGCGCAATGGGGTAATCCTCGGTGAACACCGGTTCTGGGACCGGTAAGGACACCCAGACCGGCCGAATATGATCGAAATGCCACCTGATCATGACGTGCTCCCCGCAGGCGGCCGACCGGTTATCAGCCGTGCGCGAACGGTCTTGCCGCGCTTGCCGGGAATCACGCTCAGATCCGCCAGGTGACCGCCAGGGATCAAGCAGCTGAGCGGCCGATGCCGGCCGGACCTTTGACTTAGAGCGCGCTCCAAGGCCAAACGTCATGCTCGTCCGGGTCGCCCTACTGCCGGGAGTCGATGCAGTCGATGATCTTCTCTGCGGCGGTGCGCAGACCGTCTAGTTCGTTCGGGTCAAGGACGTCGTAGACCAGTTTCCGTACCTCGGCCACGTGCCCCGGGGCGGCCTCGACGAGGTGGGCGTGACCGGCGTCCGTCAGGACCGCGTGGATGCACCGGCCGTTGGTGGGGTCCGGCTCGCGTCGGACGAAGCCGCGCTTTTCCAGTCTGCTGATCAGATGGGAGAGGCGAGACAGCTCGGAGTTGGCGAGAACCGCCAGGTCGCCCATGCGCATCCGGTGCCCGGGTTGCTCCGACAGCGCGGCGAGGGCGTAGTACTCGACGAAGCTGAGCTGCGAGTCCTGGCGCAGCTGGGCCTCCAACGCGGTGGGCAGCCGGTACATCAGGAAGGTGAACCTGCGCCAGGTCGCCAGCTCGTCTGGACTCAGCCAGCGCGGCTGTTCGGTCGAGGTGGGCAGGCCTTCGGACATGCCCGCGAGTCTAGCTCTCTTGAAACTTCAAACGACAACACTTGAAATTTCATGTGAGTTCCCCTAGCGTGATAGTTGAAAGTTCAATCGATAGGAGTCGTACGTGACCGCCGAAGTGCCCCCTCCGGGCGAGTACGCCATCGACCCGGCCCGTTCCGCGATCGCCTTCTCCGCCAAGCACATGTTCGGTCTGGGAACCGTCCGCGGTGGTTTCCGGCTGCGCTCGGGGACCATCTCCGTCGCCGAGGCGCCTGCCGACTCTCACGTGCAGGCCGTGGCGGACGCGGCCAGCTTTGCCAGTGGCAACGCCGCACGTGATCGCAAGGTGCGGTCGAAGACGTTCCTGGACACGGACGGGCACCCGGACATCGGCTTCACTTCCACCAGCGCGGAGGTCGATGCCGACGGCGTCTGGAGGCTGCACGGCCTGCTGACGGCTCGCGGAGTCCAGGCACCCGTCGTGTTCACCGTGACGGAGGCCGAGACGCTCGGCGACGAGCTGTCACTGGCCGCTACGGCGACGGTGGACCGCCATGCCCACGGCATCACCGCGCTCAACGGAATGGCGGGCCGTCACGTCCATATCGACGCCGCGATTCGCGCCCGCCGCATACCCGCCGGTCCACCATCCGGCCGACCGGCTCAGCAAGGAGAACATCACATGAGTGACCTGAAGATCGCCGTCATCCTCGGCAGCACCCGGCCCGGCCGCAACGGCAAGGGCGTCGCCGACTGGGTGGTGGACCGGGCCGGCGCACGCACCGGCGCCGAGTACGAGCTGGTCGATCTGGCCGACTACCCGCTGCCGCACCTGGACGAGGCCGCCCCGCCTTCCATGGGCCAGTACCAGGGCGAGCACACCAAGACCTGGGCCGCGAAGATCGCCGAGTTCGACGGATACATCTTCGTCACCCCGGAGTACAACCACTCCACCTCGGGCGTTCTGAAGAACGCCATCGACTACCTCTACGGGGAGTGGAACAACAAGGCCGCCGCCTTCGTCTCCTACGGAGCCCTCGGCGGCGCCCGGGCCATCGAACACCTGCGGGCCATTGCCAGCGAGCTGCAGCTGGCCCACGTACGCCAGCAGTTGTCGTTCTCGCTCTTCACCGACTTCGAGAACTACTCGGTGTTCAAGCCCGCTGGGCTGCACGACGACGCGGCGGTCGTCCTGTTCGAGCAGCTGGAGTCCTGGGCCCGCGCGCTCAAGACCGTCCGGGCCTGACACACCCCGTCGGTCGCACGGCTGATCGGCGAGAGGATGCTCCGACCGCGGGGGCGTCCGGAGCATCCTCTGCGGGTGGCCGGGCGGCAGGCCTCTTCACCTAGTTTTCCGGAGGATGCCCTGGCCTTCAGGCCGGGGAGGATTCCGGACTCGGTCAGGAGCGGCCCGGCGGAGCCGGGACGGCCTGAGAACGGAGTCCGCCGGCATTCGGTCATTCGACTTACATGGGAGCGTGACAGTTGTAAGGTGTTGGTCATGCGGACGGCGTACAAGTGCCGGGCCTACCCGGACCCCGAACAGGCGGCGGTTTTCAGCCGTACGTTCGGGTGTGTGCGCCTGGTGTGGAACAAGACCCTCACCGAACGCCACGCCGCGTACCACCAGCGAGGCCAGAAGACCTCCTACCGGCAGACCGACGCCGCGTTGACCGGGTGGAAGAAGACCGAGGACCTGGCGTTCCTCTCGGAGGTGTCGTCGGTTCCGTTGCAGCAGGCGCTGAGGCATCAGCACGCGGCGTTCGCGAACTTCTTCGCCGGCCGCGCGAAGTACCCGCGGTTCAAGAACCGCAGCTCCCGGCAGTCGGCGCATTACACCCGCTCGGCGTTCCGGATGAAGAACGACGAGCTGTACATGGCCAAGACCACCACGCCGCTGAGGTTCGTGTGGTCTTTCGAGGACGTGGACCTGGCCGCGCTGAACCCGACCATGGTCGTCATCTCCCGGGATCCCGACGGCCGCTGGTATGTGACGTTCGCTGTCGACACCGACACGCCCGACCCCATGGATGAGGCCGGGCACGCCATCGGCGTCGATCTGGGGATCAAGGATTTCGCGGTGACCTCGGACGGGGAACGCATCGCCAACCCCCGGCATCTGGAGTGCAAGGCCCGCAACCTGGCCCGCTACCAGCGGCGGATGGCCCGCCGCGAGCGCGGGAGCGCCAACCGGCGTAAGGCCAAGGCGAAGGTCGCCCGCGCCCACCGTAAGGTCCGTAACGCCCGCGCCGACTTCCTGCACCGCACCAGCACCAACCTGATCCGCCGGGCCGACACCATCGTCATCGAAGACCTCGCGATCGCCAACATGGTCAAGAACCGCAGGCTGGCGCGGGTGATCTCCGATGCGGGGTGGGGGGAGTTCCGGCGGCAGTTGGAGTACAAGGCCGAACGCGCCGGGCGCACCCTCGTGGTCATCGACCGCTGGTATCCCTCCTCCAAGACCTGCTCGAACTGCGGGCACCTGCTCGCCAAGCTGAGTCTTTCCACCCGGCACTGGACGTGCCCTACCTGCCGCACCCGGCATGACCGGGACATCAACGCGGCCAAGAACATCGTTGCGGCTGGTCGAGCCGTAGCCAGGCAAACCCCTGGTGATGCCTGTGGAGCTGGTGTCAGACGGCAAGGGTCCTCCCTTCCGCAGCCGGCGCTGAAACAGGAAACCCGCGCCGTGAGGCGCCCGGCCTAAAGGCCGGATCGGCCACAAGGCCGATGGGAATCCCCCTTTCTTCAGAAGGGGGAGGAAGTCAACACCACATGCTCACCGGCTGCTGCTCCTGCTCGGCGTCGCGGTGGGCGTGTGAGGTTCCGGGTCAGAGGGAGGCGGCGCCGCCCTGGCGTTTGCGGCGTTCGTTGAAGTCCCGCATGCGCTGCGGATAGCCGGTGATCTGCACGTCGTAGACCGGGAGCCGTAGATCCCGGGCGACCTTCCGGATGACCTGCGGGGAACCGACGCGGCGGCGGGTCCACTCGCCGTCGGCGGCGATCGCCACGGCGGTGGTGTCGGTGGCGAACGTCTCGGGTTCGACGTAGAACTCGACGCCCCTGCGGCTGCGGGCGAACGCCATCAGCGACTCGATGTCGGCGTTCGTCGCCTCGCGGTCGAGAATGGTCACCTTGTGCCCCCGCCAGCGGCGAATTCCGAAGCGATCGCCCCACTTCATCGGACGTCCTCCCCAAGACCCCGTTGCGGCCCTCTCACCCGTCACCTGACGGGTTCCGGCGCCGGATCGCGCGATTTGTCACGTCTCTAACGCCGACCCATCGTGCAGGGTTCCCGACGATGGCACCATGTGTTTGGCGGTATTTGACCGACTAGAGATCATCGACCGGAATGCGGCGCTAAGGTGTGCGCTATCGCGCGATAGGCCAAAACGGGGGTTTGATGCGCTTCGTCGTACCGTCGGAGACCGTCCGTAAAGGCGCCGCGATCGCCGGGGCCGTCCTGGGACTGGGCTGGCTCAGCGGCCTCGGAGCGCACACCGCGGCGTCGACGCGTCTTCCGCCGCCGGCCCTCGGCCGTCCCGCTCCGCACCTGGCGGCCGGGTGGCCCGCACCGCCGGCCGGCCCACTCCGGTCCCGCCCCGCCGACGGCTCGCCCGCCGCCCCCACGACGCACGACCTCGCCGCGCGCCTGCGGTACACCTCCTGGCCGCGTGGCGCCGCCACGGCCTCGGCGGCCCGGCCCGAGGTCGACTGCCGCAAGGCCAAGTGCATCGCGCTGACGTTCGACGACGGCCCCGGCCCGTACACCACGAAGCTGCTCGGCATGCT
Source organism: Actinoallomurus purpureus (assembly GCF_024055795.1). Taxonomy (GTDB): domain Bacteria; phylum Actinomycetota; class Actinomycetes; order Streptosporangiales; family Streptosporangiaceae; genus Actinoallomurus; species Actinoallomurus purpureus. The sequence continues at coordinate 119,259 of NZ_JAMXMY010000017.1, read as the reverse complement.
CGCCGCACACCACGTCAAGGCGACGTTCTTCCTCATCGGCGGCAGCATCCGTGGCCGGGAGGCGGTCGTCCGGCGCGAGCTCGCCGAAGGCCACGCGATCGGTGACCACACCTGGTCACATCCGCAACTCAGCGTGCTGTCCGACGGCGCGATCCGGTCACAGCTGACGCGCACTCTGGGGGAGATCCGCAGGGCGACCGGTGGCGGAACCGCCCTTATGCGCCCGCCGTACGGCGCGACGAACCGGCGGGTGGCCGTGGTGACGCGGCACATGGGCTTCGCGCAGATCCTCTGGAGCGTCGACACGAACGACTGGCGTGACCGGAACTCGGCGATCGTCGCGCACCGGGCCGTCTCCTGGGCCAGGCCCGGCGGCATCATCCTGATGCACGACATCCACCCGACGACGGTGAACGCCGTCCCGAAGATCCTGGCCGGTCTGGCCCGGCGTGGCTTCACGTTCGTCACCGTGCCCGAGCTGTTCGGCGGCCGGTCGCTCAAACCCGGGCAGACCTACTTCGACGGGCCCGTGCCCCGTCCGAAGAACCCGCGCAAGGACGTGGCGCCTCGCCCCAAGGGCCCAGGCGCGTCACCCCACGCCGCGGCCGGGACGCCGGTGTCGACGACGGGCGGTGCGCCACCCGGACGCTGACCCGCCGGGACGGTGCGCCACCCGGGCGCTGACGCGCTGGGGCGGTGCACCCCCGGGCGCTGACGCGTCGCCCCTGGGGAGGACCCCAGGGGCGGATCAGGGGTTTCCCGGATGGCTCCGGAACCGGGGCGCGGCGCACGATCGAGGCATGACCACCTCAGTACCGCTCGGCGCGTTGCGCGTGTCCCACACCGAACGCGAGCCGATCGTCGACCGGCTGCAGCAGGCCTTCGCCGAAGGCCGCATCGACAAGGAAGAACTCGACCTGCGGCTGCACCTCGCCATGACCGCGAAGACACGCGCCGACCTGGACGCGGTGCTGGCGGACCTGGCGCCCGTGCCCGCCGCGGCGCATCCCGCGCCGGTGCCGACCGGCGAGCCGACGGCCGAACAGCGGGTGCTGGCCGCGCTCGCGCACGTCCTCGGCGCCACGACCCTCTTCCTGGGGCCGCTCATCATGCTGTGCACCGGCGCGCGGCGCTCGCCGTACGTCCGTGGCCACATCGTGACGGCGCTCAACTTCCAGCTCACGCTCCTGATACTGACGATCGTGACGCTCGGCGTCGGGGCGATCGTGTACGCGGTGAGCTGGATGGTCTGCGCGGTGGCCGCGCTGCTGGCGCTCGCGGGCACGCCGTTCCGCTATCCGTTCACCCTGCGACTGGTGCGCTGACCCCCGACCTCACCCGCGCGGACGGCGAAAACGAGACGGACACCGTGCGCGCCCTCCCTGTAACGGCCGACACGGGGATGAGAAGATCGACCGGTGACAGGTCACCACACCGCGGTCGAGAAGCTCCTGGCCTCCTATCGGGCCATCCCCGAAGGCGCACCGGTGCGGCTGGCGAAACGCACCTCGAACCTGTTCCGGTTCCGCGAAGAGATCCAGGCGCCCGGCCTCGACGTCAGCGGATTCGACAAGGTCCTGAGCGTGGACCCCGACGCCCGTGTCGCCGACGTCCAGGGCATGACGACGTACGAGGACCTGGTCGACGCCACCCTGCCGTACGGCCTGATGCCACTGGTCGTCCCGCAGCTGAAGACGATCACGCTGGGCGGCGCGGTCACCGGGCTCGGCATCGAGTCGTCGTCGTTCCACAACGGGCTGCCGCACGAGTCCGTACTGGAGATGGAGATCCTCACCGGCGCCGGCGAGGTCGTCATCGCGACGCCGGACAACGAGCACCGTGAGCTGTTCCGCGGGTTCCCCAACTCGTACGGGACGCTCGGGTACGCCCTGCGGTTGAAGATCGAACTGCAGCCGGTCAAGCCGTACGTCGCGCTGTGGCACGTGCGGTTCTCCTCCGCCCAGGAGTGTGCGGAGGCCGTCGACAAGCTCGGCGCGGAGGCGGACTTCATCGACGGCACGGTGTTCGGCGAGGACGAGGTGTACCTCACGCTGGGCAGGTTCACCGACACGGCCGAGCGCGTCTCCGACTACACCGGGCGGGACATCTACTACCGTTCGATCCGCGACCGCTCCGTCACGTCGCGCTGGCTGCGACCGGACGGCCCGCCGACCGACGTCCTGACCACGCACGACTACCTCTGGCGCTGGGACACCGACTGGTTCTGGTGCTCGCGGGCGTTCGGCGTCCAGAACCCCCTGATCCGCAGTGTCTGGCCGGCGTCCAAGAAGCGCTCCGACGTCTACCGTCGCCTGGTCGCACTCGACAAGCGCCTGCAGACGTCGGCGCGGGTCGACCGCTGGCTCGGCCGGCCCCCTCGGGAGGACGTCATCCAGGACGTCGAGGTCCCGGTGGAGCGGCTGCCCGAGTTCCTCGAGTTCTTCCACCGCGAGATCGGCATGAGCCCGGTATGGCTGTGTCCGCTGCGGGCACAGGACAAGTGGCCGCTGTATCCCCTGGAGCCCGGGCGGACGTACGTGAACGTGGGCTTCTGGGGGACGGTGCCGCAGAAGCCCGGCCGGCTGCCCGAACACCACAACCGGCTGATCGAGCGGGAGGTCGCCCGCCTCGACGGCCACAAGTCGCTGTACTCGACGGCCTTCTACACCCGCGAGGAATTCTGGCGGCACTATGACGGCACGACCTACCGCACGCTGAAGGAGCACTACGACCCGGGGCTGCGGCTGCTGGATCTCTACGACAAAACCGTACGGGGCAGGTGATTCATGAAGCTGGCAGAGGCATTCGAGCGCGTCGTCGGCCGTGACGCGCAGGTGGAGTTCCGGGCGTACGACGACAGCCGCGCCGGGGCACTCGGCGCGGACGTCCGGGTGGAGGTCAGATCGCCGTACGCGATCTCGTATCTCGCCCACGCGCCCGGCGCGCTCGGGCTGGCGCGGGCGTACGTCGCCGGGCACCTCGACATCATCGGGGACATGCACACGGCGCTGTACCGCATGCAGTCGGCGCTCGGCGAGCTGACGTGGGCCGACAAGAGGATCCTGCTGCGCGGCATCATGCGCGACCCGCTGCTGCGCGCGGCGGCGCTGACGCGCCTGGACCCGCCGCCGCAGGAGGTGCGGCCCGCCCGGGTGCCGCTGCTGTCGGGGCTGCGGCATTCCAAGCGCCGCGACGCAAAGGCGATCTCCCACCACTACGACGTCTCGAACACCTTCTACGAGTGGGTGCTCGGCCCGTCGATGGCCTACACCTGCGCGTGCTTCCCATCGGAGGAAGCGACGCTGGAACAGGCGCAGTTCAACAAGTTCGACCTCGTGGCGCGCAAGCTCGGGCTGCGCAAGGGCATGCGGCTGCTCGACGTGGGCTGCGGCTGGGGCGGCATGGTCATGCACGCCGCGCGGGAGTACGGCGTGAAGGCGCTCGGCGTGACGCTGTCCAAGCAGCAGGCCGAGTGGGCGCAGAAGGCGATCGCCGAGGCCGGGCTGTCGGAGCTCGCCGAGGTCCGCCACCTCGACTACCGGGACGTCACCGAGGGCGACTTCGACGCCGTCAGCTCGATCGGCCTGACCGAGCACATCGGCAAGGCGAACGTCCCCGGCTACTTCGCGTTCCTGCACGGCAAGCTCAAGCCGGGCGGCCGCATGCTCAACCACTGCATCACGCGCCCGGACGACGGCCAGCCGTCGATCCGCCAGGAAGGCTTCATCAACCGGTACGTCTTCCCCGACGGCGAACTGGAGGGGCCGGGCTGGCTGATCTCGCGGATGAACGACGCGGGGTTCGAGATCCGGCACGAGGAGAACCTCCGCGAGCACTACGCCAAGACCCTCACCGGCTGGTGCCGCAACCTCGACGACCACTGGGACGAGGCGGTCGCCGAGGTGGGGGAGGGCACCGCCCGCGTGTGGCGGCTGTACATGGCCGGCTCGCGACTCGGGTTCGAGCTGAACTGGATCCAGTTGCACCAAGTGCTCGGCGTCAAGGTCCACGACGACGGCCGCTCCGGCATGCCGCTGCGGCCCTCGTTCGAGCCGCCGTCGGCCGGCTGACCGCGGTGACGAGCGGTCGCGGCGCGTGCCGCGACCGCTGCTCACGCGCATGGAGCATCGTCGGCCGGTCTTGTCGCCCCGGTCGCCGATGATGTCCTGCCCTGGCCGCCTTCCCCGGAGGCGATGACGCGGCGGCGGCGACCGCTTACCGTCACGCTCATGACGGAGATCGCGACGATTCAGGCGAACGGCCTGGCCTTCGGTTACCTGGAGGCCGGCAGCGGGCCGCTCGCGCTGTGCCTGCACGGCTTCCCCGACTCGGCGTACACCTGGCGGCATCTGCTTCCCGCGCTGGCCGACGCCGGCTACCACGCGGTCGCGCCGTTCCTGCGCGGCTACGCGCCGACGGAGGTGCCCAAGGACGGGGCCTACCAGGTCGGCGCGCTGGCGGCCGACGCGAACGCCCTGCACGAGGCGTTCGGCGGGGACGCCGACGCGGTGCTCGTCGGGCACGACTGGGGCGCAGCCGCGACGTACGCCGCGGTCGCGCACGCGCCGGAGCGCTGGCGGCGCTCGGTGGCGCTGTCACTGCCGCCGTTCGGGGCCCTGCTGTCGACGTTCTTCGACTACGCGCAGCTCAAGCGGTCCTTCTACGTCTTCCTCTTCCAGACGCCGCTCGCCGAAGCCGCCGTGTCGACCGGCGACATGGCGTTCCTGGACGGTCTGTGGGCCGACTGGTCCCCGGGTTACGACGCGGCCCGCGACGTCGCGTACGCCAAGGAGTGCCTGCGCGATCCGGAGCACCTGGCCGCCGCCATCGGCTACTACCGGGCGATGCTCGACCCGTCGCTGCACGTTCCCGCCTACGCCGCCGAGCAGGAGTCGGCCGAACGCGTCGGTGAGCGGCCGACGCTCTATCTGCACGGCGCGGCCGACGGCTGCCTGGACGTGGGGCTCGCCCGCGACGTCGAGGGCTGGCTTCCGCCCGGTTCGCGCTCTCGGATCGTCGCGGACGCCGGGCATTTCGTGCAGCTGGAGCGGCCGGCGGAGGTCGGCCGGCTGGTCCTTGAGTGGCTCGCCGCGAACTGACACATACGGATCCCACCCCGCGTAAGTGGTCACTTTGGCAGAATGGAGCAGAATCGCGTTCTAATGAGGAGGAGCGGCGTGGACAAGACCCGGCCCGACGGGATCGATCTGACCGACTGGGACTTCTGGGCGCGCCCGCTCGACGAGCGTCACGCGGCGTTCCGTACGTTGCGGTGGCTGCCCCGGCCGGCCTTCTTCCGGGAGCCGGAGCTGTCCTTCGTGCCCGCGGGGCCCGGCTACTACGCGCTGGTCACGCACGCGGACGTCGTGGAGGCGTCGCGCCGGCCGGCCGACTTCTGCTCCGGGCAGGGCGCGATCAACATCACCGACATGCCGGCCGACCTCGGCGAGTATTTCGGCTCAATGATCAGTATGGACGACCCGCGCCATGCCAAGATCCGCCGGATCGTCTCGCGGGCCTTCTCGCCGCGGATGATCCAGCGGTTCGAGGACCAGGTGCAGGCCGTCGCCGAGCAGGTCGTCGAGGAGGTCCTGGCCAAGGGCGGCGGCGACTTCGTCACCGATGTGGCCGCCCGGCTCCCCCTGAAGATCATCTGTGACCTGATGGGCATCGACGAGAGCCACTACAAGACCGTCTTCGACAACTCCAACATCATCCTCGCGGGCGCCGACACCGAGTTCGTCCCCGACGAGCCCGACCAGGTCGCGTTGCAGCTCCTTGACGCGGGACAGACCCTGAAGGACCTCGTCGAGGAGCTCGGCCGGCGGCGCCGCGACGACCCGACCGGCGACCTCACCTCCGCCCTCGTCAACGCCAACATCGACGGCGAGTCACTCACCGACCAGGAGCTCGGCTCGTTCTTCATCCTCCTGGTCGTCGCCGGCAACGAGACCACGCGCAACGCCATCGCCCCCGGCCTGCACCTGCTCAGCGAGAACCCCGGGCAGCGAGAGCTGCTCGCGTCGGACTTCGAGCGGTACATCCCCGGCGCGGTCGAGGAGATCGTGCGGTACGCCTCGCCGGTCATCTGGATGCGGCGCACCGCGACCCGCGACACCGAGATCAACGGCCACGAGTTCACGGCCGGTGACAAGCTGCTCCTCTACTACTGGGCGGCCAACCGGGACGAGACCGTCTTCACCGACCCGGAGGTCTTCGACATCACCCGGGATCCCAACCCGCACGTCGGCTTCGGCGGCCCGGGCCCGCACTTCTGCCTCGGCGCGCACCTGGCCCGGCGGGAGATCACGGTGATGTTCCGTGAGCTGTTCCGCCGGGCTCCGGGCATCCGCGCCACCGGCGAACCCGACCGCCTGCTGTCCAACTTCATCAACGGCATCAAGCGCCTGCCGTACACCGTCTGACATGGAGGAGGCCTCGGGGAGCGGCGAACCGGCCTCCCCGCCACACCGCCTCGGACGCCGCCGTGCGCGCGTCGCGGACGGCGGCCGATCGGCCCGAGGGGCGTCGGCGCGGGTCGGGCGAACGGCTTCGTCGCCCGGCGTTCTTGCCTCTGCGATAGTCTTGAGGTATGCGATCTCGGCTGCTCCTCAGCCGGCCGCGTTGACCCGAGGCGTCGACGCGGCAGCCCCTCCTGCGCGAGGGGCGTTCTCATGCAAGGGGCACGGTCATCCGCCAGCCGAAGCCGTGCGAATCAGACGAGGAACCCATGACAGGCGCCGACGAGAACTACGACCCACGGACGATCCAGGACAAGTGGCAGTCCCGGTGGGAGGAACTGAAGCCCTTCGCCGCGAGCGAGGACCCCGGTGATGAGCGGCCTCGCAAGTACGCGCTGGACATGTTCCCGTATCCCTCCGGCGATCTTCACATGGGTCACGCCGAGGCGTTCGCGATCGGCGATGTCATCGCCCGCTACTGGTTCCAGAAGGGCTATAACGTCCTGCACCCGATCGGCTGGGATTCCTTCGGTCTGCCGGCCGAGAACGCCGCGATCAAGCGCAATTCTCACCCCGCCGACTGGACGTACACCAACATCGACACCCAGGCGGAGTCGTTCAAGCGTTACGCGATCGCCTTCGACTGGTCGCGCCGGCTGCACACCTCCGACCCGGAGTACTACCGCTGGAACCAATGGCTGTTCCTGCGCTTCTACGAGCGCGGCCTGGCCTACCGCAAGGGCGGGCAGGTCAACTGGTGCCCGCAGGACCAGACGGTGCTGGCCAACGAGCAGGTGAAGGACGGCCATTGCGAGCGGTGTGGCGCCGTCGTCGAGAAGCGCGTCCTGACGCAGTGGTACTTCAAGATCACTGAGTACGCCGACCGGCTGCTGGCCGACATGAAGGGCCTGGAGTGGCCCGAGCGGGTGCTGCTGATGCAGCGCAACTGGATCGGCCGCTCGGAGGGCGCCGACGTCGCCTTCCAGATCGAGGGGCGCGACGATCCGATCACCGTCTACACCACCCGGCCGGACACCCTGTACGGCGCGACCTTCTTCGTCGTCGCCGCCGACGCCCCGCTGGCCGATGAGATCTGCGCGCCGGAGCAGCGCGCGGAGTTCGAGGCCTACCGCGACGCGGTGCGCAGGGAGTCGGAGATCGAGCGGCTGTCCGCCGACCGGGAGAAGACCGGCGTCTTCCTGGGCCGCCACGCCGTCAACCCGGTGAACGGCGAGCGCATCCCCGTGTGGGCGTCCGACTACGTGCTGGCGGAGTACGGCCACGGCGCGATCATGGCGGTGCCCGCCCACGACCAGCGCGACCTGGACTTCGCCCGCAAGTTCGCCCTGCCGGTCCGCGTCGTCGTGCAGACCGGGCAGCCGGACCCGGCCGAGACCGGGGTCGCCACCCCCGGCGAGGGCGAGCTGGTCAACTCCGGGCCGCTGAACGGCCTGGCCAAGTCCTCCGCCATCCCGCGGATCGTCGAGGTCCTGGAGGAGAAGGGCCTGGGCAAGGCCGCCGTCAACTACCGGCTGCGCGACTGGCTGATCTCCCGGCAGCGGTTCTGGGGCACGCCGATCCCGATCATCCACTGCGACGCGTGCGGCGAGGTTCCGGTCCCGGACGACCAGCTGCCGGTGCGCCTGCCGGACGACCTGCGCGGTGCCGACCTGGCCCCGAAGGGCGTGTCGCCGCTGGCGGCCGCCGCCGACTGGGTCAACGTCGCGTGCCCCAAGTGTGGCGGCCCGGCCACGCGGGACACCGACACGATGGACACCTTCGTCGACTCCTCGTGGTACTTCCTGCGCTACTGCTCGCCGGGCTACGCCGACGGGCCGTTCGACGCCGAGAAGGTGCGCCGGTGGATGCCGGCCGACCAGTACACCGGCGGTGTCGAGCACGCCATCCTGCACCTGCTGTACGCGCGGTTCTTCACCAAGGTGCTGTATGACATGGGGATGGTCGACTTCACCGAGCCGTTCAAGCGGCTGGTCAACCAGGGCCAGGTCATCCTGAACGGCTCGGCCATGTCGAAGTCCACGGGCAACCTGGTCGACCTGGGGGAGCAGATCGCCGAGTACGGCGTCGACGCCGTGCGCCTGACGATGCTCTTCTCCGGGCCTCCGGAGGACGACATCGACTGGGCCGACATGTCCCCGTCGGGGTCGGTGAAGTTCCTGGCGCGGGCCTTCCGCGTGGCCGCCGACGTGACGTCCGTGCCGGGTGCCGATCCCGCCACGGGCGACATCGAGCTGCGCAAGGTCACGCACCGGACGATCGACGAGGTCACCCGGCTGGTCGAGGCGCACCGCTACAACGTGGTGATCGCGCGCATGATGGAGCTGACCTCCGCCGCGCGCAAGGCCATCGACACGGGTGCGGGCGCCGCAGACCCGGCGGTGCGGGAGGCGGCCGAGACCCTGACGGTCCTGCTGTCGCTGATCGCGCCGTACACCGCCGAGGAGATGTGGGAGCGGCTGGGCGGCGTCGCCCCGGCGGCCAAGGCGGGCTGGCCGACGGCCGAGCCCTCGCTGCTGGTCCAGGAGTCGGTCACCTGCGTGGTGCAGGTGGCGGGCAAGGTCCGCGACCGCCTGGAGGTGTCCCCGGACATCGCCGGGGCCGACCTGGAGCGACTGGCCCTGGACTCGGAGAAGGTCCGGGCGGCGCTGGGCGACCAGGGCGTGCGCAAGGTCATCGTCCGCGCTCCGAAGATCGTGAACATCGTGCCCGCCTGACGGGCGGAGCCACCCGGGTCGGTGCGAAACGCCGACCCGGGTCGGATCACATCTTGCGCAGGACCGCGACCACGCGTCCGAGGATGGTGGCGTCGTCGCCGGGGATCGGGTCGTACGCCGGGTTGTGCGGCATCAGCCAGACCTTGTCGTCGCGGCGCTTGAGCGTCTTGACGGTGGCCTCGCCGTCGATCATCGCGGCCACGATGTCGCCGTTCTCCGCGACGGGCTGCTGGCGCACGACGACCCAGTCGCCGTCGGCGATGGCGGCCTCGATCATCGAGTCACCGGTGACGTTGAGCAGGAAGTGCGTGCCCTCGCCGACGAGCTGCCTCGGGAGCGCGAAGACGTCCTCGACCGCCTCTTCGGCGAGGATCGGACCGCCCGCCGCGATGCGCCCGACGAGCGGGACGTACGCGGGAGCGGGACGCGTCGAGGTCTGGCCGTTGGCGGCGTCGTACGACTCGTCGGGCTCGGCGGGGACTCCGGCGGATCCGGGCATGCGGACGACGACGGCGCGCGGCCGGTTGGGGTCGCGCAGCAGGAAGCCCTTGCGCTGCAGGGTGCGCAGCTGGTGGGACACGCTCGAGGTGCTGGTCAGCCCGACCGCCTCGCCGATCTCGCGCATCGACGGGGGATAGCCGCGCCGCTGGACCGAGTCCCTGATGACTTCCAGCACCTTGCGCTGGCGGGTGGTGAGCCCGCTCTCGTCGTGTGGGCCGTCCGGCATTTCCGAAACCTTGCTCATGGTGTCTCCGATGGATGTCTGCCCGGTGACGGGCCGCCGCCGCCGGTATTTCGCTCCCAGAGGGACGTTATCGCTTCGACGGGAAATGATCAAACAGGTGTTCGAAAAATGTGGAATATTACGGTCCGGGCTATGTGACCTTTAGTTCGCACATACGTTCGATGATAATTCCCGCGACCGGATCCGTGAAGGGCGGGGCCATTGGCGCGCCCCTCGCCGGCCGATGCGGAACAGCCGCCATCCGTCCTCGCGGGGCGTGGAGGGGGCGGTCCTCGTGGGGGTGTGAATGGGGTGTGGGCGGCATCCGTCCTCGCGGGCGTCGGCATCCGTCGTCGCGGGGCGTGGAGGGGGTGGTTCTCGTGGGGCGCGAACAGGGTGGCCGGTGTCCGCCGTAGGGGGGTGCGAAGGGGGTGGCCGCCGACCTGTCGCCCGGAGGGCCATGGCAGGCTGGGGGTCCCCTGGGGGCATGACTCGCGCAGGGTGCCCGCGCGATGTGATCCACTTCACCGTTGCGGCCGCCAGTGGCGTTTACGCAGGTGATCTAGGGTGTCCCGCGCCGATTCGGTGGATCGCGGCGGCCGGTGGAGGGTGCGACACGCCGGTGAACGGCGGCGGATCGCCACGTGAGCGGCGTCTTCCCGCCGGGTGTCCCGCGTGGGTTGCGATGGACCCGGTCGGGCTCTACGGTTGGACCACAACATCTAGTAGTTACATGGATGTAGTTCACTATAAGTTGTGGTTACAAGGTGAGGTTCGCGCAGAAGGCGCGTGACCCGCTGTCAGGGGGAGGAGTCCGGAGGCATGCATTGCCCGTTCTGCCGCCACACCGACAGCAGGGTCATCGACAGCCGGACGGCCGAGGACGGAGCCGCGATTCGGCGCCGTCGCTCGTGCCCGGAGTGCGGTCGTCGCTTCACCACCCAGGAGACGGTGCTCATGATGGTCGCCAAGCGTAGCGGCGTCACCGAGCCATTCTCCCGGGAGAAGATCATCGCCGGAGTGCGCCGGGCGTGTCAGGGCCGTCCCGTCAACGAGGACGCCCTGGCCATGCTCGGGCAGAGGGTCGAGGAGGCGATCCGGGCGACCGGGAACGCCGAGATTCCCTCGCACCAGATCGGGCTGGCGATCCTCGGCCCGCTCCGTGAGCTCGACGAGGTCGCGTACCTGCGATTCGCCTCCGTCTACCGGGGGTTCGAGACGCTCGACGACTTCGCCAAGGAAATCGAATCACTGCGCGCGGCGTTCGGCGGCGACGCCCGGTCCTAGGGGCGGCGCCCGGCGCGGCGGGCTGTACGGGTAATCCTGGAGGTGGGCCTGGTGTGCCCGAGAAGGGGGATGTCATGACGGAGACGGTGAGCGGCTCAGCCCGACGGGGCAAGACGGGCCGCAAGGGCGTGAAGATGGAGCGGATCTTCACGCGGCCGGGCGTCCACCCGTATGACGACGTCCGGTGGGAGCGGCGCGACGTCGTCATGACCAACTGGCGTGACGGGTCGGTGAACTTCGAGCAGAAAGGCGTCGAGTTCCCCGACAGCTGGTCGGTCAACGCGGTCAACATCGTCACGTCGAAGTACTTCCGTGGCGCGGTGGGCACCCCGCAGCGCGAGTGGAGTCTCAAGCAGCTGGTCGACCGGGTCGTCGGCGTCTACACCGAGACGGGCCGCGAGAACGGCTACTTCTCCTCCGAGGAGGACGCCGAGATCTTCGACCACGAGCTGAAGCACGCCCTGGTCAACCAGGTGTTCAGCTTCAACTCGCCGGTCTGGTTCAACGTCGGCACGGCCTCCCCGCAGCAGGTCAGCGCGTGCTTCATCCTGTCCGTGGACGACACGATGGAGTCGATCCTGGACTGGTACAAGGAAGAGGGCGTCATCTTCAAGGGCGGCTCCGGCTCGGGGGTGAACCTCTCGCGCATTCGCTCCAGCAAGGAGCTGTTGTCCTCCGGCGGCACCGCCAGCGGACCGGTGTCCTTCATGCGCGGCGCCGACGCCTCCGCCGGGACGATCAAGTCCGGTGGTGCCACCCGCCGTGCGGCGAAGATGGTCGTCCTCGACGTCGACCACCCGGACGTCGAGGAGTTCATCGAGACCAAGGCGCGTGAAGAGGACAAGATCCGAGCCCTCCGCGACGCCGGCTTCGACATGGACCTCGGCGGCAAGGACATCGTCAGCGTCCAGTACCAGAACGCCAACAACTCCGTCCGCGTCTCGGACGACTTCATGCGGGCGGTCGAGTCGGGAGGCTCCTTCGGCCTGCGTTCCCGCCGCACCGGCGAGCCCATCCAGCAGGTCGACGCCAAGGACCTCTTCCGCAAGCTCGCCCAGGCGGCCTGGGCGTGCGCGGACCCCGGCATCCAGTACGACGACACGATCAACGACTGGCACACCAACCCCGAGACGGGGCGCATCACGGCCAGCAACCCGTGCTCGGAGTACATGAGCCTGGACAACTCGTCCTGCAACCTGGCCAGCATCAACCTGCTGAAGTTCCTGAACGACGACAACACCATCGACGTCGAGCGGTTCGTCAAGCTCAGCGAGCTGGTCATCACCGCGATGGACATCTCCATCACGTTCGCGGACTTCCCGACCGAGAAGATCGGCGAGACGACGCGGGCGTACCGCCAGCTCGGCATCGGCTACGCCAACCTGGGCGCGCTGCTGATGGCGACCGGCCACGCGTACGACTCCGAGGGCGGGCGCACGCTCGCGGCGGCCATCACCTCGCTGATGACCGGCGTGGCCTACCGCCGCTCCGCCGAGCTGGCCGGCGCGGTCGGCACGTACGAGGGCTACGCCCGCAACGCCGAGGCGCACAAGCGCGTCATGAGCAAGCACGCCGTCGCCAACGACGAGATCCGCACGCTCGACGAGGTGGACAAGGCCGTCCACATCGAGGCCACGAGGCAGTGGCAGCAGTGCCTCAAGCTCGGCGAGAAGAACGGCTACCGCAACGCCCAGGCCTCCCTGCTGGCGCCGACCGGCACGATCGGCCTCATGATGGACTGCGACACGACGGGCATCGAGCCCGACCTGGCGCTGGTCAAGTACAAGAAGCTGGTCGGCGGCGGCTCGATGCAGATCGTCAACAACACCGTGCCCCGCGCCCTCAAGAAGCTCGGCTACCAGCAGGAGCAGATCGAGGCGGTCGTCGAGTACATCGCCGAGCACGGCCACGTCGTCGACGCGCCCGGCCTGCGCGCCGAGCACTACGAGGTCTTCGACTGCGCGATGGGCGAGCGGGCCATCAGCCCGATGGGCCACGTGCGGATGATGGCCGCGGTGCAGCCGTTCCTGTCCGGCGCGATCTCCAAGACCGTGAACATGCCGGAGCAGGCCGCCGTCGAGGACGTCGAGAAGATCTACTTCGAGGGCTGGAAGCTCGGCCTGAAGGCGCTCGCGATCTACCGCGACAACTGCAAGGTCGGCCAGCCGCTGTCGGCGTCCAAGAGGAAGACCGAGGAGAAGGTCGTGGAGGCGCCGGCCCCGGTGGTCGAGCGCGGCCCGGTCCGTACCCGCCTGCCCAAGCAGCGGTCCGCGACCGTGACCCGGTTCTCCGTCGGTGGTGCCGAGGGCTACATGACGGCCTCCAGCTACCCCGACAACGGGCTCGGCGAGGTCTTCCTCAAGCTCGGCAAGCAGGGCTCCACCCTGGCGGGCGTCATGGACGCCTTCTCGATGGCGATCTCCATCAGCCTCCAGTACGGCGTGCCGCTGGAGACCTGGGTGGAGAAGTTCACCAACATGCGCTTCGAGCCGGCGGGCATGACGGATGACCCGGACATCCGGATGGCGACCTCGATGATGGACTACATCTTCCGTCGCCTGGCCCTGGACCACCTGTCGTACGAGACGCGCGCCGAGCTGGGGATCTTCTCGGCCGAGGAACGGACGGCCCAGGCGGCGGGACAGGACCCGGCGACGCTGCACGCCGAGGAGGACGTCGACCGCGAGTCGCTGGCCCAGTCGGTGCCGGTCGAGCAGCCGAAGGTCAAGGAGCCCGAGCCGCCCGCGGCGGCGCACTCCTCGACCGAGCTGATCGAGAGCCATCAGGGCCGTACGGCCGACGCGCCGCTGTGCATGACCTGCGGCACGAAGATGCGCCCGGCCGGCAGCTGCTACGTCTGCGAGGGCTGCGGCTCCACCAGCGGCTGCAGCTGATTCTGGGCGCCATTAAGGCGTGAAATAGCAGGTCAGAGCGGGGGAGTCGACGAGACGTCGGCTCCCCCGCTTGGTGCTTCGGTGACTCGGCTGTCGCCTTCGGCGCAGCCGATCCGAGCTTGCGGTAGACGCCGGACCTCAGCGTTGGAAGCCTGTCAGATGGGGAAGCGGCTCGCGTTGGTTCCCCACTTTCCCTCCACGGGCGGTGCGGGGTTCGTCGATGATTTCAGGGTCGCACCAGGGATCTTCCCGATGTTGTCGGCGACGGGGTGGCGCCAGGCTCGACGTCATGACCACGTCAGAACCCGCAGACCGGATTCCCGCCGGCGTCGTCCGCAAATTCCGCGATGAGCTCGTTCAGGACGCGCTCGATCGCACCTCGCCGATGTTCCGGGTCATCATCGACCAGGCGGCCATGATGGCACGACTTCGGACACCCACCGGAGACGTCATCGAATGGTGGGAAGCTCCCAACGAGGCCGGCGGGACTTTCATCTACCTACGCCAGCTCCCGGCCGACGGCGGAGACGAGAAGGGGAGTACCCAAGGCGACAGCGCCGAATTCCGGCCGCCCGGCGTGCTCCCCATGCTCATCGTGATCGAGGAGACGCTGCGCCGCGGCCGCTGGTTCGTGGCCGGGCACATCTACAGGCCCGGAGCGGTGGCGGTTCGTCTCGACTTCGAGGACGGCCACAGCCACGAGGTCGCCGTGCAATCCAACGGCTACTTCCTGGATCTCCTGCCCTGGCCCTCGGAGGCGCAGCCGTGGCGGTTCGATGCCGTGGCCCTCGACGGTCATGGCAGGGCCATCGAGCGCGACGCGGATCTCCCCGGCACAGAGGAACCGTCCTGAGCCCGGGGCTTTGGAATACCGCGCCCGCCGAATAGCGGCGGCGTCGGTCCTGATACGCCACCACGGCCGGCAGGCCGCGCTGGCGCCGCCACCGATTCATATCCAGCACGCACGCCCACACGTCACCGGCTGAGGCCAGCAGCCCGAAACACCGCCGCCGCTGGCCGGCCGTCACACGCAGGCCGACCCGGGCGGTGCGCAGCACCACCCGGGGAGCATCCGGATCAACACGTCGAGGCACGAAGTGATTACAGCAGGTGCCTACGACAGAACAGACCCCCACAGCTAGACCGCGCTCTGAACCGCCCGGAGCGGTCGTCGCCGAAGCCCGATTACGAGGCCAACGTTAGTTGACGCAACACTAGCTTTGGACGGTCGGGCGGATGGTGATGTCGCCGATTTCGACGTCGTGGGGCTGTTCGATGGCGAAGGCGATGGCGCGGGCGACGGCTTCGGGGGCGATGGCGAACTCGTCCATGGTGCGGCGGATCTGCTCGCGGACATCGGCGTTGTCGATCGAGTCGGCGAGTTCGGTACGGACGACGCCCGGCGACACCGCTGTCGTCCGCAGCACGCCGTCGGTCGACTCCTGCCGCAGTCCTTCCAGGAGAGTACGAACGGCGTTCTTGGTCGCGGCGTAGACGGCCTGCGTAGGGACGATCTTCAGGCCGGACGTCGACACCGTGGTCACCAGGTGGCCGTGGCCCTGTCGGCGGAAGACCGGCAGCGCGGCGGCGATGCCGTGGAGCACCCCGCGGAGGTTGACATCGATCATCGCCGACCAGCCGTCGACGTCGAGGTCGGTTACAGGCCCGATCTTGCTGATGCCGGCGTTGCTCACCAGCACGTCGAGCCGGCCGAACTCCGCGACGGCCCGGCCGACGAGTCGTTCGAGGTCCTCGTGCCGAGCGACGTCCGTGGCGCAGGTGATGGCACGTCCACCGTGGCCGCAGATGTCCTGGGCGATCTCGTCGAGGCGCTGAGTCCGGCGCGCGCCGAGGACGACGGCCGCGCCGCGCTCGGCGAGCAGGCGCGCCGTGGCCTCGCCGATGCCACTGCTCGCTCCGGTGATGGCGACGACCTTGCCGCTGATGGCTGTCATAGGGAGCTCCTCCAACGTAAAGTGGACATGTGTCCGCTTTGTTCTCACGCTAGCGGACACATGTCCGCTTAGCCAACCGTCGAGCAGAGGAACGATGGACTCAACCCGCCGCCGGGCCGACGCGGCCGACAATCGCGCACGGATCATCCGGGCCGCGCGAGCGGTCATCGCGAACGCAGACGAGATCAAGCTCAACGCGATCGCCAAGCAGGCAGGGGTCGGCCAGGGCACCCTGTACCGCCACTTTCCGACCCGTGAGGATCTGCTCGCCGAGGTCTATCGGGAGGACGTAGACGCGCTCGTGGCGGCGGCGCCCGCGCTGCTCGCCGAGCACGAGCCGCTCACCGCGCTGGCTCGGTGGTTCGACCGGGTGGCCGACTACGCGCAGGTCAAGCGTGGAGTGTTCGCCGCCGTCGAAGTGGGGGTGTGGCGGGACCTCTCCGCGCACAGCCTCGGCCCGATCGGTGACGCGCTGACCACACTCCTCGACGCCGGCAAGGCCGACGGGACCATCCGCTCCGACGTCGACGCCCGTGACGTCATCCTCCTCATCGGCTACCTGACCCGCCTCGAGGAGGCCGAGTGGGACGCCAGAGCCCGGCACCTGCTCCACATCGTCCTCGACGGACTACGCCGTCGCGAATAGCCGATCCCGAACGTACGGTCCCCCGCCACCGCATCTTCGGGAGCCGTCGGCTTGAGGTTCCAGCGGCTGGAAGGTGCACAGTCGTCTTCATGAGCACGAGCGCGGAGCTGTTCACGATCGGGCGGTTGGCGGATCGGTGCGGGGTGCCGACGCGGACGATCCGGTTCTGGTCGGACGCCGGGCTGGTGTCTCCCGTCGGTCGATCCGCCGGGGGATATCGCCTCTATGACACCGAAGCGATGGCCCGACTCGATCTTGTCCGGACTCTGCGGGACCTGGGACTCAGACTGGACGTGGTGCAGGCGGTCCTGGCGCGGGCCGCCACGCTCTCGGAGGTGGCGGCCGCGGAGGTCGCCGCTCTGGACGCGGAGATCCGGACCCTGCGGCTACGCCGCGCAGTGCTCAGCACGGTCGCCAAGCGCGGAAGCACGATCAAGGAGACGCTACTGATGCACAAGCTGGCCCGGCTGTCGGCCCAGGAACGGCAGCAGATCATCGACGATTTCGTCCAGAGCGTCGTCGAGGGCATCGAACCCGACGCACCCGCGATGGGCATCGCACAGAGCATGCGCAAGATGCCCGCAGAGCTGCCCGATGACCCGGCCCCGGAACAGGTCGACGCGTGGATCGAACTCGGGGAGCTCGTCGCGGACGAGGACTTTTGCAAGCGAGTTCGTGCCATGGCCGTCGCCGGTGGAGGAGCCGATGAGCTGGAGTTCGGCCCCGGCTACCACGCGGTCGTCGAGAACGCGGGACGGGCTCTGGCGGAGGGGATCGCACCTGACTCGACCCAGGGAAAGGCCGTTCTGGATCGCATCGTCGCGCCGGACATCCCGGCCGAACACCGTGCACGGATGCTCGAACAGCTCGAGACGTTCGTCGACGCTCGGGTGGAGCGGTACTGGCAGCTACTGGCGATCATCAACGGCCGCCGGCCGCAGTCGCCGGCCGTTCCCGGCTTCGAGTGGCTGATCGCCGCTCTGCGCGCGGACCTCGGTGATCGGCTGGCATCCCGGGGGAGTGCCGCACCCTCCGAATGAGTGAGCTGCGCCCGTACAGCGAGCGCTCACCGATCGAAGGCGGCAGGTCGAACGCCCTGCTGTCCGGCGAGATGCAGACGGCCTCAAGTGGTGAGGACGAGGCGCTGGCCGGGGATGGTGGGTGTGGTCCAGGCCTGCTCGACCTGGGCCAGCGGCATCGGTAGCGGGTCGACGGTGAGGGTGCCGCTGGAGATCTGGGCTGCCAGGGCGGGGAGTTCGGCGAGGATCGCGGCGGTGGTGACCGATCCCTGTCCGCTGCCCATGATCTGGAGATTCGCGGCCCGGAGCAGAGACGAGGGCAGGCTGATGTCGGCGCCGGCGACGGAGCCGATCTGGATCCAGGTCAGGGGCTTGGCGCGGTCGGTGCGGGCCTTGGCCAGGGCGAGCATCGCCTGCTCGGCCGGGTGGCCCCACAGATAGTCGATGACGACGTCGACGTCGGCTGCGGCCGTGCTGATCCGGTGGGCGATGTCGGCGTCTTCGCCGTCCAGGGACACGACCTCATCGGCGCCGAGGCCGGTGACCAGCTTCAGGCGTTCGGCGTCGCGGCCCGCGCCGATGACGCGGCCGGCGCCCAGGTGGCGGGCGATCTGCACCGCGAGCTGCCCGGCGTTACCGGTGGCGCCGAGCACCAGTACGTCCTGTCCCGGCTGGAGGTCGATGCGGCGGTGCAGCGCCACCCAGGAGGACATGCCCGGGTTCATCGCGGCCGCGACCGCGATCGGGTCGGTCCCGGCCGGCAGGGCGAATGCGCGCCGCCGGTCGATCACCGTCTGCTCGGCCATCGACCCGAACGCGGTGTCGGGGAGCACGAAGTACAGCAGGTCCCCCTCCGGGGTGCGGCCGACGCCGTCGATGCCGGGGACCAACGGCAGGACCCCCTCGGACGTGTAATGCGACCCGTCGGCCGTCGACCGGACCCGCGGATGCAGGCCCGCGGCCAGCACGTCGACCACCACATCGTGCTCGCCCGAGGGCTCCGGGAGCGGGATGGCCTCATGGCGGGGCGGTGCGTCGAAGGAACGGACGACGGCGGCATGCGTGGTACGGCCCATGGCAGGCTCCAATCGGAAGCGGAAACCCGGTGAGGGACAACCGGAATGGTTGGTGTCACAAACCAAATTAGTTTGTGGCACCAACCATGTCAACTAGACTGAGTGGCATGACCGCGCAACCGCCGCCTCCGGCCGTCGGCGAAGGCTCCACAGCAGACGACGGGCTGGACGTCGTCGACGGCCTCGTCCAGCTGTCCTTCCACATCCAGGCGGTCCTGGCGCAGGTCGCCGCCGACCACGATCTGTCGATCACACAGATCCGGCTGCTGGGCATCCTGCGCGACCGGGACGCCGAAATGCTCCAGCTCGCAGGCCACCTCGGCCTGGACAAGTCCAGCGTGACCGGGCTGGTCACCCGTGCCGAGCGGCGTGACCTGGTGCGGCGCGTTCCCTCACCCCGCGACCGCCGCGCCGTCCTGGTCACCCTGACCTCCCAGGGCCGCCGGCTCACCAGCGACGGCGAACGCCGGATACGCGACCGCATCACCACGCTGACGGCCGGACTCACGAAGACCGAACAGGGCACCCTGGCCGCTCTGGCCACCCGGATCCTGCGGGTCCGCTGAGCACGCTCGGTGCCATGGCGGCGGCGGTTCAGGGCGCCGGGGCGCCACCCGCCGGCCGCCGCCATCGCGGCATGGTCGATCGGCCGGGTGCGGAGTTTCCCGCGCGCGCGGCGACGGCGAGCCTGAGAGCTTTGACGCGGCTCTAGAGCGAGCGTCCGAGCGCGTCGACGAGCTGGGCGATGCGCTCCTCGTCGCGCCGGTAGTGCGTCCACTTCCCGATACGAGTGGAGCGGACGAGTCCGGCACGCTCCAGCGAGGCCATGTAGGCGGAGACGGTCGACTGGGCGAGCCCGGTCTTGGCCTGAATGTGGCTTACGCACACGCCGACCTCGTGGGGGTCCGCGATCCCCTCCTCCACCGGGAAATGGTGCTCGGGGTCGCGCAACCACTGGAGCACCTGGAGCCGTACAGGGTTGGCGAGCGCCTTGAACACGTCGACCAGCTGCGCGGAGGCGTCTTGGGAGGATGTGGCGTGTGTCGTCATAAGTCGTCGAGGCGAGTATAGGGGCCAATCCCGACGTTTCGCGGTATTTCGATGCGACCTGCCCAAACGAACCCCCAGGCGGCACCTGCGCGAACGGGATGCTCGGAGAAAGAGGGTACGGACGCCGGAATGCCGGATTTCTCCGGTGTGTCGGGTGCCTTCACCGAGCCTTGCGCACGGAAGCGCCGCGGGGGAACGCCGCGTGGCGGCGGCCGTTTCCGGGTGGGAGTCGGTGCCGGCCTGACGCTGCTGGCCCTTGTCCTCCGGGTCGCCCGGACGGGAGGTCCCGCGCTGTCACTTCGCGCGTACGGCCCGCCGTCCGGGAGCGGGTGACCGCCCCCGGACGGCGGGAACGGCTCAGCCGTGGGACGCGCAGGTGGTCGTGGTCGCGTGGGCGGGGTCGAGTGCGTTCTCGACTTCGTGCAGGACGACCGGGTCGAAGGCCATCGCGGCGTGCTCGGACAGATCGGCCGGGCAGAGGTCCTGAAGGGTGACGTTGCGGACGCCGGAGCCGCTGAGGAACTGCGTGCCGTACGGAGTGACGACCTCGTCGTACTTGGTGGAGATCACGGTGTAGGAGACGCCCGGGACCGTGTCGCCGCCGGCGTTCAGCCTGGTCAGCAGGTCCGATCCGACGATCTGGTCGCCGCAGGCCGGGCAGCCGGCATTGAGGAGGTCGATCGCGCCGGGGAAGGACGCGGCGAGGGCGGCGAGACCGTCGAGCGTGGTCCCGTGGTTGGAGGGGGCAAGTCCGACGAGGGCGTGTACCTGGGCCGCCCCGCCGAGGAATCGCAGGTAGTAGCGCGGCATCATGCCGCCCTGCGAGTGTCCGACGACGTCGACCTGGTCGGCGTTCGTGGCGGCGAGGACGCCGGTGACGAAGGTCGCCAGCTGGGCCGCCGACTCCGCCACCGGGGCGACGGCGCGAAGGACGGGGACACCGGGCACCTGGCCGTAGGTGAGGGCGAAGACGCAGTAGCCGCGTGCGGCGAGAGCCGGTGCGTCGGTGATCCAGTTGACGCTGCCGTTGGCGAACGTGCCGTGGACGAGCACCACCGGGCGGGGATGGGCGGTGGTCGGCCGGCACGACCAGTCGTTCGCGCCGGGGACGCCGGGGGCGGCGAGCGCCTTGGCCGCGTCGACGGGGGTGGTCGCGCTCGCGGGGGCGGTGAGGACGGCGAGAAGGGCGGTGGAGAGCGCTGCGGCGGCGGTGGCACAGAGGGTGCGGAGGGTGCGGGGGCCTGGGGGCACGGTTCCTCCCGGAGGCGTGGAGGGGGGAGTGTCGATGTGAACCAGCTCACGTAACTGGTCACTTATGAGGGAAGTTACCTCTGGGTTAACTAGCTGGCCAGAGCGCGACGAATAACGGAGAAATAACGAATACCGGTGAGTATGCGGCGGGGCGCCGGAACGTTCCGGCGCCCCCACACGCGCTCTCCGCCGCGGTCAGGCCGCCCCTGTCACCGGCCGCCGGAGGGAATGTCCAAGGCGGTTCCGTAGAGACGGTCGACGCGCAGCCGGATCACCAGCCGCTGGTCGGCCACCATCTGCGTCAGGAAGGCGGCCCGCTCGTCGGGGCTCTCGAAGGGCGGCACCATGGCGAGCAGTTCCAGCCCCGTCGGGTCCCCGGGTGTGGCCGTGATCGGGGAGAGCTCCGCGGTGCCCTCGGCCACGGCGAAGGACCAGTGGTCCCCGCTGCTCACGTACAGGGCGCTCCGCGGATCCTTGCGCAGGTGGCGCACCTTCAGCCGATCGGCGGTCGTGCTGACCCGGGCGATGCGCTCCCGGCCGTCCCAGGCGTACAGAACGGTCGAGAGGTGGGGGTGACCGTTGCTCTTGTTCGTGGCCAGCGCCCCGAAATTGTGATCGGCGAGGAATCGGACGAGGGCGTCGTCGGACAGCGCGACGGGGGCGGGGCCCGATCCTGGGGCGTCGTCGGTGTGGCTCATGATTCGTGCTCCTGGCTTTCAGCGAGTGGGGGCCGCGGCGGGGATGCCGCCCGTGCTCTCGGTGCCGGTCGGCGCGGCCGTCGTGCGGCGCGGCTGCCGTAGGACGGTGAGGGCGAGGATGAAGGCGACGGCGAGCAGGCCGGCGCCGATGCCGAACGCCAGGTGGAATCCGCCGGTCAGCGCGGACGCCCGATCGTGTCCATGGGCCGCCAGCCCGCTGGTGCGCGCGGTCGCCAGAGTGGACAGCACCGCGACGCCGAGCGCGCCGCCGACCTGCTGGGCCGTGCTGAACAGCCCGGAGGCCACGCCAGCGTCGTCCGGGCGCGCGCCCGACATGCCGAGGGCGGTCACCGCCGAGATCGCCAGGCCGAACCCGCCCGCCAGCAGCATCGTCGGCAGCAGGTCCACGACGTAGCCGGCATGAACGGGCAGCCGGGTCAGCAGCGCGAGGCCCACGGTCAGCAGCGCCAGGCCCGTCAGGAGCACGGCCCGCTCACCGAACCGCGCGATCGACCGCGCCGAGAGCAGGAGCGAGACCGCCGCGATCGTCCCGGCCGCCGGCAGCAGGGCCAGGCCGGTGCCCAGCGCGCCGTACCCTCCCACGTTCTGCAGGTACAGGGCGATGAGGATCTGGAACCCGAAGAGGGCGGAGACCATCAGGACCTGAATGAGGTTGGCTCCCGAGACCTTCCGCGACCGGAACATCCGCAGGGGCAGCAGGGGGGCGGTGGCGGTGGCCTGCCGCAGGACGAAGGCGGCGAGAAGGGCCACCGAGAGCCCGCCGAGGCCCAGCGTGTACGGCGAGGTCCAGCCGTGGCGGTTCGTCTGGACGATCGTGTAGACCGTGAGCATCAACCCGGTGGTGACCAGCAGGGCGCCGATCCCGTCCGCACCCGCGCCGAACCCGAGCCCGCGGTCGGCGGGCAGGACCCGGATCGCCAGGAGGATCGTCGCCAGGCCGATCGGCGCGTTGATGAAGAAGATCCAGTGCCAGTTGATCGCCTCGGTGAGGACGCCGCCGAGGACCTGGCCGAGCGATGCGCCCGCGGCCCCGACGAAGCTGAACGCGCCGATCGCCGTGCCGCGCTCGCGCGGCTCGGGGAACAACGTGACGATCATCCCGAGGCTCACGGCGGAGGTCAGCGCACCGCCGACGCCCTGGATGAACCGCGCGGCGATCAGCATCTCCTGGCCGGTGGCGACACCGCACAGCAGCGACGCCACGGTGAACAGCGCCAGTCCGGCGACGAACACGCGCTTGCGGCCGACCAGGTCGCCGAGCCGTCCGGCCAAGAGTAGGAGACCGCCGAAGGCGATCATGTAGGCGTTGACGGTCCAGGTGAGGTTCGCGGGGGAGAACCGCAGGTCCCGCTGGATGGCCGGCAGCGCGACCGTCACGATGCTGCCGTCAAGAATGATCATCAGCGTTCCGGCGCACAGGGCCACCAGCGCGGCCGTACGCGAGCGGACGGGGGATGGAGCGTGGGGTGAGGTCATGGGGTGTCTCCCGGTTCGTGGGCAACCGAGAGAGACGCTAGCAGATTGTTTTGTTGTAGACCATCTTGAACGGACTTACTTTCGGGACTGGCGTGCCCGCCGGACCGGCCGGTCGCACTCCACCGGGGTCGCCAGGTGCCCTTCGGCCAGCCGGGTCAGCGCGCCGACCAGCACGTCGCGCTCTGCTTCGGGGAGCGCCTCCAGGGCCTCGCGGTGCACCCGGTCGGCGATGCGCGTGCCTTCGGCGACGATCCTTCTCCCCGCCTCGGTGACCGAGATGATCCGCGCGCGCCGGTCCCGGCTCGACGGCCGGCGCTCCGCGAGGCCGGCCTTCTCCAGTTCGTCCATGGTCACGACCATCGTCGTCTTGTCGAGGTCGGAGATCTCGGCCAGCTGGATCTGGGTGCGTTCCTCTTCGATCGCGTGGAACAGGACGCAGTACGCCCGCGGCGTGATGCCGATCTCTTCGAAGGCGGCGCTCATTCGGGTGGTCAGCACGTGGGCGGTGTGGGTGAGCAGGTACGACAGGTCCGGGACGGTACGGGAAGGTGCGCTGGTCGTCATGGGCGCCAATCTAGCAAATAGGTAAAGTTGTAGATTATCTACTGCCGTCCATAAATCGCCGTCCGTCCGGATCACGCGATCACGGCGGGCGAGCAGGAATCCGCGCCGGGCCGGCGGGGTTGAGGAGCACCGGGGCCGCGCGCCGGGCGCGGTTCCGGCAGCACCGGTCGGGACAGGCAGGTAGGCCAGGATGCATGGTGAGTACAAGGTGCCGGGCGGCAAGCTCGTGGTCGTCGACTTCGACGTCGATGACGGCCGACTGCGGAGCACCCAGGTCAGTGGCGACTTCTTCCTCGAACCGGACGAGGCCCTGGACTCCATCGACGCCACCCTGGACGGGCTGCCCGCCCACCTGGAGGCGCGGGACATCGCCGCCCGGATCGACGCGCGGCTGCCGGCGGGCACCACGATGTTCGGATTCTCCACGGAGGCCGTCGGGATCGCGGTACGCCGCGCGCTGACGGACGCGAGCGACTGGCGTGACTACGACTGGCGGCTCATCCACGAGGAGCCGCAGGACCCGGCGCTGCACATGGCCCTCGACGAGGTGCTCACCGAGGAGGTGGCGGCCGGGCGCCGTCCGCCGACGCTACGGGTCTGGGAGTGGGCGGCACCCGCCGTGGTGATCGGCAGCTTCCAGTCGCTGCGCAACGAGGTGGACGCCGACGCCGCGCGCCGGCACGGCGTGACCGTGGTCCGCAGGATCAGCGGCGGCGGGGCGATGTTCGTCGAGCCCGGCAACACGATCACCTACTCCCTGTACGTCCCCGACGCTCTCGTCCAGGGCATGACCTTCGCCGACAGCTACGCCTTCCTCGACGACTGGGTGCTCGGCGCGCTGGGCGAGCTCGGCATCAGGGCGTGGTACCAGCCCCTCAACGACATCACCTCCGACCAGGGGAAGATCGCCGGTGCCGCGCAGAAGCGGGTGAGCGGAGGCGCGGTGCTGCACCACGTGACCATGTCGTACGACATCGACGCGGACAAGATGCTGCAGGTGCTGCGGATTGGCCGGGAGAAGTTGTCGGACAAGGGCATCGCCAGCGCGAAGAAGCGCGTGGACCCGTTGCGGCGCCAGACCGGACTGCCCCGGTCGGAGATCATCGACCGTATGATCGCCCACTTCGGCGGCCGGTACGGGCTGACGGAGGACCGGCTCACGGCCGGCGAGCTGCGGGCGGCGGACAAGAGGGTGGCCGAGAAGTTCGGCACGGTCGAGTGGACGGCGCGCGTGCCCTGACCGGTCCGGGGGTCCGTGAGACGGGCCCGCTCGCGCTTCGGTTGGATGGTCGTGGAGAGGGCACCCGGAGAGAGTGCTCGGCTGGATCTGATCAAGGGGAGGCAAGATGTCCGACCGTGCTCGGCTGGATCAGACGGAACAGTGGCGGGCGCTGCGACAACACCACCGGGAGCTGGGCGAGCCGCCGCTGCGCGAGCTGTTCGCGTCCGACCCGGACCGGGGCCGCCGCTACGCGTTGGAGGTCGGCGACCTCTACATCGACTACTCACGGCATCTGATCACCGATGAGACGCTTCGGCTGCTGCGTGACCTCGCGGAGGCCCGGAGGATCGCGGACCTGCGCGACGCCATGTTCGCCGGGGAGAAGATCAACGTGACCGAGGGCCGTGCGGTGCTGCACACCGCGCTGCGCGCCCCGCGCACCGCGCGCGTCGAGGTGGACGGCGAGGACGTCGTCCCCGCGGTGCACGCGGTGCTGGACAAGATGGCCGCCTTCGCCGAGCGGGTCCGGTCCGGGGAGTGGAAGGGCCACACGGGCAGGCCGATCCGTACGGTCGTCAACATCGGCATCGGCGGCTCCGACCTGGGCCCGAAGATGGCGTGCGAGGCGCTGAAGCCGTTCACCGACCGGTCGCGTCAGTTCCGGTACGTGTCGAACGTCGACGGCGCCGACCTGCACGAGAACATCCGCGACCTCGACCCGGCCGAGACGCTGTTCATCGTCTCCTCCAAGACGTTCACGACGGTCGAGACGATCACGAACGCCACCTCGGCGCGGCGCTGGCTGCTGTCGGAGCTCGGCGACGAGTCGGCGGTGGCGCGCCACTTCGTCGCGGTGTCCACCAACGCCGAGCAGGTGGCCAAGTTCGGCATCGACACCGCCAACATGTTCGAGTTCTGGGACTGGGTGGGCGGCCGGTACTCCGTCGACTCGGCCATCGGCCTGTCCCTGATGATCGCCGTGGGGCCGGAGCGGTACCGCGAGTTCCTGGACGGCTTCCACCTGATCGACGAGCACTTCCGCACGGCTCCGCCGGAGAGCAACGTGCCGCTCCTGCTGGGGCTGCTCGGCATCTGGTACGACGACTTCCACGGCGCGCAGACCCACGCGGTGCTGCCCTACAGCCACTACCTGTCCCGGTTCACCGACTACCTGCAGCAGCTCGACATGGAGTCCAACGGCAAGTCGGTGGACCGCCAGGGCGAGCCGGTGAGCTGGGAGACCGGCCCGGTCGTGTGGGGCACGCCCGGCACGAACGGCCAGCACGCCTACTACCAGCTGCTGCACCAGGGCACCAAGCTCATCCCGGCGGACCTGATCGGATTCGCCCGCCCGGTGGAGGAGCTGGGAGAGCTCGCCGACCAGCACGACCTGCTGATCGCGAACCTGTTCGCGCAGGGACAGGCGCTGGCGTTCGGCAAGACGGCCGAGGAGGTCGCGGCGGAGGGCGTGCCCGCCGAGCAGGTGCCGCACCGCACCTTCCCCGGCAACCGCCCGACGACGACGATCCTGGCCGACTCGCTGACCCCGTCGGTGCTCGGTCAGCTGATCGCGCTTTACGAGCACAAGGTGTTCGTCCAGGGCGCGATCTGGGACATCGACTCCTTCGACCAGTGGGGTGTGGAGCTCGGCAAGGCGCTCGCCAAGCGGCTGGAGCCCCAGCTGACGGCCGCCACGGCGGACACCGGGGACCTGGACGGCTCGACGGCCGCCCTCGTCGAGCGCTACCGCGGGCTCCGGGGCCGCTGACCGGTTCGGCAGCCTCCGCGGCAGCCCGGGGCGGTGTCTCACTCCGCGTCGTTCATTGAGGCGAGAAGATCCCTCGCCTCAATGAACGACGCAGAACACGACGGCCGGGTCAGGAGCTCTTCGCGGACGGTCCCTTGCGTGGCCTCGCTCGGGATGTGCCCTTCGGAGGCGTGCCCTCGGCCGGTGGCTCCTGTTCCGGCTTGGGCCCGGCGACGCGTACGTCGTGGGACGTGCCCATCGTGCCGCGCTTCGGTCGTCCGGCCGGCGTGCCGCCGTCAGGCTCCTGGGGGGCGCCGGAGGGGTCCGGCGCGCCCACCGCGTCCGGCGCGGCTGCGGCGTCCGGCGCGCCCGGGGAGGGCGAGGTGGCCGATTTTCGGCGGGTGCCTCGCCGGTCGCGAGTGGCCGAGGTGTCCAGGCTGCCGTCGGCGCCTCGCCCGCCGGGGGAGGTCGAAGCGTCAGCGTCCAGGCCGCCCGGCTCTGCGGAGGCGCCGGGCGCCAAGGGCGCCGGGGTCTCGCCGGAGCGTGACCGGCGGCGTCTGGGAGGGCGGCCGGGCCCGCCCCAGCCGAACAGGCGGTGGTCCAGGGTGAGCCGCCCGCCGCCGCCCGCCGCGAACAGCAGGGAGACCAGTCCGAGCACGAGGACCAGCTCGAAGCCGTTCCGGGGTGTGCCCTTGTCGACGAGGAAGACCCCGTGCTCGGCGTGGACGAACACGAAGGCCCCCGCCATGTCCAGGAAGAGCAGCGTGCCCGCCACCGGCAGTCCGACGCCGAGGATGAGAGCCGTCCCCCCGAGCAGCTCGACGAAGGTCGAGTAGACGGCCGCCGCCGTCGGCGCGGGCACGCCCATCGCGTCGAAGTTGTGGCCGGTCGCGTTCACGCCGACCTGGATCTTCTGCCAGCCGTGGGCCAGGAACACCACGCCGACGCCACAGCGGGCGAGCAGCGCGACGACGTCGTACACGGGCCGGCCGCGTGGCGCGGGCCGCTCCTGTTGGCGGTCGTCCGTCCAGAACGCGTTCATGTCCTCGGGCGACGTCTTCATCAAATACCTCTGAGGGGACCCCACCATCTCAAGGTGGGAAGGAATCGGAGTATTGCAGGGTAGATCAGGCGAAGACGAATTGCTGGGATGATTGGTCGTTTGATCTCGTCCGCCCGCTGGCTACCGTTAGCGTGCGCGTCGTGCCGACCATCCGTGTGAAGCGGGCGTTCAAGTACCGCTTCTACCCGACGTCCGAGCAGGCCGCAGAGCTAGCTCGGACGTTCGGGTGTGTACGGAAGGTCTACAACTTGGCGCTGACCGCCCGTACCGAGGCCTGGTCCGCCCGGGGCGAACGGATCGACTACAACGCCACCTCCGCGTTGCTGACGGCCTGGAAGAAGACCGAGGAACTGGCCTTCCTGAATGAGGTGTCCTGTGTGCCGCTGCAGCAGGCACTGCGGCACCTGCAGACGGCGTTCAGCAACTTCTTCGCCAAGCGGGCGGGATACCCGCGGTTCAAAGCGAAGAGGAAGTCGCGCGCATCCGCCGAGTACACCCGCAGCGGGTTCCGATTCCGTGACGGCTGGCTCACTCTCGCGAAGATGACCGAGCCGCTGGCCATCGTCTGGTCGAGGCCATTGCCGGATGATGCGGAGCCCTCGACCGTGACCGTCTCCCAGGACGCGGCGGGTCGCTGGTTCGTCTCGTTGCTGGTGGAAGACCCCGGTGCAGATCCGCTGCCGGCGACGGATGTCGCGGTCGGCGTGGATGCGGGCTTGGATTACCTGCTCACCCTGTCCACCGGTGAGAAGATCACCAACCCTCGCCACGAGCGTAAAGACCGCAAGCGCCTGGCCCGGGCGCAGCGGGAACTGTCCCGCAAAGCCTCCGGCGATGGCGCCAACCGGGCTAAGGCACGTCGGAAGGTGGCCCGTATCCACGCCCGGATCGCCGACCGGCGCCGGGACTTGTTGCACAAGCTGACGACTCGGCTCGTTCGTGAAAACCAAACGATCGTGATCGAGGACCTTGCCGTCCGGAACATGTTGAAGAACCGCAGCCTGTCCCGGGCGATCTCGGATGCCGCATGGCGCGAGTTCCGCGACATGCTGGAGTGCAAAGCCGCCTGGCACAGGCGGCAGGTGATCGCGGTGGACCGCTGGTTCCCCTCGTCCAAGCTGTGCTCGGCCTGTGGTGTCCTGCAACCGGCGATGCCGCTGAACGTCCGGGAGTGGACGTGCGCGTGCGGTATCACCCATGACCGCGACGTGAACGCGGCGAAGAACATTCTGGCTGCGGGCTGGCGGTGTCAGGCTGTGGAACCGGCGTAAGACCTCGGGCAGGATCCCTCCCGGACGAGGCGTCGGCAGTGAAACAGGAAGCCCGATGGCGGAAAACGTAGGGATCCCCCTCGTCCCTGAGGGGAGGAAGCCAACCCGCGATGATGCTTCCAGGCAGAATCGCCGTCCACTGGGTTCCGCGACCCGCTGCTTGATCGTGAGCTACGGGAAGGTGAGCGCTCCTCCGTCCCGTCACGGTTTGACAGCTTGCTGTCGTTTTCGAATGATGTGACAGCTGTTACCAGTGGGAAGGTTTCGTCTTGGCATCTCCCTCTAGCCGAAGCAGGGGATTCAACCCTCGCGGGTTGAGCTTTCTGCTTCATCGCCCGTTGCCGACCCGGATCACCGGCGAAGGACGGAGTGCCGTCCATCGGTCTTACACAGGCTCCACAGACGTGACTTCCCGCCAGCCCGGCGGTAGGCCCGGCGGACTTGTTTCTCGCCCGCCGGACGCAAGTAAGGCTACCAGTGGTCACGGATCGCATGCGGAGAGTTGCGGGAATCCGTTGAGGTGGGTTTACGGTTCTTGCCCACTCCGCAGGGGCCCGGTTCCTCCCCCGCCTAATGGCGGCGATCTTCTCGGGGGTATCTGATGAACGCGGCGGTCCTCGTTCTCCTGGCGTTGATCTTGCTCGCGCTGATCGCCGTGATCGTGGTGTTGATCATTGTGGTGGGTCGGCGCGGCGGTGACGCGCGGCCGGCGCCGGTTCCGGTGCCGCGCGACCCCTTCGGCCCGGAGGATCAGGCCGGGGGCGACCCTCGGACGCTCAAGGCCGGGGACATGATCGACTATCTCGGCGCACGCTACTTCGTACGCGGGTCGGTCCGGCTGCGCGAGGGCGGCTTCACCTGGAGCGAGCACCTCCTCGACGGTGACGGGGCCGACGGCGTCAAGGTCTGGCTCTCGGTCGAGGAGGACCCCGACCTGCAGGTCGTCTGGTGGACCGGGCGTGACGCCGGGCTGCGACCGGACGGGCGGACCCTCACGCTGGACGGCGTGGAGTACCGCCGGGACGAGCACGGCACGGCCACCTACACCACCGAGGGCACCACCGGCCTCGGCGCCTCCGGCCGCGTCGAGTACGTCGACTTCGAGCGGCCCGGCGGCCGGTACCTGTCGTTCGAACGCTACGACGGCGGCGCCTGGGAGATGAGCGCCGGCGACTCCGTGCCCGCCGGCGCCCTGACCATCTACCCGGGCGGCTGAGGGATGCTCGCCGACCTCGACGTCCCGTACGCCGACACCGGGGCGCACACGCTGTCGTTCGCGCTGGGGCTGGCGCCGCAGGACGCGCTGGCCGTCCTCCCGGTCGAGCGCGCCGGCCTGTCGCTGGAGCTCCGGCTGCTCGGCGCCTCCCATCAGGTCCTGGCCGGGCCGGTGAGCGAGACGGTGGCCTGCCTGGCCGGCGGCGGCCCGCTGCCCGGACGCGTGAGCCACGCCCTGCCGTCCTGGTCGTACGAGTTCACGGCCGACGTCGTGGCGCACGACGGTGACGCGGCGTTCGCGCGGGCGGTCGAGGCGCTGTCCGCCCGCCTGTCCGGCCGTGACGACGCCCTGACCGGGACCTTCCCCGGCTCCCCGTACGCCGTCACCGCGCTCGCCGTGGAGCCCGAACCGGGTGGCGTCGCGTGGCGGACCTGGCACGCCTACCCGCAGACCAAGGAGATCGTGATGACGCGCAGCCGGCTCGTGAGCCCCCGATGAAGTATGCCGCGATCGCCGGGGGCGTGCTGGTCGCCATCGTCGGAACGATCTTCGCGGTCGGTCACTTCTCGACGTCGCCGCAGAAGTGGATCGCCAAGCGTTACACCACCGTCGGCTACCACCGGTACCACTCGGCGAAACCGCCGTCCCGGGTCGCCGCCGAGATCACCCGTAAGTTCCGCCCCGTCGACCGGATCGCCGACAGCGCCGGCACCTACCTGCAGTACCGCTCGTGGGTGGTCGGGGTGCTGCCGGGCGGCGGCGGGACCGACATCACCGTCGACAGCCCTTCCGCAGGCTACAACCGCTACTCCTCCCACGTCGGCCGGTACTGGCATCGTCCGGGAAGCAACGGCTGGGACCGGCGCGGCGGAGCGTCGTTCCGCGGCGGCGGGTCGGGATCGGGCAAGTGAGGAGCACCTGATGCATGACGTCCTGCGCGAGATCGGCGCCACCGTGGCCTACGGCCTGGTCGGCATCGGACTGATGGCGCTGAGCTACCTGGCCGTGGAGATGACCACCCCGGGACGGCTCGGCCGCCAGATCTGGGAGGAGCGCAACCGCGGCGCCGCGCTGCTGCTGTCGGTGCGGCTGCTCGGGATGGGCGCGATCGTGACCGTAGCGATCGCCACCAGCGACGACGCCCTGGGCGCCGGGTTGGCCGACACGGCGATCTTCGGGGTGCTGGGCGTGCTGCTGACGGTGCTCGCCTTCTACCTGCTGGACCTGGTCACCCCGGGCCGCCTCGGCGCGATCCTCGTGGACGGTTCCAGCGTGCACCCGGCCGGCTGGGTGGTCGCCGCCGCCGACCTGGCCGTCTCCGGGGTCATCTGCGGCGCGGTGTCCTGATGCCCGTACGGGCCGCCCGCGCACTGGTGTTCGCGGCGGTGTTCGTCTGCGCCGCCTGCGGACTGGTGTACGAGCTCGCGCTGGTCGCGCTCGGCAGCTACCTCGTGGGCGACTCGGTCACCCAGGCGTCCATCGTGCTGTCGGACATGGTCTTCGCGATGGGCGTCGGGGCGCTGGCCACCAAGCCGTTGCGGCGGCGGGCCGTCGAGGCGTTCGCCGTGGTCGAGGCCCTGCTCGCGCTGCTCGGCGGCCTGTCGGTGCTCGGGCTGTACGCGGCGTTCGCCTGGCTCGACCTGTACGTTCCCGCGCTGATCGCGGTGGCGTTCGCCCTCGGCGCGCTCATCGGCGCCGAGATCCCGCTGCTGATGACGCTGCTACAGCGGATCAGGCGGCAGGACCCCGGCAGCGCGGTCGCCGAACTGTCCGCCGCCGACTACGTCGGCGCGCTGGTCGGCGGGCTGGCGTTCCCGTTCGTCCTGCTGCCGGTGTTCGGGCAGATCAAGGGGGCGCTCCTGGTCGGGGCGGTCAACGTCGTCGCGGGCACCGCCGTCGTGCTGTGGCTGTTCCGGCGGGAGGTGGGTCGCCTGGCGCGGACGCTGCTGTGCGGCGCGATGCTGCTCGTACTGGCGGTCCTCGCCGCGACCTACGCCGTCGCCGACCGGTTCGAGGTGAGCGCGCGGCAGGCGCTCTACCGCGATCCCATCGTCGTGTCGGAGCGGACGCCGTACCAGGAGATCGTGATGACGCGGAAGGTGGCGCTGTCGGGCCGGCCCGATCTGCGCCTCTTTCTGAACGGCGACCTGCAGTTCTCCTCCGTCGACGAGTACCGGTACCACGAGTCGCTCGTGCATCCGGTGATGGCCGGGCCGCACGGCCGGGTGCTGATCCTCGGCGGCGGCGACGGCCTCGCGCTGCGGGAGGTGCTGCGCTACAGGGACGTCCGGTCGGCCACTCTCGTCGAGCTCGACCCGGCGATGATCAGGCTGGCGAGCACCGACGGGTACCTCACCGCGCTCAACCGGCATTCCTTCGCGGACCCGCGGGTGCGCGCGGTCAACGCCGACGCCTTCTCCTGGCTGCGGCGCACCACGGACCGGTTCGACGCGATCATCGTCGACATGCCCGACCCGGACGCGGTGGCCACCGCCAAGCTCTACTCCGTCGAGTTCTACGGGATGGTCAAACGCGTTCTGGCCCCCGGTGGGCGGATGGTCGTGCAGTCCACCTCGCCGTACTTCGCCGCCAAGTCGTTCTGGTGCGTGGCCAAGACCATCGGGGCGGCCGGCTTCGCGACCCGTCCGTACCACGTGGACGTGCCCAGCTTCGGCGACTGGGGGTTCGTGCTGGCCGCCCCCGGGACGCCCCCGAGCCTGGCGCTGTCGCCGCAGGTCCCGCCGCTGCGGTTCCTCGACGACGCGACGCTGCAGGCCGCCGGGACCTTCGCCAAGGACCTGCACCGGGACGACGTGCAGATCAACACGCTGATGGAGCCCCGGCTGGTGCGGTACGAGGACGAAGGCTGGCGCGACTACTGACGTACGCGCCGCATCCGCCCGGCGGTGCCATGATGGCCCCCATGCACGACGAGGGCACGATCGACGATGGCGCGTTCACCGGCGAACCCCGGGAGGCCGCTGGGCCGGGCGGGACGGGCCCCGACCACTCCACGGGCCCCGACTACTCGCTGGAGCGGCGGCTGATCGACGCCGGGGCCTCGCACGTCGCCGGGGTCGACGAGGTCGGCCGGGGCGCCTGGGCCGGACCGGTCGTCGTCTGCGCGGCGGTCACGGACCTGACCGCGCCCCCCGCCGGGCTCACCGACTCCAAGATGCTCAGCGCCCGCCGTCGCGGGCGGATCGCGGAGGAGCTCCACGGCTGGCTGCCGGCGTACGCCATCGGCGCGGCGAGCCCCGAGGAGATCGACGAGGCCGGGATGACCGAGGCGCTGCGGCGCGCGGCCGTACGGGCCCTGGAGGCGCTTCCGGACCGCCCTGACGCGATCATCCTCGACGGCAAGCACGACTACCTCGGCGGCGGGGGCCGTTCGTGGCCGGTGCGCACCGAGATCAAGGCCGACCTGCGGTCGGTGACGGTGGCGGCCGCCTCCGTCCTCGCCAAGGTGCACCGCGACACGCTGATGGCCGGACTCGGGTACGAGGAGTACGGCTTCGCCGCCAACGCCGGCTACCCCTCACCGGTCCACCAGGAGGCGCTGCGCCGGCTCGGGCCGACGCCGCACCACCGGCTGTCATGGTCTTACCTGGACGACCTTCCCCAGTGGCGGCACCTGAAGAAGCACCGCCCGGACATCGAGGGACAGCTGTCCCTGATCTGACCCGTCACCGTCGGCCGTCGTTGCCGGCGCCGGGTACGGCTCAGGTGCGAGGTTTCGTCACCGTCGGTCGTTGTGGCGGGCGGCCGTACGGCTCAGGTGCGAGATCCCGTCACAGCCGACCGCTGTGGCGGGCGGCTCGTGCGGCTCCCACGCGGGGCCCCGTCACAGCCAGCCGTTGTGGCGGGCCGCCCGTACGGCCTCGATCCGGTTGCGGGCGCCGGTCTTGCCGATCGCCGCGGACAGGTAGTTGCGGACCGTGCTCTCGGACAGGTGCAGGCGTCCGGCGATGTCGGCGATGGTGGACCCGTCCGCGGCGGCCGACAACACGTCGCATTCGCGGGGGGTCAGCGGGCTGGGGCCGGCGCTCAGCGCCGCGGTGGCCAGCTCCGGGTCGACCACGCGTTCGCCCGCGAGGACCCGCCGGATCGCCGACGACAGATCCTCGACCGGGCCGTCCTTGACCAGGAAGCCGCTCGCGCCCGCCTCCATCGCGCGCCGCAGGTAGCCGGGCCGGCCGAACGTCGTGACGATGAGGATCTTGCAGTTCGGCAGCCGGGCGTGCAGGTCGGCGGCGGCGTCGAGGCCGCTGCGCCCCGGCATCTCGATGTCGAGCACGGCCACGTCGGGCCGCAGCTCGAGTGCCGCCGGGACGATCTGGTCGCCGGCGGAGACCTGGCCGACGACCTCGAAGTCGTCCTCCAGATTCAGGAGGAGGGCCAGCGCACCCCGCATCATGCCCTGGTCCTCCGCGAGCAGCACCTTGATCAAGAAACGGTCTCCTTCAGGGGCAGTGTGACGGTGAGCAGGTAACCACCGCCGTCGGCCGGGCCGGCCTCGAGGCGGCCCTCCGCGACGCCGATCCGCTCGACGAGCCCGCGCAGGCCGTTGCCCGGGGACGTCCCGGAGGGCGCCGGCGCTCCGCGCCCGTCGTCACGGACGGACAGCACGGCCGCGCCGGCGCGCCGGACGACCGAGATCTCGCAGGTGCCCGCGCCGCTGTGCCGGATGACGTTGGTCACGCCCTCGCGTACCGCCCAGCCGAGCAGCGCGTCCGTCTCCTCCGGCAGCGGGGTGCCCTCCTTGCGGACCAGCACGGTGATCCCGGCGTCCCGCAGGGCGGTGCGGGCGCCGTCGATCTCGGCGTCGAGACCACGGCCGCGGTAGCCGGTCACCGCGAGGCGCACCTGCCGGAGCGCGTCCCGGCCGATCTCCTCGATGTCGGCCGCCTGCTCGGCGGTGAGACCGGCGTCGCGGGCGGCGAGCTTGCGCACCGCCTGCGCCTTGACGACCATGACCGACAGTGTGTGCCCGAGCAGGTCGTGCAGGTCGCGGGCGAACCGCAGACGTTCTTCGGAGACGGCCGTCCTGGCCAGCTCCTCGCGGGTCTCGCGCAGCTCCTTGACCGCGCCGAACAGCCGCAGCATCGTGGCGATGATGAAGCCGGAGATCAGGGTGCCGTACCACGCGCCGATGGCGTCCCCGGCCGACGCGCCCCGCACCCAGGCCAGCAGTCCCGCGGCGACGGACAGCGGCGCGATCACCAGCACCGGCCAGGGACGCCGGCCCCACTGGATGACGACCCCGCAGCCCAGGGCGAGCGTCGGCATGAGCGCACTCATGCCGTGCCCGAACCAGCCGACCAGGGTGAAGGCGTCCACCCCGGCCGCCGCGAGCAGGACGGTCGCCCACCGATCACCCTGACCTCGGCGGAATCCGTACCAGATGGCGGTGCAGAGCAGCAGGGCGTAGATCGCCAGAAGGGAGCCGGACGCCCATACCGGGCGGGCCCGCCCGTTCAGCACGTCGGAGAACGCGTCGTACCCGATCAGGAGCCACGGGTAGATCCCGAACGGCCCCGGACCGTCGTCGATCTGGCCGGTGGTGTCCGTGCGGTCCTGCGTCGCCGTGCCGGTGGTGTCCGTCCGGTCCTCTGTCGCCGTGCCGCCCGACCCGGCCGCTTCGCGTTCCGCCGGATCCCGTCCGGCCCTGACCAGCCTTTTCACGCCCGCCTCGTTCGTCCTCGCACTTCGCCGCGCGGCCCCGCACGCCCCCGGCCCCGATATCGCCAGGCGACACTCTAGGGCGGGGCCGACCGGCCGCGCAGATCCGTCGATCCCGGTACGCGCAGGGACGAATGTCCCGGTGGGCACCCAGGTGATCGAAACCCGGTGCCAGGGACGGGCGGGCGGCCGGCGCACCCGCGCCGCATCGGTGGCGCGACCGCCTTTTCCGCGGATTGGGCCGAAAGACCCACGGGGCTCCGCGTGAATTAGGTCCAGAGGCTCTTCCGTATTCCGTGCTGTCACCGCGATAGTCGACCGCGCATCGAGCCGATATCGCGCGGGCTCAACGGTCCGTGCCGTCCATTCAGAAGGGCTTAATCAATTATGCACCGAAAATTCACCTTCGTCGCGGTGGCGAGCGTCGCGACCGTCGCGTTCGCCGCGTCCCCGGCCGTCGCCGCCGCCAAACCCGCCTGCAAGGCGAGCCGCTGCTCGTACGAGATCGAAACCCATTTCTGGGAGAAGACGGAGAGTAAGGACACCAAGTACGCCACGGCGAAGTTCATCACGCGCCGCGCGGGGAAGGTGAAGGTCGAACTGACGTATAAGCATCGGGTCCAGCATTCCGTCGGTGTGCGGCTCGTCACCTGCGGGGCGAAGAAGTCGCTCACCGGCTGGCGGGACCTGAAGGCCGGAATGTACTACTACACCTTCGACAAGAAGGTGAAGAAGGGCACCTGTTTCCGGGTCCAGGCGGGGCGCTCGGACGCCGGTACGATCCGCGGCGACCTCCTCCTCTGACGGAGCCCCCGAACAGGAAGATCGGGATCCGCGTCTGGAACGCCGGCCGGGAAAGCTGGTAGACCCGTCCTGTGAACTGGATGCGCGATCACCTCGACCGGGTCGAACGGCACAACGCCGAGGCGCTGGAACGCGCCTGCGGCCTGGTCCTCGACACGGTCGTCAACGACGGCCTGCTCTATCTCGGCGGATCCGGCCATTCGCTGGGGATGGTCCTCGAGGGCTTCTTCCGCGCGGGGGGGCTGGCGTGCGTGTACCCACTGTACCGGCCGGAGATCTCCCCGCTTCACGGGGCCTGGCCCGCGACGGAGGCCGAGCGACGCTCCGGCCTGGGCGGCCCGGTCCTCGAGGCCGCCGCGCCCCGGGCGGGGGACCTGGTGGTGATCTTCTCCAACAGCGGCGCCAACCCCTATCCGGTGGAGCTCGCGACGGCGGCCAGGTCGTACGGCCTGCCGGTCGTCGCGGTGGTGTCCGGCCCCTCGATGGAGATCGCTCCGGCCCGGGCGGGGGTGAAGCTCGGCGAGGTCGCGGATCTGGTGCTCGACACCCTGGCGCCGCCCGGTGATGTCTCCCATCCCGTCGACGCCCCGCGCACGGCGGCGCTGTCGTCGCTGTCCTCCGTCTACCTGTGGAATCTCCTCCTCGCCCGGATGTCAGGACGGGCCGACCTCCCGTTGTGGGCGAGCGCCAACGTGCCGGGGGGAGATGAGCGCAATGCCGAACTCCTGGCTCGCTACTCGGAACGGGTGCCCGTGCTAAGAACGTCGGTTATGGGGTAAGGACCTGACCTACTTGGAGGTGGCGTCATGGACAAGACGGTCAAGGCGTTGCTGTCGGAGGCCGGGCGGACCTTCGCCGAAGAGGCCGGGATTCCCCTGAAGGACCAGCCGGCCGCGCTGTTCAAGCTCCTCGTTCTCGCCAATCTGCTGAGCACCCGGATCAGCGCCGACATCGCGGTCGCCGCGGCGCGGGAACTGTTCGAGGCGGGCGGCGGAACGGCGCGCGGCATGGCGAAACTGACCTGGCAGCAGCGGGTCGACGCGCTCGGCCGGGCGCACTACGTCCGCTACGACGAGAGCACCTCCAGCCATCTCGGGGACATGGCCGACCTCGTCCTCGACCAGTACGAGGGCGATCTGCGCAGGCTGCCGCTGAAGGCCGAGCGCGACGTCGGCCGGGCGAAGGAGCTGCTGGAGGAGTTCCCCGGCATCGGGCCGGTGGGGGCCGACATCTTCTGCCGCGAGGCGCAGGGGGTATGGCCGTGGCTGCGCCCGTACTTCGACGACCTGACGTTGAAGGGCGCCGAGCGCGTCGGCCTGCCGACCGATGCCAAGCGCCTGGCCGACCTGGTCAAGGAGCGGGACCTGGCGCAGCTGGCGGCCGCACTGGTCCGCGTCGCCAAGGACAAGAAGCTCGCCGATCAGGTGGCGAAGGGATAGTGACGCACGCACCGACCCCGGCCGGGGTCCGCCGCCCGGCCGGCCGGTCGTCCTTGGCCGGGGAAGGCGTGTCATGGGCACCGCCACTGTCCGATAACGGTCTTGATAGGGACGCGCCACGCAATGGGTCCTGCCATTCGATGCCCAAGCTGCGCTATACACGTGCTCAGGCATGAGGGAGAGCGATGCGACCGTTCGGCAGATCCCGATCGCGCCCTCCGGTGGCGCGTGATCTGTTCGAACGCGCCCGCTGGCACTATTTCCAGATTCAGCCGGGTTTGCGGAGACTGACGTTTCTGCTGATGATCGTGGGGTCGGCGGCCGTCGCGATCGTCACGAGCCTGCCGCTGCTCACCACCGTCGTGTTCGTGGCCACGCTGCTGCTCGTCGTCGACTTCACCCTGCGCTCACCGAGCGGAATGGCGACGGCGTTCGTCGTCGCCTGCTGGCTGGCGGCCGCGATCCCGCTCAGCCGCCTCTATCCGGCCGGCGGCCACGAGGCCGTCTTCCTCGCGGCGCTGGCGCTTCCGGTCGCCGTCCTCGCACACCGCATCAACGCGTACGCGCCGTGGCGCACCGCGGTGGTCTCTCTCGGGCTGGCCGGGATCGTGGCCGCCGCGCTTGCCCATCCGGTACCCCGGCTGAACGCCGCGCCCGCCTGGGCCGCGGCGTCGGCCGTCCTCGCCTACCGGTGGTGGCAGGCGCGCCGCATCGTCTCCGCCGAGGCGTACGACACCGGCTGGGCCCAGGAGGACTACCCGGAGGAGGGCGAGTACACCGCGCCGGACCAGGGCCGAGCCGTCGAGGACGTCCCCGATGTCTCGGTCGACGATGCGTTCGCCGAGCTGGCGGCCATGATCGGCCTGGAGCCGGTGAAGCGGCAGGTCCGGTCGATCGCGGCCTCGATCGAGGCCGCCCGGATGCGCGCCGCGGCCGGCTTCCCCACCGAGAAGCCGATGCGGCACTTCGTGTTCGTCGGGCCGTCCGGAACCGGCAAGACGACGGTCGCCCGCGCCGTCGCGCGGATCTTCTACGCCTTCGGACTGCTGCCGACTCCACAGGTCGTCGAGGTACAGCGCGCCGACCTGGTGGGGGAGTACCTCGGCGCCACCGCGATCAAGACCAACGAGGTCGTCGACCGCGCGCTCGGCGGAGTCCTGTTCGTCGACGAGGCGTATTCCCTGGTCAACGCGGGGGACGGGCAGCCCGACCGCTTCGGTGGCGAGGCCGTCCAGACGCTCCTCAAGCGCGCCGAGGACGACCGCGACAACCTCGTGATCATCCTGGCCGGCTACGAGGAGGAGATGGAGGGCTTCCTCGCTTCCAACCCCGGCCTGGCGTCCCGGTTCGGCACGCGCGTGAAGTTCCCCGCCTACGCGCCGGCCGAGCTGCTGCGGATCGCCGACTACCACACCGGCCTGCGCGGCGACCGCCTCGGCCCCGACACCGGTTCCTGCCTGCGCTCCAAGTTCGAGGAGGTCTCCCGGCGCGGTGTCATCGACGAGCTGGGCAACGGGCGTTTCGTGCGTTCGCTGATCGAGTCCGCGGCCCGCGCCCGCGATGTCCGGATCGTCCACGCCCGCGCCGACCCCGCTCCGGAAGAGCTCGTCACGATCCACGCGGTCGACGTCGAGATCGCGTTCG
This sequence comes from Actinoallomurus purpureus, assembly GCF_024055795.1. Taxonomy (GTDB): domain Bacteria; phylum Actinomycetota; class Actinomycetes; order Streptosporangiales; family Streptosporangiaceae; genus Actinoallomurus; species Actinoallomurus purpureus. The sequence goes on along the minus strand of NZ_JAMXMY010000017.1, from coordinate 79,314 downwards.
CGGAGCTCACCGAGCGCTACCGCGGCTACGCCGAGACGCCCACGCTGGAGGAGGCGCTCGCCGACCTGGACGGGATGATCGGCCTGGAGCCGGTGAAGCGGCAGGTCCGCGCGATCGCCGCGCAGCTGCAGGTCGCGCAGCTGCGCGAGGAGCAGGGACTGCCCACCCATCCGCCGATGCGGCACTTCGTGTTCGCCGGGCCGCCGGGCACCGGCAAGACCACGGTCGCCCGCATCCTCGGCCGGGTGTTCGCCGCGCTCGGCCTGCTGGCCCGGCCCGAGGTCGTCGAGGCCCAGCGCGCGGACCTCGTCGGCGAGCACCTCGGGGCGACGGCGATCAAGACCAACAAGGTGATCGACTCCGCGCTCGGTGGGGTGCTGTTCGTCGACGAGGCGTACTCCCTCGTCAACTCCGGCTACTCCGGCGGCGACGCGTTCGGCTCCGAAGCCGTGCAGACCCTCCTCAAGCGCGCGGAGGACGACCGCGAGCGCCTGGTGATCATCCTGGCCGGCTACGACGAGGACATGGACCGGTTCCTGCGCTCCAACCCCGGCTTGGCGTCGCGCTTCTCCGAGCGCGTGGCGTTCCCCTCGTACGGGCCCGACGAGCTGCTGGAGATCGCGCTCGCGCTCGCCGTACGGGCCGGCGACACCTGGGAGGAGGGGGCGCTCGACGACCTGGCGGGTATCTTCCAGCGCGTCTGCGGCCTCGGCCGGATCGATGAGCTCGGTAACGGCCGGTTCGTGCGCTCGCTGCATGAGAAGGCCTGCGGCTTCCGGGACCTGCGCGTCGCCGCGCTCGGCGCGGACGCCACCACCGCCGACCTGACCACCCTGACGACCGAGGACGTCCGGGCCGCCTACACCGACCTGGCCCGCCGCCACTGACCGTCGGTGCCGGACTCTAAGGTGCCCCTCGTGGAGACGCCGGCGGTCGGATCGAGGAACTGCCGCCGCAGCCTCGGATCGGCCTGCCGAACCGTGGGCGCCCAGGAACGTCGCGGGATCCGGCCCAGTGCGGGATCCGGCCCAGTGCGGGATCCGGCCCAGTGCGGGATCCGGCCCAGTGCGGGGCCGTGCCCGGCGCGGGATCCGGCCCAGTGCGGGGCCGTGCCCGGCGCGACGCTCTGGCCATCCTCGACGGGATCAAGACGCCGCCCGCGGCCGGCCCGGTGTCCCAGGAAGGCGTTACGGGGGGCTAACAGCGCGGTAGCCGCCGCGTAACGCGCCCGCCGGACGATGCGAGGAACCGACCTCGGGTGGTGAGCAGGTGTGAGTCCTGGATCTCTCATCCGCTTCCGTGACATCCACGGATACTGGCGGGCCTTCCGCATGGTGGGCAGCGGGCCCCCGCTGCTCCTCATCCACGGCATCGGTGACGACTCCGGCACGTGGCTCGACGTCATCCCGCGCCTGGCCGAGCGCCACACCGTCATCGCGCCCGACCTGCTCGGCCACGGCGAGTCGGCCAAGCCGCGCGCCGACTACGCCATCGCCGCGTACGCCTGCGGGATGCGCGACCTGCTGAGCGTCCTCGACGTCGACCGGGTGTCCGTGGTCGGCCATTCGCTCGGCGGCGGCATCGCGATGCAATTCGCCTACCAGTTCCCCGAGCGCTGCGAACGGCTCGTGCTCGTCGCCGGCGGCGGCATCGGCCGTGAGGTCCATCCGCTGCTGCGCGCGGCGGCGGCGCCGGGGGCCGAGATCGGGCTGTCGCTGGCGACGTCCGTGCCCGCGCGTACGGCCGTACGGCTCGTGGCCCCGGCGTTGCGCCTCACCGGCGGCCTGTTCCTCGGAGCCGACTTCGACCACGTGCTCCGGCGCTACCGGCGGCTGCGCTCCAAGACGGCGCGTCAGGCGTTCCTGCGGACGCTCCGGGCCGGAGTCGACGTGCGCGGCCAGGTCATCACCATGCTGGACCGCTGTTATCTCGCCGAGGGCATGCCCATCCTCATCATCTGGGGACGGGAGGACCGCGTCATCCCGGTGCGCCACGCGACGATCGCGCACGCCGCGATGCCCGGCAGCACGCTGGAGATCTTCGGACGGTCCGGCCACTTCCCGCACCATGACGATCCCGACCGTTTCGTCACCACGGTCGAACGGTTCCTGGAGACCACCGAGCCCGCGTTGCACGACCCGGCGCGATGGCGGCGGCTGCTGCGGGCGGGCCGGGCGAGGGACAGGACCCGCCCCTCGGTCGCCGCACCGCACGTGTCCAGCGGCGCCTGAGCCCCGTCAGGCGATGGTGTCCTCGACCGCGACGGTGCTCGCCCGCGTGGCGCGCACGTCCCAGCCGGCCAGCGCCGCCATGACCAGCAGGGCCACGAAGGCCAGCATCAGCGGGTCGAACAGGGGAGAGACCGGTGCGAGGAGCGCGAGCGCCGCCAGCGCCAGCAGGCGGGCGGTCGTGAAGCGGCCCCACACCGCCCGCTTGAACAGCGCGTGCCCCGCGACGAACAGCGCCGGACCGCCGAGCACCACCGCCGCCGTACCGCCCGTGACGTGCCCGTGCGGGTGGGCGACGACCAGTTCGTCGGCGACGGCGCTGACGATGATCCCCGCGACCATCGGCAGGTGGATGAAGGTGTAGGCGGACCGGCCCAGGCGGCCCGGATCGGGCGAGGCCGCGACCTGCGCCGCGGCGGCCTCCGCGCTCCGGTCGAAGTAGATCCACCACATCGCGACGGCCCCGAGGAAGGCGACCGCGAAGGCCGCGCCCGCGGCCGCCTCCACGCCGCTCAGGTCGCTGAACGTGGCGCCCGTGACGAGTAGCGACTCGCCCAGGGCGATGATCAGGAACAACTGGCACCGCTCCGCCATGTGCGCGCCGTCGATCACCCAGTCCGTCGTCCGCGAACGGCCCAGCCCCGGGTACGTGTAGCCGTGCCAGGGCGCGGCGTACTCCAGGGCCAGCGCCAGCAGCCACAACAGGAGCCGGGCCGGATGGTCGGCGAAGCCGCCGGCGATCCAGAGCACGCCCGTGGTCATCTTCCAGGCCAGGATCCGCAGGAAGTTCGGGCCGAGCTCATCGTGCCGGGTCATGATGGTCACGAACGCCGTCCGGCCGGCCTGGGCGGCGACGTAGGCGACGGCGAACCAGAGGCCACGGCCCTCGAACGCCCGGGGGATCGCGGCCGCCATCAACAGACCGGCGAGCATGGTCCCGGTCAGCACCATCCGGACGGCGGGATGGTCGGGATTCAACCAGTTGGTCGTCCAGCACGTGTACATCCACGCCCACCAGACCGCCAGCAGCAGCACCAGCGTCTCGCCGGCGCCGCTCACGGTGAGATCCTTCAGCAGCCGGTGGGACAGCTGCGTCACCGCGAAGACGAAGACCAGGTCGAAGAACAGCTCGAAGAACGTGACGCGTGTCCCGTCGCGGCGGGAGCGCAGCAGCCCCATTGAGGTCCCATGGTTCACCGCTCGAAGACTACGTCAGCGCGGACTGTCCTAAGGCGGCGAGACGATCATGAAGCTCGTACGCCGTGGCGGCCGCCACGTACCCGTCTCGCCTCCTCACCGCGACCCAGACGGACGCGAACGGATCGAACAGGGCCGGCCACGCCGGCAATGCGCGTCGAGGCACAGCAACCGTCTCAAGATCGAAGTCGTGTCCGCGTCGCCGCCCTCGGCCGACGCGCGCAACACCTCCACGGCCGCGTCGAACCGGTCCTCGTCGAGCATCGCCGCACCGCGGTGAAATTCCACCAGCGCGTCGGTCTCATCCGGCATGGCCGGGGAGTTCAGTGGCCGCCCCGTCCAAACGATCAAGCCAACGGAAAGCGTCTGGTCATCTGGTCCCCGCCGCGACCGCACCACACGAGTCCCAGGGCCGCAGCCCGCCTGACTCTCGTTGACTTCGGGAGAATCGCCGTTCCGCGCCGCTCGGAAAGGGCGAGAATCCCGAACTCAACGAGAGCGGGGCTGCGCTCGACCGGCCTCTCGTGATCGGTGCCGGGTTGCCCGGCCGATTGCTCGGCGAACGGGCGCGGGGGAGCGCCGGTCTGTGGCTTCGGTCCCTATTACGCGGTGCGGTCGCCGAGCATTCCGCACGCCGCCGCTGCTGCACCGAGTGCATCGGCGGGCGTCCGCCTAGGCACTTGAACCGCGGCGACCCCTCGGCGCCGGCAACCGTCGAGGGCCTCGCCGGCTACGGCCTGTTTCGAAATCCGCGCGACGGCGCGCTGTCCGATCTCCGGCCTACGCTGTGCGTGTGGCAACAGAACAGACGCGCGACGGCGTGTCGCAGCGCGCTCCAGAGGTCGGCGGTCGGCTTCGAAAGATTTACTGGGGGGCATTCGCGCTGTTCTTGGCCGCGTTCGCGGTTTTCGAGAGCGCCAAGTACGGCCTGCCGACCACGGCAGCCGCGCTGGTGTTCTTCGCGCTGCCCGACCTGGCGCGGCTCGCCGTGGTCCGTCCGCCCACGCTGCTCTACCAAGCGGTACACCGCGTGTGGATCCCGCTCGTGGTGCTGATCGGCTACAGCTTCGGGCCGATCGTATGGCCGCCGCTTTTCACTGCCGGTCTTGGCTGGCTTACCCGCATCGCCATTGAGCGAGCATTCGGGCGTGGACTTCCGTTCAGCAGGGACGCTTGATGCTTGGCTTCGAAACAGGCCCCAGCCGGTCACGGCGAAGGCGACTGACCGCGTAGGGCTCAGGTCGTGCCGTGTGTCGCCGACCGTGACCGGCCCGGACCGGTGGCGGACGTCGTGGCGACGGGGTGGTGGCTGATGGGCGGCCGGGTGGTGAACCTTGTTGATCTTGGGTTCCCCCGGGCCGGGGCGGCGCTGATGATCTTGATTGGTGCCTCGACCATCCGGCGATCCCTGGAGGTATGACGATGCGCTCGACCATGTCCCGGTTCGGAACGCTGTCGCTGGCCACCGTGGCCGTGACCGCCTTCGCCGCCGCTTCCCTGGCGATGCCCGCCTCGGCCTCGACCGATGTGGGCGTCGCGGCCACGCCGCCCAAGAAGAAGCTGCTGTTCACCAACAAGAACTACGACGCGGAGTTCTGGCTGGGCCCCTGCAAGGCCATTGCCTGGCACCGCAACATCGGCAGCGCCACCGGTCCCCGTCACTGGACCTACATGGTCAGCAACACCCAGCTTCACAACAGCCCGAAGGACTGCTGGGCCGAGGTGAAGCTGCGCATGCGCGCAATGAAGGACAGCAAGCTGCACACGTTGCGCGCGGTAAAGAGGAATGGTACGGCGACTGTGGACGGAACCGGCGCCCGCTGCTGGTCGCAGCACACGATCCACTACAAGGGCTACAGCTACACGGTCAGCCTGACCCGCGACCCCGGGACCAAGTGCTGACCTTCCCCGATCCGCCACGGGCGCGCGCGTTCCTGCGCGGGGCCCGTCGTCGTTCCCGCCCGGGGCTTCTGATCGTCACTCATTCGACGCGGTCGCCGCGTACGAGAGCATCATGCTGCCGCGCGGCTTCGACACCGTCGACGACTCGCTGCGGATGGCCGGCCGGATGTCCGGCACGACCGACCGACAAGGGGCTTCTGGCAGGTTCGAGCAGGCGCAGGTGCGTCGTCGCGTTGACCCAGAGGGCGTGGATGATCCCGGCGGGCCACAGGAGCAGTCCCAGCACCATGCCCACCGTCGTCTGGGCCGTGTCGGTGTCGTTGTCGGGACCGCTGCCGACCAGGACGAAGGCGAGGACGGCCAGCACGAGATAGACGGCGGCCGTGGCGAGCCACGAGGGCCGCCTGTGCCGGACCGCGAGGTAGCCGAACGACAGCCACGTGCCCATGCCGAACAGCAGCGTCGGCAGCGTCCAGAGGCTGTGCCGCACCTTCCAGCCGAGACCTCCCGGCTCCAACGGTCCGCTCGCCGACCCCGGGCCGCCGACCGTGATCGGGCCCTCCGCCGGAACGGGCCGGCCGAGCCCGTCCCGCCGACCGAACGCGAGCGATCCGCCGTGCGAGACCGGCACGGCGTTCCCTCGGCCCGCCGCCTCTGGAGAGCCGATGGCGGGGAGCGGACCGGGTGCCGCATGCGGGCCGGCCGCGGCCCGGGTCGGCGATGCGACGTGGGGATCCGGTGCCGGACGGGGAGCGTCCGCGCCGGACAGCCGTACCAGGACGCGGGAGTACAGGTGCGTCCCGCCCGCCCGGCCGCGGGCGTCGATCTCGCCGAGCGGTCCCGGCGGCACGACGTGCGGCAGCAGGCGGTCATAGGTCTCCCGGGCGGTCGCGGGCCGCCGCGCCGGGTCCTTCTCAAGGAGCAGCCCGATGAGGGCGTCGATCGCGGCGGGCAGGTCGTCGCGGCGCAGCGGGGCGGGGGACTGTTCGAGCTGCCGGTGCATGAGCTCGGCGGGAGAGCCGGCGTCGAAGACCGGATCGCCGGCGAGCATCTCGTACAGGAGGCACCCGAGCGCGTACAGGTCGGTGCGCGGGGTGGCCGGCAGGCCGCGCAGCTGCTCGGGCGCCATGTACGCGGGGGTGCCGATCGGCTGGCCGGTCCGGGTGAGCCGGGAGATCGTGGCCTGGTCGGTCAGGGCCGCCACACCGAAGTCGAGTACCTTGACGGCGCCGTCGCCGGTGATCATGACGTTCTGTGGCTTGATGTCGCGGTGGATGAACCCGCGCTCGTGGGCGGCGGCGAGCACCGCCGCGACCTGCGCGGCGATCCCGGCGGCCCACGGGAGCGGGAGCGGCCCCTCCTCGGCTATGAGGTCGCCGAGGGTACGGCCCGTGATGAGCTCCAGGACGAGGAACAGCCCGCCGTCGTAGGTGCCCGCGTCGTGGACGGCCGGAACGCCGGGGTGCCGTAGCCCGGCCGTGACGGCCGCCTCACGGGCGAACCTGCGGGCGAGTTCGTCTGGCCGGGAGTGGCCGGCCAGAGTGTCCTCGGTCAGGAGCTTGATCGCGACCCGGCGTTCCAGCTGCCGGTCCTCGCCCTCCCACACCTGTCCCATGCCGCCGCGGCCCAGTGGGCTCAGCAGTTCGTAGCGATCGGCCAGCACCATGGACCGTCCCACGTTCCCCCCTGACATGACCGTTCGACGCCGAACCCTACGGTGACGTCACCGGGCGGGCCGGGGGAGGGGGCCGTCCGGAGGGGCGAGGGTGCCCTCGGCCACTCCGTCGGCCAGGAGCTGCGCCAGCTCGGTGCCCATGGCGACGGTGTTCCGCAGGGCCGATTCGAACTCCGTCATGCGGCGGAACGCGGCGCCGTACCCGCGCTGGTCCTCCAGCGGGAGGCGAGGCACCTGCGCGCGCCGGATGTCGGCGCGGCCGATGGTCCCCGTCGACTGGACGATCGACGCGCGGGCGTTGGCCGAGCTGCGCAGCACCCCGGCGACGAAGTACGGGTCGAGGTGCCGGGGGTCGACGCGGAGCAGGCACAGCTGCGGGCCGAGCAGGGGCCCGTCGGCCTCGGCGACCCGGACCACGAAACTCCGGGCGACCACGGCGACCAGGACGTCGCCGGTCTCGATGGGGATCCAGCGGTTGTCGCCGCGGGCGGCTTTGCCCGTCGGGGGGCGGCCCTCGACGAGGTCCTCGGCGGTGAGCAGGGGCGGGCCGCCGTCGCCGCCGTCCTCGGTGTCCCCGCGCATCGGCGCGTGGTGGATCACCAGGTGTCCGATCCGGGCGAGTTCGGACAGCGGAACCGACCGGGCCTCCCGCCGCGCGGCCGCCGGGGGCAGGGCCGGTACGAGGCCGCCGGCCTTCTCCAGCGTCGTGGCCAGCCGGTCGTGGGTGTCGGTGAAGCGTTCGGCGGTGCGCTCGGACCGGGCGGCGGAGATGTGGCGGGACGGCGTCAGGTCGACCTCCTCGTCGAGGAGGTCGATGACGGGGACGGCCCTGCTGACGCCCGGCTCGTCGTGGTCGGGGTCGTCCGCGTGCCGCCGCCACGTGGTGACGACCGTCTCCGGATCGGCGCTGTCGATCATCAGGACGGTCGCCGGCGGGGCGATCTCGGGCCGCCGCAGCACCCACAGGTGGTGGGTCGCGGACAGTCCCGCCACGGCGCGCAGCGCGCCCTTGCGGAGCAGTTGTGCCCGGACGCGCCGGCCCGAGCGGCGCCCGGCCGCGACGGCGGGCATCAGGACGACCGCCCGCCCGCCGGGCGCGAGGTGGGCGAGCGCGTGCTGCACCCACGCCAGCTCCGGCTCCAGGCGCGGGGGCAGGCCGTACTCCCAGCGCGGGTCGGTGGTGAGCTCGTCATGGCCCCACGCGCGCTCGTGGAAGGGGGGATCGCACAGCACCGCGTCGGCCAGGGCTCCGGGGAACGCGTCGCGGCGCAACGAGTCACCGTCCCGGATGCTCGGGTCCCCGCCGAGCAGGGCGAGCCGGACGGTGGCCAGCCGGGTGACGTCCCGGTCGGCGTCCTGGCCGAGGAGGCGGCGCGGGGCATCGCCGCCGTCGATCGCGGCGAGGAGGAGGTCGCCGGTGCCGCAGGCCGGGTCCAGGACGGTCCGGGCGTCGCCGGCGAGCGCTGCCATCAGCCCGGTGACCTCCGGGGGCGTGGTGGAGGCGCGGCGGATCTGTGTTTCCCGGTAGCGGGTGAAGAGGAACTCGAACGCCCGGATGGCGCTCTGCGCGTCGGCGAGTTCGGCGACCGCCCGGGCCGTCTCGGCGCTCAGCGGGCCGGGCGGTCGCCCGGGTCGCAGGGTGCCGGCAGCGTGGTGCTCCAGGAGCAGCTCGCCGGCGTCCGCCACCACCTCGGCGACGCGCAGGTCGTCGCGCGCCTCGGCCCGCAGCCGTTGCCAGATTCGCTCCTCCAGCGGCAGCTCTTGGAGTTTGTGCTGGTCCCGGAGCCATGCCTCGACGTCGGCGAGCGCGAAGACGGGGCTGGTGGGGGTGCCTCCGACGGGCTGGGGGAAGTCGGGGTGCCGACGGCGCCAGTTGCTGACGGCGGCCCGGCCGACGCCGGCCAGCCGGGCGATGTCCGCCGCGCTCACAGTTGCCTCGTCCTGCACGGTCCGTCGTCCCCCTCACGGTCCTGAACACGACCCGGCGCCCCGGCTGTTGCGCCGCCACGTTACAGCGAAGTGATCGCACAGTCGACCACACCCGTCACAGTTGTTAATCGAATTCACATGTGCTTTCCTTGGCGGGCGCCGGAACCAGCGAGTTCTCGGTGAGCATGATCAACTACTTTCAGCCTTGGAGACCGGAGATGAAGATCCCCTCTGCCCGTATCCGGACCGGCGCCGTCCTCGCCACGGCCTCCGCCGCCGTTCTGGCCGTCGGCGGCTGTGGAGGCGGCGGCGGTGCGGCGCACGACTCGGCCACCGGTTCCAAGACGCCGTCCGCCTCCGCCGCGCCCGCGATACTGAAGGGGTCCGCCCTCAAGGGACTCCTGCTCCCCGCCGGCGCGATGCCCAAGGGGTTCCGGGTCTCCGAGGACGGCACCCGCGACAGCGGCGAGGCCGTCGCGTCCCGCTCCGACGCCCCCGTCCCGGCCAAGAAGGTCTGCGGCGCGCTCGGCCAGACCTCCTGGATCCGCGTCACGGGCATCGGCGGCGCCACCTTCGCGCAGAACGACTACGCCAACGCCGCGCACACCGAGGAGATCGCCCAGGAGATCGACACCTACCACGGCGACGACGCCCGGCAGGTGATCGCGAAGCTGCGGAAGGTGTTCGCCCACTGCGCGGCGTTCACCGACAATGCGGATGGCGGGGTGGCCAAGGTCAAGGTGAAGAGCGCCACGCTTCCCGGCGCCGGCGACGAGGGCGTCAAGGCCGTCCAGACGTCCTCCACCTGGGAGGGCGGCACGACCCTGGCGGCGGTCAGGGTCGGGAACGCGATCGTGACCACGCTCTACAGCTCCAGCCACGCGGACAAGGGCGCGAAGGCGGTCGCCATGACCGAGCGGGTGGCGAAGAAGGTCAAGGCGGCCGGCTGACCGAACGGGGGACGGCCTCCGGAGAGGCCCGGCCGACCGGACGCGAGCCGCTTCCGGCCGACCGGGCATGGGCCGTTTCCGGACGAGCCCGGCCGACCGGCCTGGACCACCTCTGGAGGACGGCGGCGCGAACCCGGCTCTTCACAAGATCACGGCGGTCCGGTGAGGTGGATGGGTGAGTCATACCTTTCCCCTCGTGCCCGCCCTCGCCGTGATCTTCGCCGGGGTCCTCCACGCCACGTGGAACGCCCTCGCCAAGGCGGCGACCGACCGATACGCCGGGTTCGCGCTGATCGGGGCCGCGCAGGGCGGCGCGGGTCTGCTGATGCTGTGCCTGGCCGCCGCGCCCGCCCGCGCCTCCTGGCCGTGGATCGCGGTATCGATCGCGCTGCACGCCGTCTACACCTGGCTGCTCGCGCGCTCGTACGAGCTCGGCGACTTCAACCAGGTCTACCCGCTGGCGCGCGGCACCGGCCCGCTCATCGTCGCGTTCGTCGCCGCCACCGCCCTCGGCGAGCATCTCAGCACGACCCAGCTCGCCGGGGTGGCGGCGATCTGCGGTGGCCTGGGCGCGCTGGCGTTCGCCGGGGGCGTGTCGCGCCGGCAGGGGCGCGCCATCGGCGCGGCGGTGCTGACGGGCGTCTCGATCGCCGGTTACACCCTGGTCGACGGCGTGGGCGTACGGCACGCCGGCACGGCCGTCGGCTACAGCGGCTGGCTCTTCTTCGGCATGGGGCCCGTCGTCGTCGCGTGGGTGGCCGTGGCGCGCGGCCGCTCGGTGTGGCCGGCCGCGCGGGCCCAGTGGAGGAGCGGGCTGCCGGGTGGGCTGATCTCCGTGCTGGGGTACGGGATCGTGGTGTGGGCGCAGACGCGCGGTGCGCTGGCCGCGGTGGCGGCCCTCCGCGAGACTGGTGTGATCACTGGTGCGATCATCGGCGTCGTCTTCTTCCACGAGCGCATGGGGCTGCCGAGGCTGGCGGCCGCGGGCGTCGTCGTCACGGGAGTCGCCCTGATCAACCTGCACTGAGACGCGGCCGTCGGCCGCGCCGCGTCTCCCGGATCCGGCCGAGTCGGTTGACGCCTTAATAGCTATCCGTTATCTATATGGCTAACCGTTAGAGGTGATCACTCGTGCAGGACGTCGTACTGGCGCTGCTGGCCAAGGAGCCCTCCCACGGCTATGAGCTGCGGGCCCGGCTCCAGGAGGCGCTCGGCCCGATGGGGGACGCGCTCAATGCCGGGCAGGTCTACGTCACCCTCACCCGGCTGGAGAAGGCCGGGCTGGTCACGGCCGAGCACGTCGGCCAGGCCCACCGGCCGGACCGGAAGGTGTACGCGCTGACGGCCGACGGCCGACGGCGCGTCGACGCCTGGCTCGCGGACCTGACCTGGGGAAAACCGAGCGAGTTCCACCTGAAGCTCGTCGCCGCCGCGGCGGCCCGGCTGGCCGACCCGGTGGATCTCGTGGAGGCCCAGCGCCGGGAGCTGCTACGCCGGCTGGCCGACGTCCAGCGTGCCGCCCTCATCGAGCCGGACGGCTCGGCGGCGGCGCTGCTCATCGAGGGCATCACCCTGCGGCTGGAGGCCGACCTGCGCTGGCTCGACGCCTGCGCCCGGCACTGGGACCGAAAGGGCTGACCATGGCGATATTGCGAGCTTGTGGGCTGCGCAAGGAGTACGGCAGGGGAACGGGGCTCGTCCGCGCGGTCGACCACGTCGATCTCGACGTGGAGGCCGGTGAGACCGTCGCCATCGTGGGACCGAGCGGCTGCGGCAAGTCGACGCTGCTGCACCTGCTCGGCGGGCTCGAACGGCCCACCGGCGGTGAACTGCGGCTGGCCGACCGGCGGATCGACCGGATGTCGGAGACCGAGCTCGCCCGGCTCCGGCGGCAGGCGATCGGGTTCGTCTTCCAGGCCTTCCAGCTCGTCGACGAGCTCACCGCCCTGGAGAACGTCGAACTGCCCGCGCTGCTCGCCGGGGCCGGTCCCCGCGTGGCGCGGCGGCGTGCCGTCGAACTGCTGGAGCGGGTCGGGCTGGCCGACCGGGCCGCGCACCTCCCGGCGGCACTGTCCGGCGGGCAGCGCCAGCGGGTCGCGGTCGCCCGTGCCCTGGTCGGCCGGCCGTACGTCGTGCTGGCCGACGAGCCCACCGGCAATCTCGACAGCGCCGCGACCACCGAGGTGCTGCGGCTGTTCGCCGCGTTGCGGGCCGACGGGCAGACCCTGCTGCTCGTCACGCACGAATCCCGTGTGGCGGCGACGGCGGACCGCGTGATCACCATGCGGGACGGTGCGCTCGTCGGCCAGACGAACCTGGCCGGCGCGGGCGGCGGTCTCGGGGCGTTCGCCGGGCTGGAGGGCTGATGGGCGTGCTCACGGCAGTGATCCGCCTGGCACTGCGCGACCTGCGCCGCAGGCGCACCGAGGCGCTGCTGTTGCTGATCGCGATCGCGGCGACCACGACGACGCTCACCGTCGGCCTGACGGTGGGCGGGGCGGCCGACCGGCCCTGGGACCGCACGCGCGCCGCGACGGCGGCTCCCGACGCGGTGGCCACCTCGGCCCGCTCCGCCGACCTGACCGCCCTGGCGAACGCGCCGGGCGTCACCGGGACGGCCGGGCCGTACCCCACCGTCTCTGTCACGGACCTGCGCGTCCGGGACGTCCGCGTCGCGGCGGTGGTGCAGGGACGTGACACCGCCACCGGTCCCGTCGACCGACCGGTGGTCACGGCGGGCGGCTGGGTGCGCCGTGGCGGGGTCGTCGTCGAACGTGCCTTCGCGCACGCGCTGAAGGCACGGCCGGGCGACGAGATCACCATCGCCGGTCGCCGTCTCCGCGTCGCGGGCGTCGCCATCACCGCCGCCCGGGTGCCCTATCCCTCGTCGACCCCCGGCCTGGTCTGGACGACCAGGGCCGACCTGAGGCTGCTCGGCAGGCCGGTGACCTCCCACGTGATGCCGATCCGGCTCGCCGACCCGTCCACCGCGCCCGCCTTCGCCGCCGCGCACCGGAACGTCCGCTCCTGGCAGGACATGGGGGCGTACGCCACCGCCGAACTGCACCTGGTGAACCAGGCCCTGCTCACCGGCACCTGGGCGCTCGCCCTGCTGGCCGTCGCCTGCGTGGCGGTGCTGGTCGGCGGGCGCCTGGCGGACCAGATACGGCGCGTGGGACTGCTCAAGGCGGTCGGCGCGACACCCCGGCTGGTCGCCGTCGTCCTGCTCGCCGAGCACCTGCTGGTGGCACTGGCCGCGGCGGCGGTCGGACTCTTCGCCGGCTGGGCGGCGGCCCCTGCGCTGGCCCGGCCGAGCACCGGACTGCTGGCGACCGGCCGACCCGACCTGACCCCCGGATCGGCCGTCATCGTGGTCGCCGTGGCCCTCGCCGTGACCGGCGCGGCGACCCTGGTCCCCGCGGTCCGCGGGGCCCGGACCAGCACCGTACGGGCCCTGGCCGGTCCCGCGAGGGCGCCACGGCGATCACCCAGGCTGGTCGCGCTGTCGGCCCGGCTCCCCGTGCCCCTCCTGCTGGGGGTGCGGCTCGCGGTCCGCCGCCCGCGCCGGGCCGTGCTCGCCCTGGTCAGCCTCGCGATCACCGGCGCGATGGTCGTCTCGGCGATCGCCCTGAACGGCGACATCACCCGTAAAGACGCCCGGACCACGGGGATCATGTTCGTTCCCGGCGCCCCCAACCCGGTGACCGAGCAGGTCGACCACGTCGTGTTCGTCATCACCTTCGCGCTGCTGGCCCTCGCGGCGGTCAACGCCGTGCTGATCGCCTGGGCGACGTCGCTCGATTCCCGGCGGCCGACCGCGCTGGCTCGCGCCCTCGGAGCGACCCCCGGCCAGGTGACCGCCGGGCTGTCGGCGGCACAGCTGTTCCCCGCCGCCCTGGCCGGAACCCTCGCCATCCCCCTCGGCCTGGCGGTATACGCCGGCGCGCGGGCGGCCGGCGGAGCGTCGGGCGGCGGCGCGATCCCGTACGCGTGGCTCCCCGCCGTCATTCCGGGGACCCTCGTGGCCGTCGCGCTGCTCACCGCCCTTCCGGTCCGGATGGCCGGCCGGCGCCCGGTCGCCGAGGTCCTGCGCGCCGAGTGAGCGATTCGCGTCAGCCGCCTGATCATCGAGGTTCCCAGGCGTCAGGAGTGTCAGCATTCTCGATGATCAAGCCTTGCGCCTGACCAGGGCCCCTCGCCACGACGTGGGGGTCATGAACGGGTGACGAGACGGAACCGGACGCGCTGCCCCGGGCGGAGCTGCCCGGCGCGGCTCAGATCGCCGGTCGCCACGACGGCCGCGACCGGATAGCCGCCGGTCGTCGGGTGATCGGCGAGGAAGATGATGGGCAGGCCGTTCGGGGGCACCTGCAGCGCTCCGGTCACCATCCCCTCGCTCGGCAGCTCGCCCTCGCGCCGCCGGACCAGCGGCGGACCCTCCAGCCGCACCCCGATCCGGTTGCTCCGCGAGCTGACCTCGTACGTCCCTCGGACGAGCGGCTCCAGGTTCTCGAACCAGTCCGCGCGCGGCCCGGGGATGATCCGCAGCACGGGCGCCTCCTCCGGCTCGTAGCCGGGGGCGACGTCCACCGTGATCGGGCCTGAGGCGGCGCCGATCGGGAGGCGGTCGCCGGGCGCGAGGGGGGCGGGACCGAGGCCCGACAGGAGGTCGGCCGACCGGCTGCCCAGGACGGGCGGGACGTCGAGACCGCCCCGGATCGCGACGTACGTGCGGACGCCGCCGGGCGGCGTGCCGAACTCGATGACGGCGCCCGCCGGGACGTGACAGGGCGCGTTCATCGCGCCAGGCCGTATGGGAAGCGGCGCGCCGGTCACCGCGATCCAGGCCGCGGCGTGGAACCGCAGGGCCGCGCCGCCGAAGGTGAGCTCCAGCCCGGCGGCGTTCTCGGGGTTGCCGACCAGGCGGTTGGCCAGCCGCAGGCTGCCGGGGTCCGCCGCGCCGGAGTGCGGCACCCCGAGGTGGGCGTGGCCGGGCCGCCCGAGGTCCTGGACCGTGGCCAGCGGCCCGGGCCGGACCACCTCGAGCTGCCCGTTCATGCCGCCCCCGGGGAGGCGGCTTCGGGTTCGAAGCGGACGCGGGTGCCGGGTCTCAGGAGCGACGGCGGGTCGCGGTCGGCGTCCCGCTGCCGGACCACCTCGACCTGCTCGTTCATGCCGCCCCCGAGGAGGTGGTCTCGGGTTCGAAGCGGATCCGGGTGCCGGGTCTCAGGAGTGACGGCGGGTCGCGGTCGGCGTCCCACAGCCGCAGTGTCGTACGGCCGAGGAGCCGCCAGCCGCCAGGGGAGCGCGCGGGGTAGACGGCGGTGTACGGCCCGGCGATCGCCACCGAGCCGGCCGGGACGGCGGTGCGCGGGGATTCGCGCCGGGGGACGTGCAGTGCCTCGTCGAGGCCGGTGAGGTAGCCGAAGCCGGGGGAGAAGCCGAGGTAGGCCACGACGTAGTCGGCGGCGGCGTGGCGTTCGACGACC
Organism: Actinoallomurus purpureus; assembly: GCF_024055795.1. Taxonomy (GTDB): domain Bacteria; phylum Actinomycetota; class Actinomycetes; order Streptosporangiales; family Streptosporangiaceae; genus Actinoallomurus; species Actinoallomurus purpureus. The sequence continues at coordinate 63,944 of NZ_JAMXMY010000017.1, read as the reverse complement.
TCGTCCGCGGACAGGCCGGTGAGCGAGGCGACCTCCTCCAGGTCCGGCCCGTCGTACACGACCGGGATCCGCAGCGGCTCCCCGCCCGCCTCCGTCGCCTCGGGCAGCGGCAGGTCCCGCAGCAGCCCGTCGAGCCGGGCCAGGTCGGTTCCGGGGCGCGTCGTCACCAGGACCGTGCGCTCGCCGGGGATGACGTCCACGATCTCCGGCCGGGCGAGCCCCCGCACCGCCGTGTGCAGCCGGTGCGGCGCGTCCGTCTCGATCAGGAGCGCGGCGTCGCCCGCTCGCCGGACCTCCCCGACGCCGCCGACACGCCCGCTCCCGGCTCCACCGCGCTTCGCGATCTCCTCGCCCGCCTCCGGGGCGTTCACGACGCCGCCGCGCCCGCTCTCGGCTCCGATTGGCTCTTCGACCCCGTCGTCCGGCTTCGGTGCGTTCGCGAAGCCGCCCTGGCCGCTCTCGGCACCGCGGGCCCCCTCGACCCCGTCGCCCGCCCCCGGATCGGCCGCCACATCGCCGCCGGCGCGGTCCGCGCCCTCGATCCCGCCGCCGGCGCTCAAGCGAACGGCTCCACGCTCACACCCGCCTTCTCCAGGGCCTCCCGTACCGAGCGGGCCAGCTCCACCGCGCCCGGCGTGTCGCCGTGCAGGCAGATCGACCGGGCGTCGAGGCGCACCTCGGTGCCGTCGACCGCCTCGACCACGCCGTCGACGGCCATCCGCAACGCCCGTCGCGTCACCCGTTCGACGTCGTGGATCACCGCGCCCGGCTCCCGCCGGGAGACCAGAGCGCCCGCCGGGGTGTAGGCACGGTCGGCGAAGGCCTCGTGGACGATCGTCAGGTCCGTCACCTGGTGCAGGGCGGAGCCGGGAAGGGTCAGCACCGGCAGCGACGGGTCGTACGCGGCGATGGCGGAGGCCACCGCCCCGGCCTGGACCGGGTCGCGCACGATCCGGTTGTACAGCGCGCCGTGCGGCTTGACGTAGCGCACCCGGCCGCCCTCGGCGCGGGCGATGCCGTCGAGCGCGGCGATCTGGTAGAGCACCTCCGCGGTCAGCTCCTCCGGGGCGACGTCCATCTCCCGGCGGCCGAATCCGGCCAGATCCCGGTAGGAGACCTGGGCGCCGATCACCACATCGCGCTCGACGGCCGCCGCGCACGTGCGTCGGAGGATCAGCGGATCTCCGGCGTGGAAACCGCAGGCGACGTTCGCGCTGGTGATGACGGACATGAGGGCCAGGTCGTCGCCGAGCCGCCACGGCCCGAATCCCTCGCCCAGGTCGGCATTGAGGTCGATCACCCTGCCACACTCTCATCCGAACGATCGGTGATCAGCATCCTGCCCGGCGCGTGCGTGATGGCGAACGGCGGGGCACTCGCCATCACCACCGCCTGCGGGGTGACGCCGCACGCCCAGAAGACCGGCACGTCCCCCGGCTCGAACGCGACCGCGTCCCCGAACTGCGGGACCGCGAGCGACGCGATTCCGAGCTCGGCGGGGTCGCCGACGTGCACCGGGGCGCCGTGCATCGCCGGATAGCGCGCGGTCACCTCGATCGCGACGTCGACCAGGTCGGCGGGGATGGGGCGCATCGACACCACCAGCGGGCCGGACAGCCGCCCGGCCGGGCGGCACTGCCGCGACGTGACGTACATGGGGACGTTCCGGCCCTGCTCGATATGGCGCAAGGGCACGCCCGCGGTCGCGAGCGCCGTCTCGAACGTGAAGCTGCACCCGATCAGGAAGGCGACGAGGTCGTCCCGCCAGTACTCCGTGGCGTCGGGCGCCTCGGCGACGAGCGCGCCGTCCTGGTAGACGCGGTAGGCGGGCAGGTCGGTGCGCAGATCGGCGGCTGCCACCTCGCGGGCGTACGGGTCGCCGGGATCGGTGACCTCCAGGATCGGGCAGGCCGCGGGGTTGCGCACCGCGAACAGCAGCGCCTCGAAGGCCAGGTCGCGGGGGACGGCGAGGAGGTTCGCCTGGACGTAACCGCGGCACCAGCCGCTCGTGGTCACCGGTGTCTCACCGGTCCGGAACACCTCACGGGCCTGGGAGGGGGTGAGGATCGCGGGTCGATCCATGGTCGTCATGGCAAGGTTCATGCCCGCTGGACGCCGTTTGGAGCGCGTCCGCCGCCCATGTCTCCCCTCAGGGGCGGGAACTCTCGACCGGAACCGGCCGCGACGCGGACCCCGGTGACGCGGACCCCGGTGACGCGGACCCCGGTGACGCGGACTCGGGTGACGCGGGCTCCCGTGACGCGGACTCCCGCGAGGCCATCACCCGCAAGGCGGGCAGCAGCCGCGCGACCGTGTCCACCATCGTCTGGATCGCACCCGGCCGCGCCTCGACCAGATCCCGGGCGATCATCCCCTCGATCGTGGCGACGAGGATGTCGACGTCCACCGGGGAGTGCGGGTGGCCGCACTTCTCGAGCACTTCGGCGACGATCTTGTGGCAGCCGTCGGTCCAGGCCCGCGCGAACGACCGGAGCGCGGGCTCGCGGCCGACCTGGAAGTACAGCTCCCACAAGGCCAGCTGGCGGCTCCGCTCCGCTTCGTCCCCGGGGGCCAGGGCGCTGACGACGGCGTCGGCGACCGCGACCGGCTCGGGGTCGGCGACAGGCCGCACCCGTCCCCGCATCGCCGCCACGTCGCGTTCGACGAGCCGGGCGAACGCCTGCGCCAGCAGGTCCTCAAGGGAGCGGAAGTAGTACGTGGTCGCGGCCAGGGGCAGTGCGGCCCGGTCGGCCACGGCCCGGTGGGTCACCTGGGTGAACCCACCCGTCTCGAGGAGGTCGACGGCGGCGTCGAGCAGCGCCTCCTTGCGTTGCCGTCCGCGCGCCTGCGCCGGCTCCGGCCGGCCCGCCCCGGGCCCGGCGACCGGGTCGCCTGCACGCCCGCCGAGCGTCTTCAGGCGCCGCCCGGGTCGCACCGGACGCCCCTCTCCGTCCGGCCGGTGTCCGGCCCGTCCGGCTCGCCCGCCGCGCCCTTCGCACGCCCGCGGGGCGGTGTGGGTGTGGCCCGGTCCATGACCTCTCCAGAACTGGTACAGGTGTACCAGTCAAGCCTAGCGGCCGGAGCGGGCCCTCAGGAGAGGTCGGGGGCGTCGCGCAACGCCAGCAGCGCGGCGCGAAGCGCCCGGGGATCCCCGTCGGTCTCGCGGAGGATCGCCATGAACCGGTGCAGGATGGAGTGACGATCGTGTCCCCGGTCGAGCAGGCGCTCGGCCACCGTCCACAGCTGCGGCGGGTCACCGTCCCAGATGCGGGCGGCGAGCCGGAGATGGGCCTCGATGTGCGCCGGGTCGGCGTCCGGGTGCTCGAACTCCAGCAGCCGGCGCCGGTCCTCGTCGACGGACGGGTCGAGGCGGTACAGGTCGATGTCGGCGTTCCCGCCCGTCAGGAACGGGAACGCGAACGCCCGCCGGGCGAGGGCCTCCAGGTCGCCGTCCGGCAGCAGTCGCCCGACGAGCTCCCGGTCGAGCCCGAACGTGGTCGGGTCGCGGTACGCCTTGGCGAACTTGCCGGTGATGTCCCAGACCTTGTCGAGGGTCTGGCGGACGCCCTCCTCGGGCAGCCCGGTCCGCTTGCTCGCCCACCGTACCCAGGCCGCGAGCACGTGCGGCATCGCCTCCTGCTCCTCCGGCGACAGCATCACCTTGCGCGGCAGCCAGTGCAGCAGGAACGTCTCGCACTTGATCGGGCTGACCCGGAGCGGGCGGCCGAAGTCGTGGTCGCAGCCGTAGTCGATGATGCGGTCGACGCAGCGGCTCGCCGCGGACCGGTCCGACAGCTCCTCGGCCTCGTCGGAGGCGAGGAACTGCGCCGCCATCGTGGCCCGGCGGTCGTGGCCGTAGACGGGCGGGACGGTGGAGTGGCCGCCGGGCGGCAGCGCGCGCACCCGGGCCCGTACGAACGCGTGGTAGTTGCCGAAGGTCTCCTTGACCGGCGGGTCCTCGGTGTCGTCCGTGACGGCGAGCGCCCTCTCCAGCCGCGCGCGGGCCTGCGCCGCGGGGATCGGCTCGAATCGCATCAGGGGGTTCTCCTCGGCCTCCTTGCGGCAGTAGCCGAGCAGCTTGTCCACCTGCGAGGACACCCACGCGTCGGTCACCATGCCGCGCTCGTTGTGGTCGATCACCACGACCAGCGCGTGGCGCTCCTCGCCGCCGTAGGTGTAGATGCAGACGATGGAGTCCTGGTCCTCGTAGACGTCACGGGAGACGTGGCACTCCTCGGAGACGACCACGCCGACACGGTCGGCCCAGCCCGGGCGGGCGACCCCGGCCCGCATGAGCGGCAGCGCGGCCCGCTCGGCCTTGGCGGCCTGGCGCGCCGTGCCCAGGCCGGCGATGCCGGTGAGGAGGGCCAGCGCCGCCGGTGTGCCTGCCATGGCGGCGTGGTCGACCAGCGCCTCCCCGATGACCTTCTCGACGTCGTCGTGCGCGAGCCGTTTCCCCCACCAGGTGCCGAGCATCTCGCTGACGATGAGCTCGGCGTCGAGCGGGCTGCGTACGGCCAGGAGCTCGCGGGCGGCGCGGAGCATCTCGGCGAACACGGCGTCCGGCGGCGGGGCGGAACGCCGTGTCATGCGGCCTCCCCGCGGAAGGACGCGCCGATGGTACGGAGAGGCCCGCCGACGGGCTCGCGCACCGATCGACCTCGCCTGATTGCCGGATTCGCGGGACACGCTCGGGAAGCGGCGTCCGCGGGGGCGCGCAGGCCCACCTCGCGCAGGTCGCTCACGGTCTACCTTTTCGGAGTACGTCCCGATGCGCGCCCGTGACGGGTACGCGAGGGATTAGTGGTCCAGTGTCCGGCCACTCACCCTACTCGCCCGACAGGGGTTCGGGTCGGCGTCCCGACGGTGGTTCCGACTTGATCATCGACATCAGATGCTCGCGCGCGACCGCCTCGACGAGCCTCGGCGTCAGGTCGACCCCCAGATGCCGGGCGCGCAGCCGCACGTCGCAGACGCAGCGCTCCACGGCGTCGCGGGCGATCGAGGGGAACTCCCGAAGGAGCCGCCCGACCACCGGATCTCGTACGTCGGCCTGCTGGACCAACTGCGTGGAGGTCATGCGGACACCTCTCGCACCAGACGATCTCAGTCCACCTGCGTCCCGCTCAGCGCCCAATCTCGATCCTCCCCCGAAGAAGTGTCAAGACCTCCGGGGGGACAGGTCGTCCTTGCCCTCCTCAGTGTTCCCGCCGGGGTCGGTGGGCTCACCGGGGTGGACGAAATTCCTGGTCGAAAGTGGGCGGGAGTGGGCAGGGCTCTCTGTTTCGGGCGTCTCGGCCGCCGCCTCCGACGTCCGGGTCTCGTCGAGCCAGGCCGGATGATGACGGGCCGCCCATTCGGGCGTGACACGACCGAGGAACATCCCGGACAGCGCTCCCGGGTCCCGGAGGGCGTACCAGAGGTGACCGAGGATCACCACGAAGATCGCCAGGGTCAGCCAGTCGTGGACGAAGGTCGCCCCGGTGCGGAAGGTGTCCGGCCACGGGTGGGGGAACGTGAGGATGGACCCGGTGCCGAGCATGACGAGGATCGCGCCCGCGACGAAAGCCGCGTTGAGCTTCTGACCGGCGTTGAACTTGCCGACCGGGTGGATCCCGCGGCCGCCGACGGTCGCCCGCCGGTCGCGGCCCCGCAGCCACCCCCAGTCGGCGGGGGAGAACCGGTTGAGCCGGCGGACGTCGCCCCGGAACGCCCGCGACGCCCACCCGAGCAGCGCGGGGACCGGCAGCCCGAACCCGGCGAGTATGTGGATCATCCGGATGAGGTGGCGCCGGCCGACCGCCTCGGCCAGCGCCGGCACGTACAGCATGGCCGCCGTGACGAGGCAGACGAGCATGAGGACGGCCGTCGCGTGGTGCACGCCGCGCACGGCGCGGACGAACCGGATCACGACGCGAACCCGTTGGAGCGGCCGATCCACGCGTCCACGTCGTAGCCGCGCGTCTCCCAGTACCCCGGCTTGACCGTGTCCACCAGGTCGATCCCGCCGAGCCACTTGGTCGACTTGTAGCCGTACATCGGGGCGACGTACATCCGCACCGGCCCGCCGTGATCGTGGCTCACCGGGCCGCCCAGCATGCTGGTCGCGACGATCACGTCACGGCGGCGCGCCTGTTCCAGGGTGAGCGTCTCGGTGTACGCGCGGTCGAACGAGGTGAACCGCACGCCCTTGGCCCCCGGCCGTACGCCGACCACCTCCAGGAGGTCGGGCAGGGCCACTCCGGCCCAGGCGACGTTCGGCACCGTCCAGCCGGTGACACAGTGGAAGGTGTCGGTCATCCGGGTCTGCGGCAGCGCCTGCAGGTCGGCGAAACGGAAGGAACGCGGGTGTTCCACCAGTCCGCCGACGGTGAGGCGATAGTCCGCCGGTTCGACGCGCTTGACCGAGTCGACCACGGAGTAGAAGCGGAATCCGCCGGCCGCCGGGATCAGGCCCGATACCCGGGAGCCGACCGGTCCGACGGCACGGTTCACGCCGCTCTGGACGCGCGCGCCGATCGCGACGCCCACGGCACCGAGGCCGAGCATGCCGAGGACGATACGCCGCCCGACAGGTGTTTCTTCGCCGGTCATGTTCCTATTCGACCATCGCGGGCGTCGTTCCGGAACGGCGCCGGGCGGCACGTCAGCGAACCGTCACATTCGCGGGCCGGCGGCCACGGAGCGCCGATGGTGACCCCGCGTGACCGGCGGGGCCCGGAGGGTGCAGGATGAGAGCCGAACGCTCCGGGAGGACACCATGACGATCTCGCTGCCCATCGATCCCGAGGCCAACGCACTGCTGAACCGCAGCCCGCTGGCCCTGCTGATGGCGATGCTGCTCGACCAGCAGGTGCCCCTCGAGCGCGCGTTCGCGGCACCGTACGAACTCGCGCGCCGGATCGGCCGAGACCCCGACGCCGAGGAACTGGCCCGGTACGACCCTGACGCGCTCGTGGCCGTCTTCAGCGAGCGCCCCGCCTTGCACAGGTACCCCAAGGCGATGGCGGCCCGTGTGCAGGCTCTCGGCGGCACCGTGCTGGAGCGGTACGACGGGGCGGCCGAGCGGGTCTGGACGGAGGCGGCGACCGGCGGGGAGCTCCTGGAGAGGGTCGGCGCCCTGCCCGGCTTCGGCGACCAGAAGGCCCGGATCTTCGTCGCGCTGCTCGGCAAGCGGCTCGGCGTGCGCCCGGAGGGCTGGCGCGAGGCGGCCGGCCACTACGGCGACGAGGGCGCGTACCGCTCAGTCGCGGACATCGTCGACGAGGAGTCTCTTGGCCGGGTCCGCGCCTACAAGCAGGAGATGAAGGCCGCGGCCAAGGCGCGGAGCTGATTTACGGAGCTCGTCAGAGCGAGAAATGCGGCGCGGAGACGGCGCGTCACCCGAAGTACCCGCTGCGAACCGATCACCGCGCCGCGCCGGCGACACGGGACTCGCCGAGATCGGGGATGTCGCCCGCCGGGTGACGATCGGCCCCTATCATCATGCTTCCCGCCGGATACGCGGCCTCGTGCCGTGTGACCGGAGGGTGACCGGAGGTGCGCCCTGCGCGGTCGCCGGAATAACGATGCCGAACGGGACTTCCGTCGGCGCCGAAGCACCGAGATGATGAAAACCTGACTCCGAGCGGTGTTGTGATGGAGGCGGGAGCGCTAGCCTGCTCCCATTCACCCATAGTGATGCGGAAATGCCTCGCAGTAGGGCCGAGCGCGCGACGGAGGTGTCGACGGTGAGCACCGAGACGTCTGTACCGCACCCCCGGATCTCTGGTCTCGACGCGTCGGACTCGGCGCTGTTCGCCACGTTGCTTCGGGAGGCTCCGATCGGGTTCGCGCTCTTCGACAACGAGCTGCGCTTCAAGCGCGCCAACGAGATGCTGGCGCGCATCCACGGCGTGAGCGTCGCCGACCTGGAGGGCAGACGGCCCGCCGAGGCCATCTCCGGGGAGATCGGCGGCGTCATCGAGGCGTCGGCCCGGAAGGTCCTCGACGAGGACCGCCCGGTCCTGGACGTCGACCTGGCCCTCGGCGACCGCCACTGGGCCCACTCCTGGTTCCCCTCCCACACGGCGGAGGGTGAGGTGTCCGGCGTCGTGCTGGTCGCCGTGGACGTCACCGACCGTGTCCTGGCCGAGCGGTCGATCCGCCGCAAGGAGGAGCGCTACCGCTCCCTGGTGGAGGCCAGTTCCCAGGTCGTGTGGGTGACCACGCCCGCGGGTGAGGTCGTCGACGACGCGCCCGAGTGGCGGGCGATCACCGGCCAGACCCACGAGGAGTACGCCACCGAGGGCTGGCTGGGCGCCGTGCACACGGAGGACCACCAGCACATCGAGGAGGCCTGGCGAGCCTGCGTGGCGAACGACCGGATCTTCGAGTCCACCTACCGCATCCGCACCCGCGCGGGCGGTTACCGCAACTACGACGTGCGCGCGGTGCCGATCCGCCGCGACGGCGAGATCGTCGAGTGGGTCGGCGCGAACACCGACGTCACCGGCAAGCGTGAGGCCGAGGAGATGCGCGGCCGGCTCACCGAGCAGCTGTCGGCCGCCGCGCTGCGCACCGCGCGGCTCCAGCAGGCGACGTCCATGCTGGCCGAGGCGCTGACCGTCAACCAGGTGGTCTCGGTCATCACGGAGGTCGGCCGGTCGGCGATCGGCGCCGACAGGTCGGCCGTCGCACTCCTCGAGGACGACAAGCTCCGCCTGCGCATGATCACGCCCGGCGGCATCCCGGAGCTTCCCGGCCCCGCCCGGGAGGAGATCGGGATCGACGGCCCCAGCGTGATGTCCGTCGCGGTCCGCGAGCGGCGCCCGTTCCTCGCCGAGAACCCCGTCAGCCTGCGGCTGCAGCTCAAGGGCGACGAGATCGCCGATTTCGTCCGGCGCACCGACGAGCGCGCGTGGGTCGGCCTGCCGCTGCTGGCCGCCGGGCGCGCCCTCGGCGCGCTGCGTTTCTCCTTCACCCGGCCGCGGGAGATCACAGAGGAGGAGCGGGTCTTCCTCGAGGCCCTGGCCGGTCAGTGCGCGCTCGCCGTCGAGCGGGCGACCCTGTTCGAGCGGGAGCACAAGACCGCCGAGGCGCTGCAGCGCAGCCTGCTGCCGGACCGCCTCCCGCAGCTGCCGCAGATGCGCCTGGCCGCTCGTTACCACCCGGCGACGCGGCACGTGCAGGTCGGCGGCGACTGGTACGACGCCTTCCCGCTGCAGGACGGCCGGGTGGCGATCGCGATCGGCGACGTCATGGGCAAGGGCGTCAAGGCCGCGGCGGGCATGGGCCGGGTGCGCAACGCGCTGCGCGCCCTCGCGCTGAACGACCCGCGCCCGGCGGCCGTGATCACCGGCCTCGACCGGCTGTTCGCTGCGACGGAGGGCTGGGAGCAGATCACCACCCTCGCGTACGCCGTCATCGACCCCGCGACCGGCGAAGGCATGATCAGCAACGCCGGCCATCTGCCGCCGCTTCGGATCTTCCCGGACGCCCCTCCGCGGGTCAGCACAGCGGAGGCGGGAACCCCGCTCGGTTGGCCCTCCGAGCGAGAAGAGACAATTTTTTCGGTCCCATCCGGCAACACTGTGGTCTTCTACTCCGATGGACTGGTGGAGAACCGTAGACGGGGGCTCGATGCCGGTCTCGACGAGATCGTCTCGATCGCCGCCGCCGCCCCATCGGAGGTGCTTGCAGATCCTGAGATACTCGTGGACTTCTTGGTCGACCGGATGCTGGCCGGGTACGACCATGATGATGACGTGACAGTACTTGCCCTACATGTTCCGCCGAGAACGGCGTAGCACGTACGAAGGACCGCTCAGTGCCCTCTAAGGTGGGTGTCACCGGGCAGGACTCCGCCGCGCGGAATAGGCAGGCGTGCCAGACTGCTAAACCGACTGTGAGGCAGGGGTACGCTGCTCAGCGCATAGGGCCTGCAGGGCCGGCGCCCGACAGAGCACTGGGTAAACATAGCCACACGTTTCGTTCGAGAGGTGTTTGTGTCGCCTGCGAGTTCGACCTCCAAGCCGTCCGAGCTGCACGAGCACGTTGTCAGGCAATTGATCGAGCGTGGGCGTTCCCAGGGCTACCTCGAGGCCGATGACGTGCGCCGTGCGTTCGAGGAGGCCGACATTCCCGTGTCGAAGGCCTCGAGCATCTTGCGGAGTCTTAGCAAGGAGGGTGTGACCGTCATGGTGAGCGCTGCCGACTCCGCGGCGCCTAAGCGCGCGCGCAACAGCAGCAAGCGTGCGACGCCCGCGACCAAGAAGCCCAAGACGACCACCGCCGCCGCCAAAGATCAGGACACGGTGACCGCCGTCGTCGACGACGAGGTCGACGCGCCGGTGCGGCCCGCCCGCGCCAAGAAGACCGCGGTCAAGCCCAAGAAGGCAGCGCCCAAGAAGAAGACCGCCGAGCCGCCGGTCGTGAAGAAGGCGGCCAAGGACGCGGCGAAGAACCCCGAGGGCACCGACGAGGCAGCCGACGCCGATCTCGAGGTCACCGACCTCGAGGACGCGGACCTCACCGACCTCGAGGAGGTGGAGGTCGCCGCCGACCTGGAGACAGGAGACGACGCCGAAACCGAAGTCGCCGTCGAGGCCGAGGCGGAGGTCGAGGAGGCCCCCGCCGTGGTGGTGGCCGAGAAGAAGCCCAAGGAAGACGACTCCTTCGTCATCGGAGACGACGACGAGGACGCCCCGGCTCAGCAGATCGCCGCGGCCGGTGCCACCGCCGACCCGGTGAAGGACTACCTCAAGCAGATCGGCAAGGTTCCGCTGCTCAACGCCGAGCAGGAGGTCGAGCTCGCCAAGCGGATCGAGGCCGGCCTGTTCGCGGAGGAGAAGCTCGCCCTCGAGCGGCACATCCTGGAGTTCCAGGTGCTCGAGGACCTGGAGTGGATCGCCGAGGACGGCCGCCGGGCCAAGAACCACCTGCTCGAGGCCAACCTCCGGCTCGTCGTCTCGCTCGCCAAGCGGTACACCGGGCGCGGGATGCTGTTCCTGGACCTCATCCAGGAGGGCAACCTCGGTCTGATCCGCGCGGTGGAGAAGTTCGACTACACCAAGGGTTACAAGTTCTCGACCTACGCCACGTGGTGGATCCGGCAGGCGATCACCCGTGCCATGGCCGACCAGGCGCGGACGATCCGCATCCCGGTCCACATGGTGGAGGTCATCAACAAGCTGGCCCGCGTGCAGCGTCAGATGCTCCAGGACCTCGGCCGCGAGCCGACCCCGGAGGAGCTGGCCAAGGAGCTGGACATGACGCCCGAGAAGGTCGTCGAGGTCCAGAAGTACGGTCGTGAGCCGATCTCGCTGCACACCCCGCTCGGCGAGGACGGCGACAGCGAGTTCGGTGACCTGATCGAGGACTCCGAGGCGATCGTGCCCGCCGACGCGGTCAGCTTCACGCTGCTGCAGGAGCAGTTGCACTCGGTGCTCGACACGCTGAGCGAGCGGGAGGCCGGCGTGGTCTCGATGCGGTTCGGACTGACCGACGGGCAGCCGAAGACTCTCGACGAGATCGGGAAGGTCTACGGCGTGACCCGCGAGCGGATCCGCCAGATCGAGTCGAAGACCATGTCGAAGCTGCGTCACCCGTCCCGGTCGCAGGTGCTGCGCGACTACCTCGACTGACGGCGGCTCGGCGAAGGGCCCGGACCGGCACGGCCGGTCCGGGCCCTTCGTCATCGCCTCGACGTGATCACCCGGTGACCACGTCGAGGTTCGTGCCGTTCAGCTCGGCCGTGTACCCCAGGTCCAGCACGGTCTTGAGAAGTTCCTCCGGGGTGGCCGGATCGGCGCCGTTCGCCAGCAGGGCACGGGCCAGCGCCCCGCGCGTCGCCTTCGCCATGTGACTGACCACCGAACGCCGCCCCTGGTGCTCGCGGAACACCCGCACCCGGATCGTCGGGGCCTTCCAGGCGGCGGCGTACGGCGCAGAGCGCATGTCGATCAGGAGGCCGTCCGCCGGCAGGGCGGCGGCGAGGACGGGACGCCACGCGGCCGCCAGAGGGCCCAGGGGAGGCAGTTTCACGCCCATCGACAGCCGGTACGGCGGAACACGGTCGCCGGGCCGCAGCGTGCCCCACAGCGCCGAGAAGATCAGGACGGAGCGGGTGGCGCGCTCCGGGTCCAGGGTGGCCAGGCCCAGGTTGTCGTACAACACGCCGGTGTAGAGCCGTGAGGCCGGCAGGGTCGGCACGGCGCGCATCTCCCGATTCCGCTCGATCGCCGCGATCTGCCCGGCGGACAGGCCGAGGACGCGCCGGGCGTTCTCCACCGGGCCGGAGGAGAGGGCCTCCAGAGCGCCGAGCACCCGCTCGCGGGTGGCGGTCAGCGCGGGGAGGCTCAGCGCCGTCAGGTCCAGCGGCGGCCCATCGCCGTCGCAGGCCTTGCCCTCCGACGGGGGGAGCAGGATCAGCATCGTCCTCCTTCGCCACCCGGTGCCCTCGGACGGCGGATCATGCAACGCGAGACGGCGGCCACCCTGGATGGGTGGCCGCCGTCTCATGGATTATCGGGTCGGCTGGCCTGGCCTACCGGTCGTCCTCCGTAGGGGATGCAGGGGTCTCAAGCAGCCGGTCGGTTTCGTCGTGAATTTCCGCGCCCGTCGCACGCAGCGGCTCGCCGTACTTACGACCATGGTGGGCACAGAACAGCAACTCTCCGCCGCCCGCGAGGACCGCGCGGACGTAGGCCTGAGCACCGCAGCGGTCGCAGCGGTCCACGGCCGTCAGCGGCTTTGTTGGGGCAAGAGCTCCAGTCACGTCGCCTTCCTCGTCTCGGGGTCGGTCGCTTAGGACAACATCTAACCTGACGCGGGCGTTCCCATGCGGGTTCTGTGTACGCCGAGAGCGGAATAGGCCCTCAGGTGACAAAGGTCACCGAGGCACGGATTGTTAGATTTGTTCCCAGCGGAACACACGAACCGCGATGAGAGTGGCCACAAGCGCGAAACCCAGTAGAACGCCCATCTGTGGCAGGACCGACGCCGGTCCCTCACCGCGTACGAGGACCTTGAGCATCCCGTTGTTGAGATGGCGCAACGGGAAGATCTCCGACACGACCCGCAGCCACGGGGGCGCGTCGTCGATGTTGAAGAACGATCCACCGAGGAAGGCCATCGGCAGCACGACGATCTGGGTGACCCCCTGCGCCGCCTCCTGGGTCTTCGCCCATGCCCCGATCAGCATGCCGATGGCGAGGAAGGCCAGCACGCCGCACAGCACCATCGGGATCGCCATCCACCAGTAGTGCGCGAGCTCGAGTCCGAACATCGGTAGCGTCGCCACCCCGATGAACAGCGCCGTCTGCACCATCGCGACCCCGAGGCTGACGACGACCCGCGCGGCGAACACGCTCCGGATGGGCACCGGCGACAGGCGCAACCGACGAAGGAGACCCTTTGTCCGCCATGTCACGAGCGTGGTGGACGCGCCGAACATGCCGGCCGAGGCGAGCGCCCATCCGAGTAGGCCGGGGGTGATGTACTGGATCGGCTTGAGCGACTTGTCCTCGACCTGCTGCCCCTCCAGGCGGTACTTCGGCGGCTTGCCGGACGACGCCTGGTTGGCGGCCTGCACCAGGCCCTCGATCTGGCCCTGGGCGGTGCCCGCCTTGACCTGGTCGGCCGCCGAGAAATGGACGACCACCCGATCGCCGCTCTGCTCGATCGCCGCCGAATAGTCGCCCTTCCGTACTTTCTCTACCGCCGCGTTCCGGTCGGAGATCCTGGTGAACTTGAGGGACTTGTCGACCCCCGCCCGCATCTCCGCCGGCATCTGGTCCACGACCGGCACCGACCCGATCTCCAGCACCTTCGACTTCGGGGTCGACTGCCGGGCGAACACCCCGCCGATGATCAGCAGGAACAGCAGGGGGAGGGCGATCGTGAAGAACAGCGCGCCCCGGTCCCGGCGGAACCCGAGGAACATGGCCCGCGCCAGGCTCCGGAAACTCGTCATATCCGGTACTCCCGCCCGGTGAGGTTGAGGAAGACGTCTTCGAGGGTGGCGCCCTTGATCTGGACGCCGTCGAGCGCACCGCGGCCGGCCAGCGCGGCGACGACGGAGGAGGGGTCGCGGGTGGCGATGACGAGGGAGACCCCGTCGTCGGTCACGTCGTCCGCGCCCGGCAGCGCACGCGCCTCGTCGACGCCGAGCACGCCGCTGACGACGCTGATCCGCGTCGCGGCGTCCAGACCACGAACCAGCGCGGCGGGCGGACCGCTCCGCAGGATCCGCCCCCGATCGATGATCGCCACCCGGTCGCACAACGTCTCGGCCTCGTCCATGTAGTGCGTCGTGAGAACGATCGTGCGGCCCTCCGTGTTGATCGCCCGCAGGACGTCCCACAGGTTGCGGCGCGCCTGGGGGTCCAGTGCCGCCGTCGGCTCGTCGAGGAAGACCAGCTCCGGCTCGTGCACCAGCGCGCAGGCGATCGACAGCCGCTGCGCCTGTCCGCCGGACAGCTTCTCCACCGGAGTGTCGGCCTTCTCCGTCAGGCCGACCGTCTCCAGCATCGCGTCGGCCTTGCGTTCCGGCACCCCGTACAGCGAACCGAACGTCCGCAGCTGCTCCCGCGCGGTCAGCCGTTCGAAGAAGGAGGAGGCTTGAAGCTGTACCCCGATCCTGGGCAGCAGTGCGGGATCGCGCGGCCACGGCGACCGGCCGAGCACCGTGACCTCGCCGCCGTCCGCCTGCCGCAACCCCTCGATGATCTCGAGAGTCGTCGTCTTCCCCGCACCGTTCGGCCCGAGGATGCCGAAGAACTCCCCCTCCTCGACGGCGAGCGTCACTCCGTCGACGGCTTTCACGTCGCCGTAGCGCTTCCGCAGATCCGTGGCGACAATCGTGTTGGGCATGGCTGAACCATAGGGACGCTTTGATCGCCGAACACCCTCCCTCTGGTGGATTCCGCCGTCTGAGACCGTTCTGCGGCATCTCCTCCCGGAGGTGGAGGACGTACCGGACGGCGCGCCGGTCCGCGTAGTGTCGGTCCCGGCGGGTAGCCTGCTGCCCGCACGCCCTACCCCCGAGGAGCACAGCCGTTGACCGCCGCCACCATCACCGCTGAGGACTCACACGGATACACCGCGCGGCACCTGTCGGTGCTCGAAGGTCTTGAGGCCGTCCGCAAGCGGCCCGGGATGTACATCGGGTCGACCGACAGCCGCGGCCTCATGCACTGCCTGTGGGAGATCATCGACAACTCCGTCGATGAGGCGCTCGGCGGCCACTGTTCCCGCATCGACGTGTTCTTGTACACCGACGGCTCGATGGAGGTCCGCGACGACGGCCGCGGCATCCCGGTCGACGTCGAGCCGAAGACCGGCCTGACCGGCGTCGAGCTGGTCATGACCCGGCTGCACGCGGGCGGCAAGTTCGGCGGCATCTCCTACACCGCGTCGGGTGGTCTGCACGGCGTGGGCGCCTCCGTCGTCAACGCCCTGTCCGCCCGGCTCGACGTCGAGGTCGACCGCGACGGCCACACGCACGCGATGAGCTTCAAGCGCGGCCTCCCCGGCGACTTCGCCGACGACGGGCCGGGCGCCAAGTTCACCAAGAAGCCGGCGAAGCAGCGGGGGCTGCACCAGACCAAGCGCGTGGCCAAGGGCATCACCGGCAACCGCGTGCGCTTCTGGCCCGACCGTCAGATCTTCCTCAAGGACGCCGAGATCGCCGGCGAGACCGTCATCGACCGCATGCGGCAGACGGCCTTCCTCGTCCCCGGCCTCACCATCGCCGTCCGCGACGAGCGGGGCGAGGAGCCCGTCGAGCACGAGTTCCGGTTCGACGGCGGCATCAGCGAGTTCTGCGACCACCTGGCGAGCGACCCGCCGGTCTGCGACGTGCTGCGGATCCAGGGCCGGGGGCACTTCACCGAGACCGTCCCGGTCCTCGACGAGCAGGGGCACCTGACCCCGACCGACGTCGAGCGCGACATCGACGTCGACGTCGCCGTGCGGTGGGGCACCGGCTACGAAACGATCACCCGGTCGTTCGTCAACGTGATCGCCACGCCCAAGCACGGCACGCACGTCACCGGTTTCGACCGTGCCCTCATCAAGGTGATCAACGATCAGCTTCGCGCCACCAAGCTGCTGAAGAACGGCGACGACCCGGTCGTCAAGGACGACATCCTCGAAGGTCTCACCGCCGTCGTCACCGTGCGCCTGCCGGAGCCGCAGTTCGAGGGCCAGACCAAGGAGGTCCTGGGCACCTCGGCCGCCACCCGGATCGTCTCCCAGGTCGTCTCCCGGGAGCTGAAGGAGGCGTTCGAGAGTCCCAAGCGCGGCGAGAAGCAGCAGATGCGCGCCGTGCTCGAGAAGATCGTCGCCGCGTCCAAGGCGCGCATCGCCGCCCGCACGCAGCGGGAGAACCAGCGCCGCAAGAGCGCCCTGGAGAACTCCGCGCTCCCCGCCAAGCTGGTCGACTGCCGCACCTCCGACGACCGCAGCGAGCTGTTCATCGTCGAGGGCGACTCGGCGCTCGGCACCGCAAAGCTCGCGCGCGACTCCGAGTTCCAGGCACTGCTGCCGATCCGCGGCAAGATCCTCAACGTGCAGAAGGCGTCCGTCGCCGACACGCTCAAGAACGCCGAATGCGCGTCCATCATCCAGGTCCTCGGCGCCGGCTCCGGCCGCACCTTCGACGTCGACTCCGCGCGCTACGGCCGCGTGATCTTGATGGCCGACGCCGACGTGGACGGCGCTCACATCCGGACCCTGCTGCTCACGCTCCTGCACCGCTACATGCGGCCGATGCTCGAGGCCGGGCGGGTCTTCTCCGCCGTTCCTCCGCTTCACCGGATCGAGCTCGTCAAGCCCCGGAAGGGGCAGGACAAGCACATCTACACCTACTCCGACGCGGAGCTGCGCAAGAAGCTCGTCGAGCTGGAGCGGCGCAACGTCCGGTGGAAGGAGCCGATCCAGCGCTACAAGGGTCTGGGTGAGATGGACGCCGACCAGCTCGCCGAGACGACGATGGACCCGCGTTACCGGATGCTGCGCCGCATCCGCATCGAGGACGCCCAGGAAGCGGAGAACATCTTCAGCCTGCTGATGGGTTCGGAGGTCGCTCCGCGCCGCCAGTTCATCGCCGCCGGC
The DNA here is from genome assembly GCF_024055795.1 of Actinoallomurus purpureus. GTDB lineage: Bacteria > Actinomycetota > Actinomycetes > Streptosporangiales > Streptosporangiaceae > Actinoallomurus > Actinoallomurus purpureus. The sequence goes on along the minus strand of NZ_JAMXMY010000017.1, from coordinate 46,847 downwards.
GCCGCCGAGCTGGACGACTCCCGCATCGACGTCTGACATCACGGCGCTCAGCCGGACCAACGTACGGCCTGTCCTCCCGAATCGGGGGGACAGGCCGTTTTCGTGCCGCGCGGACGCTCCATGATCCTTGGCCAACGCTGCCGACAGAGCGCAGTGCTCGCCGTGGACCACTTTGCCATGCCAACTTCCTATGGCACCTGCTAACATTTCTTTGCATGTGCGGGACATCGCGATGAGCGGCTCCGTTCCGAACGGTGACGAGCTGGTGCGGGTGCTGGCGACGCTGGCCAATCCGCATCGGATGAGGGTGGTCGCGGCGCTGGCGCGCGAACGCGCGTACGTCAGCGAACTGGCCCGCGTGCTGGGCATCAGCCGGCCACTGCTCCAGGTGCACCTGCGGAAACTGGAGTCGGCCGGCCTCGTCTCAGCGCGGCTCGAAGTCTCGGAGGACGGCAAGGCAATGAAGTTCTATGAGGTGAACCCGTTCGCGATCGAGTTGACACCTGAGGTCATCGAAGCCGCGGAACGAACACTGAGCACGCCGGGCGACGGTCCGGGCGGCGAAACGAAGGGATCTCGAGAATGAGCGGACACGGCTTGGCGGAGGCCGTCGGAGCCTTCGGCATGTTCACCCTGGCCACGAGTGTGATCACGGTTTCGATCCGGCAGCTCGCCGGCACCCGGCGGGCCAAGGTGCTGGTGGTCCGGGAGCAGGAGTACCGAAAAATCGCCGAAGAGGCCGTCGCCACCCAGCAGAGCACCGAGCAGTTGCTGACAGAACTCAACGGGCGCCTCACGGAGATGCAGTCCCGCATGGAGTCACTCGAACGGATCCTTCAGACGGTCGAGTGACGGCAGGCCCTGGGCCGCCGAGCGGCAACTCGACGGCCCAGGTGACGAAGAAGCACCACCTCGCCCCTCGGGGCGAGTTCTCACAGGAACGCTCCTTCACTGAAAGGACAGCAGTTCATGCTGCCTACTGGCAAATCGACCCGCGGGCGCCCCGGACCGGCCGATCCGTCGGCGGCGACCGGGCCGCCCCGGGGTGCCCTGGTCGAGCGGATCGCGGGCTGGTCGGTCCGGCACCGCGCCCTCGCGATCAGCGGCTGGTTCGTTCTCGTCATCGTCGCCGTCCTGTCGAGCGCGCTGATGCCGGGGAAGACGATGAACAGCACGGACCCCGGCGAGTCAGGCCGTGTCGATCGAGTGCTGTCCGCCCAGCAGGGGTACGTGCCGAGCCTGGAGAACGTGCTCATCCAGTCCCGTACGCCGGGCGGGGAGCGGTTCGCCGACAGTGCCGAGCTGGGGAACGCCACGCGCGATCTCGCGGCGACCTTGCGCCGCATGTCGGGCGCGGTGACCGAGGTCCGATCCCCGTTGGAGGAGACCGGCGACGGATCGCGGGCGCGAGGCGAGACGGCGGGCGGGAACGCGAACCGACTGGTGTCGAGAGACGGCCGCTCCGGTCTCGTCACGTTCCAGATCGCGGTGGACCACGACCTGCGCGCCCACTACGACGCCGCCGTACGGGCCGTGCGGTCGGTACAGGCCCGCCATCCGCAGGTCAGGCTGGCGCAGGCGGGGGACCACAGCCTGTCGCTCGCCGTGGACCAGGGCATCAAGGACGACTTCAAGAGCGCTGAGTTCGTCTCGTTGCCGCTCACCGTGCTCATCCTGCTCGTGGTGTTCGGCTCGCTGATCGCGATGGGCATCCCGCTGCTGCTGGCGGTGACCACTGTGGTCGGTACGTTCGGCTTCCTGCAGGTGATCGCGCACTGGGTCCCGGTGAACAGCGCGACGTCGTCGATGGTCCTGCTGATCGGTATGGCGGTGGGGATCGACTACTCCCTCTTCTACCTGCGTCGTGAGCGGGAGGAACGCGCCGCCGGACGCGGCGTCGTCGAGGCGCTGAAGATCGCCGCGCGCACCTCGGGACGGGTCGTGGTCGTCTCGGGGCTGACCGTGATGCTCTGCCTCAGCGGGCTGCTGTTCACCGGGCTGGACAACTTCCGCGGGCTCACGGTCGGATCGGTCCTCGTGGTCGGCCTGGCCATGGTCGGGTCGGTCACGGTCCTGCCCGCCCTGCTGGCCCTGCTGGGCCGCTGGGTGGACAAGGCCCGCGTCCCGTGGCTCGGCCGCCGCCGGACCACCGCCACGGAGTCGCGGACCTGGTCACTGGTGGCCCGCGCGGTCGTACGGCGGCCGCTGCTGTGGGGCGGAGCGGCGACACTGGCCTTGGTCGTGCTGGCGCTGCCCGCCTTCGGGATGCGGCTGCAGGACGCGGCGACCACCGACAGCCTGCCGCGCAGCGTTCCGGTCGTGGACGCCGCGCTCCGCATGCAAGAAGCGTTCCCGGGCACGCCCGCGCCGGCCCGGGTGGTGATCTGGGCGAAGGGGGGCGGCACGGTGGACGGCCCGGCCGTGCGCCAGGCGATCGAGGACCTGCACGGGCGCGTCGCCGCCGGTGACCGCACGCTCGGCGAACCCATCTCAGCGGTGACGGTCGACCACACCCTGGTCGTGCGGGTGCCGCTGGCGGACTTCCGTACGAACGACGCGGCGAACCGGGCGCTGGAGACGTTGCGCGACCGGATCCTGCCCGCGACGCTCGGCCGAGTGGACGGCATCGACTACGCGGTCGCCGGGAAGACCGCCGTCGCCCACGACTTCGCCGAGCAGCTCGACTCCCGCACGCCGATCGTCTTCGCCTTCGTGCTGATCCTGGCGTTCGTCCTGCTCGTCGCGTCGTTCCGTTCCCTGGCCGTCCCGGTCATCTCCGTCGCGTTGAACCTGCTGTCGATCGGCGCGGCGTACGGAGTGCTCACCTGGGTGTTCCAGGATGGTCACCTGGGCTCGCTGCTCGGTTTCCGCTCGTACGGCGGGGTGGTCGACTGGCTGCCCATGTTCATGTTCGTGATCCTGTTCGGGCTGAGCATGGACTACCACATCTTCATCCTCAGCCGGATCCGCGAGCGCTGGAGCGCCGGAGCGGACGTCCGTGACGCGGTCGTCGGCGGTATCGCCGGCAGCGCGGGAGTCGTCACCAGCGCCGCTGTGATCATGACGGCGGTGTTCAGCGTGTTCGTCACCCTGACCGCCATCGAGTACAAGATGATGGGCGTCGGCATGGCGGTGGCCATCATCATCGACGCCACGATCGTCCGTGGAGTGCTCCTGCCCGCCGCCATCGCCCTGCTCGGCCCCCGGAGCTGGACGCTTCCACGATGGCTCCGATGGCTCCCGGGATCCGCGGAGCCGCGCCACCACGGTCCGATCTGAGTCCGCATCACACACGACGATGTGCCGGGAGCGGATACGGCCTGCCCAGCCCTGGGCGAGGTGGGGCAGGCCGTCTCACCCATGCACGCGGCCGATCCCAGCTTCAGATCCGGTGCGGCGTCCGAAGCCTGAAAAGAGCGGGTCATGAGTGCGGGGGCGACGATCCGGGACTTCGGGCCGGTTCTGTGAGTCTGTGAAACGATCGAGCGCATGGCAGCTGGCGTACCGACGATCCTTGCCACAACGATGGGGTTCCATCGAGGCAGTCGGCGCTGGAGGCCGGGTCCGATCTTCGACTTCGCCTTCGAGTTGGCGGGGAAGCCGCAGCGGCCGCGGGTGTGTTTCATCGCCACGGCGGGCGGTGACCAGCCTGCCAGCGTCAGCGGCTTCTACGGGGCCTTGGCCGACACCGACGTACGGGCTTCGCACCTGGCCCTGTTCGACATGCCCAACGTCGACGACATCGCCGAGCACCTATCGGCCCAGGACGTGATCTGGGTGGATCGAGGCAGCCTGGTGAACCTCATCGCGGTCTGGCGGGCGCACGGCCTCAGCGAGATCCTGCGGGAGTGCTGGCAAGCGGGGGTCGTGCTGGCCGGCGAGTCGGCCGGCTCGTTGTGCTGGCATGCCGCGGGCACCACGGACTCCTTCGGGCCGAAGGTCGCCCCTGCTGACGGGCTGGGCTTCCTGCCCTTCTCCAACGCTGTCCACTACGCCCACCGCCGGACGTCATTCCACACTCTGATCGGAGACGGCGTGGTGCCCGCGCCCGGGTATGCCACCGACATAGGTGCAGGGTTGTACTACCGCGGCACGGAACTGGTCGAGACAATCACCGACCGGGCCGGCGCCGGTGCCTACCGGGTCGAGCGAAACGCAGACGGCACGGTGAGCGAGACAGCGCTCGAGCCGCGACGGCTGCGTTAGGGCACGGTGGCCTTGACGATCATCCGCTGTGGCTCGACCCAGGTCGCAGCCCCGTGTTCAGCCCAGGACGCCGAGGCGGTGGCGGACCTCGTTCGCGTCGTCGCGTGCGGGCCAGCGGGCGAGCGCGGGCAGGACGCGGTGCAACTCGCTGCGGGTGGTCTGGGAGTCGACCGTGGTGGCTTCGTCGACGACGTCGAGGATCAGGCCACAGGCGAGGGCGGGCTCGCCTGCGTTGGCATAGGCATGGGCGAGTTTGGCCCGGGTGATGATGCGGGTACGCGGGGATCCGTTGCCGATGCCCTTCATCCGTGGGACGAGCGCCTCGATTGCGTCTCCACCGCCGAGATAGACCTGGCAGGTGGCCTCGTAGATGGCGAGCAGGTCAGGGTCGTTGACACTGTACTGGCCGACCACCGGCCCGTCCTCCTCACCATTCCGGGCGGCACGGTCGAAGAAGTCCACCGTTTTCTCCAACGCCCGCTTGCTGGCGTCCGGGCGCCGCGCGAGAGCGTATCCATAGGATCACTCCTTTCCTTGGTCGCTCTTGGTAATCTAGTGGTATCGTTCTGTCATCAGCATGCCCCGTGCCCAGGCGACGCGGGGCGCCCTCCTCGGTCCGATAGCTGTGCAGGCTGGACCGATAGCGTCCGGAGGGACGTGCCACGCGGGTCGGCGGCTCTGCCTGCCGACACCAGGGCACGAAGGCGATTGGCATATACCCGGCATCCAGCCGGGACGATTCCCGAGGATTCCTCGGGATCGCTTAGCCAATCAGAGACGCTGCCTGCTTGGCGGCAAGGCCACAGATCCGCAGTGGGGTGCCGGGGGTGTTGAGCGCGAGCAGCGCCTGTTCGGCGGCGGCTAGGCCGGTCGCTGAACAGGCGCTGATCGCCAGCATGGAGCGGCGTACGTGCGTATAGGAGGCCATCGCCTGCCAGCGGGCGACCGAGAACCACTGCTGAACCCGGTCGGTCCAATACAGTGCCGCGCTGAGGTCTCCGCTCTCCTCGGCCATCCAGCTCAGTGATTCGGCGCAGCGAGTCTGCAAGATTGTGATCTCGCGGGCCAACGGGCGCACGGCGGCGGACCGCATCGATGACGGCTACATGCCCCGTCAGATGGGTCGATCAGCCGAGCCGGCGGCAGGGTTCGCCCGGCGGCCTTGAACCCGCCCAGGGCTCGGGTGAGCTCGGCCAGGAATTCCTCGTCGGGGGCCAGGCCAGTGGTGGCCTGCTGCAGGCAGCCGAACATGGTTCCGCCGAGGGCTCCGATGCCCAAAGCGGCCAACAGCTGTCTTCGTGATACCGGCACCGTGATTCCTCGCTGGGGAACGTGCACCAGGACGACGTCACAGTCGGATGCCACCATTTCGTCCCCGACCCGAGCGTGTCTCGGGTGACCTGCGGCTCGCCGCGGAGCCCACCGCCGTTAGCGCCGCTCGCGCGTTCGTCCGCGACGAGCTGCACAACTGGCGGCTGGACGAGCCGACCGGCTACGACCTGCCCGGCACGACCGAGCTGATCACGAGCGAGCTCGTAACCAACAGCCTGAAGGCCACCGTCTCTCTCCCTCGGCTTGTCGCCGGACCACAGGCCCTGAACCGGTCACCATCGTCCTTCGGCTTCGGCTCATCCGCCGCAGCCTGTTCGTGGAGGTCTGGGACGCCGATCCCCACCCGCCCGTTCTCGTCGACGCGGGTGACCTCGGAGAGAACGGGCGAGGGCTGCTCCTGGTCACCGCCTTGGCCAAGGCATGGGACTACTACCCATCCGACTCCCCGATCGGCGGCAAGGTCGTGTGGGCCGAGATCGACCTGCCCGTGGAGCTCGCCCGTCACATGCCCGCGATCACTAGCCGTCCGACCACGCGCCCGCAGCCACCCGCCCATCGGTAACGCACCCGGCCGAACACATGTCGACGGTCATCAACCCGGCTGGGCACTCGCTCCGGGTACCTGGTCACGGTCAGGGATCATCCTTCGCGCGAAGCGATTCGGCGAGGGTCGAGGGGTCGGAGAGAGCTCCACCCGGGGGTGGAGGGGGCCGGGATCCAACCCGGCTCCGATCCGCAGGGGGCGGCGGATCCCTACCGTCGAGGTCATGCACGATCTCCTCAACGGCCTGCTGGTCGCCGCCGTCATCGTCTTCGTCATCGTCCGCCGGTTCTCGGCACGGCGGGTCGCGGCGGACAGGCCGTACCTCCTTCCCGGCATCATCGCCGTCATCGGGTTGACCCGGGGCCACGTGATCGATCCCCATCACCCGGTGCTCGGCGCGGTCCTGCTGGCGGGGGAGATCGTCGCCGCGCTCGCGCTCGGCTGCGGGCTCGGGGCCACGATGCGGGTCTGGCGGGAGCGCGACGGGTCCGTCTGGAGCCGTGGAACGTGGGCGACCTTCGGCGTCTTTCTCGCTTCGATCGCCGTGCGGGGCGGGGGCGCGGGCTTGGGGTACGCGGCCGGGGTCACGTCCGGAACGGGAGCGATCGTGCTGTCCGTGGCCGCCTGGATGCTCACCCAGAACCTCATGCTCGCCTGGCGGGCCCGTACGCTTCCGGCGCCGGTTAGCGTTCAGCTGTGACCCGAGTCCCCCTTCTCCGCGGCGAGCTTCGCCTGCTGTGCCGGCTGCGTGCCGTCGTCAACGGGACGGACAGCCCGGAGCGGCTGGTCATCCGGATCGGTGCGCTCGCGGGCGGGCTCGTGTGGTTCTGCTACGCGATGCTGCACGGCACCGGCCGGCCGGGCCTCGGGCTGGACCGTACAGACCTCGTGTACACCGTCGGGGTGTGTCTCGCGGTCGCCGGTCTCGTTCTGGGGATCGTCGCGCATCGGCTCAGGTGGCCGTACGAGCACCTGTTCTTCGCGGCCGACGCGGTCATCGGCGTCCTGCTCTACCTCGGCGCGCCGGACAGGCCGGCCAGCGCCCTGCTCTTCGCGGTGTCCGGGTTCGCCGCGGAGTACTACCCGACCCGCCGGGCGTTGCCGACGGCGGTCATCGCGGGCTTCGGCATCGGGTTCGGTACGGAGCTGCAGGGCCGCCCGCTGGGAGACCTGTGGGCGATCGTCGGCCTGGTCGGCGTGTTCGCCGGGGTGCGCGCCAGCAGGGCCCGGGAGGCGACGCGGCGGGCCGAGCAGGAGAATCTCGTGCTGGCCGAGCGCGCGCACATCGCCCGGGAGATCCATGACATCCTCGCCCACTCCCTGTCCGCGCAGCTGGTGCACCTCGAAGGCGCCCGACTGCTGATCGCGAACGGCAGGACCGACGAGGCCCTCGACCGAGTGGAACGCGCGCGGGGCCTGGCACGGAGCGGCCTGGAGGAGACCCGCCGGGCGTTGGCCACGCTGCGCGGGGACATCCCGCCGACCGACGAGGTGATCCGGGAGCTCGCCGACGAGCATCGGTCGGTCGCGGACGTCCGCTGCGACGTGACCGTCACCGGAGAGCCCCGCGAGCTGGAACCGAAGGCCGGCCTGGCGGTCATCCGTACGGCGCAGGAGGCGCTGACCAACGCGCGTAAGCACGCGCCGGGAGCCGACGTGGCGGTCGACCTGCGTTATCTCGACCACTGGTGCGAGCTGGAGGTCCGCGACACGGGCGGTGGGGGACCCGGTCCGCTGGCGGTGACCGGTGGCGGCTACGGTCTGGTCGGGATGCGCGAGCGTGCGGAGCTGATCGGCGGCGCGTTGGAGGCGGGTCCGCAGGAGGAGGGGTACCGAGTGCTGCTCAGAGTGCCGCTGTGACGCGCGTGCTGGTGGTGGACGACCAGACGGTGGTGCGTGACGGCCTCGTCCTGCTGCTCGGGCTGTTGCCCGGCATCGACGTGGTCGGGTCGGCGGCCGACGGCGAGGAGGCGGTGCGCCTGGTCGGCGAGCACGAGCCGGAGGTCGTGCTCATGGACCTGCGCATGCCGCGCGTGGACGGCGTCGAGGCCACCCGGCGGATCAAGGCCGCGCATCCGGCCGTGCAGATCGTCGTGCTGACGACGTACAGCGACGACGAGTCGGTGTTCGCCGCCCTCCAGGCGGGCGCGCGCGGGTACCTGACGAAGGACGCCGGTGCGGACGAGATCGCGCGGGCCATCGAGGCCGTCCGTGACGGGGCGGCTCAGCTGGACCCGTCCGTCCAGCGACGGCTCGTCGACGCGCTCGCCGCGGGCGGGCAACCGCAGCGCCGCCGCAAGGGGGATCTGCCGGACGGGCTCACCCAGCGGGAGGCCGAGGTCCTGGTGCTGATCGCCGAGGGGAAGTCGAACGCGGAGATCGCCCGGGAGCTGTTCATCAGCGAGGCGACCGTGAAGACGCACATCAACAACCTCTTCGCCAAGACCGGGGTGCGCGACCGGGCGCAGGCCGTCACGTACGCCTATCGCAAGGGTCTCGTCTCACCTGGATGACGCGGTATTGGGACCTGAGCGGCAATGGGGGCTCATCCGAATGCAAGAGGTCGGTGTGTTTCGGGCTTCGGCCGGACATCAACGGTGACAGTGGGTCCCTTGTCGACTACTGTGCGCCATTGGCCGGAGTGAATGCCTTTCCAAGGAGGCCGCATGCGGAAGTCCCACATGATCGCTGAATGCCTGCGTCGTCACGCCTGGTGGCGACTCAACCGAGCCGACGCACGCGATGACGGGCGCAACGCGCGGAGCGCGGTCGCCCTTCTCGACGCGGCGGCGTACGCCGCCGATCTCCCGGACGACGTGGCCGTCATCACCCGTCTCGCCGCAGCCGGGTGCTTCTCGGGCGACGAGTTCCGGCTGAACGAGATCGCGGAGCGCATCGTGCGCTTCTGGCACTACGAGGAGGCCGCCGGCGGCCCGGCCGACCTGCTCACGGCCATCGCCGAGACCGTACGACCGCCCAAGATCCCCGCCCAGCGGGACGGCGGCCGCTCGCTGCGCCGCTGACCCGCAGCGCCGCGCGAGCGACGCCGAGTGCTGCGGGTCTGGGCCGTCACGCGTGGCCGGGACCGGGAGCCTTTCATGGTCGGCTCGGCCGGGGAGTTGGCTCGTCACGTCCGCAAGGCCGCCCGGATTCAGCGGCGCGCCGCGAACGCCTCGCCACGGCACTGACGGTTCCGGCGCCCGCCGCGCGGGCGGCAGGGATGCCGGTCACCGCCGGCCTCGTACGGAAATGCGGATGCCCGTCGCTGGCAGGGCGGGGAAGATGACCGGATGCGCATCCGTGCGGTGGAAGCCGGTGACCTCCCGATCCTCCAGGACATCGAGGTGGCCGCCGGACGGTGGTTCCGCGACGTCGACATGCCGGAGATCGCGGGGGACGAGCCGCTTCCGCTCGGCGAGCTCGCCCACTACCAACAAGCCGGGATGGCGTGGGCGGCGGTGGACGCGGCCGATCGGCCGGTCGCCTACCTCATCGCCGCGCGCATCGACGCCGGGGTGCACGTGGAGCAGGTGTCGGTGCATCCGAACAGCGCGCGTCGGCGGATCGGCCGGTCACTCCTCGACCACGTGGCCGCCCAGGCCGGGGGCGAAGGGGCGTCCGCGCTCACTCTGGCGACCTTCGAACACGTGCCGTGGAACGCCCCGTACTACCTGCGGTGCGGATTCCGGACGCTGACGGACGCCGAGCTCACCCCTGGCCTGCGAGCCATCCGCCGGCGGGAGGCCGCCCTCGGCCTGGACCGCTGGCCGCGGGTCTGCATGCTGCGCCCTCTGCGTGATTTTTGACAGATCCATCAAAAACTGACAACCTGCCGGCATGGCACGTCCGAGGAAGTTCGATGCCGACGCGGCCGTCGAGGCGGCGATGGAGACGTTCTGGGCCAAGGGGTACACCGCGACCTCGACCGATGATCTGATCAACGAGACCGGGATGCTCCGCGGCAGCCTCTACAACGCCTTCGGCAGCAAGCGGCGCCTGTTCGAGCTGGCGCTGCGCCGTTACCGGGACAAGGGCGCGGCCGGGCAGAACGCGATTCAGGCCGACCGGCCGCCGCTGGAGCGCATTCGGTGGCTCATGCTCAGTGGCGTGGATCGGACGGTGGCCGACCGCCGCGGCTGCCTCGCGGTCAATACCGTCACTGAACTGGCCGGTGCGGAACCCGAGCTGTCGGCGCTGGCCCGCCAGTGCTTCACTCAGCTCGAAGCGGCGCTGGTGGAGGCGATCGAGGACGGCAGGGCCCAGGGTGAGGTCCGGGCCGACCGGCCGGCCCGCCTGCTCGCTCGCCAGGTGATGAGTGCCTTCCACGGTCTGCTCGTGCAGGCCAAGGCCGGCTACAACCCCCAGTCGCTGCACGAGACCGTCGACGCGGTGGTCGCCGACCTGCGCGCCTGAGTGTTGGCGGGAAAGCGTCTTCGCGCGCCCAAGTTTTTGACTGATCTATCAAAAACGGAGGATTCCATGCCCCTGCTGCCCGTCATCCTGGCGGCCTTCTTCATGTACGGCTTCGACGGCAACGTGGTCAACGTCGCCCTTCCCGCCATCCAGTCCGACCTCGGTGCCGGGGCGGCGGCACTGGAACTGGTCGTCGGCGGCTACGTCTTCAGCTACGCCGCCGGGCTCGTCCTCGGGGGCCGTCTGGGCGACCTTCTCGGCCGACGGAGGATGTTCGTGACGGGTGTGGCGGCCTTCACCCTGGCCTCCGTGCTGTGCGGGCTGGCGCAAAGCCCGGTCCAACTCGTGCTCGCCCGTATGTTGCAGGGACTGACGGCCGCCGCCATGGTGCCGCAGGTACTCGCCCTCATCACCACCGTCATCCCTGGGGAGCAACGGCCACGCGCGCTGGCGTGGTTCGGCGTCACCGGCGGACTCAGCGGCGTGTGCGGCCAACTGCTGGGCGGCCTGCTGCTCGGCGCCGACGTCCTCGGCCTCGGCTGGCGGGCGATCTTCTTCATCAACCTGCCCGTCGGCCTGATCGTCTTTGCCCTCGCCCCCGCCCTGCTGCCGCGCACCACCGCCAACGGCCGCCCGGCCCTGGACGGGATCGGAGCCTTGGGTGTCTCTGGATCGCTGGCGCTGGCCCTCGTGCCCTTGGTCCTCGGCCGGGAGGAAGGCTGGCCGGTGTGGATCTGGGCGCTCCTGGTGTCCTCCGTGCCCGCGTTCTGGGCAGCCGTGATGTGGGAGCGCCGCCTGGCTGCCCGCGGTGGTCAGCCGCTGCTCGACCTGACACTGTTCCACCGGAAGGTGTTCACCATCGGTATGGCCATCAACGCCGCGTTCATGGCCTTCTTCTCCAGCTACACCTTCGTGATCAGCCTCACCCTGCAGACCGGTTTCGGGTACAGCGCACTCGGGGCGGGGCTCATCTTCACCCCCACGGCGGTGCTGGCCATCGTCACGTCGCTGGCGGGCAAGCGTCTGATCGTCAAGTACGGTCTGCGGGTCATGACCGCGGGCGCGGCGATCACTGGGTTGAGCGTGCTGCTGGTCGCGGTCGGGTTGCAGGCCGAAGGGCACCGCGTCGCCGTCCCGTGGCTGCTCACCGCGATGGGCCTGATGGGCGTCGGTAACGGCCTGATCCTGCCGTCCCTGGTCGGCGCGCCGATGGCCGGGATCGCCCCCGAGCGGGCCGGCGTCGCCTCGGGCACGCTCTCCACCATCCAGCAGTTCGCCGGCGTGACCGGTGTCGCCGTCGTGGGCGGGATCTATTTCGCGGTGCTCGACCGTGATGGGTACGCGACGGCCGCGGAGGTGGCCGCATGGATCGCATTGGCCCTGGTGCTCACGATGATGGTGCTGACGGTACGGCTGGCCAGAGCCGTGGTCGCGCAGCGCCGGCCGAGCAGGGACAAGCCCGAAGCACTGGTCTCCTGACGTCTCTTCGCCTGCTCACGCGCACTCATGACAGGCCGCTCCCACGGTGGGCCGCCCGCCGTGCGGGCGGCCCGTCCGTCTCGGGTCTACTCCTCCGGAGGCTGCTCCGCCTCGGGGGCGGTGGCGTCTCCGGCCTGGTCGGCCGTGCCCGGGGCGCCGAGGGTGACCGGGCCGCCGATCGCGGCGATCGGCGTGGCCAGTTTCTCGCCGGATCCGTCGCGGCGGCCCAGCTCGGCGGGCAGGTCGATCGTCTTGCCGGTCATCCCCGCCGCCTTGGCCGGGACCGGGCCGGCCCACGCGAACAGCAGCGCGTCCTCGCCCTTGAGGAACCGGTGCGCCCGGACGCCGCCGGTCGCGCGGCCCTTCGCCGGGAAGTCGGCGTAGTCGGAGATCTTGATCGCACCGGTCTGGGTGCCGGGCAGCGCGGTCGAGCTGCCCGCGATGGTGACCACCACGGACTCCAGGGAGCCGTCGAGGGCCCCGAACCAGATGACCTTGGCGTCCGGGCCGAGGCGGATGCCCGCCATGCCGCCGGCGGCGCGGCCCTGCGGGCGTACGGACGAGGCGGGGAACCGCAGCACCTGCGCGTCGCTGGTGGCGAAGACCAGGTCGCGGTCCTCGGAGTCGAGCTGGATCGCGCGGACGACCTGGTCGCCGTCCTTGAGGCCGATCACCTCGAACTCGTCGGCGTTCTTCGGGTAGTCGGGGGCGACGCGTTTCACGACGCCCTGCTCGGTGCCGAGGGTCAGGCCGCCGCCGGCGTCGAGCGAGGCCAGCCCGACGACCGTCTCGCCGGAGCCCAGTTCGACGAACTCGCTCACCGGCGCGCCGCCGGCCAGCGACGGAGGCGACGCCGTCGGCGGTATGGCGGGGATGTCGATGACGTCCACCCGGATCAGGCGACCGATGTTGGTCACCGCGCCGAGCTGGCCGCGTGCGGTCGCGGCGACCGCCGAGACGACCACGTCGTGCGCCGCCCGGGGACCGTCCGCGGGCAGCGGCTCGGCGGACATCGTCCGGGCGAGGAGGCCGGTGGAGGACATCAGTACGAAGCACGGGTCGTCGGCGACCTCCAGCGGCACCGCGGCGGTCTTGGTCTCGCCGGAGGACTCCAGCAGCACGGTGCGGCGCGGCGTGCCGTACGTCTTGGCGATCTCGGCGAGCTCGTCGGAGACCATCTTGCGCAGCTTCGTCTCGGACTCGAGGATCGCGGTGAGCTGGGCGATCTCCTTGGTGAGCTGCTTCTTCTCCTTCTCCAGCTCGAGCCGGTCGTACTTGGTGAGGCGGCGCAGCGGCGTGTCGAGGATGTACTGCGACTGGATCTCCGACAGCTCGAAGACCTCCATCAGCCCCGCCTTGGCGGCGGCGGAGTCGTCGCTGGCCCGGATGACCTGGATGACCTCGTCGATGTTGAGCAGCGCGATGACCAGGCCGTCGACGAGGTGCAGGCGGTCCTGCCGCTTGGTGCGGCGGAACATGCTGCGGCGGCGCACGACCTCGATGCGGTGGTCGACGTACACCTGGAGCAGGTCGCGCAGGCCCAGGGTGCGCGGCTGGCCGTCGACCAGCGCGACGTTGTTGATGCCGAAGGTCTCCTCCATCGGCGTGAGCCGGTAGAGCTCCTCCAGCACCCGCTCCGGGTGGAAACCGTTCTTGATCTCGATGACGAGGCGCAGGCCCTGCTGCCGGTCGGTGAGGTCCTTCAGGTCCGCGATGCCGGCCAGCTTCTTCGCGTTGACCAGGTCCTTGATCTTGGCGACGACGCGCTCGGGGCCGACGGCGTACGGCAGCTCGGTCACGATGATGCCCTTGCGGCGCGGCGTGACCTGGTCGATGTGCGCGGTGGCACGGGTGCGGAACGTGCCGCGCCCGGTCGCGTACGCGTCGCGGATGCCCTCCAGACCGACGATCTTGCCGCCGGTGGGCAGGTCGGGCCCGGGCACGAAGCGCATGAGCTCGTCGAGCGACGCCTCGGGGTTGTCGATCAGGTGGCGGGCGGCGGTGATCACCTCGGTGAGGTTGTGCGGCGCCATGTTGGTCGCCATGCCGACCGCGATGCCGGAGGCGCCGTTGACCAGGAGGTTCGGGAAGGCCGCGGGGAGCACCTCCGGCTCGGTCTCCTGGCCGTCGTAGTTGGGCCGGAAGTCGACGGTCTCCTCGTCGATGGTCTCCACCATCAGCATGGCCTCGCGGGCCATGCGGGCCTCGGTGTACCGCATCGCGGCGGGGGAGTCGTCGCCGCCGAGCGAGCCGAAGTTGCCGTGCCCGTCGACGAGCCGCATCCGCATCGCCCACGGCTGCGCGAGGCGGACCAGCGCGTCGTAGATGGCGCTGTCACCGTGCGGGTGGAGCTTGCCCATCACCTCGCCGACGACGCGGGCGCACTTGACGTGTCCGCGGTCGGGCCGCAGGCCCATCTCGTTCATCGAGTAGAGGATGCGGCGCTGCACGGGCTTGAGCCCGTCGCGCGCGTCGGGAAGCGCCCGCTGGTAGATGACCGAGTAGGCGTACTCCAGGTAGCTGCCCCGCATCTCCTCGGAGACGTCGACGTCGACGATGTTCTCTTCGAAGTCCGGCGGGGGAGGGGTCTGCGAACCGCGTCGTGCCATGCAGCCATTGTCGCGGGTTCCGGTGACATCTTTGGTCGCTCTCCGCCTCATTCGGCATGTCTCGGCCTGACGCTTGGCAACGACAAGTCTTGTCGTATGCAATACCTTCGGTCATGGGGGACAAAACGGACACGCTGCTGAACGAGGAGATCGACGCGTTCCAGACCGCCACGAAGGGCCTGGTCGGCGTGACCCTTCGCAGCCTGGAGCTGCTAGAAGGGCGGGTCTCCCTCCCGCAGTTCCGGGTGCTCGTCGTGTTCGCCGATCTCGGCACCTCCCCTTCGTTGAGCGTCGCGCGAGCTCGGAATGAACGCCTCGGTGACCCGGCTCGCCGACCGTCTGGAGGCGAGCGGCAGTGGTGCGCGGCCACGATCCACGCAGCCGCAGCATCGTCACGCTGGCGCTCACGCCCGCCGGCCGGCGACTGGTCGACCAGGTCATGCGGTGGCGGCGCGATGAGCTGGCGCGGATCCCCGGCCGGCTGAGCCCGTCCGACCGCGCGGTTCTGACCGCCGCGCTGCACCGGTTCCACGAGGCGGTGGACCGGGACGGCGCCGACGAGGGCGATGCCTCGAGTGCGCGAGACCAGGAGGAACGGCCGACTCTGGCCACCGGCGGACAGGCGGCGTGACGGCCTGGGCGCACGCGCGCCCAGACGACGCTGCGGGCCTCCGGCCAGCGGCGCAGCTCTCCTCGATCTCTTCGGCGGCCGAGGCGGCGCCTGCCCCGCTTGGCTAATGCCGTGTCCAGAATCGTTGTTCGTGTAATCGGTCGATCATCGGATCTGGGTGATCGGGGTGCGATCTCGGCGATCGTCTCTGTCTTGTCGTAGGCACCTGCTGTAATCGCCTCGTGCCTCGACGTAGTGATCCGGATGCTGCCAAGGTGGTGATGCGTACCGCCCGGGTCGGCCTGCGCGTCACGCCCGCGCAGCGGGAGCGGTGTTTCGGGCTGCTGGTCGCGGCTGGGGATGTGTGGGCGTGTGTGCTGGATGTAAACCGGTGGCGGCGGCAGCGTGGTCTGTGGGCCGTGGCTTCGTATCAGGCGTTGTGCCAGGAGTTGTCGGCGGCGGGTCCGGGCACGTTCGGTGAGCTGGACACCAAGGGGGCGCGGTCGGTGCTGCGCCGGTACAGCGATGCCTGGTTCGCCGCCGCCAAGCGTCGCAAGAACGGGGATGCCTCGGCCCGGTTCCCGCGCCGCAAACGCCGGTTGATGCCGGTGCGGTACTACCACGGCACGTTCACCCTGGAGGACCGGCGGATACGGCTTCCGGTCAGTCGTGGGTGCGTGCCGTTGTGGGTGCGGCTGGACCGGGAGGTTCCCTACCCGGTGGAACAGGTACGGTCGGTCACCCTGCTGAACGAGGGCGGCCGGTTGTTCGTCGAGGTGACCGCCGAAGTCCCCGTCACCACCTATGCACCCGGCACTGAACCCGACCCGGACCGGGTGGCGGGGGTCGATCCGGGGGTGATTCATCCGTTCGCGGTGGCCGGACCGGATGGGGAAGGCTTGGTGGTGTCGGGGCGGGCGATTCGCGCCGAGAGCCACCTGCACCTCAAAGACACCAAACGTCGCCGCCGGACGATGGCCGTCCGGGCCCCGAAGCCGGGGCAGGTCGGGTCAAGGCGGTGGCGGAAGTTCCGGGCCCGGCAGCGGAAGGCCGGGCGGCACCATCACCACCAAAGGAGCGCCCGCATGTACGCCGACTTCCAGTTCGAGATCTACCTGGGCGGTCTGAACGACGTCCTGCCCTCGCTGCCGACCGACCTGACCCGCCTGGAGGCGCTCGCCCGCGAGAAGCTGCCGCGCGAGGCGTACGACTACGTCGCCGGTTCGGCGGGCACCGGGGACACCGCGGTCGCCAACCGCGAGGCGTTCCGGCGCCGGCGGATCGTCCCGCGCATGCTGCGCGGCGTCACCGGGGGCGACCTGACCACGCAGGTGCTCGGCACGGAACTTCCCGCCCCGGTCGTCCTCGGACCGGTCGGCGTGCTCCGGATCGTGCACCCGGAGGGGGAGCTCGCGGTGGCGCGGGCGGCGCGGGCCCTCGGGCTGCCCATGGTCCTGAGCACGGCCGCGTCGCACACCCTCGAGGAGGTGGCCGAGGCGGCGGGCTCCCGCTGGTACCAGCTGTACTGGCCGGGCGACCGCGACCTGGCGGTCAGCTTCCTGGAGCGGGCGCGGGCGGCGGGCTACACCGCCCTGGTCGTCACACTCGACACGTTCACGCTGGCCTGGCGGCCCGGCGACCTCGACAACGCCTACCTGCCGTTCCTGCGCGGCATTGGGATCCAGAACTACCTCGCCGATCCGGTGTTCACCGCCAAGGCCGGGGACGATCCGATCCTCCACTGGGCCGGTGTCTTCGGGAACCCCGGCCTGACCTGGGAGGACCTGGCGTTCCTGCGTGAGCACTGGGACGGGCCGATCGCCCTCAAGGGCGTTCAGGCGACCGATGACGCCCGCCACGCGGTGGACGCCGGCATGGACGGGATCGTCGTGTCCAACCACGGCGGGCGCCAGGTGGACGGCGCGGTGGCCTCGCTCGACGCGCTGCCGATCATCGCGCACGCGGTCGGCGACCAGATCGAGGTGCTGTTCGACAGCGGTGTACGGACCGGCGCCGACGTCGTCAAGGCCCTGGCGCTGGGCGCGAAGGCGGTCCTGCTGGGCCGCCCCTACGTGTACGGCCTGGCGCTCGACGGCGAGGCGGGCGTCCGGCACGTGCTCCGCTGCCTGCTCGCCGAACTCGAACTCACGCTCCGGCTGTCCGGCCACGACGCGATCGCCGCCCTGTCCTCGGACTCCCTGCACGAGCAGGCGTAGCACCCCGTGAGCGCATCCGCGCCCGGATGGGGACCGTGCGGCGGGCCGGTCATGGGCCGGCTGTGACGATGCTCTGGCCGGCCGGTGAGTACGACGACGGTCGAACTCACTACACCGTGAAATATGCTCGGTCCGTGAGCGAAGAGGTCTTCCATCCCCCCGTCGAGGAATTGACCCTCCCGAAGGTGCTCGCGGCCCTGGCCGATCCGGCGCGGCTGGCGACCGTCCGGACGCTGGCCCGCGCCGGCGAGTCGGCGTGTGGGCAGATCCAGCACGACGCGGGGCTGGAGGTCAGCAAGTCCACCATGTCGCACCACCTGCGCATCCTGCGCGAGGCGGGCATCACCCACTCGCGCGTCCAGGGCGCCCGCCGCCTGCTCACGCTCCGCCGTGACGACCTTGACCGGCGTTTCCCCGGCCTCCTGGACGCCGTCCTCCACTCGGAGCTCACCGAGGTCGGCTGAACCGGGTGGCCGGGTGGCCGGGTGGCCGGGTGGCCGGGTGGCCGGGTGGTCGGGTGCGCGGTCGACCGGTCCCACCGGATCGATTCTTTCTGCTCGGTGCGGCCCCGGCTGGGTGCCAGGGCCGCGCCGATGCGGGGTCGTTCACGTCGTACGGCCCCGAGTGCGCTGCCGGTGTCCCTTGACGTCGGGACGGCCGATGTGGCCCGCGGCGCGCTGGGACTCGCCGAGCCAGATCTGCGGGACGTACTGCTGGACGGCTGCGACAACCGGCCGCTGGTTGGCGGCACTGAGGGGGAGACGGTAACGCAGGCGGGGAAGGGCGGGGTGGAACGGCTCCTCGTCGCGGACCAGGGCCCACAGGACCGGGTCGTCCCGGTCGATGGGGCCGGTGGGGTACAGCTCCAGGGAGTAGACCTTCTGGTTGCGCCCGAACTCGCTCCAGCAGAGGCCGACGCCGGCCAGGGTGTGCCAGGGGATGACGTTCCGAAGGTTTCCCTTCTCGAGCCACAGCCCTGTTGTGTCGATGAGAATCCTGGTGCGGCGGTTCGTCCAGACACCGATGAAGACGATGACGCCGAGAACGCCGAGGGCCACCATGAACCCGAGTCCCGCGAATCCTCTGGCGGTGGACTCTCCCTTCTGGTTCCCGGTAGCGACCAGGACGACGCCGAAGATGCCGAAGGCACCGATCGCCATGAGAAGAATGGAGCAGGGGAGCCCGGTCATGGCGCTGCGGCGGCCGGTACGTATGACCGCGGCATTCGGTGCGGGGGAGGGCGTACTCGGCGGCAACATGGTGCGTGAGCCTAGCGAAAGCCTCCGCGCGATCGGTGGGCTTGCCGGATCGCGGACAAGCCGGAAAGGCGCTTCACCTAGTCCTCCGGAGGATGCCCCGGCCTTCAGGCCGGGGAGGATTCCGGACTCGGTCAGGAGCGGCCCGGCGTAGCCGGGACGGCCTGAGAACGGAGTCCGCCGACGTTCGGTCATTCGACTTACATGGGAGCGCGACAGTTGTAAGGTGTTGGTCATGCGGACGGCGTACAAGTGCCGGGCCTACCCGGACCCCGAACAGGCGGCGGTGTTCAGCCGTACGTTCGGGTGTGTGCGCCTGGTGTGGAACAAGACCCTCGCCGAACGCCACGCCGCGTACCACCAGCGGGGCGAAAAGACCTCCTACCGGCAGACCGACGCCGCTTTGACCGGGTGGAAGAAGACCGAGGACCTGGCGTTCTTGTCGGAGGTGTCGTCGGTTCCGTTGCAGCAGGCGCTGAGGCATCAGCACGCGGCGTTCGCGAACTTCTTCGCCGGCCGCGCGAAGTACCCGCGGTTCAAGAACCGCAACTCCCGGCAGACCGCGCACTACACCCGCTCGGCGTTCCGCATGAAGAACGGCGAGTTGTCCATGGCCAAGACCGCCACCCCGCTGAGGTTCGTGTGGTCCTTCGACGACGTCGAGGTCTCCACGCTCAACCCCACCATGGTCGTCATCTCCCGGGATCCGGACGGCCGCTGGTACGTCACGTTCGCCATCGACACCCAAGTGCCCGACCCCATCGATGAGGCCGGGCACGCCATCGGCATCGATCTGGGGATCAAGGACTTGCGGTCACCTCCGACGGGGAGCGCGTCGCCAACCCCCGGCATCTGGAGCGCAAGGCCCGTAACCTGGCCCGCTATCAGCGGCGGATGGCCCGCTGCCAGCGTGGGAGCATGAACCGGCGTAAGGCCAAGGCGAAGGTCGCCCGCGCCCACCGTAAGGTCCGTAACGCCCGCGCCGACTTCCTGCACCGCACCAGCACCAACCTGATCCGCCGGGCCGACACCATCGTCATCGAAGACCTCGCGGTCGCCAACATGGTGAAGAACCGCAGGCTGGCGCGGGTGATCTCCGATGCGGGGTGGGGGGAGTTCCGCCGGCAGTTGGAGTACAAGGCCGAACGCGCCGGGCGCACCCTCGTGGTCATCGACCGCTGGTACCCCTCCTCCAAGACCTGCTCGAACTGCGGGCACCTGCTCGCCAAGCTGAGCCTTTCCACCCGGCACTGGACGTGTCCGGGCTGCCGCACCCGGCATGACCGGGACATCAACGCGGCCGAGAACATCGTTGCGGCTGGTCGAGCCGTAGCCGGGCACAACCCCGGTGATGCCTGTGGAGCTGGTGTCAGACGGCAAGGGTCCTCCCTTCCGCAGTCGGCGCTGAAACAGGAAACCCGCGCCGTGAGGCGCCCGGCCTAAAGGCCGGATCGGCCACAAGGCCGATGGGAATCCCCCTTTCTTCAGAAGGGGGAGGAAGTCAAAGTATGTAATCGGCCGCTGCTGCTCGGGACCGTGCGACAGGCGCTACGCTCGCTCGTCATGGCGATGGGCGACAGGGGACAGCCGACGCAGCGAGGCGGCGAGGGCGATACGGTCCGGCCAGGGGCGGACGAGCTGAGGGCGCATTTCCAGAGTCAGTCGGATGCGGGCCTTGTGCGGGACCGGTCCCGGCAGGCACGGCGGACGCGCGGTGTGCGTATGGCTGCTGCGGTGGTGCTGGCGTTGCTCAGCCTGTACGAGCTTGTGTGGCGCTTCAAGGGTGGTGCTCAGGCGGGTGGTTGGACCGTGGTGTACGGCATGGGCCTCGGCTTCGCAGGTCTGAGTGCGGAATTGGCGCGGCGCGGACGCACCCGCTGGGCGTATGCGGCGTTCATCGCGGGGGCGTTGGCCCTGGCGACGGAGGATGCGCTGCCCTGACAACGAGCCCGGGCTCTCCATCCGTCCGTTGGCCGCGACGGCTGTTCAACCTGCCGCAGCGAGGACCAACGGAAGAACCCGTTCGCTGCCTGCCTGGCGGAGCAGGCGGGCAGCGACTGCGAGGGTCCAGCCGGAGTCGGTGTAGTCGTCCACGAGCAGGACGGGGCCGGGAGAGCGGGCCAGGGCACCAGCGAGCTCCCCAGAGACGGTGAAGGTGCCGGACAGCGCCCTGAGGCGTTGTGCGGAGTTGCTGCGCCGTGCCGCGTGCGCGCCGCTCGGCCCGGTGTAAGTCAGGGTGCCCAGAAAGGGGAGGCGGCCGATGGTCGCAATGCCCTGAGCGAGGGAACCGACCAGTTGCGGGCGGGTCAGGGCCGGAACAGCGACGACTCCTACCGGTCGGGCAGCGGCATCCGGGACATTCGACGCCCAGCCCCCCGGAGAGCGCGCCCAATCGGCGAGGACCGCCACCGCGGCCCGCAGGACATCGTCGGGGACCGACCCATCGGGCGCGTTCTCAGCCAGCAGCGGGCGCAGCCGGTTGCCCCAGCCGATGTCCGAGAGCCGCCCCAGGGCACGCCCAGTGGAGCACTGCTCTTTGTCCGGGATACGCCCCTTGAGGTCGATGCCCAGGGCGGGCATTCCCGTCGGCCACATCCGGCGTGGCTCAATCTCCACTCCCGGGCGATCCAGTTCCTTTGCCGCCCCCGTCAACGTTTCCGCCGAAACAGAGGAATCGACCCAGACTCCCGCGCAGTTGTCGCAACGGCCGCATGGGGTCGCCCCCTCGTCGTCCAGCTGCTGGCGCAGGAACTCCATTCGGCACTGGGACGCGCTCACGTAATCGCGCATGGCCTGCTGCTCGGCCGCCCGCTGCCGCGCCACCCATGCATAGCGCTCTGCCTCGTACACCCAGTCGGCTCCCGTGGCCGTCCAGCCGCCCTTCACTCGCTTTACCGCGCCGTCGACATCCAGCACCTTCAGCATCGTTTCCAGCCGGCTCCGCCGAAGATCCACCACCGCCTCCAGGGCCGGTACGGACAGCGGCCGTCCCGCACCCGCAAGGGCCGAGAGGGTCTGTCGAACCTGCGGCTCGGGCGGGAAGGCGGTATCGGCGAAATAGCGCCAGATGGCCTCGTCCTCCTTGCCCGGCAGCAGCAGCACATCGGCGTGGGCCACGCCGCGCCCCGCACGTCCCACCTGCTGGTAGTAGGCGATCGGCGAGGACGGCGAGCCGAGATGGACCACGAAGCCCAAGTCCGGCTTGTCGAAGCCCATGCCGAGCGCCGAGGTCGCGACCAGCGCCTTGACCCGGTTCTCCTGCAGGTCGACCTCGGCCTGCAGCCGGTCGGCGTTCTCCGTACGCCCCGTATAGGAGGCCACCCGGAAGCCGCGCTGCCGTAGGAATGCGGTGGCCTCCTCGGCTGCGGCGACGGTGAGGGTGTAGATGATCCCGGAGCCCGGCAACTCGTCCAGGTGCTCGGCGAGCCAGGCCATGCGGTGCGCGGCGTCCGGCAGCTGGACGACACCCAGCCGCAGGCTTTCCCTCTCCAGCGGGCCACGCAGCACCAGGGCCTCGCCGACGCCGGTACCCAACTGCTCGGCCACATCTGCCGTGACCCGCGCGTTCGCGGTCGCGGTGGTGGCCAGTACCGGCACGCCGGGGGCAAGCTCGGCGAGCATCGCCCGCAGCCGGCGGTAGTCGGGGCGGAAGTCGTGGCCCCAGTCGGAAATACAGTGCGCCTCGTCGACCACCAGCAGACCGGTCGTGGCCGCAAGCTTGGGCAGCATCTGGTCGCGAAAATCAACAGAATTGAGACGTTCCGGACTTACGAGGAGAACGTCGGTCTCACCGCGCTCGACCTCCTCGTAGATGGTGTCCCACTCTTCCGGGTTGGCCGAGTTGATGGTGCGCGCCCGGATACCGGCCCGCGCCGCCGACTCGACCTGGTTGCGCATCAGTGCCAGCAGCGGCGAGACGATCACCGTGGGGCCCGAGCCACGTCGGCGCAGCAGAGCGGTGGCAACGAAGTACACCGCCGACTTGCCCCAACCGGTGCGCTGAACCACCAGGGCACGCCGGCGCTCCTCCACCAGAGCCGCCACCGCCTGCCACTGATCCTCCCGCAGCCGTGCCGAACCTCCTGGGTCACCGACGAGCTCCGCGAGGATGGCATCGGCTTCAGTGCGGAGCTCCAGATCGTCCATGCCCCCATGCAACCCGATGGCGAGGACAATCTGCCACTTCACTCAGTGTGACCATCAACTCACGAACGGTTTCACCCGGCAGGCGTGCAGCCGGGCAGGCCGATCGCCGGCGTGGGTCTCGGCGACGGACGCGTCAGAGGATGGGGCGGGCGCCGAGATGGCTGATCGCGAGGGAGGCGAGGCGGCATCCGTTCGCGAGGGCCTCGGCGGGCGGCTTGCCGTCGAGCCAGCCCGGCAGGAACCCGGCGATGAAGGCGTCACCGGCACCCGTGCCGTCGGCGATCTCCTCGACCGGCTCGGCCGGCACCCGGACGGGGTCGCCGCGGCCGTTGCTGAACCACAGGGCGCCCTCGTCCTCCATCTTGACGACGACCTGGGAGTACCAGGCGGTGAGCACCTTGGCCGCCTGCTCCGGGTTGTCGCGGCCGGTCAGGACCTCGGCCTGGGAGGTGTTGACGAACAGCAGCCCCGCGCCCTGGGTCCACTCCAGGAACGGCTCCGCGCCGGCCCGCTTGAGGTGGGAGTTGGCGCCGCCGTCCACGGTGATGGACATCTGCGCCTGCTGCGCGAGGTTCATCGCGCGCAGGGCCGCCTGCCGGGACCCCTCGTTGAGCAGGGAGTAGCCGGACAGGTGCAGATGGGCGCCGGGACCGAAGAGGTCCTGCGGGATATCCTCGGGGAGCAGCGCGGCGTTGGCCCCCGGGTCGGACAGCATCGTCCGGTCACCCTTGTGGGTCACCATGACCACGCATGTGCCGGTGGGACGCTCCGGGTCCATCACGAGCCGGGCGTCCACGCCGTAGCCCATGAGCTCCATGTCCCGGTTGCGGCCCGCGATGTCGGCACCACGGCGTCCGATGAACGCGGACTCGACGCCCTCGACGGCCAGCCAGGCCGCGACGTTGGCTCCCGAGCCGCCGCCGTGCATCGACACGTTGGCCGGCGTGTCTCCGCCTTTGGCAAGCGGGAACGCGGCTCGCGCGACGGCATCGGTCATCAGATCGCCGACAACGACCACGCGCGTCATGACGTCACCCACCCTGTTCCCTGCGGCTGCCACCCCACGAACGGCGGCCTGCCTGCGTGACCCGGAGAAAACCTAACAGCTCCCGGTACCCGGGTGGGTCCCGAACCGGCGTGAATTCGGGATCTCCCATAGTCTCGACGTGTGCCGTACCCCGACCACTGGGAGGCCGACGTCGTCCTCGCCGACGGCGGGACGGCGCACCTGCGCCCGATCAGGGCCGGTGACGCCGAGCTGCTGCGCGAGTTCTACGCCAGGCTCTCACCCGAATCTATCTACTACCGTTTCTTCTCGCCACGCCCCCGGCTGACGGACCGGGAGATCGAGCACTTCACCACCGTCGACTACGTCGACCGCGTGGCCCTCATCGCCACCATCGGGGACGCGATGGTGGCGGTGGTCCGCTACGACCGCGCCGGCCGCGGGCCCGTCGTGCCCTGGACCGTGTCCGCCGGCCAAGGCGCCGCCGCGCCCGGCGGCGCTGCGGTGCCCGGCGGCCCAGAGATGCCCGATGGCCCAGAGGTGTCCTCTGGCCCAGAGGTGTCCGGCGGTCCTACGGCGTCCGGCGGCCCAGAGGTGTCCGGCGGATCGGCAGCGTCCGGCGGATCGGCAGCGTCCGGCACCGACGCCTCGCGCGCGGCGGGTACGGAGTCCACGGCCGAGTCCGCGGACACCGCCGAGGTGGCCTTTCTCGTCGAGGACGCCCAGCAGGGCCGCAGCCTCGGGACGGTGCTGCTGGAGCACATCGCGGCGGCGGCCCGCGAACGCGGCATCCGGCGGTTCATCGCGGACGTCCTCCCGGAGAACCGCCGGATGACCACGGTGTTCCGGGCGGCCGGCTACGAGGCCCAGCAGCGTTTCGAGGAGGGTGTGATCCGTCTCACCCTCGACCTGCGGCCCACCGAGACGTCGCGCGAGGTCATGGCGGCCCGCGAGCACCGCGCGGAGTCCCGGTCGATCGAGCGGCTGCTGTTCCCCGGATCGGTCGCGGTGATCGGCGCGAGCCGCGAGGCGGGCAGCGTCGGCCAGACCGTCCTGCGCAACCTCCTCGGCGGCGACTTCACCGGACCGGTCTTCCCGGTGCACCCGACGGCGCCGGCGGTGGGGGGCGTCCGCGCCTACCCGACGGTGTCCGCGGTGCCCGACCCTGTCGACCTGGCCGTCGTCGCGGTGCCCGGCGAGCACGTGAACGAGGTCGTGGCGCAGTGTGCGGCCAAGGGCGTGCACGGGCTGGTCGTCGTCTCCTCCGGATTCGGGGAGGCCGGTCCCGAGGGCCGCGCCCGCCAGGAGGAGCTCGTACGGCTCGCGCGCGCGAACGGCATGCGCGTCGTCGGCCCCAACTGCCTGGGCATCGCCAACAGCGACCCCGGCGTGCGGCTCAACGCCACGCTCGCCCCGACCCTGCCGGGTCGCGGGCCGGTCGGGTTCTTCTCCCAGTCCGGCGCCCTGGGCATCACGATCCTGCGCTGGGCCGCCGACCGCGGGCTGGGCCTGTCGACCTTCGTGTCGGCCGGCAACCGCGCCGACGTGTCCGGCAACGACCTCATGCAGTACTGGGAGGAGGACCCCGCCACCGAGGTGATCCTTCTCTACCTCGAGTCGATCGGGAACCCGCGCAAGTTCACCCGCCTGGCGCGGCGGATCAGCCGCGTCAAGCCGATCGTCGCGGTCAAGAGCGGGCGCACGACCCAGGGGGTGCCGCTCGGCCACGCCGCGCGGGCGCTGTCCCTGCCCGATCACGCGGTCAGCGCGCTGTTCGCGCAGGCCGGAGTCGTACGCGTCGACTCGCTCGGCGAGCTGTTCGACGTCGCGCAGATCCTGGCGTACCAGCCCCTGCCGACCGGCCGCCGCGTGGCGATCGTCGGCAACTCCGACTCCATCGGGCTGCTGGTCCAGGACGCGGCGACCGCGGCGGGCCTCGACCCGCTGACGCCCGTGGACCTCGGACCCGCCGCCGGTCCGGCCGACTTCGAGTCCGCGCTCGCCGAGGCCTTGGACGACGACGAGGCCGACGCGGTGGTCACGGTGTTCGCGCCGCCCGTGATGGGCGGCATCGATCCGGAGGTGGCCGCCGCGATCGTCCGGCAGGCGGAGGGCGCGGGCAAACCGGTCATCGCGACGTACCTCGGCGAGCACGGGCTGCTGCACGGCAGCGTCCCCTCCTATCCCGCGCCCGAGGATGCCGTCCGGGCCCTGGCGTACGCCGTCCGGTACGCCGAGCGGCGTCGGCGCGCGCCGGGCCGGGTTCCCGAGCTGCCCGGCATCGACCGGTCCCGTGCCCGCGCGCTGGTCGAGGAACTCCTCGCCACCCGGCCGGCCGGCGCACCGACCTTCGCGCCGGAGGCCGGCCCGACCTCCGACCCTGCGGACCGGCGCGAGTCCGGCCCGGAACAGACCGCCGCACTGCTCGCCTGCTACGGCATCGAACTGGCCGGCGACGCCGAGAAGGCGGAGGGCGGAGGGATCGTCACGCGGATCAGCACGGCGGAGGACCCGTCCTTCGGGGCCATCGTGTCCTTCGGCCTGGCGGACCTGACCGCCGAACTGCTGGACGACCGCGCGTACCGGCTCGCGCCCCTCACGGACGTGGAGGCGGCCGCGTTGGTCCGCGCCATCCGGGCGGCGCCGCTGCTCCTGGGGCACCGGGGGGCCGAACCCGTCGACGTCGCGGCCCTGGAGCGTCTGCTGCTGCGGGCGTCCCGCCTGTCCGACGACCTGCCGGAGGTCGCGCGGCTGGACCTCGAGGTCGTCGCCCGTGCCTCTGGTGCCGTCGTGCGGAACGCGCGGCTGTGGCCGGCCGGACAGCCGGGACCGCGCATCGACCACGTACGGCGGCTCAGGCGGTCCTGACCCGAGAGCCGGGCCGCGACCGGCCGCGTACGGCCTCTCGGCTCAGCCGGCGCGCCGGTCGGCGGTCCTCCCCGACGTCACCGAGCCCTGGGCGGCGCCGCCGGTACTGCGGCCGCCGAGATCGACGGGTCGCGGCGGAGGCGCCGGATCCGGCATCGGCGGGATCGGGCTGGGGTCGGGTTCGGGGACCGGCCGGGGAGAGGGCGGCTGCGGCGGTGGCTCCGGAGCCGGGACCGGCGGCTGTGGCGTGGGCGGTTCCGGCTGTGGCGTGGGCGGTTCGGGCTTTGGCGGAGGGACGGGCGGGCGGGTCATGCCCCCATCTCTACCCGTGGGTGTGCGTGTGACGCCCGGGCAGTGCAGGATGGGAGCCATGAGGGAAACCCGAGCGATGGCTCAGGAGCTGCGCACCGCGATCGAGCGGAGCGGCTACTACCCGGCGCTCGTCGCGGATGCGGTCGAGTCGCTTCTGGGCAACGAGACCATCATCTCCTACGTCGTCCATCACGAGGCGACGTTCGACCCGGCGATGGAGGTCCGGCGGCACGTCACCGTCCTGGTGCTGTCGCCGACGCGCCTGCTCGTCTGCCACACCGACGAGCACCCGCCGACCGAGTCGGTTCCGCATCCGCACGCCTCCACGACGACGGAGGCGGTGCGCCTGGGCCGGGTGCAGTCGGTGGCGGTGACGCGCGTCGTACCCGAGCCCGCGTCGTACGTCCCCGGCGTGCCGCCGACCGAGGTGATGCTCACCATCGGCTGGGGTGTGATCGCCCACGTCGATCTGGAGCCGGCCTCCTGCGGCGACGAGTCCTGTGAGGCCGACCACGGCTACACCGGCACGCTCACGGCCGACGACCTGTCGCTCCGGGTGAGTGAGGCGGCGGACGGCGCCGACGCCGTCGAGCAGGTCCTCCTGTTCGCGCAGGCGCTGTCGGAGGTCACGTCCCAGCAGGGCCGATGAGCCATGCCCTCCCGGCGCACGGCCGGGAATCTCGTGCCGGCCCGGCGCACGGCCGGGAGTCGCTGGCCGTTCCGGCGTACGGCCGGGAGTCGCTGGCCGAGCTGGGGCCGTCCGTCCTCGCCGCGCTCGGGGTGCCGGGTGAGGCGAACGTCCTCGGCCTGCCCTCCCTGCCGCGCGCCTGCCTCCTCCTGATCGACGGCCTCGGCTGGGAGCTGCTGCGCGCGCACGCCGGCGCCGCGCCGTTCCTCTCCTCGCTGGCAGGCCGACCGCTGACCGCCGGGTTCCCCGCGACGACCGCGACCAGCCTCGCCTCGCTCGGCACCGGACGTCCGCCGGGCGGCCACGGCATGTTCGGGTACCAGGTCGCCGTCCCGGGGGAGGGGCGGCTGCTCAACTGCCTTCGCTGGAGCGACGGGATCGACCCGCTGACCTGGCAGCCCGCGACCACGATCTTCGACCGGGCCGTCGCGGCGGGCGTGTCGACGGCGCACGTCTCGGCGCGGGCCTTCGAGAACAGCGGGCTGACCCGCGCGGTCTACCGCGGCGCGCGGTACCTCCCCGCGGACGCCCTCGGCCCGCTCGTCGCCCACGCCGAGCACGCCGTCCGCGAGGGCGAGCGCGCCTTCGTCACCGTGTACCACGGCGACCTCGACGCCACCGGCCACGTCCACGGCTCCCGTTCGGCGGCATGGCGGCATCACCTGACCTTCGTCGACCTGCTGGCTCGGCGGCTGGCCGAGGTCATGCCGCCGGACGCGGCCCTGTACATCACCGCGGACCACGGCATGACCGATCCGGCCGGCCGGATCGACGTGGACGCCGAGCCCGACATGCGGGCGGGCGTGGCGCTGCTGGGCGGCGAGGCGCGGGCCCGGCACGTGTACGCCGAGCCCGGGGCCGCCGGCGACGTGCTCGCCGCCTGGCGCGAGCGTCTCGAGGGGCAGGCGTGGGTGCTGACCCGCGAGGAGGCGATCGCCGACGGCCTGTTCGGACCGGTCGCGGCGTCCCTGGCCCCGCGCATCGGCGACGTCGTCGCCGTCCCGTACGCCGACGTCGCCATCGTGGCGACCCGGGCGGAGCCGATCGAGTCCACGCTCGTCGGCATGCACGGGTCGCTCGTCGCCGCCGAGCAGCTCGTCCCCCTGCTGTCCCCGGGGGAGGCCCGATGAACGCCGAGCGGCCTCTCGCAGACGGGCGGATTAACGGTCAGACTGGCGGCGTGCATCCTCTCATCGACGTCCAGTCACTCGTCCGAGAACTCCGCGGTGACGTCGTCCTGCTCGACGTCCGCTGGCGTCTTGGCGGTCCACCCGGCATCGAGGCGTACCGGCGAGGCCACCTGCCGGGCGCGGTCTTCACCGACCTCGATCGCGACCTCGCGGGGCCGCCCGGCCCGCACGGCCGGCACCCGCTCCCGGAGCGGCGGGCCTTCCAGGACGCGATGCGGCGGGCGGGAGTGCGCGACGACGGTCTCGTCGTGGTCTACGACGACGCGGACTCCACCTCCGCGGCCCGCGCCTGGTGGACCCTCCGCTATTTCGGGCACCAGCGGGTCCGGGTCCTCGACGGCGGCTACCACGCCTGGGTGGAGGCCGGCCGGCCGGTGACGACCGAGTCGCCGAAGGTGACCCCCGGTGACTTCACGGCCCGGCCGGGCGGGCTGCCGGCGCTCGACGCGGACGGCGCCGCGGCCCTCGCCAAGGCGGGCGTGCTGCTCGACGCCCGCGCGCCCGAGCGGTACCGCGGTGAGGTGGAGCCCGTCGATCCGGTCGCCGGGCACATCCCCGGCGCCGTCAGCGCGCCGACGACCGGCAACGTCGGGGTCGACGGGCGGTTCCTGCCCGCCGGCCTGCTCCGCGAGCGGTTCGCCGAGCTGGGCGCCACCGACGCCGCCGACGTCGGCGCCTACTGCGGCTCCGGCGTGACGGCCGCCCACGAGATCCTCGCGCTCACCGTCGCGGGCGTGCCGGCGGCCCTGTACGTCGGCTCCTGGTCCGGCTGGGTCGCCGACGGCACCCGCCCCGTCGAGACCGGCGACCCGGGCCTGACCTAGGGTGTCCGACCCGGGGTTCCGCGCGGCGTTCCCGCGGAATCCCGGCGTCGAGTGGGCCGGGGACCGTCCGCCCGGCGGCCGTGAGGCGCCGGGCGTACCGGGCCGATCGGACGCCCGGCCTACGGCAGGCGGCGGCGTCCGGCGAAGCCGAGGTCGGTGCGGTGGTACCACGTGAGCGCCGACTCGGTCTCCAGCAGGCACAGGCGGATGGACTGCCCGCGCAGGAAGGCGGGGACGTCGACGAGCACCGGCGTGACGCCCTTCACCTCGATGCCCTGGATGGTGAACCACCCGATCGCCTCGTCGATGCGCGCCTCGTACGCCTTCAGCTCCGGCGTGCCGCCCAGCGGCGACGACCGACCCGACCGCAGGTCGAAGGCCAGCTCGGCGAGATCGGCGCGGGCGGCGACGATCGCATCGATGTGCGCGCGCACCTCGGAAAGCAGCGTTCGCGCCTCGCCGAGCGTGAAGATGCG
This sequence comes from Actinoallomurus purpureus, assembly GCF_024055795.1. Taxonomy (GTDB): domain Bacteria; phylum Actinomycetota; class Actinomycetes; order Streptosporangiales; family Streptosporangiaceae; genus Actinoallomurus; species Actinoallomurus purpureus. The sequence continues at coordinate 16,672 of NZ_JAMXMY010000017.1, read as the reverse complement.
GTCGGTCACGGGTCGTACGCTACCCGCGCGACCGGTCCGCGGTAGGGATCTTCGGCCGCCGGCCGTACGGGGTAACGGTCGAGGAAGGACGTACGGACCTCGAAACGAGTGACGTGGCCGACGCCCCGGTGCGGGACGTTCAGCACGTCCTCGGGGGACAGGCCGACGCGCCGGAGCGCGGCGGCCCCCAGGCGCCGCGCCGAGAGAGCCACTGCAGTCTGAGCGCCGCCCCCGCCCTCGTCAAGTTCGGCATTATCGCCCATCCCGCGCCTCGGCGAACGGCGGAACTCCCAAAGTCAACGCGGCGGGCGGCGGTCCTGCCGCATAGGTGATCGGTAGATCATGCTCGGTCGTGGCCGGCGCCGAAGCAGACGAAGCCGAGGGCCGAAACGGCTCTCGGAGCGGAGGCGAGGGCCTCGGCAGGGGTGGCGCCAGCGGCCAGGTGCTCGTGGAAGCCGGTCATCAGGTCGCGGGCGGCGGCGTCGCCGACCGGGGTGACGGCGGCGACCACTGTGGGGGTGCCGAAGCCGAGGGCGGCCGTGACCATGCCGATGACCGCCTCGCCCTCGTAGATCTCCGCACGGCCCGCGTCGCACGCGGACAGCACCAGCAGGCGCGGTGACCGCTCCAAGTGCTCCAGGTCGTACGCGAACAGCGGCCCATCGGCCAGGCGGAGGCGGGAGAACAGGGCGTTTCCCGAACGGAACACTCCGTGCGCGGCGACATGGGCGACCGAGGCACCGTCGAGGGCGGACCGGGCCGCTTCGGCGGTCGCGGCCGCCCCGGTGAGGATCCGCGCATCCGGATGCCGCGCGCGTACAGCCGCGATCTCGTCCTCTGCGTGCGCGAGATCCGGACCGGCGATCAGTGCCACGTGCCCGCCGGGCGAGGGCGTCCGCATGGCCCGCAGCCAGCCGGCGGCGGATGGCACGACGGTCAACGGGCGGCTCGCCAGCGATGGCAGCGCGGGCCACGGCAGGCCGTGCAGCGCGTCCACGGGGGCGAGCACGACGGGTCTGTCGCCGACGATCAGTGGCGCGAGAAGCCGAGAGCCGAGGCGATCAGCAGTCGTCGCCAGGGAGGAACGGGCCGCCGCGCCGTCGGGGTCGCGAGCCAGCCGTGAGACGGCGAAGCGCAGCAGCCGGATGTCGTCCCGGACCGGGGCGTACGGACCCAGTGGCAGGCGGCGGCAGCGCCCGTTCGCGAGGGTCACCGCCACGAGATCCCCGCCCACGCGGATGAACTCCACGAGCATCCGCTCACCCAGCGTCTCGGCGAGGGCAGGGACGAGCCAACCCCCCCCGGGGACCGCGTCGCGGCTGGCCGACAGCCGGCGGCACCGGGCTCGCACGGCGTCCTCCAGCCGGGCCTGGGCGGCCAGGAGCTCCGGGCGGTCAGGGACCTCTGCGCTGACACGGCGCAGCTCGGCCAGCAGCCCGCCGAGCCGACGGTCGCGGGGCGGCCGTACGGCGGGCGGGCGGTCGGCGATCGCGCGGGCGCGTTCGGCGGCCAGGAGGAGGGCGCGGGGACCGGTCGCCAGCCGCAGCCCGAGCTCGGCCAGCTCCGACGCCCAGCCCGCCGCACGTCCGCGCAGCTCGACGGCGCCGAGGGCGGCGGCGTGATCGTCCACGGCCCGCAGCCCGGCGCGCACAGCGGCGGCCGCGCCGGGCCGGTCGCCGCGCGCGAGCCGCAGCAGCGCGGTGGCGTGCAGCCCCGCGACCCGGGCGCTCACGGTCTCGCCGCCGACCCGGTCGAGGAGGCGTTCGGCGCGTTCCCGGTCGCCGCGCGCGAGGGCGACCAGGCCCGCCAGCGTCCGCGCGTCGGCCGCGGCGGAGACCCAGTCATGGCGCGCGAGCCGTTCGGCGGCCTGCTCGGCGGACGCCAGGAGCGCCGCCGAACGATCGCCGTCCGCCCACCGCGCCCGCAGGCCGACCTGTTCGGCCAGCAGGGCGAAACCGGTGCGGTCCGCGAACTCGGCCTGGGCCCGCCGGGCGGTCGCCACCGCGGCGCGGGGATCGCCGTCGGCCAGCTCGGCGTGCGCCAGGAGGAGCAGCGCGTCCGCGGTGTCGCAGCGGTAGCCCCCGGCCGTCAGCCGGCCGAGCGTGTCCGTCAGCAGGGCGCGGGCCTCTCCGGGCAGCCGGGCGGCGATGAGCGCCTCCGCCCGGTCGAGGCGCAGCTGGCAGAGACGCTCGTCCGCGCCTGCCAGCTCCGGCTCGACGTCGTCGTACAGCGCGAGCGCGCGGGCCAGGTCGCCGCGCCGCATGGCGACGAACGCGAGGTTGTGGCGGACCATCGCCGCCTGGTGCCGCAGGCCCGCCCGTTCGGCGACGGCGAGCGCGGTGCGCAGCTCGGCCTCGCCTCGCCCGAGCCGCCCGGCGTACGCCTTCGCGAGGCCGGTGTTGATGCGCAGGCCGACGAGGATCTCCGGATCGGTGCAGCTCCGGGCGAGGCGGGCGACCTCCCCGATGTGGCCGCTGCGGGCGAGGAGGTACGCCCGGTTGGCGAGCAGCCGATCGGCGTCGGCTCCGGTCAGCACCGGCGCGGCGGCGTCGGCGGCGGTCAGCGCGCCCTCGATGTCCCCGCCGGTGGCCAGCAGGCCGACGAGGTTCATCCGCACCTGGGCGGCGGCGTAGCGCAGCCCCGCGGACTCGGCGACCCGGAGCGCCTCGCGCAGATGCGCGATGCCCTCGGCGAGCCGGCCCAGCTCCTTGCCCGCCAGGCCGAGGGCGCGCAGCGCCAGCACGCGCTGTTCGAGGTCGCCGGTGTCGCGCAGCGCCGAGGCGGTGGTGTACACGCCGCGCGGATCGACGGCCGCCAGCGCCGGGAGGTCAGACATGGATCCAGCTCGTCACCACGGACGTGCCATCGGCCGGCCGGAACAGGAGGCTGACCAGGCCGGCCGGGACCTCGGGCAGGATGAAGGCGCCGGACACGTCGGTGCGGGTCCCGCGCTCGCCGTGGGGGGAGCGCAGGATCACCTCCGCGTCCGCCGGGGGCGTCAGCTGCCCGACGATCTCCCTGCCGCAGATCTCGATCTCGACGTGCACGCCGGGCCCGGCGAACGTCAGCGACCTGGGCTCGCCGCCGCGCACCCCTGCCGGGGTCTCGCCGGCGTCGTACGCGAGCGTGGCCAGCGTCGCGTCGGGGGCCAGCCAGTCGAACGCCGCCAGCCCGAGGCCGACCAGGTGGTCCGGAACCGGCGGGAACGCCCTGCGCAGGCCCTCGATCAGCTCGTCGTCGTTCATGTGACACCGAGCCGGCGACGCAGGTGGGTCAGGCAGCGGGCACGGGTCGGGCCGACGCTGCCCAGCGGGACGCCGAGCGCCGTCGAGATCTCCACGTAGCTGAGCCGGGGGGAGGCGATGGACAGCTCCAGCAGGGCGCGGCAGCGGGGCGGCACGGCGTCGAGGGCGGCCGTCACCGAACCGGCGAGGTCACGTCCGAACACCACGTGGTGGGGACCGGTGACCGACGGCGCGTGGCCGGTGAGGGGTCGTTCGCGGCCTCGCCGCCGCAACGTGGCCAGGCTCTCCCTCCGGGCGGTGACGGCGAGCCAGGCGCCCGCGCGCGCCGGGTCGCGCAGCCGGGGCAGCCGCTCGACCAGCCGCAGCCACGTCGTCTGCACGACGTCATCGACGTCCGCGCCGCTCAGCCCGTACGATCGCGCGATCGCGCACAGCAGCCGCGAGTAGCGATCGACGAGCTCCCGCCAGGCCGCCGGATCGCCCGCGCGCGCCTTCCGCACCAGGTCGCCGGTCTCGTTCCATTCCACGCGCCGGGATATTAGCGGAAAGTAGTCGAGACATTACAATCGGTTGATTGCCGGGGTGGCGCCGCCGGTGTCCAGTAACGCCGCCAGCCGGGGTAGGCGTCGCGCGAACGTCGGCGTCCTCAGCCGATCACTACGCCGAGATCGGGGTGCGTGCGGCGGCCCGCCGGGTCGAGTACCCGGTCGGCGGCGACCGTGGCGGGCAGGTCCTCGGCGGCGGCGAGGCCGGCGATCGTGCCTGCCACGGCGGGTGCCGCGAAGGATGTTCCGCTCCACAGCGCGTAGCCGGTGAAGTCGTCGGGGTCGATCCCGTGGACGCCGGGCCGGGGGCCGTCGAAGCGGACGAAGCAGCTGTGGACGTCGACTCCGGGCGCGCAGGCGTCCACCCACCAGCCGTAGTCGGAGAACGCCGCGCGTTCGTCTCCGTCCAGCGCGGCCACCGCGATCACGTGCTTGAGGGCGGCCGGCCAGAACGGCCGGTCGCTCGCGTGGTTGCCCGCGCACGCGACGACGACCGTACGGCGGGCGAGGGCGGCGATGGCGCGGGCCACGAGGGGAGAGGGGCGGTCGTCGTAGGTGTGGCAGCCGAAGGACAGGTTGACAATGTCGGCCCGGCCCCACGCGGCCAGCCAGGCCAGGGCGTGCAGGACGCCGAGTTCGTCGCCGACACCGTCGCCGCCGATCACGCGCTTCGCGCGGATGCGCGCGGACGGGGCGTGGCGTAGCAGCACCCCCGCGACGAAGGTGCCGTGACCGGCCTGCGCGTCGAGCGCGTAGTCGAGGTCGGCGTCCAGGATCTCGGTGACCTCGTCGCGCTGCTCGGCGTACCAGGCGGCCGACGAATACCAGGGGTGCGGCGACAGGCCGGTGTCGAGGACGGCGACCGTCACCGGGCGGCCGGCCGCGGCGTCGGCCGCGGGCGGCCCGAACGCCGGGGCGGCGCGGGGTGCTCCCGCCGGCCCGCTCCACCACATCGGCTGACCGTGGACGAGGTGGTTCGGCGCGACGGCCAGGCGCCGGTGCGGCGCGCCACCGGCCAGCTGTGCGGACAGCTCGCACACGTCCACCCTCGCGGCGGCGCGGAGCATTACGCGGGCGACCCCCGGTCCGTCGTGCCGCGCGTCGTACCAGCGGCGCACGGCGTCCTCGACCGCCGGCACGTCGTGGTCGGCGACCAGGATCTGGTCGCGGCGCACGAGCGCCGGGCGGCCGGGGAGCGGCTCGACCAGGGTCGCGTCGTGGTGGCGGGCGAGGAGCCGTTCGAGCCGGGCGTCCTGATCGGTCATCGCGCCACCTTCTCCGCGTATCCGTGCGATCACATATCGTCACCGGATGGCCGGTCGTTTCACCCGGCGGCCCGGCCGGGCGACGGGTCCTTGCCGTCCGGTCACCCCGAGGTCACCCTGGAGTGATGAGAACGGCGGCGGAGTTCACCGGTCCGGGCGGTCCCCTGCCGGACGAGGCCGCGCCCGCCTCGAGGGGGATGCGCGGCCGGCTCCGGCTCGCCGCCCTGGCCGCCGGGGTGCTGCCGGTCCTGGCGTTCCCCCGCGCGGGGCTCGACTGGTTCGCCTGGGTGGCGCTCGTGCCCGGCCTGCTGGTCGTACGGGCCGCCGCGACCGGCCGGGAGGCGGCCGTGCGCGGCTGGTGGTTCGGCACCGGGTTCCTCGCCGCCGCGCTCTACTGGCTGCTCCCCGACCTCGGCCCCGCGCTGCCCCTGCTCGTGGTGGCCGCCGGCGCGCTCTGGGCGGCCTGGGGATACGCCGCCTGGGCGCTGCTGCGGCCGGGCCGGCTCGCGGCGGCCCTCGTCGTCGTACCGAGCGTGTGGCTGGTGGGCGAGTGGGTGCGCTCCTGGCACGCCCTCGGCGGCCCGTGGGCGCTGTACGGCGCCACGCAGTGGCGGCACCCGGCGGTGCTGAGCCTGGCGTCGCTCGGTGGCGTGTGGCTGGTGACCTTCGCCCTGCTGGCGGTGAACACCGCCGTCGCCATGATCCTCGTCACCCGCTCGGTGACCGCCGCGGTCCTGGCGGCGCTCATCGGCCTGTCCGGCCCGGTGGTGTACGCGCCGTCCTCCGAGGCCGCCGGCCGGCCGATGCGGATCGCCCTCGTCCAGCCGGGCGTCGTCGACGGCCCGGATCACCGGTTCTCCGAGAACGAGCGGATCACCGCCGCGCTTCCGGCCGTCGACCTGGTGGTCTGGGGCGAGAGCAGCGTCGGCTTCGACCTCGACCGGCGGCCCGACCTTGTCGGCCGGCTGACCGCGCTGGCCCGCGCTCACGGCCCCCTGCTCGTGAACGAGGACGCGCGCGACGCGTCCGGGCGCATCTCCAAGACCGCGGTGCTGATCGGCCCGGACGGTGTCCGGGCCCGGTACGTCAAGAACCTGCTCGTCCCGTTCGGGGAGTACATCCCGCTGCGCCGGGAGCTGGGATGGGTCGCCCGCATCAGCGCGGCGGCCGCGGAGGACCGCGTCCCCGGCACGGGCATCGTGCTGATGCGGGCCGGCGGCGGGCCGGACGCCGTGACCTTCGGGCCGCTGATCTGCTTCGAGTCGGCGTTCCCCGACCAGAGCCGTGCGGTCGTACGGCGCGGTGCCCGGCTGATCGTGTACGAGTCGGCGACCTCGTCCTTCCAGGACAGTTGGGCGCCGCCGCAGCACGCGTCGCTCGGCGCCGTGCGCGCGGCCGAGACCGGGCGTCCGGTCGTGCAGGCCGCGTTGACCGGGGTGTCGGCCGCCTTCGACGCGAAGGGACGCCGGCTGGCCTGGTTCGACACGTGGCGGCGGGGGTCGGTACTGGCCGAGGTCGCGCCCGCCGCGGGCCGTACGCCCTATGACCGGTTCGGCGACTACGTGCCCTGGCTGGCCTTCGGCGTCGTGCTCGTCAGCGGGTGCTGCGCTGCACGGACGCGACGCGGCAGCTGATCCGCCCGCCGTAGGTCTGAACGCCGCTGGCCGTGAACCCGACCTTGGCGCCCGGCGCGACCTCCGTCTCGGCGTGCATCGCGGTGTCGACGGGGTTGCCGCCGCCGTCGATGATGTCGATCTGGACGACGTAACCCGCCGTACGGCCCGTCGTGTTCATGATCACACCGTGGACGAGCCCGGCGTGCAACTTTCGGCTCAGTACGCATGAGGTGAGACGGACGTCCTTTTCGGGCGGTCCGGCGGGGGAGCCGCCGTGCTGCCCGCCGCATCCGGTGATGAGCCCTGCGATCGCGGCCAGGATCAGGGCTCTGCGCATGCGGGACTCTCCTCGACTGTCATCACCGAACGAAGGGTTGGCGGCTGTTGATCACGCCCGATCGAAGAGCCTACCAACGAGTAGGGAACGCGCGAGGCGCATCGACGGCCCGGATTCGGGCTGGTGTGACAGGTGATGATGCGGCACAATAACCAAGCGGTCATCTACCTGGAGCGCCGAGGACGTAGGGGAAGACGAACCTCGCAACGTTCCCAGGAGGTCCGGTGTCCGCACGTGGCGTTTTCTACGTCCACTCAGCGCCGCCTGCGCTGTGCCCGCACATTGAGTGGGCCGCCGCAGGTGTCCTTGGCGTGCCCGTGTCACTGCCGTGGAGTGATCAACCCGCGGCGCCTGGCACCATGCGCGCAGAGCTGTGCTGGGAGGGCCAGCCGGGCGTGGCCGCCGGCATCGTCTCCGCGCTGCGCGAGTGGCGGTTGCTGCGCTTTGAAGCGACCGAGGACGCGAGTCCCGGCTGCGACGGCGTCCGCTACAGCTTCACGCCGTCCCTGGGCGTGTTCACCGCGGTGATCGGCGCCAACGGCGACATCCACGTGCCCGAGGACCGCCTCCGCGCCGCCATGGCCAACGCGCTCGCCGGCAAGGCCGCGTTCGAGCACGAGGTCGACCGCCTCCTAGGCAAGCCCTGGGACGACGAGCTCGAGCCCTTCCGCCGGGCCGGCGACGGCGCGCCGGTCCGCTGGCTGCACGCCGCGGGCTGAGGCGAGAATCTTTTCACCTCACGGGAAGCCCTGGAACGAAAGGGCTCTCCCCCTCGGTCGCTGCACGTGCACCGCCCAGGCGGAACCAACGACATGGAAAGCGTCCTTGACACTTCGGCGATGTAAAGGACGCGCCGCTCCTGATCGAACCGCCGAGGTCACGCCGTGCGCAGATGACGAACGCCCCGCCCAGGTGATCCTGGACGGGGCGCTCGGGTCTTCGGCGCTACAGGGGGATGTTGCCGTGGGCGCCCCGGGCGGGGGTCGCCTCGGCGATGGCCTGCGCGATCGCGCGCCGGGTCTTGGCCGGCTCGATGATCTCGTCGATGACGCCGAGGTCCTGCGCGCGCTGCACGCCACCGGCGATCTTCTCGTGCTCGGCGGCGAGCTGCTCCTCCAGCGCGTGCCGCTCCTCCTCCGGGACGGCGGCCAGCTTGCGGCGGTGCAGGATGCGCACGGCGGCGACCGCGCCCATCACGGCGATCTGGGCCGTCGGCCACGCGAACACGCGCGTGGCGCCCAGCGCCCGGGAGTTCATCGCGATGTACGCGCCGCCGTACGACTTGCGGGTCACGAGCGTCACGCGCGGCACGACCGCCTCGGCGAACGCGTGCAGTAGCTTCGCGCCACGCCGGACGACGCCGTCGTGCTCCTGGCCGACGCCCGGCAGGTAGCCGGGGACGTCCACGATGACGACCAGGGGCACCCCGAACGCGTCGCACATGCGCACGAACCGGGCGGCCTTCTCGGCCGAGGTCGAGTCCAGGCAGCCGCCGAGGCGCATCGGGTTGTTGGCGATGACGCCGACGGTGCGGCCGCCGAGGCGGCCGAGCGTCGTGGTGATGTTCGGCGCCCACTTGGGGTGCAGCTCGATGGCCTCCGCCGGGTCGTCGAGCAGCCTGTTGATGATCGGGTGCACATCGTACGCGCGGCGGGGGTTGTCGGGCAGGATGCCGCCGAGGTCGATCTCCTCGACCTCCTCCGGCCGCATCCGCCCCTGGTGGCCGAGGAGGGTCGCGACCCGCCTCGCCTTCACCAGGGCCTCGGTGTCGTCCTTGGCCACCACGTGCACGACGCCGCTGCGCTTGCTGTGCGGCTCGGGGCCGCCGAGCGCCGCCATGTCGACGTCCTCGCCGGTGACCGAACGAACGACGTCCGGGCCGGTCACGAAGATGCGGCCGCCCTCGGACAGGATCACGATGTCGGTCAGCGCCGGGCCGTACGCGGCCCCGCCGGCGGCGGCACCGAGCACGACCGAGATCTGCGGCACCACGCCGGACGCCTTGGTCATGGCCGCGAAGATGCGCCCGACCCCGTGCAGCGACTCGACGCCCTCGGCGAGGCGCGCCCCGCCGGAGTGCCACAGGCCGATGATCGGCAGCCGCTCCCGTACCGCGTGGTCGTAGGCGTGGACGATGGCCTCGCAGCCGACCGCGCCCATCGCGCCGCCCTGGACGCGCGGGTCGCTGGCGAACGCCACGACCGGCATGCCCTCGACCCGGCCGACGCCCGCCAGGGCGCCGCTGGTGTCCTCCTCGGTGAGGAGCCGCAGCGACCCCTCGTCGAACAGCGCCTCCAGCCGTACCCGCGGGTCGCGCGGGTCGGGCCCGGCGGGTTCGGGGGCTTCGGGCGCGCGGGTGGCCGACCTGCTATCGACAACGGTCACGACTCATGCCTCCTCAGGGCGACGGTCACGTTGTGGCCGCCGAATCCGAACGAGTTGTTCAGGGCGGCGGCGGGACCGCCGGGCAGCTTCCGGGGCTCGTCCCGGACGATGTCCAGGTCGACCTCGTCGTCGAGTTCTTCGATGTTGATGGTCGGCGGGACCAGGCTCTCGCGCAGGGCGAGGATGGTGGCGATCGACTCCACCGCGCCCGTGCCGCCGAGCAGGTGCCCGGTCATCGACTTGGTGCTGGTGATGGCGATCTGACCGGCCGCCTCGCCGAGCGCCAGTTTGATCGCCTTGATCTCACCGGTGTCACCGACCGGGGTCGAGGTGCCGTGCGCGTTGATGTGCACGATGTCCGACGGCTCCAGGCCCGCGTCGGCCAGGGCCCGGCGCATGGCCTTCGCCATGCCGTCCGGGTCGTTGGAGACGATGTCCACCGCGTCGGCGGAGTAGCCTACGCCGGCGGCGACGCCGTAGATGCGGGCGCCGCGCGCCCGCGCGTGCTCCTCCGACTCCAGGATGACGATCCCGGAGCCCTCACCGAGCACGAAGCCGTCCCGCGCCTTGTCGTACGGGCGCGAGGCGTGGTCGGGGTCGTCGTTGCGCGTCGACATGGCGCGCATCGAACCGAACGCGGCGAGGTTCAGACGGTGGATCGCGGCCTCGGTGCCGCCCGCGATGACGATGTCGGCCCGCCCGGCCCGGATCATGTCGATGCCGTAGCCGATGGCCTCCGCGCTGGAGGCGCAGGCGCTCGCCACCGCGTGCGCGCCCGCCCGCGCGCCGAACTCGATGCTGATGATCCCGGCGGCGCCGTTCGGCATCAGCATCGGGACGGCGAACGGGGAGACCCGCTGCCAGCCCTTCTCGTTCAAAATGTCGTAGTTGTCGAGGGTCGTGATGATCCCGCCGATCCCGGACGAGACGACGGCGCCGACCCGGTCGCTGTCGACGGTGAAGCCCGCCTCGTCGCCGAACGCGAAGCCGGCGTCGCGCCAGGCCTCGTGCGCGGCGATGAGGGCGAACTGCTGGCAGCGGTCCAGCCGGCGCAGCCGGTGCCTCGGCAGGACCTCCGAGGGCTCCACCGCGATCGGAGCCGCGATCCTCACCGGAAGGCTCTCCGCCCACTCGGCGGCGAGCCGCTTCACGCCGGACCGGCCCGCCAGCAGAGCGGACCAGGTCGATGCCACGTCGCCGCCGAGAGGCGTAGTAGCGCCGAGTCCGGTCACGACGACGGAGGTACTCATATGGTCACGCTCTCCCTTGCTGCTCGACTTCAGGCAGAGACATCCTTGCTCTGCACGTAGACGATGACGTCCTTGACCGTCTTGAGGTTCTTCAGCTCGTCGTCGGGGATCTCGACGCCGAACTTGTCCTGGGCGGCGACGGCGATCTCGACCATCGACAGCGAGTCGATGTCCAGGTCGTCGACGAACGACTTGTCCGGGGTCACCTCGGACGGCTCGACACCCGCGATCTCTTCGATGATCTCGCCGAGGCCCTTGAGGATCTCCTGCTCGGAAAGCGCCATTAGGTATTTCTCCATTTCCTTGTGTGCGACATCTGTTCTTCGGGGGAGGTTCAACGGGCCGCGGCGGCCTACGGGATCCGGACCACCTGGGCGGCGTAGGTCATGCCGGCGCCGAAGCCGATCAGCAGGGCGGGCGCGCCGGAGGGCACGTCGCCGCGCTCGATCATGCGGGACAGCGCGAGGGGGATCGAGGCGGCCGACGTGTTGCCGGCGTTCACGATGTCGTCGGCGACGATGGCGTTCTCGGCCTTGAGCTTACGGGCGATCGCCTCGACGATGCGCAGGTTGGCCTGGTGCGGGATGAAGGCGGCGAGGTCGGACGGCGCGACGCCGGCGCGTTCGCACGCCTCCTTGGCGATGGGGTGCAGGGCCGTCGTGGCCCACCGGAAGACGGCCTGCCCCTCCTGGTACAGGAAGCCCGTGCGGTCCTTGATGAAGATCCGGTCGGCCTGGTTCCCCGCGCTGCCCCAGACCACGGGGCCGATGGCGGCGTCATCGGAACCGCTCACCACGGCGGCGCCGGCACCGTCGGCGAAGATGATGCAGGTGGAACGGTCGGTCCAGTCGACCCACTGCGAGAGCTTCTCCGAGCCGACGACCAGGACGTTGCGGGCCGAGCCGGCGCGGACCGCGTCGGCGGCGCTGGACAGCGCGTAGCAGAAGCCGGCGCACGCCGCGTTGACGTCGTACGCCCCGGGCGCGACGATGCCGAGCCGGTCGGCCACGCTCGCCGAGGCGTTCGGGATCTGCGCCTCCTGGGTGCAGGTGGCGACGATGACCAGGTCGATGTCCTCCGGGGACAGGCCGCTGGCCGCGAGGGCCTTGCCGCCCGCCTGGACGGCCATGTCGACGACCGACTCCTCCGGCCCCGCGATGCGGCGCTGCTTGATGCCGACGCGGCTCTGGATCCACTCGTCGTTGGTCTCGACGGTCTTGGCGAGGTCGTCATTGGTGACGACGTTCGACGGCTGATAGTGACCGAACGCGAGGATGCGCGCCCCGGGGGCGCCGGTGGGAAGCTGGAAGGACGTCACGCGTTCTCCAATGTGTCGTCGCCGGCGCGCGTCTCCTGCTCGATGAGGGCGCGCGCCTTGTCGAGGTCGCCGGGGGTCTTCAGCGCGACCAGCTGGACGCCGGGCAGCGCGCGCCGGGCGAGGCCGACGAGGGTGCCCGCGGGGGGCAGTTCGATGATCGCCGTGACGCCGAGGTCCGCCATCGTGGCCATGCAGGAGTCCCAGCGCACCGGTGCGCTGACCTGCTCGACGAGGCGGGCGACGAAGTCGGGGCCGTGATCCACGACCGCGCCGTCGCGGTTGGAGAGCAGCCGGGTGACGGGGTCCGCCACCGGCATACCGGGGGTGATCCGCCGCAGCGTGTCGACCGCGGGGGCCATGTGAACGGTGTGGAACGCCCCGGCCACCGACAGCGGCCGCAGCCGCGCGCCTGCGGGCGGCGCGTCCGCGAACGCGGCCAGCTGCTCCTTCGTGCCGGCCGCGACCACCTGGCCGGCGCCGTTGGAGTTGGCCGGGGTGAGGCCGTGCTTCTCGATCGCCGCGAGGACCTCCTCGGCGTCGCCGCCGAGCACGGCGGTCATGCCGGTCTCGGTGACGGCGGCGGCCTCGGCCATCGCCCGGCCGCGTTCCCGTACGAGCACCATGGCGGACTCGGGGGAGATGACACCGGCGATCGCGGCGGCGGCGAGCTCGCCCACGCTGTGCCCGGCCGTCACGTCCGGCGACGCGCCCAGCACCTCGTAGGCCGCGAGGGCGGCGCCGACCAGGAGAGGCTGCGCGACGGCGGTGTCGCGGATCTCATCGGCGTCGGCGGTCGTGCCGTAGCGGACCAGGTCGAGCCCGGTGACGGCGGACCACCACGCGAGACGGTCGGCGACGCCCGGCAGTTCGAGCCAGGCGTTCAGGAATCCCGGGGTCTGGGCGCCCTGCCCGGGCGCGGCGATGACGAGCACGCACTCAACCATGCACTGTAGGACTCCGCCATGTTCATGCGGTGAGGTACGAAGTTCCGGCGGCGAGCCTTGTGAGAGTCCTACAAGTGGTGCCGCCCCGTCACAACGAGGCAGGGCGCGCGGCGAAGCGGCCTAGCACCAGGGCGATGCGCAGAGTGAAGGCGGCCCGGCCGTCGGCGGGGACGTATCCGGTCAGCTCGGTGACCCGGCGCAGGCGGTACCGCACCGTGTTGGGGTGCACGAACAACAGCCGCGCGGTGGCCTCCAGTGACGAGCCCTGCTCCAGATAGGTCGTCAGCGTGTCGAGTAGCGGGGCCCCGGCGGCTTGCAGTGGCTCGTACACCTCCTCGACGAGGAACGCCCGCGCGTCCGGATCGCCGTCGAGGGCGCGCTCGGCGAGCAGGTCACCGGCCAGCACCGGCCGCGGCGCGTCCGGCCAGGCGGCGACGGCCCGCAGGCCCGCCAGCGCCGCCCGCGCCGACATGGTCGCGGAGTACAGGTCCTCGACGCGCGGCCCGATCACCACCGCGCCCGGGCCGAACTTCGAGGTGAAGGGCTTGGCCGCAGTCAGGGGATCGTCCTCGACGCCGCCGACGATGACGATGAGGCGGCTGCCCTGCACCCCGGCGAGCACGTCCACGCGCGCCCGCCGGGACGCGATGCGGATGTCGTCGATGATGGCCTCGGGCTCGTCCTCCGGCGTGTTTCCCGCCAGGACGGCCACCGACGTCGACGCCCAGCCGAGCGCGGCGGCCCACGAGTGCAGCGACTCGTCGACCTCGCCGCGCAGCAGCGCGTCGACGATGAGCGCCTCCAATCGGGCGTCCCACGCGCCACGGGTCTCCGCCGCCCGCGCGTACACCTGGGCCGCGCCGAAGGCGACCTCACGCGTGTAGCGCAGGATGGCCTCGCGCAGCTGCGTCTCGCCGCCGGGCGCGGCGAGCTCGTTCACCTGCGCCTCGACGACGTCGATGACCACCCGGACGATCTCGACCGTCTGCTGAAGGCGCACCGCGCGCATCAGCTCGCGCGGCGCCGTGCCGAACACCTCACCGGCGATCGCCGGCCGGATCTTCTCCTCGTGCTTGAACCACTCGACGAACCCGGCGATGCCCGCCTGGGCGACCAGGCCGACCCAGGAGCGGTACTCGGCCGACATCGCGCGGAACCACGGCAGGCGCTCCTCCATGCTGGCGGTCGCGGCGGTGCCCAGGGCCCCCATCGCGTGTTCGAGCCGCTCAGTGGTCTGTTCGCGGATGTCGAGCTCTTTCTTCACGCCCAACAGCCTCCCACCTGTTCGCCGCGCCGGTGCCACTGGCTCCGTGCCCATGTCACCGCCGTCGCGGGAACCCCCGACCCCGCGCCTGTCACCTGTTCCGTTCGAACCTCCGGAACGCCGCCCGGCATCCGGCCAGCACGAGGGCGAACGCCGGCAGCCACGCCATCCGGGCCGGGATCCAGCTCCAGTGGTCGGGGACGTCGTGCAGTCCGGGCAGCCGACCGAAGGGCCGGGTCGCCACCGTCACCAGCATGAACGCCGTCTGGTGCCAGCAGAACACCGTCATCGCCGACAGGTTCGCCAGCGCGACGGGCGCCCAGGCGAAGGGCCGCCGCATCCAGCGCGCCAGCCGGTCGCGCAGGAGCAGCGCCGCCCCGACCTGCGCGAGGCCGAACGCCACCGCGACCGTCGTCGGCGGGCTCAGGTTGGACACCCGTGCGCCCGGCAGGCCGACCATGGTCGCCGGATATCCGGCGAACGCCACGAGGACGATGGCGGCCGCCGCCCCGCCGACAAGGAGGGCCAGGGCCGTACGCCGGGAGCCGAGCCGGCCCTTCGCCCAGGCGATGCCGAGCAGGTACGGCACCGCCCACGCGGCCGGCACGTTGAGCCAGCCGACCCACGCGGGACCGTCCAGGCCGAACCTGACGAGATCGACGCAGGCCACCAGCGCGGCCGCCACCGCCGCCGCGTACGGTCCGCAGCGGGCGAGCAGCGGCGTCAGCGCGGTGAGCCCGGCGAAGACGCACAGGAACCACAGCGGGCTCAGCATGAGACGGACCAGCGGCATCGGGTCCACGCCGGCCGCCATCAGGACGAGCGTGATCGGCGCCCAGGCGGCCACCAGCACCGCCGCCGGGCGGCACAGCCGCACCATGCGGGCACGGACCCACCCGCCGACGTTCGCGGGGCGGCGCAGGCTCCTTGCCGCCGAGTAGCCGCCGACGAAGAAGAACAGTGCGAGCGTCTGCAGCACCCAGGACACCGGGGCCAGCCACGGCATGAAGGACAGGGGGCTGCGCACGTTCCAGGTCGCCCGGCCGCCGTCCCCCGACCCGGCGGGGACCAGTGCGGTGACCAGCCAGTGCCCGAGGACGACTCCCAGGATCGCGAACGCCCGCAGGGCGTCCACGGCCCGGTCGCGGTGCTCCGGGGTGGCCGCGTCGACGCGCCTCGCGAGGGTGCGGAGCGTTCCGCGCCACTCGTACGGAGGGCGTTCGCGCAGAGGGCGTTCGCGCGCGGGGCGCTCGTGCACAGGGCGCTCATGCGTGGGGCGCTCGTCCGACGCTCCCGGCCGGGACGGCGAGGGCGGGCGGAGCACGGGGTCAGCGGTCACGGGCGGGCGGAGCACAGGGCCGGCGGTCATGGGCGGGCGGGCCACGGGGTCGGCGGTCATGGGCGGGCGGAGCACGGGGTCAGCGGTCACGGGACACCTCCGCTCCGCGCCCGAGGGCGATCAGCGCCAGGTTGCGCAGCGCGATCCCGCCCGGCCGGAGATAGTCGCCGTGGCCGCCGTCCCCGGCCGCGAACACCCGGGCGCCGAAGCCGCGGCCCGTCGGATCCGCGCCGAAGCCGAAGCCGAGCACCCGCACCTTGGGCACGTACGCCGTCCAGTCGCCGGAGGCGCGGCCCGCCCACAGCCTCGCCGGGGTGCGCAGCGCCGCCGCGGACGAGACGGCCATCCCGGGGCTGCCGAACACGGCGATGTCCGTCGCGTTCACGTGGGGAGCGGCCCGCCCGCACACGACCGAGCCGTAGCTGTGGCACAGCAGGCTCACCGCGACACCGTGGGCGGCCAGCGCGTTCACCAGCGGCCGCAGGGCGCGGGCGCCCTGGTCGGCGTGGCCGGTGGTCGCGATGTCGAGGCTCACCGTGGCCGGAGTCGCGTAGCCCAGCCAGGCGATCACCGCGAGCCGGGCGCGCGGGTCGATCCGCCGGGCCTCGGCCAGCACGGCCCGCGCCCCGCCGCCGGGCGAGGCGGACCCACGGGAGTCGAAGCTCCGCAGCGTGGTGTCCGCTCCCGGAACCAGGATCGCCACCCGCCGGGCGGTGGCCAGGTCGCCGACGACCTCGACGGCCCGGCCATGCGGATCGAACCCCAGGAACGTACGGCCGGGCGAGGCCAGCGGGGCCAGCCGGGGGTCGCGGCGCGCGGACGTCTCGATCGCGGACCGGTCGGCGGCGTACCGGGCGATGAGGGCCCGGCCTGTCAGTACAGGGAGCGGCTGTTCGGGCGGTGACACGACGGGGCGCCCGCCGGCCCCACCGGTCGCGATCACGATGCCGCCGATGGCGAGGGTGGCGAGTGTTGCCCGGCGCTTGTTCACGGGGGCGTCCTTCCTGATCAGCAAGTGATCAGGAAGCTACGAACCGACGGTTGTCACCCGCGTCCCCCCACCGACCGCACTTACGCGTACGTCTCCGGTAGGGGTCGGGTGACACCACCCGTAGCCGCGTACACGGAAGCCCGTCGTCCCCGCCGTGGGGGGGGGTGGGGGGG
>NZ_JAMXMY010000016.1 GCF_024055795.1 Actinoallomurus purpureus | reverse complement strand
TGGGGGGGGGGGGGGGGGGGGGGGGGGGGGGGGGGGGCGGGGCGGGCGCCGGTGGCCGAACTCCAGGGTGAGGAGCGCCGCCGCGACGGGCACGATGCTCGCCCATGACGGGAAGGCCACCGCCCGCGGCACGTAGCGCGGCCGGAACTTCCGGTTGAACAGGTAGAGCGACTCGACCTTGATGAACGGGTCGAGTAGGTGGATCAGGCGATAGCCGCCCTGCTCCAGGGGGCCGCGTTCGGCGGTGTCGAACAGCTCGCGGAACGCCGCGAAGTTGAGGGAGACCTCGTCGATGTCGTGGTCGCGGGCGTACGCCATGACGTCGGCGATCATCCGCTCGTTGAGTCCGTTCGGTGCGCTCGGGACGCGGCGCATCGCGTCGAGGGACAGCCGCCGCCCGCAGGCGCTGGGCAGGTACCGCTGGAAGCCGAGCGGCGCGCCCTCGGAGTCCCGGGAGACCACGACGACGGAGGAGGCGTGCCGGCCCGTCAGCAGGTCGTCGAGGTTCATCGAGAAACCGCGTTCCTCGGCGCCGCCCATGGCCTCGGTGGCGACCGCCTGGAGCCGGGCGCGTTCGTCGGGGGTCAGGTCGCCTTCGCGTGCGACGTCGGTGGTCACGCCCGCGTTGCGGGTGCGCTGCACCGCCTGCCGGACGTTGCGCATGCTCCGGCCGCTCAGGCCGAACTCGTTCGGGGACAGCAGCACCTCGTCGCCGATCTCGATGGACCGCAGGCCGTACGGGCGCCACAGGTCGAGCAGGTCGGCGCGGGCCCCGAGCACGGCCATCCGCCACCCGGATCGCTCGGCCAGCGTGGCGAACTCGGCTACCGCGTCCGGGTAGGAGCGCGGGTCGCCCGCTGGGTCGCCGCCCGCGACGGCGACGCCGAACAGCACGCGGTATCCGATGACGGCGCGCCGGTCGGGGCTGAAGACGTACGCCTTGTCGCTGCGCAGCACGAAGGGGGCGAGCGTGTCGGAGCCCTCGTCGTCGACCAGGCGTGCGGCCTCGGCCCGCTCGCCCTCGGTGCCCGCCGGAGGCGGCGGCGCGGGCGTGAGCATGGTGATCAGCATGGCGAGCAGCGCGCCGCCGCCGATGAGGCCCAGGCTGGCCTCGTACCAGTGGTCGGCCGAGCCGGCGAAGTGGACGGGACCGGGACCCGACGCGGTCAGACCGGCGAGGATCTCGCGTCCCGCATCGCCGGGGGTGGGTCCGGGGGTCATCTGGTGCCACTGGAGGATCATGACGGCGAGGCCGTACGCGATCGCGATGCCGTACGTGATGAGGCCGGCGCGGACGGCGGTGCGCAGTCGGCTGGGCGAGGTCGTGAACTCCCCGCGGAACCGTACGAAGGCGGTGAGGGCGACGGTGAGGAGGACCAGGCGGCCGAGTTGCCGGGTGCTCAGGGCGTCGAGGGCCGACAGGCCGGTGAGCAGCAGGATGACGTAGTACGCGACCCGGCGGCGCAGGAGCACGCCGCGCGCGGTGGCGAGAAGGATCAGCGCCAGGAGGAGCTCCTGGCCGTTCGGGAACAGCTCACCGATGACGAGGTGGGCCGGGCGTTCGGGCGTCGAGCCGCCCACGGCCGGGAGCGCGACGGCCACCGCGGCCGCCGCGATCGGCAGGGCGAGCGGCCAGGTGGGTCTGCGACGAAGAGTGGACGTGCCTGCTACGGACACAGCGATCACCCCGATTTATCCGTAACCGGCCCTTTCGTAGTGCTATTCCCCGTGGGCCGTCTCGGTAAGATCACGGTGATGTGGGGTAAATCACCGTAACGTTTTTGAAGCCCAAACCGCGCATCAGGTTCATGATCATTTGTTTGGTGTTCGTGTCGGCCCGGCCCGCCAGGCCGCTGGACCCCGCAGCGCCCTGGATCTTCTGTGCGGCCAGCGTGTACAGCTGTTGCTGTTGATTCGGATTCGAGCTGAAGAAATCCCCGATTCGGTCGAACAGACCGCGTTGCTGGGCGAAGACATAACTGCGTTTCGGATCGAGATTGGTGTTCTCGAGCCGGGCGTGCGGCAGCCGGATCGTCACCGACGTGCGCTTCTCGTCGGTCGTGACGGCTCCGTTCCCCAAGTGGGAGAAGTCGACATAGGCGTCGACGCTTCCCGTGCCCACGAAGAGGGTCCGCTGGCCCCGGATGGAGCCGGGCAGGAAACTCGCGTCCTTCTCGAGGTCCACGATGACCTGGAAGTCGCCCGTCGCGGCCTCGTAGCGGGAGATGTTCTGGATCGACCGCAGGACGGCGGGACCGCTGCGGTCCTTGGTTTTCTCGCTGAAGGGGTCGAGCCAGTGCGGGAGTGCGTGCACGGCCTGCAGCACGGCGTACGCCAGCGCGAGGAGCACGACGATGAACGCGATCGAGCGCATGCCCGGTCGGCGCGGCCGTCGGGATGCCGGTTCGTCCTTGGGGGCTTCCGGTCGCACCATTCGTCTCACCTCTGGGGGTATCGGCTAAGCACGGCATCATTACCCCGGAAGGGACTGACTCATCCACGGTTCGCGGGGCCGCGACGGCACATGCGTGTGACCTGGCCGTCCGTTCATACTGGCCGCGACGTCGAGTGCGCGCGCCCTCGCCCGTCGCCTGTTCGGTGGCGCCGGTCGCCTAGCCGGCGGTCTCGGCGTGCGGGGCCGCGGCCGCCTGCTCGACCTCGATGAGCGACGCGCCGCGCCGGTGCGCCTCGAAGGCCTCCTTGCCGCCGCGGATGCCGAAGAGCCTCTTGGAGATCAGGAGGTACAGGACCAGCCCGAGGTTGATCACCAGCGCGCCGACGCGGACGGCCGTGATGCGCTCCGTGAGCTCGTAGATCTCCAGCGGCAGGCCGAACGACGTGGCGACCACCGCGAAGTACTCGCCCCACCGCTTGCCCAGCCAGAGGCCGACCGCCTCGACGATCTCGATCAGGGCGTACGCCAGGAGCCCGACCGCGAACCAGGTCAGCGTCTCGGACTTGAGCGTGAAGACGTGGCGGATGCTCTCGACGATGCGGGAGTGATCGAGGTCCCAGCCGACCTGCCTCGCGAACGGCTTCAGCAGCGGGACGTCCTTCTCGAAGGCCCGCTGGATCGATCCGCGGTTGGCCGAGAAACGCCACACGCCGTACGCCGCCGCGATGATCACCAGCCCGCGGATCACGCGCTCGACGGCGAAGAAGCGCATGATCAGCTCGCTGCGCAGCTCCCGGCCGCGCATGATGAGCGGGGCTCGGTCGGCGGGGCCCCGGTCGTGTGGCTCGCCGTGGACGTAGGCGCCGCACCGCAGGCAGCGCCAGGCCTCACCGGCCGGCGTGGCCACGTGCAGCCGATCTTGCAGCGCCGGCTCGTCGGGGGCGTAGGTCACGTGCCCCGCGCGGGCACACTTCAGCAGGCTCCAGTCCACGGCCCGACGATAGTGAATACCCGGAGAAAGAGCACGTTGTTCGCGCGGCTCATGGCTCGCGGAAATCCCGGGCGCGCAGGGTGCAGGAGTGGTACCGGGCGTAGTGGGCGCGCAGCCACCGGCGCCGCCGCTGCTCGTCCCAGCGAGCGAAGGCGCGGGTGGCCGCCGCGTCGGCCGGCCGCGGCGGGGCCTCGTCGAGCAGCCACGCCGAGACCAGGGCGCCGTAGCGCGCGCCCACGGCGTGGCGGGGGTCGCCGCAGGTGCGCGCGTCCAGCAGGCTGATCTCGATCTCCTGCTCCGCGCGGTGGGCGTACCCCGGGGACAGGTCGCTCAGGTGGATGTAGACGACGCCGTGGCCGGGCCGGGGGAAGTCGTTGTCGGGCCGGTGCTCGACCCGGACGAAGCGCCCAGGGGTGCCGCTCAGGCGCGTGGCGAGGGGCGTCAGCCCGGCCTCCAGCGACGGCAGGGCCGTGCGCAGCGCCGGGTGCACGCAGACGGTGAGCGGCCACTGGCGGCAGGCGTACGCGAAGGCGCGTGGCACGACCGGCGGGACGCGCTGCTGCCCGTGGAGCCACAGTGTGGTGCCCGCGACGACGCCCGCCGCCGCGACCGTCGGCAGGGCCAGCCAGGCGTGCCGGGTGAGCGCCCACAGGTAGCCGGTGACCAGGACCGTGCCGAGCCCGAACGACCACAGCGCCTGACCCGCGAGCAGCTCGGTGCGCAGCGCGGCGAACAGCCCGACGTGCCCGACCCCCGGGGGCGGCAGCAGGTCCGCCCAGGCGTCGGGGCGGGCGGCGCCCCACAGGTAGGTGACCACCGCGACCGCCGCGGGCGTCGGCAGGCGGGGGACCAGGCGGCCGGCGAGATAGCCGATGACGGTGTACACGAGCAGGGTGAGCGCACCGGCGAGCGGCCCGATCGGCTTCGGATGGCCCGCCTCCACATGGATCATCGTCTTGGCGGCGACGACCAGGGCCACGACGGCGTACGCGCAGAGCGTGACGATCCCCAGCAGGAGCAGGTCGAGCAGCGGACCCAGGGCGGGTGAGCGGGCGGTCAGGCCCCGCAGGTAGTCGAGACGGTGCTCGCGCAGGGCGACCCACGCGGCGAACCCCGCCGACGCCGGCCCCAGCAGGCACACCGACGAGAACAGCGCCGCCACGGCGTCGTCCCAGTAGGCGACGCCGGGCAGCAGCGCCCGCCACGCGGCCACGGCACCGAGGAACGAGAGCGCCGGCACGGCCAGGAACAAGGCCGTACGGCGAGCGTCGATCCGCAGCACCCGCCCAAGGTCAGACACCGGCCGGAACCCGAGCCCGGGGGAGGGGGACGCCCGGCGACTCGATGAGGCGCCCCCGCACCATGTTGAAGCCTCGATCGCACCACCCCGCGAGCTCCGCCGGATCGGCGGCGGTGACCACCACCGTCGGGGCCAGGCCCCGCAGCAGCGGGATCAGTTCTTCTCGCTCGGAATCGCCGATGCCGGTGAGCGGCTCGTCGAGAAAGACGAGCTCCGGCTCGTGCACACACGTGGCGGCCAGTCCGGCGCGCAATCGCAGATCTTGCGGAAGCATGTCCATTTCGAGCGCCGCGGCGTCGCTGAGCCCGAATCGCTCCAGAATCGCGTCGACCGCCCGGCGGGGTGTGCATTTGTAGTAGGACGCGTAGGCCACGAAGTCGCGGGTCGACAACCCCGACACCCAGGCGAATCGCGCGGGCAGCAGGCCGATCCGGGCGCGCACCGCGCGCCGTCCGGCCCGCCGGGTCACGTCGTGACCCAGCACCTCCAGATCGCCCGCGGACGGGCGGCGCAGGGTCGCCAGCGTCTCGAGCAGCGCCGACCTGCCCAGGCCGGCCGGGCCGGCCAGGCCCACGACACCGTGTGTCACATCGAACGTGGTGGGACGCAGGATCCACCGCCTCCCGCGGCGGATCCCCAGGCCCCGTGCCACGATCGCGGAAAAATCCCCGATCATAATTACCCCCCGAATTGGCGACGCGTGCGCGATGGCAGGGGGCGGTCACTGCGATGAACGGTTGCGCGGACGCCCCTCTTTGCCGTCGGCCGCACGCGTCGACAAAGGAACTATAACTTGCCTTGATGATGCGCGTCGGCGTTCCTTAGTCGGCCGCCGGGATTGCGACTGATTCGCGGGATTTGCAGAGCGAGCCCGGTGATATGAAGCGTGATTCGGCGGATCTCGGGCCGGTCAGGCGATAGCGTATGTGAGTGGCCAAGCCGCTCAACCTGCCTTTCGACCCGATCGCCCGCGCCGGAGATCTCTGGGAGCGTCGCTGGGGGCGGTCGCCCGCCATGCTCGCGGTGACCTCGATCATGCGGGCGCAGGCCATCCTCATCGCCGAGCTCGACGCTCTGCTCAAGCCGTACGGCCTCACCTTCGCCCGGTACGAGGCGCTGGTGCTGCTGACGTTCAGCCGGAAGGGCGCGCTGCCCCTGTCGAAGATGGGCGAGCGGCTGATGGTGCACCCGACGAGCGTCACCAACACCATCGACCGGCTGGAGCGTCAGGGGTACGTCCGGCGCCGTCCCAACCCCCGCGACGGCCGCGGCGTGCTCGCGGAGATCACCGACAGCGGCCGGGAGACCGTGGAACGCGCCACGGCCGACCTCCTCGCCGCCGACTTCGCCATGGGCGCGTCCGACGCCGCCGAGCTGGAGAAGATCTTCGACGCGCTCCGCGGTCTCCGCGTCGCCGTCGGCGACTTCACGGACTGAGGATGCTCGATGTGAGCGGCCGGGGAGTGGTGGGCGACGAGATACTAGGACATCCTAGTATCTAGGGAGAGCCACCGGCCTGAGGAGTGCTCATGGACATCGAAGAGGGCCGCCGTCGCTGGCAGCAGAGGTTCGACGCCTCCCGCCGACGCGACGCCGACTTCACCACGCTCTCCGGCGTCGAGGTCGACCCGGTGTACGGGCCACCGGCCGCCGATCCGCGGTTCGAGCGCATCGGCTGGCCGGGCGAGTACCCCTACACGCGCGGCCTGTACGCCACCGGCTACCGGGGACGCACCTGGACCATCCGGCAGTTCGCGGGCTTCGGCAACGCCCGGCAGACCAACGAGCGGTACAAGATGATCCTCGGCGCGGGCGGCGGTGGTCTGTCGGTCGCCTTCGACATGCCGACGCTCATGGGCCGTGACTCCGACGACCCCCGGGCCCTCGGCGAGGTCGGCCACTGCGGTGTCGCCATCGACTCCGCCGCCGACATGGACGTCCTGTTCGACGGGATCCCGCTGGGCGACATCACGACGTCGATGACGATCTCCGGGCCCGCGGTGCCGATCTTCTGCATGTACCTCGTGGCGGCCGAGCGGCAGGGCGCAGACGTCCACGGCCTCGACGGCACCCTGCAGACCGACATCTTCAAGGAGTACATCGCGCAGAAGGAGTGGCTCTTCGCGCCGGAGCCGCACCTGCGCCTCATCGGCGACCTGATGGAGTTCTGCGCCGCCGACATCCCCGCGTACAAGCCCCTGAGCGTCTCGGGCTACCACATCCGGGAGGCCGGCTCGACGGCCGCCCAGGAACTGGCCTTCACGCTGGCGGACGGCTTCGGCTACGTCGAGCTGGGCCTGTCGCGAGGGCTCGACGTCAACACGTTCGCTCCCGGTCTGTCCTTCTTCTTCGACTCCCACATCGACTTCTTCGAGGAGATCGCCAAGTTTCGTGCGGCGCGCCGGATCTGGGCGCGCCGGCTGCGCGACGTGTACGGCGCGACGTCGGAGAAGGCGCAGTGGCTGCGGTTCCACACCCAGACCGCCGGGGTGTCGCTCACCGCGCAGCAGCCCGACAACAACGTCGTGCGCACCGCCGTCGAGGCGCTCGCCGCCGTGCTCGGCGGCACGAACTCCCTGCACACCAACGCCCTCGACGAGGTGCTGGCGCTGCCGAGCGAGAAGGCCGCCGAGATCGCCGTGCGGACCCAGCAGGTGATCATGGAGGAGACCGGTGTGGTCAACGTCGTGGATCCGCTCGGCGGCTCCTGGTACGTCGAGGCGCTGACCGACCGCCTCGAGGAGGAGGCCGAACGGATCTTCGCGCGGATCAAGGACATGAGCCCGGACGGCTCCATGACCGGCGGCATCCTGCGCGGCATCGAGGACGGCTGGTTCATGGCCGAGATCGCCGACGCCGCGTTCACGTACCAGCAGCAGCTGGAGAAGGGCGAGAAGAAGATCGTCGGGGTGAACTGCCACACGCAGAGCATCGAGGAGCCCCTGGAGATCCTTCGGGTCGGCCACGAGGTCGAGCGGGAGCAGAACCGGCTCCTGGCCGAGCGGCGCGGGGCGCGGGACCAGGCGGCGGTCGACGCGGCGCTGCGGCGGATGATCGAGGTCGCCCGGACCGACGACAACCTGATCCCGGCCATGCTGGACGCCGTACGGGTCGAGGCGACCCTCGGCGAGATCTGCGGCGTGCTGCGGGAGGAGTGGGGCGACTACGCGGAACCGGCCCGTTTCTGACGCCGGAGCCGGTCGGGCCCCCGACGATGTAGCACCCGAGGTGCTACCCGGCCACTGGCCGTGTTCGCCTGATCATTGAGCGTGTTCGGTCGATCACCTGGCGGCCGCGCGTATTCGTTCGGCGGTGCATGCGGCAGGATGGACACATGACGTCATCGGACTTCTCGTTGCACGGCGCGATCGACCTCGGTGCGCGGCGTGCCGCGGCCCAGAAACAGCAGCAGCAGCGCCCCGCCTCGGGACCTTCGGAAGACTCTTCTCACGTCATCGACGTGACCGACGCGACGTTCAACACCGAGGTCGTCGACCGGTCCCGCAGCGTGCCGGTCCTCGTCGACTTCTGGGCCGACTGGTGCCAGCCGTGCAAGCAGCTCGGCCCCATCCTGGAGAAGCTCGCCCGCGAGGCGGGGGGCCGCTGGGTGCTCGCCAAGGTGGACATCGACGCGAACCCGGCACTCGGCCAGCAGCTCTCCCGGATGGGCGTCCAGGGCATCCCCTTCGTCGCGGCCGTGGTCGCGGGCCAGATGCTCCCCGTGCTCAACGGCGCCGCGCCCGAGCCGCAGGTGCGTCAGGTGCTGGACCAGCTGTTCGCGGCGCTCCGCGAGCAGGGCCTGCTGCCCGAGGGCGAGGAGGCCGACGGCGTCCAGGAGCCGGCCGCCGATCCGCTGGACGTCGAGGCCGAGGCCGCCCTGCAGCGGGGGGACCTGGAAGGCGCCGCCCAGGCATTCGGGCGGATCCTGGAGACCAGGCCGAACGACCCGTTCGCCAAGAGCGGTCTCGCCCTGGTCGACCTGCAGCGCCGCACCCAGTCCTACGAACCGGCGGCGGTGCGCGCGGACGCCGAAGCCCGTCCCGACGACGCGGCCGCCCAGGCCAAGGTCGCCGACCTCGAACTGGTCGAAGGGCGGGTCGATGAGGCGTTCGACCGCCTCATCGCCGCCGTGCGCCGCACCTCGGGCGACGAGCGGGAGACGGCCCGCAAGCACCTGCTGTCGCTGTTCGAGGTCCTTCCGCCGGACGACCCGCGCGTGACCCGCGCGCGGAGAAAACTCGCCTCGGCGCTGTTCTGAGATTGGTCCAACGGAGATGAGCGGGTGATGGCCGGAGTCGTCACGATCTCCGCGACGTTCGGGGCGGGTGGCAGCGTCATCGGCCCCGCCGTCGCCGAGCGCCTCGGCGTGCCGTTCGTCGACCGGGCCATCCCGTACACCGTGGCGGCCGACATCGGCTGCACGCTCGAAGAGGCGCTCGTCCACGACGACCGCGCCGAGCACGGGCTGGGCCGCATCCTGGCCAACGCGGCGCGCCTGCCGAACGTCACGCTCGGCGGCATGGACGTCTACCTCCCGCAGCGCGGCGTGGTCCTCGAGGAGGAGTTCGTCCACCGCACCGAGCAGGTGATCAAGGAGATCGCCGACCGGGGCGAGGGGGCGGTGATCCTCGGCCGGGCCGCGCAGATGGTGCTCGCGGGCCACCCCGCCACGCTGCACGTCCGCCTCGACGGTCCCCGCGCCCGCCGGATCGCCCGCGTCCAGGAGTCGATGGAGATCTCCGCCGCGGAGGCCGAGCGCCTCCTCGTCGACAACGACCGGGCGCGCACCGCGTACGTCAAACATTTCTACCGGGCGGATCCCGCCGATCCAGGCCTTTATCATCTGGTAATCGACAGTACGCGGCTGGCCGCGGCTGCCTGTGCCGACATCGTGGTGACGGCGGCGCACGCGATCAGCTGACCTCGCCATGACCTCCGTACGCAGGGATGACACCATTGGCGTGCGGAGTCTTCGCCTCACAAAGGAGCAGTTGACGTGGCCACCGTGCCGAGCGTGTCCTATTCGATCACCGTCCGCCTCGAGGTCCCCGCGGGCGGCAAGGCCGTCAGCCAGCTCACCGCAGCGGTGGAGCAGGCGGGCGGCATCGTCACCGCGCTCGACCTGACCCCGGCCGGTCACGACCGGCTCCGCATCGACGTCACCTGCGCCACTCGCGACACCGAGCACGCCCAGGAGATCGTCGACGCCCTGGAGGGGCTGGACGGCGTCTCGATCCACAAGGTGAGCGACCGCACCTTCCTGATGCACCTCGGCGGAAAGATCGAGATGCAGTCGAAGGTGCCCCTGCGCAACCGCGACGAGCTGTCGATGGCGTACACCCCCGGCGTCGCGCGGGTGTCGCTCGCCATCGCCCGCAACCCCGAAGACGTCCGGCGGCTGACCGTCAAGCGCAACAGCGTCGCGGTGATCACCGACGGGTCCGCGGTGCTCGGCCTCGGAAACATCGGGCCGGAGGCGGCCCTGCCGGTCATGGAGGGCAAGGCGGCGCTGTTCAAGCGGTTCGCCGGCATCGACGCCTGGCCGATCTGCCTCGACACGCAGGACACCGACGAGATCGTCCGCACGGTGCAGATCATCGCGCCGGCGTTCGGCGGGATCAACCTGGAGGACATCTCCGCGCCTCGCTGCTTCGAGGTCGAGCGGCGGCTCCGCGACCTGCTGGACATCCCCGTCTTCCACGACGACCAGCACGGCACCGCGATCGTCGTGCTGTCCGCCCTGACCAACGCCCTGCGGGTCGTCGGCAAGGACCTGGCCGACGTGCGCATCGCCATGGCCGGCGCGGGCGCGGCCGGCAACGCCGTGCTCAAACTGCTCATGCACGCGGGCGCCAAGCACATGGTCGTCTGCGACTACCACGGGGCGGTGCACACCGGCCGTGACGACCTCGACGACTCGCTGCGCTGGATCGCCGACAACACCAACCCCGAGGGCTATGACGGCGACCTGCGCGGCGCCGTCCGCGGGGCCGACGTCTTCATCGGCGTCTCCGCCCCGGGCATCCTCAGCGGCGACGACATCGCCACGATGAACGACGACGCGGTGGTCTTCGCGCTGGCCAACCCCGACCCGGAGGTGGACCCGGCCGCCGCGCGCGAGCACGCCGCCGTGGTCGCCACCGGCCGCAGCGACTACCCCAACCAGATCAACAACGTGCTGGCCTTCCCCGGTGTCTTCCGCGGGCTGCTGGACGCGCAGGGCCGTACGGTCACGCTCGACATGCTCCACGCGGCCGCGCAGGCCCTGGCCGGCGTCGTCACCGACCAGGAGCTGGGCCCGAACTACATCGTGCCGAGCGTCTTCCACCCGGACGTCGCCCACGCCGTCGCCGCCGCCGTCCAGAAGGCCGCCGAGTCGGCGAAGTAAGAGCCTGCGCGGAATGGACCGCCGGGCTCGCGTCCGGCGCCCATTCCGCGCGGTGCTCCAACGCGGTCGGATCCTGAGCGGGCGCCGTCTACTGGTCGAACATCTTGCCGCGGCGGCGCGGCCACTGACGGCCGTACCAGAAGATGACGATGCCGGTGAGCATGGCGGCGATGCCGGTCGCGACCCGCGCGACGATCATTCCGCTGTCGGGGCCGGTGTGGGGCAGTGTCTGGTTCGGCGTCTTGCGCACGCAGTTCGCGTGGCGGTCGGCGCTCTGCACCGGCAGGTTGCGCCAGGTCACGGCGACGGTCGTGGTGCGGTCCTCTTTGACGTTGACGGTCGACCTGCGGGTCGCCCCCGCCGGGATGCGGTCCGCCACCGAGATCGACCCGTCGGTCAGGATGGCGTAGTCCTCGGCCTGCGCGCTGGTGTTGACGACCGCCACCTGGACCGTCCGGCCGGGGCACCGGACCTTGCTGATCTGGACTTTGAGCGGCGAGGACGTGCCGGCGGTGGGCATCGACTCCGTGGTCGAGTGCCGCGTCGAGGTGTGCGTGGGGGACGCCTTGTGCGTCGGCCGGTGGGAGCTCTTCGTCGGGCTCGGGCTGACGGTCGCGGAGACGCTGGCGCTGGGGGTGCTGCTGGCCGCCCGGGAGGGCGACGAGGAGTCGGTGAGCATCGGGAAGACGATCAACGCCCCGACGATGAAGAACACGGCCGCGATCGCGACCCTCGACAGCGGCATCGCATCCTCCGGGGGGTGATGATCTACGCCGGTATTCTGCCGATTACCCACGCTCCTCGCGTACGTAACCGACGGACCCGACCGTCCTGTGTTCCCTCCACCCCTGAGCAAAGCATGATGAAGGCATGGACGACGGCATTTCCACCGGCCGGCTGCTCGTAGCGACGCCACAGCTGGCCGACCCGAACTTCCGGCGCAGCGTGGTCCTGATCGTGGAGCACGAGCCGGAGGGCGGCACGCTCGGTGTCGTGCTCAACCGGCCCACCGAGGTTCCGGTCGATCAGGTACTACCGCCCTGGTCGGAGCTGGTGACCGGTCCCTCGGTGGTGTTCCAGGGAGGGCCGGTGGCGCTCGACAGCGCGCTCGCCCTGGCGCACGTGCCGGGCACCGACGAGCCGCTCGGCTGGCGGGCGCTGAACGGCAGCCCGGCGGTGGCCAGAGTCGGCCTCGTCGACCTGGACGTCCCGCCGGAGATCCTCGCACCGGAGGTGGCGCGGTTCCGGGTCTTCGCCGGATACGCCGGCTGGGGGACCGGCCAGCTTCGGTCGGAGGTCGACGATGGCGCGTGGTACGTCCTTCCGGCGGAGTCCGGAGATGTCTTCGCCGAGGATCCGGACGGCCTGTGGCCCGCCGTTCTTCGCCGCCAGGGCGGGGAACTCGCGTTCGTCGCGACGTTTCCCGAGGATCCGTCACTAAACTGAGCACGTGAGTACGAAGATCCTTCCTGAGAGCGACACCAGGCCTGATCTCTCCCATGGCGACGGTGATCACGAGCGGTTCGCGCACTACGTGCAGAAGGACAAGATCATGGAGAGTGCCGTCAGCGGCACTCCCGTGATCGCGCTCTGCGGCAAGGTGTGGGTGCCCAACCGCGATCCGAAGAAGTATCCGGTGTGCCCGGAGTGCAAGGAGATCTACGAGTCGATGTCCCGCGGCGACGGCCAGGAATGATCGTCAAATCGGCGTGAAGGGCCCGCGCGTCGGGTCACGCCTGACGGCGTGAAAGCTAGCCTCTCCGTCTCGGGGGGATCGCCATGAGACGGAGAGGTCTGACCGGGCTCTTCGGAGTCATCATCGCGTCGTGTGCCGCCGTGCCCGGGAGCGCGCGCGTCCAGCCGGTGCACGGGACGGCGGCGGCCTGCGCGCGCCGCACGTCGGCGGCCCGGTCCACGCGACCCGCCGACGGCGACGCCCTCACCCCGGAGCAGGCGCGGGCGATGCTGCGCGACTTCACCGACGCGCTCCGCGCGCGGTACGGCGTCGCAGACGAGCGCGCCCTGGCCGCCGCACATCGCGTCCCCGCACGGGTCGTGATCCCGCTGCGATTCCACGTCCTCACCGACGGCCGGTACGGCCGGCTCTCCCGTTCCGCCGTGGACCAGCAGGTGGCCGTCCTCAACGCCTCGTACGGCGGGCGGCTCGCGGGTGCCGGAGGCGCGGCGCGGTCCGCGTCGAAGAGTTCGGCGGGCGCCGACACGGGGGTGTCCTTCCGCCTCGACGGCGTGGACGTGACGACCAACGCGCAGTGGTTCGAGCGGCCGCACGACCATCGCGTGCCGATCGAGTCGGCGCTCGCCCGGGGCGGGTTCGGCACGCTCAACCTGTACACGGCCGCGGTGGGCTCCGAGATGCTCGGCTTCTCGACGTTCCCGCAGTGGGCGCGTGACCGCCCGGGCCTCGGCGGGGTCGTGGTCGACTACCGGAGCCTCCCCGGCGGCCCGTTCCCGCACTTCGACCGCGGGCTCACCGCGGTGCACGAGATCGGGCACTGGCTGGGGCTCTTCCACACGTTCGAGAACGGCTGCCAGCCGCCGGGCGACGGCGTCGACGACACGCCGTACGAGGCGCTGCCCACCATCGGCTGCCCGGCCGCCAAGGACACGTGCCCGGCGCCCGGCGCCGACCCGGTGCACAATTTCATGGACTACGGCTTCGACAGCTGCATGCGGGAGTTCACTCCAGGCCAGGGCCTGCGGATCCGGACGATGTGGGCCGCCTACCGGATCGGCGCCGTGCCGGCCGCCGGCCAGGCGCGATACCGGTGACGTGCCGGGCGGCGCACCAGGCGGGACACACCGCTGGACCGGAGGTGACGTCGGTAACAGGGGCTTCAAACGTCTCGGACACCTCGGGAGGGCGGGCCCGTCCTGTCGGTCGGTCAAGGTAGCCTTCTTTCACCGTGAGCACGTTCGCCGCATCAGACACCCCACCCGCGCTGCCCGATCGGGCACCCTGGGGCACCGCGACAGCGCTGCGTGCCTGGCAGCAGCAGGCCCTGGAGGAATACTTCCGCACCGGCCCGCGCGACTTCCTGGCGGTCGCGACCCCCGGCGCCGGTAAGACGACGTTCGCACTCCGGCTCGCGGCCGAGCTGTTGAACCGCAAGGCCATCGCGCGCATCACCGTCGTCTGCCCGACCGAGCACCTGAAGCGACAGTGGGCCGACTCCGCGGCCCGCGTCGGCATCAAGATCGACCCGGAGTTCAAGAACTCCCAGGGCCGTACGGCCAAGGACTTCGTGGGCGTCGCGGTGACGTATGCCCAGGTCGCCGCGCATCCCGCGCTGCACCGCAACCGCACCGAGACGCAGAAGACGCTGGTGATCCTCGACGAGGTCCACCACGCCGGCGACGGCCGGTCCTGGGGCGACGCGATCCGCGAGGCGTTCGAGCCGGCGGCCCGGCGGCTGTCGCTCAGCGGCACCCCGTTCCGCACCGACATCAATCCGATCCCGTTCGTGACGTACGAGGAGGGGCGCGACGGCATCCGCCGCAGCCGCGCCGACTACATCTACGGCTACGGCCCGGCGCTCGCCGACGGGGTCGTCCGCCCGGTGATCTTCCTGGCGTACGCCGGGGAGATGCGCTGGCGCACGCGCGCCGGTGACGAGATCACCGCCAGCCTGAGCGACCCGCTCACCCAGGACCAGACCTCCCAGGCGTGGCGGGCCGCCCTCGACCCGAAGGGCGACTGGATCAAGCAGGTGATCACCGCCGCCGACCGGCGGCTCACCGAGGTGCGCCGGGGCGTCCCCGACGCGGGCGGTCTGGTGATCGCCTCGGACCACGAGGCGGCGCGGGCGTACGCGAAGATGATCCGGGAGACCACCAACACCAAGGCGACCGTCGTGCTGTCCGACGACCCCACGGCGAGCAAGAAGATCAAGCAGTTCGGCGCGTCGGAGGACCGCTGGATGGTCGCGGTGCGGATGGTGTCCGAGGGCGTCGACATCCCGCGCCTCTGCGTCGGCGTCTACGCGACGTCCACCTCGACACCCCTGTTCTTCGCCCAGGCGATCGGCCGTTTCGTCCGGAACCGCAAGCGCGGTGAGACGGCGTCGGTGTTCCTGCCGTCCGTGCCGACACTGATGGGGCACGCGGCCGAGATGGAGACCGAGCGCGACCACGTCCTCGACCGGCCCGTCCGCGAGGACGGCCTCGACGACGACCTGCTCGCCGAGGCGAACCGGCAGCGCGACAACCCCGACGTCGGCGAGGAGATCCCCTTCGAGACGGTCGAGGCGTCCGCGACGTTCGACCGGGTGGTGTTCGACGGCGGCGAGTTCGGCATGTCCGCGGCGCCCGGATCGGCGGAGGAGGAGGACTTCCTCGGCATCCCCGGCCTCCTGGAGCCGGAGCAGGTCGCGAAGCTGCTGAAGCAGCGGCAGGCCGAGCACCTGGCCGCGCAGCGCAGGACCAAGGGCCAGAGCGGCGGGGCGACCCCGGAGGACCACACCGCGGCCGAGGACCTTCACACGCTGCGCAAGGAGCTCAACAACCTCGTCGGCGCGTGGCACCACCGCACGGGCCAGCCGCACGGGGTGATCCACGCCGAGCTGCGCAAGGTCTGCGGCGGGCCGCCCAGCGCGCAGGCCAGCAGCGAGGACGTCCGCAATCGCATCGCCAAGCTCCGTGAGTGGGCCACCCGCCCGATGCCCCGCGTCCGCGACTGACCTGTCCCGCCCCGCGGATCAGGACCGGCCCCGCCCCGAATCGGTCTCACCGGGACTCGGGGCCGCGTCCGCCGGCAGGCCGAGACGTTCGTAAATCTCCTGGACGATCTTCTCCAACGGCTGGTCGATCGAGACGACCAGCGCGTCCTCGCCCTCCTGAGGCGGTTCGAGATCGGCGAACTGGCTTTCCAGGAGCTGCTTGGGGAAGAAGTGCCCGTGCCGCGCGGTGAGGCGGGCGGAGATCAGCTCCTTGCTGCCGTCGAGGTAGATCAGCCGGAGGTCCGGGCGGTCCTCGCGGAGCAGGTCCCGGTACTTGCGCTTCAGCGCCGAGCAGGTCACCACCGCCGGATCGGTCTGCTCGCCCATCCACGCACCGAGGGCCCGCAGCCACGGCCAGCGGTCCTCATCCGTCAGCGGAAGGCCGGCGTGCATCTTCTCGACGTTCGCGAGCGGGTGGAAGTCGTCCGCCTCGCCGTACCTCCAGCCGAGCCGGCCGGCCAGCATCGCGCCGATGGTCGTCTTGCCGCTGCCGGAGACGCCCATGACGAGCAGTATCGGGTTCCGCATACCTCGAAACGTACCCAGCGATCACGACACGCGGGTGAACGCCCCCCGCGTCGTCATTTCAGGACGACCGGCTGCCCGGACAGCTCGACGCCCGCGGCGCCCATCTCGCCCAGCGCCCGCTCGACGGTCTCCTCCGCCACGCCGGCCGTCATGCCCAGCAGCACCCTGGTGGTGAGCCCGGACCGTACGGCGTCCAGGGCGGTGGCGCGTATGCAGTGGTCGGTGGCGATGCCGACGATGTCCACCGAGTCGATCTCCCGCTTGCGCAGCCACTCGCCCAGCGGCGTGCCGTCATCGGCGGCGCCCTCGAACCCGCTGTAGGCGGCCTTACGCTCGCCCTTGCTGAAGACCGTCTCGATCGGCGCCAGGTCGAGGTTCGGGTGGAAGTCGGCGCCCGGTGTGCCGATCACACAGTGCGGCGGCCAGGT
Source organism: Actinoallomurus purpureus (assembly GCF_024055795.1). GTDB lineage: Bacteria > Actinomycetota > Actinomycetes > Streptosporangiales > Streptosporangiaceae > Actinoallomurus > Actinoallomurus purpureus. The sequence goes on along the minus strand of NZ_JAMXMY010000016.1, from coordinate 216,023 downwards.
GCCGGCATAGTCGGGATCGTCGGAGAAGTGCTCGCCCGGGTCCAGGTGGAAGTCCCTGGTCGCGACGACGTGCGCGTACGCCCGGCGGTTGTCGTCGACGTACGTCGAGATCGCCGTGGCGACGGCCGCTCCACCCTTCACGGGGAGCGATCCGCCCTCACAGAAGTCGTTCTGCACATCCACGATGATCAGCGCCGTGCTCATGTATGCCTCCAAGAGGGAAGCTACCCCGCCGGGCCCGGAAACATCATCGGTCACGCCCAGGATTTCTCCACGTCCCTCCACGATCCCCCGAAGCGGTAGGGAAGACGATTCCGGGGTGCGGCGAAGCATGGGTGACCGTTTCATCCCCTCACCCAGGAGGTACCGCATGACGGAGACACGGACGTGACCGCCGACGTGGGCGAGCAAGCGAGCGACGCCGAGCTCGCCGACGGGTTCCGCCGGGATCCGGACCGGTTCACCGCCGTCCACGACCGGTACTTCCGCGACATCTACCTGTACGCGGCCGGGCGGCTCGACGCGCAGACGGCGGAGGACATCGCCGCCGAGACGTTCTGCGTGGCGTTCCGCGACCGCGACCGGTTCGATCCCCGGCGCGGTGGCCTGCGGCCCTGGCTGTTCGGCATCGCCACGAACCTCGTGGCACGCCACCGGCGCAAAGAGGCACGGCACTACAAGGCGCTGGCACGCACGGGTGCCGAGCCGGCCGCCGACAGCCACGAGAACCGCGTCCTCGCCTCGGTGGCCGCCACCGCCCTGCAGCCGCAGCTGGTCAGGGCCCTGGCCCGGCTGTCGCAGGGCGAGCGCGACGTCGTCCTGCTCGTCGCCCTCAGCCAGTTCAGCTACGACGAGGTGGCCCAGGCCCTCGGGATCTCCGCCGGCACGGTCGGCTCCCGGCTCAACCGCGCCCGCAAGAAGCTCAAGGAGGCAATCAATGGATGAACTGAAGATGCTCGCGACGGCGCTCGGGAGCCCGGAGCCGTCCCAGGAGGCGGCCGACCGGAGCCGGCACCGGCTGCAGAACACGATGCGCGGCGGCCCGGTCCGCAAGCGCAGGATCGGCTGGCTGGCCGGCGGCCTCGGCCTCACCGCCGCGACGGCGGCGACCGCGATCCTCGTCACCTCGACCGGAACGACGACCACCGCCCACCCCAACAGCCCACCGTCCACGGCCGCGCAGTCGCCGCTGTCCGGCCGGCAGATCCTCCTCGCCGCCGCGACCACCGCGGAGAAGGCGCCCGCGGCCTCCGGCATCTACTGGCACGTCAAGACGGTGTACACCAAAACCTCCAAGGGCGACACCGACACGGGAGCGTCGGTGATCGAGACGTGGACCCGGCGCGACGGTCGATCCTGGGTCAGGGAGGGTTCTCCGACCAGCCCGGTCAAGGAGAACGGAGGCCCCCACAGCGGAACCTGGAACAACGGTTTCTTCGTGGGGACGACCAAGCTGAGCTTCGAGCAGATCCAGCGGCTACCGGCCGACCCGACCGCGCTGAAGACCTACATCACCCGGCACAGCGACTTGATGCGGCTTGTCGGCAAGCCTGTCGACAAGGGAGGAATGTCCGTGGACGAGGTCCTCATCGGAGGGATATCCAGTCTTCTCGAGATGACGCCGGCTCCGCCTGCGGTCCGCGCGGCCGCCTTCCGGGCACTCGCCAAGCTCCCGGAGGTCAAGAACCTCGGTCCGGTGAAGGGCGGGGTGGGCCTGCAGATCTCCTTCCACGATGGCTGGTCGAGAATGGTCCTCGATCCGGCGACCTCGCGGTTGCTCAACTCCGCCTTCGGCGACGCCGATCACAACGCGAGCGGTACGTCGAAGGTCGACGCGGCCGAGTGGACCAACACGTTGCCCAGGTAGGCCCTGCCGCTCGTGATCGACACCGGAGAAGGGCACCCTTCTCCGGAACGCCACTTGGGCGTCCCCGGAAGGGTAGTGCCGGTGCCGTAGCCCGTTCCGCGTACTGACCCCTCCAGCCCCTTTCGCCCCGGTGCCGATCCGCCTGGTACCGCCCTTTCACAGCCCGGCAGTTGTTCCACGTGCCCGGCTGAGCCGTCCGCGCGTGACCACATCTTTGGTCGCGCGGGCGTGCCGAAGATCGGCGATCAGGACGACGCCGGATGCCTGACGGCCCTTCTACGTTCGAGGCACGGAGGACATGGCCTCCGCGGCCTGGCGCCGACGCAAAAAGCATGGCACCTACAAGGAGAGCGACTCGGTGACCACTCCTGTTCCCTCGCTTTCCCCGCCTCCCGTGCCGGTCCGCCCGGACCGGCGGCGGGACAGGCCGCGTTGGCCGGCGCTCGTACTGATCGGGGCCGGACTGGGATTGGTCCCGTGGCTGTTCGTGCTCGCGTTCGGGCTCCCGGCCACGGCGGTCGCCGCGCACTGGTCGACCGCATGGGCGGGGTTCGACGGTCTGGAGGCGCTCAGCCTGATCACCACGGGCGCGCTTCTCGGGCGGCGTGACCCTCGAGGCTGCCTGGCGGCTGCCGCGACCGCACCGCTGCCGGTCGTGGACGCCTGGTTCGACGTGGTCACGGCAACGCCGGGCGGCGACCGGGCCACGGCCGTGGCGATGGCGGTCTTCCCGGAGCTGCCCCTGGCGATCACGTGCGCCGTCCTGGCCATCAGGACGTTCCCGCGCCGGGATCCCGGCGCGATCCTTCCCCGGAGCGCCTGACGCCCCGGCTTCTCACCATCACGACTCACCGGAGGAAGCATGACCGTACTGACCGCTCGTCGTACCCGCTGGGGACTGGCCGCCGCCGGTGGCGCGGCGGCCGCCGCGTGGTGGTTCGGCGACAAGGCCCCCTACCCGTACGCCCAGCGCGGCCTGCTCGACATCCCGCTGCCCTACCTCACCTGCGGCCGTCTCGACGAGGTGCTCCGGCCCCGGCCCGGCGAGCGCATCCTGGAGGTCGGTCCCGGCACAGGTCTGCAGTCGCTGCACGTCGCACCGCAGCTCGGCCCGGACGGGCGGCTCGACGTCGTGGACATCCAGCCGGAGATGCTCGACCACGTGACCCGCCGCGCGAAGGAGTGCGGCATCGACACCATCACCGCGACCGAGTCGGACGCCCGTACGCTGCCGTTCGCGGACGACACGTTCGACGCGGTGTACCTCGTCACCGCGCTCGGCGAGATCCCCGAACCGGACCGGGTCCTCCACGAGGCCGCCCGGGTGCTGGCGCCGACAGGCCGTCTCGTGGTCGGGGAGTTCTTCGACCGCCATTGGATCCCGTTCGGCCGGCTGCACGGCCTCGCCGACGCGGCAGGCCTCCACCTGGAGGAACGGCGCGGCCCGACCTTCGCCTACCTGGCCCGCTTCCAACCCTGCCCCCGCCCTCACCCGGCCCTCACCCCGGCGTGAACCCAACGTTGAGTTCGGGAAAGTTGCCGTTACATGGCACCGGGAATGGGCGATCCTCCCGAACTCAACGGGGGGCGGATGCGGTAACGGGCCGAGAGACCGAGTTGCGCATGACCACTGGTGGTCGCTCCGTTTTGGGACGCAGCGTTCGCAAGAGGCCGTCAGGTCATCACTGGCCCGCGTGTCGGACCACCGCGACTTCTACGCAGTTAGTCTCCTCGGCGCTGTGATCAGACTTGCGCCATACCGCGCCCGGGAGATCCATGGGTTCCCTCAGCTTTCGTACTCGGTGGCCACCGTGGCGATGAACTCAGCTGAACGAATGGGATCAAACGCGACGTCTCGGAGCAAGTGCGCGGCCTTGATGAAGGCTGCGACATCCTCCGGCTCGTCGAGGAACAGGGATGAGCGTTTGTGTTCGAGATGCACGATCGCCGGCGCCTTGGGGAACGTCAGAAGTACGAAGGAGCCCGCGAGCCCGGCGTGTGCGCCTCGATCATGGGGAACCACCATGACCTCGACGTTTGGTCGCTCGATGATCGTTAGTACGTGGCGGAGCTGTGCCGCCATGGTCGTTCGACCGCCGATCGGGCGACGTAGGACCGCCTCGTCCAGGATCGCAAGATAACCAGGCGGATTCGGACGGCTGAGCGCTGCCTGTCGGCCGAGCCGGGTGGCGACTCTGGTCTCAGCCTGCATCGCCGGAATGCCCGCTGCGTCCATCACTGCGCGGGCATAGTCGGCAGTCTGCAAGAGCCCAGGGAGTACAACGAGGGCCACGTCGGTGATCTGGGCGGCCTGGGACTCGAAGCCGATCAAAGCGGTGAGTTGGCTGGGGAGGCCCGGGTGCCGGGTCTCCCACCACCCAGGCTGGTCGGCCTCACGGGCCAGTGTCAGGAGTCGGTCGCGTTCCTTGCCGGTTACGCCGTACAACGCGAGCAGTGCGGCGACGTCCTCGCTGCTGATGTTGCGCTGGCCGGTCTCCGTGCGACTGACGGTGCTCGCCGACCAGTCCAGCCGCTTGGCGACCTCACGAGTCGTTAAGCGGCTCTGCTCCCGCAGTTCGCGTAGCTCGGCACCGAGACCTCGGGCCCGTACGGTCGCCGGTCGTTTCGGCATCGCCCGCCTCCTCCGCTGATCCTTCTCGTCGACCTTAGAGGCGCCGGTACCTCGCACTCAGGCGATTGTCGCGGAAAGTGTTGCGATCATAACTCTGTGCTGTCACTGTTTCGGCAACACGAGAAACGCTGCCGACGGGGAACCGCAGGCGTCGCGGAAACGGGGTCATGATGGGCGAGGTAACGAGAGACGGGTCTCAGGAGTGCGGCGAGCAGCGTCTGCTCGCCGAGCTTGTCGAACTGTCGGCCGAGACGGCACCGCGTCGGTTCGCTCTCGGGCTGCTGGACATCCAGCACGACGATGGCGCCGTCGTCGGATGGGGGCTGGACTTCGGCGACGAGGCGATCGCCTATCTCCCGGTCGACGACTCGTTCCAGAGGTTCCTCCGCACCGGGAGCGCGGACCACGCGCGGCGGCTGCTGGCCCGGCGCGATGACGTTCGCCTCATCTGGCTCGACGAGCCCGTGGAGGACTGACGCCGAAGGATGTCGGCTGATCCTTGGCGCATGCTGCGCATAGAGGCGCAGCATGCGCCGGTGATCATGGTGGCTTCCGTCCGGCGGCCCCGGCACCGCTCCGCGCCGCCGGGGCCTGGTCAGGAGCCGTTGACGAAGGTCGTCGGGATGGCGGTCTCGCCGCGGGAGAGCTGGAACGCCGACGGGGGGAGCTCCGCCAGGGCGCGCTCGTGGCGGGCGCGGGCCTCGGCGAGGGGTTCGCGGCCGACGACCTCGCCGTCGACGACGAGGGGCGTCAGCAGCGGCCGGTCGTACGGGCCGGGGGCCGGCTCGCTCGTCGACACGACCTCGGAGATGGCCCTGCCGTTCTCGTCGCGGTGGCGGACCGCCCACTTGCGGCCGCCCTTGCTCGGCTTGCCGACCGAGTGCTTGGCGACCGGGCGCAGCGGCCCGTCGTCGGACTGGGCGCGGGCCACCAGCTTGTAGACGAGCGACGCGGTCGGCGCGCCGGATCCGGTGACCAGTGAGGTGCCGACGCCGTAGCCGTTCACGGGGGAGGCGGCGAGGGCGGCGATCGAGTATTCGTCCAGGTCGCCCGTGACGATGATCCGGGTCTTGGGCGCGCCGAGCGCGTCGAGCTGTACGCGCACCTCGCGCGCCATCTCCTGCAGGTCGCCGCTGTCGATCCGGACGGCGCCGAGCTCCGGCCCGGCGAGCTCGACGGCGACCGCGACCGCGCGGGCGACGTCGTAGGTGTCGACGAGCAGGGTCGTCGCCGCGCCGAGCGCGTCGAGTTGCGCCTGGAAGGCGTGGCGTTCGCTGTCGTGCAGCAGGGTGAAGGCGTGCGCGCTGGTGCCGGCGGTCGGAACCCCGTAGGTGCGCCCCGCTTCCAGATTGGACGTGGATCGGAAGCCGGCGAGGTAGGCTGCGCGAGCGGCGGCCACGCCGGCCATCTCGTGTGTGCGCCGGGATCCCATCTCGATGAGCGGACGGTCGGCGGCGGCGTGCACCATACGGGAGGCGGCGGAGGCGATCGCACAGTCATGGTTGAGGATCGACAGCGCGAGTGTCTCGAGGATCACCGCTTCGGCGAAGCTGCCCTCCACGACGAGGATCGGCGAGCCGGGGAAGTAGCAGTCGCCCTCCGCGTAGCCCCAGATGTTCCCGGAGAACCGGTAGGACTCCAGCCACGCGGCGGTCGGCTCGTCGACGATGCCCTGGGAGGCGAGGAACTCCAGCTCCGGTCCGCCGAACCGGAACGACTCCAGCGCGTCGAGCAGCCGGCCCGCGCCGGCGACGACGCCGTAACGACGGCCGTTCGGCAGTTGCCGGGCGAACACCTCGAAGATCGCCCGACGCTCCGCGGTGCCGGCCGTGAGGGCACCCTGGAGCATGGTGAGTTCGTAGCGGTCGGTCAGCAGCGCCGTCGAATGATCCACGAGTGGCAGATTACGGTGTGGTGTGTACACCATGTGCGAGCAGCACCCCGGAAGGAGGCACTGAAGTGACCACGGCTCCCGTCGAGCTCGATCGGCCGGACGCCGCCGAGGACGTACGTCCGGACCGTCCGTGGGTGTCGATCGTCTGGAACGACCCCATCAATCTCATGTCGTACGTGACTTACGTGTTCCAGGCCGTGTTCGGCTATTCGAAGAAGAAGGCCGAGAAACTGATGCTCGATGTGCACCACAAGGGCCGCGCCGTCGTTTCGAGCGGCACGCGGGAGGAGATGGAGCGCGACTGCGAGATCCTCCACTCCTACGGACTTTGGGCCACGGTGCGGCAGGATGTCTGAGTGATGAACACCTGGTTCACCCGGGTCCACGGGGGCGGCGTACGGCTGAGGATCACCCGGGAGGAGGCATCCGTCGTCCATGCGCTGGTCACTCAGCTCCTCGACCTGCTCGGCGGTCCCGCGCCCGACCAGCGCGACGACGGCCTGCCGAACCTCAGCTTCTCGGAGAACACCACCGTCTCCGACGACCCGGTCCTGGCCCGGTTGTTCCCGGACGCCTATCAGGAGGACGGTGCCGCGTCGGCGGAGTTCCGGCGCTACACCGAGGCGAGCCTGCGCGACGGCAAGCGGGCGGCGGCCCAGCTGGTGCTCGAAACGCTCGGCGAGGGCGGGGAGATCTTCCTGGACGACGAGCAGGCCCAGGTGTGGCTGCGGTCGCTCAACGACCTGCGGCTCGCCCTGGGGACCCGTCTGGAGATCACCGAGGAGTCCCTCGAACGCACGCGCGCGCTGGACTGGAACGATCCGCGGACCGCCCCGTTCGCGGCGTATGACTGGCTCACCTACCTCCTAGAGGACCTCGTCCGAGCCCTTTGGTGAGCATCGTCCCTGGATGCGGGTTGATTGTCGCTTAGCGCTCTTTTGCGCTCGACGGCTTGGTATTTTGGCGTCGCCGCCGGACTCCGCGCGAGGAGGAACGGGTGTGACCGCCACGGACTCCGTCGATGTGCTCGTCCACCGTGCTCTGCTGTACGGCCACGAGGACGAGTTCCTCGACGTGACGATTCCCTTCCTGCGCGAGGGCGTGTCCGGGGGCGGCCGCCCCGTCGTGATCAGTGAGCGGGCCGGGCTCGTACGCCGGAGGCTCGGCCGCGGTGCCGGCAAGGTCGAGTTCATCGACGCCTCCGGCTGGTTCGGCGCGCCCGCGCGGACCCTCACGGCCTATCTCGCGCACGCGCGCGAGCACTGGTGGCCGCGGGGCCCGCTGTACCTCGTCGCGGAGCCCGTGTGGCGGGCCCGCACCCGGCCCGAGATCCGGGAGTGGGGGCGGCTCGAGTCGCTGCTCAACGTCGCGTTCGCCGGCACCCGGACCCGCCTGCTGTGCGCGTACGACGTGCGCTCTCTGCCCGCCGAGGCCGCCGAGGACGTGAGCCGTACCCATCCCGAACTCGTCGGCGCGACCGGAAGCCGGAACAGCGCGCTGTTCACCGACCCGGCCGTCTTCTTCGCCGAACGGGGCCGGATCCCGCTCGCCCCGCCGGCCGAGCCCGTGATGAGCCGCGGGTTCTCGGGCGACGACCTGACCGGGCTGCGCGCCTTCGTGGCGGCGGCGGCCGAGCGCCACGGGCTGCCCCGCGAGCGCCGTCTCGCCCTGGTGCAGTCGGTCAACGAGGTCGCCGCGCACGTCGTACGGAGCGGCGGAGGGCCCGGATCGGTGTGGGTGTGGTCCGCGGACGGGAGACTGATCTGCGATGTCGTCGACACCGGTGCCTCCCTCGACGACCGGCTCCTCGGCTACTTCCCGCCCACCCTCTACCGGCCCGCGGGCGCGGGCATGTGGGCGGTCCGGCAGCTGTGCGACCTCGTGGAGATCCGGTCCGGCGCCGACGGCTCGGTCGTACGGCTGCACATGCGCTTCGAGCCCCGCTGACGTCTCCTCGCCGCCCCGGCCTCGCGGCGGAGTCGGGGGGAGCGGCCGGACACGGGGGCCGGCGCCGCCGTCGATACCCTTTGCGCATGCGCATGCTGACCATCGAACGGGCCATCGTCGACCAGATCGTCGCGCACGCGCGCGCCGACCACCCGGACGAAGCGTGCGGCGTCGTCGCCGGACCTGCGGGCTCGGACCGTCCGTCCCGGTTCGTCCCGATGGCGAACGCCGAGCGTTCGCCGACGTTCTACCGATTCGACTCGATGGAGCAGTTCAAGGTGTGGCGCGAGATGGACGACCGGGACGAGGAGCCGGTCGTGATCTACCACTCTCACACCGCGACGGAGGCCTACCCCTCCCGCACGGACGTGTCCTACGCCTCGGAGCCGAACGCGCACTACGTCCTGGTGTCCACCCGGGCAGACGACGAGACGGAGTTCCGCTCCTATCGGATCGTCGACGGCGAGGTGGCCGAGGAGGAGGTCCGCATCGTGGAGTCGTACGAAACCGACTCGGTAGACTGAACCCGTGACGACCTTGGCGGAGCGCCCGAACCCGGCCCGGCTCGTCACGCCCGTGCAGAACTTCCTCTTCGGCCACTCCCGGGCCGAAGTCGTCTACGACTGTCGCCTGGGCTGACTCCCCCCTCCAGCCCGGAATCCCCGCGCATCCGGCCGTGTTGAGCCATGCCGGGAACGTACGACGAAGGAGCACACTCGCGATGGCGATCGAGGTTCGGATTCCGACGATCCTGCGTAACTACACCGATGGGGCGAAGGCGGTGGAGGGCGGCGGAGCCACCCTCGACCAGCTGTTCGCCGACCTGGAGTCCCGTCACCCGGGCCTGCGCGGCCGGCTGGTCGACGAGAAGGGCCTGCGGCGCTTCGTCAACGTCTACCTGAACGACGAGGACGTCCGTTTCCTGGGCGGCCTGGAGACGAAGGTCTCCGACGGTGACACCGTGACGGTGCTGCCCGCCGTCGCCGGCGGCTGACGTGCGTTTCGACTCCCTGCTCGACTCCCTCGGCCGCACGCCGCTGGTCGGGTTGCCCCGGCTGTCGCCCTCGCCCGAGGTCCGGCTGTGGGCCAAGCTGGAGGACCGTAACCCGACGGGCTCGGTCAAGGACCGCCCCGCCTTCTGGATGATCGCCAAAGCGGAGAAGGAGGGGCTGCTGGCCCCGGGCCGGACGATCCTGGAGCCCACCTCCGGGAACACCGGCATCTCGCTGGCGATGGTGGCCAGGCTGCGCGGCTACGCCATCGTCTGCGTCATGCCGGAGAACACCTCGGCCGAGCGGCGGCAGCTGCTGGAGATGTGGGGCGCGCGCATCATCTACTCCCCGGCGGCCGGCGGCTCCAACGAGGCCGTGCGCGTCGCCAAGCGGCTGGCGGAGGAGAACCCCGACTGGGTGATGCTCTACCAGTACGGCAACGAGGCGAACGCCCGGGCGCACTACGAGACGACCGGTCCGGAGGTGCTGGAGGACCTGCCGTCGATCACCCACTTCGTCGCCGGTCTCGGCACCACCGGCACGCTCATGGGCGTCGGCCGGTACCTGCGCGAGCAGGTGCCCGGCGTCGCGGTCGTGGCCGCCGAGCCGCGCTACGGCGAGCTGGTGTACGGCCTGCGCAACATCGACGAGGGCTTCGTCCCCGAGCTGTACGACGAGTCGGTGCTGACCACGCGCTACTCCGTGACGTCGGCGGACGCGCTGCGGCGCACGCGTGAGCTGCTCACGCAGGAGGGCATCTTCGCCGGCATCTCCACCGGCTGCGCCCTGCACGCCGCGCTCGGCATGGCGAACAAGGCCGTCAAGGCGGGCGAACGCGCCGACATCGCGTTCATCGTGGCCGACGGCGGCTGGAAGTACCTGTCGACCGGGGCGTACGGCGGCACCCTGGAGGAGGCCGAGGAACGCCTGGAAGGCCAGCTCTGGGCCTGACGTCCGGCACGGGCGCTCGCCGTCTGACGCCGTGTGGCGATCGTCCCATCTGGGCTGATTGTCGCGGTTGTGCGCCACCGGAGCGGTACGGTATTGACCGAACGCGATTCTATTCGGTGGTGAGGTGGGGGAATGGGCGGCTTCGCTGCGGCCACGACGGTTCGGAAGAAGGCGGAGGGCCGCTACGCCGCCGACCTCGACGGGGACCTCGGCATCGAGGGGGCGATCAACGGCGGCTACCTCATGGCGGTGATGGCCCGCGCCGTGCTCGACCAGTCGCCGCACCCGCACCCGGTCGCCACCAGCGCGAGCTTCCTGCGCGTCGCGAAGGCCGGGCCGGCCGAGGTCCGGGTCGAGCCGCTCAAGGCCGGGCGTACGGCGGCAGTGGCGCGCGTCACGCTGGTCCAGAACGACCAGGCCCTGGTCGAGGCGCTCATCACGACCGGCACCCTCGACGGTGAGGCCGAGCCCGTCTACTCGGTGGACCAGGAGAAGCAGCCCCCGGTCGAGGAGTGTCTGGAGTTCGGGCCCACCCACGGCTTCGGCCGCCAGGTCGACATGCGCTACGACCCCGCGACCATGGGGTGGCTCGACGGGCGGCCCACCGGCGTTCCCGAGATCCGCGGGCACCTGCGGCTCCGTGAGCCGTACGAGCCCGACGGCGTTCTCCTCGCGCTCGCCGTCGACGCGCTCCCGCCCGTGGTGCTCAACACCGGGGCGAAGGGCTGGGCGCCGACCGTCGAACTGACCTGGCACATGCGCGCCGTCCCCGCGCCCGGCTGGCTGTCCGTCCACGGCCGGGGCCGTCTCGTGCGCGACGGGTGGTTCGACGAGGAGGTGGAGGTCTGGGACTCCGCCGGAAGGCTCGTCGCGCAGAGCCGCCAGATCGCCCGTGCCGGCCGCAGCGGCTGATTTCTCTTCGTCCGGAAGCGGCCGCCGTAAAGGACCGGAAATCACACTGTGATGTGCGGCGCATCCGGCCGCGACTGCTCCGTCGGTCTCTTAGCCTGTTGGGATCATGTCTGACGCGCCAATTGGGATCTTCGACAGCGGAGTCGGCGGGCTGACCGTCGCCCGCGCCATCCTCGACCAGTTGCCGGACGAATCGGTGATCTACGTCGCCGACACCGCCCGCTTCCCGTACGGCCCGAAGCCGATCGCCGAACTCCGCGCCTACGCCCTCGAAGTGCTCGACCACCTCGTGGCCGAGGGCGTGAAGATGCTCGTCATCGCCTGCAACAGCGCCAGCTCCGCGGTACTGCGCGACGCACGGGAGCGCTACGACGTCCCGGTCGTCGAGGTGATCCTGCCGGCGGTGCGCGCCGCGGTGAGCGCCAGTCGTACGGGCCACGTGGGACTGGTGGCGACTTCTGCGACCGTGACCAGCCGGTCTTATGACGACGCGTTTGCCGCTGCGCCTCATGTGACACTGACAAGTGCGGCGTGTCCGCGTTTTGTAGAGTTCGTGGAACATGGCATCACGATGAGCGACGAACTCCTCGACGTCGCGCGCGGCTACCTTCGGCCGATTCTCGACGCGGGGTGCGACACCCTCATTCTCGGCTGCACGCATTACCCGTTGCTGACCGGTGCGATCTCATACGTCGCCGGTGACGGGGTAACCCTCGTATCAAGCGCCGACGAGACCGCCAAGGACGTCTACCGGGTGCTGCACGACAGCCGCCTGGCCCGCGCGGAGGGCTCCCCGGAGCCGCGCCACCGGTTCCTGGCGACCGGAGACCCGACGCCGTTCGGCGTCCTCGGCCGTCGCTTTCTCGGCCCGGAGATCGGGCTCGTCGAATCCGCGATCGTCGGCATTCCGTCCACGGCTCGTTAGGAGGTCGGCCCGTGCGGCTCACGGTGATCGGCTGTTCGGGGAGCTTCCCCGGCCCGGACAGTCCGGCGTCCTGCTATCTCGTCGAGGCCGACGGCTTCGCGATCCTGCTCGACCTCGGCAGTGGAGCCCTCGGCCCACTTCAGCGCCACATCGGGCTGTACGACATCGAGGCGGTCCTGCTGTCTCATCTCCACGCCGACCACTGCCTCGACCTGTGCGGATACTGGGTCGCCCGCACGTACGCGCCGGCCGGTCCCAAGCCGCGGATCCCCGTGTACGGGCCCGAGGGCGTCGCCGACCGGATGGCGCGCGCCTACGACCTCGACCTGGACCCGGGGATGCGGCAGGCGTTCGACTTCCACGCCCTGCGTACCGGAACCTTCCGCCTGGGGCCGTTCACCATCACCACGGCCCCGATGAGCCACCCCGTCGAGGCGTACGGCTTCCGCGTGGAGCACGAAGGCGCGGCGATCGCCTACTCCGGTGACACCGGCGAATGCGACGAGCTCGTCGAGCTGGCCCGCGGGGTCGACCTCCTGCTGGCGGAGGCGTCGTTCCTCGAACGGGCGGGCCTGCCCCCCGACCTTCACCTCACGGCGCGGCAGGCGGGGGAGCACGCGGCCCGGGCCGGTGCCGGAAGGCTCGTGCTCACCCACCTCGTCCCCTGGAACGACTCGGCGAGCATCCTCGCCGAGGCCAAGTCCAGCGGCTACGGCGGTTCCATCGAGCTGGCCCATCAGGACGCCGTCTACGAGCTCTAGGGGCGGCTCGCCGGGGGGCACACCTCACCGGGCCGACTCACGCACGGCCCGCCGGTGAGGTGCCGTGCGGCTCACGCCTTGAGGGAGCCGCGCCGCCGGCTCACGATCCGCTGACGACCGCGGCGGAGGCGCGCGCGGCGGCGGAACGCTCTGGGTAGGGTGACGTTCATGGCTCGCCCCGACGGTCGATCAGCCGACCAGCTTCGTCCCATTCGCATCCAGCGCGGCTGGCTCTCTCACGCCGAGGGTTCCGTGCTGGTGGAGTTCGGCCGCACACGTGTGCTGTGCGCCGCGTCCGTCCAGACCAACGTGCCGCGCTGGCGCCGCGATTCGGGACTCGGCTGGGTGACGGCGGAGTACGCGATGCTGCCGCGCGCGACCAACACCCGCAACGACCGCGAGTCGGTCAAGGGCAAGATCGGCGGGCGCACGCACGAGATCTCGCGTCTCGTGGGCCGGTCGCTGCGGGCCTGCGTCGACTACAAGGCGCTCGGGGAGAACACCATCATCCTCGACTGCGACGTGCTGGAGGCCGACGGCGGCACCCGCACCGCCGCGATCACCGGAGCGTACGTCGCCCTCGCCGACGCCGTCGCCTGGATGCGCGAGCGCAAGCTGGTCAAGTCCAGTCCCCTCGTCGGCTCGGTCGCGGCGGTCAGCGTGGGCGTCGTCGACGGACAGCCCCGGCTCGACCTGTGCTACGAGGAGGACGTCGCCGCCGAGACCGACATGAACGTCGTGTGCACCGGTGACGGCCGCTTCGTCGAGGTTCAGGGCACGGCCGAGGGCCAGCCGTTCGACCGCGCGGAGCTCGACGCCCTGGTCGACCTCGCGGCCGGTGGGTGCGCCGAGCTGACCCGCATCCAGCAGGAGGCCCTGGCGTCATGAAGGTCGTGCTCGCCACGCGCAACCAGGGGAAGATCGCCGAGCTGCGACGGATCCTGAACGGCATCGACGTGGTCGGCCTCGAAGAGTTCCCCGGCGCGCCGGAGGTTCCCGAGACCGAGCTGACGTTCGCGGGCAACGCCCTCCTCAAGGCCCGCGCGATCGCCGCGCACACCGGCCTGGCCGCCGTCGCCGACGACTCCGGCCTGTGCGTCGACGCCATGAACGGCATGCCCGGGGTGTTCTCCGCCCGCTGGTCCGGCCGGCACGGCGACGACCAGGCCAACCTCGAGCTACTCCTCGGCCAGCTGTCCGACGTGGCGCCCGAGCGCCGGGGCGCCCGCTTCGTGTGCGCGGCCGCCATCGCCTGGCCGTCCGGCGAGGAGGACACCGTCGAGGGCCACCTGGACGGTGTCGTCATCGACGCGCCGCGCGGCACCAACGGGTTCGGCTACGACCCGATCTTCGTGCCCGAGGGCGACACCCGCACGACCGCCGAGCTGAGCCCCGAGGAGAAGGACGCCATCAGCCACCGCGGTAAGGCCTTCACCGCCCTCGCGGATCGCGTCCGCACGCGGGCGGATCGTAGGGACTGAGGGATCAGTCCGTCCCCGCGGAAGTTGGGCCTGGGGCCTCTACCTTCGGTCGGCCGCAGCGGCGATAGCCGACGGGAATCCCATTCAACGCTGACGGGCTGAACCATGCCGCTTTGAGCCGGCGGTTCCAACGGCGAAGAGCCCGAGCGGTCGGCCTGAACGGCCGATCACTCGGGCTCTTCGGTGGAGCCGCCCGTTCGACCTGTCCGACAGCCGCACCTTCGAAAACGGCACGCTGCTCCTCGCCTACACCAGGAAGTAGCGGCCTCTACCGGAGATATCCCCAAGGAATGTAGGCCTGCGCGGCTACAGCAGTTCCGGTCGATTCTCCGTGAGCGCACGGCGGGCGGTCATCAGCCGCTCGTGGAACTCGGCGGCCCGCCGCTCGCCCCGATACCTCTCCCGCAGTATGCGGTCCACTTCCGCGCCACGGTAGACAAGGCTTGGGAGGGTGGTGCGCTCGTATCCGAACGCGGTCAGGGCCTCCTCCACGGCCGCGTCGAGGTCACCACGCCGCGCGTAGATGAGGCTGAGGTCGAGGTGGGCGTTCGAGCTGCGCATCGGGGCGTTGGTGGAGCCGTCGGGACGGGTGTGCCGGGTCAGGATCTCGCGGGCGTGTTCCTCAGCCCGGACATCGTCCCCCTGCCATGCGTAGACGGTCGCGGCGTAGAAGATCCACTTCGTGCTGTCGAACACGAAGTGATGGTCGGGGTGCCGGGGAGTCGGCAGCTTGGCGAGCAGCGCGGCGCCGTGTTCGAGCGCCGCGCCCGCTTCCCGGCGGTTGCGCAGCCGGGCGTGTGCCTTGGCCTCCTGGAGGGTGAGCTGCACCATCGCGCTGCTGGTGCCCGCGACGGCCTTGCCACGCTCGGCGGCTTCCAGGACGTCCTCGTAGCGGCCCTCGGTCAGGGCGAACCAGGCGGCCATCTCGTGCGCCCACGCCATCAGCTCGCCGTGGTCGGCCTGCTTGCCCATCTGTAGCGCACCGAGCCGCGCGGCCTCCGCGTGCTCGCGCTCGCCGAGGTCGTAGTGGAGGCACCCGAGTAGCGCGGCGAGCCAGCCCGCCTGCACGAGGACCTCCCGGTGCTGTGCGAGGGTCAGTCGTCCGTTCAACAGGCCGAGGACGTACGACAGCCGCTGCTTCGTGCGGTCCCGCAGGAGCCGTGCGGGCGTGGTCGGATACGCGCGGCACAGTAGCTCGACCGCCTCCTGGATCGCCTCGACGGTGCCGGGGCCGATATCGGAGACGTCGGCCATCCGGGCCAGCTCCATGGTGCTGAAGAGCTCCGCCTCCGTGCGCAGCGCGTCCTGGGGGAGGATGCGCGCCGCGACCAGGCGTCGCTCCCGCTGCCTGCTCGGCGGGAGGAAGCCGAGCTCCTCCGCGGACCGTCCGGTCAGCTCTTCAAGCGCCCGGCGGTACGGCGGATGCGGCCACAGCACCTCCCCGCGCTCCCATCGGCGGATGCGCTCCTCGTCGCACACCAGCCCTTCCGCGATGCCTGCCGGGGTGCGGTTCACGGCGTTCGCCATCTGGGAGCGACTCCACCCGGTCCCGCCTTGCGCCTCCCGCCACGCGGTGAGCTGCACATTAGGCGTTGTGCTCATTTCCGGCATTTTGGCTTCCTCCAAAAAGATGGGGGAGACAAGGAGGGGTGTTCGGGGGTCGTGACGCTCGGTGGCGATGGCTTTCCTTGGTGTCAGCAAACAATGTCCATCATCCGTCGTCAAGCGGGTGGAGCAGGGAAGGTGCCGTGGTGATTCCGCCGGAAAGTGATCAAAATAAAAGCGTCGATTTCGGCCGCGATCGAAAACTTCGGCTTCTTGTCGAATTGTGCCGTGAACTGTCCGGCTCCGGGTTGTACGTCGGATTAAGCGACGCACGGCCGGCCCTGTCCGTCCGCGCCGGCCTTACCGGCAGTCGGCTGTGGATTCAGGTCGAAGGCGGGTCGTTCGTCTGGCGGCGGACCGATCAGGTGCGCCACGGCGCGGACGACCCGGCGGGTGCGGCCGCCCAGATCACGGAGTACCTGGCCGGGCGGCCGGACGGCCGTCCATGAGCGCGGATGCGAGGGGGATCCTGCGCCGGAGATTCCCCGGCATGGTCATCTGGTACGGCCCGTACACCGGCTCCTGGTGGGCGCTCGTGCCGCCACCGGTGGGGTGGCGGCTCGTTGAGGCGCTCGACCCGGAAGAGTTGACCCGCGCCATCGTCAACGCGGTGTCCTGGCCCTGGCCGCCGAGCCCCCGCTTTGGAATCCATGGCAGGGCGGTACAGAAAGCTCGGTAAAGGCGCGGTGGCGCCCCGGACATACCGCCTGTTCGCGGGACAGGCCAACGTCGCGGTTCACCTTTGCCGAGCGTTCGGTCCGCTGCGGAGTCGATGAACGGGCGCTCCCACGTCTCCAGAGCCACAGGTACCGACTCCGTCAAAGACGATGACAACCGATCGGCACGGCGGCGGGGTTGATGGGGGTGTACGGAAACGAAGGGATCTCACTATGAACGACCGCAGACGTCGGCGGACGACGTTCACTCTCGCGGGGGCCGGCGCGGCCGTCGCCGTGCTGGCAGGAGTATGGGCGGGCGGTGCCGCCATCGCCGGGGGCTCGGACCACGGGGTGAAGAACGTCGCCGACTCCTCCAGGGTCAACGCCAACGCGTCGACACGGACGCCTGAGCCCCGGCCGCCGGCGACGAGCAAGCCGGAGACCCGGCCGCCGGCGACGGGCACGCCGGTTCCCCGGCCGACCAGGACCGTCACGCCGCGGCCCACTCCGACCGAGGTGCCGCACCCGCGGCCGACATGTGTGGTCACCGCGCGGCCGCAGCCCCGCCCACGCCCCTCGACGGCCACGCCGGAGCCTCGCCCGACGCGGCCCTCGACGGCCACGCCGGAGCCCCGGCCGGTGCCCTCGACGGTGCCGCAGTGCGCGCGTCCGGAGCCTTCGACCGTGCCGGGCCTGGGATAGGTGGCACACTGTCCACGCTGAGCCGTGAGGAGGCCCGCGGAGTGAGCGACGACGAGCTCACGTTCGACGAGTTCGTCGTCGCCTCCGCGGGCCGCCTGCTGCGCACCGCCGTGTTCCTCGTCTACGACCGTCACCTCGCCGAGGACCTCCTGCAGACCACGTACGAGCGGGTCGCGCGGCGCTGGGCGCGGATCCTGCGCGGCGGGCACCAGCCGGAGGCGTACGCGCGCAAGGTGCTGGTCAACCTCGCCATCGACCACCACAAGCGCCGCAGAAGGCGACCGGACGTGCTGGTCGGCGGCACGGGCGACGTCGAGCGTCTCACCGGGGCGCGCCAGGCGTATGACGCGGAGGGAACCCCGCTCGACGACGTCCTCGCGGCCCTGCCCGTCAAGCAGCGGGCCGTCGTGGTGCTGCGCTACTGGTGTGACCTCAGCGAGCACGAGATCGCGGAGGCGCTCGGCATCTCGCGGGGGACGGTGAAGAGTCACACGTCGCGGGCGATGGCGACGCTGCGACGGCAACTCTCGGAGGAAGGAGCGGCTCATGAGTGACGACCTCGACGCCCTGCTCCGCGAGCATTACCGGCGCGCGGCCGACGGAGTTCAGCCGGACGCCGAGCTGATGGACCGTTTCCGCAGGGCTGGACGCCCGACGCGGGCCGTCCGCTCGTGGCCGCGGATGCTGCTCGCGGCGGCGGCGGTCGTGGCGATCGCCCTCGTGGCCTGGAGCCTCTCCCGGCCGGATCATCCAGGCCGCCGCGGCGTGCCGATGGCGCCGCCTCCCGCGACGACCGTGCCCTCACCGCCGATGCCGAGTCCGTCGCCGCTGACGACACGCCCGACGCCGCGACTCACGAAGCCGGCACGGCGCGCCGTGCCGGTCCCCCCGAGCCCGCGGCCCACGGGCGCGTCGACCGAGACGCCGCACCCCTCGGCCACGAGGCGCTCACCGTCCACCCCCCGGCCGACGCGTCCCTGATCTGTCAGAATCCACACATGGGTGCCGTAATTCTGCTGATCGCCGCGGTCGGCGTGGTCTTGTTCGTCCTGCTCGTCACCGTGGTCGTCAACGTGGTCAGGAGATCGGGAGCGGCGGCACCCATGCCGCCGATGGCGGTGCCCGCCGCGCTGCAGACCCGGGTCCGGGTCCTGCTGGGGGAGGGCAAGCCGGTTACGGCGATCAAGGAGGTCCGGGAGGCCACCGGGCTCGGGCTCAAAGAGGCCAAGCAGATCGTTGACGCGCTGCGCAGCGGGCCTCTGCCGGAACCGGGCCCGTACGTGCCCGGCGGGCCCGGCGGGCCCGGTAGCGTCGCCGAGCGGGCGCGGCAGATCCGCGACACGGGGGACTTCGCCGGTGCGGTCGCGCTGGTGCGGGCGGAGACCGGGATGGCGCCGCTGGACGCGGAGCGGTTCGTCGCGACGCTGGGTTAACGGCAGGGGATGTGCAGGCGGACCGTCGTGCCGCCGGGGCCGGTGCGCAGCTGGACCAGCGCGCACAGCATGCGGACCCCCCACAGCCCGAACCCCGACAGCGATGAGGGGTCGGGCGGGACGAAACCGGGAAGCGGGTCCGGCAGCCAGCGACCCGCGTCGGTCACATCGACGATCAGATCGTCGTCCTCCCGCCACATCTGGCAGCTGATCGGACGGCGGCCGTGCCGGATGGCGTTGGTCGCCACCTCGGTCGCCGCCACGAGCAGGTCGTTCACCCGGGGCCGTGACATGCCGTGATGGCGGGCGTGGCCGCTGATGAATGAGCGCAACGCGCTCAGGTCGTCATCGTCGATCGGAAGGCGCACGGCGCCGGGCGGCGGGGCGGGCAGCGGATCACGGTCGACCCGCGCGTTGACGGTCGCCGGGTCGAGGTAGGCGCCGTTGCAGCGGGCGCAGGCGTACTCGACGAGCTGAGGATGGGTGCGCAGAGCCCCGTCGAGCAGCTCGGGGTCGGTGGTGCGCCGATCGTACAGGCACAGCACCGACGCGCTGACGTCGGCGAACGCCTGATTGATGATTGACTCGTACCTGGTCCACTCGGAGATCTGGGCGGGCGTCCCGGTCTCCCAGCCGGGCTCGGCGACGACCCTGATCCGGGCGGTGGCGTTCTCGGCGATGAACGAGCTGTAGTTGTTGATGGTGCGCGTCGGCTGGATGTACCAGGAGGCGGAGTCGGCGAATTCGACGGAGTCGGAGTCGGTGCCCAGCGCCTGACGCAGGCAGGAGAGGTTGGGCGCGGTGCCGACCGTGAGCACGGCCTCGCCCGCGCTGAGACCCTCCTGGAGGAACGGCACGACCGTGTCCAGGATGTCCTTCTCGTTGTCGTACATCAGGACCTGGTGGATCAGTCCGGTCATCGGGCCTCACCGTCGCCGATCTCCAGCCACGGCAGCAGCCGGCTGCTCACGAGCTCGACGATGTCCGCCAGATGGGCCGAGGGATTGTCGAGGACCACGCGTGCGCCGAGGTGCATGGCCGTGCCCGCCATCATGCTGAGCGCGCCGAGGTCGATGAACCGCAGTTCGGCGAGGTCGAGATGCACGTCGCCGCTCCGGTCGACGACCTTCCGCAGCGACTCGGCGAACACGGCGTGCCGCGCGCCGTCCAGCTCGCCGCTGAGCCGCAGACCGCGGGGGCGGAAGGTCGGGGTGATGCTCAGCACTCCGTCATCGAAGTAGGGATCGGCGCCCACGAGCACCTCGTGTCTCTCCTTCAGCGCGGTGAGTTCCTCCGGCGTGCATGAGCGCGCGTCGACCTGGCAGATCGCGATCGCCATGGTACTCGGGGAGATCGCCGCGTCGACCCGGGCCTCGCACTCCAGCACGCCGTCACGCCCTCTCTCCTGCTGGAACGCCCACGTCATGTCGACGGTGACCCGGACGCCGCGGAAGCGCTCCGACTCCGCCCGCTCGAGGACCTCTCGCAGGGTCGCGGTCATCCGCGCCGGGTCGAACACTCCACGGGTCAGGCAGGTCTCCGCCTGGGGCAGGATGGCCAACTGCCCGCTGCGCAGGTAGGCCTCTGGGTCGAGCCGGTAACGCGATCGCAGGTCGGGCAGGTCGCGCGGGCCGGTGTCGGTGATGTAGATGACCTTGTCGGATCCGGCCAGCCCGCCGTGGAGGAAGGCGCCGATGACGTGGTCCTGCTCCTCCCGGTCGGCATAGGAGAACCATGCATGGTCTCCGGGCAGCAACTCTCCGACGGATCTTTGGGCGAACCAGGGCTCCATGTGCCTCCTCCCGCGTCACGTCGGCAGGTGGCCTCTACCATACGGCGAACGACGCAGCGTGACGACGTTTTCACGGAACCGGCCATGGCCGAAACTTTCCGTGAAACCCGCTGTCACGCTCGCGTCGTCACCGATCACCCGGAGTGCGGGTTGAACCGGCCGTACCGGCCGCGATGGTAGAGAAGAGGAACGGCCGGTGAGCCGAGGCCGGTGTCGACGACCAGACCGACGACCAGCCAGTGGTCTCCCATCGCGATCGTGTCGTACGGCTCGCACAGCAGGTGCGCCGCCGTCCCGTCGAGGATCGGCACCTCACCCGGCCCCGGACGCCATGACGTGGGCGGCCCGAAGCGATCGATGCCCCGCACGCTGAACCGGGACGCGATCTCCGCCTGGTCGGTGGCGAGCACGTTCACCGCGAACGTCGCGGCCTTGCGAAGGTCGGGCCAGGTCGTCGACGTGCGTGCGACGCAGAACGACACGAGAGGGGGATCGAGGCTGACGGAGGTGAACGATGTGGCCGTGAGCCCCACGAGCCCCGGGCCGGTCACCACGACCACCCCGGCCGCGTGCCGGCCCAGCGCCTGACGGAAGCGCTCCCCGTCCACCACCGGTGTCTGTCTCACGCGTGTGCCCATCACCTGTCGCCTCCGTTTTCGCTGACGCCGGGGTCACCAGACGGCTTCGGGGAGCCGTACGGTGGCGGCCCATTCGGCCAGGACGTCGTCCAGGCGGTCGATGTCGGCCTCGACGATGGCGAGGCCGGGTGTGGGGACGCTCGCGCCGAGTTCGACGAGAAGCGGCCGCAGGTGGACCTCGACCGCGAGAGCGTGCCGGGGCGAACCCATCACCAGCAGGGGCAGCGCCGTCACGCCGGCCAACGACGGCACCCGGTCGAGGAACGCCTTGAGCAGGCCGGTGTAGGTGCCCTTGTACGTCGGGCTGGCCACCACGAGAAGGTCCGCGGACGCCACCCGCGACACCGCCTCGTCCAGAAGTGGGGACGGGTCCTGGCTGAAGAGCCGGTCCGCGAACTCGGTCAGGTCCACCGTCTCCGGTGTGGCGCCCGGCGCGATCGCCCGGGCGGCACGGGCGGCGATGGCGTGGGTGCGCGACGCCGGGCGCGGGTTGCCGACCAGCGCGACGACGCGCGTGCCGAGCCGCGTGGGAACCGTGCTGCGTTCCTGCGGCGCGCTCATGCGGCCCTCAGCAGGCCTCGCCGGGCGAGCTCGGGCAGGACACCCTCGCCGAACCAGTACGCCTCTTCCAGGTGCGGGTAGCCGGAGAGGATGAACTCGTCGATGCCGAGCGCGGCGTACTCCTCGATCCGCTCGGCGACCTGGGCGTGGCTGCCGACCAGCGCGGTGCCGGCCCCGCCGCGGATGAGACCGACGCCCGCCCACAGGTTCGGGTAGATCTCCAGGCCGTGGCTCGACCCTCCGTCGCGGAAGCTTTCGTGCAGGGCGCGCATCCGCTGCTGGCCGACCGACTCGCTGCGCGCGAGCCCCTTCTGGGCGGCGGCGATCTCGGCCGGGTCGAGGTCGTCGAGAAGCCGGTTCGCGGCCGCCCAGGCATCCTTGGCCGAGTCGCGGGTCACGACGTGCAGGCGGATGCCGAACCGGAGGGTCCGTTTCTGCTCGCCAGCGAGCTCCCGGACCCACTCGATCTTCCTGCGTACCTGCTCGGGCGGCTCTCCCCACGTGAGGTAGACGTCCGCGTGCCGTGCCGCGACGGGACCCGCGGCGCCGGACGACCCGCCGAAGTACAGCTCGGGCACCGGGTCAGGAGCCTCCCGTACGGTGGCGGCCTCGACGTCGTAGTAGGCGCCCGCGAAGTCGAACGGCGTGCCGCTCCACGCCCCCCGCAGGATGGACAGGAACTCGTCGGTGCGCGCGTAGCGTTCGTCGTGGCCGAGGTGGTCGCCGAAGCGCGCCTGCTCGGCCGTCTCCCCGCCGGTGACGATGTTGAGCAGCAGCCGCCCGCGGGACAGCCGCTGGTACGTCGCGGCCATCTGCGCGGCGAGTGTCGGAGACAGCAGGCCCGGGCGGAAGGCGACGAGGAACTTCAGCCGTTCGGTCTCGCGGGTCAGCGCCGCCGTGGTCAGCCACGCGTCCTCGCAGCCGGTGCCGGTCGGCGTCAGCACGCCCTCGAATCCGAGCTGCTCGGCGGTACGGGCGATCTGCGCGAGGTACTCGATGTCGGGCTCGCGCTGCACGCCGCGTATGCCGGCCCCGTGACCGCCCCCGACGAGGGTGCGGCCGTCGCCGCTGGTGGGCAGGAACCAGTGGAACGCGGTCACGATGATCCTCCAGGGACGGTGTCGTTGAAGCGGGGGTCGACGAAGTCGGTGAACTTCACCCGGCCGGGGAGCAGCTTCGCGTCGGCGAACGCGTCGGCGAGGGCCTGCTCGGCGCCGATGACGGTCGCGTCGAGTCGTACGGGCCTGGTGACGCGCCGCCCGACGGCGACCTCGGCCACCGGCAGGGCCAGCCCGATCTCCCGCGACCACGTCTGCGCCCACTCCTTCTGGTGGGTGGCGGTCCAGATGTACGCCCGGTTCACTCGGGCCAGGTAGTCACGCAGCGCCGCGACCTTGGCCTTGTCCTTCAGCGCCTTGGCCGAGGCGACGGTGAAGTTGTAGTTGCTGGTGAAGCCGTCGCCGCTCACGAGGGTGCGGGCACCGGTCTGCGCCTGGGCCTGCGCCTGGTACGGATCCCAGATCGACCAGGCGTCGACCTTGCCCGCGCTGAACGCCGAGAGGGCGTCGGCGGGCTGCAGGTACTGCGGCTGGATGTCGGCGAAGCCCAGGCCCGCCTTCTTCAGTACGCCCAGCAGCAGCGCGTGCGCGGAGCTGCCCTTGGCGAGCGCGATCCTCTTGCCCTTGAGATCCTGGATCGTACGGATCGGGGAGTTCTTCGGCACGAGGACCGCCTGGGCCCTGACGTCCTGGGCGCCCGCGCCGATCGCGGTGATCTTCGAGCCCGCCGCGGCGGCGAAGATCGGAGGCGTGTTCCCGACACCGCCGACGTCGATCGCGCCGGCGCCCGCCGCCTCGAGCAGCGGGGGCCCGGAGGTGAACTGCGACCAGGCGATCTTGTACTTCACGCCGGACAGCTCGTGGGCGGCCTGCAGCATCACCTGCACTCCGGCCTTCTGGTCCCCGACGTGCAGGGTCACCTTGCCCAGGTCGACCGAGCCGTCCTTGCGGATCGCGGTGTCCGCGCCGCTCCCCGAGCTCCCGCAGCCGGCCACGGCCACGACGGCGGCGGCGAGCACGGTGACGAGCCTCTTCATCGGTCCTCCTCGTTGACTCCGAGCTGTTCGAGGAGGTCGGTGCGCAGCCCGATCAGATCCCCGGCGGAACGCGGGCGCGGGGCGTCGACCCGCGTCTCGTACGCGATGCGGCCCTCGCCCAGGACGAGCACGCGGTCGGCGAGCCGCAGCGCCTCGTCGACGTCATGGGTGACGAGGAGCACGCTCAGGCCTCCGCGCCCGGCCGCGTCCTCCTCCTTCCGGCCGTGTCTCGTCCACAGGTCGAGCACGAGCCGGTGCATGGTGATCCGCGTGAGCGCGTCCAGCGCGCTGAACGGTTCGTCGAGCAGCAGCAGGTCGGGTTCGCGGACCAGGGCGCGCGCCAGCGAGGCGCGCTGTGCCTCCCCGCCGGAGAGCGTGAGCGGCCACGCCGTGGCGAGCCCGCCCAGCCCGACCTCCTCCAGGGCCTGCCGCGCCTCGGCCCTCGGCCGGTCCAGCCCCAGCGCCACATTGTCGATCACGCGTTTCCACGGCAGCAGCCGTGGCTCCTGGAAGGCGACCGCGACGGTCCCGTCGACGGTCAGATTGCCGGTCGCGTCCCGGTCGAGGCCGGCCAGCGCGCGCAGCAGCGTCGACTTGCCCGATCCGCTGCGTCCCAGCAGCGCGACGAACTCGCCGCGCTCGATGTCGATGTCGAGACCGTCGATCACGGTGCGGTCACCGAAGACGCGGGTGAGGCCACGGACGCTCGCGACACGGGCGGTCGCCGCCGCGCGGGTCTCCACGGATCCGGTCACGCGGGTTGGAAGGCTTGCCGCCATACCAGTGCCCTCCTCTCGATGAGCCGTACGAGGGCGTCGGTGAGCAGGCCGAGAACGCTGTAGACGACGAGCCCGACGACGATCACGTCGGTGCGCATGAACTCCCGGGCATCGTTGATCATCCAGCCGAGTCCGGCGTCCGCGTTGACCTGCTCGGCGACGATGAGCGCCAGCCAGGCGATGCCGAGGCTCTGCCGCAGCCCGACCAGCGCCTGGGGGAGCGCGGCGGGCAGGATGACGTGCCGGATGAGCGCGGTCCTGCCGAGCCTCAGCACCCGGCCGGCCTCGACGAGCCTGCCGTCGACGGCGCGGATTCCGGCGTAGGTGTTGAGGTAGAGCGGGAAGGCGACGCCGAGGGCGACAAGCGCGATCTTCGGCGTCTCGCCGATCCCGAACCACAGGATGAACAGCGGGATCAGGCCGTAGAACGGCAGGGCCCGCAGCATCTGCATCGGCGGGTCGATGGCGTTCTCGCCGAGCCGGCTGAGCCCGGCGGCGAGTGCGAGCGCCACGCCCGCCACCGCGCCGATGAGGAAGCCGACGGCGACGCGCTGCAGGGAGACGATGATCGCGTCCGGGAGGGTCCCGGCCTCGGTCAGGTCGACGGCCGTACGTGCGATCTTCACCGGTGCGGCGATGAGGTGTTCGGGGAGCAGACCGGACGAGCCGGCGGCCTGCCAGAGCAGGACGAGGACGATCGGACTGATGAGGCGCGGCAGTCCCGGGGCCCGCGGGACGCGTGCCCGCCGCCGGGCAGCCCGGTGCGCCTGCCCCAGATCCAGGGCGGGTGAGGACATGGGATGGGTGACCTTCGTGTGGTGAGCTGTCGATGTCGGAGCGCGGGGGGCGCTCATGGCAGCCGACGCGGTCGCCGGCGAGAGGACTCAGTGCTTCGGCGCACACAGCGCGCTGGCCTGCCGTCGCAGATCGACGTGCAGGCGCACCACGAGAAGCTGACCAGGACTCACGCTGCCATGGTCGGCGAGAATACGGACAAAGTCAACCGGATATGTAGGAAATACTCCGCCGGCGCAGCCCCGCCACCGCCTCGTCGAGGAAGCCGAGGAACGCCGTCAGCGCGGGGGGAGCCGTGACGCCGGCGGGGGTCGCGGCGTACACCCGGCGCACCGGGGAGTCATCGGGATGCAGCGGCACCACGACGATGTCCGGCCGCGCCGCCCCCGCCGCCAGCGACGGGATGAGCGTCACGCCCAGGCCCGCCGCCACCAGCCCCTGCTTGGCGATCCACTCGCCCACGACGTAGGTGATCCGCGGCCGGAACCCGGGGTGCGGCGTCGCGCTGATCAACGTGTCCTCAGGGCGGGAACTGCCCGCGATCCTGCGCCCCCTCCGCCAGTACGACCGTCGAGGTGTCCCGCCTGTTCGTTCCCGGCGCCCTGCTCGAGGTCGAGGTGACCGCGATCGTCTGACGCTCGTTCCAGCACGAGGCGCGGCCGGCTCGACGGGCACGGCCGCGCCTCGAGCTCAGGGCGACTTTGCCGGAGTTTTACCGTCACCTCCTTGACATTTCAGATAGATGTATTGACGCACACCGTTATTGTCATTGTTTTTTACAGATTTGGCAGGTATTGCCGAAAAAGCGACCAAACTAGGCCCTTTTGGTGTTGTCGAGACGCATGTGAGGATCTGGGCGTCGTTCCCCCCGCCGGCTCTGAGGAGAGCACATGCGACGACGCACAGCAGGGACCCTTGCGGGTGGGCTGATCCTCGCCCTGGTCCCCTTCCTGTCCAGCCCGGCCTCCGCCGCCCCGGCCGCCGCCACGAGCGCGACCGTCGCGGCGGCGCCCGTGGTCCAACACCCGTTCCACCACGCCTGCTCCACGCCGGGAGCGGGCCGGGCGAGCTGTAACGCGCTCGTCCGCGGTGACGTCGCCACCAGCGCCGCCGCCGTACGGCGCGCGGCCGCGGCCCCGTCCGGCCTGTCGCCGGCCAACCTGCAAAGCGCCTACAAGCTGTCGGCCAGTGGCGGCTCCGGCCAGACCGTCGCCATCGTCGACGCCTACAACGCCCCCACGGCAGAGGCCGACCTGGGCGTCTACCGGAGCCAGTACGGGCTCCCCGCGTGCACGACCGCCAACGGCTGCTTCAAGAAGGTCAACCAGACCGGCGGCACGTCATACCCGAGCACGGACGGCGGCTGGGCGCAGGAGATCTCCCTCGACCTCGACATGGTCTCCGCCGTCTGCCCCAACTGCAAGATCGTGCTCGTGGAGGCGACCTCCGCGTCGTTCGCCAACCTCGGCACCGCCGAGAACACCGCGGCCGGCCTCGCCAACGTCATCAGCAACAGCTACGGCGGCTCCGACGCGTCGGACTCCACCTACGGCACGTACTACAACCACCCCGGCAAGGCGATCACCGTCAGCTCGGGTGACAGCGGCTACGGCGTCGAGTACCCGGCCTCCTCGCACTACGTCACGGCCGTCGGCGGCACCTCCTTGAAGACCGCGAGCAACACCCGCGGCTGGACCGAGACCGCCTGGAGCGGCGCGGGCAGCGGCTGCTCGTCCTACAACACCGCACTGTCCGGCCAGTCCGGCGTCGGAACGGGCTGCTCCCGCCGCGCCGTCGCCGACGTCTCCGCGGTCGCCGACCCGAACACCGGCGTCGCCGTCTACGACAGCACCGCCTACCAGGGCCAGAGCGGCTGGATGGTCTTCGGCGGCACCAGCGTCGCGGCGCCCGTCATCGGCGGCGTGTACGGCGCGGCCGGCAACGCCGCGAGCATCGACAACAACTACCCCTACTCGCACTCCAGTTCGCTGTTCGACGTGACCTCGGGCAGCAACGGCAGCTGCTCCACCTCGCAGCTGTGCAAGGCCCGCACCGGCTGGGACGGCCCCACCGGCCTGGGCACCCCCAACGGAACCGGTGCCTTCTAGGCGAATGAGACGGCGGGCCCGGCGAGCACGACGCCGGGCCCGCCTTTCACGTCTCCGGCCGAGCGGATGGCAGGCGCGGAGGTCGCCGGCGGCGTACGGGATGTCCGCATGCGGCGCCACCACGGATACCGATCAGTACGATGATCTCTACGAGTCGACCAGAGTCGATCGGCGACCGATGAGGGGGTGGCGGCCGTGACGAACGGAACGGACCCGGCGGCGAGCGGGACGGACCGGGGCGAGGAACAGGCCCCACCGGGCATCGACGTCCGGACGCCGAGCCCGGCCCGGATCTACGACGTCTTCCTCGGCGGCAAGGACAACTACGCCGCCGACCGGGCGGCGGCCGAGATCGCGATGGAGGCCGGGCCCGACATCCCCCGCGCCGCCCGCGAGAACCGCGCGTTCCTCGGCCGGGCCGTGCGCCTCGCCGTCGAGAGCGGCATCCGGCAGTTCCTCGACCTCGGCACCGGGCTCCCCACCCAGGGCAACGTGCACGAGGCGGCCCAGTCGCTCGCCCCGGACGCCCGCGTCGTCTACGTCGACAACGACCCGATCGTGCTCGTCCACGCCCGGGCGCTGCTGCCGCCGTCCGAGACCACCATCGTGATCCAGGCCGACTTCCGCGAACCGGCCGCCATCCTCGAGCACCCGAAGACGCGGTCACTGATCGACTTCGACGAGCCGGTCGCCGTGCTGATGCTGGCGGTGCTGCACTTCGCCACCGACGACGAGATACGCGACGCGATCAAGGCGTTCCGCGAGGTCATGGCCCCCGGCAGCCTCCTGATCATGTCGCACAGCACGACCGAAGGGCACCCGGAGACGGGCGACAAGGCCGTGAGCGCGTGGAAGAACGCCACCGCCCGCCTGCGGAGCCGGACCCAGAAGGAGGTCGAGGCCCTCTTCGACGGCTTCGACCTGCTGGAGCCCGGTGTGGTGTGGGTGCCCCAGTGGCGGCCCGACCCCGGCACCGGAGACGGCACCCGCTGGATGTACGCCGGCGTCGCCCGCAAACCCTGAATGCCGTCCGCAGACCGCACGCCCTGAAGCCCCGCATGTGACGATGAAAAACCCTCCGAACCGTGGGTTCGGAGGGTTTCCGATGTCCTGAGACATCACATTGTGGGGCCGGTGGGACTCGAACCCACACTGTCACGGACCTAAACCGTGTGCCTCGGCCGGTTGGGCTACGGCCCCTTGCTCTTCTTGCCGTTCATTCTACCGGCATACGTTCGCAGGATTTCCGGCGAAAACCTGATCGGGCGTCAGGTTGCGCGCTGCCGGCTTTCCTTGTCCCACGCTTGACGGCAGAAATGGAAACTGTCGATTGGGGCGAAGATAGCGCCAGGGTCGGACAGTCTTGCGGCGGTCGGGTCAGAGGCCGAGTTCCTTGAGGATGCGTTCGACGTGGCCGGTGGCCTTCACGTTGTAGAAGGCCTTCTCGATCCTGCCGTCGGGGTCGACGACGAACGTCGACCGGATGACGCCGACCATGGTCTTGCCGTACAGCTTCTTCTCGCCGTAGGCGCCGTACGTCTGCAGGACCTTGGTCTCGGGGTCGGACAGCAGCGGAAAGGTCAGCTCGTCGCGGTCGCGGAACTTCGCGAGCTTGGTGGGCTCGTCGGGGGAGACGCCGAGCACGGCCACACTCGCCTCCTCCAGCGCGGGGAGGGCGTCGCGGAAGCCGACGGCCTCCTTGGTGCAGCCGGGCGTCATGGCCGCCGGGTAGAAGTAGACGATCACGCGTCGGCCGCGGTACGACGACAGCGACACCGGGTTGCCGTCGGCGTCGGGAAGCGTGAACTCCGGGGCCACGTCTCCGGGCTGCAGTCGTTGCTCCGTCACTGGATCACCTTTCCGATCGAGCTGAGTCCCACCGTACCCGTGTCGCAGCATACGGCGCGTGATCGGGGTACAAGTGGCCAGGAGGCGATGTACGGCGGTCGTACCTGACAGACTTGTCCGGGGGTCATGCCGCCGATTCGATCACGACCGCAGGAAGGAAACCTCATGGCCGACAGAGCCCGCGATCCAGCGGCGATTGAGCGGGACATCGAGCAGACGCGCGAGGAGCTGGCGCGCAGCATCGACGAGCTCGCCGACCGGCTGAGCCCCAAGAACGCCGCGCAGCGTGGCATGGCGAAGGTCAAGGAGGAGGCCGGGCGCGTCGCCGAGGACATCGGCGCGATCGCCCGCAAGGAGACCCGGGATCGGCCGCGCAGCCCGCTGACCGGGCCGGTCCTGCTCGGCGCCGGTGTCGTGGTGACGACCGTCGCGATCCGCCTGCTGCTGCGCCGACGCCGCCGCTGATCGTACGAACGAAGCGCCCACGTCCCTTGCCGGCGGGACCTGGGCGCTTCGTCGTTCTCGTCAGCGCAGGCGTACGGCGGTGCTCGCGGTGCCGCCCGCCTGGGCGTCGAAGGCCACGCTGAGCGTGCCGTCGGCGCCGGGGACCGTCAGGGTGCGGGTCCCCGCCTCGGTGAAGGCCACCTTCTTCTCACCGAGGATCTTTCCGTTCCAGACATAGGCGTACGCGGTGCCGGGGCCGGTGGCCCGGAGCCGGAAGGTGACGGCGCCGCCGTTCACCGTGGGCCGTCCGACGACGCGGGCGGTGTCGGATCGGGGTGCGGCCGGTCCGGCGGCGAGGGGGACGCCGATGGTGGCGGCCTGCAGGATCGACTGGGGCGAGTTGACGGACAGCGCCGCGGTCTTGGAGATCACCGGGGGCGGTGCGGTGGTGGGCCGGCCGGACGGCGGGGTGTAGCCGGGGAGGGTGGCCAGGCCCCAGCGGTACGGGTCGCCCTGGACGCCGCCCCAGGTGGACCAGCCGATGCGGGTCTGGCCGGTCTTGTCGGTGGTGTCGGAGTCGTAGACGAAGATGTCGAGGCCGAGCCGGGACGGGTCGACGGCGGCGGGCAGGTCGGCGAGCGGGATCTTCGTTTCGACGGTGTATCCGGTGTAGGGCTTGCTGACGGTCGAGGCGACCCGCATACCGGGGGCGGTCTGCGTGCCGGGGCCCTGGCGGTTGTCGGCATCGCGTTCGAAGCAGGGCGTCCCGCTCGTGGTGGTGGGCAGGATGCCGGTCTTGAAGGTGGTGGAGGTGTTCTCGGCGTCGCCGCGCGGGTCGAGGGAGATCTCGACGGAGTCGGTCCGCCAGTGCCGTTTGCAGTCGGCGGGGTCGAGGACGCTGCCCTGCTTGTCGTCGGTGACGTGGACGAGGACGTACAGGGCGTCGTCGTACCAGGCGACCTTGCCGGTGGCGGCGCAGTCGGCGGCGGACTCGCAGGCGGTGCCCTCCCAGAGCCGGGAGAGGTTCAGGGTGGGGCCGGGGTACTCGGCGGCGGACTCCGCGCCGTCGACCGTGGGCTCCTTGGCCGCGTGCGGGACGGTGGTGGCCGGAACCAGTTCGAGCGTGGCGGTCGCGACGTCGGGGGAGCCGGAGGACGTGGTCGTGATGGTGTAGTCGTAGTCGCCGCCGCTGCCGCCCTGGTTGGAGGTCGGCAGTGACGTGTCGGTGTCGCGCACGGTGAAGGTCACCGAGCCGGTCGCGCCGGCGGCGAGGGTGTACGGCTTGGACGCGGCGTCGGCGGCGAAGCCCTTCGGCAGGTTGAGGGCGACGGAGCCCTTCTGGGCCTCCTTCGTGGTGTCGGCGAGGTCGACGCGGACCTGGCGGGAGCCGCCGGAGGCGAGGGTGAGGACCCGCTTGACCCGGTCGGACAGTTGCGGGGCGCCGGTCTCGGCCGCCCAGGCGTCGAAGTCGGAGACGCGGGGCAGCGGCTGCTGGCGGCCGGTGACGGCGGGTTCGACCTCGACGGCGCGGCCGGTGGTGCCGGTGCCGTGTGCGCCGGCCAGCGTCGCGCCGAGCCGGACGCGGCCGGCCTTGCCCGCGGCGGTGACGGTGAACGTCGCGGCGCCGTGACGCAGGGCGCCCGATCCCGTGACGGTCCAGCCGGCGGGCACGGACAGCGCGACGCGGCCGGGCACCGAGGCGTGCGCGGTGACGGTGAACGGCTCGCCGGGGGCGACGCCGAAGCGGCTGGTGGTCAGGGAGAACTCGGTGCCGAGGGGAAGGCCGCCCTTGGCAGGGTAGGTCGCGCCTTCGAGCGCGGCGAGCGGATCGTGGTTCCCGCGGGTGAACGGCACCCGGCTGTCGACCAGCGTGAAGTAGTCACAGCCGATCTTGTTCGGGTCGCCGGGGGCGTCAGGGTTGTGTGCCCAGCCCTGGCTGGCGTAGAGGCGCCCGGCCTCGGCCTCGATCTGCGCCCAGGTCTTGCCGCTCGCGGAGGCGCGGCCGTCCCAGACGCCGTAGACGTCGGCGCTGGGGTCGGTGGGCGTGAACGTCGTCTCGCAGGAGGCGCCGGTGCCGCTCTTGACGAGGTGTTCCTGGTGGAGCAGGCGGGCGGCGCGCCAGGGCCTGAGGTGCTCCTTGGTGAGCTGTTCGGGGAAGGCCTTCGGGTCGGCCGCGAGGTAGTAGGCCTCGACGGCCAGGCGCCCGGCCTCCTGGTGGTTGCCGTGCTGGCCGGGGATGGGGGACGGCGTCATGGTCGTGATGACCTTGGGGCGCGTCTCGCGGACGAGCCGGACGACCTTGGCGAGCGTCGACTCGTGGTCCCAGACGTCGCGGGTGAGGCGGTCGCTGACGGTGTAGTAGAAGTCGACCTTGTCGAGGTAGTGGACGTCGGTGATGCCCGCCTTGGCGACGGCGGCGCGTTCCTCGCCTTCGCGGAGCAGGCCGAGCGCCGGGCCTTCCTCGGTGCCGACGGCGTTGCCGCCGCCCTCACCTCGGGTGATGGTCAGCACCCCGGTCTTCACGTGCGCCTTCTCGTGCCACTGCCCGTACGTGGAGAGGTTGAACGATTCGTCGTCCGGGTGCGCGCCGACGAACAGCACGTCGAGTCGGCCCGGCCGGGGCGGGTCGGCCGGTGCGGCGTGGGCGGGGGGCGCCAGGCCCATCAGGCCCGCGGCGAGTGTCAGGGAGAGGGCGAGCTTCGTGCGCATGGGCGTCAACTCCTTGTGGGTCACGCTATTCCTTGATCGCCCCCGAGAGCATTCCGGCGATGAAGTGCCGCTGGAGGAAGACGTAGACGAGCACGACGGGCGCCGCCACGATGAGCGCGGCGGCCATCAGCATCTGGTACTCGGTCTGGTGCTGGCCCTGGAAGATCGACAGGCCGAGCGGCGCGGTGCGCAGGTCCTCGTTGGAGTTCATGATCACCAGGGCGAGCAGGAACTCGTTCCACGTCCACATCGCGATCAGTACGACCATGGTGAGGATCGCCGGGCGGCCGACCGGCAGCAGCACCCGCCACAGCGTGGTCCAGCTGGAGGCGCCGTCCATGCGGGACGCCTCGATCAGGGAGCGTGGGGCCGACCGGAAGTAGGCGCGCATCCAGAACACCCCGAATGACACGGACTGCGCGATCTGCGGCAGCATGAGGCCGGGCAGCGTGTTGTCGAGGCCGACGGAGCGCAGGTCGAAGTACAGCGGCACCACGATGGCCTCGGTCGGCACCATCAGACCGGCGAGGAACACGTAGAACAGCGCTGTCGTGCCCGTGAACTCCATCGTTCCCAGGGCGTACCCCGCCAGGATCGACAGCACCGAGGCGGCGAGGACGACCACGGTGACGACGATGAGGCTGTTGGTCAGGTACCGCGCGAAGTGGCCCTTCCGCCAGGCTCCGGTGAACGCGTCGGTGGACGGGTGCGGCAGGCCGAACGCCTGGGAGGCGACCGCCAGCAGGGGGAACACGGCGATCACCGTGAAGACGATCAGCACCGCGTACGTCGTGGTGCGCTCGGCACGCGAGGTCGTGGGTGTCACGCGCGGCCCTCCACGAGGCGGCCGACGCCGGCGGTCACGGCGAACACGACGATCGCGATCGTGATGCCGATGGCGCAGGCGAGCCCCACCTCTCCGGTGTTGAACGTCCGGTTGTACACCTCGTACGCCGGGACCCGTGTCGCGTCGCCGGGGCCGCCGCCGGTGGTCAGGTAGATCAGGTCGAAGTTGCGGAGGGCGGCGATGATGGTCAGTGTCAGCGCCACGGACAGCTCCCGCCGGAGGCCGGGCAGGGTGACCGCGAAGAACTCCCGGACGGCCCCGGCGCCGTCCACGCGCGCCGCCTCGTACAGCTCGCGGGGGATCTTCTGCACGCCGGCCAGGAACAGCACCATGGCGAGCCCGATCTCCGCCCACGTGCCGATGAGCCCCACGGACGGCAGTGCCCAGGTGAAGTCGCCCAGCCAGCCGCGGGCGAGCCCGCCCAGGCCGACGAGGCGCAGCGTGCCGTTGATCGGGCCGTGCTCGGAGTAGATCCACTGCCAGGCCACCGCGACCGCGACCATGGCCACCACCTGCGGCAGGAACAGCACCGTACGGAAGAAGGTCAGGCCGCGTGGCCGGGACCGGGACATGACGGCGACCAGCAGGAACGCGATACAGCAGGGGAGGACGGCGTAGAAGAGCACGAGCACGGCGGCGTGTCGGAACGTGCCGCGCAGGTGAGGGTCGCTGATCGCCTGCGTGTAGTTGCCGAGCCCGGCCCACGTGCCGACGGTGAGCCCGTCCCAGTGGAACAGCGAGAGGTACGCGCCGTGCAGCAGCGGCCACAGCAGGAACGCCGCGTAGACCACCAGGGCCGGGAGGACGTAGAGGTAGCCGATCCTGCGGGGCTCGCCCGGCGGCCTGGCACCCGCCGGGCGTGCGGGAGCCGGGGCCGGGTCGGGTGCGCGGTCGCCGGCCGCGTGGTCGGGTGCTCTGGTGACCGGGGGCTTCACCGCTTGGCCAGGAAGGCCGCGTAGTCGCGCTGGGCGTCCTGCATGCCCTGCTGTGCCGTCTTCCTCCCCGCGATGATCTCCTGCAGGACGCCGCCGAGCGTGTCGAGGAAGGTCGTCGTGGAGTAGTCCAGGTAGGGGACGAGGATGTCCTTCTCGCTGGCGGTCTTCCAGGCGGAGTACAGGTCGCGGCCCACGGGCGTGGTCGGCTGCGCGCTCGCGGGGGTCACCGCGGCCAGCCCGCCGGTCTGGGTGACGACGTCCATCGCCTGCGGGGTGGTCATGAAGTTCAGGTACGCGGCGGCGACGTCCGGGTGCTTGGACTTGGAGGTGATCACGAGGGGCAGGCCCGGGCCGCCGAGAGTGGCGGCGGGCGCCCCTCCGGCCTGGGCGGGCGGCGGCAGGAGGTAGCGGACCTTGTCCCCCATCTTCTTCTGCAGGTCGGCGGCGAACCACGGGCCGCCGATCAGGAACACGCCCTCGCCCTTGGCGAACGGTCCGGGGGAGTCGTTGTACTTGCCGGCGTTGACGCCGGAGGGGAAGTAGCCGTTCTTGGCCCAGTCGGCGAGCTTCTGCGCGGCCTGCACGACCGATGGATCGGTCCAGGCGCCGCCGCGGCCGAAGACGAGGTTCCGCAGCGCGTCCTTGCCCGTCGTCTGGCCGAGCAGCACCCCGAACTCGTGGATGGCGGGGAACTTCTCCAGGTTGGCCAGGTAGATCGGGGTCTCGCCCTTGCCCTTGGCCGTCGCCAGGTCCTGCTCGAACTCCGCCCACGTCGTCGGCGGCTTGAGACCCAGCTTGGTGAGCTTGTCGGTGTTGTAGTAGATCCCGACGGCCTCGCCGGTCATCGCGACGCCGTACAGGCTGCCGGAGCCGATCGTCTTGCCGTCCGGGGTGACGCTGTTGAGCTGGTTCAGCCCGGCGGGGAAGCGCTTTCGGAAGCCGTACGCCTGCTCGTACGGGTCCAGGGGGACCAGCGCGCCGGCCTTCACGAGGGCGGCCATGATGCCGTACCCCTGGTTCGCCTCGACGACGTCGGGCGGGCTGCCGCCGGACAGCGCGAGGCGCAGCGTCTTCTCCAGGTCGGTGAAGGACCGCGACACCCGTTTGATCGTCACGTTCGGATACTTGGCGTGGAACGCCGCGTTGAGCTTCTCCATCTGCTCGTTCTGGCCCCCGAGGACCTCCTGGTCCCAGACGGTCAGCGTGACCGGGCCGGCCTTGGCGACGTCCGTGCTGACGGCGCTGGGCGCCGTCGACTTCGGCTTGTCACCGCCGGACCCGGGGGCGCAGGCGGACGCGGCGACCAGTGCCGCTGTCAGGACCACGAACGGTTTCCGCATGGCGGGGCTCCTTCGTCAACCGAACCGGCGATAGGCGGCGAGGCCTACTCTCAAGATCTTCTCGGTGGTGCGGCCGTTCGTTACGAATCACGCATGGCGTACGGTCGGCTCCGCGCGCGCCACCGTGTCGGCCGAGGAGTCGGGGATGTAGGGGACGACGAAGGCGTAGTCCCGCAGAATCTCGTCGGGCACCTCGCCGGACTCGCCGAACGCCGCGATCTCGCCCCAGCAGGGCGAGCCCAGCGACCCGCTGTGGTGCCGGACGGACAGCCCGGCGCAGAGATTGGCGAACCGCAGCCGCTCGTTCAGGGACCACCCGGCGAGGGTGCCGTAGACGAATCCGGCGGCGAACACGTCGCCGGCACCGGTGGGGTCCAGGGCCCTGACCGGCAGCGCGGTCACCTCGGCGCGCTCGCCCGTCGTCGTGTCGATCGCGATCGCGCCGTCGCCGCCGCGTTTGACCACGACGATGGGCACGCGCTCGACCAGGGCGTCGAGGGCCTGCTCGGGCGAGCTGGTCCGGGTGTACGCCATGGCCTCGACGGCGTTGGGCAGGAACACGTCGACCAGCTCGAGGCGGTCGAGGACGTCGACGGACCAGGTCTCGGTGGGGTCCCAGCCGACGTCGGCGACGACGGCGGCGCCGTTCTCGCGCATCGTCGCGGCCCATCCCGGCACGGGATGGGCGAGGTCGAGGAAGCAGGTCTTGGCTCTGGGCGGGGTGCCGACGAGCGCTTCGGGCAGCACCGGCATGGGCCGGTGATAGGTCACCATGCTGCGGTCGGCGTCGTAGGCCAGCGACACGGTGACCGGCGTGGGCCAGCCGGGCAGCCGCCGGGAATGGGCGAGCCCCACCCCCTCCTGCTCGGACAGGGTCCGCCACAGGTAGGCGCCGAACATGTCGTCGCCGAACGCCGCGGCCAGACCGACGTTGAGTCCCAGCCGGCTCATCGCGACCGCGATGTTGGCAATGCCGCCCGGCGCCGACCCCAGGCCGTCGGTGATCAACTCGGTCCCGGGCGGCGGCAGGCCCGGCAGGCCGGTGAAGATCATGTCCATGAACACCGTGCCGGCCAGGAAGACATCGAGACCACCGGCGTCGCCGTGCAGGAGCTCGGCGGCGGTCTCCCGCTCGACGCACGGATCTTCCAGTCGCGGCTCGGGCGGGCGACCCGGCGGCGCGATCATCGGTCTGACTTGGTCCACGGCGCCTCCCATCCGTGGGGATCTCAACACTGTCGTACGACATTACGCGCTCCTGGAGCGTTCCCAGGAGATGTTCGAGAAGTTCCAGCCGGGGGAGGCCTCGGCTCAGAGGAACGTCCTTCCCTCCCCACGGTAGGTCGGTACCGAGTCGATGACACGGTCGCCGTCGACCAGGTGAAGGGTGTCGAACCGCTCGCACAACTCACCGGCCTTCGCGTGCCGGAACCACACCCGGTCGCCGATCCGCAGCCCGTCGGCGGCGGCGCCGAGCAGCGGGGTCTGCACCTCGCCGGCGCCCTCTCGCGCGTCGAAGCGCAGCCCGGCGGGCAGGTACGGCTGCGGAAGCCGGTTCCGGTCGGCGACCCCCGAGGCGAGGTAGCCGCCACCGAGCGCGGTCACCACGCCCGGCCCGGGGCGCCGTACGACGGGTAGGGCGAACAGCGCCGCCGGGCTGCCGGAGAAGTTCGTGTAGTGGTCGAACAGCACGGACTGGTACAGGCCCGAGCCCGCCGCCACCTCGGTCACCGCCTTCTCGGCCGCAGTCTTCTCGACGCTGCCGGTCCCGCCGCCGTTGACGAACTCCAGGTCGGTGATCTCCCGTACCGCCTTGACGATCAGCGCCCGGCGGCGCGCCAACTCGACGCGCGACTGCGCCTGGATCAGGCGGAGAGCGCGGGAGAACATCGGTCGGCCCGGCGGGTCGTCCCCGACACCCGCGATCTGGGATTCGTACGCCATCAGGCCGACCAGCCGCAGGCCCGGGCGGTGGCCGACCTCCCGCGCGAGCTCCGCGGCCTGTTCGGGCGAGCGCACGGGGGATCGGAGCGCTCCAACGCGGATGCGGCCACCGGCCGCGCGCCACGCGGCGTCGATGTCGATGCAGACCCGGACGGGGCGGCCGCCGGTCGCCTTCTGGATGAGGTCGAGGTGCTCGACGCAGTCGACCATGACGGTGACGGTGGCCGCGGCGTGCTCGTCGTCGGCCAGCCGCGCGAGGGCGGTCCGATCGGCCGTCGGATAGGCGACGAGGATGTCGTCGCTGACCCGCTCGCCGGCCAGCCACAGCGCCTCCGGGAGCGTGAACGCCATGATGCCGGCGAATCCGTCCATGGCCAGCACCTGTTCGAGCAGTGCCCGGCAGCGCACCGACTTGCTGGCGACCCGGATCGGCTTGCCGTGCGCGCGCCGGGTCAGATCCGCCGCGTTGGAGCGGAACGCCGCGAGATCGACGATGGCGAATGGGGGTTCCAGGTGAGATGTGGCCATGTCGTACCGTTTGCGCAGCGTCATGCCCGCAGCGTGCCACAGACCGGTCGAATATGAAAAGAGTTCACGTCCGGGAATGAGCGGCGAAGAACGCCCAGAGCCGGCGGCTCGCGTCGGACGGCCACTGGTGCCCGCCACCGACGACCGTGCACAGGACGACCTCGACGCCGGCGTCACCGCGTCCCGTGGACCGGCAGCCGCGATCGACGCTCGTCCGGAGCGGGGACAGGCCGTCGGCCCGACGCCAGAAGTCCACCGCCTTGCTCACGGGGGGAAACGGCCGGCGATCGCCCAGATCACGATGCCCGCCGCCGTCGTACGGGACGTTGTGGTCCTCGGTGCCGTGCCAGACCATCACCGCGACCGGCCGGGCGGGATGGCAGGCCGTGGCCAGCGCGCCGGACACGACCCCGATCGCGGCGACCTTCCCCGCGACCTCGCAGGCGAACCGGTAGGCCATGCCCGCGCCGTTGGAGAACCCCGTGACGTAGACCCGCTTCGGATCGGCGAGCCCGATGCCGGTCAGGTGATCGATGAGCCTGGTGAGGAAGCCGACGTCGTCGATGTGGGCCGGCCGGGCGGGGGCGCAGCAGTCCCCGGCGTTCCACGTGAAGGCGAACCCGTCGGGATAGACGGCGAGGAACCCGTGGTCGTCGGCCACGCCGTCGAACCCGGTCTTCTTCTCGAAGCCGTTCATGTTGTCGGCCCCGCCGTGCAGGGCCAGCACGACGGGGAGGGGGTGTGCAGGGCGGCCCGAGCGGAAACGCTGCTCCGCCAGCGCCGCAGGGACGTGGATCAGGTACTCCCGGTGGCCGGGCGTGCCCACATCGATCTTCATCCGGTGGGTGCCCGCCGCCGTGGGAACGCCGCCGACCGACGCCGGCGCCTTGTGGCCCGCGGGCCTGTGAGAGGCCCCCGGCCGAGGCGAGCCGTGCCCACCGGAGCCCGGAGACTCGCACGCGCCGAGGAGGAGAAGGACGATGACCGCGAGCGCCGCAACCCGTCGCATGGCACCGATCCAACCCGCCCGCACCCCTCGAAACTACTCACTGGTAGTACGAATCTGTGCGCGCCATAGCACCGACGTGCGAGTCGATGGCCCAGCGCGTGTCACGCCGCCCGCTGAGGGGGTGGGGTCTTCTCCACAGGGCCTACCGCTATGGAGCGGTCGAATCAGTTTTCGACGGTGCGCAGGGCGAGGCCGGGGACCGGGCCGGTCGGGGCATCGGAGCCTTCCCGGACCTCGAGCGCGATCACGGCCGCGGTGAGGGCGAGCGGGACGGCCACGGCCAGGGCGAGGGCGGGCACCGCGAGCCCCGAGTCGTTCACCGCCCCGCCGACCAAGGCGGTCACGAACGCACCCGACAGGCCGGCCCGCAGCATCGGGGCGCGGTCGTAGGCGAGCTGCAGGCCGCCGGCCCCGGCACGGCCCGGCCGGTGCAGCACGAGCACGAGGAACAGGAAGGCCGCGACCACGATGGGCAGGAGCGTCGGGTTGCCGAACGTACGGATCATGGCGGTGAACTTGCGTTCCAGCCAGGGCAGGGCGTTGCCCTCGACGAGCTGGCCGAAGAAGCGGCCCATGTGCGTCTGCTCGGCGGGCGGCCGCAGATGGTCGATGAACGCCACCCCGAGTACGAGCGCCATGCCGGCCGCGCGGAGCACCTGCAGCCGGAGAAAGGACACGCGGCGGCCGCTCACCAGCAGCGCCGTCGTGGCCAGGCCGGGGACGAACGCGATCAGACCGCCGAAGTCGCTGCCCCAGGCGGTCCAACTGTCCAGGAGCGCGGCGGTCATCGTCATGGCGAGCACGGCGGCGACGGCCGCCCTGCGGCCCCGGCGGGGTTCGAGCCACTGGGCCACCCCGGAGGCGGCCAGCAGCGTGGAGGTGGCCAGCACCGCGAAGGCGATGTTGCCCATGCCGTAGTAGCGGCCGCCCACCAGCGGGGAGTACCCCATGAGGCTGTTGAGCTGTAGTCGGCTGCCCGTGAGGAGGTCCGCTCCCAGCACGGCGGCGGTCATGCCCGCGATGACGGTGCCGGGACCGAGCACCCGCCGCCGCCACGGCCCGGACACGGCGACCGCGACCACGAGCGCGTCGACGGCCGCGATGGCCGCCACGAGGGAGGGGAGCGGGTGGGCGGCGCGCCACCACGGCACCAGGTTGACCAGGTACGTCGAGGCGGGAACGGCGGCCGCGACCAGTGCGGTCAGGCGCGTGGCGGCGAGGATCCGCACGCGCCGCCGCCCGGCCCACCGAAGCTGGAGCGCGAGGGCCGCCGCGCCGTAGAGCAGCAGCTGTCCGATCACGAACGCCGCGAAGAAACGGGGGAGCAGGTCGCGGTGGGTCTGAGCCGCGACGTCCTGTGCCCTGAGGTCGTTCACCGCCGAGTCGAGGACGGCCGGGCGGTGGGCGTCCGGGAGCAGCGGGGTGCCGATCAGCCCGGCCGGGTAGGGGACGCCGAGCCAGGCCAGCATGGTCGCGGTGAGGTCCGGCAGGATCACCATGTCGGCCCGCCGGGTGGATTCCGAGCCGAGGTAGCGCCCGGCGGTCCCCGGCCCGGTCGCCAGCACGAGCCGGAGGTGCGGTGTCCGGTCGTGGTCGGAGATCCCGGCGACGAGCACGTCGGCGTCGGCCGGCAGGCGCGCCAGCACCGCCCCGACCGCGGCGTCCGCGCGGCGCGCCGAGGACGCGCGGTCCGGCCCGGCGACGGCGCCCGCGTCGACGACGGTGGCGGCGCAGCGCGCCCAGTCGCCCGCGGGCAGCGTGGCGATGTCCCGCGTGTACGTGTCGACGCGGCCGCCGAGGTCGCCGGCCGCCAGCGCCGCTCCGGGACCCACGGCGGTGGTGCAGCCGCCCGCCCGGTGCACGGAGTCCCCGAACAGCCCGACCGTGCCGAATCCGGCGTTGACACGGCGGATCGTGGCGATGTCGTTCACGACGGCGCCCGTTCCGGAGGGAGAGACGGTGATCGCCCGGCGGCAGTACGGGCCCGCCGCGGACCGGGCGCCGGCCGACACGGTCGTCCAGCCGTCACCCGGGCAGGTCAGCCGGCCCACGGCACGGACCGACAGCAGCCCGGCCGCGGCCCCCCGCGCGAGCCGCCAGAGGTGCGGCGTCGCGGTGGGGCTCACGTCGCTCCACTGGAGGCCCGGGACACCGATCAGCACGGCGTGCCGCGCGGGTGCCGCCGTCTCGGCGCGGGCCGGCGAGCCGCACGGCGCGAAGAGCGTCAGGGCGAGCGCCGCCATCACGACGACTGGGCCTCTCAGCACCTGATCATCTCCCTCGAGTGGTCCGGAAACCCGGTGCGGAGAATACGGCCGTCGGTCGGAGTGCGACCCGCCACGCGCGTTAAATTTCCTGGTCGGCAGGGTGAAGTATGGCCGCTCCGAACATGGCGCACGGCCGGTACGCTCATGCCGCCGCAGGTTTTGCCCATCTCTGAGGGTGGAAGGGGTGCCCTGGCGCCGTCACCGGCCTGACCACCGATGATGGTCGGGCCGCCCCGTTACCCTCGTAGGGACACCGCGGGCCGGCCCGTGACCTGAGCGACCGGGCCGTGTGGCCGCATGATCCACGACATCTCGAAGGTAAGGCCATGTCCGAATACGTGCTCACGCTGTCCTGCCCCGACCGGCCGGGCATCGTGGCCGCCGTGTCAGGGGCGCTCGCCGAGCGCGACTGCAACATCCTGGAGAGCCAGCAGTTCGGCGACCGGAGCACCGGGCGCTTCTTCCTGCGCATCCAGTTCGAGGCGCCGGAGGGGCTGCAGGACGCGCTCCACGAGGCGTTCGGCACCCTGGCCGGGGAGTTCGCGCTGGACTGGCACCTGAATGACCTGGCCGTCCGGTCCCGGGTTCTCATCCTCGTGTCCAAGTACGGACACTGCCTCAACGACCTGCTCTACCGTCAGCGCTCCGGCCTGCTCGACGTCGACATCGTCGCGGTCGCGTCGAACCACCCCGACATGCGGCCGCTGACCCAGTCGTACGGCATCGACTACCACCACCTGCCCGTCACGTCCGAGACCCGCGCCGCGCAGGAGGCCGAGCTCCTCGCGCTGGTCGAGCACTACCAGGCGGACCTCGTCGTGCTCGCCCGGTACATGCAGGTGCTGTCCGACGACTTCTGCGCGAAGCTGCCGGGCCGCGTCATCAACATCCACCATTCGTTCCTGCCCAGCTTCAAGGGCGCCCGTCCGTACCACCAGGCGCACCAGCGCGGTGTGAAGCTCATCGGCGCGACCGCGCACTACGTGACACCGCGGCTCGACGAGGGGCCGATCATCGAGCAGGAGGTCGCGCGCGTCGAGCACACCCAGGGGCCGGAGGAGCTGATGGCGGTCGGGCGGGACATGGAGTGCCTCGCGCTGGCCCGCGCCGTGCGCTGGCATGCCGAACACCGGATCCTTCTCAACGCCGAGCGAACCGTGGTGTTCCGCTGAGTTTCCCGTTCCGCGGGCCGGTCGCGGAACGATCATTACCGTCCGCTCTCTAGTCTCACTGTTCGAGTGAGCGATTCGACCCCCGGCGAACCGACCGCAGGACGCGCGGTGACGGCACCGTGCGACGGGCGACGGACGGGAGACCGCCGTGGAGGGGACCACCGATGACGCGATCGGTGCCGGGGACACGGTCGTGCACACCGTCCATGCGCGGCCGATGGATCCGTCCGACCTCCGCCGGGTGGCGGTGCGGTTCTTCCGGCCCCGGAGGACGCCCGCCGCGGTCGTCACGGCGGCGCTGCTGACGGTCACGGGCGCGGGGACGGCCGCCGGGCTGATCTCCACCATGCTCGGTCATCCCCTCCCGAGGACCCGGGCCGTCGCCCACGCGGAGCGGCTGCTGCGGACGATGGCCTGGAACGACCCGGCCGTCCTCGCCATCGCGGGCGGCGCCGGGCTCGCCGGACTACTGCTCGTGCTGGTCGCCCTGCTGCCCGGACACGGAGGCGTGGCCGCGATGGAGGCGAGCGACCCCCGGTGCCTCCTCGGAGTCGGGCGCGCGGGGCTGTGCACGGCGCTGGAGGCGGCCGCCCTGGGCGTACCCGGCATCACCGAGGCGAGGGTACGGCTGCGCGGACCGCTGCGGCGTCGGGCCGTCGTTCACGCGGCCACCGGGTACCGGAACCCGGGCACGCTGCGGGAACTGGTGGCCGACGCCGTACGGGCGCGGATCGACGCCACCGACCTGGTGCGGGCGCCGCGCGTCGTCGTACACCTCAGGTGGCGGGAGGACTAGACGTGACGAACCGGGTGTGGCTCGCGCTGACCGGCCTGGCGCTCCTGGGCGTGGGCGGCTCGGCACTGGCGGCCGGATGGGGGGCGTTCGGGCGGCGATGCGCCCACCGGCCGATCTGGACCGCCGGGATGTCGCGCTGGATGCCGGCGCACGGCTGGTTCTGGCCCGTCGTCGCCGTGACCGCCGGTGCGGTCGGTGCCATGGGAGCCGGATGGCTCATCTCCCTGGGGCGGGGCCGGCGGCTCCGCAGGCTGGCGATCGGTGACACGCGGTCCGGCGCGACACGGATGGCCGCACGCGTCGCCGTCCGCACGGTCCTCGCCGACGTCACGGCGTACGACGGCGTACGCGACGTGCGGGCGCGGCTCACCGGGCGGGCGACCGGCCCTCGGGTGCTGCTGCGCGTCACGTGTGCCGCCGACGCGGACCTCGCCGGACTCGGGGGGCGGATCCGCGGCGAGGCGCTGACCCGCCTGCGGGCGGCGCTCGCCCGCGACGACATCACCGGCGTCGTGATCTTTCGGGTCGTGCGCGACCGCCAAGAGGCCGGCGCGGCGTAACCTGAGGAGCCATGCCCTCCCCGCGCGCCACCGGCGACCTTCAAGACGATCTCGTACGCCTCCGCCGAGACCTGCACCGGGAGCCCGAGCTGGGCCTGGAGCTGCCTCGCACCCAGGAGAAGGTGCTGGCCGCGCTGGACGGGCTTCCACTGGAGATCGGCCTCGGGCGGTCGTCGTCCTCGGTGACCGCCGTGCTCCGCGGCTCGTCGCCCGGCCCCGCCGTCCTCCTGCGCGCGGACATGGACGCGCTTCCCCTGACCGAGCGCTCCGGTCTCGACTACGCCAGCCGCATCGAGGACCGGATGCACGCCTGCGGTCATGACCTGCACGCCGCCATGCTCGTCGGTGCGGCGCGGATCCTCGCGGACGCGGACTTCGCCGGCAGCGTGATCTTCATGTTCCAACCCGGTGAGGAGGGCTTCGCCGGAGCGCTCCACATGATCGCCGAAGGGGTGCTCGACGCGGCCGGAACACGGCCCGTCGCGGCGTACGGCCTGCACGTCACCTCAGCGCTCCTTCCGGGTGGCTGGTTCATGACCCGGCGCGGTCCGCTGATGGCCGCCGCGGACGAGATTCACGTCACCGTGCGCGGCGCGGGCGGCCACGGCTCCCAGCCGCACCTCGCCAAGGACCCGATCCCGGCGGCCTGTGAGATGGTGACGGCGCTGCAGACGTTCACCACCCGGACGTTCGACGCCTTCGACCCGGTGGTGATCACGGTCGGC
This sequence comes from Actinoallomurus purpureus, assembly GCF_024055795.1. Lineage (GTDB taxonomy): Bacteria > Actinomycetota > Actinomycetes > Streptosporangiales > Streptosporangiaceae > Actinoallomurus > Actinoallomurus purpureus. Next base: position 171,370 of record NZ_JAMXMY010000016.1, on the reverse strand, counting down.
CGCTTCCACGCCGGCACCACCGCCAACATCATCCCGGCCGAGGCGCGGTTCGACCTGACGATCCGCTCTTTCTCCCGTGAGGCGCACGCCAGGGTCATCGAGGGCGTCGACGAGGTTCTGCGCGGCATCGCGGCCGCGCACCGCCTCGGCGTCGAGGTCCATCACCACATGGGGTATCCCGTCACCGTCAACGCCGCCGCCGAGGCGGAGTTCGCCGAGGCCACGATCGGCGACCTGTACGGCCCCGACCGGTTCGTGTGGGGACCCAATCCCATCACCGCGGCGGAGGACTTCTCATACGTGCTGGAGCAGGTGCCCGGGGCGTTCGTGTTCCTCGGCGCCTGTCCGCCCGACCGTGATCCCTCGACCGCGCCGTTCAACCACGCACCGGACGCGGTCTTCGACGACGGCGTGCTGGCGGACGGGGCCGCGTTGCTCGCCGAACTCGCGCTCCGGAGACTCGCGCGGTCCTGAGCCCGGTGCCCGGCCGGTGCGCCGGGTTCCTTGCTCCGGAGGTGAGCCCCGCCGCTCGGTCGCCATCGCCGCGCACCGGCCCCTATCATGAGCCAGCGGTGCTGACAGTCCGTCCAATGGGGAGCGACGTGGTGCGGAGGCTGGCCCTTGCCGTCGGAACGGCGGCACTGCTCGCCGGGTGCGGCAACGCCGCGCAGACCGCGAAGAACTCCCAGTCGCCGACCCCCTCGGCGACGACGCGGATCCAACGGGTGAAGATCGGCCAGGCCGTCACACTGAGCGGCGCCGACGACTCGGGCGGCGCCGGCCGGCTCCGGCTCACCGTCAAGGTCAAGCAGATCGTCTCCACCGCGACCGGCCACGGCGCCTTCCAGCAGCCGCGGAAGGGCGAGCGCTTCGTAGCCGCGCGCTTCGTGCTGAAGAACGTCGGCGACGCCGCGTACGACGACAGCCCCACCTACGGCGCGAAGGTCATGGACGATGCCGGGCGGACGTACGACCCGACGGTGGCGACGGTGACCGCCGGTCCCGGCTTTCCCAAGGTCGTGAAGCTCCGCCAGGGGCAGGTCAGGTCGGGGTTCATCGTTTTCGCCGTGCCGAAGAAGGCCAAGGTCGTCAGCGTGCACTACGCCCTCAACGCCGGCTTCGCCGCAGACCTCGCCGAGTGGCGTGCGAGATAAACACGGAACGTGTAGTCTCCGTTACGCCCCGCACAGTCCAGCATCCAACGGTAACCCCCCCCACCGTAACGGCGGCCAACCCACCATCTCGCTTCCGCCGGAGTGGGACGAAAGGAGCACGCATGGCCGTCGACGAGCGAGCACGGGAGGACATCCTGGCTCTCGGCGACACGATCCTCGAGACACGCGAGGCCGTCACGCGGATCGAACGCAGGCAGAACCAGCACGGGCGCGTCCTGTCCGAGCTGCAGCACGGCGTCGCGGAGAACACCCGCCGCCTGGACAACCTCGAGACCCGGTTCGAGGGGTTTGAGACCCGGTTCGAGGGGCTTGAGACCCGGTTCGAGGGGTTCGAGAAGAGCGTCGGGGGGTTGGAGAAGAGCGTCGGGGGCCTGGAGACCCAGATGGAAGGTGTCCGGGGCGCGGTCGACGAGATCCTCTCCCTGCTCAAGCAGAAGGGTTAGCTGCTCGTACTCCTTGGCCTTGCGGCTCTGCCGGAATTCCCCGCCGGGTGGTCTGGACGCACCGGACCACCCGGCGCGGCCCGCCGGTCACGTGTCCTCGGGCGCGGAACGCGAGCCGAGGAGCGAGCGGATCGCCACCGTGACGATGGGAAGCTCGAACTCCCCGGAGGCCGTCTCCGGCGTCGCGCGCAGGTAGTCGACGATCCGGGTGATCAAGGCCGTCCGCTCGGCCTCGGGCAGGATCAGCACGTGTGAGTGGGTGGCGATGGTCGCGGCCATCGACTCGGCGGTCCGCCGTTGGGCGTGGGAGAACTCCACCTGCTCGATCGCCGGGAACTCCGGTGTCGGAGTGAACGCCGACTCGGCATTCCAGTCCTTGAAGGACACCGTGTTCCGGGAGACCTCCTTCAGCCGCCTGACCCAGGGGATCCTGTGGTCGTCGATGTTCCACAGACCGGCAAGCACGCCGCCGGGCGCGAGCACCCGCGCCATCTCGGGCAGCGCCCGGCTCAGGTCGAACCAGTGCATGGCCTGCCCGACCAGGACGGCGTCGACCGAGCCGTCGGTGAGGGGGATCCGCTCGGCGGTGCCCGTCAGGGCGGGTACGCCCGGTAGCCGGGCCTGCAACTCGGCGAGCATGCCGGAGTCGGGTTCCACCGCGACGACGTCCGCGGTGTGTCGCAGCAGCCCCTCGGTGAGCTTCCCGGTGCCGGCAGCCAGGTCGAGCACGCGCAGCGGCGTGCGGGCGGCGACGGGTCGCAGGGCCCAGCGCACCGCCGCGTCGGGATAGCCGGGCCGCTCGGCGGCGTAGGCGGCGGCCTGGCCGCCGAAGGACGACGCCCGGCGCGCGATGGTCCGGGCGTCGCTGTCGGGAGGAGGAGCGCTCATCCCGCCGACTTTAGAGGCCGGGGGATCGGTATCAGCACTCGATGACGTTGACGGCGAGGCCGCCGCGCGAGGTCTCCTTGTACTTGTCGAGCATGTCGCGGCCGGTATCGCGCATCGTCTTGATCGCCCGGTCCAGGGGGACGAAGTGACGGCCGTCGCCGCGCAGCGCGATGCGGGCGGCGCTGATCGCCTTGATCGAGGCCACGGCGTTCCGCTCGATGCAGGGCACCTGTACCAGGCCGCCGACCGGGTCGCAGGTGAGGCCGAGGTTGTGCTCGATTCCGATCTCGGCGGCGTTCTCCACCTGCTCGGGCGTGCCCCCGAGGACCTCGGTGAGGCCGGCCGCCGCCATCGCGCAGGCGGAGCCGACCTCTCCCTGGCATCCGACCTCCGCCCCGGAGATCGATGCGTTCTCCTTGATGATCACGCCTATCGCGCCCGCGGTCAGCAGGAACCGTACGATCCCGTCGTCGGAGGCGCCCGGCACGAACCGGTCGTAGTAGTGCAGGACGGCGGGCACGATGCCGGCGGCTCCGTTGGTCGGGGCCGTGACGATCCGGCCGCCCGCGGCGTTCTCCTCGTTCACGGCGAGGGCGAACAACGTGACCCAGTCCATCGCGTGCAGCGGGTCGGTGGCGGGCTCCGTGACGAGCTTCCGGTGCAGGTGGGGCGCGCGGCGGCGTACTTTCAGCCCGCCGGGCAGCAGGCCCTCGCGGGAGCAGCCGCGGGTGACGCTCTCCCGCATGACCTGCCACAGCTCGAGCAGGCGCTCGCGGATCTCCCGCGCGTCGCGGCCGAAGGCCTGTTCGTTCTCCAGCATCAGCGCGGAGATCGACAGGCCGGTCTCCCGCGTGTGGGCGAGGAGCTCGGTACCGGTCGCGAAGGGGTGACGCACGACGGTGTCGTCCGGCTTGATGCGGTCGGCGCCGGTGGCGTCCTCGTCGACGACGAAACCGCCGCCGACCGAGTAGTAGACCTTCTCCCGCAGCTCGGTCCCGTCGGCGTCGCGGGCGGTGAACCGCATGCCGTTCGGGTGGTGCGGTAGCGACTCCTTGCGTTCGAAGACGAGGTGCTCGCCCACGACGAACGGCACCTCCTGCTCGCCGAACAGGCGGATGACGCCGCGCTCCCGCACCTTGGCGACCCGCTCGTCGGCCGTCTCGACGTCGACGAGTTCCGGTTTGTCGCCCTCCAACCCCAGGATGACCGCCTTGTCGCTGCCATGCCCCTTGCCGGTGAGTCCCAGCGAGCCGTACAGGATCACGTGGACGGACGCGGTCTTCTCCAGCAGACCGTCGTGCCTGAGGCCACGGGCGAACCGGTGGGCGGCCGTCATCGGCCCGCCCGTGTGCGAGCTGGACGGGCCGATGCCGACCTTGAAAAGATCGAAGACGCTGATCGCCATGGTGTCCTAGTCCGCCTGGCGGGCGGTGATGGCCTGCTGGTAGAGGCGTCCGGCGCGGTAGCTGGAGCGCACCAGGGGTCCGGACATGGTCCCGGAGAAGCCGATCTGTTCGGCCTCGTCCTTGAGTTCGACGAACTCCTCAGGCTTGACCCAGCGTTCGACGGGGTGGTGGCGGGGGGAGGGGCGTAGGTACTGGGTGATGGTGAGGAGTTCGCATCCGGCTTCGTGGAGGTCGCGCATCGCGTCGGTGATTTCTTGGCGGGTTTCGCCCATGCCCAGGATGAGGTTGGACTTGGTGACCAGGCCTGCTTGGCGGGCGGCGGTCAGTACGTTCAGGGAGCGGTCGTAGCGGAAGCCGGGGCGGATGCGTTTGAAGATGCGGGGGACGGTTTCGAGGTTGTGGGCCAGGACTTCGGGGCGGGCGGAGAAGACCTCGGCGAGGAGGTGGGCGGTGGCGTTGAAGTCGGGGATGAGGAGTTCGACGCCGCAGCCGGGGATGGTGGTGTGGATCTGGCGGACGGTTTCGGCGTAGAGCCAGGCGCCGCCGTCGGGTAGGTCGTCGCGGGCGACGCCGGTGATGGTGGCGTATTTGAGGCCCATGCGCGTGACGGAGTCGGCGACGCGGCGGGGTTCGTCGGGGTCGTAGGCGGCGGGTTTGCCGGTGTCGATCTGGCAGAAGTCGCAGCGGCGGGTGCATTGGTCGCCGCCGATGAGGAAGGTGGCTTCGCGGTCTTCCCAGCATTCGTAGATGTTGGGGCAGCCGGCTTCTTGGCAGACGGTGTGCAGGCCTTCGGCGCGGACCAGGTCGGTCAGTTCGCGGTATTGGGGGCCCATCGACAGCCGGGTCTTGATCCAGGGCGGTTTGCGTTCGATCGGTGTCGCGGCGTTCCTGGCCTCGACACGCAACAACTTCCGGCCCTCAGGAGCGATCGTCATCGTCTCATCCGTCACAAGCTGGGGTAGAGCGGGTGCTTGTCCGCCAGCGCGCGGACCCGGGCGGACAGGGTCGCCGAGTCGTACGAGGGCTGGAGCGCCAGCGCGATGATGTCGGCGACCTCGGCGAAGTCGGCCGCCTGGAACCCTCGGGTGGCGAGGGCGGGTGTGCCGACCCGGAGACCGGACGTCACCATCGGCGGCCGGGGGTCGTTCGGCACGGCGTTGCGGTTGACCGTGATGCCGATGTCGTGCAGCCGGTCCTCTGCGTCCCGACCGGTGATCTCGGAGTCGACCAGGTCGACCAGGACGAGGTGCACGTCGGTGCCGCCGGTCAGCACCCTGACCCCCGCCTTGGCGGCGTCCTCGCGCAGGAGACGGGCCGCGAGGATCTGCGCGCCCTCGATCGTGCGGGCCTGCCGCTCGGCGAACTCCTCGGTGGCGGCGATCTTCAGGGCGACGGCCTTGGCGGCGATGACGTGCTCGAGCGGCCCGCCCTGAGTGCCCGGGAACACCGCCGAGTTGATCTTCTTGGCGTACTCCTCGCGGCAGAGGATGAGACCGCCGCGCGGACCGCACAGCGTCTTGTGCGTCGTCGTCGTCACGACGTCGGCGTACGGCACCGGCGAGGGGTGCAGTCCCGCGGCGACCAGGCCGGCGAAGTGGGCCATGTCCACCATGAGCAGCGCGCCGGTCTCGTCGGCGACGCGCCGGAACGCGGCGAAGTCGAGCTGCCGCGGGTAGGCGGACCAGCCGGCGATGATCATCTTGGGCCGGTGCTCGTGGGCGAGCCGGGCGACCTCGTCCATGTCCACGAGGCCGTCCGGGCCCACGTGGTAGGCCGCGACGTCGAACATCTTGCCGGAGTAGTTGATCCGCATGCCGTGGGTGAGGTGCCCGCCGTGCGCGAGATCCAGGCCGAGGATCGTGTCACCGGGCTCCAGCAGCGCGAAGTAGACCGCGATGTTGGCCTGCGCGCCCGAGTGCGGCTGCACGTTGGCATGGTCCGCGCCGAACAGGGCCTTGGCCCGGTCGATCGCCAGCTGCTCGGTGACGTCGACGTACTCGCAACCGCCGTAGTAGCGCCGGCCGGGGTACCCCTCGGCGTACTTGTTGGTCATCACCGAGCCCTGCGCCTCGAGGACGCCGACCGGCGCGAAGTTCTCCGAGGCGATCATCTCGAGCGTGGACTGCTGACGTCGCAGCTCGTCCGCGATCGCGGCCGCCACGTCCGGATCGATCTCGGACAGGGGCAGGTCGGACAGGTTCATGACGCCTCCTCGATGAGCTTCGAGTAGGCCTGCGCGTCGAGCAGGTCGCCCGGGTCGTCACCGGTCCGCACCCGGAACAGCCATCCCTCGCCGTACGGGTCGGAGTTGATCACGGCGGGGTCCTCTTCCACGGCGGCGTTCACCGCGACGATCTCACCGGTGACGGGCGCATAGACGTCGCTCACCGACTTGGTCGACTCCGCCTCGCCGCACGGCTCTCCGGCCTCGACGGACGCACCCTCCTGAGGAAGCGACACGTACACGATGTCACCCAGCGCATCGGCCGCGTAGGCGGTGATGCCGACGGTCACCACGCCGTCGGACGGCTGGGTGATCCACTCGTGCTCCTGGGTGTAGGAAAGCGTCTCGGGAACGGTGCTCACGAAGTCCTCCTGTAGAACGGCAGCGCGACCTTGTCGACCGGCTCGTGTTTACCGCGGATGTCCACCGCGAGGTCGGTGTCCTCGGTGTGGCCCGCGTCGATGTACGCCATGGCGATGGGTTTGCCCAGCGTCGGGGACGGCGCACCACTGGTCACGACCCCACAGGGCGTGCCGTCCGACGTCACGATGTCGTACCCGTGGCGTGGAACCCGGCGCCCCCGCGCGACGAGCCCCACGAGGGTGCGCCCCGGCGGCGTGTCGGCGCGTGCGGCCAGCGCGGCGCGCCCGACGAAGTCACCGGGTTTGTCCAGCTTGACGGCACGGCCGAGGCCTGCGTCGTACGGTGTGGTCTCGGCGGTCAGCTCGTTGCCGTACAGCGGCATGCCCGCCTCCAGCCGGAGCGTGTCCCGCGAGGACAGCCCGGCGGGCCGCAGGTCGTCGCCGCCGGCCTCCGTGACGGCGTTCCAGACGGTCACGGCGTCACCCGCGGAGACGAACAGCTCGAAGCCGTCCTCACCGGTGTAGCCCGTGCGGGCGATCAACGCGTCGAGCCCGGCGATCTTCCCCGGCAGGATCGCGTAGTACTTCAGGTCGGCGAGCGCGGCGTCGGTGAGCTTCTCGAGGATCCCCTGGGCTTTGGGGCCCTGCACGGCGATGAGCGCGTACGCGTCGGACCGGTCGTCGACGGTGGCCTTGTCGAAGCCGCCCGCCCGGTCGGTGAGCTCGGCGCGCACGGTCGCGGCGTTGGCGGCGTTCGCGACCACCATGAACGTCTCCGGGGCGAGCCGATAGACGATCAGGTCGTCGAGGACGCCCCCGGCCGGATCGACGATCATCGTGTAGCGCGCCCGGCCGACCGCGAGCACGGACAGGTGCCCGATGAGCGCGTGGTCGAGGGCCGCCCCGGCCTGGGGGCCGGTGACGAAGATCTCTCCCATGTGGGACAGGTCGAACAGGCCGGCGCTGGTGCGGACGGCCTGGTGCTCGGCGGTCTCGCTGCCGTAGCGGAGCGGCATGAGGTATCCGGCGAACTCGGTGATCGTGGCACCGAGCTCGGCGTGGACATCGTGGAGTGGTGTTCTCTTGGCGTCCGGCGCGGACATCGGGGCAGGCTCCTATTCACGCGGGCGGCCGGGATCCCATCCTCCCATTGGCACGCGAAATCCGGTGGCGGTGCCCTCCCCCTCTGTCATCGGTGCCTGAGAGCTTCACCCCCGTAGAGGGGGCTTGCACCTTCGGCGGGAGCGTCGCTCCGCTTTCCAGAGGTCGCCTGGTCCGCACGGTCCATGTGGCCTGAGAGGTTCCGGGGAGGAGTTGCTCCTTCGGCGTACCTCGCTGGCGGCGAGGTCGCTCTCCCGCGCGGGATCAACGGCATGGTCAGGCTAGCAGTACCGCCCGGAGACGGGGTCGGCCGCCGGGTCGCGAGGGAACGTGAGGCCAGGACTTCCGGCTCAATTCCCGTGGAACGACCGGCAGCGGCCGAAGATCGCCAACTATCGTGTCGCTCGGCCCGGCCGGGGGACGGGGCCGTATGCGGGGGCTCGGCTTTCAGATCGCACGAGCGTGAGGAACTCCATGGCCCATTCGAGGACATCCCGGTCGAGGACATCCCGGCAGATCACCGGCCTGGCGGCGCTCGGCGTCGCGGCCGTCATCGCCCTGACCACGGCGTGCTCGCCCGGCCGGACGGCGGGGACCGTCGCCGCGCGCGGTCCCGCGTCCGCCGCCGCGGCCGGCGATCCGATCGACATGACCAGCGGCTTCTATGTCGACCCGGACTCCAACCCCGCCACCTGGGTGAAGAACAATCCGGGCGACCGCGCGAACCGGATCAAGTCGGCGATCGCCGACAGGCCGATGGCGCGCTGGTTCGGCGACTGGAGCGGCGACATCGGCACTGCGGTCTCGGCCTATGTGGGTGCCGCCGACACCGCCGACAAGCTGCCGGTCCTGGTGGCGTACAACGTCCCGGGGCGTGACTGCTCGGGCCACTCCGCGGGCGGTGCGGGGAGCCCCGAGGCGTACCGGACCTGGATCGCGAACTTCGCCGCCGCGATCGGGACGCGGCCCGCCGTCGTGGTCATCGAACCCGACGCCGTCGCCCAGATCGACTGCCTGCCGAACGACTCCGAACGGCAGATCCGTCTCGACCTGCTGAAGTACGCCACCGAGCAGTTCAAGGGCAAGGCGCCGAACACCTGGGCCTACCTCGACGGCGGCAACGCCAAGTGGATCGCCCCGGCCACGATGGCCAAGCGGCTGGAGGCCGCCGGCGTGCACAACGTCCGGGGGTTCGCGGTCAACGTCTCGAACTACTACACCACCGACGAGTCCGTCTCCTACGGGGCGGCGGTGAACGCCTCGCTGTCGAGCACGGTGCCGTTCGTGGTCGACACCAGCCGTAACGGCAAGGGATCGAAGGACGGGGAGTGGTGCAACCCGGCCGGTCGCAAGCTCGGCGTCCCGGCCCAGTCCGGAGGAGGGGCCGAGATGCTGCTGTGGGTCAAGGTCCCCGGTGACTCCGACGGCGCCTGCGGCACCGCGCCGAACACGCCGGCCGGCCAGTTCAGCCCCGACCTCGCCGTCCACTTGACCGACGGTTCCTGACGACGCGGTTCGGCGGACCGGCGGAGAGCAGCATCCTGGATGTCGGCTACAACGAGTACCACGGCCGGCTGAAGGCATCCCTGCCCGAGACGGCGAGGCTGGTGGCCAAGGACCGGCCCGCCGGCGCGAGCTACTTCCTCGGGTGGGAGACGCTGACCCACGCCGACGCCCCCTGACAGGGGCCGTTCGCCGGGGACCGGCCGCTGAGGACACCCTGACGGGCCTCGGTGCCGGTCTTCGGGGACGTGCGGAACGCTGGGAAGACGTGGCCCTCCCCGTCTGATTCATCCGTTTGTGTCCCGTTTCGGGGTACCGACGCCGGCCTTTACCGAGCGTTTGGGCGCACGGGGGAGGGCACACCGGGGCTCTGACGGCCGTCGGGAACTGATTTTCGGCATACGCTTGACCGGTCGAGATCTCGGAGGCCTTCGGTGAGCGTGCGCGGCACGGCGAGCGGAGCGGGTCGGTCACAGGGCGCCCGGTGGGCGCCTGCGGCACGACGGGTGAGGAGCGTGTGCGGGCAATGAGCGTCCTTTTCGTGGTGGGCATCGTCGTCTTCTTCCTCGGGCTGCTCGCCTCGATCGCCCTGCACGAGCTTGGCCACATGTCCTTCGCCAAGCTCTTCGGCGTCCGCGTGCCGCAGTTCATGGTCGGCTTCGGGCCGACCCTGTGGTCACGGCGCAAGGGCGAGACGGAGTACGGCGTCAAGTGGATCCCTCTGGGCGGCTACATCCGGATGATCGGCATGTTGCCGCCGCGCCGGGGTGACACTCCCGGCACGGTCCGCCAGTCGTCCACCGGCCCCTTCCAGGGGCTCATCGAGTCGGCGCGCGGCGCCGCCCTCGAAGAGGTCGGACCCGACGACGACGACCGCGTCTTCTACCGCAAGAAGTGGTGGCAGAAGGTCATCATCATGTTCGCCGGGCCGTTCATGAACCTCCTGCTGGCGTTCGTGTTCATCAGTGTCGTGGTCATGGGGATCGGCGTGTCGACCCTGCAGCCGGTGATCGCCTCGGTGTCCAAGTGCACGATCCCGGCCGCGCAGGCGGGCCGCGACTGCCGGGCCGGCGACCCGGTGACCCCGGCCGTCCAGGCGGGGCTGCGGCCCGGCGACCGCATCGTCTCCTACGAGGGCCGGCGGATCCACTCGTACCAGCAGCTGCAGGGACTGATCCGGGCGTCCGGCGGGCACACGGTGCCGGTCGTCGTCCACCGGGGCGGCCAGGACGTCTCCCTCACCGTTCCGGTGACCACCAACCAGATGCAGTCGCTCACCGACCCGAACAAGACCGAGACCGTCGGCTTCCTGGGGATCAGCCCGACGAGCGCCCGTGAGCGCCAGGGGCCGGGCCTGGTCGTCAGCACGATGACCGACCTGACGAAGCGCACCGCCGGTTCGCTGATCAACATGCCGAAGAAGATGGTCGGGGTCTGGAACGCCGCCTTCGGGAACCAGAAACGCGACCCGAACGGGCCGATCGGAGTGGTCGGGGCGAGCCGGATCGGCGGGGAGATCGCCGCATCGAAGGAGCCGGGCCTGGACAAGCTCGCGTTCTTCCTCATGATGCTCGGGACGGTCAACTTCGCGGTCGGCATGTTCAACCTCGTGCCGCTGCTGCCCCTGGACGGCGGGCACATCGCGGGCGCGCTGTGGGAGGCGGTGAAGAAGGGCATCGCCCGGGTGACCCGCAGGCCGGACCCCGGACACGTCGACGTCGCCAAGGCGCTCCCGCTGACGTACGCCATGGCCGCAGTGATCATCACGATGGGCGTGTTGCTGATCTACGCCGACCTGGTGAATCCGGTACGCCTGAACGGCTGACGGCGTCCGGCGGCTCTCGGGCCCCGCGTCACGGTCGACGTCAAGCGTTATCACGGACCGGAATAGGTCATGATGAGGACGTACGACGTCGGGGGCAAAAGTGGAGGGGTTCTTCACCGAGCGGATCGTCCAGACCGGGCGGCTGCCACTGTTCTGCTTCTTCGTGGCGTTCATCGTCACGTTCGTCGTCGTGCGCATCAACGTGCGGCTGATCCGCGCCAAGGTCCGCTGGTGGTTCAAGAACGTCGAGGTCGGTGACCTGCACATCCACCACGTGGTGTTCGGCGTCGTGCTGATGCTGATCGGCGGCGTCGCCGCGTTGTCCATCCCGGACACCTACACGACCTGGTACGCCGGTGCGGCCTCGGTGTTCGGGGTGGGGGCCGCGCTCGTCCTGGACGAGTTCGCGCTGATTTTGCACCTGCGCGACGTCTACTGGATGGAGGAGGGGCGCGCCTCCGTCGACGCGGTGTTCATCGCGATCGCGGTGACGGGCCTGATCCTCGTCGGCGTCCGCCCGATCGGGTTCAGCGACGTCCGCGACCTGCGACCGGACGCGACCGTACCCATCGGCGTCTTCGCCGTCGTCCTCGCCAACATCCTCATCAACCTGGCGCTGGCCATCATCACGTTGTTCAAGGGCAAGATCTGGACGGGGCTGCTCGGCCTGTTCCTGCCGGTGGTGCTCATCGTGAGCGCGTTCCGGCTGGCCCGTCCGGGCTCGCCGTGGGCGCGCTGGAGGTACCGGTCGGGCACGCGGAAGTTCCGGCGGGCGCTGCGCCGTGAACAGCGCATCCGCCGCCCGATGATCCGCGCCAAGATCTGGGTGCAGGAGTTCATCGCGGGCCGCCACGACCTGATCGCCCACGAGCGCGGTGTGGGACCTCGCCGCCGCCTCGACCGCAGCGGCAGACCTAAGTGAAGGCGGCGACGGCGCGCACGCCGTCGACCGTGTCTGCCTCGGCGGCGGACTTGTCGGGGCGGTAGCGGAGCACCCGGGCGAACCGCAGCGCCATCCCGCCGGGGTACCGCGGGCTGCGCTGCACTCCGTCGAAGGCGATCTCGACGACGAGCTCGGGGCGCACGTAGACCGTGAACTCGTCGCGGTGCGTCTCCAGGTCGAGCAGGTGTTTCGTCTGCCAGGCGAGCATCTCGTCGGTCAGGCCCTTGAACGTCTTGCCCAGCATCACGAAGTCGCCGGTCTCGGGGTCGCGGGCGCCGAGGTGCAGGTTGGACAGCTTCCCCCGGCGGCGGCCATGGCCCCATTCGACGGCCAGGACGACCAGGTCGAGCGTGTGACGGGGCTTCACCTTGATCCACCCGGCGCCGCGCCGGCCCGCGGTGTAGGGCGTGTCGAGCGACTTGACCAGTACGCCTTCGTGACCGTGGGCGAGGGCGTCGCGGAAGAACGCGCCGGCCTCGTCGACGGAGGACGTGACCACCCGTGGCATGCGCAGCGCGTCGGGGACGACGCGGGCGAGCGCGTCGTCGCGCCGCGCGCCCGGCAGGTCGATCAGGTCCTCGCCGTCGAGGTGGAGGACGTCGAACAGGAACACCGACAGCGGCACGGCCTGCTCAGTGCCCGGCCGCACGCCGTGGCTGGCGGCGCGGGCGGAGGTGATCTGGAACGGGTGGGGGCGGCCGTCGTCGCGCAGCGCGATCAGCTCGCCGTCGAAGACGGCCGTCCGTACGGGCAGGGCGCCGAGCGCGGTGACGGTCTCGGGCAGCCGGGCGGTGATGTCGTCGAGGGTGCGGGTGAAGAGGCGGACCTCGCCCTCGGAGACGTGGGCCTGGACCCGGATGCCGTCGAGCTTCCACTCGACGGCCGCGGGGCTCACCTTCTCCAGCGCCGCTTCGACGGACGGCGCGCTCGCGGCGAGCATCGGCCTGACCGGGCGCCCGACCTCCAGCCCGAAGGCGCGCAGGCCCGTGCGGCCCGCCGACAGCGCGACGGCGGCGACCGCGCCGAGCGAGCCGCGGAACATCACGGCGCGGCGCACCTCGGTCGCCGGCACGTCGGCCGCGGCGGCGATGGTGTCGGCCATCACGCCGTCGAGAGCGCCCTGGCGCAGCTCGCCGGACAGCAGGCGGAGGAGGAAGCTCTGCTCGGCGGCCGTCGCCCGGGAGAACAATTCACCCACCAGGTGTCGCCGGGCGGTGACGGAACCCTTACCCGAGACGGCGCCGATCGCGGTGAACGCGGCGTCGACCTCGGCGACGGTGAGGGTCGCCGCCGCGGCCGCGGGCGGCAGGTCGCGAAGCGCGGCCCAGCCGACGCCGATCTGGCGTTGTGGCAGCTCACCGGAGAGATATGCCACCGCCATCGCCGTCTCCGCCGGCCCGGTGTCACGGAGGCAGGCGGCGAGCAGCTCGATCTTGGCCCGCCGCCCGGACGTCGCGGCCACGGCCCGTGAGGTCTCGGTGATCTCGCTCAACAGCACATTCCATTCTGACGCCGGGGACCGACAATCGGGAGAGCCCGTCCCCCGGAGGCACCGGTGGCCGGGCACCGGCGGCCGGAGGAGGCGAACGCGACCATGACCCGTGTGCCAGGTGCGCAGGAATCTGGTTTCGGGAGGGAATCGCCGGTTACCTTCGCATCGAGCCGTCAGCCCGGGCCGTCCGGGCAACACGAGTGGGGAGAAGGATTGGGACTGCCGCGGCTACCGGAGCCCTTCCATCGGGTGTACTCACCCCCGGAGGCGCCGAGGGCCGACACCCGCCGGCCGCGTAGGACCGGTGTCCTCGTCGCCGCGTTCGTCGCGGTGGCGGTGGGCCTGGCGGCCGCCGCGGTCTTCGCGTTCGGCCGCTGGGGAGCCCGGCCGGGAGCCTCGCCGTCACGGCCCCGGCCCGCTCCGACCGGATCCAGGGCGGCGGACGCGCCGCCGACGGCCGCGCGGCCACCCGTGTTCGCGAGCCTGCCGCAGGCGTGCGTGATCCTGCCCGCCGAGACGGTACGGCGGCTGGTGCCGACGACCACCCCGAAGATCGACAAGATGGGTGCGGAGACGGCGGGCGTCTGCAAGTACTCCGTGACGGAGGGGAACCGCTTCCGCGCCGTGCAGGTCGACGCGCGAGCCTTCCTGCCCAAGTACATGCACGACCAGGCGACCGGCATGACGATCTGGTCGTTCGAGGCGCAGTGGCGGCAGGCGGAGAAGGACCTGACGGCCGATACGGGCGCGCTGCGCCGCGTCGGCGGTCTCGGCGACGCGGCCTTCGAGCGGTACTGGATCGACCGGGACGTGAGGGTCGCGGTGGGGGAGGCCACCGTGCGCTACCGCAACGTCGTCCTGCGGGTGCAGTACACCGAGGAGCAGCCGGCGGACAGGGACCGGACCGCGAGCGAGCAGCGCTGCCTGGCCAACGCGATCGCCGCCGCCCGCGCGGGTCTGACCGCCCTGCGATGAATCGGACGGGACTGGGGGAATAACCACCCGTCCGGAGACGATGACTATAGGAGGTCCGGTCCCCGCCAGTCATCCTTCGGCGGCCCGATGACCCTGGTGACCACTGGTCGGCGCCGTGATCCCTCGATGGTCCGGTATCCCCGGTGGCCCGCCGGCGGCCCGGTACCCCCCTGGTCGCCCGTCTTCCGTTCGACCTCTACCCCTTGAGTCGATACTTCACATGAGCATTTCCACTGTCGTCCCCGCACGGGTCATGGAACCCTTCAACCTCGTCCGCCGTCAGGCGCAGCCGCAGGCGGCGCTGGTCGCCCGGCTCACGGCGACCGCCGTCGCCGCCTACCTCGTCGCCTGCGTGTTCCCCATGACCAGCTCCCGGCCCACCCTGGCCCCGCTGACGGCCCTCCTCGTCCTGCAGGTCACCCTGTACCGGACGGTGCACAAGGCCGTCCAGCGCATCGGCAGCGTCGTCGGAGGAGTACTGATCGCCGTCCTGCTCGCCAAGGTCGTCGGCTTCACCTGGTGGAGTCTCGGCCTGGCGATCGCGTCGGCGCTCCTGCTCGGAATCGCGCTGCGCCTGGGTGATCAGATCCTGGAGGTGGCGATCAGCGCGATGCTGATCCTCTCCCTGCCGAGCAACTTCAACGCCGCCGACCGGGTCGTCGAGACCCTCATCGGCGCGGGGACCGGGCTCGTCGCAGGTCTGATCCTGTCTCCACTGCACGTTCAGCCGGCGGAACAGGCGGTCGAGGACCTGAGCCGGCGGATGGCCGCGCTCCTCGACCGGATGGCGATGGGACTCCGGAGTGACCCCTCCCGCGACCAGGCGCTCGACTGGCTCCGCCGGGCGCGGGAGCTCGGCCGCGAGCTCGGCCGGGTGCGGCGGGCGCTCGAGGAGGCCGAGGAGAGCATCAGGCTGAATCCCCGCGCGGGCGGTCTCGTGCACGCCGGTGTCGTGCTGCGCAGCGGGCTGGAGTCGCTGGAGCACTTCCAGGTGTTCCTGCGGGGGCTGGCCGGCGCGATCGTGGACGGCATCGGGACGGACGATCCGGTGTACGGGCGGCGCGCTCATGAGCAGGTCGCGGCGGTGCTCTGCGACCTCGCGGACGCGATGCGGGCCTACGGCCACATGGTGCGCCGCGAGGTGGCCGGCGATCCGGACCATGCGGAGGACGAGCTCCGGAGCGCCCTGGGATCGGCCGAGGGGCACCGTGACGGCGTCACGGAGATCCTCCTGAAGCTTCCCACCCGCGACTCCGGCGAGTGGGCGCTCCGCGGTGCCCTGATCGTCCACCTCGACCGGCTGATCGACCAGCTCCGTGTCGAGCACCGGGACCGGCAGCGCGAGCATTGGCCGCGTCGCCGCCCGTCACGACAGGGGCGCCGGCCCGGTGGACGGCCGTCCGACTCCGGCCGGGCCCGGAGGTCCCATCCGGGGCAGTGCCCCCGGGACGACCGAAGGGCGGGGAAGTCCGCGCCCGTTGCCGCGGCATCTTCCGCCGAGAGTTAATCGCGCGATTATCCCTCCGTCTCAATCCTGCGGCCGGTCGTCCGACCCGCGTATGGTTCTTTCCGGTCGTTGAGCGCTTATTTCGGGTCCGCCGAGAATCGGAACAGGCCGGAAATGGTGGTGGAGCGGCGTGGATTATCCCGATGTGCCCGACGCCGGGCCGTACGCCGCGGTGTGCGTCCAGGACCGCGCTGGCCACGCGGTGGCGCCGGGGGATCCGGCCGTGTCGGTTGTGCGCAGAAAGTCGCTTAATGGGGTCAAGGTCGGCTAATTCCCTGCTCGCTGGAAATGGCCGCACGGCCGATGTGACTAAGCGTCCGTGTCCTACCGTAATCATTTGATCAAGAGCATAGAGACTTAGATCGCGGTGTCGGCGATAGGGGAATGAGGGGGGCGGTGGCGATGCCGGCAGCCAGGGAGCAGTCCGGGCTGCCGCTGACATCAAGGGGGTACTCATGAGGGTCGAAACCCTGACCCTGACAACCGCTTCAGCGGCCGCACTGACGATCGGGCTGGCTTCACCCGCTCTGGGGGCGACGTCCCAGACCGGTGCTCACGCGGGGCTGCATCACCGGACGCAGCACGTCGCCGTCCACACGGCGGCCCACCAGGCACTGATCCCTGAGGGCGCGCACGGCGTGGCCCTGGTCCGCAGGGACGGTGACGGTGACGGCGATCGTGATGGCGATCACGACGGTGACGGCGATCGTGACGGCGATCTCCGCCAGCACCACTGCGACGGTGGCCACTGCGGCGGCTTCCGCCACCGCCGCCACCACGGCTTCGGTCCCTTCGCCTTCGGGGACTCGGGCTGTGAGGGTGAGCACTGTGGAGACGGTGACCGCGTCAGCGCTGACGAGCACGAATCCGGCTGCTGCTCCGGGCACGAGGAGGCCGAGAAGAAGGGGGCGGCGGCCCCGGAGCGGCATATGCGCATGCGCCGCCAGGTCGGGGTGGTCCCCTCGGGGGCCGTGCGGGCCGGGTTCGGTGGCAGCCAGGGATCGAGCGTGCCGCTGGGCGTCGCCGGACTCTCGCTGATCCTGGGCGGCACCGGGCTTCTTGCTCGCCGGCGGATCCGGGCCGGTGCCCGCTCCTAGCCCATCAGCACGATCACGTGGCGGCCGTCTCCGGGGCGGGGCGGCCGCCGGGTTGATCGCGGCGGGTACGGCGGTCCTGTGGTTCGACGCGTGCGAGAACCTGGGACCGCCGCGGCCGGATCCGCACGCCGCCCGGTCAGGCGCCGCGATCAGCCCGTCGGCGGAGGGGACGCAGCCGGTTCTCCATGCCTCGGTGCCGCTCCGCGTGGACGTCCCGCGGGTCGGGATCCACTCGCGCCTGCTCCGGGTCGGACTCGAACGCGACGGGTCGGTCGCGGTGCCGCCGCTGTCGCGCGCTCAACTGGCCGGCTGGTTCGACAAGGGCCCCTCACCGGGGGAGCGCGGACCCGCCGTGCTCGTCGGCCACGTCGACAGCAGAAAGGGCCCGGCCGCGTTCTTCCGGCTCGCCCGCCTGCGTCCAGGCGACACCGTGGAGGTGACCCGCGCGGACGAGACGGTGGCGGCGTTCACCGTGGACTCGGTGGAGCGGGTCTCCAAGAAGCACTTCCCGACGCAACGCGTCTACGGCGACCTGCGGTTCGCCGGACTCCGTCTCATCACGTGCGGTGGCGACTTCAACGGGCACAGCTACGTCGACAACACGATCGTCTACGCCCATCTGGCCGCGGGCCGCCGGAGCGGCCGTCCCGCGCCGGCCGGCTCACCGGCGGCTCCCGAACCCGCCGGTTCGATGTCCCGAAGGCCGTGACGTTTCCCCGAAGAGGGAGGATGCTTAGCGTAGTGATGCCCGGTCACGACCAGTCGGGAGGTCGATAGATGCGAATTACGGAGATCCTCCGCGCCAAGGGCGGCGATGTCGCAACGATCGCGCCGGACGCGAGCGTACGGCGGCTGCTCGCGCTGCTGGCGGAGCACAACATCGGTGCCGTCGTCGTCTCCACGGACCATTCCACCATCGAGGGCATCGTCTCGGAGCGTGACATCGTCCGGCGGCTCAATGAGCAGGGCGCCGAGCTGCTGGACGCGCCGGTGTCGGCCATCATGACGACGGCCGTGCGCACGTGTGAGCCCGGTGACGCCGTGGACGGGCTGCGGGCCACGATGACGGAGCACCGCATCCGTCACCTCCCGGTCGTCCGTGACGGGCGCCTCGTGGGGATCGTCAGCATCGGTGACGTGGTCAAGAGCGCGATCGCCGAGCTCGAGACCGAACGCGAACAGCTCGTCGACTACATCAAACGCTGAGCCCGTTTTCGGATCACGCGCCGAGCCCGCTCCATGGGCCGCCGGCGCGGCGACCGGCTCGCTCGCTGCCGCGCGTCGACCGGTCCTTCCGCCCGTCGGCCGAGGGCGGCCATCAGGTGCCTGCCCGGAGCGGGCACGATGAAGGGCGTGAGCGTTCAGCCCCTGACTCTGCATGCGATGGACGGCGTCCGGATCGACGCCGGTCACCTGCCCGGCCCGGAAGGCCTGTGCCTCGTCCTCGCGCACGGATTCACCGGTGCGTGGCGGCAGCCGACCACGCGGCGGATCGCCGCCGTGCTGAACAGGTTCGGCGGCGTCATCGCGATCGACTTTCGCGGCCACGGGCGGTCCGGCGGCCGGTCCACGGTCGGTGACCGCGAGATCCTCGACGTCGACGCCGCCGTGCGGCACGCCCGCCATCTCGGGTACGAGCATGTCGGGCTCGTCGGCTTCTCGATGGGCGGCGCCGTCGTCGTCCGGCACGCGGCCCTGCACCGCGGGGTCGACGCCGTCGCCGCGGTGAGCGCGCCGGCCCGGTGGTACTACCGCGACACCAAGCCGATGCGCCGCGTGCACTGGGCGATCGAGCGCCGGCCGGGCCGCCTCGCCGCCCGCGTCGTCAAGCGGACGCGGATCGCCGGTGGCACCTGGAAGAAGGTGCCCGAAGCGCCGCACGAGGTCGTGGGACGCATCGCGCCGACGCCACTCCTCGTCGTCCACGGCGACCGGGACCCGTTCCTGCCGGTCGACCACGCCGAGCAGCTGTACGCCGCGGCCCGTGATCCCCGCGAGCTGTGGATCGAGCGCGGCTACGGGCACGCCGAGAGCGCCGCGACCCCGGCGCTGATCCGCCGCATCGCCGAATGGACCGCCTCTCAGGCGACCACGGTGCACTAAGGTGCGCACGTGCGGGTGGTGGTGACGGGGGCGGCCGGGTTCATCGGCGGCCATGTCGCGGAGGCGATGTCCGGGGCGGGCCACGAGGTGGTCGCCGTCGACGCGCTCGACCGGTCCGCCGCGCCCGACGCGGCGCGGGACAACTGGGCGGCGCTCGCCGACCGGCCGGGCATCACCCTCGTCGAGAGCGACCTGGCGACGGACGACCTGACCAAGCTCGCCGAGGCCGACGCGGTCGTCCACCTGGCCGGCCGGCCGGGAGTGCGCAGCTCCTGGGGCCCCGGTGCCGTGGCGGCCGAGCGCGACAACGTCACCGCGACGCGGCGGCTGCTCGCCGCCTGCCAGGCCGCGCCGCCCGGCCGCCGGCCGCGTGTGGTCGTGGCGTCGAGTTCCTCGGTGTACGGCTCCGCCGGCGCCCGCCCGCACCGCGAGGACGACCCACCGCGTCCCGCCAGCCCGTACGCGAGGAGCAAGGTCGCCGTCGAACACCTCACCGCGCGGGCCGTGGAGGAGGGGCTGGCGGCGGTCACCCTTCGCTACTTCTCGGTGTACGGCCCGCGCCAGCGGCCCGACATGGCCTTCCACCGGTTCATCGAGGCGGCGCGGAACGACCGGCCGCTGCCGGTGTTCGGGGACGGCGGCCAGTCGCGCGCCTTCACGCACGTCGCCGACGTGACGGCCGCGACGATGGCCGCGGCCACCGCCGACCTGCCGCCGGGAACCGTGCTCAACGTCGGCCATCCCGAGCCCGCGACCGTCCGGGACGCGATCACCCTGCTGGCCGGGCTGCTGGGCGTACGGCCGCGAGTGCGGGAGCACCCCCCGGCGGCCGGTGACGCGACACGTACGTGGGCGGACACGGCGAAGGCCGAGCGCCTGCTCGGCTGGTCCGCCCGGATCGGGCTGGCCGAGGGCCTGGCCGACCAGGTCCGCCGGCACCGCGACCGTACGGAGCACGCGGCATGAGCGGTGACCCCTCGGCGATCCGCGCCGCCTACTTCGCCTTCGACCGCTTCCCCTCCAGTAAGGGATCGGCCGTGCACATCGGGCACATGGCGGCCGAGTTGTTCGCCCGTTTCGACGGCGGCCTGCTCGGCGTGCTCGGCGGCGGAAGTCTGCCGCGCTACCAGCGGGAGGTCGGGGGCATCGAGATCGCCCGCTTCGGCGAGCCGATCCCGAACCTCCTCGACCGCGCGGAGGCGTTCTCGCGCTGGGTCGCCGCGCACCTGGAGCCGCACCGCGAGACCCTGCGGATCTGCCACGTCCGCGATCCGTGGAGCGCGCTGCCCGTGGTGACCCTTCCCGGCCGGGGCTACCGCGTGGTGTACGAGGTCAACGGCCTGCCCTCCATCGAGCTGGCGCACACCCGTCCGTCGGTGACCCCCGCCACCCTGGCGAAGATCGCGGATCTGGAGCTGCTCTGTCTGGCGGGTGCCGACGCGGTGGTGGTGCCGTCACGGGTCATCGCGGGGGCGCTGTCCCGACGGGGGGTGCCGGAGGCGAAGATCCACCTGGTGGCGAACGGCGCCGACGTGCCCGATGCCGCGCCGCGTCCGGACGGCGCGCCGGACCGCTACCTCGTCTACGTCGGGGCGCTGCAGCCGTGGCAGGGCGTCGACGTGCTGCTGCGGGCGTTCGCCCGGCTGGCGGACCTGACCGATCTGTCGCTGGTCATCTGCTCGTCGGTGCCGGAACGCCGCGCCCGCCCGCTGCGTCGGCTCGCCCAGCGGCTCGGCGTCGAGGACCGCCTGGTCTGGCGGTTCACGCTGCCGCACCCGGAGGTGGCGGGCTGGCTGGCGGGTGCCGCGATCTCCGTGGCGCCGCTGACCGCCTGCGCGCGCAACCTCGACCAGGGATGCGCCCCGTTGAAGATCCTGGAGTCGATGGCCGCCGGAGTCCCCGTGGTCGCCTCGGACCTGCCGGTGGTGCGTGAGCTGATGACCGACGGCGAGCACGGCCGGCTGGTCGCCCCGGACCGCCCCGCCGAGCTGGCCCGCGTGCTCCGCGTCCTGCTGGAGTACCCCGACGCCGCCCGTGCCATGGGCGACCGCGGCCGGCAGCGGATCCTGACCGACTTCACCTGGCCCGCGTCCAGGTCCCGCCTGAGCGACGTGTACGACGTCATCACCGGTCGACGAGCCAACCGGTAGAGTCAACGGAGTCAATTGCCGTCACAGGATAATCCTGCGTAGGATTATCCTGTGGAGTTTCTTAACCGCACGGACGAGCTGGACTTGCTGCGACGGCGGCTGGCCGGTGACCGAGCCGAGCTGCTCGTCGTCTACGGACGCCGCCGAGTCGGAAAGACGGAGCTGCTCGCCCACCTCGCGTCCACGGTGCGATCGCTCTACTTCGAGGCCACCGACACCGTTGTTCGGGAGCAGCTGCAGGACCTCACCGCGGAGCTCACACGGGTCTCTGGCGACGAGCTTCTCGGGGCCCAGCCACTGACCAACTGGGAGGCGGCATTCGCCGCGATCGCAAGGTTCGTGGGAGACGAGCGAACGCTGGTGGTCTTCGACGAATTCCAGCTGCTGGCAGAACAGTCTCCCGAGCTTGAGACGGTCCTGAGCAGGTGGTGGCGTACGACCGGCCGTGAACTGCCGCTCGTTCTGGTCCTGGCGGGGAGCGAGTTGTCGTTCTTCGAAGACGAGGTACTCGCCGGGCGGTTGTACGGCCGGCGTACCGGACAGTTGAAGGTGATGCCCTTCCTGGCCCGAGAGGCTGCGCTGTTCCATCCCGCGTATGGTCCAGAGGATCGCGTACGGGCGTATTCGATCTGTGGTGGGATCCCCTATTACCTCGAACGGTTCACCGACGGCCGTCCCCTCGTCGAGCATCTGCTCACCGAGGTCTTCGAGCGCACGGGTCTCCTGCACGACGAGGCCGAGCTGATGCTCCGTCAGTCGATCGCCGCACCGGCCAACCACATCGCGGTCCTGCGGTCGATCGCGCATGGCCAGAACCGAAACAGCCAGATCAGCCAGCGTGTCGGGCTGGAGCCCGCGCACGTGACGAAGGTGCTGGCCACGCTCGAGAGGCTGGGGCTGGTGGAGCGCCTGCGACCGATCACCATGTCACCCAGGGCTAAGAAGATCGCATATCGGATCAGCGACCAGTTCCTGCGATTCCACTATCGGTTCGTCGAGCCCGCGCGCTCACAGCTCCGCACCAGTGCCCTCGCCGCCGCCTTACTTCATGATTCCGTCCTTCCTCAGCTCGACCACCACGCGTCCCAGGCCTGGGAGGACATCTGCCGGGAACATGTCCTCCGTACGGTTTCCGGGGTGAGCGCGGTCGGCCGCTGGTGGGGCCAGGTTCCCACCGGAGACGGGCCACGAACCGAGGAGCGGGAGGTCGACGTGGTCGGCGTCGACGCTCACGGCACGCCCCTGGTCATCGGCATGTGCAAGTGGACGTCCGCACACGTCGATTTCGACGAACTCAACCTCTTGGACCGCCTCGCCCCCTACATCGGCGACAAAGGGGGGAACGCTCGGCGTTTCATCTTCTCGAGGAACGGGTTCAGCGACCGGCTGCGCTCGTTCGCGGCCGATGATCCGAGGCTCACGCTCGTCACGCCGTCCGACATTTACGCCTGAGAGCCATCCGGAGGCGTCGTCTGAGCTCGGGAGCCTCTGGCGCACACCCCCCTTCGTGGCTGCTTAAAGCCCTATGGCGGCTCATGTCCGGTTGATAGGGTCCGGCCATGTTCTGGCGGAAGACGCGGGCGGCGATCGAGCGGTTCCACCCGGTCCACCAAGGGCTCGTCTGGCAGCGCACCGCGTCCGCCACGCTTCCTCCGGCCGAGTGGAACGCGCTGGTGGGCAGCCTCGCCCGGCACGCCGACACCGTGAAGCGGCGGAAGTGGCGCCTGCCGGACCGGACGGTGACCGTGCTGGTGCCGCTCCTCCGAGTGCTGTGCGAGGACGTCGCCCCGGACGGCGCCATCGGTGTCACCGCCGACCTGCGCGGCCCCCGGGTACCGGGCAAGGCCGGGCCGAGCCGGAAGCTGCCGGTCCGGCGGCCCGTCCGCAGCATCACCGAGTGGTTCGCGATCGACCCCTGGCTCGCGGTGCGGGCGGAGCTGCGCGACGGCAGCGTCCTCGACCTGACCGTCACCGACCGCGTCCGCTACCGGCGGGTCCACAAGGTCAACCCACGCGGGAAGCACAAGACGAAGACCAAGACCAAGACGGTCCAGAGGATCACCGCCCGGCGCACACTCCAGCCCGGCCAGGACGTGCGCCGGCCGGACACCCCGCCGCCGCCGTGGATCACGGTGCGCGTCAAGTCCGCCAAGCGGACGGTGGTCGGCGCGACGATGAAGCTCGGCCCCGCGCCCGCCGAGGTGGACCAGGTCCAGTGGATCCTGGCGGTGGCGACCGAACCGTTCCGGTGGACGCCGCCGGCGGCGACGGTGAGGAGAACGGCGTGAACCCCTGCGCCGTGACGACCGGCTTCTTTCTGCTCGGCCGGTGCGGCCGGCCGTCGGTGACCGTGTGCCGCTGCGGCCGGGCCGTCTGCGCCGAGCACGTCGATCCCCAGGGGCTGTGCCCCGAGTGCGCCACCGCGCAGGCCTACGCGGACCCGTTTCATCCCGGATGGGCGCGCGGGTACCGCCGCCGGTACTACGAGGACAGCTCCGGGCAGTACAGCGACCCGCTGTGGTACTCCCGGTTCGACTCCTACGACCGGGACCAGTTCGACGCGGGCGACGGCTTCGACATCGGCGGCGACACGGGCGACGACGGCGGATTCGACGTCGGCGGCGACGACGGGAACGACTGGGTCGACAGTTGATGCGTGTTCTGTGGATCACCGAGCACTATCCGCCGAGCCGCGGCGGAATGGCGGAGTCGTGCGACCGCGTCGTACGGGGGCTGCGCGCGGCGGGCGTGGAGATCGACGTGGCGCACCTGACCCGCCGTGCGGGGCCCTGGCGGGTGGACCGCGAGCCCGGCGGCCGGCTGCTCGTCGTTCCGCTGGAGGACAACCCCGAGCACGCGCTGCGCCGGCTGTGGACCGAGCTGTGCGGCGAGGACTACACCCATGTCGTCGCGTTCGGCGGCACGTACGCCCTGCTCGGCGCGCCCGTGCTGGCGGCCTGGCTCGGTGCGCCGCTGGTCACGCTGCTGCGCGGCAACGACTTCGACACCGGCGTCTTCTCCCTGCGCCGCCGCGAGGCGTTGCTGACGGCGCTGCGCGCCTCGGCCCGCGTATGCGTGGTCGCCCGGTCGCACGGCCCGCTGGTGTCGGCCCTCGTCCCGGAGGCCGCCGTGACCTGGGTCGCGAACAGCGTCGACACGGCGAACTGGGAGGTCCTGCCCTCCGAGCGTGCCCGCGCGCGCGACTGGCGGGCCGCCCACGTGGAGCCCGGGCGGCGCGTGCTCGGCCTCGTCGGGCAGTTGAAGAACAAGAAGGGCGTCGGGTTCCTGCTCGACGCGCTACTGGCCTCCGGGCACGCGTCGGCGTTCCACCTGCTCCTCGTGGGCGAGGTCGAGGACGGGGTGGGTGACCGCCTGGCCGCCGTGCCGCACACGGGGATGCCGTTCCTGGACCGGTACGAGCTGCCCGGCGTGTACGCGCGCTGTGACCTCGTCGCGCTCCCGTCCTTCTACGACGGGCTTCCGAACGTCGCTCTGGAGGCGGCGGCGCTCGGCGTGCCGCTGCTGGCCTCCGACGCCGGGGGCCTGGCCGACCTGGCCGACGAGGAGATCGGCTTCACGTTCCGGGCGGGCGACGTCCACGGCTGCCGTGCGGCCGTCGACCGCGCGGCCCGGGCGACGGATGAGCGCCTGGCCAAGCTGGGGGCGGCGGCGCGCGAACGCGTCCATCGGGACTTCACCCCGGAGGCCGAGACGGCCGGGTACCTCGCCGTGCTGACAGAGACCGGAACACCGCCGACGTGAACCGTTCGGTGACACGCCTGGCGCTGGCGGCGGCGATGCTGCTGCCGGCCGGGTGCTCGGGCGGCCGGGGGGCCTCCCGTACCACCGCCGCGCCGTCGCCGACCGCGGTGTCCGGCACACCGATCTACCTGCGGGTCACCACGGCGTCGGGCGGCCCGCTGCTCGTCGTCGCCGTCGTCGGCGCGACGACGAGGATCACCAGCAGGCTCGGCGGAGCACCGGTCGTCATCACCGGCACGGGCGGACGGTACACCGAGGGCCGCCGGGTGATCGCCCTGATCACGTCCTCGCCCGACGGCGTCAAGTTGAAGAACACCGCCGGACGCACGCTGTGGCGGGCCAGGCTGTCGGCCGGGCGGGTGCGGATCCGGCGCGGTGAGGCGGACACGCGCTATGAGTTCCGGCGCGAGGCGGACGGCCGGATCAAGGTGAAGCGGGGAAAGACGGAGGTCGGCGCCGTCCGGCCGCTGGAACAGGGCGCCAGGGTCGAGACCCGGGGCGGCGTGACGGTCGCCCGGTCCGGAACCGTGCCGAGCGACGGCCTCGCCGTCCTGCTGTGCCGTGAGGTGCCGCCGGACCTGCGCGCCGTTCTGGTCGCCGCGCTGGTGGCCCGGCGTTGATCGTCTGTTACGCGCAGGGTGGCGGACTCGGGCACCTCACCCGCCTCCGGGCCTACCTCCACACCCGCGAGGTGACGGACGAGCCGGTGACCGTCCTGACCGGTTCCCCGTTCGCCGGTGACCCGCGGGTGGTCCGCGGCCATCGGGTGCTGTCCGCGCCCGCAGGGCTGGACCGGGGCGGTCTCGCGCGGTGGGTGGGCGAGACCCTGGCCGCCTTGCGGCCGCGCGAACTGGTCGTCGACGCCTTTCCCGCCGGGCTGTCCGGCGAGCTGAGCGCCGCGACCGTCCCGGCCGGTGTCCGCGTCGTCCACCTCGCCCGCCTGCTGCGCTGGGACGCCTACCGGCCACTGCTGCAGGGCGACCCTCTCGGTTTCACCGAGACCTGGCTGGTGGAGCCGGTCGGCGACGCGCACCGCGCGTACCTCGAGGCGGTGTCGTCCGTCGTCGCGCCGCTGACGCTGGTCGACCCGCCGGAGCCGGAACCCGCCGGTCCCGGCGGCTGGCTGATCGTTCACTCCGGCCCGTCCGCCGAACTGTCGGAGCTCATCGCGTACGCGCTGGACACCGCGGAGCTCGAAAGGGAGCGGCCGAGACTCACCCTCGTGTCGCCGAGCCGTCCGGAGGTCCTCCCGCCGGGGATCGCGCACCGCGACGTCTATCCGGCGTGGCCGCTGTTCGCCGGGGCGGACCGGATCATCACCGCGGCGGGCTGCAACGCCGTCCGCCAGCTCGCCCGATGGCCGGAGCGGCACCGGATGCTGCCGTTCCCCCGTCGTTTCGACGACCAGTACGCCCGCGCCGCCCGCGCCCGCGGGACGGTCCGGTAGCGGACGGTGCGGTGCGGGTGCCGAAGCCCGACCCCCTCCAGGCCGATTCCGGTCAGCCGCTGAACGCGATGTGCGAGCCCGTCACCCGCAGCGCCAGGCCCTTCGACGACACCGACAGGCTCTGGAAGGTCAGGCCGAGCGGCAACCCGCCGACCGGCACGGTGAAGTCGAGGTCCTCGTCCAGGTCGGAGAGGTCGAATCCCTCGGCCGACAGCGGATGGACGCGGATCTGGTTCTGACCGATCTTGGTCACCTGCCAGATCACCGTGCCGGATGCGATGCCGAAGTCGACGTCGCCCTTCACCTTGTCGGGGCCGGCCGCCGAGAACTTCAGTCCGGGCTGGTCGGACACCTTGGCCAGCTCGCCGAACCCGATGGTCGCGGTGCC
This sequence comes from Actinoallomurus purpureus, assembly GCF_024055795.1. GTDB lineage: Bacteria > Actinomycetota > Actinomycetes > Streptosporangiales > Streptosporangiaceae > Actinoallomurus > Actinoallomurus purpureus. Next base: position 144,579 of record NZ_JAMXMY010000016.1, on the reverse strand, counting down.
GTCCACGCTGCCGAGGGTCCCCTTGCGGAACGACGAGTCGATCCGGACATCGCGCACGTCGCCGTCGATGCGGCTGATCGTGATCGGCCCCTCTCCAACGTTGCGCGCGGTCATGTGGGCGTGCGGGAAATGACGGCTCAGGACCTGGGTCACGAATGGGAAGCCGTGGATCGTCACGTCGGGCCGGGTGCCGAACCCCTCCTTCTGGATCTCGCCGGCGATGCGGCTCTCGGCGTACGCGGCCGCGAACCGGTCCAGGGCGAAGAGAAGGCCGAGCACCACAAGAACGATCACCAATGCGACGATCAATGGGCGCCGCCGGCGCCGCCTCGGCGGAAGACGATCCGGGCGGGTCCATTCGCTCTCGTGCGCGCTCATTCGACGCTGGTACGAGTCGCCATGACGCTCAGCAAATTTCACCGAACGGGCGCCGTCAATGGTTTCACGGCAAAGTCGTGACGGAAAGATGGGCGTTTCGTGGCATCCGCTCTACACTGCGGGACATGACGGCCGAGGGCTCTGTCTCGTCGATGGCCCCGCCGGCTCTCGTCGTGCGGACCAAGGAGGCAGTCCGCAGGCTGCAGCCCGGGGGGTCGTACTCCGTCGGCCGTGACCCGGCGGCCGACGTCCCGATCGCGGATGCCCGCGTGTCCTGGCGGCACGCCGTGCTGCGCACCGACGACAACGGCTGGCTCCTGGAGGATTCCGGCAGCACGAACGGCACGTTCGCGGGCCACCGGCGCATCCGGCGGGCCGGCATCGAGGGCGAGATCGTCTTCCGGCTGGGCAATGCCGACAGCGGCCCGCAGGTGGCCTGCTCGGTCCCGCCGGTCCTCGACTCGCGCATCGGCGTGGACCGCGAGCCGAGCTCCGTCATTCATGTCCCGTCCCGCCCGCTGCGGATCGGGCGCGCTCCGGACAACGATGTCGTGCTCTCCGATCTGATCGTTTCCCGGTATCACGCCGAACTCCGGAAAAGGGCCGACGGGCGCCATGAGATCGTTGATCTCGGCGGCCATAACGGCACCTTCGTCAACGGGAAAAGGATCACCTCGGCGCCGCTCACCGAAAGTGACGTCGTCGCGATCGGGCGCGCCACTTTCCGGCTCGTCGGCGACGAACTGCGCGAGTTCATGGACACGGGCGACGTCTCCCTCGTCGCGCAGGACCTCACCGTACGGACCGCGAAGGGCAAGGTCCTGCTCGACCACGTCAGCTTCCCCATCCCGGAGCGCTGCCTGGTCGGAGTGATCGGCCCGAGCGGTGCCGGCAAGTCCACCCTGCTGGGCGCGGTGACCGGCACGCGTCCGGCGACCGAGGGCGGCGTCCGGTACGACAATCGGGACCTCTACCGCCACTACGCGGAGCTGCGGCACCGGATCGGCCTGGTGCCGCAGGAGGACATCCTGCACACGCAGCTGGCCACCCGCCGGGCGCTGCGGTACGCGGCGGAGCTGCGGTTCCCCGGGGACACGGTCGCGGCCGAACGCGACCGGCGGGTCGACGAGGTGATCGAGGAGCTCGGACTGACCCCGCACGCCCAGACCCGGATCGACGCCCTGTCCGGCGGGCAGCGCAAACGGGTCAGCGTCGCGCTGGAACTGCTCACGAAGCCGTCGCTGCTGTTCCTGGACGAACCGACGTCCGGTCTCGATCCGGGGCTGGACAAGTCCGTCATGGAGATGATGCGCGACCTCGCCCACGACGGACGCACGATCGTCGTCGTCACGCACAGTGTCGCCAACCTCGATACGTGCGACCGCCTGCTCGTGCTCGTCCCCGGCGGCCGGGTCGCCTTCTACGGACCGCCCGCCGAGGGGCTGCGTTTCTTCGGCAAGGCGAGCTGGGCGGAGGTGTTCCAGGCGTTCGACCGGGAGCCCGACCGCGACTGGGCCGCCGAGTTCCGGATGGCGCCGCTGTACCCGCGCTACGTCCTGTCGGGGCTGGACGGCGACGCCGAGACACCCCGCGCGGAGCGGGCGACGGCGGCCCCGCCGCCCCGGCGGCAGGGCCGGTTCGCCCAGCTCGGCACGCTCTGCCGCCGGTACCTCGCGGTGATCGGCTCCGACCGCAGCTACCTCGCCGTGCTCGCGGTGCTGCCGGTGGTCGTCGGGCTGCTGATCCGGGCGATGCCGGCGCCGCACGGCCTGACCGGCCTCGGGGAGAACGACGACGCGGCGTCGGTGCTGCTCACCCTCGTGATCGGCGTCTGTTTCGTCGGGGCCGCCAACTCCGTGCGCGAACTCGTCAAGGAACGCCCGATCTACCGGAGGGAGCGGGCGGCCGGGCTGTCCGCCGGGATCTACCTGCTGTCGAAGATCTTCATCCTGGGCCTGATCACCGGGGTCCAGGCGGTGCTCCTCGTCCTTATCGGCCTCGCGTTCCGGCCGATGCCGAAGCACGGCGCGTTCACCTCGCCGTACGTCGAGCTCATGCTGGCAATGGCCGCGCTGGCGATCGTGTCCATGGCGATGGGGCTGCTGGTGTCGGCGGCGGTCAGCACGTCGGAGAAGACGATGCCGCTGTTGGTGCTGCTGTCCCTCGCCCAGGTGATCCTCTGCGGCGCGCTCATGCCGTTGCAGGGCAAGGCGGGCCTGGAGCAGGTCGCCTGGGTGACGCCGTCGCGCTGGGGCCTGGGGGCCGCCGCCTCGACCGTCGACCTCGCGCACCTGCCGCACAAGCCGATCCGCGACCGGCTCTGGCATCCCGACGCGACGACCTGGGCCACCGACATGGGCGTGCTGGCCGGCCTCGGGCTGGCGTTCGTCATCATCGCCTGGTGGCGCCTCGAACGCCTCCGCCCGGGCCGCCGGACACGGCTCTGAAGCCCTACTCGGCGGCGGGCGTGTAGTACGCCGCGCGCACGCCCTGCAGCCACGCCTCGACGGTGTCCTCGTCGGGGCGGTCCGGGAGCGGGGTGCGGAGGCGGTCGAAGTCGGCCTCGGTCTCGGCGAGCAGCCGGCGGGCGGACTCTACGTCGCCCGCCGCGACGCGATCGCCGAAGCGGTGGTACCAGCCTGGGTCGTCGAGGCGGATGCGCAGGCCTCCGGTGGCGTACAGCTCACGGCCTTGGTGGAGGAGCCGCGCCAGGTGCCGGGCGTGCTTGGCGGTGCGCCGGCGGGTGTCGGCGGAGAACGAACCGTCGCCGCGGTTCTCCAGCTTGCGGAACTGCTGGGTGGCGTAGCCGAGGTAGGCGTCCCGGACCCGCTTGGCGGACGGGAAGGCGGACCGGATGCCGATCAGCTCGTCACCGAACGGAGTCCGCGTCTCGTACAGGTCGTCGGGCAGCCAGACCAGCTCCATCACGGTCGGGTTGCCGCCCAGGGCCAGGTTGCACCACTTGCGGGCCTCGTGCAGCGTCCGATCCGGGTCGGTGGACACGATCGACTCGCGCGGGACGCGCAGCCCGAGCAGGGCGTTGGTCGGGGCGGCGAAGAGGCCGAGCCGGTCGACGTCGGAGTGGGGGGTGGCCAGGCCGTACGCGGTGGAGCCGACGATGCCGGCGAGCAGGATCTCGGTCATGGGCGGTCCCGGGGGCGGTAGATCATCCGGCTGGCAGAACCATAGCCACGACGCGCTCGATCCGCTTCTCATTTATCATCCATTATGGAACGTTGTCCCGTTGGGCAGAACGAGGGGCGGTCGGATGGATCGGGTGGAGATCGAACGGGCGATCGGGGCGGCACGGGTGCTGCCGGTGCTCAGGACGCCGGACGCCGCGGGCGCCGTCAAGGCGGCCGAGACGCTGCTCGACGCCGGCCTGAACGTCATCGAGCTGACCGCGACCACCCCCGGCTGGGCCGACGCCCTGGCCGGCCTGCGCCGCGCCCACCCGGCGGCGGTCCTCGGCGCCGGCACCGTCACCACGGCCGAGGACGCCAGCCGCGCCCTCGACGCGGGCGCCGACTTCCTCGTCAGTCCCTATCCGGCCGAGGCCGTCCGTGCCGTCGCCGACGAGACCGGGACGACCTTCCTCGAAGGCGGGCTCACCCCCGGCGAGGTCGCCGCGGCCGCCGCGCGCGGCATCGCCAAGCTCTTCCCCGCGCACGTGGGCGGCCCGGCCTACCTGCGCTCGGTGCTGGCCGTACTGCCGGGCGCGCGCGTCGTGCCCACGGGCGGGATCGCGCTGTCCGACGTCCCCGCCTACCTCGAGGCGGGCGCGTACGCCGTGGGCGTCGGCTCGGACCTGGTGAAGTCGCCCGACCCGGCCAAGGCGGTACGCGACCTGATCGAGGTCACGAAGTGAGCCGCGGCGACGTCCCCGACGTCGTCGTCATCGGTGAGCCGATGGTCGAGTTCTCGGCGGCCGGCCCCCTGACCCACGCGGACACCTTCCGGCTGTCCTTCTCGGGCGACGCGCTCAACGCGGCGGTCGCCGCCGCGGCGGCCGGGGCCCACGTCGCCCTCGTCACGCGCACCGGCGAGGACGAGTTCGGCGACCGGCTGGTCGCCTTCGCGGCCCGGCACGGCGTCGACACCCGCTGGATGCGGCGCGGACCGGGACACACTGGGGCGTACGCCGTCGGCGCGGACCCGCTCGGCACGCGTGCCTTCGCCTACCTGCGTTCCGGCAGCGCGGCCTCCCGGCTCGGCCCCTCCGACGTCGACCTCGCGCCCGTCGCGGAGGCGGGGGCGGTACTGCTGAGCGGCATCACCGCCGCGCTGTCGGAGTCCTGCGCCGCCGCCGTGGTCCACGCGGCCGAGACGGCCCGCGGCAAGGTCGTCTACGACCCGAACTTCCGCAGCCGCCTCACCACGCCGGGCGACGCCCGCGAGGTCCTGGCGAAGGTCGCGCCGCGGGCCGCCCTGGTCCTGCCGTCCTGCCCCGCCGACACCTCGGCGCTGCTGGACACCACCGACCCCGAACGCGCGGCCGAGGCCTGCCTCGGCCTCGGCGCGGCCGCCGTCGCGGTGACCTGCGGCGCCGACGGCGTGTACCTCGCGAGCGGCCCGGAGCGACGACACCTGCCGGCCGTTCCGGCCGCGGAGATCGTCGACGCGACCGGAGCGGGAGACGCCTTCGGCGGCGCGCTCACCGCACGACTCGCGCGCGGCGCGTCGATCGTGGACGCCGTACGCGCCGGCGCGGCGGCGGCGTCGATCTGTCTCGGCGGTCAGGGCGGCACCGGCCGGGTCGCCACGGCCGCCGAGATCGAGCGCCTTCTTTCGACCGGCTGACCCTCATCGGCGGCGTCTCCGCTCAGGCCGACGCGGGCCGGGCGGTGCCGGGAGCGGACGCGGCAGGCGGGCCGGGGCGGGCACGCGGTCGAGGGGGCGGTCAGGCGGGTGCGGGCGCGGGCACCCGGTCGGGCGGAGCGCCCAGGCAGGGCCGATGAGAGGGTGGTCAGGCCGGGGCGGGCGCGGGCACACGGTCGGGCGGCGCGCCCATGGCCAGCGAGACGTCGCGGGCGGCGGCGACCACCTCGGCCATCAGGGCCGCATCGCCGGCGTCGACCTCGAACGCGAGCCCGGAGACGGAGATGCCGCCCATGACCGCGCCGGTGTGGTCGAAGACGGGTGCGCCCACACAGCGGATGCCCCGCTCGTTCTCCTCGTCGTCGACGGCGTAGCCGCGACGCCGGACCTCGGCCAGGTGGGCGACCAGCGCGTCGACATCCGTGATCGTGTGCTGGGTGCGCGGCTCCAGCCCGGTCCGCGACGTGATCGCGGTGACCTCCCGGTCGGACAGCTGGGCGAGGATCGCCTTGCCGATCGAGGTGGAGTGCAGCCGAAGGCTCATGCCCACTCGCGACCCCATCTGGTACGGCCGCAGGCCCTCGAGCTTGCGCACGTAGACGGCCTCGTCACCGCTGCGGACCGCGAAGTGCACGGTGAAGCCCGTACGGTCGCGCAGCGCCTGCAGGGCCGAGTCGGCGTGCTGCGCCGGGTCGAACCGGCTCATCACCTTGCCCGCCAGGGTGAGGATGCGCGGACCGGGGACGTAGCCGCCGTTGCCGTCGGTGCGGGCGAACCCCCATCCGACGAGGGACTGGAGAATGCGGTGCACGGTCGACTTCGGGAGCCCGGTGCCGGCCGCGATGTCGGTCACCCGGCTGTGCTCGGCCAGTGCCTCCAGCACCGTGAGCGCCTTGTCGATCGAACCGCCACCGGTCTGTGTCGCCACAGGGCGAGAATATCCGCAGCACCGTCCTGCCGCCGTCGTCGGCGCGAGTCCGCCGGTCCGGGGCGTCGGCACCCGGCATCGGGCAGGGTGCCCCGCTGCCGGGCGGCGTGGGGAACCGGCGGCTCGGACGAGCGCGCGTACGGCCGCGGCGCTGCCTTCATCGTCGTTGCCGTGGTGGCACCGCGACGACGACCTCGGCGTCAGTCGGCCTCGACCGAGCCCAGGAGCCGGAGGCGTCGTTGCGCGCGCTGGTAGAAGGTCGTCTCCCCGAGTCGTACGACGCTGGCCGCGGCGGGGAGCGTCGCCAGGTCGAGGACGTCGCCGGGGTTCATATGGCCGATGAGCCGGCCGTCGGCCTCGACGGCGACGGCACCGCTGGACGGCAGGATTCGCAGCGAGAGCTTCTCCTGCGAGGACAGGAACAGCGCGCGGTTGAAGGCGGAGTGCGGCGCGACCGGCGTGACGAGCAGGCCTTCGGCGCTGGGGGAGACGATCGGCCCGCCGGCGGAGAAGTTGTAGGCCGTGGAGCCGGTGGGCGTCGCCACGACGACGGCGTCCGCGGCGTACCGGACGAAGGGGTTGCCCTCCACGCAGAGTTCGACGACGGGTATGCCGCGGCCGGGCACGCGTTCCAGGGCGACGTCGTTGAAGGCGATCGCGTCCATGCCGTCCGCGGTCGCCCGGAGCCCACTGCGCGTCTCCACGGTGAAGCGGTGGGCGTCGATGGCGCTGAGCGCGGCGTCCAGCTCCGGCACGTCGATCTCGGCGAGGAAACCGAGCCGCCCGAGGTTGACGCCGAGGACGGGGGTCCCGCGCCGGCAGGTGAGCCGCATGGCGCGCAGCATCGTGCCGTCCCCGCCCAGGCTGACGATGAGGTCGGCGCGCTCGGCCAGACTCTCCGGCTCCACGGCGGTGACATCACCGTCGATGCGGGCGATCTCCCCGGGCAGCCCGAGGACCTGGGCGTTCCGGGAGCGCGCCCATCCGGTGATGCTGGTCATGACGCCCTTGCAGTCGCGTTCGGGGTGCAGGACGAGCCCTACTGTCGCGATCAAACCCATACGTCATTGTCTCAGTGCGGTCGGCCGTGATCCTCCGCGCCGCCCGGTTTCAGGAGGGGGGCACCGCCGGCTGTTCATGAATGTTCAGCGGCCGGTAGGCGTGGTAGGGGCTGTTCTCCGACATGTCGTAGCGGAGCACCAGATGATCCGTGCCGTACGCGCGGCGCTGCTGGTAGACCCAGTAGGCCGTGTGCGCGGTGTTCGCCCACTTCTCGAAGATCGCGACCTGCCGGGTGCTCGCCAGGCCGGTGGCATTGATGATCAGATCACCGGGGCGCAGCTTCGACGGGGGGATCTGCCGGGTGTAGCCCCCCCAGGCGAGGTCGGTGGAGTTGGGCCCCGGCGCGGGAAGGCCGAGCGCCATGGAGGCGTACCCGGAGCCGTCCGTGCGGAAGCCGCCGTGGTTCTTCGACTGGTCGTACGGGACGCGCTGATCGCTGCGGGGGTTCCATGTCAGAGCGCGCCCGAGGATCTGGGGCCGGGTGATCCACTGCGCGTAGGTGGGGGCCGGGTGCGGTCGCTGGGCCGGTTCGGGCCGGTGCGACAGCCCAGCGGCCAGGCCGATCGCGCCGGCGGCGACCGAGCAGCCGAGGGTGGTGCCGATGTGGAGCATCCGCCGCCGTGGGACGCCGGGCCGTCGGGACGCCGCCGCGTCGGGGCGCACCGACGCGGTGTCATCGAGCGCAGCCCCCTCCAGCGCGGTGCGCGCAGTCCCCTCCGGCGCGGTGCGATCGCGCGTCGCGCCCTCCGGCGCGGTGTGCTCGGGCGTCGCCCCCTCCGGCTCCTTCTCGGCGGGCGGTACGCCGCCGTCGGCGGGCTGCGTGGCCGGTGGGGTACGCCGGTTGTCGTCCGCGCGGTGCCACAGGCCCCGGAGGCGCTGCTTGTCACCGCCGCAGAGCTCGGCCATCGTCTCGACGGCCTCACAGGGGATCCAGGTCTCTCCGCTGAGCCAGCGTCCCCAGGATGATCGGCTCGCGTAGGTCTTCCCCTCCAGAGCGCGAAGGTCGTACCCGGAGCGGTCCTTCAGGGCGCGCAGTTCCTCCAGCAGAGTCCGGGTGGTCTCGGGGAGCTTTTCGGGCAATGGGCGCAGTTGGCGGGTCCGGCTCACGCGGGTCCGCGTCATCTGTCGTCGATCCAATGTTCTCCCTCGGCTTTCGGACCGAAAGTCGACCGCTCCTATGACGCAGGGCGGCGCTGTGCGGTTCATCGTTATCGGAGTCATCCGGACGCCGACCGTAGCGGCCACGATCGAAGCAGGTGTGAAGGAGGTTCGTCCGTCGGGAGCCGGGATCCGTGTCCCACTGTCTCGGGCATGTCCCGAAAAGTGGATGTCTCAGCTGCTCAAAGCCTCGGGGGCTCCTGCTCTGTCCCTTGATGGCCGATACCCATGGTGGAGCGGCGGCCTTTCTCCCTAACGTGGCCGCTGGCCGATCGCCGCGGGGCTCATGCGACGCTCGCGGAACGGCCGAAGACTCCATCAGTGTTCACGTAAGGAGCTTCATGACCGCGTCTCGTACGCTCCGAATAGGGCTCGGCGCCGTCGCGCTGGGCGCCGCCGCCGCGCTCGGCCTGCCCGCCGGCGCCACCGCGGCCCCCGCCGCCCCGGCGGCCCTCCACGCCGCCGCCCGCCCGGCCGCGCAGGACGTTTCGGCCACTGCCTACATCAGCCGACGCACGGTGATCGTGCGGGCCTACACGTGGCACCCGCACACGGCGAATCGGGTCCCGTACAGCCAGAACAAGCCGTACCACAACGGCTACCGCCGAGACTGCTCCGGGTACGTGTCGATGGCGCTCGGCCTGTCCAAGCCGGGGCCCAACACCCAGGCGCTCGCGACGAGTAGATACACGAAGCCCATCAGGATGTCCCAGCTGCTGAAGGGCGACCTGGTCATCGACGCATCGGGCACCAGCAACACCCGGCACGTCGTGATCTTCGAGAAATGGGTCAGGAACAAGAAGGGGAAGATCGTCGGCTACTGGGCCTTCGAGCAGCGGGGTCATTACGGCACCGACCACCGCGTTCTCAAGTACGGGCTGAGCGCGGGCAGCCAGTACCACGCGTACCACCCGAAGAAGGTTCGCTGACGGTGCGGTGAGGACAGGGCGGGGGCGCGCGGCGCCCCCGCCCTGTCCGTCGTCGGCAGGTGTCAGGGCTTGCGGCCCACTCCCGCGAGCAGCCAGCCCGACGGCGTACGGTACGGGCGGTCGGGCCGCCAAGCGGGGGCCGGGACCAGACCGGGCTCGAGGAGCTCGAACCCGTCGAAGAAGCCCAGGATCGCCTCTCGCCGGCGCAGCGTGAGCGACTCGCGCAGCTCCGCGAAGATGTCCTCCACCGCCTGGACGGCCTCGGGGGCCTTCTCCTCGAAGGTGGCGTGCGAGATGACGAGATGGCTACCCGGGGCGACCGCGTCGCGGAAACGCCGCACGATCCGGGCCGGGTGCTCCTCGTCATCGATGACGTGGAGCAGGAAGCTGAACAGCAGCGCGACCGGCCGGTCGAAGTCGATCACGTCGGAGACCACCGGGTCGCCGAGGATCCGCTCCGGATGCCTGGCGTCGGCGTGGACGACGGCGGCGGACGACCCGCCGGACAGCGTCGCCTCGTAGTGCGTCACGGCGACCGGGTCGTAGTCGACGTAGACGACCTGGGCCTCGGGACCCGCCAGATCGTGGACGTTGACGCGCTTGGGCAGGCCGCAGCCGATGTCGAGGAACTGGCGTACGCCCGCGGCGCGCAGGTGGCGGACGGCGCGCCGGGCGAAGCGGTTGTTCTCCGCCGCCAGGTGGCGCGCCTCGGGGGCCACGGACAGGATCCGGTGGGCCAGGACGCGGTCCACCGCGTAGTTGTCCTTGCCGCCGAGCGCGTAGTCGTACACCCGTGCGTCGGTCGGCGTGTGTGCGTCGACGCTCCCCGGCAGCCGTGCTCGCTCGGCCACAGGCACCTCCAGCCCCCGCTCAGGTGCGTCTCAATCTAACCCGTGCGGTGGCCGCAGTCCCTGCCTCCGGCCGGAAAAGAATAGGTTTGTTAACGGTAGGCGTACGCCGATCGTGCGGCGCACGAGGGGCGGTCGCCGGTTCGAGCTGCGACACTTGATCGCCCGACGCCGGCCCGACCGTGGCCCCGGGCCTCTTGCGGGCGTAATTCGGTTGAGGGGAAACCCGCCTTCTCCTACCTTCCGCGTGACCGGGGAGCGGAGGATCGCTGTGGAAGCGCGACAGGTCGTTCGCTGGACCGAGGCGGGGACGGAGCACTCCGCCCGCTGGCGGTCCGAGAACGGCGCGCCGCCGCCCCGGTGTGTGGAGGTCGCGGACGATCGCATGACCGCCGACGACGCCTACCACCTGGCGTGCGAGGGCACGGCCGTCCTCTGGCGCGGGGCCGAGCACCTGGGGCTGCGGTCGCGCGCCGAACTGTTCGCCGCGTTCGACGCCGCAGGGCTGGAGACGATCGCCTGGTCGGACGTACGGCCGCGCCATCCGCGCGCCACCGATCCGGCCGACCCGCTGCACGCCGCTCGCGCCGCCGAGGTGACGTCCCTCTGGCGGCTGCGCGTCCGGCGCGTGTGACCGTCGCGCGGGGCAGGGTCGGTAAGCGTCTTCTCCCTTTCTGGGGATGGCAAAGCGCCGCGTTCTTCGGACATTCCGTTTTGAGGGATAGATCGCGTTATTTGCGGTAGAAGGCCGAATGCTGGCGGCCGGGTGGGATCTCTGATGTCACTGGAGGATCAATCTCACCAATGGCACCTATGCCCCCATAGGAGTCTCTGGGCGCGCTGGTGTACTGGTCGCTCATTGCATTCGAGGCTGTATCGATTTAGTCTCTCTCCGGCGTTGACGTGCAATACGGCATGTCCTTAACGTCAATTAACATCACTTGCGAACCGGTACGCCCGACATGCGGGGAGATAGGTCGTTCACCGTCGTCGGCGGCCGTACTCCGCCATCACTCGTGAAGGGGGCTCTATGGCGCCCACTACCACCGGATCCGTCGATTCGGGACGACACCTACGGCGGGACGTCGGTTTCTGGGGACTGATGTTCGTATCGCTCGGATCGATCATCGGATCCGGCTGGTTGCTGGGAGCGCTCACCGCGGCGACCATCGCCGGGCCCGCCTCGCTCCTGTCCTGGATCCTCGCCGCCGTCATGCTGGCCATCCTCGCCCTCGTGCACGCCGAACTCGGCGCGACCTACCCCGTCGCCGGAGGCACCGCGCGGTTCCCGAGTTTCGCGTTCGGCCCGCTGGTCGGCTTCACGGCCGGCTGGATGGCCTGGATACAGGCGGTGGCGATCGCCCCGATCGAGGTCGAGGCGACGCTGTCCTACTGCGACCACATCAGCTGGGTGAAGAACAACATCACGCTGTTGCACACCGACGGGACGCTGACCGGCGCCGGCCTGCTGGTCGCCACCGTCTTCATGCTCCTGTTCACGATCATCAACGTCGTCGGCGTCAAGCTCCTCGCCGAGTCCAACGGGATCACCGTGATCTGGAAGACGGCCATTCCGCTGCTCACCGTGGTCGTCCTCCTGCTGCTGACCTTCCACGCGTCCAACTTCACGGCGGGCGGCGGGTTCATGCCGTTCGGAGCGCACGGCATCTTCGCCGCGCTCCCGGCCGGTGTCGTCTTCGCCCTGCAGGGCTTCGAACAGGCGATCCAAATGGCCGGAGAAGCGAAGAAGCCGCAACGTGACATCTCGCGCGCGGTCATCACGGCCACCGCGATCGGCACGGTCGTCTACATCCTGCTGGAGATCGCCTTCATCGGCGCCCTGAACCCCGCCAACCTCGCGCACGGCTGGGCCAGCCCCGTGGGCAAGGGCGACTTCGGCCCGTACGCGACGCTCGCGATCGGAGCCGGCGCCGCGTGGCTGGCGGTCCTGCTCTACGCGGACGCGGTGATCTCACCCGCCGGGACGGGCCTGGTGTACGTCGCGACGTCGTCCCGGCTGTCGTACGCGCTCGGCCGGGAGAGGTCGGTGCCGAGTGGGGTGGCCAAGGTCAGCCGGAAGGGCGTGCCGACCGTCTCGATCATCATCGCCTTCGTCGTCGGGGAGATCGCGTTCCTGCCGTTCCCGAGCTGGCAGTCCCTGGTCGGCCTCGTCACGTCGGCGACCGCCATCATGTACGCCTTCGGGCCGATCGCCCTGCGGGCCCTGCGGCTGCGCGACCCGGAGCGGCCCCGGCCGTACCGCCTTCCGGCACACCGGGTGCTGGCGCCCGTCGGCTTCGTCTGTGCCAATCTGATCATCTACTGGTCGAGCTTCCAGGCCGAGTGGAAGCTCGGGCTCGCCATCCTGGTGGGTCTGGGGATCTTCGCGGTGACACGGGCGACGAGCCCGCAGGCCGAGCGGTCGGCCCTCAACTGGCCCGCGGCCATGTGGGTCTGGCCCTGGCTGGGCGGCATGATCCTCATCGGGTCCCTGGGCCGCTACGGCGGCCTCAAGGTGCTGCCCGAGTGGGTCGACATCCTGACGGTCGCGGTGTTCGCCCTCGCCGTCTACTTCTTCGCCGTACGGATCGCCGTGGCCAGTGAACAGGTCAACGCCGCCGTCGCGGCCGAGGAGGCCGAGATCGCCGCCGAGCCCGAGTTCAACATCGCCTGAGGACCACGCCGCTCGTACGCCCGCCCACTGAGGACGGGCGGGCGTACGAGAGCGGGCCGCGATCAGGACAGCAGGCGCAGCCGGACGGTCGTCGGCAGCCCGCGCAGCTGCTGGATGACGTCCGGGGTGTACTGGGTGCCGATGTCGGTGATGACGTAGCCGATCTCCCCGCGCGTGCCGAGCAGCTGCCCCTCGATGTTCACGTCGTGGTCGGCGAGGATGCCGTTGATCGTCGCCAGCACACCCGGGGTGTTGCGGTGCAGGTGCGTCAGGCGGTGCCCGCCGGACGGGGCGGGCAGCGACACGGGCGGGAGGTTGACGCTCAGCGCGGTGTTGCCCGTGGCCACGAAGTCCTGCAGCTTGCCGGCGACGAACTGGCCGATGTCCTGCTGGGCCTCTTCCGTCGATCCGCCGATGTGCGGCGTGATGATGACGTTGGCCAGCCCGCGCAGCTCCGAGACGAACTCGTCGCCGCGCCCCTTCGGCTCGTGCGGGAAGACGTCGACCGCCGCGCCGGCCAGGTGCCCGGACTCGATGTGCCGGCGGAGCGCGCCGTGGTCGACGACGAACCCGCGCGAGAGGTTCAGGAACAGGCTGCCGGGACGCATCCGGGCGATCTCCGCCTCACCGAACAGGCCGCTGTTGCCGGGCCGGCCGTCGACGTGGAGCGTGACGACGTCGGCGACCGCCAGCAGCTCCTCCATGCTGGCGCAGCGGCGGGCGTTGCCCAGCGCGAGCTTGTCGGCCGAGTCGTAGAAGAACACGCTCATGCCCAGGCTCTCGGCCAGCACCGACAGCTGGCTGCCGATGTTGCCGTAGCCGACGATGCCCAGCCGCCGGCCCCGGACCTCATGGGCGCCCTCGGCCGACTTGTCCCAGACACCGGCGTGCATCGAGGAGTTCTTCTCCATGAGCCGGCGGGTCAGCGCGATGATCTCGGCGACCACGAGCTCGACGACGCTGCGCGTGTTGGAGAACGGCGCGTTGAACACCGCGACCCCGCGCTGCAGGGCGGCAGAGAGGTCGATCTGGTTGGTGCCGATGCAGAACGCGCCGATCGCGAGCAGGTCCGGGGCGGCGGCGAGCACCGCGTCCGTGATCGTGGTCTTGGACCGGATGCCGAGCAGGTGCACGCCGGGGACGCGGGCCGTGAGCTCGTCCTCGTCGAGGGCGCGATCCACCGTCTCGACGGCGTAGCCGTTCTTCTCGAGGGAGGCGACAGCGTCGGAGTGAATGCCCTCCAACAGCAGCGCGCGCAGGGGTTCAGTAGCGGAGGTCACCTTGGGAACAGTCCTTCTGCCGGCGTCGTCGTCCTTCAAATGCTACGTGAGGCGGCCACGGCCCCGTCGCGGCGGCCGGAGCGGGCATCGACACCGGCGCCAGGCAGTGATCATCGCCGGGCCGCGCACTCCCGCCCGTACCGGGTGGGCGACATGCCGATCGTGGCGGTGGAGGACGGCGCGGAGGTCCTGCGGGGCGGCGCCGGCCATACGGTCGGGCGTCGCATTCGTTCAAGACGGCCGGCCGCGACCGGCCTACCGTGTGAGCGATGGAACTGCACCCGCTGATGACGCGCGCCGCGGAGGTGTCGATCGCGGTCGTCCAGGGGATCGGCCCCGACCGGTTCGCCCTGCCGACCCCGTGCCCGGAGTACGACGTCCGCGCCCTGCTGAACCATCTCCTCTACTGGACGGGGCCCCGCTTCGAGGCAGGGGCGCGCAAGACGCCGCCGCCCGAGTCCCCGGCGGAGGGCCACGACTTCATCGCGGAACCCGACTGGGCCGGGCGGTACGCCGCGGGGGTGCGCGCGGCCGCCGCGGCGTGGTCCGAGCCCGCCGCCTGGGAGGGGGCCACGGGGATCTCCGGCGCGGGGACGATGCCCGCCGCGTTCGTCGGCGGGATGATGTTCGCCGAGGTCCTGCTGCACGCCTGGGACCTGGCCGTGGCCACGGGCCAGAAGGCGCCGATCGACGAGGAGCTCACGCGAGCGCTGTTCGAGCAGGTGTCGTCGATGGCGGAGACGGCCCGGCGGTACGGCGCGTTCGGCCCGGAGGTGGAGGTGCCGGGCACCGCCCCGCTCCTCGACCGGGCCCTCGGCCTCGCCGGCCGGGACCCGGCCTGGACACCCTGGCCGGAGGTGGCGGTGCCGTGGAGCCGTACGGGGATCACCGGAGCGGCGGTCCCCGTACGGCTCCACGGCCGTCAGTAGCCGTAGCGATTCTTCAGGTGGCGCCACCAGTCACGGAACATCCACGTGCCGAACTGGCGAGCGCCGTCGCCCGCGGCGGTGCCGCACTCGCCGGTTCGACTCCGGCACCGGCCACGCCATAACAGAATCCGAGCACGGCGACCGCCAAGACGACCGCGGCACGTCGCAGCCGCGTGATCCGGGACGTAATTCGGAAGTTCATGAGGAACGCTCTTTCCCGAGGTCGGGCATCCGGCGATAGGCCGGTTGATCACCGGCAGACAGCCGCCTTTCAGGACTTTTCATGCATTGACGTAAGGCATGACGAATGGGACTGTGGGAATTGACTCAAGATCCCCGGGGAGAGGACCGTCGTCCCATGGCCGACCTGCCGCGACTGCCGTTCGAGCGCACCAGCGTGCTGGAGATCTCCTCCGCGTACGGGACGCTGCGCGCCAGGGAACCGATCGCGCGAGTGCGCACGCGGACCGGCGACGAGGCCTGGCTCGTGACCGGCTACGAACAGGCGCGGGCGATCTTCGCCGACGAGCGCTTCGGGCGTTCCCATCCGGACCCCGACCACGCCCCCCGGGTGTCGAACTCCGCCCTCACCGGCGGCCCGAACGGCGAGTACGCCACCGAGAAGGAGGTCCACGACCGGATGCGGCGGCTGCTCGCGCCGGCGTTCTCCGCGCGGCGGATGCAGGCGCTGTCCGGGCACGTCCAGGAGCTGGTCGACGACCTGCTCGACCGGATGGAGGAGCACGGTCCACCGGCCGACCTGCACGCGTCGCTGTCGGTGCCACTGCCCATCCAGGTCATCTGCGAGCTCCTCGGCGTCCCCCTCGCCGATCGCGACCACTTCCGGGCGATCGCCGAGGAGATGACCGATCTCACCGATCCGGACCGGTCCGCCGCCGCCCGTACGGCCATGGAGGAGTACTCCCACGGCATCGTCAAGACCAAGCGGGACCATCCGGGCGAGGACGTCTACTCCGACCTGGCACGGGCCGACGTGCCCGACGACGAGATCGCCACCATGGCGGGCGGGCTGCTGTTCGCCGGGCACGAGACCACGGTCAACCGGATCGACGCCGGGGTCGTGCTGCTGCTGGACAACCCCGAGCAGCTGGAGGCGCTGAAACGCGACCCGGCGCTGGCCCCCGCCGCCGTCGAGGAGATCATGCGCATCGGTGCGCCCAACGACCACGGCCTCGGCCGGTACGCCCGCGAGGACGTCGAGGTCGACGGCGTGACGATCAGGGCGGGGGAGCTCTGCGTCATCATGATCTCGGCCGCCAACCGCGACGACACCGTCTTCGTCGAGCCCGAGCGGTTCGACCTCGGCCGCGAGGTCCAGCCGCATCTCGGATTCGGCTACGCCATCCGGTACTGCCTGGGCGCGAGCCTGGCCCGTGTCGAGTTGCGGGCCGTCTTCGGCTCGCTGTTCCAGCGGTTCCCCGACCTGCGCCTGGCCGTGCCGCTCGACGGCCTGCCCGAGCGCTCCGAGCGCCTGACCGGTGGTTTCGCCGCGCTGCCCGTCACCTGGTGACGACCTGCCGTCACCGCGTGGCGAGGGCGGGCGTGCGGGTCACGCGCCGACCGGCCGCACGGGCGAACTCGGCGAACCGCACGGCGTCGCGCACGGCGGCTCCGCCCGGGTCGTTGTTGAAGTAGACGTACGCGTCGACGTCGTCGTCCCAGGTCTCGGCGAGTCGTCGTACCCAGGAGCGCAGTGCCTGGTCGCCGTAGTCCGGCCACGGCGTCGCGGCGCCCTCGTGCAGACGCAGGTACGCCCAGCCGGCCGTCCGCCACAGGGGGATGAGCGGCCTGCCGAGCCGGTCGGCCCAGCACAGCGCGGCGCCGTGCCGGACGAGCACGTCCCGCACCTCATCGGTCCACCAGGAGGGGTGACGGGGCTCCACGGCGACCCGGACGCCGGCCGGGAAGCGCCGCAGGCAGCGGGTCAGGCGATCGACGTCGACCTGAAGCGTCGGCGGCAACTGGACGAGGATCGGGCCGAGCTTGTCGCCCAGCCCGCCGGCGGCGTTCATCAGGCGGTCCACCGGCTCTTCCGGGTCCTTCAGCCGCTTGATGTGGGTCAGGTAACGACTCGCCTTCACGGCCATCACGAACCCTGGTGGGGTGCGCTCCCGCCACGTCGTGAAGACCTCACGGCTGGGCAGCCGGTAGAAGGCGTTGTTGTTCTCCACCGTGTCGAAGCACTCGGCGAACCGCTCCAGCCACACGCGCTGCGGCATCCCGGAGGGGTACAGCACGTCCCGCCAGTGCGTGTACTGCCACCCGGACGTGCCTACGAGTATCGGCATATCGGCTGTTCTACCCGCATTCGACTGACCCGCGCGATCTCAGCAGATGAGGAGCGTCCCTTGGTCGCTTGAGGTCGGATGCGGCTCGACGCTGTATCCGGTGTCGCGGAGCCGCGCGGTGACGCGTTCTCGGCCGTTCCCGTCCATCGGCACTTCGATACGTGCGATGGCCGCCGGGGCGTGCCGGCGTCTGATGGTGACCCCGTCGTAGAGGTACAGCCCCCACGCCGACCACGGGACGTCGGGGGCGGGATCCTCGTGCTGCATCCACGCCATCCACGTGTCGCCGTGGACGTACCAGCAGTGGATGGCCCCCTTGCGCCAGGCGCCCCTGTGGTGGATCCAGACCCAGGAGTCGCGGGCCTCGATCCGGTGGGAGCCGGACGGGTAGTGGTCGAGTGACCGGGCGTCGTGCATGCGACCATCATCGAACTGGTGTTCGATTGATTGCAAGTCGACCCGGGTCAAGCTTGCTTTAGGTATGCCCGATGGCTCATCGCCTGCGGACCCGCATGGCCGCCGGCGAGGATCCGGCCGGGCTGGTCGCGGCCATGCACGACCTGCTGGCCGGACAGGCCGTCGCCGACTGGCAGGCCGTCCTGACCGCGGTCCAGGCACTCGACCACGTGGGCGCCGGACCGGTCGGCTATTGGGGCGTGTCGATGGGCTGCGGGCTCGGTGTGCCGCTGCTCGCCGCCGAACCCCGGATCCGCGCCGCGGTGCTGGGCCTGCTCGGCGTGCACGGGCTGGCCGCACCCGCCGCCCAGGTCACCGTGCCGGTGCAGTTCCTGCTCCAATGGGACGATACGCGGGTGCCCCGGGACCAGGCCTTGGCGCTGTTCGACGCGCTGGGTTCGCCCGACAAGACGCTGCACGCCAACCCCGGCGACCACGGGGGAATCCCCGCGTTCGAGACCGACAATGCGCTGCAGTTCTTCGCCCGGCACCTTGGATAAGGCCGCTGCCTTGTAGCTCGCGACGCGCTGGCCGGGGTCCGTTCCCGGCCGGCGCGTCGCGAGCCAGCCTGTTCGGCATGGCCGAGCGGGCCGGAGCGAGTCGGCATCGCCTGAGTTCGGGATTATCGCCCTTCTGGCAGCAGCAGAAAGGGCGATAATCCCGTGGTCAACGAGGAGTGTGGCCCTGCCGGCGGGGCGGTGCCGGGTTCGTTCACCGAGGCATCGAGAAGTCGCCGTAGGTGTGGTCGTTGCCGGCCCCGCGGCTCGTCGGATGGGGCGGCGTCGGTGTCGTGACGGCCGTCAGGGTGACGGTGATCGCCTTGCCCCATGGGTGACGCCCGTGTGTCCAGCCGGTGAACAACGGGTGTCGGGCCTTTTGCCGGAGTGATCCACTGGTTCAAGATCATCGCGGGCGGCGTCTGGTCCGCTCCACGTGAAAGGGGAATGATGAGGAGTCTTCTCAAGACGGCCGTGGTCGGCGCCGGGATCGCGGCCGTGACCTTCGCTCTCGCGACGCCCGCGTCGGCCAACTCGTTCTCGAGTAACGTCGGCGACGGCACCATCAGTTACAACGACGCGAGTGACACGTTCTGTGCGCAGGCGTACAACAGCGAGGGCGGACGTCTGGTCGAGGTGAATCTGGTCCCGCTCAGCCGGTCCGGCCCGAGCCCTTCGTGGACGGACAGGAACGACTACTACGGCCACCCGGGTGCCTACTGCCAGAGCCTGTCCAGCGCCTACGAGGACACCTACTACCGCGCTGACGTCAGGACCTATTGGGCCGAGCGGGACACGTGGGTGACCCGAGGACCCTTCTACTTCTACAGCTGATCCCGTACGCGCCAGGTCACCGCCGCCTGTGAGCGGCCCTCGACGACCGTTCGCACGCGGCTTGATCCAAAAAATCACAGCCCCCTGCGGTAGGCGGCAGGAGTGACACCGTAGGTACGGGTGAACCACCGGGTGAGATGGGCCTGGTCCGCGAAGCCGGCCTCGGCGGCCGCCGTCGATGGTGCAATGCCCTCGGCCAGGAGTACACGGGCTCGGCGCAACCGCAGATCGCGTTGGTAGTCACTGGGCGCGAAGCCATACGCCGCGCGGAAGCCCCGGTACAGCGCGAAGCGACTGCAGCCGGCCGCCCGGGCCAGCTCGTCGGCGGCGATGTTCTCGGCGAATCGCTGCCGCAGCAGACCGCGGGCCCGTTCCATGGCGGCCAGGTCCATCCGGCCCTGCCGGTCCGGCAGACGTGCCGAACGCGTGGCGGCATGGCGGGTCAGGGCCAGCACGGTGGCGGTGAGGCGCTCCTCGGTGACCAATCGGGGGGCGTTCTCGACGACCGCGGTGTGGAGGCGGGCCACGGCTAGGGCCAGGGCTGGGTTGTCCACCACCGGGGTGTCGAAGAGCGGCAGCCCGGCGCTGCCGCGAGCCGCGTCGTCGAGGACATCCCGGAGCAGATCCTCGCCGAGGTGCAGCATCCGGTAGCGGTACCCGTGGTGGACGGCCGACTGGCCGTCGTGTGGCTCGTCCGGATTGAACGCCATGACCAGTCCGGCCCCGCTGACGTGCCGCTCTCCCCGGCACACGAACGACTGGGCGCCGTCGTCGGTGACTCCGCAGGAGTACGTGTCGTGGGCGTGCATCGGATAGACGTAGTGCTCGAAGCGGGCGTGCATGGCTTCCAACGCAAGCCCGGGAACCCGCCAGTAGGCGGCGCGTTCTCCGGAAGACGTCATGTCCCAATTGTGCCGCACGAGCGTTCAAGCCCTCGGACCTCCTCGAGGCGCACCCTGGATCCATCGCCTCAACCAGCGAAGGAATCACCAGAATGACCGGAAACGTCTCAGCAGCACCGACGCGCCTTCACGGGACGGAGAGGGTCCGCCTGGCTGTCTACGACGGATTCGCCCGCACCGGCCATGCTCCGAGCGTTCCGGAACTCGCCGTACTCACCGGATTCGCCCCCGACCAGGTGCGTCAGGAACTGCGCACCCTTCACGGAAGTCATGATGTGGTCCTGAACCCGCAGGACAACGACCACGTCGTGATGGCCCACCCCTTCGCGTCCGTGCCGCTCGGCTTCTCCGTCATGGGGGTGCACACACTGTGGTGGGGCGGCTGCGCCTGGGACTCGTTCGCCATGCCCCACCTGCTCAAGGATGAGCCCGACGTCCTGGTCGCCACCCGCTGCCCGGCCTGCGACACCCCGCACGCCTGGGTGGTCGGCCGAGACGCACCCCCGCAAGGCGACCAGGTGGCCCATTTCCTCATCCCCATGCGCCGGGCCTGGGACGATGTCGTTCACACCTGCGGCAACCAGCGCCTTTTCTGCTCCACCGACTGCGTCGACACCTGGCTGCAGCGGACGGGCCAGGAGCGCGGCTACGTCATGGATCTGGGCACCCTGTGGCGCTTCGCCAGCGACTGGTACACCGGGCGCCTGGAACCGGGCTACACCCGCCGCGACCCCGCCTCCGCCACCGCCTACTTCGCCGAGGTCGGCCTGCACGGCTCTTTCTGGGGGCTGCCCGACTGAGGTCAATCCGCCTGCCGCGCTGGGGAGTGCCGGTGCAAGGTCATCCGGTCGCCGAAGCGAGTCGGCACCGTTGAGTTCGGGATTATCGCCCTTCCGGCGGCACCAGAAAGGGCGATAATCCCATGGTCAACGAGGGGCGGCACTGCCGTCCGGGGCAGCGCCGAGCCCGCTCAGCAGGGAATCCGGAAGTCGCCGTAGGTGAGGTTGTTGCCGGTCCGTGGCTCGTCGGACGGGGGCGGGACCTCGACGGCGCGGGCGGCGAAGCCGGCGTTCTTGGCCGTGACGCGGTCGAGCGGCGCGGGGGTCAGCACCTTCCGGGTGCGTACGAACTTCACGAAGTTCTCGAAGTCGCGAGGGTGCCGGACCGGCCGGTGGTACTCGGCCAGCGCGGGGTACCCGTCGCCCTGGACGAAGGTGTACGCCATGGTCGCCAGCCGGTAGTCGCGC
This sequence comes from Actinoallomurus purpureus, assembly GCF_024055795.1. Classification (GTDB taxonomy): domain Bacteria; phylum Actinomycetota; class Actinomycetes; order Streptosporangiales; family Streptosporangiaceae; genus Actinoallomurus; species Actinoallomurus purpureus. The sequence goes on along the minus strand of NZ_JAMXMY010000016.1, from coordinate 123,330 downwards.
TCGAGGTCCAGCGATTTCCCGTCGATGAGCACGTCGGCGGGGTCGACCCGGTCGCCGACCGGCCGGCTCGCGTCGTACGTGTAGCGGACGTTGCGGGAGACCGCGAACGGCGCGTACACGACCTTGCCGCCGGTGCCGGCGGTCCACTGCTGCTCCAGCGCGTCGTGGATCTGCTGCCCCGTCACCGTCGCGGTGACGACCGGGTCGCCGTACCCAACGGCCTTGAACGACTGCGCCAGGGTGATCGCGCCGTCGGCCGCGGCCGAGATGAGATCACCGCCGATCACGGCCGAGCCGACGCGTGGGGCGATGGCGATGAGCGCGAGGTCGGCGGGCACGTCGCGGTACGCGTTGCCGTTGTTCGTCGGGTCGATCGGCTGCCGCCCCGACCAGTACGCCCAGTCGGCGGCCAGGTCGCCCATCGTGCTCTCCCCGGCGGCGTTCCGGGTGCGGGTGAACGACGCCGTGACCCGGCCGATCGGGGTCTGGCCCCGCCTGGTGGCGAAATCGAGCCAGTAGTCGGCGACCTCCTGCAGTTCCGGGTCCGGCGCGACGTCCTGGGTGTTCGCGTGGTTGGTGGACACGGTGAGCTCGCGGATCACCTTGCCCGTACGGCGGTCGAGCCGCAGGTTGATCTCATTGATCAGCTGGCCGTTGTAGCCGGCCTCGACGAACGGGCGCGGCACGCCGTTCGGGTCGGGAACCATCATGTTGAACCGGCAGTGCCAGTGCCCGGTGACGATCGCGTCGACGTCCGGGGACACCTGCCGGGCCAGGTCGTACGCCGGGCCGGAGGGGTCGGTGCCGCTGTTGAAGTCGCTGCCCGCGACGGCCCCGTCGTGCATGCTGAGGATGATCGCGTTGACGCCGCGCGCCTTCAGCAGGGCGGCGTACCGGTTGACGGTCTCGACCTCGTCCAGGGTCCGCAGGGCGGGCTGGAACGACGCCGGGAAGGTCTCGGTCCCGAACGCCGTGAGGTGGATGAACCCGATCGGCAGGCGGCGTCCGCCGCCGGCGTCCACCCACTCGATGTTGTACGGCGGGACGACCGTCCGGCCGGTCGCCGACCATACGACGTTGGCGCTGTAATAGCGGAACCTCGCGCCACGGAACCTGCGGCCCGTCGAGTCGACGAACGCGTCGTCCCACCCGACCTCGGGGAACGGGACGCCGCGCTCCATGTGGGCGGTGAGGAACGCCGGCGACTTGTCGAACTCGTGGTTGCCCGCGGAGCTGAACCGGAAGTCCATGCGGTTCAGCGCCTCGACCGTCGACTCGTCGGCGACGCTCTCGGCGTCGAACTCCCAGCCGGAGAACATGTCGCCGGGACCGAAGAAGATCGAGTTGCGGTGCCCGTCGCGGAGCCGGTTGAGGTGGGCGGCGAGGTAGCCGACGCCGCCGACGGTGTAGCGCGCGCCGCCGGCGCCGGTGATGACGCTGCTGCCGTGCAGGTAGCCGTGCAGGTCGGTGATGTTGAGGAGCTGAACGTCCACGTACTCGTCGGCGGTGGCCGCGTCGCGGGCGTCCTCTGTCGCATACGCGGGGGTGCCGATCGCGGCCATGGTGGCCATCGCACCGGTCGCCGTCAGGAAGGTCCGCCGTCCCAGGTCCTGCGTCATCGCCTATCTCCCGATCATGAGGAAGCAGGGCGAGTGAAACGACCGGAGACCAACTCCCCGTCACCGGCGGTCGGCCAGGGCGTGAACGTCAGGTGATGGCGGAATCCGCCCGTACCGTGGCTGCCGGCGGCCGCACTCGGCGAGGGGCGCCGCCTGTGCCTGGCGTTCGCTCGCCAGTGCGGTCTGCTCGGCCAGCAGCCGCGCCTGCTCGGCCCGGTCGGCATGGAGGCGGTGGTTCCGCCCGACCAGGTACGCGACGAAGCGCTGCCCGCCAGGCCGGTGCACGCGATCGCCGCTCGCAGCGCCGGGCCGTTCCCACGCGGTCCGACGAGCGCCCAGGCGGGCGCCCGGCCATGGGCGCAGGCTAGTCGGCGGGCAGAGCGAGGGCGAACTGCGGTCGCGGCTCGCCGAGTGGGTTCGTGATGCAATGACATCGGCAGCGCCCGCGCTGCTGGGCTTCAGGCGAAAAGGCGCATATACCTCTTCTTAAAGCGCCGCCTGTCAGGCTCACAGATTTGCTTAGAGATCTTCAGTGTTACCTCTTGTCATGTAGGTACCGCTATGGGGCCTAGAGTTGCTGCATTTTCGGAGGCGGTGAAGCGTTTGGCGCGCCCGATTACGCGTCGACGCTGGATGGCCGACGCTTTGCGGGCTGACCTCGCTCAGATTTTCGAATCGCCGAGCGGAATGCCGATGCCGTTCGCTACGGTACGTGTATGTCTCGTCACCCCCGACGGTTGCCGCCTGGGACCGGGCAGTGTCCGCAGGGTCGCGCCGTATGAGTAGCCGTAAGCTTCCGCTGGCCGTCGGTCAGGTGGCCCGGACCGCGACCGCCCGTGTGTTGTTGCGTGGTGGGGCGGATGAGAAGACCGGTGAGGTGTTGTCGGCCCGGACGGTGGCCGAGCGCGTCGGCTGGGCCGCTGATTTGGTCGCTGGGATGGCCGCCGGTCTGCTGGCCGAGCATTGGAACGCCCGTGACGTGGCCGGGCTGGCCGCCGGGGTGGATGGCGCGGGCCGCGTCTTACCGTCGAATGCGTGGATGGCGTTGCGCAGGCTGGGCTGGGACGTGACCGTCCCCGAGGGGGTCAAGGTCAATGACCGGATCGTGCGGATGGCTCAGGAACAGGCCGGGCGGATCCTTCGCGGTGCCCGGCACCGGGCGGAACTGACCGGCGGGGTCCTGCAAACCTGGCCTGCCGACCCGGACAAGCGGACGGCGGTTGAGTGGGACGCCGTTCGCGGGGCGGTGCCTGATGGTCGGTGTCTGCCCGGCGGTGTGATCAAGGCACGCACCAGGCAGATCAGCGCGTTCGTCGCCCGTCATGGGCGGCTTCCGGTCGATGTGTTCGAACTGGAAGACGCGCCGCGCGTGGCGCGGATGCTGGTGCTGGCCGCGGTGGACCGGCAGCAGGCCACCCTGGAACGCGCCGAGGACAACCCGGCCAGGGCCCTGCTGCGGGTGCAACTGCCCGCCCGCCCGGATCCGCGCTCGTATGCCGACTGGACCTGGGTGGCCTGCCCGCTCACGCTGCCGCCCACCGTCCCGCCTGATGCGGTGCTGCACCTGCCCACGCTGCGCCCACACGGCAGCAAGGTGCGCGCGGATCTGGCGTTCTCTTACCCCGTCCCCAAGTCCGAACGGGCCGGGCACGTGACGGCGTTGGGCGTGGATTGGGGTCTGAACACCCTGCTCAGTGCGGGGCCGTGCCGGTTGTACCCCGACGGCACCATCACCGCACTCGGGGCCGGGGCGATGTTTAGGGCCGCCGGGGTGATGGCCCGTCAGCACCGGCTGCGCCGCCACGGCGAACACCTGCACGCCAAGACCGATGCCTACGAACACCTGATCGATGGCGACCCAGATCATGCCCTGGTCGCCAAACACACCGTAGTGAAAGCCGAGAGCGGGCATGTGGCCGACCGCCGGTCGGGCCTGAACGACGCACTCGCCTGGTCAGCGGCGCGGTGGGCGGTGGATCAGGCGATCGCCGCGGGTGCGACGGTGATGTATGTGGAGGATCTGCGGTCGCTGGAGGCCAAGGGCATGGGCCGCACGATGAACACCCGCCTGTCCCAAGCGGTGCGCGGGCGGATCGTCGGCAACATGCGGCACCTGGCCGCCGAGGTCGGTATCGCCGTGGTCACCGTCCCGCCGAAGAACACTTCCAAGCACTGTCCACAGTGTCTACTGCCGCTACGGCACTGCAAAGCACCCGACCGCCCCACCACACCCGGATGGAAATGGGCGTACTGCCCCGACCCGCACTGTGGCTGGCAGGGCGACCGCGACCACGGCGCATGGCGCCGTATCGCCGCCCGCGGCCTGACCCACCAAAACAACACCACCATCGACCGCGCCACCGGCCAGATGACCATCGGCCGCGTCATCGACGAACTCGAGACCGGTGCGGTCATCACCCCGACCGCACTTTCTCAGGCCAGCGGGGGTGACCGGTCCAAGACCGGACCCACCCCGCCCAGATCCCCACGCCCCGCGCCCAGGCGACGCAGGGCACCCTCCACCCCCAGCCCCCAAAGGCCGGCGGGTCAGCGTCCGGAGGGACACGCTCACACGGACCACAGACCGCCCCGCGCGGCCTGCCGGTACCAGGGCGTACGCACAACTATCGTGCACACGATCAGCTCAAGCACACCCACCACCCGACCGGACCACCCACGGCACCGGCCCAGGGGAGCGGCACTGGGCGCAGGCTTCCACCTGCACGCCCACGCCACCCCACCCCGGTGGGTAGATCCACCAGTCACAACACTCCAATGTGACTACGGATCCCTAAGCTGATCAGAGACGCTTGCGGCTCAAACGAGCCGACGAAGGAGGTCACGACCGATGGCGTTGCACAAGGGCGAGGACGGCCGTCAACGGCCGCTACACGTGAATCCGCTGTTCGGGGAGGCGGACCCGGTATCCGGTGTCGAGACCGTCCTCCCACGGCATCGGCTTCCCGAGCGTCCGATGGCCCCGGCGACCGCCTATCATCTCGTCCACGACGAGATGATGCTGGATGGTAACTCCCGCCAGAACCTCGCCACGTTCGTGACCACCTGGATGGAAACGCAGGCGGCCACGCTCATGGCCGAGACCGCCGACAAGAACATCATCGACAAGGACGAGTACCCTCACGCGGCCGAACTGGAGCGCCGCTGCGTCGCGATACTGGCCGACCTATGGAACGCTCCCGACCCCGACACCGCAGTCGGCTGCTCTACGACCGGATCGAGTGAAGCATGCATGCTCGCCGGGATGGCACTCAAGCGTCGCTGGATGCACCGCAATGCCGATCGGTACGCCGCCGGGGCTCGGCCTAACCTGGTGATGGGCACCAACGTGCAGGTGTGCTGGGAGAAGTTCTGCAATTTCTGGGAGGTGGAGGCGCGTCAGGTGCCGATGGCCGGTGACCGGTTCCATCTCAGTGCAGAAGAAGCCGCCGCGCGGTGTGATGAGAACACCATCGGCGTCGTGGCCATCCTCGGCTCGACGATGGACGGCAGCTACGAGCCGGTCGCCGAGATCTGCGCCGCCCTCGACGCGCTGGAGGAGCGCACAGAGTGGAACGTGCCCGTCCACGTGGACGGCGCATCCGGGGGCATGATCGCACCGTTCCTGGATCCCGACCTGGTATGGGACTTCCGGCTTCCCCGCGTCGCCTCGATCAACACCTCCGGCCACAAGTACGGGCTGGTGTACCCGGGAGTCGGCTGGGCTTTGTGGCGCGACCGCGAGGTGTTGCCCGAAGAACTGGTGGAGCGCGTGAACTATCTGGGCGGCGACATGCCCACATTCTCGCTCAATTTCTCCAGGCCCGGTGCGCACGTGGTCGCGCAGTACTACAACTTCCTGCGGCTCGGCTACCAGGGTTATCGCGCCGTCCAGCAGGCGAGCCGGGACATCGCGACGCACCTGGCCGCGCGGATCGAGGCGATGGGCTGCTTCCAGTTGCTCACTCGCGGCGACCAGCTACCGGTGCTCGCCTTCACCACCACCGATGAGGTGACCGAATTCGACGTCTTCGATGTCTCTCGACGGCTGCGGGAGTTCGGCTGGGTGGTTCCGGCCTACACCTTCCCGGCCGACCGCCAGGACCTGGCAGTACTCCGGATCGTGGTCCGGAACGGATTCTCTCTGGACCTCGCCGACAGGCTGGTCGAGGACCTGGAGAGCCTAATTCCGTGGTTGCGAAAGCAGCCCCGGCCGATGTTGGGCCCCGAGGACGGCACGAGCTTCCACCATTGATCGAACCAGTGAAAGGCGGGGTCGGCGGGCTCGCTCACCGGTCGACCCGGGCGCGCACCCGCCAGCCGTCCTCGGTCGATCCGCTGATGACCGTGCCGCCCGCCGGCCGGACGCGCTCCCGCATCGCGGACAGCCCGTACCCGCCGTCGTCGATGTCGATGTCGATGTCGATGTCGGTGATCGGCGGTGAGGGCGGAAAGCGGCCAGCCCCTCCGCCTGTGCCCGCCTAGGGTCGCGGCATGTCGCAGCAGAGCCGCACCATCGTCGAGAGCGCCTGGAAGGCGTTCGCCAGCCACGACGCCGGCCGGATCGCCGCAGTCTTCACCGAGGACGCCGAGTGGCTGGCGCCCGCCGGGAACGCCACTGCCGTCGCGCTGCAGGGCCCCAGCCACATGGTCGGCAAGACGGCGATCGTACGTTTCCTCGCCGAGGACTTCGCCCGCTTCTTCGTGCAGGACGTCACCGTCACCTTCCATGGGATCTACGCCGACGGTGATCGGGTGATCGTCGAGGAGACCATGACGGCGACTCTGGCCAACGGCAACCACTACGCCAACGACTACTGCTTCGTCTTCGAGCTCCGGGACGGCCTGATCCACCGGGTCCGCGAATACATGGACACGGCCCGCGGGCACCGCATGGTCTTCGGCGAGGGGTATCCGGCTGCAGTCCCATCGGCGACGACGATGTGAATGGCGAGATCGCTCACCGGCCGGCGTATCGCGGTCGGGGCGCTGGCCTGCGCGATGCTGCGCGTGAGCGTGGACGAGGAGGGCAAGGGCTGGTACGACGCCGGTTACCCGTACGTCGTCCTTTGGGTCCTGATCACCGCGCTGCGCCAGCTGTTCGTGTACGGCTGCCAGCACTGGTTCACCCGGGACCTGGGCCGGTTCCTCGTCGAGAACCGCATCAGCCCGGCTGCCTTCGGCGACTCGATCCTGTTCTTCACGCTCAGCATGGTGGTCGCCACGCACCTGGGCATCCTGCTCCGCAGCCGCCTCCTGGCCGCTCGCGCGGTCCACGCCGTCGCCTGAGCCCCGGCGTGAACCGCGCGCGAGGGGATTACTCGGCCTGTTCCACGACGCGCACCTCGACGCAGTTTCCGCCGTTGGTGCCGCTGCGCCGTGACTTGCGCCAGTCGGTGTGGTCCAGGTCCATGGGTTATCGCGCCTGCTCCGCGACGCATACCTCGACGCAGTTTCCGCCGTTGACGTTACTGCGCAGTGACTTGCGCCAGTCCGCGTTGTTCAGGTCCATTGTTCGTCTGCCGTTCTCTTGATGAGCTCGATCGATTCGCGTTGGGACAGGGTGCACGTCCGGATCGACTCCCAGACGTCGATGAGGCGAGCGATGCCGTCCCGGTTGCTCGTGACCAGACCGCGAACGGCGGTCTCGACATAGGCCAGCTCGTCATCTCCTCAGAGCGTCTGATAGTGGCTAAGAAAATTGTGGCCATCCCCGCACTCGAGGTGTGGTAGCCACGCGGTAGCCTGCCGCCCCACGCCGCACGGGCCGCGCTGGAGGCCCCTGTTCGTCAGACCTTGTCGGTGGCTTCGGAGTGTGCGCTGACCGAGCCCGTCTTCCGCTGCTCCTGCCCCAGCCGCAAGATCCCCTGTAAAGCACACGCTGGGCCCGCTCCTGCTGTGGAGCGAGAACGCGGTCAAGCCAGGGATCGTCCCGGCTGGGTGCGGGAGTGCGCGACCTGCTACTCCAGCTTTAGTGATCGGCCTGGCCAGGAAGTCGTGCGGGAAGCCGACGCCGGATCCCGGGCGGCCCGCGAGCCGGGTCATGGCCGCCGCTCCACCAGCGCGGGGTGCCTCGGATCGTCGACGCGGATTACGACGTCGGCGGCCTGCGCCGGTTGCGCCTCATCCTCGTACCGGGCGTAGGCGGGCAGGGTCCACTCCTGTTCGGGGTCGATTCGCCGGGCCAGCGCCGCCGTGGATATCGACAGGTGGACCACGTGGTCGAAGCGCAGGCCCCGGCCGAGGAGGAGCGCTCCGTCGAGGAGGAGCACGCCGCCTTCGCGCAGCGTGACGTACGAGGCGCGGGTGGCTCGGTCGGCGGCGCTGTCCCACAAGCTGGGCAGGACCCGTCCCGTACCGCCAGGTTCGAGCGGGGCGAGCACCTCGCGGACCAGGCCGCCCTCGTCGAGCCAGTCGGTGTAGTAGAGGTCCGGGTCGTCCCGGCCGTACTCGAAGCGCAGCGACGCCGGGCGGAGGAAGCCCCCGGCGGACACCCGGAGGACCTCACGGCCGCGCAGGCGAAGGGGGTCCACGAGCGCGTCCGCGAGGTCGCCCGGACGGGCGGGCGGGGCGCCGTCGATCGCGACCCGCGCCCACGACGTTCCGGCGAGGGCCGCGATCCGATCGGCGAGCTCATCGACCAGGAGAGACGGCGATATGGGCTGTACGCGCACGTCGCCATCCTCGCAGGCGGTGATCGCCCGGGGTCAGCGCGCCGGGTGCGGGCTCCGTGGCCTCGGCCTCACCAGGACGGTCGTGTGGACGAGGGACCCGAGGTTCGAGGGCCGCAGTGAGTCGGTCCGTTCCCACAGGGCGGCGCCGTCAGGGTGACACGTGCGGGGCCGCGGCGCCGGCTCCGGCCTTGCCCTGGTAGGCGACCAGACGGTCGGCGAGTTCGCCGGAGCGGCTGAGCATGACCATGTGGCCGCCGGGCATCTCGTCGGGAACGATGCCGAGGCGGTCCCGTACGACCCGGCGCGTGAATTCGGCGGGGAAGAATCGGTCGTCGCGGCAGAGCAGGAATTTCGTCGACACGTTCGGCCATGCGGGAAGCGGCCACGGCTTCTCGAACGGAGTGGCCGACTGGCCCCGCGCGTGCCGCTCCGTCTCCGCCGCCAGTTCCGGGGCGACGTCGTGGAAGAAGATCGCCTCCGTGTCCCCCTCCGGTACGCCGTGGCGCCGGGCCTCCTCGCGCAGCGCCCGCTCGTGGCCGGTGGCGGTCTCCCATGCGCCGGCCGGCTCACCAGGGGCGGGGATCATCGCCGTCAGCATCACCAGGAGATCGACCGGCACGCGTTCGCACGCCAGCGGCGCGGTGAACCCGCCGAAGGAGTGCGCCACGAGCGTCAGGTCGGCGCGGTCGCGGGTCTGCCGGACCACGGCGTCGGCGTACTCGGACAGCCCGGCGGAGTCGTCCTCGCAGGGCAGGTCCACGGCCACGACGTCGTGGCCGCGCCTCCGCAGTTCGGCCGTGAGGAGGTGCCAGTACTCCGGGCCGGACGCCGCACCGGGGATCAGGACGAAGGTGGCCATGCCGGTGGTCCTTTCGTTGTACGGATGCGGTCAGGTGTTCCGACCGCGCGGCCGCACGGAACTCATCGGTCCCCGGGGTGCTTTTTGGTCAGGCGGGGCGTTCAGTGCGCGCGAAGGCGTCCGACCGGCTCGGCGGGCGGGCCGCCGGCCGGCAGCCCGTACATCGTGAACAGCCGATGGCGGACCGCCGCGAACGGGTACGTCTGCGGATAGACCGCCAGCTTGAAGATCACACCTTCCAGGACGCTGCGGAACATGACCTCCTCCAGAGCGGGATCCTCGGCCCCGCGGTCGGCGAAGATCTGCCTGAGGCGGTTCTCGAACTCCTCGATGACGCCCGCCTTGGCCGACTCGACCTTGATGAAGATCTCGCGGGTCGCAGGCTGCAGCATCAGGCAGAGCACCAGCCGCTGGACCCCGATGGTGTCTCGCGCCATCGCGAGGGTCCGGTCGATCACCCCGGCCAGCCGCTGATCCGCGCTGACCTCTCCGTCGACCGGGTCGGTCCCCGCGAGGATGCCGTTGAGCGCTTGGCCGAGCAGTTCCTGGAGCAGTTCCTCCTTCGCCGGGAAGTAGTACGAAACGAGCCCACGGGCGACCCCCGCGCGCTCGGCGATCTGCGAGATCGTGGCGCCTTCGTACCCGCGTTCGGCGAACAGCGTCAGGGCCGCCTCGAGGATCCGGCGCCGGGACTGCTCCCGCAACTCCTGGTTGACACGGGCCGAACGTGGCGACAAGCGAAACCCCCCGGGAAGCGGTGATGGACTCACCATTGTCCCGCCTGTCGCCGCAGAACGCGCTCGTCAGTGCCGTACGCGGCCGTTGATCGCGCCGACCAGGTTGTTGACTCCGCCCTTGTCGGCGGACTCCAGTTCGAGATCCGCGCCGTTGGCAAAGGTGATCACGAAGTTGTGGACCTTGACCGTCACCTGCGCCCGGCCGGTCTCGGTGACCCGGGCGCCGGCGATCTGGCCGATCGGTATCTCGGCGACCAGGTCCTTCGCGAAGCCGACCATCGACTGCTCGAACAGCAGCACCCGCCGGTCGGTCACCGCGATGTTCATCTTCGGCGGCAGCCCGCCCTCACCTGCCACGTCGACGAACCGGATGCCCACGACGTTCTGCAGCGCCGCGTAGTACCCCTCACGCTTCAGGGTGCCCGGCAGGTTGGCCATGCAACTCGCCACCAGCCTCTCGTCGGGACCCATGATCTTCGAAGCGGCCTTCTTGATGACCCAGTCGCGTGCGGCCATGCACGCCTCCTCTCGTAGGAAGAAGGTTGACTGTACAACCAGCCAGGCATCCTCGCGGGCTTCTTCTGGATCACCCGGGCCTTGTGTGCCACCAGGGCCGGTGGACCGCGTTCGGTGACCACGGTGGACAGACTCCTATCACCTTCACGGTCGCCGCCGGGCGTCCTGCGTGCATGCGTCATTCGCGAGCCTGTCAGGCGATCTTCGGCCTCTTGTCGCATGCGCCTCGATGTGATTCGCTCACGGGGCGTTTCCATCCGGTCACGCATCTATCGGGTGCCTTGATCGGAAACTCGGGGAAGTGTCAGGCCGCGCCGGGACATCTGGAAGGCAGAACAATGGTCGATTCGTCGTTGAACGCTGCCCAAAACCGCATCGCGAAATCCCTCGATCGTCAAATCCGGGGCGCTCTGGGCGCCGGTGAGCGGATCGAAGGGCGCTTGAGGTCGGTACTGGAGACCTTTCACGGCGCCGACCTGTCCCGACTCCGGATAAACGCCGACGAGAACGCCGATCGCATCTGCCGCGCCCTCTCCGCGGAGGCGGTGACGGTCGGCGCCGACGTCTTCTTCGCGGCGGGCGCCTTCGCTCCGCACTCCCGCGCCGGGCTCCGGCTGCTCGTCCACGAGACCGCCCACGCGGTGCAGCAGGCCGGTGCGCGCCTGCCCTACGCGGCCGGGGCGTCCGTCTCGGATCCCGCCGACACCTGCGAGTCGGACGCGCGTTCGCTCGCCGACGCCTTCCTCCGCGGCGCGCCGCCGCCGCGGGCGGTGAAGCCGTCCGTCCGCCGGCTGGCGGACTCGGAGCAGTTGGTTTTGCAGCGTCATGCCTCATGGGAGCATCGCCTGCTCGGCGACGCGCTGCCCGCCGATCTCGACGCGATCACCATGAGGAGGGGAGACCGTAAGACGAAACTCGAGGAGCTGCGGGTGTTCCTGGAGATGTGGTGGAACGACCCGGACGCGGTCACGCCCGAAGCGATCAGAGGTAAATTCTCTTCCATCCGTACGCTCCGGCTCAGGGGCAGCGGACTGCTCGTCACCTACGGAGAGCTCAACACGTTGGCCGATTATCTGGCCAATCCGGCGGCACTCGACAGTCAGCCGAAGGCGATTCTCGAACCAATCCTCCAGGCGGTCCGGCAGGAATCGTACCTCTGGGTGAACAGGCTCCTGGACACTCCGGTGACGCCGGGCTCGGTGCACTTCAAGAACGCGGTGGTCATGAACCTCGGCTGGGACTTCTTCGATCTGTTGATCGAGACGATGGCCCTCGACGAGCTCACGAAGAAAATCGGTCCGAAAGGGACCGATCATTACGGCGCGGTGGTCGGCCGGAACGCCTGTCACTTCGCGCCGAGCTCGTGGTATCGGTGGGAGCAGTTCTATCTGATCGCCCGCGACCACGCGACGCAGGCGCACCACGCGGGCAGCGCCGCCGCGAAGGAGAGACTGACCTACCTCGCCTGGATGAACCACGGCTACGCCGACCACTTCCTGCACGACTCGTTCGCGGCCGGACATCTGGTCAACAAGACGCTGGTCATGCAGTGGTTCGTCGAGTGGGCGGCCGGCATGGGCAAGCTCATGCCGGTGGCCGACTGGAAGATGGTCCAGACGATGACCACCGCCCGTCAGAGCGGACTGGCGGCGCGCGGTCTCTACGACGGGTTCCTGGATCCGGCGAAGCGGGGGGTGGTCCGCGATCCCCAGACGGCCGACGAGCAGTGGGCGGCGCAGCGGCGGAGGGACGTGTCGGGAGTCAGGGCCGACGGCCGCCGCTCTCAGGAGGACGCGTACAAGCACTACCTGACGCTCATGCGGAACACCGGCGTGCAGATGTCCAGCGGGGTGCTGCACGACCACTTCAACAAGAGCGGACTTCACGTCGCGTCGGTGGACCATCCGGCGGCGTTCGAGATCTACGGCGACTCCACGATGCTCGACGGCGGGGACGGCGTGCGGATCGCGAGCGAGACCGCGCACCTGTCGCAGCAGTCCATCCTCGAGTTGATCGCTCATGGCGGCACGAGCATCACCACGGCGCAGATCTTCAACCGGTTCCCGACCAGCGTGCGTGGCGCCGGCGACACGATGCTCTCGCTCGAGCACTGGAACGACGCCCAGCGCGACACCGCGATCGGGCTGTTCGACAACTTCAGGATCGCGGGCGTCCGTGTCGCGTCACCGCGCATCGGCGAGATCTCCATCGACACCACAGGCGGGTGGCGGTGGGTCCAGATCCCGGGTGAGGCGAGTGACATCGCCGTCGGCGGCGACGGATCGGTCTGGGCCGTCACGAAGGACAAGAAGATCCAGCGGCTGGAGGGGAGCTCCTGGGTTCCGGCTCCGGGCGGCGGGGCCCGCATCGCGGTGGACGGATCCGGCACCCCGTGGGTCGTGAGCGCCGACGGAGGGATCTGGCGGTGGAACGGCCGGGACTGGACGGGCATCGACCTGGGCGGAATCCCCAGCGGCAAGAACTCCGCGGGCGAGCAGGTGCGCGGCGCCAGTGACATCGGCGCGGGTGCCGACGGGTCGGTCTGGGTGACCGGCCGGACCGACGTCGACGGCAAGGGACATCCGATCCTGCGCTGGACCGGGGAGCGGTGGGAACAGGCCGGAGGTGCCGCCGTCGCGATCTCGGTGGCTCCGAGCGGACTGCCCTGGGTCGCCGACGCGGCCGGGGGGATCGCCAGACTGAACCCGGGCGGACCCCTGGGCAGCGGGTGGGGCGCCGTTCCCGGCCTGGCGACGGACATCGCCGTGTCCACCGGCGTCCTCCCGACCGCCTGGGCGATCGGCACCAACAAGGACTCCGACGGCGGCGGGAACGACATTTACGCCTGGAGCGGTCAGCAGTGGGATCGCATTCCCGGCCGGGCCACGCGTATCGCGGTCGGGCCGGACGGCACCCCGTGGGTGGTCGACGCCCATGGCGCGATCTTCCATCTCGTCCCGGCCGATGCGTCACGCGTGGCGTTCTCCACCACCGATGCCGGAAGGGTCAAGGGGAAGGCCGTCGCCAGGAGCGGATCCCTGTTCCCCGGGGACACGGTGGAGATCAACGGCAGCACCGACCTCAGCCGCGTCATCGTCGGGAACAGCGGCGCCCGCGTCTACTCGATCAAGCTGGACACCACCGCCGCCTACTACGACTACGTCCTCGAGGTCGACGCGCAGGGACCCAAGGGGATCGGTTCGGGGTTGATGTACCTGAAGTTCGTCGACGAGGAGGGCGACGTCTACACCCTCAGCATCTTCCTGTCGGACCGCAAGCAGCACGTCCTGCGATACGACAGCACCATGCCGGGCATCAAGGAGATCCGCTGGAGCGACAGTCTCTTCTGAGCCGTAGGCGCCGGCACCGACGCCAGGTCGTCCACGCGGAGGATCGCGTGGACGACCTGGCGTCGGATCGTATGTGCCGTACGTCACGCGTCTCCGGTGATGGGATGCGGTACGGTGCCGTCTGCGGCGAAAGGATTTCGCCGCATAAGCGGGGATTTTCCCCTCTTATAGGTGCGCCGGGAAGCCTGGTCGGCAACGCTGACGGCATTGCCCATGGGGAGGCGCGCATGACTGAATTCATCCACGCGGCGCTCGCTTTTCCGGCCGTCGTCCTCGGTGCCCTCCTGGCGATCGTCCTCGCCTACTGGCTGTTGGTCGTCGTCGGACTGCTGGACGCGGCCGCGACCATGGTCACGGCGGTGGCGCTGTCACTGTTCACGGCGCTCGCGTGGTTCGCCGGCGTGGCCGGCACCGTGCTCCTGCGCCGCGAGGACCTGACGGGGACCGTCCCGGCGATCGGGGTGCTCGCCGCCGCGCTCGTCGCCTCCGGCCTGGTCACCCGGCTGCTCATGCGGCCCCTGCGCTACATGATCCCCGAGGAGAGACTGCCCTCCCGGCAGGACTTCGTCGGCCGGATGTGCGTCATCCGCACCGGCCGGGTAGACCTGACGTTCGGTCAGGCGGAGGTGCGCGCCGCCGACGGCTCGGCCGCCGTCATTCAGGTTCGCCAGCAACGGAACCAATCGGGCGAAGAGATCCTCAAAGCAGGCAGTACCGCATTGATCTTCGACTACGACGCCGACGGCCAGTTCTTCTGGGTGATGCCGTATGACGCCGAGCTCGATCCTCATCGTCCAGCCAGCTGAATTCCCCCGTAAGAAGGACCATTGATGGACTCCATCGGCATCGCGATCGCCGTCCTCGTCGGCGCGATCCTGATCGTCGCACTCGGCACGGCGTACCTGTTCAGCCGGCTTTTCCGCAAGGTCGAACAGGGCCGGGTCCTCATCGTTTCCAAGATCAAAAAGGTGGACGTCACCTTCACCGGCGCCATCGTGCTGCCCGTGCTGCACAAGGCCGAGGTGATGGACATCTCGGTGAAGACCATCGAGATCGAGCGGAGCGGGCACGAGGGCCTCATCTGCCGGGACAACATCCGCGCCGACATCAAGATCACGTTCTTCGTCCGGGTCAACAAGACCATCGAGGACGTCATCCAGGTGGCACAGGCGATCGGCACGCAGCGGGCCAGCCACGAGGAGACGCTGCAGACGCTGTTCAACGCGAAGTTCTCCGAGGCGCTGAAGACCGTCGGCAAGCAGCTGGACTTCGTCGACCTGTACACGCACCGGCACGAGTTCCGCGACCAGATCGTGCAGCTCATCGGCACCGACCTGAACGGCTACCACCTCGAGGACGCGGCGATCGACCACCTCGAGCAGACGGCGCTGCAGAGCCTCAACCCCACGAACATCCTGGACGCCCAGGGCATCCGGAAGATCACCGAGCTCACCGCCATCGAGCACGTGCGCACCAACGAGTTCCAGCGCAACGAGGAGAAGGAGATCACCCGCCAGAACGTCGACGCGCGGGAGGCCATCCTGGAGCTCGAACGCCGGCAGGCCGAGGCGGAGGTCAAGAAGAAGCGGGAGATCGAGACCGTACGGGCCCGCGAGGAGGCCGAGATCGCCAAGGTCCAGGCCGAGGAGCGGCTGACCTCGCAGACGGCGAACATCCGCACCGACGAGCAGCTGGGCGTCCAGCAGGAGAACCGCAATCGCGAGATCGCCGTCGCGGAGAAGAACAAGGAACGCGTCATCGCCGTCGAGAACGAGCGGATCGAGAAGGACCGCATGCTCGAGGTGATCGCCCGCGAACGGGAGACCGAGCTGTCCCGCATCGCCAAGGACAAAGAGGTCGAGGCGGAGAAGCGGGAGATCGCCGAGGTGGTCCGCGAGCGGATCGCGGTCGAGAAGACCGTCGCCGAGCAGGAAGAGATCATCAAGAAGCTGCGGGTCGTCGAGGAGGCCGAGCGGACCCGCCAGGCCGTGATCATCCAGGCCGAGGCGGAGGCCCAGGAGAACCTGGTCAAGGGCATCAAGGCGGCCGAGGCCGCCGAGGAGGCCGCCAAGTTCAAGGCCCGCGAGGAGGTCCTGCTGGCCGAGGCCCGGCAGAAGACGTCCGAGCTCGACGCCCAGGCCAAGATCCGGCTCGCCGAGGGCATCCAGGCGGAGGCCGCCGCCGCGGGCCTGGCCGACGTCCAGGTGCGTGAGCGCGACGCGGAGGCGGTCGAGAAGGTCGGCCGCGCCGAGGCCGCCGTCAACCGCGAGAAGGCCCTGGCCGAGGCCGAGTCCATCGAGAAGACCGGTCGCGCGGCGGCCATCGCGAACCGCGAGAAGGCCCTGGCCGACGCGGACGGGATCCGCGAGAAGCTCAAGGCCGAGGCGGAGGGGCTCACCGACAAGGCCGCCGGCATGGCCGCGATGGACGACGCCACTCGTGGGCACGAGGAGTACCGCCTGCGCCTGGAGGCCGAGAAGGAGATCCGGCTCGCCGGCCTCACCGTGCAGCGGGAGGTCGTCGAGGCCCAGGCGTCCGTGCTGGCCACCGGCCTGCAGAACGCCGACATCGACATCGTCGGCGGCGACACCGCCTTCTTCGACAAGGTCGTCGGCGCGATCAGCGTCGGCAAGGGCGTCGACGGGTTCGTCGAGCACTCCGACGTGGCGCAGCGGCTCGCCGGTCCCTGGCTGAACGGCTCGCGCAGCCTGCCGGAGGACCTCGCCCGGCTCGCCGGGTCGATCAACACCGACGACGTGAAGAACCTGACCCTGTCCGCGCTGCTCATGCAGCGGATCAAGGCCGGAGGCGCCGACGGTGAGAAGGCGCGTGAGCTGCTCGACCAGGCCGAGCGTCTCGGCGTCGCCGACGCCGCCGTCTCCTCCATGGCAGTGATCGAGAACTGAGCGACCGGACCGAGCGACCGGACGACCACGAGGACCGAAGGAACCACGTGACCGAGGGCGGGGAGACGCCTGCCGCGCCGGAGCTGGACGCGGGCACCTACGAGGTGCTCCGCGCCCGGCTCGGCGAGCAGGCCAAGGAGCTGGTCCGGCGGGCCGAGGCGTTGAACGCCCGGCGGCTGGAGGTGTTCGGCGGCACGGAGCTGCGGCTGGTCGGCACCGAAAGGATCCGTACCGAGCACAACTGCGTGCCGCGCGACATCGTCGCGGTCGGCGGGCTCATGCTGTTCGGCTTCAACGTGTTCATCGGGTTGCGGCCGCAGACGGCCGTCGGCGACGTGTTCGCCCTGTACCGGTTCGTTTGGGACGGGGATGAGTTCCGGTTCGAGGCCACCGACGACGCGCCGGGACTGCTGCGCGACCCGGGCTTCGAGCGCGACTTCGGGGAGCTGTACCGCTACTACCGCGACGCCCGGCTGCTGCAGCTGCGGAGGCCGGAGGGCCGGCTCCTGGCGGTGTTCCAGACCGGTCTGGCCGCCGAGCACGACACCCGCGTGCTGCGCTGGACCGTCGACGTCGACGGCACCGCCACCTATCAGGACAACCTGGGCGAGACCGACCACGTCTTCCCGCCCCCGTACGACTTCGAGTGGGTCGAGACCACCCGCGACGACCACGTCCTCGGCCGCCACCCGCACATCTCGATCGAGGACGAGGTCTTCGTCGAGACGGTCGGCGGCGACCTCACCGTCAAGGTCGAGAACAACACCGAGACCGGCGAGGGCATCTACCGCGAGCCGGTCGACGAGCCGCTGCAGAGTCTCGCCGACGCCGAGGTCCAGTACGCCCGCGTCGGCGCGCTCATCCTGCTGCGCGTCCGCCCGTACAAGGAGAACGACTGGCGCTACCTCGTCTTCAACACGCGCGTGAAGACGGTCGTGCGCCTCGACGGCATCGGGCAGGCCTGCCGGCGGCTGCCGGAGGACCACGGCATCATCTTCCCCGGCGGCTACTACCTGGTGACCGGCGCGGCCAAGACGTTCGACACCGACGTGGACCGGCTGGAGTACGAGCGGGTCATCCGCTCCACCAACGGTGAGGACGTGCTGTACGTCTTCCACGCCCGCGAGGCCGGCCGGTACCTCCTGCTGCCGTACAACGTGATCCGCAAGGAGGTCGCCACCCCGATCTCCTGCCACGGCCACTCGCTGTTCGACGACGGCACGCTCGTCGTCTTCCGCGCGGACGCAGGCGAGCCGACCCGCGTGCACACGATGCAGGTCTGGCAGACGCCGTACCTGTCGGACGCGTACGCGGCGGCCCAGCCGGCCGGCACCGGGCCGCTGGAACGCGTGGGCAACGCCGACCTGGTCCGGGGGATCTCCGACGGCCTGTCGGTGGCCCGCATGGTGGAGGAGACCACGCCCTCGGCGGGCGTGTTCGAGGCGCTGATCGCCGGCTGCGAGCGCGCCTTCGATCACTTCCACTGGCTCGGCGACCCGGAACTCGGCGACCTGCGCGCCCCGCTCACCGACGTACGGGCCACGGCCGGGCAGGTGCTCGAGGAGTGCGAGACCGTCCAGCGCCTCACCGCGCAGGCCGCCGCCGCGCTTGCCGAGACCGACGAGAAGATCACCACCCTGATCCGGCTGACCCGCGGCGACTCTCCGGACACCGCCGACGGCTGGGTGACCCGGCTGACCGGGCTGCGCCGTGCCCAGGGCCGCCTCGTCACCCTCCGCGACATGCGGTACGCCGACCTCGCGCGGATCGACGGCCTGGCCGACCGGCTGAGCGACGAGCTGGCCGCCACCGGCCGCCGCGCGGTCGAGTTCCTGCGCGAGCCGGAGGCGTTCACCGCCTACCACGAGGAGATCGACCGGCTGCTCGCCGCGATCGAGGCGATGGCCACGACGGCCGAGGCCGCCCCGATCCTCGAGCGGCTGGCCGAGCAGTACGAGGGCCTGGAGGTCGTCACCGACATCGTCGGCACTCTCGACATCGCCGACGCGACCGTGCGCACCTCGATCCTGGAGCGGGTCGGCGAGGTGCTCGCCGGTATCAACCGGTCCCAGGCCACCCTGGACGCCCGCCGCCGGGAGCTCCTGGACGCCGAGGGACGCGCGGCGTTCGCGGCCGAGTTCGCCCTGCTCGGCCAGGCCGTCACCGGCGCGCTGGCCATGGCGGACACGCCCGACGCCTGCGACGACCAGCTCGGCCGCGTGATGCTCCAGCTGGAGAACCTCGAGTCCCGGTTCGCCGAGTTCGACGACTTCGTCGCCGAGCTCACCGCCAAGCGCGAAGAGGCCTACGAGGCGTTCTCCGCGCGCAAGCAGACGCTGCTGGACGAACGCGCCCGCCGCGCCGACCGGCTGGCCGAGTCCGCGTCGAGGATCCTCGCCGGCGTACGCCGCCGGGCCGTCGCCCTCGGCTCCCTCGACGAGATCAACGCCTACTTCGCCGCCGATCCGATGGTGGAGAAGGTGCGCTCCGTCGTCGAGCAGCTCCGCGCCGCGGGTGACGCCGTACGCGCCGAGGAGCTCGACGGCCTGCTCAAGACCGCCCGGCAGGAGGCGGGCCGGACCCTGCGCGACCGCGTCGACCTGTACGAGGACGGCGGCGAGAGCATCCGGCTCGGCGCGCACCGGTTCGCGGTCAACACCCAGCCCGTCGACCTGACCCTCGTCCCGCACGACGGCGGCATGGCGTACGCCGTCACCGCCACCGACTACCGGTCACCGGTCCGCGACCCCGCCTTCGGGGCGACCCGCCCGTACTGGGACCAGACGCTGGTCTCCGAGACGCCCGAGGTGTACCGCGGGGAGTACCTGGCGGCGGAGGTCCTCGCCGCCACGCCCCGGGACGTCCTGCGCCGTGCGGCCGAAGAAGGGGATCTGCTCGCCGTCGTCCGCACCGCCGCCGAGGCCCGCTACGACGAGGGGTACGAGCGCGGCGTGCACGACCACGACGCCGCGCTGATCCTCGACGCGCTGCTGCGGCTGCACGACGGCGCCGGTCTGCTGCGCTACCCGCCCGCCGCCCGCGCCGCCGCCCAGCTGTTCTGGGCGCACGGCACCGAGGAGGCGGCGCGCGGATCGTGGACGACCCGTGCCGCGTCGCTGGCCCGCGCCCGCGCCGTCTTCGGCGACGCGCCCGCGGCCGGGGCGCTCCGCACCGAGCTGACCGCTGCCGCGCTCGCCTTCCTGACCGCCCACGCCCTGCACGGCCCCGACGCCGCCACCCGGATCCTCCCGCCGGGGGACACCGGTGACCTGGTCGGGGAGTACCTCTTCGAGGAGCTCGCGAGCGAGCCCGCCGGGTTCGTCACCGGCGCCGGGGCGCGCTCGCTGCTCGACGGCTTCCGTACGGCGCTCGGCGACTCCCCGGGCTACCGCGACGACCTGCGCGCCCTCAAGGGCGGCGGCCTGGCGCCCCGTCACCAGCTCATCGAGGCGTGGCTCGGCTCGTACCTCGCCACGACCGGCGCCCCGGCCGACGACCTCGCCGAGGCCGTGGCGATCGAGCTGTGCGGCCCGCTCGACCGGTACGAGGTGTCGGCGCCCCTTACCGCGACCGTCGAGGGCCTGCTCGGCGCGCACCCGCGGATCAGCGGCCGCCGCCTGGACCTGCGCCTGGACGAGAGCGTCGCCCGGATCCGCCGGTTCCGTGACGAGCGCGTGCCCGCCTACCGGGCGTACCAGAGGCTGCGCGGCGAGCTGGTCGCGGCGGAGCGGGAGCGGCTGCGCCTGGGGGAGTACCGGCCGCGCGTGCTCAGCGCGTTCGTGCGCAACCGGCTGCTGGACGAGGTGTACCTGCCGCTCATCGGCGACAACCTCGCCAAGCAGCTCGGGGCCGCCGGCGACGCCAAGCGCACCGACCAGATGGGCCTGCTGCTGCTCATCTCCCCGCCCGGCTACGGCAAGACGACGCTGATGGAGTACGTCGCGGGCCGGCTCGGCCTGATGTTCGTCAAGGTCAACGGGCCGGCCCTCGGCTCGTCGGTCACCTCCCTGGACCCGGCGGACGCGCCCGACGCGACCGCCCGCCAGGAGGTCGAGAAGATCAACTTCGCGCTCGAGATGGGCAACAACGCGCTGCTCTACCTCGACGACATCCAGCACACCTCGCCGGAGCTGCTGCAGAAGTTCATCTCCCTCTGTGACGCCCAGCGCCGCATCGAGGGCGTCTGGGACGGCCGCACCCGCACGTACGACCTGCGCGGCAAGCGCTTCGCGGTCTGCATGGCCGGCAACCCGTACACCGAGTCCGGGCAGCGCTTCCGCATCCCCGACATGCTGGCCAACCGCGCCGACGTGTGGAACCTCGGCGACGTGCTGTCCGGCCGCGAGGACCTGTTCGCGCTGAGCTACCTGGAGAACGCCCTCACCTCCAACCCGGTGCTCGCGCCGCTGTCCACCCGGGAGCGGGGCGACGTCGAGCTGTTCGTACGGCTCGCGCAGGGCGACACCACCGTGTCGCCGGACCGGCTCGCCCACCCGTACTCCGGCCCGGAGGTCGAGCAGATCACCGCCGTGATGCGCAGGCTGCTGCGGGTCCGGGAGGTCGTGCTGTCCGCCAACCGGGCGTACATCTCTTCGGCCGCCCAGGCCGACGCCTCGCGTACCGAGCCGCCGTTCCAGCTGCAGGGCTCGTACCGGAACATGAACAAGCTCGCCGAGCGGATCGTGCCGGTCATGAACGAGGCCGAGATGGAGGCCGTCATCGACGACCACTACGTCGGCGAGGCCCAGACCCTCGCCTCAGGCGCCGAGGCCACCCTACTCAAGCTGGGCGAGCTGCGCCGCACGCTCACCGCCGGGCAGTCCGAGCGCTGGGCGACGGTCAAGGCGGCGTTCCAGCGCTCCCAGGCCCTCGGCGGCGCGGACGACGAACCGATGACCAGGGCCGTCGGCGCGCTCGGGCTCCTCGCCGACCGCGTCGCCGCCGTCGAGACCGCCATCACCCGCGCCACCGGCGGCCGCCCCTGACCGGAGGTCACCTTGGCCCGCACCGCCCCGCCCAAGCGCCGGAAGTCATCCGCGTCGAGATCCAGGCGCCGGAAGCCGTCGGCGTCGAGTTCGCAGACCGGGCTGATCGTGCTCGCTCTCGGGGTCGGGGTGGTCTTCAGCGCGGCCGTCGGCCTGCGAAACGCCCTAGTGCTCATCGGCGTCGCGATCGTCCTCGCCGTTCCGGCGCTCATCCTGTGGGCCCGGCACCGGCACCGGCAATGGCTCCGGACGCTCGCGGCGAGCTCGCGCCTCGAGGTGATCGACGCGATGAGCGGCGCGCAGTTCGAGGACCACGTCGCCGACCTGCTGCGGCGGGACGGCTACAAGCGGGTCCAGGTGACCGGCCGCTCCGGCGACCGGGGCGTCGACGTCATCGCGGTCAGCCCGGAGGGCGTGGCCATCGCCGTGCAGTGCAAGCGGCAGGCGAAGACCGTCGGCAGCCCGGAGATCCAGCGTCTCGTCGGTGCCGTCCACGGCACGTACGCCGGCCGGCGCGGCGTCTTCGTCACCAACAACACCTTCAGCAGGAACGCGGTCGAGGAGGCCGCCCTCTGCGGCATCACCCTCATCGACAGGAACCGTCTCGGCGACTGGCTCCTCGGAGACCGGCCACCGCCGCTTGGATGATCGATGCGCTGGAACGATCAGCGGTCCGGCCGGGCACTCGTCCGCGCCCGCATGCGGACGAGTATGCGCCGGGCGTGGCGGCCTTCGGTCTCGATCTCGGTCAGCGGCGCGACAGGCAGTCTGACCTCAGAGAGCACGGGGATCTCCCGCAGCCGTGATCTCGGCGGGTAGTCGCCGGTGGGAAGTTGATCGAGCTGCACCCACAGGGTCGGAGAAAGACTTTTGACGAGTCGTACGTGCAGCTCGCCATGGATGCAGCGATAGCGCGCCGGCTGGGTCTCGGAATCGCGAGGATCATTCGAATAGCCCACCCAATCCGCCCATTTGGCCATCCATTGCTGAGCCTTCATGTCGTTCAGCAAGAAGATCAGCTCGTCCAACGTGTCATCGTCGTCGGCCACCGCGATCTGGAAGGCGGTCACCGGCACGGGAGCGCCCTGCAGCGCCGCCGCCATAAGGCCGTCCGCCATGTAAGGACAGGGAAACTGTGCGAACCACGACACGAACGATGTCAGTTCGATCTTCCAGTCGGCCATGCGATCCGCAAGGGGTCTGCCCGCCGTGTCGCTGATCGCGGTGTCGATCCCCGCCCACATGGGCTCGGCCTCCAGATGCAGCGCGAGCCCCATCGCGCCGAGGATCTTCTCGACCATGGCGAGGGTGACACCGACCCTCGCCCGCTCCACGAGTGAGATCGTCGCGACGCTGACGCCGGACGCGGTGGCGAGGTCCTGCAGCGACCACCGCCGCTCCAGGCGGCCCGAGTGGATCAGTGCCCCCAGGCGCACCGCATTTTCCGACGCCGTAGGCGGCGGCTCCCGCGGATTCGACCGGTCACTGTTCACCGTCTCAGCATGGCCGACCGTACGGCGCCGCCGAGTTCCCGCGGACGGGACTGTGGATAACGGGATCGAAATCATTGAGGGGACGGGCCTCGTCGTTCTGGCGGATTGAGTGGCAATCAAAAATTTTCATTGTGACTTAAGCGCTCAGAATGAGATGGCCTTGCGCGGCGGGCTCATGGCGCATCCAGGGGCCACCAGCGCGCGGCGAGCGCGTCGAGCTTGGGCACCGGCGGTTCGGGCATCTCCTCCAGGTACCAGGACAGGTCGCTGTAGCGGTGCAGGAGCGCGTACGCGAGCAGGCGGCGCTGCAGCGTCGCGTCGAGCCGGTCGCCGGAGTATCCGTACGCGGTGAGCAGGTGGCGCAGGAAACGCGGGTCGCCGCGGGAGACGAACAGCCCCACCGAGACGAACTCGTACTCGCGGTCGCCCATCATGGCGGGTTCGAAGTCGTACAGCCCGGACAGCGACCACCCGCCGTCCGGCCCGGGGGCGACCAGCAGATGCTCGCGCATGACCTCCGTGTGCAGGAGCACGGGTGATGACGGCGGAAGCGGCACCGAGTCGAGGAACTCCGGGATCTGCGCCGCCCACTCCGGGTCCAGGCCGCGGGCGCGCTGGCGTTCCACGCAGTCGACCCGCTGACCGGCGAGAAATCCCTGCCAGTCCGGGGGGCCGAGTGCGCGGACGGGGATCTCATGCAGGGCGGCGAGGGCCGTCCCGAGTTGTGCGGCGAGCCGGTCGCGGTCTCGTTCGCCCGTGCGTGGCCAGACCTCGGTCAGTGGTTCGCCGCGCAACCGCGTCATCAGGAGGTATCGCCAGGTCCCGAACCCACCGGCCTCCTCGACGCGCGGCGTGGGGACCGGCAGTCGTCCGTCGATCGTTCGCAGCACACGCTCCTCGATCTGCCCGCGCTCCCGTGCGATCGGCGGATAGAGCTTGAGCACGAGCCGGTCTCCGACGGCGTAGACGGGCAGTGAGCCGTCCGGAAAGCGCGTGACGTCGGCGCCGCTTCGCCCGAGGCGGCGGCACAGCGCCAGGACGCCCGGCCGGAGCCGCGCCTCGTCTCGGCGCACGGTCGCGAACTGCGCTTCCGTGGCCGCCGCCGGCAAGGAGTCGTTCGGCACCCGGCAACGATACGGCCGCTCGATCGCTCATCCGCTTTTCCGGCCCCGCCCTCGAGCGAGGACGGCCATGCCTTCGGCCGGCGCTGCCGGTGGAGCGGACACCGCACCCACCGAGGCCCTACGGCTCGATTCCGAGCATGCGGCCGGCGGCGGGACCGACGCGAACCCTCTTGCCGTTTCGGCAAATACCCGGAGCTTGACCACTGGCGGTCGCCGTGCGCCTTCGCGCGGCGACCGGCGGTCGCATCGGGCCGGCGAGGATCCCGGGCGAGAGATTTCTTGCAGGTTTGGTCAGGGAGATAGATCACATAACGGAGATCCGGAAAAGATCGGCTCGCTGTTGATCTTGTTCACTAGCGTGTCGATCATGCATATCTCTCGCATATGTAATCGGGGTCTGGTCGGTCTCGTGGCCGCCGGCGCGCTGCTGGGGTCGGCCGTCGCGCCGACTCGGGCGGCGCACGCCGACACGGACCCGCCGCCCATCAGCGCCATCGCGGACAAGCTCCAGCAGACGATGGACGGCCTGAAGTTCCAGGAGGTCATCGACACCGATCCGCCCACCACGGCCGCCGCCGCGCGGACGTTGAAGGCGAACTCGGTCGACAAGGACGCCAAGACGCCGGAGCAGCGTGCCAAGACGTATGCCGCGGCGGCCGGCGACCAGCCGATCTCCCAGCAGCCGCAGTTGGACGCCACCGTCATCGAGCTCGACCAGAACAACCGGCCGATCTCGTCGGGCACGGTGCTGATGAGCCCGCAGTACCCGCACGGCAAGGTCGTCTCGGTCGACAAGAACCTCCACACCAGCGACGTGCGGTGGCGGCAGTGGGACGACGCGGGCTGGTACACCAACCACGCTCAGGGCACGATCGACGTGGTGCCCGGGCGGGAGAACGCCTCGACCGACTTCATGCTGCCCTACCCGGCCTCGGTCCTGAAGCTGATGATCAATTTCGGGGTGCTGCGGCTGGTCGACAAGGGCGTCATCAAGCTCGACGACACCTACGCCTACAACCCCACCGCGACCAGTTCGCTGTGCGGTGGTGCGACGAGCAACACGATCCGCAACTACGTGGACGACTCGCTGACGTGGTCCTCCAACCCGGCCTCGTGTGCGCTGTTGAAGATGCTGTGGGACCACGACGCCGTCAATGACCTCAACCAGACGTTCCAGGACCTGGGTCTGGAGACGCTGCAGGTCAAGGAGACCAACCCGGCCAACGGCGGGCACTGGAGCAACCCGGTCACGATGAGCTCCCTCGACACCGCCAAGCTGCTCACGCTCATCAACGGGGCGCCCGGCACCGTGTGGACGGCGCCGAACGGCCAGGCGGTCACCAGCGACGTGCTCAGCCCCTCGTCCCGTGAGTTCTTCAAGAAGGAGCTCGGCGACCAGGGCATGAACGACGTGCTGTCCACCACGGACTGGTGCGGCGCGGACTACCCGGCTCCGGGCATCCCGCAGGTGACCCCGTCGCGGTGGATCGCCGCCGACGGCACGGTCACGGTCGACGGCGACGCCTACGCCCACGACGTGCGGCCCTGCAACGACAAGGCCGAGGTGACGTTCGCGCACAAGACCGGCCTGGTCAACAACTCCGGCAGTGACGCGGGCATCGTCAAGTCCCTGCCCGGCAAGAACGGCCGGAACTACATCATCGTGATCTTCTCCAACCTCGGTGACCAGTACCAGGACCCCAACCGCCCGCCGACGCAGCCCGCCGCGCACCCGGTGGCCTACAGCGAGAAGTACGCCAAGCTCGGCCTGGCCATCGACCAGTACGAGAGCACGGGGTACCTCGCCCGCAAGCGTTAGCTGAGAGATCCCCGGGCCGGCCCACCGGCCCGGGGATCGTGGTCAGGCCGCCCCGAGCCGTGCCCGAAGCCGGTCGCGGGCGGCCGGCCAGGACCGGACGCTCGAACCATGCACTGCTCATGGGCGGCACATTAGGAGAAGTGGTGAATGCCCGAAAAGGGCCAGTCTGTGCCTCCCTGGGGTAGACCACTTGCCCCGCCGGTCATCGCCGGGCCCACCGCGACGGCGGGTCACGACCATCGGGCCTACATTCGGCGTCGCGAGGACCTGTTCGACATCATCCCCATGCCGGCCGCGCCCACCCCGAACAGCAGGATGAGGGCCCCCGTGATGACGTTGTTGAGGATCGTCGACATGGTGGCCATGGAACCTCTGATCACCCATGGTGCAATGATCGTCCAGACGCCGATGAGGGGGACGACCCAGGCGACGCCGTGGGTACGGCCGTAGGCCGTCGCGAACCCGACTGCCAGCATGGTGACGGCGAGGCCGGTGAGCAGATTGTTCACTGTGAGCGTGGTGGTACGGGCGTGGAATCCGATGACCCACGGCGAGATGGCCAGGTACAGGCCGCTCAGGAAGGTGAGACCGTCCACCATGTGGGCGGACGTCGTCTCGGCGACGCGGTCGTACCGGGCACGGAGCTCGGCTATGTCGGGATGCTTCTCCATGCCGGCCATGGGACGCGCGGACATTGCGATCCACCACCTCTCTCTGTGCGATTAGTCGCTTCTATCCGCACTTTCCCCTTTCGACAACGGCAATTCCGATCAAACGCAACGGTTTCGTCAAATCACATGATCTTTGCCTGTTGCGGGGCCCGGCGGCGGGCCCCGCATCGCGTTACGGAGTCACCTCCACCGCCACGGTTTCGGTGTAGTGGAGGCGGCCGAAGTACGTCACTCGGGCGAGTGCCCACCAGTTGCCCGGCTTCGCCGTCCGGGGCGCGTGGATCTCGAACGGCACCACCGTCTCGGCGCCGGGGGCCGTCTCGAAGGCCTGCGTCCACGGGGTGATCAGGACGTCCGGGGCCTGGCCCCAGGTGCCGTACGGGCTGATCAGCTGCGCCTCGCCGCGGATCGGCGCGGCGGCGGAGTTGCGGAGCCGTACGGTGATCTCGCCGTCGTCCCCCGGCCGGAGCCGGGGCGTGGAGGAGGTCACGGCGACGTCGAGCGGTTCCCCGGCCGGCTCCGCACCGACCTGCACCGTGACGACGTCCTCGACGACCTGACCCAGGTCGTCGCGGATCCGGGCCCCCACGAAGTAGAGCCCCGGAGCGGCTCCGGACGCGTCGACGGTCAGCTCGTACTCGGCGAAGCCGCCGGGCGCGAGCCGGTAGTCCAGCGCCGGGCCGGTGACCGTGAGCCCGTCCGGCACGTCCAGTTCGACGCGTCCGGCCGCCTCCTGGCCCGACGCGGCGACGGTGAGCCGGATCCGTTCGGACCCGGTCGGGGCGAGCCGCTGGGGGGACAGGTGCACCGCCGTGGGGAGGTTCCCGAGGGGAGCGGGCCCCTTGTTGTGCTGCCAGTATCGCCCGAAGACCGGCTGGACCGGCTCCGTCCTCGGCCCCAGGGCGGAGACCCCGGTCGCCGCCCGATCCGGGCCGGAGGCCGGGTGCAGGCGCACGGTGGCGATGTCGGCGGCGCCCAGCGTGATCTCGGCTGTGGCGTTCACGGACGCCTTTTCGCCGCCGGACTCCAGCAGGTCGGTTCTGCGGGCCTCCGTGATGCCGGTGAACAGGCCGATCCGGGCCGTCGCGGGGCGGCCGGCGGACTCGTACACGCGCACCGTCACGCCGTCGGCGGGGTCGACGTGGCCGGGGCGGGCGGCGGCGAGGGGGTCGCCGGCCGGCTTGAGGGCGGACAGCAGTACGTTCTCCGGCTCGATCGTCATCAGCCCGTCCACGGGCGCGGGCTCGCCGGGGTGCGCGGTCGTGGGGCGGGCGAGGACGGCGTGGTTGTACTCCTGCCCGGCCCGCACGAACCCGGCCGCGCGCCAGTCGCCGCCCCCGGCCGCCAGGGAGTAGCCGAAGGTGTGGCTCCAGTGCTGCCACGACAGGCTCGACCCGTCGGGGGCGGTGCGCAGCGGTCCGTCGATCCACACCCCGCTCGGCCAGGTGCTGCAGGCGCGCATCAGGTTGAGGTACACCCGGCCGTCCGGCGTCGTGACCGTGCCCGGAATCCCGGCGTTCAGCAGCGCGACCGAACGGCCCGCGTAGGGAGCCTCGGTGCCGGACAGCCCGTCCGGCCGCGGCACGTCGATCGTCGCGTCGGCGAGGTCGGCGCACAGCGCGGCGACGTCGCTTGTGACGATCAGCACGGGCAGGTCCCGTACGCCGCGCAGGTCCGCGTCCGGGACCCAGACCTCGCGCAGCGGCAGGGCGGCGGGCACGAACACCCGGCCGTGCTCGGCCAGCGCGGAGGCGTACGCCGGGCCGGCCGCCGCCAGGACCTCGGCGGCGAAGGGGTTGTCCTCGGGGCCGCCGAGGACGATCCGGGCGTCGGGGAGGTTCGAGTCGACGTCGAGCGCGCCGTAGCGGGGGCCGTCGGGGCGGCCGAACGTCGCGGTCACGCCTTGTGCGGCCAGGGCGGCCAGCACGGTGCGCGCGGGCTCGCCCTCGTCGGTGCCGATCACCTCGGCGACCCCGACCGCGTGGTCCTGCCGGGAGCCGTCGTCGCCCGTCAGCGCGATACGCACGGTGGCGCTCAGCCCGGTCCAGGTGTGCGCCGGGTTGTCCAGCGTCCACAGGCTCTCGGCCGTGTCGGCGTCCGGGAACCCGAAGGGCCGGCCGATGGCGGCGAACCCCACCTCGGACACGGGGCGGCCGCCGGGGACGTCCAGGTCGAAGCCCACCCGTAGCAGGTGGTCCTGGCCGATCGAGCCGCCGACGTGGGTGCGGAAGTCCACCCGGTCGACCCCGTCCCAGAGCAGGACCTCACCGGTGATCGTCAGCCCGTCCAGGGTGGTCTCGGTCACGAGCCGGCGTCCGATCGGGCACTCCTCGACCCGGACGGAGCCGGGGCGTTCGCCGGTGCCGTGGCCGGGCCCGGCCGGCAGGAGGTGCCAGGGACCCTCGCCCCACTTCGGGTGGGTGGGGTGCTCCTCCTGGAGATACAGCTCGCCGCCCAGGCCGCCCGGCTGGAGCAGTTCCCGGTCCGTCCGCAGGTCGCGGATGGAGGTGAGGGCGCCGCCGCGGGCAGGATCGGCGGTCACCGCGAACGCCGCGTTGCGCGCCTCCGCGCCTTCGCCGGACGCCGCCCAGCCCGCCGGCACCTCGTCGGCGTCGACCACGTGGTAGACGCGGTGGCCGAGCGAGGGCACGGCGCGGGCGAGGAAGGTGAGCGTGACCTCCTCCACGCCGCCGTCCTCCGACGTCCGTACGCCCTCGGCGAGGCAGGGCACGGTCTCGCCGGCGTCGTCGACGAGGCGCAGCCCGCCGGGACGCGGCTCGTCGAAGGTCAGCCGGACGGTCGTGACGCCGTCGCGCGCCCAGGACAGGGTGTTCGCGACGATCACAGGGCGGCCCGGGCCCGAGGTGTCGGCCCGTGCGGCGAGATGGTCGAGCGCGGCGGTGCGGACGGTGTCGCCCAGCTCGTACGCCTCGCGCCAGCCGCCGAGCAGGTCGACGTACACCTGGTCGGACTCGCTGCCGGTGATGGCGTCGTGGTGGGCGCCGTACGCGAGCAGCCGCCAGGCCTTGTCGACCGCCTCGGCCGGGTACGCGGCACCGGTCAGCACGGCGAGCGTGGCGAGCCGCTCGGCGTCGAGCACCGCGACCTCGGCGGCCCGCTGGGCCTGCTTGGTGTCGATGTAGGAGACGTCCTTGCCGGTGTAGACCGGGTTCATGTCGCGGGTCTGCGGCACCGGCACCGTACGGCGTTCGCCGAGTTCCTCGCGGACGGCGGCGAAGAACTCCCGGGGCAGACCGACGACGAAGCGCGGCCAGACGTACCGCTTGTTCCAGTCCCGGTGCACCTCGGTGCTCCACCGGGACGGCACGACGTGGTCGGCGCCGACCGGCAGCAGGACGTTGCGGGTGGCCGCGACCGGGCTCAGCTGGCGGAACTGGCCGTACGCCAGGTCGGCGGCCTCCTCCAGCGTCTTCGCCTGCTCCTCCATGACCCAGCCCGCGCCGTAGTGGTTGGCCATGTACGCGGTCAGCAGGCCCCGCCCGCTGGGGGAGATCCACTCGAACTCGGCGGGGAACTGCATGCGCTCGTTGTCGCCGACGTGCCGGTTCGGCCCCCACATGTGGAAGGGGCCGCGCGCCCACGCCGTGGAGGTCAGCCCGGCGTCGGCCATCAGCCCGGGGTAGGCCGGGTCGTGGCCGAACACGTCGAGCATCCACGCCGACTGCGGGTCGCCGCCGACGACGTCGCGCTGGTAGCCGATGCCGTAGACGGCGTTGCGGATCGTGGACTCGGGGTGGGTGAGGTTGGTGTTCGGCTCGTTGTAGTTGCCGCCGACGAGCTCGATCCGGCCCTCGTCGAGGAACCTCCGCAGGTCCGCCCGATCCTCCGGGTACACGTCCCAGTAGGGCTTGAGGTAGTCGACCTCCGCCAGCACGAACTTGTAGTCGTCGTCGCGCCGCGCCGCGTCCAGATGGAGGCGGACCAGGTCGAACGCGGTCCTCACTTCGGCCGGGCGGCGTCCCTCCGCCGCCGGCAGGTCGTACCAGGTCTCGGTGAACCCGGCCTGGGTGTTCCACCACACCGGGTCGTAGTGGAAGTGCGAGACCATCCACATGGTCCATCCGGTGACGGCGGCGACGATCTCGCCGTCGAGCGTGACCCGTGCCTCCGGCGCGCCGAGCGTCTCGGCGACGGCGGTGACGCGGCGCACGGCGCCCTCGGTGACGGGCTCGGCGAGCCGTACGCCGACCTCGGCGACCAGGGTCTCGCCGGGCTCCAGGCGGGCGACGACGGTCGGCTCGGGGGTGCTCACGGCCGGGCCGGTGAGCGAGACCCGGATATCGGTCAGACGGGAGTCGGCCCCGGTGAGCGTCACGCGGACGATCTGTCGGGGGTGCGATGTCGAGCCGGCGAACAGGTCGGTCGACTCGATGGCGGCGATGCGCATGAAGGCTTTTCCTCCGGGTCAGCCCTTGACGGCGCCCTGCAGTGCGAACGCGTTCCCCAGCGTGCGCTGGGCCACGGCGTACAGCAGGACGACGGGCAGCGAGTACAGGATCGAGAAGGCGGCCAGCAGTCCGTAGGAGGTGTTCCCTCCCTGGATTCCGAAGTACTGGTAGATGGCGACGGAGGCCGGCTGTTTCCCGGGATCGATCAGCAGGATGAAGGGGACGAAGAAGTTCCCCCAGGTGAGGGCGAAGGTGAACGTGAACACCACGGTCGTGCCCGGCACCATGAGCGGCAGCACGATCCGCCGCAGCGCCCGCAGGCCGGACGCCCCGTCCACCCAGGCCGCCTCCTCCAGGGAGATCGGCACCTCGTCCATGAAGTTCTTCAGCATCCAGATCGCCATCGGCAGCCCGGTGGCGGTGAGGAACAGGACGGTGGCCGGGACGGAGTCGAGCAGCTCGAGCTGCACGAACAGGCCGTACACCGGGACCATGATCGCCGTGACCGGCAGCCCGGTGGCGAACAGCAGGCCGAGCAGGACCGGGCGGCCGAACCGCCGGCCGTAGCGGGACAGCGGGTACGCCGCGGGCGCGCCGAGCAGCAGTGTCAGCAGTGCCGAGCCCATCGACAGCACGAGGCTGTTGGCCAGTGCGTGCAGGTTGTCGCCGGTGAGCACGTCGGCGAAGTTGCGCAGGGTCGGATGGTCGGGGATGGACGTGTTCAGCTGCGCGTCCTTGGAGAGGGACGCGAGGAACAGCCACGCGAACGGCGCGAGGAACGCCAGCCCCACGAGGACCAGCACCGCGTACGCGGCGACGGCGGCGGTGCGCCGCCGCGGTGCGGTGGGGGACGCGACCGTCACGTCACACCTCCTTTCGCATGGCGCGCAGGTAGACGAGCGAGAACAGGGCGCCGACGCCGAGCAGCACGATCGCGAGCGCCGCGCCGTATCCCAGGTGGTAGAACTTGAACGCCTCCTGGTACATGAAGATCGGCAGCGTCTGGCTCTTGGTGCCGGGGCCGCCGCCCGTCATCACGAAGATCAGCGTGAAGACCGCGAGCGTCTGCAGCGTGATCGTCATCAGGTTGGTCAGCATCGCCCGCCGGATCAGCGGCAGCGTGATGTGACGCAGCCGCTGCCACGCCGACGCGCCGTCCACCGCGGCGGCCTGCAGGAGCTCGTCCGGCACGTTCGACAGCGCGGCGGAGTAGACGAGCATGGAGAAGGCCGTGCCGCGCCAGACGTTGGTGATCGTGACGGCCAGCAGCGGGCTGGTGTACAGCCAGCTCTTTCCGTGCAGGCCGACGGCGTGCAGCAGCGCGTTGAACGTCCCGTGGTCGGACAGGAACGCGTACCACATGAACCCCGCGACCA
The DNA here is from genome assembly GCF_024055795.1 of Actinoallomurus purpureus. GTDB lineage: Bacteria > Actinomycetota > Actinomycetes > Streptosporangiales > Streptosporangiaceae > Actinoallomurus > Actinoallomurus purpureus. The sequence goes on along the minus strand of NZ_JAMXMY010000016.1, from coordinate 90,795 downwards.
GCTCCGGCAGCACCCACGCGCCGACCACGATGCCGCCGACGACCGAGCGGACGATCCGGCGACGGCCGTTCATGAGCAGCGCGAGCGCGAGGCCGCCGACGTTCTGCCCGACGACGGCCGAGCCGAAGACGAAGACGATGGTGAGCCACAGGGACTTGGCGAACGCCGGGTCGGAGAACATCTGCCGGTAGTTGCGCAGGCCCACCAGGTGGGGGCTGCTGGCGCCCGCGCCGGTCAGCGCGATGTCGGTGAAGGACGCGTAGACGCACCACAGGATCGGCCCGACGAAGAACAGCGCGAGCAGGCCGAAGGCGGGCACCAACGGCAGCACCCGGCCGGCGGCCCGCCGCCCGCGCCGGGCGGGCGGGCGGCGGGTGGCGGCGCGCTCGGGCAGGCCCACGGCGACCATCAGGGCGTCCTTTCGGCCAGTGAGCGCGAACGACGCATCAGGACTTCCCTTCCACCTTGTCCGGCCCGGCGATCTGCTTGATCTGGCCGGCCAGGTCGTTCATGGCCGACTGCGGCGAGCCCTGGCCGGTCACCACGGCCTCGGTCGCGGCCTGCAGCTGGTTGGAGATCTGCGGGTAGACGCTGTAGGCGGGCCGGTACTGGGTGACGGACACCAGGTCGGTCCAGAACTTCTGGGTCGGGTTGCCCTCGACGTACTTCGGGTCGTCGACGACGTCCTTGCGCACCGACACCTGCGTCGCCTTGACGTAGAAGAACAGTGAGTTCTCCTTGTTCATGGCGAGCTGCACCAGTTTCCAGGCCGCCGAGGCGTTCTTGGTGCGGGCACCGAGCGACAGCAGCCAGCCGCCGGACATCGTGACCTTGCCGGGCGCCTGGCCGTTCTGGGTCGGCATGGGGGCGGTGCCGAGCGTGCTGGACCACTGCGGCCAGGCCGACGCTCCGCCGGGGATCCACGCCTGCGGCAGCCAGGAGCCGTCCAGGTCGATGGCGAGCTTGCCCTTGGGCAGCTCCTGCCCGGCGACGTTGTCGCTCCAGTGCGGGTCGAGCGTCTGCTGCGGCGTGGGGCCGAGACCGGAGGAGTAGACCGTCTTCAGGAAGTTGAACGAGTCGCCCATGCCCTTGCTCGGCGCGACCCACTTCTTGGTCTGGTCGTCGTACAGCTTGTCGCCCGTTCCGTACAGCAGCATCTCGAAGCCCTGCATGGAGGCGGCCTCGCCGACGCCCTTGCCGGCGTAGACGTTCAGGGGGATGACGCCGGGGACCTTGGCCTTGATCTGCCGGGCGGCGGCCAGGACGTCGTTCCAGGTCTTCGGCTGCCAGTTCGCCGGGAGTCCGGCCTTGGCGAAGATCTGCTTGTTGTACCAGAGGCCGCGGGTGTCGGTGCCCATAGGGATGCCGTACGTGTGGCCGTCGGCGGCCTGCCCGGCCACCTTGGCGTTGTCGACGAACTGCGACCAGTCCGGCCAGGACTTCAGGTTGTCGTCCAGCGGCATCAGGAAGCGCGCCTGGGCGTCGGAGTTGACGAAGAAGGTGTCCTCGTACGCGACGTCGGGTGCGGTGTTCGGAGAGCGCCGCATGAGGTTGAGCTTGGTGTAGTAGGAGTTCTCGTCCGCCTCGATGGGGATGAGCTTGAGCTTGTACCCGGGGTTCTGCTGCTCGAAGACGGGCTTGATCTTCTTGAACAGCTCGTCGGCGCCGATGAAGTTGCCGAACTTCTGGTACGCGACCTTGATCGTTTTGCCGTCCGACGAACTGCCGCCGCACGCGCTCAACGCTGCCGCGACCATCACTGTCGTCACCGCGAAAGCCGATTTCCGACGCATGTGCGCTCCCTCCAGGGGGATTTGCCACTGTGCTGTGGCAAATCTGGAAGCTGGAGCGTTCCACGTCAAGAGCTAGCGGCCAATGGGTTACAAACGCGTTACCGGCAGGCCGGTGATGGCACTGATCCGGTCGGCGGCCAGAGCGACGCCGGCCGCCGGGCTCCACCGCCGGGTCAGGACGCCCTCCAGGAGCACCTGCAGCTGCGCCGAGACCAGGGCGTACACCGGCGAGGACGGCCGTACGACCGCGTGCTCGAGCAGCGCCGCGGTCTGGGCGTGGAACGGCGACACCGGCGCCATCGCGTCCAGCACGCTGCGGCGCGGCGGGAGCTGGCCGGTCTCCGCGCACAGGTCCGCCAGCCGCTTCGGCGCGGTGGCCGCGCGCAGCAGCCGCATCGCGAGCTGGGGGTTCCGCGCCTGGCGGGGGATGCAGTAGACCATGCCGCCGCACAGGATCGCCGGCGGCCCGTGCGGACCGGCGGGCAGGGGGACGAACCCGAACCGCTCGGCGACCTCGGGAAGCGTGCCGCCGATCTCGGCGGCGAGCAGCTCGGCGTGGTAGCTGGCACCGACGAACAGGTCCGCCCGCCCGGCCGCCAGCAGCCGGGCCGCCTTGTGGCGCTCGTAGGTCACCACCTCGGCCGGCAACACCCCGTCGTCGACGAGGCGGCGCAGGAACCGGAGCGTCTCCACCGTGGCGGGCGAGTCCAGCGTCACCGCCTCGGGGGTGAAGATGGTCGCGCCGTTGGCGGCGAGCAGCCCGACGAGCGCATACGTGGCGGTCTCCGTCGCGGCCGGGCCGCCGGGCATCACCAGGGCGTGCCGCTCTCGGGGCAGTCCCTCGGCGAGCGTACGGCCGAGGGCGCGCAGCTCGCGCCAGGTGGCGGGCGGGGACGCGCCGACGGCCTCCAGGGCCTCGCGGCGGTACCACAGGCCGGTGACGTCCGCGTCGGCCTGCACGGCGACGATGTCGTCGCCCTCCAGGCGGTACGCGTCGCCGAAGGGCGACAGGAAGTCGGCGTCGTGCTCGGCCGCGGCCCACTCGGGGTCCAGCTCCCCGATGGGCGTGAGCATGTGCGACTCGGCGAACTCCGCCACCCACACGGAGTCGACCAGTGCCAGGTCCGGTCCGCGCCCCTCGGCGATCGCCCGGCGGAACACCTCCCGCAGCTCGCTGAGCGGCGCCGACGTGATCGACAGCCGCAGGTCGTTGCCGGCCGCCTCGCGCAGCTGGTCCTCCCACGCCTGGTCACAGGTGATCACCGAGACCTCCGGTGCCGCGCTCAGCGCCCGCATCCACTCGGGATCGACGAAGGTGCCGCGGCGCCGATGCCGGATCACCACTCCCTCGGCCGCCAGCTCCGACAGGGCCCGTGCGACCGGCGTACGGCTCAGGCCGTACGCCGCGCACAGGTCGTGTTCGGTGGGCAGCCTGCCGTCCACGCCGTATTCGCCGCGCTCGATGTCGGCGAGCAGGCGCCGCTTGAGGCGGTAGTAGGCGGGCAGGGGCTGCGCGGTGTCCATGGACGTCCTCGGTCGGGGGATCACGTCAAGCATATTTGTCGTCCGCCAGCGACAAATACCGACGAGGACCCTATGTCACGCGCTCCGGGCCGCCTCCCGCGCGCGCTCGCGCTGCGGCAGGTCGGGGCACAGCTCATCACGATGGGCGGCGGCCGGCTGGGTGGTGTCCTGGTCGGGCTCGCGGGCCTGGCCGGGGCGGCGCTCGTCGACGCCGTCACCTTCGCTCTCGTCCTCGTCGTACTGATCGCGATCAAGCCGAGCCAGGACGTGCCGGCCGCCGACGCCAAGCGGCATGTCCTGCGGGAGGCGGCCGACGGCGTACGCGTGGGCTTCGGCGACGCGGTGCTGCGGCCGGGGCTGCTCCTCGTGGGGGCGGCGGCCGGGTTCCTCCTGCCCGTCATGCTGCTGCCGCTGCTCGCCCGCGACCAGCACTGGAGTGCGGGCGCCACCGGCCTCGTGGTCGGCGCCCAAGGCGTCGGCATGGTCGCCGTCACGATCGGTGTCGTACGACGCGGTCCCCTGGGCCGACCCGGTCTGCTGGCGGCCTGCGGTCTGATAGTGGCCGGGCTCGGCGTGCTCGCGCTCGCCCTTGTGCCCAGTTCCGGCGCGGCACTGGGCGCGGGATTGGTCGTCGGGCTCGGCAACGGGTTGTTCTCCTCCCACATCAGCCCGCTGATCATGACGGTGACGCCGGAGTCCCATCTCTCCCGTATTCAGGCCCTGTTGACGCTCGTGCAGAGCCTGTCGCTCCTGGTCATGAACAACGTCCTCGGCAATCTCGCGGGCTTGGCCGGTGTCACCCTCGCCGTCGCCGTTTGCGCGGCCGGGGTTGCCGGGACCGGGCTGCTCGCCCTGGCCTCCCGCCCGCTGCGCACCACCCGCACCGGCCTCGATCCAGCGTAGGAAACGAGCGCCCATGCTTCGGCGGGAAGGCCGGCGCGCTATGAAGCCGGCCACGCAACGTCGTCGATCGCGAGCCACGGCGCGACGGCCACGGCCGTGGGCGTAAGCCCGGCGAACGTCTTGACCTCGCGGTGGAGGTGGGACTGGTCGACGTAGCCGCTCTCGCCGGCAACGCTGGCGGGGGCGTGGCCCGCCGCGAGAAGGTGGGCGGCGTGGTCGAACCGCACCAGTCGGGCGGCGCGTTTGGGCGTGATGCCGAGCTGGGACCGGAAGCGGGACCACAGGCGCTTGCGGCTCCAGCCGATCTCGTCCGCCAGGCCGTCGACCCGCACCCGCCCCCGGCTGGCGAGCGTCCGCCGCCAGGTGTAGGCGACCTCCGGATCGACCGGTGGGCGGGCGCCCAGCCGTCGGCCGAGGATTTCCACCGCGATCGTGAACCGTTCGTCCCACGACGCGGCGGCGCGCAGCCTGTCTTCGGCTCGCCCGGCGTCGCGGCCCCAGATGTCCTCGAGCGATACGACCGTACCGGTGAGTTCGGTCGATGCGCCGAGCACCGCGGCTGCCGCGGCCGGCTCCAGCCGGATCTGGAGGTACTCGACCCTCGCCCGGCCGGCTGCCCGAAGATCGCCGGGGAGAAGCCCGACGACGACGCTGCCGCGCTGGTCCCGGCCATGGGTGTCGTAGACGGCGCCTTCGCCCTCGCTCAGGTCGATGAACAGGGTGACGGATGGATGCGCCACCATGGCGATGTCCCACAGCACGGGGGCACGTTGGCGGAAACCGGCCATGCTGACCCCCGGCAGCCGACGTGACGGGCGCGGGACTGCGACGTCCACGTCCGACCACGCCCAGTCGGGTGTCGCGCTCGGCAGCACGTGACCAGCCTATGCCTCAGGGATCACGGGCGGGTGTCAGTGCCCGTTGCCGTGAAGTCCAGCAGCAGTCTGCTGGTGGTCTCGGGCGCTTCGAGGATGGGTACGTGCCCGACGCCGGGCAGCAGTTCCACCCGCGCGTTCGGCACCGCGTCGTACTGGCGCGCCGACGCCGGATCCCATTTGCGGTCGGCAGCGCCGCAGATCGCCAGCACCGGGACCTCGAGCGCGGCGAGACGCTCGGGCACGCTGCGCTCGGTGATGTACGCGGTGTTCCGGCGCAGCACTTTCCTCATTGTGCGGTACTTGATGCCACGTACCGCGGCGACCAGGTCGTCCGGGATGTCCACCGGGCGAGCGGCCGTCGCGTTGGCCCCCTTGCGGATCCACGCGTCCGACCGTATCGACCAGATGAGCGGGCCGAGCGGCGGGCCCAGCAGGACCCGGAGGATGACCGGTTGCGGAAGGAGCGCGTCGAGACTCGGACCGGTGCTGATCAGCGCGAGTGACCCCACCAGGTCGGGGCGCTGCTCGGCAAGTGCCGTGCCGACGTAGCCGCCGCTGGAGTGCCCGGCCACGGCGACGCGACGAAGGCCGAGGTCGTCGAGGACCGCCGCCACCCGGTTCGCCTGGGCGGGCACGTCGTACGACGGCGCGGGCGAGGACTGGCCGCAGCCCGGGAGATCGACCCGGATGACGTGGTGGTGACCGGCCAGTGCCGGGACCATCGGGCCCCAGGAGGCGCCCGCGGCCCCCGATCCGTGGATGAGCAACAGCGGCGGTGCCTGCCGCGGGCCGTCGTGGACGACGTGCATGCCGTGCGAGAGCTTAACGTCGTGCGCAGTCATGCAAGAGAGGATGCATGGGCTGCCGGCGATCCGTCTTGGACAAATGTCGTCGTGGACCGCGTGGGCGGAGCCCCGGATTCGCGCCCTGCGGGTGGCGCAGGGCTGGTCCCTAGAGGAATTGGCCACCCGCGCCCGGCTCAGCCACTCCACGCTCAGCCGGATCGAGAACGGTCAGCGCCGCCTGGCCCGCGCGCTTCCCCGGCGCGGAAGTGACTGCCGTGGACTCATCGGCCGGCCATCTGCGCCGCCTGCGGGAAAAGGCTGAAGCGGACGGTGTGGCCGACCGGGTCCGCATCGTGCAGGCCGATCTCGACGCGGAATGGCCCGATCTCGGCACGCCCGAACTGGTGTTGGCCTCGGCGTCCATGCACCATCTGAGCGATCCCGGCCGCCCGCTGCGCCAGGTCCACGACATGCTCGCGCCCGACGGGCTGTTCGCCGTCGTCGAGCTGGCCGGCTTCGACAGCCCCCACAGCATCCTGCGCCGCGGCGACCTCACGGTGCACACCGAGCGCACCGTATGGGCCGCACGCCGTCCCTGAAGCAGACAATCCCGCTGACGGGCGCTTCCGGTGCGGCCCCCAGGCCCCCTCTCCCGCCGCCGGGACGACGGTCGTCGGCGGGCCGGTACGCCGCCGTCTTCTCCTCGCGCGGCGCCGCCTCGGCCAAGCCTTCCGGGGACGGCCGCGGCGGCACCGTCAAGGTGCTCGGGGGGAGGCCGTCATGTTCTGCGCCTTCTACTGGTGCGGGAAATTTCCCGCACCAGTAGAAGGCGCAGAACGAGGCACCGCACCCTCGGGCCGTATTTGTCCGGCCCTCAGCACGGCAATGCCCAGGGGCTCCAGTCGCAGCTCGCCCCCAGCCGCAGCGGCACTACGAGGGGCCAGTGCGTTGAGATCGCCGCCGTACCTCCGAGGGTCATCGCTCGCGACGCCGTACCGCCTGCGAACGCGTAGCCGACACCCCGGACGACTGAACCGTTAGAGGACCAGTCATGTGGGATTGGCCCTAGGGTCGCGGGCCGCTCCGTCCGAGGATGGAGGCATGAACTCACCACACGACGTACCGCACCCCGAGACCAGGACCGTTCACACGCCCGTCGTCGAGGTGACGGGTAGCCGCCCGCTCGGGACGCCGATCTACCAGGGTCACATCTTCGCGTTCGAGGACTCCGACGCGATGGCCGAGGCGTTCGGCGGGCCGGACGGCGCGTTCTTCTACAGTCGGCTCGGCAATCCGACCGTACGGGCGCTGGAGGAGGCGGTGGCCGACCTCGAGGGCGGGGTCGCCGGGCTCGCCGCCGCCTCCGGAATGGGCGCGATCAACTCGGTGCTGCTCGCGCTGCTGCGGTCCGGTGACCACGTCGTCGCGCAGAGCTGCCTGTACGGCGCGACGATCGCGATGCTCGGCGACCTCGCCGAGCGGTGGGGCGTCGAGGTGACGTACGTCTCGGGCGCCGACCCCGAGGAGGTCCGCGCGGCGCTGCGGCCGAACACCCGGCTCCTCTACCTGGAGACGATCGCCAACCCGACCACCCAGGTCGTCGACCTACCGGCACTGTTCGCCGTCGCGAAGGACGCGGGCGTGCTCAGCGTGGTCGACAACACCTTCGCGAGCCCGATCCTGTACCGGCCGATCGCCGACGGCGCGGACGTCGTCGTGCACTCGGCGACGAAGTACCTCGGCGGCCACTCGGATGTGCTCGGCGGCGTCGCGGTGTTCGCCACGGAGGAACTGCACCGGAAGGTCTGGCACTACGCGGTCGAGCTCGGCGCCTCGGCCGACCCGTTCGCCGCCTGGCTCACGCTGCGCGGCATGCAGACCCTGGCCCTGCGGATGCGGCGGCACTGCGAAAACGCCCTCGACCTCGCCACGCGGCTCACGGACCATCCGGCGGTCGCGTCCGTCCGCTACCCCGGCCTGCCGGACCACCCGGACCACGAGCTGGCGTCCCGGCTCATGCCCGACGGTCACGGCGGCGTGCTGTCGTTCGACCTGGCCGGTGGGCGCGAGGCCGGGAAGGTGTTCGCCGGCGCCGTGCGGCTGGCCTCCCTGAGCGCGTCGCTCGGGACCGTCAAGACGTACGTCATGCACCCGGCGAGCACCTCCCACCGGCAACTCACCGACGAGCAGCTGCGGGCGGCGGGCATCGGCGCCGGGACCATCCGCGTCACCGTCGGCATCGAGCACCCCGACGACCTCTGGGCGGACCTCGACCAAGCCCTCCGCAAGGCCGGCTGAGACGCGCCGGCCGCCGTACGGAGCCCGGACGCCGGCGTCGGGGTATTTGGGGCGAACCGGCGTATTGCCGGGGCTGACCTGCGGCGATCTTAGGTGCGTAGGGCATCGGCGGCGGAGATCGGGGTATCCGAGGGGCATGCGCACCGTCGCGGGGAGCGCCGACCGGATCGTGGTGGTCGGTGCGGGGCTGTCCGGGCTCGCCGCCGCCCTCCACCTGGCCGGGCGTGGCCGGCAGGTCACGGTCGTCGAACGGGCGCTGGGGCCCGGCGGCCGGGCCGGCCGCCGGGACGCGGACGGCTACCGCATGGACACCGGGCCGACCGTGCTCACGATGCCCGGCATCGTCGCCGACACCCTCGCGGCGGTCGGCGAGTCGCTCGACGCCCGGCTGCCACTGGTGCGGCTGGACCCGGCCTACCGGGCCCACTTCGCCGACGGGACCACGCTCGACGTCCGCACCGACGCGGAGGCGATGACCGACGCGGTCCGCGCCTTCGCCGGCCCCTCGGAGGCGGCCGGCTACCGGCGGCTCCGCCACTGGCTGACCCGCCTGTACGAGGCGGAGTACGCGCGCTTCATGGCGGCGAACGTCGACTCGCCGTTCGGCCTGCTGACGCCCGAGCTGGCTCGGCTGGTGGTGCTGGGCGGGTTCGGCCGGTGGGACTGTGCCGTCGGCCGGTTCCTCCGCGACGAGCGGCTGCGGCGGGTCTTCACCTTCCAGGCGTTGTACGCCGGCCTGGCGCCCAGCAGGGCGCTCGCGCTGTACGCCGTGATCGCCTACATGGACACCGTCGGCGGCGTGTACTTCCCGCGCGGTGGGGTGCGGGCGCTGCCCGACGCTCTGGCCGGTGCGGCGGCGGACGCCGGCGTCACCTTCCGGTACGCCACGGCCGTCGCGTCGCTGGAGCGCCGAGGCCGCCGGATCACCGCCGTCCGTACGGACGAAGACGAACGGATCCGGTGCGACGCCATCGTGCTCAGCTGTGACCTGCCGGAGGCGTACCGCCTGCTGGGCGGTGCCCCGCACCGTGCCTGGCGGCTGCGGCCGGCGCCCTCGGCGGTCGTGCTGCACCTGGCCGCGTCCGGCGCGTGGGCGGGGACGGGGCATCACAACCTCCTGTTCGGGGAGTGCTGGGAGACCGTGTTCGACGATCTCGTGCGCGACGGCAGGCTGATGCGCGACCCCTCCCTGCTGCTCACCCGGCCGACCGCCACCGATCCCTCGCTGGCGCCGCCCGGGCGGCAGCTGATGTCCCTCCTCGCTCCCGTGCCGAACCTGGCCGACCGGCCCACCGACTGGGACCGCCTCGGCCCCGCGTACGCCCGTGAACTCCTCGAGGTGGTGGCGGGCCGGCTCGGCTTCGCGCCCAGCACCGTCGACACGTTGCACGTCCTCACGCCCGCCGACTGGCGACGGCAGGGCCTGGTCGCCGGCACGCCGTTCAGCCTGGCGCACACGTTCGCGCAGACCGGGCCGTTCCGCCCGGCGAACCTGCCGCGCACGGCGGACAACGCGGTTCTGGCCGGCTGCGGCACCGTCCCCGGCGTCGGCGTCCCCACGGCCCTGCTGTCGGGTCGGCTCGCGGCCGACCGCGTCACCGGCGTCGTCGCGGCGCGCCGGGTCGGCATCGGCCCGGCGCGCCGGCGGGCCTCCGATCCCGCGAGCGGCCGCCGATGACGGCCGCACCGGACGCCGGGACGTCCGGAGGCGGCGACGACCCGCGCCGGACGGCCGAACCCGAAGAGGCGGCGGGCTGCAGCGTCCGGGACAGGCGGGCGCGGGAGCCGGCGTCGATCCGGCGGGAACTGGACGCCGCCGGGATCACCGACCCGCGCCTCCGGGCCGCCTACAGACGCTGCCGGGCTCTCAACGCCCGGTACGGGCGGACGTACTTCCTGGCCACCCGGTTGCTGCCACCGTCTCGGCGGCCCGCCGTGCACGCGCTCTACGGCTTCGCCCGCCACACCGACGACCTCGTCGACGAACCCGCGGCCCACCACGGCTCCGACCAGATCGCGGCCCTGCTCGACGGCCTCGCCGTCGCGCTCACCGCCGGGCTGCGGATCGGCCGCAGCGACCATCCCGTCCTGGGCGCCGTGGTCGACACCGCGACCCGGTTCGGCATCGCCTCGGCGCTGTTCACGGCGTTCCTGCGCTCGATGCGGATGGACCTCACCGTCACCGGCTACCCGACGCGCGCGGCGCTGCGCCCCTACATGCACGGGTCGGCCGAGGTCATCGGACTGCAGATGCTGCCCGTGCTCGGAACGGTGTGCGACCCGGCCGAGGCCGCGCCGCCTGCCGCCGCCCTCGGGCGGGCGTTCCAGCTGACCAACTTCCTGCGCGACGTCGGCGAGGACCTCGGCCGGGATCGGGTGTACCTGCCCGCCGACGAGCTCGCGGCGTACGGCGTCGACCGCGAGCTGCTGCGCTGGTGCCGGCGGACCGGGCGCGTCGAACCGCGGGTGCGGCGCGCCCTGGCGGACCAGGTCGGGCGTACCCGAGGGGTCTACCGCCTGGCCCGTCCGGGGATCGCGCTCCTGGACCCCTCCGCGCGGCCCTGCGTCGCCACCGCCTGCGCGCTCTACTCCCGGATCCTCGACCGGATCGAGGACCGGGGCTACAACGTCTTCGCCGACCGGGTCACCGTCGGGGCCGGCCGGCGGCTGGCCCTCGCCGGGCCCGCGTTCACCCGCGCCCTGTGGGTCCGCGCCGTCCAGCCCGGCCGTGACCGGGAGGAGTGATCGTGGATCACCTGCGCTACCTGCTGCTGCTGGCCGGCTGCCTGGCGGTCACCCTGCCCCTGGAGTCGTCCGCGCGCGTCTACCGGCGTCCGGCCCGGCTGGCGCGTGCCGTGCTGCCGACGGCGGCGGTCTTCTTGGCCTGGGACGCCGTCGCGATCGCAGGCCGCGTCTGGTGGTACGACTCGCGTTACCTCGCCGGCGTCACGCTCCCGCTGTCCGTCCCCCTGGAGGAGGCGCTGTTCTTCCTCGTGGTGCCCGTGTGCGCGGTGCTGACCCTGGAGACCGTACGGCGGCTGTCCTCGGCGCCGCGCCGGCGGCGGTGGCGATGACCGGGCTGGGGTACACGGTGCCGGCCCTGCTGTCGGTGGTCGCCGTCGTCGCCGTCGAACGCCGGTGGCTGCGCACGGGGCTCCTCCGCCGCCCCGACTACTGGATCACGATGCTGATCGTCTTCGCCTTCCAGGTCCTCGTCGACGGCAGGCTGACGACGCTGTCGGCGCCCGTCGTGATGTACGACCCCGGCGCCATCACCGGACTGCGCCTCCCCTTCGACATCCCCGTCGAGGACTTCCTGTTCGGGTACGCCCTCGTCACCGCCGGCCTCCTCGGCTGGGAGCACCAGAGGCCGGACGAGACGGTCCGCCGATGACCGGCGGGCGTCTCCTCCGGCGCGACGTGCCCACGGCGTTCGACCGCCACGCCGCGGCGTACGACCGGCTCGTCGGCGCGAACCCCGGCTACCACGCCGACCTACGGCGCGCCGCGCGCGCGTTCGCCCTGCCGGCGGGCGGAGCGGGGGCGCGGCTGCTCGACGTCGGCTGCGGTACCGGAGCCTCCACCGTCGCCCTCCTGGCCGCCGCCCCCCATGCCGAGATCATCGGCGTGGACGCGTCGCCCGGAATGCTCGCCCGGGCCCGCGCCAAGCCGTGGCCCGCCACCGTGCGGTTCGTCGAGGGCCGGGTCGAGGACCTGCCCGCCGGGGGCGTCGGCGGGCCGTTCGACGGCGTCTTCGCCGCCTACCTCGTCCGCAACCTCCCCGCCCCCGACGCGGCCCTGCCGGCCCTGCGTTCCCTGCTGCGCCCCGGCGGCGTCCTCGTCGTCCACGACTACGCGCTGCGCGACGGACCGGTCGCGCGGCTGGTGTGGCACGCGGTCTGCTGGGGCGTCATCATCCCGGCCGGCCGGCTGGCCACAGGCGACGCGCGCCTGTACCGCTACCTGTGGCGCAGCGCGCTGGACTTCGACTCCCCGGAGGCCTTCGCCGACCGGTTGCGCCGCGCCGGGCTGATCGGCGTCCAGACCCGTACGGCCGGCGGCTGGCAGCGCGGCATCGTGCACACCTTCCGCGCGGAGGCGCCGTCGTGAGTCGCGACCGCAGGCGGGTGCACCACCCGCCGCCGCCCGGACGCCCCCACGCGGACGCTCTCGCCGAACGGCCGCGCGCGGTCGTCGTCGGAGGCGGGATCGCCGGGCTCACGGCCGCGACCGCGCTCGCCGAACGCGGTGTCGCGGTCGAGCTGTACGAGCGCGAGCACCACCTCGGGGGTCGGGCCGGCGGCTGGACCACGACCCTGCCCGAAGGCACCCGGGTGGGCATGAGCCGGGGCTTCCACGCCTTCTTCCGGCAGTACTACAACCTCCGCGCCCTGCTGCGCCGGACCGATCCCCACCTCGACCGGCTGGTCCCGCTCCCGGACTATCCGCTCGTCGACGTGGCCGGGCGCGTCGACACCTTTCGCGGCCTGCCCGCCACGCCGCCGTGGAACGCCCTCGCCTTCGCCGTCCGCAGCCCGACGTTCACCCTCAGGGACCTGCTGCGCCTGAACGCCCGCGCGGCTCTCCCGCTCATGAACGTCACCGTGCCCGGCACGTACCGGGAGCTGGACCACCTCGACGCGGCGGAGTTCCTGACCCGGCTGCGCTTCCCGGCCGCCGCCCGGCACCTGGCGTTCGAGGTGTTCTCCCGTAGTTTCTTCGCCCCGCCGGACCGGCTGTCCGCCGCGGAGCTGGCGGTCATGTTCCACCTGTACTTCCTCGGCTCGGCCGAGGGCCTGCTGTTCGACGTGTCCCGGTGCCCGCTCCCGGACCTGTGGGCGTCGGCGGCCCGCCACCTGACGGCGCTCGGCGCGACCGTGCACACCGGAACCCCGGTCGGCGCCGTCCGCCCCCGGGCGCACGGCTTCACGGTGGAGGCCGGGCGGACCGTCCGTGCCGACGCCGTGGTGCTGGCCCTCGACGTGCCCGGCCTGCGCGACCTCGTCGCGGCATCCCCCGAACTCGGCGGCCCGGAGTGGCGACGGCGCGTCGCCGCCCTGGCCACCGCGCCGCCGTACCTCGTGCGCCGCCTGTGGCTCGACCGGCCCGTCGCGGCGCACCGGCCGGCGTTCCTGGCCACCGGCGGCCTCCCGCCGCTGGACAACGTCAGCGTGCTGAACCGCTACGACGACGAGGCCGCGTCCTGGGCGCGCACGACCGGCGGGGCGGTCGTGGAACTGCACGCCTACGCGGCGACCGGCGCCAGGGAGGCGACCGCCGCGCGCCTGCTGCGCCGCCTGCGCGAGGTGTATCCCGAGACGAGGCAGGCCCGGATGATCGGCGACCTGGCCGAGTGGCGGCAGGACTGCCCGCTGTTCGCCCCCGGCACGTTCGCCGGGCGGCCGGCCGTGGACGGGCCGGTGCCTGGCCTGGTGCTGGCCGGCGACGGGGTCCGCGTCGACCTGCCCGTCGCCCTGATGGAACGCGCGGCCACCACCGGCTGGCACGCCGCCAACCGCCTCCTGTCTCGCTGGGGCCTGGCCGGACATCCGCTGACCACCGTCCCGCTCCAGGGCCGCCTGGCACCCTTCCGCGCCCTGGCACGGTTCGGCTGATGGCTCATCTTGGACTGTAGCGTCCAAAACGTTACCGTCGACCCATGGCACTCACCGCGAAGGGCAGAGCGACCCGGCAGCGCATCATCGAAGGCGCGGCGGCGTACCTGCGCAGCGACGACCCCGCAGGGGTGACGCTCGACGACATCCGGGCCATCACCGGCACCAGCAAGAGCCAGATCTTCCACTACTTCCCGGACGGCAAGGCGGAACTCCTCCTCGCCGTCGCACGGTACGAGGCCGACCGCGTCATCGATGACCAGCAGCCGCATCTCGGAGCCCTCTCCTCCTGGGCGGCCTGGAAACGCTGGCGGGACTCCGTCGTCGCGCGCTACCGCGCACAGGGCAGGAGTTGTCCGCTCGGGGCGCTGATGGGTCAGGTCGGCACCACCCCGGGCGCGGCCGACGTGGTCACCGCCCTCCTCGCCCAGTGGCAGGCCCACATCCGGCGAGGAATCACCGACATGCAGGCCGCCGGCCTGGTGCGCGGCGGCCTCGACGCCGACTGCGTCGCCTCGGCCTTCATCGCGGGCATCCAGGGCGGCGTCCAGGTGCTCCGCTCCACGGGTGGCATCGAACACCTGGAGGCGACGCTGGACACTCTCATCGATCACCTGCGGGGGGCGTGAGATTTCTGGACTTGCTGGTCCAAAAATGGGCCCGTACCGTCACCCTCATGTCACCACGGCTTTCGGGCAGAACAGCCCTCATCACCGGCTCAACCAGCAACATCGGACGCGCCATCGCGCTCGCCTACGGCGACGCCGGGGCGCACGTCGTCGTCTCCGGGCGCGACGACGCCCGAGGCGAGGCGGTCGTCTCCCGGATTCGCGAAACGGGCGGCCGGGCGGACTACGTCCACGCCGACCTCGACGGCACCGCGGCCGCCAGCCGCGCACTCGCCGACGCGGCGACCGACCGGCTTGGCGGACGCATCGACATCCTCGTCAACAACGCCGGCATCTACCCCGCGGCGACGACGCCGACAACCGATGACGAGACGTTCGACCGCGTCTACGGCGTCAACGTCAAGGCGCCGTTCTTCCTCACGCAGGCCGTCGTCCCAGGGATGATCAGCGCCGGTGGAGGCGTGATCATCAACCTCGGCTCCTGGGTCGCGCGGCTCGGTCTTCCGGTCGGCGCGCTCTACAGCTCGACAAAGGGCGCGATGGAAACGCTCACCCGCGCATGGGCGTCGGAGTTCGGCACGCACGGCGTACGGGTCAACGCCATATCACCCGGGGTCATTCTGACCCCCGACCGGGACCCCGCCGTCGAGCAACCCGCCGAGATGCTGATGCGCGGCACCCCGGCCGGCCGATCCGGCCATCCCGACGCCATCGCGGCCGCCGCCGTCTACCTCGCGTCCGACGACGCGGCCTTCGTCCACGGAGCCGTGATCGACGTCGACGGCGGACGTACCGGCGTCGCGGTCATCGCGGACGCCGGCTCATTCCACTCCGCAGGATGATGGGGCCTGCGGCCGTCGTGCGAGCGTGACGCGGCGGGCCAGGTCCGCCCCCGCCGACCACCGTCTCGTGGCCGTGACCGTGTCCCGACCTGGATTCGCCGTCCCGTCAGGACGGGCCGGTGCGCAGGGCGTAGCGGCGCTCGGCGTAGGCGAGGTCGTCGCGCCACAGCCGCAGCGCCGCGCGCCGCATCATCGGCCGCAGCAGCGGCGACGCCAGCCGCACGACCGCGAACCCGGGGCGCTCCGAGGTGGCGATCGTCGCCTCGATCACCGCGGTACGCGGGCGGCCGTCCCGGCCGGTCCCGAGCGGGGTGGCGTGCGTCTCCACGACGCTGCCGACGCCTTCGCCCTCGACGATGCGCATCACGACCGTGCGCGGCTCCGGGCAGGTGAACTCCGCCAGCACCGGCACGCCGAGCCGCGGTCCCACCCGGTACGTCACCTCGACCAGGAACCGGTCGTCCGCCTCCCCGGCGTCGACCGGTGGGGCGTGCGTGACGCGCAGGTGGGCGAAGGAGTACGGGTGGAACCAGGCGCCGTGCCACGGGTCGAGCCGGTTGGCGATCACGTCCTCCGGCTCGCACGCGCCCACCGCCCGGATCACCGAGTGGACGCTCCGCACCGACGGTGGCCGGGTGGGAAGGACCGGCCGGGGCAGCGGCTCGTCACCGCCGAGATCAGGCGGGTCGAGCCGGACCCACGTCAGGACGCCGTCGTCATGGCAGGGCAGCGGCCGCCACCCGGCCCCGCCGTCCGGTGACAGCCGGAGCCCGTGCCACCGGCAGATCAGGTCGCCGCACACGATCCGGCCGTGGGCCAGCGGAGCCCCCAGGTGGGGGCAGGTCCCCGGCCCCGCCACCACCGCACCGGCCCGGTCCCGCCAGGCCACCAGCTCCCTGCCCACGACGCGGAACCCCAGCGGGCGGTCGGCCCGTACGTCGGCACTGGCCGCGACGGCGAACCAGTTTCCGGAGGGCCGCGCCTGCGACCGCTTCAGCACCGCCGCGATCATCGCGGGATCGGCCTGGCCGACGGTCGGCTCCTGGTGCGCCCACCGCGTACGCGGCCGTGACCGCACCGGCCATCGCGCCTGGTCATCGCGGTCCGCCACCCGTGCCCCCTCCGGCCGCGCCGCCTCCCGGCGTTCTGCCCGTGCCGGACCGGCGCCAACCCGGCGCGCGCGGCGGGACGTCGTCGAGATGCCTCCAGGCGGCGCGTCGCAGAGTGGAGGAGGGAGTCAGCCCGGAGGAGGGAGTCAGCCCGGTTCTGGCCGGCGACCGACGCCAACGCGGCGAGGGCGTCGTCTGGGCGTCGTACAGCCGGACAGCGGATCTGTCCGGTATGTCAGGCCCCCGGGCGGTCAGCCGGGCGCGTCGGCGGCCGTCGCCCGTGCGGTGCTCTCAGCAGCCCGCTGGCGGGCCAACGCGGGCATGGTCCAGCGGATCAGGGCGGCGCCGGCGATGACGGCGAGGCCGCCCCCGACGGCGCTGACCGCTGGGGAGGTCAGCGCGGCGACCGCACCGGCGCGGAAGTTGCCGAGCTGCGGGCATCCCACGCCGACGACGTACTCGGCGGCGCCGACGCGGCCACGGTACCGATCGGGCGTGGCGACCTGGACGACCGCCGTCCGGAGGACGACGCTGATGACGTCGGCGGTCCCCGCGATGGCGAGCAGGACGATGGCGAGCCAGAACGTGTGAGCCAGGCCGAATCCGGCGAGACCGGCGCCCCACACCGCGCCCGCGACCAGGATGGCGCGCCCCTGCCGGGTCACCTGGCCGACCGGCCCGGATAGCGCGGACCCGATGATCCCGCCGATCGCCGGGGCGGCGACGAGCAGGCCCAGCGTCTGCGGAGACCCGCCGAAGCGCTCCGCGTTGATCGCGGGAAAGATCGCCAAGGGCATCCCGAGGATCATGGCGCTCATGTCGGCGAGGAACGCTCCGGCGATGACCTGGTCGCGGCGGATGAACCGCAGCGCCTCCCCGACGGCCCGCACACCGGGGCGGGCGCCGCCGGCCGCGGGTGGCATCGCCGGGAGCCGGGCGACGCCGTACAGGGCGGCGGCGAAGCTCAGCACGTCGATGAGGTAACACGCCTTCAGTCCCCAGGAGGCCGCCACCACGCCGGCGAGGGCGGGGCCCGCCGTCAGGCTCATGTGGAACGCGAACATGGTGAGCGCGGCACCGGCGGGAATCTGCTCCGCCGGGAGCAGCCGTGGCAGGAAGGTACGCCGCGCAGGGCCGTCGGCGGACCGGAGCAGGGACTGCACCGCGACCAGGCAGTACAGCGGCCACACCCGCGCGAGCCCGAGGAAGGCCTGCACCGCGAACAGGGCCGAGACCACGGTCAGGCCGCTGCTGGTGAGGAGGACGAGCCGGCGCCGGTCGACCGCGTCGGCCAGGGAACCGCCGAGCAGGCCGAACAGGATGGCGGGGACGGCCGCGGCCAGCCCGACGACCCCGACCGCGGCAGACGAATGAGTGAGCGTGTAGACCTGCAGGGCGACCGCGAAGGTCGTCATCTGGCCGCCGACCGAGGACAGCCCGTTCCCGGTCCACAATCGCCGGAACGCCGGAGACTCGCGCAACGGGCGTAGGTCCATGAGCACCCGTCGTCGGGCCATGTCGTCCTTCCGAATCCTCCGGAACCGCACGGTCGGCCGGGCAGATGATCAGCTCGGCCCAGGACATGGTGCCGCACCAGAGAGCATCGCACGCCGGTCGGCGTCTCACGCTGGTCGGCGTCTCACGCTGGTCGGTCGGCGGCGGCCGATCCGCTCCGCGTGGCCGTGATCTCAAAGTCGATTTGGTCGTCGCGGACGGTCACCCGTACCTCGTCGCCCGGGTTGAGCCGGCCGCCCAGCAGCATGCTCGACAGGCGGTTGTCGACCTCCCGCTGGATCGTGCGCCGCAGCGGCCGGGCGCCGAACTCCGGTTGGTAGCCGCGCCGCGCGAGCCAGTCCACCGCCTCCTTGGTGAACTCGATCGACAGGTTCTGCGCGCGCAGGCGGCGCCGGGTCTCGTCCAGCAGCAGGTCGGTGATCTGCCGCAGCTGTTCGGCGTCGAGGCGGCGGAAGACGATGATCTCGTCGATGCGGTTCAGGAACTCCGGCCGGAACGCCTCGCGCAGCCGCCGCATGACCCGCTCGCGCAGTGACGCGTCCTCGCCGCCGTTGCCCTCGGAGAAGCCGGTGGCCAGCCCTCCGCTGCCGATGACGTCGGAGCCGAGGTTGCTCGTCATGATGATGACGGTGTTGCGGAAGTCGACCGTACGACCCTGGGCATCGGTGAGACGCCCGTCGTCGAGCAGTTGCAGCAGGACGTTGAAGACGTCCGGGTGGGCCTTCTCGATCTCGTCCAGCAGCAGCACGGAGTACGGGCGGCGGCGCACGGCCTCGGTGAGCTGGCCGGCCTCCTCGTAACCGACGTAGCCGGGAGGCGCGCCCATGAGTCGGCTGACCGTGTGACGTTCCTGGAACTCGCTCATGTCGAAGCGCACCATGCGGTCCTGGCTGCCGAACAGGGCCTCGGCCAGCGCCCGGGCCAGCTCCGTCTTGCCCACGCCGGTCGGGCCCAGGAAGAGGAAGCTGCCGATCGGCCGGTTCGGGTCTCCGAGCCCGGCGCGGGACCGGCGGACCGACTCGGCGACCGCGGTCACCGCCTCCTCCTGCCCGACCACCCGCTGGTGCAGGTGCTCCTCGAGCCGGAGCAGGCGTTCGCGTTCCTCCACGGTGAGCTGCGCGACCGGTATCCCGGTGGTCCGCGACACCACCTCGGCGATGTCCTCGGCGGTGACCTCCGGGACCGAGCCGGTGCCCTCGCCGTCGCCGGTCGCGGCGGTGGCGCGCCGCTCGAGTTCGGCGATCTCGTCGCGCAGGGCAGCGGCCTTCTCGTACTTCTCGTCGGCGACGGCCTGGTCCTTCTCCCGGCGGCGCTGGTCCAGTTCCTTCTCGAGCCGGCGTACGTCGCGGCCGGGCGTCTTGGTGCGCAGCCGGACGCGGGCGCCGGCCTGGTCGATCAGGTCGATCGCCTTGTCGGGAAGGAACCGGTCGGTGAGGTACCGGCTCGACAGGTCGACCGCCGCCACCAGCGCCTCGTTGGTGAACCGGACCTGGTGGTGGGCCTCGTAGCGGTCCCGCAGCCCGCACAGGATCCCGACGGAGTCCTCGGGGCTCGGCTCGGGAACGAGGATCGGCTGGAAGCGGCGTTCGAGCGCCGCGTCCTTCTCGATGTTCTTGCGGTACTCGTCGACGGTCGTCGCGCCGATGACGTGGAGTTCGCCGCGGGCGAGGGCGGGCTTGAGCATGTTCCCGGCGGTCATGCCGCCCTCGGCACCGCCGGCCGTCACCAAGGTGTGGATCTCGTCGATGAACACGACGAGCTCGTCACTGTGCGCGCCGATCTCGTCGACGATCTTCTTCAACCGCTCCTCGAAGTCGCCCCGGTAGCGGGTGCCGGCGACCAGCCCGGCCAGGTCGAGCTGGACCAGCCGTTTCCCGCGCAGTGTCTCCGGCACCTCGCCGTCCACGATGCGCTGGGCGATGCCCTCGACGATGGCGGTCTTGCCCACGCCGGGGTCGCCGATCAGGACCGGGTTGTTCTTCGTGCGCCGCGAAAGCACCTCGATGGTCTGCTCGATCTCCTCGTCCCGGCCGACGACGGGGTCGACCTTGCCCTCGGCTGCCATGGAGCTGAGGTCGCGCCCGTACTCGTCCACGGTGGGCGTGTCCGACGGGGGATGCCCGGAGAGACCGCCGGGCGTGGCGCCGCCCGCCGCCGACCGCAGCGTCTCCGGGGTGATCCGCGCGCCGTGGAGCTGCCGGCCGGCCGGCGACTCGGAGTTCACCGCGAGCGCGAACAGCACGTGCTCCGGGCCGATGTAGGAGGAATCGAGGGCGCGAGAGATCTGGTGGGCGTCCAGCAGCGCGCGCTTGGCCGAGGGGGTGAGCTGCGCGGACATCTCGCGGGCCGGGCCGCGCCGGACGTTCTCCTCGACCCGCCGCGCGATCGCCTCCGGGTCGGCGCCGGCGCGGGCCAGCAGCTGCCGGGTCACCTCCTGCCGGGTCGCCGCCCACAGCAGGTGGTCGGTGTCGAGGTCGGGGCTGCCCCACTCGGCCGCCTTGACGGCGGCGTCCCGGACGAGTTCGCGGGCGCCCTCGGTCATGAAGCGCGCGATGTTCACGCGATTCGTGGGCCGCCGGGGCACGCCCGCCCCGAAGAATCGGGCCAAGAACTCCTCGAACGGGTCTGCTCCTCCGCTCCCGTACAGTCCTTCGGACATCTCATGACCTCCTCACCGGGCGTACGCCGGCGTGAACGAATCCGGTCTGCCCGCCATCCCTACCCGCGGCGGCGGAGCGAAACGCGAGGTCAGCGTTCGTCCTCGTCGATGCGGGCGGTGGTCCGCTGTTCGACGACGTCGGCCTCGTTGGCGTCGAGAGGGAGTTCCTCGCCGCGCGGGAGCTCCTCGGTGTCGTCCTCGTCCTCCCGCAGGTGCTGTGCGATGAAGTCGGCCTCGGGGTCCTCGATGCCCGGTGTCTCGTCCGGTATCGGGTCGGGGCGGACGACGTCGTCCGGGTGCGCGGGCCGTCCCCGGTCCGGAAGGTCACGCTCGGTCATGCGCGCTGCCCTACCCGGGACGATCCCGGCTAACCGCCCGCGACCGGGTGGCGATCCGCGCCGTGACGTGCGTGGCGACCTGCGTGGCGAGCCGTGCGGCGGCCCGCGAGGAGGTCGGACATAACCCGACAAACCACTGCAACTCGCGCGGCGTCCGCCCGAGGCGGCCGCGCCCCGTCGCAGGCGACGTCCCGAGCGCCGGAGAAGCACCGGGGCCGCGTGATCGTGTGCGCCTCGCGTATCGGCGGTACGAAACCGCGTGCCGCGGCCTGGTCCGGCCAAGGGGTCGTGCGTTCCCGGGGCGCGGAAGGTAGCCTTTCGGCTTCGGGTCCCCGAAGTAGTGTGAGCCGGACGGCAGGTGCGGGCCGGCGTACGGCAACTGGAGAAACGCGCGACATTCATGGCGAGGCAGTCCGAACGGCCGGCGACGACCGGTGAAGCTCCGCCCCTCCCCGCGGCGACCGGCGTGGAGTCGGCCATCCCCGGATCCCGGTCCGCCCGCGAGCCGGGCCGGGCCATCAAACCGGGGCGGCACGGGCTCCCCCCGGAGACGGTCGCCGGCATCCAGCGGGACCGGCTCATCGACGCGTTCGTCCAGGTGGTCGCCGAGCACGGCTACGCGCGCACCACCATCAGCAAGATCACCGAAGCCGCCGGGGTGACCAAGAAGACGTTCTACGTCCACTTCGCCGAGATGGACGACTGCTTCCTCGCCGCCTACCAGCGGGGGACCGGCATCCTCCTCGACCGGATGACGCATGCCTACGAGGCCGCCTCCTCCTGGCCGGAGGGCATGCGGGCGGGGCTGCGGGTCATGCTGGAGGTCCTCGCCGGCGAGCCCCGGTTCGCCCGGGCGGCCCTCGTCGAGGTGAACGCGGCCGGCCCACGGCTGCGCAAGGCGCGGATCGAGCACCTGGCGCGCTTCCGGCGGTTCTTCGCCGACCCGGCGTACGACCTTCTGTCCCTGCCCACCGTCGTCATCGACGCGATCATCGGCGGCATCTATGGAGCGGTCTACGCGGCGGTGGAGGGCGGAGAGGGGCAGCGGCTGCCGGAGATGCTCCCCTCCCTGGTCTACTTCGCGCTGCTGCCGCTCGGCCGCGAGGAGGCGGCGGCCGAGCTCGAACGAGGAGATCAACCCTCGCGGTAGAAGGCGAGCAGGAAGTGGGTCATGGGGACCAGCAGATCCGGTAGCTCCTCCGCCCGCCCGCTCTCGACGTGGTTGTAAATGATCGTGTAGACCCCTCCGATCATGGCGTCTCTGATGACATCGGGTATCTGGGGAATGCCGGGCCCGCTCAGGAACGAGCGGAATCTCGCCAGGAAGGCCAGCCGCGCCCGGTGCACCCGCGCGCCCACCCTGCTCGCGTCGAGGAGGCACATCCGCGCCAAGGCCGGTTCGGCGGCCGTCAGCTCGAGTGCCACCCGCAGGCCGGCGCGCATCGCCGCGGGCCATGACGACTCCGCCCGGTAGGCGGCCTCCACCCGTGCCAGCAGAGCTCGCGTCCCGCGCTCGTACGCGGCCAGGAAACACTCCTCGAGGTTCGCGAACTGGGCGTGGAACTCGCCGACGGGGACTCCGGCGGTGGCGGCGACGTCGGCGACCGTGGTGCGTGGATAGCCCCGCTCGGTCACGACGGTCACGAGCGCGTCGATGAGTCGTGACCGCTGCCGCGCCGCGTGCGGGCCCGGCGCGTCGGGGTGCCGGCGGCGGGGAGCGGGGCCGGGGCGTGGTGGCGCGGTCCGGTCGGCCGGGCCGGACCGTCCCCTCGAGGTTCCGTCGCGCATGGGGTGATCTCCCGTCGGTGGCGCCGTCATCCGGCTGTCTATCGCCTGCGGGTGGGGGCGTAAATGGCGGGCGGGCCGCGCCGGCCGATCCGGCGCGGCCGGATCCGGCCGTTGGACCGGTCGTGGTTGACATGAGACACCGTACGGTTTCTAGTTGCAGGAAGCTCGTTTGTTTCCAACAGGTTTCGAGCCGTACGTCGTCCTCGGGGGATGAGTCCCAAGGAGGCGGTGGCATGCGCCATCGTGGATCCAGAGCGGGAGCGTTTCTGCTGGCCGCAATCGTCGTGGCCCTCCCGTACGTTCCGGCCGAGGCCGCGGCGGGCACGGTCACCGAATTCTCCTCCAGCGTTCCCGACAGCACACCGCTCGGCCTGACGGCCGGGCCGAGCAGCAGCGTGTGGTTCGCCGAACACGTGCAGGGCCTCGGCCGCGTCGACGCCGCCGGCAAGGTCAAGGAGTTCGCCGTGCCGGCGAACTCGCAGCAGCACGTGGCCGTCCCGGAAGGGGCCGCCACCGCCTCGGACGGCACGGTCTGGTTCACGGACGCCTCCACCGCCGTGCCGCGGGTCGGAAAGGTCAACGCCGGCACCGGCGCCGTGACCACGTACGAGGTGCCGACCACCGGAGACGTGAGCTTCGCGGGCGGCCAGCTCACCGACATCACCGCCGGGCCGGACGGCGCGATGTGGTTCACCGGCGGCCCGTCCAGCGCGGTCGGCCGGGTCACCGCGTCGGGCGCCGTCACCGCCTACGCCACCACCGGCCTGTCGCCGTACGCGATCACCACGGGGCCCGACAAGGCGCTGTGGTTCACCGACACGAGCGGCGGGTCGATCGGACGCCTGGACCCGGCCACGGGCGACGTCACGATCTACTCGCCTGAGTCGTCCGGGTCCGGGAACCCCGCAGCCGGCGGCATCACGGCCGGCCCGGACGGCGCGGTGTGGTTCACCGAGCCCGGCGTCGGGAAGATCGGCCGGATCGTCCCCGGGAACGACGCCGTCACCGAGTACGCCGTCCCCACCGCGAACTCCGCGCCGGAGGGCATCACCGCCGGTCCGGACGGCAACCTGTGGTTCACCGAGGCCGCGGCGGGCAACATCGGCCGCGTCGTCCCCGCGTCGAAGAAGATCTCCGAGTACCCGTTGCCGGACGCGCTGTCGGCGCCGATGCGGATCATCAACGGTCCCGGGGGAGCCCTCTGGTTCACCGAGGCGGGCAAGGGCGCCATCGGCCGGCTGAACCCGTCCGCGCCGCCCTCCGGCTCGCCGCACGCCGCCGCCCCGCCGATCGTCGACGGCATCAGCCCGCGGGTCGCCGCGTCGTTCCAGGGCCGCTGCCCCACCTCGGCGATCATCTGCGAGACGCAGCTCACGATGGGCGGCAGCGTCAAGATCGGCGGCTTCAGCCAGACGATGCCCGCCGGGGCGCTGCGCGTCAGCGGCTACGTCACCTCGCTCGGGTCCGGTTCGGCCGTTCTCCAGCCGCCCCTCACGGGGTCCCAGCTGGAGTCCGTTCCGGTGGAGGTGCCCGGAGGCGTCATCGGCACCCTGCCGTTGATCGGCCCGATCCTCGGCATGACCCCGGCGGCGATGCTGCCGTTCAACAAGCTGACGATCACGCAGTCCCTGGCCGGGCCGGTCACCATCGGGTTCGGCCCCGGAGGCCTGCAGGCGACCGCCACCCTGAACATCCAGCTCAATAACCAGCTCCTCGGCTCCACCTGCGTCATCGGGCCGATCACCGCGTCGCTGGCACCGGCGGACCTGTCCGGTGGATCGGCGCACGACCCGCAGCTCGGCTGGCAGCCCCTGAGCGTCGAGATCAAGGACGACACCCTCGCCGTGCCGAAGGCCCACGGCTGCGGCCTCGGCGGAATCCTCGACGGGGTCATCAACTCGACCATGGGGCTGCCCTCGTCCTCCGGAAACACCCTCGACCTGCCCGCGATCCTCAGCGTCGGCGCGGGGGCGCACTCGAACTGACCGGAAGGAGGCCACCACTCGTACTCCAACGTCCTGACCGTTTCCACCTGATCGCCACCACCCCGCACACCCGAGGCCGGAGACGCCGGTTCCCGGTCCCCCTTTGACGAGAGGCACAGCACATGATTCCCAGAACGGCGAAACTCGCCCTGACCATCACCGGGGCGGGCGCCCTGGTCGCGATGATGGGCGGCACCGCCTACGCGGCGGGCGTCAGCCCGGCCAGCACCGCGATCACCGCCACCAGCAGCAGTGTGAAGTTCGCCGGCACCCTGTCCGGCCTGTCCTTCTCGGTGACCTGCACCAGCTCGACGATCCAGTTCACCACCCCGTCGTCGGGGTACGGCCCGGTCAACATCAGCCCGGACCCGACCTTCGGCAGCTGCACCGACAACTTCGGCGGCACGGCGACGATCACCACCAACCACACGAACGGCAGCTGGACGCTGCTGGCCGTGGCGAGCCCCACCCAGGTGAAGATCACCATCCCCCAGGGCGGCGTGACGGTCACCACCAGCACGCTGCCCGGGTGCACCGTGACGGCGGCCCCGACCGCCGCGGCGACGATCACCGCCAGCTACAACAACACCACCGGCAAGGCGACGTTCACCAACGCCAGCGTGCCGTTCTCCGGAACCTCCGCCTGCGGCAGCATCAGCCCGACCGGCACCGCGACCGGCGTCTACACCACGAGCCCGCTCGTGACGATCACCTGACGTCCGTGTGAGCGAGGGACGAGACGGGCAGGGGCCGCCCTACCGGCGGCCCCTGCCCCTGCCTGTACCGCGGCGGTGACCGGAACCGGTCGGGCGGTACTGATCGGCTTGACGTGAAACACCCCTGGGTTTCTAGTAGCCCACTACATCCCTGTCCTGTTGTCCTCGGGGGAGAACACTCAAGGAGGCGATGGCATGCGCCATCGTGGAGTGCGCGCGGGGGTTCTCGCGTCGGCGGCCCTGCTGGGTGCGGTCGCCCTCAGCCCGGCCTCGCCCGCCGGCGCCGCCGCCGGCGTGACCGAGGTCGGGTTGCCCGTGCCCGACGTCACCCCGGCGGGCCTGGTCGCCGGCCCGAACGGCAGCGTCTGGTTCGGCGAGAACGCCGGCGGCCTCGGAAAGGTGGACTCGGCCGGAAAGGTCACCGAGTACGCCCTGCCCGCCAACTCGCAGAAGACGTTCGGCGCGGCCGACGCGATGGCCGCCGGGCCGGGCGGGCGCCTCTGGTTCACCGACTCCTCCGTCGACGTTCCGCGGGTGGGCTACGTCGACCCGGCGACCGGGAAGACGACGCTCTTCGAGGTCCCCACGACCACGGACGTCAACTTCGCCGGCGGGCGGCTCACCGACATCGTCGCCGGTCCCGACGGTGCGATGTGGTTCGGGGGCACCTCGGCGACGGCCATCGGCCGGATCGACGCCACAGGCACCGTCACCGCGTACGCCACCGCCGGCGCGGCCGTCTACGGCCTCGCGGCAGGCTCCGACGGCGCCATCTGGTACACGGGCACCGACGGATCGATCGGGCGGCTCGACCCGTCGACCGGCGCGGTCACCGCCTACTACCCGCCGTCCGCGGGCTCCGGCTCGCCGACCCTCGGCGGGATCGTCAAGGGCCCCGACGGCGCCCTGTGGTTCACCGAACCCGGCGTCGGGAGGATCGGCCGGCTCGATCCGGCGACCGGCAACATCGACGAGTACCCGGTGAACACCGCGGACTCCGCCCCGATGGGGATCGCCGTCGGCCCGGACGGCCTGATCTGGTTCACCGAGGCCGCCGCCAGCAACATCGGCAGCATCGACCCCGGATCGGGATCCGTCAGCGAGTACCCGCTTCCGGCCACGCTGTCCGCGCCGATGCGGATCGCCTCCGGCCCCGGCGGGAGGCTGTGGTTCAGCGAGTCGGGCAGGGGCACCGTCGGCAGTTTCGACCCGGCCTCGCCGCCGGCCGGTTCGCCGCACCCCGCGGCCCCGCCGATCGCCTCGGGGAGCACGCCGCGGATCGCGGCGAAGTTCCAGGGCCAGTGCCCGCAGAACACCACCTGCGAGGCTCAGGTGACCTCCGGCGGCAGCGTGAAGATCGGCAGTTTCGCCCTGGACCTGCCGCCGAACGCCATCCGCGTCACCGGTTACATCACCTCGCTCAGCCCGGGCAGCGTCCTGCACGCGCCGGTCATGGGGGAGCAGCTCGTGTCGCAGCCCGTCGAGGTCCCCGGTGGCCTCATCGGGCAGCTGCCGCTGATCGGCCCCGTGCTGGGCAAGACGCCGGCGGCGATGCTGCCGTTCAACCGGCTCACCGTCACCCAGTCGCTG
Source organism: Actinoallomurus purpureus (assembly GCF_024055795.1). Lineage (GTDB taxonomy): Bacteria > Actinomycetota > Actinomycetes > Streptosporangiales > Streptosporangiaceae > Actinoallomurus > Actinoallomurus purpureus. The sequence goes on along the minus strand of NZ_JAMXMY010000016.1, from coordinate 63,828 downwards.
GCGGCGCCGATCACCGTCCAGCTCGGCTCCGGTGGCATCCAGGCGACGGCGCAGCTGAACGTCCATCTGAACAACCAGCTGCTCGGCACCTCGTGCGTCATCGGACCGATCACCACGAGCCTGACCCCGACCGTTCTCGTCCCGGGCGGGGCCGGTGACCCGGCGCTCGGCTGGTCGCCCTATCCGATCCAGATCAACAACAAGATCGCGGTGCCCGCCGCCAAGGGATGCGGTCCCGGCGGGATCCTCGACGGCGTGATCAACGGGATGATGGGGCTGCCCGCGGGCTCGGCGAACAACGCGATGAACCTCGTCGGCGTCATGAGCCTCGGCGCCGGCATCAACCCCGCCAGCACGCCCGCGCTGCGGTCCTCGTCGTCCGCGTCGGTGCTGTCGAAGCTGGCCGCGGGGCTCCGCCCGCAGCCGAAGGTCACGACGTCCAAGAAGCGCGTCAAGGCGCCGAAGAAGATCACTGTCAAGGTGAAGGCCCGGCACTGAGCCGCGCGGCCGGGGCGCCGGCGACCGGCCGGCGCCCCCTCGGCCTTTCCGGTGCGGGGGCATGCATCGACCGGGTGGGAGGACGGGATGCGGGGATGGTCCGCCGTCGGAGCACTGGCGCTCGTCGTGGTGACGGCGGGGTGTAGCGGCTCGAGGCACGACGCGACGCCCCCGACCGTGCCCGGAGCGCCCGCCGCGAGCGGTCCGGCCTCGCCCTCCGGGCGGCCGTCGGCCCCCGGAGCCGTTCCGACGATGAACGGCGTCCGGCCGGGAGCGGAGAAGAAGTCGGCGGCCGACGGCACGTGGGGCGCCCGGACCGGGGGCACGCGGGTGGCCCTCTATCTCTTCCGCGGGGCCGCGGCGCTGAACTCTCCATACTTCTGCGCCGGCACGATCGACGGCGCGATGCGCATCGCGCTGACGTGTGCCAACGGTGCCCGTGACCGGCTGAGCGGGCACGCGGCGCTGGGAGCCGGCGGCGGGACCCTCACGGTCGCGTGGGACGCGGGGCGGCGGGCCGGGGTCACGGACGTCTTCCGGCGTGAATGAGCGAGCCGGGCGGCCACCGGTGAACGGGCGGCAAAGCCCTGGCGACCGGGAAAAACAGCTTAAACCGGATTTGATGGCCTATATGCGCCATTGCTGTTCCGATGTTCTTCGTCCTGCGGTGTAGGCAGCGGGGTGATCATCGGTCTAGATTCCTCGGCGGATTGGCCTGTCACCCGGCAGGCCATGCGGCAGGAGGAATCGATGGCCCAACGGCTACTGTCAATGCCGGTAATCGGCATTGCCCTGGCCCTGGCCACATCCACGACGGCTTTCGCCGCGGGTGTGACCGGCCACAACAAACCGCTGGCCGACCATCTGGTCGGACGGCAGGCTGACGGATCCGTACTCACCCCTGACAACCAATACGTCACCCCCGCCGGCGCGAGCATCGAGCAGTCCGGCCGGCCGATGGACCTGGCCGTACGGCCGGACGGCAAGACCGCAGTCGACCTCACCAAGTCGGGTGCGGGCCTGTTCACGGTCGTCGACCTGGTCGGCCAGAAGGTCCTGCAGCAGTACACCCCGCCGAAGGGCACCGGCAGCGGCAACGTCGGTGTCGGCGGCCTGCTCTACTCACCCGACGGCAACACCCTGTGGGCCGCGCAGGGCAGCGACATCCTGAAGTTCTCGGTCGTCGCCGACGGCACACTGAGCAACCCGAGCGTCGTCAAGCTGCCCGCCGACGCCTCCGTACCGAAGAGCTCGACCGGCGCCGCGGCGGCGCCACTGCCCACGGACCTGGCCTGGACCCCGGACGGCGGCCACATCCTGGTCGTCCTGGACGGATGGGACCGGCTCGGCGTACTCGACCCCGCCACGGGTACGCTGACCGCCCAGACGTCCGTCGGTGTCGCGCCCCGGGACGTGGCCATCGTCGGAGACCACGCGTACGTCAGCAACGAGGGTGGCCGTAAGCCGGCCGACGGTGACTTCACCAACCTGAGCTACGACTCGCCGGTGGTCGCCGACAAGGTCGACGGCCGGGCGAGCACCGGCACGGTCTCGGAGGTCGACCTGGCCACCAACGAGGTCGTCCACACCTACCGCCTCGGCCTGGACCCGAGCAGCCTGCTCGCGCACGGCACCGAGCTGCTCGTCACCAACTCCAGCGACGACACGGTGTCGATCATCGACACGGTCGCCCAGAGGGTCACCCAGACCTTCAACGTGAACCCGCTGCCCGGCCAGCCGTTCGGCAGCTCGCCCAACGCGCTGGAGTTCATCGACCCGTCGCACCTGGTCGTCAGCCTCGGCCGGAACAACGCCCTCGCGATCTATGAGTACCGCGGCGCGCACCGGCCGGTCGCCTTCGACGGACTGATCCCGACGGCCTGGTACCCGGGCACGCTGCACTGGAACGCCACGCTCGACCGGCTCGTCGTCGCGAACCAGGCGGGCGTCGGAGCGCTCGGCAAGGACGGGACGATCAGCGAGGGACCGGGCACCGACCCCGCGACCGGACGCCAGGTCTACGCCGACGTCGGCACCGTCGGCCTGGTCGAGCGGCCCACCCGGCAGCAGATCGCCACGTACACCTCGCAGGTCTTCCGCAACAACCAGTGGAACGGTCTACGGGCCCGCAACCGAAAGGGTTCCAGGTTCGCGCGGCCGACCGCCGTCCCGGTCCGCATCGGCGCCCCTTCGAAGATCAAGCACGTGTTCGTGATCGTGAAGGAGAACCGCACGTACGACCAGGTCCTCGGCGACGACCCGCGCGGCAACGGCAACCCCTCGTACACGCAGTTCGGCCAGAAGGTCACGCCGAACACCCACGCCCTCGCCCAGCAGTTCCCGCTGATCGACAACCTGTACTCCGACGGAACCAACTCCGCCGTCGGCCACACCTGGCTCGACGCGGGCTTCGTCAACGACTACCTCGAACGCTCCTACGCCAACTACATCCGTGACTACGGTCAGCCGGACGCGATGGTCTACCCCAAGTCGGGGTTCCTGTGGGACAACGCCCAGGCGCACGGCCTGACCGCGCACGTCTGGGGCGAGTACGCGGAGTTCTGGAACGCCCCGGGCGGAGCGGCCTGCCCCGGCACGTGGGCGGACTGGTACAAGGACTCCCAGGTCCTGGAGGGCAAGGCCACGGGCGCTCCGCACGTGCCGGTCGGCTACTGCCAGACCACGGCCGACGTGCCGTCGCTCGACAAGATCCTGTCGCGTGACTTCCCGAACTTCCAGACGAACATCCCCGACCAGTACCGCGCGGACCTGTTCCAGCGGGACTTCGCCCAGTACGAGACGAACGGGAACCTGCCCGCGCTCAACATGCTGTGGGTCATGGACGACCACACCAACGGCCTCAACAAGGGCTACCCGACGCCGTCGGCGATGGTCGCGGACAACGACCTGGCGACGGGCCGCATCATCGACACGATCTCGCACTCGAAGTACTGGAAGGACAGCGCGGTCTTCGTCGTCGAGGACGACTCGCAGAACGGCATCGACCACGTCGACGGGCACCGCAACGTCACGCTGATCGCCAGCCCGTACGCCAAGCACGGCGGGATCGACCACACCTACTACAGCCAGCTCAACGTCACCCGCACGATCGAGCAGATCCTCGGCCTGCCGCCGATGAACCAGCTCGACATGGCGGCCGAGCCGATGTACGGGGCGTTCACCGACAGGCCCGACTACACCCCGTACACCGCACTGCCGAACCAGATCCCGCTCGACACGATGAACGGGACGGCGGCGCAGGCCACGGACCCGATGCAGAAGGCCTGGCTCGCCTGGTCGGAGAAGCAGAACTTCAAGTCCGAGGACCAGCTCGCGTTCGCTCCGTTCAACCGGCTCACGTGGTACGCCACGACCGGCTGGAAGCGGCCGTACCCGGGCGACTCGAAGGTGATGTCCCCGGACGAGGTGCTCAAGAAGTTCCCGCAGACCGTGGTGACCAACGGCGTCGACAATGACATTCCGTCAAGCCGCGCCCAGGCACCGCACAAGGCGAAATGACAAGGTCTCATAACGACGATGGATGAACCCTCTTCACCGGCGATCGAGGCGCTCGGACTGACCAAGCGCTTCGAGGACACGGTGGCCGTGGCCGGGGTCGACCTTCGGGTCGGCCCCGGCCGGGTCCATGGAATGCTCGGGCCCAATGGCGCCGGAAAGACCACCCTGCTCACCATGCTCATGGGCCTGGTACGGCCCGACGCGGGCTCGATCCGGATCCTCGGCCGGACCCGGGAGGAATTCGGCGCGCGCGTGCTCGACGGCGTCGCCGGATTCGTGGAAAGCCCCCGTTTCTACCCCTACCTTTCCGGCCGCCGCAATCTGACGCTGCTGGCCGAGCTCGACGGCGGCCCCGCCGCGAGCCGGATTGACGAGGCGCTCGAACTCGTCGACCTGCGCGACCAGGCCGGCGCGAAGGTCGGCGGCTACTCGGTCGGCATGCGCCAGCGGCTGGGGATCGCGGGGGCGCTGCTGCGCGATCCGCGCCTGCTGATCCTGGACGAGCCGGCGAGCGGCCTCGACCCGGCCGGGATGCGGGACATGCGCGCCCTCGTCGCGCGGCTGGCCGGCGACGGGGTCACCGTGCTGCTGAGCAGCCACGACATGGGCGAGGTCGAGGAGCTGTGCGACGACGTCACGATCATGCGCAGGGGCGGCGTGGTCTTCGACGGGTCGATGGAACGCCTCCGCGAGCGCGCCCCGGATCCGGCCTTCCGCCTCGCAACGAGTGACGACGAGCGGGCGCTGACGATGGCCGGCGACACGCCGGGGGTCGCCGCCGCCGTCGCGGGCCGGGAACTGATCGTGCACGCCCAGCGCGAGCACCTCGACGAATACGTGATCGCGCTCGGCCGGGCGGGCGTCGCCGTGCGCCGGCTCGACCTGGAGTCCTCGCCGCTGGAGGCGCTGTTCTTCGCGCTCACCGAAGCGGAGGAACCGAAGGAACCGGCCCCCGACGTTCCCCAGGAGGTGGCCCCATGACGGCGGTCGCGGCACGCCCGGAGGTCCGCAGCGCCGCGCGCGGCGGATCGTGGGTCGTCTACCGCTGCGAGCTGGCCAAACTGGTCAGGCAGGTGAAGGTCCAGGCGGCGGCGATCCTGTGCCTGCTGGCCCCGTTCCTGTTCGTCTCGGCGCTGAACGTGCAGAGCAACACGCCGCAGGACACCCTGTTCGGCCGGTGGGTGCACGACTCCGGGTTCTCGATCCCGCTGGTGGTGCTCGGCTTCGCGGGCCAGTGGGCGCTGCCGGCCCTCACCAGCGTCGTCGCCGGCGACATCTTCTCCTGCGAGGACCGGTACGGCACGTGGAAGACCATCCTCACCCGGTCCCGCAGCCGGTCCCAGGTCTTCGTCGGCAAGGCCCTCGCCGCGATGACGTACTCGATCGCGATGACGGCGCTCGTGGCGGTGTCCAGCCTGGCCGCGGGCGTGCTGCTGGTGGGCCGGCAGCCGCTGATCGGCCTGTCCGGCACGCTCCTGCAACCGGGGCACTGCGTGGTCCTGGTGCTGGTCGCCTGGGCGACGGTGCTGCCGCCCGTGCTGGCGTTCACCGCCCTGGGCCTGCTGCTGTCGGTCGCGAGCCGGAACAGTGCGCTCGGCGTGGGCGGGCCGGTCGTCATCGGCCTGGCGTTGCAGCTCGCGTCGCTGGTCAACGCCCCGGAGGTCGTCCGGATGCTGCTGCCGACCACGCCGTTCGGCGCCTGGCACGGCCTGTTCACCGACCCTCCGTTCCACGGGCCGCTCGCCCAGGGCGCCGTGGTCAGCGCCGTGTACTTCGTCCTTTTCGTCGGCGGCGCCCACGCGCTGCTGCGCCGTCGCGACATCACTGAGGGCTGAACCATGCGATGGGGAGTGATCGCCGCGCTCGCGGCCGTCCTGCTGGGGACCACCGGCTGTGGATCCTCCGGAATCACCCGCGACCGGCTGAACGACACCGTCGCGCCGACGTTCGCCAACCTCTACGTGCTCCAGCAGTCCCTGCGGGGCCGGAAGGTCACGGCGGCGTCGATGCACGCGAAGGCCGCCTGCGCCAAGGGCGGGCCGTCAACGGCGGACCAGGGCGCGGGCAACGACTGGACGTGCGCGGTGACCTGGTTCAACGCCGGACCGGCGATTCCGGAGACCGCGTCGTACCAGCTTCATGTCCAGACGAACGGCTGCTACGCGGCGGACGGTGACGGCCCGGCGGACCTGAACGGCCAGCAGATGATCGTCGCGGCGGACGGCGCCACCGTCACCAATCCGCTGTGGGAGTTCGACGGCTGCTTCGACACGACGTGACGCCGGGCTACTTCCGGTAAGCGATCTCCACCCGGCGGTTCTTGGCCCGGCCGACGGGGTCGTCCTTGCCGTCCGGCGTCCGGCTAATCGATGGAAGTGTCGCCCAGAGACTCGAGGAGGCCGCGGAGCAGGCCCCCCAGCCGGTCCCGGTCCTCCGGGCCCAAGGAGGCCAGCAGGCGCGCCTCGTTCGCCACGTGGGGGCCCACGATCTCGTCGACCGCCGTCTGGCCCCGCTCGGTCAGGCGAACCCGTACGGACCGCCGGTCCTCCGCGTCCGGGACCCGCTCGACCAGCCCTCGCGCCGTGAGCCGGTCGATCCGGTTGGTGATCGCGCCTGAGGTCACCATGGCCGCCCGGTTGAGGGCCCCCGCCGTCAGTTCGTACGGCGGGCCGGAGCGGCGGAGGGTGGCCAGCACGTCGAACTCCCAGCGCTCCAGGCCGTGGCAGGCGAAGAACTCCTTCAGCTCGCGGTCCAGGATCCGTGACAGCCGAGTGATCCGGCCGACGATCCCCATCGGCCACACGTCGACGTCGGGCCGCTCGCTCCGCCACTGGGCGACGATCCCGTCCACCGCATCGCTCATAACCGGCACCCTTCAACGTCAACAATCTCAACGTTCATCTACTTGACGATGAGGATACCCACATGTTGATATCTCAACATTGAGATTCTTAATAAGGAGTGATCTGATGGTCGCCATCACGGCCCGGCGCGGCGTCTCCCTGCCGAAAGCCCGCGACCTGGCCCTCACCGCGCTGACTCCCCTCACCTGGGGCTCGACCTACGCGGTCACCACCGAGTTCCTGCCGCCCGGCCGCCCACTGTTCACCGCGACGATGCGGGCGCTGCCGGCCGGACTCGCTCTGCTCGTCGCCACCCGGACGCTCCCGCGCGGCGCGTGGATCTGGCGGGCGGCGGTGCTCGGGCTGTTGAACATCGGCGCGTTCTTCCCCCTGCTGTTCCTGGCCGCGTACCGGCTGCCGGGCGGTGTCGCGGCGGTGCTCGGCGCGGTCGGTCCGCTGTTCGCCCTCGCCTTCGCGGCCCTGCTGCTCACGGAGCGGCCGACGGTCCGCCGGGTGTTGGCCGCGTTCACCGGGCTCGCCGGAGTCGGCCTCGTCGTCCTGCGCGCCGACGCGCGCCTGGACATGGTCGGGGTCTTCGCCGGGCTCGCCGGAGCCGCGTCCATGTCGGCGGGCACGGTGCTCACCAAGCGCTGGGGCCGTCCTGAGGGCGTCGGCGCGCTCACCCTCACCGCCTGGCAGCTCACCGCCGGCGGGCTGCTGCTCGTGCCGGTCGCCCTGCTCATCGAGGGCCCGCCTCCCGCCCTCGGCGGCAGTGCCGTCGCGGGCTACCTCTACCTCGGAGCGGTCGGCACGGCCACCGCGTACTGGCTGTGGTTCCGCGGCATCTCCCGCCTCCCCGCCACCTCGGTGTCCTTCCTCGCCCTGCTCAGCCCGCTGTCCGCCGCCGTCATCGGCTGGGCGGCGCTCGGCCAGGCCCTGGCCCCGCTGCAACTGGCCGGCATGGCCCTCGCCTTCGGCGGCACGCTGGCCGGCCAGGGAACCGCCAGGCCGCGCCCGGAGCCCTCGACGTCCCGGAGACGACCGGCGGTGCCGTCCGCGTTGACGAGGGCGGTTCTCCGCAAGATCCTTGGTCGTCATGGAAACCGATGATCAATCGGCGGGGTCCTCGCCGGCGGGCGGTCACGGCGACGCCGTACGGCATCAGGTGCTCGGGGCGGCCGCCGACATCCTTCGGGGTGCGCCGGCGGTCGGCCGGGCGGTCGGGGACGCGTCCGACCAGTCCACGGTGACCCTCTACCTCGCCCTCCTGCAGGACCGCCTGCCCGTCTTCGCACGCGTCATGAAGGATCTGAACAGGCGGGTCGGCCAGGGAGAGGTCGCCGGCAACCTCGCCCCCGCCGCGCGGGCGACCATCGGCTTCTACACGGAGATCCTGGCCGCGAAGGTGTCGGTCTTTGCCAACCCCGACCAGCTGATGCGGCTTCGGCAGGCCCTCCAGACCCATGACCTGGGACCGCAGGCGGCGTACGACGCCGTCGCGGGTTACCTCGCCGGGGAGCGCGCGCTCGGGCGGATCGCGGCGGACGTCGACTGCGTGGCCGCCGCCCGGCTCCTCCTCGGCGCCTGCGTCAACCAGGCGTTCACGAGGCTGCTGCTCGGTGAGGCGCCCCCGGACGACGCTTACGTCGCCCAGATGATCGCCGGCCTCCGCCTCGGTCACCGCCCGGCGTGTTCCTCGGCCGAGGGAACCGCGCCGGATCCGGCCGGATAAGCTGCCCGGATGCTTGATCATGGTGAAGACCCGAGGCCGTCCCGCGGCGCGGTGCGTGAGATCTACACCCCCGAGCGGGCCGCGACCCTGGAATACTCCCCGGACCTGGACGGGCTCGCGGACCCCGGTGAGATCGTCTGGGCGTGGGTGCCCTACGAGGAAGACCCGGCGCGCGGGAAGGACCGGCCGCTGCTGGTCGTCGGGCGCCACGGGCGCCGGCTGCTCGCGATGATGCTCTCCAGTCGCGACCACGGTGACGACCCGGACTGGATGGAGCTCGGCTCGGGGAGCTGGGACCGCGACGGCCGCGGGTCGTACGTGCGGCTGGACCGCGTGTTCGAGCTCGACGAGGACGACATCCGCCGGGAGGGCGCGATCCTCGAAGGCGACCGCTTCGCCCACGTGGCCGCCGCCCTGATGCGCCTGCACGGCTGGAAGCCCACTCGCTGAGCCGCTCCGGCCGGTCGTGAAAGAACGTGGAAGATCCTTGCCGGGCGGATGAGGTGCTCGCACTCTGGTGCGTACGCGCCGCCCCCGGTGAGGAGTTTCCATGGCCGGTCCAGCGAACACCCGATCCACGACGTCCCGGCGTTTCCCGTACGGGGCGGTCCCGGCGGTGCTGGGGGCGGTCGTCCTCATGGTGTCGCTCGCCTTCGGCCTCCCGGGAACCCGGTCGGCGTCCGCCGCCTCGCCCTGCGCGGTGGCCTACTCCCTCAACCAGTGGACGGGTGGCTTCACCGCGCAGGTCACGGTCACCAACAACGCCGCGCCCGTCACGAGCTGGACGCTGACCTGGACGTTCGCCGGGGACCAGAAGGTCACCTCCGCCTGGAACGCCCAGGTCACCCAGGCCGGGCAGGCCGTGACCGCCCGCGACAGCGGCTACAACGGCACCCTCGCGACGGGCGGGTCGACGACGTTCGGCCTCCAGGCGACGTTCAGCGGCCAGAACGCGGTCCCGGGCGACTTCGCGCTCAACGGCGCACGCTGCGACGGTGACGGTACTCCGACACCGACTCCCACTCCGACCCCGACGCCGTGCGCCCAGGCCGCGTTCTGTGATGGCTTCGAGGACCAGACCGGCACGACTCTGTCCGGTGCCTGGCAGCCGTCGTACCCGGACTGCCAGGGCACCGGCACCGTCGCCGTCGACCACACGCAGGCCCACAGCGGCAGCACGTCGATCCGCGTCGACGGCGGCGCGACCTACTGCGACCACGCGTTCGCGGTCAACACGACGGGCGTGGCTGCGGCCGGCTCGGTGCTGTACGTCCGCTACTACGTGCGGCACGCCCAGGCGCTGCCGGCCGGGCACGTCGCCTTCACGACCCTCACCGACGCGGCCGACGGCGGCAAGCACCTGCGGCTGGGCGGGCAGAACCAGGCGCTGCAGTGGAACCGTGAGTCCGACGACGCGACGCTGCCCGAGCAGAGCCCGGCCGGGGTCGCGATGAGCGTGCCGCTTCCGGTGAACCAGTGGTCCTGCCTGGAGTTCGCCATCAACGGGACGAACGGCACGATGAGCACCTGGCTAAACGGCACCGAGGTGAGCGGACTCCACCTGGACGGCACCCCGACCCCGGACGTCGACCGCCAGTGGCTGAGCCGGGCGAACTGGCGCCCGCGCCCCACCGACCTGCGCCTGGGTTGGGAGAGCTACGGCGGCGCGCGGGACACGTTGTGGTTCGACGACGTGGCGGTCAACGGCTCGCGCATCGGCTGCTGACCGCGCCACGCGGCGGCGCGGATTCCGTCGTGTGACGAAACAGGTGACCAGACCGGTCAGGAATCGAGAAGCGCAAGTCACGGTGCCGTTCCTAGGCTCATCACCATGACTTCCTTCGAATCCGTCACCCTTGAGGCGGCCGACCCCACCGCCGCCAACCGCTTCTACGCCGAAGCCTTCGGTTTGGGCACTCAGATACGCCTGCGGGCCTCGGAGGCGCCGACGACCGGCTTCCGCGGGTTCACGATGTCGCTCACGGTGTCCCAGCCCGCCACCGTCAACGGCCTCATCGACGCCGCCCTCGACGCCGGCGCCTCGCCGCTGAAGCCGGCCGTGAAGTCGCTCTGGGGCTATGGAGGCGTCGTACAAGCCCCGGACGGGACGATCTGGAAGGTCGCGACCTCGGCGAAGAAGGACACCGGCCCGGCCACTCGGCAGATCGAGGAGATCGTGCTCCTACTGGGAGTCGCGGACGTGGCCGCGAGCAAGCGGTTCTACGTTGACCGCGGCCTCGCCGTGGCGAAGAGCTTCGGCCGCAAGTACGTCGAGTTCGCCACTCCGTCGAGTCCCGTCAAACTGGCGCTCTACGGGCGCCGGGCCCTTGCCAAGGACGCCGGTGTCTCTCCCGACGGCACCGGATCGCACCGGATCATGATCGGCAGCGATGCCGGGCCCTTCACCGATCCGGACGGGTTCGCGTGGGAGACCGCATCAGAGACCGCATCGCTTTGAGCCGGGTGGCGCGGCACAACTAACATGCGCGCCCGCACCGGCCTCTGCCGGCTGCGGGCTCGGCCACGACACCGGGCTCGGCATCGCAGCGGCTACCTCGGCAGGTAACCCAGCTGCTCGCGGACATCGATGAAAGGAGTTCTCTCATGTGTCACCCCTCGTGGGGCCGCGCACTCACCGCGGCGCAGCGCCAGAGCGACCTCGCGCGGCTGCGCCGCGTTCGGGATCGGATCGACCGGGAGTACGCGCAGCCGCTGGACGTCGAGGCGCTCGCCCGCGGCGTGCACATGTCGGCCGGGCACCTCAGCCGCCAGTTCCGGCTCGCCTACGGCGAGTCGCCGTACGCCTATCTGATGACGCGGCGCATCGAACGTGCGATGGCGCTGCTGCGCCGGGGCGACCTCAGCGTCACCGAGGTCTGTTTCGCGGTCGGATGCTCGTCGCTGGGCACCTTCAGCACGCGCTTCACCGAGCTGGTCGGTATGCCGCCCAGCGCCTACCGGCGCCAGACGACGGGCGCTGCGGCGGGGATTCCGTCGTGTGTGGCGAAGCAGGTGACCAGGCCGATCAGGAATCGAGAAGCGCCGGTCACCGAGCCGCAACCAGCGTGACTTCATGGACGTCACCATTCACACCGTGCCGACACTGTTGGCAGGAGCAGATGCGCCCTGTGGTTCGACGACGTGGCGGTCAACGGGTCGCGCATCGGCTGCTGACCGCGTTCGGTCACGCCCAACCGGTGCGGTGCATCGTCCAGGCGATCGCTGCTCGAGCGGCTCGGGCCTGATGGGCGCGAAGATAGGGAACTCCAGGCGGTGCCGGCCGGAGTGAGCTGCGCTCCCAGTATCCGGCGAACGCGGCGGCGTAGCTCGTGATGACCGCTGGAGCGGTGTCTCGCCAGGCCGGTACGTCGGCGAGAACGGCTTCTGCTTCGGCGGGTGTGTGCCCGGCCAGGATCAGGTGGGGTACGAGGTCGACGACATCCAGCCAGGTCGCGCCGCGCACCGGCTGCGCCCAGTCGATCAGACACACGCCCTCGGCGCGGTCGATGAGAAGGTTGGAGGCGTTGACGTCGCCGTGGACCAGCGTGGTGCCGCCGGCTGCCGCGAGCCAGTCGGTTTCGAGCGCGGCCAGGTCGCTCAGGTGGCGCCGGGTCCACTCGTCCAGATCGGCGGCAGACGCTTCGGCAAGGGCGTCCCAGCCGTGAACGAGGTCGGCGAGCTCAAGCTCGGCGGCGGGCGCGTCGATGGGGCAGGGGGTCAGGACATCCGCCAGGCCGGCGACCATGGCCACGACCCGGGATGCATCCGGCGAGCCGGGCGAGAGGTCCACGTGCCGGGCGTCCAGGTCGTCCAAGACGAGCACCACCCAGTCGGCGATCTGGCCGTCCCAACGTAGCCGCGGAGCGGGCGTTGCCGCCGGAAGCCTCCGAGTGGTCGCGGCCTCGTCACGGTACTTCCCGGCCAGCGGATGAGCGGCAGGGATGCCCTTGGCGAATACGCGCTCGCCGTCGGCAAGCTGGATTCGGGCAGCCAGGCCCGGGGTGAACCCGCCGCCCTGAATCTCCACCGTGGTGATTTCGCCGAGCAGCTCGGCCAGGCCGTCCCGGAGCGGTGCGGGAAGCTCATCCCAGCGAGGGCGTACGGCTGTCGCGGCCTGCTGCACGGACTGCGGCGTGGTCACCCGGCGATGGTAACCACGCCACGTGATCAAATCCGGCGGTACCTGTAAGGGTGGGCCGGGAGCAGGTCGTCGCCGCCGTTGTGCCCTCATCCGCCACCACGGCGGCCAGGCGACCATCCGCCTGCTGGCCGAGGTGAGCGCCGGGTATGCAACCATCCAGTGCCGCGCGGCCGACGCACTGGGAATCTCACCCGATGAGGTGGCGGTCGTCAGCCAGGGCACTGCGCCGCTGCTGCACTCGGTCAAGCTGGCGCGCGGCTTGACCGACTGATCGCTCAGCTGGCACGAACGGGCCGCGCAGCAGGACCTGTCACCTGAGGCGCGGCCGACGAGCGGTCAAATGTCCCGGCTTTTCCGATGTCGGCACCGTGGAACCTCAGATCTCGCTCAAACGTCTTGGGTCGGGTCCCCGCGTGGGGGGATCCTCGACCAAATCTTGCGAGACAGCCTCTTCTTTCCCCGCGAAAGCGCGCAACGAATTATGGAGTGATCCATGGCGACCGCGTCACCCACGCCCGGGTCCGCGTCCACCGGTGACAACCGGCGGCGACTCGGAACGTTCTCGCTTCTCATGGTCGGGCTCAGCTCGATCATCGGCTCCGGCTGGCTGTTCGGCTCCTGGAAGGCCGCGCAGGTCGCCGGGCCCGCGGCCCTCCTCGCGTGGGTCATCGGCGCGGGCATCATGATCCTCATTGGGCTGTCGTACATGGAGCTCGGATCGCTGTTCCCCAAGTCCGGGGGCATGGTCCGCTACGCGCACTACTCCCACGGCTCGCTCGTCGGCTACATGGGCGGCTGGTCGAACTGGATCGCGATCGTCTCGGTCATCCCGATCGAGGCCGAGGCGTCCGTGCAGTACATGAGCTCGTGGAAGTGGCACTGGGCCAAGGGCCTGTACGACGGCAAGGAGCTCCATCCGGCGGGCCTGGCGATCGCCGCGGGCCTGGTGATCGTCTACTTCCTGCTGAATTACTGGACCGTCAAGCTGTACGCGATGGCGAACAACTTCATCATGATCGTCAAGTTCGCCATCCCGGCGCTGACGGTCATCGGGCTGGTCGCCTCCGGCTTCCACGGCGGCAACTTCACGCACCACGGCGGCTTCGCCCCGTACGGCTGGGCGGCGGTGCTCAGCGCCATCGCGACCTCGGGCGTCGTGTTCGCCTACAACGGCTTCCAGAGCCCGATCAACCTGGCCGGTGAGGCACGCAACCCCGGCCGTGCGGTGCCGATCGCGCTGATCGGCTCGCTGGTCATCGCGGCGGTCGTGTACGTGGGCCTGCAGACGGCGTTCATCGGCGCGGTCCCCGGCCACCTGCTCGGGCACGGCTGGTCCGGAATCAACTTCAACTCGCCGTTCGCCGACCTGGCGATGGCGTGGAACCTCAACTGGCTGGCCGTCACGCTGTACGCCGACGCGTTCATCTCCCCGTCCGGCACGGGCATGACCTACACCGCCTCCACGGCGCGGATGATCCAGGGCATGAAGGAGAACGGCTACTTCCCGAAGATCCTCGGCTACGTCCACCCGAAGTACGGCATCCCGCAGCCGGCGATGTGGTTCAACCTCGCGGTCTCCTTCGTCTTCCTGTTCACGTTCCGGGGCTGGGGCTCGCTCGCCTCGGTCATCTCGGTCGCGACCGTCATCTCGTACGTGACCGGGCCCGTGTCGGCCATGGTGTTGCGCCGCACCTGTCCGGACCTGCGGCGGCCCGCCCGTGCGCCGGCGCTGAAGATCATTGCTCCGGCCGGGTTCATGTTCGCCTCGCTGCTGCTGTTCTGGTCGACGTGGCCGCTGACCGGCGAGGTGATCGGGATCATGGCCCTCGGGCTGCCGCTCTACGTCTACTACGGCTGGCGGCAGCGGTTCGCCGGGTGGGCGCCGCACCTGAGGGCCGGGATCTGGCTCGTCGTCTACCTGGGCTGGATGGTCCTGCTGTCCGCGCTGGGCAGCGCGAAGTTCGGCGGCCACGGCGTCCTTCCGTACGGCGTGGACATGGCGGTCGTCGCGGTCACCTCGCTGGGCTTCTACGCCTGGGGTGTCCGCAGTGGCTGGGCCGGGCCGTCGCGTGAGGTCGCCGGGGAGTTGGCGGCGAGGGAAGCCGATCTCGCCCCGGTCGGCTGACCGGCCGGGTGCACGCGTTCCGGGCCCTCCGTCGGGAGGGCCCGGAACGTTTCCCCTTAGGGCCTGTCTCAAAGCCCCGCTGTCCTACTGCGCGGCGCCCAGGCGGCGCCTCGCCGCGTTGTCGCCCCACCCCACGAAAACGCGAGGGACGGCTTCGCCGACCCGGCGCGTTTCCGCGGGGGCCCCGGGAGGAGTCGCCAGCCAACACCAGGCTGACTCCCTCCTCCGCCTTACGAGGCACCACCTGGACACCGCTCGCTACGGACGGGGACTTTGAGACAGGCCCTAGCGGCCCGGTACGGTGTGCGATTGGACGATGTCGGTACGTGGCCCCGGAAAGGAGCGGTGATGCGGCTACTCGTCGTGGAGGACGACGTGCGCGTCGCCGCCGCGCTGTGCTCGGTGCTCCGGAGGCACGGTTTCGAGGTGGAGCCGGCCTGCACCGCCGGTGAGGCCCTCGAACGCCTCAGCGGAGAGCCGGACGTCATCCTGCTGGACCTCGGCCTGCCCGACCGCGACGGGTTCGAGCTGTGCGGCCGCATCCGCGCGGTCCGCGACACCCCGATCATCATGGTGACCGCGCGGGCCGACGTGCGCTCCCGCATCCACGGCCTCCACCTGGGCGCCGACGACTACGTGGTCAAGCCGTACGACGTCGGGGAGCTGATCGCGCGGATCCACGTCGTGAGCCGGCGGACCGCGCGACATGACGGCGCCCGTCCGGTTGAGCCGCCCGCGGACACGCTGATCGCCGGGCGGATCCACCTGGACCGGCTGCGCCGGGTCGTCAGCGTCGACGGGGTGCCGGCGGCCCTGACCCGCAAGGAGTTCGACCTGCTCGCGGTGCTCGCCCGCCGGCCCGGCGTCGTCTGCCCCCGTGATCAGCTGATCAGCGAGGTGTGGCGGACGAGCTGGCAGGGCAACCAGCGGACCCTGGAGGTCCACATCGCCTCATTGCGGGCCAAGCTGAGGGTGCCCGGCGCGATCCAGACCGTACGCGGGGTGGGCTATCGCGCCACCGCGGACGGCGGCCCGCCGGCGGGAGACCCACGACCCGCGCCCTCCCACCCCTGATCCGCCCGTGCGCGCTCGCCTCATCCTCATCCTCAACACCCTCGTGGTCTGCAGCCTGCTCGCGCTCGGTGTCCCGCTGGCCACGAGCATCGTCCGGCAGCACCAGGAGTCGCTGTTCCAGGACCGCCTGGACGACACGACGCGGTTCGCGGCCCTCGTGGTCGTCGCTCCCCTCGGCGCGTCGTCCTCCGACATCGGCGCCGAGCTCACGCGCTATCACGAGGTCTACGGGACCTCCGCGGCGGTGGTCGACCGCCAACGCTTGGCCTGGATCAGCACACCCCGCTATCCCGGCAACGAGACGGGGGACGTTCCGGCCGCGCTGCGGCAGGCGTTCGCGGGCCGGCACAGCGCCGAGACCCGCACGATCTGGCCGTGGGACGACCGCCCGCTCGTCGTGGCCGCGCCGGTGAGGCGGAACGGCGACGTCGTGGGCGCCGTGGTCACGGTCTCGCCCACGGGCCGCATGCGGGCCGCCGTCACCCGGGACTGGGCGCTGCTCGCCGCCGTGGAGGCCGTCGCGGTCCTGCTGTTCCTGGCCCTCGCCCACCTGCTGGCCACCTGGGTCCTGCGCCCGGTGCGCGCGCTGGACGCGGTGACCCACACGATCGCGACGGGACGGCTCGACGTGCGCGTGCCGGGTGCCACCGGCCCGCCCGAGCTGCGCCGCCTCACGACGTCGTTCAACGAGATGGTGCAGAAGGTCGAGGCCGCGATGGAACGCCAGCGCGCCTTCGCGGCCGACGCCTCACACCAGCTCCGCAACCCGCTGTCGGCCGTCATGCTGCGGCTGGAGGGCCTGGCGCTGTCCCTGCCGCCGGGGTCGGAGGAGGAGATGCGGGACCTCCGGCAGGAGGCGCAGCGTCTCACGCGGGTCCTCGACGACCTGCTGGAGCTGGCCCTGGCCGAGGAGGGCGGCGCCACGGTGGAGACCATCGATGTGGCGGTGCTCGTCGATGAGCGTGTCACCGCCTGGCAGGTCGTCGCCGACCAGCGGGCCATCGACGTCCGCCGGAGTTGGGAGGGGCCGGTGCTCGGCGCGGCCGACCCCACCGGCGTGGGGAGCGCCTTCGACGCGGTCATTGACAACGCGCTGAAGTTCTCTCCGGAGGGGTCGGCCGTCACCGTCGAGGTCGCCGAGTCCGGGCATGACGTCGAGATCCGTGTCACCGACGAGGGTTCCGGCCTGCCGCCCGAGGAGCTCGCCCGCATCGGCGACCGCTTCTGGCGCAGTCCCGGCCACCAGAACGTCGACGGTTCCGGGCTGGGCCTGTCGGTCGCCCGTACGCTCCTCGAGGCGAGCGGCGGCCGGCTGGAAATCGCCGCCGCCGAGGGGGCGGGCCTGCGGGTGACCATGGCGGTGTCCGCCGTCAGAGTTTGATCGACCGGTAGTACCGCACCGCCCCCGGGTGCAGCGGCACCGGATCGGTCTGGACGGCGTCGCGCACGTCGAGCAGCTCCGCCGAGGGCACGGCCGCCGCGATGGCGTCCCGGTCGCGGATCAGGATCTCGGTCACGCGGTAGGCGAGCCCGTCGTCGAGGGAGGCCGGGGCGACCAGGAAGTTGGCCAGGGCGAAGGTCTGGGTCTCCTCGACGTTCACGTACGTGCCGCCGGGGATCGTCGCGGCTCGGTAGTACGGACCGTAGCGCCGGCGGATCGCCGGTGCCAGGCCGCCCAGCGGGATCAGCCTGAGCGGCAGCTGCTCGGCCAGCGCGGCGATCCCGGTCGTGGGCAGGCCCCCGGACCAGAAGAACGCGTCGATCAGGCCCGTGCGCAGCGTGGCCGCGGAGTCGTTCAGGCCCATCTGGAACTCCTGGATGTCGCCGCGTCCGGCGAGCCCGGCGTCGGTCAGCACCCGCCGGGCCACGAGTTCCACGCCCGATCCTTTCGCGCCGACCGAGACGCGACGGCCGCGTAGGTCGCCGATCGACCGGAACCCCGACGACCCGGAGACCACCAGGTGGACGTAGTCGTCGTACAGCCGGGCCAGTGCCCGGATCGGCACGCTGGACCCGGGCACCGTCGTGGCGGCGGCGTCCGCCGCCACGAACGCCAAGCGGTCCCGGCCCGACCGCAGACGTCGCAGGTTGTCCACGGATCCGGTCGTGACGTCGACCGAGACGCGCACGCCCGGGAGGCCGTCGCCGATGAGCCGGGCGAGCCGCTGCCCGTACAGGTAGTAGACCCCGTCCCCGAGCCCGGCCGCGATCGGCAGCGGCCCCTTCCGGTAGCCGTCCCCGGCGCCGGTCAGCGCACAGCCGCCGACCGCGCCCAGACCGGCCAGGGCGGCCGGCCCGAGGCCCGCCAGCAGGACGGTCCTGCGGTTCGGCATGCTCGCCCGGCTCGGGTAGCCAGGCGGTCGCACACGGTAGGCCATAAGGCATGATCTCACCCGCTGGAACCGCGCGGTGACAATCACCACATCGTGATCCGAGTGAATCGGTCCGGTACTGGAATCGTGAAACCACGGCACTCGCGTGTGGCAGGTGAGCCTGGCAAGCTTGATCTTGTGGGTATGCCAGGGAACACGGATCGTGAGGAGTTCCGTGTCAAGACGGGCTGGCAGCGCGTCGCGCCGGGAGCCTGGGGCGGGCACCGCACGATCGGCGCCGCCGTGCGGGCCGCCGCCGACGGCGCGGTGGTCTCCGTGCAGCCCGGCGTCTACAACGAGGCGCTCATCGTCGACCGGAACGTCACGATCGTCGCGGCCAAGGGGGCGGGCACGGTCCGCGTCGTCTCGCCGCACGGGCCAGCGCTCAGCCTGCACGACTGCTCGGCCACCGTGCGCGACCTGACACTCGAGGCGCCCGCGTCGTCGGACGTCGCCGTGCTCGGCAGATCCGGCGCCCCGGTGATCGAACGCTGCGAGATCAGCGGTGGCGGCGTCACCCTCACCGACGCGACCTTCACGCTGCGCGGATGCACCGTGCGCGACGCCGGTCGCACGGGCGTGCGCGTGTCGGGCACCAGCAAGGGGATCATCGCGGACTGCACCGTACGGTCCGTGGCCGGTGCGGGCGTGCGGCTCGACGGCACCGCCCAGGTCGAGTGCGTCCGCACCGTCGTCGACCGGGCACACGGCCCCGGCCTGCAGCTGAGCGGCGGTGCCGACGGGCTGTTCACCGACTGCCAGATCCGCGGGTCCGGGGAGGCCGCGCTGGTCATCGGAGGAGCCGCGTACGCCTCCGTCCGGGGCTGCAAACTGTACGACTCCGGCGCGCAGGGAGTGCGCCTGGAGGACTCCGCGGGCGCGGCGGAGCAGACGCCTGCCACCACCGTCCCCCGGGACGACGAGGCCGAGGGCGCCTCGGCCGGGCTGGACGACCGCCGCGTCCGGCTGGAGGGGTGCGAGATCGTCCGCACCAAGGCCGAGGGCGTGCTCGTACGCGGCGAGGCCGTCGCCCGGCTGAAGGACTGCCAGGTCCGCGAGACCGACGCCGTGGCGATCATGGCGACCGGGTCGTGCCGGCTGGAGCTGGAGGACGTGCGCGCCGTCGACGTCACCGGAACGGCGCTGGTCGTCACCGGCGCGGCCACCGTGCGCGCCCGCCGGTCGGTGTTCGCCCGGTCGGCGGCAAACGGGGTGCACTGCAAGGGCGACGCGGTCGTGTCCCTGATGGAGTGCGAGATCGCCAGGACGGCGTTCACGGCCGTCCACCTCGGCGGCGGCGCGCGGGCCACGCTGCAGGACTGCCACATCCGGGAGACGCCCGAGCACGGCGTCCGGGTCGACGAGCGAGCCGACCTGTTCGCCGAGCGGACCCGGATCGAGCGGGCACGGATGGCCGGGGTGTCGGTGGAGGGGGCCGACGCCGTGCTGCGCGAGTGCCGGATCAGCGACGTCGAGATGGGCGCCCAGATCACCACCCGGCACCGGCCCCTCCTCGACGCCTGTGACTTCTCCGAGGTGGCGCGCACCGGAATCGAGGTCGGGACCGACACCGGCGTGCTGATCCGCGGGGGCAGCGTCTCGGGGACCGGCTCGGCCGGGGTGTTCCTCGACGAGGGCAGTGATGCGTGGATCGAGGACGCCGAGATCTGCGACACCGAGGGCAGCGCGCTGGTGATCTGGACGGGCGCCCGGCCGCGCGTCCGGTCGGTGACCATCGCCCGGTGCGGCAAGAACGGCGTGTACGTCAACGAGGGCGCCGCCGGCGTGCTCGAGGACTGCGACATCTCCGAGACGGGCTTTCCCGCGCTGTACGTCGGCCCGCACGCCACGCCCACCGTGCGCCGTTGCCTGATCCACGACACCAAGGAGGACGTCACCGTCGCGGACGGCGCCGAGCCGGTCTTCCAGGACTGCCGGACCGGCAACGTCGCCACCAGCGCGATGCCGGCCGCCGAACGCAGCCAGCGCGCGGCGCTGCGGCCCGGCGCGGGGCACGCCACCGCCCGCGGCACCCTCGCGAACGGCGAGGGTGAGGAGGACCTCGCGGACCTCCTCGCCGAACTCGAGCGGCTGGTCGGCCTGGGCCGCGTCAAGCAGGAGGTCGGTTCGCTGGCCAAGCTGATGCAGATGGTCAAGCGCCGTGAGGAGGTGGGGTTGTCGCCGCCCCCGCTCTCGCGGCACCTGGTATTCGCCGGCAACCCCGGCACCGGCAAGACCACCGTCGCCCGCCTCTACGGCCGGATCCTCGCGGCCCTGGGGCTGCTGTCCAGTGGACACCTGGTCGAGACCGACCGCGGCGACCTGGTCGGGGAGTACGTCGGCCACACCGCGCCGAAGACACAGGCGGTCTTCAAGCGGGCACTGGGCGGCGTGCTGTTCGTCGACGAGGCGTACGCCCTCGCGCCGTACGGGCAGAGCAACGACTTCGGGCAGGAGGCCATCGCCACGCTGGTCAAGCTGATGGAGGACCACCGCGACGAGGTCGTGGTGATCGCGGCGGGCTACCCAGGGGACATGGAGCGGTTCATCGACTCCAACCCGGGGCTCGCCTCGCGGTTCACGCGGACGCTGACCTTCGAGGACTACTCCTCCGAGGAGCTCGTCCGGATCGTCCAGCACCAGTCCCGGCAGCACGACTACCACCTGCCCGACGAGACCCTGGCCCGCCTGCTGGAGTTCTTCGAGCGTTACCCGCGCGGGGCGCGGTTCGGCAACGGCCGAGCGGCCCGGCAGGTGTTCCAGCGGATGACCGAGCAGCACGCGCAGCGGGTGGCGGACCTGGGCGCGCCGACCAAGGAGGACCTGACGATCGTACGGCCGCAGGACCTGCCGGACGGGCCGCTGTGAACCGTCCTTCGATAATCCGACGTTAGGCACCGAATTCTGGGAGTATTTTCCTCGTGGTGGTTCGTGAGGGGGCGCAGGTGGAGTCAGGGCCGAGGCCGCCTGGCTTCGATCCGACGATGCCGAACGAAGCCCGGATGCTCGACTACATGCTCGGCGGGAAGGACCACTTCGCCGCCGACCGGGCGGCCGCCGACCAGGCCCTCGCCCTGGCCCCCGAGCTACCGATCATGGCGCGCGAGTCTCGCAAGTTCATTCACCGCGCGGTGCGCTACCTGGTGGAGACCGGGATCCGGCAGTTCGTCGACATCGGCTGCGGGCTGCCGACCCAGGGACCCGTGCACGAGGTCGCGCAGGCCGCCGCCTCGGACGCGAGGGTCGTCTACGTCGACAACGACGACCTCGTCGTCAACCACGCCGAGGCGCTGCTGGCCGAGACCTTCCGGACCGCCGTCATCCGCGCCGACCTGCGCGAGCCCGATGAGCTGCTCGCCCACCCGGGGTTGACGGACCTGATCGACCTGCGGCGGCCGGTCGGGATCGTGCTGGTCGGCGTGCTGGCCGTCATCCCCGAGGACGACGTGGTCCTGCGCATCGTCGACCGGTTGCGGCGGGCGGTCGCCCCCGGAAGCCACGTGGTCATGACGCACGCCATCTCGGACGTGCGCCCCGAGGTCACCCGACGGCTCGCCGAGCTCTACCAGGACGAGCAGATCGTACGCGGGTCCCGTCGGCGCAATGTCCGCACCCGCGCCGAGGTCGAGCCCTACTTCGACGGCCTCCACGTCGTCGAGCCCGGTATCGTCCATGTTCCGGCCTGGCGCCCGGACGCCGGTGAACCCACCGTCGACCCCCGGAGCGTCTGGGCGATCGGGGGCGTGGGGCGCAAGCCCTGACGGGCGTGCCGCCCCGGCACATCCCCGCCCCGAGCGTTCCAGCCCTGTCCGGCCGCGCGCGATCGTCCGCGCCACGTCCCGCCGGTCCGGCCCTCAGGGAACGCTCCAACCCGGGGTGCGATCGAACGGTGCCGACAGGGACGGTGTAGGCGTAGAGGTGAGCTTTGGGAAGGACGTTTCATGATGACCGCCAATGAGTCCGACGGCACGACCGGCGGCACGGCCGACGGTGTGACCGGCAGCCCGGCCGATGGCACGGCCGACGGCGCGACGAGCTTCGCGGATCTGCGACTGCGGCCGGAGCTGCTGAACGTGCTGTCCGGCCTGGGCTATGAGGAGCCCACCCCGATCCAGCGGGAGGCGATCCCCCCGCTGATCGAGGGCAGCGACCTCGTGGGGCAGGCCGCGACGGGGACGGGCAAGACCGCGGCGTTCGCGCTGCCGATTCTCCAGCGGATGCCCGAGGAGGGCCGGGGCGCCGGTCCGGTGGCCCTCGTGCTCGTGCCGACCCGGGAGCTGGCCGTCCAGGTCTCCCAGGCGTTCCACCGGTACGGCCGTGAGATGGGCGTGCGGGCCCTGCCCATCTACGGCGGCCAGCCGATCGGATGGCAGATCAAGTCGATCGAGCGGGGGGTCGACGTCGTGATCGCCACGCCGGGCCGCGCCCTCGACCACATCGGCCGCGGCACCCTCAAGCTGGGCGGCATCCGCGTCGTCGTGCTCGACGAGGCCGACGAGATGCTCGACATGGGCTTCGCCGAGGACATCGAGACGATCCTCCAGGAGACCCCCGAGGAGCGTCAGACCGTGCTGTTCTCGGCGACGCTGCCGCCGCGGATCGAGGGCATCACCGGGCGCTACCTGCGCGAACCCGTCCGGATCCAGATGGGCCGCGAGACGGCGGCTCCCGGCGAGGCGCCGAAGGTGCGGCAGGAGGCGTACATCGTCGGCCGCGCCCACAAGCCGGCGGCGCTCGGGCGGCTGCTCGACGTCGAGGCGCCCACCGCCGCGATCGTGTTCTGCCGCACGCGCGAGGAGGTCGACCAGCTCACCGAGAGCCTCAACGGCTCCGGCTACCGCGCCGAGGCGCTGCACGGGGGCATGAGCCAGGAACAGCGGGACCGGGTCATGGGCCGACTGCGGGGCGGCACGGCCGAACTGCTCATCGCCACCGACGTGGCGGCGCGCGGACTCGACATCGAGCAGCTCACCCACGTCGTCAACTACAACGTCCCCTCCGCGTCCGAGTCGTACGTCCACCGCATCGGCCGGGTCGGCCGCGCCGGCCGCGAGGGCGTCGCGATCACCCTCGCCGAGCCGCGCGAGCACCGGATGCTCAAGGCGATCGAACGCCAGACCAGGCAGCGGATCGCCGTCCAGAAGGTCCCCACCGTCGCCGACCTGCGGGCACGGCGTTTCGAGCTGACCCGCGCGGCGCTGCAGGAGAGCCTCCTCGAGGACGATCTACAGCAGTTCCTCGCCGTGGTCGAACCGCTGGCCGAGGAGTTCGACGTCATGGAGGTGGCGCTCGCGGCGGTCAAGCTCGCGTACGACTCCAGCGGGGCCACGGTCGACGAGGAGGAGATCCCGGAGGTCGCCTACAAGCCCGGCCGCGACGGTGATCGGCGCGACGGGCGGGACGGCCGCGATCGCCGGGACGGCGGCCGCCGCGACCGCCGTGGCCCCGCGGAGGGCATGACGCGGCTGTTCGTCGGTGCGGGCCGCAGCGCCGGGATCCGGCCGCAGGACCTGGTCGGCGCCATCGCCGGCGAGTCGCGCCTGGCGGGGCGGGACATCGGCACGATCGAGATCGCAGATCGGTTCTCCCTGGTCGAGATCCCCGAGTCCGCGGCCGAAGACGTGATCAAGGCCCTGCGCAGGACCACCATCAAGGGCCGCAAGCCGACCATCCGCCGCGAACGCGACGCCGCCGGCGGCGGAGGCCGCCGGCCCCGTTAGGCGGACTTCGCCAGAGCCCCCGTGCCGGACCGGAACCCCGGTGCCGGCGCTCACCCGCCACGCGTGATGCCGGGGCGCACGGCGGCCACCTCGTCGGCGGCCGAGCGCAGGGCGTCGAGCACCGCGCGTACCGACGGCCGTACGTCGCCGTCGCGCCGCGTCCAGACGATGACGTGGCGTCGTACGGCCGTGTCCGCCAGGTCCCGGACCGCGACCCTCGACTGGTCGGTGAACCGGACCAGCTCGGGAACCAGCACGATCGCCTGGCCGTGGGCCGCGAGCGCGAGACTGACGAGCAGGTCGTTGGAGCGGTACCGGATCTCGGGGCGGAAGCCGCCGTGCTCGACGCACAGCCGTTCGGTGAGTTCGGCGTGCGCCGTTCCGGGATGCGCGGACGCCCAGACCTCACCCGCCAGCTCGGCCACCCGCACCGGCGACTCCGAGGCGGCGAGGCGGTGCCCGGCAGGCAGGATCAACCGGGTCGGCTCGGTGAGCAGGAGTTCGTCGGTCAGCCCGGCGGTGCGCGGCCGCCGGATGGCGTCGTACTGGTTGCTGATCACCACGTCGACCCCCTGCAGCACGAGGGACTGCAGGGCGCGCTCGAACTCGTCGTCGAGCACCTCGACGACGAGGTCCGGGTAGCGGGCGGACAGCGTGTCCAGTGCGGGCGCCACCAGGTTCAGCAGGGCGGTCTGGAAGGCGACCACACGTACGGTTCCGGCGACCACCCCGGACGCGGCACGCGCGGCCTCTTCGGCCTGCTGTGCCTGGGACAGCAGGCCGTCGGCGGCGCGGGCCAGAGTCTCTCCGGCCGCGGTCAGCCGCAGGCGGCGTCCCACCCGCTCGGTGAGTGGTACGCCGACGTCCTTGTGCAGCTGGGCCAGTTGCTGGGACACCGCCGACGGGCTGTAGCCGAGGGCGTCGGCCACCGCGCCGACCGTGCCGCGCAGCTGAAGTTCGCGTAGGACGCGCAACCGGGCCAGGTCGATCATTCAGAAGATCTTACCTATTCCATGCAGTAAAGCTCGCTGGACCTTCACGATGATCAAGCGCACAATGTAAGGAGCAACAACGAAGAACAGTGATGACAGAGGAGAATCACCATGTGGACGATGCTCGCGATCTTCGTCGCGCTCGCCGTGCTCGGCCCCCTCGCCGGTGCGGACAGCCGCGATGGCCTCGACTGGGCGCGGAACAACTTCTGGCTGCGGCGCCGCACCGCCCTCAAGGCGGCCACCGCGCAGACCCCGGAGACCGCCGGCCGCACCCGCGTGCGCGAACACC
Organism: Actinoallomurus purpureus; assembly: GCF_024055795.1. Classification (GTDB taxonomy): domain Bacteria; phylum Actinomycetota; class Actinomycetes; order Streptosporangiales; family Streptosporangiaceae; genus Actinoallomurus; species Actinoallomurus purpureus. Next base: position 38,520 of record NZ_JAMXMY010000016.1, on the reverse strand, counting down.
GCACCGTCCCGGCCGCCCGCTGACGAGAAGCACCCCAGTCCCCAGGCCCCGCCGCAAGGCGCCCATCGGCAAGGGGGCTCGCTGGGCCGAGCTTGGGGCGCTCCCTCGGCGCCCCGACCCTGGCCCGCCGTCCACGCCGGTGCCGCGACGGCCCGTCCCGGGTCGGCCCTGAGTGATCTTCGGTGTTCACGCCGAGGGTTTTCGTCATTCTGAGTGCCAAAACCCTCGACGGTACGGCCGTCGCGGGCAACCGAGGTAGGGCTCACCGCCGTCGTACGAACTCCAGGCGTACGGGGTCGTCATCGGCGATCAGCATGACCACGCCGTGCTTCGGGGTCCACCCGTCGGAGACGAGGACGTAGTGACCGCCGGTGTGAAGGTTCAGCCGCAGGCCGGTGTACCGGTAGCGATAGGCCGCCTTGGCGTCGGTGAGTGTCGTCTCCGTCACGCCCGGCGCTGTGAGGTATAGGCGCTTGGGGCTGTAGACCACGACCCTTGTGAGGTCCCCGATGTGGGTCGCGAAGCGGTCCGCCATGGCGTAGCCCTGGACCGTCGCGTAGTTCGACGTTCCCCAGAACAGCGCCACGCCGACGACGATGGCGGTGAAGGCGCGCAGCAGCGGCGCTCTCCCCGGTGTTGGCTCGGTCGCCTCGGGCAGCATGCTCCGCAGGTGGGCGGCGTACAGGAGGAGGAGAGCGCTGGCGCCGATGCTGAGGGGAAAGGCGACAAAGGCCGCGGGCCGCCAGACGTACCAGACGGGGCCCAGGATCCGGATGGGCCCCGGGAGGATGAGCCAGGCGAACGGCAGGATTCGCAGTGTCCACCGGACGACGCGGTCGTCAGGTCCCCTGGTGCGGATCCGACGCACGAGCCGGTCGTCCCACCAGAGCCATACCATCCCGCACCCCGCGATGATCAGGAGCAGGACGAGCATCGGTGGGACGCTGCGCAGGAGGTAGTCGCGGGTGGACATCCCGAGGATGCTCTCGTCGAACCCTAGGGCCTGTGACTGCGCGTCATTGCGCTGCCAGCCGAAGAAGACGAGCAGGGCGGTCAGGACGGTGGCGTTGGCGACGATCCCGACGAGCCAGCGGAGGATCTCGTTGCCCTTCCCGCCCTCGCCGTCGGTCTCGCCGGTCGTCGTCTCCCCCTCCCACGACGCCGCCTTCCCGTCCGGAGCCGGAGCCGCCGAACCCGCCGTCCGCGGATCGGGCGCCGGTACGCCGGCATCGGGCGCCGGTGCGCCGGCATCGGGTGTCGTCTCGTGCGACTCGGAACCCGGCGTGCCCTGTGTCCGTCCGGGTGGGGATGCCGATGGGCCCGCGTCGGGTGCCGTCTCCTGCGGTCGGGAGACCAGCATCTCCCGCGTCCCGCCTTCAGCGGCGTCCGGCCGCGAGGCCGGCCTTCCCGCGTCGGGTGCCCGGCCGGGCGGCGGAGAGGCCTCCGCTCCCGTCGCCGTCTCCTGTGGTCCGGCGGGCGGTGCCGTCGAGGTCTCCGTACGTGCTGGGCGCCCGTCCGGCACGGGTCACCCGCCCGTTCCGGTCGAAGCCTCCGGGGAGTCGGAGGGGCCTGCGGAGTCGGGAGGTCCGGACGGTCCCGTGCTTCCCTCCGACCCCGAGGGATCGGGGGACTCCACTGGCGGTGGCGGGCAGGTGCCGAACGCCGATCTTGGCCGCTGGTAGACGACGGAGGCGGAGGCCCGGTAAAGCTGGCAGAGGTACCAGCTGTCCCGGTCGAAAGAGGGCCGGGAGAGCGTTCGGAGATCGTCCTTCGCGGTGTCCAGGTGATTTCGGCACACCGCGATGCCGATTCTCAGGATCTTCGAGTAGCTGGTCTCATCCACGATCTGACTGTCCAGCTGTTGCTGCGCATCATCGCACTGCCCGGCGCGGATGTAGTTGTAGGTCAGCCCGAAGGGCTCGCCACTGGTCGGGCCGGAGGGCAGGCTGAAGCCGTACCGGTGCCCGCCACCGCCACCGCCGCCACCGCCGTTCCCGCCACCACCACCGCCGTTTCCGCCGCCTCCTCCGCTGGAGCCGCCGTGGTCGCCGCCGCCCGAACCCGAGCCGCCGCTGTTGCAGCCGCAGAGCAGCATGGCGACGCACGCCATGGCCGCCAGCGGCCCTCTGGTCCTGCGGGCGATGTCTCGACGAGGCCCGGACAGGACCTGGATCGATGCGCTGGTGACCATGGCGCTTACCTCCCCGTCTGCTGGTGTGCCGGCCCGGCTCTCGCAAGGGCCGATGAACGCCCCGGCCGACGCCCCCGTGGCGGCCGGGGAGGGATCAGATGTTGTGGAAGAAGTCGCCGCCCGCGGAGGCGAAGTAGATGTCGGCGCCCCCGGGCGACGTGAACAGCATGGAGATGCCGACGCCCCAGGCGATCCCGTCGTGGTTGACGTTCCAGGTGTTGAAGGCGTCCAGGCCCCCGGCGTGGTTGCCGTCGATGCTGAGCCCGTCGCGGTGCAGGATCCGGTTGGGACCGTCCCAGACGTCCACCGCCTGCAGGGCGCCGAACTGCTCGGTGATCGAGTACAGGACCATGACCCGGCCGAGGGTCGCGCGGCGGTCCTCGACGATGACCGGCGTCGGAATCGCCACGTGGAACCAGTTGGACTTGCCGGGCTTGAGGTAGTAGTGCGCTCCGAACCCTTCGCGCAGGCCGTTGACGTCGACGAACGGCTGGTTCTTCGGATCGAGCGTCGCCGTGCCCATGTTCTGTGCGACGAAGGAGTACCCGGGTACCCATGACGCGTACAGCTTGGCCATCGCTGCCCCTTCCCCGTGTCGCCGCCGGAGGTTCGGCGGCTGAACGCCACGCTAGGAACGCCGGGCGGCCGGAGCATGAGTAGGCCCTACTCAAACCAGGAAGCGTCGAGGCTGCCGAGCAGCTCGGCGAGGGCCGCGCGGTCGCCGACGCCCAGCCGGCCGTAGACGCCGACCAGGTGGTTCGCGACCGTACGGGGCGACAGCACGAGACGCTCGGCGATCTCCCGGTTGCTCGACCCGGCCGCGGCGAGACGGGCGATCTCCCGTTGCCGCGCGGTGAGCCGGGGAGGAATCAGGCCCCGCAGGGCGGGGGTGCGGGCTCCCTGGCAGCCCTGGGCGAGGGCCCAGGCGCGGGAGGCGGCGAAGACACCCGCCCGATCGCCCGGGGGGTACGCGGCGGCGGCCTGAGCGCCGGCCTCGGCGGCGTGCAGGAGCATGCCCATCCGCTCGAAGGCGCGGGAGACGGCGTCGAGCTCCGGGCCGTCACCGGCGACGGCGGCGGCCGCGTGCCGGGCGCAGACCGGGGCGAGCGGGCCGTCCATGGTCGCGCACAGCCGGGCCAGGTCCTTGGCGACCCGGGAGGCCGCCCCGAGGCGTACGACGTCGTGCAGGGCGAACATCCGGTAGCCGAGCAGCCCATGGGTCTCGGCGGAGGCGGCGGCGGCCAGGGCCGAGGTCACGGCCGCGCCGAGGTCGCCGCCGGCGGCCAGCACCCACGCGCGGGCGAGCACGGCGGGGAAGTCGATGGGCACGAACGTCCTGAGCGATCGCCGCTCGGCGGCGGCAAGGGCCGTCCTGGCGGTCTCGACGTCACCGAGCAGCGCGGAGGCGTGCGCGAGCTCACCGAAGCACAGCCCGGCGAAGCCCTTGCCGTCACTGCCGAGCTGGGCGATGCCGTCACGGCACGACCGGATCGCGTCGACCGCCTTCCCCCGCAGCAGGCGGATCTGAGCGCGATGGCCGTCGAAGCCGGCCACGCCCAGGCGCCACGGGGACTCCTCCCGCATGTGCTGCTGAACGAGGCCGGTGACCTGCTCGGCCGAGGCCAGATCGCCGTCGAAGAGGTGGGAGAGCAGGCGGACGCAGTGGAGGCTCCAGAACGCGTCGGGCGCCTCGTCACGCCAGCGCGCGACCTCCCGCAGCGCCGTCTCGGCGACGGCCCGGGCTCGTACGGTCCGTCCGCTGTGCGTGAGACGGAGGCCCTCGACGACGGCGGCCTCCGCGGCACTGGCGGGGTTCATGGCGCCGCCGAGACGGCGCGCTCGCGCGAGTTGCCGGTCGGCGTCCTCCGGCCGCCCGGCGAAGAAGTGAATGAAGGCGCTCATGACCAGGAGTTCCTGGCGCGTCGCGGGCTCGGCGACGGAGGACGCGGCCTCATCGACGATCCGGTGGGCGTCGACGTCGTCGCCCACACTCCACGTCAGCCCGAGCGCCCGGGTCCGCGCGTGGACCGATCGATCGCGGTCGGTGGCGGGTGCCTCCGCGGCCCGGCGCAGGATCTCCTCGGCCTCTTCCGGCCGGTCGTCGAAGAAGAGCGCGTAGGCCAGCGGCAGCGCGGCGGCCGTCCCGCCGCCGGCGTCGATCGCGGCGCGGCCCAGCCGTTGCGCGAGCGCGACGTCGAAGAGGGACATCGCCAGGCGGCACGCTCTGATCAGCGGGAGGGGCTGACCGGCCGTTCCGGCGTCGAGCCGCCAGACCGCCACCCGGAGCGCGTCCTCGCGCCGCCGTGGCCCGGTCGCCTCGACGGCGTCGGCGAGCCGGGCGAGCATCTCCCGGGTGCGATCCGGGTCCGCGCGGGCACGGACCACCTCGCCGTACAGCGGATGCGCCGGGCGTATCTGTAGCCGGCGGCCGTCGCGGAACGTCGTGATCAGCTGGCGGGCCTCACATCGTTCGACGGCCACGGCATCCGTGAGCCGGATGAGGATGTCGGCGCCGAGCGGCTCGCCGAGCGCGACGAACTCCAGGGCCCGGCGTTCGTCGTCGTGCACGTCGCCGATCCGGGCCTCGACGAGGTCGCGGAGCCGGGGGGTCAGGGACAGGTCGCCGTGCCAACGCCACAGCCCGTCGGCCTCGTCGAGCGTGCCGGTCGTACGGCCGGCGATCACCAATTCCCGCAGGTAGAGGAGGTTGCCCTGCGTGACCCGCCACAGCCGCCGCAGGGTCGCCCTCTCGACCCGTCCGCCGAGCACCCGGCCGAGCAGCCGATCGGTCTCCTCGACCGGCAACGGCTCGAGTTCCAGGCGCCGGACGAGACCGTCCTTCCACAGTGCGACGATGGGATCCGGCGCGGGTTCACCGCTGCGGACGGTGGCCAGCAGGCGGGCCCCGCGGTGCAGCACCATCTGGTGGATGAGCGCCGCCGAGGCGGAGTCCAGCAGGTGCGCGTCGTCGACGCGGAGCAGCAGGGCGTCGCCGGCCCGGGGACGCAAGGCCTCGGCCGCCCAGCGGAGCGGATTGGCGCTGCCCTCGGGCGGGAACCGCTCCGGAAGCAGGTGGGCGATCGCGCCGAAGGGGATGTCCGCGGCCGCCGTCGTGCCGCGGACCGCCGCCACCACGAAGCCGGACACCCCGGAGCCGACCTGGGCGGCCAGCCTGGTCTTGCCCGCCCCGGCGGGGCCGGCCACCACGACACCGAAACCGGACCCGTCACCGAGGGCCGCGCGGACCGCGTCGAGCTGGGCCGTACGGCCGACGAACGGCCAGACGGGCAGCGAACCCGCGTCGTCCGGAGGCCGCCTGGTCGCCATCCGTCACACCTCCGTACGCGACCGGCGCGCCGGCGCCCCGAAGAGGTCGGCGAGCTCGGCACGACCGCCGACGCCGAGGCGCTCGTAGGCCCTGAGCAGATGGTTCTCGACCGTGCGCACCGAGAGCCCGAGCTGCTCGGCGATGTCGCGGTTGCTCGATCCGGCGACGACGAGATGGATGATCTGGCGCTGCCGGGCGGTGACCTCCGGGGTCGCCATCGCCGCCAGGGCCGGGGTGCGTGCGCCCTGGCACCGGCGGGCGGTGCGCCACGCCCTGGCGCTCGCCGCCCGCGCGGCCCGCTGGCGGCCGGCGGACTCATGCGCCGCCGCGGCCTGAGCCGCCGCCTCCGCGGCGTACAGGATGAGGCCCAGCCGTTCGTACTCCTCCGACACGGCGTCCAGTCCGTTACCGTCGCCCGCCGTGGCGGCATGCCGCGCGAACAGCGGTGCGAGGGCACCGTCCGCCTGGCGGGCCAGGACCGCGAGCCGGGCGGCGGCGCGGTGGGCCGCGCCGAGGCGCACGACGTCGTGCAGGGCGAACATCTCGAACGCCGTCAGGCCGAGCGCCCGCACCTGGGCGGCGCCCTCCAGCGCCACCTCGACGGCCCGGCCGACGTCGCCCCGGGCGGCCGTCACCCACGGACGGGCCAGCACCGCCGAGAAGTCCGGGACGAGATGGGTGCCCAGCACGCGCCGCTCCGCTTCCGCCAGGGCCTCCTCGGCGGCCGGAACGTCGCCCGTGAGGGCCAGCGCGTGGGCGAGCTCGCCGAAGCACAGGCCGGGGAACCCGGCCGGGTTGTCACCGAACCGGGCGGCGGCGTCGCGGCACCAGCGGATGGCCGCGCCCACCTCGCCGCGCATCCGGCAGATCTGCCCGCGGACGGCGGCGAGGACGGCGACGCCCATGTTCCACGCGCCGGAATCGCCGAGGGCGTGGTACCCGGCGTCGGCGAGCGCCTCCGCCCCGCCGAGATCGCCGGCGAAGACGCGGGCCGTCAGGCGCGCCAGACCGAGCCCGGCGACGATCTCCGGGACCTCATCGCGCCAGCCCGGCGCCGCCGTGAACGCCGCGTCGACCGTGGCCGTCGCACGCTCGGTGCGGCCGGTGCACGCGAACGCGTGGCCCTCGACGGCGGCGAGCTGGGCGGCCACTCGCGGGGCCGGCGGGCCGATCGCGCGTATCCGGGCCGTCAGCGCCAGCGACTCTTCGATCCGCGCGGCCAGGACCTGGCACGTCGCCTTCGCCGCGAGAAGCTCCTGCCGCCACTCCGGAGCGGTGACGGCGGCCACCGCCACGTCGAGGACGCGATAGGCCTCGGTGGTCTGCCGGAGGCCGTCGTGGAGGACACGGGCGTGGGCCGCGGCGACCAGCGCGCGCTCGCGGTCGGTGACCGCCTGGTCGGCGGCCCGGCGCAACGCCGCTGCGGACTCGGCGGGCCGGTCGGCGAAGTGCAGCACGGCGCCCAGGGCGACCGCCGCCTCCAGGCCACCACCGGCCTCCAGCGCCGCCCGTCCCAACCGGATGGCCAGGTCCACATCGTGCGCGGCCCAGGCCAGTCGGCAGGCCGCGATCATGGGGGCGGGGTCGGCGACGCTGTCGCTGTGCAGCCGCCAGACCGCGACGCGCAGGATGTCGTCGCGCCGGCGCAGCCCCGCGGCCTCGGTCGCCTCCGCGAGCCGCCGCAACCGGCTGCGCGCGCGTAAGCCGCCGGTCCGCCCACGGATCACCTCGCCGTACATCGGATGCGCCGGCCGCACCAGCCGCCGGCGCCGGTCGACCACCACCGTGACGAGCTGCCGCTCGACGAGGCGCCGTACCGCCGACGGTGACGTCAGGCCGGTGACGATGTCGACGCCGACCGGCTCGCCGAACGCCACGAACTCGAGGGCCTCCCGCTCGTCCTCGTCGACCTCGCCGATCCGACCGTCGATCAGTTCGTACAGTCGCGGCACGACGGGCAGGTCGCCGGTCTGCCGCCACACCCCCCGGCTCTCGGTCAGGGCGCCCGCGAGCACCAGCTCGCGCAGGAACAGGGGATTGCCCTCGGTGATCCGCCACAGGCGCCGCGCGGTCGCCGCCTCGACCTGGCCGCGGACCGAGTCCGCCAGCATCCGCGCGGTCTCCCGCTCCGACAGCGGCCCGAGCTCCAGCCGCGGCACGAGGTCGTCCCGCCACAGCCGCCGGACGTGAGCGGGGACGTCCTGGCCGGCGCGGATGGTGGCGAGGAGCCGTGCGTCACCCCGGGCGACGATGTCGCGTACGAGCGCCGCGGACGCGCGGTCGAGCCAGTGCGCGTCGTCGATGGCCACGACCAGCGTGCCCCGGCCGCGCCGGGCCAGCAGCGCGTCGGCCGCCCAGCCCGCACCGTCGGCGCGGCCCCCGGAGACGGACCCGGCGGGCAGCAGGTGCGCGAACGAGCCGTAGGGGAGGGTGGCGGCGGCGAGGGTCGCCTGCACCCGCGCCACCGTGAACCGCGCCGGATCGAGCTCGGCGATCGCCTCGGCGGCCAGGCGCGTCTTTCCCACTCCGGGCGCACCCGCGATGACCACTCCACGGGCGGCCTGGCCCGTCAGTAGTGATCGCACCCTGTCGAGATGTTCCCCACGACCGACCAACGGCGAAGGGGACCACATGAACGCATCGTACGGAGGTCATCTCGCTGCGTGACAGCACGTGTCCGTATCCGGCCACGGAGCGGGGAGCGGTCCAGGACAGGGCGACCGTCGTCGCGGTCGTCCCGGTGGCGCGCCGACCGGCCGGGACGGTCGGCGGCCGCGTTTCCACCACGCCGGGGCATCGCTGCTGAGCAGCCATTTTTCGACAACCCGCGATCACTGCCGTCCCTGGGCATCCGATCTCTGCCCCGGCTGCGGGCAGTGGGTCTGGGCGGTGAGCGGGTGGATTCGCCGGCGGCCCCCCGGGTATGGGCAGGGCGTCGTTGTTCGTGCGCCACCGTTGCCGATCGAGGACAGGGGTCCTGCGATGCCGGAAGCCCAGACCACGACCTGCGCCATCTCGGGCGGCGGTCCCGCCGGGATCATGCTCGGCCTTCTCCTGGCCCGCGCCGGGGTGCACACGACGGTGCTGGAGAAGCACGGCGACTTCCTGCGCGACTTCCGCGGTGACACGGTGCACCCGTCCACACTGCGGCTGATGGACGAGCTGGGGCTGGTCGAGAGGCTGGAGGCCATCCCGCACCAGAACCTGACCCGTGTGCGGATGGCGACGCGGACCCGGCCGGTGATCGACGTGGACCTCGACCGGTTCACCCGGTGGGAGTACCGCCACATCGCGATGATCCCGCAGTGGGACTTCCTGACCCTGCTGGTCGGCCACGCGCAGCGCTATCCGACGTTCCAGCTGCTGATGGAGTCCGAGGTCCTCGGGCCGATCGAGGAGGACGGCGCGGTGCGAGGACTGCGCTACCGGGACGCCACGGGCGAGCACGACCTGCGCGCGGTGCTCACGGTCGCCGCGGACGGCCGCCGGTCCGATCTGCGCCGTGCCGCCGGCATGGTCCCCACCGAACTCGGCGCGCCGATGGACGTCCTGTGGCTGCGGATCTCCCGTCGGCCCGGCGACCCGAGCGGTCTCGGCGGCGTCATCGGCCAGGGGGAGATGGCGGCGATGATCGACCGGGGTGACTACTGGCAGATCGCCTTCCTCATCCCCAAAGGATCGTACGAGCAGGTCCGCGCCCGGGGCCTGGAGGACCTGCGGGACCGGCTCGCGCGGCTGATGCCGTCCCTGGCCGACCGGGTCGGCGAGATCGACGACTGGGACAAGGCCGCCTTCCTCGAAGTCGGCATGAACCGGCTCCACCGCTGGGACCGGCCGGGCCTGCTCGCCATCGGGGACGCCGCCCACACGATGTCGCCGATCGGCGGGGTCGGCATCAACCTCGCCGTCCAGGACGCCGTGGCAACGGCCAACCTGCTGGCCGAGCCGCTGTACCGCGCGCAGGCAGACCCCGCGAGGTTCGACCGGACGTTCAACCCGGACCTGGTGCGCCGCGTCCAGCGACGCCGGGCCGTCCCGACGATCGGCACGCAGGCGGTGCAGCAGATCATCCAGCGTCACGTCATCGACCGGGCGCTGGCGAACGCCGAGCCACGCCTGCCCCGGATCGCCGACGGCCCGCGCGGCAGGCGGCTGCTGTCCCAGGTCGTGGCCCGGGTCATGGTGTTCGGCCTGCTGCCGGAGCACGTCCGCACCCCGGAGCGGCGGGCCGAGGCCCACGCCGTCGCCCGAACGTAGCGCCGCCGCCGGGTGACTGCCGCTGACCAGCGGGTACGCAGGGATCGTGCGGCGGTTCGGAAAGCACCGATCGGTCCGGTCACGGTCATGGCGGCAGGGGCGCGCGCTGGTGGTGCTCCCGCTGGCGCTGATCGCGGTGATCGTGGCGGCCGACGTCCTCAACGGGCCCCGGATCCACCTGGGGCCGTTGCTGATCGTGGCACCGGCGATCACGGCGTCCTTCGCCGGCCCCGGGTCGGTCGCGCTGATCGGCCTGGTGGCCGTCGCCGCCGAGGTGCTCACCGGCGCGTTCGACCGGTGGAGCGGGGTGGCGGAGTTCGAGACGCAGCTCTCCTCGCTGGTGCTGATCTCGGGCCTGATCGTGTTCTTCACCGCCGTACGGCAGCGGCACCGGCGGGAGCTGAAGGCGGCCCGGTCGGTCGCCGAGACGGCGCAGCGCGCGCTGATGCGTCCCCTCCCCGAGCGGATCGGGCCGCTGTGCATCGCGTCGCTGTACCTGACCGCCGAGCAGGAGGCGAAGGTCGGCGGCGACCTGTTCGGCGCGGCGCGCATCGCCGGCGGCACCCGGCTGATCATCGGTGACGTCCGGGGGAAGGGCCTGGCCGCCGTCGACACGTCCGCCCTGGTGGTCGGGGCGTTCCGGGCGGCCGCGCACCTGCGGTCCGCGCTCCCCGATCTGCTGTCCTTCCTCGACGGCGCCGCGGAGGCCGAACCCGCCCGGACCGGCGACGGTGACCCGGGGCCGGGGGAGGGGGAGGGGTTCGTCACCGCCGCCGTGCTCGACATCCCCGACGAAGAGCCGCGGGTGCGCGTCGCGAACCGCGGGCACCCGCCGCCTCTGCTGCTGACGCCCGGTGGCGGCGTCACGGAACTGCGGGCCGGCACGCCCGCGCCGCCGCTCGGCCTGGGGGAACTGTCCCCGGACGAGAATGACGTCGACGCGTTCCCCTTCCATCCCGGTGATCTCCTGCTCCTGTACACCGACGGCGTGATCGAGGCCCGCGACGCCACCGGCACCTTCTACCCCCTCGCCGAACGCCTCGCCTCCTGGCGGGAGGACGACCCGGCGCCTCTCGTCGAGCGCCTCCACGAGGACCTCCGCGCGTACGTCGACGGAAGTCTGGACGACGACGTCGCGGTGATCGCCATCAAACGGATGCCCGCCCGGTAGTGCTACGCGAGGGGGGTGGCTTGGCGTCGCAGGACGTGGAACGTAAAGTAGCGACGTATGAGCAATCGTTCAGACGATCGGGTGGTCGTCGGCATCGAGGCGTGCGCGCTGCGAGTGGTCGACGCGGACCGGGTCGCCACCGTCAGAGCGTCCATGCCCCCGGAGGGCGATGTCGCCGAGGCCGCCGACGTGTTCGGGCTGCTCGCCGATCCGGGCCGCCTGAAGGTGCTCGTCGCGCTGCTCGAAGGCGAGATGTGCGTGTGCGACCTGGCCGCCGTCGCCGGGGCCAGCGAGTCGGCCGTCTCCCACCACCTGCGGTTGCTGCGCGCCCACCGGGTCGTCCAGGTGCGCCGGGCCGGGCGGATGGCGTACTACCGGCTCGCGGACGCGCACGTGCGTCTGCTGCTGGACATCGCGCTCACCCACATCGGCCACGCCCCGGCCGCCGCCCATCCCGAACGCCACCTGACCGAGGAAGACGTGACATGAGGGCCCATGACGCGCACGCCGGCGGTCCCGACGGCTCCGGGCAGGCCGCTCACGGTCACGAGGGGCACGCCCACGGTGTCAGTGAGGACGCCGACTCGCGCTGGCTGAGCGGGGCGCTCGGCCTGATCGTCGCGTACATGGCGGGCGAGGTCGTCGTCGGCGTGCTGGCGCACTCCCTGGCGCTGATCTCCGACGCGGCGCACATGCTCACCGACGCCGCCTCCATCGTGCTGGCGCTCGTGGCCATGCGGCTGGCCGCCAAGCCCCCCACGGGCGGCTTCACCTACGGTCTCAAGCGCGCCGAGATCCTGTCCGCCCAGGCCAACGGGCTCTCGCTCCTCCTGCTGTCGGCGTGGCTCGCCTACGAGGCGATCCGCCGGCTGGTCAGCCCGCCGCAGGTGACAGGCGGACTGGTGCTGGCCACCGCGCTCGTCGGCATCGTCGTCAACGTCGCGGCCGCCTGGATGATCTCCAAGGCCAACCGCACCAGCCTCAACATCGAAGGTGCCTTCCAGCACATCCTCACCGACCTGTACGCCTTCATCGCCACGGCGGTGGCCGGTCTGATCATGGTGCTCACCGGGTTCGCCCGCGCGGACGCCATCGCCTCCCTGGTCGTGGTCGTCCTGATGGTCAAGGCAGGGGTCGGGCTGGTCCGCGAGTCCGGGCGGATCTTCCTCGAGGCGGCCCCCGCCGGCCTGTCACCGGAAGAGGTCGGCCAGGCCCTGGCCGCCCGCCCGTACGTCACGGAGGTGCACGACCTGCACGTCTGGCAGATCACGTCCGGCATGCCCGCGGCGTCCGCGCACATCCTGGTCGCGCCGGGGAAGGACTGCCACGCCGTACGCGCCGACCTGGAGGCGGTCCTGGCGGAGTCGTACCAGATCACCCACACGACGCTTCAGGTCGACCACAACCCCGACCCGCTGTTGTCGATCGGCTTGCGGCCGGACGAGCACTGCGACGACTCCCACGGCCCCGTTCACCGGCCGGGCCCCGCCCCCGACTCCCCGGCCGAGGGACCATAGGCCGTCCACCGCCGTACGCCCTGAAGCAGGGCGAGCGCATCTAGGCGTCGTAGTCGAGGCCGACCCGCTCCGACAGCGGCGTGGACTGGCAGGTGAGCACGAATCCGGCGTCGACCTCGGACTCCTCCAGGGCGAAGTTGCGCCGCATGTGGACCTTGCCGTCGGTCACCTTGGCCCGGCAGGTGCCGCAGACACCGCCCTTGCAGGCGAACGGCAGGTCGGGCCGGACCCGCTGCATCGCGTCCAGCAGCGGCGTATCGCGTGGCACGGCGGCCGTGGTGGAACGCCCGTCGAGGAGCAGCGTCACCTCGCTGGTCGCGCCGTCGGGCGGGGCCTCCTCGTGGCGGACCGGGGCGGGCGGGACGTCCTCGACGAAGAACAGCTCCCGGTGCACCCGATCCATCGGGACGCCCGCCCGGTCGAGCACGGCCCGCAGGTCCTCGACCATGGCGTACGGCCCGCACAGCCACCAGTGCACCACGTCATCGAGAGACGGGAGCAACGCGAACAGCGCGGTGAGCTTCGCCGCGTCCAGCCGCCCGGTGAACAGCTCGGCTTCGAGGGGTTCGCGGGACAGGACGTGGACCAGTTCGAGCCGGTCGAGGTGGCGGTCCTTCAGGTCCGCCACGTCGTCGGCGAACATCACGGTGTCGGTCCGGCGGTTCGCGTACAGCAGCGTGGCGGTGGCCGCCGGGTCGCGCAGGACCGTGGCTGCGATCGAGAGGACCGGCGTGATCCCGGACCCGGCCGCGACGAACACGTGGTGGCCCGCCGTCTCGTCGCCGGGGGTGAACCCGCCGGTGGGCGGGCCGACCTCGATCTCGTCACCGGCACGCACGTGCCGCACCAGCCAGGAGGAGAACAGGCCGTCGGGCACCTCCCGGACGCCGATGCGCGGGGCGGCGCCCTCCGGCACGCAGACGGAGTACGACCGCCGCTCCTCCCGGCCGCCGACCGTACGGCGCAGCGTCAGCGACTGGCCCGCGCGGAAGGCGTAGACGTCGGCGAGCTCCGGGGGGACGTCGAACGTCACCGCCACCGCGTCGGCGCACAGCCGTTCCACCGAGGCGACCTTCAGGCGGTGGAACCCGCGGCGTGCCCGCGCGGGCGCCGGTGTGCTCACGGTCACCTCAGATCTCCTTGACGTGCTCGAAGGGTTCGAGACAGGCGCGGCACCGGTGCAGCGCCCGGCAGGCGGTGGGGCCGAACGCCGAGGTCTCCTCGGTGTCGGCGGAGCCGCAGCGCGGGCACCGGACCGTGCGCACGGTCGGGCCGAGGGCGAGCGGGATCGGCCCTCGCGCACGCCGCGGTGCGGCGCCGGGAGGGGAGATGCCCGCATCGGCGAGTTTCCGGCGGCCCTCCGCGCTGATCCAGTCGGTGCTCCACGGCGGGTGCAGCACGGTGCGCACCTCGACCTCGTCGTGACCGGCGGCCCGCAGCGCGCGGACCAGGTCGGCGCGCATGGCGTCCATCGCGGGGCACCCGGAGTACGTCGGGGTGATGGCCACGACGACCCGGCCGTCCTCCTCGGCCACGTCGCGCAGCACGCCCAGGTCCGCGAGCGTGAGGATCGGCAGCTCGGGGTCGGTGACCGTCTCGGCCACCGCCCGCGCGTCCGTCACCGCGGTCACCACGTCGCCTCCGGGTGAGCGCGGGCCACGCTCTGCAGCTCGGCGAGCAGCAGCCCGAGGGCGCCGGTGTGCAGGCCTCGTCGTCCGCCCGGGTCCGGCGGCACGTCGGGGCGGCGCAGCGTCGCCGCCGTGAGCACCTGGTCCAGGACGGCGTCGAACTCCGCGCGCAGGTCGGCCGGGTCCGCGCCGACGCCCGAGCGGGCCGAACGCACCTCGGCCTCGTGCGGGGTGAACAGCTCGGCGACCAGCGGCCAGATCCGGTCGAGTCCCGCCTGCATCCGCCGGTGCGACTCGTCGGTGCCGTCACCGAGACGTACGGTCCACCGCGCGGCGTGGTCGCGGTGGTAGGCGACCTCCTTGACCCCCTTGGCGGCGATGGCCGCGAGAACGGGGTCGCGGGAGGGGATCAGCCGCTGCAGCAGGGCGAGCCGCCAGGTGGAGAAGACCAGCAGCTTCGCGATCAGGTCGCCGAAGTCGCCGCGCGGGGTCTCGACGAGGCGGACGCCGGCGAACTCCTCCTCGCCACGGAAGAACGCGTAGTGGTCCTCGCCCCGGCCGGTGCCGTCGGCGTGACCCGCCCGGGCGTACAGCAGCCGCGCCTGGCCGAGGAGGTCCAGTGCGATGTTGGCCAGGGCCACCTCCTCCTCCAGGTCGGGCGCGTTCGTGCACCACTCCTGCAGCCGGTGGGACATGACCAGGGCGTCGTCGCCGAGCATGAGGCAGTAGGCGGTCAGGTCGGCGCGGTCGACGCCCGGCGGAACCGCGGTCTCGACGCCGGCCAGCGGGTCGGTGAACCCCGTGCCGAACGCCCAGCGCGCGTCGCCGTCCCCGGTCAGGGCCTCGTAGACGTTGTCGAAGGACATGACGCTCCGATCACATGTGCGGCACGTCGTCGGGGATGTCGTAGAAGGTCGGGTGCCGGTAGACCTTGTCCGCCGAGGGGGCGAAGAACGGATCCTTCTCGTCCGGGCTGGACGCCGTGATGTGCGACGCCTTGACCACCCAGATGCTCACGCCCTCGTTGCGGCGGGTGTAGAGGTCCCGCGCGTTGCGCAGCGCCATCTCGTCGTCGGAGGCGTGCAACGACCCGACGTGCACGTGGTTGAGCCCGCGCTTCCCGCGCACGAACACCTCATAGAGATCGTTCATGCTCGTCGCGCTCCCTTCGCTCGCGGTGAGCGGGCACCCAACGCGTCGTCTTCCCTCGTCGCTCTGGTCGCTTCGCTCCCGGCGCTCCTCAGTCCAGACGACGCGCGCCCGCTCATGGAGTCCTCCGTTTGGCGGCGTGGGCCGCGGCGGCCTCGCGGACCCACGCGCCCTCCTCGTGGGCGCGGCGGCGCCGGTCGATGCGCTCGGCGTTGCACGGGCCGTCGCCGCGCAGCACCCGCTTGAACTCGTCCCAGTCGATCGGGCCGAAGTCGTGGTGGCCGCGCTCGGGGTTCCACCGCAGGTCCGGGTCGGGCAGCGTGACGCCCAGCGCCTCGGCCTGCGGCACCGTCATGTCGACGAACCGCTGGCGCAGCTCGTCGTTCGTGTGGCGCTTGACCTTCCAGGCCATCGACCGCGCGGTGTTCGGCGAGTCCTGGTCGGGCGGGCCGAACATCATCAGGCTCGGCCACCACCAGCGGTCCACGGCGTCCTGGACCATCGCCCGCTGGGCGTCGGTGCCGCGCATCATCGTCATCAGCAACTCGTAACCCTGCCGCTGATGGAACGACTCCTCCTTGCAGATGCGGATCATCGCGCGGGCGTACGGCCCGTACGAGCTGCGGCACAGCGGCACCTGGTTGCAGATCGCCGCCCCGTCGACCAGCCAGCCGATCACGCCGACGTCGGCGTACGCCGGCGTCGGATAGTTGAAGATCGAGGAGTACTTCTGCCGCCGCTCGATCAGCCGGGTGGTGAGGTCGGCCCGGTCGACACCGAGGGTCTCGGCGGCGGAGTAGAGGTACAGGCCGTGGCCCGCCTCGTCCTGCACCTTGGCGAGGAGGATCGCCTTGCGCCGCAGGGACGGCGCGCGGGTGATCCAGTCGCCCTCCGGCTGCATGCCGATGATCTCCGAGTGCGCGTGCTGTGCGATCTGGCGGATCATCGTGGCCCGGTAGGCCTCGGGCATCCAGTCGCGGGGCTCGATGCGCTGGTCCCGCTCGATGGTGTGCTCGAAGTGCCGCGCGAGGTCGGTCTCGGCGACGGCGGTCATGAGTCCTCCTTCGTCGGAGGAGTGACCAGAGGTGCTGTGCTTATTGATTCCCTCGCTTCGCTCGGTCATGACGTCTTCTCCTTCGCGACGAGGGTGAGCACGTCGTACTTGGCCACCGACTCCCCGGTCTGGTTGGTGACGTCGGCGTCCCAGCGCACCTCGCCGTAACCGGCGTTCGCGCGCGGCGTGATCTGCTTGGCGGTCAGCGTCACGGTCAGCTCGTCGCCGGGCTTGACCGGGGTGAGGAACCGGAGGTTCTCCAGGCCGTAGTTGGCGAGGACCGGCCCCGGCTCGGGAGCGACGAACAGCCCGGCGGCCAGCGACACGACGAGGTAGCCGTGGGCGACGATGCCGCCGAACAGCGGGTTGGCCTTGGCGGCCTCCTCGTCGGTGTGGGCGTAGAACGTGTCGCCGGTGAAATCCGCGAAGTGGTCGATGTCCTCCAGCGTGACCGTACGGGGCCCGGCCGTCACCGCGTCGCCCACCCGCAACTCGGCGAGGGACTTGCGGAACGGGTGCACGCCCTCGCCGGTGCCGGAGACGTGCGTGCGCCTCGCGGCACCGGGGACCCAGCGGCCGGTCACCGCGCTCAGCGTCGCCGGGGTGCCCTGGACGGCGGTGCGCTGCATGTGGTGCAGCACGCCGCGCAGGCCGCCCATCTCCTCGCCGCCGCCCGCGCGCCCCGGGCCGCCGTGCACGAGGTTGGGCAGCGGCGAGCCGTGCCCGGTGGACTCCTTCGCGTCGTCGCGGTCGAGGACGAGCAGCCGGCCGTGCCACGGCGCGAGACCGATGACGACCTCCCGGGCGAAGCCGGTGTCGGCGGTGACGACGGACCCGGTGAGGCTGCCCCGGCCGCGCGCGGCCAGCTCGATCGCCTGCTCGGTCGAGGTGTACGGCAGGAGCGTGGACACCGGCCCGAACGCCTCGACCTCGTGCGGCTCGGCGCGGTCGGGATCGTCGCAGCGCAGCAGCATCGGGGAGACGAAGGCGCCTCGGTCGGCGTCGGCGCCGACCGGCTCGACGTGGTCGGGGTCGCCGAAGATCAGCCGCGCCGCGCCGCGCAGGGCCTTGACCGCCCGGCGCACCTCCTCGCGCTGGTCAAGGCCGGCGAGGGCCCCCATGCGCACGTCCTCGCGGGACGGGTCGCCGACGGTGACCTTCGCGAGCCGGTCGCACACCGCCGCCGCGACGTCGTCCATCAGCTCGGCCGGGACGAGCGCCCGCCGGATGGCGGTGCACTTCTGCCCGGCCTTCACGGTCATCTCGGTGACGAGCTGCTTCACGTACAGGTCGAACTCCGGCGTGCCCGGCCCGGCGTCCGGCCCCAGGATCGAGCAGTTGAGCGAGTCGGCCTCGGCGGTGAACCGCGCCGCCTCGCGGACGATCGCCGGGTGCGCGCGGAGCTTGCGGGCGGTGGCGGCCGACCCGGTGAAGGCCACCAGGTCCTGGCCGGTCACGTGGTCGAGCAGGTCGCCGGGCGGGCCGCAGACGAGCTGGACGGTGCCCTCCGGCAGCAGCCCGGAGTCGACGATCAGCCGGACCAGCCGCTCGGTGAGGTACGCGGTCTGCTCGGCGGGCTTGATCAGGCTCGGCATGCCCGCGAGGAAGGCGGGGGCGAGCTTCTCCAGCGGCCCCCACACCGGGAAGTTGAAGGCGTTGATCTGGATCGCGACGCCGAGCAGCGGAGTGCAGACGTGCTGGCCGACGAACGTGCCGCCCTTGCCGAGCGGCTCGACCGGCCCGTCGACGTACACCGTGTCGTCGGGCAGCTCGCGGCGGCCCCGGCTCGCGTACGCGAACAGCACGCCGATGCCGCCGTCCACGTCGAAGCGCGAGTCGTTCAGCGTGGCGCCCGTCCGGGCCGACAGCGCGTACAGCTCTTCGCGGTGCTCGCGCAGGTGCGAGGCCAGGGCCTTCAGCAGGGCCGCGCGCTGGTGAAAGGTCAGCGCGCGCAGCGCGGGGCCGCCGACGCGGCGGCCGTAATCCAGGGCGGCGGCCAGGTCGATCCCCGCGGTGGAGACGCGGGCGATCTCCTCGCCGGTCGCGGCGTCGTGCAGGGGCACGCCGTCGCCCGCAGGTCGCTGCCATCCGCCGCCGACGTAGCTGCTCAGTACGGTCATCGGGCCGGCCTCCAAGCCAGTCGCTCGCCATTTACTGACCGAACGGTAGGTAACTCACATTACCGTCTCCGTGCGGCGGAGGGAAGCCTTCGGCGGCCTGCGCGGTCACGCGGAGGCCACCGCCGAGGATCGTTGATCAGGTGGTGAACGGGTCGTGTTCGGCGAGCAACTTGTCGATGCGGGCCTGGTCGACCCGGCCGGCGACGCTCGTCATCTCGTGCCGATCGCGAACGCACTTGGCGAGAGTGAACGCCGAGGTGACCACGTACAGGAGGCTGACGCCGAGAAAGCCTCGGACCCAGCCGTTCACGGGCAGATAAACGATGCCGACCGCGCAGGCCGCCAGCGAGGCGCCGAAGGAGATCGCCGACTGAACGAAGAACGCATGGGTGGTGGTGGGCTGAACCGGAGTGCTCATGCTGACACCGTCGACGAAACGACATCGCGACGCATGAGCACAAGTACTCAATCTTCGCGTTCGTGATCGTCCAGAGAATTAGTACCGAGCGGTGTCATCACCCTCGATGATCACGGATGCTGTCGGCGGTAGCGGAGGCCGTCCACCAGCAGGTCGAGCATGCGGCCGACGCGCTCACGGTGCTCCGGCTCTCCGGCGGCGAAGGACGCCCCGGCGAGGCTCATGAGGACGTCGAGCGGGTCGACGTTCGAGCGCAGGGACCCGTCGGCCGCGCCCGCCTGGAGCATCGTCGTGATCGCGTCGGACAGTCGGTCGCGGCTCTGCGCGAACGGGTCCCCGCCGGAGGCGATGACCGCGCGCAGTGCGTCCCCCATGTGGTTCTTGGTCGCCATGTAGTCGATGAAGCGGTCCATCCAGGCGCGGGTCGCCTCGTCCGGCGGCAGGGTCCGCAGCAGGTCCGGCACGGCGTCGCACAGCCGGGCGAGCTCGTTCCGGTAGGCGGCCTCGATGAGCGCCTCGCGGGTGGGGAAGTGGCGGTACAGCGTTCCGATGCCGACACCCGCGTCCTTGGCGATTGCGTCGAGCGTGGCATCCGCTCCTTCTGCGGCGAACGCGCGCACCGCGGCCTCGAGCAGCCGCTCGCGGTTGCGGCGGGCGTCGGCGCGCAGAGGGCGGGGGCCGGTGGCCGGCACGGCTCCTCCTCGTCGGTCCGTTCGGGTGACCAGCCGACTGTCCGGGTTCGGTGGTCGATTTGCAAACCGGAGGAGGCTCCACTTAGTCTCCACTGTATCGGAGGGTCCTCCGGTTTTGATCTTACCGGAGCGGCCCCTCCGGATCGCCGAGGGGAGACAGCGGAGACCATGAGCACCCGCATCACCACACCGTTCAACGTCGACTCCACGGCCGCCGAGGTCGTGGACGGCATCGACCTCACCGGCCGCCGCGCCATCGTGACCGGCGGGGCGTCCGGCATCGGTGTCGAGACCGCCCGAGCGCTCGCCGGCGCCGGGGCGGAGGTGACCCTTGCCGTACGCAACGAAGAGGCTGGGCGGCGCACCGCCGAGGACGTCATCACGACCACCGGCAACAAGCAGGTCCTCGTCGCCCCGCTGGACCTGGCCGACCAGGCCTCCGTCGCGTCGTTCGTCGCCGCCTGGGACGGACCGCTGCACATTCTCGTCAACAACGCGGGCGTGATGGCGTCGCCCGAGACGCGGACGCCGGAGGGGTGGGAGCTGCAGTTCGCGACCAACCACCTTGGTCACTCCGCGCTCGCCACGGGACTGCACCGGGCGCTGGCCACGGCCGGGGGAGCCCGGGTCGTGTCGGTCAGCTCCTCCGCGCACCTGCGCTCGCCCGTGGTGTTCGAGGACGTCCACTTCCGGCAGCGCCCGTACGACCCGTGGGCCGCCTACGGCCAGTCGAAGACGGCCAACGTGCTGTTCGCCGTCGAGGCGACGAAGCGCTGGGCGGACGACGGCATCACCGTCAACGCCCTGATGCCCGGCGCGATCCCGACGAACCTGCAGCGACACATCACCGAGGAGGAGCTCGACCGGCTGCGGGCCCAGATGGGGGGAGAAGGCCCGGCCTGGAAGACGCCGGAACAGGGCGCCGCCACGTCCGTCCTGGTCGCGACGTCACCCCTGCTCGACGGCGTCGGCGGGCGATACTTCGAGGACTGCCAGCAGGCCGAGCCGAACCGGCCGGGCACCCGCCGCGGCGTCGCTGCGTACGCCCTCGACCCCGAGGCGGCCGAGCGGCTCTGGCAGCTGTCGGTCGACACCCTTTCCCTTTCCTAACGAGCGCGTCGCGGTGCTGGCGTGCGGAACGCTCGGTGATCGCGGTCGCGAAACGGGGCGGATCGGCGCAGACCGCGGTCCCGCATCCGCCTTCGCCAAGCCTTCTGCCCGCGTCGACGAGGCGCCGGCCGTGGCACGATCAGGGGCGTGAGCAGATCCGGTGAGATCGCCTGGTCCCGGCCGTCCATCGCCGGTGCCCGCCCCCGGCTGGACATCGGCCGTGCCACGGTCGTGGCGCCGCCCTACGAGGACCACCTGTGCGGAGACATGACCGCATGACGTACCTGGGGGTCGACGTCGGCACGTCGAGCACCAAGGGCGTGCTGGTGGGCGAGGACGGGACCGTGCTCGCCACCGCGGTCCGCCCGCACGCGGTGGATCGCCCGCGTTCCGGGCATGTCGAGATGGACGCCTGGATCTGGTGGGACGAGTTCGTCGCGATCGCCCGCGAGCTGGCCGGCGCGGGAGACCCGGTCACGGCCGTCGGCGTCAGCGGCATGGGCCCATGCGTCCTCCTGACCGACGAGGCGGGCACGCCGCTGCGCCCGGCCATCCTGTACGGCGTGGACACCCGTGCCACCGAGCAGATCGCCCGCCTCGACGCCGAACTGGGCCGCGAGGAAGTCCTGCGCCGCTGCGGTTCCCTCCTGTCCACCCAGGCGGTCGGTCCGAAGATCGCCTGGGTCGCCGAGCACGAACCGGACGTCGCGGCGCGGGCGCGCCGGCTGTACATGCCGGCGTCGTACCTGGCCGACCGGCTCACCGGCGCGTACGTCCTCGACCACCACTCGGCGAGCCAGGCCGTGCCGCTGTACGACTCCGTCGCCCGGCAGTGGTACCGCCCGTGGGCGGAATACGTCGCCCCGGGGATCGACCTGCCGCCGCTGCGCTGGCCCGGTGAGATCGCCGGGCGCGTCACCGCCGACGCCGCCGCCGTCACCGGTCTGCCGGCCGGCGTCCCGGTCATCACCGGCACGATCGACGCCTGGTCGGAGGCCCTCAGCGTCGGCGCGCAGGGCACCGGCGACCTCATGCTGATGTACGGCAGCACGATGTTCCTCATCAACACCGTGCCCGACCGGCTGCTCGTCCCCGAGCTGTGGAGCACCGTCGGCGCGCTGCCGGGCACCCGCAACCTCGCCGGCGGCATGGCGACCTCCGGGATGATCACCGAGTGGCTGCGGGACCTGTTCGGCTCCCCGGACCACGCGGCGCTCCTGGCCGAGGCGAAGGAGTCCGGTCCTGGAGCGCGCGGACTGCTGATGCTGCCGTACTTCGCCGGTGAGCGGACCCCGATCGCCGACCCCCACGCGCGCGGGGTGATCGCGGGACTGACCGTCGAGCACACGCGGGGCGATCTGTACCGCGCCGCCCTGGAGGCGACCGCCTTCGG
Source organism: Actinoallomurus purpureus (assembly GCF_024055795.1). Taxonomy (GTDB): domain Bacteria; phylum Actinomycetota; class Actinomycetes; order Streptosporangiales; family Streptosporangiaceae; genus Actinoallomurus; species Actinoallomurus purpureus. The sequence goes on along the minus strand of NZ_JAMXMY010000016.1, from coordinate 16,492 downwards.
CGTCCGCCACAACGTGGAGACGATGCGCGCCGCCGGTGGGGACGTCCGCCGGATCGTCGCCGTCGGCGGCGGCACGCGCGGCGGCCTGTGGACCCGCGTCGTCTCCGACGTCACCGGGCTGGAGCAGGAGATCAGGACCGTCACGATCGGCGCCTGCTACGGCGCCGCGTTCCTCGCCGCGAGCGCCGTCGCCGACCCGTCCATCGACGCCTGGAACCCCGTGCGCGAACGGATCACGCCGGACCCGCGCGTACGGCCCCGCTACGACGACCTCTACGCGCTTTATCTGCGGCTTTATCCGGCGACCCGGGAGATCGGCCACGCCCTCGCCGAACGGGCTTAGCGCGGAACGCCGACCCCGCTGATGGCCACCGTCGTACGGGTCCGGTACCTATGGTCACATGACCGACTCCGCGCTGCGAGACGCCCCGTCCGATTCCGAGCCGGCCTCGTCCGGGCACCGGTCGGGGCTGTGGGCGCTGATGCTCGGTGCCCTCGGGGTCGTGTACGGCGACATCGGCACCAGCCCGCTGTACGCCCTGCAGACGGTGTTCAGCATCGACAACGGGGCCGTCCGCCCCACGAGCGGCGACGTGTACGGCGTGATCTCGATGGTGTTCTGGTCGGTCACGCTGATCGTGTCGGTGAAGTACGTGACGTTCATCCTGCGAGCCGACAACGACGGCGAGGGCGGGGTGATGGCACTTGCCGCCCTGGTCCGACGCGTGCTCGGCAACGTGCGCGGCAGGGCGGCGCTGGCGATGGCCCTCGGTGTGTTCGGGGCCTCGCTGTTCTACGGCGACAGCGTCATCACGCCGGCGATCTCGGTGCTGTCGGCGGTCGAGGGCCTGAAGGTGTCCACGCCCGCCGTCTCGCACCTGATCCTGCCGATCTCGGCGAGCATCCTGGCGCTGCTGTTCCTGGGGCAGCGGTGGGGCACGCACCGTGTCGGAAGCCTGTTCGGCCCGGTCATGGTGCTGTGGTTCGTGGCGATCGCCGCCGCCGGGATCGGCGAGGTGATCCGGAAGCCGGGCATCCTCCTCGGGCTGTCCCCGACGTACGCCGGCGCGTTCCTGCTGGAGCACCCGTACATCGCGTTCATCGCGATGGGCGCGGTGGTCCTGTCGATCACGGGTGCGGAGGCGCTGTACGCCGACATGGGCCACTTCGGCCGCCGGCCGATCCGGCGTGCCTGGTTCGCCGTCGTCTTCCCCGCGCTGACGCTGAACTATCTCGGCCAGGGCGCGCTGATCCTGCGCGACCCCAAGAGCGTCGCCAGCCCGTTCTTCCTGCTGCTGCCGAGCTGGGCGCGGCTTCCGATGGTGATCCTGGCGACGGCGGCCACGGTGATCGCCTCCCAGGCCGTGATCACCGGTGCGTTCTCGGTGTCCCGGCAGGCCGTGCGGCTGGGGTTCCTGCCGTACGTGCGGATCCGGCACACCTCGGCGCGGGAGATCGGGCAGGTGTACGTCCCCGCCGTCAACTGGATCCTGTTCGCCGGCGTGCTGGCGCTGATGCTCGGCTTCCGCTCCTCCGAGCACCTGGCGACGGCGTACGGAGTGGCGGTCACCGGGACTCTCATCATCACCACCGTGCTCTTCCTGGTGGTCGCGCGGGCGCACTGGGACTGGCCGGCGTGGCGGCTGGTGGTCTTCGCGGTCGTGATCGGCGGCGCGGAGGTCACCTACTTCGCGGCCAACCTGACCAAGGTCACGCACGGCGGCTGGCTGCCCCTGCTGATCGCGATCTCGGTGTTCACGATCATGAAGACGTGGGAGCGGGGCCGCGAGATCGTGACGGCCCGCCGCGCCGAGAAGGAGGGCCCGCTGCCGGAGTTCATCGAGAAGATCCACGAGATGCAGGTGACGCGGGTGCCGGGCACGGCGGTGTTCCCGCACCCGGGGAAGAAGACCACTCCGCTCGCCCTGCGGGCCAACCTCGACCACAACCACGTGGTGCACGAGCGCGTGGTGATCGTCTCGGTGACGAACGAGAATGTTCCGCACATCCCCGCGGCGGAGCGGATCAGCATCGACGACCTCGGCTACCACGACGACGGCATCTTCCATCTCACCGCGCGGTACGGGTTCCAGGACGAGCAGGACATCCCCGCCGCCCTGCGCCTGGCGGCGTCCCGGCCCGCGCCACCGGGCACCGAGTTCGACATCGACCCGGACGGTGCGTCCTACTTCCTGTCGCGGGGGACGCTGCGGTTCACGCAGGCGCCGGGGATGCACCAGTGGCAGAAGAAGCTGTTCCTCGCGCTGGCGCACAACGCCGCCAGCCCGGCGGAGTACTTCTGCCTCCCCGAGGCGCGCACGGTGGTCATGGGCACCCAGGTCGACCTGTGATCAACGCTGTGCGGATGCGGTGAACAGGGCCCGGTCGGGGGCCGGGACCCACTGGCACCGCGGGTCGAGCGGCCGATAGCGGGCCTGGATGTGGGAGATCAGCCGGGGGAGTCTGGGCGCCGGTGTGTTCGGCGAGGCATGAGCGCGCGCTGGGCTCGCCGGATCACCGGCGGGCCCGGGCGCGGTAGTGGTCGCGGAGATCCTGGCGGAGCAGGTACCCGAAGCCGGCGGCCTCGATCCGCCGGACGAGCTCGAACTCGGTGACGCCCATCGCGGCGGCCGTCGTGGACAGCCGCCAGTCACCCGCGGCCAACCGGGTCAGCAGGTGGCCGCGCCGGACCTGGTTCTCCGACAGCCGGAACGTCTTGAGGTACGCGAGCCGCCCGGCGTCGTCGTCGATGAGCTCGCCGATGTGGTTGTCCCGCTGCCGCTCGAAGGACGGCATGAGCCGGGACAGGCGGTACGGCCCCACCTCCTGGACGTACTCGTACGTGTAGTCGCCGCTGAGCAGCCCGCCCGCCATGACCTCGTCGTGGAAGGTCGCCCACTCGTCCCGCTGCGCGGCGGCCGCGGCCCGCAGATCGGCGAGCGAACGCACCGTCGTGTCCGCGATGCGCGCCTTGAAGGCGGGCACCGGCCCGCCGAGCATCGCGTAGTGGTAGATCAGCTCGCCGTACAGGTCGTGGACCAGGGTCGAGTGGAGGGCGCGGTAGTCATCCGGGTGCGGCACCACGAACGCTGCGGCGAGCGCGTCCGCGACGTAGACGAGGACCCCGCACTGGCCCGGATGGATCTCGAACACCCGCAGGGCGTCGGCCAGTCCCCGGACCGCGGCGCCCGTGTACGCCTCCTCCACACGCGGCGACAGCCCGCGGCGGATCGCCTGCTGCGACCACTCCTCCCACGCGATCTCCGGCCCGCCGAAGTGCAGCGCCAGGTAGCCCTCGAGCGCCAGGTGCAGAGGGAGGAAGCGCAGCCGGTTCTTGTCGACCCGCCGCGCCATCCGGTGGTGGAACCGCAGCGGCATCCGGGCGGGTGCGCGGTCGCGGTCCGCGGGGTTCCGCAACTGGGTGCCGTACGCCGCGGCCGGCGTGCCGTCATCCGCCCACGTCGCCACGAAGCCGTGTGGGATGTAGGAGCAGTAGGCGATCCGCGGGCCGACCGCGACCACTCCCACGTCGGCGTCGTACACCTGGGCGTCGAGCCGCAGGTCCTCGATCGGCTCGTCGCGGACGAGCGGAACGAGCCGCACCCCGCCCCACACCTGCGACGGGCGGGTGGCGAGTCCGTTCAGGGACAGATCGGTCACGGGACCTCCTTCGTCGGCCCCGTGACCAGGGTGCTGTGCTTTTTGGTTCCCTCGCTTCGCTCGGTCACGTGTCCTCCCGGAGGAAGTCCTCGACGCGCTGCGCCAGATGGGCGCGCAGCTCCGCGAGGCCCGTACGGCCCTCCGCGAACTGCGCCAGCTCCACCAGCGCGACCAGGGTCTCCGCGTCACGGATGCCGGCGGTCGGGACGGCCGGTGCCAGCCGCCGCACGTCGAAGTCGGCAGCGTCGTACACCGGGTTGAGGTGGACGATGCCGCAGGCGTGGGAGGGGTCGAGCCGGGTGCGCCAGATCCGCAGCACCTCACCGGCCAGTCCCGGCGGTGCGTTGTCCCACCCGTCGGAGACGATGACGAGGCGATCCGGGCCGAGCTCCAGGCCGTCGAGGATCCTCTCGCCGAGCGGCGTCGGCCCGTACGGCCGGACATCCAGCGCGTCGGACCGGCCCGACAGCCACAGCGGCGTGTACTCGGCGGCCAGCGCCTCCAGTAGGAAGTGGCAGGCCAGCGCGACCGCGAGCGGCCGGCGACGCTTCTGCCCCGAGCCGTACGCCGAGAAGCTGTCGTCGAGCACCGCCGCCACGGTTCCCCAGCGTCCGGCCTGCTCGCCGGCCGTACGGCGGGCCGCCGCACGCAGCGCCGACGTCAGCTCGGCGCGGCGGCTCCGCCGGTCCTCCAGGGAGAGGGCGAGCACGTACGACGCCAGCCGGGTCAGCGGCATCGTGGTCAGGTCGGCTCGTACCGCGTCGGCCCCCAGGTCACGCGCGGACTCCTGCAGGCGCAGCCGTTCCAGCCGGGTGAGCCGGGGCGCGATCCGCTCCAGGAACGTTCCGCGCGCGATGCCGTGCCGGGCGGCGAATCCCTCCGCCACCGTGTACGGCAGGTCGTACAGCGCGGCCCGCTCGTAGTGGGCGCGTCGCCAGGTCTCCAGGATCGGTGTCGTGTAGACGGCGGGCCGGTGCGGGGTGAACAGGAAGGGGCCCAGTTCCCCGGCCGGTGCCAGGTGCGCGTGCCGGGTCACGTCCTTGACCGCGGAGCGGTACTTCACCGCGTCGAACGCCGGGTCGGGACGGGCGGCCAGCCAGTCCCGCATGATCGCCCGGGTCCGCCGGTTGTTGACGCGGGCGCGGCGCAGCTCCCGGAACAGCCCGTACACCCGCTGCGGAGGCAGCAGGGCGAGCCGCCGGGCGATCAGCCTGCCCTCGGCACGGCGCTGCTCGGGGGTCGCCTCGGCCGTCGTGACCAGGAGGTTCCGCGCGATGAGTACCGCGTTGTGGTCGTTGACGTCCAGGGCGAGCGTCGCGGCGTACAGGTCGCGGTAATTGCCGAGAAGGTAGTGATGCAGGAAGTCCAGCGAGAGGCTCTGCTCGTCCGCGCCGGAGTGGAACTCACGCTGGCCGGTCGACGTGATCGCCGCGTTGACGAACAGCAGGACGTCCTCCGCGGCGATCAGGTCCGCGCCGGTCTCGTCACGCGTCACGGTGTGAGCCTTCCGGTGGGGGAGGCCGGCCGGGGAGTGGGGGCACGAGCTGCGAATCTTCGCTTCACAGGCGGGTTCCGGAAGTCGCACCGGAGTCCCGCGGCCGGCCCCGGAACGGTAACACCGCCATCGTGCCGTCTTCACCCCGGTTTACGGCGCTGCGGACCGGCGTGCCCAAGGCGCCGTCACTCCTCGATGGCGCCGCCTACGGATCGCAGGTGCTCGCGGAACGTCAGCGACGGATTGTCCCGGTGGGCGGCGAGGTAGGCGGCGAAGCCCACCTGCTCGCGCAGGGAGACGCCCGAGCGGATCCGTTCGGCCTGCCTCCGCTCGGTGTCGCGGATCCGCTCCGCGATGTCGAAGAGGCGCGCGGCGTCGGCGACCGGGACGAACAGCACGCCGTCGTCGTCGCCCAGGACCAGGTCCTCGCGGGTCACGACGTGATCGCCCACTGGGGCGGACTCGAGCACGTCCGCCGGCCGGTCGCGAAGGCTGAGGGGTCCGGTCGAGATCGCTCCCCGGCTGAAGACCGGCAACCCGATCGCCCGGATGTCGGCGGTGTCGCGGTGCAGACCCCAGATCACGATGCCGGTCAGCCCGGCCGTCTCGGCCTCGCGGACCACTAGGTCGCCGACGCACGCCTCGTCGAGACGCCCGCCGTTGTCGACCACCAGCACGTCACCCGGGGCGGCCCCTTCGAACGCCTCCAGGAAGATGTCGACGCTGCCGAGATGCCGGGCGGGGCACGCGCGCCCCAGCAGGCGGCCGCCGGGTTCGACAGAGGTCATCGGCGCGGGCGCGCAGCGCACCGGCAGCCCGGCGCGGACGCACGCGTCCGCCACGTGGGCGGTGGTCAGCGTCGTGAACCGCTTCCGGAGGTCCTCAAGGTCCATCCGTGGTTCCTTTCGGTGGTCAGAACGCGGCGATGCGTCCGCACGGCGGACGCCGTCGTATCCGCCGGTGCTCCGCGAAACAGCGTCTCACAGGCGCCGGCCGGGACCCGGCCCGGCGTCGTACGGGGAGTGGAGGGCGGTCGGCCGATGCGACGGGACCGCCGATCCCGAGGGCCGGCCGGCGGGACGCAGGTCGTCTCGGTGCGCGCCGTACAGGAGCGTGAGACGGCCCATGGCCGAAGCTATTTAATTCATGTTCGTTCGTCTACATTCGGAAGGCATGGACGTCGTCGCCGGTCTGCTCAACGGCCCCCGTGCACACGGGGCGTTCCTGCTCCGCTCCTCCCTCGTACCGCCCTGGTCGCTGCGGGTGCAGGACGAGGCGCCGCTCACGCTCGTCGCGACGGTACGCGGCACGGCGTGGGTGATCCCCGACGGCGGTGGGGCGACGGAGCTGGGGCCAGGCGATGTCGCGATCCTGCGCGGCCCCGATCCGTACACCTTCGCCGACGACCCGGCCACGCCGCCTCAGGCGATCATCCACCCCGGCCAGCGCTGCACCACCCCCGACGGCGACGCGTTCTCGGACCTGGGCGATCTCGGCGTCCACACCTGGGGCAACGCCGCCGAGGGCACGACCGTCATGGTCACGGGCACCTACCAGGTGCTCAGCGAGATCTGCCGGCCGCTGTTGGACGCGCTGCCCCCGCTCGTCGTTCTCCGGAACGGCGCCTGGGACACCCCTCTCGTACCGCTGCTCGCGGCGGAGATCGTGAAGGAGCGGCCAGGTCAGGACGCCGTCCTGGACCGACTCCTGGACGTGCTGCTGATCGCCGCCCTGCGCACCTGGTTCTCCCGGCCCGAGGCCGACCCGCCGCCCTGGTATCGCGCCCAGAACGACACGATCGTCGGCGCGGCCCTGCGGCTCCTGCACGACGCCCCGGAGCGTCCGTGGACCGTGGCGAAGCTGGCCGCCGCGACCGACGTCTCCCGGGCGGCGCTGGCCCGCCGGTTCGCCGCGCTGGTCGGCGAGTCCCCGATGGCCTACCTCACCGCCTGGCGTCTCGCGCTCGCCGCCGACCTGCTGCGCGATCCGGACCTGACCATCGGCCAGGTCGCCGAGCGGGTCGGGTACGGCAGCTCGTTCGCGCTGAGCACCGCGTTCAAACGCGTCCGCGGCATCAGCCCCCGCGAGCACCGCACCAATGTCGCCCGCACGCCGGAGCCGGTCGCGGCGACCAACCGGCTCGCCTGAAGAGCCGAGGGTCTTCCGCGTCCTCGAACGCAGGAGGGTCGAGACGCTCAGAGGAAGCATTCGGGTTACGAGCGCGGCTTCGTTAATTTGTCACATTCACCGGTTCCGGCCCGTTATTTAGTCACCTAACGTCAGATTCGGGATCCTCCGCCAGAAAGGGGCCTGATGTGGCCTGGATCAGACGAAGTGGGCTGACGGTCGTGGCGAGCGTGGCCGCGATCATGCTGGGCGTCTCCACGGCGAACGCGGCGACCGGCACGGTCAACACCAGCGGTACGGCCCTGGCCGTGCACTCCGGAGCGGGCACCGGCTACGCGACGGTGGGGAGCGTGGCGGACGGCGCGGGCGTCGCCATCACGTGCCAGACCCGCGGGACCACGGTCACCGGCACGTACGGCACCAGCAGCGTCTGGGACAAGATCACGAGCCCGGCCGGCTACGTGACGGACGCCTACATCTACACCGGTTCGGACGGCACCGTCGCGCCCCCGTGCGTCCAGACGGTCACCGACGACTACCCGTACAAGTCCGACTCATCGAGCGAGGCCGACCCGTGGCTCTTCTACAAACGGGAGTGCGTCTCGTTCGCGGCCTGGCGGGTCCGCCAGCGGCTCGGCGTCGACTTCACCAACTCCTACCAGGGCGTGCACTGGGGTAACGCCATCAACTGGGACAACGCCGCGCTGTCCGCCGGGGTCAAGGTCGACCACACCGCCAAGGTCGGCGCCGTCGCCCAGTGGAACTCCGGCACGTACGGCCATGTCGCCTACGTCGCCCGGGTCAACGGCGACGGCACCATCCTGATCGAGGAGTACAACTACCTCAGCGCGCACAACTACGACACCCGGACGATCAGCGCGAGCAGCGTCGGGAACTACATCCACTTCTGAACCGGTTCCCCACGGGGTCCGTGCGAGGAGCGTACGGACCCCGGCCGGGTTCACTCCAGGACGGACCCGACCGCCTCGGGAGAGCGGCCGACGACCGCGGTGCCGTCGTCGGCCGTGATGATCGGTCGTTGGATGAGGATCGGGTGATCGACCAGGGCGCCGAGCCACCGGTCGCGGGTCGCCGGCTGCCGATCCCACGCCGCCAGGCCGATCTCGCGGGCGACGGCCTCACATATCTCTCACCAGGGATGGTCCGTGGCTGTCACGCGCGCCAGAACGAGTCTGGGAGCGCCTCGACCTCGGTGGCGGCCTGCTCCATCCTCTCGGCGAAAGGCCGCAGCGCGGTCTGGCCGTCTTCGACCAGGCGGCGGATGATGCCCGCCTGGCGTCGGGCTCGCCCGACGATGACGTCGGCGAAGGCTCTGCGGTCCCCGTCGTAACCGTAGGCGTCCAGCAGGACGTGCAGCCGCCGGGACCTGTCCTCGAACGCCGTGAACCCCTGGAACTCGGCGACGTGCCGGGCCTGCAGCGGCACCCAGGTCAGTGCCAGATGAGCCAGATCGAACTCCCGCGGCGAAGGCCCGGCGGTGTCCCAGTCGACGAACCCGACCAGACCCTCGTCGTTCCACACCACGTTGTTGGGCGAGGCGTCGTGATGACCGATGACCAGCCCGGGTTGCCAGGTCCCGGCGAACCACCTCGCGTCATCCGGTGGAACGAAGGTCGCCGTGGCGTCGTGCAGCCGTCGCATCCACGCGGCGGCCTGACGCAGCGCCTCGTCAGAATGCGGCCATGCCGGCCAGGGGTGGCGTTCGCCGATGGTGTCGCCGTGCAGAAAGGTCAGGACCTCACGGCCCTGTTCATCGAACCCCAGCACCCGGGGAGCGCCCTCGAACCCGGCCGCCTGCAGATGGCGCAGCACCGCGTGCACGGTGGACGTCCACGGATTCGCCGGGCGGTGGACGGTGTCGCCGATACGGACCCCGCCCACGTGTCTGCCACCGGGCAGCCGTTGCTCTTCCACCCCGGCGTTCTACCGCACGGGCCCCGGCCCGCGCATCCCGTTTTCCGGGGGAAGGCGGTCGATTCCTCCTAAATCGCCACTAGGGTGACAATTTCGACAATTCTTGTATTCCCGGCTATGGCGCTGCATTGGTGATCGCTCGCTCTTTGCTTCCTCATTTGCTTAAACTTTCCAGCAACCAAATCGGGGGATCAGCCGTCCAACCAATGGCGAACTTCGAAGATCGGTTTTATCCGCCGATCGATACTTCAGGGGGTGAACGGTGGCGCCTTGGTTCCTGGTCCGCTGGATCGAACTGGCCGGTGCCGAACGCCAGGGCCGTACCGACGGCGCGCTCGGAATCCCGTTCGAATCCGGGGAGCGGCTCGGTGATGGCGCGCCGGTGACATGGGACGACAAGCAGATCACTTTTTATCTGGCGGAACTCGAGGCGCTCGCGGGGCGGCGTCAGGCGCGGACGCTGGCACGGGCCCAGGCGAAGGCGAGGTCGTTGACGCCCCGACTGCTCGGCGCGGCGGAGGCGGTGCTCGCGACCGAGGAGGCCCTCGCCGACGGCCCGGCGTCCTCGTCGTCTCCCGTGCCGGGTGAGGGGTGGCTGAGCCGCGAGGCCGCCGCGCAGGCACGCGTGGAGAGCAGGAAGGCGGCGATGGCCGACCGGGCCCGCGAACGCCGGCAGGCCGAACGCGAGTCCTTCATCCGGTTGCTCGGCCGGCTGGCCACGATCACGTCCGGCGCGCACAAGAAGGCTCTGCAGCAGGTGGCCTTCGCCAACCAGGCCGGCGGTCGCTACTGCACCGCCGTCACCCGGGCCTACCGCCGTACGGCATCCGGCCAGGACAGGAGGTGGAGGTCGTGGACGCCACCGCAGATCAGGCCCGCCGCGCCGTGGAAGGACGCGGCGGAGATCCCCTCCTACGAGGTCCTGCTCACCGAAGAGGCCGCCGACCTGGTGCGGAAGGCACAGGAATGCATAGTGCGCTGAAACTCCGCCATTCCCCCGTCAGGGAGAGAGGAAGTCGCGTGCGGGTTCGTTCATCCGTTCGCCTTGCGGCCGGGGCCCTTGTCCTGGCCGGTACGGCCATGCCGCTGGTCGCCTGCGGCAGGCCGGAGGCCACCGGGGTGCCGTGCGGACTGGTCGTCGACACGACCTCGTTCTTCGCGAACACCAACGTCCGGGACAAGATCCAGTCCTACGTCCCCCGCTACCTGGACGGCTGCGCGACGGTGGGCTTCGGCGTGGTGACAGGGGTGTCCGGGGCCACCGACTGCAGGCACCCGCTGTTGCGGCTGAACCCGACCTCCGCCGACAATCCGGGCGACAACCCCAAGACGGCCGAGGGCATTCGCGCCGCCCGGCGCAGGGCGGCCGTCGCGGTGCTGTGGCAGCTCGCGCAATGCGCGCAGAAGGAGAAGCGCACCCGTACGGGATCGGACATCCTGGGGGCGCTCGATCTCATCGCCCGTGACTCCTCGGAATACGGGCGGCTTTCGAAGATCCTCATTATCAGCGACATGATCGAGAACAGCCCCCGGCTGAATCTCTACAAAGCCGACATCCGAACGCGCGGGGAACGCGACCGGATCATTCGCCGCCTCCAGGAAGATCGCGTCCTGCCGGAATTGAAGGGGACGAAGATCTCCATCCTCGGATTCGGCCTGCTGGCCACCAAGGATCCGTCCCGACTGATCGAACTCCGGGAGTTGTGGGACGAGGTGTTCACCGCCTCCGGCACCACCGGCGCGACCTACCTCTGAAATCGGACGCTCCCGGCGCCGGATCGACACCCGAGAGGCCCCCTCCATGAACCATGGCAAGCGACTGATTCGCGAGTACGTCTTCGGAGACGCCCCGGATCCCATCCTGATGGAGGAGATCCGCGCCGAGGCCGATGCGATCGGCGGGCCCGCTCCCGAGCCCGAACTGGTGGGCGGCGGCAAGTACTCGAAGAAGGACCTGCGAGGTCGTGCCTTCCAGGACGGGAGGAGCGACGCCAAGTCCGGCATGTACGACGAGTGGACGTTCAGTACCGGCACCACTCCGCCGTACCTCGTGGCGCTGAGGAACCAGCGGGACGAGATTCTCAACGAGAACACCATCCGCAAGCTCCGCGACCTGCAACGGGTCGAGCAGCGGATCGCCGCCGCCGAGGCCGCGGCCGAAGAGGCGAGTGCCAGCGCGGCCGAGGCCGAGGCCAAGCTGGAGGAGGCGAAGGATCACGAGACCAAGATCCAGAAGGTCCTCGACGGAGAGGTCGACGAGGATCACCCCGGCAGGCGCTGGGCCGAGCCCGCCCGCAGCCTCGGCAGACGGCGCCTGATCAGGTTCTCCCGTGCACTCGTCATGGTGATCTTCGCCGGCGTCGAACTCCCGATCCAGTACTCGACCTTCATCTACTTCGGGGAGAGCCGGTCCCTGACGCTCGCCTTCGTCATCGGCACCGCCACGGCGATGCTGGTCGCGCCGCATCAGGCCGGCGGCTGGGCACGGAAGGCGAAGGTCGAGGGCGGTCATCGACAGCTCAGGGTCGCGACCGTGGTCGTCATGACCGCCTGGCTGGGCGCCCTGATCGTGCTGGCCGATCTGCGCCGGCGGACCCTGCTGGCGTCCCAGGTGGACGCCCAGACGGGGCAGACCCTCCCGTCCCCGGCGACGGCGCTGCACCTGACACCGTTCATGGTCACCGTCCTGTTCCTGGCGCTGATGGCACTGACCGGCATGGTGGCCTTCGTCTTCGGCTACCAAGGGGAGAACCCCTACAGCGCGGAGCTCGCCTCGGCGCAGGCCAAACGCCGGGCGCTGGCCCGCCGGGTCGCCAAGGCCAGGGGCCGCCGGACGGCCATGAGGCGTTCGGCGGAGAAGGTCCAGGAGCGCGAGGCCAAGCTGACCGAGCGCTGGGAGGCCCGCAACGCCGCGCTGGAGCGCTTCTTCGACTCCTGTGCGGCCAGGTACCGGCACGGGGTCGCCGTCGAACTGGGCAACCCCGCGGTGTCCGAGGCCCTGGGAGAACCACGCTGACCGAGCGTCCGATCCGCGTCCCGAACAGCCGGCCGCACGGCCCGGCCTGAAGCCCGGAAAGGCCCTGATATATGGGCATCTCAGACATCTTTCGCTCGAAGTCCTCGTTCCTGGAGATCACCGGCCTGGCCGTGCTCCTCGCGGCGGGGCTCGGCCTGTCGATCCCCGTGCTCGACAACGCGATCGTGGTCCCACCCGCGCACGGCCGCACGCCGCGCCTCATCGAACTCGTCATAGGGGCGCTGCTGCTCGTGGCCGGTGTGGCGCTCACGGACAAGGACGAACGCATCAGGCCACTGGCGCTGGTCACCAGCCGCGCGGTCCTCGCGATCGTCACCCTCATCGCCGTCAACGTCGTCGGCTGGTTCGCCCACTACGTCCGTGCCGACCTCATCCGCCCGCGGCTTCCGTCATGGGCGGCCGGCGACTGGACGGGACCGTGGAACTCGCCGGAGTACGGAAGCGGACGCGCCGAGATGGTCCTGCGGGTCGTTCCGGACAGGGCGCACCGGCTCACCGGCACGCTCGCGGTCACCTACCTCAACGGACGGTGCGTCTTCACGCTGGCGGGCGACTCGGCGACCGACGGCCGGGCCGAGGTGAAGATGACCGGCGTCAGCGCCGACTCCGACCGCTGTGACGCCGGGGTGGGCCACCACCTTCTGATCCGGCGACCCGATTCCCGCCGCGACCTCCTCTCGGTCGCCGAGGTTCCCGCGAACGACCCCGGAGGGACCGTCTTCGAGGGAGACCTCACCGGCGCCCCATGAACCCTTCCCAGCGCTGCCGCCCCGGACCGACCACGCATCTCCCCGGCCCGCCTGGGAAACATGCCGCCTTTCGGTATGGATGGTGGTCGGCGCGGAGGCGATACTGAACCCGCAGAGCCGAGGGGGCCGCCGCATATGCCGACCGATGACCGACCGGGTGCGCGGAATCGTGCCTCCGGCGACCTGACCGGAGCCCGCGCTCGGAGCGCCGAAGCGTCGGCCTCTGAGGCCTGTGCGCCCTGTGCGCCCTGTGCGCGCGAAGGGCCGGCCGCCGCCGCGGCGCGGATCGGCGGTGGTACGACGTGAATTACGAGGAGCTCCATCATCTGATCACCTCGGGCGCCGCGGAGGGCCCGGTGTTCGCCTGGGCCGCAGAGACCCTCCGGAAAGTGGATTCGCGGCTGTTACGCGTCAACGCCGTCCTGCATCCGCTGGGCTTCATCTGCCTGCCGCTGCAGCGTCACGGGCTCCTGGGCGTGTGCCTCCACCTATGGCCGGCCGACCGGGGGCCATCCGACGACCTGGGGCCATCCGACCCCGGACCACCGGCCACCTCACAGATTCACTGCCATAGCTGGGAACTGCTGAGTCTCGTGCTCTACGGACAGGTGACCAACCAGCGGATCCGGCTGGATGACGGCCATGACCTCCGGGTCTTCGAGGTGAGGAGCTCGGGTGATGAGGACGACGTTCGCCCGACGGCGCGGACCGTACGCGCGACGCCGGAGTCGTCAGACGTCCATGGCCCCGGTGACGCCTACGGGTTGCCATCCGGCGTCTTTCATCGAACGTCCGTGGCGGACGGCGCGGCGACGATCGCGCTGGGGCGCACCGTACCCGCAGGCCAGGATCTCTCCGTGGGCCCTCCCGACCTGGGACGGCACCGAATGCGCAGGCGACATTGCCCACCCCGCGAGCTTTCTGACGCCGTCCGGCTGGCCGCCGCCCGGCTCGATCAGTCCAGCCTTCGGTAGAGGTCTCCCAGATATTCGGTGAAGTCGGCGACGTAGGCGTCGTAACCTTCGCGCCAGCGACGTAGGTCGTCTCCGGTGACGGGCTCGCCCAGGAGTTCCTCCAGATGCGCGACCAGGAATTCGTCGTCCTGGCCGGCATCGAATCGCACGTGGATCGGCGCGATCTCGAACTTCCGCATCAGATCTTGACGCATGATCCGGTACACCATCGATTCAGCGCCGAATCGGAATGACTCCGGCATCTCCCTGGCGGCCGACCGTGGCCCGTGGAACCAGGAGAGGTACATCGAGTCATCGAACATCTCGAAGCGATAGACCGCGGTGTCCTCGATATAGGCAAGGTCCACGGGGCAGACGCGGCGGTAATCGAAGAGCACGACGATGTTCCGGATCAGCTCTTGGCGGAGTTCCCGTTCGAGCGTCGGCAGGTCCTTGCCCTGCTGCCGCACCCACTGCCGCCGGTCGGAGGCCCGCCGGGCGATGGCGCGCTGGTCACCCGGGCTCATGGACACGACCCGGACCTGCTGCGGCGGTCGGCGGGCGCAGCGCAGCCGCGCCACGACGTACCTCGGGCTCGGCCCCCGGAAGGCGTAGAAGCTCGTGCCCTCCAGGCTGTGCGTCATGTCGACGTTGAACTGATCGCCGTATCCGGACACCGGATCGAGCGGAGGGTAAGTGGCGACCGGCAGGTAGGTCTGGTTGGTCTCGGCGATCTCCTGGAAGAGCGACCGCGAAAGCTGATCGACACGCTCGCCGAGGGCCTCGTGCAGTCCGCGTTCCTGGAGCCGGCTGCTGAGGGTGGAGAACACGACGGCGAAGGCGACCGACGCGATCAGGTTGACGCCGATCGCGGACATCAGCGCCGTTCCGGTGAGAGCGCGGTCGCTCAGCGCGAGCAGTAATCCTCCGCCCAGCGTGATCACACTAGCCAACGCGAAGGCGTACCATCCGAGGGTCTTTCTCAGGTCCGTCTGTGACGTCGTCACGGCTACCTCCTCGCCACCATCTCATCAAGTGTGCGATGAGATCGCCGGGAAATTCACCGAGCCGCTCCGATAGCGTTCCGTGTCGGAGCGCGGACTATCCGCTGCGCGCTATTCGGTCCGCCCGCTTATCGCCTCTCGTTGACACCGCAGAGGAGGCGGCCGACCATGGCCGCAGCGCCGCCGCCGCGCAGGGGGTGCCCGGGTACGGGAAGGAACTCCAGCCCATGAGCGACGACCAGGACGACCAGGAAAGCCCGGAGCTCGACCTGAATCTGCCCGACCTCGATCTCGCCGGCATCGAGGCGCTGGACGGAACGGCACTCGGTCAGATGCTGAACGACCTCTACCGCTCGAGCCGGGACATCACCGCCGAGGGATCACCGCTGGGTCAGCTCTTCAGTTCGTTCAGCTCACACAGCCGGCACTCGGCGTTCAGTTCCTTCAGCTCGCACAGTTCCACGTCGTGGCCGACCTGACGAGCGGCGGGCCGGAGCCGTTCAACTGGCTTCTAGCGAGGAATCCCGGCCCTTCAGCTTCAGGGCCGGGAGGAATCGTTTCTGTTGTGCGCGGCGCGCTAGCGCCGCCTGAGCGGTTGGTCAGTTGGGTCGTTTCTGGTTGTCGATGTATTCGGCGATGATCGCCAGGGGTGCGCCGCCGCTGGAGGCGGCGAGGTAGGACGGGGACCACAGGTGTCCGCCCGACAGGTATTTCGACAGGTGGGCGTGGTGTTCCTGTCTGAGGTGGCGGGAGGAGACGCCTTTGAGGCTGTTGACCAGGCAGGACAGGGCGATCTTGGGCGGGTAGTGCACGAGCAGGTGGACGTGGTCGGTTCCGCCGTTGAACTCGGCG
Organism: Actinoallomurus purpureus; assembly: GCF_024055795.1. Classification (GTDB taxonomy): domain Bacteria; phylum Actinomycetota; class Actinomycetes; order Streptosporangiales; family Streptosporangiaceae; genus Actinoallomurus; species Actinoallomurus purpureus. The sequence continues at coordinate 680 of NZ_JAMXMY010000016.1, read as the reverse complement.
AGTTCGGCACCGAAGTCGGTTCCTGGCGGCCCACCGCAAGGGCGAGACCGATCTGGTGCGTCGCGACGGGATGTTCTTGCTGACCGCGACGTGTGAGGTCGAGCAGGCCCCCCAGGTCGAGCCCACCGATTGGATCGGGGTGGATCGGGGGATCGTGAACCTGGCCACCACCTCCGATGGAGACAACCACCAAGGCAAGGCCCTGCAGCGGTATCGCCGGCGCCAAGCCCGGCTACGCGCCGAACTGCAGGCCAAGAAAGCCGCCGGGAGCCGGTCGGCCGCCCGCCGTCTGGCCCGCCGATCACAACGGGAGGCCCGCCACGCCACAGACGAGAACCACAAGATCAGTAAGCAGATCGTGGCCGATGCCCGACGCACCGAACGCGGTATCGCACTGGAGGAACTCAGTGGGATACGCGATCGGGTACGGCTCAGGCGGCACCAGCGGGCCACGCTCTCTACCTGGCCGTTCCACCAGCTCGGCACCTTCATCCAGTACAAGGCCCTGCGGGCCGGGGTGCCGTTCCTGGAGGTGGACCCGGCCTACACCTCCCAGCGTGCGACACGAAGTCGCACCGTCAGAAGTGGAGAAGCAATGGCGAAAACGTAGCCGCAGCTTTTCCCTGGCTTGTGCCATAGGCCAGTCCCCCACGCTCACGTGCGTCGACAGTAATGACGGG
>NZ_JAMXMY010000015.1 GCF_024055795.1 Actinoallomurus purpureus | reverse complement strand
TTGCTGGCGAGTGCGACCTTCACCGGTGAGTCGGCGTCGGGCTGGCAGCAGGTGAATTTCTCCACCCCGGTGGCGGTGACGGCGAATACTACGTATGTCGCGTCTTATTTCACGTCGTCGGGTTATTATTCCGTGACGCGGCCGTATTTCACCAGTGCGTACATCAACAGTCCTTTGACCGCGCTGGCGAGCGCTGATTCTGGCGGGAACGGTGTGTACGCCTACGGCGCCACGAACACGTTCCCCACGGGGGCCTTCCAGTCCACCAACTACTGGGTCGACGTGGCGTTCGCAGCATCGAGCTAACGTTTAGTTAGTCCGGGATCAAGGTCTTGGGTTCCGGGCGATCCGTGATGAGCGAGGCGACGAGTTCGGCCATCGCATCGCCTTCACGATCATTGCCGCGACGAGCCTGCGTTGGCGTTCGGCCTGGCCTGGGCGGGGGTGTGCGGAATCGTGGGTGCGCAGATAGTCCAGGGCCTGGTGGCCGGAGATGTTCGGGCAGTCCGCGGATGGCTCCGGTGCCGGAGCCCGGGCCGGCCCGTGGAGGCATACGCGCACGCCGCCGATCGCGTCCGCCAGTAAGGCCAGGCCGCCGGTCCGCTGGTATAGCGAGTTCTCCTGGCGGGAAGCGCGGACCGCCCTCGAACATCACCATTGCCGGCCGATGGGCCGCGTCGGCGATTTCATGAACACTTCCGCCCGCCATCGCGCGATGGTACGAGCGATGGTTTCCCGCTGCGGGTTGGTGCCCGCTTGTCGCCTAGTTGCGTGTGTCGCCCCTCATAGGGTGTCGGCTGGCTCAAAAAGCTTTGTCAGGTACAATACATCAATTGACGCGAGCGCGCATCGATCGCTCGGCGTGGATACATAGAATTGAATACCAGAAGGATTTGCTGGCGAACTCTGTCCTTTGTCTTAATTGAGGGATCTTTTGTCGATCGCGCGAATTCGGAGGCATCCATGAGTTGGCACGACGTTGCCTTGGCGCCAGGCGTGGTAGCTGCGCCGTCTCCGTGCGAATCGTCCCGGTTCGGCATCAAGGTCGACCGTGTCTCCGTCTCCGCGACCTCGGCGGCCACGCTTGACGACGTGCTGGACGCGCTCCATGCCTCAACGGCGGATGTCGTGATTCTGCGTTATCCGGCCGACCGAATGAGGTGGTTCGCGGCCCTGACCGAACTCGATCGGATCGCCATCATCGCCGACAATCTCGTCGGCTGGAGACTCGTCACGGGCAAGGGACGGCGCCCTCCGCCGCCGCCGCGCGGCCTTGAGATCGTCGATACCGTGACCGCCGGGGCCATGGATGCCATGGTCGCCGACGCCTTCCGTGATTACAGCAACCACTATCTCGCCAATCCACTCTTCGATTCCGAACTGGCGCTCGCGGGTTACCAGGAATGGGCTCGCAGGGAGATCAGGAGCGGTGTCGTCGCTCTCCGGAACACCGGTTACAACGAAGATGGGCCCACGATGCTCGGCTTCCTTACCTATGGGGATGCGAGCGGCGTCGCCGAGTTCGCGCTCGGCGGCATGATCTCCGGCGCCCAGGGGGCCGGACTCTACGCCCACCTGCTCGGCGGAATGGAGGGTCGGGCGGAGGCGCGCGGGCTCGGAGGCGTGGTCTGCACGACCCAGAGCAGCAATGTCCGAGTGCAGCGTCGCTGGGCCGACTACGGCTTCGAGCCTGTGCTCAGTATTTTCACCGTCCACCTTCTCCGGCGCGGATTGCTGGGAACGGGGAAAGAAGAGGACGAATGACTCTGTCCGAAAGCTCGGCTATGCCGTTCAAACGCACCTATGTAGCGGGTGCGGAGCAGAAATTTCTGGTGCGGGCCATCGCCGATGGCGCACTGTAGGGGGACGGGCCGTTCACGAGACGGGCGAACGCGTTGATCGCCGAACTCACCGGGGCGTCCGCCGTGCTGCTGACGACGTCGTGCACGCACGCCCTGGAGATGAGTGCTCTCCTCCTGGCATGGTCGATAAGTATCGGTGGGTCGGCATCGGCTCCAGCTACCTGCCCTCCGACCTGCTGGCCGCCTTCCTGGTCGCGCAGCTCGAAGCGATCGACCATCTGCTGCTGCCCGACCTGGCCGATCGCCAGGCGTTCCTCCGCCATCTCGGCGAGCGCGGTGTGCAGGCCACCTTCCACTACCAGCCGTTGCACGGCACGCCCGCGGGACTCCGGTACGGACGCGTGGCGTCGGGCGGATGCGACGTCACCGAGGACGTCGCGGACCGGCTCGTCCGGCTACCGCTCTTCGCCGCGATGAACGAGGCGGAGTTGGACTGCGTCGTCGAGACCGTCGTCTCGTACTCCAGGTCGCGATGATGCGTATGGCCGAGGAAGCACGCCTCGCCCGCCAGCCGTGCGGCCGGTGCGGTCGTCACGTAGCCGTGGAAGAGAAAGGCGTGGAGCACGTCCGGCCGTCTTCAGCGCAGGTGAAGTACGAGCCGGAGGAACGCCGCCATATTGGCCGATGGCATCCGCCAGCCCGCCGAAGCGCGTTGAAACCCCAAGTGGATGACGGGGACCCCGGCGGCGCTGAGGGCCTCATCACGTGGACCTCCCCCCGAACATCACGAGCACGCTCGTGTCGACGCCCCGGGCGCGCAGGCCGTCGGCGAGCAGGACGCGCTGCTTCTCCGTACCGCCGAGGCCGAGCTGGCCGATGAGCAGGCACACGCGACCTGGCCGGGCCGCGGGCACACCGCCGGCATCGGCCTGCGCTGAGACCGCGACGCCCGTCTCGGAACCGTTCCGCACTGTCATGGCCGGTCGCACTCATCCGGGGGAAGAAGGCGCCGACAGCGCCCACCGCCTTTGCCGAACGGCGTCGCATATGTCGCCATGGTCAGACGTTGCCTCGTTTCCGGAACGTCCAGGTCCGATTTATCGCGTAACTCAACGGTGGGCTCAGCAGGATTATCAGCGCCTGCGCCATCATCAGGGGAATTCCGGCGAACTCCACTAGAAGAGGCAGGCCGATGACAGACGCGCCGAGAAAGCTCAACCCGACCGCGTAGAAGCGCAGGTAGCCGGACAACCAGCCCTCACCGGAGATCTTGAAGACGATCAGGCGGTACAGCGGATAGACGATCATGGTGGTGCTGAAATGGCCGATCACGACCAGTAAAAGATAGGGCACCGCATTATTGGCGACCAGCAATCCCAGGCCAAGAAGAGCGTAGTATATCCCGGCCGTCACAGCGCCCGCCAGCAGATATGTGATGCGCTCGCCGAGGAAAGCCGAGATCGAGGCCCGCCGTGAGACGGCCGCCTCGCGGGCGCTCCGGTTTTTCAGCGCGAACATGTTGCGGTCACTCGGAATCTGCTTTCGCTGCCCGGACGACACCTTTCAGGTATCCGGCTGCGGCTGGCCCCGTGTTGAAGATCAGATCAAGAACGGTCACGTGGTGGTCGAACGGTGGGTGGAGTTGCGGATATTCGGGGTAACCGGAGTAGTCGAACCATCGGACCTCGATCCCCGCTTTCCGGAAGAGGCTTTCATCAAGGTAGGCCCGTGCGGCCGGGCCTGTCACATATTGGTCGGCGCCAGCCTTCTGGCACAGATCGAGCAAGCGCTCGGTTTTTGCTCCTGCCGCACCATAGTCCTCGGACCTGCTCAAATTCGCCTGGATGCCGAAGATGGGAAAGATGCCTTCGAGGAAATGTCTGTTTATTTCGGACAGTTTATTGCTTCCGCACTTCTGATAGAGATCCTCCAGGATTGGCGCGACCTCATCGAAAAATGGGGTCTTCCTGTATGTCTGTGTAAGGATCTGCCAATGCGCGATGTGCCAATCCAGATCGCTTACCGTCACTTCGTTGATCAGCTGACTCCGAGGGCCATGCTTGACTGGAATCGAGAGCCACTTGAGACCCGTCGCCGTCTTTATTCGGTTGCGATTGCGCCAATCCCTGTCGGTATATTGCACGTCGTCGAGCAGTATGAACTCGTCGATGTGAGCAATCATGTCGAAATATCCTTTCCATGGGATATAGTTCGACTGGACTATGGCGATCCGTTTCATGCGCCTCACACTTTCGGACTGCTCGAACGCCGCACTGCGTCTGCGGGAAAGTATTCATGACGACTACCGACGTCGCGATCGTCGGCTGCCGGTCGGTTGAGAGTTGAGGTGGCCACGGCGGGCGCCCCCCGGTGTGGAGCGCCGGATGCTGCCGACACAGCGGGATCATCGTTCTATCTAGCGATCGGGGGGCGCTGCCGATATCGCTTCAGTGATCCATATCGGTCCGTCAGCACACTCCACCCGCAGGCCTTCCGCTGGTTCGATCCTCGTGCGGAGCACAGTCATCCATTTGCCGTTCACCTTGCCGAAGGGACCGCGAAGCCCGAAAAGATTGAACCGGAACGTGCGGACCTGGTTATGTATCTCACGAGCGCTGCGGGCCCAGTCGATGAACATGTAGTCGGGCTCCATCCAACCGGCGTAGGCGGCATCGGCCTCGTTCTGGGGTTCGCCTGCGGCGCCGGCGGCTGCGTCTTCGAGCGCAGGACCAAGTAGGTCACCGACGAGTAGATCGACCTCCTTCCACAGCTGGGCGGCTACCGGCTCTTCTGCTATTCGAATGCCACCTTTCTGCGCGATGATGTTTCCGGTATCCAAGTCTTCATCCATCCAGTGGATTGTCACCCCGATCTCAGGGTCTCCGTTCCGAACCGCCCACTGAACAGGCAGTGGCCCCCGGTATTTGGGTAGGAGAGATGGGTGGATGTTTATAACACCAAGTCTCGCTATTTGCAGAATCTCCCGTGAGAGCTTCCAAGGGAATCCATAGACGACGATGAGGTCGGGATGATATCCAGCCAGCGCCTCGGCCAGGCCGTCGATATCTCCAGGTAGCAATAGATTCGAGCCGGGAGGCAGTGATTCACTGATGGCCGCGATGGTCTCCACAGCGCCCTTACTGGTGGGCCTTCGCTGGCGAAAAGTACGAGCATAGACGAGGGCGACCGGTATATGGCCAGCTCTGATGCATGCCTCGTGCAGGAGCGTGAGACGACTCGCAGTGTGAAAGATCAGGACTATACGCATCGGGTTGGCCATGCTCGGTTCGCTCCTTACTCCGGCTTGCAGAGGATATTTTGCCGGCCGACCCAACAGACGAGACCGGCACCCTGATACCTAAATTTCACTGTTGGGCCTTTTGCGTCTCCAGGTTTCGGACATAGGAGCGGTATCGGCCCATTGAAATCGCGACCTCGTATAAGGGACCCACGCTGGGATCCAGCGCTGATTACGTTAGCATGTGCGGCGATGTTATCGCACTCGCAAGAACTAGAAGGGCAGGCAAATTTTCGACGAGTACGGATCATTCCATGGGTCGTCAGCGCGATGCCCCGCCACCGCGACCAAGGCCCAAATCCAATTCGCAAGAGTGTCGGCCTTGTCCAGCCCCAGCGCTGAAAGATAGGCGTCCATACTGCCGATGGCCGCCATGGTGAGGAGGCCCCGGCTCTCCATGGCGGCCCACCGTAGCGATAATCCTGACATGGCTCCATGTTGAGCTTTGCGAGTAGCTCTAGATGTGTAGTTCGCGTGATTGTCCGAGAGTGCCTGCTAATCAATTGCCATGCCGGTTTTTGCGAATTCCCCGAATAGCCCATTGATCTAACCTCGGGCTTTCGTGGTGATCAGCTCACCTCGTAGGCGCGCGTGGCTTTGATCACGCGGGTCACGTCGCCCTCGTCCAGGTTGGCGAAGAGCGGCAGCCGTACCAGGCGGTCGGCGACCTGCTCGGTCAGGGGACATCCTCCGGGGGCGATCCGGCCGTGCAGGACGCCCGCGGGTGCGGCGTGCAGGGGTTGGTAGTGGAACGCCGCGCACACGCCCCGCTCCGCGAGGTGGGCGATGAAGGACTGCCGGTTCTCCAGGTCGGGAAGGAACAGGTGGTAAAGGTGCGCCGGGTGCTGGCAGTCGTCCGGGTAGCCGAGCTCGTCACGGGAGACGTAGGGCCGATTGAACGGAATCGCCGTCTGGTCGGTTGCAGTCATGATCGCAGTGAACAACGCGGTCGCCGGCCGGCCCCCGCCACGCTCTCGCTCCTTGGCCGCAAATCGCCCAGGCCTTGCCTCGTGCATGTGCCCTCCGATCTGTTGTCGCGAGCTGGACCGCGTCGTGGAGAGCGCGTCTCGTACTACGGGCCGTGATGACGCGATGGCGGGCGCTAGCTAGGAGAGGACGTCGGATCGCAGATCTACCGTCTCCTCAGCGGCCGCCCGGTCGATCTCGCTGCGGATGACGTATGTGGGGCGGCCCATGCCACACGCGTGTACACGGCCCAGATACTCGCCGAGCACCCCGATTCCGAGTATCTGGGCGCTCGAGAAGAGTGCGATCATCGAGGCCACGCTGGTGAATCCCGCGACAGTGATCGCGCCGGTGAGGTAGCTCCACAACACGATGCCGGACAGGAGCAGCCCGAACGCCCCGACTACCAGGCCGAGGCAGCTGACGAATCGCAGTGGTGCCGTACTGTAACCGACGAGCAGGTTGACCGCATGACGCAGCAGGCTTGACAGGGTGTAGCCGGACCGTCCGGACATGCGGTGCTCCATGCGCACGTCGACGCATCCGATACGGGTGGTGCCCCAGGACAGGGCCACATCGATCGACGCATGCGGGCCGGTGAGGCCGTCGAAGCCGTCGCGAAGGAACATGCGGAACGCCCGGAAGGCGCTGATGGACCTGGCGTCCGGGACCCCGAGCGGGCCGGACAGCGTCATTTTCACCAGCTGGGACGCGAGACTGCGGGCCAGTCCGTGTTCCTCCTCTCGTGGGCGTGCGTAGACGAGATCGATGTCATCCGTGAGCGCGGCGAGCAGTCGCGGTACTTCCTCCGGCAGGTGCTGAAGATCGTCGTCCATCGTCACGATGATGTCGTGACGGGCGGCGCGCACGCCGGCGATCAGGGCGTTGTGCTGGCCGTAGTTGCGTGCCAGCTGAATCGCTCGAACCTCCCGGTGGCTGCGCGCCAGATCGGCGGCGACGTCCCATGTGTCGTCTGGGCTGCCGTCGACGACCAGAACGATTTCGTGTTCGATGGCCGCGCCTGGAAGGACGGCGGCGAGCCGGGCGACGAGCTCTGGCAGCGTCTGTGCCGACCGGTAGCACGGGACGACGACGGAAACGAACATGAGCACCTCACGGAGCTGGTTAGAGCCGGCTCGATCTCAGTGCAGCATTTCCGGTTCTGGCCGGGATCTACTGTCGCCGGATGGGAATTGATCAATTAATGCCGCGCGCTGACCTCTTCCTTTACTTCCAAAGCTTAAATGGAGGATATCTGGCACTGGCGACACGATGAGGTAAGGTGACCGGTTTGTTCGAAAGCCGGGTTTGAATATCCCGTCTACCGCACGGTCGTCTTCCAGGCGACCGGATCGTGGCTGGCGGGATTGATCCGGTTTTGTGTCGCCTGCGTGGCTGCTCTCCTTATTTCGGTCGCCGGTGACGCCCCGGAGCACGGCTGACTTCGCCGCGCGCTGCGACCGCCTGGCCGCGACCGTGGCCGCTGACTGTCTCACCGGCCGGCCACTGCCGCTCGCCTCTGCCCAGGCCGGGACTTCCGGGGGACGTCCCATCAACCGCCTTCGAGATCGCACTCGAAAGCAGCCTGGCCCGCACCCGGCTAAAGATCAATTACACGAACAACGATCTTGGACGCGGCACAACTAGGGCCACGCGGTGGTCAGAGGCGTTCGACGTTGTCCGAGATCGGCAGCACACCGCGGGTGTCCAACAGCAGGCGGGCCTTGGCCGTGATCAGGTCCAGGTCGAAGGCCCGGTGCGGCTGCAGGAGGATGGCGAGGTCGGTGCCCTCCAGCGCGGTGTCCAGGTCCGCGCAGCGCGTCACCTCCACCCCGTCGACCGACCACTCGTCCACGAGCGGGTCGACGTAACGGATCCTCGCTCCGGAGGCGTGCAGCCGGCGGGCCAGCGGGCGGGCCGGCGACTCGCGGTCGTCGGCGATGTCCGGCTTGTAGGTCACGCCGAGCAGCGCGATGCCCGCTTCGCTGACACAGCGCCCATGCCGGTGCAGCAGCCGCGCGGCGCGCTCGGCGACGTAACCGGGCATCCGGTCGTTGATCTGCTGGGCGAGATCGGCGAACTGGAACTGGTAGCCGAGCCGCCGCACGCGATGCGACAGGTAGCTCGGGTCGATCGGGATGCAGTGCCCCCCGACACCGGGACCGGGCCGGAACGCCTCGTAGCCGAACGGCTTGGTGGCCGCCGCCGCGATGGTCTCCCAGACGTCGATCCCGAGCTCGTCGCAGAACATCGCGATCTCGTTGACCAGGCCGATGTTGACCTGGCGATAGGTGTTCTCCAGCAGCTTGGCCATCTCGGCCTCGCGGGTGCCGCGGACCGGCACGATCTGCTCCACGAACTTGCCGTAGAAGGACACCGCCCGGTCGAGGCAGGCGGGCGTGAGCCCGCCGACGATCTTCGGTGTGTTGCGCAGATCGAAGACGGGATTGCCCGGGTCGATGCGCTCCGGCGAGTAGGCCAGGTGGAAGTCGGTGCCCGCGGTGAGCCCGCTCTTCTCCAGCAGTGGCTGGACGACCTCCTCCGTCGTGCCCGGCCAGGTCGTCGATTCCAGGACGACGAGAGTGCCAGGCGACAGTCGTCCGGCGATCATCTCCGCGGCTCCGGCCACGGCGCTCAGATCGGGACGCCGGTCGCGGTCGAGGGGCGTGGGAACGCAGATGAGCACGGTGCCGGCCCCGGCCAGCACCTCGTGATCGGCCGTCGCGCGGAACCCCTGGGCGACCAGCCCCGCGACCTCCTCATCGGAGATGTCGTCGACATGGGAGACACCTGAGTCCAGGCGCTCGACGAGGCGCTCGTCGACGTCGACCCCGACGACGCGCATCCCGCTCCGCGACACCTCCCGGACGATCGGCATCCCGACGTAGCCGAGCCCGATCACGGCGAGGTCCCATTCGGCCGCTCGATCGTCCCGTGGCTGGTTCATCGCGCCTCACTGGAGCATTACCTATGGTCAGCGTTTGCATGCTAAGCGTGATGGTCTGTGGGGTCGGTGATCGACACGCCTCCCACCCGACCAGCGGATCCGGGTGGCCGCTCCGGCCGTCATCCGGGCCGCGGCGATCTCGGCCGGGAGCATGATGGGACCATGTCAACGCGCGATCTCGTCATTCTCGGCACCGCCAGCGCCGTGCCCACCCGGGCCCGGAACCACAACGGCTACCTGCTGCGCTGGGACGGTCACGGCATCATGTTCGATCCCGGCGAGGGCACGCAGCGGCAGATGCTGAACGCGGGCGTGAGCGCGCACGACATCCGGTGGATCTGCCTGACGCACTTCCACGGCGACCACTGTCTCGGCGTGCCCGGGGTGATCCAGCGGATCGCCCGCGACGGGGTCGAACATCCCGTACGCGCGGTGTTCCCAGCGAGCGGCGACGTCTATTGGCGGCGGCTTCGGCACGCGGCGGTCTTCGCCGACACGGACGTCGTCGCCGAACAGCCGATCGCCGGTGACGAGGCGTGGATCGAGACCGCGGACGCGCCGTTCGCCCTGACCGCGCGCCGGCTCTCGCACCCTGTCGAGTCCTACGGCTACCGCCTCGTGGAGCCGGACGGCTTCACCATGCTGCCCGAGAAGCTCACCGAGTACGGGCTCGGCGGCCCACTGGTCGGGGAACTGCAACGCGTTGGACGGGTGACCGCTCCGGACGGCCGTACGGTCACGCGGGACGAGTGCAGCGTGCCCCGCCCAGGGCAGAAGGCCGCCTTCATCATGGACACTCGGCTCTGCGACGCGATCACGCGGCTCGCCGACGGCGTCGACCTCCTGGTCATCGAATCCACCTTTCTGGGGGCGGATGCCCGGCTGGCGGCAGATTATGGGCATCTCACCGCCGTGCAGGCAGGCGAGATCGCCGCCGAGTGCGGGGTGCGGCGCCTGGTCCTCACTCACTTCTCCGAGCGGTACCCCGCCGAGGATCAGCCGCGGTTCGCCGACGAGGCGGCGGCCGCGTTCGGCGGCGACATCGTGCTCGCGCGCGACCTCGACCGGGTGCCCGTGCCGCCACGCCGCCGCCTCGAGCCGACATCCGGCCCTGAGACCACCTCGGTCTGACCGCCGAACGCTCTCCGCGCCACGGGGCCGCCGTGACGCCACGGGAGGCGCAGCGCCCGGCCACCGCGCTGCGCGCGTACGACGCCGGCAGTCAGGGAATCGCCGGGTCCCGTGGGGAGGCCGTCCGGTCGCGGAACCACGCGATCGTCCGCTCGAGCCCGGTATCCAGCGGGACCGCTTCGACGCCGGGAAAGAGACGGCGCAGCCGCGCGTCGGCGGCCTGTGAGTCGCGTACGTCTCCGGGACGTGGCGGGACGTGCACGAGTTCCACCGGCCGTCCCAGCAGGGCGGACAGTCGCTCCGTGAGTTCGAGGATCGACACCCGGGTACCGAACGCGAGGTTCACCGGCCGTGCGCTGGTCACCCGGTGAAGTACCGCGTCGGCGAGCAGCGCCACGACCGTGCCGACGAACGTGAAGTCGCGCGTCTGCAGACCGTCCCCGTGGACGACCAGCGGTTCGCCGTGGAATGCGGCGTCGATGAACCTCGGTATCACGGCCGAGTAGGCATGCCCGGCCGACTGCAGAGGGCCGTAGACGTTGAAGAAACGCAGCGGCAGGACGGGCAGCCCGAAGCTGGCGCCGTACGCCAGGACGTATGCCTCGGCGGCGAGCTTGCTCGCGCCGTAGGGGTTGAGTGGACGCGTGGGCAGATCCTCGTGCTTCGGCAGGTCCGGGGTCGCCCCGTAGACCGACGACGAGGAAGCGGCGACCACGTGCACCGAGTTCCGGCGGCAGGCCTCCAGGAGGAGGAGCGTGCCGGTGGCGTTGGCGTGGTGGCTCGCCACCGGCGCCGCCAGCGAACGCGGGATCGACGGGCGGGCGGCGAGATGCACGACCGCGTCCGCGTCGGCCACGACCTCGGCCAGGAGTCCTTGGTCTAGGACGCTGCCCTTGATGAGCTCCGCGCCGGAGCCCTCGAGGTTATCGATACGGCCGGTGCTGAGATCGTCGAGGGCGATGACCTTGTCGACGCCCGGCCGCGCAGTGAGTTCCCGGCACAGATTGCCGCCGATGAAGCCGGCGCCGCCGGTGACCACGATCCTCACCGGACCACCTCTTTCGCGCGGGCGGGCCACCAGCCCCGCGCCTCGGCGATCGACGCGTAGATCTCCCCGATGTCGGTCACCAGCCGTTGCGGGCCGAACCGTCGCGTCGTCCACGCGCGCGCCTCGTCTCCCATCTTGCGGCGCAGCGGTTCGTCCCGGAGCAGCCGCACGATGTGACAGGTGAGCTCGTGCGTGTCGCAGCGTGTGAGCAGCCCGGTCTCCTCGTGCCGTACCACTTCGGCGACACTTCCGACGTGGGTCGCGACGCAGGGCAGCCCGGCCAGCCCGGCCTCGATGAGCGACACCGGCATGCCCTCGTTGTCGGACGTGAGGATCACCAGGTCGGCGGCCGCGTAGACCGTCTCGACATCGGCTCGCCAGCCCAGCAGCGTGAACTTGCCCTGGGAGGTCTTGGCGGCGGCCTCGACCTCCGGCATGGCGTCACCGCCCCCGCAGACGATGAACCGGGCCTCGGGCTGTAGGCGGCGCACCTGGCGGGCCACGCCCACCAGCCGGTCCGGCCGCTTGACCCGCGTCAGCCGGCCCACGTACGCGACGACCGGGCCGTCGCCGGGGATCCCCAGCGCCATGCGGGCCGCGGCGCGGCCGGGAAGCGGGCCGAGCGCGGCGCCCGGTGGCACCACGACATACTGCTCCGGGCGGCCGACCCCGGCGGCGATCAGCTCGTCGCGGACCCGGGCGCCGACGGCGACGAGCCGGTCCGTCATCGCGGCGGAGGCCCGCTCGGCGGTCACCACCAGCCGTGTCTTGGCGGGGGAGAAGTAGCCGTGCAGCAGATGCCCGTGGTGCGTGTGCACGCGCGCGGGCACGCGCGTCAGCACGGCGGCGGCCCGGCCCAGCAGACCGGCCTTCGCGGTATGGGTGTGGACGATGTGCGGCCGGAACCGGCGCATCTCGGTGACGAGCGCCGCGATGGCGCGGGCGTCGTCTCCCGGCCGGATCGAACGCCCGAGTGCGGGATTCCGGCACGGAGTGACGTCGGGGGCGCGAAGGTCCAGGTAATCGGCCTCGCCCGGTTCGACCGCCCCCGTGTAGAGACGCTGATCGAAGAGCCCGGTGTCGAGACCCCGCATGAGCTCCACCGCCTGAAGCGCCGGACCACCGACGTTCATCCGGGTGATGACCCGCATCACTCTGATCCGATTGTCAGTCACCATGTGCCCTCCGGCGCCGAATCGATCACGGAGAGTACATAGCCGCAACTCACCGTGCGCACAATCTGGCGTTGCTAAAGATTCCGCCACGGTCACGGCGGTCCGGACAGGATGCGCCGTAGTGGCAGGTCGAGTGCCCCTTGGATCACCGTCGCGCAGGCACGGTAATCCTCGGCCGGGCCCTGATACGGATCGGCGATGTCCTCGTCCGGCGGACCGGGCGGAGACATGCCACGCATGCGAGCCGCCTCCCGGACGAGCGACTGCGCGCGGGCCGCGATGTCCTCGCCGGCGAGCCGATCCGGGCTGATCCGGCGGACGAGCCGGGCGAACTCCAGGATCGTGAACATCGTGGCGTGCGCCGAGGGGTGGAGGGCCGCTACGGCCGCGCGGTGCCGGCGCTCCGCGGTGAGGACGAGATCGGCCGTGGACAGCAGCGGTACGGTGACGGTTCGCGCGGCGAAGCCGGCCGTCTCGCCGCCCAGGGAGCGGAGTACGGCGGCGGCGTCCGGATCCATGTCGGCTCCGTCGTGCCCATGGGTCCCGGCGCTGTTCACGAGGACGTCACCGGATCGCGCCGCGGTCCCGAGCCTGAGCCGAGCGAGCTCTGCGGCCATGGGAGACCGGCAGATGTTGGCCGTGCAGACGAACAGCAGGTGAAATCGCTGGGGCCTCATGTGGCGTCCTCGTCGATCACGGCAGCCGGAGTTCCGCGAACACGGCGCGGTGGTCGCTGCCGGGCAGGCCGTACACCTTCACCCGCCGCACCCCGCATCGCGCGTCGGCGAGTACGTGATCGAGGGTGATCGGCGGCACCGACCACTGCCGGAAGGTCGGGATCAACCCGTTGCCGGTCTCGTTCGCGGCGTCGACGTACCCCTCGCCGATCAGCCGCCGCAGGGACGTGTGGTCGAGCGTGGCATTGAAATCACCGGCCAGGATCCGTACGGGGCCCTGACGCTGTCCCGTGGGCAGGATGACGAAGGCGCGATTCCACTGCCCGAGTCCGGTCGGATTCGTCGGGTGTGCGAGGTGCACGGCCATCACCTCCACACGATGTCCTCCGGGGACGTCCATCTCCGCATGGGGTATCGCGAGGCCGACGAGGTGCACCTGGAACATCGGGCGCGGGTGGAGCGGCCAACGTGCGTACAGGGCCGATCCCAGCGCGCTCCCGAGCGGTGTGGTGATCTTGTAGGGCAGAAGGTGTCCCAGCCCCGCCCGGTCGAAGGCGGCGCCGGCCTGGGGCGTGAATTCCTGCATGCTCAGTAGGTCTGCGTGTGTGCGGCGCACGAGACCGACGAGGGCGTGGGGGTTCGCCTGCCCGAGACGGAGATTGGCGGTGAGAATCCGCAGCACCGGGCCTCCGGCCACGGGCGTGGCACTGCCGACGGCGCGGGGAAGCACAGCGGCGGCGAACGCCGCTGACACCGCCAGGGCGACACCGAAGGCCTTCCAACGACGGAACGCCAGAGTGAGGATGACGAGGACGACCGAGAGGACGGCGGCATACGGCGTGAAGGTCAGGATCGGGACGAGCAGCCCGGCCAGAAGCGGCACCCTGTCGACGCCGACGAGACGGGCGGCCGCCCAGCCCGCACAGATGACGATCAACCAGGTCAGCGGCCGATGGAGAAGGTCACGCGTGCGTGAGCGTGCCGCTGTTTCGGACGAGCCCACCGCGGTCGTGTTCATGGGAGACCCCCGTCTCTCCTCTGGGCGATCGAACTGTCGAGATCTGACGCTGCGCAACCAGCCGTCGCTCAGAGTAACAGTCGCGGGTCGCCGTGCCGCGCAGCCGGAGCGGTGTGAAACTAGCCGGGGATCAGGCCTTTGGGCTCTGGGCGGTCGACGACGAACGAGCGGACGAGTTCCGCCATCGTCTTGGGGTCCCACCCGACGATCCGGCCGATACCGGGCAGCCAGCCGCCGTTCACGGTCGGGATCGTCTTCGCGGTGACGGCACCATCGCACAGTGCCAGCGCGAGGCGGACCAGGTCGTACAGGTGGTTGCCCTTGTCGACCGTGACGACGGCGAGGGCCGTCCTGACGAACGCGATGACCCGGGCCGGTTCGAGGGCCGCATCCGGACTCGTCGCCTTCTCGATCACTGCGGCGATGAGCCTCCGCCGGCGTTCGGCGGGACCCGGGCGGGCATGGGGGAGGGCGCCGCCGCGCAGATAGTCCAGCGCCCGGTTGCCGGAGATGGTGGAGCAGTCCGCGGATGCCCTCGGCGCGGCGACCCGGGTCGGCTCGTCCGCGCAGATTCGCACTCCGCCGACCGCGTCGGCCAGTGAGACCAGACCGCCGAGACCGATCTCGACGTAGTGGTCGATGCTGGCGTGGACGATGCTCTCGACCTCGCGGATCAACAGTTGTGGCCCGCCTCGGTCGTATGCCGTGCCGAGAGAGGCGGTGCCGTAACCGGCGATCGTGGCGGTAGTGCGCAACGGCAGGCTGACGAGCAGCGGTCTGCCGCCGTCATGGCGGAGGTGAAGCTCCATCGCCGTGTCGATGCGGCGCTGGCCGGTGCCGGTCATCGGCCGTTCTCCCGGCGGCTGGGGTGAGTCGTCGTGGGTGACCAGGAGCCAATCCTCGCCGAGTCCCCACGTGGGTTTGAGGGGATAGGGCGCGGTCGCGTCGATCCGGCCGAGGTCCGCTTCGATGAACAGACATGACGCCAGCAGGCCCACCAGGAGGACGTCGAGCACGGCGAACGGCCAGCGCCGCCCGCCGTACCTGGGTAGCCATGCCCTCGGCCCCCATGGCGGTGCGTCAGGGTTCATGGTGCGGGGTTCCTTCCGCTCGTCATCTCGTACTGGCCCGGTCGCAACACGGTTTCGTGCAGCGCCCGGTAGACCAGGTGCTGCTACTGTCCGTAGTTATACCTGTGCGAAGTGTGCAGGGTAGTCCAGTGAAACATGATCTTCAGGAAGGTCGGGGGGACGAGGGTGCACGGGCGGACGGGCCACGCTTCGGCCGCGGGCCTCCGGGACCTTTGCCGACCGGCGACGCTGGTCCTTCTTCTGGTTCCCCTGAGCATGCTCTGGGCGGGCACGTCCACCGACGGGCGGCTCGCCGTCGTCAGCGCGATCGCCGCGTCGGCGGCGATCGCCGCCGCATCGGTCCTTCTCGGCGTCGTGCCGGTGCGGCACACCTACCTGTGGATGGTGCTCTTCGCAGGCCTGCTGGTCGTGAGCTTCGCCTTTCCCGTGGCGGCGGTGCCGGCGCCGCCAGGACAGCGGTATCGGGCCGTCGATCTCCTGCGGTCGTTGAGCGCGATGCCTCACGCGCAGCTCGCTCGGCTCTTCGACCTCGTGGGAATCCTGGCGGGCCTGGCGCTGCTGGGCGTCAGCGTCGTCACCTCGCCACACCCCCGGCAGGTCGCGCGCGTGATCACGCTGTCCGGTGCGGCCGCCGCGGCGTACGTCCTCGTCCGCGGCGGCTTCGACAACGTGCGTCTCGAAGGGCTCGGCTGCAACCCGAACTACCTCGGCTTTCTCCTCGCCATCCCGCTCGTCACGGCCGTGGGGCTGGTGCGGTACGCCCGTAATCCGCGATGGCTCGTGCCCGCGGCCGTCTGCGGCATCGCGCTCTCCGCGACGCACTCGCGGAGCGCGTCCCTGGCGGCCGCCGTCGGCGTCGGCATCGTCCTTCTCCAGGGCTGCTCCCGGCTATTCCAGATCATTCTGATATCCGGCGTCGCCATGGCCACGACCGCGGCGGCGGCCGGCGGGATGCTCCGGCCGATGGGACGGCATATCGAGAACCTGGGTGCGGGTGGCCGGACGATCACTGATCTGAGCCTCAGCAACGGTCTGCGAAAGAGAGTGGCGGAGTTCGCCGTACGCGTGATCACCGAGCATCCGCTGCGGGGGATCGGCCTTTCGACGTTCCCCGGCTATGCCCAACGCTCTCCGGACGTCGGCGTCTACCTCGCCACCCATGACGAATATCTGCGGCTGGCCGCCGAGGCGGGCGTCATCACGTTGATCGTGTTCGTCGTCCTGCTCTGGCTCGCCCTGGGGCGGCGGCAGGTCGGCGACCTGGCGCTGCTGCGGGCCGTCGTGCTCACGTACGGGGTGATTCTCCTTCTATCCAATCCGTTGGCGAATCTGGTCGTCAGCGCGCCCTTCTGGGTCTCGACGGGGTGCCTCCTGGCCTCCCGGCCAAGCCGGGGGCTCACCACGAGGGCGCTGGCGGTCCGCGCGGTTCGGGCGCTCCGGCGGAAACGGGAAACGACCTCGATCATCGGACCATCACGAGAAGGGGCGGAGCCACGTGCCTGACGTCCGAGCCGATGCCCGGCGGGATGACCGGTTCCGATTCGGCGAGAATTGGCGTTCCTTCATCGAACTCGTCGATGACATGAGGATCGCCGCCGCCGTTCACGCCGTCCGCGATCCTCTGGGGGTCGCCGACCTGACGGACCGCACCTTTCTCGACGTGGGGTGCGGCAGCGGGCTGTTCTCGCTGGCCGCCCAGCGGCTCGGGGCACGGGTCCGCGCTTTCGACTTCGATCCCGAGTCGGTGGCGGCCGCCGCCGAACTGCGCAGGCGGTTCGCGCCGGGCAGCGACTGGGACATCGAGCAGGGGTCCATCCTCGACGAGCGGTTCGTCGAGCGGCTGGGCGCCTTCGACGTCGTCTACGCCTGGGGCGTGCTGCACCATACAGGCGATCTGTGGGCTGCGATCGACGCCACGTCCCGCCTGGTCGTTCCGGGCGGCCTCATCTACATCTCGGTGTACAACGACCAAGGGCCACGGAGCCGGATGTGGTGGCGGGTGAAACGGCGCTACAACCGGTCCGGTTCGCTGGTACGGCGGCTTCTCCTCGCGGCGAGTGCCGCCTACCTCGTCCGGAACGCGCCGCTGCGCCGGCTCATGCGCGCGGCCTCCATCGGCGCCGGCGTGCCGGGCCGGCGGGTACGGCCACGGGGCATGTCCGCGTGGCACGACCTCGTCGATTGGGTCGGTGGGTTTCCCTTCGAAGTGGCCACGCCCGAGCAGGTGTTTCGGTTCCTGCGCTCCCGGGGCTTCGAACTGCGCCACATGACGACCTGCGGAGGCGGCCTCGGGTGCAACGAGTACGTCTTCGAACGTCCTCACGACGGTTGCCGGACTATGCCGAGCAGTTCGCGGTAGATGCGCACGTGCTCGTCGACCATGACGTCGTTGCTCAGGTGCGCCTCGCTCCACGCGCGTGCTCTCAGACCGAGGTCGGCGGCGAACGCCGGATTCCCGATCACCTGTGCGATCCCGTCCGCCAGCGCCTGGGGATCGGCCGATGGAACAAGTAGGCCGCGGCCGCGGAGCAACTCGCCGGTGCCTCCGACCTCCGTCGCGACGACCGGGCGTCCCGCCGCCATGGCCTCCATGACGGCGTTGCTCATGCCTTCCTGAAGTGAGGCGAGAGCCACGACGTCGCACCGGGCCAGCAACCGTCCGATGTCGGTTCGCGTACCGAGGAAGCGGACGTCGATGCCGAGCCGCGTCGCCTGACGCTGCAGCACCGCCCGCTCGGGCCCGTCGCCGGCCAGCGCGAGTGTGCAGGGGACCCCACGCGTCCGCAGTCGTGCCATGGCCTCGAGAAGGTACCGGTGGCCCTTGTACGAGATGAAGTTGGCCACGCACAGTACGACCGGAAGCCGGGTGGCGAGGGGAGCGGGAGGCATCGGCTCGAAGGCGGCACCGGGAAGACCGTTGCGCACGATCGTGAGCTTCTCCGCCGTGACGCCTCTGTCGCGCAACGCGTCGTCGGAGACGGCCCGCGCGTTCGCTATGAGATGGTCGGTCACGCGCGTCGCCGCAGTGTCCAAGGCCGACACCAGCGGGCGGCCCCGCTTGAAATCCCCGAGGCTTCGGCGGCCCGCCACGAGCACCGGGACGCCCGCCGGCCGTGCGGCCGCGGCGGCCGTCACGTGGCTGTGGAAGAGGAACGCGTGCAGCACGTCCGGCCGCGTCCGGCGCAGGCGCCCGACCAACCGGAGGAACGCCGCCGCGTTGTCCGACGGCATCCGCCAACCCGCGGAGCGGCGCTGGAACCCGAGGTGTATTACGGGGACACCGGCGGTGCGGAGGGTGTCTTCGTGTGGACCTCCCTCGAACATCACCAGCACGCTCGTGTCGACGCCCCGTGCGCGCAGGCCCTCGGCGAGCAGGGCGACCTGCTTCTCGGTACCGCCGAGGCCGAGTTGGCCGATCAGCAGGCACACGCGCTCGAGCGGGGCCGACGTTCCGCCGGCATCGGCCCGCGCCGAGACCGCGACCTCACCGCCTGGGGCCTGTCTCAAAGTCCCCGCCCTGTCATGGTCGTGATGGTAAGACGACGATTTCCCGCCGACGGTCGCCGTCCGCTTCTCACTCATTGTCCGTGTCGCCCGCTCGGGGTGATATTTCGCTAGGCAGGGACGATGGTGGTCCAATTTCCAAAGAATATTTTAGGAAAGCCGATGCTGATGGTCGACGTCGACTTGAATGCCGCGCATCCGGTCTGGATACCGTTGTAAGCCGAAGGCCGACCGATGGAATTCATGACGGTGATATGGCGGAGGCATCCCATGAGTTGGCACGATGTCGCCTTGGCGCCGGGCGTGGTCGCCGGGCCGTCTCCGTACGACTCGGCCCGATTCGGTATCGCCGTCGATCGGATCTCCGTATCCGCGGCGTCGGCGGCGACGCTCGAGGACGTACTCGACGCGATCAATGCCTCCACGGCGGATGTCGTGGTCCTGCGTTATCCGGCCGATCGCATGAGCTGGTTCGCGGTCCTGACGGAACTCGACCGGACCGCCATCGTCGGTGACAACCTCGTCGGCTGGAAACTGGCCACGGGCCAGGGGCGACGTCCCCCTCCGCTGCCGCGCGGTCTCGAGATCGTCGACTCCGTGAGCGCGGCGGAGATGGACGCCATGATAGTCGGTGCCTTCCGTGATTACGACAACCACTACCTCGCCAATCCACTGCTCGATCCGGCGCTGGTGCTCGCGGGCTACCAGGAATGGGCCCGTCGGGAGATCACGAGCGGCGTCGTCGCCATCCGAAACAGCGAGAGCCGCGATCGCGAATCCGGGATGCTCGGATTCGTCACTTACGGCGCTGCGAGCGGTGTCGCCGAGATCGCGCTCGGCGGTGTGGTCTCGGGGGCCCAGAACGCCGGGCTCTACCTTCACCTGCTCGCCGGAATGGAGGACCGAGCGGCGTCGCGTGGAATCGAAAGCGTGGTCATCTCAACCCAGAGCCGGAACGTCCGAGTGCAGCGTCGCTGGGCTGACTATGGCTTCAAGCCTGTGCTCAGCATTTTCACAGTCCACCTTATTCGGCGGGGCCTGCTGAGAAATCCGGCAGAGCCCGCCGAGAATCGGTCAAGACAAGGATGACGACTTTGCCGGACACTACCGTGATTCCGTTCAACCGCCCCTATGTCGCCGGAGCGGAGCAGGAATATCTGGGGCGGGCCATGGCCGGTGGTGCTCTGGAGGGGGACGGGCCTTTCACGAGACGAGCGAACGCGCTGATCGCCGAGCTCATCGGGGCCTCCTCAGCCCTGCTGACGACCTCGTGCACGCACGCGTTGGAGATGAGTGCCCTGCTCCTCGGCATCGCCCCCGGTGACGAGGTCATCATGCCGTCGTTCACCTTCACCTCGACCGCCACCGCCTTCGCGCTGCGCGGCGCGGTCCCGGTCTTCGCCGACTGCCGTCCGGAGACGCTCAACCTGGACGAGCGGCGGGTCGAGGCGGCGATCACGGAACGGACGCGCGCGATCGTGGTCATGCACTACGCCGGCGTGGCCTGTGAGATGGACGCCATCATGGCGATCGCCGAGCGGTACGGCCTGGCCGTGGTGGAGGACAACGCACACGGGCTCTGTGCCCGTTACCGCGGCCGAGCGCTGGGGTCGTTCGGTGCGATGGCCACCCAGAGCTTCCACGCCACGAAGAACGTGCAGTGCGGGGAGGGCGGTGCGCTCGTCCTGAACGACCCGGGACTCGTCGAACGCGCTGAGATCATCCGGGAGAAGGGCACCAACCGCGCCCAGTTCTTCCGCGGAATGGTGGACAAATACCGGTGGATCGACATCGGTTCGAGCTACCTGCCCTCCGACCTGCTGGCCGCCTTCCTCGTCGCACAGCTCGAAGCGATCGACGACATCCAGGCCCGGCGGCACCGCGTCTGGGCGGCCTATGACGAGGAAGTGGCCGACTGGGCCGGGGAGCGCGGGGTGCGGCGGCCGACCGTTCCCGCCGACCGAGATCATCCGGCTCACCTGTATTACCTACTGCTGCCCGATCTGGCCCACCGCCAGGCGTTCCTGCGCCATCTCGGCGAGCAGGGGGTGCGGGCGGCATTCCACTATCAGCCGTTGCATACCACGCCCGGGGGACTGCGGTACGGACGCGTGGTGCCGGGCGGATGTCCGGTCACCGAGGACGTCGCCGACCGGCTCGTGCGGCTTCCACTGTTCGCTGCGATGAGCGATGACGAACTGCAACGCATCATCAAAGCCGTCATCTCCTACTGAGAGAGGACGTCGGATCGGAGGTCGGCGCCCTCGTCGGGCGCCGCCGGGCCGACCTCGGTGCGGATGACGTACGTGGGGCGGCCCATGCCGCCGGCGTGTACCCGGCCGAGATACTCACCCACCACTCCGATGCCGAGCAACTGCGCGCTCGAGAACAGTGCGATCATGGAGGCGAGGCTGGTGAAACCCGCGACGGTGGTCTCCCCGGTGAAGTAGCAGCACAACACCAGGCCGCAGAGGAGCAGCCCGAACGCGCCGACTCCTACGCCGAGGTAGGTGACGAACCGCAGTGGTGTCGTGCTGTACCCGACGAGCAAGTTGACGGCATGGCGCAGCAGCGCGCGCAGGGTGTAGCCGGAGCGGCCGGACCTGCGCTGCTCCATCCGCACGTCGACGCACGCGATCCGGGTGGTCGCCCAAGAGAGCGCCACGTCGATCGAGACGTGCAGGCCGGTGAGGCCGTCGCAACCGTTGCGAAGGAACGTGCGGAACGCCCGGAAGGCACTGATGTGCTGGGCACCGTGGATGCCGAATGGGCCGGCGAGGGAGACCTTCACCAGCTGCGACGCGAGGCTGCGCGCCAGCCCGTGTTCCTCCTCTCGTGGGCGCGCGTAAACCAGATCGACCTCGTCGGTGAGCGCGGTGAGTAGCCGAGGTACCTCCTCGGGCGGGTGCTGCAGCTCGTCGTCCATCGTCACGATGACGTCGTGGCGGGCGGCGCGTATGCCGGCGGTCAGAGCGTTGTGCTGGCCGTAGTTGCGTGCCAGCTGGATGGCCCGCACTTCCCGGTGACGGCGGGCCAGAGCGGCGGCGACGTCCCACGTGTCGTCCGGACTGCCGTCGACGACCAGCACGATCTCATGCTCGATGGCTGCGCCGGGAAGGACGGCGGCGAGCCGGGCGACCAGCTCCGGCAGCGTCTCTGCCGACCGGTAACACGGGACTACGACGGACACGAACATGGGCACCTCACGGACTGGTCACAGCCGGCTTACAAATCTGAGTGCAGAATTTCCAGCTTCGGCTCGTATCTACTGCAGGCAGTAGAGAAATTGACCGAATCGATGTCGTTAATAGACCTCCCTATTTTCCTGCTCCGCACGGCCGGCGAAAAGCTGTATGGCGTGTGTCTTCGGGGGTGGATAGAGCGCATGGTGTCAATGTTCAAGATTGTCCGCCGTCAACAGGTGAAGTATCTTATCGCCGGAGCGATCACTGCGGTGTTGCACTTTGTACTATTTTCCGGTGGGTGGCTGATGCTCCGGCATGTCGCGCCATATCCACTGGTGGCGATCGGCGCGCAGGCCCTGACGGTGCTCGCCGTATACCCGGCGTACCGCGTCGTGGTGTTTCACGCGACCGGGCCGTGGATAGCTGGGTTGATCCGGTTTTACATCGCGTGTGCGGCGGTCCTGCTCCTATCGGTCGTCTCTCTCGTGTCACTTGTCGAGGTTGCGAGGCTTCCGGTGCCGGTAGCGCAGATCGTCACCGCACTCTGGAGCCCGGTCGTGGCTTATCCGATGCAGCGTTTCTGGAAATTCCGGGCGTCGTCGCGAGTATCAACCTCATATCCCGCCGGTAAACGTTCACAAAAAGAAGCCGTGTACGCAGGGTCGCGTGCACGCCCATGAGATCATTTGCATGACACGCGGACTCGGAGGGGCTCATGGAAGCAGCAGAACGATGAAGGCACTGGTGCTCGCCGGGGGACGCGGTACTCGCCTGCGTCCCCTCACTCATACGTCGGCGAAGCAACTTGTCCCGGTTGCCAACCGGCCAGTGCTGTTTTACGGCCTGGACGCGATCTGTGAGGTAGGTATCACCGACGTCGGGATCGTCATCGGTGATACCGGGAACGAGGTGCGCGCGGCGGTCGGTGATGGGTCGCGTTTTGGGCTGGACGTCACTTATATCCCGCAGAAGGAACCGCTTGGGCTCGCGCACTGTGTGCTCATCGCGAAGGACTTCCTGGGCGACGACGACTTCATCGTGTACCTCGGCGACAACTTCCTCGTCGGCGGCATCTCGAACCTCCTTCAGGAGTTCCGGGCCGGTGGTTACACGGCGCAACTGTTGCTGAGCAAGGTCGCCGAGCCGCAATTCTACGGCGTCGCCGAACTCGACCGGGACGGTCGCATCGTCAGCCTGCAGGAGAAGCCCGAACTGCCGAGAAGCGATCTGGCGATCGTCGGCGTGTACGCGTTCACAGCGGCGATACACGAGGCGGTACGCGCGATCAAGCCCTCGGCGCGCGGTGAACTTGAGATCACGGACGCGGTCCAGTGGCTGATCGACCAGGGACATCGTGTCCACTCGCACATCGTCACCGGTTACTGGAAGGACACCGGTCGTCTCCAGGACATCCTGGAATGCAACCGAATTCTGCTCGAGACGGTCGAGCCGGACCTGGCCGGCGTGGTAGCGGGCCGATCGGAGATCGACGGCCGAGTCGTGGTCCACCCGGACGCGGTGGTCGAGGATTCGGTACTCCGCGGACCGATCGTCATCGGGGCCGGAAGCAAGGTGCTCCGCTCCTACGTCGGTCCGTTCACGTCCATCGGGGATGACTGCGTCATCGAAGAGGCCGAGATCGAGTACTCCATCGTCCTCGGTGGCTCGACGATCCAGGGCGTGCCGCGGATCGAGTACTCCCTGATCGGCAGGGGCGTCGAGGTGACGCGTGCCGTTCACGCACCTAATGCCCACCGCCTGATGGTCGGTGATCACAGTAAGGTCCAACTGCGCATATGAGGTTCTTCGTCACCGGTGGTGCTGGATTCATCGGATCGCACTATGTTCGCGCATTGCTCCGTCGCGGCTACCCGGGATGGGAGGATGCGGATGTCACGGTGCTGGACAAGCTCACCTACGCCGGTAACCTCGCCAACCTCGCATCCGTGGCAGGCCATCCGCAGTTCACCTTCATCCGAGGTGACATCGGCGACGGCTCGCTTCTCAAGGAAGTCGTTCCCGGCCATGATGTGATTGTCAACTTCGCCGCGGAGTCGCACGTCGACCGGTCGATCGACGACGCCGGCGATTTCGTGGTGACGAACGTTCTGGGCACACAGCGGCTGCTTCAGGCGGCACTCGAATATGGGGTCCGAACGTTCGTGCAGGTCTCCACCGACGAAGTGTACGGATCGATCGATGATGGAGCCTGGCGGGAGACCGAGCCGTTGTTGCCCAACTCGCCCTACTCCGCTTCCAAAGCGGGCGCCGATCTGCTCTGCCGTGCCTTTTATCGCACCTATGGGCTGGATGTCCGAGTTACTCGCTGCTCGAATAACTATGGGCCGTGGCAGTATCCTGAAAAGATCATTCCGCTGTCCATCGCGAACCTGCTCGATGGACGCAAGATCCGATTGTACGGCGACGGTCGAAATGTCCGTGAGTGGCTACACGTCGATGATCACTGCCGTGGCATCCAGCTGGTACTGGAGAAGGGATCGGCGGGCGAGACGTACAACATCGGCGGTGGTACCGAGCTCACCAACCTCGAACTTGTCGGCAGATTGCTCGAGGCAGTGGGGGAGGGCTGGGACATGGTCGAGTACGTCACAGATCGTCCGGGGCACGATCGCCGATACTCGATCGACACGACGAAGATCCGAGGCCTCGGTTATCGACCCGAGGTCGATTTCGACGAGGGGCTCGCGGCCGTCGCGCGCTGGTATGCGGACAATGAGGACTTCTGGCGGCCGCTCATTGAGGCGGCACGCCCGACGGTCCGTTAACCCATATTCGTGAGAGCGAACTTGGCGAAAGGATCGGTATGCATCCCCGTGTCATCTTCGTGGGCGGCGTCTCTCGAAGTGGAACCACGCTCCTGCATCGCCTCCTCGGTCAGTTGCCCGATGTCGTCTCGCTGGGTGAGGTCTGCAACCTCTGGGGGACAGGACTCAGAAATGGAGATCTATGTACCTGCGGGGACCTGATCGCTTCCTGTGTTTTCTGGAAGGAGATAGGCGACCGGGCGTTTGGTGGCTGGGACGCCGTTGATCTGCAGGAAATGCGGCGACTCCGTGGATCGATCGACCGGATTCGCTTTCTTCCGGCGTTGCTCCAAGGCAAGCGCTCCGGCGCGATCCAGACGACGGCCGCCGCCTACGCCTCTTACTACACCAAGATCTACACGGCCGCGCTCGAAGTCAGTGGGGCGCAGGTCGTCGTTGATTCGAGCAAGCGGGCGCCGTTGGCCTGCTGCCTTGGCATGTATGCCGACGTCGACCTGAAACTGGTTCACATAGTTCGCGACAGCCGTGGCGTTGCGTATTCTTGTACAAAAAATGTATTGCGGGTGGATTCCGTCCGTGGCGCAACCCTTGGAACGGCATCGCCGGCGGATACGTCACTCAATTGGATCGTTCAGAACCTTGCTTTGGAGATTCTGAGCAGAAAGGGAGTGTCGACCCGCATGCTCACCTATGAACGCCTCATCGAAGATCCTGTCGGCGTCCTCCGTGAAGTCATATCTTTTGCGGGCCTGTCGGTCGATGAGTCGGCGATGAGATTCCTCTCCGATGATCATGCTGTGCTGGACGCCGGGCACAGTATCGGAGGGAATCCGATGCGTGCGCAGACCGGTAGCGTCTCCCTTCGCCTCGACGATGCCTGGCGCACTCACCTTCCCCGTACCGACCGTCTGCTGGTGTCCGCGCTCACGTACCCATTGCTCCGCCGCTACTCCCGCAGCTGAGAAAGAGTCCTAATCTCTCGGCCCGGGCAGGACGAGCCCCGTCAATCCTTCGATGCGGCCGATGGCCCGCTGGAGATACCAAATGGTCAGGGCCCAGCGTCCGCCGGCGATGCTCAGCGCCGCTGCCGCGAGAGGGCGGAAGACCACCCTGACCCGGAGGCCGAGGCCGTGGTGGGCCCGGTACACGCGCCCGGTGCCACGCGCATAGCGCCTGGCCTTGATGTGGTATGCGCGTTCACCCGGTGACGGAGCGTCGGGGTTGTACTCGACGATGATGATCTGGGGGTCGAACAGAATCGTCCAGCCGGCCTTCAGGCCACGAAGAAGCAGGTCCGTCCCCTCTCCCGACTGCCAGGGTGACGCGGCACCGACCCCGAGATCTTCGTCGAAACCGCCCACGGCGCGGATGAAGTCGCGCCTTAGAAAGACGGTGTGCTCGATGGCGCTCGTCCACACTGTCCGATGGTTCAGCGGCATCTGCCGGTCGCCGAACGAGGTGAGCTGGGCCGGTCGACCCGGGGTGCCCACCGAGCGACCGGAAACCCCGCCGGCCGATGGAGCACGCGTGAGGACCGCCGCGGCTTGTGCGAGCGTGTCGGGTAGATAGCTGGTGTCGTCGTCCGGAAACGCGACGAAATCGCAGTCTCCCAGGGCCGCGACACCTACGTTGCGTCCGACCGATGCGCCTCGTGCCGAGGTCAGACGACGCACCGGGAGCCGATCTGCCCATGAGGCGACCACGGTGCGTGTGCCGTCATCGCTGCTCTGGTCGACGACGACCACCTCGCTGGGCCTGAGCGTCTGCGCGTGGATGGATGCCAGCAGGTGGTCCAGCAGCTCGGGCCGCCCGATCGTGGTCACGACGACAGCGAATTTCGTTTTCGAGTTCATGTCACCGTTGTTCAATTCATCCGGGTCAATGGTAATTCCTGGAGAGACGCCTTCACTCTTCCTGTGGACCCATTATATGGACCTGCTCTGAGGTAGCGGTTGCAGCATGACGATCCATCGATATAGGGGTGTCGCGTCGGCTGTGGCGATCGCTCCGGATTGTCGCGGTGGCGGCGGCGTCCAAATATTACCGAGAATGATCTTCTCATTGCCTCATTCTTTGCGTGACTATCGTTCGGATCTTGTTACGTTGCTGGTCGCTACGCTTCTTCTTTTACGGTGAACCAGCGAGGAGAGGGTCATGGCGCAGGCGCCGCCGGCAGATCAGATGACAATGCCGATCGGGACTGAGCGCCCGATACGATGGTCGGCGAAAGCGCTACGATCGGGCTGGGTTCCCACGGCGCTCGTGATCGCGGTGGCTGTCGCGCTTTTGCGATATTATGGCGTGCCCCTACGCGAAACGGCGTTCTTCGGCACCTTCATCACTCTGGGTTCCACGGTGCCGGGGGTGCTGCTGTGGCGCGCTTTTCGAGGGGGATCGCAGTTCGTCGCCGAAGAGGTGGCGGCCGGGACGGTCCTCGGACAGGCGATCACCGTACTCATTTATGTGGGCGCGCGGTGGGCCGGGCATCCTTTGTTCGTGCTCGCGTGGCCGGTCGCCACGGTCACCGCTTTTCTCGCCGTACCGGCATTGCGGCGGCACTGGCGAAGAACGGATCCCGTCAGGCACGTCCCGGCCGCCTATTCCTGGGCTCTCGCGGCTCTAGTCGGGTTCGTCGTACTGTCGACCGGGTCGGCGTTCTACCGTCAGCACGGGCTGGCGTGGCCGGGATATGCCGCGCCCTATATCGACATGCCGTACCACCTGGGCCTCATCGGTGAACTCAAGCACCATATGCCACCACAATGGCCGTCCGTGGCCGGTGAGCCGCTCTACTATCACTGGTTCGTCTACGCGGACATGGCGGCCACCAGTTGGGTCACCGGCATCGAGCCGCAGACGCTGCTGTACCGGCTGTTCATGCTACCGACCCTGGCGACGTCGCTCGTACTGCTCTTCGCGGCCGCACGGCGCTTGACCGATCGGTGGTGGCCCGGGATGGTCGCGCTGGCGATCAACTGTCTGGTATGGGCGCCGAGCGTGTACTCCTGGTACCCCTCCTTGGGTGTCGACTTCCTGATACGCGCTGACGTGCCGTGGCGAAGCCCGACGCAAGGGCTCGGGGCGATGATGTTCGCGCCTGTCATTCTGCTGCTCATCGACCTTCTTCGTCGGCCGAGGTCGGGAGCGGGGCCGTGGATCCTGTTCGTCACCTTGCTCATGGGGGTGATGGGGGCGAAGGCCACCTATCTCCCGATGCTCATCGCGGGCCTTCTCATCGTGCTGATCGGGACGATCATCGCGAGCCGGCGTCTGCACCGACCGGCACTCGTCGCGCTCCTGGCCGCGGCCCCCTCCGTGCTGATCGCGAAAGTGGTGCTGTTCGGCGGGAACTCTGACGGCGTGATTTTTCACCCCGGGTCGATGTTCGGTGCTGTGGCTGATGTGGCCGCCTCGACGTCCGATCCTCCGCAGGCGTTGCGGGCGGTCGCGGCGCTGGTGAGCATTGTCGGTCGGGTCTTTGTCTGGGGAGGCGCATTGTGCCTGGCCCTCCGGCGAAGGACATTGTGTGACCCGGCGATCCTCCTGCTCCTTGGAATCAGCGTGACGGGGATCGCGGTCGCGTGCATTCTGCGTTTTGCCGGTAACTCCCAGTCGTACTTCCTCTGCGGCGTGATGCCATGTATGTCTCTCGTGTCCGTCTATGGGCTGATGGCTGTGCTTCCGGGGCGGCTCGGCCGACGCTCGGGAATCATGCTTCTCGGCGCCTCGGCCGGTGGGGTCGCTGCGGTCTTGGCGGTCCGCGGACTGGGGGGGAACACCAGGCCGACCGTGGGTGACGCACTGCCGCGAATGCTCGGCCCGTTCTTCGCGCTCATAGTGATCAGCATCGGGTGCATGGTGCTTCTGGTGCTGGCCGGACGCCGGCGTCCATCCGTGCGGTCCCTATCGCCGGTGGTGGCGCTCGCCTTCGTCGGCGGGCTCATCCTGCCCGGGAGTCTGCTCCACGTCCGGCAACTCTGGCATGGCATTCCCCGAGACCCTTTGGCAGCCGTGATCGGCGCGGGGACTCTCGAGGCGGGGCGTTGGCTGCGGGAACACTCGCGTCCCGATGACCTGGTCGCGACCAACGCCGTCTGCCTCTCCGGCATGGGCTGCGACGATCGGCGCTTCGCCGTATCGGCGTATTCGGAGCGACGCGTCCTGGTGGAGAGTTGGCGCTACACCGCGAGAGCGCATATGGAGGGGGTGAGACGGCACATTGCCGACGAGTCAGTGCCCTTCTGGGACCTTCGGCGGCTGATGGACAACGAAGCCGTCTTCCACCGGCCCTCACCCGAGGCGGTTCGGCGACTACGCCACACGTACGGTGTGCGCTGGCTCTTCGTCGACAGGGGTTTTGATCGACCCGCTCCCGACCTCGACCGATTCGCGCGCCTGCGCTATGCGGCGGGTCAGTGCAGGGTCTACGAGATCACGCGGTGAGACGGGCGCTGAAGTCCGAGCCGCCCTAAGCGTGACTCGCGTGCGCGTCGAGCATCATATTCGCGATCGCCAGATGGTCATCGTTGTTGGTCGCCAGAAGATTCGCCCCGAGGCCGTCTTTCGTGCCGAGACGAAGGACATCCTGCTTCGTGCAGGCCCGCATCTTGATCTCATGGACGAGGAACACGTGGCGATAATTGGCGAAGATGACGTCGAGGAGTTCGTGCGGCGAAAAGCCGCAATTCGCCAGCCCGTGCGGGCTGTATTCGATAAGTAGTGTAGGGGAGAGGCTCAGTGTCTTATGGGCGCCGCGAAGGACGAACCCGTCGTATCCTTCCGCATCGATCTTGATGAGGTCTGGCGGACCGATTTCATGGTCCGCCAGATACGAATCGAGTGAGACCACGGGGACAGACGTCGAACTGGACCATCCCAGCGCGTTATCGGCGCCGATGGAATGATGACCGATTCCCCTCGCCAGGTAGATCGTCACGGAACCGATCTTGTCGCCGACCGCCGCCGCCTCGACGGTGACCTTCTCCAGGAGGCCGTTTCGGGTGATGTTCCCCCGCAGGTAGGCGACGTTCTCCGGTACGGGTTCGAACGCGACCAGATGGCCGCCCTCTGGAAGATTTGCTGCGCCGACACAGGAGTAGAGGCCGATGTTGGCGCCGATGTCGATGATCATATTGCTGTGAGTCGCCAGACGCTCGAAAAGGGCGACCTCGACCTCTTCGTAATAACCGGCGAACAGCTGGTGAATGATCGAGAAGTCGCGTGCCGGGCCGGTCAGACTCAGCCCGCAGTATACCGTCGCGACGTCATCACCATTCGCGGAACAGCCAAATTTGTACACCATCCTCTGGATGCGTTTAGTGATCGTGAGATCCTGAACGCGCGTTCGCCTGAACAGTTTCCGGGAAAACTTGAGAGTCTGGCGAGCGATTTGCCTGCGCACGATGCTGGTCAACTCCCTGATCGTCGATTGTGTCGAGCTGCTCGGCGGGCACTGCCGGCCGTTGTCGCCGACCGAGTGGTCGGGCGGTCGCCCGGGGGCGATGGCTTGCGTACAGCACGGCCCCGTACAGGCAGGACAGTGTCATGGTCGCGGCGAGACCCGTCGCGGCGCCCTGAGCCCCGGCGAAAGCGGCGCCGATGGCGGCCGCGGCGACCAGGGCGACCGCCGTGGCCAGCCTGAATATGAAGAGCGCGCGTATCGCCTGCAGGGCGCGTAGGGCCCCCGCCGGCCCCAGCACCGCGCCCTGCGCGATGCGAAAGACCGTCTGCGCCGGCAGCAGAGGAGCCATGAGCTGCCATGATCTGCCGAACAACAACGCGCCGACGCTCGCCGGCAACACCATCGCCAGCACTCCCGACGCGGCGCCGACGGTTCCGAGTCCCACCGTGACCACGAGGGTTCCCTGGCCGATTCGGTCCGGCCGGGCGGCGAGCAGCCGGGACAGTTCGGTGATGGCGATCACTCGGCCGGCGTTGATCATCACGGCGGCCGGGCCGAAGACCGTATCCGCGGCCCGTAGTGAGCCGACGGCTGCCAGCCCCGCGATCCTCCCGACCACGATCAGCGTCCCGTAGGAGCAGACCGTCAGCACCACGCCTTCGACCAGGTACGGACGTGCGAGATCGCCGTACTCGCGGAGCCAGCCGGACGCGGAAGCGACGCGCGGCAGCACCCGGGCCTGGGTGATCGCGATCACGGTGGCGATCAGTCCACTGAGTCCCCAGACCAGGAACACCCAGGTCATCTTCGTCGTCACCGACAGCACGACGAACATGGCGACGCACTGGCTCAGCCCCCAGGCGGCATCGCTCACGATGGCCTTGCGGGGCTGGCCGGCGGCGATGAAGCCCATTCGCAGGGTGCTCTGAATGAGGAGCACCGGGAGCAAAGCCGCCAAGATCAGGACCGGGGCGGTGATGCCGCCCAGGATCGGGCCGGACAATGGGAGCAGCGCGACGGCACCGATCAGCCCGAACACCGCCGCGGCTCCCGAGCTGTCGCGCAGTGCCCGGCGCGCGGAGTCGGGGTCCCGGGGGAAACGCACCATTAGTGGCTCGGCGAACGTTGTCTGGGTTAGCTGATGAAAGACTACGTAATAGCCATATAGCAGGGCGAATTCGCCGAATGCTGCGGCCGACATACGCCGTGCCGACAGGATGATCAACATAAAATTCGTCGCACTCGATATGATCTGATCGGCGAGGATCCATCCGCCGCGGCGGGTGGCATGAGTGAGCATGATCAGTCCTCCCTGGCGCGTGCGCGATGTAGCAGCATCCAAGTAATCAGCCCACCGACGATCATAGGAAAGGCGCGGCCAAGTCCCCAATAGAAGAGCATTCCCATTTCGAGGATGCCGACATAGATGACAGCGTAGAGGACGAGTCCACGCAGTTCTCCGGAACGCATGCTGTGGTAGCAGATTCCGATGAGCAGCCCTACGGCGCCCCACCAGGCGACTGCGCCGAAAAGGCCATAGTCGATGATGCCCGGAAGGAGTCCCCCGGGAGTATTGAATTCCAAGTTTCCGTATCTCACATACAGATATGATGTGTAGTCGGTTCCGTTGGTGGCACTGTTGTCGATGTGAACGAATGATCGCACGATTGGGAAGTTCCATAGGAACTGCCCGGTGTAGCGAGGCATCGGCGAATTCGTTGAATCATGGGCTAGGATTATGGCTGAATTGTTGCTGGAGGTAGCGTAATATCCGCCAAGTCGCCGTAGCACGAACCCGATGAAACCGGTGTCGCTATGGCGTGCGTAGAAATCGTTCCAGCTGCGGGTGTACTCAAGGGCACCGAAGACGGTCGCCAAGACCAGTGGGCCAAGGAGCGGAAGCATCGCCCATAGAATTGAATGCTGCCGCCGTCGGCTTTTGGGCAATGCTGTCGCGGCGAGCACGATTACGGGGACGGCCAGTTCCATGAGGGCGATACGCTCGGCATTGAAGAAGCCTCGGGCCAGGCCGAAACTCGCGAGTGCGACCAGTCCGAGCGTGTGCCGTCGGCCGCTGATCCGGCGATCCAGCAGCAAGCAGATAAGAGCGAGCGGGCCGACTTGGGTGAGTGTCGTGATTCCCGGAAGGGTGGTGAGGTATTCACCTCTGGCGGAGAGCAGTACGCCCCGCTGCAGGGCGAGCGCGTCGTACAGCTGTTGTCCTCCGTAGCCACGTGATACGGCGGCCACGGTCCACGTCACGTACCCGATCAAGGAAAGTATCAGGAACACGCGTCCGGCCCACAGCAGGACTTTCTGTTGACCGACCGTGACGATTACGTGCGGCTTTCGGGAATCATGTCGACGGCGTTTGATGAGGTTCGGTACCAGCGTGCCGGCGATGAAAGCGCAGAGAAGCAGCGCGGTGAGAAGTGCCTCGGCCGTGCCGAAGTACTTCGGCGTGCGCCACCAGAGACGGAAGTCGTCCGCCGGGATGAGGCCCGCGATGGCCAAACAGGGTAGGACGCTCAGGATGCCGGTCCAGCCTGGATGCAACCACCAGGCACCTTGGCGCAGCTGGAGCGGACTCGGCGTGGACGAACGGCGCCCCGCCCCGGTCGGGCGATCGTGGAGCGCGGCATGAACACGTTCTGGCACGGACGTCTCCAGCCTTATCGGCGACTGCGGTTTCATCGGGTCGTTCAAGAACGGGATGCCGCCTCGGCCTCGTCATTCGGCTGAGGCCGCACATCCCCGCTTCTCCATCGGCAGACTCCGGATACCGGCCGACTCTGAAGTCGCGTCTGCCGGCCGAAGTCATCCGACAGGGGTCCTGGTCGGTGCCGTACCGTTCGCCGGCGAAATCGGGTCCACGTCCTCGAGGCGCGGCTTTTTCTCGTCCCGGCGATAGCCGACGGTGCCGCCGTAGTAGCGGTAACGGTCGCGCTTCCCCTTCGTGGCCATGTTGACGATCACTCCCAGTGTGACTCCGCTGACCGCGTCCACGCTCTCGACGGCCTCGCGCAGCTCATCGCGTTTGGTCCGTCCCGCACGCACGACGAGAAGGACGCCGTCGCTGCCGGGGGCGATCACCGCCGCATCCGTGACCGGGAGCAGCGGGGGCGAATCGATGATCACGTAGTCCGCGTCGGCCTGGAGTTCCTCGAGGAGGAACTGCATCTTCTGGGTTCCCAGCAGCTCGCTCGGGTTCGGCGGTACCGGACCGCTGGCCAGCACGTCGATCGCACAGCTTCTCTCGGCGCGCTGCATGACGTCGGCCATGCTGGCCTGACCGGACAACACGCTCGTGAGCCCGATCTCCTCGACGAGACCGAGCGAGCTCGCGATGGTCGGGCGTCGCAGGTCGGCATCGACGATGACGACGCGGGCACCGTCCTCGGCGAGCGAGAACGCAAGGTTCAGGGCGACGCTGGACTTTCCGTCGCCTTCGAGCGGACTGGACACGACGATCGTCCGTGGGGGCCGGTCGACATTGGTGAAGCGCAGGTTCGTTCGGAGCTTGCGGAATCCCTCGGCCCGGAGACCGAGCGGGTCGGTGTCGTGGACGAGGGTTCGTTTCCGCGCGGCGCGGTCGTAGACGATTTCGCCGAGTACGGGCAGACCACTCGCCAGGCCCGCGTCGGACGTGGCGTCGATCCGGGTGTCCAGGGCCTCTTTGAGCATCCCCGCCAGCACGCCGGCGAGGGCACCGAGCACGATGCCGACGAGGGTGTTCAACACCGGCTTCGGGCTACTCGGCGCGCTCGGCTGCGAACCCGGCCTGACCACCTGGATCCGTACGGTCGGTGCACGCCCCGGCAGCGGTGCCTCCACTTCCGCTACCGCGGCGATGAGGTGGTGGGTGACGCTGTTCACAATTCGCGCCGCCATCACTGGATCGGAATCGCGTACGGCGATGTTCATCAGCACGGTGTCGGCCGGTACGTCGACCTTGAGCCGTTTCGCGAGCATGTCCGGCCGCATGCGCAGCCCCAGCTCACGGATCACGGGAATCGTGACCTTCGGCGTCGTCACGAGGCCGGCGTACGACCGGACCTGCTGCTGGCTGAAGAGCGTCCCTTGATACACCTGATCCAGCCTCTGTGCCTGCTGCGACACCGAGACGAAGACCGATGCCTTCGACTCGTACATGGTCGGTTGGAGCATCGTGATCAGCTGCGCGACGCCGATCACCAGCAGCATGACGCTCACCAGCAGCGCCAGGTGCCGCTGGATCGCGGTGATCAGTTCCCTTACGCTCATGCAGTCCCCCGTGTCGGACCTTCGTGAAATGCGAAGTTCTCGGCGTTCTAGTTGTCGGTGTTCTCGTGGGCCGCGTCCTCACGAACGCGATAGCGCTGCCGGGCCCTCGCCGTTCGAGTGACTCGGGCGGCCCGTTCCCGACAGCAGGCGCGTGAAGACCTCCAAATGACGCCGGGCCGATTCGGCCCAGGTGAACCGCTGTGCGTTGGCCAGGCCGTGAGTGCGCAACTCTGTGGCGAGGGCGTCATCGGTGAGGACGTCTCGTAGCGCTGCGGCGATCGACCCGGAATCGAGGTCGCGCAGCAGAATGGCCGCCTGACCGGAGACTTCCGGCAGGGCGCCACGGTCGGAGCAGATCACGGGTGTCCCGCACGCCATCGCCTCGATGACGGGCAGCCCGAACCCCTCGTGACTCGACGGGAGTACGAAGACGGCAGCGGCGCGGAACAGAGGTGCGACCAGTTCCGGTGGGACCTGACCCAGGTATCGCACGTGCGGCGCGGTCGCCAGCAGCCGCTCGACCGGCTCCGACCCGAGAAAGGGACCGCCGGCGACGACCAGCTGGACCCCGAGCCTGGCGACCTCCGGCCGGACGACCGCGTCGACGAGGGCTGGGATGTTCTTGCGGGGGTCGAGGTTGCCGAGGTAGAGAACGAACCGCTCCGGTAGGCGCAGCTGCGCGAGGAGCCGGGCGTCCGCCGAGCCGTCGGAATGGAAACGATCGGTGTCGACACCGTGCGGGATGACGTGCAGGCGATGTTCGGGGACTCCGAATGCGCGCTCGATCTCGCCCGCCGAGTTGGCCGAGACGGTGACCACGGCATCAGCGGCACGGACCAGGCGGGCTACGCGTGCCCGCCAGGTGCGTTCCCAGAGCGTGCGCCGGATGCCCGGAATATGTTGGGGGACCCCGTGGACCGTCGCCACGATCGGCAACCGGCCTGCGGTCAGCGCTCCGGTATCCGCGGGGAAATGCAGCAGATCGGCATGCCGATGATCCACCGTATGCGGCCAGACCAATCCCTCGGCTGCCGCGTAGCAGAGCTGCCGCGCCGGTCCGCGGAGCGTATCCCCGGGTGGCACGAGGAGCGTGTGCGCGACACCGAGCCGCCCCAGCCATCGGTAGAGACTTCCTGTGTAGGTCGTGTTGCCGCCGACGTTGCGGCGCAGCACCTTTCCCGTCACCGCGACCCGAATCCGGTCGGTCACACTCTCTCCTTTACTGGTAGGGCCGGAGCTCGATAGGCCGCGGCCAGTCGCTTCGCCTGGGCCTCCGGCGTGTGCTCGTGAAACGCCATGCGGCACCGGTCCGCATGCGCTGCCCGGTGCGCGGGATCGGCCATGCGACGGACAGCCGAGGCGAGCGCCTTTGGGGTGGGGACGAGTCCGGGAAGCCCGAGCACGGCCAGATCCGGTAGTGACCGCATGATCATGGGTAGTCCGGTAGCGACCGCCTCCAGCATCGCCATGGTCGGCGCGACCTCCCAGAGCGCCGTGTGCACGTAGACGTGCGCCCGGCCGAGCCTGCGCAACACCTCGTCCCGTGGCAGCCATCCCGCGACATGCACGCCGGCCGACTCGAGCCGCTCGCGGCGTGCGGGATCGCCGTCGCCGATCCACTCCCAGCGGATCGGCCAGCCGTGCCTGCGCGCCTCCCTGCTCGCCTCGGCGAGGAAATCCGGGTCTTTTTGCCGGCAGATCCGCCCTACGGCAATGGCGACCACCTCGTTTTCGAATGGTCGCGCAGCCGGGATCACAGGCTGGACCCGGACGGCGTGTGGTACGCACACCACCTGCTGCCGTCCGTGCAGCATCCGCGCGAGCGCGGCTTCCCGTGGACTCGCCGCTGCCACCACGCCCGTTCGCCGCGCCAAGATGGACTCCGCGATACGGAACATTCCCCGTACCGGCAGAACCACATCGACACGTTCGAACGCATAGCAGTGCGGCGAATAGACGATACGATCCGCTGGGATCGACAGGCAGCCGCGCACGTAGATTCCGGCGTATGAGGAATGGGCGTGTACGATATCGGGCCGGATCGCGTTATAGGCATGATGGACCGCGCGAATGCGTGCCGGGTGACTATCGGGCAGCCGCAGCCAGCCTTGAACCTGTCCGGCGACCGCCATGCCGGTGTCTTCTCCATGACGCGGTGCGCTGAGTAGCCAGTGTTCGAACATGGGTGTCGCACGGATATAGCCGGCCACGGCACTGCTCACGCCGCCGCCCCAGCATTCGACGACATGGATCACTGTGAACCGGCGCGTGAGTTCGGCGGCATTTGCGCCTTCCGGCTCACAACGCGCCGTGACCATTGACCACCGCACCGAGCGTCTTGAAGAGGATCCACAGATCCAGCCTCAGCGACCATTCCTTTACGTATCGGAGATCCAGCTCAATCGCGTGCTGCCACGGCAAGGCCGAGCGGCCGCTGATCTGCCACAGTCCGGTGAGACCCGGTCGCACGGCGAGGCGTCCGTGCTCTCGGCTGGTGTACAGCGCCACCTCGGCGTGGACCTGAGGGCGCGGTCCGACCAGGGACATCTGGCCGAGTGCCACGTTCCATAGCTGAGGGAGTTCGTCGAGGGACCATCGGCGCAGCCAATGGCCGAGCCGGGTCACGCGGGGGTCGTCGGGTACCTTGAAGAACGGTTCGTTGTTCCGTCCATGTGTGCGCAACAGGTCCGCAAGCTGATCATCAGCGCCGACCCTCATCGAGCGGAACTTCCACATCCGGAACGGCTTGCCATTGATCCCGATGCGCTCGTGGACGAAGAGCAGCGGTCCCGGGCCGCTCAATCGCACCGCGACAGCGATGGCCACCAGCACAGGAGCGAGGACGAGCAGCGCGGTAAGAGCGATCACCCGATCGACGGCATGTTTCAGCCGGAGTGCTACCGGCCCACTCAGGGGGCGTTTCTCGGGCTGTTCTTTCGCCAAACGTAGATGTGTCTCGACATCCCCGACGAGGTCGATGCTCTCGTCTGCTGGCGCGGTCTGACCTGACTGCGCGCTCGGTGTGGAAATGGACACTGTCGTCCCCCGGCATGTGTTGAATAATCTCCGCTCCCTGGCCCCAGGTATATCGCCTTCTTGTGAATGCCCACTCCATGTCCAAGATCAACACTTGGTCAGTTGACCGGAAATTATCCCTTGCGGTTCTTTCGGGGGCTGTAGGCGTTCGGGATCTGGTCGGTAAATATAGGAATCGACCGTTACAAATCGTGCAACCTTGCTGCATGGTGGCCGTTGGTCCGGAAGGCCGACTAGAGTGCGCGTCGCATCAAATCGTCCTAAGTGGCGCGGTCGCGAGGTTGTGGAGCATTGACGCGTGGTATGGCCTCATTGGCGCGATAGAGGGCCACGCTCCGTGTTTCCGGCGAAACGCCATCTGCTCGGTCTCTCGTGCCCTGGTCGAGCTGAGAGTCGTTTCCCGGGGAGTGGCATGCCATGAGCTTCACATGGTCGCGGGATGGATGATTGCGCAGAAGATTGAAATCGAACGAATCTCGGTGTGTGAATTGATGACGACCAGCGTGGCCAATAGCCTGTGTGTCAGGCGCGGCGGCTGCGAAGTCAGAGTTGTGGGGGTTGAAAACACCGATGTGCGGGATAGTGGGAATCGTGTCGATGGGCCATCCGGATTCCGGCCTTCTCCGCCGTATGTGCAATGTGCTCGCTCACCGGGGGCCGGATGGCATGGGCTTCCATGATTCCGAGCGCGCCACGCTCGGCATGCGGCGGCTCGCTATCATCGACGTGGCCGGTGGTGACCAGCCGGTTTACAACGAGGACCGTACCGTGGTCGCGGTCTTCAACGGCGAAATCTACAATTTTACCGCATTGCGTAGTGAATTGCATGGCCGTGGTCACCGCTTCGCCACGAACGGCGATAGCGAGTGTCTTGTGCACTTGTATGAGGAATACGGTGATGAGCTGGTCCACCGGCTTCGTGGAATGTTCGCGTTCGCCATCTGGGACCAGACCAGGCAGCGGCTTCTCCTTGCCCGCGACCGGGTGGGCAAGAAGCCGCTTTTCTGGCGTTCCGACGGTGAGACACTGTGGTTCGGCTCGGAACTCAAGGCGCTCATGCAGGATGCTGGGGTGCGCCATGAGGTCGACCTGGTGGCGCTGCACCATTATCTTACTTATCAGTACGTACCCGCCCCTTGGTCCATTCTCCGCGGGATTCACAAACTGCCGCCGGGCCACCTGCTCTCCTGGCAGGACGGCGTCGCCGTGACGAGTCGTTACTGGCGCCTCGACTGCACGCCGCGCGAGATCACGTCCGAAGAGCAGGCCGCCGAACAGCTGCGCGATCATCTGCTCGAGGCGACGCGCGTCCGTATGGTGAGTGAGCGGCCGCTGGGGGCCTTCCTGTCCGGTGGGCTCGACTCGTCGGCGGTCGTCGCCGCGATGGCCCGGCAGACCGGGGAGCGCATCAAGACATTCAGCATCGGTTTCGACGAGGACGACTTCGACGAACGCCATTACGCGCGCATGCTGGCCCGGCGTTACGCCACCGACCACCACGAGATGGTCGTCACTCCATCGGCGCTCGACGTGCTGCCGACGCTGTCCTGGCACTATGACGAGCCGTTCGCGGACTCTTCGGCGATACCCACCTTCTATGTCGCCCAGATGAGCAGCGAGCAGGTGACGGTGATCCTCAACGGAGACGGCGGCGATGAGCTGTTCGGCGGTTACCGGCGCTATCTGCTCATGTCGCACGCCGGCCGGATTCCCGCGTTCTCGTTCCTGAGAGGTCGGCTCGACCGGGTCGGCTCTTCACTCTCGGCCCGTTGTGCCCCGCACTCGGCGCTTCAAAGGGCGGGCCGGGTGGTGGAACTGCTGGGTCACCCGACGCCGCGGCGCTATGCACGGCTGATGTCCTACTTCACTCCCGAGCAGAAGGCGGCTCTGTATTCTGACGCGCTGCGTACGCAGCTGGCGGAGGTGGACAGCTACGATCTGTTCGACGACGCGTTCGCCGCCTCCCGTGCCGACTCCGACGTCTGCCGTGTCATGGACGTCGACGTCAACACGTATCTTCCCGGCGATCTCCTGGTAAAGGTGGACATCGCCACGATGGCCAACTCCCTGGAGGCGCGTTCCCCGTTCCTCGACCAGGACCTGATGGAGTGGGCCGCCGGGCTGCCGGCCCGGCTGAAGGTCCGTTCGGGCACGACGAAATACCTGTTGAAGAAGGCGGTCGCGGAATGGCTGCCACCCGCGCTCGTGACCCGGCCGAAGATGGGGTTCGGCGTGCCACTCGCGCGGTGGCTCCGCACCGAACTGTCGGGACTCTCGTGGGACGTGTTGACGGACGACACGGCGAGATCGCGAGGGCTGTTCCGGCCCGAGGCGGTGAGGGAGTTGCTGCGACGTCACGAGAACGGACAAGACCACGCCAACCGGATCTGGGCGCTCATCCAGTTCGAACTGTGGTGCCGTGTCTTCCTCGATCCACCGCCGCCCGGGACGACCCCGGCTTCGGGATGCCGGCAGTGAATCGATCGGCTGCCTTCACGGTCCCTGGGCCGGCGCGGTGAACCGAGAGGCTCGGCAGGCCGCCCGAACCCTCGGCATCTATGCCGCCAGATTCCTTCTCGGCGCACTCATGAGCGTGGTCGTGAATCGGTCGCTGGGGCCCGAGGGGCGTGGTACCTATGCGGTGCTGATAACCGTCGCGACGGTCGCGTTGCACCTTGGTCATCTGTCGGTCGAGGAGTCGCACGTCGCGCTGTGGTCGCGAGTTGGCGACAGCGCTGTCATCACCGCCAACTGCCTGCTGTTCGGCATGGCACTCGGATGTGCCTGTGCGGTCGCCGCCGGCATCGTGGTCGTGAATCTGGGGCCCGGTGTCGTACCGGTGACGGATCACGGCTTGCTGGCCCTGGCGCTGGCCTGGATTCCCTTCGCCATGACCGAGAAGCTGCTCG
Source organism: Actinoallomurus purpureus (assembly GCF_024055795.1). Classification (GTDB taxonomy): domain Bacteria; phylum Actinomycetota; class Actinomycetes; order Streptosporangiales; family Streptosporangiaceae; genus Actinoallomurus; species Actinoallomurus purpureus. The sequence goes on along the minus strand of NZ_JAMXMY010000015.1, from coordinate 196,014 downwards.
CTCGCCTGATGGTCCTGAAGGCGCGCATCGACGTCAACAACTGGAGTGGACTGCTCAGCGTGGGCGTGCACTGCCCGTTGCTGGTCGGCCTCGCCACCATGGGAAGGCTGTCCCTCTGGTGCGTCGTCGCGCTGTGGACCATGTCCGCCGCGTTGCCGCTGGCGGTTCTCCTGCCCGCCGCTCGCCCGAGGCTGCGGCACTGCGATGTCGGTGTGGCGCGCCGGGCGCTCCGTCTGGGGTTGCGCTATCACACCGGTCTCGTCTCGATGTTCCTGCTGCTGCGCGCCGACATCCTGATCCTGGGCGCGATGACGACGACTGCCGAGGTGGGGCTCTACGCGGCGGCGGTAACGCTGATGGAGCTGGGCCGGGTCCCTCCTGACATCGTCGCGAACCTCGCCATGCCCCGGCAACTGGAGTACGACGAGAGGGCCGCCGCCGGGTTCACGGCCGAGGCCACGAGGATCGCCGCGCTCGCCGCAACCGGCTCTGTCGCGCTCCTGTGCGTCACCGCGCCGTTCGTCGTTCCAGCGGTCTACGGGCCGGCGTTCACGGGGAGCGTCGGCCCGCTTTTCGGTCTGGCACCGGGCCTGTGGCTGATCGGGGCCAGCAGACCGGTCGGTGCCTTTCTGCTTCGGCTGGACCGCCCGCTCCTGAATTCCGCGACGGCGGTCGTGGCCCTCACCATCAACCTCGGTCTGAACCTCGCCCTGATCCCATCGTGCGGCACCGTCGGCTCCGCGCTCGCCTCCAGCACCGGTTACGGCGTGCTCGCGGTCCTGCAGATCCTCTGGTTTCTGCGCGTCACGCGAATTCCGCTGCGTCACCTGATTCCACGACATTCCGACATTCGCTACCTGTGGGGGACGGCATGCCACTCCGAGCCCTCAAAGGTCGGCTGAGGCGGTGGCAGACCGCTGACGTGAAGGTGCGTCCGCCGCGATCAGGACCGGATCGCGGTCGCGCGTGGCGGTGCCAGGCGGCGGCATGCCGCCAGATCGCGTTTCGCGTGCTCGATGGCGTCGGAGAGGACGTCATCGAGCGGGCGCCGTGGCATCCAACCGGTCAGGAGCCGCAGCTTGGTCGTGTCGGGGACCTTCCGCTGCATGTCCTCGAACCCCGACTCGTACGCCTGGTCGTACGGGATCAGTTGGATCCGCGACCCGCTTCCGGCGCGTGCGATGATCTTTTCGGCGAGCTCCCGGATACTGATCTCGTGAGACGAGCCGACGTTGAAGGTCTGGCCGATCGCAGCGGGTTCGTCCAGGAGCCGGAGCAGTGCGTCCACGATATCGGTGACGTGCGTGAAGCAGCGTGTCTGGCGACCGTCTCCGAAGACGGTCAGTGGCTCGTCGCGGATCGCCTGACGGACCAACCGCGGAACGACCATGCCGTACGCCGGGCTCTGCCGGGGGCCGACCGTGTTGAACAGCCGGACGATGATCGTCGCCAGGTCACGCTCTCGGTGATAGCAATTGGCGAGGATCTCGTCCACGGCCTTGGCCGTGCTGTACGCCCAGCGCACGATCGATGGAGGACCGAGGATCCGGTCCGCGGTCTCCCGCAGCGGCCCCAGAGAATTCTTTCCGTAAACATCCGAGGTGCTGGCCACCAATACCTTGCGGCGGTACCGATGCGCCGCCTCGATCACGATCTGCGAACCGCGGATATTGGTGATCAACGACCTCAAGGGTTGCTCGACCACCAACCGGACGCCGACGGCCGCCGCCAGGTGGATCACGGCATCGCACTGGTGCGTGAGTTCGTCGACCATCAGGTCGTCGAGTACCGAGCCGTGGACGAAACGGAAGCCCGGGTGTTTGCCGGCCTCGTCCAGATTGGCGGGATCCCCCGTCGCCAGGTTGTCGAGGACGATGACCGAGTCGCCGCGGGCCAGCAGCGCATCGATGAGGTGAGATCCGATGAACCCGGCCCCGCCCGTCACCAGGTATGTCATCCTGCCGCCTTCCGGCATGCCGTGCCTCCCGGGCTCCGTGATCGTCGCTGCGGACTGTGTTGCCCTCCCGCGGACGGCATGGGGTGGCGGGAAGTCCGTTCCCGCCACCCCATGCCGTCCGATTGCCGTGTGCTGTCACCGCTGCGGAAGACGGTCGAGCGCTCGTGTCAGGAGCAGCCCGCAATGCTGCCGACGGGCCTGCAGTTGTTGGGGTTGTTGGCGGCCACCACACTGTTGAACAGGATCACCGGGCCGGAGGCGGGGGTGCGGAAGATTCCGCCACCATTGCCGGCGCTGTTGTGCTCGACGAGCGTGAGCACCAGCGTGGCTCGCCCACCCGGGCCGTCCAGCAGCCCGCCCCCGTTGAACCTGGCGACGTTTCCGCTGAGAGTCGTCCGGTAGAAGGTGGCGGTTCCGCCCTGCTCGGCGTAGACGCCGCCACCGCTGGTGTTGGCGGTGTTGAGGCTGACCACGCTGAACTTCACGTCGAGCCGTCCGTCGCTGTAGATACCGGCGCCGCCGCCGCCGGCACCGCTGAGATGCCTGGTCGTATTGCTGGTGACCACGGTGTAATAAAGCACCATCGTGCCGCTGTCGTTGCTGAGACCAGCGCCGTTGTCCGCCGTGTTGTATCTGACGGTGACGAATTTCAGGACGACGGTGCCGCGCGCGCTGAGGATGGCACCCCCGGTATTGGTCCCGGAGTCACCACCCTCGATGAAGATTCCGCGGATTAGGAGTCGGGCGCCGGCGGCCACCTCGAACAGGCGGAACGCCGGACCCCCGGTGCGCCGAATGTGCGTGGATGGCCCTCCGAGGATGGTGATGTCCCCCCTGATGATCGGCAGCGCGTCCCCGCCGCGTGTCCCCGTTGTGTCCGTTGGGGCGGTGAAGTCATAATTGCAGTTAGCGGCCAGATTGATCGTGCCGTGGCCGGCCGTGTTGGCGTTCTGAATCGCCGTGACCAGACCGGCCGCCCCGCCTGAAGGTCCGATGCACGGCACCGTGACGACCTGCTGTGCATCGGCCGAGGGCGGCGATGCCGTCGCCACGGCTGCCCCCATCAGCGTGGCAGCCGCTATGCCGCCAGCTGTTCTAGCGAATGAACCCATGAGGCTCCCCCCGAGCAGAATGGACATTTCTCTTGTCGGTGATGAATTGTCCTCACGGCACCGCCGACATCGGATAGAGAAACATCGCGCAGGCTATCACGCCGCTTCGAGGGGTCGGCAATTTCTGATCCTTGACTGTCGTTGACTGATATTTTATCCGTGCCCGTTCGGACTGAAGTGGCATAGGTGGGTGGCTCGTGGATATGCGCCGTGTCCGGCGTCATCACGTTCTGGGCGGCCATCCGAACCGGCCGTGGCCACAAGAAGGCATATTTCCAGTGCGTCCATAGTGCTGGAGTTGGCGGCGCGAAAGGCGGTAAATCACAACTAGAGCCGCCTGTGCCGGGCGGAGCTCGCCGAGGCGTTCGGCGGTGCCGAAGGTCAGGTCGGCGATCGTGAAGGGCACTCCCGCCGTTCCGTACAGGAACATGACCTCGGGCAGGGAGAACCCGTTGGTGAACGTCGCGGACAAGGCCGCCATCCGGTAGGTGCTGTAGCGCCGGAACGCGTACGCCGCGACCCAGGCGTACCGGAGCGGAGCGTGAAGGGAGGGGGTCGCCCGTGCGCCGACCCTCGCGCCGGGACTCCCACAAGGCGACCTCTTCCTCACCGACCGTGACCGCCGTGGATGCGCGCGAACGGCCCCGGGCGCCGGGCGCAGGCGGTCGGCAGCCTCCCGCAGCCGGTCTCACACCGTACGGCGCGGGCGGCCGATCGGCCGGTGGATTACGGCCGATCCGGCGCCCGCGCCATGGCCGCGCGCGAGCCCTCCGCGGGCCGATCGGGAGCGGACCGGCCTCAGCCGGTTCCCAGGACGTTGCGGAAGGTGCGGATGGCCTGCTCGATGGCGGCGGTCGCCGCGTTGGTCGTACGGACCGGGTTGAGCATCATGAAGTCGTGGATGATGCCGTTGTAGCGCACGCTCGTGGTCGGGACCCCCGCCTGGGTGAGCCGGCGCGCGTAGGCCTCGCCCTCGTCGCGCAGCACGTCGCTCTCGTCGACGATCACCAGGGCGGGCGGCAGGCCGGCGAGATCCTGCGGTTCGGCGCGGAGCGGTGAAGCGGTGATCTCCGCGCGCTGAGCGGGATCGGTGGTGTAGGCGTTCCAGAACCAGGCCATGGCGCCCGCGGTCAGGTAGGGGCCGCCCGCGAACTCCCGGTAGCTGCCGGTGTCCTGCGCGGCGTCGGTCACCGGGTAGTACAGCGACTGGTGCACGAACGTCACGTCACCACGCCGCTTGGCGAGGATGGTCAGCACGGTGGCCATGTTGCCGCCGACCGAGTCGCCGGCGACGGCGAGGCGAGAGGCGTCGAGACCCTCATCGGCGCCGTTCCGGGTGATCCACTGCGCGGTGGCGTAGGCCTGCTCGCGCCACCGGGTACTTCGCCTCCGGCGAGCGGTCGTACTCGACGAAGACGATGGCGGCGTCGGCGCCGACGGCGAGTTCACGGACCAGGCGGTCATGGGTGCCGGCGTTGCCGAGGATCCACCCGCCGCCGTGGACGTACAGGACGGCTGGCAGCGGACCGGCCGCCCCGGGCGGCTTGACGATCCGGACCCGCACGTCGCCGACCTCCGCCGGAACGGTGATCCATTTTTCGTCGACGTCGGGCTTGTCGATCGGTGCGGCCTGGATGTCGTCGAGGACCTTACGGGCTCCCTCCACGCCCCGCTCGTACAGGAACGGCGGCTTGGACGTGGCGTCCGCGATCTCCTGTGCGGCAGGCTCCAGCACGTGCTCGCTCATGGCACTGCTCCTTGTTTCACGGTGAGTAACTCGTTCATTTCTGGGAGCTACCCACGTGGAGCCGGTCCTCGAACCGCGCCAGGCCGACGCGTACGTCGTCAACGGGCCCGCGCGTCCGCCCGCCGAGTCCCGTTCCATGCCGTCCGGTCCGCCCGGCCGGGGAGGGCCCGGAACGAGCGACCGCCCCCCGACGTCACGCGTCGGGGGGCGGTGCACGGGCCGGCGGCCGGGGACGGTTCCCGGCCGGGGCGGGTCAGCCCTGCGGCAGGGCCGGCCTGCCGGGGGACCAGAGCCAGGTCTTGAAGAACCCGCTCAGGTCCTGCCCGGAGATCTTCTGCGCGCGCGCGGTGAACTGCTCGGTGGTGGCGTTGCTGTACCGGTGCTGGGTCGCCCAGGTGCGCAGCGTCTTGAAGAAGGCCTCATCACCGATCTTCTCCCGGAGGAACTGCAGCACCATGGCGCCGCCGCTGTAGACGCGGTCGTGGAACATGGTGTCGCGCTTCGGATCGGCGATCACGACGTTCCACCAGCTGTCGGTCGCCGCGTGGCTGTTGTAGACGGCCCGGGCCTGGTCGTGCAGGGTCGCGCCGCCGTGCTTCTCGTTCCAGTAGAAGTGCGAGAAGGTCGCGAAGCTCTCGTTCAGCCAGATGTTCTGCCAGGTCTTGACCGAGACGCTGTCGCCGAACCACTGGTGCGCGAGCTCGTGCGCGATGGAGGTCGTGTTGCGCACGTCGGAGTACAGCGGCCGGGTCTGCGTCTCCAGGGAGAAGCCGATCGTCTTCCCGTTGTACGTCGCGAGGTCGGCGATCGCGCCGGTCGAGTCGAAGGGGAACCTCCCGTACTGCTTGACCCACAGGTCGGTCGCCTCGGCCGTGGTGTCCCAGAAGAACTTGGTCGGGTCCGGGTGGTTCGGGTCCCGGTTCTTGAGCTTCGGGTCGACCGCGATGGTCTCCGGGATGCCGCCGGGCGTCTTGCCGCTCTTGAAGTCCCACTTGCCGACGTCGGCGGTGGCGAGGTAGGTCGCCATCGGGGCCTTCTCGTCCCAGACGAAAGTGCTCTTGGCGCCCTTCGTGTGCTTCGAGACCAGCCGCCCGTTCGCGACCACGCTGAGCCCCTTGGGCACCGTCATCTTGAAGGTGAAGGCGGCCTTGTCGGCCGGGTGGTCGTTGCTCGGGAACCACGTCGACGCGGCGTTGGGCTCGTCGCCCATGAACGCCCCGTCGTCGGTGTGGACGAAGCCGTACGGGGAGCCGAACACGACGGGGGAGCCGACGATAGTCTGCGGCACGCCGCCGTACGTCACCGTGGCGGTGAAGCGCTTGCTCTTCCTGATGCCGCTCTTCGGCGTGATGACCAGTTCCTGGCCCTTGCGGGTGAACTTGGCCTTGTGTCCGTTGACGGCGACCTTCGTGACCGTCAGCTGCTGCAGGTCCAGGTCGAAGCGCGACAGGTTCTGCGTGGCACGCGCGGTCAGCGTGACGACGCCGTCGAGGCGCTTGGTCGAGGGGTTGTACTGGAGGTTGAGCCCATAGTGCAGGGCGTCGTATCCGCCGTTGCCCTCCAGCGGGAAGTACGGGTCGCCGATGCCCGGGGCACCGGGGGAGAAGTGAGGCCGCACCGCGGCGGACGCGGACGGAACGAGGGCCGCCACGGAGGCGAGAGCCGCACCGACGGCCACCAAACGGGATGTTCTGCGCATGTGGGGGGTTTCCTTGTGCAGAAGATCAACTGGACCCAGCGACTCTGGCGTACGTGCGGGGGATTGTCCAGACGTTATGGCCAGAGGTGGCCTGTACCCCTATTTGCCGACAAGACCGGAATAGAACATGCGATGGCCCCCGGCATCGCCGGGGGCCACCGCGCCGACCTGGGACGGTTCTCAGTGGGCGCTGACGAACTGCTCCTCTTCGGTGGAGCCCTTCAGTGCCACCGTCGAGGAGTCGGGCGCGATCGCCGTGCTGACCCGGTCGAAGTAACCGGTGCCGACCTCGCGCTGGTGCTTGGTGGCGGTGTAGCCGTCCCTCTCGGAGGCGAACTCCGCCTCCTGCAGCTCCACGTAGGACGTCATGCCGTCCTGGGCGTAGCCCTTGGCGAGGTGGAACATCGAGTAGTTCAGCGAGTGGAAGCCGGCCAGGGTGATGAACTGGAACGTGTAGCCCATGTGGCCGAGCTCACGCTGGAACTTAGCGATCGTGGAGTCGTCCAGGTGCTGCTTCCAGTTGAACGACGGCGAGCAGATGCGCCGGTGCAGTACGGTCCGGACATCGCTGCGATCGTCATTCGCGTCCCGGCTGCGATGGCACTCGGCCTCGGCCGGCAAGTGCGTCTGCGCCCGACGGGGAGTCCGGGCCACTGCGGCACGCGCTTCCAACCGGGAAAAAGACCATAACGCGCTGGCACGCCGACTGCTCGACAAGCACGACGACCACCTGCGGTTCACCATTGACGCGCGGGTGCCGTTCGATAACAGCGCAGCCGAACGCGAGATTCGGATGATCAAGATCCGGCAGTAGGTCTCAGGCTGCCTGCGCGCGTTCACCGGAGCCGAGCAGTTCTGCGCCATCCGCTCCTACCTGGCCACCACCGCCAAACACGGCCTTGGCCTGTTCGACGCCCTCACCCGGCTCACTACCCGGCACCCCTGGCTGCCCTCCGCCGCCTGAAATACAGCTCACACAACCTAAAGCAGCTGACCAGTCACTCCACCCTTTGTCGCCTGAGACGGTTTCTGGAGTATGGAGATCCGCCGTGGTCTGGGAGTGTCGCGCCGACTGCTGCCGATTCGCACGATGTTGCTCGTATTCTGCGAGCGATGGCAATATTTACCTTGGAGATTAGCCATACTGTCTTGTTTTTGCAAGATCATCACTCTGTTGTTGTTACGTTAACGACGGTCGAGACTCTTCGTTAACGGCCAACTGTCCTGTCCCATCGAACCTGAGGCGGTCTCGTTGATCACGAGGCATTCGCTGATTTGTCTCACCTACTTGAGGCATTGATCGCTAAGGTGCGGTGATCCGCATCGGCGATCTTGGGATGGCGTGGGTGCCAGCAGATCCCGGAAGTACTCGGTGACAGCCTCCACCACCGTCCCATCGGGGCCAAGCAGATGAAAGGGCTCGTACCGGTTACCCGTGGCCACCGGCCGACCCGACTGAGGCACAACCAGCCCCGCCAGATCCCGCTTCGGAACACCATATCCGATCATGGGCCGAGAACGTACCGCCAGAAACAGCCACCTACCCGTTGAACTGCCGAAATTCCCGATCTTGTTCAGTCAACAGGGCATCGCGGGCGACGGCGTCGAAGGTGAACCGCCGGCCGGTGGCGTCCATCCGGCGCAACGCGGCGACGGCGCGTTCGCGGGTCTGTTCGGCTCGGCGTGCGCTCGCGCCCACCACCGGCCACAACCCCGGATAATCGACGGTGGTTCACGGCGACGATACAAAAACATGACACTGCTCAAAACCGGAGCTCCGGGTTGTCTCTTGGCCGGCTGGCTATCGTTCATGTCATGAGCGACCAAGCAGCGGCGGAGGAGTCGACTCATCTTGCTTCCGGAATTACATCTTCGAATGTGGAGCAGCGGGGTGACACCCAGGATCCGCTGACAGATCACGGCCAACGCCGGCTTCTGGAAAGCCGATGGATAAATACGGCACTATGGGTGGTTATTGCCATTTCTCCTGCGCTCGTCGTAACATTTCTCGTGCGACACTACTTCAACGCGAGCCTGCTCGATTTTACCCCCGTAATGTCGGACGAGATCGACTACTGGCATCAGGCTGCGACATTCCGGACGGTCGGCTTCGCAGGTGGCGTTTACGGTGTCGACGAGACGCATGCTGAATTTCCCTTTCTCCACTTCGGCTCACATGGGCCTGCATACCCGATGCTTCTGGCGGGCATCGGATCGATCGCCGGATGGCGCCCGTTCTCGGGCCCGGTGATCAATATGGCCGTCATAGCGGTGGCGATCTTCAGCTACCTCGCGCTGACCAGGGCAGGCAGGATGAGAGCCGTGCTGACCGGAGTGCTTGTGCTCACGTTCTGGCCGCTGATGCTGTATCTGACGACCACCATGCAGGAGACCTTTCACCAGGCGTTCGCCGCCGCTCTGGCCGGGCTGTTCTTCCTGCTGTTGCGCCGCGGCCCGGACACGAGCCGCACGTTCTATACCGCCGCGGTCGCCCTGCTCGCGTTGGCCTCCCTGCTGCGGCCGACATGGGCGCTGCTGTTCGTACCGCTGTTCTTCCTGCGCGGCGCGGAGCTCTCTGGCCGGCGGCTCAGATGGGCGGCCGTCAAGGCGAGTCCGATCATCGTTGCAGCCTTCTGGGTCTCGAGTGCCGTGTCAACGCCCTATCCAGGCTTCGTCGCACAACTCACGGAGTTGGCCACCCGCTCTCCACTGGCCGCGGTAAAGCTGTTCCTCTGGCACTTCTGCAGCAGCACCAAGAAGCTCGCCGAGGGCAACTGGCTCGAACTGGGGCTGCGGGCAGCGCTGTTGCTGATCGTCGTGGCGGCCATCACCGGCGTTGTCCGTCACCTTCGCGGTAGCGACGCCGATCACCGCGAAGGCTTGGCCGCCCGCACGTTCCATCTCCTCAACCTCGTGCCGCTGCTGATCCTGTTGATGGGGGTGTACGACATCTTCGACTGGCGTGACTACCGGGTTCTCGCCCCACATGTGCTGCTCTCGGCGCTGGTTGCGCTGGCTCGCTCCGAGCGGACCGTCGTGATCAGCGCAGTGGCCACCAACGTGGCCGTCGTCGGCGCGGTCGGACCCATTTTCTCCGAAATCCACTATCGGCACTTCGTGCCTGTGGATACGAAGACCACCGCACTTAGCCGCTATCTCGCTTACAAGCCGGGCGCGTCGGCATGGGAGAACACGATTCTGGTCGACCGCGCCAATTTCGGACCCGGACTTGTGAACGTACCCGCCGGCCTCGGCCTGACGCTGCACTTGCGAGAGAACGATCAAACGGTCCGGTCACGCTATCTACTCGTGACAGAGGCAACCGCGCTGAAGCTCAGGCCGGACCGACTCCGGTTGCTCACCACAACCGACCAGGGCAACCTATACATCCGCAAAGACTGATCCCCTTATTCACTCAGAAGAGCGGCCGAATTAACGACTCAGTGCACTAGCGATCAGGGGGCATCGCCGATGTCGCTTCAGTGATCCAGATCGGTCCGTCAGCACACTCCACCCGCTGACCTTCCGCTGGTTCGATACTCGTGCGGAGCACCGTCATCCATTTGCCGTTCACCTTGGCGAAGGGACCACGAAGCCCGAAAAGATTGAACCGAAACGTGCGGACCTGGAGATCTATTCAAAAGCTTGTTGCTGCGTTGGTGTGCGCCGTGTTTTTTCTTTTGCGGCAAACGTTGAAGGAGCGATAATGACAGAGGCGCAGGCGGTTCGTCAAAAAGTGGTACCAGCGCGGTCGGATCGTCCGAGGCGACGGCCGATGAATCTGCTGCGATCGGGCTGGGTCCCTACGGCGCTTGTCCTTGCGGTGACTGTTGCGGTTCTTCGTTATTACGATGTCTCTTTCCGAGATACGGCGGTGTTCGGCGCCTCCGTGATTCTGGGAAAAACGGTACCGGGAGTGCTGCTCTGGCGTGCTTGCCGCGGCGGATCGCGGTTTTTCGCCGAGGAGGTGGCGGCCGGCACGGTGCTCGGTCACGCGATCATTGTGCTCGGCTACGTGCCGGCACGGTGGGCCGGGTATCCGTTGTTGGTGCTCGTGTGGCCGGGCGTCACCGTCGCCGCGTTCCTGGTCGTACCGGCACTACGGCGGTTCTGGCGAGGAGCGGGGAACACCGTTCGAGTCCCGGCGCCGTACGCCTGGGGTACCGCGGTTCTGATCGCGTTCACCGTACTCTCGAGTGGATCCGCGTTCTTCCGCCATCACGGGCTGGCCTGGCCGGGATATGCGAGGCCCTACGTCGACCTGCCTTTCCACCTCGGCCTCGTCGGCGAGCTGAAGTACCACATGCCCCCAGCCTATCCGTCCGTTGCCGGCGAGCCGCTCTATTACCACTGGTTCGCCTACGCCGACATGGCGGCCACCAGCTGGGTGACCGGGATCGAGCCGCAGACTCTGGTGTATCGACTGTTCATGCTGCCGATCCTGGCGGCGTCGCTTGTTCTGTTCTTCGCCATCGGGCGGCGGTTGACCGGCCGGTGGTGGCCGGGACTGGCGGCCCTCGGGATCGCCTTTCTCGCATGGGCGCCGACTCCCTACGTGTGGGCACCGTCTCTCGGGGCCCACCTCCTGTCGCCCGACGAAGTCGCGTGGTACAGCCCCACGCACGGGTTCGGTGTGATGTTGTTCGCCCCTGTCGTCCTGCTGCTCGTGGACATTCTCCGCCAGCCGAGATCGGGTGCCGGCCCCTGGACGCTGTTCGTCACCTTGCTCATGGCGGTGATGGGGGGGAAGGCCGTCTTTCTTCCCATTCTCCTAGCCGGGCTCTCCGCCGTGGTGATCGCGACGATGGTGGCGCAGCGGCGGCTTCACCGGCCTGCCGTCGTGGCGATTCTGGCCGCGATGCCATCCGTGCTGATCGCGCAGTTCGTGCTGTTCGGCGGCCAATCTGACGGCATGATCGTGCACCCCGGGTCGGCCTTCGCGACGGTGGCCGCGGAAACCGCATCTACTCCCGATCCCCCCGTGGCGTTGGAGGCCCTTGTGGCGTTGCTCAGCGCCTTCGGCAGGGTCTGCATCTGGGCCGGCGTATTCGGTCTTGCCGTCCGGCGGAAGACCTTCTGCGACCCACCGATTCTCCTAATCCTCGGGATGAGTGTGGCCGGAGTCGCCGCCGGCATGATTCTGCGTTTCCCCGGCAGTTCTCAGCTGTTCTTCTACAACGGTGTGATTCCGTACATTTCCCTGGCGGCCGCCTGCGGGCTGGCCACCGTATTCCGCGAGCGGATCACCCCGGGTTTTCGAGTCGCGCTTCTCAGCGCGGCAGGGGGTGGAGTCGTCACATTTCTGGCAGTCCGCGAGCTGGATGGAAGCACCAGGCCCACGGCGGATGTGGCGGTGCTGCGGATCCTCGGTCCGTTCGTCGCGCTCGTGGCGATCACTGGAGTGTTCGTGGTGGTCCTGGCCATGCTCGGACGCCGGCACCGTGTCCTGCGGCCGCTGTCGCCGGCGTTCGTTGTCGCCTTCTTTACCGGGATGGCCCTTCCTGCGAGTCTGTTCCACGTCCGCCAGATGTGGCAGGGGCCGGCTTCCCCGCCTCTTCCGAGGACGACGATCAGCTCCGGAATCCTCGAGGCAGGGCGGTGGCTGCGGGACCACTCACGCCCTGACGATCTGGTAGCCACCAACTCGGTCTGCACAAATGAGTGCCACAATCGAAACTTCTTTGCCGTATCGGCGTATACGGAGCGACGTATTCTGGTCGAAGATTGGGGATTTGAGCTGAAAACGCACGCGGAAGCGATGAAGCGGAACGTTCCCGACGAGACGGTCCCGTTCTGGGATCGACGGCGGCTGGCGGACAACGATGCGGCATTCCACCGTCCCTCGTCCGAGACGGTGCGGCGGCTACGCGACGCGTACGGTGTCCGCTGGCTCTTCGTCGACAGGAGCTATGACCGGCCCGCTCCGGGCCTGGGTAGATTCGCCTGGTTGCGGCACGAGGCCGGCGCCTGCGCCGTCTATGAGATCCCGAACTGACGCCACCGCCGACGAGGCCTACGGCCAGGTCAACTGGAAACCCACGACGCGGCACACGTACTGGCCACCCGCCACATATCAGGTCCGTACTTGGCGGGCCTGGCGGGCCCACATCACCTTGTCGATGCTCGCCCACGCCTGGCTGGCGGTGGCCCGATCCCTGGCCACAAAAGGGGCGCTGGCACCGCTGAGACAGGCGTGATCAACTTCACGCTACCGGAAATCCGCCGCCTGTTGATCAACTTGGCTCTGCGATCCACCCATACCGCCGAACACGTATGGTCCTGGTCCATCTGGCGCCGCAGACGCCAGCACCAGGCCCGCCTCAGCCACTACAAACGACGCGGATACCCACCCACTTGAGTGCCGTTGCAGTACTAAGCGCGATGTGCCTTCTGGTGGGATGCAACGTCGGCGATCGCCAGGTGGTCGTCGTTGTTGAGCGCCAGAAGGTTTGCGCCGAGGCCTTCTCTGATGCCGAGGCGCAGGATCTCTTGCTTTCGGCAGGCACGGAATGTCAGCTTATTGATAAGGAACACATGGCGGTAGTTGCCAAAGATGAGATCGAGAAACTCGTCTGGTGAGAAACTGCAGTTCAACAACCCGGCCGGGCTGTATTCGATGAGCAGTGTCGGTGGAATGGTGCCCGATGCCCTTCGCCAGGTACATCGTCACCGATCCGTTCGCCTCGCCGACCGCCATCGTCTCGACGGATACTCTTTCCGCAAGGTCGTTCTTTGTGTACCCGCAGACGGTGAGCACCACGCCCTCGACCAGGTACGGACGGGACAGGTCACCATACTCCCGAAGCCAGTCGGCCGCGGACAGGATGCGCGGCAGTACGCCGACCTGGCCGATCGCGATACCGGTGGCGATGAGTCCACCGATGCCCCAGGCCAGAAACACCCAAGTGAGTTTTGCGGTGACCGACAGCACGCCGAGCGTCGCGACGCACTGGCCCAGTCCCCAGGCGGCATCGCTCACAATGGCTTTACCAGGTTGCCCGGCGGCAACGAAGGCGGCGAAACGGGGAATACCCGACGATTCAGTACCCTTCTGGGATCGACGGCGACTTGCCGACAACGAGGCGGCCTTCAACCATCCATCGTCCGAAACGGTGCGACGCCTACGCGTCACGTACGGCGTCCGCTGGCTGTTCGTCGACCGCGACCAGGACCGGCCCGCTCCGGATCTGCGGCGACTCGCCCGATTGCGGTACGTGGCCGGAGACTGCGCCGGCTACGAGATCACCAGCTGACTCAGGCTGATCGGATAACCATGACCTCGGCTACGCGCGCGGCAGCGGGCCCCGACCGGTGAGCTCGGTGCGGGGATCTGGCAGGGAGTGGTTTGGGTCAGGCGGTCTCGGCGGGGGTGAGGGTGACCTTGTGGCCGAGGGCGTCGAGTTGATGGATGAGGCTGCGGGTCTTGCGGCTGGTATCGACGCGACTGGCATAGAAATCGGTGCCGAGGTCGGTGTAGCGGGCGGCAGGGTCGGACAGTAGGTGCCAGATGATGGTCAGGATGGAGCGGGCGAGTGCGACCAAGGCCTTGCCTTTGGGCATGCGTTTGATCAGCCGCCGGTAGCGTTCTAAAGCAGCTGACCAGTCACGGCCAGAGGCGGCCTGCTGCGGGATTGGCCGAATTGGGCCGGAATAAACGCACGCGGCGGCCCCCGGAATCATCCGGGGGCCGCCGCGTCGACCTGGAGTCAGTAGTTCTCAGTCGGCCGGGACGAACTGCTCCTCTTCGGTGGAGCCCTTCAGTGCCACCGTCGAGGAGTCGGGCGCGATCGCCGTGCTGACCAGGTCGAAGTAACCGGTGCCGACCTCGCGCTGGTGCTTGGTGGCGGTGTAGCCGTCCCTCTCGGAGGCGAACTCCGCCTCCTGCAGCTCGACGTAGGACGTCATGCCGTCCTGGGCGTAGCCCTTGGCGAGGTGGAACATCGAGTAGTTCAGCGAGTGGAAGCCGGCCAGGGTGATGAACTGGAACGTGTAGCCCATGTGGCCGAGCTCACGCTGGAACTTAGCGATCGTGGAGTCGTCCAGGTGCTGCTTCCAGTTGAACGACGGCGAGCAGTTGTAGGCCAGCATCTGGTCCGGGTACTCCGCCTTGATCGCCTCGGCGAAGCGCCGTGCCACCTCCAGGTCCGGCGTGCCGGTCTCCATCCACAGCAGGTCGGAGTGCGGCGCGTACGCCAGGCCGCGGGCGATGCACGCCTCGAGGCCGTTGCGCACACGGTAGAAGCCCTCGGCGGTGCGGTCGCCGGTCACGAAGCGCCGGTCGCGCTCGTCGACGTCGCTCGTCAGCAGCGTCGCGGCCTGGGCGTCGGTCCGCGCGATGATCAGTGACGGGACGCCCGCGACATCGGCGGCCAGGCGGGCGGCGTTCAGCGTCTTGATGTGCTGGCCGGTCGGGATGAGAACCTTCCCGCCGAGGTGACCGCACTTCTTCTCCGACGCGAGCTGGTCCTCCCAGTGCACACCCGCCGCACCGGCGGCGATCATGCCCTTCATCAGCTCGTACGCGTTCAGCACTCCGCCGAAGCCCGCCTCGGCGTCGGCGACGATCGGCGCCAGCCAGTGCGGGGCGGACTCGTCACCCTCCGCCCAGGTGATCTGGTCGGCGCGCAGCAGCGCGTTGTTGATGCGGCGCACGACGGCGGGGACCGAGTTGGCCGGGTAGAGGCTCTGGTCGGGGTACGTGTGCCCGCCGAGGTTCGCGTCGGCCGCCACCTGCCAGCCGGACAGGTAGATCGCCTTGAGGCCCGCCCGCACCTGCTGGACGGCCTGGTTCCCGGTCAGCGCGCCGAGCGCGTTGATGTACTCCCCTTCGTGGAGCAGCTTCCAGAGGCGCTCAGCGCCGAGGCGGGCGAGCGTGTGCTCCTCCTGAACCGAGCCGCGCAGGCGGATGACCTCGTCGGCGGTGTAGGTCCGCTCGATGCCGGCCCACCGAGGGTCGGTCTTCCACTGACGTTGCAGCTCTTCGGCTGCTCCCTTGAGGCGACGGTTGCTCATGGATACTGCCCTCCTCTGTCGTCCCCTGGGTGCTTGTGTCCTACTCTCTGGCCGTAGACCCGATAAGTGAACTAGCCAGTAACAAGAAGAAGTGCATAAGTTTCGCTATTATGAAGCCGTGACGGGCTTTCAAAAAGAAGAAGCGCTGAACTTGACGAATGGTCTAGACCTCGTGACGTTCGGCCAACGGCTTCGGCACCTCCGGCGTGCACGTGGCTACACCCTCTCTGAGCTGGGAGAACGCGTCGGGCGGGCACCATCCCAGCTCTCCCTGCTGGAGAACGGGCGGCGCGAACCGAAGCTGTCCCTGCTCCAGGCGCTCGCCTCGGCGCTCGAGGTTCCCGTCGAGGAGCTTCTCCGCAAGCAGCCGCCGAATCGGCGCGCCCAGCTGGAGATCGCCCTGGAGGAGGCCCAGCGCGACCCCGTCTACCGTGCGCTCGGCCTGCCCCACCTCAAGGTCGGCAAGCGGGTGCCCAATGACGTCCTCGAGCACCTCCTCGCCATGTACGAAGAGGTCAAGCGGGGCCGGACGAAGCCGACCGCCAGCCCGGAGGACGCCCGCAAGGCCAACGCCGAACTGCGCCGCCAGATGCACGAGCGCGGCAACTACTTCGGCGAGATCGAGCAGGTCGCCGCCAAGTCCCTGGAGGCGGCCGGCTACCGCGGCGGCGCGTTGTCGCAGGGCATGCTGCTGTCGCTCGTCACCCACTTCGGCTTCACCCTGCGGTACGTCCAGGACCTGCCGCGCTCGGTGCGTTCGGTCACCGACCTGCGCAACCGCCGGATCTACCTGGAGCGCGAGCAGCTCGGCATGCACACGCCGCGTACGATCCTGCTGCAGACGCTCGGCCACATCGCCCTCGAGCACGCGGTGCCCAAGGACTTCGCCGACTTCCTCCGGCAGCGGGTGGAGGCGAACTACTACGCCGCCGCGAGCCTCCTGCCCGAGCGGACGGTCGTGCCGTACCTCCAGGAGGCCAAGGCGGATCGGGAGCTGTCCATCGAGGACCTGTGCGACGTGTTCTCCGTCTCGTACGAGATGGCCGCGCACCGGTTCACCAACCTCGTGACCCACCATCTCGACCTGCCGGTGCACTTCACCAAGAACGACGAGAGCGGCACCATCTACAAGGCGTACGCCAATGACGGCCTGATCTTCCCCGCCGACGAGCACGGCGCGATCGAGGGACAGCGGATGTGCCGCCAGTGGGCCGGGCGACGGGTCTTCGCCGCCGCCGACCGGTTCTCGGTCTACTACCAGTACACCGACACCCCCACCGGAACGTACTGGTGCCTGTCGCACATCGACCCCAGCCACGACCGGGACTTCGCCATCACGCTCGGCGTGCCCTTCGAGCACTCCCGGTGGTTCCGCGGCCGGGAGACGAACCGCCGGGTCAGGTCGGCGTGCCCGGACGGCGACTGCTGCCAGCGGCCCCCGGCCGAGCTGGCCCGCCGGTGGGAGGGCCACGCCTGGCCGTCGGCGCGCGCCCACTCGCACGTCCTGGCGGTCCTGCCGCCGGGCGCGTTCCCCGGAGTGGACGAGTCCGACGTGTACGCGTTTCTGGAGCAGCACGCCGACGCGTGACCCGGTGGCACCATGTTTCCCCTGGCTGTGATGCCGCCGAAACGATGGTGAAACCCGGACGGGTGTCAATAGGCCGGAGTGCTGACGCAGGAGAGGGGACGATCAGGTGCTGCCCCAGGTACAGGCGTGGCTGCGCAACCGCATGAGCTCCGCGGCGGACTGGCCGGTGGACCGGCTCTTGGCCGCCAAGGGCGAGACGACGGTGAGCGTCGTGCTGCCTGCCCGGAACGAACGCGAGACGGTCGGTGAGATCGTCGCGACGATACGGCGAGACCTCGTCGAGCGCGCCCCGCTCGTCGACGAGATCCTCGTCATCGACTCCCGTTCCGTCGATGACACGGCCGAGGTCGCCGCCGCCGCCGGCGCGCGCGTCGTCGCCCAGGACGCGGTGCTGCCCGACCTGCCGCCGCTGACCGGCAAGGGCGAGGCGCTGTGGAAGTCGCTGCACGTCGCCCGCGGCGACGTCGTGGTGTTCGTCGACGCGGACCTCCGCAACTTCTCGTCGTCGTTCGTCACCGGGCTGCTCGGCCCGCTGCTCACCGACCCGTCCGTCGAGTACGTCAAGGCCTGCTACGACCGCCCGCTGAACACCGGCGGCGTCTCCGTCCCGAGCGGCGGCGGCCGGGTGACCGAGCTGGTCGCCCGCCCGCTGATCAACATGCACTGGCCGCTCCTCGCCGGGTTCGTCCAGCCGCTGGGCGGTGAGTACGCCGGCCGGCGCGCCCTCCTCGAACGCGTCCCGTTCGTCACCGGGTACGGCGTCGAGCTCGGCCTCCTCATCGACGTGCTCGAGGTCGCGGGCCTGGACGCGATGGTCCAGGTCGACCTCGGCACCCGCGAGCACAGCCACCAGTCGTCCGAGGCCCTCGGCGGCATGGCCGGTCAGATCATGCAGACCGCGTGGTCCCGGCTCGACCGGCAGGGCAGGATCGTCCCGCTTGAGCCGCCGTCGACCATGCTGACGCAGTTCCGCCGGGACGGCGACGGCCACCAGGCACGGGTCCGCGACGTCTCGGTCGGGGAACGCCCGCCGATGGTGGAGGTCCACGCCTACAGCGACTCGGCCGCCTGAGCCGCGCCCTACGGCTCACTCGGGGTCGCCGGGCGGGGGCGCGTCCGACCGGTCGCCGGAGCTTGAGAGAGGCTCGGCCGGTCGCGAGGGTTGCGCGGTCGCGAGGGTCGCGCGAGTCGCGGAGGGCTCAGCCGGTCGACGGAGGTGCCAGGATCCCGCCGAAGGTCGGGTCGGGGTTGGCCCCCGGCTGCGTCGTCTTCTTGGTCGTCTTGCCCTTCGTCGACGCGGGGGCGGAGCCGCTGCCGTAGGCGTCCGGCGGTGGTGGCTGCACGTCGTAGTGCGTCGTGGCCGCGGTCAGTCCCGACAGGTCCAGGCCGATCTTGCTGAGCGGCGTGCCCAGGGCGTTGAGCGGCTTGAGCAGCGTCTCGCACTGCTTGGGCGGAGCGCCGAGGGAGTACGCCAGCGAGCACAGCCACATGGCGATGTTCTGCGACTGCATCAGGTTGAGCCGGGAGTGCAGCGTGCCGTCCTGGTAGTCGTAGACCTGCATGGCGTTGGTGGCCGCGACGGGGGCCTTGTCCAGGAACTGCTGCAGCGCCTGCTTCTCCTTGACGAGGATGCCGGTCACCTGGGCGAGCCCCTGGACGTTCGCGGCGATCTGCGTCTTGTTCTCCTTGACGAATGCCGAGACCTCCTGCAGCGCGACCGTCAGGCTCTTCAGTGCCGCCCGCAGCTCGGTCCGCTCCGCGTTGAGCGTGCCGGAGACGGCGGCGAGGTTCTCCGAGAACGTCCGGATCTGCCGGTCGCTCGCCGCCATCGCCTGAGTGATCTTCGCCAGGTTGCGCACGGTCTGGCTGGCGTCGCCACGGTTGTCGGCGAGAATCCGGCTGACCTCTGACAGGTCCTGGAGGGTCTGCTTGAAGTTCTCGCCCTGCCCGTCGAGGGTCTGCGCGCTGGACTTCAGCAGCCGCGACAGCGCGCCCTTGGCGTTGGCGCCCTGCGGGCCGAGGGCCTTGGCCAGCTCGTTGACCGAGGCGTTGGCGTCGTCCAGCTCCACCGGGACGGCCGTGCTGGACAGCGGCAGGGTGGCGCCGTTCCGGAGCGCCACGCCGCCCCGGTACACCGGCGTGAACTGGATGTAGCGGTCGGCCACCAGGGACGGGACGATGATCACCGCCTGGGCGTTCGCGGGGATCTTGCGCTTGGCGTCGAACGCCATCGCGACCTCGACCATGTTGCCCTTGGGAGTGACGCGCGTGACCTTGCCGACCTTCACACCGAGCACGCGGACCTCGGTGCCGCGGTAGACGCCCGTGGCGCGCTCGAAGTAGGCGGTGACACGTGTCTGCTCGCCGTCGGGCCAGAAGACGGCGGCGAGGGCGGCGACCAGCACGACGGCCAGGACGGCCGCGCCGAACACCAGCACGCGGGTGGGGCGGGAATCCCGACGGCGGGGGGAACCGGGCAGACCCACTCAGACTCCCGTTCTTCGGGGCGGCCAGGGCCACGAGGGGCGGATTCGGCAATAAGTTATCTCTTACCTCGTGCGGGGGGTACCGCTTGTTACAGCCTCGTGACTCTCGCCGCACCGAGTCAAATCTCTTCAGGCCTTATTGTGACACTCGCCACCCTGTTACCGACGGTAGCACCCCGGCCGCTAGGGTGAGCGGGACAGTCGGTCCAATAGCGCTGCCCGCCGCCCTGGCCGGCCGTGAACGGAGGAACCATGTCGGACGACGGCCCCTCGCCCTTCTCGCTCGGGCTGAACGAGGACGTTCAGGCGGTGCAGGAGTGGGTGCACGAGTTCGCCAGAGACGTCATCCGGCCCGCCGGCCAGGAATGGGACGAGCGGGAGGAGACCCCCTGGCCGATCCTGCAGGAGGCGGCCAAGATCGGGCTGTACTCCCTCGACTTCTTCGCCGGGCAGTGGATGGAGCCGTCCGGGCTCGGCATCCCGGTCGCGTTCGAGGAGCTGTTCTGGGGCGACGGCGGCATCGGCCTGTCACTCGTCGGCTCGGGACTGGCGGCCGTGTCCGTCGCCGCCACCGGGCTGCCCGAGCAGATCGGCGAGTGGATCCCGCAGATGTTCGGCACCGAAGACGACATCAAGCTCGGCGCGTTCTGCGCCTCCGAGCCCGACGCCGGCTCCGACGTCGGCTCGATCCGCACCCGCGCGGCGTACGACGAGGCCAAGGACGAGTGGGTCATCAACGGCACCAAGACCTGGGCCACCAACGGCGGCATCGCCAACGTCCACGTCATCGTCGCCTCCGTCGACCCCGAACTCGGCACCCGCGGTCAGGCCAACTTCATCGTGCCGCCCGGCACGCCCGGCCTGTCCCAGGGACAGAAGTTCAAGAAGCACGGCATCCGGGCCTCCCACACCGCCGAGGTGATCCTCGACAACGTCCGCGTCCCGGGCTCCTGCCTCGTCGGGGGCAAGGAGAAGCTCGACGAGCGGCTCGCCCGCGTCCGCGAGGGCAAGCGCGCCGCCGGCCAGGCCGCCCTGCGCACCTTCGAGGCGTCCCGCCCGACGGTCGGCGCCATGGCGGTCGGCATCGCACGCGCCGCGTACGAGTACGCGCGCGACTACGCCCGCGAGCGCGAGCAGTTCGGCAAGAAGATCGGTGACTTCCAGGCCATCGCCTTCAAGCTGGCCGACATGAAGACCCAGATCGACGCCTCCCGCCTCCTCGTCTGGCGCGCCGCGTGGATGGGGCGCAACGGCAAGGAGTTCTCCAGCGCCGAGGGCTCGATGGCCAAGCTGCACGCCGGCGAGACCGCCGTACGCGTCACCGAGGACGCCATCCAGATCCTCGGCGGCAACGGCTACACCCGCGAGTACCCGGTCGAACGCTGGCACCGCGACAGCAAGATCTTCACCATCTTCGAGGGCACGTCGGAGATCCAGCGCCTCGTCATCGGCCGCACGATCACAGGATTGCCGGTCCGCTAGCGTCTTCGCAGGTCAGATGTATTGCGCGTGGTCGTCTGTGCTGGGTTTGATCACGCTGCACGTCGATCAGCGATTGCTTGTCAGACCCCATCGTTTCCCGTCGGTTCCCAACGCGGTGCTGACTTCGTGCTGACCCCTAACCGCTAGGCATGTCGTGGCGGGATGGGGCACAGGACGTCCGGAGTGGCTCGCCGTCCGGGCTTCAGCGGGTGGTCGTGCGCGCCAGGTTCAGGCGAAGGGATGGCAACCGCTTGCTGACCACAACCCGCGGATGCTGACCACAACTCACGGACGGGTAGCGGTCGGCTGCTGCAGGGGCGTCACGAGCGGTGAAATGACTGCCGGGGGACTGTCCGCCTGGGGTAGGGGTCGCTGACCTGCATGGTTTGGGGGCTTTCGGGCGGGCCGCCGGTGTCGGTGACCTCTACCGTGTCAATGTCGTCCCGATCAATAGTTGACCTGCGGCTTTTCGAGAAACGGCAGGTCAGCGGGTATCAATGACACTCCTTGACGTCGGTTCAGGAAAGTTCAGCGACCATGCGTGCTCCCGATGCTCCCCGCTCCTGGAGGGAGCACGGGAGCACGGATGGGGAGCATTCCGGGAGCACTGTCAGGTCATGCCTGGGCTAGTCGATGGTCGGGGGAGCCGGCAGTTCTCAGATGAGCGCCGAGGCTCGGCGGCGAGAGGACGTGGGCAATGCGATCGGCATAGGGTGCCGATCGCGTGCCTATGAAGTGCCTAAGCGGTGTGCTGCGTGGTGCCGCCGTCGGCGGTTAACGTCGATGTGAGGCGGGCCTGGCTGAGTGTGCGGCTGTCTGCGGATTTGGTTTCTGATGGCGATGTCCAACCTTTGGGGGCTGGAAAGCCTCTAGCCTCGATCTTTCGTGAGGCCGGTTGGGTCGCGTAGCGACCCGGTCGGCTTGTTGTTTTCAGGTCGTGGTCAGGGGTGGTGCCCAGCTGTCGCGCTGCGTGGGCGGGGTTCCACGGGCCCGGGTGTTCCTTGTGCCGCACGAAAATAGGGTCGGGGTGTTGACCTGCGCGGTCTTGCTGCGGAGTGGTCGGTGGGGCTGGGAGTTTACGGACCCGGACCCATCCACCCAGACCGCCCGGTACTTCGATCCGTCCGGCCAGCCGATTACGCCTGGTCAGAGCGGGTTTTCCGGGTGGACAGGATGAGGTGGGTGGCGGCTGGGAGGTCGAGGGTGCCGTTCAGGCAGCGTTCGGGTTGGCCGTGGGATTGGCCGGGGGTGCAGGGGCGGGCGGTGCGCAGGAGTGCATCGCGTACGGCCGTGGGATTGGCGGGGTGTCCGGTGTGGCGTTGCAGGCTGAGGAGGAGGGCGGCGGCGCCGGTGACGAGGGAGACGGCGACGCAGGTGCCTTTTTGGGCTTTGACGCCGCCGCCGGGCAGAGCGCCCAGGACGTCTCCGCCGGGGGCGACGATGCCGTGTCCGTGGTACGGGATTCCCCAGTTGCTGAACTTGTACATCTCGCCGTTGAGGCGGCGTGCGCCGACGGCGAGGACGCCGGGCAGGATGGCGGGGGCGATGCCGCAGCGGCCGTAGTCGTTGCCGGCGGGGGCGGTGATGAGCACACCCGCTGCAATGGCGCGCGCGACGGCGCGTTTGAACAGGTCGTCGGCGTCGCGGGAGGCGGTGTGGTAGGCGGGGATGAATTGGATGATGTCGGCTCCGGCGTCCAGGAGTTCGTCGATGGCCCGGGCCGCGTTCAGCGGGTCGGGCGGGGTGTCCTCGTCGCCGGGGGCGGCCAGGAAGAGGCCCCGGCAGTGGGGGGCCAGGCCGGGCAGGGGGCTGTCGGGCTGGCCGAACAGCACGCTGGCGGTGTAGGTGCCGTGTTCGACCATCTTGGGGTCGGCGAGTGCGGGGGGTAGCCACCAGGGGGTGCGGGTGTGCACGTCGGCGCCGGTCAGGAAGGGGTGGGTGGTCTCGGGCGGGCCGTCGTAGACGCCGATGGTGATGGCCGGGTCACCGCGGGTGTGCCGCCACAGTTCGGTGACACCGGCGACGGCCTCGGCCGGGAACAGGCCGCGCAGCCAAGGCGTCGGCGCGGTGCCCGGCTGAGGGTGGGTGCGGTGGGGGCCTGGCGGGCGCGGCTGTGGTGTCATCGGTGACCTCGCCCCGGTGTCATGGCGGGTGCCCGCCCGGCGCGGGCGGCGGCAGACCGGGGATCGGACATCGGCGACGGCTCCTCTGCCAGATGCTGGACGGCGGTCAGCTAGTTGCGCTGAGCATCGCCTGCTGGTAGGTCGGCAGGGTGTAGGCCTGCGGATCGTTGAAGTTGGCGCTGTAGGTCAGGTAGGCGCGGACCCGGGCCAGATGCTCGGGGGTGGGCGGGTCCAGGTCCACCGTGCTGGCGGGGTCCACCAGCGCGGGCCGATGCACCGGCGGCGCCTGCGGAGGAAGATTCACCGCGGTCAGTCCTTTCGCGGGGGTTCGGGTCAGGCTTCGGGCCAGCTGCGGACCTCGCCGATGGTGACCGGCAGGACGTCTTTGACGTCGATGGTGAAGCGGTAGACGCGTTTGGCGCGGCGGCTGTTGTCGGGGTCGAAGAAACGCAGTTTGACGTCCCAGCAGTCGCTGTCGGGCCGCGCGTAGGGGCTTTTCTCCACATCGATGTCCTGCAGCGCCATCCCCCGTCCGAGTGCCTGGGCCAGGGTCTCGCGGGCTTGGACGGCGTTGGTGGCGGCGAAGTTCAGCGCCCGGTCGCGGGAGGTGGCGCCGAAGTTACGCAGGTCGTAGTAGATGCGCGTGAGGAAGTCGGCCACCGCGTCCTGTAGGTCGCCGTCGTCGCGCGGGTGAACGCGCTGGTTGTGTTCGGGCACCCCGCAGTCGGCGACGGCGTGGGCCAGGCTGGCCACCGACCAGCCGTACAGACCGCGGTTCAGGTCGATCTCCACCACCGGCACGACCTGCCCGGAGAACAGCTTGACGGTGCGGCCGGGCAACCGGCCGGGCACCGACACCCGGTCGACGAAGTCGGTGCTGTCGTCGGCCAGGAGCTGGCGGGCCAGGAACTCCACCAGCCGCTCGTATACCCCAGGTGCGTAGCCGCTCACCGGTTCGATGGCGTAGATCGGGGTGAGGTCGAGGTTGAGCGTCCAGATCAGCGGCCGGGCCTCAGAAGGGTTGGCGGTCAGATAGTCCACCATCTGCCGCGGGTCATAAGGGTTGGCGGGCAGCGGTACCCCGTCGACGTCGACGGGCGGCATGAGCTGTTTGAAGGTGTCGCGGCGCGCCTCGGTGCCGAAGTCATAGCCCAGCCCGCCCAGTGCGTACACCAGCCGCCGCACCTGTGTTCCCGCGTCCTCACCCGACGGGAGCACCCCGGCCGCGGCCGGCGCAACCAGCGGCGCGGCCGGCGCAACCAGCGGCGCCGCCGGGGCGGGCAGGTCCGCCATCTGCGGCCCGGCCGCCGTGTGCGCCGGGGCAGACGGGGTCGCCGTCTGTGGCCCGGCTGTCTCATACGGGGGCGTGGCCTGCGCGGCCGGGGCCGGGGCCGGGGCGGAGGTGGGGGTGCAGTCGCAGCCGGACAGGACCGGCTCGCCCGTGTAGGGCGGGGCCTGTTCCGTACCGGATACGGCGATCGTCTCCCGGCCGGGGGTGGGGTCGGAGGTGGCGGGGGGAGTGGAGGTCATAGCGTTCACCGCTTTCGTGATGTTGAGTGTTCCGGCCAGATACCGGGCGCACGCCCCGGCCTGGCCCAGGTCGCAGGGGTCGGCGGTCTTCAGCAGGAGGTCGCCGACGGCGATCGGGTCGCATCGGCCCTCGCGGGACAGTTGCAGGCTCAGTAGCAGCGCGGCCACGCCGGACACGATCGGGGTGGCCAGGCTGGTGCCGCTCATCCGGGTCGTGCCGCCGCCGGGCACCGCCACCAAGACATCGTGGCCGGGAGCCAGCAGGCCCCGGCGGCTGTTGCCGGGACCGAAGTTGCTGATCGGCAGCGGCCGTCCGGCATCGTCGCAGGCTCCTACGGCCAGCACGCCGGGCAACGCGGCGGGCACGTGGTCGCACCGGCAGCCGTCGTTACCGGCCGCAGCCACCACCAGCACACCCTGCTCGGTGCACTGGCGCACCGCGCGGGTCAGCAGGGCTTCGGCTTCTTCGGCGGCGGCCAGTTGCCCGCCGCTGATGTTGATCACGTGGACGCCGGTGTCGGCCGCGGTCTCGATGGCGCGTGCCAAGTCCAGTTGCGAGGTCCGCCGCTGGTCGCAGAAGGCGGGCACGCTCACTGCACGGCAGCCCGGCGCCACACCCGGGACCGGACCGTCATGCCGGCCGAACAAGACACTGGCCACGGCAGTGCCGTGCGCGGCTTTGACGCCGGTGAGGTCCTCGGCGGGCCAATCGCCCCGCGCCCGCATGATGCCGGCTCCGGCCAGCGCGGCATGGCCGTCATCGACCGCGCCGTCGATCACGGCCACCCCGACACGCCGATCGCCCGTCGTCAGCCGCCACAACCGCTCCAGCCCCGCAACCGCCGACAACCCACCCACCCGAACAGCCCCCCTTTCGTGACCGGTGTGCGCCTGCACCGCCAACTAGCCCGGGTGAGGGCCGGCGAAGTGCCAGGCACTCCGCGCCGGCCCTCACTGGTTCACTCGGCTGCTACTCGTCGTCGTCGCCGGCGAAGGGATGGACGGGAAATTGGATCGACTGCTCGACGCTGGCGGCGTCGAGCGACGCGGCTCCGGTGATGGTCCGCTCCACCGGAGCGGACAGGTGAGGCAGGAGACTCTGTGGTGTGGTCATGCGGCTTCCTTCCGGATGGGGGTTGCTTCCAGCACCCACCTACCCATCACTAGACGTAGTCATGCGATTACGTTGGGATATATTTGGTGTCGTCTTGAAGGTGGCCCGTCACCCGGCGCACCCCAACCAGCAGGCGATCGGGCACCGGCCAAGCCCCGGGGACCGGTGCGCTCCTCGCCATCGGAGAAGCGGGCTACTCAGACTCGTCGTCTCTTCTTCACTGCTCCTTGCAGGGAGCGCAGCGGTTTCCGCTCGGCCTCTTCGGTCCTGGACTGGATGTTCCACTGCCGGACGTCGTCGACCAGGGTCTCGATCGCATCGTTGAGTCGGCTTCGCAGCAGGCCGGGGGTGAGGGCTTCCACCTCGACCGCGATGCGGGGGTCAATGCCCTCGCGGTGGACGAGGTGGAGCGCGTTGTTGTAGACCGCCAGGGCGGGGTTGGACGCCGTCATATGGCCAGACATCTTGGTGTCGCGAGGGTCTCGCGTTTTCGGGAGACCTTGCGTGCGCGCACGTCGGTGTGCGGGGACGAGCCGGGTGTGGCCCGGGGTGCCGGTTCAGCGCCCCGGGCCACCCAAAGGGGCCGTCGCCCCAGCCGTTCTAGGGCCAGATCGGCAGCATGTTGGCGTCGTTGTAAATCACGCTGCCCGCGCTGTTGGACATCTTGGTGATGACGACGGCCGCGCGGCCGACCGTGACGGGCCCGTTCATGGGCACGCGGACCGTCCGCTGCTCGAGACGGGTACTGCACGGCACCGTGGTCTTGCTGTGGCCGGTGGGGTGGGGATCGTCGGGGCTGGTGACGGTCTGGTTGACGCTGACCTCCAGGGTGACGGTGTCGTCGGAGGAGCAGTACATCGACTCACTGGCCTCTACCACGTTCGGTTCGACCCTGGTGAGCTGGTAGGCCTTGACGGAGCCCTT
This sequence comes from Actinoallomurus purpureus, assembly GCF_024055795.1. GTDB lineage: Bacteria > Actinomycetota > Actinomycetes > Streptosporangiales > Streptosporangiaceae > Actinoallomurus > Actinoallomurus purpureus. The sequence goes on along the minus strand of NZ_JAMXMY010000015.1, from coordinate 169,240 downwards.
GGACGCGGGGCCCGCAGCGGCGGCGTTGGGAGCGAAGGCGAGCAGGGATGCGGCGGCCACGGCCGCAGCAGTCATCAGCTTCATGTACAGAAAGTGACATGACGAATACTTTGCGTAATCATAGGGAGGGAATGTAACTGGTGCTCGCTGATCAAGCGGTGCCCGAACTCATGGACATTCGTTCAATCGCGGAACGGTGCCGGAGATGAACGACACCCGGTGCCCGAAGTCAACGACAGAGCCACACGTTCGAGGAGAACGACACCTCCTGCTGCTATGCACTGCAGGACAAGGTCTGGATCCACGGCCCCGGTCAGGAGCCCTGGGAGGTGTACGTGGTCAAGACACACGCCGACACCCTCGGCAAGAGGGCGGGGTCGATGGCCTGCTCGTTAGAGGTGCAGCAGGCGGTGGTACCGCAGCAGGCGCCACCGTGACCCGGCCGAGGCCAAGAGCGCCGCCGGATACGCCTACGGCAGTTGACCGCGCGCTCGGTACGGCCGCCGCTGATGGTTCAGTCGGGGGTGGATGCGTCGCGTCCGCGGTTGAGCTGGGCCATGAGCTCGCGGTTGGCCCCGCGGGCGGCGGCCAGGTCCTCATCGCGGTCTTGAAGCTGCAATTCAAGGTCAACCACCTGCTGTTCCAGGGTGGTGATGCGGGCCTTGAGCTGGTCGATGTCGTCGCCTCCGCCGATCCCGGCCTGGCGGTAGACCTGTTCGCCGAGGGCCTCGCTGAGACGTTTCTCCAGTTGGCGGACCTGGGCGGCGAGGCGGGCGGTGCGGGAGTGCTCGGCCAGCAGATCGGCCTGGAGCGAGGCGCGGGAGACGACCGGCCCCTTGCCGCCCGGCGTGGCGGACGGCTCGGCGGCGTGCGCGTGGACCTGGGCGAGCAAGTCACGGTGCCGGTAGAGGAAGGTCCGGTCCACACCCGTGAGCCGTGCGATCTGCGAGACGGTGATGTCGCTGCCGTCGCGGGCGGCCTGGTTGAGCGCGGCGATGACGCGTCCGCGGCGGCGGCCGGTGTCGGCTCGGCGTCCGTCCAGCATCGCCTGGACGGCCGACTCGTGGGCGGTCGTGGGTGAGCTCACGCGGGTCGCTCCGGTCGTAGATCGGGCAGTGGCTGGTGGATGCGGGGTATGCCGAGGAAACCTTGGAGGGTCTTGCGAACGGTCGCGGCTGCCTGCTGGATCTGCTGGCGTTCGGCGTCGGTGAGCTTGTCGACCTCCTCGGTGATGCGGCGGATCAGGCGCCGTATCCGGTTGATCTCCTCATCGGATGGGGCGGCCTCGGCGACGGCCCAGGCGTCGGCCTCGGGCATCGAGCGGAGCCGTTCCCGGTTGCGGAGCAGGTCATCGAGGTAGGCGCGCAGCTCAGGCAGGTAGGAGACGTCGGTGCTGAAGTGGTCGCAGCCGACGCAGCGGAACCGCAGCGGGCAATGACCGCCGCCGGCGGCGACGTTGGACGGCTCGGAGCAGGTGCCGAACGGGACGACGACCGTGCCGATCGCCTTACGGGTCCGCTCCGCGGCCAGCAGGGAGGTCACCGCGCCCCAGATCCGCCGGCCGTGCCGGTCGAACTGCAAGGTGGTGACCTTGTCGACGGCCTGGCGGAGCCGTACTTCTTTGACCTTGTAGTAGGCGCGCGTCGACTCGAAGGAATCGTGGTCGAGTAGACCGGCCAGCACATCGATGCCGACTCCCGCGTCGGCGTGACGCTGAGCGAAGGAATGACGATAGGCGTAGGGGAAGATCTTCTCGGTGTCGAAGACGGTGCCGTCATCGAGCCGGATCTCCGGCAGACCTTCCACCCATTCACGGTGCATGTTCGACAGGTGGTTGGACCCGATGCTCTTGTCGCCGCACGGGTTCATCACCACGGCCGGCAGCAGCACGAGCTTGCGCAGGTCCCGGTCTGGGTAGCGGCCTCGCACGCGTTCCTGCTGGGCCCGGATCAACGCCGCGGTCGGCTCATGGATCGGCAGCTCCCGGCGGATCCGCTGTTCCTTGAAGTTGTCGTAGGCCAGCACGGGCTTGCCCTGCCTGTCACGGGTCAGGCAGTCGTAGGCGAGTCTGCAGATCTCATCGGGACGCCGGCCGGTGTCCATCAACAGCTCGACGGCGACCCGCATCTCCCTGCACGTGTGAGCTTCCAGAACATCCAAGTGGGCGCACAGCTGGCGCATCACCTCCGGCGGCAGGTCCTGCGCCTCCTCCGAGGCCGTCGGCGGCTTGGGAACATCGGCCGTGGTGAGGATGAAAGTCATCCGGCAGCCCCGCCATCGGCTCACCCGGACGGGTCAAGCCCAAGGCGCGGACCTGGCGCAGAATGTGGCGGACATGACGCAGGTAGGTCCAGCGCGTGGCAGCCCCGAGCCTGCCGTGTTCCTGCAGGAACCGTGTCCGGTTCAGCCAGTTCTCGATGTCGGCTCGCGCGAGCGCGGCCGGGTCCAGACCACGGTCCGGGCGGGCCCGCAGGCTCTCCGACAGACTGGCCAAGCCGTGCAGGTGCTGCTGGACGTGGGAGTTGGTGCTGCGCGAACGGACCGTCGACAGGTAGTCCCGAGCCCACCGCTTGGCCGCCTCCCGCAGCCAGGGCTGGCCGATCTTGGTGAACACCAGGTTGCCGCGGTGGCCGAACGGCACCAGGTCCCAGGTGTCCTTGGCGTACTCGCCTTCGGGGGTCTTGCAGGCCCGGACCGCCGCGGCCCGGGTGCGGTTCAGCAGCTGGATGACCAGCTGGTTGCGCTTCTCCGGCGCGATCAAGAACGCGCTGGACTACGTTTACCGGGAGTGGAACGACAAGGCCGCCGGCATCGTCAGCTACGGCGGATGGGCCGCGGGGGTCCGGGCTGCCGAGGCGCTGCGGCTCGTGCTCGCCGAGCTCCAGGTGGCCACGGTCCGCGCGCAGCCCGCCGTCGCCTTGATCCCCGCGTTCTCGACCGGCGCCTTCGTCCCGGTGGAGGGCCTCGACGTCGCTGTCCGCGGCATGCTCGACCAGGTCATCGCCTGGTCCGGCGCGTTGCGCGGCGTGCGCGAGGCCAAGGCGAAGGCGGGCGCGGCGGCCTAGGGGTGTCCAGTGGATCTTGTTAGCGAGCGGCGTCCAGCCGGACGGAGATCCACCGGACACCCCTGGGCGCGCGACGGCCTCAGAGCTTTTCGACGCGCATCTCGGGCTCCGACCGGGCCATGCACGTGTCCATGTCCGGGTTGTAGGGATCGTCGGGGTGAAACACAGCGTAGGAATACGAACAGCAGGGATTATGGCATTCCGCCTCGGTCGGGTAGGCGGCATCGTACGGGGCCTCGAGGCCGACCGGAACATATGGCCCCGGGGGCATCTTGGGCACCACGTCGGAGGTGTTCACGAGCCGGAACGTCGGCACGCCCAGGTCGTTGTAGTAGGCCTGGAACTGGGAGTTCCCGACCTTGGGGCTGGCCTGAGCGTGAAGCAGGATGTTCGCGCCCGGTATTCCCGTGGCGTACGCCAGGGGTACGGTCAAGGTCGCTAGGGTCGAGCCGAGGCTGTGCCCGGTCACGGTGAGCCTTCCGCGGCCGCTGGCGATCTTTGAGAACGTGGCGTTCAACGCGTTCTGGTCAAGACCGTTGAAGACGTCATAGAACCCGTGCGCCACTTTGATTCCCGTGATGGGCGTGCGCGTCGGCGGAGTGTAGGGCACCTGATCGAACTTCAGATCCTCGTCCCAGTCGTCGCCGGTCTGCGTCCCGCGAAAGGCCAGGTACGCCGTTGTTGGGTCAGGCCCATAGGCGAATATCGCGAACGGTTCGCTGACCTTTTTGCCCTTGGATGTGAAGGTGCTCCAGATAGGGCCGACGAACTTCCATTTGTCGAGGGGAAACACCGGGCTGGTGATGGGACAGCTGTCCGAGGGTTTCCAGGTGAACTTGTCGGGGGGTGGCTTACCGGCGGCAATCCATTTCGCGCACATGTCGCAGGCGACGTTGACGAGGAAAGAACAGGTCTGGGCGATCTTGAGGTCATAGCCGGGGGGCGACTTGAGTGGTGTTACATGTCCGTTGCGCAACGGTGCTCCCTCTTTGGTATCGGAACTTAAGGGCGTGAAGCGCGGCGTTGAGTTACCGCCGAGCTAACTGCAATGTTCATCTACCCAACATCAGTTCGGCGCTACTAATGAATTCACATATTTTGCTCTCTATGTACTATATTTGGGCAAGTTGACGGCCTGGCGAAGTACGGCTACTTAGGTTCTTCGGCAGGCGGGCCGGACGGCTCCCCTCCGTCCGGCCCGCGATCGTGGATGGATCAGCTGGCCGACCACCACATCGGCGTCGGGCGGCCACCAGACGCGTGCCGTGTGGTCGCGCCCGCTGATGACGCGGCGGCTCCGTCCATCTGGTGAGCGATGAACGCCGGCGCGATGACCGTCGACGTCGCGACGGCGGTGAGCGGAACGCTCATCCTGCGGATCCAGCTGACTCCCTGCGGATTCGGCATGGACAACACCTCTTTCTCCTCGTGGGCGGTGCCGGGCCGCCCCGCTGACGGCCCGACGCCCGGCCGGAAAATCCGGCCTGGCGAGGTCAGCGGCGGCGGGCGTAGGGCCGGGTGAAGCCCACGTATCCGCCGGGGTAATCGCGGTAGGACTGGACGCGCACATTCGAGCCGGTGTGAGGGGCGACGAGCATGAGGCCGCGCGGGACGTCGTAGACGATGCCGATGTGACCTGGGCCGGAGTGGCCGGGCTTGTAGTCGAAGAAGACGAGGTCGCCAGGCGCTTCTTGTCCAGGCGGGACCTTCGCGCCGAACCAGTATTGGGCGTCTGACAGCCGTGGGATCGCGATGCCTGCCGCGCGGTACGCCATCATCGTGAGCCCGGAACAGTCGTAGCCGGCTGGACCGGTGCCGCCGAAGATGTACGGCTTGCCGAGATGTGCCCTCGCGTAGGCGACGACCTGCGCGGCGATCACGGTCGGTGCCTGCACCGGGCCGGCGTAGCCACAGCCAGCGTCGTCGGTCGCCTCCACCGGTCGCGCGGCGGCGTAGCGGCGGGCGACCGCGATGACGTTGGCGACATAGGCCCAGCACAGAGCCGCAGGGCGCCAGCCAGGGCTGCGTTTGGCAAGATCGTGGCATCCGAGCAACCACGGAGCAACCACTACCCCAAAACGGACACTGGGCGCTCCCGGTGGAACCGAGAACGCCCAGGTCAGGACGGGTACGCCGCCAGGGACTTGAACCCCGACCCGCGGATTAAGAGTCCGCTGCTCTCGTATCAGATCGGTGCTCTCACTATCGATCCATGCCCGTTCGTCCGCGACTCCAACGGTTCCGGTGCCGAATTCTGCCGCCGCGTGTCGGCCCGTTTCATGGCATCCGAGCACACGGCGAGCACACATGCCCCCCTGTTCACGGCGGCGGAGGGGCGTCTCCCTCGGGCTGGTCGGGGAACACCCCCGCGTGCGCGGGGAGCAGACCCGCCGGGACTCGATCGTCAAGGCGGAGCTGGGACCACCGCCGCGTGCGCGGGGAGCAGTCATCGGCGTACTCCACCAAGGCGGCCGTGAGGGGATCACCCCCGCGTGCGCGGGGACCAGGGCTGGTGGGGAGTGAATGGCTGCGGTGCGTAGGGACCACCTCCCTCGGCTGCGCGCGGGGGCGGCCTGGTTTCGGTATCCGGAGGCCGCTGTCGCCGAGACTGGTGCAGCGGGGTTCCGGGAGACCGGTTCAGTGGTTGCGGCGAGGTGGGCCGAGGATTCCGGTGATCTCGGCGATGGCCTCACTGCTGGTGGGGATCGAGGCCGATCTGCTTATCCATGAGGACGCGGACGCGGTCGTTGCCGAGGCGGAACCGGCCGGTGTACGGGCCGATGTGCTCAGGCCCGGGACGGCGTGCGGGGACGGGTTTGCGGTTGGCGAGGAAGAGCGGTCCGCGCGCGTGGGTGCGGACCATCCGTCCCTCGCCGAGATGGGCCAGGCGGGAATGCCAGAACTGGTGCAGGGGTCCAGCCCTCGCCGGCGGGGTCCATGGTCTTGGTGGCCTGACGTCGTCGGGCCAGGTTTCCGCTGCCGGCCGGGTCGCGCGCGTGGCGTCGTTGCTGCGATGGGGCGTGCCGGGCTGCGGTGCAGCTAAGGGAGGTATCCCGGGCCGCGGCGCGGGCGGGGACGTGCCGTCTCGGCGCGACGCCGGGTTCGGCACCGACTCCTTCGAACGGTCCCGAGGTGAAAGTGCCGATCTTTCTGCCGGTTTTTCTGCCAGAGGTTCTGCCTGGAGTAGCCGCGCCCCTCCACCGACGATGTTCGAGGCGGTAACGATCTCTGTCGACTTCGACCAGCCGATCAGTTCCTCCCATGAACATCCGCCGAACACGCCGTTGCACCCACCCCCACAGGAGCCACATGTGAAGACCACTCATCGCATCGGAACCATCGCCGCCACGGGAGTGCTCGCAGCTACCACGATCGCCGGCACGGCAACCGCAGGAACCGCCACCGGTTCGAGCATCACTCCGTGCCTTACGACCACCCACCAGACCCCCACTGCGGCGAATGTCGCTCGCTTCATCGCCGGGAAACGGCGGACAGGGGCTGCTCAGCAGAGCATCGATGAGGCGCTGTCGACGCAGTACGGCCTGACCCGGGCGCAGACCGCCTCGTCGGCTGGGGTCGTCAGCCCGCGAGACATCACCAGTCACGGCCTCACGGTCGCCTCTCCGTACATCTACTCGCAGACCTGCACCCAGGACGTCTTCCTCGACGGACCGTGGCACTGGTCCAACAACTTCTCCGACGTGGCCGACGGCACGCACTACGACGGAATTGCTCTCGGCTTCAACACCTCGATCCACATGACCGGCTCTTCCGCCTGCCACTGGGGCGACTCTTTCGGCGTCAACTGTTCCCTGGACTCGTCGATGAATGACGGTGCCAATGGGCGAGGGATGAACTTCAAGAACCGCGTGGCCGGCAGTGACGGATCGGCCAAGTACGGAGACGGCATCATCAGCTTCAACGGCGGCGGCATCTGCGGCAACTACTGGGGCTTCTCCTCCTACGCGCACGGGGCCCTCGGCAACAACATCACGGGCTGGGCCTTCACTGGCGGAATGTTGGAGGCCGATTTCAGCAACATGTCCTCCAGCGTCCAGTGGACGGTCGCCTCGGACGTGCACAGCAACAGCGTCTACACCTGCTAAGCCGCGAGCGGAGACATCATGGTCAAGAACTGGCTCATTCCCGCCTCGGTATCGGCGGCCGCGCTGGCCCTGCTCGCCTCCGGGCCCAACGCCTTCGCCGCAGCGACCGGCCCGCACACCGGCCACGCGGTGCGCGTCTACTCCACGCGGCTCAAGATGTACACCGCCCGGGTGGTCGCGGTCGACTCCGTCGGCCACGCCAGGACCCGCAAGATCACAGTGCGCTACGACAACGGACGCAAGATCGTCGCGTCGGACAAGCTGCTGCCGTATTACACCAAGGCGCTGGCAGCCACCCGGGCGCGCGGGCTTCGGCCCTACACCTCCGACGAGCCGATGTCCTGCGGCACGGCCTGGGTGAACATCGGCGAGTACAACGGCCAGCCCGCGAACATGGAGACCGGCTTCGAATCCAACACCGGCGTCCTGCAAATCGACTGGAACGTCGACATGGAGGGGCCGAACTACTCCTACAGCTACAACGCCTCACCGTACCTGTGGGGCGACACCTCCTGGGCAGGCTCCCACCACAGCCACACCGCCTACCCGCACGGCCAGTGGCAGGCCACGCTCAAGCACGGAAGCTTCGCCAGCGGAACCTACATCACGCTCGACAACGGGCTCGGCTGCTTCCCAGGCAGCGACCTGACCGATACCGAATGGCTCTAAGACCCCATACCCGCAACGAGGCCGTGACCCCATTGGTCACGGCCTCTTCTGCATACAAAGCGATCCCCAGCCCCGCCGAGCTCCTCGCACTAGGTGCACCACGCACTGCTGGACGGTGGCCTGCGGCCAGATCTCCTCGATCGCCTCCGGCAGGCCCTTGAGGCCGTCGCAGCAGGCGGTGCACACATCCGCCACTCCCCGGTGGTCAGTCCCTTGGCATAAAGGGAGATGATCGATTCATCGAACCCGGCGACGCGGCGGGCGTGCTTGGGCACGATCCGCGGTTCGAACTCACCCGCCCGGTCTCGTGGCACTTGCAGCTGCACCGGCCCGACCTCGGTCGACACGGTCTTGGGTGAGGTGCCGTTGCGATGGCTCGCTCGATCAGCTCGGCGGCGAGTCGCACATCCAGCCCACCGATGGTCTCGTCCTCGTCGTTAGCGGTCACAGATGATCCTTCCCGGCCGGGGCATCGGCCCCAGCCTTCCGAATCACCACCCCACCCACACGATCTTTAGGACAGTCCCGGCCTTCGCGGCTCGCATGTGGGCCGCCAGTGTCGCGTGAGCTGAGGGATTTAGCGGCGGCGAGTGCTTGTGCGGCGCTGTGGTGGTCGCCGTGCGCCCGGAAGCCTTCTACGGCGATGGCGAGCGCTCTGTCGGCTTCGTCGAGCCTTCCGGCAGCCCGGAGGGTTCGGCCGAGGTGGAGGCGAGCGATGGCTTCACTGTGGGCCGAGCCGCGCGTCTGGGCGAGGTGGAGGGCGTCATGGTGGTGGATGAGAGCGGTGTTGTGGTCGCCGAGGCGGCTGTGGGCGGTGCCGATGAGGTAGAGCGCCATGGCCGTGAGATCCTCGTCGTTGTTGTCGCGGGCCAGGCTGAGCCCGGTCCGGAGGTGGTGGAGCGCGGTATCGGGCCGGTTGAGGTGGAGGTACTGTTCGCCGGCGTAGTTGTGGGCCATGATCATCTGGACCGGCACGTTGGCGGTCCGCCCGAGCGCGATGGCCCGCTCGAGGGTGGTGACGGCCGCGTCGTGGTCGCCGGAGCGGCCATGCAGGGTGCCGAACAGGATGAGGCTGCTGACTTCTCCGGGGCGATCACCGGCCGCGCGGGCCTGCTCGAGGGTGATGGATAGGAGCCGACGTGCGGTGGCCCGCTCGTCGCGGTGGATCGCGATACGAGCCCGGACGCGCTGGGCTGTCGCCTGGGCCCAGCCTTCGGTGACCTGCTCAACGGCGGCCGCGCAGCGGGACAGATCGTCCCAGCGGCCGGAAAGGACGAGCGGACGCTGAAGGAGTTCCAAGAGCTCTGCGGCAAGGGCGGCATCCAGTTCGGGGGTGGAGGTCACGAGCATGATCGCGGCGATCAGGTTGTCCTGCTCGACGTCGGGTACCGCCTCGCCCGTCTGCTTGGCGCGCGAAGATTCGGCTGTCAGGCCGGTTCCCTGGGGCACTGCGTCGGGCCGGGGGTGCGGGACCTGCCCGGCGAGGCCGGTGAGGGAGGCGCGGACGGCACGGGTGAGGGACCGGCGGCGCACATCGGCGGGGTCTTCACGGAGCGCCTGCTCTTTGGCGAAGCTGCGGAGTAGGTCGTGGAAGCCGTAGCGGTCTGGTGCCGGGTTGGTCGCCAGGTGGGCATCGAGCAGTTGGTCCAAGAGGTGCTCAGCGTCCGAGGCAGGCACGTTGAGCAGGGCGGCCGCTGTGCGGAGTGAGGAGGCCGGATAGTCGAGCAGCGCGAGCAGCCGGAACGCTTGTGCGGCTGCGGGTCCAAGCCCGCGATAGCTGAGCATGAGGCTGGCGCGCACATCGAGGTCTTCGACGTGGAGCTCGTCCATCCGGCGGTGCTTGTCGGCCAGCCGGTCGGCCAGGTGCCGCACCGACCATGCCGGTCGGGAGGCGAGCTTGGCACCGGCGATCCGCACCGCAAGAGGTAGCCGGCCGCAGTTGGTGATCACGTCCGCGACGGCAGTGTCGTCACCCGCCACCCGCCCGTGGCCTGCTGTGGCCGCGAACAGGGCGGTGGCTTCCAGCTCGCTCATGGGCAGCAAGTCGAGCCTGGTCGCGCCTACCAGGCCGGTCAGTTGGGCGCGGCTAGTGACCAGCGCGGCGCTCGGACCTCCGCCGGGCAGCAGCGACCGTACCTGGGCGCTGGTGGCGGCATTGTCCAGCAAGAGGAGGACTGCGCGGTCGGCAAGTATCGACCGGTACAACGCCGACCGATCAGCCAGGTCGGTAGGAATGGTTCGGCCTGGCACGCCCAGTGATCTGAGCAGGGAGTTCAGGACGTCCCCAGGGTCCCGGGGGGCTGTGCCGGCCCCACGCAGGTCGGTGAACAGGGTGCCGTCGGTGAAGATGTGTCGCAGCCGGTGGGCGGCATGTAATGCCAGGGCCGTCTTCCCCACCCCTGGCGGACCGGTGACAACAGTCACTCTCGCGGATGCTGCACCGCTGGCCAGACTGCTGGTCACTGCCTGCAGTTCCGCGGCGCGTCCGGTGAAGTCAGGGATGTCGGCCGGCAACTGGGCCGGTGCGGGCCAGGGCGATCGGCGCGGCTCGCCTGGCGGTGTGCTCGCTGAGTCGTCGATGGAGACTGTCGGGGCCGATGGCCGGGGTGCTCTGATCTTCTCGGCAAGCGTGATCGTATTGCGGGCCGGGGGGTGAGTCGGCAGATCCAGGGCGGGACCGTCGGCGAGGGTTCGCTGGCCGACGCGTCGCATGAGATCTCGACTTCCCTCCTCGTCGAGTCCGAGCGCCTCGGCGAGCAGTCGCACCGTCTCGCGATGCGGCTTGGAAACCTTGCCCCGCTCCAGGTCCCCAATCGCCCGCACGCTCATCCCCGATCGTTCGGCGAGCTGTTCCTGCGTGAGCCCAGCCGCGATCCGCCGCGCACGGAGCGCGGCACCAAGTCCTGCGTCTGACTGGCCGCGCACCCGAACCCCCGATTCGCGGTGAAACTGCCGAAATTTCCGTCAGCGATTCTGCCTGGAGTCCTCGCCCCTGTCTACGGACGATGTTCAAGGCTGTGCCGCTCGATTATTGGGTTACGCGGTCTGATCTGGGGTTACGCGGCGTTGTGGTATTCGCTGATTGTCTTCGTCGGATGGTCTGTAGGTCGGTGAGGCTGGCTGCGTCCCGGGTCGGCAGCGTTTCAAGGTCCGGTGGCCGTTGTCGCCGGGATTGGTGCGGTCGGGAAGCGTTGTAATGGGTCAGGTACTCGCCGAGCACCAGGGCCAGATGGCGTTCGCCGAGGATCAAGATCCGGTCCAGGAGTTCGCGGCGGAGGGTTCCGATGACGCGTTCGCAGATGGCGTTCATCCGCGGCGTCTGCGGCAGGTGGTGATGATCCGCGTCTACGACACCGACACCAAACAGATCCGCCTGTACGTCAACGGCAAACTCCAGCAGACCGCCGGGCTGTGCGTGTTCCCCTGGCGGGCAACCCTAATGGCGAAGCTGGCTACAAGGGTCCCGCTCCGGAGGCAATCGCAAACTGGGGAGCTGGCGACGCCGGCCTTGTTGGCCGCGCAGAAGGCGAGGGTGAAGTCGAGGTGCCGTGAGGCGTCACTTTTAGATCCCTGATTTGCTGACCATGTCACTTCCAGGTGCGTTTCGTAAGCTTTACGGTGGCTATAGATTGGAGGTTGAGTGACGTTGAAATTCCAAAGTGAGGCTGAGTACTTGGCCTCGCTGCTGATGAGAGGTGCGGGCGGAAACTATGTCTACGAGGCATCTGTCCAACTTCTCGTCCGGCATGGATACTGGCTAAGCAACAGAGACCTTCTCAAATTCGTTGTTACTTACGAAGACCCGCCTGCGGCGGCTGGCATCGAGTGGGGTGCTGCAGTTGCTGCGCTCGACAGTGGCGACCTGGAGGCCGATCAAGAGCAGGCAGTAATTCTCCGGATTGCGGCAAGCATCTCCGGGGCGTGTAAGATCGCTCTCTTTGATGTGGTGCAGGGGATTGATCGTCAAAACATAAAATACATCGCCGAAGCATTGATGTATGCGGATGGTTTCCTTGGATCCATCGCCGATCCCATACCCTAGCTAGTACTCCAGATCGCGATCTTGGTTTCGGAGGCCTCCTGACGGCGAGTGCCTCACTGTTGGGATGTTGGCCTATGCCTACAAGTAAGCGAGACGGCCACCGTTGCGATGCTTCAGGTGTGTTGGTACTGAAGATCACGCGGTGGCCGCGTTGGCCAGAGTAGAACACCTTGATGCGGCCCGATCTGATCTGGGACCTCCTGCGCTTGACCGCCGATCGGGAGCAGCAGGTCTGTGAAAGGCGGTGTCCATGCGGAGGAATCACCAGGCCAAGTACGCCAGGCGCATGGCCTGACCTGCATTGATGTGGTGGGCGATACTGGGATTGAACCAGTGACCTCTACCGTGTCAAGATCGTACCGATCATGCCCTGACCTGCTGGTTTTCGAGATGTCGCAGGTCAGTGTCGCCGGATGCTGGTTGTTGGCGCATGTTCGGGACGGTTCGGGAACCATGTGTGCTCCCGCCGCTCGGTGCTCCGGGCGGGAGCAGTGGGAGCACGAACCGGGGGAGCACGGTTGTGATCTGCGGTTCTTCCGGGCCTGAGACGACGTTCAGTCGCAATGCACGATCAGCGTCGTCAGCCGTGCAAGGGGTACGGCTCTGGTCAATACGGTCGCGGAACTCGTTCTGTCGGCGCTCGACCCGGAGCCAGGCAGCGGCGATCTTTAGCCGGCTCAAGGCCGGTGTGGACAGAACTTGGGCACGCGGCTGGTAGGGCGATGCCGATCGGGTGCCTATGAAATGCCTAGGCCCCACTCCTGCCTGAACCTGCGGGTCAGTGCCCGGACCCCAATTTTCGAGCGGGACATCCTCTGGGCGTAAGCGTGCCGGTGCCGGGCCGGCTCCCGAGGGCCGGCCCGGCACTGGAATTGTGGTTGTTGGGTTACTTCCGAGTCAGGGTGATGTTCTCAGTGACCTTGGCTCCTGTCTTGAGGTTCACCTCGCTCCGGTGGCCGGGCTCTGGGACTTCGGTGGGGCGACGTGCAGCGTCACCGGAGCCGCCGGCAAGGTGTACGGGGTGGTGCTGCCGAACACGAGCTGGGCGCTGTAGCCACCGGGTTGGCTGATCTGTGGAACGCCGGAGTCCAGGGTGACCCTGACGGTCGCCTGGGCACGGGGCGGCAGGGTCAGTTGCTTGGTGGACTCGCGCAGCCATGGGACGTTGGCGCTGGGGTCGACGCCGAATCCGGGGAGGGTCTCCACGGCCGAGGTGGGTGTGATTCCGCCGGTCGAGCCGCCGATCTTGTAGAAGCCGGGAGCACCGGCGGACCGGTAGGTCGGGGTGGTGGCGTTCGGCAGGGTGCTCCAGGTGCCGGTCTGCGGATGGTAGGCGACGCCCTGGTTGGTGGCGGCGTTGCCGTTGACGCCGCCGGAGATCATCAGCAGGCCGTTGGCCGTGGCGTACGCGGAGCCCCACAGCGCGACGGGCATGTCGGGCAGCTTGGACCAGATGTCGGTGGCCGGGTCGTAGACGTAGGCGTGCTTGATGTCACCGCCGGTGGTGGTGCCGCCGGCGCAGTAGATCTTGCCGTCGATGCCGGCGCAGGAGGTCCAGCCGACCGGCTCGGGGTAGGGGGCGATCTGGCTCCAGCTGTCGGTGGCCGGGTTGTAGACGCTGGCGTCGGTGACGCCGCAGCCGGTGTCGCAGCCGCCGATCAGGTAGAGCTTGCCACCGAGGACGGGGTCTCGGCTCCGCCGCGGAGGCCGGTGCCTGGGTGCCCAGAACCGCCAATCCTGTGGCGCTGAGGACTGCAATGGCGTACGCCATCCGCCCTGCAGCGAACCCTCTCAGAGGAAAGGTGCGCACACGCAACTCCTGTACGTGCTCGTAGAGGTCGCCCACCAGCACGCCGGGGCGACAGTGGACGGAGGATCCACCGGGGACATTAACGTACTATTGACATATATATGTCAATAGCTCACTTTCGCATTAGCTTTCGATGATTCGCGGTGGTCTATGCTTTTACCTGCACTTAGCCGCGGGCCTTGGTCAATCCCGTGCCGGAAAACAGGCTCCGCAGGCAGACTCTCGGCCATAGATCTCACACCGGCGCCGCCCTGGTTGGGCACCTCGGCATCCGGACCACTCGCGGAAACCGGCCGGCGATCGTGCCTACCCTCCGTCAGTGCGCCGCTGAGCCACGGGTGGTGGCTCCGTGCACCTGGCGACTGGCTGGTTCATCGACCGCGTTTGTGTGCCGTCCTTTTGACACGGGCGGTCTGGCGGCGCTGTTCGGCGTGGCCGACCTTGCGAGCCTTGGCGGCGGCCTTGCCCAGGAGGGTGCTGCCGCGCTTGAGTAGGAAATCGTGTCATTCAGCGTCGGTTGGTTCGTCACCGAACACCGCGCGCGTGGCACACATTTCGGCGCTTCCGGCGATTTCCAAAAATCTTACCTAGAACGGGATTTCGAAATACACGGTATTTCCAGGTCGGCGATCTGGTCTGGGTCGGTAATTGGCTGCGGCAGCGGACGGACAGGCCGGGCGTTGGCGATGCGATGGGGCCGATGCTCGTTGTAGAAGGCCTCGAACTAGCGTAGGGCGTGGAGCAGGTGCCGCTGGTTCCAGATCAAGGTCCGGTCAAGCAGTTCATGCCGGCAGGTCTGCACCCACCGCTCCATGATCGCGTTCATTCTCGGTATCCGAACTCCGGTGAGCACGATCTCGATTCCCGCATCGGCCAGGACGGAGTCGAACGGCCCAGGGAACTTACCGTCGCGGTCCCGGATCAGGAACCGTGCCCGGCACCGGGCGTCTTCCAGGTCCATGACCAGGTTCTTCGCCGCCCGCACCACCCAGGACGCGGTCGGGTGCGCGGTCGCACCCAGAATCCGGATCCGGCGGGCACGGTGCTCGATCACCGCAAGCACGTACATGCGTGCTCCCGACAGGGTCACGGCTTCCAGGAAGTCGCATGCGAAGAGAGCGCCTGCCCGGGACGCAGGAAGCCGGCCCACGTAGTGGAGGTCCGTTCGGGTGCCGGATCGATGCCGGCGTCCTTGATGATCTCCCACACGGTCGAGGCGGCCACCTTAACCCCGAGCACGAGAAGTTCGCCGTGCACGCGCCGGTACCCCCCTCGCCTCTCTGGAAGAGAAGCAGGGCTCCTGACCTGCACTTTCACGTGGTGGGCGATACTGGGATCGAACCAGTGACCTCTACCGTGTCAAAAAAAGGTCGTACTGATCAATGGCTGACCTGCGGGTTTTCGAGGTGCCAAAGGACGCCCGTGCTCGCATCTGTGCCTGGACCGATCTGCGGCAACTCGACACCTGGCTTGACCGCGCCGTCATTGCTACATCCATCGCCGACCTGTTCGACTGATTACCCTGGCTTGGCGCGCGAGGAAATGCGGCCCTGGCACTGCGACGGCCTATCGTGATTCCTGAGACTTGATCTTGGTGGGTCCGGCAGTTTTAAGGGCGCCGTTGCAGTACTAATAGGTCTTGTAATAGAGCAGCTCGCCGGATTCTCCCGGCGCCGCGCCTTCGCTCGGGACGAACAGCGTGACGAGCATGGCGCGTTGACCGCTTGGTGTCTTCAGCGCCGTCAGCGTGGGATTCGCGAACGCCGTGCTGCCGCCGTCGGTTTGGATGGTGGTGCGATCGGCGTTGCCGGTCTGGTAGTCGTACAGGAAGACCCGCCAGGAGCCGAAGTCTCCCTTGGTGTACTGACCTTCGATCAGCCCGAAGCTGTAGCCGAGGAAGACGGTCTGGTCGCGGTCGCCGATGTTCCCGCCCACGCCCCAGTAAAGCAGGGCGTTGTCGAAGTTCGGTTGTGCCGAGGTCGTCCAGGAGCCGAAGTTCGTGAGCGTTCCCCGCTGCTGACGGTCCCGGTCGCAGTTCCACCAGTAATGCGCGCCGACGTCGATGGTCGAGTGGTCGATGTCCGGTGACAGCTTGATCGAGTATAGGTTCGGCGTACCTTCCGCGCAGGACGACAGCTGCCGCGGCGCGTCGTACGAGCGGGAGACATTGCCGGCGAGCAGGTCGGTGCGACTGGCGAAATAACGGAAGGCGAGATGGTTGTTGCCGCCGCCCGAATTCTCTTGCTCCCAGGCGAGGACGAAACCGCCGTTGGAGGCCTGCGCGATGGTCGGCTGCGAGGCCGGGCCGGTGTTACTACCGGCGAGCTCGCGTACCCAGTGCCAGGTCAGCAGGTCGCTCGACGTCGCGAGGTTGACCCGGAAATGGCCATCGGTGAACATGAAGTGCGAGACGGCCAGATAACCACCGGTGTTGTCCTGGATGACCTTGACTGTGTCCATTGTGTGGCCGGCGTCGTCGTGCAGCGCATAGCGTTTTCCGTCCGCCTGGGTGACGTTCTCCACGATCGTACGAAGCTGCGCGCGGGTCGGGTCGGACGGCGCTCCGGACGCTTGGGCCGGAGCGGGCAGCAACGCGGCGACTAGGACCAGGCCAGCGGCGAGTTTGGCGAGCACGGCGACCCTCCTCATGAAAACCACAGACGAAGCACGGTACCCCGTTTCGCGCTGACGCGGTTGGCCTAATTAGGCCGGGTGTAGCTCCTTGAGGCTTTTTCGTCCTGGGTCTATTCGAGGCAGTTCCTGGTCCTCAGCTGAGGCGCATCTTCGACTCGAGTCGTGCGTCGGCTTCCGATGTCGCGATCGGCTGCCCGGGATCTTTGAGGACCATGACCTCGTCGGTCCGGAAGACGAGGCGCTTCGGCTGACGAGGAGCCCGACGAGCTCCGGTACGGGTTGACGCGCCGCCTCCTCATCGAGGAGGCGCAGTGCCTCGTCCAGCCGGCCCAGTCCCCAGCCAAGGTTGATGGCCCGGTTCACGGCGTAGCGGGTGCGCTGGAACTCGTCGGCGTCCGCCAGGTCGGCGAGGGCGAGTGCGGCGGCGGCCTCCTGGGCTGCGCGGACCAGATCCTGAACTGGGCGAGCGTGAGGGTGGCGTCCAGGCCGCCACCCGCCGCGACCGCGGCCTCGGCGAGCCGGAGCGCCAGCGACAGATCGGACACCGCGTACGCGAGTGCGGCGGCGGTCAGCAGCGGTCCCGGTTCGGTGGCGGTGCCGCTCTCGAGCCGCCATGCCGCGATCCGCATGACGTCCTCCCGGCGCCGATGGCCGTACGTCTTTGTCACCGCCGCCAGCTCCGCCTGGCGACGACGGGCCCGCAGCACCGGGCAGGACGCGCGGATGACCTCGCCGTAGATCGGGTGCGCGAGCCTGATCTGGGTCCGGCGGCCGTCCCGGAGCACGGACGCGAGCTGCGCCTCCTCCACCGCCTCGCATGCCTCCGCGGAGGTGAGCGCGATGAGCGTGGCCAGCCCCACCGGCTCTCCCAGGGACAGGTACTCCAGCACCGCGAGCTCGGCGCCCGCCCGGGTGGCCTGGACAGGCACGACGTCCCGGTCCGCGCACGCCTCGCGGAGGAGCCTGCTCTTGCCGACCCCCGCCGGACCTGCGATCAGGAGGCCTGCCTTGGTACGAGCACACGCTGCGGCGCGGATTTCGGCTATTTCGTCCACGCGACCCACGAAAGGCCAGACGCCGACCATGGACGGATCTTAAAGTCGGCTTTCCTGGAACCGGCATTATCCGGCCATATCCGGCCCATGCCGTAGCGCCGCGACACGACAAGGTTCCCGGAGGTAACCGTCTCGTCTGGGTCGCAGCCCTCAGGCGGACGGCGCCGTACGGATGCGAAACAGAACTCTCAGCGACACCGTGGCCCAGGTGCCGATGTGACCGAACAGCCGGGTGGCGACGGCGGCGCCGACCTGGAGGCTGGTGATCTGGGCCAGCACCAGGGCCGGCGCCCAGCGACGCATCAGGCGGCGAGCATCGCGCCGTGCACGCCGGCCCAGTACCGCGCGGTCAGGTCGAGGAATCCGTCGAAGGCCTCCCGTTCGCGTTCGAAGTCCGCGCCGGTCCGGCAGAGCTGTGCCGCGGAGACGACGGCCTGTTCCCTGTGCTCCTTCTCGGCCTCGCCGATGTGGACGTAGAAGTACTCACACGCCTCGTGGAACTCGTCCTCGCCGTACAGGTGCTTGTAGTTACGTATGCCCTCGTACAGCCAGCCGGACCAGCATCGAGTACGCCAGGTGCTCCTGCCCGAGCAGCGCGCGGCGGTCGTGGTTGGGGGTCGGAGCGGGGAGTTGCCAAACGGCGGGAGCAACTGTGATCCGGTGGATTTCGATAACCCGACCGACAAGATCGCGACGCTCGAGCACCCACCGAGCACCCACGATTTCCAAACCGTGCCTAAACGGATACTGGGCGTTCCCGGTGGAACCGGAAACGCCCAGGTCGGGACGGGTGCGCCGCCAGGGACTTGAACCCCGAACCCGAGGATTAAGAGTCCGCTGCTCTCGTGCCAGATCGGTGCTCTCGCTGCCAGTCCATGCTAGTTCGTCCGCGACTCGACCCGTTCGGATGCCGGGTGGTGCCGCTGGCTGACGGGCTGTTTCGTGGCATCCGAGCAACCAGCGAGCAACCATCGTCCCCCGATGGAGGCAAGCCGTCCGGCCCGTAGGCGCGACCTTAGGCACGTCGTAGGCAATCTGTGAGCGCATTCCTGGACGCTTAGGCACGCGGTAGGCACTGGTGCCCACACCGATTGCCGGGTAAGCGGGGCCTGGGCACGTGGGTAGGCAAGCCGTCGGACCGTTCTCTGCACCATGTCAACAGCCACCGCATCTACCGTTCTCACGAAGTCTCACCGCAGAGGTCGATGGCTTGGCGTCGGCCGCCCCTCTTCGTCGACGAGACCGATGGCGTACGCGAACTGGCCGCAACCGGTCATAAGCGAAGGGTAGCGCTCGTTGTTCGTCGCGGGGAGCATGAAGTTACGCGGACTGCCGAGATGTGCAATCAAGGGGGCGGTGGCCGACTAGGGGGAAAGGATTCTTGATTTCCGCGCCGCATGACCATGCTTGCGGTCCGATGCCCGATCGGAATTCACGTTCACTCGAGACAGGGGAAGGGCGACAAAGTGTTAGCAAGAGATAAGCTCAACATCGCCGGAGAGACCCACACCGAAAGTGATGCGCGCAGGGCCCTGGAGAGGCAGTTCTGCTCGGCGAAGACCGGCAGCGCCGACTACTGGACCGAAAATGATTTTCCCGATCTGCCCCTGGGCGGGCAGCAGCAGGCCCATGCCGAGCCGGGGGCCGACCTGATGGAGTACCGCGCCACGCACGGCGCGGCCATGTTGATCGTCAAGTTCGACAAACTGGGCGACGAGGCAATCAACGTGTCGGCGACCCCGGTCAACTCTGCCGCCACGGCGATCGGCGCGTTCAACACCGAAGTACAGGAGCTCATGCAGTTCCGGGACCGTGTCGATCGCAGTTGGCGGCCCTCGAGCGACGCGGTGAACAGGGCCGTGCAGGCGGTGTACGACAACGTCGAGAGCGCCTACCAGGCGTACGACGCCGCGCTCCGGAACGCCCCGGCGCAACAGCAGCTCAAGGCCGTACGGGACTTCGCCAACAGCCGCATTGGCCTCCGCGATCTGGTGCCGGCACTGGCCGACGCGGCCGGCGCACGCCTGGCGGACAAACGCGACGCCGCCGAACTGGCGAAGTTCATGCGCAGGCAGCGCTCGACCTTCATGGGGCTGGGAGCGGTCTTCTCGAAGCGGAAGGCCGGCGTCTGGAAGGTCGGCGACGGGCACATCCAAGACCTGACGGACGGCACCTCGAAGATCGACAGGAGCCGGATCAACATCATCACGAAGAAAGAATTCAACGAGGAACTCGCCGCCTGGAGAGGCGGACAGACCACGTGACGCGTCGCGGACCCGCCCCGTGGGGTCCGCGAACGCCGTCGTCCCGGAGGCGTGTTCGTGCTGGCAGGGGGTCTGATACGGCCGCCACAGGAGCCGAGCTCGACCTTGCGTTGCACCCTGCCGCTGGGCCACCCGGGCGCGTATTGCTTCGAACTCGACGCCATCGACTACGGCGACGACCTACCCGTGACCTGACACCACTCAGTCGGGTTCGTCGTACTTGGGACAGGGGCCGTGGTCGGGCCAGAACTTCACATGCATGACCAGTTCCCGGCCGCCGTTCGCGGTTCAGGAGATTGCGGCGCGTTGCTCGGTCTGATCGTCGTTGTCGCCGAGTGCGCAGTGCGGTCCGGCGTGTCCGGCTTGCAGTTCGCACAGCAGCCGGGCCCGCTGCGACTCGGCCGGATCGAGCAGCACCGCGCGTTCGCCCTCGGTCAAATTCACTTCGGCAGAGCAGCACGCGCGCAGCGTCATCCCGACCGGAGATCCCGGAGACGAACGGTCGCAGCAATTGACATGCCGTAGCCACAATGCGGGCGGTCAGCACGCCATCGTTCAGGGCGAACACTTTCGCCTTAACCCTGTGGGTGCCCGTAATTCGGCTACCCCTAGGCGACCTGGGCGTATTCGTGGAGGCGGCCACCGAGTCTGTCTCGTCGGGTGATCTTCACGTCGGTGGTGGCGGGGCCGGGGAGCGGTCGGAGCGGGCTGGCGTGGTTCAGCGCCCGATGCGGCCGGTGGTTGTTGAAATGGATCTCATATTTGGCGAGGACCTTGCGCAGGTGGCGGGCGTTCATGATGAGGATTCGGTCCAACAGTTCACGGCGTACGCTCCCGACCCAGCGTTCCGTGATCGCGTTCATTCGTGGAGCCTGCGGCGCGGTGAGCAGGACCCGGAGGACAGCAAGATCTTCACCATCTTCGAGGGCACCTCGGAGATCCAGCGCCTCGTCATCGGCCGCACCATCACCGGCCTGCCGGTCCGGTAGCGTTTCCACAGGTCAGTGCCGTACATCGGCGTGATTGCAACCGGCATCCCACAGGTCGGCGACCCGTTGATCGCCGGCCTGCGGGGCGTGCTCAGCGCGCGCTGGGGGTGTTCGCGGGTGGCAGGTCCTCGGGCAGCAGAAGGCGCAGGTCCGCCACGCCGGGCGACCGCATCCCGCCGAGCCGCCGCGCCTGATGGGTGATCATCGTCTCCAGCAGCTGCCGGACGAGACGCGCGTTGCCGAAGGTCCGGTCCCGTGGCAGGGCGTCGAGGTACTCGCGCAGTGCCGAGAGCGTCTCTGGAGCGCATTCGTAGCCCCCGGCCGCGGCCTGGTTCCGCATGATGGCGACGAGCTCGTCGGTGCTGTAGTCCTCGAACTCCACCTGCCGCGAGAACCGGGAGGCGAGACCGGGGTTGGAACTCAGGAAGCGCCGCATCTCCTCGGTGTATCCGGCGACGATGACGACCACCTCGTCGCGGTGGTCCTCCATGAGTTTGAGCAGGGTCTCCACCGCCTCACGGCCGAAGTCGTTGGACGCTCCCTCGGGGGTCAGCGTGTACGCCTCGTCGATGAACAGGACACCGCCCAGCGCGCGCTGGAAGACCTCCTTCGTGAGCTGCGCCGTGTGACCCACGTAGCGGCCCACGAGGTCGACGCGTGCCACCTCGACCAGCTGGCCGCGCGGGAGTGCGCCCAGGCTGTGCAGCAGCTCGGCGTAGAGCCGGGCCACGGTGGTCTTGCCGGTACCGGGCGACCCGGTGAAGACGAGATGCCGGCTGAGTCGGGGCACGGGCAGCCCGGCGGCCTCCCGCTGCCGGGCCGTCGCGAGGAGGTCGACGATGTCCTTCACCTCGCGTTTCACGCCGGCCAGGCCGACCATGTCCGACAGCTGGGCCAGCAGCGTCTCGCGCTCCTCGCCCACGGCGCCGTCCGTGGCCGCAGCGTCGCTGACGTCCTCCGGCAGCAACAGGGTGAGGTCGCTCTCCGCCGGGTCGGTCATGGACGCGAGCCGGAACGCCTGCCGCTCGATCATCTCCTCGAAGACCAGGCGCGCCGTACGGCCGTTGCCGAAGGCGGCGTCCCGTGGCATCCGCTCGTAGTGCGCGGAGAGCGCCTGACGCGTGGTCGGGTCCAGTTCGTAGCGGTGGCTCTCGCATATCTTCTCGGTGATCGTGACGAGCTCGTCGACCGAGTAGTTGGTGAACTCGATGGTCCGGCTGAACCGCGAGGCCATGCCCGGATTGGCGGACAGGAACCCCTGCATCTCGGCGGTGTAACCCGCCGCCACCACGACGACCTCGTCGCGGTGGTCCTCCATCAGCTTCACGAGGGTGTCGATGGCCTCGCGGCCGAAGTCGTGCGAGCCGCCCCTGCCCTCGGTGACCAGGGTGTACGCCTCGTCGATGAACAGGACGCCGCCGAGCGCCTCGTTGAATGCCTCCGTCGTCTTGATGGCCGTGGCGCCGACGTACTGGGCGACCAGATCGGCGCGGGAGACCTCCACCAGATGCCCGGAGGAGAGCATGCCAAGGGAGGCGAGGACGCCGCCGTACAACCGGGCGACCGTGGTCTTGCCGGTTCCCGGCGGGCCCGCGAAGATCAGATGCCGGCTCATCGGCGGCACCGGCATGCCGAGCCGGGCCCTGCGCTGCGACAGCTGATTCAGATTGACAAGCGCGCGCACCTGACGTTTCACGCCCTCGAGGCCGATGAGGGACTCCAACTCCTCCAGCGGGCCGGCGGACGCGGGCGCGCGGGTGGCCCTGCCGTCCGGCGTGCCGGTGGCCTCCACGGCGACGTCGTCGCCCCAGGAGTCGGGGACGGCGTTCCCGGAGCCGTCCAGGTCGCGCACTGTCAGCCGGCCGCCGGGGCGTGACTGCCGCAGCCCGGCACCGCGGTTGTCGCGCACGGCACAGCCGGTGACGGAGACGGCCTCCGCGGTGTCGACCCGGACGCCGTCGCCGACGCTCCCGGTGATCTCGCAAGCGTCGAGCGTGGCCCGCGCGCCGGCCGTGAGGAGCACGCCGTGGGCGCCGGAGCCGCTGATCCGCGCCCGGGTGAGGTTCAGGTCGCCGCCCTCGCGTACGACCACGCCGGAGGCGTCGCTCCCGGAGACCGCGCAGTCCTGGATCGTGGCCATCCCGCCGGATTCGACGGCGACCCCGGCGTCGCCGGGGGAGCGGAGATCGCAGTCGCGGAAGGAGACGTTGGCCCCGCTCGCGATGCGCACGGCGGCGCCGCCGGCCCGCTCGACGGCGCAGTGCTCCAGCCGCCCGCGCCCATCCTCGGTGACCTCGACGCCGGTCCCGCCGGGCGCGGTGACCGTCGCGTTACGGACCAGCGGGTTGGCGCCGGTCCGGATGGCGATCGCGGTACCGGCGGCGTCCACGACCTCCAGCCGGTCGAACTCCGCGACGGAGTCCTCCGCCAGCAGCACGGACGCGGACGCGTCGGCACACTCGCGCACCGTCGCGCCGATCAGCGTCGGCGAGCTGGTCCCCACGACGCTGATCGCGGGCGCGGCCGACCCGGCGAACTCGCAGTCCTCGAAGGTGCCGCGCGAGCGTTCGGCGACGGACAGCCCGCTGTCCTTCGTACGGGCCGTCCGGCAGCGCCGCAGCAGCGGATCCGCGCCTCCGGCCAGCACGATGCCGGAACCGGCGGTGATGTCGGTGACCGAGACCTCCTCCAGCGTAGGACGCGACCCGCTGGTCACGTACACGCCGACCGCGCAGTCGCGCACGCTCGTCCGCACGATCCGGGTGGCGCTGTCGCCCTCGAGGGCGATGGCCGGCTTCGAGGTCGTGGAGATCTCGCAGTCCTCGATCGTGCCCTGGGCCTCGCCGTTGGCGAGCACGCCGTTGCCGCGGGCGTCCCGCAGCCGGCAGCCTCGGATCGTCGAGCGGGACTTCTCACCGAGCACGACGGCGGAGGTGCCGAGGTTCTCGATGAGACAGTCCTCGATGATGCTGGCCGCATCCGCGGTGTCGACGATGCCCGCGCCCTCGGCGTTGGTGATCCGGCAGCCGCGCATCGCGAGCGAACCGGACCCGCGGGCCAGGACGGCCGTCCAGCCGGAACCGGCCACGGTGCAGCCCTCCATCGCGACCTGCCCGCGCGCCGCGTCCACGACCGGCACGTCGTCGCCGCCACCGCGCAGCGTGAGGTCCGTGAGCATCACGGCGTCCGCCACGAGCATCACCGCGGTACCGCTCCGCGGACAGATCTCGACGCTGCCCCGGTCCCCGTCGGCCACGATCGTGACCCGGGTCCGGATGAAGAGGCTCTCGGCGTACCGGCCGGGCCGGACACGGATCACCGACCCGGTACGTGCCGCCGCCAGCGCCTCCGCGATTGTCCGGAAAGCGCCTGGCTCTTCCGGGGAGACCGTGAGCAACTGCCGAGACACGCTTGAACCCTCCTCGGGTCGGTGGTGGTGGGGGGGGTGCCGACGAGACATCCATCATGCCGTTCGCGCGGGCCGCTTGACACCCTTGCCCGCAAGGGCTCTGACCAGCGGGGATCCTTGTCCCGGACGACAAGAGAACGACAAGATCGGGTTTCTACGCTGAGCGTATGCGACGTGTCCCCCGGCGTCTGCGCGCCGTGGCGTCGGTGGCCGCCGCCACGGCCTCGCTTCTCGTCTCCGCCTTCCCCGGAGCCGCGGCGGCCACGGCGTACGAACGGCCGTCCGCTGCCGCGCCCGGCCCCGTCGGCCTGCCCGTCATTCCGTCGGTGCTCGCGTCCGGCCGGTCGTGCACCGGCGCGTCCTCCACCGCGGCCCATGCGCAGCCGTGGACGGTGAGCGCGCTAGGGGTGTCCCGGGTCCGAGAGCTCAGCGACGGCGCCGGAGTCACGGTCGGCGTCGTGGACACCGGCGTGGCCGCGAACGTCCCCGCTTTGGCCGGCCGGGTCACCGCGGTGGCGGACGCCGGCCAGGACTGTGTCGGGCACGGCTCCTTCGTGGCCGGCCTGATCGCGGGGCGTGCCGAGGACGCGACCGGCGGCGGGATCGCGCCCCGGGCGCGGATCCTCGCGGTACGCGGCACCGGCAAGAACGGCGTCGCCGCACCCCGAGAGGTCGCGGCCGGCATCCGTGCCGCCGTCGACCGTGGAGCCCGGGTCGTGTACGTCGGCGCGGCCCTGACCGAGGGCAGAGCGGAGCTGACGGCCGCGGTCGTCTACGCCACCCGCAAGGACGCCGTCGTGGTCGCGCCCGCGGCGCCGGACGCCGTGCCCACCTCCGCCGGCGCGGCGGTCTCCGCGCCGCCCGCGCGGCCCTACTTCCCCGCCTTCATCCCGCAGGTGGTCGCGGTCGAGGACTACGGGCCGGACGGCTCACGTCCGCAGGATGCGCCGAACGTCTTCGCCACCGACCTGGCCGCGCCCGGCGACGCCGTCGTGAGCATCGGCCCCAAGGGCTCCGGGAACTACATCGGCTCCGGCTCCTCGCTGGCCGCGGCGTTCGTGGCCGGTACGGCCGCCCTCGTTCGCGCGTACCAGCCCCGGCTGACGGCGGCCGAGGTGGCGAACCGGCTCGTCGCGTCCGCCTACCCTGCGGCGAGGCCCGTCCTGGACCCGTACGCCGCCGTGGCGGCGGTGTCATCCCCGGTGACGGCCCGGCCGACGCCCTCGGCAGCCATGCGGATGCCGGCCCAGACCGCGCACGGCCCCCGTACCCGAGCGTTGATCATCGCTTCGGTCGGAGGCGGGATCGTGGCCCTCGTCGCGTGCGCGGCCGCGATCGTCCCGCTCGGCCGGGCCCGGGGCTGGCGGCCGGCCGGGGACCGGGCCGCCTAGGGCGTGTCCGGGTGCCGGTGGTCCCCCGAGAGAGCTGCCGGCGATTGTCCACCGCGGGGCGATGATCTCCGCACCGGCCGGTCCGCAGCGTTCTGCTTGGGCGGCCCGGCACCGAGAAGGACCGTGTAGAGGGAGGACATCGGTGAGGAAGCACGGCAGGGCGTTGGCCGGTGTCCTGACTCCGCGGGTCACGGTCGGCAAGTCGGCGGCAAGGGCTCGCCAAGACCACAGCTTGATAGTTGAACCTTCATCAACGGCCCAGGTCAAGTAGCACCGTGGCCGGCCCGGAACGACGAATCGTGAGAATGAGGTCGCATTCCATGACGCGCAGCCGAGTGCTGGACCGGCCGCCCGCGGCCGCGTGGCGAGTAGCCGTGCCGCGACGGCATGACGCCCCGCGTGTTCCGGCCCTGCAGCACGATCCGGCGCGCGACGACGCCTTTTCCCGCGTACTGTACGAGCGGCACGGCACCGTGCTGCTCAACTTCGCCCTCCGGCTGTGCAACGGCGACCGGCACCGGGCCGAGGACATCGTCCAGGAGACCGCCGTACGGGCCTGGCAGCACCGCGAGATCCTCGACCCCACGACGGACCGGGTCCGCACCTGGCTGTTCACCGTCGCGCACCGGCTCGTGATCGACCACTACCGCGCGCGGCAGGCCCGGCCGAACGAGGTCGGCGACGACGAGTCCGGTGAATACGCCGTGCCCGATCCGGCCGAGCGCGTGGTCACGTTCCGGGCCGTTCTCGAGGTCATGAACGAGCTCACCGAGCAGCAGCGCGAGGTCCTCATCTACACCTACTACCTCGGCTACAGCGCGGAGCAGACGGCCGCCATACTCGGTCTCGCGCCGGGGACGGTCAAGTCCCGTGCCCACTACGCCATGCGCGCGCTGCGCGCGTCCCTGCGAAACCGTGCCGTGATGGACTGAGTGGCGCCGCTCCGGTGCCCAAGCCTCCGGGGGGCCACCGGCACGCCGGGTCCCCTTGGGCCTGCTCCGGATCGAGCGGCGCCGTTCTCGTGCTCTCGCCCTTCGAGCGGCGCCGCTCGTGTTCTCGCCCTCAGTCGAGCATGGCCGTCTGGATCTGCACGGCCTTGCGCCGGGCGATCCGGATGGCCCGGCCGGGCGGCAGGATGCGGCCCTTGACGTTGCCGAAGAGGTATCCCTCGTCGGGCGGGCAGGACATCAGGAGGGACGGCGTGTTGACCTCCTGCAGCCGGCGCATCATCATTTCGCCCATCCCGCGCCCGGCGCCCGCGGCGGAGCGGGCGACGACCATGTGCAGCCCGACCTCCCACCCGAGGGCGAGGTGGTCGACGATCGGGTCGAACGGATGCTGCATGGGCCCCGCCCCGACCATGTCGTAGTCGTCGACCAGGACGAACAGCCGGGGTCCGCTCCACCAGTCGCACAGCCTCATCCGGGCCGGGGTGATGTCCGGGCCCGGCACGCGCTCCTTGATCGCCTGGCCCGCGCCGGTGACCAGCTCGCGCAGCGCGTCGATGGCGACCGCGTGCCCGAGGCGATAGTCCTCGGGGACCGCCTCGGCCAGCTCACGGCGGTAGTCGACCACCATGATGCGCGCCTCCGCGGGCGTGTACCGCTGGGTCACGGCCCGGGCGACCAGGCGCAGCAGGTTCGTCTTGCCGCTCTCGGTGTCGCCGACGACCACCATGTGCGGGGTCTCGGCGAAGTCGTGCACCACGGGGGAGAGCCGCTCCTGCTCCAGGCCGATCGGCACCCGGAAGTCGCCCTCGGGCGCCGGCAGCTCCCGCACGCTGAGCCGGGCCGGCAGCATCCGCACCGGAGGCGCGACTGGACCGGCCCAGCTCTCGCGCACCGCGGCGACCAGGCCCGCGATGCCGTCGGCGAGGTCGTCGGCGCTCTCCACCGAGTCGATGCGCGGCAGCGCCGTGAGGTAGTGCAGCTTGGTGTCGCGGGTGATGCCGCGTCCGGGGACGCGCGGCACGCTCGCCGCGCGGCGGGTGTCGACCTCCGAGTCCATCGGGTCGCCCATCCGCAGCTCCAGGTGGGTGGCGGCCTGGTCGCGCACGGCCGCCGTGAGCTCCACCCACCGCGCGGTGGTGACGATGAGGTGGATGCCGAAGCTGAGGCCGCGCGCCGCGATCGCGCTGAACGTCTGGATGTACCGGTCGAAGTCCTGGCGCACCGTCGACCAGCCGTCCACGACGAGGAATACGTCTCCGTGCGGCTGGTCGGCGAACTCCCCAGCCGCTCGGCGGCGCCGGTAGGTCGCCATGGAGTCGATGCCGTGGGCGAGGAAGAACTGCTCGCGGTCGGCGAGCAGCGCGGTGACCTCCGCGACGGTGCGGCTGACACGTTCCTCGTCCAGGCGGGTGGCGACCCCGGCGACGTGCGGCAGGCCGGCGATGCCGGCGAGCGTGCCGCCGCCGAAGTCGAGGCAGTAGAACTGCACCTCGCGCGGCGTGTGCGTGAGCGCGAGGGCGGTGATCAACGTGCGGACGAGCGTGCTCTTGCCGCTCTGCGGGCCGCCGGCGATGGCGACGTGCCCGCCGGCCCCGGACAGGTCGACGACCAGCAGGTCGCGGATCTGCTCGAAGGGCCGGTCGACGATGCCCACCGGCACCGTGAGCCCGCCGCGCCGCTCCCAGTCGACGGTCGTCAGGCCGTACTCGTCGTCGGGCGCGAGCGGCGGGAGGATCTGGTCGAGGGCGGGCGGCAGGTCGAGCGGGGGCAGCCATACCTGGTGGGCCGGCGGCCCGGCGTCGCGCAGCCGGTCGACGGCCACCGACAGCAGGGTCTCGGCGGTCTCCTCGGGCTCCTCCGGCGTCTCCTGCACCGGGACGGGGTCGACCTGGGCGACCCGGGAGGCGGACCAGGGGACCACCTGGCTGGCCACTCGCGCCTGGTCGGCCTTGCCGCGTCGCCGGTAGGGACCGGAGGAGTACGCGGCGCGGAACCGGGTGAGCGCCTCCACGCCCGTCTTGAGGAAGCCGGAGCCGGGCTGCGGCGGCAGCTGATGGGCGTCGGGCACGCCCAGCACGCCGCGGCTCTCCATGGCCGAGAACGTGCGCAGGCCGATGCGGTAGGACAGGTGGCTCTCGAGCTGGTGCATCCGGCCCTCGTCGAGCCGCTGGGAGGCCAGCAGAAGGTGGACGCCCAGGCTCCGGCCCAGTCGGCCGATCATGACGAACAGCTCCATGAAGTCGCGGTGCGCGGCGAGCAGCTCACTGAACTCGTCGACCACGACGAAGAGACTGGGCAGCGGCTCCAGGGCGGCCCCGGCCGCACGCGCCTTCTCGTACTCGAGGGCGGAGACGTAGTTGCCCGCGGCGCGCAGCAGCTCCTGACGGCGCATGAGCTCACCGTGCAGCGCGTCCCGCATGCGCGCGACGAGGGACGCCTCGTCGGCCAGGTTGGTGATGACCGCGGAGACGTGCGGCAGCTCGTCCAGGCCGAGGAAGGTCGCGCCGCCCTTGAAATCCACCAGGACGAAGTTGAGCGTCTCGGAGGAGTTGGTCAGCGCCATCGCCAGCACGAGGGTGCGCAGCAGCTCGCTCTTGCCCGAGCCGGTGGCGCCGATCAGCATGCCGTGGGGGCCGGTGCCGCCCTGGGCGGACTCCTTGATGTCCAGCTCCACCAGCTTGCTGTCGGCGCCGACCGCGATCGGCACCTTCAGCCGCTCCGCGGCGGTGCGCTTGTTCCAGAGGGTCTGCGGGTCGTGCCGGTAGAGGTCGGTGATGCCCAGGAGGGTGCCCAGGTCCGTGGTGGCCGACAGCGGCTCGGTGCTCTCGGCCCCGACGCCGAGCCGGTACGGCGCGAGCCGCCGGGCGAACGCGGTCGCGGTCCGCACGCCCAGGGCGTCGGGGCGGCCGAGCAGGGTCAGCTGCTCCTTGCGTTCCCGGTCGGTGCGGACGAGCCGGATCTCGCCGTCGCCCACGTCGAGGCGGAGGGTGGTGCGGCCGGGCCGCCACGTCAGCGCGCCGGACATGTCGAGCACGACGACATTGCGCATGCCGGGGCCGTCCAGCGCGTGCCCGGCGGGCACGGTGCCCCCGTCCACGACGAGCACCGTGTAGGGCTCCTCCCGGGCGGGCATGGCCTCCGGGTCGTACGCCGGCCGCTCCCAGAACTCCGCGCCGAGCATGCCCTCCAACTCCGGGAAGTCCGAGGCGATCATGCGGACCTGGCCGGCGCCGTCGCTGTCGTGCGGGTTCAGGTTGTGCGGCAGCCACTTGACCCACTCCCACTCCGCCAGGCGGTCCGGGGCGACGCAGATCGCGATCCACAGGTCGTCCGGAGAGTGGAAGAGGGCGAGCTGGGCGATCAGGGCGCGGACGGCTCCGCGGATCTGGGTCTCGTCCCCCCGGAACAGCACGCGCGCCCAGGACTGCAGGTAGACGGCGGTGGGCTGGTCGGGCACGGTCGAGTAGGCCCGGACGAAGCCGCGCAGCGCGTGCGCGGTGAGCGGCTCCAGGTCCTGGACCGGCTTCGTCGCCGTGGGCGCCAGCCGCAGGCCCAGCTTCTGGTCGCCGACCGCCAGCCGCGCCTCACCGAAGTCGGGGTCCGAGGGCCGGCGCTCCCACATCCGGGTCGTGCCGACCATGGACCACAGCGTCTGCGGCGCCGGATGCCGCCAGGCCAGGGCGCGCTGCTGGTCCCGTACGGCCGTGCGCACCTTGCGCCGGGTCTGGGAGAGGTAGCGCAGGTAGTCCCGGCGGGCGCCCTTGAGCTTCTCCTTGCGCTCACTGCTCTTGCGCATTCCCTGCCCGACCAGCATGCCCCCGGCGGCGAGGACCATCAGGCCGAGGGCGAGCGGCAGGAAGCTGTTCTTGGCCCCGCTTCCGCGCGTCATGTACATCATCACCATGGCCACCGACATCAGCGCCATGGGCAGGTACGTCCAGACGGCGGAGTTGTCGGGCACGGTCTCGGGCAGCGTGGGTGGTTCCTGAAGGGTGAGCTCCCCCTCGGGCATCTCGGGCGGACGCCGGCGCATCGGCCTGCGGAACAGCACGAAACTCAACGGACGGCCTCCTGGCGTGGTACGACGAAGCGCCGCGCCGGCAGACGGTGGTCGCCGGGCGCGCTCGGCGGAGTGGAGAGCCGCGGAGGGGACCTGCGGAGCAGGCCGGTTGCGTCACCGCGAATCGTACAGCGGAGCGTGCCTCGGCGTCCCGGATCGCGCCCGCGCGGAACTTCGTCCGGATCATTCGCGAATTCGAGGTGAACCATGTGGCGATCGCGTGCGTATGCCCCGAGTGGAGAGCACTGCGCAGACGGACCGACGTGGAGAAACGACCCATTCACGCGCCCGCGCTCGGCGACGGGCGTTCGTGGAAAGAACGAGTGAGCCCCCATGAGCAAGAGCTCGGCGGCGGACCTGTGCCGGCTGACGGTACGCGCCCCCGCCAAGACCATCGACCTGGCCGTACCGGCCGACGTCCCGGTCGCGGACCTGCTCCCCGCCGTGCTCGGTTACGGCGGGGACGACCTCGGCGAGAGCGGGATCGAACACGAGGGCTGGGTGCTCCAGCGCCTGGGCGGACCGCCGTTCGACGAGGACGCCACCCTAGAGTCGCTCGACCTGCGCGACGGCGACACGCTCTACCTGCGGCCCCGCACCGAGGTGCTGCCCGAGGTGCGGCTGGACGACCTGGTGGACGGCATCTCCACCACGATGAAGGACAGCCCGTACGGGTGGAGCCCGCAGGCGAGCCGGCGACTGCTGCGCGGCCTGGCGGTGTTCGTGATGATCGCCGTCCTGGCGGTGCTCGCGCTGCCGAGCGGACCGACCGAGCAGCGGGCCGTGACCGCCGGCGCCGCCGCGCTTCTGCTGCTCGCCGGGGCCGCGGCGGCGAGCCGCGCGGTGGGCGACGCGGCGTCGGCCGCGCTCCTGGGCGTCATGGCCGGTCCGTACCTCATCCTGGCCGGGTGGCTGCTGCCCGGAGGCCGGTTGTCCGGACCGGACGGCTTCGAGGTGGTGGGCGCCCGGCTGCTCGCCGCGTCCGCGGCCGAGGCGGGCGGGGCCGTGCTCGCGCTGGCGTTGGTGGCGGCGTACACGTCGTTGTTCGTCGGCGCGACCGTGCTGGCCTTCGCCGGCGCCCTCGCGGGGGCCCTCATGATGGTCGCGGGCCTCCCGCCGGAGGAGGCGGCCGCGGTGGTCGCCCTGCTCTCGGTCGTGTTCGGCGCGTTCGTGCCGGCCTTGTCGTTCCGGCTGTCCGGGCTGCGCATGCCGCCGCTGCCGACCACCCCCGACCAGCTCCAGGAGGGCATCAAACCGCGTTCGCCGAAGGCCGTGGCCGCTCGTGCCGTCCTGGCGGACGGCTGGATGACGGGGCTGTACGGCACGGTCGGGCTGGCCTGCACCGCCTGCCTGACCGCACTGGCCCACCACGAGGACCTGGCCCAGCTCGTGCTGGCGGCCGCGCTGTCCCTGCTGCTGGTGCTGCACAGCCGCGGCCTCGGCAACGTCTGGCAGCGTCTGTTCCTGGTCCTGCCGGGAGTGTGGGGAGCGGCCACCATCGCCGCCGTCGAGGTCGCCGAGGCCGGACCGACCGGCCGGGTGGTCATCGCGGTGGCGCTGATGGCGGTCACCACGATCCTCCTGATCGCCGGGTGGACGGTGCCCGGCCGCCGGATGGTGCCGTACTGGGGCCGCGCCGCCGAACTCCTGCAGAGCCTGGTCGCGATCAGCATGCTGCCGCTGACCCTGTGGGTCCTCGGCGTGTACGGCGAACTGCGCGCCATCGGCTGACCAGGACACGAGAGCACGACGGAAGAGACGACGATGCAGTCCCGCCGCGACCAGGTCAACGCCCACACGTTCGTCATGAGCCGCATCACGTCGGGGATGCTCCGAGCGGATCCCGACGCGCCCGAGAGCCCCCAGGGCCGTACGAACCGCGGGGTGATCACCGGCATCGTCATCGCCGTGCTGCTGTGCGGCGGGGCGTTCGTCTGGGGCCTGATCTCGCCCGGCCGGTCGGCCTCCTGGCAGAGCCCGGAGAGCCTGATCGTCGACCAGGAGACCGGCGCGTCCTACCTCTACGTGGACGGGCGGCTGCGCCCGGTCCAGAACTACGCGTCGGCGCGGCTCATCGGCGGTTCCAAGCTGACCGCGCACCACGTCCGGACCAAGTCGCTGGACGGGACGCCGCACGGCCAGCCGGTGGGCATCGTCGGGGCGCCCGCCGCGCTGCCGTCGGCCGGCGGTCTGGCCCAAGGGGCATGGGCGGTCTGTTCCGGCACCGGGGTGGCGGGCTCCGCGGCGCCGGTCACGACCCTCGCCATCGGGGTAGGGGACGCCCACGGCGACGGCGCGCTCACGACCGGTCAGGGACTGCTCGTCACCGCGCCCGACGCGCACGTCTACCTGGTGTGGCAGGGCAGCAGGCTGCGGCTGGACCCGAAGGGCGGAGCGGCGACGGCCCTCGGCTTCGGGGGCCGGACACCGAACCCGGTCTCGGCCGCGTTCGTCGACGCGCTTCCGGCGGGACCGGACCTGGCCGCCCCGGTCGTGCCCGGTATGGGCCATGCCGGGCCGTCGCTCGACGGGCACGCGACCCGCGTCGGGCAGGTCTTCAAGATCGGGGTGCTCGGTTCGAAGCCGCGGTACTACCAGCTGCGCCAGGACGGCCTGACGGAGGTCAACACGACCGTCGCCGCCCTGATCCTGGCCGATCCCGCCGTACGCGCCAGGGCGTACGGCGGCAGAACGCCCGACGCGATCGGCATCGCGCCCGACGCCATGACCGGCCGGCTGGCGCGGGACACGACCGCCGCCGGCGCGCTGCCCGAGACGCCGCCGCGCCTGGTCGACCCTCAGCCGGACCAGCACGCCTGCGCCCGGATCCAGCCGACCGCCGTGGGGCCCCGGGTGAGCGTCGCCCTGCAGGACCCGGCCTCGCTCGGCATCGTCGCCCAGGCGGCGACCGCGTCCGCGTGCACGCCCGTGGACCGGATCACCGTGCCGCCCGGAGGGGGCGCGCTGGTGCGCGTCCTGCCGGCGGCGGGCGGCACGGTCGGCGGCGCGACCTACCTCGTGACCGACACGGGCACCAAGTACCGAGTGGGATCCGACTCCGACCTGACGGCGCTCGGGTACTCGTCCGGCCAGGCGGTGGCCATGCCGTCGCCGCTGCTGACCATGCTGCCGACCGGACCGGACCTGAGCGTGGCGGCCGCGCAGGCGGGCGTCTCATCGAGCACCGCGCCGCCCTGCGGTGCTCCAGGCAAGGCGGCGACAACGGATTCGGGCGGGGCGGCGACAGCGGTTCCGGGCAGGGCGGCGAAAACCGGTCCGGGCAAGGCGACGACAAGGTGACGGCAAGTCGGGGTGACTACCACGGAGTACGGAAGGAGACGTGAACCGGTTGGCGGCGGCGCGCGCCGATGGCGGTGCCGACCGAGCGAACCTCGACGCACGATCTCGCTCTCGGTTTCCCGTGAGCACCGAACCAGAGAGGCAGGCGCAGCGTGGCAGGCATGCAGCAGTCAGAGGTCAGGTCGACGAAGAACGGCGTTCAGGCCCTGGAGATGGCCTACACCGGAATCACCAAGATCAAGCAGGACGTCGAGGCGACCCGCTTCAACCTGGCCTCCGGTTACAAGGGCTCGGACGGTCAGGCGTTCCAGGACCTCGTCAACTCCTGGGAGCAGCAGGCGGACGTCATCCTCAAGAACCTGCAGGACATGGTCGACAAGCTCAACCAGACCCTCACCGCGCAGCACCAGCAGCAGGGCTCCAGCAACGACCAGATCAACCAGGGCTACCAGCAGGCCCAGGCCGTCTTCAACGCCCTGCACGGCTGACCCCGGAACGGCCCCGGCTCTTTCCTTCTGACGCGAAACGAGGACATCGATGAGCGAGGACTTCACCGACGGTTTCATCTACGTCGACTACAACCACATGGGCAACGCCGCCGACGACCTGGTCTCCCAGACCAAGGCCATCGCGCAGACGATCTCCAACATGGAGATGGAGCTCGCCGAGCTCAAGAAGCAGTGGATCGGTGACGACGCCCAGGTCTACAACCAGAAGCAGCAGGCCTGGGACAACGCGATCAAGAACATGGAGCAGATCCTCACCAGTCACTCGCAGCTGCTCGACGAGATCTCCGGCAGCTACAAGTACAACGAGAACAGCCTCAGCCAGATGTGGTCCGAGGTGCGGATCGGCGGCTGAGCACCCGCCTTCGGCCGCCCGTCACGTGGGCGGCCGAAGACGGTCGGCATGCGGACAGCGAAATCCCCGGCCGTGAACCGGACCGGCCGGCAGTGGAACTGACAGACCTCGGAAGAGCGGAGCCATGGCGGACAAGAAAAAGCTGGCGCTGGACAAGACGTCGCTGCAGAACTTCGTCAACCACGACATCGCCAACTTCAAGGACACCCTCGACAAGGTCGCGAACAAGACCGACACCGAGGGAACGCCGCCGATCGACTTTCTTCTGGGCAAGGGCGAGAGCACCCCGGAGAACGATTTCTATCGAGTCCACGCGCCACTCGCGATCGGTGGGCTGGCCAAGGACTCGGGGACCGGGGGCAAGGACATCGTCGATCACATCACCGCGTCGGCGGGGTCCATCTCCGACATCTACAAGAAGCAGATCAAGCTCTTCACCGATCTGGAGAAGTACCTCAACGCCACGATCACCAAGCTCATGGACGGCCAGCACGACTCCCTGACGAAGATCGACGGGAAGGCCTTCCTGGACGGCCTGGGCACGGTGCCCAGTGACTTCGACTCGACCGGCGGAAGCCAGACCACCTGACCCCGCTGACTTCCTCCCCTCTTCCGACGCCAAGCCTTCAATGGAGAGCCGATCATGGCGGACCCCGCAGGAGACAAGCCTCCAGCCTCTTCGGTGAACGACCATTGGTACGACGCCATCTTCCTGCTCACCGGCTACAAGCCGTCTGCCAAGCGCGGCGAGATCTTCAAGGACAACCTCTACGGCAACGATGACATTCCGCTGATGAAGGTGGAGATCGACACCTCGGGTGCCTCGCCGACCAACGCGGAGTTGGAGGCCATCAATGACATGTCCTGGCGTTCGAGGAACTCCGGCTGGCGTATCAACGACACCGACTTCGTCGTCCCCTTCTTCGGTCCGACCGACGACTCGTCGGCCAGTACCCTGTCCAAGGGAACGGAAGTGCACATGCGCAGGGCGCGCATCACCCTGCTCGGCACCGATTCGGCACACACCATCCCGCACGGGGGTGTTTCCCTCGGGGGGACGTTCGGGGCAGGATCGCACCTCATGCCGGACGGTTTCCCGGGATGGAACTCCGCGCCGCTCGCCCAGTACAGCTACGGCGGTGGCCTCGCGCTCGAAAAACTGATGTACGAGCCGTACACCACCCAGGGCTTCTCCTTCAACGACGTGGCCGTCGACGACAACGACGCCGTCGATCTCAAGTCCTTCGATAAGGCCGCGCTGGCTTTCAACCGGGCGGCGCTCTTCTTCTTCAACGCCAGGGCGACGATCCAGCAGTGGGAGGACGCGCTGGGATCGGAGGACGCCGCTTGGCGCGGACAGGCGGCCGGCGTCTTCTGGGACATCATCCACCAACTGGGCATCAACTATCAGAATTATACGGATGCTCTTCCGATCGGTGGTTTTGGTGGTTCCAAAGTTGCCGTGAACCTGTTGAATGCGAAGTCGGGTTTCCAGAAGGCGATCGAGAATCTCTATTGGGTCTGGAGTGACTGGGCGCTCCGGTTGGGTAACCCGCTTCGGTGGTTGTATGACATTCTGTTCGACATCACCGACCAGATCTGGCTGAACAACATCACCAAGGTCCGGTGGCACGAGACCTACGGCTACGAGTCTTATAGCAGTTGGAACCAGATCGATGAGGATGGGTGGAGCGGTGACGCGACGACGACAATCGGTGCGAAGAATTACGGCCCCCTGAACTCCAAAACCACGTGGAAGGCGATCGGTGAGGAGGCCATCAAACGCTGGCAGGATTCCACGAACGACTACCTGGGAAAGGCCGCCCAAGAGGCGCTGCGCGCCATCCATAACTCCTGGACCGATGTTCCCGACAGCATCCCCAAGCTCACGACCGTCAACGTCAACCTCGCCGCGGACCTCCAGGCCGACAAGGCGCAGGCCGCGCAGGACAAGGCGGATAAGGCCGCCGCGGACGCCAAGAAGAACCAGGACGACTGGAACAAGAAGCAAGAGCAGTGGCGCAAGGAAGATCTGCAGCACCAGCATGAGATGGAGGAGGAGCAGAAGCAGCAGCGCGACGCGGACCTGAAGCACCAGAAGGAGATCGAGGACGAGCAGAAGCAGCAGCGCGACGCGGACCTGAAGCACCAGAAGGAGCTGGAGGACGAGCAGAAGAAGGAACGCGACGAGGACAAGAAACACCAGAAGGAGGTCGAGGACGAGCAGAAGAAGGAGCAGAAGCAGCAGCAGGACGAGGCCAGGCAGCAGTACCAGGAGCAGCAGAGGCAACAGAAGGAGCAGCAGGACGAGCAGAAGAAGCAGTACGAGGACCAGCAGAGGAAGCAGGAGGAGCAGGAGAGGAAGCAGGAGGAGCTGCAGAAGCGGCAGCAGGACGAGGCCAAGCAGCAGAACGAGCAGCAGATGGCGCTGCAGATGCAAATGCGGAAGGAGGACCAGAAACACCAGGAGGAGCAGGAGAGGAAGCAGGAGGAGCTGCAGAAGCAGCAGCAGGACGAGGCCAGGAAGCAGTACCAGGACCAGCAGAGGCAACAGCAGCAGCAACAGGACGAGCAGAAGAAGCAGTACCAAGAGCAGCAGAAGCACCAGGAGGAGCAGGAGAAGAAGCAGGAGCAGCTGCAGAAGCAGCAGCAGGACGAGGCCAGAAAGCAGTACGAGGAGCAGCGCCAGGATCAGCAGGCGCAGGAGCGGAAACAGGAGGAGCTGCAGAAGCAGCAGCAGGACGAGGCCAAGAAGCAGTACGACCAGCAGCGCCAGGATCAGCAGGCGCAGGAGCGGAAACAGGAGCAGCTGCAGAAGCAGCAGCAGGACGAGGCCAAGAAGCAGTACGACCAGCAGCAGAAGGACATCGCCAAGCAGTACCTGCAGCCGGGGTCCCACGAGATCGTGCAGCCGGGGTCGCAGCTGCAACCCTCGCAGCTGAACAACCACGTGGTTCAGAACCCCGACGGCAGCCTCACCACCGTCTACGGCGACCACAACGGGGTCGGCTTCGACTCGCAGCCGGGGCATCTCCAGCCCGGCCAGGTCCAGAGCCACTCGACCCTGAACCCCGACGGCACCATCACCACCGACTACAGCGACGGCAGCTCGACGACCGTCAACCCGCACACGGGCCTGGAGACGACGACCCACCCGGACGGGTCGACCACCACCGACCACCTGACCCACGGCCACACGCTGACCAACCCGGACGGCAGTCAGAGCACGGTGAACCCCGACGGGACCGTCACGACCCGCTACCCGGACGGCAGCTACACCACGGTCAACCCGAACACGGGCACCGCGGTCACCCACGAGCCGAACGGCCAGACCATCACGACCCCGCTCGACCACGGAGGCGCGTCGCTTCCGTACGCGGGGACGCCCCTCGGCAACGGTGCGACGGCCTCCTACGAGGCCGCCCTGCACGACCTGCCGAGTTCGGGGAGCCCACTGGGCGCTCCCTCCGCGGCGCTCGGCAGCCAGGCCGCGAACCCCACCGCCTTCCCGGTCGGCCAGTCCGGCGGAGTGCTGCCGCCCGCCACGCGCATCGACGGGACCACCACCGGCGGTATGCCCGCCGGAGGGGCAGGGGGGCCGATGATGGGCGGGATGGGTGGCATGGGCGGCATGGGTGGCGGTGACAAGAACGGCAACAGCGAACGGGTGCGTCAGGTCTACGAGGACGAGGAGATCATCCCCGCGGACGGCGGGTCCCTCGGCCGGCGCGCTCGCAGGGGCCGCGGCTACGAGGAGACGGTGCCGGGGGGAAGCCGCACTCCCACCAGCTCCGCCTACAACCCGTACGGGGGAGGCGAGGATCGCCGCCAGACGGAGAGCGGCGACCGAGAGCGCGAGGCATGGGTGCCGGAGGAAGAGGACGTCTGGGGCACGGACGAAGGCGGAGCGCCGGCCGTCATCGGCTGAGCACTGCGGAGCCGGGCCCGATGGTGGCCCGGTACAGGGGAGGAGAACGGACGATGGAGACCGAAGAGTCGATGGAGAGGCGCCTCGCGGAGGCGAGGGAGCGCCTCGAGTCGACCAGGGCGGCGGTGGCCCGGGCTCGGGCCGACCTGAGCAGCTCGTCATCGACCGCGCGGTCCAAGGACCGCTCGGTGGAGGTGACCGTCGGCCCGCAGGGCGAGCTGCAGCGGGTCAAGTTCCTGGACGAGAACTTCCGGACGATGGAGGCGTCGCAGCTGGCCGCCTCGATCGTCGAGGCCGCGAACAAGGGCCGGGCGACCATGGCACGGCGGGTGATCGATACCTTCTCCGCGCTGACCCCGCCCGCCGACGACGCCGACGGCCTCCCCGGCTTCAAGATCGACTTCGAGGAGATCTTCGGGTCGGCCCTGGCAGCCGGGCGGCGCGGACGGGGCACCGCACGCGGCGGCAGGCCGTCCGCGAACCTGCGCGACGAGATAGTGGAGGACGGCAACGATGGGTGAGACGGGCAAATTCACGGCGGACCCGGCGAAGGCCGAAGCGGCCGTCGAGGCCATGGAGTACCTCGGGAACTACGTCTACAACATGGCTGAGCGGTTCCGTAACGGCGTCAACTTCGATCTCTTCGGCAACGACCAAGCCTTCGGGGTCCCGGCCAAACGGGCCGCGATGCAGCTGGTCGACCAGATCGCCACGGGCACCGAGGCGGCGAGCCGGCTCCTGCTGGCCGTCCCGATGGGGCTGCGGACGAACCAGAGGAGCGTCCTGAACCAGCAGTTCCGGGCGCTCACGGCCGTCCAGGACGCCAACAGTCGGGGCGGCTGGCGGACGCCGGGTGGCTCCGGCGGCAGGGAGTAGACGCCGACCGTGTCCGATGAGCCGTGGGGCGGATTCGTCTTCAACGAGGACGATCGCCGGCTGTTCGAGTTCCTGATGGGGATGGCACCGCCCGAGGCCAATCCCGGGCAGATCTTCGGCCTCGCCCAAGCCCCGGAAGACCTGGCGGCCGAGCTGGAGGGCCTGACGCAGCTCATCGAGGACACGCTGGCCAAGGTCGACGGCGCGCTGCCCGACGAGGTCATCGCCCAGTACAAGGCGATGCTCCGGGAGCTCATGGGCTCGAACGGCTACGGCAGCCACATCGACGAGATCAGGGACGGCGCCCTGGCCGCGGCGGCGCAGTTCGGCAGCTGGGCGCGGAGCCTCGGCCAGGCGCAGATCCAGATCGTCTCGACGCTGATCGCGATGCAGATCCAGCTCGCGATCATGTCGGCGATGGCCTTCTTCACCGGCGGGGCCACCCTGGGCGAAGAGGCGGTCGCGTACAACACCGCGCGCCTGAGCCTGACGATGATCCTGCAGCGGCTGGCGGGACTCATCGAGTTCATCGTGCCGACCGCGATCCAGGCGTCCATCGGCGCGCTGATCATGATGGCGGCGAGCCTGATCTCCACCGCGCTCGGATACGGCGACCCGAACCAGCCGATCAACGGGACCTGGGTGGTCGAGGGCGCGGTCGGTGGCGCCCTCGCGGATCTCGGAATCCGCGGCACCGGCGCCGGGCTCAGTGGCCTGGGCAAGTGGTTCGACGGGCTCGTTGGCGACAATTTCAAGAAGTACCTCGACACCAACATCGTCACCGAGCTGAAGAACATCGGCGGCGACTTCGTGAAGATGGGGGTGGGCTCGGGCATCGCCGGGACGCTGGCGCCCGGGCTCGTGGAGGGCTACTGGCACTTCGACCCGATGATGATCGTCGGCGGCGGCATCGGCGGCGCCGCGTTCGGCGCGATCACCCGGGGCGTCCATCTGGGCGTCGGCGGCTACCGCACGCAGAAGATCGGCGGCGGTATCTCCGAGCTGATCGCGGAGGAGCGCCTCGGCGACCCTCCCCCCGAGCCCGAACCCGGCAATGAATTCGGCCCCGGCGGTCCGGGCGGCGGACGGCCGACGCCCGTGCCGGAGTCCTCCCTGGAGGTGCCGCCGCCGCAGAGCACGCGTCCCTCGCCGCCGTCACGTCCGACGACCGTCGAGCCTCCCGAGCGGATCGGTACGGTCGGGGAGAACGACCCGATCCTGCGGACCGGCCTGGAAGACCCGCTGACCTTTAACGGTTCCCACGGCCCGGAGCCC
This sequence comes from Actinoallomurus purpureus, assembly GCF_024055795.1. Taxonomy (GTDB): domain Bacteria; phylum Actinomycetota; class Actinomycetes; order Streptosporangiales; family Streptosporangiaceae; genus Actinoallomurus; species Actinoallomurus purpureus. The sequence continues at coordinate 128,556 of NZ_JAMXMY010000015.1, read as the reverse complement.
TTCGGCGAGGTCCCGCCCCCGTCGCCGAGCCGTAACCTCCCGCAGTCCGTCGATCCGGCGCTCTCCGAGAGCCCCCTCCCGATCGGCGAGAACCGCGCGTCGCTCCCGCCGCCCGTCCCGGCCTCGGTGTCCGAGCACACGCCGATCACCACTCAGCCGGTACGGCCGGAGCCCCCCGCGCCGAACCCGGCACGTTCCCCACGGCTCACCCCGCTGCCGGAGAACCTTGAATCCCGCCCGGATCCCGTGCCCCCGGTGGAGAGCCTCGCGCCCCGCTCGGACCTGACGTCGCCCGCCGAACCGCTCGCCTCGCGGAACCTCACGACGCCGGAACCCGACGTGCCGGTGCCCTCGCATAACGAGGTGCCGCCGTCCCGGCCGCAGACCACGTCGACGACACCGCCCGGGACGCCACCGCGATCGGAACCGGACCCCCGCACCACCGAGCCGCCCACATCCGTACGGAACGCGCCCCCCGGCGGCGTCGGCGCGGCGCCCGAGACCGTACGGCCGAACGAGACGACGACGCGTACGGGTGATTCCGGGGCGCAGACGGAGCCGTCCGCCGAGCCGCTTACGAAGCCGCCCGCCGTGCCGGTCCGGACGGAGTCCGGAAGCTCGCCCGCGTCCGGTGAGCGGGCGGCCGGGCCGCAGCCCGGCAGAGGTCCGGGCACGTCCACGGGCACCGGTCCGCGGCCCGAATCGGAGACGCCGCCCACGCCCGTACCCACCGAGACCGGCTCCACGCCCAAGGCTGCGGAGCCCGGCGAGCGGTCGCAGAACCCGCCCCCGGCCACCGGCCGGGGTCCCGTGCGCGACACCCCGGAGCCGGCACCGCAGGGGCGGGTGGACCGGCGCGCGACCGTGGAGGACGTTCCCGACGAGGGAGAATCGCTCACGACGCCGCGCGAGGCGAACACCTCCGCCACCGAGGCGCCCCCGTCGCCCGTACGGACGGAGTCCACGTCGGCGGAGTCGGCGCGGCACGACGGAGCCGCGCAGGACCCGCCCCCGGCGCCCGGGCGCGAACACCTCATGTCGGACGACCCGCCGCCCGCGGGCCATCGGCCGGATGACGTCCTGGTGGACCTGGAGGCCCTCGGGCGCGAGGACGTCACGCCGAACTTCGGGTTCGACCCCGCCGATCCGGCGGCGACGGAACGGCTGCACGCGGGCGAGGCGGAGTGGAGGGAGCGGTACGCCGGGCGGCCCGAGGACGATGACCCACGCTCCACCGGGCGGCCCGTGGAGGAGAACGGCCGGCGCTTCGGGCGGCTCCAGGAGGAGGACCGCCGGTACCGGCAGCAGCGGGCGGCCGACGACCAGGTCGACGCGACCATCGCCGCGTACCACGAGTCGAACACGCACGGCGTGCCAGACCGGGGGGCGAACGCCGACCCGGGAATCCGCCTCCGCGAGGCGAGGTTCCCCGACGACCTCACCCGGCCCGTCACCGAGGCCTATCGCGCCGCTCTCGCCGAGGACGAGAAAGAGCGGGCGAACCCGCCTCGGAGAGTGCTCGGGGGACAGGCGCTGGTCGACCGGCCCGCGACGCTGCAGCAGCGGCTCACCGCCAAGCTCGAGACGGTCTTCGAGACTCACGAATACTCCGGGTCACCGCACGAGGTGGCCGAGCTGCTGCTGCGACGGGACCAGGCTTCGGAGCCGGAGGGCTGGGCGCGGAAGGCGGGCGTGCCGGACGACCTCGTGGAGGCGGTCGCCGAGGGATACCGCACGGCCCGTGCCGAGCACCACCGGGCCCAGGACCAGGGGGAAGAGGTCCGGCCCTTTGAGGAGCACCTGGCCGACGTGCTGGAGTCCCGGCTGTACGGCAGCGACCACGGACTGAACATCCCCGCGGTGACCGACCGGCTGATCCGCGAGCAGGCGCGCCTCGACGCCGACAGGACGCGGCCGTGGACGTTCGAGGTCCGGGACCGGTTCGACGCGCGCTGGAAGCCGGAGTTCGACCGCTACGTGAAGGGCGAGCTGACCCGGGAGCAGTTCCAGCAGCGGTTCGATGACCTGGTCGAGGGGCTGCACGATCAGCTCGAGCTGGAGGCCGCGGTCTCCTCGGTGCGCATGAGCGCGGAGGAGGAGTTCGACGCGGTCGCGACGGACGCGCGGTACTCGCCGGCCGAGGAGGCGCGGCTGCGGGCGCGGTTCCTCGCCGAGACCGAGGCCGACGTGCGCCGCATCGCCGAGCGGCTCGGCATCAACGGCGAGCGGGTGGACGAGGGGCCGGCGCAGTTCCTCACCGTACGGGAGGCGGCGCTACGCCTTCGGGTCGGCCCTGCGGAGATGGAGAGCCTGCTCGACGGCGGCAAGGTCAGGTCGGTGACGACCGGGGCCACGCGCCGCGTACCCGTGGACGCCCTCGCCGAGCACGTCCGCGGCGACGGGCCGACGCAGCGCCTGACCGTCAAAGAGGCGGCGCGACGACTCCGGATCGAGCGTGCGCAGATGGACCGCCTGCTCGCGAGGCGCGAGGTCAGGGGGAGCACGCGCCGCGTGACCACGGAGGCCCTCGCCGACTACGTCGGCCGGCCTCGCGAAAGCGGCCCCGGGGTCTGGGACCTGTTCCACACGGAGGCCAACGCGCGCGCCGTCGAGCTGTTGCGGGGCCTGCCCACCCGGCTGGAGCTCGAACACGAGGCCGACCTCCACTTCCGGCGCACCGCGGAGGCAGCGGGTCTGGACACCGCCTCCGACCAGGCGCGGGACCTGCGGACGCAGTACGGCGCGGAGTTCGAGGCCCGTACGCGGACCCTCCCGGACGGCCGGGAGACGCGCACGGTCGAGTACGCCGACTTCGAACGGCAGGCGGCGGAGTTCGGGCCGGCGCTGCGGGACCTCGACGAACGCTGGACGGCCCGTCTCCGCGCCCGGATGACCGAGGCCGCCCTGGTCGACCGCGCCCAAGAGGAGGTCGGCGACCACGAGATGTACTGGCGGGAGATGTCCGAGCGCCCTCGCGCGGAGCGCGACGGCGTCGACTACGAGGCGGTGATCGAGGGCTTCCGCGCCGACCTGCGGGCCGAGAGCACCCGGCTCCTCGGCGGCCGCCCGCCCGAGGAGCTGACCGCCCGCGACTGGGAGAACCACGTTCAGGAGCTGACCGCGGCGTACGAGCGCCTGGCCGAGCAACTGCCCGCGCGGCTCGACGAGCAGGCGGGCCTGTCGGCGATGCTGCGCCGGGTGGACCAGGCGCTCGACGGCACCGGCAGGCCGGAACAGCACGTCGAGCGGGTCCGCGCGGACGCCCACGCGACCCTGACCGATGCGTACCGGTCCGTGGTCGGCCGCCCCGAGGAGGGTCTCTGGTCCGGCGACGAACTCACAAGCCGCGAGGAGGCTTTCTACCGGGGCCACTTCCTGCCCTACCGCGCCTCGCTGAACGATCGGCTGCGGTTCGAGGCGACCGTCGAGCAGAAGCTCGGCGAGGCGGGCCGCCGGTTCAACGAGCTGACCGCCGCGGTGAGCGAGCTCACCGGCCGGGCGCGGCGACGGTACACGATGACCGAGGCGACGTTCGAGGCGGTCTCCAACGACGCCCGGGCCGACTGGGCGAAGCTCCAGCACGAGGTCATGGGGCCGCGCGACCGAGACGTGGCGAAGTGGCTGGAGCTGGAGCGGTCCGGCGGCGACGCCTTCGGCAGCGCCCACCGGGAGAGCTGGGAGCAGTTCCAGAAGGAGGCCGACGCGCCCAGGCTGGCCCGGCTGCGCGAGCAGGCGGCGGTGGAGAGCGCCCGGGCGCGCGAGCGGCTGATGACCATCTACCGGGACCTGATCGCCCGTTCCGAGGCGCGGGAGGCCCTGGATCGGACCTTCCAGGAGGAACGCCCGGACCTGCGGTCCCCGCACGCGCTCGCCGACTACCGGACCGGCGCGGAGTCGCTCAGGACACGTCTCCGCGCCGAGATGGAGGCGGCCGCGACCGAGGAGACGCGCGCCGCGGTGCTGGCCGAGGCGCGCGAGGGCCTCGCGGCCCTCCGCGAGCAGGTCGACGCCAGGGAACAGGTGTACCGGGACTGGCACCGGAACCCCGAGTGGACTCTGGATTTCCGGCAGCTGGAGCTGACCCGTACCCCGCTCGCGGAGTGGGAACGGCGTGCCGGGCTCGTGCCCGAACCGGCGACCGAGCCGGTGCCGCCGGCCCGCCCGGAGCTCGTGCCCGCCGTCTCGGAAGGGCCGGTGGACCGGCGGGCGTACGCCGAGGACGTCACGGACGAGGCGAACGCGCCCGTCGAGCACCTCGAGCAGGCTCAGCTGCTGCTCCAGGAGACGTCGCCGGAGCTCCTCGAGGCACCGCCCGAGGTCCGGGAGACGCCGGCGGCACCGCGCCCGGCGAGGCCGGTGGTGGCCGAGGCCCGGGCGACCGAAGGGCTGGCCCGCCTGCGCGCCGAGGTCGAGCAGCGCGACCAGGCGCATCTGGCGTTCGACGCGGTGCTCGACGAACAGCCGGACCGCGGCTTCATGTTCGGGGTGCTCGAGCAGGTCGAGAGCGCGCGTGAGTGGTTCGTCCAGCAGTGGACGACCACGGAACCGGAGAGCCGCAGCGGGCTGGAGGCCGAGCTCACCCGGCGGCTCGACGAGGCGCGGGCGGTCGCCAACGCACGCGACGCGTTCGCTCGGGAGGTCGTCTTCTCACGGCCGACAATGCGCAGCATGGACCCGGCCTTCCACCACAGCCCCCAGGCCACCGCGCTGCGGGACGAGTTCGTCCAGGCGACGACCGACGGCCCCGCCCCGACGGGGGACGTACGGACCGGGCTGGTGAAGGACTTCCGGGCGAGGTACGACAGCGCGGCGCTCGCGTGGCGGCAGCAGCAGCGCGCGAACCAGGCGACCGAGTCCGCGCCGCCCACCGGGGAGTCGGCGCCGGCGACGCAGGAGCAGCAGGGCGCCGGCGACCAGGACCGCGGCGACGTCCCGCAGCACGAGGCGGTGCCGGAAGGCCCGCGCGAGGCCCCCACCGGCCGCCCGCCGAGCCTGGAATGGACGCCGGAGGTGGCGTCCTGGTACCGGAACGAACAGGCCGAGATCGCCAAGCGGTTCGGCGAGTTCACGGCCGGCCGGACTTTCGACGAACGGGCGCAGGTCCGGCTGGAGTCCGACTACCGGCGGCTCCTCGACGCGCTGTACGACGTCGCCGAGCGCCGCGACCCTGCGCAGCGGGAGTTCACCGAGTTCCTGGCCGCGCAGAGCGACGGCCAGGTGACGCTGAGGTCCTGGGGCATGGCCGTCTGGGTCCGGAGCCACCTCGACGTTCTGCGCGGCCAGGTCGACGACGTGCGCGACTCCTACGTCGACGACCACCTCAACGCCACCGCCGAGGCCGAGGCACGGCGGCACGGGTGGCAGTTCGTCGAAGCGCCGTCCCACGCGCGGCCCGGCGACTGGCGCACCCACGCCTCGCAGGCCATGCAGACCGGGCTGTTCACGAAGTACGAGGACGTCCACGCCCGGCAGAAGATCTTTGAGTCGTGGCTCGCGGACAACGTCGGGGAGGCTCAGGGCGAGTACCTGGACGAGATCCGGGACCGGGCGGGGGAGACGTTCGACCGCCGGACCTCCCTCGGTGACGGGCCGCGGCCGGAGAACCTCGACGGTCTACGGAACGAGCTGGACCTGGAGGCCGCCCAGCGGGTCGCTGTGCAGTACGGGCTGGGGAGGTACGAGCAGAGCTTCGAGAGGTGGTTCGCGGGCCGGAGCCGGCGCCTGGGCGGCTCGCCGGACTCCTCGCTCACGGCCGTGGTCACCGAGACCGTCGCCTCGTCCGTACGCGAGGGACAGCTCGGGGAGTTCCGGCAGAGGTGGCAGAGCGTCGTATCCGAGCTCTTCGATGGCGTCTCGAACGTCCGCGCCCGCCTGCCGGAGCTCGTCCCGGAGATCCAGCGCCAGGCCGACGAACGCCTGCGGGAGCTCACCGGCGACGACCTGTGGAGCGCCTTCGACCGGCGGGCCCTCCACGCGTCCGAACATGAGCGGCTCAGCAAGCTCCTCTCCGTCACCGTCGACTCCTTCAAGGACCATCTGTCCGAGTTCGACCAGGAGCTGCTGACCGCGTTCGGCGCCGAGAACACCATGCCGTCGGGGCCCGGCCGGAACCAGGTCCTGAGCGACGCGTGGCGCGAGCTCGACACCGCGTATGCCGAGACCTTCCCGCCCGGAACCGAGATCACCGCCGAGATGGAGCAGCGGTGGCGGACGAGGTTCGACACGGTGACCGAGTCGCTGCCATCCAGGCTGGCGCTGCAGACCGCGCGTGAGGGCGCGCTGACCCGCACCCTCGGCGACGTGGACACCGCGATCAAGGCGTGGCGGACCGCGCCGCCGGAGGGGATCGAGGAGTTCCGGGAGCGGTTCGGCGTCCAGTTCGGCGGCGAACCGCCCGGCGGCGTGCGGCGCTCCCTGCAGCAGTCCGTCGCCCGGTCGGTGAACGACCGGTTCGGTGAGCTGTTCACCGGCGAGCAGAGCGGAACGCCGGCGGAACGGCTCGAACAGTGGCGATCCTGGTACGGCGAGACCATCGGCGACGACCGGATGCGCGCGTTGATCGCGCGTGAGACGGCGCGGCAGGGCGTGGCCGCGAAGGCCCGGCAGGCCGTCGCCGGGGCGTACGCGAACTGGCGGCAGGACCATCCCGGGCAGTCCCTGCCCGAGGACGGCCTCGACCGGGTGGGCACGGGCCTGACCGAGCGGATGATGACGACCTACGACGGGGTCTTCGGCGGGACCCTCGAGCGGCCGGAGGACCTGACGCGCCTCGCGCCGGAGTGGGACCCGCAGGTGGAGCGGCTGACGTCCGAGCTGCCCGCCCACCTCGACTTCGAGGCCACCGCCCCGGCCGCGCTCAGCGGCGCGGGCCGGTCGTTCCAGGCGATCGGCGAGGGCCACGACCTGAACGACACGGCCTGGCGGGACCGGACCGCCGAGTCGTTCCGCGAGGACTTCTTCGACGGGTGGCGCCTGCTGTGGGTACCGCGCGACCTGTCCTCGTCCTGGTCCGGCGACGAGGCGATGACGACCGACGCGTTCGGGACCGGCCGCACCGAGGCCATGGCCGAGGAGCGGCCGGCCATCGTGACGGAGACGTCGATCCCCACCGACCTCGACGAGACGCCCCCGTCCCCCCACGTGGAGGAACAGGGGGACACCCGGCCCGCGAGCGAGGTCGACCTGCGGCTGCCGGAGCCCGACGAGATCGCCGAGGCCGAGCACTGGGCGCTGATGTCCCCGGAGGAGCGGACGACCCTGCTCGGGGAGCCGAGCTCCGGGCGGTACCGCCCGGGCGATTCCGACCTCGGTCCCCGCGACCAGCAGCAGACCGCGCCCCTGGACTCGGGCGACGTGACGAACGCCGAGTCGTCCGTGGTGGAGGCGGATCCGACGCTGTACGAGGCGGTTCGGCACCTGCTGCCGGACGGGACTCCGGTCCCCGGGACGGACGGCATCTCATCGGTCGAGATCCCGGCGTCGGTGGTGCGGGAGCACGCGCGGGCCTGGTGGTCGGCGATGGGCGAGGCGCCCGCGACGACACCCGAGATGCTCGAGCAGGTCGTACGGCGGACCACCGAGCGGGTGGCGCACGGCGAGGCGCCGGTGCCGTACCTGCTGGAGGACGCCACCGGGGGCCTGGCCGACCCGGCGCGGGGCGGTCTCACGTTCGGGATCGAGATCGAGTTCGACCTTCCCGAGGGCCTCCCGCAGTCGGAGAAGGAGGCCGTGTATGCGGTGATCATCGCCGATCTCAGAGCGGCCGGGCTGACCCGTCAGACCGAGATAGCCGAATACCGCGCGGTGGTGGAGGAGGGCTACGCCAAATCCCGGGACTGGTGGCGCCTGGAGAGGGATCCCACTGTGGACGCCGAGCTGATCTCTCCGATCATGGAGGACAGCCGGCAGTGGTGGGAGGACCTACAGACCGCCCTGAGGATCGTCCGCGAGCACGGTGGTCGGACCACGCAGCGGACGAGTGCCCATGTCCACGTGGGCACGGGCCGGTTCGGCACGAACCCCAGGGTCTACGCGGCGCTGCGGGCGTTGTACGCCGGTCATCAGGCCGAGCTGTTCCGGCTCGCGATGAACCCGCGTGTCGACGCCCACCGGGGTCTGAAGCATTCAAAGCCGTTCCCCCCGGACGCCGAGTACGTTCATATGTGGGCCGCCCCCGATCAGTCGAACAGCAAGGACGCGTTGAGTTTCAGGCGTGTCCAGGGCAAGGGCACGGATCATGTGGAGTTCCGGCAGCCGGACGGAAGCGTGTTCGAGGGCGAGCACCAGCAGAATGTGAACTTGGCGCTGGGGTTCGTGCACGCGGCACTGCGGCTGGCCGAGGATCCGACCTGGCGACCACCTGCCTCGCAGGAAACCGACTCCTACGCCGCCGTGCCGCAGCGGGTCCACCGTGCCGCGGATGGACCGGGATCAGTCACGGTCTTCGAGCCGGACGCGGCAGAGCTGACCGCAGGCATGCGCAGCATGCTCGACACCATCTTTTGGCGGCCCGATCTCCGCGAACAGGCCATGGCGCGGTACGCGGTGACCTCGTGGTTCGGTGGGCGCGGTGCTTCGGCCGGTGTCGTGGATCCGGCTTCGGTGCCAGGTCTGAAGGGGCTGGCGTCCCTGGGCGGGGTGTTCGTGACGCGGTCACCGGGGGCGGCGCTCTTCCGCGCGACCGACGACATGGCCGACCGCGGGGAGATGGCGCTGGCGGACCGGCTGCGCGGGATGGTTCCCGGTGGTCAGGCCTTCGTGGGGATGGTCGCGTTCGGCCGTCGGCCGTACGTACCGCACGTTTTCGGTCCCGGGGGGAGCCAGCGACCCAAGGTCGCGGAGTTCATCGCGATGCTGCGTCACCTGGGCTGGTCGCCGGGGATGCCGCTGATGATCGTTCATCCTTTCGAGGACACTCCCGCGTCGCTGGTCGCCTGGGGTTCGGACCTGGCCACCGAGGTGGGGGAGCCCGTCTACATTCCGGCCAGCGGCAGCGAGTACGGCGAGGACGTCGAGCTGCCGTCCGGGCGCTTGGCGGACCTGTCGGGCGTCGAGGTCTTCGGGCCGCCCGGCGGCGCGATGCATGACGACGGCGAGATGCTGGTCCTGCCGGGGGCCGCGTGGTTCCGGGCGCTTCCGAGGACGAGGGCGGGCGACGCGGGACCGGACGTCGGCCGGCCGGGCGGAACCGGCTACGTTCGCTACGGCGCGGCCGGCCGTGAGGCGGTCGCGAGTCCGGCGGAAACGGTGTCGAGCCGGCCTGGCGTGCCGGACGGATCCGTCGTGCCCTCCGACACGGCCGAGCTGATCCGCTCAGCCCTCGCGGGCGAGACCGGTCGGCCCGAGAACGGTCTCGAGCCGCCCGCCGAACCCACACGTGAATCCGAGGTCCCCGTCACGGATGACGCCGAGGCGGCTCATGCATTGTCCGGTAAGGCTCAGGCGGATCTGTTCGCCGAGGTGCGGGGTGGGCTGAACGAACAGGGCTGGCCGTTGGCGGCGGGTGAGGCGGAGCGGCTGTTCGGGTGGTTGCCGCGGTTGTTGGCGGAGAAGGTGCCGTCTTCGGAGAAGCGGACTCTGGGGTCGGCGGGTCTGCGGATCGCGCAGATCTACATGTCCGCGATGCAGCGTGGTGCGGAGACGCTGGAGGAGGTTCTCGAGCGAGGGGAGATGGCACGCGCGCGGGGCGGGGCGCCCGGTAAGGGCAAGGAGGCGGTCCGGGGCGATAACGCTGGCGATCCAGGGCCGTCGACCGCGAGATCACGGGCCCGACGTGGAGCCGCCGGTCCAGCGAATCCGTCGGAATCAGCGGTGATCGGCCTGCCCGGGCTGTCCTATCCCGGCCCCAGCCGTCTGCCCGACACGCTCGGGGATCCGGGCGCCAGCAAAGGTATGACGATCCACCGCGGTGACTTCGAGGTCGAGCTGGTCGACGGCGCACACTACGTGCGCGTGTACTCGGCGGTCGCCGACCCCCTGGCGATCACCCCTCTGCCGGGCCGGCCGGGAAGGGGAACATCTGCCTTCAAGGATGTCCACCAGGACGCCCGCACCGGTGCCATCACGGTTTCGGCGGGGAAGATCGATATTTTCTGGGCAGGTGTGGGTCGGCCGTTGCGCGCCGTGCAGTGGTTGCTGAAGTACCAGCACACTGATCCGGCGTGGCGGCCGGCCCTGCGTTCGTTCCTCGTGCCGTTGGACGCGTTCTTGGAGCTGACCTCGACCGCGGCAACGGAGGCCGTGGCGAATGTGCTGCCGTCGTCATCCTCGAACGTTGACGTCCGGGGCGATATGAACCAGTTCGGGGTGCGAGGGCCGCATCTAGAGGCCCTTGCCACCCTCGCCAGGCCAGGTTCGCTGCGCAGCTATGTGAGCTCTACGTCCGACGTGAAACTCAAGGCTCTCGCCGGCGAGGTGCGGCCTGTCTCGGAGCTGTTCGAAAGGCTGGGCATCGACGGCTTCCAGTCCGACGTCCTCGGCAGGGATTACGATCCCTGGTTCCAATGGTCTTGGGACACGGAAAATAATAAATGGACGCCGAATTTCCAGCTCGATGCGAGCCTGCTCCATAATCGCGCTTACGAGTTGCGTGAGTGTCATGTGACATACCGGCAGTCTCGGCTGCCGGCAGCTCAGCGCACGCCGAGCGCGCTGCTCGATAACGATATCGGCGGGTGGCCTGGTAAGGGACCCGGCTACAGGCCACCTGATAGGAGCTTCGCCGCGCGCCTCCGGCGCCTGAACGCCTTCCTCAATAAAGTGGGCCCACCTGCCGCCAGCGTAGGGTCCGTCATCGAACATGCCGTCGGTGAGATCAAAGTCGCGGCTCGGGATCATATCGCCGCAATTACGAATCCACCGCCCATCGATATCGCTGCGGTCAAGAGCCGCTTGGCGACTAATATCCTCCCGAGCACCGTTGCGGTGACGCTCAGGGCTTTCGTCCGGCGGATGAAGGAGGAGTACGGTGTCGTCCGCTCTCCGGAAGCCCTTCTCGCCATCCTGAACGACACGTGGACGAGTCCGAGTGGAGAAACCAAAGACTTCAGGACCGCCGTCCTGACCCACGTCACGGAGGTGTTCGCCGGAGCGGTCGAGCAGGATGAGCGGCTGGTCCATTGGCTATCCGGCGGGGTGAGACATGATCTCGCGAACGTGATCCGCGCCGAAGGTGGGGCGGCCATCGTCCGCCAGCTCACCGGGATCGCACAGGATCCGCCCGCCGGGTGGTTCTCCACCGCCAGGGACGGATGGCTGGGCGGCCTCGTGGCGAATGCCGGCAAGCCGATCGTGGATGACGTGGCGCTGCGGCAGGCCCTTACCGCTGTCATCAACAGGCTTCGGGGCACACCCATCGACCTGGCCCTGCTGCGTGACTCCATCGAGCACCTGCTGCCGGGCATCGAGAAGGTCAGCGCGAAGAGTCTCCAGGAACGCGATTTCGTCGGCGCCGCGCCGGAAGTGATCCGTGCCGCGGTGACGAACGAGCTGGTCCCGGGCATGGTGGGGGCGACCCGGCGCGCCCTGTCGGGCAGCCCTTATCTGGCGCACGTATCCAAGCAGTTCCGTGTGCAGATGGCCGACCAGATCGCGAATCGGGCCGGCGGCCTCGCCGCCGCGGCCGCCGACTCGATCGTGGTGCCGCCCGTGACCGCTGAGCAGGTCGAGGCGTTCATGGAGAAGGTCCCGGCGGTCGCCACGCAGGCGGCGATCGGTGCGTTGATGGCGGCCGACTATGAGCGGTTGAAGGTCGACGCGGATCTGCGGACGGTCGACCCGGAGAATGTCGCGGCGCAGCCGCCGTTCCCGAATTCCTTCGCGGAATGGCGTGACACGCGGGCCGAGCGTGAGGAGTGGCACCGTGAGGTGGGCTGGCGGCTGAGCGGGCTGCTGGAGTCCGGTGGCACCGTGCAGGTGGTGGCCCGCCGCATGGTGGATGGGTTGCTGGCCGAGCTGCCGGAGCTGACGTCGAAGTTCGACGCGATCTGTGCGCCGTCGGAGCAGTTCACGTTCTACGACCATGCTCAGTTGGTGTTGGGGCAGTTCCTTGTTCTGGCGGGTGAGGCGCGGTTCGTGTCCGTCGACGCGGTCGCGAAGGCGATTCTGTTCCATGACATCGAGAAGGAGGCGTCGAAGGCGGCGTTCGGGAAGGACGCCGACAGCCACGATCGTGAGCCCGAGCATCTGCTCGCGATTGCGATGATGCGGCGTTATCCCACGTTGTGGTCGAGCTATCGCGATTTCCTTGCGGCCCGGGCGTTGGTGGATTCGGATCCGATCGGGCTTTATCTGCGTGGTCGGCATGATGCGGATACCGCGTTCGGTTACATCGTGGAGTGGGCTTATCGCCTGAGGGTTGCGCGGGATGCCGTGCCGGCGGTGGAGCAGGCGCCGGGGCGTACGGCGTGGGAGCTGGATCGGGAGGCGGTCGAGCAGGCTCTCAACAGCCTCGGCCGCCGTCCGCCGGCTGATTTGACGACATTGGAGCAAGGCGGATTCGGTGCGGACGCGCAGCGCTTTTTCGTGGAGACCCACCAGTATTACCAGGCGGACTTTTCTTCGTACACGCCGACGGCGTCGTATCAACGGAAGAAGGAAACCACGCTGCGGTACGCACCGAACCGGAACTTCGCCAAGGAGTTCGTGTGGGCGGACGGAACGGTCACCGACGGAGGTGAACTGGTCCGTGATGGCGGACGCTTCGTTTATTCGGCCAAGTACGAGGAGCTGTACCGGAAGCTCGCGGCGATGTTCGAATCGCCGGCCACGATAGCCGAGCACTACGCGCGGATCCGCGCCGCCGAGACCGAACGGCTCGCCCGCGACCTGGCCGACCCGGCCACGGACGTTGTTCCACAGTTCGACCGGGCGGCGTCGGCCGTCGAAGCGCTCAATCCTGGACAGCCCAGGGAATCGGCCGCTCCGCCCCACGATTCCCCTCCGGCCGGCCCGTCGCGCGAGAACGGGGCCGACGTCCTTCTGCGAATGGTCGGCGCGCCGGCGAGCCAGTCGCAGGATGTTCATCCATGGGACCTGTTCAAGGCGACGATCGACCCCCTCCTTCTCGCCCTGAAGCGTGCGCCTGAGCGGACCGGCGAAGCCGGTGACGCGCTCAAACGGCTCAGCGATCGCGTCTACAACGAGGATCTCCTCGCCGGACGGCTGACCTACGCCGAGATCAAGGCGTTTCTCTTCGGGAACACCGAGAGGTTCACGCAGATCCTTCCGGACGGGGCGGCCGCCTCCGTCCTGATGCACAGGATCGTCTCGCTGCTGACGATGGCGACCACCGGAGCCGACCGGGAGGACGCGAACGAGTGGGCCACCGGCATCCTCGCCAAGGTCGCAGAGCGGAACATCCCACCCGCCGGCACCGACGCCGTACGGGGCGGCGACCTTTCGGACCTCGCGGACGCCGCGACAACGGCGGATCCCCACGGCGACACGCGGATGACCGACGCATCGGCTTCGCCGGAGGCCGAGGAGCGGTCGTCGATGGCCCCCGGGACCCAGCCGGCGGGTCCGGGACACGCCCCGGGTACCGCGAGCGCCGCGCCGATCGTCCCCTGGGACATGGTGACGCGCCTGGCGGCGATGTCGCCTGACGACCGGGTGTCGGAGTGGGAGTCCCTGCCCGCCCGCGATCGTGAACGGCTCATGTTCGACCGGAGCCCCACGGGTCGCCTCGTGAGCCGGGCCTTCGTGACCGGGATGCGTCGTGAACTGCCGGTGCGGGAGTTCCTGGACCTGGCACCGCACCTGTTGCTGGAGGTGCCGGCGGGCGTCAGGCGGCCGGCGGCGACGCGTCAGGATCTGCAGGGCATCTTCGCGCGGATGCTCGTGAAACCGGTCGTGGCCGAACGTCTGCTGCTCGCCGGCCCGCGCGTGTGGGTGATCCCGAGGGATGAGCCGCTCACCTCTCTGGAGCCGTGGCGCCATCTCGCCGGCATCGGTGACTGGGACACGGCCCGGACCCACATCGAGGTCCACGATGACCCGGTGATGGTCGTAGGCGAGGAGATAGTCCTCGATCCGGACGGCCTCTCGGTGATCGTCAATCAGATCGCCGAGCTGATGTACGACTCCGCGCTGACCGGGAAGCAGCGGGACGCGGTCGAGGGCTGGTTCACCGAGAAGGAATACCTCGGGGAGGCCGTCCAATGGCCCAACGGGCGCTACCGCAGTCCGGAGCACCCCGATCCCCGGAAGCGGGATGACGTGAACCGTACTGCCGTGGATGTCCGGCAGTACTTCGTCGGGCTCGTGACCGCGCACATGAGCGCCAACGCCGGGCTGGACGCCAACACGCTCCTCCCCACCAACGACGGACCGCACTATGTGAGGGCTCACGAACGGCCGCTCTACGGCCTCATGAAGTGGCTGTTCGGAAAGGACCCCGCTCGGGCGACACTCGACCTGTTCGAGGAGGCCCCTGAGGAGAGCGAGACCTATCAGGGCCTCAAGCGGCTATGGGATCCCGCCGCTCTGGACCATGCCGGCCTGGTCGCGCGTCTGGTGCGGATGTCCGCGGATGAGCGGGCGGCGGAGCTGCGGATCATGCCGGACGACGACCGTATCGAGCTCAGGAACGTGGACTTCGTGGCGAAGCTACGGGAGGGCTTCACGGATCCGGAGGAATTCGCGTCGGTCGCCGCGCGGTTGCTGATCACGATGCCGCGAGAGGTGGAACGGCCGTTCGCGGCCCACGGTGCACTCGCGGCGCTCCTGACGCGGTTGCTCGCGGATCCGGACATGGCCGAAGGGCTGCTGCTCGGCCCTGGGAGCGCATGGGTGATCCCGAGGGGCGAGCGGTTGACGTCCTTGCCCCCCTGGCGCAGGCGGGCCGGTCAACCCATCCCCGGACGCGAGCCCTGGGACCGGCTCCGGGGCGCCCACCAGCACGGTTCGGGAATGACCGCGATCCCCGAGGAGAATCTCCTCGGGGAGGAATCCCTCATCGGAGGTACCGATCCGGACGGCTATTCCACCGGCGCCCATGAGATCTTCCACTGGCTGCACGAGCACCTTCCCGAGGACGAGCAGCGTCTCATCTGGGAGAGGTTCCAGCGGAGGAAGAACCTTTCGGAGAGGTTCCTGAGGGCGAAGGGTCCTGGTCGGGTTCCGGTCCAGTGGCCGGACGGTCCGTACACGCACCCACAACGACCTGAGATCAAGAACTACTCGGCCCAGGACGAGTTCGAATACTTCGCGCAGCTCGGGGCCGTGGCCCTGGGGGTGAACAAGGGAGTCGACGTACGGACCGGCCTTCCGCGTAACAACGGGATGAAGTGGGTCGAGACGTACGAGAAGCCCCTGCTTCCCATCCTGAAACGGCTCCTCGGGGGCCGGGACGATCCGATGGAGGCCAACCCGGTCGAAAAGACGCGGGAAGAGAATGATCGTCTCCCCGCCTTCTGGTCGCTGGTGAGCGGGTGGCCGGATTCCTCGTCGCTTCCGGCGAAGCGTCTGGTGGGACTGTCGCCGGCGGAACGGGCGTGGACGTTGCAGTCCCTGCCGGGCGACGAGCGCGCCGCGCTGGCGAAGGACCGGCGGTTCGTGGGCACCCTGCGGGCGGCGCTCCGGCCCTGGGAGTTCGCGGCGGTCGCGGCGGAGTTGATGATCGAGATGCCCGAGGGCGTCGATCGGCCGGACCTGGTGCGCGGGCGGTTGCGGGCACTCCTGACCCGGGTGTTCGTCAACCCGCTGGTGGCCGAGAAGGCCCTGCTGAGCGAGGCGCGGGTCTGGGTGATCCCGCAGGGCAGGCCGCTGACCTCCCTGCCGCCCTGGCGCGATCGCGCGGGACGCGGTGATGGGGACGTCGTTCGCGGTGCCTCGGACGGTGAGTTCGACCTCGTTCCCGGGATGACCGCCGTGGCCGCGGAGGACATCCTCGGCGGCGAATACTCCCGGGCCACGTCCCATCTCGCGAGCCTCATCAAGGTCACGGCGTTGACCAGCAAGCAGTGGTGGGACGTCGTCGAATGGCATGGCGAGAAGCGCTTCGCGCAAACGTCGGGGCCAACCGTCGAATGGCCCCACGGTTACTCCGGGATGGCCAACTACCTCCGCGCCGATGCCGCCGACCGGGACCAGCGCGCGTACTTCGGCCGGCTGGTCGGCGCCTACCTGGGGTTGGAACCCGGAGCGGACCCTGCCACGGGTCTGCCGCGCAACACCGGCCTGGACTACGTGCGCCGGCACGAGGAACCGATACTCCCGCTCCTGGACTGGACCTTCGATGCTCCGGACTCCCTGAACGGCGCACCGCCGGTCGACGCGACGTCGCCGGCGGACGAGGTGACACGCGAATACCGGGAGTTCTGGGAGCACGCCGGCCGGTCGTCCACCGCACCGTCGAGCCCGGCCCACGTTCCGGCCGGCGACACCGCTGCCGCCGAATCCTCCCCGGCGCTCCACACCGTGGCACCGAATGAGGCGGCCTCGTCCGGCGATCCCACCGAGGTCGGTCGCGGGAACGGGCACCGTCCGGACCACGCACTCGCGCCGCCGCCTTCAGAATCGGAGGCGGCCCGCGACGTGCAGCCCAGGTCCTCCAGGAGGCGGGGGGCACGGCAGGGAGGACCGGTACCGGGCCTGCAACGGCAGGACGCGTTGCGGCAGGAGCCTCGGGGCCAGGAGGTCTTCGCGCAGGACGGCCTCCGGCAGGCCGGCTTCGAGCGGGAGATCGTCACCGAGGCCCTGCCGCCCGAGACCGTCGCGCGAGTGATGGGAGGCCGGCCGCCCTCGTCGCCTCTGGCACAGCACCTGGTGACGATGTCGGCGCAGGAGCGGGCGTGGGCCCTGCAGTCCATGCCGGCCCCCCAGCGGGCCGCGCTGGCGACCGACCGGGCGTTCGTCGGCACGCTCGCGCTGGCCGTGGGCCGGGAACTGACGGCGAGGGACTTCGCGGCGACCGCGGCGCAGTTGCTGATCGAGGTGCCTTCGAGGGTCGAGCAGCCGGAGGCGGCGCGGCAGCGGTTGCAGTACTTCCTGGCGCAGATGCTGATGAATCCGGAAGTGGCCCTGCGGGTGCTGGCGTCCGCCTCCGGCGCGCGGGTGTGGATCATCCCGCGGGGTGAGCGGCTGACCTCCCTGCCCCACTGGCGCGAGCACGCGTCCGACACGCACATCTGGGTGCAACGGCCGGGCGGGGGGTTGACCGCCCTGCCCCTCCCCAACCGCGCCGACCAGGCCCGCGGTGCGTACGACTACCCGTCCGGGCACATCGCCGTCTCCGAGGAGGACCTGCTCGGCGAGGAGCCGCTGATAGACGGCGTCCCCGGTGGTCCGGACGGCCATCTGCTGATCTTGAGGTACCTCTCGGTTCTCATCCTCGGCAAGGGACTGACCCAGGAGCAGCGCGAGGAGGTCGCACGCCGGGCCGCCGAGGCGGACGCCGCCCAGCGGAACGGAGGGACGACGGCCTTCCAGGGCAGTGGTCGTCGTCTCGGGGCGGGAGATACGAGGACCGGGGGAATCCCCGGCCTTTCGGCCGAGGACCGGCGACGTCAGCTGGCCCGGCAGGAACAGACCTCCCGCGCGGGAGGTTCTGCCACGGGCGCGGCGGTGCGCCGCGGCGCCGGATACGACAGGCCGGCGATCTTCGATGACCTGAGTGGCTCCGGTATCTCCGACCGCAGGGTGAGCGCCCAGATCGTCGACTTCTTCGCCAAGCTCGTACGGGACTACTTCAACGCTCCGGAAGTCCTGCGGATGCGTGAACCCCTCATGGCCTGGCTCCTCGACCGGGTCTTCGGCGAGCCGCTCGCGGTCGGGCGCGTTCAGCCGATACCGGCGACCCGCGATTCCTACCGGCCGGGCGGGTGGTCGCCGCCCGTTCGGTCCGTGCCGCTGCCGGCCGACGGATCCGGGCCGTGGCGGACCTTCGGCTCCCTCGATCCTCAGGGGCTTCGGCGGTTTGTGGGGCTGCACGCGTTCCCTCCGGCCGAATGGGCGCTCCGTGCGCCGGACTACGGCCGGTTGCGGGAGATGCCCGCGGTGCTGTGGCGCCGGTCGGAGGGGCGCCTGGAAGGTGCGCGGTTCACCCCGCCGTACCGGGACCCGCAGTCGACCGCCTTCATCACGGGGCACGGCCGGAACCTCGATCCGGGTCTGGTCGGGGCGGCGGCGCGGTCCATCGCGGACCAGGGGTACTCGGACGTCGTGATCCTCGCCTGCCCTGTCGTGCGGGAGGGGGAGGACGTCGTGGGACCGCCGGTGTGGGAGACCGGCATGGTCTCGCATCGGTTCCTCACCCAGGTGGCGGTCACCCGGTCGGCGATGCACCTGGCGCCGCGGGCCGACGGCCGGCCGAGCGTCTGGCGGGTCGCCCGTCCCGATGGCCGCCTGGCCGACTTCCCGGCGCAGGAGACGCTGACCTGGGACGTGCCGGCGTCGGAGTTCCCGGAGGAGCGCTACTTCAACGCGGGCAAGAGCGTCCGCTGGGCCGACGAGGGGGGCGGCAGCCTGGAATCCCCGCGCTCGGGCCGACCCCTGCCGAACGTGCGGTCGGCTGCGAGCCTCGCGAGGAACGCGGCGGAGAATCGGGCTCTGCTGGACCGGGCGGCAGAGGCCTTGCGGAACGCCCAGCGGCTGAAGGCGCTGTCGCCGGCCGACCGGTTCGCGCGGCTGGAGTCGATGTCGGAGGAGGAGCGGGGCGGCCTGGCGCGCAATCCGCAGTTCCTGGCCTCCCTTCGCGGCAACCTGCCCCCGGAGCAGTTCACGTCGGCGGTGGCGCAGCTCATGATCGAGACGCCGCCCGGGGTCGAGTCACCGGCGGAGGCCCGGCGCGCGGCCCACAGGGTCATCACCGGGATGCTCTACCACCCGGAGCTCGCCGAAAAGATGATCAGCGACGGCGTCAGCGTGGTGATCATCCCGCGAGACATGCGGCTCACGTCCGTGGACGCCTTCAGCACGCTCGCCGGAAGACAGCAGAGAGCCCGAGCTGGGAAGGCGCCGGTCAGGTACGACGAGGCGCGCGTACACCGGCAGATCCGCACCATCGGGATCGGCGAGGAGCTTCTTCTCGGCGCCGCGACCACGGGAGGCCGTGGCCCTCAGGCCCTCGCCCGGCATTTGGGCGATGCCGTCCACGCCTATGGGCTCACCCGGCCGCAGAGGAAGCTCGTCGAGCGCGCGAACGAGGTGGCGGCGTTCTCATCGGCCGACCGGTCCGCGTGGCTCCGGTCCATGTCCCCGGCGGATCGCGAGGTCATGGCGCGCGATCCCCACTTCGTCCGTGCCCTGCGTGCCGCCCTGTCGTCGGCCCCCGAGGAGTTCGTGTCGGCGGCGGCGCACCTGATGCTGACGGTCTCCCCAAGCGTTGCGGAGGCCGCGACCGCCCGGCGGAACGCACATCAGGTCATCGCCCGGATGCTCGCCAAGCCCGGTGTGGCGGAGCGGATGGCGGTCGCGGGCGTGAGCGTGGTGGTCATCGGGGAGAATGAGCGGCTCACTTCTCTGCCCCAATTCAGGGCGTTCGCCGGAAGAAAGAAGGGAGACGGGCCGTACGAGCAGGTACGCGCCGACTTGTACGGCCGCACCATAGGGATCGGCGAGGAGCGGCTTCCCGGGGGTGCGGAGGCGGGAAGCGGCGATACCTCCGTCACCGGTCCCCTCGCCAAGTACCTCAAACGAGCCATCGACTCCTACGGGCTGCCTCAGGCGGACGTACGGCGGACGACCACCGCGCGTCCGGCCGCGGGCCTCGCCCGATCGACCGACCGGAGCTCCGCCCCCTACCCGGCGGCCGTGCGGCCCGATGCCGGCGGTGACGTCGAGATGACGGAGGCTCCTCCGCGCGACGTCGAGATGACCGACGCTCCCTCGCTGGACGGCGCCAACCTGGCCCCCGCGCCTACACCGACCTCGTCGGCCGGTGCGCCGCGTGCCGAAGCCGCCGCCTCCGGATCCTCGGCGTCTTCGCTCTCGCGGGGTTGGAAACGCCTGAAGGGCAGAGTCCGGAACATGGCCTCGGCGCTCGCCCCGGAGACGGAGCCTGTGCAGGCGGCCAAGGGGCTGGCGGCACTGCCGCCGGCCGACCGATTCGGGATGGTGGCGGGGCTGCCTGCGGAGATACGAGGCTGGTGGGCCCGGAATACGGAGTTCGTCAAGGAACTGCGCCGCTCGTTGCCCCGGGATGAGCCGGAGCATTTCGCGTCCGTGGTGGCGCAATTGATGATCGCGGTGCCGCCGGGCGTCGAGCGGCCCGCGATGGCGCGGCAGGCGCTGCACGACATCATCACCCGGGTGCTCCGCCACAATTCGAAAGTGGCGGAGAAAGTGCTCACGGAGCAGAACGGAAGGGCGGTGATAATCCCGCGAAACGAGCCGGTAACGTCCTTGGATGGTTTCCGTGAGTACGCCGGGACTCGTCTCAAGGGCAAGCCTCTCGAGGATCATCGCGGCATGGAGGTCGATGGTCTCGTCACGATGCCGGAGGAGAACATCCTCGGTGAGATCAGCGCGTTCACCTCGGTCTACCCCATGCACTACTCCGTCGTCATCCACGAACTCGCCCACGTCGTCCACAAGACGCTCGGTGACAAGGACAGGCGGCTCATCACCCGGGACTTCGCGGCCAAGAAGAAGGCCGGGGCCAAGGTTCAATGGCCGGACGGGCCATTCGCCAATCCCAAAATACCGGGCAGTCTGAACTACTCGGCGACCCATGAGAAGGAGTACTTCGCCCAGCTCACGAACGCCTGGCTGGGGACGAACGGGGGGATCGGAGCCGAGACCCTCCTGCCGCGCAACAACGGGCCCAAGTGGGTGCGTGCCCACGAGTCGACGGAGATGGTCGAACTCCTGGAGCGGCTCTACGGGCCGGGTGGAGGCATGAACAAGGCCAATCCCATCTTGCAGACCTACGCGGAGGAGCGGAGTTACCAATCCCTCCGGGAGTTCATGGGGGAGTCCGGGGGGAAGCGACCTTGGCTTCCGGGTGCCGTGGCCACCCCGATCGTGACCGGAGAATTCGATCCCGGCACCGGAACCGTGTCGTTCGCCGGGTACGCCCGCGATCCGCGGCAGACGGCGCGCTGGATCGCCCGGAACTTCGCCGGCACGGAGTCTGATCACGTGATGCTGATGGCGCGCGGTGCCGGGACGTCCACTGCGGCCGGCGCGTCCTCCTTCGCCGACCGGCTCGCCGCACACGTCGACCGCCGGGTCATCGTGGTCGACCCGTACACCGGAGCCCAGACGGAGCACCGGCCGCCCTCGCAAGCCGCCGGGGCGCCGCCTTCCGGAACGTCGTCCGGCGCGCACACGTCCACGGCGGAGACCGGAGACACGGCTCTCGGCGGGAACCGGGTTTTCATGGCACCAGGTCGGTTGGACGCCGGGCCGAGCGCGAAGCGCGTCCGCTGGGCCGATGACGAGGGCGGCGACCTGGTGATGGAGGAGATCGCTCCGGTCGAATCGCGGGAGACGCTGATCGTCCGTGGATCCTACGACCATGGCGCCTTCACGTTGTTCTTCGAAGGCGGCCCGAGGACCCCCGAGGGGATCGCACGCTGGGTCGGCAAGAACACGGCCTATGAGCCGGGTGATCCGCTGCTGCTCCCGGTGCACGGAACGGCGACGTCGAGGCCCGGCGGCGGCCTGTCGTTCGCCGACGAACTCGCCGTCCGGCTGGGCGGCCCGGTCCTCACTCCCGAGACGGAGGACGTGTCGGCCGACCGCTGGATCGTTCACCAGCCGGGCGACGCGGCGTCGACATCGTCTGAAGCGCCGGAGACGGAGACGGCACCCGAGACGGCGCTCGTCCCCGTACAGGACGGTTCCGAGCCGGTCGGGACCGAGCAGGCCGGGTTCGAGCAGACCGGGTTCGAGCAGGAGGACGGCGGCGAGCAGTCGCGCGCCGTCCAGCAGGCTCCGTGGTACGTCGAGACCGACGCGTTGGGAGAGGCGACGTTCACCGGCGTCGACCCGTGGTCGGCCGACCAGGTCCAGTTCTGGGCGCACCACGTCGGCAGCGCCGCCAGGCACGCGGACGACGGCCCGAAGCTGAGCGCGGCGATCCAGCAGGGGCTTCGGGACCTGCTCCGGACCGATGACCCCGAGGATTGGCGGCTCCTCTTCCAGAAGGGGCACCTGTCCGTCGCCGACGGCCGTCTGGTCTGGCTCCGGCCCGTCCTGAGCGACGTGACGCTGGGGACGCAGCCGAGCGGCGGCGTCCGGGAGTTCGCGGTGTCGTTCGCCTCGCTGTCGTCCGGCGGGAAGACGTCCCGCGAGGTCTCCACCGGGCTCGACGGGATGCTGCTGACCTTCATCAGCCTGGGCACGGCGGTGGCGTCGGTGTTCATCCCCGGTGTGCCGATGATCGGCGCGGGCTCGGCCCACGCGCGGGAGGTGGAGCGGGAGCGGCAGCTCATCGCCGGCCGCAAGCTCTTCGTGGCCAAGAACACCCGCTTCCGCAGCGGCATGGCGGTCCGGGTGTTCGTGGACGGCGAGGAACGTCCGAACGACGTGGTGCTGCCCACGCGCTTCGACGTCGACTTCCCCGAGTCCTTCACGGCCACGGACGCCCCGCGTCCCGACCGTACGGTGCCCAGGACCGGCGGTGGGCAGGCCGGGCAGCGGCCGTCCCAGGCCACCGAAGTGATCAACGCGGTCGACACGATCCCGGCCGTGACGGCGCTGCAGCGCCGGCTCCTCGGAGCGCAGATGCCCGCCAAGTCCGTGCATCAGGTGATGACCGAGGTTCTGGAGCACCTCACCGAGCCGTCGGTCCGCAACCGCAGCCGGCTGTTGCTGAGCAGCGGCATCCCGACGAAGCAGCTCCGCGTGAAGATGGCGAAGGGCTTCTTCAAGGGGCACTTCTCGATCGGCGCGCGGATCGCCAGCCTCCAGTACATCGGTGACAGCGACACCCCCGTACGGTTCGACACCGGTGCGGGCCTGTCCGTCAAGCCGGGCCGGCTCGCGGAGAGCAAGGCGTTCATCGGCTTCGACCTCAGCTTCGCCGGACTGGCCGACCCGAGCCACCACGACGACGGCGAGAAGGGCTTCGTCCACGGCCCCGCGGTCGCCTTCGGGTTCTCACGCGGTACCGGGTACGGCGCCACCGAGCAGGCCCTCGGCCACACCGTCCTGAACACCACGGGCCCGCAGTCCCGCTACCGGTCGGGGCTGGAGCTCACCGTGGACATCCGGTCGACCACCCACGACCTCGAGCGGGTCAGCACCGTGGTCGAGTCGGAGGTCAGCGTCGCCCAGCGGGACGCCGCCGACTTCGAGGAGCGGCTGACCGGCGCCGTCCAGACGCCGGAGCTGCGTCCCCGGCCTGCGCAGGACGGGACCGAGACCTCGCCGCTGGCACAGGACGGCACCCAGACCCGACCGTTGGCGCAGGACGGGACCGAGACCTCGCCGTTGGCGCAGGAGGGCGTCCACACGTCAACGGTGGCGCAGGACGGCGCGGGACAGGACACGGCGGCGCCGGTGCCGGCGCGGCCGAACGTCGGTGTGCTCGAGCCGCCGCGGACCGGTCTGCCGCCGCGGCCCGCGTACGTCCGGCCGAAGCGGCTGGGCCGCACGATGAAGGTCGATCCGGGTCACCTCGAGCCGCTGGCGCTCGCGGCGCGCAAGGGCATCGGTTTCGGGATGGGCGTCACCCTGCCCGGCTCGGAACTGGTCCACGAGCAGTTGCGGGGGGTCCTCGCCAGGCTGCACCACGACTCACTGTCGGAGCGGCCGCGGAAGCAGAAGCCGGACTGGTCCAACGTCGACCTGGAGATGGCCACCTGGTACAGCCGGCCGGCGCTGGAGTCCGATTTCAACCCCCTGATCGCCGCGATCGAGCACACGGTGACGCTCGGCGGCCGGAAGTACGTGCTCAGGGCCAAGGCCCACCTGATGGAGCGGCTGAACCGCGACGGCGTCTACAAGATGACCGTCAACGGCCGGGCGCTGATGGCGGCCTCGGCGGCCGGGCACCGCAAGACCGAGCTCGGCGTGCGGGCGGCGGCCGGTGCGGGCCTGCGGGTCAGGGCGTTCGACTGGCTGCGGGTCGCGATCGGTGCCGGTGGCGTGCGCGGCGGCTACGCCTACAGCCCCAAGAAAGACTTCTCCGGGGGCGCCAAGTCCTACCGCCGTACCGAGACCACCGAGAACGTCGACGAGCACAACTACAACGTCATCTACGAGCTGTCCGTGCGGGCGGTCGGCGGTCACGCCGAGCCCTGGTTCATCGATCGGCCGAACGATGTCACCGCGCGGGTCGTGGTACCGCACGAGCACCGGCCCGCCGTGCCGCTGACCCTGGAGCAGATCCGGGCGGCCGGCCGGGCTGCCGTGATCCGGTACTGGCCGCAGGAGCCCAAGGCCGACTTCTGGGCCGGCGGGACGTCCGGGCTGTACCCGTCCTTTTTCGTCATCCCGCACCTTCCCCGCCTCGCGGCCAGGATGTACGCGAGGGCGAACGGCCTGCCGGACGACTGGCTCGCCGATGAGGCCAACTGGCCCCTCGAGCTCAAGGAGATGGCCCAGCCGGACAAACTCGCCGCCTTCTTCCCCGCGCTCGCCGGGACGTCGGGCCGCTTCGTCGGCCTGCCGCGAGGCGCGGACGGGATGAAGCAGGCGCTGCGCATCCGGCTGCGCGGCTACCGGCCACGCCATGTGAACGCCGACGACGGCACGGAGATCGAGCAGTACGCGCAGGGAACCACCCAGCACAAGGCCTCTGGTGAACACAAGTGGGGCGGCGGCCCGATGTTCAGCGCGGGACCGCAGTTCCGGCTGGGCGCTGAGGCAAAGCCCCCGCACTCCCTGAGCCCCGAGGACGGCCTGTTCGGCGGGGACGTGCCGGACCTGGCGGGGGGCCCGGACCACACCGGGGGCGAGGACTCCTCGGTGGAGAAGGACCATCCTCTCGGCGCGCGTGTCCAGGTCACCGGCCACGGCGGGGCGCAGTGGGAGAGTAAACGGGAGAAGGGCAAAGAACGCGGCCCGGTCGACATCAGCCGGGCCACGTACGGCGGTAAGACGCACACCTACCGCATGGACCCGGTGTTCGAGGTCACGCTCTTCCGGTGGAAGGGCAGGTCCCGCCGGACGATGGGAACCCGCTACCTGCGGGTGACGGACGCGATGGACCTGCTCGTCCCGGAGCGCCGGATCTTCGACCTCGGACTGACCGCGCCGGGAGTGACACCGCCGGTTCCGCATCCGCCGACGAGTCACGTACCGCCCCCGCTGCTGAAGGGAATGTCCTACCCGGAGACCCTGGGCGGGGAGGACGTCCTCGACCGGATCAAGGAACGGCTGCGGGAACGCGGCCTCCTGCGCGCGTTCTTCGACGACGAGGAGCGGCCGAACCTGCTGTGGCGCATCATCGAGTCGGCCTACGCGTCCGACGGGCTGCGCAACCAGTACAACGGCGAGCTGACCGGGTCGGGCGTGACCCGCTGGGTGCCCCTGCCGCTGCCCTTCGGCACCACCCGCTACCTCTGGATACGCCTCACGGCGCGGACCGGCGTCGCCACGGAACAGCTCGATCGGCCGGAGGTGAAGCTGACCCTCCGCAACGAGGGACAGGCGGAGCTGACCGAGAGTGAGGGTTCCTCGTTCGGGTGGGACCTCGGCTTCGACGTTCGCGCCCGGGTCGGCCGGGAGGGTCATGGCCAGGGCCACGCGGGGCCGGAGATCGGCGGCGGCTACGAACGCAGGTCCGGGCACGGCTCCGAGGAGAGCGAGAAGAAGCTCGAGATCTACCGCGCCGGCACCCGGGAGGGCTCGCAGGAGTACAGGCATCCGCTGGAGTTCCGGCTTGAGATGGGGCTGAGCGTCGAGCCGCCGGAGATCCTGAACGTTCCGGTGCGCGGCGTCAAGGGGGTGGTCACCGGCCTCGGCTGGCTCACGCAGGCCCGCGAGCTCGGTGATCTCTGGTACGACCTCCGACCGTTCGTCTGGTACCACGTGGACGAACCGGGTCCGGACGGCCTCAAGGGCGACGTACGGCTGCTGGTCCCGAACCACATCGCCATGCTGGACGTGCCGGCGGAGGCCCCCGCGCCCGTCCTGGGGACCGACCCGCAGTGGGTCGAGCACGGGCCCTGGCAGGGACAGGACGCCGGCGCGGTGAACGCCCTCATCGAGAACCTGCATCCGTGGGGCGTCCCGTTCGCGGGCGCCGTCGAGCGATGGGCCGGACCGGTCGCCTCACCGTACGGGGGGCCGAGGGACCTGCGGACTCCCGGCGCCTGGCGGGTTCCCGGCCTGGACTTCACGACGATCGCGGGCCTGCGCTACCAGCACTTCACTGGGCAGGGCATGCTCCGGCCCTACATCAAGCACGTCCTGGGCAACGCGTACCAAGTGCCGGTCTTCTGGCGGAAGACCATCGTCGGAGCGGAGATCACCCGGGCAGAGGTCATCGGACCCGTCGACGGCACACCGTTCAAGGGACGGATCTACACCCAGGAGAGCGAGACCGGCAAGGAGAAGCACGAGGAATCCGCCGGTTGGCACCTGAGGTTCGGCCCCGAGGGCGGCAGCGAGGCCGGGTCCGCGAAGATGCTCGGCATCGGCCTCGGCGAGTACGGCCAGGAGCACTCGGAGGAACAGTCGGGTGAGCTCGGCGCGACCGAGGAGCGGAACAAGGAGGCCACCCGCAGCTACCGCCATTACAGGTTCGACGTCGACGTCTACCTGGCCGGTCCTCGCGGCATCATCCGGGTGCACGCGCCCGACGGCCTGTACGGCATGCTCCCGCTCGAGGACGACCCGGCCGGAGGCCGCCGACTGGCCGACGATCTGGAGACGCGGCTGCCTCACCTCTTCGGCCCGAACCCGGAGACGTCGGAGCCGGTCGCCGGCACCCCCCTGAAGCGCCGCTGGTACGAGCCCAAGCGGATCCGCGCCTTCGTCCACAAGAAGATCGAGAACCTCAAGCACCCTTCCGCCGCCCCCGTCACGTCCGGCGACCAGACGCCGGTCACGCCAGGTGAGGACACCCCGGCCACGACGAAGCGCTGGTACAAGGCACCGGCGCTCCGCCGATTCGCCCGTGAGCACTTCCCCTCGATCCGATCGCGTTCCACGGCTCCGGAGAGCCGGCAGGACGAGCCGGTGACGGCGCCGGAGCCCCCCGTGCCCGTCGATGAGGCCGAGCCGCCGCCGGCCGCGCCGATGAAGCTGGCGGACGTGCTCGAACGCGTCGAGACGCGCTCGGCCACGGACGGACGCCCGGTGGGCATCTGGTTCCCGGACGCGCCGGCGGACCTGCCCGCCCTCGACGACGGGACCGTCCGGCTGCTGGGCGCCATCGTGCCCCCGGACACCGTGTTCGTCATCGCCCGGATCCGGAACGGCGACGTCGTGATCGGCGACAAGGCCGTCCCGATCGACGTGCTGACCGCCGTACTGACGGCCGAGGCGCCCGGGTACCAGCCGTTCCTGCTGGACGCCGGCTCGGCGTCACTGGCCCGGCGGCTCGCGGAGGTGACCGACGGGCCGGTGCCGACCGCACCGTACGGCGTGGACTACGACCCCGAGAGGGGCACGCTGACCGCCCGGTCCGCCGGCGACCGGCGCCCGGGCAAGGGCAAGGCATCCGGTGCCGGTGACGGCGCGTCCCGGGCCGACGCCGGGACAGGGCGGTTCCGGTTGTACGAGCCGGACACGCCGGTCGGTACGCCGGTGCACTCGGTGCTGACCCCCGAGCTCGTACGGGACACGCCGGCCGGGACGCCGCCGGGGCCGCTCGGGATGCCGCCGGCGCCGTCCGGCCTCGCCGGAACGGCGCCGAAGGACATCGACCCGATGGCGCGGTCCCGCGGCGTCCCCCGAGAGGGCCTGCCGTACATGCCGGCGCTGCTCAGGGCGGTCACCACGGAGCTCGCCGCCCGCGGGGTGACGGTTCCGGACACCGAGCTGAGCATGCTCGTCAAGCAGCTGCTCGCCAGGTTCCCGTACACCATCGGCGACAGCGGCGACGACGCCAACACCAGCGGCCTGATGGTGCAGCTGGGCGAGGCGGAGCTCCTGGTCACGTTCGACCCTCGCGACCCGCAGGTCCGCGACGACACGGCGGACGAGACGGCGGAGTCCACGATCGGGTCCCCGCCGCCGGAGGGCTTCGAGACGGTCAACGCCACCTTCGCGACCGGGACGCACGTGGACACGTTCACGGGTCAGACGGGGCGGACCGCAGGTGCGCTGTCGGCGTCGTTCGGGATCGGCGCGGGCGCGGGCATCAGGGCAGGGGTCTCGATCAGGGGTGTCGCGAACCAGTCCAACCGCAGCACCGGCCACCTCATGGACGCCGAGAGCGGCCACGTCGAGGTCAACCGGATCACCGAGACCCTGGTGGCCCACCGCCCGAACATCTCCGTCAAGGTCCGTACGACGTCGCCGGACGGGAGCACGCCCGACTGGGAGAACATCAAGCCGGTCAGGATCGCGGATCCGGGTACGGAGAGCCTGAAGCTGTGGCTGGCGGACAACTACGTCGAGGACCCGGCCGGGAACCAGGTCACCGCGACCGGCGATGGCGTCAAAGCCGACCGGCTGCCGCCGCACTTCTACGCCTCCGGCCTGACGAGACTCCCCAAGCTCTTCGACGGGATCGTGCGCACGCTGGAGTCGCAGGGCCTGACGCTGAAGATCGGCGGCAGCACCCGGAGCGAGCTCTACCAGAAGGTGCTCCACACCAACACCCACCTCGCCAAGGCAGTCAACGACAAGAAGGGCGGCTACCGGTTCACGCTGCACGACGACCACGGCCGTACGGTGGCGTCGGTGCGCATCCGCGGCGTGCGCCCGCCGCGGGAGGCGCGGCAGGTCGGAGTGACCAGCGACAAGCGCCACATCGAGGACGTCGGCACCGCGATCGACGGCACCAGCGGAGCGCACAACCTCACCAACAGCAGCACGGTGACCCCGCTGAGCGTGGACGTCAGCCTGCTGCCCCCGGGCCTCTCCGACCTGGGCCTGGTACTCAACGTGAGCGGTTCCTACACCGAGACGAACGTCGACGCCCTGTCGGCCGGCCGGGTCGGCCTGCTCGTCCAGGTACGGCGCTGGGTGGGCCACGCCGGCGCGTACGACGTCGAGTTGCTGCTGCAGGCGGAGGCGAAGGCCCGAGGCGCGAAGACGTCACCGGAGGCGAGGACGGTGACGGAGCCGGTGGTGAGCCGGGGGCTGATCAGCGTGCCCGAGCCGCAGGCCTTCGAGCACGGCCTGCCGGTGGACCGGGAGGCGCTGAACCTGAAGACGCCTCCCACCGGCGACACCGTTCCGTACGATCCGCGGCTGGTGCGCGGGACCGGGGACGACGTCGCGCGGAAGGGTGCCGTGCCGGACGACGGTGCGGTCGAGGACGTCGCCGAAGACGACGCCGACGCGGAGTTCTTCAGGCTGGCCCGGATCGAGCCCGCGGAGGACCCGCGTCCCGGGCCGGTTCCCGCGCCCGTCCTGCGGGGCAAGGGCATCCACTTCGGCCTGCTCTTCCCGGAGGAGTCGACCGTCGAGGAGCTTCGCCGCATCATCACGGACGAGGTGCGGCCGTACGGCTTCCTGCCGGAGGACGACGACGATCCGTTCGCCGGAGAGCACTGGTACACACACGGTAACAAGCTCGAGAGCCGCTGGAAGAACCAGGACCTGCTCGAGAAGGAGGTGTCCCAGCAGGGCCTGTTCACCAACTACGACCTGATGAAACAGGACGGTCTGGAGTTCACGTTCAGACTGCGACACGGCGGCGCGGGCGTCGATGTGGACGTCGACTCCGCCAAGGTGACCATCTGGGCCAGGAGCCGCGCGGACGCGCCGCCGGAGTACCTCGACACCACCGACGCGTTCCACCTGACCAACCTGCCGATGGGCATGGACACCGCCGGGTTCTCGACGAACCACTCCCGGAAGCTGGCGCTGGGTTTCAAGTTCAAGGCCGTGTACCACTACCTCAAGGCGGCCCTGGTGGGCGCCGAGGTGCAGCGGACCGTCGGCGCCACCGACGCGATCGGCTTCCTGCACAACCGGCCCGAGCTGCTGGACGTCGCCGGCAAGGCGCTGAAGCTCAGGATGACCGACGACTACATCGTCAAGGTCGAGTACCAGCATTCGGGGCCGAGAGGCAGGATCGCGAAGGGCCGGCGGGACCGGGTGCTGCCGACGCTCGAGCGGCAGACGGCCGAGGCGTACGTGCCCCCGCTGGGCATCAAGC
Source organism: Actinoallomurus purpureus (assembly GCF_024055795.1). Lineage (GTDB taxonomy): Bacteria > Actinomycetota > Actinomycetes > Streptosporangiales > Streptosporangiaceae > Actinoallomurus > Actinoallomurus purpureus. The sequence continues at coordinate 98,384 of NZ_JAMXMY010000015.1, read as the reverse complement.
GGCATCCGTCGCTGCCGCCCGCGATGATGTCGGTCGCCGAGCTGCTCAACACCGAGAAGCACACCCCGCCCGGCGTCCTGGACCAGGCCGTCGTCCTCGGCGTGGACGTCACCGGCCTGCGGGCGGCGGCGGCCCGGATACTGCCGGACCTGGTCGGCCCGGCCGGACCGGCGGACGGAGACGTGAGCGCGTTCGCGGGCCTCACCGTGGTCCGGGCGCACCTGAAGGAGATCCTGAACCGCGAGTACACGACCGACCGGCCGTTCGACCCCGGCCTGCTCCGCGACACCTTCGGCGCGCTGGACATCTCCGGCTCGATGGGCCCCGCGAAGTTCGTCGACGCGACCTCCGACCCCTTCGTCCTCGGCCTCATCACGCTGGTGCTGCTGGAGAGCAAGCTCACCGCGTTCAAATCCTGGGGCGTCACCTGGGAACAGCTCGACGCCGTCCTCGGCGACGTCGCCGGGCAGGCGAACGTCTCCGGTGAGTTCGACCTGAGCCGTCGCTGGCAGCACAACACCGGCCGGACCCGCGGGGTGAGCGGCGCGCTCGAGATGATCAGGCTCAAGATCGACCGGGCCTACCTGTTCGAAGCGCCGGTGGACTTCACCGTTCAGGGCCGGCAGGAGAAGCACGCGAAGCTCCTCCCCACGGGCATCGACCGGCGGGACCCGCAGCGGCTCGACGGCCGCACCGTGTGGTTCCTGCTGGCGGAGCAGGACGCGCTCCGGCAGTACGCGCGCCGGGACGTGCCGCTGTCGGACCGTCAGCTCACCGATGTCACCACCCGCTGGCGGGAGGGCGAGCTGACCGTGACCGGCGACGTCATGGCGGGTCTGCTGACCCGCTGGCGGATCGACGTCGCGGGACGCGCGCAGGTCCCGGGCAGGCGACTCGCCGTGATCGACGAGCTCGGACGGAACCTGGCGCGGGCGCACGAGCTGGGCGGCCTGCGGGTGCTCGACGCCCGCGTGCGCCGCGAGTTCGGCGAGGCCTTCGGGCGGACGCTCTCCGACCCGCCGCCCCTGGACCCGTACGTCGCGGCGCCGCAGAACCATCTGGAGTCTGTCGATGGCGCCGACGACCGCGTGGCGGCGGAGCACCTGCCATCTGTTGAGTTCAATACCGAGGGGATGCCCGTACACGCGGCGACCGACGCCGAGGGCACCGATCAAACCCGCACGCCACCGGGTGAGGGAGCAGGTGCGCCCTCCGACTCGCCCTCCGACACGCCGGAGAAGCCGGCCCCGATCCGGGGGCTGCCCATGGGGATGGCCCTTTCCGGGCGCTTCGGGGAGGCGGGCAGGATCGGTGATCTGGAAGGCCTGATCGCCGAACTGGACACGGTCATACGCGAGGCCGTACGGCAGCTGCCGCTTTTCAACACGGACGTCGAAGAAATCTCCGATACGGACGTCGACGAATTCGTGAACATCGCCCTGGAAGAGCTGGCCAAGACCCGGCAGGAGGCGGGGGACCAGGAGTGGGGCGACTGGCTCGCCCACGGTGGAGTCGACGCCATCGCCAAACTGCCCGGCCGGGACGACTTCTACCGCGTCAACGTCACGCTGGAACTTCCGCGTGAGGGCGTGCGCGAGACCGCCCGGGTAGCCGGCCCGGATAATCCGAAGGAGGGAGAGAAGTGGGGGGTCGCCTGGGACCCTGAGACGGACCTCCGCGTCACCGCTTCCCAGGCTTGGTCGACCTCCTGGAGCGGGGGAGTGTCGACCGCGCCCATCGCGTCATTCGTCGGCATTCCCTTTCTCCCCGGGGGTTCGGTGAACGCCGGGAGCGAACGGAGCCATGGCCTCGCGGAAACGTCGATCAGCGTGGGACGGCGGACGACCCCGACGGGAGATGCCGTCTGGTTCATCCACACGGGCGCCCGCCTGAGGGCGACGGTCGGTCCGTACAAGGCTGCCGCCGAGGCCGCGCCGCCGGTGCGTTCGGAGCCGCTGGACGTGAAGGTGGGCTTCCCCGACTCGCACGTCCCGCAGGTGCCCGCGGACCATGGGCTGCCGGTGCCGCAGCGGGAGCGAGAAATCACCCTTCATGGGGAGAAACCGGACGACGTCTTGTGGACGTATGTCTCCCTGGAGGCGATCGACGGTCTGGAGCGTCTCTGGGGGAAGCTGGAGACGTTCCTGCTTGAGCGGCTCGGCGCGGACGTCATCGCTCGCAGTGGCGAGACGATGCGGCAGATCCGGCTGTTCCTGAGCGAACGCCACCAGCTGCGTCTGTACACCCACCACACGGGTCTCGGTCATCCCTCGCAGGAGTTCACGTTCGAGGGGATCGACGGACCGATTGGTCTGGTCCTGAAGAGCGAACTCGAGTCGGTGCACCGTCTGCAAGGCGCGGATATCGACATGACCACGTGGATGCAGCAACGCTCCATCGAGGTGAACAGCCTCTACGGGAACACGGGGAGGAGTTCGGCAGGCGGGTTGACGATACCTTTCGGCCCGTCGTTCATCGTGGGGGGCAATGCCAAGGGCAACGCCGGTGGCGGCTCCTCGCGGAGCCTGGGAGTGGACCGGGGGGTCATGCTGTGGCAGAAGCTCCTGACGGAAGGGCCCACCGTCGCCTACGAGCTGGGCCAACGGTTCACGCTTGAGCTGGTTTCCGACCTGTCGATAGTGAACGACGCTCCCCCGTTCCAGGAGTCGGGGACCGAGTACGGGCGGGTGGCGAGGGAAGACGTTCCGGCGTTTGAAACGGAGCTCGAAGGCACCGGCTCCCCGCGGCCGGGTCTCGTCGCACCCGACCACCCCGCCGCGGAGCAGCAGGAGGCCGCGGAGCAGGGCACGCCCCTCTACCACCCGCATCTCCATGAGAACCGCGGTGCCGGCCCCGGCTACGTCATGCTGGACGGAAAGTCCGCTCGTGAGATCGCAGAGGCGGTGATGGGTCTCAGCAAGGAAGCGATCAAGCAACGCGGCCTTCCCCCGTTGACTCCCATGCAGGGGCACGAGCTGCACCGGCAGATCGTGGTCGATTTCGGGTGGGACGGTGCCAACACCCAGAGTCGCCGGGTGCTGAGGTCTCGGGGATTCCGGCGCAAGCTGCAATTGCCGAATGGCCACAGCGTGACGATCAAGCTCACCGGCCGCCGTAGCGAAACGCTGTCCACCGGCATCCGCCGCGACCGTAAGGTGGAGGTGCTCCGGGGCACGATGATCGCGTCCCCCACCGCGCAATCGCTGACGGGAGCGATGAATCTCGGTGCCTCCGCATCCGCCGGGTTTGATCTAGACGAGGCTACCGGCGGTGTACTCGATGCCATTGGTCTTAAATTCAAATATAATTATGGACGCCAACACATCGACCAACTGGGCAGCTCGTCCCTGAGCGTGGGTGGCGGGTTTCCGACCATCGATGGCCCGAGCCGATGGTACAAGCGTGGGGTCGACCTTAAAATCACGGCGACTCTCGATGCGATAACCGTTTCCCGCGATATCGAGAATGCGGCGATCACCTCCTGGTTGCCTGAACAGTTGCTGCTCCCCAGGGTCGCCGCCAGTGTCGGCGACGAGGCGAGCGGAGTCCGCGTCAGCCACGACCGCAGGGAATTCCGGGTACCGAGGGAGGAAAGAGAGCGTCTGCAGCCGGACGACCGATTGCTCGGCCTGGCGGTCTCGGATGAACTCGATGACGAACTGTCATCGATGCTGCTGGACACCAAAGTCTTCCCTGCCGACCGTCTGGAGACGGTGCTCGACTGGGTCATCGACGACGGCCGTCTACTCGGCCTCATATCGCACAGCGTCAACGGCCGCTATACCGAGACCGTATCGTGGCGTTTCAACGGCCAGCCTCTCGTATTGCGCCTGACGCTCGAGACCCAGATCTCGAATACCCAGAACCCCAATCATGTAAGAAGCGGGATGCTTGATTTCTGGGAGCAGACGCCCGCGCTGCAGTATGGGCCGCAGAAAAAAGGCGCGCACTCGCTGAGCTTGGGAATCAACGCGGGCATCAAAAAGCATTTCGGTGCCAGCGCGGGTCGGTCCTTCGGTTCCGGACGGGCGCGGAGCGAAGCCCAATATGACAGGGCGACCTCGGGTAAGATTAGTTTGGTCGCGCCTGCGAATCACGGTCATCTGTTCAGGCATGTCATCGTCACTCTTGAGGTCGAGTACCAGCGTAAAGGGTCGTATGGCCTTTCGGCGAAAATGCGGGACGTTCGCCGCATCAAGATGACGGACGCGCTCGAACTCCTGCGGTGGGTGTCAAACTCCGCATCGGGGCGGCTCGGTCCTCAGTCCGTCGACCCTCGATGGCTGCGGATGTTCGGACGTACGCAGTCGTTCGCCTTCTCCGATGACGGAACACGGGCCGACAATTCCCAACAGAACCCACTCGTGGGCGCGGTGATCGACCTATTTCGCGCTAATGAGCCGGCGGTGTTGGCGCGGGCGGGGAATGAACCCCTCTCTGAGCTTCCGCTGTCGGTGGAGGGTCGCTTTACGAAGCCGATGAGCGAGTTGCTGAGCCCCAAAACTCTGCTCAGCTTGGAATCAAGGCTGATGAGCACCGGGCTACGACTGATTCCGGTGGGAATCGACTCTGCTTACTATGTGTTCATCAAAGGCGCACAGCAAGATGACTTCCACTATGACGAAGCGCGCGACGAGCTATCGGGCGGGCGGTACACCAACCCCTTCCACTGGAGCATCGAGTCGTCCGGTGGCTCCTCTTCGAGGGGCTTCTGGTTCGATATCCTGGGCATAACTCCCGGTGGGCTCGGGGTCAGCGATGTCGACCCCGAAGTCGGCTACTCCCGAAGTCGTACGCGTGGCGGCTCCGCTGCGCGCACCGGGGGGCCCAGCAAATTCGACCTCGTCGTCTTCAACGGCGGGTCCCAGCTGTACAAAGGGAAATTCAGGCTCGAAGTATCGCTCCGGCGGGTAGTCCAGGTCCCCTGGTTCATCAACAACCTTCTCCTGGGACTGCCCGGCCGCGTCATGGCGGCTGTTCACGGCGTCGGCACCGGCAAGACGGCCGATACCCGTCAGGTCGAGGCGGAGCAACGGGTCGCGGTCTCTAACCAGCTGTTCGGCCCGTCCGGCGCCATGACCACGGAGATCGCCCAAGACCGCAGGGTCGTCAAGGTGCCGCCCTTCGACCCGGCGCTCCGGCCGGTCCCCGTCGACGACCAAGGCCACGCATTGCGGCCGTTCGCCGTCACCCCACAGATGATGGGGGAAAGCGACGTCGTCCTCGTCAATGTCGACGACCTCGCCGTCGGCGAGCTGTACCAACGCTTCCTCGAGGAGTTGAGGGAGCAGGGCGGTAGCTGGCTGGGGCTCCGGTTCAGCGGGCCAGAGCTGCTGGCCGAATGGGGCACCGAATCAGCGGAAGCGCTGAGTGATATCTTCTCCTCCGACTTCCTCAAGGCATTTTTCGATTCCACGTTGGACGGATACGAGCCCCCGCCGGTCGCGCGGCCTGGTGGCCCCGTGACCGACACCCACGGCCGCATTACCATGAAGACGATTCCAGTCGAGGCCGAGGCCGTACAATGGATAGATAGCTCGCACGAGTTCGAGCGAAACCTCCGGGCGCGGCATGCCAACAGTTCCACCGTGACCGTTTCCAGCGGGCCATCGGGAGACGTGACCGAGTCGGCGCTGACCTCCCCGAACCAGTCAGGCGGCCGAACCAAGTCGCATTCGGTCGGAATCACCGCGACGAGCACCGGCCTGGTGGGCGGCGGAACATTCCTGCAACGTCCCGACCACCGCTACCTCCTCGCCAAATCACATCTGATCAGCCACATCACGGTGGAGTCGGTCGAAGAGCGCGGCGGCACGATCAGCTACGGACGCCAGAAAAAGCATTTCTATTTCCTCGTCCGGGATGTTGCGACGTTCCTGGTTCACCCGGATCGGCTGGCAGCAGATGAGAACCTGCGGAACTCCCTGAACCTGGCGAAGATCACCGAATCGTTGCCGAAGGAGCCCCGACCGGACGTCGACGCCTCCGGCCGTGAAACCGTGCTCGAAAAGCGGCGTGCGGTGGCCGAGGAGGAGCGCTCCCCGTGGACGCTCGCCGACCCGCCGCCGCTGGACCCGTACGTCGGGGTGCCCCGGGACCTGGTGGAGTACGCCCGCGGTGGCTCCACCACGGTGGACGGGGCACGGCTCGCCGAGGCATTCGTCGGCTGGGGCGACGGCACCGAGGCGCCACCCGACGAGATCGTGGCGGGCATCTTGCTGCGCTGGTACGCCGAGGGCGGCCCGACGCTGAACGACGCGTGGCTCGCGGAGAACCTCGCCGCCTGGCGCGACGGTGGACGGGACCGGGCGCTCACCGGTGACGTCGTGGCGGGGGCCCTGCTGCGCTGGACCGCGGAGGTGCCCGACCTCGGGGCGACGCCTCAGGCCGACCGCGACGGCCTGGCCGCGGCCCTGTCGAGTCGGCACGCCCAGGGTGTGGCGCCGATCCGCGACGAGGAGCTCCGCCACCGGTTCAACGCGACCTTCGGCCGTAAACTGCCGAGACCTTCGGTCCCCATCGAGGACGTGGAGCTTCCCGAGTACCTCACCCGGGAGGACCGGGGAGGACGCTTCCTGGGGACGAGCGGCATCGAGAGCTTCGAGCACCAGAACGGCAAGTCGACGTACCAGCTGGTCAAGGAGCAGGTCGACAAGGTCGCACCGGGGCTGCTCGCCTCCGGGGTGGAGATCTGGAATCAGGACCGCAAGGTCATCGGGCGGATGCAGGGCGGGGTCGACGCCCTGCAGGGCCTGCTCGCCAAGGGCCGGGACCAGACGATGCTGAACGAGTTCCTGGCCGAGGGCGGGTACACGTTCTACCTGACGAACCCGGTGGGCTGGTTGCTGTCGGACGTCGTCGAGGTCAACATCCCCAGCGCTCTGATCTCCGACCCGCGGGTCCGGGAGTTCCTGCCGAACACCGGGCTGGAGGTCTACGGCTACGGCGGCACCGGGACGTCCACCAGTACCTCCCGGGACGGGTCGCAGGCCCTCACCTTCGCCAAGCTCAGCGCGAGCGGCGTGCAGAAGCCCACCGCGGGCGGCGCGGGGGATCTGAAGGTCGCCGACGGCCACCACCGGAGCACCACCCGCTCCGACACCCACACCAGGGAGCAGACCGAGTACGCCGGCTATGACGGCCACTGGCTCGTCGAGTTCGACGTCGAGACCTCAGTGAACGTGCGGCGCCTGGACCCGACGCACCGGCCGCTGAACAACCGGCTCAACCACATGTTCGACGGCCTGACGCGGCACAGCGCCGAGAGCAGCGTGACGGTCGTGGGCTCCCTGGTGATCGAGGTGACCCGCGCGCTCGCCGAGGCCGGCCGGACGTACGGCCCGTATCCGCTGCCGGACCTGGCCCCGCTGCCCAAGCTGCCGGGCGACTCCCTCATCACCGGCCTGGTCTTCGAGGACACGTCGCGAATCGCGCGCTCGCTGCTCGAGCGGACGTTCCCGCCGGGCCTGGTCGACCGGTTGCTCAGCCCGCAGGCCACCCACGCGACCGACGACCCGCACAAGCGGCCCGTCCTGTCCCTGCCGGTGTGGATGTCCCGCATGCACCTCGGCAACCACCTGTGGGAGGCGACCGGAGGCGACACGTACGCGCTGCCGGGAGGCGTCTTCGAGCCGGGCGACTCCCACCGGCGGGCGGACATCGAGCTGCGGGGCGACTTCTTCGACCTGCAGGTGATCGGGAAGATCAAGGGCAGCGGCGTCGGCCGCTACAACAAGTTCCAGAGCGGCACGGCCGTGGGCGCCGGTACGGACCACGGGCGGGTGACGGCCGACGCCGACCTGTCGGGGAGCGGGGCGCTCGGGGACTCCACGTCACCCCATTCCTGGTCGGGCGACACACCCGCGGGGCGCGCCACCGCCTTCGGCGACGGCACCGCCGGCAACGTCAACAAGCGCGACGAACAGCACGGCAAGGCGAAGGGCACGGACAAGGGGCCGCTGTACCTCGTCCGGCTGCGGTTCCGCGGCAGGCTGGTCGCCGAACGCTTCACGCACCACCTGTTCCGCGACGAGACGCCGACGGGCCGCTTCGAGAGCGACCCGATCACCGGCGAGGCGTACGCCAAGCTGTACCAGGACCAGATCGACGGCCTGCTCCGGCACGCGGAGGAGCTCAGGAGGGCCGCCAAGCCCCGGCTGAAGCCCTGGCCCGCAACGGACGGGGCGCCGCGGATGGACCTGGTCCCGCTCCTGGAGGACGCGGCTCAGGCCCGTCTCGACCCGATACGGATGTACCGGGAGGTCGCCCGCCGGATCCGCGCCCAGGCCGGGGCCGAGCGGCCGGTCGTGCTGACGGCCGACCAGACCGCGCTCGCCGCACGAAGCCACGACGTGGTGCTGCGCTGGGCGGTGCGCACGATGCGAGCCGACCTGACGGCGATCCGGGAGACCTCCCCGGACTTCGAGACGCCCGCCGCGCTGCGACGGTACGAGCTGCTCCCGGCCGCCCACGGCTCCGCCGAGGCCATCGACGCGGCGACGGCAGACATTGTCAACGCGGTCAACGAGCTGCACGCGCTCCGGCCGGACAACCCGACCGGCCGGCTCGCGCCTCTGCCACGGGAGGCGGTGGCCTGGGACCTGGACCCGGTCGCCGTCGGCCGCGACGTGGCGCACACACTGAACGCGCACGTGCGGGTGGACGTCACCGGCCCGGACGGGCGCGTACACCAGACCTGGGTCGACCCCGACGGCGGCGTCTTCACGTTCGACCCGGCCCGCGCCCGCCGGGAGATCGGCGGCGCGCTGTGGTTCTTCGACCCGGTCTCGTCGAGGAACCGCTACTTCACGGCGGCGATCGCGCAGCGGGACGGTCTCCTGTCGGACGCCGGGCGCGCGGAGGTCGACGCCTACGGTCTCGGCTACACCGACCTGGGCCGGCTGTACCTGACCGCCCAGGCACGCCGGCAGACGTTCGAGCAGGCCGTCGCCGAGGAGCTCACGACCAGACGGGAGCGGTTGGCCGCCGGCCACGCCGACCTGCCGGGACTGCTCATGCGCGCCGCCCGGACCCGCGCCTCCTGGAAGGAGACGGCCGAGGGGCTCCGGCGACGGCTGGACGAGGACTGGCTGGACGGGTCCGTCGAGTTGTCCGAGCGGACACACCAGGCGGAGTCGAACGAGGAGAGCGCCGCGGAGATCCTGCGGACGCTGAGGACGGCGGCCGAGGACGGTTCCGGGACTCCGGACCTCGCCGAAGACGACGTGCGCGGCATCGCCGGTGTGCTCGACCGGATGGCCGTGGAGCGGCTCTCCGAGCCGGTGCCGCGGGGCCTCGGAGCGCAGGACCGGACCACGGAGCCGCAGTCGACGGGAACGAGGACACCGCCGAGCCCGGTCGTGGCCTCCGTCGACGTGGTCGCGAGGGCGCTGGAGCTGCGGCTGGTCCGGGTGCTGCCGCCGTACGACGGATCGGCGCTGGACTGCGTGCCGCGGCTCGAGATCGTGCGGCGGGAGTTCTACCGGGCTCCGGCGGCGCCGCGTGACGACTCTGCGGTCGGCGCCGCGCGTCCGGAGGAGGCGCTGGCCAGAGCCCTGGGCGGGGACTGGCGCCCCGTCAGCGACTCCGAAGCGGAGATCCTCACGCCGCTGACGGCGCTGGGAGACGGGGCGATGGCGTTCGTCCTGACGTCCGCGCCGTCCGCCCCGTCGGGTCCGGGGCACGCGTTCGTGTACCGCAACGAAGGCGGGATCCTGTTCCTGCTGGAGACCCAGGCGAGGCCGGGGGCGCGGGTCCGTCCCGTCGACGACCTCCCGGAGTTGCCGGCGGGCGACCTGCGGGTGATCGTGGTGGATCCCCGTGGTCGCGAGGTGGCGCCGGACGCGCTGCCGAAGGCGCCGAACTCCCTCGACACCGTGACGCTCGCGTCGAGCGACCGGAGCTACGGGGAGCAGGGCCAGGAGTACGAGATCGGCTTCGTCGTGCATGTGCACGGCGACGAGGACCTCCTGGACGACGACGATCTTCTCGTCTGGAACGACGCGACCGGCGTGAAGGTCACGCACGACAACGGAGAGGTGTACCTCGCCGGCGGTCGTTCCTTCGAGACGCGCGAGGCGGCCGAGGCGTCGAGGCTCGGGGGTGTCGTCCAGAGCGGATCCCGGTTCATCGCCGGCGGCCGCTACTTCGCGTCGCGGCGGGCGGCGGAGGCATCGAGGCTGGGCGACGTGACTTGGGCGACCGTCATGATCACCGAGATCGTCACCGATCATCGCTACGCCCCGGCGGTGGTCGACGCCGGTGTCCGCGACGTCAAGAGACGGCTCATGAGAGCGGTGAGGCTCCGGAACGGTGAAGGCGGCCCAGGCTTCCGCGGTTCGTCGCTGCGGGAACTGTTCGGGGACGACCCCGCCTACCGCTACGGGCCGAGCGCCCGCCGGGTCAGCGTCCTTCGGCCGCCCGGGTTCACCGGTACGGTGTACGCCCATCTCACCGAGGACGTCCCGACGACGTTCCTGCCGAGCTTCCTCTCGGGGACCCGGCAGTTCGCGTCGGCCGGCGACATCAAGGTCTATTTCCGGGAGGGAGCGCGGTTCGGCGACGGCGTGACGCGACGTTACCTGAGCGAACGGCTGAGGCGGAGCGTCGGCCGGTTCGCCGTTCCGGCGATGGAGCACGTTCCGGGCACCGCGGAGGTACGGGCGGCCACGACGTTCCTGAACACGCACGCGTTCGCGGCCGCCCACGCATTCGTCGCCGGCCGTCACCAACCGAAGAAGCTTCTGCACGGGGCCTCCCGGGACGCGTTCGCCGCGATCCGCGAATCGCTGGGCGCCGACGTCCGCGGTTTCCTCACCGCCCATCGCGACCGGATTCGGGCCGTGCTGGTCGAGGACATCGAAGGACGGCTCGCTCACGCGATCAGCAGCTACGAGCGACGCGAGCGCGCGGCCGGGCGGCGACCGCTCAGAGTGCTCGACTACCCGCTGTGGAGCGACTACAACGCCCTGGGCGACTACGTCGACAACCTGCTCCTGCCGCGAGAACAGCTGCGGACCTACGTCGACCAGGACGACGCGATCGGTGTCCGGACCAACTTCCACGCACTCGGCTCCCCCGACACGGTCCGGGTCGAGATGCGCGACATCGGCCCGCAGGACCAGAGCCTCGACGCGGCGCAGCGCACGGCCAGACGGATCGCGGCCTTCTCACGCCGTCTCGACGCGATGGCCGATCGGGTCGCCCGCAACAACGCGACCGCCGAGGGCCGGCGGTACAACGCGGGATTGACGCAGGCGGTGCTCGAGCTGAGCGAGTACCGGTCGGCCCGCGATGACCTCGTCACCGACGTTCGCGACTTCCTGGACGCGGTGGCGCGGCACGCTCCGGACACGGTCCGTGCCCCGATCTTCCGGGGCGATGTGACGAGCAATCTGCAGGCCGACGCCGTCATCGCACTGCACCACCTGATGATCTATCGCGACGCGACCACCGCCCTGGAGCTACGAGGCGCCGTCGGGGCGATCCGGTGGGCACTCGACCCGCGACAGGACGCGGTACGGTCCCGGCGCGGTCCTGAGGCGGAGCTCCTCCGGCGCGCCGACGGACTGATCAGGGACCTGCGCGCGTACGCGCATCTCCGGTTCCCACGTCCGCAGTACGTCAATGACGCGGGGACCGCCGTCGCCGGCGGCGAGTTCCGCACCGCGGGCAAGTCCGTGCCGGGCGCGCCGACCGGCCGGCCGCGGTGGCGCGAGCTGGTCTCGTCGGAGGGGCGGGACGCCGGGCGCGCGTTCTTCGACGACGCCGACTGGGCTCCGCGGTCGCCGTTCTACGGCGATCTGCGGACCGCGAAGTTCGTCTCCTGGTCAGGGGTGCCGGGTCGTGAGGTCGGCGCGCCGGTGGAGGTGCCCCTCGGCGACCGGGCCGCGGTCTCCTCGCTGGCGTGGCACGGCCGGCAGGTGCCGGATACGGCGGGTGCGGTCAGAGCCACGGCTCGGGAGACCGTCGGGCGGGGTTTCCGGACGCTGCTGCTGTTGGGGTGCAACGACGCGACAGCGCCGCCGTCCCTCGAGATGGGACGGGTGGCGCGCGACTTCGGCCTGACGGTCGTCGAGGGGACAGGCCGGGTCGCGCCGACGCCGGGTGTGATCAATCTGCTGCCGGACGCCGCGGGCCGGGCCACGCTGGTACGCGTCCGCCGGCCGGACGGGCGCGTCGACCACTACGGCGAGGGCCTCTCCCACCGGACGGGCGTGGAGCAGACCCGGGCCCGGGCCGAGAGGCTGGAGGACCGGGTGGCGTCGGTCCTGCCGGAATGGAACGGGAAGGCCCGGGACTGCGTGCCCCGGCTGGAGGCGGTCCGGCGGGCGCACTACGGCGGTTCGGCGGTGGTCCGGGACGACTCGACGGTCGGCTCGAGGCGCCCGGAGGAGGAACTGGCGGCGGCGCTCGGCGGTGACTGGCGCCCGCTGGGCGGCCGTCCGGAGGACCTCGTTCCCACGGTGGACGTGCTGGGTCCGGGCGCGATGGCGTTCCTGCTGGTGTCGTCGCCGAACGGTCCGGGCCATGGCTTCGCGTTGCGGAACGAGGGCGGGTCCCTCTTCTGGGTGGAGACGCAGGCCGGGTCCGGGGCGCGGGTTCGTGCTGTGGGTGGGGGCACGCCGGTGACGACGGGTGGTGATGTGCGGGTGATCGTGGCGGATCCGGCCGGTCGGGCGGTGCCGTTGGGCATGCCGTCGCAGGGAGGTGACCTGGTCGACGCGCTGCGTCTCGCACGGACCGACAGCACATACGGCGTGCATGGAAGAGATGATGAGCTGTCCTGGATCGCAGGGGAGTTCGGTGTCCAGGTGGACTCCGACGCCGCGGTGGCCGCGGTCAGGGAGAGTAACCGGCGAGCCAGCGCAACGACCCTCGCGAGGGTCCGGGTGCGTCGGTGGGCGCCGGAGGAGTTGAGCGCGCTACCTGCCGCCTTCAACCACTACGCGCCGATTCTCGGTCATCGGCGGGAATGGTCGAGCCGTGCCGGGATATACCAGGAGGTCACTCATATCGGCGCCGTTTCCTTCGGCATCGATGGAGAAACTCGTGGGATCAAATATGATGCGCGTGCGGAGTGCATCAGGTCTCATCAAACGGTGAGCCTTTATGCCCCGATTCTTCTTCGGCAGAACTCCGGACTTGGTGACCGGGACATCGAAGGCACCATCGTCCATGAACTGGCGCACGGTCTCCTCGGATACGTCCTGCCCGAGTTCACCGAGGCGTTCGGAAGCTGGGGGCCGGATGGACGGCCGAGACTGCCCGATGGCGTTGAACCGGCCTACAAGAACGCCAAGACCGCAGCCGAGGACCTCGAGGCCTCGATCAAGGCGTCGTTGCTGGTGCCGGACGTGATCGCCGCCGAATCGCCGATGCACGCCGCGGCCGTCGGGGCGTTCAGGCAGCGGTATCCGAGGCTGTTCGAGCGCAGGCCCGATGAGCTCGCGCGGCCGGCCGCTAAGCGCATTGCCCAGGAGCTGAAAAGGCATTTGCCCGAGTTCGCCAATATGGTGGGCAGTTGGACCGAGGAGGGTTGGCCGAACTTCGCCGGTGAACGGCCCATCACCCGCTATGGCGCGACCAACGCGCACGAGGATTTGTCCGAAACGGCAAAATACTATTTCCTGGAGCCCGCGACCCTGCGGGCGTACGCGCCGCAACGCGCCGCCTTCTTCGACCGGCTGGTCGCCGAATGGGGCGGTCCAGCGCCCGAGGAGGCCTACGAGTCGGAGGGGCCGTGGGCGATTGAATCGGAGTTCGTCAACGGCGTGCCGGGTGGGCTGGTCGGTCGGCCGCGGTGGCGTGAGGTTGTTTCGTCGGAGGGGCGGGATGTCGGGCGCGCGTTCTTCGATGATGGCGATTGGGGGCGGCGGGCGCCGTTTTATGGGGATTTGCAGCGTGCGGAGTTCGTCTCGTGGTCGGGGTTGCCGGGCCGTGAGGTGAGTGCGCCGGTTGAGGTTCCGATCGGTGATCGGGCCGGGGTTTCTCTGCTGGGCTGGCATGGTCGGCAGGCGCCGGCGGCCGGTGAGGTGCGGGGGAGGGTGCGCGAGGTCGCCGGGCGGGGTTTCTCGACGTTGTTGTTGCTGGCGTGTAATGACGAGGCTGCGCCTGTGTCTTCGGTGGGGTTGGGGCGGGTGGCTCGGCTTTTTGGTCTGTCGGTGGTTGAGGGGACCGGTCGGGTCATGCCGAGGCGGGGTCGGATCAATTTGTTGCCGGGTGCCGGGGGGCGGGCGACGTTGGTTCGGGTGCGGCGTCCGGATGGGCGTGTTGAGCATTACGGTGCTGCGGTCGGTGGGCTTTTTGACTGGTCGGTGGCGGAGCTGGTCCGGGTTCGGGCGCAGAGGCTGGAGGACCGGGTGGCGTCGGTCCTGCCGGAATGGAACGGGAAGGCCCGGGACTGCGTGCCCCGGCTGGAGGCGGTCCGGCGGGCGCACTACGGCGGTTCGGCGGTGGTCCGGGACGACTCGACGGTCGGCTCGAGGCGCCCGGAGGAGGAACTGGCGGCGGCGCTCGGCGGTGACTGGCGCCCGCTGGGCGGCCGTCCGGAGGACCTCGTTCCCACGGTGGACGTGCTGGGTCCGGGCGCGATGGCGTTCCTGCTGGTGTCGTCGCCGAACGGTCCGGGCCATGGCTTCGCGTTGCGGAACGAGGGCGGGTCCCTCTTCTGGGTGGAGACGCAGGCCAGAGCCGGGGCGCGGGTTCGCCCCGTCGGCGGGGACGCACCGGTGACGGGCGGCGACGTACGGGTGATCGTCACGGACGCGACCGGCCGGGCGGTGCCGCTGGGCATGCCGTCAGAGGGACCCGACCTGGTCGATGCCCTCCGCCTCGCGCCGGCCGACGGCACCTACGGGAACCAGGGACGCGAGCACGAGTACAAGGTCGTCGTGGTGCTGCACGGCGACGGCTGGGACGGTCCCGCCCTGCCCGTTCTCCTCCGCAACAGAACCACCGGCGTGGTGATGACGATCGACACCGGACACATGGTTCTCGCCGGCGGTCGTTACTTCGATACGAGGGAAGAGGCGGAGGCATGGAGCCCGGGTAACGTCATCCGAAGGAAGTCGCGGTTCCTCGCCGGCGGTCGTTACTTCCGATCGAAGGAGGCGGCGAGGGCCTCGGGGCTGGCGAACGTCACCGAGGTGAGCGTCCACAGGGCCGAGATCGTCACGAACCACCGGTACGACCCGGCCGTGGTCGAGGCCGGAGTGCGTGACGTCCTGGGCCGGCTGAGCAGTGCGGTGCGGTTCCGCGACGGTGAGGCGGGCCCCGGCTTCCGCGGTACTCCGCTGCGGGAGTTGTTCGAGGACGATCCCGACTATGAGTTCGGGCCGAAGGTGACCGACAACGTCACGATCTTCGTGCCGCCCGGATTCGATGGCACCGTCTACACGCAGTTCACCCACGACGTCCCGGTGGCGTTCACGACGCACTTCCTCCTGCGCACCGTGAGGTTCTCGTTGCGCGGGGAGGTCAAGGATCACTTCCACGCCGGGCTGCGGTTCGCCGGGGATCTGACGCGGGATTACCTGAGTGAACGGCTGGGGCGGCGCGTCGGCCGGTTCGCCGTGCCCGCGGCGGAGTACGTGCCGGGCGTGGCGGAGCTACGGTCGGCGACGACGCTTCTGCACACCCATGCGTTCGCCGTGGCCCACACCCGGGTTCAAGAGCGTGGGAATCTGCCGAAGAAGCTGTTGCACGGTGTCCTGCGCGACTCGTTCGGCGCCATCCGTAGATCACTGCGGCAGGACGTCCGGGAGTTCCTGACGCACAATCGCGACCCCATCAGGGAGGCGCTGGTCCAGGACTTCACGAAACGCCTCGCGAAGGACATCCGACGGGAGTGGCGGCGTCACCCCGAGTGGAGGTGGCTGCGCCGGCCGCTCGAATATCTGGTGCCCATGGGTGACAAGACGCTGGGCGACTACGCCGACACTCTGCTCCTGCCCGAGGAACTGCTCCGTGTCTCCGTCAACCAGAATGAGGCGCTGACCGTCCGGAGGAACTTCGATGAACTGGGCCCTGACGATCAGGTCCGGTTGGAGTTGCGCAATTTCGGCCACACGTGGGTGACCCTCGACGAGTCGAACACCAGGGCTGCGGTGTTCGCCGCGATCGAACAGCGGATCCGTGCGATGGCCGAGCGGGTGGCCCGTAACAACGCCACTCCCGAGGGACGGCGGCACAACCGGGCGTTGATGGACGCGGTGCTCCAGGTGAGCGAGTACCGGCCGTTCGGTCACGACCTCGCCATCGACGTCCGCGACTTCCTGGACTCGGTGGCGCGGCGTGCTCCGGACGTGGTCCGGGATCCGATCTTCCGCGGCGATACGACCAGCAACCTGCAGGCCGACGCCGTCATCGCGCTGAGCGACTTCATCCGCTTCCCCGGCTGGTCCACCGCCAGGGCCCTACGGCACGCCATCGAGGCGATCGAGGGGGAACTCGCCGGCCGCCTGGATCTGATCGGCTCGAACCGGCGTCAGGCCCGCCTTCTTCGGGACGCGCACGCGCTGATCAGCGTGCTGCGCAGCACCGAGCCCCGCTGGTACCCGGGCCCGGGCTACGTCAACGACGCGGGGACCGCCGTGGCCGGGGCCGTCCCGCGCGCGCTCATAGGCGGGCCGAAGTGGCGTGCGGTCGTCTCGTCGGAGGGGCGGGACGTCGGCAGCGCGTTCTTCGACGACGCGGATTGGGGTCTCCGGGCGCCGTTCTACGGGGACGTGCCGAGCGCGGAGTTCGTCTCGTGGTCGGGGTCGCCGGGCCGTGAGGTGAGTGCGCCGGTCGAGGTCCCGCTCGGCGATCGGGCCGGGGTGTCCCTGCTGGCCTGGCACGGCCGGCAGGTGCCGGATGCGGCCGGTGTGGTCAGGGCGAGGGCCCGCGACATCGTCGAGCGGGGCTTCACGACGCTGTTGCTGCTGCCGTGCAACGACGCGACCGCGCCGCCGTCGGCCGATCTGCACGCGGTGAGCCGGGACCTCGGCCTGACGATCGTGGAGGGGACCGGTCGGGTCGCGCCGACGCCGGGTCGGATCAACCTGCTGCCGGACGCCGCCGGCCGGGCCACACTCGTACGGCTCTACCGCGCTGACGGAGGCGTCGACCACTACGGCCCCGCGCCGGAGGCCACCGGTCGCGGGAGCGGTCCGATTCCAGAGACGCCGCGTCGCGTGGTCCCGTCGCAGACCGGTGATGGCCTGGTGGAACTGGCGGTCCGGCCGGAGGAGGGGGAGACGTTCGCCCGTGCGCTGGAGCGGGCACTCGACGGCGGCGCGCCGCCGCCGCCGGTCCGGGACGAGCCGGGCACCGACGGCCCGCCGGCCGGCGGGCCGTACGAGCGGCTGGTCGCGACGTTGACGGAGGAGGAGCTGCCCGCCTCCGCGCCGGTCATCGACGAGGCCGAGCAGGTTCCGATCGATGTCCTGGACCGCGTCGGTGTCCCGTTGAAGACCGAGGACCGGACGCGGGCGATCCTGCAGGGCGGCCGGCTCACTGTGTCCTCCCTGAACGGTCTCGACCGCGTGCGACGGTTCCGCCTGGCGATGGAGACCATGCCGGCGACCCCGCAGACGCGGGCGGCGATGACGGCGGCGCTGGAGGCCGCCGCCCGGCACATGGGCCTACGCCTCGTCACCGACGCGATCGCGGCCGGAGAGGCCGGCCGGGCGGCCGTGGCCCCTGGCGCGGTCACGTTCGCCGAGCCGATGGACAAGAGGCCGCAGTGGCGTTGGCCGGTCTCGTCGGAGGAGCGGGACGCCGGAAACGTGTTCTTCGACGACGTCGACCGGGCGCGACGGGCGCCGGTCCACGGGGATTCGCGGAGCGCGGAGCTCGATTCGTGGGCGGGGTCGCCGGGCCGTGAGGTGAGTGCGCCGGTCAAGGTGCCGCTCGGCGACCGAACCGGAGTGCGGATGACGGCCTGGCACGGCCGGTGGCTGCCGGACGCGGTGGGCCGGCCGGACTACCCGAGCAGGGAACTGTGGAACGCGCCGGGCGACTCCCGTCAGCCGGCGGCCCTGCGCAGCCCCGATCTGGTGGGCCTGGTGGACTTCCCCGAGCTTCCCTTCACCCAGGAGAACGTGGGGTGGGGGACGCCCCTCCAGGGGGCCGATGGGAGGCCTGTCCCGCTGTTCGGCAGGGGGCCCGCCCGAGAACAGGCCCAACAGGGCGGGCTCGGCGACTGCTTCCTGATGAGCATGCTCGGCGCCGTCGCGGGGCACCGCCCGGACCTCATCCAGAACGCGATACGAGAGACCGGTGACGGAAACTACGAAGTGGTCCTCCACACTACGGCGCTGTCGGATGACCAGCCGTTGGCCTACCCGACCGGACCGCGCATCAGACTCACCGTCACTCCCCACCTTCCGGTCGTCGCCGAGCACCCGAGCAGGGCCGCGTTCGCCCAAGTGCGCGGTGCGGCGTGGCCGGCGATTCTGGAGAAGACGTTCGCTGGAATGGACGACGCGTTGGACCCGGATACGGATTCGGATTCGTTCGGGGGCGGGGCCGGCGGATACGCGCGCTACAACCGACGCGGGTCCTTGTTCGACGTGGCCGAGGCGCTCACCCGGCTGACCGGGATTCCGGCGATGGGCCATGCCTTCCCCGAATCCTCCAGGCGCTCACTGCAGAGCGCCGACCGGCGGCTCATTGATCGGTTCCGTGAGCTCCTCAGCGCGAGAAAGCCGATCTTCGTGGCCCCGGAGCTCTTGCCGCCCGGCAGCCCGCCATTCCCTAAGGGCATCATCGACGGTCACACGTATGAGGTCGTCCAGGTTGATTCGAGGGGGATGATCCGCTTGCGTAACCCATGGAACGCGATGCATCCCGATCCCCTCACCGCCAAGGAGCTGAAGACCTATTTCCAGCCCGTTTACGTCACCTTCGCGGATTCGGCCGGATCCGGCTCGCGGTCCCGGACGAGATGAGCGTGATCGTGGCGGTCGAAGAGATCCGTCTGCGGCGGGACTGGACCGTTGCGCTGACCAAGGTCGGATAGCGCCGACTTCACCGGACATGGAGCGAGGAAGAGTGACGACCGAACAGGGCGACGTGCACGAGCAGCCGACCACGGCGATCGCCGGCGCAGAGACGATCCAGGGCGCGAGTGAGAGGATGCCTCCAATCCCGGACTCCATCCGAGAGGCGGCCCGGCTCGCCCCCGACCACTGGCTCGGCATGGTCGACCCGGCGTGGCACGAGGAGGGCGAACCTCCGCCGTGGGCGGTGGTCGGCCAGTGGCGTTCGAGCCCCGAAGGCGAGCTCGTCGAATGGCGCGACAACGAGGACTATCAGCCGTCGCCGTCGACGCTGGGCTGGCCGGAGCCGATCGATGACGTCGACGCGACCGTGCAGCTCGCCGCGACGGGCTACGGTCCCGGCGAGGCCGTCGTCGAGGCGCTGGCCGCCCTGCCGGAGGCCGCGGTGTTCGTCACCCCCGAGGGCGATCCGCTGCCCGCCACCGCGCCGGACGGCAGGACGCGGGTCGTCCCGGTCTTCACCTCTCCGGCCTATCTGCACGCGGCGGGCCGGTTGGCGTTCGAGTTGATGAGCGTCCGGGAACTGGCCGACCGGCTGCCCGCCGGCCACGTCCTCTATCTCAACCCCTCGGCCTCGGTGAGCATGACCGTGGACACCGCCATGCTCCGCGAAGCACTGGATCGCCTGCCCGCCGACGGCGGCACCGAAGGCGACGAGGTCATGTCGCGGCAGGCCACTGTCGGAGGTGACGTCCCGGTCACCCGCACGGTCTCCGGGGACGGCTGACGCCGACAGGGAACGGAGAGATTCACACTCGGCGAAAAATCGGTTACTTCGGTTGAACTCGATCGGCCGTTGCTTCGTATGCGTAAGCAACGGTCATCTCTCGCCGAGTCGCCTCCGTACGGGCCGAGGGGTGGCCGCGGACCGCCGTGCGGTCACGAGAAGAAGGTGTGCCGGTGGCGGGTCCACGGCCGGCCATCTTTTCGCCCGCGACCGAAGCCGTCACCGGAGGTAGATCGTGACCCGCTGGAGAAGGGCGCCCATCCGCCGGCCGGGGCGAGGCAGGCAGAGTGCGCCCACCTCGCCCGGGGCGGGGGACCATGGCGCTGCCCGCGCCACGGGCCGGGCCGGGGTGCTGGTCGACGAGTTCGACGGGCTGATCCTGCTGCGGTCCGCCCCGGACGTGGCGCCGGGGCGGGACGGCGTCGCCGAGCTCGCCCGCGCCGTCGCCGGCGCGGATGAGTACTTCACCCTCGTCATCGGCGCGGACGACGCGAGCGCCGAACTCTGGGCCCGGCTCGGCACCGTGCTCGACTCCCTCCGCGCCAAGGGGGTCACCACGGTTCGGATCGTGCTGTCGGGTGCCGGCGGCCAGCGCGTCGGCCGCCCCGCCCTCGCGCAGCGGATCGCCGACGCGTGGGGCATCGAGGTGATCGCTCCGGACGCGGGCGTCCTGATCCTGCCGGGCGGCTCGCTGTTCGCCCTCGGCGCGGACGTGCCAGGCCATGGCTGGCGATCGTTCACACCGGGCGCGGAGCCGACGCTCCTCGGGCCGCGCAGCCCGGTCCCGGCCTGGCAGTCCGCGCTGGCGCGACTGTCCGACCGCACCGCCGGTGGATACATCGTGGAGCAGGTTCCCGCCGGCATCCTCATACGGTCGGCGCGGGAGCCGAGAGACTGGGCGGTTGATCTCTGCTACTCGGTTCCGGTGGACGGTGAACACCTCACCGTCCTGGTCGGCGCCCCCCGGCTCAGCGGCGACGCGGAACTCTCGGCCGAGGAACTCGCCTCCCTGCTGTCGGCCCTGCCCGCCGCGACGCGTGCGGCCGTACGTCTCGCCCCGTGCGGTCCCGTGGATCTGCTGCCCGTCGCTCAGGACACCGCGGAGATCCTGGGCGCCGAGGTGGAGGTGTGGACCGGCCTCCCGCTGGTCGTCGGCTCCGAGACCGAGCCCGTCGTCCGGCCGGTCCTGATCGGCGCCGACGCCGAACCGACCTGGGCGCCGTTCGTCGAGACCGTCGCCTGCCGGCCGTACGGCGCCGACGGCACGGACGGTCCCGCCGCGCCCCGGCTGGTCCGCTGGCGTTCGCCCCTCTCCGGAGGCGTCCAGACGGACAAGGGCGTCATCCGCATCTCGGATCGCTGGCAGGTCGCCGTGACGATGTCCGGGCTGATCGTGGGGCCCCACGGCGAGCCGCCCACCCTCGCCGGACGGCCCGTGGCACCGGAACAGCTGGCCATCGAGGTGAACCTCCGCGGCGCGCCGGCCGACGACGCGCTCTTCGCCGGTCTGTCCCGCGTGCTCTCCGACCTGGACGCCGATGTCCGTGAGTTCGTCGCCCTGCACCGGGTCGCGCAGCCGGAGGGGTCGGACGACGATGGGTTCCGCCTGCTCCGGCTGGCCATCGAGCACAACGTGTCGCTCGTGGAGCCGAAACCGGTCGAGGCCGCGCCCGCTCCCGCGTCGCCCACCGTACGGACCGTCGCGACGCCGCACACGGCTCGGGCTCAGGCGGAGCCGTCCGCCTCTCCACCGTCGGCGAGAGCGGAGGCTTCCGCCTTCGCGGTCGAACACTCGGCGCCCGCACGAGCCAACGCCGCGGGACCGGCTGCCGACGGGTTCCCTTCGCCCACGCGGCCGCCCCTTCCCGATCGCGTGGCCTTCCCACAGTCCGCGCAGGCGAGTTCGCCCGCGCCTGTACCCGAAGAGTCCGCGGCCCCCGGGCGAGCGAATCCCCCCGGGGACCCGACGGAAGGCTCCGCACCGCCCCCGAACGGCGATCCGTCCCACACGCCGGAACCGCCGATTCCCCCGTCCTCCGCGGTCACGGACCCGACGCGTACCGATTCGCCGGCGCCGACCGGGCCGCGGCAGGGGAGTGACGCGAAATCGCTCCCGCCGAACCTGGCGAAGATCCCGCTGACCCCCGTTACGCCGAGAGAACCGGCCGAGCCCTCGGCACCGGCCGCCCCCGTACGGCCGGCGGAGCCTCAGACACCCGTACGGCCGACGGAGTCCCAGACACCCGTACGACCGGTGGAGTCCCAGGCTCCCGTGCGACCGGCTGAATCCCAGGTCCCCGTACGGCCGGCGAAGTCCCAAGCCCCCGTAACGCCGCCGAACCCTCGGCCGCCCGCGGAGCCCATCGCCGCCGAGCGGCCGTCGACGACGACGGCCGCCGGCCCGGCCGCCTCCGATCCCGTCACGCCCTCCCGTACCGCCGAGCCGTCCCCGGCCGACCGGGCCGTGCCGTCGGCTCCGCCCGCCGAGCCACAGCCTGGTCCGGCCTCCGTCGCGGGGGGAGCGCGGCCCGGACCTGTCGCGAAACCCCTCCGCCGCAGCACCGAGGCGGAACGAGCGGAGTTCCGGTCCCTCGTACAACCGATCTGGGAGCGGCATAGCGCCGCGGTGAACCGGGCGTTGACGCGGATGCCGGCGCTGCGCGGCGGGCAGGTGGACGCGGCACGGATCGATCTCGTCGCGGTGCACGTCCACCTGTCGGGCGGGCTCGGCGAGCCGTACGGCCGTGAGCCGGGATCACCGGGCGGACCCGGGTTCCCCGACTCGTACCTCGCCTGCCTCACCTCAGGTCTGAGCCGTTTGCCGTCGTACCGGGGGGCGGCGGTTCGCGGCGGACTGTCCGCCGACGCCGGTCTGGAGCGGTTCGTACCGGGAACGGTCCTGCGCGGACCCGTGCCGGTCAGCGCGCTGCCGATCGGCGGTGCCGCGGGTCTGTCCGCCGCGGTGGGTGGATACGTCATCTGGTCCTCGACCGGCCGGCGGGTACGCCCGCTGCTCGGCTCCGGCTCCGGCGCCGGATCCGGCGCCGGCTCCGACGAGGTCGTGTTCTCCCCGGGAACCACCTTCCGCGTGCTCGGCGTACGGTCCGACGGCCAGGCCCCGATCGTCCTCCTGAGCGAGGTCCTCGGCGGGGGATCGAAAACAGACGACCGGCCCGGCGTGCTCGGCGCCGCCGATCAGGCCGTTCTGGAGAAGCTCGGCGAAGCGCTGCGCCGGCACCCGCCCGCGGCCGAGGGAGCGTCTCCGGTCGGCTGGCCCGTCCGCTGCGCCGAGCCACTGGGTGGAGCCATGTGATGGAGGCCGCCTCGAGAAACGGCGAACAACCGGCCCCATCCGTGACTCTAATTTACGAACATGTAAGGAGAAAACATCGTGTCCTCCCAGTCGGAATCCGGCGAACCCACGAAGTCGCTCGGCGTCCGCCGGCCGGTCAAGTTGCCTGAAGCGGACATAGATGCGGCAGAGGACCTGGCGCCGGCCTCCGGTCCGACGTCCGTGGACGAGCCGGCGCCGGCCTCCGATCCCGCGTCCGCGGAGGAACAGGCTCCCGCGTCCGCTTCTACTCCCGCGGAGGAGCAGACCCCGGCCTCTGAATCCACGTCCGAGCGGGGGGACGACCAGCCCGCCTCAGCGGGAGGGGAGACCGCCGACGCCGGTGAGGCCGCGCCGGAGGAAGAAGGCTCCGGCGGTGCTCAGGAACCGGCGGCATCACCGGACGAGGCCACGAAGCCGGCGGCCGACGACAAGGCCCCCGAGGAGGACGGCAAGAAGGACGACAAGGCCGCCAAGAAGGAGAAGCGCACCGCGTGGCTGCGGAACGTCGCGGTGGCGCCGGCGTCCCCGGACGGCGCTGCGGCGGCCGGCGACGAGATGCCGCCGGACCGGCCGCGCAAACCCGTACTCGCCGCCGTGGCGATCGGCGGAGTCGTCCTGCTCGCGATCCCGATCCTGCTCGTCGGGACCGAGTCTCACGGCGGCAGGAAGCAGCGCACCACCGCCGCGGCGGACAGGGTGATGACCGACGGGCAGGGCGCGGCAGGCGCGTACGCCTCCGCCTCGCCGACCGTCACCGCGTCACCGTCACCGTCGGCGTCCGCGTCCCCGAAGAAGGGCACGAAGGCCGGCGAGCCCGTGTCCAAGGCCATCGCCGGAAAGCACGGGACCCAGGCGGGCAAGGGCAAGGTCGGCGTGACGGGCGGCGGAGGACGCGGCCCGACCGGGCCGAAGTTCTCCACGACCACGCGCGTCCTGCTCCACAACACGATGACCGGCCTGTGCGCCGACGTTCCCGGCTACGGCAATGGCAGCATCGAGGGCCCGATCAACCAGTTCACCTGCACCCGGTCGGACAGTGACAACCAACTCTGGGATCTCGTCGTCAATATGAAGGGCCGCGGACCGCACGGGGCCGACCTGTTCACCATCCGCAACAGTAAGGACAACTACTGCTTCGATGTGCCCGGCGCGGGGCCTGCGCCCGCCCGTACCGCCCTGTCGGAGAACCTCTGCTATCCCGGGCTGAGCGACAACCAGATGTGGTACCTCGACAAGAGAAGCAGCGGCCACTTCTGGATCCGCAACTACGTCAGTCACAAGCTGTGCCTGGACGTGTCCGGCGATTACGGGTCCGGGGGGAAGGACGCCCGGCTCACGCTCTTCCCGTGCGATCCCAAGGACGACCACATCTGGACCTTCGGCTGATCGACCAGCGGCCTTGCCGATCCCCGACAGGCCATTCCCGAGCTGGCCGAGCAGGGAAAACGCCCATGCTGTGGAAGGCGAGCGATTGAGCGATCACCTCAGGTTCGTGCTGTTGGGTCCGCTGGAGGTCTGGTCGGGTGACGCCCGGCTGGACCTGGGCCCGCCCAAACGTCGTGTCCTCCTTGCCCGGCTGCTGATCGCGGACAGCCGTCCGGTCTCGGCGGACCGCCTGGGCGAGGACCTGTGGGAGGGAAATCCGCCCGGGGGCGCCCTGTCCTCCATCCACTCGCACATCAGCCGGTTGCGCGCCGTGCTGGAGCCGGATCGTACGCGGCGGGGAGGGCACACGGTCCTGCTCAGCGGGTCGGCGGGGTACACGCTCAACGCCCCGCCCCACACGCGGGACTCGACCCGGTTCGAGGAGGCGGTCAACCATGCGCGCGGGCTGCTGACGCGCGGACGACTTGCCGAGGCCCGCCGGGAGGTCCAGCGCGGACTGGCCTTGTGGCGCGGGACCGCTCTGGCCGACGCCGCCAACTACGCCTTCGCCGAGAGGGAGATCGCCCGGCTGGAGGAGATCCGGCTCGCGGCCGGTGAACTGCACGCCACCGTCCTCCTCCACGAGGGCCATCCTGATGAGGCGGCCGTCATCGCCGAGAAGCTCACCACGCGGTCTCCGCTGCGCGAGGCCGCGTGGGCGCTGCTGCTGCGCTCCCTGTACCTGGCGGGCCGGCCCGCGGAGGCGCTGCGGCGTTTCGAGACGATCCGTACGCTGCTCGCCGAAGAGCTGGGCACCGTACCGGGACCCGAGCTCAGCGACGTTCACGTGGCGGTGCTCCGCCAGGACCTGGCGGCTCTGGCTCCCCTCCGCTCGCATGCGGCACCTGTCCCGCTCGTGGGGCGCCCGGCCGGTACGCTCTCGTTCATCGTCGGCCGGGCCGGCGAGCTGACCCGGTTCGACGAGATCCTGAGCGACGCGGGCCATGGCCACACACGCTGGGTGGTGCTGTCCGGGGAGGGCGGCATCGGCAAGACGCGGCTGGCCGAGGAGTTCGCGTCCCGCGCCATGGACGCCGGGTTCAAGACCGTGTGGGTCCGGTGCGGCATCGACATCGGTTCCGAGGCGGACGACGGCGCGGACCCTATGGGCCGGCTGATCTCGATGGCGTACCCGGACATCCGCTTGGACGGCGGATCCGAGGCGGTCGCCCACGAACTGGCGGAGCGGCTGACCCAGCAGCCCACCATCTGCCTCATCGAGGATCTGCACCGGGCCGGCCCTCGTTTCCGGCGCCTGCTCGGCAGCTACGCCGCACTGCTGCGGGATGTGCCGCTCATCGTCGTCTGCACGACGCAGGACACCGACGACGCGGGCCTGCGCGAGCTCCTGGCCCTGCTCGTCCGGCAGACCCGCGCCACCCTCCTGCCACTGGAGCCGCTCACCGTCGCGGACGTCCACGAGCTGATGCAGCGCCGGTCCACCCCGTTCAACCCGAGCGCACCGGGCAGCGAGCTCCATCAGCGCGAGGCGGCCGCGCTGCATCGGCGAGGCGAGGGGAACCCCTTCCTCATCACCGAGATCCTCGAGCTGCCCAGTGAGGAACGAACGGGTCCCGGGGCACGGCTTCCCGCGTCCGTCAGCAGGGTGCTGCGCGCACGCATGGACCTGCTGGACGAACGCGTGCTCACGATGCTGCAGGCCATCGCGGTGACGGGAGGGGAGCTCGACCCGGAGCTCCTCCTGCGGATCCGGACGATCAGCCGCGAAGAGCTGCTGTCCCTCATCGACGCGGCCGTCACCGCTCGGGTGCTGAACTGGGAGGACGGCACCGCCCCCGGGCGCCAGGGTCGGTACCTCATGCCCGATCTCGTTCGCGAGCTGGTGCTGCAGGACCTCACCCCGGCACGCCGCCAGTTGCTGCACGCGGCCGCGGCCCGCGCGCTCGCCGAGTTGCCGCACCGCCATCCCGTGCACACCGCTCGTCACCTCATGGCCGCCGGCCCGCTCGTCGCCCGTGACGAGCTGGTCGACGCGGCGTTCACGGCCGGCAACCGCTGCGCCGAGGACGACCAGCACGCCGAGGCGGCGCTCTGGTTCGACCACGCCGCGGCGCTGGCGGACGATCCCGGCGTACGGGCGGAGGCCCGGCACGCGGCCGACACGGCTCGCCGACAGCTCGATCAGCTCGAGCGATGGATCGGCCATCCGTGCGATCCCGCCGATCTGCCCGGCGACTCCGCGTGGCCGACGGACCCCGAACCCCGCGTCGGCTAATTTGACAACGTTGTCGCTTGCCTCGCCGGTCAGCGGGTACCAGTGAGGTTCTTTGGCGTCCGTTCAGGACGGTTCAGCAATCATGTGTGCTCCCGGTGCTCCCCGCGCCCGGAGGGAGCATGGGAGCACGGATGGGGAGCACTCCAGGAGCACTGTCAGGTCATGCCCGGGCTTGTCGATGGTCGGGGGAGCCGGCGGTTCTCAGATTGAGCGCCGAGGCTCGGCGGCGAGAGGATGTAGGCATGCGATCGGCATAGGGTGCCGATCGCATGCCTATGAAGTGCCTAAAAGGTGTGCTGCATGGCGCCGCCGGCGGTCGGCGTGGCTGCTGCCAGGGGAGGACTCGAACGCCGGCCCAGCGGATTAAGAGCGGGCTTCGGCGGCGGCTTTGAGGTCGGCCAGCCAGGCGTCGAGGCCTGGTGCGAGGTAAGTGATGGCGGTGGCCGGGTCGGTCTCGATCTGGTCGCCGGTCCAGCTTTCTTCGGTGCGGACGATGACACCGCCTTTGACCTTGATGAAGTTCCACACGTGGACGCCCCGGTCGATGCGTAGTCCTTTGCCGATCGCGGGTCCGGTCCAGCGGATGCACTGGTTGTGCTTGATCTGCTGGACGGTGGAGGTGATGACCCGGCCGGCTGATCGGTGCAGAGTTGGGGTTCTCCGCCGCTAGGCGAAGCACCAACGCGTGGATCGTCGGTTTGGTCGGTGGGCGCCCGGGCGTCTTGCGCTTGTAGGTCCAGCGCCGTTTCACCAGATCGGCGTGCCAGCGCAGCAGCGTGCCCGGGGTGACCAGCAGTCCGATCCGGCGTGATCAGTCGCAAAGCCACGAGTCCGTATCCTGCCGCGCCCCGGCCGTGCCTGTCCGCCGATCGAGAAACTCCAGGTCATGCCCGGTGGCTCAATTCTGGGCACCCACACGCTTCCAGCGGATGAGAATGGGGGCGTGTGCTGCCCGCTGACGTCGGTTCGGCTTGGCTCTACGAGACCGTGCACTAGGCGATGTCCGGTGGATTATGCCCTGCGGAAATCCCCTTGGAGAGATGGTGCGGGCCGCGGCAGGATGATCCCGCATTACCAGCCATGTGAGGGGAATGGTGGATGAGGCGGAACCGGCTTGGTAAGAGCAAGGTTCACGTCACGGAGCTGGGCTTCGGTGGTGGCCCGCTCGGCGGACTCTTCGCGTCGCTGGACGACGAGACCGCCGCGGGAGCCCTTGAGGCGGCCTGGGACAGCGGGATTCGCTACTTCGACACCTCTCCGCATTACGGCATCGGGCACTCCGAGCGCCGCATCGGCGGTCTGTTGCGCGGCAAGCCGCGGGAGGAGGTGACGCTGTCAACGAAGGTCGGCAGGCTGCTGGTCCCGCAGGACCCGGCGGGCCGGATGGACGAGAGCTTCGCGGTGCCCGCGACGCACCGTCGGGTGTGGGACTTCACGCGGGACGGTGTTCTGCGCAGCGTGGAGGACTCGCTCGAGCGGATGGGCGTCGACCGTATCGACCTGTTGTTCTTGCACGACGCGGAGGAGCATTTCGAGGATGCGTTGAACAAGGGCTATCCGGCCCTCGCCGAACTGCGTGCCCAGAGGATGGTGGGCGCGATCGGCGCGGGGATGTATCACCCCGGCAAGCTGACCCGGCTGGTCGAGGAGTCGGACGTCGATGTAGTGATGCTGTCCGGCCGTTACACGCTTCTGGACCAGAGCGCCCTCGACGAACTACTGCCTGCATGCATGGACCGGGGGGTCTCGCTTCTTGCGGCATCGATCTTCAACTCCGGCCTACTCGCCATGGCCCGCCCCGCCGAGGGTGCCACCTTCGATTACGCGCCCGCCTCGCTGCAGATGCTCAAGCGCGCACATCGCATGGCTGATGTCTGCGAGGCACACGGTGTGACGCTGCCAGCGGTGGCGATGGCCTTTCCACTCCGCCACCCGGCCGTCTCGGGCATCGTCGTCGGCATGCGTACCGCGGACGAGGTACGGCGCAACATTGCAGCGTTCGGCGTGGAGATCCCTGCGCAGGTCTGGGACGATCTGCGAGGCGAAGGACTTTTGGACGAGCGGGCACCGGTGCACGCCTGACGATCCCCCGAATCATGATCGGCCGTGTCCCGCTCGGAAACTCGGTTGGGTGCCTTGAGCTGGGGATTCGCTGCGGGATCGGTGCCGTGGCTGGGACCATCTCGGGGTGTTGTTGTCGCTGGCCGATCGGGCGATGATCGCAGCGCTGGCGCGACTGCTACCCCCATCCCGGTGGATCGGATTGTTCGTCACCCCTGGCACAGTGCTTCGCTGGCACGCCGACCTGGTCAAGCGACGATGGACCTGCAAACGCACCCACTCTGGTCGGCCGCCGACGCGCCCTACGATCCGCGAGTTGGTGGTGCGGATGGCTATTGAGAACCCCGGCTGGGGTTATCGGAGGATCGCCGGGGAGTTAGCCGGTCTGGGCTGCAGGATCGCGCCGTCGACGTATGGGCGATCTTGAAGAAGGCGGGGAACCCGACTTGGGGGTATGCGCGGATCAGCGGTGAACTCGCCGGAGTTGGCGTCCGGGTGCCTCCCAGTACCGTGCGCGACATCCTCAGACGCGCTGGCCTGGGACCCCGCTCCACGTCGCGCTGGCCCGACTTGGGCGCAGTTCCTGAAGGCACAGGCCGAAGGGATCATCGCGTGTGACCTGCTCCACGTCGACACGGTCTTCCTCAAGCGGATCTACGTGCTGTTCTTCGTCGAGCACGCCACCCGGATCGTGCACGGTCACTCGAAGGCCAGTGTCGGCCACTCTCTTACAGACAAGACTGTATATTAGAGACTACGATGGCCTCTGGAACACAGGCACAGTCCCAGCGGGAGCTGATGATCACCCGAGGATGACGCGATGAGTGAAGGCGAAAAACTACAGTTTCCGGATCGGTCGGTCTTCAACGGCGCGGCGAGCACCGTGTCAAACGGCATCGAACCGCTTGCCGGCACTTCGAATCAGCTGGCAGGTCTCGGAATTTCCGAAGCTCTCGTCGGCATGTGGCCCACTGGAATAGAGCTCGCGGCCGCTATCGGAATGGCGCTTGGAGTCGCGGCTGTGGCGCATGAGAATCACACCAAAAGCGTTCAGGCCACCGTCGACAATCTTTCCGAGACCGGGAAACGGTACCATGCGGCCGAGGCCGAGAATTGCGCCATGATATCGCATCTGAAGTCCATTATCCCCAACCTATAAGACGAACGATTCCAAGGGGGTTCGCTCGTGCCAATCGCGGAAGTAGCGCAGTCGCTATTCGCGGCGATCGACTCGGACGCGATCATCGGGTGTGGTGGCGCCATCAAGGAAATATCAAGCCTGTACGGAACCCTGGGCTCCACCATCGACACCGCCCACCAGCAGTTGTTCGCGGGTGACACGACGTGGAGCGGGGTCGCGGCGAGCAACGCCAAGAGCACCATGACCGATCTGACGGTGTCCAGCAGCAGTATTCAGAGTGCACTCAGTACCATCGGCGACACTCTCGTCACGTACGGTGCGGCGCTGAAGCCCTTCCAGGGAAAGGTGTATCCCACTCCCGTGCCGGGGTCGCGCGATCCCGAGGCGGCTGCGGACCTGGTGATCACCGGGACCGCCTCTGCCGCCGCGGCCCTTGAGATCGGCGCGGCCGTACTCAAGATGATGCCGATCGCGAAACAAGGGGCGAGCTCATCGGCCAAGTCCGCCACCTCGGCACACAGCACCACTGCGGGCAATCGCACGAACCTGGCCGGTTCGCTGAATCCCGCGCATTTCCTTGGTAGCCTCACGAGCAATCCGGCCCTCACCAGCGCGGTGCTGTCCGGATCGAGTAACGGCATTCCAGCCCTCAGCCCCTTCATGGCCGGAGTCGCCGGGTTCGATGGTGTCTCCGCGGCCGGTGTGATCGGGTCGGCCGAGGAAGCGGGCGTCGTCCAGGCGAGCGAAGCAGGTGCCATCCAGGCGAGCGAAACGGCGGCCACGGGGGAGGGCATGCCCTTGATGTCGATGGCTGGGGTGCCCTCCGGTAACCGCTCCGAGCGCAGCCGCACGACCACTCTTACTGAAGACCCCGACTTCTGGACCACGCTTATGGCCTAGGCCGCGATATTGAGTCGTGATCAACGGTGGTGTGGGTTAGGTCCTTGATCCAGATCATCGAGGCGCGCAGGTGGAGGCCGGCGAGGTAACCGGCCGGGGTCTTGTCGTAGCGTGTGGCGATGCCTCGCCAGGCCTTGAGCTTGTTGATCAGGCGCTCGACGGTGTTGCGCTCCTTGCAGAGGTCTGCGTCGTGACTGCCGGGCCGACCACCCCCGGAGCCTGTGCCTGCCGAAAACCTCATCCGTGCAGGTGAGACGGGTGGAGGTTGATCGTCGGGTTCCGGGCGTGGTGGTAGTGGTTGATCACTTCGGAATGGCCGCGTGGCGGGTGGCCGCCGCGGCTGCTCGCGGTGCTGGAACGCCAGCTGGGTGGGAAGGTGCGGTTCGCCGTACCCGACCGAGCGATCCTGGCGGCGCTGCTGCACCGTCTGAGGCCGGGGTTGCTGCGTCGGCTGCGGGCTGCTGGTCCGCCCGGACACAGTGCTGCGCTGGCACCGTGACCTGATCGCGGGTCGGCACGCTGCCCGGTCCAAGCCGAAGCGGCCGGGCCGTCCGCCGACCGTGCGTTCCATCCGCTGCCTCCGTCGATCGACTGATCCTGACCGAATCGCTCGCCTGGACGTGCGAAGACGTCAACGCCTGGGCGGAATCCTCAACGAGTACGAGCACGCCGCTTGACCTGCACGGATGAGATTTTCGGCATGCACAGGGCTGAAATGCCCCCGGCTACTCGACCGGTATCCGAGCACGCACCGAGCACCCGCAGCCCCCGCCTGCGCGGGGCATGCTCGACCACGGACCGCGATCACGAACGGCGATGGCCCTGTCCTGGGGGTCTCTGTCGGCCGCTGAGTCCCGTCGGCAACTGCCGGTTGGGGCGCCCTCGACTGTCTTCTGGGCTGACTACGCCTTAGGTATAAATTCAAGGCTTGACTTAAGACTCAGCGAAACTAGGCTTCAGAAACCCCGGACCCTTTTCCGCAAGTTTCCTCCGCCCGAGAACGAGCCCCGATCCACGACTGCGCATCGAAGCGGCGACGGCCACCACCGGAGCCTGCCGTGAGGACCCCCATTCTCAGGAGGCGCCGTGAGGCGATTCATCACCGCTGCGCTGGCCGCCGCGTCCGCGACGGTCACCGTACTCGCCGTGGCACTGCCGGCGACGGCCACGGCGGGGCCGGTCCATCACGACCCGTTCGTGGCCGGCACCTACTCCACCGGCGGCGCACACCAGTGGCGGCCATTGCCCGCCGTTCGCCTCGGGGACGACAAGGGCGCGCCCGCCGACGCGACCGTCGTCGTCGACCCCGACCGGACGCGCCAGCGCTACACCGGTATCGGCTTCTCCCTGGACGAGACGAGTGTGTCGAACCTGTGGAAGCTCAGCCCGGCCAAGCGCGAGGAGGCCATCCGGCTGCTCGTCGATCCGAAGAAGGGCGCGGGCCTCGACCGGTTCCGAGTGACGATCGGCAGTCCGGACGTCATCGAGCACCTGCCGTTCTGGTCGGAGGACGAGCCCCCCGCAGGCGTCGCCGAGGACTTCGGCCTGAAGTACTTCTCGATCCGGCACGACCTGGACCTGCACATCATCGACACCATCAAGCTGATCCAGCGCTACAACCCCCACGCGACGTTCTTCGCCTCTGCCTGGAGCGCGCCGGCGTGGATGAAGACGAACCACCGGTTCACCGGCGAGGTCGCGCTCCGGCCGGGCAGCACCACGAGCTACTACCAGGTGGGCAGGCTGCGCGACGACTGCATCGACGTCTTCGCCCGCTATTACGTGAAGTTCATCAAGGCGTACGCGCGGCACGGCATCGACATCGACGCGACCACGCTGCTCAACGAGCCCGGCATGGATGCCGTCTACCCGGCCATGGACATCACCGTGGCGCAGCAGCAGAAGCTGGCGCTCGCGATCAAGCGCGAGTTCCGTGCCGCCAGGCTCGGCACCGGGCTGTACGTGCACGACTTCAACTTCTGGGACTGGCGGGACCCGACCAGCACCGCGACCAAGAACTACTACCGCATCTTCCAGGACGCACCGGACGGCTCGGTGACCGGCGCGCAGGTCCGCGCGGCCGCCGACGCCGTCGCCTTCCACCCCTACTGGGGCGACCCGACGGTCATGCGAGACACGTACGAGCAGACCGGCAAGCCGGTGCAGATGACCGAGACCAGCGATCTGTCTCCGGACACGATCCTCAACTACTTCCGGCTGGACGCCGGCTCCTACATCCTGTGGGCGCAGACCACGGACCAGGACGGCGGGACGC
The DNA here is from genome assembly GCF_024055795.1 of Actinoallomurus purpureus. Taxonomy (GTDB): domain Bacteria; phylum Actinomycetota; class Actinomycetes; order Streptosporangiales; family Streptosporangiaceae; genus Actinoallomurus; species Actinoallomurus purpureus. The sequence goes on along the minus strand of NZ_JAMXMY010000015.1, from coordinate 65,242 downwards.
TGCACTGGACGGACAAGCGCGACAACAACGTTGACTGGGAGGAGATCGGCCGGACGACCAAGTGGCCCGACCGCCTCGTCAGGGTCGACACGAAGACGGGCGAGTTCAGCGTCCGCGACGAGCTCTACACGATCGGTCAGTTCGCGCGGTACCTGAGCCCCGGCGACGTACGGGTGGAGTCGAGCGCGACGGCGAACGGCATCGGCGACGTCGTCTACCGGCACGGGTCGAACGACTTCGTCGCCGTCCTCGGCAACGCCAACGGCACCGACACCCGCGTGCGCGTCGTCCTCGCCGGACGGTCCTTCGTCGAGACGGTGCCGGCGCACTCGTTCGCCACGTTCCGCTGGACCGCCCGCGCCGAGTACTGACACGCGCTCTAAAGGCCTCTCCGGCGGTCATCACGTCGCGCCGACGATTTCCGTCCCCGATCCCTGTCCCTTCGACGAAGAACACTCCTCACCCCTAGGAACGAGAACGATGCGCAGGAAACTCGCCATCGGCATGGCGGCCCCGTCCCTGACCGCAGTCGCCGCCGACACCTACACGCGCCGAACCACGGCCCCCGCCTGGGCGGCGTTCCACCAGAAGCTCGCGATCAACGAGATCCACGTCGGTTACCGCTCCCCGGTCGGCCACGGGGACGCCCGATGAGGCGCCCCCTCAGGGCGGTCGTCGCCGTCATGCTGGCTCTCGCCGGGATGACAGCGGCAGGCCCCGCCCACGCCGATCCCGCCGACTGCTCGGCCTGGATGGACACGCATCTGCCGGCGAGCGAACGCGCCGACCTGGTCATCGCCCAGATGACTCTGGACGAGAAGCTCGGCATGATGCACGCCGTCTCCGACAGCACACACGACCGCGAGACGCTCCCGATCCCGCGGTTGTGCATCCCCGCGCTACGGCTGAACAACGGCCCGGCCGGCGTCGGCTCCAGCGGCCCCGTACAGGCGCAGACGACGGCGCTGCCGGTGCCTTTGGGACTCGCCGCGAGCTTCGACCCCGCGATGGCACGGGCATACGGCGCCGTCGAGGGGCGCGAGACGCGCGACACGGGCCGCAACCTGATGGAGGGCCCCAACATCAACATCGCACGTACGCCGCTGAACGGGCGGACGTTCGAGGCGTATGGCGAGGACCCGTACCTCGCGGGCCAGATCGCCTCCGGCAACATCGACGGCATCCAGTCGCAGGGTGTCATCGCCGACGCCAAGCACTATTTGGCCAACAACCAGGAGACCGATCGGGACCAAGTCGATGAACACATCGACGAACGGACGCTGCACGAGATCTACATGCCGGCGTTCGAGGAGTCCGCGAAGCGTTCCGGCTCGATCATGTGCTCGAAGAACAAGGTCAACGGCGCGTACGCGTGCGAGCACCAGGCCCTGCTGCAGGGCGTGCTGAAGAACGACTGGGGTTACCAGGGGTTCGTGGTCTCGGACTTCAGCTCCTGCCACGAGACCGTCCGCTGCGCGACCGGCGGGCTGGACTTCGAACTGCCGAACGGCGCGCACTACGGTGACCCGCTGAAGGCGGCCGTGCAGTCCGGGCAGGTCCCGATGGCCACGCTCGACGAGCACGTGCACCGGATCCTCGCCGCGATGTTCCGGTTCGGGCTGTTCGACCGGCCGCAGACCACGCGGCCGATCGACGCGCGGCGGGACGGCGCGGTCTCCCGTGCTGCGGCCACGGCCGGGACGGTGCTGCTGAAGAACTCCGGAGGCGTGCTGCCGCTCCGCAAGGACAAGTCGGTGGCGCTCATCGGTCCGGGCGCGGGCAACGCTGCCGCCACCGGTGGCGGCAGCGTCGGCGTCGCGCCGCTCTACAAGGTCAGCCCCCTGGACGCCTTCAAGAAACGCGGAGTCACGGTCGAGTACGCCGAGGGCATGCCCCCGGTGGACCTCGGGCCGCAGCCCGCGCTTCCGTCGTACACGATGACGTCCGAGGACGGCCGGCATGGCTGGACCGCCCGCTACTACGACAACACCACGTGGACCGGCGAGCCGAAGCTGACCCGCGTCGATCCGTGGATCGACGCTGATCCGACCGGCGGGATCCCGGCGCCGGGACTGCCGCCGAACGGCTGGTCGATCCGGTGGACCGGCACGTTCACCGCACCGGTCGACGGCGACTACACCTTCAACCTCACCAACCATGCGCACGCGACGCTCTACCTCGACGGCGCGAGCGTGCTCGACAACAACGGCGGCTTCCCCGGCGTCACCAAGTCGGTCACCGTGCACCTGACGGCCGGGCAGCGGCACTCGATGCGGGTCGACTGGGCCAAGCCCACCGCTCAGGCCATGATCGAGCTGTCCTGGGCGCCCCCGCCGAACACGCCAGACGTCCAGATCGCGGAGGCCGTCCAGGCGGCGAAGAAGGCCGACACGGCCGTGGTGTTCGTGGCGAACAAGGACACCGAGGCGATCGACCGGTCGAGCCTCACGCTGCCGGGCTACCAGGACAAGCTGGTCGAGGCGGTCGCGGCGGCCAACCCGCGCACGATCGTCGTGCTCAACACCGGCGGCCCGGTGTCGATGCCCTGGGCCGGCAAGGTCGCCGGGCTGGTGGAGGCGTGGTACCCGGGCGAGGAGGACGGCAACGCGATGGCCGACGTGCTCCTCGGTGACACCGATCCGTCCGGCCGGTTGCCGATCACGTTCCCGAAGAGCCTGGCGGACACCCCGGCCAGCACGCCGGAGCAGTACCCCGGCGTGAACGGCGTCGCGACGTACTCCGAGGGGCTGCGCGTCGGCTACCGCCACTACGACGCGAAGAACATCGAACCGCTGTTCCCCTTCGGGTACGGCCTGTCGTACACCACGTTCGCGTACCGGAACCTGACGGTCCACGGGCACGGCACCGACATCACGGTCGGTGCGGACATCACCAACACCGGGCACCGGACCGGCACCGCCGTGCCACAGCTCTACATCGGCGCGCCGGACGAACCACCCGCCCAGCTCAAGGGATTCACCAAGATCCGGCTACGGCCCGGGCAGACGCGGCATGTGACCTTCACCCTCGACTCCAGGTCGTTCGCCTCCTGGGACACGACCTCGCACGGGTGGACGGTGACCGGCGGGACGTACCGCATCATGCTCGGTACCGGATCGCGGGACATCCGACTCCGGCACGAGATCCACCTGCCGCCCACGAAATAGTGAAGCCACCGCCACCGCCACCGCCACCGGGGTCCGGTGGCGGTGGCCGTTAACTGTGACGACGGTTGAACCGCGGCGGCCGACCTCCGGCTAGAAGCCGGCGGTGACGCGAGTGAAGTCCCAGTCGTTCTGCGAGATGCCGCTGCAGGTCGACTGGACCCCTCCGCCGGGGCATGGGCGGTCGCGGTTGACCGACCAGTAGGCCAGACGGGTGAGGCCCTTGGAATTCGCCCAGTCGCGGATCTGGGTCCATGTGCTCACCGAGGTCAGCTCCTGCTGATCGGACAGACCGTTCATGCCGGAGATGCCCATGTGGGCGTAGGCCTGCGCGTCGGTCCAGCCCCATGCGCTCTTGAGAGCGTTCTTCAGTCCTTCGGACGCGTTCACCGTGCTCTGATACATGTCCGCGCCGCCACCGAAGTCGAACGGCATGATCGTGTAGTTGTCGATGTTGACGCCGAGGGCCTTGGACTGGCTGATCAGGCGGGTGCCCCAAGATGTCGGCCCGGTGGTGCTGGTGCCGAAGGTGAGGGCGATCTTGACGTTCGGGTTGTTCTGCTTGACGATCGCCAGTCCGCCGAGAATCCGGTCCTGGACGGTCGCGTTCTCGAATTCGTCGGTGTTCTCGATGTCGAAGTCGACGACCGCCGGGCCGACACCGTTGATGACCTGCTGGACCGCTCCGGCGAACGCGGACGAGGACGAGCAGTTCGGGCCGAGCTTGTTGCCCGACCAGCCACCGAAGGAGACCTCGACACTGCCGCCGGCCGCCTTGATGGCCGAGATGGCCTGGGCGTCGACGCCGCCGGTCAACGACCTCGTGCCGTCCCATGCCGGCGTGCAGCCGCCACTGGAGTTGATGAATGCCATGGTGAAGGCCTTGACCCCGGTCGCGCTCATCACCGTGGCCGGGCTGGGCGGGTTCCCCCAGCCCATGTAGAGGTACGGCGCGCCTGGCATCTTGCTGGTCGTCGGGGGCGGGGTGGTGCCGCCGCTCGGCAGGGTCCATTTCTGGTTGGCGCTGGCATAGCAGTCCCAGATCTGGAGGGGAGTGCCGTCCGCCGAACTCGCTCCGGTGGCGTCCAGGCACTTACCGAGGGCGCGCAGGGTGCCGTCGGAGGAGGCCGTCCAGGTCTGCGCAGTGGTGCCGTTGCAGTCGTAGATCTGCACCTTTGTGCCGTTGGCGCTGTTGGCGCCGGCGACGTCGAGGCACTTGCCCAGGGCGCGGATGGTGCCGTCGGTCCCGACGGTCCACTGCTGGGCGCTGGTTCCGTTGCAGGTATAGAGCTGGACCTGCGTGCCGTTGGCGCTGTTCGCACCTGCGACATCGACGCATTTGCTGCCGTAGCCGGTGATCTGGCCTGTAGCGGCCCAGGCGGCGGAGAAACCGGTAGCGATGAGCGGAAGGGCCGCAAGGAGGGCGGCGACGAGCAACCGGAGGCAGAATCGGCGGGAGTTTTCAGATTTCACGGGGCTCTCTTCCTCACATGGGGATAGACCTTAACCTAAGGTGTGAATTAAGTCACCTCCTCGATCTCCTGCGCGAGATTATATTGGAAAGTTTCCTATTAGTGGAGACTTGACTAAGGCGCCGATATGGCATCGCCGATCGAGAGGCAGACCGAGGGTCGGGTGAAGGGTGTCAATACTCGGGGGCGAGGTCGTGGCCGGCCGTGATGACAGGCGGTCGAAGAGGTGGCTGAGGTCGGGCACGACCCGACGATCGTGCAACTGGTGCAGAGACTGGCCGGGAAGAACTCCTCGAAAGTTCACCTCGGTCGACGTCGATGCGCAGCACTGGCACCGGCTGGTGCCGGGACCACACCGGACGGGCGGAGCCGCCGATCAGGCGCCCACCATGTTGCCGAATGCTCGCGTCGGGCCTGAGCTTCGGGAATCTGTCGCCGACCAGGGAGTCCTTCCCTACCCACTCGGGGTGTGGCTCATAATCACAGTCCGTCACCACCGAAAGTGGGCCAGAGCCGAAGACCGTACAGACCCCGGACCCGGCGAAGATCACTTTGATTCCCCCTGAACCCGATGGATGATCTTCCGGGGTTCCTCATCAATCCTCGAAGATCATTCCCATGCCTGGGGAGATATCTCCGACCTCACCGGTAGCCGGATGGTGCAGGGCGGCGGTGAGGGTGGGCACGTCGACGTCGGGGCCGCCGTAGCGGGATGGGACGGTCAGGGCGAACATGCCTGCCTTGGACAGGGTGTCGATCTCGGCGTGCGGGAGGGTCCGGTCGCGGTCGCGGTCGGCGGCGCCCTGGGCGAAGTGCTCGGCCAGTTCGGCGGCCACCGTCAGCGGATCGGCGCTCTCCGCGCGGGCGGGTGCAGGGTCGGTGGTGCTCATGAGGCGAGCTTCCGGAACGTTCCGCCATGGAAGACCAGCGGGCCGACCTCGGTGTCGCGGCCGTAGTCGTGGAGGGAAAGGACGACGATGTCGTGGTCGCCCGCCGGGACGACGCGGTGAATGGAGCACACGAACCAGGCGGCGGCCGCGCTCAGCAGGACCGCGCCCTCGGCGGTGGCGTGCCAGTCCAGTTCGGCGAACCGGTCCGGGCTGTCCTTGGCCGACAGGCTGAGGCAGGCGTCCTGGTGGGTCTCGCCCAGGACGCTGACGCCCAGGAGGGTGGCCTTGCTCAGGGTCGGCCATGTGGCCGAGCCGGTGCCGATGCACACCGACACCAGCGGAGGGTCGAGGGAGACGGAGGTGAAGGAGCTGGCGACCATGCCCATGGGCCGGCCGTCCACGTGCGCGGCCAGGGCTGTCACCCCGCTGGGGAACGCGCCGAACACCGTACGCAGCCGCCGGGCGGCCGAGACGGGAGGGGCATCTGTCATGATCAGGCTCCGTGCCAGGTGAGAGGTTTTCCCTACAAATTCGATGGATAATGTGAAGTATTGGAAGCGGTTTACGGAACGTCAAATAGGCGTTGTCGAGGGACCGATAGGGCCGCCCTTACACTCGGAGGTCTTCGTCACATGCGCATTGAGCAGCTGGAGTACCTCGCCGCGGTCACCCGCCTGGGGTCGCTGCGCCAGGCGGCGCAGGAACTGCACGTCTCTCAGCCCGCACTGAGCGAGACGCTCCGCAACCTCGAACGCGAGCTCGCGGTACAGCTGCTGGACCGCAAGCGGTCCGGCGCGAGCCTCAGCGTCGACGGCCGCGAGCTGCTCCCTTACTTCACCGACGTCCTGGACGCGGTCGACCGCCTGAAACGCGCCGCTCACCAGCAGCATCAGAGCAAGCGGATGGTGCGGCTGGGCACCGTCAACGCCGCCACCGTGTCGCTGCTGGCCCCAGCCCTCCAGGCCTTCGCGGACGCCCATCCCGAAACCAGCGTCGAGGTGCTGCCCGCCCAGCAGGCCGACATCCACCGGCTGCTGCTGGAAGGCTCCCTCGACCTCGGCCTGGTCAATGTCCTGCAGGGCGACGACCCGCCGTATGACCTGGACAGCACCCTCCTGCTGCGCGGCACCGTGGTCGCCTGCGTCTCCGCCGGCAGCCCCCTGGCCGCGCAGCCGTCGGTGTCCCGCGAGGACCTGCTGGTCGGGCCGCTGATCCTGATGCGAGCCGGGTACCTGATGCACCGGTACGTCCACCGGCTCTTCGACGGGGACGTCCCGCCGCACAGCTATTCCACCGACGGCGCCGAGATGGGCAAACTTCTGGTCGCCCAGGGCCTCGGGGTCACCGTCCTACCCGACTACAGCATCACCGGCGACCCGCTGGAGACCTACGGGGCGATCACCACGCGCCCGCTGGACGCGCCGCAGACCGAGGTCCGGCTCCTGCTCCAAGCCCGCCGCACCCCCCGCATGCCCGGCGCGGTCCGCGACCTGCACCGGGCGCTCCTGCAACAGGCGACCACCATTCACGAATGCCTCACCCCCAGCCCGTGACACTCCGCCGACCGGCCCGCGCCCGCTCGCAGAACTACGAGCACGTGGTCGTCACGGGCCTCGAAGACCACGCACCGTACGTGGTCCGGGCCCGCGTACGACCTCGGTCGTCGATGCGCAGCACTGACACCGGCTGGTACCGGACAGGCGGAGCCGCCGATCAGGCGCCCACCATGTTGTAGCCGCCGTCGGCGACCAAATAGCCCCCGGTCATGTGCGACGCGTCGTCGGTCGCCAGGAACAGCGCCGTGCCGGCCAGCTCTTCGGGCTTCGGGATGTAGTTCATGGGCGTCATCGACCGCAGCTTCTCGGCGCGGCCGGACTTCCAGTCCTGTCGGTTGAGCGTGGCCTCGGTCTCGATGAACCCTGGAGCGAAGGTGTTGACCCGCACCTTGGGCGCGAACGCCTGGGCGTACGACTTGGTCACGCCGAGGATGCTGTACTTGGCGGCGGCTCGAAGTGGACTGTGACCGGCACCTCGTACCTGAGCAAGCTCGTCCTCGCCTCGGACGCCGCCGTCGTCGCTCCGGCGGGCAAGACCGTCTCCCTGACGGTGGACGGCAAGGCGACCGCCATCACCCCGGGCGCCGCCTACACCGGATCGATCACGCTCACGTCGGCGTGACCGCTCGCGGAGGCCCCGGACGGATCGTCCGGGGCCTCCGCGCCGCGACGCGCCGTTTCAGGGCAGATCCGCACCGGCGGTACAACGCGGCGACGTCGCGGCCGTCCGGACGATCACAGGACCGTGATCGCGACGCCCCGTCCCGGTGCCGGGCGAGCCCTGCACCGGGACGCGAACCTTACGAGGGTCTCGTCGAACCTCGCATCCGTCATCAGGCCGGTCGCCGATCGGCGCAGGTAATCCTGATCAGCGTGCCGTATCTTTGCGGGTCACGGTCAGATAGCCGACGAAGCCGACGATGATGACGGCCAAGGCCAGGCTGACCGGACCGGTGCCCAGAGCGAGACCGCCTCGAGCGCGCGATACCCCCATCCAGTCGGCAAATGATGCGCCGAGCGGCCGGGTGAGGACATAGGCGAACCAGAAGGTGACGATGGCGTTCATCCGCAGCCAAAGGTAGGCCAGGGCCGGGACCGCGATCAGGACGGCGAACATGACGCCCGAAACCAGGTATCCGAGGTGGGCGGTGACCGCGGTCATGTCGCCCGTGGCGGTGCCGAGCGCGAACGTCGTCATGACGGTGGCCCAGTAGAACAGCTCCCGGCGCATCGTCACGATGCTGTGAATGGACAGGGTCTTCTCGCTCGCGTACCAGATTGCGAAGATCCCGGCCAGAGCGACCACAAAGAATGCGGTCGAAATGATGTACGGAACGCCGAGGGCGACGTGCAGCACATCGGCGGCCATCGTGCCGAAGACGCTGACCATGGTGATGGACGTCCAGTATGTCCAGGCGACATAGCGTCGGACGCCGAACTGGAACGCCAGCGAGGCCGCAAGGAGGATTCCCGCCAGGGCGACCGCGACGATCGGGTTGAGACGATGGGCCAGGTAGTCGGAGGTCGTTTCGCCCATGCCGGTGGTCAAGACCTTGACGATCCAGAAGTAGGCCGTCACTTCCGGGACTTTGCTCATCGCCCGCCGAGTAACGGTATTGGGGCTGTTTTGAAGTTGTCTTGTCGCCATGTCGGCAAGGATGGCATATCGCCGCCCCTTGGTGGCGCAATCCGGCATATCAATGCGCTAGCTCTAGCAGTCCGGTCGCACATTTTCACAAAGCCCAGCAATAGATTAGAGAAAGGTTAGCGGTCGTTCTTTGTGTGTTGTCCTCCGCCCTCGTCGGGCGGTTTATGGCGGTCGCACCAGTCCGGGTCTGGCGGAGGCAGTCCTCATCGCCCTCGCGGCGATCGTGATCCTCGCGGTGCGTCACCCGCACGCTGCGCCGCCGGATCGTCGGCGTCGTCTCGGCCGTGCCGGTCGATCAGCAGCGGCGCGAGTTGAAGGTGCCAGATGAACACCAGGCCGGCGCTGCCGAACAGGAGGTTGACCAGCATCGTTTCCTACTCATCCCAGAAGATTTCTACTATTACGATAGTAGACGGTCTGCGGATTTTCCAGAATGAGCGGGGGGCGCGTCTGCTCATCGTCGAGGATGACGGGCCGGATCCGGGCCGTCCCGCCGGGGTGCGTGCAGGTCATCGTGACCGCGCGGGATGCGGAGACGGACGTCGTCGTGGGCCTGGAGGCGGGCGCTGACGACTATGTGACCGAGCCGTTCGGGTTCGCGGAGCTGCTGGTACCACCGGTTCCGGCCGAATTCTGGGCACCCAACAGGGGTTGACAGGGTGTTCCCTCCTCCCCTTAGCTTAGCGAGCTAAATCACCCGCAAAACGATTTGCATGATCCCAGGGCCAGGGCCAGGGCCTGAGAAGGTGACGCGATGTCGCAAGATCCAGACCGCCCCAGCATTGCGAGCGTGGCAGCCGCTGCCGGCGTCAGTCCCACCACGGTCTCCCATGCGCTGAGTGGCAAACGGGCTGTGTCCGCGGACACGCGCGAGCGGATCCTGAAGGCCATCGAGGAGCAGAACTACCGCCCGAACATGGTGGCCAGGAGCCTCCGCAGCCGAAAGACCCACTCGGTGGCCCTCCTGCTCGTCGACATCGCGAACCCTTACTACCCGGCCGTCGCCCGCGCGGTCCACGACGTGCTGGCGATCGAGGGGTACGTCTCTTTCATCGGCAACACCGATGGCGACGCCGAGACGGAGCGGAGACTGCTGGAGGAGATGGCGGCGCGCGGTGTGGACGGCGTGGTCATGCAACCCATGGCGCTGTCCGCCGTGGAGGTGCGGGAGATCGTGGGCCCGGCGATGCCGCTTGTCATCATCGGGAACGAAACCGGCGAGATGCCCGCGGACTGGGTGGGGACCGACGACACCGGTGGCCTCACCGAGGCCGTGGCCCACCTCGCGCGCAAGGGCGTGCGCGACTTCGGATTCATCGATGGCCCCCCTGAAACCGTCACCGAGTCGCTTCGCCTGGCCGGGTTCCGCGCGGCCGGGTTCCGCGCGGCCGTCGCCGCCGCGGGCCTCGAGGTCCGGGAGCGGTGGATCGAGTACGGGCCGTTCGCGCGGGACGGCGGAGCCGCGGCGGCGGCGCGCCTGCTGGATCGCGCTGATCGTCCGCGCGCGGTGCTTTGCGCCAACGACCTGATGGCGATCGGTGCGCTCGAGGCCGCGCGCCAGGCCGGCCTGCGGGTGCCCGACGACATCGCCATCGTCGGGTTCGACGACATCGAAACCGCGGCCCTCGTGACACCTCGGCTGACGACCGTCGTCAATCCCGCCTCCGCGGTCGGCGGCGCCTGCGCTCGAACCATCCTGTGGCGCGTCGAGAACGGGCCGGACGCGCCTTACCGGCGCACTCTCCTGCCTACCCGACTCGTCGTGAGGGAGTCCGCCTGACCGCGTCGGTCGAGCCGATCGTGGCGCGGGCGTTGCCCTCGGCGCGAATGCAAAACGATTTGCACGTTAATCGGGGCGCTCCTGAGACGCAGGACGCCGGACAGAAAGATCCCTATTCGATGACTCAGACTTCTCCCCGCTCCGCCATCGAGCTCGACGAGGCGTATCGGCACAGCACCCAGGACGCCTGCCGGCCCAGGGACCTCCTCGCAGACGAGGTCGCCCAGCGCCGCGAGAGCGGGTACGACGTGGACGATGTGGTCCGCGCCGCGAACGCCACCGATCCGGACGACCGCGCCGCGCTGCTCGCTCTGGTCGACGCGATGGGGGACAGCAGGCGCCTGCCGGGCTGGGCCTACGAGGAACCCGACGCGCTGGAGGACATCCGCGCCGCCGTGGACCCCGCGCCGGCGATCGCGGCCGACTCCGACGGCTACCCCGACAAGGTGCACGCGGGGTGGCTGGGACGCATCGCCGGCTGTAACCTCGGCAAGCCCGTCGAGCAGGGCGACATCTGGACTGCGGAGCGCATTCGGGAGTACTTGGTACTCGCGGACGCGTACCCGCTCACGGATTACTTCCCCGTTCTGGACCCGATGCCGGAAGGCTTCGAGTTCCTGGAGAACTGGCCAGAGACCACGCGCGGACGGGTCAACGGATCCGCGCGTGACGACGACATCGACTATTCGCTCCTCGCCCTGCACCTGTTGGAGACGCACGGTCGTGCGCTGCGCCCGGAGCACGTCGGCGAGGCATGGACGACGCTGTTCCCTTTGCTGCAGACCTACACCGCCGAGCGGGCGGCGTACATCAACCTCGTGGGCGGGCTCCGAGTCCCGCAGGTCGCCCGCTTCCGCAACCCGTACCGGGAGTGGATCGGCGCGCAGATCCGTGGCGACGTCTTCGGCTACGTGAACCCCGGCGACCCCTGGGCCGCCGCCGCACTCGCGTACCAGGACGCTGCGCTCTCCCACACCGGCAACGGCGTCTACGGGGAGATGTGGGCCGCCGCCCTCGTCGCCGGCGCCTTCACCGCGTCCGACGCCGCGGGCACCGTCGAGGCCGCGCTGACCGTCGTTCCGCCCCGCTCGCGGCTGCACGAGGCCGTCAGTCACGTCCTCCGGCTACGCTCCGAAGGCGCGACCTGGGAGGCCGCGCTGACCGAGATCCGGTCCGCGTACGGCCATTACTCGTGGGTTCACACCATCAACAACGCCGCCGCCGTCACAGCCGCGCTGCTGTGGTCTGACGGCGACTACACAAGCGCCGTCGGCAAGGTCGTCATGAGTGGCTGGGACACCGACTCCAACGGAGCGACCGTCGGCTCGGTCGCCGGCATCCTCACCGGTACGACGGCGCTCCCGGCTCACCTGATAGAGCCCCTGAACGACCGAACCCGCTCGGCGCTGTTCGGCTTCGACAACTCCGTCATCTCCGACCTGGCCGCGCGCACGGTACGCCTCGCGCAGGCCGGCTGACGGACCCCCGGCCCGCACGGCCCCCTGTCAACGAACCTCTCGACCAACGGAGACAAGGATGGACCTCCTGCCCACCGAACCGGTGGTCCGCGACACCCTCGCGACGCCGTCATGACGGACACCAAGCTCACCATCGACAGCGTCGAGGTCAGCTTCGGCGAGACACTCGCCCTGGCGAAGATCGATCTCGAGGTCAAGAACGGAGAGTTCGTCACCTTCGTCGGCCCGTCCGGCTGCGGCAAGACCACCCTGATGAACGTCATCGCCGGTCTGCAGCAGCCGACCTCGGGCCGCGTGATGATGGACGGCGCGGACATCGCCGGCAAGCCCGGCCACGTCGGCTACATGTTCCAGAAGGACCTGCTGATCCCCTGGCGCACGGTCACCGGCAATATCGTGCTGGGCGCCGCGCTGACCGGCCGTGCCACCAAGTCGGACCGGACGGCCGCGCGCGAACTTGCCGCCCGGTACGGCCTGGGCGACTTCGTCGACCACTACCCGCACGCGCTGTCCGGCGGCATGCGGCAGCGCGTCGCGTTGATGCGCACGCTCGCGTTCCATAAGGAGGTGCTGCTGCTGGACGAGCCGTTCGGCGCGCTGGACGCGCAGACCCGGCTGGAGATGCAGCAGTGGCTGCTGGAGGTCTGGGCCGACTCGGGGCGCACGGTCCTGTTCATCACGCACGACGTGGATGAGGCCGTCTTCCTGGCCGACCGCGTGGTCGTCATGTCGGCGCGGCCAGGTCGCATCCAGGACGTCCACGAGGTCGCCGTGCCCAGGCCGCGGACCGTCGACACCCTGATGAGCCCGGAGTTCATGGATCTCAAGAGCCAGGTGCTGTCCGGCCTGTACCACACGGAGGCCGAATGAGGGTCGTCCGCTTGGCCTCGCCGCTGCTCGCCGTCCTGCTGGTGCTGGCGGTCTGGCAACTCGCGGTGAGTGGCCTGCACATCCAGTCCTACATCCTTCCCAGCCCGCACCAGACGTGGCAGGCACTGAGGGATGACTGGACCAGCGTCCGCTCGCTGGCGGGGCAGACACTGTACGAGTCGGTGGTCGGCTTCGTCATCGGCACCGGCGTCGGCTTCCTGCTCGCCGTCGCGATGGCGCACGTGACGATCGTGCATCGCGTCCTGTATCCGATCCTGATCGCCACCCAGGCCGTCCCCATCGTCGCGATCGCGGCGCCGCTAGTGATCATTCTCGGCTACGGCCTGGCGCCCAAGCTGGTGATCGTCGGCCTGATCGTCTTCTTCCCGGTGGTCGTCAACGTGCTGGACGGGCTGAGCAGCATCGACCACGGCATGGTCGACCTGGCACGTTCCATGGGCGCGGGAGAAGCCAAGATCTTCCTGCTCGTACGCCTGCCGGCCACCCTCACCCCCCTGTTCTCCGCGTTGAAGCTCGGCGCGGCGTACGCCGTCACCGGCGCGGTGATCGGTGAGTGGACCGCCTCCATCACCCCCGGGCTCGGCAAGGACCTGCTGTTGAAGAACTCACGGCTGGACACCGCCGGTGTGTACGCCGACGTCCTCCTGCTCACCGCGGTCGGCCTCGGTGGATTCCTGTTGATGACCGTCGTCGAACGCCTCTCCACTCCCTGGCGAACCCGGGGAACGGCCCGCCGATGGTTCCGTCGTAGCGCAGACATGAAAGGTTGATGATGAAGTTCTCCCCATGGTTGGTCGCGGCCGCACTGCTGCCGCTCTCGCTGGCCGCGGCCTGCGGCAACGGCCCGGCGGCCAAGACCGCCGATGGCCTCACCAAGGTGAAAGTGGCCCCCGGCTGGATCGCCCCGGACATCACGTGGATCCCCATCACTGTCGGCATCAGCAACGGCTTCTACAAGGCGGAAGGTCTTCAGGTCTCGTTGGTGCCACCGCCGGACAACTCCTCGGCGGTCAAAATCGCCGCCAGCGGCCAGGCCGACCTCGCCCAGACCACGTTGACCGACCAGATGTTCGCGGCCAAGGAGGGCCTGCCGATCATCTCCATCGCGAACCTGACGCAGACCAACAACTGGGGCTTCTTCACCCCGACCGGCAAGAAGATCACCGCCGCCTCCCTCAAGGGCAAGCGCGTCGGCGTCTTCGACGACGCATGGACCAAGGCGATGATGGGCGTGGTGCTCAAGAACGCCGGTCTGACCGCCAGGGACATCCAGCAGGTCACCGCGACCGACGGCGACATCCCGCTGCTCATCGCGAACAAGATCGACGTCGCGACCAACACCACGAACTTCGCCGCCCCGCAGTACGTCCAGGAGACCGGCAAGCAGCCGGAGACGCTGCTCGCCACCGCCGTCGGGGCACCCGACATCCCCATCGCGAACTACGCCGGCAACAAGCGGTGGCTGCAGAAGAACCCCGCCATCGCCCGCAAGTGGCTGGCCGCCACCGCGAACGCCACCAACTGGGCGATGGCGCACCCGGAGGATGCAGTGAAGGCGTACGAGACCTTCCACAAGCTCAAGACCACCGGATATGCCACCGACCTTGCGCAGTGGAAGGCCACGATCCCGTCGCTGAAGGCCTCCAAGGGCCTGTTCACCGCCACTGACGCACAGTGGACCCAGCTCGGCCAGGCATTGAAGGACGCCGGCCAGCTCGACAAGGTGTTGCCGCCCTCGGAGTACTACACCAACCAGTACATCGGCAAGTGAGCCACCGACCCGACATCGCGGTCGTCGGCAGCGTCTCTGATTAGCTAAGCGATCCTTTGGAACGCGAGCCGCGCGAAGTTCTCGGCGATGCGGCGGTGTCCTGCCGGGTCGGGGTGGACCTCGTCGGGCAGCGGGAGTTCGGCGTAGTCCTTCTCGCCGTAAAGGTCTCGGCCGTCCAGGTAGTGCAGGTTCGGGTCGTCGGCCGCCCGCTGTTGGGCGATCCGGGCGAGTTCGTCGCGGATGACGTTGAGCGTCAGGCGCCCGGCGGCGCGTTCGGCTGGGTCGCCCGTGGCCTTGAACCGCAAGGTCCCGCCGTCGAAGTCGGGCGTGAGGGGGCCGGGGGTGTCCTCCTGGACCGGGCACAGGATGGGGGACACGACCAGCAGGGGCGTGGTCGGATGCCTCTCGCGGATGGTGTCGAGGAAACCGTGTACCGCAGGGGTGAAGGCGCGCAGGCGCATCGCGTCGGTGTTGACGACGTTGATGCCGATCTTGAGGCTGATCAGGTCCGCGGGGGTGTCCCGCATCGCGCGGGCGGTGAACGGGTCGAGCAGCGCGCTGCCGCCGAACCCCAGGTTGACCAGTTCCACTCCGCCCTGGGAGGCGGCCAGGGCCGGCCAGATGGCGGTCGGGTGGGCGGCGTTCGAGCCGTGGCTGATGGAACTGCCGTGGTGTAGCCACACCCTGCGCCCGTTGTCCGGCGCCGGCTCGACCGGGGCATCGGTGCGCAGGGCGATCAGCTCGGTGATCTCCGTATGCGGAAGCCAGATCTCGACGTCCTTGTCACGCGCCGGTAGATCGGTGAACCGGGCGGTGCCGGCAGGCCCCTCGCGCAGTTCGGCGGATTGGGAGGCCATGTCGATGATCGTGCGGACGTTACCGCCGGTCACCGTGGCCTGGGCGGCGAGACGGCCATCGACCAGCAGGTCGTACACGCCGTCCGCCGGAGCCGGGAAACCTCGGTAGACCCGCTTGGTGGGCAGCGTGTCCAGTTCGATGGTGGCGGCCCGGGTACGAAATGCCAACCGCACGCCGGAGGGCTGGGCCTCGGCCACGGCCAGTTGGTCGTCGGGGATCTGCCGACGAGCCCGAGCGGGCAGCCGATGCGGCAGCAGGCCGTGCGCGGTCGGTTCCACGTCGAGGGCGCCGCGCAGCATGTCAGCGGTGACAGGTGTGGTGATCCAGTCGTGCTCAGTGTTCATCGTCCCAGCCTGTAGATCAGATTTCCGGATTGTTCAGATGCGCCGGTGCGCGACGCGGCGGACCGCCTCCGGCGGTGCGGCCCCCTGCTGGTCAGGGCGTGGCCCGGTTCCGTAGCAGAGCGTCGAGGGAATCCAAGATCCAGGCCCAGGATTCCTGCGAGTCGACGGCGGTGTGGCTGAAGCCTCCAGCCATCTCCAGGCTGACGTAGCCGTGGAAGACGCTGCCCAGCATCCGGACCGCGTGCGTCTGGTCCGGCTCCGTCAGGTCGTAGCCGCGCAGGATCGCCCGCGTCATCTGTGCGTGCCGAACGCCGGCGCTGGCGGCCGCCGTCTCGGGGTCGAGCCTGAGCCGGGCGGCGGCGTAGCGGCCGGGGTGCTCACGGGCGTAGTCGCGGTAGGCATCCGCGAAGGCTGCCAGGGCGTCCTTGCCGGCGCGCCCGGCCAGGGCGTCGGCGACCCGGTCGGCGAGCTCCTCCAGGGCGAACAGGGCGATCCTGGTCTTGAGGTCCTGGGAGTTCTTCAGGTGCGAGTACAGACTCGCGACCTTGACGTCGAACCGCCGGGCGAGCGCCGAGACGGTCACCTGGTCGAAGCCGACCTCGTCGGCCAGTTCCGCACCCGCCCGGGTCAGACGTTCCGTGGTCAGCCCCACTCGAACCATGATCCTCCTCCTAGCTACCAACAGTCATTATGTATTTGCCTAATAGCTTTAGGCAAATTAGCCTGCCGTCCATGAAGCTGCGAGCCGAGCAAGAGATCCGTACCGCGTTCGTGAACTGCACCAAGGGCGAGGCGAAGCGCCTGTCCGTCCCCCGTGACCTGGCCGAGCGGCCCTGGGACGACCTGGACTTCCTCGGCTGGCGAGACCCCCAGGCCCCCGACCGGGCCTACCTCGCCACCGAACTGGACGGCCGCCTGGTGGCGCTCGCCCTGCGCTGCCCCAGCCCCGCCTCCTGGCAGACGCGGCGCAGCATGTGCTCGCTGTGCATGACGACTCACACCGGCGGCGTCTCGCTGATGGTCGCCCGGAAAGCCGGCAAGGCCGGGCAGCAGGGCAACTCCGTGGGCGCCTACATATGCAGCGACCTCGCCTGCCCGCTGTACGTGCGGGGCAAGAAGGATGCGGGCGCCGGCGCGCGGCTCCGCGAGTCGCTCACCCTGGAGGAGAAGATCCAGCGGACCGTCGCGAACCTCGCCACGTTCATCGCCAAGGTCACCACATGAAGCAATCGGCCACGCACGCCATACGTGCCGGAGCGGTACGGTCCGTGGGCCACATGGCCGCCGGTGACATCAGAAGTCATCGATGTCGATCGCAGGTGCCGGCTGAGTGACTCCGCAACTCGGTCCGGAGCGCATCGCGCCCCTCGCGCTGTCCGCCTCGCTGCCCTGACCGCGTCGTGGCGAATGGCACTTACCGGGCATGGCCCAGAGTGACGATTTCCCACAATTCGGTCAGCGACATATTCCGATCATTTGTCCGCATCTGGACTGGCCGTATCAGGCCAGCTTGTTTTCGTTGACCGTGAAGCCCCGGTCTGACTGAGTTGCCCTTGATGTCGATTTCTCGGTAAAGGGGACCGAGAAAACCGGGGGTTTCATTTCATGAGGAGATTCACCAAGGCGCTGGCGATCACGGGGACGGCGATTTCGCTGATCTTCGCCGGCGTGAACGCGGCCGCTGCCAAGCCGGTTCCACCGGCCGACGGTGCCGCGCCACGAGCGACCAGCGGCATCGCCAACACGACCGCCGGCGCGCGGTCGGCGGCGACGTACTGGACGAAGGCGCGGATGGCCGCCGCGACGCCAGAGCCGCTTCCGAAGCTCACCGCCGCCGCGGCCAAGGCGACGCCGGTTCCGGACCGGCTGCCGGCCAAGTCGGCGGCGCCCGCGCGTCCGCAGAACGCCGTCAGCCCCAAGACCGGCGGCACCGTACACCCGCTGATCGGATCGACGGCGGCACTGTGGAGTCCGCACGGGCAGATGCCCGCGATCACGACCGGGAAGATCTACTTCACCCGCACGGACGGCAGCGGCGGATACTGCACCGGCAGCGTCATCACCGCATCGAACCTCAACACGGTCTGGACGGCCGGGCACTGCGTCAACGCCGGCAGCGGCGGCGGTTGGTTCTCCAACTTCCTCTTCGTTCCGGACACCGACAACGGAAGTGCCCCATGGGGCAGTTGGTCGTGGAAGTACGCCAACACCACGAACGGGTGGGCGAACAGCGGTGACCTGCACTACGACGTCGCCGCGATCGCCTTCTACCCGCTGAACGGCACCAACCTGCAGAGCTGGCTCGGCGCTCAGGGCTACCGTTTCAACTACGGACAGTTGTTCTCCGTGACCACCTTCGGCTACCCGCAGTCCGGCTACAACCGCACCGACTTCCCGGCCAACGGCAGCAAGCTGTACTACTGCACCGGGCAGACCTACCGGAAGAGCAGCAGCAACGATCTGATCGGTCTGAGCTGCGACATGCACCACGGCGCCAGCGGCGGACCATGGCTGACGGACCTGGCCTCGTGGGGCGGCGGCTACATCATCGGCGCCTACAGCCACCGTGATGTCGACTCCAACGGCATTCCGACCAACATCGAAGCACGCTCGGCCAACCACGGCGACGGCGCGATCAACGTCTACAACGACGTCTCCACGCACTGACCCCGCACCGGTCCGCTCTGTCAGCCGCCGGTGGCGTGCTGCTTGCGTTCCTCGGTCCAGTAGCCGACGACGTCGCCCGGGCTCTGGGTGGAGCGGACTCCGGTCGTGGCGTCGCCGGGCGACGGCTGGGCGGCGTTCGCGGCGAGTCCGGCGGCGAGCGCGGCCGCGAGCCCTGCCGTGACCGCTGCGGACGTGACCACGACGAGTGCTCTTCGCTTCATGTCGGTGCCCTCCTCATGGCTCCGGCGGGGAGCGAGGTACCGGGACTCATTCCCAATCATGCGCCATCGAACGCATACATAAAACCATAGGCATTGGTCAATGATCCGTAGAGCTCAAATGTCTTAGCGTAGGGGCGAATAACGCCACCACGAAATCTCGTTCCGGTCATCGGGCCGACCCTGGAAGTGCCGGAAACCCTCAGGCTCCCGCCGCGAACGCCAGCTGCAGCCGACGGCCGGCTGCTCCTAAGCCTCCTCAATCCTGATGCCGAACGCGGAGGCCAGGGCCCACACGAGGCTCTGCGCGTCGGCGGCCGACACGGTGGCACCACGAAGACTCTCGACGCCGCCCACGCCGGACAGATCGCAATCGTTGAACCGGGCGTTGATGATCTTCACCTGGGAGAACTGAGCGCCGGTCAGGCGGCAGTTCTCGAAGAGGACGCCGTTGAGGGTGGCGGCCTGGAAGCTGGCCTCTGTCAGGTCGCAATCGCGGAAGGTCACATCCCGCAGCGTCGACATGCGGAACCGGGCGAGGTTGGCGCGGCAGTCAGTGAACACGACATCGCGCATGCCGCAGTCGATCCACGCCAGCCCGGTGAGCCTGGAATTCGCCAGATGGGTGGCGAACATCTGCCCATCGATGATCTGCATGTTGGCCAGATCACAGCGGGTCATCTCGACATCCTCGAGCCGGGCACGCGGCAGAACCACACCGGGGATCCGAGCATCGGTGAACCTGCACCGATTCACCTCGACGTCCTCGGCCTGTATCCCGGTCCAGCCGCTGCCATGGAGTTCCAGGGACAACAGCGCCTGGTCGTCTTCGACCGGTTGCTCAGCGACGGCGATGGGCGTCAGTTGGCGCGGGAGCCTGGGAGCAGTCGGCTTGTGAAGCCGAGTCACACCACGGGAATTCGGCACTGCCCGAGCGTATCGGTGAGCATCACCACAGATGCGGACCGTCTCTTGATCCGTCGACACACGGCCACGGTCGGCGCGTCGAGCTGACGCTCCAAGCTTCTGACCGCTGGTCGAGACACGGGCATAGCGGGACTTCACCCTCCACCAGCTCCGCCACTCCCGGCTCACCCACCTGGCCGAGGACGGCTGGTCGGCACCGATGCTGATGGCGCTGAGCGGCCACGACAATATCTGCAGCCTGATCTTCTACGTCAACATCAGCGCCGAAGCCGTCGCCGGCGCCTTCGCCCAGCAGGACCCCGTCCGCCGTCACCGCTAGCGCCGGGAACGCTGCACCGCGGTGTCTCAATGGGTTTGACAGGCTCCGAGGCGACCATGGCAGGCGAGGAGGTCGGCGTCCGCGCCCTCGGCCACATCGAACGCCTGGCATCCCACGAGAGATCGACCCTAACGGCCCCTCATCATCTGGGAGTCACGGCCTGTCAGCTGTGATCTAGGAACCCTCGGCAGGCACGCGACACGCGGTCCGCTCTCAAGTGCTAATCCGGCATAACGAGTATCTCCATGCGTGTGGCCGCTACGGTTCCGCGCTCACAGCGGTATGTTCGCAGCCCAAGAACCCCCAGCACCGGCCCTCCGGGGTCGGTGAGGATCGCAACGGTGGTGTGGATCGCGTACCGCATCGCGTCGCACGCGTGGCAGCACCGGCCCTCCGGGGTCGGTGAGGATCGCAACTTGAGCGAGGCCGCCAGGTCCTCAAGGGACTCCCGAACAGCACCGGCCCTCCGGGGTCGGTGAGGATCGCAACCTTTCCGTGGCGTCGCAAGCCCCGAAGGGTGCGTGGGTACAGCACTGGCCCTCCGGGGTCGGAGCTGGTACTCGATCCCACTTTGGCCACCACGACCACGCGGGTGGCGGCCATCGACCTGCACAGCCGGCTCAGCCCGGGTCGGGCTGGTCACCTGGGACCCGGACACTGTCTACGCGCCGGCCGTGACCCTGCCGAGACGCCGTCCGGTCACGCTCGCCACCGACGTCGACAACGACCGCCTGGTCCGGCTGCTCATCGACCGGCTCTCCGGCTGACCGAGCCGCATACCCGCACCAGGTGATCGGCAGGGTCTTGTAGACCAAGCGGCCTTCCTCAGGACCTGCTTGACGGCGCCGGGTGCAGAGAACGATAAGCGCCTTATCGATCCACGGCGGCTTTTCCGGCGTCGCGGCTGAGCCTGGATCCGGCGCTGAGGCGTCTGGCGTGACCAGAAATGATCTTCCGGGTCGAGAGTGGATGAGCTGGGAGATGCAGCCGCCTGGCGGGATACTTGCCGTATGGTCAACGATATTGCGCGGGAACGGGCTATCTACCAGGCGCTCAAAGCGGTCGACGAAGTCGCCGCAGCTTTGCAGACACACCTCCTCGAAGAGCACGGGGCCGACCCGGAGCGCGCCGCTGAACAGAGCACATTCACCAACTCACTGAAGCTTCTGCGCCAGGCTCGTGAACGGCTCGGTAACGGACTTCGAGCCATTGAAGCCGACAACATCGCCGAGACTGATGACATCTCTCTGCGCAGCGAATGACCGTCGCTGCGCAGCAATGACCGAAAAAGCACTCATGCCGGCATAGCGCACAGCGCGTTTGCTTGCATCCGATGTACGACCGGGCCGCCACACGCGAATCGACTGTTGGTGACAGGCGGTATCGCTGCCCGGTGAGTAGGACGCGCCACGCGCAGCCGGCCAGGCGCCGCTGCACGGGGTGGCCGGGCATGGCTCCATGCCTCGAGCCGGACAGAGAGGCACCCGGTTGTCCAGTGGGCCGGAGTGAAGCAGTCTGCGAAACAGGAGGGAGGACCCGATTTTCGGTGATTCGCCCAGGGGTACAGTCGAACTGAACACGCGGTGACCTGCGGTCCGGCCGCTATTCCAATAGTGCGGTGGCGTCCGGTCCTTGGCGAGCTGACCGTGGGACGGAGCTCCCGTAGATCCACTAGGCCCCGGTGGTGTTCGCCGACTCTCCGGTCGGCCGACGGTCCGGACTGCGTGCGCTCATTCGCACACCGTCGCCGGGTTCCGGTGATCGTGCGCCGCGCGGGAGGGAGAAGGCATGGAGTGCGGAAGTCGGATGGCGGTTGCCGTCGTCGTGGGTTACCTGCTGGGGTGTAGACACCAGAAGCGGTTGGCCGCGCTGCTTGCGCTCCTGGCAGCCGCGGGAGGCAAAGTCCCCGACGCGGGCAGGTCAGTGGCGAAGAAGGCCGCGGGCAGCCGGATCGATTCGTTCAGCGAGAAGCTGCAATCGATGCGCGGACCGGGCGTCACGAAGGGCGGACAGCGCGAGGAGGCCGAGGAGCCGCAAGAGGAGCCGACCCGGAGACAGCGAGCACGCCGAGAGCCGCCCCGGCAGGAGCGGGCTCGTCAACAGGCGGCGGATGACCACGACGACTACGAGGGCGACATCGGCCAATACGAGAGTGCCGAGCCAGAGTCGGAGCGTGACTTCCGGTAGGAGCGTCGTCATCGGTCTCGCATCGGGCCGCCGCGCCCCGGCAGGCCGCTCGGCCTGCCGATTGGAGACGGCCCCGCTGGGGCTGCCAGGGATGGGCTGGCCCACCCTCTTTGGCAGGATCAGTTCGGGTCCCTTGCCAAGAAGTCCGGGGAGGGTGCGCCGTCGTCGAGCCAGCGGCCGATCTGACTTCGCTCGTCTCGTATGGCGTCCTCGATCACCACAGGGCGTACGTCTTCGGCGTCCGCCGACAGTCCCCGGCCACGCGGGCGATCATCGTCGCCCGGGACCGCCCGAGGCGTGTTCGCCCCGGCTTCGTTGTCGATGCCGGAGGCGGCGAGGATCTCCTCGGGCCTGCCGCTGCTCTTACCGGTCGCCGCCATCGCCAGCGCGGATTTCGCCGAAGC
Organism: Actinoallomurus purpureus; assembly: GCF_024055795.1. Classification (GTDB taxonomy): domain Bacteria; phylum Actinomycetota; class Actinomycetes; order Streptosporangiales; family Streptosporangiaceae; genus Actinoallomurus; species Actinoallomurus purpureus. The sequence goes on along the minus strand of NZ_JAMXMY010000015.1, from coordinate 42,668 downwards.
CGTTGACGCTTGGGGCGGTATGACCAGCAGCATGATGTGGTCTTGCGGACCGCGCGTCACGATGATCTTGTGGTTCACATCGGCGAACCGCCCCACCCGCACCACATGTCCGCCGAACGTGAAGCGGCGCGGGATGTCATCCCAGTCGCGTGCGTCGACGCCCAGACGCAAGACCGCGCCGACCCGCGCGTTCAGCGACGAGACGAGGAGCGGCAACTCCACGCCCGCGTCGCGGGAACGCGGCCACCAGCCGCCATCGAGGATCCCCAGACACCTCAGCGCCGGATCCAGGCTCAGTCGCGACGCCGACGGAATGGAGGAAGAAAGATCGTCTATTCGATCAACAACGTTCGGTGCCATGACATCGGCCCCGTCCTTGGCCCCTACGAAGGAACCAGATTTTCATTCGCCCGGGACGACGTCAACTTGATCGTTAGCGCGCGAAATGTCCTCGGTGATCTCATCGTACATCAGAAAATCCAGCACGAACCGTTAATGCGCTTCGGATTCCCCGTTCGATGCCCCGTCCCGGGGAGGAAACCCCAAAATTCCGACAGTGTTTTCCTCGGGCTGTGAGCCTGCCGGACGCAAAGTGTTGGGACCCACTCCAGAATTGAACAGGCGAGAGGACGACTGATACCGCGCCCACCCGTCGGGTCCCCGCACCTTCAGGTCAGGCCCGCACCGCGACCGGTGTCCCGACTCGCACCAGTGTCGCGTGGGTAGGGGTGTGGGCCGCCGCGATCGTGCTGATCGCCGTCATCACGTTCATCTTGCAGAACCCCCGTAGCGTGCATGTCCTTCCTGGGCATGCACGGTGCGCTGCCGCTGCCGCTGCCGCTGCCGCTGGCGGTCGGGCTGCTGATCGCCATCGTCGGCGGGATAGTGGTCACGCTGGTTCTCGGCACCGCCCGCATCACCCAGGTGCGCCGCCTAGCCCGCCGGCGTCGCCGGTAGGAGCCACGGCACGCCCGTTCACGCGTAACGAGCGAGGTGCAGCGCGCACCATGGTGAGGTACAGCGCGCACCATGGCGGTGCGCCCCGGGCCATCGCGGCCGTGCCGAAACGCCGCACGTCAAGATTCTGAGCCGAGTTTTCGAGCCGCGCAGCACCCGATCAGGCCTGATTTTCTGGCGATCAGACCCTGCCTGCGATAAGTTTGATGTGGGCCATGCACTCTCACGTGTAGCGGCCCGAAAGGGCGACCCCGGTGTGACTGCACCGGGGCCGTTTTCGGTTTGCTTCGGTGCGATGCTCATCGGTGGGCCGCCAGGTCCCGCGCGGGCCGCTCCGGCCGGTGTCTGCGGTTCGTGACGGCAGGTGAGGGCGATGCGGTACGGGGGGCCTCCTGGCCAGCGCGTGTCACCGGCGGAATCCGCCGTCGTCCGGGCGTGAACGCGGGCTGGCAGAGACGCGTCGAGGGTCGGTGCTGGGGCGGCTGGGACGCCTCCGGCCGCATGTGGGATCGAAACCTCGGAAGTTGTGTTTAAGGCCAGTCATTCCGTCGAGGTGAAGTATCGGAAAGTCGCTCGCGGAGTGTGCTTCAGATATTGCTAGTTATCGGAAGCCGATAAGCGTAGAATCGAAGTATCCGGAAAATGACGACACCCCGATTTTGAGGCTGCCTGCCACGCCGGCTCCTGAGAGGGGATGTCCATGCCGTTTCTGCATCGCACCCATACAAACGCCCCGATTACTCCACCCACGCACACTCGTAGCCTCCGGCGCGGTGCCCGGCGAGGCCCGGCCTGAGTCGGCGCTACGAGCGGTGTCTGCGAGCCGCACCAGTGTGGTGTGGGCGGGCGCGTGGGCCGTCGCGATAGTACTGATCGCCGTCATCGTGTTCATCCTGCAGAAGACCCGCAGCGTGCAGGTGTCTTTCTTCGGTTTGCACGGCGCGCTTCCGCTGGCGGTCGGGCTGCTGATCGCCATGGTCGCGGGGGTCGTGGTCACGCTGGTGCTCGGCACTGCCCGCATCACCCAGGTGCGCCGTCTCGCCCGGCGCCGCCGGTAGCAACCCGCGGCCTTTGGTCGCACGGTCCACTGGCCTCGCCGTCCAGTACGTGTGCGGACAACTCGTTCAACTCGGATGGTTGTCGGGGCTCGGCGTCGGCGGCACCGAAACGGGCTACCTGTTCGGCAATGAAACGACTGATGAGGAGAACTGATGAATCATCGTCAGCAGACCTTCGCCCGCCAACCGCGACTAGGAACCGGCTTTGCCGAGTCCGAGGCGAAATGGGTGACTCGCCGTCTCGCGCCGCTCGTGACCCGGCTGCGTTCCTTCGCCGACACGGCTGTCGAACTCGACCTCAGTATCAAGGACCGCGATGGCATCGATCCGCGAGTGACCCTCGTGTGCCGGGTCACCGGGCAAACCCGCTTGGTGGCCACCGCGGCCGCCCGCAGGCTGGGCACCGCCGTGGCGGAGGTCCGGGACGACATGATCCGTCAGATCGATGGCGCCAAGGCCGTCAAGATTCGGCGCGAGCCGCGCCATACCCGTGCTGACCGCCGGCGCTGAACCGGCAACGTCAAGATCGGTTAGAGGTACTGGCCCGTCGCGCCGCTATCGGTCCTCGACACCCGCATCGACACCACGTTGGCCATGTTGATGACCACGCCGTTCTCGTCGGGCTCGCGCTCATACCTCGCCTCGTTCAAGACCAGGCTGCGATGCTCGTCGATGGCGTGAGCGACCGCCTCGAGCGCCTCATCCTCGTCGGTGAAATCCCGGCACACCACGGAGACATCTTCCCCGCCTACCGGGTGAAATCGCAGGATAAGTACGATGTTGTCAGGCACGGCCGGTCCCCTTCCGCGCGGAATCCAGGCGGGCGGCCCGACCCGGCTGTAGTCGACGCTTCGTCGGCGCGGACCCCGACACTCTCAAGTGTGCCCTCGTCTGCCGTCCCAGGAACCAGGGCAATCGAACCGGCCTGGCGACGCTTCCCGCGGTGTCGGCGCCCGTCACCTCGCTGTTCGGGGTGCACCTCCTCGAGAGGCTCCGCAGGGGCGGCCGTGGTTTCCGGAGGTGGTGAGCCGGGCGCGTCAGGAACGAGACCGGATGGCGCCGGCGGCTGGAGGGATGCATGTCAGGGCACGATGAGGACCGGACACTTCGTGTGCCGGCACACCTCGTCGGCGACGTTGGACCGGAACAGCGCAGACGGCCGGCTGTGCTGCCGGGAACCCAGGACGATCAGGTCCACGTCCAACTCCCGCGCCTGGTCCAGTACGGCTCGTGGCGTGTATCCCGGCGTGCTTTCCAGCAGCAGGCCCTCGGCGTGTACCCCAGCCGTGGACAGGACGGCGACGGCGTCGTCGACCATCCGTCGGGCCACGGTGTTCGCGTCGCTCGCCGCCGGTTCACCGGCCAGTGCCTGGCTTGCCAGGGTGCCCAGTATCGACGGCAGGGACGGAAAGTCCGTGGCCCGCACATGCAGAACGATGACCGTCGCGCCGGTCAGCGATGCTAGGTGCCGGGTCTGCTCCAGGACGGCCTCCGTACTCGCCGTCCAATCGATCGCGGCGAGGATTCGCTTGTACATCGTCGTCCGGTCCTTTCTTCTGGAGTCTCAGGCCGCGTCGGCGTCGTCCGCCGGTCTTGGTCCCGTGCGGGTTCATCTGGGCGCGGTGGCCCGGCCGACCGCGTGGAGGTGGCGGAGAACTTCGGCTGTGACGAGATGGTGGAGGGGGGCTGCTCAGACCGTGCGGCGGTGGACGTAGCACCATCTCCAGGTCGACGTGGACTGCAACGCGCGTACCACCGGATGGTCGGTCTCTTCGTAGTGCGCGCGAGCGTGGCGACGGGGCGAGTCATCAGAGCACGCCACCCAGCCGCATGTCAGGCACGCCACAAGTCCGGCCCGGTGCTCACCGGTGGCTCCGCATTCCCGGCACGTGCTCGAGTCGGGAGCCACCGGCACCAGCGCATCGAGATGCTCACATCGGGGTGCCGACCCGTTCGAGCTGACGCCTCGCGCATCGAGCGCCATGCCGGTGCCATCCGCACTCATCTGCGCCCCCCTTCCCCGGAGTCTGCGCGGTGTCACGCCGGGGCTGATCACTTCCAGCGGTGTCACGCCGGGGCTGATCACTTCCAGTCCACCCGCATCGGGGCCGGATGGAAATCGGCAATCCGAACAAGCCTCATCACCTGCCCTGATCGCCAGGCGGCGCCTCTGCGGCGGACAACGGGCGACCTCTCCGGAGCTGGGCGATGCCGGCGACCGACGGGAACCTCATCACAGACCTGGATCCCGACCTTCGCCGCATGCGAGCCTGTACATGACGCGCGCGAACCGGCACTTGGGTATCGGGCGCGCCGGGCCATGGTGGCAGGTTGGTTCCAGCGGTGAGGTGGAGGTGGCGGGCATGGAGGTTCGCCAGCTTCGCTACTTCGTGACCCTGGCGGAAGAGTTGCACTTCGGGCGGGCGGCCGCACGGGAGTACATCGTGCAGTCGGCGTTGAGTCAGCAGGTGCAGCGGCTGGAACGCGAGCTGGGGGTACGCCTGCTGGAGCGCAGCACCCACCACGTCGGGCTGACGGCGGCGGGAGCGGCGTTCCTGGTCGAGGCACGGCAGATCCTCGCTCACATCGACCGGGCGGCGCAGGTCGCCCGCAGCGCGGCCGGAGCGTCTCCCAGCCTGCGCGTCGGCATCATCGACGCGAGCTACGACTCGATGCCGCAGATCCTGCACGAGGTTCAGGCCACGTATCCCGATCTGGTGATTCACCAGGTCGAGGCCGGCGTGCCCGAGCAGTACCAGCAACTCCTCGACGGCCGCCTGGACGTGGGCATCGGACGGGCCGCGCTCGCCCCGTCCGGGGTGGCATCACACCTGTTCCGCCAGGATCCGCTGGGAGTACTGGTCCCCGACGGTCACCGCTTCACGTCCTTGGACGGTGTGCCGGTCGCCACGCTCGCACAAGAGCCCCTGCTGCTCGCCGAGAACGTGCAGGCGCCGGAGTTCAACCAGTTCGTGGTTGAGATGTGCCGGTCGGCCGGGTTCACGCCCGCCGTGTACGAAGGCACCGTGGAGAGCATCCGCGCCGCCGCCGATCTGGTCGCGGCAGGACGGTGCCTGTACTGCGTTCCCTCCTCCTGCATCTCCGCCCTCCCCGGAACGATCTGGCGGCCGCTGATCGAACCGGTGTCCCATTACCCGTGGTCGATTCTGTGGCGTGCGACCGACGCCTCCGATCACGTCCGCGCCATCATCACCTGCGCCCGGGCGACGTCGCAGCGATTGGGCTGGCTGGCGATCTCGGAGCGGACAGGCGGCTGAAATGCCGGGCCGCCCGCTCATCAGCTGACGTGATGGGCCTTGCTCAGGTTCATGGTTTCCGTGCCCAGGACGTGGCCGGTCCTGCCGGTCGGCAGCCAAGACGGCACGGCACCCGCCGAGCCGTTCTCGAGAGAGTCTCGACCCGCGGCTCCGACACTTCAGCTGTTCCCTGGAAGGTCGTGCTCGGCGCGCTGACGCCGGCGCCGAGAGAGGGGCTCTGAGAGTCGATGCCTGTCTTGTCCGGCCATACGTTCACTTTCACAAGCGCCGCGTCCCCTCCTCCACGTGCAGCCGTCCGCTCTCCCGCCGTCAGGTCCCACGCCGTCACGCTCCACGCCGTCACGGCCCAGGAAGAGCGATGAGCCGCCGGGTCGCCCTCACCGGGATCGGCGTGCGAGCGCCCGGTGGCGCGAACACCAAGGGGTTCTGGCAACTGCTCACGTCCGGTACCACCGCCACACGCACGATCACCCTCTTCGACGCGTCGGCGTTCCGGTCGCAGATCGCCGCCGAATGCGACTTCGACCCGGCGGCCGAGGGCCTGAGCGCTCAGGAGATCCGCCGGATGGACCGGACGGCGCAGCTGGCCGTGGCCGCGACCAGGGAGGCCCTTACCGACAGCGGGCTGACCGAGTCCGACCGGGATCCGCAGCGCACCGGCGTGGCCCTGGGCAGCGCGATCGGCGCCACCATGACGCTCGACCAGGAGTACGCGGTCGTTAGCGACGGAGGCCGCACGTGGCTCGTGGACCACGAGTATGTGATCCCACACCTGTTCGGCTGTTTCGTTCCGACGGCCCTGGCCGCCGAGGTCGCCTGGACGGTGGGAGCGGAGGGGCCGACCTCGCTGGTCTCCACCGGCTGCACCTCCGGGATCGAATCGGTGGCCTACGCGGCGCAGGTGATCCGCGAGGGCTCTGCCGAGGTGATGGTGGCCGGTGCCACCGACGCCCCCATCTCTCCGATCACCGTGGCCTGTTTCGATGCGATCAAGGCCACGTCCCCGCGCAACGACGATCCCGCCCATGCCAGCCGTCCGTTCGACCTGAGTCGCAACGGCTTCGTGCTGGGTGAGGGAAGCGCCATGTTCGTCCTCGAGGACCTCGACCGGGCGAGGGCGCGGGGCGCCCACATCTACGCGGAGCTCGCCGGCTGGGCGGTGCGGTCGAACGCGTACCACATGACCGGCCTGCGTCCGCACGGTGCGGAGATGGCGGCCGCGATCGGCGCGGCGCTCGGCATGGCCGGCCGGGCACCCGGGCAGATCGACTACGTCAACGCGCACGGCTCGGGCACCAAGCAGAACGACCGGCACGAGACCGACGCTTTCAAACGGAGCCTGGGCGACCACGCCTACCGGGTGCCGATCAGCTCGATCAAGTCCATGGTCGGCCACTCGCTCGGCGCCATCGGCTCGATCGAGATCGCCGCCTGCGCGCTGGCGCTGGAGTACGGCGTGGTGCCGCCGACCGCCAACCTCCGCGAGCCGGATCCCGAGTGTGACCTGGACTATGTACCGCTCGAGGCACGGGAGGTGGACGCCGTGAACGTGCTGACCGTCGGCAGCGGCTTCGGTGGATTCCAGAGCGCCATGGTGCTGACGAAGGTGGACTCATGACGACGGCCCCCGTGACGCGGGAGGCCGGCAGGAGCACGGGGACGTCGGCGAGAACGGTCGTCACCGGGCTCGGCATCGCCGCTCCGAACGGCTTGGGAACCCGGCCGTACTGGGCGGCGACTCTGAACGGCGAGAACGCCATCCACCGCATCGACCGCTTCGACCCTTCGAACTACCCGGCGACGTTGGCGGGCGAGGTGCCCGCGTACGAGCCGGACGACCACCTTCCCGGCCGTCTGGTGCCCCAGACCGACGCGGTGACCCGGCTGGCGCTGATGGCCACGGACTGGGCGCTCTCCGACGCGGGAGTCGATCTGGACTCGGTGTCGGATTTCGACGTCGGCGTCGTCACGGCGAGTTCTTCCGGCGGCTACGAGTTCAGCCAGCGCGAACTTCAGAAGTTGTGGGGCGGGGACGGCCGCGTGAGCGCCTACCTGTCGTTCGCCTGGTTCTACGCCGTGAACACCGGCCAGATCTCCATCCGACACGGCCTGCGCGGCCCCAGCAGCGTCCTGGTGAACGGCCAGTCCGGAGGCCTGGACGCCCTGGCCCACGCCCGGCGATACGTCCGGGACGGGCTGCCGATCGTGGTCTCGGGTGGAATGGAGAGCGCGATGTGCCCGTGGGGCTGGGCGGCGCAGCTGGCCAACCACGCGATGAGCCGGAGCTCCGACCCGGCCAGGGCCTATCTGCCCTTCGACTCCGCCGCCTGCGGTTTCGTCCCGGGCGAGGGCGGCGCCATCCTGATCGTCGAGGACGCCGAGGCGGCCCGGCGGCGTGGGGCCACGCCGTACGGGGAGATCGTCGGTTACGGCACCACCTTCGATCCCAAGCCCGGATCGGGGCGTGGGCCCAACCTCGAGCGGGCCATCCGGCTCGCACTGGCCGACGCCGCCCTGTCCCCGGGCGACATCGACGTGGTCTTCGCGGACGCGGCCGGCGTCGCGGAGCTGGACCGCGCCGAGGCCGCCGCCATCACGGCCGTCTTCGGCCCGTACGGCGTCCCGGTCACCGCGCCGAAGACGATGACGGGGTGGCTGTACGCCGGTGGTTCCGCGGTGGACGTCGCCACGGCGCTGCTCACCATGCGCCACGGCGTCATCCCCGCCATGACCAATGTGACCGATCCGGTGCCCGGTGACCGGCTGGACCTGGTCCGCGGCGAGCCCAGGCGCACACTCGTGCGGAGCGCGCTGGTCCTGGCGCGTGGCTTCGGCGGTTTCAATTCGGCGCTGGTCCTTGCGGCGTCCCCGCGCGTCACCTGAGGGCTTCCGCGGAGAAACGGCGGCCGCCCCTGCGGGGGCGGCCGCCGTTTCGCTTCGCGTATGTCATCCCGTCTCTGCGAACTCCTTGGCGAGAGCGAGCGTGGCCCGGCTGTTGCCGCCGATCGCGTCGCGAACGACCTCTCTGGTCGTGGCCGGTGTCGCGGCCGTCCCGGGCACCGAGTCGAGCGCCTTCTCGTTCAGCGTCACCGTGTGCCGTGAACGCACGAGGACTCCGGCGTCGACCTTCTCCAGCACCCACTCGCCGGTGTGCGCCGCGATCAGCGCCGGCGTGACGACCTGTTTGTAGACGATGCGCTGCGCCGGGAAGCAGACCCGGACGGACTCGGTGAGGTGCGTCGACCCGTCCTTCGCCCTGGTGCGCATCGCCATGGTCTGCACGCCGTCCGGCGTTTCGTCGAACTCCATGGCGGCGACGTGCGGGAGCCGCTTCGGCCATTCGCCCGCGTCGTGCAGGAATCCGTAGACCGCCTCCGGTGCGGCGTCGATGTGGATCGAGTCCTCGAAGGAGAACACCAGTTCGCCGAGGCGGTCCCAGCTCTCGGCGAGCCGTTTGAGGTTGCCGAGTTCCAGCCCGCTGTTCTCGTCGGTGGCCCGTCTGATCCACTCGACGCCCTCGGGATCGTCGTCGACGGCCTCGAAATCGTGGAGCAGCACCAGCCGTACGCCACCGTCGCCGAGGGAGGACACCGACCAGGTGCCGCCCATGGACCTGACCGGGGGCGCGGACACCTCCTGCCGGAACTCGACCGTGCGCTGGTCCGGATCGACCTTCCGCAGGGAGGTCCAGTTGCGGACCTCGCCGTTGCCCGTGGCCCAGATCCGGAGCCGCTCGTGGCCGCCACCGAGCCCGGTGCGTTCGACGTGAACGGTCGGCGCGAAGAACTGGGGCCAGCGGACGGGATCGGCGATGACCCCGTAGACGACGTCGGCGGGAGCCGCGATATCGATCTCGCTCCGAGTCTGATGCCGCCCGACTGGTGGCATGGTGGTCGCCCTTCTGCACGGGAACAGCGTGGATTCTCAGTCTCTTCGGCCCGGCTCGACTCTCGGCCAAGGGCGACTCGAGCGCCGCGTTCCCGGAGGCAGGCGGGACTCTAATCGTCCTCAAGCGGGCGGGGTGAAACTGGGGCCAACGCGTACCGAGGCGATTCGGAGGGCCCCGTGTCAGAGGAACGGTCAGCGGTGTACCAGGAGATCCACCACTTCTACGCCCGGCAGATGCGACTCCTCGACGAGGGACGAGTCGCCGAATGGGCCGAGACATTCGAACCCGACGGCGTGTTCGACGCCAACGGCCACCCGGAGCCGCTCCGCGGCCGGGAGATGATCGAGTCGGGGGCCCGCAAGGCGAGCGAGCGACTGGCGGCGGACGGCGTCCAACGCCGGCACTGGCTCGGAATGCTGGAGGTCGCCGAACGCCCGGACGGCACTCTGTTCGCTCAGACGTACGCGCTGATCCTCAGCACCCCACGGGGCGGTCAGGCGAGCGTTCACATGAGCACCACCTGCGCGGACGTACTGGTTCGCGACGAAGGAACACTGCGGGTGCGCCGCCGCACGGTGCGGCGCGACGACCTGGCGGCCGCTGACGGAGGGGAGAACTGACATGACCGACGACAGGACCGCGCTGGTGACCGGGGCGACGGCCGGCATCGGGCTGGCGATCACCCGTACCCTCGCGGAGCTGGGCATGCGGGTCTACATCTGCGCCCGCGACAGGGACAACCTCACGGCCACCGTCGACAAGCTCCGCGGCGAGAATCTGCGGGTCGACGGGACGACGTGCGACGTACGCTCGCTCGCGGAGATCAAACGGTTCGTGGCCGCGGCGGTGGACCGGTACGGCCCCGTCGACGTGCTGGTCAACAACGCCGGGCGCAGCGGCGGCGGCGTCACCGCCCGGATCGACGACGAGACGTGGGACGACGTCATCGAGACCAACCTGGGCAGCGTCTTCCGCGTCACCCGGGAGGTGCTGACCGCGGGCGGCATGCTCGACAGGCCCAGCGGCCGGATCATCAACATCGCCTCCACCGGCGGCAAGCAGGGCGTGGTGCTCGGTGCCCCGTACTCCGCTTCCAAGCACGGCGTCATCGGCCTGACGAAGGCGCTGGGGCTCGAGCTGGCCAAGACGGGTATCACCGTCAACGCGGTCTGCCCCGGCTATGTCGAGACGCCGATGGCCGAGCGGGTCCGCGCGGGCTACGCCGGCATCTGGGGGATCTCCGAGGCCGAAGTGCTCGAACGGTTCAACGCCAAGATCCCGCTTGGCCGCTACACCACTCCGGAAGAGGTGGCCGGCCTCACCGGTTATCTCGTCTCCGACAGCGCCGCGGCGATCACGGCCCAGGCGCTCAACGTCTGCGGCGGCCTGGGCAATTACTGACCTGGAACCGACGCGAACGCCCTCGCCGGGTCGGCCCCGGCGAGGGCGTTTCCCGCGCGTCCGGTCTCCGTGCGGCGCTCCGGCGTGTTCGGCGGTCACCGGCCGGGTCTCCGGGAGGACGGGGAACCATCCGGCCCGGCGGGCTCACCGGGCCGCTGCGGCCAGGCGTACGTTGACGAAGTCGACGAACGCGCGTGGCGTCGTCAGCTCGGCCGTGTCCTCCTCCGGAAGCTCCACCCCGAACTCCCGTTCGACGGCGCTGGCGGTCTCCATCATCGCCAGCGAGTCGTAGCCGAGCTCGTCGAACTCCAGGTCCAGGATGTCCCCGTCCAGGTCGATCGAGTCGTCCTCACCGGCCGCCGCCCGCATCGTGCGTACGAGGTCGGTCACCGTGAACTGTCCCATTTCTCCGCACCTTTCGCTCGTTTCCGTGATCACAGATCGGACGTCTTCGAATCCACGATCCACAGACGCCCTAAACGACCGTTCGAGGCCCGCTGGAGATGCGGGCGGAGTCGTCGTCATCGCCGTCACCGAGCCGTTCTCGCATCAACGTGACCAGGGCGGACGGCGTGGGTGCCTCGGATATGAGGGCGGCCGGCAGACGCAGCCCGGTGGCCGCGCTCAGCCGGTTCCGCAGGTCCATCCCGCTGAGGGAGTCGAAACCCAGGTCCCGGAACTCCAGATCGAGGGGGAGTTCCTCGGGGTCGGGATGGCCGAGGGCGAACGCCGCGTTCCGGCGTACCAGGTCGAACAGGGCTCTCTCGAGGTCGGCCGGTGGCAGGGCGGTGAGGGCCACGGTCTCCTGGTCCGTCTCCTCGGGAGGCGTCTCGGACCCGGGCAGGTCGACCGGCGGGGGAGCGGCCGAGGTGAGGTCGAGCCAATACCGCTCCCGGGCGAACGGATAGGTCGGAAGGTCCACGTGCCGCCCGGCCGGAGCCGGCGCGCGCCAGTTCACCGGGCTCCCCGCCACGTACGCCGACGCCGCGGACCTGAGCATCTGGGGGAGTCCGCCCTGCCCCCGCCGTAGCGTCCCGGTGGCGACGACCCGCGCGGAGAGCTCGTCGGCGGTCGACTGGACCGAGGACGTCAGCACCGGATGCGGGCTGACCTCGACGAAGAGCGTGTGGCCCGATTCCATCAGCGCCCGCGTCGCGGCCTGGAACCGCACGGTGCCGCGCAGGTTGGCGTACCAGTAGCCGGCGTCCATGGTCGTGGTGTCGAGCAGGTCCCCCGTGAGGGTCGAATACAGGGGCACGTCACCCTCGCGGGGCTCGATCCCGGCCAGAACGTCCTGCAGGTCGGCGCGCAGAGGCTCCATGCCCACGGTGTGCGAGGCGTAGTCGACGTCGATCCGGCGTACGTCGATCCCGGCGGCGGCGTACTCGGCGATCAGTCCCTCGAGGGCCTCCGGCTCTCCCGCCACTGTGGTCGACGCCGGCCCGTTGACCGTGGCGATCTCCAATCGCCCCCGCCACCGGCCGAGCACCGCTTCGACCTTGTCGGCGGGAAGCGGGACGGAGGCCATTCCGCCCGTGCCGGCCACCTTGACCAGGGACTGGCTTCGCCGTACGACGATCTGTACGGCGTGGTCGAGCGACAGCGCCCCGGCGGCGTAGGCCGCGGCGATCTCACCCTGCGAATGCCCCACCACGGCGTCCGGCTCGACGCCGAGCGAGCGCCAGACGGCGGCCAGCGAGACCATGACCCCGAAAAGTGCCGGCTGCACGACGTCCACGCGGGACAGCGACGCCGCGTCCGGGGCGCCCTCGACGACGTCGATCAGTGACCAGTCGGCCCACTTCGAGAGCGCCACGTCGCACGCCTCCATCTCGGCCCGGAAGGCGGGGGAGGTCCGCAGCAGATCACCGGCCATCCCCGGCCACTGGGAACCCTGGCCGGGGAACACGAAGGCCGTCCTGCCCCGGACGGAGCCGCCCTCGACCACCCCCGGGGCGGAGGTGCCGTCGGCGAGGGCGTCCAGGCCGTTCAGGAAGTCGGCGCGTTCCTCTCCCAGCACCACGGCACGCCACTCGTGCGCCGCGCGACCGGCCAGGGTGAACGCGATGTCGCCGTCGCCGGCCGCCGGGTCGTCCTGGATGAACCGCCGGAGCCGGCGTGCCCGGCGCCGCAGCCCGGCCCGATCCCGCGCCGAGAGTACCCACGGCATCGGGGGTTCGCCGGAATGCTCGGGTTCGGGTTCCTCCTGGTCCGCCTCCTGGAGGATGACGTGGGCGTTCGTTCCGCTGATGCCGAAGGACGATACGGCCGCGCGCCGGGGACGCGACCCCCGGGGCCAGGGGACCGGTTCGGTGAGCAGGGCGACGTCACCGGCCGTCCAATCCACGTGCGGGGACGGCTCGCGAACGTGCAGGGTCCGTGGCAGTTCACCCGCACGGATGGCCTCGACCATCTTGATCACACCACCGACCCCGGCCGCGGCCTGGGCATGACCGATGTTGGACTTGAGCGAACCGAGCCGGAGCGGTCGGCCCGCGTGCCGCCGGGAACCATAGACGGCCAGCAGGGCCTGTGCCTCGATCGGATCGCCGAGGGCCGTACCGGTCCCATGTGCCTCGACCGCGTCGACGTCCTGGCCCGACAGGCCCGCGTCGGCGAGCGCCCGCGTGATGACCGCCTCCTGCGCGCGGCCGTTCGGCGCGGTCAGGCCATTGCTCGTTCCGTCCTGGTTGGTCGCGCTGCCGACGACGAGTGCCAGCACCCGATGCCCGTTGCGGCGGGCGTCCGACAGACGTTCGAGGACGAGCACCCCCGCCCCCTCCGCCCACGCGGTGCCGTCGGCGTCCGCGGAGAACGCCTTGCAGCGCCCGTCCCGGGCGAGTCCGTGCTGGCGGTCGAACTCGACGAACATGCCGGGCGAGGCCATGACGGTGGTCCCGCCGGCGAGGGCCATGGTGCATTCGCCATCGCGCAGCGCGCGTACGGCCAGGTGCAGCGCCACCAGCGAGGACGAGCACGCGGTGTCCACAGTGAGGGCGGGCCCGGTGAAGCCGAAGGCATAGGCGACACGGCCCGAGATCACGCTCGGCGAGCTTCCGGTCAGCAGATATCCGCCGATCTCGCCCGCGCCCTCGTGCATGCGCGGCCCGTAGTCCTGGTGCGTCGCGCCGAGGTAGGTTCCCACGGGCCGACCGCGCAGAGTGGCCGGGTCCAGGCCGTACCGTTCGAACGCCTCCCAGACGATCTCCAGGGTGACGCGCTGCTGCGGGTCCATGGCCAGCGCCTCGCGCGGGCTGATGCCGAAGAATCCGGGGTCGAACCGGTCCACGTCGTGCAGGAAGCCGCCGCGGCGCGTGACCGCCCCGCCGCCTCCCGGATCCCAGCCCCGGTTCGCGGGGAAGTCCGAGATGGCGTCGGCGCCCTGGTCCACCAAGCGCCACAGGTCACCCGGCGAACGAACGTCGCCCGGATAACGGCAGCCCATCGCCACGATCGCAACGGGCTCCCCGGACGGAGCGGCGGGCGCGGGCCGCGGATCGGGCTCCGATGGGGCGGCCCGCGCGGTCTTCAGGAACGCGGCGAGCGTGGCAGGGGTCGGATGGTCGAACAACAGCGTCGCCGGCAGGTCCAGGCCGGTCGCCGCGGACAGCCGGTCCCGCAGTTCCATCGCCATCCGGGAATCCATGCCCAGGTCGTTGAACGGGGTGGCCTCGTCCACCGAAGCGGCGTCCCGGTGACCGAGCACGGCGGCGCTGTGCTCGGCGACCAGGTCGGCGACGGCGTCCCCCGACAGGTCGAGCACGCGGGGCGCCCCGGCGGGCTCGGGAGCCGGACTCTGGTACAGCGTGTCCACCCAGTGCCGTCGGCGCTGGAAGGGATAGGCCGGGAGCCCGACGGTGCGCCGCCCGGCGCCCAGGACGGTCTGCCAGTCCGGCTCTCCGCCGTGCGTGTGCAGTGCGGCCAGCAGGGTGACCAGTTCGCGCTCGGAATCGGCGCCGGCCAGGAAGGCCGAGCCGGAGACCGGGACGTTCTGCCCGGCCGCCCGGGTCAGTGCGTGGCCGGGACCGCACTCGGCGAAGACGCGCGCACCGGCGGCATGCAGGGCGGCGACGCAGTCGCCGAACCGGACCGCTTCACGGGCGTGCGTCGCCCAGTAGCCGGGCGACCGGAGGTCCGGGTCGGCGGCCGGCCGACCCGTGACGCCGGACATCAGCAGGACGCCATCGGCGGGGTGGAAGGTCAACCGGCCGGCGACGGCGCGCAACTCGGGTAGCACCGGGTCCATCAGCGGCGAGTGAAAGGCATGGCTCACCGCGAGCGGCCGGACCCGGCGCGATCTCCGGCGGAAGCGCTCGGCGATCCGGGCCAGCTCGGCCGCGTCCCCGGACACGACGACCGAGGTCGGGCCGTTGATCGCGGCGAGCGCCACCCGGTCTCGCCGCAGAAACGGCCGGACCTCCTCTTCTGTCGCCTCCAACGCGATCATGCCGCCGCCGGGCGGGAGACCCTGCATCAGGGAGCCTCGGGCCACGACGAATTCCACCGCGTCGCGCAGGGAGAGGACCCCGGCGACGTGGGCGGCGGCGATCTCGCCCACCGAGTGTCCCGCCACCATGTCCGGGCGCACGCCACAGGATTCGAGCAGACGGTAGGTCGCGACCTCCACCGTGAACAGCGCCGGCTGGGCGTATCGCGTCTGGTTCAGCAGATCGGCCTCCCCGGACCAGATGATCTCGCGCAGCGAGCGGCCCAGAGCGGCGTCGGCCTCGGCGCACACGGCGTCGAACGCCTCCGCGAACGCGGGAAACGCCGCGTGCAGGGCGCGGCCCATGGCGGTCCGCTGGGCGCCCTGCCCGGGAAACAGATACGCCAGTCCGCCGGAGACCGGCCGCCCCCGCACGATGCCAGGCCCGTCGGGAGTCGCGGCGCCCCCGGACGCGATCGTACGCAGCCCCGCGACCAGGTCACCGGTCCGCTCGGCGACCACCGCGGCCCGATGGGCGAAGACCCTCCTGGTCGCGACCAGGGAGTACGCGACGTCGGCCGGGTCGTGCGAGGGCCCGGCCGCCAGGTGATCCGCGAGGCGGTTCGCCTGATCCCGCAGAGCCTGCGGGGACGCGCCGGAGACCATCCAGGGCACCGGGCGCGCGGAATTCCCGGGTTCGGAGAGCGGACGCGGCGAAGCCGCGGACAGGACCACGTGACAGTTGGTTCCGCCCATCCCGAACGAGGACACTCCCGCCGACGGCGAACCGCCGGCCGACGGCCAGGAGGGCCAGTCGGTCGGCTCGCAGACGACGCGCAGCCCCAGCTCGTCCAGCGGGATGCCGGGGTTCGGCCGCGTGAAGTTGAGGCTGGGGGGAAGACGCCGGTGGGAGACGCTCAGGCAGGTCTTGATGAGGCCCGCGATCCCCGCCGCGCCCTCGAGATGTCCCAGGTTGGTCTTCACCGATCCGACCAGCAGTGGACGGCCGGGCGGGCGGCCCGCGCCGAGAACCGCGCCGAGGGCGGCGGCCTCCACCGGGTCCCCGACCTTCGTTCCCGTCCCGTGCAGTTCGACGTAGTCGACCGTGGACGGGTCGATGTTCGCCTGCTCGTACGCCCTGCGGAGAACGTCCTCCTGAGCCGACTCGCTCGGCGTGGTCAGGGTCCGGCCGGATCCCGCGCCGACCGCGGCGCCGACGATCACCGCGTAGACGTGGTCGCGGTCGGCGATCGCCTGGGCGGCCGGCTTGAGAACGACGGCTCCGCCGCCTTCCCCGCGCGCGTAGCCGTTGGCCCGCGCGTCGAAGGTGAAGCAGCGCCCGTCCGGTGAAAGCGCGCCGAACGCCACGGAGTCGGCGGTGGACTCCGCGGTGATGTCCAGGTGCACCCCGCCCGCGATGGCCAGGTCGCACTCGCCGCGGCGCAGGCTCTCGACGGCCATCTGGACCGCCACCAGCGATGAGGACTGTCCGGTGTCGACGGTGAGACTGGGCCCGCACAGCCCCAGGAAATCGGAGAGGCGGTTGGCGATGACGGCACGGCTCAGGCCGGTGAACGTGTGCGGAGTGCTGCCACCCGGACCCTGAGCGCGGACGACGGCCGCGTAGTCGGTCGCCATCGCCCCGACGAAGACACCTGCTCTGCTTCCCGCGAGCCGGTCGGGCCGGATGCGCGCGTCCTCGACGGCCTCCCAGCCCAACTCCAGCATCAGCCGCTGCTGCGGGTCCATCATGGCGGCCTCACGCGGGGGAATGCCGAAGAACTCGGCGTCGAAGCCCTCGACGTCGGTGAGGAAGGCGCCGGGCGGGCCGCCGAGCCGCCGTGCTTCGGGCGGTTCGGCGATGGCGTCCTGGCCGCACCACAGCAGCCGCCAGAAAGAGGCGGTGTCCGGGGCCGCGGGGAATCGGCAGGACATTCCGATGACGGCGATGGCGTGTTCGCCGGACGACACGATGTCCACGACCGGCGTCACCCCGCCGCGCCGATCTGCGCGGCCGCCCGCCGTACCGCCTCGCGATCCGCCTGCGGCGGGCCGGGACGCGCCGGCAGCAGGGGCACCACACGGCTCTGGCCCGACCTGACCGCCGGGTGCCGGCGGGCGATGGCGCTCAGCCCCTGTCCCGGCCCGGCCTCCACCAGGATGAGTTCTTCGTGCTCGTCGAGCATCAGCCCCAGCGCCTCCCAGAACCACACGGTGACGGCCGGCTGCCGGGCCCAGAAGAGCGGGTCCACGGCGAGGTGCGGTGGAAGAACGGCTCCCAGCTGAGACGAGTAGACGCGCCGGCGTGGGCGGGAGAGGCCGACCGACCGCCAGGCGTCGACCGAGCGGGCCGCGGCGGCGTCCACCACCGGGCTGTGAAATCCCTGACGGGCGCGCACCGCCTTGCAGGTGAACCGTTTCTCCCGCAGCGTGCGCTCGACCTCCGCGAGTTCCCGGCGCGGGCCCGCCACGAGGATCTGCCGCGGCGCGTTGACCGCGGCCACCGCGACCTGGCCGATCAGGTGCGGTTCGACGTCCGCGGCGGACGCCGCGACCGCCAGCATCCCGCCCACCGGAGTGTTCGCGAACTGCTCGACGCGGTCGCGCATCAGCCGCATCCCGTCGGGGAAACCGAAGACCCCCGCCAAGGTCGCCGCCGCCATCTCGCCGACACTGTGGCCCAGCAGCGCGACAGGCTCGGCACCCCAGCTCAGCATGAGACTGCCGAGCGCGTAGTCGATGGCGTACAGCAGCGGCTGCGCGTGGGTGACATCGTCGAACGGTTCGGTTGGCCCGTCGGAGAGCCACGCGGCACGGAGGCCGTCGCCGGCCCTTCCGAGCGACTCGAATGCCCGATCCATGATCGCGGTAAAAGGCTCGTAGTGCTCGTAAAGGCCCGCCGCCATCCGGGGGTACTGCGCACCCTGTCCCGGGAAGAGCAGAGCAACCTTCGGCATCGTCGTTCCTTCGTTCGTCCGAATTGAAGGCCCTACGGGGCACGATTCAAGCCTTTTCTGCTCGACCCGGCCTTGAGTGACCCTCGAATGGGCGCGCTGAAACTTCTACGGTGGGGCGACGTGCCCGGGTGGCGCGAGGGAAGGAAAAGTGATGCCGGAGAGCCTCTATATCGCGGGTACGGGAACATGGCTGCCCGAGCCCATGACCGTTGATGAGGCCGGACGTGCGGGGCTGTGCGAGCGCAGGCGGGTCTGGAACACGGGAACGGTCTCCGTTTGTGTCGCGACGAAGGAGTCGGCCCCGGAAATGGCGGTCATGGCGGCCCGTTCCGCTCTCGACCAGGCCAGGTGTGATCCGCAGGACATCGCTCTCGTGCTGCACGCCGCCACGTACTACCAGGGGCACGACATGTGGGCCCCTGCCTCCTACGTCCAACGCTTCGCGCTGGACAACCGATGCCCGGCGATGGAGGTGCGGCAGCTGTCCAACGGGGGGCTGGCCGCGCTGGAACTGGCGTCCGCCTACCTGCTGGCGGACCGCGAACGCGTCGCCGCCCTGATCACCACGGCCGATCGCTTCTGCCTTCCCGGGTATGACAGGTGGCGCACCGACCCGAGCACGATCTGCGGAGACGGCGGGACCGCCGTCGTGCTGTCGGCGACCGGCGGGTACGCCGTGGTCCGCGGCCTGGCGACCGTCTCCGACCCGGCCCTGGAGACGATCGGCCGAGGCGACGACCCGTTCGGTGACGCGCCCCTCAGCGCGCGGGCACCGATCAACCTGAGCACGCACGCCGCCGGAGTCGCCGGTGAGATCGGGCTGGAGACGCTGCTGCGGCGCATCGAGTCCGGACAACGCCAGGCGTTCGAACGGGCCGCGGCGGATGCCGGAGTCGCGTTCTCGAGAATCGACTGGTTCGTGCTGCCGAACATGGGGCGCACCCGCATGAAGACGCATTTCTTCGAACCATTTGGAATAGATCCCGACCGCACCACTTGGGCGTGGGGAAGCCGCACCGGTCACCTGGGCGCCGGGGACCAGTTCGCCGGCCTGGACCATCTCGTGGCGACCGGAAAGCTGCTTCCCGGGCAGACCTGCATGCTGGCCGGCGTGGGATCCGGATTCACCTGGTCCGCCGCGGTGATCGAGATGACCGGGCGACCCGACCGCGCGCCCCGGCGACCGGATCGGCCGTTCTGAAACGCGGAAGCGGACCACGGCCGCACAGGACGCCAAGAGCCCGATCGTGCAGCGGAACTCTAGCCGGATTATAGGGAACTCTCTTAGGTTCGGTGGCAGACCTTGAGGAAGGGTTATGGATACCAGGGAATACAAGGGAAAAGTGGTGGAGACATTCCACCGCGCCGCGCCCAGTTATGACCGTGGCGGTGTGGAGTTCTTCTCCCCGATGGGGCGCCGGCTCGTCGAATTGGCCGCTCCCCGGGCGACCGAGCGGGTGCTCGACGTCGGCTGCGGCCGGGGCGCCTGCCTCTTCCCGGCGGCCGAGGTCGTGGGGAGCTCCGGAAAGGCCGTCGGCATCGACATCGCTCCGGGGATGGTGGAGCACGTTCGCCGGGAGGCCCTGGAACGCGGACTCGGGCAGGTCGAGGTCAGGCTGATGGACGCGGAGCGTCCCGAGTTCGAAGAGGCATCATTCGACGTGGTGACGGGAAGTTTCAGCATCATCTTCCTGCCGGAGGCGGCCTCGGTTCTGCCGCGTTACGCCCGGCTCCTCATCCCAGGCGGAAGGCTGGCTTTCACCAGCCCGATATTCACCGAGGACACCTTTCCGTTCCTGCCCCCGATGTTCACCGAGATAATCACCGACGATTTCCTCTCCGAAATCCCCGACGAATGGCGGCCGAGAGCCGTCGCCAGGCGGGTCAGCGGTTGGTTGCAGGATGAGTCCGACATCGTCGGAACGCTCAGGGGGGCGGGATTCCGCGAGGTCCGCATCCTCGACGAGGTGGTCCCCATGGACGTCTCGTCGGGCCGTGACTGGGTGGCCTGGTCGCACACCCAGGGTATGCGCCTGCTCTGGCAATGGCTGTCGCCCGATCCCACGCGACGGCTGGAGGAGAGGATCGTCGCCGCGCTCGAGGCCGAGCGGGACGCCGAGGGACGTATCCGAATCGAGACGCCCGTCCGGTACGTGCTGGCCGAGCGGGAGGGACGGCGATGAAGGTGAGCCGAGGCCGGTTCCTGGCCACCCACGTAGGAAGCCTGCCTCGTCCGAACCCGTCGGCGGATGGGGAGAACGCCGCGGAAGGGACCGGAGCGGGTTCCGAGGCCCACCCGCGTGACCTGACGACGACGGTGACCACGATCGTCCAGGCCCAGATCGACGCGGGCCTGGACGTCGTCAACGACGGTGAGATGGCCAAGCCCAGCTATGTGGGCTACGTGACCCAGCGTCTCACCGGCTTCGGAGGTCCGCCGCAACGGCGCACCCGACGCGCCGTCGAAGAGTTTCCCGAATACGCCCGCCGTCAGTTCGGCGATCCCGAGTTGGCGAGGACGCTGGCGCAGCCCTCGTGCGACGGTCCGGTGTCCTACGCGGGGCGCGAGTCCCTCGACCGCGACCTGGCCGGCCTGAAGGCGGCGACGGCCGATCGCGAGGTCGCCGACGTGTTCATGACCGCGGCCTCGCCCGGCGTGATCGAGATGTTCATGCCCAACCGGTACTACCCGTCCGAGTCGGAGTACCTGGCGGCCCTGGCGGACGCGATGAAGGAGGAGTACGACACCATCGTGGCGGCCGGATTCCTCCTGCAGCTCGACTGCCCGGACCTGGCCGCCGGATGGGAACAGTCTGAGCGGGGCACGACGCTGGAGCAGTTCCGGCACAAGGTCGCCCGGCGCGTCGAGCTGATCGACCACGCCACGCGGGACATCCCCCCGGACCGGATGCGCATGCACGTGTGCTGGGGCAACTACGAGGGGCCGCACCACCACGACCTCCCCCTCATCGAGATCATCGACCTCGTACTGCGGGCCCGGCCCGCGGGACTGTGCGTCGAGGCCGCCAACCCGCGGCACGAGCACGAATGGGAGATCTTCACCGAGGTCGATCTGCCCGACGACAAAGTGCTCGTGCCCGGCGTGGTGGACACGACCACCAACTACATCGAGCACCCGGAGCTGGTCGCGCAGCGGATCCGGCGGTACGCCGACGTGGTGGGACCCGAACGGGTCATCGCCGGGACCGACTGCGGCTTCGCCTCCTTCGCCGCGGTGCCGTTGGTCGACCCCAAGATCGCGTGGGCCAAGCTCGGAGTCGTCTCCGAAGGGGCGAAGCTCGCGAGTCACCACTACTGGACCGGCGGCTGAGGCCGGACCGGTCATCGGCTCGCCGAACCAACGACACGACAGGAAAGGGAGATCCCGATGAGCGACGGCCTCACCTCCGTGCGCCGCATGTTCGAGGGCTACAAGACGGGCAAGATCGACGACGCCCAGGAGTACATCCACCCCGGCTACTTCAACCCCGACGCGCTGGAGCGGACCGACTCCCGCGGACCCGAGCACTTCGCCAACTGCGTCGCCTGGCTGCACAACGCCTTCTCCGAACTGCACTTCGAGGAGCTGGAGGTCATCGAGAACGGACCTGTGCTCTTCGTCCGGGTCGTGATGAGCGGCAGGCACACCGGAGACCTCGTGGGCTGGCCCGCGACCGGCCGCGCCTTCTACGCCGAGCAGCTCCACCTGTGCAAGATCGTGGACGGGAAGGTCGAGTACCACCGGGACTGGCGGGACGATCTGGGGGTCCTGCGGCAGCTCGGGCTTCCGAAGGCGGCCTGAGGCCCCGGCCGCAGATCGCGATCCGGCCGGTGGAGCGCCGGAGAACGGACACGGCCACCGCATGATCATCGTTCGTGATGACGAGCGGAGATCGTGCGGTGGCCGCCGTACGGCGGCACCGCGTGAATGGAGCGACCACGCCGGCGTAACGAAGGCGTTCGCCGTGAACCAGCGGAACCGGTCCCGCCGTTCCAAGTTGCTAACCTCTGCCTGTGCGCGAAGAGAGCATTTCTCCCGAGTCGCTGATTTCCCGTGCGCTGTGGGAGGCGCAGCACGCGGTGGAGCAGGCGCTCGACACGCATCTCTCGTCGCTCGGCCTGTCGATGACGCTGTTCGGGGCGTTGACGTTCATCGCCCTGGAGCCGGGGCTGTCCGCCGCCGACCTCGCCAGGCGCGCCCGCGTCAAACCGCAGAGCTCGGCGCATGCCGTGAACCGGCTCGAACAGCTCGACATGCTCTACCGCTCACCGCATCCGGTGCACGGCCGGGTCATGCAGTTGTTCCCGACCGAGCGCGGTAAGGAGGCGATCGCCGAGGCCTGGCGGTTGGCGGCCGTGGTCGAGAGCGATCTGATGGCCGGGTTGCCGCCCACCGCGCGTGAGGACCTCCTGGCGAGCCTCCTGCGCATTCGGCAGAGTGCCAAGGAGATCGAGGTCGCCGCCAGGCGCGACGCCCGGTAGGCGACCCGTCTCACCGGTCGACGAAGGCGCGCTCCGACAGCCGTTCGATCCGGGGGACCAGCGCCTTGGGGGTGGGCTCCCGTCTCATCTCGTCCCTGAGGGCACGGGCGCGTTCACCGAAGGCGGGATCTTCCAGGACGGCGACCACCGCGTCCGTGACGCTCTCGGGTGAGATCTCGGCGCGGGGGATTCGGATCGCCGCGCCGGACTCGGCCACCCGTTCGGCATTGTCGAACTGGTCTCCCATGTGCGGCAGGATCACTTGGGGCAGGCCGCCGGCCAGCGAGGTCAGCGTCGTCCCCGCGCCGCCTTGGTGGACCGCCAGGTCGCAGTTGGGCAGCACGAGCGCGAGGGGCTGCCAGGACACCGCCAGGACGTCGCCGCCCGGCGGGTCCAGCTCGCGCGCCAGGTCGTCGGAGATCGCGATCACCAGTTCCACGTTCAGGGCGGCGAGCGCGCGCTGGAGGCGGAGCAGCAGCTCGGCGCCGTGGACCCGGGGCACGGTCGTGCCGAGCGTCAGGCAGAGCCGGGGGCGGGGCCCGCGTTGCAGCAGCCGCCCTGACACCGTGCGCGCGCCGTTGTAGGGCATGTAGCGCACCCGGTCGGTGGCGGTGGAGGCGGGCAGCTGCAGGCTGGACGGCCAGACGTCGAGCTCCATGGTCGGCGCCGGCAGTGCGTCGAGGCCGAGGCGGGCGAGATCGTCGGCGAGCTGGTCGGCGGCGAAGCGGTCGGCCTCGGGCGTGATCGCCAGCCCCCATCCGTGCCGGACGACGGGGATTCCGCGCGAGGCGGCCACCATGAGACCGGCGTACTCGCTGGTCTCGCTGATGACCAGGTCGGGCCGCCAGCCGTCCACGATCGCCTCGGTCCCCGCGAGAGTGAACGCCCCGAGCCTGCCGAAGCCGCGCCCCACGTGTTCCGACCCCGGCCCCTGGTGGCGGATCGGGGGCCGTCTTTTGCCCGGCGACATCATCTCCCCCATGCGGACGGGGCCGCTGCTGGCGATGGCGGGCAGCCCGGTCGTGAGCACCTCGCCGACGAAGGACTCGGGCGTGGCGACCAGGACGTCATGGCCCGCCGTCCGCAGGGCCCACGCCAGCGGCACCATCGGGAACAGATGTCCGGCGCCGGGCGAGGTGGTGATCAGGATGCGCTGTGCGGATCCGACGGTCGGGGAGTCCTGGCCGGTCGCGTTCACGGTTCTCCAATCGGGTGGGCTGACGCTCGGAGTCTGCGCCGTCGCACTCAAGGCCAACTCGAACCGGCATATAACAGACGCTCTGGCATGTTGACAGGCTTCTTATAAGTTGACAGAGTTCTTACAAGGTGCCAGCATCTCTGTCACTATCCGTGGGCCCCGTGGGCCCCGACGGAACCGAACGCGAAAGAGGACCCGACATGATCTTTCTCTCCCTTCGGCCGCCATGCGGAGCGCGGTCGTGAGCACCGAGAGGGTGCGTCTCGGCACGGCGACGGTGCGCGACCGGGCCCGGGGCGCGGCCATCGCCGCCGGAGGCCTGATGAAGGTCTACAAAGGCGGAGTCAAGGCGCTGGACGGGCTCGGCTTCACCGTGGCCCCCGGCACGATCTTCGCGCTGCTCGGCCCGAACGGCGCGGGGAAGTCGACCACCGTGAAGATCCTCACCACTCTCAGCAGGCCGACAGAGGGCGACGCCTTCGTCGCGGGGTTCGACGTGATCCGCGAGGCCGACGAGATCCGGCGGGTCATCGGCGTCGTCGCGCAGCGATCCGGTGTGGACGGCGCCTCCACGGCCGTCGAGAACCTGCAGCTGCAGGGCCGGATCTACGGCCTCGGCGCGAAGACGACGCGACTGCGCACGACCGAACTGCTCGAACGCTTCCGGTTGACGGAGGCCGCCGGCAGGGCCGCCAGGACCTACTCCGGCGGGATGCGCCGCAAATTAGACATCGCGATGGGGCTCATCCACCGCCCCCGCATCCTGTTCCTCGACGAGCCGACCACCGGGCTCGACCCTGAGGCCCGTGCCGACATGTGGCAGGAGATCCAGGCCCTGTCGGAACAGGAGGAGCTGACGGTGCTCCTGACCACGCACTACCTGGAAGAGGCCGACCGGCTCGCCGATCGGCTGGCGCTCCTCGACCGCGGCAGGCTGGTCGTGGAGGGCACTCCCGAGGAGCTGAAGGCCGGGCTCCTGGGCGACAGTGTCCAGATCGAGCTCGGCACGAGTGAACTGCCCGCTCTGCTCTCGGCCGAACTGGAGCAGCTCGAGGCCGTGCGGGCGTTCTCGGTCGAGGAGACGCAGCTCAGAGCGCAGGTCGACCACGGTGCCACCGCACTGCCCGTGATACTCGCCGTGCTGGACGGGTACCGCGTGCCCGTGATCTCGGCGACGATCTCCCGTCCCTCCCTGGACGACGTCTACCTGCAGTACGTCGGCCATTCCTACGACCACTCGGGCACCACCGTCGGGGGGCCGCGATGACGACCGCACTCGCCCACACCTGGTACGTCACGCAGCGGTACTCGCGCACCGCCATCCGCCAGCCGATCTGGGTGCTCAGCGCGCTCCTGCAGCCGATCATCTGGCTGGTGCTCTTCGGCGCGCTGTTCAAACGGATCGTGGAGATCCCCGGATTCGGCGGCGGGTCCTACATCGGCTTCCTGACCCCCGCCATCGTGGTGATGACGGCCATGTTCTCGGCGGGCCTGTGCGGCATGACCGTGCTGGCCGATCTGGACACCGGCGTCATCGACAGGATGCTCGTCTCGCCCGTCCGACGCGGCGCGATCCTCGGCGGGCTGCTGGTCGAACAGGCCGCGGTGGTCTTCGTGCAGTGCGGGATCATCCTGGTCCTCGGCCTGGTGCTCGGCGCCCGGTACTCGGGAGGTCCGCTCGGCGCGCTCGTACTGCTCGTCGCGGCCACCGCCCTCGGAGTCGGCATCGCCGGGCTCTCCAACGCCGTCGCGCTCACCACGCGCCGGCGGGAATCGGTCATCGGCGTCGTCCAACTCCTCCTGATGCCGCTGACGTACCTGTCGTCGGCCTTCATGAAGCTGGAGCTCGTCCCGGGTTGGATCCGGGACATCGCACGCGTCAACCCGGTCAACTGGGCGGTGTCGGGCGGGCGGGAGGCCCTGGCGGGCAACCCCCAATGGGGGCACGTGTTCCTGAACGTCGGACTCACCGTGGCCTTCGCCGTGGTGACCACCCTGCTCGGCACGGCCGCCTTCGGCGCCTACCGCAGATCGGTGTAGCGCACCGGCCCGATGCGGCCCGGGTCGGCCTGCCGCCCCGGCCGCATCGGGCCGGCTCGTGCCTGCATCCGGAATCGATCTCTTCTCAAGGCCGGAGCGACAGGCTCTCGACCAAAGCGCGTTGCGGGAACAGCCGGCCTCGCGCCCGCGCCGAGGGAGAACAGATGATCATTGATGCCTGTCGCGTCTGCGGCAACCGCGAGTTGCTGCCGCTGCTGGACCTGGGGCCGCAAGCGCTCACGGGAGTCTTTCCCCGGACACCGGACGAGAGCGTTCCCGAGGTGCCCCTGGAACTGGTGAAGTGCTCGCCCTCGGGGTGCGGCCTCGTCCAGCTCCGCCACACGGCCGACCTCGCTCTGATGTACAACGAGGGCTACGGCTACCGCTCGGGCATCCGGCCGTTCATGGTCGATCACCTGGCCGCGAAGGTGGACGCGATCACGCGGAGGGTGGCCCCCGGCCCCGGCGACCTCGTGCTCGATATCGGCAGCAACGACGGTACGCTGCTGGGCGCCTACGACAGCGGACCCACACGGGTCGGGGTCGATCCCGTCGGCGCCCGTTTCCTCGACCGCTATCCGGCGGACGCCGAGCTGATCCCCGACTTCTTCTCCGAAGAGGCGTTCACCGCTCGGTTCGGGGACCGGCGGGCGACCGCGGTCACATCGATCGCGATGTTCTACGACCTGCCCGAGCCGATGACCTTCATGCGCGACGTCCGTGACGTCCTCGCCGACGACGGCGTCTGGATGCTGGAGCAGAGTTACCTGCCTGCCGCGCTGGACAGTACGGCCTACGACGTCGTCTGCCATGAGCACCTGGAGTACTACACGCTGCGGCAGATCGAGTGGATGGCCGAGCGGGCCGGCCTCACCGTCATCGAGGCCGAGCTCGGTCCGGTCTATGGAGGAAGCCTGTGCGTGATCCTGGCTCGCACCGGTTCCCGGCATCGACCGGACGAGGCGAGCCTGGCCCGGATCCGGGCGTCGGAGTCGGCGGCGGGCCTGGACACGCCGGCGCCGTACGAGGCCTTCGCCAAACGGGCCTACGAGCGGCGCGACCGGCTTCGTGACTTCCTCGACGCCTCGAAGAAGGCGGGAATGCTCTCGCTGGGATACGGCGCCTCCACAAAGGGGAACGTCATCCTGCAGTTCTGCGGCATCGGCGCCGACGACCTGCCGTGCATCGGCGAGGTGAATCAGGACAAAGCGGGTTGTTTCACGCCGGGGACGATGATCCCCATTGTGTCGGAGTCGGAGGCAAAGGACATGAACCCCGACCAGATGCTCGTCCTTCCATGGATCCACCGGCAGGGTTTCCTGGAACGCGAGCGCGACTACCTGGCGGGCGGCGGCCGGATGGTCTTTCCCCTGCCCGAGATCGACGTCGTCGGAGACCGAGCGCAGGCCTGATCGCCAGGGTGAACGCCTTCGACGGAGGATGATCTGCCGCCGGACTTCGAGGACAACCGCGATGTGCACTACGACGCGATCCGCCAGCCGCAGGACCGCCTCACTGACGCCGACCGGCGGGCCCTGTCCCCGTTGTTCTGGACGCATGTGAACCCCTACGGCCGGTTCGAGCTGGACATGAACTCCCACCTCGACCTCGTCGCCGCCGTGGTGGCGGCCACGGTGCCCGTTCCCTGGACCGCGCCTGAGGCGGCGGACCGTACGGACGGGAGCCGGTGAACAACGCGCAGGTCACAGGCTCGGACGGAGGCGTTTTGGCCGTAGCGTCGCGGTGTATGTGACGAACAGCCAGTGAGGCTCGGTGTCAGCGCACAACCGGCGGAGGCGATCCCGAACAGGGCCAGTCCACCCACCAGGACTCGCCTGCGGCCGTATCGTTCGCCCAGGGCCGCGCCGGCCATGAGCAGCACGGCAAAGGGCAGAGTGTAAGCGTTCACGGTCCATTCCAGATCGGCAATGGAGGCATGCAGAGCCAGCGCGATCGCGTGTAGGGCAGTGGTGACGACCAGCCCATCCAGCAATATCATCAGCGATGCCGTCGATGTCAGCGCGAGCACCCAGCGCTGCCTTTTTTGTCATCGTCATTGGCGATGCCCTCTCGAAGTGGCGGTGATGTCGGTGTGCGTTCAGGCCGCCCATGGGCAGACTGTGCGAACCGGGCGGGCCTGTCGTCGGGGCAAGCGCCTCCGCCCTGCGGGCGTGGTGAGGCGCGCAGGGCGGAGGGCGGTGACCCCAAGGAGGCGCTCGCCGGCCGAGCCGACGCAGCGGTAGCTAGGCGTCCCGGACGGATTGGTAGGTGAGGAGGACGAGGCCGTCACCGACGGTGCGGGTGCCAAGCAGGCGCATGGGTTTCTGGTCGCTGGTCTCGCCGAAGAGGCGCTCGCCGGCCCCGACCACGACCGGGTAGACGATCAGCCGCAACTCGTCGACGAGGTCGTGCTCCATGAGTGTGGGCACGAGCCGGCCGCTTGCATAGACGACGATGTCCCCGTTCACCTTTTGCTTCAGCTTCGAGGCATCGTTCACCACCTCGCCCTTCAGGACCGTTGAGTTGTTCCAGTCGAGATCTTCGAGGGTCGAGGACACGACGTACTTGGGCAGGCTTCTCAACCTGTCCGCCCACTCGCCACTCCGGGAAACCCATCCCCGCGCAACGAAGTACTCGTAGCTCCGTCGACCCAGTAGCAGCGCCTCGGCGCCCAGCGCCTCGTCGGTCAGGACCTTGGCCCACGCTTCACGGTCCGCCGTGGCTGGGTCGAACCAGCCGCCGAACCTGAAGCCCTCCTCACCGGTCGGGTCCTGGATGACTCCATCGAGCGAGACGGTCTCGCTGATGACGATCTTTCCCATGCCGGTTCTCCCTTGTTGGCGTTGTCGGCTACCACTGATCGAGACGCCGCGACGTCGGGAAAGGGGGCGCTCATCAACCGCCCCGTTCGCCCCTCGGCCGGCGTCCATACAGGATGGAAGCGCGACAAGGTGCACAAGAGAGGTGGCGAGAGTGGAGTTGGTGAGAGCCGACCTGATCAGCAGGGCGCGGGCTGGGGACGGTGAGGCGTTCCGAGCGCTGACCGAGCCGCACCGCCGCGAGCTACAGGTGCACTGCTACCGGATGCTCGGATCGTTCCAGGACGCCGAGGATGTCCTCCAGGACACCTTGTTGGCCGCCTGGCGGGGTCTCGGAGGGTTCGACGGCCGCGCCTCGATCCGCACCTGGCTCTACCGGATCGCCACCAACCGGTGCCTCGACGCGCTTCGCTCGGCCAGCCGACGCCCGGCCAAGGAGTGGGACATCCCCGGGGTTCAACCGCCCGAGCCGACCCGGCTCGGCGAAGTCGTCTGGCTCGAGCCATATCCCGACGCTCTCCTCGAAGGTGCGATCAATCTGCACCTCGGCCCGGAGGCCCGCTACGAGCAGACCGAATCGATCTCTCTGGCCTTCGTGACCGCGCTTCAGGTCCTGCCGCCCCGCCAGCTCGCCGTGCTCATCTTGCGCGACGTCCTCGGATTCCACGCCAACGAGGTGGCCGACATGCTGGACACGACCGTCGAATCGGTCAAGAGCGCCCTCAAACGGGCGCGCGCCGGCCTGCGGCGCCGACGGTTCACGGTCGCCGACCGTGAACCGCCTCCCGCCGCCGACTCGTCCGCCGAGGATGCGATCGTGGCGAAGTTCGTCCACGCCTGGGAGACGGCCGACATCGACGCGCTGTTGGCCCTTCTGACCGACGACGTCTTCATGTCCATGCCACCGCTGCCCCTCGAATACCAGGGCTGGGACGTCGTGGCCGGCTTCTGCGCCCGCATGTTCGGCTTGGGCCGGAGATTCGACCTCGTACCGACGCGAGCCAACGGCCAGCCGGCGTTCGGCGCCTACCTGCGCGCCCCCACCGGCATCCGCCACGGGACCGGCCTGTTCGTCCTCACCCTCACCGGCGACCGGATCTGCGCCATGACCCGCTTCGAAAACAGCGTGCTCCCATCGTTCGGGCTACCGCGATCGCTCCCTCGCCTCCGGAAGCTGGGGTAAATCTGTACGAATCTGGCAGATCATTACATAGGTTCTTGCCGCAAACGGGGCGGCGCGTCGAGGGCACGGCGCTCGGTAGGGCTCGTCAGGGGCGCCGCTCGGCCACCGTCTCGAAGAACTGCGGATCCGAGGACGCCAGCGCGCGCAGTCGCCCGGCGTGCTCCTGGAACGGCGGTCGCTCGGTGGCCGCGCGCAGCGCACCCTGGTCGGTCCATTCGGCGATGTTCACGTAGAGCCGGGGGTCTCCGGTGGAGCGTACGAGCCGATGGGAGATGAACCCGGGGCATCCCGCGAAGAAGGCCGCGGTCTCGGCGAACGCCCGCTCGAATTCGTCGAGGGGCCCGTGCACGGTGAACCTGTTCACGAAGACGATCACCTGGTGGTCCCTCGCATCGATGCGGTGGCGAACTCCTTGGTTCCCGTCGGGAAGTCGATGGCGGCCCGCCAGCCCAGCCCACGCGCGGCCTTCGCCGGTGAGGCGAAGACGTGCCGCACGTCACCGACCCGGTACTCGCCCGTCACGGTGGGCGGAGGTCCGCCGACGGCCCGGCTGAGCGCCAGCGCGAGGTCGTAGATGCTGTGCGGCGCGCCGGATGCGACGTTGAAGGGGTGGAAGCCCGGCTCGGTCCAGTCGAGGGCGGCGACGTTGGCCGCCGCCACGTCCCGCACGTGGACGAAGTCCCTTCGCGGCAGGCCGTCCTCGTACACGCGTGGTGACAGGCCCTTTCCGACGGCGGTCCGGAAGGCCGCCGCCACACCGGAGTACGGGCTGTCGAAGGGCATGCCCGGCCCGTAGACGCTGTGGTAGCGGAGCGCCACGGCGACGCCGGCGGTCTCCCGGACCCACGCGGACACCAACAGCTCCTGCGCCAGCTTGGTGACGGCGTAGACGTTCCTCGGCGGATCCGGGAGGTCGTCCTCCTCGACCGCCGAGGCGACCACCTCGGAGCCGCACTGAGGGCAGCGCGGCTCGAAGCGACCCGCCTCCAGATCGGCGGTTTCCCTGCGGGGCGGCCTGACCCGGCCGTGCTCGCGGCAGGAGTAGCGGCAGTCGCCGTAGAGCACGACCGAGCTGGCCAGCACCAGCCTGCCCAGCCCTGCCCTGGTCATGGCCGCCAGCAGCACCCCAGTGCCGAGGTCGTTGCTGTACGCGAAGCGAGGGGCGTCCAGGATCTCCTGCCCGCGGCCGACCATCGCGGCCTGGTGACAGACCAGGTCCATGCCCCGCAACGCGCTCGTCACCGCCGTCTCGTCCACGATGTCCGCCTGACGGAATTCCACGGCCGCCCCCGGCGGCCCGGCTCTGTCGGCGGTGTCCGGGGCCCGCCGGTCCAGGACGCGAATCTCGTGTCCGGCCTCCAGCAGGGCCGCGACGACGGCCCCGCCGATGAATCCGGATCCTCCGGTCACCAGGATGCGCATGCTCACTCCGATCTTCGGTGTGCTCTGTCGTCCACGAACGCGGTGGTGTGGGCGGCGTGCCGGTAGCAGGGATCGGTGAGGACCTCGGCGAGGAAGTCGCGCGTGGTGGAGAGGCCCGCTCCCGCCACCCGCGTCTCGTGCAGCGCGCGCCCCATGCGGTCGATCGCCGTCTCCCTGTCCGGCCCCCAAACGATGATCTTGGCGAGCAGGGGGTCGTAGTCGGCGGTGACGGTCATGCCGGGCTCGGCGTGAGTGTCCACTCTGACGAACGGCCCGCCCGGTGCCTGAAAGTCGGTCAGGGCGCCGGCGGTGGGCAGGAAGCCCCGGACCGGGTCCTCGGTGTTGATGCGGCACTCGATAGCGACCCCTCGGGGCGCGGAACGCAGGATGGACTCGGGCAGCGGCCGTCCCGAGGCGATGGCCAGCTGCTCGCGGACGATGTCGATGCCGGTCACCATCTCGGTGATCGGGTGCTCCACCTGGATCCGGCAGTTCACTTCCATGAAGTAGAAGGCGCCGTCCTCGTCGACGAGGAACTCGTAGGTCGCCGCGCCCTCGTAACCGACCGCGAGCGCGGCCCGCAGCGCCGCGGCGCCCATCCGCTCGATCAGGTCGGCGGGCAGGCCCGGCGGCGGGGTCTCCTCCAGGAGTTTCTGCCGCCGCCGCTGTATCGAGCAGTCTCTCGCGCCCAGGTGGACGCCGGTGCCGTACGCGTCCACGAGCACCTGGACCTCGATGTGCCGGGCGGCGGGAAGAAACCGTTCCACGTAGAGGCGAGGATCGCCGAAGAGGTTCCGCGCGGTCGCCCTGGTCTCCTCGAAGACCCGGGAGAAGTCCTCGGGCCGGTCGACGACCGCCATGCCGCGTCCGCCGCCACCGGCCGCGGCCTTCACGATGACCGGATGACCGATGTCGTCGGCGGTCCGCCTGGCCCGTTCGACGTCCTCGACGGCGGTTCCGCCGCCGGGCAGCACCGGAAGCCCCGCCTTCGACGCGATCTCCCGGGCCCGTGCCTTGTCGCCGAGGTCGGCCAGGACCGGCGCCGGAGGTCCGACGAAGATGAGCCCGTGGTCCACGCAGATCTCGGCGAAGTCCGGGTCCTCCGACAGGAAGCCGTAGCCGGGATGAACGGCCTCGACGCCGGTGTGCTGAGCCGCCGCCAGGATGGCCGCGGGATTCAGGTAGCTGCGCCTGGCGGGGGCGGGGCCGATGTGCACCCGTTCGTCGGCCAGTCGCGTGTGCGCCGCGTCGCGGTCGGCGGTGGAATGGACGGCGACGGTGCGGATGCCCATCTCCCGGCACGTCCTGATGATCCGTACTGCGATCTCCCCCCGGTTGGCGACCAGGACGGAGGAGATCATCGGCGGGACGGTCATTCGCCCACCGGCTCCATGACGGCGAGGACCTGGTCGTACTCCACCGGCGCCCCGTCGGGTACGGGCAGTTCGATGATCCGCCCGGCCCGCTCGGCGTTGAGGGCGCTCATCAACTTCATCGTCTCCAGGATGCCGACCTGTGCGTTCGCCTGGACGATGTCGCCGACCTCGACGAACGGAGGTGCTTCGGGTTCGCGGGCACGGTAGAAGGTGCCGACCGCGGGAGCCCGGACGGTCAGCAGGCCGGAGACCTCACCGAGCGGGTCCGGCGCGTCCACCGGCTCTGCCACGGGCGGGACCACGTCCTGGAGCGGGTCCCACTCGATCTCGACGCTGACCGCGCCGGAGGCGACCCGAAGCCGTCTCAGGGCCGGCATTCCGGGACCGTTGAGCCCTTCGACGTGGTGCCGCACGGCGCCCAGCAGCCGTTCCAGGGGGTCCGCCTCCTCAGAGGAGCCCGGAACGTCAGCGGAGTCCGGCACCTGGAACGCGGCCGGTACGGTCATCGCCGATCCCTACCTTTCCTCGTGAGCCGTTAGTGCCGTTCGCGGCTCGGGACGCAGGCCGAAGCTTCGGAACCTGGCGCGCCTGGAGGCGACCAGTTCACACGGTCCGATACGGCGGAGTTGGCGCAGCGCGGTCGCCAGCGCGGCCGCGACCGCGCCGGCCGCCTCGGCCGGCGACCGGTGCGCGCCGCCGCCGGGCTCGCGGATCACACCGTCCACCACCCTCAGGCGCAGCAGGTCCCCGGCCCGTAGACGCAGCACCGCGGCCGCCCGTGCCGCCGCGCCCGCGTCACGCCACAGGATCGACGCGCACCCCTCCGGGCTGATCACGGAGTAGAAGCCGTGCTCCATCGTGTAGACCCGGTCCGCGACACCGAGGGCCAGTGCTCCGCCGCTGCCGCCCTCGCCGGTCACCACGCTGACGATCGGCACTCTCAGCTCGCACATCAGCCGGAGAACGGCGGCGATCACCGCCGCCTGGCCGCCCGCCTCGGCCTCCGGGCCCGGATGCGCGCCCGGAGTGTCGATGAGCGTGACCACGGGGATGCCGAGTTTGGCCGCCAGGCGCATCAGCCGCGCCGCTTTGCGATAGCCGGCGGGCGCGGGCATGCCGAACCGCCGCGCCGACAACTCCCCGGCGTCGTGGCCCTTCTGATGGCCGACCAGGGCCACGGGCAGTCCTGCGAGCAGGCCGACGCCCGCCACGACCGCGGGGCAGTCCTCGGCGACCCGGTCCCCGTGGAGTTCGACGAAGCCGGTCAGCATCATGGCGGCGTAGTCGAGCGTGGTCGGGCGGTCCAGCCTCCGCGCCAGCCGAACGGTCTCCCACGGGTCCTTGTCCGCGAGGTCATCCGCGTTCCGTACGATCCGGCCGCCGGACGAAGGTGCGGGCGGCTCGCGGTCCCCCAACGGCCCGTGGTCCACCGGCGGCCCGGCGCCGGCGGACGACTCGCGGTCCGCCCGCGCCCCGACGTTCGCGGGCGGGCCGGGTTCCACGGGCGGCTCGACGTCCGCCTGTGGCTCACCTTCCGCGCGCCGGGTGAACGCGGTGTGCCAGACCGTCAGGAGCCGCTCCAGGAAGCCCGGCAGCCGGTGCCGCGGCTGGATGTCGTCCAGCAGCCCCCGGGCCAGCAGTGACTCGGCCGTCTGGAAGTCCTCGCCGATCTTCTGACCGACCGTCTGCTCGATGACCCGCGGACCCGCGAAGCCCATGCGCGCGCCGGGCTCGGCCACGATGACGTCCGCCTGCGCGGCGAAGGACGCGGCCACGCCGCCGTAGGTGGGGTCGCTGACGACCGTGATCGTCAGGAGCCCGGCCTCGTCCAGGGCGGCCAACGCCTGCGTGGTCTTGGCCATCTGCATCAACGCCAGTGGCCCCTCCTGCATGCGCGCCCCGCCGGACGCGGTGACCAGGACGAGCGCTGCGCCGTCGCGCAGCGCGGTCTCGGCCGCCTGGACGATCGTCTCCCCCGCGGCGATCCCCAGGCTGCCTCCGAGGAAGCCGAAATCCATCGCCGCCACCACGACGGGGATGCCGCCGATCGTCCCGGAAGCGCCGAGAACGGCCTCGTCCAGGCCCGTCCGTGCGCGGGCCTCCGCCAGGCGCTCGGTGAACGGCCTGGTGTCGTGGAAGGCCAGCGGGTCGTCGACGGTGCCGGGCGGGTCCAGGTACTTCGCGCTGCCGGGATCGATCAGGCTCTCGATCCGCCGCCTGGCGTCGAGCCTGCCGTGCCACCCGCACATCGGGCACACGGCCAGGTTGCGCGCGTAGGCCTTGGCGTAGATCGGCTCGCCGCAGCCATGACAGCGCAGCCAGGCCCCGTTCGCCCGGACGTTCGCCCGAGTGGTCACCGCGCCGCTCATCCGAGCCCCCTGCCCGCGCCGGAGGCGAGCTCCGCCAGCATCTCGCGCCAGGTGAAAGCGATCCCCGCGGCCAGTGAGGTGCGCGGTCGCCAGCCCAGTTCGGCTGCGAGCCGGACGTCGAGCGTGACGTCCCGCCGGTCGAAGGCACGGGGGGGCCGGGCCTCGACGGCGGGGCGCTCGCCGACCACCGAACAGACGACGCGGAGCAGCTCGTTGAGTGACACTCCCTCTCCCGAGCCGATGTTCACGACGGGCTCGGACGTCTCTCCCCGGCGTATGGAGGCCAGCACGTCGACCACGTCGTCCACGTACACGTAGTCCCGGAGGACGTCCGTGTCGCCGTAGACCCGCAGAGGGCGGCGGTCGGCGATCGACTCCAGCCAGTGGGCGATGACCCCCTGGCCCGTGCCGGTCCGCTGGCCCGGCCCGTAGACATTGCCGAGCCGCAGCACCAGGCCGGGAACGGCCGGAGCCCGCTCGAGCAGCGCCTTCTCCAGCGCCAGCTTGGCCTTGCCGTAGGCCGAGCGCGGACGGGTGGGCGTCCGCTCGTCGTAGGGCGGCGGGCGGGACGGATCGTAGACCGCGCCGCCGGAGCCGGTCAGCACGACCAGCGGTGGCCTTCGCAGATCCGCCAGAGCGTCCAGCAGCCCTTCGAAGGCGTCCTGGTCCGCGGCGACCAGATCGGGACGGTCCTCGGCGATGGCGGGGTTCACGCTCGTCGCGAGGTAGTAGACGATCTCGGCGTCGCGCACCTCGGAGTGCGGGCCCCCCGCGGAGACCAGGGGTGTGCCGCGGACGATCGCACCGGCCTCCCGGCCCTCGCCCTGGAGCCGGTCGAGCAGTCTGGAGCCGATGAACCCCGAAGCGCCGACGACCGCCGGCCGCCTGCCCGTACGGGGAGCGGCGCGCCGCGGACGGGACTCGGACGGCGACCTGGTCCGGTCCCACCATGCGCGGTTGTCCCGGTACCACCGCACCACGTCGGTCAGACCCTCGTCGAAGCCGACGCGCGGCTCGAAGCCCAGTTCCCGGCGGGCCTTGCCGAAGTCGACCGCGTACCTGCGGTCGTGCGCCTGCCGGTCGGCGACCGGCCGTACCCTGTCCCAGCCCGCACCGCACAACTCCAGCAGACGTCCGGTCAGCTCGCGGTTGGTGAGCTCGGTCCCCCCGCCCAGGTTGTAGATCTCGCCGGGCCTGCCCTTCTCCAGCGCGAGGTGGACGCCTCGGCAGTGGTCGGTGACGTGCAGCCACTCCCTGCGGTGCAGCCCGTCCCCGTACAGCGGCACGTCGCGGCCCGACAGCAGGTTGGTGATGAAGAGCGGGATCACCTTCTCCGGATGCTGGTACGGGCCGTAGTTGTTCGAGCAGCGGGTGATCACCACGGGGACGCCATGGCTGCGGTGGTAGGCGCGCGCGAACAGGTCGGCGGCCGCCTTGGACGCGGCGTACGGGGAGTTGGGGAGCAGCGGCTGCTCCTCGTCCCAGTTCCCCTCCGCGATGCTGCCGTAGACCTCATCCGTCGAAACATGGAGGATCTTCGGCACACCCGTCCGAAGGCAGCATTCGAGCAGGTTCTGCGTGCCCAGCACATTGCTCAACACGAACGGGCGCGCGCCCCGCAGTGAACGGTCGACGTGGCTCTCCGCCGCGAAATGCACCACGGCGTCGCATCCCCGCAACAGGCTCAGGAGCGGTTCGGGGTCGCCGACGTCCGCCTCGACGAGCGTGAGCCGAGGATGGTCCAGCGGCAGGTTGGTCAGGGCGGCGGCGTAGCTGAGGCGATCCACGACGACGACCTCGGCCTCCTCCCACCCGTCGAACCGCCCGCCGAGGATCTCGCGCACGTAGTTGGAGCCGATGAAGCCCGCCCCTCCGGTCACGAGAACTCTCATGCGCCGATCACCACCCGGCTGTCGTCACCGACCACGAGGCGGTGTGCGCCGGGCTCCGACGTCAGCCAAGCGTCCCTGCCGACCAGCGAGTGCCGCAGGTGGCCCACGCCGCTGAGCCGCGCGCCGTCCAGCAGCACCGAGTCGGCCACCGTGCTGTCCTCCACGAGGCAGCCCGTGCCGATCGTGGTGTGCGGGC
Source organism: Actinoallomurus purpureus (assembly GCF_024055795.1). GTDB lineage: Bacteria > Actinomycetota > Actinomycetes > Streptosporangiales > Streptosporangiaceae > Actinoallomurus > Actinoallomurus purpureus. Next base: position 5,725 of record NZ_JAMXMY010000015.1, on the reverse strand, counting down.
CGACGGTGCTCCCGCGCACCGTGGACCCCGCTCCGACGATCAGCGGGCCGATCAGGCTCGAGCCGACGACCTCGGCCTCCTTCCCGACGACGACGGGTCCGCTGACGCTGCTCCGCCGGTCCACCGTGCCGGCGATGCACGGCTCGAGCGCGCCGATGACCGCGCGGTTGCAGTCGAGGAGGTCGGCGACCTTGCCCGTGTCCTTCCAGTAGCCGTCGTAGCGGTGGGAGTGGACCCGCAGGTCCCGGTCGACCATCCACTGCAGGGCGTCGGTGATCTCCAGTTCGCCGCGGACGCTCGGGGGGATCGCGCGCACCGCGCGGTGAACGGCGGGCGAGAAGACGTAGGCCCCCGCCACCGCGAGGTCGCTGACCGAGTCCCGCGACTTCTCGACCAGCCGCCGCACCCGGCCGTTCGCGTCGTTGACCGCCACACCGTACTCGGCCGGGTCTGCGACCTTCTGCACGGTGATCATCGCGTCGGGCCGTACGGCGTCGTAGGCGTCCGTCAACTCCTGGATGCCCGAGAGGAAGACATTGTCGCCGAGGTACATGATGAAGTCGTCGTCGCCCAGGAAGTCCTCGGCGATCAGCACACAGTGGGCGAGGCCGGCGGGCCGGTCCTGGGGGATATAGGTGACCCGGAGGCCGAACGCGGCTCCGTCTCCGACCGCCCGCTGGATCTGCTCGCCGCGCTCGCCCACGACGACCCCGACCTCGCGGACGCCCGTGGCCGCGATGGCCTCCAGCCCGTAGAACAGGACGGGCTTGTTGGCCACGGGTATGAGCTGCTTGGCCAGCGAATGGCTGAAGGGCCGCAGCCTGGTTCCCGTGCCGCCCGAGAGGACCAGGGCCTTCATGGCGAATCCTGGGGGATCGGGATATGCGAACTGGTGACCATGTCACATCTCCTTGTCGGTGGCGGGTTCGCGGGCGCCGGCCGCGCGGCTCACCTCGGTCCACCCGAGGTCAAGGAATGGATACAGGCCAGCAGGCTGCGCGCCTCGATGTTCAGGTAGTGGCTGTGCGCCAGGAGGGCACGGCACTGGCGCACGGACATCCAGCAGTAATCAGCCGACATCTCGGAAGGGAAGTCGTCGTCGCTCTCCACGACCAGGTAGCGGTTGCGCGCATGATAAAAACGCCCCCCTTCCTCTGACAGGACGGCCGAATAGCGAATGCGTTCGGGCGCCGCCGCGAGCACGTAGTCGAGAAAGGGCGGCCTCTCATATTCGGGCAGGTCGCGGTAGTTCAGTTCGGTGCACTGGACCGTGGGCCCCATCTCGACCACGTCGAGGTAGCCGGGCTCGCATCCCGCCCGCATGAGCAGGTGCGGGACTCCTCCGAACCGCTTGACCAGGAACGCGACGATCCCCGGCGCCTGCGGCGCGATGAGCGGCTGGGTCCAGCGGTGCACCTCGCGCCCCGCGGCCTCGACCGCGACCGCGATGACGCTGAAGTACTTGCCGGTCTCGTGGACGATCCGGTCGGGCCGCAGCCGCCACCCGGAGACCTCGTTGAGCGGGATCCGGCCCGCCTGCAGCTCGCGTCTGGCCTTGGCGTCGGTGAACCAGCTCAGCACCTCGACCATCGAGCGGACCTCGCCCTGGCCCTCCGCCGAACGGGCCAGGGCCTCGCCGAACTCGGTGTCGGGTCCCCGACGCGCGCCGGTGGGACGGCCGAGCGCCGAGAGCACGCTCCTCGCGTCCATGTTCACCAGGTCGTCCACCTGGAGCAGATCCAGGATCCGCTCCAGCGGGAGCCAGCAGAACCCCTCTTGGACCGGAACGTCCTCGTCGATCTCGACGATCATGTTCCGGTTCCGTTTGCGGTAGAACCAGGTGCCCTGCTCGGACTGGAGGACGTCGGCGACGATCCGGCCCGGCGAGGGCCGGACGAAGTACTCCAGGTAGCGGGTGGTCCTGCCGCGGTGCACCCGCGTGTAGTTGCTGCGGGTGGCCTGCACGGTGGGTGACAGCTGCAGGCCGTTGACGTTGCCCGGCTCCATCTTGGTCTGCATCAGGCAGTACGGCTCGCCGTCGATCCTGCGCACCAGGATGCCCAGAATCCCGATCTCCGGCTGCACGATCATCGGCTGCGACCAGCACCGCGCCGGCCGGGAGTCGTCCCGTACGCCGACGCCTTCGACGGAGAAGAACCGGCCGCTGTCGTGGACGAGGTTTCCCGTCCGACGGTCGAAGCCCCAGCCCGTCATCTCCTCGAAGGGAATGCGCCGTACGCCGAACGGGTTCCGCGCCGCCTGGGCGGCGAACCAGTCCTGGAACTCCCGGCGCGACATCCCGCGGGTACCGGCCTTCACCGGCCGGCCGCCCATGCGGCACTCTCCCCGTCCGGCCGTCCGTGCGCCAGCCCTTCCAGCACGGGAACGACCTCGGCCGGGGTCGGCATCCGGAGCGCCTCGTCGCGCAGCTTGGCCGCTGCCTCGCCGAAGGCCGGGTCGTCGAGCAGCCGTACCGCGGCGTCCGCCAGATCCCGCGCGGTCGTTCCGGCATCGCCCGTGAACTCCTCGCCCCACACATGCAGCCCGGCGCCGAGGGCGCTGACGTGGCGGGCGTTGAGGCTCGTGTCCGGCATGAAGGGGACGGTGAGTTGCGGTACCCCCGCGGTCACCGCCGTCATCACCGTGCCGCCGCCCGCGGGGTGGACGACCGCCGCGCACGTCGGCAGCAGCAGGCTCAGCGGCACGGGACCGATGTGCGCGACATTGTCGGGCACATCGGTGAAGCGGCCGAGTTGCGCGGCATTCGCCGCGACCACCACCTCGGCGTCGAGCCCGCCGAGCGCGGCGACGACCTGGGGGGCCATGAACGTGTCGGCAGGACCGACCTCCACCGCCGAGTTCCCCCAGGTGACGCAGACCCTTCGGCGTTTCGGCCGGTCGCGCAGCCACGCGGGCAGCACCGTCGGGCCGTTGTAGGCGATGCAGCGAATGGGCTGACGTGGCAGGCCGTCGACGATCTGCAGGCTCGGCGGGCAGGGATCGAGGGTGAGGTCCCCGACCGCGCCGATCGCGGTCACCCCGTACCGGTCGAACAGCTCGCCGAGGTGATCCCGCTCGATCGTCGGCATGCCGGCCGTGAAGTCGACCGCCCAGATGTGCCGGATCGCGGGGATCCCCAGCGCGCGGGCGACCAGAGGCGCGGCGAAGGCCAGGGGCTCGTACACGACCAGGTCGGGCCGCCACGCGCGGGCGTGGTCGAGCAGGTCGCCCGCCATCGCCTCGGCGCTGTGCACCATGGGGCGCAGCGCCAGGCTGCGCTGTTGCCGGGCGGCGCGTTCGGCGTCGGTCTCCTCCTGCCTGCTCCCGGCCGTCATGTTCTTCCTTATCTGGGCCTGCAGATCGACGTCAGCGCCCACAGGCAGCCCGGGAAGGCCGGCCTCGGTGACCGTTCCCATGAACGAGGGATGGCTGGCCACCAGCACCTCGTGGCCGGCGGAGCGCAGCGCCCACGCCAGCGGCACGAGCGGCTTGAAATGCCCGCTGACCGACCAGGTGACGAACAGAACACGCATCGGCTCAGACCCCTTGTTCCGCCATCGACCTCGGATGCCGGCTGGCACCACCGGAGGAGTCCTCCCAGGTTCTTCGCGGCCAGTTGAGATTTCCTCGAGAACCGCTCCACCCGTCCGGTCCGAGCGGAACTTGAGCGATGCTCGATCCCGGCGAACAAATCTGTTGCCGTTTCAGCCGAACCGCACGAAGGGGGCCCGATGTTGGCCGAGGCCATGGCACGGACCGGGCAGATGCTTCTGCGCGGCATTCCACCGAACGGCAATGCCTATTGGGCGAACCGTTTCTGGGACCGCGACGCCGCCGAGCGGCATCCCGATCTCAACGCCGAGTTCGAACACCAGAAGTCGACCATCAGCGAATATTTCAAGAAATACGCCCAGGATGCGGAGACGGCCGTGGAGTTCGCGTGCGGCACCGGAGAATTCACCCGGCTCACCGCCGAGCTCACCAAGGTTTCGAGCATCACCGCGCTCGACATCTCCGAGCAGGGCCTCGAGCGGACGCGGCAGAAAGTCCGCCACGACGACCTGACCCTGATCAAGGGGGACTTCTGGGCCGACCACGGGCTGGCAAGGTCCGACCTCGTCGTCTGCGTCGACGCGATCCACCACCTCGGCGACGTCAAGGACGTTCTCAAGCGGCTGCGCTCCTTCGTCAAGCCCGGCGGCGTGTTCATCGGTAACGCCCTGATCCTGGACCGGTTCCACGAGTTCGAGCGATGCCGGTACGGCACTGTCGGGCATTTCAACCGGACGGCCCAGTTCCTCGCGACCGCCGTCATGGTCAGGGCGTCGGGTGGACGGCTGAACACCGGCGCATACCGGACGCAGCTGCGCACCAGCAAGGACATCCGGGGACTGCTCGACGACATCTTTCCCGAGGTGCTCGACGTGTCGGTGGACCCCTATTTCATGGCGTTCGCCTGCCGGGTCTGAGCCCGGACGCCGTTCTGCCGTGCCGCCCTCCGCCCGAAGCCCCGGGCGGGGGGCGGCGATGTGGACGGAGTCTCAGCCACGGTTCGCATCCGGCACCCACGGTTCCGTTGAAGGGAAGGGTTGAGCTGGGGGAACGCTGATCGGGGCTGTGCGCGAGGCCGTTCGTCTCTACCGTGGGAGCGGGAGAGGAGTGGGATGGGCTCGCTGTTCGAGGAGTTGGAGGCGCCCGCGAGGCGGCTGCCCGGGTGCGGGTGGAGGAGCTGGAAGCCGAACTCGCTGAGTTGTCCGGGAAGTTGGGTGCTGCTCGAGAGGTGCTGGAGCGTCTGCGGAACACGCGGGAGACGGTCGCCGAAGTGCTTGCCGGGATGGCGCCGGAGGTGGCCGGGGTGCCGGTGGAGCCCGGTGAGATGTCTGCCGTGGTGGGGGTGACGGATGCGTATGCGGAGGCCGAGCGCCAGGTCATCGGGGTGTTGACGGTGCCGAACTGGCAACCCGGGATGACGTCGGAGGTGCTCCCGCAGGTCTACCGGGACATCGTGGAAGTGGTGGCCGATGCCCCGGGGCCGGTCCGCGCCAAGCAGATCGTGCCCAGGATCGGGCTGCCGGCCGAGACCGGGAAGACCGAGGGCACGCGGTCGAAGCTCAAGCGGCTGGTGGAACGCGGCTGGCTGGACGAGGAGGTCCCCGGCTTGTTCACCCCGGCCCGCCGCCGAACCAGGGGTTCGCTCAACACCCGCTGAGAATAGGGCTCTTCCGCCTACATTCGTTCGACTGCCGCCTCACCGCCGGACGAGTGTAGGCCAACCAGACCAGCCATCAACTACTAGACCAAAAAGGTGAATAACCTAAATCATGATAGACCCGTCAAGGGCGTGAGGGTCCTGGCCTGCGGCTGTGTTGGGGCGTACGCCTTCTGCGTGCTGGAGCACGTCCACAGGATGCTGCGGCGCAGGGAGGTGTTCGCGAAGAACTCCTCCAAGCGGTCGGATGTGAGGGCGAAGCTGCTGGCCGACCAGGCGTGGGAGCAGGTACGAGGCTGTTCTCGGTCCCCGCGGAGAACATTTCGGCGAAGCTGTCATGGTCGTTCGCCTGGTCCCGATATGCAGACTGCATCGTCGCGGCCTAGTCCCAATGCCGTTCGGTTAGGAGTCTGACCTTCGGCGCAAGCGTCGGCGTTTCGGCTGGTGATATGGGTGCAGCCCTTGTAGGGGTTCCCGGGTCCGCCAAGACTCGTGTTCCTTCACAAGGGCTGCCGT
>NZ_JAMXMY010000014.1 GCF_024055795.1 Actinoallomurus purpureus | reverse complement strand
ACATGGCGGGCCAGTTTCTTTTTGATCGGGATCACATGAATTTCGGTCAGGCGGCGGGGTTCGGGTTCGGCATGGCGGGGCTGGGGGGTGTCAAAGAACTCGGCCAGCACGCGGCGGGCCGTTTCCGAGGCGGTTCACAGAGTGGCAATGACGGGCCTCCGCCGTCGTCTAGTGGCGATGGCAGCTCGCCTTCGCCGTCGTCTGGTGGTGGTGACAACCCTCCGCCACCGTCGTCTGGTGGTGGTGATGGCAGCCCTCCGCCGTCGTCTGGTGGTGGTGACGGGCCGCCGCCAGCGCCGTCCAGCGGGGCATCGCACGGAAACGCTGGCCCTGGCGGGGGCGGGGGTCACGCCGTACCGCCTGGCGGCTCCCATGGCACCGATCTGGCGTCTTTCGGTGGGCAGGAACCCCCTGCGGGTGGCGGCGGGGTCGGCAACCTTCCCGAGTCACCGGTCACGGGCGGGCAGACCAACCCGGTCATCGGCGGCCATGACGGGCACACCGGCGGTGACACGGGCGGCACCGGCGGTTCCGAACGTGGACCGGCCACATCGAGCCAGCCCGGCCCCACCACGCTCCCGACACGACCGCCCGAGACCGCACCCGCCGCCGCCCGCCCCAGCGAGACGGCACGCCCGAGGACCGCCGAGATACTGAACGGCGACGGCCGGACCACCCCCCGGCCCGGCACCACCCCCGGCCGCCCCGAAGGCCCGGCCGGCAACGGCCCCCGGCCCGGTGAGACCGGCCCAGAGCCCGGACAAGGCACCAGGCCAGGCGAACACGGCAACAGCACACGACCCGGTGAAGGACCCACCGCCACCAAACCAGACGAAAACGGCAACGGCACCAAACCCAGTGAGAGGCCTGCCGGCGACCAGCCCCGGCCCGCCGACCCCGCCACGCCAGGAAACGACCGCGGTCCATCGACCCCATCGGCGAGTGCCGCGCCGCGCCCCGAGGCACATGAGCCCGGCGTCGTCGGCGTGCCGATCGATCATGGCGTTCACGATCGGGCGACGCCCGGTCCTCGTGGCCACGAAACGCCGGGCGAGCGCCGTCCATCCGAGTCGCGGCCGGATCCCGCCGACCGGGACCGGCCTGCCGGCCAGACGACACCACACGAGACGCCCTCGGGCACCCGGGAGACACCGGGCGACCAGCACCCGATAGCCGAAGCGGTCCCACATGATCGTGTCGCGGCCTTCGAGGAAGGCATGCGGCGGCTCGGCATCTCCGACCTCGGGCCGGACTTCCGGAGCACGGCCGAAGACCGACAGGCACTCCGTGAGGTGCTCGGCGAAGAGAGCTTCCAGGAGCTGGCGCAGCGCATCACCGATATGCGCACGTGGCTCGACCGCAACGGACCCGTAGACCTGAAATCGCCGGAACTGGCGGCCGCCCAGGACCGCATTCCGATCGAGGACCAGGTTGCCACGTACTACTACACGACGTTCGACGGCCCCTCGATCAACCAGGCGCTACACGAAGGGGACCTGGCATATCTCGAGCCGCTGGCACCCGTGATCAGGTGCGTCGTCTCCGCTCTCAACCAGTCGCCCGTATACGTCGGTCCGGTCGAACGCGGTCTCTACCTCAACCATGAGCAGATGCACATGGTCGATCACTACCGTCCAGGCGAGATCGTCCGTGAGCCCGCGTTCACCAGCACGAGTTGGGATCCGCGTCAGCGGTTCAACGGCAACGTGCGGTTCTTGATCTACTCCGAGAACGGGAGGATCATCCCTCCGGGGATGCACGCCGCGCCGCAGGTGCGAGAAGTGCTCTTCCCGAAGGACACGGCGTTCCGCGTTCTGGACGTGGAGCGCAACGGCGACCAGGTGACCGTGCACCTTCGCGAGGTCGTCGACGTCTCGGAGCCGATCGCACCGAAGATCCACGAGCCGACCCCGTACAAGTCGATCATCGACATCCTCGATCCACCAGAGCACGGACCGCTCACCGAGGGCGCCCCACGTGCGGAGGGGACACACGACCGGTCCGGCCCGCCGGCCGCGCACGCCACCGACGACACACCGATCCCCACACCCGACGACCACGCGTCCGAGCCCCGGGACCAGGCGGCCGACGATGTGCTCGCCCATGATGAGCTGCCGGATTGGCTGCGCCGCCCTGCCGTCGACCATGAGGCGCTGGGATCGGCCGAGCAGCAGACCCGTGGGATCTTCGAGGAACACGACGCCGGCTCTCCGGAGGTGGACTTCAGCTCCGAGCCCCTCAACCCGGAGGCCGCACGCGGAATCAACGAGGCTCTGCACCCTCTCGCGCGGGACTATCCGGAGGCCGCCCGGAACGTACGCAGGATCGAAGCCGAGGACTTCCACGAGGTCTTCGGCGACGATCACCCCGGTGCCAATGAGGCCATGCGTGCGGAGACCGCGGGCGATGACAGCGGCCTCTATATCAACAGCCGTGAGTTCCGCGACCTCGCGGCATACGAGCGGTCGGGTGCCTGGTCGGAGCAGAACGGCTGGTGTGTGCCGGGTTCAGGATCGCTCCGGGGGACCGTCACGCACGAGTTCGGTCACCACCTGATGGAGAAGATCCTCAACGATCCCCAGGCCCTCAGCGAGATCAACCACGTGGTCTCCGACCACCTCCGCACCCCGTACGACGCGTCTCTGGCGGAACACCCGCCGGCACTGCAGAACCGGATCGAGCGGGAAGTGTCGATCGTCGCCAGCGTGGACCCGCACGAATTCATCGCCGAACTGTTCACCGAGCACCGGCTGGCCGACAACCCGCGCGAACTCGCGCGGGTTGTCGGCGAGGTCATCGACCGGCACTTCCTCGATCCCGCCGGACGCAGCGCCGATCCCACCGCCTTGGAGGGCGCGCCGTCCTCTGGCCACGGCCACGCAGCGGACCACACCACATCTGACTCTCACGCGGCCCCCGTCGACCCGACCCCGGTCTCCGGAACGCCCACCGCCGGCGGCGATCACACGCCGCTGACCCCGGAATCGCTCGCGCGGAGCAGAGCGTCCGGCGAGAAGGATTTTGAGTGGCTGAAGGAGCCTCGCCGGGGGGAGAACAGAGGAGTAAGGCTCGTCACGTACAACGACGGCCGAACGGTCATCGAAAAGAGCCTGCCACGCCCCGAATTGGCGCGGGCAGAGTACATATCCGCCAAGCTCGGAAGGAAACTTGGCGGGCACTTCTCCGAAGTGATTATGGACGGCGACAAGTCCATTGTGATGACTCCGCTGAAAGGATCGCCCGGAGATGAGATTAGCCGCTCCGGCGAGGCATTCAGGAATTACGTCAAACCGTTCGCCAACACCAGAGACGGTCAAGTCATCGCGGTACACTCGATCCTTATCGGCGACTCGGACTTCCAATACGAGAATGTGATCGTCGACCGCAGTAATGGCCGAGTCGGAAAGGTCGATTTCGAAAGCGTCTCCCGCGCACCCGGAGTGAATCCCAGGAACAACCAGTTCACTCACGGTTATGTCGAGTACAATGGCACTCTAGAACCGACCTACATCGACAATCCACTCAGTCGGCAGGACGCAGACTTCATTCGGCGTGCCGTCACCGAGATGCGCTCGGACTTCGAGTGGTACGGCGAGGCGGAGAATCCCCGCGATCCCGGCCGGTTCTACAACGAAGTCATCGAGCGGCTCGACCAACTCGAAGCGCATGCCACCGGCACGGAGCCCATTCTGGCTCCGGACACCGGCGGCTCCGGGCATGAACCGCCGGCCGGCCACCTGACCACCGACCCGCCGGTCACGGGCTCCGCGCACCGTGCAGAGAACGCCCCGCCCCCGGAGGCGGCCACCCGCTCCGTCCCGGAGCACGCGGATCGCGCTCTTGAGGAACACGTCCCGCAGCCGCACGCCCCCGACCAGTTCCCCCGTCCGAGCACACACGCCCAACTGGTCGACGCGGTCATGAATGGCAGGGAAACGTATTGGTTGACGCGCCGCGCGCTGACCGAGGCGGGGCCGGAAGGCAGCAGAGCGCTCAGCATCATGAAAAAATATGGGACGAAAGTCGAGTATCGGTTGAAGGGCGGAAGCTTCTACGAGCACGCGAAAAACACGATATATATCGATCTAAACAACGACAATGCCGCGTCGGTCGTCATCCATGAGGCCGCCCATGCCGACTGGGCACATCAGGGTTTGCATGCGGATCCTGCGAAACTCGGCCGGACAGACTTCATCAATACCACCCTCAGCGAAGAGACCGATGCCACAGCCCACGGGATCTACGGGAATATACATCTCCAGGCCAACAACCCGCACCTGAATCTCCCCGATGTGGCCTTTCAGAGCCAGTTCACCGCCGCCTATCACACCGGAGTCCAGCAGGCCGAATGGGCCGCTCAATCGCAGGGCAGGATACTCACGCCCCATGAGCGCGCCATTGCCGGTGACACCGCCGGCAGGCAGGCGGTCTATGATGAATACAAGAGTGGCCGCGTAACCAGCACGGTCACTAAAAAGCCTTATCCAGATCACTACGGCGATGAATGGGACGCCTGCGATGAATGGCTGAAGCAGTACGGCCAAACCCCATAATCAAAGGGATTAAATGGAACTGAACGTTATTCGCCAATTGATCAGCACCACACTGATCACAAAAGGCCCTCCTGGAAAAGGAAAGCTCGCGGCGAACCCGGCGGCGAGCATTATGAGGCCGAAAAACCAGCTACCCGGTGGTGCCCGGCTGGTCCTCTTCGAGTCCTTTCCCCACGCCGGGGCGAGCTTCTATGTCGGCCTGGTCGACCGGAAGGTCTTCTACCTGACGGAGGACCCGAAGGCTTTTTCTGCGATGTTGCGGGCAAGCGGTGTAAGGATCACATCTCCCGAGATCGCCGTCGCGCTGGCACGTGCTCATGTCGAGACGACCCGGTCCATGCGTGAGTTCAGCGGCGTGGTCGACAGCGCCGATGACATCACATGGGCCCAGCCCCGGACCCCGGCGGAGCAACAGGATCTGACCGAGGTGATCGGCAGGGTTCGCACCCTCGTACGATCGTCGGCCTCCAGCGCCGCCGGCAACGGGTACGCGGTGACGCTGTTCGTGCTGCGAGGTTCGACGCTGGAGCGCCGAACGCTCACCATCTCGCATGACGGTGACGTCAGTGAACACGTCGAAGCCATCGCATCCGGCCTTCCCACCCCCATCAGTATGTGACGACAAGGCGCACTACCCCAGCCGCACAGCGAGTGGGCGGTCCGGGACTTCATGGCGAAGCTGGTGAATCGCCTCGACGCTCTGCGTCCATGGCCGGACCCTCCGTTCCGGCGAATCGACGTCTCAGAGTGGAGCCGTTTCGCTGACGCCCGGCCCATCGCACGCACCGCGCCTCCGGCTGTTCTCGCCGCCGTCAGACACGGTCTTCGAAGTTGGCCAGGACCACGGCGCGCCCGTCGGCACGCTCGAATGCTCCGATGAGCGCCCGAGCGAGTTCTACCTGGTGGTCCTCGTCGACAGTGCCGCCCATCGGCGTCAACTCGACCCGCCAACGGTAATAAAGGTAACCATCGTCGTCGTTCTCGGCGAGATTCGGGTCGGCGTCCTCGTTCTGCCAGATCTCCAGCCAGTTTCCACGGACATCACACGAGTGCGCCTTCAGTCGAACCGCGTCCGGGAGGTTTTTCAGCACGCACCGGAGAAGGGCCACCTCATCCGCATCGCCGTCGACCATGACGATGAACTGCAAGGTCTCGGACGTCATGATGCTTCCCGATACGACTCACACGGTCGAATTGGACGTGGCACAGCATCGCGCGGTTCCCGGAAAGCAGAGTCCCGCCGTCACGCGAGCGTGGCGGCGGGACTCTTGATGTCCGTGGCTAGATGGCGACCTCAAGCTTGGCGACCTCGCCGGTCTCGGCGGTCACCTGCGAGTCGATGCTGACGCCGCCCGGGGCGAGCACGCGGATCGTCCAGTCGCCGGGCGCGGCGAAGAAGCGGAAGACCCCCTCGTCGCTGGTGACGACCTCGCCGGTGAACTCACCCGTCGCGTCGAGCAGGCGCGCGTACGCCCCGGGCACCGGGGCGCCCTCGCGCACGACCGTGCCCTGGATGACCGCTTCGTTCGCCAGGTCGACCGTGGCAGGCAGACTCGCCGTCTGGGTCGGAGCTCCGCAGCTGTCGCTCATTGTTCCTCCTTGCTGTGATGCGCGTCCTTGTGGCCGGCGATCGGCTACTTGGCGTCGCCGAGCTCGATCGGCACGCCGACGAGCGAGCCGTACTCGGTCCAGGAACCGTCGTAGTTCTTCACGTCGGGCAGGCCCAGCAGCTCGTGCAGGGCGAACCAGGTGTGCGACGAGCGCTCACCGATGCGGCAGTAGGCGATGGTCGGCTTCGACAGGTCGACGCCAGCCTCTTCGTAGAGCTCCTGCAGCTCGTCGTCGGACTTGAAGGTGCCGTCGTCGTTGGCCGCCTTCGACCACGGGATGTTGCGCGCGGTCGGGATGTGGCCACCCCGCTGCGCCTGCTCCTGCGGCAGGTGGGCGGGGGCGAGGAGCTTGCCGGAGAACTCGTCGGGCGAGCGGACGTCCACGAGGTTCTTCGTGCTGATGGCCTCGACGACCTCGTCGCGGAAGGCGCGGATCGACAGATCCTGCTCCTGGGCGACGTAGTCGGTCTTCGGCCGCGACGGGACCGCCTCGACGAGCTCGCGGGAGTCGAGCTCCCACTTCTTACGGCCGCCGTCGAGCAGCTTGACGTTCTGGTGGCCGTACAGCCGGAAATACCAGTACGCGTACGCGGCGAACCAGTTGTTGTTGCCGCCGTAGAGGATGATGAGGTCGTCGCCTGCGATGCCCTTCTCCGAGAGAAGGTTCTGGAACCCGGTCTTGTCGACGAAGTCGCGGCGTACCGGGTCCTGCAGTTCGGTCTTCCAGTCGATACGGACGGCGCCACGGATGTGGCCCTTCTCGTAGGCGCTGGTGTCCTCGTCGACCTCGACGAGGACGACACCCGGGTCGTCGAGGTGAGCCTGCACCCAGTCGGCATCGACCAGGACGTCGGAGCGGCTCATGCGTGGTCCTCCTTGGTGGAGTCGGATCGTTCTTCGGGTGTTCGTGGCATGGCCGTGTTGTTGGACAAACCCGGCCTACGGTGCGGCCCGCCTCGGAGCGAGCCGCCGGATCAGCAGATAAGCCTCACAGCCCAGGCAGACCCCGAAGGCGGCGTTCAGGACCGCCGCGACCAACGCGAGCGCGGTCGCGGTCATTCCCAGTGCCGGGACCTTCAGGGCGTATCCGAACACCCCGATCAGGGCGAACGCCGCCCCCACTCCCTGTGCGAAGCGGGGCGGCGTCTCCGGCTCGAGCTCGCGGGGAGCGCCGAGCCGGGGTCGGATGAGCGCCTGGTAGATCAGGCCGTACGGGGCATTGCGGAGCCCGAAGACGACTCCGACGACGAACACGACGGCCTGGGCCGCCAGTAGCAACCAACTGCCGGTCACGAGAACGACGACCAAGACGATTGCGGTGAGGGTTGCGCCGAAACGCTGTCCCCTTGGGTCGACCTGCATCGGCTGATGCTCCCGGTGACTGCGGTGGTGCGACGGGCTGGACGGGCTTGACTGCCTCAGGCCGCGGGACAGAGCGCGGTGGCGACGCGGCAGAAATCGACCGCCCGTCGCTTCGTCAGCAGCTCTGTCCAGGAACGCACGGACACGATGGTAAGCGCCGTCTCGCGCTTCGTAAAACCCCGTCTCGGCCATCGAGACGTGAAACCTCGGCCTGTGAGCATCTCCGACCTGCGGAGACACCCCTACGGAAGGATCTTGAACGCCTCAGCGTGCCGGGGCCGCACCACGCTTGAAGTGCCGCCGGTCGAGTGTGGCGATCTCCTGCACACCCAGGCGCTCGGCGACCGCGACGCCGACCGCTGCCGGGGAGGGAGAGTCGGCAGAGCGTTGAGCGCCTCAGGCGACGGCTTCGCCGAGGGCGGCGATTATGTCCGCTTTGCGGGGCAGGCCGGAGCCGCGGCGTACGATCCGGCCGGACCCGTCGAGCACGAACACGGTCGGGGTGCGCAGGACGTTCAGCCGCCGTACGAGGTCGAGGTTGGCCTCCGCGTCGAGCTCGACGTGGACCACGCCCTCGACCACGCCGGCCACCTCCCCGAGGATCCGACGGGTCGCGCGGCACGGCGCGCAGAACGCCGAGGAGAACTGCACCAGGGTCGCCCTGTCCCCGAGGTCGGCCCCGAGCTCGGCCGCGTCGAGACGCTCCACGTCGTCATCCTTCCGCGCGCGCAGCACACCATTGCGGTGCCGCCAGATCAGGCCGGACACCGTGGCCAGGACGAGCGCCGCCGCCGCGACGTAGAAACCGGTCATCACCTCGTCACAAGGCGAACACCGCACCCGGCATTCCCGCCCGCCTCAGACCCGAACGCTGAGCAACCGCTTCCCGTCGACGGTACGCACCTCCACCGACGCGATCCGGTCCCTGGGAATCATCGACGATCCGGAGAACTCCGCGGACCCCTCGTACTCCACCTGCCAGCCTCCCGCGACGTCACGCCGCCCCTGCCGGTCGACCGCGACCAGGTGGCAGCGGGATCCGACCGGAGCCCCGGTCAGGCGGACCGTGAACGCCGTACCCCATTCCTTGGACCACATCGTGATCTGGGCGCCGACGCCCGTCGCCGCGTCCCTGCCGTGCACGGTCGTGCCGGCGGCGACCGCCGGGCCGGGCGTACGGGTGGCGGCCGGGTGATCCGCGCCGAGCCGGAGACCGCCCGCGACGCCCGCTCCTCCCGTGACCAGGGCGACGGCAGCGGCCACCGCCAGCAACGCGCGGTTCCGGCGGCTCCGTGCGCGGTGCTCGGCGGCGGCGCGGGCGACCACCGACTCGAACAGCTCGTGCGGCGGAGGACCCACCTGCGTGATCTGGTCCTCGGTCACCCGGCCCAGCAGGGCGGGCAGGCCCGCCAGGCCCGCCAGTTCGTCGCGGCACCGACGGCAGTGGGCGAGATGGGCGTCGACCACGGCACGTTCGGCGGGCTCGATGGCGCCGAGGACGTACACGCCGAGCAGCGCGCGTAGCTCGGCGCATCGGATCTGCGTCATGGCGCCAACCCCCGCTCCTCCAATGCCAGTTTCAGCGCCCGCAGCGCGTAGTACGTCCGTGACTTGACCGTCCCGGCCGGTATTCCCAGGACCGCCGCAGTCTCGGCCACCGAACGTCCCCGGTAGTACGTCTCGATCAGCACGGAGCGGTGCTCGGAGCTGAGGTCCGCCAGCGCCTCGGCGACGGTCCACGATTCGAGGGCACGGTCGATGTCGTCGCCCGCCGGCAGGCCGGCCAGCGCCGCCTCTCCGGTCTCGGGCGGCCGTGACCGGCGCGCCCGGTGGGCGTCCACCACGAGGTTGCGGGCGACCGTGAAGAGCCAGGGCCGTACGGGGCGGCCGACCAGCGCGCCGGGATGACGCCAGGCACGCAGCAGCGTCTCCTGAACGATGTCCTCGGCCTGCTGGCGGTCACCGCCGGTCAGCCGCAGGACGTACCCCAGGAGCGGTCCGCCGTGCTCGGCGTACAGCGCCCGGAGCAGCCGGTCGTCCGCAGTGGGTCCCACACCCTCAGCACGTACGAGGGGGACGCGGGGTTCACCGGCCCCGGCATCCCCCGCGAACTCCTGTGGGCTCAGTGGGCGTTGAGGCTGGACAGCTTGACGTTCTGCGCGGTGGTCGACACGCGCAGGCCCTCCGGCTTGACCTGCACGTCGCTGATCCGCGTGCCCAGCGGGAGGCTCTTGACGGGCATCGTGAAGGTGAAGGCCTGGCGGACCAGGCCGATCGGCACGGACATTCCCGCGGCCTTGACCGTCTGCGGGACCACGCGGATGGTCCGGCCCGACGGCTGCACGGTCACCGTCGCCGTGACGGTCCGTGTGACGCCCAGGACGCTGTACGGGCCGCGCACCTGCAGCGCGGACCCCTGCGCCGAGACCTTCATGCCGTTCGGCGCGGCCTTGTTCACGTCGTCGTAGCCGATGGTGGCCGCGGAGGTCGCCGTGTCGGCGACCATCTTGGAGGAGTCGCCCTTCATGGCGTCCGACATCGGCGCCGTGACGCCCTTCAGCGCGACCATCGTGTCCGTGAGCCGGACACCCTGCTCGTTCAGCTCGCCGACATTGATGTCGATCTCGTCGTACCGCCCATCCAGCGCCTGGGTGAGGAACGGGAAACCCTTGATGGACACCTCGGGGGTGTGGTCGAGCTGATATTGCGCGGCGACGTTCTTGGCGATCTCGTTCTGCGCGACCCGGCGGCCGATGATATCGCCGGCGATGGCGATTCCGCCGAAGACGACCAGCAGGATCAGGCAGGTCACGAATGCTTTGCGCATGTCTCCCCCGATGGGCGATAGGCGATCACCCTATCGATGGCACGGCCGCCGCCGGATCACACCGCATGATGAGATCGGCGTCACCGGATCACACGGGATGATGAGATCACCGGATCACACGGGGCGACGAGATCGGCGTCACCGGCCTCATCCGCCGGCGAACGGCGGCAGCACCTCGACCGTGCCACCGTCGGGCAGCGTGACGGTGGCGTGGTCCCTGCCGCCGACCGGGGCTCCCTCCACCAGGAAGGAGCTTCGGGCGAGGACACGCCCGAACTCCGCTCCCCGACCGGCCGAGGCGACCGCCAGGGCCTCCGCCAGAGTCTCAGCGTCATAGGGTTCCTCGGCGGTCCCCGCCGCAGCGCGCGCGGCGGCCCAGTACCTGATCAGGCCCTTCGCCATGTTCCCCCTCCCGTGGTCTACACCACTCCGGTAGTGAGCTCTTGCCCTCTGTCCGATATCCTCGCGTACTAGGGATCCGGGCAACGTCGCCCTCGGGTCCTCAACGTCTTTTTGGGGCCGCCAGACGAGGAGGCCGTATGAGTAGCCTGCTGTTGCTGACCAACGTGCTCGAACCCTCCGACGAAGTCCTGCCCGCCCTGGGCCTGCTGCTGCACTCCGTTCGCGTCGCTCCGGCGGAAGGCTCCGCCCTCATCGACGCACCCCCCTGCGACCTGGTGCTCGTCGACGCGCGCCGGGACCTCGCCCAGGCCAAGAGCCTCTGCCGCCTCCTCCGCACCACCGGGCTGGACGCTCCCCTGATCGCGATCGTCACCGAGGGCGGCCTGGCCGCCCTCACCCCGGAGTGGGGGCTCGACGACGTCTTCCTGCAGACCGCCGGTCCCGCCGAGGTCGAGGCGCGGATCCGGCTGGCGGCCGGGAGAGTGGCCGCCGCTGAGCCGGATGACGTTCCCGGCGAGATCCGCAGCGGCGAGCTCACGATCGACGAGGCGACCTACACCGCACGGCTGCGCGGACGCGTGCTCGACCTGACGTTCAAGGAGTTCGAGCTGCTCAAGTACCTCGCCCAGCACCCCGGCCGGGTCTTCACGCGCGCCCAGCTGCTGCAGGAGGTCTGGGGGTACGACTACTTCGGTGGCACGCGGACCGTGGACGTCCACGTTCGTCGGCTGCGGGCCAAGCTCGGCGCGGAGTACGAATCACTCATCGGAACGGTTCGAAACGTCGGCTACCGGTTCGTCGCCGACCACCGCCCCACGGACGAGGAGGTTCCGGTCAATCAATGACCGGTCCCGGGCGGGGGCACCGCCCGGACACATGATCCGCCGCCGGTTCGTCGCGGATCACCAGCCCCACGAGGCATGAGCACCCGCCCACCGCCGACCAGCCCCGGCGGCGGTGTCAGCTCGGCTGCGTCCAGCCGGGTCCGGCGGCCGACGGGCCGTGGTCCAGCGGCTGCGAAGGCGCCCTCGTACCGGCCTGGACGGTGCCGCTCAGCGGGAGTCGTACGGGCCGTAGGGAAAGCCCTGCGGGTCCTCGGGCGCGCGGTACCACGGGTCGTCGCGGTACGTCGGCGGCTCGGACCGGTCGCGCGCCGGAGCGGCGTCCCCCTGCTCGTCGTACGCGGCGTACGAGCGCCGCCCGGCCGATCCGTAGAGGTCCCGGCCTCCCGATCCGTACGGGTCGCGCTCGGTCGGCCCATAGGCGCCACCGGGCGCCGCTCCGTAAGCGTCGGTGGAAGCGGCTCCGTAAGCGTCGGCGGGCGCGGCTCCGTGGGCTCCGTAAGCGTCGGTGGGCGCCGCCTCGTACGCCTCGGTGGGCGCTCCATACGACGGCCAGGAGGACGCCTCCTGAGGCCGTCGTGGGGACGGGACGTAGGGCTCCCAGTCGGAGACCCCCGGCGAAGACGGCCGAGGCGACGCGTAGGGCTCCCGGACGGGCGTGCCGTAGGGGTCGCGGGGCGGAGCGGCGTACACGTCCGGAGCGGAGGATCCGTAAGCGTCGTACGCCGTCGACGAGGCGTGCCGCGGGATCGCGGGCGCGGCCCCGTAAGGCGCGGGCTCGAAATCCTCGAAATCGTCGTCCGCGTACCGGGCCTCGTACTCCGCCATGAACGTCTCGTCCGGACCCGTCAGGACCCAGCGGCGGCCCATCATCGCGAGCACGAGAACGAGGAGCAGCACTCCGACGGGCACGGCGAGCGCACCGGCCATGATCGGGAGTCCGGGATCGCCCACGACGACCGCCTTCCGCGCAGGTGAGGGCCCGATCGTATGGCACCGTTCCCCTCTGATGGAATGGTTCCGAACAGATCTCCTGACTTCGAAGGTCAAAGGGGCTGAGACTACGCTCCCGATCGTGAACGTGATGACGCGGGAACGGTTGACGGACGACGAGGTCAGGGGCGCGTTGGCGGTCGTGGAGGCGGCGGCCGCGGCCGACGGCGTACGACCTCTGGGTGAGAGCGCGCTGTTGCGGCTGCGGGACGGCGGCGGAGCGGTCCTCGCCCACGACGGACCGGCACTCGTGGGGGTCGGTGTCCTGGACGGCGACGCGGCCGAGTTCGTGGTCCATCCCGGGTTCCGGCGCCGGGGGCACGGGCGGGCCCTGGCCACCGCGCTGCTCGAGCGGACCGGGTCGCTGAGGGTGTGGGCGCACGGCGAGCTGCCAGGCGCCGTGGCACTGGCCGGTTCGCTCGGCTTCGAGCGTTTCCGGGCGCTGTGGAAGATGCGGCGCCCTCTCGACGCTCCGCTCCCGGAGGTGACCTGGCCCGCCGGCGTGCGGCTGCGCACCTTCGAGGTGGGCGCGGACGAGGACGCGTGGGTGCGGGTCAACGCCCGTGCCTTCGCGGACCACCCGGAACAGGGCGCCTGGACCCGCGCGGATCTCGAACGCCGGGAGCGCGAGCCGTGGTTCTCACCCGAGGGTTTCTTCCTCGCGGAGCGGGACGGCGAGCTGATCGGCTTCCACTGGACCAAGGTTCACGAGGGAGGCGTCGGCGAGGTGTACGTCATCGGCGTCGACCCGTCCGCCCAGGGGCTCGGGCTGGGCAGGGCGCTGACGCTGGCCGGCCTGCACCACCTCAAGTCGCTGGGGCTGCCGACGGTCATGCTCTACGCCGACGAGTCGAACACGCCCGCGACCGGCCTCTATGAGAGGCTCGGGTTCGAGCACTTCGCCACCGACGCGATGTACCGCGCCCCGGCACGCTGACCCGCCCGAAGGCGGCGGCGCGCCGACCCTCCTGGCAGGCCCCCCGGCGGACGGTCGGCGGGGGTGAGGGTGCGCCGATCCTGGCACACCGCGCGGGTGCCGGCGCGGGCGACCGGGCCGCGGACGGGCGACCGCCCGGACGTGCCCGGCTGCGGACGGCCACCGGCCCTGACAGGCCCCGCATCCAGGCGTGTTAACCATACGGATGCCGCAAGGAAGTGCTCCTTTCGCGATAAGTCACGATCACGTTCATCCTCCGTTCATCTGGATCGGAGTGACTGGACATCTCTCCTCCTTAGCGTCTGGCTCGACGGTGCTTCCGACCGCATGCGTCGGGGCCCGCCCGACTAAATCTGAGGAGAGACTTCGGTGATCAACAGCACACGGCTGGCCGCTATTGGCGGCGTGGCCCTTGCGGGTGCGCTCGCGCTGACCGCGTGCGGTACGGATAACAACGGCGGTGGCGGCAGCGGCAGCGGCGCCTCCGCCGCGAGCGGCGACTGCGCGAAGACCACGGTCAACGCCGCCGGCTCCACGGCCCAGGCGAATGCCATCAGCGAGTGGACCAAGGGCTACCAGCAGAACTGCGCCGGAGCGAACCTCAACTACAACGCCAACGGCTCGGGTGCCGGCATCCAGGCGTTCACGCAGGGTCAGGTGGCCTTCGCCGGCTCCGACTCGGCCCTGAAGCCCGAGGAGCACGGCCCGGCGGACGCGCGCTGCAAGACCGGCAAGGCCATCGACCTGCCGATGGTCGTCGGCCCGATCGCGGTCGTCTACAACCTCAAGGGCGTCGACGGCCTGCAGCTGTCGCCGACCACGCTGGCGGGCATCTTCGCCGGCAAGGTCAAGACCTGGGACGACGCGGCGATCAAGAAGGACAACCCGCAGGCGAAGCTGCCCAGCACCGCGATCAAGACGGTGCACCGTGCCGACGACTCGGGCACGACGGACAACTTCACCAAGTTCCTCACCGCGACCGCGCCGGACATCTGGAAGTTCGCGGGTGGCAAGAAGTGGACCGCTCCGGGCGGCCAGGGCGCGACCAAGTCCGACGGTGTCTCGACGGTCGTGAAGCAGACCGAGGGCGCGATCTCGTACGCGGAGCTGTCCTACGCCACGAACGGCAAGCTCCAGACCGCGAAGGTCGCCAACGGCTCCGGCCAGTTTGTCGAGGTCTCCTCCGACACCGCTTCCAAGGGCGCGGCGGGCGCCACGGTCGCGGGCACCGGCAACGACCTCGCCCTCAAGGTCGACTACAAGACCAAGGACGGTTACCCGATCGTCCTGGTGACCTACGAGGTCGCCTGCGAGAAGGGCCTTCCCGACCAGCAGGCGAAGTTCGTCAAGTCCTACCTGACCTACACGTCCAGCCAGCAGGGCCAGTCGGTGCTGAGCGGCCTCGGGTACGCCCCGCTGCCGGACTCGATCCTGACCAAGGTCCAGGCCGCCGTGAAGGGCCTGTCCTGACCGATAGGAGTGCCGAGCCGGTGCGGGTCATCCGTACCGGCTCGGCCGCATGCAGTGAAGAGATCTCTATGGACGACAGGGTGAGTCCGTGGGCACGGGAGGCCGGATGACCAGCGAGACCCTCGAACAGGGCGCGACCGGTGCTCTGGGCGGGAAAGCCCGCAAGATGAGTACGGGGCGGCTGGGCGACCGGCTGTTCGGGCTCTCGGCGAAGGGCTCCGGCATCGTGCTGCTCGCCATCATGGCGGCGATCGCGGTGTTCCTCATCGTGAAGGCGCTGCCCGCGTTGCAGAGCGACAAGGCGAACTTCATCACCTCCCAGGAATGGAACCCGGACGCGTCACCGGCCCGGTTCGGCATCGCCCAGCTGGCATTCGGCACCGTCCTGTCGTCGGTGCTGGCGTTGATAATCGCCACGCCGATCGCGATCGGCATCGCGCTCTTCATCGCCTTCTACGCGCCGCGGCGGCTCGCCGACGGGCTCGGCTACGTCGTGGACCTGCTCGCCGCGGTGCCCAGCATCGTCTACGGCCTCTGGGGCCTGCAGTTCTTCGTGCCGAAGATGAACCACGTCGCGGACTTCCTGCACGGCCACGCGAGCTGGATCCCGCTCTTCGGGGGCGACGCCGTGGGCGGAAGGTGCCTGCTGACCGCCGGGATCGTACTGGCGATCATGATCCTGCCGATCATCTCGTCGATCTCCCGCGAGATCTTCCTCCAGGTGCCGCGGCCCAACGTGGAGGCCGCCCTCGCGCTCGGCGCGACCCGCTGGGAGGTCATCCGGATGGCGGTGCTGCCGTTCGGACGCTCCGGCATGATCAGCGCCTCGATGCTCGGCCTCGGCCGCGCGCTCGGCGAGACGATCGCGGTGGCCCTGGTGCTGGGCTCCGCGGCGGGGATCAGCCTGCACATCCTCAAGCCGGGTGGTAACACCTTCGCGGCCAACATCGCCAACACGTTCGGTATGGCCGGTCCGAACGGCCAGAGCGCCCTGATCGCCTCCGGCCTGGTGCTCTTCGTGATCACCCTTCTCGTGAACATGGCCGCCCGGGCGGTCGTCGCCCGACGGAAGGAGTTCGTGTGAGCGCCATCGACCTCTCCGGCCCGTCCGCGGCCCGCAAGATCAAGGACAAGGTCGCCCTGGTCCTGGTCTGCGTCGCCTTCGCGCTGGCCCTCATCCCGCTGGTCACCGTGCTGTGGACGGTCGTGAAGAACGGCCTCAAGCGGTTCGACGTGGAGTTCTTCACCCACTCCATGAACGCGATCGGCGGCCGCGACGCCGGCGGTGGTGCGTACCACGCGATCATCGGCACGATCGAGCAGGTCGGTCTGGCCAGCGTCATCGCGATCCCCATCGGCGTGCTCACCGCCGTCTACCTCGTCGAGTACGGCGGGGGCGGCAGGCTGGCCCGCGTCGTGACCTTCTTCGTCGACGTCATGACCGGTGTGCCCTCGATCGTGGCCGGCCTGTTCATCTTCGCCTTCTGGCTGAAGCTGCTCGGCTTCGAGTACATGGGCTTCGCCGGTTCGATGTCGCTGTCGATCCTCATGATGCCGACCGTCGTGCGGGCCGCCGAGGAGATGCTGAAGCTCGTGCCGAACGACCTGCGCGAGGCGTCGTTCGCGCTCGGCGTGCCGCGCTGGCGGACGATCTGCTTCGTCGTGCTGCCGACGGCGTTCACCGGAATCATCACGGGCGTCATGCTGGCCGTCGCCCGCGTCATGGGCGAGACCGCGCCACTGCTGGTGACGGTCTTCGTCACAACGGCGATCAACAACGACCCGTTCAAGGGCCCGCAGATGTCGCTGCCGCTGTTCATCTGGGATCAGGCACAGCTCCCCCAGCAGGTCGCCATCGACCGGGCGTGGACCGGCGCGCTCACGCTGATCCTCTTCATCATGCTGCTCAACCTGGCGGCGCGCCTCATCGCCCGCCTGCGCAAGCCCGTATCCCGATAGGAGTACTCCCCCCATGGCCAAGCGGATCGAGGTCTCCGGGCTCAACGCCTACTACGGCAAGACCCGGGCCATCGAGGACATCTCGATGACGATCGAACCGCGCTCGGTGACCGCGTTCATCGGCCCCTCCGGGTGCGGCAAGTCGACGTTCCTGCGGACGCTCAACCGGATGCACGAGGTGATCCCGAGCGCACGGGTCGAGGGCAAGGTGCTCCTCGACGAAGTGGACCTGTACGGGGCGGGCGTCGACCCCGTCGCCGTCCGGCGGGTCATCGGCATGGTCTTCCAGCGGCCGAACCCGTTCCCCACGATGTCGATCTACGAGAACGTCGTCGCGGGTCTGAAGCTGAACGGCGTTCGCCGCAAGGGGCAGCTCGACGAGATCGTGGAGAAGTCCCTGCGCGGCGCGAACCTGTGGAACGAGGTCAAGGACCGGCTGGGCCGTCCGGGGGCAGGTCTGTCCGGCGGTCAGCAGCAGCGACTCTGCATCGCCCGTGCCATCGCGGTCGAGCCGCAGGTGCTGCTGATGGACGAGCCGTGCTCGGCGCTGGACCCGATCTCCACGCTGGCGATCGAGGACCTCATCGCCAACCTGAAGGACCAGTACACGATCGTCATCGTGACGCACAACATGCAGCAGGCCGCCCGCGTCAGCGACCGTACGGCCTTCTTCAACCTCGCCGGCCCGGGCAAGCCCGGACGGATGGTGGAGATCGACGAGACGAACAAGATCTTCACGAATCCGGGCGAGAAGGCCACGGAGGATTACATCACCGGCCGATTCGGCTGATGGGCCGACGCCGGGCGGGGCCGGTGGGCCCCGCCCCTGCGACCGGCGGCCGTCGTGCCGCCGGTCGGCCGGTTCCAGAGGCCGGTCAGGCGAACAGGTGCATGACCCAGTACGCGATCGCGGCGACGATGCCCGCCGCCGGAATGGTCAGGATCCAGGCGAACACGATGTTGCCCGCGACGCCCCAGCGGACCGCCGACAGCCGCTTGGTCGAGCCGACGCCCATAATGGCCGCGGTGATCGTGTGAGTGGTGGAGACCGGGGCCTGCCAGATGAACGCGGTGCCGTACAGGATGCTGGCCGCGGTCGCCTCGGCGGCGAAGCCCTTCGGGGGATCCAGCTCGATGACCTTGCGGCCGAGGGTCCGCATGATGCGCCAGCCACCGGCGTACGTGCCCAGGGACAGCACCGCGGCGCAGAGGAGGATCACCCAGACCGGCACGTGCGAGTCGCCGGCCGACTGGTAGCCCGTCGTGACCATCGCGAGCACGATGATGCCCATCGTCTTCTGGGCGTCCTGCAGGCCGTGACCGAGGGCCATGGCCGCCGCGGACAGCGACTGCGCGATGCGGAACCGGCGCCCGACCTTGCCGGGATGAGAGTTGCGGAAGATCCACAGCATCGCGACCATGATCAGATAGCCGAGGACCAGCCCGATCAGCGGCGACAGCACCATCCACAGCACGACCTTGTAGATCACCCCGTGCCACAGCACGCTGGCGGACGCCGCGAGGGCCGCCCCGATCAGCCCGCCGACCAGTCCGTGCGTGGACGAGGAGGGCAGGCCGAAGTACCAGGTGATGAGGTTCCACACGATCGCGCCGATCAGCGCGGCGGCGACGATCGACAGGCCGTGCAGGTCCTTCGGCGGATCGATGATGCCGCTGCCGACCGTCTTGGCGACCCCGGTGCCGAGGAAGGCGCCGACGAGGTTCATCACGGCCGCCATCGCCAGGGCCGCTCGGGGGGTGAGCGCCCGGGTGGAGACGGATGTGGCGATCGCGTTCGCGGCGTCGTGGAAGCCGTTGGTGTAGTTGAAGAACAGCGCGATGCCCACGACGACGATGAGGGCCGTCAACTCCACGCCGGCGTTCCCTTCCTCGTCGCGGACCGCTGACATCGCTTCGCGGGCATGGCGACCATGCGCTTCGACGACACCGGGATCACGATTCCTTGACCGCGATCGTCTCGACCGTGTTGGCGACGTGCTCGAAAGCGTCCGCGGCGGCCTCGAGCTGGTCGATGACCTCCTTGAGCTTCAAGACGGTCAGCGCGTCGTAGTCGCCGCTGAACAGCTCGGCTAGGAGCCGCCGGTAGGTCTGGTCGGCCTGGTTCTCGAGCCGGTTGATCTCGATCCAGTACTCGCTGAGATCGCGCAGCCCGCGCAGGCGGGGCATGGCCTCGGCGGTCAGCTCGGCAGCCCGCTCGAGCACCTCTACCTGGGCGACGACGTCATGGGGCAGCTCCTCGATCTTGTACAGCAGGACGAGGTCGGCCGCCGCCTCCATGAAGTCCATGACATCGTCGAGCGTCGAGGCGAGGCGGTAGATGTCCTCCCGGTCGAAGGGCGTGATGAAGCTCTCGTTGAGTCTGCGCATGATCGCGTGAGTGAACTCGTCACCCGCATGCTCGCAGGCGCGCATCTTCTCCGCGATCGCCTCACGGTCGGCCCCGTCGCTGATCAGCTCCACGAGCAGCCTGGCACCAGTGACCAAGTTGTTCGCGGAATCCGCGAACATGTCGTAGTAGCTGTCCTCACGCGGGGTGAGTCGGAATCGCACGTCCTTCTCCTGAAGTGCGGGAACAGTCCGCAGAGGATGGTACGGCTAACCAGCGGGAAAGCGAACCCTCGCCCCCCTGTTACTTCACCGCAACGCCCCTCGCGCGGCCGGTCTGTCGAGCGACTGCATCGGGTTCATGGGCCGTACGCGCCTCTGGTGCCCGGCGCGGGCGTCTCAAACGATCACTTGGTGTTTACCCCCAGGGGGTATAAGGTGGCCGGTATGCACGGGTACGCGAAGGACAAAGACGCCTACCTCGTCCGGCTGCGCCGCATCGAAGGTCAGGTGCGCGGACTACAGCGGATGGTATCCGAGGATGAGTACTGCATCGATGTCCTCACCCAGGTGTCGGCGGTCACGCGTGCCCTGCAGTCCGTCGCCCTCGGGCTGCTGGAGGACCATCTCGGCCACTGCGTCGCCGAGGCGATCAACGAGGGCGGCCCCGCAGCCGAGGAGAAGGTCAAGGAGGCTTCGGCGGCCATCGCGCGCCTCGTGAAGTCGTGAGCACGGCCATGGGGTGAGCCGGTCGGCGCATCCCCGCGTGCGCCGACCCTGACGTCGCTCACGACCGTGTGGCGTGGCCGATCCCGAGCACCATGTCGATCTCATCGGTCGTCAACGGCCGATCCGCCGTCGCGACGGCGCTGAGCATCTCGGAGTAGAGCTCGATCTCATCCAGCGCGACCCGGTCGTGGACGCGCATATCGAGGTACGACTGGCGCACGCGTCCACCTCCGTTCATCCCCACACCTGTGGAAAAGGCTACGCGTCCCATCCGCCGTGGCACATGACCCAAGAGGGCCATTCGGCGGCCACCCGCCCAGGTGGGTCGGGGGTCACCCTGGGCTACCGACGGGTACGGTCCTCGTGGAGACTCTGCAGCAGCCGCTCGGCCGGTGACTCGGGCAGGTCACGCACGGTGAGGCGGGCCACCGTCGCCGCGTCGACCCGCGCCCCCGCCAGGCGCGCCGCCTGCCGCGCCACGATCGCCTCGAACAGCCGGCGGACCGTCTCGGCGAACGCGAACCCCCGCGAGCCGCGCATCTCACCGAAACGGCCCAGCAGCTCGACACGCAGTTCCTCGTCGAGCAGGTAGAGCTCGCGCTCAGCGAACCGGGAGAACAAGCGCACGAGCTGACGGTCGGTCGGCTCCCGGAACTCCACGATCGCCCCGAACTCCGCGCGGAACCCGGGATTGGCCAGCAGGAAGCCGTCCATCTCCGCCGGCTCGCTCGAACAGACCAACAGGAACTTGTCGCGTCGCTCCTCCATGTGCCGCAGCAGCGCCGTGACCACGCCGGACATCCGGTCGAGCAGGGCGGCGTCCTCGATGAGCAGCACGCCGCCGGCGGCACGGTCGACCTGCGCCGCGACCCTGGCCGCCGCGTCGTCCCCGCCGAGGTCGCGGGCGTTGCACACCACCACCTGGCCGGAATCCAGGAGGTTCAGCGCGGCGTAGACGCCGCCGACCAGCCCGGCCACGGTCCGCTTCCCGGTGCCCGGCCGGCCCAGGAAGATCAGATGACGGCTCGGGTTGCCCGACGGCAACCCCTGCGCGGCGCGCTCCGCGGCGAGCCGCGCCTCGGCGACCAGTCCCTCGACGGTCTGCTTCACCCCGTCCAGGCCGATCATCTCGTCGAGGGCGCGCAGGAAGCCGTCGACGTCTCCCGGGGCGCGCAGTGCAGGCTCGATCTCCTCGGCCACGCCGGTGAAGTCCTCCGGTGTGAGGACCAGACGATCGCGGGACGCCCCGAACCGGTCGGTGTGCCGCGCGACCGCCCGATCGAGATACGCCTCGACCAGGCGCGCGTTCACCAGGTCGCCGTACCCGGTCAGCCTCGGCAGATCGGCCCTGACGGTCTGCAGGGCGGGCGCGTTGACCGTCACACGCCGCTCGTCCGCCAGCACGTGGACGACGGTCAGCCGCGTCTGCGTGTCGGCCAGGTCCGGCAGCCGGAACACCCGGAACACGCCGGCCAGGTCCGGGAAGTCGGTCTTCAGCCGGTCGTACGCGCGCGGCTCGCAGGTGGCGATCAGCGCCGCCCCGCCGGTCGCGCTCCCCCGCGAGCGGATCACCGCCGCGGCGACCGCCGCCGGATCGGACGCCCGCAGCAGGGCCGCGTCGATCCACTCGAACAGCAGCGGGGGCCCGCCGCCCAGCGTCGCGCCGAGGGCCTCGGCCGAACCGCCGAACTCGGTGCCGTCGACGGTGCGCACGGAGCCGTCACCGACGCCCGCGTCGGCGAGCGTACGGGCGACGAGGCGGGCGAAGCGGCGCTGGCCGCCGTGCGGGGCACCGACGACGAGGATGGCGGGCCCCGTCTCCCCGCCGGACGCCGCCAGGCGGTGCACGTCGTCGAGGAGCCCGGCGAGATCGTCGGCACCGGAGACGAACCGGATCCCGAACCGCTCGGTCACCTCGGGCAGGACCGCTCCGGAGGGCGGCGGCTCGATCTCGCCTACCGGCCGGCCGGGCATCGGCGCACCCAGGAGGTCGCCCATCATCGTCTGCGACATGATCTTGGTGCCCGGCCGCTCACCAGGGATCCGGCCGCCCGGCTGCTCCCCCAGGATGCGGGTGCCCGGCTGTTCTCCCGGCTGCTCACTGAGGATCCGGGTGCGCGGGGGCCCCGGCGTGCCGGGCGGGGCCGCGCCCGGCCGTGACGCGTCACCCGGACCCGGCGGCGCGTGCGGTGCGGACGTGCCCGGCGGCAGGAGGGGCGCGGGAGGGATGGGAGGACCCGCCGGCACGGAGGGTGCGGACGGCACCGGATGACCCAGCGGGCTCACGATCGGTATCCCGCCGGAGTCCGCCCGGGTGCCGCCTCCGGGCGGGTCGATGTACGTCGCGTCGGGCGGCGCGGCCGCCGGCGCGCGGGGCGGCCGGTCGAGCATCGTGGCGTGGCCCGCCGTCTGCGGCTCCGCGCTCCGGTCACCACCGGATGAGTCGTCCTCCGGCGCACCCGGGCGGCCGCCCGCCGAGCCCGGCACCTCCCGCCGATCACCCGGCGATCCTGTGCCTGCCGCTTCCCTGCGATCACCTGGCGAACCCGTGCCCGGCACTTCCCGGCGATCAACCGGCGAACCCGCGCCTACCGCTTCCTGGTGGTCACCCGCCGAATCCGCGCCCGGCCGGACGTGTTCTCCTCGGCCGGCGGTCGGCGTGTCGCCGTGGACGGCCGGGCCGGGGGGCGCTGTCGCCGCCTCGGTGGAGGCGTCCCATGCCCGCGTCGCCGGAGGCCCGGAAACCACCGCGCCGGGATCCTCCGGTTCTCGCGGCGCCCGGGCCGGTGGCGCGGAGCCCGAATCGCCGGATCCGCCCCAGGCCCGCGTCGCAGGCGCCGGCGTGTCGCCGTGGACGGCCGGGCCGGGGACCGCTGTCGCCGCCTCGGTGGAGGCGTCCCATGCCCGCGTCGCGGGCGCCGGCGCGCCGGGCGGGTGTTCCGAAGAGACATCCGATGAGTCGTCGTCCTGAACCCGCGTCGCGTCAGGGTCGGCAGGTGCGGCGTCGCCGTCCCTGACGGCCCCGGCGGATCCGGCCGCCGCGGGCAGGGCGGCCTCCGACGGGTCCGCGTCGGCCATCGTCCCAGCTGGTACGACCGCCGCCGCAGGCAGGGCGGCCTCCGACGGGTCGGCGTCGGCCATCGCCCCGGCCGGTACGACCGCTGCCGCGGGCAGGGCTGCCCACGACAGGTCGACGTCCGCCATCGTTCCAGCGGGTGCGGCCGCCGCCGTGCCGGACGGGTGATCCGAGGAGACATCGGACGAATCGTCGTCCTGAAGCCGCGTCGCGGGAGGATCGACGTGGGCGGGGTCGCCGCCCCTGACGGCTCCGGCCGCCCTGGACGGCGCGGCCCGCAACGGGGCGGAGTCCGCCATCGTCCCGGCGGGTGCGACCGGCGCCGCAGGCGGGGCTGCCCACGACGGGTCGGCGTCGGCCATCGCCCCGGCCGGTGCGGCCGCCGCCGCAGGCGGGGCTGCCCACGACGGGTCGGCGTCCCCCATCGTCCCGGCGGGTGCGACCGGCGCCGCGGGTGGTGCTGCGGGTGGTGCCGCCCAGGTGGGGGCCTGGCCGGGCGGGCCGGTGGGCGGCTGGTACGCGACGGGCGGGACCGCGGGCGGTGCCACGGGCGCCGGGGCGGCGGGGTACAGCGGGGCGAGCCCCGGTGTGGGGGTCACCGGGTCGGCGGGTGCCGCCTTCCGGGCGCGGTCGACGCCGAGGATCTCGGCGAGGACCGCGACCGGCACGGGAAAGCCGCGCGGGCGGGCCGGGATGCCGCCGAGCCGGCACCAGGCGAGGTCCGCCGCGTACACCGTGGCCAGGAGCGCGCCACGTGCGGCCGGCCGGAGCGCCTCGACGCGTCGCCGGAGGAGAGGCTGCAGCCGGTTGTCCCGCGGCCAGAACCGCCGCAGCGGATGGTCCGTGCCGGTGAGGATCGCCTGCGTCACGCGCCGGGTCTCGGGGTCGAGCCAGCCGATGACCTGCCCGGCGACGTCGCGCCGGACGACCGCCAGGTCGGCGGCCAGCAGTGCCGCCGCGATGAGACGGGGTTCGACGTATCCGCGTTCGGCCGGGTCGCCGGCGATCGAGGCGAGAGCGACGGCGAGGTCGTAGAAGGCATTGCGAAAGTGCTCACCCGCCGACGCCTCGATGCGCAACGCCGGTGCCAGGACGGGCGGGCACCGGGTGAGCCACTGCTGGACGATCGCCTGGTCGCCGTACGGGAGGGCGGCGTAGTCGACCGTGGGGTTGTGCAGGGTGGCGCCGAGGATGGCGAGGAGGGCGTCCGCGCGTGCCCGGAAGCGGGGGTCCTCGCGGAGGGCGCTGGCCATCGCCCACATCGTGCGCAGGATCACGACGGCGGCGTCGACCCGGTGGGCGCGCAACCGCTCGGCGTACAGGCCGACCAGGTACTCCAGTGGCGGCGGGGTGAGCCAGCGCGGCCCGTCGACGCCGGGCAGCGGCCTGGCGCGGTACGGCGACCAGAGGTCGAGCAGCTGGGCGTCGAGACCGGAGTAGAACACCGGGGCCGCGGCGGACCACAGCATCACGCCCCAGCCGACGGCCACGGTGCTCGGCGTGGACGAGGAGAAGGCATTCCACCAGTGCGGGTAGTCGTGCGGCTGGAGGGCTGCCGCCGACTCGACGGTGGCCCGTACGCGGGACGTCACTCCGGGCCGTATGTCGACGTCCACGAAGGGCAGGGACTGCGGCGGCTCGTGGCCGAAGTCGGGGCCGGACGGCACCAGGTGGGGCGAGATGCGCGGCGCCGGCATCCCCTGCCCCAGCGGCCGTGCCGACGTCCGCGTCATCGGCAGCCGGGGAGGCGGGCAGAGGTGCCACTGGCCGTCGGCGGGGAGCCAGCGGTACCAGCGGGCCCAGGCGCCGAACAGCCACCACGTGCCGTCCGGCAGGACGAGCATCCGGCCGGCGATGAGGTTCTGCCGCTGGAGGGGCGGCGTGGCGGGCCACCATCCGGCCGTGACCATGGCACGCGTGTCACGCTCGACCACCGCGAAGGGATCCTGGGCGGCGGCCGAGGGCCCATCACCGTATGCCTGCCCCCAGACCACCATGTAATGGTAAACGGCCCCCCACCACCCTGGGGTTCAAAGTGATCACGGAGGAGAACCGGACCGACGAGCCGTACGGTGCCGGACACCTCTCGGCGCGGTCCGGGCGCGGGCGAAAAAATCCGCGATCGGGAGCGAAAGGGATCGGGCGAAGGCGCGGAGTACAGGTGACCGCCCACCACCTCGCCCGGAAGGCGCCCATGACGGAGATCAAGACGTGACCGGCTTGGCCGGCGTCGACGCGGGCGGACAGATGAGCGACGCCGACCTCGTCCGGGAGTACCGCCACGACCCTGACGGGTTCACCGCCGTCTACGACCGGTATTTCGGTGATGTCCACCGGTACGTCGCGGGACGGCTCGACACGCAGGCCGCCGACGACGTGGCCGCCGAGACGTTCCTGGTCGCGTTCCGCAAACGCGAGCGGTTCGACCCGGCACGCGGGGGATTTCGACCGTGGCTGTTCGGCATCGCCACCAGGCTCGTCGCCCAGCACCGGCGCGTCGAGTCACGGCACTACGAGACCCTCGCCCGCGCGCGGGCGGCCCCCGACGACCACGGCCACGAGAACCAGGTCGTGACGGCGGTCACCGCGGCGGGCCTGCAGCCGCAGCTGGCACGGGCGCTCGCCGCGCTCACCCGCAAGGAGCGGGACGTCCTGCTGCTCGTGGCACTGGCCGACTTCAGCCACGAGGAGGTCGCCCAGGCCCTGAAGATCCCGTACGGAACCGTCGGCTCGCGCCTCAACCGGGCCCGGAAGAAGCTTCGCACCGCACTGGAGAAGGAGATCGACGTCAATGGATGACCTGCGCATGGTGCGCTCGCTGCTGGACAAGCCCGCACCCGACCACGCGGTCGTCGCGATGGGGCGCGACCGGCTCCGCGCGGCCGCGCGCGCCCGTGGCCGTACGCGTCCCGCCCGCCGGACCATGTGGCTGACGGGCGGCTTGGGCCTCACCGCGGCCACGGCCGCGGCGGCGGTGGCGGTGGCGATCTCCGCGACCGGCACGGCCAGCGACCGTACAGCCGGCCCCCGGACCGGCGGTCCCCGGACGGGCGGCCCGACGGTGACGCTGAGCGCCCGCTCCATCCTGCTCGCGGCCGCGACCGAGGCGGACGGGCAGGCGGACAAGGTCGGCGGGTACTGGCACACCACGACCGTGGACCGGAACGCCTACCGGGTGACCGGCGGGTACACCGTCATCGACCGGTCGCAGCGGGAGCAGTGGACGCCGAGCCGGCCGCGGCAGGAGCAGTGGAGCAGCGACCAGCGGCTCGGCGCCCGGCCGGAGAGCCCCGCGGACACGGCGGCGTGGAAGCGGGCGGGCTCCCCGGGCACCTTCACGGTCCCGGCGTCGAAGGGCTCCGGGAGGGCGAAGTACGGGCCGATGCCCCTGTCAGTACAGCCGGGCCGGCCCAGCGTGAACCGCGCCCCGCTCGTCGACGGCGACAAGGTGTTCTGGCTCGGCCGCAACGTCAGCATGAAGGACCTACGGGCGCTGCCCGCCGACCCGCAGCGGCTCAAGGCCTCCCTGAAGCGCTGGTACTCCGGGCACGGCACCGAGTCGTCGAGCGACCCGATGTCCTCGGACCTGTGGCTGTACACCGTCGCCAAGGGCCTGATCACGGACATGCCGGTGACCCCGAAGGTCCGGGGCGCGGCGTTCCGGATGCTCGCGGACCTGAAGACGGTCACGGCGGCCGGTTCGGTCAAGGACGCCCAGGGGCGGCCGGGCACCGCGATCGCGATCACCGAGCACACCAAGTTCGGCGGCGTGCAGCAGCACCGCCTGATCCTCGACACCACCACCGGTCGGGCCCTCGGCGAGGAGATCATCATCGTGAAGCCGAGCGGCACCACGGCGGGCTTGGCCCCTGGTGTGGTGTGGACCTCCTCGACGGTGGTCGCGCAGGGCTGGACGGACTCGGCACCCAGCAGCACCTCGGGGGCGCAGCGCGGACACTGAGCCCCGGACGGCCTCTGATCGCGCGGGCCAGACCGTACGCCACCGCGTACACGTTCGGTCCGCGCGACGCCGCCAGACGGACCGCAGGCGACCCGGCATACGGGATCGGTCCACGCGACGCCGCCAGACGGACCGCAGGCGACCCGGCATACGGGATCGGTCCACGCAACGCCGCCAGACCGGCCCGACCGGGCGTACGGCTCCCGGTCCGCGCACGCGGCCAGACCGGCCCGGAACCCGGCCCCGACCCGGCGTACGGCTCCCGGTCCGCGCAACGCCGCCGGACCGGCCTGGACCCGACCGGGCGTACGGCTCGCGGTCGGGCGCGACCCGGATCAGCGCCAGCGGGCGTCGCGGTGCAGGGCGGCCTTGCGGACGTACGTCTCGGGCGTGTGGGCGAGGACCGCACGATCGTCGTCGTTCAGCTCCCGGACGACCTTGCCCGGCACCCCGGCGACGAGGACCCCGGAGGGGATCTTCTTGCCCGGACCGACGAGCGCACCGGCCGCGACCAGTGTGCCGGCGCCGATCCGCGCGCCATTCAGCACGATCGCCCCGATCCCGATCAACGAGCCGGTTTCAACATGCGCGCCATGCACCATGGCCTTGTGCCCCAGGCTCACCCGGTCCTCCAGGACGGCCGGCATGCCCGCGTCGGCGTGCAGGCAGCACAGGTCCTGGATGTTGCACTCCTCACCGACGATGATGTCCTCGTCGTCGCCGCGCAGCACCGAGCCGTACCAGACGTTGGCCGCCCGGCCGAGCCGCACGCGGCCGACGACGACGGCTCCCGGGGCCACCCATGCCTCCGGATGGATGTCGGGCTCGTGTTCGCCGAGGGCGCCGTGGAAGAAGTCAGTCACGGTCGTCAAGTCTAGAAGCGGCGGCGGGGCCGCCCTCGGCCGGTCGGCGCGCCATATTTCCCAAATACGGCATTTTGCGATATTTAACCTGGGAAGACTCTCGTGCTGCCGTACGGATGGGACAGGAATTCCTGCCAGTAGCCGCATTCCCCTTGCGCGCGAGGGGGGAACCATCGAGAGTCGTCACAGACGTTTCCTTCGACCCCCCAAGGGCAATGAGCAACGAAGCCGAGATCCTGCCGAACCTCTTCCGCGAGGAGCCACTCCGCGAGGAGACGTTCGAGATCGTCATGCGCGGCTACAACCGCCGTCAGGTCGACGAATACATCGCCCGTACCCGCAACCAGATCCGCGAGCTCGAAGCACGGCTGTCCCGGGCCCTCGACGAGGTCGAGCGCACCCGCCGCGAGATGTCCGAGGTCCGCGAGGCCCGGCGCCCCACCGGCGACGACCTCAGCGAGCGGCTTCGCCAGATCATCAACCTCGCCGAGGAAGAGGCCCAGTCGAAGCTGGGCGAGGCCGAGCGCAAGGTCGCCCACATCCAGGAGGAGGCCGAGCGCGAGGCCAAGCGCGTCGTCGACGAGGCCCAGGGCAGGTCCGAGCGCACGATCGCCCAGGCCCAGGAGAACGCCGGCCACATGCTGTCGGCGGCCCAGCAGGAGTCCGAGCGCGTCCTGTCCGCCGCCAAGAACGAAGCGGACACGCTGGTCACCGAGGCCCGCACCGAGGCCGAGCGCACGCTCACCACCGCGGAGCGCCGCTCGTCGGTCATCAACGAGAGTGCCTCCGAGCGCCTGGCCCAGATGACCAAGCAGCACACGCAGGCGCTCGGCCGGCTCAACGAGATCACCGACACGCTCGTCACGCTCCTGGAGCAGGAGGAGAAGTCCGGCCCGCTGGAGCAGATGGTCGCCGACGCCGTCGCCCAGGGTGACCAGGAGCGGCCCGCTCCGCGCCCCGAGCAGCCGCAGCAACCTCAGCAACCTCAGGGCGGCCGTCACCACCAGCCGCAGATGCCGGGCCAGGCCCCCGCGCAGCCGCAGCAGCCCGTACAGCAGCCTCAGGAGCGCAACGTCCAGGTGTTCCCGGCTACCGGCGACCCCGCGGAGTGACGATCAGGCCGGTGACCGCTGGCAGGTCACCGGCCTGATCATCTAGAGTCCTTACCTGTGAGAGCCGGACGACGAAGCGACGGTGCCGGCACCGTCCGCCCGATCCGCTACATGGGCGATCCCGTGCTGCGCACCGAGTGCGACCCGGTGCGGTCGTTCGACGCCGACCTGGGGCGGCTCGTCGATGACATGTTCGCCTCGATGTACGCCAACGACGGCGCGGGGCTCGCGGCCAACCAGATCGGCGTCTCCCTGCAGATCTTCGTGTACGACTGCGACGACGACGCCGGGCTCAACCACGTCGGCCACGTCGTCAACCCGGTCCTGGTGGCCGCCGACGGCGAGACCGTCGAGGACGACGAGGGCTGCCTCTCGCTGCCCGGCCTCCGCTTCCCGACACCGAGGCACGGTCACGCCGTCGTCGAAGGCCTCGACCTGACCGGCGCGCCGGTGCGAGTCGAGGGCACCGGCTACTTCGCCCGCTGCCTCCAGCACGAGTTGGGGCACCTCAAGGGCCGGCTCTACGTCGACACCCTGAAGGGCGACGCCCGCAAGGCGGCACTCCGCGCCATCCGCTCCACCGACTGGAGCTGATCGCGCGGATCACACGTCCGCGCGGGTCACGCGTCCGCGGGGATCCCGCCATCGGGGATCGCGTCGAGGAGGCGACCCCACTGCGGATACGTCGCGACCTTCTTCAGGTGCATTTGCATGATCTCTCCGCCGAGCTCGATATTCATGTCGTCGGAGAGGCGGACCGCCGACAGCCGCGCGAGGTGGGGCAGGATCCCGAAGTCGCCCTCGAGGTGCACGGGGTCGTACATGTAGCGCTCCAGTGCGGCCAAATCCTTGACCCCGACGCAGTACGCGTGCGTGTACCCCTCGGCGGGGTCTCCGAGATCCTGGCCGACGGTCGAGAACGACGCGGCGTCGACGGTCGCCGTCCGCCTCATGGCCGCCAACACCTCGGCCCGCTGCTCTTCCGTGGTCTCGTCCTTGAAGCTGAAACGCAGGATGTTGACGATCACCGTGGCTCCCTCCGAAGCAGGCCGTATGACCTGACATTGAACTGACGGGTTCACCATAGTGTCCTTGTTAGGAAATTTACCAGTGGGTTCAGATTGCCGATCCGATCGGTTCAAGACCCCGACGAGGGCGGTACAGTGTGCGTTCGTGACCGGAATGACGGCCTCGGCCGGGCGGAAGGGTGCCCGCGGGCGCATCGACAAGCGGCAGGCGATCCTCGACGCCGCCTTCACCGTCTTCGCGCGCCGGGGCTACTCCCAGGCATGTGTGCAGGAGATCGCCGAGGAGGCCGGCGTCGCCAAGCCCACGGTGTACAACCACCTCAGCGACAAGGAGACCCTGTTCCGGCACGCGTTGGAGGCCGCGGCCGAGGCCGTGTCGGCGGACAACCTGGCGAGCGTGGAGCGGCTGCGCGACCCCGGCGACGACCTGCGGGCGGCACTGGAGGACGTGGCCTACCGCATGCTCCGCGTCTGCTGCGACGAACGCTCCCGCGCCCTGCGGTGGCTGACCTATGCCCAGGTCGCCCGTTTCCCCGACATGATCGAGGTCGTGCAGAGCCGTACGTCCAGCCGGCTCGCCGAGGCACTGGCGGACCGGCTGGCCCGGCTCTCGTTGGCCGGACGCCTGCGCCGGTGCGACCCCGCACAGGCCGCCGGACACCTCCTGGCACTGCTCACCGGCCCGATGGAGGCACGCTCACTGCTCGGCACGCGCAAGGTCTCCGCCGCCGAGACGCGCACCGTGGCGAACGCCGCGGTCGACACCTTCCTCCGGGCCTACGGCCCTGAACCCCGCTGAATCAGGCTCCCCGGGGAGGTGCGGGGTCGGCACCGCCCTGATCGCGGCCATCGAGGGTTCGGTGGATCCCGGCGTCCGGCGCGCCACGCTCTTCACCGGTCACCTCAGCGCGGCGAACCTCCGGCTGTACGAGCGCCTCGGCTACGTCGGGGAGCGCCCCATGATCATCGAGAGTCCTGACACCGCCAACGCATGAAAACCTCGATGATCAGGGACCACCGCCCCCTCCACCACCACCCTCGGTCAGGCGGCGCTGACCCGGCAGGACGGGCCGCAGGGGCGGGGGGCGCCGGTCCAGCCTCGGCGGCGGTAGACATCCGCGATCTCGGCCGCGACGAGGCACGGGTGTTCGGTGACGTCACCCCAGCCGTAACGCAGGGGTGCCCGCCCCGCGCGGACGGTCGCGTTGTCGCGCCGCATGTCGCGGTGACGCTCGGCGAACGGATGCGCGGCCAGCCCGTCCAGCTCGATCACGACGCCGTACGCCTCAGAGCGCGCGTCCTCATACGTCACCCGACCGCCTCGCAACAGCCGGACCTGCTTGGCGCTCGGGGGGAGGCCGTGCGCCCGTTCGACGTCGCGCACGAATCGGATCTCCAGCAGCGTCGACGCTCCATCCTCGACGTCGGACAGCACCGCCGTCAGCTCGGACCGCCACCGTGCCTTCTTCCGTTTCGCCAGGGCCACGAGCAGACGATCCGGCGTGGTGAGGCGGCGCTGGCACGCCCGCCCCGGCCAGCCCATCGCCTCGTCGAGGCCGCGCGCTGAAACGGCCAGGTCGATGACGGTCTCCTCGATCGTGGTGCGCGGCGGCAACCGCGCGGGGTGACGGGCATCGTCCAGCCGGATCGAGTAATGCACCCGGACGCCCGGAATCGGCCACAGGTGACGGTCGTCGGGCGCCGTCACATGGATCGGGTCGCGGATGTCATCGGCCAATCCGTCGATCTCCGCCGCGGTGCGATGGCTCAGCACCGCGCCCCTTCCTGCTCGCAGGACGACGGCCCACAGCAGTGTCGCGCGCGGAAGAGGACCGCTGAACGCGGCGTACACGCCGGCGAAGACCCGCTGCCAGCGGCCACCGCGGACCCGAGCGCGCAGCACTCCGTCGGTGAGGCCGCAGGCGAGCGCCTGCCACCGCGCGATGGCCCCACCCTGCCGGGCCAGGATCTGCTCAAGCATCGAACCAGCATCGCCACGCCGAATCGACCCCGGTAACCCCTTTTCCCCACCTGTGGATAACGGGAGGTCGGGTCGGGTGCTGGTCCTCCCATGATCATCGATGGTCTTGGCACCGCCGACGCATGGAAACCTCGATGATCAGGCGGTGCGGCTGGTCTGTCAGGTGTCGAAGCGGCCGCCGCGGCCGCGTTTCACGTCGCCGCGGCGGCGCTTGTTCTCCAGGCGGCGCTCGTGGACGCGGCGGCTGGGCTTGGTGGGGCGGCGGGGCTTCGGTGGCGGGGCGGTCGCCTCGGCGAGCAGGGCGGACAGCCGCGCCTTGGCGGCCTCGCGGTTGCGCAGCTGCGACCGGTGCTCCTCGGCGCGGATGGTGATGACGCCGCCGACGAGGCGCCCGGCGAGGCGCTGCAACGCGCGGTCCTTGTACGGCTGGGGCAGCGCCGATGACCCGGCGAGATCGAAGGACAGCTCCGCCGCGCTGTCACTGGTGTTGACGTGCTGCCCGCCGGGCCCCGACGAACGGGAGAAACGCCAGCGGAGCTCGGCGTCGGGGATGACGACCGAGCCGCGGACTCGCACCGGATCGGACATGGGATCGATTATCCCCGTCAGACGCGATCTATGTCGCCCTATTTATGGCGTGATGGCGCCTTCGGTGACGGGCTTCGGCTGGGTGCGGCGCCAGGGGTTGCCGAACGGGTCCCGGACGCGGCGTCGATTCCGTAGAAGCGTTCGGTCGGTTCCTCGGTGAACTCCACACCCTTGGCCTTCAGCTCCTCGTACGTCGCTCGGCAGTCGTCGGTGGCGAGGGCGCCCACGCCGAGCCGGCCGGCCGCGATGAGCTCCTCGGAGGCCACCGGCGCGCAGAGCGGCGCGCCGCGGCTCCGCCGCCGGCGCAGAGCGGAGACCCGCGGCTCCGCCGCCGGCAGGCGCGGCTCGACGAGCCGGCGCGTCGCCCATCACGTGCCGGGCGCCTCGCTCGCGGCGCCGGCCGACGCCGCCGGCCCGTACGGGTGGTGCCGGGCGCACCGTGACGGTGACGGTAGGGCCACCCCGGAAGGGGACCCGGCACCGCTGACCCGGCGGGTTCGCGGGGGCAGAGTCGAGAACGTCGATCGGGATCGGTGGAGGTGGCGTTCATGTCGGAGCAGAGGGGTCGGGCGGGGTCGCGGGCCCGGAGGATCGCCGTCGCGGGGGCGGTCGTGCCGGTCTGCGTGGCACTGGCCGGGGCGACCCCGGCCACGGCCGATGGGGGCGGCGACGCCGCGGTGGTGCGGACCGTGCAGGGGCCGGTCCGGGGTACCGTGGCGGCCGACCATCGAGCGTTCGAGGGAATCCCGTACGCGGCGCCGCCCGTCGGCCCGCTGCGCTGGACCTCGCCGCGACCGGTCACCCCGTGGACGCGGACGCGGGACGCGACGCGGCCGGGGAACGCCTGCGCGCAGACGGCGGGCTTCCTCGGTGACGCGCCGAGCGAGGCCGAGGACTGCCTGTACCTCAACGTGACCACGCCGCGGCGTGCCGCCGGGCGGCGGCTGCCGGTGATGGTCTGGATCCACGGCGGCGGGTACTACTCCGGCTCCGGCGACCTGTACGGGGCCCGGCGTCTGGCGGTCCAGGGGGACGTCGTCGTGGTGACGCTGAACTACCGGCTGGGCGTGTTCGGGTTCCTCGCCCACCCGTCGCTGGACCGGGGTGGGCGGCGGACGTCGGGCGACTTCGGCCTGGAGGACCAGCAGGCGGCGCTGCGCTGGGTGCGGCGGAACGCGGCGGCGTTCGGCGGCGACGCGGGGAACGTCACGGTGTTCGGCGAGTCGGCCGGGGGCATGAGCGTCTGCTCGCACCTGGCCGCTCCGGGCTCGGCGGGCCTGTTCCGGCACGCCATCGTGCAGAGCGGCCCGTGCACCCTCACGACGCAGTGGCCGTACCGGGACGGGAACTGGGTCGTACGGCCGCGGGCGGACGCCGAGCGCCAGGGCGCGGCGGTGGCGGCGAAGACCGGCTGCGGTGACGCCGCGGACGTCGCCGCCTGCCTGCGCGGAAAGCCGGTCTCGGCCCTGCAGGAGGCCTCGGACGGCGGCCAGGGGTTCGGGCCGGCCTCCGGCGGTCCGGTGCTGCCGGCCGACCCGGCGACCGCGCTGGCCACGGGCCGGTTCAACCGGGTCCCGGTGATGCAGGGCACGACCCGCGACGAGCAGCGTACGTTCGTCGCGGCGATCGAGTACTTCACCGGGCACGCGACGACCGAGGCCGACTACCGGAGCGAGATCGAGGGCTTCTTCGGGCGGGAGAAGGCGGCGAAGGTCCTGGCCGCGTATCCCGTCGGGAGGTACGGCTCCGCGAGCACGGCGCTGGCGGCCGTGTGGACGGACCACGCCTGGGCCTGCACGGCGCACCGTACCGACCGGCTGCTGAGCGCCCGGGTGCCGACCTACGCGTACGAGTTCGCCGACGAGAGCGCGCCGTGGGCCACCGGCTCCCCCGCGCCGGGCTTCCCGACAGGCGCGTTCCACGCCTCGGAGCTGCAGTACCTGTTCGACGACGCGCAGTTCCGCGGGCCGCTCACGGCCGCCCAGCGCCGGCTGTCCGACGAGATGATCGGGTACTGGACGCGGTTCGCCCGCACGGGCGACCCCAACGGCGGGGGCGCGCCGGCCTGGGCGCGCTCGGGTCCGGCGGCGGAGCGTGTGCTGTCGCTCGCGCCGGGGACCGGCGGAGTCCGGCCGGTCGACCTCGCCCGTGAGCACCGGTGCGCCTTCTGGACGTCCCTGGACCGGTGAGGCCCCGCGCTCCGCTCGCTTTTCCGGGCGGCGCGCTCCGGTGACGGCGTGAGCGGCACTCGCCGCGATGAAAGTAACCACTTACAATGGCCGCATGGGCGATGGGTACTTCGAGGACGGGGATCTCATCCGCGCGGTCGGACGGGAGGGGGTGCTGATCGCGGCCGGGGGCGCCGCGTCGCTCCTCCAGACCGCCCACCCGAAGATCGCCCAGGGGGTCTACGACCACAGCCACACCGCACAGGATCCCCTGGGCCGGCTCAAGGGCACCATGCAGTGGGTGTACGCCGTGGAGTTCGGCTCCCGCGAGGAGGCGGAACGGCTGAGCGACGTCGTCCGCCGGATGCACCTCCGCGTCGCCGGCGAGGACTACCGGGCCGACGACCCCGAGCTCCAGGTCTGGGTCGCCGCGACGCTGTTCGCCACCGCCGTCCACGCGTACCGCCTGCTGTTCCGCGAGCTGACGACGGAGGAACTGGAGACCTACTACGAGCAGAGCAAGGTGTTCGCGACCATCCTGGGCTGCCCGTACGCCATGATGCCCGCCTCGTACGAGGACTTCCGCGAGTACTACGCGCGGACGCTCGCCTCGTTGCGGATCAGTGACGCCTCACGGGCGATCGCCCACCAGGTGCTGCACCCCCGGCTGCCGGGCGGCCGGCTGAACGAACCGGCGCTGGCGGCCATCCGGCTCCTGACCGTGGGGCTCATGCCGGATCCCATCCGGCGGCAGTACGGCTGGCGGTGGGACCGCGCGCGGCAGGCCCGCTTCCACCTGCTGATCCGGGCGCTGCGCCTGGTGTACCCCCGGCTGCCGCTGCCGATCCGCACACTGCCGCGCGACCACTACCTGCACGCTCTGCGGCAGAGGCTCGCTCCATCGTCGCGGTGACGGGGCCCGGTGCCGGGCCCCGTCGCCTCAGGACGTTCTACTCGCCCGTCCAGTTCGGCGGGCGCTTCTCGGCGAACGCCGCCGCGCCCTCCATCGCGTCCTTGGACGTGAACACCGGGACGATGATCTCGCCCTGCCGGGCGAACTGCTCATCGGTCGGCCAGTCGCGGGACTCGACGATGACGCGCTTGGTGGCGGCCAGCGCCAGCGGCGCGTTCGCCGCGACCTTGGCGGCCAGCTCCTTGGCGGCCTGGAGGGCCTGCCCGGGCTCGGTGACCCGGTTGACCAGGCCGAGCTCGGCCAGCCGCGCGGCCGGGTAGTGGTCGCCGGTCAGCGCGATCTCCAGCGCCGCGTGGTACGGGATCCGCTGCGGCAGCCGCAGCAGGCCGCCCGCGCCGGCGACCAGGCCACGCTTGACCTCCGGCAGGCCGAACTTCGACTCCGAGGATGCGACGATCATGTCGCAGGACAGCGCGAGCTCGAAGCCGCCCGCCAGGGCGTACCCCTCGACGGCGGCGATGATCGGCTTGGCGGGGGGACGCTCGGTGATGCCGCCGAAGCCGCGTCCGCCCTTGGTCGGGTCGTCGCCGGTGAGGAACCCCTTGAGGTCCATGCCGGCGCTGAAGGTGCCGCCGGCGCCGGTGAGGACGTACGCGGAGACGTCCTTGCGGGCGTCCAGTTCGTCGATGGCGCCGGCGATGCCCTGGGCGACCGCGCCGTTGACGGCGTTCCTCGCCTCGGGCCGATTGATCGTGATGACGGCGACTCCGCCGTCGACCTCGGTCAGGACCGCATCCGACATCGTCAGGACCTCACTTGGGCTGGAAGCGGATACCGCCGTCGAAGCGGATGGTCTCGGCGTTGACGTAGTCGTTCTCGATCAGGGCGCGCACGAGGTGGGCGAACTCCGACGGACGGCCCATGCGCTTGGGGAAGACGACCGGCGCGGCGAGCTTCTTCTTGAACTCCTCGGCCGCCTCGCCCTCACCGTAGATCGGCGTGTCGATGATGCCCGGGCAGATCGTGTTGACGCGGACGCCGATGGCGGCCAGGTCGCGGGCGGCCGGCACGGTCATGCCGACGATGCCGCCCTTGGAGGAGGAGTAGGCCACCTGGCCGGTCTGCCCTTCCAGGGCGGCGACCGAGGCGGTGTTGATGACGACGCCGCGGGTGCCCGACTCGTCCACCGGGTCGGTCTTGGCGATCGCGGCGGCGCCGAGCCGCAGGCCGTTGAAGGTGCCGATCAGGTTGACCTCGATGACCTTCTTGTACGTCGCGAGGTCGTGCGGGGAGCCGTCCCGGCCGACGGTCC
Organism: Actinoallomurus purpureus; assembly: GCF_024055795.1. GTDB lineage: Bacteria > Actinomycetota > Actinomycetes > Streptosporangiales > Streptosporangiaceae > Actinoallomurus > Actinoallomurus purpureus. Next base: position 217,391 of record NZ_JAMXMY010000014.1, on the reverse strand, counting down.
GCGACGCCCAGCCGATGCCGGCGCTGTTCACCACGACGCGCAGAGGCGCGCCGGTGGCGACGGCCGCGTCGACGGCGGCCTGCACCTGCTCCTCGTCGGAGACGTCGACCTTGACGAAGACACCGCCGATCTCGTCGGCGATGGCCTTGCCCTTGTCCTCGTTGAGGTCGGCCACGATCACCTTGGCACCGTGTGCGGCGAGGTCCCGCGCGGTCGCCTCACCCAGTCCGCTCGCGCCGCCCGTGACGATGGCGGCAACTCCGTTTACGTCCATGAGCAGGAGGTTACCGGAGAGCACAGAATCCGATTCGGGTGATGTTGGGGCGGTGGCTATTGATTCTCCACCTGGACGGTGGGCGGGTGGCCGTTCCACGTGGCGAACAACGAGGAGGTCCGCTCGCCCTTGGTGAAGTCCACCCGGAGCCACCCCGACGTGTGCCACGTCCGCACCTCCCACCCGGCGGCCGGTGTCGCGGAGACCAGCCGGGCCGACGTGGCGCCCATCGACAGCACGACCTGACCGCCCGGAAGTGTGTAGCTGCGCGTGTCCGTGTGCGGCGGCGAAGCGGGCCGCGTGCTCGGCGGGCGGGACGGCGTGTGCCGTGCGGTCCGCTTCGGCGTCGCCCGAGCGGCCGGGCTCGGCGTGGTGGAGACCGGCGCGGCCGGAGTGGGCGGGTCGGCCGGCGAGACGGGCACATGGTCGACGACGGAGCGGGCGGGCGGTGGGCCGAACACCGCGTTGTGCAGGACGGGCCGCGCGCTGAACCAGACGAGCAGCACCGCGAGAGAGGTCGAGCCGCCCCACGCGGCCACGTATGTCATCGCCCGTCGCACCGCCCCATGGTGCCGCAATCGCCGTAGTTTATTGCTATTTCGGCGGTTCTGCCCCCTCACGCTCTAAGGTGCCGGGCATGGCGAATGTGCTCGTGGTGGAGGACGATCAGTTCGTACGGTCGGCGCTGATCCGTGAGCTCACCGACCGGGCGCACTCCGTACGGAGCGCGGGCACGGCACTGGACGCCCTGCGCGAGGTCACCCGCTCCGCGCCGGACGTCGTCCTCCTGGATCTGGGACTTCCCGACCTCGACGGCGCCGAGGCGCTGAAGATGCTGCGCGGCGTGTCCGACGTCCCGGTGATCGTGGCGACGGCGCGCGACGACGAGGCCGAGATCGTACGACTGCTCAACGCCGGAGCCGACGACTACCTGATCAAACCGTTCTCCGGCGAGCATCTCAGCGCCCGCCTCGGCGCGGTGCTCCGCCGCTCCAAGCAGGTGGTGCAGCGGCGATTGTGCGAGGTCGGCGGCCTGCGGGTCGACCTCGACCGGCGCGAGGCGTCCCTCGACGGCAGGCCGCTCGACCTCACGCGCCGGGAGTTCGACCTGCTCGCCCACCTCGCGTCACGCCCCGGCCACGTCGTGTCCCGGCGGGAGCTGCTCAACGAGGTCTGGCAGCAGCCGTACGGCGACGACCAGACGATCGACGTGCACCTGTCCTGGCTGCGCCGAAAGCTCGGCGAGAAAGCCTCCCGCCCGCGCTATCTGCACACCGTACGCGGCGTGGGCGTCAAGCTGACGGCGCCGTGAGACGGTCCCTCGCGCTCGTGTCGGCGGCCGTCACCTCGATGGTCGCCCTCGCGTTCCTCATCCCCCTCGCGCTGATGGTCAAGGAGATCGCCCGGGACCGCGCGCTGGCCGACGCGGAGCGGCAGGCGGTGTCGCTCGCCCCGGCGCTGGCCATCACGACCGACCGCGCCGCGCTGCAGCGCGCCGTCGCCAGCACCCAGGCGGGCGCGGCGGGCCGGATGGCCGTCCACCTGCCCACCGGAGCCCCGGCGGCGAACGCGCCGGGAGACGCCGGACGGCCGACGAGGGTCGCCCGCACCGGAGCGACGCCGCCGAGCACGGTGGGGACGTCGCGGGCGAGGCCCGGCGACCTGGCGACCGCGACCGCGCGCGGCCGCGCCTTCTCGGCGGCGGCGTCCGGCGGCTACGTGCTGCTGCAGCCCGTCGCGCTGGACGAGGGCCGTACGGCGATCGTCGAGGTGTACCTGCCCCGCGAGGACCTTGCACGTGGCGTACGGCCCGCCTGGATCACGCTGACCCTGGTGGCGGCCGCGCTGGTCGCCGGGTCCGTCGTCGTCGCGGACCGCCTGGGCGCCCGCGTGGTCGGCTCCGCGCGGACCCTGGCGCGGGCCGCGACCGCCCTGGGCGGCGGCGACCTGCTCACGCGCATCGACCCGCAGGGGCCGCCCGAGCTGCGCGACGCCGGTCGCGCGTTCAACACGATGGCCGACCGTGTCGAACAGCTCCTCGCGGCGGAACGCGAGCTGATCGCCGACCTGTCTCATCGGCTGCGTACCCCCCTCACCGCGATGCGGCTCAACGCGGCCGCGCTCGGCGCGGAACCCGCGGCCGAGCAGACCCGGCTCGCCGTCACGCGCCTCGAGGAGGAGGTCGACAAGATCATCCGCTCGGCGCGCAAGCCGAAGGAGACGGCCCGCTGCGACGCCGCCGAGGTGCTCCGCGACCGGATGACCTTCTGGTCCGCGCTGGCCGAGGACCAGGAACGCGCCTGCGAACTGATCGGCGCCGAGCACCCCGTCGCCGTCCCCGTGCCGCGCGCCGAGCTGAGCGCCGTGCTGGACTCGCTGCTCGGCAACGTGTTCCGTCACACCCCGGAGGGCACGGCGTTCGCGGTGACGCTGCACGCGGGCGCCGGGCTGGTCGGCATCCTCGTCGCCGACGCCGGCCCCGGGATCGCCGACCCGGAGGCGGCGCTGCGCCGGGGCGCCAGCGGCGGCGGGTCCACCGGCCTCGGGCTCGACATCGCCCGTCGCCTGGCCGAGACGGTCGGCGGCGACGTGCGGTTCGACCGCTCGGCGCTCGGCGGCGCGCAGGTGCAGATCTGGCTGCCGACGACCCCGAAACGCCCCCGCCGAGGCCGACGGACTTAGGGCCTCAGCGCGGCGTGTCCGCCGTCGCGACGAGCCCCTCCGCCGTGCCGACGAGCGTGGTGATGTCCTCCGGGGTGTGGCCGGGGGTAGGGATGAAACGGACGGACGGGCTGAGCTCGTACCCGTCCGTCACCAGGGCACCACCCCGGCGTCCTCGAAGAACCCACCGGTCGGGCCGTCGTCGGGCAGGGTCGCGAGCCGGATCGCGATCGCCGCGCCCTGTTCGGGGGTACGGACGCCGCGGAAGCCGTTGAGGTCGGTCGCGCAGTAGCCGGGGCAGGCGGCGTTGATCAGGATGTTCGTGTCGCGCAGCTCCTTGGCGTACTGGACGGTGACGGCGTTGAGGAACGTCTTCGACGGCGCGTACGCGGCGGAGATCGGGCCCGTCTCGGCGGTGGGAGTGGTCTGCCGGGTGAGGGAGCCGACGGCGCTGGACATGTTCACGATCCGCGGTGACGCCGAGCGGCGCAGCAGCGGAAGCATCCCGTTGGTGACGCGGATGACGCCGATCACGTTGGTCTCCACGGCCGTCCGCACGTCCGCGGGGTCGACCCTGGTGGGCTCCTGCGGCAGGCCGCCGGTCACGCCGGCGTTGTTGACGAGCACGTCGAGGCGGCCGGCGCGCTTCTCGACCAGCCCGGCGGCGACGGCCACGCTCGCGTCGTCGGTCACGTCGAGCGGCACACCGAAGGCGTCGACACCGGCCGCCCGCAGCTTCTCCACGGCGGCTTCCCGGCGCTCCTCGTCCCGGGCGCCGACGCCGACGCTCCAGCCGAGGGCGCCCAGGCCGGCCGCGATCTCGTATCCGATCCCCTTGTTCGCGCCGGTGACCAGCGCGATCGTCTGTTCGCTCATACATTTGATCCTGTCCGCGCCCCGGCCAGGGCTCCAACACCGTCTGGGTGGGCAGCGATACCCCCCGGGTATCGGTCCAGGCCACCGGCTTCACCGTCATCCCGGTGCCCCGCTCCGCCACCGGCTTTCGGCGGTGCCGCACGGGGTCCGTCCCACGGATACCGTGGCGGCATGGAGACGCGGGAGCTGCGGTACTTCGTCGCCGTCGCCGAGGAGCTGCACTTCGGGCGGGCCGCGGAACGACTCGGGATCGCGCAGCCGCCGCTGTCGCGGGCGATCCAGCAACTCGAACGGCGGCTCGGGGTGGCGCTGCTGAAACGCAACAGCCGCGCCGTCACGTTGACCGAGGCCGGGTCGGTGCTGCTGCGCGAGGGCCGGGCGGCCCTCGACGCGGTCGACGCCGCCGACCGCCGTACCCGCCGCGCCGCCCTCGCCGCGACCGGCCACCCCGACCTGGTCCTCGTAACGAAGGCAGGAGCGTCCAGCGAACTGCTGCCGAAGCTGCTCGACGCGTACGCCGCCGAACCCGGCGCGGTCACCGTCGACGTGCTCCTGTGCGGGCCCGGCGAACAGGAGCGGCTGCTGCGCGACGGGCGGGCCGATGTGGCGCTGCTGCACCGGCCGTTCGACTCGACGGCTGGGTTCGACACCGAGGAGCTGTGCACAGAGGGGCAGGTCGTGGTCCTGCCGGCCGGGTACCACCTCACCGGCCGGGCTCACCTGCGGATGGCCGACGTCACCGCGCTGCCCGGCCTGCCGATGCCGCGCTGGCCCGGAGCGGACGGCGCGTACCCGGACGGTCCCGGTCCAGAGGTTCGGGACCATGCGCAGCTGTTGCAGCTGATCGCGCTCGGCCGGGCTTCGGCGGTCCTGCCGGAGTCGTGCCGGGCCCATCTGCGCGGCGACCTCGCCGCCGTACCGGTGCTGGACGCGCCGGCGGTGACGACGGTGATCGCTTGGCCACCGCACAGCCGGTCCCGAGCCCTCGCCGGGCTCGTCCGGGCCGCGACCCGCCTCTAGCCGGCACGTGCGTCGGTAGTCGGAACCGGACCATCGAGCGGAGCCACGGTCCGGGAACCGGGCGGAGCACTGATCATTGATCACCGTATGGACTCCCACCCCACTGAATCGGCCACGCCGGAGACGGCAGTCTTAGGCGCTTTTCAGCCGCTCCTTAAGAGCGCCTTAACGGCGGCCGCCGAGGGGATCCACGGCCGTACGTTGGCACCGCCCTGCAGGCGCACGACCGTAGACCCCCGCTTCCCTGGAGGCACTCCCTCATGAGTCCACACCCCACGCGCCGACGGCGGACGAAGCTGCCGGTCGTCCTCGGCCTCGCCGCCGTCCTGGGCGTCGGCGGCGTCGCCCTGGCGACCGGTGGCACGAGCACCGGCGGCCTCACCGCGGCCACCGGATCGGCCGACACCGCGTCGGTCCGGGCCGCCTTCAGCACCGTCTCCTCCTGGGACTCCGGCTACACCGGCCAGTACACGCTGACCAACACCGGGACCGACACCGTGCACGGCTGGGACCTGTCCTTCGACCTGCCGGCCGGCGCCAAGGTGACCAGCCTGTGGAACGGCGTCTCCCACCAGAACGGCGCCCAGGTCACGGTCAAGAACGAGTCCTGGAACGGCGACATCGCGCCGGGCCAGGCGCGGCAGGTCGGGTTCACCGTGGACGGCAAGGCGACCACTCCGGCCTCCTGCCAGGTGAACGGCGCCTCCTGTTCGGGCGGCGGCACACCGACATCCTCGCCGACCACGAAGCCCCCGACGACGACGCCCACGCCGGAACCGCCGACCGGCACCCCGCCGTCCTCGTCGGCCGGCGGATTCGCGCCCTACGTGGACGTGGGCCTGTACCCGCCGTACGACCTGACCGGCACGGCGGCGAAGACGGGCGTGAAGACCTTCAACCTGGCCTTCATCGTCTCCGGCGGCGGATGCACCCCGAAGTGGGGCGGCTCCCAGGCGCTCGCCGACAACGAGGTCGCCAAGCAGATCGGCGCGCTACGGGCGGCCGGCGGCGACGTCCGCGTCTCGTTCGGCGGCGCGAACGGCACCGAGCTGGCCCAGGCCTGCTCCGGCTCCGGTCAGCTGGCCACCGCGTACAAGCAGGTCATCGACGCCTTCAAGCTGAAGAAGGTCGACTTCGACGTCGAGGGCGCCGCGATCGCCGACCAGGCCGCCAACACGCGGCGCGCCCAGGCCATCGCCACGCTGCAGAAGCAGGTCGCGGGCCTGGACGTGTCGTTCACGCTGCCGGTCCTGCCGTCCGGGCTCACCCAGGACGGCGTGAACCTGCTGAAGACCGCCAAGCAGAACGGCGACTCGGTCTCGGCCGTCAACATCATGGCCATGGACTACGGGGACGGCCAGGCCCCCAACCCCAGCGGCAAGATGGGCGACTACGCCATCCAGGCGGCGACCTCCACCGAGTCCCAGGTGCGCGGCGCGCTCGGCGTGAGCAGCGCGTGGAGCAAGATCGCGGTCACCCCGATGATCGGCGTGAACGACACGAACACCGAGGTCTTCACGGTCGCCGACGCCAAGAAGCTCGCCGCGTTCGCCAAGCAGAAGAACCTCGCCTGGCTGTCGATGTGGTCGGCCACCCGCGACAAGCCCTGCCCCGGCGGTCCCCAGCAGTGGGCGAGCGCGACGTGCAGCAGCATCGCCCAGACCGCCCTCGACTTCACCAAGGCGTTCAGCGGCTGACCCTCTGAGCTCCCCGCTCGCGTGGCGGGCCGTGCCGGCGCGGCACGGCCCGCCACGTGATTTCTCAGGGCCGGTGGACTCGATCAGCCGACCGCTGCCGAGAAGGCCGGATAGATCACATACCCCCGGTTTCGCTGACCGGTCGGCCTACCGGTGACTACGGTGCTGCGAATGACTTCTGATGCCGTCGTCGACCCTCTGCTCCTCGCTCCGGAGCGGCCGCTTCGCCTCATCGTCACGGGCGGCGGGACCGGTGGCCACACGTACCCGGCTCTCACCGCCGTACGGACTCTTCAGGCCCGGCTCCAGGGCGCCGGCCGGTCCCTTGAGGTGCTGTGGGTCGGAACGGCCGACAGCCTGGAGTCCCGCGTCGCCGGGGCCGAAGGAATCCGGTTCGCCTCGGTCGTCACCGGCAAGATCCGCCGCTCCACCAATCCGTTGAAGCTCATCTCGCCGGCCAATGTGAAGGACATGCTGCGGGTTCCGCTGGGCGTGCTCCAGGCGCGCAGGATCATCTCCGGCTTCCGTCCCGACGTGGTGTTGGCCACGGGCGGCTATGTCGCCGTCCCGGTCGGCATGGCCGCGAAGATGCGCCGCCGCCCGCTGGTGGTGCACGAGCAGACCGTTCGCCTCGGCCTGGCCAACCGGACCCTCGCCCGCAGGGCGACGCGCATCGCCGTGTCCTCCGAGTCGACCCTGCCGCTGCTGCCCGAAGCGAGCCGCGCCGGCGCGGTGGTCACCGGCAACCCGGTGCGGCCCGAGGTGCTGTCCGGACAGCCGGAGAAGGCGATCCACGCGCTCGCCCTGCACGGCTTCGACCCGCACCGCCCGACCGTCTACGTCACCGGCGGCGCCCAGGGATCACAGCAGATCAACACTCTCGTCAGCGGCATCCTGCCGTGGCTGCTGTCCCACGCCAACGTCATCCACCAGTGCGGGCCGGACAACCTCGCCGACTTGCAGCAGCACACTTCGGCCCTGCCCCGCGAACTGGCGGCCCGTTACCTGCTGACCGGCTATGTCGGGCCGGAGCTGCCCGACGTGCTCGCGCTGGCCGACGTCGTGATCTCCCGCAGCGGCGCGGGCACGATCGCGGAGCTCACCGCCCTGGGCAAGGCGTCCGTTCTCATCCCCCTCGCTTCCTCCGCGGGTAATGAGCAGGCGCACAACGCACGCCATCTGGAGGAGGTCGGCGCCGCCGTCGCCCTGCTCGGCGAGGCCACGCCACAGACCCTGGGTGCTGCCGTGGAACCCCTGCTCACCGACCCCGCACGGCGGACGGCCATGGCACAGCACGCCCGCACGATGGGCCGGCCTGACGCGGCCGACCGCCTGGTCGACGTTCTGTTGTCCGTCGTCGCCGACGGACGACAGTAAGCGGGCGGTGCATCGAAGACGCCGCCCCCGGCTTCCTGCCCTCTGCGACGTATTCCAACTCCCGGTGGAGCGCCTCGTTCAGCAAGAACGCGGTGGACTGGATCACGGTCGGTGAGATGCCTGCCCTCGGGTCGAGGCGCGTGGCGCACCAGTCGCCGGTCCGCTCGTCGCCGACATCGCCGGTTCGGCGGCCTCTCCAGATCTTCCAGCTTCGTCCCCACTTGGCCCGAAGGTCAGCACATGGTTCCGAGCGGCTGCGCGTGATCCTGGCGTGGGTGGCGGACGTAATGCTCGGCGAAAGCTCGTACCCGGCGGCGCTTTGATGGTGTTCGCACCGTTGGGCTACGCGATTGCCGAGCATTCGGTTCGGCGCGTCGGCGCTCAAGCCGCAGACGTCAACCGGCAGACCCGAGGCTGCCGATGACGACCGTGGCGTTCAGGTCGTCCGACGCGACCACCTGGGGGACGAGCCCGGCACGAGCCACGATCTCGACGGCCCTCGGCACCTGGCGGTCGCTGGTCTCGAACAGCAGGTGGCCGCCCGGCGCCAGCCAGTGGGGCGCCTCCGCCGTTACGCGCCGCGCGACCTCCAGCCCGTCGGCCCCGCCGTCCAGAGCCACCCGCGCCTCGTGGTCCCTCGCCTCGGCGGGCAGCAGGGCGACTTCGCCGGTGGGGACGTACGGCACGTTGGCCAGCAGGACGTCGACGCGGCCCCGCAACGTCGCGGGCAGCGGGTCGTACAGGTCGCCCTCGTACGCCCGGCCGCCGACGGACGCCAGGTTGCGGCGGGCGCAGGCGACGGCGGCCGGATCGATGTCGGCGGCGTGCACCTCGGCCGTGCCGAGCGCCGCGGCCAGCGCCACACCGAGGGCGCCCGAGCCGCAGCACAGGTCGACGACGACGGCACCCGGCCCGGCGAGGGCGGCGGCCTGCCTTACGAGGAACTCCGTGCGACGCCGGGGGACGAACACGCCCGGATCGACCGCGACGCGCAGCCCGCAGAACTCGGCCCAGCCGAGGACGTGCTCGAGCGGCAGGCCGGCGACGCGCCGGTCCACCATCGCGGCGAGGTCGTCCGGCGTGCGCGCGGTGTCGATCAGCAACCGCGCCTCGTCCTCGGCGAAGACGCAGCCGGCGGCGCGGAGGCGGCCGACGATGGCGGACGATGAGGGCAAGGAAGGGGAAAGCGACATGAGAGCCTTTCGGGGGATCCGAAGGGTGCTCTCGCGGTCACCGATCTCGGCGGGACCCTGCGAACATGCGGTGAGAGCACCCCGCCTGCGAAGCGGGAATGAGTCTCACCTCCTCGGTACGTCCACTGCCGACGCCCGCAACCCTACTCGGCCCTCCGACCCCATGGCGCGAGGCCCGGTGACGGTCGCGTCACCCTGCGGATCCCTCCGGCTGACGTAGGGCGGTTGCGTCAGGCGGGGGAGGGTTTTCCGCGCCCGGCGGCCGACCATCGATGGTGTCAATCGACCTCGGCAGGGACCTCGTCCTCTCCGAGTCTCCCCTGCCTGACCGGGGGCACCACCATGCACGAGCCGGACTCCCTCCACAGCGCCGGCGTACGTTCCGGCGCGCTCCTGCATCATCTCGACACCGCACGTCACCGCACGTCCTGGCCGACCGTCACCGCCGTCATCCCCACCCTCAACGAAGCCGACAACCTGCGATGGCTCCTGCCCCGGCTCTCCGGGGTGGAGGAGGTCGTCGTCGTCGACGGCGAGTCCTCGGACGGGACCGTCGACGTCACCCGGCGCCTGCGACCGGACGCCGTCATCATCAGCCAGCCTCCCGCTGGGAAAGGTGCGGCGATGCGGGCCGGTTTCCAGGCCGCCACCAGCGACGTCATCATCGCCATCGACGCCGACGGCAGCATGGACCCCAGGGAGATCGACGCGTTCGTCGCGTTGATCTGCTGCGGGTTCGACGTCGTGAAGGGATCCCGCTACTGCGTGGGCGGCGGCTCCGACGACCTCACGCGGCTGCGCCGGGCCGGGAACCTCTGGCTGACCAGGCTCGCCAACGTGCTGTACGGCGTGCGCTGGACGGACCTGTGCTACGGGTACATCGCGCTGCGCCGCTCCGTGGTCGACCGGCTGAGGCTGGCCGCCGACGGGTTCGAGATCGAGACGGAGCTGTGCGTCAACGCCATCACCACCGGGATGCGCATCGCCGAGGTGCCCAGCCACGAGTTCGACCGCAGGTCGGGCGTCTCGAAGCTGAACGCCCGCCGCGACGGCCTCCGGGTGCTGCGCGCGATGGTCCGAGGGCGCCGGGGGCCCGCGCAGCGGGGTCGCCCGCGGCCCGCCGCCGGTCCCGTACTGGAGCACGCCGCCCACGAGCGGGTGGGCCTGGAGCAGGCCCACCTCGAGGAGGCCGCCGGGTGAGGGTCGACATCGCACGCCCGGAGGATCTCGGGGAGCCGGAGCTGGCGCGCTGGCGCGCGCTCCAGGGCGCCGGCGCGGCTCTGGGCAATCCGTTCCTCGCACCCGAGTTCACCCTGGCCGTGGGCCGGTTCCGGGCCGACGCGCGCGTGGCCGTGCTGAGCGACGGCACCGGCGTCGTGGGCTTCCTGCCGTACGAACGGCACGCGCTGGGGCTGGGCCGGCCGATCGGCGCCGGGCTGACCGACTGCCAGGGATTCGCCGGCCCGCCGGACCTGGAGTTCGACGTCCGGGCGCTGCTGCGCGCCTGCCGCCTGTCCGTCTGGGAGTTCGACCACCTCCTGGCCGACCAGGCGGCGTTCGCGCCCTATCACGCGCAGACCCGCGTCGAGCCGGTGATGGACCTGCGCGCGGGCTTCGCCGCGTACGCGGACGAGGCCCGGCGGCGGTCCCCGAAGACGCTGAAGACCGTCCGGTACAAGGAGCGCAAGCTCGGGCGCGAGGCCGGGGAGGTGACCTACACATTCGACGAGCGGGACCCGGCGGAGCTGCGGCGCCTGATGTCCTGGAAGTCCGGGCAGTACCGCCGGACGGGCCGCACCGACCGGTTCGCCGTGCCCTGGATCGTGGCGCTCGTGGAGCACCTGCACGAGACCGGTATGGGGGTGCTCAGCGTGCTGCGCGCCGGAGGCCGGCCCGTCTCCGCGCACCTGGGACTGCGCGCGGGCCCGGTCATGGCGGGATGGTTCCCCGCGTACGACGTCGAGTTCGGCCGGTACTCCCCCGGCATGATCGGCCATCTCCGGATGGCGGAGGCGGCCGCCGACGCCGGGATCAGCTGGATCGCCATGGGGCGGGGCGGCCGGGAGTACAAGGACTGGCTGAAGAACGCCGAGTTCCCGATCGCGGAGGGCCGCGCGGCACGCGTCTCGGCCACCGCCGGTCTGCACTGGGTCCGGGAGGCCCCGGTGCGCCGGGCGCGCAGCGCGGTGCTGGCCAGCCCGGTGCTGTACGCGGGCGCGGACCGGGTGCTGCGGGCGTACGCCCGGCTGCGCCCGAAGGCCCGCGCGGACGGCCGCGACGCACCCGACGCCGGCCGGAACCGGTCGCCGGACCGAAAGGGGAGCGCGGCGTGAAGATCTCTGTGGTCATCTGCGCCTACACCGAGCGACGTTGGGACGACGTCCTGGCCGCCGTCGCGTCCGTACGGGCGCAGCGGCTCGCGCCTCACGAGATCATCCTCGTCGTCGACCACAACGAGACACTCCTGCACCGCCTCCGGTCGGTGCTCCCGGACGTCCGGGTGATCCCCAACACCGGGCGGCGGGGGCTGTCCGGCGGCAAGAACACCGGCGTGGCCGCGGCCCACGGCGAGGTGGTGGCGTTCCTCGACGACGACGCGGTGGCGCACGCCGAATGGCTGTCCGTCCTGGCCGGCGGGTACGACGCCCCGGACGTCGCCGGGGTCGGCGGCCGTACGCTGCCGCTCTGGCCGTCCGAGGCTCCGCGCTGGTTCCCCGAGGAGTTCGCGTGGGTGGTCGGCTGCACGTACCGCGGGATGGCCACGGGACCGATCCGGAACCTCATGGGCGGCAACGCCTCGTTCCGGCGCGCGGCGTTCGAGGTGGCCGGGGGCTTTCGCAGCGGCATCGGGCGCGCGCCGGGCAAACGGCCGCTGGGCTGTGAGGAGACCGAGTTCTGCATCCGGCTGCGCCAGGCGGCGCCGGAGACGGTGCTGGTGTTCGACGACCGCGCGGTCATCTGGCACCGCGTTCCCGGCGAACGCGCCCGCTTCGCGTACTTCCGCACCCGCTGCTACGCCGAGGGCCTGTCGAAGGCGATGGTCACGCGCAGCGTCGGAGTCGGGGACGGGCTGGCCAGCGAGCGGCGGCACGCGCTGGTGGAGTTGCCGCGCGGCGTCGGGCGCGGGCTGCGCGCCGCCGTCACCGGCGACCCGGCCGGGCTCGGGCGCGCGGGCGCGATCGTGGCCGGGCTCGCGTTCACGATGTCCGGGTACGCCGCCGGCTCCCTCGGGAGATCCCATGGGTGACGCGCGCCCGGGGCCCGTTCCGGTCCTGATGTACCACTCCATCGGCGGGTCCGACCGCCTCGCGGTCCGCCCCGAGGCGTTCGCCGAGCAGCTCGCCTACCTGAAGGACACCGGGTACACGCCGATCACCTTCGGTGAGCTGGTACGACGGCGGCCCGCGACCGGCCGCCCGGTGGTCATCACGTTCGACGACGGGTACGCCGACTTCCACGAGCGTGCGCTGCCGCTGCTCGACCGGTTCGGCTTCCGGGCGACGGTGTTCGTCACCACCGGCTGGATCCGCGACGCCGGGCCGTACGCCGCGGGGCGGCCGCTCGGCCGGATGCTCAGCTGGAAGCAGGCCGAGGAGATCACGGCCTGCGGGGTGGAGGTCGGCGGGCACGGCCACAGCCACGCCCAGCTCGACCAGCTCGGCCACGCGGTGCTCCGCACGGAGCTGCTGCGCAGCAAGCGGCTCCTGGAGGACCGGCTGGGCCGCGCCGTGACCACGATGGCCTACCCGTACGGCTACTCCAGCGCACGCGTGCGCCGCGAGGTCCGGGCGGCGGAGTACGACGCGGCCTGCGCGGTCGCGAACGCGCTGCCGGCCGCGGACGAGGACCCGATGGCCGTCCCCCGGCTGACCGTACGGGCCGGCACGTCCCTCACCGGCTTCGAGCGGGCGCTGCGTGGTCGCGGATTCCTGGTCGACCACGCGCTGACCAAGGGGTACGCCGTCGTACGCCGGTCCCACTACGCCGTACGACGCCTCCGAGGAACCGTGTGACGCGTCAGAAGTCACTTGCGCGGGCGGGCGAAGAGGCGACACTGGAGCCCATGGCGGCCCTGCGGAGCGAGCTGGCCAATCCGCTGTTCCGCAACGCGTACGCCCTGATGATCAACGGCGGGCTCACCGGCGTGCTCGGGCTCGGCTACTGGCTCCTCGCCGCCCGGTTCTACAGTCCCGCCGAGGTCGGCCGGCAGTCCGCGCAGAACCAGGCCATGATGTTCCTCGGCGGCCTGACGGCGCTGAACTTCATCCTCATCCGGTTCATCCCCGAGATGGGGCAGGGCACGAGCCGGCTCGTGCTGCGCACGTACGTCGCGGGCATCGCGGCCGCCGCCACGCTCGCCGCCGGTTTCCTGCTCACGCTCTCGTGGTGGGGCCCGTCGTTCTCGCACCTGTCGGGGCTCGGCTCCGGGATCTTCTTCGTCGCGGCCGTCGTCTCGTGGAGCCTGTTCACCGCCCAGGACGGGGTGCTCACCGGGCTGCGGCACGCGACCGGCGTGCTCGGCAAGAACACGCTGTTCGCCGCCCTCAAAATCGTGCTGCTGGTGGCCCTGGCCGACGCGCTGCCCCAGGACGGGATCGCCATCTCCTGGGTGCTGGCCGCGCTGCTCCTCCTCATCCCGGTGGAGGGGGTGATCCACCAGCGGCTCATCCCGCGCCACGTCGCCGCGACCGCGGGCGACCGGCCGGTCCCGACCGGCGCGGAGATCGGCCGCTACCTCGCCGGTGACTACACCGGCACGCTCTTCTACTACGCGCTGTGCAACCTCATACCGGTCGTCGTCGCCGCCCGACTGGACGCCCGCACGAACGCGTTCTTCTACCTGGCGTGGGTGCTCGGCGCGACCGTCGACGTGCTGGCCGTCAACATGGCGACCTCGCTGACGGTCGAGGGCGCGTTCGACGCGCGCGGGCTCGCCGCCGCCTGCCGGTCGGTGCTCGTCCGGATGACACTCATCCTCCTGCCCGCCACCGTCGTCCTCCTGCTCGGCGCCCGGCTGGGGCTGTCCCTCTTCGGCCCGGGGTACGCCCGCCACGGCGCCCCGCTGCTGCGGATCCTCGCTCTCGCCACCCTTCCCAAAGCGCTGATCGAGGTGTACATCGGCGTCCTTCGGGTGCAGCGGCGCACCCGGCGGGTGGCCCTGCTGCAGGGTGCGCGGTTCACCGGCGTGCTGGCGCTGGTGCTCGCCGTGCCCGGCGGAGTGCGCACGACCGGTCCCGGGTACGCCGTGCTGGCGGTCAGCGCCGCGCTGGCGGTCGCCGTGCTCCCGGCCCTGCTCCGGGTGGTCCGCCCGGCGACGCCGGTGCCGGGCGGCACGGCCGTGGACACCGCCGTCGTCGCGGCGGAGGACGAGCGAACGAGCGCGAGCGTCGTGGCGGAGGACGAGCGGACGAGCGTCGGCGTCGTGGCGGCCGTGGCGGCGCCCGGCGTCGCGGCGGCGCCCGGCACCGTACGGCCGCCCGAGCGCCCCGCCCCGCGCCGTGTCCCGCAGGCCGCCTGGCCGGTGTGGGCGCTGTTCGCGGCCGGGCTCGGCCTCTACTGGATCCCGCTGCGCCACGTGCGGCTCTCCCGCATGAACGGGTACGGGCTGATCTCGGTGCTGCCGGTCGCGACGCTCGTCGGCGCCGCGCTGCTCGTCACGGCGTTCTTCGTCACGCTGTGGCTGAAACGTCCCCGCCGGGTGCTCCTGCTCCTTCAGCTGGTGGCCATCGTCGTGGCGCTGCACGGCCTGGCACCGGCCCTGGAGCCGTACGCCCGGCCGGAGACCGCCTGGCAGCACTACGGGTTCGTGGAGTACATCCGGCGGACCGGCGCGGCGGACTACGCGCTGGACGCGCGGTTCAGCTGGCCGGGGTTCTTCGCGCTCGTCGCGTTCGTGACCCGCGCGGCCGGGGTCCGGAACCTGGAGCCCCTCCTGCACTGGGCGCCGGTCGTCTCCCAACTGCTGTACCTCGCGCCGGTGTACCTCATCCTGCGGGTCATGCGCGCGAACTGGCGTGCGTGCTGGCTGGCCGCGTGGCTGTTCGTGGTGGCGGACTGGGTCGGGCAGGACTACTTCAGCCCCCAGGGCTTCTCCTACCTGCTCTACCTGATGTTCGTCGGCGTGCTGCTGAACTGGTTCCGCCCGCCCGTACGGCCTGCGGCGTGGCTGCCGCGGACCGGCCGGATCCGGGCGTTCGTCACCGGGCCGATGTCGGCCGGAGAGCGGCCGCCCGCCGACGTCCCGGCCGGCACGCGCACCGTCCTCCTGCTGCTCCTCGTCGTGATCTTCGCCGTGACGACGGCGAGCCACCAGCTGACCCCGTTCCTGACCCTCTTCACCTGCGCGGGACTGGTGGTCATACGGCGCTGCACCGCGCGGAGCCTGCCGATCCTGCTCGCGGTGATGGTCGCCGGCTGGGTCGCCTTCATGACGACGGCGTACTGGGCCGGGCACATCGGCGACCTGTTCTCCGGCGCGGGCGCGCTGCTGTCCAATCTGACCGGCGGCGTCGCCGGACGGGTGAGCAATGGCAGCGAGAGCCTGGCGACGGTGCAGTCGGTGCGGATCCTCATCGCCGCCGTGATCATGCTGCTCGCGGTCTCCGGGGCGGTACGACGGCGGCTGCGCCGCCTCGACGACCGGGTCGCGCTGGTCCTGCTGGCCGCGCCCTTCCTCGCGGCCGGCCTGCAGAACTACGGCGGCGAGATCGCGCTGCGGGTGTACTTCTTCGTCCTCCCCGGCGCCTGTCTCCTCGCGGCGTACGTGTTCTTCCCCACGACGTTCGCCGGGACGCGCCGCACCCTCGCGGTGGTCGCCGCGGCCCTGACCGGGCTGCTGCTGGCGGGGGGCTTCCTGTTCGTCCGCTTCGGCAATGAGAACTTCGAACAGGTACGCCCCGGCGAGGTGCGTGCCTTCGAGGCGATGCTGCGGCAGACCCCCACCGGCGTGATCAACGTGGTGTGGCAGGCGGACCCGAACGATGACGCCGGCTACTTCCCGATGATGCCGTGGGGCACCCGCGCGATGGAGCGCTTCGACTACACCGCCGTCCGCGCCACCGGCGACCCGTCCGACATCTCTAAGATCATCGCAGCGCTGAGCGAGCGGCCCGGCGGCTACTTCGTCACCACCCGGGCCAACGAGGCGTACAACCACTACAACTACGGCCTGCCCGCCGCCTACGCGGGCAGGCTGCGGGCCGCCCTGGCCGCTGCGCCGCGGCTGCGCCCGGTCCTGGTGGACGGTGACGCCGCCGTCTACGCGCTGCGGGCGCCGCCTCCGGGCGTCCCGCCGGCCCCGGCCCGGCCACGGCACTTCCGATTCGGCTCGACGACCTGGACCCCGGTCGGTCTCGTCGCCCTGCCGTTGCTGATCATTCTCCTGGTCGCGCGGGAGGTCGCGCGCCTGCGCCTTCCGCGGGGCGAGGAATCACGACTACGACCATTCACCCGATGGTCCGTTTTTCTAATAATCGTCCTGGCAACTGTGATTATCGAGCGCTTCTTGGCATTGGGGGGCTGATGCGCGGACGACAGGTGATTTTCCCGGCGTCTGCCGCATTCCTCATCGCCGGCCTTGCCGCCACGGCTCTCCTCCCCTCCGGTACGCCGTCATTGGTCACCGGTCCGCTCGTTCCGACATTCGCCCTCGTCACGCCGGCTTTCTGTACGGCCCGGCTCCTCGCCCGGCTCGACCGGGCGGCACGTGTCATCGTGGCCGGCGCCGCGGCGATCGCGCTGAACGCCACCGTTGCCGAGATGATGCTGGTGTGCTCCATCTGGTCGCCACGCGGGGGTCTCATCGCCGTCGCGGCCGTTTGTACGGTGCCGACCGCCCTGGCTGTTGCAATCTCCCCGAATCGGGGAAATTCACCGGGAATGCGCCAGGCGGATGTGACGAACCCCGATGACGGCGACGAGTCGTGGGCGTTCGACCGCTGAACGCAAGGCCTGACGGCACACGCCTGCGGCCACGACCGTAGCGCCGACGTAGCCTGCAGTCGCGCACGACACACCAAGTGCGGGGCACTCCAGAATCAGATCCGACCTCATCCCGAGCATCACACTGTCCATTCTGAGAGTCAATGTAGGGCTGGTCGGAAAACAAGACGAAAAGTCCGATTTTTAGGTTTCGCTCTTTATTTTCTTCTTACCCTGTAGTTATCTTCACGAGAAAGTCCGGGGGAATGTTACAAACCACGGCGTCCTCCCGAAACACGGGGGCACCGCCGGTTCGTGAGGGCCATCGCGCCATTCCGATAAAAGGAGACCGACGTGCTGAAAAAGACGTACGCCTTGGGCGGCCTTGTGATCGCTGCCGCTGCGGGCGTTGTACTGACAGGTTCGCCCGCGTCCGCCCAGGTGCCCACCTGGGACGGAGGCTGCTGTTCGGGCCACTCAAGCCACTTCCGGCACTCCTCGCGTCACAGCAACTTCAACGCGAACGAGAACGAGCTCTTCAACCACATTCGCCTCCGGATCCGGAACCGCAACAACAACATCGCCATCGCCCGCAACACTCAGGCGCAGGCGGAGAGGCAGCACGAGTTCCAGAACCAGCGGCAGTGGGAGGACCAGGACCAGAAGAACAAGCAGTGGGAGAAGCAGAAGGAGGACTAACACCTCCGGGCGCGATCGGTCTGCCGGCGACACCCTTCCTGGCGGCGGGCCCGCGGAGCCACGGCGCAGAGATCGTGCCACGGGCGTAATCCTTCATGTGCCCTGGCGCCCATCTCCTCGCGGCGTGACTGTTCTTCCCCACGACGTTCACCGCGGCAGAAAAGGCCGCGGTGAACGTCGTACCGCATGCGGGCCGACGATCCGGTGCCCTACGCCTCCGCCCAAAGAGCCCGGGTCGGCGAGCGGACCCCCGCGCACTCACCGCCCCTTGCGCGGCGAGTCGGCCTGCGCCTGCGCGCGGCAACACGTCAGGGCCGGCACCGCGCCCTCGGCGCAGTACGGCCGGATTCTCAGCTGCTCCTGCCGGGCCACGGCGTTCCCATGCCCGGCCGGCGTCCGACAGCCGACACCGGGCCACCCATGCCGGATATCCCCTATTCGTCCCTTCCAGCGGGCCACGGCGGCACAGCTCCCCGTTGCGGCCCGTGCAGAAGAAAGGCGAACGACAGTCGAGGCCCGGCTCGAATCTAAGGCCGAATCGGCACGCCGTCGACGACGACACGCCAGGCCAGACGAAGCCCAGAACGACGCCAGACCTCCGGTAAGGCATTCAGCCGTCCATTCCGGGTTGCTTGAGAAGCTAGTCAGAGAACCAGCCCATACGTCCGATTTTTAGAAT
This sequence comes from Actinoallomurus purpureus, assembly GCF_024055795.1. Lineage (GTDB taxonomy): Bacteria > Actinomycetota > Actinomycetes > Streptosporangiales > Streptosporangiaceae > Actinoallomurus > Actinoallomurus purpureus. The sequence continues at coordinate 198,995 of NZ_JAMXMY010000014.1, read as the reverse complement.
TCGCTCTTTATTTTCTTCTTACCCTGTAGTTATCTTCTCGAGAAACTACGCGGGAATGTTACAAACCACGGCGTCCTTCCGAAACACGGGGGGCAGCGCCGGTTCGTGAGGGGCCATCGCGCCATTCCGATAGAAATAAGGAGACCGACGTGCTGAAGAAGACGCTCGCCATCGGCGGTCTGGCAATCGCCACCGCCACAGGCGTCATGCTCACCAGTTCGCCCTCGTCCGCCCAGATTCCGACCTGGGGTGGTGGCGGCGGCTGGTCGTCCAGCCACCACTTCCGCTTCCGGGCGCACCACCGGAACTTCAACGCGAACGAGAACGAGCTCTTCAACCACATCCGCGTCCGGATCCGCAACCGCAACAACAACATCGCCATCGCCCGCAATGACCAGGCTCAGGCGCAGAAGCAACACGAGTTCCAGCGCCAGCGGGAGTGGCAGGACCAGGACCAGAAGAACAAGCAGTGGCAGAAGCAGAAGGAGGACGACTACTACGGCCGTCCGGGCGCCACTCCTACGCCCGGCGCCCCCGGCAACTGACACTGATGCGGCGAATGGCGGTGCTACACAGCCACGTCAACGACTCGGGCCGATGAAACGGCCACAGGAGCCGCTGAGTCGCTAAGCCGCTCCCGCCGCGAGGGCGCCGGAGTGACCGCTCCGGCGCCCCTCTTTTGCCTACGACGAGTCGATGATCCCCACAAGGGATCTTCGAATCACCTTCCGACAATTGGCCCCGAAGCCCTTCGACCGGCACAACGCTCTCCCAACTCGGGGAGAGGTCGGGTCGCGTGGCGTTTCAGGACCATTTCAGCAAAGGAGACCGACGTGCTGAAAAACAAGAGCGCCTCTATGGGCCTGGTGGTCGCGGCAGCCGCCGGCGCCCTGCTCACAAGCTCGCCCGCACACGCTCAGGGCAGCCTCGTCCGCGATTGGCACCACCGTCACCACTTCTCCTTCCGCCACGTGCACCACCACGTGAGCCTGAACAGGAACCGGCCGCGCATCTTCATCCGGATCTTCATCTACAACAGGAACAACAACATCGCCATCGCCCGTAACGGCCAGGCGCAGGCGCAGAAGGAGCACGAGTTCCAGCGCCAGCGGGAATGGCAGCGCGAGAAGCAGCGGCAGCAGCAGAAGCAGCACGACCCGTCGACGGACGCCTTGCCGACCGCTGGTCCGACGACCACGGCGCCGACGCCGAATGCCACGCAGACCGCCTCCCAGGTGCGCCGGCCCCTGAACGCCGACGAGGCCTCGGGCCGTGCCGACGTGGCCCAAGGCCGCAAGGATGTCAGCGACGGCCGCAGCGAGCAGGCCGCCGACCGCAAGGACGATGCCGGCGCCCGCAGTCTCCAGGGTGGGACGCAGAGCAAGAGAAGCGCCTCGGGCGCTGATCAGAAGGCCGGGGAAGCGTCATGGTCGACGCCGTGACCTGCTCGTCTTGTCCGCATTCGAGCTGATTTTCACTAGTAAATACCTAAAGTTACGCCATCACCGTTACATCCATCGACGCACCATTGGCCCCGGGGCCGGAGCGAGACTCCAGCCCCGGGGCTTTCGTCGTCTCGGAGGCTTTTATGGGCAACTTACCCGACGATTGCCGTGCCAAGAGAGTTGTCGGGAAAGTACGCCTATGGCGCTCAAAACGGGCGCTGATGGCCATCGGGCCATTTCCGGCAACAAGGAGTTGACGTGCTGAAGAAGACAAGCGCCGCAGGCGGTCTGGTCGTCGCCGCTACCGCAGCCGGCATCCTGCTCACCGGTTCGCCCGCGTCGGCCCAGGTTCCCACCTGGCACGGGCACCACCGCTGGAGCTCCCACCACCACAACAGGAACGCCAACAGGAACGTCAACGTGAACAAGAACCGGATCATCGTGCGGGTCCGTGTCCACAACCGCAACAACAACGTCGCGATCGCCCGCAACGACAACTTCCAGTTCCGGTTCCGCCGCCACCGCTTCCACGACCAGGACCGGGACTGCTGCTTCCGTCGCAACCGGTTCCGGGACGATGACGACGGATTCAGCGGGCGCGGGTTCCTCAGGAACCGGGACGACGGCGCCTCGGCCGTCATCCGCGGCGACGACGTGTTCGCCCGAGCCGGTGACGCGCGCGCGTTCATCGACTGACCCGGAGCGGGAGGCCGACGCGCCGCCGGCTCGACGGCGATGACGGCGGCCGAGATCGGGAAAGTCGTCGCCTGAGCCAAAAGGCGGGGTGAAAGTTCCTCGGACGGGGCGCCGGAGTGGCCACTCCGGCGCCCTTTTCACTCCGACCCCCGGCGCGAAATCAGGCGATTAGTCCCTTCAAGGAAGGAGTTCGATGTGCTGACGAAGAAAAGCACCGCTGTCGGCCTGCTGAGCGCCGCGGTCGCTGCCGCGCTGTTCACGGCAACGCCCGCGACCGCGCAGCCGGATCTGACCCGGGGCGGCGTCACCCGGACCGCCTCCGCGCCGACTCGCGGCGACGTCGCGCAGGGCCGTGGCGAAGGAGTCGCGGTGGCGCAGGATGATCACCATCGCCGCCACTTCCGGCACCGCCGCCACTTCCGGCGTCATTTCCGCCGACATCACTTCCGGCGGCATCACTTCCGGCCGTGGTGGCGACACCACCGGCATCACTTCCGCCATCACTTCAGGCACCACCGGCATCACTTCCGCCACTTCCGCCGCCACTTCCGCCACCACCGGCATCACTTCCGCCACCACCGATTCCACCACGGCCGCATGGGCTTCCACCGCTTCAGGCACGGGCGTATGGGGTTCCGTCACGGTCGGATGGGCTTCCGGCACGGGCGGATCGGTGCCCGGCCGTTCCATCACCGCATGACGCGATTCGGCATCCACTAAGCCGATGTGAGGACGATCGCCGGGCCAACGGTGCGCGGACGGCCACGGGGCCGTCTACCGATCCAGCCAGCGGATCTCATACGGTGCGAGGGAGAGTTCGTCACCACCGACCCGCGTGCGGACCCGGCGGTCGCTCACATTGACGGCGACGGCCTCGTGCGGCTGGGCGAGCACCCGGACGCGCGCGTCGGCCGACGACAGGCCGACCAGCTGCGTGCCGGCGGGGAACCATCGGGCGAAATTCTGCAGGAGGGTCAGCATGCCCCCGGGTACGCCGCCGGTGCGTACGAGGGTGCTGATCCACAGGCAGCCCTGGCAGCGAGCGTCCTGTGCCTCGTTGTTCCAGTACAGGACGGTGGTGACGCCGGTCCTTGCCAACTCGATGAGCGCCGCCGCGTTGATGGCGAGACGCTTGTTCTCGGCCCACGGAAGGCTCTGCGGCTCGACGTAGTACTCGCTCCACCAGATCGGCAGGGTCGTCTTCGAGCGCAGCCAGGTGTCGATCGCGCCGAGCTTGCCGAGCGCCGTCACCTCGTCCGGATAGACGTCCCGGTCGTCGCTGGCCGTGGGCCCGTCCACCGCGATGAAGTCGGCGCCGTGCTTGTGCGCCAGCCAGTAGTCGATGGCGTCGATGACGCGCTGGTCGATGCTCCCCCAGGGCCCGCGCACCGCAGACTGGTGGCCCCGCACGAAGCTGTACATCGGGATGTACGGTCCGCCCACCTTGATCTGCGGGTTCACCGCCTTCACGGCGTCATAGACCGCGTTGTAGAAGTCGGTGAAGTCCTCGTACCGCCAGCGGTCGGCCTTCTTGTCGAAGAAGCCCTTGAGCTCGTTCCAGACGGCGAAGTAGTGCACGTCCGGATAGCGCCGGGCGACCGTGGCGGCGAGTTCGGCGTAGTCGCGGAAATGGTCGCGGGTCGGGGCGACCTCCAGCCTGCTCCAGTCCGTCGCGCCGGGCCTGCCGCCCTTCATCCAGTCGGGCGCGCAGCACAGGGTGATGACGGGAGTCCCCCGCGTCCTCCTGATGTACTGCAGGCGCTCGTCGAGCGAGCGGAAGTCGAAGGTGCCGGGCGTGGGCTCCGGATTGCCCGCGCCCCATCCCATGATGTGCTGGTTCTGCAGGACGGGCTGCCGTGAGATCGCGGCCGCGGCGGTGCTGCTGGCCGGTCCCTTGTCGGCGCTGTAGTCCGTGTGGGTGAAGCCCCACGCCGGCCAGTCGGTGACACCGCGGGCCCCCACGACGCCGATCGGCCGGGCCGGTTCACGGGCGTTCGAGGTGGCCGCGCGCCTGACCGCGAAGCCCAGGGTCGCGGCCAGCGCCGCGAGGAGCGTGGCACCGATGATCAGCATCGGCAGACGCGTGCGGAGGACCACGATGACTCGCCTCAGATCTCGTACGGCAGGCGCTTTATTCCGTTGTCGAAGCCGCTCAGCAGCAACTCCGGCTCACCGGTCGCCCGGATTCCCGGGACGCGTGTGAACAGCTCCCGGAACATGGCGGTGAGCTCCCGCCGGGCCAGATTGGCGCCCAGGCAGAGGTGAGGCCCTGGACCACCGAACCCGACATGCGGGTTGGGATCGCGGCCGATGTCGAAGACGTCCGGGTCGGCGAACACGCTCTCGTCCCGATTGGCGGACAGGTAGAACAGCACGACCTTGTCGCCCTTGCGGTAGGTCTGGCCGTTCATCTCGTGATCACAGGTCAGCGTGCGCCGGAACTGCATGATCGGTGAGACGTGGCGCACGATCTCCTCGATCGCCCCGCCGATCCGGGCGTCGAAGTCCGCCATCAGCAGCGCCCGCTGGTCCGGATGGTCGGTGAACAGTTTCAGCCCGTGCGCGAGGGCGTTCCGTGTCGTCTCGTTCCCGGCCACGAGCAACAGGTCGAAGAACGCCCCCAGCTCGCGCAGCGACAGCCGCTCGCCGTCGACATCGGCGTTCACCAGCGCCGAGACCAGGTCGTCGGCCGGTCGGCGGCGACGCTCGCGACCCAGCCGCGCGACCAGGCGGTGCAGCACGACGATGGCCTTGAGGTTGCCCGCCAGGAGGCGGAGCGTGCGGAGCCGTACGACGTCGCCCCGGACCCCGGAGTACGCCGTCATGGCGTCCACACAGGCGGCGACCTTGGCGTGGTCCCGCTCCGGGACGCCCATCATCGCGCAGATCACCCTGATGGGCAGGCGGGCCGCCACGTCGGCCAGGAAGTCGCCCGACCGGCGCTCCAGGACGTCGTCGACGATCGCGCCGGCGGTCGCGGCGATGTGCTCGTCGATGCCGGCCAGCCGGCGGGGTGTGAACGCGCGGGACACGATCCGCCGGAGCCGTGCGTGGCGTGGATCGTCCATGTTGACCATGGGCCGCCCGAACAGCAGGACGATCCACGGCGGGGGTTCGGGCGAGGTCGCCGCCGGTTCGCTGCTGAAGACCTTCGCGTTCCGGCTGGCGTGCACCACGTCGGCGTGGCGTACGAGTGCGTAGAAGCCCCGTCCCGCCCGGACGAACGGCACCCGCTGTTCCTTGACGAAGACCGGCCGGTCGCGCGCCCGCAGCCGGGCGAAGGCCGCCAACCGCTCCTCGGGGGGACGGGCCCAGAAGTCCAGTCCGGCGAGGTCGAGGTCGAGGTGCTCTGCCCGAGTTCGCGCGCCCATGAGGCCCCCCCTCCATCGCGGTTCGCGTGCCACCTGACGCTAACCCGCGAAAGCGGGATTTTGGGCCCGGCGGCCGGATCGCGCCACGTGGATGGGCTCGAATTTCTCGGCCTTACGGCCGCCCACGCGGCAATTCGCCGGAATTACGCCGGTTTCGCCCGGCGCGGGCGGCCGTGCGCCGGGCTCAGCGATACACGCGGACGTAGTCGACCTGGAGGGTCGAGGTCTTCCAGGCCGCCGCAGGCTGACCGGCTTCTCCGCCGACCGCCACGTTGAGGATGACGCCCGAGCGGGCACCGGCGGTCACCTTGTACGCCTTGGTGGCCGGCAGAGGCGGCCGCCTGCACCGACGAGCGGGCTCAGCCGGAGAAGACCGAAGGTTTCGTACGGGAAATAGGAATTCAGGTGTTCGGCCACTGTAACGGGCAACGGACGGAAGATGATGCCGTTTCACCCGAATGGCGGGAGCATTTTCACCAGTCGCCGGACCACTCCTATCACTATCCAGAATCGACGTTGCCGCCATACAATCCGTTCCTGAACACCTTGGTCAATCTCGACATACCCGCACACTATGGCCGCAAAAATGCCATCAAATGATTTGAGTTAAAGCACCTTCGTTGAGAGGTTCGGCTCGACGTTAATTCTGACAACCTCTGGTTTCGCGGGCGCATCCCAGGGGATGACGATAGCGGAATATGGAACTCGAAATCAGCCTGCACGACCCCTAAAGCCATGAGATCGTCCCGTGTTCACCGGATCCAGCAATTCCACCCTAAGGGGGTAAGCGAGCGCAATGACCGTCGATAGAGTAATGAAAGCGACCATACCTGCTTTTATGCTTATGGGAAATATCGCTTTCGCAGTGAGCGCAGCCGACTCAGCCTCAGCCCAGGCGATCATTCACGGCGGCTGTTGCCGGTCACATCGAAATCTGATTTCCGACCGCCACATCACACCACAACGCCAGAATATCATTATTAATAACAAATTCCAGATCCGTAACACCAGTAGCAGCACAAACGAACAAAAGCAACGCCAGAAGAACGATCAGGATCAGAAGCAACTCCAGAAGGCCGATCAGGATCAGAAGCAACGTCAGAAGATCGACCACGAGAAGTTTGGCGTCTCCTCATCTTCCAGCGCCGCCGGTGGCGGCGGAGGCGGTGGTGGGGGTGGGGGTGCCGGTGGCGCGGACGACGAAAGAGCCTTCAAGAAAACAAACGACACTGGCGCCGACAACGAATAGTGGGCGCAGAGGCGCCGCCCCCTATTGGAGATCTCCGGCGGTCGGTGGCCTCAAGGATCGCCGGCTGAGACATCGCCCTGACCAGAATCCACTCACGAGCGGGTAGGAGGCCACCGCGGGGCGTGGCGGCGACGCCCGGTCGACGAGGGGCCCGCACCGATGATCGATGCAGGCCCCTCATGTCGCAGCCGAAAGTGCCGGTCGGAGCACCGACTATCGCGCCTCCGCCTACGGCGCCCCCACTTCGTCGCTCTCGCCGCCGTGCCAGTGCTTCTTTTCGTTCTTGTTGTTGTTCTTGTTCTCGTTTTCGCTCTTCGAGTCGGCCCGCTGGCGCTGCAGGTTGTTGTTCTCGGTGTCGGTCCTCTGGTTCTGTTTGTTGTCGTTATCGTTGTCGTTTTTCGACTGCTGCTGCTGCTTCTGCTTCACGATGATGACGATCTTCCGTCCGTCATCGTGGCCGCCGCCGCCACCGCCGCCACCGCCACCGCCACCGGCTGCAGCCGAGGAAGAGCCCCAACCGGCGGCAGCTGCGGCCGCCCCGCCACCGCCGCCCCCACCACCACCGCCACCGCTGATCATTTGCTGAGGCGCGACGCTGACGGTTGCGGCGCTTGCCGTGTTGGCGGCGCCGACCGCCGTGGCGGCCGCCATCGCGAGGGTCAGAGCGGACACCGCACCCGTCATACATATGGACGTCTTCATTCTGACTAATCCTTCCTCGACTTATCCGCGACACTCCATGCTCTTACCGAGAGCAGCATTGGATTCATCGCATGGCTGAAAGGTCGCTCCATTAAGGACCTAATGGGCGATCTCATCATATGATCCGCGTAAGTGATCCCCGGGAGCCAAGTCCGCGAAACCCCCAGAAGCCAAGTCCGTGAAATCGCGGGACGCAAGATTTGATATGCGCGAACCCGTCCGACGGCCACGATATGCGAATAACGGACACTCATGCAGATTTTCCACGTCGGCACTTAATGCCACGATGCGGACATATCCCGAAGTAGGGCTGACCGGCGGCGATACATGACCGAAGGGCAAGCCTCAGCTCGCCCTTCGATGATCTGCTCCTGGCCGGATGGCAATCGGGCCCGCGCCGACGGTCGGTGCGGGCCCGCACACCCCGACACCCATGCGGGTGACAGATCAGATCATCACCTACGCTCCCGGCGCCCCCGGAGTCGGCCCAGGCGAAGGCGCTCCCCCTCCGTCGTCATCGCGAGGGCAGCTTCCCCAGAAGACACAGATCTTGAGCTTCTTCTTCTGCTCGTTCTTGTTCCAGTTCCAGCTCTTGCTCTCCGAGTCAGCCTTCTGATGCTGCTTCTGAGCGTTGATTACTTTGAGCTTCTGGTTCTGCCAGTTGTTGTTCTTGTTGTCGTTGTCGTTGTCGTTGTCGTTGCGCGACTTCTGCTTCGCCTCGGCCCTGCTGTCGTTATCGTCGCCATCGTCATGGGAGGTGATCCGCTGCGACGCGACGCTCACGGTCCCGGCGCCGACAGGAGCGGTCGCGCCCATCGCAATGACAGCCGCCCCCGCGAGGGTCAGGCCGGACAGGGTGAGCGCCATATACTTCGGTGCCTTCATGAAATTAACCCCTCATCCCGTTATACATGATGATCCACGCCTTATACAGGCCAGATCCCGATTCGATGCTTCAAGCTCCTAGTAGACCCGTTAGATCCATTAACGGGTCTACCGATGGATCGTGTCGCATGGTCCGCGTATGTGATCCCCTGGGGCTAACTGCACGAAACCACGAGATGCGAGATTTGACATTGCCCAAAAAGTATTCAACAGGAGCCGATAGCAGTAACCAGCCCCATTGGGTCCAATGTCCGTATATGTCGGGGTGGCGATGGCACCCATTGGCGGGCGTCGCAAATCTTGGTCAAGAGTCAGAAATGATTTATGGGCGAGCAGGCGCCACCGTCTCGGTTCATGATTTTCTAGTGTCGGCGATCTTGCGACGGCAATTCATTACGGACATGAGCCATGTCCGCTAATGCCCGGGAGGGCTTGATGGGTTCTTCTGTTCGAATAGCTGGCGTGCTTTCGGGCGCGGCACTGGCGGCGACGATGCCGTCGACGGCACAGGCACAACCGGCTGCGGAGCCGCACCAGACCATTACACTGCCGTGCAGTGGCTCGGCACTGGCTATTGCGGTCAACGCCGCCAACGCGATCCCGGCCACGCTACGACTCGCTCCGAAGTGCTCCTACAAAATCACCGCCACGTTGACGGTCAGCGGGGACGTCACCCTTCTCGGAGGGCCAGGCACGGCGATCAGGCCGGCAACGGCCTTCACCGGACGTCTACTCGACGTCACCAGCACCGGCAGGCTCAGTGTTCGAGGGGTCTCCATCCTGAGCGGCAAGGGCAACAGCGGGGACGAGGGCATCGGTATCCGCAACGCCGGCAACTTGGTGCTGAACTTCGTCACCATAAGCGGCAACACGGCCAACAACGGCAACGGCGCCGCATTGTCCAATCTCCAGAACGCCAGTGCGTCGATCAGCCACACCCTCATCATCGGGAACAACGCCACCGGAAGCTCTGGTGCCGGTACCGGCAGCGGCGGCGGCGTCATCAACCGGGGCACCCTCACGATCACCGACAGTCGCCTCTCCGCCAACACCGTCGCAGACGGCGGTGGCGCCATAGACACGCTGCCGACCGGTAACACGCACATCGCTCAAAGCACTCTCGACCACAACGTCGCCGGAGGAAACGGTGGTGGCCTCTTCAATTCCGGCATCACCTCCCTCGACCACACCCTCGTCGTACGCAACCACGCCGGCGTGACCGGCGGCGGGGTCTTCCAGAACAGCGGCACCATCACGGTGAACCAGTCGATCATCAGTGACAACACACCCAACAACTGTGCTCCCGCGGGCTCCGTTCCGACCTGCTCCGGATGACATCACGACGCTGCCTGAAATGACGCGAATTCAACAGACGGCAGCCTGAGCGGGTCACGGGGGACCTCCCCGAAGACTTCCGGTCTCACATGGATGGACCAGAAGTACACCACCCGCGAAACGGGGACTCGGATCCGTTACGGTCCGGGTCCCCTTCGCATGTGGCCAGGAGAACGGCCCGATACGGTTGGCGGAACTACTCCTGGAACGCGCCGTGAAGGTGGTCGTGGTGAACGAGCTACACCTGGCCGAACAGATGGCCAAGGTGCGGACCCGGGCAAAGCCCTGGCGTTCGATCATCGCGGCGGTGCTGGCCGTCCTCGCGATGGCCGGGTCGGTCCTCGCCCGGCAGCAGGTCCGGACGTCCGGCCAGCGGCTGCCGTGGCAGATGGCCGCGGTCGGCTGTGCGGTGGTGTTCTGCGTGTTGGCCTTCGCCGCGACGCTCGGGCTGTCCGGCCGGGCGCGGGACCTCATGCTGCCCCGGTTCGGCAACAGCCACGCCACGATGGTGCGGCTCGTCCTGGTCCTGGTCGGCGGTCTGACCACACTCGTGCTCACCCTGCAGCTGTTCGGCCTGCCCGTCGGGCAGCTCGTCCTCGGCGGCGCGCTGACGGGGGTGCTCGTCGGAATCGCCGCCCAGCAGACCCTCGCCAACCTCTTCGCCGGCATCATCCTGCTGCTGTCCCGGCCGTTCACGGTCGGTGACGAGGTACGACTGTCGTCCGGCCCGCTGGGAGGGGAGTTCCAGGGCACGGTGATGGAGATCGGCCTGACGTACGTCCGGCTCCAGGCCGACGACGGCGACTACCACCTCCCGAACGCCCAGGTCCTGTCCTCCGCCGCCGGCCCGCCCGCGGCCACCGGCCCTGACGCGGAGGCCGTTTCCGCCGGCGTCGTGCCGGGCGGTGCGGGCGCCGGCGCGCCGGATCCGAGCACGGCCGGCAGTGCCGGCGCCGAAGGCGCCGTCGCCGGTGCGAGCATCGCGGCGCAGACCACCGGCGGGACCGGTGCCGGCACGCAGGGCGACGGACGGAGTCATGACGGAGGGCCGGCCACCCCACGGTGACCGGCCCTAGCTAGGGCGTGCCTGACAGCTCCCGTCTGTAGCGAGCCGGACAGCGGATTAGTCAGACACGCCCTCGCGGCTGTGACTTAGAGCTCGCGCGGAATGGGCGGGCAGGCAGTCCATTCCGCGCGAGCTCTTAGTGACGCACGCCGAGGGCGCGGGCGAGCGTGCGGAACAGGTCGGTCTGGTCGGTGACCCCGACGACGTTCGCGGCCTGCGGGCCCTGCGCGGCGATCCGGACCTCGGTGCCTGTGTGCTCCTGCGACTGGCCCGGGGTGTTGGTCGCGTAGTTGATCTTCATGTTGGCACCGTCGGCCGTGATCAGCGTGGCCGTCTGGCCGGGGCTCTGCGCCTCGATCGGAATGATCTGGCTGGTGTGCCCGTGGTCGGCGGTGACGACGACGAGGGTGTCCCGGTGGTGGCGGGCGTAGTCGAGGGACGCCTGCACGGCCCGGTCGAACTCGACGTTCTCCCCGATCTGGCCGCAGGGGTTCGCGGCGTGGTCCTGCTTGTCGATCGAGGCGCCCTCGATCTGCAGGAAGAAGCCCTTCTTACCGTGCTTCGACCGCGCGTCGAGGAGGCCGATCGCCTTGTCGGCGAGGTCACGCAGATGCGGACCGCTGAACTGGGCGTTCGGCGTGCACTTGGCGGGGTCGGTCCCGCCGACCTTGGCGAGCGGGCCGGCCCACTCCAGCGGCATGTTGCCGTCGCTGAAGAGCCCGAGCAGCTTCTTGCCCGGCTTGGCCGCGGCCAGGCCGGCGCCGTCGGTGACGACGTTGTAGCCCGAGGCGGCGGCCTGGTCGAGGACGGTCTTGCCCTGGAACGTACCCGCCTTGACCGTCTGGGCGAACCGCGCCTTGCCGCCGCCGAGGTAGACGTCGGCGCCGGTCTGCACCTGCTGCTCGGAGATCGAGCCCGGGCCGCCGTTCGCCTTGTCCTGCTGCGGGCACTTGGCCATGTCGGCCGGGCCCTCGCAGGACCGGTCGGCGACGTGCGCGGCCAGGACCGCCGGGGTCGCGTCGCCCAGCTCCGCCGTCGTGACGTCACCGGTACGGAACCCGGCCTTCTTCGCCAGCTCCAGAACGGTCGGCTGCGGCCTGCCGTCCGGCGTCACCGAGATCGCCCCGTTGTACGTCTTGTGCCCGGTTGCCCAGCCGCTCCCGCTGGCGGCGGAGTCGGTGACGTAGTCAGGCTTGCTCGGGTCGCTCTTGTTCACGGCGTACGTGGTGTACTCACCGGTCAGGGGCAGCGTGTCCAGGGCCAGACGTCCGGCGGCGCCCTTGGCGTAGTTGCGGGCGATCGTGATCTCAGAGTCGCCCATGCCATCGCCGATGAGCAGGATGACATTGCGGGCCTTGCCGCCCTTGACCGCGGAGCGGACGGCGTCGGTCCGGTCGCCGCCGGATGCGAACGTCGGCATGGCCGTAGCGGTCAACGCACCGACGGCCACCGCCGCGATGGCACCACGGCGGATCAGCCTCGACGATGAGGTCATGTAACGGTCTCTCCTCAGCAAAGAAAACGTAAAACGCGCTGGTCGGAGGACACGTCATCAGTTCGGAATGGCACCGGGTCCGGTGGACGATGACGGGCGGGTGAACGCCCGGCGAAATCCTCCGTCGGCGGTCCGGCGGTCAGTGGTGTTTGCCGTGGCCGGGTCTCTTCTGCCGCCGCGGCTTGGTCCGCTTCGGCGGGGTCCGCTTGCCCTTGGGCCGGGCGGTGGGCGCCCGGTGCACGGTGGGCGACGGGTGGGAGGAGGCCGGTGCAGAGGGCGACGGCGTGGCCGCCGGACTGTGGGGGGTCGTCGGGCGGGCGAACCACCCGAATCCTCCGGCCAGCAGGGCGATCGCCAGCCCGCCGACCGCCAGCGGAAGCGCCCGGCGGCGCCGGTCCGGCTCGTCGGCGACCGGCAAGGCCAGGACCTGGGTCGCGCCACCGGGCGGATGGCCCGGGACGCCTGCCGTCCCCGCGGCCGGGAACGGCGCGGGCATCGGGACGCCGTCCAGCCGGGTACCGCCCGCGACCGTCACGCCGGGATCGGACCGCAGCCGGGTGGCCCGCTCGGCCACGGCCGCCGCCCCGGCGGGCCGCCTCGCCGGGTCCTTGACCGTCAGCGTGAGGACGAGGTCGCGGACGCCGGACGGCACGGACGCGGGAAGGCCGGGAAGGGGGGCGTCGCGGTGCGCGAGCAGCACGGCGGTCGCGGGCCCTTCGTACGGTGGCCGCCCGGTGAGCATCTCGAAGGCGATGACGCCGAGCGCGTACAGGTCGGTGGCGGCCGTCGCCTGCCGGCCCGTCGCCTGCTCCGGCGCCAGGTACAGCGGGGTGCCCATGAGCATGCCGGTCCGGGTCAGCGGAATGGCGTCCACGGCACGGGCGATGCCGAAATCGGTGATCTTGATCGAGCCGTCGCGGCCCACCAGGAGGTTCCCGGGTTTGACGTCGCGGTGCACGATCCCGGCGGCGTGCGCCACCGCCAGGGCGGTCGCGGCGGACACGATGACCTCGAGCACGCGGTCGGGGTCCATCGGCGCGTCGCGGGCGATCGTCGCCGCTAGAGACTCCCCTTCCACGTACTCCATGACGAGGTAGGGCGGCTCGTCACTCCGGCCCTCGTCGTAGTCGAAGACCTGGGCGATGCCGGGGTGGGACAGGGCCGCGGCGTTCTGCGCCTCGCGGCGGAACCGGTCGCGAAACTCCGGGCTGTCGGCGTACTCGCCGCGCAGCAGCTTGACCGCCACCGGACGGCCGAGGGCGGTGTCCTCGGCGCGCCAGACCTCCCCCTGGCCGCCGACGGCGACGCGCTCGACCAACCGGTACCGGTCGCCGAGGACCGTGCTCGGGCCGAATGTCATAGTCATCGTTCGCGCCACGATACCGACACAGAACGCCATGACTCACGCGATTGAGCGGACGGCAGCATCTATCGGGGCGAACACGTCAGGGGCGCCCCGATCACACGGGGCGCCCCTGACGTTCGCCGGGAGGCCCGGCGGTCATCTCTTGCGACGTTGTTCCGAGGGCTCGAGTTGGGGACCCCGCCCTCGTATCTGCGCTTGCGAGGACGACGTTAGCGGCGGCGGCGGGTGGAGTACGTGAGTACGGACGACTCATCTCCCGGCGGACCGGCGCGGGCCGATTGAGTCGTCGGGCACGCGTGGATGAGCAACCGAGCGGCGGACGAAGCGCTGGAGACCTGCTCGGGAATCCGCCCGATGCCTTGCCCTGAACGTTAGTGACCTTTCCGTACGGCGCGCTTGAGCCGCAGGACCTAATTCCAGGCGGGACTCCGAGTCCCTCGCGTCAGCAGAGCCCGCTCAGGTCCAGCTCGCTCAGCTCGCTGCGGGACCCGACGCCGAGCTTGGGGAACGCCCGGTAGAGGTGGTTGCCGACCGTCCGCGGGCTCAGGAACAGCTGGGCGCCGATCTCCCGGTTGGACAGTCCCGCCGCCGCCAGCCGTACGACCTGGCTCTCCTGGGGGCTCAGCAGGCCGACCGGGCCGGGGGCCGCGGAGACGGCGTCCTCTCCGGAGGCGCGGAGTTCGGCACGGGCACGCTCGGCCCACGGCACCGCACCGAGACGATCGAAGGTGTCGAACGCCGCGCGGAGCCGATCCCGCGCCTCGGCGCGGCGTCGTCTGCGGCGGAGCCACTCGCCGTAGAGGAGCTCGGCGCGGGCGTGCTGGAAGGACTGCCCGGGGATCACCTCGTGCCGGTAGAGGCGCACGGCCTCGGCGTAGTGGTCCTCGGCCCGGTCGTCGGGGGCGAGAAGCGCGGCGCACCGGGCCACGACCGCGGCGGACCACGGCCGTCCTATCGCGGTCGCCCACCGGTCGAGCCGGTACATCGGCTCCTCGGCCAGGTCCGCCCGGCCGGCGCGGACCGCCGCCTCGATCAGTTCCGGCGCCGCGTACAGCGCGACCGTCTGATGGCGCCGCCCCTGGTGCCAGATCGGCGCGAGCCACTCGAGGGCGGCCGACGGCCGGCGACGGCCGAGGTGCAGGAGGCCCGACGCCCAGGCCGCCATCACCTGGCCGGCCTCGCTCGTCCCGTCCGCGCCCCGGGTCAGCCTCTCGCAGAGCTCGTCGTCCCCCTTGATGGCCGACAGCCAGGCCACGACCCCGCCCAGGTACGCGACGCGATGGGCCTGGCCGATGTCGCGGGCGATGTCCAGCGCCTCGGCCGCGGCCGAGGCGGCCTCGTCGAGCCGGCTGCGGAGCATCTGGGCCTGGGCGAGCAGCGCGAGCGCCTGGGGCAGTACGCCGATCATGCCGTGCTCCCGGCAGTGGGCGACGGCCGAGGCCCCCAGCTCGATGGCGGCCATCTCGTCGCCCGCCATGAGGCTGAGCGACACGGCGAGAAGGCGCTGGTCCAGATCGTCGCCGGGTGCCGTCCGCAGGATCGCGGCCGTGTCACGGACGGGGCCGAGGTCGTCGAGGACCTCGTCCGCCAGCAGGGACGCCACGGTGCTCATGCCGCGCGCGGCCGTGTCCATGCCGATGGCCCGCAGGCCACCGGCGACGGCGTGGGCGAGTTCGGCGTCACCGGCGAACGACGCGTTACGACCGGCCTGGTGCAGCATGCGGGCGGCGCCCGGCACGTCCACGGCCGAGAGCCGCCGCGCGCCGTCGACCAGGATGCGTCCCGCGCAGCCCGGTGAGCCCCGCTCGAACTCGACCGAGGCGTGGACGCGGTCGAGGGCGACGCGGGATCTCGGGTCGCCGGCGAGCGGGAGCGCCCGGTCGGCGAGGGCCATCGCCCGGCCGAACTGCCCGGCGTGGACCGCGAGCTCGGCTCCGGCGGCCAGCCTGCGGACCGCGTGGCGTGGGTCGGAGGTGAGTTCCGCGGCGCGTTCGAACGCCGCGGACGCCACGGCCGCACCCTGGCGCTCCTGCGCCCGGTGGGCGACGCCCTCCATCGCGTCGGCGACCTGGTCGTCCGGCCGGGTCGCGGCGGCGGCCAGGTGCCAGGCCCGCCGGTCGGCGTCCGCGGGCCCCTCCAGGGCCGCCGCGATCGCCCGGTGCGCGGCCACCCGCCGGACGTACGGCGCGCACTGGTACGCCGCCGCCCGGATCAGCGGGTGACGGAACGCCACGGTGGTCGCCGACACGTGGACCAGCCCCGCCCGTTCCACCACTTCGAGGTCGGCGGGGGTGCCGCCGAGTAGTTCGGCCGCCTTCAGCACCACCGCGAGGTCCCCGGTGTCGTCGGCGGCCGCGACGAGCAGCACGGAGCGTGCGGCCTCGGCGAAACCGGTGATCTGCCCCTGGAACGCCTCCTGAACGCGGCTCGACGGCGGTGCCCCGTCGACGGCGAACGTGAAGGGCCCGAGCCGGCCGGACCGCTGCTCGGGCGTGAGCATGTTCGGCAGTTCGATCAGGGCGAGGGGGTTGCCCGCCGCCTCGCGCAGGATCCGCTGGCGGACCTGCGGGCCTAGGTCATGTGCCTGCCGGGTGAGCAGGTCCTCGGCCGCCTCGGGGGCGAGCCGGCCGAGTCTCAGCTCCGGGATCCCGGACCCGGTCAGCACCGGCGCGTCATCCCGTACGGCGAAGATCATCGCGACGGCGTCGGCCTCCAGGCGCCGCGCGGCGAACGCGAGCGCGTCGGTCGAGGCCCCATCGAGCCACTGCGCATCGTCGATCAGGCACAGGACGGGACGGTCGTCGCCGAGGTCGGACAGCAGGGTGAGCACGGCGAATCCGACGAGAAACCGGTCGCGCACCGACGCCGTTCCGAGCCCCAACGCGCTGCGCAGCGCGTCGGCCTGTGTGGGGGGCAGCCGGTCCACGCGGCCGAGCACGGGACGCAGGAGGAGCTGCAGGGCGGCGAACGGGAGTTCGCTCTCGGACTCGACGGCCCGTACCCGCAGCACCCGCATCTTCGACGCCTCGTTCGCGGCATGGGCCAGCAGGACCGACTTGCCGATGCCCGGCGCGCCGCGCACGACGAGTGCTCCGCTCCGGCCCGACCGGGCGGAGTCCAGCAGACGAGAGATCTCCTGCTGCTCCCCCGAACGTCCGTACAGCATCGCCCTCTCCCGACAGTGGGTCGCCTGTGGACACATGATCACGGCGGTTGACGTGATCTTAACGATCAGTCATAGCGAAAAATGGGATTTCGCCTCATACGGGACGGCCGGGCGACTCAATCGGCGTCGGCGGCGATGCTCAAGCCGAGGGCGGCGGCCATCGCCCGCGCCTTCACCAGCGTCTCCTCGAACTCCGCGGCCGGATCGGAGGCCGCCACGATCGCCCCGCCGACCCCGAAACCGACCGTGTCGGGCGTGATCACGATCGTACGGATGACCATGCCGAGATCGGCGGCGCCGCTGAGGGAGAACCAGCCGAGCGCGCCGGAGTACACCCCGCGAGGGCCGTCCTCCAGCCTGTCGATGATCTCCATCGTGCGCAGCTTCGGCGCGCCGGTCATCGATCCGCCGGGGAACGCCGCCCGTACGCAGTCCACCGCCGAGACGCCGGGCCGCAGCACGCCCCGGACCGTGGACACCAGGTGGTGCACCGGGGCATAGGTCTCGACCGCGAACAGGCGCGGGACGTCGACCGAGCCGACCTCGCAGACGGTGCCCAGGTCGTTGCGGACCAGATCCACGATCATCAGGTTCTCCGCCTGATCCTTCGCGCTGTCGCGCAGCTCGCGGCGGAGCGCCGCGTCCTCCTCCGGCGTCGCCCCGCGCGGCCGCGTGCCCTTGATCGGCTTGGACTCCACGACCCGATCGGCCCCGACGGACAGGAACCGCTCGGGCGAGGCGCTGAGCACCGCGACGCCGGGGAAGTCCAGCAGCGCGCCGTACGGCACCGGACTCACCCGCCGCAGGAACGCGTACGTGCGGAGCGGATCGACGGCCCCGTGGACGACGGCCATGTTGGTCAGGCAGATCTCGTACGACTCGCCGTCGCGGATCTCCTGGCCGCACTCGGCGATCCGCTTGAGGTAGGCCTCCTCGCCGTGGCGCAGCTCGTACGGGATGGCCGGCGCGCGGTCCGGCGCGGGCGGGCGTGCGCCCCTGGCGGGCAGACGACGTACGCGCGCCTCCATGGCGTCGAGCCACGCGGCGGCGCGCGGATCGTCGGCACCCTCGCCGAGGCACAGCAGGTGACAGGTGTGCTCCTCGTGGTCGAAGACCAGGGCCCGGTCGGCGAAGACGAGGGCGGCGTCGGGCGTCGGCGCGTCGTACACGGCCGCGCCGCCGGTCTCGGCCTTCAGTTCGTAGCCGAGGTAGCCGACATAGCCCAGGGCGAAGTCGAATGGCAGGCGCTCGTCCGCGGGCAGGGCGCGCTCCCGGAGGCGCGCGTCGAGCCGGTCGAAGAACGGTCCCGGGAGCAGCTCCACGGGCCGCCCGGGTCGCTCCACCCGTAGGGTCCGCTCACGCACCCGGTAGGTGACGAACTCCGCCAGCGGCCCCGTGCCGTCACCCATGATCGAGAATCGGGATCCGACGTCGGACCCGGCGGCGCCGTCCAGCCAGAAGCTCCGCGGCCGGCCCGCGAACAGCGCGCGGAAGGCGACCTCCGGATCGGGCGCCCACTCGATCCGGCGCACGCCGAGCCGGTACGGCGACGGGGACCGGGGCCGGGCGACGACCGCCGGAGCCGGTCGAGGCGGCGACGGGGAGCGACGGCCGGCGAGATCGCGGAAGTTGGCGAGCAACTCCCGGCCGTACTCGGTGCCGATCGACTCGGGATGGAACTGCACGCCCCACAGCGGCCGCTCCCGGTGCCGGACGCCCATCAGGACGCCGTCGGCCGTCCACGCGAGCGGCTCGAACTCCTCCGGCAGGTCGGTCACGGCCAGCGAGTGGTAGCGGACGGCGGTGAACGGCGAGGGGATCCCGGCGAACAGGTCCCGTCCCGTGTGGTGGATCGCGGACGCCCGGCCGTGCACCGGCTCGGGCGCGTGCCCGACGGCGCCGCCCAGGAGCTCGCACAACCCCTGATGGCCGAGGCACACCCCGAGCACGGGCCCGTC
Source organism: Actinoallomurus purpureus (assembly GCF_024055795.1). GTDB lineage: Bacteria > Actinomycetota > Actinomycetes > Streptosporangiales > Streptosporangiaceae > Actinoallomurus > Actinoallomurus purpureus. Next base: position 180,261 of record NZ_JAMXMY010000014.1, on the reverse strand, counting down.
CCAGTCGTGGATCGCGCGGGCGCTGATCCCGAAGTCCCGCTCCCGGCCGGGACGCCCCGGGCCAGGCGAGATCACCACACTGTCGAAGTCACGGGCGTCGAGCGCCGACCAGTCGGCGTCGTTGCGAACGACCACCGGCGGCCGTCCGTTCACCTCGGCCAGCAGGTGGAAGAGGTTGTAGGTGAAGGAGTCGAAATTATCGATCAGCAGTGTTCGCATCGAGACCCCGGAGCCCCCCGTTCAGTCGCATGGTATGTCGGGCGGTGCCGTGGGCACCGAGGGGACCACCGGCCCGCCCCGCCTCCGGGCCGTCATCTCCCCGTGGCCGATAGGACCGGTGCCCCATCGCACCGCCCGGTGAATGGGCTCTGAGCCTCTATCTACGCCCCTGATCCGGTGCGAGGATGCGCGGTCAGTCGAGCAATTCGCCGAGTGAAAGGCCGATGATGCCTTACCTCAAGTCCGCCGCCGTCGCGATCGCCGCCGGCGCCGCCGCCGTGGCCCTGTCCGCCCCCTCCGCCTCGGCGGCCGTTCCCGCCCAGACCGTCGGCACGGCGACGGTGGGGAACTGGAACTGGGGCCCGTTCGAACCAGCCCCCTTCAAGATGAGCACGGCGAAGAACATCTTCACGGTCACCAAACCGGGCACTCTCCAGGTCGTCATGATCGCCCGGAGCGGCAAGGGCAGCGTCGGGATCAGGCTGGTCACCTGCAAGAGCAAGGTGGCCATGACCAAGTGGGTGACGCTGGAGGCGAAGAACCACAGGTACACCTTGAACCAGCCGCACAAGCTGGCGAAGGGCACCTGCTTCAAGGTCCAGGCCGGCCGCACATGGGTCGACTACCTCACCGGCTACGTCCGCGGCAACGTGAAGTGGAAGTCGACCTGATCAGGTCTCGCGGAGGATCCGGTGCAGGATCTTCACTGAGGCGTTGGGCGGCTCGGCCTCGATGACGACGCGGTTCAGCACATGCCAGTAGTGGTCGACGTCGGCGGTCTTCGTGGCGTAGACGGCGTTGGTGAGCTGCTCGAGGTAGACGACGTCGGGGATGTCGTCCTCGGGGAACCGCAGCAGCGTGATCGGGCCGCCCGCCGCGGCATGGCCGCCGGCGCTGAACGGCATGACCTCGATGGTCACGTCGGGCAGCTCGGCCACCTCGATGAGGTGACGCAGCTGGGCGCGCATGGTGGCCGCGCCGCCGATCGGCCGGCGCAGCGCCGCCTCGTCGATGACGGCCCAGAGCTTCGGCGGGTTCGGCCGGTGCAGCAGGAGCCGCTGCCGCTTCATCCGCAGCGCGACGCGCCGGTCGATCACGCCCTCGGACTGCTCACCGTGGGCGAGGCGGATGACGGCGCGGGCGTAGTCGGGCGTCTGCAGCAGCCCGGGGACGAACTGCACCTCGTAGGTGCGGATGACGCTGGCGGCCTGTTCCTGCCCGAGGTAGTCCTCGAACCAGCGCGGGACCACGTCGGCGTACTCCCGCCACCAGGGCGGCGCGGTGGCCATCTCGGCCAGCGAGAGCAGGTTCGCGCGCTCGGCTCCGTCGTCCATTCCGTACAGGGTGAGCAGCTCGGCGACGTCACGCTGCTTGAAACCTCGCCGTCCCAGCTCCAGGCGGCTGATCTTGGAGTGCGAGGCGTCGATGGCCGCGCCGGCGCTCTGGCAGGTGAGGCCGCTGGCCTCGCGCAGCCGGCGCAGCTGGGCGCCGACGAGCATCCGCAGCACGGTGGGACCGGCCTGGCGGTAGGCCAGCAGAGCGCTGTCGGTCACGCCACTAGCGAGGGGGCCAGTGACCATGCCGTCTCTCCGCTCCACGTAACCGCCGACACTGATCGCGCTCGAAGCCTCTCACGATAACCTCGGCCGTGCGAACCGGATTGGACGGTTTGCCCTACGGCATCCTCCCCGCGGCATCGAGGAAGGGTTTTCCCCGTGACCGACGACGCGCAGGCACCCGATCACCGGCCTTCCGGGACCGACCCGTCCCCGCCCGACCGGCCCTCTCCCGGAACCACCTCGGACCGATCCGACCGGCAGACCCCCGCCACCGCGTCGGACCGATCCGACCGGCGGCCACCATCGGAGATCGACACGACCGTGCCGCACTCGGCGCGGATCTGGAACTACTGGCTCGGCGGGAAGGACAACTATCCCGTCGACCGCCAGGCCGGTGACGAGTTCCGGGAGATCTTCCCTGGCATCGTCGACGCCGCACGGGCCGTACGGCACTTCCTCGCCCGCGCGGTGCGCCATCTCGCGGGCGAGGTCGGGATCCGGCAGTTCCTCGACATCGGCACGGGCCTGCCGACCGTGGACAACACCCATGAGGTCGCCCAGCGGGTGGCTCCCGAGTCGCGGATCGTCTACGTCGACAACGACCCGCTCGTGCTCGCGCACGCCCGCGCCCTGCTCACCAGCACCCCTGCTGGGGCCACCGACTACATCGACGCGGACGTGCGGGACCCCGACCGCATCCTCGCGGCCGCCGCCCGAACCCTGGACTTCGACCGGCCGGTGGGGCTGATGCTGCTCGGCATCATGGGCCACATCGACGACCGGGAGAACCCGCACGCGATCGTCCGGCGGCTGCTGGACGCCCTGCCACCCGGCAGCCACCTCGTGCTCAACGACGGTACGAACACCGATCCCAAACGCCGGGAGGCGCACCAGCGCTACAACAGCGGCGGCGCGGTCCCGTACCACCTGCGCTCACCGGAGCAGATCACCCGTTTCTTCGACGGCCTGGAACTCCTGGAGCCCGACGTGGTGCCGGTGTCCCAGTGGCGCCCCGAGCACAGCCCGTTCGGCCTCCCGCCCCGAGTGGAGACGCTCGGGGGAATGGGCCGCAAGGCCTGAGCGCCCGCCACGACGTCCTCGCCCGGGGACCAAGGACGAGCGTCAGGGCTTCCGGCCGACACCGCCGTACACGGCCACCTCCTCCACCGGCGTCAGAGAAGCGACGTCCGGCCGCCACAGCGGGCACGAGACCACACCCGGCTCGACCAGGTCCAGGCCGTCGAGGTAGCCGGCGATCCGCTCCGGGCTGCGCAGGTTGTACGGGACCGCGCCGGTGGTGGAGTTGTACTGCCCAATGGCTTCCTCGTACGCCTCGTTGGTGTCCGTGCCGTCCCGGAGCGCCAGGTAGCTCCCGGACGGCAGAGGGTCGAGCAGCCTCCGTACGATCGACCGCGCCTCGTCGTAGTCGTCGACGTGGGCGAGGATTCCCATGAGGATGACCGCGACGGGCCGGTCGAGGTCGAGTGTCCGGGCCGCGGCCTCCAGGATCTTCTCCGGCTCGCGCACGTCGGCGTGCACGTACTCGGTCGTGCCCTCGGGCAGTGCGGTGAGCAGGGCCTGGGCGTGCGCGAGCACGAGCGGGTCGTTGTCGACGTAGACGACCCGTGACTCGGGCGCGACCCGCTGGGCGACCTCGTGGGTGTTGTCCACGGTCGGCAGACCCGTGCCGATGTCGAGGAACTGCCGGACCCCCGCCTCCCCGGCGAGATACCGGACGACGCGGCCGAGGAAGTACCGGCCGATCCGCGCGAGATCGACGATCTCCGGGAAGAGCTCTCGGACCCGGTCCCCGGCCTCCCGGTCCACCGGATAGTTGTCCTTCCCGCCCAGCCAGTACCCGTAGATCCTGGCCGAGTGCGGCACCGACGTGTCGATCTCGGGTGACGGGCGCTCGACCGGCGGGGACATTTCATCGGACATCGGCGCGTCTCCTACCAAAACGGTAAACCCAACACCGTCAACGTACGCCGCCGACAGAGGCCCGATCGATGATCCCCACGGCCCGGCCACAGGTGGCCGGGCCGGAGGCCGTCAGACCGCTCGGACCTCGTCGGTGACGACACGGGCAACATACTCAGCGGTCGCCGCTACCTTGCCGACGGGCGGCAGGGCCGGACGGTCCCACTCGGTTCGGCATCAAGGGCCGGACCGTCCATCCGCGACTCTCGCGGATAGACCAAAAAAGGGAAAAATGAAAGGGGCCCGAAATGAACGGTAACCCGCCCAGTCCTCAGCCGTGCGGCCGCTGCTACGGAACGTGCGCCTGCAGCGCCCTGAGGGGGGTCGCAGATTTCCTCCGCGAAGAGGCCGCCGCCGACCTCGCGGAAGGCAAGCCCAGCCGCGCGGCCGAGAACCTCGCAACCGCCGACGAGCTCGACCGCGGCGTCTGATGATCAACATTGCCGGCCGACACCGGCCGGCGGCTGGCCCCCGACGCGCGATACGCGTCGGGGGCTAGGTCTTACCGATGCCCAGCAGCTCGACGAGCGGCTCGGCCGATTCGATGAGCGCGGTCCCCGTGAACCAAACTTGAGAATCGCCGCCGGTGTCATCCCGTGACGCGTCGTCACGACAGATGAACGTCGAGAACGGTGTGCCGGCCGCTCGGGGCGATCTCGATCACGGACATGAGACGGTGCACCGGGTTGCCGGTCGGGCCCATGTCGATGTCGCCGGAGGCACCCAGGACCCTGTTGGTTGCGTGCTGCGTGTACAGCATGTCGCGCACTCGTGCGGGTGCCAGGGCGGCGCCCCCTCCGGGTCCGGCGGTGCGGCGGATGGCCTGCGCCGCCGTGAGCACCGCGTCGTGCGCCATGATCGTCCATCCGCTCCGGACGTCGACGGTGTTGAAGTGGTTGCTGAACTCCTGGATGAAACGCTGGTAGGAGGCACGGGCCGGATTGCGGTCGCTGTCCAGCACGTCGGGGTCCGCCAGCGGCGCGGTGATGATCGAACCGGGGCCGGGGTAGGCGCCCAGCGCCGCGGCGTCGGAACCGGTGACGAGCGTGATCGGTCTCTCGCAACGGTGGGCGATGTAGCCGAAGAGCGCCGTCAGGAAGAACCGCCGTCCCGCGTAGAAGACCATGTCCGGTTGGTCCGGGCCGCAGATGTTGCTGGCGATGACGGCGAACTGGTTGGGCAGTCCGGGCTCATCGGGCCGGTCCGCGATGAACGTCTCCTCCAGGTGGTGGCCCCGGTCCAGGTAGGCGACCAGCCGCGGGTTCTTGGTGAAATCCGTCCGGAGTGACCTGGCGTAGAGGTCGGTGGCCTTCTGGTCGGTGACCAGGGTCGCCGTACGCAGGTTCGGCCGCTTGGCCAGGACTCTGGCGATGGCGGCGAACTCGGCGCCGACCTCCGGATTGACGCGCGTGAGCCCGGGGATGGCGCCGCTGCCGAGGCCCACGGCCGCCCGCGCCGCTCCCGTGCTGTCGATGCCGTCTCCGGCGATCACGTCGCCGACCATGGGGATCCGGGCCCTCGACAGCTCCATGGCGGCCTGGATGGTCTCCTTCCTGCTGAGGGTCAGCCCGACCACTTGCTCAGATCGAGGTCCGGCTCCGCGATGATCGCCCGCCCGACGATGAATCGGGGGAATCCGAGCCGGCCATAGTTTCCGCATTGCCGATTGAGTTCGAAGGCGAGCGCCGCGAGCACCTCGTACACGGCCACGTCGCCGATCGCCTCGAAATCGATCCGGGCGTACGGCACGCGCTGCTCGAGGGAGCCCTCCAGCGAATCCAGCAACGCGGTCTTCCCACTGCCGCACGGCCCTTCGAAGATCAGGATCGGGGCCTCTCGGGTGAGCCGCTCCCGGCCCTGCTCGGGTCGTTCCATGAACTCGCGGACGACGAGAACGGCCCGGTCACGCCCGAAGAGCCGGGCGCCCCTACCCGGCACCGATCCCCCCGCCCCGCCGGCCGGTCGACGGGGAAGTCATGATCACGCGCATTTTCATTCCCCGCACCCTCCTCATTACCGACGCCGGGCGAGACAACACCATAACCGTTTCTTTTGTCCGACAGCAATATCAACGACAGCGAATACCTATCGGTTTATGATGCTAATGGCGAGCTCCAATCATCCAGGCGCGACGAGCCTTATGAATCGGCTAAGCCGAAAGCGCCTGGCCGGGATGGCCGAATAGCCCTGCCGGCAAGCGACCCCGCACCGCACCGCGCCGACCGACCGGCTCCCGCGACCCCGCCCTCGCACGGGCCGGGCGGGCCGGGCGGGCCGCCACCGCGCCCGGCCGGCAAGGCGTTCCACCGTCATTTCCCAGGGCGACTTCAAAGTCGGCCGCCGATCGGTGGCCGTGACGCTATGTGATCAGCGGGAGGGGTTCGCGTAGGGCGGCTGATCGTGCGTGGGAAGCGTTGGAGCCGCGACGGCCTCTGGACCCGGCTCGCACCACCTCACACCCGCTAAAAACCAGACATTTTACGATTTTTAACTCGGCCAGTCAAGCCCATCGGATCCATTCTCATTCAATTCACATACACACAGTTCAAGTTTCTCATCAAACTCCCATGAAAGGGAACTTTACGCCACGCAGAGCCACTTCTACGATCGCGGTCATGAATGAAGAACTGCACGACCACGACCGAGGTCTCTCATTCGACCTGAGTACTTTAAGCCGACGCAGGGCACTCCTTCTCATGGGCGGCGCGGGCATCGCGGCCATGGCATCCGCCCTGCCGGGCAGGACCGACGCCGCCGCAGCCGCCTGCACCGTGATCCCCACCGAGACCGCCGGCCCCTACCCGGCCGACGGCTCCAACGGGCCGAACGTGTTGACCCAGAGCGGCATCGTCCGCAGCGACATCCGATCCAGCTTCGGCGGCCTGAGCGGAACCGCCACCGGGGTCCCCCTCACGATCAAGCTCACGATCGAGACCAGTTCCTGCGCGCCCTTCCCCGGCGCGGCCGTCTACCTGTGGCACTGCAACGCCACCGGCGGTTACTCGCTCTACTCATCCGGCCTGACCAACGTCAACTACCTGCGCGGCATCCAGGTGGCCGACAGCTCCGGCCTGGTCACCTTCACCAGCATCTTCCCCGGGTGCTACTCCGGCCGATGGCCGCACATCCACTTCGAGATCTACCAGACCCTCTCCGCCGCCACCGCCGCGGGCAACCCGGTGAAGACCTCCCAGCTCGCCCTCCCCGCAGCGGCCTGCCAGACCGTGTACGCCACCAGCGGCTACGGATCGAGCGCCTCGAACCTGTCCCGGACCAGCCTGTCCACTGACATGGTCTTCAGCGACGGGTACGCCACCCAGCTGGCCACCGTCACCGGCAACACCACCTCGGGCTACACCTCCACCCTCACCGTCCCCGCCTGAACCGCCGCCGGGCACCGACCTCAGCGACCGGCGTACTCGACGAACGCGCCACGCAGATCCCGAAGGCTGCGGTAGTCGAGTACGCCGGTCGGCGCCGACCTTGCCGACGGCGGGCGGACGCGACCCGGCTCGGCCGGCCCGGGGGCGGGCGCCGGGGGCGTATTGGGAGGAATCACCCGCCGGCCGGTTGCGTTCGAGCAGGAGGACCTGGGTGGCGTGCGGGAACGGCAGGTCGGTGGAGGGGGGCCGGCAGGATCTTGAGGTGGCGGGTCTCGTCGCGGCCGCGGTTGCGTTTTTGGGTTCGGGCGGCGATCGAGGTGGTTTCCCAGCGCACCAGCGAGGTCGCCGGCATTACCGCCAGGGGGTGGCGGATCCCGCGCGGGTCACGGTGGTGGGCCACCAACTCCGGGGGAACCCGTGTGTTTCCACGGTGTCTACTCAGACGAGAAAATTATCGTCTCAGTGGACGGCGGCGGACGCAGTGGCGTGCCGTCGGTGCCCAATATATGGGCGCGCCTCCCAAATGGGCGATTCATTCGGGGGCCATCACCGAACGGTTCACTCATGACCATACACCCGTCCGTACGGCGCCAGGCAGCCCAGCAGTGCCGGGAACACCGGCACCAGATCCACCTGGCCGCCGCAAGGGCCTCGCCACCCGGCTCTCCCCGCCTCTCCTGACTCCTGGCCTCGTACGGCGGCAGTCCGGCCACTTTCGTCAGGGAAGATCGCCGGAACCTCGGCGGTGCGACTGAGATCAGCTCATGACCTGCCGCGCAGTCAGATCAGCCTGAAAGGCTACTTAATACCGCAGAACATGCACGCGGGTTTACCTACGTACGAACTTCTTAGTAGGGGCCGCCGATACGACACTCACCTCATTGGCGAATCGATAACTCTGCGCCCAGGTTCCGCCGGACCTGCCTTTTTAAAGCAGACTTACCGGACATTGGCCCTATCTAATGACTAACAAGGGGAGTGTGAGATACAGCGCTCAAAACGGGCGTAAGTGGCCTTCATGGCTATTTACGGCAAGCAAGGAGATGACGTGCTCAACAAGACCAGTGCTGCCGGCGGGCTCGCGCTCGCGGCCGCCGCCGCAGGCCTCATGCTCACGAGTTCGCCCGCGTCCGCCCACGTCCCAACCTGGAAGCACCGGCATCACGCCCACAACCGCAACGTCAACATCAACACCAACGTCAACCGGGTCGCCGTCCGGGTTCGCGTCCACAACAGGAACAACAACGTCGCGATCGCGGACGGTGGCTTCCGTCGCGGCCGGGGCTTCGGCGGATGGGGCGGGGACGGCTGGGGCGGGGACGGCTGGGGCGGGGACGACTGGGACGACTGATGGTCCCGTGCCCCTCCACCTGACCTGATCCACTCTGGGATCCAGATGGAGGTGGCTGCGCGGTCAGCGGGATCGGCCGTCGTGGCATTGAAGGGCATGACCGTGAGGAAGACGTCGAACCGCCGCCGATAGCGCGGGTCGGGCTTCCTCACGGTCTTCGTGCTCCCGCAGCCGTCGGCGTCGGGGCCGAGCTGCCGCCCAACGCCACCCCACGCGGGTCTCCCTCACCCCGGCGGCGACCCCTCCCGGGCCCGAGTCGACGCATCATCGTTCACGCGAATTTTGTACTTTCCGAAACCTGAATAATTTCTATCCGGAATACTAAAGGGGTGATACCGAAGGATTCGGACAGAAGGGTTGTCGACATGGGTTTCGACGCGACGTTCGTTCTGGTGCACGGCGCATGGCACGGTGGGTGGTGCTGGGACACGCTCGCCGGCCGGCTACGCGAACTCGGCCACACGGTCCGGGTGATCCAGCAGCTGCCCAGCGCCGGCCCGGACCCCGCCGAGCTCGGCGATCTCCGGGCGGACGCCGACCTGCTGCGCGCGGAACTCGACGCGGTCGGAGACGGTGACGGCGTCGTGCTGGTGGGGCACTCCTACGGCGGGATGGTGATCTCGGAGCTGGCCGGTCACCCCGCCGTACGACACGCGGTCTACCTCGCGGCGGCCTTCCCACAAGAGGGCGAGTCCCTGTTCGGCCTTTTCGGTACGGAAGCGGACTGGGTGGCTCCCGGCCCGGGTGAGACATTGCGCGTCGTCGAGGACAGGGCGGTAGAGGTCTTCTACTACGACTGCGAGCCGGCGATCGGGAAGGAGGCTGCCGAGCGACTGGTGTACCAGTCGCTCGCATCCGCCGCCACGCCGAGCACATGCTCCGGGTGGGGACCGATCCCGACGACCTACGTCCTCGCCACGGAGGATCAGGTCCTCTCCCCGGAGGTTCAGCGGGGACAGAGTCAGCGGGCGTCCAACACCGTCGAGATCGCCTCGAGTCACTCCCCGTTCCTGTCGATGCCCGACACCCTCGCCGACATCCTCACCGGCATCGCCTCGTCGACCTGACACCCTGATCCCCGAGCGGGGCGGCGGCGGTCGCAGGCCACATCGGGCCGCGGACAGGGCGAGTCGTCCGTTCCGGTGCGGTTCGACGCGTACGGTGGCTGACCGTGGAGGGAGACCTGGAGCGGCTGACCGCGTACACCTACCTGACCGTGCCGGACCGCGCGGCGTACATCGCGATCATGCGGGTGTTCACCTCGACGCTGCTGGCGGATCTCTCAGCGCATGACCTGGCCGACCGTCTCGACGATCGATTCCCGGTCGAGACGGTCGCCGCGAAGCTGGACGCGTTGACGACCTGGGGGAATCTCATCCCCAGCTCCCGGCCGGTGAAGGCGGGCAGCATCCGGGAGTACCACCGGGTCCGGTCCCGCTATCAGTTGTCCGCCCTCGGGGAGCGGATCCAGCGGCAGGCGGACGAGATCCTCGTCAACGCCGACGCCGCGCGCGAGGTGAGCCGGGAGCTGCTCGCCCTCGTGGCCCGGGGCCTGGCCGAGCTGGAGGAGTCGAGCGGGCGGCCGGGCGGGATCGATCCGCGCGAGGCGCTGGACCGCGTCTCGACGCTCTTCGCGCAGTTCGGCCAGTTCGCCGACTCGGTACGCGACTTCTACGCCTACCTCGGCCAGGTGATCTTCCGGTACGACCTGGACGGCGCGGAGTTCACCGGGTTCAAGGAGCTGCTGCTCGACTACGCGGAGACGATCACCGATGAGGTGGCGCTGTTCGCACCGCAGATCGAGGCGAGCATCCAGGGGCTGTGGCCGCGCCTGCCGGCCCTCCTGCGGAGCATCGACGCGACGGACCAGGGCCTCGCGGCCCTCCAGGACGCCGACGTGCGGATTCAGCGGAGCCGCGGCCGCGAGCTCGACGACTGGGCGGGGCTGCGGGCGTGGTTCTTCGACGACACCGGCCAGGGCAGTCAGGTCGACCAGCTGCGCGACGCGACGTTGCGGGCCTTGCAGGCGCTGCTGGCCAACGCCAAGCGCATGATCCGGTCGGCGGGCGGCGGGCTGTCCCGGCGGCGCGACCTGATCCGGCTCGCGCAGTGGTTCGACCGCGCCGACGACGCGACGGCCCATGACCTGTTCGTCGCGGCGTTCGGGCTGTACGGGGCGCGTCACCTCGGCGTCGCCCCGGACACCGACCAGGACGTACCGGCGACGACGAGCTGGTGGGACGGGCCGGCCGCCCGCGTCCCCGTGGCGCTGAAGGAACGCGGTTCGCGCGCACCCCGGGGCCGTACCGCCGGGCCGGAGGACTACGGGGACCAGCGGGCGCGGCTGCGCGAACAGGCGGAGGAGGAGGCCCACCGGCAGCGTGCCGCGGCCGCCGAGCTCCGCGCGGCGGGCCCGCGACTCGGCGACGTACGGCTGTCGGGCTCGGCCACCCGGCTGTTCCTCGACCTGCTCGCGCGCTCCCTGGCGGCGGCGCCGCCGAGGTTCGACGACGCGGAGGCCTCCGACGACGACCTGGACGTCCGGCTCAGCCTGATCCGTACGGCCGGCGCCGCGGCCGTCATCCACGGAGTGGACGGCGACCTCGTCCTCGACGGGCTGCGCGTCGACCTCGGTGCCGCCGCGCGTCCGGACATGGAAGCGGCCGGATGAGTGAGCGGAGCGAGCGAATCGTAAGCATGGCACGCCTGGTCACTCCTCCGACGAAGGAGGCCGCATGAGTGAGCGGAGCGAGCGAATCGTAAGCATGGCACGCCTGGTCACTCCTCCGACGAAGGAGGCCGCATGAGTGAGCGGAGCGAGCGAATCGTAAGCATGGCACGCCTGGTCACTCCTCCGACGAAGGAGGCCGCATGAACGACTTCGCCGACGAGCTGGCGGCCGAGCGGCGCACCGCGGCCCGGCTGCTGCTGCGGGAGCCCCTGGTCACCCCGGAGACGCATCCCGAGGAGTTCCCGCTGATCCGGCGGCATGCCGACGAGCTGGCCCGGCAGTTCGGACAGCTGCTGGGGTACCGCCTCATCGTCGAGCCGGGTTTCGCGCGGCTGCTCAAGGCGGGCCTCGGCCATGACTCCGGCCGGTGGCTCGAGCGCACGTCGGGGGCGCCCTTCACCCCTCGTACGTACGCCTATCTCGCGTTGGCGCTGTCGGTTCTGGTCACGGCGCCCGAGCAGCTGCTGTTGTCGGAGATCGTCACCCGTACGCGTGCGGCCGCCGCCGAGGCGGGCATCGACCTGGGCGAGCCGAACCGCATCGTCGAACGCCGTGCGCTGGTCGCGGCACTCAAGCAGCTGATGACCTGGCACGTGCTGGCGGAGGATGAGGGATCGGTGGAGTCCTACTCCGGCGACGGCATGGCCGAGGCGCTGCTGACCGTCGACCGGGAGGTCGCGCGGCGCTTGGTGAGCGGGCCGATCGGCCGGGCCTCGTCGCCCGGTGAGCTGATCGAGCTGGCGGCCGCACCCGAGCACGCCGGTCCGCGGCACGCCGTACGACGGCGGCTGGTGGAGACCCCGGTCGTGTACGTCGGGGAGCTGACCGACGAGGAACGCGACTGGCTGCGCCGCAACCAGCGTCGCGAGCAGCGCACGTTCGAGGAGTTCCTGGGCCTGGACGCCGAGATCCGGGCGGAGGGCGTCGCCCTGCTCGATCCGGGCGGGGAGCTGAGCGACATCGAGTTCCCCGGATCCGGCACCGTGCCCTGGGCCGCGCTGCTGGTGCTCGAACGCCTGGTCGCCGAGCTCACCCCGGACGGCGGCTCCGCCGACATTCCCGACGGGCGGATCGAGTCCGTGCTCGCCGAACTGGTCGAACGGCACCGTAAGGCGTGGGCGGAGCGGTACACCGACTCCCCCGAGCTGCTGTACCAGGCCGTCACCGACCTCCTGCGGCGCATGCGCCTGATCGACCGGTCCGGCGACGGGAGCCTGCGGCTGCTGCCCGCGGCCGCCCGCTACTCCCCGGAGGTCACCACGTGATCGCGTTGCCGAGGAACCCGCACCGGTTCCGGCTGAGTCGCGCCGGGATCCACCAGGTGTGGCAGTACGACGAGGAGTTCCTGTTCGGCGGCGGGCGGCTGCTGCTGCGCGGCAAGAACGGCGCCGGCAAGTCCAAGGCGCTGGAGATGCTGCTGCCGTTCCTGCTGGACGGCGACACCCGCAGGCTCGACGCCGCCGGCGGCGGCAAGACGACGCTGAAGTGGCTCATGCTGGACGGCTGGACGACCGGCACCAACCGGCTGGGCTACCTGTGGGTCGAGTTCGCCCGGACGACCGAGGACGACGGCGCCGACGAACGCCTCACGCTCGGCGTCGCGGTCCGGGCGTCGAGGTCGACGGGCGAGGCGAAACCGATGTTCTTCGTGACCTCGCTCGCCGTCGGCGACGACCTGCCGCTGCACGATCCGGCCCGCCGTCCCACGCCCGCCGAGCTGCGGGAACTGGTCGGCCCGGAGAACTGCTTCAGACCGCGCGGCCGACTACCGCGCCCGCGTGGCCCGGGACCTGTTCGGCCTCACCGACCTGGCGCGGTACCGGAACCTCGTGCACCTGCTGTACGGGCTGCGCCGGCCGACGATCGGCGACCGGATCGAGTCCGGTGAGCTGGTGAAGGTGCTCAGCGACGCCCTTCCGCCCCTCGACGACGAGGTCATCGACAAGGTCGCCCGCAACCTCGACGACCTCGACACCGTACGCGACGAACTGGCGCGACTCGAGCGGACCGACGCCGCGCTGACGACGTTCCTGACCGCCTATCGCGGCTACCTGCGCGGCGTGCTCCGTGGCCGGGTCGCCCAGGTGAACGACGCGCTGGGGCTCCTGCGCGAACGGCGGCGCGCGGCCGGCGACGCGGAACGCACCCTCGCCGAGCTCACGAAGCAGGAGGCCGAGGCGGAGGGTCGGGTGGCGAGCCTGGAACAGATCCGCGACGCGGCCGACGCCGACCTGCGGGCGCTGCGGGAGAGCGCGGCGTACGGCGCGCTGAACGACCTGCGGGAAAAACGCAACACCGTACGCGCCGTGGAGGATGCCGCGCGCAGCGCCTGGACCGCTGCCGAGCTGGCCCGTAAGGGTGAGGCGACCGCGGCGGATCGGCTCCGTACGCAGACCACCGAGATCGCCCGTGACCTGACCGACCTGCGCGGTTCACTGCGCGACGCCCGCAGCAGCAGCCGCGCGTGCGGGATCGACGAGGCGCTGCTGGGAGAGCCGCCCACCGCGACGACCGCGACACTGGCCACGGCGGCCACCGAGACGATCACTGATCCGGACGGCCGCGACCACGAGGCCGTACGCCCCGGTGCCGAGACGCTCGGTGAACGGACGGCCGCGGAGCTGGCGACCTGGCGGGACGGTCTGGCCGAGGCCGCCCGGGTGGCCAAGGCGCGCCAGCGCGCCGCGGACGCGCTCACCGAACGGTTGAAGGAGGTCGCGGTCGCGGAGAGCCGCGCGGCGGCCCTGCGCCAGGAGGCCGAGCGGCTGGAAGCGCAGCTGAGCGGGGCACAGGAACGCGAGCGGCAGCGCGGTACCCGGCTGGTCGAGGCGTCCGCCGATTACGCCCGGCTCGTACGTGAATGGGCGGACCGGCTGCCGGACCCGGCCGTGGTGCGAACGCTCGTCGCGCTCCCCGACGAGGACGACGACCTCCCGGTCACCGATCGCTGCCTCGACCGGGACGTCGCCGAGGCCGTCGCTCAGGCCGCGCACGAGGTGACCGACCCGGTGCTCGCGGCCTGCGACGTCGAACGCGACGACGCGGTCGCCCGCGAACGTTCCATCGGCGCCGACCTCTCCGAGTCGCGCGCCGAGCGGAGCCGCTGGGAGCGGCAGTCCGACCCCGAACCGCCCCGCTCCCCGTACGCGACCGCCGACCGGCCACCGCGCGGCGGCGCTCCGCTGTTCCGCCTGCTGGACTTCGCGGACGGGCTGCCCGACGCCGACCGCACCGGCCTGGAGGCCGCGCTGGAGGCGAGCGGGCTGCTCGGCGCCTGGGTGTGCGCCGACGGCACCGCGCTGGCCGCCGGCACGCGCGACGTCTTGGCGCGCCCGGGAACGCCCGTCGCGGGCCCGAGCCTGGCCGACGTGCTCCGGCCCGTACCCGCCGAGGGGGTGAGCGCGGAGGGCCTCGACCGGCTGCTGCGCTCGATCGGGCTGGGCGAGACGGAGACGGCGTCCAGCTGGGCGGCCACGGACGGCCGATGGCGGCTCGGCGTGACCCACGGCGCGTACGGAAAAGACCACCCGGAGTACGTCGGCGCGGGCGTCCGGGCGGCGACCCGGCGGCGCCGCATCGCGGCCCTGACCGAGCGGATCGACGAGCTGGAGGCCGCGCTGGAGACCGCGCGGGCCGCACGCGTGCGGATCGAGGAGCGGCGCGACGCGCTCCGCCGGGTGCTGCGCGACGTTCCACGGCCGCGCGCCTTCACCGACGCGTGGACGACGTACGAGGAGGCGATCGCCGAGACGGGACGGCTCACCGCCGCGCTGGCGAGTGCCCGCGGCGAGGCCGAGGAGGCCCGTGCGGCCGCGGTGCGACTGCGTACCCGCGCCGAGGCGCAGGCCGGCGCCGAGGGCCTGCCCGCCGACCCGGACGACCTCGCCCGGATCCGCGCCGAGCTCGGCACCCTGCAGGCACGGATCGGCACACTCGGCCGCGACGCCGCACGCGTGCTGGACCGGCTGTCGGCGCACGGCGCGGTACGCGGCGGCTGGGAGAAGACGCGCGCCGACCGTACGCTCGCCGAGGACGGGTACGCGACCGCGCGGGCGGCGCTGACCGCCGCGCGGCGTGAGCTGGCACTGCTGGAGGAGTCCGTCGGCGCGAGCGAGCAGGAGATCCTCGCGCGCGAACGCGAAGCCCAGGAACGACTCGACACGGCGGTACGCGGGCTGCCACCGCTCCGGGCCCGCCACGACGAGCTCCGCCAGGACCGGATCGTCGCCGGCGTACGGCGCGAGAACGCCGTCACCGCGCGCGGCGAACAGGAACAGATCGTCGTCGACGGCGGTGCCGGCCTGCGGCGCCCGCTCGGCCTGCCCGGCCTGTCGCTCGCCGCCGCGCTGGGCGACGTCGAGGAGCCGCTGCGCGCCTACGACGCCGCGCAGGACGGCGACGTACGCGCGCGGATCAAGGCGCTGAACGCCCTCGCCGACGACATCGGCGCCCGGCTCGGCCCGGCGTCCGCCGACGTCAGCGACTCGCTGATCCTCCGCCGGGGAGAGGAGCTGCGGGACAACCTCGCGGGCGGGTACGACGCGGGCGTCGACGAGGTGGACGGTGTGAAACGGTTCGCCCTGCACGACGACACCGGGGCGCACGACGTCGCGGTCGTCGGCACGCGCATCGGCGCGGCCCTCGCCGAGGCCCGGCTGCGGTTGTCCACCCGGGAGCAGGAGGTGTTCGAGCGGTACCTGCTGGGCGAGCTCGGCGACCACCTGTCCCGGCAGGTGCTGGCGGCGCACAACCTCGTCGCGGCGATGAACGAGACCCTCGAGGAGGTCCGCTCGTCGCACGGCATCGGCACCCGCCTCGTGTGGGAGCTGCCCGCCGGCAGCGACGCCGACATCCGGGCGGCCGTCGAACTGCTCCGCAGTCCCTCGGCGCTGCGCACCCGCGACCAGTCCGCCCGGCTCCGGGACGCCCTCCGCCGCCGCATCGAGGACGCCCGGCGCGCCGACCCGTCCGCCGGATACGCCCTGCACCTGCGCGCGGCGCTGGACTACCGGGCCTGGTACGCGTTCCGGGTGAAGGTGACCGACGCCGCCAACCCCGACCGCGAGCGCGTGCTCAGTCACCGGACTGCGCTGAGCCAGGGCGAACAGCGTGTCGTGTCGTACCTCGTGCTGTTCGCGACCGCCGCCGCGCACTTCTCCTCGCTCAGCGGCGCCGCCCCGGCCGCACCGCGACTCATCCTGCTGGACGACGCGTTCGCCAAGGTCGACGAGCCGACGCACGGGCGGCTGCTGGGCCTGCTGGTCGAACTGGACCTGGACTTCGTCATCACCAGCGAACGCCTGTTCGGCTGCTTCGCGACCGTGCCGAGCCTGCACATCTACGAGTGCCTGCGCGACCCGCACGTCCGAGGCGTCGCCACCGTCCACTTCACCTGGGACGGCCGCCACAAGCGACTCGTGAGCACGTGAGCGCCGCTGAGATGACGCCGCAGACACGTGCGTGGCTCGACCAGCCCGCTCTCGCCCGGCTGTGGGACCGGCTGCGCGACCGCCTCGAACGGGGCGGCCTGCAGGTGCGCGGCAGACTGCGCCTCGACGGCGTCACGGCCGCCGAACGCGAGGCCCTCGCCCTGCTCACCGGCCGCCCGTACACCGGAGACGCGGTCTCGATCGCGCTCCCCGACCTCGACGCGCAGCTGCGCACCGGCGCGGCCGAGCGCGGCCTCGTCGAGGTCGTCGCGGAACTCCGCGGCCCGCTCACCGACCGGCCCGCCGCCCGCGACGCCCGCAGGGCCGCGGCCGAGGCGGTGTGGGCCGCCGCGGATCACGCGCTACGGTCCCACGGCCTGGCCGACGCGGCCTGGTCCGGACCGTGGCTGGAAGAGGTACGGCGGGCCGGCACCCTGGCCCGGCTCGCCCCGGAGAACGCCAGACGGCTGATCGTCCAGGCCATCGACGTCATGGCCTTGCTGGCCGGTCCGGCCTCCTCGGGTGCAGGCCTGGCTTCAGGGTCCCCTGGGGCGGCGGGCCTGCCGGGCCGCGGCGAACTCGCCGAACGCGTGACCGGTACCGCGCACGGCCTGGACGACGGCACCCTGCTGGCCCGGATCGTCCTGCGCGCCGTCGCCCGTTCTCTGGACGTGGCGCCGCCTCAGGACGCACGCTCCCGGCGCGAACTGTGGGAGGCGGCCGGCGTGGCCGTCGACCGCGTGTCCACCACGGTGCTCACGCACGGGCTCGCGCCCCTCGGCGACGAACCCACCGTACGGCTGCTCCGCGACCGCACGCGGGCCGGCTTCGAGACCCATCTGACGCTGCGCGACCTGAACCGCATGACCTGGCGTCTCCCACCGGACACCGAGGTCTTCGTCTGCGAGAATCCCCGCGTCGTCGAGGCCGCCGCCGACCGCGGGTGCACCCGGCCGCTGGTCTGTGTCTCTGGCAACCCGACGACCACCGCGCTCACCCTGCTCGACGCCCTGCACGCCGCGGGGGCGCGCCTCGCCTACCGGGGCGACTTCGACTGGCCGGGGATCGCCATCGCCAACCGCATGATCGGCCGGTACGCCGCCCGTCCGTGGCGCATGCGGGCGACCGACTACGAACAGCACGTCGCCACGGCCCGCGACCGGGGCACGCCGCTACCGCCGCTGACCGGCGCACCCGTCGACGCGGTCTGGGACCCGGAACTGACACCCGCCATGACCGCCCTGGGCGTCGCCGTCCAGGAGGAGTCGGCCCTCGAACTGCTCCTCGCCGACCTGCTCTCCCCTGAAGACCCGCCGGCATAGCCGTCGATCTCGGCCCCGACCGCGGCAAGCCTGGTCAAGGTCGCCGCCGGTCTGGCAAACTGGCAATCACAACCGAAAATTAAGAGCCGTCCCGGCTCTCTAATTGTTCCGTGAAAACGGGCGCATCGAAGGAGCCGGGACAGATGTTCTCGGGACTTCTTTGTGCGCCCTCGCAATCAAGAGGAGTCCCATGAAAACTAAAAGGCTGCTGCGGGTGCCACCCGCAGCAATAAGGAGGTTATCGGGGCCGCTGTTCAGTGACCCCGAGGATCTTAAAATTCTCGCAATAGCCGCGCTCGGCGGGTTGGTGGCCATCGCCAAGAATTATTTCTTGGCGGCGACAGGAGTGATCACCAACATGGGGCCGTTCATGACGGCCATCATTATCATGGTGATCAGCTTTTCCATCCAATTCCGGTTATACCGGCCGTCGCTTCGATGCAGCTGGCCGGTATGGAGGTCGGTCCTTGTCCGGGGCATCATCCTGGGAGCGAACAACGTGGCCGCCCTTTACACGTTCCGGTGGATAGCGCCGCAGACGCTGGCGCCGCTGGGTTTTTTTTGCACAGCGGTGTTCACGCTCGGCGGCGACGTCCTTAAGGACGCCAGGAAAGGACGGTATTCAACCGCCGTATGGCCGATCCTGGCCGTGCCCGGAATCGTGGCCCTGATGAACGATCCGGCCCGCCGGAACGGAGCGCACTTCTCTCCTGGTCCAGGGCTCCCCATTCTGGGCCATGAGGTCCCCGGTTGGATCCTGGGCGTCGGCGCCGTGATCATTACGTCGGCAACGTACGCCGTCGGCAATAGGCAGATGGAGGCTCTCGACCGGGATCTCAAGGGAAAGATCAGCACCCTCGCGGCGA
Organism: Actinoallomurus purpureus; assembly: GCF_024055795.1. GTDB lineage: Bacteria > Actinomycetota > Actinomycetes > Streptosporangiales > Streptosporangiaceae > Actinoallomurus > Actinoallomurus purpureus. The sequence goes on along the minus strand of NZ_JAMXMY010000014.1, from coordinate 161,421 downwards.
TTCCCGCGCTCGCCATCCTCGCGGTGGGCGCATCGTCCATGGACGGTGGTTGGAAGGTCCTGACGAGCAACTGGTCAGACCTTCTGCTCTGCGCGGGCGCCGGGGTGGTCGCAACACTGAGCAGTGTGCTGGTGATCAAGGCGTATGAAGGGAACCTTCGAGCGTCGGCGAACGCCATGCTATCGCCCCTCATGACGCTGGCCAGCATCCTCATGGGGATGCTCGTCGAAATGACGGTCCCCGGCCCTCTCGGGTGGCTGGGAATCATCCTCATTGTCGTCGCCTCCTACGGGGCGGCCAAATATCAGAGTCGAAGGAACTCCGACTCTGACTGACCCAATTTTCGGCGGGAAGGGACCACCCCTTCCCGCCGTTTTGGTCAACCCTGCACTGGGCCGGCGCACGGCAACGGCGAAGTGGATGTTTCCCGGCCGTGAATCGGCGTCGCGGCATCCTTGGCAGAAACCCTGCATTCCGGGCGAATCGCGCGAGGGAGGCGTGGGTGTCTTCTCTGAGGTTTCTACTGAGGCAAGATATTTATCGCCTCAGTAGAAACGCCGGAACGAGACGGCCGAGGCGCGGCCGCGGTGGGCCGCGCCGGATCCCATCGGTGCCCAAAGCACCGCCTACCGACACCGAGAATCCCACCAAGGACAGCACCGGAGTACCGGCGACGAACGCCCGTACGGCGTGGTCCTGGTCGGGACGGCCGGGGAACACCGCCCGCCAGTACATGACCGGCGCGACGCCGGCCGGCTCCGAGAACGCGAGAAGCATGGACACCTCGTGGGGTGGTCGATCGGCGGCGTACCGCGCACCACAGCATGGCCGCGCTAGCGGTGCCTGCGGCAGGCGTCGGTTGCTGTCGTTGCTTGTCAGCCGCACCCCGGTTATTCGAGGGCAACCCCGACCCGTACCGCAGGGCTGTTCACGGTGTCGGTGTACGTACTCGCCCGCGAATTGGGTGTGGACGTGGCCTGATCGAATGCCTCCCCGATCGCATCCGGATGGTCGCACCCGACTGAGTTGATCACGCCAGTCGACGGCGACGGGGAACTGTCCGAGGAGTGCGACTGCCCGTACGGCATTGACGGTAACCCGCTGCGTTGCGGACCCGGCATCTTCCCGGCCATGCCTCCCATAGGCTGCACGCATGCCACGCCGCGCTGTCGTCCACACACCGGACCTTTCGTCCGAACAGCTGGCCTCGGCGGCCCGGGCCTGCCCCGTGCTGGCCACCGCCCAGACGCTGGCCGAGTGGGTCGGTGCCGGCCGAGAGGTCACCGCGCGTGGGGTGCTCCGGCCGGCCGCCGCCGTCGAGGCGTGTGACCTGCTCGGTATCGAGGTGCCGTCGCGTAAGCCGCGCAGCGCTTTGGACATCGACGAGCTGATGATGGCGTGGGCGGCGGCGTCCGCGGCCGGGTTCATCGAGGTGACCGGCGGCCGGGTGAGGGCTGGGGCGGCCCTTCAGGCGTGGCTGGACGGGGCGTCGGACACCGTGCTGGCCGTCTGGAGCAGGTGTGTGCTGGAGTCCCTCGGGCTGGTGGGCGAGACGGAGGAGGCGGATCTCGACTACCTGGTCGCCTTGGCCACTCTCCACGAGGGTGGTGGCGTGGCCTCACTCGCCGACCTGGGCGCGAGCATCACAGAACTGATCGGCGACGCCTCGCCCGGCTGCCCGTGCCCGGATTGCACGCCGCAGCCCGGGTACCCGGATGGGATATTTCTTGGGTTTCCCGGCGACCTCGGCATCGAGGTGGATGCCGAGGACACGGTGCAAGCCCTGGGCGAGTTCGGTATCGCCGCCTTGCGGGGCGACGTCGCCGAGTTGACACCGCTCGGCCGCTGGCTCACCGATGTGATCTTCCGCAAGAGCGCCCCGCCGGCGGATATCGATGCCGCGGCTCTGGTCGGTGCGCTGGCTCAGCTTCCCGCCATGGTGGCCGTGCTGATGGCCCGCCCGTGGCTGTCGGCCCGGACCCCTGCCGCAGCCGCCCGCGAACTGCTCACCGCCGGTGAATCCACGTCCGGGCAGGAACGCCTCACCGCCCTCGACCTGGCCCGCGAGTGCGGCCCGCAGGCGGCACCCGCATGGCGAGAGTGGGCGGCCAAGGACGGGTTCGGCGCCTACGCCCGGGTCTGGCTGGCCGAGCAGGACGATAGCGAGCCGGCCGATGCCGATGCGGCATGGATCACCGTGGACACGCTGGTCACCGCGCTGGACGCCCTGCCGCCCGAGCTGCCCGTGGATCTGCTCCCCGCCCTGTTGCAGTCCCAGGTCGGTGACGAGGTGGCAGAGGTCCTGCCGCTGCTGGGCGACTGCGGCCATCCGGACGCGCCCCGGCTCGTCAAACTGCTGAGCGGCGGCCCGACGAACCCGGCCAGGCCACCGGTCGACACGGGAGTGGGCGCGTCAGCACAGGCTCCGGTGCTTCGCCTGGTCCGGGCCGACCCGGGGGACGCCGGTCCGGTCCCGCCCCGTCGCCCAGATCGTTCCGCCGCCGGGTACCAGATCAAGGTTCAGCTGCTCGGGGTGACGAAACCACCGGTGTGGCGGCGCCTCCAGGTACCCGCCGATGTCAGCCTCGACCGGCTCCACGAAGTGATCCAGGCCGCCATGGGCTGGGAGAACAGCCACCTGCACATGTTCTCAGACGGCCGGAGTACCTACGGGCTCCCCGACCGCGAGCTCGACCATCGAGACGAGCGGAAAGTAAGCCTGTCCCAGCTGCTCACCAGTGTCGGCGACAAGATCCGCTACACCTACGACTTCGGCGACGGCTGGGAGCATGATGTCGTGCTGGAGAAGGTCCTGGCGGCCGACGCCGGGGTGACCGGTCCTGTCTGCGCGGCGGGCAAGGGAGCCTGCCCGCCCGAAGACTGCGGCGGTGTCTGGGGGTATGAGGAGCTGAAGGCCACGCTGGCCGATCCGGATGCCGAGGAGCACCAGAACAGGCTCGAGTGGCTGGGCCTGGCCTCGGGCGACGACTTCGACCCCAAGCAGTTCTCCGCCGAGGAGATCAACCGCAGACTCGGCCGCTCATCCTGAGCGATCGATCGCCGTGCACGGCGCACCTACGTCTGTGCCGCGTGGCCGGCGCCGTCGGGGGCGGCTCCGTGGCACTGTCCGGCGTCGGGGCGTCCGGTGTCGAAGTAGGCCACGATGTGAGCGGCGCACTCGGGGACACTGACGGCCGAGGCGTGGACGTCGTCGTCGACGGTCAGCACGGTCCCGCCGATCACGGCTTGCATCTGCTTCGCCCATCCGTACGGCGTGGTCGTCTCGTACTGATGTGCGGACAGTTCGAGCGAGCCGCCCCCGGCCGTCAGCCGCCACGGCCGTACGGGAAGAGGCCATCCAGCGCAGGTCGGTACGAAGTCGGCGTTCCGGCTGGTGACCGGGTAGCGGGCCAGGCGCCGCCGGTAGGCGGTCCACGCGGAGGCGAAGTCACGCCGCCCCGCTTCCTCGTTACAGACCGTCGCCCGGTACATGGCGTTCGCATCCGCTTCCGACGCACCGAGCGGCGGGTTCAACGTCCGAAAGATCATTTCAACCACGGGCGACGCGACGGGGCCGGGCTCATCCGTCAGCGCCTTGAGCGCCTCTGCGGCCAGTTCCCAGTGCCCGCTCGCCTGGGATGCCAGGCCGGCGATCACCCCACCGTCGACGAAGGCGTGAGCGTTCCTCTTGGGATCGGCGTCATAGGCGCGCTCGAGACGCAGCACGGCGGCCTTGACCGCCTCGGGCGTGGTGCCGAGCCCGTACCTGGCGTTCCGCTTCGCGATCCACGCGGCCTGCCGGGAGAAGTTCTGCTCCGTAACCTGAGCGGTGGTGTCCGCGTAGGCGTCCAGCCGGAAGTCCGGTCCCATCACGCTGTCCAGCCACATCCGGGCCACGTTGTGGGGGAACAGGCTGCGGTAGTGCGCGCCGAGCGCGGTCCCCCACGAGGTGCCGAGATAGCTGATCGTGGTCTCCCCCAGCGCGGCGCGGATCTGATCGAGGTCGCGCGCCACGTCGGCGGTGGTCAGCTGGGAAAGGAAGGCGGGGTCGTGTTTCGCGCACGCCTGGTTGGCCGCGACCTGCCGTGCGTACGCCTGCCGGGCGGCCCGCTCGGTCAGTGGCCCGTGCGGCGGTGTGACCGCATCTCTCAGTTCCGGGCAGTCGACCTTGCTGCTGCGGCCGACCCCGCGGGGATCGAAACCGATCATGTCGTACCGCGCGTTCAGCCGCATGTTCGTGGGGCTCCGCGTGATCAACTTGACCGGCATCAGGTAGCCGCTGGCGCCGGGACCGCCGGGATTGACCGCCAGGCTGCCCAGCCGGTGCGCCGGGTCGGTGGCCCGCAGCCTGGTCACCGCGATGCTGATCTTCCGCCCGGTCGGCTGGTCATAGCTCAGCGGAACGCGCAGGGTCCCGCACTCCATGCGGGCCATCAGGCTCCGGAAACGAGGGATCTGATCGTCCCGCACGCGGAGTGCATCGAGGTCGTAGCGCGGGCAGGTCTGCCAGGTGATGCCGGTGGCGCGATAGTGCGGCCTCGCGACCGCGGCGGTCGCAGGGAGCGTCACCAGAGCGGCCGCGCCGATGATCGGAACGCCCACTGCCGCGAGCAGGCGGTCGCGACCGGTCTTGTGTCGCGATGATTCATGCGACGGGGGCCATGGCATGAGGATGCTCCTCGGGGGATCTTGTGGAGCACGCCCGTCTCATCGACGGCGCCCGGCGGCGCGGCCGTTCAGGAGCGGCGACTCTCCGTGATGGCAAAAACTTGCATCATCAGGACATGTATGGACAGATCTTGACACAACCTACCAGCGTCTCTCTCCTGGTCGGCTCACCGAAGGCGGCGATCGTCAAGAAACGATGGCTTTTTGAGGGCCGTTGCGGGTAGGTGGAGGCCACAGAGTGGGGTAGGTCACGGCGGAGAAGGGCCGCCCGGGGTGCAAACGCCCACGATCTTGGGGCAGTGCCGGCCTGCGCTCGACGGGGGGTCGCGTCGTGCGGAGTGAAGGAGATCCGCGATGGTTGCGATCGATGGTTCCGTGGCGTTGGTGACCGGCGGTCAACGCGGCATCGGCAAGGCATTCGTCGAGGCGCTGCTGCGACGCGGTGCGAAAAAGGTCTACGCGACCGCGCGCAAGCCCAACCCCAGCCCGGACCCGCGCGTGGATGCCGTTCCTCTCGATGTCACCGATCCGGACGCGATCTCGGCTCTGGCCGACCGTGCCCGTGACGTGAACATTGTTGTCAACAACGCGGGAGTCCTGTTCCCGTCGCCGCTGCTGAAGGCGGACATGGCCGACGTGGTGGCGACGTTCGAGACCAACGTGTTCGGGGCATTGCGGGTTGCACGCGGCTTCGCCCCGGTCCTGGCGGCGAACGGTGGCGGCGCGCTGGTCGACATGCACTCGGTGTTCTCCTGGAGTGCCGGCTCGGGCGCCTACGGCGCCTCGAAGGCCGCGTTGTGGTCGATCACGAACTCCCTCCGGATCGAACTGGCCCCGCAGAAGACCCAGGTCGTCGGCGTGCACCTCGGTTTCGCCGACACCGACATGGTCGCGGGAATCCCGACCCACAAGATCTCCCCAGCCGAGGTTGCCGAAGCGGTCATGGACGGCATCGAGGACGGCAGCAACGAGGTCCTCGTCGACGCCCTGACCAGGCAGATGAAGGCGGCGCTCGCCGGGCCGGCGGAGGGCCTCACCGTTCCCACCGGGCGCTGAGCATGGCCAACACCCGCTCCTGACCGCCGTCGCCCGCAAAGGACACAGCAATGCCCCTATGGAACATCTACCATCCAGTCGGCACCTATACCGCCCGGCAGAAGCTTGAATTCGCCGCAGAGGTCACGGAATTCTACGTCCAGCGCGGTCTGCCGAAGTTCTACGTCGTCACCCTCTTCCACGAGATCCCCGAATCCTCGTTCCTGGTCGGCGCAGAACCGTCGACCACCACCGTCCGCATCGTGATCGAGCACATCGCTCGCCACGCGAAGGATCCCGCCGCACGAAAGCAAACCGCCGAGATCCTGAACCGCCTACTGGCTCCCCACACCCTGGACCGCGGCCTGCACTGCGAGTTCCACATCGACGAGACCCCCCGGGATCTATGGATGATCGACGGGCTATGGCCTCCCCCCACAGGCAGCGAAGCCGAACAGCTCTGGGTGCGCGAGAACCGGCCGTTTCCCTACTGACAGAGATGATGTAGGTGAGCACCTCTACATGCCGCCCTGCCCCCGGTCAAGACGACAGGACGACGGCGGTACGGCTCCAAGGCCATCGCGGCAGCCGCCCATGGCCACCTGCCTGGCCGACCTCCTCTGAAGGCGAAGGACTTCCCCGGCGGTGCGGAGGTTTCGAGCACCAAGGTGACGCAAGCCGCCAGATATCGGCATATTTCTGGCGGTGTGATTCGTCGCCGGATCTCGGACGAGGATCCCTCATGGGCATCAACGCCGTTCTGGCCGTTTCCGGTCAGGCAGCAGCGCGCCCGAAACGGTCATAATGTCAGTGCCTACAGCCCGCATCGATGCGGATGATCAGCGGCTATCTGAGAGAGTTGCTTCTTTGAAGCCAGCTCGCCGCCATATGAAGGCTAGTGAACCATGATGACCACGCGTCCGAGTTGTACCTTCACCTCGCTGAATCGACTGTGAGAAGGTAAGACGATCACTAGGATGGGCCAGGTTAACAGTTGGAGGACAGAACCAATGGCGGACGCCCCACAGCGCGAGGTTCTCGAGGAACACTTCCAGAACATGCCGCTGGACGTCGAGGCCGAGACCGACGGCGAGGACGAGGAGCGTGGCCTGCCTTGGGAGCCTGACGCCATCCGGGTGAGCTCCCGCAACTTCTCGCTCCGAAACGTCCTCGACATGATCGAGGAGAAAGAGCTGGAGCTTGCACCTGACTTCCAGCGCAACCAGGTATGGAAGCTCCCCCAGAAGTGTGGGCTCATCGAGTCGATCCTGCTACAGATTCCTTTGCCCGCGTTCTACTTCGCGCGGGACAAGGACGGCACCATGAAGGTCATTGACGGGCTCCAGCGACTGTCGACGGCTTTCGACTTCGCGCGGAGGAACGCCTACGCGCTTGGCCACCTTGAATATCTTACCGCCGAAGAGGGCAAGCACTTCGACGAGCTGTCCCCAGTATGGCGGCGTCGTTTCAACCAGACCCAACTCGTAGTCCATGTCATCGACCCGCAGACACCTTCGCAGGTCAAGTACGACATCTTCAAACGGATCAATACAGGCGGCACGCCGCTGAACGCGCAGGAAATCAGACACTGCCTAACAAGCGATCGCTGCCGAGACTTCCTGAAGCGCTGTGCCAGCACCAGAACGTTCCTGTCGACTGTGGGCGAGAACTTCCGGGATCACGTACGGATGGTAGATCGCGAACTGGTGTTGCGATTCTGCGCATTCCGGCTGCTCGGCCCGGATGCCTATCGCGGCGCCATGGATCCTTATCTCGATGAAGCCGCAGCGTGGATCGACGATCCAGGCCGAACGACCTCGGAGGATCTTGACCGACTGGCAGCGGACTTCAAGAGGGCGATGACGGGGGCCTATGCGGTGTTCGGGGAGCACGCCTTCCGCAAGTGGCCCATCGACAAGGACCGGCTGTTCCCGTTGAACCGTCCGCTGTTCGAAAGCTGGGCGGTGGCGTTCGCGGAGGCCGACCAAGCTGGAATCGCGATCGATGCTCAGCGAGTCGTTGATGGAGCCCGGGCACTAATGACGGACGACCAGGAGTACGTCGACGCGATCAGTACCTCGACCGGTAGCACCGCAAAGGTCAAGTACCGCCTGGCCAAGGCCAAGGCTCTGGTGATGGGAGAATGATCAAGCGGCTGAGCGTCCAGAACTTCAAGAGGTTTCTCGACCTATCCTTGCCGCTGCGCCCCCTGACCGTTCTCACCGGACTAAACGGTTCCGGTAAAAGCACACTGATCCAGTCGTTGCTGCTTGCCCGCCAAGTCGCATACCAGCCAGACGCTCAGGTGGTGGCCCTCAACGGGTTTCTCGGGCTCGCGCTCGGCGAGGCCTCGGATGTTCAGCACCCCGAAGCGGACGAGACGGCCGAGATCTCTATACGGCTTGATATCGATGACGGGCTCCCGGTGGAGTTCAGGTTCGCGGCACCCGGTGGCCGCTCTCTCAACCTCGCCGTCGTCGATCCACGGCCGTCGACTCCAACCATTTTGGGCGGGCATGGAGCCGCGTTCACCTATCTGTCCGCAGAGCGGCTGGGCCCCCGGGACCAACTACAGGTCACGGCAGAGGATGTCGCCCACCTTGGGGTTGGCGAGCAGGGACAGTACACCGGCCAAGTACTCGCAGTCCATGAGAACGACCCCGTTCGCGCGGATCTGCTGCATCCGCGCACTGAAGAGCATGGTGTTACGACCCTGCGGGCCCAGGTCGAGGACTGGGCGACAGACATCATCCGGCCGATCCGGGTGACCGCGCAATGGCCGGTGGGCATCGCGGCCAGCGTGATTCGGTATCAGGAGCCCGGCTCCCTGCTTGATGGCATCCGCCCACCCAACATGGGGTTTGGTGTCTCGTACGCGCTGCCAATCATCGTGGCCGGGCTGTTGGCACCCATTGGCGGGTTGTTCATCGCGGAAAACCCGGAGGCGCACCTGCACCCGGCCGGCCAGTCGCGGATAGGACGTTTTCTTGGCCTGATGGCGGGCGCCGGCGTTCAAGTCATCGTAGAGACACATAGCGACCACGTGCTCAACGGGATTCGGCTTGCCGCGGTGGCTGACGAGAGCATTGCCACCACAGATACCATCTTTCACTTCTTCAATGGCACCGAACCGGTCGCGATCGAGATGACCGAGCGCGGCGGATTGACGGAATGGCCCGACGGCTTCTTCGACCAACTGGAAAATGACCTCGGAGGTCTCGCCCGTGCCCAACGACGCTGACCCCCCGCGCGTCGTCATTGATGAGAGCACCTTCGATTTCAGGAGGCTGTCGCCAGATCAGCTCTCCGCTCTCTTAGACCGGTTCAACGACGAGCTGACCGAACTCAAGGCGATGGGCTGCCCCGCCTGGAAGCCGCCGATGTTCGAAAACGCATCCTGCCATGACGAGCATGAGCTGTACGACTACCTGACCTCGGAACCCGGATCAGGAGTCGACCGCGACGTCCGCAATCGGTTCTACAGTCTCATACAAAAATGCCCAGAGTGGGACGCTTCTGCCCCTACTTGCGATGAAGTAGCACTGGGTGATGGGCCACCGATCACAGCATGGTCTGTCGCGTACGCTCTCACCTCAACACTGAGGGGTCAGGGGGTCGCTTGCCTGGTCTTGGCCTCCTCACGGCATCGCAGTTTCGTCACGGCGACCACTTTGGCCGAAGAAGCCCAGCTGTACTTCTTCGCAGATAATTCAAAACTCCCCCCCTTCTGGAGGTTCCTCTACGAACTGGAAAACGTCCCGGAAGGCAAGTTCTTCGAGCTTACCGTCCGCGCTTTTCCGAAACTGATCTTCCACGAAGATCTTACGTTCAAGAGGTTCGAGGGCTCCTATCGAGACCTCCGATCGCAAATCGTCAGGCAACTCGCAGATCTCAATGACCACTTTCTCGCTGCACACACGGCCGCATTAGGCAGGGCAAATGAAGTCAATGCAATACTAATGTCCCGCGGGTCCACCCGGGTATCGCCTGAGAGCCCTAAGACACATCAAAACGCGAAGGCCATGCGCGAGCGCTACGTCTGGCACGAGGGTCGAGAGGTCTGTTGTGAGTGGCACTCTAAGATCGAGGGCCACCGTAATCGCATCCATTTCGCCTTTGGCGACGAGTTCGGTGACCGGATCCTGATCGGAATCTTCGTCGATCATCTGACCACTTGACCGTTCCGTCGCGGCCGACGGGCCCGCGCGCGCCGGAGCCTCCGGCCAGGAGACGGTGTCCATCCGCAGCACCGCAGATCCCAAAGCCGACTACACCCGACTGTGCGCGCTGGTCGCCCACTCGGAGGCGCGTACGCGCGGGCGGCGACACTCAAGGAGCGCCGAAGATCCGATCCGGCTCGCCACCGCTCGCCGCGCGGTCCTGCGCTGTGAGAACCCGGAATGCGGTCGCCCGGCTCCGGACGTCAACGATCGCGGAGAGCCGATCCTGGAGGTCGACCACATCGACCAGCTCGCCGACGGCGGCCGCGACCATCCGATCCAGATGATCGCACTATGCCCCGACTGCCATGCGGTCAAGACACGAGGCCGCACTCGCCACCGACTCACCCCCTGCTGGCGCGGACAGCGCGCGAGCTGCATGACCGGTGGAACACCGCCGAGATGTGATCGCCTGACAACCGACTGCTCACGCCAAGCGGCGCGCCGACGGGACGTGGCAGCTCCTCCTGCCCGCCCGCGCGTTCGGGGAGAACGGCCTGCCCCTGGCCAAGCTCGGCTCCTTCGTCGTCCTCGGCAGTGACGTCATCCACGTGTGGTGCACGGACGAGCGACTACGGCACGAGCCCTCCATCGGGTGTCGCCTCGTCGGCGGATTGCCGGACTGCGGGTCGTCGATTCTCAGCCGGAAAATGCAGACCGCAAAATAGGGGCGTCGAGATGGATGCCGCATTGGTTCTCAGGTCCTGCTGAACCCAGAAACCACAGGACCAATCGCGATTCCGTGGAACCGTGCTCCTCTGGCCCGCGTCTGATGGGCTGTCGACTCCGGTTCAAGCTGCTCTTTCGCGAGCGTTCGGCGTGGATCGCTTCCGGTGAAGTGAGCGAGAACACATCAACTCAATTAAGTCGGAAGGTGGAATACTGGCGCGGATAGCCGCCGTGGAGGTATGGTCATCTCCGCCGGGATCTCGCTCCGATCAACAAGGCAACTTTTCCCGCTCGCGATGTCCACATCGTGAGATCGCTGGAATGCCCTGCCTAAGGCAATAGCCCGGCACAAGAACTCCATTCCCCGTCGGTGCCATAAGGACGCCCGTGTCGGGTCGTGAACGACCCAACGCGCGTTCTTTCGACACTCGGCTAATCAGTGCTGCTCTTTACTGAGAGGATGTCTCACAAATGAAGAAGGTTCTGTTGACGGGCGCGGCGGTCACCGCGTTCGCGATTTCCGGTCTCGGGCTGGCGGGCTCCGCGTCGGCCGCGCCGGTCACCACGGCGGGGACCAGCTACTGCCACCTGACGATCACGGCGAAGACCAACGTCAGGATCCACAAGAAGCCGAGCATGTCGAAGAAGGGCAACCCCATCCTCGGCATGTTCCTCAAGGGGCACCACTCCTGCTCGCCCCACGCCATCAAGGGCGGCGGGTACAGGTTCTCGGGCACCTGCAAGACGTACGGCACCGACCACTACTGGAACGCGCTCTACAAGAAGAGCCACGGCAAGTGGGTGCGGATCGGTTACGTTCCCAACAGCTGCACCAACTGGAAGCTGGCCAAGTAAGACCGTATGAGACCGCCTGTTGTCATCAGGAGACGGCCGCTCCTGGCGACGGCATCGGCGAGCGAGTAGGGGGGTCGGGTCGACCGACCCTCCTACTCACACCACCGGACATGCGGGCCAGTCACGGATCTTGCCCGGCACCCGGTTGATGCCGTTGATCGTGTACGACGCCGCGCCATTGCCCGAGCGGTTGGCGTACACGTTCGCCGTCCGGAGCACGATGCCCGTGTCGTCGACAGCGAGGACCGTACGGCCCGGTGCCGGCACAAGCCACATGTCGCGGCCCTTCTCCTCGTTGAGGTCGAGTGGGTAGGGGAACGGTCTCACCCGCCGCGACGATCTGGTGAAGAACGGCCAGATGGCATGCCAGTCAGCCACGGTGGCATTCCTGATCAGCACGCCGACCAGAGTAGAAGGCGGTGGGCGTCCCACGGTGTGTCGTGGGACCGATCGGTCAGGTCGCGAGCCGGCGATTGCGGTCGGTCGGGTCGCGCGCCGGCGGTGGCCGCCCGACGTGGGGCGGGCGGTCCGGACCAGGGTCGGATGTCCCTTTGTGGCTAAGCTCCCGCCTCATGTCCATTCGCTTTAACCAGACCGGCTGGGAGCAACTGAAGCCCGGCGCCTACCGGAACTCCGACGGCGACATCGCCGAGCTGCACGGCTTCGACATCCCTCCCAACCTCGCAGCGCCACTGGAGGACCTGGACGCGCTCCGGCGCGACACGGTGGCACGCACGGCCGCCTCCGGCGGAGGCCTGATCGAACTCGACCCGGTCACCCTGCACGGCCTCCCCGCGTTCCAGGAGATCGTCAAGCTGCCTCTGCCCGACCGGCCCGGCGTGGCCTACATCGCGTCCTTCACCCTGCCACGGGCCGACCGCAGCCTGGTCTTCAAGTTCCTGTGCGTCGAACAGGGCGTGACCGGGATGCGGGACTCGACGGCGTTCGACCGCTTCATGGCCGAGCACGGAAAGGGCCGCACCCCTGACGAGATGATGCGGTACTGGGCCCAGCACCCGTACGCGCCCGAGGTCCAGGGCGGCCTCCCGCGCAACTGGTCTGAGGATCCGTGGTGGGACCAGCACTTCCCCCAGCATCCGCTGTCCCGCGCCCGCCGGCTCCTCCAGACCATGGCCCCGACGATCGAGGTACACCCGGATTTCCACGCGGCACCGCCCTGGCGCGGTTAGCCTTCGGCGCCCGAACGGGTCTCGCGTCGCAGGTGAGGAGCCGCTGCCCTCCAGGCGAACGGCTCGCATCAAGTGGGCAACGTCTCGCCGGGAAGGTTCGCGATTTTACGATCTTTACTATGGAACGTTCTTAGGATGCTCGCATGGCGGAGATCATCGACTACGGACGGTTCGCCGAACGGCTCGCCCAGGAACGCCCGCGCTGGGAGTTGCTGGACGAGGTGCAGCGCGAGTGGGGATACGAGGATCCCGGCGGCGAGCCCCTCGTGACGCGAGAAGGCGAGGCGCCGGGGTACGAGCTCGACGAGTCCCATCCCATCCCGGCGGCGCTCGTGGAATGGTGGGACTCCCCCGTCAACTCCTTCGCCTTCCGGCCGCGCCTGTACTGGACGCACTCCCAGTGGCCGCCGTCCGCGACCGACACGGTCGCGGATCCGCCGGGTGACGAGATCCGCGTCATCATGGCCGAGTACCAGTACGTCAACCAGTGGGGTTACCTCGCTTCCGAGGCGCACCTTCCCGACCCGAAGGTCATGGTCAACACCCATGACGGCTGGGTGGTACAGAGCCGGTCCATCTCGGAGTTCTTCCTGCAACTCGCCATGGAACGGCTCCCCGCGCACTTCGGCTGGACCCTGCGGGTCCGCCGAACCGTCGTGGACGGCGACCCCGCGATCGTCGAGCGGCTCCAGGCGTCGTACCGGGAGCTGGGCCTGCCGCCCTGGCAGGAGATGGGCACCGACGCCCTGTCGTACGGGGCTCCGGACGCCCTCATCCGCCACGGCCGGGGCCCGGGCGCCGACTTCGCGATCGTGATCCAGGGCCGGACCCGCGAGGCCGTCGTCCAGGTCGCGGAGACCCTGGGCCTCACCTGGACGGACAAGGAGCTCGGGGCACCGAGCGAGGTGCCGTCCCCCGTCGAGGACCTCGGCCCCGCGTCCTTCAGGGAGGGCAGTACCGAATACCGGCTCCGCTGGACGGCCATCTCGACGGCGGCCACACCGCCGGTTCCGGCCATTTCCGACATCCCCGGCCTCGCCGAACTGCCAGGACGTACCGTGGCCGCCGCCGGCCAGGACGGGACGACGGCCGTCGCGGGAGACTCCACCGGCCGTGTCCACGTCTGGGCGACAGACGGCCCGGAGACCCGGGCGCTGCATCGCGCGCCGGTGACGGCCGTCACCTGCTATCAGCCAGAAGACGGCGGCCGCGCGGTCGTGAGCGGCGACGCCCATGGGGTGCTCCGGTATTGGGCGACCGCCGGCGAACCGTTGCGGGGGCCATTCGCCCGGCGAAGGTCACCGGTCGCCGCGCTCACGTCCGCGCGCCTGGAGACCGGCCCGGCCCTGGCCGCCGCCTGGGCGGACGGGCTGACGCGAGTCTGGGACCTGCGCACCATGGACGTCGCGGACCTGCCGATCGGGACCGGCATCGAGGCCGTCACCCTGGCCTCCGACGGTGTGCTGTTCGTGACCACCGGCCAGGGCACCGCGACACTCCGGCTCGACCTGGACCGACTGTGGCCGACCCGCAGGCTACGGCTGCGGCTCGACGAGATCGACTGGGCGTCCCTATGGTCGAATCGCGGCCCCGCATACGAGGTCCCGGGCCTGATCGCCAAGGTGGCCGGCGACGACGAGGACGCGGCTCAGGCTGCGGTCAAGAGGCTCTACGAGCTCCTGGTCTCCAAACACGATTCCGTCAAAGCGGCCGCCCCCGCAGTGCCGTTCCTGGTCGAGCGGATGCTCATCCCCACCAACCGGGCGCGCAACACCCTGCTGCTCCTCATCGCCGACATCGCCGACGGCCCCGGCGAGGAACGCGAGGCCGTCATAGCCGCAGTCCCCTCCCTGCTTCACCTGCAGGATGACGAGCACCCGTCCATCCGATGGGCAGCAGGAGAGCTCATACGCATCTGCGGCGTCCCGACCGCCTGAGGCTTCGCTTCCGGATTCCGCTCTTCGCCTGAGACGCCGAGGGACCTGCCTCTTCGAGCCGGTCATCCACCGGAGGTCGTCTTGGACACCTGCAGCAGGAACTCGCTGTTGGTCTTGGTCTCCGCCAACTTGCCGAGCAGTACCTCGATGGCCTGCCGCCGGTCCATCCTCCTGAGGATCTCGCGAAGGCGCGAGACGATGGCGTACTCCTCGGTACCCAGCAGGATCTGCTCCTGCTGGGTACCGGAGGCGTTCACGTCCGCCGCGGGGAAGATCCGGTGGTGGGCCAGGTCGCGGTCCAGCCGGAGCCGCATGCCGGCGAGCCGGCCGAGTTCCTCGGCGATGGTCTCGTCCATGCGGGAGCCCGTCTCGACCAACGCGGTGGCCATGATGGTCAGTGAGCCGCCGTCCTCGATGTTCCTGGCGGCGCTGAACAACGCCTTGGGCGGGTGGAGCGCGATCGGGTCGAGCCCGCCCGGCAGGACCCGGCCGGAGGCCAAACTCTCCGGAGCGGCCATGACCCGTTCGGCGAACAGGCAGAGCCGCTCGGGCGACTCTTCGAACAAAGGCGACCCCGGCAGTCAGACGAATCGCCGACTGCCGGGGTCCCTTGAGAGACGATGAGCGGATCAGACCTTTCTCAGGTAAGAGGAGAAGACCCACCCCCACTTACCGGAGTTGGCCCCACTGGTCACCTTCCCGTAGGTCCAGACCTTGTCGCTGACACCGATGCCGTACGACGGGTCGTAATTGCACGTGCCGTAGAACCTGGTCCCGGTGGAGAGGAGACCCAGGGAGGTGTAGGAGGTGCTGGGTCCCTTGCGCAGGCGGACCGCGGTGGTCGTCTTGTACGTGGCGTTGCGGATGTTGACGGTGCAGGCAGAGGATCCCGCAGCGCTTGCGGCGGAGGCTGTGGCAACCACTCCACCGAGAGCGACCATGCCGGCGACGACCGCCGTCACGGCGCTCTTTCCGTACTTGTTCATGCATCTTCCCAAACGTTGATTGGCACGTTCCAAACGGAATTTAGCAGTCAAAAGCCCCATTCGACCAGCGACCTCCCGGTTTACCGGAGCCATCTCCAGGGCTGGTTCCTGACCCCTCGCCTTGCTGCCGCGAGCCGGGCCGACCAACGATGACGGGCGGCCATCGCTCCCCGGAAGGCCGGTATCGCCGTGCGTCTGCGGGCCCACGCACAGGACGGCCACCCGGCCCTCGCCACGGCGAACGCCGTGTCACGCGGCGGCGCGCCGTGATGATGATCACATGCGACCGCCACGTCGATACGGCGACTCGAGTCTCCGTTGCGGGACCGGTCCCGAGCCCGCTCATCGTCGGCGACCATCTACCGCGCCTCGGCCGGGCCGACACCGTCGCCGCCCTGGCGCCGCTGCTGGAGGAACACCGTCGGGTCCGTGGCCGAGCTGGCAGAACCTACCGATTCCCGTGACGTCGATTTGGTGGAATCAGTCACCACCGAACGTTTCCGTGACCGTCTGATCGCTTTGTGTTCGGCGATTTCCGGACTGATTCTCCGGCCGGAGACTCTACGCTCGTGCGCACCGACAAGAGTCGACGATTAGTTCGCGAAAAATACCCTCGCCCGCCATTTCATCGCGGCCGTCTCACCCCCATTATGGTGGCCGACACAAAACGGTCATCGGAGGATCTATTGCGCGCCCACGTCTTGTCCGGGCTTACGAGGGCGACCGCGGGGGTCGCCGTCTGCGGCCTGGCGCTCGCCACCCTGGTCGCCGGCGGCGACTCACCGGCGTCCGCCACACCGGCGACATCCGTAGTGGTCAATGAGGTGTACGGCGGCGGGGGGAACTCCGGCGCCACCTACACCAACGACTTCGTCGAGCTCGCCAACCGGAGCGACGCGGCCGTCAGCCTGGACGGCTGGTCGGTCCAGTACCACTCCGGTGGCGCGACCGGCACCTGGCAGGTCACCCCACTGAGCGGCTCGATCGCGCCGGGCGGCTTTTACCTCGTCGGTGAGGCGAAGGGCGCGGGCGGTACGCAGGCGCTGCCGGCGACGCAGGCCACCGGGAACATCCCGATGTCCGCCACCGCCGGCACGATCGCCCTGGTCCACGGCACCGCGGCGCTGACGTGCGCGGACTCGGCGGCGTGCCAGAGCTCCTCGGTCGACCTCGTCGGCTTCGGCACCGCGGCGTTCAACGAAACGGCACCGGCGGCGGGTGCGTCCAACACCGCCTCCGTACAACGAAGCGGCAAGCCGGACAGCGACGACAACTCCGCCGACTTCGGCGCCGGCGACCCGACGCCCGGCGCCGCGAACGCGGGGAGCGGAGGCGGCGGTGGCGGGGGCGGTGAGCCCGGTCCGCTCCGCATCCACGACATCCAGGGTGCCGACTGGCTCTCGCCGCACGACAGCGAGCACGTCACCAACGTGCCCGGCATCGTCACCGCGATCCGGTCGGCGGGCAGCAGCAAGGGCTACTGGATCCAGGACCCGGCGCCGGACGCGAGCCCGGCCACCAGCGAGGGCGTCTTCGTCTACAGTTCCTCGCCGGGCGTGGCGGTGGGCGACTCCGTGCTCGTGTCGGGCACCGTCAAGGACTACTACCCGCTGTCCAGCGGCGACACGGTCCAGAAGACCTCCAACCTGTCGGTGACCGAGATCAGCGGCTCCACCGCGTCCGTGCTCTCCCACGGCAACGCGTTGCCGGCGGCCGAGGTCATCACGCCGGACACGGTCCCCGGCACGTACGCCCCGGACCTCGGCGGGGCCAACATCGAGGCGACGCCGATCGACCCGGCCCGCTCGGCCCTCGACTTCTGGGAGTCGCGCGAGGGCATGCGGGTGGAGGTCGACGACGCCCGGGTAGTCGGCCCGTCCAACAGCTACGGTGAGCAGTTCGTCACCACCAAGCCGGCGCAGACGACGACGTACCGCGGTGGCACGGAACTCCTCGCCGAGAACGCCGTGCCCTCCGGCCGTATCGAGGTCGTGCCAGCGGACGGCAGCAACCCCGGCGTCTCGGTCGGCGACGTCCTCCAGGGCGCGACGGCGGGCCCGGTCGACTACTCCCAGTTCGGCGGCTACACGATCGCCGCGACGCAGGTCGGCGCGGTGCAGCACAAGAACCTGCCGCCCGTCGTCGCCACGCCGCAGAGCCGCAGGCAGCTCGCGGTCGCGACGTACAACGTCGAGAACCTCGCGCCCGGCGACTCCGCCACGAAGTACACGCGGCTCGCCCAGGGAGTCGTGACCAACCTCGCCAAGCCCGACATCGTCGCGCTCGAGGAAGTACAGGACAACACCGGCGCCACCGACGACGGCGTGGTCGCGGCCGACCAGACGCTGACCAAGCTGACCGCGGCGATCGTCGCGGCGGGCGGCCCGAAGTACGACTGGCGCGAGATCGACCCGGTCAACGACAAGGACGGCGGTCAGCCGGGCGGCAACATCCGGGTGGTGTTCCTGTTCAACCCGGCGCGCGTGTCCTTCGTCGACCGGGGCGCCTCGTCGGTCGACCGCTCGACCACCCCGACGTCCGTCGAGAAGCTCAAGGGCAAGCCGGCCCTCACCCTGTCGCCGGGCCGGATCGACCCGGCCAATACGGCCTGGGACTCCAGCCGCAAGCCGCTCGCAGGCGAGTTCCGGTTCCGGAACAAGCCGGTGTTCGTCGTCGCGAATCACTTCGCCTCCAAGCTCGGCGACCAGAACGCGGACGGCCGCTACCAGCACCCGGCGCAGTCGTCGGCGGTGCAGCGCGCGGCGCAGGCGACGGAGGTCCACGCCTTCGTCCAGCGGATCCTGAAGGTGGACAAGAAGGCCGACGTGGTCGTGCTCGGTGACCTGAACGACTACCAGTTCAGCCCCGCGCTCGCAGCGCTGAAGACGGGATCCACCAGCGGACACGACAGGCCGATCCTGACCGATCTGATCGGCACACTTCCGAAGAACCAGCGGTACACCTACGTCTACGACGGCATCTCGGAGGTACTCGACCACATCCTGGTGACCCCGCGTACCCACGGCGTGCAGTACCAGGTGGTCCACGTCAACGCCGAGTACACGAACCAGACGAGCGACCACGACCCCCAGGTCGTACGACTGAAGCCGTGACCACGCCGGCCTCGTAAATCAGAAACCGGCCGCACGGGCCGCCGAGTACACCTCGGCGGCCACGTCCTTCAGTTCCCGCGCATCCCGCGCGGCCCACGAGAGGTCGACCAGGAACTCGTCGAGACCGATCTCGGCGTACGCCATCAGATCGGTGACGATCTGCTCGACGTCACCCTGGAAGGGCCGGCGGTCCGGCCCCTCGTACCGTTTGGCGGTGTAGTCCGGGTTCACGCGCACCACCGTCCGCAGCGGCCGGGTGCGGCCCCGCTCGGCGGCGAGATCCTGCAACTGGCGCCAGCGAGCGGCCACCTGATCGGAACCGTCGGCGTACGGCAGCCAGCCGTCGGCGTGGTCGACGAGCCGGCGCATCGCCCGCGGGGTGTTGGCCGGCACCAGGATCGGGATCGGCCGGACCGGCTTCGGCCCGACCACGGCCGAGGCGATCCTCGTGATCCGGCCATCCTCGTAGACCACCGGGTCCGGGCCCCACACCGCCCGGCACACCTCGAACACCTCGTCCATGACTTTGCCGCGCTCCTCGAACGGGCGGACCCCTTGGGCCGCGTACTCGTCGAGGGACCAGCCGGTGCCGAGGCCCGCGACCACCCGGCCGCCGCTCGCCGCGTCCAGAGTCGCCAGGGACTTGGCCAGCTGGAAGGGGATGTGCAGCGGCGCCACCAGTACGGCGGTGCCCAGCTCGACCCGCTCGGTGGCCGCCGCCGCGAGCGTCAGTGTGACCAGCGGCTCGGCCACGCCCCGGTAGGCGTCGGGCCAGGGCAGGCCCGGGACGCCGTACGGGGGCTGGGTCTGGGGTTCCGGGAACAGGGCCCGTTCGTACACCCAGAGGCTGTCGTATCCGATGTCCTCGGCGGCGCGTGCCACATCGGGCACGTCCTTGCCGAGGTTGTACTGCCGATTCTGCGGGAGACCGATTCCGAGGCGGGTCGTCATGCCCGTGCGCTCCTCAGTGGTTGGTTGCGCAATCAAGTCAACGTTCTCTAGCGCCCACCGCGCCCGGCACGGCCCGGTGTACGCCGGCGTGCCGGCAGCCACGCCTTGGCGGGTGATGCGCGGCCGGTAGTGCCGGGCATCACCCGCCGGGGAAAGGCTCAGTGCTTGTTGACCGCGGAGGCCCAGTCGAAGTTCACGCCCATGTCGGAGTACATCTTCGAGTACCCGACGAAGCAGTCGAACTTCTCGACCTTGCCGTTGTGCAGGTACCAGAAGTCGGCAGTCGGCGCGTCGACCTTGTGGCCGTTCCCCTTGATGACGCCCGCCGGCGACTGGAGTTCCCCATCGAACGTGCCCTGGATCGACAGCTCGATGCTGACCACGTCGCCGTTCACGGTGATGCGCTTGAGGTCACGGTGAACATTGGAGAAGAGGCCCTTCATGTAGGGCAGAACGGTGCCAAGCGCCTTCCCCCGATAGGCCTGGCCGCCGACCATGTCGTTGAAGACGCCGTCCTTGGTGAAGCTGTTGACGAACGTCGGGACGTCGATGTGGCTACCCTCCGCCACGTAGTAATCGCGCAGGACGACCGCGAGATTGCGCTTCTCGTGCTTGGTGAGGTGGCGGTTCGTGAGCGGCAGCTCCGCCAGCTGGCGAGGAGTCAGGTCCGGGACCGCCGTACTGCTGTGGACCGCCGCGCTCCTGTGGACGGGGCTTGCGGCCTGTGACGGCACAGCGGCGATGGAAAGACCACCCACGACAGCAACCGCGGTCGCGGCGGTGATCGACTTCCAGCTGAGCAGCTTCATGTCGTGTTCCTCCAGGTTGGTTCTCAGGATCCGAGATCCGTCGTCGTGCGCCGTTAGTAATTCAAACGCTCGCTTTACCTTATGGACGGCGGCGCGGGCCGTCAAGCAACTGTTTGAATTCTGTGGTCGCGCGGCCGCGCTGCGGCTGGTCAGGTCGGGTCTGCGACAGTGATCCGGGGCGGCGGCCCAGGCGGCGGCGTCCGCTCCTCGCGGGACCGGATCCGCTCGAGTTCGGCCTCGATCCGCGAGGCGACCATTGACAATATACTCAATCAGATGATTGAATACATGGCATGATGCGTGCGGAGAAGACGGACCTGCGCCGGGAGACTGGTCAGCGCACGCGGGACGGCCTGCAGACGGCCGCCCTGGAGTTGCTCGCGCAACGAGGCCAGGAGGGCGTGACACTCCGCGAGATCACAGATCTCGCCGGAGCCAACGTCGCCGCGGTGAGTTACCACTTCGGGTCACTGAAGGCGCTGTGCGCCTCGGCGATCGAGCACGCGTTGGAACGGTATCTGGACGAGAAGATCCGGGAACTCGATTCCCTCCCCTCCACCGCGACACTCCATGACGTGGCGGCAGCGTTCGCCCGGCCGATGGTGCGCGCACTGGCGGCCGGCGGACAGGACCTGGCCATTATGCGGACTGTGGCGCGTGTCGGCATCGATCCGCCCCAGGGATGGGACCGGCTGGACGGCAAGTTCGACCGGAGTCGCCGGGGGGCGGTCCGGGCGCTGGCACCGAACCTGCCCGGAGTCGACGAGGAGGAACTGATCTTCCGTACGCGATGCGCAGCCGGCATGCTGAACTGGCTCGCGCTGGCACCCATCGGCACCGAGCTGGCCGCCATGTCCGCCGAGCAGATCGAGCGGCAGCTATTCCCCGTGGTGGCCGGGGCGTTTCGCGGGGATGCCGCCGGCCGCTGACCAGGCCGAAGGCCACCGGAATCCAAACAACTCAAACGACTGCTCGCCAAGGAGTCGGGTGGCACCTCCCTCGCCCGGCTCCGCTGCGACGGGGTGGGAGAGCCGGACCGCGGTGATCAGCACTGTTGCAAGCCGTCGCGCGCCTGATCGATCACTGGCGCGCGGCAGGCGGCGATTTCCAGTACGGCACCGCCACCAACGCTCGGTGCAGCCCGGTGCTCCGCCGGTTCACCGACCAGGTGAAGAACGCAGGGGTCGTGGTAGACGTCGACGGTGAACGAGCCGCCCCGCCCGGAGCGGGTGTGCCGCAACGCGTTCGCCACGAGCTCACGGCCTGGGACTCCAGCCGCAAGCCGCTCGCGGGCGAGTTCCGGTTCCGGAACAAGCCGGTGTTCGTCGTCGCGAACCACTTCGACTCCAAGCTCGGCGACCAGAACGCGGACGGCCGCTACCAGTACCCGGCGCAGTCGTCGGCGGTGCAGCGCGCGGCCCAGGCGACCGAGGGACCACATCCTGGTGACCCCGAGCACGCACGGCGTGCAATACCAGGTGGTCCACGTCAACGCCGAGTACACGAACCAGACGAGCGACCACGACCCCCAGGTCGTACGACTGAAGCCGTGACCACGCCGGCCTCGTGAAAAACGCGGCGGTCGCCTCGACCTCGGTCGAGGTGACCGCCGCTGTTCTTCCGTCAGCGCGGCGCGCTCTGCCGGATCACCGCGGGAGAACCTGCACGGTGTCGCCGACAGGGCGTTCGCCGGTCGCGTCGGACGGCTTGTTGACCACAGCGCCGTTGACCGCCATCGCCGTCGACCCTCCGCCGTCGATTCTTAACCTGCAGCGGAGGGCCGGCCTCGCCTCTTCGGCACGGCGCGCGGCGAAACGCCGTCGGCGCCCGCAGGAAGGCAAACCGCCGAGATCCTGAGCCGCCTACTGGCTCCCCACATCGAGGACCGCGGCCTGCACTGCGAGTTCCACATCGACGAGACCCCCCGGGATCTATGGATGATCGACGGGCTATGGCCTCCCCCCACAGGCAGCGAAGCCGAACAGCTCTGGGTGCGCGAGAACCGGCCGGTTCCCTACTGACAGCGACCCCGGCCTTCAGCCGGACTTGGATCTTGGCGACCAAGACGTCGATCTCGGCGGGCTGGGTCGCCCTCGATGACGAGCTCGAAGACAGGAAGAGGCCCCGGGGACGGATAGTGCTCCCCGGGGCCTCTCGGTATCAGCTCGTCAGAGCGCCAGGTAGCCGAGGCTAGCTGAGCGTCAGCTGGCTACTGTCCGCGCGCGTCCCTCACCTGCGCCTCGATCTCGGCGGCGCTCTGTCCTCCGTTCACCGTCGTGAACGTCTGGCCGCTGCCGTTGGAGCCGCGCTGGACATCGACCTGCCGAGTCGGCGACTCCTGTGCAGCCTTCCAAAGGACCGACGCGTTCTCGTCGTCGCCCCTGTGCGGCTGGTCGAAGCGCTTCGGGTTACCGGACATATCAGGTTCCTCTCGTTTGTTTCATCGGGTGGCCTCCGTGCTGCCACCCCTATAAGCGATCGTTCCGGGGACACCGTCGACGTCAACAACCGCTCGCAGAGCCGGATACGGCTGCCTGACGTTCGGCGGGCGCCCTTGACCAGCCCTCACCTGGTCGCGCGCATGCACGAATACGTCGGGCCAGACGTTGCCGCTCTTGTTCTCGTCGGAATCAGGAAGCCGGCCACTGCGGCGTAGCGGCTGCAACAAGCGCTTCGCAGGTCACGGCGGCCACACCGTCGACACTCCGGGTGTCCGCTGAGATCCGGGAAACCCAAAATGTCCCGGTGAGGGCTGCGCGGCTGTCAGCCACACGCCCCCACCGGGACACCGATTCCCTGCCCGCTAGCGCGGGCTGTTGGCCGAAGGGGTCCTAGCCCTGCTCACCCTGCGGCTGAGAACCCGAAGCCGGGCGCAACACGCCGTCCCTCCTGAACTCCCAGTCCGGGTGGGCCTCTTCGAGCCGACTCTGGGCGGCCCTCTTGAGAGAACGGTGTTGGACCTCGCCGGTGGCAGGAACCCCGGCCTGATCGCGGTTTCCCTTGCGGTCTCCTCGCACTGTCAACTCCTCTGCTTTGTGCCGGTCGCCAATGAACCGGTTCAACGAAGATCGTCCGGGGCGAAGGCATGGCAGCCAGTTTCGGCTCAGGGTCCGCGAAATGGCACCGCGCGGCGAACTCCGTCCACGTCTGGTGGATCGCGATGGCGTGCCGGAGGCCACACCCGGAGTGCCGACGGCGTGGCCGCCGTGACCTGCGAAGACGCCGTCTCAGAGAGGCCGTCCGGTGAACGTCTCACTGAGCGGGGCACGAGATAGGCCAGTGCGTCCCGCTTCGCGGCCCGCAACGCCTGGGGTGAGCTTCGGCGACCGAGCGGACAGCAGCGCGAGGACCTCTTCGACGTACCGCCACGCTGTCGTGGTCGAGGCCTTACCCGGGGGATCCGCTATTCCCGGAGGAACTGCGCCAGCGCCGCCCGGATTTCCGGCTGGTAGCCGCCTCCGTCCAGCTCAAGGATGGCGGCCTCCACGACGGCGCTGTTCCACATGGCCGCGCTCGGCCCCGGGTGCGCCCAGCCCATGGCGGCGAAGTCGGGGCTGCTCAGCTGGATGACCAGCTTGTTCCGGGACGCGATCGCCTCGATGATCGCGGGGTCAACACGGGCCTCCAGCAGCAGTGCCCGGACGCCGCGATGGCTCAGGCATTCATCCAGGTAGGCGTTCGCGGCCGCGAGCAGCCTGCCTCGGCCCGGTGTCATCCCCGCAATCGTCTCCTCTATCTCCGCGAACGTGCGGTCGTGGAACTCGGTGTGCAGCGCCAGCAGGAATTCCGACCGGTCGCGGAAGTGGTGGAAGAAGGTGCCCTTGGCCACGCCTGCCTCGGTGACGATGAGGTTGACGCTCATGCCGGCCAGGCCCGTCCGCTCCGCCAGGGACAGGCCCGCGGCGATGAGCTGCTTGCGGGTGGCCGCCGCGCGCTGCTCCCGGACGCCGCTACTCACTGCGCGCTCCCGGCAGTCGCCACCGATTCGAGGAAGGGCAGTACCAGGCCCAGGAATCCATCCGGATCGGAGGCGAAGGCCACGTGCCCGGTCTTCAGCGTCCGCAGGTCCGCGCCGGGTATCGCCGCCTGCGTCTGGCGTGCGGCGGACAGGGGGAGGATGATGTCCCGCGCCCCCCATGCCAGCAGCACGGGCACGCCGAGCCGGGGCCCGTCGGCCCGCAGGTCGTAAGCCGGATCGGCGAAGCTCCGCCACAGCGCGGCGGAGACAGCGGCGCCTGTCCTGCTGCGCGCCCGGTCCTGGACCCGGCGGGTGATGGCTCGGAGCCGGTCGCTGTCCGGTTTCATATACCGGGGAACGAGCCGGGGGAACACCGCACGGTTGACGGCCGGGACGCCCAGGACGCGGGCCGCGAGGCGGGGGACCTTAACGAACCCGCCGGCATTGACCAGGATGAGCCCGGCGACCCGGTCCGGGTGTTCCATCGCGATCCTGGCCGCGGCGTACCCGCCGACCGAATTGCCGATGAACACGGCTGGCGCGAGATCGAGCTCGGCGGCGAAATCGGCGAGAACGCCGGCCAGCAGCGGCGCGGTCACTGGCCGCGGCCCGGCCGGCATCTCGGAACGGCCGTGGCCCGGCCAGTCCACGGCCAGTACGCGATAGCCGGCGGCCGCCAGCGGTCCGGCCACGGCGTCGAAGTCGGTGTGGTCGTGCAGGGTGGCGTGCAGCAGCACGACCGGCCGGCCACTTCCCTGCTCGGCATAGAACACCTGCCCCGCTCTGGTCTGGACAAAAGGCATCGCGAATCCCTCCACTGACTGACCGACCAGTCGGTCAGTCTAACTTCCTGCCCGAGTGAAGGCAACGCACCCAAGTCGGGGTGTTCCGTAAGGCTGTTCCGCGAACTGTTCCGGTGACAGGGCCTTATCCGGAACACTGGAGGGCTTGAACGGGACCCGTGTCGGCTACGCCCGCTGCTCGTGTGGTCATTGCGTGGTCGTGGCGGAACGTGGGGCGATGAGCGCCGAGCCGAAGACCCATGGGGAGGTCTGGGTGATGAAGTCACCCGGGAATCCGAGCGTGAAGTCGGTGGCCTGTTCCAGGCGAGCGACGCTTTCTGGTGGCAGGGTGAGGTCGATGGCGGCGAGGTTGTCACGGAGCTGGTCGACACGGCGTGCCCCGATGATGGGGTGGACGGTGCGGGAGCGGCTCATCGTCCAGGCGATCGCTACCTGTGAGGGCGTGGCACCGAGGTCGTCAGCGACCTCCTGCACGACTCGGGCGACGGCGTGGTCCCGAGCCGAGACAGACTCGGCGGTTAGCCGGGTACCGGCTGTGGGCCCGTCTGGGCGGGTGTATTTGCCGGACAACACCCCGCCGGCCAGCGGGCTCCACGCGGTGACGCCCAGCCCGAGGGACTCGGCCATCGGCAGCAGCTCGCGCTCGATGTCGCGCTGCAGCAGGCTGTAGGGGACCTGAAGGCCGATGAACGGACTCCAGCCATGCCACTGCGCCAGCGTGTTGGCGCGGGCCACGATCCATGCGGGGGCGTCGGAGATCCCCACGTACAGCACCTTGCCTGCCTGGACCGCGTCATCCAGCGCGCGCATGGTCTCCTCGATCGGCGTGTCACGGTCCCACATGTGCACCCAGTACAGGTCCACGTAGTCCGTGCGCAGCCGACGCAGGCTGGTCTCCAACGACGCCCGCAGGTTCTTCCGGTGGTTCCCGGCGGCGTTGGGGTCGGCGCGGTCGCGGGACACGGTGTACTTCGTGCCGAGCACGAACGACTCTCGCCGGCCTTTCAGCAGCTCGCCGAGGATCTGCTCGCTGGCTCCGTCACGGTAGTTGATCGCGGTGTCGATCATGTTGCCGCCGGCCTCGGCGTACATGTCCAGCATCCGCCGGCACTCCGGCAGCGGCGCACCGACCCCGCCCTGCTCGCCGAAAGTCATCGCGCCCAGGATCAGGTCGGAGACTCGCAGCCCGCTCGTACCCAAGGTGCGGTACCTCATGCCGTCGCCGATCCGCTGAACAGTTCCGCGGCCCGGGAGACGATCTCATCGTGCGGCACGTCCCGCACATGCTCGTCCAGCGCCCAGCGGTGCCCGAACGGATCCAGCAGCTGACCGGTGCGGTCACCCCAGAAGGCATCGCGGACCGGCTCGAAGGCCGTGGCTCCTGCCTGCAGCGCCCGTGCCCAGGCCGCGTCGACGTCCGGGACCTGCAGGTGCAGGGCGGCGGAGGTGCCACCGAGGCCGGCGGGTGAACGCATGCCCCGCGCGGGCATTTCACCGGCTACCGCCAGGACCGTGTCGCCGAGCAGGAGCTCCACGGTCAGCGTACGGCCGTCGGGAAGCGTGATGCGGTTCGTCTCCTGCGCACCCAGGGCTTCGGCGTACCAGGTTGCGGCCTGGTCCGGGTCGGTGACGACCAAATGGACCGCTATGTGCGTCATGATCCGAACCATACACACCGTATGGACGACTCGTCCATACGGTGTGTCTGTACATGCCGTCATATGCTGAGTTGCATGCCTCCCAAGCGCACCGCCCGCTCTGCCCGTCGATCCGGACCGGCGCCGGGTTCCGCCGAGCTACGGGAGCGGATCTTGTCCGCAACGCGCGAGCTGCTGCGGCAGCGCCGGTTCGACACCCTCAGCGTGGCCGACATTCTGACCGCCGCCGAGGTCTCCCGGGCCAGCTTCTACTTCTACTTCCCCAGCAAACAGGCCGTGCTCGGCGAGCTTGTACGCGAGGCCGTGACGCAGGGGCAACAGGCGGCACAACCCTGGATCGACGGACAGCAGGACCCGGTCGCCGCGCTCCGGGCAGGCGTGCGGGACGGTGCCCGTCTGTGGCAGGCCAACGCAGGCGTTCTCATGGCGATCGTGGAGAACTGGGGCGCGGACGAGGGCCTACGAGCCCTATGGCTCGAACAGATGGACCTGTTCACCGACGCCGCCGCGGCACGCATCCGATCCGACCCGCACGCCTGCCAACGACTCGGCAACGTGGACATACGCGCCGTCGCCGCCTCGCTGACCTGGCTCGGGGAACGGCTCTATTACCTCGCCGCAGGCGCAGTCCCCCCCTTCGACAACGAGGAAATCCTCGTCGACGCCCTCACCAATGCGTGGACTTCAATCCTTTACGGCCACCCCGTCACCCACCCAGGATCCCCGCCACGCCCGGCGACCGAACCGCAGGAGTCCACGGCTTCCACCAACTGAGGGCAGGGAGCGCTTCCCGAAGTGCGCCTCCGCGCCATCGCGAACGAGATGTTCCGGGGCCGCGTCGGACGCGACCACTGGAAGAGCGCACGAGAAGCCCGCCTCTCCACGTCGGCGAACAGCCGCGAGCGACGCTTCCACGAGATCCTCGACGAGGAGTACGAGCGAGCACGACTACTGGCAACGCCCAGCCCGCCTGTTCGAACGACCGACGCGAAGCACCCGCTCGGCAAGAAAGAGCGCCTGCTATGGGCAGGACGCGGCGCGGCCTCCGCACTGCTCTACCGGAGTCGCCACGGCTGCTCCTGACTGCTGGGAGGCTTCGCGTCGGCAGGCTCTGCAGCAACCTCGATGCATGGCGAATGACATACGCGGTGGCACCACTTGCTGGCGGACATGCAGGTGGGCCGGTAGGCAGTCGCCGACGGCGGCGGCCTTCATCGGCACTCCGGCGAATCGGCAGGCCAGGCCGTAGACCTCGACGGCGGCTGAGGCGGCCAGGCAGGAGAGCACGCAGGTCACCCAGACCAGCCGGGGGTGGAGGCGCCGGTCATGGCTGCCCGGCCGACAGGGCGGTGCTGGTTTCCAGCAGGGTCTTCAGGTCTGACAGGATGAACGGCCAGCCGCCGCCGGCGCCCTCCAGTTGGTCACCGGAGAGGAGCGCGGCGTGGATGGGCGCTCCGGCCACGTCGTGGATCACCGTGAGCCGGGACACGTGTTCGTCGATGGCTTCGATCTGCCAGGTGAGGGTGGTGTAGGGCTCGGCGGTCTGGGAGTCCTCGAAGTGCATTTTGAAGGTCTGCACGAGCCGGTGGGGTGGTTGCGCCTCGGTCACTTCACCGTCGCTGACGACGTCGGGGGTTCCCATCGCTTTCATACCCTCGTTGGCGTGGGCGATGTAGCGGCCGCCGGGGTGCAGTTCGTAGGTGGCGGGAATGTGATAGCCGTAGCGGGCGGTCCATTCGGGAGTGGTGATCGCTTCCCAGATCGCCTGCGGTGTCGCCTTGATGTGGATGCGGAAGACCTGGGTGGTCCCGGCGGCATCGGGGTTGGTGGCGGTCATGGTGGTCCTTTCCAGAGCGGTCTTCAGATCGGCGAGGGCGGTGGCGCGCTGCCGGGTGTACTTGTCGATCCAGCGGTCGTAGAGGAGCTGGATCGGGATCGGGTTGAGGAAGTGCAGCTTCTCCCGGCCTTGTCGGTGAGTGACCACGATCCCTGCCTCTTCGAGGACTTTCAGATGCTTGGCGACGCCGAACCTGCTCATCTGCGTCTGGGATTCCAGGTCGGTCAGGCTCTGGCCGTCGCGGATCAGCAGCCGGTCCAGCAGCGCCCGTCGGGTCGGGTCGGCGAGCGCTTTGAACACCGGGTCGTCGTCTTCGGTCACACCCCTAGGATACGAGACCTTTTGGTCACGTGCCTAGGCCTGAGACCTAGCAGTCACCTATCCGAGCCCCGCCTTAGCCCGCAGGGCGGCTCGCGGACGCGCCGGCCTGGCGTTCGGACACCACCTGGAGCCGTTGTCCATGATCAGATGTATGCGCAGGTGCCAGGGGATCGTCTGGTGCAGCAGCGCCAGGCAGGTCCGGCTGCACCCCTTCTCGCCTGGTGACCTGGTCTTTCCCGCTTCCACCGATCACGGCACGTTTCGTTGTCCGTGTACCAGCACCCGGATGTCCGCCAGACAACAGAGGCTGTCCGTGAGACGGCACCTGGTTTGTCCGCCACACCGGCACAACCAGCGTCCACCTGCCAGCCCTTCTCTGTCCGTCTACCTGCACGTTTCACGTTTCACTGTCCGCTAGCACCACTGACGGACAGACCTCATCCGAGATCGGATCCCCTCTATTCAGCGCCCCAGGAAGCCGCGCGTCGTCACGAGTTCTCGTCGTCGACCTCGCCGACCATCCGCCGTGCGTCGTCGACGTACTTTCCGACCAGCCGCCGCAGCTCGGCAAGCTCGGCGTCGCGGCGCGGGTGACCGACGACCGGCAGCTCGAGTGCCTTGCGGAGTTCGGCGAGCTCCCGCTCGTACTCGCTGGTCACGGCTGCCCGGCCGCCAGACCGTCGGCGTGCGCCCGAGCCGGCTCGTCGACGGCGGCATTCAGCGGGAGTGTCGGCTCGTCGTCCTCGTCCGCCGACGCGGGCTCACTGCCCGGGGTTGTGCCGGGCGCCTCCCCCGCGAAGATGACGGTGACCGTACGGCCGGTGTCGTCGCCGTGCCAGCCCCAGCTGTCGGCGAGGAGGGATACCGTACGCAGGCCGCGCCCGGATTCGGCGAGGTCGTCGGCGTCGGTGACGACAGGGTCGACCGGGCCGCCTTCGTCGGTGACCGAGACGGCCGTACAGTCCGCGGCGTGGCGGACGTCCACGGTGAACGACCCGCCCCGGCCCGACGCGCTGTGCCGCAGCGCGTTCGCGACCAGCTCGCCCACCGCGAGCAGCACCTCATCGAGACGCGGCCGGTCGGGCAGCAGGGCGGTGACGAATTCGCGGGCCGCGTGAGCCTGATCCGGGCGGCCGGGAAAGGACCGGCGCCAGTACATGGCCGGCACGGTCGCGTCCGGCCGGGAGAGTGCGAGAAGCATGGACACCTCACGAGAAGTCGTCGGCGGCGAACCGTTCCAGAGGGCCGCCGGAATGCTCCTCAGCTCACATCGGACGCATCGGTGGTCACAGGCAGTCGCGCGCCGCACCCGCCGGAAACCGCGATTCGCACGCCTGACTCGCGAACACCTCACCCGGACGCGATCCGGAGTGGAGCGTCCCGGATCCGAACGTTCGCGTCGAGAACGGATCGATGCCTCGACCAGCGGCGATGTCCGATGATTCCGGAGCGTGTTCGAACAGCACGTGCTGTAATCGGAAGCCAGTCCCCCATGTGATCGACGGCCTCGGGAGGTCGACGATGACCAGCCCCTTCGTCCGCCGCCGGCGGCTCGCCGCGGAGCTACGCACGCTCCGCGAGGAGCGCGACATGACCGCCGACCGGCTCGCCTGTTTAATCCACCAGTCCAGGATGAAGATCTCGAAGCTGGAGAACGCTCACGTCCGCCCGGACCTCGCCGACGTCATGAAGATCCTCGATGTCCTGGGCGTGACGGGCGAGAGGTGGCACGACATCGTCCGCATCGCCCGCGACGCCGCCGAACGCGGCTGGTGGGACGCCTACGGCGACGCGATGGGCGACCGCCAGCGGCTGTACGCCGACATCGAGTCCGGCGCGAAGACGATCCGCGAGTATCAGCCTGGTGCCATGCCCGGCATCCTCCAGACCCCGGACTACACCTGGGCGCTGATCGAACACGCCAAGGCCGAAGGCCCGATCACCTACATCCCCGAACGCCTCGTCGAGGCCAGACTCCAACGCCAGCGCACCGTCCTCCGCCCCGGCGGCCCGGAGTACGAGGTCATCCTCGACGAGGTCGGCCTCCGCCGCTTCAGCGTCCCACCCGACGTCATGTACGCCCAGCTCCACCACGTCATCAAGATCGCCGAAACCCACGCTCGCGTCACTGTACTCGTGTATCCCCTCGTCACGGGTGTGACCGAATCGCTCACCCCCGGCGGGTCATTCGCTCTTTTCACCTTCCCGGATCCAAACGATCCGCCCATGGCCGCCGTTCAGACCATCTCAACCGAGCTCTTCTATACAGAGCCAGGCGAGGTGGCGAGATACGCCCGTAGATATGACAATGTGCGGAGGACGTCGCTATCGGAGGTAAGCAGCCTCAGCTTCCTGAGCGGCCTCGCGAGCGAACTAGATACGGAGATGAGATTCGTTACATGACTACGAACCGCGCAGGTTGGCGCAAGTCATCCCACAGTGAGCCGAACTCATCATGCGTTGAGGTCGCAAAGATCGGTGACCAAAGTGCCGACCGCCGCGGAGCGCTGACGAGCACTCTGACACCTTCGGCTCCATAGGCCCCAACAGATGACCGATTCAGCCATCAGTTGGCGCAAGTCCCGGCACAGCGAGCCGAACGAATCTTGCGTCGAGGCGACGACCGTCATCAGGCTTGACGCCGCGGATGCCGGCTCACCAGGTCCTCCGTTTGCCGATCATGCCACACAGATCGACCTTGGCCGATGAGCACAGCCGCAGCTTCCAACCTGGGATAGCTACTGAACGTTACCGCCGTCTTCCGTAGCGGGCGCGTGGGCCGCGGCTCGAGCCGCAGTCGCCGTGCCGAGCATCACCGTTCGCCATGAAGCTAAGGAGTCAGCAGTGGCGGCTGATCGCAGTAGCCATGACACTGACGTCGAGACGGTTGAAAAATCTGCAGCCGATCGACGGCCGCCGCCTCCTCCGCCCGACCGACCTGGTACGCCTGGATTTCCGTCACGCGCCGAGTCTCGCACCCATGCAGCTGAAGCCAATCGTCAGAGTGAACGGACAGACGAGGGCAACACGGAATCAGGGCAGGCCGCCTCCGAATATGCCAATCCCACAGCCATAAGCGGGCATAAAGACAAGAGCAGAAAAGAATTTAGGCAGCGCACCGTAGGCGAGAAGATGACAAACGCTATCGAGAAGGACATAAACAAGAAGATCGATCAAACCCTAGACGAAGTCAACCCTAAATTCGACAAAACAAAGTCCGCATACTCCGAGAACTGTACTGGCGTGGTTCAAGCGAACGAACTGCGGCGACGTGGGCTGGATGTCCAAGCCGGCCCCCTCGAGAAGCATCTTAGGACCGATGAAGGCGGCCCTGGAGGTCGATCGCTGGACGCCATCGAGCGGTCGTGGGGCCGTAAGTTCACAGATGGCACGAAGACAGACATCGAGAACGCCTTTCGTGAGCCAGGATCGAGAGGGATCGTCTACATTAGATGGCATGGCGGCATGGGTGCGCATGTGTTCAGCGCGGAGAACGTCGGCGGCAAGGTTCGCTTCGTGGACGGACAACCAACGCCTTCAGCAAGGGACGCTTCCCACTACTTCAATCTAGGGAGCAACACGAAATATCTTCGTGTTGACGACATAAAGACACCAGATCCCCGCACCACCAAACCGTACCTCGAACCTTGATCACCGCACACAGAGATCGGATACCGCAAATGGCAGTCACATACGAAGAAGCGCGATCGATCATCCGCGAGTTCCACGAGGCGCGCTGGACACACGGCACTTTTTGCCTCGACGACCGGACAATAACCGAGACTGATGACGTCTACGTATTTACGATCGGCGCACGGGAATTCTTGGTGGATGGCGATGAGTCGTACGAAGCTATTGGTGGCATCCCTGTCGTCTACAAGGAAGACGGCCGCGTGGCATCCCTGCCATCAGTAACAGTTGCAACAGATCCGACGGTGCGGACTAGATCAAATCCCAATCCGACACTGGAGATATGAACTTGACGTCCACTCCGACTGCTGCGACAGCAGAGCGGTATGCCCGAAATCCTCATCGAGGCAGGACTCCAACGCCAGCGCACCGTCCTCCGCCCCGGAGTACGAGGTGATCCTCGACGAGGTCGGCCTCCGCCGCTTCAGCTTCCCACCCGACGTCATGACTTCGACCGATGAAGTGCTATTCCTGGACAGCCAGAATCGTTTGGAGATCATCGGTGGCGACAGCTCGCCAGCCAGCAGATTTCGCGGCCTCAAAGATCTGGACTGCTATCGAGTTCTGTCGAACATAATCCTTATCAAGGTCGCGCACTTCGAACCAGCCGGGGAAGTCCGTAGCCAGCGGAATGGCTCGACCATCATCGTAGGCCAAGTCCCCATCATCGAACTCATGTGGGCCGAGGTTGACGGCCGCCGAATCAAGCATGAGAAGGAGATCGCCTTCAGGGCCGACTGAGAATTCGCCACCCAGTTGATGCCCCACGACCGACGCGGCATCGTCAATCGACGACACGCCACCAACGAAGACATGCGCATGCATAGACATTGATCCTCTTTCCTACTCGCGATCAGAATAGTAAGGACCCCACCCTCAGGACAAGTCATTCCCGAGGATGCTGGATGTAATCGATCTTTCCTTTCGCGTGTGGCTGCCCGAGATACGCCCTCATGCCTTGCTCCGCCGCATCGCGAGTCAGACCATGCTCGCGTCCATCGAGTATGGCGGCCCGTGCGCCAGCCTGATCGTTCTTGAGCTGACCCTTTGCGGAGTTGAGCGCGGCCTTGACGGTCCTGTCGGTCGGCAACTCATGCTCCGCCGATCCTGGAATTCTTGCACCCTCGATCGCCTTGAACTCAGTGGGAGCTCCATCGACATAGGCGTCGGAAGTGCGCATCTCACCTTCCGCCCTTGCCTCTATCTTCTTCCCTTCGCTGGCGAGGAGCTCTGCGACCTTCGTCTCGTTTGAATCGAACTTCTTCGCCCGTTCGTCGATTATTCCGGGCCCGTGGCGCCGCACATCGAAGCTGGCCACGCCATCGGTCCACTCGGTATCCGTATCTCTGACGGTCCGCCGGAACGGCTCCTTGGGCCCCTCGGCGTTGTCGAGGTTAGGCACGAACGGGTCGACCTGATCCTTGATCGACTCCTCGTCCAGCTTGGACGAGGCAAGATCACGCTTGATACCGGGCTCAGAGGCCCGATTGCTGGCAGCGTTGTCGTACTGCTGAGCGGTTTCCCGGCTTTCGGCACGGGCATCGAACTCCTCGGCCAGGCTCGCAAAGCCACCGTGGGACGGCTTCTGCTCCAGCGGGGACGCGTACGCGTACGCGTCCGATGGCTTGTGCTCGCTGTCCTGCCCGCCATCCGTGGCGGTAGCCGCCATCGTGCTGTCGGACTCCTTGCGATCCTTCTGGGGAGTGTTGTCGCGGCTCTCGCCGCTTTGCTCGCCCTGTTGGGGAGCCTCCTGCACCGGTTTCAGTCCGTCCTTAAACCTGCTGCTCTCGACTGTCGCCTCGGTGGCGGGCTCAGCGGGCTTCTGGTTGGCCTCCGTCGACGCTCGGCGCGAGTCGGCGCTAAGGGAATATCCCAAGTCTCCTGGCTGCTTGGGCGGCGGACGCTCAGGCCGAGTGGGCTGGTCATTGCCCTGGCCGGTGACGTCGGGCTCGTCGCTGCCGCTGGTTAACTGCACCACGTCATCAAGATCGCTGAGACTCAGCCGCAGGTTACCGTCCGCGTCTTCCCGCTGGTCACCGGCATGGTCTCCAGCCTCGTTCCCGGAGGGTTGTTCTTCCTCTACACCTTCCCAGGCCCGGCTGATCCGATGATGGCGCTGACCGAGACGGTCTCGGCGGATCACGTTCACATCGAGGCTGACCAAGTAGCGCGTTTGTGTGAAGGTACGAGTACGTGAGGAACACGGCGCTCTCGGAGGTCAGGACGCGGACGTTCCTCAACCAACTCACTGATCAGGTCCTCCGCAAGTCAGGAAGGCCACGTGAGCACCAAGAGCATCGAATGGCGTAAGCCGCCCCGCCGCAGCCGAACGCAAACTGCGGTGAAGTGGCCAACATCGTGAGGCGGAGCCGCCCAGAACCGTGACCAAGATGAGCCTTGCCGAGCCCTCCATCGACGGAACGTTAACGATCCGTCAGGACTAACCGGAGGGCTTTAGGGACAGAGGGCTTCCCGTCGCAAGCCGGCAGAGGGGGTACCGCACGGATTGGCCCGCGCTCCGCGAGTGCTCTTCAACCAGACTGGCTGCGCACGAGTCGGCGCGCCCATCTCGATCTTGATAGGGGTCTCGATACGTGGATGGCAAGCGCTGCGGGTGGATGAACTCGACCCTCAGGGTGCCGCCCTCCGCCTCGTCGGTAACGTTCTTCAGCGCGCAAGAGTCCGGGCCTGCCGCCAGTCGGCTGCACGCCCCGAGATGTAGGCGCGCCGCGCCGTTTGGCGGCGGTGTAATCGCTGCCATTGCCCGACTCAAAGATCACGCTGTCTGCCCACACCGCCGCAGGCGGCGGTAGACGGCCATCTACAGCGAGGGGACGATCAGCGCCGTGTCGTGGTGGGCGTTCATGGGCGTGGTCAAGATCCGGAGGTCCGCCAATGTGACTAGGTAGACCGGGTCAGGTACCAGTCGAGTTACCTTGCCCTAACCGCACCCGTCCGCAACGACAGCAGGGAAGACCCGCACGCGGAGTCCAGCGGTCGACCCGGAGCCCCGGTGGGTCAGCGATCGCGGTCTCTCGACCGGTGAGCGCCGCGCTCGCCAAGGCCCACACCGACTACTCACAGTTACCAGGGGGCTGTGATTAGTCTCACACGGTCAGATCTTGACACGCTCACAAGGATTACCAGCGCCGATCAAGTTGACAATCCACGATGACTGCGGTCCCGCCTCACTGTAGAGCCACGCAACATTCGACGGCGCCCGAAGCACCGCCCTCGCGACACCCCTCGACGCCTGAAGCAAAGCGGCTATAAAGCCGCATTTCCTTGGTTAATGTTACCGCCAGTTATCAGATTCGGAGATCTATTACTCTCCGAAATCGGAGATTGTCTTAACGACGTACGCAGGACTCAGCACGCAGATGTCCTCCGATAGAGCAAGCCGAGGCTCCATCGAGTGCATAGCGCCCGTTTGCCAAGTAGGCGAGTCGTCGTCTTGGCGAGAGTGTGCGACTTCCTCACCGAACAGCATCCACCTGCACCATCCTTACGGAGAGTGACACCCCTAGCGGGGCTGTTGCGTTTGGCTCGTACGACTTGCTTGGATCGGGCTAGTATCGTCGACTTGTTCGGACGAGGGCGCTTTGGAACTCCTGTCGCGGGAGACGCAATTGTCCGAGCATGTCGCTAATTAGGAGGTGTACTCTGCGTCCAGCGCCCGCATGATTAAGAGACCCGGCTTTGCGGGCGACGCGCGTTTGCGCGGACCTCAGCCCAGAAGCGACTCACGCTCAGGAGGAGCCCTTTGGCACCGCATCCCCCACCGAAACAAGGCAAGGTAAACAAAAAGAACCGAGTAAACAGAAAGAGCGGCACCGCCCCAGTTGCCAAACCAGACGGTGCCGCCCTCTCGCCGACTCGCGATCCCAACAACAACCTGGTGGTTAGCTTGCCGACGTACTCCATGGTAGTAGGTCACGAGACGTCGACCGACGGATCCCCCCCGGTGCTCTGCACGATCACCGGCCACTTCCAGATGTCGCTGCATGGACTGCCAAGGCTGCTTGCAGGATCGCTGATCTCTGTAGTCATCGCCTGGCTCGTCGCTTCCGCTCACGCATCGTTCCCACTCGGAAACGGCGAGCAGTCGACTCCTCGTCGTAGTTCTGTAAGGCAGGTAAACGCGGCGTCACGTTGCAGAGGCGGCGTGTCACAACGCCGGCCGCCGGCCCGGCCGACTGCGCCCAAGCGCAGCCGCCCCAAGAACAGACGGCGCTGACAACCGGCCTGGGCCCGTCGAGGGTCTAGGACCTCACCTTCGCGCAGCCACGAACGGACCGCTCGTCGGGGCAGACTTCTCGCGCCAGTGTCTGCTCCGACGGGTGCCACCCAAGCCCTTCGTCCTCGAGGAACTACACCTGAACCATGGAGGGGCCATGACCGACGAAGTCGAGATTCCGCCGTGGGAGCGGCTTGAGAGGCTCTCCGACATGTCCGTACTCGTACGGGATGTCTACGCCAAGCAATGGGCCAATGAGCTCATGAGCCGGCGCGGGATGGATGCGATGCCGCGCTACATCTGGACCGCCTACCGGGACATGATCGCCGCAGTCCTGCTCTCACTGATAGATGATCAGGCCTCGGCGTCAAACCAGAGGGGCACAAGAACGGCCGACCGGTCGAACAGCTTCGCGAGCCAGGTCAGTGATGCCCCAGGCTCCAAGTACCGCTCGGATGACGTGCCGGCGTCTGTCATCCGCGCGTGGGCGCAACAGAAGGGCATCTCGATCGGCGATCGCGGCCGGGTTCCGGCCTGGGTCGTCGATCTGTACCACACCGAACACGCCCAAGAACCGCAGAACTCACCAGGCCTCTGGGATGCTGAGGAAGGGAACGACGTTCCGGCCTTCGACCCCGCCATCGACGCTGACACGTCCGACTCAAAGCTCCAGGACTTCCTCCAGGTTCTACGCGGCGAGTCCCGCAATGGCTGACCCCGGGGCATGCAGAAGCGGAAGGAGACTGGCTGCTTCGTCCCATCCGCCGTTCTCCCGGCTCACAGTCGCATCGCTTAACTTCCCCTTGTATGGAGACACGCCGTCTCTGAGCTCCTCGCCGGGCCGCACCGACCGCGTCCCTGTGTCGAGGACACCTGGCGGGTGTGCGCCAAGTACCCCGGTGGCTCTGCCGACCCCATCCGCCTGGAGTCGGTTGGGCTCGTGGTTCTCAGCTAAGGGCCTAGGCTGCTTCTCCCCCGATCCAGGAGGCGGAACGACGTGGCGCACCGGCTCGACGAGCGCGGTGCCACCCGATTCGCTTTCTCCGCAGCATTGCGTCGGCAAGAGCTGCGACGCAGGACTCACGATCCAGGTAGAGACGGCTCTAGATCAGGCAAGGGGGCTACTGCGTTCACGCCCAATGCGATGGGGTTCCTTCAGTTGATCAACAGGTGCAAGAGATGAGCCTGCCCAGCGTCCCGATAGAAGACTCCTACAGAACTGACATTAGTAACGTCGCCAACGACTTCTACATACCGGTGCTCGCGAAGGCCGTACAGTATGACCGAGCCGTCGGCTACTTCACCAGCACCTCCCTGGAGTTGGTGGCGCGTGGTGTCGACGGGTTGCGCACGAACGGCGGCAAGATCCGCCTGGTAGCCGGCCCGCTGCTCTCACCCGACGATGTCGAGGACATCCGCCGAGGTTATGAGTACCGCGCGATCGTCGCACGGGCCGTTGCCCGAGCGGTCGCTCCCGAAACGCTCGATGCGCGGGCGGCTAAGAAGCTCGGAACGCTGGGCAAGTTGATCGCCGATGGCGTTCTCGAGATCAAGATCGCGGTCGTAGCGAATACTAACGGGCTCGGCATCTATCACGAGAAAATCGGCGTCGTTACCGACTACGAGGGAAACACGGTCGCCTTCACCGGCTCCCTGAACGAGACGCGCGCCGCGATGGAGGACAACTTCGAATCCATTGAAGTGTTCACCTCTTGGACGCCGGGAGACGCGCGCCGGGTACGACGGATCGAGGAAAACTTCGCCGCACTGTGGGAGGGAAAAACCCAGCGCCTCGAAGTGCTGGAGTTTCCAAACGAGGCGGAGGAGCATCTGCGCGAGCTGGCAGCGCGGATGGCCAAGGCCGACTCGGACGCCTCCGCACGGCAGGATCGCGAACGTCGTCGTGAAGAGGCCAGCAAGTACGGCTGGGCCAGCACTCCCGAGGAAATCGAGCTGCGCGAGTACCAGAAGGATGCCATTACGAAGTGGCTCCAAGCGGGGGCATGCGGCATCTTCGAGATGGCGACCGGCACGGGTAAGACAATCACCGCTCTAGCGGCACTCGACCAGATCGGCCGCCAGTTGCGGGCTCGTAGCAGCTCCCTCGTAACCGTGATCGTGGTTCCCCTACTCGACCTGGTCGAGCAGTGGTCGCAGGAACTCAACCGGTTTGGGGTCGTTCCGGTCAAGTGCCGGGATTCGGTAACTACATGGCGAGCTCAAGCGAATAATGCGATCGCGGGCCTGCGACCGGGACAAGCAATAACCCTGGTCGTCACCAACAAGACCTTCGGCTCGGCCGCCTTCCAGGATGTTCTGTCGTCTGTAGGAAACGAGCTATTGCTCATTGCGGACGAGGCTCACCACCTGGGGGCCGATCACTACCGCTCCGGCCTGCCGGATAACGCGCCGTGGCGGCTGGCACTCTCGGCCACGCCAGAGCGCTGGTTCGACGACGAGGGCACCGAGGCACTCCGCAGCTACTTCGGGGAGACCCTGATCGGCCTCGGGCTCAAGGACGCGATCGAGCTGGGCGCGCTCACCCGGTACCAGTACCGCCCGGTGCTGGTTCCCCTCACCGACGAAGAGGCGGCACACTACACGATCCTCACCGGCAAGATCGGCGCACTTTATGGCCAGGTTAAAGGTGCCAGGGGAAGGGCCCGCGACGACGCAGAGGCACAGCTCGGCCAACTGCTCAATAAGCGAGCGAAGGTGCTCGGTCACGCTGAAGGGAAGATCGCCGCGCTACGGGATGAGGTCAGCAAGCGGCGCGAGCTGCCGTTCCAGCTGGTCTACTGCGCCGAGGGAGGTCGCCCAAAGGAGGACGATCCTATGGGCGGCGAGCGCCAGGTCGACCAGGCGCTCGCTCTCCTCGGCAACCAGCTCGGTATGCGTGTGCATGCCTATACCTCACAGGAGTCCAAACAGGAGCGGCGCAATCTCCTCGAATCGTTTGGAGCCGGCGACCTAGAAGCGCTGGTCTCGATGCGCTGCCTGGACGAGGGTGTCGACCTTCCGGACGCCCGGATCGCCTACATGCTAGCCAGCAGCAGCAACCCCCGGCAGTTCATTCAGCGTCGCGGAAGGATTCTGCGTAGAGCTTCAGGAAAGACAGCGGCCGAGGTCATCGATTTCGTCGCGGTGCCACCGCAGGACCAAGAGCTCTTCGAGACGGAGAGGAACCTGTTCCGACGGGAAATGCAGCGCTTCGTCGAGTTCGCCAAACACTCCGAGAACTACGGAGAGGCCCTGAGCGAGCTACGTGACCTGCGCGAGTACTACGAGCTCATGGATGTTTAGGGAGAAACTTCAGTGACCAACAAGATGGACCAGCAGGAAATCGAGCGAGTCCAGCAGATACTCACCAAGATTAACCCGAATGCGTACGACGTCATCAGGATGGTTCTCGCTCTGGAATGGGAGAATCTCCACAAGTCCGAGGCTTTGGCCAGAAACACGGTTCGCGATGAAATGGCGAAGAAGGTTGAGGGAATCGCGTAATGAAGTTCCTCTCGGTCGAACTGGAGAACTTTCGCCCCTACCAGGGAACGCAGAAGATCAGCTTCGCGCGGGATCCGGAGACCAACGTCACCGTCCTGTGGGCCACCAACGGCGGCGGCAAGACGACCCTCTTGAATGCGTTCACCTGGGCTCTTTACGGCGAGCTCAGTGCAGACGTCGAGAAGCCGGACCAACTCATCAATACGACCGTCTGGAATAGCGCAGACGAGGGTACGCCTTTGACCGCCTCGGTAACAGTCGAGTTCGAGCACCGCGGCGACGTCTACATCCTGAAGCGATCCGTCTACGCATCTAAGCGCGGCGTGATCCAGCCGCGGCCGAGGCCCGAGCTGCAACTGTGGCGGCGCGAGAGAGGCGGAAATCTCGAACAAGTACTCAACCCGAGCGGGATCCTCAACCAGATGCTGCCCGCGCGCTTGAGTCGCTTCTTCTTCGTGAACGGTGAGCGCATCGAAGCCTTGGTGAGGCACGATAGCGGCGAAGATGTGCGTGAAGCCGTCAAGACGCTTCTCGGGCTGGAGGCCATGGAGCGTGCGGTCGACCATCTGCCCAAGGTCGCAGAGAAGCTGCGTCGCGGTATTAAAGCCGAGGACGCGTCCCAGCAGATGCTGGACGACCTCCTTGGGAAGATGGAGGACACCGAACGTATGGTCCAGGAGCAGCAGCGGCGCCGAAACGGCGCCGAGAAGGAGAAGAAGCACTTCGATTCCGAAATTCAGTCGCTGAACCTCAAGATGACGCAGCTCACCGAGGCAAAGGAGCTTCAAAAGGAGCGGTACCGGATGGAAGACCAATTGAGGCGCATCCGTACAGTGCGGCAGGAGCAAGAGGAGGAGCGCGCCAAGCTAGTGGGAACGAGCGGCTTCCTTGGCTTCCTCCCCGCTCTGCCGGGCAAGATTTTGGCCGCCTGTGAGGAGCTACGCGAGCGTGGCGAGCTCCCGGCACCGCTCAAGCGGGCTTTCATTGACGACCTGCTTGAGCGCGGTCAGTGTATTTGCGGAACACCCCTGACCGGCGGAAGCCCTCACCGCACCGCGCTGGAACACTGGCGTGCTCGTGCCGGACTCGCGGAAGTGGAAGCCGCCTGGAACCAGCTCCGGGGGACCGTAGAAAGCATCGACGAGCAGAGAACGCGAATGCACGAAGCGCTGAGGAGCCTTGACGAGCGGATTGCCGAGGCACAAGAGGAGCAGCGCCGCCTCGAGCACGGTATCGACGAGATCGGAAACAAACTCAAGCGCCTACCGTCCGAGGAGGTCCTCCGGACCGAGGAAAAGTTGGATGCGGCTAAGCTCGACCGGGATGAGAAGGTGGCGGCGATCGGTGCCGCTATTGCCGAGATCCAGCGGCTAGGAAGCGTCAAAGAGGGTCTGAAGAATCAGATCGAAAAGCTCGAGGTCAAGGATGCTCGCAGCCGCCGGATCAGGAGCCGGATCATGGCTGTGGAGGAAGCGAGCACGGCGCTTGCCAAGATTCTGGAGATCCTTTCTCAGGGAGTCCGGCGTCGACTAGACGCACGTATTCAGGAGCTTTATCGCCAGGTGTCGTTTAAGAGCTACGAACCAGAGCTCACCCCGGACTTTGAGTTGGAGCTGTGGGATTCGAGCGGCAGCGAACGAATCCCGGCGCCCAAGTCCACCGGCGAGAACATGCTGCTGGCCCTCGCCTTCGTCGGTTCTCTCATCGGTGAGGCACGAGAGGGACAGGAGAATGGTCGTACCTTCATCCAAGGGATCGGTGGCGATTTCCCGGTGGTGATGGATGCGGTCTTCGGCAACCTGGACGACGACTACCGCAAGGCTATTGCCGACTTCCTGCCTAGACTCGCCTCCCAGGTGGTGATCCTCACCAGCAAAGCGCAGGCCGGGGAGATCGTCGAGCAGGAGTTGCGGCCCCGTCTCGGCAGGCAGTACGTGATCACCGCGCACACCACCAAGACCGATGTGAGCAGTGTGACCGAGAAACTTACGCTGAACGGAAACACCTACCCCTATCAGGTCGTCGGTTCCGACCGGACCGGCGCTGAGTTCACGGAGGTTCGGAACTGATGGTCCTCAACGCCGATGTCCGCGTCCGGCGCCCCCTGGAGCATGAGGATCTCATTGGCCGGCTGGTCTCTAAAGAAGGCGGTCCGTTCCCCAACTATTGGCAGGTTCTCGTCTTCGCGGCGGCGCTCGGCTGGTCGCGAGGTCGGCACGAGCCGTTCGAGAAGGCAGGCGAGCCGATCCGTTACGGACTTTTCAACAGTTCCGCGACTGTGTCGGCCGTGATCGACTCGATGGGGGTCCTTGCACACCCGAACGATGCGGGGATCATGGCCGACGACCGTCTCCCCGAGCGGATCAAGGTGTTCGAGGAGTACGCCAACGGCGGGCTCTCCATCATTCAAGGTGAGCTCAACAGCGGCACGCATGTTCGCCCGATGGACGTCGTTCTGAACCTCTGTCGCCGGGGAATGACACCCGCCGAAAGCATGGTTCACGATATCCTCGGCCCGCGCCTCACCGGCTTCGGAACGCCCGACTTCGAATCCTGATCGACTGCTCCGCAGTAGGCCTCGCTCGGCAATCGCTGAGCGACACCCGATGAATCGCGGTATGAGTGGGGTGCCGACGGAACGAACGGGAGCTTCCATGTCCGGGTTGCACTGGGAGAGCGATCGCCGCCTCACCGCGATCGGCCGCACCACACTGTCGGTGGCAGCCCGGCAGGCTGTTGTCGATGGCGAGGTGAACATGGCCACCAGCGTCCTGGACTACGGCAGCGGACGCGGTGACGATGTCCGCGGCCTTCGCGAAATGCAGTTCCATGCTCATGGGTGGGACCCCTTCTACGCCGCTGACGGCGCTCCTCAACCAGCGGATGTCGTACTGCTGACCTACGTCCTCAACGTCATTGAAGACCCCGAAGAACGACGCGAAGCGCTAAAGCACGCGTGGGGGCTTGCGGAGCATCTGCTTGCGGTGACCACGCGGCTCACCTGGGACCGGTCGAAGGTGAGAGGACTGCAGTACGAGGACGGTGTCCTGACGAACAGACGGACATTCCAACACCTGTTCAGCCCAGCGGAGCTTCGCTCCTACGTCGAGGAGGCGACCGGTGTCCGATGCGTCTCCGCCGCCCCAGGCATCGTCTACGCGTTCAAGAACGACGACGCGCGCCTTCGTTATCTGGCCCGGAAGATCGTTCCACACGCAGACTGGCTGGCCTCCGACGACACCGGCTCAGCAATCGCCTCCGTAGTGGACTACACCGAGCGACGCGGTCGCCTACCAAGGCTGGAAGAGATGCCAACGGAGATGCCCAAGCTCCTCGTACATCTCCAACCGAACGAACTGCAGCGCATCGTGAAAAAGTCGGCCGACCCCGAAAAGATCGAGGCTGGTATCAGGGCATCGACCCTATCCGCACTACTGTTCCTTACGGTCGAGCTGTTCAACGGACGTGGCCCCTACAGCAGCCTCCCCATGTCCCTACAACTGGACGTCAGGGCTTTCTTCTCCTCCTACAAGGAAGCCTGCATGCGGGCCGACCGCCTGCTACTCAAGCTACGGGACGACACCTACGTCAGAGGGGCCATGCAGGCGTCGAAGGTCGGGAAACTGACGCCCACGGCGCTTTACGTGCACAGGCGCGCGATCAACCAGACGCCCACGGTGCTACGGCTC
This sequence comes from Actinoallomurus purpureus, assembly GCF_024055795.1. Taxonomy (GTDB): domain Bacteria; phylum Actinomycetota; class Actinomycetes; order Streptosporangiales; family Streptosporangiaceae; genus Actinoallomurus; species Actinoallomurus purpureus. The sequence continues at coordinate 117,291 of NZ_JAMXMY010000014.1, read as the reverse complement.
TACGAACACTGTGCTTCAATCGCCGCTGGCCGCCCGGCTTCCTGGACAGTCGCCAAACTGCGTCATCAAGGTCGGGCGGTGAGCTGGCTGGAGTATCCGGAGTTCGACACCGACCCGCACCCGAAGCTGCACTCGTCCTACATGGTGGACCTGACGACGTTGAAGGCATCGTTCAAGTCGTACGAAGTCTCGGCCAACCGGCCGCTACTCCACCGTAAGCACGAGTTCCTCGCCGCCGATGACCCGGACGTACCGAAATACCGTCGGTTGACCCAGTCCGAGACGCGAGCGGGCCTCTACCGAAATCCGCAGCTGATCGGGACTGAGGACGGCTGGGAGGCGGAACTGGCTCGTTGCGGGCGGGAGCTTCGCGGCCATCGCCTGGTGCGGCGCCGTGGTGCTAGTTAGCCAAGAAAGGCCGTCCCGGCCTGGAACTCCGCTATCTCGGCAGCCAGTTCATCGACGTTGAGCTCTGCGATCTGATCGGGGAACCACGACAAGCGCAATCCGTTGGCGGCGATGCTGTCCGGCAGTCCCATCCCTCGGAGCACATGGCTGGGTGTGTAGGACGCGCTCGTGCAGGCTGACCCCGTCGAGACAGCGGCGATCTCTTTGAGCTGGACGATCAAAGCCTCGGCATCCACGCCGTCGAAGGAGACGTTAAGGATATGAGGAACAGCATGCTCCTGATCCCCGTTAAAGTGAAGCTTGGTCTTTCCCAGCGCGTCAACGAGGCGTGAACGGAATGCGGCTGCCTCGGCCCACCACTGATCCCGTTCGCGCTCGAAGATCTCTGTCGCCTTGGCTAGGCCGGCAATCAACGGTACAGGCAGAGTGCCGGGCCGGAGCTTGCGCTCCTGCCCCCCGCCATACATGAGTGGCACCAGAGGCACCGTGTCGCGCCCACGCCGGCGGATCACCAGCGTGCCGACGCCCTTAGGCGCTCCGATCTTGTGGCCGCTAATGCTGATGAGATCGATCGGCGCTCTCAGGTCCTCCGTCAACTTGCCGAAGCCCTGAGCCGCATCGACGTGGAAGTAGGTGGACGTGCCGCGCAGATGATCAGCAAGCTCGGCGACGGGTTGGATCACTCCGGTTTCGTTGTTCACGTGCATGAGAGACACAAGCAGCGTGTCATCGCGGAGCCGCTCTTGGACGGCTGCCACGCTGAGCCGCCCGGAAGGACCAGGTGAAAGGAAGTCGACGTCGAAGCCCCGAGACGCAAGGTGTTCCAAGGGCTCGATCACAGCTTTGTGCTCGATGGCAGAGGTAATGATGTGCCGACGCCCCTGCTTCTCCCCGTAAGCGGCAAGCCCGAGGAGCGCGATGTTGTTACTCTCGGTCGCGCCAGAGGTGAAGATCAGCTCGGACGGGCTGGAACCGACCTGAGCAGCAAGCTGCTCGCGTGCCTGCTGGACGGCGCGTTTGGCACGGGTACCCCAGTCATGGGTCCTGCTGCCGGCGTTGCCAAAGTCCTCGGTCATGCAGTGGAGGACGACCTCTGCGACCCGGGGGTCAACCCGGGTTGTCGCTGCTGAGTCCAGGTACGCGGCCATCTGCTTGCGGCACCCCTCTGTCCACATCATCACGTGTGCACGTGAAATAACTGACGTACATACGGTACCTTGTGGCCGGTGGGCTCACAGTCATCACCGCTGTCTACTTTGGGAACAACCGCAGGGTTCGAGTACGTCTTCCCCGCGATCAGAGGCGTACAGGCTCGTCGCGAGTTCTACGTGTCGATGTGCCCTCTACGGCTCATCCCCAAGATCTTCCTGTTTGACGAGGACGAGCTAGCACCTGAGGTGCGCGCGCAGCGTGTCCTCAACAAGGGCCGCATCCCTGCGCTCGCCTCGTACATCGTCGACAATCCCGATGACTATGTGTTCAGTGCGCTGACAGCGTCCGTCGACGGCGAGATGAAGTTCGTCGGGATCTCCGACGAGGGTCCCGGCATGCGGATCGGGCAGCTCCACATTCCCATGGCGGCTCGGTTCCTCATCAACGACGGGCAGCACCGCCGTGCAGCGATCGAGGCGGCCCTCAACGAGAACCCGGAGCTCGGCGACGAGACGATCGCTGTTGTCTTCTTCCAGGACTCGGGGCTCGCTCGCTGCCAGCAGATGTTCGCCGACCTCAACCGCCACGCCGTACGGCCGGCCCGGTCTATCGGTGTGCTGTACGACCACCGCGATCAACACGCAAAGGTAGCCCGACTCCTCGCGCTGAAGTCGGTGGCCTTCCGCGGTTTCGTCGAGATGGAGAGCAGCACGCTGTCGGCCCGGTCCAGCAAGCTGTTTACCCTCAGCGCCCTCTACTACGCCACTCGTTCCCTGCTCCAAGGGGTTGAGCTCGATAGAGAGGACGCCGCGGCCGAGTTGGCGGACGCCTTCTGGTCGACCATCGACCAGCTGATACCTGAGTGGCGGCTCGTCCGCCAACGCAAGATGTCCGCTGCAGACGTCCGACGCCAGTATCTCCACAGCCACGGGATCGCACTCCATGCTCTCGGTCGGCTGGGGAACACCCTGCTCCGCGAGTCTGTTGCGGCCGAGGTGTGGCAACCGCGGCTGGAACCTCTGAAGCAGGTCGATTGGTCTCGCATCAGTCCCGACTGGGAGGGCCGGGCGATTGTCGGCGGCCGGGTTTCGAAGAATCATTCGAATGTCGTACTGACAGTGAACTATCTGAGGGGAAAACTCGGGCTTGAGCTTGGGCCTGAGGAAGCACACGTGGAAGCGACCTACCTGCGAGGAGACCGATGAGCATCCCATTGGGTGCCCCCACCCGCCGGGCCATCCCCTTCAAGGACCGCGGTGGTCTCGCAGTCGTCGTCAGCGAGCTGACCGAGGAGATTCGGGAGCTCTACCAAGCAGACTCCGTGCCTTGGGTCGTGGGGTACAGCGGAGGCAAGGACTCGACGGCCGTTCTGCAGCTCGTGTGGCTTGCCCTCCAAGGGCTACCTGCCGACAAGCGCAGCAAGCCGGTGCATGTCATCTCCACCGACACACTGGTCGAGAATCCGATCGTCGCGAGTTGGGTGACCCAGTCTCTCGTGACCATGGGCAGGGCCGCTAAAGATCAGCAGCTGCCGATCGCACCCCACCGGCTCACCCCTGAGGTCAAAGATACTTTCTGGGTAGGGCTGATCGGCCGCGGCTACCCTGCGCCACGCCCGAAGTTCCGCTGGTGCACTGAACGGCTGAAGATCCGACCGTCCAACAGGTTCATCCGCGAAGTCGTCCGTGAGCATGGCGAGACGATCCTGGTCCTGGGCATCCGCAAGGCCGAGAGCCAGATGCGCGCCAAAACGATGGCCAAACATGAGAAACGGCGTGTACGAGAGCGGCTCTCCCCGAATGGCAACCTGCCAAACTCGCTCGTCTACAGCCCGATCGAGGAGTGGTCGAACGACGAGGTCTGGACGTTCCTCATGCAACAACCCAACCCGTGGGGCCATGAGAACAAAGACCTGCTCACCATGTACCAGGGGGCGTCCAGCGACGGCGAGTGCCCGCTCGTCGTCGACAACACCACTCCCTCTTGCGGCGACAGCCGGTTCGGCTGTTGGACATGCACCCTCGTCGACCAGGACAAGTCGATGTCGGCGATGATCCAGAACGACGAGGAGAAGGAGTGGATGCTTCCGCTCCTCGAGCTCCGGAACAAGCTGGACGTGCGCAACGAGGAAGGCCACCGCGACGACAAGCACCTCAGAGACTGGCGGAAGATGAACGGCACCATCCAGCTGTTCAACGACCGCGTCGTTCACGGCCCCTACACCCAACAGGCACGCGGGCAGTGGCTGCGTGACCTCCTCAATGCGCAGACTTGGATCCGCAAGAACGCCCCACATAACGTTCGGGGTATTGAGCTCATCACCATGGATGAGCTTCATGAGATCCGGCGCATATGGGTGTTCGAGAAGCATGAGATCGAAGATCTCCTCCCGCGTATCTATGAAGAAGAGACCGGCGAGGAGTTCCCCGGCAAGCCGCTCGATGAGCACCTCACACTGGCCGGGGATGAGATGGAGCTGCTTCGGGAGGTATGCGGGGACGACGATCTACACTTCACCACCGTGCGAGAGCTCATGGGTGTGGAGCGCAAGTACCGCACAATGAGGCGCCGCGCTGGACTGTTCGAAGAGTTGGAGAAGACCATCCGTCGCGGCTATTACGAGGATAAGGACGACGCCGAGGATTACGCCCGACGGATCCGCGCAGCCCAGGAAGCCCCGGAGCTGCCGTTCTCTGACGAAGAGGCCGCGAATGTTGCTTCATAGGGTCACCCTCAAGAACTTCGGCGCCTACAAAGACGAACAGTCTCTGGACCTCGCGACCAGGCCTGGGCGTCCGATCATCCTGATCGGAGGCCTCAACGGCTGCGGAAAGACAACCCTGCTGGATGCAATCCAGCTAACGCTCTACGGCCCGCGAGCACGTACCAGTGGTCGCGGCAACCGCCCCTATGAGAGCTACCTCAAAGACAGCGTGAACAGGGACGCCAACCCCAAGCATGCCCACGTTGTCGTCGAGTTCTCCACAACGCTCGAAGGTCAGGAACGGCTCTACCGGGTCTGTCGCAGTTGGGAAGCCTACGACAAGGCCGTTCGCGAGTTCCTTGAAGTGTTCATCGACGGCGAGTACGACAAGGTCATCAGTGAGAACTGGGCAGACCACATCGAAGAGATCCTGCCGATCGAAGCCGCCTCGCTATTCTTTTTCGACGGAGAGAAGATTGAGTCGCTTGCCGATCCGGAGCGTGCGGCCCCAGTCATAGAATCTGCAGTTCATTCGCTTCTTGGCGTCAACACTGTCGAAAAGCTACGCACCGACCTCCTCGCCCTCCAGCGCCGCCAGAAGGTCTCGGAGGAAGACGACGAGACAATGGGAGGTATTCGGTTGATAGAAGCGGATATCAGGAAGGTCGACCAGCAGTGTGCTGACCTCAACCAAAAAGTTGCGTCCCTTCGCGACAGCCTAGCCAGAGCCGAAGACGACTACTCAGTGATCGACGTCGCCTTCTCGAAAGAAGGAGGCGACCTCTACAGTCGACGTGCCGACCTAGAAGCACAGAAAGAGCAAACAGAATCCACGCTAAGGAGCGTTAGCGAAACGCTCGCGACCACCGTGGTCGCTGGGCCGCTTCCTCTGCTCCTCCTCCAGACACAGCTAACCTCGCTTCGTGAGCAGATCAACAAGGAGCACGCAGCCGCAGACAGCGCCCAGGTAATCGAGCTCCTGAACGAGCGAGATCACATGGTGCTCGAGATGCTCAGGACGCTGGTCCCCTCCCAAAGCATCGCTGCAGCAGAGAGCTATCTCGCCGAAGATCGACAAATACGCGCCCAGATAGCCGCAGAGACGCCTCAAGTACTGGATTTCCCGGCAAGCGCCCTTCCTCAGCTGTCGTCCCTAGATCAACTACTTAAAGACGAGGCCAAGCGCGCCAGTGAACTGGTCGGCCAGGCGAGAAATCTGCGGGAGCGTCTCAACACTCTGGAGCGACAACTCGCCGGCGTCCCGGACAAGAATGCAATCGCTGCGCTCATTGAAGAGCGAGATACCGCTCGTGACCGGGTAACGCAAATCCGATCCGCGCTGACCACTCTTGAGGAAGTGCTTGCCAAGTCCCGACGACAGAGGCAACAGCTATCGCTCGACCGTGACCGCGCCTACAAGCGACGTGCACAAAAGCTCGCCCAGACCGAATCGGCGACCCGCATTGTTTCCTATACAGACCGCGCCCGCGAGACGCTTGAGAAGTTCGGATCCGCACTACTTCGTCGACATATAAGTCGGCTGGAAGTAGCCGTATTGGATAGCTTTAACAGGCTTATGCGTAAGAGCGAGCTGGTACGTGACCTCCGCATCGACACGGAAAAGTTCACTCTGACCTTGGTCGGCCCGGATGACGAACAGCTCGATCCATCCCGACTCAGCGCGGGGGAACGACAGCTACTCGCCGTCGCGCTCCTTTGGGGACTCGCGCGCGTAGCAGGGAAGCGCCAGCCAAGTGTGATCGACACGCCGCTTGGACGGCTGGACAGCCGACACCGAGAGCAGCTGGTGGAGCGCTACTTCCCGTTCGCAAGTCATCAAGTCCTGTTGCTTTCTACCGACGAAGAGATTGACGAGCACCTACTGACCAAGCTCGCCCCATCGATTGCGCACACCTACATGTTGGTTCACGACGACAAGCGCTTTGTCACAACGATCGAACGCGGCTACTGGTGGACTACAGGGGCTTCGGATGTCGCTTGACAATATCCGGCTGTCACAGCCAGCCAAGGACCAGCTGACAAAACTGAAGCGCATTACGGGCATTAAGCACTGGAACACTCTATGTCGGTGGGCTCTAACGTTGTCACTCCAAGACCCATCGCCTCCTCTCGTACGAGAGATCACGACCGACTCTAATGTCGAGATGAGCTGGAAGACATTCGCCGGCGCCTACGGCGACATCTACCTCGTTCTCCTCAAGCAACGGTGTCTAGTAGACGGAAGTGAGCCGACAGACGAGGCCATTTCCGCCGCCCTAATCGTTCACGTTCACCGCGGCATCGGACACCTTGCAGGCCGCAAGAGCCTTAAAGGCATCGATGACCTAGTTCGGATGGCGCTCGACTAGCGGAGGACAATGCCACCGCATCGATCGAACCAATCCCTTGTACTACCAGACGGCTTGGCAATCATGGAGACTTCGCCGAGAGAACCTTCTCCCCGACGAATCGGATACCCGCCCAAGGATCGTGTACGTCGCAGTATATCCGGCAGTTGCTGGGATTAAAGGCACCAGTAGTACGCTTCGGTGCTACATATAGCTCATTCGTAGCTAGCGTTGCCGAGCAACCGCTAGGATCCTCGCAGCGCGCCCGGAGCTGCGTCATACGAACGACCCACAGAGGCCTCGGTATCGAGACCCATCCTAGAAGTGGGTGTTGTATCCGATGGTTTACCCATGACGATGCACCGTAGAGTTGCATATGGCCTGACTTTGCTCTGTTACACCAGCCACATGCAAACCTTAGGTTTTCGTCATCTGTCGCGCCCCCTGCACGCACTGGTCGCACATGGTCAATCTGAATCGTCAAATCGACAGCATGGAGCCCACGCGGACGCATGAAGTCGAACAGCAAAGGACGGGCAATGTCTCCAATGTCGCCTCCATTCAGAAATCTATCCTTTGCCGCTTCGCAAAACTTGTATCCGCAGAGATAACATCTTGGGTCAGGCTCGTTGCGGAGCCACAGACGCTTACGCTGCTCCTTGCTTGGAGACTTCCGTAGCCCGGATTCGCGGCGGAACGAAATCTCTCGCCATGCGACCTTCGCAATCTGAGAGGCAAGCGCCGATACCTCGTCCATAGGGCACGCGTGAAGCTCGTCACGGAGGATCCGGCGCAGTTCTTCATAGAGATGAGCGAAACCTAGATCTTCACGGCTCTCGTACGGAGCGCTATCGATCAAGGATTCGAGGAACCACTGGGCCCAGGTGGCTGCGGCGTCACCTCGGATGACCCATGCCATATCACCCAGGATGTCGGCGGGGACTTCGAGCTTCGCGAGATCGGTAAGAGCCTTGCGCGACCATCCCGTCTCCAATGCCTCGCCAGCTACGTCTACCCAATTACCAACAAGATGAGGGTTCATCGATCTGGTGCCAAGTTTCTCGCCCTAGGAAGATGGCGTGTAGTTCTCCACCCTAGGAAGACGTGCAGGATTCTTGCGATACTGGACCCATACCTTGGCCCAGGTTTCGCGCACTCTACGCTGATCCTTCTTCAGATCCATGCGCCAGTCTCGCGCGAAATATTGATCATTGGCGCCTTCTAGCCAGTCTGCTACTGACTCATCGACGTCATTCAAGTCATTGATCGCCGTTTTGGTCTCGCATAGGAACTGGAAATAATCTGCAGCAAGAATGGTTAGTGATATCTTGTTGTACAGGTTCTTGTTCGTGTTGCCCCACGCGTTATGCGCTTCCGGATCAGGGTCGCCGAACCGGTCTCGAATAATGGTGAAGAAGCGCACAAATACGGCTCTCCACGGACCATCCGGCTCCCTCCAGATTCGGTATTTTTCCTCCAACGATTCGCCTTGGCTAACGAGGTCCGACTTCTCTAGATGTCGCTGCTGCCACAGTTCGGCGTAGTCGTTGGTATCCCCGAAGACCCTTCCGCCCTTCAATTCGCGGAATATCTGCGTTAGGCTTTTGAGAACAGACCATTGGAGGTGGCGGCGATCGTCTCCACCCATACCGGTCTGTACAAGTGCTTTAAAGGGACTCTCATCGGCGCGTGTCATATACGAGACAGATTGCGAATCATCGAGAGGGATCGACGCTTTGCGCAATCTATCCGCTACCGGCTCGAGCTCCTCACGGGATAGACTGGTGGAGACAATAGTCCCTAGCAGCGCCTTCCCCATAGGTGTGGCTTTCTGGTTTACCACCACGAACTGGAAGACATGCTCTGCCGGATTCGCGTCGAAAAGCAGTGAGACGGGGAGCATCCTAGCGGATTCGTGGAGCGCACTTCTTTCCGCCTCCGCAGGGTTAATCCCGTTATTGACCTGATCGATCAGGATGTCCTGCATCTCGTTGGATTGGATCCTCTTCTTGGCCGAGAGTACTGCTCCATGGAGACGATGTTGCCCATCAACCAGCACGACTGGTTGCAGATAACTGAGCATCGCGTCTGCGGAGAATCCGACTAGCTTGCTTGGCCTGGCGTCAGCAGGCAACTCCCTTAGGATTTCTATCCGAATTCGTAGCTCCTGATAGAAGTCAACGAGCTGTGTCTCTTCCGTCAGTACAACGGAAGCTACATCTTCGGTCTCGTTCTCCTCGACTTGAGGAGTCAGGCGCACCTCGTCGCCCTCGGGCTCCACCAGGTCGGCCGAGTCTGACGGCAGTTGAGGATGCAGACCATCTTCGAATCTTGCGCGCTCCCGCACCTTTCTTCGGCGGTCGGTGTCGATCGCATGGTCCTTGAGACTAGGGACTCGGCTTTCAAGCCTTTGAGACAATAGCTCTAGTACCTCAAGAAGAGGTGTGTCTTGTTTTACCGATGGCCGGATCACCAATTCGCCAAAATTCGGCAGTCCGTCCAACGGCTCAAAAGTGACACACTGCGGATCCTGCAGTGCACAAAGGAGTGGGTTTTGGACTACGTTCTTGCCGTCATCGAAGAATTTCGCAAGCTCACGCAAGCGACCAACATTCTCCTCGCGCTGCCAGCCGACCGTCTCTTCGCCGGAAAGGCGTCGACGTTGAGGAATACCTGCCCACTCGCTTATTTCGAGCGCGTTGGCAGCGAACAGGAGCAGCGGCTTACTTGATTCGGTCTCCTGGAGGACGTAAACCTCGTACCGGTAAACGTGGGCCTGGTCCACACCGACTCCCCGGGCGATCGTCTTTGATCATGTCGCTGCCAGCGGCAGCTTAGCGGAAATGGTAACTCCTGGTAAAGGACTTGTAGGCCTTCGATGAACGCCTCCAGGGTTCCTGATCGGTGTGCCGGACTTCTTGATCACCCCATGAGGCTCCCAGCTCATGATCTCCGTCCGCAGGTGCCTGCCACCTTGCTGTTCCCTGGCGGTGCGGCCCGACGAGCTGGTCGAGGGCGATACTGGACCGGCTCTCTGTGGATCTCGTTGTTCGTCAGTTGCTGGTCGTGTTGGCGGTCGTGCAGGGCGGGGCTGCATAGGCGTGCAGGGCAAGGCCTTGGCCCGATGGCTGGATGAGGTCGTCTTGGATCACTGAGTAGCTGAACGGAACGAGCTCGCCCTGCCCCAGAAGCACCAGATCGTCTCGCCGCAGTGGTAGCCGTGCGCATACAGCCCGGTGCCTGGGTCGCGGAGGACATCGGCATGGGCGAGGTCCTGCCGGCTCGCCTTGGCGATGACGCCACGGCGTCCGGTGAGCCGTCCGTAGTGCAGCAGGAAGACGCCGACCATAAAGACGGTGTCCGCCCAGACGCTGCCGAGCCAGTGTTCGATCGCGCCGCCCGGTGCGCCGGTGGGGTGGGCGCCGAGCCAGTCGAGCATTTACTCGCAAGCCCCCGCGTACCGCGCGTTGCCGTTCTCGGCGAGTACGGGCCGGGTGAGCGCGGCGAGGCCAGCCGATTGGTTGGTTCGGGTGGGCGGGCGCGGCGGGCCTGACTGCGGTCGAGGCCGACGGCCGGGGCGCCCCGGTCGGGGTCTCTTCCTCTGACCTTCCGGCCCGTGTCACAGGTCGTGGAGTCCGCGGACGTCCTGGCCGGTCTTCAGAAGTCCTCGTCACTCCTGTTCCCCGCGGGTCGACCGGCAGCGGAAAATCAGCACCGCTCAGATCCGGTCAGGTGGTCGTTCATTATGTCTTCGCAGTTCAAGGGTGGGATCCCATCCGGTCCGCGTCTGGGACGGCCGAGCCCTGAGCACCCATTCCCTAGCTAGCTACGGCCGCTGGCTGCAGCGCAGGTGCAGAGCAGATCGGTCGCCGAACCGTCTGATGTCACCCGCCTCCTAGAGTCCGGCATCTCGATCGTCTTGTCCGTATAGCTGACTATCCGTGTCTTATAGCCGATTTGTCGTACGTGTGCGCAAAGATCAGGAGTGCGAGCAACGCACCGGCGTCCGCCCGCAGCCGTGAAGTACTCACGGTGAACGAGTCGTAACTCCGACGAGGACTTCGCGTATGACACAGGTCGTCATCCAGCCCTCCTTTGGCAACCCAACGGCACAGAGGCACTGGCGAGACACTTTGGATCAAGAGATCGAATACGGCGCAAGCCCACACGCAGAAGCCCTGACCTCAGCTGATCGCGCCGGCCTTGACACCCTGCACGTTTCAGGTGCGGCTCGATTCTGGGGCGCGACCGGTAACCACGATAAGAAAATGGGAAAACTCCAGACTGGCGACGTGGTTCTGTTTACAGGGAAAAAGCTAGTCAGGGCCGTAGGCGAGGTCGGATATAGCTTCCGCAACCCGGCGTTCGCCGACACCCTCTGGGCCCCACACCCTGAACGAGGATCCTACCGAAACGTCTACAGCTTGCTCAGCTTCCAGGCCACCGTGATCCCCTACGAGGAGATTTGGGATCTACCGGGTTTCAATTCCGGCGACAATTTCATGGGTCTACGACTCCTGGATGCATACAAGGCGAATATAATCATCGACGGCCTTAACATCGAAACACTGACCGCGGCTCGCAAAGCCATCAAGCAGGAACAAAAACTGATAGATAGCCTCGTCAGCCAGTCACAGATCGTCGACGTAGAAGCCGTTAATACCGAAAATACCTGTTACGAAAAGGCCACTGGGACAACCCTGGTCCGTCGCGTTGAAGCAATCCTGGTAAGGGAATATCGAGCGGCGCTCGACGGGGCCAGTGTTACCCGAATCCGCGTGCCGTCGGGAGTTACTGACCTATACGTCGTCACCCACGACGACGCCGATGTAATCGAAGCAAAGAGATCTGCCGATCACCATTTTGTTCGCCAAGCGCTAGGCCAACTCCTAGATTATTATCTACAGATTCAACAGAAGGTAACACGCCTCACGGGTCTGTTCCCAAGCCGCCCAGCCAATTCCGATATCGAGCTGCTCCACCATTATGGCATCGACTGCGTTCATAGAGATGAGGACGGGACGTTTAAGCGCCTACCGGCTCCGTCCCACCGCCGCGATCACATGATGCAGATCCGAGAACATCTCTAACCCTTACCGCTGCCTCGCCGCTCGTCTATCTGCTTCGTCGCCACGCCGCTCATCGTGTGGTAATTCACGTGTCGTCGGTCGTGCATAGCCGCGGCGTAGGCGTGTGAGGCGAGGCCTTGTCCCCATGGCTGAACGGGGTCGTCGCGAATCACCGAGTAGCCGAACGGGACGAGCTGCAGGACCGTGCCAGCGCTGGTTCGGGTCAGGTGCCGTTGTCGGCCACCAACGCGTCGACGCCGGCGAGGGCGCGCCACGCGGATTCGCGGAGCGGGTCCGGTGACACGCCGAGGTGGGCAACCCGCAACATCGCGGCCGCGATGCACGCCGCAGCCGCGGTCGTGCCAGCCTACCCGCGGCGCGGCTCCCGGCGCTCCGGTGAGGGTGACCTCGCCGGACGTGTCGCCCAGGTGGGCGTGGCTATTGCTTCGAGGACCGGGTCGGCGATGGTGCCGATCCGCTCGTCCGCGCCCGGGCTGGGCACGACGACCCGTGCGGAAAGGCCGTCGACGCGCAGGCACAGCACCTGACGGCACTCGCGGAACGCGACCTGCCAGGACGCCACGACGATCGGCGTCGGGCCGGACGGCAGCCGCACCTCGACCGCCCGTTCGGCGGGCGCCATGTACGTCACCATGTCCGGCTGTAACCTCGTCAGTCGTTAGGTAGCGGCCCGGGGCTTCCGCTGATCGGTTCTGATCGCGGACATGCCCCCACCCGCACGAGTTCTTCGTGCTGCCTGGGGGAAGTCCGTGACGGCGCTTCGTGTGTCCGCCGAGAGTCTGGTCGGCTCACCGATGGAACGAAAACTTGCCGGGATCCTCGCCGATCACGTCAAGGCGACCACGGGCAGGTACCCGTCCGCGTCGGAGAAGAAGTCCTGGCCACGGAGCATCCCGGTGCTCGCCCGGGACCTTGTCGAGGCGGGTCTCGGCAAGGTCGAGATGCTCATCGAGTACCAACTTCCCCTGACCAGCAAACGCGCCGACGTCGTGCTCGCGGGGGTCGACGCGCGGACCGGCGGCGATGCCTATGTGGTCGTCGAGCTCAAGCAGTGGAGCCAGGCCGATCTTTACGAGGACGATGAGCACCTCGTCCTGGTCGAGGGCATCCACCGCCCCCTCGGCCATCCCCTGCTGCAGGTCCAGGGCTACTGCGAGCACATCGCCGACTTCATCGGATCGTTGAGCGAGCATCCGGACGCCGTCCGGGGCGTCGCGTACCTCCACAACGCGGCGGACCTCGACGTTCAGGACCTCTTCGAGCTGTCCACCACCGAGCGCACCAGGCTCTTCACCAAGACTCGTCGGGGCGCCTTCCTCGAATACCTCCAGGGACAGTTCGCTCCCAAGAGCGGGGCCGGCGCCGCGGATCGGTTCCTCGCCAGCGCCGTACGCCCCTCGAAGCAGCTCCTGAAGCTCGCCGCCGACGAGATCAAGAAGCAGGAGCAGTTCACGCTGCTCGCCGAGCAGCGGCTGGCGTACGACCTCGTGCAGCATGCCGTAAAGAAGGCCCGGCAGTCCGACGCCAAAGAGGTCGTCATCGTCACCGGCGGACCGGGCAGTGGCAAGAGCGTCATCGCACTGTCCCTGCTGGGCGACCTCTCCCGCCAGGGATACTCCGTCCTGCACGCGACCGGCTCACGGTCGTTCACCCAGACGATGCGCCGGCACGTGGGCAAGGGCTCGTCCCGCGTCAAGAACATGTTCAAGTACTTCAACAGCTTCATGGATGCGGAGTCGAACAGCCTCGAGGTGCTCATCTGCGACGAGGCGCACCGGATCCGGGAGACGTCCGCGAACCGCTTCACCAAGGCGACGCAGCGTACGGGCCGGCTTCAGGTCGACGAACTGATCGCCACCGCCCGGGTGCCGGTCTTCCTGCTCGACGAGCACCAGGTGGTGAAGCCCAACGAGATCGGGACCGTCGAAGCCATCAAGGCCCACGCCACCGCGATGGGGATCCGGGTCCACCACGTTCCGCTCGACGGTCAGTTCCGGTGCGGTGGCAGCCGCAAGTACGAGGAGTGGGTTCTCCGGCTCCTCAACCTGGAGCCCGGCGGCCCCGAGGAGTGGACCGGCGACGACCACTTCGAGGTACGGCTCGCGGAGTCGCCGTGGGAGATGGAGAACCTCCTGCGGGACAAGCTCAAGGACGGCTACTCCGCACGGATCTCAGCGGGGTACTGCTGGCCGTGGAGCGATTCCGGACCTGACGGCCTCATCAACGACGTCCACATCGGCGACTGGGCCCGGCCGTGGAATGTCAAGGGCGAGCGGGCCGTCGGTGACGCGCCGCCGAGCGCGCTGTGGGCGACGTTCGACGGCGGCTTCGAGCAGGTCGGCTGCGTGTACACCGCGCAGGGCTTCGAGTACGACTGGTCGGGCGTCATCCTCGGCCCCGACATCGTTGCCCGCAACGGTCGGCTGGTCACCGTACGGGAGGCCAACAAGGACCCCGACTTCAAGCGGCGCTCCGTCACCGACCTGCAGTACGCCCGGCACATCCGCAACATCCACAAGGTGCTGCTGACGCGCGGGATGGTCGGCACGGTGATCTACGCGGTCGATCCGGAGACTCGCGAATTCCTCGCCGACCTCCTCCAGGTCGCCTGAGCGACGACATCAGCGTCGTTTGGGCGGGGGCTTGGGGAGGCTGATGAGTTCCGATGATCGAGGATGCGGACGACTGAGCCTGAATCTCGAAATGACGCCGATCCCTGACGTAGTCCATTCCCCGCCTCGGTAGGCTGCCGGACGTGGCGAAGCCGAGCAAGGCCGAGCTGGACGCCCTGGTCGAGCAGGCCGTCGTCGACGCCTATGACGAGTACGAACAGCTCACGGCCTTCCACGCCGTGATCGAGCAGGAGCTCGCTGTTCCATTCCAGACCACCGTCTTGGGCGTCGAGGTGACCGTTACGAAGATCGACCTGGTGCCCGGAAGCGGCATCGTCGCGATCTGCACCCGTAAGAGGAATCGCCAGGCGATCGGCCTCCTGGATCTGCCACTGCCCGCCCCGCCCCCGGCCGGTGCCGAATGGATCGACGCCTACCGGCACTGGACCCCTTGACGACGAAGCGACGATGAGCGAATACCAGTACTACGAGTTCCTGGCCGTCGACCGCCCCCTGGACGAACGGCAGCAGGCCGAGGTCCGCGCCCTGTCCACCCGAGCCCGGATCACCGCCACGAGCTTCACCAACGAATACCACTGGGGCGACTTCGGCGGCGATCCACGCAGGATGATGGAGCGCTATTACGACGCTCACCTCTACGTCACCAGCTGGGGCACCCACCAGGTCATGCTCCGCGTGCCCCGTGCTCTCCTCGATCTCAAGGCCGTCGAGCAGTACCTCATCGACCCGCACGTGACCGCCTGGACCTCCAAGGAGCATCTCATCCTCGGTCTGACCAGCGAGGACGAGGGCGGCGACTGGGTGGAGGGCGCCGAGGACTCCCTGTCGGCCATCGTCGGTGTTCGCGCCGAACTCGCGTCCGGTGACCTGCGGTCTCTTCATCTGGCCTGGCTGGCCGGCTACGGGGCGTGGGAACGCGACGAGGACGCCTTCGACTACGACGAGGAGGACGAACTCGAACCGCCGGTGCCCGCCGGGTTGGGCTCCCTCACCGCGCCGCAGCGGGCCCTGGCGGACCTCCTCCGCCTTGACGCCGACCTGCTCACGGTCGCGGCCCAGACGAGCCCGGCCCTGGCGGAGACCAGGGACGATCCCCGGAAACTGGCCAGATGGCTCAAGGATCTGCCCTCCGGGGACAAGGAGACGCTCCTGTTTCAGGTCGCGCAAGGCCACGGCGCCCGAGTCCAGATGGAGCTGCTGCGCCGTTTCCGTGGTGACCCAGGCACCAGCGACGATGGCCGTTCCCGCCGTACGGTGGCCGAGTTGCTGGACGCCGCAGCGAAGATCCGGCAGGAACGCCATCGGCAGGCCGAGGTCGCGCTTGCCGCCCAAGAGGCTCGCCGGGCCCAGGAACGTGAGCTGGCCCGGGACAAGCGGCTGGATGCCCTGGCCCGCGACCAGGAAACGGCCTGGGCGCGGGTCGACGCGCTGATCGACACCCGTCGGCAGGGCGACTACGACGCAGCCGTCGAGATCCTCCAGGATCTCCAGGTGGTCGCATCACGCGGCGGCCAGGCGGAGGAGTTCACGCGGCGATTTTCGCTCCTGCGCCAACAACATCTCCGCAAGCCAAGCCTCATCGCCCGATTCGACCGTGCCGGAATCACCGCCGCCTCGGCCGGCTGACGCACAGGCCGCCGAAGACGGGGCCCTTATTGACGGCAACGGCGTCGTCTTTGAAGGCGAGCACGATCGGCGGGACGGTCGGGTATGTCGTCCAAGCCGAGACCATCCAGCGTCGCCGACCGAGCACCACAGATGGCGCCGATACCGTGCCGAATAATTCTACTGACCTACAATTAGCAGGCCCGGCTGGAAGCTTCGCAATAGCGATTGCGCTTTTTCGGCAGGCGGAACGGCTTGTTCAATGGAATGTTGCTTAATGGCCTCGATCAGATCCTCTGGATCCTGTTGCCTGCCACCCAGCAACTGCGACTCGTCGACGACCGGAGACTTCGTCAATTTCGCTGCGGCGATTATGGTGGCTATTGACAGGACGATGGAGAGGTTGTCTCGCCACGGGGTGACTGTGATCCATCCCCCGAGTTCTGGATCATCTGGATCCCCGAAATCCTGGAAGCTCACCGTATTCGAATGTTTTCTATCCGTGGTCGAGATCCTGATCTCGATATCAGCCCGACCGGAACCAATGACTTGGCCCGTGGCATCTTCAGGACTAGGAGCCAACTCGATCCCAGGAAAGCCGATGTCGTCAAGGACCGCCGCGACGGCCCTGAGTAGATCCGCTATCGAAAAACCTTGATTGACTCGCGTCCACCATTCGACCGCCACATGCCCTCCCGTGAAATACTCGAAACTATTGAGGGAATCTTAGCCATCCGTCCGCCGTACGGATATAGATCCGTCCGATCGACGCACGTCCTGGAATCTGCGCCAACGGCCCGTTCTTGGCAAAATCGGCCAGTCTGGCCGCTGACATGTCCGGCGCCTTGATATACAGCGTCACGTTACTGTAACCCGCATTGGTAGCCTGGCTCTCGGCTTTGACCGCGTGTTTCAGCACGGCAGACGGAGACGTTCCGGAGTACTCCTTAAGGCTGACCTCCTGGCCATCGAGCCAGCCGTCGATGCCTTCGAAGTTATTCGTCGGCGGCCCGGTGAACTCCTTTCCACCAAGATACTCAGCGAGCTCTTTGGCCTGCGCCTCCTCGGCTTCCGTGAGCTGATTCTTGATGATCTTGACGGTAACCTTGCCCAGACCGGCGGCTTCTCGTTCTGAAGTCGGTAGTACTCGTGCGAGGTCCCTCAGTGCCGAGCCGACGGTCCTCATGCGAGCCACGACCGCTCCGACGAACTGACGGAGCAACGCCATCGCGCGGGCGGTGATCCCGCCTTCTGCGGCGGCTTCGGCCGCCTGGCCGGCGGCCTCGCTGCCCCCTGCGGTGGGTGCGGCCAAGAACGCGGCGACGACCTCGCCGATTATGAACGTGAGGGCGAACTCCAACGCGAGTTCGTCGAACTGGCGTTTCAGGTCACGGATTGCCTGAGCTTGGTCCCGGCAGGCACGCTCGGTGTGCTCGCACCCCTGCAGCGTTAACGTCAGCGATCCCGTGTTGTAGTCCACCAGCCGTTGCACGTGGTGGCGGAAACTGTCGGCGGCCGGGCCTTCGCTTTCGGCCAACACGTAGGCCGCGTAGTGCTGGGTGTCCTCCCAGGCGGTGCGCAGCGCGGTGGCGAACTCTCGCCACGCCTCGGCGGCCTCCTCCATCAGTTCCGGCTTGCCCGTAGGGAACGGCCCGAAGAAGTAGGTCGCCCCGGCCCGCTTCCACGCGTTCGGGTCCGGTGCTGCCTCCGGCGACGGGCTCGGAGTCCGCACCGGCGCCGGTTGCGTGGATTTCGGCGGCCCGGGCGGGGCCGATGCCGGTGGGGTCGGTGACCGATTCGGGGTCGGATTCGGGGTCGTACGCGGTGAGCTTGGTGGGGTGCTTTCGGGCACGTCCGGTGGGGGCGGGAGCCCACCAGTGTTATGCAGTAACCGCGATTCTCGGCTCGCGGCCTCAGCGATCCGGTCGATGTCGGCGGTCATGTTCGCCTCGGTGACGCTGTAGTTGCGCGCCATCTGTTGGATGCCGCTCGCTATCGCCCTAAGGTGGGCCGCGCATTGCCGCACCGTTACTAAGAGTGAGTGCTGTGCCGGCCGGTAGGATTCGGCGAACGACTCATCCGGCCACGACGAACCCCAAAACGACCCCAACCCTTCCAGCTTCCGTTGCGCCGCCGTCTCGGCCTGCGACAATGCCGTGCCTGCCGCGTCGAACCGGGGCGCGTAATACAGCAACACCTCGACCGAAAACCGGACCGAATCCCGCTGGCCACCCGCCACACTGCCACATCCCCTTGGTCCCAAATCTGCCGATCTTAACTGTTAGCGACTTTACACAAAGTGAAAGTCCCAGTCACTGGGGTTCTCGTGGGCCGTTTCCTCTTTCGTCGTTCGTGTTCTCGACCAAGAAGAGTCGGCCAGGCTTGCTCAACTGGGCTTGGCACAGGTGCTGTGGCATCTCCTGCTGTAGACGAGCTCCAGGCACGTCCTTCCCACGGGGCCGGCACGTCAACTACCTCGCCATCGCTGGCGCATCCGGTCGCAACCGGCCCCTGCCCAGCGCAGGAGCCGACGTCGCAGCTACCCGCCCGCGTCGACGGAGTACCTCGTCGGGGTGCGCGTGCAGGTGGAAGTGAGCGCTGGGCACATTACTGGCGGACTTGCGGAGGTATTTCCAACCAAAGAGCTATTCTGACTTGCCCACCATGCGCACGTGCCTGCTTTGCTACCGGGGCGGCCCTGCCGCGCCTATCTGCGCGGATTCTAAGTCCCCTAGATACTTCTGCCGCCATCTTGCGGCATGGCCTCCGGATTGAGGAGCGCTTCACGTAAGACCGCGGCACCTCGGTGCTGGCGCGGCAACCACCGTCCGTGGCCTTTACGCCCTGAGGCCGGTCGTATGGGGTCCGGCCAGGGCGCGCTGGGCGGTGTCGAAGATGAGCGAGCGGGCGAACTCCGCCGGAGCGTGGACGCCGTGGGGCAGGAAGACCACGTGATCGCGGGCGCAGTAGCGGGCGGTCGACCATACCTGCCATGCCATTTCACGGAGCGGAGCTCCGCGGCGGAAGCCGCGCAGGCGGGCGTACCCGACGACGAGGCAGACGAGTCCCGGCAGCCATACGGGCATCGTCATGAACAGGGGCGCCATGACGGACGCCCACGCGGGGGCGGGATCCGTTTCGTTGTGGCGTGCCCACAAGGAGACCAGGACGAACAGTGCCGCCAGCGGCACCCCGAGCAGCGTGAGTATCCAGCCGGTGGTGACCATGCCGCGCGGAGGCCGGGGCCGTGGCAGGTCCAGCAGCTGTGCCAGGGATGTGCTCGACGTGCCGTGCGCGCGGTAGCCCCTGACGTACGCGCTGGAGTACGCCGTCTGGGACGCGACGATGCCCTGGACCGGCTGGGTCTGGTCCGTCATGCGACAGAGCGGGCAGGCGTTCGAAGCCGGGCCGAAGTCCATCCGTGAACCCCCACAGCGCTCTGCCAAATTCGGTCACCCGGAACATACCGAACGATCACCACCGACCACCGCCGGGCCCCGCCGCAGTTCCAGGGCTTCGCTCGGCAGCTTCCGAACGGTGCGGCCGTACGGCCGCAAGCGCCCGTCGAGTTCTCGGCCTTCACGGCCATGGGCTTCCCGATGCCGAACGAAGGGTGGGTGAGCTGGGACGGCGCTGACGATCCGGGCGCTCTTCCCCTCCCACAGTCGTCACCCCGTTTCAGAGCCCTGCGGGCCGGCGGCCGGTGACCGCCCATCGCCGGATCCAGGCTCGTCCGTCGGTCCGGTGGTGCGTCAGCGGACCGGCTGCGGTTCTACGGCGGCCCGGTCGTCGAACTCCCGGCGGGCCTGCAGGATCTCCCGTGCGTGGTCAATGGACCAGTCCGCGATCGCGCCGGTCAGTCGCCCCGCATCGACCCCGAGCGGCGTCAGGCCGTACTCAACGCGCGGCGGAACGGTCGGGTAGACGGTGCGGCTGACCAGCCCGTCGCGTTCCAGTGCCCGGAGCGTCTGGGTCAGCATCTTCTGCGTAATGCCCTCCAGGACGCGCCGCAGTTCGTTGAACCGTAGGGGCTGCTCCTGACGCCGCAGCGCGGCCAGGACGTACAGCGCCCACTTGTTGGCCAGCACCTCGATCACCGTCCGCGAGGGACAGTCACGGTGGTAGATGAAGCGCAGGCCGGTCCCGGCCGGAGAAGCGGTATCCATGGGGTACCTATATATCGAACAGGTGCCTACTTCACAACAGGTACCGCCCTCCTCCACGATGAGATCACGGCCGGAACGGCCGTCCCGAGGAGGAGAACGACCAGATGAGCACCCGCATGCGCGCGATCAGCCAGCAGGCCTTCGGCGGCCCGGAGGTCCTGGAGGTCGTCGAGACCGACCGGCCCGTTCCCGGCCCGCAGGACGTTCTCGTCCGGGTCCGCGCCGCCGGTGTCAATCCCGCCGACTGGAAGAGGCGCGCCGGGATCGTGGGCCGATTCGGCGAACCGCCCTTCACCCTCGGGCTCGACCTGGCCGGAACCGTCGAGGCCGTCGGCGATCGAGTGGAGCGATTCCGGCTCGGCGACCAGGTGTACGGCGCGGTGCTGTCGCCCAGCGGCACCTACGCCGAATACGCCGTCGCCCCCGAACAGGCCCTCGCGCCCGCCCCACCGAGCCTGGACCTCGTCCACGCCGCCGCACTGCCGACCGCCGCGCTCACCGCCTGGCAGCCCCTCGTCCGCGTCGCCGGCGTCCGCGCCGGGCAGCGCGTCCTCGTGCACGCCGCGGCCGGTGGCGTCGGGCACCTGGCGGTGCAGATCGCGAAAGCGCGCGGCGCGTACGTCATCGGCACCGCCCGCCGTGACAAGCATGCCTTCCTGCGCGAGCTCGGCGCGGACGAGCTGATCGACTACACCGCCACCGACTTCACGACCGCCGTTCGCGACGTCGACGTGGTCCTCGACCCGATCAGCGGCGAGTACGGACCCCGGTCGCTACGGGTCCTCACCCCGGACGGCGTCCTTCTCGACGTACGCGGCACCGGTCCCGACCGGGCCGAAACCCGCGACCTCGCCCGCGCCCGCGGCCTGCGCCACGTCGAGTTCGGCTTCACCCCGTCCGGCGACGACCTGCGCGAGGTCACCGACCTGGTCGAAGGCGGTGCCCTGCGCGTCGTCGTCGACCAGGTCCTGCCCCTGGAGGCCGCGGCGAAGGCGCACGAGCTCAGTGAGACCGGCCGGGTCAAAGGCAAGATCGTGCTGACCGTTGGATGAGCACGCGGCGTACGGCCGTCAACGGCCGTAGGCGCCGTCAACACCTCGAGCCTGCTGGCGCGGGCGGGCGTGACGGTGAACCCGTCCACCGACGAGGAGCGGCAGCTTCTCGGGGACGTTTGCGAGCACGCCAAGGCGATGCCTTCATAAGGACACCGGCGATACCCAGGGGGCAAGACGTCGCCCGCCGACTCCGCGTCCGAGCGTTCGCCGCCCATCCCAAGATCAGATAACGGTCGGGTCGTGCCAAGATCGTCCTATGCGGACATACCGTCATATGACTTCTGGTCTGACCTCCCCGCGCCACCACCGCGTGGCCACGGTCCAGCTCGCGGGCGCCTGACCATGGCCGTTGAGGGAAACGGGGCGACGAGTCGGACCCTCCGCCCGTACGTCCTCGCCGCGGGCGAGGGAGCGATGGGGGCGGCGCCCGAGGGCTCCGTCATGCGGCTCAAGGCGTCCGCCGAGTCGACCGGCGGCGGCCTCGGACTGATCGAGGGTGTGGACGCGCCCGGCTTCGCCACTCCCCTGCACCGGCACGACGTCGCCGAACTCTGGTACATCCTCGACGGCCACTACGACTTCTACGTCGCCGGCGAGTGGTTGCCGGCCGACGCCGGAGGGGTGGTGTTCGTGCCCGGCGGGCTGGTGCACGGCCTGCGCGCGGGACCCGAGGGCGGGCGCAAGCTGACGATGATGATCCCCGGCGGGTCCGAGGGGTTCTTCCGCGACGTACACCGCGCCATCGAGGTGGACGCAGTGACGCCCGAGAAGCTCCGGGCACTGGGGGCCGAGTACGGCATCGAGCTGATCGGTCCCCTTCCGGAGAACTGACCTCCCCATGCTCGGGTTCCTCCCAACCGACGAGCTTCTGAAGGCCTGCCGGATTAAGGTGCTGGGTGGATGCACGGCACCTTCGATGGGGGCGAGTGCTCGTGACGTACGTCTTGGACGCCGTCCTGGTCCATGTCATCGGCGCGGCGAATGTGGCGGTCTTCCGGGTCTCCCGCGGGCGGGTGGTGCTCCACCGGTTCGGAGGGATGCCCTATGCGCGGCTCACCCGGATCGGCCAGGTCCCTGAGCTCGATCCCCCCTTCGTCGATTACCTGCGCGACGGTGACGACTTCGTCCTGCTCGTGCCCGCCCGTGCGTCCGAACCAGGATGGGTGCGCGACGTGCGCAGCGCCACGAGCGTCACGCTGGAGATCGAGGAGGGCATCGAGCGTACGGCCGTCTCGGTGGTCGGCGACGGAGAGGCGGACGCCGAGAAAGCGCGCCGGCTCCGCGAGCAGGTCCGCGACGGCGCGACGCAACGGCAGCTGGACGCCGACGTCTTCCCGGTGATCGGTGAGGCCGAGCAGTCCAAGGTGGCGGCTCGGCTCCTCAAGAGTGCCTCACTCGACGAGAGGTACGGCATGAGGAAGGCACGCCTGGTGCCCGTCGTCCGCCTGAAGGCTCGCTAGTGCAGCCCCGCAGTAATTCCTTACTGGTCCGTGGTTACACCGAGTTGCAGCCATACGGCAGTCTGACGAGGAACCGGTAAGGGATTTGTGCGGGGCTGCACCAGGCCCGACCTGACCCGGCGGAAACTCAGGCGACCTCCGCGCGTCATCTGGATAAAGTCGTGCTGTGCCAGAGTTGGAGCGCCTGCGAGCCGGCCATGCCCCGGCGGTCCTGGCCTTCGAGCTGGCCAACCGCGTCTACTTCGCCGCCTCGGTCTCTGACCGCGGTGATGAGTTCTACGATCGGTTCACCGAGCGGCACAGTGCCTTGCTGGCCGAGCAGGAGGCCGGCATCTGTGCCTTCTACGTGCTCGTCGCTGATGACGGCTCGGTTCTGGGCCGGTTCAACCTGTACGACCTCAATGACGGCACTGCCAGACTCGGCTACCGGGTCGCGCAGCAGGTCGCCGGCCGCGGCGTGGCGACCAAGTCTGTCCGGGAGCTATGCCGGATTGCGGCGGCGCGGCACGGGCTGCGCACGCTGCGGGCGGCCACCTCCCACGACAACGCCGCGTCCCAGAAGGTGCTGACCAAGGCCGGGTTCGTCCCGGTTGGCCCGGCAGACCCGGCCGACCTCGGCGGTAAGCAAGGCACCTGGTATCAGCGTGACCTGGTGCAGCCCCTCAGCAGTTCCTTACTGGTTCGTGGTTAGGCCGTGTCGCGGTCATGCGGCCTGGGCGAGGTTCTGCTGCCGGGGTGGCGTTCGAGGTAGCGGGCGTGGTCGGCATCGGCGTCGTAGCTCCACTTGTACGGATGCGCGGTCTCGTTGTGCCGGATGGTGAACTCGGTGATCTGGGCTTCGAGGTGCTCACGGGAGGTGAAGTCGCCGCGGCGCAGGAGCTTCGACCGCAGCCGACCTGCCCCAAGCTCCACCCCAACTACGACGCGCACTGGCCGACATCGACCACCACGTCGAGGACTACATCGCCCGAGCACGACTCAAGCCTGCGGCCACTGCGCCCGCCACAGGCCGGGGCTACGCTACGGCCAACGGCCACCACGCGATCTTCAGCTGTCTGCACAAACACTGGATGATCACGCGGTGGCCGTTCTCATGCCACCCGAACCACCAAGATCACGAAGTGTCACTGGATTAGTCCGATCAGGAGGTATGCCAGGTGTCCGAGGTCAGCAACAAGGCGTTTTTGCAGGGGGTCTTCGCCGAGACCGCGAAAGGGAACGGGCGGCCGTTCCTCGACGCGCTGGCCGACGACGTCCGCTGGACGATCATCGGGCAGACCGCGTGGTCACGCACCTACGAGGGGAAGCGTGCCGTGCTGGAGGAACTGCTCCGCCCGCTCGCGGAACAGCTCGGCGGCCGTAACGTCGTCAGCGCCGAACGCTTCGTGGCCGACAATGATGTGGTCGTCGTCGAAGGCCGCAATCACAGCGTCACGAGATCAGGCCGTGACTACCCGAACCGTTACTGCTGGGTCTTCGTGATGCGCGACGGCAAGGTCGCCGAGATCACCGAGTACACCGACACCCAATTGATCGCCGAGGTGCTCGCTCCGCCTCCGGCCGCATCTACGCCACACCGCCCCGGGTGACCGGCGGCCTTTCGCACGCGCCGGTGGAGGCGCCTCCCCTCCTGCGTAAGGTTCGGCGACCGAACCAAGATCACGAAGTGTCACTGGAGTACCAGGCCCAGATCCTCCGTACGCCCTGACCGCGCACCGATTCACCGCGCAATTCCCTACTGCGGCAAATCATCGCCAATCCCATATTCAACGACATTCGCGCCACCAGAATAATTTATTTCCTCTTCGTACCGGCGATGTGACCTTCCAGGTCATGCGACAGGACTTTAGTCTGGCCACGCGGGACCGGTGCCGAACCACCTCGTTGCAGACGACGCCTACGAAAGGGACCGAATGGCTCTCGCCAGAACCTCGATGGGACCAGTCGTGATCGCACTCGCCTGCATCCTCGCCGGGACGGCGTACGCTCCCGGAACACCGATCCCCCACCCGGACGAACCGACCCCGCAACCGGGCCCTGAGCAGGGATTCGCCGGCACGGACTCGACCACCGCGAAAGCGGTGGAGGGCTGCTGGTTCAGCGCCCATAAGCCCTTCGTACTGCACACCAGGGACAGGTACGTCCATGGGCAGGCCCAGATAACCAGGTGCACCGCCCCGGCTCCCGTCTACTGCCATCTCCAATCGCGCCTGCAGATGTGGGTCCCCTATTCCAGCCAGTGGGTACAGAAGGGCGAATGGGCGGACTCCGGCTGGAAGACCTGCCGACCGGGAATCGCACTGAATCCGTCCTACAGATGCCCTACGCACTCGACCCAGCACGAATTCATCACCGACACCTGGCTGACCATCGTCACCCATCAGGCCGGATCAGCGTCGAATTACGTGAACAGTCCTCGCGAGAAGTTCACCTGCAGCTGACATCGCGCGGCTCGCCCCGGGAAGCCATGGGTGAGCCTCAGCCTCGCGGTCCACGACGCCGAACTCGGCAAGATCATCGCTGACGGCCGAGGAGACGAAGGGATCAGATGACTGGGAGCGGAACAAGGACGTCGAACCGGCCGGTCAGGCTGCGGCTGACGGCAGCCGCCGGGCTCGCGCTCGTCGTGGCGGGGGCCCTGTACGCATTCGGCCGGATACACACGCCGAATTACGACAGCAGCCTGTTCGGACGCCGCGGCAACGACGCGAACATTCTCAAGGCCGAACTCGGCACCGCCCTGCTGTGCCTGGCGCTCTTCCAGCTGATATTGGCGCTGTGGATGTACCGACGGCTACCCGGTGCCGGAGCCGCCCCCCGCCAGGTGCCGCTCACCCATCGCATCGGCGGAGCCGTTCTGTTCGTACTCTCCCTGCCCATTGCCTACCACTGCATCACGGCGTACGGAGTACAGACGTACAGTGCCCGGGTCGCCCTGCACTCCATAGCCGGCGGTTTCTTCTACGGCGCATTCGCCGCCAAAGTGCTTCTTGTCCGCAGCCGCCGCCTTCCCGGCTGGGCGTTGCCACTCGCCGGCGGGACGCTTTTCTCCCTCATTGTGATCTTGTGGCTTTCAGGGGCGCTCTGGCAACTGGCCCGCCCCTAGCCTGCGGCGCCGACGAACCGGCGGATCGATGGCCCCAGCGCCACGGGCGCCCGCCGGGGCCGGACCCGGCGGGCGCCCTTGGTCAGCGGACGAGTCCCGGCCGCGGCGCGGGCAGTCGGTCGACGACGTCCTCGTTCACCAGGACGTAGGCGGACAGTACGGTGCCGGGCTCAGGGCCGCCCTTACCGACGGCCAAGGTACGGTCGCCGATCAGCCGGTAGCCGCGGTCGAAGATGATCTGCTGGGGCGACCTGCCCGGCCTCGAGATGGCGATCCCCGGTCGCCCGATGGCGTCCTTGGTGTTCATGTCCGCGACGACTCCGGGGATCTTCGCCGCCGCCGCGAACAGCGCGGCCCGCAGTTTCGGCTCGGTGCCGACGGACTCCGTGATGAGATCGGTGATCTCGCGCCACGCTCGGTCGTCCGCCGTACCGTCGCCCTTGGCGGTGCGCCTGATCCGAGCCAGCAACGCATCAGGGTCGGTGGCCAGGTCGCGAAGGTACTTCGGTGATCTCGGGCCGGTGAACCCTTCTCGGTCGGTGGCGCCGTCCTTGTAATTCAGGACGACATCGCAGTCGGGTGCGTTCCCCTCGGTGCACGGCTGCATCCGCTGGAGGCCTCTGCCGTTGCCGCCGGCCGGAACCCAGCTCTCGCCGCTGCCGAGCACGTGCCGCGATTTCTCGTCGGGCAGCGAGATCTCCTGCCACCGGTAGTGGAAGTACCGTCCATGCCGCGCGGCGCCGTCGGCACCGGCGACCGCCGAGGCGCGGCTGAGCACCTCGGCGGCGCTGACGAGCCGTACTCTCTCGGGCGGACGGTGGTCGCCTCCGATCTGGACGGCGAGAGCGGCACCGACCCCGAGCGTCCCGGCGACCAGGCCCGCGGTCAGAGCCGTCCAGGGGTTGATCCGGCGCTTGAGAAGCCGTGACCTTCCGGCACTCGCGGCTTCGTCGCGGGCCTCCGCCACCAGCCTGCCGCGTCCCTCCAGCAACGCCTCTCGTGAGGGCGGCGCCACCTCGGGCAGCATCTGCTTGAGGCTATTCATCGATTGCGTCCTCTCGCGGGTCCAGGGGGTCGATTCCGCCGAGCGCCTCGCGCATCTTTCTTCGCGCCCGGCCCAGCCTCGAGTGCACCGTGCCCTTGGGAACCCCCAGGGCGTCCGCGATCTCTACCGGTGACAGGCCGGCCTCCGCGGTCAGCAGCAGCACGTCACGCTGGCTTTTACTGAGGCGGGCCAGGGCCGCCGTCAGTGCTGGCAGGGACATCTGGGCGCTCACCCGGTCCGCCGCTCGTTCCGCGAGTGACTCCGTCGCGGCATCGGTGCCGCTGCGGGCGATCGCCCGCCAGAAACGCCCTTCGGCGCGCCGATGCCGGCCAATGAGATTGGTCGCGATGCCGTACAGCCACGGCCGGGCGTCGGTACGGGCGGTGTCGTAGCGCGCCCGCTGCCGGAAGGCCAGCAGGAACGTCTCCGCCATCAGGTCGTCGGCCAGATCCGGACCGAGCCGGCGGGCGATGTAGCGATGGATCGCCGGGGCGTGCCGGTCGTACAACGTCGCGAACACCTCGGGATCCCGGAGGGACCACGTGACGATCTCGTCATCGGTGGCGACCTGTTCATTGACATGGCTGATCATGTCGAGCTCATTCGCGTCATCGCGAACCTCCAAGGCGGGGGGCAGGGTCACCCGGCTATTGGTCCGCGGCCCGGCTGCGCATCCCTCAGATTGGTCGCGATGCCGTACGGCCAGGGCCGCGCGGCCCGGCTGCGCATCCCTCCGGTGAGGCCGCGAAGTTCGTCCCGTGGTCATCGCCCGATGATCAGACAGGCGGATGGTACGGCGACGCCGCGGTCGGCAGCAGTCAGCAGGCCACTTGAGCAGTCGCTCAAATCGGCGTATTCTCGGATTTAAGCGACCGCTCAACTCGGAGGTGGGCATGTCCGGTGCACCCGACGATGTCGACGCCCATCGCGCCGGCCGTACGGTTCCACTACGGACGTCGATCGTGCTGAGGGGGACCGGATACGGATGTCTCGCCGGCCTGATCGGCGGTGCCATCTTCGGCGCCCTGCTGCGGCTTCCTTACCTGTTCTGGTCGGTCATCTACGCGTTCTGCGGCGGCGTCGTCGGTGGTGCGGCCGGGCTGGTGGCGGGCCTCATCGGCGGAGTGGCGTTCGCGCTGGCCATGCCATGCCTGGCGCGTCATCCCCGGGCCGTGCGGCCCGCCGGCGCCGCCGTCCTGCCCGGCATCCTGGTCCTGGCCTCGTGCGTGTTCTCGATCTGGCGGCTAAAGACCGCGGACGACATACTCTCCGGCGAGACGAGAGAGACGTTGGCCGCCATATGCATGGTGGGCGCCGCCGCCGGCACGCTGGTGGCGCCGCGCATACTCTACGGAAAACGGCCCGATGACGCCCCGGGACACGACAAGGGTGCAGACTCGCTTGAGTGACGAGCACCAAGGACAGACTCCTCGACGCCGCCATCGAGACTCTTCGGACGCACGGCATCGCGGGAGTCTCGGCACGGACGATCGCGGCCACCGCCGAGGTCAACCAGGCGCTGGTGTTCTACCACTTCGGCAGCGTCGACCAGCTGCTCGCCGCCGCCTGCACCACGGCGACCGCACGGCGTATCGAGGTCGTCCGCGACCGGTTCGCCGAAGTCGGCTCGCTACGGGAGCTGCTCGCGGTCGGCCGGGAACTGCACGCCGCCGAACGCCAGGTCGGAAACGTCACCGTGTTGGCCCAACTACTCGCCGGCGCCCAGGGCGACCCGAAACTGGCATCGGCCACGGCCGCCGCGCTCGACCTGTGGACGCGTGAGCTCGAGACCGTCCTCAGGCGAGTCCTGGACCGCACCCCACTTGCCGAGTTCGCCGAGATTCCGGGGCTGGCCAAGGCGGTCGCCGCCGCCTTCATCGGCATCGAGCTCTACGAAGGCGCCGACCCGCGAGGCGCCGGCGACGCGCTCGACGCCCTCGACCAGCTCGGTGCGGTCCTGGAGGTCTTCGACGACCTCGGCCCGCTCGCCACCCGTGCGCTGCGCGCCAAGGTCCGCCGTACCGCCCCGAAGTGACCTCATGCGGTGGCGCAGGCGAAGACAGGCCTCAGCGCGAGGTGGCCACTCCGCACCGTCCCACGGTGACGAAAGTGACGCGCAGCGCGGCCGGGCACCGCCGGGCGGCCGCTCGCGCCCGGCGATGCCCGGAGGGTACGGGGTATTCGGCTCCTACACGCCGCAACCGCATCGGTCGACACCCACATCGTCGATGACCGGGCCGTAGGCACTGTTCGTCGTGCTCGAGAAGTGCACGGTGCTGGAAACCCCGGTCGCCCGGAACCTAACCGCCCGTGTCACATATCCCATATTGGCGACGGTGTGACCGGTGACGTCGAAGGAGAAGTTCTGCGCGAGAGCACCGTTGATGAAGACCTGCCCGGTCTTCACGGCCGGCGATCCCTGCGGATTCCCCGCCAGCGCGTAGATCACTTCGTATATGACACCCGGACGTGTCGCGAAGGTCTGGGTCACCCCACCGGCGGAACCGCCGCTCAGGTCGAGTGACTGGCGTCCGTCCGAGGCCTGCCAGAAGCCGCCTCCGATCAGGTCGACGCTCCCGTTGGTCACTCTCCATGGTCCGATGAGCTGTCCCGAGGAAAAGGTTTGGAAGGTGCCCGGAGTTACCACTGGGGTCTCGAAGCTGCCGTCCGCCAGCCCAGACGTCGCATTGGCCGGAGCGGCCGCGAAGGCGGCCGACCCGGCCAGCGCGGCGGCCAGGCCGGCGCCTGCGCAGAGCCGCCGCCACGGGCGCGCGTGAGTGGGTCGGCACCCGCGAAGTCGCGGCGCGTCGGAGGCGAACCGGCCGGCCGGAGTTGCGTCGATAGCCATGATTCTCCTTCGTTCGTGCATGAATGTGCACCGAATGGGCGATCAGCACCCATTCGCCGGCTCGCATCACGACACCGGATGTCAACCGTTCGTAACGAGCGAGCAGCCCCAAAGAGATCATTGAATAGACGTCGCATCAAGAAAGGACACGCGCGTTTATCGCCGCGCCATCGATTGGTCGGATATGGCCGGAAAATGCGTTATCAAGGCGAACGATCGGACCTGATCCGCTCTGGAGCCTGCAGTGACCTGGTCAGGTGCTCGGGCCGAGGGTCACGGTGGCGGACCTGGTCTGGGGGCCGGAGGAGACCGTGACGGTCACCGTGCCCGGGCGTACGGCGGTCAGGGTGCCGGTGGCCGGGTCGAGGATCGCGAGGACGTCGGGGTGGTGGCGGGCGGCCTTGGCGGCCTCGGGCGAGGAGGTCACCAGCAGGCCCGCATCTCCGCTCCACGTCACGCTGGCCGGGTAGCGAAGCGGGAACCTCAGGCCGAAGCCGCTCGTCACGCCCGTCGCGGCGACCTGCCCGGACCCGCCGACGGCCACCTGCGCGGGCGCCGACAGTTCGATGCCGTCGATGAGCGGCCGGCTCTCGGCCTGCAGCCAGTCCCGCGTCTGCGGGTCCGGCAGCCCGGCCCGTACGCGACCCGGGCGAGGGTCGACGCCGACGCGCATCCAGCCGAAGAAGCCGCCCTGGTCCGGTGAGCTGTACGGGGTCTTGCCGACGGCCGGGGTGTTCACTTCGAGCACCCCGTCCGCGCGGGTGACGGCGGCGGTGTGGGCGTGGCCGTTGAAGAGGGCGACCGGCTTGCCGGACTCCTCCCTGAACGCCGCCAGCCACCGCTCGACCAGGCCCGCCTCTAGCTGGTCGGTCAGCTGGGAGTCGCCGGCGCCGGACGGGTCGTGCGGCGGGTGGTGGAACAGCACGACGACGCCCGTGACGGAAGGGTCGGTGGCGGCCTTGTTCAGCTCGTCCTGCAGCGCGGGGACCTGGTCCCAGTCGGACGTGCGCAGGCTGCCGCTGTGGGAGTCGAGCAGGACGAACCGGGTGCCCTTGTGGTCGAACACCTGCCGGGTCTTGCGGCCGGTGGCGCTGACGAAGTTGTCGAGCCCGCCGCTCGAACCCAGCCCCGCCTCGTGGTTGCCGGGCACCCAGTAGACGGGCAGGCCGTCGGGGACGTGGTCCTTCAGCAGCTGCTGAGCGAACGCGAAGTCCGCGGGGCTGTCGCTGTCGACGAAGTCGCCGTTGACGAGGATGAAGTCGGGCCTGGCGGCGACGGCCTGGTCGAGGGCGGCGGCCGCCTGTTTCGCGGGGAAGGAGTCGGCTCCGGCGGCGGCGCTGACGTGCAGGTCGGACATCACGGCGTACGTCCAGCGGTCGGTGCCGACGCCGCGCTGCTCCAGCACGTACGGGTCCGGGACCGGGGCCTCGCGGCTGTCGGGCTGCTGGCCGACCTGGGCGGCGAGCGCGTCGAACTGCAGCTCCCCGGCGTCCTTCTTGTCCTGCGCGGTCTCGACGACGTAGATGTTCAGCAGCGTGATCGGAGTGGCGAACCCGGTGGGCAGGGTGCCGGTGACGCGCCGCCAGCCGGTCCAGTCGACGCTGAGCGCGAACGTGAACGGCACGTTCGTGGTGCCCTGGGAGCGGAGGGTCGCGCGCAGCCAGTGCTCCTTGCCGTCGCCCTTGACCCACAGGGCGAGTCCGCTGGCGCCGCTCGGCAGGGTGAGCGGGGTGGGCTGGACGACGGCGTAGCCGGCGGAGGTGCTCGGCTGGCCGGTGAAGTCGTACGTGAGGCGCAGTGCCTGGTTGCCGGACGGCGCGCCGGGGCGGTCGGGGGCGTCGACGGTGGCGACCTTGGCGGTGCCGCGGGCGGCCGAGGCGGTCCACTTCTCGTCGGGCTCGAACTCGGCGAGGGACCTGTCGATGAGGCCGACCGACACGGGGAGCTTCGCGGTGACGCCGTGGACGGTCGCCGTCAGAACCGTGCCGGTGCCGGTCGCGCCCGGTTTGCCGGTGACTTTCAGGTCGCCGTCGGGTTCGGCGGTGACGTCGATGGCGTCGTGGTCGTAGGCGAGGGTGACGTCGCGCGGGGCGACGGGGGCGCTGAAGCCGTCGGCGTCGTAGCCGGTGAGCCCGATGCTCATGGCCGTGCCGGGCTCCAAGGTGGCGGCGCGGCGGCCGAAGGCGAGCCTGTGCAGCGGGCCGAGGACGCGCAGGTCGTGCTCGCCGCTCGCGGATCCGGCGCGGGCGCGCAGCCGGCCCGCACCCGGTATGGACGCGTGGAACACGCCGCCGCTCACGTGGCCGAGCCTGCCGGGGGCGGCCTGCCAGGAGACGTGACGTCCGGCGACCGGCGCCGCCGCGTACGTCTCGTCGTAGCCGGCGGCCGTGACGTCGCGGGTGAGGCCGGGGAACACGCGGTCGGCGCGCGGCCGTACGTCCAGGCCCTGGAGCGTTCCTGAGCCCTTGCGGCCGAACAGGCCGACGCCGTTGGGCACGGGCCGCTCACTGCCGTCGGACGGGGTGTTGACGACGCTGACGCCCGGGTCGCCGGGGCGGCGGGCGACGGCCTCGGTGGAGCCGCCGCCGTCGAGCATGTACGCGTCGCCGGCGCCGAGGCGGGCCATCAGCCGGGCCGTGTCGTCGAACGACAGGCCCGCGGAGAAGCTCGCCGACCCGTCGACGGCGACGAGGAGCAGCCGGCGGCCGCCGTCGCTCCAGCCGATGGCCGTGCGGGGCTTGAGCGCGTCGTTGCCGGTGCTCGGCGGGAAGTCGACGGCCTTGCCGTCGCGAACGAGCACCGCGCCGCTGCCGAGGGCCATCCGCAGCTTCGTGTCGGCCTTGGGCGCGAAGGCGATCGCGGCGGGGTCGCCCGGCTTGACGGCGGCGAGCTGTCCGGCGGCGGCGCCGCGGCCGAGGAGGACGAGGCCGCCGTCCGGGACGGGCGTCGTGGTGAGGTGGTCGCCCACCGCCGTGACCTTGCCGCCCGCGACGATGAGCTCGGTGTACGGGCCCGGGTCGCGGATGAGGGTGCGCAGGCCCGGCCCCCACTGCGGGGTGAAGGCGTCGATGCCGTCGGCGGGCACGCCGGCGGAGTTGAGCGCGGCCAGGGGGCGTTCGGTGCCGGCGACGGTGACGGTGCCCTCGATGGCGAGGTCGGCGAGCCGGGCGATGCCGTCGGTGCCGATGCCGGCGACCGTCGACGACTGGCTCACGCCCTTGCGGAGGGTGCCGCCCTGGATCTCGGGGCCGATGGCGGCGTTGGTCTCGGTGATGTCGAAGTAGTCGCCGTTGACGGCGGCGACGGCGCGCTGGTCGTCGGCGGCCTGCGCGAGCGGCCGTGCCTCGCTGATTTTGCGGCCGACGAGGTCGACGCCGACCGAGCGGTCGCGCAGGTCGGCGCTGAGGACGTGGACGCGCGTCCAGCCGGTACGGCCGAAGGTGTCGAAGGTGGTGCGGACGATCCCCGGGGCGACCGGCTGGTCGACCCGGTCGGCCTCGACCGACTCGCCGGGAACGGCGGTCTGGTAGGAGGGCACCGGGACGCGCGGCGGCCGCTCCGCCCGGGCCGGAACGGTCCAGGCGGGTGCGCCGAGAACGCCCAGGGCAAGGGCGCCCGCGGTCAGCAGGGATCGTACGCGCATGGAGGCCTCCGTGGGGGTGCCGGAGGAGATTAACGCGCCGGGCGGGTGATCACTAACACCGGCCTTGACCGGTCGTGGTCGAGCGAATGAACATCTCTCGCCGCGGTGAACTTCCGCGGATGTCGCCACTACGGAAGATCACCGTCCGGTACGATCCGTTTGCCGGTCCACGGGGTGATCCAGCGGATTCGCCTGTTACGTGGTGACCGGCGTTCGACGTCCGGCCTGTCCTCGGCGCCGCCCTTTTCCCCTTTTTCGTGGATCCGATTCGTTCGCGGCACCGTCGAAGATCCCGGCCGGTATTCGACCGGTGCGGCCCCGGCCGCCGGCGCTCCCCCGCGTACGGCACGGCGCACCGGCACCTGAACGTGAGGAGATTGCATGAAGTCGTTCGGCCGACGGGTGCTGCCGGTGGGCTCGGTTACGGCGCTCATCCTGGCGGGCGGAGGTCTGACCGGCGCGGCGGACGCCGCGCCGACCCCGCCGCCGCCCGGCGCGAACCTCGTCGCCCGGCCGGGCGCGCAGGCCATGGCCCCGCAGGTCACCGCGACGACGGCGGCCGCCGCCCCGGCGTCGGCGAAGCTGTCCATGACGGGGCAGTACCAGAAGACGAACATGAACTGCGTGCCGACGTCGTCGTCGATGAGCCTGTCGACCTTCGGCGTCAAGGTGAGCCAGGAGACGCTGGCCAAGAAGATGGGCACCAGCCCCACCAAGGGCACGACGGGCGCCCAGGCGCGGCCCGTCCTCAACTCCTACGCCGACCCGCTCGGCTACTCGTACGGCTTCGCGGACGCCTCGACCTCGTCGAGCCTGATGGCGAAGGTGTCGTACGACGTCGGCGTGCTGAAGCGTGCTCCCGTCCTCGGCGTGTGGATGGAGAAGCTGCCGTGGAACTCCAAGATGAGCGGCAGCAAGGTCGGGCACGCGATCGTCGCGTACGGGTACAACCGCAGCGCGGGGACGATCACCGTCTTCGACCCGTGGAAGGCCACCGGCGGAACGCACACCCTCTCGGCCACGAAGCTCGCCGCAGGCATGCAGCCGACCGGGATGTTCCTGGCCACCGGCCGCACCGACGTCGGCCTGACGAGCCTCGGCGACCAGACCGGGGACGGCACGGCCGACATGGTGGCGACCGACCGGGTCACCGGGAAACTGTGGCTCTACCCGGGGCCGGGGTTCGCCGCCGCGAAGCGGAAGCTCATCGGCAGCAGCGGCTGGAACGGCATGGCGGAGACGACCGGCATCGGTGACCTGACCGGCGACGGCAAGGCCGACCTCATCGCCGTCCGCAAGAGCGACGGCACCCTCTGGCTCTACCCGGGCGCCACGAACGCCGTCGGCACTCCGATCAAGATCGGCAGTAGCGGCTGGAACGGCATGACCGAGCTGACCGGCATCGGTGACCTGACCGGCGACGGCAAGGCCGACCTCATCGCCGTCCGCAAGTCCGACGGCACCCTCTGGCTCTACCCGGGCGCCACGAAGCGGGTCGCCACCCCGGTCAAGATCGGCAGTAGCGGCTGGAACGGCATGGAGAAGCTGACCGGCGTCGCCGACATCACCCAGGACGGCAAGCCCGACCTCATCGCCGTCCGCAAGTCCGACGGCACCCTCTGGGTCTACCCGGGCGGCAACCGCGCCGTCGGGTCGGCCACGAAGCTGGGCTCGGGCTGGGGCGGCATCCGCTCGCTGACCCTGACCGGGGACATCACCGGTGACGGCGCCCCCGACCTCGTGGGCGTCGAGGCGAGCACCGGGACGATGTTCGTCTACCCGGGCCGCACGACCGGGTACGCGGCCCGGCAGCAGCTGACCACCGGCTGGAACGGCTCGGTCGGCTGACCCATCCCCCGGAACATGAACGGGCGCGGCACCGTACGGTGCCGCGCCCGTTCGCATCGCTGGGTTGCGGGCGCGGTGATCGCCCGAACAATCGTGACCGGGTGTCTCTACAGAGCACCTTTCACAAAAAGGAAAGGACGGTCGACATGACCACCAACAACGAGCAGCCCCTCGACCGCGACAGCGGCCACCAGTCGCTGGAGCGGGGAGACGGCGAACAGCGCGTCATCCCGGAGCGGACGCTGGAGCGGGACGACAACACCCCGACGAGGCCGCACCAGACGCTGGAGCGCGGCTAAGCGGCCACCCCATGAACGACGAGCGGTCCCCTCCGGGGGGCCGCTCCTTTCACAGTCGCAGGTGCGGACCATTCTCCGGAGCAAGATCAAGAGGCGCCGGCCCAGGAGCGCTGATGGGGTCGGTGGCGAACTCGGCGACCAGCTCGAAACGGCCTCCTGCCCGTGTTCCGGCGGTGAGCCGCCCCCCGGTGCGTTCGGCCAGGCCGGTCAGCCCCGATCCACCGGGGCCTGGTTCCGGAGTCGCGGGTGGGGGGTCGGCGGCTCCGTCGTTGACGACGCGAAGCCGGACCGCGGGGCCCTCCGGGGTGACGGTGATGAGGCAGGTTCGGGCGGTGCTGTGGCGTACGACGTTGGTGACCGCCTCGCGCAGCACCGCGGCGATCGCGGCGTCCACCTCAGGCGACAGGGTGCCGGTCTCGACGGTGGTGGCGGCCTGGATCCCGGCGGCCTCCAGGACGGCGTGCGCCGTGGTCAGCTCCTGGTCGAGGCGCAGCCCCACGGCCGCGTGGGCCACTGATTCGAGTTCGGTCAGTGCGCGTTCGACCAGGTCGGGCAGCGCGGTCAGCTCGGTGCGGGCGCGGACCGGGTCGGTCTCCATCAGCCGTTCGCACAGCTCTCCCCTGAGCGCCACGGCCGACAGGCTGAAGGACAGCAGGTCGTGCAGGTCGCGGGCGATGCGGGTGCGCTCGCGGATGAGGGCTTCACGGGTCAGGTCTCGCTGGGCCTGGTGCAGCAGGACCACCAGGTTCGACAGCCGGATCAGGCCGTAGGAGACCCAGGTGAGGATGGCCATGGACACCAGGAACCCTGCCATCCCCGCCAGGTTGGGCACCGGCGGCGGGTAGAAGAAGAAAGTGATGTACAGCGCCACCGCCACACCCGTGATCACCAGAGAGCGCGGTGGCCGCATGCGGGTGAGCACCAGGCCCAGGAAGAAGGGCCACAGGTTGGCGATGGCGCTGAGTTCCCAGAGCAGGTAGCCGAACGGCATCGCGGGGACGCCCACCAGCAGCCCGAGGAGGATCAGCTGCCTGCGTGACGGCTTCATCAGCAGCAGGACCACTCCGGCCGCGCAGATCAACGGCGCCAACAGCAGCAGGGTCCACGGCCGATGGTAGGTCTGAACCGCGCCGACCAGCTGGAGCGACGCATCGCAGACGAACACCGCGGCCAGGGTGAGGCGCGCCACCCTCGGCGACTCGATCGGCGCCGGCGGGGCGGGCGAGACGCGGTAGTCGGCGGCCGTCGCACGGATGTCGGTCAGCGCCTGCCGGACGGTCTCGACGGCCGCGCCGAGCCGGTCCCGCGCGATCTTCGGCTCGGCGTCGACGGCCTGTGCCAGCCGCACCGAGGCGGCCCGCAGGTGAGCGCCGACGACCGTGCGCAGTTCTCCGTCGACCCGTAGCCGTTCGCGCAGCAGCTCCAGGCGCGCCAGATCCCCACGGGCCGCGTCGAGCCTCGCCACCATCGCCACCAGGGCGTACAGCCCGAAGATGATCAGCCCGTCATCGGCGGTCTTCAGCGTCCTCGTGATCGCCCCCAGCGCGCCGTCGCCGGCCCACATCCCGGCCACGTCCGTGGCGACCAGGATGAGCCCGAACAGCGGCCAGGCCACCCGTCCCGGGAAGAAGCACAGCGCCGCGACCGCCAGCGGCCACGGCAGCCAGTCCCAGTGCGTGCCCGCGACGGCGAACGGCACCGCGTACAGCATCACCAGGGCCGCCAGCAGGCCGTTCCGTACCCGGAGGCGACGCGGCCCGGCCAGCAGCGCCACCAGCGGCGGATAGGGAGCCATCGTGACGAACGCGACCGACCACGCCAGCCCTTCCTGCAGCGCCGACAGCAGCCGGATGGCCATGATCAGGCCGAGCGCGGTCCACATCATCAGCCGCACCAACCGCAACTGCGAATCCCCGGTGCCGCCCGACCCGTCGTCTGCCGGATCGTTCTCCACCGCCGCAGCAACCGAGGTTCCCAGCACCCGCGTCTCCCCTGGCCCCTGACATCACAGAATGTCGGTTAAATGGACATTAGTGGCGCCGATCTCCCCGGACCACATGCTCTTCCTCGCCACCCCTCCACCCCGGACGCCGACCGTCGAATCCCTTGCCGCTGAGGTACTGTTCGCCGTGATCAAGATTCTGCTCGCCGAGGACGTGGCACTGCTGCGTTCGGCGCTGGTGGAACTGCTGTCCCTGGAGGACGACCTCCAGGTGGTCGCCGAGCTCGCCTCGGGCGCGCTCATCGTGCCGACCGCGCTGGAGGTCCGGCCTGACGTGGCCGTGCTCGACATCGACCTGCCCGAGGTGGACGGCCTGGCCGCCGCCGAACGGCTCCGCGAACGCCTGCCCGAGTGCCGGGTGCTGATCCTGACCGGTCTGAACCGGCCGGGCCAGCTCCGCCGGGCACTCGCCGCCCAGGTCGCGGGGTTCCTGCCCAAGGACGTACGGCCCGCCGAGCTGGCCGGCGCGATCCGGACCGTCGCCTCAGGCGGCCGGGTGCTGGACCCGGCGCTCACGGCCGCGGCCCTGGAAGCGCCGGCGAGCCCCCTGTCGCAGCGGGAGACGATGGTGCTGCGCATGTCGGCCACGGGCGCCTCCCCCGCGGAGATCGCCGAACGGCTCTTCCTCACCCCGGGGACCATCCGCAACTACCTCACGTCGGCCGCGGTGAAACTGGACGCCAGGAACCGCGTCGACGCCATCAGGATCGCCGCCGACGCGGGCTGGATCTGAGGCCGGCGGCACGGTGGCCACCGGACCGCCCGTCCGGGATCCCTATGAAAAAGTCACATCGCAGCAGATGACGCACGCGCTATCGAGCCACCTGCCGGATCTGCGAATCTTCTCCGCGCGGTGCCTGGCAGCACCGTTTGAGCAGGCATGAGCGTAAGGGGATTCGTGATGGCGGTCGAGAAGGTCGAGTTCAGCAGCGACGGGTACCGGCTGGTCGGTGACCTCCACCTGCCCGAGCCCGGGACCGGGCGCGGCGGTGTGGTGCTGACCGGCCCGTTCTCCGGGGTGAAGGAGCAGGTGACCGGCTATTACGCGGAGCGGTTCGCGCGGCGCGGATATGCGGCCCTGGCCTTCGACCACCGCAACTGGGGCGACAGCGAGGGTGAACCGCGCCGGCACGAGGACGCCACCGCGAAGGTGTCGGACCTGCGCAACGCGGTCGGCTTCCTGGCCTCCCGGCCGGAGGTCGACGCCGAGAAGATCGCGCTGTGCGGGGTGTGCCTGGGCGGGATCTACTCGGTGCAGCTGGCCGCGTTCGACCCCCGGGTCAAGGCCGTGGCACTGATCGCGGCCGCCTACAACAACCCCAAGCTGATCCATGACCGCTTCGGCGCGGAGAACTTCGCGGCGCTGATGGCCCAGTTCGCGCAGATAGCGCAGCGGCAGTCCGACACCGGCGAGATCGAGTACTGGCCCGCTGTCAACCCCGAAGGCATGCCCGCGGGCAACCCCGGGCCGGAACCCTTCGAGTACTACGGGACGGAGCGCGGCGCCCGGCCCGGATGGGAGAACCGCTGCACCGCGCTGTCGGTGCTGCAGGAGCTGACCCTGGACGTCGACTCCTTCCTGCCGCTGGTCGACGCTCCCCTGTTGATCGTGCACGGCCGCGGCGACCAGGCCATTCCCGTAGCCGACGCGGAGGCCGCCTTCGCGGCGGCGCCCGAGCCCAGGGAACTGTTGCTGCTCGACACGAGCAACCACATCGACCTGTACGACGACGACCGCTACGTACTGCCGGCCATCGACCGGGCCGTGTCCTTCTTCGACGGGAGCGTCCGGTGAGGTCTGTTCGTCATGCCTTCCCCCGAGCCCGTCTGCTGTCCGCGGCCGCCGTGGCCGGTGCCGTCCTGGCAACCGTGCCCGCCACGAGCGGGCATGCCGACGGCTGTGATCAGGCCTGCCAGATCGACTGGGCCTGGGCGGCCCAGCGGCAGAACGCTCTGACGCGCACCGCCTTCTACGACGCGCCCAGCCCACTGCCATGGGCGCCGAGCGGAACCCTGATCCGCGCGGAGACCACCTCCGACCACGTGGTGGAGAACAAACCGGTCAAGGCCGTCCGGGTGCTGTACCACTCCCGTACCTCCCGGGGCCGTGACGTGGCGGTCTCCGGCGTCGTGCTGGTGCCGCAGGACCGCCCGCGCCCGGTGGGCGGCCGGCCCGTCGTGGTCGACGCCCACGGGGCCAGCGGCATCGGGGTCGACTGCGCGCCGTCACTGATGCGCGACCTCTACCACGGCGACCAGATGGTCCGCTTCCTGGAGCAGGGGTACGTCGTCGTCGCCCCGGACTACGCGGGCCTGGGAACGACCGGTCGTCCGGAACTGGTGAACAAGACCGCCGAGGCCGAGGACATCGCCGGGGCGGTGCGGTCCGCGCGCCAGGCCGTGCCCGGCCTGGCGCGCGGCTGGGTGCTGTGGGGGCACTCCCAGGGCGGCGGCGCGGCACTGGGCTTCGCCGAACGCCAGCTGAAGCGCCCGGAGCGTGGCTACCGGGGGGCGGTCGTCACCTCGCCCGCCGCCGATCTGCCCACGCTGGCCGCCCACGTCGCCACGACCGTCCCGTACGGCGGCTTCGCTCCGCTGCTCGCCCAGGGCGCCGCCTACAGCGACCCGAAGATCGACGTCGGGCGACTGCTGACCCCGGCCGCCCTCGCCCGCGTGGACTCCGCCCGGAACGGCTGCCTGGGCGTGACCACCGCGGTGTACGCGGACCTGACCGGGCCGGCGCTGGTCCGGCCGGGCTACTCCGGCGACCCGCGCTTCACCCGGTACCTGCGCGACAACAGCCTCGGCCACCGGCGAGTCGCCGGCCCGGTGCTGTTCCTGCAGGGCGGCGCGGACACCGTCACCCCCGCATCGGTCAACGCCAAGGTCGCCGCCGAGCTCCGCGGCACGGGGTCCCAGGTCACCTACCGGGTCTACGACGGCCTGGAGCACGACACGTACGGAGGCGCGACCGGCATCGACGACGGCGCGATGCCCGACATCCTCGCCTGGGTCAAGACCCGCTTCGCCGCCCGCTGACGAGCGGCCGAAACGACGCGGCCGGCCGAGGGCCGGCCGCTCGCACGTCGACGGGCGCGGTGCCGCGAGTGCGCCGCGCCCGTTCCAGCAGTCGTGTTCCGCGCCGTCTACTGAGGCGAGAATATTCCTGTCTCCGTAGACGGCGTGGAATGAGGCGTGCGACCGTCGCCGGCCCCGGGAACAGAACGATCTTCGGATTCGTTGCCCCGATCGTCGGAGATGGCCCGCGATCGAACGCGTACGGAATGGGGAACCCTGATGGACGACGAGGAGATCCCGGTTCACGACCTGCGTACGGACCGGCCGACCCCTGCCCGGATGTACGACTATTACCTCGGTGGCAAGGACAATTTCGCCGTCGACCGGGACGCGGCCGAGCAGGTCCTGGCCTCCGCCCCCGAGGTGCGTGTGCTCGCGCGGGAGAACCGCGCGTTCCTCGGCCGGACCGTGCGCTTCCTCGCGGCCGAGGCGGGCATCCGGCAGTTCGTCGACGTCGGGACCGGGCTGCCGACCCAGGGCAACGTGCACGAGGTCGCGCAGGCCGTCGCGCCCGGCTCCCGCGTCGTGTACGTCGACAACGACCCGATCGTCCGCGCCCACGCGAAGGCGCTGCTGCCCGACGACGGCACCACGGCCGTGGTCGAGGCGGACATGCGCGACCCGGGCCCGATCCTCGACCACCCGGACACGCGCCGGCTGATCCGGTTCGACGAGCCGGTGGCCGTGCTGTTCATGTCGGTGCTGCACTTCATCACCGACGCGGAGGACCCGTACGGCCTCGTCGCGGCGTTCCGGGACGTGTGCGCGCCGGGCAGCCACCTGGCGCTGTCCCACATCACCCCGCCTGAGCGGGGCGCCGACGGCGCGGAATCCGCCGCCGACGTCTACAAGAAACGCGCCACCTCCCCGGCCGTCCTGCGCTCCCCCAAGCAGATCGAGGCGTTCTTCGACGGCTACGAGGTGGTCGACCCCGGCCTGGTGAACCTGCCGAGGTGGCGGCCCGACGACCCCGGCGCCGCACGCGACGCCGAAGCCGTCTGGATGCTCGGCGCCGCCGGACGCAAGCGCTGACCTCTCGCGTCCGCTCGATGCCGAAGCCGGGCTACGAACGTTGCGCGCCGTCTGGCCAGATCACGTCAACGGGTGTCCCGATTCGGCGGGCGTGCTCGACAACATCAGCCGTCCCACCGAGACCGCCGGACGGGCCGCCGTCCCATACGGCCATGAGGCGGTCAACGCCCTTGAGGACTTCCTCACCAGCCGCCATGCCGGGCCTTAAGTGCCCCCCGCAACCACCATGAGTTCATCAAGGCCGGTCGTAGTGCCAAGCGCCGTCGGCTTCTACCAGGGTCAGGTGGGCCGGCGTGCAGGTGATCTGGTCGCTGAACAGGGCCCCATTCAGTGGCTTGGCAAAGGTTTTTTGGTGGCCTACATACAGCACCTGCTGTGCATTGTTTGTGGTTCGGACGAATTGCAGCGTCGCGTCCCGGACGGTGTAGGTGAAGGCATCCGTTCCTTCGAGATCCACCTCGACGGGTGAGCCCTGGTGAGTGCCGGTGAGCTGCATGCCGAACTCGGTCGA
Organism: Actinoallomurus purpureus; assembly: GCF_024055795.1. Lineage (GTDB taxonomy): Bacteria > Actinomycetota > Actinomycetes > Streptosporangiales > Streptosporangiaceae > Actinoallomurus > Actinoallomurus purpureus. The sequence goes on along the minus strand of NZ_JAMXMY010000014.1, from coordinate 75,258 downwards.
GCCATGGCCGTCTGAGCCGAAGTGCAGAGAGATGCCGCCGGTCCGGGTGACTGGTTTGACGATGCTGCCGTCGGTCAGGATGATGCGGTCGGGCAGATGGTCCTGCTGGATCCATACGCCGAACAGGCATGAGTCGAGGAGTGGGATCGGGGTAGCGGGCGTCGCCGTCGGACTGGTGGCGGCAGTGGGTTTGGGGCCACCGGAACTTGAGGTCGTGACGGCAATGATGACCGACACGACGATGGCGAGAAGCGGGATGGCCACTGCCGTGGTGATACCGAAAGGTGTCCATTGCCGAGAACTGCTGAGGCCGTGCTGTGCGGAGCCTTCGTCGCTGTCTCTTTCCGCCATTACCGCACCCCCGCCACTGGGCTGACAGCGCTTGTCCCATCGGGACGGGCCACTGCGGTCAGCGCCACATTGTCTCAAGCCGACCCGCGAATCTCCAGAGGGCCGATCGCCTCGATCCCGATTACCTCGGCACCAACTCGGCCTTCACCCGCCCCGTAAGTGCCATCGACCGCGCACGCTCCTTGCATGCACGGTCAGGTCCGGGCGGCGGGCGACCGGTTCCTACCTCGGCCGAGTACTGCGGCGATCGTCGCGTCCCCTCCAGGTGGCCCAAAACGTCCACTGGTCTGGCCGCCCCGGTCCGCCCTCCCGCACCATCCCGCCCACCCGGTCGCCCGTACTCCGTCGCACGCCCGGATCGTCTTCCGTGCCCCATGGCCCTTCTTGGACGGGACAACGGATCGCCGGTCTCGACATAATGGGGTCAGCGGTCGACAAAAGCTGGTCAGGAGGCTCGGCGCGTGGATCCGTCGTTTCCCATCGTTCCGACCGGCGACGACCGTCCGCTCACGCGGCGCGGCGGCGGTCTGGACCGTGCGCAGCCCGCCGCGGCCCCCCTGCACCAGGCCGGGGAGATGGGCCTGGACTCCGGCGAGAAGCTCCGTCAGGAATGCTGGGAGATGATCGGCGGGCGCACGCGGGACCGGCTGACGGAGCTGGCCGGCGGCGTCATCGACTGGTTCGCCCGCCGCGACGCCTCCAGCCTCGACGGCCGGCCGTACGCCGTGGTCTTCGGCGACCGGGGCCTGACCATCGCCGAGCCGCGCATCAACACCGAGCACCGCCCGGTCTACGCGATCTCGGCGTTCGTGTTCGAGCCGGGCTCGCTGCGGCACGTACGCGTGGACCACCGGCCGCCGCCGTACGCGCCCTCGTCCGGACCCGCCGTGGGATCCGGGCCCAGGTCGCCGGTCGCGCCGGTCACCGGCCTCGACCCGGCCGACCGGGGGCTGCTCGGCAACCTCCCGCCGCGCGCCCAGGAGCTGCTCCAGACCCCCTTCACGTCGGGACAGGGCGTGCTGCGCTGCCACTGGGCCTACGAGGGCTTCGAGCACCAGCTGACCATGTTCATGGTCTGCCTGGCCGGGGCGCGCGACGTGACGGTGGCGTCCGGCACGAAGGTGATCCCCGCGGGCCACTCCGACGCGACCGCCCACTGGTCACTGACGTGCTTCCGGGCCTCGGTGGCGCGCCGGATCGGTCGGTGATGTCGGCGGACTTCGCCGAACTCGCGGGGCACGACGCGTACGACGTTCTCGGCGTCGGGCAGGACGCCACCCGGGAGGAGATCCGGCGCGCCTTCCGCACGCTGGCCAAGGCGAACCATCCGGACCTGTTCCGCGAGCCGCGGGCCAAGGCGGAGGCCGAGGAGAACATCCGCCTGCTGAACGCCGCCCGCGACGCCCTGCAGCACCGCCGCGCCGCATACGACGCCTTCCGCTCCGCGCCGCCGGAGCCGGAAGCCGAGCCCGAGGAGCTCATCGACGATCCGTGGGCGGATGCCGCGCCGGGCACCCCCCCTTCGCAGGACCCATGGGCGAACGCCGACCCCGGCCCGGCCCTTTTCCCGGACCCCTGGGACACCGCCGACGTCGGCCCCCCGCCTCCCCCGCCGCCCGTTCCGGTACCGCGCCCGCCGCGGATGGACGCACCGGCGCCACCGTTCGTTCCGCCGTCCGTGCGCCCTCGTCGCCTGCTCCGCCGGCTGATCGGCATCGTGTTCTGCCTCGTCTGGTTCGGCGGCATCCTGCACATCGTGCGCTCGGCCCTTACGGACCACGGCCCCCAGCCGTCGGCTGCGGTCCCGTCCTCGTTCGCGGGCACGTGGAAGGGCCTGGTCAAGGACGTCGCCGACAAGAACCGTGAGGCCAAGGGCTGGAAGGCTCAGGTGACCCTGCACGCCGGGAAGCACAACGGTGACGTCCACTACCTCGAGAGCGGGTGCGGCGGCACCGCCGTGCCGGTCTCCTTCGAACGCGACCGGCTGACGGTCCGCACCGTGTTCTCCAACGGGACGACGGGCTGCGACGTCGGCGACATGCACCTCACGTTGCGCAAGAACGGCAGGCTCGCCCTCGCCTACTACGACAAGAACGGCAAGACGATCTCGTCGGGCGTGCTCACCCGGCGGTAGCCCCGAGCGGTCCCCTTGACAGGATCGGCGCACGGGCTGATTATTAACCTACTCGTTTTGGAACAAGGTGGTTATGAAGTGGCCGATGACCGGATCAGTCTCGTCTTCGCCGCGCTGGCGGACCCCACGCGGCGCGCGATCCTGACGCGGCTGACCCAGGGGGACGCGACCGTGGCCGAGCTGGCCGCGCCGTTCGACGTGTCCCAGCCGGCGATCTCCCGGCACCTGAAGGTGCTGGAGAACGCCGGGCTGATCTCACGGACCCGTCGCGCGACGGCCCGGATCAGCCATCTCGAGGCCGAACCGCTCCGTGAGGTGACCACCTGGCTGGCCCGCTACCAGCGGTTCTGGGACGAGAGTCACGAACGGCTCGACGAGCTGCTCGCGGCGCTGCAGGGCGAAGGACGAGACGGCCGCGCCGACGCGACCACGACGAACGGAGACGACGATGGCCAAGACGCAGATCACCGCTGAGCCCGGCATCCCGCAGGTCGTCATCACGCGGGAGTTCGAGGCACCGCGCGACCTGGTGTTCCGCGCGTACACCGACCCGGAGCTGATCGTGCGCTGGCTCGGCCCCCGCGAGCTGACGACGCGCTTCGACCACCACGAGCCGCGCGACGGCGGCCGCTGGCGCTACGTCAGCACCGACCCCGCCGGCAACGAGCACGGCTTCCACGGCGTCTTCCACGGCACGCCGTCGATGGACGGCATCGTCCAGACCTTCGAGTACGAGGGCGTGCCCGGCCACGTGGCCTTGGAGACGGTCACCTTCGAGGAGGCCGGCGGCCGGACGCTCGTGCGGTCGGTGTCGAGCTTCCAGTCGGTGGAGGACCGGGACGGCATGGTCGCCTCCGGCATGGAGAGCGGCGTCCGCACCTCGGACGAACGCCTGGAGGAACTCCTCGTCGAACTCCAGGGCCGCTGACGCCGGGGTGAGGCCCGTCGTCCTCAAGGGTGACGCCGGTTCCGGCCCCACGGGGTGACGAAACGGCGGCCGCGACTCCGCCTTCGACCGCGCCGTCGCACTGCTGACCCGCGGCCGCCGTTGAGGGCCGTCCGTCAGAGCTCGCGGAGGCGGGCGGCGGCGGTCTCGGGGAGCACGTCGTTGATGTACGCGCCGGCGCCGGTCTCGCTTGTGGCGAGGAACTTCAGTTTGTCGGCGGTGCGCTGCGGCGTGTAGATGCGGGCGCACAGGTGCGCCAGGTCGCGTGACGTACGGGCCGGCGCCTGGTACCAGCAGGCCATGTACGGCGTCGTGTCCTCGTACAGGGCGTCGAAGCGGCGCAGCACGTCGGCGTACAGGCCCATGAGCTCGTCGCGCGGGGCGGCGTCGAGGGAGGCCAGGTCGGGGACGCAGGAGCGCGGGGCGACGTACACCTCGTACGGCCAGCGGGCGGCCTCCGGCACGTACGCGAGGAAGCCGTCGGTCTCGGCCACGACGCGGGGGCCGCCGGCCTCGCGGGCGACGACGTCGCACATCAGGCACCGGCCGTGCTCCTCGCGGAACCGCTCGGCGGCGGCCAGCATCCGGCGGGGAGCCGGCGGGATGTACGGGAAGCCGTAGACCTGGCCGTGCGGGTGCGGCAGGGTCGCGCCGATCGCCGCGCCCCGGTTCTCGAAGAGGAAGACGTACTCCACGTCCGGTCGCCCGCCCAGATCGGCGGTGCGGTCGGCCCACGCGCGGCCGACGGTGGCGAGCCGTTCCGGCGGCAGGGTCGCGAAGGACCCGTTGTGGTCGCTGGTGAAGCACAGCACCTCGCAGCGCCCGCCCGCCGGGCCGCCGAGGGACGGGAAGCGGTTCTCGAACGACACCACGTGGTAGTCGGGGGCCGGGATCTCGCTCAGGTGGTCGCCGTGGGAGGGGCAGAGCGGGCACTCGCCGGGCGCCGGCTGGTAGGTGCGGTTCTGCCGGTGGGCGGCGACGAGGACCTCCTCGCCGTGCAGCTCGTCGTACCGCAGTTCGGCGGCGGGCGCGTACGGGGGCAGGTCCCGACGGTCGGGCATGGAGCGGTCCAACCCGGGCACGTCGTCGAAGTAGATGATCTCTCTTCCGTCGGCGAGCCGCACGGACGTGCGGTCGGCGGAGGCGGTGACGGCCTGTGCGGAGGACATCGGGCTTCCTTTCACGGGGAACCGAGCGCGCGCCGGACCGTACGGTCACGGCACGGGCCGGTCCAGGCTACGCGGGTGCCCGGCCGGCGCTGTTCCGGCTGACCAACTCGGTGGAAATGATGATCTTGTTGTCGCTGCGACGGCCGCTCTCGATCTGCCCGAGCAGCAGGTTCACACTGGACCGGCCGACGGCGGCGAAGTCCTGGCGGATCGTGGTGAGCGGCGGGATGAAGTAGGCGGCCTCGGGGATGTCGTCGAAGCCGATGACGCTGACGTCGTCCGGCACACGGCGGCCCGCCTCGTGGAGGGCACGCAGCAGGCCCAGGGCGTTCTGGTCGTTGGACGCGAAGACCGCCGTGACCTCCGGGTCGGCGGCCAGGGTCAGGCCCCGTTCGTACCCCGACCCGGCGCTCCAGTCACCGGGGAGGGTGACCGGCACCGGCGCACCGGCCTCGACGAGCGCGTCGTGCCAGCCACGGGCGCGTTCCCGGGCCTCCAGCCACGACAGCGGGCCGGGCAGGTGATGGACCGTCCGGTGGCCGAGGTCGAGGAGGTAGCGCGTCGCCGCCTTCGGGCCGGAGTACTGGTCGACCCCGACCGCCGGGATGATCGTCTCGCTCTCCATGACCACGAGGGGCAGGTCGGACGGCAGGTGCTTGGTGGTCTGGGTCAGCGGGACGTGCCCGGGGATCACGATGAGCCCGTCCACGCCCTGGCCGCGCAGCCGTTCGGCCGCCTCGACGATCGAGCGCTGGCTGGCCGACTGCAGCGCGACGACGCTGGTGAAGTAGTCGGACTCCCGGGCGCAGCGCTCGATTTCGCTGATCATCGACGCGGGCCCGTACAGGGTGGCGTCGAAGCTGACCACGCCGAGCGTGCGCGACCGGCCGGTGGCCAGGGCGCGGGCGAAGGCGTTGGGCCGGAAGTCCAGCTGGGCTGCCGCCGCCAGGACCTTGGCCCGGGTCTCCGTGCTCACCCTCGGGTGATCCTTGAAGACCCGGGACACGGTCTGGTGCGACACCCCGGCGAGCTTGGCCACATCCCGTAGGCCGGGGCGCGCCGTGACCCGCGCGTCTCCCCGCTCACCGGGGGCTGCGGTCATGTGATCGTTCCTCGGTTCATCGGGAGGTGCCGGCGCGGCGCTTGGCCCAGACGTCGAACGCCACGGCGGCCAGCAGCACCAGACCCTTGATCAGCATGACCCGCTCGCTGGGCGCGCCCAGCAGGGACATGCCGTTGTTGATCACAGCCATTATGAGGCCACCGGTGATGGCGCCGACGACCTTGCCGACGCCGCCCTGGACCGCCGCGCCGCCGATGAACGCCGCCGCGATCGCGTCCAGCTCGAAGTTGGTGCCGGCGGTCGGGCCGGCCTGGTTGAGCCGCCCGGCGAAGATGATGCCGGCCAGCGCGGCCAGCACGCCCATGTTGACGAACAGCCAGAACACCACGGACTTGGTCTTGATGCCCGACAGCCGGGCGGCCTGGAGGTTGCCGCCGAGGGCGTAGACGTGCCGGCCGAAGACGGCGCGGTTGGTGACCAGCGTGTACCCCACGACGAGGACGGTCAGGATCACCAGCACGAACGGGAGGTTCTTGAACCGGGCGAGCTGCACGACGATGGCCATCACGACGAACGCGGCCAGCGCCATCTTCACGACGAACAGCGGCAGCGGGTCGACCTTCTGGCCGTATCCCGAGCGGCCCTGGCGGGCCCGCCACTGGGTGAGCACGATGCCCACGACGGCGACCACGCCGACGATCAGCGTGAACAGGTCGGCGCCGCCGAGCCCGCCCAGGCCGACGTTGCCGAAGTAGCCGGGCAGGAAGCCGTTGGCCAGCGTACGGACCTGGTCGGGGAACGGGCCGATGCCCTGGTTGCCGAGCACGGTGAGGGTCAGGGCGCGGAAGACGAGCATGCCAGCGAGCGTCACGATGAACGCCGGGATCTCGAAGTAGGCGACCCAGTAGCCCTGCCACGCGCCGATCAGCGCTCCCGCCGCGAGGGTCAGGACGACCGCGAGCGGCCAGGGCACGTGGTGGTTGACCATCAGCACGGCGGAGATCGAGCCACAGACGGCCACGACCGAGCCCGCGGACAGGTCGATGTGCCCCGAGATGATGATCAGGATCATCCCGATCGCGAGGATCAGGATGTAGGAGTTCTGCACGAGGACGTTGGACATGTTCTCCGGCGAGAGCAGGTCCCCGTGCGTGAGGATCGCGAACAGCGCGACGATCAGCGCGAACGCGACGTAGATCCCGCTCTGGCGCAGGTTGACGGAGAAAATCCGGTCTGCCACGCCGCCACGGGACGGGGGCGGGGCCTCGCCCTTGTCCGGGCGGGCCGGTGCGACGCTGCTCATGAGACTACCTGCTCCTCGTCGTATCTGGTCATGTACTGCATGAGCCGCTCGGGTGTGGCCTCCTCGCGGGGGACCTCACCGGTGATGCGCCCGGCCGACATCGCGTAGATGCGGTCGCAGATGCCGAGCAGCTCGGGCAGCTCCGAGGAGATGACCAGCACGGCCTTGCCCTGGTCGGCCATCTCATTGATGATCGAATAGATCTCGTACTTCGCACCGACGTCGATGCCGCGGGTGGGCTCGTCGAGGATCAGCACGTCCGGGTCGGTGAACAGCCACTTGGACAGCACGACCTTCTGCTGGTTCCCGCCGGACAGCTTGCCGGTCACCGCGAGGACGCTCGGCGCCTTGATGTTCATGCTCTTGCGGTAGCCCTCGGCGACGCGGAACTCCTCGTTGTCGTGGACCCATCCGCGCTTGGCGAGCTTGCGCAGCCCCGCGGTGGAGACGTTGCGCTTGATGTCCTCGATGAGGTTCAGGCCGTACCGCTTGCGGTCCTCGGTGGCGTACGCGATGCCGTGCTTGACGGCGTCGCCGACCGACCTGATGCGGATCTCCTTGCCGTCCTTGTAGACGCGGCCGGTGATCCCGACGCCGTAGCTACGGCCGAACACGCTCATCGCCAGTTCCGTACGCCCGGCGCCCATCAGGCCGGCCAGGCCGACGATCTCGCCGCGCCGCAGCGTGAGGTTGGCGCCCGACACCACGAGACGCTCGTGCTGGGTGGGGCTGCGCACGGTCCAGTCCTCGATCCGCAGCACCTCCTCGCCGATCGTCGGCTCGTGCTCGGGGAAGCGGTGCTCCAGGTCGCGGCCGACCATGCCGGAGATGATGCGGTCCTCGGTGACGAGGTCCTTCTCCATGTCGAGCGTCTCGATCGTGCGGCCGTCGCGCAGGATGGTCGTCGAGTCCGCGATCGCCTTGATCTCGTTCAGCTTGTGGGAGATGATCACGCAGGTCATGCCCTGGTCGCGCAGGCCGCGCAGCAGGTCGAGCAGGTGCGCGGAGTCGTCGTCGTTCAGCGCCGCCGTCGGCTCGTCCAGGATGAGCAGCCGCACGTCCTTGGAGAGCGCCTTGGCGATCTCCACGAGCTGCTGCTTGCCGACCCCCAGGTCCATCGCCGGGGTGACCGGGTTCTCGTCCAGGCCGACCCGGGCGAGCAGCTCGGCGGCCTCGGCGTTGGTCTTGTTCCAGTCGATCAGGCCGCGGTGGACCCGCTCGTTGCCGAGGAAGATGTTCTCGGCGATCGACAGGTACGGGCTGAGCGCCAGCTCCTGGTGGATGATGACGATGCCGTGCTTCTCGCTCTCTCGGATGTCCGAGAAGCGGCACAGCTCGCCGTCGAAGTGGATCTCGCCGTCGTACGAGCCGTACGGATAGACCCCGGACAGCACCTTCATCAAGGTGGACTTGCCCGCGCCGTTCTCACCGCAGATCGCGTGGATCTCGCCGCGCCGCACCACCAGGTTGACGTCCTGCAGCGCCTTGACGCCGGGGAACGTCTTGGTGATCCCGCTCATCCGCAGAATCGCGTCGTCGGTCATGTCGTGCCCTTCATGTCACGCCGGAAGGGCGGGCGGCGCACTCGGCGCCGCCCGCCCCTGACCCGCTACTGCACCTGCTGGGCGGTGTAGTAACCGGTGTCGATGAGGGTCTTCTGCACGTTGTCCTTGTAGACCGCGACCGGCTGGAGCAGCTCGGACGGGACCACCTTGACGCCGTTGTTGTAGTCCGTGGTGTTGTTCACCTCGGGCTTGCCGCCCTTGAGCACGGTGTCGGCCATCTTCACGGTCACCGCCGCGAGCTGGCGGGTGTCCTTGTAGATGGTGGCGTACTGCTCACCCTTCATGATCGACTTCACCGAGGCGAGCTCGGCGTCCTGGCCGGTCACGACCGGGTACGGCTGGCCGGAGGTGCCGTAGCCGGCGCTCTTGAGGGCCGACAGGATGCCGATCGACAGGCCGTCGTACGGGGACAGCACGCCGTTGACCTTCGGGCCGCCGGTGTAGGCCTTGGTGATCAGGTCCTCCATGCGCTTCTGCGCGGTGGCCGGGTCCCAGCGCAGGATCGCGACGGTCTTGAAGTCCGTCTCCTTGCTCTTGACGACGAGCGTGCCCTTGTCGATGTAGGGCTTCAGCGTGGCCATCGCGCCGTTGAAGAAGAACGTCGCGTTGTTGTCGTCCGGCGAGCCGGCGAAGACCTCGATGTTGAACGGGCCCTTGGCGGTGCCGTCGGTGCCGTCCTCCTTCTTCAGGCCGAGGCCGACGAGGAGGGAGGTGGCCTGCAGGACGCCGACCTTGTAGTTGTCGAAGGTCGCGTAGTAGTCGACGTTCGGCGACTTGCGGATCAGCCGGTCGTAGGCGATGACCGGGATGTGCTTGTCGGCCGCCTCCTGCAGCTGCGTGGTGAGGGCGGTGCCGTCGATCGAGGCGACGACCAGGAGCTTGGCGCCCCGGGTGATCTGGTTCTCGATCTGGTTGACCTGGGTCGGGATGTCGTTCTCGGCGTACTGCAGGTCGACCTTGTAGCCCAGCTTCTCCAGCGAGGACTTGAGGTTGTCCCCGTCGTGGATCCACCGCTCGGACGACTTGGTCGGCATCGTGACGCCGATCAGCGCGCCCTTGGCCGAGTCGCCACCCGTCGCGCCCTTCTTGTCGACGCTCTTGGTGCTCGAACCGCACGCCGCGGTCACGCTGAGGGCCATGAACAGGCCCGTGGCCATCGTGGCCAACTTAGTGATCTTCATCTCTCACCTTGGGTGGGGGCTAGGCGGTTACGCCGGGGTTACGACTGAATTTCCCACTGCTGTGTCGGGAGTGTTAACGGTCACAAATCCGATGTCAAGACACAGTTCGGCAACGCCGCTGTCTCCCAACAGCTCTGCCGAGGAGTGTGTTACCGGTAACATCGCGCCCCTATCTGGGCACCTCGGCAGGCGCGTCCGGGGACGGTCGGCGGACAAGACGGATCAGGTTCCACGAGACGGGCGGCAGCACCGCGGACGGCGTGCCGTCCGCCATCCGGACCTCCGGAGCGGAAGGCGAGGTCCAGCGTCATGCGCGCCGTCAGCGCATTGATCTCATCCGGTCGCGGACAGTGACCTCGGAAGAGTTAGTGTTAGCGCTAACCATGTTCCGGGGTCAACGGTTGACTTCTGGATGGTTATCGCTAACACTCCTCGGCAACCTGGTGGAAACATGACGACGTCCGAGGATCCGGAGCTTGGGGGAGGTGACCGTGGGCAACGATCTCGCGAAGCCGGTCGGCCCCGGTTCCGGCAGAGGCACGGGCACCGTGGTGATGGCGGACGTGGCGAAACTGGCCGGCGTGTCGCCCATGACGGTGTCTCGGGTGCTCAACTCTCCGACACGGGTACGGCGCGAGACGCGGATGCGCGTCCTCGACGCCGTACGGGAACTCGGCTACCGGCCCAACTCGGCCGCCCGGGTGCTCGCCACGGGCCGTTCCGGCGTCCTCGGGGTGGTCGGTTTCGACACCACCCTGTACGGCCCCGCGTCGATGCTGTTCGGGATCGAGCAGGCCGCCCGTGACGCCGAGTACGGCGTGACCATCACCAGCCTCGCCGCGCTGACGCAGCGCAACGTGACCGAGGCCGTGGACCGGCTGCGCGGTCAGTCCGTCGACGGCGTCATCATCATCGCCCCGCACGTCGCGTCGGTCGAAGGGCTCGGGGACCTCGCCTCCGGCCTGCCGATCGTCGCCGTGGGCGGCGGGGACGGCGGGGTCATCCCCGTCGCCGCCGTCGACCAGCACGCGGGCGCCGCGGCGGCGACCCGCCACCTGCTCGATCTGGGCCACGCGACCGTGTGGCACCTGGCCGGCCCGACCGACTGGGTGGAGGCGGGCGCCCGGCGGGAGGCGTGGGAGCACACCCTTCGCGCCGCCGGACGGGACGTCCCCCCGGTCGTCATCGGCGACTGGAGCCCGCGCTGCGGCTACGAGTTCGGCAAGCGACTGACCGGCGACCCCTCGGTGACCGCGGTGTTCACCGCCAACGACCAGATGGCGGTGGGCCTGATCCGGGCCCTGCACGAGGCGGGGCGCCGCATCCCCGGCGACGTCAGCATCGTCGGCTTCGACGACGTCCCGGAGGCGGCGTACCTCACCCCGCCCCTGACGACGGTCGGCCAGAACTTCGGTGAGGTCGGCCGGCACGCGCTCCGGCTCCTGCTGGAACGCATCGGCGGTGCTCCCGCCGAGGAGGACCGCCGGATCATCGTCGAACCAGAGCTCGTCGTGCGCCAGAGCACGGGCCGCCCCGGCTGACGCACTTCGTCCCATCCCCGACTCTTGTCCAGCCTTGGCCGCCCTCCAGGACGGCCTCGAATGATAGCGCTAACACCCCCTGACGAATAGGGAGCCCATCCATGCGAATCACCCGTATCTCCACCCACGTCGCCGGGACCCCCTGGCGCAACCTGACGTTCGTTCAGGTGCACACCGACGAGGGACTCGTCGGTGTGGGCGAGGCGCGGATGCTCAACCACACCGACGCGCTCATCGGCTACCTCGCCGAGGCCGAGGTGAACCACATCGTCGGGTCGGATCCGTTCGACATCGAGGATCTGGTCCACCGGATGAAGTACGGCGACTACGGCCGCGCCGGTGAGGTCGTGATGTCCGGGATCGCGTGCGTCGAGATGGCCTGCTGGGACATCGTCGGCAAGGCGCTCGGCCAGCCGGTGTGGCGGTTGCTCGGCGGCAAGGTCCGCGACAAGATCAAGGCGTACGCCAACGGCTGGTACACGGTCGAGCGCACCCCCGAGGCCTTCCACGCGGCGGCCACGAAGGTCGTCGAGCGCGGCTACCAGGCGCTGAAGCTCGACCCGTTCGGCACTGGCACGATGGAGCTGGACCACGCCGAGACCATCCGCTCGGTCAGCCTCGTCGAGGCGGTCCGCGACGCCATCGGGGAGGAGGCCGAGCTGCTCGTCGAGATGCACGGCCGGTTCTCCCCCGCGACCGCGATCCGCCTGGCCGGTCTGATCGCGCCGTTCCGCCCGAGCTGGATCGAGGAGCCCTGCCCGCCGGAGAACCTCAAGGCCCTCGCCAAGGTCTCCGCCCACACCGACCTGCCGGTCGCGACCGGCGAGCGGATCCACGACCGGATCGAGTTCCGCGAGCTGTTCGAGCTGCAGGCCGTCGACATCATCCAGCCGGACATCTCCCACATCGGCGGCATCGCGGAGACCCGCAAGCTCGCCGCCACCGCCGAGACGCACTACGTCATGGTCGCCCCGCACAACGTCGGCGGCCCGGTGCTGACCGCCGCCAACCTGCACCTGGGGGCCTGCACCACCAACTTCAAGATCCAGGAGCACTTCAACGACTTCGCCGACTCGGCGATCAAGAGTGTGGCTCCCGGCCTGCCCGAGGTCGTCGACGGGTACTTCTCCCTGCCCGAGGCCCCGGGCCTGGGCGTCGAGCTGGACCTGGACGCGCTCGCCGAGTTCCCGCGTCAGCAAGCCAACTTCAACCTGTTCGCCGAGAACTGGCACCTGCGCGACCCGGCCAGGGCCAAGTGAGCCGGTCCGTACTCCTGGAGCAGCCGGGTCGCCACCGGCTGGTCAAGGGAGAGGTCCCCAGACCCGGGCCCGGCGAGGTCCTCGTCCGGGTCGCCGCGGCGGGCATCTGCGGCAGCGACCGCGAGCTGTACGAGGGCGGGCGCCCCGAGGCGTACCGCACGTTCCCGATCGTCCCCGGCCACGAGTGGTCAGGGACGATCGAGGAGGTAGGGCCGGGCGTCGACCCCGCCCTCGTCGGCCTGCCCACCGTCGGCGAGGGCTTCGTGAGCTGCCAGGTCTGCGAACGCTGCCGCGCGGGCGACACGAACCTGTGCCACGCGGGCTACGACGAGATCGGGTTCACCCGGCCCGGCGCGTTCGCCGACCACCTGATCGTGCCCGCCCGCCTGCTGCACACGCTGCCGCCGGGCATTGACCTGCGGGCCGCCGTGCTGCTCGAACCGGCGGCGGTCGCCGCCGCCGCGGTGCTCCGGGCCGCTCCCCTGCCCGGCGAGCGGGTCGGCGTCGTCGGCGCGGGCACCCTCGGCCTGCTGACCATCCAGTTGCTGGCCGCGTCCTCGCCCGCCGAGCTGATCGTCAGCGACCCCCGCGCCGGCCGGGAGCCCGTCGCGCGGACGGGCGGCGCGACGGGCTACTTCCACCCGGACGAGCTCGGCGAGCTCGACCTCGACGTGGTCGTGGAGACCGCCGGCGCCCGCGACTCGGCGGCGGCGGCCAGCCGGCTGCTGCGCCGGGGCGGGCGGCTGGTGCTGACCGGCATCCCCGGCGTGGTCCCGGAGATGCTGTCCCCCTCGGCGATCGTCGAACGCCAGCAGACGGTGACCAGCGTGTTCGGCGCCCCGTCGGCCGCGTGGGCGCACGCCGTGCGCGCCTTCACCGCCGGCCTGCTCGACCTCGGGCCGATGGTGACGCACGAGTTCACCCTCGAGGAGTACCCCGACGCGGTGGCACTCCTCGGCCAGGGCGGCGACGACGTCGGCAAGATCATTCTGAAGCCTTAAGGAGTTTTTCGTCATGAGCGTTCCCCGGTACCCCGGCGAGCACCTGCTCGGCCGGCTCGGCATGCCCGCCCGCAGCGCCGCCCCCGCCGGCTCGGAGGCCCGGTTCCCCGACGGCGGAAGCTGGCGGACCGAGCTGCCTTCCTGTGAGGGGCCGGAGGTGCTGGCCGCCGCCCTGGAGGAGATCGACCGCCTCGAGGTGCCCATCCACCGCATCAGCCAGGGCAGCGGCATCTGGATGCTCACCGACGCCGAGATCACCGAGATGGTGAAGGCGTGCGAGGAGCGCCACATCGAGCTGTGCCTGTTCGTGGGCCCGCGCGGCACCTGGGACATCGGCGCCGGGGTGAAGGCGTCGTCCGGCGGCTCCGGCCCGCGCGCCCGTGGCCGCGACCAGCTCGCCCAGTGCGTCGAGGAGGCCGAGCGCGCCATCGCCCTCGGCGTGCGCTGCCTGCTCGTCGCCGACGAGGGCGTGCTGTGGACGCTGCACCGGCTGCGCGCCGCCGGGGTGCTCCCGGCCGACGTCACCTTCAAGGTGTCGGCGCTGGTCGGACCCGTCAACCCGGCCGCGTACACGGTCTGGGAGAAGCTCGGCGGCGACTCCATCAACGTGCCCAGCGACCTGACCATCGCACAGATCGCCGAGCTGCGGGCGCAGAGCGCCGCGCCCATGGACTTCTACGTCGAGGCCCCCGACGACCTCGGCGGGTTCGTCCGGCTCTACGACGCGGCCGAGCTGATCCGCTGCGGCGCGCCGATCTACCTGAAGTTCGGCCTGCGCAACACCCCCGGCGTCTACCCGGTCGGCCGCCACCTGCGCGACCTGGCCGTCAACGCCATCCGCGAGCGGGTGCACCGCGGCCGCCTGACCCTCGACATCCTCGAGCGCCTCGGCGCCGACGGCGGCATGTCCCCGCTGGGCTCGCGCCTCCCCGGCACCCTGAACCGCTTCCCCACCGACGGAGACCTGTGATGACGCTGCTGTACGGAGTCGACCCCCGGACCGGCGAACGCCTGGAGCCGGGCGTGGAGGAGACCTCCGCCGAGACGGTCGCCGCGCTGGCCGTCGCCGCGGCGAACGCCGCGCGACCGCTCGCGGCCCTGCCGCTGCGCGAGCGGGCCGCGCTGCTGGACGCCGTCGCCGACGCGCTCGACGCGGCCACCGATGAGCTGGTGACGCTCGCCGACGCCGAGACCGCGCTCGGCCGCACCCGCCTCACCGGCGAGGTCGGCCGGACCACCGGGCAGCTGCGGCTCCTGGCCCAGGAGGTACGAGGCGAGGGCTTCCAGCGCGACGCCGCAGAGCCCGGCTTCGTACGGGCGCTGCTGCCGATCGGGCCGGTCGCGGTCTACGCCGCGAGCAACTTCCCCTTCGCGTTCTCCGTCGCGGGCGGCGACACGGCGTCGGCCTGGGCGGCCGGCTGCCCGGTCATCGTGAAGGCCCACCCCGGCCACCCGCGCACCTCGGTCCGTACCACCGAGATCGTCACCGAGGCCCTCGCGAAGGCGGGCGCGCCGGAGGGGACGTTCGCGGTCACGCACGGCTTCGAGGCGGGCCTGGCCCTCATCAACGACCCGAACATCAAGGCGGCCGGGTTCACCGGCTCGGTGCGCGGCGGCCGGGCACTGTTCGACGCCGCCGTCAGCCGCCCGGACCCGATCCCGTTCTACGGCGAGCTGGGCAGCGTCAACCCCGTCTTCGTCACCGAGGCGGCCGTCGCCGCCCGCGGCGAGGAGATCGCGCGCGGCTACGTCGGGTCGTTCACCCTCGGATCGGGGCAGTTCTGCACGAAGCCGGGGCTGATGTTCCTGCCCGCCGGGCACGGCCTCGAGTCGGTCCTGGCCGACGCGATCGCGCCGATCGAGGCGCCGGCGCTGCTGACGCCGCCGATCGTGGACGGGTTCCGTACCGGCGTCGAACGGCTCGCGGACGGAACGCGCACGGTCGCGGAGAGCGCCGGGGCGCACCTCTTCGCGGTGAGCGCCACGGAGTTCGCGGCCCGGCCCGAGCTGGCGGAGGAGTGCTTCGGCCCGGCCTCCGTCATCATCGAGTACTCCTCGGAGGAGGAACTGCACGCCGCTGCCGCCGCCGTACCCGGCTCCCTCACCGCCACCGTGCACGCCGAGTCGTCCGACGCCGACCTGGCGCGCGACCTCGTCACCGAGCTGGCCCGGCACGTCGGGCGGATCGTCTACAACGGCTGGCCCACCGGCGTCGCGGTCAACCACACGATGCAGCATGGCGGCCCCTGGCCCGCGACGACAGCGCCGCTGCACACGTCCGTCGGCACGGCCTCGATCCAGCGCTTCCAGGTCCCGGTCTCCTTCCAGGGCCTGCCCGACGAGGTGCTCCCGCCGTCGGTCCGGTGAATTAACGCATTGCCGACGTGATCGCCGCCTCCTAGCCTGATGCTCCATCGGCGTGTAGCTCAGTCAGACAGAGCACCGGGCTTGGGACCCGGAGGGCGCGGGGGCGGCACCCGCCACGCCGGCATGAACCGTGAAGAGGTGCACGTCGGCACGGGGTACCCGTCCTGGCAGCTGGCGAAGGCGTTCACGACCGCGTCGAGCCACGAGGACCCCGCGACCCGGCGGCGGGCGGAAGAACGCCTCCACCGCTGGGAGCAGGTGGTGCGCGGGATGGCGGCCGGCACTCTCACGATCGGGTCCCGCACGCCGGTGGCCGGCCTCCCGGCCTGGGTCACCCCGGAGGTCGTACGCGGCGGGTTCGCCACGGGCGAGGCCGCCGCGGGCGGGCCCCTCCTCCCGCACGAGATCGCGACCGCGCGCGGCGCCGGGGTGCCCGCCGACCGCCACGCGCTGTTCCGCCACCACCTGACCGACGCGGGCCTGGCCGAGCTGTACGCGCTGCTCGACGGCGGCGCGTACGAGGTCGCCCTGCCGGAGGAGGCCGCGCTGCTCACGGTCGCGTGGCTGCTGCGGTCCGGCGACCGGGACGCGGCGCTGACGCTGCTGGAGCAGATCCACCCGTTCGCCGACCGGCTCCGCTTCGCGCCGCGACCGGTCGCCGCGCCGCCGCCGTCGTCGGCCGGCGATGCAGTCGTGCATCGGGAGACGGTCGGCGAGGTGCACGCCGCCCTCGACCGCCGCCGACCGCACCGCGCCATCACCGCGATGAACGAGGCGCTCACCGTCTGGAACCCCTTCGCCGACGAACTCCTGGCGCACTGGCTGAAGACGGTCGAGTCCGATCGGTTCATGGCCGGTCAGGTGGAGTCCCATCGGTTCGCGACCGGACAGGTGCAGTCCAGGCGGGTCACGGCCGGGCTGGTCGGGGCCGTCGATCCCGACGGCTGGCGGGAGCGCGGCGCCGACCTGCTCGCGCGGTATCGACGCCTGGCCGTTGTCCACACCCTGTGCACAAAGCACCGCCGCCCGAAGGAGAACCTCACGATCCTGCGGACCGCGCTGGAGGAGAGGGTCGCGGGGCGCGACCTCACGCCCCGGCTGCGCGGGCTGCTCCAGCACGCGGTGGACTCGATGGTCCGGCGGCGCGGCGTACCCGGCTCCCCGGAGCACACCACGCTGCGCGAGGCCCAGGCCATCACGGCCGCCCGCCCGACACTCCACGCCCTCGCCCAGGTCCTCGTGGCACGCCTGGCGGACCTTCCGCCGGACGCGGGTCTGCCGTCCGTCGACGAGACGGTCGCGCCGGTGACCGAGGAGGAGGCCCGTACGGGAGCGGCCGCGGGCAGCGAGATCCCCGACCCGCTGCGGCGGGTCGTCGAGCGGGCCCTCAGCGCCCCGATCGCCACCCTGGTCGAGCGTGGCGTGGTCCCGTCGGCGGAGGTGCTGGCCGAGCTCGTTCCCCAGCTCGTCGCCGTGACGACCGCCGAGGCCTACGAGGACGCCGCGCTCCGCGCGCTGATGGCGGCGGTGTACCGCGCGTTCCGCAACCGGCGGTCCCTGCTCCTGCTCAACCTCGAGCACCAGGTCCGGCTCGAGGAGCTGCCCTGGGTGGCCGCGGTGACGCGGTACCGCTCCACGACCAAGGGCGGCGGGCAGGCGCGAGTCGCGCTCGTACGCCTCGGGGAGCTCGCGCTGCAGGGCTTCCCGGGCACGGTCCTGCCCAACCCGCTGATCCAGGAGCTGTCCGCGCTCGCCCGGCAGGCGGGCGTCGACGTGCCGTTCACGGAGGAGCTGGCCGCCGACATCTTCATGGGCGCCTTCTCCCCCAAGTTCGGGCGGGCCGCCCGGCTGGCCGCCGACGTGCTCGAGGGCACGCTCTACGAGCGCTACTACGGGATCGACTACGCGGCGGTCCGCGGCCTGGCCGACCCCGACCGGTTCGCCGCGGTGTGCCGCGGCCGGGCCGGCGACCGGACGGGCGGCTCGTGGGTCGCGGCCAACGGCATGATGATCGAGCAGGCGCAGATCCTCACGACCCACAACCTGGCCGCACTCGTCCACCCCATCGGCGTCTATCCGTCCGGAGGCTGGCCGGAGCTCGCCCGCCGGGCGTTCACGACCGTGTGCCGCCTGGTGACGCGGATCCACGGCAACCCGCGTCCGCTCACCACCATCAAGGACGCGGCGTACGCCTGGCGGCAGACGCTGTTCTTCTTGTCGCTGTGCGGACTGGAGGACCAGATCGCCGTCATCGCCTGGATCCAGGAGGAGACCCGCCGTCACCCCGAGCACGTCGTACGGCGGCTCGCGCCGGTGCTCACCGGACTGCGACACGTCCTCGTCGGCGGCAGCCTCGACGACGGCAGCGCCCCGAACGCCCGCCGCCTCCTGGGCTGGAGCGCGGCCGGCCACTGGATGCGCAGCGGCTCCTAGTGCCCAGGGCCCTGGCGTTAGCCGCGACTGCGCGCCTACCAAGGTCAGGGTCACCGGCTACTGGAAGGTGACCGGCACACGCAGGATCACCATCACCTTCACCGGGTCGGCTCCCAAGGGGAGCCTGGCGCGGGTGTCGCTCTTCTACGGCTCCAAGAACGGCTCGGTCGACCACGACTACCTGAGCTTTGGATCCGGATGGTCCAACACGCGGACGATCGACGCGATCAAAAAGGCATAGTCGCACCCCGCGGCCACCATAGATCAAACTTGAAATTTGCCGTGCCGGTGACGCTATGTGATGAACGGAAGGGTGGTCGTCTTCGCGCCAGATGGTGTCTCGGGGCCGGTATTCGGTCGGAGGTGTCACGGCGGATAAGGGCCAGCCGGGCTGCGTACGGCAGGCCGAGACTTTCATTGGTGCTGGTGGCCCAGGTGTTTCGGCGCGGGTCAGTTCGTAAGTGGCTGGGATGGCTGCGGCGTGCAGGGAGGGCCGGTTGCCTTTGATCGTCAGCATGATCACGGACAGAAGGTCATCCTCATTTTTACGTCATGCTAAGTAGCCACAATCGATCCGGGCATCACGTGACGATAACCCCAGACGGGCAAACTTGAAATCGCCCTGGGGGACCCGTGTGTTTCCACGCCGTCTACTGAGACGAGAATATTCTCGTCTCAGTAGACGGCGGCTGAGGCGGTGACGTGCCGTCGGTGCCCATTGCCATGTCCCGTCGATCCGGCCTGCCAAGCCGCGGCGGGGTAGCCAGTACGTCGACCAGCGCACGGTGATCAACGGGATCGTTCGTAGCGGTGACCGGGGTCACAGGAACGTTCGCCCGACACCGCTCCTCTTCCATGCGACACAACACACGGAAGAGGCGGAAGACATGCGAAGCGATCTTCGGCGGGGCGGCGGGCAGGCCGTCGCCGCGCTGCTGGCCTTGGACGGCGTCCTGCATCTGTACTGGGCGACCGGGCTGACCTGGCCGGCCCCGGATGAGCGGTCGTTGTCCCTGGCGGTGCTGGGCGGCGAGGTGCCGTTCACGCCGGGTGTGCTGCTGCCGCTGGCGGCGACCCTGTTCACCGCGGCGGCGGCCGTGCTCGGGCATGCGCTGGGGCGCGGCCCCCGGTGGCTGCGGCGGCTCTGCGCGGCGGTGACGTTCGCCGTCGCGGCGGGGCTGCTCGTGCGGGGGCTGGCCGGCGTGGTGTGGGCCTGCGGGGCGGGTGACGGGTCCGGTGCGGCGTTCGGATGGCTGAACCCGCTGCTCTACACGCCGTTGTGCCTGGGGTTCGGTGTCGCGACCGCGTGGCTGTCGGGGGTCTTCGCCGGGAGATGGGTCCGCGCCGTCGCGATGGCACTGCCGCTGGTGCTGGCGGGTGCCGGCCTGTACGGCGCGTACGGGTGGCGGCCCGGCGAGCAGCGCGGATACCGGTCGCCCTACCTGACCACCGTTGCGTCGCAGTATCTCGAGACGCCCGTCGCGCGCTTCCACTACGTCCGGCAGGGAGGCGGCGGCTCGCCGGTGGTGCTGCTGTCGCCCGGCGCGGCCTGGCTGTTCGCCTGGAAGGAACAACTCGCCGTTCTCTCCCGCACCCACACCGTCTATGTCGTCGATCTGCCGGGCCAGGGCAACACCCAGGTACGCGACCCGCACTTCTCCTGGGACCTGAAGGGGATGACCGCCGCGATCGACGGTTTCCTCACGGCGGCGCGGCTGCCGGCCGTGGCGCTCGCGGGCAACTCCTGGAGCGGCGGCTGGGCGCTGGCCTACGCGCAGCGGCACCCCGCGCGGGTCAGCAGGCTCATCCTGCTCGCCCCGTCCGGCCTGCACGAACGCGACCCCATGAGCTGGGAGGCGCTGAAGATGCCCGCGTTCGGCGAACTGCTGACGAACCTGGGCTCGGGGCGCGGCCTCGTCGCCTCGTCCGTCCGGGCGCTGTTCGTGCACAAGGAGCGGGCCACCGACGAGGTCGTGGACGCGATGTGGGCCCCGGGGACCATCGATGCGAACCGGCGCGCCACCTACCGGCTGGAACGCGGCCTTGACTGGCGCGAGACCGAGCGGGCCATGCCCCGTACCCCTCAGCCCGTCCTCGTCGTGTGGGGGAGGCAGGACACCGTGCTGCCCGTACGGCAGGCGCAGCGGTTCGGCGCGCTGCTGCCGAACGCGCGGGTGCACGTCCTCGACGGATGCGGGCACGCTCTCACCCTCGACTGCCCCGGGCCGGTCGACCGGCTGATGGAAGACTTCCTCAAATGAGCGATGACCCGCACGAACCGGGGATCGCGCTGGCGCGGGCGGCACTGCGCGGCGACACCCTCGCGATGCAGGACCTCCTCGCCCACCTGACCCCATACGTCGCGCGGATCTGCGGGCCGATCGCACTGGACAGCGGACCCGACGCGACCCAGGAGGCGCTGATCGTGGTGTTCCGGTCGCTCCGCTCCATGCGCGACCCGCAGGCGCTGTACGGGTGGGTGCGCGCCGTCGCCGTCCGCGAGGCCGTCCGGATCGCCCGCCGTGACGGCCGGGCCCATCCCGCCGAACTCGCAGACCTCCCCGCGCCCGGCGACCCCCAGCTCGCCGCCGACATCCGCGACGTGCTCGCCCGGCTGTCTCCCGAACACCGCGCGGTGCTCGTCCTGCGGGACGTCGAAGGGCTGGACGAGCAGACCGCCTCCCGCCTGCTGAACCTCCCGGCGGGCACCCTCAAGTCCCGGCTGCACCGCGCCCGGGCGAGCTTTCGAAAGGCGTGGTCCGCATGACCGATGAACAGCAGTGGCCGACCGCCGACCTCGACGATGTCCGCCGCCTGCGCGTACTGGCGGCGGCGATCCCGGGCGCGCGGATCACCGAGCGCGTGCTGCCCCTCCCGGCCGACGAGGTCTGGGCGGTGATGGGCGACCTGGAAGGAGAGTTCGGCCGATTCCAGCCGGACATGCGGCACGTTCGTGTGCTCAGCAGGGACGGAGAACGCGTCGTGGCGCTGGCCCGCAGCCGCTACGGAATGCGCGCCCGGCTGGAAGGGGTGGTCCGGCCCGGCTGGTGCTGGCTGCAGAGCCGGTTCCTGATCATCGGAATGGCGGCCGCACCCGACCCCGACGGCACCCGGATCGCCCTCACCGGCGGCCTGCGCGTCCCGGGCCGCGCCATGATCGTCCCATTCGGCACGGCCCGCGAGCTGGACCATGCCCTGACCCGGCTCGAGACCCGACTCCGCGCGTGACCACCACGAAGCCGATCCATTGGCGGTCACTGCGTATCTAATGGCAGTGCTCGCCAAGGATCATCATGGTGAGGACGCTTCCCGGCCGTCCTGCCGCACGACCGGGCGGAGTGCCGCCGCTACGCGGGTCTGCCGCACTGAGGGGACCGCCGGAGCCGGGCACGGCCGGCCCACGAGGCCGCGGCCGACAGAACTCGCCCCGAACTACGCAAACCCGCCTAAACAGTCGGCGTGTAACCACTACTCTGCCGCTCTACTGACGGTTGCCGCTCGTCCGGCAGTGATCGCCGGATGACGAGTGCGGAAGATCTCTGCGCCGGGGCCACCGGAAACCGTTATCGCCGGGCGGCCGGGACCGTCTCCTGAGCGAGGGCATCGACACGGATGGGAGACCTCATGGGGCAGAGCCGGATAAGCCGACGGGGTGTGCTGGGGCTGACGGGTGGTCTGGCGGTCGCCGGGGTGGCCGGTGTCGCCGGGGCAGGGTTGCTCGACGGCGGGCGCGTCACGGCCGGCAGCGCCAGTGCGAAGCTCGCGAAGGCGCCGGTGAAGCGGTTCGCCCATCCGGGACTGCTGCACACGAGCGCCGACCTGAAGCGGATGCGCACCAAGGTGCGCGCGGGCACCGCGCCGTGGGAGGCGGGCTGGAAGGTCCTTGAGGCGAACGCGCACTCTCGCAGCGGCTGGAAGGCCCGCCCCCAGACGACGGTGTACCGCGGCGGCTCGCCGCAGAACTATGTCATCCTCTACAACGACGTCCACGCCGCCTACCAGAACGCCCTCCGCTGGAAGATCACCGGAGAGAGCGCGCACGGTGACACGGCGCGGGACATCATGAACGCCTGGTCCGCGACCCTGAAAACCGTGACGGGCAACGCCGACCGGTTCCTGGCGGCCGGGATCTACGGGTACCAGTTCGCCAACGCCGCCGAGCTCCTGCGCGGCTACCCCGGCTTCGACCTCGCGCGGTTCCAGAAGATGATGCGCGACATCTTCTACCCGATGAACGACGATTTCCTGAAGAACCACAACGGCGCGTGGATCACGAACTACTGGGCCAACTGGGACCTGGCGTCGATGTGCTCGGTGCTGGCCATCGGGATCCTCTGCGACGACCACGCCAAGGTGCGGCAGGCCGTCACCTACTTCAAGACGGGTGCGGGCAACGGCTCCATCCGCCATGCCGTCCCGTTCCTGCACCCCGGCGGGCTCGGTCAGTGGCAGGAGGCCGGGCGCGACCAGGGCCACACCACGCTCGGCATCGGGCTCATGGGAACGTTCTGCGAGATGGCCTGGAACCAGGGCTACGACCTGTACGGCTACGACGACAACCGGTTCCTCAAGGGCTGTGAGTACGTCGCCAAGTACAACCTGGGACACGACGTTCCGTTCACGCCGTACACCTGGAAGTCCGGCGCGGCGAACACGCATGGACGCACCCAGACCCAGACTCAGGTGTCGCCCTCCGCCCGGGGCGACGTGCGTCCGATCTGGGCGCTGGTCTACAACCACTACGTCCGCCGCCGCGGCCTGCACGCCCCGTACACCAAGACGATGACCGCCAAGGTGCGCCCCGAGGGCGGGGGCGGCGACTACGGCCCCAACAGCGGCGGCTTCGACCAGCTCGGCTTCGGCACACTCGCCTTCACCCGGTAGAACGGCAAGCGGGGCCCGGGCCCTCGGTCCGGCCCCCGCTTCGCGCGTCAGCGACCCTATTGATCGGATGCGTGATCGTGTCTAAGGCGTTCATGAGCGCCGTATGAGAGCAGCCGCCCCAGTACGGCCGAGCTCTCACCCGGACCTCATGGACGTGTCAGTCCGTTCACAGTCCGATTCGTGACCGTGGATGCCATGAGCGACCACGACACCCTCACCACGCAGGACATGCCCGTCCGTCCCCTCCGCAGGTCGTCACACGTCCTGGTGGAAGTCGTCATCCCCGTCTACAACGAGGCGCACGTCCTCGCCCGGAGCGTCGGCCGGCTGCACACGTACCTGACAGGCACCTTCCCGTACGCCTTCCGGATCACCATCGCCGACAACGCCAGCACCGACGGAACCTGGGACGTCGCCATGCGGCTCACCCAGGACCTGCCCCACGTCCGCGCCGTCCACCTGGACCAGAAGGGCCGGGGCCGGGCCCTGCGGCACGTCTGGAGCATCACCGACGCGGACGTCGTCGCGTACATGGACGTCGACCTGTCCACCGGCCTCGACGGGTTCCTGCCGCTGGTGATGCCGCTCGTGTCGGGCCACAGCGACCTGGCCATCGGCTCGCGGCTGGCGCGCGGCGCGCGCGTCGAGCGGGGTCCGAAGCGCGAGATCATCTCCCGCTGCTACAACCTCCTGCTGCGCATGACGCTGCGCACGAGGTTCTCCGACGCTCAGTGCGGGTTCAAGGCGGCGCGCACCGAGACCGTCCGGGCGCTGCTCCCCCTCGTCGAGGACCAGGCGTGGTTCTTCGACACAGAGTTGCTCGTGCTCGCCGAGCGCAGCGGCCTGCGCGTCCACGAGGTCCCCGTCGACTGGGTGGACGACCCCGACAGCCGCGTCGACATCATGCGGACCGCCCTGGACGACCTGCGCGGGATCGCCCGCGTACGGCGGCGCATCCGGCACGGCGAGTTCAGCGCCCCGGTGCCGTCCCGGCGACGGCCCGCCGCCGCCCGCGCGGCGGCCTGACCCCTCCGCCTTCCCCAGCCGTCCCGGCGACCCACCGCCGTCCGCACCACGACCCGGCCCTCCCTCCACAGCCGACCCGGCGACCCAGCCGTCGCCCGCACAGGAAGACCTGTACCGATGACGACGCACATCTCCCCGCCCGCCACCTCGATCACCCGAGATCCCGCCGGACGATACCGGGAGCGCGCTCCCGGCACGTACCGCCCGGAAACGTCCGACCGGACGCCGCGCTGGGTGCGCCCGGCGCTGTGGGCGATCCTCGCCACGGCCGCGATCCTGTACGGCTGGCGGATCTGGTCCCTGTCCGGCAACTCCTACTACTCCGCCGCCGTCCTGTCCGGTGCGCACAGCTGGAAGGCGATGTTCTTCGGCTCCCTGGACGCCGGGAACTACATCACCGTGGACAAGCCGCCGCTGGCGCTGTGGATCCCGGCGCTGGTCGCGCGGGTGATCGGCGTCAACGGCTGGAGCCTGGTCGGCCCGCAGGTCGTCATGGGCGTCGCCGCCGTCGCCGTGCTGTACGCCACCGTCCGGCGGAGCCTCGGGTACCGCGCGGCGCTGATCGCCGCGCTCGTGATGACGCTGACGCCGATCACGGTCGCCATCAACCGGGACAACAACCCCGACACGCTGTTGGTGCTGCTCCTCGTGCTCGGCGCGTGGGCGCTGCAGCGGGCACTGGAATCCGGCCGGCTGCGCTGGCTGCTGGCCTGCGCGGCGTTCGTCGGGCTCGGGTTCAACACCAAGATGATGCAGGCGTACCTGGTGCTGCCCGGCTTCGCGCTGGTCTACCTGCTGTGCGCGAAGGGCTCGACGGTCCGGCGCATCGGTCACCTGGCGGCCGCCGGAGTGGCGCTCGCGGTGTCGAGCGCCTGGTGGATGCTGATCGTCGACCAGTGGCCGGCGAACGACCGCCCGTACATCGGCGGCAGCACGGACAACACCGTCTGGGACCTCGTCATCGGCTACAACGGCCTGGGCCGGATCTTCGGTCAGTCGGGCGGCGGTGGCGGCGGCCAGGGCGCGAACTTCGGCGGCACGTCCGGCGCCGGCCGGCTGTTCAACCAGATCATGGCCGGGCAGATCTCCTGGCTGATCCCGTTCGCCGTCATCGCGCTCGTCGTGGCGGTCGCCCTGCGAGGCCGCGCGCCGCGCACCGATGCCGCGCGCGCCGGGCTGCTCCTGTGGGGCGGCTGGCTGGCCGTGCACTACGCGGTGTTCAGCTTCGCGCAGGGCACCTTCCACCCGTACTACACGACCGCCATGGCGCCCGCGCTGGCCGCCCTGGTGGGGGCGGGCACGGTCGCGATGTACCAGGCGCCGCGCCGCTGGTCGTGGGCGCTGCCGCTCGCGTTCGCCGTCACCGGCGGGTGGGCGTTCGCCGTGCTGCGCCGTACGCCGAGCTGGCACCCGTGGGTGGCCTGGCTGGTCGCGGCCGCCACGGTCGCCGGCGTGGCCGGACTGCTGATAGCGCGCCTCGCGCCGCGTACCCGGACCCGGCTGGCCCTGGGAGCGGCGGCCGTCGGCCTGGCCGGGTCCCTGGCAGGGCCGGCCGCGTACGCCACGACGACCGCGTTCGGCGGCACCGGCAACGGCACCAACCCGACGGCCGGCCCGGCCACCTCGGGCGGCATGGGCGGCGGGCCGCGGATGGGCGGGGGTTCGATGCCCACTGGCATGAAGCCCCCCACCGGCAATGCGCCCCAGGGGGGCGCACCGTCGAGCGGCTCGGCGCCGGGTGGCGCACCGTCGGGTGGTGCACCGTCCGGTGGCTCGGCGTCGCGTGGCTCGGCGTCGCGCGGCGGGCCCGGCGGGGACGTGAGCGCGTCGCTGGTCTCCTACCTGGAGAAGAACCAGGGCGGCGCGACCTGGCTCGTCGCGGTCTCCAGCGCGCAGAGCGCATCGTCGATCATCCTGCAGACGGGAAAGCCGGTCATCGCGATGGGCGGCTTCACCGGCAGCGACCCGGCCATGACGGTCGCGAAACTGAAGCAGTACGTCACCGAGGGCAAGCTGCGCTACGTCCTCCTCGGCGGCGACAACCGTGGGGGCGGCAACACCGCGGTCACCAGCTGGATCAAGCAGAACTTCACGGTGGTGAAGGCGACGGCGTACGGCGGCAGCACGTCGAGCTCGACCGGCAGCGGCATGGCGCTGTACCGCTACAACGGCTGACCTCTCGTCCGCGCGAAGCCGTGGCCCGGTCTCCACAGTCTGTGGAGACCGGGCCACGGCCGTATTCGGCACTCACAGATAATGAGTGGACAGATAATCTCCGCACAGATTATATTCCTGGCAACACCCCCCGCGGAGAACGGAGCAGGGACATGTGGTCTTACGAGCACATCGCCGAGACGGTCGCGACCCCGGAGGCGGTCTGGAGGCTTTGGGCCGACGTGCCGGGCTGGCAGACCTGGAACGCCGAGATCGAGAAGGTCGAGATCGACGGCCCGTTCGCGGTCGGCTCCCAGATCACCATGACGCCCCCCGGGGACGAGCCGATCGTGCTGAAGGTGGCGCAGGCGGAGGAGAACACACTGTTCGTCGACGAGATGGACGCCGGCGACTTCGTCGTCACGACCGTGCACCGCATCGAGCCGCTCGGCGACGGCCGGAGCCGGATCGTCTACCGCACGGAGATCGACGGGCCCGCCGCCGACCAGGTCGGTCCGCAACTCGGCCCGGCGATCACCGCCGACTTCCCCGAGACCGTCGCGGCCCTGGTCCGGCTGGCCGAGGGCCGATGACGTCCCATCCCGACGACAGCCCCGGGTTCCTGCTCTGGCAGGTCACGCTGCGCTGGCAGCGGACAATGACCGCCACCCTCGCCCCGCTCGATCTGACCCATGTGCAGTTCGTCCTCCTGGCCACCACCTGGTGGCTGAACACCCACGGCGAGGAGCCCAACCAGCTGACCCTGGCCCGGCGCGCCGTCACGGACATCAAGATGACGTCGCAGGTGCTGCGCAAGCTGGAGGAGAAGGGCCTGCTGGGCCGCCGGGTCGATCCCGCCGACACGCGTGCCAGGCGGCTGCGCGTGACGGAGCGGGGCGCCGAGGTGGCGCGTACGGCGATCTCGGCGGTGGAGGCGGCCGACGCGGAGTTCTTCCGCCGCGTTCCGGACCCCGCCGCGCTGCTCCGGGTCCTGAGGCCGCTGGCCGTGCCGCCGGACGAGCCCGCGCCCTGACCGAAGTTTTCTGCCGGCCTCCGGAGGCGGGGGGTCACCCGGCCCCCTCGGGGGGGTTCACGGAACCTCACCCGCCGTGATCCGGGCAGGTCGACACGGGTGACGACCTTCCGCCACGCCCTCAGGTCACCGGCCGGATTCCGGCGTGCGTTCGCAAATTGATGCGGCCCGCTCCGACCAGATCACAGAACGGGTGAAAACCCCCCGTAAGATGAGTGCTCGCATTTCCCGGCGCAGGTCAGGGAAGGCGCGGCGGTCGCGGGATCGCCTGCGCCGCAAGGCGATCTGAAGCGATGAGAACCGAAGCTGGCCGAATAGTAAAGCATTGTCGATCGATGAGACATACGTGGCATCTGACCGATAGTGTGCCGCCTGCGCCGTTGATGGAGAGTCTCGCGGCGCACCCTGACCTACTCTCCTTTGCTGGAGGTACTGCATGCGCCTGAAAAAGGCGAGCCTGACCTTTGCCGGTACGGCGGCCGCACTCGCCGTCGCCACGATGACCGCGTCCCCCGCGTGGGCCTGCAACGATCGTGACCCCAAGCTCCAACTGCGGGCGGCCTGCGGGGTGAACGGCCAGCCGAACTGGATGGTGTACAACCCGAACGGGTGGGGCCGGGTGCCCTTCACGTGGTCGGACAGCAACCACGCCCAGAGCTCGACCAAGCTCTGGGCGCCCGCCCGGGGCAGCGTCGCGCTGCCGACCCACGCGTCGAAGGTGAACGTGATCGCCTACCGTCCCGACCGCGGCGACCTGCCGGTGTGGCAGCGCCACGGGACGTTCGGTGTCGCGCACTGCAAGGCTGCCCCGAAGCCGCCTCACCCGCACCCGAGCACGCCGTCCAAGAGCGCGAAGCCGTCGGCGAAGCCGAGCACCGTCAAGAAGACGCACACGGCGACCCCGACGCCCGTCGCGACCGCCCCGAGCGGCGAGGCGCGTCCGGCGACGCCCGTCAAGGCGCAGCCGAAGTTCACCGGCTGACGGACGAACGCGTAGGACGGCCCGGGAAGGCGCGTTCCCGGGCCGTCCGCCTGTCATCCACCTCACGATCTTCTAAGGAGCGGGACGGATGTCCATCAGCTTGGCCGTGCCGGGCCCCCGCTGGGCGGCCGCGGCGATCGGTGTCGCCGTGAGCCTCTCCCTGACCGGCTGCGGCGGCGGCTCGGCCCACGACGCCGCGAAGAGCCCCGCCGCGAACTCCACCGCGAAGGCGGCCGACACCGAGTCGGTGAAGCTGGGCGACGGCCCGAGCACGATCGCCACCGCACGCCCGAAGACGGTCGACATCTTCAAGAGCCCCGGCGACGCGTCGCCGAGCATGCAGCTGAGCAACCCCAACCCCGACGGCGTCAAGCGGGTGTTCCTCGTCGTGGGCAGCAGACCGGGCTGGGTGCACGTCCTGCTGCCGGTGCCGCCGAACGGCAGCGAGGGGTGGATCGCCGAGAAGGACCTCATCACCACGAAGACCAGCTACTGGGTCCAGGTCCTCCAGTCGGCGCACCGGGTGAAGGTCTACCAGGGCAAGCGCGTGCTGATCGACACTCCCGCCGCGATCGGCAAGTCCGACACCCCGACGCCCGGCGGCCGTTACTACCTCACCGAGCTTCTGCAGGCGCCCAACCCCAAGGGGGCGTACGGTCCGTACGCCTACGGGTTGTCCGGCTACTCGACGACGCTGACCCAGTTCCAGGGCCAGGACGCGATCATCGGCATCCACGGGACGAACGAGCCG
Source organism: Actinoallomurus purpureus (assembly GCF_024055795.1). Lineage (GTDB taxonomy): Bacteria > Actinomycetota > Actinomycetes > Streptosporangiales > Streptosporangiaceae > Actinoallomurus > Actinoallomurus purpureus. Next base: position 46,115 of record NZ_JAMXMY010000014.1, on the reverse strand, counting down.
CAGTCGCTCGGCAAGTCCGTCAGCCACGGCTGCGTGCGGGTCGGCAACACCGTGATCAGCCGGATGGCGAAGATGCTGCCGCTCGGCACTCCGGTCCAGATCAACGCCTGAACCCGCCGGTGCCGGGGCCGCCCCAGAGGGCACGGCCCCGGCCGGACCGGCTAGGCCGGGTCAGGCCCGCTCGGCGGCGCGGTACGTGGCCAGCACGCTGGCGCCGAAGTACGGTCCATAGCTGATCAGACTGACCGTGGTGTGCGCCGCGTGGACGGAGATCTGGTAGCCCGTCCCCTTGCTCACGTTGAAGCCGCGGAACCACGGGCCGCCGCTGGAGCCGCCGTTCATGTCGCAGGCCATGCCGTGGGGCATGACGCCGCCCGGGTCCTGGACCTGAGGGCCGCTGCAGTACTGCAGGGTCTGGCCCTTGTTGCCGTTGGCCGGGTAGCCGAACAGGTAGCCGGTGGGACGGTCAGGCGTGTTGAAGGTGATGCCCTGGCCTCCGACGACCGACTGGATCTTGCGATTCTTCAGGGGCTTGAGGACGATCGCGCCGAAGTCGTACCGGCTGTCCCGCACCCACGTCCCGGAGCCGTCCTTCTTCATGTACTCGCCGGGGACGAACGCACGGCGCACGGCGAACCTCCCGTACGGAGCCTTCCCGTTCTTGTAGCCCGGCACGAAGACGAGGTTCGTGGTCGACTTGCCCGTCGGGGTGCGGAGCGCGTGCGCCACGGTGATGGCCACGTCGCCGTCCTTGCTCTTCACGACATCGGCGGAGGCGACGAACCCCGCGCCACCGTCGCCCTTGCCGAACAGCTTGCCCGCGGTCCTGACGACCAGGCCGCCGCGCTTCCAGGTGGCCTGATTCTTCCCGGTCGTGCTGACGCCGCTCGCCGAGGTCCGCGTCGCGGCGGCCGACGGCAGGACGGGGTCGACGGTCACCGGCGCGCCGCCCTCCGGCCGCGCCGTGGCTCGCATCGCCCGGTCGGCGGTCGACGCCGTCTCGTCCGCGAGGGGCCTGGCGGCCTTCATGCGCGCGGGCGTCCAGTACGCGGCCGTCTTCTGGTCGTCGTCGGGCGCGTACGCGATCGCCGCGGGGGCGGAGCGCGACACGGTGGCGGACTGCGGCCGTGCCGAGGTGGTGGAACACCCGGATGCGACCGCGCCGAGGAACACGACCGCCGTGACGCTGCCCATGAGTCGGGGGGAACCCAATGACACTCCTTGCCGAGGGGGATGTGATCGGGCAGCTTAGGGCAAACGCGCCAAAAGTGGATCATCGTCGGATGAGACGGTGCGCACATCGGCGGCCGGCTGAAGGGTGATGACCCTGTCGGCCTCGGGGGCCAGGTGCAGGTCGTGGGTGATGAGGATGGTCGTACGGCCCGCCATCAGCCGGCGCAGCGGTTCCAGCACCCGGCGGGCGGTCGGCGCGTCCAGGCCCGTGGTCGGCTCGTCGAGGATCAGCACCGGCGCGTCGCGGAGCATCGCCCGCGCGATCGCGATCCGCTGACGCTGCCCGCCGGACAGCAGACGGCCGCGCTGCCCGACCGGGGTGTCGTAACCCTCGGGCAGCGCGATGATGAAGTCGTGGGCGTCCGCCGCCCGCGCGGCCGTGCCGATCTGCTCGTCGGTGGCGTCCGGCCGGGCGTACGCGATGTTGTCGCGCACCGTTCCGGGGAACAGCATCGTCTCCTGCTGCAGCAGGGTCACGGTGTCGCGGAGCGTCGCCAGCGACAGCTCGCGGATGTCGACGCCGTCGAGGCGGACCCGCCCGGCCTGCGGGTCGTAGAACCGCAGCAGCAGCTTGGTGATGGTCGACTTGCCCGATCCGCTCGGCCCGGTCAGCAGGACGAGCTCCTCGGGCCCGGCGCGGAACGACAACCCCTCGACGGCGGGCCGCTCGCTGCCGGGATAGGAGAACGTGACGTCGTCGAAGGCCACCCGTCCCCGCCGCGCGGCGCGGGTGCGGGCCGCCGGGCGGTTGACCACCGCGGGCCGGGCCTCCACCAGCTCGACGATCCGCTCCGCGCTCGCCGTCGCCTCCGAGGCGATCAGATTGACCTGGCCCAGACTCTGGATCGGCGGGTAGAGGTATCCGAGGTAGGCGGCGAAGGACAGCAGGCCGCCCAGCGTCACGCGGTCGTTCGTGAGCTCCCACGCGCCGAAGCCGAGCACGACGAGCACGCACACCGTCTCGATCACCTGCACCAGCGGCTCGTACAGCGCGGCCAGCCGCGTCTCGGCCATCTTGGCCTCCAGCCAGGACAGCCCCTCCCGGTGCAGCCGCCGCTGTTCGGCGCGCTGCCGGTTGTACGCCTGGACGAGCGCCTGATTCGACAGGGTCTCCTCCACGACGCTCGTGATCGCGCCGCTGCTCTCCCGCTCCCGTACGGCTGCGTCCCGGAACCGCGAGGTGAAGTTCCGCATCGCGACCCAGAACAGCGGCGCGACGGCGAACGACACGAGCGCCAGGTCCCAGCGGACGTACAGGGCGGCAGCGGCGAAGATGACCGCGCTGACCGCCGCGGTGACGGTCTGGATCACCCCCGAGGCGACGAACTGCTCGATCGCCTCGATGTCCCCGGTGAGGCGGACCATCAGGTCACCGAGCCTACGGTTGTCGAGAAAGTCCGGGGAGAGCCCCTGAACGTGCGCGAAGACGGAGTCGCGCAGCCGGAGCAGGAACCGCTCCCCCACGAGCGTGGTCAGATAGCTCCCGCCGAAGGTGGCGACGCCGGTCAGGACCGCGAGTTCCAGCCAGATCGCGGCCGGGGTCCAGAACGCGTGCAGATTCTTGGCCGCCAGCACATGGTCGGTGATGTCGCCGAACAGCCAGATGGCGACGACCTCGCAGGCCGCCGAGAGGATCAGCAGCAGCGCGCCGACCACGAGCCACCGGCGAAGCCCGCGCGTGTACGGCCAGAAACGACGGAACGCATCCCGTGTCGAGAGCATTTCTTCCCACTTCCTCGCAGCATGAAGAAGGGAGCCGGCAGGCGATCGCCTGCCGACTCCCTCACCCCCCTTTAACGCGTGTTACCGCTGGTGCGGCGGCACGGGAAGCGGCTTGCCGTGCTTCTTGTGGTGCTTGTGCGGCGGCTTCGGAGCCGGCTTCTTCTTGGGGGGAAGCGGCATGATCTTGCGGAAGCTCATTTTCGGACCTTTCTTCCTCTGTCGCCTTTCGGCGCTTACGAGAAAGACATTAGAGGCCCTGATTGAGAGCCCGCCAAGACGGAAATGAGAGCCGATTAAGATCGGGCTGAGACGCGCCATCAGGTCAACGCGACGGCCACCGTGCGATCCGCTGGATACCGGGGATCACACGGTGGCCGTCTTCACACCGCCCAGGGGGCGCGCGTCAGCCGTCGGTCATCAGCGCAGGCGGCACGACAGTTTTGTTACGCCGGCCCGGCAGGGCGCACGGGCCGGCGAACTCACGAGAACCAGCGCCGGGGATGGCGGGTCAGGCTGTAGCCGGCGACCGCCGCGGCGGCGGCGAGCACGCCACCGCCGATCGTCCACCACCAGCGGGTCGACGGCCAGGAGAGCCAGCTCTTGGCGCGTTGCACCGGCTTGGGCGCGGAGCTGACCGCCGAGGGGTCCACCGAGGGCACGGCATCAGGGGCCACGGTCGCCCCCGGGTTGATCGCGGGAGACAGCGGAGCCTTCAGCTTCGCGCCGGACGGCTCGGCGTTCCCGTTCCGCGCGCCGATCCGCAGCTGTACGTCGACCGGCAGGCCGAGGCCCTGCTCCGACAGGTCGGCCGCCGACAGCCGGACGTAATAGGTGCCGGGCAAAGGGTCGCTGGACCACGGCTCGGCCCAGGAACGGATCTGACGCAGTGTGCACTGAAGCGAGATCTTCGCCGTTCCGGACTGTGCGGTGACGGTCTGCGGGCCCGCCGTACACGCCTGGCGCCGGCGCAGCCCGTCGAAGACGTCGACGGTCCACGTCGCGGCCCCCGGCCGGTTCGTCTCGGCGGGCAGGGTGACGGTGACGGCGATCCGGTCGGTCTGCCCCGCGGCCGCGGCGAACGACCAGTACAGGTAGTCGCCGGTCGACGCCGACAGCCGTGCGGACTGACCGGGCCGTACGGCGGTCGCGGTGAGGAAGGACGTCCCGGCGGTGCCGACCGTCGTACGGGGCTTGGGCGACGCCTTGCCGCCGGCGAAGGCCGGGCCGGCGGTGGCCAGCGCGAGGACGGCGGTCGCGATCGGAAGGCTCAGGAGCGGTGTGACGCGCACGGTCAGTTCTCCTTCCAGATGGCGATCCGCCAGCGGGCGAGCCAGCCGAAGACCAGACCGGCGACCAGACCCGCGACGGTGAGCACGACGAGCAGCAGCCAGCCGCGGCCGAGGTCCGGACCGTTCGGCGTGGGCGAGGAGGGCACCACGTCGACGGTCAGTTCCAGAGGCATGCCGGGGGCCGTCCGCACGGCGGGGGGCGCGGAGAAAGAGTTGCTCACGACCAGGCAGACGGTGCCCGTCGCGGACGCGGCCGTCGACGGCGACGCGGACGGCTGCTCAGACGCCGTGGCCGGCCGCTGGTCGGACCAGCGCAGCCCGGTGGACAGGACGTCGGTGCGTCCGCTGCCCGCGTCCGTACCGCGGACGAGTTCCTGACCGTCCTGGGACGTGGCGCGCAGCAGCACGCCGTAGTCGGGGTTCAAGCTGCGGTCGAGCCCGACACTCACGGAGGCCCGGAGTTCCTGCCCGGGGGCGACGGGCACCCGGTAGACGCGGTGCTCGCCGAACCGTTCGCGGTCGGTGTAGACGCCGGGAGACAGCACCGGCGCGTTGACGCACTGCGCGCCCCCGGCCACCTGCTGCGGCGTCTGCTGGTAGGTACTGCCCGCCCGATGGACCAGCTGGTTGAGCCGGTTGGTGAGCTGCTGCTGGTGCTGGACGGCGGTGTAGGTCCCGCCGGTGGCGCCCGCGATGCAGGTCAGCTGGCGCCGGACCTTGTCGTCCAGGCTGAGCCCGAGCGTGTCGATGACGAGGTGGGTGCCCTGCGCGGCGAGCTCGCGGGCGACGTCACACGGGTCGGGCGGCGCGCAGGTGTCCTCGCCATCGGTGATGAGGACGATCCGCCGGGTCGTCTCACCGGCGCCCAGGTCCTTGGCGGCGGCCCGCAGGGCCAGCCCGATCGGGGTCCAGCCGGTGGGGCGCAGCGTCGCGATGGCGGCCTTCGCCTCCCCCTTGTCGACCGTGGCGACCGGGCTGATCTGCTCGGTGTCCCGGCACCCGACGCTCTTGGGACTGCCGGGGTAGCGGTGGCGGGATCCGAGGACCCGGATGCCCAACTGCGTCTCGGCCGGTAGGGCGTCCACCACGTCGTTGAAGGACTGCTGGGCCACCGATATCCGGCTTCGTCCGTCGATGTCCCTGGCCCGCATCGAGCCGCTGACGTCCAGGACGAGCTCGACCTTGGGCGGCTCCTTGGCGGTCGCCCTGGCGGCGGAGGCGGGAGGCGCGCCGAGCGTCGCCAATGCGGCCAGCATGCACAGCAGGCCGGCCGCGGACCGTCGTCTGATGATCACCCGAGGATCCTAATGATCAACGAGTGAGGTACTAAATCGGCACGAGCCGGGCGAGCCCGCGGCGCCGGTCTCCTCGACCGGGTCGGCACGTGAGGTGCCGGCCGGAAGCCCGCCTCTCGGGGTCAGGCCGGCCGGTCGTCGGGCTGCGGCCGGCCCTCCGGCTGCCACGGCCCGGACGCGTACGACGTCCCGTCGGGGTGGAACTCGTGCTGGACCAGCACACGCTCCCTCTTCTTGCGGATCAGCGGCGGGACCGGGATCAGCCAGATCCCCGCGATGATGAGCAGCCCCCACAGTGTCGGGCGGATCGCGGGGGTGACGGGCAGGCCGGACGCGGAGCTCATCACCGCGCCCGCGACCCACAGGATGAGGAACATCGCGGCGTAGCCGGGCAGGGACTCCCGCAAGTGGTAGCCGCGGCCGAACACGTCGTCCCGCACCCACCACCGGTGGCGGTACGGCAGGCGCGTGTTCAGCACCCGGTACGCGAGCCACCGGTGCGGCGGCGGCCGGTCACGCAGCCGGAACAGCACGCCGCCACGGATGACGTCCCACGCGTCGCGGAGCGGCGGGGTGTCGCGTCCGGGCTCGGCGGCGTCCAGCAGGGTGCCCAGCAGCTCCGCACCCCGGGACCGGCGGTAGCGAGGCGGGTAGGCGCGGAGCAGAAGACGGCAGCGGCGTTCGTAGGCGTCGTCCATGTCGTTCATCCCGCGGGGCGGGGAGCGACGCGCGACGCCGCGAGGCGCCGGCGTGCTCTGGCCGCCAGCTCGGCCAGCCGTTCGGTCTCGGCGGTGAGCACCCGATGACCCTGGTCGGTCAGCTTGTAGTAGCGGCGGAAGCGGCCGTCCACCACCTCTTCGTGATCGAGGGTGACGAGGCCGTCGGCTCCGAGCCGGTCGAGCGCGCCGTACAGCGTGCCGGCTCCCAGCTTGACGCGCCCGTCCGACAGCTCGCGCACCGCGGCGATGAGGCCGTAGCCGTACAGCGGCTCAGGCGCCAGCGCCAGCAGAATCAGATAGCTCTGCTCCCGCAGCGGGGATGGCTTCATGCGACATATATATCGCCGAGCGACATATAGAGCAATCCCTCGTACCGCCCTGGTCGGCGTTCGCGGCCTGCCGCACGGCGGTCGGTCAGGATCGCGACTCCGTCCCCTGCATGCCGTAGCGTTCCTGATCGGACGGGCGCGGGCCCTCCGGGCCGTCCCGGCCGACGCGGAGCATCCGCGAGACGCGCACGATGCGGAACCTGCGATCCAACACGGCGAACTCCGGCCCGCTCATCGCCTCGATCTCGTCCGCCGCGGCCTCCCACTCGGCGATCTCCTCCGGCTCGGCCGGCTCGCCCTGGAACTCCAGGAGGCGGGGCAGCAGCTCGCTGAAGTATTTCGCCAGGTGAAAACGAGCCTGGAGGGGACCGTCCGCGCCGGTGAGGGGCTCCCAGGAGTCGCCCTTGATCTCCACGACGGTGAAGGTGGGCGGGAGCAGGACCACGCCGGGATGGGTGCGGATCGCGTGCCGGGCCTCGATCTCCACCGTCTCGGGCACCGTGCCGGGGATGGGCAGGTGACCGACGAGGTTCAACCGCAGCTGCGCCTCCCACTGCCCCGCCGGCGCCCGCGGCTCGATGAGGTGGTCCTCCAGGAAACGGCCCTCGTCCGGAGGCTCGGTGTCGGTCGGCCGTGGCGGCTCCATCACCCGCTGGCCGATCAGCGTGAACTTCTCGATCCTGATCACTCGATAGCGACGGTCGCCGATCTCCCACTCGTCCTTGGGGAGTTGCCTGCCGTCCTCCGGGTCGAGCCGGTCGGCCACCGCGCGCATGGCGCGGACGGTCTCCGGATCGTTCTCCTGCTTCGCCCCCATGCGCAGGCCCGCGGCGAGGGTGTAGCGGGCCCCCTCCGGGTCACACGCGCCGATGCTGCCGATGCGCCACTCGGTGCCCTTCTGCACGGCGTACCCGAAATCGGGCGCCCCTGCCGGAAGGAGCTTGGTGTAGGTCCGGATGCGATCTCCGAGGTCCCTGTCCCACATCGCGGCGACCGGCTCGAGGTCGGCCACCACATTGATGTAGTCGTATCCAGGCATTAACGGAAAGGACATGGCACCATCCTTACCCACGGATTCCCGGACGCGCATCGATTTCGGCGGATCCACGGAAGGGCAGAGCACGAACCGGCGTTTCCCCTGGTCATCGACCCGAATCCCCGGCCTCTATAGGGCCGTTCCAGCAGAATGACCGATTTGCAATATATGCCGCCAATGGCGCCGAATGGCGCAATTAACGCTACCCTCGCCCCGTGATCACTACATGGGAGCCCACGGCCACGGGAGTGCTCCGCCTGCCCTCGGGCAGGCTCGTCCGCGGCCGGGGACTCCGCCGCCCCCTCCCGGACGGACCGGAACCCGCGTTCGCGCTCTACCTCCTGGGCCACGAACCGCCTCCCGTCCCGTGGGAGTCACGGTGGCTCCGCTGGCCGGACTTCCGGCTCCCGTCCGACCGCAGCGCCGCCGCGGACGCGTTCCGCGAGGCGTGGACCCGCACCGAGACCGAACGCGTCGAGATCGCCTGCGGCGGCGGGTACGGACGGACCGGCACGGCACTCGCCTGCCTCGCCGTGCTGGACGGCGTGCCCGCGGCGGAGGCGGTCGCCTATGTCCGCGAGCACTACGCCGAGCGCGCCGTTGAAACGCCCTGGCAACGCCGCTTCGTCACCCGCTTCCGGTGATGCGCCGACTCTGAACGCGAGCGAAGCACTCGGTGAACATCCCGGAGCCGTTCACTCCGGGAAGACGCGATCCCCCGCGAGGAAGACGCCGGTCGTCTACGATCCGGTCGTGATCATGAACAAACTGGTCGTTTCGACCGCCGCTCTCGGAGCCGTCGTGGCCATGGCTCTGCCGGCGCAGGCCGCGGTTCAGCCGAAGTGGCAGCGTGTCGGTACGGACATCACCGGCGGCGTGAGCGGCATGGCCCTCGTCGCGGGCGCCCCCATAGGCCATGGCCGGGCGGATGTCCTCATCGTGCGCGACAACAAGAAGGACGGAGAGAACCGCATCTCCACCGTACGGCTCAGGCCCGGCAAGGCACCGGCGGTCACGCCGTTGACCTGGAAGGGCCCCCTGCCGAAGGACGTGGAGGCGCTCGACGCGGTTCCCGGACGCAAGAACCACTACATCGCGCTTGCCAGCGAGGGCACGGCGTACCACGTCACCGTCGCCGGTGGCACGGCCACGGTCCAGGGCGCACCCGTCTCCCTGCCGGACCGCAAGGACGGCGACAACTACGAGAGCTTCGCGCTGTTCCGAGGTTCCGCCGGCAAGCTCTTCGCCGTGTGGGCGACCCGCGGAAAGAACGCGGAGAAGGCGGTCGTCCGCACCGCTCCGGCGACGGTCGGGAAGGCGAGTCTCCGCATCGGCACGACCGCCGACCAGGAGAAGTTCGCAGTGCCGTTCCCGAACCAGGACGAGGTACGGCACGTCAGCGACCTCAAGGTCCTGCCGAACGGAACCGTGCTCGTGTCGTCGGCCTCGGACCCCAACGACGACAACGGACCGTTCAGCTCCGCCGTCTACAACGCCGGAAAGCTGAAGATCAAGGGAGGACACCCGGTACTCGACCTGAAGAAGACGGGGAGCCTGCGGGCGCTGCGTCGGTTCACCAAGAAGGACGACCACAAGGTGGAGGGCATCGTCGCCCTGGCCAACGGACAGGCGATCTGGGGCACGGACGACGAGAACCTCGGCGGATTCGTGGCGTTCGACCAGGTCCCCCGGTAGCGCACGCCGAACTCGGCCGTGAACGCCCGGCGCGAGGCGTTCACGGCCGATCTCCGACGGCCTGTGTACCGAATCGATGAGGACCACCTGTCCACCGACGTCATCGCCGTCACGTCACGCCGCGCGCCCATCCCGTCCGTCTCTTACAGGCCGACTCGTCACGGAGAGCGGTCGTGACAGTCGCGGATGGCGCGTGCGGCGTTGATCAGGCCGATGTGGCTGAACGCCTGGGGGAAGTTGCCGATGGGCTCGCCGGTGTCGGAGTCGACCTCTTCGGCCAGCAGGCCGACGTCGTTGGCGTGGGAGACGGCGGTGAGGAAGGCCCGTTCGGCGGGGGCGGCCCGGCCCGTGAGGGCGAGGGCGTGGGCCAGCCAGAACGTGCAGAGGAGGAAGGCTCCCTCGTCTCCCGGAAGTCCGTCCGCGGTGGCGTATCGGCGTACGAGTCCGCGCGCGTCGGTGAGGTGGGTCGCGATGGCGTCGACCGTCGCCTGGACGCGGGGGTCGTCGCCGGGCAGGAATCCGACCAGGGGAATGGTGAGCGCGGACGCGTCCAGGTACGGCTCGCCGAAGGCCTGGGTGAACGCGCCTGCGTGCGGGTTCCAGCCGTCCGTCAGGATCGCCGTGCGGATCCGCGCCCGGATCCGTTCCCACTCGCCGACGCGGTCGGTGGCGTGGAGCGCGGGGGCCATGGCGATGGCACGGTCCAAGGCCACCCAGCACATCAGCTTGGAATGCAGGAAGTGCCGGCTCGGCCCGCGGATCTCCCAGATGCCCTGGTCGGGTTCCTGCCAGCGGCGGGCGGCCGTCTCGGCGGCGTCGAGCAGGAACGTCCGCATGACGGGGTCGTACGGGCGCCTCGTCGCGTCGGAGGAGAGCTGGTGGGCCGCGTCGAGGATTTCGCCGTAGACGTCGATCTGGCGCTGGCGCCACGCGTCGTTGCCGACGCGTACGGGACTGCTCCCGCGCCAGCCGCCGAGATGCGGGAGCAGGCGCTCACTGAGATCGCGTTCTCCCCCGACGCCGTACATGATCTGCAGATCGGCGTCGTGACCCAGTCGGGAGGCCGCCGCGCGGGCGAGGAAGCCGAAGAACGCGTCCTGCTCCTTCTCACATGCCGCGGTGTCCAGGGCCTGCAGAGTGAGGCTGGCGTCCCGGATCCAGGTGTACCGGTAGTCCCAGTTGCGCTGCCCGCCGACCTCCTCCGGGAGTGAGGTGGTGGCCGCGGCGACGATCGCCCCGGTGGGGGCGTACGTCAGGCCGAGCAGCACCCGTCCGCTGACGGCGACCTGCTCCTGCCACGGGCCCTCATAGCGTGCGTGTCCTCGGGACCATGAGAGCCAGCCGGCGATGGTGTCCTTGAGCCGGCGATGGATGAGCCGGCCGTTCCAGACCACCGGTGCCGCCTCCCAGCCAGGCCCGGCGGCCAGTGCGAAGCCGAGGCGTTGGCCTGCGGTGAGGGTGACCGTCGCGCGGGCGGTGGCGCCGTCGACCGTCGCCTCCACGGGGAGCGACAGCGTCAGGACGTGGGCGCCGCCACGAGCGATCAGCCCGCCGCGCACCGGCGCCATCAGGGGGTGGACGATCCCGAACTCCGGGCGCGGCGCGTACGTCACCTCGAGGGTGACGGTGCCCTCGACACAGGTCGCCTCACGAAGCAGAACTCCGGGCGAGGACCTGCCGATGCCGTGCCCGCGCTCCCGCCTGCCCAGGCTGAGCGCGTCGACGAGCGTGACCGCTCCGTTCGCGGTACGGAAGGTGGTCTCCAGTACGAGCGTGTCCGCGACGTACCTGCGGGTGACCTCGGCGGGACCCGTGGGACGGATCGCCCAGTGCCCGGCGTCCTCGTCGAGCAGGCGGGCGAAGATCGCCGGGCTGTCGAACCGCGGAAAGCACAGCCAGTCCACCGATCCCTCGGAGGTGACGAGAGCGGCCGAGCGGCAGTCCGACAACAGGGCGTGGTCGCTGATCGGGCGTGTGCTCACGAGCCACCTCCCCCGTCCCGGCGCCCCCTCTCCGGCCCCCGTCCCCGTCGGGTGCCGCGCCGGCGGGGCGTCGACCGCCTCAGGCGTACGGCGTAGGCGACGGCTGATCCGGCGAACAGCACACCGGTCACGAGGAGCCAGCGCCCCAGGAACGGGTTGCTGTCCAGCCCGACCGCCTTGCGGTACGTCTCGCCGGACCGGCGGAGGATCAGCGGGAACCAGACGAGCAGCAGCAGGCCGGACAGCCCGACCGGTACCCGCACGTAGTTGATCCACGGGGTCCAGTGGACGTGCGGACCCGGCCGGCGCCGTCCCCATCGGCGACGCTGCACGGCGACGTCGGCGAGCGCGTACAGCGGGAACAGCACGAGGTCGTGGGCGACCGCCGCGCCGACGAACCAGATCGCGAACCCGACCCAGATGCCGGCGGCGAAGACGCGGCTCGCGGCGTACCCGGCCAGCGCGAAGCAGGCGAGCAGGGCGAGCAGATGCAGCGGATCCGCGCCGTAGTGTGCGGTGATCCGCCGGTACGCCGCACGGCTACGGGAGGGGCGCCCGGCGCTCATGGTCCCGCGGGCCGGAAGCTCAGCCGGGTGACCCACTTGGTGTTGTGCACGCCGGGAGCGTTCGGAACGATGATCCGGGCGGGGAAGCCGTGGTCGAGGGACAGGTCGGCGCCGTTGACGCGAAGCGCGAGCAGTGATGCGGGATCGGCGACCTGGCGGGCGCTGAGGGTCACGTGGCCGAAGGCGCCCCCACGCTCGAGGGATTCGACGAAGACCTCGTCTCTGCCCGGAGTGGCCCCGGCCAGCCGGGCCAGGTCGGCCAGGCGCACGCCGGTCCACCGCTGCAGGGTCGACCAGCCCTCCACACAGGCGATCGGCAGGTCGTACGTGTGCGCCGGCATACTCAGCAGGTCCGCGCGGGACAAGTGCGTCCGCCGCGGGCCGACCACCTCCAGCCGCCAGTCGGGCCCCGCGTCGCGGGCCGTGATGCCCTTGGCCGCCGCCGTCTTGTTCACCTGGAAATCGTTCGGCCCCTCACCGTACGTGCGCCCATGCGGAGACAGCAGCGCGGTACGTCGCAGCGGCCCGTCGACGGTCTGGCCGACGGACAGTCCGAACAGGGTCAGCGACGCGCCGCCCACGAAGCCGAGCAGCCCGCGCCGGGAGACGGTCGGCTCTCCTGGATGGACCGCGACCAGACCATCGGGATCGGGCGGTTCGGGGCGGGTTTCGCGCAGGCCGGTGCGCAGTTCGCGGCGGAAACCGCGCGATCGCAATGCCCTGACCATCCGCGGCAGCTTCAGTGCCACGTGCACGACGAACGCCGCGAGGAAGATCCATGCGCCGTACAGGTGCGCCGGGTAGAAGAACGGGAAGACGTAGAAAAGCTGGATGTTGAGGATGCCGGTGACGAACTCGAAGACCGCACCGCCGACCAGCAGCAGCAGACTGAGGCGTTCGAGGGCCTGGGCCGGTGAGCGCGCCGGTGGCCAGTCGAACAGCCGGGGAATGACCGACCACAGCTTGGCCAGCAGGACCGGAACGAGGGTGATCCCGAGGATGACGTGGACCGCCTGGCTGAGCCGGTACAACCACACCGGACGGGTCGGCCAGTCGAACAGGTAGAAGCCCAGCAGGCCCCGCTGAGGCGTCAGGTCGTTGCCCGCCAGCCGCGGGTCGTACGCGGCGTAGGAGAGGAACCCGGTGATCGCGATCAGCGGGATGCCGATCAAGAGGACGACGCCGAACACCGACGTGAGCCACGGGCCGCGCAGCGGGCTCCGCCAGAACTCCCGGCGAAACGGTCCGGGCGGTGGATGTGCGGTGAGCCAGGCGGCTCCCCGCCGACCTCGGGGGTCGCCTCGCCGACCCGGTCGATCAGCGGACCGGGCCTCGTGCCTCGCGTCACCCCGTGATGGCCGATCTGCCACAGCTCCCCCCGACAGCCACTTACCCTCCCATTCCCCGCGGCACCCGAGCCGACTCATCGTGGCGGGGGGTGACCCCTCGATCGCGTCGTCGTCGGGAAGGCGACGTCGGCGCGCCTCACCGGGCCAGGACCGTGCTCATGTCCTGAACCGCCTGCCGGAAGCCGTGTACCGTCCCGGTGACCTTCGACCGGCCGATCCGCGGCAGGTAGTCGACGTCGACCTCGCGCACCCGCCAGCCGGCATCCGCCGCGCGGATCAGCATCTCCAGCGCATAGCCGCACCGGCGGTCGGACAGTTCCAACGAGAGCAGGTCCGCCCGTCGAGCCGCCCGCATCGGCCCGAGATCACGCACCCGGACGCCGGTGCGGCGCCGGATACGCCGTGCCAGCTCCCGGTTGGCCAGCCGCCCGGGTAGCGGCCAGACCCCGCGCGCGACGGGCCGCCGGTACCCCAGCACGAGATCGGCGGACCCATCGAGAACCGGGTCGGCGACCCGTGGCAGTTGCCGGGGATCGAGGCTCGCGTCGCAGTCGCAGAAACAGACGACCTCGGCGGTCGCCGCCGAAAGACCCGCGTGACATGCCGCGCCGAAGCCCCGGCGTGTCTCGTCGATCACCACGGCGCCGAGCGACCGGGCGATCTCCCCCGACCCGTCCGTGGACCCGTTGTCGACCACGATCGGCCGGAAGCCCCTGGGGAAGCGGGTGAGCACCCAGGGAAGCGCTCCGGCCTCGTCCAGGCAGGGCAGGATCACCTCCACGAGCGGATCGGTCACGCTCGGCGACATTCCCTCACCGCCGGTTCCTCACACCGCACGAGCCGACGCACCCTCGTGCGCTGCGGTGATCGTGCACGGCTGGTGGCAGCCGTACACGATCAGGTCCGCCCTATGCGCCGGGAGATGTGTGAGCACGTCCCTTCTCGTACACGACGAGCCCCTTGGAGAGGCGGAGAGGAACCAGGATCAGCTCGACGACGAGGGCCTTCCACGCGTAGTAGAGGTTGACCGCCTTCGTCAGGTAGACGAACGGGACGTTCATCAGCACCCGCATCACCGGCAGCCTCCGCCGCCGTGCCGCATAGATCAGCGGCGGCGCGGTGAAGATCAGCTCGGAGCCGATCCACCATGCCAGGGTCTGGCCGACCGGGCGGTGCATGCCCAGAGTGAAGAGGAACGGGGTGGCCCACCACAGCGGCGCGGTGAACACCTCCCCCACCGCCAGGAGGATCCACAGGGCCAGCATGGGCTTGCGGATGATGAGCTGTCCGAGGTGCAGCCGGACGTTCTGGAAGAAGCCGGCCATCCAGCGCCACACCTGCTTACGCAAGTAGGTGAGGGTCTCCGGGTCGGCCGCCCAGGCGACCGCGTCGCCGACGTAGACGGCCTTCCTGCCCGCGATCTGCTGTGACCAGGTGAAGTCCATGTCCTCGACGATGGTGCGCTCGGGGAAGCCACCGAAGGCGACGAGCACGTCCCGCCGGAACACCGAACAGCAGCCGGAGCAGACCACCGGGCTGTTCGCATGGTTCTGGATCGGCCGATTCCAGTGGAAGCCGAAGAGGTACTCGATCGACCGGCCGCGCTCCCAGACGGTGCGGGTGAACCGCGTCTGCACGTTTCCCGCCGCGACGACGACCGCCGGATCGCCGAACGCCGGCTTGATCTTCTCGATGTAGTCCGGCGCCAGCACGGTGTCGGCGTCGACCGCGAGCACGAGATCGGTCCCGCAGTGCGGCAGCGCGTGGTTCTGCGCCTTGGCCTTGCTGCCGAGATTCCGCGGGGGCGTCAGCACGGTCACTCCGTAGGCCCGCGCGACCGCGCCCGTGCGGTCGACCGAGCCGTCATCGACCACGATGATCTCCTCGGGCGGGACCGTCTGGCGGAGTAGAGACTCCAGCGTGGCCGGAAGCCCTTCCTCCTCATTGTGCGCCGGGACGATAACGGTGAGGGAGAGCATTATTTGCGCCTCCTGAACCGCGCGACCGTGGTGACGAGCCCGACGACCCCGTAAATGATGGTGCTGAACCCTATGAAGGGCAGGCCCCCGTGCATTTCGAACCCCTTTCCTGAAGATGGAACCCGGCAGCGGCCGAGCCGCCCGCCACCTCGGCGGCGCTGACCACCGGGCACTTTCATGATGGGGTTCGCCGAGCCGGCACGGCCAGACGCAAACACAGACTGTGGATAACTCCGCCCGATCGACGCGCCAACCCGGACAATTACCGAGTTACACGCTATTTCTCGCGGTTTGGACGATTTGCGTGTCGACTACGCTTCCCTTTCGCCCACGGGCAAGAAGATAGCCACGTCGTTTCAGATGTCACGGTCGCATCCCCACGTTGGTCTCCGCTGGATGGTCACCCGAGGCTCCAGACGGTCACCGAGCCGTCCTCGTACCCGGCGACCGCGACAGGCCTGCCGTCGAGCGTCGTGGTCGTGAGGGACATGACGGCGGAATCGCCGGTGAACGGGCCGCCCACCGGCTTTCCGGTGGCGAGGTCCCACAGGCGTACGGAGTGGTCCTTGCCGCCAGCGATGATCACTTGCCGATCACCCAGAGAGGCGACGACGACCGCATGGGCGGCCATGTGGATCACGGCGCCGATCCGCTCGCCCGTGGCCAGGTCCGAAACCTGAATCGTCGAATCGTCACCGGCGGAGACGACGACCTTACGTCCGCCTAGGGCGCCGACCGCCACGGAATAGACGTACTCACTGGCGTGGGCGCTGTGCCCGGTGAACGTCGCGCCGACCTGATGCCCCGTCGTCTGATCGAACACCCGGACGGCCGATCCGTAACCGCCCACGGCGACGACCTGCCGGCCGCCCTGCAGCGTGGCGAGCGCCAGCGAGATGGCCTCCGAATGGGTGTCGAGTTGCGGAGTGACGGTCTTGCCGGTGGCCGGATCCCAGGTCTGTACGGTCGTGTCGAAACTTCCGGAGACGACGACCTGTCGACCGCCCGCCGTGCCGAGCGCCACCGACGTCACGCCGTTCGTGTCACCGGAGAAGGTCTTTCCCGTCGGTGAGCCGGTCGCCACGTCCCACATCTTGATGTAGCCGTTGCCCTCGCCACGCAGTTGTGTGCCGGCGACGACGACCTGGTGGCCGCCCACGACGCCGACCGCGACCGACTGCACGGTCAGGACTCCAGAGGCGGTGAACGTGCGGCCGAGCGCGCCGGTCGCGAGATCGGCCACCTGCACGGTGTCGTCATCACAACCGGCCACGATCGTCGGATGGCCGTTCAAGGTCGTCGCCGCCATCGAGCTGACACCGTCGGGCCCGGCGTGGCATGCCTGTACACGGCGGATCGCGGTCCCCGGGGAGGGCGGACGGGTCGCCGAAGGCGTGGACATGGCCTGGCGGTCGGCCGGACGCTCGTGCCGGTGGGCAGGCCGGCGCGGCATCGCGATCCCGATCCCGATCCCCAGCATGACCACCGCGACCAGCACGGTCGCACCCGCGACGAGCACGGTACGACGGAGAGCACGCCTGCCACCGGATGGTGGTTCGAGCGGAGACGAGGCACTTTGTCCACGGTCCCACCGGCGCGTGGTCGTGTCCGTCTCGGTCGCCTGCGGTACCGCCATGGCGCCCATCCGGGCGGCCCTCTCGAGCGCCGGGCCGATCCCGGCCGTCAGCGATTCCGACGTGCGCTGCGGCGGCACCGGCCGTGATTCCGGGGCCCACTCAGGCGTGCTGGAGACCGTCACCGCGCTTCCCGCAACGCGTTCGAGCACCGTACGGATGTACTCCGATCCAGGGCGCTGCGAAGGGTCCTTGTCGAGCAGCGCGGAGAACAACGCGGCGAGATCGGTGCTCGCCCTTCTCGGCGGCGGTGGCGACTCGGTCAGAACGGCGGCGATGCAGGCGTCGTACGTGGCGCGTTCGAACGCGGCCGTGCCTTCGGCGGCGTAGTACAACGTGGCGCCGAGGGCCCACCAGTCGGTCGCGGCGTCTCCGCGGTCTCCCCGTACCTGTTCCGGCGCCATGTACGCGGGCGAGCCGAACAGCGGGCCGGTGTGCGTCAGGGTCGGGTCGCCGGCGATACGCGCGATGTCGAAATCGACGAGGTCGACCCGGTCACCGGGTAGAAGCATCACGTTCGACGGTTTCAGGTCACGGTGCACGATGCCGATTCGATGTGCCTGGTCCAGGACCTCCAGCAACGCGAGCCCGATCGCGGCGACCCTGGTCGACGTCAACGGGCCATTGCCGTCGACGATCTCCGCAAGGGTCGGCGCGGAGCGGATCTCCATAATGATCAAGATAGCGCCACCATTGGAGATCACATCGTGAATCGTGACGGCGGCAGCCTGGTTCAGGCGTGCGGCGAGCCGGCGAGAACACCAATGGCCTGCTGCGGCAGTACTTCCCCAAGGGCAGCGACCTGCGTGCCCACGGCCCCGAGCAGCTGGCCGCGGTCGCCGCCGAGCTCAACACCCGGCCCCGCAAGACGCTCGGCTGGGACACCCCGGCCGCACGGCTGGACCTGTGAGCCGTACCCGCAGCACCCTGTCGCGGCAGAGCTGACGCACGGAGGACCGATGGCTCGAGCCGTCACGACTATGGGAGATGCAGACCGTCATCGAGACATTCACTCTCTGGGCGCGGTCGTAAAGGCTACGTCCAGGAGCGTCCTGGCGGCTCGCCGGGCATCGGTGAACGCCTCCGTGTCGTTACAGGAGGCTGCCAGCGCGTTGGCGCCCTCGAAGATCACGGCGAGTTGCCTGCCGAGGCTCTCCGGGTGGGCTGCTCCGGCCTCGGCGGCTGTGGCCACCAGGCGATCGCGGAAGGCTTGCTTGTGGAGCTGCGCGAGACGGGCGACTTCCGGGAGCTCTCCGGCACCCTCGACGACGGCGTTATGGAAGGGGCAGCCGCGGAAGGGCGCCGGCGAGTCGCTCTCCATGGGGGCGAAGATCGCCAACAATCGCTGAGCCGGGGTCAGGTCGCCGCGCTCCAGCACTGCTTCAGCGGCGAGCGGCTTCTCTGACTCGAACCGGCGAAGATACTCCTCCACCAGCGCGTTCTTGGTCGGGAAGTGCACATAGAAGGTCCGAGGCGAGACGTGCGCAGCCTCCATGAGTGCCGCCACACCGGTGGCGTGAATACCACGTGTGTAGAAGAGCTCCTCCGCCGCCTGCAGGATGCGCTCACGCGCTCCGCGCCCGCCGCGGGCCGCCCTGGTGATCGATGTCGGTGCTGCCATGCCCATAAGTATAGCGACCGCTTTACATCCGTCGTGAGGCCGTGTAGCTTCAACTCCAGGTAAAGCGATCACTTTACCTAGATGCCTGAAGAGCAGTGAGCACAGCACGTTCCGATCGCAGGAACGTCGAAGACGGAGAGGTCCATGATCATGAGCTCGACCGACGAACTCGCCTACGACGTGTTCATCAATGACCCGCCGCAGCAGGACAACGGCGCGCTTCCGAACGGAGAGTCGAGACTCTTCCCTCCTCTCGCGAGCACCCTGATCTACGGCGCCGAGGACGCCGTGCTCGTCGACCCGGGCTTCACGACCGACCAGGCGCGCGCGCTGGGCGACTGGGTCGCCGGCAAGAACCGGAACCTGACGGACATCTTCATCACGCACGGCCACGGCGACCACTGGTTCAACACCGATCTGCTGGCCGAGCGGTTCGGCTCACGCGTCGTGGCGACCGAGGGAACGATCGGCCAGATGCACGCCAACGTCGCCGCGCGGCCGTTCGTCTGGGACAAGGTCTACCCGGGCATTCCGGCGTCCCCGGTGACCGCGGTGACGGTGCCGGAGAACCGGTTCACCCTCGAAGGCAAAGACCTCGTCATCGTCGAGGCCGGGTACACCGACACCGACGCCTCCAGCGTCCTGCACGTTCCCGATCTCGGACTCGTCGTCGCCGGCGACGTCATCTACAACAGCGCCCATCTCTACCTCAGCGAGACCTCGCTCGCGGGCCTCGACTACTGGCGGCAGGCGATCGACCGGGTCGAGTCGCTGGGCGCCCGCTCCATCGTGGCTGGCCACCAGAACTCCAACCTCGACGACGACGCGGCACGCACCATCGCCGAGACACGCGAATACCTCGACGTCGCCGAGGAACTGTTCCGCACCCAGAAGACCGCCGTCGACTACTTCAACGCGATGGTCGAACGCTACCCCGACCGGCTCGGACGCACGGTCCTGTGGGCGACGGCCCAGGCCGTGTACGGCATCCGCGAGAACCCCGGAGAAGACCCGGTCCAGTTCATCGCCGGCGGCTGGCTCTAACCCATCAGCTCAGCCACACGCGGAGGTGGCGGCGACCACCATCGCCGCCACCTCCACACAAGACCGCACAGCCCAGGCAGCGGGCCTGCCCGATCTTCCCCCGCTGGTCAGGGCTGGATGATCTCCAGGTCCTCCAGAAGGCTGGGGTGCTTCGGCTCCCAGCCGAGCGCCTGCTGAGTGTGGGTGCTGGAGGAGGGCTGGTCGGTCGCGAAAATCGGCCCGAGAGGGCCGTAGCTCTCCGATGGCACCGACTCGACCGGCAGGCCCAGCCGTCGGCCGATGACCGCGGCGATGTCACGCACCTTGTCTCCCTCGTCGGCCACGGCGTGCCAGGAGGTACCGGCTTCCGCCTGCTCCAGGGCGAGCCGGAAGAGGACCGCCGCGTCGAGCGCGTGCACGGCCGGCCAGCGCTGTGCGCCGTCGCCCGGGTAGCCGGACACTCCGGTCCGGCGTGCGATGTTGGTCAGCATTCCGGCGAACCCGCCCGTGCCCTGGTTGTGAACCGTGCGCGGCATGCGTACGGCCGTGCTCCGGACCCCGCGCGAGGCCAAGCCCAGGACCGCCGTGACCGCGCGACCGCGACCACCGACCGGCCCGTCGGTCGGCAGCGGGTCGGCCTCGGTGGAGACGCGGCCCGGCGCATAGGGCGTACCCGAGACGGTGACGAAGGGGCGGTCGCTGCCGACGAGTTCCTCGCCGAGGGTCGCGAGGGCGGCACTTTCCTCGGCGACCGACTTTGCGAGGGCGTCGGGGCTGCTGAAGTCGTGGCCGAATGCCAGGTGGATCACCCCGTCGGCCCGAGCAACGCCGGCGCGAAGGATGTCCAGGTCGGCGAGAGCTCCCCGGAGCGGCTCGGCGCCGGCCGCCTCGGCGGCCAGCGCGGACGCGTCGGAGCGGGCGAGGGCGAGGACGGTGTGGCCGTTGCCGAGAAGTTCGGCGACGACGGCGGACCCGATCAGACCGGTGCCACCGGTGACAAAGACGCGCATGGAACTCTCCCAAAGTGATGGGACTCTTGTCCCGTCACACGCTACCAGAGCGACGGGACAAGAGTCCCATCACCTATGATGGAGACCATGGGTCGATGGGAACCAGGGGCGCGCCAACGACTCGTCGTGGCTGCCGTCGACCTGTTCACCGAGCAGGGGTACGACGCCACGACGGTCGCGCAGATCGCCGAGCGCGCCGGGGTCACCAAAAGCACCTTCTTCCGGCACTTCCCCGATAAGCGCGAGCTGCTGGTGGCCGGACAGGAGACGCTGAGCCGGCTGCTGGCCGAGGGGATCGCCGAGGCACCGGTGAGCGCCAGCCCGCTCGACGCGGTCGCTGCCGGTCTCGAGCGCGCCGCAAGCGCGATGGGCCCCGTGAATCGCGAGCTCGCCCCTCGCCTGAAGGCGGCCGTCGCCGCCAGCGCCGAACTTCAAGAGCGTGACGCCCTCAAGAGCGTCAGCCTCGCGGCCGCGATGACAACCGCTCTGGTCGCCCGCGGCGTACCCGATCCGACCGCGGCTCTCGCGGGCGAGCTGGGCGTCCTCGCCTTCAAACGGGGGTACGCCGAATGGTCCGAGGGCGACCATGGCGCCAAGGACGAGCTCGCCGGATACATCCGGGCGGCCCTGGACGAGCTGCGTGCGGCGAGCGCATCGCTGAGCTGACCGGACAAACCTCACCCGCTCATCGGCTACTTGCGCATCGACCCATCGCTCGGCACCGCGGCCGATATCTACGGAGTTCGCCGGCGACCAGGACGGCGTCTTCGACGTCGGCCGCACTCGGTCTGGATCTTGTCGGAGATCATGGCCTGCAGGCCGGGCTGATTGGCCTTGACGGTCAGGAAGCAGCCGGCATCGCGGTCTCCGGCGATGTATCCGGCCGTGTCGTGCTGGGTGTGGCGGCGTCGCCGGTGACCACGACATGTCGGCGAGGTGAATCCCGGCGAAACTGAATTCAACCCGCTCCTTTTGATCTGGGGAGATAACCGATCTTCCCGAACGAACAGTCATCTTTCTCTCAAACCCGGTGTATGGTGCACGATCAGTACGCCACCCTGTTCCCGCGAGTATGGGTCAGTAAGTGTCGGATCGGCCAGATATGGTTCGGCGCTGCCCCCGCACCCGACGGTCCCTGATCGAGAGGAAGATAAGACCCTTGCGAACCATTCATCGCAGCGTCGCCGCCTGCGCGATCGCCCTAGGCGCGGCCCTGGTCACCGTTCCCAGCGCATCAGCCAGCGTTGAACCCGCCAAGCCGGTCCCGACCACATCGACCGGCGGCGTGACAACCCAGAACGCCAACGGCTGCAGCGAAAAAACCTGCATCGACATCGACGGCAACAAATTGTACGTGAGAAACGTTACCACCAGTACGCACCCTGTCTCCGGCGCGCGCTGCTACCACATCGACTGGCTGGGGCACTCCAAGGGCGTAAGTAAACTGCACGGCATCCACCACTACCAGACTTGCACCCCCACCCCCGCAAACCAGAAGACCCTATGGAGCAACTGGTATGCGAATAAGAATTTCCCGAACGGCTATAAGGTTTGCGTGCACTGGCGCGTACTCAAGAAAGGAAAGGGCCAACACTGGACGGGGATCCCGGGCCAGCCATGCGAAACCATCCACAAGTGAGCTGCGAACTGCGACGGGTGCTGCAGGGCGACCGACTCCTCTAGGCGGGGCGGCCGGCCGCAACCGGAGTTAAACCCGGCATAACGCCTGAATGGCACCGGCAGACGCGGGCTCCTTGTTCCACGCTGTACCCTCAGACGGGAAAATTCTCGTGTGGCGGGACAGCGCAGAACGAAGGCGGCCGCCCCGGACGGAAAGAGACCCTTAATCCGCCTGGTTACAGATCAACGTTGCATGACATGGCACTCGAGAGGGAGTAAACGGCGACTGAGTGCGCCCAGACGGAACGGATCTGGTCAGTTAGGCGGTGCGAGTAGTTCGTCGGCCAGCTTCCGGGACTTGTCTAGGAACTCGTCCAGCCCGCGGGTGCGCAGGTTCCCTACAAACGCTACGACTTCCGCAGTCGAAGCGCCCTGAGTGAATCTTTGCTCAACCGCCTCGAAGAACGCGGCAGATACCAGAGTGACGTAGTCCAGTCGAGCGGCGTGATCCAACCGCTCAAATATCAGGGTAGCCACCTGCTCATTGTTTATCGCCATGGCGATCCCCTGTTCTGGTTGCCAGCTTGTCACGGCCCAGCCTGCCGACGTCGCCGGCGAGACGGGGCCGGCACACGTCGATCGCAGGGTGGTGATCGGCGCCGCCGCTGCGGCCGCCTTCATCATGCTCATCGTGCTGGTCACCGTGGTGTCTCGAGGCGGTGATGGCCGAAGCGCCGCACGGAACCATGCGCCATCGACCGGCTCGGCCGGGACGCCGTCACAGGCATCGCAGCCGTCACCAGCGGACAGCACGACCGTCACCGCGGGCTCGAAGCCGCCAGGCTCGCTGCTCGGCACCTACCGTCACATCAGTCGGCCGGACGACTACGGGATCAGCTTCACCGACGATCCGACGCATCCGCGCCAGCACTACCAGGGCGACTTGCAATATTCGGCCGGCATGGTGGAGGCGCGCAACTTCATGGGCTTCGATCTGACGGTCTGGCAGGGGACTCCTTCAGCGACAGAGAATCCCTGAGGCGTCAGGACCGGCGACAGCGTCCTGCGGCGTCCGAACGTGGCATACGCGGTGTCGTGGAGGGGGTGGCAGGCGTTCATGTCGCACGCGAAGATGTCTGTTCCAGGCCGACGATGGCCGCGCGGAAGCGGAGAGGATTCTTGGTGACCGGCCAACCCCCCGCCGGGTGGTACCCGGATCCGAGTGGGCGTCCCTTCGAGCGGTATTGGGATGGCGGGTCCTGGACCACCGGCACCCGCGGGCCCGCCCAGGACCGGCCCGTATCGGCTCCGGCACAGCCAGCACTACCTTCGCCGATGCACGGCGCGCCGACCAGGGCGTACGGCCAGGTGCCGGCGCGGCCGGCAAACACACCGTCGCCCGTACCGATGACGAGCCCCGCGGTCGTACAACCGCGTGACGCCGCCGTTCCGAGCAGTTCGCGTGATCGTCGGCCGACGCGGTCTGTACGCCCGAGGCTGGGGGCGACGGTGGTAGCGCTGACCGCGCTGGTCCCCGCAGCGGTCGGTGCGATGGCGATCGTCGGACCGGTCGCGTTCGGACTGGACCTCGTCTGGCCGGTCTGGGGAGCGGTGATCCCGTTCGTCGTCTGGGTGGCCGGTGCGGTGCTGGCGACCTGGCCTCAGGAGACGATCCAGCGCGCCTGGTACGGCTACCGGGACCCGACCGCCGAGGAGCACCGTCGCCTCACCGAGCCGTCGCGCCACGCGCTACGGCGCCTCGGAGTCACCGCCGGACGGTACCGACTGATGATCGCCGAGTCGGACGGGCCGAACGCGCCCGCCGTGACCGGCCGGACCGTCGTCATCACGTCCTATGCGGCGAAGACGCTGCCTCCCGACCGGATGGAGGCGGTGCTGGCCCACGAGCTGAGCCACCACATCGGCCTGGCCGCCGTCCCGGTGTTCTCCTACACGCACCTGACCCTGCCGATCCGGGCGCTGTGGTGGTTGCTCACCCGGATCTGGCGGCCGGTACGCCGCATGTGGGCGATCGCGCGACGGTGGCACACCCCGTTCGGGTTCATCGTGTCGTTCGTTCTGACCGTGGCCGTGGCGCTGATATTCGTCGTCCTGATGATCCCTGCCGGCATCGCCGTCGTCGGCGCGGCGCTGGCGCGGCTCTCCACCGACCGGACGGAGTTCCTCGCGGACGCGGCAGTGGCCGACCTCGGGCTCGGCCCGCAACTGCTGGCGGCTCTGGAAGCGGCCATCGAGTCCGGCCATATCGAAAGCGACCGCGTGACGCGCCTGCTGTCCATCCAGCCGCTCATCGTGCGTCGCGCCCAGCGCCTCCGGAAGAGGTCGGCGCCATGACCGTACGGAAGGCGCTCCAGACCGGAGCAGGGTGAAACGCCGGCCCGGTTCCGGTCCGACCCCCCCAGGCCGTGACCGGCTCCGGGCCGGCGGTGGCCGCCGCAGCCCTGAGCGGTGATTCAAATGGAGCCGGCGGCCAGTCGATGGCCGTCACCCCGGGCCCTCCCCCTTGAGGGCCCGGCTCAGCTCCGTCTTCCCCGTCACCGCGGGTCGAGGCGGCGGTGTGCGGCACGTCCCGCTCGGTGGTGGCGCCTCCCCTTCGGCGCCACCGCCGCGCGGTTCCCGTGCCGGGTCTCGTATGCCTCTTCTGTTCCTCACCTACCGCTCCGGGCGGCGCGTCGCGCGCCGTCCGGAGCGGGCTCCCGTCTGGTCGAGGATCAGCGGAAGGCGTGGACGTCGCGACCGTGCGTGTGCCAGGTCACGAGCCTCCACGTGCCGTGGTTCCAGTAGTACAGCCGGTGGCCGATGACGCGGTAGCGTCGGCTCTCGCCGCCGTACCAGTGGTGGCCGACGCGCTCCCAGCGACGGTCGTCCCAGCGGCGCTCGTCCCAGCGGCGCTCGTCCCAGCGGCGAGCGTCGCCATGGTCGCGGTAGCGGTCGTCGTCGCGGTTGTCGCTGTGTACGACGGTGCTCGACGAGTAGGCACTGACGGTCGTGCGGTGTGCGTCCTGGATGGACGCCGCGGAGGCTGTCCCGCCGACCGCGAGCGCGGCGCCGCCGGCAACGGCGAGCGTGGCGGCCGCGGTGGCGACACGCCGTCCCAAGGTCCGATTCATGGTCATCTCCTAGTATCTGCCCGGCGCCCTCGTGGGTGGAGGGCACCGGTCGTGCGTCCCGGGGTGGTGGGACATGGAAGAGCATACGGCTGCATAAGTTGAACCTTCAACTTAGGGCCGCGTGAGGTATGCCATCGTAAAAACCGCTCTGACCTGGGAATATGCGGATCTTGTAGCGGGGAGGGGCGGCGCTCGGTGCCCCGCCGCCCACTCGCGACCCGACCGCCGCGGCCGTCCTCGAAGCCCGGATGACATCCGCAGCACTCAGCCCTCTCGTAATGAACGGCAGATTTCCGGAGGTATCACCGGAGAGCACGAAAGCACCGACTCTTCAGGTTACGGTGTGCAGCGGTATGCAGCGGTGGCCCAGTGTGATGACGGAGGCTCGATGGATGACAACCTGCCGACCACACCTCCCTGGTCGTCGGACGCGCCGACCGGTTGCCCCGTAGGCCAGGCCGTACAGGCATGGATCGAGACGTCGATGGTGTGGTTCGCCGGCCAATTCGGCGAGGAGGCGGCGTCCCGTGAGGTCGCGCTACCGCGACCCGGCTTCTTCCCCACCGCGTACGCAGGTGAGCCGGAGCAGATCGAAGCGCTGGTGCTCAAGGTCCGCGACCTGATGGCGGTCGACTCATCGCAGGATCTCGTCGTCCGGGTCTTCGACGGTTCGACCGAGACGACGGTCGCCGGCGGACGCCGCGCGGTCGGCCACTACCACGAGGAGGACGGCCGGGCGATCATCGGTCTCGATCTGCGCGAGGCCGCCGACCCCGCCTTCCTGACGGCGATCATCGCGCACGAACTGTGCCATGTACGGCTGCTGGGCGAGAACCGCATCACGGCCGCCCAGCGGGATCACGAACGCCTGACCGACCTGCTCACCGTGTATCTCGGGTTCGGGATCTTCACCACCAACGCCGCGCTGCACTTCACGGAGACCGCCCGCGGATGGTCCGTCCGTCCGCGCGGATACCTCAGCGAACACGACCTCAACGCCGCCCGGAACGACGGCTATGCGAGGCTCGGCTACCTCACCGAGGCCGAATTCGGTTATGCCCTGGCGTGCTACTGCCGGCTCCGCGGCGAGGACGACCCCGCCTGGGCCGACCACCTCGACCCGGGGCCGCGGGCGTTCCTCCAGCAGGGCCTGGCCTACCTGGCGCGAATGACCCCGGGCGACTTCCCGACCGTTCGGACCGCCACGGCCCGGATGTCGATCTGCGTCGTACCGGCGGTGAGATCACCCGCTTCGAACTTTCTCCTCATGGCCATGCCGGGAGATGAGAAGCGCCTCCGACTCCGGCCGACATGGCCCCTGACCGGACCGGGTCGCACGCCGTCGTCCACTCCGTGAGACTCCGAGGCCAGGGTCAGGAGAAGCGCTTCCACTGCTGCGCCTTGTTCTTCGGGTTGCACTTCACGACGAGCAGGTACGGCGGGTGGTTGAGGGCCAGGCACTTGTTCGTGCCCAGGTTGACCAGCGTGGGGGTTTTACCGCCGGTCCACTTCCACCGCTGCGTCTTGTCCTTGGAGCTGCACTTCTTCGAGATGGCGTACACACTCTGCCTGAGGGCCAGGCAGTTGCCGGGGCTGATCAGGCTGTGGAACGACTTGTCGTTGCCGAGGATCCACCTTTGGTGCTTGATGTCCTTGTGATTCCCCTTGTGGCACGACTCCCGGCGGATCGCCTGGTTGCCCGCCTTCGTCTTGGTGTCGAGGCACAGGCCGGACGCCACGCTCTTGTACTGGTAGGCCATTATCTGCGTGTGGACGTCCGAGCCCGACCCGTGACCCACGGACGGGGAGGCGAAGGCGGGAGCGGGCGATACGGCGGACGCCGAGGCGGCGAAGGCGCCGCCCACCAGCATCGCTCCGGACGAGACCATGGCGATGGCCACCTGCTTGCCGTTCATTCTGTTCCCTTCCGGGGGCGTCCGGAGCTGCACGAACACCCCAATGAAGATCGTTTCGGGGGATCGTAGCCGGGACATTCCCGCAAAAGACACTCCTCTGCGGAAACCAGGACCAGGGGCCTAACGGCGGCCTAATGCGTCGCGGACCCCCACACTTCAATGTGGGATGGCAACGGTTCCCCCGCCGACCTCGGTGCTTTCTCGTCCGCTCGCCGCCGTGGCCCGGGGAATCCTCACTCGTTTCCGGAGCCGAATAGAGGCGGAGGTCCTGGTCGGTCGTCCCCGGTACCGGTTGGACCGCGTCCGGGGGCCGGCGGATCCTGACCGGGCGGGTTTCTGAGCGATCGGGTGGTGCGGGGCATGACCTGTCCTGGACGCCAGTCCTGGTCCTCCGCCGGGGGACGCGGTCCGCTCTGGGAACCGGGCGGGGGCCCGGGGGCGTACGGCAGCGGTTCGCGTGGCGGTTCGACGGCCTGTGGTGCGGCCCAGGGCGGCGGGTGCGGGACGCCGGCCGGAGGGCGGACGGCTCGGGGCCGCCGCGGCGGGTCGGGGAGCGGCGTGGTGGCGACGCGGTGGAGGGTGACGATGGCCGGGTCGCATTCGACCGCGGTGAGTTTCCGGCCGCCTTCGTGATGGCTCTCCACGAGCAGGACGGCGTGGTCGGGCAGGTGCTGCAGGGTGACCGGCTCGACCGCGTACTCGTAGACCCGTTGCGTGGTGTCGGCGTCGCTCCAGTTGGTGCCGACCGCGTACGAGTAGGCGCTGGACCAGTTCCGGGACACCGAGCGGCTCTCTCCGTGGGTGTCGGTCTCGCTGGTTCCTCCGCCGCGCGTTCGCGAGTCGCCGGTGTTGGTGGAACGGTCGGCGAAGAAGCCGAACGGCCCACCGCCGGATCGGGTCGCGCCGGAGGAGCGGGTGGTACCCCAGTTGGTGGAGGTGCCGATCGAGGTGGACAGGCTGATCGAGTCGGAGTCGCCCTCGCCCTCGGTGTCGGATTCGGTGTGGGATTCGTTGCCGCCGACGTTCTTGGTGATCTGGGACAGCACGAATCTGTAGTCGCGTCCGATGAAGTCGGCGGCGCGGGCGGCGTCCTCGTGGTTACCGAGCCGCATGAAGGCCACCGCACCGCCGCCGATCATCTCCCCGCCGGTCTCACGGAGCCGCCGGAACAGGAAGGTCAGCGGGATGCCCCGCCGTTCGCACGCGTCGGAGAGGCGCTCGAGGTGACGGCGGGCCAGCTCGTCGGCGCCGGCCACCACCACGGACGGGCGGGGGCTGCCCGAAGCGGCGATGCGGTGGGTGACCCACTGCACGATCAGATCGGTCAGCAGCTCTGATCGGACGTTGCGGGCGCTGCTGTCCAGCGCGATGCAGGTCAGGTAGCCCGAGCCGCCGCGTTCCGGCCGGGTGCCGAGCTGTTCGAGCGGGTGGACATAGGACTCGACGCGGGACAGGTTGGCGTGGGCCTGACGGCGGTACTCCACGCTGAACAATTCGTTCGCGATGCGACGCCGCTCGTCGCGGTCGAGAGCGGTCGAGTCGTCGGGTTCGCCCATGAGCGCCCGCAGCGCCGCGCCGATCCGGGCGAGCGAGACGTCGTCGCCGAGGGCGTCGCAGACCTTGGTGAGGATCCGGTCGTCCATGCTGCGATCGGCGCGTGCGGCGTCCGGCGTGCCGCCGTACATGGACTCCACGATCGCGTCCGCCAGCTCCCGAGGCTCCAGCCCCGACAGCAGAGTCGAGGTGGCGAGCTGGGCGGGGAGCAACTGCGCGTCCACGTCGATGCCCGCCGCCCGTGACAACGTCGCGAGTTCGCCGCAGACCATCTCTCTCGACAGGTCGATCACCAGCAACGGCCCGGTGAACAGCGCCGAGCTGCCGTAGGTGGTCAGCAAGGCCTCCCAGCTCCACAGGGTGCCGCCGAACACGTCCAGGCGCTTGCGGGACAGCGGACGCGGGACCGCGCCCCATTCGGGACGGCCGTTCGCCTTGTGGTGCTCGGCGGCCTCGTGCTGGTTCTTGCGGGCCTGCCAGTCCCGCATCGCCGCCCCGTACGCCTCCTCGGCGCGACGGCGCGCCGTCTCGTACGCCTCACGGGCGGCGCGCCAGGCGTTGGCCGCGATGGCGGTCAGTACGACGCCTGGGCCCAGGCAGATCAGTGCGAGTACGAACGATGCGAGAGGGGTCGAGGTCTTCCCCCACTCGTAGTCACTGGCCGCGCAGGCGGAGAACAGCGCGAGGATCGCGAAAGCGGTGATGCTCAGCGGGAGGGTGCGCCGGCGATGCCGGTCCAGGGCCTGCCGGGTGGTGACGACCTGCTGATGCAGGTACTGCGGCAGCTGCTGTGGCTGCGGCGGCGACTCGGTGAACGGCACGTAGAACGCCCAGCGGTCGCGGAACACCCAGCCCAGCCGCGGATCCGGGGAGAACAGCAGCGAGCGCCGTTCGAGCAGCGACTGACGATCGACGGGCTCGACAGTCATGACCCTGAAACCCCCGTGCCTCCGCAATGTCCGGCCTTGACAACACGTCTGACCGCCCCGAGGAAACTACCCAAGCAGAGTCATAGCGGACTTGTCACTACTTCCGTTCTGAACCGCTGCTTCCAATTGGGCAATGCCCTCAATAGCCTGACCCACGGCCGCCGCACACGGCAACCGCATCACAGGCGCACGTTCTCGGGGAGGCAAGAGCGATGGTCAAATCCGCAATTCGGACAATCTCCTTCCGCTGCCGCCGGATCGGTGCAGGGCCGGTTGCCGACGGACCGGGCCGGGAGAAGGGCTGAGCGGTGGCCGTTGAGCATGCGGATGACCCGGAGATCGCCGAGAAGCCGTCGGCGCCGGACCGGCGGCCTCCGCCGCCACCGGACAATCCCGGTTCAGATGAGGGCCCGTCTCGCGCGGACAGCCGTGCGGGTGCTGCCGCCGCCAACGAGATCGCAGACGTTGGCTCTGACAGCCCCTCCGCATCCGAGCAGCCGTCCGGCGTGAGTGAGGATTTGGCCGGTGATGATGGAGCCGAGGCGCCCGCGACCGAGCAGGATGAGCCGCTTGGCGATTCTGGGGACCCTGCGGTTCCTGACGCCGATGCCTCGCCCACTGCGGCGGACGCTTCAGTAGAGGAGGCAGCGGAGGTAGAGGATGCTCCTCTGCGGCCGGATCGTGCCCGCCGCCAGGTCACGGAACCCGCCGAAAATGAGCCGGCCGCTCCATCGCCTGCAGCCGTTCGGCCGGAACGAGAGGGCCGCGACCGGGCCACTGGCGCCGAGGTGTCCGATGGCATCTCCGCCCCGACGGGACGCTCCGTGGCGAGGGAAGACGCTGAGGGCATTCTGACCGGCGGTAGCGCCGAGCAAGTGGTGTCGTCAGAGACCGACAGGGCGACACCCGATACTGCCGCCGACCGACCGGTCACCACCGATGACGGCGGCTGGGAATGGAAAGGCCTCCACCTCACACCGCAGGACAACGCGATCGCCGATCAGGCGATCGATGCTCGCCGTGCGACCGAGGGACGGGATGTCAACGGCGAGTACAGCGATCACGGGCTGACCCCGGAAATGCGTCGTATCGAGCAAGAACTGGCGTACGGTGAGCTTGTCCCCGATACTGAGAAGTACGCCCTTAAGGGCGCGGATCGCTTCAAGGAAAAACTCGCCAAGCGGATCGCACTGGAGCCGGACAAACCGGCACAAGAGCTCGCGGCGGAAATCCACGATGGCATCCGATACACCTTCACGTTCCCCACAGAAAAATACACACCTGGTGTGTACGACGCCGAATCCAGGCTTCGTCGACGCGGATATGAGCTCCGCCAGCGCAAGCCGAGTTGGGGTGGCAGCCAGTACAAGGGTGTGAACAGCCGGTGGCAGGATCCGGGCAGTGGGCAGCTGTTCGAGGTGCAGTTCCACACGCTCGAGAGCTGGGAAGCCAAACAAAAGACGCACCACGCGTACGCAACGATCGAAAACCCGGAAGCCTCTGAGGCGGAGAAGGCCACGGCCAGGAAATATCAGCAGGATGTCTCGGCTGGGATCCCGATTCCTGACGGGGCGGGCGAGATATCACCATATGAAGATGAAGGGCGCTGACGTTGAGCGGCGAGACGAAGTACTACGCAGTGATCGGCCAGGGCCGCACGATCGACAATCCGTCCGGGCTGGTGCGCCGCCGCCCCACAGCCGAAGGGGTCTCCGACGAATCGATACGCCGCGATCTCACTTGGGGACCCACGGATGTCTTCCAGCAGATCGAACGAGGCGAAGAACTGGGGCTTCCCGAACTCACCGAAATCAGCGGACCCCAGGCCAACGACCTGATCGAACGCTTCCGTGAGAGATGGGGCAGCAGCGGATCATCGTCTACCGGCGATGAATGACCCTGCTGATGCGGATTGATCTGCACAGTCACAGCAACGCGTCCGACGGCACGGATTCGCCGGCCGAGGTCGTACGGCAGGCACACGAGGAGTCGCCTGAGGTCTGCGAGCGACTCATCGCCGAGGCGACAGGGGCCGAACCGATCAGCGTGGCCGGTGGATGAGTGATGGGCGCATCGGTGTGGGATCTGGCGCGGACGCTGACGGCGTGTCGGCTGGTCGAGGTGCCCCGGCGGCGGCTCACCGACGAATCCGAGTCCGGTGGGCGGGATGAGTGGCGTGATCAGCGGTTGGCGGCACTGGTGTCGGCTTACCACGGTGGTGGGCCCGTGCTGGTCGGCTGGCGGCGGGCGAGCGCCGGTGGGCCGGTCGAGGTGTACGTCGGCGGCGAGAGCCTGATCACCGAAGACGGCACCGGCGGCGCGGCGTTGAACCTGCCGGTGGGCGGGCGCGGCCGGATGCTGCGGCCGGGCGCGGTCGCCGACGTGATGGGTGATCTGCCGAGCTGGGCGCGGATCGGCGGAATCACCGACGGGCTGCTCACCGACGATCAGTCGGACGCGTCGGCGCAGGTGGTGCGGCCGTCGCTGGAGGACTGCCTCCTGTCGGTGTGGACCCAGCCGTTCGCATGGCTGCTGCTGGCCGAACCCGTGAACACCGCCGAGACCGGCCGGCTGGCGGATGAGATCGCCGACCGCGCGTACACGGCGCAGTCGATGGCCGAGCGCTCGCCGGAGAACGCCGTGGAGGCGGCCCGGCTGGAGCGCCGCCACCGGGAGCTGCGTCAGGCCGGCACCAGCGGGCTGTGGCGCGTACGTCTGCTGGCCGGTGGCATGAGCCCGCAGGCGGCGACCCGGGTCGCGGCGCTGGTCTGCGCGTCGGCGGACCTGGACGGCCTGCCGTACGCCCTCGCGCCCGCGCCCGACGGCGATGAGTTCGCGACCGCCGAGAGAGGGTCGGCGTGGCCGTTCGAGGCCGGGTCCCGGCTGGTTTCAGCGCTGGCCCGGCCGCCGGTGCGGGAGGTGCCGGGCGTTCGGTTCGTCGTGCGCCCGGAGTTCGACGTCACCCCCGAGACGGCGTCGGGGGGTGTGCCGCTCGGCCGGGTGCTGGACCGTAACCGCGCCGATGTGGGGATGCTCTCGGTGCCGCTGGAGAGCCTGAACCGGCACACCTTCGTGTGCGGCGCCACGGGCGCGGGCAAGTCCCAGACCGTACGCGGGCTGCTGGCCTCCGCGACCGCCGCCGGGCTGCCGTGGCTGGTGGTCGAGCCGGCCAAGGCCGAATACCGGCTCATGGCCGCCCGCCTGCCCGACGCCGAGGTGATCGCCATCCGGCCCGGCGATGTGGACGCCATCGCCGCCGGGATCAACCCGCTGGAGCCCGCGAAGGATGCGAACGGGCGGGCGTTCCCCCTGCAGACCCACGCCGACCTCGTACGGGCGCTGTTCCTGGCCGCGTTCGAGTCCGACGAGCCGTTCCCTCAGGTGCTGTCGGCGGCGTTGACGCGCTGTTATGAGCAGCTCGGCTGGGACCTGGCGCTCGGCGAACCCCGTACGCCCGGGACCATGCCGCGCTACCCGACCCTGGCCGACCTGCAGGCCGCCGCCGAGGACGTCGTCACCGAGATCGGGTACGGCAAGGAGATCACCGACAACGTCCGCGGGTTCATCCGGGTCCGGCTGTCCAGCCTCCGGTTGGGCACGACCGGCCGGTTCTTCGAAGGCGGCCACCCGATCGACTTCGAACGCCTGCTCTCGCGCAACGTCGTCTTCGAGATCGAGGACGTCGGGGACGACCGCGACAAGGCGTTCCTCATGGGGACGGTGCTGGTCCGCCTGGTGGAGTACCTGCGGATGCGGCAGCGCGCGGGCGGCGGGGTCGCGACCGGCCTGGCGCATCTGAGTGTGTTCGAGGAGGCGCACCGGCTGCTGCGGCGCAGCGAGGAGTCCGGGCCGGCCGCGCACGCGGTGGAGATGTTCGCCGGGCTGCTCGCCGAGATCCGCGCGTACGGCGAGGGCCTGATCGTGGCCGAGCAGATCCCCTCCAAGCTCGTGCCCGACGTCATCAAGAACACCGCCGTCAAGATCGTGCACCGGCTGCCGGCCAAGGACGACCGCGATGCCGTCGGCGCGACCATGAACATCACCGAGGCCCAGTCGCAGTTCCTCGTGACCCTGCGCCCGGGTGAGGGCGCGGTGTTCAGCGACGGCATGGACTATCCGCACCTGGTCCGCATGCCCGACGGGACCGCCATCGAGAGCACCCGGCCGGCCGTCCTCGCCTCGCCGAAGGCCCTGGTGACATCGCGCAGCGGCACCTGCGGCGCCGACTGCCGTACGTCCCCGTGCACGCTGCGGGACATGCGCACCGCCCAGCGCGTCCTGGCCGATCACCCGTCCATCGTGTTGTGGGCCGAGCTCACCGTGGCCGCGCACCTGACCGGCTGGGGCTCGCCCGTCCCCTCCCCCACGCTCGTGGATTCGCTTCGGGCGCTCC
Organism: Actinoallomurus purpureus; assembly: GCF_024055795.1. Taxonomy (GTDB): domain Bacteria; phylum Actinomycetota; class Actinomycetes; order Streptosporangiales; family Streptosporangiaceae; genus Actinoallomurus; species Actinoallomurus purpureus. The sequence goes on along the minus strand of NZ_JAMXMY010000014.1, from coordinate 12,090 downwards.
CGGACCGCCTGCGGGACTGCGCCCTGTCCCACGCCGTCGACGCGGCGGTCGCCGCGCGGGCCTCCGTCATCGCCGGTCGGAGCGACCCCGGCGGGCTCGCGGACCACCTCATCACCGTGCTCCGCGGCCGGCTGGACGGCGGAAGCGTCTGCACCGGCGAAGAACCACGATGGTTCACCGCCCCGTACCGCTGGTGTCTCGTCCTGGAAGAGCTCCAGACCGCCCACCGCCGCAGCCCAGACGCCGACCGGCATCGCGACGGCGACAGCTGGGAACGGGTCTACGGCCGGCCGGTCCCCGGAGACGGCGTCGCCGAGCAGTTGGAGCACGTGACGCGCTGGTGGGACCGCGACCAGCGCGACCAGGCCGCCCGGGACGCCACCCTGTGGGGTGCCGGCACCCCCTCGGCGATCGAGACGGCGGTCGGGGCCCGCCGCGCCGACGACGACTGGGCGGAGCTCCTCACCGAGGCCGTGATCGACCTGTCGAACATCGGCGGGCTCGTCCGCTTCTACACACCGGCCACCGGATGACCGTCAGCGGCGGTCGTCCGGGCCACGCCGCTCGGCCAGCCGCCGCTCGACCGACTCCCGGTAGAACCGCAGGTGGCCCGTCGGGGTGGTGGTGTACGGAAGCAGGCCGCGGTACGCCCACGACGTCACCGTCGAACGCGTCACCCGGAACAGACGCGCCACCTCGCCGGTGGTCAGCAGCCGGAGGTGGGCGACGGTCGACTCGTCCGGCTCCCGCTCGGGCGGTATTCGCGTGGCACCATCGGTCATGCGTCGAGCATAGACCGCGCTATGCAGCGGTATGACGAGTTCTGTGCGTTACCAGATGATCACGCCGCGAGCCTCGGCACCCTGGTGGATGAGGGCGCCGAGGCCGCGAGTGACCGGGCGGGATTCAGGCCGCCGGCGAGGTCATCCGCAGGCGATGGAACGGGCGACCCAGGCGACGTCGCCCTCCACCGTGTCGCCGTCGGTGCCGCCCTTCTCCTGCGACGCCCCCGCACCGCCGACGGGACCACCGCCCTCGACCGACGTGTTCTGGCCGCCGACGGCACCGCCGACGGTCACGCCGAAGGTGTGCGTCGTCACCCCGGTTCCCTTCGCCGTCTCCGTGAAGTGCCAGGACGTCGGCCCGTTCTTGGTGTTGAGAATCGCCGGGAGCGCGTTCCCCGAGTTCTCGTATCCGGTCTGGTTGTCCGTCACGTCGATCCCCGTGATGCCGACGCTCGCGGTGGAGAACTCGATGTCGATGGTCTGCTCGGAGGTGAACGCGATGGTGTTCAACCCTGGTTCGAGGACCCCCCCACCACATTTGTACCGCGGGACATTCCACCCGGGACTCGGTGCGCTCACGACAGGATGCTGGGGGTCGCCCTCCGGGAGCGGGGGCGGGGCGGGGCAGGCGGGGAGGATGGTCCAGTCGGTCTTGGTCCCGCCGCTGGTCAGGACGAGGTCGGAGTCGGCAAGGTAGCCGATCGGCCTGTCCGGGCTGGCCGGGTCGGCGATCCGGTCCCACGCCCCGGAGGCGTCCGAGGATGCCACCGGGCCCGCAACGCCCGGTTTTCTCGCACCGGAGGCGGTCGTGCACAGCACCGCGTACGACTTGCCGGCGAGCGCGGTTCCCGCCGAGTGGTATGCCTTGCTGGGACCCTCGTAGATCGTCTTGGTGGAGACGTAGTTCGGTACGGCACCGGTGTTGATGGTGCCGGTCACTCCGGTGTCGGCGTGGGCCGGGCCGGAGACGATCGCGACCCCGCCGGCGAGCCCCAGCGCGGCCGTCAGTACGGCCAGGGACGCGTTTCTCCAGAGGGACGGGCGTGACTGTTCGGACATGGGAACTCCTCGTTCGGGACTGGGCCGGTTCGATGCCGGCCTTCTCGCAGTGGAGGGGGCTAAGGCCGTGCCGGGCCGGTGGTCCGTGCGTGACCCGCAGAGGCCGGTGGCATCCAGACGGCGGCGGTGGCGATGACCGTGGTGGTGACGATCGCGGAGGCGATCACCGCGACCAGGAGCCGGAGGAACGCGGCCCTCGCGGGTTCCTCCGTGGTGCGATCCACGTCAGGGCCTCCGCTCGGGTACGTACCGCGGCAGCGACCGGCGGCGGGGCGCGGGCCCGGCGTCCGGCACGGTGCGCGGGCGTCGAACGGCCATGGGGTTCTCCTCTCCGGGAGCGGGGATTCCGCTCCCCCGGGGGTCCGACACCCACAGGTTCGACGCGAGGAGACGGCCGGGAACAGGGTTCCGCGTTGATCTTTCGATTGTTGGGTTGATGGATTGTTCGGCGCGATGTTTCCGCAGGTCAGTAATGCCTTGGGTGACGAGGCGGCGGGCCGGCCCCGCGTACGGCCATGCCGTGCGACGATCACCGGCGCGCCCTCGCCGGAGTCGGCCACTACGGACCGTTGACCCGCCTCGTCAAGGATCATTACGGTGAGTCAGCCGCCTGCCGATCGGGAGGCGGCTCGTGACTCCGCGATCGAGGTGGCGATGGGCCGACGAGAGGCGCCGGTTCCGGAGGGGCCGCTCAAGGAGTTCGCCCTCGCCCTCCGCCTGCTGCGGACGAACGCGCCAGGAGCACCGACCTACCGGGAGCTCGCCGACAAGGCGCACTACTCGCCCTCCGTGCTGTCGGTCGCCGCCGCCGGGCGCCGGCTGCCGACGCTGGACGTCACCCTGGCGTTCGTCGAGGCGTGCGGCGGCGACGCCGACGAGTGGCGGGAGCGCTGGACCCGGTTGCACACCGCGCTCCGGATCGACCATCCGGAGCTCATCACCGAGACCGACGCCCCGCAGGGTCGAACCGGGAGCCCCGGCCCGGTGACGCGGCCGGAAGCATCACCCACCCGGGCCGGGCACAGCGTCGACGAGCCTCCCGCCCTGCTCGCCCCGGCGGCCACTCGCCGCACCCGCCTCGGGCGCAGAGCCGGCGTCGTCGCGATGATCGCGGCGGCAGCGGCCGGGGCGGTCCTGGTCGCGGTGCTGCTGTATCCGTCCCGCTCCGACGGCCGGGCCCACGCCCGTACGACCGCGAAGCCATCGGTGTCCGCGACACCATCCGCGTACGTCGCCGTCTACCGCTATCGGCGCCTGGACCTGCCGAACTACAACTACTACTTCGACCTGAAGACCGGCACGGTGGCCGAGGGGGACGGCCCCTTCTCGATGAGCACCAACAGCGGCGGCGACGGGCACGGCGCCTTCGAACTCCCGGACGGCGCCGACGCCTACGTCTCCCCGGGGGGCTCGTTGACGCCCGACCAGTGCGCCGCGCAGATCACCCGCGCCCCCGTCCACATCGTGCGCTTCCGCCAGGCTCCTCCCGGAAGCGTGTTCTGCCTCCGCGCCCGGAACACCGGCGAGACCGCCGTGATCAAGGTCATCGACACCGACGACGGCAACTACGCCGCCAAGATCGCCGTCGACTACTACCGGCACGGCCCGTGAGTTCGTTCCCGTTCGTCGCGCCCCCGTACGACTGCGCCTGCCCGCGTGACTCCTGCCCCGCGGCCAAGACCAGCTTGTCGGTCGTCACGGGCGGGGGATGTTGCGCAGGTTCGAGCGGGCGAGCTGCACCATGCGGCCGACGCCGCCGTTCAGCACCAGCTTGCTCGTGGTCGTGGCGAAGCCGGCCAGCTGCCGGCCGGTGATGCGCGGCGGAATGGACAGTGCGTTCGGATCGGTAACGAGGTCCACGAGCGACGGGCCGTCGTGGGCCAGGGCCTCGCGCAGCGCGTCGCGTACGTCCTGAGGATCCTCGACCCGGACGGCATGGGCCCCGGCGGCCCGCGCGATCGCGGCGTAGTCGACGTGCGGGTACGCGGTCGCGTACGGCGGGAAGCCCCCGACCAGCATCTCCAGGTCGACCATGCCGAGCGAGGAGTTGTCGAACAGGACCACCGTGACCGGCAGGTCGTAGCCGGTCAGCGTCAGGAAGTCGCCCATCAGCATCGAGAAGCCGCCGTCGCCGGAGAGGGAGACCACCTGCCGGGTACGGTCGAGCATCTGGGCGCCGATGGCCTGCGGCATGGCGTTCGCCATCGACCCGTGGTTGAAGGACCCGATCACCCGGCGCCGGCCGTTCGGGGACAGGTAGCGGGCGGCCCAGACGTTGCACATCCCGGTGTCGACCGTGAAGACCGCGTCGTCGGCGGCCTCCTCGTCCAGGATCGCGGCGACGTATTCGGGATGGATCGGCCGGTGGTGTTCGACGTCGCGGGTGTAGGCGGAGACCACCCCTTCGAGGGCGTCGGCGTGCTTCTTCAGCATCCGGTCCAGGAACCGGCGGTCGGTCTTGGTCCGCACCCGGGGCATGAGCGCGCGCAGCGTCTCGCGGACGTCGCCCCAGACCGCCAGGTCGAGACGGGAACGGCGACCCAGGTGCTCGGCCCGGATGTCGACCTGGACGATGCGCACGTCGTCGGGCAGGAACGCCGTGTACGGGAAGTCGGTGCCCAGCAGGATGAGCAGATCGGCCTCGTGCATCGCCTCATAGGCGGCGCCGTAGCCCAGCAGCCCCGACATGCCGACGTCGAACGGGTTGTCGTACTGGATCCACTCCTTGCCGCGCAGCGCGTGCCCGACCGGCGCCTTGACGCGCTCGGCGAACGCGATGACCTCGTCATGAGCCCCGGCGGTCCCGCTCCCGCAGAACAGCGTGATCGCCTCGGCCTCGTCGATGAGCCGCGCCAGCTCAGCGATCTCGGCCTCCCCCGGGCGTACGGCCGGCCGCCGGGTGACCATCGCCACGGCATCGCCCCGGTGCGGTGCCTCATGGCCCGCGATGTCACCCGACATGCTCACCACCGCGACCCCGGAACGACCGACGGCGTGCTGGATGGCGGTCCGAAGGATCCGCGGCATCTGCGCCGGATGCGAGATCAGCTCCGAATAGTGGCTGCACTCGGCGAACAGCCGGTCCGGGTGGGTCTCCTGGAAATAGGCGGTACCGATCTCGGCGCTGGGGATGTGCGCGGCCAGCGCCAGCACCGGCGCCATGCTCCGGTGTGCGTCGAACAACCCGTTGATCAGGTGCACGTGGCCCGGACCGCAACTACCGGCGCACGCGGCCAGACGCCCGGACAACTGCGCCTCCGCGCCCGCCGCGAACGCACCGGTCTCCTCGTGCCGCACCTGCACCCACTCGATCGACGGATTCCGGCGTACGGCGTCGGTGACGGGATTCAGACTGTCCCCGACGACGCCGTACAGGCGCCTGACACCCGCCTGCACGAGAAGATCGACGAATTGCTCCGCGATCGTTTGCCGTGCCATCTCCTCAACCCCCGTCGAGCGGCGCCCCGCCCCGGAAGCAGCCGATCTGGTGCCTCACCCGGGCCACTCACTCCAGGCGTACCCAATCCCCGCTCCCGCCCTCAGCGGCCCCTCCACTGCGGCCTCGGCTGGACGATCACCGCCGGCTTCCGCCACGGCCGGTGGCCGCTTGCGGGCGTAGCCTGGAGGGGTGACGCTGCAGATCGGCGACAAATGGATCCGCAGCGACCGCTGTCCGCAGACCGCCATGGCCATACCGAGCGGCCGCTGGGTGCTTTCTTGGCGCCCCGGCTGCTACGACCTGCGACAGGCCATGGCCGCGATGGCCCTGGCCGAGAAGGGCGACCTGCTCACCGACCCGGCCGATGCGGCGGAAACGCCGTAGGGCCCGGTCCTATTCGGTGTACTCCCGCATGGAGGCGTCGACCTTCTTGCCCTCCATGCCTTGCCGGACACGTTTGCTGAACATGTCGGCCGTCTGAAGCAGGGTGACGTCACTGGGGCCGTTGATCGGGCCGACGCCGTGGCCTAGTCGTTCCACGACCGTCGTGGCGACGACCGTGCCGACCCGCACGGCGATGTAGTTGCCGTACAGACCACCGGCGTAGCGCTGGTAGGCGTAGCTCTGATCGCCCATCTTCTTGTCCAAGGGAAATGAGCGGTACTTCGAGAACGTCCTCAGGTATCCGGTGGCGTCCAGGGCCTTGGTGAAGGTGACGAGGTCGAAGGTCACCGTCAGGGCCGTGTCGCCCTGCAGGCGGTACTTGACCATGCCGAAGAACCTGCCCGCGCACTGCTGCGGGCTCGGGCAGCCGAGACGGCCGTCCGCGGTGGTGGCGGCGCGGTCGATCGGATCCCACGGCCCCATGGCGCGCGGGTCGGGAAGGACCTGTTTCACCTGGTCCAAGGTGCCGAGAACGGCCGCCCCCGTACCGCCAGGTGCCGCCGGTGTGGAGGTCGCGGCGGCCTGGGAAGGGCCGTGCGTGGCGTCACGCCCGTTCTCGTGCCCGGAGTGACTCTTGGCGGCCGGGCCGCAGGCCGTGAGCGCGGCCACCAGCGTCCCACCGAGAGCCGCCGCCATCGTCGCCCGTCTTCGCACCGCTCCACCCGCCGCTCCAGAAGATCAATACACGCAGGGTAGTCGAGCGCCAGCGCGCCCCGCACCTGGGACCACATCCGCATCCACAGTCAGAGACTTGCACGTTGTTCAAGAGGCGCCCTGTAGGGCGATGGCGGCGGTGACGATCTGTTCGCGGGTCAGCGCGTCACGGGCCATCGGCCTCACGATGGCCATCGACTTGCACAACGTTCAAGAATCACTTGCACTGTGTTCAAGTTGTCGCTAGCGTTCACTTGAACAAAGTGCAGGTCGCTGCGGGTCGTTGGATACCTCGGTGTCGTGCGCGAAGACGGAATGGAAAGGGAAACGGGATGTCACGCGAGGCACTGGCGGAGTTCGTCGAGGCGAAGGCCAAGGAGTTCGACATCCCGGGTGTCGCGGTCGGGGTGTGGGTGGACGGCCGGGAGATCTTCGCCTGTCACGGCGTGACGAGCGTCGACAACCCGCTGCCCGTCGACCAGGACACGCTGTTCGTGCTGGGCTCGGTCACCAAGACCTACACCGCGACCGCGATCATGCGCCTGGTCGAGATGGGGCGGGTCGAGCTGGACGCGCCGGTACGCCGGTACGTTCCTGAACTGCGGCTCCCGGACGAGGACGCGGCCGCTCAGATCACCATCTTGAACCTGCTCAACCACACCGCCGGGCTGGACACCCGGATGGTCTTCGACAGCGGAGACGGAGACGACGCGCTGGCCGGCGAGGTGGCGAAGATGGCCGAGGTGGCGCTGGTCGGTCCGGTCGGCGGGCGCGCTTCCTACAGTCAGCTCGGCTACAACCTGCTCGGCCGGGTCATCGAGAACGTCACCGGCCAGACCTACGAGGCCGCCGTCGCGTCACTGCTCTTCGAGCCCCTGGGCCTGGCCGACAGCGTCTTCACCGCCGGGCAGGCCATCACCCGCAGGTTCGCCGTGGGCCACAACCTCAGCGAGGGGACGCTCAAGGCCGTGAGGAAGTGGAAGGACACGCGCGGCAACCACCCGGGCGGCGGCCTGGTGTCCTCGGTGTCCGATCAGCTCCGCTGGGCCCGGTTCCATCTCGGCGGCGGCGAGCCGGCGCGGCGGATGCAGGGGCCGACGGTGGAGCTGCACGGCTCCACGCTCGGTGACGCCATCGGCATCGGCTGGTTCCTGCGCGACGTGGACGGCGCACACACCGTCGGGCATGGCGGATCGTCCAACGGCCAGTTCGCCGACCTTCTGCTGGTTCCCGAACGAGACTTCGCCGTCGTGGCGATGTCCAACGCCGGTCCTGACAACGGTCTGGCGTTCAATCAGGCCGTGGTCCGCTGGGCGTTGGAGACCTACCTCGGCGTGGTCGAGCGGGACCCCGAGCCGATCCCCTACGACCCGCAGCGCGCCAGGGAGATCGCCGGACACTACGAGAACGAATTCATGACACTGATCATCGACACCGACGGTGAGACGCTGACGGTGGAATGCCGGATCAAGCCGGAGATCCGCGCGGCGTCCGAGGCCGAACTGCCGCCCGACATCCCGCCGGCCGGGCTCGGCCTGCTGCCAGGAACCGGCGACGAGTACATCGTCACCGGCGGCGGCCTGATCGGGCAGCGCGGTTTCCTCACCCGCGACGCCGACGGCGCCATCATCGGGGCGGACCTGGCCGGACGGCTGTTCAACCGGGTCTAAACCATCGCGCACCCGGTCAGGGCTGGAGCATGGACGTGGTGCCCGACTCATTGACGGTGGTGGGGCGCAGCGGCCGTCATCCTTCGGTGAGTTTGGCGAGCTCGGCCTCGATGTCGACGTTGATAATCTTCCGCGCCGAACACATGCGCCTGCCCGACCTGGTCGAACAGGCCATGGGCCGCCAGCTCACCGCACTGCTCGGCCAACTCGAAGCAACCTGCGCCGCCGAACAGAACCTGGCCACCACCGTCAAGGAAGCCTTCGCGTCACGTTCGGGAGCAGGACGCCCTCTTGACCAGATTGGCTAATCGGATTACCTCGATCGCTATCGAGATTAACCAACACCTCTTTGGAGGATAGAGATGACCGAGTTCGTGGATGTCGACGGCGGCCGGATCGCCTACGACGTGATCGGTGAAGGCCCGCTGGTGGTCATGCAGCACGGGATGGGCGACATGCGCCAGGCCTTCCGCCACCTCGCTCCCCAGCTCGCCGCGGCCGGCTACCGAGTGGTCACCGCCGACATGCGCGGGCACGGCGAGTCGAGCATGGATTGGGGCAGCGACGCCATCAGCCGGACCGACGTGGCAGGCGACCTGCTCGCGCTGATCCGCCACCTGGGCGGACCAGCCGTCATCGTCGGCCACTCGCTCGGCGGCGGCGCCGCCACCATCGCCGCGGCGACCGCTCCCGAGCTGGTCACCGCGATCGTCGAGATCAACCCCTTCACCAGGGTCCCGAAGACCGACATCGGCGCCCTGTTCACCAACTCGCTCTACCGCCGGGGCGGGCTCCGGCTGATGAGCGCCGGAATGTTCAAGAGCTTGAAGCTGTGGATGAGCTACCTCAACGTCGCCTACCCCACCAAGCCCGCCGACTACGACGCCTACATGGCTCAGCTCGCGGCCAAGCTGTCGGAGCCCGGACGATTCGCCGAGTTCATGAAGACCACCAAGTCCACCCCCGCCGACGCGCAGGCGCAGCTCCCGAATGTCCACGTCCCGGCGCTGATCCTCATGGGCGCCGCGGAGTGCGACTTCCCCGACCCGCGGGCCGAGGGCGAGGCGATCGTGTCGATGATGCCCGCCGGGATCGGCACCCTCGGCCTGATCGAGGGCGCGGGCCACTACCCGCACGCGCAGTCCGCGAACCTGACCGCCGCGCAGATCATCCCCTTCCTCAAGGAGCACGCCGGTGCCTAGGGCCGTGACCACCCGGGGAGGTGTCCGGCGACGCTCGACCCGGGTGGTGACCTGTTCGTTCGGCCGGCGTACGGCTCATTCGGTACCGGTGAGCCGGGGGGTGTCGTGGTCTGGGAAGAGCGCCGCGGCCACGTGGCGGGTGTCGGCGTACTCGATGACGGAGGCGATGCGGCCGTCGCGGACGGTGTAGATGCCGATGCAGCGGTTGTCGTAGGTGCCGCCGTGGACGGTCTTGGCCTTGGAGGTCCACTCGGCGACCACGCGGACGCCCTCGGCGATCGTGCCGACCAGCTCGATCTCCAGCGTTCCGGGGACGAGAATCGGGCCCATGCCGCCCAGGAAGTCGTTGACGATCGCGTCGCGGCCCTGCCACACCTTCGAGATGGGCAGGTCGCCCGGGTAGTGCCAGGTCGCGTCCTCGGCGAAGTTGTCGTAGATCACCTCGGCGTCGCCGTCGCGGACGGCCTCGATGTAGCGGATGACGACGGCCCGCGGGTCGGTGGTGGTGGTCATGGTCGTACTCCTTCAGGAGAGGGTGAGGACGGCCTTGCCGCGGATACGGCGGTCGCGCAGGTCGGTGAGGGTGGTCGCGGTGTCGGCCCAGTCGGCGACGCGGCCGATCTCGGGGTGCAGGCGGCCGTGGGCGGTCAGCCGTACGAGCGCCGCGAGGTCGTCGCCGAGGCGGGTGTCGGCGTCGAGGTAGTGGAAGTGGCGGATGACGGCCGACTCCGGCCCGGCGAAGAAGTCGAAGAAGTCGAGCGTCGCCGGAGTCCGGCTGGCCTGCCCGAACCAGATGAGCGTGCCGCGCCCGGCCAGCCGCGCCAGGGCGAGGGGCAGGGCCTGACCGCCGGTCGACTCCAGCACGATGTCGTACGGCCCGCGCGCGTCGGCCACGTCATGGACGATCTCGGTCGCACCGAGTTCGGTGAGCCGCGCCCCGCGCTCGGTGTTCCGGGTCACGGCGGTGATCTCGGCCCCGGCGGCGGCGGCGAGCTCGGTCACATAGTGCCCCACACCTCCCGACGCGCCGGTCAGGAGCACGCGCCGCCCCAGCAGGGTTCCGGCGGTGCGCAGCAGTCGCAGCGCGGTGAGCCCGGCCAGCGGCAGCGCCGCGCCCTGCGCCCCGGAGACGGTGTCCGGCAGCTCCGCGAGCGCGTCGGCCGGCACCGCGACGTACTCCGCCCAGCCGCCCGCCATGGGGTGGCCGACGACCCGCGTGATGCCGGCCGGCCCGCTGCCATCGGCGGCCGGCTGCACCACCAGGCCCGCGATGTCCTTGCCGGGCCGGTCGCCGGGTGCGGGATTCTCCAGCTTGAACGTCTCGCCCCGGTTGATCGAGAACGCCTCGACCTTCACCAGCACCTCGTTCGAGCATGGCGTCGGCTCGGGGACGTCGGCGAGCACGACCGGTTCGGCCGGGTTCCCGGTTGGGATGAGCGCCCTCATCGTTGTTGCCTCCTTGGTGGCGTCTGCGACCACTTCACCGGGTGAGGCGGTGGCCGGGCCAACAACGCGACCGCTTGGCCGACAACGTACGGTTGTCGCCTATGGTCACAGGCGTGGATCTTGACCTGACCCTGGTCCGAGCGTTCGCCGTGACCGCCGAGACGCTGCACTTCGGGCGCGCCGCAGAGCGGCTGAACACCAGCCAGCAGGCACTGTCCAAGCGCATCGCGCGCCTGGAGACGATGCTGGCGGTCCGGCTGTTCGAACGCGCGAGCGGCATCCGGCTGACCGAGGCGGGCGAGCGGTTCCTGCCGGCCGCGCACGAGGCGCTGGCGGCGGGCGACCGCGCGGTCGCGGCGGTGACGGGCGCCGGGCCGGTCGTACGAATCGACACGTGGGGCCACCTGTACGCGCCGATGCGCACCGTCGCCCAAGCGGTGCAGGCGCTCGGCATGGTCCGACTGGAACCGGGCCCGGGACGTGACTGGCCGTCGGTCGCGGCGGCGCTGCTGCGCGGCGACACCGACCTGGGGTTCGGCCGGGTGCACGCGCTGCCGGGCGGCCTCGACGCGGGCCTCACTCAGCGGCTGGTGCGGCTGGAACCCGTCGACGCGGTGGTCAGTACGTCCCACCCGCTGGCCGGCGCCGACGAACTGCGCCCGGCCGACCTACGTGACAGCACCCTGTGGTGCCCGGCCGAACTCACCCGCCTGGACTTCCTCCGCCGCTTCGCCGACGAGTTCCACATCACGCGGCGGCAGGACGGCCCCAACCTGGGCCTGGACCACCTCGTTCACCACATCCGCACCGACACGGCCTGCTTCACACTCTTCCCCGCCGACGCGCCGCTGCCCGACCACGCGGGCCTGCGCTCCATCCCCCTCGTCGAGCCGACCCCGCTGTACGCCTGGTCGCTGGCCTGGCGCGAGTCCTACCGCCACCCGCTGCTCGACACCCTGCTGCGCGGCTTCGCCGAAACCGGCCGCACCCGGCGCTGGCTGGACTACACACCACAGCGCGACTGGCTCCCCGAGGCTGACCACGCGAAACTCGCGCTCCGCGTGAGGTGACGCCGAAGATCCGTCTAGGGGCGGGAGCGGCCCACGAGGAATCCGATTGAACGCGCAGGGAGGGGACGTGCCGTCTCCAGATCCGCGGGCGCACCGAGCCGTCGCACCGACATGATGTCTCCGATCGGCCGTGTTGATCAGGCAGAACGATCGAGACTATAGAGATCAACACTGAGAGTCCGAGAATTTCCCGAAACGCAGGAAAGCCCGCCGGCTGATGCCTGGCGGGCTTTCCTGATCTATGTATGTGTCCGGCGGCGTCCTACTCTCCCACACCGTCTCCAGTGCAGTACCATCGGCGCTGAAAGGCTTAACTTCCGG
>NZ_JAMXMY010000013.1 GCF_024055795.1 Actinoallomurus purpureus | reverse complement strand
CGCGTTCCGCGGTCACGACGCGATGCCCGGACCTGCGCGCCGCCGCCCGCCGCCCGCCGCCCGCCGCCCGCCGCCCGCCGCCAAGGCTCGAACGACCGCTCTCCGGGGAAGGACCGCGACCATGAGCCCCGCGTCCCTGTTCGTCGTCGGCCTTGCCATCGCGGTGGTGGTGCTGCTCTCCCGCACGCTGTCCGCCCGGGCGGGGATTCCCGAGGCCATCCTGCTGGTGATCCTCGGCGCTGCGGTCGGCTTCCTGCCCGGCATGCCCGAGACCCGGCTCCCGGCGCAGCTCGTGCTGCTCGGTTTCCTGCCACCGCTCGTCTACCATGCGGCGTTCTTCACCGCGCCGAGGGAGGCGAAGGCGGACGCGGTGCCGATCATCACGCTCGCCGTCGGGCTGACGCTGGTGACCACCGTCGCCGCCGGGTCGGCGGCGTGGTGGACGATGCCCGCGATGGGCTGGGCGGCGGCCATCGCCCTCGGCGCCGCCGTCGCTCCGACCGACCCGGTCGCGGCGACCTCGATCATGAAACGGCTGGCCACGCCGATCCGAATCGTGACCATCGTCGAGGGTGAGAGCCTCATCAACGATGGCGTCGCGCTGACCGCGTTCGGGCTCGCCGTCGAAGCGCTGAGGGGGCCGTTCTCCTTCGGCCACGGTGCCGTCCGTCTGGCCGAGGTGGTCGTCGGCGGCATCGCGTACGGCCTCGTGGTGGGCCTCGTCAGCGCCCGTGTCCGCCGCCGGATCCGCGATGCCGGCAGCCAGATCATCATGTCATTGCTGACGCCGTACCTTGCGTTCGTCCCGGCCGACCGGCTTGGCCTGTCCGGGGTCCTCGCCACCGTCGCCGCGGGCTTCTACCTCGGCACCCGCGGCGAGGGCATGCTGCAGCCCGCGTCCCGGCTGACCGGACAGGTGTTCTGGCGAGTGCTGGTGTTCATGCTGGAGTCGGCCCTGTTCGTACTGCTGGGCCTGCAGACCCGCGCGCTGTTCCGTGAGCTGGCCGGCCTGCCCTGGTCACGGACCGTCATCGGCACGATGGTGGTCTCGGCCGTCGTCGTGGTCCTGCGGCTGGTGTGGACGCTGCTCGTGTTCCCGCTCTCGCGGTACCTGCCGGGGCGGCACTTCGCCTTCGACCACCTGCCGTGGCGCGAGCGGCTCGTCATCGGGTGGAGCGGCATGCGCGGCGCCACCACCCTGGCGATCGTGCTGTCCCTGCCGACGGCCGCGCGCGATCTGCCGCCGGAGATCCGCAGCGAGCAGATCTCCGTGGCTGCCGCGATCGTGTTCATCACCCTGATCGGACAGTCCATGACGTTGCCAGCTCTGCTGCGCCGGCTCGGCCTCGCCGAGTCGGACCGCGTCCGGATCCAGACGCTCGATGCCCGCCGGGAGATGCTGGAGACCGCGCTGGCGCGGCTCGACGAGCTCATCGAAGCCGGTGCGGTGGACGAGCGCACCGCCCGGGCCTACCGCCAGATCTATGAGGACCGGATCGACCGAATCCGGGCCGAGCTCGACGAGGAGGTAGAGGAGGTCACCGACGCCGTCGGCCTGCGCCGCGAACTGGTGCGGACGCAACGCGAGAGACTCCGGCGGCTGTACCACAAGGGCAGGATCAGCGCGGAGGTCATGCGGGCCGTGGACCGCTGGCTCGACCTCGACGATCCCGACGTCCGCGACATCCGCGACGTCGAATGACCGGCGGGGCACGCCCGGCCCGCCGGCCGCGACCAGGCCGCCCCGGCACCGGGCCAGACCCCTATGTCCGGCTCACGACGGCCGGCAGGTGGGGGGGGGCGGACGCGCGGCGCTGTTCGTCGGTGGTGGTCACGCGAAGGCGGGGCTCGTCGCTGTCCAGCCGCGCGGGCGGGCTGTCGCGATGCCCCTCGGGGATCACGGCGACCCCCATGGCGCCGCAGTTCGGGCAGGTGACCTCGCCCCCGGTGGGCGGCTGCACCGGCACGCCGTCCAGCCGGTAGAACGCGAATACCGCGCCGACGTCATCGCTCACGTACTGCACGTCGTCGTTGGCGGTCCAGGCGCGGCCGCAGCGCCCGCACACGAACCTGTAGCGCTCGACCGCGACGTCGACCAGCATGGTCATCGCAACCTTCGGGTTCATCTCAGATCATGCTCAGGGGACCGCGGACGATGACGCTCTGCGGTCACCCCTGACGGCCTCGCGGTAGACATCATCCGGTTCAAGGCGCCGCAGTTCCTCGGCGATCAGTTCGGCCTCACGGCGCCGACGCAGCACCACCTGCCGGTCGGGCTCGCCGGGCCGCGACAAGGTCGCCACCCTGCCATCCGGGCGCGTCACCGCGATCGGGCCGGACTCCGTGGGCAGCCGGACAGTGTGATCCGGGCCCACGCGAGAACGACAGCTCGCACGACACGCCGAGGCGTCCGGCCAGCCACGCGCCCAGCAGCATGGCGCTGGGATTGCGCGGCTCCGCCTCGATCACCGTGCCGGTGACCTCGTCGTGGGGCCGGTCGAGCGCGGCGGCCAGCAGCGAACGCCACGGGGTGAGACGCGTCCAGGACAGGTCGGTGTCCCAGGCAGGTATGTATCCCTCACCCAGCCGCTCGAGGGCGCCGAGAGGATCGGCGTTCCCAGCGGCGTCGGTGACGAGCCGCTCCCCGGAGCGAACCCGGGCCACCGGGTGACGACCGGAGTGTCGAGCACCAGCAGGGGCAGCACCACCGATTCGGCGTGCCGCACCAGCAGGCCGTCCAACCGCAACAGCAAGGTCTCGCCCGGCCCGGCATCGCCCACGTGGATCTCCGCGTCCATCCGGGTCGCCTCGTCGCTGCCGCGCGGGATGACCGCGGTGATCCGGCTGGGATGTTCCCTCGACGCCTTGGCCGATGCCCGCAGCGCGTCGTACTGGCCGGCCTCGGTCGTGACGATCATCAGGGTGAGCACCTTGCCGACGGCCGGACCGCCATCCGGGTGACGCGCCGCGGTCAGCGCGTCCTCGCTCGATGCTGTGGGTACGGTGATCATTTTCCACCCCCGCGTGGAAACTCGCGGCCACAGGACGCCGCCCTGCGGGGTAGACAACCAGATCGGCGGTTCCCTACGGCCCCGCTCGCGCCGTGACACCGGACGGTTCCCATCTCGCCACGCCGCATCTCCGGCCACGGCCCGGGAACAGCCCGATGTCCTGGCTTGTTGTACCAGACCTAGCCGGGACGAGCGGTCGTCCCCCGGCCCCCGGCTCTCCGCACGGATTCCGCCGTGCCATCGGATCGTGGCGCCCGCCGCTCTGGGCGGACCGGCACCCGGTCAGGATAGGGGCTCCGTCCCGCGGCAGGCAGTTTCGCAGGCGTCTTCGGTCATCGCCGGGGCACGCGCGCTGCGGCCTGCCCGGTACCCGCACGGCGGCATGGCTGGGGACCTGTCGGCCAATTCCCCATTCCCCCTCCCCGGCAGGTCCCCTGGCGTCCGGCGTCCGCCGACGCCGCAACGGCCCGGTGCGTTCGCACGACCGAGAATGCACCGGGCCGCCCGACACGTCCCTGCTCGCGCCGGAAGGACGTCACGACACCGAGAAACCCCGAGAATGCGAAAGAAGGAGGTGAGAGCGATGAAGACCGAACGATCGAAGACCCGGCTGAGCCGCGCCCTCGGCGTGGCGCTGACCCCGAAGGCGGCACGGCTGATGGAACACCGGCCGACCCCACCCGGGCAACACGGCCGTGCTCGGACGAGAACCAGCGACTACAAGACGCGGCTGCTGGAGAAGCAGCGGCTGCGGGCGCAGTACAACATTGGCGAGAGGCAGCTGCGACGTGCCGTGAAGCAGGCCGCCCGGCGCCCGGGCAAGACCGGCGAGACGCTGGTCCGGGACATGGAGACGCGCCTGGACGCCGTCGTGCTCCGCGCCGGGTTCGCGCCGACGATCTATCAGGCGCGCCAGGCCGTCACCCACGGTCATATCCGCGTCGACGGCCGCAAGGTCGACAAGCCCGCCTACCGGCTCCGCCCCGGCCAGGTCGTCGAGGTCGCGGACCGTAGCAAGGCCAAGACGCCGTTCGTGATCGCGGCGACGGGCGCCCACGCCGCGGCGCACCCGTCGTACCTGCGGGTCGAGCTGCCGGATCTGCGTGCAAAGCTCGTACGACCGCCGGCCCGAAAGGAGATTCCGGTCATCTGCGACGAGCAGCTCGTCGTCGAGTACTACGCGCGCTGACCCCGCCCGTCGGGCGGCGGAAGCGCGCCGAGGACCGCTGTGCCCCGGACCGTGCCGCCGGCGTGGCTTATACCCCGTCCGGTCGTGGGATGCCGCGAGCCCGTCCCGAGACAAGGCTGGGTGGCAGGAGGTGGTACCCATGCCCCCGACCGGCATACCGAAGTTTCAGCGCCTCTTCCGCGCCGCCGCGAGCCTGGACGTCGACAAGGACGACCTCAAGCGCTACGACGACTTCGTCGACGGCAAGATCTACGACCTGCTCCTCATCGGCCAGGCACGCGCCAAGGCCAACGCCCGCGACATCATCCAGCCGCACGATCTACCCGTGACCAAGGGCTTGCAGGAGAGCATCCACGAGTTCCGCAAGCTCGACGAGGAGATCGAGCTCGAGTCGCTCCTCGAGCGGCTCGCCAAGCACCCGCCGTTCGAGCTGATGGTCGCGGACGAGACCGAGGCCGGCCTGCCGGAGATCGCCGGAGGGCTGACCGTCGCGCTCGCCCGCGCGTTCAAGCTGATCGATCCGAAGCTGAAGAACCCGCACACCGAGCAGTGGGAACGCGTCGCCCGCGTGTTCGACCTGCTGCTGTAGGCCACCACGACACCACCCGACGCATTACACGATCGGGGGATGTCAAGCGAGCACCCGCCGGGCGGAGTTCGTCCGTCGATCCCCGCCCCCGGCACGGCCCGGGAGACCCTGCGCCACCGCCGAGACGCGGACCGCCATGTCTACCAAGCCTGAGGATGCGACCGGCCACGCGATGGGCGAGCGTTGGATGGTGTAGCGCCATCTTGACGCAGGAGCTCCGAGCGTCCAAGCCGGTCATGTTGTTCTCCGTCGAAAGCCGGGGCTCCGCCGGACCGGCCAGGAGGAGAGCATGGCCAAGGCAGTCGGAATCGATCTCGGAACCACGAACTCCGTGATCGCTACCACCGAGGACGGTCACCCGACCGTGATCCCCAACAGCGAGGGATCGCGCACGACGCCGTCCGTGGTGGCCTTCACCGAGCAGGGCGAGCGCCTCGTCGGGCAGCTCGCCCGCCGGCAGGCGATCCTGAACCCCAAGGGCACCATCTACTCGGCCAAACGCTTCATCGGCCGGCGGTACGACGAGGTGAAGAGCGAGATCAACGCGGTCTCGTTCGATGTGGTGGCCGGCCCGGATGGGGCGGTCCGTTTCAACGTCAGGGGCAAGCAGCACGCGCCGGAGGAGATCTCCGCGCTGGTGCTACGCAAGCTCGCCGACGACGCCGGCAAGTTCCTTGGGGAGCGGGTGACGGAAGCCGTCATCACGGTCCCCGCCTACTTCAACGACGCTCAACGGCAGGCCACGCGGGACGCCGGGAAGATCGCCGGCCTGGAGGTCCTGCGGATCATCAACGAGCCCACCGCGGCAGCGCTCGCCTACGGCCTGGACAAGGGCGCGAACGAGACGGTGCTCATCTTCGACCTCGGTGGCGGCACGTTCGACGTGAGCCTGCTCAGCATCGGCGAGGGCGTCGTTGAGGTCCTCGCGACCGCCGGGGACGGGCATCTCGGCGGGGACGACTTCGACCGCCGGATCGTCGACCACATCGCCGACGAGTTCCAGCGCGACAACGGTATCGACCTCCGACAGGACCCGCAGGCGCTGCAGCGCATGTTCGAGGCGGCGGAGAAGGCGAAGGTCGAGTTGTCCTCGGTGACGCAGACGACGATCAGCCTGCCGTTCGTCACCGCGGACGCGACCGGGCCCAAGCACCTGAACACGACGCTGATGCGCTCGACGTTCGAGCAGATCACCGGGGACCTGATCGAGCGCTGCACCGATCCCGTGGAGACGGCGATGGCGGACGCGAAGGTCACCGCGAATGACGTCGACGAGGTGATCCTCGTCGGCGGGTCGACGCGTATCCCGGCCGTCCAGGCCCTCGTGCGCCGGCTGACCGCCGGCAAGGATCCGAACATGACGGTCAACCCGGACGAGGTCGTCGCGCTGGGCGCGGCGGCGCAGGCCGGCGTCATCAAGGGCGAGGTCGAGGACGTCGTCCTGCTCGACGTCACCCCACTCTCGCTCGGCCTGGAGACGCTCGGCGGCGTCATGACCAAGATCATCGAGCGGAACACGACGATCCCGGCCCGCCGGACGGAGGTCTTCAGCACCGCCGAGGACAACCAGACCGCGGTGGACGTCGTCGTCCTGCAGGGCGAACGCGAGCGGGCCGCCGACAACCGGGTCCTCGCACGGTTCCGGCTGGAGAACATTCGCCCCGCCCCGCGCGGCGTGCCGCAGATCGAGGTGACCTTCGACATCGACGCGAACGGCATCCTCCACGTCTCCGCGCGGGACAAGGACACCGGCGCCGAGCAGAAGGTCACGATCAGCGAGACCAGCAACCTCGACCAGTCCGAGATCGAGCGGATGATCAAGGACGCCGAGCAGCACCGCTCCGAGGACGAGCGCCTGCGCGAGGTGATCGACGCCCGCAACCAGCTCGACTCCATCGCCTACCAGGTCGAAAAGCGGTTGCAGGAGCTCGGGGAGGGCGTGCCGGCGCACGAGAAGGCGCGCGCCGAGATGCTCGTCGGCGACGCCCGCCAGGCGATCAAGGAGGAAGCGCCGGTCGAGCGGCTCCGGAACCTGGCCGCCGAGCTGCAGCAGGTCTTCTACGGCCTGACCGCGGCGACCGCCGGGGCGGGCCCGTCCGGGCGCGGCGGATCCGGCGGACCTGGCCCCGAGGGTGGTCCCGGCGCCGGGGGCGACGAGGACGTGATCGACGCGGAGTTCACGACCGATGAGTGACATGCGGCCGGAAGAGCCGAAAGAGGACGAGACCGGTTCGGCGACGAAGATCGCGGAACTGGAGGACCGCTGGAAGCGTGCCCTCGCCGACCTCGACAACCACCGCAAGCGGGCAGCCCGCGACGCCGAGCGGCAGCGCTTCGCCGAACGGGCCCGCACCGTCGCGGAGTGGCTCCCCGTCGTGGACAACCTCGAACGGGCGATCGAGCACGGCGGTGCCGACTGCGCGGTCCTCCTCGAGGGAGTGCGGGCCGTACGCGACCAAGCGCTGGAGCTGCTCACCCGGCTCGGCTTCCCGCGGCAGGACGACGTGGGGCGACCGTTCGACCCGACCCGGCACGAGGCGGTGGCCACCGTTCCCGACGCGGAGGTGCCGGAGGGGACGGTCGTCCAGGTGACCCGCCCCGGGTACGGCTCCGGGGACGGCCAGTTGCGCCCGGCGCAGGTCGTGGTGTCGAAGGGAACACAGACCGATGGCCCCGGCTCGTGACTTCTACGAGGTCCTCGGGGTGCCGCGGACGGCGAGCCAGGACGAGATCCAGCGCGCGTACCGCAAGCTGGCCCGCAAATACCACCCCGACGTCAACAAGGACCCGGACGCGGAGGAGCGCTTCAAGGAGGCGTCCGAGGCGTACGCCGTGCTGTCCGACCGGGAGCAGCGCAAGCGCTACGACGCCTTCGGCGAGGACTTCCGGCGCGTGCCGCCGGACGTCGACCCGCAGACGTGGGCCCGCGCCGGCGCCGGGGGGCGGACGCGTGCGGGTGCCGGGGCCGGAGGATTCGGCGACACCGGTTTCGGGGAGTTCGGCGGGGCCGGCGCCGAGGAGGTCGACATCGAGGACCTGCTCGGCGGCATCTTCGGCCGCCGATCCGAGCGGGGTCGCCGCCGTGGCGGCGCCGGTTTCGGCCGGGGGCCGATCCCGGGCGCCGACCAGGAGGCCGAGCTGGAGCTCACCGTGGAAGAGGCGTACCACGGCGGGCACCACAGGATCACGATCTCCGGGCCCGACGGCCCGCGGACCATCGACGTCGACATCCCCGCCGGGGTCACCGACGGCCAGCGCATCCGGCTCGCCGGTCAGGGCGGCCACGGCTCGGACGGCGGGCAGCGAGGCGACCTGTACCTGGTCGTCCGGCTCCGGCCGCATGAGCGGTATCGCGTCGACGGCCGCGACGTCACCGTACGGCTTCCGCTGACGCCGTGGGAGGCCGCGCTCGGGACCACCGCCCCGGTCGACACTCCGGCCGGCGAGGCGAAGGTGAAGGTGCCGGCGGGCACGTCCTGCGGGCGGCGGCTGCGGCTGCGCGGCCGCGGCCTGCCCAATCCGCGCGGCAGGCCCGGCGACCTGTTCGCCGAGGTCCAGATCCAGGTGCCGCACCGGCTGAGTCCGGAGGAGAAACGCCTCTTCCAGGAGCTGGCCGCCACGTCGTCCTTCGACCCGAGGAGGCGGTGATGAGATACGCGCTCGTCCGGCCGGCACGGCCCGTACCACCCGTCCGGTTCGACCTGGAGACGTTCGCGCGGGCCGCCTGGGTCCATCCGGAACTGGTCCGCCGCCTGGTCGTCCTGGGCATCCTCGACGCCGAGCGGGACGCCTCCGGCGCGCTGTGGCTCGCCCGCGACCAGTTCGCGGTCCTCGCCCGCGTGCAGCGGCTCCGCGCCGACTTCTCGTTGAACTACGCCGCGCTCGGCCTCGTGTGCGACCTGCTCGACCGCATCGCCGCTCTCGAGGCCGCACAAAGACGCGTCCGTCCACGTCCCGGAGACCGATCATGGACCTGAACCGACTGACCGAGAAGTCCCAGGAAGCCCTGCACGACGCGCAGACCAAGGCCCTGCGCTTCGGACACACCGAGATCGACGCCGAGCACCTCCTGCTCGCCCTGCTCGACCAGCCGGAGGGCCTGGCTCCCCGGCTGCTGGCGGGGGCCGGCGTGAACACCGACCTGCTGCGCGCGGAGACCGAGTCGCGGCTCGAGCGGCGCCCGCGGGTCACCGGCCCGGGCGCGGCGCCCGGTCAGGTGTACGTGACCCAACGGCTCTCCCGGCTGTTCGACACGGCCGAGCGCGAGGCGAAACGGCTGAAGGACGAGTACGTCTCGGTCGAGCACCTCGTGCTGGCCCTCATCGAGGACGGGCTGGTCCAGGGGGTCACGCGGAACCGGTTCCTCGAGGAGCTGACGAAGGTCCGCGGCAACCAGCGGGTGACCTCGTCGATGCCGGAGGCCGCCTACGAGGCCCTGGAGAAGTACGGCCGGGACCTGGTCACCGAGGCACGGACCGGGAAACTCGACCCGGTCATCGGCCGGGACACCGAGATCCGCCGCGTCATCCAGATCCTGTCCCGCAAGACCAAGAACAACCCGGTGCTCGTCGGCGACCCGGGTGTCGGCAAGACCGCGATCGTGGAAGGCCTCGCCCAGCGCATCGACCAGGGCGACGTGCCGGAAGGGCTGCGGGACAAGACCGTCTGGGCTCTCGACATGGGCTCGCTGGTGGCGGGCGCGAAGTACCGCGGGGAGTTCGAGGAACGCCTCAAGGCGGTGCTGAACGAGGTCAAGGCCGGCGAGGGCCGGATCCTGCTGTTCGTCGACGAGCTGCACACCGTCGTCGGTGCCGGCGCGGCCGAGGGCGCGATGGACGCGGGCAACATGCTCAAGCCGATGCTGGCCCGCGGCGAGCTGCACATGATCGGCGCCACCACGCTGCAGGAGTACCGCAAGCACATCGAGAAGGACGCCGCGCTCGAACGCCGATTCCAGCCGGTGATGATCGACGAGCCGTCGGTCGAGGACGCCATCTCCATCCTCCGTGGCCTGCGCGAGCGCCTGGAGGTCTTCCACGGCGTGAAGATCCAGGATTCCGCGATCGTCGCGGCGGTGACGCTCAGCCATCGCTACATCTCCGACCGGTTCCTGCCGGACAAGGCCATCGACCTGGTCGACGAGGCGTGCGCGAAGCTGCGTACGGAGATCGACTCGATGCCGGCCGAGCTGGACGAGCTCACCCGGCGGGTGATGCGCCTGGAGATCGAGGAGGCCGCACTGTCGAAGGAGGACGACCCGGCCAGCAGGGCGCGCCTGGAGGACCTGCGCAAGGAGCTGGCCGACCTGCGGGCCGAGGCCGACGCGATGCGGGCCCAGTGGGAGGCCGAGCGGCAGGCGCTGCGCAAGGTGCAGGACCTGCGCCAGGAGATCGAACGTGTCCGCCGTGAGGCCGACCAGGCCGAACGGAACTACGACCTGAACCGGGCCGCCGAGTTGCGCCACGGCCTGCTGCCGGAGCTGCAGCGCAGGCTGGAGGCCGAGGAGGAGCGGCTGTCCGAGAAGCAGGGCGGGCGGCGGCTGCTGCGCGAGGTCGTGGCCGAGGAGGAGATCGCCGAGATCGTGTCCCGCTGGACCGGGATCCCGGTGAGCCGTCTCGAGGAGGGCGAGCGGGAGAAGCTGCTCCGGCTCGACGAGGTGCTGCACGAGCGCGTCGTCGGCCAGGACGAGGCGGTGCGGCTCGTCACCGACGCGATCATCCGGGCCCGGGCCGGGATCAAGGACCCCCGCCGCCCGATCGGCTCGTTCATCTTCCTCGGCCCCACCGGCGTGGGGAAGACCGAACTGGCCAAGACGCTCGCCGCGGCGCTGTTCGACACTGAGGAGAACATGATCCGGCTGGACATGAGCGAGTACCAGGAGCGGCACACCGTCAGCCGCCTGGTCGGCGCCCCGCCCGGATACATCGGGTACGAGGAGGGCGGCCAGCTCACCGAGGCGGTGCGGCGTAAGCCGTACTCCGTCGTGCTGCTGGACGAGATCGAGAAGGCGCACACCGACGTCTTCAACACGCTGCTGCAGGTCCTCGACGATGGCCGGTTGACCGACGCCCAGGGCCGCACTGTGGACTTCCGCAACACCGTGCTGATCATGACGTCCAACATCGGCTCGGACTATCTGCTGGTCGGGGTCACCTCGGACGGCGAGCTCAAGCCGGACGCGCGCGATGCCGTCATGGACGCGCTTCGCTCGCACTTCCGGCCCGAGTTCCTCAACCGGGTCGACGACACCGTGTTGTTCAGACCGCTGACGCAGCAGGAGATCGAGCGGATCGTCGAGCTGATGTTCAACGATCTGCGGGCCCGCCTCGCGGATCGCCGGATGACCCTGGAGGTGACGCCCGAGGCGGACGTCTTCATCGCACGGCAGGGCTTCGATCCTGTGTACGGCGCCCGTCCGCTGCGCCGGTTCATCGCCCGTGAGGTCGAGACCCGCATCGGGCGCGCGCTGCTGTCCGGAGAGATCCTCGACGGCGCCGTGATCCGCGTGGACCTCGACGACGGCGAGCTCACGGTCTCCTACGAGAACCCCTGAGGGGACCGAATGACCGTCCAATGCACGAACTGCGGCAGGAAGAACCGGGTGCCGACGGCGGCCGACGGCACCCCTCGCTGCGGGAACTGCCACCGGCCGCTCCCCTGGATCGCCGATGCCGGTGACGACGACTTCACCGACGTCGCCGAACGCGCATCCGTCCCGGTGGTGGTCGATCTCTGGGCGACCTGGTGCGGCCCGTGCCGCATGGTCAGTCCGGCGCTCGAACAGCTCGCCCGCGAGATGGCCGGCCGGATCAAGCTCGTGAAGGTCGACATCGACCATGCGCCGAAGATCCAGGAACGCTTCGCCGTCCAGGCCGTGCCGACCTTGCTCCTCATGCGGGACGGCAAGGTGATCGATCGGCAGGCCGGCGCCGCGCCGGCTCCGGCGCTGCGCGCATGGGTGGAGAAGAACTTTGCAAGAGACACCTGACCTGCACGGCGCGTGGCCGCGGCTGGACCCCGAGCAGATCGAGGACCTGTCCGCGTACGGCGAGCGCCTCCCGACCCGACAGGGCGAGGTCCTGTTCCGGCAGGGCGAGCCGGACTATGACTTCTTCGTGGTCCTGGTGGGGTCGGTCGCGATGGTCGACGCCGACAAGGTGATCCGGGTGCACGGCCCGGGCCGCTTCCTCGGCGAGCTGGGCCTGCTCACCGGGCAGGCGGCGCTGGTCGGAGCCGTGGTCGACGAGCCGGGAGCGGTCCTGCGGATCCCGGCGGAGCGCCTGCGCCTGCTGATCGCCCGGGACCTCGCGCTCGGGGACCTCGTCCTGCGCGCCTACTTCATCCGGCGCTCACTCCTGATCGAGCTCGGCGCCGGGCTGCGGATCATCGGCTCCCGGTTCTCCCCCGACATCCGCCGGCTGCGGGACTTCGCGGCGCGCAACCGGCTCCCGCACCAGTGGATCGACCTGGAACAGGACACGCAGGCCGAACAGGCGCTGCGGCGGCTGTGCGTCCGGCCCGAGGACACACCGTTGGTGATCCTCAACGGCGACCGGATCCTGCGCAACCCGAACAACGCCGAGCTGGCCCGCGCGATCGGCCTGCCGACACCGGCCGCCCACGGCGACGCCGCCGACCTCGTCATCGTCGGTGCCGGGCCCGCCGGGCTGGCCGCGGCCGTCTACGGCGCGTCCGAGGGCCTGAGCACGATCGTCGTCGACGCGGTCGCCACCGGCGGCCAGGCCGGCACGTCCTCCTGCATCGAGAACTACCTGGGGTTCCCCTCTGGAATCTCCGGCGCCGAACTCGCCGAGCGCGCGGTCATCCAGGCCGAGAAGTTCGGCGCGCAGCTCGGCGTCCCCGCGGAGGCCACCGCGCTGGAGGTCGAGAACGGCGGCTACGGCGTCGCCCTCGGCGACGGCGGCCGGATCGGCGCCCGCACGGTGGTGCTCGCCACAGGTGCCCGCTACCGGCGGCTCGACGTCCCTGGCCTCGAACGGTTCGAGGGCTGCGGCATCTACTACGCCGCCACCGAGGTCGAGGCGCTGCAGTGCGTCCACGTGCCCGTCGCGGTCGTCGGCGGCGGCAACTCGGCCGGCCAGGCCGCCCTTTATCTCGCCAAGCGCGCGGACCGGGTCAGGCTTTTCGTCCGGGGCGGTGACCTGGGCGAGAACATGTCCCGCTACCTGATCGACCAGATCGAGCACTCCCCGGGCATCGAGGTCCACCTGCGCACCGAGGTGCGCGAGCTGGTCGGCGACGAGACGCTGGAGGCGGTCGTCGTCGAGGACCACCGCACCGGCGAACGGCGCGTCCACGAAGCCCGGAACCTGTTCATCTTCATCGGCGCCGACCCCTGTGTCGGCTGGCTGGCCGGCCAGGTGGAGCTGGACGAGAAAGGCTTCATCCGCACCGGCGACGACGCGCCTCCCCTGGAGACCAGCCAGCCGGGCGTGTTCGCGGTCGGCGACGTCAGGAGCGGGTCCATCAAGCGGGTCGCGTCGGCCGTGGGCGAAGGCGCGATGGCCGTCCGGCTGCTTTACGAGCGTCTCAGCGGATTATTCGGACGGTGCGGCGACGTCCGGACCGCGGACGCCTCCGTGGATCGGACGAGGCTCAGGCCCGCCGACGCGGCTGCCCGGAGCCCGAGGTCTCCACGGTCCGCCGGGGCCTGGGGCACCGGACGGCCGCCGCACGGCGTCCGTCGGCGGGCTCAGGGAGGCAGGGCGGGTTCCGGTCGCAGGCGCAGCAGGGTCGCGGTCCCGTCCCCGCCGACGATCCGGACGTCGGTCTCGGCCGGGGCTGGGACCGTGAAGTCGATCTCCGTGGGATGGTCGATCATGTGGCGGAGCAGAACCGGGAATCGCGCCGAGTTCCCCCCGAGCGCGATGACGACCACATCGTCACGGGGATCGTAGGAGGCGTACGCGAACGGCAGGCGCTCGGTCTCGAACTGGTCGCCGAAGTCGGCGCCGAGCAGTTCGATGGCGGCGCTGTGACCGGCGTGATCCGCGCTAAGCGTGTCGAAGAACTCCGCCCACTTGCCGCGGTCGACCGTTGTGGCCTGGCTCATCTCGATCTCCTCCCGAAGGGTCACACCGGCCGGCTCGCGCTGTCGGCCGGAGCCACCAGCGCCGCGGCCAGTACGCGCCGCGCTCCTCGGCGAACGGTGCGTCGACCAGCACTTGGTAACGGTCGGCGACGATGGCGGGCACCGCGACGAACGACCGCCCTGCCGTCCCAGACCGCCGCCGCCACGCCGTCCGCGAGTGCGGCCTCGGCCTGAGCGGCCATGAGCTTCTCGTGGCTCATCCTGGGATCCATGATGAGCGTCCCCGTGATGAAGAGACGGGCGGCGCTCGTGTGGTCCTCAACGGTTTCCATGCCCTTGACGCTATGCACCGGCGCTTCGGGCGACATCCCCTAATCGGCTAGGCTGCTGACCACTCGCGGCGGCCCCGTCCTGATCACTTGCTCGCCTTCATGACGAGCCGGGTCAGCTCCACCCGCGAGGTCACCTCGAGCTTGCGGAAGACGTGCCGCAGGTGGAAGGCGACCGTGTGCACGCTCATGAATGAGCTGGTCGGCCACTTGGCGGTTCGTGACCGGCTCAGACGCCCGAGGCCCTGCGTCAATAGGCCTACATCTCGACGCTCGCCCATCGTGCGGCCGGTCGCGTCCTCAGCCTTGGTAGACATGGGCGGTCCCGGTGGCCGGCCACGGCGCGGGCGCCGCGGCGTCCTCAGGTCAAGACGGGACGTACGGAGGACGGCGCCTACGGCGGGTGCTTGGCGAGCCGCTCGAGGAGCGACTCGAGCTCGATCTCCTCGTCGAGCTTGCGGAACTCGTGGATGCTCTCCTGCAAGCCCTTGGTCACGGGTAGATCGTGCGGCTGGATGATGTCGCGTTTGCCGGGACGCCCACCTTGGGGAAGGAGTCAGCAGGGAGATTCGGGGGCACCCATGAGATTTGGCATCGCGACGTTCGTCACGGATGAGGGCATTCATCCTGCGCGGCTGGGCGGCGAACTCGAGCGGCGCGGCTTCGAGTCGGTGTTCATCGCCGAGCACACGCACATCCCGGTGAAGCGGGAGTCGCCGTGGCCCGAGGGTGACGAGCTTCCGCGGAAGTACTACCGGACGCTCGATCCGTTCGTGACCCTCACCGCGATGGCCGGGACGACCGAACGGCTCCTGCTCGGCACCGGGATCCTTCTCCTCATCGAACGCGACCCCATCATCGCGGCCAAGGAGATCGCGAGCCTCGACCACGTCTCCGGCGGACGGGTCGTCGTCGGCGTGGGCGCCGGCTGGAACCGCGAGGAGATGCGCGATCACGGCACCGATCCGAAGACCCGCATGAGTCTGCTGCGTGAACGGGTCCTCGCGATGAAGGAGATATGGGCAAAGGAACAGGCCGAGTTCCACGGCGACTTCGTGGACTTCGACCCGATCTTCTCCTGGCCCAAGCCCGTACAACGCCCGAATCCCCCGATCCTCGTCGGCGGTTCCGGGCCGAAAACGCTCGATCGCGTGCTGGAGTACGGCGACGGCTGGATGCCGACCTACGGGTTGGGCGTCGAGGAGATCACCCGCAAGGTCGCCGACCTGCGGCGCCGCGCGTCCGAGGCCGGGCGCGGGCCGATCCCCGTGACCGTCTACGCCGTGCCCGGCGATCGTGACGTCGTCGCCCGGCTGGCGGATGCGGGCGTGGACCGGGTGCTGTTCGACCTGCCCACGCTCCCCGCGGAGGAGACCGTACGGGCGCTGGACGAGTTCGCGGCGGTCGCCCGGAACGCGCAGCGATAGACCTCGGGGCGTTACTTCGGCTTGTCGAGCATGCCGTGCAAGTGGGCCGCGGCGACCTCGATGTCGTCGTACTTCCGCTGCGCCGCCCGCACCTCCGCGGCGATCACACCGCACCTGTGGACCCTCTCGAAGTCCCCGTAGGGGAACTTGTACCTGGACTTCTCGTCCTTGGAGTAGTCGTCGTCGATGCCGAGGTACCACCTGCCGTAGTCGTCGAATCCGAACTTCTCGATGAACTCGTTCTCCTGCTGTGTGGACGGCTGGTGTTCGCTCCATTCGCCCATCTCGTCGACGACGGCTCTCCCCTCGTCGATCAGTTTCTTCGCGTACTCGAAGGACCGCTCACTCAGCTTCACTGCCATGGCTCCCCCTCGATCCGCGGCCAGCTGCTCGGGTCGCCCGGGGCGGGCGTGCAGGGCACCGCCCGGGGTCGCCCCGGGTCTCGTCGATCTCCGCGACCGGCACGCAGGGCCGTTCGGCCTCGGCCTCGACCGCGGGCTGGATTAGCCCTGTCATGCGGTTGACCAGCTCCTGCACGTCCGCGAAAGGATCCCGTCGCAGCATCGTGGCCGGCTCCATCCCGTGCAGTCGGCACTTTGCCCGATACCCGGCCGTACTCCTGCCGACACTGGTCCTTCCTCCCTGGTCCGGCCGGTCGCCATCGGGCACCGCCCTACGCCGCGTGGGCCCCGGCCGGCGCGGAGGTCATGCGGGCCGTGGACCGCCGGCTCGATCGGGACGACCCTGACTTGGCCAGGGAGGTGCGCTGACCGGTGTCGCCGCGCCGAGACGTGCGTCGGGCGGCGTCCGTTGCCGGTTCTCCTCCATGACCCGCCGTGCCAGCTCGAAGCGTGAGCCGATTTGGAGCTTGCGAAAGATGTGACGGAGGTGGAAGGCGGTCGTGTGCACGCTGATGAACAGCTGGTCGGCCACCTGCCGGTTGGTCAGTCCCTGGGCGACCAGCTCGGAGATCCGGCGCTCGGTGTCGGTGAGGCTGCCCCAGCCCGAGACGGGACGGTCGCCCTGTGTCCAGTGGCGGCGCCGCACGCCCAGCCGACGAAGCCGGCGGCGCACCCGGGCGGCGTCCCAGGTCGCGCCGATGCCGTCGTAGCCGGCCAGCGCCTGGTCCAGGCCGGCGATGGCCGACTGCCGTGACCCGGTGCCCCGGCTCGCAGCCAGTGCGCCGAGGTCCTCCGCCGCGGACGCGCGTGCCCACCGGTCGGCGTGGTCCACGGACGCGCGGTCCAGCGCGCACGCGTCCCCGTCGAGCAGGCCGCGAGCGTGTTCGGCGGCCGCCGCGATGGTGGGAAAGCCCGGGTTGTTGCGGGCGAGCCGTTCCGCGGCGCCGACCACGGTCTCGGCTCGCGCGCGATCGTCCAGGGCGAGTGCGGTACGTACCAGCCAGGCCGCCGCGGTGGGGTCGCTGACCAGCGCCCAGGAGTGCTCCGGCACCTGCTCGCACAGCTCCGCGAACGCCGTCGCCACGGCACCGGCACCATCGCGCGCCCTCCCTTCGCGATCTGGCTCCTCACGAGCGCGAAGCGGGCCTCCGCGTGCGGCGAACCGTACTGCGACAGCCCGGGCCGTGCCCGGTCGACGCACCGCTGTGCGGCGTTCGGGTCCCCGGACCGCAGCGCGGCGACGGCGAGCACCGCCAGCGCGGACGACATCAGCACGTGCGGGCCCAGCCCGCTGGTGGCCGCCAGGCCCGCCTCGGCCTCGGCGATCGCGTCGTCGAAGCGGCCCGCGGCCAGATGCAGGCGGGCGCGGAGCACGGCGGGCGCTGCCGCCCACACGAGACGTCCGCGCACCTTGGTGTCGTCGCCCGCGCTCGCCATCACCGAACGTGCCTCGTCCAGCCGCCGGACGTCAGTCAGGAGCATCGCCAGGATCATCCGGGGGTGCAGGCACCAGGCGTCGGTGGACGCCGCCCGGCGGACGGCCTCGCGGGCGAGCCGCAGTCCCTCGGCCAGGTCGTCCGCGTCCCACGCGGCCAGCTCCTCCCCCGCGACGGTGAGCACGCCCGCCGACAGCGCCTCGTCGAGCTGCAGGACGATCGCGGCCGGGGTCGTGCCGAGCACCGCGGCCGCGGCGTCCGGCGAGAACGAGCGTGCCAGGACCGCGGTCACGGTCAGCAGATGGCGCGTCCGCGGGCCCAGCTGGTCGAGCAGGTGCCGTGCCGCCGCCTGGAACCGCCGCGGCAGGCCGGCCGCGACGAGCCGTGCGCCGCCGTCGCAGATCTGGATCCCGTTCTCGCCGCGCAGCCCGGCGATGAGCCCGGTGAGCAGGTACGGGTTGCCGCCTGACTGGCCGGCGAGCGCCGCCAGCCGCGGATCGGGCGCGGCACCGAGCATGTCGATGACGATCCCGGTCAGCGCGTCGTCGTCGAGGGGCGGCAGGGTGATCCGCCGCGCGCCGTCGTATTCGAGGAGGTCGAAGAGGCGGCCGGCGGCCTTCCCCGCCTTCACCGTGCTGCAGGCCAGCAGCCACGCGACGGGCCGGCCGGCGAGCTGTGACGTCCAGGCCCGCAGTGTCGCGAGGGCCGTCGGCGCCACCAGCTGAAGGTCGTCGAGGCTAACCAGCACGGGGTCGGCTCCGGCTCGTTTGTCGAGACCGGCGCGGATCCTCTCGACCCGCCACATGCGCCGGTCCGGCTCGGCGGACGGTCCCTCGCCGTCGGCGATCACGTCCTCGCCGAGCGCAGAGAGCAGCGACTCCATGAGCGGCATCCGGCCGAGCTCGGGGCTGCCGGCCGTCACCGACGAGAAGCCGCACGCGCGGGCCGTTCGCGTCGCCTCGCGGAGGAGGAGGCTCTTGCCGATGCCGGGCTCGCCCTCGACGAGCAGGACTCCGGAGCGCCCCTCGTGCGCCGCGGTCAGCAGATCGAGGGCGGCGCTCCATTCGGCCGCACGGCCGCGCATCGTCGCCAGCCCGTGAGCCTCCTCGGTGCAGTACGCCGGAAGGGTGGACATCATCGCTCCGGCAGCAGCGCGTGGTAGTCCATCGGCAGCTGGACGGTGACGTCGAAGTACTCGTCGTCCCGTACCGCCTCGCGCAACGTGGCGAAGACCGCGCGGGCGTACTCGCGCGCCTCGAACGGGTCCACGCCCGCCAGCTCGGCGATGCGGTCCACGAACCGGTCCAGCGGTATCCGTCGCGCCGTCCCGCCGCTCGTGGCCCGGCCGCGTCTGAGCAGACCGTGCACCGCGAGGGGAAGCCGCGGGATCAGGTCGTCCACCTCGCCACCGGCGATGCGCTCGGCGAGCGTCTCCAGTACGGCCTCGGTGGCGCGGAGCGCCTCGTCGGCGTCGAGGCTGGCGCGTTCGGCGACCTTGGCCAGGAAGTCTTCGTCCGGCGTGACGTCGAAGAACCTGCAGTGGGCCTCGGCGACCGGCGGTGCGAAGCGCTGGGCAGCTCGTCGGCCACGTCGGCGATCTCGTCGCGGCTCACCGCCCGCCCGAGCGCGAAGAAGACGGCGTGCGCGTGCCGCTCGGTGGTCTCGACGTCAACACCCTCGCGCTCGGCGACGCGGCACAGGAACTCATCGACGTCAAAGCCCTCGGCGACGCGTTGGGTGTGGAGCCAGGGCTTCATCTCTGCGGGGAGCCGTTCGAGAAGTCCGCGAGCCTGCCCGGGCGACAGGCGCTTGGCCAGCGTCGTCAGGGTCGCCCGCGCGGCGCGTTCGGCCAGGTCGCCGTCGATGCCGCCCTCGCGCTGCGTGACTTGGATGAACTCGCGGTAGTCCATGGTCGCTCCTCCCCCGCTCAGGAGCCGGTCTCGGCGGCGTGCGGCGAACGCGACCACACGCCTGCGAGTGTGTGTTTTCGGGCAATCGGTCAGGGACGGCGCGTAGACCTCGATGGCCGAGCGACCCGCATCGGCGAGACCGACCGATACGGCCATGACCCCACCGTAGCCACCGCCCGGCCGCCCCGCATCCCGCGGTAGGTCGCCCTGCGAAGACGGCCCGCCCGGGTGGGGACTGTCAACACTTTTCGGCTCTGTCGCACATCCGGTGGTGACGGACGGTGATGATGGCGATGGCTAGACCCACCGATCACGGAGTCGCAGGTCCGTACATTGGAGCGGTCGTTCGATGGAGTCGGCCGACCTGCGCAGTGGTCGCCGATGTGAGCCCGGCACGCCGGGGCCGGCATCCCCACTGCAGCGCCGCCCCGTTGTGAAACATCGAGGTCAGCGCGCCAACCGTACTCTCTGCAACTGGTAGCGGCCGATGCTCACGCTCCGCCACCACCGAATGTGCGACAGAGCTCTTATTTTTATTCGTACAGTCCCAAAGAGCGACAGAGCCGTTATTCGTACAGTCCCCGCCTCTGCCGCAGGGCGTCAGGTGGACCTCCTGCTGTCGGAACTGTCGGTCGGGTCGGTCGATGATTGTTCGTTGTCGGTGACAACGTTTCTGCTGGCCCGCCATTCAAGGGCTTCAGGCGCTTCGTGGTACTCGAGGATGTGCTGGTCAGTGAGGTGCTCAAGGAGTTCCCGGACTTCGGTCGGGGTGGCGTAGAAGAACTCCCGGCGCAGGTTGACGCGGTTAACGCGGCGGTCGGCGAGTTCGTTGTGCAGGCGTGTTTCCAGTCTCACGGCGTCTTCGCTGAAGATCAGCGCGTGGACGTCGAAGCGGAACGGCACTGAGGCGTCGCCGAGCTCGCGGACGCGGTCCATCGGGTCCAGCCGGCGGGTGAGCCCGATCTTGACCATGCGTTCACCGAACGAACCGAGGTTGGAGATCACATAGACGTAGCCGGCACGGGTGTTGGCGGCGCGCTCTTCGACCCCGGCGATGGCGGTGGCGATCTCTTCGAGCTTGGCGCGCATGGCGGCGGCCGCCGCCTCGTCCTGGTTGTCTTCGAGCTTCTTTAGTGCCGTCCGATAGTGGGTCTGCTCCTTGATCAGGCGCGCCTTCTCCCGCTCGAACTCCTTGCGTGCCTTGTCCTCTTCGCGCTGGCGTTCGCGTTCGGCCCGGATGCGCTCCTTCTCCTCTTCGACCTTGGCGAGGTAGTCGGCAGTCAACTCCAGCTCACGCACGCGTTCCCGGTGGTAGGCCAGGCTGATCCGGGTGTCCATCGTCTTGCCGAGACGGGCGATCGTATCGGCGGTCTTGCCCAAACGCTCGATCGCCGAGGCCAGCTTGTACGGGCGCATTGTGCGTACGAGATTGTCGGCCTCGGCGTTGTAGGCCCGGAGCATCAGCTTGGAGAAGTCGCGGGTCATCCGGCGTCCCTCGGCTGCCGAACCGTTCACCGTCCAGCTGGTTGTGGCCAAGACGGCGTCGCCGCCGCGGGTCATGGTCTTGATCGTGTCCTTGAGCCGGGCGAGCTCGGCCTTGTAGGCGACCGCGTCCGTGAGGGGATGCTGGTACTCATAGACGCCGGCTTCCTGCAGCAGAGCGACATCCTCGGTCTGGACGACCTCGGTACGGGCGTTCGCAAGTTGCTGCTCGGCTTCACCGATCTCCCGATGCAGGTCGGTGATCTGGGCGCGCAGCTCTTGCGTTTTCTTCGACAGCTCGAGCGCGTCCATCCCCTGCAACTGCTGGACCAGGGCGAGCAGCGCGGCGTTTTCCGCTTCCAGCTCTTCGACCCGTTTCTTGTTGCCGAATAGGCCGCCGTGGCGCCGAGAGGCGTCCCGCGGCGAAGGCGAGGTGCTGAGATCGCTCCTCGGTGGTGCTCCCGTCGGTGGTGCAGGGTGCGGTACGCCACCGTCAAGGCCGAGAAATCCCGTAGTAGTGGTGTCAGGGATCCATATCTGCCAACCGGGTGGTGGCTGCGGCCATGAGGGATCTGGTGCCCACCCCGGCGGGGGTGACCACCCCGGCGGCGGAGGCGGCCAGTTCGGTGGCGGGTTGTACCGAAATCCCATCGGTATCTCCTCGCGATACGGCACGCCGGATGAGCGAACCGGATACAAGACGCACACAAGCGCTCACGCGTTGCCATCTCGGCCAGAACCGGTCTCGCGATCTGCCCGTTCGGCCGGGGTCGGTCAGATGCACTCGGCTGGTCGTTTCCCTACGCTGCCGTGTGATGGACTGGGTCGAGCGGGTGACAGGAGTTCGTCGCTGGGCACGCGGGGGCGAGCGAGCGCCGCACAAGCCATTGCTCTTGCTCTACGCGCTGGGGCACTTCCAGCGTCACGGCGATGTGCCGATCGTTTACAGCGCGGCAGAGGAACATCTGGTACGGCTGCTCCGGGAGTTCGGGCCGCCGCGGACCACGACTCCCGCCTATCCGTTCCATCACCTGACCAGCGACGGCCTGTGGGAGGTACGGACCGCGGACGGCGGAGCCAGCCCCGGCCCTCGGGTTGGAGCCCTACGCGACACCGGGGCCGCCGGACAACTGACCGGTGAGCTCGTCCGGGACCTGAGGCGTGAGCCACGACTGCTCTCGCAGTTGTGCCGGGCCATCCTGGAGGCCAACTTCGAACCGTCCCTGCACGAGGACATCTGCGTCGAGGCCGGGCTCGACCTGGACAGCGCCGGCGCGCCCGTCGGCCGCGAGCGGCGACGGCGCAGCCAGGAGTTCCGGGAGCAGGTCATGGTGGCCTACGAATACCAGTGCGCGTTCTGCGGCTACGACGGCTGGCTGGGCGGAACCGCGGTCGGGCTCGACGCCGCGCACGTACGGTGGTGGGCCTTCGACGGCCCCGACGAGGTGACCAACGGCATCTGCCTGTGCGCGCTGCACCACAAGCTGTTCGACAAGGGCGTCCTCGGCATGACCCCCGCTCGGCAGATCACCGTCTCGGCGCACTACATCGGCCGTAGCGCGGCCGCCCAAGGCCAGGTGACAGCGCTGGCCGGACGCGAGGTCGGCCGACCGCAGAATGCCTTCCCGGACGTCGCCGACCATCACATCGCCTGGCACGCTCACGAGGTCTTCCGCTCCCCCGCACGCGCCGCCTGACCCGTCGGCGATACACCTCGATCAACGTCGTATCGCACGCGGATCTGCTTGAGAATCCCTTATCGCCCGGTCGGCTTGCGTGCGAAGACGCCCACGCACCGTGGGTGTGCTGTTGCGCGCCCTTTGGATAGGACGACCTTGTTCAAACGCCGCAATTATCGATCAACAAAGGACAGTGAAGCAAATCCCAGGCCGCCTCAAACAGCCCTGAATGCCGGGCCATCATCTGGAATCCGATCAAAGCGCCCGCCGAGGCCAGCCTGTTTGACGAGACGCCCCCAGCGTTCACGACGCCCGAAATGCTCCGCGATCGCCTTCCCTGTGGGCAGGTCTCCCGTCTGTTCCTGCTCGGCGACCGCCCACTGCCACGCCCGGCGCTGTAACCCCCATCCCGCGGCCTCGCCCCGCCCTTGAGTCCGCTCGGCGCTTTCGGAGGACTCTGCCAAGACCCCGCTTGTCTTTGCGCCGAGGCGCTTGGCGTCGATGTGGTTCGGGTGCTCCGTCTGGAGATTGAATGAGGTGGTCGTTAGATCGTCTCCGTTGGTATGAGGCTCGTAGGAGACTATGTCGTCATCTGCTGGATCCGTCTGAGCTACATAAGAGGCGCCTGCAGGCACCGCCGCCGCTTCGTATGCGTGCGCGCTCGGAGCGGTGCCATCGGTCATGGGGGACGTATGAGATACCTCTGAAGCCTCCGGGACGGTCCGCAGGGCGGCTTGCCTGACCTGGCGCATCAGCAGCTCATACGACCCGATCAAGGCGCAGCTCGGCCATGCGGCGATCAGACGGCCCACCGCCGAGGGCTCGGCCACCGCCACGTTCGCCGCCAAGCTGGCCGCACTGCCGATGAGCAGCAGCGCCCAGGGCAATAGCCCGCTCCGCCGGTGGCAGCGCGAGTCCATGAGCAACGACATCGACGAGGTGACGATCATGCCATCGACCGAGATCGGGAGCAGAACAGCGGTCCATGAGGTCTCCTCGTACCGCCGCACCAGCAGATACATGTGCCGATACGACACGATGGCCGCGATCACTGCCAGCACGACCACGCTGAGCGTGGTCGCCCAGCGGATTACCTGGTCACCGCGCCGCTCCTCGGAACCGGTGACCTGTGCCTCGAGATCTCCAGAAACCATGATTGAGCTCCCGACCAGGGGCTGGGCGAGGAATGGGCGACGGCCACTTCCCGTAACGTCGCCGAACGTCGCTCAACTGACCCTTATCGAGGGCCCTTACCTGCACTTTCACGCATCACCGCAGCTCACCCGATACCACGGGCTACCTTGACACGGTAGAGGTCACTGGTTCAATCCCAGTATCGCCCACCACATCAATGCAGGTCAGGCCATGCGCCTGGCCTGCATTTTGGTTTCTGACGCTAACGGTCGGCCGGAATCGGGAGCAGATCGGGAGCAGGGTGCTCCACGGGTGATCGGAACTACCCATTCCATAGG
This sequence comes from Actinoallomurus purpureus, assembly GCF_024055795.1. Taxonomy (GTDB): domain Bacteria; phylum Actinomycetota; class Actinomycetes; order Streptosporangiales; family Streptosporangiaceae; genus Actinoallomurus; species Actinoallomurus purpureus. The sequence continues at coordinate 233,987 of NZ_JAMXMY010000013.1, read as the reverse complement.
TCGGGGTCAGTACTTTTCGTGGGTCGGGGTCACCGGGAGCAGTGCTCCCGGTGATGCTCCCGGCCGTGCTCCCCCTCGGCATGAGATGGGTCGGGGTTATGGTTGCGATGGCTGATCGGTGGTTTGGGTGGTCCATCGTTGCTGGAGCCGGTTCTGCAGGTTCTGTCGCATGGGGTCGGTGACGTGGCTGTAGACAGCGGCGATGCCGGGCATGTGGTGCCCCATCCGCTCGTATTTGAGGGCGTCTTCGATGCCGAGTTCGTCCAGGATCGTTTTGTGGTGGTGGCGCAGGCCATGGAAGACCGCCCTGGGCAGGATGGGCGGCCATTTGCGGTCGGGGTCGCCGTCGCAGGCGGGGCGCCATAGGCGGCGGGCGAAGTTGGATCGCCGGTGCCAGTGCCCGTCCGGGGTGATGAACACCTGCGAATGGTCATGACCGTCGATCACCTCCTGAATGAGCGTGGCCAGGAAGGGTGGCAGGTCGATGCGCCGGGCGGCGGCGTCGGTCTTGGGCGGGCCGAGCCACAGGCGCGCGCCGACCTCGTGCAATGAGCCGGTCTCCGGGTCGACTCGCAGGTAGCCCTGCTCGAGGTGGCAGTTGGTCTTGGCCAGGCCGGTGATCTCGCCCCAGCGCATCCCGGTGAAGGCCGCTGTGATCACCATCACCTGCGCCGAGCGTCCGCCGAGCAGGTGGATGCGGTGGGCGATGGCCAGGATCTGCTCGCTGGTGGGGATGGGGCGCTTTGGGGGCTGCCGCAGCGTGGTGTCGGGTTGGTGGCGGGTGCGGGGTTCGGCCATGCGCAAGCCCTGGATCGGGTTGATGGCGATCATGCGCTCCTCGACCGCTGCGGTGAGCAGCAGCGATATGAGGGTGACGATGCCGCGGACGCTGGCCAGGCTGTAACGGGCGCGCAAGTCGATCGCCCATTGCTTGACCGCGCTGCGGCGGATTTGATCGAGGGACAGGTGCCCGAAGGCGGGCAGGATGTGCTGGTCGAGGTAGTGGTCGAGGTAGTGGTCGTATTTGGCTTGGGTACTGGCCGCGACCAGATGCGTGGTCCGCCATTGACTCGCCCACTCAGCCAGACCGGTCCGTGAGTCATTGGGGTCGATGAAGGTTCCGCGGCGCTGGTCGCTGTCCATATCCTCAGCCGCGGCGAGGGCTTCGGTCTTCGTCCGGTACTTGTCCGGTGTGGTGCGGACGACACCGTCGCCATCGCGATAGCGGACCCGGAACCACGGTCCGCGTTTTTCTGCCCAGGCCATAATGATCTCCTTCCATGCATACGGGAATCGGGTCGCGCCGCTGTGGGGCGGCGCGGGTCGGGGTCATCACCGCTCAACTCGGGGTAAGCGCTCAAGTCCCGCCCCGCTCCCCCGGGCGGATCCGGCTATCGGTGGCGCGGGGTCTGCTGGCCGGCGGCGACGATCGCCTCCAGGTCGGCGCGGGAGAACCGCAGATGCTTGCCCAAGAAGGTGCAGGGAATCGCCCGGGCGGCGGCTTTACGGCGCAGCCACGACGGCTTCACCCCGAGCAACCGCGCAGCCTCTTCAGGCGTGCACACCAGCGGCTCGTCTCGCTGATCAGACGATGGGATCGCAGGCTCCAGTGCCCCTGAGCGGCCGTTGGCAGATGCCATGGACTGGCGTCCTCCTGCAGCGGCCTGCCGGCGTTTCGGGCGCGTGCAGTGCGGCGGTTGCGCGTCGGCTGGCCGGCGATCGGAGGCAGACCGTAGCGCCGGGCCTCGTTGCTCTTGCTGAGGCTGGTCGTGGGTGTTCAACATGGCTGATGGCTTCTGCACATCCATCCGGCCCGAACGGCACGCAACCAAGCCAACCTGACCCCGTAGGCACTTCTTAGGCACGCGCTTAGGCACGCCGTCGGCATACCTCGCACCAGGGCTAACGATCTTAGGCACACGCTCAGGCACGGGGTTGGGCACGCCGCCCGACATGTAGGCACGCCCATGGGCTGTGAAACCCACACTCCCGGCTCAAGCATTCACGCCTCTTAATCCGCGGGTTCGGGGTTCAAGTCCCTGGCGGCGCACCCGTCCTGACCTGGGCGTTCTCGGTACCACCGGGAACGCCCAGTGTCCGTTTCAGGCGGTTTGGCGACCACGTGTGCTCCATCTGTGCTCGCGTGCCGTGATCTTGGTAAATCCGCCCCCCAGACACCACCGGAACGGCACCGACCACCACCCGACAGCCGCCGCCAGCGAACCGGCCCCAGATCACATCTACGCCGTCCGAGGCCGACAGGCGGCCAACCGACCCCATCACCGCCCATCGGCGTAACCGAGCACTCCTATCCCCGCCACGCCACTCCCCCAGGACACACGCCCAGGAATACTCTCCAATCGGCCCAGGCGGTCGCTACAGCGCGCAGGGGACTTCCAGTGATCACGCCCAGCCGACGCGGCCTGGTAGCGCCGCCACGACCGCCCGATGGACCTTGAGCGGCAGGATAGGCACATTCGCGAACTCACGAACCAGGCGTATACCGATGGAGTGCCTACAATCTGCCCAGGAAACGACCCTGAGCAGCGGCCGAGAATCATCCCTTGATGCACTCGGCGCACACCTGCGACAACAGCCGTGACGTGCGAGTTTCGAAATGTCCGAATTGGCCCAGGGCGCCTACCTGCGGTTTCGAACCTGCGGATTAAAAGTCCACAGTTCTTCGGTGCTACCCGATCGGACAGGGCCGGACCGACATCGAGTTCGACCGATCCGGGCTTTGGCGCCACCGCTGCGGGGCTGCGAGGTCGGTTCCATCATGCGCGGAGAAGGTGGGCACGGCCTGGATCGCGTCAACGCCACGCGTGGGTGAAATTACCCATCACCGGCTGCCTGGGTTGCATAATTCGGCCGATTCGCACTGTCTCGTGAGTCGCCTAGCGTCCTCACGGACGAGGACGCGGCCAGTAATGACCGGCGCGTTCAAGAAATCTGTCCGGAGGGACTATGGTCAAGATCGCTTCATTCTCATGCGCGGTCGCGATGGCTGTGACAGCCGCTTTCTCGGCTGCTACGCCGAGTGCGCAGGCTGCGGCGTCGCCACCGCCGAAACCGGCCGCGCCGACCGACCGGCAACATCTGGCGAACCTCGCGACCACGCTGGCCAAGCACCTAGGCGACAACCGAAGCGCCGGCTCGTATTTCGACAAGGCGACGGGCCGGCTCATCGTCACTGTTACCGACAACTCCGCCGCCCAGAGCGTTCGTGCGGCCGACGCGACCCCGCGTATGGTCGCTCACAGCCACGCCGATCTCACAAGGGCGACCGACGAACTCGACCGCTCTGCCCGGATCCCCGGTACCGCGTGGGCGATCGACCCGGCCACCGACCAGGTTGTGATCTCAGCGGACAAATCCGTCAAGGGGTCCAAGCTGACCAAGCTCAAGTCCGTTGCCAACAAGCTAGGCGCGTCGGCCAGGATCGTGCCTCTCAACGGAAAACTGAGCACGCTCGACGGCCCTACCATGCTGGACGGCACAGCCATCTACGCAGGCGTTTCAGGAGGTACGGCACGCTGCTCACTCGGTTTCAATGTTTTCAACGGTGCCCGGCACTTCTTCATTACCGCCGGACATTGCACGCACCTTAGCCCTACCTGGTACGCCAACCAGGGCCTGACTAGCCGTCTCGGCAGCAACTCGGGCCACGCGAACGTCTTCGGCGCCGGCGGTGACTACGGCGTCGTCGAATACGACACTGCTGGGATCCACGTTTGGGGTACGGTGGCCGGCACCAGGCAGTTCATTGCCGGCTCGGGCGACGCCTTCGTTGGCGAGGCGGTGCAGCATAGCGGCAGCACCACCGGTGTCCGCGGTGGCACAGTCACAGCGCTCAACGTGACCGTGACCTACGGCAGTGGAGAAACGGTCAATGGTCTGACCCAAACGACCGCTTGCGCCGAGCCAGGCGATAGCGGTGGCCCGTTCTACGACAGCGCCACCGGACTCGGAATGCTCTCCGGCGGCTCCGGCAACTGCTCCATAGGCGGCACCACGTTCTACCAGCCTGTCACCCCCATCCTGCGAGACTTCGCCTTCACACTGTGGGACAGGCCCCAGCCCTGAGAAAGCAGACGAAGGTGTTGGGCTCCGGCGTCCGGCACCTGGTGCACCCGGCGGTTCCGGCTCATAGCCGAGCCGCCGGGTGCACCATCCCGCTATGAACGAGGGGGCCGCTGCAGGGTAATAATCCGCACCAGGTCGGACCGTATCGGCTGGAGCAGCGGCTGGGGAGCTGTGAATCCGCGGGTCAGCCCATGATCGGCGGAGAGTGACACCGCGCTAAGGTGCGCGTCATGGAAGCGGTACCGGAGGACTGGCGGCGGGCGCTCGCTGTCGTGGCCCACCCCGATGACCTGGAGTACGGTGCGGCCTCGGCGATCGCCCGGTGGACGGCGCAGGGCAAGACCGTGATCGAGGTGCTCGGCACCCGGGGTGAGGCCGGCATCGAGTCGATGGACCCGGCCACGACGGGGCGACTCCGTTCGGAGGAGCAGGTGGCGGCCGCGCGCGAGGTCGGGGTCGAGGTCGTCGAGTTCCTCGGTCATCCCGACGGGATACTGGAGTACGGGTTGCCTCTTCGCCGTGACCTCGCCCGCGCGATCCGCCGTCACCGGCCCGAGGTCGTCGTGTCGCTGAACTTCCGCGAGACGTGGTCCGGCGGGCAGGGCTTCAACATGGCGGATCATCGGGTGTTCGGCCTGGCCCTGGCCGACGCCGTACGAGACGCGGCCAATCCGTGGGTCTTCACCGAACTGGCCGAGGAGCCGTGGAAGGGCGTGCGGTTCGCGCTGTTCAGCAACTCTCCGAACGCCGCGCACTACGTGGACGTCACCGGTCACCTCGACGCCGGGATCGCCTCGCTTCGGGCGCACAAGGTCTACCTGGACAATCTCGGCAGTGACTTCGATCCGGCCGCGTTCCTGACCGGAATCGCCGAGGCCACCGGTACGACGGCGGGGGTCCGCCACGCGATGCCCTTCGAACTCCTCGCACTCTGAGCAGGCGGGCCCTCCGCATCGGGGACCCGCCAGATCGGCCGGATCGAAGCTCAGCTCGAACGGCTAGGACAGCTTCAGCGTCTCCCCGGCATGAGCGTGAGCGATCTCCACGTACCCGCTCTGCAGGGCCGGCCTTCGCCACGGCACCGTCCCGCCCGCCGAAGGTCGACAGGGCAGAGTACGCCCGCCGGCGGCGGGGCGGGTTGCGTCCACGGACGTGGTGTACGAGAGAGCCGCGGCCGACCGCCGACGTCGCGCTCCCTGCCCGTGCCATGCGCTGGTTGCTCGCTCTTAATCCGCGGGTTCGGACCTGCAGGCAGTTGCAAGGGCCTCGACAAAGTCGCAGGTAGCGATCCTGAATGAGCCAGGTCGTCCGGTGGCGCAGCCGGCCATCAAGGGCCCGTCGATACGCTGAGGCACATGCGTTCGGTAACCGCGGTGGTCCTTGACCTGTGCTGTGTGATGGCGTTCGTGGTGATCGGGCGGGCTGGCACAGTGAGGGCGAGACCATTGCCGGGATCGCGAAGTCGGCCTGGCCGTTCCTGACGGGACTAGTGATCGGCTGGGCGGCGACCCGCAGCGCTCGTGGGCACCGGCATCGGCGTCTGGCTGGTGACCGTCGCCGCCGGTATGGCGTTGCGTGTCGTTTCCGGTCAGGGGACCGCGGTGACCTTCGTTCTTGTCGCGATGCTGTTTCTCGGGTTGGTCATGCTCGGCTGGCGTGCCGTGGCCTATCGACGCATGAGGGCATAACGCCACCACCGAACAGGAGGTGCACGCCGACCTCGGGCAGGCAGGGTGCGATCCTGCGGCCCGGATGGGCCAGTTCCCCGGCGATCCTCCGGTAGCCCCACCCGGGGTTCTCCGCCGCCACCCGGACCGCGCCTGCCGCTCCCGCAAGACGTCAGGGGGCCGGGACCTGACGTGCGGCGAGCAGCTCCAGCGTGTCGATGAGGCGGTTGGAAAAGCCCCACTCGTTGTCGTACCAGGCCGCCACCTTGACGTGCCTGCCGTCGACGCGGGTGAGTGCGGCGTCGAAGATCGCCGACGCCGGTTGGCCGGTGATGTCACTGGAGACCAGCGGCTCGTCGGCGTAGTCGAGGATGCCCTCGAGCCGGCCGTCGGCGGCGGCGGCGCGGTAGGCCGCGAGCACCTCGTCGCGGGTGACCTCGCGGGAGACCGTGGTGTTCAGCTCCACGATCGAGCCGACCGGCACCGGAACGCGGATCGAGTCGCCCGACAGCTTGCCGTCGAGGTTTGGCAGCACCAGGCCGATGGCCTTGGCGGCCCCGGTGGTGGTGGGCACGATGTTCACCCCGGCGGCGCGGGCGCGACGCAGGTCGCGGTGGGGGCCGTCCTGCAGGTTCTGCTCCTGTGTGTAGGCGTGCACCGTGGTCATGAAGCCGTGCTCGATGCCGGCCAGGTCGTCCAGCACGGATGCCAGCGGAGCCAGCGCGTTCGTGGTGCACGAGGCGTTCGAGACGATCACATGCTCGGCAGGGTCGTACGCGTCGGTGTTCACGCCGTAGGCGAGCGTGACGTCGGCGTCGGCGGAGGGGGCGCTCACCAGCACGCGTTCCGCACCAGCGCGGATGTGCGCGCGGGCGGCGTCCGCCGCGGTGAAGCGGCCGGTCGACTCCAGCACGATGTCGACGTCCAGCTCGGCCCACGGCAGGTCGGCGGGGTCGCGTTCGGCGAGCACCGTGATGCGGCGGCCGTCGACCACGAGCCGGGATCCGTCGACCTCCACGGAGCGGCCGAGGCGGCCGAGCGCGCTGTCGTACTTGAGCAGGTGCGCGAGCGTCTCGGGGGCGGTGAGGTCGTTGACGGCGACCACTTCGAGCTTGCTGTCGCGCTCCAGCAAGGCCCGGAGCGTGCTGCGTCCAATGCGGCCGAATCCGTTGACGGCGATGCGGGTCATGGAGGCTCCTTTCGTTACGCCCCTCCATGCTCGACGCCGGGGCCACGGGCGGACAGTGGCTTGAACGACAACATGCGCAAGTATCTCGCCAGCATTTTCGCCACCGACCGCAAGGATCGCGCCAACGGACCTCAGGCCGAGAAGGTGTGCCGGTACTCCGTCGGCGAGGTGCCGAGAATGCGCTGGAAGTGCAGACGCAGGTTCGCGGCGGTACCGAGCCCGACCCGGTCGGCGATCTGCCCCACGCCCAGATCGGTGCGTTCGAGCAGCTCGCGCGCCAGGTCCACCCGGGCCCGGAGCACCCACTGCATCGGCGTGTAGCCGGTGTCCTCCACGAACCGCCGCGAGAAGGTACGCGCCGACACCCGCGCGTTGCGGGCGAGCACCTCCAGGGTCAGGGGCTCGTCGAGGTGCTTCAGCGCCCACTCGCGTGTGCTCGCGAACACGTCGCCGAGCGGTTCGGGCACACTCCGGGGGACGTACTGCGCCTGCCCGCCGCTGCGGTAGGGCGCGGCCACCAGCCGTCTCGCCACGCGGTTGGAGAGCGCGACGCCGTGGTCGCGCCGCACCAGGTGCAGGCACAGATCGATGCCGGACGCTGCACCCGCCGAAGTCAGCACGTCGCCCTCGTCGACGAACAGCACGTTCTCGTCCACCCGCACGAGCGGATGCCGTTCGGCCAGGGCCTTCGTGTAGTGCCAGTGCGTCGTCGCCCGCTTGCGGTCGAGCAGGCCCGTCGCCGCCAGTGCGAACGCCCCGGTCGAGATGGCCGCGAGCCGGGTCCCGCGCTCGCGCGAGGCCATGAGCGCGCCGACGACCGCCGCCGGCGGGTCGGTGGTCGCCGGCTCCCGATAGCCGGGGATGAAGATCGTGTCGGCGCGTTCCAGGGCCTCCAGGCCGTCGGCCACGTGATACGACAGGCCGTCGCCGCCGGTCACCAGCCCGGGTGCGGCACCGCACACCCGCACCTCGTACGGCATGCTCGGCCGGCTGGAGAACACCTGCGCGGGGATGCCGACGTCGAGCGGCTTCGCGCCCTCCAGCACGAGCACGGCGACGCGGTGCTTCTCCCGGCTCATCCTGCCTCCTTCGTCCCGTGCCATCATCCCGCCCAGGCCGCGGAGGCGAGGCTCAGGGGATCGGGACCGACCGTACGTTCACGGCGCCCTTCGTCGGGTCCAGCTCGTCGGACTGGGAGACGCCCGGCGGGTGATGACGTCCATCGCGCGCGGGACGGTGGCCGGGAGTGCAAGATGGTCACCGGTATCGATGACCATTCCCGGTTCGTGGTGATCGCCGCAGTGGTGACGGTGCCGTCCGGGCGGGCGGTGTGCTCGGCGTTCACCGCAGCGATGCGCCGGTATGGGGTGCCGTTCGAGGTTCTGTCGGACAATGGCAAGCAGTTCACCGGCCGGCACATCCGCCCGCAGCCGGTGGCAGTCCATCGCCCGGTCGGTCAACGACCGGTTCGGTGAGCTGTTCACCGGCGAGCGGAGCGGCTGGAACAGTGGCGGTCCTGGTACGGCGAGGCCACCGGCACGCCCCGGCTCCACGCGCTGTTCGCGCGGGAGACGGCCCGGCAGGGCGTGGCCGCGAAGTCTGGGGAGGTCTTCGCGGCGGCGTACGCGCGGTGGCGGCAGGACCACCCGGAGCCGGTGCTGTCGGGAGACGACCTCGCCCGCGCGCGTACCGGCCTGACCGAGCGGACGATGGCGGCCTTCGACGAGGTCTTCGGCGGCGCCATCGAGAAGCCGGAGGACCTGGCCGAGCGGGCCCCGCTCTGGGACCAGCGGGTCGAGCGCCTCACGTCCGAGCTTCCGGCCCACCTCGCCTTCGAAGCCACCGTCCCGGCCGCGCTCAGGACCGCGGGCCGGTCGTGTTCGGGGAACTTGCCGTCCCGGTCCCGGATCAAGATGCTGCCTGTCCGTCAGCTGCTGGTCATCTCGGCGGCGCCGGTCTCACCCGCCGCCGTCCCGCTCACTTGACCTGGCCCGGCTCCCCCCAGTGCCAGTCCATCTTGTTCACATCGTTGAAGTCCACGCTCCCGTCCGGGTTCATCCGGTTGGCGGGGAACCTTTCCTCGGTGCCGAACCACAGGTTCTGGACCGTCGTGGACGTGCCGGACAGCAAACCGGCTATCACGGCCACAGCACCGGCGACGCTGAGCGCGATCAGGGAAGCGCACACCGCCTTCACGGCCTTGGCCACCGCCATCATCGGAGGCCAGAACTGCGCGACCCAGGCGGCCGCCAGCGTCGCCGACAGCGCGGAGAGGGAGACGAACAGGGCCGCCTGCACCCGGTTGACCTCTTTTTTGAGGTCGATGAGGCTGGTGTATGTTGTCTTCGCTCGCTCTTTTGATTCATTCAACTCGGCACTGAACGAATTCTTCATGAACTCATCAAACCGCTGACGCGCGTTGTCGCCCTTCTGTGCGTCATTTCCCCATTTGGCGAGGGTCAGGTTCACTCCGATCACGTTGTCGACGCTCTTCTGGACGGCATCGAGCTGCCGTTCGATCTGGATCCAGCTTTCGATGGCCTTGTCGACTTCGACGTCGGATGGGCTGAACATCGCCCACAGCCCGAGCGCCACCGCGCACAAAGGCTCCAAGGCTGTCTCCGCCAGCAGCAATGAGCGGATGATAACGAAGTTGGCTCGCATGCCGTTGCCGTACCAGCCAGCGTGCGCCCCGAACGAGGCAAGGGCAGCCAATCCTTCGGCGGCGGCCCAGCCGCTCTGCGAGGCCGTATAGTCGGGCTTACGCTCCACCACGGGAGAATACGGGATTTCCCGCGCAGCAAAAGGCGCTATCGTGCCATATTTATCGGCATTACTGTAGTTCCGTGCGACGATCACCAGCGAATCGGCGATCTTCTGTATCGTTTTGACGCCACCCGCAAGGTTTCCACGCATCTCCGCCAGACACGAATTGTAGGCGTTTATGGCCGGAAATCCGATCGCGCCGAGCGCATGCCAGCTCAGATCCGTATCGTTCTTGGCGTACAGCTCGGCGGCTTTCATATGGGCCAGCGGTTCACCGACGAACGACTTAGCCGCCACATAGATGCTGTCAGCGTCGTAGTGAAGAGTCACGATGCCCCCTTTGCCTCCGCTGCTTTACAGCAGGCCTTGAATTCGCCGAAGAAAAGCCTGCAGGTCATCCACCGGGTCGGCCGATCTCGCCACTCTCGCAGGACCGCCCCGAATATCCTCCGGTATTCCTTTTGCCAACTCGCCGGACATGACGCGATGCAGCGCCTCCGAAACGGCCGCCGAATCGCCCATCGCCTCCCGTATGGCTTCCTGCATTCGATCGTAAGCGCTTTGCGCGGCGCGGAGGATTTCATCCGCCAGACTCTTCACGTCCAGGCGCTTCGCGCGTGGATTGATGTCGAGGGATATCATTCTTCCGTTCGAATCCACGACGATTTTGATGAGCCGGTCGACGGATTCGGACTCGCCTTTGACAGCGGCCAGGCGCGCCGGGAGATCCTTCGTCATGCCGACCTGCGCAACGAGTCTGGAGATCTCACGATCGAGCTCGGGATTCCCTGTTCCCCCTATTACCATCACTCCTCCTGCGCCGGGCGACGTCAAAATACTGACATTAAACCACTATTTGCGGGCCGCCCGAAACGAGCTGGGAACTGCGGTTGCCGAAAATCTCATCCCTGCAGGTGAGAGGCATAATGGGTGGCCCCGGGTGCCGGGCTTCGTCGCCTTGGAACAGCACGGGAACGCTCACGGCGCGGCGGTCATCACGGCATGATGACCGGCTGTACTGCTACGACTGGCCTACCTGACGGCGACGAACACGTTCGCGATCCTGCGGCTTCTTCTCACGAGCGATCGGGACAAGGACACCGAGATCTTGGTCCTGCGGCATCAGATCGCGGTCCTGGAACGCCAGCTGGGCGAAAGGGAGGTCCGATTCACCCGGCCGGACAGGGCCTTGTTGGCAGCGCTGCTGCACCGGTTGAGACCACAGACGCTTCGCCGGATGCGGTTACTGGTCCGCCCCCACACGGTCCTGCGCTGGCACCGCGACCTGATCGAATGTCGGCACGCCGCCCGGTCCAGGCCCAAGCGGCCGGGCCAGCCGCCGACCGTGCGTTCCATCCGCGCCTTGGTGCTGCGCTTCGTCGGAGAGAACCCCGGGCGGGGTTGCGCAAGGGGCTGAGCGAACGGTTGACGTCCTGTGCTGGGACCGGCCTCACATCGGATCGATACTGACCGCCGCCTGCACTTAACCGCCTACGTCGATGGTCGACATGCCGGTCACCTATCAGCCTGGCTTCATCCTGGCCCTACCGCCTGCATCCCGCAACCTCGATGTCGTGACGGAATACCAGCGGCGCGGTATCGCCAGCGCGTTATATGAGACCCTCCGCGCCGAGCACCCCAGAGCCCTCGTTGATCACGGAATGCAAAGCGAGGAGGCGAAGCTCTGGTGGACGACCTACTGCAGTAGACGGAGGCTAGACCCAGCTGACGGCCAGACTGTGAAACCGCGCCTAGCCCAGTGCAACGACCCGTTGGGGAGGCACGATCATGTCGCGAACGTATGGTCGGCTCAGGCCCGAGTCCGGCCGGGACGCCCCGCGGTGGCGCCGGGCGTTGCAGAGCCGTCGTATGCCGATCGCGCTGGCGACCACGTTGACCATTCTCGTGCCAGCGTTCCAGGTGGCTGGACGCACCGACGATCCACTCGCATTCGTGGCCACGACTGCGCTCATCGCTGCGGTGCTGGCCTGGACTAGCTCAGCTTCCCGCCGCCGACGCCCGTCCCGGCCTGCACACGATGATCGGCCATAGCTGCTCCAACTCGGTGATGAGGCCGGGCAGTTCGCTCAGCCATCGCACGTCTGGCTTGCCAAGGTGGGCAATCTTCTGCCGGACCGCCATGGGCAGCACCACGGGCTCTCATGACCTCCATCATCGGCGATCCACAGCGATGCGGTTCGGCATCACCGGCGTCCGGAGCAACCGACCTCGGCGTCGATCCCAGCGGAACAACCGCGGCAGCAGATCCGCTTCCCCGAGGCCAGGCCGACAAGGTATGGAGGTTGTGACCCCTCGCAGGGTCGATGAGGACGCACCGGTGTCGCGGTGGAACTGCGGGCGCTCGACCCCAAGGCGTTTGCCGACCCCGAGGGCTACTGGCTCTGGACCATCAACGACCTCGCCACCGGCTACTGACCCTGTTGGGTGTCGAAAATCCTGTACCGCTGGAATATTGGATTCGGGCGCTGACCTGCAGGTTCAGGCAGGAGTGAGCCTGGGCATTTTAGGCACCGATCGGGCGTACCGTCGCCGGGGCAGCCGCCTGGATGTACATCGGCACGGACAGAACCTTCGACAAGCCCTATCCTCCCAGCTCAAAGAGCACTTTTCTCATGCTTACTTACTGGCCTGCATGAATTGCATCCCCGCAGGTCAACCGTCCGCGATAGGCCAGTTAGATAGTTTCTCCTTAGTACGACCCGTCGCCACCGGTCCGCCATGAATGCGGGAAGCTAGGGGAACTCCCGGACGGTATACGAGATGAATGTGCGACGGCACGCCGAACAGCAGTACGGCCGCTCGGGCACCGGGCCGGGCTCCCGCTGTCGAGATGCCGGCGCCGGTTCTCCGCGGTGCCCGCGCACCGCCCTCTGCCACCGCGCGTACGACGGTGAGCCGAGGCGGCGGCCCATGAGGCGGGAGACGGGCCAGGGCTGGACTCGTCACCGGCGCCGAGTAGCAAACATGGCCGTGCGAGCAGCAGCTGTGGTGGATCATCTGTGGTGGATTCATTTTTGACCGATCAGGGGGAGGTCCGTTGCCGGGCTTTGTCGTATCCCAGACGAATGCACAGGCGTTCCCGACGATCGCCGACGCGGCGAAGGCTTCGGGGCCGCCCGGGGAGCGACTGCGCCACATCGCAGTGGAGCCGGGCATCTACCGTTCGGACGCCCTCAGATACTGGGGGAACGCGGTGATCACCGCGGTCGGGGGTCCTGGAACGGTCACGGTGGACTGCGCCGGGAGCTACACGCTGCGGATCGAGGGCCATGTCACCTTGCGGGGCCTGACGTTGCGCAACGGGAACGCCGAGGGCGTCCCCCTGGAGGCGGTGGGCGGCACTCTGATCGTCGAACAGTGCGAGTTCGTCAGCAAGTCGAGCCGCGCGATCAGCGTGTGGAACAGAGCCGAACTCTTCGTCCGGGACAGCCGTGTCCACGGCGGTGGCATCGTCTACTCCGACTCCGCCGGTCTGGTCGAGCACACCGAGGTGTTCAACGCTGACCTGTGCGGGATCGCCATCCGCAACGGAAGCAGGGTCACCGTCCGAGACTGCCGCGTCCAGCGGGCGGGCGAGCACGGCATCTGGGTGGCCGAGGGCTCGACACCGCTGATCGAGCATTGTGAGATCGAGGATTCCAAGGCCGCGAGCATTCTGGCGCAGGGGCGCGCCAAGGCCACCATCCGCGACTCCCGGCTCCGCACGTCGGGCCAGAGCAGCCTTGTGGTACGTGACAACGCCTCCGCCACCGCCGAGGACTGCCTCGTCACCGGATCAGGAGCCGACGGCGTGTGGGTCACGGCCAACGCGACGCTGACCGCACGGTCAGTACACATCGAGGACGGCAGGCGCAACGGTGTGGTGGTGGACGAGCTTTCCACCGCCGCCTTCGAGGACTGCGACATCACGCAGGCGGCGAGCTGCGGGCTGGCAGTGAGCGGCGCGGGCACGGCACGGTTCACCGGGGGCACGATCACCAAATCCCAGTTCGGCGCGTCGGCTGCGAACGAAGGAGTGCTCACGCTCGACGGAGCCAAGGTGTCGCACAACAAGAACATCGGCGTCGCGGTAGATCCGGGCGCCAGAGCGGTTCTGCGCGACTGCACCATCACGGGCAACGCCGGCCAGGGCATCGTCACGACGGCCGGCTCGCAGGTACGCATGGAACGGGTGAGCTCCGAGGCGAACGGCGCCGACGACATCATCGGAGTCGAGATCGGCGCCGCCGCCGACTCCAACGCCGCCACGACGGTGGCTCCCGCGGAACCCGTCGCCAAGCCCGGCGCCGCCGCCCCGGAGACCTCGGGCGCGGCGCCGGAACTCGACGTTGACGAACTGCTCGCCGAGTTGACCGCGATGGTGGGTCTGGCGGAGGTAAAGCGCGAGATCAGCAAGCTGGTCGGCCTCCTGCGCATCGCCGAACAGCGCAGGCAGGCAGGGCTTCCGCATGGACCGGCCATCGGCCGCCACATGATCTTCGCCGGTGCCCCTGGTACCGGCAAGACGACGGTTGCCCGGCTGTACGGACGGCTGCTCGCCGCTCTTGACGTGGTCCCTACCGGGCAATTCACCGAAGTGTCGCGCACGGAGTTGGTCGGGCAGGTGCTGGGTGAGACCACGCAGAAGACCGCGGCCGTCTTCACCAAAGCGTTGGGCGGAGTGCTGTTCATCGACGAGGCGTACACCCTGTCCCGCCGCTTCGGCACGGGCACCGACTTCGGGCAGGAGGCCATCGACACACTCGTCAAGCTCATGGAGGACCACCGCGACGAGATCGTCGTCATCGTCGCCGGTTATTCGGCCGAGATGCGCGCGTTCTTGACGGCGAATCCCGGGCTGAAGTCGCGCATCTCTCGCACCATCGAGTTCGAGAACTACAGCCCGGCCGAGTTGACCAGCATCACCGAGACCCTCGCCGCGCAGTACGGTTTCGGGTTCACCGAGCAGGCACATGCGTCACTTCTCGCCCACTTTCAGCGGGTCCGGAGAGACGAGACCTTTGGCAACGGCCGGGAGGCCCGGCGCATCTTCGAAGCCGTCGTCGAACAGCAGGCGCTGCGACTGTCCGGTCAGGACAGCCCTGCGACGGCCGAGGAACTGACCCTTCTGCTGCCCGAAGATCTCGACGGCGTCGTCGACACCGGCCTGAGTACCAGGCTGGGCGAGGTACGCGACGCGGGACAGCTCCAGGCGATCCTCGACCGGCTCAACGTGATGATCGGCCTGGAGGCGGTCAAGAGCCAGGTCCGTGACACCATCGATCTGATCGCCGCCACTCGGCGCAGGCGGCAGGAGGGCTTGGACGCCGCACCGATCTCCAGCCATCTGATCTTCGCAGGCCCGCCCGGAACCGGGAAGACCACGGTCGCGCGGCTCTACGGAGAGCTCTTGGCCGCTCTCGGCGTGCTGGCCCGCGGCCACTTCATCGAAGCCTCCCGAGCCGATCTGGTCGGCCAGTACCTCGGCCAGACCACGCAGAAGACCACGGCCACGTTCGACGAGGCGCGTGGTGGAGTGCTGTTCATCGACGAGGTCTACACCCTCTCGCGACAGTTCGGGGCGAATACCGACTTCGGGCAGGAAGCCATCGACACACTCGTCAAGCTCATGGAGGACCACCGCGACGAGGTCGTCGTCATCGTCGCCGGATACACCGATGAGATGGACGGCTTCCTCGCCGCGAACCCTGGACTCGCCTCGCGGTTCTCCCGGACCATCACCTTCGCCCCGTATGGCCCGGACGAGCTGGTCGACATCTTCGTCGGCATCGCGAAGTCCTCCGGCTTCGACGTTCCCGACAGTACGCGCGCCGCCATCCGCGATCACGTGACCGGCCGGACCGAAAGGTTCGACCAGGGGAACGGCCGCGAGATCCGCAAGCTCTTCGAGGCCGCCCAGACCGCGCACGCTCGCCGTATCGCCCAGCTCGAGCGCAGCGGATCTCAGGCGACCCGCGACCAGTTGCGCACCCTTCTTCCCACGGACGTCGAAGAAACCCGCTGAGCTCAGGTCCCGGAACCGGCTCAGCGGCGGGGTTGCGTCCACGGACGTGGTGTAAGAGTTTCGCCCACTGCGCATCAGTCAGGTCGAACCGCCTCGTCACCGCTAGGTGGCCCGACGAGGCCTCCGGTGTTCAGTTCTTCTTGGTCGATTAACCCAACTACCGGAGGCCTCACTATTTATCGATCACGACACGCCGTAGCCGCCGTAGACCACCCAAACCCGACTTCGAGACAGGCCCTAAGCGACGTCGGTAAGCATGACCCCTTTTCACGTCCGGCGGCGCGTCCGGCGGCGAGGCTTGGGAGTGGAGTGCTTTTGCGGGGGCTTCTTACGGGTGGGTTGTTGTTGGGGGGTGCGGCCACGGGAGCTGTTGGGGGTGCGGCCGCGGACGATGCCGATCAGTTCCTCCATGAGGTCGGTCGTCGCGGCCTCGAGCCAGGCCAGGCCGATTTGGGACTGGGGGGCGTCGGTCACGGTGCGGTAGGTGAGGTCTTTGCGGTGGTGGAGGCGGGCCAGAGACTGAGGGAGCAGTAGGACTCCGGCCCCCGACGCCACCAGCTCGATCGCGTCCGCCGTGCTCTCGGGACGGGTGAAGGCAGGCTGCCCGGGGCGGTCGACCCAGGCCAAGACCTCGTCGAGCGGCTCGAACACATCCTCGTCGGCGAGATCGGCTAGCTCCACCTCCTCGACCGCGGCCACCGCGTGATCCTTCGGCACCACCACCACGGTCGTCTCCTGGTACAGCGGGATCACGTGGAGGGCCTCGCGGTCGACGGGCAGGCGCACGAACGCCGCGTCCACGCCGCCGTCCCGCAGCAGGGGGACGGTCTCGGCGGCAGGCATCTGGATCAGCCGAAGCGGCACCTCCCGCACCCGCTCGGCCCACACCCCGGCCCATTTCCCGGGCGTCACCCCCGGCGCGTAGGCCAGCCGGAACTCACCCTTGGTCACCTTCTCAGCCTAGCCGCGTCCAGACGGCTCCCTCCCGCTGGCTACCCTTGATGTCATGAGCACGTCCAAGGCGAAGACTCCGCAGACCATGAAGCCGGCGACCGCGGCCAAGAAGCTGGGGATTCTGCTGTCGGCAGCGCCCGCCGAATTCCAGGAGGGCGTCGTCTCCCGGGACGAGCTGAACGCGCTCCAGGCCGACCCGCCCTCTTGGCTCGCCGACCTGCGCCGCGTGGGCCCCCACCCCCGCCAGGTCGTCGCCGCCAAGCTCCGCGTCTCCGCCTCGGGCCTAGCCCGTGCCGGCATCCCGGGCCCCCTCACCACCGCCGAGATCGAGACCTTGAAGGCCGAAAACCCCGACTGGCTAGAACGCGAGCAGGCCATCCAAACCAAGGTCCGCCAAGAGGAGCTCCGCCTCAAGCAGCAGCGCGCCGAGGTTTGACCCACGGGAACGAGGTAGGACTCTGCAGCTAAACGAGGTAGGACTCTGCAGCTAGATGCCCCGACCAATCTGCCCAACGTGTCCCTTGGGCTAGGTCAGGCTGGCGACGTGTCGGTCAGCAGGTCGAAGGACAGGCCGCTGGAGCGTCCGCCGCGGCCGGTGTCGCGGCGCACGGTGAGCCATACGACCACCTGGCCGGTGCGGGTGCGGGTGCGGTTGTACGCGGCGGTCAGGCGGGTGCCCGTGAGCGGTACCTCCTCCTCGTTGACGAAGTACGCGTGGCCGGCGTCGAAGCCCTCGCGCAGCAAGGCGGTGCGCGGCGGGACCGGGGTGGCGTCGACCTCGCTCGGCATCGCGGCGCGCTGCATCTGCACGCTGCGGTCGTCGCCGGGGACGTGGACCGGGATGAACGGAATCCAGTTCTCCGGCACCGAGCTCATCACCTGATAGGCGACCGGGGCGCGCGGATCGCCCGGCGGCGTGGGCGGGTGCAGCCGGCGGCGGAACGCGAGCGTCTCGGCGGCTGCCTCTGCGCCGGGCCGGCCCTCGCCGGTGGCCATCCGTACGGTCTGCTCGATGCCCCACACCATGTTGGCGTTCTCATCCCGCACCAGCGCGACCTCTTCCAGCCCCGGGCCGTTCGCCACCTTCGGCGTGCCGGGCGGCAGGAGCAGCCCCGCCGTGTCGCCCAGGGTGAACATGGACCAGTTCTGCCAGTCGTGCGCGGCGCCCGTTCCGGCCGGGGTGATCCAGCGTCGTGCGCCGAACACGTCGGTCACCGCGAGCCCCTGCACCGTCGCGAACGTGCCGGCCGGCACGTCGCACGGCAGCAGGTACCAGTCGTTGCTGTACACGAGCGCGAACTCGAGGAAGATGAGCCGGGCCAGGTCGGTGCTGTCCGGTGTCACCGCGGCGAAGTTGGTGCTGCCGTCCTCGACCGCCCACCAGCGCGGCAGCGGCATGCCAGCGAACCTCGTCGGCGTGGGGAACACCGTACGGTTCAGCGCGGCCGGCGCGGTTCCGGCGCCGCCGAGGGTGTCGCCTGGGGACGCCGAGAACGCGTGCCAGTCCAGCTCGCCGCCCGGATACTCCGGGGCGGACAGCACCGTCTCGCCGCCGGGCGTCGCCGTGGCGACGGAGAAGCGGTGCTCCAGCCGGCGCGGGTCCCACGCGGTCGCCGCGGTGGGCTGGTCGATGAGCTGGTCGAACCAGGCGGTCAGGCGGGTGCCGAGGGCGTTGAGGGCGTCGCGGTCCTGCTTCTTCAGCCCGGTGATGCCGTCGGAGGCCGGCCCACCGCCCTTGATGTGCTGATACAGCAGGTAGCCGTCCATCCGCCGACCGGCCACCGCCTGAATGCCCGCCCACACCTCCTGATGCGCGACCCGGGCATCGGCGGTCGGGTCGGGCAGGGCGATGGGATAGCGGGCGAGGTACTGCCCGGCGACGCCGCGCCGGTTGGCGACCGAGGAGCCGGCGACGAGCTTCAGCCAGCGGCGGCCGAGCGACAGCCGCAGGTCGAACGCGATCGGCTCGGTGCCGAACGCGAACGGCAGCGGCCGCCGTTCCACCACCGTCTCCAGCGGGCGGCCGGCGGGAAGCGGGCCCGCCGGGCCCGCCGGGTCGGCGTCCGGGCGGAATCGGGTGAGCGGACCGGCGACGACCGAGTACGTGGCCGTCACCGGCGAGCCGCCGTCGGTGGCGCGGAACTCGCCGAGCTGCCACTGCCGGGCCAGCAGCCACAGCGGGTCACGGACCTCGGCCCGCAACGCGCGGGCGAAGTCGGTGGTGCGGGGACGTCCCTCAAGGCGGTTCCACAGGCCCACCGTGGGGAAGTCGCGATGGGCCAGCGCCGCGGGGAGATCCGCGATTCGGGGCTCACTCATGGTCGGCCTTCCACCTTGCGTTGGCGACGGCGAGGTCGGTGCTGATCGTGATGGGTTGGTGGGTCGCGGACAGGACGGTCGCGGGCAGCAGTTGCGCGTAGCCGGTGCCGTCGAGCTGCGCGGGCTCCACCAGTCGCGTACGGGCCAGGTCGAACGTCTCGGTGACCGCCGCGACGAGGTCGTCCACCTGCCACGATCCGGTACGGACCGGCGGTACGACGAGCAGCATGCTCTGTGGGGGCTCGGAGTCCGGACTGTCGGCGTGCACGGCGATCCCGGTCGCCTCCCGGTCGGTCGGCAGGACCTCGGTCCACTCGTCGAACAGTAGGCCGCTCGCGGGCCCCGACCCGCGGGGCGGGGTGTCGGCGTAGTGCGCGGTGAACAGCAGCCGGTCCTGGTCGATCGTGGCGCCGGGGCTGAGTTCCATGGCCAGCCAGTGGTCGTTGGCCACGAACGGCAGCTGGATCGGCCGCAGCCGCGGCTCCTGGTCGTCGATCTCGTCGAGGTCGTCGTTGCGGAGCGCGTCGCTGAGCAGCGTCACCCGCTCCCACAACCGCGGGGCCTCGCGGACCCGCGCGACGCCGTGCAGCCAGTCGTCGACCGGGAAGTCCCGGGAGATCGGCGCCTGAGTGAGGTGCCGGACCAGCTTGTCGCTGTCGTCGAACGCGTCGTCCAGCTCGTCGCCGAGGGCGCCGGTCAGCGCGTACTCCGGTACGACCAGCGCGTCCGGGCCGAGCAGCGCGCGTAGCGCGTCGGTCGTCGACTTCGCGCGGTCCGGGGCGGTGACGGCGTTGTCGGCGTCTGTCAGCGCGGCCGTGGCAGTGGCGACGCGGCGGGTGATCTCGGTCTGCAGCGCCTGCGTACGGGACAGCAGCTCCGCCCCGAACGCGACCACCTTGTCCAGCTCCGGGGTCAGGTCCAGGCCCGCCGGGTCGATGTCGGTCAGCGGCAGCAGGTCGCCGACTTTGTTCAGCAGGCCGCTCAGCGTCGTCTGGCCGGTCCGGGCGACGTCGCCCAGGTCGCCCTGGCGCCGCGCGAACGTGTCGCGCAGGTGGCCGATGGCGTTGCGGAACCGGTCGGGCCGGTCCGGCGGGTCGGGGTCCGGTGCGGTGGTGAGCAGCGGCTCCACCTCGTGCAGGCGGCGGAACCGCTCGTCGTCCGGGGTGTTCTTCGGCAGCTTGTCGTACGCGGCCAGCAGCGCGTCGGCCCGGGCGAGCGTCCGCGCCATCCGGGCTGCGGTCGCGGCCGTTCCGGCCAGCACCTCGGAGAACACTCCGCGCCGCCACGCGGTCAGCTCGCCCCATCCGCTGCGCACCATGCCGAACCCGGCGGCCGTGGTCACCAGTCGGGCGTAGCGGGTCAGCAGCGTGTCGATGCCGTGGACGATGTCGTCGCGCCGCGGCGGCGCCGGGTCCGGCGGGTACAGCCGGGTGAGGTCGGCCAGCAGGTCGGCCACGTCGCCGCCGAGCTCGGTGAGCGAGTCGCGGACCGCGACCGGCCGCTGCCGGGGCACCGTCACCGCGTCGTCCAGCGTCCGATCGACGGTGACCGGGCCGGACGCGGGCACCAGGTCGGTCGGCTTCAGCGGCCGGCCCGTGGTCAGCAGCGTGCGCAGCGCGGTGATCAGCGGGGACAGCTCGAAGAACGTGACCTTGCCGTCGATGCGGTCGGTGTACCGGATGGTCAGCTCGGCGTCCGGGCGCGGCTTGTCCTTGTCCACGACGACGCCGATGATCCGGTCGTCCAGGTCGGTCATCGCGGCCTCGCCGGCCGGCCGTACCGCCCACAGCAGGTCGATCGGTGCCAGGCCGACGTCATCCTGGGTGACGATGTGCTCCTGGGCATGGCCGTTGACCGGGTCGGTCCAGGTGACCCGCGCGGCGACCGACCGATCCGGCGGCAGGACGCTCGGCAGCCAGTCGTCCACGGCCGGTTCTGCCTGCGCGCGGGGAGCGTCACCGTTCCCAGGGCGCAGGCCGGCCTTCAGGCGCAGCCCGAACCGGTGGGTGAGCGTGGTGCCGCTGCGCGGCGACCGGACCACGTCGGGGTCGGGCGGCAGCCCGTCCTTGGCGTACGCGTCGAGGGTCGAGGAGGCGCGCTCGGGGTTGCCGGCCAGCGCCTGGTGCGTGGCCTCGGCGACGGCGAGGTCGGCGACCGCGTCGTTGGCGTCGAGCAGCCGACCGGCCTCCGCGCTGATCGCCGCGGTCTGCGCCGGGTCGGCCCGGGGCAGCCCCTCGATGTCGAACGGGTACGTCCGCGACACGCTGCCGCGGGTCAGGTGACGGGCCAGGGCGAGACCGTCGATCACGTTGCTCGCCTCGACCTGCCCGATCTCGTCCGGCTCGGCGTCCGCTGTCTGCGGGATCCGGTTCGCCCGCAGGGGGAACCGCAACCGCAGCGCCCCGATGAACCGGTCCACCTCGGCCTGGTCGTGCCGGTCGTGCAGGCCGCGCTCGAACCGGTAGCCCAGGAGTGCGCCGAGCGACTGGCCACGCTGCATGCCGTCGAGGATGGACAGGGCGATCCGCACGCGTTCGGAGGTGAGGTTCACCGCGAACGTGCCCGGGTTCTCGGGGGCGGCGTTGGCGACGTACCCGGCCCGGAGCACGGCCGCCGTACGGGCGTGGCCGAGCGATGGCGCATGCACGAAGCCCTCGTTCTCCGGGTCGTGCAGCAGCGGCTGGCTGCCGGCGAACACCGTCGCGAGCGGACCCGTCAGCGTGACGGGTTCCAGGTTCGCGGTGTGCGGCCGTACGTTCTCCAGGAAGCCGTACGCGCCCAGGTGCAGGCCGGGCTTCGCGGTTCCGTCGGGCCCGAACCGCAGCTCGCCGAGCCGCTCGGTGGCCAGGCCCAGCCGCCACGCGTCCAGCCGATACGTGGCCAGGTCGAGGTGCTCGGAGAGCACCCGTTCCAGGCGCGCGGTCGGCAGCGTGGCCAGGACGTCCAGCGCGCGCGCCTGGTCGGCGAGCGCCGCCGTCGGGCCGGGCTGGTTCAGTACGGACGGGATGTAGTCGACCAGCAGCCGGCCCGGGTCGCCGGTGACGGCCGGGGCCGGTGAGTACAGCGGCCGGAAGCGGCTCTCGCTGGACGCGTCCTCGCCGGGCCCGGGCAGGTGCACGTGGATGAACGGCGGGTCGACCGGCGGGCCGGTCTGCTGGCCGGCCGCGGTGGTGAGCGCACGGGCGGCGTCGTCCCAGCCGAGCAGGATCGCGTGCCGCAGCAGCAGGTACAGCAGTGTCGCCGGGCGGGCGCCCTCGGCGAAGCCCGACTCCAGCCGGATGCCGTTCAGGTCGGTGCGGGCCAGCGCGGCGAGCCAGCTGAGGTAGTCGCGACCGTCGGTCGTGTAGGGCCGGATGCGGTCGGTCTCGGACAGCGGGCGATCGTCGACCAGCGGCGCGAGCAGCGGCTGCTGGAAGTCGGTGAACAGCCGGCGCAGCAGGTCCGGGTCCCGGCCGGGGCCGGTGTCCGCGCCGAACCGGGCGAGCAGGGCCCGAACCGGGGCGGCCAGCCCCAGCTGGTCCACCGTGGACAGGACGGTGCCGCCCAGCCCGGCGAGGTTCTCCCGGTTGAACAGGTCCTCGACGCTCTGCGCGTACCGCTGGTGGTACTCGGCCGAGGTCGGGTGCAGCGCGACCAGGTCGAGCAGCTGCTGGTGCGCGTCGCTCGCGCCGTCGCCGAGGTGCGGCACCTGCGCGGCGGCGGCCGCCCAGTCCTTGCCCGCCTCGGTCAGCACCCGGTTGAGCGCCCTGCGGTGTGCCGCCGAGTCCGCGAACGTGAGCCGGGAGAACGCGGTGGTGGGCAGGATCCCGTACGGCTGGCGGCCGATCTTCACCATGGGCAGTGGGCCGCGGCCGGACACGTACTTCAGGAAGAAGTCGCGGGTCTGGGCGACCGAGTCCGGGCCGAGCAGCGGGTGCAGTGCCGTCTGGAGGAAGTAACCCCACGTTGCCGGCCACAGCGCGGTGTTCGCCGCGCGCGCGTCCCGCTGGTCCGTGCCGTCCGCGTTCGGCATGCCGGTCAGCACGCCGGGGTCGAGGCCGAGCAGATCGGTGAGCTGGCGGCCGTCCGTCCGGGTTGTCCAGTCTCCCGCCGCCGCGGCGGCGGCTCCGCCGGCGGTGCGCAGCGCGGCGGCCGCCTCGTCCTCCTCGTCCTGGCCGGCCGGCACCACCTCGGAGTTGTTGGTCGGCGTGCCCTGCGGCAGCAGGGCGAACCCGTCCGGGCTGCGCAGGTGGCGGTTGATCAGGTCGGTGAGGCCGGCCGCCGTCTGCGTGGGCGTCGCCTGCTCGCGCAGGCCCAGCACCACGAGTCGTTCCAGCCCGCCGCGGATCTCGTCGGTGAGCGGAATCCGTACGCCCATGCCGACGGCGACGGCCCGGTCGAAGTCGACGAGCCAGCGCAGGGCGTCCGGCACGTGCAGGGCGCCGGTCTGCTCGTTGACGGTGATCTGGTCGGCGGCGGCCGGGTCCGGGCTCACGGCGAGCGTGGCCGGTATCGCGGTGCCGGTCACCGACGCCACCTGCCGGCCGGCGTTGAACCCGAGGACCTGGAAGTGGTCCGGCAGCAGGCGGGCCTGGGCGCCCTGCGTCCAGGCGTCGGTCGCCGTGCTGCCCGTGGCGGGCGCCGCCAGTATCAGGAACGCGACCAGCACGTCGTCCGTCGGGGTCGTCAGCGCCCCGTCCACGCCGAACGGGCGCTTGGCGCGGATGGCGTTCGCCCGGTTGGTGCCGACGGCGGCGGCGAGCGCGGCGTCGGCCCGCCGCAACCGCAGCCGGTCGCCGTGCGCCCGCCACACCGCGGTCCAGTACGTGACGGACGGCTGGCGGTCGTTCGCGGCCGGCGCCGTGGCGGACCGGATGACCAGCACCACGGCGTCGTCCGCCACCCCGGCCGGTTCCTCGTTCGGGTTGGCCGGGGTACGGCCACGCAGCAGCCAGGCCGCCCGTCCCGGCGGTATCCGCGTGGCCAGCTCCTGCCAGGCGGCCGCCAGCGGCGCGGCGCGGCCGCCGGCCGCCCAGCGGGCGGTCCAGTACGCGTCGACCGCGGCGATCTCGGCGGCGGTCGGCTTGGGCTCGAACTTGTCCACGGCCCACTCGTCCGGGAACACCCGGACCAGCAGTTCCGTGGCGGTGAACCGGGTCTCGACCCGCATCGGTGCGAGCAGAACGGGGAACGCGTCGCTGAGCGCGGTCATCGCGGCACCATCTCCTGGGCGTGCACGGCGACCATTACGGGCACCTGGAGCAGGATGTAGGCGAGGTCGGCCGAACCCAGGCCGCTGAACCACAGCGGCAGGTTCTCGTCCTCGTTGTGCTGGTCGAGCTTCTCGGCGTCGTCGGACCCGTCCAGTCCGGCCAGCGGTACGGTCACGGCGGGGTCGAGCGTGACGAACCCGCGTCCGGCGGGGTCGACGTCGCTCCACGTCAGGTCGTTCCACACCTCGATAGGCCCGGCCGGCTGGCCGGGGTCCCGGTCGTCCAGGCCGAACCTGGGGTCGCCGGGCCGTTCCTTCAGGACGAAGAACCAGCCGGGGTCGTCCGGCCCGCCGACCGCCTTGTCGGCGGTGAGGTCGAACCCGATCAGGTAGATGTCCGGGTCCACCGTGGCCTCGAAGCGGGGCAGCTGGATCTGCTCGGTGGTGGGCGGGCCGGTGATGGTGACCAGGCGGCGCGGCAGGGACTTGTCGGGCAGGCCGTCCGGGCCAGGCGGCCATTCGGCCCGGTGCGCGTAGATGGCGGTCGTCGGGTACTTCTTGAGCAGCTCGCCCCGGACGACGAGGACGATCCCATCGCGGGGATTGGCGTTCTCCCCGAGCCGCGCGTCCGGCCGCCAGAGGTGGATCGGCGGGATGTCGTAGTTGCGCTCCCGGCGCTCGGCGGGGGTCACGCCCGGCTCTGGCAATGCGGTCACCGGGTCCCAGAACTGGCGGAACGGGGTGCCGCGCTGATCGGTCGGGAACTCCCGCCACAGCATCTCGCGGGCCATCTCGTGGTTGAGCCCGACCATGTACGACTCGATGAACTCGTGGTTGTTCTCCAGGAGCGTCAGGGAGTTCGCCGGAAGCGAGTTCAGGTTCGGTACGAACGCGTCGACCGAGAGGTCGAGCAGCGACCGGAACGTGGGGATGTCGAACACCGGGTACGCCATGGCCTCGGTGAACGCGGCCGCGAAGGGCTGCAGGCGCTCCGGCAGGCTGACGGCGCCCTCCAGTAGCGCGCGCGGCACCGTCGTGTCGGACCGCAGGCCGGTGAGCGTGGCCGCGGTGGTGGGGATCAGGTCGAGCGCGGGCGCCTGGGGGGCCTGGCCGACCGCCACGCCGGCGTCGATCCCCTGGTGCAGCTCGCGGAGCGCGGCCTTGAACCGGGTCGCCTCGGCGCTGTCGCTGGTGCCGGGGTGCGGGGTGACCGGGTCGCCGAGCGCGCGGAGCACGAAGTCGGGGCTGTGCGCGAGGACGTCGACCGGGTCCGTACCGGGCGGCCGGTCCGGGTGCAGGGCGGCGTTGACATCGGCCGGAGTGACGAGCGCGCCCGGGGTGATCTTGACCGGGGCGGCCACGACCGGGGCGACCGGGTCGTCCATGCGGAACAGGAGGGCGTCCGCCCGCGGGCCCTCCGGGAAGTCCAGCGAACGGATCAGCCGCGAACCGGGCCGGGTGATCCGCCGCATGGCGGGCGACACGGGCGCGGCCGCAACCCGGCTGCTGGCCACGTGGAACCCGACGGCCACCTCGCTGTCCGCCGCGGCCACCAGCGACGTCGTGGTGGTGGTGGTGACGCGGGAGTGGGCCGGGGCAGTGAGGGTCAGCGCGCGGCCCGAGGGCGCGGCGGCCGCCGCGATCTGCCCCGTACCGGCCGGCAGGTCGAGGTGCCGGGTCTGCAGCACATGGCCCACCTCGCGGGCGAGCTGGGCGGCGCGGATCCGGCCGTTCGCCACCAGCACGTCGCCGACCTGCGCCCACGCGGCCGCCATCAGCGCCTCGTCGTTGTCCTTCACCACCTGCGCGCCGAGGTTGGCCGCGACGCGGAACCGCGGGTCCAGGTTCAGCCGGTGCACCCAGTTGTGCTTCTCCTCGGCGGTCAGCTCGGTGCCGTCCGGGCGGTTGAGTAGACGCGTGGTGAGCGCGTGCCACCGGCCGTACAGCGGCGGCGTGACGATCGGGTCCGGGCCCGACTGGTGCTGGAGGTCGTCGGCCAGGTTGATCACCTGGGCCAGCGCCTGCTCGAACGGGTGCGGGTACAGCGGGGTCGGCGACGGCGGATCGGCGAAGTGGTCCCAGTTGTCCGCCGGGTCGACGGTCTCCGGTACCCGCAAGGCGCCACCGAGCGGCAGCACGCCGCCCTGGTCGGCGATGCCGGGCAGGCCGAGGCCGGGCTCGGCGTGCACGTCGATCTCCCGCCGTCCCACCTTCGCGTCGGCCCGCCGCGGCTTGAGCTCGCGCACCAGGAACTCGAAGTCGCCGGCCGTGCCGGTGCGGAACGCCCAGCGGTGGTAGTACGGCATGCGGTTCCCGACCGGTCGGTTCGCGTACGGCGGGCCCCAACTCGAGTACAGCCCGCTGGGCGCGCCGGCCGGGTCGAAGCCCAGACCGGCCAGCCGCCCGGTCTCGAAGGCCGGCACCAGGAACGCCTCGTACGCGGTCTCCGGTTCCAGGTGCCGCGGGCAGATCAGCCGCGCGCAGGCGCTGTCCGGGTCACCGGTCAGCACGTTGTTCAGCGCGGCGAGCGCGCCGGCCGTGCTGTCGGTGGCCACCGGGTCGGCGAGCGAGCCGTTCACGTGTACGTGCGCCCAGGCGCCGAGCTGGTCGGCCGGCGGCATCGTACTGGCCGGGTCGGTGACGTCGATGGCCGGCAGCGGGTCCGTGCCGGGCGCGTCGGTGAACTCGGTGCCGGTGGCCAGCACCACCAGGGCGACCCACGGGGTGAGCCGCACGGTCGTGGGCCCGGACGGCGCGGGGCTGTAGCGCCAGGGGAAGTCCTCGTCGGCGAACTCGATGTGCGCGAAGAAGTTCGGCTCGACGTTGGCCGTGCCCGGGCGCGGCTCGTTCCGCGAGACCTCCCGCGGGTCCACGCCCACCACGTCGCCCGGCCCGTACAGCTGCGCGGGGCGTCCGGCGTCGTGGGTGAGCGTGCCGCCGTCGAGCGCCTCGCCGGACACGGTGAGCGGGATCTGGACGCTGGCCCGCGCGGCCGCGCCCGGGTCCGCGGTGATCCGGGTGTTGATCCCGGTCCGCAGCCACGGCAGGAACGTGTACGCGTTGGTGGTCACGGGGTCCCCCCGAACACCTCGGAGGTACGGGTCAGCTCGGTGGCGGCCGGGTCCGCGGCGGCCAGCCCGGAGCGGGCGACGCCGCCGGCGACCAGCACCCGGCCGTCGTCCAGCACGATGGCGGCGAAGGACCAGCGGCCCGCCGCCATGCCGGGCAGCGGCGCCCACGTGTTGCCCGCGACGTCGTAGGCCAGCACGCTGCGGAAGCCGGACTCGTCGCGGTCGCTCGCCGCGCCGCCGGCCACCAGAACCTGGTCGCCCGGCAGCAGCACGGCGCGGTGCAGCGCGCGGCCGGAGGGCATCGCGGCCTTCGCCGACCACTTGCCGGCGTCCAGGTCGAACACCTCGACCGTGCGCTGGCTGAACGGGTCGTACGGGGCGGTGCCCGGCGAGCCGGGCGCGGTGCCGCCGGTGACGAGCACCTTGGTGTCCGACAACCGGGTCGCGCGGTGGTGCCGACGTCCGGTGATCAGGCTGCCGGTCGGCGTCCACTTGTCGTGCGCCTGGTCGTACAGCTCGCAGAACGCGAGCGCCGGGTCGTCGGGGGCGCCGACCGGTGCGACGCCGCCGACGACCAGGACGGTCCCGTTGTGGAGCTGTACCGCCGTGTGGGCGGTGCGCGCGTCGTTCATGACGCCGGCGGACCGCCACGTGCCCTTGCCGGGGTCGAACCGCTCGGCCGACCGCAGCGCGATCGTGCCGCCCGAGGGACGCGCCGCGCTGCCGCCGGAGACGACGACGCTCCCGTCGTCCAGCAGCGTCGCGCTGTGCCCCCAGCGGGCGGTGGTGAGCTGGCCGGTCCCGGACCAGTGCCCGTTCACGGGGTTGTACACCTCGGCGGTCGGCAGCCCGGTGGTGCCGTTCAGGCCGCCGACGGCGAGCACGCGCCCGTCCGCCAGGCGGGTGAGCGAGTGCAACCGCCGCGGTGTGGCCATCGGGTCGGCGTGGTTCCAGACGTCATGGTCCGGGTCGAACAGGGCCGCGTCGGCGAGTGAGCCGGACGCCGCGTCGGCGCCGCCGGCCACCAGCACGGCGCCGCCGTCGAGCAGGACCGGCCCGTCGTGCTGGCCGTACCAGGCGGCCGGGGTGGGCAGGTCGCCGGCGGTCTTCCAGGTGCCGGCGGGTGCCGCGGTGGATGTGGGCATGGTCGCAGTTCCTTTGCTCGTCACGGGATCAGCACCTCACCGGTGCCGGTGGGGTCGGTGCCGGCCGTGCCCGCGGCGACCAGCACCCGGTCGTCGGGGAGTTCGGCGACGGCGTGCGCGGTACGGCCCAGCAGCAGGCCGCCCAGCACGCGCCACGTGCCGGCGCTCGGGTCGTAGGAGATGACGGACCGGAAGCCGGCGGTCCGCTCGGGCGCGCCGGTGCCGCCGGTCACCAGCACCTCGCCGGACCGCAGCACGAGCGCACGGTGGCCGGCCCGGCCGCCGCCCGGCATCGGCTGCGCCGGGCCCCAGGTTTCGGCTACCGGGTCGTACAGTTCGGCGGTGGCGAGGCTGTCCGGATCCAGCGTGCCGTCGACGGCCACGACCGGGTCGCCGCCGGTCACCAGCACCCGGTGGTCGGACAGCAGGACGGCCTGGTGGCCGGCCCGCGCCGTGCCGAGGCCGCCGGTGGTGGTCCACACACCGGTGGCCGGGTCGAACACCTCGCAGTAGGCCAGCGGCTCCGCGCGGCCCACACCGGTCGGGAGCAGGCCGCCGGTGACCAGCACCCGGCCGTCGTCAAGCAGGACCGCCTGGTGCCCGGTGCGGGCGCTGGTCAGCTCGCCGGTGGTGGCCCACGTGCCGGTCGCCGGGTCGTACAGTTCGGCGGTCGCGAGCGCGCCGTCCTCCTGTCCGTCCCGGGCACCGCTACCGCCGGCCACCATCACGCGGCCGTCGTGCAGGACGGTCGCGGAGTGGCCGTGGCGGGCGCCGGCCATCTCGGGCACCGGGGTCCACCGGCCGGCGGCCGGGTCGAGGACCTCGACGGATGTGAGCGGCGCGGCCTGGTCGTCCTGCCCGCCCGTGACGAGCACGCGCCCGTCGGACAGGCGAGTGGTGGCGTGCCGGCGGCGCGCGGCGCCGAGCGCGGGCCCGGCGGACCACGAGTCGCCGGCCGGGTCGAACAGTTGGGTCGCCGCGACCGGCGCGCCGTCCGGGCCGGTACCGCCGGCGATCAGGACGCGGCCGTTCAGCAGCGGCACCAGGTCCACCTCGGACACCGAGGCCGGCAGCACGCCGGCCGGCGACCACGTGCCGGGCACGCCCGGCGTGATGGCCGCCTCGGCCGCGGGGATGACGTGCAACTGCCCGGCCAGGGTCGCGTCGGCCGCCACGAAGTCGGCCAGCGCGTCCTCGGCCGTCGCGCGGCTGCGGAACGTCGCGGGCACCCGGCGCGTGGTCCGGCCCGGCGGGAACGCCTGCCGGTTGCTCTTCACGTACGCCACCACGAACCGCTGCTCGTCGACCCGCACGGTGTCCGCGGCCAGGAACGGCTGCCGCTGCCGGGCCTGCCGGGCCGACAGCGCCGACCGGCTGGTGCTCGACCCGCGCAGGAGCTCGTCGAACACCGGCCCGCTGACGCTGTGGAACCGCTGCACGGGCGTGCCGTTCGTGGCCGCCGGCGTGGCGACCCCGACCGGCAGCGCCGCGGCGCTGCCGACGCTGTCGATGAGGTGCAGCTCGAACCGGACCTCGCGGCGCACCACCCGGGCGGTCGCCAGCGCGCCCTTGTCGGACGTGAGCTCCAGGCCGGCGTCCTGCGTCTCGTACGAGGGACGGGACAGCTTCGCCGCGTCGGACATGTCCTGGAACTGGGCCATTGCGAACTTCTCGCCGATGACCGACCTCTGGGTAAACCCGCCGCCCTCCGGCGTGGTGAGGCTGAACCGCCGCCCGTCGCTCGCCCGCTGCCCGCCGATCCGGTCCACCCGGACGTCCAGCGGCAGCGCCCGCTGCCGTACGACAAGCGTGCCGAGCGGGTGCAGGACCAGGTCACCGCCCGCGGGGAGCCGGCGCAGGGTGACCAGCGTCCGGACACCGCCGTCGGGAAGCCGGGCCTCCCAGCTCTCGGTCTTGGCGATCTCCGCCACCAGCAGTGGGAGTACGGGAATCGGCGCCAGGAAGAGCGCCAGCTCCTCGCCGAACGAGAAGTCGAAGTCGGCGGAGATGGAGAAGAACAGGAAGCCGATCGAGCCGCGCCCGTGCACCCGCCACGGCGCCGGGCCCTCCAGCGTGAAGTCCAGGCTGATGCTGAACACGCCGACGCCGAACGCCTTGAGCGACACGTGGCCCGAGCTGTGCGCGCTGTACCGGAACGGGTCGCGGTTGATCAGCCCGTCGAGAGTGAGATGGCCCTCGACCCCGAAGGAGCTGAACCCCAGCCGTATCTCGATGCCCCCGCCGAACTGCACGGTGTTGGGGGTGATCGCGAAGTAGCCGGTCACCCGGATCAGCTGCTTGCTGCGGTTGAGCAGGTCCACCGTGAGCCGGTCCGGTGTGGGGAACGGCAGCGGCGGCGGCCGGAACCCGGGGTGGAACCCGCCGACGCTGACGATCAGCTCGCGGTCGTCGCCCCATGACACCAGCAGGCCCATGCCGCCCTCGACGGTCATGCCCATGATGCGCGACTCGAAGAGCTTCGCGAAGAACCACAGCCGCGACTTGTCCTGCTCCAGCGCACCGATGAACTGGGCCTGGATGACGAGCAGCGGTTGGTCGGCGGACGGCAGGGCGGCCCGCACCACGCCGAGGACCGCGATGTCGCCCGGGTCCTCGATGATCACGCCGATCGAGGCGCTGATGAGGGCCGGCGTGCCCCAGCCGATCTTGACCATCGGGCCGACGAGGAACGTGCCCGGCTGGGCCGGGAAGAACCGGTTGAGGTCGGACAGGATCCGCGGCGCGTTCGCGACCACGTCCTTGGGGAACGCGACCGACTCGATCGCCCCGGTCCGTACGCCCTCGACGAGCGCCTGGAGGTTCATCCCCCGGTTGAGCCCCAGCAGCCCGCCGACGGCCAGCAGCGTGAACCCGGCGCCGAGCTGGATGCCCGACGGGAACTCCGCGGTCAGCACGATCAGCAGTGAGAAGCCCGGCGAGCCGTCGGGCTGGCGGGTGGTGATGACCCCGATGCCCTTGACCGCCAGGAAGTCCGAGAGCTCCAGCTCCAGCGCACCGGCGTACTCGCCGCGGTCGGGGTCGAACGAGAGGAACCCGCCGCCGGACGCCCCGGCCGCGGCGATCGTGAGCCCGACCCCGCTGGGCGGCTTGAAGTCGGCGGCGAGCCCGAGGGCACCGTCCGGCTGCGACAGGCGCAGTACGGCACCGATCCGGTCGGCCACGGCCGCGATCGGGCCGAGCTGGGCGGAGATCGAGCCGGACGCCTCGAGCGCGACGCCGTCGCCGGTGAGCCCGAGGCCGAGGTGCAGCGCGCGGATGTCCACCGGGCCGACGTGCAGGTCGACCGGGATGTCGGCCTGGAGCCCGCCCGTACCGCGGAACCGCAGCCCGGTCTCGCTCGACCAGGTCAGCCCCACGTCGGCGTCGAGCTCGATCGAGTCGAACGGCAGGAGCGTGCTGAGGAAGCCGTCCGCGTCCGCCAGGTTCAGCACGACCTTGCCGCCCTCGACGGCGGCCTCCAGTACCAGGCCGCCTTCGGCGCGGCCCTCCGCGGGGTTCCAGTCGAGGTCCGCCCCGGCCGTGATGTGCAGGGACCGTGCCTCGACCCGGGAACCGCCGGCGGTGCCGAGGATGACGAGGGGCGGGCCGCCGGCGGTCGGCGGCGCCTGGACGCCGAACCGCGCCGATCCCCGTACCTCACCGGACGGCGGGATGACCCGCAGGGCGGCGGGCGGCAGCAGCTTGACCGCCGTCTCCGCGTCCATCGCCGCGTCGGACGTCGCGACCAGCGCCACGGCGTCGTTGACCGGCATGGTGAGCTGGAGGTGGTCTTTCGCCGCGAGCCGCAGCGTGGCCTGCACGCCGGGTACCGGGTCGTCGGTCTCGCCGATGTCCACGGCGACGACCCGCAGGAACGGCGGCGGCCCGGATTGCAGGAAAGCGAAGTTCGACACCGTGGTCAGGAAGATCGACAGTCGCTGGAGCAGCAGGTCCCACTCGAAGTCCGGGCCGCCCCAGCGGTAGAGCTCCGTCAGCGTGCCCACGGGGTCGTGCAGGAAGCCGCTCACCCGGTCCAGGCGCAGCACCCGGCGCACGTACGTGGGCGCCCCAGGGGTCGCGGCGATCGGGGTGGACTCGAGGACGCCGATCAGCTCCAGCACGTTCGCCGCGATCGGCTTCCGGTCCCCCAGGTACGTGATCAGCGCGAAGCCGAACAGCCGCTCGGCCAGTTCCCCGGCGAACGCCTCGACCTCGCCCCGGTTCGGCCCGGCCGCCGCCGCGGCCGCCCGGATCGCGCCGGACACCACATCGACCGCGGCGGCGACGGTCTTGATCAACGAGCCGACCGCGGCCACGGACTCCGCGATCCGGCCGGTGTCACGGGCGTCAATCGCCGTGACCAGGTCCGACAGCGAGCGCGGCAGCCCGGACAGCGCGGTGGCGGCCCCCTCCACCGCGGCGCGGACGGGTTGCGCGGCCAGGACGATGTCGGGCGCCGGCAGCCCGATCTCCGCGAACAGCAGGGGGATCTCGTCGCCGCGCAGGCGTTGCTCGAGTGGCGCGAACGCCTTGCCCACCTCGAGCATCAGCGATTCCACGGACAGTGCCACCGGGTTACCTCCGGTCTAGAGAAGAAGGCCGCCGGAGACGACCAGGGCGTAGCCCTGCTTGTCCCGGTTCAAGAACGGGCGGAGCCGAATCGTCCAGGGCCCGAAGGGGGGGTTGTTCACCACGACCATCTGGACGTTGTTGGCGGTGTCCGGCGGGACCCGCGGGCTCGCGGTCGCCTTCTTGGAGACACCGCCCGGGACGTCGAAGTCGTTGCCCAGGTAGAGGTTCCCGATGGGATCTTCCACCTCGAACCTGATGGGCTGCACCGTGGGCTGCTTCGGGATCGGCTCGGACGGCGGCCGGTTGGTCCACACGAAGGTGATCTTCAGCTGCTCGGTCTCGTCGTTGACGGAGAAGTGATATGTGCGTTTCTCGTCGAGCCGCAGGCCGGCCTTGCGCGGGACGTCCTTCATCCACAGTCGCCGTTTGCCGCCGTCGAAGAAGAGTGTGCGGTCGAGTTGGATGAGCCCCCAGCCCTCGGTGTCGGAGGGGTAGCCGGGATGGCCGGTCATGTCGACGGTCGAGTTGAGCAGCACCGCCTTGATCAGCGCTCCCGTCGGGTCGACGCGCCTGTGCGGCTCAGGCGTGCCGTTGGGGTAAATGCCCTTCTGGAAGTACTGGCGCACGAGCGCGGCCGCGGCCGCCACGTTGGGCGTCGCCCAGCTGGTGTGGCCGCCTATTCCCCCGGCCATGTCGCAGAACGGCCCCGAGGGCGGTGCAGACAATTTGGTGGCCGTGGTGATGCCGTCGCCGACGGCCATCAGGTCCGGTTTACGGCGGCCGTCGACCGGCCCGTCCACGCCGCTCGCGCGCGACATGTGGTCGGGGTGGGCCTTGGCCGCCGCGACGCAGATCGCGTTGAACGCGATGGCGGGCGACCGGTTCGCCGATCCCTGGCCCGAGTTGTCACCGGCGGCGACCACCAGCTGATCCTCGTTGTCGAAGCTGAACGCGTCGACGTCCCGGGCTTGTGTTTCGTACTTTTCGCTCCTGCGGTTCGCCCAGCTGAGGTTGTGGATGGTCGCAGCGACTTTTTTCGACTTCTCCAGCGCTTGTCGGAGGCTGGGCGGCTTGGGGAGCTTCTTGCTGAACAAATCGAGGCGGTTGCGGCAGACGATCTTGGCGGCCCACGCGCCGCCGCGGTGCGGGTGATTGCCGGGGTTGCCGAGCTCGTCGCCGGCCGCGATGCCCGCGACCCTCATGAAGTGTTCGCCGGGGGGATTGTCCGCGGGGTCGCCCGGGTTCCTGAGGTCCCCGCTGTCGTCGAACACCGCAAGCACCTTGCGGTGCCCCGGGCCGGGGTTGTTCGGTGGCGTGTCGGCGAAGAAACAGTGGTCGAGATTGAGCGTGCCAGAATCGATGATGCTGATGACCTGTTCCTCGCCGTGCAGGTCGTGGTCCCAGATCGTGCCGGCCTGCGGGCCGACGGTGCCCGACTGGATCGTCTGGGCGGCCTCGACGTCAAGGTTCTCGATCGCGGGTACCGGCTCGATCCAGGTGATGTCGTCGACCGCCGCGACCTCGGTGAGCCTGGTCGCGTCGTCGAGGGTGAAACGCAGGTGCAGCCGGCCACCGATCTCCCGGTCGTCGATGGTGACGATGTCGTGCGCACCGATCGTGGTGAGCGCGGCCGTGACCGCGGCCGCGTCGGAGTCGTCGAACAACACCGCGAGCAGGTCGAGCGGCCCGGTGGCCGGAATCTCCGATGAGAGCTTGGATTCCTGCGGGAACGAGAGGACAGCCCGTACGAGAAAGTCGGCACGCACCCGGTCAGCCGTCGCCGCGTCGAGCCGTTCCAGATAGGCGAGGTTCGGAATGAACCGATCCAGCCGCAATCCGTACGCGGCCGTGATCCGGGCGATGTCCGGGTCGCTCAGCAACGCCGCGAACTGCACGATCGTCGCCTGCGCACCCGCCACCACCGACGCCGACGGTTCCACGTCCGCGGGATCGAACGGTTCCGGTCCCACCATCAGCCGGAAGTCCTGTCGCTCACTCGTCATCGCACACCCCCTAGAAGACCCGGCCGGAGATCACCAGCGCGAAGCCCTGCGGGGCCAGCGCGAAGGCCGGGCGGAGCCGGATCGTCCAGGTCCCGGGAACAGGGTTGTTCACCACGACCATCTGGACGTTGTTGGCGATGTCCGCCGGGGAGGACGGACGCGTCGTCAGCTTCCGGGAGACCCGGTTGGGCACGTCGAAGTCGTTGCCCAGATAGAAGCTCCCCTGGGAGTCCTCCACGTCGAACCGGATGGGATCCGGAGTGGGCTGCGACGCCTCGGTCAACGGCCGGCCCGTCCACACGAGGGTGATCTTCAGTTGCTCGCTCTCGTTCTCGACGAAGAAGTGGTACGAGCGGGCCTCGAACGTCGCCAGGGCAACGTCGCGCCGAACGTCGTGCACGAGCAGCTTGCGCGGGCCGCCCTCGAAGAACAGGGTCCGGTCGAGCTGGATGAGCCCCCAGCCCTCGGTGTCGGTCGGATAACCGGGATGACCGGTCATGTCCACGGTCGCGTTCAGCAGCACCGCCTTGATCAGCGCCCCGGACGGCTGCGGGATGATCTTGTCCCGCTGTGGCTTGCCGTTCGGATAGAAGCCCTTCTGGAAGTACTGGCGCACCATCGCGGCCGCAGCCGACACGTTCGGCGTCGCGAAGCTGGTGCTGCACCGGGGCTGGACGTCGGTGTCGCAGTACGGGCCCGTGGACGGCGTGGGCGGCAGGACGGACGTCCTGATGCCGCAGCCGACGGCCAACAGGTCCGGCTTGCGGCGGCCGTCGAGCGACGGCCCGTCCACGCCGCTGCCCCGCGACATCTGGTCGGGGTCGGCCTTCGCCGCGGCGACGCAGATAGCGTTGTACGCGATGCTGGGCGACGCGTTCTTCGGATTCACGCCCGTGTTCTCGCCGGCGGCGACCACCACCTGTTCCTCGCGGGCGGTGCAGAACGCGTCGACGTCCCGGGCGGCCGTGTCGTAGCGGAGATTGGTGCTCCAGCTGATGTTGTGGACGGTCGCGCCGACGCCCCTTCCGTCCTCCAGCAGTTCGTGGAGGCTTCGCGTGGCACGATTCTTGTCCGGCGGGGCGAGGAGCAGGTTGGCATCGTTGCCGGCGATCTTCGCGGCCCAGGCGCCGCCGCGGTCCTGGTTCTGGCCGGAGTTGCCGATCTGGTCGCCGGCCGCGATGCCCGCGACCTTCATGAAGTGGTCGCGGGGGGTGGCCTTGTTCGGGTTGAACAGCTCCCGCACCTTGCGATGGTTCGGGCCGGGCGTGTTCGGGGCGATGCCGGCGAAGAAGCAGTGGTTGAGGTCGAGCGTGCCCCGTTCGATGATCTGGATCACCTGGTCCTCGCCGTGCAGGTCGTGGGCCCAGATCGGGCCGTTGGCCGGGTCGCCCGACTGGGTCGTCTGGGCGGACGGCACGTCCGCGTCCACGATCGTGGGCACCGGTTCCAGCCACGTGATGTCGCCGAGCGCGGCGACCTGGGTGACCCTGGTCGCGTCGTCGAGGGTGAGACGCAGGCGCAGCCGGCCGCCGATCTCGCGGGCGTCGCTCGTCGCGACGTCGTGCGCGCCGATCGCGGTCACCGTCGCCGTGACGGCGACGGCGTCCGAGTCGTCGAACAGCACCGCTACCAGGTCGAGCGGCCCGGTGGCCGGGATGTCCGGGGCGAGCTTCGACTCCTGGGGGAACGGGATGACGGCGCGGACCAGGAAGTCGGCGCGGACGCGGTGGGCGGTCGCGGTGTCGAGCCGTTCAAGGTAGGCCAGGTTCGGGATGAACCGGTCGAGCCGCAACCCGTACGCCGCCTTCAGCCGGGCGGTGTCCGGCTCGCTCAGCAACGCCGCGAACTGCACGACCGTCGCCTGCGTACCCGCCACCGCCGGCTCCACCTCGGCGGGATCGAACGGCTCCGGCGTCACCATCAGCCGGAAGTCCTGCCGCTCACTCGTCATCGCTCACACCCCCTTGAGAACGCCACCGGAGACCACCAGCGCAAAGCCTTGCTTCTCGAAGTGCAGGAACGGGCGGAGCCGAATCGTCCAGGTCCCGGCGACGGGCTGGTCCACCACGACCATCTGAACGTTGTTGATCATGTCCGGCGGGAGGCCCGGGCTCACCGCCGCCCGCTTGGAGACGCCCTTGTCGACGTCGAAGTCGTTGCCGAGATAGAGGTTGCCGCTGGAGTCCTCCACTTCGAACCGGATGGGATCGACCGTGGGCTTCCGCGGCTTCTGCTGGGCATCAGGCTGGGTTTGCGGGGCCGCTGGACGATTGGTCCACACGAAGGTGATCTTCAGCTGCTCGCTCTCGTTGACGACGGGGAACTGGAACGAGCGGGTCTCGAACATCCGCAGGCCGGCGCGGCGCGGGACGTCCCAGACGATCAGCCGGCGCTTACCGCCCTCGAAGAACAGCGTCCGGTCCAGCTGGATGCGCCCCCAGCCCTCGGCGTCCGACGGATAGCCGGGGA
The DNA here is from genome assembly GCF_024055795.1 of Actinoallomurus purpureus. Taxonomy (GTDB): domain Bacteria; phylum Actinomycetota; class Actinomycetes; order Streptosporangiales; family Streptosporangiaceae; genus Actinoallomurus; species Actinoallomurus purpureus. The sequence goes on along the minus strand of NZ_JAMXMY010000013.1, from coordinate 196,530 downwards.
CACCGTCCATGTTGACCGTCGAGTTGAGCAGCACCGCCTTGACCAGCGCACCCGTCGGGGCCAGCACCTTGTCCAGCTGCGGCTTGCCGTTCGGGTAGAAGCCCTCCGCGAAGTACTGGCGTACGAGCGCCGCCGCGGCCGAGACGTGCGGCGTCGCGGAGCTGGTGGCGCACGGCACCGGGCCGGTGTCGTAGAACGGGAGCACCTTCGGTGGCACCTTCGGGTTCACCGCCGTGCTGATGCCGCAGCCGACCGCGGTGAGATCCGGTTTCCGGCGGCCGTCGTCCGTCGGGCCGGGCACCCCGCTGCCGATGGATCCGTGGTTGGGCGCGGCCTGGGCGGCCGCGACGAGAATCGTGTTGAACGCGATGCCGGGCGGCTGGTTCACCGGTCCCTTGCCCGTGTCCTCGCCGGCCGCGACCACCAACTGTTCCTCGTGGTCGAAGGTGAATGCGTCGACGTTTCGCGCGGCCGTGTCATAGCCGGTACCGGTTCCCCAGCTGAGGTTGTGGACGGTCGCGCCGACCTCCCTCGACCGCTCCAGCAGGGTCTGAAGGCTGAAGACCAGGGCGCCTGTGTTGAGCTTCCCGATGTCCATGTCCCCGCGGCTGCGGCAGACGATCTTGGCGTCATAGGCGGCACCGCGGTTTTCGTGCTTGCCGGGGTTATTGAGGGCGTCGCCGACCGCGATGCCGGCGACCTGCATGAAGTGGTCGCTGGCGCCGAGGTTGTCGTTGAACGCTCTGAGCACCTTGCGGTGGCCCGGGCCGGGCTTGTTCGGTGCGACGTCGGCGAAGAAGCCGTGGTCCATATCGATGAAGGCGTTGTCGATGATCCCGATCACCTGGTTCTTGCCGGTGATGTGCCGGGCCCAGACCGTGCCCAGGTTCGGGTCACCCGACTGGTTCGTCTGCGCGGCGCCGACGTTGAAGTCGGTGAACACGGGCGCCGGTTCAATCCAGATGACGTCGCCGATCGCCGCCGCCTCGGCGACCCCACCTGGGTCGTCCAGCGTGAGGCGCAGGTGCAGCTGCCCGCCGATGTCCCGGTCGTCGAGGACCTGCATGGCGTGCGCGCCGATCGCGGTGAGCGCCGCCGTGATGGCGGCGGCGTCCGCGTCTTCGAAGACGATCACCGTCAGGTCGAGCGGCCCGGAGGCGGGGAGCGTCGGGGAGAGCTTCGACGCCTGAGGGAGCGCGATGACGGACCGTACGAGGAAGTCGGTACGGACCCGGTCGGCCGTGGCCGTGTCGAGCCGTTCGAGATAGGCCAGGTTCGGAATGAACCGATCCAGCCGCAACCCGTAGGCCGCCTTCAGTCGGGCGATGTCCGGCTCGCTCGGCAACGCCGCGAACTGCACGACCGTCGCCCGCGCACCGGCCGTCGCCGACGCGGCGGACGGCTCCACCTCCGCGGGATCGAACGGCTCCGGCGCCACCATCAGCCGGAAGTCCCGCAACCCCAGGACGGGCTCACTCGCCATGGCTCGGTCCTCTAACCCCTCGTTGACTGACAGACGTTCGCGGGTGCCATCGACGAACCGCCGCATGGGCGGCACCCGCGTGCTCCCGTTGCTCGTACTGCTCGTGACGTACGGGCGGGTGCCGGCACGGGTCCGGGGCCGGCTCGATCTGTGGCATCGGCCGAAGAAGGCCGTACAGCCGCCCGACCGATGATCGGACGCTACGGCGGCCGACCCGTCGCGTGGATCGGGAGCGGTTCCCCATATTTGCGCCGCCGGTTCCCCATATTCGCCGCACCGGGATCCGAGATGGCCACGCACGGCCGTCGGCTTCCCGGGCGTCGCTGTCTTTTGGTAGCTTGCGAGAACCCTCGGAAGGGAGGCCGCGTGGATTTTGAGCATGCGGATCCGGAAGTCGAGGTGGCCTCCGATTTAGCTCGACCGTCGCCGGACAGGCTCGCGCCATCACATACGCAACCGGTGATACCGCTGCTGGAGCGGGAGTCGCAGCTCGCCTTATTGAGGCAATACACGATCGAGGCTGAGCAGGGCGCCGGGCGGCTGGTACTGCTTTCCGGTGAAGCGGGCGTGGGTAAATCGACGCTGCTGGAGACCCTGCGTCATGGCTTGACGGACGCGCGGTGGTCTTGGAGCGCCTGCGACGGGCTGTTCATCCCACGGCCGCTCGGGCCGCTGTTCGATCTGGCCGACCAGGTCGGCGGTGTCCTGCTGGACCGCTGCCGTGCCGATGACGATCGCGAAGACCTGTTCCGGGCCTTGTTGCGCGAAGTCACCGCACCAGGCGTGGTGGACGTGGTGGTCATCGAGGACATTCACTGGGCCGACGAAGCCACCCTGGACCTGCTCCGGTTCCTGGGGCGGCGGCTACGGGACGCAGCCGTTCTCGTCATCGCCACATACCGCGATGACGAGACCACCAGCGATGCGCTGCGCGTGGCCTTGGGCGACCTGGCCGCGCAGCCGTCCACCCTGCGCATCCGGCTATCCCCGCTGTCGTTCGATGCGGTGAAGGTACTCGCCGAGGGCAGCGGATTCGCGGGGGACCAGCTGTTCCGGCTGACCGGCGGGAATCCGTTCTATGTGACGGAGGTGCTCCAGGCCGGGATGACCGGGGTGCCGGCGTCGGCGCGGGACGTGGTGCTCGCGCGGGCCGCTCGCCTGAGCGGCCAGGCACGCACGTGCCTGGACATCGCCGCGCTCATCGGCACCAAGGTCGAGCTGTCGCTGTTGGCGCAGCTCAGCGCGCACTCGATAGCGGCGCTGGACGAGGTGGTCGCATCCGGCGTGCTCGTCACGGATGGCAGGTGGCTACGGTTCCGCCACGAGATCGCGCGGCTCGCGGTCGCCCAGGCCGTTCCCGCATTCCGGAGTCAATCCATTCACCGGCAGATACTGCAGGTGCTACGTGCGCGGGGCTGTGACGGCGACGCCCGCATGGCCTTTCACGCCGAGGCGAGTGGCGACGAGGAGGCTGTGCTGCACTATGCTCGCGCAGCCGCGCGACGCGCCAGGGAGCTCGGCTCCCATCATGAAGCGGCTGCCCAGTTCGAGCGGGCACTGCGTTTCGCCGGCAGTGCCGGTGTGGCCGAGCGCGCCAGGCTGTACGAAGGAGTCGCCGACGAGGCAGCCCTGCTGGATCGCTTGCCGGCGGCCGAGGACGCCGCTGAATGGGCGCTCTCACTATGGCGCGAGGCAGGCGACCGGCTGCGGGAGGGGGCCGCCCTCGCGCGGCTGTCGCGGATCAGATGGCGCCTATGCCATGGCCAGGATGCCGTCGCGGCGGCACGGGCGGCGGTGGCCACCCTCGAACCGCTCGGGCCCACGGTCGAACTCGCCGAGGCCCACGCGACGCTGGCCAACCAGCGGATGCTGCATGCCGACTACGACACGGCGATCTTCCTGGCGCGGCGGGCACAGGAGCAAGCCCAGCGGTTCGGCGCCACCGACGTGTTGAGCGACGCGTTGAACACAGAAGCCGCCAGTGCTGCCTATCAGGGCCTGGAGTGGACCACGCGGATGCGTCGTGCGCTCGATATCGCCCTGGCCGGTCGACACCAGGATCAGGCGGCGCGGGCGTACACCAACCTGTGCGGCATCCACATCGATCAGTCCCGATTCGCCGAGGCCGAGCGTTACCTCGCCGACGGGATCGCATACTGCGACGAGCACGACGTCACTACGTACGCCATCTGCCTGCGCAGTGAGCAGGCGGACATATTCGAACGCACCGGGCGGTGGGACGAGGCCGTCGCCGTGACCCAGGCGCTGCTCAAAGAGGTCGATCTGTCCCCGGTCAACCGGATGTGCGGGCTGATCCGGCTCGGGGCCATCCGGGCCCGGCGTGGCCTACCCGGCGTCTGGGAGTGCCTGGACGAGGCGGGCGTGACGGCTGACGAACAACGTGAACCGCCGTTCCTGGTGCTGGCGCGGCTGGCCCGCGCCGAGGCGCACTGGCTCGCAGGTCGCCTCGCTGAGGCCCGTCGCGAAGCGGAATCGGCTGACGAGGCCTGCACCAACTGCAGCGCCTGGCACGGCGGCGTCGCGGCATGGCTGCGCCGTACCGGTTCCGAGCGTCCGACCCGCACCGACATCGCCGAGCCTTACCGGCACCTGCTCGATGGGGACCCGATGCGGGCCGCGGCCGCCTGGACCAGCCTGGGCTGCCCCTATGAGGCCGGGCTGGCCCTGCTGGATTCCGGGCAGGAGCCACTCCTCCGGCAGGCATTCACCATCTTCACCGATCTCGGTGCCAAGGCCACGGTCAAGCTGACACGTCACGCGCTGCGCCGACTGGGCGCACGATCCATTCCCACCGGACCACGCGGCACCACACAGGTGCATCCCTTCGGACTCACGCGTCGCGAGCACGAGGTACTCGAACTGATCGCCGAAGGACACACGAACGTACAGATCGCGGCACGACTGTTCATCTCCGCCAAGACCGTCGATCACCACGTCTCGGCCATACTTGCGAAGCTCGGCGTATCACGCCGTGCCGCCGCCGGCCGAATCGCCCGGCTTGGTCTGCAAGCCGCGGCGGAATGAGTTGACGGCACACGGTACTCACCGTCCGAGCGTCCCTGCCGAGCGATGCGACAAACCAGCCCTGTGCCGCTCGACTATTGGGTTCGGGCGCTGACCTGCGACACCTCGAAAAGCCGCAGGTCAGCAATTGATCGGAACGAACCTTGACACGGTAGAGGTCACTGGTTCAATCCCAGCATCGCCCACCACATCGATGCAGGTCAGGCCATGTGCCTGGCCTGCATTTTGGTTTCGAGCGCTAATGATCGGCCGGAATCGGGAGCAGACCGCTCCACGGCCGCCCGGGACTACCCATTCTGTAGGTCGGGGTCAATACTTTTCGTCGGTCGGGATCAGCCAGGAGCAGTGCTCCCGGCCGGTGGCCCTGCCGCAGCTCCGGACATCGCGCGATGTCATGATTGGGCGAACAACCGGTCGTAGGCGCCGGAGTGTTGACGGCCGGTCATGAAGTTCAGGAACCGGCGGACGAACTCGCTACGCTTCAATTGCTCGTCACTGTTGTCGGCATCGCCGCCGTTGCCGGGGTTGTGATTGAAAGCGGTTCGGAAGAGATCGCGGTACTCCTGGGTGTCGATGGTCTCGTCGTTGTCGGTGTCGGTCACATCGAAAAGGACCTCAGCGACCTTGATGAGGGCGGGGCTGGTCATGGCGGCGGCTGCCGCGGCGTACTCGTGGCCGGTGATGCGTCCGTCGCTGTCGGAGTCCAGCTCTCTCTGCAGGTCTTTCCACCAGTCGGCGAATGCGGTGAACAAGCGGTCCTCCTCTGCGGCGTCCAGGTCGAGGCGGGTGGCGATCTCCCGGGCCATCGCGGCGACGTCGGGCCAGTCGAGGTAGCCGTTACCGGTCTGGTCTAGGACCTCGGAGAAGAACCGTGCTGCAGACCGCACTGTCGAGTCGCCGACGGCGGCCGTGCCCGGGACGGGGGTGAGGAGGCGGAGTAGCGCCCCGGCCTTCGCGGCACCGGAGCGCAGCCCCGAGAGCGCGTCGCCGCCCGTTTGAGGAGCGTACGCCGGGTCGAGCATGGCCATGACCGTGTCCAGTCGTGTCCACGCCTCCGGCAGCAGCTGCGTCGCGAGCCTCGTGGACACATAGGCGGTGTGCATCAACGTGTGTGTGCCCGGTAGCTCGGACAGCCCCAGCCGTATGCGGAGCGTCTCGGGTAGCGACGCCACGGTGATCGCGGTGGCCACGGGGCTGACGAGGGCCCTGCCCGCCGCCCACACGGCCGGCCGGTCGCGTAGGAGAGGGGGAGCGGGTACCTGCGTGAACAGGCGGTCGAGGATGACGTGGACCGCTTCGGTGTTCTCCAGCCGCTCATTGACCATGAAGTCGTAGTAGTGCCAGAACTCCCGCAGCGTGGGTGGGAGCTTTCCCCCGTCCGGTTCCATCAGGGCGAGGAACGCCCGGAACTCGGCGTACAGCCGGTCCAGGGCGGGGCCGTCGAGGGACTGGCCACTCAGCCGGCGCATCATGACGGTGGACTCGAACAGCGTCGCCACCACCCAGGTACGTGCCTCGGGATCTGCCGCGTTGAACGGGCGGCCTTCGGCGTCGACCCCGGTGATGCGCGCGTGCAGGCGGTTGAGCCGGGCCGCCTCCCGGTGTCGTACCTGTTCGTCGGGGTCGACCATTCGCTGGGTGCTGATCACGGTGTTGTGCAGCCGCCGCCAGGGGTGGGCCACGAAGGTCGAGTTAGTGATCAGCGCGGCGCCGATCTGCGGGTGCGCGGCCTCCAGGACGATGGCTCGGGTCGCCACCAGCCCCCAGCGCGCCTGATGGCTCAGCTCGTAGAGCATCGAGCCCGGGCCGAGCGGGTCGGCGGGGCCGGTGGGCGTGGTGCCGTCATCGGTCTCGGCGGATGCGGCGTCGCTCATCAAAGTCCCTTTCCTGTCACGGTCGGTACCTGGACGCCGCCGAATCGGCGGTCCCGCCGCTGGTAGGTGTCCAGGCATTCCCGAAAGTGCGCGGCGCGGAAGTCCGGCCATAGCACCGGAGGGAACATCCATTCGGCGTAGGCGACCTGCCAGAGCATGAAGTTGGAGATCCGCTGTTCCCCTGAGGTACGGATCACCAGATCAACCTCCGGCATGTCGGGGTGGGGTAGATGACGGGCGAAGCTCTCCTCGGTGACCTCCTCGGGCGGTACCCCGTCGCGGATCAGCGACCGGGCGGCCTCGACGATGTCGCGGCGTCCGCCGTGGTCGAACGCCACCGTCAAGGTCATTCGCCGGTTGTCTCGGGTGAGCACCATCAGGTCAGCGATGTCGCGGGCCAGCCATGGCGGGATCCGGGGGTCGGTGACCCCGAGGAAGCGGCATCGGATTCCGCGCATGTGCAGCGCCAGGGCGTGTTTTCGGATGGCGCGCCGTACCAGCCGCATAAGGACGTCGACCTCGACCGCGGGGCGCCGCCAGTTCTCCGTGGAGAAGGCGTACAGGCTCAACCACTCGACACCGGCCGTGTGCGCCGCCTCGATCACGTCGATCACGGCGGCCTCCGCCGCCATGTGCCCCGCGGTCCGGGGCAGCAACCGCTGCGCGGCCCACCGGCCGTTCCCGTCCATCACAAACGCCACATGCCGGGGCATGCCTCTCACGCCGCCCGTCCTAAAGAGGAGGACATCACCGCTCCTGCCGTCCGCCGATCCCACAGGAATGTGTCATGCGGAACCCCATCCCATCTACCGCATGACTCATCACGATAATAAATCTCCTGTAATCAATCAATTACAGGAAGAAATCGGTTCATTTCGTGAGTTCTCGCAATTCCGTGGACTTTTAATCCATAGGTTCTGAGCTGGGACGACGTGAGAAACCGTGGAGAGCCCGTTGCCGAGAGATCGGCACGGCGGGTTCGGCGAGCGGCCTGGGGAAACGGACCGGGAGCAATCCCGGCACCGCGCCCCAGGCCGACTCGACCACGAGCGCCTACCGCTTCCGGGGCGAAGGGGGCAAGAGCGTGGCGGTGAGCGTGGCGGCCAGCCATTCCTCGTACGTGTCGGTTGACCAGCCCCGTCCTGCTGTGAGCTGGGTGTACAACTGTGGGCCGGCCAGGGCCCAGAGGGCGTCCGCCAGGTGGGCCGGATCCGCTTCCGGACCCAGCGCACCGGCCTCGTCGAGGTGTGTGACGAACGCGGTGACGGCGGTGAGCCGCTCCCGCTCACCGATCTCCAGGACCTCCCCGACGTCCGGCCCGGCCTGGGCCAGCAGTGTGAACAGCGCGGCGATCCGTTCATGGATTCCGCGCACGTATGCGGCGTAGAGCCGGAGCTTGGCGCCCGGCTCCCTCGTCCGCAGGATCTCCCGCGTCTGGGGGCGATCCGCCATGGGCACCGGTTCGTCGTCTCCGGCCAGCGTGATGTCCCACAGGGCCTTGACCATGCCCGGTTTGCCACCGAACGTCTTGTACACCGTTTCGGCGGAGACACCCGCCCGCTCGGCCACGGCACGCACGGTCGTGGCGTGGTAGCCGTCCCGGAAGAGCAGCTCACGGCATGCCGCCAGCACCGCGGCGCGGTTGCGGCGCGCGGCCTCGCGCCGGCGCTCGGAGTTGTAGGGCCGGCGTGACGTCTCACCTGCCATCGGCACACCCTCCAAATTTGCTACAGTCGACTGTATCGAATTCTGCTCGGTTGCAGGAGGTTCGCATGTCCCGTCCCGCACCCACGCAGGTGGCACCCGGCGTCCACCGCCTCGGCGATCACGGCGTCAACTTCTACCTGATCGAGGGCCCCGACGGTCTCATCCTGATCGACGCGGGGGTGCCCGCCCATCTGGATCAGTTGCGCGGGCTGCTGGCCGGCCTCGGCAGCTCCGTGGCCGACGTCCGTGCCGTGCTTCTGACCCATGGACACCCCGACCACACCGGTCTGGCCCGCACACTCCAGGAGGCCGGCGCCGTCATCTGGATCCACGAGCGGGACGCCGCCATCCTGCACGACGGCCCACGGAGCGCGACCCGCCACGCCAAGCCCGAGCGTTCGATGCTCCCCTACCTGCTGCGCAGGCCCTCCTCGTTCGCCCTCCTCCTCCAACTGGCCCGCGCGGGGGCCTTCACCGCTCCCGCCGTCAAGAATGCGCGGGTCTTCGACGCCGACCAGGTGCTGGAAGATGTCCCCGGTGCCCCGCAGGCCGTCGTGCTGCCCGGCCACACACCCGGCAGCGCCGCGTACCTCTTCGCCGACCGCGGGCTGCTCTTCACCGGCGACGCCCTGGTCACCCAGGACGGACTGTCAGGCCACATCGGACCCACGATCGTGAGCCGCTGCTTCACCCACGACAGCCGAGCCGCGATCACCGCCCTCGACCGCCTCGACGAACTGACGGCAGACCTGCTGCTGCCCGGCCACGGCGCACCCTTCACCGACGGCATCCGAACCGCCACCCAGCAGGCACGGCACCTCGGCGTGCGCTGACCTCCGACGCACGGGGCCGACCGAGGCGGCATGCCGGTCGGCCACGCTTGTGACGTCACGTCAGGTGGTCCATGGAGAGGGGAACCATGTCGGGTAGCAGCACAGTTGCCGTTCATGCCGACCGCGACGTCCATCCCAGTCGCGCAGTGGCCCGGCCCATCTACCAGACGGCGACGTTCTGGGCCGAGGACGCGGAGCAGTTCGCGCAGGCCGCCGTCGACCGGCGGGGCCGACGCGGTGGTCGCCACAACGGCGAGCTGCTGACCGCTCGGCGGCACGGGGCTCCCGCCACAACTTGATGTTGGACAATGCGAAGGCGTTCGTGGAGGCGTTTGCCCAATGAGGACCCTGATTGCCGGGTCCGCATGAACGCGGCTGTCAGCGATTTCGACCGCGGCGACGTGCTGATCGAAGACGGCGTGATCGTCGAGGTGGCCGAGCGGATCGACGCGCCGGACGCGGCGGTGATCGACGCGACCGACCGGATCGTGCTGCCCGGCTTCGTCGACACCCACCGGCACACCTGGCAGACCGCGTTCCGCGGCGTCGGCGCGGATTGGACGTTCGCCGACTACGTGGTGGCGGTGCACGGCACGTTGAAGCCCCATTACCGGCCTGAGGACGTCTATCTGGGCAACCTGCTGGGCCGGCTGGAGGCGCTGCACTCCGGCGTCACGACGATGCTGGACTGGTTCCACGCCGCGCAGAGCCCCGAACACGCGGACGCCGCCCTCGCCGGCCTGCGAGCCGTGCCAGGACGGTCGATCTTCTGCTACGGCGCGGGGTACCGCACCGATGACCAGATCGACGCCGAGGTCCGCCGCGTCCGGTCCGACGTTCCGGAGGACGGCCTGGTCACCATGGCCTTGGGACTGCGCGGTCCGGGTGAGGCCACAATGGACATGGTCGCCACAGACCTGAAGCTGGCAGCCGATCTCGGACTCCGGACCAGTGTGCACGTCGACGGCCTGACGGGCGGCCGCCCGATCGCCGAGCTCCGCGAGCACGGTCTGCTTTTCGACACCACGACCTTCGTGCACGCCAACGGGATCAGCGACGACGAGCTGCGGATGCTCGCCGACGCCGGCAGTTCGGTGTCGATCAGCCCGGACGTCGAGCTGAAGATGGGCTTCGGCTGGCCGATGACCAGACGCATGCTGGCGACCGGCCTACGCCCGACGTTGTCCATCGACGACTGCCCTTCGGCCGGCGGCGACATGTTCGCCACCATGCGCACCGCCTACGCCGTGCAGCGCGGCCTCGACGGCGGCCTGAACTCCCGCGACCTGCTGAAGTTCGCCACCGTCGACGGCGCCCAGGCGTGCGGACTCGCCGCCCGAACGGGCAGCCTCACACCCGGCAAGGACGCCGACATCATCCTGCTGCGCGCCAACGACCCCACCGCATTCCCGGTCACCGACCCCGCCGGCACCATCGTCGCCGCCGGCCATCCCGGCCTGGTCGACACGGTTCTGGTGGCCGGCCGCGTGGTCAAGCGCGACGGGCAGCTGGTGGGCATGGACCTGTCGGCATTGCAGACCAGGTTGCTGGAATCGCGCAACCGGATCGCGGCCGCCGCCGGCATCTCGCTCGACGGAACCTGGCGTCCCCACACGGAATCGGAGTAACCGCACCTGAGAGAAGAGCTCGCCCGGCGCGGCAATTTGAATGACCCGGCCCGCTCCCCCAGGCCGGTCATCAGGTTCCTGGCCTGCTGAGCGACCCTGTGTGCTCGATGACCGCGAAACAGTATCGCTCTCTTAGGAGTTCTTGGACGCCGTGCGGCCGGATGGCGTCCGACCGAATGTGCCGCACGGCCGATCCGTTGTCCACGGAGCATGGATCAGCGGACGTTCTCCGGCTTACGCCGCTTGCGAATCATTCGTGTCAACCGCCATCCGATCAGGACGAGCACGATCAGGAACAGGATGACGAGCGCTGGCATCAGGAGCGCGACGAGACTCATCACCAGTGACATCGCGTCTTCCGCCGCGCTCACGAAGGGCGTTCCGACGCCGACCGTGCCGACGTTGATGACGGGACGCACGCCGGCCTTGGTGACATGCACGCACAGCGCGACGACGATGCCCAGCGCCCAGCCCACCCAGGGATGATCGGTCATCCACCCGGAGTGGTCGATCCGCGCGGCGGCGTCCGAGGCGGCGAAGACGGCACCGCCGGCCGCAGGCCGTACGAATGTCTGTATCGCGTCGTTGACATGGTCGACGACGGCGACCTTGTCGAGAACGACTTCCGCGGCGAGCAGGACTGCCACGGCCGTGAGCGCCCATCCGTTGCACATCCACGCGAACTGGTGCGGCAGCGCGATCACGTCGGTGAAGCGGGCGAGCAGGCCGACCACCAGGATCGGGATATAGGCGTTCAGACCGGCCGATGCGGATAGGCCGAGCCCGGTCAATGTCGCGAACATGCCAGGTAAGACGTCATCGATGCGGAGGAAGGTTCCTCCGGGAACCGCCGCCCTGTCACGAGCGCCGATTCGGCGGGCGCATGGGACCATTTTGCGTCGGGAAGGCGGGGTATGGCAGCGCTGTGGCGCCGGATTCGTACGCGGCGTGGAGCCCTTGTCTCGCGTTGGTGGCGGACCGCGCGTACATCGACGGTGGTGCGGAGGGCTTCCACCGCTCGCAGCAGTCCTACTTCCCGACGGGCTCGCAGGCGTACAGGTTCGCCAAGGCAGAGGTGGTTTCTGGGCGTGCAGCGGCGCGCGGACCGAGAACCTGCTGAACATCGGGGAGCGCGGCGAGCCTCCGCAGATCGACCGGCTGGCAGCCGACACCAGCCTGGTGACGCTCAGCATGGGCGGCAAATGACATCGGCACTGCCTAAGCCCTACGGGATTTCGGACACACGAGCCAACGCGACGATCTGCCCCTTGATGATCAACGCACTGGGGATGATGAGTGCTCCGTGGGTGCTCGTATGCCACGGCACGCGCCGTCACACGGCGACACAATCCGCTAGCCGAACCGGCGGGATCGCCGACGAACCGGCACAACCTGACAGAGAGAATACCGATTCGACATGAAAGCAGCGGACTCTTAATCCGCTGGGTCGGCGTTCGAGTTACTTGAGGTCCTCCCCTGGCAGCAGCGATGTCGACCACCGACGGCGCCATGCAGCACGCCGCTTAGGCACTTCATAGGAATGCGATCGGCACCCTGTGCCGATCGCATGCCCACATCCTCTCGCCGCCGAACCTCACTGGGATCTTATGGAGTCCCGCGCCTGCCCCGAGTTGCGTGGGCTGCCGGCCGCCACGCCATCCGGCGTTTCGAGGCCACGCGCCTTCCCGGTCAGCGGCTTCGAGGCGGTCGGCCCGCCTTGCCGTTCATCAGGGATGGTGACGACTTCGCGCGGGAGGTTGCCGACCTAATCACGGAGATGCCGGGCCGACGTCGGTGAGGGCGGCATCGACCAACGACTCTGCGATGGATCGCGCGCACACGCCGGTGTCGCTGCTGTTGAGTGCAGTGCCGCGTGCGGCCGCGCCGTCAAAGAGCAGCGCCAGTTGCTCACCGAGGTTTTCCGGGTCGGCGACCCCGGCCTGCCGTGCGATGTCCGTGAGGCGGCGGGCGAACTCCCTCTTGTACGCCGCAGCCAACTGGTGGGCGGAATGCCCGGGGTCGGGTACCTCGACGCTGACGTTCAGGAACGGGCATCCCCGGAACGGAGCGGTGGTTTCCGGCAGCTTCCAGTCGAAGACGGCGAGGAGCTGCTCACGCGGGCTCGGTGTCGGTTGGGCGGGCGACGGGAGAACGGGTAGGAGATCGTCTTTCAGGGACTGCAGGTACGCCTCGACGAGCCCGTCCTTGCTGGGGAAGTGCGTGTAGAGAGTGCGTTTCGACACTTCCGCGACGGTCGACAGCTGCTCCATCCCGGTCGCGTTGATCCCCTGCACCGTGAACAGCTCGGTCGCCGCTTTGAGGATCCGCTCCCGGGCGCCACGCCCACGACGCCGACGTACGAGGTGAGGTTCGGTCACAGCCTTAAGGATACCGATCGTTTTACATAGGCCAGTGAGCCAGCTACAGTGAAACCCTAAGTAGACCAATCGTCTTACTTAGCCACGCCCGGCATCGCGCCGCACGCGGATGGGTGGTTCGTCGGTGCCGCATCCGCCCAGGGCGCGCTCGGCGCCCCTGATCGCCCCCGCCCTGCCCGGCGCCTCACCCGTCCCGACCATCAATGCGAAATCAGCACCAAGGAGACCTGATGCATTACACGACCTTCGGACGACGGACAGGACTGCGCGTTTCCGAGTACGCACTCGGCACGGGGAACTTCGGCACCGGCTGGGGTGCCGGTGCCGAGCCGGACGAGTCGCGCCGGATGTTCGACAGGTTCGCCGAGGCCGGCGGAACGTTTCTCGATACCGCGGACGGCTACCAGTTCGGCGAGTCGGAAGAGCTGGTGGGGAAGTTCGTCGCCGCCGACCGGGACCACTTCGTCCTGGCCACCAAGTTCACCAACGGGGCCACCCCACAACCCGACATCTCCAGGACGGGTAACAGCCGCAAGAACATGGTCGCTTCGCTGGAGGCGAGCCTGAAGCGCCTCGGCACCGACTACATCGACCTGTACTGGGTCCACTTCCCCGACGACCTCACGCCCATGGAGGAGATCCTGCGCGGACTGGACGACCTGGTCAGGTCCGGCAAGATCCTTCACGCCGCCCTGTCCAACTTCCCCGCATGGCGTGTGTCCCGCGCCGCCACCCTCGCGGACCTGAAGAACTGGGCACCGGTCACGGGCATCCAGATCGAGTACAGCCTCGTCGAGAGGACCGCCGACCGCGAGCTGCTGCCGATGGCCGAGAGCCTGGGACTCGGCGCCGCCCTGTGGTCCCCGCTCGGCGGCGGACTACTCACCGGCAAGTACCGCCGCAGCACCGAGGGGCGGCTGACCGATCTCAAGGCGGTCATCCACACCGAGAGCACCGAGCAGAAGACCGCCGTCGTCGACACCGTCCTGGCCATCGCCGAGGAGACCGGCGCGACGCCCGCCCAGGTGTCGGTGGCCTGGCTCCGTGAGCGTGCCGTCCAGGCGTCTACCTCGTTCATCCCGATCATCGGCCCGCGCAACCTCACCCAGCTCGACGACTACGTGGGCGCCCTGGACGTCCAACTCACCTCGAAACAGTTCGCTCGCCTGTCCGACGTCAGCGCAATCCCCCTCGGCGTGCCCCACGAGGCGACCGCCGGCGTCCGAGACGCCGTCCAGGGAGGCGATGCCAACCGCGTGCTCCCCCCGGCCACACCGGTGGCCTGACACCCGAAGGCGTAGGACCTGGCCCCCGGGAACGGCTCTGCCCCAGAAGCCCGACAATCCGACGGCAGCCACCCGGCGGTCGGCCCAACCGGGCCAGAGCCCCATCATCTACGAACCAAGCGAGTCATCTCCCAGGGCGCCCTGGTACTCCTGCACTCCAGCGGTGCCCCGACCCCCGGCACCCCCCGGGCTCGCCGTCTTCCACTTCCGGGACCGGAAGACCGCCGAGCATCGGGACATCCCCCAGGAGGCTCCCGGTCCGCAAGGATCTGACCGCCATCGACACGTACGTGAGCCCCGAGGACCACGAGCACAGCCCGAACATCCCCGCCGGCGTGGCGGGCGTGAAGGGCCGGCCCGCAGCTGAGCGTGGCGCCGAAGTGGTTGGTCGCGGACCCTGAGGAGGCGGCCGGGCCCCGACTCGACACGGGCCGTGAGCCCGCATGCCGTTGACAGTGTTCAGCAGCAGGCTGGCCAGGGCCTTCGCGTCACGTCCAGGGGCGCATCCGTTGACCAGCGACTTTGCCTGTCCTAGCGTTACCTCGTGGCTGGTCCCACATTCGCGCGGCAGGCCGGCAATCTTCCGGCTGATCAAACCAGTTTCGTGGGCCGCAGGCAGGAACTGGCCGAGATCAGGCGGCTGCAGTCCGTCTCCCGATTGGTGACCTTGACCGGGGTGGGTGGTGTCGGTAAGACCCGGCTGGCCCGGCGGGCGGCAGCCCAGCAGTACCGCGCCTATGACGCGGTCTGGCTGGTGGACCTGGCCAGTCTCACCGACCCCGCGCTCGTCCTGCAGACCGTGGCCGCGACCATCGGCCTGCGCGACGACCACTCCGAGGCCGCCCCGCTGCAGGCGCTGACTGATTTCCTGGCTTCAAAGCGGACGCTATTGGTGCTGGACAATTGCGAGCACCTGCTGGACGCCTGTGCGGGGCTCGCCGGGCATCTCCTGCGCGCCGTGCCCACGCTGCGCATCCTGGCCACCAGCCGACAGTCGCTCGGGATCGCCGGAGAACAACAGTTGAGTGTCGCGCCGCTGTCCGTCCCCGAACCCGATCAAGCGCTGACCCCCAGGGCACTGCAGCTCTTCGACGCGGTCACCCTGCTGGTGGATCGCGCCACCACCGTGACGCCCGGTTTCTGTGTGGATGAGGACAATCAGCGCGACGTCGCCCGGTTGTGCCGTCACCTGGACGGGATCCCGCTGGCGATCGAGCTGGCCGCGGTGCAGCTACGGACCCTGTCGGTAGGCCGGCTCGCCGAGCACCTCAGCCAGCGCTACCGCCTGCTTACCGGCGGACACGGAGCTGCCGTGCCACGACATCGGACGTTGCACGCCCTGATCGACTGGAGCGTCCAGCTGCTTTCACCCGCCGAGCAGGCGCTGTGGAGCCGTATGTCGATCTTCCCAGGACACGTCGATCTGGAGGCCGTGGAAGCCGTCTGCGCCGGCGACGGCATCGAGCAGGAAGACGTGGTCGACCTGATCGACGCCCTGCTGGACAAATCGCTGCTGCTGCGTGAGGAACACGCCGGCCAGGCCCGCTACCGCATGCTGGAGACCATCCGCGAGTTCGGCCAGATGCACCTGACCGAACCCGAACGGCGGTCACTTCTGTACCGGCACCGCGACTGGAATGCCCATCTGGCGGAGCAGGCGGCCGCGAAATGGTACGGGCCCGAGCAGGCGGCCTGGTTCACCCGGCTCCGGCTGGCACACGCCCACCTGCGCGCCGCCATGGACTTCTGCTTGACCGAACCCGGCCAGGCCGAGATCGGGCTGCGCATGGCCACCGACCTGCACCGGCCGCACTGGCTGGCCAACGCGTTCTACAACGAGGGCCGCCACTGGCTGGGCCGAATGCTGCACGCGAACCCCGCGCCCACCACGACCCGCGGACGAGCACTATGCGCCGACGCCTTGCTCGCGTACCTCCTCGGCGACTTCGCGGCGGGCCGGCCGCTGATCGCCGAAGCCCGGGCACTGGCCGACCAGCTGGACGACCCGCCCTATATGGCCCAGATACACATGGTCTGCGGGTTCGGTGCCCACTGGCAGAACGACCACGCACAAGCGGCGACTCTGCTGGAAAAGGCCGTGGCACAGTACACCGCCGTGGGCGACGAATTCGGCGTCGTGCTCACCCTGCCTGTGTTCGCAGCGGTCCTCGGCTGCCTGGGCCAGGAGACGCGGGCCAAGGAGCCGTTCGAGCGCGCCCTCACGCTGACCCATCGCGCCGGAGACAGCTGGTGCCGCGCCTGGGCGCTCATATCCTTCGCCTTCCACATGTGGAATCACGGCGACAACGAACGCGCCATCCATGCGGCGCGGGAGAGCTTGCTGGTCGGCCATGCTCTCAACGACCGGCAGAACATGACGTCGGCGATCGAGATCCTGGCCCTCGCCCTCGCCGGCCAGGGCCACCGCGAAGACGCGGCCCGGATGCTGGGTGCCGCCGAGGCTGTCGGCCGCTCCGCCGGGATCACTCCCTTTGTACTGCTCCCGCGCCGTCAGCATCAATGCGTCGACGCTTTGAAGAACAGCCTGGGAGGACAGGCCTTTACCCGTGCACTGCGGCAAGGCTGCCGGTTGACGGTGGAGCAGGCCATCGCCGAGGCAGTCGGCGCCCGGACAGAGGGCGGACCGGACATCCTGGCGGCCGTGACGGCGTCCTCGCCACTGACCGCACGAGAGCGGGAGGTCGCTGAACTGGCCGCCCAAGGGATGAGCAACAAGCAGATCGCCGCCACCCTCGTCATCGCCCCGCGCACCGCCAAGGCCCACGTCGAGCACATCATGACCAAACTCGGCGTCAACTCCCGCACCCAGGTCGCGATCTGGATGATCGCACAGAAGGCATCGAAGGAGGACACACCGTAGACGCGCCGACGGCGGCCAGGCGCTGGTTTGTGACCTTGCGGTGGTGGACGACTTCGATGGCGCGGGTGCGGGGCGGCGGCTTCGCCCCCGAGCCTCGGTTGTTCGGGTAGGGAGCAGGTATTTCTGCCGGTGCCGGCGATCACGGTCGGTCGGCATGATGGTCGATGACGGGTACAGATCGATCCCTCGCCCCCAGGTCGCCCCCATGCGGCCCTGGGGCCGGCTTCCCCCGATACGCCGGCCCCAGGGCCAGGACATATGGCGGTACCAGGCGTCGTAGCGGAAGCCGCACCGGCTTTCGGGCACGCGGACTACCTGATCTCCCGTACCGAGTGGGAAAACGGCACACCACCTACGGGGCGACCGAACAGATCGTGGACGCCCTCGCCCCTCGAGTCCGGTTCGTGGCCGACGGC
Source organism: Actinoallomurus purpureus (assembly GCF_024055795.1). GTDB lineage: Bacteria > Actinomycetota > Actinomycetes > Streptosporangiales > Streptosporangiaceae > Actinoallomurus > Actinoallomurus purpureus. Next base: position 178,999 of record NZ_JAMXMY010000013.1, on the reverse strand, counting down.
GACGAGGTCTTTCCCGGGGTGGGCGCCGCCCGGCCACACGGCCGGACAGGCGTGCAGGAGTACGTCGAGCACGAGGCCGATTGGCGCGTCTACTACGTCGCCGGGTAGGTGCACGGATTCGAGGTCGGCAAGGAATCGCCCGCCGACCCGTGGACCGCGGGCGAAATCCGATTGTTCGAATCCGCCGCGCCGGGTGCACTCCGTTGTAGACGACGTAGCCGGCGACGGCCGGCTTCAGGCTCGGGACCAGAGCACGGTCGTGTCGTCGCCGTCGCTGTGACCGACCTCGATCGGGATGAGCGCGTTCCCCTCCAGGCTCAGCCCCTCTTTGCCGACGACCTGCACGTCCACGGGGGTCGTCGGGATCTGCCCCGGGAACAGCGCGTCCCAGAACGCCGCACGAGACTCCAGAGTGGCCAGGTCGGCCATCTGGGCCCTGGTCCCGGCGGTCGCACGGACCACTGCGTCGGGGAATCGTTCGAGCAGGAAGGGAACACCGAGCCAGTGGTCGCCGTGGCCGTGCGTGACGTAGATCTCCGTGATGTCCCGGCCGATCTTCTCCACGGCCCGGCGACCGGACGATGGAGGAGCTCCCCGACTCGCTGCGGGCGGGGCCCCTTGCTGCCGCCAGTCCCCTCTGTTTAAGATTACGATCGTAATTCAATGAGCCCGAGAGCCGGACAGAGCGCGGACGGCGGGCTTGCCACGACACATCCGAGCACCACCCCCCCCCACCGAAGGGACTTGATCCACATGTCCGAGCAGACCCTGCCCACCACCGCACGCGCATGGCACCTGGACGCCCGCCCAGAGGGCTGGCCGGTGGCGTCCGACTTCTCGCTGCGTGAGGTGGACATCCCCACGCCCGGCCCGGGGCAGCTCCTGGTCGCCAACGAGTACCTCTCAGTCGACCCCTACATGCGCGGCCGGATGAGCGACAAGAAGTCCTACATCGAGCCGTACGAGGTGGGCGCGCCGATGGACGGCCCCGCGGTCGGCCGCGTCCTGGCGTCCAACGCCGAGGGCTTCGCGCCCGGCGACCACGTGCTGCACGTCCTCGGCTGGCGCGACTACGCGGTCATCGACGCGGTGACCGCCCAGAAGGTGGACCCGAATCTGGCGCCGCTCACCGCCTACCTGGGCGTGCTCGGCGTCACCGGCCTCACCGCGTACATCGGGCTTGAGCGGTTCGCGAAGATCAAGGAGGGCGACACGGTCTTCGTCTCCGGCGCGGCCGGCGCCGTCGGCAGCCAGGCCGGCCAGATCGCCAAGCTGAAGGGCGCCGGACGGGTAATCGGCAGCGCGGGCTCGGACGAGAAGGTCAAGCTGCTGGTCGAGGAGTACGGTTTCGACGCGGCGTTCAGCTACAAGAACGGGCCGGTCGCCGAGCAGCTGGCACAGGCGGCGCCGGACGGCATCGACGTCTTCTTCGACAATGTCGGGGGCGAGCATCTGGAGGCGGCGATCGGCGCGCTCAGGCTGCACGCACGGATCGTCCTGAGCGGGATGGTCTCCCAGTACAACGACGAGAAGGTCGTGGGGCCGCGCAACCTGTGGAACCTGTCAGTGACGCGTTCGGACATCCTGTCGTTCATGTTCAGCGAAGAGCTGGACCTCCAGCCGGACTTCGTACGAGAGGTCGGCGGCTGGCTCGCCGAGGGCAAGCTCCACTACCGCGAAACCGTGAGGGACGGCCTCGACAACACCCTGGACGCCTTCCTCGCGTTGATGCGAGGCGAGAACGTCGGAAAGATGATCGTCAAGCTCTGAGCCTGCTTCACCGGACTGCGCGAGGGCCCGCCATGCGCGCGGCAGGCCCTCGCACACCCGCTTAGTATTATGGTTATAATTTAATGACCGCGTCTCCTCACTGACGACGACTCGGCCGACAAGTTCTCATGGACAGGCCACGCCACCAGCAGCCTGATCTTCCTTCCGGCCCGGCCCCACCGCCTGGCCCGCACCCGACGGTCACCACACCGGCCCGACCACCGCCCTGCGGCTGATCGGGAACACCGGCGGCGCGGTCGATCCGATCAACACGCCTTGCCTACTTCACCAGGAACTCTCCATGGACCTCTCCACCAGCACCGCCCTTGTCACCGGAGCCAACCGGGGCTTCGGCCGGGCCCTCGCCGCTGAACTGCTCAGCCGCGGCGCCACCGTCTACGCCGGCGCCCGCAACCCCGACCAGGTCGACCTCTCCGGCGCCAAGCCGATCGCGCTCGACATCACCGACCCCGCCTCCGTCGCGGCCGCCGCCGAGGCCACCGGCGATGTGACCGTCCTGATCAACAACGCGGGGTCAGCCACCGGCGCCGACCTGCTCGCAGCCGGTCTGGACGACATCCGACTGGAGATGGACACCCACTACTTCGGCACCCTCTCGGTGGTCCGGAGCTTCGCGCCCCAGATCGCGGCCAACGGCGGCGGGGCGATCCTGAACGTCCTGTCCGGCCTGTCCTGGGTCAGCTTCCCGGAGATCGGCGCCTACTGCGCCGCCAAGTCAGCGGAGTGGTCGCTCACCAACGCCCTGCGCGTGCAGCTCTCCGACCAGGGCATCCGAGTGGCCGGCCTGCACGTCGGCTACATGGACACCGACATGACCCGGGCAGTCGACGCGGCCAAGTCCGAGCCCGCCGACATCGCCCGGATCGCCGTCGACGGCATCGCCGCCGGCGCCTACGAGATCCTCGCGGACAACGCCGCCCGCCAGGCGCAGGCCGCGCTGGCCGCAGGCGTCTCAGTGCTCTACCCACAGCTCCCCTGAGGGTCAGCCACCCAGGAATCCGCACCGAGCCCGTGGATGCCGGTGCCCGGTATCGCACGCCGCGCCGTCGCGCACCGGCATCCACATCCATTGATCAATCGCCGAGTACGTCTGCCCGGGGAACGTCATGAAACAGCACCGCGAGCAACCGGCTCGGCGCGGCAGCGCCGTCTGGGCCGTGGTTGCCGACGGCTGGACCAGCACCCCGGTTCTGGGCGGTTTCTTCGCTGGTACGGTCCTGCTCGTCGGCTTCGTCCGCTACGAGCTGCGCGCCGAGCACCCGATGCTGCCGATGCTGCCGATGCGTATCTTCCGCCACCGCTCCTTCAGCGCCATCAACGCCGCCAGCCTGCTGATGTTCCTGGGGATGTTCGGGGCGATCTTCCTGCTCAGCCAGTACCTGCAGACCGTCGGCGGCTACTCACCGATGGAAGCCGGCCTGCGGATGCTGCCCTGGACCGCCATGCCCATGATCGCCGGGCCGCTGGCCGGGGCACTGTCCGACCGCATCGGCGGCGGTCCGGTCGTCACGGTGGGCATGGCCCTGAACGCGGTGGGCCTGGGGCTCTGGGCGCTGGCCGTCGAGCCGCAGGTGTCGTACACCGCTCTGCTGCCTGCGCTGATCGTCTGCGGAATCGGCATGGGGATGTTCTTCGCCCCCAGCGCGAACCTCGTCATGAGCACGGTCCGCCCGGAGGAGCAGGGCATCGCCTCCGGCGCCAACAACGCGATCCGCGAGGTCGGCGGCGCCATCGGCGTCGCGTCGCTGGCTGCGGTCTTCTCCGCCCAGGGCGGCTACGGGTCCGCCTCTCTGTTCGTGGACGGGCTGGTCCCGGCGCTCTGGGTCGGGGCGGGTGCGGTCGCCCTGGCGGCGGCCCTGGCGTTCCTGATGCCCCGGCAGCGCAAGGCCGATGGCCCGGCTGCCGGCCTTGCCGCGGGGGATGCTCCGGCCGACGCCCCAGTCGCGATCTGAGGCCCGAACCGAGGAGGCGGCCCGGAGCCAGACGGAGTGAGCGCACCCCGAAAGTCTGACAGAGGAGTTCGCGCCGATCGCCTGGCGCAGCCGCGCTCAGCTCACTCGGCCGACTTCATACGAAAAGCTGGGCCGGGGACGCTCTCGATGTCTTCCGCCTGCACAGGGTGGCCTCGTTCGCAGCGAATCTGGATGTCGACGTGCGCGCCGCACGCGCGGTGTCGCGCGAGTACGGCCGGTCCCTCCGGGTCGGCGCGGTAACGATCACCCCAGTGCAGGAGCCCCATCACGGCCGGCACCAGATCCATACCCTTGGGGGTGATCACGTACTTCGGTCGGCTCCGCGAGCCGGGCTCCTTGTAGGTCTCGGTGGTCAGGATCCCTTCCTCCACGAGCATCCGAAGCCGCGCCGCGAGGAGGTTGCGAGGACAGCCGAGGACGCGTTCGAAGTCGCTGAAGCGAGACGAGCCGTACCAGACCTCGCGGAGGATCAGGATCGTCCACTTCTCACCCACGATCTCAAGGGTCCGCGCGATCGAGCAGTTCGACGTGTCCCGGTCGAGGCGGGGGTCCATGCCGGCGTCCTGAAGAGCTTCGGTCCACGCATCCATGAGAGTGATTCTAACGGACTCTGAGTTTACTTTCATATACTCAGCTACTAGCGTCGTGACCAGCACATCGGCCTAGCTGCACACGAGCAGTGGGCGTGGCACCGACCTGTGAAGGAGCGTCACCATGGGAGTAAGCCCAGAGGCACAGCAGTTCGCGCAGTTCCTTGAAAGCGTGAGCGCGAAGTCGTCGACACCGGGCCTCGACCTGGCCATCATCCGCGACATCGTCGAGACGAACCATCGGGCGTCGACCGAGCCGGAAGGCGTCACCTACGCCGAAGTGGACGCGAACGGCGTCCCCGGCATCTGGTGCATCCCCGAGGGCGCCGATCCCGACCGCGCGCTGCTCCACTTCCACTTCGGCGGGTCGGTCACCGCCTCGATGCACTCGGACCGTAAGACCGCCGGCCACATCGCGAAGGCGGCCGGCGCCCGCTCCCTCGTCGTGGACTTCCGCCTGGCGCCCGAGCATCCCTACCCGGCGCAGCTCGACGACGCCGAGACGGCCTACCGGTGGCTGCTCTCGCAGGGCTATGAGCCGCGGAACATCGGCAGCACGGGCCACTCGATCGGCGGCACCCTCGCGGTGATGCTGCCGCTTCGTCTACTCGCGAAGGGCGAGGCGACCCCGGGTGCGATCGTCAGCGTCTCGCCGTGGACCGACCTCACCCTCCGAAACGCGTCGGTGGACGAGAACGAGAAAACGGACAAGATGCTCAGCAGGGGCACGCTCGAACTCTTCCGAGGAGCATGGCTGCAGGACCCCGCAGTGGACTTCGCCGACCCCCAGATCAGCCTCGTGAACGCCGATCTGACCGGCCTGCCGCCCACGATCGTCCACTACGGCGAGTACGAGACCCTCGCCGACGACGGCGCCCAGCTCGGCCGCCGACTCGCGGACTTCAAGGTCACCTCCGAGGTCCACCCGATGCCCGAAGGACAGCATTCGTTCGTCCTGGGCGCGGGGCGCGTACCCGAGGTGGACCAGGCGATCCAGCAGATGGGTGCGTGGCTCCGTCGCCATCTCGGCGCATGAGCGGAAGAACGGCCCGTCACCGCCGACGCCGGGCTTCGGCGAAGGCATGATTACGGGAGGCTCACCGGCCAGCCCGCCGGCACCACCGCGATCCCGGTGACCGGCGGCTGGTCTCAGCCGTCCTGTTCCACCCTGTCAGCCGACACGCGGTATTCGTGTCCCACACCGCTCTGTACACCACCGCGGCAGTCCGGCCCCAAAGCGGCAGAACCCCGAAGCGACAAAGGAGTGCGCGATGGGAAGGTACGAGGATGTCTTCCGCGCCAGTACCGAAGACCCGGAGAGCTTCTGGCTGAAGGCGGCAGAGGGCATCGACTGGGATGTCACTCCGCAACGCGCCCTGGACTCCTCGGGCGCGCCCTTCTACCGCTGGTTTCCCGACGGGCGGCTCAACGTCTGTTTCAACGCGGTCGACCGGCACGTCGAAGCCGGCCGCGGCGAACAGCCCGCGCTCATCTATGACTCACCCGTGACCGACACCCGGCGCACCTACACCTACGCGCAGCTGAGGAACGAGGTGGCGGCCTTCGCCGGAGCACTCGCACAGCTCGGCGTGGGGCACGGCGATCGTGTGGTCATCTACATGCCGATGGTCCCCGAGGCCGCTGTCGCGATGCTGGCCTGCGCGCGTATCGGCGCCATCCACTCGGTCGTCTTCGGCGGGTTCGCCCCGCGCGAACTCGCCCTCCGCATCGATGACGCGGCCCCCAAGGTGGTCGTCTCCGCCTCCTGCGGCATCGAGGGCAAGCGTGTCATCGCGTACAAGCCCCTGCTCGACCGGGCGATCGAACTCGCGGTGCACAAGCCGGAAAAGCGTGTGATCCTTCAACGCCCGCAGGAACCGGCCGAGTTGGGGCCCGACGATCTCGACTGGGGCGACCTGGTCGCCGCCGCGCCGCCGGCCGACTGCGTTCCCGTCCCCGCCACCGACCCCCTCTACATCCTCTACACGTCCGGAACGACCGGAAAACCCAAGGGAGTCGTGCGTGACTGCGGCGGCTACGCGGTCGCCCTCCACTGGTCAATGAGAGCCGTCTACGACGTGGGCCCAGGCGAGACGATGTTCACCGGCTCTGACGTCGGCTGGGTCGTCGGGCACTCGTACATCGTCTACGCGCCCCTGCTGGTCGGCGCCACGACGGTCCTGTACGAAGGCAAGCCGGTCGGCACCCCGGACGCGGGCCAGTTCTGGCGCGTTGCCGCCGAATACCGGGTCAAGACCATGTTCACGGCCCCCACCGCCTTCCGGGCCATCCGTAAGGAGGACCCGAGGGGAACGCTCACCGCGGACTACGACCTGACCGGCCTGCGCCACCTCTTCCTCGCCGGCGAGCGCCTCGACCCCGAGACCTATCACTGGGCGAGCGCTCTTCTGGGCATCCCGGTGATCGACCACTGGTGGCAGACCGAGACCGGCTGGCCCATCGTCGCCAACCCCGTGGGCATCGAGGCCGCTCCCATCAAGCCCGGGTCCCCCACTCGCCCGCTGCCGGGCTGGGACGTCCGCGTCCTCAACCCTTCGGGCGGGCCGGCGCCCGCAGGCGTCGACGGCGCGATCGTCGTGAGGCTCCCCCTGCCGCCCGGCGCACTCCCCACTCTCTGGAAGGACGACGACCGCTACGTCGCCTCCTACCTCTCCGCCTACGCCGGCTACTACCTCACCGGCGACAGCGGCCACATCGACGACGACGGCTACGTCTTCGTCATGGGCCGCACCGACGACGTCATCAACGTCGCCGGACACCGGCTGTCCACCGGCAGCATGGAAGAGGCCCTGGCCGCCCATCCCGACGTCGCCGAGTGCGCCGTCATCGGCGTCGCCGACGCCCTGAAGGGACAAGTACCGCGCGGCTTCGTCGTCCTGAAAGCCGGCATCGACCGCGAACCGAGCGACGTCGAGGCCGAACTCGTCCAGCTCGTACGCGAGCGCATCGGTGCCGTCGCCTCCCTCAAGGACGTCACGGTCGTTGCCGCCCTGCCCAAGACCCGCTCGGGAAAGATCCTGCGCAAGACGATGCGCGGTATCGCCGACGGCCACGACGAACCCATCCCCTCCACGGTGGACGACCCCAGCGTCATCGAGGTCCTGCGCCCTGTTCTCCGCAGCGCCGGTCACACCCCGTGAACGGCTGACTCACGGCCTGATCGACGGTGGGCGAGCGCGTCCACCGGACTGCGCGGGGCACGGCCCGTTGACCAGGGCAGGGGTAGATTCTGATTGTGGGAACCGACGCCCATGTCTTCCTCAGCGATCTCGCTCGAGGCCTCGCCCCCCGAGCGGATCAATTGACCGACGTGATCCTGCAACACTTGCGCAGCGAGCTTCCCGAGCTGTGGAAGTACGAGGACATCGCCGCCCTGGCGCCAGTGGCGTTGTCCGAACACGTCGCCGCCGGTCTTGATTTCTTCGAGCGCGGCCTTGATATGACCGAGGTCAGGACGCCACCTGCCGCCATCGAGTTCGCTTGCCGACTCGCTGAGCACGGGGTGCCGATGAGCCAGCTCCTTCGCGTCTATCGGCTCGTCCACGCAGACCTGCTTCATCAGCTCTATACGGAAACAGCCCGTGTCGCCGGGTCCGAGGAGCTGATCAACGCGACGACGGTCACACTGAGCGCGCTGGCCTTCGAATACGTCGATCGCACGGCGGAACAGACTGTCGCGGCATACCAGAGGGAACGCGACCGCTGGCTGCAGCGGCGGCTGATCATGATCAACGAGGCCGGGACGCGGATCGGGACCACCCTGGACACCACCCGCACCGCGCAGGAACTGGCGGACGTCGGTGCCGACCACCTCGCAGACCTCGTCACGGTCGACCTCCTTTCCTCCGCCCTCCAAGAGGAGGGGACGTACGCGGTAGCCGGTCCTCCGACACTCCGCCGAATCGCCCAGGCGGTCTCGGACGATTGTCCGGACCCGGCAGTCGTCACAGGGCAGACGCATACCTACCCGGAAGGCTCGGAGCCGGCTCGCGTACTGGCCACCGGACAGCCCCGCCGGCTCCGCATCACCGCCGACGACGTCCCCGCATGGCTGGCGATGTCGGCGGACCACGAGCTCGCCCTGCACACCTTGGGCCTCCGCTCCATGCTCCTGGTCCCGCTGTGGGCCCGCGGCAGCCCGTTGGGACTCGCACAGTTCGTCCGCCGTCAAACGGCAGACCCCTTCGACGACGACGAGCTGCTGCTGGCCCAGGAGATCGTGTCCAGAGCAGCGGTGAACATCGACAACGCCCGTCGCTACACCCAGGAGCGTTCCACCGCACTCACCCTCCAACGCAGCTTGCTACCGCAGCACGTGCCGGAGGCGTCCGCCGTCGAGACGGCATCGCGCTACCTGCCCAGCGGATCGCGAGCGGGCGTGGGAGGCGACTGGTACGACGTGATACCGCTCTCCGGAGCCCGCGTCGCACTCGTCGTGGGCGACGTGATCGGTCACGGCCTCCATGCCGCGGCCACCATGGGCCGGCTGCGGACGGCCGTCCGTACTCTGGCGGACATCGACCTGATGCCCGACGAACTACTGACACACCTTGATGACGTGGTCATCCGCCTGCAGCGCGAGGAGGAACGGGGCACGGACGAGATCAGCGCCACCTGCCTGTATGCGGTCTACGACCCTGTCTCCCGCACGTGCTCCCTGGCCAGCGCCGGACACATTCCGCCGGCCGTGGTGCCTCCCCCGATCGCTGACGACGATGCCCACGCATCCCGCGCGGTCGACTGCCCGGAGCTGCCGATCGGCCCGCCCCTGGGCCTGGGCGGACTCCCCTTCGAAACTGTCCAGTTCGAACTGCCACCGGGCAGTCGGCTGGTTCTGTACACCGACGGCCTCGTCCAAAGCCGCTCTCGTGACGTCGAGACCGCCCTCGCGTTGCTGCGCGATGTTCTCGCCCGAGCACCGGCGTCGCTCGAGGAGACCTGCGACGAACTGCTGTCCGCACTGCTGCCCAGCCGCCCCGCAGATGACGTCGCCCTCCTTGTGGCACGAACCGGAGCTCTTGACGCCGATCACGTCGCCACATGGGATCTCCCCTGCGACCCAGCAGTCGTCTCCGAGGTCCGCGTCCACGCATCCGATCAGCTGGCCGCCTGGGGTCTGGGAGCAATGGCCTTCACCACCGAGCTCGTGGTCAGCGAACTGGTGACGAACGCGATCCGCTATGGCAGGAGCCCCATCCAACTGCGGATGATCCTTCAATCCGATCTGACGTGCGAAGTTTCCGACGCCAGCAGCACCGCCCCGCACCTGCGCCGTGCCCGGGACCTCGACGAGGGCGGCCGCGGCCTGCTCCTCGTCGCCCAGCTCACCGAACGCTGGGGCACACGGCACAACCGCGAAGGCAAGGTCATCTGGGCGGAGCAGCTGATTCCAGCCTCCCTTGCAGAACTCTCATCCACCCTGGCATGAGGTTCTTGCACGAGCTGCGCCGCAAGGCTTCGTAACCCACCCGGGCCCTCCCTTGCGACAACCCGCCCGAGCGAATAATATTACGATCGTAATTTAATAGATCGTGCGGACGACAGCTCAGCCGACGGGGCACGACGGGTGCGTCGTCGGACCCGGAAGCAGAAGCGCCCGGGTCCCACGTCCACGCGGTGTCCGCCCCCCGCCCCTTTTGGAACCACCACCCATCACCTGAGGAATCACCCATGCTCAACGCCCTGTGGAACCCGACCGTCGCCGGAGAGATCTCCCTACCGCACCGGCTCGCCATGGCCCCCCTTACCCGCAGCCGGGCCACCCCCGACGGCGTACCGACCGAGCTGAACGCCGAGTACTACGCCCAGCGCGCCTCGCACGCGCTCATCATCACCGAGGGCACCCAGCCCTCCGCCGACGGCCAGGGCTACCCGGTGACCCCGGGCATCTACACCGAGGAACACATCGCCGGCTGGCGCAAGGTCACCGACGCCGTCCACGGGACCGACGGGCGCATCGTCATCCAGCTGATGCACACCGGGCGAATCTCCCACCCGGACAACACGCCCCATCACCGGCAGCCGGTGGCCCCCTCCGCCATCAAGCCTGCGGGCCAGACGTTCACCCCGTCCGGACTCCAGGAGATGCCGGTGCCGCGCGAGCTGTCCACCGAGGAGGTCGCCGCAACCGTCGACGACTTCCGGCGCGCCGCCGCAGCCGCCATCGCGGCCGGCGCCGACGGCGTCGAGATCCACGGGGCCAACGGCTATCTGGTCAACCAGTTCCTCTTCCCCAGCGCCAACCAGCGCACCGACCAGTACGGGGGCTCCCTCGACAACCGCATCCGCTTCGCGGTGGAAGTCGCCTCAGCAGTGGCCGGCGAGATCGGTGCCGGCCGCACCGGCATCCGGATCTCTCCCGGCAACCCTTTCCAGCTCAACGACCTCGCGGAGAGCGACCCGCACGAGCTCTACCCGCACCTCCTGCGTGCCCTCGCTCCCCTCAACCTCGCCTACCTGCACATCGGCCACGGCGGCGACGAGGAACTCCTCTTCACCCTCCGCAAGCTGTGGCCCACCACGCTGATCCTCAACCGGGCCGGCGCCGACATCGCCACCCGCGCCAAGGACGTCGAAGAAGGTCTGGCCGACGTCGTCACCGTCGGCACCATGGCCCTCGCCAACCCCGACCTCGTCGAGCGCGTACGCTCCGGCGCCCCCCTGAACACCCCCGACCCCGCCACCTTCTACGGCGGCGGCGCGGTCGGCTACACCGACTACCCCACCAACGCCGCCTGACGAAGAGCAGCACGGCGCCCGAGGGAAGCATCTCCTTCGGGCACCTGGGCACGCCTGCGGCTCACGGCGGTGGCTACCCGAGGAGTCGACGGGCCGCCACCGACGTGCGCCACAGCCGTTTCACCTCGTACTCTGGCGTTCTGCGCCGAGATCGAGGGAGTCCGGCATCACGGCCCAGGCCGATACCGGTCGCCGCCGAGGCTCACCCCTGCGGGGGAGGCACCGGGAAGAGCATGCAGCTACTGGTGGCGTGGGCGAGCAGACGGTCCGTCCCGTCGACCAGCTGCGCCTGGGCCAGGGCGGTTTGACGGCCCTTGTTGACCACCGTGCCGATGGCGCGCACCGTACCCGTGTCCACGGTGATCCGTCGCAGGAATTTCACCGTCAGGTCGAGTGAGGCGTACGCCATGCCCTGCGGGAGGGTGGACTGGACGGCACAGCCCGCCGCCGAGTCGAGCAGGGTGGCGAAGATGCCGCCGTGCACGCTGCCGATCGGGTTGTAGTGCTCCTCGCCCGGCGTCAGGGAGAAGACCGCCCTGCCGGGCTCCACCTCGTCCAGGGTGAAGTCGATGGCGTAGTTGATGGGCGGCCCCGGCAGTCGCCCCGCACGCAGCTCGCGCAGGAAGTCGATGCCCGCCATGCGTCCGGCGGCTTCCGCCAGGATCGCGGGATCTTCCCATTGATACGTACGTGTTCGTCCCACGACCGGGCACCTTCCATCTGACTTTTACGAGTGAAGCTAGCTTCCCGTTCACCTGACTGTCAATGACGAAGCCAGGCCTCTACGATGGCGGCATGGAGTGGCTTGAAGCGAGCACGGAGAACTGCCCCGTCCAGCGCACGCTCGACGTGGTGGGAGAGAAATGGACGTTGCTGATCCTGCGTGACGCCGTCAACGGCGTCCGCCGCTTCGACGACTTCCACCGCCACATCGGCCTGTCGGAAGCCGTTCTCAGCGACCGGCTCCGGAAGCTGATCTCGGCCGGCATCCTGAAGACCGCCCCCTACCGGGAGCCGGGCAGCCGCTCCCGCAACGAATACCGCCTGACCCACAAGGGCTGGGACCTGTGGCCCGTCCTCATGGCGCTCAGCCAGTGGGGCGAGACGTACGCCCTCGACCCCGAGGGCCCGGTGCTGGACATCCGCCATACCGACTGCGACGCTCCGGTCCGCGTCGTCGTCGAGTGCTCCGCGGAGCACTCCGCCCTCACCCCCGGGGACGTCACTGCCCGACTGGGATCTGGTGCTCGCCTCCGGTCGTGAGCCGGCCCGGTCATGATATTACGCGCGTCAGGTCATGGATTAGTCTTGAGTGTGAGGCATCGGCCTGACGGAGCGAACGGAGGAAGCTCGTGGTGCGTTACGCCAAGGAGCACAAGCAGGTGACGCGGCAACGCATCATCGAGAAGGCCGGCCACCGGTTCAAGCAGGACGGCATCGACGGCTCGGGCATCTCCACGCTGATGTCGGACGCGGGGCTCACCAACGGAGCCTTCTACGCCCACTTCGCGTCCAAGGACGACCTCGTCGCCCATGTGGTGGCCGACGAACTGCGCACACAGGTCGAGAGGTACGACACCCTGCGGCCCGGCCGCCCGGGACTCGAGGACCTCATTCGCGAGTACCTGTCCGCCGAGCACCGGGACAACCCCGGCCTCGGATGCCCCTCCGCCGCCCTGCTCGACGAGATAGGCCGCTGCGGGGACGGGACCAAGCAGGCCTACAGCGACGGTGCGCTGGCCGTCATGGAGGAGATCTCCGCTCGCCTGACACCCGAGGACCCGCGGTCCGCTCGGGCCAAGGCCATCGGGCTCTTCACCATTATGGTGGGGACGTTGCAGCTGTCCCGGGCCCTGTCCAACCGGAAGCTCGCCGATGAGGTCCTCGAGCAGGGAATCGAGAACGCTCTCGCGTTCATGCGATGAGGGGGAAGGCGAGGTCGCAACACTGAACGGGTGCCTCAAGCCGCTCGCCCGAAGAGCGCCACGACTCTGAGGCACCATCCTCGGCCCAGGCGACGACCGTACTTCGCGCCTACTATCGTTCGAGGAACTCAAGAGCCGTCTCCACGAACTGCCGGTGGAACTGGAAGATGCCGCCGTGGCCGGCGTCGGGGTAGATCACCAACTCGCCGTTCGGCACTCGCCGCGCCAGGTCGGCCGAGTTCTTCGACGGAACCATCCTGTCGCTCTCACCGTTTGCGACGAGCACAGGCTGGTGGATGACGGAGAGATCGTGGGACTGCTCCAGCCCCCAGCGGTGAATGGCCTTGAGCTGGGCACTGTACGACATGAGGGAGATCGCCTTGTCCCGGTCGTGGGTGCGCTCCTTCAGGCGAGCCAGGAACTCCTTCCCGGCCCGACGCCCGTTCGCGGTGCGGGTGAAGAAGAGGAACTGCTTCGGGTCCTGAAGGGTGAGCAGTCCTCGGACGGTGTCGAGATGGGACAACCGGGTCACGTTCTTGATGCCCTCGCCGCCCGCAGGACCGGTACCTGTGAGGATCAGCTTGCGGACGAGTTGCGGTTCGGTTTGTGCGATCGCCTGGGCGATCATGCCGCCCATCGAGAAGCCGTGGAGATCGACGTGCTCGAACCCGAGCGCCCGGATGAAGGTGACGGCATCCTTCGCCATCGCCTGGATGGTGCGCGGCGTCGAACCGGTGGAAGCGCCGACGCCCCTGTTGTCGAACGTGATGACCCGGTGCTTGGCGGCGATGCCGTCGACGACCCGAGGGTCCCAGTTGTCGAGGACCCCGGCGAGGTGGTTGAGAAAGACCACCGGGACGCCGGGCTGGGGACCGAGCTCGCGGTAGGCGAAGGCCACTCCCCCGGCGGTGATGGTCCGGGTCGGTGCGTTCTTGTACGACGTCACCACGTCGCCTCGTACCTCTTGTGAATCATTCACGGTCGTGCCCTTCGGTGTGGGGGTTTCTGCGAGCGCGCGCCGGCCCCTCCTTCATGGAGGGGCCGGGCGCAGAGCAGTTACCTGCGCGCCTCCCGGCTGCAGTTTGCGGGGTCGACGCTCAAAGGCAGTGGGGGTCGGAACCTGAGCGGTCGAGCCCCTCAGCATCACGTGGACAATTAAAGTATGACCGTAATTCAATGGGGAGGCAAGTAGGCGAGCTGAACGAGATGACGTCATCGTCGGAATCGCGAATCGGTTCTGTCGGCGGTCTCGACTCTTCACGTCGTGGAGCAGGTACTCATGCGTCGGCGGCCGTGGGCCGGACCTGGACGCCGTCGGTGATCGCCGACGGGCTCCAGCGCACTGGAGGCGTAACCCTGTCTTCCTCCTGGATCTCGGTGCCGTGTTCGGATTCGCCCCGACCCTGCTCACTAGCTACACCTGGGTCCACGACGGCACGGCGACGATGCGGCGGGTCACCGGCACGGCCGGCCGCCGGTTCAGGGAGACGGCGTCGACGGCTCGGCGCTCATGGCGTACGCGGGCTGAGCAGGACAGCCAGGTTGAGCATGGGCCATCTGCGCGAGGTCACGTCGCTGGGACGCACCGACTGCCGGCTAGGTCTCGTGGTGGGTTGCGTTCGGACAATCGTGCACGCGCCGCCTCACACGGCTGTGAGGCGGCGCCTGCACGATGGACCACCGGCCTCCGCCCTGCATCGTTCGGGGTCGGCGTGGTCAGGCGGCGAGGAAGTCGGCCACCTGCTTGGTGAAGGCCTTGGCGTACTGGAAGAGGAAGGCGTGGCCGGCGCCGCTGTAAAGCACGAGGGTGGCGTTGTCGAGGTGCTGGATCGCGACATAGGAGTTGTGGGCGGGGATCATCACGTCGTTCAGGCCGTTGGCGTAGAGGACGGGATGCTTGATGGCCTCCAGTTCCGCCCGCACCTGGTCGAAGGGGGCTGCCAGGAGAGTGCCCGCCGCGGTGAGCATGCCCTGCGCCGCCGTCTCGGAGACCGCAGGGCCACCCGCGGCGAGCCGGGTCGAGACGTGGCCGAAGTGCTCGCGCCCAGAGGCGCGGGCCGTGTCCGTCTCGGGGTAGAACAGGTACAGCATGTCCTCCAGGTCGGCATCGGGCTTTGCCATGATGCCCAGGACCTTCTCGCTCATGGGCGGCGCATCGGGCACCCAGCCGGCCGGGCCGCTGCCCGCCACGACGAGCTTGCGCACCAGTTCGGGGCGTCGCAGGGCCACACGCTGGGCCACGATGCCACCAAGGGACCAGCCGAGCAGGTCGGCCTGCGCGAGGCCGAGTGCCTCGATGAACTCGATGGCTCCCTCGGCGAATCCTTCGAGGGAGTCGCGCGGCTCGCCGTCGGTGTAGCCGACGCCGACGTTGTCGAACACGATCACGTCGTGGTCGGCGGCCAGGTAGTCCAGGAACTCCGGGTCCCACCAGTCGATGGTCCCGCGGAAGCGGTTCAGCAGGACCAGCGGGACGCCGCCCTGCGGACCCATCCGCCGGTAGGTGAACCGCGCGGAGGGACCCTCGACGGTGAGGTCCTCGGCCTTGTCTGCCAGATACGTGCTCATGATGTCCTTCTCTTGTTGGTGGGTGTGCGTGACATCTCGCGGGTCTGCTCGCGCAGCACACCAAAGACGTGCTGGGACTGCGGGATGGAGTTCTCTTCACCGGCGCCCGGTGTGCTCAGCCGGCGTTGCCGACCAGGTCGTGGATCCGCCCGAATTGGCCGATCACCTGCTCGACCACGTTGTTGACCTGCGCGTCACCGGCTGCATCGAGCTCGACGAAGATTCAGCCGCCGCGACGGGTGACCTCCATGCCTTCCGACTCGTTCCGATCACCTCGGAATCCGCCTTGCGGAGCGCGAGGGCGGCACCTCCCGGGATGTACAATTGAATTATGTTCGTAATACTATGCATGGGAGACCGCGGGGCGCAAGTGAGTGCTTGCGGCAGGCGGCAGCCCGCGGCGCGCTACGGAATGAGCCCGAGCCGGCAGCGAGACGGCCCGTCGCAAGAGGGGGCGCGAGGCTGCCCAGCGGCACCTCGCCGTCGACCGAGCGGTCGCCGGACACCCTGAAATCATTGGATTACGTTCGCAATACAATACAGCGAGGGAACCAGTGGAGGGCGAGCAGCTCCTCCGGCGAGCGAAGGAGCGTGCGTTGCGATACGGGAAAGAGCACAAGCAGGCGACCAGGCAGCGGATCATCGAGACGGCCGGCCGCCGGTTCAAGCGGGACGGCATCGACGGCTCGGGCATCTCGACACTCATGAAGGACGCGGGGCTGACCAATGGCGCCTTCTACGCCCACTTCACATCAAAGGACGACCTCGTGGCCACCGCGGTCGCCGACCAGTTGCAGGCACAGAACGCGAACATCGTCGCGCAGGCAGCACCCGGCCGCGCCGGGCTCGAACAGATCGTGCGGTGGTACCTGTCCACCCAGCACCGCGACAGCCCCGACGACGGCTGCCCCTCCGCCGCCCTGCTCGACGAAATCGGGCGCTGCACAGACCCGACCAAGCAGGCGTACACCGACGCCGTGCTGGTTGTCATCGACGGCATCGCCGCCCGCCTGGCACCCGATGATCCACTCTCGGTCCGCACCAAGACGCTCAGCGCCTACGCCATGATGGCCGGGACGCTGCAGCTCTCCCGAGCCCTCGCCGACGAGCAACTCGCCGATGAACTCCTTGAGCAGGGCATCTACAACGCCCTCGCACTACTGGGCGTCGAGCGTGAGCACGCCAGGACCTCGGACTGACGTATCTGCAGAATGTACCTGGGCGCACCACAGGTCGCCCGTTACGCCTGGGCGGCGCACCGCTTGACCCCACGCCATATCAACTCCTCGTCGCTCAAGCCGAATGGCTCCGCGAGGCTTCGAGGGCAACAGCTCGGCCGGCGACCGGGCCTCGCTGATCAGTCCCGCGTCCGCCACGGGCACGGCCCCCGAGAGGAACGGGCCTAGTTGCAATCCGCCGACCGACCGCTTAGCATTACGAGCATAATCCAATGATCTTGGCCCTCGCCCGCCACACGGGCCGACGTTGGCATCCACGACACGAGACAGGGCACCCCCGGAAGGTTCTACCGACCGAGGTAAACGTCGGGCACTACAGCCGGCGCGCCTCACACGCGCTCATCACCGAGGGCGCTCAACCCTCCGCCGACAGCCAGGGTCAAGAGCCCCGCCTCCCATAAAACCCATTACGCAAAACCGCATACCGCCACGAATCACTGCCCACTACCCGGGAAGCCCGGGATGAACAGCACCCCCGTCCGCTTGCGGACGAGATATGGAGACGACGATGAGGGCCTTCACGGTAGAGCGCTACGGCGACAAGGCCGGCGTGCGTGCCGGCGACGTGCCGGACCCGGAGGTGGGCGCGGACGACGTGCTGGTCCGGATCCAGGCCGCGAGCATCAACCCGCTCGACCGCATGATCCGAGACGGGGAGATGAAGGCGATCCTGCCGTACCGGGTCCCGTTCGTCCTGGGCAACGACCTGGCCGGAGTGGTGGTCGATGTGGGTGCGGCCGTTACGCGGTTCGCGGTGGGCGACGAGGTCTTCGCCCGCCCCGACAAGGACCGGATCGGCACGTTCGCCGAACTCATCGCGGTGCACCAGGACGACGTGGCGATCAAGCCGGCCACGCTGACCATGGAGGAGGCAGCGTCCCTTCCCCTGGTCGCCCTGACCTCGTGGCAGGTGCTGGTCGAGCGGGCGCACATTCAGCCGGGCCAGAAGGTCCTCATCCACGCGGGCTCCGGAGGCCTGGGCACCATCGCCATCCAGTTGGCGAAGCAGCTGGGTGCGCGCGTGGCGACCACCACGAGCACGGCCAACGTCGACCTGGTGAAGCGTCTGGGCGCGGACGTTGTCGTCGACTACAAGAAGCAGGCGTTCGAGACGGTGCTGCACGACTATGACGTCGTCCTGGACTCGCTCGGCGGCGAGACGCTCAAGAAGTCCTTGGACGTGCTCAAGCCCGGCGGGAAGGTCATCAGTGTCGCGGGCCCTCCCGATGCTGCTTTCGCCAGGGAGCTGGGAGCGAATCCGATCATCCGGCTGGTGATGTCCGCGCTGAGTTTCCGGACCCGACAACGCGCCCGGCGCCGCAACGTGACGTACTCGTTCCTGTTCATGAAGGCCAGCGGGGACCAGCTGCGCGAGCTCACCCCTCTCATCGAGGCCGGCAAGATCCGACCCGTCGTCGACACCGTGTTCCCGTTCGAGTCTGCCCGAGAAGCGCTGGAGTACGTCGAAGCAGGGCGCGCGAAGGCCGGCAAGGTCGTCGTCAAGATGACGTGAGGGAACAGTCCCGCCGGTCAATCAAGGTCCTCCACGAGCGCCAGAACGAGTGGCGTCCCGCTGGCAGCACGCTGTCTTGATCACCGCTGCCAGCCGCGTCAGGCGTCCGAACGGTAACCACAACAACACGACTGCGGCCCCGCAGACGACCAGGACGGTGAGCCGGCCGGCGCGCGGTACCGCCGGGTCTTCGCGGCGCGCTGCAGGGCGTCCCAAGCCGTACGCGGACGGTTCTACACAGCGCTGGCGGGTGCGAGAGACGTACGGGTGATGACGGTGGAGAACTGGGTGATCAGAGGGGTGAGCGCCTCCTCGGTGCTGGGCTCGATGGTCGTCGTGCCGTCCTCGTGGAGCGTGATGTGGCGGTCCAGTACGAACCAGCCCTGGACGATGTGGCCCGCGCCCATCGAGGACAGAACCGGGCGCAGCGCGTAGTCGATGGCCAGGACGTGTGCCGTGGTTCCGCCCGTGGCCAGCGGCAGGATCGTCTTGCCCGCCAGGGCGAACTGCGGGAGCAGGTCCAGCAAGGACTTCAGCAGACCCGAATAGGCGGCCTTGTAGACGGGTGTGCCGATGACGACGCCGTCGGCGCGTTCGAACAGTTCGGTGGCCGCGACGATGGCCGGGTGGCCGAAGTCGGTGCCGAGCAGGGCCTCGCCGGGCAGGGTACGGACGTCCAGGGTGGTGACCTCGTGACCGTCCGCGGTGAGCCGTTCCGCCACGTGGCCGAGGAGCCGGGCGGTACGTGAGGTCGCGGACGGGCTTCCGGAGACGGACAGGATGCTGGCCATGGTGATCTCGCCTCGCGTTCGGGAGGGTGGAACGGGACTCTGTCTCAGCTGGGGTTCTCGACGACCACGACGGGGGCGCGGTCCGGTCCGGAGCGCAGGCGTTCCAGCCACTGCACGATGTGCGCGGCGACGCTGCGGTGGTTGATGTCGTTGAAGACGTCGTGCCGTCCCCCGCGCACGATGGCCAGCTCGGCTCCCGGCAATCGGGCGGCGACCGAGCGGGCTATCGCCGGCGCGGTGGCCGGGTCGGTGTCGCCGTGCAGGAGGAGTACGGGCAGGTCGATCCGCTCCAGCGGAAGCTCCGCGGACAGCAGCGCGGTCGGCAGGGGTTCGGACAGCGCGCCGCGGACGAACCGAGTGTCGTCGGTCAGCCGTCGCCGGTGCGTGGGGCAGGCGGTACGCGCTTCGAGCTCGTCGTCCCACGAGAGCGGGGAGGGCGTACCCGGGTCGGCGAGGCCGGCGATGATGACGCCGGCCGGCGCGCGGCCCGGCCCCGCGGCCAGGGCGAGGGCCTGGAGGGCGCCGGTGTCGGAGCCGGCCAGGACGAGAGGGTCGGTCGCGGGCGTCTCGGCCACCAGCCGGGCGAGGACGTCGAGGTCGTCGCCGGGCGTGCTGTCGGCGGCGTGTACGGCGTAGCGGTCGGCGGAGAGCCGCCGACCCAGCCGCTCGTACACGCCACCGTGCTCGCCCCGGCCGGGCAACAGCACGACGGTGCCGCGTTGGTGCAGCTCCGGCGCTGGAAGCCAGGTACGTACGGCCGGCAGGGTGACGGGTTCGGTCATGGTCGGTTCCTCAGCTGTCAGGGGCGACACGGGCGAGTTGGGGAAGGACCCGTCGCGGTCGTGTTCGTCGGCGCGGGCGGCCAGCGTCGCGGTGACGTCGGCCAGCCGTGGGGGCGCGTACAAGGACGTGGTGGTCACCAGCGTGTCCTGTTCATTCGATCAGACCAGCGCCGCGTCGTTCGCGCGCAGCAGCGGAACCAGGTGGCGTCCCCAGTCGACGACGTCCTCCAGCGGGTCGAAACCGCGGATGAGGATCGTGTCGATGCCGGCCCGGCGGTACCCGTCCAGCGCCTCCGCGACCTGCTCGGGCGTGCCGACCAGCGCCGTGGAGTTGCCGCCGGGGCCGGTCAGCGCGGTGATGCCGTACCAGAGCCGCTCGTCGTGGCGTTCGCTCTCGGCCGCCTGCTCCTGCAGCCGGGCCGAGCCCACCGAGGTCGACATGCGGAACGCGTTGCCCTCGCCGGTCCGAGCGGCGGTGAGCGCGCGGATCCGCTCGGCCCGCTCCCACGCCGCGTCCTCGGTGTCGGCGATGATCGGCCGGAGCGACAGGCTGAACCGGAGCGTACGGCCGTGCGCGGCGGCGGCCTCGCGCAGCGCGGCGATCCGCTCGGCGATCCGCTGCCGCGGCTCGCCCCACAGCATGTAGACGTCGGCGTGCCGGGTACCGACCTCGATCGCAGCGGGCGAGGCGCCACCGAAGTACAGCGGGATGCCCTCGGGCGTGACCGGTTTGACCGTGCTGAAGGCGCCCTCCACCCGATAGAACTCGCCGCTGTGGTCGAACGGCCGGTCCGACTCCCACACGCGCCGCAGCAGGCCCATGAACTCGGCTGTCCGCGCGTACCGCCGGTCGTGGTCCGCGAAGTCGCCGTCGCGTTTCTGGTCGGCCTCGTCGCCGCCGGTGATGTGGTGGATGCCGACCCGGCCGCCGCCGGTCAGGTGGTCGAGCGTGGCGAGCTTGCGGGCGACGAGGGTCGGGGCGACGAAGCCGGGCCGGTGCGCGATCAGCACCTTGAGCCGCGTCGTGGCGTTCAGGACGTGCGCGGCGACGGCGAACCCGTCCGGGCCGGTCGCGCCGTACCCGATGAGGACCCGGTCGAAGCCGGCGGCCTCGTGCGCCTGGGCGAACCTCGTCAGGTAGTCCGCGTCGATGGTTCCGTAGTGGTCGCCGTGGGTCTCGGACGCGTCCCGCGTCCCGACCATGCCGAGAAGTTCGAAGGTCATCTCTGCTGCCGTTTCTCTAGGAGGGCGCGCCGGTCAGGGCCCGCTCGCGGACCAGGCGGACGAGGTTCCCGTAGTCGGTGGCGTCGGCGAGCGGGGTGAACCCGCGGATGAGCAGGGTGCTCACGCCGAGGTCGACGTAGTCGAGCAGAGACTCGGCGACCTGCTCGTAGCTGCCGACCAGCGCCGTGGAGTTCCCGGCGGCCCCGGTCTCCTTGGCGATCGCGGTCCACAGCCGCTTGTCGTGCACCTCGGCCTGGTCGGCGAAGTCCAGCAGCCGCTTGCTGCCCTGCTGTGCGGAGCCATCGATGTTGAAGACCTTCTTCAGCTCCCCGACCCGTTCCTTGGTGAGCCGGAGGATGTCGCGAGCCCGCTCCCACGCCTCGGCCTCGGTCGCGGCCGGGATCGGCCGCAGGCTGACACTGAACCGCGGGTCGCGCCCGTACGGGGCGGCCGCGGCGCGTACCTCGGCGATGCGTTCGGCGATGCCGGCCAGCGGCTCACCCCAGAACGCGTACACGTCGGCGTGCTTGCCCCCGACGCGTACGGCGTCCGCGGAGGCGCCACCGAAGTAGACCGGCACCCGGCCGTCCGGGCGTACCGGGGTGAACCCGCCGCGTACCCGGTAGAACTCCCCGTCGTAGTCGAACGGCCGGGTGGACTCCCACTCCAGGCGCAGCACGTCGAGGAACTCGTCCGTACGCCGGTAGCGCGTCGGCTTGTCGGTGATGTCGCCGTCCCGTGCCTGGTCCGCGTCGTCGCCGCCGGTGATCACGTGCAGCGCGACCCGTCCCGGGTGGAACGCGTCGAGCGTGGCGAACTTGCGGGCCGCCAGCGTGGGCGCCACGAAGCCGGGCCGGTGCGCCAGCAGCACGCCGAGCCGGTCGGTCCCGGTGAGCACCTGGTCGGCAACGATGAACCCGTCCGGGCTGGCCGACGAGTGCGCGACCAGCACCCGGTCGAACCCCGCCTCCTCGTGCGCCTTGGCGAGTGCCCGCAGGTACTCGGCGTTCACCACCGGGCCGTCGGCCGCTTTCTCGATCTCGGTCTCGGTGTGCGCCTGGGTGGCGGCGATGCCGATGAACTCGATGCTCATGTCAGTGCTCCTCTTGTCCGCCCGACCAGGTCGGGCCAGGTGTCGGCGTGGTGGCAGGCCACGGCCCGGCCACCCGCCCGTGATTCGCGCCGCGGCTCGACGGCGCACTCGGCGGTGGCGAACGGGCACATCGGGGCGTACCGGCATCCGTCACCGTGCGGCCACGGCTCCCGGTCCGGGGCCGGGCGCAGGCTCGCGGCGGGCCGGCCGAGCGGACGTTCGCCGATGCTCGGGGCCGAGGCGACCAGCAGCGCGGTGTACGGGTGGGCAGGGTCACCGAACACCTCGCCGACCGGGCCCTGCTCCACGAGCCGCCCGCCGAACAGCACCGCGACCCGGTCCACCGCCCCGGCCAGCGACGTCAGATCATGGGAGATCATCACAATCGCGACGCCGAGCTCGCGGCGCAGCCGGTCCAGCAGCACCAGGACCCGGTTGCGGCTGGAGGCGTCCAGGGCGCTGACCGGCTCGTCGCACAGCAGCAGCTTCGGGCGTACCGCGATGGCACGGGCCAGAGCGACCCGCTGCCGCTGCCCGCCGGAGATCTGCCCGGGCCTGCGGGACGCGAGCGCGGGGTCGAGGCCGACGCGGGTCAGCGCCTCGTCCACGCGTTCGGCCTGCTCGGACCGTGTGAGGCCGCCGGCGACGGTCAGCCCCTCGGCGACGATCGCCGCCACGGTCAGGTCCGGGTCGAGGGAACGCAGCGGATCCTGGAAGACCAGCTGGATCCCCCCGGCCCGGCGGAACGCCCGCAGCCGCCGCCCCCGCAGCGCCGTCACCTCCGTGCCGTCGAAGGTGACCCGCCCCGCCTCCGCCGGGACGAGGCCGACCACGGCGCGTACCAGCGTCGTCTTGCCCGAGCCGGTCTCCCCGACCACGCCGACGATCTCCCCGGGCCGTACGCTCAGGCTCACGTCGGACAGCACCCGGCCTGACGGGCGGCCGTACGAGACTGCGAGCCCCTCGACGTCCAGCAGGCTTTCGCTCATGGCTGCTCCCCGACGCGAACACACCGGGCCGCGCGACCGTCGCCTGTCGTCCGCAGCGCCACCGGCCGGGCCGTGCAGCGGTCCTCGGCGTACGGGCACCGGTCGGCGAAGCGGCAGCCGGGCAGCTCCGCGCCGGTCGGCGGCGGCCGGCCGGGCAGCACCTCCACCGAGCCGGGCGCCGCGACCCGCAGCAGCGCCTCGGTGTACGGGTGGGCGGGCGACCGCAGCACCTGCTCGGTCGGGCCCGACTCCACGAGCTCCCCGGCGTAGAACACGAGCACCCGGTCGCACGTCTCGGCGACCACGGCGAGGTCGTGCGTGACCAGCAGCAGCGACAGGCCGCGCTCTGCCCGCAGTCGCGCGAGCAGATCCAGCACCTCGGCCTGGACCACCACGTCCAGTGCGGTCGTCGCCTCGTCGGCGATGAGCAGGTCCGGCTCGCCGCCGATCGCGATCGCGATGAGAACCCGCTGCAGCATGCCGCCGGACAGCTCGTCCGGGTACCGGTGATAGACCCTGGACGGGTCGCGCAGGCCGACCGCGTCGAGCAACTCGACGGCCCGCGTACGAGCCTGGTCCTTCGGCAGCCCGGCGGCCACCCGGAGCGACTCGGTGAGCTGGCGGCCCACCGTGATCGACGGATTCAGGTACGACGCGGGGTCCTGGAAGACCGCGCCGAGCGCACGGCCGCGTACGCCGTCCCACTCGCGGCGGGTCAGCGCGGTCAGCTCGACGCCGGCCAGGTCGACGGTCCCCGCGCTGACCGCGCAGCCCTTCGGCAGCACGCCCAGGATCGACCGGCAGGTCAGCGTCTTGCCGCTCCCGGACTCGCCGACCAGACCCACGGACTCGCCGCGGTGGACGGTGAAGGAGACGTCGCGGACGGCCTCGGCGGTGCCGCCGCCGACCGTGACGTGCAGGCCGCCGACGCGGAGCAGCGGGGTGGCCGGTGCGGCGGCGGGCCGGGGCTCGGCACGGGTCTCAGCGGACGGCGACGGCGGCATCGGACACCTCCTGGGCGGAGCCGGGCTGGGGCGGCGAGGCGTCCACGACGAGCAGGTCGGCGCTGTCGCTGATCGCGTCGGCGATGGCGTTCAGCGCACCCACCGTGATCATGATCGTGATGGCGGGAATGAGCGGGGCCCACGGCTGCTGGGCCAAAAAGCCCAGGTCGTCGGCCAGCATGCCGCCCCACGTCGGCGCCGGTGGCTGCACCCCGATGCCCAGGAAGCTCAGTGACTGCACGGCGAGCAGGCACTCGGCGCTCGCCTGCGCCGCGGTGACCGCGATGGTCGGCAGGATCTTGCTCCACAGATGGGTGCGCAGGATCCAGAGCCGGGTCGCGCCGAAGAGCTCGGCCGCCTCGACGTACTGGGCGCGGAGCAGGGCGAGCGAGGCGGCCCGGCTCACCCGGAAGAAGATCGGGGAGTAGAGCAGCCCGATGGCGAGCATCGCCTGGGTCAGGCCGTTGCCGAGCACACCGACCACGGCGACCACGAACACGACGTACGGCAGGGTCTGCAGCGAGTCGACGAACCGCAGCGACGCCCATTCGTACCCCCGGCCCAGCCAGAGCGAGCCGATGCCCAGGACGATCCCGACCAGCAGCGCCGTGCCGACGGCCTCCAGGGTCGCGACGATGGACGAGGAGGTGCCGGCGACGAGCCGGCTGAGCACGTCCCGGCCGAGGCCGTCGGTCCCGAGGAGGTGGCCGGCGCTCGGGCCGGACAGCACGTGAGCCGAGTCCTGGGCCAGCGGGTCGAGGGGCGCGAGCCAGTGGCCGAACACCGCGGCCACCGCCACGACGACCAGAACGACGGCCGACAGCCGGGCCGACGGCAGCCGCAGAGCGCGGCGGAGAGTACGCACGGCTACCTCCTCGCCTGCGGGGTGAACCGGGCGAGCAGCGCGCCGAGGACCAGGTTGCACACCAGTACGGTGGTCACGGTCACCAGCAGCGTCCCCTGGATCACCGGGATGTCGTGCCGCTCCGCCGACTGGAGCGTCAGCAGCGCGACGCCCGGCAGGTTGAAGATCCGCTCGGTGGGCACCGAGCCGCTGAGCAGCGCGGGCACGCCCACGGTGAGGATGCCCAGCGCCGGTCCCATGGCGTTGCGCAGCGCGTGCCGCAGCAGCACCCGCCGCTGCGACAGGCCGCGCACGGTCGCCCCGACGACGTAGTTCTCCCGCAGCGTGGCGACCAGCGAGGTCCGCAGCTGCCGGGCGATGTGAGCCGCCAGGGTGAGGCTCAGCGCGAAGGACGGCATGAGCAGGCACCGGAACCACTGGACCGGGTCGGTGCCGAAGCTCACGTATCCGCCGGCCGGCAGGATCCGCAGGGTCGCGGAGAACACCACGATCAAGACGATGCCGATGACGAACCCGGGGATGGTGCTGAGGGCGGAGCAGACCGCGGTGACCGAGCGGTCCAGCCGCCCACCGCCGTTCAGCGCCGCCGCGATCCCGGCCGTGCCGCCGATCAGCACGGCGAACAGCGCGGCCAGGCCGGTGATGCCGAGGTCCACCGGCAGCGCCTGGCGGACGCTGGCGGCGACCGGGATGGAGGTGAAGTAGGAGGTGCCGAGGTCGCCGGTGAAGGCGTGGCCCAGCCAGGTCGCGTACTGCACGAGCAGCGGCCGGTCCAGCCCGAACTGGTGGTTCATACGGGTGATGTCCGCCGGGGTGGCGGTCTCGCCGAGCACGGCCGCGGCCGGGTTGGTCTTCGACAGCGCCCCGAGCGCGTACGTGCCGAACGAGGTGATGAGGAAGACCGTGGCCGTGGTGACCAGCATCCGCAGCACCCTGCGGGCCCAGCCGGACAGCCGCCAGGTCTCGGCGACCGCGGCGCCGGGCCGTGGCACCGCGACGACGGCGCTCATCGGGTGCTCCGATCCGGGGCGTTCACGTGAGCGTGACCCCCTCGAAGCGCTGGACGACGGTGTCCTTCGGCAGCGGCGACACCGACGTGGTGTGCGCCAGGATCCGCGGCGTGGTGAACAGGAAGACGTTCGGCATCGTGCGCACGGCGGCGGCGGTCGCGGCCTGCACCACCTGCGGGTACTTCGGGTCGTCCAGCGGCGTCTGGACGATCTTCTGGACCGCCGCGTTCAGCTCCGGTGGCGTGGTGCGGCCCGGGTTCATCAGGCCCTCGGCGCCGAACAGCACCTGGAACGTCTGCGCGGTCGAGTCGCGGCCGGCGAACCCGTCCACGGCCAGCGCCTTGGAATGCTGGATGTAGAAGGTCTGCGTGGCCTCGGCCTGCGGGATCGTCTCGATCGTCGGCTTGAACCCCACCGCCTGGAGCTGGGCCTGGAGCTGCTGCGGGAGGTTACCGGTAGCCGAGGCGGTGATGGTGACCGGTGCTCCGATGCCGTACTTGGACTTGGCGAGGAGCTGGCGTGCCTTGGCCGGGTCGTACGCGTAGATGCCCTCCAGCGCCGGGTCGTAGCCCACGTAGCCCTTGGGGAACGGCTGGTAGGAGACCTCGCCGATGCCGAACTGCTGGGTCTTCAGCAGCGCCGCGCGGTCCACCGCGAACTTCAGCGCCAGCGCCGCGTTGGGGTCGTCGAACGGCGGTTTGGTGATGTTGACGTCCAGCACCGCGACCACCAGGGACGGGATCACCTGGACCTCGAGCCCGGCGGCCTTGGCCGCGGCGACCTGGCTGCCCGGGATCTGGGCGACGTTGTAGCGGCCGGACTGCAGCCCGGCGATCACCGTGGCGGCGTCCGGCAGCGGGAAGAGCTGGAAGTTCGCCACCTTGATCGAGGCGGCGTCCCAGTAGTTCGGGTTGCGCTTGAGGGTCGCCTGAGAGTTCTCGACGTACGAGGTCAGGGTGTACGGGCCGGCACCGGCCGGCTTGGTGGCCAGTCCCGCGGCGTTGCTCTCGAACGCCGCGGGGTTGACCACCATGCCGGTCTTTCCGGCGAACAGGCTGGGGATCTGATAGTTGGGGGACCTGAGATCGATGACGACGGTCGTGGGGTCCGGGGCGCTGACGGTCTTGACGTCGGCGAGCTGCGCGGCGATCAGCGACTTCGGCGCGTCGCGTCCGCGTTCGATGCTCTTCTTCACCGCGGTCGCGTCGAGCGTCGTGCCGTCGCTGAACTTCAGGCCGGACCGCAGCTTGAACGTGACGCGGCTGCCCTTCTCGCTGTACGCCCACGACTCGGCGAGGGCCGGGACCGCGGTGCCCTGCGAGTCGTGCTTGGTGAGCCCGGCGTACACGAGTGAGAGGGCGTGCACGTCCCAGCCCGCCGACGACGTCACGGGGTCCCACGACGTGGGCAGGGCCCAGCCCCACTTGAGCGTGTCGGCCGAGGCCCCGCCTGAGCCCGCCGCGCCGCCGGCGCCGCAGGCGGCGAGCAGGAGCGACGAGCCGGTGGCGAGGCCGAGCCCCAGAAAGGAACGTCTGCTGGGTTCGGAGAGAGCGGTGTTCATGGGGGGTCGAGTCCACCTTTCGCGAACGGTCGGGGTACCGGAGGGACGGCGGGTCGGCGCGGCGATGTCCCGGGGACGGCGCGTGGCGGTCTCCGGAGGAGTCGTGAGACGAGGGGGATCTCCGCGGCGCTGGGGAGATCAGGAGAGAGGGAACGATCCGGCGTGAGGGACGGTCGCGCGGGAGGGAGCTCCACCGACGACGGTGGCTCCGGGGCCCGCGGCTACCAACACAGGGCGCTGGACGTACGCCGGTAGTCGACGAAGCGGCAGACCACGCCCGGATGCGTCGAAGTCATACCTATATGGTCGCCTTGGTAGTAAATCCTGTCAATAGCCACCTAGATATGTCTTATATGCGACCAGCGCTCATACGCTCCGAGCCGATGGTCAGAGGCGGGAGACCGGGTGAGCGGCGGCCTCCGCCGGGTGCAGCCAGACGGGCCCGCCGGCGCCGTCGAACCGGACGCCGCCGGGCGGCGGACCGGCCGAGCCGGCCAGCAGCGCGAGCTCCGGCCCGGTCAGGCTGCGGTGGCGTTCGAGGAGCTCCGCCGGGGTACGCGGCGAGACCTCCAGGCGCAGCCCCGGCGCCACGCGCGCGGCGGCCTCGGCGTACTCGCCGAGCTCCCGCCAGCCCGGCACCACCGCCCGCCCGGCGGGGCCGCTGAACACCAGAGTGGGCAGGGCGAACCGATGCCGCCCACCGACCTCCTTCGCCGCGCCCGGATGCGGACCCGGCCCCTCGACTGTGAGCACCTCGGGGTACGGCTCCCGCGTCTCCGTCCAGTCGCGGCGGACCGCGGAACGCACGTCATCGGAGACGAGGTCGCGGGCGAGCCGGGCGTGGTCCAGGCCGGGCACTCCGGTCACCGCGTCGAGGACACTCTCCACGTCGTCGGCGGGCGCGCCCAGCAGGAAGCTCGTCTCGCGCAGCCGGCGCAGGACGAAGGCCGCGGTCTCGGCGCCCTGCGCCTCGGACGCCTTGGCCGCGAGCGAGGCCGGCCGGCTACTCCGCGCCACCCACCGCAGCCGCGAGGCGTACGGTGCTCCGGTGTGCGCGGCGATGCCGGTGGTGTACCGGTGGTACCAGGCGGCCTCCGCGTCGGGGTCGGGCGCCGGATCGTCGTCATCGTCGAACAGGATCCCGTAGACGCGGCGCCAGGCGGCCACGCCGTCCAGCGCGGCGCGAAGCCAGCGGAACTTCGGTTCCGAGCCCCACGCCCACGGGCACGCGGGGTCGGTGAACTCCACGACGGTCAGCGGGCCGCCCGCGGTCATGACCGGTCGACCGGCGACCACAGACTGGGCAGGTTCACCACGACGCCCTCCTGGCTGCTGCGCGAGATGACCACGACCGCCTCGGTGTCGCCGGGGTTCTCCTCGCGGTGCGGGGCGTACGGCGGGACGAAGACGAAGTCGCCGGGCTCGGTCTCCAGGCGTACCTCGGTGTCACCGTCGGCGAAGACGAACACCGGGTTGCCGGACACGACGTAGATCGAGGTCTCCGTGTCGCCGTGATGGTGGTCACCGGAGTTAGTGTCGGGCGCCACCAGGGTCTTGCCCGTCCAGAGCTTCGACGAGCCGACCGTCTTGCCGGAGATGGCCTCCAGCCGGGTCATGCCCATGGTCTGACCGGTGTCCCCGGTCAGCTGCGTACCGCGGATGTGCCGCAGCTCGCCGTGCCAGTCGTCCGCCATCAGGTGGCTCCCATCGGTGTTCGTCGTGCCGTCACGCACTGAGGGCCGCGTCGCGCAGCAACGACACGGCCGGCTCGGGCGGGTCGTCCGCCAGCAGGTCGGCCAGGCTCACGCCGGCCAGGATGTCCTCGAACCGTTTCCTTACCCCGGACCACAGCTCCGACAGCCGGGCGGCCGGGCCCGGGTAACTCCGGCCGCCGAGACTCTCGCCATGCACGGTCATCAGCTGGCCGTCGACCGCGGTGACGACGGCCGCCAGCGAGATCGAGGCCGCGTCGCGGCTCAGCCAGTACCCGCCCTCGCAGCCGCGCTGGCTGCGCACCAGCTCGGCCTGCCGCAGGTCGCGGAAGACCGCCTTGAGGAACCGGTGCGGGATGCCCTGGGACTGGGCGATGGCTTCACAGGTGAGTGGCCGGCCGGTGTCGGCGGCAAGCTCCAGGAGCGCCCGGATCGCGTAGTCCGCGCGGGCCGAGATTCGCATGGCGTCTTACGCTACCAAATTAGCCCCCTTTAGGTATCTATTGCCGTGAGGGCAGGCCGCCAGCCCAGCTCGGGGGCGACCAGCGTACGGACGTCGAGCAATACGCCACCTCCTGATCCCGTGCTCCATGAAGCTCTACGCATGGCGGCGGCGCAGCAGGCCGGTATCGACGTGCATGGAGTCACACGCGAGGCGCGGGAATCAAACGTGGCCGCCGCGCGCTGGGAGCTGCAGTGAAGAAGATTGGCTTTCTCTCCTTCGGGCACTGGACGCCGAGCCCGCAGTCGCAGACCCGGTCCGCCAGTGACTTCCTGCAGCAGTCCATCGACCTGGCGGTCGCGGCCGAGGAACTCGGCGTGGACGGGGCATACTTCCGGGTGCATCACTTCGCCCGCCAGGCGGGCAGCCCGTTCCCACTGCTCGCCGCGATCGGCGCGCGCACCTCGAAGATCGAGATCGGCACCGGCGTGATCGACATGCGCTACGAGAACCCGATGTACATGGCGGAGGAGGCCGGCGCGGCCGACCTCATCGCAGGCGGCAGGCTCCAGCTCGGCATCAGCCGTGGCTCCCCCGAGCAGGTGATCGACGGATGGCGTTACTTCGGCCATGCCCCCGCCGAGGGCGAGACGGACGCCGACATGGCCCGCCGACACGCGGAGACGTTCCTCACGGTGATCGAGGGCGAGGGCTTCGCGCGGCCGAACCCACGGCCGATGTTCCCCAACCCACCGGGGCTGCTGCGGCTCGAACCACACTCCGAGGGCCTGCGCGACCGCATCTGGTGGGGCTCCGGCTCGAACGCGACCGGCGTGTGGGCCGCGAAGCTCGGCATGAACCTACAAAGCTCCACGCTCAAGGACGATGAGACCGGTGAGCCACTGCACGTCCAGCAGCGCAAGCAGATTGAAGCATTCCGCGAGACGTGGCAGGAGGCCGGCCACCAGCGGGAGCCACGGGTGTCGGTGAGCCGCAGCATCTTCGCCCTCACGACCGACCTGGACCGCGCCTACTTCGGGCACGACCGCGACTCACGAGACCAGATCGGCATGATCGACGACACGACAAGAGCGATCTTCGGACGATCGTACGCCGCCGAGCCGGACGTGCTGATCGAGCAACTCGCCCAGGACGAGGCCATCCAGGCCGCCGACACCCTGCTGCTGACCGTCCCGAACCAGCTCGGAGTCGACTACAACGCCCACGTGCTGGAGAGCATCCTCACCCACGTGGCACCGGGACTCGGCTGGCGCTGAACGGGTAAGGCCCCTGGGTCCTCTGAGGACCCGTTGGCCTCATCGGGGGGAGAGGCCAACGGGTACGCGGTCAGCCGTGGGCCACGGTCAGGGCGTAGAACTTGACCTTCGCGCCGTTGCTGGTGCTGCTCGACGAGGACTGGTTGTAGTCGCCGGCCTTGAAGTACTGGTGGTACGCGTTGAAGCCCGAGGCGATCGAGTAACTCTTCGTGTTGCCGTTGACGGTGATCTGGATCTTGCCGCCGACGATCGCGATGACGTAGCTCCACTGGGTGCCGAGCGGCACATTGGTCAGGGTGTAGGTGTCCTGACCGCCGTCGGGTGACTTCTCGAGGCCGAGGACGACGTCGCCGTTGGAGTGGTAATAGAGCTCGAGCAGCGGCTTCGTCGACGAGCCGCCACTGCCGAGGTGGATTTGTCCGACGCAGACGTTCTTCGTCACCGAGACGATCCGCAAGGTCGCCGACAGCTTGTGAGTGCCGGACAGGGACCAGTCCGCGGCGCTGCCGTTGGCGTTCATCTCGCGCAGTTCGGAGCGGGCGTAGTTCGAGTTCGGCGTGGTGACTCCGGACTCGGGGTCCCAGAAGGTCATCGAGCCGTCGTTCTTGTCGGTCCAGAAGTACGCCGGGTTCGTGTACCCGCTCGCGCCCTTCAACTGCGACGGCGGGATCGTGGTCGGCGAACCGGGCGACCCGATCGGGAGCTGGAGTTCCCACACCGACAGGTTGAAGTTGCCGCCCGGTGCGACGGTCGGATCGAGGCTGGCGGCGCTCAGGGCGGTGACTGGGGCGGAGCCGGCAGCCACGGCGTCACCGGCGCCGATGGCGCCTGCGGCGATCACCATGGTGCCGCCTGCGGCTACCGCGAGGATCTTCCGGCGGGTACGGCGCGTTCGGTCGTTCTCTGCTGTCACGAACGTTCTCCTTCACGTGCTGGGGCACACGCGTCCTGGCGGGGGCGCGAACGTGGCCGTGCGGGCACAGTTCATGGATTCCTGGACCAAAGCGGGGGTCCCTCCCAGGCCATGACGTCACAGTAAGTACACGACCGGCAATTGTAAAGACACTTAACCATTGACGTTTGGCCCGCGTCCCCGGGGTCCTGTACCGCTCGAATATTGCGATCCGGCGGGACCCGGCCACCGCGCCGGGCCATCGGCACGCCCCGAACACCGCGAATCCATCAGCCGACCGCCAGAACACCGTTCTGACCGCTTAATGAAAGACGGCGGTCAGCGCGATGCGGCAGAGCCGGTGTCGCCTGCCGACTCGGACTCGGCGGCGAGGACCTTGGCACGCACATCTGCCGGGAAGACGCCGTCGAAGGTGGCAGGCGGAACGCGTCCGCTTCCCACCGCCGGGAGCACGGCGTCGTGCACGACGATGGCTCCCCAGCCGTTGTGCAGTTCCCCTTCGAGGAAGCACGGGTACCACGGCATGATCGGCCCGTGCCACTGCTCTTGGCGGAGCGACGGATGCACCCTGGTGGCCAGCGCCCACAGGAGATCCGAGTCATTCGACGGATCCACGTCGTCGTCGAGGACATAGACGACCGGGGAGAGGCGGCCGACCCGGGTGCCGTTCAGTACTTCACCGATGCGGTGCACGAATCGCGCGGTGTCCGTACCCGGCAACACATCGCGCCAGTTCTGCGGGACCGTGATCACCGTCCAGAAGCAGGCGGCGGCGAGCGGTAGCCAGGCAGTCGTGATGGGCAGTCCCGCCTCCTGCAAGACCGCGACGACCTCTGCGGAGATGCCCGCAGCCGGTGCGACGTGCGAGTCGTCGACAGGCCGTCCGGCGGCGGCCAGCGGCCAGATGGGGTCGTCTCGGTACGTGATCGCCTCAATGCTGAAGAGCGGCTGCGGCGACGTCTCTGGGAGTGCCCAGCCGTGGAACTCCGCGAACGGGCCCTCCACGGCATCACGCGTTGCGGACAGGTGCCCCTCGATGACGACCTCGGCGGAGGCCGGCACTTCCAGATCGTTTGTCGCGCACTTCACAACGTCGACCGGCTTGCCCCGCACCGCTCCGAGATACGCGCCCTCGTCGACCTCGGCCGGGACGGTCATTCCGCCGACAATGGGAACGCCCGGGTCACCTCCCTGGACGAGGGCGTAGGGCATCGGCTCGCCGATGGCCTCCCACTCACGCCAGATCATGCCGAGGTGCTGACTCGGCAGCACCAGCCCGGTCATATGCCGATCGTCGATCATCATGATGCGTGAAATAGACCAATTCGTCCACCGGCCGTCCGGTGTCTTCGCGACGATCACGCCCCACGTATTGACGTAGGGACCGCCGTCGCTCTGGTGAACGAACGGGATCGGGAATCGGTCGAGACGAGCTTCTTCCCCCATCAGGATGTTCTGCTTGCAGGGCGCCGAGTCGGCCGCCACACGCCGTGGTGGGAGCAGTTGCTTAGCGCCTGCCTGCCTGAGATGTTCGACCAACTCGGCAGCGGTCGTCGTGTACGGCAGACCGAGAGAAAGGGAGACCCGCGCCAGCGGATGCCCAGGAACGCTCGACAGGGCGCCCGGGGCTCCGATCATGCGGAACCCCTCATCGACCCCGCTGAGGTGCTCGAAGAACGGGGCGGGCCGGCCGTTCTCGGTGGACCGTCGTGTGACGGCCGACGCTTCCAGGTTCGGATCTATCACGCGCGAGATGCGCTGAATGTCTCCCAGCGCTTCGAGCGCAGAGATGTAGGATCGGAGGTCATCGATTTCGGACATCGGTTCCTTACGCCTTCAATTCGGATGGGCGAGGCATTCCTTCCCAGCGCTGCGTCGATGGCAGCTGGATATCCAATTGATCCAGCACTCGGACAAGGGAATACTCAACGAGCTCGTCGATGGTTTTCGGGCGGCGGTAGAAGGCCGGCATCGGCGGAACGATTCTCGCCCCCATGCGGGAGAGCGCCAGCATGTTCTCGAGATGGATTTCGCTGAGCGGGGTCTCCCTCGGCACGAGCACCAGGGGACGCCGCTCTTTCAGCGTCACGTCGGCAGCACGGGGAATGAGGCCATCAGCGTATCCGGTTCGGATTCCGGCGAGGGTCTTCATACTGCACGGTGCAATGATCATTCCGTCCACCCGGAATGACCCTGACGAAATCGCCGCACCCTGATCGTTCCATGAATAGGCCACGTCCGCCAAGTCGGTTACTTCGCGAACCGACAGGTCGGTCTCCAGATGGATTGTCGCCTTGGCCCATTGCGACAGAACGAGATGAGTTTCCACGTCCGGCTGGTTCCGCAGCCGGCGAAGCAGCTCGACACCGAAGACGGCGCCGGTCGCCCCGGTCATCCCCAAGATCACCCGTCGCGGCACGGGAACCACCTTCCGTACACGGTAAGTCCGTACACGGATCAATGTAGAAGGTGAAGCTTCCGATTGCAAATAGTCCGTGTACCAACTCACAGTGCACGGATGTATCCTGAGCTTGTGACGACCGGAGCGCGATACGACGGGGTGCTGGCCGACGGCATGGCCCACCAGCTCCGACGTGCCTCACAGGTGGTGAACGCCTCGTGGCAACTTCGCAGCAGCGACCTCACGCCTCCGCAGTTCGCAGTGCTTCAAGTCCTGGATGAGCGCGGAAGCCTCGACCAGAAGACTCTCGGTGCCCTCGCTGCAGTCGACCGATCGACACTCACCCCCCTCCTCGACCGACTCCTGACTCGTAGCCTGATCACCAAGAGCACGGATCCCCACAACCGCCGTCGGCAACTGGTCGCTCTAACTCCTGCCGGGCACGAACGAGCAGCCCTGGGTCGCCAGCAGGCACAGGAAGCAAGCCGTTGGATCGAAGAACTGTTCGGGCCTGAACAACTCGCGACCCTGACTCTGCTACTCAAGGAGCTCGGGGACGCGGGCCGCGACCAGTAGCCAGGGGGCGATCACTCACGAGGGTTGCGCCCACGGGGGTGGTGACTGGCTGCTGGAACGGCGCCGGCAGGCCGAACAGGCCCTGGTCTCGGTGATCGCAGCGTCGTATGTGCTGGGCGTGTCCAGACCGCGAGGAACCTCGCCGGCAAGGAGTAATCACCCGACCGATCGGAACGAACCCCGCTCAACTGGAGACAGTCAGTCGACGGTGCGCCGGTCATAGGCGGCGCGTGCCGCGTGGACCTGGGCGGCACGGGTGTGGGTCCATGTGCAGAGGACGCGGGTTTCCTCGGCGATTTCGCTGCCGAGGTCGGTGAGTCCGTAGAGGACCAGAGGCGGCGTGGCATTGGGGTCCACCGTCCTGGCGACGAGTCCATCGCGTTCCAGAGTTCGCAGGGTTTGCGAGAACATCTTGCGGCTGATCCCTCCGATGGAGCGCTGCAGTTCGGAGAACCGCTGGACACCGCGCTCCCGCAGGCTAAGCAGCATCAGCAGGGCCCACTTGTCGGCCAGATCCACGAAGACGTCACGGCTGGGGCAGGCCGCGTCGAGGATGTCCATCGGCCGCTCCGGGTCGAGGCTGTTCGGTGACTGCTCCCGTTGTGACATGACCCCCAGAATACACCAGCACCCCCAAAGGGGTTTGACCTCTTTTAGAGGTCAGGTATAGATTAGAGATCAGACCTACCTAAGGAGTAGTCCGTGACCAAGACCATCAAGCGCCCCCTGGTCGCCATCGCCTTCCACTCCGGCTACGGACACACCGCTGTTCTGGCCGAAGCGGTTAAGCGCGGTGCCGAAAAGGCCGGAGCCGAGGTCGCCTACATCCCGGTGGACGCCATCACCGACGAGGACTGGCAGCGGCTCGACGACGCCGATGCCATCATCTTCGGCTCCCCCACCTACATGGGCGGCGCCTCCTCCGCCTTCCACGCCTTCGCCGAAGCCACCAGCGGCCGCTACCTCACAAGCGTTTGGGCCGACAAGATCGCCGCTGGCTTCTCCAACTCCGCCTCCAAGAGCGGCGACAAGCTCAACACCCTCAACTTCATGACCGCTCTCGCCGCCCAGCACCACATGATCTGGGTCGGCCTCGGCCTGCCCCCCGGCTGGAATGCCCTCACCGCCGCCGAAGACGACCTCAACCGCCTCGGCTTCTGGATCGGTGCCGGCGCCTCGACCCCCCAGGACGGCAGCGTCGACACCGTCAACGCCTCCGACCTCGCCACCGCCGAACACCTCGGGGCCCGAGTCACTCGTCAGGCCGAAATCCACATCGCGGGCAGGAACTCCCTCGCCCACCGATAACACCCATGACGGCTCCCCCGCACCTCGCACTCACTGCCACGTGGGTGGTGCCCGCACCAATTTCTGCAAGCCATAGACAGAAAGCGATTATCCCTTCATGAGCACCATCGAAGACAAGAACAAGGCCATCGTCCGTGAAGCTTTCGACACTCTGTTCAACAAGCGGGACTACGCCGCTGCCGAGCGGTTCTGGTCCCCCGAATACATCCAGCACAGCGCCTCGGCTCTTACGCGGATGAAATGAATTCACTCTGGTACTAGTCGATGAAAACGCTCCATGCGACGGCGTTGAGGTTGTCGGTGAGGAAGATGTCGTTGCCTCCGAGGCGCTTGCCCCAGGACGCCGGCATGAGCTCTGCCGCGCGAGCGACGACAGCGTCCATCCAGACCTTGAGCTGTGCCTGCCGGTTGTCGTCCGGCACAGCGGCAACAGCCTCCCGCAGGTCCACCATACGCAGCGCCTCGGTGGCGGAGGCCCGCAGGTCGCGAATGTACTCGCGATTCGTCTGCACGTCCTCGGGAGTGCCGAACAGGGCCATGTGACCGGACACGACGGTCTCGAAGTCATACTCCAGCATTTGATCCATCGCGTCGAAGTACGCGGGCACATGGGCGGAGAAGGCAAGACGGAAGAACGGCGCGTTCTTCACCGTGAAGCTATCGATCGCCGTCAGGATCTTCTGTTCCGGGAGGTGGATGAACAGATTACCCGCCTGATGCCAATCTCCCGTGTACTCGAGGATAA
Organism: Actinoallomurus purpureus; assembly: GCF_024055795.1. GTDB lineage: Bacteria > Actinomycetota > Actinomycetes > Streptosporangiales > Streptosporangiaceae > Actinoallomurus > Actinoallomurus purpureus. Next base: position 141,949 of record NZ_JAMXMY010000013.1, on the reverse strand, counting down.
TCCTTTCTCCGTCGATACTCAGCTCGCTTCTAGCCCCACCGAAGGTTTCATTGGGCAGAGGCCGATTGTCGTCCTGCGCCTCCTTGATGAACTGCGCGGTGAGCTCATGGGCGACGATCTTCAAGCCATCCCGTGTCAGCAAGTGAGCGGACCCTATGTGGTCGGCGTGCGCGTGACTGTAGATGAGGTGAGTGATCGGCTTCGGAGTGACCTCCTCGACGCCGATCAGCAGTTTTTCGCCCAGGTCCGGTGGGGCGTCCACGACGACCACGCCCTTCTTGGTCACCAGGAACATGGTGGTGACCAAGCCGCTGGTGATTCCGTAGGCCCCGCCACCCAGCTCAGTGACAAGATAACCGGAATCAGGGATTTTCGGGCCTCGGGCGAAATCTGGTACAGGGGCGAATTCAACCATTGATGATCCCCTTTGTGGACTATTACGAATTCGAGCCTAACAGACCTCCCCGCGGCTATTGATTTTTTCGCTGACGGCCGTATATGCCCGACAGTGCAAGGCCTGGGATTCGGTGGGATCGTCGGCACTACTTGCCGATGAGTTACCTTGCGTGCTGGACAATCTCGTCGTTGGTGTACGCGTGGCCGGCGATGCTCCAGCCACCTTGAACTGCCTCGGACAGAGCAACGCAGGTGCGCCCCTCCAGGGTAGCCAAGTTCCTGGCATACGAGCCGCGGGCCTGCCAACCGGAACGTTGCGCCCTTGCCGAGGTCCAGAGCACTGCGCGGCCGCCCCTCCTGGCTCGGCGTCAACGCGCCACTGAAACTCCCGTGCCGGGCGATCCAGGGCGCCGCGGCCGGCCGCGCTCGATCGGGCCACCGGCGAGGCCGTCCGCTGCCACGAGCGTGGCCGCCCCTGGCCACCTGGTCCGCGTGAGCCACCCAGGGCCTCTCCTGGTCCCGATCTCTTGATCAACGCCAGCGCGGTGGCACCGCAGCCGCCGGCCCTCGGCGTGATGGAGAGCCGGAGTCCGGACTTCGCCAGAAGGCACAGATTTTGGCTTTTAGGCGATGGACTGCTACGGTAGAGCTAAAGCACAGATCATTGCTTTAAGAGTGCGCCTCGCCGTGCCAGGTGAGTCACCGTGTCCGTCCGCCGCGCCTCCTCGCGCTCAGGACTTCGGGCGCGAGACGTAGCCGTCCACCCGAGGCTCCCTTGATCGACTTTTGTACTCGTTCCCTGGACAGGAATCCCCTATGAGCTTCACACAGCCCTTGCTACTGCCGTACCACCTGCGCGACGTCACACTTGAGAACCGCGTGGTCATGGCGCCGCTGACGCGGAGTCGCGCCCGCAATCACGGTCTCGCGCCCATCGATCTCCACGCGGAGTACTACGCCCAACGCGCCTCGGCCGGACTGATCATCTCCGAAGGCGTCTGGATCAGCCGTGACGCCGTGGGATGGCACGACGTGCCCGGTCTGTTCACCGGCGAGCAAGTCGCCGCATGGCGAAAGGTGACAGACGCCGTCCACCGTGCAGGGGGCACCATCTTCGCTCAGCTGTGGCACACAGGGTCCGCGTCCCACCCCGACTTCTTCGACGGCCGCCCGCCTCTTGCCCCATCGGCCGTGAACCCGGGGCTGCCGTCGCCTACACCCACCGGCCGCAAACCGACCGTGCGGCCACGGGCGATGACGGCGCAGGACATCCGCCGGACCGTCGCCGACTATGCGACCGCCGCGCGGAACGCGATGGCGGCCGGCTTCGACGGGATACAACTTCAGGCGGGCTTCAACTACTTGATCAGCCAGTTCCTGAACCCGCGCACCAACCTGCGTGAGGACCTCTACGGAGGCTCGATCGAGAATCGGGCCCGCTTTCTCTTCGATGTCATCGAAGCGGTCGGTGAGTTCGTCGACCTACGGCGCGTCGGTGTGAAGGCCGGACCGGCCTGGTCGGAGACGGGGGAATTCGTCGCCGCGCCCGCCACGGTGGCGGACAGCGAGTATGTGCTCGGGCGGCTCAACGACTACGAGCTGTCGCATCTGCTCCTGATGGGAACGATGGTCGACCCTAACGGAGGTCCGCTGGAGCATCTGGCCGGCGACGGCATGTTCCGCCACTTCCGGAAGGTCTACCACGGCACCATCATCGCCAACGTCGGCTTCGATCAGCGGCGGGCGAACCGGATCCTCGCCGAGGACCTGGCGGACCTGGTGGCCTTCGGCACGCTGTTCATCGCGAACCCGGACCTGCCCGCTCGGTTCGCCTCCGGCTCCCCGCTGGCCGTGCCGAAACGGGACCTCATCTACGGTCCGGCTGCCGCCGGCTACACCGACTATCCGCCGTCGCACGCGGAACGACCGGCCTCGGCGACGAGCGCGGCCGAACCGAATAGCCTGGCCTGAACAAAGGTACTCACATGTCATACCCATCGTCCCCAGAACGGCTGGGGCAGAGCATCAACCTCTTCATGCACGTACTCACCGGCGTGTCCGTCGATCAGTACGGCGATGCGACGCCCTGCGCCGCGTTCACCGTGAGGGACCTGGTGAACCACGTGGCCAAGATGTTCCTCATGACCGAGGCCATCGGCACGGGCACGGAATGGGATCCCTCGGTCGCGACCGCGGATCCCATGCCGTTTCTCGCTGAAACGCCGGAGTCGGGATGGCCGCCTCTCCTCGCCGAAAGAGCCCAAGCGGCGGCGAAGACATGGGCCGACCCTCAGGTGTGGGAGGGAGAGGCGAGCCTGAGCGGTTCGCTCATGGCCACCGCCACCGTCGGGGGGATATTGATCGCGGAGTTCACCGTTCACGCCTGGGATCTGGCCGTTGCCACCGGCCGGTTCCTGCGGATCCCCGATCACCTGGCCGCGTCCTCGTTGGAGATCTACAGGCGGGAGGCTCCGCGGATGCGCGGCCTGGGGCTGCTCGCCGACGAAGTGATGCCGGACGCCGACGCCTCTCTGTTCGACCAGGTCCTGGCCCTTTCGGGCAGGGATCCGCGTTGGGGTCCGCCGCCGAGGGCCGCCCGTGACCTCAGTACTGAGGCATAGCCGCCCGGCCCCTGCATTCGCCCAGATCGGTCAGCACCCGGCCATCGTCTACCCACGCCATCAGGCCTTCGCTCCCGCAGAGGCCTCAATCGTTGACGAGGTCGAACTCTTCCCAGGGCCCGATCGCCGTGCGGTTGGCGATGAGTGAAGCGGCACCGGCGTTCTCGGCGCAGACGTAGTCGTTGTTGGCGTGCGCCCGCAGGCTGACGCTGCCGTCGGGATTGTGGATGAGGTCGAAGGTCTGCGCCGCGCCGACGCTCGTCGCGTCGGCGATCAACGGCGAGGTGCCGGCGGTGACGTACTCGTTGTTCGCAAGCGAGCGGAGTGCGATGGCACCGTTGCCCTCGTCGACCTGGTCGAACTGCTCCCACGGCCCGATCGCGTCCCGGTTCGCGATCAGCGCTGCGGCCCCGGCGTTCTCCGCCGTCACGTACTTGCTGTTCGCGTGCGCCCGGAGGCTGATCACGTGGTTCGTCGAGGCCACGGAGACCTGGCCGGTGAGGCGGATGTCACGGGAGGACGCGCCGACGAGGATCTGATGCGTCCCGGCGGCGGTCGTCCACCCACTGCCGTTCCAGTACTGGAAGCTGCGGGCGTCCAGCGTGACCGTGACGTGCTTGGTCTGGCCGGCGTCGAGCGCGACGCGGCTGAAGCCGCGCAGGTTCTTCGGCGGCTCGCCGGTCGAGGACGGCTGGCCGACGTAGACCTGGGCGACCTCCGCCCCGGCCCGCGAACCGGTGTTGGTGACGTCGAAGCCGACGGCGACGTTCCCGGAGGAGTCGGGCGTCCCGACGGTCAGGTTCTTGTAGCCGAAGGTCGTGTAGGACAGGCCGTGCCCGAAGGGGAACATCGGCGTCTTGTTCTTCGCGTCGTACCACCGGTAGCCGACATTCAGGCCCTCGGAGTACTGCACGGTCCCGTTCTGGCCGGGCCACTGCGCGGCGGTGCTCGCGGGCACGTCGGCGAGGCTCTGCGGGAAGGTGACGGGGAGTTTGCCGGAGAAGTTCACGTCGCCGAACAGCAATGCGGCGATCGCCGTTCCGTCGGTCTGGCCCGGGTACCAGTTCTCGATGATGCCCTTGACCGCGTTCGCCCAGGGCATGGTGACCGCCGAGCCGCTGCCCACGACGACCACGGTGTTCGGGTTGGCGGCGGCGACGTCGGTCACCAGCTGGTTCTGGTCACCCGACAGGTCCATGTTGCCCAGATCGGCGCCCTCACCCTCGCCGTTCGAGACGAAGACCACGGCGACCTGCGCGGCGCGCGCCGCCGCGACGGCCTCGTCGTGGAGGTTCTGGTTCGGGATCTGCCAGCCGAGGCTGACCTGGCTGCCGCCGCCGTCCTGGAAGTAGTCGACCTCGATGCTGACGGGCTGTCCGGCCGTGAGGGAGATGGTGCCGGTCTTGGTGGTCGGCGGCTGGTTCGCCCAGTTGTTGATGACCTGCTGGCCGTTGACGAACAGCCGGCTGCCGTCGTCGCTGGTCAGGGCGAACGTGTACGTACCGGTGGTCGGCGGCGTCAGCTTGCCGGTCCACTTGACCGACCAGCCGTTGCCGGGGAGGCCCGACGCGGGCGGCTGGCCGCCCCACAGGAAGTTGACGTTCGGGTCGGTCCGCGTGAGGACCGGGCTGCCCGTCATGCCGGTGTTGTTGTAGTACTGAGCGGTCAGCCCGTTCCCGGAGCCGGACGACGGGGTCAGGTACGAGGAGTCGACGACCTGGCCGTTCGGCGAGGCGACGCCCTGGGCGTACGTGACCGTGGCGCCGTTGCCCGCCCGGACCTTGATGCCCTGGTACGGCGTGACGACCGAGGCCAGCGTCGATGGGTTCACGTGGGCGCTGCCACCGCCTGCGGTCATCGCGTTCGCGCCCGCGTCGTCGCCGATCACCGCGATCGACGAGGTCGAGGATCCCAGCGGCAGCACCGGGCCGCTGTTCTTCAGCAGCACGCTGCCCTCCTCGGTGGTCTTCGTGGCGGTCGCCTGGTGGGCGTCGGAGGTGACGGTCGCACCCATGTTCCCGGTCGGCGGCGAGTCGAACAGGCCGCTCGCGAACATCGAGGTCAGGATCCGGCGCACGTGGTCGTCGATCGTCGCCTGGGAGACCTGGCCGCTGTTCACCGCGGCGGCGAGGGCGTCGCCGTAGTACGTGCTGCCGGTCATCTCCTGGTCGAGGCCGTTGTTCGCCGAGGCCACCGTGGAGTGGGTGCCGCCCCAGTCGGAGGTGACGAACCCGGAGAAGCCCCACTGCTGCTTGAGGATCGTGTTCAACAGCTGCCCGTTCTCGCAGGCGAAGGTGCCGTTGATCTGCGAGTACGAGCACATCGCCGAGTAGGCCTTGCCGTCCTTGACCGCGGCCTCGAAGGCGGGCAGGTAGATCTCCCGCTGCGTACGGTCGGCGATGGCGGCGTTGTCCTGCGGGGTGTTGCGGTAGGTCTCCTGGTTGTAGACGGCGTAGTGCTTGACCTGCGCGATCGGGCCCTGCGCCTGAATGCCCTTGATCTCGGCGGCGCCGAGCTGCGCGGCGAGGTACGGGTCCTCGCTCAGCGACTCGAACGACCGTCCCCAGCGCGGGTCGCGATCGATGTTGATCGTCGGGCCGAGCACCGTGTTGGCGCCCTTGCCCCACGCCTCGGCGCCGACGACCTTGCCGTACTCCCCCATCAGGTCGGTGTCCCAGGTCGCCGCGCCCGCGACGGGCGCGGGCAGCTGCGTGACGCCCGTGGCGCCGTCGGCGACACCGGCCGGGCCGTCCTGCAGCCGCAGCTGCGGGATGCCGAGGCGCGTATTGCCGTCGACGCAGGCGCCGTAGTCGCATGAGGCGCCCTGGTGCATCATGGCGATCTTCTCCGCCAGGGTCATCTGCGCGAGCAGCGCGTTCGCCCGGTCGACCGGGGCCAGCGCCGTGTTCTGCCACGGCCGTGCCGCGGCGTTCGCGGGCACGCCGGCCAGCAGCCCTCCGATGAGTGCCCCGATGACGGCGACGGTTCTGAGCAGATGTCCTCTCATCGCGGGCTCCGATCGAAGGCTGTTCGCTTTTTCCGTGAACTTATCCAGGGTTTGCAGCCTTTTGTCAAGGGACTCCAAAGATCGGACGTCCTTGACAGCTCATGTGATGGGAGTCACTCTTCCTGAGAGCGCTCTCAGTTTCGCGGGCGCCACGCGCCTGTCCCGCCTTCCACCCCGCCAGGTGTGGCCGAACCGGCAGCATGGCGTGCCGGCTCCGGACGCCGCCCCCTCCAGGCGGCATGCCCGTGGCCGCGCATGCCCTCATGCCGCCGGATCCGCCAGCACCTCGAATCGCCGGTGTCCGCCTCCCACCGGCCGAGGAGCCTTGATGTTCCGCGCTCGCCCCAGACGCCTGCTCGATTCGTCACGCTCACTGCTCGTCGTGCTCATCGCCCTCGCCGGGCTCATCGCCGCGTCGACGGCCGTGGCGCCGCCCGGCCGCGCCGCGGCGGTCCTGCTCTCCCAGGGCAAGCCGACCACGGCCTCGTCCACCGAGAACGCCGGCGCCCCCGCCTCGGCCGCCACCGACGGCGACACCGGTACCCGCTGGTCCTCGGCGTTCAGCGACCCGCAGTGGCTCCAGGTCGATCTCGGATCCAGCGCCACCATCAGCCAGGTGGTCCTGCAGTGGGAGGCCGCTTACGCGAGCGCGTTCCAGATCCAGACCTCCGCCGACGGGAACGCCTGGACCACCATCTACTCCACCACGACCGGCACCGGCGGCACCCAGACGCTCAACGTCTCCGGGGCCGGCCGGTACGTGCGGATGTACGGCACCGCCCGCGCGACCCAGTACGGCTACTCTCTCTGGGAGTTCCAGGTCTACGGCTCAGGGGGGTCGGCGTCGTGCGGCACCGCCGACTACGCCCTGAACCGGCCGACGACCGCCTCCTCGACCGAGAACGCCGGGGCCCCCGCCTCGGCCGCCACCGACGGCGACACCGGCACCCGCTGGTCCTCGGCGTTCAGCGACCCGCAGTGGCTCCAGGTCGACCTGGGCTCGTCGCAGCAGGTCTGCGGGGCCCAGCTGACCTGGGAGACCGCCTACGCCACCGCGTTCCAGGTCCAGGTCTCCGGTGACGGAACGAACTGGACGACGATCTACTCGACCACCACGGGCACCGGCGGCACCCAGACGCTGAACGTCTCCGGGACCGGGCGCTACGTGCGGATGTACGGCACCGCCCGCGCGACCCAGTACGGCTACTCGCTCTGGGAGTTCGCCGTGTTCACCATCGGCGGAGGCGGCGGTAACGGCTCCTGCCCGTGGGTCGGCTCCACCGCGCCGGTGTCCCAGCGCGTCGCCCAGCTCATGGCGCAGATGACCCAGGACCAGAAGATCTCGATGCTGCACGGCAACGGCAACGCCTCACCGTACATCGGGAACACCAGCGCGATCCCGTCGCTGTGCGTCCCGGCGATGGGCTTGGAGGACGGGCCGGGTGGACCGGGTGACGGGCTCGGCGGCGTCACCCAGCTGCCCGCCCCCGTGGCCGGGGCGGCGACCTTCGACACCACGCTCGAGCAGCAGTACGGCGTGGTGGCCGGCAATGAGTTCGCCGGCAAGGGTGCGGACGTCGCGCTCGGCCCGACACTGAACATCGACCGTGACCCGCGCTGGGGCCGGGGCTTCGAGAGCTTCAGCGAGGACCCGTACCTGACGAGCCAGATGGCCGTCGCGCAGATCAACGGCGTGCAGAGCCAGGGCGTCATGGCCCAGGCCAAACACGCAGCGGTCTACAACCAGGAGACCTACCGCAACGGGATGTCGGACAACGCGATCGTCGACACCCGCACGCTGCAGGAGATCTACCTGCCCGGATTCCAGGCGTCTGTCGGCCAGGGCGCCGCAGCCTCGGTGATGTGCGCCTACAGCGTGATCAACGGGAAGTTCGCCTGCGAGAATCCGTACATTCTCAACACGGCGCTCTACCAGCAGGCGGGGTTCAACGGGTTCGTCACATCCGACTGGGGCGCACTGCACTCGGCTGCTCCCGCGGCCAACGCCGGCATGACCATGGAGATGCCGGGCGCCGCCTTCTTCGGTGACCAACTCCGGCAGGCGGTCACGTCCGGCCAGGTCAGCCAGGCGACGCTGGACACCATGGTCAGCCGGGTGCTGACCCAGATGTTCGCCTTCGGCCTGTTCGACAAGACCAAGACCGGCTCGACCGGCGCGGTCGTCACCACCGACGCGCACAAGGCCACCGCCCGCCAGATCGCCGAGGAGGGCACCGTCCTCCTCAAGAACAACGGCGTGCTGCCGCTGTCCACCTCCACGACCAAGAAGATCGCCGTGATCGGCGCCGATGGCGGCGCGGGCGTGGCGAGCGTCGGAGGCGGCAGCGCCACCGTCACCTCCTCCGGCACCATCTCGCCGCTCACCGGCATCCAGAACCGCGCCGGGTCGGGCGCGACGGTTCAGTACGAGGCGGCCGACGGCACGGACGGCATCAACCGCGCGGTCACCCTGGCCAAGTCGGTGGACGTGCCGATCGTGTTCGCCACGTATCCGCAGAACGAAGGCACCGACAACACCTCGATCGACCTGCCCGGCCAGCAGAACCAGCTCATCTCCTCGGTGGCCGCGGCCAACCCGAAGACGATCGTGGTCCTGCACACCGGCTCCGCGGTGACCATGCCGTGGCTGGGCCAGGTCGCCGGAGTGCTGGAGGGCTGGTACTCCGGCCAGGAAGTCGGCAACGCGCTCGCGGCGATCCTGTTCGGTGACGTCAGCCCGTCCGGCAAACTGCCGGTGACCTTCCCGGCGAGCCTGAACGACGTGCCCGCGCACACCACCGCGCAGTGGCCCGGCAACGGCAGCCAGGTGCAGTACTCCGAGGGCGTGAACGTCGGCTACCGCTGGTACGACGCGAAGAACATCACGCCGCTGTTCCCCTTCGGGTACGGCCTGTCGTACACGGCCTTCTCCTTCTCCAACCTGCAGGTCGGCGCGCTCGGCTCGGGCGGTTCGACGGTGACGGCCACCGTCACCAACACCGGGAGCCGGGCCGGGGCCGAGATCGTCCAGCTCTACGTCGGCGCCCCGGCCTCCACGGGCGAGCCGCCGCACCAGCTCAAGGGGTTCCAGCGGGTCGAGCTGCAGCCGGGCCAGAGCCAGACCGTACGGTTCACTGTGACCGCGCACGACCTGGCGCACTGGGACGACGCGGCCGGCGGCTGGACGACGACGCCCGGCACGTACCAGATCCTGGTCGGCGACTCCTCGCGCAACCTGCCGCTGAGCGGCTCGATCAACGTCACGAGCACGCTGAAGACCAACGTGTCCGGTGCGGTGGTCGTCTCCGAACCGAAGGGCATGAGCAGCCCGGTGGGCGCGGCGGTCTCTCTGCGGATGACGGCGGTCGCTGCCGGGCACCGCGACCTGACCTTCACCGCCACGGGCCTGCCCGCCGGTCTGTCGATCAGCCGCTCGGGGACCATCACGGGCTCAGCCCGCAACGCCGGAACCAGCACGGTGACGGTGACCGCCACCGACTCCACCGGCGCCGCCGGCACCACGACGTTCGTGTGGACGACGACGAAGCGTGTCCGGAGACCTTCCCGCTAGTCCCCCACAGCCGCCAGTAAGGATCGCGTGAATGTCAGCTCGCGGAAGATCCGTTCCGTTCCTGTCCATGCTCGCGGCCGTCACGGCACTCCTGGTGCCGATGACAGCCACGGGAGCCCGCGCCGCGGCGACCTGCATCCCGTCCGGCACCGACGCCGCCATCAACGCCGCGCTCACCGGATCCGGCGCAATCGCCGGCCTGTGCCCCGGCGCCGTCTTCACCCTGAGCAACTCGATCCGGTTCACGGCCTCGAACCAGCGGATCGAGACGCAGGGCCTGCCCACAGACGACAGCCGGGCCACCCTGAAGGTGTCCGGCTCGCTCACCACGGCGATCAACGGCACCGACCAACCGGGCGTGACGGTGCAGAACATCCAGATCGACGGCGGGCGGCCCACGCTCGGCCGCTTGGACGGCGGCGCCCTGATGGAGATGGGAGCCTCCGGCACCGGTCAGACCGTCCAGAACGTCTACGCGCACGACACGCGGAGCTGGTCGACGCTGCACTTCATCGAGGGCGCCGTCACGAACAGCACGCCGGCCTGCCAGGGCGCGAAGATCCTGAACAACACGATCGGCCCGGCGGGCACCGACACGCCGAGCGGCACGTGGGCCGACGGCATATCGCTGGCCTGCGGCAACAGCACCGTCCAGGGCAACACGGTGCAGGACGCCACCGACGGCGGCATCGTCATCTTCGGGGCGCCCGGCTCCTCGGTGCAGAACAACACGATCGTCGCCAGGACACGGACGCTGCTCGGCGGCATCAACCTCGTCGACTACGCGCCGATGAACGGCAACTACACCGGCACGACCGTGACCGGCAACACCATCAGCGCCGAGAGCGCCTTCATCAAGGTCGGCTTCGCCATGGGCCCGCAGGTCTGGGGCTGTGGGAGCGGCACCAACTACGGCGCGTCGGTCACCGGCAACACGCTGCGGGGCGCCCACATGGGCTACGGATACGCCGTCAACGGCGTCCGCGACTGGACCGTGACCGGCAACACGGACACGTCCACCCACGTCGGCACGCCGAACGCCGGCTGCGGCGGCACGGTGTCGACGCCGGGCCGCTTCCAGGTCCAGTCCGCGACCTCCAGCACCCTGCAGCAGGAGTTCACCAGCGCCCAGCTGACGTACGTCCTCGGCGTCGCCGAGCACCCGCCGACCGGTTCCGTCGTCAGCCTGCGCGCGCACGCCAACGGTCGGTACGTCACGGCGGAGAACGCCGGCGCGTCACCGCTCATCGCGAACCGCACGGCCATCGGCTCCTGGGAGCAGTTCGACCTGATCGACCAGGGGGGCGGCGCGATCGCCCTGCGCGCCCACGCGAACAACGAGTACGTCACCGCGGACAACGGCGGAGCCGCGCCGCTGATCGCGAATCGTACGGCGATCGGTTCCTGGGAGACGTTCGCGCTCGTCCACAACGCGGACGGCAGCGTCAGCCTGCGGGCGAACGCGAACAACCAGTACGTGACGGCGGAGAACGCCGGCGCGTCATCGCTGATCGCGAACCGCACGGCCATCGGGCCGTGGGAAGAGTTCGACCTCATCCAGGACTGACGTGGTGACAATGAAGCGTCATGAGCACAGGACCCGGCGTCTCCTGGCGGCCCTCGCCCTGATGGCGGGCGCGCTGGACCTCGCGGTGGTCGTCCCTGCCCTCGCGTCCCCGACGGACGCGGCGTTCGACGGCTCGACCGGCGCGCTGAACGTCGACTACGCCGCCTACCTGAGCAAGCACGACATCGTCTACAACCGGCCCAACACGAACCCCGCGTACGGGCTGACCGTCGGCAACGGCCGTACGGGCGCGATGGTCTGGAACCAGAACGGCCTCACCATGCAGGTCTCCGGTGCCGACCTGTCGGAGCAGTCGGCGTACGCGGCGGGGCTCGTGAACCTGTACTCCACCCCCGGCATGGACACCGGATACTCCACCTATCAGCAGCGGCTGTCGCTGTACGACGGCTCGCTCACCACCAAGTACGACTCCGATCGCACGGTGACCGTCATGGGGTCGCCGAACTCCGAGGTCATGGGCATCCACGTCGACGACCGCCGGACGAACGTGTCCAGCGTGGCGCTCGACCTGAGCCTGTGGGATCCGAGCACGGTCACCGATGTCGGCGATGTCCCGGACCTGAACACCTGGAAGACCTACTCCACCTTCGCCGACTCGAACGGCGTCGGGATCAGCCGGGGACAGGCCGATCCGAACAACTTCGGCTCCACACTGGCGGCGACCGTCGAAGGGGCGAGCTACACGAGCCAGGTGGTGAACGGCTCGAAGGTACGGCTCACCATCACGCCGTCCTCCAGCTACACGATCTGGTTCACCGCCGCCGGCCGTCTCAATGCGCCGAACCACGACTCGGTCGCCCAGGCCCGGTCCCAACTCGCCGCGGTGAAGAACACCGGGTACGCCACGACCTTCACCGACTACCGCAACTGGTGGCACGACTTCTGGCAGCGGTCGTTCGTGCAGTACTCCGGCCTGTCCGGCGATGCGGACTACATGGAGAACGCCTACTACCTCGCGACGTACATGATCGCGTCGGGCGGGTACGGCAATTACCCGTTCCACTTCATCAACGGCGTCTACCGGTCCACCGGCGACCAGACCAAGTGGAGCTATGGCTACTGGTACTGGAACCAGCGGGACGTCTACAACTCGTTCCTCGCCTCGAACCACGCCGACCTGCTGAGTACGTTCAACCGCCTCTACAGCCGCAACTACGGCGCGCTGAAGTCGTACACGAACACCCGCTACGGCGTGGACGGCCTGTGGGTGCCGGAGACGATGGGCTGGGACGGCAACGCGCGCGGCACGATCAACAGCGACTACACGAAGAACATCCTGTCCACGGGCACCGAGGCCGCGTACAACATGTACCTGCAGTACCGGTACACGAACGACGTGAACTACCTGCGGAACACCGCGTACCCGTTCATGCGCGACGTCGTGAAGTTCTACGCCGCGAAGCTGTCCCGTGACAGTTCCGGCAAGTACACGATGGCCGGTTCCAACTCCCACGAGACGTATTGGAACGTCCCCGGCGCCATCACCGACCTGGCCGCGGTGAAAAGTCTCTTCCCCGTGACGATCGAGGCGAGCCAGACCCTCAGCCTGGACGCCGACCTGCGGAGCCAGTGGCAGAACATCCTCGACGACCTGGCGCCCTACCCGACCGACGGCAGCGCGTACCTGCCCCACACGCCGCCGATCGCGCAGACGCGCAACGACGAGAACGTCGCCTCGGAGGTCATCTGGCCGTACAACACGACCGGAATCGGCGCTCCGGACTACCAGACCGCGGTCAACACCTGGAACCGGCGGCCGTTCCCGTACGACAACGTGTGGGCCAACGACGCGATTCAGGCCGCGCGCCTGGGCCTGGGCGACCAGGCCTACAACGGCATGAAGACCATGCTGCAGAAGTACCAGAACTACCCGAACGGGCTGACGGCCAACACGAACGGCGTCTTCGAGTACCTCGGCGTACACCTGTCGGTGGTCAACGAGTCGCTGCTGCAGAGCTACAACGACAAGATCCGGGTCTTTCCGTCGGTGCCGTCGGATTCCTCGTTCGTCGGGAAGTTCACGCTGCTGGCCAAGAACGGCTTCCTGGTCAGCTCCGAACGCGAGGCCGGAGAGATCAAGTACGTCGGTCTCAAGAGCCTGTACGGCAACGCGGCGACGGTGGCCAACCCCTGGGGGACCCAGGAGGTACGGGTCCGGCGCGTGTCGGACAACGCGATCATCACGACGTCGTCGAACGGTGAGGTCACCTTCCCGACGTCGGCGAACACCGTGTACGTCCTGGAGCGCACCGCCAAACCGCTGAGCGCCTACTCCTCCACCCGGCTCACCGGCACGGCCAATCAGGGCGCCAAGTCGCTGTCCGGTACCGCCTCCACCCTCGGCCTCAGCCCCGGCAATGCCGTGATCAGCCTGCGGGCACACGCGAACAACCAGTACGTCACCGCGGAGAACGCCGGCGCCTCACCGCTGATCGCCAACCGCACGGCCATCGGGCCGTGGGAGCAGTTCGATGAGATCGACCTGGGCGGTGGCGCGATCGCGTTGCGCGCGCACGCGAACAACCAGTACGTCACCGCAGAGGACACCGGCGCCTCACCGCTCATCGCCAACCGGACCGCGATCGGGACGTGGGAGACGTTCGACCTCATCCACAACGGCGACGGCAGCGTCAGCCTGCGGGCGCACGCGAACAACCAGTACGTGACCGCGGAGAACGCGGGCGCCTCCGCGCTGGTCGCGAACCGTACGGCCATCGGGCCGTGGGAGGAGTTCGACCTCCTCCAGAACTGACGTGGGCCTGGTCGTCAGCCCTCGACCGGATCCGCCCTATGTGACCTGGGATCATCCGTGGAGCAGGCCGCCGAGCCGGTCATGCCGGATGGTCGCCGCACCTGCGGGCGGACACGCCCAACGACCCGACTATGCTGCCGCATAACCGCAAGCCCCGACCTGTCCGTCCAATCGGGGCAACCCCGCGCGGAAGTCGCTGCGAACAAGCACACTGGCGTCGGCGAGTAGGTCAGGTGTCGAGTGACAGCTCAGGGCAAGGCACGCCTGGACGCGCAGTACGGTCTGTTGACCAGCGTCGCCAGTGAGGCGGGCGTGTCGCTCAGCACGGTGTCCAAGGTCGTGCACCGACGTCGCGACGTCGGTGCCGAGACGCGTGCCCGTGTTGAAGAACTGCTTGCGCGGAGCGGTTACGTTCGCCCATGGGAGCGGGCACCCGCCGTTCCTCGTCAGATCGTCGCTGTATTCCGAGACCTGTTCAGCGCCTACACCCTGGAGGTCGCCCGCGGGATCGTGGACGCGGCGGGGGAGCTCGGCGTGGACGTGGTGACCGGGACGACGAGCAGGCGCTCGATCTCTCAATGGCTCGAGGAGTGTGTGGCACTCGGTGCGGCGGGGCTGATCATTGTGATCTCGATGCTGACCGAGGAGGATCAGCGTCGCATCATCGAACGGCGGCTTCCGGTGGTGCTGATCGATCCGCTCAGTGCACCTTCCCGGGACATCCCGAGTATCGGCGTGACGAACTGGAACGGCGCCAAGGACGCGGTGCAGCACCTCCTAGGGCTTGGGCACACCCGGATCGGCATGGTGGCAGGGCGATCACACTCGATGGCCGGAGCGGCGCGGCTGCACGGCTATCGGGCCGCACTCGAGGAGGCCGGGATCGTCTACGACCCGGCGATCGTGCGGCCGACCGACTTCGACTTCGACGAGGCGATGGCCGCCAGCCTGCAGATCCTCCGTTCCGACGAGCCGCCCACGGCGGTCTTCGCGGCCAGTGACGCGCAGGCGCTCGGGGTCCTGGAGGCCGCCCGCCAGCAGGGGCTCAGCGTTCCGCGCGATCTGGCGGTGATGTCCTTCGACGACACCCTGGTGGCTTCCATGGCCTGCCCGCCGCTGAGTGCGGTGCGCCAGCCGTTCGACAAGCTGGGCCACGAGGCGACACGGGTGCTCATGCAGCTGGCCGAGGGCCGGCCACCGGCGTCCCCCCGGATCGAGCTGGCGACGGAGCTCGTGCTGCGCAGCTCGACATCCTCGCCGAGAGCCGGCACCGAGTAGCGAACCATAATCCGAAACACTTTCGAAACGCGCCGGTGACATTAGGGCCCCGCGCCCGAATACTGGTTTCGTCCCGCTCATGTCTAACTGAGCGCAATTCCTCCGCGTCAAAGGAGATGCTTTGCACTCAACGGCCCGGAAACTCCTCAACGCCTTCGTCGTCATGGTCACGACGATTTCGCTGCTGGCACTGGCCCCGCAGGCTTACGCCTACGGCCCCTCGGTTCTTTATCAGCCGCCTCCGGGCGCACAGGAGTACGGCGCGTTGTATCCAAAGACGGCGCAACTGCACCACAACGGCGCCAAGAACGGAGCGCTTCTCACCACCTTCGAGCAGCCTGCCACCACACCCGTGTTCCCCATCTACCGCAGCACCGACAACGGCGCGACGTGGGGCCAGATCAGCTCGATCGCCGACACCGTCAACGGTTGGGGAAACCGCAACGGAGCCTTCCTCTACGAGCTTCCCCAGCAGATCGGAAACCTGCCGGCGGGAACCATTCTCTGCGTCGGCCTCTCCGCCCCGCCGGACAAATCGGCGGAGCGCATGGAGGTGTACAAGAGCAACGACGCCGGCCAGACCTGGAGCTGGGTCAGTGAGATCGCCCAGGCCGGTGGTTACACGACCACCCCGATCTGGGAACCGTTCGTCATGGTCGAGAACAACAAGCTGATCGTCTACTACTCGGACGAACGCGACAAGGCCCACAACAACCAGAAGATCGTCCATCAGACCAGCGCGGACGGCGTCCACTGGGGACCGGTCGTCAACGACGTCGCACCCACGGACAGCAACCTGCGCCCGGGCATGCCGGTGGTCTCCAAGCTCGCCGACGGCAAGTACTTCATGAGCTACGAGGTGGTCAACCTCGGTTCCGGCCCGCCGAACAACTTCAAGATCAGCAATGATCCGGAGAGCTGGAACGCCACCGACCTCGGCACGCAGCTCGACACGGGCGGCAGCCCCTACAACATCGTGCTCCCCGACGGAAAGCTCGTGTACGACTCGTACGGATCGAGCGATGTGTTGATCAATACGAACAACGGAGTCGGGTCGTGGACCCATGTGAAGGTGCCCATCGAGGCCGGGTACAGCCGCACCCTGCAGTACGTGTCCGGCACGGGGCGTGTCCTGATCATGTCCTGCGGCGGCTTCTGGCAGGGCAAGATCAACACCATCCGGTACGCCGACGTCGATCTCGGACACTCCACAGGCGCGTACTACAAGTTCGTTAACCGTAAGTCCGGAAAGGTCATCGGTGTGCTGGGCGGAGACCTCGCCGACGGCGCCGACCTGGTCCAGTGGACGGACACCGGAGCCGCCGACCAGGCCTGGCACATGACCACGACCAGCGGTGGCACCACCGTCCTCGGCAACCGCGGCAGCGGGCGAGTGATCGGCGTGTACGCCTCGGGCACCGCGGACGGGGACGATGCGGTGCAGTGGCTCGACACCGGCGCCGCCGACCAGCAGTGGCAGGTCGTGCAGGTCGGCTCGTACGTGAAGCTGCGCAATGTCCACAGCGGCAAGGTGCTCGGCGTGCTGGGCGGTTCGAACGCCGATGGCGCCCAACTGGTGCAGTGGACCGACAACGGCTCCCTCGACCAGCAATGGCAGATCGTTCAGGTCAGCTGAACCTGACGCGCGAGGGGGCAGACGACGCCCGCCCCCTCTGCGCACCCGACGGGCCTCCGCGTGGGCGTGTCAATTCGACGGGGAGCCGGGCGCCAGCCGGACGGTGACGGTGACGGGTGTGCGAGACGGAAGGTCAACGCGCCGCCTCCGCCCGGCGGCCTCCCGTGCGCCGCGGCAAACGAGCGTGATGGACTGTTCCTTGGTAGAGCGGAGGACGGCACGCACCGTCCCGTCCCGCAGGTCCCAGCTAAGCTCCTCGAGAGTGACGCGGGCGCGGGTGACGATGCCCCGCAGGCTGCCGCTGCTCCACTCCGGGGGCAACGCCGGGAGCAGTTCCACGATCCCCGGCCGGGAGTCCACCAGCATCTCGGCGACGACGGCGGGCAGGCAGTGCGCGGCGTCCGCGTTGTAGATCTCCAGATCGGGGTTGTGGGACGTCATCAGCGACCGGAAGACCATGTTCCGCTTCAGGATCTTCAGGAGGTTCGCGCGGGCCGTCTCGCCGTCCTTCAGCCGTGCGGCGCACAGGGCCCGGTGCAGGCTGCCGTGCGCGGAGAAGTTCTCATCGCCGCGCCGCAGCAGGGCGATGCGGGCCGCCGCGGCCAGGTCGGGAGTGTCGTCGGGAGTGATGTCGTGCAGCGGCCACACCGGGTACAGGTGGCTGACGTGCCGGTGGTCGTCGGCGGTCTCCAGCCCCGGCCATACCCACTCCGCGAGCGCGCCGTGGTCATCGACGCGGTAGGGCGGCAGCCGGTCGGCGAGAGCGCGCCAGCGGCCGGCCGCGGCCCGCTCGATGTCCAGGTACGCGCAGACGCCGGCGGCGGTGATCAGCGCGTGACGGGCCGCCGCGATGTCCATGGTGGCGTTGATCCCGGCCACTCCCCGCCCGTCCCGCGGGCCGGCCTCCGGGGAGTAGGACGGGACGATGACGACGTGTCCTTCGTCGTCCGCACGGGTGAGAACGTCCTCGAAGAACGTGGCCGTCTCGATGAGCCACGGGGCGAGCGTCCCGGCGAGGAAGGCGTCGTCGCCGGTCATCTGCCAGTACTCGTGCAGCGGGAACAGCAGCCAGTCCGCGCCGGCCGGCCACATGGGCCAGGGCCACTCGTCGTCGAGATGGAACAGCAGCCCGTGCTCTCCGTCGGTCCGGCTGGGCGCGAGCACCCCGCGGGCGCCGTAGATCGCGCGGGCGTTGGTGCGCCAGTCTTCGATCTGTCCACCGATCAGGGCGGCATAGCCGGCGATGAGCTCGGGCATCCCGGTGCTCACCGCCCCCGCCATCTGCAGGTTGAGGTTCGCGTCCGTCGTGTAGTCGCCGGACCAGGCGGCGCCCCAGGCCCCCAGCCACAATCCGGTGAGCCGCGGGGGGAGCACCCCGCAGGAGCTGAGCAACAGGTACCGGCCTGAGTGGAACATCGCCTCGACCAGGGCGGCGTCCAGCTCCGCGGTGCCGGCTCGGGCGATGAGCTCCCGCACGGGGAGCCGACGGTCGTGCTCGGACACTCCCAGGTCGAGTTCGGCGCGTGCGTAGAGCTCGCCGTGGACGGCGGCATGGCGGGCGAGGAGCCGGTCGTAGTCGGCCGGTAGCTCGGCCAGCGTCTCCTGCAGCGCGTCGGCCCGGGGAGCGGTCACCGATCGGTCCATCCGCGTCAGCAGCACCACGCGTGTCGCCTTGTGGACGGTGGCCACGTCGCCGTCCACCGTGACCTGGCCGCCGGTGGCCACGACGCGGGTCACGCCGATGAATCCCGCCGCGCCCTGCCCTGCGGGGTACGTTCCCACGGCGGCGAGCGATGCCTCGCCGCTCCTCGTGGCGTGCGCGGACGTCGCGACGGTGACCTCCGGCGGGTGGCCGGGCACGTCCCCGGACAGCCGTACCGCCAGGTCCAGCCGAGGTCCGGTGATCTCGACGACCGCGACGGCGTCGGGGCGTGACACGAAGGCGCGCCGTACCCATTCGCGATCATCGGCGGACCAGGTGACCCTCACCTCGCCGGTCGCGAAGTCGCTGCTCCGGCGGTAGTGGTCCACGCGGCCCGCGGTGCTCGCGGAGTCCAGGTGGAGCACATGGCCGGGGTGAAACGGCTGTGTCCAGGCCATCGGCCTGCCATCGGAGAACTCGCGTTGTGCCTGCTCCCGCTTGCCTGCCAGGATCAGGTCGCGGACGTGCTCGAGCCGGTCGGCGACGGCCGGTGGGGACATCCCGCAGGATGAGTTGGGCAGTACGTAGCGGTGATGGTTGTGAACGATCCGCTCCCGATGGGGGTGGCCGAACACCATGATCCCGTACTCGCCGTTGCCGGAAAGGAACGCGTCCTCCCAGCGGCCGGCCGGCTCGGTGTCGTGAATGCCGTGCACCGGCGCTCCTCTGTTCCTCGTGCACCTGGCGGCTCCGACCGGTCCGCCAGGCGCTGACGCCATGCGGGGGCGGCAGGCACCACCGTTCGGGGGTTCTCCCTGGCGTCACAACTCAGGCGCGCGGAACGTGATGGCGACGTCCAGGGACAGGTCGTCGGGCAGCCGGCGGGTCTCGCTCGGCGTCCTCGCGGTCCGCGCGACGTCACTTCGATCGGCTCAGGTACTCCGTGCGGAGCCTGGAGCGTACACGAGTTCCCGGCCACGGCCGCGAAAGGGTTTCGCAGCCGTGGCCGGGGGGCGTGACGCTCCAGGCCCTCGGCCTCGGCGCGGGCATCTCCCCCGCGACCGAACGGAATCGAGCACCGGAGCCGGGGGGCGCAGGCGCCCGTGACACTTCGCCTCGTCGAGGGTGCCGTCCTCGCGCGATCCGCGCCTCGGCGCGGCGAGCCGGCACCGCGCGACGAGGGGCTGTCAGCGCCGTTCGACCTCGGACACCGGCAGGGTACTGACCTTCCGAAAGTCTTTCGAAGCTCACGCCGCCGGTTTCTTGTCGCTGTCGCATCGCCCCAGCTAGCGTGCCCCTACCAGCCAGCCGTTAGGGGCACATTACGCAAGGGTTGCGGATAGGTGCCTGGCGGCCAAGGCTCCCGGTCCCGTCCCCTCGGCGCCAAGGGGTTCGAGCCGCCTGCCAGGTGGAGCCACCTCGGTGGGTACCTCCCCGAGTCGAAAGGTATCTAATGAAGAACCGAATGTCGCGAAAGCGGGCAGTCGCCACCTTGATGGCAAGCGCCGCGCTGGCCATGGGCGTGGCCGGCTGCGGGTCGGCCGGCAGCTCCGCAAGTGCGCCCGCGGGCAACGTTCAGTTCTGGACGCTGCAGGATCCGACCAACACGGTGCAGCAGGCCGCCGTTGACTCGTTCAACAGCGCCGCCCACGGCAAGGTCACCATGTCCGTGATCGCCACCGACGGATACAAGGACAAGCTGCGAACGGCGATGGGTTCGTCGCACATGCCCGGAATGTTCTTTAACTGGGGCGGCGGCAGCCTCAACGACTACGTGCGGGCCGGCAAGCTGGCGCAACTCGATCCGGGCCTGGAATCGCACTTCCTCGCCTCCGCCCTGGAGGCCGGCAAGGTGGGCGGCAAGCTGGTCGGGATCCCCTGCCGGGGAACCCAGCCGGTGTTCCTGTTCTACAACAAGAAGGTCTTCACCGACGCGGGCGTGCAGCCGCCGAAGACGTGGAGCGACCTGACGAACCTCGTCCAGGTGTTCAAGGGCAAGGGCATCACCCCCTTCGCGGTCGCGGGCAACGGCACCGACTCATGGGGCGAGCTGATGTGGATCGAGTACCTCGTCGATCGCCTCGCCGGACCCGACCTGTTCAAGAAGATCCAGGCCGGCGACTGGTCACAGTGGAAGGACCCCGCGGTCCTCAAGACCGCCCAGATGGTCAAGCAACTCGTCGACAGCGGCGCGTTCGGTACGAAATTCGGCTCGGTCGGCTATGGCGCGGGCGGCACCTCGACGCTGCTCGCCAAGGGTAAGGCGGCGATGGTCCTGATGGGCTCGTGGGAGTACGCCACCCAGCAGAGTACGAATCCGACGTTCGCCAAGCAGGGCCTGGGATACGTGCCGTTCCCGACCGTCGAGGGAGGCAAGGGAGACCCGGGCGACGTGGTCGGGAACCCCACCAACTACATCTCGGTGACCACAGCCGCCGCCCAGCAGACCGCGAAGGACTTCCTGCAGACCACCTACAGCGACAGCTATGTGCAGGGACTCGTCCAGAAGGGCGAGGTGCCCGTCACCGCGAACGCCGGGCAGATGCTGGCCAAGGCATCTGATCCCGCCTACGCCCAGTTCCAGTACGACCTCGTGCGGAAGGCGCCGACCTTCACCCAGTCCTGGGACCAGGCACTCGGCCTGACCTTGGGCACCCCGATGATCACCGAGATCCAGAAGCTGTTCAATGGGCAGGACACGCCGGAGCGGTTCGTCAGCGCGGTGCTGGCCCTGAAGAAGTAGGAAGGCTGATCCAAATGGTCTCCATCACGAGTTCACGGCTCGTGCGGGGCCGCGAGGCGCGCCGGGCCGCTCCCGCACTGGAGCGACCCGGCGTGGCCTGGGCGATCCCCGGGCTGGTGTTCTTCATCCTCTTCGCCATCGTGCCGATGGCCGGCGTCGTCTACCTGTCCCTCACCCGCTGGGACGGCCTCAGCACGCCGCAGTTCACCGGGCTGCACAACTGGTGGCGATTCTTCAGCGACGGCCAGATCCTCCAGTCGACCCTGGTCACAGCGGTCCTGCTCGTCGGCAACATCCTGGTGCAGGCGCCGATCAGCATCCTGCTGGGCGTCTGGTCGGCCGGCTACCAGCGGAACCGCGCCGTCCTGTCGACGATCTTCTTCTTTCCGCTGCTGCTGTCCACGGCGGCGACCGCCGTCATGTGGCGGCAGCTGCTCGATCCGAACTTCGGCATCCCGCCGAAGCTCGCCGATCTCCTCGGCGGGAACACCGACCTGCTGGGTGGCCAGAAGGGTGCGATCGCCTGCCTGATCGTTGTCACCAGCTGGCAGTTCATCCCGTTCCATACGCTGATCTACCAGGGCGCCGCCCGCGCCATCCCGCTCACCCTCTACCAGGCGGCCGCGATCGATGGCGCGGGACGGGTACGGCAGTTCTTCCACATCACCCTTCCGCAGCTGCGCAACAGCATCATCACCTCGACCACCTTCATGGTGGTCGGCGGCCTCACGGCGTTCGACATCGTCCTCCTGCTGACCAACGGGGGTCCCGGCACCGACACCTCGATCCTCCCGTTCGCCATGTACCAGACCGCGTTCCGTACCTATGACTATGGATACGCCAGCGTCATCGCGAGCTTCCTGTTGCTGCTCGCCACGGGCGCCTCTCTCCTCCTCGTGAAGATCAGTGGATACGACAAGATGACGAGCACGATGGAGGGCCTGTGAGAAGGCGCCGCAACGTCGTCGCGGGCTTCGCGGCGTTCGCCTGGCTCCTGGTCATCGGTGTTCCGCTGTACGCGCTGGTGAACACGGCGATCCAGCCGGAGTCGAAGTACACCGACGGCGGGCCCGTCTCGATTCCCTCCGCCGTGACCCTGGACAACTTCAGGACCGTGATACACAGCGGCTTCCTGCACTACGTCTGGAACACCGTCCTCGTCGCGGCGCTCACGGTCGCGATCGTGCTGCTCCTCGGCGTACCCATCAGCTACGCCGTCGTCCGGGGACGCGGCTGGATGACCAGAGGGGTGTTCCGGCTGTTCCTCTTGGGACTGGCGGTCCCCTCACAGGCGGTCATCATCCCGCTGTTCCTCCTCATCAACCGGCTCGGCCTCTACGACAGCCTCTGGGGGATCGCCCTGCCCACCGCGGCGTTCGCGCTTCCGGTCAGCGTGCTGGTCCTCAGCGGCGGGATGCGCGACATCTCCGCCTCGCTCTACGAGGCCATGGCCCTGGACGGCGCCCGCCCGGCCCGGATCCTGGTGAACCTGGTCATCCCGCTGTCACGCTCGAGCATCGCGACGACATGCGTCTTCACGGCTCTGCAGGCGTGGAACGGCTTCCTGTTCCCCCTGATCATGACCCAGTCGAACGACACCAAGCTGGTCCCCCTCGGCCTGTACAACTTCGTCTCGCAGTACGGAGGCAACGTCCCGGCCCTGCTGGCCGCCGTGCTGATGTCCGCCGTCCCGATCCTCATCGTCTATCTCTTCGCCCGGCGGGCCCTCGTGATGGGGCTGATGGGAGCCGGCGGCAAGTGACAGAGGGGCGACCGCCCCGGCCTCATCCCCTCCCCTGACCATGAATCGACGGCGCTGACCGTGCTCTCGCCGGTGCCGCTCGATGGCACGCGCATGCCCGCGATCGGCGCCCCGGTGTCCGGGTCGCCGCCCGCCGATCGGCTTCGCCCAGCCGCTCCTCGCTCAACTGCGCCGTCCGTGGCGCCTGGAAAGAAACAGATGACACCTTGACGATCAGCAACGAGCGCCGGATGACCGGTCGCTGGAACGACCCCGGCCTTCCCGCGCCCGTCCGCGCTCAGGCCCTGCTCGACGCCATGACGCAGGCCGAGAAGGTACGTCAGCTCGGCAGTTCCTGGCCGGGCCACGACACCGCCGGAGACGTGGCGCCGATGCAGGAGACATTCCGCGACGCCGAGACGTTCGAGAAGGCGATCATCGGTGGTCTCGGGCACCTGACCAGGGTGTTCGGCACGGCGCCGATCGACCCGGAGACCGGTCGCGTGCGCCTGGCGACGGCACAGGCGCAGGTGGCGGCCGCGAACCGGTTCGGAATACCCGCCATCGCCCACGAGGAGTGCCTGACCGGGTTCACCACCTGGCGGGCCACCGTGTACCCGACCCCGCTGGCCTGGGCGGCCACCTGGGACCCCGACCTCGTCCGCCGGATGGCGGCGGCCATCGGGTTGGACATGGCGGCCGTCGGTGTCCATCAAGGTCTGGCGCCCGTCCTCGACGTGGCGCGCGACTACCGCTGGGGCCGAGTGGAGGAGACCCTCGGCGAGGACCCCTACCTCGTCTCGGAACTCGGGCTGGCTTATGTGCGGGGCCTGCAGTCGTCCGGCGTCATCGCGACGGTGAAGCATTTCGCGGGCTACTCCACGTCGCGGGCAGCGCGCAACCACGCCCCGGCCGCCGTCGGCCCGCGCGAACTCGCCGACGTCATCCTCGTGCCCTTCGAGAAGGCGGTCGTGGCCGGCCGCGTCGGCTCGGTGATGAACGCCTATAACGACATCGACGGCATACCCTGCGGCTCGAACGAGACACTGCTCACGAACCTGCTACGGGACTCCTGGGGGTTCGAGGGGACCGTGGTGTCCGACTACTGGTCGATCGCGTTCCTCGCCACCATGCATCACGTGGCGGCCGACGTCCCGACCGCCGCGCAGGCCGCGCTGCGTGCCGGAATCGACGTCGAGTTGCCCCACACCTCAGGCTACGGAGAGCCCCTGCTGGCGATGGTGCGGGACGGACGCATCGCCTCCGACCTCCTCGACCGGGCGGTTCTGCGCGTCCTGACGCAGAAGGCCGAACTGGGGCTGCTCGACCCGGGATGGCATCCCGGGCAGTACACCGCTCCCGCGAACCTCGACCCGCCGAGCAACCGCGACATCGCCCGCCGCATGGCCGAGGAGTCCATCGTGCTGCTCGACAACGGTTCGGGCATCCTGCCGCTCGGTCCGCGTTCCATCGCCGTCATCGGCCCGGCGGCCGACGAGGCCAGGTGCCTGTTCGGCTGCTACTCGTTCCCCAACCACGTCCTCCCGCACCACCCCGGACTCTCCCTGGGCGTCGAGGCCCCGACGGTGCTCGACGCCATCCGGCGCGAGTTCCCCGGCTCCACGGTGCGCCACGAGATCGGCTGCCAGATCACCGGCGATGACAGAAGCGGGATCGAACCTGCCGTGGCCGCGGCGGCGGCAGCCGACCTGACGATCCTCGTCGTCGGTGACCGCTCGGGAATGTTCGGGCACGGGACCTCGGGTGAAGGGTGCGACGTCGCGACCCTGGAGCTTCCCGGGGTTCAGGACGACCTGGCGAAAGCCGTCCTCGCCGCGGCGAGGCGGACCGTCCTCCTCGTCGTCTCAGGCCGCCCGTACGCGATCGGCCGACACGCGCGGGAAGCGGACGCGACCCTCCAGGCGTTCTTCCCGGGCGAGGAGGGCGCGGCGGCGATCGCCGGTGTCCTCTCCGGACGGATCAACCCGTCCGGACATCTGCCGGTCCAGATCCCGGGCGACGAAGCCGGCCAGCCGGGCACGTACCTGGCAGCTCCGCTCGCGCTCAAGAGCGACGGTGTGAGCAACATCGACCCCACCCCTGCGTTCCCGTTCGGGCACGGGTTGTCCTACAGCACCTTCCGCATCGACGGTGCGCACGTCGCGGAGGCCGTCGTCGCCGTCGACGGATCGATCACCATGCGAGCGACGGTGACCAACACCGGCTCTCGGGCCGGAACCTGTGTGCCCCAGCTCTACCTCACCGATCCGGTCGCATCGGTCACCCGACCAGTCCGGCAACTGATCGGGTTCACCCGCGTCGACCTCGCCGCGGGCGAGACCCGCACGGTGCAGTTCGCGATCCACGCGGACATGACCAGCTTCACCGGGAGAGACCTGCGCAGACGCGTCGAACCCGGCCAGATCATTCTCACCATCGCGCAATCGGCAGGCGATCCCGGCTCATCCGTCCAGGTGACGCTGATCGGAGACGCCCGTGTCGTCGACCACACCCGGACGATGAGCGTGGACAGCACTGTGCTTCCAGATTGAAATTCCATGACGGCACCAAGGCTCCTAAACCACCGCGAGGGCGGAAAGCACCGCGGAACGCGTCTCCTCACTGCGCAGCAACCGGGCTCGGTCGCAGGTCATACGCACGTCTCGTACGACACCCGCCGCACATTCAAATCCCTTCGGAGGCCCATCGGCGGAGATGATGTTCAGCACCTCAAAATCCGAGGAGACGACGCTGGAACGATACGATGACACCAGGTGGCTGAGCCAGTCTGCATAGGCGTTGGCCATATGTCTGGCGCTTTCTGTGGCCTCCTCCTCACCGCTGCCGTCGGCTTGCAGAACGGCGATGACCTCCCGTTCGATATTGTGTATCAACAGATCGACGAAACGCCGAGGATCCGCGGCGAGGAGAGCCATGTCCACACTCTTCCGCAGCTCTTGTTCAGTCGATTGAACACCGATCCCGGAAAGCGCCGCCCGATAGCTCTCGAGAATCATATCCGGCGTGCTGGCCTCGGCGTCGAAAAGAATTATCTTGGGCGACCTCTGCTGCGACCGGGAGACAACGGCGGCGACCTCGAATGCGAAGGGAGCCGACGTGCAGTATGCGGCGACCGCCGCGACAGGGCCATCGCCGGCAGAGGAGCCGGCAAGAATGCGTGAGACGTATGCGGCACCATCGACCACCCGCGGCAAAGGGTGGCGCAGAAGATTACGGATCCGCAACCCGTACTGATCCAGTTGCAGGTCCTCGACCTTCGCCTCCGTTCGATATCCGGGATAGTCCAGCGCAAAGATGAGCGGCCTCTCCCCATGGCGCATGGTGCGGGCCTGAGCGTCGTTCACGATTATTCGGCTCCTTCGATCTCGGACAACGCGCGAAGTTGCGCGGTCATGAGGTCTGACACCTCATCCACCAATCGACCCATGAGGGCGAGCTGCCGGCCCGCGAGCCCTGCGACGAGCGACTCGGGAACCGCGTCGTCGACGGTCTGCCGCTTCGCTTCAACCTCGGACTCGGCCGTTCGAGGCAGAGCGAACCGGTCGCGGCGGAACGGATATCCGGGCATCGGGATGCGTCTGCCCTGTACGGCGATCCGTGCCCACGTTACGGGGGCGCCGTGGCGATACAGGCGTGCCAGAGCGTCCCAGACTCCTCGGGCTCCCCTTGCGTCGCGTCCCTGGCCGGCGGTCCACCGGGAACGCGGAAAGGCACTACGGCCGATCCCTGTCAGGACATCGCTCGGACCGACTTCGAGGAAGTCATGGCAACCGATGCCATCGAGTGCGGTCAACGCCTGGTGAAAGAGAACGGGCCGACGGGCCTGCCGGACGAGGAAATCCGCGTCCAGGATCGTCCCTGCCGCCAGCAGTTCGCCCTCCGCTCCCCCGGCGCACGGTATCCGTAGGGGCATGAAGCGCAGTTCGGCTGCGGCGTCACGCAGTTGTGGGAGGACCGGGTCGATCAGGGCGGAGTGGAAAGCTCTGCTCACCGCCAATGTGACGCACGTGACGCCTTGGGCCTTGAGGAGCTCCTCCGCCTCATCGATACTCGAGGTCGCCCCCGAGAGCACATGCGCCCGCGGCCCATTGACCGCGGCCAGATCAGCGCCTGTGGCGCGGCACACGCGCCGAACCGTGTCGCCGTCCGCGGCCACCGCGAGCATGCGCCCCGGAAGCGTACCGGCGCTCATGAGCCGCCCCCGGATCGTCGTGAAGCGCAACGCGTCGGCAAGGGTCAGCGCCCCCGCCTCGCAGAGCGCGGCGATCTCTCCCAAACTGTGTCCCACCACGAGGTCCGGCTCGATTCCGAATGAACTCCATAGCCGCGCCAGTGCCATCTGGAAGGCGAACAAGGCAGGTTGTGTCGCAGCGACCGGCGGCGGTCCGTCCGGCTCCTGCAGCAGGACGTCGAGCAGGCTTCCTCGAGCGTTCTGGCGGTACACGTCCTCGCACTCGTCGAGCACATCGCGTATGACAGAGAACTCGGTATACAGGCCCCGCGCGATTCCGGAAACGGAGCCTCCCTGGCCGGAGAAAGCAAAGGCCAGTGGCCCTGGATTCCGTACAGGTTCACGCTCCGATGAGCGGAGAAGATCCTCTAGCCCGTTGACGAGTTCTGTCGTTGACCGGCCAGATACCGTCTGACGGTATTTCAGGTGCGGTCGACCGAGAGACAAACTGAACTGCACATCCGTAATGGAGACATCAGGATGCTCGATCAGATACTCGCGGAGCCGTACCGCCAGCTCATGCAGTGAATCTCCGTTCTGCGCGCTCAGGGGAACCAGCAGGGACGCCGTCGCCGGCGGCGAAACCGGGAGGGAGGGCGGCTCCTCGAGCACTACATGGGCGTTGGTACCCCCGAAGCCGAGCGCACTGACTCCCGCGCGGCGCGGTGACGCGTCCCCGGCCTTCCACTCCTGAAGCTCGGTGGCGAAGCGGAAAGGGCTTTCATCCCAGGACAGCCGGGGATTCGGCCGGGTGACCTTTACAGTGGGCGCGATCATTTTTTGCCGCAGCATGAGCACGGTCTTGATCAGCCCGGCCATTCCGGCGCAGGTGTCCAGATGCCCGACGCTTGGCTTCACCGATCCCAGAGCAGCGAATCCGGTCCTTCCCTGACTCGACCGGTAGGCTCGGGACAGCGCCTCGAATTCCACCCGATCGCCCAATTCGGTACCCGTCCCGTGGGCTTCTACATAGCTGACGGAATCTGGCTCGATGCGTGCGCGGGAGAGCGCCTGGCGTATCACTTCAGCGTGGCCCTGCACTCCCGGGGCCACAAACGCCGCCTTCGCGTCACCGTCATTGTTCACCGCGGAGCCCAGGATGACCGCGTGGATCGTGTCGCCATCGGACAGCGCCCTGTCGAGCTTTTTGAGCAGTACGGCTGCGACTCCGTTGCCGCCGACCGTGCCATCGGAAGCAGCATCAAAGGCCCGGCAGTGTCCGGTGGACGAGAAGATGAAATCCGGTTCGTACCGATATCCATCGTCTTGGGGCAGATGCACGGCAGCCGCGCCCGCCAACGCGAGGTCATTCTCGCCGGCCAGCAGAGACTGCACAGCCAGGTGGACCGCGACCAGCCCGGTGGAACACGCCGTCTGAACGCCGATGGCCGCTCCGGTAAGCCCGAGACGGTAGGCGACGCGGGAGGCCAGGAAGTCGTATTGGCCTCCGATCAGCCCTTGCATCTCTTGGGCGACGTTCTCGGTCTCCCGGTCGGTGGTGGCCTTTCCGTATCGTTCATAGAACGACGGCTGTGGCCCGTAGAGGTTCATGCCTCCACCTGCGTAGACGCCGATCCGCGGCCTCTGCCCGGCGCCCGCATAGCCGCCATGCTCCAGCGCGTGCTGACAGCACTCCAGGAACAGCCTGTGGGCTGGATCCGTGACTTCCGCCTCGCGCGCGGTCATTCCGAAAAAGCCTGCGTCGAAACAGTCGACGTCGTCCAGGACGCCTGCCACGGGCCGGTGATCCGGGTCCTCCGGCACCCTGGTGGACCGGAAGGTGCTCACACTGCAGACACCGGAACGCAGATTTTCCCAATACTGATCTACATCACGCGCACCGGGAAAATATGCGGCCATGCCGATGACCGCGATCCGCTGCTCCGGGTCCGCGAGCCCGGCCCCACTGTCAACGGCTGGTACGTCCCTGCTGTCCCGCGATCCGGAGGACGCGAGGTACGCGGCAAGCGCCGCCACCGTCGGGTGCTCGAAGAGATCAACGTCGGAGAGCGGACGGCTGAGCTCTCGTTCGAGACGGAGCCGGATACGAACGAGAGACAGTGACGTAAGCCCGAGTTCGAGGAAGGACGTGTGCGGCTCGACCTCACGCCCCAGCATGTCTTCGACGATTCGCCGAACCCGCTGCGCGAACTCCCGCTCCGTCTGCGCACGGGGCGCGGGGCCGATGTGATGGTTCGACATATCAGAGCTCCCGCTCTTCCAGCCATGCCGCCACTGCGCGGACCGTCGGTGCGCCGAGGAAGTCCGCCATGGGAACCTTGTGCCCCAGCTCGGCTCGGATCCGCTCCAAGAGGCGGACGGCAGACAATGAGCTGCCTCCCACGTCGAAGAAGGACCGCTCCGGCGGAATGGCGTCATTGCCCAACTCAGCGGCCCACAGCTTCTGTACCGAGAGCTCCATCTCGGTCAACGCGGATCTGCCGGTGTCGGCAGGGGACGCGGTATCCATGTCCCGGAGCCGCTCCCGATCAAGCTTGCCGTTGGGACCGGTCGGCATTCGGTCCAGCCGTACCCAAGCCTGCGGAACCAGGTAGTGCGGCAACGAGGAGGCGAGTTGCGCACGCGGCGGACTCCAATCGCCTTCGCCGACAGCCCCATCCCGCAGCACCACATAGGCGACCAGTTGGTTCTCTCCTGCTCTGTCCGGGCGGGCGAGTACGACTGCCTCCTGGACTTCCGGCAGCCGGCTGAGTGCCCACTCGACCTCCCCGGGCTCGACCCGGTTCCCCCGGATCTTCACCTGGCTGTCGTTACGCCCGTGGTAACCGAGCGTGCCGTCCGCATGCCAGCGCGCCAGATCCCCCGTGTGGTAAAAGCGCTCCTTCGAGCCGATCGGATCGGGCCCGAACCCTTTGCTCGTGGCCTCCGGGTCGCCGAGGTATCCGTGCGCAAGCGCGGAGCCGCCGATCAGAAGCTCCCCGACGGCGCCGACCGGCACGGGCCGCCCGAAGCCGTCCACGATGCGCACCGAGACGTTGTCGATGGGCCTGCCGATGGGGGGAACGGTTTCGGTGGCCACGTCTATCTTGTGTGACGTCACCACGACCGAGGCTTCTGTCGGTCCGTACTGGTTGTACAGCGTGAGATCCGGGTGCTCCTCGGCAAGACTCCGCAGCCCGGGGGTGATCGTGACCTCCTCGCCGGCGATCAGCACCTGACGCAGGGACGGAACCTTCTTGAGTTCGTCGACCAAGTACTTGAGCGGTGTGAAAGGCACGCTGATGCGCTGGACGTTGTGCCGCCTCATGTGCTCGGCGACGGCCGCCGGTTCATAGCGGATCTCGTCGTCGAGGACGACCAGTGTCGCCCCAGAAGCCAGGGTCGTGAAAATCTCCTGAACACTCACATCGAATCCGGTCGAAGCCCATTGCAGAGTGTCCAGTGGGCCCAGGGCCCGCAGTTGCCAGCGGACAAGGTTCACCGGGCCACGGTGCGGGACGGCGACCGCCTTCGGTGAACCGGTCGATCCGGAGGTGTAGATGCAATATGCCGTGTCTTCGGGGTCTACCGCCCACCCCAGTGAGGCGGTCGTCCCGCCGGAATCGATGTCCTCGATCCACAAAGCAGAGTACGGAAGCACTTCCTCTTCCGACGTGTCCAGAGATCGGCTCGCTATGACCAATCCGGCCCCGCTGTCTTCCATCATGAACCTGCGACGCTCGATCGGCAGCGATCGATCGACGGGAACATACGCAGCGCCACACTTCAGCACAGCAAGGATGGCGGTGACCTGGTCCGCGCCCCTAGGCAGGCATATCGCCACCCGCCCGCCACGCGAAATTCCCCTGCTCACGAGCTGGTGTGCGAGCCGGTTCGCCGATGCGTCGAGATCACGGTAGCTCACCGAGCCACCGCCACCTGTGATCGCGATTGCGTCTGGTGTCCGTCGAGCCTGTTCCTCAACGAGTTCGTGCAGACCGGCAGGCGACGCGGTGGTGCGCTCTCCCTGCCACCGCGCCTGCAATCGCTCATCGCTCTCCGTCAGAGCCCGCAGCCGGGACAGCGGGGCGTCGGGAGATCTCACGGCACGGCGTAGTAGGTCGTCGACGTACTCCAGGATGCGACGCACCGTGGCCTCGTCGAAGAGGTCCGCGTCGTACTCGGCTGTGCAGCGGATGCCGCTGTCCCGATCCGCGAAGTACAGCGTAAGATCGAACGGGGTCACAGTCCTCGGAACGTCCAGCAGTTCTGCGGACACCCCCGAAGTGTCGAGGTCGAGGGTGACCTGTTCCTCGAATTCCACCATCACCTGGAAAAGTGGGTTCTCGCCTGCGACTCGGTCCGGGTTGATCGCTTCGACCACCTGATCGAATGGAACGTCTGCGTAATCGAGAGCATGAGTTGAACGGGCTCTCACGCGTCGGATCAGTTCGCCGAAGCCGGGATCACCTGAAAGATCGAGGCGAATGGCGATCGTCTCAACGAACATTCCGATGACATGCTCAGATCCGCCTGGCCGGTTGTTGACCACCGTTCCCAGCGTGACGTCCTCCTGCAGGGAAAATCGGCCCAGGACCGAGCCGACCGCCCCGAGGAGCGTCATGAACAACGTGCACCCTTGGGCTCTACTGAAACGACGGATCTCCTCGGAGAGCAGGACATCCATGTTGTGCACAAAGCTTGCACCGTTGACCGACGGACCTACCTGTCGCGGCCGGTCTGCGGGCAACATCAAGGGAGCCGCGTCCGCCAACTGCCGTTTCCAGAACTCAACGCTTTCCGCCGCCCGCTCCGGCGATTGATCGTTCGGCGTGCTGGGCCGGGAGCCCAGTGCCGCCAGACCTGCGGGTTCATCGGGCCACGCGCGGTAAAACGCAGCGAGGTCACGGGCGAAAATCTGGGTGGACTGTGCGTCGAAGACAATATGGTGCGCCGCGATGTACAGCAGATGGCGCTCATCCCCGAGCCTGCCGAGCCTGGCGCGCAGCAACGGCCCGCTCCTGAGATCGAAGCCGGACTCATGCTCCATATCCCTGAGCTTTATCAGAGCGGCGTCGTCGTCGAGCCCGGTCAGATCCACGATGGGACACTCGACCGGAATCGTCGGCAGGAGCACTTGTTTCAGAACGCCGTCGCCTTCCCGGAAGACCGTGCGCAGGTTCGGGTGTCTACCCACCACACGCTGTAGCGCCGCATGAAGAGCCACCGTGTCGAGTGCCCCTTCGAAGAGGATGGCTTTTGGCTCGAGATACGTGTTCCCACCGGGATACATCCGGTCCAGCAGCCACATCCGGCGCTGAAGCGGCGAAGCCGGCTCGGCCGAGCTCGAGGAGCCGACGGCCTCCAGCGGACGCGAATTGTATTCCCTCCGAAGCGCGTCCAACTCCGGAAGTGCCGCCAACATCAGGTCAGGCGCCACGCCGAAGTCGATGAAGCACCCGATTTCGTCTGCGCCGGCCGCTATCAGGGCGTCCATCACCGCGCGGCTGCCGGCAACGCTCCCGATTAGGGCCCGACTCTCGCAGTACCGTTCGTACGCCCGTTCCAGGACGAAGTCCAGATCATCTTGCTCGGTTTCAGCCAGGTCGACATCGATGCCGAGACTGTTGGCGACATTGTTGAAGAGGGTGAGTGAAGAGCGTAGATAGTCACAGAAAGGCTGGAACGCCTCCCGCCTGGCGCGAACCGCGTCGTCACCCAGATAGGTGTGCACGAGCACCACTACCCGGCCCGTCTCAGGATCGAACCCATGCGCAGCTCTCGTGCGGCGATAGAGGGAGATGTTCTCCCGCAGATCCTCGATGCTCTGCGACATGAGGTTCGTTACGATGCCAAGCCCGCTCCGGGCGGCCCTTTCGTAGCTCTCAGGATTCGAGAGAACGGCGGCGAAGAGCGGCGGGGCGTCCTGCACCGGAGCGGGATGCAATGTCACATCAATCTGTTCACCGCTACCCGAGGCCACTCGGACGGGATCACCCGCCCACAACTGCCGGAAGGTGTCCAAGTACTCATACATCACTTCGCGCTGCCGACCATAGTTGTCCGGGGCAAGGACGAAATCGTTAGAGTGCCATCCGCTAGCAAAGCTGATCCCTACACGACCACCGGACAGGTTGTCCACCACGGACCACTCTTCAGCCACTCGAATGGGGTTGTGCAGCGGAAGAACCACGGAACCGGCATGGAGTCGGATTCGGGAAGTGCGACCAGCCAGGGAAGCGGCCAGCACTGAAGGGTTGGGAAACAGCGACCCGAAGGAATGGAAGTGGCGTTCAGGAATCCACACCGCATGGAATCCATTTTGATCGGCAAAGGTCGCGGCACTCAGCAGGTGCTCATAGCTGGCGGCCGCACTTTGTTTGGGATAGTCACCGAAGAAATAGAGACTGAATTCCGGGCGTCGGTTCTGCGAGGCCGCCGGAGTGGCGGGACGAGGCGGACGCGTCCTGTCAGAATCCAGCGGCCGAGGGTCCGAGGCTGCCTGGGGTCTCGAGACGGGCGATGCCGCCTGTGCGGCGGGCGGAGACGTCCTCACCGGCTCTACCGACGGCATTGGGTCAGGCCGTAGCGTGCCCAGGACACGCAGTTGCTGGGAAGTCAGCTCGGAGAATCTAGAGATCATCTTCTCGGCCAGCTCAAGCTGACCGTTGAGCACCGAGATGACGGACTCAGAGACGCCACTCACAGCGGAAGTGGATTCGTACGCCGGGCTCGATGTCGATGCCACCGCCGGCATAGTAGATGCCACCACCGGCATATGTGAGGGCGTGACACCAGGCGGCTCTTCCTGGGAGCTCGTCGTCGCCTGCATCACTTGCGGCTCACGCTCGGATACCTTCCCGGACAACATTTGGATCAGTTTAAGCGGGGTGTCGATCTCGGTGAACAATTCTTTTACCGATACTCGCACACCAAAGTCCACCTGAAGCCTCCTGGCCACGGCCAGCAGACTCAAAGAATCCGCCCCGGACTCTATGAAGTTCTTGTCGATGTCCAGTTCGCCCACCGGACAGCCGAGCTGACCGGCAACGAGGGCCAGCAGATCTTCCCTATTGACTGTCACGCCATACGCTCCGCTTCATTTGCTGCGGCGCCAGAAGGCGCCCAGACCGTCGATATCCTCGATGGGGTCCTCGACCTTGAACTCGGCACGCCAATCATGAACGGCTTCCCTGCAGACGGGAATATGATAATCATCGATGATTACAAATCCGCCAGGAGAAAGCTTCGGATAGAGCTGAACGAGCGTTTCCATCGTTGATTCGTAGAGATCGCTGTCTAGTCGAAGGATCGCGAGGCGATCTATCGGGGCGCCCGGCAGCGTGTCCCGGAACCAGCCGGGCAAGAATTCCACCTGCCTGTCGAGCAGGCCATAGCGCTCAAAATTCCGCCGCACGGTAGGCAGATCGATCGCCATCAAATCGTTGTAACGATCACTCGCGAGCCGACGGTCACCCTCGTGAACAGAGGAATCCGCAGGCGGCATTCCTTGAAAAGAGTCCGCTACCCAAACTCGGCGATTCTCAATGCCATATGCCTTCAGTATGGCCCGCATGAAGATGCACGTCCCTCCACGCCATACGCCGGTCTCGATGAAGTCGCCAGGGATTCCGTCTGTCAACACCGTGGTCATACAGCTCTCCACGTTTTCAAGACGACGCATTCCGATCATGGTATGCGCAACGCTCGGCCAGTCCACTCCTAGCCGACGATTGAGCTCGTCGTACTCCTTGGCCGGCGCCCAGCTCGCAGGAATTGGCGGGTCCTCGTAAATAGTGTTTGCCAAAACCTTCTTCATGAGGTCAAGATACAAGTTCGCGGCACTTTGCACGTTGCACCTCCGATATCACAAATTATTACCGTGCATTGAGTGATGAATGCACCACGAGAGCGATGATGATCAATGGTGGCGTGCAGTTGCTCGCGAATCCACGCCAACTACATTCGTGATGATGTTCAGTCTCCAGCGTGTCAGGGAATAGCGTGGCACGGCATGACCGGTCGCCGGTCGTGGCCGACTCCAATTCGTCCGGCGGCTCAAATCAGAAGCGTCTTCGGTTCGCTCTGCTGGTCAACAATCAGAAAGTCAGGTATTCACGACTGAGTGGTACTGTACGAACTCCGGACCACCGTCCGGTACCCGGTCGCCAGTCTAGCGACCTGGATCGTTCCACACCAGGGGTGTCCGGAGCCTGGAAGCCAGCCGCCATGCGCGAGAGGAGCGACTCTTGGCCAGCCGTATCATGGAGCTGATCGAGACTCAGATAAGACAGCGCACGGACACGCCTGCGCTAATCACCTCAGATGGCCGGCTCACCTACGGTGAACTGGACAGCCGTGCGACCGTTCTATCCACGCGCCTCATACGGGAAGGGCTCCGTCCGGGTGACGTGGTACTCGTTCAGGCGCCGCGCGGCCTCGCTCTGGGAGTAGCCGTATTGGCGATTCTCCGGGCGGGAGGAGCGTTCTGTATCGTCGATCCCCGGTACCCCGAAGAGCGCATCCGTCATATGTGGCGGCGCAGCCGTGCTCGGCTCGCCCTGGTCACGCCGGACCAGGTTCCGGCATGGACGACACCTGTGTCCCGTGTACTTGTGATGACCGGCGACGAAGCCGTAGAGCATACGAGATCCCGATCCAACGAGAACATCGGCCATGAAGACGCCGCCTATTTGGTCTTCACGTCCGGTTCAACAGGGGGCCCCAAAGCCATCTCGATGCCGCATCGCTGCCTGGACAACCTCATCGAATGGACGCTCGCGAGCACCTCTTCGAAGCCCCTCCGCACTCTACTATTCGCGCCGCTGGGCTTCGACGTCTTCATCCAGGAGGTGTTCACAGCATGGTGCAGCGGAGGGTGTCTTTACGCTCCGGCCGACGACGAACGTAGCGACCTGCCGCGCATACTTGACCTACTCACGACCTGGGAGATCGAGCGCCTCTTCGTGCCGCCGGTGGTTCTGAGCCGACTGGCCGATCTGGCCGTCGAGTTCAGTTGCGTCCCCACGTCCCTGCTCGAGGTCGCCGCTGCGGGCGAGGCGCTCCATATCACTGCTCGCATCCGCGAATTCTTCAGCCGGATCCCGGAATGCCGTCTGCACAATCACTACGGCCCCGCAGAGACGCATGTGGCTCTCGCCCATACGCTCTCCGGCCCGCCGCAATCGTGGCCGGATGCTCCTCCCATCGGTCTGCCGATCCCTGGGATCGAGGCTCATGTCCGTGCACCGGCGGACCCCGAGATGATCCCTGACGGTTCAGGCGAACTATGGCTGGCGGGTGTTGGCCTGGCGCACGGGTACGCCCACGAACCTCAACTCACAGAGGAGCGTTTTCCCGTGATCCGTATGAACGGTCGACAGATACGCATGTATCGCACCGGCGATCTGGTCGCTCAACGCGCGGACGGGGTCCTGAATTACGTCGGCCGGACAGACGATCAACTTAAAATACGCGGATACCGGATCGAGCCTGGCGAAGTCGAGATAGAGCTACGCCGCCACCCGCAGGTCCACGAGTGTGCAGTCGTGGCATGGACGCCCCCACATGGTGAACGGCAGCTGGTAGCTCACGTGGTAACCGAACCAGGCTATTCGGCCGATTGGCAGGAACTTCGATCATATTTGACCGGCCGGCTACCCGACTATATGGTTCCCCGGCACATCATCGCCGCCGAATCGTTGCCATTGTCTCCTAACGGGAAGGTCGACCGTCGGCGGTTGGGCGGCCCCGTCACCGTACTGCCGGGCGGAAACGACGATATGGATGATGTACAGAGAGCCGTTGCCGCCATCTGGTCCGGCGTGCTTGGTTTCGGCGATATCGCCACCGACCGCCATTTCATGGAATTGGGCGGGACATCTCTGTCGGCGGCGGTCATAATCACGAAGGTTCATGTGCGCTTCCGAGTAAGAATCGACATGCACGAGTTCCTGAAGCGGCCGACCATCGGTGCATTGAGCGCATTGATCTTGGAACGGATTGCCATATGACGCACTTTCGCCCCTACGCGTCCTGGATACGCTCCTTCCATGACGGCGGCGACTCGACGCACCGCTTGTTGTGCTTCCCATACGCCGGCGGATCCGCAGGCTATTTCTTTCCCCTGTCCGCGGCTCTTTCTCCGAAAATCCAAGTGCTGGGAGTACAGTACCCCGGACGGCAGGACCGCTACGCGGAGCCCGCAATCGAAGACCTGGGGATGATCGCCGACGAAGTCGCCAGGCTCATCGGCGCGGAGACGCAGCCGCGCCTGGTCCTTTTTGGACATAGCATGGGAGGCCTGATCGCCTTCGAAACCGCCAAACGCCTAGAACTTGAATACGGCATATCGCCTGCCAGACTCATTGTTTCAGGGATACAGGCGCCCTCACAACATCGAAGTACTCGGCATTGGGACAGCGAGGACGCCATGGTGAACGAACTGCGGTTGCTTCATGGCACTAATCCGGCGTTCTTCGAGAATGAAGAGCTCAGGGAGCTTTTTCTTCCACCGCTGCGCAGCGACTACCGGGCGATACACGCCTATCGCGGCGATATTCATACAGTGCTGCCTTGTCCGATCACCGCCTTCGTGGGGCGAGCGGACCCACGTGTATCGCGAAATGATATGTGCTGCTGGGCCGACCACACATCGTCCAACTTCTCTGTGCGGACCTTCTCCGGCGATCATTTCTACCTGAACGACTTCCCGCCTGATGTGGCAGATGCCGTCAAGTCCGAGATCTTCCTGCCCTGAATCCACATCTGAGAATAGGAATGCAACGTGCCCGTGCGGCTGTTCCTGCTGGTCGCGGGAACGTTCTGCATCGGAACCGATGTGTTCGTCATCGCCTCATGCGGCGACCTCCTCCAAGATCATGTGGAGTTCCCGCAACGCCGTCGTCTCGCCGTTCCGCACATGCACGCCGGAGAGATTCAAAGCGATCTCGTCGGCGCCGGCGTCGGCATGATGGCGCAGTTGCTCGCAGACGTCGGCGAGACCGCCGCCGAGGAACGCGCCGCCCTTGATCAGCGCCGTCGCGGCGGCGCGTGGGTCGGCGGTGTCGGTGTCGATACCGCACCTTCGCAGCATCGTGGCGTAGTGCGGCAGGCGGAGGTGGCCGGAATGCCCGGCGATCACCAGATCGGGCAGGTCGCGTCCGTCCGTGTCGAGGGCCACCGGGACGAGGGACACCAGGCGGGGCACCGGACGTCCGGCCGCCTCGGCGCCCTCGCGAAGCGCGGGGACGATCACGTCCTGGAGGTGGGCGGCGGGGACCAGCCAGGTGATGGCCACGTCGGCCAGCTCGCCGGCGACCCGGGCCATGGCCGGTCCGAGCACCCCCACGCCGACCTCGACAGGCGGGCTCGGGACGGGCCTCAGGGCGAAGCGGCACGAGAAGTACTCCCCCTCGTACTCGACCCTCTCCCCGGCCAGCAGCCCGCGCATGATGGTCAGGTACTCGCGCGTGGCGGTCAGAGGGCTCCGATACGGCATGCCGAGCAAGGCGCGCTGGAGGGCCTCGGCACCCGGACCGTAACCGGCGACGACCGGGTGGCCCATGGTCATCGCCAGCGTCTGGGCGAGTTGCGCCGCGGTGGCGGGGTGGCGGTTCGGCATGAGCAGCACGCCCGTCCCGACCGGGACGCGGAAACCCGACGCCGCCGCGAACACGAAGGTCTGGTTCGGGTCGCTGATGTCCGCCTGCCCCTGCCACAGGCGGTGCGCCTTGCTCCATTGCGTGAGCGCGGCGTAGGGCAGGATCTGCTGGGGACGCGCAGGGGCGAACGGCATCATGATGGAGTAGGCGGTCATGCTCGACCTCCGGGGGCCGGCGCGTCGGGATCGGGGGACCCTGCCACCGCCTCCGGCGCCGGGGCCTTCAGCCGGGTCAGCAGGAGCGTCACGGCGCACAGCAGCCCGGCGAAGATCAGCAGGCTTGCGCCGCCGGACAGGCGGGTGAGCATCAGGCCGGCCAAGGTGGGGCCGAGTGCCGCGGCGAGCTGAGTGAGGTTGAAGACGCTGTTCACCCGTCCCTGGAAGCCGTCGGGCGTGCCCAGCAGCCGGGTCGTGGTCAGCACGCTCCCGGCGATGGACATGACGACCATGGCCAGGGCGAGCAGGGCGGCCAGGGCGATCCGGTCGCGGGCGGCGGCCATGGCGAGCACCAGGCAGCCGGTGACCGCGGTGGCGCCCATGACGAGCCGTACGGGCGGGAACCTGTCGCCGGCGATCGGGGCGAGCACGGTGCCGACCAGGGCTCCTCCGGTGGCGGCGGCCACGATGAGGCCGACCGATGGCCCGCTCGCGCCGCGCTGGGCGTTGACCATGATGACGAGCAGGAGGATGCCCTGGAGGATCAGGCCGAGCGCCACGGTCGTCAGCAGGCAGGTCCGCAGAAGCCTCTCCCTCCACACGAATCGGAATCCGGCCGTGAGGTCGCTCAGGAACCCGGACCCGGCGGCCGGGGTGGCGCGCAGGGACCTGCGCACCGCGAACACGCACACCCCGGACATGACGAACGAGCAGGCGTCGAACCAGAACGGAACGCTGGGCGACACGCTGAACAGGAAGCCGCCGACGATCGGGCCGATCAGACTCGCGGCCTGGATACGCCCCAGTGTCACCGACACGGCCGTGGACAGCCGTGACCCGGGAACGAGCCGGCGGAGCGAGGCGAGGACCGCGGCGTTGGACGGTGCGCCCAGGAAACCCAGGACGACGCCCGCACTCAAGAGGACCCAGACCGGTGGGCGGCCACCGACCGAGGCAAGGGCCAGCGCGGCACTGGCCAGTGCGCGTCCCGCATCGCAGATCAGCAGGACGGTACGCCGGTCGAAGCGGTCCACGATCGGACCGGCCGGCACACATGCGAGGCCGACGGACGCCGCCCAGACGGCCTCGACCACGCCGACCCACAGCGTCGAGCCGGTCGAACGCAGGACCACCAGCGGCAGCACCATGCCCGCCGCGCCCGTGCCCAACTGCGACAGGCCGTTCCCGATCGACATGATCAGGAAGTCGCGGTTACAGGACAGCCGCCCGTCCGCGTCACCTGCCGGGCGCCTCGACGTCAGCGGCCGGGTCAACGGGCCGGGCTCGCCGTCAGGGGGGCCGTACCGGCCCAGGCCCGCGGGGCGCCGCCCAGTCCGAGCGCGCCGTGGACGGCGAGGAGCACCCCCGCTGTTCCGGTGCCCAGGTCCATGGACAGCCGATTGAGGTCGCCCGATGGGAAGGCGAGGTGCCTGTGGAAGCGGACCGCGTGCCAGCCGAGGTGACGAAGGTGCGTGTCGACCGCGGGATCGCCGTCGGCGCCGGACAGATGTGCCAGGGCGGCCAGGACTCCCGAACGCCCCTCGAGAAGCCCCGAGGACAGCATCAGATCCGTGCACAGCCCGGCGCGGACGGCATCGAGGACGTGGCGGTAGTGGTCGTCATCCGCCCGGTACGCGAGGTATTCCCGCAGCGCGACCGCGATGCCGGCGCTTCCTCGCGTGAGGCTCAGGCGCCAGTCGGTCCCCTCTCGTACTTGGAGGCATCCGTCGGCCGGGACGCCGCAGTGGGCGATGTCCCTGGCCAACGCGGTCGAGGCGGCGTCGAGATAGCGCACCTGCCCGGTCACCCCGTACAGGCGGGTGAGCAGCAGTGCGACGCCCGACCAGCCGTGCATGAGGCCGGGGCGGGTCACGGTGGCGACGTCGCTCACGTCTCCGTCGATCACGCGAGTCAGCCGGTCGGCGATCCGGACCGCCTCCTCGTCCGGGCCGCCGCCGACGAGCCCGCCGCGGAGGTGCAGCAGGCCGAGGCCGATCCCGGCGAGACCGCCGAACAGGCCGGCCGCGCTCCCGCGGAGGTCGAGGCCGCGCAGACGGCTCAGCGCGTCGAGGGCTTCGTCGTGCTGGCCCAGCTCGGCGAGGACGTACGCGACTCCCGTGAGTCCGTCGCAGAGCCCCGCGCGCGGCGTGTCGATGCGCCTGTTCGCGCGGATCAGCCAGTCGACGTGTTCCTCGAAGCCGGGATAGCCGGTGCGTGCCGTGGCGTGCAGCGCGTAGAGGACACCCGCGGCGCCGTAGGCGAGGGTGGCTCCCTGCCCCTCGAACTGGCGGGGATCTCCGGGGAAGAGCCGGTCCTCGCGCCCCGGCGTCGCACTGCAGACGATCGCGTCTCGCATCGCGTCCAGTACCGTCGGCCACGCCGGGTCGTCCCGGGTGGCCGGCCAGGACGGGGCGGGGAGATGCCCTGGCCCGGCGCAGTCGCGGTGCCGGGACGCGGGCCGCACGCGAGCCTCGAACTTCGGAGGCGGGGCGAGACGTGGCCGCAATCGGCGTCCGAAGCCTTCCGGCACGGGGAACAGCTCCTCGACGGCGTCCACCAGGATTCCGATCTTGGCCGGATCGAACCGGATGAGCTGGGTGATGGGGAGGAACAGGGCCAGGCGCAGGCATTGCAGAGCGTAGTCGTCGGGACCGAATCCGGACCGTGCCCACGAGGCGGCGAAGCCCGCGGTGGCCAGGCCCGACGCGGGGTCATCCGAGAGCTCGTGCGCCGTCTCGAAGTCGACCAGGCACACCCGGCCGTCGGGGCGGACGATCACGTTGCCGGGCTGGAGGTCGCCGAAGACGATCCCCCTTTCGTGCAGGCCGGCCAGGGCCGACTCGACGCGATCCAGGATGGTCAGCGCCCAGCACGCGTACTCGGCCCGGCTCGCCGTGGTGTGACCTGGGCGGCGCAGCGGGTGCCGCCGGGCGACGGCGTCCAGCAG
The DNA here is from genome assembly GCF_024055795.1 of Actinoallomurus purpureus. GTDB lineage: Bacteria > Actinomycetota > Actinomycetes > Streptosporangiales > Streptosporangiaceae > Actinoallomurus > Actinoallomurus purpureus. The sequence goes on along the minus strand of NZ_JAMXMY010000013.1, from coordinate 100,017 downwards.
GCTCTCGCCCTCGACGAACTCTTCCACGAGGAAGTGGTGTTCCCAGTGCACGCGGTGAGCGAGGACCTTGGGGACCACGTCGACGTCCTGCAGCCGTTGCAGGATGGCCCGCGCGCGGAGCAGGCGGGTGACCGCGTCGTCGCCCGCGTCGTCCAGCCCGGCGTGCGGCCGAGCCTCACGAAGCACCACGGTACGGCCGGATTCCGGTTGCGTCGCGCGGTAGACGCCGCCGGCGTTCGACAGGCGCAGGGCCTTCTCGACCCGGTAGGGGAACGGCTCCGCTTTCCCGCGCCTCGCCTCGATCCTCGTCCCGATGAAATGGGGAACCGGTGCCCAGGGCGGCAGCCGGAACGTGGGTCCGCGAAGGTCGGGCGTCAGGCGTCCGGCCGGGTCCCGGATGGCGGGCACGTGCTCGCCCTCGGCGGAAAAGCAGGTCCGGGGTCTGAACGCGCCATACCGGACGTACAGCGGCCCGGCGTCCCACCGCAGGTCGCTCAGCACGTACGGCCCCTCGGTGCCGGCGAGCAGCTCGGAAAGGTCGTTCAGCGTCCGTTCGAGGAGGTGTTCGGGCGGGTAGACGGTGATCAGCTTTCCGCTGGACGCGCGTGCGGCCACCTTGCTGTTGGCGATCTCCATGATCTGCCTGCTGCGCAGAAACTTCAGGCTCAAATCGTGCTCGAAGCAGTAGCCGCAGACCGTGTCGATCACTTTGGCCGCGTCGGTCGTGGTGGCCGAGACGTGAATCTTCCATCCCTGGTCCGGCAGGGTCGTACCCCGCTTGGCCAGTTGCACCCAGCCGCCGCTTTCCACCCGCGTCCATCCGGCCCGCATGGGTGGCTGGAATCTGGTCCCGCCGTCGTCGACGTTCTCCACGGCGTCGGCGAACAACGGGTCCGCCGCCAGAAACAGTTCGGCCAGCATTTCCCCTCCGAAGGCGATTGGCCGGTGCCGGCCGGCCGCGGTGAAAGGACCGGCCGGCACCGGGGACGCTTCCGACGCCTGGCGTCAGAAGGCCGTGTTGCTCGACGTCCAGCTCACGCAGTTCGACGGCACGGAGACGGTGTCCTCCTGCATCTCCTGCAGGGCAAGGATCTGCTCCACGGTTCTCACCTCCCTCCCTCCGTGGTGTCGGTTGTGGCCGTCCGCGAATCGAGGTGGGGAAGGACCCCCGTACGTTCCCCGAACGCGGCGTTGATGGCGAGCAGAACGCCCGCGGATCCGGTCGCCAGATCCATGGCCAACCGGCGCATGCGGAAACCGGGAAAGACCAGGTGCCCACGGCGCCGCCGGGCGTGCCAGGCGAGCCGGCGGACCTGGTCCCTGATGGCCGGGCCGTCCTCGGCGAAGCCGAGCTCGGCCAGCGTCGCGATCATGCCGGCGCGGCCGCGGAGCAGTCCCGCGTTATGGACGCAGGCCGGTTGGCACGCGCGTCTGATGCCCTCGAGCGCCGCTTGCAGGTCGGGGGCCGGACGGTGCCGGAGCTGGTTCCGCAGGACGAAGGCCAGGCCGTTGCTCCCGCCGTGCAGGTACGTCAGGTAGCGGCTGCCGTCGAACAGGTGCACCGTGCCATCGGGACGGGTCACGCACCGGTCGAGGTCGTGCCGCAGGGCCATGTCGGCCAGGTCCAGATAGCGGGGCTCGCCGGTATGCGCGTGCAGGTGCTGAAAGAGCAGGGCCGGCCCGGTCGGGCCGTGCAGCAGGCCGAACGGCTCCGGCCCGCCGGGGGTCGCCGGGAGCCCATCCCGGACGCGTTCGGCAAGGTCGTCGCCGAGGCGTACGGCGCGTGCCCGCATCTCCTCGTCGCCGGTCACCCGGGCGAAGTGGAGAAGGTTCAGCGCGATGCCCGCCAGGCCGCCGCCCAGATCCGCCGAGCGCGCCGTCTCATCCAGCGGCCGGGAACGCTCGATCACGGTGAGTGCCGTCTCGCGGTGACCGAGGTGGTCGAGGACGAACGCCACGCCGTGTAGCCCGTCGTAGAGGCCCGGCACGGGAGCGGGATCGTCGAGGGCCGCCTTCGCCAGCCACTCGACGTACTCCTCCGGAATCTCGGCACCCGCCTGGCCGAGGGCGTAGAGAACCCCTGCCGCCCCGTACCCGAGCGGGTAGCCGCCGATCGTCGTGGGAGTCGTCGGCGTCCCCGGGAACAGCCGGTCCCGCCGATGCGGGCTCGCGACCGCATGGATGCCGCGCACGAGAGAGTCCCGGATCTCCGGCCAGTTCGCCTCTGGCCGGTCCAGCGCGTCCCCGGCGGAGTCGGGGTCGGAGCACCCCAGCACGTGCACCAGGTTCGCGCCGAAATCGGGCGGCACCGGGTAATGCCGGGTGACGGCCTCGGACAGCGTCCGCACCTTGGCCCGCTCGTGGTACGGCAGTGGGAGGAACAGCCACAGCCGCAGCCTGTTGAGCAGATGTTCGTGCGCCGCGGCTCCACGGACACCTGCGGGGACGCAGAACTGCGGGTCGTCGGCCGCCGGAGCACGGTCATCGTCGAGCGATGTCGCCGATTCGAGATCGACCAGTGCGACGCGCCCGTCCGGACGGATCACGACGTTCTCGGGATCGAGCTCGCCCAGCCGGATCCCGCGACCGAGCAGTCCGTCCACCGCGTCCCGCAGCTCGTCCAGGACGTCCATCGCCCATTTCGTGTACGTGGCGACGTCGCCGGACTCGCGTACGGCCTCTTGGTGAGTGAGCAACGGCAGGCCGGCGAGCACCGAAAGGTTCAGCGACACGCCTTCGACGAACTCCTCGATCAGGAACCGGTGTTCGCCGAAGGTGCGGTAGTCGAGCAGTTCCGGCACGCATTCCAGGCCCGCGGCCCGCTCCAGCGCCGCGCGATGCCGGTCGAGCCGGGTCACCGCGTCCTCGCCGTGCTCGTCGAGACCCGCGTGCGGCCGGGCCTCACGCAGGACGACCCGCACGCCGGTCAGGCGATCCGCGCCCACGTACGTGCCGCCCGCGTTGGTGATCGCCAGGGCGCGCTCGATGCGGTACGGGAGCCCGCCTTGGACGGTTTCGCGCATCGCTCGCAGATCCGCGTCCAGCACCTCCGGGACGGAGATCCAGTCGGGTGGACGGAACACCGGAGCGCTGTCCTCCACGACCAACCGGCCGTCCGGGCGGCGAAGTCTGCTCACCGGTTCGCCGTGCTCGTCGGTTTCGGTGGCCGGGGCGAATGAGCCGTATCGGCAATAGAGCGGGCCGGAGCCGTGCCGCAGCGCGCCCAGCACATAGGGGCCCGGCTGTCCTTTCAAAAGGGCGTCCAGGTCGAGCAGCGCGGTCGTGAACCGCGCTTCGTCCGCCGGGAAAAGCGTCATCAGCCGGCCGCTTCGCCGGCGGTCGGCGCGCTTGGCGTTCAGCGCGCGGGCCGCCCGGCGGCTGCGGATGCCCTCGAATCCGATCGAGTGATTCAGGCAGTACCCGCCCACGATCTCGACCGTGCGCTCGACCAGATGCTCGGCGACCGAAACATGAATCATCCACCCCTGTTCGGGCCCTGCCTCCGCGGATGGATTCAGGCGAACCCACCACCCGTTCTCCTCACGCCGCCAGCCCGCGGGCACATCCGCCGAGAAGAAAGAGAGACGGGTGTCCCCATCGGGAATCCTGTCCGAGGCCTCGAAGAAATCCGGATCGGCGGCATAGAACCGGTCGTAGTCGTTGATGCGCTTCACAGAAATCCCCCGCCCTCACCGCGGCGCCTCCCGGCCGCTCCCTGAGAATGACGCAGGAGGCGGGCGCGGAGGTATCCCCCAAACTTCGGGATTGAAATCGTCCGGCGCAGGCACGCCACCGTCCCTGCACCGGTGACCGCCGGACCCGGGCGCGGCGGCTTCCGAGAGGAGTCCGTCATTTCGGCGGTACGGGACCTGAACCGGATGGAGTTGGCCGGAGAATAGGTCTGGACCGCCCCGGCGATCCAGTCTCCAAGATCGCCGGGGCGGTCCACTGCGGCGGTCAAAACATTTTTGCCCAGAAGCCACAGTGGTGCTCGACGTCCGGATCCACTGGCGTGATGCCATCTTTTCCGGGCGCGAACGCCTGCGCGAGTATCGGCCGATCAAGGCTGATTCGCGGCCAGCGTGGTGACTGGCCGGTGTTCGGATCGCCGGTGGCGGCGAACCGGGTCCAGTAGCCGATCATCACGGCGGCCAGTTTGTGCTGTTCCGGGGTCAGACGGTCGACCCCGGCGGGGTCGAATAGGTAGGCCAGGTCTGAGCCGTGGTAGGCGCCCGGCGGCATCCAGTCGGGGAACGGGTAGATGCGCGGGGCGTCGGGGTCGGCGAACTCGTAGCCGAAGACGGGTACGGTTCGCGCGAAGAGGCGCTCATCGGTCAGGGTGGGACAGGCGAATATCCGGTCGGTGAGAACGGTGGCCCAGGCCAGGCTCGGTGAGGGGTACCGGCCCGGCGGGTACTGGGCAGCGACCTTGCCCGCGTTCGTGCCGAACGCCCGGACCACCAGTGCGCCGTACTCGGCGGTGGTGATCGGCCTGGGCAGGGTGAGCACGGCGAGCAGTCGCGCTTCGTCGCGGGTGTGCCCCTCCAGTACGGGCATCCGGTGGAAGCGGCCTACGCGCAGCGCCTGGTCCGGGCTGATCGGCAGAATCGGCGTGTCGTAGGCCGGCCCCCAGGTGGCGTTCTCGGTGGCTTTCAGCAGGTCGGCCGGCTGGATCCGGCGCATGCAGGCGAGCGCGGTGGCCTTGTCCACGCAGCCGAGGCGTTCGGCGAGGGCAGCGCCGCTCTTCTCGGCGTCGGCACGGGGAATCCAGATCGAGGTGGCGGTGGTTCCCTGGGCCGGCCTGAGCGGTGGCGTGCTGGTGGCGCACGCGCCACTTTGGAGGATCGCCCGGTGGAACAGGCCCGCGGACTGGGCTGAGGTCAGGTGCGCGCAGATGCTCAGCGCCCCAGCGGACTGGCCGAAGAGGGTGACGTTGCGCGCGTCGCCGCCGAACGCCGAAGCGTTGTGGCGTACCCAGTCCAGGGCCGCGCGCTGATCCAGCAACCCGAAGGTCGCCGAGGAGCGCAGCCCCGGGTAGCCCCAGAATCCCAGCGCCCCAAGCCGGTAGTTGAGGGTGACCACGACAACGTTCCCGCCGGTGGCAAGTCGCTGTGGTCGGTAGGCACCGCCAGAGCCGGTGGCGAACGATCCGCCGTGCAGCCAGACCATGACCGGCCACGGCCGGTGGGGCCCGGTGGCACGGGGGGTGGTGACGTTGAGGTAGAGGCAGTCCTCACTGCCCGGATCGGCTGGATCTCTCCCGGCGAGCGCGGTCTGCGGGCAGCGCGGGGCGGGCCTGCTCGCGTCTTTGACCTGCGACCAGGGCTGGGGCGGGATCGGTGGTCGCCAGCGCAGCTCGCCCACTGGCGGCGCCGCGTACGGGATGGCGTAGAAGGCGCGGTAACCGTCGGCGAGGACGCCGCGCACCGGTCCGGAGCCGGTCCGCACAAGGGGCTCATCCCCTGGCGTGGTCGCGGTTTCGGCGGGCCTGGCCCCGAAGGCGGCCGCTGATCCGAGCCACCCGCAGACCGCCATGACCAGCAGCCTTCGCGACCGGCGCCTCGACTCCATCACCCTCGCCTCACCCCCGCCTAGCCGGCATGCAACCAGGTACGCTCCGCCAAGTGTGGTCCACCCGACCCGAGCCAGGACACCCTCAAATCTCGGGATGGCCGCCGCGAACTGGGTCGCGGTAAAGGCATCCCCTGCGAGACACTCACCTCGTGGGAGACACTCTGTTCCGACTGGGAGAATCGCTTAGCGCCGGAGCCCGGCCGGGCCTCAGTCCCGACGAGTTAGGCGAGTTCCTGTCCCAGGCCATCGCCTCGGTGGTACCGCACGACTCCTTCAACCTCAGCGGGATGAATCCGGCCACCGGCATCGGCTCCCTCGGCTTCTGGCACCGGGCGGACCCCGCGTTCCGCCTGGCCCAGCGGCATAACCTGTATTTCGGCGAGGACCCGTACAGTCCCGATGAGCTGGCCCGCTTCAGCGTGCCCATCGCCGTGATCAGCCCTTCCGCGCCGGCACCCCTGGCACAGGGGGTTCTCTCAGCGCACGGGGTAGGCAGCGAACTGCGGATGCTACTGCGCGATGGGCGCGGCGTCTGGGGCATGGTCTCGCTGCTACGGGAAGAAGGCGGCAGCCCCTTCGGGGCCGGTGACGAGCGGGCACTGCTGCGACTGGCCCAGCCGCTCATCGCGGTCGTGCGCGGGCACGCGACGGCCATCCCCCCACAGGCGGCCAGGCCCAAGCTGGCGCCGGGGATCATCATGGTGGGCGCCGACCATGCCGTACGGGCGGTCAGCCCACAGGCACGAGCATGGCTGCGCGAACTACGGCTGCCCGCGGCGATCTCCGGCGGCTGGGCCGCCACCGCGATCTCCAGCGAGGTATCACTCGCCGCCCGCAATTCTCACCTTGGCCAGCCACTCCCGGTCGCCTGCATGCCCGCGTCCTACGCCGGGCACTGGACCGCGATCCACGCGCAACCCCTGAACGACGACGGCACCGGCGACGTCGCCGTGGTCATCCAGGCAGCTACGGGCGGACTGTTGCTGCCCGCGTTCACAGCCTGGTACTCCATCACCCCCCGCGAACGCACCATCCTCGAAAAACTCTGCGAGGGAACCGCCCCCAAACAGATCGCCCGCGGCCTCAAAATCTCACCCCATACCGTCAACGACCACCTGAAATCATTGTTCCGCAAAACCAATACCAGCGGACGCGACGAACTCACCGCAGCCATCATGGGATAACCCATAAGCGGATGTACCTACGTGTCACGGCCGTCAGGACGGCCACAGCCTCGTCACGCCTCCCCGGCGCGCCCGGCCTTCGGCCGCCACAGCACGAGGTACACCAGAGCCGAGATCATGAAGCCGACCTCGAACGCGATGTCGCCGACCGATTTGACGTGCTTCGGCACCGGCCCGACGTACTTCTGCTGGTTGGAGAACAGCCACACCGACAGCACCACGCCGGCCACCATCGCGACCGGCCCGGCCCAGTTGCGGTGCCGCCGGTCGAAGAGCAGGCCGTCCACGTCCGTACCGCGCCGCAGATACTGGTCGAGCAGGAACACGGCCAGCCAGGGGCCGATCCAGTACGAGATCACCAGAAGGAACGACTCGTACTTCTGCCCGGCGTCGTGCAGGCCGGACAGCGCGACCACGAAGCCGATCGCGCCGAACACGACGGCGACGATGGCCCGCCGTAGTGCCATCGGCAGCTTGATGCCCAGGGCGACGAAGGACATCGACCCCGAGTAGACGTTCAGCGCGTTGGCCGCGATGCCGCCGAGCGCGATCGCCACCAGTGTGAGGTCGGCGACGGCCGTCGGGAGGTGACCGGTGAAGGCCGAGGTGGGCTGGCCCAGAGCGTCGCCGCCGATCGTGACGGACGCCGCTCCGACGATCTCCAGGACGACACAGGAGACGAACACGCCGAGCCCGGCGTACAGGCCGACGGCCTTACGGCTGCTGTCCGCCGGGAGGTAGCGCGTGTAGTCGGCCGCGTATGGGTTCCAGCCGGCCGCGTACCCGAACGTCGCGCCGACGGTCAGCAGGAAACCGCCCATGCCGCCGCCGTGCCCTGGGGCGCCAGGGTGGGACTTCGCCAGAATGATCACGGAGGTCACGGCGAAGACCACGGCGAGCACCGGCAGGGCGTATTTCTCGAAGGCGTGCACGAGGTTGTGCCCGAAGAAGGCCAGCGCCACCATGGCGACGACGACGATGACCAGGCACAGCGCCTGCGGCCAGCCGGTCAGCGTGTTCAGCGCGAGCGCGCCGCTGACGCTGTTCACGGCGAACCAGCCGATCCCCGCGACGACGGCGTTCAGACCGGCCGGCAGGGCGTTGCCCCAGTGGCCGAAGGAGATCCGGCTCAGCACCATCTGCGGCACCCCGTGCGCGGGTCCGCGCGCCGACAGCACACCGTGGGTCACCGAGCCGAGGACCGTGCCGACGACGATCGCCAGCGCCGCCTGCCAGAAGCTCAGCCCGAACGCGCCCACCGCGAGCACGCCGAGGAACACGGTGGCGAACTCCAAATTCGGCGACGTCCAGGTCCACAGCAGCTGCCGGGGCCTGCCATGGCGCTCGGCGAGCGGGATGAACTCCGCGCCGCCGGGCTCGACCGCCGCGACCTTCTCGCCGTACGTGCCCTCCCGTACGTCCAGGGAGGGAGCGGGCTCCTTGAGCACCGTCATGGGCGTGCCTTTCGATCCAGCGGGGAGCGCTCAGCCCACCGTGATGGCGTTGAGCTTGTCGAGGAGGTAGTCGGAGGCGCGCACCGGCTCGTGGGTCACCCGGCCGATCGGCGGCGCGATGGACTCGATTCGGGCGCCGGGATCGCACTCGTAGAAGTAGATGAGCGAGACGAGTTCCTCGTCCGGGGCGCTGGGATCCGGTGGCAGGACCCGGTGCCGGTTCGACCGCCAGCGGTCACCGGTCCAGCGGGCCAGCAGGTCCCCGATGTTGATGGTGAAGGAGTCCTCGACGTACGGCGCGTTCACCCAGCCGCCGTCGGCGCTGTACACCTGCAGGCCGCCCACGCCGTTCTGCCGGTCGAGGATCGTGACGGTGCCGAAGTCGGTGTGCGGGCCGATGCGGAACTGCCCCGGCTCCGCCGGGCCCACCTGGGACAGCGGCGGATACCGGTTGATGTTCAGCGTGTACGACGGGTGCCCCGTCCTGGCCGTGAAGAAGTCCGGTGCGAGCCCGAGCGCCACCGCGCACAGCCTCAGCAGTTCGTCGGCGAGCGTCCGCATTCGGTCGAGGTAGTCGGTGAGCAGCGGCTCGAACTCAGGCTCCTCGGCAGGCCAGACGTTCGGCAGGAACCACTCGGCGTCGATCTCCGCGTCACCGGTCGGCCGGTCGGCGCCGACCGCGAACGTCTCCTTCAGGTCCGGCGGGGTCGGCGTGCCCTCGGCGTAGCCGTTGGCCTCGACGCCGGGCGGCAGCCAGCCGCGCTCGCCGACCGTGACGGCGTACGGTTCCTTCACCGCGTCGGGGAACGCGAAGAACCGTTTGGCCGCCGCGCGGATCCGTTCGCGCAACGGGGCCGGCACTCCGTGCCCGGTGACCACCAGGAAACCGATCTCCCGCAGGGCGGCGTCGACGCGCGCCGCGACGTCCGCCCGGGCGGCGGCGTCGCCCTCGAACCAGGCGGTGAGGTCGATGACGGGAACGACGCCACTCGTACTCATGAGCTCTCTCCGATGTCCTCGTTCCAGATGTCGGGGTGTTCCTTGATGAAGGCGGTCATCAGCTCGGCGCACTCCGGGTCGTCGAGCACGACGACCTCGACACCGTGCCCGGCCAGCCACTGGTGGTGGCCCTCGAACGTCCGCGCCTCGCCGACGACCACCCGGGATATGCCGAACTGCAGGATCAGCCCGCTGCAGTACCAGCACGGCGACAGCGTCGTGGCCATGGTGGTACCGCGGTACGTGGACTGCCGGCCGGCCGCGCGGAACGCCGCGGTCTCTCCGTGCGTCGACGGGTCGTCGTCCTGCACCCGCCGGTTGTGCCCGCGCCCGAGCAGCCGTCCGTCGGCGCCGAACAGCGCGGCCCCGACCGGGACGCCGCCCTCGGCATACCCGGCGCGCGCCTCCTCCAGCGCGACGCTCAGCATCGCCGCGTCATCGACGACATCACTGGTCATGGGCCCACTATCGCCGGGCGACCCCGGGAAGGGGAATGGACATGACGTCCGTACTATTGGCCTCTGAACTGGACGATCCGTCAGGAGAGGGTGTGATGGCCCTTACGCTCCGGGAGATCCTCGCGTTCGACGTGATGCGCGAGGCCCACCCCGTGGTGCTCGCCGGCGAGACTGCGCTCGACCGCATCGTCCGCTGGGTGCACTCGAGCGAGATCTACGAGATCGGCCCGCTGCTGACCGGCGGCGAACTGCTGCTGACCACCGGTCTCGGCCTGGCGGGCACCGACGCCGGAGCGCGGCGGCACTACCTCCGTGAGATCGCCGAACGCGACGTCGCCGGGGTCGCGCTGGAGCTCGGCCGGACGTTCCCCGAGGCGCCGGGCGAACTCGTGGCCGAGGCCCGCCGGCAGGCACTGCCGTTCATCACCCTGAACGCCGTCGTCCCCTTCAGCCGGATCGCCGAGGTCGCCAACACCCGCATCGTCGACCAGGCGGGCCACCGGCTGCGGCTGGGCGATTCCATCAGCCGCGCGCTCAACGACGTCCTGATCGCGGGCATCGGCGTCCCCGGGCTTCTCGCGGCCGCCGCCGGGGTGGTGGGCGGGCCGTTGATCCTGGTCGCCGACAACGGAGCGCTGGTCGCCGCGCACGGCGTCGCCGGCGACCGCGAGGCGTGGCGGGCCGCGGAGACCCCGCTGGCCGAGGCTCCGGTCACCGTGCTGGGGACGACGTGGGGACGGCTGATCGCCGGGCCGGGCTCTCCACTGCCCGCCGAGGACCTGGCGGTGGCGCTGGAGCGGACCACGGTCGCGCTGGCGCTGGCGATGCTGCGCACCGGCGACCCGCCGCGCGAACCCGACCGGCTGGCCGCCGCCCTCCTCACCGACCTTCTGGAGGGCACCGCCGAAGGCCGGGCCGAGTCGTCGGTACGGGCGGCGCTGGCGGGCTTCCGCCCGGCGGCGGATCACCTGCTCATCGGGCTCGCCGCCGACGCGCTGGAGACCGCGGCCGCGCTGGCCGTCATCGACCGCGCCGCCCGGATCCTGCACACGCCCGCGCTGCGCGGCCGGGTGTCCCGGCTCGTCCTGGGCGTCCTCGCCGTCCCCCGTAGTGTCGGCGACGTCGTGGGTGCGGCGCAGCAGGCGCTCGACGAGGCTCTCCGCCGGCTGAGCGCGCCGCAGGTGCGGATCGCCGTCGGACATCCAGCGACCGAGGTCGGCGAACTCGGCGGTTCGCTGCGCGACGCCCGGGCCGCTCTGGACCTGCGGCCCGGCTCCCGCCTGATCAGCGCGCGCTCCATCGCGCTCGACCTGGAACTCACTCGCCACGGCGGGAGCGGCCACCTCGACCACCTGGTCCGCCACACCATCGGCCCGCTCGTGGAGTGGGACGCCGCGCACCGTACGGACCTGGTGCGCACCCTGGAGACATTCCTGCTGCACGGCTGCAGCGCCACCCGGACGGCGGCAGTGCTCCACCTGCGCCGCCAGTCGTTCTACCAGCGCCTGCAACGCATCGAGGCACTGCTCGGCCACACGGTCACCGATCCCGACGTGCACGCCGCCCTGCTCCTGGCCACCGCCGCCCACCGCGTCACCGGCCGCTGACCCTTCCCGGTACGAAGTGCTCTTCGGGACGCTCGGCAGGTGCCCGCCCGCGTTTCACGCGCAAGTAGGCGCTCGCCGGGCCGGTCGGAGGGCTGCGCGTCAGGTGAAGAGGCGGCGGCCCCGTTCCAATCGCTCCCGCAGCCGTACGGTGTCGGCGGCCATCGCCGTCACCAGGACGCCGGGGCCGGCGAGCGGCAGCACGGCCAGCCCTTCGTCGGCGTACGGCTCCGCGGTGACGCCGGTGATCAGCAGGGTGCCGACGGCCCCCGCGTCGCCGAGCACGGCGCCGCTCGTGGCGTCCTCGTCGATCCGCAGTTCGTGGCGGAGCAGCGGCACCGTGCCCGCCGTGACGTCGAACCGGCTGACGTAGCGCCCTGGAGGTTCATCGTGGCGGCCGAGGACGATCTCCTCCCGCCACACCAGCTCCGCGCCTTCGTCGAGAGTGACCTCCGCCAGCGCGTGGTGGTCGCAGCCGGCTGCGGCGATCGTGGGTTCGGGGGCGAACACGAGCCGCCCTCCGGCCGCGACGTCGGCTCGTACGATCAGGCGTGACGTCCCGGCGTCCCGGCGTCCCGGCAGAACGAGCGCCGCCGCGGCCGAGCGGAGGTCGAGCCGCGCCCCCGGGCCGACCTCGATCGTCAGCTCCAGGTCGTCGCCGCCGAGCGGCCCCGCCCCCGCGCCGACCAGGTAGACCGAGTCACCGGACTCGCGCAGCGCGAGCGGGCCGTCCGACCGCAACCGCGTGATCCGGGTCCGCCCGCCGGGGCCGCGCTCGGCGCGTACGGCCGCGCGCGCCGCGAAACCGGTGTGCCCGTCCGCACCCGCGCCCCGGCCGGTGTCCGTGGGAACGGCCGTGCGGGCCCGCGCGGCGAGACTCACGCGGGGGCGCGTTCGGCGAGGGCGGAGCGGACCCAGGCGGTCACCTCCGGGACGTCCGGGCGTTCCCGCAGCGAGGTGAAGGCGATCGGCAGGCCGGCCCGCACGCGTTCGGCGTCGCGCGCCATGACGGTCAGGTCGGCGCCGACCAACGGCGCGAGGTCGGTCTTGTTGATCACCAGCAGGTCCGCAGTGGTGACGCCCGGGCCGCCCTTGCGGGGGACCTTGTCGCCGCCGGACACATCGAGGACGAAGATCTGCCGGTCGACCAGCCCGCGGCTGAACGTCGCGGTGAGGTTGTCGCCGCCACTCTCCACGATCACCAGGTCGAGCGGGCCATGCCGGTCTTCCAGCGCCTCGACGGCGTCGAGGTTGGCGGAGATGTCGTCGCGGATCGCCGTGTGCGGGCAGCAGCCGGTGCGGACGGCCGCGATCCGGTCGTCGTCCAGCACGCCGTTCCGGCGCAGGAAGTCGGCGTCCTCGGTCGTGTAGATGTCGTTCGTGACGACGGCCAGCGCGACCTCGTCGCGGAGCAGGCGGCACAGCGCGGCGACCAGGGCGGTCTTGCCGCTGCCGACCGGGCCGCCGACGCCGAGCCGCAGGGCGCGGTGCGACCGCGGCTCGTGCGGGTCGTGGCTGTGGTCCAGTCCCAAAGTGGCCTCCGATCTCAGGATTCGAACAGGCGCAGCTCGGCCTGCTGGTGAAGCTCGGCGAACACGTCCAGCGCGGGCGCGGACGCCGCGGGCAGATCACCGGCGCGTACGGCCTCGGCCGCCTCCTCCGCGACGGCGTCGATCCGTCCGGCGAGGCCTGCGAGCACCCGGTGCACGCCGAGGGGATCGAGCCCGAGCAGGCGGACCGCCGCCGAGGCCGGACCGGTCACCGAGCCGTACGCCGCGATCTGCGCCGCCCGTTCCGGAGCGCCGCCCGCGGCGGCGACCACGGCGCCGAGCGCGACTGGATGGTGCGGGCCTCCGGACGCAGCGGCCAGGGTCTCCAGAACGGGACCGGGCCAGGTGGCACGGGCGACGCGCAGCAGCGCCCGCCCCTGCGCCCGCGAGGCCCGGCGCTGCGCGGGCGACGGGGTGCGCGCGTCCGCCTCGGCGTCGAGCCCGGCCCAGTCCGCGAGGTCACCCGGTGACGCTCCCGTGGACGGCGTGCCGGCACCCGCGTCGGGCCGTACCCGCGCCGCGTACTCGCGTGCGTACGCGCAGGCGGCCGCCGCCAGGCCCGCCGTGACGAGGCCCGTGGTCGCGAGCCGGCCATGCAGGAATGCGGCGAGTGTGGCCAGGTCGCGGACGACGCCGGTCGCGGCGGCCGTCTCGAGGCCGCCGGAGTGCGCGTGCCCACCGGCGGGAAGCCGCGAGTCGGCGAGCAGCAGCAGGGCGGCGTCCATCAGCGGTCCATCAGAACAGGAAGTACCGCTGGGCCATGGGCAGCTCCGAGGCGGGCGCCGGCTCGACCTCGTTCCCGTCGACGCTCACCGTGAACGTGTCCGGGTCGACCTTGATCTCCGGCAGAGCGTCGTTCAGCGGCATGTCCGCCTTCCCCAGCCGCCGGGTGTCCTTGACCGCGACCAGGCGCCGCCGCACGTCGAGGCGCTCGGCGAGGCCGTCCTCCAGCGCGGCCGAGGCCACGAAATGCACCGAGGTGGCCGGGGCAGCGGTCGCGCCCCACATCGGGCGGGGGAACACCGGCTGCGGCGTCGGGATCGAGGCGTTCGCGTCGCCCATCTGCCCCCAGGCGATCATGCCGCCCTTGATCACGACGTGCGGCCGCACGCCGAAGAACGCCGGATCCCACAGCACCAGGTCGGCAAGCTTGCCCACCTCGACCGAGCCGACCTCCGCGTCGAGACCGTGCGCGATCGCCGGGCAGATCGTGTATTTGGCGACGTAACGACGGGCGCGGAGGTTGTCGTCGAGGCCGCCCCGGTGGCCCTTCATCACGTGCGCGGTCTGCCAGGTGCGGATCACGGTCTCGCCGATCCGGCCCATGGCCTGGGAGTCCGAGCCGATCATTGAGATCGCGCCGATGTCGTGCAGGACGTCCTCGGCCGCCATCGTGGTCGGGCGGATCCGCGACTCGGCGAACGCGAGGTCCTCCGGCACCGATGGGTTCAAGTGGTGGCAGACCATGAGCATGTCGAGGTGCTCGTCGAGCGTGTTGACGGTGTGCGGCCGGGTCGGGTTGGTCGAGGACGGCAGGATGTTCGGGTACCCGGCGGCCGTGATGATGTCCGGCGCGTGGCCACCGCCGGCCCCCTCGGTGTGGTAGGCGTGGATGGACCGGCCGCCGACGGCGTTCAGCGTCGACTCGACGTACCCGGCCTCGTTGAGGGTGTCGGAGTGCAGGGCCACCTGGACCCCCGAGGCGTCGGCGACGCGCAGGCACGCGTCGATCGCGGCCGGGGTCGATCCCCAGTCCTCGTGCAGTTTGAAACCGGACGCGCCGCCGCGCAGCGCCTCCCACATGCCCTCCTCGGACACCGTGTTGCCCTTGGCGAGCAGCGCCACGTTGACCGGGAAGGAGTCCATCGCCTCCAGCATCCGGGCGAGGTGCCAGGCGCCGGGGGTCACCGTCGTCGCCTTGGTGCCCTCGGCCGGACCGGTGCCGCCGCCGATGAGCGTGGTGACACCGGCGCCGAGGGCCTCGCCGACGAGCTGCGGGCAGATCAGGTGGACGTGCGAGTCGACCGCCCCGGCCGTGAGGATCCTGCCGTTGCCGGCCAGGATCTCGGTGGACGGGCCGATCACCAGGCCGGGATGGACCCCGTCCATCGTGTCCGGGTTGCCGGCCTTGCCGAGCGCGACGATCCGGCCGTCGCGCACACCCACGTCGGCCTTGACGACACCCCAGTGGTCCAGCACGACGACGCCGGTGATCACCAGGTCGGGCGCCCCCTCGGCGCGCGTCGCCACACCTTGGCCCATCGACTCGCGGATCACCTTGCCGCCGCCGAAGACCGCCTCGTCGCCGGCCCCCGCACCCCGGGACAGATCCTCGGTGATCTCGATGAACAGGTCGGTGTCGGCCAAGCGTACGCGGTCGCCGACGGTGGGTCCGTACAGCTGGGCGTAGCGGGAGCGCGAGATCTCAGTCATGGCGCAGCCCCGGTACGACCGCGCGCCCGGCGAAGGGCACCAGCGACACCTCGCGCGCGATCCCCGGCTCGAACCGCACGGCGGTACCCGCGGGCACGTCGAGCCGGTGGCCGCGCGCTGCCTCCCGGTCGAAGTCGAGCGCGTCGTTGGCCTGCGCGAAGTGATAGTGCGAGCCGACCTGCACCGGCCGGTCCCCGGTGTTGACGACCGTGATCGTCGTACGCGGACGGCCGGGGTTCAGCTCCACCGCGCCGTCCCCGGTCACGATCTCGCCCGGGACGGAACCGGCGCTCATCTGGGCCTCACCCTGTTCTCTCCTCCGGGTAGGACGGCGTGGGCTCCCCACCTCGGGCGAGGGGGCGTCACGGGATCGGCCGGTGGACGGTGACGAGCTTGGTGCCGTCGGGGAAGGTCGCCTCGACCTGCACGGAGTCGATCATCTCCGGGATCCCCTCCATGACGTCCTCGCGGGTGAGCACGGTGCGCCCGGCCTCCATGAGATCGGCGACGCTCCGCCCGTCGCGGGCGCCCTCCAGCACGTACGCGGCGATGACCGCGGTCGCCTCGGGGTGGTTGAGCCGCAACCCGCGGGCACGCCGGTCGCGGGCGAGGCCGGCCGCCACATGGATCAGCAGCCGCTCCTGCTCGTGTGGAGTGATCAGCACATACGGACGCTAACCCGCCCCGGGCTCACTGGGAACGGGCTGATCACGGATGTAACAGGAACTTCACGGGAGCCGCCGACGGACCGTACGGCCAGGTGAGCACGACACGACCGTCGGCGTACGGCCGGAGCTGCCATCGCCTGCCGCACCGGCTCTGGGGCCGAACGTCGAAAGCGTCATCTGATCACCGAATGCCGGCCCCGCTAGACTTTAGAACCGGTGGTCGCTCATCCCAGCCGGGGTCCGGGTTCGGGCGTGTCCGGTTGACCGTACAGTCTCCACCCGCGAACGTATCGACGTAGGTGGCGTCCTGATCAACCTCGTTCGGGAACTGAAGAATCGCGAACAGCCGCCATCCAACTCCTAACCGGACCGAAACCGGACAGCACCTCCGCGCTGCTTCCAATTTCCTGTGTCGACTTTTTGGCTTGTCCTGATTTGTGCGATATAGCTTATCGCCTAGCGGCGATCTTGCGATAGCATGTTCGATAATCAGAGGCTATTGGAGCGGGACCAAAAGGAGGTACGGCGTGGCTCAGAAAGTGAGCGTCGTTCCCTCTTTCATGAATGGCGCGGCATGGGATCGGGATCCGCGTTACGTGTGGCCGGGGGAATTCCTCGAAGAGCCCGCGCCGGTATTGTGGTTCGATGATGCCCTCGACGTTGATGCCTCGGATCTGCAGGTTCCGCCGGGTCCGGGGTCGGCGGCGGCGCTGGCCGGGATGGATCCGGGGCGGCTGGACGGCGATGGTCTGCTGACCGCGATCGGGGCGTGGCGGCGGTTGGGGGCATGGGCCAAGGCGGGTGAGGTGGCCGCGGTGGCGACGTTCTTGGAAGAACGCGCCCGGCGTGGGGGCGGGGTGGAGGCGTTCGAGTCGGCGGTGGGAGAGATCCAGTTGGAGCTCACGCTGACGGGCTGGGGTGCCGCGCGGTTGCTTGAGCTGGCCTGCCCGCTGGCCGACAAGCTGCCGGGCACGATGGAGGCGCTTGGCCAGGGGCTGATCGATGAGGCCAAGGCGCGGGTGATCGCTCGTGCCGTCGATGGCCTCGTTGACGGCGCGACGGCGCGGCTAGTGGAGCGGCGTGTGCTTCCCGAGGCGCCAGAGCAGACGACCGGGCAGTTGCGCAGTGCGGTGCGGCGGGCGGTGATCGAGGCCGATCCGGGCGCGGCCGAGCGGCGCAGCTCGCGTGCCGAGGCCGGTCGTCGTGTCGAGGTGCGGGCCACCGATGACCACACCGCCGACCTGTGCGGGCGTGACCTGCCCGCGGATCAGGCGCTGGCGGCCGACAACCGCATCACCGCGCTGGCTCGGGCGCTCAAGACCGACGGTGCGCCGCATTCGTTGGGCTTCCTGCGCGCCCAGGTCTTCCTCGATCTGCTGCTGGGCACCGGACCCGCACCCATCTGGCCACCCGTGAACAGCCGGCCAGGCGACCAACTCGGCGCCGAACCGACCGACGAGCCCGATGACATCGATCGAACTGACCAGCAGATGCGCGCAGCCGACCAGCCGGAAGATCTCGACGATCTCCGCGCGCCTGGAGCGTCCCGGCCGGCGTCCAAGAAAGGCATCGCCGGTACGGTCCATCTGATCGTGCCGATCGGCACGCTGCTCGGTACGGCGGATCTGCCCGGTGAGGTTCGCGGCCACGGTGCGGTCCCGGCCTCGATGGCACGCGCGATCGCAGCCACGGCCACCGGGCGACGCTGGTGCTACACCGTCATCGACCCGGCCGGACGCGCGATCGGCCACGGCCACATCCCGCCACCTCCTGACGGCGACGAGGCGACCCGCCCACAGGCCCTGGCCGACCTCATCACCGCACAACCCGACGGCCAGGCGACGAACCACGGCCGCGAGCACCGCACCGGCCAGACCAACGACCCAGACAAACGAAATATCCAGGGCACCTACCGGCCACCGGAGTCACTGCGTCACATCGTCGAGACCCGCGACCGTACGTGCCGATTCCCCGCCTGCCGAAGACCGGCACAAGCATGCGACCTCGACCACACGATCCCCTACGACCAAGGCGGGGTGACGTGTGAGTGCAACCTCGCGCCACTGTGCCGCAAACATCATCGGCTGAAGGCATCAGCGGGCTGGACACTCCTGCACCCGGAGCCAGGACAGCTGGTCTGGGTGACACCCACCGGCCGGAAATACTTCGCCGGCCCGGACCCCTACATGTAGCGAACTCCACCACTCCGCCGACGACAACACGCACCGACCGCAGCACTCTGACTCCAGGACTGGACGAGGCCCCGGCGTTCGCCGGGACCTCTCCGCTTGGCGGGTTACTGGTCGCCGGCGGAAGAGACGCGCTCGAAGACGATGGGCGCGACCTCCACGCACGTCGCGTTTCCGCTGCCGCTCCAGCTGCTCTTACGCCAGGGCAGGCTCAGGACGGCCTTCTCGGGGATCAGCATGAGACTGGACCACTCCTCTGCGATGGCGGCGATGAACTCCGTCGATCGCTCCGGGTCCAGCGCCGCAGCGGAAATGCTCTCGAAGTCAACCCTGAACCGGCGGACGTCTCCAGCGCTTTCCGCGTAGATGTCGCCGCCCTTCGTCTCGACGTACGCCACTTCCGGCGCCAGTTGCTCCGGGAAACTCAAGATGATGAACGGCCCATCGAGGCCCGGATGCGCGCCGACGGCGTACGGCAGCACACGCAAGGTGACATTCGGGCGCCGGGCGGCGTCCAAGAGTGCGTGGAACTGGCTGCGCATCACCTCCGGTCCGCCGATTGGGCGCCGGAGCGCGGCCTCGTCGATGATCGCGGTGAATATTGGGGCGGGCGGGTCGGTGCGGCCGAGAAGTGTCCGGCGTGCGGAGCGGGCCTGCGGTCGCCGCCCGGACCCGAGCGGGGCCAGGGATCATGAAAGCGAGACAGCCCCTGACCGCATCTCTGCTGTTCAGGGGCTGCTCCCACTGATGCGGCGGGTCCAGGATTCGAACCTGGATAGGTTGGCGCCGGCATGGCCATCCCGCGCATATCCCGCGAGTGCGGTGATTCGGTTGGCTGCGGCCGCAGCGGTTTGGGATCCCGCTGGTCGTGGTGGGCGCCGGGCCTCGGGATCCCAGGTGCTGACGGGCGGTCAGCCGCTGGTGGTGTAGCCGCCGTCGACGGCGATCTCCTGGCCGGTGAGGTAGCTGGAGCGTGGCGAGGCGAGGAACAGAATCGTCTCGGCGATCTCGCGGGGTACGCCGAGGCGCCCGACGGGATTGCCGGTGCGGCCCCACTCCTCGAACGCTTCCTCGCCGAGCACGTCGATCACTGCGTCAGTGCGGACGTTGCCAGGTGCCACGGCGTTGACCCGGATACCGTCTTTTCCGAACTCTGACGCCCATGACCTCACGATGGAGGCCAGGGCTGCCTTCGTACCGCCGTAGACGCCGGCATGGGCCATCCCCTCGATGCCGGCGATCGAGGTGGTCACGATGACGCTGCCCGATCCCTTGGCCTTCATCTTCTTCACCACCGCCGCGGTCAGGAAGTAGGGGCCGCGCACGTTGGTGTTGAACAGCAGGTCGAAGTTCTCGACCGTCTGCTCGTCGGTCAAGGCGAACGGGAAGACGCCCGCGTTGTTCACCAGGACGTCCACGTCGCCCGCCTCCTCGGCGAGACGGTTCACGTCGTCGAGGTTGCTAACGTCGGCGACGACGTAGCGGGCGGTGCCGCCGTCGCCCCGGATCTCCTCGACCAGGTCGACCAGGAGGTTCTCCCGGCGTCCGGCCACGACGACGGAGGCGCCCTCGGCGGCGAACAGTTTCGCGGTCTCGCGACCGATGCCGGAGCTTGCGCCGGTGATCAGTGCGGTCTTGTTCTGCAGTTCCACGGCCAGTCCTTGCAAATCAGTCCCGGGAGTGTTTCCGGGAGAGCGGGTTCGGCGCGTTCGCTGGGGTGTGTGAGCCCGACCCAGAAGGTACGAAGCACGTCGTACCTACGGTCTAGCAGGCATCCTAGGTACGATGCAAGTCGTACCTTCGGGCCCCGCCTTCGCCGTCGCCCCCGCCCGATTGGAATAAGGATGACCTGCGGCAGGTCTCGCGCCCGCCGCGGCACCCACTTCAGCAGGTACGGCCGCGACCGCGTCTATCTACACTTTGACACAGCGCGACGCACGTCGAATCATCGGCTGATGCGCCCCACGCTCCACGTGCGCGCAAGCTCTACACGATCTCACAGGCGTGGCCCGATGGTACGATTCATGACGTACCTGAGGGGGTGTCATGCCAGACTCTGAAGGCCACCCGTCCGTTGAGGAGATGGAGATCGGGGCCCTGTTCGCGGCGCTGGCCGACCCTCACCGGCGCAAGGTGATCGAGGACCTGCGCAGGGAAGAGGACGGCGTCGAGCGCACGTGCGCGTCGTTCAACCTTGACGTGTCCAAGTCCACGCTGACCCACCACTTCCGGGTACTGCGTGAGGCCGGCCTGACGCGCCAGGTGGACTACGGCAACAGCCGGAAGGTGACGCTACGCCGCAAGGAACTCGACGAGCGCTTTCCGGGCCTGCTCAGCCTTGTCGATACCAGCACCCGGGCATGACGACGGCCTATTCAGCGGCATAGACCCTGCCGCCCGATCCGGAGCCGACCGCACAGACGAAGGCGTCCCAGCGGTCGCGGAGGGTACGCTCGCCGTCCTCTGTCAGCTCGCCCCAGACGCGGAGCCGGCCGATGCCGCCGTCGGGGTAGATGTCCAGTCGTACGTCCGTCACCTCGGGCGGCGGGGCGGCGCTGTCCAGCCGGAACCGGTGGCGGCCGTCCGGCTGGATCCGGGTCGGCGGCAGCAGGGGGACCCACTCTTCCTGCGCCTGGGCGTCCCGGCCGGAGAGCGCGACCCAGCCGGGAGCGTTGAACTTGAGGTGCGTGGTGTCGATTTCGACCAGCCTCGGCACTCCGGGGGCGGCCAGCTCGACCGTGACCCAGTCGTTGCCGTCGTCGCGCCGGCGCGCGGTCTCCCAGCCCTCCCCCTGGTGGCGCGGCAGGCCGGGGGCCAGGATGTTCTCCGGCGTGGAGTAGAACAGGTTCGAGCAGCCCGTGACGCGCGCGCCGTTCTCCAGCGCCGCCAGGTCCACCGTCAGGCCGGTCAGCAGCCGCGGGTCCGGGACGACCTCGCCGTGCACGCGGAGCCGCGCGACACCGCCGTCCGGGAAGATGTTCAGGCGGACATGGGTGAACCGCCGCGCCGCCTGGACCGGGAACGGGTGCCGGGCGTCCCCGCTCAGCGGGCTCCGCGGCACGATCTCCGCCCACTCGCGGGCCGCGAGCTCCTCGGCCGACGGATGCCCCTCCGCCGCGCATGCCTCGACCGACGCGTACGCCGGGAAGTTTCCCCGGAACCAGGCGGTGTCGATGACGACCCCCCGGATCACACCGGGCAGTCCGAGCCGGACCAGCGCCCAGTCGTGGCCGCGGTCGTCGACCTTCAGCCCGAGCACGGACGGCCGCCGCCGGGCGGTCTCCCAGCCGTCGTAGACCTGGCCCTTCCGCCCGAAGGTCTCCGCCTGGTGCCCGGCCGCCCAGGGGTTGATCAGGTTCTCCCGCTCCGCGAAGGACTCGTCGCTCGCGGCGATGACGGATCCGCCGAGATTCCGGACCGCCAGATCTGGCAGAGACGTGAAGTCGGCCATCGATCATCTCCCCAAGAGACGCCCGCGCGGCGTGTCGCCCACGATCTCGCCGCGCAGCCAGGTGGCCCGCACCACGCCGGTGAGCTCGCGGCCCGTATAGGGCGTGACGTGGTGACGGGTCCGTAGCGCCGCCGGGTCGACGGTGAACGCCTCGTCCGGGGCGAACGCCACCAGATCGGCGTCGTTCCCGACCGCGATGGCGCCCTTGCCCTGGGCGCCCGCCAGCGCCGCCGGCGCGGCCGACATCCACTGCACCACGTCCGCCAGGTCGTGACCGCGCCGGCGCGCCTCGGTCCAGACGGCGGGCAGGCCGAGCTGCAGGGAGGAGATCCCACCCCAGGCCTCGTCGAACCCGCCGCGCTTGAGTTCGGGCGGGCACGGCGAGTGGTCCGTCACGACGCAGCCGACCACTCCGGCGGCAAGGCCGTGCCAGAGCCCGTCCCGGTTGGCGGCGTCGCGGATCGGCGGGCAGCACTTGAAGTGAGTGGCGCCCGGCCGGATCTCGGCGGCCGACAGCGTCAGGTAGTGCGGGCAGGTCTCGGCGGTGATCCGCACGCCCCGGGCCCGTGCCCGGGCCAGCGGCTCGACGCAGTCGGCGGCCGACAGGTGCAGGATGTGCGCCCGTGCCCCCGTCGTCTCGGCCAGCCGGATCACCTGCTCGACGGCCTTGTGCTCCGCGCTCGGCGGCCGCGCGGCCAGGAAGGCGTCATAACCGCCGTCTGCCGGGGCCGACAGCGCCCCCGGGTCCTCGGCGTGCACGATGACCAGGCCCTGGAAGGACGCGATCTCGGCGAACGCCTCCTCCATCGCGTCGTACGACAGCGGCGGGAACTCCGGCACGCCGGAGTCGGCGGTGAAGCACTTGAAGCCGAAGACCCCGAGGTCGTGCAGTGCCCGCAGCTCCCGCGTGTTTCCGGGGACCGCACCGCCCCAGAAGCCGACGTCGACGAAGCATCGCCCCTCCGCCGCCTCCTTCTTGACTGCCAGCGCCGCGGCGGTGGTCACGGGCGGAAGCGAGTTCAGCGGCATGTCCACGATGGTGGTCACTCCGCCGGCCGCGGCGGCGCGGGTCGCCGTGGCGAAGCCCTCCCACTCCGTACGGCCCGGCTCGTTGACGTGGACGTGCGTGTCGACGAGCCCCGGGAGCAGCGCGATGTCGCCGAGGTCCACCCGGGTGCCGGCCGGCGGAGCGCCATCGTGGTCGCCGACGGCGGCGATCCTCCCGTTCCGCACGGCCACGGCCGCGGGCCGTTCCCCCTCCGGAAACAGCGTACGACGCGAGCGCACGACCAGGTCGAAGACGGAGTCCGGGCTCATGGGGACGTCGTTCTCCGGTAGGCGGACCAGTCGCCGTGTTCGGTGATGTCGAGCAGTTCGGGGAAGGACGTCGACGGGCGGCGGAGCACCATGGCCAGGGACGACGTGCCGTCGACCAGCTCGATCACGCCCAGTTCCAGTTCGGGCGGCTCGGCCGGCAGCAGCCGGTCGCGCAGCACGTCCATCGGCACGTCGTAGACCTCGCCCGCGATGCGGGCCCCGCCGTGCGCGACCGGAAGGAGCGCGGGGAACCGGTCGGCGACCGAGTAGAAGCGGTATCGGGGTGCGGTCGTGGTCGCGGCGGCCAGCGGCGCGCCGTCCAGGAGGTGATGCAGCGGCCCGCCTCGCATCGCCCCGCCATTGAGGAACATCAGCGGCATATGTGCTCCGGTCGGATCGGTACCCGGGTGAGCGCCCGTCCGGTGGCGTCGCGGACGGCCGCGACGATGGCCGGCGTGGAGGAGAGCGTGGGCGGCTCTCCGGCACCCCGCAGCCCGTACGGGGCGGCCGGGTCGGGACTCTCGAGGATGTCCAGCCGCATGGGCGGCATGTCGAGGATCGTGGGGATGAGGTAGTCGGTGAAGGACGGGTTCCGGACGAGGCCGTCCTGGACGACGATCTCCTCCATCAGCGCCAGCCCGAGGCCCTGCGCGGAGCCGCCGTGGATCTGGCCTTCCAGCGAGAGCCGGTTCATGATCTTCCCGACGTCCTGGACGGCGGCCAGCTCCACCACCTTGACCAGGCCGAGCTCGACGTCGACGTCGACCACGGCGCGGTGCACGCAGAGCGCGAGCTGGACGTGGGTGTCGCCCTGTCCGGTGACCGGATCCATGGCGACGGTGGGCCGGTGGTGGTACTCGCGGGTCTGCTCGACGACCCGGTCGCCGAGGACGTCGGCGATCTCGGCCAGCGCGCCCGCCGACGCCGACACCACCTTTCCGCCGATGAGCGACAGATCCTCGTAGGTCCCGCCGAGGCGTTCCCGGGCCAGCGCGAGGACGTCCGCGCGGACCGCCTCGCAGGCCGCCTTCACCGCGCCGCCGGTCATGTAGGACTGGCGTGAGGCGGAGGAGGAGCCGGCGTCGCCCACTCCGTTGTCCGCCGGCTGGATGACGACCCGGTCGACGCCCAGTTCGGTACGGGCGATCTGCGCCTGCAGTGTGACCAGGCCCTGGCCGACCTCGGCGGCGGCGGTGTGCACTACCGCCGTCGCCTCGCCGCCGACGACCTCCAGCCGCACCCGGGCGGTCGAGTAGTCGTCGAAGCCCTCGGAGAAACAGATGTTCTTGATGCCCACGCCATAGCCGACGCCGCGGGCCACGCCCTCGCCGTGGGTGGTCTGGGAGACGCCGCCCGGCAGGTTCCGGAGGTCGGCGGTGTCCGGCGGCGCGGGCAGCGGCATCGCCTCCAGCCGGGTGAGCATGTCGGCGAGAGGTGCCGGCGAGTCGATGACCTGGCCGGTGGCCAGCTTGGAACCCTGGCCGACGGCGTTGATCCGGCGGATCTCGACCGGCCCGACGCCGCACGCCTCGCCGAGCCGGTCCATCATCGACTCGTAGGCGAAGCAGGCCTGCACCGCGCCGAATCCCCGCATCGCGCCGCAGGGCGGGTTGTTGGTGTAGACGCCGTACGCGTCGATCTCGATGTTGGGGATCTCGTACGGTCCGAGGCCGAGGGAGGCCGCGTTCGCCACCACGGCGAGCGTGGAGGAGGTGTAGGCGCCGCCGTCGAGGACGATCTCGGCGTCGGCGTAAAGGATCCTGCCGTCGCGGGTCGCGCCGTACTCGTAGCGCATCAGCGCCGGATGCCGGTGCACGTGGCCGAAGAACGACTCGTACCGGTTGTAGACGATTTTGACCGGCCGGCCGGTGCGCAGCGCCAGCATGCCGGCGTGGATCTGCATCGACAGGTCCTCGCGGCCGCCGAACGCTCCGCCGACGCCGGCCAGTGTCATCCGGACCTTCTCATCGGGCAGACCGAGGCACGGCGCGATCTGCCGGAGGTCGTTGTGCAGCCACTGGGTGGCGACGAACAGGTCGATTCCGCCGTCCTCACCCGGGACCGCCAGGCCGGACTCCGGCCCGAGGAACGCCTGGTCCTGGATGCCGACGGAGAAGTCCCCGGACACGACGACCTCCGCCCGCGCGCGGGCGGCGACCATGTCTCCCACACGGACCGGCTGGTGGCGGGCGATGCCGCCGCGGTCCTGGACTCTGAGGCTGTCCGGGTCGGCGATGACGGCCCGCGCGTCGGTGATCGGTTCCAGGACCTCCCACCCGACCCTGATCTGCTCCGCCGCGTGCCGGGCCGTCTCCGGGTGATCGGCGGCGACCAGCGCGATCGGCTCGCCCTGGTGACGGACCTCGCCGATGGCGAGCACGGGCTGGTCGGCGTGCTCCAGTCCGTACACCTTGCGCCCGGGCACGTCCTCGTGCGTGAGGACCGCCTCGACACCGGGCACCGCGAGTGCGGGGCCGACGTCGATCGAGCGGATCCTGGCGCGTGCGTGCGGGCTGCGCAGCGTCACGCCGAACAGCATCCCGTCGATCCAGAGGTCGGAGGCGTAGGCGAACTCGCCCGTGACCTTGAGCGTGCCGTCGGGCCGGAGCACGCTGTCGCCCACCCCGCCCCGGCCGGGGGCGACGACGTCCTTCGCCGCGGATACCGGAACCGTCGTCACCGGACCTCCTTCGCCAGTTCCATCAGGCGGCGGCGCGCGGTGGCGCCCGCCTCGGCGATCTCATGCTGCGGCGCGGAGACGAGCACGTCGTCGGCCACCACCGTCCGGCCGCCCACCAGCAGCCTGGCCAGCGGCGGGGACTGGCCGTGGACGAGGGCGACCACCGGGTCGCCGACCGCCGCGTGAAAGCCGTCCACCCGCCAGACGGCGACGTCGGCGAGCTTGCCGACCTCCAGGGAGCCGATCTCGTTCTGCCGGCCGAGGAGCCGGGCGCCGCCGAGAGTGCCGAGTTCCAGGGCCTGCCGGGCGGTCAGCGCGCTCGGGCCGTACCGGGCCCGCTGCAGGTACATGGTCTGCCGGAGCTCGCCGATCATGGGGACCATCTCGGCCGACGCCGGGCCGTCCACTCCCAGGCCGACCGGGACGCCGGCGCCGAGCAGGTCGCGGACCCGGGCGATGCCGGCGCCCAGCCGCGCGTTGGAGCTGGGGCAGTGTGCCGTTCCGGTGCCCGTGTCCGCCATCGTGGCGATGTCGGAGTCGCTCAGGTGGACGGTGTGCGCGAACCAGACGTCGTCGCCGAGCCAGCCGACCTGCTCCATGTACTCCACCGGAGTGCGGTTCAGCTGCTCGCGGCAGTACTCCTCTTCGTCGAGGGTCTCGGCGAGGTGGGTGTGCAGTCGTACGCCCTTGGCCCGCGCCAGGGCGGCCGACTCGACCAGCAGCTCCTTGCTGACGGAGAACGGAGAGCAGGGGGCCACCGCGATCCGCAGCATGGAGGAGAACGAGTCGTCGTGGTAGGCGTCGATCGCGGCGGCGGTGGCGTCGAGAATGTCGTCGAGCCTCTCCACCACCTCGTCCGGCGGCAGTCCGCCGTCCGATCGCCCGCGGTCCATCGAGCCCCGGCAGGGATGGAAGCGGACGCCGATGCGCCGGGCGGCATCGATCTCGGCGGCGAACAGGTCACCGCGGCCCTTGGGGAAGACGTAGTGGTGGTCGGTGGTGGTCGTCGTGCCCGATCTGGCCAGCCAGCCGAGCCCGGCGGCGGCCGCTCCGCTCACGACCTCGGCGTCCATCCGCGCCCAGGTCGGGTAGAGCGTCACCAGCCAGTCGAAGAGCGTGTCGTCCTTGGCCAGCCCCTGAGAGGCCCACTGATAGAGGTGATGGTGGGTGTTGACCAGGCCCGGTGTGACCAGGCAGCCCCGGGCGTCGATCCGCTCCGCCGGGTCCGCGCCGACGGCGGACGGCGCCGGACCGGACCCGATCGCGGTGATCCGGTCGCCTTCGATCACCAGATGGCCGTCGGGGATCTCGGCGCCGACGACCGGCGCGAGGTAGGCACCCTCGATGATGACGGTCATCGGCCGGCGGCCTTCAGCTCGGCCGCCCGGCGTACGGCCTCCAGGATCTTCTCGTAGCCGGTGCAACGGCACAGGTTGCCGGCTAGCGCCTCGCGGATCTCCGCGTCGGAGGGATCGGGCACCCGCGTGATCAGGTCATCGGCCTGCACGAGCAGGCCCGGTGTGCAGAAGCCGCACTGCACGGCTCCGCACTCCGCGAACGCCTGCTGGACGGGCGCGAGCCCGTCGGCGGAGGCCAGGCCCTCCACCGTCCGCACCTCCCGGCCCTGCGCCTGCCCCGCGGCGACGAGGCACGCACAGACCGGCACGCCATCGAGGTAGACCGTGCACGAGCCGCACTCGCCCTGCTCACAGGCGTTCTTGGCACCGGGCAGGCCCAGGCGCTCGCGGAGCACGAACAGAAGGCTCTCGCCCTCCCACACGTCGTCGGCGACCTGTTCCCGGTCGTTGACGCTGAACCTCACGCGCACTCCAGGGCTCCCTTCCGGTGGTCGTTCCACGCCCAGGCCAGGGTCCGGCGCGCCATGACGCCCAGCGCGTGCCGGCGGTATTCGGCCGTGCCGCGCACGTCGTCGATCGGGCTCGCCGCCGCGCCGACCAGCTCGCCGAAGCGCCCGGCCACCGCCTCGTCCAGGTCGCCGTCCCAGTCCGCCGCGTCGGCCAGGAACTCCTCGGCCGCGTACGCGCGGAGCGGGGTCGGAGCGGCGGAGCCGAGTCCGGTGCCGACACGCCGCTCGCTCGGGAAGAGCGCGATGGAGAACGAGCAGACCGCGATCACCATCGCGTTGCGGGTGCCGATCTTGGAGAAGTACTGCGGACCCGCCACCGGAGGCAGCCGGAACGCGCGGATCAGTTCGTCGGGCCGCAGCGCGTTGCGTTTGACGCCCAGGTAGAACTCGGTGGCCGGGATCGACCGGACGCCCTGGGCCGCCGACTCCACCTCGTACGCCGCGCCCGCCGCCAGCAGCGGCGGATGCGCGTCGCCGGCCGGCGACGCCGCGCCGAGGTTGCCACCGACCGTGCCGCGGTTCCGGATCTGCGGCGAGCCGACCGTACGCGCGGCCTGCGCGAGACCGGGCATCCGGTCGCCCAGCTCGGCGATCAGCCGGGCGTACGGGACACCGGCTCCGACGCGCACGGATCCGTCGGGCAGCGGCTCCCAGGTCGCGAGCTCACGGACCGGGCCGAGGTCGAGGAGCGCTGCGGGGCGGTGCACGCCGAAGTTCAGCTCGACCATCACGTCGGTGCCGCCCTGGATGGGCAGGGCCTCCGGGCGCTCGGCCTTGGCGGCGAGCGCCTCCTCCCAGCTCGTGGGGCGCAGGAAGTCCATTCTTCTCGTCCCCCCTAGTTCCAGGCGAAACCGGCGTCGGGGGCGTCATCGGCGAGGACGGCGCCCTCGATCAGGCCGTACGGACGGTCGGCGGCGAAGAACACCTCTTGCGGGTTGTCCAGGCCGAAGGGCTCCAGGTCGACCGTGAAATGGTGCTTGTTGGGCATCGCGAGGCGGATCTCACAGATCTCCGCGCAGGCCTCCAGGACCTGGCCGCCCATCGCGTACAGCGTTTGCTGGAGCGAGAGGCTGTGGGTCCCGGCGAACGCGTCGAGCATGGCCCGGCGCGCCCGCTCGTACGACGCGCCGAAGTCCTCGTGCTCGCCCCAATGCCGCCACGCGGCGCTGACCTCGGTGGCCAGGACGCGGTCGCGGGTCGGCCGGAGGGTGGTGTACTCGTCCTCGACGAAGCCGTGGAACTCCGAACCGGTGGAGTTGAGGACGGTCAGTCCCTTCAGCCCGGACACGATCGTGACCTGCCGCGACGGTCCGTCGTGGTGGACGACGCAGGTGCGGATCTCGCGCCCGGACCTGACGAAGGAGTGCTGCCCCCGGTGCGTGCGCCCGTCCACCGGGATCCGGTCCCAGAAGTACTCCCCGACCTCGACCCGCGCGTGGTGGATGGCGGGCTGCGAGTCGACGAAGTGCCGTGCCAGCAGCAGCGCGAACTCCTCGATCTCGGCGATGCCGTACTTCCTGGCGAAGGCGAAGACCGTGTTCTTCTGGCTGTCGGTCGGCAGGACCCCCGCGTTGTCGCCGACCAGATGGACCGCGTCCATGTCCCCGGAGAGGGAGACGCTGACGTTGCAGTCCTTGATGTGGTGGACGCCACCGTCCCTGGTGATCCGGACGACCCGGGTCTCGGCCTTGCCGTACCTGTTCGGCCCGAGTCGCAAAGCTAGCTCCCTCGATAGGTGGAGTAGGCGAACGGGCTGAGCAGCAGGGGAATGTGGTGGTGCCGCTCGGGCTCGGTGACCGTGAAGGCCACTGCGACCTCGGGATAGAAGGCGGAGATCCCCTCGGTCTCGAAGACCAGCCGGTGGACGCCCGCACCGGGGGCCGGCCAGTCCCGGAACCGCCCGTCGGCGTCGGTACGGCCCGTGGCCACCGGCTTCCAGGATCCGTCGGCCGCGCGGCTCTCCAGCCGTACGGGAACGCCCTCGGCCGGCCGTCCGACCGCGGCGTCCAGGACGTGGGTGGACAGGGACATCTCAGCGGTCTCCTTCCGTGACGAGCCCGACGAGACGAAGATCGACGATCTTGGACAGCTCGGCGCGGACGACGCGGCGCTCGGTCTCGACGTCGTGGTCCAGCCGGGCCCGCAGCTCGGCGAGCAGTTCGGCGGCACTCCGCCCGGTGGCGCAGATCAGGAAGACATGGCAGAAACGCTCCTCGTACGCCAGGTTGCCCTCGACCATCGCCCGCCGGATCTCCGCGGCGGCCGCGTCCATCCCGGACTGCTCGCCGCGGGACCATCGGGCCTCGCGCCCGGCTCCGTCCGGCCGGTCCCCGATCCGAGGATGGGCGGCCAGCGCCTCAAGGACGTCGTCCCAGCCCAGCCCGGCCAGAGCGCGGGCCGAGGCGGTCCGCAGGGCGGCCAGATCGTCGTGGCGCCCCGCCGCGACCGCACGGGCCCATCGGCGCGAGGCGCAGCAGGCCAGCAGTTCCGCCTCGGACGGCGCTCGCGTAGACTCGTCCGGCCTCCCTTGATCGGACCGTGCCGCCACCGTGCCTCCTCGCCCGTTCGGCCTTTCGCCCGGTTCCGGCAAGTACACACAGGCCGGGCTGGGTAGGTCGAGACGCAGGACCTCCGAACAGTGACCGCCGGCCTCCGCGGTATTCCGTAGGTTCCTCCAATCTCGGCTGTTCGCGCGCCGGCCGTCCCGCCGCGACTCCGCCGGGTGTCCACCGACCGGAGACGATCGACGAAGGGAGCCCTCATGCGGCTGCGGAGTCTCCTGACCATCTCGGATCTGCGGCTGGAACTGGTCACCGGACACGGTGAGCTCGACCGAACGATCCGCTGGGTGGTCACCACCGATCTGAAGGACCCCGGCCGCTACCTGAGCGGCGGCGAGCTGGTCCTGTCCGGCCTCGTTTGGCGGGTCCGTCCCGCCGACACCGAGATCTTCGTACGGGCCCTCACCAAGGCCCGGGTCTCCGCCTTGGCCGCCTGGGACGCCGAGGCCGCCACCATCCCCGCCGACCTGATCGAGGCCTGTCGCCACCACGGCCTGCCGCTCTTCCGGGTGCCGGAGGACGTCGCCTTCGCCAGCGTCACCGAGCAGGTCATGCGGCGCCTGTCCACCGCCCGCGCCGCCGACCTGACCGCCGTGCTGGGCCGCCACCGCCGCCTCGTCGCTGGTGCCACCGAAGGCGCCGGCCTCGGTCCCCTCCTTGATCTCGTCGGCCGTGACCTGGGCATGCGCTGCTGGGTGCTGGCACCTCCCGGCCGGCTGGTCGCCGGCTCCCACGACCTGCCCGACGCCCTCTCCCCCGCCGACCTGGTCCGCGCCTTCCTCACCGCCCCCCGCCTGCCGGCCCCGCTCCCGGGCCGCGACCTCTCGATCCTTCCCGTCGCCCCGGACACCACCTCACGCGTCGCCGACTGGCTCCTCGTCTGCGAGGGTGACTGGACCGAATGGTCCGCCGAACGCCGGGCCCTGACCTCAGAGCTGACCGCGATCGTGGCCATCGAGCGGGCCCGCTCGGACGATCACCTGAGCGCCGGGAGCCGTCTGGCCCAGGAGCTCGTGCGCCTCGTCGTCGCCGACGCCGCCACCGCCGAGATCCTTCCCCGCCTGGAACTGGCCGGGCTGGACCCCGCCGCCGTCATCGCCGTGGCCGCGAGCGCCGAGCGCGCACCACGTCCGGACGAGCTGTGCCGCCTGCTCCGCGAGATCCTTCCCACCGGGTCCGCCGTGGGACTCCTCGACGACGAGGCGGTCGCGCTGGTCCCTGCCGCCGGGCCAGATCACGACCTCGCCGGAGAGATCCGGCAGGCGCTCCTGGTCCTGTCCCCCGGGCTCACCGACGGCGGCCTGGCGGTGGGCGTCGCCAAGGCCACCACCGCCGAGGGACTGCGCGGCGCCGTCAAGGAGGCCCGCCACGCCCGCGCGCTGGCCGCCGGCGGCACCGACCCGGTCCGCGTCGTCGGCCCCGGCGAACTCGCCACCCACGCCCTGCTGCTGGCCGGCGTTCCCGACGACGCGCGGACCATGTTCAGGGATCGCGTGCTCGGACCTCTCCGCGCCTACGACGAGGCGCACCGCGCCGACCTGATCCGTACGCTGGAGACCTTCCTCCAGGTCTCCGGCTCCTGGACCCGGTGCGCCGACCAGATGCACCTCCACGTCAACTCGGTGCGGTACCGCATCCAGCGCATCGAGGAACTCACCGACCGTGACCTCGCCCGCCTCGAAGACCGCGTCGACCTCTTCCTGGCCCTCCGCCTCCGCTGAACGAAAGCAGGCTCACTTCTTTTCTTGGTCACCCTTGGTGATCCCGTGGTATCGTTCTGTCATCAGCACGCCCCGTGCCCAGGCGACGCGGGGCACCCTCCTCGGTCCGATAGCCGTGCACGCTGGACCGACAGCGTCCGGAGGGACGTGCCACGCGGGTCGGCGGCTCTGCCCGCCGACACCAGGGCACGAAGACGATCGGCACATACCCGGCACCCAGCCGGAACGATTCCCGAGGATTCCTCAGGATCGCTTAGCCAATCAGAGACGCTCAGGTCGCGGATGTACTCGCGTTCCATGCGTCGGCTCTGCGCTGAGCCGACGCCGCTGGGCGCCGCTGATCGTCCTGGGTCATGAGTGCTGGCGGCGAGCGCCTGAGGCCTGCCTGCCCGGCACTTGTCAGCGCCGGGCAGGCGATTCGCGGTTGAGGTGGACGATGCGGCGGCCCTTATATCCTCGGGACGCCCGAACCTGCCGATCTTGAAGGGTCAGCACCGACGGTCTCGGCTGGTTCGCCCTTCTTTCGAGAGGTCGTCCAGCTGGCGAGGAGTCTCAGCGCGGCCTCGGAGGCCGAGCCGGGTTCGGTGGTGTAGATGTACAGGGTCTGCTCCTCCACGGCGGGGAGCTTCATGGCCTGGTACGTGACGGTGAGGTCGCCGACGACCGGATGGTGGTAGCCCTTGGTTCCGTCGGCGCGTTCGTGGACCTTCTGATCGACCCAGTGTCGCCGGAAGGGCGCGCTGTGAGCCGAAAGCTCTTCCACCAGTCCCTGCAGCCACGGATCGTCCGGGTGCCGGCCGGCGTCCATACGGAGCATTGCCGTCGTGTCGGCGGCGACGGTCTCCCAGTCCGCATACAGGTCCCGGGCGCAGGGGTCGAGGAAGACGAACCGTGCCTGGTTCCGCTCGGGGCCGGGAAGCGCGTCGAAGTCGACGATGAGGGCCATGGCGAGGCGGTTGCCGGCGAGGATGTCGGTGCGTCGGCCGAGCACGAAGGCGGGGCAGTGGGCGTCGTCCAGCAGCCGGCGGCCGGCCGGACCTCCTGCGGTTCCGGCCGAGGGGCGCGGCGCTGCGCGTGGGAGGCGGGATGGGCTGCGAGGTCGAACAGGTGAGCGCGTTCGGTGTCGTCCAGGCGCAGGGCGTCCGCCAGGGCGCCGAGGACGGCCGACGACGCGGTACGGCAGCGCCCTTGCTCCAGGCGGGTGAGGTAGTCGGAGCTGACGCCGGCGAGCTGGGCGAGTTCTTCCCGGCGCAGACCGGGCACGCGCCGCCTCGAAGCATGGTCTGGCAGTCCCACGTCGGCGGGCTTCAGCCGCTCGCGGCGGGAGCGTAGGTACTTCCCCAGGTCCACCAGGTCTTCCATGTTCTGAGTCTGCCCGACCGGGGCAAGCCGCCGAGTGGCGTGGCCGGTCTGGGCTCGTTCGGGGAGGCGTGCGGTGGGCCGGGGGCGATCTGGCCCACCACCTTCCAGCTGGGGCGCGCCGTTACCGGGTGTGGTGGGCCAGGCGCCGGTGACCGGCATCAGACGGCTTGTGCGGTGGGCAGGATGGTGATCTCGGTCAGGTTCACATGAGGGGGCACGGAGGCGATGAACGCCACCGTCTCGGCGATGTCATCGGACTGCAGGACGTCGATGTCCCTGATCAGCCCGGCCATCAGCGCGGTCGCGTCCGCGTCGGTGACATGGTCGGGCAGCTCGGTGTCGACCATGCCCGGTTCGATCGCGGAGACCCGGACGTTCTTGGGCCCGAGCTCGACCCGCAGGAGCCGGGTGAGATGGCTGATGTAGGCCTTCGTGCCGGAGTAGATGGAGAACTTCTCCAGAATCCGGGTGGCGGCGATCGAGGAGGTGTTGATCAGATCGGCCGGGCCGTCGGCTGCGGCGGCCGTCAGCTGCGGGAGGAACGCGGCGATGACGTTCATGACGCCACCGATGTTCAGGTCGATCTGGCGCTGCCAGTCATCGACCTTCAGGTCCTCGATCGCGGAGATCAGCTGGACGCCGGCGTTATTGAACACCAGGTCCACGGGGCCGAGCCGCTCGGCGATCTCGTCTGCCGCGGCCTGGACCGCGGCACGGTCGGTGACGTCGACGGGCACGGTGACGGCGGTGCCGCCGGCGGCCTCGATCGTGTGCACGAGCGCGTCGAGCCGGTCCTTGCGGCGGGCCAGGACGGCGACCTTCGCGCCGAGCCGGGCGAGCCGCTGCGCGGTGGCGGCGCCGATACCACTGGAGGCGCCTGAGACCACCGCCACGCGTCCGGCCAAAGGAGTGCCGGTGAGGATTTGTGAGGTTGCCGTCGAGGTCGACATGGGAGTCATCGCTTTCGGTGTCATGAGCGGCCGGTGTCCGGGCGACGCCGGCCGATGGGTCGGGAGGCCGGCCTCGCGGAGATCGGGGGATCGGGGGATCGGAGGCTCCGCGAGGCCGGCTGGTCTGGATTCAGGCGGCGCCGTCGTGGGCGGTGGCGATGGACTTCTGTCGCCAGGGTCCGGTGTCCTCGCGGATCCGGTGGATCTTGGTCTCGAGGCGTTCGAGGGTGTCTCGCCCCAGGTAGAGGTGGCCGGGCAGCTTCTCCTGCGCGGTGACCTCATAGATCAGGGCCGCGCCCCGGACAGGGTCGCCGAGCTGCGCGTGGTTCGCGGTGTCGATCCAGTCCAGCGTGTTGTGCGCCGGCGTGCCGTCGTAGTCCGCGATCCGGGCCGCAGCGACCGACAGCGAGCTGGCGTCGAGGAAGTCGGTTCGGAAGACTCCGGGCTCGACCACCATCGTCTGGATACCGAACGGCTCCAGCTCGGCCGCCAGGGCTTCGCTGATACCCGCCACGGCGAACTTGGAGGCACTGTAGAGACCGACACCGGGCTCGCCCTCGAAACCGGATCGGGATCCGATGTTCACGATCTTGCCCGAGCCCTGGCGGCGCATCACCGGCAGCACCGCACGGGTCATGTTGATCAGTCCGAAGACGTTCAGGTCGAACAGTGATCGCGCCTCGGCGTCGGTGATCTCCTCCACCGCGCCCAGCAGGCCCCGGCCCGCGTTGTTGACCAGCACGTCGATCCGCCCGAACCGGGTCACGACCTCACCCACCGCAGCGGGAATGTCCCCGGTCCTGGTCACGTCCAGGGCCAGCGGCAGCACATGCGAGGAGTTCTTCAGATCGTCCGGGAGCCGGTCGGGGTCACGCACCGCGACGGCGACGTCATCGCCGTCGCCCACGGCGGCCCGGGCTATCTCCGCCCCGATCCCACGCGATGCTCCGGTTACCAACCACACAGCCATGATGAGTGTCCTTCCTGACAGGTTCCACTTACCGCGCCCGCCGCATCACCTGCGGGTCCGGCGTCCGTGGTCACAAGCCTGGGCAACAGAAGGACGACCAGGAAGGCCGGGAATTTCCTGGGAAAACCACACCCAGGATCCACGGCCGGCATGCGCGCAGGGACGACCCGGCGTCCCGGCGGACCTGCGCGCGCCCGGACACCGCCGGGGCACGCCCTCAGTGCGGCGGCGCGGGCCGTACGAGTCCGGACTGGTAGGCGATCACGACCAGCTGGGCGCGGTCGCGGACGTCCAGTTTCGCCATGGCACGGTGGACATGGGTGCGCACGGTCAGCGGGCTGACGACGAGTTCTTCGGCGATCTCACTGTTGGACCATCCCTCGGCGGCCAGTGCCATCACTTCTCGTTCGCGGGCCGTGAGGGCGGCGAGGCGTTCGGGTGACGCCAGGCGGGCGCCGGATTCGGGGGTCGCGAGGAAACGCGTGATGAGTGCCCGCGTGGCCGACGGGGACAGGAGCGCATCGCCGGAGGCCACGGTGCGGATCGCGGTGAGGAGTTCGCCGGGTAGGACGTCCTTGCCGAGGAAG
This sequence comes from Actinoallomurus purpureus, assembly GCF_024055795.1. Lineage (GTDB taxonomy): Bacteria > Actinomycetota > Actinomycetes > Streptosporangiales > Streptosporangiaceae > Actinoallomurus > Actinoallomurus purpureus. The sequence goes on along the minus strand of NZ_JAMXMY010000013.1, from coordinate 64,438 downwards.
CCGCTCGCGCCGGCGCGGATCGCCTGGGCGACGTACTCGTCGACCTCGAACGTCGTGAGAATGAGCACGCGCGTGGCCGACAGATCCGGGTCGCCGCAGATGACGGCGGTGCCGGTCAGGCCGTCCATGCCGGGCATGCGGATGTCCATGACCACGACGTCGGGGTGGTGCGCCCGGGTGAGTTCGACCGCTTCCTCGCCGTCGGCGGCTTCGCCGACCACGTCCATGTCGGCACACGAGTCGATCAGAATTCGGAAGGTCGCCCGCAGGAGGGCCTGGTCGTCGGCGAGGAGGACGCGGATGGTCATACGGTCGGAGCCTCTTCCGGGTTCCGGGGGTGCAGCGGGAGTTCGGTGGTGACCTCGAAGCCCCCTTCGGGGCGGCGGCCCGCCAGGAACAGGCCGCCGACGGAGAGGGCGCGTTCGCGCATGCCGATGAGGCCGAAGCCGCCGCCCGACGCGGGAGCGGAGGGGACCGCCGCGCCTCCGTCGTCGGTGACCGTGATGGTCAGCCGGTCGTGAGAGTAGGAGAGCCGTACGCGCGCCGTCCTCGTGGGGGCGTGCTTGGTGACGTTGGTGAGTGCCTCCTGCACGATCCGGAACGCCGTGAGGTCCAGTCCCGGTGAGAGACGTTGCGGTTCGCCCTCGGTGGTGACGGTGACCGTGAGTCCGCCGGACTGCAGCGAGGCGATCAGGCCGGGGAGCTGCGCCAGTCCGGGGGCCGGTTCCACAGGTGCGTCCGGGTCGCCCGCCTGGCGCAGGAGGCCGACGGTGGCCTTGAGTTCGCGCAGCGCCGAGGAGGTGGTGCCGGTGAGGTCGGCAAGGATCTTCTGGGCCTGATCGGAACGGGTCCGCGCGAGGTGCGCGGCGGTGCCGGCCTGGGCGTTGGCCAGGGCGAGGTGATGGGCGACGACGTCGTGCAGCTCGCGGGCGATTCGCATGCGCTCCTCGGTGACCCGGTGCCGCGCCTCCTCCTCTCGGGTGCGCTCGGCGTGCTCGGCGCGGGCTCTCAGGGCCTCCAGGTAGGCGCGCCGCAACCGGACCGAGCTGCCGACGACGGCCGGCAGCACCACCCAGGCGAAGGGGTTGGCGGTCTTGAGGTACAGCGAGTGGGAGGTTGGGTCGGCGATCAGTGACGTGCCCACCAGCAAGGTGGCGGTGGCGATGGCGTAGGCGCGGGTGGTGCTCCGGTCGGTACGGATGGCCAGGGAGTAGAGCGCGGCCATGACCGGTGCCATCAGCAGGGGGGTGAGCAGGTAGCCGAGTGCGGCCATGGCCACGACGCCGGCGGCGGTCAGCGTGACGGTTGTGCGAGGGCGGCTGTGGTGCCACAGCAGGGCGGTGCAGGCGATGCCCGAGAGCAGCACGGCGGGCCACTGCACCCGACCGCTGGGGTGAGGCCGGCTGAGCATGCTGCCGGGGAAGGAGGCTGCGAAGAGCAGCAGGGCAACCGCCACGGTGAAGACATGGGGGTGGCCCCGCACGTATCGCTGCCAGCTGGTGATCATCGAGCTTTCCTGTCAGGTGCTGTGACCATTGTGGACGGTCCTGAACGGCCGACGGGCCACCCGTGCCTTTCACGGGCGGCCGTCGGCGTTTCGGGCCGTCAGACGTGCGCGGACTCGCGCCCGGCCGCCTGGTTCGCGGCCAGGAGGGCCGAGGACCGGTCGCCCAGTGCTTCGCCTTCCACGTCCACGCGGGGCAGCACCTTCTGCAGCCAGTGTGGCATCCACCATGCCCGTTCGCCGAGCAGGGCGAGGACCGCGGGCACGATCGCCATGCGGACGACGAAGGCGTCGAGCAGGACGGCCGTGGCCAGGCCGAAGCCGATCATCTTGATCATGGATTCGCCGGAACCGATGAAACCGGAGAAGACCGCCATCATGATCAGCGCGGCGGCCACCACCACACGGGCGCTGTTGCGGAACCCCGAGACCACCGCCTGGCAAGGCCCGTCCCCGTGAACGTACGCCTCCCGCATCCGCGCGACCAGGAAGACCTCGTAGTCCATGGCGAGGCCGAAGACGATGCCCACCATGAAGATGGGCATCAGGCTCATGATCGGACCGGGCTCGATGCCGAGGAGACCGGCCAGCCAGCCCCACTGGAAGATCGCGACGACCGAGCCGAGGGCCGCCAGCACCGACAGGAGGAAGCCCAGGGCCGCCTTGAGGGGCACGAGCACCGACCGGAAGACCACCGACAGAAGCAGGAAGGCGAGGCCCACGACGACCGCGAGGTAGGGGATGAGCGCGTCCTGGACTTTCTGGGCGGTGTCGATGTTCACCGCCGTGGCACCGCTGACCTCGAAGGTCGCGCCGGTGGCGGACTCGCTCGCGGAGCGTTCCGCGCGGATGGCGTGGACGATGTCCTTGGTCTTCTGGTCGCTGGGGCCGGTGGCCGGGACCGCGGAGAACACCGCGGTGTCGCCCGTGGCGTTGAACCGGGCCCGCGAGACCGAGACGACACCGTGGGTGGCGCCGATCTTCTGGGTGATCGTGGCCACGGCGGCCTTCGGGTCCGTGGCGTTCTTGGCATCGACGACGACGGTCAGCGGGCCATTGAAGCCGGAGCCGAAGCCCTTGGCCAGGTCGTCGTAGGCGCGGCGCTCGGTGGTGGAGGTCGACTTGGCCTCATCGCCGGCCATGCCCAGTTGCAGGTCCATCACCGGTACGGCGAGCACCCCCAGCCCCACGACCCCGAGGAGAAGAACGGGAAGGGGCCGGCGCAGGACGAACCGGGCCCAGCGGGTGCCCCCGTTCGCCTTGACGCGGTCCATGCTCCCCGCGCCCCGGCGCGCGGCGCGCGGCAGCACGGCGCGCTGGAAGAAGCCGAGCAGGGCCGGTACCAGGGTCAGCGCGACGAGTACGGCGACCACGACCGTCCCCGCGGCGGCCAGGCCCATCTTGGTCAACATCGGAACGCCGACCACCGACAGCCCGGCGAGCGCGATGACGACGGTGAGTCCGGCGAACACCACCGCGGACCCGGCCGTGCCCGCGGCCAGACCCGCCGCCTCCTCCGGAGCATGCCCCCGGGCCCGCTCCTCTCGGTAGCGGGAGACGATGAACATGGCGTAGTCGATGCCGACCGCGAGGCCGAGCATCGAGGCCAGCGTGGTGGTCGTCATGGACAGGCCGAGCGTGCTGCCCAGGGCGACGATCGAGGTGACGCCGACTCCGACACCCATCATGGCGGTGATCAGCGGCAGCCCCGCGGCGGCCAGCGAGCCGAAGGTGATCAGCAGCACGATGGCGGCGATGGCGACACCGATGATCTCGCCCGGTCCGCCCGCCGAGGGCTGACTCGCCAGCACATCGCCGCCGACCTCGACGGTCAGGCCCGCCGCCCGGCCGCGCTGGCCGGCGTCCTCCAGCGTCTTCTTGTCGGCGTCCGTGAGGTCCTTGCTCTTCACCTTGTAGGTGACGGTCGCGTACGCCGTCGACGCGTCCTCACTCACCGCGTGCGCCTGGAAGGGGCTCACGGCACTGGCGACCTGTGGTCCGGCGGCCACCTCGCGCACGGCGCTCTCGATGACCTTCCGGTTCCCGGTCGCGGTGACCTTCTTCCCGTCCGGAGCGACGAAGACCAGCCGGGCGGACGCTCCGTCGGCCTTGCCGGCGCCGGGGAAGCGCTGCTGGATCAGGTCGAACGCCTTCTGCGACTCGGTGCCCGGCATGGAGAACCCGTCGTCGGGCGCGGCGGCGGCCGTGGCGGCGCCGAAACCGACGACGCCCAGCACCGCCACCCACATGACGGCGACGTACCAGCGCCGCCGGAAGGCCGACCGGCCCAGTCGATAGAGAAAAGCAGCCACGTGATGAGGTCTCCGCATCTTGTCTCGGTTACCTCATGAGGCTGTCAGCGCGGTCCCCGTCCCGTCGTCGTGCGCCTGCCGACACTTTGGACTACTGAGAACGCAGTACGCGCCCGGCCGGCCCCGCTGACGCCGTGGGATGGCGCGTTCGGTGAGAGTTCCCCCTCAGGTCGATTCCTTCACGCGCACACCGTTCACGGGCAACCCGGCCGGAGTGGTGCTGGGGTCAGAGGGCGCCGTACCTCACCGAGGCCGGGCTGCGCGCTCACGTGCGGGCGGTGTGCGATGCGACGAGCCTGAGGGTGATCGCCTAGAACCGTGCTAATCGCCCGGTTCACCCCTTTTTGCGATCAGGCGAGGTCGGCAAGGTCCTCCTCGGTGAGAGTGATCGACCGGGCGGTCAGGTTCTCCTCCAGGTGAGCCACGGAACCGGTACCCGGGATGGCCAGGGCGACCGGGGACAGGGCCAGCAGCCAGGCCAGGGCGATCTGATGGGCGGTGGCGCCGTGCCGTTCGGCGACCTTGACCAGGCCGGGCTCGTTGATGTCGGCCCTGCCGCCGCCGAGGGGGAAGAAGGGGACGAAGGCGATGCCGGCCTGCGTGCAGGCGTCCAGGACGGCCGTCTCGTCACGATTGGCGATGTGGAAGTTGTTCTGGACGGCCGCGACAGGAGCGATCGTACGGGCCTCGGCGAGATGGCCGGCATCGACGTTACTGATGCCCAGGTGGCGGATCAGGCCCTCCTCGCGCAGCGCGGCGAGCACCTCGAAGCGTTCCGCGAGCGACTCGCCGTGCGGAGGTTCCATCATGCCGATGCGCAGGTAGACCAGATCAAGGCGATTCAGGCCCAGGCTTTCGAGGTTGGCTTCGACCTGGGGCCGAAGATCGGCGGCGGTGCCCTGGCCGGGACCGTCGGGGCCGAAGACCGGGCCGACCTTGGTGGCGATGACCAGGGAGTCCGGGTACGGGGACAGGGCCTCGCGGATCAGGGCGTTGGCGCGCACCGAGCCGTTCTCGCTGCGATAGAAGTCGGCGGTGTCGATGTGGTTGACGCCGAGCTCAACGGCGCAGCGCAAGACGGCGCGGCCGGACTCAGGGTCGCGGGCGGGTCCGCCCGGGCCGCCCTGGGGCAGGCGCATGGCGCCGAAGCCGAGCCGGTCGATCGTAAGGTCGCCGCCGAGGCGGAACTGGTTGGTCATGTCTCTCCTCGTGATGTGATGTGGTGCCTGCGGGAAAACGGAATCGTTTCTTCGGTCGGCGCCGAAGCAGGACTCCCCGTGGCACGAGCCGGGGATCCACTTCCTCAGGAGCCGGTGGAAGTCAATGTGTGCCGAGCGTCGTCAGTTGGTGATCACGGCACTGCGTTGGACCCACTCGCTGCCGTGTGCCGCCCGGTGCATGAAGGCGGCGACGTCCGTCGGGTTGCCTTTCATCGGCAGCCGCTCACCCGCGCTGTATGTGCCCTTGGCGGGCCATGGGTCAGCTTGGTCGGGTAGACCACTGTCCGGTCCAGCCCGTTGGAGCGGATGCGCTTGTCCGCGATCTCCTTGTGCGCGCAGATCGACCGCAGCAACGTGCGGTAGATCAGCTTCTGCGATTGCAGTACTAGCCATCGACGAACGTGACCGTCTCGTCGAGCGGCGCCCGGCCCGTACGGGCGTAATCCACCGTGACGTCCTCGAACCCGATCGACATGCCACAGAAGAGGATGAGCCCGTCCGGGGGTGACAGGACCTCCGCGACGGTCCTGCGATACACCGACCACGCCATCTGTGGGCAACTGTGCAGCCCTTCGGCGCGGAGCAGCAACATGACGGTCTGCAGATACATGCCGACGTCGGACCATTGGGCCGGGCCCATGTCGCGGTCGATGTAGCAGAACAGGGCGGCGGGAGCGCCGAAACAGCCCCAGTTCGCGGAAGCGGCCCGCTGGCGTGCCTCCCAGTCCTCGCGCGAAATACCGAGTGCGCTGTAGCGCTCCTTGCCGAAGGCGGATCGGCGCTCGCAGTACGGGGACTTCAGCGCGGGCGGGTACATCTCGTACTCCCGCTCGTCCCAGGGATCACCTGCGGCCACGCGCTCGCCGGCCCGCTTCTTGAGCTCGGCCAGCGGCCCACCGGTCAGCACGTAGGCGTGCCACGGCTGGAGATTCGATCCGGACGGCGCCCAAGCCGCGGCGGACAGCACGCGCTCAAGCACCTCCCTCGGGACATACCGGTCGGTGAATCCGCGCACCGCCCGCCGGCTCGTGACCGCCTCATAGACGTCCAAGATCGCTTACCTACCCATCAGCCCAATCCGTCTTGTGTATCTCCGTTACGTTCGCGACGGTATCACTTAATACCATCCGCAGGGTATGTGAGCCCCGAACATCGTGAGGAAGGTGACTCGTACAGGCGCCGACCACGAACGTCGCCGTCGCCTACTACTCCGCTACAGGAACAATCTTCACGCCGGCCGACGAGGTACGCGCAGGCGCCGCCGGCGCCGGGGCCGAGGTCCGCCTGCGGCGCGTCCAGGAGAGCGCGGCCGTACAAGCGGTCACCCGTAACAACGCCTGGGCAGAGCACGTCCAGGTCACCGGGCACATTCCCGTGGTGACGCATGAGGACCTGCTGCGAGCGGACGCGTCATCTTGGGCACAGCCGCCCGGTTCGGCAATGTCGCGGCCCGGCCCAAGGCGTTCATGGACACCCTGTTCGGCCTCTGGCACCAGAACCTGCCGCCGGCAAGGTCTACGGCGACTTCACCTCGACCGCCTCACGCCACGGCGGACAGGATCGACCCTGCTGGCGCTGTACAACTCCGTTCACCGCTTCGGCGGCATCGCGAAAGCCGCATGAGACGAAGCGCGCCCACGCGGTAGGCAACCGGCGCGCGGGCGCGCTTACGCCTCACCGCCTGCGGGATAGGCAAACCGGGTCAGCAGATGCGCCAGCTGCTCGGGCTCGCCGGGCCCCATTTGGGCAACCAGACGCTCAGCCAGCGGCTCCGCCGCCACATGGGCCGCATCGAAAAGCTCGATGCCCTGAGGCGTGATCTCCACCGCCCGCACCCGCCGGTCCCCCGGAACGGTCTTGCGTACGGCCAGCCCCCTACGCTCCAGGTCGTCCACGACCCGCATGATTCCCGCCTTGTCCGACCCCGTCGCCTCCGCCAAATCCCGCTGCACTGTTGACCCGCGGTCGACCAGCACGATCAACACGGCAAAATGCCGCAACTCGATGCCGAGCGGCCGAAGCGCCTCTGCCATCACCGCAGCCGCATGCCAGTGCGCCCGGCGCAGCAGCAAGCCGAGAGCGAAAGGCGAGGCATCCCCGGGGCGGCCGGTCGCACGCGAGGCGGTGGTCCTAGGAGGAACGTCGGCGGTCATGAGAGCACATTATCGGCGATCCGTTCATTCGATACAGTATCATTTGAAATTAAATGCGGCTCGGACCCAGCCGACCTGAGCCCCCGATCTCAGCGTTCCGGAGATCCGCTGGTTGACGGCACGTCATCGTCACACCCCACTGCCCCAGCACGAGCACCGCCTGCACTGGTCACGCTACCGACGTGCCAGCCAGACCCGAGCCCGCCGCTGCCATTACCAACGCCGCTCATCCAGCTGGTCAGCGTCATGGACCCCAACGGCATCCCCGCCGCCGCACTCGCCAGCCGACCCGCCCGACCAGCGCAGCGGCGCGGCGCGGCACCGTTACCTCTGGCGGCCATGCGGGCCGTCAGTCGGGGACGGCAGCAGCAACGCGGGCATACGCCGCGTCGTTCACTTTGGCTCGGGGCCCGGCACCCACTGCGGATCACCGTGCCGTGGCTGCCGCCGAGCACCGCTGAGGTTCACCACTGGGGGCGCCACGGGCGCGGTTCCGTCCCACCAGGGCCTCGACCACCCATGCTCCGCTGCCCCTCCGCAGGTCCGTCACCCGATCCGGCAGGTCCGTCACCCGATCCGCCAGGGTGATGCGGCCTCGGCCCAGTCGCCCACCGGCCCGGCCCCTCCGCAGGTCCGTCACCCGACTCCGCAGATCCGTCACCCGACTCCGCAGGTCCGTCACCCGATTCCGCGGATCCGTCACCCGACTCCGCAGGTCCGTCACCCGATGCGGAAGTGTGATGCGGCCTCGGCCCAGTCGCCCACCGGCCCGGCCCCTCCGCAGATCCGTCACCCGATGCGGAAGTGTGATGCGGCTTCGGCCCAGTCGCCCACCGGCCCGGCCCCTCCGCAGATCCGTCACCCGATGCGGAAGTGTGATGCGGCTTCGGCCCAGTCGCCCACCGGCCCGGCCGCCCCGCGGATGCCGTGGCAGTGTGATGCGGGTGATGCGGCTTCGGCCTGGCCGTCCACCGGCCCGGCCGCCCCGAGGATGCCGTGGCAGTGTGATGCGGCCTCGGCCTGTGCGTCCACCGGCCCGGCCGCTTGGTCGGCAAACCCGGCGTGTGTTCAGCAGGCGAAGTCGGTTCGGCGGACGGAGTCGGTTCGGCGGACGGAGTCGGCTTGGGCGTCGGGGACGGTTCAGTCGGTGAGCTCTGTTCGCTCGTCGGGGTCGCCTTCACGGATCGGGTCGGCTTGGCGGGTGGAGTCCGGGTCGCCGAACTCGAGTCGGCGGCAGCGGCGGTGCTGCGTCGAGGTGTCGCGGTCGTAGGCGTGGCGGCGCTACGGGTCGGCATCGGCGACGCGCTCGGGTCCGAGGTGGCCGCTTTGGATGAGGGGGACGTCTGGTCGCCCGACCGTGTGGGCTGGGCTGGACGGCTCGGCCGCGCGCTCTGGCCCGCGCCGGTTTCGTGAGCGCGGTCGGAACTGGACAACGCGTAGGCCGCTCCCGCGACCGCGGCGACGCAGGACACCAGGGCCACGACCGGGAGGAATCGGCTCCTGACCGATGACTTCATCTGCGTGGCGTGCTTGCCGCGGACGGGCAGCGGCTGCTCGCCGTCACGTGCGTTCGAATCCTCGGCCCACGCCGCGTCGATGGACTCCCAGCCGGCCGATCCCACGCCGACAGGCGCGGCCTGTGCGGAGGGCCCGTCGAGTGTGCGTGTGCCATCGGCGGCGGCCGCCGCTGCTTCGCCGGGCGCGCGCGCGATCGTCGCGCACGAGGACAGCACCCGTTCTCGTTGTCCCGCCGGAGGCTCGTACCCCAGCGTCACCAGCCGGTGCAGCGCCTCCCCGCTCAGCGGGGAGAGCATGACCGAATCCCGTGTCTCCCGGCTGCTCACGGAGGCGGCGGCCTCCTCCAGGCGCCGTTGCGCCTCCCGGGCGAATGTCTCGGCGGTCTCCCGCGTCACCCCGAGAACCTGGGCGGTCTGCTCTGGATCGAGAGCATTCGCCAGCGCCAGGATCTCACGGTGTTCGGGACTCAAGAGGGCCAGCGCGCGTCGCAGTGGGTCGGTCGACGTGGTCGTCTCGACGGCCCGCGCGAGGGCGCCGCGTCGTAGGCACTCGGCCCGGGCGAGGGAGTGAAGCCATACCGGCAACTCCGTGTCGTCGCCCGGGACGGCGTCCGGATGGCGGGCGACCGCGCTGAAGGCGTCGCACAGCGCATCGTCCGCCTCCACGCCGACCATGACGTAGCAATAGGCGTAGAGCGGTTCGGCGTACTCGTCGTAGAGCGCGCCGAACGCCTGCGGAGCTCCCGCCCGTAGGGCCTCGGTCAGGGACACCGATACCTCCGTCCAAGCACATCGCCCCAAGATCGGTGCAATGTACATATAACGACAGGAAACCGATACTATCCGCCAACTCGGTATGCGACGGCGCCTTGACCAGGTAAAACGTCGCCCAGGCGGGTTGTCGTCCGACCGGCTCCACCGGACAGGCGACCCTAGGCCGGCGTCATCCACCGGAACGGCTTCGGCAACATCTAGGCCCGCATCGAACCCGGGCCAGCCCCAGACGTCGGCACACCCATCGTCGGCGCCGGACGCCCTGACTGATCCCTGCCTGCCGTCAGCGCCACCAGGGCCGGAACGACTGGGAGCGCGCCGGCGCCGCCTGGCGTCGGAGGCCCGCTTCTTTCCTTAGTCACCCTTCGTGATCCTCTGATATCGTTCTGCCATCAGCACGCCCCGTGCCCAGGCGACGCGGGGCACCCTCCTCGGTCCTATAGCCGTGCAAGCTGGACCGATAGCGTCCGGAGGGACGTGCCACGCGGGCCGACGGCTTTGTCCAACGGCACCAGGGCACGAAGACGATTGGCACCTACCCGGCCTCCAGGCGGGCACGATCCTGAGGATTCCTCAGGATCACTTAGCCAATCAGAGACGCTTAGACCGCCATCGCATGGCACGCCCCGGCATCCATCCGATCGGGCTCGATACTGATTCAGTGGAGAGCCCCCGCCGACGCGGGGACAACGATGGGGGCGTCCAGGACGCCACGATCCTCGAGCCATCCCCGCGGGCGGGTGAACGGGAGCATCGCCTGGATGGCGCTGTTGTGACAGCGTTCAACGCCGGGATTGCCACGGTGCGATGCGTTCTCGATGCCGCGGGCTCCCGGATTGTGGAGGCCGCCGACAGGAAGCAGGGTGGTCTCGGGATTCTCTGTGCGAGGCAGAAGGCGCACGGCCTGTCACAGATGCGGGCCGTACTTTGTCTTCACTGCGACGCAAGTTGTGTGAGCCCGAAATTGACGATCACGGTCACCGCCGAACGAGATTTCGGTACACCGGCCCAGAAAGCGGTGGCCGACGCGAGATCGTCCGTTCCGGGCAGGCCTACGGAGGTGTAGTTCAGTGTCGGAAAAGAACTCAGCAGGCGGGACCACCGAGCAGGAGAGCCCGACGACGTTCGGACCAAAGATGCTGCAGGACATCAAGCCGCCCTTCATTCCCGAGGGTGCTTCGGGAATGACCGTCCTCGTCGAGTGGTCTCCCGGTGACCCCGGGACTCCTCCGCACCGCCACTCGGGGCCGTGTTTCGGCTACGTGATCGAGGGCGCGATCCGGTTCGAACTCGAGGGTGAGCCGGAGCGCGTGATCAAGGCCGGTGAGACGTTGTACGAGCCGGGCGGTGACGTGATCCACTACCAGAACGGCAACGCCCTGTCGGACGCGCCGTCCAAGTTCGTCGTGACCATGCTGTGCGCGCCGGGCCAGCCGATGCTCACGATGGTCGAAGAGGAGGAGCTGGCGAAGCGGGCCCACCTGCGCGCCCCGCGTCCCTCCGCAGGCTGACCCCGCGAGTTCGATACGGGGAGGCGGAGCCGGAGACCGGCTCCGCCGGCGACGCGGCTGCGACAGCGGTCTCGGCCTGCGGTGCGGATGGCCCAACCTTGTTCGTTGTCAGCGGGTTCGACGAGGACGGCTTGGCCGTCCGCGATCCGGTCGGCGAGGAGCCTCCAGAGACGGTCTCGGAAACGGCTGGGTTGCCCACGAAGACGCCGGCGTTGACACTTACGGACGCGGGCTCATTCGCGGCTGCGGCGTTGCTGCATGGTCATGGCCGAGACATCTTCGCCGGAGAAGCGCATGCCGTACATGGCGCGTGCGACGGCCAGGCGTTCTTTGGTGCGGGTGACCGGCAGGCGGCATGACCTGCGACACATCAGGGCCAGCGATGTCACAGACGTGGGCGTGGATCGGTCTTCATGTGTGACGTTCCGTTAGACGCTGACATTTGGAGGGCCGATGACTCGTCGGTCACGGTACACGCGGGTCACCGGCCAGAGTCACTGGTCCTTCATGTTCGGCGAGATTGCCGCGTACGCGTTCATCGTGTTGGTGCTTACCGGCTGTTTCCTCATGTGGTTCTACGAACCCAGCATGAAGCCGACCGTCTACGGCGGTGCATATCCGACGCTGCGGGGCGTCCGGATGAGCGAGGCGTACGCCTCGACCCTGGATCTCAGCTTCGACGTTCGCGGTGGCCTCCTGGTGCGGCAGATCCACCACTGGGCCGCTCTCGTCTTCGTCGCCGCGGTGACGCTGCAGTTGCTGCGCCTGTTCTTCACCGGCGCCTTCCGTAATCCCCGCCTGCTCAATTGGCTGACCTGGGTAGGGCTGCTGGTGTTGGGCATGGCCGCCGGGGTCACCGGGACGGTACTGCCCGACGACCAGCTTTCCGGCGGCAGCCTCAGCCTCATCCAGGGGGTCATTCAGTCGATTCCGTTGATCGGCACCTACCTGATGCTCTGGCTGTTCGGCGGCGACTTTCCCGGCGAAAAGATCATCCCCCGTCTGTACGGGGCACATCTCATCGTCGGCGTACTCATTCTCGCGCTGCTGACACTGCGCTACCGGCTCGTACGGCGGCATGGGCACACCCGTTTTCCGAACCGGCGGCGGCCGGGACCCATCAGCCGCCGCTCCCGCCTGGTCGCGCTTGGAGCGCTTTTCTCCGCCACCTGCGGGGTTCTCGTACTGCTCGGGTCGGTCGCACAGGTCAACCCGATCTGGCTGTACGGTCCCTTCGAGCCCGGCTCCATCACCGCAGGCGCCGTACCCGGCTGGTACATGGGCTTCCTCGACGGCGGCCTGCGAATCATGCCGAACTGGGAACCCACCGTGTTCGGGCACCCTCTCAGCCTCGCGGTGTTCGTACCCGCGCTCATCGTCCCTGGGACCTTCTTCACGCTCCTGGCCGCCTATCCGATGATCGAGCGCCGGATCACCGGTGACCTGCGCGCGCACGACCTGCTCGATCGCCCACGCGATATGGCGACCCGTACGGCGCTCGGTGCCTCCGGAGTGACGTTTTACGGGCTCCTGTGGGCGGCGGCCTCAAACGACCAGATCGCCACACACTTCGATCTGTCTCTGACCGCCCTCACCGTCTTCTTCCGCGTCGCCGTGATCGCGGGGCCGCCTCTGGCCTTCACCGCCACCCGGCGACTCTGCCTCGGACTGCAGCAACGGGAACGCGACGAAGCGGAGCATGGCGTTGAGACCGGACTGATCCGGCAACTCGCCAACGGCGGCTTCGAAGAACTCACCCGCTCCCCGAACAGGCCATCGACCGGCCCCGCTCACGGCGGCACGTCGTCCCCCCTCCACCCGACGAGATGACTCGGATCCACCCTGGCAGCGGTGCGCCCGACGGGCCGGGCAGAACGGATCACGACGGCGGCACCATGGAGCAGGGCGGTCGGGCGGTGTGGCGGCCCGTCGTCCTGCCTCTTACCGATCGGCTGGCTGGGACACGACCCACAGCCTGCTGACGATCCACCCGGCCGCTATGGCGCCGTGTCCCTCTTCCGCAGCGTGGGCGAGCCCGGGCCGCGACCTGCGTCGGCGCAGGAAGCCAGACGAAGGATCCGCACTGACGGGGTGCCGAGGCCGTGCGACCAGCGGCTTTTGTAGGCTGACCGAACGGTGATGCCTTGGGGGAGGCGATCGTGGTCATACAGCCAGAGGACTCGGAGGCCGGTGCGCTCGATGAGGCCGCTTCGGTCTTCGTCGGTTTGCGGCCGCGTCTCTTCGGCATCGCCTATCGCGTGCTCGGCAGTTCGGCCGAGGCCGAGGACGTCGTGCAGGATACCTGGGTGCGGTGGCAGGCCACCGACCACACGGCCGTCATAGACCCGGAAGCGTTCCTTGCGACGATTACGACGCGGCTTGCGATCAACGTCGGGCAATCCGCGCGGAAGCGGCGGGAGACGTATGTCGGGCCGTGGCTTCCCGAGCCCGTGGACACCAGCGCCGATCCGCAGGTCGGAGCCGAGCGAGGCGAGGCGCTGGAACTGGCGGTCCTGTTCTTGCTGGAGAGGCTCTCGCCTACGGAACGGGCGGCGTATGTTCTGCGAGAGTCGTTCGACTATCCGTACGGTGAGATCGCGAGGATTCTTCAGCTGAGCGAGGCCAACACCCGCCAGTTGGTGAGCCGCGCGCGCAAGCGCCTCGCCGCCGATCGCCGCACGCCGGTGAGCTCGGCCGAGCACCGGTGCCTGCTGGAGGCATTCCTCGCCGCATCCCAGACGGGTGACCTCACCACTTTGGAAGAGCTGTTCGCCGCCGATGTGGTCAGCTACTCCGATGGCGGTGGAGCACGCGGTGCCGCGCGGAAGCCCGTGGTCGGCCGAGCCCGCGTTGCGAAGTTCATCGGGGCACTCGCATCGAGGTTCTGGCCTGGTACGACGATCGCGTGGGTCGAAGCGAACGGACGACCAGGTGTGCTGATCTCGCGCGGTGAGACCCTCGTCGCCCTGCTGACGGTCAGTGCTTCGGCTCAGGGCATCGATCAGATCATGTGGGTGATGAACCCGGACAAAGTCTCCGGGATCTCCCACGCGCGGCCAGAGCCGCCGGGCGTCGGGCCCGGCCCCGAGCGTGACTGATCGATCAGCCGTCGAGAAGGCCGGGGTGCCGTGCGGCCAGGGTCACATCGTCGCCGCGGTCTGGCAATGCGGCGAAGCCGTGCTCCGACATCTCCTCGACCAGTTCTGCGCGGGAGAGGGGCCACATCCAGAATGTCTCGGCGCGCTCCCGCAACCGGCCCGCCCGGCCCCGCACCCAATAGTCGAAGTGAGCACGAATGCGCTCCCCGTCCGCTGAGGTGACCATCCGGCCGCCGTACTCGTGTTCCCCGACGCGCACGATCGGCAGGTCCGTGCTGACGGCAGTGGTGGGCAGAGAGGCCGGTGGCAGTTGGAGGACGAGCACTCCGCCGGGAAGAAGAGCCTTCGCCACCGCAGGCCACAACGTGCGTCGTCGTGTGGGCTGAAGACAGCCGATCACGTTGTGGCAGATCGCCACGTCCGCCACGGCCCTCAGACCGCTGTCATGCAGTGCCCGGGCGTGAACGGTGACCCGCATGCGCAGGTCGGCGGGCATGTCGGCCAGACGCGTCATGAGTGCGGTCCGCATGGCTCGGGTCGGCTCGACGGCGTGCACCGCAGCACCGGATTCGACCAGACTCATCGCGGTCACGGTCCCGGTGCCGGCGCCGATGTCCAGGACGCCTGCCCGGGCGGTCCGCACGTCGGCGCTGTACAGCCGGTGGACCCGATCGCGGTCCCGCTCGGCCTGGAGGATGTCGTAGAACTCGGCGCTCACCGCATATTGGTCCCGTCCGTCCCGAGGGGGCGTGCCAGCCTCTGCTTCGTCATTGCACACGTCATTCATGACCGGGCAGAGGGCTCACATGTGACATATGGAGCCGCCGTGTGCATGCCCCGGCTTGCTGCTCGGCCGCCCACGTGGCGGCGATGCGGGATCGAGAGGTGAAGCCCAGCTTTCTCGGGCCGTGCTCGACGTGCCCTTCGGCGGTGCGCTGAGCGATCACATGGTCTCGACGGTCCCATCACAGAGGCGTCGTCGTGCGACAAAGGTCACGCCACCAGGTCGAGTTTGAGGCAGGCCGCGGCGGGGGCCTGGGGATCGGTGCCGCGGCCTGCCGGGGGTGGCACGCACGGAGGGACGGTTTGGCGTGCGCGCCTGGCAGGTCACGGCCGGGGCTTCGCCGCGACCTGCCCAGGGTGGCGCGCACCATGGGCGCACGCCTGGCTTCGAGCCGGCTGGTGGGTTCGGTCCGTTCTGGGTGTTCGCGGCTGGCCGGTCCGCGCACCGGGACACTCGCGTCGATCATCCGGGGTCGGGGTCCACTCGCCGAGCTTCGCCGCGAAGCAGCGCGCGTACGGGTCGCCGACTACGTACATGGGAAGCGCGCTCGCTACGTTTGAGCCGACCAGCCCGCTATACCCGATCAGTGCGACCTGCATTAGCAACCCCCATGGTCTTGATCCGTCAGGATCCGTCTCTTCTCTGCGCGGCGGATGGTCGGCGCCGGGACCGATATCAGGTAGGACTAGGCGGTGACCGCGTTTGTGACAGCACCGGTCCGCCGGGTTTGAACTCGGATCGGGCCTGGGTCTGGATCCTTGAGGACATGAAAGCCGGCTCGGAGCAGATGACCGTGGTGGGCTTGCCGCGCGAGCCGGGGTATGACCCGACACCGACTGTTTCTCGCTCAAGTTCGTTGGCTGAGGGGACTCGGGCTCAGCGCTTCCGGCTGGTGGCGATGGTGATGGCGGTGATCAGGACGTTGACGGCTGCGATCGCCGCGACGACGGTGGCCACTCCGATCTGCGGTGCCGCGAGCGGCACGGCGAGGATGATGCCGGTGCCGCCGAGAACGGCAGCGGGCTTGACGACGGGCTCGGCCACGATGGGCGCGTGGACGAGCCAGAGCGACATGAGGAATACCGCGGCCGGGATCGCGACGGCGTAGCAGATGGCGAGGGGTGAGGCATTGAGGTCATGTCCGGTCTGTTCGACCGTGGCCTCGAGGCCGGCGCCGAGGGCGGCGAGGGCGGCGAAGATGCCATAGTGGCCGTATCCCCACCGGTAGGACCGATCGCGGCGGTTGCCCAGACCCGCCCCGGCCGGCACGAGGAAGTAGAGCCACCAGAGGGCGAACAGCAGAACGAGACCGGAGACGGCGATGACGACGAGACGGCTGTTGATCTCGGCTGTTTCGAGCGCTCCTGCGACTCCGCTGCTCACGGGGAGAATGCTCTCGCCGAGCAGGATGATCGTGAACAGGCCGTAGCGTTCGGCGATGTGGTGCGGGTGCCAGTTGGTGGCCGTGGCCCGTTCCGCCCAGCGTGGCACCATGAGCTCCAGGACGTCCAGGCCGATGAAGAACGGCAGCTGGGCGGATGATGGCAGGGTGCCGGTCGCTGAGAGGATGAGGCGGAGTACCCAGCCCGCCTGCACGATGGTGATACCGGTGGCGTACCGCAGCGCGGTGCGGCGACCGGCCGGGTCTTCGATGGCGGCCCGCAGCCATTGGGACACGAGCCCGATCCTCATGATGAAGTAGCCGAGTGTGACGGCCCGGTAGTCGGAGTGGTCGGCCGCGGCGGGTACACCGGCGGCCAGGACCAGCACACCGGCCATCTGCACCATGGTCAGCAAGCGGTAGGCGACGTCATCGGTGTCGTAGGACGAGGCGAACCAGGTGAAGTTCATCCAGGCCCACCACACCGCGAAGAAGACCTGGAAGAACGGGACGAGCCCGGCCAGGCCGTGGCCGTCGGTGATGCTGTGCGCGAGCTGGTTGGTGACGGCCGCGACCGCGACCACGAAGGTCAGGTCGAACAGCAGCTCCAGTGGGCTGGAGACGCGGTGCGGCTCGTCGATCGGCCGCGCACGCATCCGAACCCGGATCCCGTTGGTCGCCGATGGCATGATCTGACTCCTGTCGCGTGGAATGCCCCTCTTCGTGGACAAAGACAGGACGGCGTCCTGGTGTGTGACGAGCGGATTTTCGTAGGGGCTGTCACAGGTCGTGGGGTTGTCTTGTCTGAGGACGCAGCAGGGCAGCCATTCGGTGTGCGGGCACACCGGTTCCTGATCGCCGCAGGCAGTGAACTCGGGCGGATCGGCGCGGCTCAGCTCGCGACGGGGCGAGGCGATGCTGCGCCCCGGCATCGAGGCCGCAGGCGGCCAGGCCATGCGGACGCTGGGTCGGCCTCCTGATTGGATGATGGACCCTGCCAAGATCGCCGCAGTGTCCACCGCAGCCTGACCCGTTGCCTCCCTGAAGTACGCCAGAGAAGTCACAACAGGACGGGCTGTCCGGTCTTAGGTGGCGAGAGATCCTCAGGGAGGACAACGTGCGGACGATCCCGATAGTCGGCGGACACGCGGGCCACTGCACAGCCTGGAAACAGGAGAAGCAGGCTCCCCGTTCCCAGGCGCCCTCGCCTCGCCGCGAGGCCCGCGAGGACGGTCGGCCATGACCGACACGGGGGCCGGGGCCGCGGCCTCGCTGGCAGAGATGCTCGACGAACGGCAACACCTGCTGGAAATCGCCTTGTTGATGTTCGGCTCAGCCACGACGGCCGACCAGATCGTCCACGAGACCTACCGCCGCTGGTACGCCCTCGACGACGACGAACGCGCCGGCATCGCGATACCCAAAGCCTGGCTCACGCGAGTCGCACGAGGCATCTGCCTGGAGCTGCTCGCCTCCACCGCCGCAGTCCAGCCCCTCAACGGCACACCGGAACCCGGCGACCCGGCCACACCGCCTTCTACCGGCGGCCCGGCGCGTCATCCAAGGCCCCACCACACGCCCGGCGCTGTCACCGGCTGGGCACAGCACGACCCCCGCCAGAACAGCTCCGACCAGGCCATGCTCAACAGGCATGATCACGTCGCACGCCGATTCGCGGCAGCATGCGGCACAGGAGACACGACCGCACTGAAAGCAGTCCTGGCCGCCGACGCAATGGTGGTCAGCGACGGCGGCGGCAAGATACGCGCCGCAGTACACCCGACCCGCGGCGCGGACGCAGTCGCCCACTTCGTCACGGCCCTGCTGACCGGCCGGCCCCGCACGATTGTGACCATCGAGTCCGTAAACGGTCGCACAGGGCTGGCACTGCGCCGGGCAGGCCAGGCGGTGGCGGTGGTCAGCGTGAGCATCTCCGGTACCGAGGTCACCGCTGTATGGATCGTGCTGAACCCCGACAAGCTGCAGCGCTGGCATCGCCCATGACCAGCACACCCCCACTACAGGCTCCTTGTGGCCGCCGACGGCGCCCTCGACCTGGATCTGCGGACACCCGAGGAACTGGGCGGCGACGCCACCCGCCCGAATCCCGAACAGCTCTTCGCCGCCGGCCTCGTCGTGAGCTGGCCAGGAATCGAACGTGAAACGGCCACCCAACTGCTCACGACGGCGACCACGCTCTGCCCCTACTCGAAGATGACCCGAACTCAATCGGTCGAGCCGAGGTCCTCCCGGTTGAGCAGCCTTCGCCAGTCGATCTGGTCGATCTCCTGAATGCTCTTCGCCTGTTCGATCGTCTTGATCAAGGCGAGCAGCATCGCGTGCGTCTCCCACCCGTCTTGGTAGTCCCCATCGGCTCGCGCCTCCGCATGCGCGGTCAGACGGTTCTGCGACAGCTGGAGAATGGGGCCGGTATACGCCGCTTCCATGCTCAGCGCCAGGTTCAGCGCGATGAACGGCCACGGGTCGAAGGGGTGTCCGTACGCGGCGTTGTAGGCCACCCACGCCGCGATCAAAGCGGTCTGTATGGCGATGAACCGCCATGAGCCCACTTGCCGCGCGACTGCGTTCGCGATTCGGGCGCCCAACGGCGCCCGGTCAAAGTGCGTGGTGTTGGCCGGATGCCGCTTCTTGTGATCGGGCTTGGTCGGTGGTCTTCTCATCCGCGCTCCTGAGCATTCGCCGTGCCGTCGACCAGGCGACTCCTCGGCCTGAACATCTCGCGCTCCTGCATGAAGGATTCAGGAACGTGAGTGAGGTACAGCGGATCGGTCGGGCAGTGCCGACGGCGGTGGTGCGTCAATGGCGCAGTGCAGGCGCTTCGACGGTGCCGTGGGCCGACGCGTGCCGCGGAGGGCGACGGCACTCAGTAACCCGCCGAATACGCATGGGCCTGCGGAAGCCGGCCGAGACACATAACTCGGCGTGGCGGTGGTGTCAGCGGACGGTGAGGATCGTCTTGCCAGGCCTGCGTTCCCGCCCTCTGCTCTCGAAGGCGCGGCGGCCGGCGTCCAGCGGGAAAACCTGGCTCACCACCGGCCGCAACCTGCCGTCGTCCACCATCCGCGCCAGGTGGGCCAGTTCCCCCGCGTCCGGCCGCACCACGAAGAACATGGCCTTGACCTGATGCTCCTCGGCTCGTTCCGGTGACGGCGTGGCACCGAGGGTCACCAGCCGCCCGCCGGGGCGCAGCACACCGTAGGAACGCTCGAGGGTCCTGCCGCCCACGGTGTCCAGGACGACGTCGAGCCCGGAAACCACGTCGTCGAAGGCCTCGCTGGTGAAGTCGATGAAGCGCTCCGCGCCGAGCCGGCGTACGAGTTCGGCGTGCGCCGGGGCGTCGGTGGCGATGACCCGCGCGCCGAGACTCGCGGCGATCTGCACGGCGTACACGCCGATTCCTCCCGCGCCACCGTGGATGAGCACCTGCTCGCCGGGGGCGAGGCCGGCGTGGTCGACGAGCGCCTGCCAAGCGGTGAGCGCGGCCAGAGGCAGCGCGGCGGCATGTACGTGAGTAATGCTGCGCGGCTTGTGCGCGAGGGTGTCGGCCGGTGCGGTCACGAATTCCGCTGCGGCGCCGTCCCGGTCGAAGTCGATCAGACCGTAGACGTCGTCCCCGACCGAGAAGCCCGGGACGTCCTCGCCCAGCGCGGCGACCGTCCCGGACACCTCGTGTGAAGGGATCACCGGGGTGCGGTCGGAGCCGTCCCGGGCGGTCCACGACAGGTCCCAGCCGAGTTCGGCGAGGGTGATCGCCGCGGCGTGCACGGCGATGAGCACCTCACCCCGAGCGGGCACGGGTACCGGCGCCTGTTCGTACACGAGTTGCTCTGGGCCGCCTCGGGTGTGCGCCCGCAGAGCCATCATGGTGTCCATTCGTCCTCTCCATGTATGTCGTCACTAGGGGCAAGGTGCCGGCCTGTTCCAGCGATCAACTGGACGCCGCGACGGCACGTGCGGTGACGGTGGTGCCCCAGCCCCGCATCACGGCGGGGACGTCGGTGAGGATGAGCAGGCGCTCGGCGCCGAGCCTCAGGGCGAGACGGGCAGCGATGAGGTCATTGTCGACGACCCCGTCGACGCCCCGCAGCTCACCCGTACCGGTCTGGACGACCGGGACGCCTCCCCTCCACCGCCGCAGACGACGACATGCCCGTGTTTGTTCGAGCAGCGCCCGGATCGTGTCACCCTCCACCAGGGAGATCGGCTCCGGTGCCGGCACGACGCGCCTCCAACGGGGGCCGTCGCGGCGATATTCCAGCCGTACCGGTCGGCGAGCGCCCGCGCGCGCCGGCGGTCATAGACCGAGCCGATGAACTTGGTGGGCTGGGCGAAGGCCGGGTCGGCGCCGTCCACGACGGTCTGGGCGACGAGCGCGACGGTGGGCCGTCGCATCCCGGCGTTCCGGAGCTCCTGGACCAGCCAGTAACCGATCATCCCCTGGGTCTGCGCGCCGATGACGTCGAGCGGGTACGGCAGCCACAGCGACTTGTCCGTCTCGCTCTTGAGGGCCAGGATCCCCACCTGCGGGCCGTTGCCGTGGCAGATGACGAGTTGGTGCTCGGCGGCCCCTCCTGGTTGGTCCTCGTCGTGATCGCGGCGGGTGTGCGATCGTTCGGCGGCGGCCCGGCCGGTACCCGGCGGATCGCCGGGAGCCGGCCGCCATGGCCTCTCTACCGCCGGCGATCTCAGTCATCGACCGCGACGTTGGTGTTGTTGCTGATCACGATCCCGTGGTCGCGGCTGCCACGACGCCGACCGAAGCGATCGTCTTCTTCATCATGTGGAACTCCTGGTATCGCTACTTGCCGGCGGGGATCCGGCCGGGCCAGTCGCCATACCGGATCTCGCCGAGAATCGCGTCATCGCCCGGCACCAAAGACCGTTCGCTCAGCTCGGTGCCGAAGTAACGCGCGTGCGGGTCGGTGACCACCTCACGCGGATCACCCCAGGCGGCCAAGGCGTCCCGGAAGAAGGTGTCCATCCGGAACCGCTCCGGCCCACCGGTCTCCACCCGGCCGTTCACCGGTGCCCCCACCGCGACCTCACCGACCACCCGGGCCACGTCATCACTCGCCATGGGCTGGAACGACACCGGAGCCATCCGGACCGTGCCGCCGTCGGTGCCGCCGTCCGCGATACCACGAACGAACTCGAAGAACTGCGTCGCATGCACGATCGAGAACGGAATCGACGAACCCTCGATCAACGTCTCCTGCGCGACCTTCGCCCGCATATAGCCGCTCTCAGGCAACCGCTCCGTCCCCACCACCGACAACGCCACATGATGCCCGACACCGGCGGCCGCCTCGGCCGCCAGCAGGTTACGCGTGGAAGTCACAAAGAACTCCAGCACCGGACCA
The DNA here is from genome assembly GCF_024055795.1 of Actinoallomurus purpureus. Classification (GTDB taxonomy): domain Bacteria; phylum Actinomycetota; class Actinomycetes; order Streptosporangiales; family Streptosporangiaceae; genus Actinoallomurus; species Actinoallomurus purpureus. Next base: position 42,803 of record NZ_JAMXMY010000013.1, on the reverse strand, counting down.
TCCTCGAACGACGGAGAATTCGACACATCGACCACCACCGACGCACCGGCCAAAACCTCCGCCAGCCCCTCACCAGTGAGAGTGTTCACACCAGTACTCGGCGCCGCCGCCACCGCCTCATGACCACGCTCCCGCAGACCCCCCACGACCTTGGACCCGATCAGACCGGTACCACCGACGACCACGAACTTCATGCCATGCCTCCTGTCCACCGGGAGCCGTGCTGCCACCCGGTCACCAGCTAAGACAAGACAACCCCACCACCTGTGACAGCCCGGGCGAAATTCGCTTCGCCACGACATCTGAAGGACACCGACGTCTGATCGCTTGTCTCTGATCGGGTACGGCGGATCCGTCAGTCGCCGGAGCGTCGCAGGAAGATCGGGTTGGTCAGGGCGGCCATCGGGCCCCACATGAGGTTCGGGCCCATCGTGTTGCCTTTGCCGGGCGTGCCGTCGGCCATCGGATGGCGGACCTCCGCGCGAACATAGGCGGCGAGCGAGGTGGTCGTCCGCCAAACGACGCTGCCCGAACCAGAGGCGGGCAGCGACTCCTGGTGCATCTGACCCTCATCCGTAATGAACCGGACCGTGCCGCTCGGCACACCCTCGACGTCCAGCAGTACGTCGATCGGAGCGTCGGTGGATGCGGTCAGCGTCTCGCCGATGCCGGCCTTCCGCCCGCCGCCGGTGACGGCGAACGTCAACTGCACCGTGTGCGACTCGGCGATCCAGGTACGGCCCGCCCGCAGGCCACCGAGAATGGCGTCGGTGGCGAGGTCGTCGGCGTACACGACGTTGTGCGGCAGGCCGATGACCTGAGGTTCGCTGTGGGCGTCGCTGTCGCCCATCGCCGGGATCCAGCGCCGGCCCGTGCGCACGGCCTCGCCGAGCATGGCGTCCCAGGCGTCGACGGCGGACTCGTCGTCGTAGGTCCACGGGCCGTTCCACACCTCGACGGCGTCGGCGTCGTCGTACCCGAACTTCCACTGGCAGGCGACGTACGGGCAGTACGGATGGGCGGGCACCACGAGACCGCCGACGCTGTGCACCTGCCGTGCGAAGCGGCCGAACGCGTCGTCACGCGAACGATAGCGCCAGTCGATCCACTCCCCGGCGGGCAGGCCCAGGGCCAGCCAGTGACCGTTCCGGGTGGTGACCTCCTCGCCGGTGACGATGAGCAGGTCATCGCCGGCGTACTGCCCCCAGACGGCATGCGACGCGGAAGTGTTGTGGTCGGTGGAGACCATGAAGTCGAGTCCGGCCGCCCGGGCTCCGGCCGCGACCTCGGCGGGCAGCCTCCTGCCGTCGGAGTACACCGTGTGCAGATGGCCGTCGCCGCGGTACCAGGCGCGACCGCGGCCCTTGGCGCGCTTCGGCGGGTAGCTCGGGGCGAAGGCCGGGCCTGGCTCGCCGTACGTCAGCGTGATCTGGACCTGGTAGTTCATGCCCTGCGGCGCCACCTGGTACGGCCCGAGGACGACGTGCCAGGTGCCGGGGTTGACCGGACCGGGCAGGTAGCCGGGGGTGGCCTCGCTGTTGCTGATCTCGAACGAGGTGCGGAAGCCACCGGACCAGCCGCGGAAGCCTTTGCCGCCAAGTTTGAGCCCCCGCTCGTCGAAGACGCCGATGTCGCAGGAGTTCCCCGGGGTGCCGGCGGGGACGGCCGGCTTGTCGTAGGAGTACTGCACGGCGATCTTCTGCACGCCCTTCGGCACCTCCACCGGGAGGTACACGAAGTCCGCCGCGCCCGTCGCGAGATGCCCCGTGACCAGGCGGGTCACCTCGCCATCGGCCGGGACGGCGCCCTTCGTGGCGTCGTCGGCCCGGGCGGGGGTGAAGGAGATCGGCGCGAGGGTGAGCGCGACGCCCGTCGCGGCCGCCATCAGCAGACGCCGCCGGTCGACGGTCTCCGCGCTCGGCTGCACGCCGTCGTCCACGCCGGTGCTGTGTTCACAGTGTCCGTCACGGCACATGGTGTCCTCGTCGGTCGGGCGAACGGCACGTCCGCGCGGCATCGATGCCGGATACTCCTCCAGCCGATCGAACGCCAGATGATCTTCGCACGAATGACGCGGATCACGTGTGTGGCGGGTAGGAGACATATGGGTTCGCAAAACGAACCCGCGAGACGCCACGGGAGTGCCGGGTGACGCGGTCGTACGCGGTCCGCCGAACCGGCGGGGAGCCGCGACGCCGTCGAACGGCCCAGGGGTTGCCGGTGCGAGTGCGCCGCCCGCGTGCGCTCAGCGCCGTCGATCGCGTGGCGTCCGCGTCGCCGGGCGCGTCCTGCGGGCAGATATGCCGGGCCGGAGGGCCAGTGCGCCAACCACGACGACGGAGCCGACGTGTGGATCACACTGCCCGCCACGGCCGCGGCCCTGGCCGAACAACCGGAGGAGACTGCTGAAACGCGTATTCTGCCTGATCGTCGTCCCCCTCGCCGCCCTCACCCTCGCGTGCGGCGCAGACGGCACGACGGGCTCTGATCAACTGATGAATGGTCACTCCATGGGCCCGTCCATGAGCATGGATTCGGCTCCGGCGACCGCTGGCCACAACGCCCAAGACGTGATGTTCGCGCAGATGATGATCAAACATCACCAGGGCGCCGTGTCCATGGCCAAGACCGAACAGGCTCAAGGCGCCAACCCTGACGCCAAGACCTTGGCCGGCTCCATCATCACGTCGCAGACCGCCGAGATCACCACGATGCAGAACCTGCTCAAGAAGATGTGACCGCCAGGAGGGACGACCGATCGATACAGGCAGCCGGCCGCACGGTGCTGAGGATGGACATTCAACGGTGGGCGGTCAGGGGTGCGTGGTGGTCGGTGCCGTCACCGGAGTCAGGGTCGGCGTGGACGGTGGCGGCCCTCAGGCGGGGGATGGCGTGGATGAGAGCGTGCTCGGCATCGACCGCGATCGTGTGCGCCTGGACGGCGGTCGCTCTCGCGTCGACGATGACGTCGCATTCGGCGCGCAGCCGGTGGCCGATCCAGCGCATCCGTACCTGGCCCAGGCCCAGCACGCCGGAGGTGGCGCGCAAGGCGTTCTCGGCCTGGTCGATCAAGGCCGGGTCGACGGCGTCCATCAGCCGCCGGTAGACCTCGCGGGCGGCCTGGCGCAGCACCGACAGGATCGCCAGGGTGATCAGCAGGCCGACGATCGGGTCGGCCTGGTGCCAGCCGAGGGCGATCCCGGCCGCGCCGAGCAGAACGGCCAGGGAGGTGAACCCGTCGGTGCGGGCGTGCAATCCGTCGGCGACCAGGGCGGCGGAGCCGATTCTGCGGCCGGTGCGGATCCGGTAGCGGGCGACCAGTTCGTTGCCGGCGAACCCGACCAGCGCCGCGGCTGCGACCGCCCACAGGTGCGACACCGGCTGGGGGTCGGCCAGCCGCTGGATGGCGGCGTAGGCAGCGGCGATGCTGGATGCGGCGATAGCCGCCACGATCGCGATCCCGGCCAGGTCCTCGGCCCTGCCGTACCCGTAGGTGTAGCGGCGGGTCGGCGGACGGCGGCCCAGCCAGAACGCCACCCCCAGCGGCACCGCGGTCAGCGCGTCGGCGGCGTTGTGCAAGGTGTCGCCCAGCAGCGCGATCGATCCGGACACCGCGACCACCACCGCCTGGATCACCGTGGTCAGGCCCAGCCCGGCCAGCGAGACCCACAACGCCCGCATCCCCTCGGCCGAAGACTCCATCGCCGCGTCCACCTTCTCGGCCGCCTCATGCGAGTGCGGCCGCACCAGATGGGTGATCTTCCCCCACCACCCGGACGGCTCAGCATGCCCATGCCCGTGATCGTGATCGTGGTCCGCGGATGACTGGCGATTGGTCATAGCCACAGGATCGTGGAGGAATCCGGCTGCAGCATCTCGATAATTACGCAGGTCATGCGGGTGCAAACCGTTCGCGATTTCCCGCGGTGATTCCGACGCCGAACGACAGCGATGATCACGCCGCCCCGGCCCCACCCGGACGCCGCGCCCGGCACGGGCTCGGTTCTGGGGCGTGAGAGGGCAGCCTGCCCGCCCCACGCGCTGCGGACCTGCGCACCGACGCCGACGCCGTACAGGACGCCAGCGAGATCGCGGGGCTGTAGGCGACGTAGCGTGGATGAGATGGGCGCGGCTATGCATCAGGATGCATGCCCCCGAGAGTCATGCTGCACAAGATCCACTGATGGCAAGAAACCGCAGGTCAGCGGCCTGTTGAGTGGTAGGCCGGGACTCGAACCCGGAACCTATGGATTAAAAGTTTACAGCTGCAGCTAGGACTTCGAGGAGTGCACGGACTGCGAGATCCCCAGATGCCGAACGGTCTTCAGCTCGCACAGTTGGCAATATCGCCAATCTGCATCCTCCGCTTGCCACCTTCGTCCGACATGACGACGTAGCAGACTTCGCAGAGGCAGTCTGAACATTGGAAGACCTCGTAGGAGTCCCCCTTATTCACAATGTACGCAGCAGTGCCGCCAGCGAAAATCCCGCCAAGCAGCTTCGCTAAGAAGCCCTCATTCATATTGACCGTTTCACCGACATGCCTCCCCAGCCTATCTGCGAAGCGCTGAGGGATTTCCGCCGACTCTTCGACAAGCTCGCAGTCCGACGAGCGTCCCGGATAGTACCCGCGGCACCGATTTCCGCAAGGGCAATGCACGGACATTACCTCACCCCATCTGGTGCTCGCATATCTTCGAGCCCGGAACGTATTCTAGCTGCGGACTTGGCTTGCGCGTATATCTGATGTGAAATCGTTATGACGTAATTGGCGTCCCGCACCCTACATTTGCGATCTTCTCCGATGTGAGATCGCTGAGCAGCAGATGCTGCTTGGTGAGTCTGGGTGTGTGGCGTGCGGCCGCGCCCCTGGCCATCGAGCCCGGTCCGCGAATGGACTCGCCGCGGTTCTTGATCCGTGACCGGGGCACCGAGTTCGTCGCCGCCGTGCCGGATACGTTCCTGGCCGCCAACACCTGGCGGGCGCTGATCACGAGCCAAGCCGTCACGGCGATGCTCCTCACCAAGAAGGCCGCGTAAAGTCTCGGGTACACGTTCCCGTTAGCGGGAACATCCGCCGCGTACGGCGCGTCCCGGGCCTGTGGGCAGGGCTGGAAGCAGGCTGCTGAGGTGATCCGTCGGCTGCTTGTAGGATCGCTGTTTCAGTAGTTCTGCGATCTTCCCAGTCGAGGAGTGTTCCGTCACCATGTCCCGTGACGAGAGCACGATCGTGCCGCCTACACACGCCGCCAGCAGACCGGTGCGGGCAGCATCCGGTCGTTGCTGCTGACCATGTTCGGCGAGTACGTGCTGCCGCAGGGGCAGCCGGTGTGGACCTCGACGCTGCTGTACGTGCTGGGCGGCCTGGAGATCGAGGAGAAGTCGACGCGACAGGCGTTGAACCGTCTGGCGGCCGAGGGCTGGATCGTCGCCGATCGGGTGGGGCGACGCGTGCGCTGGGCGCTGACCGAGCACGGCCGTGCGCTGTTGAGCGAGGGCGCGGAGCGGATCTATTCGTTCGGCCGGGAGCGCGACTCCTGGGACGGGCGCTGGCTGGTGCTGCTGGTCAGCGTTCCGGAAGCAAGGCGTGACCTGCGCCATCAGCTGCGTACGAGGCTGACGTGGGCGGGCCTGGGCAGCCCGATGGCGGGCGTGTGGATCAGCCCGCACGCCTCGCGGATCGGGGTGCGTGCCGCCAACGTCTTCAAGGACCTGCATCAGGCGTGGCACGACGCCGCCCAGCGGCGCTGGGCGGCGCTGTCCGCCGAGAACTGAGAGAGCAGCCGGCCGTGCCGAAGGTGAGCGCCCTCAGGGCGGGCCCGCCGACCCGGCGGGAGTGGTCGAGCATCGCGGCGGGGTCGGGGCCGGTGGCGGCCAGCAGAGCCACGACCTCGCCGGTGGCGGCGTCCAGGAGGGCTTGGTGGGTCCGCCGCCGTCCTGCCAGGTGTCGTTGGCGTAGCTCCGCAGTACGCGCGTCATCGTTTTCTCCGCTTCAGGAAGGCAGACATCCGGGCGTGTTTGTCGTCGCTGTCGAACAGCAGGGCCTGCGCGGCGAGGTCGAACGTCGTGGTCGCGGGCCGTCTGCTGCGCAGGGCCAGCTTGGTCAGTTCGAGGGCCCGCCAGGAGCGTTCGGCGACGGTGTCGGCCAGCGCCCGGCCGCGGTCGGGGAGTTCCTCTCCGCTGTCGACGACTTCGTCGACCAGGCCGGCGGTGAGGGCCTGGTGGGCGTCGAGCCGTGCTCCGGCGTACAGCATGCGTCGGGCGGTGGCCAGGCCGACCAGTTGCGGCAGCCGCCAGTTCGCTCCGGCGCCGGCGATGATGCCCAGCGACAGTTCGGGCTGGGCGAACCTCGCGTTGACCGAGGCGATCCGGAAGTCGCAGGCCAGCGCCAGTTCGCAGCCGCCGCCGAAGGCGGGACCGTCGATCAGTGCGATGGTCGGCCAGCGGTGGGCCTCCAGCCGTTCGAACAGGCCGGCGTTGATGGCCAGCAGCGCGGCGTCGGCGTCACGGTCGCGCAACTCGGCGATGTCGGCGCCGGCTGCGAACATGCCAGGAGTGGTGGAGTGCACGATCAGGACGCAGGGACTGCGGCGGGCCTCGGCCAGCACCGCGTCCAGATCGGTGACCATCGCCTGGTCGAGCGCATTGTGCTTGGCCGGGCGATCGAGGCCGACCCACCACAGGTGGTCCTCACGGCGGACCTGGACCAGCGTCATGAGACTCGCTCCAGCAGGAGGGAGACGCCTTGGCCGACGCCGACGCACCTGGTGACGACGGCTCGGTGGGCGTCGGCGTGTTGCAGCTCCCGGGCGGCGGTGAGCACCAGACGGCCGATCGGGGTGCGCAGGCCGTCGATGACGAACCCACGGGTCATGTCAGGGCCTTTCCGGACAGCGCGCGGCGGCGCAGCAGCGGGCTCGGACGGTATCGGGGGTCGCCGTAGGCGTCCTGGAGGGCGGCCAGGGCGGTGTGCACGGTCGCGGCGCCCCACCGGTCGCCCCAGGCGAGCGGGCCGAGCGGGTGGCCGGCGCCCAACCGCATGGCCGTGTCGATGTCGGGGGCGTCGGCGACTCCCTGCTGGAGGGCGTCGGCGGCCAGGTTGACCAGCATCGCGACGGTACGGGTGACGATGAGGCCGGGCGTGTCGTCGATGACGTGGACGGCCAGGTCTGCGGCCTGCAGCAGGCCGATCGCCTCGGCCAAGGCGTCATCGGGGCAGGACTCACAGGCCGCGACGGCGATCGCGGTGGCGGTGGCGTCGTCGAGGGTCCGATCGGCGACGATCACCGGGGTGCCGTGTCGGGCGGCCAGTTCGGTGGCCGTGGTGCCGGTGCTGCGGATCAGCAGTGCGCCGCCGGGCAGGGCGATCGTGCCGTCGTCGCGCTCGACGCCAGGGACGGCGACGCGGGAGCGGGTCAGGAGGGTGCGCAGGTCGGCGGCACCGTGGTCGACGACCTCGAGCGGTGCCGGATGTCGCGGCGCCGCGGTCGCCACCGGCGGCCGCGAGTCGGAACCGTAGCGGTAGATGCCCTGCTCGCTCTTGCGGCCGAGCCGGCCAGCCTGGACGAGGGCTCGCTGGGCCGGGGACGGGGCGAAGCGCGGATCGTGGCCGAAGGCCGTCCACACCGAGCGGGTGACGGCCTCGTTGACGTCGTGGCCGATCAGGTCCATCAGCGCGAACGGTCCCATCGGGAAGCCGCCGGCCCCGGTCAGGACCGCGTCGATGGTCTCCGGGGCGGCGGCCCGCTCCTCATGGAGCCGCCATGCCTCGGCGTAGTACGGCCGCGCGATCCGGTTGACGATGAACCCGGGCGTCGCGGCGGCGCGGACCACTGTCTTGCCCCACCGCGTGACCAGGTCGGCCGTACGGTCGGCGACCTGGGCCGAGGTGTCGGCTCCGGCGACCAACTCGACCAGGCGCATGCGGGGCACCGGGTTGAAGAAGTGCAGCCCGATGACCCGCTCGGGGTGCTCCATCCCGGCCGCGAGTGCGGTGGGCGGTAGGGAGGAGGTGTTGCTGGCCAGCACACAGTCGACCGTCACGACCCGTTCCAGGTCGGCGAACAGCCGCCGCTTGACCTCAAGGTCCTCCGCGATCGCCTCGATGACCAATCGCGCGGGCGCGAGCGCGTCGGCGGTGTCGACGGCGGTCAGGTCCAGCGCGTCGGGGTCGGCGTCGATCTTGCCGCGGGCCACCAGGGTCTTGACCCGTTCGCGGATGCCGGACACCGCACGGTCGGCGGCTCCGGGGGCGGCATCCAGCAGCAGGACCGGGTGCCCTGCCTGGGCGGCGACCTGGGCGATGCCGGTGCCCATGGTGCCCGCGCCGACGACGGCGACGATGTCGTGCATGGTGTCCTCTCAGCCGATGCGGCGCAGTCCGGTGTTGTAGCGCGCTGCCATGTCCTGATATAGACCGACGGCCTCGTCCACCCATTTGGCCAGGTCCGGGGCGGGCCTCGACCTGGCCGGCACGCCGAGGGCGATGTGCACGGCGGCCGGCCAGATGGAGGCGCGGGCCCCGATCGTGACCGCGCCGATCACGGTCGCGTCGGGATGCACGTACGCGTCCGGGTGGATGTCGGGGGTCAGCTCGCCGAGGGCGTAGATCGCCATCAGATCGCCGGCTCGAGTTTGTAGACACGGGCCGCATTGCCCGCGAGCACCAGGGCGGCGGTCTCCTCGTCGGGGCAGAGCGCGGCGATCGCCCGGGCGTTCTTGGCGATGCCAGGGACTCCCGGCCAGTCCGTACCGAAGATCATGCGTCTGGTGAGGCGGTTCCAGTCGTACCGGGCGTAGTACTCGCGCAGCCGGGACGGGGGCAGCCCGGACAGCTCGATCCACACCCGTTCGTTCGACAGGGCCATGAAGGCGGCCGCGTCGTACCACCATCCCCGTCCGCCGTGCGCGAGCGCGACGTTCAGCCTGCGAAAGTCCCGGAGCACCTCGTCCAGCAGGACCGGGTCGGCGAAGCGGTTGGTCGAGCCGGGGAACGTACTGGTGCCGCAGTGCACGACCAGCGGGATCCCGGCCGCCTGGCACAGCTCGTACGCGGGATACAGGGCACGGTCGTCGGCCGCGACGCCCGCGTGCACGGGGTGCAGCTTGCAGGCGACCGCGCCGAGGTCGAGCTGCCGCTGCAGCTCCTCCTCGATCGGGTAGTGCAGGTGCGGGTTGATGTTGGCGATCAGCTTGATCCGATCCGGGGCATGCCTGGTCAGCGGCAGCATGTCCTCGACCGGCTGGATCCCGGTGGCCTTCGGGCTGTACTCCGCCAGCAGCAGCGCGATGTCCACCCCCTCGTCGGCCAGGTAGGCGTCGAACCGGACGGGATCGACGGTACCGGAGGCGTCGTACACCCGGCCGAGGACCTCGCCGTCACCGAAGTCGTGCGCCCACTGCTTCCACGCCGGCTTGAGGGTGGGCAGCCGGGCTGCGTGCACATGCACGTCGACCAGTGGCATGCCGTCCAGCATCAGACCGCCTCGAACGCGGCGACCAGTTCGCTGTCGACGCCGATCGGGCCGAGGGCGGACGCGCCGCCGGCCATGCCCAACGGCTCGTCCCGGCCGGGCAGCGGCTCGGTGAAGAAGCGGGCGCTGTCGGCGACGAAGTCGCGCTGGTCGCCGGGCACCCGCCTGTCCTGGCTGATCGCCGAGACCGGGCAGGCCGGCTCGCAGGCGCCGCGGTCGATGCACTCGGCGGGGTTGATGTACAGCTTGCGCTCCCCCTCGTAGATGCAGTCGACGGGGCACTCCTCCATGCAGGACCGGTCCATCACGTCGATGCACGCCGCGGCGATGACGTACGGCATGGCGCTCTTCCTCCTAGGCTCACGGGTTTCCTTAGCGATCCGTGATGTTACGTGGCGGTCGCTGGAGGGTGTCGAGGCCCCGAATCCATGACCATCCGGGTCCTGCTCGCCGATGACCAGGCCTTGCTGCGCCAGACCTTCCGCATCCTCCTCAGCGCAACCCCCGACATGGACGTCGTCGGTGAGGCCGCCGACGGCAGGGAAGCCGCTGAACTCGCCCGGACGCACCACCCTGACGTCGTGGTGATGGACATCCGCATGCCCGGCACCGACGGGCCCCGCCCGGCCCCCGCGATGACCCAGGACCGCAGCGCGGCACGATCGGGATTCCCTAGCGTCCGCGGCCGCCGGTCGTGTACACCCGATCCGAGGTCGCCCTATTATGGCGATCTTTTGCCACCCATTAGGATAACCTTTCCGCCGAAAGCGGCATAGTACTGAATATGGCAGTCCATTCTCAGGCCAGCGACCTACTTCTCCATATAAACGGCACTAATTATAATGCGACTTTCGATAATCGAGTCACCCTCCTCGACGCATTGCGCGAACATCTTGGTCTGACCGGAACCAAGAAAGGATGCGATCACGGGCAGTGCGGTGCGTGCACGGTGCTGTTGGATGGCAATCGCGTGAACAGTTGCCTGATATTCGCGGTGGCGGCTGCGGGACACGAGGTCGTCACCATTGAAGGGGTCGCCGATCTGGTGGGGCCGCCGGATGACCTACATCCGATCCAGCAGGCCTTCATAGACGCCGATGGTCTCCAATGCGGTTATTGCACGCCCGGTCAGATCTGCTCGGCGATCGGCGCCCTCGCTGAAGCGGAACGCGGTTGGCCGAGTCATGTGACGGAGGACATCGCGGCCGGCGTCCCCTCGTCAAGTGCGCTGGACGCCGATGAGGTCCGCGAACGGATGAGTGGGAATCTTTGTCGTTGCGGAGCCTATCTCGGAATCGTCGATGCCATTCTCAGGGCAGCCGGATCTGAGGCCCTCACGGTAACGTCGCCGGGCGGCCCGGAAGGTATGCGATGAGGCCCTTCTCCTATGAACGCGCCACCGATTCCGGTGCCGCTGCGACGGCCGTCAAAGACCACCCCGAGGCGATGTTCCTGGCCGGTGGAACCAATCTCGTCGATCTGATGAAGCTCGGCGTGGCCCGGCCGGCGACGCTCGTCGACATCACTCGGCTGCCGTACGACCGCATCGAACACCGGGCTGACGGCAGCGTGCTCATCGGCGCCCTGGTGCGCAACAGCGAGCTTTCGGGCGACCCTGGTGTCCGCGAGCGGTTTCCGGCACTGGCCGAGGCGCTGCTGTCGGGTGCGTCCGGCCAGCTTCGCGCGATCGCGACGACGGGCGGGAACCTGCTGCAGCGCACGCGTTGTCCGTACTTTCAGGACGTCACCAAGCCGTGCAACAAACGCACGCCCGGAACGGGCTGCTCGGCGATCGGCGGACTCCACCGTGATCTCGGTGTGATCGGCACCTCCGACGCGTGTGTGGCCACCCATCCGTCCGACATGGCGGTGGCGATGGCCGTGCTGGACGCGATCGTGCATGTGAGGCTCGCCGACGGCGCCGACCGTACGGTGCCGTTGTCCGAGTTCTACCTGCTGCCCGGCGACACTCCGCATCGCGAGACCGTACTGGCCTCCGGCGATCTGGTCACCCGCGTCGAACTGCCGGCTCCCCCGGCCGGCGCGGTCATGCGGTACTGGAAGGTCCGCGACCGCTGGTCCTACGCCTTCGCGGTGGTCTCGGTCGCGGCCGTGGTCGCGACCACGGCCGATGGGACGCTTCGGGAGGTCCGGTTGGCGCTCGGCGGGGTGGCCCCCGTGCCCTGGCGTGCCCGGCAGGCGGAGCAGGTGCTGACCGGCCGGCATCCGACGCCGGAGCTGCTTCGGGCAGCGGCCCAGGCGGAGTTCGCGGCAGCGCGCCCGCTTCCCCAGAACGCGTTCAAGATCGACCTCGCCACGGACATGATCACGACGACCGTGCGTCACCTCGCGGGAGGGCGGCAGGCATGACCATGCTCGAAAGAGCCGTGGGCGCGGCGGTGGCGCGGATCGAGGGACGCGACAAGGTCACCGGCGCGGCCCGCTACGCCTACGAGTACCCCGTGCCGGACGTGGTCTACGCCTGGCCGGTGCAGTCGACGATCGCGCGCGGCCGGGTGCGTGTCATCGACGGTGACGCCGCACTGTCCCAGCCGGATGTCATCGCCGTGCTGGACAGCGGCAACGCCCCTCGCCTGCAGCCCACCGACGACGCGGAGATGGCCGTACTCCAGTCGGGCGACGTGGCGTACCGCGGGCAGATCGTCGCGGCTGTGGTCGCCGGCACGCTGGAGGCGGCTCGCGAGGCGGCCGCGGCGGTCCGTGTCGACTACGACGAAGACGCGCACGACGTCATGCTGCGGACCGATGATCCGCAGATCTTCGCGCCGGAGACGGTGAACGCGGGTTTCCCCGGGGTGCTCGACGTCGGTGACGTCGAGCGGGCCCTGGCCGCGGCGCCGGTCGCCATCGACGCGACATATTCCACCCCGGCCGAGCACACGAGCCCGATGGAGCCGCATGCCACGATCGCGATCTGGGACGGTGACGCACTGACCGTTTACAACGGCGATCAGGGGCCCTGGATGACCTCGATGGCCCTCGCGGCGTTGTTCGGGCTCCCGGGCGGCGCGGTGAGCGTCATCGCGGACCATGTGGGCGGTGGCTTCGGGTCCAAGGCGTTGCCGCGTCCGCCCACCGTGCTCGCGGCGCTGGCCGCCCGCGCGGTCGGCCGGCCGGTCAAGGTGGCGCTGACGCGGCAGCAGATGTTCTCGCTGGTCACGTACCGGACGCCGACGATCCAACGGGTACGGCTCGGCGCCGGGCGGGACGGCCGACTGGCCGCGATTTCGCACGACTCCCTGCAACAGAGCTCGACCCTCGTCGAATTCTGTGAGCAGACCGTCACCCCCACCCGCATCATGTACGCCGCGCCGAATCGCCGGACGACGCACCGGTTGGCGCAGCTTGACGTGCCGACTCCCGGCTGGATGCGCGCGCCGGGTGAGATGCCGGGAATGTTCGCGCTCGAGTCCGCGATGGACGAGCTTGCGTACGCACTGAGGATGGATCCGATCGAGGTGAGGGTCGTCAACGAGCCGTCCGCCGACCCGGAGTCGGGTCTGCCGTTCAGCAGCCGGAACCTGGTCGCCTGCCTGCGTGAGGGCGCGGCGCGTTTCGGCTGGGCGGAACGCGACCCGACGCCCGGCGTCCGCCGTGACGGGCGCTGGCTCATCGGGAGTGGCGTCGCGGCCTCGACCTACCCCGTCTACACCATGGCGTCCACCGCCGTCGCGCGCGCCGAACCCGGCGGCGGTTTCACGGTGCGCGTCGCCGCGGCCGACATCGGTACCGGCGCTCGCACCGCGCTGGCGCAGATCGCGGCGGACGAACTCCGCGTCCCCCTGGAGCGGGTCGGCATTGAGGTGGGCCGCAGCGGCCTGGGTTCCGCGCCGTTCGCCGGCGGATCCATGGGGACGAGCTCATGGGGCTGGGCGGTGAGCAAGGCATGCCGGGCACTGGTCAAGGAGCTGGCCGAACGCTCCGGCGCGATCCCGTCCGACGGCCTTGAAACGCAAGCCGACACGACCGAGGACCTCCAGAACCGGAAACAGCTCTCCCGGCACGCCTTCGGCGCGCAGTTCGCGGAGGTCCGGGTCGACGCCGACAGCGGCCAGGTCCGCGTCGACCGGCTGCTCGGCGTCTTCGCCGCCGGCCGCATCGTCAACGCCCGGACGGCACGCTCACAGCTTCTCGGCGGAATGATCATGGGGCTGTCCACGGCACTGTACGAGAACCTCGAGATGGATCCGCAGTCCGGCGACTTCGCCAACCACGACCTCGCCGGGTACCACATCGCCTCGAATTCCGACGTCCGCCGGATCGAGGCCCACTGGATCGACGAGCACGACGACGAGCTCAACCCGGTCGGCACCAAAGGCATCGGCGAGATAGGCATCGTCGGCACCGCCGCGGCCATCGCCAACGCCGTCCACCACGCCACCGGCTCCCGGCAACGCCATCTACCGATCACTCTCGACCGCGTACGAGCCACGCTGCCCCGCTGACGACGTCACGGCTTAGAGCCCGAGCCCGGCAGTCCATTCCGCGCGGGCTCTTAGTCGTGCCCGAGCGGCCCGTCGTCGTGGAAGACCTCCTCCATCGGCGCCCACCACTCCCCTTCGGCCGCCGACGCGACCGGCTGCTGGCACGGATCGGTCAGCCCCCACCACCGCCGTGTCACCTCGTCCTCGGCGAGCCGCGCGAGGTCGGCGGTCAGATCGTCACCGTCGTACTCGTAGTAACTGAACAGCAGTCCGTCGCGCAGGAAGATCGAGTAGTTGCCGATGTGCGCGCGGTGCAGCGCGGCCAGCACGTCCGGCCACACGGCCGCGTGCAGCGCCCGGTACTCCTCTTCCTTCTCCGGCCGGAGCCGGATGACGGTGGCCACTCGCCTCATGTCGCCGGCTCCGGCTCCATCAGGTGGACGCCGATTCGTCCATCAATACGCGTCATGTCCTGTCCTCTCTGCGTCGGGCCGGGTCGCCGCGCGTCTCACTTGATCGCGCCCAGCGTGATGCCGCTCGTGACGTAGCGCTGGAAGAAGAGGAAGAGGAGGACGATCGGGAACGTGGCGATGACGAGACCGGCGAAGAAGGCTCCCTGGTCGCTGACGAACTGTCCCTGGAAGGAGAGCAGACCGACCGAGAGCGTTCGGTTCTGCGGGCGGGTCAGCAGCACGACCGCGAACTGCACCTCGCTCCAGACGAAGATGAGCCCGAGCAGCGACACCGAGATGAAGCCGCCCTTGCTGATCGGCAGGACGACGCGCAGGAGCGCGGCGAACTCGCCGTACCCATCGATCTTGGCGGCCTCGAGCAGTTCCCGTGGGACCGCGGCGAACACGGATCGCATGATCAGCGCGATCGTCGGCGTCATGAACGCCGCGTAGACCAGCGAGACCCCCAGCACGCTGTTGAGCAATCGGTACCGCCCCAGCAGCTCGAACGTGGGGATCAGCGCGACCACCAGGGGGACGCTCAGCGCGAGCACCATGATCCGGCTCACCACGTTCGACAGGCCCCTGGTCGCGCGGGCCAGCCCGTAGCCGGCGAGGCTGCCGCAGGTCACTCCGATCGCGAGGCTGCACAGCGCCACGAGCAGGCTGTTGACGATGTACGTCGACAGCGGAGCACCGCCGACCACGCCCCGCCAGGCGGCGGTGTAGTTCGACAGCTGCCACCGGCCGTCCAGCCCGAGCGGATGGGCGTAGATGTCGTTCGTCGGGTGCAGCGAGAGCAGCAGCATCGAGAGGAACGGGATGACGGTGATCGCCGTCCAGGCCAGCAGGAGCAGGGTACCCCAGGTACCAGAGGGGGCCGTGCCGCCAGGCCGACCGTCGCCCGCGCCGCCTCGTCACCGTTCGCACGGCCGGGTCGGCGGGCCGCGTCCGTGTCATCGAGGCCGTCATCGCGCGTCCAGGGAGCGCTGGCGGAACACCTGCAGCACCAGGATGCCGATGGCCCCCACGATCAGCGTCGTCACGACCGCGGTGGCCGAGCCGTAGCCGTAGTCCTGGTCGAGGAAGGACTGCTTGTAGACGAGCACGGGCAGGATGCTGGTGGAGTTCCCGGGCCCGCCCCGGGTCATCGCGTAGATGACGCCGAAGGCGTTGAAAGAGAACACCGACATCAGCGTGGTGATGGTGCCCAGCATCGGCAGGATGTTCGGCAGGGTGATGCGGAACAGCCGGCCGGCCGCTCCGACTCCGTCGAGGGTGGCCGCCTCGTGGACCTCCGGCGGGATGGTGTCCATCGCGCCCAGCAGGATCAGCATCGCGTACCCGGTCTGCGTCCACACCGCGACGAAGATCGTCGCGTACGGCGCGGTCGACGACGAGGCGAGCCAGGCGTGCCCGTCGCCGAGCCCCACGGAACCGAGCACGGAGTTCACCACGCCGGTCGTCGGCTGAAAGGCGTTCGACCAGAAGATGCCCGCGACGCTGACCGGGATGATCACAGGCAGGAACCAGACGACTTTGAAGATCCGCGCACCGGGGATCTCCCGGCTGATCGCGTTCGCCAGCAGGCATCCGATCGCCACCGTGAACACCACGGTCCCGAGGAAGAAGGTCAGGCTGGTCACGACGGACTGCCGGACCAGCGAATCGTGGACGAGGCGCCGGTAGTTGGCCAGGCCGCGGTAGGCGACCGAGCCGATGCCGTCCCAGGACCCGAGGCTGATGTGCACGGACTCGGCGATCGGGTAGGCGATGAACAGGGCCAGCAGCAGCATGGCCGGAGCGATCATGACGAGCGGGAAGGTCCGTGGCCTCCGGCGCGGGCGCTGGAGGGTGGCCGGGGTCACGCCGTGCGCGGCCATCAGTCCGAGGCTCCCGACACCTTGCCGGACCGCAGGTTCTCCAGCGCCGTCTGGAACTGCTGCGCCGCCTGCTGCGGGCTCAGTTTGCCGGCCACGAGCTTCTGCAACACCGGCACCGCGAACGCCTGCCCGAGCGTGGACGGCACGGTGGAGTCCCAGATGTTGACCAGTCCCACGGACTGCGACAGCTCGAACTGCTGCTGGACCAGGTCACCGAGGTTCGACAGGCTCGACGGCCGGATCGAGCTGAACACGGGCAGTGAGCCGCCGCCGGCGACGACGCTGACCTGGTACTTGTCGGTCATGAAGAACTGGAGGAACTTCTTGGCCAGGGCCGGGTTCGCGGCCTTCGCCGGGATCACCAGGGTGTCGCCGTTGAAGGCGTCGAACGGCGTCTTGCGGCCCGGGGTGAGCGAGGGCAGCAGGAACCAGCCGATGTCGAACGACGGCTTGGCCGCCTTCAGGTCCGCGTAGGAGTAGTTGCCGCCCTGCAGCATCGCGAGCTTGCCGCTGGTGAACAGCGCCTGGGCCTGCGTGGTGTCCATGCCGAGCATCCCCTTCTGGTAGATGCCCTTGCGCTGCCAGTCCTGGATGGTCTGCAGGACCTTCACGAAGCCCGGGTCGGTGTACTTGACGTCCGTGGGCGAGCCCGGCTTGAAGTTCGTGAGCATGGCGGCGTACTGCTCGGCCGTCACCGCCGTGGGCAGGAGCGCGTCGAGGGTGTGGCCCAGGTCGAACGGGCTCGAACCGCCGACGCCGAAGCCCTGATAGCCGGCGGTTTTCAGCTTGCCCACCATGGCCTCGAAGTCGGCGGCGGACGCGATCTGGTGCTCGGCCGGCTCGGGGATGCCCGCCTTCGCGAATGCCGCCTTGTTGTAGTAGATCGGGGCGATCAGCAGTTCCTCGTAGAGGACGCCGTAGTGGTGCCCGTCGGTGGTGTAGTAGGCGGTCTGGCTCTTGGAGTACTTGTTCGCCAGGCCGGCGGCCGTCCAGACGTCGTCGATCTGGGTCAGCTGGCGGTTCTTCAGCAACGTGGACCAGACGCCGGTGCTGCGCTGGAGGTAGCCGATGTCCGGGGTTGCGGTCGAGCTGAGCAGTGCCGCGTTCGGGCCGCGCGAGCTGTTGGAATCGACGCCTTCGAACGTGACCTTGGTACCGGGGTTGGCCTTCTCGAAGTCCTTGCCGACCTGCTGCATGGCAGAGGCCATCGGACCGGTCGGGATCTGCACCCGGAGCGACTTCCCGTCGCCGGACGAGGCACCGGGACCGGTGCCGCATGCCGGGAGCAGGGCGGCGGCCGCGAGCAGGACACCGGCGACGGCGGTGTATCGGGTCGCCCTGGGGGTTCTAGTGATTCGCACGTGACTCGTCCTTGGGAGAGGTGGACAGTTCGATCGCGATGACGTCGATGAGCGCGCCGGTCGGCGGTGGCACGGTGATGAACAGCTCGCCGAGCGGTTCGTCGTCGGCGCCGTTCGCCTTGTGCACCTCCTCGTTCACGCTGTACGGCAGCGGCTGTTCGGTGCCGAGCATGCGCACGCCGGTGACCGAACCGATGGGGACGTTGCGGACGATGAGGACGTCGTCCTGTGGACGGAGCAGCAGGTGCAGGTAGATCTGGTCACCCCGCTGGGTGGCCGGACCGTGGAAGTCGAGGCGCTCGGGCGCCGGCCCGGCGCCGATGATGCTCTCGCCGTGGCCGGCCAGCCAGGCGCCGAGGGCCTTGAGCGTGGCGACCTCGGTGGGCACGAGCGACCCGTCGCCTCGCGGTCCGATGTTGAGCAGGAGGTTGCCGCCGCGGGAGACGACCTCGCTCAGGTAACCGGCGAGCAGCCGCGGGCTCTTGTAGTCCAGGTCGTCGGGCCGGTACGCCCAGCTCTCGCTCATGGTGAGGCACAGCTCCCACGGGCCGGCCGGCGGCCGGCGCGGCATGCCCTGCTCGGGGGTGGCGTAGTCGCCCTGGCCCGGCAGCCGGTCGTTGATGATCACGTTCGGCTGTAGCGACTTGATCAGCTCGCGGAGTTCCGCGGCGTGCCACTCCTCGGCGGTGCGTTCCCACTCGCCGTCGAACCACAGCAGGTCGATCGGCCCGTATTCGGTGAGCAGCTCGGTCAGCTGTCCCTTGACGTAGTCGATGTACCGCGCCCACTGCTCCGGCGACGGCCGGTGGTACCGCTCGTACGGATAGGGGCGGTCGGCGTCGGTGAACGCCGGATAGTCCGGATGGTTCCAGTCGAGCAGGGAGTAGTAGACGCCGACGCGGAGGCCCTCGGCCCGCAACGCGTCGAAGAACTCGCGGGTGATGTCACGCCCGTACGGTGACGCCGCGACGGAGAACGCCGAGTGCCGTGTGCGGTACATCGAGTAGCCGGCGTGATGGCGGACCGTGAAGACGACGTAACGGGCGCCCGCGTCACGGGCCAGCCGGGCGACGGCGTGCGGATCCCAGCGCCGGGGGTCGAACTCCGCCGCGCTCGACTGGTACTGCGCGACCGTGACGTCGGCCTCCGGCTCCGTTCGTCCGGGCAGGATCGACTTGCCGACCAGGGGCCACCCGATCTCGAGGCCCTGCCTGCTCGCGTGGTCCCAGTGGACGAACAGCCCGAAGCCCGCTTTGCTGAACCAGTCCGGAAGAGTCACGAGGTCATCCTCTGCGTCCTGCGGGGGCAGCCCGAATCGGATACGATACGATTTGAACCGAGGATGCAGGTCCGTTCCGCCACATGTCAACACCTGGTTACAAACTTTTCGCAGCGGTAACTCCGGCACACCGACGAATCGCTGCCCTACACCGATCTCGAAACCGTCGAGGTGGGAGGTGCGATGAGCGAGCCGGTGCCATCCGGGGGCGCTGAATTCAGAGCCGACGCGGGCACGGCCGGACCGGCCAAGGTCAGCGTCCGCGAGTCGGTCTTCCAGTCTCTGAAGGCGTTGCTGATGGACCATGACCTGGAGCCCGGGGCACGGCTGTCCATCGACGGGCTGGCACGTCAGCTCGAGGTGTCCCAGACGCCCGTTCGTGAGGCGCTCGCGCGCTGCGAGTCAGAGGGGCTCGTCGTGCGCCGGCCGAACGCCGGATACCTCGTCGCCTCCCTGCTCGACCAGGCCGGACTGGACGACCTGTACGACGTCCGCCTGCTGCTCGAACCGGCGGCCGCCGCCCGCGCCGCCGACCACGCCACCCCGGCCGAGGTGGCCGAGATGCGTCACACCCTCGACCAGATGACGCCGGCGCTGCGCGGCGACACCTACCAGGCCTACCGCGGCTTCGCGGAGCTGGACGCCGCGTTCCACAACGCGATCGCGCAGGCCAGTCGCAGTCCTCTCATCGCCGACACGTTGCGCAGGTTCCGCGCGCACACCCACGGCTACCGCCTCTTCTTCCGCCATGGAATCGCCGGTCACGCCGTCGACGAGCATCGGGCGGTGCTCGCCGCCATCGAGCGAGGGGATCCGGAGGCGGCCGCGGCCGCCATGCGCGACCACCTGGAGACGTCGCGGTCCCGCCTGAAGAGCGCCTACCGGGAATGACACTGCACGGCGCGCCGAGTAGTTTGCTTCCGCCTTCAATATATTGTTTCCAGCGGATGACGAGAGTGGAGCGAACGCGTTACCCCTCCTGGCCCCATGAGTTAGCTTCCACCGGAAGGCTATGATCGGTCTCGTGGAGCTCCCGAACCAGGCCCCGGCCGCCGCGCTGGTGTTCCGAACACTGCTGGCCCACGGCCCGCTCACCAGGGCGGAGATCGGCCGCCGCACCGGCCTGTCCTCGGGCGCGGTCACCAAGGCCACCGCGCCGCTGCTCGACGACGACTGGATCGTCGAGCAGGGGCGACCCGCCGGCGACCGCTCGACCGGCCGGCCGGCCACGCTCGTCGCCGTCCGCGCCGAGCGAGCCGGCTTCCTCGGCGTCAAGGTGACCGCCGACGAGCTCATCGGTGTGCGCACCGACCTGACCGCCACGCCGATCGCGACCCGGCGCACCGCGCTGGACTCCCGCGACGTCGGCAGCGTCGTACGCGCCATCGCCCAGCTGGTCAAGCGGCTCACCGCCGCGGCCGGACCACCGGCGGGCGAGATCCACGGCCTGGGAGTCGCGATATCCGGAGACGTCGACCGGCAGACCGGAGCGGTGCACCACTCCCCGTTTCTCAACTGGCACGGAGTGCCGCTGGCCCAGCTCGTCGAGGACGCGACCGGCACGCCGACGATCGTCGAGAATGACGTCCGAGCGCTCACCGTCGCCGAGCAGTGGTTCGGCGCGGGCGCCGGCGTGCCGTCGTTCGCCCTCGTCACGATCGGCACGGGCATCGGTTGCGGGCTGTCCATCGACGGCCACGTCGTCACCGGCACTCACGGTGTCTCGGGAGAGATCGGCCATCTGCCGATCGGCGGTTCGGACCGGATCTGCACCTGCGGCAACGTCGGCTGCGTGGAGGCCGTCGCCTCCACGCAGGCGATCGTCGAGCAGACACGACAGGTCACCGGCGACCTGCGACTGTCCATCGCGGAGGCCGTCGGGCTCGCCCACGGCGGAGATCCGGCGGTCACCTCCGTGTTCGCCCGCGCGGGTCACACTCTCGGCCTGGCCATCGCCGCGGTCGCCAACCTGATCGGGCCGGAGCGCATCATCATCTCCGGCGAGGGCGTCGCCTCGTACGACCTGTTCGAGGAGCGGATCCGCCAGGCGTTCACCGCACAGGCGTTCGGCGCGGCCGCGCAGTGCGAGCTGATCGTGCGGCCGCTTCCCTTCGAGGAATGGGCACGCGGCGGGGCAGCCGTCGCCGCACAGGAACTCGTGGCGCCGACAAGGCCGGCCCGGCGCGCGACGAGCGGTCCGCGCGCCTGATCCCGGCGGTGTCCCCTGCCGCCCAGAGCTTGCCGCAGTGCCGCTCGTCGCCGCCCCTCGTCGGGGTGCCGCTATGCCACCGCGGTGTCGGGAGCGGCACCGTGGATGAGCCGGATGACGGCTTGGCTCATCGGCTCGTAGTCATGGGTGTTGGGTACGCCACCGGCGATCTGGAAGTCGCGCATCACCGTGATGCGGTCGGCCAGAGTGACCATCTCCGAGAGGTCGCTGGTGATCAGCAGGATGGCGAGCCCGTCGGCGGCCAGTTGCCAGATGAGCCGGTGGAAGGCGGCCTTGGTGCGGATGTCGATGCCGACGGTGGGCTCGTCGATGATGAGGATCTCGGTCTTCGCGGCGAGCCACTTGGCGAGGCTGACCTTCTGCTGGTTGCCGCCGGAGAGTTGGCCGGCGAGCTGGCGGGGTCCGGCGGACCGGATGCCGAGGCGTTCGGTGTACTCCCGCACGAGGTCCCGCTCGCGCTGTGGCGGGACGTACCCGAAGGCTCTGCGGATCCGGGCCCACACGGTGACGGCGATGTTCCTCGTCAGTGGCTGGTCGAGGAAGAGCCCTTCCTCTTTGCGGTTCTCCGGCACATAGCCGATGCGGTGGCGGCCCAGCGCCTGGCCCACGTCGCGGATGCGAGCCGGCTCACCGTGCACCCGCATCGTTCCGGAGACCACCCGCTCCAGGCCCAGCAACGCTTTGGCCAGTTCGGTGCGCCCCGCGCCGACGAGCCCGTAGAGGCCAACGATCTCCCCGCGGCGTACGTCGAGAGAGATGTTCCGGTGGCCGGCCGCGGTGGATATCGCGTCCAGTTCCAGTGCCGGCGGGCCGTCGGGGTCGACCGTGCGGGGGGCGAAGGCATCCTTGGTGTGGCTGCGGCCCACCATGAGGCCGACGATCTCATCCTTGGTGTACGCGGCGACCGGCTCCGCTTCCAGTACGGAGGCTCCGTCGCGCAGCACCGTGACGGTGTCGCAGACCGCGAAGACCTCCTCCAGTTTGTGGCTGACGAGCAGGATCGCGGTGCCCTGATCCCGCAGGCGACCGATGACTTCCAGGAGCCGTTCCGTTTCCTGGAGGGTGAGCGCCGAGGTCGGCTCGTCCAGCAACAGCACCCTGCTGTCGGTCGAGAGCGCCTTGGCGATCTCGACCAACTGGATCTGCGCCGTCGAGAGCGTCTTCACCGGGGCGTCGACGTCCAGGTCCACGTCGAGGAGGTCCAGGCATCGGCGGGCCTGCCGGCGCATCTCGTCACGGTCCACCAGGCGGCCTCGCACCGGGATCTGCCGCAGGGTGATGTTCTCGGCGACGGAGAACTCCGGGATCACGTTGCGTTCCTGGTGGACCACGGAGATCCCGGCCTGGACCGCGTCGTGCGGGGACGAGAGGGCAGTCGGCTGCCCCTGCACGACAAGGCTGCCGCCATCCGGCCGGTACAGCCCGGTCACGACTTTGATGAGGGTCGACTTCCCGGCGCCGTTCTCGCCGAGCAAGGCGTGCACCGAACCGGCCTCCATGCGCAGCGTGGCACCGTCCAGTGCCCGGACGCCGGGGAAGTCTTTGACGAGCCGGTCCGCGAGGAGGGCCGGTGGGGTGGCGGTGGCCGCCGCGATGTCGGTCACGATGTGCTCCTGGCCGTTGGTGCGTACTTGCCCGATTCGGCGTCACCGGTGTCTTTCGCCCCGTGGCCGCCTGCTCGTCCGGAAGGGGTCCTGGCCTGCCTGGCTTGCCGGACCTGACCGATGATGACGGTGCCGAGGACGATGGCCCCCACGGTGAAGTTGACCCAGCTCGGGTCGAGTGAGTACTGGGCCCGCGCGACGTCGACGAGGCGGACGATGAACGCGGCGAGCACGGCGCCGAGCACGGAGACCGAGCCGCCGGCCAGTGCGGCTCCGCCGATGATGGGGGCGGCGAAGCTGGGCAGGAGCCAGTCTCCCCCGATGCTCTTGTTGACTCCGGGAGCCGAAGCGACGGTGACGATCGCCGCGATGCCGGTGATCAGCCCGGACAGCGCGTGCGCCACGATGAGGCTACGGTCGTTGGAGATACCGGACAGCCGTGCGGCCAGAGGATTGCCTCCGCTGGCCAGCATTCGGCGTCCGGTGGCCACTCGGCGCAGGAAGAAGGCCAGTAGCCCGGCGATGACCAGCGCGAGCAGGAAGATCACCGGGATGCTCAGCACTGCCATGTCGCCGAACCGGGTGAGGCCGGACGAACCGAGGTCGATCGTGCGGGTGCCGGCGAACCGGTACTGCAGGCCGCCCAGGATCGTCATCGTCGCCAGTGTGACGATGAATCCGTTGATCCGGGTCGCCACGACCAGCAGTCCGTTGGCCGCACCGATCAGCGTGCCGGCGGCGAGCGCGAGCAGGATCGCGATCGGGGCGGGCACACCATGGTCGGCCATGAGCACGGCGATGACGACTGCCAGGAAGCCTCCGAGTGCGCCGACCGAGAGGTTCATCTGGCCGACGGCCAGCACCACGAGCTGTGCCAGCCCGATGAGGATGGGGACGGTGAGATAGGTCAGAACGCCGCGGATGGCGTCGCCGTGCAGCAGACTGCCGTGGGAACCGGCCACCAGACCCGCGGATCCCAGCACGGCCACGACGAGCAGGGTCATCTCGGTGGAGCGGGTGAATCGTGTGAGGGGCACGGATCGGCCGGCCCGGCTCGGCCCGGAGGCGCTCATCGGGATGTCGCCGCCCTTCGCGTGACGACCGCCGACCTGATGCGGTCGGTGGACAGCGCGAGCAGCAGGATCACGCCGAGGTAGATGTTCAGGCTCTCCAGGCCGATTCCCAGTGTCGTGAGCCCTTGGCGGATCACTTGGACGAGAGAGGTGCCCAGCAGAGTCCCGATCACGGAGACGCCACCGCCGGTGAGCAGGGTGCCGCCGAGGACCGGGCCGATGAAGGAGGGGATCATGAACTCCGCACCGATACCGGCGGTGAACGAGCCGCTCGTGGCGGCGAGCATGAAGCCCGCGAGGGCGGCGAGCGTCCCGGACAGCGCGTGCGCGAAGATGACCCGGCGCCCGGCCGGGATGCCCGACAGCCGGGCCGCGGTGATGTTCGAACCGACCAGGAGAAGTTCGCGACCGGTCCGGCTCCTGGCGTACAGGTAGCCGATCAGAAGCATCGCCACGATGGTGAACAGCAGGATCTGCGGCACTGCGGGCGATCCGCAGACAGAGCCCACGCAGACGTCTGCCAGCGAGTAATTGCGCAGGCCGTCCATGCCGGCGGGCTTCGTCGTGAACGCCGCGGCGGTGGTGAACTGGGAGTAGACCAGGGAGACCAGGCCCAGCAGTGCGAAGTCCATCGCCAGGGTGACCACGAACGAGTTCACTCCGGTGGTGCTGATGATCCAGCCGGTCAGGGCGCCGATGGCGGCACCGGCGAGCAGGCCGACCGCCAGTCCCGCGTACAACGGCAGATGCCATCGCTGGTAGGCCAGACCCATGAACATCGCGGAGAAGGCGGCCATGCGTCCGACCGCCAGGTTCATGTGACCGATGGACAACGCGGCCATCTGAGACAGTCCGACCACGGTGAAGATGGCGACGTCCTGCAGCAACGGAAAGACGCTGAACTGCTGGTTGTAGAACGAGTTCTGAACGGAACCGAAGAGGACCACGAGGGCCGCGATCGCCACCAGGAGTCCGATCCGCTGAGACGTCCCTGCCGGCAGCCGGCCGGCGCCGGCGGACCTCGTCGGTTCCGGTGGCGGAGGGTCCGGGCGGTCGGTCTCGTGGGTCGACGATGTGCTCATGCCGTTCTCCTGTCGGCCATCGCGTCACGGTCCCAGGCGATGCCCAGTCCCGGCGTGTCAGGGGCGATGGCGTGGCCGTTCTCAATGCGCAGTTCGCCGTGGGTGATGGCGCGCAGCTGCGGGATGTGTTCGACGTAGCGCCCGTTGGGCACCGCGGCGACGAGGCTGACGTGCAGTTCCATCAGGAAGTGCGGGCAGACGTCGACGTTGAACGTCTCCGCGAGGTGGGCGACCTTCAGCCAGGGTGTGATCCCGCCGATGCGGGCCACGTCGACCTGGATGATGGAGGCCGCGCCGCGAGCGAGGTAGTCGCGGAAATGGGCCGGCGAGTAGAGGGACTCGCCGACGGCGATCGGGATGGGGGTCGTACGGGCGAGCGCGACGTGTCCCTCGACGTCGTCGGCCGGAAGCGGCTCCTCGAACCAGGCCAGGCCGATCGGCTCGAACGCGGCGGCACGGCGTCGCGCCTCGGCGCGCGTCATCGACTGGTTGGCGTCGACCATGATGTCCAGACCGAGGCCGACGGCGTCGCGCACCGCGCCCAGCCGTTCGACATCCTGCTCGATCCGGGGCTTGCCCACCTTGACCTTGATCCCCGACCAGCCGGCGGCCTGGGAGGCGAGCGCACCGGTGACGAGGTCGTCGGTGGACAGATGCAGCCAGCCGCCCTCGGTGTCGTACAGCGGCACCCGCGGGCGGAACCCGCCGGCCACACGCCACAGCGGCTCACCGGCCCGCGTACACCTCAGATCCCACAACGCGGTGTCCACCGCCGCCAGGGCCAGCGAGGTGATCGCACCCACCGTGGTGGCCCGGGTGGAGGCGAACAGGTCATGCCAGAGGTACTCGATCTCTCGAGCATCCTGCCCTGGCAGGCGAGGCAGGAGATGGTCCCGCAGCAGCGCCAGCACGGCGCTGCCGCCGGTACCGATCGTGTAGGAGTAGCCGAGCCCCGTGTTTCCGTCATCGGTGGTCAACTCGACGAAGACGGTCTCCTGCTTGAGGAACGCCTGCACCGCGTCGGTGCGCTCGGTCTCCACTTCCACGTCGACCAGGAAGGCGGTCGCCTCGACGATCTTGGTCACGCCGGTCTCCTCAACTGGTAGGTCATGCCGTTCCGCCTGGGCTGCCGCGGGCATGCCTCAGGCGCAGGACAGGACGGTGTCCTTGAAGGTCTTGAGGAGTTGCTGTGTCTTGGCCTGCCGCTCCTGGTCGTACGTGGTCACGTTGTCGTGGGTGACCACGAAGGAGCCCGAGTCGACCGCCGTGCCGGGGGTACGCACCGTGCACGCCCCGCTCCGCAGTTGACCGAGTGCCCACGAGCCGACATAGGCCTGGCCGACCGGGTTCTGGGTGACGGTCGCGGCCACGGAACCGTCGGAGATTCCGGCGAGGATCTTGGGGTCGTCGTCGATGGCGACGACCTTGATGGGCCTGTTGCCGCGCTTCACCGCGGCCGCGGCGGCGACGGCCGGGTTGTAGGCGGTGGACACGATTCCGGTGATCTGCGTGCCATGGGCGGTGAGCAGATCGGAGACGGCCCGCTGTGCGGTCTGCAGGTCCGTGTCGACGTCGGTGATCGTCGTGAGGAGTTTGACCTGTCCGTTGGTCTCCGCCACCGCTTTCTTCACCCCGGCGATCCGGCGCTGGGTATTGGAGTCGACGTTGTTGCCGGTGAGGTGGACCAGGGTTCCGTGGCCGCCCATGGCCTTGATGCCGGCCTGCGCGGCCTTGTACGCGGCCTGCTCCACATCGGTGGCCAGACAGAAGTCGGCCTTGTCGACGTCGCCGGCCGGGCAGGACCCCAGCGACGCCACCGCGGAGCCCTTGGACTTCAGCTCGGCGAAGGTGCTGTTGATGTCGGTCGGCGAGACGCCGAAGATGCCGAACGCGTTGTAACCCTGAGCCGCCAGTGAGTCCAGCAGGCTGTTCTGCTTGGACTGGTTCCATTCGGCGGTCTCGCTGAACGTCATCGCGCCGAGCCCGAAGTCGGCTTTGGCCTTCTGCCCGGCCGTCTTCCACGGCTGGAAGTACGGATGTGCGCCACCGGGAACGAGGGCGACCTTCACGCTCGACAGCGGAGCCTTGGCCGCCGTGCCCGTCCCGCCCGTGGCGCTCGACCCCCCCTTGGTGCTGCAGCCCGTGAGGGCCACCGCCGACAGACCAGCGACGACCAGCACCTGTGCGGCGAATGAACGCTTCATCTGCCAGCGCCTCTCTCCTGGATCGTATATTTTCCGAGGAGTATGGATCCGGAGCGCGGCCCAGTCAAGAGATGGGCCGAATCGAGACGTTCCCGATCCGGCGCGTCGCCGGCGAGGGGCGATCGGCCCACGTTCGAGCAAACGTGCTGGCCAGAGAGAATTTTGATGGGCGTGACTCGATGCGGCCACCGACGGCCCGAGCGGCGACGCACGCAGGACTCCCTAGCGGGTACCGATATTTATCGTATATGATCCTTGAGAGAAGGGCCGATCTGGCAACGCCTGCGAACGTTGCGGGGCGCCCCCCGTGGACAGCGCACGGCCTGCCGTCTCGACGGGAACGGTGAGGTGGATGGAAGGGTGAGGCGATGACGCTGATGCAGCCCCGGCAGATGCTCGCCGACACGGTCTACGGTGCGATCGAGCAACGGCTCGTCAACCACGACATCGAGCCGGGCGCCAAACTGAACATCACCACACTGGCTCAAGAGCTGGACGTCTCGCCGACACCGGTGCGGGAAGCGCTGGCCCGCCTGGAGGCCGATGGGCTGGTCGTCAAGCGTCCCCTCGCCGGCTACGCCGCCGCACCGCTCATGGCCGGCAAGGACTTCGACGAGCTGTTCGAGATGCGGATGCTTCTCGAACCCGCCGCCGCAGGACGCGCCGCCGCCCGGATCGGCGAGGACGGCCTGCTGGCGCTCGCCGGCAGCCTCACCGAGATGCGCAAGGTACAGGGCGGCGCCGACCGCGAGACCCTGCGGCTGTTCGTCCACCATGACGCGCTCTTCCACGACATCATCGCCGGCTCCGGCGGGAACACCCTGATGGCCGACACACTGCGACGGTTCCACGCCCACACGCACCTGTACCGGCTCTACTTCCGCGACGGCATCACCGATGCGACCTGCCGCGAGCACGAGCGCATCCTGGACGCCCTGCGCGAGGCGGATGCCGACGCCGCCTCGGCCACCATGCGCACTCACCTTCGCCGTGCCCATGAACGACTGCTCCCCACCGTGATCGGCGCCGGAACCGACGGTGCCGCCGGCACCGCCTGACGCGTCCTCGAGAGCTCCAATCGGCCCGTCAGCGGCCATGGCAGGAAGAAGAGCGCATGAACGACCTCAAAGGACTCACCGCGGTCGTGACGGGAGGTGCTTCGGGGATCGGCCTGGCCGCCTCGTGCCTTCTCGCCGCGCAGGGTGCCGCCGTCGCCGTCCTCGACCTGGCCCCCGCCGGGATCCCCACACCGCTCCTGGGCCTCACCACCGATGTGGCCGACGACGCCTCGGTGCGCACCGCGGTCGAGGAGGCGGCACGCGCACTCGGCGGCATCGACATCCTGGTCAACAACGCCGGGATCGGCGCCGTCGGCACCGTGGAGGACAACCCGGATGAGCAGTGGCACAAGGTGTTCGACGTCAACGTCCTCGGGATCGTGCGTACCACCCGCGCCGCCTTGCCGTACCTGCGCGCGTCGCCGCACGCGTCGATCGTGAACACCTGCTCCATCGCGGCGAGCGCGGGTCTGCCGCAGCGGGCCCTCTATTCGGCCACCAAGGGTGCGGTGCTGTCGCTGACGTTGGCGATGGCGGCCGACCACGTCCGCGAGGGCGTCAGGGTGAACTGCGTGAACCCCGGGACCGTCGACACTCCGTGGGTGGCTCGGCTCCTCGATGCCGCGGCGGATCCCGCGGCCGAACGCGCCGCCCTCGGCGCGCGCCAGCCCAACGGGCGCCTGGTCTCGGCCGACGAGGTCGCGGCGGCGATCGTCTACCTGGCCGGCCCGGGCGCCGCGTCGACGACGGGAACGGCCCTGCCCGTCGACGGTGGGATGGCCGGGGTCCGGCTGCGGCCGGTGACCGGCTGACCCGGCGGGAGTCGAAGATGGAGACGGACATGTATCCAGCGGTGCGACTCGGGCGCAGCGGAGTCGAAGTCAGCCGGGTGTCGTTCGGGGCGGCCGGCCTGGGCAACCTTTTCGCGGCGCTCTCGGACGACGATGCCGCACAGGCCATCGAGGCCGCGTGGGCGCTGGGGATCCGGTACTTCGATACGGCTCCGCACTATGGCCTGGGTCTGTCGGAGCGGCGGATCGGCCAGGCTCTGCGGAACCGGCCTCGGTCGGAGTTCGTCGTGTCCACGAAGGTCGGACGCCTTCTGGAGCCGGTGAACGGGTCCGGCGGCCACGTCGGCCTGGATACGGCCGGGTTCGCGGTTCCCGCGACGCATCGACGAGTGTGGGACTTCAGCGCGAACGGTATCCGCCGGAGCATCGAGGCGAGCCTGTCCCGGCTGGGACTGGACCGCGTCGACATCGTCTACCTGCACGATCCCGACGACCATGGTGAGTCCGCGTTCGCCGACGGCTATCCGGAGCTTGAGCGGCTGCGCACTGAGGGGGTGGTCGGCGCGATCGGGGCCGGAATGAACCAGGCGACGATGCTGACCCGGTTCGTCCGCGACACGGACGTGGATGTGGTGCTGCTGGCCGGCCGGTACACGCTTCTGGACCAGAGCGGGCTCGCCGAACTGCTGCCCGAGGCAGTACGCCGCGGAACGTCGGTGGTGGCCGGTGGGGTGTTCAACTCCGGGCTCCTGGCCGATCCGCATGCGGGAGCGCGATACGACTACTCGGCGGTGTCCGATGAGGTCTTGGCGCGCGCACTGCGCATCAAGGCGGTGTGCGACCGGTACGACGTGCCGCTGCGCGCCGTCGCGTCGCGGTTCCCGTTCGGGCATCCCGCAGTGGCCAGCGTCCTGGTCGGCGCGAGGACTGCGGCCGAAGTCCGTGACAGCGCCGCGATGTTCGCCCTGCCGATCCCCGGCGGACTCTGGTCGGACCTGAAGACCGAGGGTCTGCTGGGCGAGGACGTTCCCGTTCCCGACACCGCGCAGGTCACGGGGTCGCCATGCGGATAGTGCCGCCGGTCACCTGCATCGACGACGCCCTGTCGCTGGTGGCCGAGGGCCCGGAGACGAAGGCCGCGGACCCCCGAGACGCGTAATAGACCGACCCGACGACACCCAGCGCCTATCTTCGGGAGCTCCCCATGAACGCCACCGGCATCGTGGACGCCCATCACCACGTCTGGCAGTTGGCCGTCCGCGACCAGGACTGGATCAAGGGCGACGCGCTCGCCCCGCTGCGCCGCGACTTCACACTCGCCGACCTGCGAGCCGAAGCAGAGCCGGCAGGCGTGAGCGCGACCGTCGTCGTGCAGACCGTGACCGTCGCGGATGAGACACCGGAGTTGCTCGCCATGGCCGCCGGTGACGACCTGGTCGCCGGAGTGGTCGGCTGGGTGGATCTCACCGCGCCCGAGGTCGCCGACACACTCGCCGCGCTGCGCGAGGGCGCAGGGGGCGAGTTCCTGGTCGGGATCCGCCACTCGGTTCAGAGCGAAGCGGATCCGGACTGGCTCTGCCGACCCGACGTACGACGCGGGCTCTCCGCGCTCGCCGACGCCGGACTCACCTACGACCTGCTGGTCCTGCCGCACCAGCTCCCGGCCGCCATCCGGGTCGCCGAGGCCCTGCCAGAGCTCACACTGGTCCTCGACCACCTCGGCAAACCGCCGATCGCCGGCGGCCGGCCGGAACCCTGGGCGACCTCGATTCGCACGCTCGCGACGCACCCGAATGTCACATGCAAACTCTCCGGCATGGTCACCGAGGCGGACTGGGCTTCTTGGACCATCGCCGATCTTCGGCCCTACGCCGACATCGTGCTCGACGCCTTCGGCCCCGATCGCCTCATGTTCGGCTCCGACTGGCCCGTGTGCCTGCTCGCCGCCACCTACGCCGACATCCTGGCCACCGCCGAGCAACTCACCTCCGGTCTCAACGATGACGAGACGTCCGCGGTGCTCGGCGGCACCGCGACCCGTTCGTACCGCCTCTGATCGCGCCTCCTGCCGCACCCGCCCGCCGATCACAGCACCCGGCTGAGGAACGCCTGCGTACGCGGGTTGGACGGATCGTCCAGCACCGACGCGGGCGACCCGGACTCCACGACCACGCCGGCGTCCATGAAGACCACCCGGTCGGCGACCTCACGCGCGAACCCGATCTCGTGTGTCACCACCACCATGGTCAGGCCCTCCTCGGCCAGACCCTTCATGGTGGCCAGCACCTCGCCGACCAGCTCCGGATCCAGCGCGCTGGTCGGCTCGTCGAACAGCATCAGCTTCGGCCGCATCGCCAGCGCACGGGCGATCGCGACCCGCTGCTGCTGCCCACCGGACAGCTGCCGCGGATAACTCGCGGACTTCTCCTCCAGCCCGACCTTCGCCAGCAGCTCCAGCGCACGCTCACGCGCCGGCCCGCGGGGCTCACGGCGTACGCCCGTCGGCGCCTCCAGGACGTTCTGCAGCACCGTCAGATGCGGGAACAGGTTGAACTGCTGGAACACCATCCCGATCTCCCGGCGCTGCCGGGTGATCTCCCGCTTGCGCAGGTGCCGGACCCGGCCCTCCTGCGCGCGGAACCCGATCAGCTCACCGTCGACGTGGATCGAACCACCGTCGATGGTCTCCAGATGGTTGATACAGCGCAGGAACGTCGACTTGCCCGACCCGGACGGCCCCAGCACGACGACCACCTCGCCCACCGCCACGTCCAGGTCGATGCCCTTGAGCACCTCCAGATGCCCGAACCTCTTACGGACGTTGCGGGCGCGCACCATCGGCGGCGCGTCGGTCAGCGGAACGGCGGTCACGACGGCACCTCCGGAGTCGTCGGCGGCAACTGCGCACGGCGGCGCATGAGCAGGAAGTCCCAGAAACCCTGCGGAGCGTTCCGCGTCGCCCCCCGCGCGTAGTGACGCTCGATGAACGACTGCCCCACGTACAGCACCGACGTGATCAGCAGGTACCACAGGCAGGCGACGATCAGCAGCGGGATCGTCTGGAACGTCCGGTTGTAGATTGACTGAACGGTGTACAGCAGGTCCGCCAGCGCGATCACACTCACCAGCGACGTCGCCTTCAGCATGTTGATCACCTGGCTGCCGGTCGGCGGGACGATGAACCGCATCGCCTGCGGCATCACGATCCGCCGGAACGTCCGCGCGTCGCTCATGCCCAGCGCCTGCGCCGCCTCCGTCTGGCCCGGGTCGACCGCGAGCA
Organism: Actinoallomurus purpureus; assembly: GCF_024055795.1. Taxonomy (GTDB): domain Bacteria; phylum Actinomycetota; class Actinomycetes; order Streptosporangiales; family Streptosporangiaceae; genus Actinoallomurus; species Actinoallomurus purpureus. The sequence goes on along the minus strand of NZ_JAMXMY010000013.1, from coordinate 10,588 downwards.
GCCCACCACGGATGATCTCCGCCATGTACGCCGCCTCGTTCAGCCCCAGTCCCAGGATCGCCGCGAACAGCGGAGTGATCAGATGATTGGTCCCCCCGCTGACGAACTCCGGCCCGAACGGCACCCCGAAGGACACCCGCGGCAGCAGCGCCGACAGGTTGTACCAGAACACCAGCTGCACCAGCACCGGGATGCCCCGGAAGAACCAGACGTACACCCCGCACGACGTACGCAGCAGACGGTTCTCCGACAGCCGCCCGACCGCCAGCAGCACCCCGCCCACGACACCGACGGCCATCGCGATCACCGTCAGCTCCAGCGTCGTGACGATCCCCCGGCCGATGATCTGGGCGTTGAAGTAACGCCCGACGACGTCCCACTCGAAGTTGTCGTTGGTCACCAGGAGGTGGACCAGCTGCGCCGCCAGCACCAGCAGGATGAACGACGCCACCCAGCGCAGCGGATGCCGCGTTCGCGCCGCCCCGGCGACGTCCACCTCGGGCACCGCGTCCCGGGACGTCTTCTCGGTCACTGCCACGAAAGAGTCACCCCTTCCTGGGTGCCAGGTTCGCGCCGGGCTTGTCCAGCATGTTCGCCGGCAGACCCCACTTGTCCATGATCTTCTTGTAGGTGCCGTTCGCCATCAGCGTGCGCAGCGCCTCCAGCAGCACGTCCCGCAGCGGCGACCCCTTCGCGACCACGGCACCCTGGTACAGGTCGTCGAACCCGTTGGCCTTGCCCGTGCCCGCCAGCTCCAGCGACTTACCCGCCTGCTTGACGAAGTAGGTCAGCGGCGCCTGCGAGGAGAAGAACGCGTCCGCGCGCCCGGACCGCACCGCCAGGATCGACGTCGGCTGGTCCTTGTACGACTGCACCTGCACGGCCGGCTTCTTCTGCTGCACGCACGCCTGCGCCTGCTTCTTGATCACGTCTTCCGCCGAACCACCCGCCATCACCGCGATGCGAAGCCCGCACGTGTCCGTGATCGAGTTGATGTGCTTCGGGTTCCCCTGCGGCACGGCGAACACGACGAACTCCCGCACCCAGTCCACGAAGTCGTTCGCGGTCTCCCGCTCGGGGAAGTCACCGATCGGCCCGATCGCGAAGTCGTACCGCCCCGCCTTGATCCCGGTCAGCTCGCTCGGCAGCCCGTCCACCGTGACGTGCTCGATCTTCACGCCCAGGATCGCGGACAGCGCCGTCGCCACGTCGGCCGACGCCCCGGTCAGCGACTTCCCGTCCGCACCGGCGATCTCGTACGGCGGGAACGAGCCGTTGTTCACCGAGATCAGCTTGCCCGCGGCCTTCACCTTCGCCGGCAGCTTGGCGTTCAGCTCCTTGTTCAGGGTCTGCTTCAGGTCCACCGAGCCCGCACCCTGCGCCTTGGCGCCACCACTGCCGCCGTCCACCTCGCTCGGGTTCGCACCACAGCCGGCCACCGCGAGAACACCCGCCGCGGCGAGCGCGGCGACGATCCGTTTCGACACGATATTCACTCCTTAACGCATTGACGGGTCGACGAAGAATCGCCGGTTGGCGAGCACGGGCAGCTTCTGGCGGGCCGCGGCCAGCTCCTCACGGTCGGCGGAGGACCACAACAGCCCCGGCCGGTCACCCAGCCGGCCGCGAACGATCCCGAGCGGATCCACGACCATGCTCGCGCCGATGTTGCGGCGGCCGCACTCGCCGGACGCCGCGACGTAGCAGGTGTTCTCCAAGGCCCGGGCGGTCACCATGACCTCCCAGTGCCACTCCTTGGCCGGCCCGCGCACCCAGGCCGCCGGCAGCACCAGCAGCTCGGCGCCCCGGTCGACCAGCAGCCGGGCCATTTCCGGAAATCTTACGTCGTAGCAGGTCATCAACCCGACCTGCCATCCGGCGCACTCGAACACCACCGGCTCGCCGCTCCCCGGGCGCACCCGGTCCGACTCACGCGCGCCGAAGGCGTCGTACAGGTGAACCTTCCGGTAGGTCGCCACCAGCGCGCCGTCGCGTACCGCGGCGAGCGTGTTGAAGACCTTCCCGTCCCCCGCCGGCTCGTGCATGCCGACGACGACCGTCGTCGACGACCCGGCGGTGCGCTCCAGCAGACCGCTCAGGAACGGACCGGCCAGCGGCTGGGCCGCCTCGACGATGCGCGTCGGCTCATCGATGAACAGGGCCATGGAGTCCTCGGGCAGCACCAGCAGGTCCGCTCCCCCTGCCACGGCCTCGTCGACCAGCGCCTGACAGGACTTCAGGTTGCTCGCCCAGTCCTCGGCGACTGCGAACTGCCCGACAGCGATTTTCATGCGAACATCTCCTCGGCGTCGATCGGGTGCGGGGCGATGCCCTGCACGTGAAGCTCCTCACAGAAGGCCGCGGTCATCGCGGCGTTGGCGGCCGTCCCGTACGGCATCCAGTCCGGCCCGAAGACCTCCGCGCTCGCCTCCAGCTCCGCCAGCAGCCACGGCGTGGTGTCGGCCAGCTGCCGCCGCCGCGCCACCCAGACGCGTTTGGACTCCTCGAAGACCTCCTCCAAGGCCGCCGGCAGCCATGGGTACCGGTCGACCACCGCGCGCTTGACCGCGAGAAGGTGGATCCCCGGCACGAACCCGGTCGCCTGGAAGTAGTCCATCTCGGCGCCGCGATGGTCCTCGTACAGGTGGCGGAACCGGCTGTCCGCGGTGAACAGCTCATCCGGCATGAACGGCGTGAATACCGCGTCGAACCGCCCGGCCGCCAGTCCCTCAACCAGGGACTCGCCCTCCGCCGCCACCGTGACATTGGACGGCAGCGGCCGCGGCCCCACCCTGTCCTTACCCGTCTCCCCCGCCACCAGCGGCCCGACCGTCCAGGCGATGCCGTCCAGGTCCACCCCGGCCGCGCGCAACAGCGCCCGGGTCCACGTGTTGCCCGAGTCCGGCCAGCCCGTCAGCCCGATCCGCGCGTCGGCCAGGTCCTTCGGCGACGCCAGGTCGCTGTCACGCCGGACGAGGACGCACCGTTGCCGGAACCCGCGCATGACGAACACCGGAAGCCCGACCAACCGGTCGTCGCCGCGGCCACGCCCCAGCGCATAGCGGCTGAAGGAGGTCTCGCCGCCGTCCAGCTCCGGCTCATCGAGCACGTCCGGCGTCACCGGCCGGGACTCCACCTCCAGCTCGAAGTCCCGTGGGCGTACCCGGCCGGTCACGAGCGGGACCAGGTGATCCCAGTCGCGCAGGGCCAGGCGAATCCGTGGAACCGACACATCGCTCCATTCAATCGACATCCCTCGATGGCGACCGACGATATGTTCAGCAAGAAGCAAGTACAATACTCATTTTGTTACTGCACAAAGATTTACCACCGCGAAATCGACAGAACGGCAGGTGGACCATGCCCGAGCCCTCGGTGGACGCCCGATGGCTCGCCGACTACATCGGCGACCGCAGCGCCCGGGGCATCGCCTCGGCCGTGACCGACCTCATCCGCCGCGGAGAGGTGCCCGCCGGGACACGCCTGCCCACGGTCCGCGGCCTCGCCACCGAACTCGGCGTCAGCCCCGCCACGGTCGCCGACGCGTGGTCGACACTCCGCCGGCACCGCGTCATCAGCGCCCAACGCCGCCGTGGCACGATCGTCGTCGGACCGCCCAGCGTCCCCCACCCCGTCCGGTACGAACGGATCGGCCACTTCGGCGGCCACCTCTCCGTCGACCTGGCGATCGCCGCCCCCGACCCGGCGCTGCTCCCCCCGCTGGAGAAGGCCCTCGCCGCCGCCGCGCACGCCGAGCGCCTCAACGACTACGCCCGCGAGACCATCACCCCGCGCCTGCGCCGCGCCGTCGAACCCACCTGGCCGTTCCCCGCGGAGGCATGGCTCGTCGCCGGCGGCGGCTACGAAGGCGTCCAGCTCGCCTGCCAGACCGCTGCCCTCCCCGGCGACCGGATCGCCGTCGAAGACCCCACCGGCGCACGGCTGCTCGACATCTTCGAGGCCCTCGGCGCCGAGGTGATCCCGGTCGCCTGCGACGAGGGGGGCCCGATCCCCGCCGCCCTCGCCGAGGCCCTCGCGACCAATCCGGCCGCGTTCGTCTACCAGCCCCGCGCCCACACGCCCTGCGGGCACTCCCTGACCCGCGAACGCGCCGCCGAGCTCGCCGCGCTGCTCGCACCCACCAGCACCCTTACGGTCGAGGACGACGGACTCGGCGAGGCGTCGGCCACGCCGGCCGTCAGCATCGGAGAGCACCTCCCCGGACAAACGGTCCTGATCCGCTCATACTCGAAGTCCCACGGACCCGACCTGCGCATCGCCGTGCTCGGCGGCGCCGAGGAGACCATCGAACGGGTCCGCGTCCTCCGCAGCTACGGCACCGGCTGGACCAGCCGCATCCTGCAGGACGCCCTGGCCCATCTCCTCGAAGACGCCGACGCCCGCGCCGCCGTCGACCACGCCCGTACGGTCTACACGCAACGCCGCGAACGCATGGCCGAGGCGCTGGCGGCCCAGGGAGTGGTGACGCGGAACAGCGACGGGCTGATGCTGTGGGTGCCGGTCGCCGACGAGTCCGCCGCCCTCGTCACCCTGGCCGCGCACGGAGTGGCGGCCGCCCCCGGCAGCCGCTACCAGGTGCGACCGTCCGCCCCTCACATCCGCATCGCCACGGGCCAGCTCCCCGACGACCTCGAATCCCTCCGCCAACTCGCCGACCTGGTCGTCCTCGCCGCCAGGCGACCCTGACAAAAGTCTTTCCTTCCTCGTTCACGAGTTGGTTTTTCACCGAGCGATGGCCTTTACACAGTAAGTCCCGGGGTGGTTACCGCGTAGCAGACGACATGTCGCCTGCAGCACAGTGGAGTGGTGATGACCGATGACAGCGGGTACGAGGGGGTGCGCAGCCGCGACGCCCGCTTCGACAACGAGGGTCACCGAGCTGGCACGGCATCTGGGGTGCCTCGCACGCTCCGATTCGACATCGGCGCACATCCGTAGATGTGCGGCTACTTGGTGCGGCGGCGCACGGCGGAACGAGCTGTGGCGGTACGTTCCGGCAGGCCCTGTGCGAATGGCGTCCGAGCCTGCCGGAGCGGATGAGCGGCTTACTCGAAAACGGTCAGGAAGTAGCCGTACTTGCCGGGCGTCGTGTCAGCCCTGCACTTCCATGCCGAGGGGTGGTACTTGGCGGCGTAGGCACGTCCGTCAGCGTTGCAGGAAGACAATGTTTCATATTCGCTGCCCACCGTGACCCATTGCTCGGCGTGCGCTGCGGTCGCTATCGTCAGGGCCGCGGTGCCTGCGGCGAGCAGGGTCGCAGCGGAGCGCGCAAGTGTTTTCACTCGGTCACCTTTCGTTGATTCTTTGGTCGGGCCAAAATACCCCCTCGGGCGGGTGCCCGGGGTGGGGAGGCCGTTGCACGCGAATGGTGTCGGCGCCTAGCGGCCACCGGTTACCGTTCCGGGCCATGGCCACTGCCTGCGGGAACACCGCGCTTGCGAATTGAGTGCGACTGCGTTGCGTGACCGGTAGGCAGCCGATCCGCCGCAGGAGCTGTCGCGGTTGCCGGGCGCCCGCCGAGATCCGGCCGGGCAGCGGTTCGGCGCGCCGAGTGGGGGACGCCCGCCGGGGGGTGCCGGTCACCGCCGACGCTGCGCACACCCGCGCCGACACCGCCCGCTATCGCCCTGGCCTAGCGTGATAAATGCCCATGTAATGGGCACCGGCGGCACGTAACCGCCTCAGCCGCCGTCCACTGAGACGAAAATTTTCTCGTCTCAGTGGACGGCGTGGAAACACACGGATCCCCCCGGGGCGATTTCGAGGGTGCGTGTTTCGGAATGATCGTCTGAAATTTTCCCCATCAGACCGCACCCTCCCAGGGCGATTTCAAGGTCGCGTGTTTGGGGCGACCCCCTCCGAACCATCTTGCTGATCACATAACGCAACAACCACGAGAGCCAACGCCGACTTTGAAATCGCCCTGCTTGCGACTGGAGGCAGCTTTCCTTGAGTTACATCTCGCTACTGGTGGATCCGACAGTTCCGGTGCGGCCGCCTCTGCGTCTCACTACCGTCACCTACGGCCGGCCAGCAGTCGGGGCGGCTTCTTGCTGTCCGCGGACCGGTGCTGTCGGTCATGAACCCGAGCGGCAGCGCCCAGTGAACGTGGCGAGTCCGCGGGTCGCTAGCTGTTCGGTCAGAGCGTCGCGCCAGTCTCGGCGCGTACGTCAATGGGCGTCATGGATTCCTCCGCGTGTTGATCAGCGTTTACCGATGGGGCTGGTGTGCACCGATGGGACGTGTTGGGGTGCAGGCATGGGAGAGATGGCGGCGGCGGCGGCCGCGACGGACAACGCGGCGTACCGGTTCCCGGTCTCGGTCAAGGGCGTCGTGCTCGATCGCAAGGACCGGGTGCTGCTGCTGCGGAACGAGCGGAACGAGTGGGAGCTGCCCGGCGGCAAGCTCGAGCTGGGTGAGGACCCGGCCGTGTGTGTGGCGCGGGAGATCGAAGAGGAGGCGTCCTGGCCGGTGACGGTCCAGACGATCCTGGACTCGTGGGTGTACCACATCACCGAGGGCGTGGACGTCCTGATCGTGACCTACGGGTGCCGACTCGACACTGACCGACCGCCGGTGCTGAGCCATGAGCACAAGGAGCTCGGCCTGTTCACCGACGCTGAGGTGCCTACGCTGAACATGCCAGACGGCTACAAGCACTCCATCGCGGACTGGTATCGGCGCCAACGCGTGGCCTCCAGGTAGGAGATGTCGGGTCCCGGGCTGCCCGCGGCGTGACCCGGAGCTGGAGATGTAGGGCGATGCCCCCGGGCACCCGCGTCTGCAGCCTGGGGCCGTGGCGTTCAGAGGCCGCCGGGCGGGAATCCCTCCAGATGCCCCGCGCCCGGCGGCCGTTCGTTTCCCGGCATGCGCAGCGGTCGATGGCTGCCGGGGCGTCTGAGTGGGAGCGCCCCGTCGATCCGGTGGTCGAGTCGGATTCTCCGTGGCCAAACACCGGGACGCTCCCACGTCTATCGGTTGGCGCGCTCCTGCCAGTCGGGAAGCCGCCGCGCCTCGCGCGGGTAGCGGGCGATCAGGTTTGCCGGCTCAGCGAACTCCTGCTCGGGAGTGAGGCTGCCGACCGTTGGGTCGGTAAGCGCGTCCACCAGCTTCCGACACTCACTCGCGATGCTCAAGCCGGTGCCCCGATCTGCTTCAGCTCGGCGGCCGTCATGGTGACGCCAGGCGCGGCGATGACGACGTGCACGGTCTTGCTATGCCCGGCGTAGGTGATCCAGCGCACGACGGCGACCTGGTCGACGATGGCTAGGCCTCGCCCATGCTCAGCCTCCAGACCGCTGACGAAAGAGGCGGGAAGCGGCCGGTGGTCGGGATCGGTGACCGCCAGGTACGTCCACCGGTTGCAGGCAGCGACGTCCAGGCGCAGCGGCCATGCGTCGTACGGCCACTTACGGAGGGCGCTGGCCGCGTTCAGGGCGTTCGTCAGCAGCTCGGAGACCAGGAGCCGGATCATGTAGGCGTGATCGTCGTCGAGGGTGTGCCCGGAGACGACGTCGCTGGCGAATCGGCGGCCCCGGACGACGGACTCAGGGATGGCACGGAGCGCGATGAAGGACGGTCGGCGGTCGGTGGCAGGCAGAGGCCAGACCACGGTGGGGGATGCGGTGCAGTCCGCGACCTCTGGGTCAGATGGCACGGGGGATCAACTCCCCAGGTAGGGGTGCCCGGCTGGCACGGCCGAGCTTGGCGGCTAGGTACGGCGCTTATCATGCTCGCGGCATACCTAAATCGCAAGACCTAAATTGGGTCGCGCGGCTATAGTGACGAATGTCGGGTTTCCATGAACGTGATTACGGAGTGCATTACCATCACCTCACCGAGCCACTCCGATACGGAGACGCCAATGCCAACGCGGGAAAGCCCGACCCTGCGCCGCCGTCGTCTCGCGCAGCAGCTTCGCAGCCTGCGCGAACAAGCCGGCCTGAAGAGCGCCGAGGTCGCTGCCCGGCTGGAGTGGGCGCCGAGCAAGTTGACCCGCATGGAGCGGAACGAGGGCAAGCGACCCGACCCGCGCGACATTCGGGACCTGTGCGAGGTGTACGGCGTCGACGAGGCCCAGCGCGGCTACCTGGTGCAGCTCGCCCGCGATGGCCGCAAGCGCGGATGGTGGGACCCGTACGACAAGATGCTGCCCGAGGCGACGACCGCTTTCATCGGTCTCGAAGCCGAGGCATCGAGCGTGCTGGTCTTCGAGCCGCTCACCGTCCCGGGCCTGCTGCAGACCGAGGACTACGCCCGCGCCGTCATCGGCGGCGGCACGACAAAGCTGTCCGACGAGCAGGTCCAGGCCCGCGTCGACGTCCGGATGCGACGACAGCAGGCCCTGTACGAGGATCCGGTACTCGAGGTCATCGCCGTGCTCGACGAGGCCGTGCTGCATCGGGAGGTCGGCGGCCCCGAGGTGATGCGCGCCCAGTTCGAGCACCTGCGACAGGTTGCCGGACTCCCGAGCGTCACCGTTCAGGTGGTCCCGTTCGGCGCCGGGTCCCATGCGGGCATGTCCGGATCGTTCAACATCCTGCAGTTCCCCGAGCCCGGCGACCTTGACGCGGTCTTCGTCGACCTGGTCGCCGGCGAGATGTTCATCGAGGAATCGTCCGAGGTGAAGCGGTACCACGCCGCGTTCCTGAATCTTGTCGGCGCTGCCGCCAGTCCGGCGAATACGCTGGACATACTCACCAAACGGTGAGGTGACGAGATAGGAAGACCGTACCGATGCCAACGCCCCAAGATCTGTCCGATGCAGCCTGGCGAAAGAGCATCAGAAGCCAGAATGGCTCATCCTGCGTTGAAGTCGCTGAGCTGACCGTGCGCTCCAACGAGGAGTAGCAGCCCCAACAAGGAAGAAGGGCCCCGGTGCTCGCCGGTGGCCCCTTTTCCGTACCTTAGCCGCGTCCACAGGACCCCGACGGCCGACATCTGCTGATCAGAAGTCGAAGCAGGCCGCCTCGGCCTCGGCGCTTGATCTACGAATCGCTAGCCCAGGACCATCGGCAGGACCCACCGGGTGGCCCGGCCTGGGACATCGGGCCGCTGGTAGTGATGCGTCAGATCCAGGTGCGGTAGTTGTTCTTGGCCTCTTTGGCGCGGAACGCCGCTTCGAGGTCGATTCCCTTCCGGTTGGCGATGGAGGCCACCAGGATCAGGACATTGGCGCGTTCCTCGCCGATGTCCACGACGCGGCCGTGCGGGTCTGCGGGATCGCCGTTGGCTTTGCGCACCGCGCGGAACAGTTCGCCGACCTCTTCACCGAGCTTGAGGCATTGAGAGTCGACGGCGAGGTGATCCAGGCCGCGCTCGACTTCCATCTTCGCGACGTAGTCCTGGAGATCGGCCAGTGAGGCTCCGTGGGTCAGCAGGTCCATGGTGTGATCCCTGGGCATCTTGTGGGACTGGTGAGGTCGCGACGGTAACGCGGATCGGGCTCGCGTATGGCTTGTTCGCTGGTCCCGGTCAAAAGACGTTGCCAGCCGTCGGCATCGGGGGGCGGGGCACTGGTGGAATGTCATGTCCGCGCCCGTCCTGCGGCCGGGTCACGGTCAGGGCCTGCTTGCGAACACCCACCGGTTGGCGGCCAGCGCGTCGGGCCGCTCGGGCTCGGGGTGGGGACCGCGCCCGTGGCGGCGGGTGAATTCGAACGCGGTGTGGACCGACGTGGACCAGCCCCTGGCGGCCAGGTCCCCGGCGGAGTCGGGCCTCGGCTCCCCGCCGAACAGGGCGAGAAGGTCGACACCGATCCGTCGCCTGGCCGCCGAGTAGATCGGGCTTTCGCGGACGGCCGCCGACTCCGTACCGATCTTGACCTCGTAGGCCAGAGCGCTCCCCGCCGCGCTCAGCCCGTTCACCGTCTCGATGAGGGCGCGTTCGGCGGCATGGGGAAGGTAGAGCAGCAGCCCCTCGGCGAGCCAGGCGGTCGGTGCGGCCGGGTCGAAGCCCGCGTGGGTCAGCTCGCTGGCCCATTCGAAGCGCAGATCGCCCCCGATCGTGATGCGCTCGGCCTTCGGCACGGCAGGCAGCCCGTCGAGCACGCGGTCCTTGAACGCGAGGACGTCCTCCTGGTCGATTTCAAAGATCGTGCAGCCGGGCGGCCAGTCGAGCCGGTACGCCCGCGTGTCCAGGCCGGCTCCGAGGAGTACGACCTGCCGGATCCCCGCGCGCACCTGCTGTAGGAGGAAGTCGTCGAGGACCCTTGTCCGCAGGCCGAAGTAGCGCGCGAACCGGCCCCAAAACGGATCGGCGTCGCCGTCTGGAACCTGCTGGAGGCGCACCGGCCAGGCCGTGGACGCCCGTGCCGCGCGCACGAAGTGCTCGGCGTAGACGTCCCGCGCCAGGGCGTCGTGGCGGTGGGTCTCGATCGCCCGCGCCGCGGCGACCATGAGGGCGGTCCGTCCGACGCCTTCTTCCACGCCGGTGTTGCCGGCCATGGGCTCTCCTCTCCGGGCCCCACCGCACGGTCGGCAAGCTCATCCTCGAACCGTGAGGCGGCGGTCAGGTAAGACGGGAATATGCGCCGAGTCGAGGGGGGGGGGGGGCCCGGCAGCGACGC
>NZ_JAMXMY010000012.1 GCF_024055795.1 Actinoallomurus purpureus | reverse complement strand
TCGTTTCGGTGGTTATGGCGAGAGGGAAACACCCGGTCCCATTCCGAACCCGGAAGTTAAGCCTTTCAGCGCCGATGGTACTGCACTGGAGACGGTGTGGGAGAGTAGGACACCGCCGGACACATACGTGAAAAGGGCCGCCTTTCGAGGCGGCCCTTTTTGTATGTCCAGGGCACACATATGTCCAGGGCACAATGGAGTCAACAGTGCTCCCCCAGCGAACGGTTTGATGTGATGAGCGCGGAACGAGATCAACGCGACGGCGACGGGCGCGATCGGCGCCCACGGCCGGGACGCCAGGACCACCCGGGTGGTGCCTCTGGCGGATCTCGTGGCCGGCAGGGCGGTTCCCAGCGGGCGTCCGGTGGCTCCATCAACCGCGGGGGAACTCGGCCGCGGCGCGATGACTCCACGGGTGGATCTGGCGGGGAGCGCTCCGGGCCCGCGGGCAACCGCTCCGGCACAGGGCGGCCCGGCAGGTTCCAGAAGCCGGCCGACACCCAGAAGCCGAGGGGTTCTCAGCGACCGCGTGACTTCGGCAGCGCCCGCGACGACGACGGCACAGGCCGTTCTCAGGCTCGTCGGCCGAAGCCCTTCCGCAGCAGTGACGCCGAGGGGGCGAGTGGAAAGAGCTTTTCCCCGCGGCGAGACGACTCTCGTGGACGGGGAGGTTCTCCTACCGGAGGCGGGCGCCCCGCTTCCTCCGGTAAATGGCGGAGCGAACGCGGCGGCCCCCGTCCAGGCGGGCGTCCGGCGGACCGGCGTGACCAGGAGGGGCGCTCCCCGCAGCGCCCTGGAGAGCGTTTCTCCAGGCGTGACGCCGAGGGTAACGAGCGCCGCGACGACCGTGAGTTCCGTGCGCGCGACAGTCGGCCTGGCAGCCCGCGTAAACCCTCGGGCCGAGACGAAAGCCGATCCGGCGGGCGAGCGGGCTTCGCGCGCGACGACACCACGCGGCCCCGTACGGGCGCTGGGGGTGCTCCCCGCCGTAACGACCGTCCCAGCGGTGGAACGGGCGGGTTCCGTCGCCGGGAGAGTGAAGGCTTCCGTCCTCGTGACAAGGGCCAGGAGGGATCCAGGCCCCGTGAGGGCGGCAAGGAGCGGTTCCGTCCCCGCGAGGAGGGCGGCACAGAGCGTTTCCGTCCTCGCGAGGAGGGCGCCGGTGGCGCCCAGCGTCGTGACGGAGGCCGTCGCGACTTCCGTGACGCCCAGGGGGGCGGTCCCCGAGGCCGCGGCGAAGGCGAGAGAGGCGGTTTCCGGCGGCGTGACGACGCCCAGGGCGGCCGTCGGCCCGCCGAGCGTGGCGCGCGCCGGCCCGGCCGGGACGACCGGCCGTCGGATGCACCGCGACCGCGCCGGGATCCCGGTCCGCCGGTACCCGAGGATGTCACGGGTTTCGAGCTCGACTCCGCGGCGCGGGGCGAGCTCAAGACCCTGCCGAAGGATCTCGCGACCGAAGTGGCCCGTCACCTGGTGATGGCCGGCCGGTTGGTCGATGACGATCCGGAGGCGGCCTACCAGCACGCGCTGGCGGCCCGTGGCCGCGCGGCGCGGGTCGGCATCGTCCGCGAGGCGTGCGGGCTGGCGGCCTATCACGCCGGCCTGTGGTCGGTCGCTCTGTCGGAGCTCCGCGCCGCACGGCGGCTGTCCGGTCAGGAGGCGTACCTCGCCATCCTGGCCGACTCCGAGCGAGGGCTCGGCCGTCCGGAGCGCGCCCTCGACCTGGCGAAGTCGGAGGAGGCGCGCCGCCTGCCGCAGGCCGAGGCGATCGAGATGCGCATCGTCGAGTCGGGCGCCCGTCGCGATCTCGGTCAGCCGGGCGCGGCCGCCCTGGCGCTGCAGGTTCCGGAGCTGAAGGACGAGCGGTGGCGGCCGTGGTCGGCGCGGCTGTTCTACGCGTACGCCGACGCGCTGGTCGACGCGGGCCGTGAGGAAGAGGCCGCCGACTGGTTCGCGCGGGCGGCGGCGGCCGACCGCGACGCTGAGACGGACGCCGCCGAGCGGTACGCGGAACTCGAGGGTCTGGAGATCATCGACACCGAGCTCGCCGACGCGGAGTCTGACGCGGGCACCGACGAGACCGAAGACGTCCAGGGGGACACGGAGGGCGAGTAAGGCGCGGCGCGGCTCCGCGTCCAGGTCCCAGTGATCGGCCACGGTCGCGAGGGCCCGCCAGGCCGCCTGCGGATGCGGCGTCTCGAACGGATCCCCGCCGAACGAAGCGACGGCCGGATCGATGACGGGCGGGCGCCGCGGACGGCTTGGCAGGCCTCAGCGCGCGTCCAGCGCGTGCATGATGCCGGCGACGTTGTTGCGCGCCGCGCTGATCATTTCGACCTTCTCCGCGATCTCCGGATCTGCGTCCGGGTCGAGCGCCCGGTACCGGCCGTCCGTGCGCTCGCGGACCATGGCCACCGCGTGGTCCAGATCGAGGCGCTGGTCGTGGGCCTCGGTGACGAGCTCGACCCACAGCCGCAGCTCTTCCACGGACCGGTCGAGTGTCTCGTCCACCAGCCCGACCGGCCCGTAGTGGCTGAAGAGCAGGCGCGACGGCCGTAGCGCGCGGAAGCGCTCCAGAGACGTCAGCGCGGTGTCCAGGTCGAAGTCCGGTGGCGGCGTGGCGGGACGCAGGTCGGCCGTCTCCGGGATGTAGACGCCGGCTGCGTCGCCGACGTACAGATCGCCGGTCAGCGAGTCGAGCAGGCCGACGTGATGCTTGGCGTGGCCGGGCGAGTAGTGGCTTTCCAGACGCCTCCCGCCGCCGAGGTCCACTTCGCCGACGTCCTCCACCGCCCGGATGCGTACGGCGTCCGTGGGCTTGAGGTCGCCGAACAGTGTGTCCAGCGCGTCTCCCCACACCATGCGGGCGCTGCGCATCAACCGGCTCGGGTCGGCGAGATGCCGGGCGCCCTTCTCATGGACGACGACCTCGGCGTTGGGGAACATCTTCGCGATGTCGCCGACCCCGCCCGCGTGATCGAGGTGAATGTGCGTGACCACGACGGTCGCCAGGTCCGCCGGGCCGATGCCCGCGGCGGCCAGCGCGTCGCGAACGACCGGCGCGGAGTTCCCCGCGCCGGTCTCCACCAGGCAGGGCCGGTCGGAGCGGATGAGATAGCCGGCGGTGATCCGCGGGTGCCCGGCCATGCGGGTGTCGATCTCGAAGACGTCGTTGCCCAGATCGGTGATCGAGTCCATATGGCGCCTCCGGTTTTCCACAGATGCGGCGGGCGGGGTTACGCGGTTCACATCGACCGCCCCATCGTAGAGACAACGCCACCGGCGTCGAGAGTGGCGGTCACGAGGGGAGCAGACCGTGGACCACATCGAGGAGACCGTGCGGCGGGGCACACGGGTCGTCGACGAGACCGGTGAGACGCAGGGCGGCCGCCGGCCCGACGACCAACGCGGCCTGAGCACGTCCGGCGCCGTCTCTGAGACCTCCGCCATGTCCGGCGCCACCGGTGCCGTGGCCCATGTCAACGAGATCGTCCTCATCGGGCGGCTCTCCGGAGTGCCGGAGTGGAAGGCGTTACCCGGAGGCGGGCAGGTCGCGGTCTGGCGGCTCATCGTGGAGCATCAGGACGCCCGGTCGCCGCAGGACGCCATCGACACCATTCGCTGCATCACCTACGATCCCTCGCTGCAGCCGGGCGTCCGTGACTGGCGGCACGGCGACGTCATCGAGGTCCGCGGAGCCCTGCGCCACCGTTTCTGGCGTGGCCCGGCGGGCCCGAGAGGGCTGTACGAGGTGGAGGCCACGGTCGCGATCCGGCGTCACCATGCGGAACGGGGAGGTGGCGACCGGAAGTGATCGGCGGTGACGTGTCGCCGGTGGAGCCCGCCGCGCGCGAGTGAGCGTGCGGCGGGCGAGGTCCTCAACCGGTCGCGAAGGTCCGCATGACCAGGCCCGTACGGGGCTTGGGGCCGAAGGAAGTGGACTTGCGGGGCACCTTCTCGCCGTTGGTGGCGACCGCCAGCACGTCCGGGACCTTGAGGGGGTTGAGGATCACGGCGGTGCCACCCGCCCGCCGAGCCTTGGCGACCGCACGGGCGGCGTCGTGGTGCACGATGCGCACGGTGCTCTCGTTGTCCTCGATGCCCCACAGCCGGGGGATGAGCAGCCGGTGCAGTACGGCGGTGTCCAGGCGCCGCCACCGGTCCGAGGACTCCTCCGGCATAGAGCGTTCCACCTGGAGCGGATCCGGCTCGGTGAGCAGGAAGAACCCATCCTCGCCGCCGAGCAGGAACGCCGTCTCGGTATGGGCGGCCAGCCGGTCGAGCCCGGCCGGAAGGTCCGGGCCGACCGGCTCGACGCGGAACGCCGCCTTCGCGTTCCGTACGGCCTCGGAGAGGGGCAGGCCCGGCAGCACCCGGTGGATGGCGCCCAGCCGTGGCGGATAGGCGACGGAGTCGACCAGCAGCGCCAGCCCGTAGTCCCAGGGCCCCGGCCCGGCGTACCGTCGGCGCAGCGCCTGGTAGGTGGCGTAGCGGTGGTGGCCGTCGGCGATGAGCGCCTGGCGCCCGCGCAGATCTTCGGCGATCTTCGCCTGTTCGGCGGGGTCCCGGATCGCCCACAGCCGGTGCCGTACATCGTCGCCCGTGCTCGCCTCCAGCATCGGGGGGAGGGACGACGCGATCTCGTCCACCAGGCGGCCTGCGGCCGAGCCGGCACCGCCCTCGTACAGCAGGAAGATCGGCTCGAGGTTCGCCTCGGTCGCCGACATCAGGGCCAGCCGGTCCCGGACCGGGCCGGGGTACACGTGCTCGTGCGGGAGGATCACACCGGACCCCTCCTCGTGCACGCCGACCGCCCCGATCAGGCCGCGCTGGACGACCGCGCCGGAGATCTCCTCGTAGACGTACAGCGCGGGTTCGTCGTCCACGGTGAGGATGCCGGACGCCAGCCAGGACCGCAGCGTCTGGGCGGCCTCGCGGTAGTCCTCCTGCGGGAGGATCAGCCGGACCACGTTGTGCGGTTCTTCGGCCATGAACCGCGCCAGCGACTCCTCGTCGATGAGGTCGTACGGCGGGGACGTCACCGAGGCGAGCGAGCTCACCTGCGACGTGTCGTACCGCACGGCTCGGAACGGTCGCAGCGCAAGTCCGGGATCAGTGGTCACATCGGGCATGTTAGATACCGCGGCGTTGTTGGGACACAAGTGGAGTCGACGAACGGAGGCACACATGGTTCAAGGTGCGGATCACGGTCAGGATTCCCGAGGTGTCCCGGCGGGCGGCGTGTACGAGTGGTACCAGCGCGGTCTTGAGCTGCTCAACGGCGGCAGCCCGGCCGCCGCGATCCAGATCCTTGAGCACGCGGCCGCCGCAGAGCCGTCGTCCAGGAGTGTACGGGAGGCGCTGGCGCGCGCCCAGTACGGAGCGAAGCGCTACGCCGAGGCCGCCGCCAACTTCCGTATGATCGTCGAGGCCGATCCGGCGGAGGACTACGCGCTGTTCGGCCTGGGCATGGCCTTGACCCGCACCGGCGACCTCGCGGAGGCGGTCGAGCACCTGGCGCTCGCCTGCGCGATGTGCCCGGAGAACAAGCACTACGCGACCGCGTTGCGGCACGCGCGAGCCCGGAAGGGATGAGATGCGAGGCAGCGACCGGCCGCTCGCGGAGATCTACGACGTCGCGGTCCTGGATCTGGACGGTGTGATCTACATCGGCCATGACCCCGTGCCAGGCGCGTCCGACGCGCTGGCCAAGGTGCGGGCGGGCGGCATGCGCCTGGCGTTCGCGACGAACAACGCCTCACGGACGCCGAGCGCGACCGCCGCGCTCATCACCGAGGTCGGGGTACCCGCCGCGGCCGAGGACGTCGTGACGTCCGCCCAGGCCGCCGCCAGGCTCCTCGCGGAGCGGCTGCCGGCCGGATCCAAGGTCCTCGTGGTCGGCGGCACCGGTCTCCGGCACGCGCTGCGGGCCGCAGGACTGCGTCCGGTCTCGACCGCCGCCGAGCGGCCCGCGGCCGTCGTCCAGGGGTTCGCGCCGGGCCTCTCGTACGAGCTGATCGCCGAGGGGGGCCGGGCGGTGGCCGCCGGCGCCCTCTTCGTCGCGTCCAACGCCGACCGCACGATTCCGAGCCCCGGCGGCCCCCCGAAACCGGGAAACGGAGCGCTGATCCAGGTCATCCGTACCGCGACGGATGTCGACCCGATCGTCACCGGCAAACCCGAACTGCCGTTGCACCGCGAGACGATCCTGCGCACGGGTGCGGAGCGGCCGTTGATCGTCGGAGATCGCCTCGACACCGATATCGAGGGCGCGAACAACGGCGGTGCCGACAGCCTGCTCGTGCTGACCGGGGTGACCGACGCCCGCGCGCTGCTGGCCGCGCCTGCGGCTCAGCGGCCGACGTACCTCGCCGCCGATCTGACCGGCCTGCTCGTGTCGCACCCCGAGGTGCGGCACGCCGACGGCTCCTACAGCTGCGGTGGCTGGGTGGTCGGGCCCGGCTTCGCGGTCAGCGGCTCGGGCGACCGCATCGACGCCCTGCGCGCGCTGTGCGTCGCGGCCTGGGAGTCGGGCGAGTCGGCGAAGGCGGAGGAGGCCTTGGACCGCCTGCCGTGACGCGGCGTGACCCTCGCACGGGCCGAGGTCACGGGAGCCGGGCGGGCCTGTGGAGGAGGCGCTGGATCGTCTGCGGTGATGCGATGGGGGCCCTCGAGCGGGCCGTGGGTCACGGGGTCGGGCGGACCCGCGGAAGATCGCCGGGGCCGTCCGCAAATGACGCGACCCGCATGGCGCCGGCGGTGGCTCAGAGGATCTTCCGGAGCCGCAACAGGTCGCCCAGGCTCGCCTCGATCTTGAGCCGGCCCGTCGCCCACGCCTTGGCGACGTGGAGCTCGTCGGCGGCCAGCGCCACCAGGTCGTCGCTGTTCACCGTGAGTCGAACCTGAGCCGCGTCGGCGTCGTCGACGGCCTGGAAGTCGTCGAGGCCGCCTTCGTGGATGCGGGTGAGGAACACCATGCCGAGATCGGGCACGCGGCAGCTGATCGTCCGCTCGACGACGTGCTTGGCGAGTTCGTCGGCGTCCACCTCGGTGATCCGGGCGGCGATGCGCTCGAGCGCCGAGCGCGCTTCCTGGACGGTGGCCATCGTCAGGTCCGTTCCCCCGTGGTGGTCCTCGACACCGCTGTCGTCAACGGACGGTAGCGTTCTTCTTGAGCCGGACGCGACCGGCGGCGAAGGGAAGGGTACAGGTGAACGGCACCGAGGGGGACACCACGGGAGACGAGCGGGTGGATGCCGCGCTGGCCCGTCTCACCGAACTCGAGCAGGCGCCCCTGACCGAGCACCCGGCGGTCTTCGCGGACGTCCACCGGCGACTTCAGGAGGCCCTGACGGGCCTCGACGAGGGGGCGTCATGACCTGCCCGTCCGCGGCGCCGCCGGCGGTCGGCCTGTGAGCGCCCGTCGGCGGTTGGACAGCGAGCTCGTCCGGCGGGGCCTGGCCCGGTCGCGGGAGCACGCCGTGGACCTGGTCACCGAGGGGCGCGTCACCGTCGCCGGACGTACCGCGTCCAAGCCCGCCACCCAGGTCGAGACCTCCGCCGCCATCGTCGTACGGCCGGTGGACTCCGGGCCGGACTACGTCTCACGCGGGGGGCACAAGCTGGCCGGTGCGCTGAAGGCGTTCACCGACCTGCGCGTCGAGGGCCGCCGCTGTCTCGACGCCGGCGCGTCCACCGGCGGCTTCACCGACGTGCTGCTGCGTGCGGGTGCGGCGCACGTGGTCGCGGTCGATGTCGGATACGGACAGATCGCGTGGTCCCTGCGCACGGACGACCGCGTGACGGTTCTGGAACGGGTCAACATCCGCGACCTTGAGCCGGAACAGGTCGTATCGGACGGCGGAGGGGAGCCGCCCGACCTGGTCGTGGGCGACCTGTCGTTCATCTCGCTGCGTCTCGTGCTCGCTCCCGTCCAGCGGTGCGCAGCCCCCGACGCCGACTACGTGATGATGGTCAAACCGCAGTTCGAGGTGGGCAGGGAGCGTGTGGGCGCGGGCGGTGTCGTACGCGATCCCGCCCTTCGGGCCGAGGCGGTGCGCGACGTCGCCCGGCACGCCGAGACGCTCGGTCTGGGCGTGCGCGGCGTGACGGCGAGCCCGCTGCCCGGTCCGTCCGGAAACGTCGAATACTTTCTGTGGCTACGGGCGGGCGCCCCGCCCCTCGACGATGCTCGGCTGGAAAAGGCCGTCGCAGAAGGGCCCGCATGACAGAGAAGAGATCCGTCCTGGTCGTGACCCACACGGGTCGGAGCGCGGCGGTGCGAAGCGCGCAGCTGGTGATCAGCCGGCTGAGCGAGGCCGGCATCTGCGTGCGGGTGCTGGACAGTGAGGCCGAGGAGCTCGAATGCGCCGGCGCCGATGTCATGCCGGTCTCCGCGGCGGCCGCCGAGGGCGCCGAGATGGTCATCGTCCTGGGCGGCGACGGCACGATCCTGCGGGCCGCGGACCTGGCCAGGCGGTCCGGCAGCCCATTGCTCGGCGTGAACCTCGGCCACGTCGGCTTCCTCGCCGAGGCCGAGCGAGAGGATCTGGCCGCCACGGTCGACAAGGTCGCCGCGCGCCGCTACGACGTCGAGGAGCGCATGACGATCGACGTCCTGGTCCGGCAGAACGGCGCCGTCACCAACGCCAGCTGGGCGCTCAACGAGGCGGCCGTCGAGAAGGCCTCCCGGCAGCGGATGCTGGAGGTCGTCGCCGAGATCGACGGGCGACCGCTGTCGCGGTGGGGGTGTGACGGCGTGGTCTGCGCCACCCCGACCGGATCGACGGCGTACGCCTTCTCCGCGGGCGGTCCCGTCGTGTGGCCCGAGGTCGAGGCGATGCTGGTCGTGCCGATCAGCGCGCACGCGCTCTTCTCCCGCCCCATGGTGGTCTCCCCGCGGTCCGTCGTCGCGGTCGAGCTGATCCCGAACTCCTCCGGCGGTGTGCTCTGGTGCGACGGCCGCCGCCCGATCGATCTGCCTCCCGGCGCGCGGGTGGAGGTCCGTCGCGGCGAGCGGCCGGTCCGGCTGGCGCGGCTGCACCAGACCCCGTTCACGGACCGGCTCGTCACCAAGTTCGGCCTGCCGGTCGCCGGCTGGCGCGGTCGCGTCCGCGACGAGTGACGCGGCGCGGAACGCCTGCCGCGCCCTGAGCCGTCGGCGACGGTGAGGCGGGAGACGGGTTCGCCGTCGTCCGGGGCCTTGCCGTCGGCGCCGGGCGACGCGGCGTGAAACCCCTCGTCACCTGGGGCTTCATACCGGCGAGGAGTGTCGCGTCGGGGAAGGCGACACGCCCGGAGGTTCCCTTCGTGCCGGAGCGCCCTCTACGCTGAGCCGAACACATGTTCGCCTGGGGGGATCCGGTCCCGGTCCCGTACATCGTGGCCGAGGGGTCATCATGACCGAGTAGCCTCGGGCGCGCCGGGTGTCCGCGGACAGGAGGGCCTTCGTGACCGACGTGACGAGCCGCCAGGCGAGGAGCCGAGCGCGACCCTCGAGCAGAAGCACGAGGCGGCGAGCGAGAAGCCGCGTGCGACCGTCGGGCAGCAGTGCGGCAGGCGATTCAACAGGACGGCTCGGCTCGCGGAGGGCCGAGCCGCCGTGCGGGGAGGTCCGGTGAGCCGGGTACGGCCCATGGTCGAGGAAGTACGGATTCAGAACCTCGGAGTGATCGAGGAGGCCGCCCTCGAGCTGTCTCCGGGCTTCAACGTGGTCACCGGCGAGACCGGTGCCGGTAAGACGATGGTCGTCACGAGCCTTGGTCTGCTGTTCGGCGGCCGTGCCGACCCCCAGCGGGTCCGGCCCGGCGCCGACCGGGCGACCGTGGAGGGCCGCATCCTGCTCTCCGAGGACGGCAGGGTCGCCGCGCGGGTCGAGGAGGCCGGCGGCGAGCTCGACGACGGCGCGCTGATCGTGACCAGGTCGGTCTCGGCCGAGGGCCGGTCGCGGGCGCACGTCGGCGGCCGCCAGGCGCCGGTCTCCGTCCTGATCAACCTGGCCGACGACCTCGTCGCCGTGCACGGCCAGTCCGACCAGCAGCGGCTGCTGCAGCCCGGACGCCAGCGGGCGGCCCTGGACCGCTTCGCCGGCGACGTCCTGGCCAAGCCGCTGCGCGCCTACACCGCCGCCTACCGGCGGCACCGGGAGGTCTCCGGGCTCCTGGAGGAGCTCACCACCCGGTCCCGGGAGCGGGCGCAGGAGGCCGATCTGCTCCGGTTCGGCCTGGAGGAGATCGAGAAGGTCGATCCCAAGCCGGGGGAGGACGAGCTCCTGGCGGCGGAGGAGGAGCGGCTGGCGCACGCCGACGCGCTCCGTACGGCGGCCACCACCGCGCACGAGGCGCTGCAGGGCGACCCGACGGCCACGACGGGCGTCGTCGACGCCATCGGGCTGCTCAGCACGGCCCGCCAGGCACTGGAGGCCGTACGCTCCCACGACGAGGCGCTCGCCGGACAGGCCGACCGGCTGTCCGAGGCGGTCTACCTCGTCTCGGACGTCGCCGCCGAGCTCGCCGGCTACGCCGAGTCGATCGAGGCCGATCCGGCCCTGCTGGCGAGCGTGCAGGAGCGGCGGGCGGCCCTGGCGGGGCTGACCCGCAAGTACGGCGCGACGATCGCCGAGGTCCTCGAGTGGGCGGAGCGGTCTGCCGTGCGCGTGGCCGAGCTGGACTCCGACGACGACAGCATCGACGAGCTGCGCGCCGAGCACGACGACCTCGCCCGGCAGCTGACCGAGCTGTCCGCCGAGTTGACCGCCCGCCGCACGGCCGCCGCCGAGCGCCTGTCCGAGGCCGTCACCGCGGAGCTGGCCGCCCTGGCCATGCCGCACGCCCGCGTGGTCGTGGCCGTGACGCCGCAGGAGGAGTTCGGCCCGTACGGCGTGGACGAGGTCGAGCTGCGGCTGGCCTCCCACCCGGGCGCCCCCGCCCTGTCGCTGCACAAGGGAGCGTCCGGCGGTGAGCTCTCCCGCGTCATGCTGGCGATCGAGGTGGTCTTCGCCGGTGCCGACCCGGTGCCGACGTTCGTGTTCGACGAGGTCGACGCGGGCGTGGGCGGCAAGGCGGCCGTGGAGGTCGGCCGCAGGCTGGCCCGGCTGGCCAAGTCGGCCCAGGTGATCGTGGTCACCCACCTTCCGCAGGTCGCGGCGTTCGCCGACCAGCATCTGGTGGTGGAGAAGTCCAACGACGGGCGCGTCACCCGCAGCGGCGTGACCGCGCTGGACGCCGACGGACGGGTCCGCGAGCTGTCCCGCATGCTGGCGGGTCTGGAGGACTCCGAGCTGGGGCGGGCGCACGCCGAAGAGCTCCTGGCCATCGCGGCCGCCGAGCGCTGAGACGCGGTCCGCCATTGGATACGGCACCGTGGGTGAGCGAACGAACACGCCATAACGGTCGTCGTTACCGATGGCACTGTCCGGGCTCTGGCAGGATTGGCAGCGATGAACGACGTCTCCCCAAGAATCAAGAGCGGCGCCCGCCTGCGGGCGCCGCTGCGGCGGCGCGGGCTGCGCCGCGACCGGAGCGAGGGGGAGACGGGCATCACCGGCGTCGCCCGCCTCGACGGCAAGACCAAGAAACTGACCAAGCGTCTCGACCCGGGTGACATCGCGATCATCGATCACGTCGACCTCGACCGGGTCAGCGCGGAGGCGCTGGCCGCCTGTCAGGTCGCCGCGGTGGTCAACGTGGCGCGCAGCATCTCCGGGCGCTATCCGAACCTCGGGCCGCAGATCCTCGTCGAGGCGGGCATCCCGCTGATCGACGACGTGGGGCCCGACGTGTTCACCAAGCTCCACGAGGGCGACGTCGTCCGCGTCGACGGCGAGGCCGTTTACCTGGGCGAGCAGGTCGCGGCCAAGGGCATCCGGCAGACCGAGGAATCGGTCGAGGCGGCGATGACCGAGGCCAGGGCGGAGCTGCCCGCCCAGCTCGAGGCGTTCGCCGCCAACACGATGGAGTTCCTCAAGCGGGAGCGGGACCTCCTGCTCGACGGCGTCGGCGTGCCCGACATAACGACCGATCTCGATGGCCGCCACGTCCTCATCGTCGTGCGTGGCTACCACTACCGCGAGGACATCGCGACCCTGCGGCCGTACATCCGGGAGTACCGCCCGGTGCTGATCGGCGTGGACGGCGGGGCCGACGCGCTGATCGAGGCCGGCTACCGCCCGGACATGATCGTCGGCGACATGGACTCCGTGTCGGACGAGGCGCTCACGTCAGGGGCCGAGCTGGTCGTGCACGCCTACCGCGACGGCCGGGCACCCGGTCTCGACCGTGTCCATGATCTGGGACGGGAGGGCGTCGTCTTCCCCGCCACCGGCACCAGCGAGGACATCGCGATGCTGCTCGCCGACGACAAGGGCGCCACCCTGATCGTCGCGGTCGGCACCCACGCGACGCTCGTGGAGTTCCTCGACAAGGGGCGGGCAGGCATGTCCAGCACGTTCCTGACGCGGTTGCGGGTCGGCAGCAAGCTCGTCGACGCCAAGGGCGTGAGCCGGCTCTACCGCAGCCGCATCAAGGCCTCCTCATTGCTCATGCTGATCGCCGCCACGCTCGTCGCCATGGTCGCCGCGATCGTCTCCTCACCCGCCGGCGATGCCTTCGAACCCATCGTCGCCGACTGGTGGCACCAATTCGTCTACTGGCTAAACGGACTCTTCACGTGATCGATTTCCGTTACCACCTCGTCTCCATCATCGCGGTCTTCCTCGCGCTGGCGCTCGGCCTCGTGGTCGGTGCCTCCGCGCTGCGCGGCCCGCTCGTCGACCAGCTGAAGGACAACTCGAATCGCCTGAAGAACAGCAACGAGGTGCTCCGGAGGCAGAAGACCGCGGCCGACCAGGTGAACGGCTACGGCAACCAGGTCACCGACGCGGTCGCGCCGCAGGTCGTCGCCGGCCGGCTCAAGGACCAGAGCGTGGTGTTCGTCGAGGCCCCCGGTGCGGACGACCAGATGCGGGCGCAGACCGCCGACATGGTGAGCAAGGCCGGCGCGCGGATCAGCGGTTACGTCACGCTCCAGAGCAAGTACCTCGACCCGAACCAGCAGGCCACGCTGAACGAGCTGACCGACCAGCTGAAGCCGGCCGCCCTGACCTTCCCCGCGGACGCGACGTCGTACGACCGGACGGCCGCCGAGCTGGCCTCGGTGCTGGTGACCAAGCAGGCGTCGCGCAACGGCCAGGAGGACCCGGCCGCCGGGCAGGTCCTGTCGGGCTTCAAGGCGGCGGGTTTCCTGACTTACAGCGGGCAGCCCGCGACCCGTGCGACACTCGCCATCGTGATCGCGCCCGCCGCCGCGAGCAACGACAAGAACGCCGACGCCGAGAACAAGGCGCTCTGTGCGCTGCCGGTCGCCCTCTCCACGTACGGCGGCGGTGTCGTCGCGGTGGGCGATCCCGACTCGGCGGCCGAGGGCGGCATGATCAAGGCGCTTCGCGACGACGACGACGCCAAGGGGCACGTCTCCACCGTCGACACGGCGGATGTGCCGGCCGGCCGGTTGACGACCGTGTTCACGCTGGCCGCCACGAAGCAGGGCAAGGCCGGTGACTACGGCATCGGCTCGAAGGCGGACGACGGGCCGCTCCCGACCCCGGTGCCGACGCCGACGCCGACGCCGACGATGACCAGGAAGAAGTGAGGCGGCATGCGTAAGGCAGTGGCGGGGGCCGTGCTGGGCGCGGCGGCGGCACGGGCGGCGTACACCGCGCTGACCCGCCGCCCGCCCCGCGGGGAGAAGCTCTGGCTGCGGACCAACCACCGCGGTGAGCCGGTGACGCTGCTGGAGGGACCGGCGTTCGCGGTCGGCGCGGTCACGGCGATCGCCGTCGCTCCGGGCGTGCCGACGCGGATGAGGGCCGCCGCGATCGTCGCGGGCGGCGTCACCGGGGCGCTCGGCGGCTACGACGACTTCGCCGGATCAGGCGACTCGCGCGGGTTCAAGGGGCACCTGTCGGCCCTCGCCCGCGGCGAGGTCACCACGGGCGCGGTGAAGATCCTGGGCATCGGCGCCGCCGGCCTGGCGGCCGCCGTGGTCGCGGGCACCGGCGCGCCCACCCGCCGGGGCGCCGCGCTCGACATCCTGATCAATGGTGCGCTCATCGCCGGCACCGCCAACCTGCTCAACCTGTTCGACCTGCGGCCCGGCAGGGCCATCAAGGCCGGGCTGCTGGCGACCCCCCTGGTGTTCGCCCCGCCGTCCCCGTCGGCGCCGCGCGGCCGGTTCGCCGGCCTGCTCAGCGGGTCGGCGGTCGCCGCCGCGCCGCTGGGCGCGGCGCTCGCGCTGCTGCCGGAGGACCTGGGTGAGCGGGCGATGCTCGGCGACGCCGGCGCGAACTCCCTCGGCGCGCTGATCGGCCTGTCCGCGACGGGTCTGAGCCGGCGGTCGCGCCTGGCCGTCCTCGCGGGCGTGACAGCGCTGAACGCCGCGAGCGAGGTCGTCAGCTTCACCAAGGTGATCCAGGCGACTCCGCCGCTGAACCGGCTCGACCAACTGGGCCGCCGTCCCGTCGTGCCGGAGGCGCGTCCGTCGGACACCTCGTGACCACACCCGACGTGACCGAGGAGGCCGAGGAGACGACCGCCGGCCGGGGGACAGGACTCGCCCGGGCCGCCGTGCTCATCGGCGTGATCACCATCTTCGCCCGGATCGTCGGCTTCTCCCGCAGCCTCGTCCTGTCCCACACCGTCGGCAACGACTGCCTGGCCACGGCGTACTTCACCGGCAACCAGGTGACGAACATCCTGTTCGAGGTCGTGGCCGGGGGAGCGCTGGCGAGCCTCGTCGTCCCCGTTCTCGCGGGGCCCGCCGCCGGCCGCGCGCCCGAGGCCCGCCGGATCGCCTCCGCGCTGATGACGTGGACCGTGCTGATCCTCGTGCCGCTCAGCCTTGTCGCCGCCTTGGCGGCCCGCCCCGTGATCACGATGCTGGTCGGCAGCCAGGTGCCGGGCTGCTCACGGACCCAGGTGATCGACGCGGGCACCCGGATGCTCGTGGTGTTCGCCCCGCAGATCCTGTTCTACGGGCTGGCCGTGGTGATGTACGGCATCCTGCAGGCACACCGCCGCTTCCTCGGACCGGCGCTGGCACCGCTACTGTCGAGCCTCGTCGTCATCGGCGCGTACCTGATGTTCCTGTCCACGGGCGCGGCCTACCGGCAGGCCGCGAACCAGCACGACCTGTCGACCGTCACCCGGACGGCCGAGCTGACCCTGTCGGTCGGTACGACGTTGGGCGTGCTGGCCCTCGTCGCGACGGTGGCCGGGCCCGCCGCGCGGCTGCGGCTCCGGTTGCGGCCCACCCTGACCTTCCCGCCCGGCGTGGCCGTGCGCATCCGGAGGCTGGCGCTGGCGGGGCTGGCCACCCTCCTCGCGCAGCAGGCGGCCTGGGGCATCGTGATCGTGCTCGCCAACCGCAGAGGCGGATCGGGCGCGCTGGCGGTCTACCAGTACGCCTGGGCGCTGTTCCAGTTGCCGTACGCCGTCCTCGCCGTGCCGCTGGCGACGAGTGCCTTCCCGCTCCTGTCGGCCCGCGCGAGCGACGGGGACGACGAGGCGTTCGACCGCACGGCCGCGCGCACGACACGGGCGATCGTCCTGTTGTCGTTCGCGGGCGCGGCCGTCCTGGCGGCGACCGCACTTCCCGTCGCCCGGGTGTTCCTGCTCGGCACCAAGGGGCAGGTGCCGCCCATCGACCTTGCCCGCGCGATCGTCGCGTTCGCGCCCGGACTGATCGGCTACGGGCTGATGGCGCACATCGGCCGCGCCCTGTACGCCGCCGGAAAGGGACGGGCCTCGGCGGCCGCGCAGGTCACCGGGTGGGTCGCGGTGATCGCGGCGGAGCTTGCGCTGGTCCTGGCGGCGGGGCGGCGCGACGCCGTCGCCGCGCTCGGGCTGGGCAACTCGATCGGCATGACGGTCGCCGGCGCCCTCCTGCTGTTCACGCTGGCGCGGACCCGGGGCGGCACCGCCCTGCGCGGGGTGGGACGGGCGGCGGCGACGGGGCTGGGCGGCGCGGCGGCCGCATACGCGGCGGGAGCCGGTGTGGCCGCGGCGTTCGGCGCGACCGGCCTGGCCGCCAGCGTCGGGGTGGGCGTGCTGGCCGCTCTGGCCGCCGCCGCGGCGTTCGCGGCCATCGCGTACGTGGGCGACCGGGATGATCTACGAAGCCTGATCGGGCGGAGGCTGTGATGGACGGACCGAGGGTCGCGCTGGTGCTGGCGACGAGCGCCGGCGGGGTGGGCCGGCACGTCCGGTCGCTGGCCGACGGCCTGCGGGCGCGCGGCGCGAAGGTGGTCGTCCTGGGCCCCGCCTCGTCCGACGCGTTGTTCGGGTTCACCGAGTCCGGCGCGGGGTTCGCGCCGGTGGAGATCGCCGATCGCCCGCACCCTGTGGGCGACGTGCGGGCGGTGGCCCGGATCCGGCGCCTCACCCAGGACGCCGACGTCGTCCACGCGCACGGTCTGCGGGCCGGAGGGCTGGCGGCTCTGGCCCGCGTCCGTACCGTGCCAGGACCGCTGCGCCTCGGCACGGCAGGCCCGCCGCTCGTCGTCACCCTGCACAACGCCTCCATCGCAGGGGGCCTGACCGGCGCGGCGTACGCCACGCTCGAACGCGTGGTCGCGCGCGGCGCGGCGGAGGTCCTGGCCGTCTCCCCGGATCTGGAGGAGCGGATGCGCTCGCTCGGCGCGCGTTCGGTAGGCCTGGCGCTGGTGCCGGCGCCGCCCCTCCCGCCGTCCGACGACCCGGCCGCGTCGAAGCGGATCCGTGCCGAGCTGGCCGCCGGGGATCGCCCCCTGATCCTCACGGTGGCGCGGCTGGCCGAGCAGAAGGGACTGCCGACCCTGCTCGACGCCGCTGCGGGCTGGGCCCGGCTGGACCCGCGGCCACTGGTGGTCATCGCCGGGGACGGGCCGCTGGAAGCGGAGCTCCGCGACCGGATCGCGGCGGAACACCTTCCGGTCCGGCTGCTCGGCCGGCGTACGGACGTCGCCGACCTCCTCGCCGCGGCCGACGTCGCCGTCGTACCCAGCGTTTGGGAGGGCCAGCCGCTGATCGTCCAGGAGGTGCTGCGCGCCGGGCGGCCCCTGGTCGCCACCAGGGTCGGCGGAGTGCCCGGCATGGTGGGCGAGGCGGCGCTTCTCGTGCCGTCGGGGGACGCCGACGAGCTCGAAGGCGCGGTGCGGCGCGTGCTGGACGATCCCGCGCTCGCCGATCGGCTCGCGTCCGCCGCCGTCGAGCGGGCGTCTCGACTGCCGGCCGACGACGACGCGACGGACCAGTTGCTCGCGGTCTACACGCGCGTCACCCGGGCGACCCTCTGACGACGTCTAGGTACGAGGAAGGTAAGCCTTTGTATATAGTCGGTCCACAGGAGGGGAGTATTCCTTCGCGGCAGTGTCGTCACCACGGTCCCAGGAGCCACATGAGGCCCGGTGCTGTCGGCCCGCACCGATGAGTGAGGGCGGAAGAGACCTCCGGGGCCGTTGCCCGCCACCGGAGGAAGTATTCCCGTGAACGTCACCCTTTGGGCCTGGGGCCTCACCCTGCTGGGTCTCCTCGCGTTCATCCTGTTCGACCTGTGGGTGGTCGACCGTGGCAAGCCGCGCGAGTTCTCCCTCCGGCAGGCGAGCGCGTGGGTGACGTTCTACGTTTTCCTGGCGGTCGTCTTCGGCGTCGGCCTGTTGTTCGTCGCCGGGGCCGACTACTCCGCGCAGTTCTTCGCCGGTTATCTGACCGAGTACAGCCTCAGTGTCGACAACCTCTTCATCTTCTACGTGATCATGGCGCGGTTCGCCGTGCCCCGCGCCAACCAGCACAAGGTGCTCCTGATCGGCATCATGATCGCCCTGGTGATGCGGGGGATCTTCATCGCGGTCGGCGCCGCCGCCCTGGCCCGGTTCGAGTGGCTGTTCTACATCTTCGGGGCCTTCCTCATCTGGACGGCCGCCGGCCTCGTGCGCGGTGAGCCCGACGAGGACGAGTACAAAGAGAATCTCCTGGTCCGCTGGATCTGCCGGGTCGTCCCGACGACGGACGACTACCACGAGCACCGGCTGACCGTCCGCATCGACGGCAAGCGCCTCATCACGCCGATGCTGATCGTGATGGTGGCGATCGGATCGACCGACCTTTTGTTCGCCCTGGACTCCATCCCCGCCATCTTCGGGCTCACCAAGGAGTCGTACCTCGTCTTCACCGCCAACGCCTTCGCGCTGATGGGTCTGCGCCAGTTGTACTTCCTCCTGCGAGGGCTGCTGGACCGCCTCGTATACCTCACCAAGGGCCTCGCGGTCATCCTGGCCTTCATCGGCGTCAAGCTCGTCATGGAGGCCATGCACACGACCTGGTTCGAACACGTGCCGGAGATATCGACCACCGTCTCCCTCGCCGTCATCGGGGTGACGATGTTCGTGACGACGGTCGCCAGCCTCATCAGGGCCGGGCGCCGCGGGACGTCCGGCCCGGAGTCCGGAGAGGAGCCGGGGGAGGCCGCCGTACGTACCGGGCCGGGTCCCGCCGTTCCGGACCCGGCGGCCCCCGACGATGCCGGATCCGCGCCCCCCACGGGCGGGACCGCGGATCGCACCGGCGGGAAGGCCGACCCTGTCGGCGCCGGCACCGACCGGCCGGAGGACGGCGCCGGCCCGGAGGACGACGAGACGCCCACCGACCCGACCGACGTCGAGGCGAGGGCCCGGCGCTGACCACCGAATGCCGTCCGCCCCGGCCGGCTTTCCCGGCGGGGACGCCCCTGCCCCCTGTACCGTGATCACAGCGGATGACGTCTGGGAAGGTTCGCATGCGCTTGCCCTCGGTGGCGCCCGCGGTGACGCGGACGATCGCGATCGTGCTGGCGGTCGCGGCCGTCGGCGTCCTGGCGGTCACCGCCCTCGCCGACCGGCACGCCGGCCGCGAACCGGCCGCGACGCCGTCCCGGCCCGCCTCGCCGATCGCCGAGTCCACGATGCCCGGAAGCATCGATCTGCCGCCCACCAGCGCGCCCTCGACACCACGGGTGCGTCCCGCCGACGCCAAGAGCTGGCTCCGGGCGCTCGCCGGTAAATGGGCCCAGGACGCGGAGAAGAACTACTTCCAGTTCCAGCCCGACGGGACCGGCCAGTGGGTGGCGTTCGGCCAGAAACTGTGGAGCGGCAAGGCCACCCCGCGTGACGCCACGACGTTCGACCTGTCCGACCGGAGCGGGCAGGGCGCCTCCTACTGGCAGGTCAAGCTGGTGAGCGGCGGGAAGGAACTGTTCTTCGCCGGCACCCAGAAGACCTACCGAAAGAGCTAGGGGCTGTTTCGTAAGCCCCGTTCGTAGCGCAGCCGGACAGCGGGCTTATGAAACAGCCCCTTGCGTCAGTCACCGGGGCTGGCGGCCAGGGCCTCGAGCGCGTCGAGGGCCGAGACCAGCGCCGCGCGCTGCGCGGACGACAGGGCGCCCAGCTGCTCGACCAGGAACGCCGACCGCTCGGTGCGGAGCTGTTCGAGCTGGTGGCGGCCCTCCGACGTGATCTCCAGAAGAGTGGCCCGCCGGTCGTCCACGTCGGGGGTGCGGCGGATCAGGGCCTGAGCCTCCAGGGAGGCCACCAGCCGGCTTTGCGTCGGCGCGCTGACGCCCTCGTGAGCGGCCAGGTCGCCGAGCCGAACCGGGCCGAGCGCCTCGACGCTCGCGAGCGTCGACGCCTGGCTCGAGGTCAGCGTCTGCGGCCCGTGCTGGCGGACGCGCCGGTTCAGCCGGCCCAGCATCATGCGCAGCCGCGCCGCGAGCTCCACGTCCGTCAGACCCTCGGTCTCGGCCACCTGCCTGGTCACGCCCGTCATGCCCCTTACCCGGCTCGCTTCTCCGACACGCTCGTCACGCGCGCCTGCTCTCATCTTCCCCTCATCGCGGTGGCCGGCATGCGCGTACGGCGAGGAAACCGCCGACGCGACCGCCGGTCACGCCGACCGCGCCCGGAGGATCGCGCGGTGCACCCGATGAACGTCCGATGGACGACGATCGTGGCGCACTGTGGCCGGGATCACCAGCCCCGGGCGCGCCATTCCTGAATATGGGGGCGTTCGCGGCCGACGGTGGTGTCCTTGCCATGGCCCGGATAGACCCACGTCTCGTCCGGGAGCGTGCCGAAGACGCGCTCTTCGAGGTCGTCCATGAGCCGGCTGAACAGGGTCGCGTCGCCCCAGGTGTTGCCCGGCCCGCCGGGGAACAGGCTGTCGCCCGTGAACAGGTGCGGCGTGTCGCCGTCGTCGTACAGCAGCGCGATGGACCCGGGCGTGTGACCGCGCAGGTGGATCACGGACAGGGTGTTCTGTCCGACGCGGACGGTGCCGCCGTGGCGCACCGGCTCGGTGACCGGCAGCGGCAGGGCCTCGGCGTCGTCGGGGTGGGCCACGACCGACGGGTGGGTCGCGTCGACGACGGCGCCGAGCGCCCCCCAGTGGTCCTGGTGACGATGCGTCGTGACGACCCGGGAGAGAGGGGCGTCGCCGAGAAGTTCGAGCAGGCGGTCCGGCTCACTGGCGGCGTCGATCAGGACCTGCTCGCCCGTGGCGGTGCAACGCAGGAGGTAGGCGTTGTTGTCGTACGGCCCGACCGTCAGCTTACTGATCGTCAGACCGGGCAGTTCACGGACGTCGGGCGGGCCACCGACCTCGACGTTGCCTGTGTAGGACACGCACTCTCCTCAATCGGTCATCACCGGACGTCCCGCTGGACGCGTCCATCCTTTCACTCCCGTGGCGCTCGCCGCCCGGCCCGGCGGAGGTGCCGTGGCAGTGGTCCGTGGTCAGGGTGCGGAGAGGCGACGGTCCTCGGCTGTACGGAGGACGCGTCGTCGCGGCGCTCGGGGGCGGAGGAGGTGCCGTGGCGGTCCTCGGGCAGGGGCGTGCCCGGACATAGGGTCCGGCCATGGGAGACGATCTGCCGATCTGCCGCACCTGCGGGGTGCAGTACACCGCGCCCCGGCCGGACTGCCCGATCTGCGAGGACGAACGCCAGTACGTCGGGTGGGACGGCCAGCGGTGGACGACGCTCGCCGAGCTGCGGGCCGCCGGGCACCGCGGCAAGGTCGCCGAAGAGGGGCCGGGGGTCGTCGGGATCGGGACCGAGCCGCCGACCGCCATCGGGCAGCGGGCGCTGCTCGTACGGACGCCGTCGGGGAACGTCCTCTGGGACATGATCACCTATCTGGACGACGACCTTCTCGCCCGGGTCGCCGTGCTCGGCGGCGTCGACGCGATCGCGATCAGCCATCCCCACTTCTACGGCTCCATGATCGAGTGGGCGCACGCGTTCGACGCGCCCGTCTACGTCCACGCCGCCGACCGGGAGTGGGTGGCCCGGCCCGACGACGCGATCGTCTTCTGGGAGGGCGAGACCCGCGAGATCGGCGACGGGCTCACCCTGGTCAACGCGGGCGTGCACTTCGCGGGCGGCCAGGTGCTGCACTGGCGCGACGGCGAGGACGGCCGGGGGGCGCTGCTGACCGGCGACATCTTCACCGTCGTCCCCGACCGCCGGTACGTGAGTTTTATGTACAGCTACCCCAATCTCATCCCCGAGCGCTCCCGGATCATCCGCCGCGCACTGCGCCGCATCGAACCGTTCTCCTTCGAGCGGGTGTACGGCGGCTGGTGGAGGCGGATCGTCGCCGCAGACGGTGTCGCCGCCGTACGCCGGTCGGCCGAGCGCTACCTCGACCACGCCCTCGACGACGGGCCGGAGTAGGGCTCCTCATCGACCTCACCGGCCTCGCGCGTTTCGGTGGCGATCTCTCTTCGAACACGTGTACGGTTTCGATGCGACGAGGGGCCCGCCGTGAGGGGTTTCCGGAAGAAACCGGCCCGTCTCCTCGTTAGCCTGAAGCTGACCTGTCTCAACCAGGCTCTAGGGGATACCGGATACGCCGTGGCTGACCGTCTCATCGTGCGCGGAGCGCGTGAACACAACCTCAAAGACGTCTCACTCGACCTTCCGCGCGACGCGCTGATCGTGTTCACCGGCATGTCCGGTTCCGGGAAGTCGAGCCTGGCGTTCGACACGATCTTCGCGGAAGGCCAGCGCCGCTACGTCGAGTCCCTGTCGGCGTACGCGCGTCAGTTCCTCGGCCAGATGGACAAGCCCGACGTCGACTTCATCGAGGGCCTGTCCCCGGCGGTCTCGATCGACCAGAAGTCGACCTCGAAGAATCCGCGTTCGACGGTCGGCACCATCACCGAGGTCTACGACTACCTCCGTCTGCTCTGGGCCCGCATCGGCCATCCGCACTGCCCGATCTGCGGCCGGCCGATCTCCAAGCAGACGCCCCAGCAGATCGTCGACCGGGTGCTGGAGTTCGACGAGGGCACCCGGTTCCAGGTGCTCGCCCCGGTGATCCGCGGCCGCAAGGGCGAATACGCCGAGCTGTTCCGCGAGATGCAGACGAAGGGCTTCTCCCGCGCCCGCGTCGACGGCAACCTCGTACGCCTCGACGAGGCCCCCAAACTCAAGAAGTACGAGAAGCACGACATCGAGGTCGTCGTCGACCGGCTGAGCGTCAAGGAGGGCGCCCGTCGCCGGCTCGCCGACTCGATCGAGACGGCGCTCGGGCTCACCGGGGGCACGGTCATCCTGGACTTCGTCGACCTTCCCGAGGACGACGAGCAGCGCGAGCGGATGTTCTCCGAGCACCTCTACTGCCCCTACGACGACCTGTCGTTCGATGAGCTCGAGCCGCGATCCTTCTCGTTCAACTCCCCGTACGGCGCCTGCCCCGACTGCACCGGCCTCGGCACCCGCATGGAGGTCGACCCGGAGCTGCTCGTGCCCGACCCGGAGAAGACCCTCGGCGAGGGGGCGATCTCGCCCTGGTCGAACGGCCACATCAGCGACTACTTCCTGCGACTGCTCGGCGCGCTCGGCGACGCGATGGGCTTCGACCTCGACACGCCCTGGGAGAAGCTCCCGGCCAAGGCGCGCAAGGCGATCCTGCAGGGCCACGACACGCAGGTGCACGTGAGCTACCGCAACCGGTACGGCCGGCTGCGGTCCTACTACACGACGTACGAGGGCGTGATCCCGTACATTCAGCGGCGGCACTCCGAGGCGGAGAGCGACTCGAGCCGGGAGCGGTTCGAGGGCTACATGCGGGAGATCCCGTGCCCATCGTGTGAGGGCAAACGGCTCAAGCCGGTCGTGCTCGCCGTCACGGTCAACGACCGGTCGATCGCCGACGTGGCCGCGATGCCGATCGGGGAGTGCGCGAAGTTCCTGCTCAACATGGAGCTGAGCGAGCGGGAGAAGCACATCGCCGAGGCGGTGCTCAAGGAGATCAACGCCCGGCTCGGCTTCCTGCTCGACGTCGGCCTCGACTACCTCAGCCTCGACCGCGCATCGGCGACCCTCGCCGGCGGCGAGGCGCAGCGCATCCGCCTGGCCACCCAGATCGGCTCCGGGCTGGTGGGCGTGCTGTACGTCCTGGACGAGCCGTCGATCGGCCTGCACCAGCGCGACAACCACCGCCTGCTGGAGACGCTGATCCGGCTGCGCGACATCGGCAACACCCTCATCGTCGTCGAGCACGACGAGGACACCATCCGGGCCGCCGACTGGGTCGTCGACATCGGCCCGGGCGCGGGCGAGCACGGCGGTCAGGTCGTCGTCAGCGGCCCGGTCGAGGAGCTCCTGGCCCACGAGGCCTCGATGACCGGGGCGTACATCTCCGGCCGGAGGGAGATCCCGGTCCCGGCGAGCCGCCGCAAGCGCCAGCGCGGGCGTGAGCTGGTCGTCAAGGGGGCCCGCGAGCACAACCTGCGCGACATCGACGTCGCGTTCCCGCTCGGCGTCTTCACCGCCGTCACGGGCGTGTCGGGGTCCGGCAAGTCGACGCTGGTCAACGACATCCTCTACACCTCGCTGGCCAAGCAGCTCCACGGCGCCCGCACCGTGCCCGGCCGGCACAAGCGAATCAACGGGGTCGACCAGCTCGACAAGGTCGTCCACGTCGACCAGTCGCCGATCGGCCGCACCCCGCGGTCGAACCCGGCCACCTACACGGGCGTGTTCGACCACGTCCGTAAGCTGTTCGCGGCGACCGCCGAGGCGAAGGTGCGCGGCTACCAACCCGGCCGGTTCTCCTTCAACGTCAAGGGCGGCCGCTGCGAGGCGTGCTCCGGTGACGGCACCCTCAAGATCGAGATGCAGTTCCTGCCCGACGTGTACGTCCCCTGTGAGGTCTGTCACGGCGCCCGCTACAACCGGGAGACCCTGGAGGTCCATTACAAGGGCAAGACGATCTCCGAGGTCCTCGACATGCCGATCGAGGAGGGCCTGGAGTTCTTCGAGGCCATCCCGGCGATCCGCCGCCATCTCCAGACGCTCAACGACGTCGGTCTCGGCTACGTCCGGCTCGGCCAGCCCGCGCCGACGCTGTCCGGTGGCGAGGCGCAGCGGGTCAAGCTCGCCTCCGAACTGCAGCGGCGCTCCACCGGGCGCACGATCTACGTGCTCGACGAGCCCACGACCGGCCTGCACTTCGAGGACATCCGCAAGCTCCTCGGCGTGCTGAACGGCCTCGTCGAGAAGGGCAACACGGTCATCGTGATCGAGCACAACCTCGACGTCGTCAAGACCGCCGACTGGATCATCGACATGGGCCCGGAGGGCGGCTCGCGCGGCGGCACCGTCGTCGCCTCCGGCACCCCGGAGGACATCGCGAAGATCCAGGCGAGCCACACGGGCCAGTTCCTCACCAAGATCCTCGGCGGCTGACGGGCCCGCGCGGCGCGGCGCCGGAGTCCCTGGGGACGGTCGATCCGCCCTGTGGGACGTCGTTGTCACAGGCGGATCTCGCCTCCGCGTGGGCGCGGGTCACCGTGCCGCGAACCGGGCGATAACATGACTCGCAGATGTACTACAGCGTGTAGTAGATGATCTCGGGGAGCCTGATGACAGAGGAAGCGGTGGGCTGCTCCCGGCGGCGGCTGCTGGGAACGGCGACGCTGGCGGGCGCGGGGGTGCTCGGCCTCGGCGCGTGCGGGACGCGGTCGGCGAAGGCCATCGTGCCTCCGGCGATCAAGGGCAAGGTGATCGCGCGGACCGGGGAGATCCCCGTCGGCGGCGGCAAGGTCCTCGACAAGTGGAAGATCGTCGTGGCGCAGCCGTCGCAGGGGACGTTCAAGGCGTTCAGCGCCACGTGCACCCATCAGGGATGCACCGTGGGAAGCCCCGAGGACGGCGTCATCACCTGCCCCTGTCACGGCAGCGAGTTCGACGCGACCGACGGATCGGTCAAGCAGGGACCGGCCGGGGCGCCGCTGCAGGAGTTCACCGTACGGCTGCAGGGAGACGGCATCACTGTCGCGTAGCGTTGAACCGAACGGATCGCTCCTCCGTGAAACCCGGATGTAGGCCCGAACACGAGGAGGACCCCATGTCGTTCGATCCCCCGGCCGGCCCGGCCGACGCCACGGACCCCGAGACCGGCCCCGAGGCGCCGCCGACGCGCCGCGGAATGCTACTCGGCGTCGGCCTGGTCGGTGTCGCCGGAACACTGGCCGCCTGTGGCAAATCCGGCGACGACTCCGGAGGCTCCGTCACCGACGGCGTCGGTCTGGGCAAGGCCGCCGACATCCCGGTGGGCGGCGGAAAGATCTTCAAGGATCAGAAGGTCGTCGTCACCCAGCCGAAGCAGGGCGAGTTCACGGCGTTCAGCGCGGTCTGCACTCACCGTGGCTGCACGGTCGGCTCGGTGTCCGGCGGCACCATCAACTGCCCGTGCCACGGCAGCAAGTTCAAGATCGGCGACGGCTCCGTCGCCAACGGCCCGGCGTCGCAGCCGCTGTCGCGCAAGTCCGTGAAGGTGGAGAACGGCGAGATCAAACTCGCCTGACGGCCGAGCACGGGCGGAGCGACGACCCTGGAGGCTTGGTCGGGATCGGGCTCCGCGTACCTTCCGCTCGCGGCGGGCGGGACCACCCGCCCGCCGCGCGGGACGGCCGGACGTGCAACAGGACCGTGCCGATGACCCGGGAGGTGTGCCGGGTCCAGTTCTCGAAGGAGTTTTGCGCGAAGTACGACACGGGGAGCACGAAGCGGCGTTCGTTCCACAGCCGCATCACGACGTACGTGAGCGTCCACCGCCGTTCTTTCCGCAAATCGGCAGAATCCACAGGTGACTCGTATCACCCCATATCACCACTGAAGCGACCCGCCGCGCGGCGGCACTAGGCTTACGGCGTGGCAGATCCGGCGACCTACCGGCCCGCGCCCGGCTCCATACCTGAATCGCCCGGGGTCTACCGATTCCGCGACGGGACCGGCCGGGTCATCTACGTGGGCAAGGCGAAGAACCTGCGCTCCCGGCTGAGCTCCTACTTCGCCGACTTCGCGGGGCTGCATCCGCGCACCCAGACGATGCTGCAGACCGCCACGGGCGTCGACTGGACGGTGGTGGGCACCGAGGTCGAGGCGCTGCAGCTGGAGTACTCCTGGATCAAGGAGTTCGACCCGCGGTTCAACGTGAAGTACCGCGACGACAAGTCCTATCCCTACCTCGCGGTCACGATGCACGAGGACGTCCCGCGCGTACAGGTCATGCGCGGCGCGAAGAAGAAGGGCGTCCGCTACTTCGGGCCCTACTCCCACGCGTGGGCGATCCGCGAGACCGTCGACCAGCTGCTGCGGGTGTTCCCCGTGCGCACCTGCTCGGCCGGGGTCTTCCAGCGGCAGCGCCGGATGGGCCGCCCGTGCCTGCTCGGCGACATCGGCAAGTGCTCGGCGCCCTGCGTCGGCCGGGTCACCGAGCAGGGACACCGGGAGCTCGCCGAGGACTTCTGCGCCTTCATGGCGGGCGACACCGCGCGGTTCATCAAGGCGCTCGAGAAGGACATGAAGGCAGCCGCGGCCGACCAGGAGTACGAGCGGGCGGCCCGGCTGCGCGACGACATCCGTGCCCTCCAGCGCGCGCTGGAGAAGCAGTCGGTGGTGCTGGGCGACACGACCGACTGCGACGTGATCGCCTTCGCCGACGACGAGCTCGAGGCCGCCGCGCAGGTCTTCTACGTCCGCGGCGGCCGCATCCGCGGTCAGCGCGGCTGGGTGGTCGACAAGGTCGAGGACGTCACGACGGGCGAGCTCGTCGAGCAGTTCCTGCTGCAGATGTACGGCGAGACCGCCGCCGAGGCGGTGCCCCGGGAGATCCTGGTGCCCGCGCTGCCGCCCGACACCGACGCGGTCGTGGAGCTGCTCGCCGAGCACCGCGGCGGCCGGGTGGACCTGCGCGTGCCCCAGCGTGGCGACAAGAAGACGCTGATGGAGACGGTCGAGCGCAACGCCGTCGAGACCTTCAAGCAGCACAAGACGCGCCGGGCGACCGACCTGACGACCCGCAGCAAGGGCCTGCAGGAGATCCAGGACGCCCTGGACCTCGACCAGGCGCCGTTGCGCATGGAGTGCTACGACGTCTCCAACCTCCAGGGCACCCACGTCGTCGCGTCCATGGTCGTCTTCGAGGACGGCCTGCCCCGGAAGGGCGAATACCGGCGGTTCTCCATCAAGACGGTCGAGGGCCAGGACGACGTCCGCTCGATCCACGAGGTGATCCGCCGCCGCTTCAAGCGCTACCTCGAGGAGACCGAGAAGACCGGCGAGCTGGACGTCCTGGGCGAGCCGGAGGCCGCCGGGCCGATCGATCCGGAGACCGGCCGGCCCCGCAAGTTCGCCTATCCGCCCAACCTCGTCGTCGTCGACGGCGGCCAGCCGCAGGTCGCGGCCGCCCAGCGGGCCCTCGACGAGCTCGGCATCGACGACGTCGACGTGTGCGGCATCGCCAAGCGCCTGGAGGAGATCTGGCTGCCCGGCGAGGAGGACCCGGTCATCCTGCCGCGCAACAGCGAGGCGATGTACCTCGCGCAGCGGCTGCGCGACCAGGCGCACGACTTCGCCATCCGGTACCACCGGACCAAGCGCAGCAAGGGCATGCTCGTCAGTGAGCTCGACGACGTCCCGGGCCTGGGGCCCGGCCGCCGCAAGGCCCTGATCAAGCACTTCGGGTCGGTGAAGCTGCTCAAGGAGGCCGGCCCCGACCAGATCGCCGAGGTTCCTGGCATCGGACGCCGCACGGCTGAGAACATCATCGCGGCGCTGCACGCCCAGGACGGGGCGGCGTCAGGCGCCCAGGACGGGGGAGACAGGACGTGAATCACACGACAGGGGCGAACCTCACGGGCACTCCACAGGTGCCCGACATAGTGATCATCACCGGCATGTCGGGTGCCGGGCGCAGCACGGCCGCCAAGTCGCTGGAGGACCTGGACTGGTTCGTGGTCGACAACCTGCCGCCCGGCCTGCTGGCCACGATGGCCGACCTGGCCGAGCGGGGTCAGGGGGCGGTGCCGCGCATCGCGGTCGTCGTCGACGTGCGCAGCCGTGCCTTCACCACCGACCTGCAGTCGGCCTTCGACGACCTGGAGGCGCGCGGCGCGCACCCGCGGGTGGTCTTCCTCGAGGCGTCCGACGACGTCCTCGTCCGCCGCTTCGAGAGCGTACGCCGGCCGCACCCGCTGCAGGGGGACGGCCGGATCGTCGACGGCATCGCCCGGGAGCGCGAACTGCTGCGCGACGTCCGCGCCGAGGCCGATCTCGTCCTCGACAGCAGCGCGCTGAACGTCCATGAGCTGCGCGCCAAGATCGTCGAGTTCTTCGGCGGCGAGGCGGGGGAGTCGAGCCTGCGCGCGACCGTCGTCTCGTTCGGCTACAAGTACGGTCTGCCCGTCGACGCGGATCTGGTCGTCGACTGCCGGTTCCTGCCGAACCCGCACTGGATCCCCGAGCTGCGCCCGCAGAACGGACGGGACGCGGCGGTACGCGACTACGTGCTGTCCCGGCCGGGGGCCAAGGAGTTCCTCGACGCCTACACCGAGGTGCTGCGGCTGCTGGCGGAGGGGTACGAACGCGAGGGCAAGCACTACGTGACCCTCGCCGTCGGCTGTACCGGCGGGAAACACCGCAGCGTCGCGATGGCCGAGCAGTTCGGCGCCCGGCTGGGCGACGAGGGGCTCGAGGTAAGGGTCGTCCACCGGGATCTGGGACGGGAATAACCGCACGTGACTTCCCCCAAGGTCGTCGCCCTCGGCGGAGGGCACGGATTGTTCGCCTCGCTGTCCGCGCTGCGTCAGGTCACCGATCGGCTGACGGCCGTCGTCACCGTCGCCGACGACGGCGGATCGAGCGGCCGATTGCGCCGGGAGCTCGGCGTCCTGCCACCCGGCGACTTGCGCATGGCCCTGGCCGCGCTCTGCCGCGACGACGACTGGGGACGCACGTGGAGCGAGGTCGTCCAGCACCGCTTCCGCAGTCAGGGCGAACTGCACGGGCACGCCGTCGGCAACCTGCTGATGGTGGCGCTGTGGGAGCTGCTCGACGATCCGGTCGCCGGCCTTGACTGGATGGGGCGGCTGCTGGGCGCGGAGGGCCGGGTGCTGCCCATGGCGTCCGTCCCCCTGGACATCGTCGCGGAGGTCCGGGGGGCCGACCCGGAGCGGCCGCAGGACATCACCCACGTGCAGGGACAGGTGGCCTGCGCCAAGACGCCGGGGCAGGTGCTCAGCGTCTCGCTGGTCCCGCCGGACCCGCCCGCGTCTCCGGACGCGCTGCGCGCGATCGAGGAGGCCGACTGGGTCGTCTTCGGGCCCGGCTCCTGGTTCACCAGTGTGCTGCCTCACCTGAAGGTGCCGGAGCTGGCCGGCGCGCTGCTGCGCACGCCAGCCCGGCGGGTCGTCGCGCTCAACCTCGAACCCCAGCCCGGCGAGACCGACGACTTCTCGCCGCAGCGGCACCTGGAGGTGCTGCGGGCGCACGCCCCCGATCTGCGGGTCGACGTCGTCCTCGCAGACCGGAATGTCGTCGAAGAGCGCGATGTTCTTGAAAAAGCGGCTCGTACCCTCGGTGGAACGCTCGCGCTAGCCGACGTCGCGGCCGGAGATGGATCTCCACGGCATGATCCGGCACG
Source organism: Actinoallomurus purpureus (assembly GCF_024055795.1). GTDB lineage: Bacteria > Actinomycetota > Actinomycetes > Streptosporangiales > Streptosporangiaceae > Actinoallomurus > Actinoallomurus purpureus. Next base: position 242,136 of record NZ_JAMXMY010000012.1, on the reverse strand, counting down.
GTTGGCCCAAGCGTTCGCACAGATCTTTGTCAGCGGCCACTGCCCCCGGCAAGATTCGGCGAGACTGCCCTGACGGGATGATGGCTACAGGGGGAGGATCACATCCATGGCGATGACCGGCGTGGTGAAGGACGAGCTGAGCAGGCTGTCCGTCATGAAGCCGTGCTGCCGCAAGTCCGAGGTGTCGACGCTGCTGCGCTTCGCCGGAGGCCTGCACATTGTCAGCGGGCGCATCGTGATCGAGGCGGAGCTCGACACCGGAGCCGCAGCGCGACGCCTGCGCAAGGACCTCGCAGAGGTCTTCGGTCACAGCTCCGACGTGGTGGTGCTGGCACCGAGCGGCCTGCGCAAGGGCAACCGGTACGTCGTGCGGGTGTTCCGCGACGGTGAGTCCCTGGCCCGCCAGACCGGTCTGATCGACAACAACGGCCGCCCGGTCCGGGGCCTGCCGCGGCACGTCGTCGCGGGTGCGGCCTGCGACGCCGAGTCGGCGTGGCGCGGGGCGTTCCTGGCGCACGGATCGCTGACGGAGCCCGGCCGGTCGATGTCCCTCGAGGTGACCTGCCCCGGGCCGGAGGCGGCCCTGGCCCTGGTCGGCGCGGCCCGGCGGCTGAGGATCCACGCCAAGGCACGCGAGGTGCGGGGCGTGGACCGCGTGGTCGTCCGCGACGGTGACGCGATCTCGGCGCTGCTGACCCGGCTCGGCGCGCACGACTCGGTGCTCGCGTGGGAGGAGCGCCGCATGCGCCGTGAGGTACGCGCGACCGCGAACCGCCTGGCCAACTTCGACGACGCGAACCTCCGGCGCTCCGCACGGGCCGCGGTCGCGGCCGGCGCCCGGGTCGCACGCGCCCTGGAGATCCTCGCCGACGACGCGCCCGAGCACCTCGTCGCCGCCGGGCGGCTGCGGCTGGAGCACAAGCAGGCGTCGCTGGAGGAGCTCGGCCAGCTCGCCGAACCCGCGCTGACCAAGGACGCCATCGCGGGCCGGATCCGGCGTCTGCTGGCCATGGCCGACAAGCGCGCGATGGACCAGGGCATCGCCGGGACCGAGGCGAACGTCACCGCCGACATGCTCGCCCCCTGATCCGTTCGCCGAACGGCCGGGACCGGGACCTCATCGCCGAGGGCGTCGCGCTGATCACCGCGACGCTGCCGCGCACCCGGGGGCTCGGGCCGTACCGGCTCCAGGCGGTGATCGCCGCCGTCCATGACGAGGCCGAGGGGTACAAAAGCCCGGTTCTGTATCGATTTGGTCTAGACCATTAGGTCTAGACCAATTACGCTGGCCCTGGTCCGCCGCCCGCCATTCGGATGTTGGCTCCCGGCAGGGCGGCGGACCGGTCGCTTCCGCCCGGTGGTTACAGTCGCATCACACCGGGTTCGGTAGGGTCGACCATGAGAGCACACATCAGGTTCACAGGCCCCCGGCACCTCCGGGGACGAAGCATGAGGAGATCGGTGCCGTGACCATCCGGGTTGGCGTTAACGGCTTCGGCCGCATCGGCCGCAACTTCTGGCGAGCGCTGAACGCCGCCGGTGGCGATGTCGAGATCGTGGCGGTCAACGACCTCACCGACAACGCCACGCTCGCTCACCTGCTCAAGTACGACAGCATCCTCGGCCGGCTTCCCGAGGAGGTGAAGGCCGGCGCGGACGAGATCACCGTGGGCGGCAAGTCCATCAAGGCCTTCGCCGAGCGCGACCCGGCCAACCTGCCGTGGGGTGACCTGGGCGTCGACGTCGTCATCGAGTCGACCGGCCTGTTCACCGACGCCAACAAGGCGAAGGTGCACGTTGAGAACGGCGCGAAGAAGGTCATCATCTCCGCGCCGGCCAAGAACGAGGACGTCACGATCGTCATGGGCGTGAACGACGACGCCTACGACCCGGAGCTGCACACCGTCATCTCCAACGCGTCCTGCACCACCAACTGCCTGGGCCCGATGGCGAAGGTCATCAACGACACCTTCGGCATCGAGCGTGGTCTGATGACCACGATCCACGCCTACACCCAGGACCAGAACCTCCAGGACGGCCCGCACAAGGACCTCCGCCGCGCCCGCGCCGCCGCCATCAACATCGTCCCGACCAGCACCGGGGCCGCCAAGGCCATCGGCCTCGTCCTGCCGGCGCTGAAGGGCAAGCTCGACGGCTACGCGCTGCGCGTCCCGGTGCCGACCGGCTCGGCGACCGACCTCACCGTCACGGTCGGCCGCGAGACCAGCGTCGAGGAAGTCAACGCGGCGCTGCGCGAGGCCGCCGAGGGCCCGATGCGCGGCATCCTCACCTACACCGAGGACCCGATCGTCTCCTCCGACATCGTCACCGACCCGGCGTCGTGCATCTTCGACTCCGGGCTCACCAAGGTGATCGGTGACCAGGTCAAGGTCGTCGGCTGGTACGACAACGAGTGGGGCTACTCCAACCGCCTCGTCGACATCACGAAGCTGGTGGGCTCGCGGCTCTGACGGAGCCATGGGCCCGCGGCCGCCCGCCGACGCGGTGGGCGGCCGGGCCCGGAGCCGCCGAACGGCGAGCCCACGAACGAGCGCAGCAGGCAGCCGGCCTGCTGCGCTCGTTCCGACACGACCAGGAGCGCGATCAATGAGCATGTCCGCGATCGACGATCTCGGCGACGTACACGGCAGGCGGGTGCTGGTCCGCTCGGACCTCAACGTCCCCCTGCAGGACGGCGTGATCGGGGACGACGGCCGGATCCGGGCCAGCGTCCCGACCATCACCGAACTCGCCGGCAAGGGCGCGCGCGTCATCGTCTGCGCCCACCTTGGCCGCCCCAAGGGGCAGGCGAAGCCGGAGTTCTCCCTCGCGCCCGTCGCGAAGCGGCTGGGCGAGCTGCTGGGCCGCGAGGTCCGCTTCGCCACCGACACCGTCGGCAACTCCGCGCAGGCGACCGTCGACGCGCTCCAGGACGGCGAGGTCGCCCTCCTGGAGAACCTCCGCTTCGAGCCGGGCGAGACGAGCAAGGACGACGCCGAGCGCGGTGACTTCGCCGACCGCCTCGCCGCATTCGCCGAGCTCTACGTCGGCGACGGGTTCGGCGCCGTGCACCGCAAGCACGCCAGCGTGTACGACGTGCCGCAGCGGCTCCCGCACGCGGCCGGCGGCCTCATCGTCGCCGAGGTCGAGGTCCTGCGCCGGCTCACCGGCGACCCCGCCCGTCCGTACGTCGTCGTGCTGGGCGGCGCGAAGGTCTCCGACAAGCTCGGCGTCATCGCCAACCTCCTCGGCAAGGTCGACCGGCTGATCATCGGCGGCGGCATGGCCTACACCTTCCTCAAGGCCCAGGGTCACGAGGTCGGCCGGTCGCTGCTCCAGGAGGACCAGCTCGACCAGGTCCGCGGCTTCATCGAGGAGGCGCGCAAGCGCGACGTCGACCTGGTTCTGCCGGTCGACATCCTGGCGGCGACCGAGTTCGCCCCCGACGCGCCCCACGACGTCGTCGACGCGACCGCCATCCCCGCCGACCGCGAGGGCCTGGACATCGGCCCGCGCACGCGCGAGCTGTTCGCGAGCAAGCTCGCCGACGCGGCCACCGTCTTCTGGAACGGCCCGATGGGCGTGTTCGAGTTCGACGCCTTCGCCGGTGGCACCCGCGCGGTGGCCGAGGCGCTGATCGCGTCGGAGGCGTTCACCGTCGTCGGCGGCGGCGACTCGGCCGCGGCCGTGCGCAAGCTGGGCCTCCCCGAGGGCGGCTTCTCCCATATCTCGACCGGTGGCGGCGCGAGCCTCGAGTACCTCGAGGGTAAGACGCTGCCCGGCCTTGCCGTCCTGGAGGACTGATCGTGGCCCCGAAGTCCGCACCCCTGGTCCGGAAGCCGCTGATCGCCGGCAACTGGAAGATGAACCTCACGCACTTCGAGGGCATCGCGCACGTCCAGAAGATCGCCTTCGGCCTCAGGGAGGCCGACTACGAGGCGGTGGACGCCGCGCTCCTGCCGCCGTTCACCTTCCTCCGCAGCATGCAGATGCTGGTCGACGCCGACAAGCTCCAGCTGACGTACGGCGCACAGGACGTCTCCGCCCACGAGAAGGGCGCCTACACCGGCGAGATCTCCGCGCCGATGCTCGCCAAGCTCGGCTGCACGTACGTCCTGGCCGGGCATTCCGAGCGCCGTCAGTACCACCAGGAGGACGACGCGCTCGTCAATGCCAAGGTGAAGCAGGCCTTCAAGCACGACCTGACGCCGATCCTGTGCGTGGGCGAGGGCCTGGAGGTCCGCAAGGCGGGCGAGCACCTGTCCCACACGCTCTCCCAGGTCGAGGGCGGCCTGCGGAAGGTTCCGGCCGAGCAGGCACAGCGGATCGTGATCGCCTACGAGCCGGTGTGGGCCATCGGCACCGGCGAGGTCGCGACGCCGGAAGACGCGCAGGAGGTGTGCGGCGCGATCCGCACGCGCCTGGCCGAGCTGTACAGTGGAGATCTCGCCGATCAGGTCCGCGTGCTCTACGGGGGCTCCGTCAAAGGTGACAACATCGCTGGCATCATGGCGAAGTCGGACATCGACGGAGCACTCGTCGGAGGAGCGAGCCTGGACGCGGGGGAGTTCGTCAAGATCTGCAGGTATCGCGAGCTACCGGTGTGATCTTGGGCATCGGACTGCGCGTTTCTGCTGAACCACGCGGTAGAACGTCGTACCCTCGGTAGCGGATGACCTGAATACGCGAACATGCCCCGCGAGCAGCGGGGTGAATCACGAAAGCGCTGACTGCTGTGATCATCGGAACTTCCATCGTGCTCATCATCACGAGCGCGCTGATGGTACTGCTCGTCCTCCTGCACAAGGGCAAGGGCGGTGGACTGTCGGATCTGTTCGGCGGCGGCATCAGCTCGTCGCTCGGCGGGTCGTCCGTGGTCGAGCGGAATCTCGACCGACTCACGATCGGCACGGGCGTGATCTGGTTCGTGTCGATCATCGCGCTGGGTCTGCTGCTCAAGCACGGCCACCACGGCTGAGTGCGGCAAGACCCGCAGTGTGTTGACGGCCGCCGCCCCTCGCCGCGGCGGCAAAGGAAGCGAGGAGTAGTCCGTGGGTAGTGGCAACGCTATTCGAGGCAGCCGAGTCGGTGCCGGCCCGATGGGAGAGGCCGAGCGTGGTGAAGCGGCCCCGCGCGTGTGGGTGACCTTCTACTGCGCGAACCGGCATGAGTCCCGGCCGAGTTTCGCGACCGACGTCGCGGTTCCCGACACGTGGGACTGCCCCCGGTGCGGGTTCCCCGCCGGTAAGGACCCGGAGAACCCGCCGGCGCCGCCGCGCAACGAGCCCTACAAGACACATCTCGCCTACGTGAAGGAGCGGCGCAGCGACGCCGACGGCGAGGCCATCCTCGAGGAGGCCCTCGCCAAGCTTCGCGCCGAGCGCGCCGCCATCCAGGCGGCGATGCAGCGCGTCCGCAACTAGCTCCGCACATCGCAGCACGACCGGCCCGGTGCCCGCCGCGGCGGGCCCCGGGCCGGTCGCATGCGGTCGGCTCGCGTACGGTCGGTCGGACCGACCGGCGGCGTCGCCGTCGGTTACGATGTTGGCTCGCGACTGGCGCATGAGGTGGAGTTCACCACCGGGGAGCGAAAGACGTCTGGCACCGCGCGCCTGGGTGCTGGGAGCCGATCCTGTTCTGGAGGCCCCATGCACCAGCCGCCCCTGCCGCACCTCACCGCCGCCGACCCGGACCTGGCCGGGCTCATCGAGGCCGAGGCTCGCCGGCAGCACGACAAGGTCCGCCTCATCGCGTCGGAGAACTACGTGTCGCCCGCTGTGCTGGAGGCGACCGGCTCCGTCCTCACCAACAAGTACTCCGAGGGCTATCCGGGCAAGCGTTACTACGAGGGCCAGCAGGTCGTCGATCCCGTCGAGGAGCTGGCCCAGGCGCGCGCCCGTGAGCTGTTCGGCGTCGCCCACGCCAACGTCCAGCCGTACTCCGGCTCGCCCGCCAACCTGGCCGTCCACCTGGCGTTCCTGAACCCGGGCGACACGTTCCTGTCGCTGGAGCTCGCCCACGGCGGTCACCTCACCCACGGCTCGCCCGTGTCGATCTCCGGAAAGTGGCTGCGGCCGGTGCACTACGGCGTGGGCCGCGAGACCGGCCGGGTCGACATGGACCAGGTGCGCGACCTCGCCCGTACGGGGCGCCCCAAGGTGATCTTCTGCGGCGGCACCGCGATCCCGCGGACGATCGACTTCCCGGCGTTCGCCGAGATCGCCCGCGAGGTGGGCGCCGTCCTCGTCGCGGACATCGCGCACATCGCCGGGCTCGTCGCCGGCGGCGCGCACCCGTCCCCGGTCGGGCACGCCGACGTCATCACCACGACGACGCACAAGACCCTGCGGGGCCCGCGCGGCGCCATGATCATGACGACGGAGGAGCACGCCACCGCGATCGACAAGGCGATCTTCCCCGGCCTGCAGGGCGGCCCGCACAATCACACCACCGCCGCGATCGCGGTCGCGCTGAGGGAGGCCGCCCAGGAGGACTTCACGGCGTACGCCCGCCAGATCGTCGCGAACGCCCGGGCGCTCGCGACCGCGCTGACCGAGCGCGGCTTCGACCTGGTCTCCGGGGGCACCGACAACCACCTGATTCTCATCGACCTGACCACGAGGGACATCGGCGGCAAGCCGGCGGCCAAGGCGCTCGACCGCGCCGGCATCGAGCTGAACTTCAACTCGGTGCCCTTCGACCCGCGCAAGCCGTGGAACCCGTCGGGCATCCGGATCGGGACCGCCGCGATCACGACGCGCGGTCTCACCGAGGAGGACATGCCGTTCATCGCGGCGTCGATCGACCAGGCCATCGCGGCCGCCGGCGACGAGGCGGCCCTCGACAAGATCGCCGCGGAGATCCGCGGGCTTCTCGCCGGCTTCCCCATGCCCGGCTGGTCCGCGACGCCCTGACGCGACCGGTGAGGGTCCGGCGCCTCCGATGGCGCCGGACCCTCCTCACCGTCTTCGCTCCCGGAAAGCGCTGATCCGGCGGAAACGGCCATGTAGCGAACCGGTAACAGTGATGCGGAACGCTGGTCCCCGTTCAGACGCCGAAAGGGACCATATGCCGCTGCTCCGCGTACGTACCGAGATCGACGATCGGCCGGGCCGGCTCGCCGTCCTGACCGCCGCGCTGGCCGCGCAGGGGGCGAACATCCTCGATCTGTCCGTCCAGGTCGACACGGACGGAGTGGTTGACGAGTTCGTCGTGGACGTGCCCACCGGGATCACCGCGGAGGCGCTCACCGCCGCCGTCGCGGTCGCCGCGGGCCGCCGGACCAGCGTCGTTCCGGCGACCCCGCACGAACTGATCGACGAGCCGAGCCGCGCGCTCTCCCTCGCCGTACGCCTGCGATCCAACCCGCGTGCCCTGCCGGAGATCCTCGCGGAGCTGCTGCGCGCCGACAGTGCCGAATGGGTGGCCGGCCCGGCCGCGCTCGACGAGCACGCGGACCCGACGACGCTCACCGTCTCCGCGGGGCACCTGCGCGGCGTCCTGCTGCACCGGAACGAGCTGCCGTTCACGCTGACGGAGGTCGCCCGCGCCAACGCCCTGGTCCGCTCGCTGCTCCCGTCGTATGATCCCGCCCCCACCCGGCAGCGGATGGTGCTCGGCGACGGCACCGAGGTCATCGTGCGGCCGCTGACGCTCCTCGACGCCGACGCGGTACGGGACATGCACGCCCGCTGTTCGCTCGAGAGCCGCCGGCGCCGCTACTTCAGCGCGCGGCACACCATCCCGGAGCGGCTCCTGCGGGTCTTCTGTGACCGCGCACACGGACTGACCATGGCCGCCGAGGGGCCGGACGGTTCGATCCTCGCGCTCGCCCACCTGATGTACACGCTCGACCCGGGCGTCGGCGAACTGGCGCTCCTGGTGGAGGACGGCTGGCAGGGCAGAGGCATCGGGGCGGCGCTGGCCCGTCGCCTGCTCGCCGTCGCGCACGAGGAGTGCCTGGCCGAGGTCCGCGCCACGATGCTCGCGGAGAACTCCCGCATGCGGGCCCTGCTCGGTGGCCTCGGCGGGCGGTTCCGGCGGTCCGATGACCCCAGGGTGGTCGAAGCACGGATCGCGCTCGGTCCTGACCGTGCGGAGGACGTTCGGCCGGCCCGGGCGGGATCGGCACGGTGACGGGCGGGCTATCGTCGTAGGGAGTCTGCGGAGGGGGCAGCCCGATGCCGATGCCGTCTTTTCCACCGGAGTTTCCCGGCGACCCGGCCCGGCCGTCGCGGCCGTCGTGGCACGGAGAGCCGCCGGGGGAGCGGCCCCGGCCGGGCGCGGGGCCCTGGCCGGGTGAGAAGGACCCGCTCTCGGACCGTCTGCTCGACCACCGGATCATCCTCGTCAACGGTCACCTCGACGGGGCGGGGGAGGACCCGGTCACGCTGCATCTGCGGTCGCCGGACGGGGAGATCGAGGCGGCGTTCGCCGTCGCGGACACGATCGGCGTTCTCGCCTGCCCGGTGCAGGTCCTCGTCGCCGGCCAGACGGGCGGCCCGCCGCTCCTGGTGCTCGTCGGCGGACGGCGACGGGAGATGATGCCCCATGCGACATTGTGGCTGACCGAACCCCGGGCGACGTTCCATGGCGATGCCACGGACGTCGCGGTCCGCGAGAAGGAACACCGCCGTCAGGTCGACGCGTTCTACATCCGCCTCGCCGAGACGACCGGCCGTGAGGTCGACGAGATCCGCGAGGACGCCCGGCAGAACCGCCTCCTCACCGCCGATGATGCGATCGTGTACGGCCTGATCGACGCCGTCGTGACCCGGCCGTAGTCGCGCGCCCCAGGGCGCACTCGTGATATCCGGCATATTCTGCTTAGCGAATATCGGCGCGCCGGGTGCTTTCGCGGGACTCTCATGTTGATTGTCCGTGCGGCGACGAAAATTTGATCTTCCTGAACGCAGATTATGGATTGCCTGCCGATTCTCGGCGGTGGTCCACGGGGAAGATGCTCGTGGCTACACCACCTTGGCAAATCGAAGGGTCTCCATCTGGCGAACCTGGCATTGCGGCTGCGGGATCGCCAGGAGGAGTTCCTGTATTTCACCGCCGACTTCGATGTCGCGTTCTCCAACAATTGCGCGGAGCAAAGCATCCGTATGAGCTAGAGCAAGACCAAGGTCAGCGGAGGGTTCCACACCCTGGCCGGCGCCCGGACCTTTCTGACCATCCGTGGCCGTATCTCCACCATCCGTAAGAACGGACTGCGTGCCGCCAACACGCTCCGCGACCCCCCTCGGCAACCCCTGGATGTCGCCCGTGAATAGTCATACTCGGCGAGCACGCCGACAACTGCCGTGGTACTGTCCAGGCCACCCTCATTACGGTCAGCCGTAAGGCCGATTCGATACCATGCAGGACGGCTATGACCAATCGCAAGACGCTCGATCGGGTGCGGGATCTCGTCCCGAACATCAGGCAGCGGGCGGAGAATGCCGAGCGGCAGCGGCGTGTGCTGGAGCAGACGATTCGCGAACTGACCGAGGCGGGCGTCTTCCGTATGTTGCAGCCCCGCCGTTTCGGAGGCGATGAGTCGTCGCCGGTGGAGTTCTTCGAGGTTGTTCGGGCCATCGCGGCGGACGATGCTGGTCCCGCGCGGCGACTATCAGATCGACGATGGGCTGAGCCGGCGCAGAGGGCAGCTCGAAGGTGACGTGAACAGCGTGGAGGGGTTGACCCTCTGGGTCCGCTCCAGCACCTTTCTGAGGCATGAATGAGTACCGGCGAGTAGGAGAACCCTCAGCATGAAAATGTCCAGACGTCAGGTAGTAACAGGAGGGGCGACCGTCGCAGCAGCAGCGGCGGCCGCGCCCGTACTCCTCGCCGGCTCCCCGGCCCAGGCCACGGCAGCCACAGCGGACGCGGCCTCCTCCGGCCCGTCGCCTGAGGAAATCACCAATGCGATCGGCAGGTGGGACAAGCACCACGACACCCCGCGCGGCGAGGAGTTGTGCTTCCTCTCCGCCGGCGACCTACTCCGTGGGATGCGGGCCAGACGCATCTCCCCTGTCGAGGTGGCCCAGGCATACCTGGCGCGGATCGACCGGCTGAACCACAAGGTGAACGCCATCGTCTACCGGCACCCCGAGGAACTGGTACTGGCTCGGGCACGGGACGCGGAGCGGCGGTACGTGAACGGCACCGCCCGCCCGATGGAGGGGCTGCCCTACCTCATCAAGGACCTGTTCGACTTCTGGAAGGACGCCCCCAACACCTTCGGCTCGGTGGTGTTCAAGGAGATGGGCTTCCGGCCCCCGTCCAACGCCATCTACATCCAGCGGGTGCTCGACGCCGGGATCAATCCGATGGGCAAGACCAACACCCCGGAGTTCGGGCACGAGGGCATCACCGACAACTACGCCTTCGGCCCCACCAGCACCCCGTTCGACCTCACCAAGAATGCCGGCGGCAGCAGCGGAGGCAGCGCCGCCGCAGTGGCAGGGTTCCTGACAGCGCTCAGCCAGGGCTCGGACGCCGGAGGCAGCGTTCGCATCCCGGCGGCGTTCACCAACACGGTCGGGTTCAAGGCAACCTTCGGGCGCATCCCCCAGGACGCCCCGCCCCTGCCGTACAACCCCATGCTGCACCCCGGCCCTATCTGCCGCACGGTCGAGGACACGGCCCTCAGCATGGAGGTGATGGGCGGGTTCCACCCTCAGGACAAGTTCAGCATCCAGGATCGGCCGGCGTACCTGCGGAGCCTTCACAAGCTCGGTGGCGGACTCAAGGGCAAGCGAGTGGCGTTCAGCCCGAACCTGGACATCTTCCCGGTCGAAAGACAGGTGGTGCAGGCCGTCCGGGGTGGGGTGGCCGCGCTGGCTGCGGCGGGGGCCCGAGTGGACGAGATTCCCCTCGGGTTCGACAAGATGACCACCACGGATCTGCTGTCGGGGACGCAGAGGCCGGTCACCCAGGAGATGCTCAGCGACCTCTGGGTGATGATGCAGAGCGCTCTGTACGGCTTCGCCCGAGACTTGTTCCTGCACTATGGCATCCCGGTGGACCTGATGCGGGAGCCGTACGTCAGCAAGCTGAACCCGGAGTTCCGTGGGATGCTGGAGCGCGCCGCAAGAACGAGCGTGATGCAGTACAAACACGGGGAGTTCCTGGAAATCGCCGTCAACGACGCGGTCGAGGCCGTGTTCGCCCAGGGGTATGACTACATCGTGTGCCCCACGCTGACGACCGTGTCGGTGAGCAACACCGCCGACGGCAACACGCTGGGCCCCGCCTCGGTCAACGGGGTGCCGACCGAGCGCACCATCGGATGGTGCATGACCTACCCGTTCAACTTCACCGGCCACCCGGTGGCCAGCGTGCCCGCTGGGTTCGCCGGCAAGATGCCCGTCGGGATGCAGATCGTCGGTCGCCGATTCGCGGACGTCGAGGTACTGAACGCCGCCAAGGCGGTGGAGAACCACCGGCCTTGGCACGACCGGTACCTGAAAGAGTTCTAGAGCTTTGGGTCCGGGATTCTGTTTCTCAGGCCGGCGGGTTTGGGGACCCGCCGGTCGCAGGCCGGGCAGGTCGAGGACGTGCCGCGCTCATCGACCAGCACCACGCGGATCCCGGCTTGTTCGGCCTTTGACGTGATTCTCGCAGTGGCACGGAGGCGTGGCAGGCTGCGCGGATGTCCATATCGTCATGGCCCACATGGGCTGAAGCGCTGGCCGGGATGAACGAAGAGGACCGCGCCGCAGCCGAGCGTCTCCGTGACCGGTTCGCCGAGTCGGGTGAGCTTGAACCCGAGAACGCCGCCCTCTCCGAGATCATCGAGGACATCCCGCAGTTGGCGCGCTTCCTGGCGCTGCGTCACATCTGGCCGCGCCTGATAGACGCCTGGGCGACTCCGGGCGCGTTGGAACGCCTCCCGGCAGGCGCGCGGTTGCTCGCGACAGGAACGGACCACGACGACCTGGTCAAGGTGGCGCGGTCCGTGGCCTATGACACGGTGTTCGGCCTGCTCTACCTGATCTGCCTGGGGTGCGACGACGAAGCGGCCGAGGGAAGCCCGGGTTGGTCCCTGATGGAGACCACGCCCGAAGGCGAACTGACGGGGCGACAGCTCGACGCCCTCTACGAGGATGTGCTGAGCTTGGATCCCTCGGGGCGCGAGGCCGGCGACCTCTTCGAATGAGCGTGAGCTCCGGAGCGGTCAGAGGAGGGCGCAGTCGCCGCATTTTCCGCCGCCGGGCACCCGGTAGTAGAGGCAGCAGCTCCGGCGGCGGAAGCCGTAGCGGCCGAAGTCGCCTGTTCCCGCCAGCGGAGGCTCGGCCAGGAGCTCCTCGACGAACCGCAGCGCCGTCCCGGAAACGGCAGGACGGGCCCTGGAGACGACCGTCATCGCGCCCACGAGGGCGGATGCGGCGTTGCCCCAGAGCAGCCCTTCCGCGACCGGCGTCACCGCACGGACCGCTGTGACCAGGGGGGCCAGGTGGCCGTCGACGACGACGCGGCGAAGGACTGCCGGGCCGGCGGGAAGGGTCGGCGCGCCCGGTGTCGCGAGGAGGATCGGGCCGGGGGAGGCGGCTCGCCAGTAGGTCCCGGCCGGATCCAGGCCCGGCACCCGGCCGTGGATGACGGCCGTCGCCAGCACCGGAGACCAGAGGCGGCCCGCGACGCCCTGGAACAGGAGCGAGGCCGCGACCCGTTCCTCGGTCGTGCCCAGGCGCACCCGCACGGCCGCGATCTGGTCCGGCAGCGCCGGGCCGTACAGCGTCGTCAGCGGCCGCCACAACGGATGGTCGGCGATGTCGGGATCGATGTCGACGGAGAAGTACGGCCCCACCCGGGCCACGTCGGCCAGAGCCTCGTCCATCGCCACGTGCGCACGGTGTCCCATCGCCGCCGAGCCTGCCCGGCCGTACGGCACCCGGTCAAACCGGCGACGACGGGCGGGCCGCGCGGCGGCCGGTCGAGTCGGGCCACGACGCGTGGGTCACGCCGCAGGTCTGGAAGCATGGGGGCCGTGATCTACGAACATCCATGGGCGTACGAGCTGGCCTGTTCGTTCCGCGACGTGGGCGCCGAGGTGGAGGTGCTGCGGCGCTGGTCCGGGGACGCGCGGAACGTGCTCGAACTCGCGGCGGGTCCCGCCGAGCACGCCCGGGAGTTCGCCCGGCGGGGCGTGGCGGCGACCGCCCTGGACCTCAGCCCGGAGATGTGCGCGTACGCACAGGAGCGGGGGAGCGGGCTGCCCCTCGAGGTCGTAGAGGCAGACATGACCGACTTCCGGCTGGGGCGCCGTTTCGACCTCGTCATCACGATGCTCGACTCGACGGCGCACCTGATGACGCTGGATGCCTTCGTGGCGTACCTGGCGTGCGTCGCCGGGCACCTCGCCGATGACGGGCTCGCGGTGATCGAGATGAGCCATCCGGCGGACCGGCTCAGCGAGACGCCGCGGGTCTCGGCGGCCTGGACGGTGGAGAAGGACGGCGTGAGCGCGCGCGTACGGTGGGGGGAGCCGTCGGACGAGATGGACCCGATCACCCAGATCGTCCGCGACCACGTGACGATCGCGATCGACGGCGGGGACACCATCCAGGGCGTGGTGCCCTATCGGTTCTGGACGGCGACCGAGCTGGACGCGGCGCTCCGACTGGCCGGAGGTCTCACGGTGGAGGCGCAGTACGGCGACTTCGACCCCGGTGTGCCGCTGGACTCTCCCGAGGCCTGGCGCATGATCACACTTCTGCGCAGGTCGGCCGGGACGGGGCACTCATCCGGCTGAGGCCGGACGAGAGCCCCGCGGGCCTCAGGGCGAGGCGATGCGGCCCATCTCGGGTGGCAGCTGGCCGGCGGCCGCCCGGTCGAGCAGGAACAGCGTGCGTTGGCGGCCGCGAGCGCCGGCGCCGGGGACCTGCACCGGGCCGGCGTCGGACAGCGCGAGGCGCACCGCCCCGGCCTTGGACTCGCCCGCCGCGATGATCCAGACCTCGCGCGCCGTCCGGATCGCGGGCAGGGTCAGGCTGATGCGGGTGGGAGGCGGCTTGGGCGCCCCGTGTACGGCCACCACCGGGCGCTCCTCGTACAGCGCGGGCATCCCGGGGAACAGCGACGCCACGTGGGAGTCCGGCCCCAGGCCGAGCATCAGCACGTCGAACGACGGGACGACGCCGTGGTCCTCAGGACGCGTCGCCGTCCGCAGCTCGGCGGCGTACCGCTCCGCCGCCTCCTCCGGGGTCAGGCCCGAGTCGGAGGACGGCATCGCGTGCACCCGCTTCGGGTCGACGTCGACGTGGTCGAGCAGTGCCTTGCGGGCGCCGGTCTCGTTGCGCTCGTCGTCGCCCTCCGGCAGGTAGCGCTCGTCGCCCCACCAGATGTCCAGGTGACCCCAGTCGACGGCGTCCCGGGCCGGGTTGGCCGCGATCTCCTCGAGCACGGCGGTGCCGACGCCGCCGCCGGTCAGGATGAGGTGCGCCCCGCCGCGGGCGGCCTGGACGTCGACCAGACCGGTCACCAGGCGGGCCGCGACGGCCTTGGCCAGCAGGGACTGGTCGCGATGGACCAGGACGGACGGGGCGGTCACGACTTCTCGCCCCTGGCCGCCCCGCGCGTGGCCTTCGCCGGAGCCGGCGCGGCGGCCGTCACGGCGGGTGCCGCGGAGGGCCCGTCGATTCCCTTGGCGCACCGCAGCACCGCGTCGCGGTAGACCTCGTCCGGGTCCAGACGGCGCAGTTCCTCGGCCAGCAGCTCGGACGTCGGCCGCCGGTGCAGCGCCACCTGACGGTCCGGCTGGTCGGGCCGGGACAGCGTCGCCAGGCGGCCGTCGGGGCGGGTGATCGCGACGTCGCCGTCGGTCGTGGTGAGGCGTACGGCGGTGATGCCCGGCCCGTGCGACTCGGTCAGGGTGGACGGGATGGCGAGACGTACCGACAGCCATGCGGCGAGCAGCGCGGCGCTGGGATTCTGCGGCTCGGCCTCGACGATCACACCGGTGATGTCCTCGCGAGGCTGGTCGAGGATCGCGGCCAGCAGCGTGCGCCACGGGGTGATCCGCGTCCAGGCGAGGTCGGTGTCGCCGGGCTCGTGCCCCTGGGCCAGCCGGGTCAGCGTTCCGATCGGATCGGTGCCGCCCCTGGCGTCGGTGACGCGGCGCTGAGCGAGCGCGCCGAGCGGCTCGTCGGCGGGCTTGCGCGGGGCCGCGCCGGGCCACCACGTCACGACCGGCGTGTCGGGGACCAGCAGCGGCAGCACCACCGAGTCGGCGTGCTCGATGAGCTGGCCGTACAGCCGCAGGATCACGGTCTCGCCGGGCCCCGTCTCGCCGACGCGCACCTCGGCGTCGAGCCGTGACTCGCCATGCGGGCTGCGGGCGATGACCGCGATGATGCGGCAGGGGTGCTCGCGGGCGGCCTCCGTGGAGGCGCGCACGGCGTCGTACTGCGCTCCCTCGTCGGTGAAGATGACGAGGGTCAGGACCTTCCCGGTGGCGGGACCGCCCATCCGGTGCCGGGCCGCGCTGAGCGCGTCCTGGATCTTCCGGGTGGTGGTGTTGGTGAGATCGATGTTCATCAGAGTCGCCTCCACGCCCGGCCGTCGCGGGCCATCATCTCGTCCGCGGCCTTCGGCCCCCAGCCGCCCGACTTGTACAGCTCGGGCTTGCCGTGCCTGTCCCAGTACTCCTCGATCGGGTCGAGGATCTCCCAGGACAGCTCGACCTCCTCCTGGCGGGGGAACAGTGGCGGGTCGCCGATGAGCACGTCGAGCAGCAGGCGCTCGTACGCCTCGGGGGAGGACTCGGTGAACGACTCGCCGTAGTCGAAGTCCATGTTGACGTCCCGGACCTCCATCGAGGTCCCGGGCACCTTCGAGCCGAACCGCATCGTCACGCCCTCGTCCGGCTGCACGCGGATGACCAGGGCGTTCTGGCCGAGCTCCTCGGTGTCCGTGGCGGCGAACGGCAGGTGCGGGGCGCGCTGGAAGATGAGCGCGACCTCGGTGGCGCGGCGGGTCAGCCGCTTGCCGGTCCGCAGGTAGAACGGCACGCCCGCCCAGCGGCGTGTGTCGACGTCCAGGCGGATCGCGGCGTAGGTGTCGGTACGGGAGTTCGGCGGGATGCCCTCCTCCTCGTGGTAGCCGCGCACCTTGACACCGCCCTGCCAGCCGGCGGCGTACTGCCCTCGCACGGTGTAGGTGCCCAGGTCATCCGGTAGGCGGACGGCCGACAGGACCTTCGCCTTCTCCGCGCGTACGGACTCCGCCGCGAACGATACGGGCTCTTCCATCGCGGTCAGCGCGAGCAGCTGCAGCAGGTGGTTCTGGATGACGTCCCGCGCGGCGCCGACGCCGTCGAAGTAGCCGGCGCGCCCGCCGATGCCGATGTCCTCGGCCATCGTGATCTGCACGTGGTCGACATAGGAGCGGTTCCAGAGCGGCTCGAACAGGTTATTGGCGAACCGCAGCGCCAGGATGTTCTGCACCGTCTCCTTGCCGAGGTAGTGGTCGATCCGGAAGATCGACTCCTCGGGGAAGACCTCGTGCAGGATCGAGTTGAGTTCCTGCGCACTGGCCAGGTCGTGACCGAAGGGCTTCTCGATCACGACGCGGCGCCAGGAGCCCTCCGAGGGCTGCGACAGCCCGCTGGCCTGCAGCTGTTTGACGACGTCCTGGAAGAACTTCGGCGGGATCGACAGGTAGAACGCGTAGTTCCCGCCGGTACCGCGCTGCTCGTCGAGCTCTTTGACCGCCATGGCGAGAGCCTCGAACGCCCCCGGGTCGTCGAACGTGCCCGGAACGAAGTGGATGCCCTCGGCGAGCTGGTTCCAGACGTCCTCGCGGAACGGCGTGCGGGCGTGCTCCTTCACCGCGTCGTGCGCGAGCTGCCGGAAGTCCTGGTGCGCCCAGTCGCGGCGGGCGAAGCCGACGAGCGAGAAGCCCGGTGGCAGCAGGCCGCGGTTGGCCAGGTCGTAGATGGCGGGCAGCAACTTCTTCCGGGACAGATCACCGGTGACGCCGAACAGCACGAGCACACACGGCCCGGCCACCCGCGGCAGCCGTTTGTCCCGGGGATCGCGGAGCGGGTTGAGTGGCTGCTGAGCCCTCTTCATCGCATGTCTCCGTTCCCGTCGGCTTCGTGTTCTTCACAGGGAGTTCGTGGCGGCGCCCCGATCGTCCCGGTGGGCCATCTCATGCCCAACTTCCCTGTCCTTCCTAGCTGTCCGCCTCAGCGGTCGTACTCTCGTTCTCAGGCCGGCCATCCGCGCTCCGATGAGCCGATGACCACCTTCGGTAACCGTCGTGGCCTGCGCGATCTTCCCGACATCGGAGGATCCACACGGTCCGGTTTCCCGCCCCTCGAATGCTTCCTTCTCCGCGGCATGCCCGGCCAATCGAAATGCCGTGATACTTCGATCGTTCCAGGAGATGTCGCCCGCCGGGGTGGAACGTGCCGTAAAGGCGAAAACCCGGTCAGGTCCCAGGATGGCATGTCCGGCCTCCCCTCAGTCGCCGAGGGCGCTCTCCAGCTGGGCGATGCCCGCCGCGCGGTCCCGTAGGTGCAGGCGCACGGCCGGGCGGCCCCGGGCACGCAGCGCCCGCAGGTCGCCGAACGCCTGCGCGAGCTGCAGCGCCTTCAGTCCGTACGGCCGGCCGGGCACCTCGAGGTCCTCCTCGACCGCGCCGGTGATCTGGAGGACCACGCCGGTCGGGGGACCGTCCTTGTGGGCCTGGCCGGTGGAGTGCAGGACCCGCGAGCCCCATCCGAAGCCGACCGGGGCCTCGCGGAGACGCCGGGCGAGCAGCGGCCGCACGCGCGCGGCGGCGGCGTCTCCGACCCGGTCCAGGTGGGCGGCCACCGTGAGATACCCGCGGTCGCGGACCGCGCGGATCACCGCCTCGAGGGCGCCGCGCAGGTCCTTGACGCCGTGGAACAGGTCCGAGGCGCCGTGCACCTCGACGTGGCCGTCCACCAGCACCGGCCGGCCGGAGATGAGCGTGGGGGCGTCGCCGTCCTCCGAACCGCGCAGCAGGGCCGCGACCGCGCCCCGTGACTCGCGCAGCGCGGGCTCGTCGAACGGATCGACGCCGATGACCCGGGCGGCCACGGCCATGGCGTACTCCCACAGCGGAACCTGCGCGCCGAGCGGGCCGGACACCACGAGTCCGGCGTCGCCGGCCCGGTCGCCCAGCGCCAGGGACCACCGGTCGCCGCCCCCGCCGAACCCCGGGGCGGTCACGTCCTCGACGACGACCGGCAGGACGCCCCTGCCGTCCTTGCCCGTCACCGTGGCGACCAGCTGCTCCACCCAGCCGGCGAGGTCGGGGGCGCCCGATCCGTTGTCGGCGATGATCAGCTTGTCCCGGCCATGGGAGGCGGCGGCGCCCAGCGCAGCGCCGAGCGCCAGGCCCGGATTGTCGTACGGCAGGCGCAGGGCGGGCAGGATCGCGGCGGCCTCGTCGAGCAGCCGCTCCAGGTCCACTCCGCACAGCGCCGCTGGAAGGAGCCCCGACGCCGACAGCGCCCCGAACCGGCCGTTCACGTCCGGGTCGGACAGGACCACCCGGTGGCCGGCCTCCTTGGCCCGGGTCTCCAGCGGCGAGCCCGGGTCGGTGACGACGACGATCCGCTCCGCCGGGTCGGCGCCCCGTGCCTGGAACGCGCGCTCGAAGATCCGGCGCAGGCCGTCGGTCTCGACGGTGCGGCCGCTCTTGCTCGACACGACCAGGACCGTGCGGTCCAGCCGGTCGTCGAGCGCGCGGCGCACCTCGTGCGGGTCGGCGGTGTCGAGCACCGTCAGGTCCGCGCCGTGCGCCCGGGCGAACATCTCGGCGGCCCGCACGGAACCGCCCATCCCGGCGAGCACGACGCGGTCCAGGCCCGCGAGGCGACCCGCAACCTCGGACAGCTCGGGAAGCAGGCGGCGGGACGTCTCCGGCGCGTCGATCCAGCCGAGCCGCCCGGCCGCCCGGTCCGCCGCGTCCGGCCCCCACAGGCTGGCGTTCTTGGCCATGAGCGCCACCGGCACGCCGTCGTACGTCAGGCGCTCCAGGGCCCTGTCGGTGCGCTCGACGGCGTCGCCCTGGACGGTCACGGACACGCGTCCGGCGGTCACTCGCAAGGTCACGGCGTCTCCTGCAGTGGCGTGTCCTGGTTCGTTTCTCGCATCCGGCCGGGGGATACCCGGTTCGGCGCGTGTCACTCACAGTACAGGTGCTATAACGGATAGTGCCCGCCCGATTCCGCCCTGTGAAGGTGGACCGGACGGGCACGCGCCGTCGATCAGGCCTTGTCCCGCAGCTCGCCCTTGATCGTGTCGAGCAGCTCGGTCCAGGACGCCTCGAACTTCTCGACGCCCTCCTCCTCGAGGACCCGCACCACGTCGTCGTAGTCGACGCCGGCCTCCTTGAGGGCGGCCATGTGGGTACGGGCGTCCTCGTAGAAGGGCCGGACCGTGTCGCCGCGGATGTCGCCGTGGTCGGCGACCGCGTCGAGGGTCGCCTCCGGCATGGTGTTGACCGTGTCGGGAGCCACCAGCTGGTCGACGTACATCGTGTCGGAGTAGTCCGGGTTCTTCACGCCGGTCGACGCCCACAGCGGACGCTGGACGCGGGCGCCCGCGTCCTTGAGCGCCTTCCACTGGTCGGTGCCGAACTTCTCCTCGTACAGCGCGTACGCGAGCCGGGCGTTGGCGATGCCCGCCTTACCGGCCAGGTTCGAACGGCCCAGCTTGTCGAGACGCTTGTCGATCTCGGTGTCGACGCGGCTGACGAAGAACGACGCGACCGACGCGATCTTCGACAGGTCGTGCCCGTTGGCGCGCGCCTTCTCCAGTCCCTCGAAGAAGGCGTCGATGACCTGGCCGTACCGCTCCAGCGAGAAGATCAGGGTGACGTTCACGCTGATCCCCTGCGCCAGCGTCTCGGTGATCGCGGGCAGGCCCGCGAGCGTCGCCGGGATCTTGATGTAGACGTTCGGCCGGTCGACCAGCCACCACAGCGCCCTGGCCTCGGCCGCGGTCCTCTCGGACTCGTGTGCCAGCCGCGGGTCGACCTCGATCGACACCCGGCCGTCGAGACCCTCGGTGCGGTCGTAGACCGGGCGCAGCACGTCGGCGGCCCAGCGGATGTCGTACGTCGTGATGGCCCGGGAGGCCTCCTCGACGTCGACACCGCGGACGGCGAGGTCACGGACCTGCTCGTCGTACGCCGAGCCCTGGCTCAGCGCCTTGGAGAAGATCGTCGGGTTCGAAGTCACGCCCACGACGTGCTTCTCGCGGATCAGGGCCTCGAGGTTGCCCGTGCTCAGGCGCTCCCGGCTGATGTCGTCCAGCCAGATGGACACGCCCTCGTCCGAGAGCTTCTTCAGGATGTCACTCATGTCTCTCCTCAGTTACCGGTCGTTTCACCACGCCCGCCGATGCCCGCCTTGATCAGGCTGGACCCGGCCGCGGCGACGACGCGGTCGGCGGTGAAGCCGAACTGCTGGAAAAGGGTCTTGTAGTCGGAGGAGGCGCCGAAGTGCTCCAGGCTGACCGATTCGCCGTAGTCGCCGACGAACGCCCGCCAGCCGAGGCCGATCCCCGCCTCGACCGAGACGCGGGCCCGGACGGAAGTCGGCAGGACGTGGTTGCGGTAGGCCTCATCCTGGCTCAGGAACCACTCGACGCAGGGCATCGAGACCACCCGGGTCGGCGTGCCCTTGGCCTCCAGGATCTCGCGTGCCTCCACAGCGATCTCGACCTCGCTGCCGGTCGCGATCAGGATGACGTGCGGCTGGCAGTCGGACGCCTCCGTGAGGATGTAGCCGCCCTTGGCGACGCCCTCGGCGCTCGCCAGCTCGCCGCGGTCGAACACCGGCAGCTTCTGCCGGCTCAGGCAGAGGCCGGCGGGCCGGTCCGTGTGCTCGAGGATCGTGCGCCAGGCGACGACGGTCTCGTTCGCGTCGGCCGGCCGGACGACGTCAAGCCCGGGGATGGCGCGCAGTGCCCACAGGTGCTCGACCGGCTGGTGCGTCGGGCCGTCCTCGCCAAGGCCGATCGAGTCGTGCGTCCAGACGTACGTCACCGGCAGCTTCATCAGCGCCGCGAGGCGCACGGCGGGGCGCATGTAGTCGCTGAAGACCAGGAACGTGCCGCCGTAGGGCCGGGTGCCGCCGTGCAGGGCGATGCCGTTGAGGATGGAGCCCATGGCGTGCTCGCGGATGCCGAAGTGCAACGTGCGGCCGTAGCGGTTGCCGGGCCAGTCCTTGGTCTGGAACTCCTCGGGGATGAAGGACGGCTCGCCCTTCATTGTGGTGAGGTTACTCTCCGCCAGGTCGGCGGAGCCTCCCCACAGCTCGGGGAGGACCGGGCCGATCGCGGACAGGATCTCGCCGGAGGCCGCGCGGGTGGCGAGCTGCTTGCCGTTCTCGAACTCCGGCAGCTTGGCCGTCCAGCCGTCCGGCAGCCGCCGGGCGGAGATCCGGTCGAACTCGGCGGCCCGCTCGGGATCGGCGGAGCGCCAGGCCGCGAACTTCTGGTCCCATTCGGCGTGCAGCGCCCGGCCCCGCGTGATGACCTCACGCGAGTGGGCGAGCACCTCCTTGGGCACGTCGAAGGACACGTCCGGGTCCAGGCCGAGGATCCGTTTGGTCGCCGCGACCTCCTCCTCACCGAGCGCCGCGCCGTGGGCCTTGCCGGTGTTCTTCTTGTTCGGCGCCGGCCAGCCGATGATCGTGCGGAGCGCGATGAACGACGGGCGGTCGGTCTCGGCCTTCGCGGCCTCCAAGGCCTGGGCCAGAGCCTCGACGTTCTCGTGGTAATCGCCGTCGGTGGTCCAGTCGACCCGCTGCACGTGCCAGCCGTAGGCCCGGTACCGCGCGTCCACGTCCTCTGACAGCGCGATCGCGGTGTCGTCCTCGATCGAGATGTGGTTGTCGTCGTAGATGACGGTGAGATTGCCGAGGCGCTGGTGTGCGGCGAGGGCGCTGGCCTCGTGGCTGATGCCCTCCTCGATGTCGCCGTCGGAGGCGATGGCCCAGATGTAGTGGTCGAACGGGCTCTTCCGGGGCGCGGTGTCAGGGTCGAAGAGCCCCCGCTCCCGGCGCGCGGCCATCGCCATGCCGACGGCGTTGCCCAGGCCCTGGCCCAGCGGCCCCGTCGTCGTCTCGACGCCCGGGGTGTGGCCGTGCTCCGGGTGTCCGGGAGTCTGGCTGCCCCACTTGCGAAGCGCCTTCAGGTCGTCCAGCGACAACCCGTACCCCGACAGGAAAAGCTGAATGTAGAGCGTCAGGCTGGAATGGCCGGCGGAGAGGACGAACCGGTCCCGACCCGGCCACTTCGGGTCGGTCGGGTCGTGGCGCAGGAACCGCTGGAACAGCAGGTAGGCGGCCGGAGCGAGGCTCATGGCCGTGCCAGGGTGGCCCGAGCCGGCCTCCTCGACGGCGTCCATGGCCAGCGCGCGGATGACGTCCACGGCCCGCCGGTCCAGGTCGGTCCATTCGAATGAGTTATCAGAATGCGTACTCACGAGACGCTCCAGGCTCCTCTCGACTACGTGTCAGTGTCCCCGCGACCCGTCCCCAGCCGAAAAGAGCCCGTGACCAGGCCACTGCCGGGGCCCGTAGTGAGCCTATCGCTCACGTCGCCACCGGCTTGACAGGTGTTCCTCCATCGTCAACGCCGCGACCCTCGTACGGCATTTCCCTAAGATGCCGGGCTTAACCCGTTGTGCCGCACCCACCCCGGTGACGGGGTGGGCGGGGACCGGCATTACAGTGATTGCGCGGTCCAGCCCATAGGGCGGCGGCCCGATCACAGCCGACTGGCGGCAAGGAAATCCGAGGATCAGACACAGTGTCCCTTAACGTCGTGAGCGCGCAGGTGAACATCCGGTGACGGTGGTCATCAACCGTCCGGCGAGGACTCCAGCGCCGCCCACGCCCGGTCGTCGTCCGGTCGGCGCGCTCGTCCGCGCCTACGTGGCGCTGACCAAGCCGCGCATCATCGAACTCCTGCTGATCACGACGCTGCCGGTGATGTTCCTCGCGGCCGACGGCCTGCCGCCGCTGTGGCCCGTCATCGCCACCCTCGTCGGCGGCATGCTCTCGGCGGGCAGCGCCAACGCGCTCAACTGCTACATCGACCGCGACATCGACGCGAAGATGCGCCGCACCCGGCGCCGGCCCCTGCCGATGGTGCAGGTCACGCCGAAGGAGACCCTGGTCTTCGGGACCACCCTCGCCGTCGCGTCCACCGTCTTCCTGGCCCTGGCGGTCAACCCGTTCGCGGCCGGGATGTCGGTCTTCGCCATCCTGTTCTACGTCTTCGTCTATTCGATGCTGCTCAAGCGGCGCACGAAGCAGAACGTCGTCTGGGGCGGGATCGCCGGGTGCATGCCCGTCCTGATCGGATGGTCCGCGCTGACCAACGGCATGTCCTGGACCCCGGTCGTGCTGTTCCTCGTCGTGTTCTTCTGGACGCCGCCGCACACCTGGACCCTGGCCATGCGCTACCGCGAGGACTACGCGGCCGCCGAGGTGCCGATGCTCCCCGTCGTGGCCACCGAGCGGCGCGTGGCGATCGAGGTGATCGTCTACACCTGGGCGACCGTGGCGTGCTCGCTGGCGCTGTGGCCGATCGCGCACACGACGATCTTCTATCCGATCGCCGCCGCGGTCCTCGGTGTCGTCTGCCTCGTCGAGGCGTACCGCCTGCTCGGCCGGGTCCGTGCGGGCATCACCGGCCCGGTGCTCAAGCCCATGCGCTACTTCCACCTGTCCAACGCCTACCTGGCCCTGCTCTTCCTGGCCGTGGCGATCGACCCGCTGCTGCACTGACGGTTAACCTCGCGGCATGACGCGTGTCGATCCCAAGGCGATCCTCGAAGGACGGATGCCCGGCCGGGCACCCGTAGGCCTGATCATCGGACTGGTCGTCTCGTCGGCCTGTGCGATCGTCGTCCTGGGCCTCGACGCGATGAACGGCGCGCCGTTCATCGTCGGGCTCGTCCTGGCGATCCTCCCGGTGCCCCTGCTGATCGCGCTCGTCCTGACCCTCGACCGGCTCGAGCCCGAGCCGTGGCGGGCCCTGCTGTTCGCCTTCATGTGGGGCGCCGGCGTCGCGGTGCTCGGGGCGCTCATCCTCAACACCGCCGGATACGAACTGCTGACCAAGCCGGTGTTCGGCGAGCGGGGGGAGCTCGTCACCGCCTCCGTCGGCGCGCCGCTGGTCGAGGAGTCGCTGAAGGGCGCGGTGCTCTTCGGCTTCCTGTGGTTCCGCCGCAACGAGCTGGACGGCCTCACCGACGGCATCATCTACGCCGCCATGGTCGCCCTCGGCTTCGCGATGATGGAGAACGTCGGCTACTACATCCGGGCGTTCCACCAGCACAACCTCGAGGCCGTGTTCATCATGCGCGGGGTGATCTCGCCGTTCGGGCATCCGCTGTTCACCTCGATGACCGGGCTGGGCGTCGCCTACGCCGCCCTGCATCGCGGCGCCGCCAGGGTCGTGGCGCCCGTCGTCGGGCTGTGCATGGCGATGCTGCTCCACGGCGCGTGGAACTTCTCCACCGCCTTCGGCCTCAAGGGCCTGATGATCGCCTACGGCATCGACTTCCTCATCCTCATCGGGCTGATCGTCACCGTCCGGTGGGAGCGCCGCCAGACCGTGCACCTCATCCAGCGGCACCTGCCGATGTACGCCGGCACGGGGCTCGTCACGCCGCAGGACGTCCACATGCTCGGCAACCTCAAGCTGCGCCGCCGCGCGCGCCAGTGGGCGCGCATGGTCGGCGGGGCGCGGGCCGGACGGGCGATGGCCGACTACCAGCTCGCCGCCACGGAGCTGGCGCTGCTGCACCAGCGGGCCGAGCGGCAGGTCGCCGAACCGGCGTGGTTCTACCGCCGCCGCCAGGACCTGCTGAACCTCATGCACCTGGCGCGCCAGGCGTTCCAGGACCGGCGGACGCGACCTCTGGTGCCGCCGTGGGCGGGACAGGGCCAGTCGGGCTTCCTCCACCCGGGCCCGTCCTACGGCCCGCCACCGCCCGGCCCGTTCTCCCCGCCGGGCCCGTACGCGCCGGGACCCTACGGGCCGCAGGGGCCGCAGGGCGCGCCTCCGTACGGCCCGGGCACGCCAGGGCCGTACGGCGGACCGGGGACGCCGGGGCCGTACGGCGGACCGGGGACGCCGGGGCCGTACGGCGGGCGGGGGACGCCAGGGCCGTACGGCGGCCGCGGTCCGCAGGACACTCCGCCGTACGGCGGCCAAGACACCCCGCCGGGCCCGTACGGTCCGGGTCCGCACGGGCCGCTGTAGGCGACGGCGCGACGCGTCCTGAGGCTCAGCCGCCGGCGAGCGGTTCGGCCGCGGGCCTGCCGGCCGGCGTGCTCTGGTCCGCGACCTCCCGCCGGGCGGGGATGCGCTTGCCGAGGGTGACGAAGAACAGGATCAGGCCGACGGTCAGCAGGATGTGCCCCAGGCCGGCGACCATGGCGATGGCGTCGCCGCTCTCGTGCCCCAGGACGGTCAGGGTCCCGTGGAGCGTCATCATCACGACGGTCACCGCGAGCCCGGCGTTGTAGATCCAGAAGAACCAGTCGAAGAGCCCGACGGCGCTCAGGGCGAACTGCTTCTCCAGCATGAGGACGATGAGGAAGAACAGCATCCCGAGCGCGAGCACGTGGGTGTGCACGAGACCGAGCTGTGTCTCCCCGGTGAAGTGCTTGATCTTGGTGATCTCGCGGTACGCGAGGCCGCTCACCAGACCAATGATCATGTACAGGTGGGCGGCGTTATAGAGCTTCCTCATGGAGCATGTCCTCGCGAGTGTGATCGTTCTCTAGTGACCTTCACTCTGGCGTGCCGCTCCTTCTTCCATCAACGACGGAATCGATAACGGCGCATCAACCATCGCTAATGAGCCGGTGCGGCCGGACCGGGCCGGCGCCACCGGCACGACGCCGTCCGTGAGACGCCGTCGACCCTTCGTCCGGGACGGCGCGCCCGGCGGCCCCTGTCCTGACGACCCTGTGGCCTGGTGAGATTGGTGTGGCCGCGATTGCCCATTGACTCCACAGTGACACGGTTCAACAATGCCGGTAACCCTGACAACGTTGTCATGGCCTCTGCGATGGTCCTCCGCCAGCGCAACCTGTGACCTCCCCCCAGAGGAGCAGCTGTGTTCAGACGCTCGCGCGCCCGACTGGCAGGCCTTGTCGGCCTCGCCCTGACCTCCCTGGCCCTCCCGGCCGTACCGGCCCACGCGGCAGCCCCCGATCTCGCCTCCTATGTCAATCCGTTCGTCGGCACCCAGGACGGCGGCCCCGACTTCGGACACGGCGGCGGCGCCGGGATGGACTTCCCGGGCGCCGTCGCTCCGTTCGGGATGATGCAGTGGAGCCCCGACACCGTCCGCAGCTCCGGCGGCGGATACAAGTACGAGGACAACCGCCTGCGCGGTTTCAGCATGACCCACATCTCCGGGCCGGGCTGCGCGGGCGCGCAGGACTTCCCCGTCATCCCGTTCTCCGGGCCGATCACCACCTCGCCCGCCACGCACGGCACCGACTACGTCCAGACCTTCCAGCACCAGAACGAGCAGGCGTCGCCCGGGTCGTACGCCGTGACGCTCGACACCGGCGTGAAGACCGAGCTGACCGCGACGCAGCGGGCCGGCATCGCGCGGTTCACCTTCCCCACCGACAAGGTGGGCACGCTGCTGCTCAACGTGACGGGGTCCGTCAACGGCGTGGACGACGCCGAGGCCACCGTCAAGGGCAACACCGTGTCGGGCTGGGCCAAGACGGGCGGGTTCTGCGGCGCGGACACCAAGTACTACGTCTACTTCACCGCCACCTTCGACCGGCCCTTCCAGACCTACGGCACCTGGAAGAACGACTCGGTCGAGCCCGGTGAGGACGCCGTGCGCGGCAGCGCCCCGGCGAAGGTGCCCCAGCAGACCCAGAAGACCTTCGGGCGCCTCAACAACGGCCCCAAGGGCAGGCCGATGCCCCAGCGCTCCCCGCAGGCCCTCGCCCGCGACGTCACCGTCAAGGGACCGGGCTCCGGCGTCTACCTGCAGTTCGACACCAGCAAGGCCAAGCCGGTGCAGATGCGCACCGCGGTCTCGTACGTCAGCATCGACGGCGCGAAGCAGAACCTCAAGAAGGAGATCGGCGGCCGGGGCTTCGACTCCGTACGGACCGCCGCGCGGGCCGCGTGGAACAAGCGCCTCGGGCAGATCAAGGTGAGCGGCGGTGCGGCCGACCGGCTGCGGACCTTCTACACGGCGCTCTACCACTCCCTGCTCCAGCCGTACGTCTTCGACGACGTCGACGGCACCTACACCGGGTTCGACTACCGCACCCACAAGGTGAAGAAGGGCCACCACCAGTACGCGACCTTCTCCGGGTGGGACATCTACCGCAGCGAGGCGCAGCTCATCGGGCTCCTCGCCCCGGACGTCGGCGGTGACATCGCCCAGTCGATGTACAACGACGCGCACTCGGTCGGCGACGTGTGGGACCGCTGGTCGCACCAGAACACCATCACCGGCGTCATGAACGGCGACCCGTACCACTCGATCGTCGCGACGATGTACGCCTTCGGGGCCCGCAAGTTCGACGCGAACGGCGCGCTGGCCGCCATGATCAAGGGCGCGAACCGGGTCGGGGAGGACAAGGCCACCGGGTACACCGAACGGCCCGGCAACGCCGACTACCTCAAGCTCGGCTACGTGCCGGGCGACCCGGCGACCACGCTGGAGTACGGCATGGCCGACTTCGGCATCGCCCAGCTCGCCCAGCGCCTGGGGGACAAGAGCACCTACCAGGACTTCATGAAGCGGGCGCACGGCTGGGAGACGATCTACAACCCGCTGAACGACTGGATCCAGCCGCGCTTCGCGGACGGCTCATTCCTGACGCCGTTCGACCCGGCCGAGTCCAACTGGTACGTCGAGGGCAACGGCTCGCAGTACCACTGGATGGTCTACGACGACGTCGCCGGCCTGTTCAACGCCATGGGCGGCCGCGACCAGGCGGCCAAGCGGCTGGACACGTTCTTCACCAAGCTCAACGCCGGCTCGCACGAGCCGTACGCCTACCTCGGCAACGAGCCGTCGCTGCAGTCCCCGTGGCTGTACGCCTGGGCCGGGCAGCCGTACAAGACCCAGGACGTCGTCGCGCGGGCCCGCACGGAGCTGTTCAAGCCCACGCCGGGCGGCCTGGTCGGCAACGACGACCTCGGCACGATGTCGGCGTGGCGGGTCTTCGCCGGGCTCGGCATGTTCCCGGCGATCCCGGGCCGCGCCGAGATGGTTCTGAACAGTCCGGAGTTCCCGCAGATCACGGTCGCCCGCTCCAGCGGTCAGAAGATCACGATCAACGCGCCGGGGGCGTCCGACACCAACAAGTACGTCCAGTCGCTGAAGGTCGGCGGCAAGGCGACCAGCCGCGCCTGGCTGCCCGAGTCGTTCGTGGCCTCCGGCGGAAAGCTCGACTACACGCTCGGCGCCCAGCCGAACACCACGTTCGGCAGCGACCCGAAGGACGCCCCGCCGTCCTTCGGCACCGGCGCCCGCCCGTTCCTGTCGGCGATCACCCCGGGTACCGCGTCCGTCGAGCCGGGCGGTTCGGTGGAGGCGACCATGCGCGTGCAGGCCGTCGGCGCCGGCGACACCGTCACCTGGACCGCCAAGCAGCCGGCGGGCGTCACCGTCACGCCGTCCTCCGGCACGCTGAAGGTCCCCGACGCCGGGCACGCCGACCAGAAGGTGACCGTGTCGGTCGCCGCCGACCAGAAACTGGACTACTACTCGGTGCCGTTCGAGCTGACCGCCTCCGGGCAGTCGGTGGGCACCACCGGAATCACGCTCAACGTCGCCAAGCGCGGCACGATTGAGTGGTACCAGAACAACGCCGGCATCTCCGACGACGGCAAGCCCGGGAACGCCAACTTCGACGGCGGTGGCTGGAGCTACTCCGCGCAGGCGCTGGCGGCGGCCGGCATGAAGCCGGGCCAGCCGGTGACCTGGAACGGTTTCACCTTCATCTGGCCGAACCGCAAACCCGGCCAGCTCGACAACATCCAGGCGAGCGGCCAGGTCATCGACCTGCCGGCCGCCCCGCAGGGCGCGTCCAAGCTGGCCTTCCTCGGGTCGGCCGGTAACGGCAACGCCCCGTCGACGGTGACGATCACCTACACCGACGGGTCGACGGCGACGGGCAAGCTGGAGCTCAGCGACTGGGCGCTCGGCGCCGACGCCTACCCGCCGAAGTACGGCAATGAGATCGTCGCCAAGACGCCCTACCGCAACGGCTCCGACGGCAACAACCAGAAGATCAACATCTACGTGTTCGGTGCCACGCCGATCGCGCTCGACGCGAGCAAGCAGGTCAAGAGCGTCACGCTGAACACCCCGACCGGCGGCGGGTCGCTGCACGTCTTCGCCTGGGCCTTCTCCTGATCCGGTCCCGGTGAGCCCGGCCCGCCGGCGGGCTCACCGGGACCCCGGCACGACCGTGATGCCCCGGTGCTCCGCGCACCGGGGCATCACCATTCCCGGCCGGTGTCAGAAGCGGGTCCGCCGACGGTCTCAGGTTCGACCCGAGAATCCTCGGCCGGACCGCTCAGGGCGTGGTCTGCGTGACGCCGTCGACCTCGATCAGGAGGTGGCGGGGTCCTCGCAGGCCCGCGCTGGGCCGGTACGGCGGCGGATCGGTGACGAGGCGGGGGTTCTGCAGCCGTCTCGCCAGCTCGCTCAGTGCGATCTGCGCCTCCAGCCTGGCCAGCGGAGCGCCGAAGCAGTAGTGGATCCCGGCGCCGAAACCGAGGTGCTCGTTGTACCGGCGGTCCGGGATGAAGCGGTCGGGCTCGGCCACGTGCTCCGGGTCGCGGCTTCCCGCCGCCAGCGCCAGGGCGATGGGCGCGCCCTTGGGGATCGTGGTCCCGGCGATCTCGATGTCCTCCAGGGCGACCCGCGAGGAGATGAAGTGCACCGGCGGCTCGTAGCGCAGCAGCTCCTCGACCGTGTAAATGACCAGATCGGGCTCATCGCGCAGCCGTTGGATCAGCTCCGGATGGCGGAGCAGGGTCAGCGTCCCGTTCGTGATCAGGTTGACCGTCGTCTCGTGCCCGGCGACCAGCAGCAGCGAGCCGGTGACCGCGACGTCGGCCGGCGACATCGCCCCGTCCGGGCCCTCGTAGCTGATCAGACCGGAGAGCAGGTCGTCGCCCAGGTTCTTCCGGCGCTCCTCGGCGAGCCCGCCGAGGTACTGCCCGAGCTCGCGCTGTGCGTCCGTCCGTCGCCGCTCACGCTCGGCCCGGTCCGCCTCCCCGGGGCCGATCGACTCCGCGATGGCGTCGGCCCACACGTGGAACCGCGACTCGTCCTCACGCGGCACTCCGAGGAGCCGGCAGATCACGGTCACCGGGAACGGGTAGGCGATGTCGTCGACGATGTCGATCCGCGTCCGGTCCGCGACGCCGTCGATCAGGTTCCTGACGATCAGGATCAGCTCGGGCCGCAGGTTCTCTATCCGGTGCGGCGAATGCGGCGGACCGAAGTGGCGCATCGCCAGACGCCGGAGCCGGTCGTGCACGGGCGGATCGGTGCTAATGAAGCCCGGCAGCCCCGTCGCCCCCTCCTCGGATCCGGGCGGCCGCGCGAGGTTGCGGCGATCGGAGCTGATGCGCGGGTCGTGCAGCAGCGCGACGATCTCCTTGTAGCCGCTGACGACATAGGTGCCGTCCTCCTGCCGCGCCACCGGCGTCCTGCGCAGCTCGGCGTACAGGGAGTACGGGTCGGCGCGGTGGGAGTAGTCGAGGATCTGCTCGAAGACGCTGGACGGTGCCATGGCGGCGCCTCCTCGTGACTCGTTCATCGGTCGCCGTGCACCAGCGTGGCGCGGCGTTCGGCCGGATCGTGCCCGGTCACCATGACGGTGACCTGTGTCGCCTCGAGTCGCTCCGGAACCTCGGCCGGGACCGGCCGCAGCGTCTCCGGCCGGTCGGTGGCGCGAAAGTCGGGCGGGAAGGGCGCGGCACGCTCGATCAGGCCCTGGTAGAACTCCAGCCACATCGCCCGGTCGAACGTGACCGCCGCGGTGAGACGGCCCCGGTAGCCGTAGAGGGCGACGAACCGGCGCTCCTCCACGGAGCCGTGCGCGATGACCACCTCGTCGGCGAAGGTCGGCACGCCGACGGACTTGATGCTGGTCCCGAACTGGTTGGACCAGAACACCGGCAGCGACAGGTGCGGCCAGCGGTGCGCCTGGTCGCTGAGCATGTTGTGCGCGGCGATCTCGGCCTGGGCGACCGCGTTGCCCCAGTGCTCGAGCGTCATGAACTGGAAGTTGTAGACCGGGTGGGGGAAGCGCGCGACGTCGCCCGCGACGAAGACGTCGTCGGTGACCAGGCCGTTGATGTCGACGGCGCGGCAGCCCGCGTCGCAGGCCACCCCCCACACGCCGGCGGCCAGCCCCGAGTCGCGCAGCCACTCGACATTGCGGATCGCTCCGAGCGCGACGACCGCGACGTCGGCCTCCACCGTGCTCCCGTCGGAGAGCCGCGCGGCGCGGAACCGGCCGTCCGCGTCGCCCTCCAGAGCCTCCACCGTGACGCCGCACCGCAGGTCCACCCCGTGCGCGCGCTGCATGTCGGCCGCGACGTCGCCGATCACGCCGCCCAGCGCGCCGACGAGCGGCGCCGGACCGCGTTCGACCACGGTCACCGGGAGATCCAGATCCCGGCAGACCGACGCGACCTCCGAGCCGGTGAACCCCGCGCCGATCACCAGCACCCGGCGTGGGCGGGCGGCGAGACGCTCCCGGAGGCTGGACGCCTCCTCGATCGTGCGCAGCGGGAGGACCCCGTCCAGCGCGGCCTCCTCCGGGTTCGGCCACGGCCGGGCGCGCGCACCCGTCGCGATCAGCACCCGGTCGAAGCCGACCTCCCGGCCGTCGGAGAGCCGCACCGTCCTGGCGGCCAGGTCGAGTCCGGCGGCGGCGACGCCGGGCAGCCATTCGGCGTCGACCTCGCGCAGGCGAGGGAGCAGGGTGTGATCTGCGGGCACCCGGCCGACCAGCACCTGCTTGGACAGCGGAGGACGGTCGTACGGCTCGTACGGCTCGTCCCCGATCAAGGTCAGCGAGCCGGTGAAGCCGTCGCGGCGGAGCACGCCCGCGGCCCGCGCTCCGGCCAGCGAGGCGCCGACGATCACGATCCGGCCGGTCTTCCGGAACCCGTCATCGACCGGAGGGGAGACGACCGCACCCGTCCTCATGCCCCGGTGCTGGGTCGCCATCCGGTCGAGGTGGATGGCCTGAACCGGGCAGGCCGCCGCCGCGCGCAGGACGTGCTCGCGCTGCGCCTCGTCCGCGTCGGTGTCGTACAGCAGCGCTTCCTCACCGTTCATGGTGAACACGTCCGGCGCGAGAAACGCGCACTGGCCGTACCCCTGACATCGTGTGAGATCGACGATCACCCGCACGGCGCACTCCCCCCTGTCGTGCGCGACCGCCCGGCGAACCCGGCTCCACACCGGCGCGGCGGCCTTCCCCGTTGTCCGTCCGAGACCTACCCCGCGTCCCAAGCGTTTAGGCAGGCCACGGGCGCGGAGCCAGGGCGACGGGGGACCGTCACCGGGAGGGCGCGACCAGGCCGGTCTCGTAGGCGATGATCACGAGCTGGACCCGGTCGCGGGCGTCCAGCTTGGTGAGCAGGCGCGTCACGTAGGTCTTGACGGTGGCGACGCTGATGATCAGTTCGGCCGCGATCTCGGTGTTGGACAGGCCGCGTCCGACGAGGGTCAGCACCTCGTGCTCCCGTTCGGTGATGCCGTCGAGCTTGCGCCGCCCGGGAGCGGGCCCCGGGCGGTCGGCGAACTCCTCGATCAGGCGGCGGGTGACACTCGGCGCGATCAGGCCGTCCCCGGCGGCGACGACGCGGATCGCGGCGAGGATGTCGTCCAGCGCCATGTCCTTGACGAGGAATCCGGCCGCGCCGGCGCGCAGCGCGCCGTAGACGTAGTCGTCATCGTCGAACGTGGTGAGGACGACGACGTGCGTCGAGCCGGGACCGCCGGTGATCTGCCGGGTGGCCTCGATCCCGTCCATGCCGGGCATGCGGATGTCCATCACGACGACATCCGGATCGAGGCTCTGGGTCAGCTCCACCGCCTCGGCACCGGTTCCGGCCTCTCCGACGACGTCGAGGTCGGGGGCGTCGGTGATGACCATCTGCAGTGCGGTGCGCACCAGCGGCTGGTCGTCGGCGAGAACAACGCGGACGGTCATGTCGCTCCTGTCGGTAGGGGGAGGCGGGCCGTCACGCGGAAGCCGCCTTCGGGTCGTGGTCCGGCGGTGAAGTCTCCGTGGAGCAGGGCGACGCGTTCGCGCATGCCGACCAGGCCGTAGCCGGTGCCGGGGGCGGCGCCGTGGCCGCGCCCGCCGTCGGCGACGTCGATGGCCAGGTCCTCGTCCTGGTAGTCGATGGACACTATGCAGGATCTGGTGTCGGCGTGGCGCACCACGTTGGTGACGGCCTCCTGGATGATCCGGAAGGCCGACAGGTCGACCTCCGGCGGGAGCGGGCGGGGCTCTCCCTGCCACCGCACGTCGACCCGGACGCCGGCGGCCGTGGTGGCCTCCGCCAGCCGGTCGAGGTCCGCCAGGCCGGGCAGATCGTGCAGCGGCGCCGCCTCCGATTCCGCCTGCCGGAGCGCGCCGAGCATCCGGCGCAGCCCGGACAGCGTGTCCCGGCTCGCGGTCTCGACCTCGCCGAGCGCCTCGCGGGCCCGGGTGGGCTGCGTGTCGATGACCCGCTTGGCCGCGCCGGCCTGCAGGGCGACGATGCCGATGGTGTGCGCGACCATGTCGTGCAGTTCGCGCGCGATCCGGAGCCGCTCGGCGGTGACGGCGTCGGCCACCGCGCGCGAACGCAGCGCCGCCGCATGCTCGCGGCGCTCGCGGAGCAGCCTCCCGGCCATGAAGGCCGTGGCGATGGCCAAGACGGCGATCTCGACGTTGGTCAGGAGGTCCTGCCGAGCCGAGAAGACGCCGATGGCGAGCACCTGCACGACGAGTGACAGCACGACGGCGGCGGTCGAGACCCGCGAGGTCCGGGTGGCGACGATGAACGCCACTGCCAGGTCCACCGCCAGAAACGGGAGAAACGGGGATCGGCCGCTCTGGTACCCAGGCCCGGCGAACGCGACGACGAAGACGCAGCCGAGGAGCATCATGACCAGCGCGAGCAGCGGGATCCGCCGGAGCACGCCGATCAGCAGGCTCATCGACAGCATCGCCGCGATGGCCTGGGAAGGGCTGTAGTACGGTTCGCTGCCCGAGCCGGCCACCTGTGACCAGGCGAGCGCGACCGGGAACAGGACGGCTCCGCCCCAGCCTGCGATTCCCCGAATCCTCATGCGACACCTGCCGGCAGGGGCAGGCGGGCCGTCACGCGGAAGCCGCCTTCGGGGCGTGGTCCGGCGGTGAAGTCCCCGTGCAGCAGGGCGACGCGTTCGCGCATGCCGACCAGGCCGTAGCCGGTGCCGGGGGCGGCGCCGTGGCCGCGCCCACCGTCGACGACCTCGACGGTCAGCTCTTCCTCCCGGCAGTCGATGGACACCACGCAGGATCTGGTGTCGGCGTGGCGCACCACGTTGGTGACGGCCTCCTGGATGATCCGGAAGGCCGACAGGTCGACCTCCGGTGGGAGGGGGCGGGGTTCTCCCCGCCACCGCACGTCGACCCGGACACCGGCGGCCGTGGTGGCCTCCGCCAGCCGATCGAGGTCCGCCAGGCCGGGGAGATCGTGCAGCGGCGCCGCCTCTGATTCCGCCTGCCGGAGCGCGCCGAGCATCCGGCGCAGCCCGGACAGCGTCTCCCGGCTCGATACCTCCACCGCTTTCAGGGCATCGCGGGCCCGGGTGGGCTGAGTGTCGATGACCCGTCGCGCCGCTCCGGCCTGCAGGGCGACGATGCCGATGTTGTGGGCCACCGCGTCGTGCAGCTCACGGGCGATGCGGAGCCGCTCGGAGGTCACCGCCTGCGTGGCGGCCTGGGCGCGCATGTCCTCGGCGTGCTCTCGCGCCTGGTGCGTCGAGTTGCCGATGAGCCAGGCGATGGCGGCGGTCATCGCCACGGCCAGCTCCGTCGAGGTGCCGATGATCCACCCGCACAGGAGCCGGAAGGCCAGGTACCCGCCCAGCGTGGCGAACGCCAGACCGGCCGCGGTGCGCGACGTCCGGCGTCGCCCGGTGGCCGCGATGAACCACAGGGCGACGTCGACGGAGAGGAACTGCGGCACCGGGATCGCGCCGACGCTCAGCGGGAGCGTCCCGAGGACGGAGCCGGCCAGCAACAGGCCGAGTGCCGTGAGCGGCCGCCGCCGCAGCAGGCCGCTGCCGATCAGCGTGAGCACGGTGGCCACCACCAGCATCGCCCGGCCGTCCCACCGGTAGAAGAGGACCCCGGCCTGGACCGAGGGCAGGCCCTCCCCGGGCAGCCGCTCGCGGATGAGAAACGTGAACACCGTGCCGGCGCACCAGGCCGCGGCCGTCCACACGCCCGGCGGAACGCGCCTGAGCAGGGGAGAAGAGGGCACGGCGGACATGCCCGAATCGTAACGGCGTGATCTCCATGGCGGCATCGGACCACGGGTGTACGACCACGGTCGGTACCAGGGCCCCGGGAATGCCGACGACGGCTCGATGTGCGGAGAGCCCGGCCCGCGACACCGTTGGCCGCGTGATCGAAGTGAGCGGACTGACGAAACGCTACGGCCCCAAGACGGCCGTCAACGGCCTGACCTTCACGGTGCGTCCAGGACATGTCACCGGGTTCCTCGGACCCAACGGCGCCGGTAAGAGCACGACGCTGCGGATGATCCTCGGGCTGAACGAGCCGACCAGCGGAACGGCCACCGTCGCCGGCCGCCCGTTCCGCGACCGCCCGCGCGGGCTGCGGCACGTCGGGGCGCTGCTCGACGCCCAGGACGTGCACGGCGGCCGCACCGCGTACGCACACCTGTCCGCCCTCGCCCGCGGCAACCGGATCCCACGGACCCGCGTGGACGAGGTCCTGCGGGAGGTGGGCCTGACCGAGGTCGCGCGCCGCCGCATCGGGGGCTTCTCCCTCGGCATGAGGCAGCGGCTCGGCATCGCCACCGCCCTGCTCGGCGACCCGCCCGTCCTGCTGTTCGACGAACCGATCAACGGCCTTGACCCCGAAGGGGTGCGATGGGTCCGCGGCCTGTTCCGGCGGCTGGCCGCCGAAGGCCGGACCGTGTTCGTCTCCAGCCACCTGATGAGCGAGATGGAGCACACCGCCGACCACCTCATCGTCATCGGCCGGGGAGAGCTGATCGCCGACGAGAGCCTGGCGGAGTTCGCGGCCCGCGGCACACCCCAGAGCGTGACCGTGCGCACTCCGGACGCCGCCTCGCTGACGGCCGTCCTGACCGCCGACGGCGCGGCCGTCCGGCCGGACGGCGATCGGGCGCTGACGGTCACCGGCCTGAGCGCCGCCCGCATCGGCGAGCTCGCCTTCCAGCACCGGATCATGCTCCACGAGCTCGCCCCCCGCATCGCCTCGCTGGAGGAGGCGTTCATGGAGCTCACCGCCGACAGCGTCGAATACCTCGCCGGAGATGCCCGATGACCGCACCGACCATCACCGCCCGCCCGGCCGTTACCGAGCCCCGCGCCCGGTTCCGCGACCTCCTCGCCGCCGAGTGGACCAAGCTCTGGTCCCTCCGCTCGACCTACTGGACCCTGCTCCTCAGCGGGCTCGCCATCATCGGGCTGAACGTGAACGCCGCCGTCGCCGACCACCACAACTGGCCGCGCTACGACGCCGACATCCGCGCCATCTTCGTTCCGATCTGGGCGATGCGCGACGCCTTCACGCAGATCGCCGGCCTGATGCTCATGCTCGCCGCCGGCAGCGTCGGCGCGATCACCATCACCGGCGAGTACGGAACCGGGCTGATCCGTACGACCTTCGCGGCCGTGCCGGCCCGCCGTTCGCTGGTGACGGCGAAGCTGATCGACGTGACGGTGGTCATGCTCGGCTACGGGACGGTCGTCGCGGGCGCCTCCTTCTGGGCGAGCCAGGCCATCCTGTCGGGCCGCGGCGTCGGCATGTCGATCGGCTACCCCGGAGCGTTCCAGGCGGTCGCGGCGTCGGCGGTGCTCGCGCCGGTGTGCGCGCTCGTCGGCATGGGCATCGGCGCGATCATCCGGCACAGCGCGGCGACCATGGTGGTCACCACGGCGGTGCTCCTGCTGCTCCCAATGTGCTTCACCGACCACTACCGCTGGACGGCCGACATCAAGCACGCGCTGCCCGCCATGGCCTGGGAACGCCTGATCGACCTCGGCTACGGACGCTTCGGCTTCACCGTCCGCCGTCCGACGACGACCACCGAGGCCTGGATCGTGCTGGCCCTGTGGGCGCTCGGCGCGGCGGCCGCCGCCATCACCGTCGTCCACCGCCGGGACGTCTGAACCCATGGGCTCCACTCTCATCGTCACCAACGACTTCCCGCCGCGTCTGGGCGGAATCGAGACGTTCGTCTACGAACTCGCGCGCCGCTTCCCGCCCGGCGAGGTGGTGGTCTACACGTCGTGTGAACCGGGCGGGGACCGGTTCGACGCCCGGCTGCCGTTCCCGGTGGTGCGTGACCGGGCCCGCACGCTGCTGCCGACGAGGACGGTGGCCGCGACGGCGGCCGCGCTGGTGAAGGGGTACGGATGCGACCGGGTGTGGTTCGGCGCCGCCGCGCCCCTGGGACTGCTCGCCGGGCCGCTCGGCCTGCCGTCGGTGGCCACCACGCACGGGCATGAGGTCTGGTGGGCGTCGTTGCCGGGGCCGCGGCAGGTGCTGCGCCGGATCGGCGACCAGGTGGGCACCGTCACCTATCTGACCGGGTACACGCGCCGGCGAATCGTCCGGGCGTTCGGACCACGGCCGCGCACGACCCGGCTGGTCCCGGGGGTGGACACGTCGGTGTTCCGCCCGGACGCCGACGGCGCGGTGATCCGGGAGCGGTACGGCCTCGGCGACCGGCCCGTCATCCTCAGCGTGTCACGGCTGGTGCCGCGCAAGGGGCAGGACCGGCTGATCCGGGCGCTCCCGCTGGTACGCCGTGCGGTGCCGGACACGATGCTGCTGATCGCCGGGGCCGGGCCGTACGAGGACCGGCTGCGCCGGCTCGCGGGGGAGGGGGTCGTGTTCGCGGGGCCGCATCCGCACGAGGCGCTGCCGCCGTTCTACGCGGCGGCGGACGTGTTCGCGCTGCCGTGCCGGAGCCGGCTGGGCGGGCTGGAGGTCGAAGGGCTGGGAATCGTGTTCCTGGAGGCGGCGGCGGCCGGCCTGCCGGTGCTGGCGGGGGATTCGGGCGGCGCCCCGGAGGCCGTTCGCGACGGGGAGACCGGGCATGTGGTGGACGGGCGCTCGGTGCCGGCCATCGCGGACCGGCTGATCGAGCTGCTGACCACTCCGGGGGCGATGGGCGAGAAGGGCCGCGCGTGGGTGCGGTCGGAGTGGAGCTGGGACCGCTCCTACGAACGCCTCCGCGATCTGCTGGAGCGCCCTGCCGGCCCCTGACCGGGACGTCACAGGGCGGCCGTGCCGAGGTCCCGCATCGGTACGCGATGCACGACGCGCTGCGGCGGAAGTGCGGCAGATCGCCGAGATCGCCACCCGGACCGACGATCCTGTCGCCGGCCGCTATCTTTGGCGATCAGATCCGCGTATGGAGTACGCGCCATGCCGGCTGATGGCGCCGCGGCAACGGTGAAAGGTGATCAGATGGTCGACCAGGCAAGGCTGATCGAGCGGAGCAAGTTCCTCCTGGAGAACGCGCGCTTCGTCACCCTCGCGACCCAAGGCGAGACGGGCCCGTGGGCCTCCACCGTGAACTATGTGCTGCTGGGATCGCCCGTGCGCCTCCTGTGGTACTCACTGCGCGAGGCCCGGCACTCACTCAATCTCGCCGCCGACCCACGCGCCTCGGGGTCGCTGTACCTGACCGGTCTGCCCGGCTTGGGCCTGGACGGGGCCCAGGTGACGGGCATCGTCCGCGAGGTGGGCCCGGACGCCCTTCCCGAGCACCACCGGCTCTACTACGAGCTGAACTTCCCGGATGAGACGGTCCGCCAGGAATGGCTGCTCCCGATCACGGAGTTCACGGGCGACGGCCCCCGCCGCTTCTACGTACTGGAGATCGACCAGTGGTGGCTCATGGACCTGGACCGGTGGCTCGAGGACAAACAAGACCACCGCATTGAGGTCCCGGTCGGCAAGCTCGACGCCTGACCATCACGCCGCCTGGCCGTCGTCACGACGAGCCTGCCGGCAGGGCACAGGGCCCACCCGGCGCCTGCCCCGGTCCCCGGCCTGATCGGGGTACCGGGGCAGGCGCCGGGTGGGCGCCCCTCGTGTGAACGGCTCAGGCGACGATGCGGAAAGGGTTCTCCAGCAGTTCGGCCAGCTGACCGAGGAACTTCGCGCCGGTTGCGCCGTCGCAGGCGCGATGGTCGACCGACAGTGTCAGGGTGAGCCGGTCGCGGGCCGTGAACTCGCCGTCGTCGCCGACCACGACGTCCTTGCGCGTCGCGCCGACCGCGAGGATCGCGGCCTCCGGCGGGTTGATGACCGCGGTGAAGGAGTCGACGCCGAACATCCCGAGGTTGCTCACCGTGAAGGTGCCGCCGGACATCTCCTGGGGGGTGAGGCGCTGCTCGCGCGCCCGCCCGGCCAGCTCGCGGGTATCCGCGCCGATCTGCGACACGCTCTTGCGGTCCGCGTCGCGGATCACCGGGACCACGAGCCCGTCGTCCAGCGCGACGGCCACGCCGACGTTCACGCGCTTGTGCACGAGGAGGTTGTCCTCGGTGAACGAGACGTTCAGCACCGGGTTCGCCCGCAGCGCCGTGGCGCACGCCTTGACGATGAGGTCGTTGACGCTGACCTTGGCCGGGGACAGCGCCTCGTTCAGTGTCTTGCGGAAGGCCAGCAGCGCGCCGACGTCGACGATCCGCGTCAGGTAGAAGTGCGGCGTCGTCTGCATGCTCTCGGTGAGCCGACGGGCGGTGACCTTCCGGATCCGGCTCAGCGGCACCCGCTCGACGTCTGGGTCCTCGGCCACCGCGGGCGCCGCAGGGGAGGGGACCTGCGGGGCCGCCGGGGCCGGGGCGCTCTTGAGCGCGGACTCGATGTCGGCGCGGACGATCCGGCCGCCAGGGCCGGAGCCGGTCAGGGCCGTGAGGTCGATGTCGTTCTCCCGCGCGAGCCGGCGGGCGAGCGGGGAGGACGGCGGGCGGGAGCGGGCGCCGTCCGAGGTCGCGGTGCCGGCGGCCTCGGCGGCCTGCGCGGGCACGGTCGCGGGAGCGGCGCCGTTCGCGGCCGGGGCCGGCGCGTCCGTCACGGTGGCCGGCGGCGCGGCGACCTGGCCGTTCGCGGCGGAGGTCTCGGCGGCGGACGCCGGCCGCGCGGCGGGGACGGTCTCACCCTCCGCGACGAGGGTCGCGATCGGCGCGCCGATGGAAGCGGTCTCGCCCTCGGCGACCAGGATCTCGCCGAGCACGCCGTCCTCGTACGCCTCGTACTCCATCAGGGCCTTGTCGGTCTCGATGTCGACGAGGGCGTCCCCGGCGGTCACCTTGTCGCCGGGCTTCTTGTGCCACGCGCTGACGACGCCTTCCTCCATGGTGTCGGAGAGGCGGGGCATGAGTATCTCGGGCATGGATCTTCCTAACGGCCGGTCGCGCGGACGGTGTCGCGCACGGCGGTGACGAGCGATTCGGCCGACGGCAGGGCGGCCAGTTCGAGCGGCTTGGAATAGGGGAGCGGCACCTCGGCCATGGCGACCCGGCGGACCGGCGCGTCGAGCCAGTCGAAGGCGCCCTCCTGGATCGTCGCGGCGATCTCGGCGCCGATGCCGTACGTCAGCCAGTCGTCCTCGGCCACCACGGCGCAGCCGGTCCGGCGGACGGACTCGACGACGGTCTCCCGGTCGAGCGGGCGCAGGCTGCGCAGGTCGACGATCTCGGCGGAGATGCCGTCGGTGGCCAGCTTCTCCGCGGCCTCGGCAGCGACGTGTGCCATCCGCGAGTACGCGACGATGGTCACGTCGGTGCCCGGCCGGGTGACGGCGGCCCGGCCGATCTCCGCCGGCTCCAGGTCGTCGGGCACCTCGCCGCGGGTGTTGTACAGCGCGAGGTTCTCCAGGAACAGCACCGGGTCGTCGTCGCGGATCGCCGCCCGCAGCATCGCCGAGGCCTCGGCGGGCGTGCTGGGGGCGAGGACCTTCAGGCCCGGGATGAAGGAGTAGAACAGCTCGACGTTCTGCGAGTGCGTGGCGCCGAGCTGCTGTCCGCCGCCCCCGGGCGTGCGGATCACCATCGGCACGTTGCACTGGCCGCCGAACATGCCGTAGATCTTCGCCGCGTGGTTGACGATCTGGTCCAGCGCCAGCAGCGAGAAGTTGATCGTCATGATCTCCACGACGGGGCGCAGACCGAGCATGGCGGCGCCGATCGCGGCGCCGACGAAGCCCTCCTCGGCGATCGGGGTGTCGCGGACGCGCCGGGGCCCGAACTCCGTGAGCAGCCCCTCAGTGATCTTGTACGAGCCCTCGAAGACGCCGATCTCCTCGCCCATGACGAAGACGTTCTCGTCGCGCAGCATTTCGTCGCGCAGGGTGTCCCGGAGGGCCTGGCGGTAGGTCATGGTCGCCATGTGAATCTCCTCAGAAGACCGGGTCCGCCGGCAGGCGGCGGGACTCGCCGCGCACCGGGGTGGCGTAGGTGTAGTCGAACAGCGTCGACACGTCCGGGTACGGACTGTCGTCGGCGAACGCGGCCGCGTCGTCGACCTCGGCCTTCACCTCGGCGTCCAGCTTCTCACGGGTCTCCGCGTCCAGGACGCCGGCCTCCTCCAGCTCCAGCGCGAAGTGCGCGAGCGGGTCGGCGGCCTTCAGGGCCTCCTTGTCCTCCGCCGTGCGGTAGCGGGCCGGGTCGACGACCGAGTGGCCGCGCAGGCGGGGGCTGGTCGTCTCCAGCAGGAACGGCTTGCTCTCGCTCCGCGCCCGCTCGACCGCCTCG
Organism: Actinoallomurus purpureus; assembly: GCF_024055795.1. Classification (GTDB taxonomy): domain Bacteria; phylum Actinomycetota; class Actinomycetes; order Streptosporangiales; family Streptosporangiaceae; genus Actinoallomurus; species Actinoallomurus purpureus. The sequence goes on along the minus strand of NZ_JAMXMY010000012.1, from coordinate 200,088 downwards.
CGGGCGGCCTCCCGTACGGCGACGGCGTCGGTGCCGTCGACGCGGGCGCTCTCCATGCGGTACGCCGAGGCCCGGCGGTACAGCTCCGGCTCGGCCGAGGACGCCTCGACCGTGGTGCCCATGCCCAGGCCGTTGTTGACGACCACGAAGACGATGGGCAGGTCCCAGAGGGCGGCCATGTTCAGCGACTCGTGGAACGCCCCGATGTTGGTCGTCCCGTCGCCCATCTGGCACATGACGACCTCGTCGCCGCCCTTGTACGACACGGCGAGCGCCGCGCCGGTGGCGAGGGGGAGCTGGCCGCCGACGATGCCGTACCCGCCGAGCAGCCGCGCCTCCAGGTCGAACATGTGCATCGAGCCGCCCCAGCCCTTGGAGACGCCGGTGCTGCGGCCGTACAGCTCGGCCATGACCCGGCGGGCGTCGATGCCGCGCGCCAGGGCGTACCCGTGTTCACGGTAGTTCGTGAACAGGTAGTCACGGGGCTCCAGCGCCGCCATCAGCCCGGTGACGGTCGCCTCCTCACCGAGGTTGAGGTGACAGTAGCCACCGATCTTCGCTTCGGTGTAGGCCCGCGCGGCGCGTTCCTCGAACCTGCGTATCAGCAGCATCTGGCGGTAGTACGCGACGAGCGTCTCCGGCTCCGGTCGCGCCTTCCGGGTCCGAGCCCGGCGTGCCGGGGTCCTCGTCCTGGTGTCACCCATCGAGGTCTTCCCTTCGTGCTCGGGCGCGTGCGTTGGGGTTCCCACGACGTGCGCCCATACAATCAGGAGGCGATCTATGATCGATCATAGATCAGTCATAATAGGGTTCGAGCACGTAAGTGGCGGCTACTATTGAGTAACATGAAGGCCACTCCCGCGCTGGTGCGCACCGGCCTCGGCGACCAGATCCGCCAGGTGCTCATCGACGGCATCACCTCCGGCCGGTGGGCCCCGGGTGAGCGTATCGTTGAGCGCCGCATCGCCGCCGAACTGGGCGTCAGCCAGGCGCCCGTCCGAGAGGCGCTGCGTCATCTCGAGGCCCTGCGGCTGATCGAGACGTTGCCCAACCGGGGCGCCAGAGTGCGCGATTTCACAGATGAGGATCTCGCCGAGGTCTTCCCCGTCCGCGCCGGCCTGGAGGAGACCGCCGCCGACCTCGCCGTCCACCGGATGGCCGGCCAGGTCGACGCGCTGGAGGCCCACATCGCGCGCCTCGCGGCCGCCACCGACCCGGGCGAGGTCATGCGGCACAGCATCGCGTTCCACCGCGAGATCGTCGAGGCGTCCGGCAACCGTTTGCTGCGCTCGGTGTGGCAGTCACTGGGCATCGAGGTCTGGACGACCCTGTCCCTGCGACGCCGGGGCACCGAGCTGTGCGGCAAGGCCGCCGAGCACACCGACATCACCGAGGCGTTCCGCCGGTGCGACCCCGCCGTCGGCCGCATGGTCCACGCCCACGTCATGAGCTACGCACCCTGACGTCGGCCTCATCCACTCGCCGCGTGCGCGAGGCCACGCCGCCGTCGGCCACGAAATCGGTATCGAGGATGAAAGTATCCTGGTGCCATGCGGTTGACGAAGTTCAGCGACCTCGCCCTGCGCGTCGCCATGCTGCTGGCCGTGGCGAAAGAGGGGGAGACGCCCACCGCCCGTGAGGTCGCCGACGCCGTTGCCGCGCCGTACAGCCACGTGGCCAAGGTGGTGAGCCGGCTGCAGCACCTCGGCGTGCTGGAGGCCAGGCGCGGCAGGGGCGGCGGGCTCGTGCTCACCGGCTTCGGCCGCGACGCGTCGGTCGGATGGCTGGTGCGGGAGCTGGAGGGCCCCGGCGAGGTCGTCGGATGCGAGGACGCGCCGCCCTGCCCCCTGCGGGCCACCTGCCGGCTGCGCGGAGCCCTGCGCCGGGCACAGGAGGCCTTCTACGCCGCGCTGGATCCGGTGACGATCCGCGAACTTGTCGCCGCCCCCACGGAGTCGACGCTGGTCAGGCTGCTGACCTCCCGCCCGGTGTAATCCATGTCTCAGGGCAGGTCGCGAGGTCGGACCTTATAATACGAATGTCAGATGCGTATTTGAAAGGTCCGTCATGCTGTCTGAGAAATCTGCCGCCGTTGTGCGCGCGACCCTGCCGGCCGTCGGCGGGGCGGTCGACGAGATCACCCCGCTCTTCTATCGGAGGATGTTCTCCGCCCACCCGGAGTTCCTGACCGACCTGTTCAACCGGGGCAATCAGGCGAACGGGACTCAGAGCAGGGCCCTCGCCGGGGCGATCGCCGCCTTCGCCGGGACGCTCCTGGCGCACCCGGACCAGCGGCCTGACACGATGCTCACCCGGATCGCGAACAAGCACGTGTCGCTCGGCATCACCGCTGACCAGTACACGATCGTCCACCGGCACCTGTTCGCCGCGATCGCCGACGTCCTCGGCGACGCCGTCACACCGGAGGTCGTAGCCGCCTGGGACGAGGTCTACTGGCTGATGGCGGGCGCTCTGATCGCGCTGGAAGGCCGGCTGTACGCGGAGGCCGGCGTCGCCAACGGCGACGTCTGGCGACCGTGGAAGGTCGTCGGCCGCATCGAGGAGACGCCCGAGGTGGCGACCTTCATGCTGCGCCCGGCCGACAACGCCCCGAGCCCGCCGTTCCGCCCCGGGCAGTACGTCTCCGTGCGGGCCCTGCTGCCCGACGGAGCCCGCCAGATCCGCCAGTACAGCCTGTCCTGCGCCCCGAACGGAACCGACCGGTGGATCTCGGTGAAACGCATCGCCGGCGCCGCCGGCTCGCCCGACGGCGAGGTCTCCAACTGGCTGCACACCGACGTCCGGGAGGGCGACGTGCTGACCGTCAGCCTGCCCGCCGGCGATACGGTCCTGGACGACGGTGACTCGCCGCTGGTGCTGGCGTCGGCGGGCATCGGCAGCACCCCGATGATCAGCATGCTGGCCCACCTCGCCGCCACCGGGTCCACCCGCCGGGTGATCACCGTCCACGCCGATCGCTCCGAGCGCGCCCACGCCTTCCGCACCGATCTGGGACGGCTCGTCGGCAAACTGCCCCGCGCCGAGGCGTACGTCTGGTACGAGCGGCCCGAGGGACCCTGGCCGGCGGACCGTACGGGCCTGGCCGACCTGTCGGTCATCGAGATCACCGAGGACACCCGCGCCTACCTGTGCGGACCGGTGCCCTTCATGCGCTCCGTCCGCGCGCAGCTCCTCGACCGTGGCGTTCCGGCGCCCCGGATCCACTACGAGGCGTTCGGTCCCGACCTGGGACTGGTGACCGCTGCCTGACGGCGACGGCGAGACCGGAGACCGGAGACCGTCCGAGGCTCCTTCTAGGATCGAGTACATGGGGCGCCCCAATGACGACGTCGCGGCTCTGTTCCAGGAGTTCGCCGACCTGCTCTCGATCACCGGTGAGGCGGCGTACAAGGTGCGCGCCTACGAGAAGGCCGCCCGCGCCATCGGCGGCCACCCCGAGGACGTCACGCGGCTCGACCTCAAGGGCCTGCGGAAGATCCCCAACGTCGGTGAGGCGATCGCCAAGAAGATCCTCGACTACCAGCAGACCGGCACGATCCGGCAGCTGGAGGCGTTGCGCGAGCGCATCCCGGCGGGCGTGCGGGCACTGACCGCCATCCCGACCCTCGGGCCGAAGAAGGCGATGGTGCTGTACGAGGAGCTGGGCATCTCCTCGGTCGAGCAGCTCGCCGAGGCGATCCCGGCCGGTCGCCTGAACGGCCTCAAGGGCTTCGGCGCCAAGACCGAGGAGAACATCCTCCACGGCATCGAGCTGATGCGGCACGCGGGGGAGCGGGCGCTCGTCGACCTCGCCACCGACCTCGCCGAGGAGATCGTCGCCGCGCTGTCCCCGCTCGCCGGGCGCTGCGCGTACGCCGGTTCGCTGCGGCGATGCCGGGAAACGGTCGGCGACATCGACATCCTCGCCACGGCCGACGACTCCGGACCGCTGATGGCGGCGTTCATCGCCCTGCCGTTCGTCACCGAGGTGATCGGCAGCGGTGAGACCAAGACCTCCGTGCGTACGGTCAAGGGACTCCAGGTCGACCTGCGCGTCGTGCCGCCGGAGGCGTGGGGCGCGGCCCTGCAATACTTCACCGGATCGAAGGCGCACAACGTCCGCACCCGCGAGATCGCCGTCCGCGCCGGGCTGAAGCTGTCGGAGTACGGCCTGTTCTCGGTCGAGACCGGCGAGCTGATCGTCTCCGCCACCGAGGAGGACGTCTACGCCCGGCTCGGGCTCCCGTGGATCCCGCCGCCGCTGCGCGAGGACGAAGGGGAGATCGAGGCGGCGCTGCGCGGGGAGTTGCCCCACCTGGTCGAGCTCGCCGACCTGCGCGGTGACCTGCACACCCACACCGACCTGACCGACGGCGTCGCCTCGCTGGAGGACATGGTCGCCGCCGCGGCCGAGCGCGGCAACGAGTACTACGCGATCACCGACCACGCGCCGAACCTGTTCATGCAGCGCATGACGGACGAGAAGATGCTCGCCCAGCGCGAGGCCGTGCGCGCCCTGCAGGACCGCTGTCCGGACATGACGCTGCTGCACGGCACCGAGCTGAACATCGACCCCGACGGCGAGGTCGACTGGCCGGCGGAGTTCCTGGCAGGTTTCGACGTCTGCGTCGCGTCGGTCCACTCCCACTTCACCCAGGACCGGGAGGCCATGACCCGGCGGCTCGTCCGCGCAGTGGAGAACCCGCACGTTCACGTCCTCGGCCACCCCACCGCCCGCAGCATCGGCCGCCGCGCCCCGGTCGACGCCGACTGGGACGCCGTGTTCGCGGCCTGCGCCCGGTCCCGGACGATCCTGGAGATCGACGCCTTTCCCGACCGGCTCGACCTGCCCGCCGACCTCATCCGGCACGCCCGGCGGCACGGCGTGAAGTTCGCCATCGACAGCGACGCCCACGCCCCCGGCCACTTCGGTAACCTTCGCTACGCCGTCGGCACGGCCCAGCGCGGCTGGCTCACCCCGGACGACGTCGTCAACACCTGGCCCCTCGAACGCCTGCGCGCCTACCTTAACGCCGGCTGACTTCACGAATGCGTGCCGCCGACGCGGCGGTGGTGTGTATATTGCCGAGGACCTGGATGATCGCCCCGTGGTTTGATCGGCTATGGTGCCTCCGTTCGATGAGAACGGAGCGGATCTTCTTGCGTGGAGGTATCGACCTTAACGGGCGAATCGGCGACCTGGAAGTAACGAGAGTCGCCACGGCCGAAGCCGTGTCCGCCGATGAGTGGCACACCCTGCTCGGATCCGATGGGTTCTACTCCAGCCACGAGTGGATTCGTTCGCTGGAACTCGCGCACGGCCCGGACCCGGTGATCGTGGCGAGGACCGGAGACGGCATCGCGGGAGTGGCACCCACTTGGGGCGGCGATCCGGCCGACCGCGGGCTGTTCTCCCTCGGAGCGCTCACCGACGGCCTGGCCGGGCCGTGGGACCGGCCGTTCCTGTGGATCGGCGGCCGGAGGGCGACCGCCAACGCGGTGCCGTGCGTCCCCGGAACAGGGCGGGTCGCCGTCCTGCAGGCGCTGGTGGCGGAGGCGTGCGCGGAAGCCCGGGGCCGAGGCGCTGCCGGGGTCGTCTGGCCGTACCTGCCGGGCCCGGCGGCGCGCGAGCTGGCCGGATCTGCGCCCGGTGCCCGCGCCCTGCTGCAGACGGCGGACGCGATGCTGCACGTTCCCCCTGACGGCATGGAGGGCCTGGCGGACACCGCGCGCCGCGAGGACCGCACCAAATGGCGGCGGGAGTCGAGAGCGTTCGAAGCGCACGGCGGCGTGGTCGAATGGCGATCGCTGGCCGATACGGACACCGACCGGGTGGCCGAACTCGTCGCGGGGACGCGAGCCCGGTACGGCGCCGCCGGCGGCGTCGAGTGGATGCGCCGCGTGCTCGCCGCCCAGCAGGCGGCGGGGGTGGCACGTACCGCCGTCGTCTGCCTCGCCCGGTACGGCGGACGGGTCGTCGCCGCCGCGGTCTTCTACCAGCACCGTGATTGGCTTTATGGCCGCTATTGGGGCGCCGAGGAGAACGCCCCGCCGTTCACCTATTACGTCCTGACGCATTACGCGGCGGTGGATTGGGCCGCGGCCCACGGTTTTCGCCGGATCCACCTGTCGGTATCCGCATGGGAGGCCAAGGTCCGCCGGGGTGCGCGCCTGTACCCGCTGGCGATGGTGCTCGCTTCGGCTGATGGCGGGTCTGTTCTGGTACCGAACTCCGATGCCGCGGCGCACAACGCCCGTGTCGCCGGCTCCTGGCGCGAACGCTTCCGGTCCCGGCCCGACGCGCTCGACGCCTCATGGGAACAGTGGTTCTGAGAAAGGGCAGAAAGTGATCTATCTGGTATACACGTTCCGGCCGACCCCCTACGCGCAGGAGAACCTGCCGGAGTTCTGGGAATGGGTACGGGACCGCGAGGAATGGTTCTATGACGGGCTCGACATGGTGCTGAAGACGGACTGGTTCGTTCGCACCATCGGCCCCGACGTCCACTGCGTCGAACACTTCGTCGCGTTCGCCGACGAAGCGGCGTGGGGCGCCTACCGCCGGGCCGTGTCGGCCAGGAGCCGGGATCCGAAATGGGAGGGGCGGCGCACCGAGCAAGGCCGGTGGTACGACATCCTGGACGCCCGGATCCTGAGCGATCCCCCGGTGCGGCTCGGCCGGTCCTCGGCGGCCACGCCGGCGTGAGCGACAGCGGCGCCCGGTGCCTCCCGGGACCACCGCGCGCCAACCTTCACGCCAGGTGAACGCCGAGTACACCCCCGCGACACCTGGGATCAAGCGGGGGTGAACCCTTACCCCCCTACGATCGGCGCGCCACAAGAGCGCATTGAGCCGCCATCCAGCTTCCATTGCGGCGGTGCTCAGGTTCACGCCTTCGGGGAGGCAACGGGTGAGTCTGTTGGGCTGGCCGCTGTTCGTACTGTCCATCGCATTGGCGGTCGCGGCGCCCGTCGGCTGTGCGCTCCTGTGGGGGCGGGTGCGCGGGGCGGTCGCGTGGCCGTCCCGGCTTGCGCTGATCCTGGTCTGTCAGGTGACGGCGATCCTCCTGGCGGGCGTCGGCCTGAACGACCACTTCCAGTTCTTCGCGTCCTGGAGCGACCTGACCGGCCAGAACGGCGCCGACGCCCCCATCCAGCAGCAGAACGGCGGATCGCAGCCCCTGGCGCGCGGCCTGTCCAAGCGCCTGCGGAACGACTTCCGCCCCGACCGGAACGACGACGCGCTCTCGGCGACTCTCGTCGGCGCCAGGTCGGGGATCCGCAGCAAGGTCTGGGTGTGGCTGCCCCCGCAGTACCGCAGGCATCCGCAGCAGCGGTTCCCCGTCGTCGAACTGTTCCCCGGCTTCCCGGGCACCCCGATCACCTGGTTCCACACCATGCAGGGGCCGAAGAAGCTGCAGGAGGCGATGAAGAAGGGCGCCGCCCAGCCGTACATCCTCGTCGCGCCCACCATGACCGTCGTGCCCGGCCACGACACCGAGTGCACGAACGCGCCGGGCGGCCCGAAGGTGGCCACCTGGCTGGCCGAGGACGTCCGGCGGATCGTCACGGAGAACTTCCGTGCCCTGCCCGAACGCGACGCCTGGGGGACGATGGGCTACTCGACGGGCGGCTACTGCGCCGCCAAGCTCACCGCGCAGTACCCCCACCTGTTCCGCGCGGGGGTGAGCCTCTCCGGCTACTTCACGGCCTCGACCCCGGCTCTGACCAAGGTGCCGGGCGCGAGCATCCCCGCCCTCCTGCAGGCCAGGCGCCCGGCGGTCGACCTGCTCCTGACCGCCAGCAAGCAGGACCCGGGCACGACGACGGCGGTGAACACCATGGTCCAGGCGGCCCGCCCGCCGTCGATCGTCTACACCTACGTCGTGCCGCGCGGCGGCCACAACACCGGCGTCTGGACCGCCATGCTCCCCAAGTGCTTCCAGTGGCTCACCACCAAACTCACCCACGCCGCCTGACAGCGCGGCCCGGACTCGCAGGAGTGCAGCCTCGGCGAGCCGAATGCTCGGTGAAGAGCCTGCCGTGGAGGGCCATTCGCCGCAAACCAGCCATCAAGCGCGCGATCGCCGAGCATTGTGCACGCCCCACCCCGGCGGCGGCAGCCCGGGTCAGCTGCTGAGGGTGGCGGCCGGGGCGGTGTCGCGGGGCGATGTCGACGGCTCCGGCGCCAGGGGCGCCGGCATGGCGCCGCGGTCGCGGAGGGCGAAGACGACGCGGAGGGTCGCGATCCACACCAGGGCCGCGCCGAGCACGTGAGCGACGACGAGCGCGCCGGGGACGTTGGTGAAGTACTGGACGTACCCGATGACGCCCTGCGCCAGCTCGACGACCAGAAGCTCGACGGCGCGCCGCTGGACGTGCCCGGGGGCGCTGGTCAGGCGTAGACCGAGCAGCAGCGCGAAGGTCAGCCCGACCGTCGCCCAGACGATGTCCACGTGCAGCTGGGCGACCTGCTCGATCTGGAAGTCGTACCGCCGGGCCTTGGGGTCACCGGCGTGCGGTCCGGTGCCGGTCACCACGGTCCCCGCCACCAGGAGCAGGAAGACGACTCCGGTCAGGGCGCGACCCAGCCAGACCAGCTCCTGCCGGACGAGGGACCGGGCCGGTTCGTCGCCCTCGCCCGCCCGCACCCAGAGCACCACGGCCGCGGCCAGGATCGCCGGCGACAGCAGGAAGTGCACGGTCACCGAGACCGGGTGCAGGTCGGTCAGCACGACGATCCCGCCGACGAACGCCTGCGCCACCACGCTGAGCGGCTGGATCGCGGCCAGCCGCACGAGGTTCTTGCGCCGGGGGCGCAGGCGCAGCGCCGCGACGAACACCAGCGCGCCGAGCGCGAGCACCAGGAAGGTCAGCATCCGGTTGCCGAACTCGATCGCCATGTTGACGGCGGAGTGTTCCGGGGTGTGCGTCGGCACCAGGCTGGTGCCCGTGCACTTCGGCCACGTGGGGCAGCCGAGGCCCGAACCGCTGACACGCACGGCCGCACCCGTCGCCATGATCAGGGCGTTTCCCGCGACGCTCGCGAGGGCGAGCCCGCGCATCGAGGCGGGCGTGGGACGCCACACGAGGTCACGGAGCCGGATCAGCGGGTTATCGGATCGCACGTCCCTCATCGTACGAGCGCCCGCCCATGCCCCGGATCCGGGTCCCTCCCGACGACGCCGCGCTCAAGTCGACGAGCGAGGCGACGTCGAAGGTGAAGCGGAACGGCGCCGTCAGGCCTCGGGGGCTTCGGGCGGGGACTCCTGGAAGCGGGTGGCGCCGACGCAGGCGGCGATGACGCAGCCGATGGCCAGCCACTCGTGCCATCCCAGGATCTCGCCGAGGAAGACGAGGCCGACCAGGGCGGCCACCGCGGGCTCGAGGCTCATGAGGATGCCGAACACCCGGGCCGGCACGCGCCGCAGCGCCTCCAGTTCCAGGCTGTACGGGATGACCGACGACAGGAGGCCGACCCCGAGCCCGATCAGCAGGATCTCGGGGTCGAGCAGCGCCGAACCGCCGGTGGCGATCCCGACGGGCATCATCGCGGCCGCCCCGACGACGCTGGCGACGGCGAGGCCGGTGGATCCGGAGAACCGCTTGCCCGTCGCGCCGCTCAGGACGATGTACGCGGCCCAGCCGACCGCCGCGAGGAGCCCGAACGCCACGCCCGTCAGCGGGATGTCTCCGCCGGCGCGGGCGAGCATCGCCACTCCGCCGAGCGCCATGACGGCCCACAGCAGGTCGAGGCGGCGACGCGACGCGACGATTGCCACGGTGAGGGGGCCGAGGAACTCGATCGTCACCGCGACGCCGAGGGGGATCCGTGCCATCGCCTGATAGAAGCTGAAGTTCATCCCGGCGAGGGTGAGGCCGAACAGCACGGCGACGCCCAGATCGCGCCAGGAGTGCAGGCGGCGCAGGTCGCGCAGCGCGGACCGGGCCATCACCGAGAGCACGATCGCCGAGGTGAGCAGGCGCAGCATCACGATGGCGTCCGGCGAGATCCGGCCGAAGAGGTTCTTCGCGAGGCCCGCGCCGACCTGCACCGAGACGATGCCCAGCAGGATCAGGGCCGGCGGCGGAACCGAGCCGAATGACAGCCGCAGGCCGGTCGGCCGCGCGCGGAACCACCCGGTCCGTTCATAGGAACCGGGGGTGTCAGCCAGCGCCATGCGTCACTCCCATTTGAAGAAGCGCGCGGCGAGGGCCAGGCCCAGCACCGCCCACACGGCGAGAATGACCAGGTCGCGGACGGGGAACCCGGCACCGTGCTGCAGTACCCGGCGCAGCCCGTTGGCGAGCGCGGAGATCGGTAGCAGTTCGAGCACCGACCGTACGCCACCGGAGAACTTTGTCAACGGAAATACGACGCCGCCGAGCACGAGCAGCAGCAGGTACACCAGGTTCGCGGCGGCGAGGGTCGCCTCGGCGCGCAGGGTGCCCGCCATGAGCAGGCCGAACCCGCTGAACGCCGCCGTGCCCAGGAGCAGCAGCAGGATCGCGCTCGCCGGATCGCCGTGGGGGCTCCACCCGAGAGCGAGGGCCACCACGCAGATGACCAGCGCCTGGAGGACCTCGACCGTCAGGACGGTGAGCGTCTTGGCCGTGACGAGCCCGGACCGGGGGAGCGGTGTCGCGCCGAGGCGCTTCAGCACGCCGTAGCGTCGTTCGAAGCCCGTGCCGATCGCCTGCCCGGTGAACGCCGTGGACATCACCGCGAGCGCCAGCACGCCGGGCGCGAGGAAGTCGACCCGCTTGCCCCCGCCCACGTCGAGCAGCGGCGCGGCACTGAACAGGATGAGCAGCGCGACGGGGATGATCAGCGTGAGCAGTAGCTGCTCGCCGTTGCGCAGCAGCGTGCGCAGCTCGTACGCCGTCTGGGCCCGGACCATGCGGGACCTCGGCGCCGCGCCGGGCGAGGGGGTGAAGGTCAGGTCCGTCACGAGCGGAGCTCCCGTCCGGTCAGTTCGAGGAAGACGTCTTCCAGGGTCCGGCGCTCGATCCGCAGGTCCTCGGTCATGACGCCGTTGGAGGCGCACCAGGCGGTCACGGTGGCCAGCAGCTCGGGAACGAGGTCGCCCTCGATGACGTAGTGCCCCGCGGGGGACTCCTTCGCCATCGTCGCCGGCGGCAGCGCGGACAGCAGCTCGTCCAGGCCCAGCCCGGGACGGGCCCGGAAGCGGAGTTGGCGTTCGGCGCCGGTCAGCGAGGACGGCGGGCCCGAGGAGATGACCCTGCCGTGGTCGAGGATCACGACCTCGTCGGCGAGCCGCTCGGCCTCGTCCATATGGTGGGTGGTCAGGATCACCGCGACGCCCGCGGCCTTCAGGTCCCCGACGAGCTCCCACGTCGCGTGGCGGGCCTGCGGGTCGAGACCGGCGGTGGGCTCGTCGAGGAAGACCAGCTCGGGGCGGCCGACCACCGCGGCCGCCAGCGCCAGCCGCTGCTGCTGGCCGCCGGAAAGGCGGCGGTAGGAGGTCCGCGCCGCGGCGGTGAGCCCGAGTCGCTCGAGGAGCGCGGCGGGGTCGAGCGGGGTGGCGTAGAAGCTCGCGATCAGGTGGAGGAACTCCCCGGCGCGGGCGTTGGTCGGCACGCCCCCGGACTGCGGCATCACGCCGATGCGCGCCTTGAGCTCGGCATCTCGGGGGTCACGGCCGAGGACGCGCACGCTGCCCGAGTCGGCGCGCCGGTAGCCCTCACAGATCTCGACGGTGGTCGTCTTTCCCGCTCCGTTGGGCCCGAGCAGGGCGGTCACCTCGCCGTATGCGGCGTCAAAGGAGAGGCCGTCGGCCGCGGTGGTCATGCCATAGCGTTTGACCAGGCCATTCACTGCGACGGCGAGGGGTTCCATGGACCCGAGTCTAAGAGGGGGGCTCGTGGGTGGGACGGCCGCCCCTGACATTACTCTGAATATTGATTCATTCGGACGCATGACGATACGGTCTTGTCCATGTCTCTGGGAGGTCACATGCTGCGCGGCCGGAGCTTCCTCAAGGAGCTCGACTTCACCGCCGAGGAGTTCCGCTCGCTCATCGACCTGTCCGGCGAGCTGAAGGCGGCTCGGCGGGCGGGCGCCGAGCGGCCCCGCCTGACCGGCCGCAACATCGCGCTCGTCTTCGAGAAGACCTCCACGCGCACGCGCAGCGCGTTCGAAGTGGCGGCGCACGACCAGAGGGCGCACGTCACGTACCTGGATCCATCGGGTTCTCAGATCGGCCACAAGGAGTCGGTGAAGGACACCGCGCGCGTGCTGGGCCGGATGTTCGACGGCATTCAGTACCGCGGCAGCCGCCAGGCGGACGTCGAGGCCCTCGCCGCGCACGCCGGCGTCCCCGTCTGGAACGGCCTCACCGACGAGTGGCATCCCACCCAGAGCCTGTGCGACGCGTTCACGATGGCCGAGCACGCGGCCGGGCCCCTGGACGAGATCTCCTTCGCCTACCTCGGTGACGCGCGCAACAACATGGGCAACTCTCTGCTCGTCATGGGCGCCCTGCTCGGCATGGACGTGCGCATCGTGGCGCCCGACGGCCTGCTGCCGTCCGCCGGAGTCCAGGCCGCCGCCCGCGACCTGGCCGGGCGCAGCGGCGCCCGGATCACCCTGACGGACGACGTCGCGGAGGGCGTGCGCGGCGCCGACTTCCTGCACACCGACGTGTGGGTCTCGATGGGGGAGCCCAAGGAGGTCTGGGCCGAGCGCATCGCGCTCCTCAAGCCGTACCAGGTCGGCAAGGAGGTGCTGGCCGCGACGGGGAACCCGTCGGTGCGGTTCATGCACTGCCTCCCGGCGTTCCACGACCGGGAGACGACCCTCGGCGAGGAGATCTACGCGCAGTTCGGCCTGGAAGGGCTGGAGGTCACCGACGAGGTCTTCGAGTCGGAGGCCTCCATCGTCTTCGACCAGGCCGAGAACCGCCTGCACACCATCAAGGCCATCCTCGTGGCGACCCTCGCCGACTGAACAGGCCTGCGCACCGGGGCGTCAGAAAGATTGGACACTTAAATAAGTTACTGATGTACCTTGGCGGCCATGAGCCACGAGACCACCCCGTCGCACGGTTCCGAGGTCCGGCCGTTCCCGCTGGAGCCGGAGCCGATCCACGTGCCCGACGACGTGCTGGCCGACCTCCGGCACCGCCTCGAGCTGACGCGCTGGCCGGTCGACGCGGGCAACGAGGACCGGTACTACGGCGTCGACCGCGTCACCCTGCAGGAGCTCGTCGACCACTGGCGGACCGACTACGACTGGCGTAAGGCCGAAGCCGCGATCAACGCGTACGAGCACTACCGCGTCGAGGTGGAGGGCGTGCCCGTGCACTTCATGCGCAGGCCCGGAGTCGGCCCTGACCCGACGCCCCTGATCCTCACCCACGGCTGGCCCTGGACGTTCTGGCACTGGTCCAAGGTCGTCGACCCCCTCGCGGACCCCGGCGCGTACGGCGGTGACCCGGCCGAGGCGTTCGACGTGATCGTCCCCTCCTTCCCCGGGTTCGGGTTCTCCGGCCCGTTGCCGGACCACCCGGACATGAACTTCTGGAAGGTCGCCGACCTCTGGCACGTCCTCATGACCGGCATCCTCGGCCACGAGAAGTACGCCGCCGGCGGGTGCGACGTCGGAGCCCTGGTCACCGGCCAGCTCGGGCACAAGTACGCCGACGAGCTGCACGGCATCCACATCGGCTCCGGTTTGAAGCTCACCCTGTTCAACGGCGACCGGGCCTGGGACCTCAGTGGCGGCCGGCCCATCCCGGACGGCCTGCCCGCCGACGTCCACGCCCGGCTCGTCGCCTTCGAGAAGCGCTTCGCCGTTCACCTGGCCGCGCACGTGCTCGCCCCGAGCACGCTCGCCTACGGGCTGTCCGACTCGCCCGCCGGGATGCTCGCCTGGATCCTCGAACGCTGGATGACCTGGAGCGACAACGGCGGCGACATCGAGACCGTCTTCACCAAGGACGACCTGCTCACCCACGCCATGATCTTCTGGGTGACCAACTCGATCGGCACCTCGATCCGCACGTACGCCAACAACAACCGCTACCCGTGGACTCCCTCCCACGATCGGCAGCCGCCCGTCGAGGCGCCCACCGGCATCACCTTCGTCGGCTACGAGAACCCGCCCGGCGTCTCCACGGACCGGCGGGTACGGCACTTCCTCGAGAGCGACCGCGCCGCCTGGTACGACCACGTCAACCTCACCGCCCACGACCACGGCGGTCACTTCATCCCCTGGGAGATCCCCGACCAGTGGGTCGACGACCTGCGGCGTACGTTCCGCGGTCGCCGATAGGCCGGACCTCAACGGAGGCCGGTACGCCCGCCGCGTGACCGGCGGGCCGAGGACGCTTCGGTGCCCGTCGAAACGAATCCGGGCGAGCATCGGAACATGGCCTGCTCGGCGCGCTCGGAGCCGGAGGCCGACTGGCGGCTCCGATGGCCGGCGCGGGCGCGGCGTTCCTCACCGGAGCCCTCGTCGTGGCGATCGCCGTACGGGGTCGTTCGCGCAGGTGAGGCAAGGCTCGCCTAAGTGAGGCAGATTACCGGGATCCGTTTGTGCCGGGGGAAGGAATTAGGCCACACTGATGTTGTGGAATACGTGACCGAGACGAAGAGCAGCGACCCGGCGACCGCCGGCGTGCCCGCGCTCGGTCCCAACCACTCCGAGCGCACCACCCGCGCCCGGGTGGCCCGGCTGATTCTTGAATATGGTCCCATCAGTGCCTCGGCGCTCGGACAGCGGCTCGGGCTCACGCCCGCGGCCGTCCGCCGCCACCTCGAGACGCTCCTCGCCGAGGGGATGATCGAGGAGCGGCGGAGCCGTCCGCAGTCGAGGCGCGGGCGCGGGCGTCCGGCCAAGATGTTCGTCATCACCGACGCCGGGCGCAGCGCCTTCGTGCACGCCTACGACGACCTGGCGGCCAACGCCCTGCGCTTCCTGGCCGACAAGCTCGGCGAGGAGGCCGTCGCGGAGTTCGCGCTCCGCCAGGTGAGCGACCTGGAGGCGCGTTATGGCGCGTCGATCCGGGCCGTGCCGCCGCAGCAGCGGGCGCGGGCGCTGGCGGAGGCGCTGTCCGCGGACGGCTACGCCGCCTCGGCCAGCACCGCTCCGGCGGGCGGGCAGCAGCTGTGCCAGCACCACTGCCCGGTCGCGCACGTCGCCGCCCGGTTCCCGCAGCTGTGCGAGGCGGAGACGGCGGCGTTCGGGCGACTGCTCGGCGTCCCGGTGCAGCGGCTGGCCACGATCGCCCATGGCGATGGAATATGCACGACTCACGTGACGTCACGTGAACTGACCGAAAAAACCGACAAGAACGACAAGCAGGACTCCGGAGGCACCTCCGTATGACTACGACAGCCCATCCCGAGCTCGAAGGGCTCGGAAACTACAAGTTCGGCTGGGCCGACTCTGACGTTGCCGGCGCCTCGGCCCGTCGCGGGCTGTCCGATGAGGTCGTCCGCGACATCTCGGCGAAGAAGAACGAGCCCGACTGGATGCTCGACCTTCGCCTGAAGGGCCTGCGCCTGTTCGGCAAGAAGCCGCTGCCAACGTGGGGCGCCGACCTTACCGACATCGACTTCGACAACATCAAGTACTTCGTCCGGTCTACGGAGAAGCAGGCAGCCTCGTGGGAGGAGTTGCCGGCCGACATCAAGAACACCTACGACAAGCTCGGCATCCCCGAGGCGGAGAAGCAGCGCCTGGTCGCCGGTGTGGCCGCTCAGTACGAGTCGGAGGTCGTCTACCACCAGATCCGTGAGGACCTGGAGCAGCAGGGCGTCATCTTCCTCGACACCGACACGGGTCTCCGGGAGCACCCGGAGATCTTCCAGGAGTACTTCGGCTCGGTGATCCCCGTCGGCGACAACAAGTTCGCCGCGCTGAACTCCGCCGTGTGGTCGGGTGGGTCGTTCATCTACGTGCCGCCGGGTGTGCAGGTCGAGATCCCGCTGCAGGCCTACTTCCGGATCAACACCGAGAACATGGGCCAGTTCGAGCGGACGCTGATCATCGTCGACGAGGGCGCGTACGTCCACTACGTCGAGGGCTGCACCGCGCCGATCTACAAGTCCGACTCGCTGCACTCCGCGGTCGTCGAGATCATCGTGAAGAAGAACGCCCGCTGCCGCTACACGACCATCCAGAACTGGTCGAACAACGTCTACAACCTCGTCACCAAGCGCGCCGTCGCCTACGAGGGCGCGACGATGGAGTGGATCGACGGCAACATCGGGTCCAAGGTCACGATGAAGTACCCGGCCGTCTACCTCATGGGCGAGCACGCCAAGGGCGAGACGCTGTCCATCGCCTTCGCCGGCGAGGGCCAGCACCAGGACGCCGGCTCGAAGATGGTGCACGCCGCGCCCAACACCTCCTCGACCATCATCTCCAAGTCGGTGGCGCGCGGCGGTGGCCGTACGAGCTACCGCGGCCTGGTCCAGATCCAGGAGGGCGCCGAGCACTCCAAGTCGACCGTCAAGTGCGACGCGCTGCTGGTCGACCAGATCAGCCGCTCCGACACCTACCCGTACGTCGACGTCCGTGAGGACGACGTCGAGATGGGCCACGAGGCGACCGTCTCGAAGGTCTCGGAGAACCAGCTGTTCTACCTCATGAGCCGCGGCCTCACCGAGGACGAGGCGATGGCGATGATCGTGCGCGGCTTCGTCGAGCCGATCGCGCGTGAGCTGCCCATGGAGTACGCCCTGGAGCTGAACCGCCTGATCGAGCTGCAGATGGAAGGAGCGGTGGGCTGACATGGGTCTGGAGACCAAACCACTGTCCACCCTCCACGAGCACGCGTCGTACGACGTCGACGACTTCGTCGTGCCCACCGGGCGCGAGGAGGAGTGGCGCTTCACCCCGCTGCGCCGCCTGCGCGACCTGCACAAGGGCGCGGCCGGCGACGGCAAGGTGATCGTCGACGTCGCCGCGGCGCCCGAGGTCACCGTCGAGACGGTGTCCCGTGACGACGAGCGGATCGGCAGGGCGTACGTCCCCGCCGATCGCGTGAGCGCGCAGGCGTACGGCTCGTTCGCCCAGGCGACCGTGGTCACCGTGCGGAAGGAGGTCGTCGCGACCGAGCCGACCGTCCTGACGATGCGCGGTGAGGGCGGCGTCGCCTACGGCCACACCACCGTCATCCTCGAGCCGTTCGCGCAGGCCACGGTCGTGCTGGAGCACACCGGCACGGCCGCCTACGCCGACAACGTCGAGTTCGTGGTCGGCGACGGCGCCTCGCTCACGGTGTTCAGCCTGCAGAACTGGGCCTCCGATGCCGTGCACCTGTCCCACCAGCACGCGAGGCTCGGCCGTGACGCGCGGTTCAAGAGCTTCACCGTGAGCCTGGGCGGCGGCGTCGTGCGCATCGCCCCCTCGGTGGCCTACGACGCGCCGGGCGGCGACGCCGAGCTGTACGGCATCTACTTCGCCGACGGCGGCCAGCACCTGGAGCACCGGCTGCTCGTCGACCATACCCAGCCGAACTGCCGCAGCCGCGTCGACTACCGCGGCGCGCTGCAGGACGAGGACGCCCACGCCGTCTGGATCGGCGACGTGATCATCCGGGCCGAGGCCGAGGGCACCGACACCTACGAGCTCAACCGCAACCTCGTGCTCACCGACGGCACGCGCGTCGACTCGGTGCCGAACCTCGAGATCCTGACCGGTGAGGTCGCCGGCGCGGGCCACGCCTCGGCGTCCGGTCGCCTCGACGACCAGCACCTGTTCTACCTCCAGGCACGGGGCATCCCGTACGACACCGCCAGGCGGATGGTCGTGCGCGGCTTCCTCGGCCAGCTCGTCGAGAAGATCGACGTGCTGGATCTGCAGGAGCGCGTCATGGCCGCGATCGACGAGGAGATCGCCCGATGAGCTTCACGCGCGCCTGCTCGCTGTCCGAGCTGCCCGCCGAGGGTGCGCTCGCGGTGGAGATCGACGGCACCCCGGTGGCGGTCGTCCGCACCGGGGACGACGTCTACGCCCTGCGCGACGTCTGCTCGCACGCCGAGGTCGCGCTCAGCGAGGGCGAGGTCTACAACCACACCATCGAGTGCTGGCTGCACGGCTCGTGCTTCGACCTGCGCACCGGCAAGCCCACCAACCCGCCGGCCACGCAGCCGGTCCCCACGTACCCAGTGAAGATCGAGGGCGACGACGTGTACGTGTCGCTCAAGGAGTCCTGAAGATCATGGCCACGCTTGAGATCCGCGACCTGCACGTCTCCGTCGAGGACAAGGAGATCCTCCGGGGCGTCGACCTGACCGTGAAGGCGGGCGAGACCCACGCCATCATGGGGCCGAACGGCTCTGGCAAGTCCACCCTCGCCTATGCCATCGCCGGTCACCCGAAGTACACCGTCACCGGCGGCGAGGTGCTCCTGGACGGCGAGAGCGTCCTGGAGATGAGCGTTGACGCGCGCGCCCGCGCCGGGCTGTTCCTCGCCATGCAGTACCCCGTCGAGGTGCCCGGCGTCTCGGTGTCGAACTTCCTGCGTACCGCCGTCACCGCCGTGCGCGGCGAGGCGCCGAAGCTGCGGGATTTCGCCAAGGAGATGCGCTCGGCAATGGCCGAGCTGCAGATCGACCCCGCGTTCGCGCAGCGCAACCTCAACGAGGGCTTCTCCGGTGGAGAGAAGAAGCGCCACGAGATCCTCCAGATGGAGATGCTCAAGCCGAAGGTCGCGGTGCTCGACGAGACCGACTCGGGCCTCGACATCGACGCGCTGAAGGTCGTCTCCGAGGGCGTCAACCGGTTCCGGTCCGGCGACACGGGCGTGCTGCTGATCACGCACTACACCCGCATCCTCCGCTACGTGAAGCCCGACTTCGTGCACGTCTTCGCCGCCGGCCGCATCGTCGAGCAGGGCGGCCCGGAGCTGGCGGAGCTGCTGGAGACCGAGGGCTACGAGAAGTTCACGAAGGCAGGCGCGTCCGCGTGAGCATCGACGTCGAACGGATCCGGGCGGACTTCCCGATCCTCACCCGCACCGTCCGCGACGGGCGGCCGCTGGTGTACCTCGACAGCGCGAACACCTCGCAGAAGCCCCGCCAGGTGATCGACGCCATCGACGACTACTACACCGCGCACAACGCCAACATCCACCGGGCGACGCACCAGCTCGGTGAGGAGGCGACCGAGGCGTACGAAGGTGCCCGGATCAAGGCCGCGAACCTCATCGGCGCGGGCAGCGAAACCGAGGTGGTGTTCACCAAGAACATCTCCGAGGGCATCAACCTCGTCGCGTACGCGATGGGCAACGCGGCCACGGCCGGCCCGGAGGCCGAGCGCTTCCGCGTCGGCCCCGGCGACGAGATCGTCATCACGGAGATGGAGCACCACTCCAACATCGTGCCGTGGCAGCTGCTCGCCCAGCGCACCGGCGCGACGCTCCGCTGGTTCGGAGTGACCGACGACGGCCGCCTGGACCTGACGAACATCGACGACCTCATCAACGAGCGCACGAAGATCGTCGCGGTCGCGCACCAGTCGAACGTCCTCGGCACCATCAACCCGCTGCGCCTCATCGCGGACAAGGCCCACGCGGTCGGCGCGCTCGTGCTCGCCGACGGTGCCCAGGCCGTGCCGCACATGCGGGTGGACGTCCAGGCGCTCGGGGTCGACTTCTACGGCTTCACCGCGCACAAGATCTGCGGCCCGACCGGCATCGGGGTGCTGTGGGGCCGCGCCGAACTCCTCGAGACGCTCCCGCCGTTCCTCGGCGGCGGCGAGATGATCGAGACCGTGGCGATGGAGGGCTCGACGTACGCCCCGCCGCCGCACAAGTTCGAGGCCGGCACGATGCCGATCGCCGAGGCCGCCGGGCTCGGCGCGGCGATCGACTACCTCACCGAGGTGGGCCTGGACCAGATCGAGGCGCAACAGCAGGAGCTGCTCGCGTACGCGCTCAAGTCGCTCACCGCGATCGACGGCCTGCGGATCATCGGGCCGGTCGACGCCGAGGAGCGCGGCACCGCCATCTCCTTCACCCTGGAGGGGCTGGACGGCCGCGAGATCCACCCGCACGACGTGAGCCAGGTGCTGGACGCCCACGGCATCGCCGTCCGCGCCGGTCATCACTGCGCCCGCCCGCTGCACAAGCGCTTCGGCGTGACCGCGAGCACCCGCGCGTCGCTGTACTTCTACAACACCCCCGACGAGGTCGACGCGCTCGTCGAGGGGCTGCGCGAGACCCAGAAATTCTTCGGCACCACCTGACGTTCCACCTCCCACCGGCCGTCTGAAAGGGACGCAGATGCAGCTCGAGTCGATGTACCAGGAGATCATCCTGGACCACTACCGGAACCCTCATCACAAGGGTCTCCGGGAGCCGTACGACGCCGAGGTGCACCATGTGAACCCGACCTGCGGTGACGAGGTGACGTTGCGCGTCCGGCTCGACGGCGGCGAGGTCGCCGACGTGTCGTACGACGCGCTCGGCTGTTCGATCAGCCAGGCCAGCGCGTCGGTGATGACCGATCTCATCATCGGCAGGCCGGTGAAGGATGCGATGGTGACCGGCGACGAGTTCCTCAAGCTGATGCAGTCGCGCGGGCAGCTCGAACCCGACGAGGACGTGCTCGAGGACGCCGTCGCCTTCACCGGAGTGTCGAAGTACCCCGCCCGTATCAAGTGCGCCCTGCTCGCCTGGATGGCGTGGAAGGACGCGACCGCGAAAGCCATGGAAGGCAGCAACTCATGAGCGATACCAAGGTCGCCGAGGATGACGTCCTCGAGGCGATGAGGGACGTCGTCGACCCCGAGCTCGGCATCAACGTGGTCGACCTCGGTCTGGTGTACGGCGTCACCATCGACGCCGACAACGTCGCCACGCTCGACATGACGCTCACGAGCGCCGCCTGCCCGCTCACCGACGTGATCGAGGACCAGACGGCCAGCGCCCTGGAGGGTCTGGTCGAGAAGGTCACGATCAACTGGGTGTGGCTGCCGCCGTGGGGCCCGGACAAGATCACCGAGGACGGGCGCGAGCAGCTGCGCGCCCTCGGCTTCAACGTCTGAGCCGCCTCGTCAGTCCAGCCCGGCATGCCGGCGCCAGCCCGCCGGCTGCTGGGAGTTGGCGATCCACTGGTCGGTGTAGCGCAGGATCGCGGTGAGCGCGTCCAGCGCACCGGCGGGCCCGCCGGTGCGCCACGAGGTCTCGACGATCGTGTGACTCCGGTGCGCGGTCTCGCACCGGCAGGCGATGGTCAGGCTCGCGCCGAGCCGGCAGTGGCCGGGATAGAAGTCGACCGTCTCCATCCTGATCGCCACCTCGAGCCAGTCGTCCCCGGCCTCGTAGGTGTGGCAGTCGTAGATGCGGTGGGCGGGCGGATGCCACATCCACTGGCCGGGTTGTGGTCCGCCCTCCCCGCCCGCGGGTGACGGGGCCGGATGGCGGGCGTGCCACTGGCCGGTGAGGGTGAGGAAACGGGCGCGGATCTCCGCGCCGTCCCACTCCCGTCCGAAGATCTCGGCGAGCGGGAGCGCCCGGGGCCACATCCACACCGCGACAGCGTGATCGTCGGGCGGATTTCGCACTGTGCAATGATGCCGCGACCATGCGGCCGCGCGCACGCTCTCGGGCGATCGAGACGACCTCGTGACGGTGCCCGGCGACCCGGAGGAGATGGCACACCGTGGAGATCTTCACGAACTGGCGCACGTGGGACCAGGCTCATGCCGCCCTGGCCTCGCGGCCGCTCGATCTGGCCACGCTCGATCGGGCCGCCGAGGCCGCGCTGCGCTGGCACGGCGAGCAGCGGCGGCCCACCGGCGCGCCCTATGGTGAGCACCTTCTCGAGGCGCTGGAGGTGCTGGTCCGCGGGCCGGGCGTCACCACGACCGACGTGCTCGTGACGGCCCTGCTGCACGACGTGGTCGAGGACACCACGGCCACGCTCGCCGACGTCGAGGCCGGGTTCGGCCCGGTCGTCGGGGAGCTGGTGGACTGGGTGACCAAGCCGCCCGTGGAGGGGAAGGCCGCCAAGCGGGCCGCGAAGGTCTCCTATCTGCGGCGACTGCGTGACGCGCCCCGTGAGGCGATTCTCGTCAAGCTCGCCGACCGGGTCAGCAACGTCCAGACGCTCGACCTGATGCCGCCGGACTTCCAGCGCCGCTACCACGCCGAGACGGTGACCTACATCATGCCGCTCGCCGCGGGCGAGCCCTGGTTCGCCGCCTGGTTCGCCGGCTGGCAGGAGCGTTACGCCCACCTTCGCTGACCGTGTCTCCGCCGTGCGGGATGATCGCGGGCATGGAACGCCAGTGGACGGTCGAGGAGAGCGTCGTCATCGACGCGGCGCCGGAGCGCGTGTACGAGGCGGTCGCCGATCCGCGCCGGATGGGGGAGTGGAGCCCGGAGGTCTTCGCGGTGTGGGTCCGCGGCCGCCGCGTGGTCCCCGGCCTGACGTTCGTCGGGTTCAACCGGGTCGGCCCGCGCGTGTGGTTCACCAACTGCCGGGTCACCCAGGCGGTGCCGGGGAAGGCCTTCGCCTTTCGGGTGACGAGCTTCGGGGCGCCGGTGGCGGTGTGGGGCTACCGGATCGAGCCGGCCGGTGACGGCTCGATACGCCTGACGGAGCACTGGGAGGACCTGCGGCGGGACGGCCGGGCAGCGGCGTTCGTCTCCCTCCTCGGCAGGGTCTTCACCGGCGTCCCCGCGGAGGGACGCGCCGAGGTCAACCGGCAGGGCATGCGCACCACCCTCGGCCGAATCAAGGCGGCCCTGGAACGCTGACGGAACGGCGCTAGCTCTAGGCGACCGGCATCGGCCCTCGACTCATCGCTCCTCGGGGATTCCACCAAGCGGACGTGTGGTCGCGGTCACGTTGTCGGCGCCTGCTTCGTGATGGATCGTGAAACCGGCCGGTCCACGCCTCGGAGGCACGATGTCGTACGTTCTCCTCGCCTCGGGGGCCCTCGCGCTGCTGACGACGGTCAACGCCCTGGCGCCCCGCAAGGACCTCCTGCTGCTGATCCCGGGCTTCTTCGCCGCGTGGCTCACCATTGAGCTCGCCCCGTGGGTCCTCGTGACCGAGGCGGCGGTCACGGCGCCGATCGTCGGCGCGGGGGGTTTCCACGGTGGGGCCGGATGGGCGGGCCTCGTCGCGACCGCCGTGGGCTGGGCCGGACTCGCGGTCGTCATGGTGCGGGCCCGGCGGACGACCGTCACCGTGCGGGAGTGGAGCGCCGGACTGGAGCTCGATCCGGGCGAACGGGCACCGGCCTTTCCCCGGTCCCACGTCGTCCTCCCGTTCCTCATGACCCGGCGCGCCGGGGTGACGCGGACCCGCGACATCGCCTACGGGGACGAGCCGGGGATGCGGCTCGACGTGTACCGGCCGACGGAGCCGGGCGAGCGGCGGCCGGGGGTCATGGAGGTGCACGGCGGGGCGTGGATGATCGGCAGCAAGCGGGAGCAGGGGATCCCGCTGCTGAACCATCTCGCCGCCAACGGCTGGGTGGGCGTCAACGTGGACTACCGGCTCAGCCCGCGCGTGAAGTTCCCCGACCACCTGATCGACCTCAAGCGGGCGATCCGGTGGTACCGCGACCACGCCGAGGAGCACGGGGCCGACCCCGACTTCTTGTGCGTCACCGGCGGGTCGGCGGGCGGCCATCTCGCCGCTCTCCTCGCGCTCACACCGAACGCGCCGGAGTACCAGCCGGGCTTCGAGGACGCCGACACGACCGTACGGGCGGCCGTGACGTTCTACGGCGTCTACGACCTCGGCGCTCTGCTGGACGGCGGCTCGAAGATCTTCGTGTCGGCCATCGAACGCCATGTCATGGGCGTGAGCCGGGTGGAGGACCCCGAGGCGTACGACAAGGCGTCCCCGGCACACTGGATCAACGCGGACGCGCCGCCGTTCCTCGTGGTCCACGGGAGTCTGGACACGCTGGTGCCGGTGGCGCAGGCGCGCTCCTTCGCGGCACGGCTCAGGGAGGTGTCGGCCGCGCCGGTGCTGTACGCCGAGATGAAGGGCGCCCAGCACGCCTTCGACGTCTTCCCGTCCTACCGCACCGCCCGTGTCATCGAGGGCGTCGAGCGCGTCCTGACCTCGGTACGCCGGGCCGGGCACCCGGCGACCGACCGGCCAGGGGATCAGTGATCGAGCGCGGACAAGCTGCGGATCAGGTCGCCGACCCGTGCGACGCCGAGACAGCGCCCGATCTCGTCGATCACCACCAGGTCGTCGTAGACGCGTTCGGCGTCGTCGCCCGCCGCGCGCAGGGCCGCGATCGCGGGCACGGTCCGGGGGACCGGCCGGGGCGGATCCGCCAGCCTGGCGGCCGGCTTGTGCGCGTGCAGGGCGTGACCGTACGCGCCTGCCAGCCGGAGCAGGAAACGGGTGCGGTCGACCGTGTGACGGGGGCGCTCGGTCTGGTCGACGAGGACGACGCTGCTGGTGCCCGGCTCCGCGTTGAACACCGAGAGCACCTCTTCGGCGGTGGCCGTGTCGGGCATCACCGTCGCCGGCATCATGAACTCCGTGACGCGCGGGCCGAGCCGGTCGCGCTCGAGGTCGCGGGATCCGACCGGCACGTTCACCGGCATGCCGGGCTGCCATTCCCGCGACGCCAGGAGCGGCCCCTGCGCCAGCCGCACGCCGCGTCCTCGCAGGTGCGTCAGCTGGTCGTCGGAGATGACGCCCGGAGCGAGCACGTGGCCCCCGAGCCGGCGGCCGAGCGCGACGAACGCCTCGGCGATCGCGGAGCGCCGGGGGTCCGCCGTGGCCCGCCGGGTCACCTCGGGGTCGAGGGTCAGCACCGCCGGGGCGATCTCGGCGACGAACCGGGTCGGCAGGTTCCCCGCCTCCAGGGCGAGGAGGTATCCGGCCGAGCGGAGCCCACCGAGCCGTGCTGCGGCCTCGTCCAGCGGCATCCCGGCGAGGTCGCCCGCCACCGAGACGATGACGCCGCCGGGTCGGCGGCCCAGGCTCACCAGCGTCTGGTGGAGCCGCTCCATCGGCCGGGCATAGGCGAGGGTGCTCATCCGCAGCGCCAGCTGGACGGGGAGCATCGTCTCCCAGCGGGAGAGGGTACGGGCCGCGAGGATCGCGCGGTCGACGTCTAGGTCCGGATCGAGGATCGGGGGACCGGGCACGGAGGGGGCCACGGCCACGACCGTTCCCGCGTCGAGGTCGACGATGGGCTGGAACGTGACGTGCGCCGGAGGCGGGGCGGCCGAACGCCCCGCGAACGCGGACTCCGGGCCGCCGGGTGCTGCGGCGAAAGCGGTCACGGAACGATTCTGCGACCTTTTCGCCCGCGCAGGAGGCCGCGGGCATCACTATTCATCGGGAATTTCATCGCTTGCCGCCGAGGGGATATGTGGCGGTCCGGGTCGCCGTCGGTGGTCTTCCGTAATGCGCCCGGCCCCCGGATCCACGCCGACGACGCGCGCGGCCCGCCGGTGCCGCGCCGGGCTCAGTAGCTGCGGTTCAGCATCAGGATCGACAGGAAGTAGGTCACGCCCGCGACGGCCGCGAGGCCGGCGAGCAGGCCGATCTCGGCACCGCGCAGGGCCTGGACCAGCAGGGCCGCCACGATCACGCCGACGAGCACGTCACCGGTCATCGCGGCGGCGCGCAGGTGGATCCCGGAGCGCCGGCCGACCCCGAACGCCTCATGCGTGGTGAGGACCGACTCGCCCCGGCGATAGGCCAGCAGCGCGCCGTAGCCGAGGAGAACCGCCAAGCCCACGAGGCCCGTCGTCATGTGCCCGCGCGCCGTCTCGGTGACCCCGATCGCCACGCCCGCGGCGACGGCGAGCGCCGGTGCGACCCACCGGCCCGCACGCCGGCGTTCGGGAGCGATCCACATGCCCGACATCCTCCCACCGGGTCGCCCTTCCCAAACCGAGGGTTACGGAAATGCCGATCAACGGTCAGGCGGCTGCGCGCCTGCGCCTGGACCGCCGGGCCGCCACGACCGACGCCAGGGCCGCGAGCACCACCACGGGCACCGCGAGGACCCACAGGACGGCCGGCAGGCCCAGGAACGCCACCAGCCCGCCTTCCTCGTACTCCACCTGCCGGTACGGCGTGTCGGCGGTGTAGCCGAAGCCCAGGTCGTCGGTGAAGTCGGCCGGCGGGATCCCCTGGCGCACCAGTTCGGTCAGGAACGCTCCGCCGCCCAGCAGCCCGCGCAGCCCGGGAGAGGAGACCTGCGCGGGGCTCACCCGGCCCGCGTACACGGTGAACAGGCCGAGGCCGCGGACGGTGACCCGGTGCGGCGCGAGGACGTACAGGTGCACGGCCTGGGGCGTGCTCGCGAGCCGGGACAGCCGTATCGGGTAGACCGGCGCGTCCGCGGCGAACCTGATGCGCAGCGGGTCGAGCTCACCGGTGAGCGGGCCGCTCTCGGGGGCGAGCCTGATCGCCGTGTACGTCCAGCGCCGCGCCACGTACGGGGCGAGAGCCTGGGCGAGGCGTTCCTTCAGGTGGTAGCCGTGCGCCGTCAGCCAGGCCGCCAGGGCGTGCGGGTCGGCCGCAGACAGCGTCGTCACCTCGAAGGGGCCGAGCCGCTGCCGCGCGAGCACGCCGACCCGCCCGCCCCTACCCGGCGCGGGCGCGCCCGCACTGCGGTCGTCGCCGAGACGCGGGAGCCAGTGCCTCCGCCGCACCACCCTGGGCTCGGTGAGGCGGTCGAGCTGGTCGAACCAGCCGCGCTCGCCGAGCGTCACCGCGGCGCGGGCCGGGGTCGGCATGAGCCAGGCGGCGTCACGGGCCCGCGAACGCACGGACAGCCGCATGACGATCTCCTCCGCCGATCCGTCGTAGCGGACGATGGAGGTCTCCTCGGCCACGTCGACCCCGGAGGCGGTCGAGGTGATCAGCGCACCGCAGCCGCACGCCCAGGACGGCCGGACGACCCCCAGTGCGGCAGCCGCCACGACGAGCGGAACCAGGATCCGGGCGAGCGGTCTTCCACGCATGCGGGCTCAGACGCCGGGTGCGGCACCACGGTTGCGGGCCGCGGATCACGATCCGGACTCACTGAACCGCCCACGCCGCGATCCGGGCGCGTGAGGTCGGGTCGGTCGCAGCAGGCGGACGTGCCCTCCGTCCTCCCCCGGGTGAGGGTTCAGTACGGAAGCGGGCGGCCGGAGGGGGTGCGCAGGTCGAGTTCGGCGGCCGGGGCCGGGCGCGGGCTCTTGACCTTGATCCGGATACGACGCATCGGGAAGACCTCTCGGAGGACAGGGGGCGGAACGGTCGACATCCACTCTCGTCGCCGGGACGGTGCGCCACCACGGGAGGACTCCCCGTATGGGTACCTGAATCGATCCGGCGCCCGGGCGGCCGGGCGGGGGTCACGCGTCACGCCCGGCCCAGCCGCCGCAGGAGTTCGAAGCGTCTCTCCTCGAGCCGTTCGACGAGCGCCTCCTGTTCCTCCGCGGTCGTGATCATGGCGGCCCGCTCCTCGACGTCGGTCGGATCGTCCGACCGGTCGCCGATCCGCGCGCGCAGGTCCTCCAGTGCCGGGCGCACGGACGCGATGTCCTCCTCCACCACCCGGAGCTCCTCCTCCAGGTCCTCCTTCGACCGATCGTCGGCCATCCCGGGCCTTCCTCTCCTGGTCGGATGCGTCCGCCGGGACGGCGGATCGATTCGCCGTACACGCTTCCCCTGATCGCGGCCGCCACACCTGGAGGGTCACCGGGATCGGTCGTGCCGGGCGGCGACGATGTCAAGCCCCCGGATGCCGTCCCGTACACTGAAGGCATGCTTGCGAGCTGATCAGGCGTTCCAAGGGCGCGGCCGGGACACGGGGTTCCGGGCGGCGCCCTTTTCGTCGTCCCCGCCTCGCCCAGCCCGCCCCCCAGGAGCGTTCTCACTGTGATCACCGCCCGTGACATCGAACTCCGCGCCGGTTCCCGTCTGCTGCTCGAGGGAGCCTCCTTCCGCGTCAACCCCGGCGACCGGGTCGGCCTGGTCGGCCGCAACGGGGCCGGCAAGACGACGCTCACCAAGGTGCTCGCCGGCGAGGGCCTGCCCGCCGCCGGTGAGGTGACGCGCTCCGGCACCGTCGGCTACCTGCCGCAGGATCCGCGCACCGGCGACCTGGAGGTCCTCGCCCGCGACCGGATCCTGTCCGCGCGGGGCCTGGACGAGGTGATCCGGGGGATGCGCGCGGCCGAGCAGAAGATGGCGACGGCCGAGGGAGCCGAGCGCGACAAGGCGGTCCGCCGGTACGGCCGCCTGGAGGACCGGCTCCACGTGCTCGGCGGGTACGCCGCCGACGCGGAGGCGGCCTCCATCGCCTCGAGCCTCAGCCTGCCGGACCGCGCGCTCGGCCAGCCGCTGCGCACGCTGTCCGGCGGCCAGCGCCGCCGGGTCGAGCTGGCCCGCATCCTGTTCTCCGGAGCCGACACGCTCCTGCTCGACGAGCCCACCAACCACCTCGACGCCGACTCCATCGCCTGGCTGCGCGACTTCCTGAAGTCGCACCAGGGCGGCCTGATCATGATCAGTCACGACGTCGGCCTGCTCGACGCGGTCGTGAACAAGGTCATCCACCTCGACGCGAACCGCAACGTGATCGATCTCTACAACGTCGGCTGGAAGACCTACCTCACCCAGCGGGAGACCGACGAGCGGCGCCGCAAGCGCGAGCGCGCCAACGCCGAGCGCCAGGCGACCACCCTGCAGTCCCAGGCCGACAAGATGCGCGCCAAGGCGACCAAGGCGAAGGCCGCGCAGCAGATGGAGCGCCGTGCCCAGCGCCTCCTGGCCGGGGTCGAGGACGAGCGCCAGGCCGACAAAGTGGCCCGGATTCGGTTCCCCGCGCCGGCCCCGTGTGGCAAAACGCCGCTCATGGCACGAGCTTTGTCCAAATCGTACGGTTCGTTGGAAGTCTTCGCCGATGTCGACCTAGCGGTTGATCGGGGCAGTCGAGTCGTCATCCTCGGCCTCAACGGGGCGGGCAAGACGACGCTGCTGCGCCTGCTGGCGGGCGTCGAAAAGCCCGACACCGGCGAGCGTGTCGACGGGCACGGCCTGCGCCTGGGGTACTACGCGCAGGAGCATGAGACCCTCGACGTCGACCGTACCGTGCTGGAGAACATGCGGTCGGCCGCCCCGGACCTCGCGGAGACGGAGGTGCGCAAGATCCTGGGCTCGTTCCTGTTCACCGGCGACGAGGTCGACAAGCCCGCCGGCGTGCTGTCCGGGGGCGAGAAGACCCGGCTCGCGCTGGCCACTCTCGTGGTCTCCAGCGCCAATGTGCTGCTGCTCGACGAGCCGACGAACAACCTCGATCCCGCGAGCCGCGAGGAGATCCTGGGGGCCCTGCGCACCTACGCCGGGGCCATCGTTCTGGTGACTCACGATGAGGGTGCGGTGCGGGCGCTGCAACCGGAAAGAGTGATCTTGCTTCCGGATGGTGTGGAGGACATCTGGAGTGACGAATTTTCCGATCTCGTGGCACTTGCCTGACCTGCAGCGCAACCTTGACCCAAGGAAGCAGATCTTTTCTGGCGTAGTGGGTAGCCGATCGCGCGCGAATGTCTGATCATGGCTGGGGATAACGCAGCGGTCACCGCATCACTACGGGAGGTACTCGTGGCCGAGACCCTAAAGAAGGGCACCCGCGTGACCGGTGCCGAGCGAGATAAGTTGGCGGAGCAGTTGAAGAAGCGTTACGACTCCGGCGAGAGCATCCGTGCCCTGGCTGCAGCAACCGGACGGTCGTACGGCTTCATCCACCGCATCCTCACCGAGTCCGGCGTGAATCTGCGCGGACGCGGCGGGGCCACCCGCGGTAAGAAGTCCTGACGGACTTCTAGCTCCCCCCGCTCTCGGCGCCGGACCGCATGAGAGGCCACCGTGCCCGACCCGCTAGGGTCGGGCACGGTGGCGGGCCCAACCGCCACGACGCACGCCGGAAGGAGCGTCATGGCGGACTCACCGCTCGACCCGGCCGAGCTCGAACGAGCCGGCCTGCGCCTCGACGTCGACGGCGCCGTGGCGACGATCAGCCTCGCCCGGCCCGAGCGGCGCAACGCCCTGACCTTCAGCACCTGGCGCACGCTCGCCCGCATCGGCGAGACGCTGCCCGCCGGCGTCCGCGTCGTCGTCGTACGCGGCGACGGCCCGTCCTTCTCCGCCGGCATCGACCTGCGCCTGTTCAGTCCCGAGGGCGTCCCCGGCGAGGACACCGCCGGCCCCCGTGACGAGGAGTTCATCGCCGGCCTGCAGGCCGGCTACCTCTGGCTGCGCCGCCCCGACATCGTCTCCGTCGCCGCGGTCCACGGGCATGCCATCGGAGGCGGCTTCCAACTGGCGCTCGCGTGCGACCTGCGCGTGGTCGCCGACGACGTGAAGTTCGCCATGAAGGAGCCCGCCCTCGGCATCGTGCCGGACCTCACGGGCACCAAGCCGCTCGTCGACATCGTCGGCGTGCCGCGCGCCCTGGAGATCTGCCTGACGACGCGCACCATCTACGCGGAGGAGGCCGCCCGGCTGGGGCTGGCCGAACTGGTCGTGCCCGCCGCCGAGCTCGACTCCGCGGTCGCCGACCTCGTCGCGGCCATCCTCCAGGTCCGTCCGGCCACCGCGGCCGCGACCAAACGCCTCCTGCGGCAGGCTCCGCACAACACCCTCGAGGAGCAGGCCGCGGCCGAGCGCCGCGAACAGGTGGCCCTGCTCGCCGAGCTCACCGCCGCGTCCACGGGTTCCTGAGGCACGCCGCCGCGTCAAGTAGACCGCGCCTACAAGCCACGGTCCGCCCTGTTGTACCGGTGGCTCCTCCGCCCCTGGACGAGGACACGGCAGACTCGCCCTATGGACGCTCTCGTGGATCCGATCGTGGCCAAGGCGATGCGCCGGGAGGCGCTCACCCGGGATGAGGCCCGTACGGTGCTCGCCGTCTCCGACGCGGGCACGCTCGAACTGACCGCGGCCGTCGGACGGGTGCGGCGGACGTTCTTCGGCGACCGGGTGAAGCTCAACTACCTGGTCAACATGAAGAGCGGCCTGTGCCCGGAGGACTGCTTCTACTGCTCGCAGCGCAAGGGGTCCGACGCCGACGTCCTCAAGTACTCCTGGCAGGACACCGAGGAGATGGTCCGCGCGGCGGACAAGGCCGTGGCGCGCGGTGCCCGCCGGGTGTGCCTGGTGGCCAGCGGCCGGGGCCCGGCCCAGCGGGACATCGACCGGGTCGGCGAGGCGGTCCGGGAGATCGCCTCCCGCGATGTCGAGGTCTGCGTGTGCCTCGGACTGCTCAAGCCCGGCCAAGCCGAACAGCTGCGCGAGGCCGGCGCGTTCGCCTACAACCACAACCTCAACACGAGCGCCGAACGCTACGGCGACATCTGCACCACGCACGGCTTCCAGGACCGGGTCGACACGGTCAACGAGGCGGCGGCCGCCGGGTTGTCGCCGTGCTCGGGGGCGATCTTCGGCATGGGGGAGGGTGACGACGACGTCATCGACGTCGCGTTCGCGCTGCGCGAGCTGAATCCGGACTCGGTGCCGGTGAACTTCCTCATCCCGTTCGAGGGCACGCCGCTGGCCCGGAGGTGGGAGCTGACGCCGCTCCGCTGCCTGCGCATCCTGGCGCTGTTCCGGCTGGTCTTCCCGGACGTCGAGGTGCGGCTGGCCGGCGGGCGGGAGATCCACCTGCGGAGCCTGCAGCCGCTCGCGCTGCACGTCGTCAACTCGATCTTCCTCGGCGACTACCTCACCAGCGAGGGCCAGGCCGGCGACGACGACCTCCGGATGATCGCCGACGCGGGCTTCGTCGTCGAAGGCGCCGGAGAGCGCCCCGGACCGGACCCCCGGCACGATCTCGTCGTCATCCGGGACCGAGGCATCGGGACCGACAAAGAGGGCAATACGTGATGGTCCGCCCCATCGGCGGTCGAACCGGCCCCGGCCGGAGGCGCGTTCCGGTCGGGGTCCTCACCGTGAAGACACAAGGGAAGGACTCTCCTTCGTGACCATCGTCCCGACGATCGCTCCGGGCCTTCGGAGGACCCACCCGCCCCGGCGCGGGACCGAGGCCGGCGCCCGTGCCCGGGCGTAGGTCCCGAGACGGGGACGGGTTCGGGCGCAGGGCCGATGGCGCGGCCCCCACGAATGACGCAGGCTGTTCGTGAGGGCCGCGGTCGGCGTTCTCGGATGGCGGGAATCAACCGCCGGTCCGGTACGTTGTCGCCGAAGCGCTTACATGATTACGTCCTGAATCCGTCGGGAGGGCCGCCGTGGGCATGCCGGACAACGGCTGGATGATGATGGCGTCGTTCCGCCGCGACAGGTCGGTGGTCAAGGAGAGGCTCACGGCCGGGACGGTTCGCCGTATCGCCGGCTACGCGCGCCCGTACATCCGGGAGCTCGTGCTCTTCCTGGCACTGAACGCCGTCGCCGCCGTCATCGTCGTGGCCAACCCCCTGCTGCTGAAGACGATCATCGACCGGGGGATCGTGCCGCACCGGAGCGGGATCGTGGTCACGCTGGCCGCCGCCGTCGCGGGGCTGGCCCTGGTCGAGGCGCTGATCGGCCTCGGCCAGCGGTGGTACTCCGCGCGCATCGGCGAGGGCCTCATCTACGACCTGCGCACCCAGGTCTTCGACCACGTCCAGCGCATGCCGGTCGCGTTCTTCATGCGCGCCCAGACCGGCTCACTGGTCAGCCGCCTCAACAGCGACGTCATCGGCGCCCAGCGCGCCCTGACCACCACCCTGTCCTCGGTCGTCTCCAACGTGATCAGCCTGATCCTCGTCCTGGTCACGATGTTCGTGCTGTCGTGGCAGGTCACGCTGGTCGCCCTGGTGCTGCTGCCGATCTTCATCTTCCCGGCCAAGTGGGTGGGGCGGCGGCTGCAGAAGATCAGCCGGGAGCAGATGCAGCTCGACGCGGAGATGAGCTCGCTGATGACCGAGCGGTTCAACGTCGCCGGTGCCATGCTCGCCAAGCTGTACGGCCGCCCCGAGGAGGAGTCGGAGAGCTTCGCCGACCGGGCGCGGCGGGTGCGCGACATCGGCATCACCTCCGCCATGTACGGGCGGGTCTTCTTCACCGCCCTGACGCTGGTCGCCTCGCTGGCGACCGCCATGGTGTACGGCGTCGGCGGCTCCCTCGTCGTGGACGGCAGCTTCCAGCTGGGCACCCTCGTGGCGCTCGCCACGCTGCTGACCCGGATGTACGGCCCGCTGACCGCGCTGTCCAACGTGCACGTCGACGTGATGACCGCGCTGGTGAGCTTCGACCGCGTCTTCGAGGTGCTCGACCTCAAGCCCATGATCGACGAGAGGCCGGGCGCGCGGCCTTTGCCCGCGACCGCCGCCCCGTCGACCGGTCCGGACCTGCCTTCAGGCTCCTCCCTGCCGATGGACCTCGATCCGCTGACCGACGGAGACGCGCCGGCGATCGAGTTCGACGACGTGACCTTCCGCTACCCGGCCGCGGCGGAGGTCTCGCTCGCCTCCCTGGAGTCGATCGCCCGGACCGACACCGCGCCGAGCCGCGAGGTGCTGCACGGGGTGGACTTCCGGGTCGAGCCCGGGACGATGACCGCCCTCGTCGGGCCCTCCGGGGCCGGCAAGACGACGATCACCCAGCTCGTGTCCCGGCTCTACGACGTGACGGACGGCGTCGTCCGCATCGGCGGTCAGGACGTACGGGACACGACCCTCGATTCGCTGCGGGACACCGTCGGCGTGGTCACCCAGGACGCGCACCTGTTCCACGACACGATCCGCGCCAACCTCGCGTACGCCCGGCCCACGGCCACCGACGAGGGACTCGCCGAGGCTCTGCGTGCCGCGCAGATCTGGGATCTCGTCGACAGCATGCCCGAGGGCCTCGACACCGTCGTCGGAGACCGGGGCTACCGGCTGTCCGGCGGGGAGAAACAGCGCCTGGCCCTCGCCCGGCTGCTGCTGAAGGCCCCCTCGGTCGT
Organism: Actinoallomurus purpureus; assembly: GCF_024055795.1. Lineage (GTDB taxonomy): Bacteria > Actinomycetota > Actinomycetes > Streptosporangiales > Streptosporangiaceae > Actinoallomurus > Actinoallomurus purpureus. The sequence continues at coordinate 166,178 of NZ_JAMXMY010000012.1, read as the reverse complement.
GGTGCTCGACGAGGCCACCGCCCATCTGGACTCCGAGTCCGAGGCGGCGGTGCAGCGTGCCCTGCGCACCGCTCTGGCGGGACGCACCTCGATCGTCATCGCGCACCGGCTGTCGACGATCCGCGAGGCCGACCAGATCCTCGTGATCGACGACGGCCGCGTCGTCGAGCGGGGCCGGCACGACGAGCTGCTCGCCGAGGGCGGCCTGTACAGCGAGCTCTACCACACCCAGTTCGCCCGGCAGGACGTTCCCGACGCGGTGCACTGAGACGCTCTCCGGCACGGCCGGCAGGCCCGCGAGTGGCGGGCCGCACCGGTATGGGAGCGGGTGCACCGGCGTACAACCGCCGTTCCCGGGTAGACGGATTCATCGAGCAGCCGTCCACGAGCGAAGGGAACGGTCATGGCGACGCCGGGTGAGCGCGTCCGCACCCACATCCCGCCGCCGCGCGAGATCTGGCCGATCAGCGAGCTGGTCCGGCAGGTCGGCCGGCTCGTCGCCGAAGAACTCGAACGTCCCGTCCTCGAGACTCCGTCGCGTGACGTCGAGAACGCCGGTGACCGGGAACGCCGCGAGCGCTGACCCACCGCGGCCCCGCAGGTGATCGGTTCCTCCTCCGGACGCCGTCACCGTCGATGCTCTGCCGAGGGCACGCCGCCTTTACCGATTGTGATGATTCGCCGACCCTCCGTCAGTGCGGAGGAATGAGTCGATGGCGGCGAGGGTAGATCCTCGACGTGAGCGTTGCGTATGCCAGACGGGCACACTGGGTGACGGTCATCGCGGCGATCGCCTGCGCCGGGGGCCTGCTGCTGACCGGCGCGCGGGCCGGCGAGCGGACCGGCCCGCCCGGACCGGACGTCCCGTCGGCGTCTCCGGAGAGCGTCGCCCCGGGCGAGGCGTACTCCGGCCGGTCCCGCGTCTTCGGTCTGGTCGAGGCGGGCCAGACGGCGGACACCGTGCTGTTCGCGCTGGCCCGCAAGGTGCAGCCCGGAGGTCCGGAGACGGTCCATCCGGCGGACGTGGGGCACTACCTCGCGCTGCGGCTGGCGCCCGGCGCGGCGATCCGAGCGTCGGCCCCGATCGCCAACGAGGGCGTCACCGACTGGGTACACGGCATCCGGCTCACTCCGGAGGAGTTCCACACCCTGCTCGTGAAGCTGCAGGAGCGGCTCCACCCGCTCCTGGACCGCTCGCACATGTTCGAGCTGTGGTTCGACGGCCGGGGCCGGATCACCCGGATGCAGCACTACTTCAGTCCCTGAGCGGGACGCGGATCGGGGGGACGAGATGAGACGTTCGCTCGCCATGGCGGGCGCGGTGTTGGGAGCCGCGCTGGGGCTTGCCGGATGCCGCCAGGGCACCGGGCCGGCGGATCACGACGTGAACCTCTCCCATCCCCGGACCGCCCAGGCAGACGCCCGCCACGTGAGCCCCGGGCCGGGCCGCCGCGCGGGCCGGGAGCCTCGGCCGGGGCCGCCGGGGGTCAGGGACAAGGTCGCCCGCGACGTCCCGGCGCTCCCGCGGCGGCCACCGGCGCGGCCCGAGAGCGGATGCGCCACCCTCCACGAGCCCGGCCACGGCGTCTCGGTGCGCTGTGTCCAGCGGTCCGGCGACGACATCGACCGGTCGGGCGACAACGTCCTGAGGTCCGGTGACGGTATCGAACGCTCGGGCGGCGACGTCCTGCGCGACATCCCCGACGGGGACTGACCTTCCCACGCCGCACGCCCGGGACGCCGGCGCACCGAGGCCGGACCTGCGGCCTCCCGAGGCCGCGGACGTGCGTCCGCGGGGCTTCACCTGAGCGCATCCTCATGGCCACGCCGCCTTCGCGCGTTCGGGAGAGTGTGGACCAGGCGGCGAATCGTCATTGTCGGCGGACTCTGTTCTCAGGCCGTCCCGGCTACGCCGGGCCGCTCCTGACGGAGTCCGGATTCCTCCCCGGCCTGAAGGCCGGGGCATCCTCCGGAGGACTAGGTGAAGAACAGGCGCGGAGTCAGGCGGATGACCGCTCTCGTCGTCGGGTGCGGCGCGGCCGGACTGGCGATCGGCTGGCGGTACGCCGAACGCGGGCGCGCGACGACGGCTATGACCGGTCGCTGAGCCGGTATCCGAGACGGTTGAGCTCCGCCCCGGCGATCTTCTCCACCTGGGTGACCTGCTTTGGCGTCAGCTCCTCCTGCCACCGGCCCACGCCCCCGTCGTGGATGCCGTACAGCGCGGTGCGGGAGATCCGCTGACCGAGGTAGTCGGACACGGCGGAGACGACCTCCCGGGGCCGGGCCACCAGCTCCTCGTAGCGGACCGTGAGCAACTGCTCCTCGGGAGTCTGGGCCCGGAGCCGGGCGCTGAGCCGGATCGACCCCCGCCAGCGCAGCGCGCACTTGACCGCCACCCCGGCGCGCGGCCAGCGGACGCGCTCGGTGACGTCCTCCACGCCGAAGAAGGGGTTCGGGAACACCTCGTCGAGGTTGGCGAAACCGGGCCGGAACCAGGCCAGGCAGCGTTCGTCGGTGAGCATCCCGGCGACGGCGTCCCGGCCGTCCCGGATGATCTGGATCAGCTGCGCGTCGGGGAAGGCGTCCAGGAGCACGTCCGTGCTGTAGATCAGGTCCGGGGTGGCGTCGGCGAAGCGCTGGACGCCCCGCAGGTCGGCGCAGGTGCCGTCGGCTCCCACCCGGCCGAGCTCCCGGCAGTCGGCCGGGCACTCGCCACAGCCCTCCCGGGTGACCTGCCAGGTGTGCGCGTACGCGTCGCGGAGCACCCGCGCCGCACCCTGCCCTTGTTCACTGGCGATCGAGGGGCGCCGGGCGAAGGCGTACACCGTGCGGACGACACCGGGGCGTCCCATCGTCAGGTGGAAGGCGGTGGAGCGCCTGAGGGCACGCGCGAGGAGGTCCGTGCCCGAGTGGGGTGCGCCCAGGATGAAGACCGGGCGACGGACCTTCGTGCCGTTGACCACCAGGATGTGGGGGGACGTCGTGCGCATGGGTCCCATAAGTCTGCCATCCCGGTCAGGTCGCCATCGCCCTGATCGCCACTCATGGGGCCTCTCTCCGGATGCGTCGGCCGTGCCCACGACCGGTTGACGGACACATCGGATGGTAGTGCCAGGAACATGGATTTTGCTGCAAGCACATGATCCAAATGCCGCGCGCCGCGCGCACTCACCCGGACCCGTTGCGCAGGTTCGTGACCCGGGTCCGCGCGGCGTCGAACCCACCCTGGTCCAGCCGTCCGCCGCGGAGGGCCTCGGCGAGGCCGGAGACGACCGCCTGCCCGTCCGCGACCCGCTGGGAACAGACGAGGATGAGGTCCATGCCGGCCCGCGCCGCGGCGACCGCCCGCTGCGGATACGAGCCGAACGCCCGCAGCGCCCCGGCGTTGATGGCGTCGCTCACGGTGACGCCCCGGAATCCGAGCCGGCCACGGAGCTCCTCGGCAAGGACGGCCGGGGACAGGCCGGCGGGCCGGGCCGGGTCGAGCGCCGGGTAGACGGCCCAGGACGGCATGACGAGCCTGACGCCCGCCGCGATGGCCGGAGCGTAGGGCGGTTCGTCGACGCTGCGCAACACGGCTTGGGGGACATCGAGCGTGACGGTCCTCAGGTCGGTGTTCTCGCTCGCGCCGGCCGCGCCCAGCCCGGGGAAGTGCTTGACGGTGGCCGCGACCCCGGCCCGCTGCTGTGCTGTGACGAAGGCGGCGCCCAGACGCCCGCAGACGGCCGGATCCGTGCTGTACGAACGCCCCAGCCGGTCGGCGAAGTCGCCCTCCGCGCGGTGGACGTCCAGGACCGGAGCGAGATTGACGTTCATGCCGACGCCCGCGAGCAGCCGACCGGCGTCCTCACCGGCTCGGGCCGCTGCCGCGGCGGGGTCGGACGCCAGGCCGACCTCCTTCTGCGAGACGACGGGACCGCCCGGCAACCGCCGTATCCTGCCGCCTTCCTGGTCGGTCATCAGCAGGAGCGGAGCCGGTGCCGGGCCCGCCCGCCGCGCGGCCTGCAGTCGTCGGGTGACCGAGGTGATCTGGTCCAGGCCGGACACGTTGTCGGCGAAGAAGATGACGCCCGCCGCCGTGCCGGCCTGGATCTGCTCGAGCAGCGCGGCCGGCACGGCCAGGCCCGAGTAGGAGAAGATCACGCGTTGCCCGGCCTGTTGCTCCGGCGTCAGGTTCGGGGACGGCGTTCGCGTCCCGGCGACGGCGGCGCACGCCGGTCCGAACGCCGCGACGGTGAGGCCGGCGCGGATCGCGTCCCGCCGGGTGATCGGTCTGCTCGAGTGCTTCATGGCCCTCCGCGCGCCCCGCTCGCGGCGCGGGGGCGCGCCTCCTCCCCGTGCTGAGGCCCGCCTCGGCGGGCGGCTGCGAGCTCCTCCTCCGATTGTGGAACAGCGCCCTGCCAGGTCCCGGGCCGGGGCGTCGGCGGCGCTCCCGGACGAACCCGGTGGCAGCCGGAGCTCAGTCGCCCATGATGTCGTCGGTCATGCGCTGGTTGCCCGCCAGCAGGCCGCCGTCCACGGGCAGCGTCGCCCCGCTGATCCAGGCGGCCTCGTCCGAGGCCAGGAACAGGACGGCGGCGGCGACGTCGTCCGGGGCGCCGACCCGGCGCAGGGGATACCAGCCGGCGACCCGGTCGAGGACGCCCGGGCTGCGCCGTTCGCGCTCGTCCCAGCTGCCGGTGCGGATGGTTCCGGGCGCGACCGCGTTGCAGCGGATCCCGGCCGGGCCGTAGCGCACCGCGACGCTGCGGGTGAGGCTGAGGACGCCCGCCTTCGCCGCGCTGTAGGCCTCGTTGCCGACGTGGACGATGCCGTTGACCGAGGCGACGTTGACGATGGCGCCCCCACCCCGCCGCAGCATCGTCGGCAGGACGGCCTGCGTGCACAGGAACGTGCCCTTCAGGCACAGGTCGACGTCCCGGTCCCAGAACTCGTCGGAGAGTTCCTCGAACGAGGCGTCGGTCGCGCCTCCGGCGTTGTTGACGAGGACGTCCACGGGGGTGTCCGCCAGGGCGGCCCGGACGCTCGCGCGGTCGGTCACGTCGACGGCGACCGCCCGGGCGCCGGGAATGTCACGGGCCGTGCGCTCGGCGCTCGCGGCGTCCAGGTCGGCGACGACGACCTGGGCGCCCTCCGCGCCGAACCGCAGGGCGATCGCCTGCCCGATCCCCGCTCCCGCGCCGGTCACGACCACCACACGTCCTGAGAATCGCATCCCCCGATCATGCATGACGGCCCTCCGGCGGCCGACGGCGCGGTCAGCGGCCCAGGAGCGCGCCGCCGTTGACGTGGATCACCTGGCCGGTGACATGCCCGGCCGTCCGCGCGGTCCGCAGCCCCGGAGGCCGTACGCTCCGCGTCGAACTCACCGACGCCGGGCACGGGCTGATCGAGGGCAGCGTCGAACGGCTGCTCCGGCACGAGGACGACCTGATCGGACACCTGAGTCCGGCCGAGCGCGACCAGCTCACCGAACTGCTGCGCAAGCTCCTCGACGGGCTGATCGAGGGCGGGACCGCCGGCCTTCCGGAAGGTGCGGCCGGGGAGTGACCGGCGGCCGGACGTGAGGCGGATTCGCGATCGTGCGGAGGCGGGAGACGCCGTATGATCATCTGGCCGACCGCGTGATCCGCGAGCCGATCGGGGAGGTTCTGACCGCACGGTGTCAGGAGCGAGTCGACGTCGAAGGCTCGGGCGCGCGACACCTGACCTCTTCCGCTGCGGGGGTTGTTGGTGCCATGCTCTGACGCAGCACATAACAAGGAGGGGCGGATGCGCGACCCCGGGGGCGGTCAGCCATCGTCCCTTCATGCCGGGGATCGGGTCGCCGTCGTCGCCCCCAGCGGTCCGGTCGACCCCGACCGCCTCGAGCGCGGTGCCAAGGTGCTGCGGGGTCTCGGCCTCGAGGTCACCTTCGGCGAGCACGCGCTGGACAGTGCTCCGGGCCTGCCCTATCTCGCCGGCGCCGACGCCGACCGCGCGGCCGACCTGCAGCGGGCATGGTGCGATCCGCGGATCGCGGCGGTCCTGTGCGCCCGCGGCGGGTACGGCGCCGCGCGGGTCCTCGACCATCTCGACTGGACCGCGCTCGGCCGCGCGACCCCCAAGCTCCTGCACGGATCCAGCGACATCACGGCCCTGCACGTCGCGTTCGGACGGCGGCTCGGAGTGGCCACCTCGTTCGGCCCGATGGTCGCCTCACTGATCGCCGACGGCGAGCCGGAGGCGGTCGCCCACCTGCGGGCGGGCCTCTTCGACCGGGGAGCGCCCGTCTCCGGCACGCACGCGCTGCGCGGCGGCCGCGCCACCGGCGCCCTGACCGGCGGGAACCTCTCCCTGCTGACCTCCCTGCTCGCCACGCCGTACGCCCCGGAGCCGGCCGCCGGCCGCATCGCCTTCCTCGAGGACGTCCGTGAGGCGCCCTACCGCGTCGACCGCATGCTCACTCAGCTCCGCCAGGCCGGCTGGTTCGACGGCGTCACGGGCGTCGTCCTCGGCACCTGGACCGGATGCGGCGACCTCGACGCGGTGTTCGCCGACCGGCTCGGCCCGCTCGGCGTGCCGATCCTCGCGGGCGTACCGGTCGGGCACGGCCCACGGCAGCTCACCATCCGGCTGGGCGTTCCGGTCCTGCTCGACGCGGACGCGCTCGTACTTCATCCGGGTGCGCCGGACGCCCGGGGGCGGCGCACCGGACCTCCGGGCGCCTTCGCGGGGGGGACACCATGACGACCTTCGAACGCCGCGACCACCGGCCCGCACCGGCCGGCGGAGACGACCAGGCACTCGACTCGCTCGTCGTGCTGGTCGCCGAGAGCCACGGCTACGGCTGCCGCCCCGTCCAGAACGACGCGATGCTCCTGGACGGCCCGCAGCGCCTCCACATCGGCATGCGCAACCTGCGCCAACTGGCCAGGCAGGTGCCCCGCGACGACTGGCCCGCGCTGGTGGCCGACCACGTCGGCACCATCATCACCGCCATCGAGGAGCCGCTCGACCTGCGCGACTTCCCGCTGGTGCGGGGGCTGCTGCGGGCTCGTGTCTACCCGGCCGAGGCCCGCACCGGCCGCCTCATCTGCCGGCCGTTCGCGCCCGGGCTCATCGAGGCGATCGTCGCCGACACCCCCACGACCGTGCGCACGATCGTCACCGACGACGCCATGACGTGGCCGGTCACGGCCGACGAACTGTTCGCCGTCGGGCGGGAGGGCGTGCGCGCCGACGGCCCGCTGGAGTGCGACGTCATCGACGACACCGGCATCCGGGTGCTGGAGGGGCAGACGTTCTACGCCGCCACGCACCTGCTCTGGCTGGACGCCTACCTCGACCCCGGGCCGTACGGCGCCCTCGCCGTCGCCCCCACCAGGAGCGCGATCGCCGCCTGCGCGATCCGCAAGAACACCGCGCTGATCACCGCGGAGCGACTGCACGCCTTCGCGCACAACGCCTACGACGAGGGGCCCGGCTCGCTCACGCCCGAGTTGTTCTGGAGTAGGAACGGCACCCTGACCCTGCTGGAGACCCGCACCATGGGCGGCCGTCTCGCCCTGCCCGCCGACTTCCTCCGCTTCCTCGACAGCCTTCCCTAACAGAGCCCACTGCCGTGATCGTCGAGAGTGTTGGTCGCTGGAACGACGAGAACCCTCGGCGATCCCGTCCTCCGCGAGCGTTGGTCAGGAGGTCGCGCGCCTGCTGCGGAGGCCGTCGTGGCCGTCGAGGTCGTAGGCGGTGAGGACGAGGGGCACGTGGCTGAACGCCTGCGGGAAGTTGCCGACCTGGCGGCGCAGGCGCGGGTCGTACTCCTCGGCGAGCAGGCCCACGTCGTTGCGCAGGCTCAGCAGGCGTTCGAACAGCTCGCGGGCCTCATCGGCCCGGCCGATCTGCCGCAGCGCGTGAGCGAGCCAGAAGCTGCAGGCGAGGAACGCGCCCTCGCGGCCCGGCAGGCCGTCGACCTCGTGCTGCTCGTCGCCGGTCTGGTACCGCTGGACGAAGCCGTCGACGGTGAGCTCCCGCTGGATCGCCTCGACCGTGCCGACGACGCGCGGGTCGTCGGGGGGCAGGAAGCCGACGCGGGGGATCAGCAGCAGGGCGGCGTCCAGCTCCTTGGACCCGTAGGACTGGGTGAACGTGCCCCGGTCGGAGTCGAACCCCTTCGCGCACACCTCGCGGTGGATGTCGTCGCGCAGCGCCCGCCACTTGTCCAGCGGTCCCTCGCGGTCGAACATCTCGATCATCCGTACGGCGCGGTCGACCGCGACCCACGTCATGACCTTCGAGTGGACGAACTGCCGCCGTGGCCCGCGGACCTCCCACAGCCCCTCATCCGGGTCGCTCCAGTGCTCCTCCAGGAAGCCCGTCAGCGCGCGCTGCAGGGACCAGGCGTGCCGCTCGGGCTGGATTCCGCTGTTCAGCGCCAGGAACAGCGCGTCGGCGACCTCGCCGAAGACGTCGAGCTGCAGCTGCTTGGACGCGGAGTTGCCGACGCGGACCGGCCGGGAGTCCTCGTACCCCGGCAGCCAGCCGAGCTCGTACTCCTCCAGCCGGCGTTCGCCGGCCACGCCGTACATGATCTGCAGATCCTCGGGGGTGCCCGCCACTGCGCGCATCAGCCAGGCCCGCCAGGCCTTCGCCTCGTCGCGGTAGCCGCTGCGCAGCAGGGCCTCGAGGGTCATGGTCGCGTCGCGTAGCCAGCAGAAGCGGTAGTCCCAGTTGCGCACGCCGCCGATGTCCTCGGGCAGGGAGGTGGTCGCCGCCGCGACCATCCCGCCGGTGGGCTCGTAGGTGAGCGCCTTGAGCGTGGCCAGCGAGCGCACGACCGCGTCGCGGTACCGGCCGTCGTAGGTGCACTGCCGCGCCCAGCCGGTCCAGAAGCGCTCGGTGCCGTCGAGGGCCTCGTACGGGTCGACGTCGCGCGGCGCGGGCAGGTGCGAGGGGTGCCAGGTGCACACGAACGGCAGCGAGTCGCCCTCACAGACCACGAACGTCGCGCGGTGGGCGAAGTCGCGGCCCTCCAGCTCGATCGGACTGCGCAGCCACACCGAGTCGGGCCCGGCGGTGCCGGTGAGGTGGTCGCCGATGCGGCGCATCCAGGGGATGACCCGCCCGTAGTCGAACCGGAGCTTCAGCTCGAGGCGCATGGGCACCCGGCCCGACACGCCCTCGATGATGCGGACGACGTCGGCCGCCTCGCCGCGTTCCGGCATGAAGTCGACCACCCGGACGGTGCCGTCGGGCGTGTCCCACTCGGTCTCCAGGATCAGCGTGTCGCCGCGGTAGCGTCGCCGCGTCGCCCGGCCGCCGGAGACCGGCGCGATCTGCCACCGGCCGTTGTCGGGCGTGCCGAGCAGCCCGGCGAAACACGCGGGGGAGTCGAACCGGGGCAGACACAGCCAGTCGATGGAGCCGTCCCTTCCCACCAGGGCACAGCTGAACAGGTCGCCGATGAGCGCGTAGTCCTCGATGCGTCCGGGCACCACGACCCCCTCGTATCTCGGATCCCCGTCGTACGGTAGCGCGGCAGCGTCACGGCGCAACCGTCAAGACATGCCCGTTTAGAAGGTTGTTTACCGTTAACTTAGGTCGGCTACGTCTCCTCTGCCCCTCGCAACGGTGCGTGGACCGGACGAAGGACGAGGAACGTGTCACCTCAGGCGAGAAGGCCGCTGAGTCCGGTCGCGGTCATCGCGCAGCCGAGGATCGCCACCACGACGGCCGAGAACAGCGGGACACGTGTGGTGAGCCACCCGGGAGCTCGACCGCTGAAGTGTGACAGGACCGGCGCCGCGGTGACGAAAAGGAGTCCCAGTCCGACAAGTACCGTCGCCAGCCCGACGCTGAAGGCGACGATCATCACCATGCCCAGCGCCGTCCGGTTGAGTCCGATCGCGAGAAGCAGGACGCTCAGCGCCTCGGGACACGGGATCAGCCCGGCCGAGAGCGCCATGGCCGCAAGGCCGCGCAGGCCGGTCGGCCGCGTGACCGGGCCGTGGTGATGGTCGTGATCGTGGTGATGGTCGTGGCTGTGGTCGTGGGCGCCGGTGCTCCTCCAGCGCCGGCGCACCAGGCGGATTCCGAGCACGAGCACCACGGCGCCGGCCACGCTTGTCAGCACCGGCACGATGACACCGGGGACGATGTACCGCCCGGCGGCGAGGACCACGCCCCCCAGGGCGACGACCGTGGCGGTGTGGGTGAAGGTGATCATGGTGCCGAGAGCGACGGCCTGCCTCGGTGTGCCTCGGTCGCCGACGAGGTAGGCGGCGAGCAGCGCCTTGCCGTGGCCGGGCGTCAACGCGTGGAGTCCGCCGAGCGCGGCGCACACGCCGATCAGTGCGAGCAGCGCCCAGACCGAGGTCAACGGACGACGCAGGGCATCGAGCATCGATGAACCAGCCGATGTGGGGGCGGGGGAGGCAGAGGTGTCCGGCGTCCCGGCGGTGGTGCCCGGGTTCAGAGCGACGGTCATCGTGCGACCGCCATCGGCGTGGCGGATAGGGCCGAGCGTGACCGCCTTCTCCCGAGCCAGGAGAACGGCCATCTGCACCGCTGCCCGGCCGACGGGCGCGTAGCGGTCGCCGACGGCCACCTGGTGCGCGTCCGCGGGCAGGTCGGCCGTCCACACGAGGGTGATCGTGCCACCAGCGGCGGCGAGCACGTCGGCGGACGGGTAGCGGTGTTCGGTCATCGACAGGTCGACGTCCCTGCCGTCGACCCGGACCGTCATCGCGGACCGCACCGCTGCCACATGCGCATCGACCTCGGCTGGGCTCAGCGTGCCGTCCCCGTCGGTGTCGAACGCGTGGACGAACTGCCGTGCGACCAGCACCCCCGGCGTGAGGTCGAGTTGCACGGTCAGCCCCGACCGCGCCGGGGTCAGATAGATCTGCTGCACGACCTCGTCGGTCGGATGTGCCTCCGCCGGGGTGGCGAGCAGGACGGGCACCATGGCGGCCAGCAGCGCGGTGAAGGCCCACAGGCCCCACCGTCGCCACGTGTCCACGACACGAGCTCCGCCCGCTCCGCGCCGATCGCCGTACCGAACGGTGGTCCCGGTCCACGCCGGGGCGAGAGGACCCGCCCCGGCGGGGGCGGGCCACTCTCTCGTCGTACCGAACCTCACGAGGCGTACTTGTCCCCGTACTCGTTGGTGGGATCACGGTAGATGCCGTGGATGTGATCGGTGGTCGCGTTGTTGATGGGGGTGCCGGCCTGATCCTGCGGGGGACTACTCGGGGTACCGCTCGGCGTGGGGCTCGGCGTACCACCACCGGGCCCACCGCCACCGGGCCTACCGGCGCCCTGCGGTGAGTACTCGATCACGAGCGTCGGGCCGGTGAAGCGGAAGTAGGCCGCGCTGCCCGGGGTGGTCGGCCCGTACCAGGCGAAGTACGTCCGGCGGAGGGCCGACTTGACCTCGCGCATCCGGGCCGCCGCGTCGGCGTCGTCCACCAGCCCGGTGTAGTGGCGGATCACCTTCAACGCGGCCGCCCGCTGGTGGGCGGTCATCTCGGAGAGCCGCAGGCCCTCCGGCGCGATCGTCTTGCCGTCCTCGCCGGGTCCGAGCACCAGGTCGATCGGCGTGTCGCCGAGGACCGCCTTCTCCTTCTGGGCAGTGTCCAGGGAGCCGACCAGTGCGAAGGCCTGGTCCTCGATGTCCCCGAGGGGGCGCACCGTCTTGCCGCCGGCGTCGGTGTAGCTCGCCGGCTGGTCACCGATGAAGCTCGGGGTCAGTGAGATCCGGCCGCCGGTGACGGCGGCGTTCACGGTCACGTGGTGGCCGCCGAACTGCCACATCCACGGGCCGGTCGTCGACGGGTTCCCGATCAGGGCGATGTAGTAGTACTTCTTGCCGAACAGGTTCGACTGGCCCGTCTCGGTGGCGTTCGCGTCATCGGCGTTCCACTCGGCGAGGACGCGCTTGTAGCCCTCGTGACTCAGCGACGCCTTCATGATCGCCAGCCAGGCGTTCTGCTGCGTCGTGCTCAGGTCGCCCCACTTCAGGCCGGCACGGGGGAACACCCCATAGGGGAAGTTGGACCAGCGCTGCTTCTGTTCCTGGTCCGTCCAGTCGAACAGCACGGTGTTCTTCTGCTCGGCGTCCAGGGTCGCCAGGAACGCTTTCGCCGCGGCGGTGGTCTTCTTGATCGGCGCGCCGTGGACCGCCGACGCATTGGCAGAAATGGCCTGGGCGAACGAGTCCGAGCCGGTGGAAACGGCGGTACCCGATGAGCACGAGGTGACGACGAGGAGGGCGGTAGCGGCTCCGACCGCGCCGGCTACACGGCGAGAGTGCGGCGGCCGTGGCTGTTGACGGGCGGGCTCCGGGTCACTCGAATACCAGAACACGGTACTCCTTAATGAGCGATCGACTCGGTCGCCGAGAACATACCGATCGATCCGCTCACCCGGGCCGTCGTGCTGCTTATTCTTAAATAAGAATCACATTTCCGTCCGAAAAGCCGTGCCCTGGCCGGCCCGGCCGAGCATGTACGCCCGGTACAGGTACAGGCTCGCGTGGGCGTCCCGGAGCAGCGTGGGGGCGGGATGGCCGTCGCCCGGCCGTACGCCTTCGGCCCGCTGGAGGCCTGGCCAGCGGTCGGCCGGCCGGTGCCGCCAGATTGTTTCGGGCAGCACCGGAACCACGTGTCCCCGGGGGAGCGGGACGGCGGCCTCAGGGCGTGTTCCCGCCCTCGGCCGGGACCGGGACGGCGGGGGCACTGGGCGCGGGCGTCGGCTCCGGCGACCGCCTGATCTCCAGCATGGGGATGAAGACGTGCGAGAGCGGGCCGATCGTCACCGCGTACAGGAGCGTGCCGATGCCCACGGTGCCGCCCAGCAGCCAGCCGGCGACGAGCACCGTCAGCTCGATGCCGGTGCGCACGACGCGGATGGAGTGGCCGCGCGCGGCCAGGCCGGTGGTCAGGCCGTCGCGGGGCCCCGCCCCCAGTCCCGCCCCGATGTAGCACCCGGTGGCGAAGCCGCCGACGACGATCGCCGCGACGAGGTAGACCCAGCGGAGGGCCAGGGTGCCGGGGTGGGGGAGCGCCCAGATGAAGAAGTCGGCGAACACACCGACGAGGACGGCGTTGCTGATCGTGCCGATGCCGGGCCGTTGACGGAGCGGGATCCACAGGGCCATGACGACGACGCCGGCGATGATGATCCAGGTGCCGATCGACAGGCCGGTCTGGCGGGCGAGCCCCTGGTGGAGGGCGTCCCAGGGGTCGTTGCCGAGCCCTGAGACCACCTGAAGGGCGATCCCGAGACCGTAGAGGGCCAATCCGACGTACAGCTGGGCCAATCGGCGGGCGATCACGGGTCTCCTCTGAATCAGGTACGTGACGTCGAACGTCGTGATCAGGGGCGAACGTCCATGCAGGGGCGTCGCTCCCGGGCTGTCGCCCATTCACTCATGGAGGTGGCTTGCCGATTAATGGCCAATCGGGAAAAGTGGCCGTATGACATCTCGGGCGATCAATGCCACCGGGCTCGCCCGCCTGCTCGGCGGCACACCGGAAGGCCGGCCCCTGTACGCGATGCTGGCCCGGAGCCTGCGAGGCCTCGTGCTCGACGGTCGTCTCCCGCTGCGCACGCGGTTGCCCGCCGAGCGCGACCTCGCCGCCGCCCTGGGGCTGAGCCGCACCACGGTGACCTCCGCGTACGACGCGCTGCGCGCCGAGGGATACGTCGAGAGCCGCCAGGGAGCGGGCAGCTGGACGGCGCTGCCCGCCGGCAGCCCGGGGGCGGCGCGCCACGGTCTCGCCGAGGACCGGACGCTCATCGACCTCGCCTGCGTCTCGCCGCCCGCCCCGCGGGGTTTCGAGGACGACGTCGCCGCCGCCGTGGCGGAGCTCCCGCGCTACGCCCGCGGGCCCGGCTACGAGCCGCTCGGGCTGCCAGTGCTCCGTGAGGCCGTCGCCGCGCGCTACACCGCGCGGGGCGTCCCAACGTTGCCGGAGCAGATCCTGGTGACGACCGGGGCCCAACACGGCCTGTGCCTCGTGTTCCAGGCGTTCGTCCGTCCCGCCGACCCGGTGCTCGTCGAGTCGCCGGCCTACCCGCACGCCCTCAACGCGCTGCGCCGCGCGGGAGCACGCCTCGTGCCCGCGGGCGTCAACGCCGGCTGGGACGCCGAACTCATCACGAGCGCCCTGCGGCAGTCCGCCGCCCGGCTGGCGTATCTCATCCCCGAGTTCCAGAACCCCACCGGCCTGCTCATGAGCGATGACGTCCGCGCCACCTTGGTCGCGGCGGCGCGGGCCACCGGAGCGTACGTCGTCACCGACGAGACCTTCACCGAGCTGGCCGTCGACGACGTCGCCCGGCCGCGCCCGCTCGCCGCCCACGACACCGACGGGCGGGTGATCAGCATCGGGTCGGCGTCGAAGGTGCTGTGGGGCGGTCTGCGCATCGGGTGGATCCGGGCGACGCAGGCCCTCGTCCGCCGACTGGCAGAGGCGCGCGAGACCGTCGACCAGGCCAGCCCGGTGCTGGAGCAGCTGATCGTCACCGAGCTGCTCGGCCGCATGGACGCGGTGGCCGGCGAGCGGCGCGCCACGCTGCGGGAGCACCGCGCGGCCCTCGTCGACGCGCTGCGCCGCGAGTGTCCCGACTGGGAGTTCACCGTCCCGCCGGGCGGCCTGTCGCTGTGGGCGCGGCTGCCGGGGACGTCGAGCACCGCGCTGGCGACGACGGCGGCCCGGTACGGCCTGCACGTCGTGCCGGGGACGGCCTTCGGCGTCGACGGCGTCCTCGACGACCATGTGCGCGTGCCTTACGTGCTTCCGCCGGAGATGCTCCGGGACGCCGCCCGCCGGCTCGCCGAGGCCTGCCGGGAGGCGGCCGGCGCCCACCAGCCTCGGCCCGTGTTCGTGTAGGCCCGGGCCCGGACGCGCGGCGGCCCGGACATGCGTTCGTGTGGGCCTGCCGGGGAGGCGTCCGGGTGCGCGGTGGCCTGGGCGTGCGTTGCGTGTGGGCCGGGACGCGCCGGCGTACGCGGTGGCCTGGGCGCGGGTTCGGGACGCGTCGAGACGCGCGGCTTGGGCCCGAAGTCCTGCGGGTCGCGGGCGCGTCGGCGTGCGCGGGAGTCCGCCCGCGTTCGTGCGGACGTGGGTGCGTCAGGGCGCGGAGGTCTGATCGATGTGGTCGGCGATGAGTCGCGCGATCTCGTCCGGCCGGGCGAGGAGCCCCCAGTGCGACGTGGCGACCGGCCGTACGCGCAGGTGCTCGGTGAACGGGCGAGGCGCCTCCGCCGCCAGCGCCGGGGTCGCGTACGCGTCCCGGGTGGGCACGATGACCTGCGTCGGCACGGTGACCGCCGGAGAGACGCCGGCCCGCCGCGCGGTGCCGCCGCGGCCGAGCATGTTCGCCCGGTAGAGGTTCAGCCCGGCGACGGCGTCCCGCCGCAGCGTCGGAGCGGGGTGACCACCGCCGGCCGGCACACCCTCCACCCGCTCCAGGCGCCGGCCCCAGCGGCCGGCCAGCCGGTGATTCCACACCAGCTCGGGAACCACCGGCACCTGGAAGGCCGCGATGTACCAGGACCGCAGCAGCTGCCGCACGGCGGCCGGCACGCCGGAGGGCCGCCGCAGGCGCGTCCGGAACCAGTGCGACGCGTGGTCCAGGCAGGGCCCGGAGATGGAGGTGAAGGAGGCGAACCGCCCGGGCATCGCGCGGACGGCCTCCCACGACTGGATCGAACCCCAGTCGTGGCCGACCAGGTGCACCGGCGCCTCGGGGGAGACGGCGTCGAGCACGGCGCTCATGTCGGCGAGGAGGTGCTCGAACCCGTACGCCTCCCGCCGCGAGGGGCGCGACGAGGCGCCCGCACCCCGCACGTCGTACGCCACGACGTGGAAGCGGTCCGCCAGCCGCTCGGCGACCCCGTCCCACACCGCGTGGGTGTCCGGGTAGCCGTGCACGAGCAGCACCGTCGGCCCGGATCCGCGTTCGTACACGGCGAGGTCGACGCCGTCGCCGCGGATCCGGCGTGTTCGCGTGTCGTCGGGCATGGCGTCCACGGTAGGCCTGCGCTCAGTCCTTGATCCGATCGGCCCCCGCGTAGACGTTCATCGAGCGTCCGCGAAGGAACCCGATGAGCGTCATGCCGGCCTCCTCGGCCAGCTCGGCGGCGAGCGAGGACGGCGCCGACACGGCCGCCAGCGCCGGTATCCCGGCCAGCAGGGCCTTCTGGGTCAGCTCGAACGACGCGCGGCCGCTGACCAGGAGGACATGACCGGTCAGCGGAAGCCGCCCGTCCTTCAGCGCCCAGCCGATCACCTTGTCGACCGCGTTGTGCCGCCCGACGTCCTCGCGGAGGGTGAGGAGCGCCCCGTTCGCGTCGAACAGTCCGGCGGCGTGCAGCCCGCCGGTCCGTTCGAACACCCGTTGCGCCCGGCGCAGCGTGTCCGGCAGGGCGGTCAGGACCTCCGGGTCGAGGACGGTCGCGTCGGACCGGACGTCGTACGACGCCCGCTGCCGGATCGCGTCGATGCTCGTCTTGCCGCACACCCCGCACGCGCTGGTCGTGTAGAAGGAGCGCTCCACCGAGACCTCCGGCGGGCGCACCTCCGCGGCCAGCGTGACGTCGACGACGTTGAAGGTGTCGGTGTCGGCGCAGTAACGCATCGCGGCGACGTCGTCCGGCGCGCGGATGACGCCCTCGGCGTACAGGAACCCGGTGATCAGATCGAAGTCGTTCCCCGGCGTCCGCATGGTGACCGACAGCGGACGCCCTCCCAGGCGGATCTCGAGGGGTTCCTCCACGACCAACGTGTCGGGCATGGCCCGCCGTCCGCGTTCGTCGATGTGCGCGATCCGCCGTCGCACGGTCACTCGGCCCATGATCCGACGGTACCGCGTGCCGAACCGGATCACGGGCGGCGTCCGCGTCCGCGAGAAAGTCGCGGCCCATGAGGCTTCAGAATCCGGGAAAGGGGAAAGGGGTGGGCACGGGACGCCGTTCGATGGGGGAAGGCTGACCAGCAGACGTGGGCATCGAGTCCTGGCCGGTGATCCGCCAGCTCACCGGCACCGACCCGCTGGGACGCGGCCGGGCCGCCCGCTCCGGGCGCACGGACGCCCTGGTGCCGCGCACCCGGACGGCCGACCGGGTCGCCGACTCCGTCTGCCCCTACTGTGCCGTCGGCTGCGGGCAGAAGGTCTACGTGAAGGACGAGAAGGTCGTCCAGATCGAGGGTGACCCGAACTCCCCGATCTCCCGCGGCCGGCTCTGCCCCAAGGGTTCGGCCAGCAAGCAGCTCGTCACCTCGCCGACTCGGCAGACCACGGTCCTGTACCGCCGCCCGTACGCCACCGAGTGGGAACCGCTCGGCCTCGACGAGGCGATGGACATGATCGCCGACCGGGTCATCGCGGCCCGCCGCGCCGGCTGGCAGGACGCCTTCGAGGACAAGCCGGTGCGCCGCACGATGGGCTTCGCCAGCCTCGGGGGCGCCACGCTCGACAACGAGGAGAACTACCTCATCAAGAAGCTCTGGACCGCGCTGGGGGCGATCCAGATCGAGAACCAGGCGCGTATTTGACACTCCGCCACCGTCCCCGGTCTGGGGACCAGTTTCGGGCGCGGCGGCGCCACGACGTTCCAGCAGGACCTCGCGAACTCCGACTGCATCGTCATTCAGGGCGCGAACATGGCCGAGTGCCATCCGGTCGGGTTCCAGTGGGTGATGGAGGCGAAGGCGCGCGGAGCGCGGATCTTCCACGTCGACCCGAGGTTCACCCGCACGAGCGCGATGGCCCACCGCCACCTGCCGATCCGCGCGGGCAGCGACATCGTCCTGCTCGGCGCGCTGATCAACCACATGCTGAGCGGCGGGCACGACTTCCGCGAGTACGTCCTGCACTACACCAACGCGTCGGTGATCCTCAACGAGAACTTCCGGGACACCGAGGACCTCGACGGGCTCTTCTCCGGGTTCGACGCCGAGACCTCGTCCTACGACCCGGAGACGTGGGCGTACGCCGCCGAGCACCGCGACGAGACCCTGAGCCACCCCCGCTGCGTCTACCAGGTGCTGAAGCGGCACTTCGCGCGCTACACCCCGGAGATGGTCGAGCAGGTGTGCGGCATCGCGCCGAACGACTTCGCCGAGCTGGCCGACGCGGTCGTCGCGAACTCCGGGCCCGACCGCACCACCGCCTGGGTCTACAGCGTGGGCTGGACCCAGCACACCGTCGGCGTGCAGTACATCCGCACCGCCGCGATTCTGCAGCTCCTGCTCGGCAACATCGGGCGCCCCGGCGGCGGCATCCTCGTGCTGCGCGGGCACGCGAGCATCCAGGGCTCCACCGACATACCGACGCTCTTCAACCTGCTGCCGGGCTATCTGCCGATGCCGTACGCCCACCACCACGAGGACCTCGACTCCTACCTCGAGCGGGCCGCCGGCGACACCGGCTTCTGGGGGCACAAGCGCGCCTACATGATCAGCCTTCTGAAGGCGTGGTGGGGCGACGCCGCCCACGCGGAGAACGACTTCTGCTTCGACTACCTGCCGCGCCTCACCGGCGACCACGGCACGTACCAGACGGTCCTCGACCAGATCGACGGCAAGGTCAAGGGCTACCTCCTCCTCGGGGAGAACCCCGCCGTGGGCTCGGCGGCCGGCCGGTTGCAGCGACTCGGGCTGGCCTCCCTCGACTGGCTCGTCGTGCGGGACCTGCAGCTCATCGAGAGCGCGATGTTCTGGAAGGAGTCCCCCGAGATCGAGTCCGGCGAGCGGACGGCCGAGGAGATCGGCACCGAGGTGTTCTTCCTGCCCGCCGCCTCCCACGTGGAGAAGGACGGGACGTTCACCAACACCCAGCGGCTGCTGCAGTGGCACCACAAGGCGCTCGACCCGCCGGACGACGCCCGCAGCGACCTGTGGTTCATGTACCACCTCGGGCTGCGGATCCGCGAGCGGCTGGCCGGTTCGACCGATCCCGTCGACCGGCCCGTCCTCGACCTGACGTGGGACTACCCCGAGGAGGGGCCGTACCGCGACCCGTCCGCGGAGGCGGTGCTGCGCGAGATCAACGGCTACGACGCCGACGGCGAGACCCTGACCGGGTTCACCGCACTGAGGGACGACGGCTCGACGTCCTGCGGCTGCTGGATCTACTCCGGCTGCTACGCCGACGGCGTCAACCAGACCGCCCGCCGCAAGCCCGGCGCGGAACAGTCCTGGGTGGCGCCCGAGTGGGGCTGGGCCTGGCCGTCCAACCGCCGCATCCTCTACAACCGCGCCTCCGCCGACCCGCAGGGCCGCCCGTGGAGCGAGCGCAAGGCCTACATCTGGTGGGACGGCGAGCAGTGGACCGGCCACGACGTCCCCGACTTCGAGAAGACCAAGCCGCCGTCGTACGAGCCTCCGCCGGACGCCACGGCCGAGGCCGCCCTCGGCGGAGCCGATCCGTTCATCATGCAGACCGACGGCAAGGGCTGGCTGTTCGTGCCGCGCGGCCTGGTCGACGGGCCGCTGCCCGCGCACTACGAGCCGCACGAGTCGCCGGTGTCCAACTTGCTGTACGGGCAGCAGGCCAACCCCGTCCGGCAGGTCTACCCGCGCCCGGGGAACCGCTACAACCCCGTCGGCGGCGACGTCTACCCGTACGTCTTCACGACCTACCGGCTGACCGAGCAGCACACGGCGGGCGGCATGAGCCGCTTCCTGCCGTACCTGTCCGAGCTGCAACCGGAGATGTTCTGCGAGGTGTCGCCGGAGCTGGCCGCCGAGCGCGGCCTCGTCCACGGCGACTGGGCGACGATCATCTCCGCGCGTAGCGCCATCGAGGCCCGCGTCCTCGTCACCGACCGTGTCAGGCCCCTGCGGATCCAGGGTCGCGTGATCCACCAGATCGGGCTGCCGTACCACTGGGGGTCGGCCGGCATCGTCCGCGGCGACTCGGCCAACGACCTGCTGCCGATCGTCCTGGACGCCAACACCCACATCCAGGAGAGCAAGGTCGCCACCTGCGACGTCCAGCCCGGACGCCGCCCGCAGGGCCCGGCCCTGCGCGCCCTCGTGCGCCGCTACCGCCGCATGGCAGGGATCCCGGAGGACTGACCATGAGCAACAGCCTGTACGGACCGCTCCCGGACGTCGCCGAGGACGCCGGCTACACCGAGCCGCCCGAGCGCCGGGGGTTCTTCACCGACACCTCGGTCTGCATCGGGTGCAAGGCGTGCGAGGTCGCCTGCAAGGAATGGAACGCCGTCCCCGACGACGGGTTCGCGCTCACCGGGATGTCGTACGACAACACCGGCGCGCTCGGCGCGAGCACCTGGCGGCACGTCGCGTTCGTCGAGCAGACCCGGCCGCACCAGGTCGGCGACGGCGTCGACACGCGCTGGCTCATGGCCTCGGACGTGTGCAAGCACTGCACCCACGCCGCCTGCCTCGACGTCTGTCCCACTGGCGCGCTGATCCGGACCGAGTTCGGCACGGTCGTCGTTCAGGAGGACATCTGTAACGGCTGTGCCTACTGCGTGTCCGCCTGCCCGTACGGCGTCATCGACCGCCGCGAGGACGACGGCCGGGCCTGGAAGTGCACCCTGTGCTACGACCGGATCGGCGACGGACTCGAACCCGCCTGCGCCAAGGCCTGCCCGACCGACTCCATCCAGTACGGCCCCCTCGACGAGCTGCGAGAACGCGCCTCCGCCCGGCTGAACACGCTTCACGAGGAGGGCGTGACGGAGGCGCGCCTGTACGGCGAGGACGACAGCGACGGCGTCGGCGGCGCGGGCGCGTTCTTCCTGCTCCTCGACGAGCCGGAGGTGTACGGTCTGCCGCCGGACCCGGTCGTCACCACCCGCGACCTGCCCGCGATGTGGCGATGGGCCGGCGGCGCGGCCCTGGCCCTGGCCGGGGGAGTGGCCCTGTCGTTCCTCGGGAGGCGCTGATGCGGCCGGGCCGTGACGGCGGACGCGGCGCGGGACGCGAGGAGCGCATGGTCCCGCGCGCGGAGTTCCGCTCCTACTACGGCCGCCCGGTGCTGAAGAAGCCGCGCTGGAAGGCCCCGCACATGCCCGGCTACCTCTACCTCGGCGGGCTGTCGGGCGCCAGTTCGACGATGGCCGCGCTGGCCGACGCCACCGGACGGCCCCGGCTGGCCCTGACCGGCAGGCTCACGGCCGCCGCGGCGGTCGCGGGAGGCGCCGGGCTGCTCATCGCGGAGCTCGGCCGCCCAAAGCGCGTCCTCAACATGCTGCGCGTGTTCAAACCGACGTCGCCGATGAGCGTCGGTTCGTGGATCCTCGCCGGGCAGGGCGGGTTCACCATGGCGGCGGCGGCCTCCGCCGTCACCGGGATCGCTCCCGGGCTGGGCCGTGCGGCGGGCGCGGCCGCCGCGGTGACCGGCCCCTTCGTCGCCACCTACACGGGCGTCGTGCTGGCCGACACGGCCGTGCCCGCCTGGCACGAGGCCTACCGTCACCTGCCGCTGCTGTTCACCGGCAGCTCACTGGCGAGCGGCGGCGCGATCGGCATGATCGCCACGCCGCGCGGCGACGCGGGACCCGCGCGCCGGATGGCGTTGATCGGCGCCGGCCTCGAACTGGCCGCCGCCGGCGCCCTCGAACGCGGTGTCGGCCTGCGGGAACGGCCGGACCTCGTCTCCGAGCCGTACCGCGCCGGACGCGCAGGCGTCTTCCTGCGGTCCGGGCGGGCGCTGACCGTCGCGGGGGCGGCCGGCGCCGTCGCGGCGGGCCGGAGCCGTGTGGCCGGCGTCGTTGCCGGCCTGGCCCTCACCGGAGGCGCGCTGTGCACGCGCTTCGCGGTCCTCTACGCCGGGCACGCCTCGGCGGAGGACCCGAAGTACACGGTCGTGCCCCAGCGCGAACGCCTCACCACGCCGTGAGCCGCCCCGCCGCGAATGCGCCTCAGAGCCTCTTCATGCAGAGCACGAAGCTCAGGAAGGTGTACGTGTTGCGCCGGCGGTACGCCGTCGTGTAGCCCGTCACACCCTTGCACTTGTCCCAGTCGGACGTGCCGCTGTACCGCTTGAGCACCTTGTAGGCGCCCGAGTGACACGACGCGTCCACCAGGTGCGGAGTCGACTGCGTACCGGTGTTCCTGACGCAGTCGCCCGGCTGAGCCGTCGCCGCCGCGTCGAGCGACGGCGAGGAGGAGGGGATCGAGGGGCTGCTGTCGGTCGGACTCGGGGAGATCGTGGGATAGCCCCCCGTCGGCGAGTCGGTCGGCAGCGGCGACGTGCTGCTCGCGATCGGCCGCGTCGGCTTGTCGTCGCTGCTCAGCGCCGCAACGGTCGCGATGCCGCCACCGAGGACGACCAGCGCCGCCACGATCGCCACCACGATGATCGGGCCGTTGTTCTTCCGCGGCGCCCCCGGCGGCGGGCCCCATCCTCCCGGACCAGGCGGCTCCGACGGGCCGTAACCGCCGCCGCCCCCACCCCACGGGCCGCCGGGCGGGGGCTGCTGGCCACCGCCGTAGGGCTGCTGCGGGTCGTTCGGGTAGTACGGCGACTGGCTCTCGCCGGGATAGCCCCCCTGACCCGGATAGGGCTGCTGGCCCTGCCCCGGATACCCCTGGCCGGGATACGGCGGCTGCTGGGGAGGGTAACCGCCCTGACCCGGCGGTTGATTGGAGTACGGCCCCTGGCCGTAGCCCTCAGGTGATTCGTGCACGGACAACCGCCCCTCGTCGCATAACCCCACAAAGATGTACTAGCCAACTAGTCTGCGGCCCGCTGTGCAAACCGGCCTTTACCTAAGACGTTAGGTTTCGGCTCCCGGATCCCACTAATCCGTGTCTGACCGAAGCCGGACAGGAACGGATCACGTGCGGTCCTCGAGGCCGCGCGCCCGCGGCATGCGCCACCGCAGCCGGATCGCCAGCAGCCGGACCCCGAACGCCAGCGCGGCGGTGACGAGAGTCACGAGATAACCGCGCGCCCCCAGCCCGTACGCGATCGTGGCGGTCGTCGCGCCCAGGAGGGCGGGGACGATGTACAGCTGCCGATCGTGCAGGACGCTCGGCACCTCCCGCGCCAGGACGTCGCGCAGGATGCCGCCGCCGATCGCCGTCGTCACGCCCAGCGCCGTCGCCGCCGGAGCCCCCAGCCCGTACGTCAGTGCCTTCATCGCGCCCACCACGCTGAACAGCCCCAGTCCGGCGGCGTCGAGCACCAGCACCGTCCGGCGGATGCGCTCCAGGTGCGGATGCCAGACGACGGTCAGCGCCGTCGCCACCAGCGGGACGGCCGTGTAGCCCAGATCCCGGAACGCCGCCGGGGGCACGGCCCCGATGACGAGGTCGCGCAGCACCCCGCCGCCCAGCGCGGTGATCTCTGCGAGCACCGCCATCCCGACGACGTCGAAGCGTTTACGGACGGCCACCAGCGCGCCGGTGACCGCGAACACGAAGATCCCGGCGAGGTCGGCGACGTACTCCACGTCGGTGCCGTGCACGGAGCTCACAGGCGGCATGATGCCGTGCCCGGACACTCGGCCGGGCACGGGGGGTGGTGGGTCCGTGACGTACGGGGGTGCTAACGGACGACCAGAGCATGGTCACGCCGGGCGACGAGCTCGCCGACCACCGGCGCACCCGGCACCTCACCGGCGACGAGCAGGCCGCCGGACGTCTGGGCGTCGGCCAGCAGCAGCCGCTCCTCCTCCGGCACGCGGCCGAGGTCCGTGTGCGGCGCCACCCAGGCGAGATTGCGTCGGGTGCCTCCCGAGACGTACCCCTCCCGCACCGCGTCGCGTGCCCCCTCCAGGTAGGGAACGGCCGCGGAGTCGACCACCGCGGTGACGCCGCTCGCCCGCGCCATCTTGTACAGGTGCCCCAGAAGCCCGAACCCGGTGACATCGGTCGCGCAGCGGTGGCCGCGCTCCAGCGCGGCCCGTGACGCAGCGGCGTTCAGTGTGGTCATCGCCGCGACGGCCTGCGGGAAGACCTCGCCCGTCGCCTTGTGCCGCGTGTTCAGCACTCCGACGCCGAGCGGCTTGGTGAGGGACAGGGGAGTGCCGGGCCGCCCGGCGTCCAGGCGCAGCAGCCGCTCGGGGTGCGCCAGCCCCGTGACGGCCATCCCGTACTTCGGCTCGGGATCGTCCACGCTGTGCCCTCCCGCGACGTGACACCCGGCCGCGCGCGCCACGTCGAGTCCCCCGCGCAGCACCTCGCGTGCGAGGTCCATCGGCAGCGTGTCCCGGGGCCAGCCGAGGAGGTTCACCGCGACGACGGGAGCGCCGCCGACGGCGTAGACGTCCGACAGCGCGTTCGCCGCCGCGATCCGCCCCCAGTCGTACGGGTCGTCGACGACGGGAGTGAAGAAGTCGGCGGTGGCCACCACCGCCCGGTCACCCTCGATCCGCACGACCGCGGCGTCGTCACCGTCGTCCAGCCCGATCAGCAGGTCGTCCGGGCGATCGGTGTCGATGAGCCCGGCCACGACCTCTTCGAGCTCCCCGGGCGGGATCTTGCAGGCGCACCCGCCGCCGTGCGCGTACTGCGTCAGGCGGTACGTCGTCCCAAGCGCTCCGCTGCTGCCCATACCGCGAACCTATCGCGCCGATCGCGCGCGACCGGAGGGGAACCCGGCGCGGATCGGGCGCGTCTGTAGGGCATGGTCCGGGTACTCACCGCCGCCATCGCGGCGATGATCGCGTGGTGGGATCTCGCCGCCGCGATCACCCCGTCCGCCGTCCTTCTCGCGGCGGCGACCCTGGCCGTCGCCGGGCTGATCACCCTCGTCGCATGCCGTGCCCCGGTGGCCGTCGCCGCAGGCCGGCCCGTCCGCGCCGCGGCCCTCCGCGACCGCGCGGGCCGCTCCGCGCTCGTACGCCTCCGCGACCCCGACGCCCCCGGCCGCCCCCGAGTGCGAGCGCCGTAAGGGACGGGCCGTTCGCCCGTCCCCACTGGATGACTTGCCGAAGGGTCCTCATCTCACATGTTCGCTGTTCTCGACGGCGCCGTCCGCGTCGCGTACGACCTCGTCACCGGCCTCACGTCCGCCCTCCATCCGCTCACCGGCGGCCTCGGTGCCGCCCTCGCGATCGTCGTCTTCACCGCCGGGGTCCGCCTCGCCCTGCTGCCGCTCAGCCGCCGCCAGGCCGCCGCGGGACGGGCCCGCCTCCGCCTCGCCCCTCAGGTCGAAAAACTCCGCGAGCGCCATCGCGACGACCCGTTGCGCGCCCACCAGGAGACGACCGCGCTCTACCGGGCCGAGGGCACCTCGATGTTCGCCGGCATCGGCCCGGCGCTGCTGCAACTGCCCGTGTTCACCGTCGTCTACCGGCTGTTCCTGTCCCCGGCCGTCGGCGGCCACGTCAACCTGCTGCTCGCCCACACCCTGTTCGGTGTGCCGCTGGGGAGGCGTTGGCTCCTGTCGGCGGGCGCGTCCGGCCCGCACGGCCTGGTCTTCCTCGGCCTGTTCGCGCTGCTCGCCCTGGTGGCCTGGTGGACGTCACGCCGGATGTACGCGGGCCAGACGCCCCCGGCGGGACCGCTCGGCACGGTGCTGCGCCTGCTGCCGTTCGGCACCGTCGCGGTCGCGGCGTACGTTCCCCTCGCGGCCGGCCTGTACCTGCTGACCTCGACCGCGTGGAGCGCCGCCGAACGCGCCGTCCTCGGGCGCGGTGCCATCGCGGACTGAGTAGGCTCTGCGGCGGAGGCGGGAGGGTGCCTGGTGGCCCTCAAGGTCTTCAAAACCTTTGGACGGCGCTCGGCGCCGTCGGCGGGTTCGATTCCCGTACGCCTCCGCCATCACCCCTGACGCCGCGCTGACCGGCGAAAACGCCGCAGTGGGCGCGCGCCCCGCAGGCCGTCACCGGCCGATCATGCGCATCTGGGCCTCGTTGTGGTGGTCGCCCGCGGCGGGGGCGAGGCCATCCAGGAGGGCGATCTGCTCGGCGGTGAGTTCGACCGTGTCGGCGGCGACGTTCTCCTCCAGCCGGGAGGCGCGCTTGGTGCCGGGGATGGGAACGATATCGTCACCCCGGGTGAGCAGCCATGCCAGGGCGACCTGGGCGGGCGTCGCGCCGACTTGGACGGCGATGGCCTTGACCTCGTCGGCGAGGCGGAGGTTGTGCTGGAAGTTCTCGCCGGTGAAGCGCGGGTTGTCTCGGCGGAAGTCATCGGCGCCGAACTGGTCGGTGGAACTGATCGTGCCGGTGAGGAAGCCGCGTCCCAGCGGTGAGTAGCCCACGAAGCCGATGCCGAGTTCGCGCAGGAGCGGCAGTACCCCTGATTCGGGGTCGCGGGTCCACAGGGAGTACTCCGACTGGAGCGCGGTGATGGGGTGGACGACGTGCGCGCGGCGGATGGTCGCCGGGCCGGCCTCCGAGAGCCCGATGTGGCGGATCTTGCCTTCGACCACCAGGTCGGCCAGGGCGCCGACGGTGTCCTCGACGGGAGTCTCGGGGTCGACGCGGTGCTGGTAGTACAGGTCGATGTAGTCGGTGCCCAGGCGGCGCAGCGACCCTTCGACGGCGGTGCGCACGTTGGCCGGGCTGCTGTCGAGCCCGGTTCGGCCGGTGTGGGAGACCATCCCGAACTTGGTGGCGAGCACGGCCTGGTCGCGGCGTCCCTTGAGGGCGCGTCCCACGAGCTCCTCGTTGGTGTAGGGGCCGTAGACCTCGGCGGTGTCGATCAGGGTGACGCCGAGGTCGAGGGCCCGGTGGATGGTGCGGATCGACTCGGCGTCGTCGCTGCCCGCGCCGGTGTAGGCGAAGTTCATGCCCATCGTGCCCAGCCCGATACGGGCGACGTCCAGGTCGCCCAGCTTGACATGCTTCATGATCATTCTCCGTTTCGCTGCGGAGGGATGTGCGGGGATCACTCGCCCGGCGGTCCGCTGATGTCCACATTGCCCTGCGAGTCCGCCCGGTGACAGGCCGGGCTGTTCCGGGGTGTGACAGGGCCCCTCACGGTCTCGGCGGGCACGGGCCGGCGCGCGACCCCTTCGCGGCGGTGCGCTACCAGCTG
Organism: Actinoallomurus purpureus; assembly: GCF_024055795.1. Taxonomy (GTDB): domain Bacteria; phylum Actinomycetota; class Actinomycetes; order Streptosporangiales; family Streptosporangiaceae; genus Actinoallomurus; species Actinoallomurus purpureus. Next base: position 139,218 of record NZ_JAMXMY010000012.1, on the reverse strand, counting down.
GACGAAGCCGCGCGGGGCCGCCTGCTGCCCATCATCGAACAACTCGCGGAGGAGCCTGCCGCGCCGGACGCCGATCCCGAACTGCTGCGGCACCTGCTGGCCGCGCTGATCCTGCACATTCGCCGCCTGCCGGCGGTCCCCGGCGCTCGATTGCTCGAGGAGGGCGGGGAGATCTTCAGCCCGTTTCTTGCGAGGAACTCCGGGCCTTCAGTTCAGGCCCGGGAGGAATCGCATCCTGGAGCTGAGTGGCGCGGAGCGCCGCCGTCCGATGTCACCGGCGCGAGGTCGCGGTCCCGATGTGTGCGCGACCGGCCGCGGACCGCGAGGGGGACGGCCGGGTCCGGCCGCCGCGGAACTACCATCGCCGTGTGGTCGGGAGGCGAAGGCGGCCTTCCGGAGGGTCGTCGGCTGGAGGACGAGCGGTCAGTGCAGATCACCTATGCGACCCAGGCGGCGCCTGGGGGAGTCAACGAGGATTGCGTGGTCGCCGGTCCGGACTGGGCGATCGTGCTGGATGGTGCGACCGCGCCGGCCGGCGTCGACAGTGGATGCGTCCATGACGTCGCGTGGCTGGTGCGCCGGCTCGCGGGAGCGCTGGGCGCTCGCCTGGCGGCCGGCGCCGACGGCCCCCTCACCGACCTCCTGGCGGAATCGATCGAACAGGTCTGCGCGTCGCACGCGGGGACGTGCGATCTGGCCAACCCGGACAGTCCGTCGTCGACCGTCGCGGTGACGCGCCGGCGCGACGGCGAGGTCGAGTGTCTCCTCCTGGCCGACTCGCCGGTCGTGGTGCGCGGCCGTGACGGTTCGCTGCACGTGGTCGAGGACGACCGCGTCGCGCACCTTCCGGGCGGGCGCCCGTACACGCTGGAACAGGTGCGGACGCACCGCAACCGGCAGGGCGGATTCTGGGTCGCGAGCAACGTGCCGGAGGCCGCCCACCAGGCGGTGACGGCGACCTTCCCGGAGCGGGAGGTGGACGAGGTGGCGATGTTCACCGACGGGGTCACCCGGTTGGTCGAGCACTACGGATACGACTGGCCGCGCCTGTTCGAGACGCTGCGGACCGGTGGTCCGGCGCACGTCATCGGCCTCGTACGGCGGGCGGAGCGGGACTCGCCGATACCGGGCGCGAAACCGCACGACGACGCGACGGCGCTGCTCGCGACCCGGGCGGCCTGAGCCGGATCGTCCATCGCCGGCGCGTTCCGGCGTCGGAGCCGGCCAGGGCGTGTCTGGACATGTCCGCTGTTTGGCCGCTGCGAACGGGATCTGTTGTCGGACACGCCAGACGCCCGATCGCCCGGGGAGGCATCCCCGGGCGATCGGTGAGAGTGGTGAGAGCGGTGGCTCAGTTCATCGCGCCCTGCCGCGCCGCCCGGCGGCGCAGCAGCGGGAGCAGGGTGATGACCAGCCCGACGAGCGCCACGGCCGTGACGAAGGTCAGGCCGGGCCGGTACTGCGCGAGCATGGCCGCCGGTGAGTGGCCGGCGGGCCGTGCGTCGTCGCCGGTGATGATGGCGGTGGTGACGGCCAGGATCAGTGCGGCGCCGACCTGGCCGGCCGTCTGTACGAGCCCGGCCGCCAGCCCCTGCTCGTCGTTCTCGACGCCCGCCGTGGCCTGAACGTTGATGGACGGGAAGCCGAGGGCGAAGCCGGCACCGAGCAGGAGGGCCGTCGGCAGGATCGCCAGGACGTACACCGGGTGCGTGTCGACGCGCAGGAAGAGCAGGTAGCCGACCGACATCGCGGCCATTCCGCCGACGATGAACCAGGCCGTGCCGAACCGGTCGATCATCGTGCCGGCGAACGGGGCGCTGAGTGCCACCAGGAGCCCGGTGGGCAGCAGGGCCAGGGCCATCGTCAGCGGCGTCCAGCCGAGGACGGACTGCAGGTAGAGCGTGACGATGAACTGGAACGCCGTGTAGGAGCCGAACAGCGCGACGATCGCGAGGTTGGCGCGGACCAGCGTGCCCTTGCGCAGGATGCCCAGCCGGACCAGGGGGTGCGCGACACGGCGCTCGACCAGGACGAACGCGCCGAGCAGGACGACGACGGCGCCGAACAGCGCGAGCGTCAGCGGGGCGGTCCAGCCGCGGGCCGGGGCGGACACCAGGTCGTACACCATCAGCAGCATCGCCGAGGTGGACGTGAGCGCGCCCAGAATGTCGTGGCCGCCTTCGGAGGCCGCGCGGTCGCGGGGGATCAGGGAGAGGCCGGCGACGAGCGCGATGATCGCGACCGGGACGGGCATCAGGAAGGTCCAGCGCCAGCCGATCCCGGTCATGAGGCCACCGAAGATCAGGCCCGAGGAGTAGCCGCTGGCGCCGAAGACGGTGTAGATGGACAGCGCCTTGTTACGCGCCCTGCCTTCGGCGAACGTCGTCGTGATGATCGACAGCCCGGTGGGCGCCGTGAAGGCGGCGCTGACCCCCTTGATGAAACGGGTGGCGATCAGGAGGGGGCCCGAGTCGACCAGGCCGCCGAGCAGCGAGGCGACGGCGAACACGGCGAGGGCGATCAGGAAGACCCGCCGCCGTCCGAGCAGGTCGGCGGTGCGGCCGCCGAGCAGGAGCAGCCCGCCGTAGCCCAGGACGTATCCGCTGACGATCCACTGGAGGCTGGAGGTGCTCAGGCTCAGGGCCGAGCCGATGGACGGGAGCGCCACACCGACCATCGACACGTCGAGCCCGTCGAGGAAGAGGACGAGGGAGAGAACGGCGAGGATGCCCCACAGCCGGGCGGACCACCGGTGCGGATCGGCCGGGGCGCCGGGAAGCGTGCGTGAGTCTGGGAGTGCTGTCGTGGTCACCGGACAGAAGTTACATGCACGTGCATCAGATGTCCAAGCATTAAATGCAGTTGCATCTTCTGTGCGAGCATGTTATGGTCCGCGGCATGACGGAGACGGGCGAGACGGAGCTCGTACGACGCTGGCGTGACCTCCTGGCCTGCTACAGCACGGTCTCCTGCGCACTCGATCGCGCTCTGCAGGAGGCCCACGGCATCGGCATGAGCGAGTTCGAGGTGCTCGATCGGCTGGTCGACGCCTCGGCCGATCAGATCCGGATGCACGATCTCGGCGACACCATGTACCTCAGCCAGAGCGCGCTCTCGCGCACGGTGGCCCGTCTCGACCGGGACGGCCTGGTCGAGCGCAGCATGTGCGCCGACGATCGGCGCGCCTGCTTCGTGAGGCTCACCGCCGCCGGGCGCGAGCGCCACGCGCGGGCCCGCACGACGCAGCGCAGCGTCCTCGGCGAGCACTTCTCGGCGGAGCCGGCCCGGGTCTGACACCCCCCGATCCGCGCGGGCGTAGCATCGGGAGGACCATCCTCCCATCACCCCCGCGCCGCGCCCCGCGACCACAGGGGCGACGGCAGGAGAGCCGTGCACGACGGACCCCGCCACCCCGCGCCTTCCCCGCAGCCACACGTCACCGCTCCCGGACGTGAGCTCCACGCCCTCGGCTTCGCCGACGACCCGATCGCCCGGCCGCTGACCTACCCCGGGCGCCGGGCACCCGGGTCCGGCCTCCTGGTCGACGGATGCTTCCTGATCCTGCGCGCGGTTCCCCCTCCGCCCGTTCCCGAGCCGGCGACTCGGCCGCGCGGCGCTGCGGACCGCTCCGCCGGCCCCGCCCCCGGAGCCGCGACTCCGCCGGCCGCGCGCACGCCCCCGGGGCGCTGGATCCTGGACGCGTCGGCGGTGCCACCCCACGTGTTCGGCGGGCCGGCGGTCCCGCTCGACGAGGCACTGAGAACCTGCGGACGCCCGGTCATGGCCGACCGCAGGCCGGTGCTGGCCGTCGGGTCGAACGCCTCACCGGCCCAGATCGTCAGGAAGCTCGCGGGGCGGGTGCGCACGGTCGTCCCGATGACATACGCCCGCGTCACCGGGGTGACCGCCGGTGCCTCCGCGCACGTCAGCGGGCCGGGATACGTCCCGGCGGTCCCCGTGCTCGACCCGGGCGCGAGCGCCGAGCTCGTGGTCCTGTGGCTCGACGGCGAGCAGCTGGCCGCCGTGGACCGAACGGAGCCGAACTATCACCGGGCGGAGCTGCCCGCGTCGGTGACCGTCTCACTTCCCGGCCTGGGTGCGCTGCGCTGTCACCTGTACGCCGGGCGCCACGGATGCCTGATCGACGCCGGCGGCGTCCCGGTCCGCCCGGCCGGGCAGCGCGAGTTGCTGGCCGGCCTGCTCGCGGCGTCCCCTGGCCTGGCCCGGCTGATCGGCGCCCGTACCCCGGAGGAGTTCGTCGCCCGTACCCGCTCCGACCCCCGCCTGCGCGACGGCGTACGCCGCCTGTGGCGGCAGGAGGGCCGGGTGCTGGACCAGCCGGAGCTCACGGCCGGACGGATCACGGCGGACTGATCACTCGCCGACCGCTCCGTCGATCAGCTCGCGGACGACGTCGAGTTGCCCGACGTGCCGCGCGCACTCCTGCAGGAGGTGGAACAGGATGCGGCTCAGCGCCGGGCGGACCGCCGGTGGCGGGAACCGGCCGCCGCCGGACGCCACATCGGTCAGCCGCGCCGCCGCGACGATCCGCCGCGACCGCCGGCACTGATCGAGGAAGAACGCCGTGACGTCCTCGACGGTCTCGCCGTCGGCGACGTGCCACCGGCCGTCGGGCCCGTCGTCGCGCGGAGCAGGCGCCCCGGCCGCGCATGGCGTGATCCGTGGGATGCATGTCGTTGACGCCATCGGGCGGCACCGGCGAGCCTGGGGACATGGACACCCCCCAGATCGGCTTCGTCGTCTTCGACGGCTTCCAGCCGTTGGACCTCGTCGGGCCGCATGAGGTGTTCGGCAACGCCGGATATCGATCCCGGATCATCGCCCCGCGGGCCGGTCTCGTACGCTCGCGGAGCGCCCTTCCCGTCCATGCGGAGTACGGCGTGGACGACGTCGATCCCGCCGGCGTCGACACGCTCGTCGTGGTGGGCGGCGCGGGCGTCGACGAGGCGCGACGGGACGAGGCTCTGGTCGGCTGGATCGCCGCGGCCGGGGCCGCCGCCCGCCGGGTCACCTCCGTCTGCAGCGGCGTGTTCCTGCTGGCGGCGGCGGGCCTGCTGCGCGGGCGGCGGGTGACGACGCACTGGAAACGCCGCGATCAGCTCGCCGCCGAGCACCCGGAACTGACCGTCGACTGCGATCCGATCTTCATCCGCGACGGCAGGTTCTGGACGTCCGCGGGGGTGACCGCCGGCATGGATCTGGCGCTCGCGCTGGTGGAGGAGGACCTCGGCCGGGACATCGCCCACGAGGTGGCCCGCGAACTGGTCATGTTCCTGCGAAGACCCGGAAGCCAGTCGCAGTTCAGCGTTCCGCTGTGGTCGGCGCGGCCGTCGAGTGATCCGATCCGCATCGTCGTGGACGCGGTCCACGCGGTCCCCGGCGCACGCCACGGCATCGAGGATCTGGCGGCGAGGGCCGGTCTGAGCCCCCGTCACCTGCAACGCCGGTTCACCGCGGAACTCGGTGTGCCGCCGGCGGCGTACGTCGAACGGGTCCGCGTCGAGGCGGCGCGTCGCGCGCTGGCCGAGGGCGACGATCCGGTCGAGGCCATCGCCCGGACGTGCGGCTTCGGCACCGCCGAGACGCTGCGCCGGGCCTTCCACCGGCACGTCGGCGTTCCGCCGTCCGACTACCGGGACCGTTTCCGATCAACGAAGGAGTACGCGTGACCACCTATGGACTGCTGGTGTTCGACGGTGCGGAGGAACTGGACTTCGTCGGGCCATGGGAGGTCTTCACCGCCTCCTCCATGCTCCGTGAGGGTGCCGACACGGCGGTGACCATCGCCGAGAGGGCCGGGCCGGTGCGCTGCAACAAGGGGCTCCGCGTACTGGCCGACCACTCCTTCGGCGACCACCCGCCCCTCGACGTCCTGCTGGTGCCGGGCGGTCAGGGCACCCGGCGCGAGGTGTCCAACCCGATTCTGATCGACTGGATCAGGCGGTCCGACGCCTCCTGGATCACGAGCGTGTGCACGGGGGCGCTGCTCCTCCACGAGGCGGGACACGCTCGTGGCCGTAGGGTGGCGACGCATCACGCCTTCGAGGACACGCTGGAGGCGCGCGGTGACGTCACGGTCGTGCGCGACGCGCGCTACGTCGTCGACGGGAACCTCGTCACCAGTCAGGGCGTCTCGGCCGGCATCGACATGGCTCTGTGGCTCGTCGGCCGCCTCCACGGCAGGGAGCACGCCCGGTCCGTTCGCAGGTACATCCAGTACGAACCCGCCCCGCCGTACCTCGCCGATGAGCCGGCCGGCGCCTGACCGGCCCGAGCGCGGCCCCCGGCGCGGAAGCCGGGGGCCGCGCCGCGCGGAACGGCCTTCGATCTGGACCTCCTTACCGGAGAATGTGGTCAGTGTCACAAGGGCCCGGGACTCCCCGTCGGTCCGATTGTCAGCTGCTATGTATGCGGAGGGTCCGGTGTGCGCGGAAGTGGGAGGTGGGGAAACCAGGAACCGGGGCGCCCCGGCGGTCCGTCCGCTAAGGTATATTGCGTCGCAAGTTTCACTAAACGGTGTGACGACGATTTCTTGACACCATTACGGCCGACCTCTATAACGGTTATGCCAAGGTAGTAGCGCTGGGCCGGGGAAAGTTCGTCGGCCCGGCTGGGGAGGATCAAGGTGCCCGGGCCCGTAAGTGGCACGGTTCGTAACCGCAGACTGGCCACGGAGCTGCGCCGCCTCCGCGAGAGAGCCGAACTGACCGGCGATGACGTGGCCGACCGTCTTGGATGGTCGGCGTCCAAGGTCAGCCGTATCGAGAACGCCCGTCAAGCCCCCCGTCTGGGAGACGTGAGGAGCTTGCTGGACCTCTACGGTGTCGATGGCTCCTACCGCGAACAGCTTCTCCAGCTCGCGCGGGACGCCGTCCGCAAAGGGTGGTGGGAGGCGTACTCCGACGCACTTCCCGAGCTCTATGCATCGTATATCGGCCTGGAGATGGAGGCGGAGGAGATCCGCCAGTGGGAGACCGAGGTCGTGCCCGGCCTGCTGCAGACGGAGGCGTACGCCTCGGCCGTCGAGCAGTGGTCGCGTTCGTTCGAGATGACCCCGCCGAGCCGGGTCGACGCGCGCGTGGAGACGCGGCTGACGCGCCAGTCCGTGCTCACCCGCGAAGCGCCGCTGCGGCTGTCCATCGTCCTCGACGAGTCCACCCTGCTGCGCCGGTACGGCGACGTGAACGTCATGCGCGCGCAGCTGGAGCGCCTTCTCGAGCTCGCCGAGCTGCCGAACATCACCCTCCAAGTGCTTCCACTTGATGGTCCCCATCCGACCGCTACGGGGTCCTTCACGCTTCTGCAGTTTCCGCAAGTCGGCGGAATTAAATTCCACGATGTCATCTATATAGAACACCTAAACGGGTGTTCGTATCTCGAAGAAGAGACCGAAACCTACCGGCATAGGCTCAGTTTCGAACGACTCAGTGCAGAGGCGCTCGGGCCTGCGGAATCCATGGAGCTGATCTCCAGGATCGCCCGGGATGCGTGGATTTCATGACGAGAGGAGGTGAGACTGATGGAGGAAGTAATCCAGCATCCCGGCGTCATCTGGCGCAAAGGATCTCGGAGCATGGCCAATGGCGCGTGCGTCGAGGTCGCGGCGGTGCCGTCGACCATGCCGGAAGACGGCTCGATCCGTACGGCGGAGTGATGCCACAACTGAAGAACGATGAATAAGTCGAATCGCTCACAATAGCAGATATTGTGGGCGATTGTGCGTGAAATAGCGGTCCACTTCCTTCGCGATGCCGCGGAGGAAGTGGACTCTTCGGTAACGGCTCAGGACGTCTGCAGTGCCTCGATCGAGTGCGCGACCGGCCTGTGCCGGACGCCGTGCAGGACCGCGACCGCCGCCGCGAGACCCGCGCCGATCGTCACGATCACGAAGCACAGGACGTACGCGTGCTCGGTCGGGACTCCCGGCGATCGCGGGATCGTCTGACCCGTCAGCACGGCGGCGGTCACCGCGCCGGAGATGCTGCCGCCCGCCGTCCGGACGAGCGAGTTGATCCCGCTGGCGATGCCGCTCTGGTCCATCGGCACGTGCTGCACCGCGAGGGTGCCCAGGGCCGCGTACGCGACGCCGAAGCCGATCCCCTGAACGGCGCTGAAGCCCAGGAGGTCGAACACGTGGCCGTGCGAGAGGGCCAGCCAGAGGTAGCTCAGCCCGGCGAACGCCGATCCGACGGCCAGGGCGTACGCCGCGCCGATCCGCGCCGCGATCCGCCCGGACAGCGCCGAGAAGACGAACATGGTGAACGTGCTGGGCAGCATGTACAGGCCCACGTCCAGTACGGAGCCGCCGAGGCCGTAGCCGATCGCCTTGGGGGTCTGCACGAAGTTCGCGATGAGGGTGAACGCCGCGAACATCGCGAAGCCCAGCAGAAGCGAGGCGGTGTTCGCCGACAGCGACTGACGGCCGACCAGGAGGTTCAGCCGGACCAGCGGCTGGGCGACGCGAAGCTCGATGAGGACCCAGATCGCCGACAGCACCACCGTCGCGCCGAACAGGCCGAGCACGCCGGTCGAGGTCCAGCCCCAGTCGTTGCCCTCACTGATCGCCAGGAGCAGGCAGACGAGCAGACCGGCCAGGAACACCGCGCCGAGGAGGTCGGGGCGGCCCCCGGTGCGTACCCCGACGTCGCGCGCGCTCAGCGACACGAGGACGAGTCCGACGGCGGCCAGGGCGGTGGCGATCCAGAACTCCGGGCGATAGCTCGTGGTCCGGTCGGCGATCAGTCCAGTGACGATCATGCCGATGCTGCCGCCGACGCCCATGGTCGCGCTGACGATCCCGATGCCCGAGGTGACCTTCTCGCGGGGAAAGGTGTCCCGGATCATGCCGATGGCCAGCGGGATCAGGGCGGACGAGGTGCCCTGCAGCGCGCGCCCGGCGACCAGCACGGCCAGCGAGTTCGACAGCGCGCAGATCGCGGAGCCGACCACCAGTAGCCCCATCGTGATCAAGATCATGTTCTTCTTCCCGTACATGTCGCCCAGGCGCGACAGCAGGGGAGTGGCCACCGCGCCGGCCAGCAGTGAGGCGGTGAATACCCAGGTCACCGAGGTCACGGACGCGTGAAAGTGGCGCATCAGCGCGGGCAGTAGGGGGATCACCAGCGTCTGCTGCACCGACGCGACCATGCCGGCGGTGGCGAGGGCCAAGAGCGTCAAGCCGGTGTGCGTCCTCGTCCCACTGTCGCGTGGCGGCCCGGCGACGTCGACCATCGGGTTCTCCTTCGGTTGGTATCCGTCGGAGGATCTTACTTACTTAAGTTAAGCAATCAATCGGTATTCTGGATGCCATGCCTCGACCGGACGACATGGCCGAACTCGAACGGGCCCTCACCCGGATCTCCCACATGCTCACGCGCGCCAAGCAGCACGACCGCACCGTCGAGGAGGCCGGTGTCGCCGTCGACCGCGCGAGCGCGCCCTTGCTGCGCGCCCTGGCCGACGCGTCCGGGCCGCTGCGGCTGGGGGAGCTGGCCGAACGCCTCGCGGTGGAGGCGCCGCACGTGACACGCCAGGTCCAGCGGCTGGAGCGCACCGGCTTCGTCGAACGCGTGCCGGATCCGGACGACCGTCGGGCCCAGCGCGTGCGGATCACCGCCCGGGGCGCCGACGCGGTCGAGTGCATCCGCGCGGTGGGGCGGCGCTGGATGTCCGAGGCGCTCACCGAGTGGTCCGACGAGGACCGTCACAGCCTGGCCGCGCTCTGCCATCGGATGGTCGACGACTTCGAGCGCTCCGAGGCCGAACGCCGGGAGTCCGGCAGGGCGCGCCCGGTGTGAATCACCAGGACGGGGGACATGGCACCCGGGGACGCCCGGTCGTAGGTTTCTGACATGGACTCTCGACGCCGGGTGCCGCGTACGGACGCCGTGCTCGCCGACCCGCGCCTCACGGAGGCGACCCTCCGGCTGGGGCGCGGCATCGTGAAGTCCGCCGTCGCGGCGGCGCAGGAGCGTGCGCGTCGCGGTGAGATCGCCGCCGAGGGTGTCGCCGACGCGGCCGTGGCGTCGCTGCCGCCGCACGCCACGACGCTGCGACCCGTGATCAACGCGACGGGCGTCCTCCTGCACACGAATCTGGGCCGTGCCCCGCTGTCGGCGGCCGCCCGGGAGGCGGTGCTCGCCGCCGCCGGCTGCACCGACGTCGAGTACGACCTGCTCACCGGGCACCGGAGCCGGCGCGGCGGCGGCACCCTCGCCGCCCTGGCGGAGGCGTGCCCGGCGGCCGAGGCGGTCCACATCGTGAACAACAATGCCGCAGCCCTCGTGCTGGCCGCCACCGCCCTCGCACGCGACCGGGAGATCGTGATCAGCCGCGGCGAGATGGTGGAGATCGGGGACGGCTTCCGCCTCCCCGACCTGCTCGTCTCCACCGGCGCGCGGCTGCGCGAGGTCGGCACCACCAACCGCACGACCGCCGCCGACTACGAGGCCGCGCTCGGCCCGGACACCGGTTTCGTGCTCAAGGTCCATCCCTCCAACTTCCGCATCGAGGGGTTCACCGCCCAGGCGCCGGTCCGCGAGCTCGCCCGGCTCGGCGTCCCGGTCGTCGTCGACATCGGCTCCGGCCTGCTCGCCCCCGAGCCCGTCCTGCCCGAGGAACCCGACGCCGCCACGGTCCTGAGGGAGGGCGCCGACCTCGTCACCGCCAGCGGCGACAAGCTGCTCGGCGGTCCGCAGGCCGGCCTGATGCTGGGCCGGGCCGACCTGATCGAACGCCTGCGGCGCCATCCTCTGGCCCGCGCCCTGCGCGTCGACAAGCTCACGCTCGCGGCGCTGGAGGCCACCGTCCGCGGCCCGCGGACGCCCACCGCGCACGCCCTGCACGCCGACCCCCGCCTCCTGCGGCAGCGGGCCGAGCGCCTCGCCGAGCGGCTCGCCGAACACGACGCCCTCGCCGTCGGATCGACCGCCCGGGTCGGCGGCGGCGGCGCACCCGGTGTCGAGCTGCCGAGCGCGGCCGTCGGCCTCCCCGCGTCGTACGCCGATCCGCTCCGGCGCGCCGGGATCGTCGGCCGGCTGGAGTCCGGCCGCCTGCTCGTCGACCTGCGCACCCTTCCGTCCGACCTCGACGACGCCGAGCTGGCCCGGCGGATCGAGCGGGCGGTCGCGGCGGGGGAGGGGCACCTGTGCAGGTGATCGCCACCGCCGGCCACGTCGACCACGGCAAGTCGACGCTCGTACGGGCGCTGACCGGGATGGAGCCCGACCGCTGGGCCGAGGAGCGCCGCCGCGGCATGACCATCGGACTCGGCTACGCCTGGACGACGCTCCCGTCGGGAGAGCGGATCGCGTTCGTCGACGTGCCCGGCCACGAGCGGTTCGTCACCACGATGCTCGCCGGCGTCGGGCCGGCGCCCGCCGTGATGTTCGTGGTCGCCGCCGACGAGGGCTGGATGCCCCAGTCCGCCGAGCATCTCGCGGCGATCGACGCCCTCGGCGTCCGCCACGGCCTGCTCGTCGTCACCCGCGCCGACCTCGCCGACCCCGGCGCCGCCCGCGACCAGGCGGCGGCGGAGATCGCCCGCACCGGCCTGGGACGGGTCGAGGCGGTCACCGTGAGCGGCACCACCGGCGCGGGCCTGCCCGCCCTGCGCGAGGCCCTCGATCGGCTGGTGGCACGGCTGCCCCCGCCCGATGCCACGGCGCCCGTGCGGGTCTGGGTCGACCGGGCGTTCACGATCAAGGGCAGCGGCACGGTGGTCACCGGCACCCTGCCCGCCGGGACGATCCGCGTCGGCGCCGAACTCGGTCTCGACGGCCGCCCGGTGCGGGTCCGGGCCCTGCAGACGCTCAAGGAGGCCGCCGACACCGTGTCCGCCGTCGCCCGCGTCGCGATCAACCTGCGCGGTGTCGGCCGAGACGAGGTCGCCCGCGGCATGGCGCTGACGAGCGACGAGTGGACGGTCACCGATGTCGTCGACGCGCGCGTCCACGGGGTGGAGGCCCGGACGCTGCCACGGGAGCCGGTGCTGCACATCGGCTCCGCCGCCGTTTCCGTACGCCTGCGTCCCCTGGGGGAGGACACCGCGCGGCTCGTGCTCACCCGGCCACTGCCCCTGCACATCGGCGACCGCGCGCTGCTGCGCGACCCCGGCGCCCGCCGCGTCGCGGGGGTCACCGTGCTCGACGTACGGCCCCCGGCGCTGCGGCGGCGGGGAGCCGCCGCCGACCGCGCCCGCGAACTGGCGGCCGGAACCCCCGATGCCGGGGCGCTGCTCCGCCGGTACGGGCTCATCCGGGCGCGCGAGCTGTTCGCCATGGGCATCACCGCCGACGCCGAGCCGGTCGCCGGGGACTGGCTCGCTGACCCGGAGCACTGGGCGGCGCTGCGCCACCGGCTGGCCGAGGAGGTGCGGTCTCACGACGCCGCCGAACCACTCGACGCGGGGCTTCCTGTGGAGGCGGCGCGGGCCCTGCTGGAGCTGCCCGACCGGCGGCTGGTCGACGCGCTCGCCCACCCCACGCTGCGGTTGGAGGCCGGCAGGGTCCGGGGACCGGCCTCGGCCGGCCTGCCGGCACCGGTGGCCGACGCGCTGCGACGGCTGCGCGAGGAGCTGAAGAAGGATCGGTTCCACGCCCCGGAGGCGGACCGGCTCGCGGAGCTGGGTCTTACGGGCCGCGCCCTGGCCGCGGCGGTGCGCGCGGGCCTGCTCCTGAAGATCGCCGACGGCGTCGTCCTGCTGCCTGGCGCGGACGACGAGGCCGTCCGTGTGCTGGCCGGGCTGCCGCAGCCGTTCACCGCGAGCGAGGCGCGCCGCGCGCTGGGCACCAGCCGGCGCGTGGCGATCCCGCTGCTGGAGCACCTCGACCGACGTGGCCTCACCGAACGCAGCGGGGATCGCCGCCGCGTCCGCTGAGCGGCGCACACCCGTCACCGAACATTAAATGGGTTGAACCGGGCACGCCCTGTCTGGCGTCATAGACCCGGCTCACCGACGATCTGGAGAGGAGATGGTGATGCCGTACACGATGAAGGGCGGCCACGTTCCGATCCGGATGTGGACCGACCCCGCGGACGTCGAGTCGGTCGCGCTCGACCAGCTGCGCAACGTGTCGAGCCTGCCGTGGGTGCACGGCGTCGCGGTCATGCCCGACGTCCACTACGGGAAGGGCGCGACGGTCGGCTCGGTGATCGCGATGCGGGACGCCGTGGCCCCGGCCGCGGTCGGCGTGGATATCGGCTGCGGGATGACCGCGGTCAAGTCCAGCCTCACCGTGGCGGACCTGCCGGACGACCTCAGCCGTCTGCGGGCGAAGATCGAGAAGGCGGTGCCGGTCGGGCGCGGGGCGCACAAGGATCCCGTCGACCCGTCGGCCGTTCCCGGGCTGAAGGAACGCGGCTGGTACGAGTTCTGGAAGCGTTACGACGAGCTGGCGCCGGTCGCGCGGTCCCGCCGGGGGAAGGCGACCTCGCAGCTGGGCACGCTCGGCTCGGGCAACCACTTCCTGGAGGTCTGCGCCGACGACGAGGGCTCGGTCTGGATCGTGCTGCACTCCGGCTCGCGCAACATCGGCAAGGAGCTGGCGGAGCACCACATCGAGGCCGCGATGCGCCTGCCGCACAACCAGGACCTGCCCGACCGCGACCTGGCGGTCTTCATCAACGGCACGCGCAAGATGGAGGAGTATCGCCGGGACCTGTTCTGGGCGCAGGACTACGCCCGGCGCAACCGTGCCGTGATGATGGCCCTGACGCAGAACGTCGTCACGAGGTTCTTCGCCGGGAAGCGGGTCCGCTGGGACGACGTCATCTCCTGCCACCACAACTACGTGGCCGAGGAGGTCTACGACGGCGTCGAGCTGCTCGTCACCCGCAAGGGCGCGATCCGCGCGGGCGACGGTGACCTCGGGATCATCCCGGGTTCGATGGCGACCGGCACGTACATCGTGCGCGGCCTGGGGAACGAGAATGCCTTCAACTCCGCGTCGCACGGCGCGGGCCGGAGGATGAGCCGCAACCAGGCGAAGCGGTCGTTCACCGTCGACGACCTGATCGAGCAGACCAGGGGCGTCGAGTGCCGGAAGGACCCCGGCGTGATCGACGAGATCCCGGGGGCGTACAAGGACATCGAGTCGGTGATCGAGGCGCAGTCCGACCTCGTGGAGGTCGTCGCCCACCTGCGCCAGCTGATCTGCGTGAAGGGCTGACGGAACGCCCGCCGGGCCGCATGGCCCGGCGGGCGTCTCAGGCTCACCAGGAGCCGTTGAGCCGTCCCCGCCGTGGAGGTGGGGACGGCTCCGGCGTGCTCACGGCGGTGTCCGCCTCGTCGCCGGCGTCGCGGTCGGCTCGTTACTCACCGGCCGCGTATCGCCGGCCGGCCCCCTATCGGGAGGCCGTTCCGAGCCTCTCGCTCGCTCGGCGGCTCGCCGCTCGCATCCCGCTGGTCTCAGTCCAGGAAGGGCTTGAAACCGCCGACCTTGAGCCTCGAGCTCGGGTTCTCGGCATGCCACCGAACCGGCGCGAACTTCCCGCCGTGGTGCGGGATCTTGACCAGGACGTACGCCGGACGGACGGTGTGCTTGCCCCTGGTCGTGTAGGTCAGGTGGAACACCGCCTCGTTCTTCGGCCCGACCAGCGCCTTGCCCGGGGCGCCCACGAAATCGCCGATGACCTTGAAATGCTTGTCGAGCACTTCGACCTCAGGCCGGCCGCTGAGAAGGCAGGTCTTCTTGCCCTTCGTGCTGATCGACAGCGGCTGGTCGACCTTCTTGCCCACGACGTAGCCGTGGGCGAACGCGAGGACCAGTCGGTCCTTGACGACCGAGCAGGCGCCCGGCTTGGTCGTCGGGGAGACGGCGGCCTGCGCCGCGGACGCGAGACCGGCGGCGGCGATGGCGCCGGCGACCCCGGCGACCGCGAGGGTGGTGCTGAGCTTCACCTGGGTGACTCTCACTCTCCGTTTGAGACGGCTCCCGCTGGGCGCGGGAGGGACGGGCACCCCGTCCGGTCACTATGACCACTTGATGTCGCGGAAGGTTCTCTGTTTTCGGGAGAAATGTTTAAAGATCACCAGACGTTATGGAATCCCGGTGGTAGCACGAATCGTCGGTCCGGCGACATAGGCTGAAGTGTCCGCATCGATAGAGGGGGTTCGTCCTTGCTGGTGGACGGCTTCGGCCGGGTGGCGACCGATCTTCGCGTGTCCCTCACCGACCGCTGCAACCTGCGTTGCACCTACTGCATGCCCCCCGAAGGCCTCGAGTGGCTGCCCAAGCCCGAGCTGCTCACCGACGACGAGGTGATCCGGCTCGTCGCCGTCGGCGTCGAACGCCTCGGGATCACCGAGGTCCGGTACACCGGAGGCGAGCCGCTGCTGCGCAGGGGCCTGGTCGACCTCGTGACCCGCACGACCGCGCTGCGCCCGCGCCCGCACGTGTCGCTCACCACGAACGGCATCGGCCTGTCCCGGCTCGCCGAGCCTCTGCGCGAGGCGGGGCTCGACCGCGTGAACGTCTCCCTCGACACCCTCGACCGTGACACCTTCGTACGGCTCGCGCACCGGGACCGGCTGCCGGACGTGCTCGCCGGCCTCGCCGCCGCCGAGCGGGCCGGGCTGCGGCCGGTGAAGGTGAACACGGTGCTGATGCGCGACGTCAACGACCACGAGGCGGTGCCCCTGCTGCGCTTCTGCCTCGAGAAGGGGTACGAGCTGCGCTTCATCGAGCAGATGCCGCTCGACGCCCAGCACGGCTGGCGGCGCGAGAACATGGTCACCGCCGACGAGATCCTCGACCGGCTGACGGCGGAGTTCACCCTCCTGCCGGACGACGCCGCCGCCCGTGGCAGCGCTCCGGCCGAGACGTTCCTCGTCGACGGCGGCCCGGCCCGGGTCGGCGTCATCGGCTCGGTCACCCGGCCGTTCTGCGGAGCGTGCGACCGGGTGCGGCTCACCGCGGACGGTCAGATCCGCAACTGCCTGTTCGCCCGCGAGGAGTCCGACCTGCGCGCCGCCCTGCGCTCGGGCGCCTCGGACCGCGAACTCGCCGAGCGCTGGACGGCCGCCGTGGCGGGCAAGCGCGCCGGCCACGGCATCGACGACGTCGGGTTCCTTCAGCCCGCCCGTCCGATGTCCGCGATCGGCGGGTAGAAAGGACGGCGTGACCGAGCAGCCGCAGGAACACCGGGTCGAGATCACCGTGCCACCCGACCACGAGGTCGGCGTGTACGCCGGCTTCGCGTCCGTGTGGCGCACCCAGGACTCGTTTGTCATCGACTTCTCCACCGCCGTGCGCCCGCCGGAGATGATGGAGGACGAGGGCGGCACCCCCTACATTCATGTCCCCGCCCAGGTGGTGTCCCGCGTGCGGATTCCGCCGAGCCAGGTGTGGGAGCTGATGAAGGTCCTCGAGCAGAACCTCAGTGCGTACGAGCGGGAGAGCGGCAAGAGCGCGCATGACGACGATTGAGCCGTACGACGCGGTGATCCTCGCCGGCGGTGCCGCGTCGCGGCTGCGCGGGGCCGACAAGCCCGGCCTGCTCGTCGGCGGCCGGCCGCTGGTGTCACGCGTCGGCGCGGCAGTGGCGGACGCGCGGCGGATCGTGCTCGTCGGGCCGCACCGTCCGGAGCTGCCCGCCGCTGTCACCGTCCGGGAGGACCCGCCGGGGGCCGGGCCGGTGCCCGCCCTGCGCGCCGGGCTGGCGCGGGTGCACGCGCCATGGGTCGCCGTACTCGCCGCCGACCTGCCGTTCCTCACTGCCGACGACATCGGGGCGCTGCGCCGCCGGGCCCACGGCCGGTCCGGGGCCGTCTTCGTCGACGACGAGGACAGACCGCAGTGGCTGACCGGGGTGTGGCGGACCGCGACCCTGCGCGCCGCCCTCACCGGGTACCCGCGCGCGTCGCTGCGCGGGCTCATGGCCCCGCTCGACCCGGCCCGCCTGCGGGCCGCGGAGCGACGCCGGCCCGCGTGGTACGACTGTGACACGGAGGACGACGTCGCGCAGGCGTCACGGCTGATCGAGGAGAACGGTGCTTGAAGAGTGGCTCGACACGGCATGCGCGGAGCTGGGCATCGACCCCGCCGAGGTGGATCGTGACCTGATCCTCGACCTCGCGCGCGACGTCGCGCACGGCGTGGCGCGGCCCGCCGCCCCCCTCACGGCCTACCTCCTCGGGCTGGCCGTGGGCCGCGGCGAGCCCGCGCGGGACGCCGCGGCCCGCGTCACCGCACTCGCCGCCGAGTGGCCGGCGCGCCACTGACCGCGACGCGGTGCCCGCCGCTCACGAGCGCCGAGGGCCACGACCGGCGCGGCGCGGCACAGCGACCGTCACGACGGTAAGGGCTGCGGCCAGGGGAAGGGCCGGCGCCGCAGGGCGTGCCCAGACCAGCAGCACCGCCTCCAGCGCGGCCCCGGCCAGGGCGGCGCCCAGCACGGCGAAGCGCCGCCGCATGGTCACGGGGGAGCCGGTGGTGGCCACCTCCGTCATCAGCGCGGTCAGCGTCCCGGTGAGGTAGGTGGTCGCGGCCCCGCTCACCGCCAAGGCGTTGACCGCCGTGCCCTGCACGCCCATCGCCGCGGCGGCCACCGCGACCAGCGCGACCTGCGCGACCGCGCCGGGACGGCCGGCCGAGGCGAGCCACCCGGCCAGCACGACGGCCTGCGCCGTCGGTACCACGCCCAGCGCGCCGACGACGCGTCGCGGCCACGGTCCGGGGCCGGGAGGGCCAGCGCCCCGGAGCCAGGTGGCGGCGCCGAGCACTCCGGAGGCGTAGGCCGTGATGGACACTGCGGCGCGTACGCCGGCGCCGAGATCGGCATGCACGACGGCGATGCCGAGCAGGATGAGGTTCCCGGTCATGACGCTCGTGAACACGGCCCCGAGCGCCACGAAGCTGAAGGCGTCGGCCGCTCCGGAGCCCAGCGCCAGCAGCATGATCGCCGGTGTGACGCTCCCGGACCGAGGTGGGCGCGGCGGCCCCGCGAACCGCCGGGACCCGGCCGAGTGGGGGTCCCGCCGACGCCACGGCGTCCGCGGGACCCACACGGACCCCGCCGTCCGCAGGAACCGCCGCGGCCAAAGCGTCCGCGGGACCCACCGGGACCGCGCCGTCCACGCCCGTCTTCTCGCCGGCCTCACGCAGTCCGTGTTCCCGCCTCCGAGCCGTTCCATGGGCGCCGCCCTGGCGGGGAGCACGGTCGCCGGAGAAGGAGCTACCGGATCTCGTCGACCGGGACGGCGTCGCGCAGGAATCCCCGGCGGGCCAGGAACGTGCTCAGATGTTCCTTGTGGTCGTCGCAGGCCAGCCAGATCTTGAGCCGGTCGGCATCGTGGATCTTCGGGTTGTTCCAGCGCAGGGCCCAGCGGGCGTCGGCCCGGCAGTCCTTGGCGGAGCACTGGAGGGGCTCGGAATCGGTCACCCCACCAGTCTGGCCGACCGCCCACGCTCGCCGGTCCGCCCGGCCGGTGCCTTTCGCGGTGGCCACCCGCATATGCCTTCACTATCCGTATTTGTGGGTATTTGTTTGCGTCGCGGACGGCAGGGTAGATGGAGACCCGCGTCCGCGGGGGCGTACGGCCCGGGCCCGGACCCCCGGTGATCGACGCAGAGCGCAGCCGCCCGCGCGACACCGTGGAGGAGCCCGCCGAGGACGCCCAACGCGTGGGCCCAGGCGCATCGTGAGGAGTTCGAGGACGTCGTCGGCCCCGTCGGTGGCGTTGATCTCCTCGGTGATCAGGCGCCGCTCGTCGGGGTCGGCGGCGTGGCCGATGAGCATGTCCCTGTTGTCCCGGCCGAGCCGATAGGCGACGACGATCAGTACCAGGACCGCGGCCAGTTTGGTGGCCGCCACCACGAGGTTGGCGGCCCCGGCCACGAGGACCGTGCGACGCGTTGACCGATTCATCGGGGTCCCGTTACCCACCGACGACCCGTCGATACGGCCGGTCGGCCATCGGAAATGGCCGGACGGCGGTACGGGATCAGCCCAAAGGGGGATCCGATACCCCGGTTGGACCGTCTAACGTGATCGAGATCACTTTCCTTTCCCCCGAACACAGGATCTGTCGATGATCGAGGCGAAGAACCTCACGAAACGCTACGGCGACAAAGTCGCCGTGAACGATCTGTCCTTCACGGTCGAGCCCGGAAGGGTGACCGGATTCCTCGGCCCGAACGGTGCCGGGAAGTCGACGACGATGCGGCTGCTGCTCGGCCTCGACCGCCCGGACGGCGGCGACGCGACCATTCACGGCCGGCACTACCGGGAGCTTCCCCGGCCGCTCTCGGTGGTCGGCGCGCTGCTCGAGGCACGGGCGGTCCACACCGGACGCAGTGCTTACCACCATCTGTTGTGCCTGGCCCAGACCCAGGGCATCGGTGGCCGGCGGGTCGACGAGGTCATCGAGCTGGTCGGGCTCGGCGACGTCGCCCGCAAGCGCGCGGGCGGCTTCTCCCTGGGCATGGGCCAGCGGCTCGGCATCGCTGCGGCCCTCCTCGGCGACCCCTCCGTGCTGATCCTCGACGAGCCGGTCAACGGCCTCGACCCCGAGGGCATCATGTGGATCCGCACGCTCATGAAGCGCCTCGCATCCGAGGGGCGCACCGTGTTCGTCTCGAGCCACCTGATGAACGAGATGGCGGTCACCGCGGAGCATCTCATCGTCATCGGCCGGGGCCGGCTGATCGCCGACTGCTCGACGGAGGAGTTCATCGAGCGCAGCACCGAGCAGCAGGTGGTGGTGCGGAGCCCGGACGCCGAGCAGCTCGCCGCCCTCATCGGCGAAGAGGGAGGCAAGACCGCCCTGGACGGTGACGGAACACTGACCGTTTCCAACCTCGACGCTCCGCGCATCGGCGAGCTCGCCGCCGCCGGCGGCTTCGTGCTGCACGAGCTCACCCCGCGGCGCGGCTCCCTGGAAGAGGCGTTCATGGAGCTGACCCGCGACAGCGTCGAGTACGGCGCGGCGCCGGCCCCGCATGGCGAAGGAGACCCGCGATGACCACTGTCCCCAGCGCCACCACTCGCCCGGCCGCTCCGGTCGACCGCAGGCCGCGCTTCCACCGCCTGATGCTGAGCGAGTGGACCAAGATCCGGTCAGTGCGTTCCACGGTGTGGTCGCTCATCCTGCTCGTCGTCCTCGACCTGGGCTTCACCGCCCTGTTCACGGCGCTCACCGCGGCGCAGTGGGACAAGACCGATCCGGCGGGCCGCGCGGCCGTGGCCGCCGATCCCACGGGCACGATCCTCGGCAGCGGGTTCTTCCTCAGCCAGTTGACCGTCTGCGTGCTCGGCGTCATGGTGATCGCCTCGGAGTACTCCACCGGCATGATCCGCGCCAGCCTCCTGGCGGTGCCCCGGCGGATGTCCATGCTCGCCGCCAAGTCGGCGGTGTTCGGCCTGCTGATCCTCGTGCTCGGGACGGTGGTGTCGTTCGCCTCCTTCTTCATCGGCGCGCCGATTCTCCATGCCAAGGCGCCGGTGTCGCTGAGCGACCCCGGCGTCCTGCGCGCCGTCGTCGGCGGCGGTGTGTACCTCGCCCTGCTGGGCCTGTTCGCCCTGGCGATCGGGGGGATCGTCCGGCATACCGCTGCGGGCATCACGGGCGTGATCGGATTCGTCCTCGTCCTGGCCCCGTTGGCCCAGCTGCTCCCGGGCAGCTTCGGCAAGCATGTGCACGCCTACCTGCCGTCCGAGGCGGGTCACCTGATCGCCCAGGCGCATCAGGGAAAGAACGATCTTCTGACACCGTGGCAGGGGTTCGGGGTCTTCTGCGCCTGGACGGTGGCGCTGCTGGTGATCGCCGCGATCCTGCTGAAGCGGCGCGACGCCTGACGACGGCGGTCGGGACGGCGGAGCGGCCGGATCGGCCCAGACCGCATGGCCGGTAGCATCGCCGCAGGTCGGCGCCGCTAAGGAAGAGGGGCGGAAATGTGGCGACGCCGGGAGGATACGGGGGCAATCCTCCCGGCGTCGCGCTCATCGGTGTTCCGACGGGGGCCCGGAACACCGGCACGGGCGCCCCGACGGGGGACCAGAGCGCCGGTACAAATCGTACACCGAACCCCCCCTGAGTTAGTCAAGAGATTGTCACGAGCCGATTTCGTCACGGGGGCCAGAAATCTGGTTTCGGTCAACAGACTTTGCCTCATATGGGGCAAAACGGGAACGCGAGTCAGGTTCACGTCCGCCATTGGCAAAGATCACGGCAACGTACGGCAGGATGACCGCTCCGATCAGCGCCGCGATCGCCAGCCACCGCCAGCCGCCGGGCAGCGTCACGGCGAAGATGATGCTCAACAGGAAGCAGAGCGCCCGGACGCCCATCGTGATCAGATAACGGCGCTCGCGGTACCCGATGTCCTCGGACAGCGGCCGGCGTGCATCCGTCACCGTGTAGACCACCGGCTGCTCACGTCGCCGGATCCGTGGTTTGACCCTCACTCCTCCACGGTATCCCCAGGGGCGACCGGGCAAGCTCCCGGGTGATCTCCGCCGTCGTCGCCGCCCCCGCCAGCCCCATCGCCCGGGACAGCGCGCCATTGAGCTCCGTCAAACCGGCGGCCACCGCCTCCGCGCCGCCCACCGCCAGGCACCACAGGGCCGGCCGGCCGACGAACACCATGCGGGCACCGAGCGCGAGCGCCCGGAGCACGTCCACGCCCGTACGGACGCCGCCGTCGGCGTAGACCTCGGCCGCGTCGCCCACCGCGTCCGCGACCTCGGGCAGGGCCTCGGCCGTCGGTATCGCCCCGTCCAGCTGCCGCCCTCCGTGGTTGGACACCCACACGCCGGACGCTCCCGCCGCGACGCATTCGCGCGCGTCGTCGCCGCGCAGCACGCCCTTGACCACGACCGGCAGGCCGGAGACGTCTCGCAGCCGGGCGACGTCGGCGTAGGTCACGTCCGGCGCCTGCTCCGCCAGCGCCCGGTCGAACCCCGCACCGAGGTTCACGCCGAAGACCTCGTCCGGGATCAGCCCGGCGTCCCGGTCGCGGCGCCGCCGCCCGAGATAGGGCGTGTCCCCGGTGAGCACGATCGCCGTCGCCCCGGCCGCGGCGGCGCGTCGTACGAGCTCCCGTGTCAGGCCGTGGTCGCGCATGACGTACGCCTGGAACCACCACGGCCCCGCCTCGGCGGCCACCTCCTCGATCCGCCGGGAACTGCGCGAGGAGACCGTCAGCAGCGCGCCGGCCCGTCGCGCGCCCCGCGCCATCGCCACCTCGCCCTCCGGGTGGGCGAGGGTCTGATAGCCGACCGGGGCCACGCCCACCGGCACGGTCAGCTCCCGGCCGAGCACCGTGACGCGCGGGTCGATCAGGGAGACGTCGCGCAGGACGCGCGGCCGCAGCCGTACCCCGCGCCAGGACGTCTCGTTGGCGGCGAGCGTCGTCTCGTCGCCGGCTCCGCCGGCGTAGAAGTCGAAGACGTCGGCGGACAGGACCTGCCGTGCCCGCTCGACGAGCCGCCGGTGGTCCGCTTCATTGGAGAACACGGCAGCAAGCCTGCCTCACCCACCGCATGGGGCGTATGAGGGAGGGAAGAGAGATCAAAAGCCGTCCATCGCCGCGTGGGAGGAACCGTCATGACAGACCGGACGTACCGGGTAACGGAGATCGTGGGCACCTCACCGGACAACGTGGACGCCGCGATCCGCAACGCGATCAGGCGGGCCGGGCAGACGCTGCGGCATCTCGACTGGTTCGAGGTGACCGAGGTGCGCGGCCAGATCGTCGACGGTGAGGTCGCGCACTACCAGGTGGGCCTGAAGGTGGGCTTCCGCCTCGAGGACTCCTGAGCGCGCCGCCCGGCGGCCCGTACGGCCGAGAGCCGAGAGCCGAGAGCCCGGAGCGCGTACGGTCCTGAGCAGGCACCGGCGGCCGTACGACCTTTGAGACGGACGACCCCGGGTCCGTACCGCTTGTGTCCGGACCCGGCCGTCCGAAGCCCGGCCGGACGTCTCCGCGGAGGCGGCCGGCCGGGACGGGCGGTCAGCTCGCCTTGCTGACCGTCGACATGTTGAAGTCGGCGATCCGCAGCGGCGGCATGGCCGTGCGGGTGAAGTAGTCCGACCACTCGCGCGCGAGGGTCCGCCGTGTCGCGCCGGCCTCGGCCACCCGCCCCAGCATGCCGACCGGGCTCTCGTTGAACCGGAAGTTGTTGACCTCGCCGACGACCTCCCCGTCCTCGACGAGGTACACCCCGTCGCGGGTCAGCCCGGTGAGCAGGAGCGACTGCGGGTCGACCTCGCGGATGTACCACAGGCAGGTGAGGAGCAGCCCGCGGCGGGTGCCGGCGATCATCTCGTCGAGCGTCGCCGTGCCGCCCGGAACCTCCATCAGCAGGTTGTCGACGCCGGGGGTGAAGGGCAGGCCCGTCAGCCGGGCCGAGTGGCGGGTCTGCAGCAGCGCGGACAGCCTGCCGTCGGAGATCCAGTCGACCGGGCGGAGCGCGATGCCGTTGTCGAACACCGACGACTCACGGCTCGAGGCGTGCGCGACCACGAAGGGCGTGCACTCCAGGCCGGGCGCCGCCGGGTCGCTGTACAGGCGGACCGGCGTGTCGGACAGGCTCTCGCCGACCTTGGTGCCTCCGCCCGGCTTGCTGAAGACCGTACGGCCGTCGTGGGCGTCGCGGGCGCCGGCCGACCAGTACAGGTAGACCATCAGGTCGGCCACCGCGCTCGGCGGCAGCAGCGTCTCGTAGCGGCCCGCGGGCAGGTCGATCCGCCGCCGGCCCCACTCGAGCCGCCGGGTGAGGTCGTCGGCGAGCGCCGTGACGTCGACGTCGCGGAAGTCGCGCGTGCCCACGCCGTTCCACGCCGACTGGGACAGGTCGTCGGACTTCGCGTTGAGCTCGACCTTCCCGGTCGGCTCGTCGGACCGGAGCCGCAGCCCGGCGGAGGTGCCGAGGAAGGTGGTGTTCATGGTGTGCTCGGCGAAGCCGTACAGCAGGCGGGCGTTCCCCTTCGCGGCCGCGAACGCCTCGCCGAGCGACGGCGCGAAGCCCTCGAAGACGCCGATGGACGTCTCGGCCGGCGGGTCGTCCCAGCGGCCGCCCGGACCGGCCTCGGACGCGTCGACCAGGGACGCGGCGTCGTCGGCCGGGGCGTTGTCGGCCGCGGCCCGCTCGGCCGCGCGGACCAGGTCCTCCAGCTGATCCTCGGTCACGCCCGTACGGGACATGACCCCGGTGGAGACGCCGTCGGCCTTGTTCTTGATCGCGATGACGGTCAGCCGCCGGGACCGGGTGACGCCGTTGGTGGTCAGCGTGTTGCCCGCCCAGCGCAGGTTCGTGCCGCTGGACTCCTCGGCGATGACGACGCAGCCGTCCGTGCGCGACAGCGCCAGCGCCCGCTCGACCGTCTCCTGCGGGGTGGTCACTTGCCCGCCTCCTTCACCGCGTTGAGGATGTTGACGCCGCGGAACAGCGCGGACGGCGCGCCGTGGCTGACCGGCGCGACCTGGCCGGGCTGGCCCTTCCCGCAGTTGAACGCGCCGCCGAGGACGTAGGTCTGCGGCCCGCCGACGGCCTCCATCGAGTTCCAGAAGTCCGTGGTCGTCGCCTGATAGGCGGCGTCCCGCAGCTGGCCCGCGAGCCGCCCCCGCTCGATCTTGTAGAAGCGCTGGCCGGTGAACTGGAAGTTGTAGCGCTGCATGTCGATCGACCAGCTCTTGTCGCCGACCACGTAGATCCCGTGGTCGACGCCGGCGATGAGCTCCTCGGTCGACGGGCCGTCCGGCGCCGGCCGCAGCGAGACGTTCGCCATCCTCTGCAGCGGCATGCTCGACGGGGAGTCGGCGAACGCGCAACCGTTGGACCGCTCCGCCCCGGTCAGGTGCGCGATCCGCCGGTCCAGCTGGTAGCCGACGAAGAGGCCGTCGCGGACGATGTCCCACCGCTGGGTCTCGACGCCCTCGTCGTCGTAGCCGATCGTGGACAGGCCGTGCTCGGCGGTGCGGTCCCCGGTGATGTTCATGACCTTCGAGCCGTACTGCAGGCTGCCGAGCTTGTCGGGCGTCGCGAAGGACGTGCCGGCGTACGCGGCCTCGTATCCGAGCGCCCGGTCGAGCTCGGTGGCGTGCCCGATCGACTCGTGGATCGTCAGCCAGAGGTTCGACGGGTCGATGACGAGGTCGTACGTGCCGGCCTCGACCGAGGGCGCCGACAGCTTCTCGGCCAGCAGCTCGGGGATGCGGGCCAGCTCGCCGTCCCAGTCCCACGTGCTGCCCGTGAGGTATTCGTAGCCTCGCCCCACCGGCGGGGCGAGGGTGCGCATCGTGTCGAAGGCGCCGTCCCGGATGCCGACGGCGTTCAGCACCGGGTGGAGGCGCACCCGCTGCTGCGTGGTCACGGTCCCCGCCGTGTCGGCGTAGAACTTGTTCTCCTTGACCTGCAGGAGCGACGCGTCGGCATGCGCGACCCGGTCGTCGCGCAGCAGCCGGGCGCTCCAGTCGGCCAGCAGCGCGATCTTGTCCCGGACCGCCACGTCGAACGGGTCCACCTCGTAGGCCGAGATCCAGACCTGCTCGCCGTGCGCCGGCTCGGTGGCCAGCTCGATGCGTTCACGGTTGATGGCCGCGGCCACCTTGGCCACCTCGACCGCCTGCTCGGCCACCCGGGCGGCCGCGTCGGTCGTCAGGTCGATGCCCGCGGCGAATCCCCACGTGCCGTTCAGGATCACTCGGACGGCGAACCCGACGTCGTCGGCGTCGAGGGCCGTCTCGAGACTGCCGTCGGACAGGCGCAGGGTCTGGCTCCGGATGCGTTCGAGGCGGAAGTCGACGTGTTCGGCGCCGAGATCCCGCGCTCTGGACAGCGCCGCGTCGGCCAGTGCGCGCGACGGCAGGGCGGTGAACTCTGGATCGATCTCTCGCACCCATGCAACCTATCGCGTCCTACAAAGACCGGCCGGTCCTCCTTGGCGGTGCCGTGCTCGTGTTACCTATCGGTAGCGCAATAGGCTCGCCACGATCGAACTGGAGGTTCGTCTAATGAGTCGCTCCGCCCTCGTCACCGGAGGCAACCGGGGAATCGGGCTGGCCATCGCCCACGAGCTGAAGAACGCCGGGGACGCCGTCGCCGTGACCTACCGCTCCGGGGAGCCCCCCGAGGGCCTGTTCGGCGTGCGCTGCGACATCACGAGCGTCGAGGACGTCGACGCGGCGTTCGGCAAGATCGAGGCGGAGCAGGGGCCGGTGGAGGTGCTGGTCGCCAACGCCGGCATCACCAGGGACAACCTGCTCGCGCTGATGAGCGAGGAGGAGTTCACCTCCGTCCTCGACACCAACCTCACCGGCGCCTACCGCGTCGCCAAGCGCGCGGTCCGCGGCATGATGCGCAAGCGGGGCGGCCGGATCATCCTCGTGTCCTCCGTCGTCGGACTGCTCGGCTCCGGTGGCCAGGCCAATTACGCCGCCTCCAAGGCCGGGCTGGTCGGCTTCGCGCGGTCGCTCGCCCGCGAGCTCGGCTCGCGCAACATCACGGTCAACGTCGTCGCGCCCGGCTTCGTGGAGACCGACATGACCGCGGCGCTGGGGGAGGACCGCCAGGCCGAGATCAAGAAGCAGATCCCGCTGGGCCGCATCGCCCAGCCGGCCGAGATCGCCAAGGCCGTCCGCTTCCTGGCCGGTGAGGACGCCGCCTACATCACCGGTGCGGTCATCCCCGTCGACGGCGGCCTCGGAATGGGGCACTGACCGCCGGCGTGCCGACCGCTCCACCGACCGGTAGACGGTCGCCGCGGGCGCATCCTGACAACGAGCACCGGCCCGCCGCGGGCGGCGGCCGATATCTGGAAATGGGACACTGAATGGGCATTCTCGACGGCAAGCGGATCCTCGTCACCGGCGTCCTCACCGACGCCTCCATCGGCTTCCACATCGCGCGGCTCGCCCAGCAGGAGGGCGCCACCGTCGTCCTGACCGGATTCGGCCGCATGTCGCTCGTCGAGCGCATCGCCAAGCGGCTCCCGGAGGCCGCGCCGGTGATCGAGCTGGACGTCACCAGCGCCGAGGACCTCGACGGTCTCGCCGGAAAGGTCGCCGCGCACGTCGACGGGCTCGACGGGGTCGTGCACTCCATCGGATTCGCGCCGCAGACCGCCATGGGCGGCAACTTCATGAACACCCCGTGGGACGACGTCGCCACCGCCGTCCAGGTCTCGACCTACTCCCTGAAGTCCCTCACGGCCGCCTGCCTGCCGCTGATGAAGAACGGCGGCTCGGTCGTGGGCCTGGACTTCGACGCCACCCAGGCCTGGCCGGTGTACGACTGGATGGGCGTGGCCAAGGCCGGCCTGGAGTCCACCGCCCGATACCTCGCCAAGTACCTCGGCCCGGACGGCGTGCGCGTCAACCTCGTGGCCGCCGGGCCGCTCAAGACGATGGCGGCCAAGAGCATCCCGGGCTTCGAGGAGTTCACGAACGTCTGGCCGGACAAGGCCCCGCTGGGCTGGGACGTCGCCGACCCGGAGCCGACCGCCAAGGCCTGCGTGGCGCTGCTGTCCGACTGGTTCCCGGCGACGACGGGCGAGATCGTCCACGTCGACGGCGGCGTCCACGCCGTCGGCGGCTGACCGCGCCCGGCGGCGCTCAGGCCAGATGGTCCGCGGACATCTCTTCGTCGTCGCCGAGCGTTTTCTCCGCAGCGGCGTTGTGCTGTGCGGCGGGCAGCAGGTTCGGTTCCAGCAGCCGTAGGGCGATGATGGCGAGGCAGTTCGTCGCGCCGAGCGCGATCCACGGCAGGGAGCGGTGGAGGTTGAACAGCGTGGTGAAGAACGTGGGCGCGATGATCCCGGCGATGGTGAACGAGTATTGGAAGGCGGCCATGTAGCGGCCCCTCAGTTCGGCCGGCGAGATGGCGGTCACCAGCGCGATCGAGACCGGAGCATGCATCACCTCGGCCAGGGTGAACAGCGCTGTCGCACCGATCAGCACGGGGATCACCCAGACGAGCCGGCCGGGGACGAGGCCGGACAGCAGGAAACACCATGCGGACCACAACGCGGCCGCGGTCATGATGATCCGGGTGCGTCGGTAGGCGGCGAGTCGCTTGATGACGGGTGCGGCGAGCACCGACACCACGACGGTGTTACCGACGAGGAGCGCGGATGCGAGCCAAGTGGGCCCTCTCAGGCCCGTGAGCACGAAGGTGGGCAAGGCCAGCGCGAGCATCATGCCCGTCATCGCGAAGACGGTATTGATACCGGTCAGGGCGAGGAACCGGCGGTCTTTGAGGATCGTTCCATATCCGGTTCGGGTCTGTCCGGCGTCGTGGCGGAGCTTCGGTACGCGGACGAAGACCGTGATCACGGCGGCGGCTGCGGCGAAGCAGCCCGCCGCGGCGTAGGCGACGGCGTGATAGGCGGCGGTACGGCCGTCGGCTATGACGGCGCCGGTGATCAGCCCACCCAGGCCGAGCCCGGCGGTGCGAGCCATGTTGGCCCAGGCGAACCATGAGTCACTGCGCATGGTGGATGTGCTCGCGTCGGCATGGTCCGCGACCGCGGTGAAGATGCTCGACCAGAAGACCCGCACGCCCACGGCCACCAGGCTCACAGCGAAGAAGATGCCGACCGGCTCGTCGACCCGGCCGTAGGCGAGGTAACCGAGGGCCTGCATGACCTGGGCCGCGACGACCAGGGGCAGCGCACCCAGCCGGTCGGCCAGCGCACCGGTCCAGACAGGGATCGGCAGCGTGATCGCGCCGGCGACGCTGAGCAGGATGCCGAGAAGACTCAGCGGGACATCGGTGAGCCGGGTGAAGAACACCAGGGACAGGGGGAGGAAGAGCCCGTTGCCGACCGAGTCAATGACCAATGCGCCGATCAGGACGCCGCCCCCGTGCGCCTTGGTCGAACCGGGCGTCTCTGACGTCGTCCTATTGATCATCACCGCCTAGCGTACGTTTCTGCCCAGTCGCTTACGGCCCTCGCCGGTGGCGTGAGCCGGGCGGATCGACGACGGGTTCCGGCGGCGGCCCGGACGGCGGCGGCGCGTCGACGGGCTCTCCGGCCGGGACCGGGCTCACCTGTCAGCGGGAGCGCGGGCGGCGCAGACGGCGGTTGAGCACGCTGAGGTTCAGCGCCGTGACCGCGCCGATCAGCCCGGAGGCGGTCGCCACGAGCAACGGCGGAACGGAGTCCTCCGCCGGGTCGCTGGCGGCCATCAGCCGCGCCGCCGTCGGCTGCTCCTGCCGGACGGGCGACTCCTGCGGGTACACGAGCGGGCCCTGGGACGTGATGTCGGGCAGCGCGGGGCCCTGCGGCTGCGGCGCGGCCACCTGCGGGGCGTCGCCGGCCGTGCCCGCCGCCGGGGGAGCGATGGGCACGTTCACCGAGCCGGATCCCGATCCGCCGCCCGAACCCGAGTGGGATCCACCACTCGAGCCGGAGTGCGATCCGCCGCCCGAACCGGAACCGGAGTGGTGGGAATGACCGGCGGACGGCTTGGGCTTCGGCTTGGTGGATCCGCTTCCGCCCGACTTCGGCGGGTTCGCCGGCTTGCCAGTCCCGCCGCCCAGGACACTGCAGAGCAGGGGGCCGAGCTTGCACTCGCCCGCCGTCCGGACCGTGGCGCGCGACTCCGCCGACGCCGGACCGGCGCCGGCCGCGAAGAACATCACCGCGCCGGCGGACACCGTCGCCGACGCCGCCCCGACGCGCCGCCAGTCTCGCCTTGAGCCCATGTCACTCCCTGGGTCGTCTCCCGTTGTTACTGACAACTGGTCCAACGAGACGAGCGTTACACGGAAACGCCGCGAACTACAGGGTTACAGGTCTGCCATGTTCTCGCGCAGCAACGCGGAAAGACGCGTACGGCGGGGCGGCTCGGTGCGGTCGCGCACCGCGCGGGCCAGTTCCGGGCCGGCGGCGTGCACGACCGACAGGTGCCGCCGCGCCCGGCTGAAGGCGCCCACCGCCAGCGCCCGGGACAGCGCCCCGCCCGCCTCCCCGGGCAGCACGGCCACGACGGCCGGCCAGCGTGTGCCCTGGGCCCGGAGGACGGTC
The DNA here is from genome assembly GCF_024055795.1 of Actinoallomurus purpureus. Classification (GTDB taxonomy): domain Bacteria; phylum Actinomycetota; class Actinomycetes; order Streptosporangiales; family Streptosporangiaceae; genus Actinoallomurus; species Actinoallomurus purpureus. The sequence continues at coordinate 109,226 of NZ_JAMXMY010000012.1, read as the reverse complement.
ACGGCCCAGCCGTGGCGTACCGCGGAGCCGGGCACCGTCGCGTCGCCGGACGGGAACGCGACGTCCAGTGTGCCCTCGGCCGGATGGGCGGCGGTGACGGTGCCGAACTCGCCCGCGGCGGCGCTCGGCAGGTCGGTGACGGCGACGACGCGGTCGCCGGCGTCGTACGGGCCCGGGCCCGGGTTGAGCCTTTCCTTCAGCGTCTGGTTGAGCGCCACCGCACCGGCCTCCCCGCGTCGTACGGGCGTCACCACGAGGATCTCCTCGGCGGGGATGCCCAGGGCGCGGGGAATGGAGTCCGTGACGAGCTGCACCGCGCGGTGGGCCGCCTCACGGGCCTCGGCCGCCGGGACGATGACGACCTCTCGGTCGGCGGACTCCACCGGGGCGAGGGTCCCCGCGCGGGCCGCCGCGGTCAGCCGGCCGATCACGTCTCGCGGCGCGGCGGGCAGCTCGGTGACCGTCACCGTGCCGGAGGCGATGACGTCGGCGAGGACGCGGCCCGCGCCGGACGGGGACGGTGCCGCCGGGTCGCCGGCGAGGACCAGATGCGTGCCGTCCATGCACGCCTCGACGAGCGCGGCCGCGTGCTCGACGTCGAGGGTGTCCGCCTCGGCCACCACGACGAGGTCGGCTTCCAGCGGGCGGTCCTCTCCCCGGGAGTAGCCGGCCGGTCCGGGTTCCAGCAGCAGGTGCAGGGAGCGGGCGCCGCCGAGCGCACGCGCGGCCCGGTCGGTCGGGGCGGTGACGATCACGCCGGGAGCACCGAGCAGCCGCTGGAGCACCTCCTCCACGGCCTCCGGGGCGCCCGCGAGCACGCTGACGCCGCTCTCGCACACGGCCGCCGGGACGCCGTCGGCCTCGGGCAGCGGGTCGGCGGTGGCGGTGAGCCGGGCGAGGCCCTCGGCGACCGTCTCCTCGGCGACGGTGAGGCGGGCGAGGCCGAGGAGTTCGTTCTCGGACGCCTCGTCCATCACCGCGGCGATGTCCCCGGCGGCGATGGACGCGCGCAGCGCCTCCACCGCGTCTCCCGGGTCGAAGGCCTCCAGGGCGGACAGGACCGCCTTGGCGGGCGTGATCGTGTGGCCGTCACCCGCGGCCCGCAGCAGCAGGTGCGCGGCCAGGGCGCCCGCGCGGCGCGGATCGTGCCGGCCGGCCTGCGCGCCGAGCAGCCTGCGGGCGAAGAAGTCGGCCTGCTCGGGCCGCACGCCGGGGATCTCCAGCAGCCGCCACGGGTCGTCACGCAGGATCTTGGCGGCGGCCTCGCCGAGGCGGGCCAGCGCCTCGGGCGCGAGCCGGGCCGGGACGTCATTGGTCGCGAACAGCTCGGCCACGTCGGAGGGAGGGCCGGAGAAGGTCTCAGTCATCGCTCGCTCACTTTAGTGCCGTCGCGCCCGGTGTTCGCCGCGTTGGCGAGGACGGTGCCGCGTCACCGGATGGTCACGACTGAAGGTCGGTGCCGTGCACGGCGCGTGATCATGCCACGATGGGCGCACCATCCCCGACCGCGCCGTGAATCCAGAGGCCCGCGACCCCGATGTCCTATCCGTACCCGCCCTCGCCGGGAGGTCCGTGGGGCCCCGGCCCGTACCCGCCCGGGCCGCCTCGGCCCGCTCCGTACCAGCCCGGCCCCATGCGACCGGGACCGCCGCCGGGGTACCCCCAGGGCCACCAGCCTCCGGCGGCGCCCTACCCGGGCCCCTACCAGCCGGCCTACCAGCAGCCGGGCTGGCCGGGACCGGAGCGCGTCGCGCCCCATCTGGGCCTGCGGCTGATGCGGCGCGACGCCCTCCCCGCCGGCTACGACGCGATCTCCATCGTGCTCAGTGACGAGATCTTCGGGCTGCTGTGCGTCCGGGAGGAGGGCCGGGAAGGGGTGCGCCCGGTCGGCGCCGCGGACGCCCATCGCTGGGGGAGCGACCCGCGGACGCTCTGGGGATGGGGCCTGGACAACCTGCGCCGCGAGGACCTCGACGTACGCTCCGACGAGACGGTCGCGGGCAACGCCCTGCACATCGTCACGGGCCCGAGCGGCACCGCCTCCGCGCAGTTGCTGCGGATCGGTGAACTGCTGCGCGAGCCCGCGTCCTTCGGCCTGCTCCTCACCGTCCCGGTCGACGGCGTACTGATCTTCATGGTGCTGCGTTCGCACGCCGACCTGGCGGCGGTGCCGTCGATCCACGAGACGAGCCGATCCGTGGCCCGGACCGGCGCGATGCTGAGCGATCGCGTGTACTGGTGGTACCAAGGGGCCATGGAGGACGTGCCCATCACCGTCCTCGGCGCGCAGCAGGCCCGGATCAGCCCCCGGCCCGGCCTTCACCGGATGCTCCAGCACCTGCCCCGGTAGGGCCCTACTCGGACGAGACGTCGTCGAGCGCGTCGCGGATCTCGGCCGGCAGCGTGATCTCCTCCGCCTTGAGGATCGCTGCGAGCTGGCCGGCCGTGCGGGCCCCGACGATGGGGGCGGCCACGCCGGGCCGGTCGCGCACCCAGCTGAGCGCGACGGCCAGCGGCGACACGCCGAGCCCCTCGGCCGCCGTCGACACCGACTCGACGATCTGGGCGCCGCGCTCGCTCAGGTAGGGCTGCACGAATTCGGCGTAGTGCGGGGTCGCCGCCCGCGAGTCGGCGGGGATGCCGGTGCGGTATTTGCCGGTGAGTACCCCGCGGCCGAGCGGGGAGCACGGGAGCACTCCGACGCCCAGCTCGGCGGCCGCGGGCAGCACGTCGTCCTCGATGTCGCGCCGCAGCAGGGAGTACTCCACCTGCGTGGAGACGATCGGGGTGCGCCCCGGCCAGGCCTTCTGCCACGTCGCGGCGCGGGCCAGCTCCCACGCGGCGAAGTGCGACACGCCGGTGTAGCGCGCCCGGCCGGAGGCCACCGCGTCGTCGAGGGCGGACAGCGTCTCCTCGAGAGGGGTCCGCGCGTCGTAGGCGTGCAACTGCCACAGGTCCACGTGGTCCACGCCCAGCCGGTCGAGGGAGGCGTCCAGGGCGCGCAGCAGGTGACGCCGGGAGGCGTCGCGCGTGCCGTCGGCGGTCAGCACGGCCTTCGTGGCGATCACCAGGTCGTCGCGGGCGACGACCTGGCCGACGAGGGCGCCCAGCACCCGCTCGCTCTCGCCGCCGCAGTACACGTCCGCGGTGTCGACCAGGGTGCCGCCGGCCTCGACGAAGGCGGTGAGCTGGGCGGCGGCGTCATCGACCTCGGTGTCCCCGCCCCACGTCATCGTTCCGAGGCCGAGGCGGGAAACGGCCAGGCCGCTCCGGCCGAGGTGACGCTGTTCCATGCCTGCGGAGCGTATCGGGAGTCGGGAAATTCGTCCGCACACACCCGGCCGGCGGTGCGGCGACCCGCCAGGTCTCACCCGTAGGCGGACACGCCCACCCGTGGACGGGTGAGGGCGTGAGCGGCACTAGGCTGCCATCGTCATTCAGCGACCCGAGCACGCCCGACCTGGCGAGCGGAGTGATCGGCCGAGGGGCGAGGCCGACCACGGAGCGAGTGAGGCGGGCGGGGTGAACAGTGCGACGCCCGGTCGGCGGGCGTGTTAAGGAGACTCCGGACCCGTGAATTTCGTGCAAGCGACCGTTCTGGGCGTCGTGCAGGGCCTCACCGAGTTCCTGCCGATCTCCAGCTCCGCACATCTTCTGATCGTGCCGCGGCTGCTCGGCTGGAAGGACCCGGGCGCGGCGTTCACGGCGGTCATCCAGCTCGGCACGATGCTCGCGGTGCTCCTGTTCTTCTGGCGGGACATCGTCCGCATCATCGGCACGTGGTTCCGCAGCCTCACCGACAAGGAGCTGCGCGGTCACCTCGACGCGCGCATGGGGTGGTACGTCGGGCTGGGAACCATCCCGGTCTCGGTCGCCGGGCTGGCGTTCAACAAGCTGATCGAGGGCCCTGCCCGCAACCTCTGGATCAACGCGGGGTCGCTCATCGTCATGGGCCTGGTGATGATGGTCGCCGAATGGGCCGGACGGCAGAAGCTCGAAGTCGGCGACCTCAACATGCGGGACGGCCTGATCATCGGCGGCTTCCAGTGCCTGGCGCTGATCCCCGGGTCCTCGCGGTCGGGCTCCACGATCACCGGTGGCCTCTTCCTCGGGTACACCCGGGAGGCCGCGGCGCGCTACTCCTTCCTGCTGTCCATCCCGGCGGTCGTGCTGTCCGGCCTGTTCGAGCTGCGCAAGGTGGGGGAGGGAGGCCTGCCGGTCACCGGGACCGCGGTCGCCACCGTGGTGTCCTTCGTCGTCGGGTACGCCTCGATCGCGTGGCTGCTGAAGTTCCTGGTCCGCCACTCGACGCTGGTGTTCACCTACTACCGCGTGGCCCTCGGCGGCGTCCTGATCGGCCTGCTCGCCGCCGGGGCCATCACCGCGACCTGAGGGGCGTCACAGCCATCCGCTCTTGCGGAACCAGCGGTAGAGCCCCACGCAGATCGTCAGGATGAGCAGGAGCGCCGCCGGATAGCCCCACGACTGTTTCAGCTCCGGCATGTGCTCGAAGTTCATTCCGTACACGCCGGTCACCATGGTGGGCACCGCCAGGATCGCCGCCCAGGCGGAGATCTTGCGCATGTCCTCGTTCTGCTGCATGCCGACCTGGGCGAGGTGCGCGTTCAGCACGTTCGTCAGCAGCTCGCTGTGGGAGTCGACCCGCTCGTCGACGCGCAGGAGGTGGTCGAGGACGTCGCGGAAGTACTCCAGCGTGCCGGGCGGGAGCTCGACCCGGCGCTTGACGATGTCCTGCAGGACCGGGATGAGGGGATCCTCCGCGCCGCGGAACTCCAGCACCTCGCGCTTGAGGTCGTAGATCTTCTCGGTGACCGTGACGCGCTGGGGGGAGAAGACCTCGCGCTCCAGCTCGATGATGTCGGTCTCGACCTCGTGCGCGATCGCCTCGTACCGGTCGACGACCTCGTCGAGGACCGTGTAGAGGACGGCACCGGGCCCGTGGCAGATCAGGTCCGTGTCGGCCTCCAGGCGCCGGCGTACCTCCTTGAGCGGGCTGCCCTGGCCGTGCCGGACCGTGATGACGAAGTCCGCGCCGACGAACAGCATGATCTCGCCGACCTCGATGTCGGAGGTCGCGTCGACGTAGTGCAGCGTTTTGACGACGACGAACAGCGTGTCGCCGTAGCGTTCGAGCTTGGGACGCTGGTGCGCGTTGACCGCGTCCTCGATCGCGAGGGGATGCAACTGCAGCTCGCCGGCGACCAGGTCGAACTCCTCGCGGGTCGGCTCGTGCAGCCCGATCCACATGAAGGCGTCGCCGTTCTCGCGCGCGACGTCGAGGGCGTCGCTGAGGTCGCCGTCGACGCTCTCACGCTCGCCCTTACGGTAGATGGCGCAATCCATGATCATGACAGGACATTGTCGCGCATCGCGGGTTAACAAATCGTCCAACGGTGGCTACCCACGGAAACGGGAGACAAGCGCGGCCCGGACTGCGACTACAGTTCACCGCGTGGCCACACTTCTGCTGGTACGCCATGGGCTGACCGAGATGACCGGACCGGTGCTCGCGGGCTGGACTCCGGGGGTGCACCTGGACGAGCGGGGCCGTCGGCAGGCCGCCGAACTCGCGGCGCGGCTGGCACCGGTTCCGCTGGAGACCATCGTCTCGAGCCCCCTGGACCGCTGTCAGGAGACGGCGCGGGCGATCCTGGCCGGCCGCGACGGACTGGGCGTCCGGACCGACGAGCGCCTCGGCGAGGTCAGGTACGGCGAGTGGACCGGCCGCCCCCTCGAGGAACTGACCAAGGAGGACCTCTGGAAGGTCGTCCAGGCGCACCCGAGCGCCGCCCGGTTCCCGGGAGGGGAGTCGCTGGCCGAGGCGCAGCACCGGGCCGTGTCCGCGATCCGTGAGTGGAACGACCGGCTCGGGCCGGACGCGACGTACCTCGTCTGCAGCCACGGGGACATCATCAAGGCGATCGTGGCCGACGCCCTCGGACTCCACCTCGACCAGTTCCAGCGCATCCAGGCCGATCCGGCCTCGCTCACCGTGATCCGCTACACCGAACTGCGCCCGTTCCTGGTCCGCCTCAACGACGGCGGCGGCCGAGTCGACGATCTTCTTGCGAAGTCGGGGCGGGACAGTGACGCAGCGGTCGGCGGCGGAGCGTAGGGTCATCCTCATGCCGGTCATCGCATACGACATGCCCGACAGGTTCGTCGCGGGCACCGTCGGCCAGCCGGGCGACCGCGCCTTCTTTCTTCAGGCACAGGACGGGCGCCGCGTCACGAGCGTCGGGCTGGAGAAGTTCCAGGTGACGCTGCTGGCCGAACGTCTCGAGGAGCTCCTGGACGAGGTGCTGCGCCAGGGCGGGGGCGCCGCGGTGGTGCCCGCGGTCGCGCCCATGGAGTTGCAGGATGACGAACCCCTCGAGCAGCCCGTCGAGGAGGAGTTCCGGGTCGGCACCATGGCCCTCGCCTGGGACCCCGAGGACGAGCGGATCGTCATCGAGGCCCAGGAGATGACCGAGAGCGAGGACGACGAGGCCGACATCGGCAGCGAGGACCCCGCGGTCGCCGTTCTCCGCGTGCGGATCACCGCGGCCCAGGCGCGGGCGTTCGCGCAGCGGGCCCTGAAGATCGTCGCCGCGGGCCGTCCGCCCTGCCCTCTCTGCGGCCTTCCGCTCGACGCCCAGGGCCACGTGTGTCCCCGCCAGAACGGCCATCTTGGCTGAGACCCCGATCCCACGGACACTGAACACATGAGTCAGCCCTCCAGGTACGGCATCGGCGGGGACGGCGCGCTGACCCCCACCGACACCGAGGCCGCCCTCCGCCTCCTCCAGCACGGCGACATCACCATCGAAGGGCGACTCGTCGCCGCCAGCAACGCGACGCTGTACTGCTCGATCACCCACGAGGACCTGCGGGCCAACTGCGTCTACAAGCCCGTGTCCGGCGAGCGTCCGCTGTGGGACTTCCCCGACGGCACCCTGGCGGGCCGCGAGGTTGCCGCCTACCTCGTCTCCGAGCAGATGGGCTGGTCCGTCGTGCCCCCGACGGTGCACCGCGACGGCCCGTTCGGGCCCGGCATGGTCCAGCTGTGGATCGAGCACGACACCGAGGTCGACCTGCTGGAGCTGTCGCGCGGCGACGACGCGGCCGTGCGCCGCATGGCCCTCTTCGACGCCGTGGTCAACAACGCCGACCGGAAGATCGGCCACCTCCTGCCCACCCGGAGCGGTCACGTGTACGGCTGCGACCACGGCGTCTGCTTCTCCGCCGAGTACAAGCTCCGCACCGTGCTGTGGCAGTGGCGTGGCAAGCAGCTCACCTCCGAGGCCGTCGACGCCCTGCAGCGGCTGCGTCGCGCCTTCACCCGAGACGGCTTCGCGCGGCGGCTGTCCGGGCTGCTCACCGCCGAGGAGGTCGAGGCGGTCCACGGCCGGATCGAGCTCATGCTCAAGCACCGGATCCACCCGTACCCACCGGAGGACTGGCCCGCCATCCCCTGGCCGCCCGTGTAGGCCGCCGACCTACTGAGGTGAGCCGGTGGGCCGGGGAGACGCGCTCACGGGCCCCGGCGCCCCGGCCTTCGCCCAGCCCTGGGCGAGGAAGCCGAAGGCGTCCGGGAGGACGCTGCGCACGTAGTCCCAGTCGTGGCCGCCGGCGCGTACGTCGAGCACGGCCGGCACCCCCGCCGTGTCGAGCAGCTTCTTGAACCTCTGCGGCTCGCCCTTGATGACGTCGTTGTCCTCGCTCTCGGCGGCGGACAGGAAGATCCGCACGCGCCGGGCGGCGGCGACGTTCTGGTCCGGCCGGTTCGCGTCGACGACGGCGTCCTTGTCGCCGAACATGTGCGACGGGTCGTCGACGTGGAAGTAGCCGGAGATGGAGGTCACCGAGCCGAAGACGTCGGGGTGGCGCAGCGCGAGGTTCATCGAGCCGTACCCGCCCATGGAGAAGCCGCCGATCGCACGGTGCGCGGCGTCCCGGCGGTGGCCGCCCTCGACGGCGGGGATCACCTCGTCGAGCACCCGATCCTCGACCCGGTCGGATCCGTCGGCGGCGTTCGCCCACTCGGTGTCGTCGTGATGGCTGCCGTTGCCGTCGGGGACCGCCAGCACGAACGGCGTGCCCCCCTTGGCGACGTACGCCGAGACCTGCTTGGCGAGCCCCTCATCGTCGATCAGTGTCTTGGGGTCGCTGGGCACGCCGTGCAGGAAGTACAGGACGGGCAGCGTGCGCGTCTCCGGCACGTCGGGGCGCCACACGTACACCCCGTACGTCTTGTGGTCGGTCGGGTCGGTGACCTTGATCTGGGACAGCCCAGGACGCGCGGGGGAGGGGGTGTCGACGTCGCGCGGCCGGCGGGTGTCGGCCGCGCCGTGATGCAGGCCGACGTCGACGGTCACGTACGCGATCCCCAGCGCGGCCACGAGTGTTCCCGCCCACACGGAAAGGCCCGCCAGCGGCGGGCGTCGGGTCTTCTTCCTGCGATGTTTCGACACGGTGAGGGCTCAGGCTAGGGGAGGGGACAAGCGTGACCAGACTTCCACATCGCTGACGGACCAGTAGTTATTCCACGCGACATGGCGCGTTCTTTACCCTCGGTCCGGCATTTGGAACCCGATCGGTATTCGGATGGCCGTCCGGCGAACCGGACCTGACCGACGGCGGACCCGAGGACTCCGGTTAGGCTGCTGGGTATGCGATCGTGGTCCGCCCCCAAGGTCCCCAGCCTGGCCGAACACGGCCTTCCCGCCCCGGACGACGTCCGCCTGAGCGTGCACGACTCGGCCGCCGGCGCCATACGTCCCACCGACCCCGGCCCGACCGCGCGGATGTACGTCTGCGGCATCACCCCCTACGACGCGACCCACCTGGGTCACGCCGCCACCTACCTGGCGTTCGACCTGGTGAACCGCGTCTGGCGCGACGCCGGACACGACGTCCACTACGTGCAGAACGCCACCGACGTCGACGATCCGCTGCTCGAGCGCGCCGCCCAGACGGGAGAGGACTGGCGTGCGCTGGCCGAGCGGGAGATCTCGCTGTTCCGCGACGACATGACCGCCCTGCGCGTGCTGCCTCCCCGCGAGTACGCCGGCGCCGTCGAGTCGATCCCGCTGATCATCGAGTTCATCGAGCGGCTCCGGGAGAAGGGCGCGACGTACGAACTGGACGGCGACCTCTACTTCCCCGTCTCCACGGACCCGTCGTTCGGCTCGGTGAGCCGCCTTTCGCCGAAGGAGATGCTGCCGCTGTTCGCCGAGCGCGGCGGCGACCCGGGACGCAAGGGCAAGAAGGACCCGCTGGACGCCCTGCTGTGGCAGGCCGAGGGCCCCGGCGAGCCGTCCTGGGACTCCCCGTTCGGGCGCGGGCGTCCCGGCTGGCACGTCGAGTGCTCGGCGATCTCCGTGCGCAACCTCGGCATGTCCTTCGACATCGAGGGCGGCGGCTCGGACCTGGTCTTCCCGCACCACGAGATGGGCGCCTCGCACGCCGAGATCGCCACCGGGGAGCGCCCGCACGCCAGGGCGTACGTCCACGCGGGCATGGTCGCCCTGGACGGGGAGAAGATGTCCAAGTCGCGCGGCAACCTCGTCTTCGTGTCCCGCCTGCGCACTGAGGACGCCGATCCGATGGCGATCCGGCTCGCGCTGCTGGACCACCACTACCGGTCCGACTGGGAGTGGACCGGGGACGACCTGACGCGGGCACAGGCGCGCCTGGCCCGCTGGCGCGAGGCGGTCCTGCTGCCGGCGGCGCCCCCGGCGGCCGACGTCGTCGGCCGGATCCGCCGGCACCTGGCCGACGACCTCGACGCGCCGTCCGCGCTCCTGGCCGTCGACCGGTGGGCCGACCACGCCCTCAGCGTGACCGACGAGGACCGGGAGGCCGACAGCGCCGCCCCCGGCCTCATCCGCGTCGCCGTCGACTCGCTGCTCGGCGTCGAACTGTAGGGATCAGGGGGAGGCGCGGTCCTCCCCCTGACAGTCCTACCTCTGGCAGTCCGACGCCTGCTCAGTCCGAGTCGCCGCGGCGGCGCAGGTAGCGCTCGAACTCCCGGGCGATCGCGTCGCCGCTGGCCTCCGGAAGCTCCGTCGCGTCCTTCTGTTCCTCCAGGGCGCGGACGTACTCCGCGACCTCGGAATCCTGCTCGGCCAGCTCGTTGACCCCGTGCTCCCAGGCGCGCGCCTGTTCGGGCAGCTCGCCGAGCGACACCGAGATGTCGAGGATGTCCTCCACCCAGCGCAGCAACGCCAGGGTCGCCTTGGGCGACGGCGGCTGCGCCACGTAGTGCGGCACCGCGGCCCACAGGGAGACCGTCTCCAGGTCCGCCGTCGCGCAGGCGTCCTGCAGCACGCCCAGGATGCCAGTCGGCCCCTCGTAACGCGCCGCCTCCAGCTGCATGCGCGCGGTCAGGTCCGCGTCGGAGGAGGCCGCGGTCACCGGCACCGGACGGGTGTGCGGGGCGTCGGCCAGCAGCGCCCCGAGGAGCACGACGTTCCGGGTGCCCAGCTCGAGCATGATGCCGACCAGGTCCTGGCAGAACGCCCGCCATCGCATGTTCGGCTCGATGCCGTGGACCAGCACGACGTCACGGTCGGAGCCGGGAAGCTTGGCCACCGACAGACGGGTCGTCGGCCAGCTGATGCGCCGGGTCTGCCCGTCGACCATCTCGACGGTGGGACGCGTCACCTGGAAGTCGTAGTAGTCGTCCGGGTCGAGCGCGGCCAGCGGGGTGGCACCCCAGATCTCCTCCAGGTGGCGTATCACGCCGCTCGCCGCTTCACCGGCGTCGTTCCACCCCTCGAAGGCGGCGATCACTACCGGGTCGACGAGCTCGGGCACATCGTCGAGCTCGACCACGCGCTGCCTCCCAACCGACGTCTCATAAACGACATCTCCAGCCTATGTCCTGTACGCCCCCGGGCGTCCCCTTGAGATCACAGCGAAACCGAGGCCGCGGTCACCGGCCGTCGGTGGTGCGGACGATCAGGACGTCGCAGGGGGAGCGGTGGGACAGGTTCGCCGGCACCGAACCGAGCAGCCGGCCCGCCAGCCTGTTCAGCCCCCGGTTGCCGACGACGAGGAGGTCGGCGCGGCGGTCCGTGGCGAGCTCGACCAGGGAGTCGACGGCGTCGCCCTCGACCGGGACCTCGTCGATGTCGCGGGCCCCCGCCGCCACCGCCCGCTCACGGGCGGCGCGCAGCGCGTCGGCGGCGGGCGTGGAGCCCTCGATCTTGTAGGCGAGGTCGCCCAGCCGGTCGGCGGCGTGCTGACGCTCGCGGGCGGGCATCGGGTGGTAGGCGCAGACGAGGATGAGCGTGGCCCCGGCGTCGGCCGCGATCCGTGCGGCGGCCTCGACCGCCCGGAAAGAGGACGTGGAGCCGTCGGTGCCGACGAGGACGGTGCTGTACGAACCCACGGGTCCTCCTTGGTGGAGACCAGACCAGGCAGGTGCTGGCGATCGACGATCAGAACCGGCATGTGATGCCGCTAAGGCACAACGCGCCTTGACCGTAACGGTTACGGAACGCACGCGGGCCGAGACGTCGATCACGTTCGCGGCCGAGGGGCCCGGATCCCGGCCGGGAGCGGTGCCGGCGGGCGGGGCTCAGCGGCCGGGGCCTGGTACGTCGGGGCTCGGAGCGGCACGGACGGGCCCCGGAGCTGAGGCGCGTACGAACGGGGCTCGGATGGCCGCCGATAGGCTATGGGGCCATGAGCGCGACGCCAGAGACCCTGCGCCAGGCCCTACGCGAACGTGTCATCGTGGCCGACGGAGGCATGGGGACGATGCTTCAGGCGGCCGGTCCGAGCCTCGAGGACTTCGAGGGTCACGAGGGCTGTAACGAGATCCTCAACGTGACCCGCCCGGACATCGTGCGCCGGGTGCACGAGGAGTACCTCGCCGCCGGTGTCGACTGCGTCGAGACCAACACCTTCGGCGCCAACCTCGGCAACCTCGGCGAGTACGACATCACCGAGCGGATCGAGGAGCTGTCGGAGGCGGGGGCGCGGATCGCCTGCGAGGCCGCCGCGGAGCTGTCGACGCCCGACCGGCCGCGCTGGGTGCTGGGCTCGATGGGGCCGGGCACGAAGCTGCCCACGCTCGGCCACGTGCCGTTCGCCGAGCTGCGCGACGCGTACGAGCGCAACGCCGCCGGCCTCATCGCCGGCGGCGCGCACGCGCTCATCATCGAGACCTGCCAGGACCTGCTGCAGGCGAAGGCGGCCGTCATCGGCGCCGAACGGGCGGTCGCCAAGGCCGGCACCGCCACGGTCCGCATCGCGCAGGTCACCATCGAGCAGAACGGCGCGATGCTGCTCGGTTCGGAGATCGGCGCCGCCCTCACCGCCCTGGAGCCGCTCGGGCTCGACGTCATCGGCCTCAACTGCGCGACGGGCCCGGCGGAGATGAGCGAGCATCTGCGCTATCTGGCCCGGCACGCCACGACCGCGCTGTCCTGCATGCCCAACGCCGGGCTGCCGGAGCTGACCGCCGACGGCGCGTTCTACCCGCTGACGCCGGACGAGCTCGCCGACGCGCACGACACCTTCACCCGGGAGTTCGGCCTGTCGCTGGTCGGCGGCTGCTGCGGCACCACCCCCGAGCACCTGCGCCACGTCGTGGAGCGCGTCCGGGGACGCGAGGTCGCCGCCCGCAGGCCGCGGCCGGAGGCCGGTGCCGCCTCGCTGTACCAGCACGTGCCGTTCCGGCAGGACACCTCCTACCTGGCGATCGGCGAGCGCACCAACGCCAACGGGTCCAAGGCGTTCCGCGAGGCGATGCTGGAGGCCCGCTGGGACGACTGCGTCAAGATCGCCCGTGACCAGGCCCGCGACGGCGCCCACCTGCTCGACCTGTGCGTCGACTACGTCGGCCGCGACGGCGTCGCCGACATGAAGGAGCTGGCCTTCCGGTTCGCCACGGCCTCCACCCTGCCGATCGTGCTGGACTCGACGGAGCCGCCGGTGATCCAGGCCGGTCTGGAGATGCTCGGCGGCCGAGCCGTGATCAACTCCGTCAACTATGAGGACGGCGACGGCCCGCAGTCCCGTACGGCCCGGCTCATGCCGGTCGTCAAGGAGCACGGCGCGGCGGTCATCGCCCTGACCATCGACGAGGACGGCCAGGCCCGTACGGCGGAGTGGAAGGCGCGGGTCGCCGACCGGCTGATCGAGGACCTGACGACCACCTGGGGCATGCGGGTCGAGGACATCATCATCGACTGCCTGACCTTCACGATCGGCACCGGTCAGGAGGAGTCGCGGCGCGACGCCGTCGAGACGATCGACGCGATCCGCGAGATCAAGCGGCGCCACCCGAAGGTCCAGACCACCCTCGGCCTGTCCAACGTCTCGTTCGGGCTCAACCCGGCCGCCCGCATCGTGCTCAACTCCGTCTTCCTCAACGAGTGCGTCAACGCCGGCCTGGACTCCGCGATCGTGCACGCCTCCAAGATCCTGCCGATGGCGCGCATCCCCGACGACCAGCGCCAGGTCGCGCTCGATCTCGTCTACGACCGGCGCCGGGACGGCTACGACCCGCTCCAGCGGTTCCTGGAGCTGTTCGAGGGCGTCGACGCCGCCGCGATGCGCGCCGACCGGGCCGCCGAGCTGGCCGGCCTGCCCCTGTGGGAGCGGCTGAAGCGCCGCATCATCGACGGCGAGCTCGACGGCCTGAGCGCCGACCTGGACGAGGCCCTCGCCCAGCGGCCCGCCCTGGAGATCGTCAACGACGTGCTGCTCGACGGCATGAAGACCGTCGGCGAGCTGTTCGGCTCCGGGGAGATGCAGCTGCCCTTCGTGCTGCAGTCCGCCGAGGTGATGAAGACCGCGGTGGCCTACCTCGAGCCGCACATGGACAAGACCGACGAGGGCGGCAAGGGCCGCATCGTGCTGGCCACCGTCAGGGGCGACGTCCACGACATCGGCAAGAACCTCGTCGACATCATCCTGTCCAACAACGGCTACGAGGTGATCAACCTCGGCATCAAACAGCCCATGTCGGCGATCCTCGACGCGGCCAAGGAGCACCGGGCCGACGTGATCGGCATGTCCGGTCTCCTGGTGAAGTCCACCGTGATCATGAAGGAGAACCTCGAGGAGCTGAACTCCCGCAGGCTGGCCGAGCGCTGGCCCGTGCTGCTCGGCGGCGCCGCGCTGACCCGCGCGTACGTCGAGCAGGACCTCGCCGAGCTGTTCGACGGCGAGGTCCGCTACGCGCGCGACGCCTTCGAAGGGCTGCGCCTCATGGACGCGATGATGGCGGTCAAGCGGGGTGAGGCCGGTGCCACGCTGCCGCCGCTGCGCCGGCGCCGGGTCGCGGGCGGCGCGAAGCTCCAGGTGACCGAGCCGGAGGACATGCCGAAGCGTTCCGACGTGGCCACCGACAACAAGATCCCCGACCCGCCGTTCTGGGGCGACCGGGTCGTCAAGGGCGTGCCGATGGCCGACTACGCCGCCTTCCTCGACGAGCGGGCCACCTTCATGGGCCAGTGGGGTCTGCGGGCCGCACGCGGCGGCGACGGCCCCTCGTACGAGGAGCTCGTCGAGACCGAGGGACGGCCGCGGCTGCGGATGTGGCTGGACCGCGTCCAGACCGACGGGCTCGTCGAGGCCGGCATCGTCTACGGCCACTTCCCGTGCGTCAGCGAGGGCGACGACGTCGTCGTGCTCCACGAGGACGGCTCCGAGCGCACCCGCTTCACCTTCCCCCGGCAGCGGCGCGACAGGCACCTGTGCCTCGCCGACTTCTTCCGGCCCCGCGAGGCCGGCGAGACCGACGTGATCGGCTTCCAGCTCGTGACGGTCGGCTCGAAGATCAGTGAGGTGACGCAGGAGCTGTTCGAGAAGAACTCCTACCGGGACTACCTTGAGCTGCACGGCCTGTCGGTGCAGCTCGCCGAGGCGCTCGCCGAATACTGGCACACGCGCGTCCGCGCGGAGCTGGGGTTCGGCGGCGAGGACCCCGACGACCTCGACGCGTTCTTCAAGCTCGGCTACCGGGGCGCGCGGTTCTCCCTCGGCTACGGTGCCTGCCCGAACCTCGAGGACCGCGCCAAGATCGTCGAACTGCTGCGCCCGGACCGCGTCGGCGTGACGCTGTCGGAGGAGTTCCAGCTCGTCCCCGAGCAGTCCACCGACGCGATCGTCGTGCACCACCCGGAGGCGAAGTACTTCAACACCTGACCCGGCGCCCGCCCGGCCGACGCGGAAGGCGCCGTCATCCTGTGGGGAGGCGGCGCACGGCCTCGGCGGCCAACTGCGCGATCCGGAGGCGGGGTCAGCCCGCGGGGAGCCGGCGGACCGCCACGCCGACGAACTGCTCGGCGCGGACGAACCCGTAGTCGCGGGAGTCCCAGCTCTTGGCCGCGTTGTCGCCCAGCACGACCACGGCACCCGGCGGCACGGTCGTTTCCCGGGTCTCCCGAAGGCACGGCACCCGGTCCACCGGCACGGGGTCACCGGCCACCGCGATCGCCCGTTTGATGTACAGGAGCCCGTCCGGATGCTCCCGCACGACCGGTGCCGCCGGCTCCTCGTCGGCTGGGGCGCGGTCCACATCCGGCGGTGGCGCGTCCAGTGTCGGCGGCCGGATCCGGACCACCACGATCTGGCCCACATGCACGCGCCGGGTCCGGCGGACCAGCAGCCGGTCGCCGGAGTAGAGCGTGGGCTCCATGCTGGGTCCGTCGACCGTGGTGACCAAGTAGCGCCGGCGCACCCATCCGGCCAGGACGCCGGCCACCACCAGCAGGCCGCCCACGGCTGCCGCGAGCGACGTCATCCGATGTGCTCCGAGGGGTGAGGGGCCTCCCGGTATCCGGCCGCCTGCAGCCGGAACAACCGGGCGTAGTGGCCGCCCGCCGCCATCAGCGTCTCGTGTGTGCCGAGTTCGACGACGCGCCCGCCGTCGAGAATCGCGATGAGGTCGGCCTCCCGTACGGCGCTGAGCCGATGTGAGATCAGCAGGCTGGTACGACCGGCCCGGTAGAGGCGCATCTGGGCATGGACCTCATGCTCGGCCACCGGGTCGAGGCCGGAGCTGGGCTCGTCGAGGATCATCAGATCCCGGCCGTCGCGGACGAAGGCCCGGGCCAGCGCGAGGCGCTGCCACTGACCACCGGACAGCACGACCCCGGTCTCGGGGTCCTCCTTGTCGGCCTCGGAGAAGAACATCCGGGTCAGCAGGGTGTCATAGCCGTGGGGAAGACCGGCGAGCCTGTCATGGACGCCCGCGCGGGCGGCCGCCCGCCTGATGGCCTCCGGCCGGTCGAGCGTCCTGATGTCGCCGACCGCGATGTTCTCCCGCGCGGTCATGTCGTAGTTCATGTGGTCCTGGAACACCGCGCTGATGCGCTCGCGCAGCGCGGGGGGCGGGATGTCCCGCAGGTCCACACCGTCCCACAGGATCCGCCCGTGGGTCGGGTCGTACATCCGGCACAGCAGCTTGACCAGCGTGCTCTTGCCCGCGCCGTTCAGGCCGACAAGCGCGACGGCCCGGCCGTGCGGGATCGTCAGGTCGACGCCGCGCAGGACCCAGGGGTGGTCGTCGCTGTAGCGGAACCACACGTCGCGGAACTCGACGCCCCGCCGCAGCTCCGGAGCGTTCCCCGTGGCGACGCTGGGCAGGTCCGGTTCCGCCCGGGTCACCGCGACGTAGTGGGTGAACACCAGCAGGCGGCCATGGGCGGTGGCGATGGAGGCCGTCAGCGTATCGAGGGCGGTCTGCACGCCGCCGACCGCGGCGAGGAACATGGTGACGTCGCCGACGCCGAGCGTGCCGTGCCGCGCCGCCGTGATCGCCCACCACAGGCCGCCGCCCGCCACCGCCGCGCTCAGTGCGGTCAGGCCGCCCTGGACGGCCAGCTCACGCCGGTCCATCCGCCGTTCGGCCGCGTTGCCGCGTTCACGTTCGGCCATCATCCGGGCGCGCAGGAAAGCGCCGATGCCGAACAGGCGGATCTCGGTGGCCGCCTCCACGTCGGTCAGCAGGCGGCTGTAGAAGAACTCGCGGCGATGGGTCTGCTCGGTCGCCCACTGCATGGCAGCCCGGCTCCGCGACAGCAGGAGTTCGGCGATCAGCGCCGGCGCGGCGGCCAGCAGAACCAGCGCCGTCATCAACGGGCTGATGACCAGCAGCGACGTGAGGAAGCCGATGAGGGACAGCGCGCCGCGCGCGGTGCCGCAGACGGCGTCGACCAGGTACCCGGCACTGGCGGTCGCCTCCTGCGCCAGGCGCAGCCGGTCCAGGAAGACCGGATCTTCGAACCGCCGCAAACCGACCTGGCGTTCGGTTGCGGCGAACAGCCGGTCGGTCGCCCGGACTCCGGCGACCCGGCCGGTCTGGTCGCGCAGGTACCTGCCGATCCCGGGGAGGGCCGCGGCGGCCAGTCCGGTCGCCACCAGCGCGGCGGCCGGGCCCGCGACCGGGCCCTGGGACGTCGTCAGCCGGTCGACCACAGTCTTCGTCAGCCAGGCGGTCGCGATCGGCGTGGCGGCCTCGGCCAGGGTGATCAGGAGGTAACCGGACACGCCGCCGGGTGCCGACCGCCAGGTGAGCGCGGTCGCCTCGGCTGCGGCGACGGCCAGTTCCCGTACACGGGCACGCCGTCTCATCGGCGCCGCCCACCCGGCCCCGCGTTCGGTGTTCTCATGCCGGGGATTCGACGGGCAGGTCCTCCAAGCGTCCGCCCGTGGCCACCACCCGCTGCTCGGCGTCGATGAGGTACAGCGCCGGCGTCCAGGTGTTCTGGAAGGCACAGCTCACGACGCCGTCGTAGTCCTCGACGACGACGCGGGCCGCCGGCGACAGGACCGTGACCAGCTCAGGGTCGTCACCGGTCACCACCGCGAGCCGGGGGAGCCCCGTCGCGAGCCGCGCGAAGCGCGGAGCCAGGTCGTGGCACGGCTCGCAGCCGGCGGAGAAGAAGCCGACCAGCCCGATGAGGTCCTCGTGCGAGACCGGCTCACCTTCGGTGGTCGTGGTGGCGAAGTCACCGATCCGGGAGCCGGGTTTCAGCACCGTCGGCGGCCCGGCGTGCTGCGGCTGCGCCGCACCGTGCCCCCGGAGCCTGCGGATCAGGCCGAGCGTGAGGATGAGGTTCAGCACGCACAGCAGGCCGATGAGGACGACGGCGGCGGCAAGGTAGGGCATCAGGGGGTCCTCACGAACAGGTCGACGATGTCATCGAGGGCGACGATCAGCACCGCTCCGACCAGCCCGGCCGCGGCGGCCACCGCGATCCCGCCCGCGGGCGGCAGGCCGCCGGGGGACAGGCCGCCGAGCGCGGCACAGGTGAGCAGTGCTCCGTTGCGGACGAGATGGCGTGTGCCGAGCGGAACGCTGGACGGGCCGAAGCAGCGGCAGGTGGCGCGGCGTCCGCGCCGTATCGAGGTCGCGACGGCCGTGGTGAAGGCGGCCAGCAGCGCGGCGGCGAGACCGAAGCCGTATGCGGCGGTGGGCGGTGCGATCAGCAGCGGAGGCACCAGTGCCTCGAGTGCGGTCGTGGTGGTCGCCAGGAGCCGGGCGCGGCCGGGCCACGCCGGCACCAGCGCGGGAACGGACCTGGCGAAGCCGTCGAAGTCGCGGAGTTTGGAGGTGGCCGACACGGCGAAGACCAGCCCGATCAGGCAGGCGCACCCGATCCGTACGAGTTCCATACGCACTCCTCACAGAACGCCGTCGCGGGCGGCGACATCGCGGCGCCGCCCGCGGGGGACCTCACGGCGATCCGCAGGCGCCGACGACGTAGTGGCGGCATTGGCCGTCGCAGCAAACCTTGCGGTACTTCAAGCCACCGGAGCAGTAGTAGGAAGTTATGCAGCCGGCGGACGCGGTGGCCTTTGGGGCCACGCGCGCCAGCAGGCGATCGATGAGACGGGTCATACGTGTCTCCTCTCCCGGCCGTGACGGCCGTGCCTGGCAGTGGGCATGATCATCGGACCGACGGGATTATGACACAAGGCCGGGCCCGCAACCTGCGAAAATGATCATCTCTCCCAGGTCATCCTGTTCAGAGCCGGTTCGAGGCCCGTCCTGAAATAGCCCGGAAGCCGCCTTGGGGCGCGCCGGGGCGGGCGTTCGAGCGCCACGTCGCCCGGTGGCGGCCACCGGGGGCGTGACATAGGCTTCGTTGTCCCATTTCGGGGGGTGTGAGGAGATGGTGCGGGTGCTGCAGGCTGTCCTGTTCGACATGGACGGGTTGCTGCTCGACTCCGAGCGGCTCTGGCTGGAGGCCGAGGCCGAGGTGATGGCCTGGCTCGGCGGCGCGTGGGGACCGGAGCACCAGGAGTTCCTGGTCGGCGGCTCGCTCGACCGTACGGTCGACTACATGCTCGACCTGACGGGCGCCCCCGTCGCCCCTGAGGAGGTCGGCCGCAGGCTCCTCGACGCGATGGCCGGACGGCTGCGCGCCGACGTCCCCATGATGCCGGGCGCCCGGGAACTGCTCGACGAGGTCCGGGTCGCCGGCCTGCCGTCCGCCCTGGTCTCCTCCACCCACCGGGTGCTGATGGAGCACGCCCTCGACGGCATCGGACGCGACAGCTTCACCGTGACCGTCGCCGGGGACGAGGTGAACCGCACGAAGCCGCACCCGGAGCCGTACCTCGCGGCGACCCGCCTGCTGGACGTCGACCCGCGCCGCTGCGTCGCCCTGGAGGACTCGCTCAACGGAGCCGCCAGCGGCGCCGCCGCCGGCTGTCACGTCGTCGCCGTCCCCAGCGTCGTGCCGATCGACGAGGCCCCGCGCCGTACGGTCGTGGAGTCCCTGCGCGAGGTCGACCTGGACCGCCTGCGCGCCCTGGTCTGAGGGGGAACCCCGGGGTCGTGCCCGGGGAGTACCCGGAACGGTCCCGGAGGAGGAGCGCCGGACGCGTCATGACGTGTCAGGATGGAAACGTCACGACAAGGGTCCGGCGACGACCCGGCCGATCCGGCGATGTCCGTCCGCGTCGGAAGGGCCGGCGATTCAGCCGGGCCGGGGGTGAGGTGCGTCAATGAGCGATGTCCTTCTGTTCACGATCAGCATGGCGGCCACGGTGCTGGGCCTGCTGGGGAGCTGGGCGGCCTACCGCAGGCGCGGGCTCGCCTCGGGCATGCGGGGCACCGCCTGGTCCATGGTGCCGATGGGCGCCTATCTCACCGGACTGACCAAGTTCCTGGCAGACCTGGCGTTCAGCCCCGTCAAGTGGGCCGGCGTGGCCCTGTTCGGGCTCGGCGCGCTCCTCTACATCGCCTCGGGCGCCATGCTGCGCCGGGGCACCGCCGTGGAGGGCGGACCGCGCCGCAAGCGCGAGCCCGAGAGCGCACCGAAGAGCGCACCGAAGAGCGCACCGAAGAGCGCGCCCAAGGGCGCCGCCCCGAAGGGCGAACTCGAACGCCGCGGACCGGCCGCCGACCCGGACCTGGCGGAGATCGAGCAGATCCTGAAGAACCGCGGTATCAGCTGATGACCTGCGAAGACATGCGCGGAGTGTGACGCTCCGCGTTCGCCGGTTCACAACTTACGAGATCACGTCTGCCCTTGATGACGACGAGATCACAATCGAGACACGGGTACTAGCGCCAGGCTGCTCGCGAGCGTGAGAGTCATCTTGGGGAGGATAAGTTCCCTCTCCGACGGACCGAAACGGCCGGAGTCCACAGAACGGCTCCGGGACGGTCCTTCGATGAACAACGCGGCCGAACGTGGGAGGTACCTGTCGTGACCGCACCGATCGAGGTCACCGGGTCGGAGCTCGAGGCCAGGCCCGATGCCGTCCTCGACGGCGTGCGCAAGATCGAGGGCCGTTCCCTCGGCCAGATCGCGCTGATGCGCCTGCGGCGCGACAAGCTCGCGATGACCGGCGGCGTCGTCGTGATCCTGCTGATCCTCATGGCGATCCTGGCCCCGCTGCTGACCGCCTGGTTCGGGCACCCGCCGAGCCAGTTCCACCAGGACCTGATCGACCCGAACCTCCAGCGCCCGCTGCACGGCCCGTGGCACTCGGGGGTCAGCGCCGACTTCCCGCTCGGCATCGAGCCGACCAACGGCCGGGACATCTTCAGCCGCATCGTCTACGGAGCGCGCATCTCCCTGCTCATCGCGTTCCTGGCGACGCTCCTCTCCGTCGTGATCGGCACGGTCCTCGGCATGGTCGCCGGCTACTTCGGCGGCTGGGTCGACACGCTGATCGCCCGGGCGATGGACGTCTTCCTGGCCTTCCCGATCCTGCTGTTCGCGATCGCGCTCGGCGGCGTCGTGCAGGGCAAGGCGTTCGGGCTGTCCGGCAACGGTCTGCGCATCGGCCTGCTGGTCTTCATCATCGGCTTCTTCAACTGGGCTTACATCGGCCGGATCATCCGGGGCCAGACCCTGTCGCTGCGCGAGCGGGAGTTCGTGGACGCCGCGCGGGCGATGGGAGCACGCGCCCCGTACATCCTGTTCCGCGAGCTGCTGCCGAACCTCCTCGCCCCGATCCTGGTGTACTCCACGCTGCTGATCCCGACGAACATCCTGTTCGAGGCGGCGCTGTCGTACCTCGGCGTGGGAGTCAGCGAACCGACCCCGACCTGGGGCGGCATGCTCTCCCAGGCGGTCCCGATCTACTCGCTCGACCCCTGGTTCATGATCGTACCCGGTGTGGCGATCTTCGTGACGGTGCTCGCGTTCAACCTGTTCGGCGACGGCCTCCGCGACGCTCTGGATCCGCGGACCCGCTGACCACTCGCTTTCCCCAAGAAACGTCCCACAAGGAGGAACGTAGCCAAATGAGGAGATCAATCCCTCTCGTCGCGACGGGGCTCGCGGCGACCCTCGCCCTGGCCGCCTGCGGCGGCGGGAGCGGTGGTTCGAGCGGCAACAGCGGCGGTGACGGCTCGTTCAACGCCGGCCTGACGCGGGTCGTGAACCCCTCGACCAAGACCGGCGGCACGCTGCACCTGGCCAACGCGGGTGACTGGGACAACGTCGACCCGGCCGACACTTACTACGCGTTCTCGTGGAACTTCGCCAGGTTCTACGGGCGGACGCTGATGATGTTCAAGCCCTCGCCGGGCAAGTCCGGCCTGGAGCTGACCCCCGACCTCGCGCAGGGCCCGGGACAGCACAGCGCCGACCTGAAGACCTGGACCTACAAGCTCAAGCCGGGCGTCAAGTACGAGGACGGCACGCCGGTCAAGGCCCAGGACATCAAGTACGACATCGAGCGGTCGCTGGACAAGAAGACCTTCCCGAACGGTCCGACCTACTTCAACGACTACCTCGACCTGCAGGGCTACACCTCGCCCTACAACGACAAGACCCCGGGCAAGCTCGGCCTGAAGGCCGTGGAGACGCCGGACGACTCGACGATCGTCTTCCACCTGAAGAAGCCGTTCGGCGCGTTCGACTACTTCGCGATGCTGCCGTCCACGATGCCGGTGCCGCCGGCCAAGGACACGGGCGCGAACTACAAGCAGCACGTCGTCGCGACCGGCCCGTACAAGTTCGAGAGCTACACGCCGGGCAAGTCGATCGCGCTGGTCCGCAACACCAACTGGGACCCGAGCACCGACCCGAACCGCAAGCAGCTGCCCGACCGGGTCGAGGTCCAGCTCGGCATCAACGCCGACGACGTCGACAACCGTCTCATCAACGGGTCCCTGCAGAGCGACGTGCAGAGCACCGGCGTGCAGGCCGCCGCCGCCGGCAGGATCCAGACGCAGCCGCGGCTGAAGCAGAACGCCGACGCCGCTCCGACGGCCCGCCTCTGGTACGTCGCCATCTCCGGTGACGTCGCGCCGTTCGACAATGTCCACTGCCGCCGGGCGGTCGAGTATGTCGCCGACAAGCAGGCCATGCAGACCGCCTTCGGCGGCCCGCTGTCGGGCGGCGACATCGCCACCCACCTGATCATGCCGGTGCTCCCGGGCAGCAAGGACATGAACCCCTACCCGTCCGGCCCGGGGAACCACGGCGACATCGCCAAGGCCAAGCAGGAGCTCGCGGCCTGCGGCAAGCCCAACGGCTTCAAGACGGTGATCAGCGCCCGGACCGAGCGGACCAAGGAGGTCAACGCCGCGCTCGCGATGCAGCAGAGCCTCGCGAAGATCGGCGTTCAGGTCGAGATCAAGAAGTACCCCCAGGGCGACTACTTCAAGCTGTACGCCGGCAAGCCGGAGTACGTGAAGAAGAACGGCCTCGGCCTGATGATGATGGCGTGGGCCGCGGACTGGCCGGAGGGCTTCGGCTACCTGTCCCAGATCGTCGACAGCCGCGTCATCCGTGACGCCGGCAACACCAACCTCGGCGTCAAGGACCCTGAGGTCGACAAGACGCTCGACAAGGCCGTGGTCACCGCCGACGAGACCGCCCGGAACGACCTGTGGGCCCAGATCGACGCCAAGGTCATGGACGACGCCTACATCGTGCCGTTCCTCAACGTCAAGGGCCTGATGTACCGGCCGCCGAGCGCGAAGAACACATACATCAACCAGGGCCTCAACGGCGAGTACGACTTCGTCCAGATGGGCGTGAAGTAACTCCTCATTCCTAGAAGGCAGGTGAAGGCCGTCGGTGGCCGGCGGGCGACGCGCCCGTCGGCCACCGTGGCCGGGCACTGTGGTCACATTCCTCATCCGGCGTCTGATCGCCGCCATCGCACTGCTCGTCATCGTGAGCATGGTGACGTTCGCGATCTTCTTCCTCGTGCCGAGGCTGACCGGGGCCACCACCGCGGACCTCGCATCCCGGTACGTCGGCAAGAGCGCCGGTCCGCAGGCGATCCACGAGGTCGAGGTACGGCTCGGGCTGAACAAGCCGCTGGCGATCCAGTACTGGGACTTCGTCAAGGGCATCGTCGTCGGCTCCCACTATGACTTCGGGCCGTCGAAGGTCTACTGCGGGCCGCCGTGCTTCGGCTACTCCTTCATCAACCAGACGCCGGTCTGGCCGGACCTGCTCGACCGGGCCCCGGTCACCCTCTGGCTCGCGGCCGGCGCGGCGATCATCTGGCTGCTGTTCGGGGTCTCGGCGGGCGTCGTGTCCGCGCTGAAGCGGGGCACGGCCGTCGACCGCCTCTCGATGGGCCTGGCGCTGGCGGGCGTCTCGCTGCCGATCTTCTTCACCGGCCTGCTGTCGCTGGCCATCTTCCGCGACAAGCTCGGCTGGTTCCCCGACGCCGGAACGTACGTCGGTTTCACCCAGAATCCGATCCAGTGGGCGTCGGCCATGGTCCTGCCGTGGGTCACCCTCGCGTTCCTGCAGGCGGCGCTGTACGCCCGGCTCACCCGGGCGGGCATGCTGGAGACCATGGGGGAGGACTACATCCGGACGGCGCGCGCCAAGGGCCTGCCCGAGCGCACCGTGATCGTCCGGCACGCGCTGCGGGCTACGCTCACCCCGGTGCTGACCATCTTCGGTCTGGACCTGGGCATGCTGCTCGGTGGCGCGGTGCTCACCGAGAGCACCTTCTCCCTGCCGGGGCTGGGCAAGTTCGCCATCGAATCGATCAACAACAACGACCTTCCGCGCGTGCTCGGCGTGGTGATGCTCGGTGCGTTCTTCATCGTGCTGGCCAACCTCATCGTGGACATCCTGTACGCGGTGATCGACCCGAGGGTGAGGCTGTCGTGACCCAGGACCAGACGGCGGAACCGGTCGCGGACCCGGCGCCGAGGGCCTTCCTGGACGTCCGGGATCTGCGCATCCACTTCCCGACCGACGACGGGCTGGTCAAGTCCGTCGACGGGCTGTCGTTCACGCTCGAACGCGGGCGCACGCTCGGCATCGTCGGTGAGTCCGGCTCGGGCAAGAGCGTCACGAGTCTCGGCCTGCTCGGCCTGCACAACCGCCGGAACGCCAAGGTCTCCGGCGAGATCTGGGTGGACGGCCAGGAGGTCGTCGGCTCCTCCCCGGAGCAGGTGCGCCGGATGCGCGGCCGGAAGATGTCGATGATCTTCCAGGACCCGCTGTCGTCGATGCACCCGCTCTACACGATCGGCGCCCAGATCATCGAGGCGTACCGGATCCACAACAACGTCAGCAAGGACGTCGCGCGCAAGCACGCGATCGACATGCTGGGCCGGGTCGGCATCCCGCAGCCGGACCGGCGCGTCGACGACTACCCGCACCAGTTCTCCGGCGGCATGCGGCAGCGCGCCATGATCGCCATGGCGCTGTCCTGCGACCCCGAGCTACTCATCGCCGACGAGCCCACCACGGCGCTCGACGTCACGGTGCAGGCGCAGATCCTCGACCTGATCCGCGACCTGCAGGAGGAGTTCGACTCCGCCGTCATCATGATCACGCACGACCTGGGCGTGGTCGCGGAGCTGTCCGACGACATCCTCGTGATGTACGGCGGCCGGTGCGTGGAGTACGGCTCCGCCGAGGACGTCTTCCACCGGCCCGAACACCCCTACACCTGGGGACTGCTCGGCTCGATGCCGCGCCTGGACCGCGACCGGTCCGAGCGCCTCATACCGATCAAGGGCTCCCCGCCCAGCCTCATCAACGTCCCGGTCGGCTGCGCGTTCAGCCCCCGCTGCGCGTACGCGGAGCTCAACGACGGCCGCAGCGAGACCGAGCGGCCGGAGCTGCGCGAGATCGCGCCGGGTCACCGGGTCGCCTGCCACCTCGGCAGGGAGGACCGGCACCGTATCTGGACCGAAGAGATCCGGCCGAGGCTTTGATCGAGGAGACCGTGGGCGACGGGCACGCCGCCCCGGCGGTCGATGGACGGCACCGGCCGGACGGCCGGAGCGAACTGGAGAGACAGTGACTACACCCGACAGCGAGGTCGTGGCGGACCAGCGGCCGGCCGGTGACGGCGACGACGCGCTGCTGGAGGTCCGCGGGCTGCGCAAGCACTTCCCGGTCACCCGAGGCGCGATCGTCAAACGCCAGGTCGGCGCGGTCAAGGCGGTCGACGGCGTCGACTTCACGGTGCGCATGGGCGAGACGCTCGGCCTCGTGGGGGAGTCCGGCTGCGGCAAGACCACCACCGGCCGGATGATCACCCGGCTGCTGGAGCCGTCGGACGGCCAGATCATCTTCGAGGGCCAGGACATCACCCACGTGTCGCAGGCCAAGATGCGGCCGCTGCGGCGCGACCTTCAGATGATCTTCCAGGATCCGTACTCCTCGCTGAACCCCCGCAAGACCGTCGGCACGATCATCGGGGCGCCGTTCCGGCTGCAGGGCATCGAGACCGAGCACGGCGTCAAGCGGGCCGTCCAGGACCTGCTCGAGGTCGTCGGGCTCAACCCCGAGCACTACAACCGCTACCCGCACGAGTTCTCCGGCGGCCAGCGTCAGCGCATCGGCATCGCCCGTACCCTGGCGATGCGGCCCAAGCTGATCGTCGCGGACGAGCCGGTCTCCGCGCTCGACGTCTCCATCCAGGCCCAGGTGGTCAACCTCCTGGAGGACCTGCAGGAGGAGTTCAACCTCACCTACGTCGTCATCGCCCACGACCTGTCGGTGGTGCGCCACATCGCCGACCGGGTCGGTGTGATGTACCTCGGCAAGATGGTCGAACTGGCCGACGGCGAGGGCCTGTACAACAGCCCGATGCACCCCTACACCGTGGCGCTGCTGTCGGCGGTCCCGATCCCGGACCCGGCCAAGCGCAAGGGCCGCGAGCGCGTCCGGCTGCAGGGCGACGTGCCCAGCCCGCTGAACCCGCCGCCGGCCTGCCGGTTCCACACCCGCTGCTGGAAGGCCCAGGAGATCTGCGGCACGGTCGAACCACCGCTGGTCGAGGTCATTCCCGGCCACCGCGTCGCCTGCCACTTCCCGGAGAACGCCCCCGAGGGCGCGGGCGCGAAGGTCACCAAGGCGGCCGAGGAGGCCGGCCTGACCGAACAGAGCGGCTGACAGAACGCCTCGGCCGTCCCCACACCCGTCCCCTGCGCTGCTGACCGCGAGGGGCGGGCGTGCGCGACGCGGTACTACGCCGGCACCGCGCCTTCTGGGTCGAACCGGGCCTCGGCGTGCTCGTCACGACGACCGAGCGGTGGAACGAGTGGCTACGGCACGGCGACGCTGCTTCGCGTTCGCCCAAACCGGCGGCTTCTTGCCGGGCGCCTCCCGGGATCCGGTCGGGCAGCGGTTCGCCGTGCCGGGTGGGGGACACCCGCCGGGGGTGCCGGTCACGACCGACGCCGCGCACACCCGCGCCGACACCGCCCGCTGTCGCCCTTCTGCGCCGCAGAGCGCGACGAAACCGGAGGGGTGCCCGTACGACGTGGTCCTCATAGTCCTGGCGGGGCTGCTGCCCGCGATCCTGCTCTACGGTTTCGTGGTTCTGCCGGTTGTTCTCGAAAGGTAAGCGCGCATGGGAAGGCGATGGCGAGTGCGGGGCCGTCCTCGGGTGGCGGAGATCTCATGCCGTGCGCTTGGTGCAAACATGCACTCGTTGCAATGATTTACCCGTGAGAGGCAGATTCGCGGCGTGCGCCGCCCTCCTCGTGCTCGGGGTCACCGCCTGCGGCGGTGGGCGGACCACCGCGCGCCCCGACACGTCGTTCGACCAGGCGTCGTCCCGGGTCGTGCACCCCTCCACGGCCCGCGGCGGCACCCTGCGCCTGGCCGTCACCGACGCCCCGGTCTCCCTCGACCCCGGCGACGTCGGCCTGACCTACGAGGCCGACCTCGCCCGCCTGTACGCGCGCTCCCTCGTCACCTACGCGGCGGCGCCCGGAGCGGCCGGCCTGCGCCTGGTCCCGGACCTGGCCGAGGGGCTCGGCCGGCCGGGCGACGGCGGCCGGACCTGGACGTACCGGCTGCGCCGGGGGATCACCTACGAGGACGGGACCCCCGTCCGGGCCCGCGACGTCAAGTACGCCGTCGCGCGCAGCGGCTACACCGCCCAGCTCACCCACGGGCCCCGCGGCCTGCGGGACGCCCTCACCGGCACCTACTGGGGCCCGTACCTCGACCCCGACCTCGACCACTTCACCGGCGTCACGACGCCCGACGACCGTACGGTCGTGTTCCACCTGAAGCGAGCAGATTTCGACTTCGACCATCTCGCGGCGAGCCCGCAGACCGCGCCCGTGCCCCGGGTGAAGGACACCCGGCTCGCCTACGAGAAGCATCCGCTGTCGACCGGGCCGTACCGCTTCGCGCGGCACGACGTCGGCACGGGGTTCACCCTCGTGCGAAACCCGCGCTGGCGCGACGACCCAAACCGCGCGGCGCTGCCCGACCGCATCGAGGTGACCGAGAGGGTCGCCGCCGCCGACATCGACGCCCGGCTGCGCGCCGGCACGCTCGACGCCGACCTGGCCGGCGCCGGAGTCCAGCCCGCCACCCGCGACGCGATCCTCGCCGCGCCCGCCCTGAGGGCCCGGGCGGACGATCCGCCCACCGGGCTGGTGCGCTACGCCGCGCTGTCGACCGGCGTCGCCCCCCTCGACGACGTCCACTGCCGCCGCGCCGTCCAGTACGCCGTCGATCGCACGGCGATCCAGCGCGCCTACGGCGGACCCACCGCGGGTACCCCGGCCACGAACGTCCTGCCGCCCACGGCCACTGGGTACCGGCCGTTCGACCGGTACCCGCGCGACCTCGCGCGGGCGCGGGCAGAACTGCGGGCGTGCGGCCGCCCCGGCGGGTTCACCACGGGCATCGCCGTACGCGGGGACCGCCCGGACGACGTCGCCGCCGCCCGGGCCGTCCGCCAGGCCCTGGCGGACGCCGGGATCGGCACCCAGGTCACCACCCTGTCGGCGTTCCAGTGGGGGAGCACGGCCGGTTCCCCCGCCTACGTCCACCGTCACGGCCTGGGCGTCCTGATCGGCGACTGGGCCGCGGACCGGCCCACGGGGCCGGCCTTCCTGCGGCCCCTGACCGGTCCCGCCGCCAAGACGAACAACGCGAACCCGATGGAGCTGAGAGACCCGCGGGTCGACCGGCTCCTCGCCGAGGGCGCCAGGACCCCTGACCCGCGCCGCCGGGCGGACCTGTCGGCCGAGGCCGACCGGGCCGTCATGGAGACGGGCGCCTTCGTGCCCCTCCTGGCGGAGAGGACCGTGCTGTACCGCCCGGACACGCTCGCCGGCGCCTACGTCCATCCCGCCTACGGGATGTACGACTACGCCGCGCTCGGCCGCCGGACGCCGGCGTCCCCCTGACCGGACGCGCGGCGCCGACGGTCAGGGGAACGGCCCGCGTCGTACGGGGCCGGCACCGGGAGGCGCCCGGCGCGGGTCACTCGAAGGCGATCGCCTTCAGCACGTCCATGCGGGAGGCCCGCCAGGCGGGCCAGAGCGCCGCGAGGACCCCGATGACCGCCGCCAGCACGACGTAGCCCACGAGAGTGGGAACCGGCACGCTCAGGACGTTCACGCCCTGGTCGCTGACGGCCCGCTGGACGCCGATCCCGAAGACCACGCCGATGCCGATGCCGAGCACCGCGCCGAACAGCGCGATCAGCACCGACTCCAGGCGGATCATCCGGCGCGTCTGCCGGCGGCTCGTGCCGATCGCCCGCAGCAGCCCGATCTCCCGAGTCCGCTCGATCACCGACAGGGCGAGGGTGTTGATGATCCCCAGCGCGGCGATGACGATCGACAGGGCCAGCAGCACCGTCAGCAGCGTCACGAACTGGTCCACGCCCTGCTGGACGCTCTTCTTCACGTCCGACTGGTCCTGCACCTTCAGGTCGGGGTAGGCGCTCAGCGCCTTCTCGATGCCCCTCTTCGTGGCCGCGTCCGACTTCGTCACATTGATCATCAGGCCGTTGCCGGTCGGGCGGTCCGTGTGCGCCAGGTAGGCCGGCAGGGCCAGCACCCGGGAGCCGACCAGCGGGTTCTTGGCGTAGACACCCGCGACCCGCACCGACGCGGTCTTGCCGTCGGGGAAGCGCACGCCGATCGTCGACCCCACCTGCAGATGAGCGGAGGCGGCGGTCGGCTCGTCCACCAGCAGGCCGTCACCGCCGAGCTCCGCCGAACCGGACACCAGCGACAGCCGCGCCGCCCGCTTCAGGTCGTCGGGCCGCTCGGTCGCCGCGAACGTCTCCGCCTTCGACCCCACCGTGAACCGGCCGGAGTACAGCGCCGTGACCTGCTCGACCCCGGGCACGGCCCGCACCGCCTGGGCCGGCTCGGCCGGGCTGAACACCCGCGCCGTGGCGGAGACGATGTAGTCGGCGGCGAAGCTCTTGTCGACCTGACGGGAGATCGACGCCTTCGCCGACGCGCTCATCACGTTGATCCCGCTCACCAGGGCCAGCCCGATCATCAACGCGGACGCGGTGGCCGCCGTACGGCGCGGGTTGCGCAGGGCGTTCTGCTTCGCCAGGCGACCCGGCGTGCGGAACACGCGCGGGTAGGCCGCGCCGAGCACCTTCACGACCGGACGGGCGATCACCGGCGCGAGCATCGCCACGCCCAGGAACACCAGTCCCAGGCCGATGCCCAGCCACGCGAGCCCCGACCCGCCGAGCCCCAGCCCGGCCAGC
Source organism: Actinoallomurus purpureus (assembly GCF_024055795.1). Lineage (GTDB taxonomy): Bacteria > Actinomycetota > Actinomycetes > Streptosporangiales > Streptosporangiaceae > Actinoallomurus > Actinoallomurus purpureus. The sequence goes on along the minus strand of NZ_JAMXMY010000012.1, from coordinate 78,812 downwards.
ACCGCCCCAGCCGCCGTCACCAGCGACCCGATCACCACGCGGATCCGCAGTGACCGCTGCGGCATGGCGACGTCGTCGCGCATGGCGGCGACCGGCGGGATCTTCGCCGCCCGGCGGGCGGGGAAGTAGGCCGCCACGACCGTCACGACCATGCCGACGGCGTACGACCAGAGCACCGGCTTGTAGGTGAAGGTCAGGCCGCCGTCGAACTCGGCTCCGATCGCGTTGAACAGTTGCCGCAGCAGCAGCGCGAGCCCCACGCCCGCGCCCAGGCCCACGGTCGAGCCGACGAAGCCCACGCCGATCGCCTCGCCGAGGACCGCGCGGGTGACCTGCCTGCGCGAGGCACCGACCGCGCGCAGCAGCGCCAGCTCCCGGGACCGCTGGGCCACCAGCATCGAGAACGTGTTGAAGATGATGAACGCACCGACGAAGATCGAGATCACCGCGAACACGAGCAGGAACGTCCGGATGAACGACATGATGCGCCCGACCTCGCTCTTGTTCTCGTCGCGCATCTTCGTGCCGGTGATCGCCTCATAGTCCGACGACGGCAGCACCCGCTGGATCCGATCGCGCAGCGCCGTCTCGGAGACGCCCTTCCGCGCCGCGACCGTGATGTCGCTGAACCGGCCCGGCTTCAGCAGCAGCCGCTGCGCGGTGCGCTGGTCGAACGCCGTGATCGTCGCGCCCATGAGGTTGCCGGAGTCGACGATCCCGACGACCGTGACGGTCTGAGGCGGCCCCTGGACGACGATCCGCGTCCGATCCCCGACCCTCAGGCCGCTCTTCGCCGCCGTCCTGTCGTCGATGGCGACCTCGCCCGGGCCGACCGGACCGCGCCCGGCCTTCATCGGGAAGTCCTTGTCGGCCGGGTTCCAGTCGACGCCCAGCTGCGGCGCACCGGATCCCCCGACCACCTTGCCGTTCTTGCCGACCACGGCGGCGAAGCCGCCCACCCCGCCGTGCACCCGCGCCACCCCGGGCACCCTGCCGATGGCCGGGAGCAGGGACGCGGGAACCGTCGGCGCCGCGGCGCCCTCCTCGGCCTCGACGACCTTCTTCGGGCGGACCTGCACCGCGACGTCCTTGCCGGTCTTGGAGAACAGCTGGTCGAACTGGCGGCTCATCGTGTCGGTGAACACCAGGGTGCCGGCGACGAACGCCACCCCGAGCACGACCGCGAACGCCGTCAGCGCCAGGCGCACCTTGTGCGCGACCAGGTTGCGCACGGTCACCTTGAGCATCACCGGACGCCGACCCCCGGCAGCTCGAAGCCCTTCATGCGCTCCAGCACCTTCTCGGCCGTCGGATCCGACATCTCATCCACCAGCCGCCCGTCGGCGAGGAAGAGTACCAGGTCCGAATAGGCCGCGGCCACCGGGTCATGCGTCACCATGACGACCGTCTGACCCATCTCCCGCACCGCGTTGCGCAGGAACGACAGCACCTCGGTGCCCGACCGGGAGTCGAGGTTGCCGGTCGGCTCGTCCGCGAAGATGATCTCCGGACGGCCGACCAGCGCGCGGGCGCACGCCACCCGCTGCTGCTGGCCGCCGGACAGCTCGCCGGGCCGGTGCGTCAGCCGGTCACGCAGCCCGATCGTGTCGATGACCGTGTCGAGCCACGCCTGGTCCGGCTTGCGACCGGCGATGTCGAGCGGCAGCGTGATGTTCTCCAGCGCCGTCAGCGTCGGCACCAGGTTGAACGCCTGGAAGACGAAGCCGATCCGGTCACGCCGCAGCCGGGTCAGCCGCTTGTCGTCCAGCCGGGTCAGGTCCACGTCGCCAATGAACACCCGCCCGGAGTCCACCGAGTCCAGGGCCGCCATGCAGTGCATGAGCGTCGACTTCCCCGAACCCGAGGGCCCCATGATCGCGGTGAACCGGCCGGCGGGGAGATCCACCGACACCTCGTTCAGCGCGACGACCTTCGTGTCTCCCCGGCCGTACTCCTTGACGATCCGATCGGCACGCGCGGCCGGCGCGGCGAGGACGGGACCGGGCGGACCGCCGGCCACGGGGGAGGGGATATCGGTCACGGATGAAGCTCCTGCTCGCATGTCGGGGGGTTGTCTCTCGATGAGATTAGGACGGGGCGCGAGCGGTTTCGTCGGTCCAGCGGACGGAGCCGGGTTCCACCTCCGGACGGAGCGCCCGGACCGTCTCCTCCTGCGGGAGGACGACCGTCCACGGCGCTCGGAGCCCGGCGGCTCGGCGTTCGTCAGGGGCTGTTTCATGAGCCCCGTTCGTAGCAGCCGGACAGCGGGCTTATGAAACAGCCCCTAACCCTGGCCCGGCTGGGTGAGGCCGGTCTCGTAGGCGAAGACGGCCGCCTGCACGCGGTCACGCAGCCCGAGCTTGGCCAGGAGGTTGCCCACGTGCGTCTTCACCGTCGTCTCGCTGACGACGAGCTCCGCCGCGATCTCCGCGTTGGACAGGCCACGGGCCACATGCCGCAGCACCTCCAGCTCCCGCTCGGTGAGCATCCGCAGCCCCCGCGGCGGTGCCGTCTCCCGCACGGCCGGCAACCGCGTCGCGAACTTGTCCAGCAGCCGCCGCGTCACGCTCGGCGCGACGATCGCGTCGCCGGCCGCCACGATCCGGATCGCGGCCACCAGATCCTCCGGCGGCGCGTCCTTCAGCAGGAAGCCGCTCGCCCCCGCCCGCACCGCCTCGACGACGTACTCGTCCAGGTCGAACGTCGTGAGGATCAGCACCCGCGGATCGTGCGTCGCCGCACCCTCCCGGACGATCCGGCGCGTCGCCTCGATCCCGTCCACACCCGGCATCCGGATGTCCATCAGGACCACCTCCGGCAACAGGGTCCGCGTGAGCTCCACGGCCTGGGCGCCGTCGCCGGCGTCGCCCACCACCGCGATATCCGGCTCGCCCTCCAGGATGAGCCGGAAGCCCGCGCGCAGCAGCGGCTGATCGTCGACGAGGAGCACCCTGATCGTCACCTAGACCTCCAACGGGAAACGGGCGCGGACCTCGAAACCACCGCCGGAACGCGGCCCGATCCGCAGATCGCCACCATAGAGGGCGACGCGCTCGCGCATGCCCACCAGCCCATGCCCACGGCCTCCGTTGGCCTGCCCGAGCCCGGCCGCCAGCCCCCGGCCGTCGTCCTCGACCTCCACCGTGAGCTGCCGGTCCGTGTAGTGGATCCGCACCCACGCCCGCGCCTGCGGACCCGCGTGCTTCAGGGTGTTGGTCAGCGCCTCCTGGATCAGCCGGAACGCCGCCAGGTCGACGCCCGGCGACAGCGACCGGCCCTCACCCTCGATCCACAGCTGCACCTGCAGACCCGTCTCCCGCAGATGATCCACCAGCTCGCCCACGTCGCTCACCCCCGGCTGCGGCGACAGCTCACCACGCGCCGGCTCCGCCTCGGTCCGCAAGACCCCCACCAGCCGCCGCATCTCGCCCAGCGCCGTACGCCCCATCTGCTCGATGGTCGTCAACGCGTCCCGCACGGCCTGCGGGTCGCGTTCGAGGATGCGCCGCGCCGCGCCCGCCTGCACGGTCATCACGCTGACATGGTGGGCCACCACGTCGTGCAGCTCCCGCGCGATGCGCGAACGCTCCTCCGTGCGCGCCGCCCGCGCGTCGGCCGCCCGCGCCCGCTCCAGACGCCGCGCCCGCGCCTCCAGCTCGTTCAGGTACGCCCGGCGCAGCCGGAGGCTCCGCCCCAGCCACCACACGCCCACGAACAGGAACGTGTTGCTCACCGCCTGCCAGAAGTCGGCTCTCACCGCGATCAGCAGCCCGATGAACACCACCAGCGTCACCGTGCCGACGGGCAGGCTCGTCGCCAGCCCCCGGTGCGCCGCGACCGTGTACGTGGCGATGAGCAGGGCCACGGCGGGCGCCGACACCTCGTACCCCATCGCCGTCAGCGTCACGCACACGGCTGCCGAGAACGCCAGCACCACGACCGGCAGCCGCCGGCGCACCGTGAGCGACGCCAGGGTCACGGCGCCGAGCAGGACGCAGAACGCCTCCGGCCGCCTCCCCGAGGCGCCGTCCTCCCCCTGCACCAGCACGGTGACCAGATAGGCCGCCGCCAGCACGGCGGAGGCGAGCGCATCCGCCGCGATCGGATGCGCCTCCAGCCACGCGCGTCGACCACGGATGAGCTCGGACACACCCACACGTTAGGGCGTGTGACCGGATGTGGTCCCCTCCTGCGCGCGTATCGCGTCTCCTCCTGCGGGATGAGGTCACCGGCCCGGGGAGCCGCCCCGGCGCGACGCCGCGCTCACACGTCGTCGCGCGGATCCCGCGGAGACACCTCGTCCCGCGGAGCCCCCGCCCCGGCGGCCACCACCGGCAACGGCGGCGGCTCACCCCCGAACGAGGGACAGCGCGCCTGATGGTCGCACCAGTCGCACAGCCGGCTCTTGCGCGGCCGCCACTCACCGGTCTCCATCGCGCGCCGGATGGCCTGCCACAGCGCGTCGACCTTCCGCTCGGTGGCCCGCAGGTCGGCCTCGTCCGGGGCGTACCGCAGGATCTCGCCGTTGCCCAGATACATCAGCTGCAGCAACCGGGGCACCGTGCCGTGCAGCCGCCACAGCACCAGCGCGTAGAACTTCATCTGGAACAACGCCCGGGCCTCGAAGTCCGCGCTCGGCGCCCGGCCCGTCTTGTAGTCGACGACCCGCACGTCACCGGTCGGGGCGACGTCCAGCCGGTCGATGTAACCGCGCAGCTGCAGCCCCGAATCCAGGACCGTCTCCACGTACAGCTCACGACTCGCCGGCTCCAGCCGCCGCGGATCCTCCAGCGCGAAGTAGCGCTCGACCATCGCGCGCGCCTCGGCCAGCCACTCCGCGCGGGCCCCCTCGACGTCCTCGCCGTCGAACAGGGTCGCCAGCTCCGGCTCCTCGGCCAGCAGCCGATCCCACTCCGGCGCCAGTAGCTCCAGCGCCGCCGCCGGCGTGCGCCGCGCCGCCGGAATGTCGAACAACCGCTCCAGCACCGCGTGGACCAGAGTGCCGCGCACGGCCGCCGGACTCGGCCGCTCCGGGATCCGGTCGATCACCCGGAAGCGGTACAGCAACGGGCACGTCATGAAATCGCCCGCCCGCGAGGGGGACAACGTGCCGATCACGCTGGCGCCGCCAGGGGAGGCCGCGCCGGTCTCGATGGCCGTCATGCCCGCAACCCTAGGGGAGACCTGCGACAGAATCGCGCCAGAACCCGCCACGCGCCCTTAGGTCCCCTTGACGACCGGCCGCGTAGCATTCCGGGCGTGGCAGACAGCACCCCCCGCGACGGCGGCCCTCCACGCCGCCCGGGCATCCTCATGGGACGGCCGTTCGGCATTCCGGTGTACGTCTCGCCGACCTGGTTCATCGTCGCGATCATCATCACGGTCATGTTCGAACCCACCGCCCTCCGCATCGTCGGCCGACCCGAGAGCTACCTCGTCGCCCTCACCTACGCCGTGCTGCTGTACGCCTCCGTCCTCGTCCACGAGCTCAGCCACTCCGTCGTCGCCCGCGGATTCGGCCTGCCCGTGCGCGCCATCACCCTGCACATCCTCGGCGGCGTCTCCGAGATCGAACGCGAGCCGCGCACGCCCGGCCGCGAGTTCGCCGTCGCCGCCGCCGGTCCCGCCCTGTCCCTCGCCCTGGCCGCCGGCGGATACGCCGTCCTCCACTTCGTGGGCCTGCCACCGGTCGCCGAGCTCCTCGTCGAGGCGCTCACCGTCGCCAACCTCATCGTCGGCGTCTTCAACCTTCTGCCCGGACTGCCCCTCGACGGCGGCCGCATCGTCCGCGCCGGCGTGTGGAAGATCACCGGACGCCAGCGCGCCGCCACCGTCACGGCCGGCTGGATCGGCCGCGCCGTCGCCATCGCCGTCCTCGCCCTCAGCGCCGCGATGTCGGTCACCGGCGGCAACCACTGGCTCACCGTGCTGTGGGGCGCGCTCGTCGCCTCCTTCATCTGGATGGGCGCCAGCGAGGCCATCCGCGTGGCCGACCTGCGCGAGCGCATCCCCCTGCTGAACGCCCGCGCCCTCGCCCGGCGGGCCGTCCGCGTCCCCCAGGACCTGCCCCTCGCCGAGGCGATCCGCCGTGCCCGCGAAGCCCGCGCCGGCGCCATCGTCGTCGTCGGACACGAGGGCGACCCCATCGGCATCGTCAGCGAAAGCGCCGTCAACGCCACCCCCGAGCAACGCCGCCCCTGGGTCGACGCCGCCACCCTCACCCGCGCCCTCGACCCCGGCCTCATCCTGCCCGCCGACATCGCCGGCGAGGACCTCCTCGCCGCCATCCAGCGCGCCCCCGCCACCGAGTACCTCCTCATCGAACCCTCCGGGGAGATGTACGGCGTGCTCGCCGTCGAGGACGTCGGCCGTACCGTCGCGAGGCCGTAGCCTTAGAACATGACCGAACCCTCCACCGCCGGTTCCCGCATGCCCAAGGCCCCTCACGGGCCGTTCCGTCCCGGCGACCGGGTTCAGCTCACCGACCCCAAGGGCCGCATCAACACCATCACCCTCCAGCCCGGGAAGCTCTACCACAGCCACAAGGGCTCCATCCCGCACGACGAGATCATCGGCAGCCCCGAAGGCAGCGTCTTCCGCTCGTCCGGCGGCACCGAATACCTCGCCTTCCGGCCCCTCCTCGCCGACCACACCCTCCGCATGCCGCGCGGCGCCGCCGTCGTCTACCCCAAGGACGCCGCCCAGATCCTCGCCGCCGCCGACATCTTCCCCGGCGCGCGCGTCGTCGAGGCCGGCGCCGGCTCCGGCGCCCTCAGCTGCTGGCTCCTGCGCGCCGTCGGCGAACACGGCATCGTCTCCTCTTACGAACGCCGCGAGGACTTCGCCGAAGTAGCCCGCGCCAACGTCGAGGGCTACTTCGGCGGCCCGCACCCCGCCTGGCGCCTCACCGTCGGCTCCCTCGAGGACGCCCTCACCGACACCGACGTCGACCGCGTCGTCCTCGACATGCTCGCCCCCTGGGAATGCCTCGACGCCGTCGCCAAGGCCCTCGTCCCCGGCGGGATGGTCTGCGCCTACGTCGCCACCACCACCCAGCTGTCCCGCGTCGTCGAGGCCCTCCGCGAACACGGCTCCTTCGCCGAGCCGTACGCCTTCGAGACCCTCGTCCGCTCCTGGCACGTCGAAGGCCTCGCCGTACGCCCCGACCACCGCATGGTCGGCCACACCGGCTTCCTCGCCACCGCCCGGCGCCTCGCCGACGGCGTACGCCCCCCGGCCCGCCGGCGCCGCCCCGCCAAGGGCGCCTACGGCGAGAACACCGACACCACGCCCCGGCAACCGGCCGCCGAACCCGACCTGTCCGGAGAGTGACGAGAATCTCTCCACCCTGAACGGCCCTGTCCGGACGCGAGGACTTGCGCCGCCAGGCCCCCGAAGCGATCTTTTTCTCGCAGACGGGGGGCTTTCGCGGGAGGTCCTCCCTCCAACGGACCAGCCGCTTCATCTAGAACATCGTTCCCGCGCCACGACACGAGTACCCCCGCGCCAGGTTACGGAGGCGCTCGGGATAGGTAGGGTTTCAGGTAGGTCGTCGTCTCTGCCTGAGGAGGTGACGAGCGTGGCCGCTCGTGACGATGCCGGGGCGCGTAAGGCGCAGCACGAAAAGGAGGTCCGCGACCTCCAGACGCAGGTCTCCTTCCTGGAGGAGGAGATCTCCGTGCTGCGCCGCAAGCTCGCGGAGTCCCCCCGACAAGTTCGTGTACTCGAAGAGCGCCTTCACGAGGCGCAGGCAAGTCTGGCCGCGGTAACGGGCCAGAACGAACGTCTCGTGGCGACCCTCAAGGAAGCCCGAGAGCAGATCATCGCCCTCAAGGAGGAGGTCGACCGGCTCGCGCAGCCGCCGTCGGCCTTCGGAACGTTCCTCGCCGCGCGCGAGGACGGCACGGTCGACATCTTCACCGGTGGCCGCAAGCTACGGGTGAACGTCAGTCCGGGCATTGAGATCGACGAGTTGCAGCGTGGCCAGGAGGTCATGCTCAACGAGGCGCTCAATGTCGTCGCCGCCCTCGAATTCGAGACCCAGGGCGAGGTCGTCATGCTGAAGGAGGCCTTCGAAGACGGCGAACGCGCCCTCGTGATCGCCCACGCCGACGAAGAACGCATCGTCAAGCTGGCCGAGCCCCTGCGCGGAGTACCCCTGCGCGCCGGCGACTCGCTCATGCTCGACACCCGATCCGGATACGCCTACGAGAAGATCCACAAGGCGGAGGTCGAGGAGCTCGTCCTCGAAGAGGTCCCCGACATCTCGTACCATGAGATCGGCGGGCTCGGACCGCAGATCGAGCAGATCCGCGACGCCATCGAGCTGCCCTACCTCCACGCCGACCTGTTCCGCGAGCACCAGCTCCGCCCCCCGAAGGGCGTCCTGCTGTACGGCCCACCCGGCTGCGGCAAGACCCTCATCGCCAAGGCGGTCGCCAACTCCCTCGCCAAACAGGTCGCCGAGAAGACCGGAGCCGAGGGGAAGAGCTTCTTCCTCAACATCAAGGGCCCCGAACTGCTAAACAAGTACGTCGGCGAGACGGAGCGGCACATCCGCCTCGTCTTCCAGCGGGCCCGCGAGAAGGCCTCCGCGGGTACCCCCGTGATCGTGTTCTTCGACGAGATGGACTCCATCTTCCGCACCCGCGGATCCGGTGTCTCATCCGACGTCGAGAACACCATCGTCCCCCAGCTCCTGTCGGAGATCGACGGCGTCGAGGGGCTGGAGAACGTCATCGTCATCGGTGCCTCCAACCGGGAGGACATGATCGACCCGGCGATCCTCCGCCCCGGACGGCTCGACGTGAAGATCAAGATCGAGCGTCCGGACGCCGAAGCCGCCAAGGACATCTTCTCCAAGTACATCCTCACGGGCCTGCCGCTCCATCCCGACGACCTGAAGGAGCACGGCAGCTCACCCGACGCCACCGTCGACGCGATGATCCAGCGCGTCGTCGAGAGGATGTACAGCGAGACCGAGGAGAACCGCTTCCTCGAGGTCACCTACGCCAACGGCGACAAGGAGGTCCTGTACTTCAAGGACTTCAACTCCGGCGCGATGATCCAGAACATCGTCGACCGGGCCAAGAAGATGGCCATCAAGGACTTCCTCGAAAGCGGGCAGAAAGGCCTGAGGGTCACTCACCTTCTCGCCGCCTGCGTCGATGAGTTCAGCGAGAACGAGGACCTGCCCAACACCACCAACCCCGACGACTGGGCCCGCATCTCCGGAAAGAAGGGCGAGCGGATCGTCTACATCCGCACCCTCGTCTCCGGAAAGCAGGGCACGGAGGCCGGGCGTTCGATCGACACCGTCGCGAACACCGGGCAGTACCTCTGACCCAGCACAGGAACGCGTGGCGGCCGGAACACCTCGTTCCGGCCGCCACGCGGCTTTCCGACGCCCTACGGCCCGCCCCGGATCGTCCCGCGGCCCGCAGCGGCCCGCCCGGTCGCGGTCGCCGCGGTGGCCCGGACGTCTCGGTGGACACGGCTCTGAGCGGCCGTACGACCCGCCGGCGCCTCACCAGGACGGACACTCCCTGATCTTGGCCGGAAATCGCCCTGGCGGCCCCCTGAAGGCCGCGAGCGGGCAGGTCCGACCCCTCCTCCCACGACCGGTTTCGCATCACGATCCCGCCGCGCCGCACTGGACCACGGCAATCGCGCATTAGGCTCAGACCTATGAGCGTCCGGCGGGTGATGGGGATCGAGACCGAGTACGGCATATCCGTGCCCGGTCAGCCAGGTGCCAACGCGATGGTGACCTCCTCGCAGGTCGTCAACGCCTACCTCGCGGCATCGGCGGCGAAGGCCAGGCGGGCACGGTGGGACTTCGAGGAGGAGAACCCCCTGCGCGACGCCCGTGGCTTCGACCTGGCACGCGAGGTCGCGGACCCCACCCAGCTGACCGACGAGGACCTGGGACTGGCCAACGTCATCCTGACCAACGGGGCCCGCCTCTACGTCGACCATGCCCACCCGGAGTACTCCACGCCCGAGTGCACCAACCCCCGGGACGCCGTCATCTGGGACAAGGCCGGAGAGCGCGTCATGGCCGACGCCGCCGCCCGCGCCGCCCGGGTGCCGGGCACCCACCCCATCCAGCTCTACAAGAACAACACCGACAACAAGGGTGCCTCCTACGGCTGCCACGAGAACTACCTCATGCGCCGGGAGACCCCGTTCTCCGACATCGTCCGGCACCTCACGCCGTTCTTCGTCACCCGGCAGGTGGTCTGCGGCGCCGGCCGCGTCGGCATCGGCGTGGACGGCCGCGGGGACGGCTTCCAGATCAGCCAGCGGGCCGACTTCTTCGAGGTCGAGGTCGGCCTCGAGACCACCCTCAAGCGCCCCATCATCAACACCCGTGACGAGCCGCACGCCGACCCGGAGAAATACCGCCGCCTGCACGTGATCATCGGCGACGCGAACATGAGCGAGGTCTCGACCTACCTCAAGCTCGGCACCACCGGCCTGGTCCTCGCCATGATCGAGGACGGCTTCCTCACCGTCGACCTGTCGGTCGACATGCCGGTCGCCACCCTGCGGGCGATCTCTCACGACCCCGCCTGCAAGCACCTGCTCACCCTGCGTGACGGCCGCAAGATGACCGCCGTCCAGCTCCAGATGGAGTACCTCGAGCAGTCCCGCAAGTACGTCGAGGACCGCTTCGGCGGCGACGTCGACGACCTGACCACCGACATCCTCGACCGCTGGGAGTCCGTCCTGCAGCGGCTCGGCGACGACCCGATGCAGCTGTCGCACGAGCTCGACTGGGTGGCCAAGCTCGAACTGCTCGAGGGTTACCGCACCCGCGACGGGCTCGACTGGTCCCACCCGCGGCTGCAGCTCGTCGACCTGCAGTACTCCGACGTCCGCCCCGAACGCGGCCTGTACAACCGCCTCGCCGCCCGCGGGCGCATGGAGCGGATCGTCACGGACGCCGAGGTCGACGCGGCGATCGAGAACCCCCCGGAGGACACCCGCGCGTACTTCCGCGGCCGGTGCCTCCGGCAGTACGCCGACTCCGTGGCGGCCGCGTCCTGGGACTCGGTCATCTTCGACGTACCCGGTCGCGAGTCGCTGCAGCGGGTCCCGACGCTGGAGCCGCTGCGCGGCACCAAGGCACACGTCGGCACGCTCCTGGACCGCTGCCGCACCGCCTCCGACCTGGTCGCCGTCCTCACCGGCGAGTGACGCGCGCGCCTGCCCGTACGCCCTTCCCGGTCGGCGTACGGGCGGACGCGAAGGCGGGTGGCGGCTGTGATCGCTGCACAGTTGTGACGGTTATGACCGTTTCGCGGAGATCGCTACTGGCGATAACGGCGTCAGAGACCAACCGTCGATCGGCGTGGCACACGGTGAGTGATCCACTCCATGTCGGCGGGCGGCGATAGAGTCAAGGTCTCGGCACGAACGGGAGGATCACCCATGGCAACGAGGGACACCGGCGGGCAGAAGCAGACGACCCGGCGCGAGGAAGAGGTCGACGAGACCCAGGCCGCGCCCAGCGAAGACGTCCAGGAACGCCAGGAGAAACTCACCGACGACGTCGACGCAATTCTGGACGAAATCGACGAAGTGCTAGAAGAGAACGCAGAAGAGTTCGTTCGGTCGTACGTACAGAAGGGCGGCGAATAATAGGATATGTCCGAATTTATCTCCGCCGTCAAGGTGTGCCCGGACTGTGGGTTAGAAAAGCCTGCGTCGGAGTTCCGGCGTAATGTCAAGCGTCCCGACGGTCTCGGCTTTTACTGTCGCGACTGCGTCTCGCGGCGGGAGAAGGAGGCATATCGGAAGCGGCGAGAGCGCCAGGGCAAGACAGTTCGAGAGCGAGTCGAGGCACCGGAGGGCCACAAGTGGTGTCCCGGCTGCGAGAAGGTCAGGCCTCTGGATGAGTGGGGGCGGAACAAGCGTAGCCGCGATGGCTATAACTCTTATTGTCGTGAGTGCAAGAATGCTCGGAGCGCTCGTGACTATCTCAAAAAGACGCATCGCCTGACTTCTGAAGACGTGCAGCGCCTGATCTCGGAGCAAGGCGGCGTCTGTCTGATCTGCATGAAGGCGGCGGCAGAGCATGTGGACCACGACCACGTCACCGGTGAGCGGCGCGGAATCCTCTGTTTCAACTGCAATGTTGCTCTAGGGCAGTTCAAAGACGACCCATGGGTACTGAGGCGCGCGATCGAGTACCTCACGGGAGGGCTCCTGGGCTTCCGGCCTAGGAGCGATGGGACGCTTGAGGTCGCAGAGGTCCGGCGATCCCGCTGGCCTGTGGGGGACGACTGGCCGGATAGGGATTTCGCAGTGCTCGACGCTCAGATCCGAGGTGCCTCCGAGGACCCCTGGGAGACCGATGTGATGGTCGCTGGCGCGGAGCCGGCGGAGTTGCGGTTTCGGGTGCTCGATCTGAGCGATCCGGGGTTTCCCGATCTGGACGCGTTGCCCCGGGAGCCGCTGGGGCCGCCGGAGTACGCCCTGACGTCCGCTGACTGACGGAGTCGGGTTCGCCGTGGGCGGACGAGGGCAGGGATCACGCGGTATGCGCCTGACGTCGCAGTGACAGTAGGGTCTGAGTTGCGGAGGCGCATCGCATCCGCTGCCTTTGGAAGGAGTCGTGTGACGTCGCAAGGTTCCGCGCCGGGGCGTCTGCCGGGCGCGTTCATGAGCCAGGGCCCCCCGTCGTTCACCGAGTTCCTGTCGTCGTACTCGCCCGGGATGCTTCCGGGGAGCCGCGAGCTTCCGGCGGGTGTGTCGGCCGGGGACCAGATCCCGCACGGCACGACCATCGTCGCGATCACGTTCCCGGGCGGCGTGGTGATGGCGGGCGACCGGCGGGCCACCGCGGGCAACGTCATCGCCCAGCGGGACATCGAGAAGGTGTTCCGCGCCGACGAGTACTCCGCCGTCGCGATCGCGGGCACCGCGGGCATCGGCATCGAGGTGGTGCGCCTGTTCCAGGTCGAGCTGGAGCACTACGAGAAGATGGAGGGCCGCACCCTCTCCCTGGAGGGCAAGGCCAACCGGCTTGCCACGATGGTGCGCGGCAACCTGGGCATGGCCCTGCAGGGCCTGGTGGTGGTCCCGCTGTTCGCCGGCTATGACGAGGACGAGAACCGCGGGCGGATCTTCAGCTATGACCCGGCCGGCGGGCGTTATGAGGAGCACGACTTCTACAGCATCGGCTCGGGGTCGGTGTTCGCCAGGGGCGCGCTGAAGAAGTTGTTCCGGTCGGATCTGGAGGAGCGCGAGGCGGTGATCGCGTCCCTCCAGGCGCTGTACGACGCGGCGGACGACGACTCGGCGACCGGCGGTCCCGATCTGACCCGCCGTATCTTCCCGGTGGTCGCCGCGGTCACCGCCGACGGGTACCGGCGGCTGCCGGACGATGAGGTCGGTGGTCTGGCGGAGAGCATCGTCGACGGGCGGATGCGCTCGCCCGGCGGGCCGTCGGCTCCGCTGCTGTAACGTCCGCGATCGAGAAGTGAACGAGTAGTAAGGAACGCCACCGGTGTCCATGCCGTTCTACGTGTCGCCCGAACAGCAGATGAAGGACAAGGCCGACTACGCGCGTAAGGGCATCGCGCGCGGCCGCAGCGTCGTCGTGCTGCAGTACGACGACGGCATCCTGTTCGTGGCCGACAATCCGTCCCGTGCGCTGCACAAGATCAGCGAGATTTACGACCGGATGGCGTTCGCCGCGGTCGGCAAGTACAACGAGTTCGAGAATCTCCGTCAGGCGGGCGTGCGCTACGCCGACGTCAACGGGTACATGTACGACCGCCGTGACGTCACCGCGCGGGGCCTGGCGAACGCCTACGCGACGACGCTGGGCACGGTGTTCACGGAGATGAACAAGCCGTACGAGGTGGAGATCGTCGTCGCCGAGCTGGGCGAGGACGCCGCCTCGGACCAGATCTACCGGCTGACGTTCGACGGGTCGGTCGCCGACGAGCACGGTTATGTCGCGATGGGCGGTCAGGCCGACCAGGTCGCGGCGGCATTGCAGGAGCACTTCGAGGAGGGGCTCACGCTGGTGCGGGCGCTGCGGCTGGGGGTGACCGCCCTGGAGCGGCAGGACGCCGACCGGCATCTGGCGGCCGAGCAGCTGGAGGTCGCGGTGCTGGACCGTAACCGGACGCACCGGTTGTTCCGGCGGTTGCCGGCGGCGCGCATCCGGGCGCTCCTGGAGGAGGCCGACTCCGACGGTGTGTCGGGCGAGTCGGGCGAGTCGGGCGAGTCGGGCGTGGAGGACACCGCCGCGGAGTGACCTCGGCGTCCGCCCGTCGCGTCCTCGCCGGGCGCGGCGGGCGGACGCATCTTTGTGATCTACAATGTAAAGGCAGTCGGCCGTCTCGCGTCGCCGACCTCCGATCTACCTGGTCACCGGCCTGTCGGCCCTCTGCCGGACCCCCACAGCGCGTCGTCGCGGGCCCGGCGGAGCCTGCGACGGGGAGGGGCCGCGCGGCACATCCCCGCATACCCGCTCGCGATCTCTACCATCGGCGGCCTCCGGACGCATAGCCTTGCGGATGTGGATAGGCGCATCTTCGGGTTGGAGAACGAGTACGGCGTTACGTGCACCTTCCGCGGGCAGCGGCGGTTGTCACCCGACGAGGTGGCGCGCTACCTGTTCCGCAGGGTCGTGTCGTGGGGCCGTAGCAGCAACGTGTTCCTGCGCAACGGGGCACGGCTGTACCTCGATGTCGGCAGTCATCCTGAGTACGCGACGCCCGAGTGTGACAGCGTCGACGAGCTCGTCGTGCACGACAAGGCGGGGGAGCGGATCCTGGAGGGTCTTCTGGTCGACGCCGAGCGGCGCCTCCGTGAGGAGGGCATCGCGGGTGACATCTACCTGTTCAAGAACAACACCGACTCGGCCGGCAACTCCTACGGATGCCACGAGAACTACCTCGTCGGGCGGCACGGCGAGTTCGGCCGGCTGGCCGACGTGCTGATCCCGTTCCTCGTCACCCGTCAGATCATCTGCGGTGCCGGCAAGGTGCTGCAGACCCCCCGCGGCGCGGTGTACTGCGTGAGTCAGCGCGCCGAGCACATCTGGGAGGGCGTGTCGTCCGCGACGACGCGCTCGCGGCCCATCATCAACACCCGGGACGAGCCGCACGCGGACGCCGAGCGGTTCCGCCGGCTGCACGTCATCGTCGGCGACTCGAACATGAGTGAGACGACGATGCTGCTCAAGGTCGGTGCGACCGACCTGGTGCTGCGCATGGTCGAGGCCGGCGTCGTCATGCGGGACCTGACCCTGGAGAACCCCATCCGGGCGATCCGCGAGGTCAGCCACGACATGACCGGGCGGCGCAAGGTGCGCCTGGCCAACGGCCGGGAGGCCAGCTCGCTGGAGATCCAGAAGGAGTACCTCGACAAGGCTCGGGAGTTCATCGACCGGCGTGGCGCGGATCCGGTGGTGCTGCGGGTGCTCGACCTGTGGGAGCGGACCGTACGCGCGGTGGAGACGGGCGATCTGGACCTGGTGGCCCGTGAGATCGACTGGGTGACGAAGTACCAGCTGATCGAGCGGTATCGGCGCAAGTACGATCTGCCGCTGAGCTCTCCGCGGGTGGCCCAGCTCGACCTCGCCTACCACGACGTGCACCGGGGGCGTGGCCTGTACTACCTGCTGGAGCGCAAGGGTGCCGTCGAGCGGGTGGCCCGGGACCTGGACATCTTCCAGGCCAAGTCGGTGCCACCGCAGACGACGCGGGCCCGGCTGCGCGGGGAGTTCATCCGCAAGGCGCAGGAGAAGCGGCGTGACTTCACGGTCGACTGGGTGCATCTGAAACTGAACGATCAGGCACAGCGGACCGTCCTGTGTAAGGACCCGTTCCGGTCGGTCGATGATCGCGTCGACAAGCTGATCGCGGGAATGTAGCGGCGATCTCACGCTACCTTTAGATGCCCGCTGGCAGGGTGGGGGCCTTGTCGCGATAGTCGTCGACCCGCGGAACGGTGGAGAAGATGTCTGAAGTCAAAGGCCGCGCGCAGGCGCGGACGGACGAGCCGCAGGACGCCGAGGAGCGGGACGCCTCGGCGTCGGACGCTCCGGCGGGCGGCGAGCCCGGAGCCGCCGAGCGGCCCGAGACGGAGGACGCGCGGCGGGCCGAGGACGAGCGGGCCGAGACCGAGGAGCCGAAGGATGGAGTGAGCGAGCGCGAGGACGGGGCTGAGGAGGCGACGGCCGGGGACACCGACGGGGCCACCGCCGACCCCGGCTCCGAGGCCGCCGACGCGACCGCCGCCGACTCCGGGTCCGATGACACGTCGTCCGAGGACCCGAAGAGCCGGTTCGCCCATCCGGATCCGATCAAGCTGAAGATCCCCGCGGCGCAGGAGATCACGCGCACCGACTTCACGCCGCACGCGCTGGGCGCCAAGGGCCGTGGCGCCCCTCGCTCGGGCACCCGCGCCCAGGCGAAGCGCCGCAGGATCGTGTTCACGACGGCCGCCGTGGTGGTCGTCGCGCTGGCGACCAGCGCGGCGGTCTGGTACGAGACCCTCCCGCCGCCGTCGGTGAAGGTCAAGGGCGCGTTCGGCAAGGCGCCGTCGATCTCGGTGCCCAAGTCCAAGCCGAGCGTCAAGAGGCAGGTCAAGGAGGTCGTCCAGGGTTCCGGCAACGCCGTGGCGAACGGTGACCTCGTCGTCGCCCAGCTGGTCGCCTACAAGTGGGGCGCCAAGGGCGGCGGTAAGGAGCTGCTGAACACCTATACGAAGAAGCAGCCGATCATCGGGCAGGCGGGCCAGCTGACGGGCCTGCCGGCGCTCGACAAGGCGCTGGTCGGGCGTAAGGCGGGCACGCGTCTGGTGATGACCCTGCCGTACGGGGAGGTCGGCGACCAGATCGGTCAGTCGCTGCAGCTCGCCAAGACCGACGACTTCGTCGTGACGGTCGATGTGATCAACGCCTACGGCAAGACCGCCTCGGCGCAGGGCACACCCCAGAAGGTCGACGATCCCAAGCTTCCGGCGGTGACCGGCGCGGCGGGTGTGGCGCCGACGGTCAAGATCCCGTCCACGGACGCCCCAGACACCCTTCAGGTCAAGACCCTGATCCAGGGCAACGGCCCGGTGGTGACGAAGGGGCAGACGCTGATCGCGCAGTACCACGGCGTGCTGTGGCGAAACGGGACGGTCTTCGACTCCTCGTGGAAGCGCGGCACCCCCGCGTCGTTCCCGATCGGCGTCAAGCAGGTCATCCCGGGCTGGGACACGGGCCTGGTCGGCCTGAAGGCCGGCAGCCGGGTCCTGCTCGTGGTGCCGCCGAAGGACGGGTACGGCTCGAAGGGCTCCTCGCAGGGGGGCATCAAGGGGACCGACACCCTGGTGTTCGTCGTCGACGTCCTCGGCTCCTACTGATCGCCCGGTGTTCGGAGGTCTGCGCATGCGGCGCGTCGCCGCGCTGGCCGTGCTTCCCCTCGTCGCCGTCACGGCGTGCGGCGGGGGCGGCCTGCCCGACGGTCTGAAGGTCGCGGGTGTCGTGGGCCGTCAGCCCACGGTGACGATCCCGGCGTCGGCTCCCTCGGGGAAGCTGAAGGTCGAGACGCTGCACAAGGGCAGGGGCGCGAAGGTGACGGACGGTGACCTCGTGGTCGCCAACTACGTGGGGTACCGCTGGAACGGTGGTGACCACAAGCTGGTCGCCAGCAGCTTCGACGCCGGGCGGCCGGCGATGTTCCCCTACGGCCGCCTGGTCACGGGCCTGAACAGGGCCCTCGAGGGCCAGCGTCCGGGGGGCCGCGTGCTGGCCGTCATCCCGCCGGGTCAGGGCTACGGGGCGAACGGGTACGCGCCGTGGCAGATCGGCGCCGGCGACTCCATGGTCTTCGTTCTCGATGTGATCGCGACGTATCACAACGCCGGGAGCGCGCAGGGACAGCCGCAGCCGCAGAACGACCCGGCACTCCCGCAGGTCACCGCCGGGTCCGCGCCGACGATGAAGATCCCGTCCGCGGCGCCTCCGGGGCGGCTGCGGGTCAAGACGATCATCCAGGGGAGCGGGCCGCCGGTCCAGGCGCACCAGCTGGTCGTCTTCCACGACCTGGGGCAGGTCTGGCGGACGGGTAACGTCTTCGAGTCGACGCGAGCCCGGG
The DNA here is from genome assembly GCF_024055795.1 of Actinoallomurus purpureus. Classification (GTDB taxonomy): domain Bacteria; phylum Actinomycetota; class Actinomycetes; order Streptosporangiales; family Streptosporangiaceae; genus Actinoallomurus; species Actinoallomurus purpureus. Next base: position 60,699 of record NZ_JAMXMY010000012.1, on the reverse strand, counting down.
GACTTCCGGACTCGGTGGTGGCTGGAGCCGGCCAGATGATCAACGGCTGGGATCGGGCCGTGGTCGGACAGCGGGTCGGCAGCCGGGTGCTCGTCATCGTCCCGCCGAAGGACGGTTACGGCGCGAAGGGACACGCCGCCTCCGGGATCAAGAAGGGCGACACCCTCGCCTTCGTCATCGACGTCCTCGCCGCCTACTGACCCGTCCAGCCGTCCCTAGACTCGGGACGTGGACGACGTCGAGGCCATCGCGGCCCTGCAGGACCCGGTACGCCGGCGGCTTTATGAGTACGTGGCCGCGCAGGATCACGAGGTGGGCCGGGCGGAGGCCGCGGAGGCCGCCGGGATCCAGCGCACCCTGGCCGCCTTCCACCTCGACCGGCTGACCGACGCCGGCCTGCTGGACACGGTGTTCCGGCGGCCCGCGGGGCGCACCGGTCCGGGCGCGGGCCGGCCCGCGAAGCTTTACCGGCGTTCGGCGGCGGAGCGGGTGGTGAGCGTGCCGCCACGCGACTACCGGGCGCTGGCCGAGCTCCTCGCGGAGGTCGTCGCGGAGGTCGGCGGCGAGGAGATCCTGGAGCGGCTGGCACGGGCTCGCGGCCGGTCGGCCGGCGCCGCCGCGGGGCCGGGCGAGGACCCACGGCGCGGGGCCGAAGGCACGGGCGCGGGGCCGGGCGCGGGACCGGGCGCGGGACCGGGCGCGGGACCGGGCGAGGGCGGGGACGCGGGGCCGGCAGAGGCTCCCGGCGGAGGCCCGAATGTGGACGGCGTCGCGGTGGGCGGCCGGGTGGAGGCGGCGCTGGCGGCCCGTGGGTACGAGCCGTACCGCGAGGGCACCGGGCTGCGGCTGCGCAACTGTCCCTTCCACGCGCTGGCGGTCGAGTTCCCGCCCCTGGTCTGCGGCATGAACCTGGCGCTGCTGGAGGGGCTGCTCGACGGCCTGGAGGCGACCGGGATGACGGCGCGCATGGATCCGCGGCCCGGGGAGTGCTGTGTGGTGCTGGATTCTAAAAATAATCATAGTTGACATAGAGGTTCGGGTGATGGTCTGCTGGCGGCCATGACGGACCACCACCTGGCAGAGTTCAACGTCGCCCGCCTCCGTGAGCCCCTCGACGCCCCGTCGATGGCCGAGTTCCTGGCCCTCTTCGAGCCCATCAACGCCCTGGCCGACTCCGCGCCCGGTTTCGTCTGGCGGCTGGCCGACGGAGCGGCCGACGACGCGACCGGCATCCGCCCGTACGGCGATGACGTGATCATCAACATGTCGGTCTGGGAGTCGCGCGAGGCGCTGTGGGACTTCGTCTACCGGTCGGCCCATCTGGACCTGCTGCGCCGTCGCCGCGAATGGCTCCTGCGCATGGCGGAGCCGGAGACCGTGATGTGGTGGGTGCCGGCGGGGCGGATTCCGTCGGTGGAGGAGGCGCGGGAGCGTCTGGGGCGGGTGCGGCGCGACGGTCCGGGGCCGGAGGCGTTCACGTTCCGGGAGGTGTACGACGCGGGTGGGGAGCTCGTCCGCAGTTGATCTACAACGTAAAGGCGGCGGCCCGGCCATCCGTAACGGGCCGGAGATGGCGAGACGCCGGAGCGACGGCTCCGGCGTCTTCACGTCTCGTTTCCCGTTCAGTGTCCGAACCCGAAGCTGCCGCTCCTGCCACCGAACCCAAAGCTGCTACTCCTGCTGCTGACCCCGATGCCGCTGCTCACGACATTGACGTTCCGGTTGAAATTCCCCCCGAAATGGTCAAAGTTGTGGAAGCCCGCGTGGCTTTCGTGGAAGCCGCCGAAGTGCCGGGAGTCGAAGTCGCCGGCGCGGAAGAAGCGATGGCGCGGGAAGAAGCGGTGGTGCCGGAAGTGGCGGTGATGGTGCCGGAAGTGGTGATGGTGCCGGAAGTGATGGAAGCGATGATGCCGGAAGTGGCGGTGGTGTCGCCACCAGCCGTCGCTTAGCGGTGCGCTCGCGCTCGCCTGGACCGAGACGGCGCTGACGTGCGCCGCCGGGGTGCTCTGAGCGGATGCGGGCGGGGTGGTGAAGAGCGTGCCGGCCGTGACGGCGATCGCGGCCAGGCCGACAGAGGCGCTTGTCCTGCTGAGCACGTTGTTCTCCTCGTGGCCGGAAAGACGGAAGGCCGCGTGAATAGTCCTACTTGCGGCGATTCGGTGGGCCTTCCGCTTCCAGGATCCTCGGGCGCGCTCGCGGTAAAACAAGCAAATGGTAACGAGAGGGGCATTTCTGGATGGCTTGGTGAATTCTCGACTATCGATCTATGCCGTAAAGGCGTCAGCTTAGAAGATTCGCGACGTGACGGCCGGCGGCCGCGACCGCCAGGAAGCCCGCGAGATCCTCGTCCAGCCCCCGGCCCATCGTCGAGACCCGCACCGGCGAGTCGCGGACCGCCTCCTCCAGGCCGTCCACGGGCACGCTGACGAGCTCATGCCGCTCGCCCAGCGGCTCGGCCTCGGCCCGGACCCTGTCGCCGAAGGCGCCCGGCAGGTCCGGCACCACCACCTGCGCCCGCGCCAGGGCGACGCGGCCGTAGGCGGTCAGGCTGTGGTGGGAGATCCCGCGGTGGCGCTCGCGGGCGTCGGCCTCGCTGACCCGCAGGGACGCCACGGGGCGGCCCTCGAGGACGGCCGCGGCGTTCACCGCCTCGCCCGCCGACACGCCCGAGAACCCCCAGCGGGTGCCCGTGCCGAGGTTTCCGGGGCCCTGCGCCACGATCGCGACCTCGGCGTCGAGCACCAGGCGCGCGGCGAGCAGGCCGGTGTGCAGGGTGACCGCCTCCAGGTCACCGCCGAACGCCTGCCCGACCGTCACCGTGGCGGCCAGCGCGCCGGCCTCGCGCAGCGCCGCGATCGTACGGGAGAACCACGCGGGAAGCGCTCCGCCGTCCGGCATGACGTAGACGACGCGGGTGCCGGGGCGGTCCAGGTGCAGCCCGGCGATGATCGCCGGGAGCGCCGAGTGCAGGTCGGCGACGACGACCGGCATGCCGTCGATCGACTCGGCGGCGCGCAGCACCTCGTGGTGGGCGGAGTCCTGCTCGTCGGAGCCCAGGACGGTGGCCTGCAGGGGGGTGTAGCGTGCCTTGACCAGATGGCCGGGACCGGACGGATCCGGTGGGAAACGGTCGGGCACCGCGATCACCATCGCGTACCCTCCGGTGCCGAGCCCCATCGCGAGCGCCGTCGTGTTGAGCAGCACGACGTCGCCTGGCCGGGGCCGTCCCACCAGGGCCGGATAGGCCAGAGCGCGGGCCTCGCCGTCGTCGTCGATCACGACGTCGAGCTCCACCGCTCCGGGCCATTCGCGGCGTATCTTGACAACCGTGCCTTTGCGCCATCGGATCACCCGCCAACGGTAGCGTCGGAGGCCACGGGGACGGGCCAGAAGGAGTGACGATGTCGCGCCGCAAGACCGAGCGGCTGCTCAATCTCGTGGTGTGCCTGCTGGCCACCCGGCGGTACCTCACCGCTGAGCAGATCCGCCAGGCCGTGCCGGGCTATCCCGGTGGGGACGAGGCGTTCAAGCGCATGTTCGAGCGCGACAAGGAGGAGCTGCGCGAGCTGGGCATCCCCTTGGAGATGGGCAGCGACGGCGACGAGGAGCCCGGCTACCGCATCCAGCGCCAGGCGTACGAGCTGCCGGAGATCCAGCTGGCCCGCGACGAGGCCGCCGTGCTCGGGCTCGCCGCGCGGGTGTGGCAGCGGGCCAGCCTGGCCGAGGCGGCGTCCGGGGCGCTGCTGAAACTCCGCGCCGCCGGGGTCGACACCGACGAGGCCGCCTCCCTCGGCATCGAGCCCAGGGTCGGCACCGACGAGCCCGCGTTCCCGGCCCTGTGGCGGGCGGTGCGGGACCGCCGGCCGGTCACCTTCGAGTACCAGGGCGTCGGCCGCAGTGGGCCGCAGCGCCGGCATCTGGAGCCCTGGGGCGTGGTCAGCAGGCACGGCCGCTGGTATGTCGCCGGCCATGACCGCGACCGCGGCGAGGCGCGGGTGTTCCGCCTCAGCCGCATCAGGGGCGAGGTCGTCGCCGACGGCGCCGCCGGTACGATCACTGTTCCCGAGGGCGTCGACCTGCGGCAGGTCGTCACCTCGATGGGCGGCCCCGCACCCGGACGGCGCACGGCCACCGTACGGCTGCGGCACGGCGCGGCGGACGGCATCCGGCGCTGGGCGGCGAACATCCGCGCCGACGACGACGATTGGGACCTGGCCGAGCTCACGTTCGCCGAGGTCGACCGGCTCGCCGACTACCTCGCCGGGTTCGCCGACGACGTCGTCGTCGTCGAGCCGCCGGACGTGCGCGACGCGATGATCCAGCACCTGAAGGCGGTATGCCAGTGAGCTCCTCCGAACGGCTGCGGCGGCTGCTCGCACTGGTGCCGTACGTCATCAACCGCAGCTCGGTCAGTGTCGAGGAGGCCGCCGCGGCCTTCGGCGTGACTGAGAAGCAGATCATCGACGACCTGAACCTCCTGTGGTGCGTCGAGCTGCGCGCCCCCGACCCGTACTGCCCGATCGACCTGTCGTACGAAGGCGGCGAGATCGTGGTCTGCGAGGCCGAGTCGATCAGCCGGCCGTTGCGCCTCGACGTCGACGAGGCCGCCGCCCTGCTGGTGGCGTTGCGCACGATCGCCGAGATCCCCGAACACGGCGACGCCGTGAGCCAGGTGATCGCCAAACTGGAGGTCGCGGCGGGCACCGCCGCACGGCCGAGCAGCCAGGTCGCCGTGCAGCTCGACGTCCGCCCGGACGTCCTCGTCCAGGTGCAGTCGGGGCTGGACCAGGATCGGCGCCTGCGGATGACCTATTACGTGCCGGGCCGCGACGAGAACACCGTGCGCGACGTCGACCCGATGCGGCTGCTCATCGTCGACGGCTGGTCCTACCTGGAGGGCTGGTGCCGCCGCGCCGAGGCGGTCCGCCTGTTCCGCCTGGATCGCATCGTGGATCTGCAGGTCCTCGACGTGACCGCGCGGATCCCGGACGAGGCCGAGCCGCTCGACCTGGACGCCGGCCTGTTCCGTCCCTCGCCGGAGGACGTGCGGGTGACCTTCGAGCTGTCCGCCGCCGGGCGGTGGGTCGCCGACCACTACCCCTGCGAGAGCATCGCCGAACTGGGTGAGGGTCGCGTCCGCGTTGTGCTGCGCACCCGTGACGTGCGCTGGGTGCGGCGCCTGGCGCTGCGGCTGGCCGGCACCGGGCGCATCGTCGAACCCGCCGAACTGGCCGCCCAGGTACGCGAGGACGCCGCCCGCGCCCTGAAGCTCTACGACGCGTGAGCGGGCGCGCCCGCCATCGGGCACGCGGGCGCACGCCGTCCGGGTCGGGGGCGCGTCCTGAGCGCGGTGCCGTCAGGGGCAGACGCTGCGGCGGTGATTCGCTAGGGTCTGCCTGTGCCGTGGATGATGCTGTACGTCGCGCTGGCCTTCGCCGGGTTGGTCGTTCTCGGCGGCTGCGCGATCAAAGTGTCGTTCGCGGTCCGCGGTCTGGGCCGTGAACTGCGGCGGACCAGGGCGCGTCTGGAGCCGAAACACGCGGAGCTCGCCCGTGAGATGCGGCGTCTTGAGGGGCCGGGGGAGTGAGACATCCGGCCCGACGGCGTACGATCGGATGAGAAACAGCCACTGCTGAAGAGGACTGAGTATGCCTGACCTTGGCCCGTGGGAAATTCTGATCATCGCGGTCGTCATCCTCGTGCTGTTCGGTTCCGCGAAGCTGCCCCAGGCCGCCCGTTCGCTCGGCCGGTCGATGCGCATCTTCAAGTCCGAGACCAAGGGTCTGATCAGCGACGACGATGACCAGCCGCAGACGCACGCCCAGCCGCAGGACGCCCGTGCCCAGGCGGCCCGGCTCCGCGAGCAGGCGGCACTGCTGGAGCAGCAGGCGGCCGCCCAGCAGCCGCAGCTGAGCGCCCGCGCGGACGATGGCACGACCGTCAGCGGCGTACCGCTGTCGCAGACGGAGCCCGGCAAGAAGTCCTGACCCGGCCACGACAAGAGATCATGACGACCAAGTCGCCGCGGACTGCGAGCCCCGACGGGCGCATGCCGCTCATCGAGCACATCCGCGAACTGCGCAGCCGCCTGCTCAAGGCGTTCCTCGGCCTGCTCGTGGGCACCGGCGTGGGGCTGTGGTTCTTCGACCCAGTCTGGAAGTTCCTCCAGCAGCCGTACTGCCAGCTTCCGGAGAAGAACCGCCTGGGTAAGGGCTGCGGCCTGGTCGTCAACGGCCTCACCGAGGGCTTCTTCCTCAACCTGAAGATCTCGCTGATCGTCGGAGCGGTGCTCTCCTCCCCGATCTGGCTCTACCAGATCTGGGCGTTCGTCGCCCCGGGGCTCTACCAGCGTGAGCGTCGCTGGACGTACATCTTCCTGGCCGCCTCGGGTCCTCTGTTCGCGGGCGGCGCGGTCCTGGCCTACCTCACGCTCGACAAGGGGCTGGGCATCCTGCTCGGGTTCGTCCCCGACGGCACCACCGCGTTGATCACGGTGTCGAGCTATCTCGGCTACGCGGTCGGGATGCTCCTGGTGTTCGGGCTGACGTTCGAGCTGCCGCTGTTCGTCGTGATCCTGAATATGGCCGGTGTGCTGACGCATGCGCGGATCCGTAAGTCGCGCCGGCTGATGATCTTCGGTCTGTTCGTGTTCGCGGCGGTCGCCACGCCGAGCCAGGATCCGTTCACGATGCTGGCGCTGGCGTTCCCCACCGTCGTGCTCTTCGAGGTCGCCGAGCTCATCGCCTACGTCCATGACCGGCGTAAGGCCGCCCGCCCCGACCCGTACGCGGACCTGTCCGACGACGAGGCCTCACCGCTCGACCTGCCGGACGGCGACCTGCCGGACGACGAGCCGGCGGACGGCGAGCGCGTCTGAGGCCGTACCCCCCGCGCCCCACGGCGCCGGTTCCGCCGCGCTCGGGGCCTCGGTCGGGTGGTGGATCGCCGGAGTGCCGCCATTTCGGTCAGTGGCGGTCCGTAGGCTTGAGCCATGACGACCCCCGCGGAGCGCTACGCCGCGCACCGGCAGCGCATGGCGGGCTTCACGCCCGCGTTGACCGAGTTTCAAGCCCTCTACGACTTCGACCTGGACTTCTTTCAGGTCGACGCCTGCCGGGCGCTGGAGAACGGCCACGGCGTGCTCGTCGCCGCGCCCACCGGGTCGGGCAAGACCGTCGTCGGTGAGTTCGCCGTGCATCTGGCGCTCGCGGGCGGCCAGAAATGCTTCTACACCACCCCGATCAAGGCGCTGTCCAACCAGAAGTACGCCGACCTCGTACGCCGCTACGGATCGGGCAAGGTCGGCCTGCTCACCGGCGACAACACCATCAACGGCGAGGCGCCGATCGTCGTCATGACGACCGAGGTCCTGCGCAACATGCTGTACGCCGGATCGTCGACGCTTTCCGGCCTGGCGTACGTCGTCATGGACGAGGTGCACTACCTCGCCGACCGGTTCCGGGGCGCGGTCTGGGAAGAGGTGATCATCCACCTTCCCGAGTCGGTGCGGCTCGTGGCGCTGTCGGCTACGGTCAGCAACGCCGAGGAGTTCGGCGAGTGGCTGCAGGAGGTCCGCGGCGAGACCACCGTCATCGTCGACGAGGAGCGGCCGGTGCCGCTGTGGCAGCACATGCTCGCCGGCAACCGGCTGTACGACCTGTTCGTCGACGACGAGCACACCAAGGTCAACCCGGAGCTGCGCCGCTTCGCACTCGACGACCTCCGGCGTACGAGGATCAACCAGAGCCGGCGCTCCGGGCGGCGGCGCGAAGGCCGCCCCCAGCGGTACCGGCCGCCGTCGCGCGCGGACGTGATCGACCGCCTGGACCGCGCCGGTCTGCTGCCCGCGATCACCTTCATCTTCAGCCGCGCCGCCTGTGACGCGGCGGTCGAGCAGTGCATGTACTCCGGGCTGCGGCTCACCTCGAAGGAGGAGACCGAGGAGATCCGCGCGCACGTCGAGGCGCGCACCGCCGACATCCCGCGCGCCGATCTGGAGGTCCTGGGCTACGGCGCGTGGCTGGCCGGGCTGGAGCGTGGCCTGGCCGCGCATCACGCGGGCATGCTCCCGACGTTCAAGGAGGTCGTGGAGGAGCTGTTCGCCGAAGGGCTGATCAAGGCGGTCTTCGCCACCGAGACGCTGGCGCTGGGCATCAACATGCCCGCCCGCACCGTCGTGATCGAGCGCCTCGTCAAGTGGAACGGCGAGATGCACGCCGACCTGACCCCCGGCGAGTACACCCAGCTGACCGGGCGGGCGGGGCGGCGCGGCATCGACGTGGAGGGCCACGCGGTGGTGCTGTGGACGCCCGGGGTCGATCCCGGCGCGGTGGCCGGTCTGGCCGGCACCCGCACGTACCCGCTGAACTCCAGCTTCCGCCCCTCGTACAACATGGCGGTGAACCTCGTCGGCCAGGTGGGCCGCGAGCGCGCGCGCACGCTGCTGGAGGCGTCCTTCGCGCAGTTCCAGGCGGACCGTGCGGTCGTCGGGCTGGCCCGGCAGCTGCGCCGCAACGAGGAGGCCATGGAGGGTTACCTCGAGGCGGCGAGCTGCCACCTCGGCGACTTCATGGAGTACGCCGGGCTCCGGCGCCGGCTCACCGAACGCGAGCGCGAGCTGGCCCGGGAGCGGTCGGGGGCGCGGCGGGCCGAGGCGGCGCGGTCGCTGGAGAAGCTGCGGTTCGGTGACGTCATCGTGATCCCGCAGGGACGGTTCGCGGGCGTGGCCGTGGTCCTGGAGCCGGGGGCCGCCAAGCGTTCCGACGATCCGTCACCGCTCGTGCTCACCGCCAACCGGCAGGTGAGGCAGCTGGCCCTGGCGGACTTCCGGGGCCCCGTCGAGCCGGTGGAGCGCATCAAGATCCCGCAGTGGTTCAATCGCAGGTCGGCGCAGCATCGCCGCGACCTGGCCTCCACGCTGCGCAACAAGACGACCCACGTCGACAAGCCTCGTCCGGAGAAGGGGCCGGACCTGACCCGAGAGGATCCGGAGATCGCCGACCTTCGGCGGCGGCTGCGCGAACATCCCTGCCACGGCTGTTCCGAGCGGGAGGACCACGCGCGCTGGGCGGAGCGCTACTTCCGGCTGGAGAAGGAGACGGCGGCGCTGCGCCGCCGCGTCGAGGGCCGCTCTCAGGTGATCTCCCGTACCTTCGACCGGGTCTGCGCGGTGCTCGAGCAGCTCGGCTACCTCGAGGAGGAGCGGGTCACCGACGAGGGCCGCCGGCTCGGGCGGATCTACACCGAGCTGGACCTGCTGACCGCCGAGTGCCTGCGGGCCGGGATCCTGGACGATCTGGGGCCCGCGCAGCTCGCCGCGGCCGTCTCCGCGCTGGTCTACGAGTCCCGGGCGGCCGACGACGGACGGCCGCCCCGGGTGCCGGCCGGGCCGGTGCGGGAGGCCCTCACCGAGATGCTCCGCCTGTGGGGTGAGCTGCAGGAGACCGAGAAGGACCATCGGGTGGCGTTCCTGCGTGAGCCGGATCCGGGGTTCGCCTGGGCGGCGCACCGGTGGGCGAGCGGCGACCAGCTGGACGCCGTGCTGGCCGACACCGACCTGACCGCCGGTGACTTCGTGCGCTGGACGAAGCAACTGCTCGACATGCTCGGGCAGATCGCGGACGCCGCCCCTCCGGGCGGCGGCGTGCGCGCCGTCGCGGGCCGGGCGATGGACGCGATCCGGCGCGGCGTCGTGGCCTACTCCTCCGTCACCTGATCCCGCAGGCCGGGCTCCGCCGCCGTCGTGCGCGTACGGCGGGGCCCGGTTTCAGCCGCACGTATGACGGGGCTTCGGTTCAGCCGGCGCATGACGACGAGGCGCCGGTTCAGCCGCACGGCCGGGGCGGGTCGGTGCGTAGGGGCTTTCCGGAGTAGGCCGAGCGGAGTAACCGGGCGAAGGCGGCGTAGTCCACGTCGGCGGACTGCAACGCCGCGGCGCGGAAGCAGCGGCGGAACACCTCGCTGAACTCCTGATAGGCGGGGGCCACGGGCCGCGGCCGCGCCGTGGCGATCGCCTGCCGGATCTGGGCGGCGAGCTGCGTCAGGTCGGCCTGGCCGATCGACTGCTCGCTCGGGGACGATCCCAGACAGGGCCGGGGCGCCTGGTACGCCGACTCCCGGGTCGGCGCGAACCCTCCGCAGACGAAGAGTTCGCTCTGCGCGTCATGGTCGGTGAGGAACTCGATGAGGCGGCGCGCCTGCTCCTGTTTCCTGCTGTGGGCCGAGATGGCGAGGTTCTGCCCGCCGAGCACGCTGGGGCCGGGCAGCGGCGACACCCCGAACCTCAGCCGGCCGCCGGCGCGCATCCGTGGGTCGGCGGCCAGGACGCGGAAGGCGTACGGCCAGTTCCGCATGAAGGCGACCTGACGGCCCTCGAATGCCTGGATGCTCGATGCCTCGGTCGCGTCGCCCACGGTGCGGTCGACGCCCGCCCCCTGGGGCGGCAGGTTGGTGTGCACGGCCGCCAGCGCGGACCTCACCTGCGTGGCGTACCTGTCGATGACGATCTGGTCGTCGTGGACGACGTCGCCGCCGAATCCCCAGATGAGCTCCAGGGCGTTCACCGTGCCGCCCTCATAGTCGGCCAGCTGCACGGAGTATCCGGCCGGAAAGCCGTGTCCGTTCGCCGCCTCGGCGGCCTGGCCGAGCAGGTCGGGCAGGCCCACGGGAGGCTGGCGCCGCGCGTCGTTCCAGTAGTACAGCAGGCCGACGTCGGCGTTGAAGGGCAGCGCGTAGACCGTGCGGTGCCAGGTCACCGACTGCCTGAGCTCCGGGAGGAAGTCGGGGTCCCAGCCGTGCGGCAGCGGGAACGGGACGATCGCCTTCTTCTCGGCGAACTCGGCGGTCCAGGGCGCGTCCAGGGTGAGCACGTCATAGTCGCAGCTGCGGGCCTCGGAGGCCGCGGCGAGCTGCGTGCGCTGGAGGTCGGCGAGGCTGGAGATCTCCACGATCCGGGCCTGCAGGTCCGGATCGTCCTGGTGCAGGGTGTTCCACTTCCGGACCAGCGCCTGGCGTTCGGCTCCGGCGCTGACGTCGGTGCCACCGGCGACCACGAGCCCCACGTGTCCCGGACAGGGCGTGCGGCCGGTGGAGTCGCCCCCCAGCGCCAGCGGGACGAGGACGGCCGCGATGCCGAACCCCACGCCCGCGAGCATGGGGATCCAGTACCGTCGGAAATAGCGTCCGAGCATCCGCCTCACCCTCCGCCGGGTTGCGTCGTGAGGTCGAAGACGGACGTCACCACGTCGTTCGGCTCCCGGCCGCCGCCGGCGTCGACGCAGCGCACCGCCGTCCCCAGTGCCTTGATCGACGCGGACCGCCCGCAGGTGTCGGTGCCCGTCAGGACGACGATCGGACGGGTCTTGAGCGCGTGGCGCAGGGCCGTCGCGCGGCCGCGCGGATCCGCGGCCTCGGAGCCACCGTCGGTGAGGACCACGACGATCGCCTGCGGGTAGGCCGCGACGCGGGCGGCGGCGTCGCCGATCGCGTCGTACAGCGGGATGTCGCTCCCCTGGGGCGTCAGGCCGTCGAGCGCGGTGCCGATCGCGCCACGCCGCCCGGGAGGAGCCACCGCGCGGAACGGAGGCTGTTTCTGGAGGCGGGAGAAGACGTCGAGCTCCACGGTGTCGGTGTCGTGGATCGCGGTCTGCGCCGCGGTACGGGCGAGCTGAACGGCGTAGGTGAAGCGGGAACCGCCCTGAGAACGCCCGCCGCTCATCGACCCGGACACGTCGAGGGCCAGGGCGATGTGCTGGGGAGGCCGGACCTGGGCGAAGCGGGCGAGCGCGTCGTCGATCTCGGCGCGGTGGTACGGCCGCACGGTCACGGGCGGGGCCGGCCCGAGGTTGAGGCTGCCACCGGTGGAGTCGGCGGTGCCCGGACGGCCGGCGGCGTCACGGAACGCCTCGCTTCGCAGCCTGCCGTGGCCTAACCACCGGCGGAAGGCGTCGATCTCGTGGGTCCGGCGCGTCGACGACTGGCCGTCCCACGTGACACGGATGAACGGGTAGTCGAACGTGTGCGTGTCCGACACGCGGTGGATGGTGAGCTGCGGGCCGCCCCAGCCGGGGGCCGGGCAGGTGGCGCCCAGCGCCCGCCCGTGGACGTAGTCGGCCAGCACCTGTTCGGGGGCGATCACCGCGAGGCGCTCGGCGGAGGCCGGCCGGTGCCGCAGTTCGCACAGCAGTGCCGCGGAGTCGCTGAGCGGCAGGGTGGCGTTGCCGAGGGCACGTTCGGTCGACCGGGGATCGCCGAGGGCGCCGCCGGCGTACAGGTCGACGCTGGCCAGCACGCCGATCTCCGACACGTCCGGGCTCGCTCGGAAGATCCGCTGGACGCCGTTGCGGCGGGCCGCGTCGAGCAGCTCACCGAGGCGCGGCCGGTCCCGGCCGGCCAGCGCGTTGTCCAGGTCGCCGGTGGCGGAGGAGGAGATCCCGACCGCCAGCGGCGAACTGCCGATCGACCCTTCGTTCTCCAGCCGCACGTTCGGATGCGGCGCGGCGAGGAGCCGGTCGGCCTCGCCGGACGAGGCCGGGACGAGGATGTCCGGCTGGAGGGCACCGCGGCCGTTCTCGCCGGCTCCGGGGGCGGAGTACCAGCCGTTCTGGAAACCGGACGCGACGTTGAGGACGCTCCCGGAGGCCGCGACGGTGATCCGCACCGGCCGGCAGCGGGTGTCACCGGCGGTGGTGTACTCCGCGGCGACCCGGCGCAGCGCGGTGAGGTTCTCCGGCGCGGTCAGCACCCGCAGGTCGAGGGGAGGGGAGCAGGAGCCCCCGAACATCGCGGCCACCGTGCCGGTGGCGGCCCAGCCGACGCCGGCGACCACGGCGGCCGTCAGGCCGCACGCGAGTATGGACCGGCCGAGTCCGACCAGCGCCGCCCAGGCGTGCTTGGCCCACTTGCGGAGCCACTTGGTGATCGTGTCCTTCTTGGTGGCCAGGACCACGAGGCCGGACAGGGAGCTGGCCACGGCGATCGCCCACGTCAGCGCGACCGAGATCTGGTCCAGATGATGCAGGAGGACGGCCGCGCCGATGCCCGCGGCGGGCGCCAGGAAGATGATCAGCTGCCAGAGGTTGGTGACGACTTCCAGAAGCTGGCGCAGGATCTTCGAGCGCCCCGATCCGTCGCCCGGCGATGGATCGATCGTCATCTGGGGGTGACGCTCCCCTCAGCGCGGGGGTGATCGGGGGGATGAAGTGTAACGTCGTCCCTTCGATGCCATCTGTGCCAAATGACACGTACGGTCCGGCGGTCAGCCGTCCTCGTCGTGTTCGGCGATGTCGTGGAGCGCGTCGGGGCGCAGGATGACGATGCGCATTCGGCGCGTGACCACGATCCCCTCCCGCCGCCAGACCGTCAGGGCTCGCGCGACGGTCTCACGGGCGCGGCCGATCATGGTGGCGAGTTCCTGCTGGGTGAGCGGGAGCGGCAGCGTGACGGAGCCGCCCCCGCCCGGTACGCCGTAGCGTTCGGCCAGGTCCAGGAGGAGCAGGGCGAGCAGTTTCGGGCCGCTCGTGCCGACCTGCGAGGTCATCCGGCGGTCGGCGTCGTCCATCCGCCCGACCATCACCCGCGCGAGCACCTGCGCCGCGTGTGCGTGGCTGTTGAGGAAGGCGGCGAACGGCTCGGCCGGGATCGCGAGCGCACGGACCCGGTTGAGCGCCTTGACGTTCGCCGACCGCGGCCGGCCGTTCAGCCAGCCGCTCTCGCCGATCGTGTCCGACGGTCCCCGGATCGCGAGCATGACCTCCTGACCGTCCGCACGGCCGGCCGTCACCTTCACCCAGCCGTCCAGAATGATCAGGACGTGGTCGGGGTCGGCGCCCTGGCTGCACAGCAGTGTGCCGGTCGCATACTCACGAGTCCGGCCGGCCGCGCGCAACGCGGCTCGTTCGGACTCCTGCAATGCCTGCCAAAACCCGTGTCTGTTCGCGAGGATCTCCTGCACCCGGTCTCCGTCTGCCCGTGACGGCAGAGGTTCGCTATTGAACCCCATTACCGCCAGTGGACCTAATGAAGGGGAAATCTGTCTAGGGGTCGGCACCCGGGGTCATGGGGGAGGTGGCGGAATTCCGCGCCCCGGATGCCGGCCGGTCCGTGGTGTCCTTCAGTGACCGGTGGCCATCGCCATCGCGGCGGCGCTCCAGAGGAGGAAGGCCGCGCCCGACACGTATGCCCAGGCCAGGGCGGTCCGGGTGAGGATCGCGCGGTGACGGGCGGCGGCGGTCAGCAGACGCAGCCGACGGAAGGCGGGGGCGGCGAACTCCGGCGCGTCCGGCGGAGTCGTCGCGATGAAGCGGTGGAAGTCCTCCTGGGCGCCGGCGGTGACGGCGTGGGCGCGCGTGAGGAGCACCACGACGTACGCGAGGGCGGCGGCGAGGGGGGCGAGAGCGGCCAGCAGGACCCGGCCCGGAGCCGACCCGGTGAGCGACTGGATCGTGCCCCATTCCAGCACCAGGCCCATGGCGCTCGTCGCGACCACCCACCCCGCGAAGGCCGTGGCGTGGTTCGAGCGCTGCGTCATGGCGAACATCTCCGTCACGGTCGCGAACGCCGCCTCATCGTCTCCAGGAGAGACCGGCGTCCGGCGGCTAAGAGTGGGCGTCATCGGCAGCCTTTCTCCCGCGCGGGCCGCAACTTTCACCGACCCTGTCACTGAAATGACAACGCCGGATATGCCGCCGTACTGCGCCAAATGACGCAAGAAATGCAAACAGTCACCCAGCGGTCACATGCCGGGGCCGTGCGGTGCCCCGTCAGTCGTCTCCCAGGGCGGCGAGGAGCCGGTTCACCGGGCTGTCGAGGCTCCAGCGATCGCTCAGCGCGACGAGACGCTCCGGATCGCGGGGCGTGCGCGGCACACCCGCCTCGAAGGCGGGAATGGGAATCCGCGTGGCGACCTGGACCACCGTCCGCGCCGCCGCGAGGTAGTCCCGTGCCTTCTCGAGCTTCAGCCGGCCGCCCGCGGGGAAACCCGACGTCTCGCCCGCGTCCAGGGCCCGCTCGATGTCCTCCAGGGAACCGAACCGGGTGATCAGAGCCGCTGCGGTCTTGTCCCCGACCCCCGGCACGCCGGGCAGCCCGTCGCTGGGGTCGCCGCGCAGCGTGGCGAAGTCGGCGTAGGCGCGGCCGGGAATTCCGTACTTCGCGGTGACCTCCGCCTCGTCGACGATCTGCAGCGCCTTGATCCCGCGCGCGGTGTAGAGCACGCGCACGGGCTTGTCGTCGCGGACGAGCTGGAACAGATCACGGTCGCCGGTCACGACGTCGACCTCGCCCTCGTGCGCGGTGGCGAGCGTGCCGATCACGTCGTCCGCTTCGAAGCCGGGAGCGCCGATCCGGGCGATCCCGAACGCGTCGAGGACCTCCTCGATGACCGGGACCTGGGCCGCCAGCGCGTCCGGCGTCTGGTCGCCGCCGTCCGGTGCGACCCGGTGCGCCTTGTAGGACGGCAGCGCCTCGACCCGGAACGCCGGCCGCCAGTCCGCGTCCATGCAGGCGACCAGGGAGTGCGGCGAGCGCTCCCGGACGAGGCGCGCGATCATGTCCAGGAGGCCGCGCACGGCGTTGACCGGCGTTCCGTCGGCCGCGGTCACCGTCTCGGGCACTCCGAAGAACGCGCGGAAGTACAGCGACGGTGTGTCGAGCAGCATGAGTCCACCCACGCCGCCATCCTCTCAGCTTCGCGCCGGTGCCCTGCGCGGGTCAGACGATCTGGATGGCCACGACGCAGGTGTCGTCGTTGGGGTTGGGAGCGCCGAACGCCGACAGGACGCGGTCCAGCACGGTCTCGGGGTCGTTGCTGCCGACCGTGGACGCGACACGCAGCAGCAGATCCAGACCGACCTGCAGGTCGCGGTCGCGCCGCTCGATCAGCCCGTCGGTGTAGAGCAGCAGCAGGTCTCCGGACTCCAGCGACGTGGTCGCGACGCCGAACTCCGCGTCGTCGACCGCGCCGAGCAGCATCCCCTCCGGCGGGTCGAGCGTCGTCGCCTTGCCGTCACGGATCAGCAGCGGCGGGAAGTGCCCGCCCTGCGCCCACGTCAGCGTGCGAGTCTCCGGGTCGAACCGGCCGGCCAGCGCCGTGGCGGTCAACGAGCTCGGCCAGTGCAGGGTGAGGCGGTTCAGCCAGGCCAGCAGGCGGTCGGGCGGCGCACCGGTGAACGCCAGCCCGCTCAGGCCGTTGCGGAGCCGGGCCATGGCGGCCGCGGCGGTCCGGCCGTGCCCGGAGACGTCGCCGATGGCGAGGAAGACGCCTTCCCCGTCGATCGCGCTGGTCTCGTACCAGTCGCCGCCGACGCGGGAAAGGATGCCGGCCGGCAGGTAGCGGACCGCCGCCCGCAGGCCCGGCTTGTCGATGACGCGCTCGGGCAGGGGCAGGATCGAGCGCTGCATGTCGATGGCCTGGCGGCGCTCCTCGTCGACGCGGAGCTGCTCCAGTTGCCGGCGCGACGCCGTGAGCGCGCGCTCGCCGCGCCGCCAGCCCGTGACGTCCTGGTAGACGCAGCGGACGGCCTTGGGCCGGCCCGTCGCGTCGACCACGGGCTCGCCGATCAGCCGCAGCTCGCGGGTCTCCCCGTCACGCCGGATGTGGATCTCACTGTCGACGGGCTCCCGGCCGTCGACCAGAGTGCTGACGAGGTGCGCGGTGAGCGGAACGTCCTCCGGGACGACGACCGCGGCGAGCCGGTCCAGCGGCAGCGGGCCTTCCTCGGGGTCACGTCCGAAGATCGCGTAAACCTGCTCGGACCAGTGGCTCGCGCCGGTCGCCGGCTCCCAGACGCCGCAGCCGAGGTTGCCGAGGCGCTGAGCGTGCTGGAACTGGTCGAGCGGGCCGGCGAGGACGGCCGGGGAGCCTGCGGCGGCGCTCCGTTCACCGTCCGTCCGAACGGCCGCGGACGGGCGGTCGCCCGCGGCCGGTGCCGCGGCGCGGCCCGCGTCGTCGGAGGGAGATCGCGGGGGCGGGGGAGACTCGCCGTCACGGCTCTCCGGGGCGAACAGTAATGAGGCGGCGTCCAACGGGGAGATGTCACTGTCCCGGGCCAGCTTGAGGAGATGGGCGTACGCGGCGTCGACACCGCAGCGCAGGCGCTCGGCGAGCGCGCCCTTGGCCTGCTCGATGGCGGCGCTGGTGCGGAGCGTGTCGCGCAGCTGCTCGTTCTCGGCGCGGAGCCGATCGATGGTCGTATCCGACGCGTCCGCCTGCGGGCCTTGGGGCGTGTCGCCCGTGGTGTGAGGGAATCCCATGGAGACCACTTTCACTGTGTGATCGTCTGCGGGGGCGATGGTGGATGTACGGAATGTGTGACGCACGAGGCCAGCGGGGTCTGCGCTCGCCTTGTGCACGCCAGGAGCATGTACGTCATGGTAGCGATTTTCGCTGTCCGTGATGGGGTTATCGCACACAGCGAGCATCTTCCATCGTGCTTGTGCGCGTCTTGTGCATCGCCGGGCGACGCCGTCGGGGCCGCGGTGCCCGTGCCGCAGGCCGGGAATCGGGCCCGCCGCCGCCCGGAGGCGACCGGCCCGGTCGGGCGGAGTAGATTGCGGCCGACAGATAGGTCTCACAGGAGAGGGAACGGTGTGACAAGCCCGACAGCCCTATTCGAGCCCGACCGCCTCGCCCGGGTGCGCGAGGCGACCGCCGACTCCGGACTCGGAGCGCTCTTGCTGACGCCAGGGCCCGATCTGCGCTACGTCACGGGCTACGACGCCATTCCGCTCGAGCGGCTCACGTGCCTCGTCGTGCCGGCGGCCGGCGACCCCTTCCTGGTCGTGCCCCGGCTCGAACTGCCCGCCGCGCGGGCGTCGACGGCCGCTGCGCTCGATGTGGAGCTGGTGCCCTGGGACGAGGCCGATGACCCGTACGCGCTGGTGGCCGCGCGGCTCCCGCGCGACCTGGGCAGCGTCGGCGTCGCGGACCGGATGTGGGCGGTCATGGCCCTGCGCTTCCGCGCCGCGATGCCGGGCGCGGAGCAGGTCGCGGCGGGCCGGGTCCTGGGCGAGCTGCGCAAGCGCAAGAGCGCGGCCGAGATCGAGGCGCTGCGCGAGGCCGGAGCGGCGATCGACCGGGTCCACGGCATCGTCCCGGCCCTGCTGAAGCCGGGCCGTACCGAGCGGGAGGTGGGCCGCGACATCGCCGAGGCGATCGTGGCCGAGGGACACGCGACGGTCGACTTCGTCATCGTCGGGTCCGGCCCCAACGGCGCCAGCCCGCACCACGAGTTGTCCGACCGCGTCATCCAGGCCGGTGATCCCGTCGTCGTCGACATCGGCGGCACGATGCCCAGCGGGTACTGCTCCGACGAGACCCGCGTCTACGCCGTCGGCGAGGCGCCGGCGGACTTCCGCGCGTACTACGCGGTGCTGAAGGAGGCGCAGGAGGCCGCCCGTGCCGCCGTCCGCCCCGGCGTCACCCCCGAGGCCGTCGACGCGGCGGCGCGTGATGTCATCGCGGCCGCCGGGTACGGCGAGTACTTCATCCACCGCACCGGTCACGGCATCGGGCTGGAGACGCACGAGGAGCCGTACATCGTGGCGGGCAACACCGAGCCGCTCGAGCCGGGGATGGCCTTCTCCATCGAGCCGGGGATCTACCCGGGACCGCACGGCGCGCGCATCGAGGACATCGTCGTGTGCACCGCCGACGGTCACGAGAGCGTCAATCACGTCACCCGCGACCTCATCGTCGCCGACGTCTGACCGGTCCGCCGGACCGGCCGTCGCGCCGGTCCGGCGGCCCGGTCCTGGGCGGGTCGCCGCGCGGCCGCTCAGGCGGCCGCGCCGTGAGGCAGGGGATTCTCCGCCGCTCGACCGGGGGCGATCCGGCCCGTGACGGGTGGGATGGTCCGGGAGGCCGCCGGCCGGCCCGTCGTGCGGTGGTTCAGGAGGCTCCGGCGGCGAGGTAGGGGATGGTCTGGGGGCCTTCGGGCAGCACGCAGACCCGGGCGCCCGGACCCGCCTGGGCGAGGGCGGCCGCGACGGTCGCGGAGATGTCGCGGGTCTGTTCCAGGTGCGCGCCGGCCAGTTCGGCGTCGCCGAGGTGCGACGTGTGCATCACCACGCGGGCGCCCGCCTGGATACGGGCCTGGATCTGCACCTGCCACTGGTCCGGGATGGTGTGCGCGCGTGCGGTGATCTCGGCGAGCAGCGCCTGCGGGGACGACGCCGAGGCCAGCACCTCGCGGTAGGACCCGTGGTCGGGGAACCCGTCCCGGCACTCCGCCGCGCACACGATGACGCCGCCGGGCCGGACGACCTGGTAGGCGGCGGACATGCCCTTGACGGACTGATACAGGTTCTGGTCGAGGGGATGGCCCGAGTTGGTGGTCACCACCACGTCGAACGGCGCGTCCAGGGGGCGCATCGCCGCGTCGCGGGCGGCGGCCGTGGCGGCGGCGTGCATCGCCAGGAGGTCTCCGCCGAAGGCGGCGACGATCTGTTTGTCCCCATTGAGGATCACGTCGAGGCCGAAGGTGACGCCGGTGGCGGTCGCGATGGCGCGGACGTCGTCGTGGACGGGGTTGCCGTGGGTGATGCCCCAGGTGGCCGACGGATGCCCGATGCGGGCGGCGTCGTGCAGCGTCAGGACGGTCTCCAGCGCGGCCAGGCCGGGCGCGACGAGCTTGGGACCCCCGGAGAAGCCCGCGAAGAAGTGCGGTTCGACGAATCCGGTCGTGATGCGCACGTCGGCGTCTACCCAGGCGCTGTTCAGCCAGACGGGGACGCCCGCGCCGTGGGTGCCGACGTAGGTCAGGCGGCCGGGGTCGCGGGCGTCGTGGTTCACGACGCGGACCGCGTCGACGACGGCGTCGCCGAACATCTCACGCAGCTCGGCCTCGGTGTTGCCGCGGTGGGTGCCGGTCGCCACGAGGATCGTGACGTCGTCGAGGTCGACGATGTCGGCGAGTTCGTCGAGGACGGCCGGGATCATCAGGTCGCGCGGCTGCGGCCGTGTGCCGTCGCAGGCGGAGATCGCCACGGTCTGCCCGGGGCGCACGCGATCGCGCAGCGGCGGCCCGGCGATCGGCGTGCGCAGCGCGGCGCGGAGCGCGGCCGCCGGGTCGGGGGCGGGAGGGTGGTGCCGTGGGGTCACGACGGTCGTGGCCGCGTCCGGGAGCTCCACCTCCAGCCCGGTCTCACCGTACGACAGCCGGACCCGCATCGCGCCTCCTCGACCGGTCGGAACAAAGTAGTGGGACACCAGGACGTACCGTACGTCGCCTTCGGGTGATAGCGATCAGTTACTTGGACGTCCTACTATTTCCGGAGGTGTCCCCTCAGCGTGGAGGGGCCGTGGCCGAAGGCGAGTGGACGATGGGTGTTGATCGTGAGCTGCCGACGCCGGAGGCGTACGACCTGCTCGAACTGACCCGTGACCTGGTCGGCGCGGAGCTCGCGCCGCGGGCCGCCGCCGACGAGGAGGCCGGCCGGTTCCCCCGCGAGGTGTTCCGGACGCTCGGCCGGGCGGGGCTGCTGGGGCTGCCCTATCCGGAGGAGTTCGGCGGCGGCGGGCAGCCGTACGAGGTGTACCTCCAGGTGGTGGAGGAGCTGGCCACGGGCTGGCTCGCGGTCGGCCTCGGGGCCGGCGTGCACACCCTGGCATGCTTCCCGGTCGCGGCGCACGGCTCGGCCGAACAGCGGGAGCGGCTGCTGCCGGACCTGATCGGCGGCGAGCTGCTCGGCGCGTACTGCCTGTCAGAACCCCACTCCGGGTCCGACGCGGCGGCGTTGACCACGAAGGCGTACCACGACACCGGCGCGTACACCATCAGCGGCACCAAGGCGTGGATCACCCACGGCGGGCACGCCGACTTCTACACCGTCTTCGCCCGCACCTCGGCCGACAAGAGCCGCGGCATCTCCTGCTTCCACGTCCCCGGCGACACCGATGGCGTCCGCGCCGCGCCTCCGGAGAAGAAGATGGGCCTGCGCTCGTCCCCGACCGCGCAGATGCACTTCGACGACGCGCGTGTTCCCGAGGGCGACCGGATCGGCGCGGAGGGGCAGGGCTTCCCGATCGCGCTGTCGGCGCTGGACGGCGGGCGGCTCGGCATCGCCGCCTGCGCCGTCGGCGTCGCCCAGGCGGCGCTGGACGCGGCGGTCGCCTACGCCCGCGAGCGTCGTCAGTTCGGCCGGCGGATCGCCGACTTCCAGGGCCTGCGGTTCATGCTCGCCGACATGGCCACCGGTGTGGCGGCGGCCCGGGCGCTGTACCTCACCGCCGCGCGCCGCCGCGACGCCGGGAAGCCGTACGGTCCGCAGGCCGCGATGGCCAAGCTGTTCGCCACCGACACCGCGATGCGGGTGGCGACCGACGCGGTGCAGGTGCTGGGCGGTTACGGCTACGTCAGCGACTTCCCCGCCGAGCGCTACATGCGTGAGGCGAAGGTCCTGCAGATCGTCGAGGGGACCAACCAGGTCCAGCGCATGGTGATCGGACGGCACCTGGCCGGGCCACGCTGACGTGTCCCGCGGGTGACTGGCAGTGTGAACGGGCGCCGTCCGCGAGTGTCCACAGGGCGTTCCCCCGCGAAACCGTCCATCGCGATAGGTTCTGAGGCGTGGAGGACATCGACCGGCAGATCGTAAGCCTGCTCGCCGAGGACGGCCGTATGAGCTTCACGGACCTGGCCCGGGAGACGGGCCTGTCCGTGTCCGCCGTGCACCAGCGGGTACGGCGGTTGCAGAAGCGTGGCGTGATCAAGAGCTACTCGGCGGTGCTGGATCACGAGTCGATCGGCCTGCCGCTCACGGCCTTCATCTCGATCAAGCCGATCGACCCGGCCGCCCCGGACGACGCGCCGGAGAAGCTCGCCCACCTGCAGGAGATCGAGGCGTGTCACTCGGTGGCGGGTGAGGAGAGCTACATCTTGAAGGTGCGGGTGGCCTCGCCGTTCGCGCTGGAGGAGCTGCTGCAGCAGATCAGGGCCGCGGCGAACGTCTCCACCCGGACCACCGTCGTGCTGAGCACCCCCTACGAGGGCCGCCCGCCCCGGTTGTGACCCGTCCCGGGGTGCGTCCATCCCCGTCGTCGTCCCGCCCGCCGCGACCGATCGCGGCGGGCTTCGTGTGGCCTCACCCCGCCGACTTACTTTGTAAAGGCGGCGGCCTGTACTCCTGGTGTGCGAAGAATTCGCCGAGATGCCACGGACTCGCCACAACTCTGCCCCGCGGACGCCGTGGGCAGCGGGTTCGGAACCCGTGGTCGGCTGGTCGTCGCCTTCCCGTGGCGGGCTCGCGAGAGTACTCGCCATGTCGACACGAATGCGCCGGGGCACAGCCTCGGGCACAGGGGATTGGCTGCTGATGTTCCTCCAGGCGAGGGACGCGCCACCGCGCCGCTGGTACGGCACGGCGACCGGGCCGGGGGAGTGGCTCCTGGTCTTCCTGGAGGCCGCGCGGGCGGGGCGGCTGATGACCGCCGGCCTGGAACCGGTACGCGTGAGGGGGGCCTAGTGGTCACCAGGATGCTCTTCGCCGCCCTGCTCGGCGCCGTCATCGGCATCGCGGAGCTCGTGGGGCGCTACCAGGACAAACCCGCGGCGGCGGTGTTCTCCCCGTCCGGGATGCTGTACGTCATCGTCAACGCGTCCGCCTCGACGCTGGCCCTCATCCTGGCCGAGTCGATGGGCTGGCGCTTCGCGCTGCCGGACGGTGCTCCGCCCGTCGGCGCCGACGTCGCGCAGGTGATGGCCGCCGCGATCGGCTCGGCCGCGGTCTTCCGCTCGTCCTTCATGATCGCTCAGGACAAGGGCATCAGTATCGGGCCCATCCTGCTGCTGTCGGGACTCCTGAAGATCGTCGACGCGGCGATGGACCGCAAGCGCGCGCTCAGCCGGCTGGCCGGCAACGACCTGAACGGCCTGTCCTTCGCCCGCGACCACGCCGCCCTGGCGGAGCTGTGCAGCCACGCGCTACGGCGGTACGAGCTGGCCGAGGCGCAGCGGCTCGGCGAGCTCGCCGCCGACCTGCGGGCCCGTGACGACCTCACCGACGCCGACAAGCTGGACTGCTTCGGCCTGGAGCTGAGCCGGCTCGTCGGCGAGCGGGCGCTGCGCCGGGCGGCCGACCGGCTCCGGGACCGGCCTACCCTGGAGGAGGTGGCCGTGACCGTCGAGGACGTCCAGGAGGCCGAGACCGACTTCACCTCACGCCTGGGTGGAGGAAGACGGCTGGCGCGTCGTTCGGAATACTGAGTCCGAGCACGGATCATCGGCACGGACGAAGGAGGGGCCCATGGGGGGACCGGCGGCACGCGTGGGGGAGCTCGCACAGGCGGTGAAGCCACGGCTGCGCGGCTGGTTGCACGCGGGCACCTTCCCGGCCGTGCTGATCGCCGGAATCGTGCTGGTCGCCCTGGGCCCGACCCTGTCGGCGCGGCTGGCCGCCGCGGTGTACGCCGTGACGTCGGCGCTGCTGTTCGGTGTGTCGGCGCTCTACCACCGAGGACACTGGTCGGCGCGGGGAGAGGCGGTGCTGCGCCGGTTCGACCACGCCAACATCTACCTGATCATCGCCGGCACCTACACGCCCTTCGCCCTGCTGGCGTTGCACGGCACGGCGCGCACCGTGGTGCTGTCGGTGATCTGGTCGGGCGCCGGCGCCGGGGTGCTGTTCCGCATCGTGTGGGTGCGCGCGCCGCGCTGGCTGTACACCGCGCTGTACGTCGGGCTCGGCTGGGTGGCGGCGGCCTTCATGCCGCAGCTGCTGGACGGCGCCGGTCCGGCGGCGCTCATCCTCGTGTGCGTGGGCGGTCTGCTCTACAGCATGGGCGGCCTGGTGTACGGGCTGCGGCGCCCGGACCCGTCACCGCGTTGGTTCGGCTTCCACGAGGTGTTCCACGCGTTCACGATCGCGGCCTACGTCGCGCAGTACATCGCGGTGTCGTTCGTCGTCTACCGGGCGGCCTGACGGCACCGCCACAGGGCGGCCCGAGGACGCTCTATCGGATCGCCTGGCGAGACCTATCAGGCCCCGGCCAGGCGGGTGAGCCACTCGCGCAGCAGTGTGTTCTCCGCCTCGCTCAGCGCCGTCGGCGCCCGGTCCGCGAGCGCGGTGGCGAGCGCGACCGCCAGGGCGGACGGTGACGACGGGCCGTCGGCGGCCTGGTCGGTGGTGACGGCGGCGAGCACGGCCTCGCGGGTGCGCGGTGACAGCTCGGGGTCGCCCCGGTCGCCGGAGATCAGGCCGAGGGTCACACCGACGCAGGCGGCGCCGATCATTCCCGCCGCCGTCTCGACCGGCACGCGCAGCCGGCCCGCCCGCGCGACCTTCTCCAGCACCTCGACGAGGATGCGGCGCGCCTCCTCGGCGGCGCCCCCGCGTCGGCCCGTGCCGTACATCAGCGTGTAGAACGCCGGGTACTCCCGACCGTAGGCGACGTGGCCGTCCCAGCCCCGGCGCAGGTCCTGGACGGGGTCGCCGGTCGTCTGCTGGGCGCGTTCGTCGGCGATATGGCGCTCGAAGCCGTAGGCGACGACCGCATCGAGCAGCCCGTCCTTGTCGCCGAAGTGGTGGTAGAGGGTCGGCGCGCCGATCCCGGCCGCCGCGCACACGGCGCGGGTGGACAGCGGCGCGCCGTCGGATTCACTGAGCAGCCGGGCGGCCGCGTGGAGGATGCGCTCGCGAGTACCGGTCTCCGTCACGAAAACGATGGTACATCGATCAATGTAGCGAAGTTGCCGCCCGGCCGGCGAGGCGGAGAGCGTCGCCACGATCCCAGGGGCGGCAGCGGGCGACCGTCACGTCCCCGCCCAGATGGCCGCGTTGGACGGCGAGCGCCGACCCGGCGCGGCGCGGGTCCGGCCGGGCCGGGGACGGTGTCGGCCGGACCCGCTCATGGGCAATATCGTTACTGCTCATGAGCACTCATTTCGACGTCGTCGTTCTCGGCGCGGGCCCGGGTGGGTACGTCGCCGCGATCCGCTCCGCCCAGCTGGGCCTCAAGACCGCGGTCATCGAGGAGAAATACTGGGGTGGCGTCTGCCTGAACGTCGGCTGCATCCCGTCCAAGGCCCTGCTGCGCAACGCCGAGCTGGCGCACATCTTCACCCGTGAGGCGAAGACGTTCGGCATCCAGGTCGACGGCGAGGTGCGCTTCGACTACGGCGAGGCGTTCCGCCGCAGCCGTACGGTCGCGGACGGCCGCGTCAAGGGCGTCCACTACCTGATGAAGAAGAACGGCATCACCGAGTTCAACGGCCGGGGCACCTTCACCGACCCGAACACCATCCAGGTCAACGGTTTGGGGGCGGCGGGGCGTAGCCAAGGGGGTGAAACACAGACCGTCACGTTCGACCACTGCATCCTCGCGACCGGCGCGAGCGCGCGGCTGCTGCCGGGCACGTCGCTGAGCGAGCGGGTCGTAACGTTCGAGGAGCAGATCCTCACCGAGGAGCTGCCGGGCAGCATCGTCATCGCCGGCGCGGGCGCCATCGGCGTAGAGTTCGCGTACGTCCTGAGCAACTACGGCGTCAAGGTCACGATCGTGGAGTTCCTCGACCGGCTCGTGCCGCTGGAGGACGAGGAGGTCTCCAAGGAACTGGGCCGGCGCTACCGCAAGCTCGGCATCGACGTGCTGACCTCCACCCGCGTCGAGGGCATCGACGAGTCGGGAGACAAGGTCCGCGTCACCGTCTCCAAGGACGGGCAGCAGCAGGTCCTCGAGGCCGACAAGGTGCTGCAGGCCATCGGCTTCGCCCCGAACGTCGACGGCTACGGCCTGGAGAAGACCGGCGTGCGGCTGACCGAACGCGGCGCCATCGACATCGACGGCCGGGGCCGCACCAGCGTGCCGCACATCTTCGCGATCGGGGACGTGACCGCCAAGCTGATGCTCGCGCACGCGGCGGAGTCGATGGGCATCGTCGCCGCCGAGACCATCGCGGACGCCGAGACGATGGAGCTCGACTACGTGATGATCCCGCGCGCGACCTACTGCCAGCCGCAGATCGCCAGTTTCGGCTGGACCGAGGCGCAGGCGCGGGAGAAGGGCTTCGACGTCAAGGTCGCCAAGTTCCCCTTCACCGCGAACGGCAAGTCCCACGGCCTGGGCGACCCGACCGGTTTCGTGAAGATCCTCAGCGACGCGAAGTACGGCGAGTTGCTCGGCGCGCACCTGATCGGGCCCGACGTGACCGAGCTGCTGCCGGAGCTGACGCTCGCCCAGCAGTGGGACCTCACCGTTCACGAGGTCGCCCGGAACGTCCACGCCCACCCGACTCTGGGCGAGGCGGTCAAGGAGGCGATTCACGGCCTGGCCGGCCACATGATCAACTTCTGAGTTCGCGTGACGCGGGCCGCCGTGCGGCGGCCCGCGCGGGCTCGGTGATGATGTCCGCTCAGGACACGAAGTCGGCGGCGTGATCCTCGGCCCATGTCGCGAACGTGCGGGCGGGACGGCCGGTCAACTCCCGCACGGTGTCGGTGATCTCGACGGGTGATCCGTCGTTGGACTCCCACCAGTCCAGCAGGCACTCCGCGAAGGCGCCGGGGACTGCGGCACCGACCGTCGTGAGCCCCACGGAAAAAAATCCGCGAGAAAGATCGAGAACCGTTGAACCCCCGCGCCGCCGGGCCGCGTACAGCGACCCAAACGATCTTCGCCCGGTAGCGGTGACGGAGGAGGAACAGGCCGGCCGGGGTTCAGGACCGATCACCTCGCCCACGAGGTGCCCCCGCCAAAACCGTGGTGAGCCGCGGCTTCGTACAGAGGTTGTGAGACGTGACAGCCCCCACCTCCACTTTCACACCCGAGGTTCCTCTCCTCTCTCCAGCACCGCCGGTGGCGGCTCGTCGTCTGCTGATCGCATACATCAGCGGGCTCGGTGCGGCGATGGCGGTATGGGGCGCCCGGATGCCTGCCGTGCAGGCGGCGGCACATCTCAGCTCGGGGCGCCTTGCCGCAGTGCTGCTCGGCGCGGCGGCCGGACTGCTCGCCGGTCTACAGCTCGGCGGCCGCGTGGCTCATCGTTATGGTTCGGCCAAGCTGCTGGTGATGCCGACGGCAGCTCTCGGCCTGGCGCTGTCCGCACTCGGCCTGTGTCGTACGCTGCCGACTCTCATCGTGGCGGCGGTGTTCTTCGGGCTGGCCCATGGTCTGCTGGACATCGGGACCAACGCCACGGCGGTCCGCTGCCAGGAGGCGTACGGGCGGCCGATCATGTCCGGGCTGCACGCCTCCTACAGCCTCGGCGCGCTGTTCGGTGCCGCTCTCGCAGTGGTGACCGCCGGTCTGCCACATGAGGCGCTGTTCGTCGGAGTCGGAATGACGCTCGCGCTCGCGGCCCTCGCGTCCACTCCGGCGATCCGCATCGTCGCCCGGCTCGACGGAGACGGCGCCATCAAGGACCACGAGGCGGGCTCCGGCCGTCCGGTGCGCACGCGGGGACCCGCGATCTGGCTGCTGAGCGCGCTGGCGGCGGCCTGCCTGCTGGGAGAGGGCGCCGCCGCAGACTGGTCGGCCGTCCATCTGGACACCTTGCGCGCATCCGCCGCCGTCTCGGCCGTCGCCTACGCGGTCTACAGCGCGGCGATGGCGGCGGGACGTCTGATAGGGGATCGCCTCACGGCGCGCTACGGGCCCGCCAAGCTGGTCCGCGTCGGCGGCCTGATCGCCGCGGTGGGCCTCGGTACGGGGCTGGCCATCGGTACCGCCCCCGCCGCCCTGCTGGGCTGGACCGCCCTCGGCCTGGGCCTGTCCACGGTGGTCCCGTCTCTCATCACCGCCGCCGGGAGCGGCGGGCCTCGTGCCGTGGCGGCCGTCGCCGGCACCGGCTATCTGGGCATGCTCATCGGGCCGGCCGCGATCGGGGCTCTCGCCTCGGTCAGCAGTCTGTCCCTCGCTCTCGCGTTGCCCGTTCTTCTCGCGGCCGCCGTCGCGATCGGATCCCATCGCGCTCTGGCGCCTGCTCGGTGACCACTCGCTCGGCCGCCTGGCAGCGGCCCTGACGCTCGTGACCTCGATTCCCTCGACCTGCGCCGGCGCGACCACGTGCCGGTCGGATCCTCGATCTTCCTGGGAGGTAACCAGATGTGCGGAATAGTGGGACTGGCCGGGGCATACGCCGATCGGCATGAGAGTACGGTCGCGGCGATGGGACTCGCGCAGTCGCACCGTGGCCCTGACGGCAGCAGGTGTGTCGTCGCGGCCGATGGCGGCGCGACACTGGGCATGAACACCCTTCTGATCGTCGACTCGACGGCGGCACTCGGTCCCTATGTCGACGACGATTCGGGACTGCTGCTGACCTTCAACGGACAGGTCTACAACTACCGGCGGCAGGCGGCAGCCTGGGACATCCCGCTGGCCGCAGGTGAGACGGACGCGCATCTGGTGCTACGGGCCTGGGCGAAGTTCGGTCCGTCCTGCCTGGACGGGCTGGACGGGATGTACGCACTCGCCATCTACGACACGAAGATCGGAAAGCTGTTCCTGGCCCGGGACCGGCTAGGGGAGAAGCCGCTCTACTGGCGGCTGGACGGCGGGCGGCTGGCCTTCGCGTCAGAGGTCACCACTCTGACCGGCTACGGGCCCGCGCCGTTGGTGATCCGGCCAGAGATGGTGGCGATCGAGACTCCGGTCGGCGTCGACACCCCGTTCCAGGGGATCCAATTGCTGGCTCCCGCCACGTTGCTGACCTTCGATGTCGACACAGGGTCACTCGAGCAACGGACGTTCTGGCGACTGGAGGATCTGGAGCCCTGGCGCGGCGATTACCGGAGCGCACTCGCGGAATACTCCGTCACGCTCGCCGAGCAGGTTCCGCTACGGGCCCCGGACGGCGACTTCGCCCTGCTCCTGTCCGGCGGGCTTGACTCCTCCATGCTGGCCTACCTCATGCGGCCGCCGGTCTGCGTCACGGTCCGTTATCCCGGCCAGGATCGCCTCGACGAATCCGAGATCGCGGCGACGATCGCCCGGGACATCGGCGCGGAACTCGTCGTCATCGAACCGGACATCGCGGACTTCGTCGCCGCCCTGCCGCACATCGTGACGGCGCTGGACTACCCGATGGGAAACGCATCGACGTTCTCCGAGTACATGGCCTACAAGGCGGTCGCGGACCGCGGTATCCGCGTGGTGGTCGGCGGCATCGGCCCGGACGAGTTCTTGATGGGCTACATTCGTCACGCGATCGCGCTCTTCGGCCCGGATGCCGTCCTGTCGGCCGGCCTGGATGCGTACCGTCCCCTCGCCGCGAAACTGTTGTACGCGGCAGGAGAGCGGCCGGACCCCGTCGAAGCGGTGACCAAGCTGATCCTGCGCGGGCCTGACCCGGAAGAACGAATCCGCGAGCTGGTCGCAGATGCCCTGTGCCGGGCCGGTGGTGACCTGGCGCGAGCCCTGACGCTGGTGGATCTGTCCACCGCCTGGCGGCCGCTGGTCATGACGAGTGACAAGCTCGCCTCCGCGTTCGCCATCGAACGCCGGTCTCCCTATCTCGCACGAGCACTCGTCGAATTCGCGTACCGTCTGCCGTCCGACTACAAGATCTGTGAGCCGGTGGCGAGCAAACGGATCCTGAGAGACGCCGCCATGGCTCTCGGTCTTCCGCGAAAGGTCTGGGACACCCGCGACAAGCTCGGCTTCGCCAGCCCGGTACCGACCTGGCTCACCGGCCCGCTCGCGTCCTGGACCGACGCCCACATCCACGCCGCGCTCACCGATGTCCCGATCGGCATGCGGCAGTTGCTGGAAAGCGGTTTGAAGTCAGACGGCCGGTTCGACCGCACGAGGACGCAGGCGCTCATGGCGGCCGCCTGGTATTCCGGCCAGAAGGAAAGGGCCGCCGCGTGATGTCCCGTCAAGAGCCGGCCACCGCGCGTGGGGCAGTCGCGATCATCGTCAATCACAGCGGTGAACTCCTTCTTCACCTGCGGGATGATCTGCCGGGTATCGCCTGGCCCGGCCACTGGAGCCTGCTCGGTGGCGGTTGCGACCCCGGCGAGCCCCCGGCGGAGGCCATCGTCCGCGAACTGGCCGAAGAAGCCGGTCTCGCGGTCGAGGGGATGACCGAGCTGTTCGAGATCCGTGACAGCGACGGTTCCGGCCAGATGATCACGTTCTTCGCCGCCTCCTGGGACGGCGACGAGACCGGGCTACCGCTCGCCGAGGGCGTCGAGCTCCGGTTCCTCGCGCCGGAACAGCTGTCGACGTTGGCCATTCCGCCTTACATCCACGACGCCATCCGCCGCTACCTGACCGAGCAACGCGCCTGACCGGACGATCGTCAGGAGTCAGCCGCCATTTCCCTGCGAACCGGCCGTCGGCGCCGGGGGATGCGGCTAAGCGACGCCGCCTGCCGGTCATGATCATGTTACCTGAAGGAAAACCTTCCGAAACGGAAGACCGGCTATATTACGTGTTTCGACCTGACCAGAAAACGAGTAATGACGTGCATGTATTGATCGTAGCTCCTGCTTCTTCCGGGCAGCTGTATCCGCGTGCGGCGCACCAGCTGCAGATGCGCACCACGGTTCTCACGACTGGTCGCGACTTTTATGCGCTTCCCGAAAACGTCCGGGAATTCATCGACGACATCCGCATGGTCGACACACTGTCCTTCCACGAGCTCCGGGAGGCGGCCAGGCGGGTCCACCGCGAGCATCCGATCCAGGCCGTTGTGGCCGGAGTCGAGTTCGTCGTTCCGGCCGTGGCCGCAATCGCGACGGATCTCGGAGTCGAAGGAATCGATCCGGCGGATGCAGACGCGGTTCGCGACAAATCAGCCATGCGGGCGCGGATGCATGCGGCCGGCGTGCGAGCTCCGGCCTTCGTCATTGCCTCCTCGCTGGAGGAGGCCGCCGACGCCGGCGAGACGGTCGGATATCCCTGTGTCATCAAGCCGTCGGGGATGGTGGGCACCATCGGTGTCCGGCGGGCCGACAGCCGGCGTGATCTGATCGACGGCTATCAGCGGATCGCGGCCGAGACGCTGCCCATCGCCGAGCAGCTCCCGGGCTCGACGGTGGTGGTCGAAGAGTACCTTCGCGGCCAGGAGTTCTCCGCCGAAGGGTATGTCCGGCAAGGTCAGGCCACCATCCTGGCCATCACCGAGAAGTGGCTGGGCCCTGAGCCGTACTTCCAACAAGAGGGTCATATCGTCCGTCCGGCGGCGGAGGTGCCGGGCCATGAGGTTGTGGCGGACTACCTGGACCACGTCACCAAGGGCCTGGGTCTCACGACGGGTGCGTTCCACGCCGAGTATCGGGTCACGGACGAAGGGCCGACTCTCATCGAGGTCGGGGCTCGCATGGCCGGGGACCATATCGCCGAGATGGTCGAAACGGTCACCGGCCTGTCTCTGGCCCAGGCATCGCTGGCCGCGCTGGCGGGAGTGCCCTGCCCCGCCTCGGTCACGCCTTCGGCGGCGGTCGCCGGCATCCACTTCGTCACCGAGCCCAGCCTCGTCGGACGTGGATACACGGAGCTACGCGGCTGGGAAGAGGCGTTGCGCCTTCCAGGCGTGCACGACGCGCAGATCTCCATATCCGCCGGGCAGCCGATCCCCGACCGTCAGGACCTGCGGTCGCGGATCGGCCACCTAATGTTCACGGCCGACACCTACGGCGACGCCGTGCGGCTGCGGCAGACGCTCGCGGACAGGATCAGCGTTGTCGCCTGATCACGGCCGTACGGTGACGGCCTCCATTGAACGCGATGTCACGGCGCCGGCCGATCGGGCCGAGGCGGCCGCGGACTCGGCGCAGGCGCTCTACGGATCCATGATCGTGCGCGTCACGAACCGCCTCGCCACGGAGACGCTCGCCTTCGCGATCCCGCTGCTGATCTTCAACGCCACCCACAGCATGGCCTGGTCCGGGCTGGTCCTGGCCCTTGAATGGACGCCTCGCCTGATCGGCATCCCGATCGCCGGCCCGCTGGTGGATCGCTTCGGATCCCGCACCTGCCTCCTCGCCGCGGAGGCCGTCCGTACCGTGTTGCTGACCTGCGCGCTCATCGGCATCGTCACCCGTCCGGACGCCTGGGCGCTCCTCGTGGCCCTCGCCTTCGCCGCCGGAACCTTCGGCCAGGCCTCCTACATAGCCGTCGAGAAGCTGGGCGTGGAGATCAACGGATCGAAGTCGATGGCGTGGATGCAATCCACGCAAGCCGGAATCGACCAGATGGCGCTCGTCGCGGGGCCTTTCGTCGCTGGAGTCCTCGCCGGCCAGGGCGACGTCTGGGTGCTGTCCGCCGTGCTGGCACTGGTACTGATCAGCGGGGGCCTGTGCCGCAGGCTTCCCGAACGGCCGTCCGGCATGCGGGCCCGGCGCTCCACGTGGGCCGAGCTCACGGCGGGTCTGCGAGGTGTGATGCGCTATCGGGCGCTGATCCACATAGTCCTCGCCACGGCGGCCTTCAACCTGCTGGCCGCAACGATCCTCGGGATAACGCCGGCCGTCGTGGAAGACCGCTTCGGCCGCCCGACCTCGTACGCCAGCATCGTCTGGACGTTGGGCGCCACGGCGTCGCTCGCAGTGATCATCGTCATGACTCGCGTCGCCTCCCGGATGGGGATTCTTAAGATCGGGCTGTTCAGCGGTCTGATCGCCTGCCTGGCGGCCGTGGGTGCCGGCATGGCATCCGGCTTTGCGATCTATCTTGTGTGGACCTGTCTGTTTTTGGCATCCGAAGGCGCTTTTGCCTGTTTTCTCCGTATAGCCAGAGCCCGGGTCATTCCGGTGGAGGACTTCGGCGTCACCGTCTCCGCGGTCGTCCTTCTCGTTGCCATTCCCTATCCCATCGCGGGCGTCCTCGTCGCGGCGACACCCCTGCGAGACGTGCCCGTGCTCCTCACTGTGTGCTCCATCGCCTGTCTCGCGATCACCGTCTTCAGTTTTTCCCGACTACGCCGGCACTCTCTGGCCGCTCCATGACGAAGCAGGTCCGGAGCCCCGGGAGACGGACGGGGGGCAGAGGGGCCGAGCGCAGGGCCACGAATCCGGGTCCTGCCGGTTCCCGGCAGGACCTGTCCGCCGGGCGAGAAACCCCAGGTCGCGCCGGAGGGCCCGATTACGGTCACCCGTATCTACGGGTGGAGTCGGGAATATCCACATCTTTCCTTGATGTGGACTGTGCTGTAAAAAGTGATTTTGTGTGCGCCGAAACCGTTCCGACCCTCTTCTGCGTCCCACCGGCGGGTGCGACGGCCGCCATGTTCCGCGGCTGGTCCGCGCTGATGGGCGATGCCGCACGGGTCCGGCCGGTCGAGCTCGCGGGCAAGGGCGCGCGGGCGGACGAGCCGGCGTACGCGGACGTCGCGGACGCCGCCGCGGACGTCGCCCGGCTCGTGCGGGCGGAGGCGGGGCCGGGCGGATGGGCGCTGCTCGGGCACAGCATGGGCGCGGTCATCGCGTACGAGGCGGCCCGGCTGCTCCCCGGCGACGGGCATCTCGTCGTGTCCGGCTGCCCGCCGCCGCAGTGCGGCTTCGGCCCCCGCTGGCGTCCGGACACGCCGGACCAGGAGATCGTCGACTTCCTCCGGAGTGTCGGTGACCTCCCGGAGGAACTCGCGCGCAATACCGAGGCCATGGCGTACTACGTCGGCCTCCTGCGCGCGGACGAGGCACTGCTCGCCCGCCACACCGTCCTCGTCCCGGACACACCGCTCGGGATCCCGGTGACGGTGCTGTGGGGAGACGACGACCCGGTCACGAAGGAACACGACCCGGAGCGGTGGCGGGAGACCGTCGGGCGACCGGTGAGCGTGCACACGGTGAGCGGTGCCGGGCACCAGTTCATCACGAGACGAGCCCAGGACTGCGCGCGCGTCCTCCGGACGGAGTTGGCCGTCCGGCGGGACCCGCACGAGACGCGGAGGACCGGAGTGGACGGCGATCTCCTCATGAACACGGGTGCGCAGATGTACCTGGACCTGATGAAGAAGGTGCTCACCAACGTCGTCTACGAGGACCCGCCGATACCGAGCGCCTGGGCATCCGACACCGCGTACGACCACATCAACCGCGGTGCCGGGCTCGACTGGCCCAGCACGGCGCACACCATGGTGGGGCTGCGCCGGCTCGACAACCTCCAGGACTGCGTCGAGCGGATCCTGCGTGACGACATTCCCGGGGATCTCCTCGAGACAGGTGTCTGGCGCGGCGGGACGTGCATCTTCATGCGGGGGATGCTCCGCGCGTACGAGGTGGCGGACCGCAGGGTCTGGTGCGCCGACTCGTTTCAGGGGATGCCCGAGGTCGTGGCGGGGCATCCCGGCGACGTCGAACTGGGCACGCACGAGTTCAACGACGTCATGGGAGTCTCCCTCGACACCGTCAAGCGCAATTTCGAAACGTACGGCCTGCTGGACGACCAGGTGCGTTTCCTGCCCGGCTGGTTCCGCGACACGCTGCCGACCGCACCGGTGCGGCGCCTCGCGCTGCTCCGGCTCGACGGGGACCTGTACGAGTCGACCATGGACGCGCTCGTCCATCTCTACCCGAAGCTGTCCGTGGGGGGCTTCGTGATCGTCGACGACTACCTGATCGACGTGTGCCGCGAGGCCGTGCACGACTTCCGGCACCAGCACGGCATCCATGACGAGATCCAGGACATCGACGGGTACGGCGCCTTCTGGCGCCGTACGAGCTGAGCGGAGACGCATGCATCCCGACGAAGCAGGCACGGCTCCGGACAGGCCGGCGGAGTGCCACGGTGCGAAGCCGCGCCAGGAGGCCTCCGCCCTCCGCGGTGTGGCGGAGGCGCTCGTCCAGGCCGCGTCCGGCCGCCCCGGCCACGGGGTCACCGTCGTCGGCCATCCGCCCAGGTCGTATCCCGAACTGCTCGGCGAGGCCCGGGTGCTCCTCGCGGGACTCCTGGACGCCGGCTGCCGGCCTGGGCAGGTCGTCGTCCTGTTCGGGCTGGAGCTCACGGACTTCTTCCCGGCCTTCTGGGCCTGCCTGCTCGGCGGGCTCGTCCCGCTGCCGATCTTCGATCGGCGGGACGCCCCGGCCGGGTCCGCCGACCGGCTCGCCGGCGCCTGTGAGCTCTTGGACGACCCGCTGATCCTCACCGGCGCGGGGGGAACGGCCGGCCTGGCCCACGACGATCGGTTCCCCGTGCTCGACATCGCCACCTGCCGAGGGCGCGGCGTGGTGGACGGAACGTTCCAGCCCGATGGTCCGGAGACCGCCCTGATGCTGCTCTCGTCGGGCAGCACCGGCAGGCCCAAGATCATTCCACTGACGCACGAGGGCATCCTGGACTTCGCCGCCGGCTCCCGGCAGGTGCTCGGCTGGACGCACGAAGACTCGACCCTCAACTGGCTGCCGTTGGACGCGAGCGCCGCCCTGTTGCTCTTTCACGTCCTGCCGGTCTTCGTGGGAGCCGACAACGTCCACATGCCGGGCGAGCAGGTCGTCGCCGAGCCGACTCGCTGGTTCGACCTCGTCTCTGAGCACCAGGTGCGCCACACGTGGGCGCCCACCTTCGGGTACCGCATGGTCTCGGCCGCGCTTCAGCACGCCGAGCCACGCGACTGGGACCTGTCCGGCGTCAGGTCGCTGATCTGCGGTGGCGAGCAGATCGTGCCAAGTGTGGTCGACGGCTTCCTCGCCGCGATGGCCCCGTACGGCCTGGCCACGGACTGTTTCGTGCCGGCCTGGGGGATGACCGAGACCGTCACCGGCATCACCTGGGGACGGTACCGCGCCCCCGGCAGCCTCCACCGGGTCCGCACCGCCAGCCTGCGCGGGCGGGTGATCCACGTGGGTGAGGAGACGCCGGACGACGAGTGCACGACGCTCGTCGCGGCCGGCGGACCGGCGCCGGGCGCGGCGGTGCGGATCGTGGACGACGGGCAGCGCGTGCTCACCGAGGGGACGGTCGGCCGTCTTCAGGTCCGCTCGGTGCGGAACACCCCCGGTTACCTGGGCGACGACGCGGCCGACACGCGGACCTTCGTCGCCGCGGACGACGGCGGTCGGCCGTGGCTCGACACCGGTGACCTGGCGTTCATCCAGGACGGCCAGATCGTGATGGTCGGCCGGGCCAAGGACGTCGTCATCATCAACGGGGAGAACCACCCCTGCCACCCGATCGAGGCCGTCGTCGAGTCCGTCGACGGGGTCGCGGCCGGGTTCGCCGCCGCCTGCGGCGTGCCCGACGAGGCGGCCGGGAGCGAGGTCCTCGCGCTCTTCTTCGCCCCGGAGCAGGGCGGCCGTCCGCCGGCCGACATCGCCCGTGACATCGGACGCACGGTGTCGCGCCGGCTGGGCCTGTTCCCCCGGCACGTCCTCCCGGTCCCGGCCGGTGACTTCCCGCGTACCCCGAACGGCAAGATCCGCCGGGACGAGCTCGTACGGATGCTGCCGGGCCCGCCCGCCTCCCGGGAACGGCCGGAGGCGCCCGGAACGCACCACGACCGCGAACGGGGTGTCCGTGCCCTGCTGCGAAGGGAGATCGCCGCGCTGTGCGGAACGACCCCGGACGAGCTCGCCGGCGCCGACGACACGCCCTTCTTCGAGCTGGGCCTGACGTCGGTGCTGCTCGCCCGGCTGCGCGGCCGCATCGGTCAGGAGCTGGGCGTCGACCTCTCGACGGTCCTGTTCTTCGAACATCCTTCGATCGCCGAACTCGCCTCCCACCTCCGGGAATCGGGCTTGACGCCTCCCGTACCGGAGCCCGCAGGGTCCGAGGCGTCGCCAGGTCGGCCGGCCGAGCAGAGCCGCGCGGCGGGGCCCGGGACCATGGCGGGCCGGGGTCCTGCGGCAGCGGACATGCCAATCGCGATCATCGGGATGAGCCTTCGGTTTCCGGGGGCGACCACACCCGAGCAGTTCTGGGACGACCTGGTGAACGGCAGAAACCGCGTCACGGTCTTCGACCCGCGGACGCGCCAGGGGGATCCTCCCGCCGGATCCGGGCCAGAGTCCCGACGCGGGCCCTGGGACCGGTCGGCCGGCGGCGTGCTGGCCGAGGTCGACGCGTTCGACGCGGCGTTCTTCGGCATGCACCCCCGGGAGGCGGCGCTGACCCATCCGGGGCACCGGTTGTTCCTGGAATGCGCCTACCTTGCGCTGGAGAGCGCCGGCTACGCGAGGCACGCGGACGGCGTACGAATCGGCGTGTACGCCGGAGAGGGGGCGAACCTCCGCGACTACCAGACGGGAGGCACCCGGCCCGGTGGACTCGACCTCGCCGACTCGATGCTGGCCACCTTCGGCGCCGAACCCGACTTCCTGGCCTCCCGGGTGGCCTACCGGCTCGGTCTGACCGGTCCGGCCGTCGGGGTGCGAACGGCCTGCTCGACCTCGCTCGTCGCCGTGCACCTGGCCGTGCAGGCGCTGCGCGGCGGGGACGCCGACCTGGCGCTGGTGGGAGCCGCGTCGGTCGCTCTGCCGCAGGACGCCGGGTACGTGCACCACCCCGAGTCGGTATTGTCGGCGACCGGCGTCTGCCGTCCCTTCGACGCCGAGGCGGACGGCACGGTCGGCGGCAACGGCGTCGCCGCCGTGCTTCTCAAGCCGCTGGCCGCCGCCCTCGCCGACGAGGATCCGATCCTCGCGGTCATCGCCGGCACGGCGATCAACAACGACGGCGCCCGCAAGGTGGGATACACCGCGCCGAGTGTGGAGGGCCAGGCCGAGGTCGTGCGCACGGCGCTGCGGCGCGCGGGCGTTCGCGGCGCGGATCTGAGCTACGTCGAGGCACACGGGACCGGAACCCCGGTCGGCGATCCGGTGGAGTTCAGGGCGTTGAGCCGAGCCCTCGGCGACGACCCGGAACCGCGAGTCCCCGGCGGCGACGCGGAACCGTCCGGCCGCTGCGCACTCGGGTCGGTGAAGGCCGGCATCGGGCACCTCGACGCGTGCGCCGGTATGGCCGGACTGATCAAGGTGGTCCTCATGCTCCGGCACCGGCGGCTGGTGCCAACGGTCAACCTGCGCCGGCCCAGCCCGGAACTCGATCTCGCCGGCGGTCCGCTCGAACTCGTCACCGAGTCCCGGCCGATGCCCGCCCGGTCTGCGGATTCTTCGCGGTACGCGGGCGTCAACGCGCTCGGCGTCGGCGGCACCAACGCCTTCGTCGTGCTCCGCGAGGCGCCCCGGTCCGCCGCCGACGCGCGCGCAGACGCCGGCGAGACGACCGGGAACCAGGGCGACCGCGGGGAGAGGACCGGTGAGGTTCCCGTCCTGGTCCCGATATCGGGACACGATCGCGCCGCCGTACGGGAACTCGCCCTGCGACTCGCTGATCACCTGACGAGCCATCCGGATACCCGGCCTGCCGACGTCGTCGCCACCATGGCCGCGCGCCCCGCGTACGCCGAACGCACGGCCGTGACCGGTTCCTCCTCCGCCGAACTCGCCGACCGGCTGAACCGGCTGGCGCGCGGCGGAGGCGAGACGGCGACGGCCGGTACCGGCGAGAGGACGTCCACGGTGGGATCCGGTACGGGCGACGGCGGCTCCCCGGCGACGTCCGGATCACGAAACGAAGCCGCGGCGGCCGTCTCGCGTACGAAACGGGACACGGACCGCAGGCCGGCCTTCGCCTACACCGGGCAGGGCTCCGCCTATCGGGGAATGGCGCGGGAGCTGTACGCGGCCTTCCCGGCGATGCGGGAGGTGCTGGACGAGTGCGACCGGGTGCACCGGGAGGCCACCGGGGACGGGCTGCTCGACGTGCTTCTGGACCGGGCGGAGCAGGCGGAGGCACTCCCCACGGCGCTCGCCCAGCCGGCGCAGTTCGCCCTCCAGTCGGCGCTGACCGAGCAGTGGCTGGCGTGGGGCGTCGTGCCGGACCGGGTTCTCGGGCACAGCATGGGCGAGATCGCCGCACTGTACGCGGCGGGCGCCCTGTCACTGGCGGACGGCGTGCGCCTGACATCGCGGCGCGGCCGGCTGATGGAGTCCGGCATGGCGGCGGGCGGCATGCTCGCCGTTCGCGCCGACATCGCGATGGCCGAGCGCGTCGGCCGGGAGAGCGGGCTGGAGATCGCCGCGCGCAACGGCGCGAACGGCTTCGTCCTCGCCGGTACCGAGCACGCCGTGCGCATGGCCGAAGAGCTGCTGGAACGGTACGGCATGGCGTGGCGGCGCGTCCGCGTGTCCCGCGCGTTCCATACCGGCATGCTCGATCCGGTGGTGGAGCCTCTGGCGGAGCTCGCCGCCGGGTGCACCCTGCTGCCGTTGCGGGTGCCGTTCATCCGGGGAGTCGACGGAGCCGAGGTGCCGGCGGGCACCGTCGTCCCGCACGAGTACCTCGTCGCGCAGGCTCGCCGGCCGGTGCGCTTCGACCTGGCGCTGGCCACGCTCGACGCGTCGGGCTGCGACCGGGTCATCGAGCTGGGCCCCGACGCGGAACTCGTGCGTCTCGGCCGGCGGGCGCTGACCGGCCTGGCCTGGACGGCCACCCAGCGTGCGGACGCCGATGCGGGACAGGCCGAGACGGCACTGCTGGCCCTCGCCGAGCTGTACCGCGCGGGCCATGAGGTGGCCTGGGACTCCGTCGCGCGCGGTGGGCGCCGTGTCCCGCTGCCCGGATATCCATTCAAGAGAACCACGCTGCCTCCCTACGGCGCCGGCCACCGGCACGAGCCGATCACCGGCCGGCCGGAGACGGTCGACGGCGAGCAAGGACCCATCGGTGACGAGCACGAGTCCATCGGCGACCAGTCAGAGGAGACCGGCGTGACCAGCGAATTCCTGGAGGCCGTACGGGATCTGACCGCGCGCCGCTTCCGGCTCGCGCGGGAGGCCGTCGACGTCGACGCGACCTTCACCGCGATGGGCGGCGATTCCCTGTCCCTGGTCGGCCTGACCCGCCAGATCGAGCGGGACTACGACATGCGCATCCCGATACGGGACCTCTTCGCCGAGGCCGACACCCCGCGCAAGCTGGCCCGGGCGATCGCCGCCGCACGCCCGCAGCCGCCCGCTCTTCCGCGGGCCCGGCCGAGCACGGAGACGGTGACGGCCCGACCCGCCCGGCCACCCGCCGGCGGGTTCACTGCGGGCGAGCGTCCCGCTCCCGCATCGGGGGCCCCGGATCCGGCGGGCGGCATCGGCCGGGCGGCCCCCGTGACCGCCGCACCGGATGTGCCGGACGGACCCGATGGCTCGCTCATGTCCGGGGCGGTCCAGGGCATGGCCGCGCCCAGCGAGCTGAGCGTGTTGTGCGCCGCGCAGCTCGAAGCGATCAACAAGGTGACCGACCTGATGGGCCGCCAGCTCGACGCGATGACCGCGGCCACCGCCCGACCGGATCCGACCGCGGATCGTCCGGCGCCCGCGCGGGGGAGCGCGGCACGGACGGGCGCCGGTTCAGGCGCCGCGCCGATCGGCGGCTCGCGGGAGGGGACGGCGCGGTCCGCCGTGACGCCGGTCGCTCCCCAGCCGGTCGCTCCGCCGTCGGTCGATCCGCCCGCGGACGGTCCGCCGCCGGCGGGATGCGACTACAGCCTCTACTTCTTCGGTGACTATCCGGATCAGGATCTTACGGACAAATACGCGCATATCTTGGCCGCTGCGGAGTTCGCTGATCAGCACGGTCTCCACTCACTGTGGCTGCCCGAGCGGCACTTCGCCTCCTTCGGCGGCATCTTTCCCAACCCCTCCGTGCTCGCCGCGGCACTCGCGACGCGTACCTCGCGGATCCGGCTGAACGCG
Organism: Actinoallomurus purpureus; assembly: GCF_024055795.1. Taxonomy (GTDB): domain Bacteria; phylum Actinomycetota; class Actinomycetes; order Streptosporangiales; family Streptosporangiaceae; genus Actinoallomurus; species Actinoallomurus purpureus. The sequence continues at coordinate 20,076 of NZ_JAMXMY010000012.1, read as the reverse complement.
GGCTCGGTGGTGCTGCCGCTGCACGAGCCGATCCGGGTCGCGGAGGAGTGGTCCGTCGTCGACAACCTCTCGGGCGGCAGGGTCGGGCTGTGCGTGGCGTCGGGCTGGCACGCGAACGACTTCGTGCTGGCGCCCGGCAACTACGGAGGCCGCCGGGACCTGATGTACCGAGGGCTCGACACCGTACGGCGGCTGTGGGCCGGGGAACGGGTACGGGCCACGTCCGGCACCGGGTCCGACGTGGAGGTGAGCCTGTTCCCGCGGCCGGTTCAGGAGCGGCCGCCGATGTTCGTGGCCGTCGTGGGCAACCCGGACAGCTACCGAACGGCCGCCGAGAACGATCTCGGCATCGTCACCAACCTGATGTCGCAGAGCATCGCGGATCTGGCCGCGAACATCGCGCTGTACCGGCGGACCCGCGCGGCGTGCGGGCTGGATCCGGCGGCGGGCCGCGTCGTGGTCCTCATGCACACCTACCTCGGCACCGATCTCGCGACCGCTCGCGAGGAGGCGTCGCGCCCCTTCCGCGACTACCTCCGCTCGTCGCTGCCACTGCTGGACGGTCTCGCCCGCAGCTTGGGTCTCGATGCGGACCTGGACGGTACCGACCCGGAGGACCTGGATTTCCTGCTGGAGCGGGCATACGAGCGATACTGCGCAGACCGGGCTCTGATCGGCACGCCGGACAGTTGCCGCCCGATCGCCGATGCCGTGGTGGCGGCGGGCGCGGACGAGATCGCCTGTTTCGTGGACTTCGGCGTGGCGCACGACCGGATGCTCGCGGCGCTCCCGCTGGTGCCGGTCCTGCGCGACCTCCGGCCCGCGGACGGCGGCGTCAGGCCGGAGGCCGGGCGCCCGCCCGCGCCTTCCGGAGACATCGATTCGAGGTCCCGAGCCGGGACCTCGGCGGCCCTCCGAAGGACCGGCCCCGCCGTACCACCGGGGCGGCCGTACGGCACACGGGCCGAGCCGCCGCCCGTCCATCCCGGAGACACGGACGTGGCGGCGACCGCCGCCCCGGCGGGACCGCCGCGTGAGGCCGTGGCCGCGTCTGCGGCGCAGCAGCGGCTTTGGCTCGTCGAGCAGATGTACCCGGGGCGCCGTGACTACTACGAGCCGAAGGCGATCGTGCTGCGCGGCCGGCTCGATCCGCCGGCGTTCCAAGGCGCGCTCGACCGGGTGGTCGCCCGGCACTCGCAGCTGCGCTCGGTGTTCGCGGAGACGGACGGGACGCTGTGGCGGATCGTCCGGCCGCCGAAGGCCGTCGCGTGTCCCACGGTCGACATGCGGCACCGATCGGTGGACGAGGCGATAGCCGAGCTGACGCGCTCGACGGCGGACACCGTGCTGGACCTCGCCGACGGTCCGCTCTTCTCCCTACGGCTCGCCCGGCTGGGGGAGGACCTCCACGTCCTCTTCCTGGTGGCGCACCACATCATTTTCGACTCCCTGTCCACGCAGGTCTTCTGCCGGGATCTCGTCGCGGCGTACGACGCCTGGCCCGGCGAGCCGGAGTCGCTGCCGGAGCTTCCGGACGAGCCGCGCGCCGACCCGGCGGTCGCGGCGCGGCGCGGCGAGCGGAGCCTGGAGTTCTGGATCGAGGAGCTGGCCGGTGCACCGGTGCTGGTCCTCCCGCCGGACCGGCCCGGGCGACAGGCGACGGGCCGGAGTCTGGTGCACGACCTGGACGGCGGACTGGGACGGGAGGTCGCCGGCCTGGCCCGCGAATGCGGGGCGACGCCGTTCATGGTGTTGCTCGCCGGGCTCGCGTCCGTCCTCGGCAGGATGAGCGGCCAGGACGACTTCATGCTCGGTACCGCCATGACCAACCGGCCAGACGGCACCGAGGACCGGATCGGCATGTACATCGACACGGTGGTGATCCGGCTGGACCTGTCCGGCGACCCCTCGTTCGAGGATCTCGTCGGCCGGGTACGGGACCGCACCCTGCGCGCGTACGACCACCAGGACGCGGCGTTCGACGAGGTCGTGAGCGCGCTGAACCCGGAACGCGTACCCGGGGGCAATCCGCTCTTCGGCGTGATGGTGGAGTACGAGAACCACGCCGCGACGGATCTCGGTTCGGCCGGCCTCGACGTACGATCGGTGGACGTCCCCAGTGAGCGGGCGCCGTTCGACCTGACCTTCTACCTGACGCGGGAGCCGGACGGCGTACGGTGCGTTGTCGAGTACAACGCCGGGATGTTCGAGGAGGCGACCGTACACCGGATCCTCGGTTACCTGGAGAACGTGCTGCGGCGGGCCACCACGATGGCCTCCGCCCCACTGTCCCGGCTGACGGAGCTCACGGCGGAGGACGCCGCCCTGCTGCAGTCGTGGCAGGGCGCGGTGACCGAGGACTCCACCGAGTGCCTGCACCACCTGGTGGAACGGCAGGCACGGCGCACCCCGGACGCGCCGGCCCTGATCGATGACACGACGACCCTGAGCTATGCGGAGCTGGACGGCGCGGCCGACCGGCTCGCCGGTGAGCTACGCGAACGCGGAGTCGGCCGCGGCCAGGTCGTCGGCCTGTGCCTGGCGCCCGGGCACGGCCTGATCGTCGCGATGCTCGCGGTGCTCAAGACCGGGGCCGCGTACCTGCCCCTCGACGTGTCGCTGCCGGAACCGCGGCTGGCGTACTGCCTGACGGACAGCGGCGCCTCGCTGTTGCTGGTCGACGCCGGGTCCGCCGGTGCTCACCCGGCCCTGTCGGAATGGCCCACCCATGTCGTCGCGACAGAACCGGACGCGGACCCGTCGCCCGCCGCGCGCACCCGGCCTTCCGGAGGCGCAGGACCGGCCGAAGACGCGGGACCCGCCGAGCTCTCCACGGCGGCCGAGGCCGAGGCGGAGCCGGGGGCGCAGACGGAGGTCGGGCCGGAGGATCCCGCGTACCTCATCTACACGTCCGGTTCCAGCGGCAGCCCCAAGGGCGTGCTGGTGCCGCATCGCGGCCCGGTCAACCTCGTGCGGTGGCAGCTGCGCGCGCATCCTCCGCTTCGCACCCTGCAGTGGACCTCCGCCGGCTTCGACGTCAGCGTTCAGGAGATCTTCGGGACGCTGGCGTCCGGAGCCGCGCTCGTTCTGCCGGGGGACGGGGTCCGGCAGGACCCGGAGGCCCTCGGAGAGCTGATGAGCCGGCACGGCGTCGAGCGCCTCCACATCGCGTACACGCCGCTGAAGTACTTCGCCGAGCACGGGCTACGGGTGCCGTCCCTGCGCGAGATCTGCGTGGCGGGAGAGCAACTGGTCATTACCCCGGCGCTGCGTCGCCTCCTCGACGCGCATCCCAAGGCCAGGCTCTTCAACCAGTACGGGCCGACCGAAGCGTCGGTCATCGCCACGTCGTACGAGGTCACCGACCGCGATGAGACGACCGTTCCGATCGGGGCGCCCATCGACGGTGTGCGCGTCAGGGTCGTCGACGGGCATGGGCGGCCGGTGCCGGTCGGCGCGGTCGGCGAACTCTGCCTGGCGGGCCCGGGGCTGGCCACGGGGTACGTCGGCGATCCGGCGCGTACGGCGGAGCGCTTCGTCGACGGACCGGCGGAGCAGGGCGAGCGGGTCTACCGCACCGGGGACCTGGTCCGCTGGCGAGCCGACGGCGTGCTGTGCTTCCTCGGCCGGCTGGATGACCAGGTGAAGATCCGCGGCCATCGCGTCGAGCCGGGTGAGGTCCAGTGGGCGCTCGGCCGGTTGCTCGGCGTCCGGGACAGCGCGGTCGTGGTGCACCGGAGCGATGATGGCGAGGGCGCACTGGTGGCCTATGTCGTGCTCGAACCCGGCGCCGCGGAGAACCTGGAGTGGAGCGTCGCGCTGCGTGAGGGGCTGCGCCGCACGCTTCCGGCCTACCTCATCCCCGACCATTGGTTCCGGGTGGACCGTCTGCCGGTGAACGCCAGCGGCAAGCTCGCCATGGAGACGCTGCCCCTGCCCGGACCGGCGAAGGACGCCGCACCGGAGACGCCCGCCCAGAAGGCGCTGCACACGATGTGGTGCGCGGAGCTTCAGGTGCCGTCGATCCCGCTGGATCGTTCATTCTTCGACACCGGGGGCAACTCCCTCAAGGCGGTGCGGATCCTGGCCAGGATCCGCGAGCGGTTCGGATATCAGTACCCGCTGCCGGAGTTCATGCACGAGCCGACGATTCGCGCGGTGGCCCGCATCCTCACAGAGCGAACGGCGTAGCCGTGGGGCAGGAAGAACACCCGCGGCTACGAAATGACATGACGACTACACGCTGGCAACCTGATCGGCGCTCACTTCGGAAGAGCCGCCTGTCGTCTTTCGCCTTTCTGCCTCCGCGCGGCGGAAGAGCACCTCGGGTATCAGGGCCAGTGCGCAGACGGCCGCGGCGGGCAGGGCCAGCCAGTTGCCCTTCATGTTTCCTAGGAATACGCCTCCCATCGCACCACCGATGGCAACGCCGATGTAGATGACAGAGCTGTTCGCCGCCATGGCCAGCGGACCCGCAGGACCGGCGAGACGTAGCAGCCGATGCTGTTGCGGTGCCGCGTACATCCATCCGGTAACGCCCCACAGGGCCATGGCGATGATCGCCGAGGCGAAGGACTGGCTTGTCAGTGGCAGGAGAAGGAAGTTGACGCCCTGCCCGACAACGGCCACGAGCACGATGTGGCGCCCGGCCGGGCGGTCCATGAGAGCCCCGGCGATGGCGTTGCCTGACACGCCGCCGAGTCCAAAGGACAGCAGCAGCACTGCCAGGAGGTTGCCGTTGCCATGGGTGACGTCGCCGAAGACGGCGCTGACGTAAGTGTAGACGCAGTACTCGGCGGTCACGATCACTCCCGTGAGGACCAGTACCGAACGAATCGCCGGCGTTCGCAGCGTCGCGAACCGTGCCCGCACACTGATGCTCGGCCGAAGCACCCCGACTCCCCGGAGACTCACGCTCAATGCGACGGCCACAGACGCGGTGCCGAGGATCAGCACCACGAGCGTGGGCCTCCAGCCGAAGGCCGAAGCAGCCCAAGTGCCGGCCGGGACGCCCAGCACCGAACCCATTGCCAGCCCCCCGGTGACCGACGCCAGCGCCTTCCCCCGCCGGTCTTCAGGCACGAGTTCTGCCGCGAGCGCCGATGCATGGGGAGTGAACTGCGAGGCTCCGGCGGCCACCAGAACGCGGCCGAGCATCGCGACCAGGAAGGAGTCCGCGCCGGCACAGATCAGGTTTCCCACGGCGACCGCACCGAGCGCGGCCGGCAGGGCCATACGCGGTGACCGGCTGCTGAGGAGACTGGACAGCAAAGGGCCGAGCAGGGCGTAGCTGATGGCGAAGCCGGTCATCAGCTGTCCGACGGCTGCGATGGATACGCCGAGGGAATCACCGATCTCGGGAAGCATCCCGGCGATGACGAATACATCGGTGCCGATGAAGAATGTTCCTGCCATCAGCAGGAGGAGCCGCACGGCCACGTCACCTTCCTATTCTTCGGTACGGATTCAGTACCGGAAGATCTCGGCTTTGATGGCGTCTGTCAAATCAGATGGGAAGTCATTTAGGTAGAAGTGCCGAGCCGGGCGATCTCGCCGGTCGTCACCTGCGGATCGCGGCCGCGTGGGAGGTCCCGGGGAAGGCGTTCGGCGCGCTGCTGGAGCGTTACACGGACGACCAATTGGAGATCATCGCCGACTACCTTCACGAAGCCGCGAAGGTGGGCCGTGACCAGGCGCGGCGGCTCGCCGCCGAGGCCACGTAGCCCGCCGCGCCACGCGTGCGGGGAGGGCGGGCTCCCCGCACGCCGCTCAGCGCCTCAGCCCGGCAGCGTCCACTGCTGGGCGGCGCTCTTGTTGCAGGTGTAGATCTGCAGCTGGGTGCCGTCCGTGGTGGTGCTGTTCGGGTCGTCGAGGCACTTGCCGGATTCCGGGTTGGTCAGCGCCTTGTTCGCCGTGTCGTAGGTCCATTGCTGCGCGCCGGAGGTGTTGCAGTCCCACAGTTGCACCTTCGTGCCGTCGGCGGTGCCGCTGTGGTCGACGTCCAGGCACTTGCCGAAGGCCGTCAGCGTGCCGTCCCCCTGGACCGTCCACTTCTGCGCGTTGGAGCTGTTGCAGGTGTAGATCTGGACATGTGCGGCGTTCGCGGCCGAGCTGTTCGCCACGTCGACGCATTTCCCGGCGATGCCGGAGGTGATCGGGCCGGTCCGGGTGGGCGTGCCGCCGGTGCCCGGATACGACGGTGGGGCCGACGAGGAGGCGGTCGCCCACGAGGTGTTCGCCGTCGTGCCGAGCGTCAGACCGAGCGTCCCGCCGTCCGTCACGGCCGAGGCGGGCAGATAGGCGTTGTTCCAGTTTCCGCCGTTCCAGGTGGCGCTCTGCACGTACGGTGCGTCCGTCGCGGCCTGGGGCGCGTTGACGGTCAGCTTGTCGCCCGTTTTGAGCGTGATGACGACCTGGGTGAACAGGGGACTGCCGAGGGCCAGGTCGGCCGTGCCCGGCGTCTCGGGGAACATCCCCATCGCCGACCAGACGTACCAGGCGCTCATCGTGCCCAGGTCGTCGTTGCCGACGCCCCACCCGGTCGGGGAGTCCGGCCACAGTTTGTTCTGGACGTTCCGGATGATCTCCTGGGTGCGCCACGGCCGGCCCACGTAGTCGTACTCCCAGGGCAGCTCGATGCTCGGCTCGTTGCCGAGGTCGGCGTGGTCGCCGCCGCTGCCGTCGTAGGCCGCGAGCACGTGGTCGAGATAGCCGATCATCGAGGCGTTCCCGCCCTTGGCGTCGGCGAGGCCGCGGACGTTGAACGGCACCATCCCGGTGTACTGCCACGAGGTGCCCTCGACCATCTCGGTGCCGCTCGTCGTGGAGAAGCCGCCACTCCACGGCCCGCTGGCCGTACGCGGCTGCATGAAGCCGCTGGAGGTGTTCAGCAGGTTCTTCCAGTTCTGGGCGCGGTCGACGAACTTCTTCTGGTTCGCCGTGTCACCGAGCGCGCCGGCGAACGCGCCGACCGCGAAGTCGGCCGTGCCGTACTCCAGGGTCGTCGAGACGGACCCGTAGTAGTTGCAGCAGCCGTACGTCCCGTCGCCGGGAAGGTAACCGATGCTCGTCAGGTAGTTCAGGCCGGGCCGGTCGTTGTTCGCGACCGTGGCCTGGTGGATCATCGCGTTCTTCGCCGCGGTCGTGTCGAAGTCCCGGCCGCCGAAGGCGTAGATATCGCCGATGATCGAGGCCGCCGGATCGCCGACCATGACGTACGACTCGCCGTTGGCCTGCGCCCATTTCGGCAGCTGGGAGCCTTGCGCGTAGTCGTTGACCGCCGACTGTGCCACGTCGCTCGCCTGCGCCGGTGCGATCATCCCGAGGAGTTGGGCCTGGCTGCGGTAGATGTCCCAGCCCGAGTAGTTCGCGTACTGCGCGTGCCCGGAGGCCGCGGTGTGCACGGCGTTGTCGAACCCCGTGTACTGGCCGTTCGTGTCGCTGAACACGTTGGGGTGCAGCAGTGCGTGGTACAGCGACGTGTAGAACATGTGCTGCTGGGCGGCGGTGCCGCCGGCCGTCTGGATCCGGCCGAGCAGGGTGTTCCAGGTATTGTGCGCCGCCGTACGGGTGGCGTCGAAGTCGAAGTTCGGCACCTCGGCGTCCCGGTTCGCCTGCGCGTTGGCGTCGGAGGTGAAGGAGATGCCGACCCGCGCGGTCACCACCCGGTTCCCGGTGGTGTCGAAGGTCAGGTACCCGCCGTTCGGCGCGGCCAGCGGAGCCGTCGTCGCCGGCACCGGCCCGTGGAGACGGGGTTCGCCCGGCCGGTCCGCCGAGTGCGGTGACACGGTGGCGTGGGAGCGCCGCGCGGTCGACCTCTCCGCCAGCCGCCTCGCTCCGGACCGCACGCCGGATGCGAGCCAGGTCCCGGTGCTGAACGGGCGGTCGAAGGCCACCGCGAAGTGGACCGTGTAGGCGTTGCCGGCACCGCAGAAACGGCCGCTGGTCACCGAGCCGACGACCTCGGTGTCGCCGACGGTCTGCCACGTCGTCGCGGAGTCGCCGTTCTGGCTGCCGGTCAGCTTGAACAGCAGGTTCGCCTGGGTGGTGGACGGGAAGGTGAAGCGGCCGATGCCGCCCCGGGTGGTGGTGGTCAGCTCGGTCTTGACGCCGTTGCCGAGCGTCACGCCGTAGTACCCCGGGGACGCCGACTCGCCTGCGTGCGCGTACGAGGAGGAGGCGGAGCCGGGGCTGGTCACTCCGCCGACCGTCGGCATGATCGGCACGTCACCGTACGCGCCGCAGCCGGGTCCGGCCATGTGGGTGAGGCTGAACCCGGTGATCGTGGAGCTGTCGTAGGAGTAGCCGCCGCCCAACGCCCGGATCGCGGTGTCGGGGCTCCACTGCAGCATGCCGAACGGGGCGTCGGCGCCGGGGAAGTCGTTGCCTCCGTTGCTCGTGCCGAGAAACGGGTTCACGAGGGAGGCCGGGTCGGATACGAGCGTGGCGGCGCTCGCCGGGGAGGGGAGGAAGAGCGCGCCCAGCACCAGGAGGCAGGGCAGGAGGACGCGCAGGGGGCGGGGGAGCGTCATTCCGGGTCGCCCTTTCGCGGAGGGGATCGGGCCGATGACAACGTTGTCGAGAGGTTCTTATGCCGCTATTTGTGTCGAGTCAATACATTTGTCAACAGTCGGCCAGGCCGCGTGAGCCAGGGCCCGCAGCGCGGCCGGCCCATCAGCCGCATGCCGATCGGCATCCCGGCACGGGTCGCGGCGACGCCTACCGCCTCATCCCATCCCGCCCGGAGGACCTCGCGCACCGTCGATCCCGGTCCGCTTCGATCGCACCGCCAGATCTTGATACGCTCGGTCTCAGAGGCCGAGAGGCGCTGCAACGGGCTCATGCCCGCCACGCTCGGCCATCGCTGATGTTCGCAAGGGCGCCTCCCGACAACGGGAGGTGGTCCAGTGGACAGATTCGCAAGCGACGACCAGGTGCGTGACGGACGCGCGTCCGTCACGCCTCAGGCGCTGCGCGAGCTCCTGGACCGGCGCGTCGCGGTGCTCGACGGCGCCTGGGGCACCATGCTGCAGAGCGCGCGGCTCACCCCGGCCGACTATCGGGGCGACCGGTTCGGTGACCATCCCCGAGACGTCACCGGCGACCCCGACCTGCTCAATCTGACGCGGCCGGACGTCGTCTTGGACGTGCACCGGCGCTACCTCGCCGCCGGCGCGGACATCACCACCACCAACACCTTCACCGCGACCAGCATCGGCCAGGCCGACTACGGGCTGCAGGACCACGTGCGCGAGATGAACCTGCGGGGCGCGCAGCTGGCACGCCAGGCCGCCGACGAGGCCGGCGGGCGGTTCGTCGCCGGCTCGATCGGCCCCCTCAACGTCACGCTGTCGCTTTCCCCGCGCGTGGAGGACCCCGCCTACCGCGCCGTGACCTTCGACGAGGTCCGCGACTCGTACGCCGAGCAGGTCCAGGCGCTGGCCGACGGCGGCGTCGACCTGCTGCTGATCGAGACGATCTTCGACACTCTCAACGCCAAGGCCGCGATCGCCGCCGCCCGGGAGGTCGCCCCGCACCTGCCGCTGTGGATCTCGGTGACGATCGTCGACCTGAGCGGGCGGACGCTGTCGGGTCAGACCGTCGAGGCGTTCTGGAACTCCATCGAGCACGCCGAGCCGCTCGTGGTCGGCGTGAACTGCTCGCTCGGTGCCGAGGAGATGCGCCCGCACGTCGCCGAGCTGTCCCGGTTCGCCGGCACGTACACCGCCTGCCATCCCAACGCGGGCCTGCCGAACGCGTTCGGCGGCTACGACCAGACGCCGGAGGAGACGGCCGGGCTGCTCGGCGAGTTCGCCGGCGCGGGAACGGTCAACATCGTCGGCGGCTGTTGCGGGACGACGCCGGAGCACATCGAGCGGATCGCCGCCGCCGTCTCCGGCCTGGCGCCCCGTCCCGTCCCGGCACCGGCGAAGCGCACGCGCTTCAGCGGGCTGGAGCCGTTCGAGATCGCCCCCGACACCGGCTTCGTCATGATCGGGGAGCGGACCAACGTCACGGGCTCGGCGCGGTTCCGGCGGCTCATCGAGGCCGACGACTACCAGGGCGCCGTCGACGTCGCGCTGGAGCAGGTACGCGGCGGCGCGAACATCCTCGACGTCAACATGGACGCCGACCTGCTCGACAGCGAGCGGGCCATGACGACGTTCCTGAACCTCATCGCGACCGAGCCAGAGGTCGCCCGCATCCCGATCATGGTCGACAGCTCGCGGTGGAGCGTGCTGGAGGCAGGACTCAAGTGCGTGCAGGGCAAGGCCGTCGTCAACTCCATCAGCCTCAAGGAGGGCGAGGAGCCGTTCCTGGAGCAGGCCCGGCGCGTCCGCGACTACGGTGCCGGCGTGGTCGTCATGGCCTTCGACGAGCGCGGCCAGGCCGACACGACCGAGCGCAAGGTCGAGATCTGTGGCCGCGCGTACGACCTGCTCACACGGAAGGCCGGGTTCGCCCCGGAGGACATCGTCTTCGACCCGAACGTCCTTGCCGTGGCCACCGGCATCGCCGAGCACAACGGCTACGCCAAGGCGTTCATCGACGCCCTCCCGCTGATCAAGGAGCGCTGCCCCGGCGTCCGTACGAGCGGCGGCATCTCCAACCTGTCGTTCTCCTTCCGCGGCAACAACGTCGTACGTGAGGCGATGCACTCGGCGTTCCTCCTCCACGCCGTACGCGCCGGACTGGACATGGGCATCGTCAACGCCGGCCAGCTCGCCGTCTACCAGGACATCCCCGCCGACCTGCTCGAACTCGTCGAGGACGTGCTGTTCGACCGGCACCCCGACGCCACCGACCGGCTCGTCGCGTTCGCCGAGACGGTGAGCGGCACGGGCACCCGCCGCACGGTGGACCTGTCCTGGCGGGACGCCCCGGTGGAGGAGCGCCTGGCGCACGCCCTCGTCCACGGCATCGTCGACTTCGTCGTGGAGGACACCGAGGAGGCCCGGCAGCGGGCCGCACGGCCCCTCGAAGTGATCGAAGGCCCGCTCATGGACGGGATGAAGATCGTCGGTGATCTGTTCGGCGCCGGCAAGATGTTCCTGCCGCAGGTCGTCAAGAGCGCCCGGGTGATGAAGCGCGCCGTCGCCTACCTCGAGCCGTTCATGGAGGCCGAGAAGGAGCAGGCCCGGCTCGAGGGCCGCGCCGAGGCCGAGCGCGGCAACGGCAAGGTCGTGCTCGCGACCGTCAAGGGCGACGTGCACGACATCGGCAAGAACATCGTCGGCGTCGTCCTCGGCTGCAACAACTACGAGGTCATCGACCTCGGCGTCATGGTCCCCGCCGCCACCATCCTCGACACCGCCGTCGCCGAGGGCGCCGACGCCGTCGGCCTGTCCGGGCTGATCACCCCGTCGCTCGACGAGATGGTCGCCGTCGCCGCCGAGATGGACCGCCGCGGCCTGAAGATCCCGCTGCTGATCGGCGGCGCGACCACCTCACGCCAGCACACCGCGGTGCGGATCGCCCCGGCGTACGAGGCCACCACCGTCCACGTGCTCGACGCCTCCCGCGTCGCCGGCGTCGTCTCCGCCCTGCTCGACGCCGACCGGGCCGAGGAACTGGACACGAACAACCGCGCCGAGCAGGAACGCCTGCGCGCCCAGCACGAGACCCGGCAGCGCAGCCCCCTCCTGACCCTGAAGAAGGCCCGCGCCAACCCCGAGCGGGTCCCGTACGACGACCTGCCGGTCCCCGCCTTCACCGGCGCACGCACCGTCGAGCCGGACCTGACGGACCTCCGCGCGATGATCGACTGGCAGTTCCTGTTCCTCGCCTGGGAGCTCAAGGGCAAGTATCCGGCCATCCTCGAACAGCCGGTGGCGCGCGAGCTGTTCGACGACGCGAACGCCATGCTCGACCAGATCATCGCGGACGGGTCGCTGCGCGCCGAGGGGGTGTACGGCTTCTGGCCCGCCCACTCCGAGGGCGACGACATCGTGCTCGACGGCGGCGTACGGTTCCCGATGCTGCGCCAGCAGACCGCCAAGCCCGAAGGTCGCCCGAACCGCAGCCTCGCGGACTACCTCGCCCCGTCCGGCGACCACATCGGCGGCTTCGCCGTCGCCGTCCACGGCGCCGAGGAACTCGCCGCGACGTACGAGGCGGCGGGCGACGACTACCGGTCCATCATGGTCAAGGCGATCGCCGACCGCCTCGCCGAGGCCTTCGCCGAGTACATCCACCTGCGGGCACGGCGCGAGTGGTTCGAGCCGGACGCCGACCCGTCGATCGAGGACCTGCACGCCGAGCGCTTCCGCGGCATCCGCCCGGCCCTCGGCTACCCAGCGAGCCCGGACCACAGCCAGAAGGAGGCGCTGTTCGACCTGCTCGGCTCCGACCGGATCGGCATGGGCCTGACCGAGTCCTTCGCGATGACGCCGGCGGCGAGTGTCAGCGGCCTGCTGTTCGCCCACCCGTCGGCCCGGTACTTCACCGTGGGCCGCATCGGCCGCGACCAGGCCGAGGACTACGCCGCGCGCCGCGGTGTCCCTGTCCCCGAGGTCGAACGCTGGATCCGCCCCAACCTCGCCTACGACCCCGACTGAACGGTCCGCCGACACCGCCCCTCCCGGCCACCTGAACGTTGACTTCGGGAAAATCGCCGTTCCACCCGGGCCGGGAAGGGCGACACGCCCAAACTCAACGTGGGCGACGGCCGCCGACGTAACCGTCACCGACCGGTCCCGGCCGCCGGCCATCCGGCAGCGGCGGAGAATCAAACCGAGGGCGGCGAGGACTTCGAGCCCACCGATGATCTTGACCGACCCGGCGCCGAAATCCTCGGCCCAACCCAGTCCCGAGGCGGCTAGCTGCTGCGGCGTGCGGCTTGGCTTCATCGCCCCGGCCAGCAGGAACGCGACCGCAAGCACGCTGGCGACGATCCACAAGAAGACGTTCATCGGCACATCACTCCATTCAGTAACTTCAAGGTTGTACTGACCATAACGTCCACTTACTTCAAGCTAAGAGTGAGATGCTTGGCTTTTTATTCCATGCTTGGAGTATGCTGGGGGCATGGAAGAGGAACGGGAGACCACTGAGCCGCGTTGGCTCGACGCCGACGAGCAGCAGCAGTGGTACGCATTCGCCTACGTACTGACCCAGCTGCCGGCCGCGCTGGAGGCGCGGATGCAGCGGGACGCGGGCATCGCCCACTTCGACTACGTGGTGATGTCGTCGCTGTCGATGGCGCCGGAGCGCACCCTGCGGATGAGTGAGCTGGCCCAGTACGCCGGAAGCACGCTCTCCAGGCTGTCCAACGTGGTCATCCGTCTGGAGAAGCGCGGCTGGGTGCACCGCCACCCCGACCCCTCCGACGGTCGCGCCACCCTGGCCACCCTGACCGACGACGGCATGGACAAGGTCACCGCCGCGGCCCCCGGCCATGTCGACGCGGTGCGCCGCCTGGTCTTCGACCCGCTGACCAAAGCGCAGCAGCGTCAGCTCGGTGCCTTCTCCCAGCGCATCCTCGGCGCCCTCAACGCGCCGTGTCCCACCGACTGGGCACCGCCCGGCGCCACCCCGCCGACCGACCAGCACTGACCCCCGCGCACGCCCCTTCGTCTTCGCCCGGCCGACCGGCCGGGACCGCACCACCCCCCGCCAAGGAGTACGTACGCATGCCCACCATCGCCATCGTCGGAGCCGGACCGGGCCTGGGCCTGTCCCTCGCCAAGGTCTTCGGCGGCCACGGCTTCGACGTCGCCCTGATCTCCCGCACCAAGGACAAGCTCGACGCCCTGGTCGCCGAACTCACCAACACCGGGATCACTGCGGAAGCCTTTCCCGCCGATGTCGCCGACCCCGCCCAGCTCACCGATGCGCTGGGGGCCGCGATCGCGCGGTTCGGGCGGATCGACGTCCTGGAGTTCTCCCCGCATGCGGGCCCGTCCATGACCGCGCCCAAGGAGGTGACCATCGACACCCTGCGTCCGCAGATCGACAGCCTTCTCTACGGTGCGGTCGCCGCCGTCCTTGCGGTGCTGCCCGGGATGATCGAGGCCGGATCCGGCACCCTGCTGTTCACCACCGGCGGCGGCGCGGTCAGCCCGTACCCGATGCTCGCCGACGTCAACATCGCCCAGGCGGGCCAGCGGAACTGGGCGATCAACCTCCACAACACCCTGGCCGCCGAGGGCATCTACGCGGCCAACGTGGCCATCGACCTCATGATCGGCACCGAGGCCCCCGAAGGCGTCCCCTACCGCGCGCCCGACGAGATCGCCCTCGACTACTGGGCCCTCCACACCAGCCGTGACCAGGCCGAGCACTTCATCGGCGCATGACCCCCAGACACCAACGACGGGCGGCCCCCCGGTCCACGTTGTCACCGGACGATGGCCGCCCGTCTTCTTCCCCGGAGCATCATGAAGACCATCCTCATCGCCGGCGGCAACAGCGGCATCGGCCTCCAGGCCGCCCGCGACCTCCTGGCCGACGGCCACCGGCTCATTCTGCTGGGCCGTGACCCGCGCAAAGGTGAGGCCGCCCTCGCCTCGTTCGGCACCGCCGGCGACCGGGCGTCCTTCCTCGCCGCCGACCTACCCACCCACGACGGCGTCCGCGACGCCGCCCAGCGCGTCCTCGGCCAACACGACCGCATCGACGCCCTCGTGCACACCACCGGGGTGTTCACCTTCCAGGAGAGCCGCACAGCCGACGGGCTCCACCCGTTCTTCGCGGTCAACTACCTCAGCCGCTACCACCTCACTCAGCTCCTCCTGCCCGCCCTGCGCCAGGCCCGTGTCGCGCAACGTCGACGAGGCATACCGGCCGTGCGACCTCGGTCGTCAGCACGGTGTCCTACCTGGGTTTCCTGCTCGGTCCGGTCTATGTCGGCCTGTGGGCGGACGCCACGGGACTGCGCGGGGCCATGGTCGCCGTGGCGGCCCTCGCCGCCGCCCCGTTCGTCCTGACGCCGCCGCTGCTCCACCTCAGCGGTTTCACCGGCCCGAGGACCGCGCGAACGTCACCGGAGCACGCGGACGCATGACGCCTCACCGGCCGCGCGACGCGGGCTTCGACCGTACGTGGGTGCCCCCGGCTCCTCACGACGCCGTCTCCGGGTCGGGCGTGCCTGAGAAGGGGATTGGCTGCTGATGTTCCTCCAGGCGAGGGACGCGCCACCGCGCCGCTAGGCAGCGTCCCGTGGATCATGGTCTTCCGGACTCTCACCCGACACCCCGGCCCCGTACAGCACCGGCATCTACAACGCCTTCTGGACCCGGCGCACCTACACCGAGCTCCTTGCCCGCGCCGCCCCGCGACCATGATCGACACCTCCGGGCCGATCGATGACTTCGCCGAGCGAGCCCTGACGGCCACCCGGCCCCACGGCCCCGAGCACGCCTGGCAACGCCGCCCACGCATGTCCCCCGACTGAGCCGGCAATCGCGACCTTCTCCGATCAGTCCTCGGATTGAAGGCGAGCGGCCAGCTGCGCCCGGGATGTGACATTGAGCTTTGGGAAGATCCGGTACAGGTGGGAGGCGACGGTGCGGGGCGAGAGGTACATGCGCTCGCCGATCTCCCGGTTCGTGAGCCCCTCGACGGCGAGTCGCGCGACCTGCAATTCCTGTGGTGACAGCAGGTGCCGGGCATCGTGCGCCGTCTCGGGTTCCCGCACACCTGCCGCCCGTAGCTCCGCCCGCGCCTGGTCGGCCCACGGACGTGTCTGCATACGCTCGAACGTCGCCAGCGCCGACCGCAAAGGCGCCCGTGAATCGGCGGTCCGCCGTCGGCGGCGCAGCCACGCGCCATAGGCCAGTTCGATGCGCGCCCGGATCAACGGCCATCGACGCAGGTCCGTCGCCAGCGCCGCGGTGTAGAAGCATTCGGCATCGTCGCCGGCGAGGACGGCTCGAGCGTGCAAGAGGTGGATGTGCAACATGGGCGACGGGGTCTCTGCGGCAAGGTCCTGCAGTTCGGAGAGGATGGCCTGCGCATCGTCCTGCTGGTCGGCGCGCACGGCCGCTTCGGCGAGGAAGGTGATGGCCGTGAAACGTTGGCGGAGGTGGAATCCGTGGTCGGCGGGATCGAAGAGCCTGCGGAGTACGGCGTAGGCCTCGGCATACCGTCGCCGGCCGAGCAGGGCGGTCCCCCGGGCCAGACCGACACCGGAGAGGAGGTTGTTGAGGTGGTTGCGCTCGCCTTCGCGTTCGAGAGTCGTCGCGAGCCGGAGTGCGGTGTCGGCGTCACCGGACAGACCGGCCGCTCTGGCCTCGCCCATCAAGGTTCCCTTCGTCACGATGGGCTGTCGGGTCTCTTGTGCGATCCGCCTTCCCTCATCGGCGGCGGAGGCGGCCCTGCCCCGCAGGCCGAGGTCGAGCCAGACGTTGTATTGCAGAGCGAGCACGAGGGCCAGCCCGCCGAGCCGCCCTTGTCCACGCAGCCTCGCCTCGGCGACCTCGAGGTAGTCCGCGGCCCGTTCAGGATCTCCGATCGCGTGGGCGGCGAGCGCCAGATACCGGATCTCATCAACCCGAAAATGATCAACACTGACGATCTGCGCCAGCCGCTTCATGACCTCGGCGCACCGAAGGATCGGTTCGGCCAAGGCGAGTGCCGCCAAGTGTCGGGGATCGCCGCCGGGGCATGCCAGCCGGTCCGTGAGGGAGACCACATGGCCTCGCACTTGCGCGCCCGGATCGGCCCACCAGCACCGCAGTGCGGCGGCGACCAGCAGATCCAGGGCGAGGTCCGTGTCGCCGGAGCCGGCCGCCTCACCAGCGAGCGCGCACAGCCGCATGACCCGGACCGGGTCGTTCGCCGATCCCGCGCCATGCCCCTCGTGGAGCAATTCGGCCTTGGCCTGCTCGACGGCGCTCAGCGGGTGCCGTGACGCGGCGGCGAGCAGGTGCTCCACGAGGTCGGGCTTACCGAGACGGGATGCGTGCTCCGCCGCGGCGAGGAGCCGCCGGGCACGCCGGCGGGGGTCCGTCGTCAGCTCCGCGGCGCGTTCGAGTCCTCTGATGGCGGCGTGGGTGTCTCCCAGCCGCAAGGGCACGGCGATGTTCGTTTCGAGGTCATCCGCGATTCCATCGTCCGGGCCGACGATGGACAGGGACCGGTGCCACGCACGGAGGTACGGCTGATCGTCGAGCGTCGCGGCGATCGCCTCATTCGCCGCTTGTCGTCGCGCCATCGACTCGGCGTCTACGATCGCGGAACGCATCAGCGGGTGGCGGAATCGCACCTCCGCGCCCTCGACCGTGATGAGGCCGACGGCCATCGCGGCATCACAGTCCGTGGCCGTCACCCCGTGTCCGGCCAATACGGACGCGGGCGCCAGGATATGCGGCAGTTCTCGCACCGACGCTTCGGCGGCCACGAGGAGTACGTCCCGTGTCGCTGCGGGCAGTTCCTCCAGCCGCTCCGCGAACGCCCTCCGCAGACGCGAGGTGAGCGGAAGCTCCCGCTGGAGCACCTCGCCGGACAGCCCCGCCCGCCAGGCGGCCGAAAGCTCCACGATGGCCAGCGGATTCCCGGACGCCACCCGGAGAATCCGTTTCCTGACCGCGTCCTGCAGGCCGCCTCCACATGCGCGCGACAAGTCCCGTGCCGCCTCCGCCGTCAGCCCGGAGAGCCGCAGCTCCGTCAGTCCCGCGTCCGCGAACGGACAGAGGTAATCAGAACGCACCGCACCGATCACCGCGATGGGGTCGGACTCCACACGCCGTGCGACGAAGGTGAGTACCTCGTGAGTGGGCCGGTCCAGCGATTGCACGTCATCGGCAAAGACCACCACCGGACGGCTCACGGCCGTCTCGATGAGCAGGTTGAGAGTCGCGAGCCCGACGAGGATCGGCGCGGGAGCTGGACCGTCGCATTCGCCGAACGCGATTGCCAGGGCTCGCCGCTGGGGCGTCGCCAACGCTCGCCTGTTGGGGAGGGCGGGCCGCAGCAACTGGTGCAACCCCGCGTACGGCATCTTCGCCTCCGCCGGCACCCCAACGGCTTCGAACACCGACAGGCCGGTCGCCCGTGCATGATCCGTGGCGACGTTCAGCAACGCCGACTTGCCGATGCCCGGCTCTCCCCGAACGACGAGCGCCCCACCGCGCAGGGGAAGCGCGTCGATCAGATCGAGCAGGACCTTCGATTCGCTCTCACGCCCGAACAGGCCCCCCGGCCCCATCCAGCACACTCCGTCCGACTGACCGGCTTCCCACACAGCTGATCGCTCTGCACGCGGAGCGCGGCCTCAAAACTTTAGGCCCCACTGTAGCTGATTGCCCCAATCTGGGCGTTTCGTGACAGCGCTCCCAAGCGAGGAGGTCCTGGAACGCCTGCTCCGGACCGCCTCGGCTGTGCGCCCGCAGAGCCATCATCGTGTCCATCGTTCGTCCTCTTCATGTACGTCGCCAGTAGCGGCGGGACGCCGGTCCGTTCCAGTGATCAGCTGGACGCAGCAGCGGGACGTACCGTGACGGTGGTGCCCGCGCGTCCCGCCAGGACCGCCTCGGCGTCCGTGATCGAGCCGATGGCGGCGTGGTATCCGGCCGCCCGGACGAAGCGCAGGCATGCCTCGACCTTGGGTCCCATCGATCCGGCCGGGAAGTCCATCCGGGCCAGCGACTCCACGTCGATGCTGCGCATGGGTTCGGCGTCGGCGGTGCCCCAGTTCCGCATCACGGCGGGGACGTCGGTGAGGACGAGCAGGCGTTCGGCGCCGAGCCTCAGGGCGAGGAGGGCCGCGGTGAGGTCATTGTCGACGACCCCGTCGACACCGCGCAGTTCGCCCGTGCCGGTGTCGACGACCGGGACGCCTCCCCCGCCTCCGCAGACGACGACGTGCCCGTGTTCGAGCAGCGCCTCGATGGTGTCGCCCTCCACGAGGGAGATCGGCTCCGGTGACGGTACGACACGCCTCCAGCCAGGGCCGTCCTCGGCGATCGTCACGCCGTGCCGGTCGGCGAGCGCCCGCGCGCGCCGGTGGTCGTAGACCGGGCCGATGAACTTGGTGGGCTGGGCGAAGGCCGGGTCGGCCGCGTCGACGACGGTCTGGGTGACGAGCGCGACGGTGGGCCGCCGCATCCCGGCGTTCTGGAGTTCCTGGACCAGCCAGTAGCCGATCATGCCCTGGGTCACCGCGCCGAGGACGTCGAGTGGGTACGGCCGATCCAGCGACTTGTCCGTCTCGCTCAGGAGGGCCAGGGCCCCTACCTGGGGTCCGTTGCCGTGGCAGATGACGAGTTGGTGCTCGGCGGCGAGCGGTGCCAGGGCCTGCGCCGCGCGGCGGACATGATCGCGCTGAATCTCTGCATCCGGCGACTCGCCGCGTTCCAGCAGCGCGTTCCCGCCGACGGCGACGACGATACGCATGGTCGATCCTCCAAAGCTCTCACCAGCAGCGCCTTGATGGCGTGCATCCGGTTCTCCGCCTGGTCGAACACGATCGACCAGGCGGACCCGAAGGTCTCCTCGGTCACCGCGGCCCCGTCCAGCTCGAACCGCTTCTGGACGCGATGGCCCGCGTCTTGGTCACGACATCATCACCTGTCCCGACCTGCCACGGCTTCAGTCATTTGACTGCGGACGTGGCTGCGACGCCGGCCCGCGGACGGCGGTGGGAGGACCGGTCATCCGGCTCCTCAGCCCGACGGCGCGGGCGGCGTCGAGCACACTCCCCATTTCGGGTACGACGCTAGCCGTTCCTTCAGTCGGATGAGTCAACTTGCCCCGGTCCTCAAGGGTCCTAAACGACCGGGCTTGGAGGTAGCGCCCAACTGGCTGCTGGGTGGGCTCCTCCGTCCAGGCACCCCTTATGGGTGGCAGGGACGCGTGACTCACGCCCCGCGGTCCACGCGGTCCCGCCCTTGCGGGCGATGTTGCGGGAGGCGTTCCGGTCTGCGTGGGCAACGACCCCGCAGTTCCGGCAGATGAAAAGGGATTGGCTTACCCGGTTCTTGGCGTCGATGTGGTCGCACTCGCAGCACTGTCGGGTAGCCGGAGCGCATTGCTGCGCCCCGGCCCCCTCAGAACCGGACGGGCGACTTTCATCGCATCCGGCTCAAGCAGACTGCAAGGGCCGCCCAGCGGCAATCCTGCCGTTTTCCCACCGAT
>NZ_JAMXMY010000011.1 GCF_024055795.1 Actinoallomurus purpureus | reverse complement strand
AGACCGGTTCTGTTAATCGTTTCGGTGGTTATGGCGAGAGGGAAACACCCGGTCCCATTCCGAACCCGGAAGTTAAGCCTTTCAGCGCCGATGGTACTGCACTGGAGACGGTGTGGGAGAGTAGGACGCCGCCGGACACATACATAGATCAGGAAAGCCCGCCAGGCATCAGCCGGCGGGCTTTCCTGCGTTCAACGGCCGAACGGGTCGTCGATGCAGCGGTTCCGGCTCGGCCGGAACTTACAACAATCGGTTGCGTGCGGTCAGTGCCTGCTACGTTGGTGTCGTGCCGCATGGCAGCCGGCACGAGACAGGTCGTAAGACCCACCGGGGAACTGAGGTGCGTGGTGTCCAACGAGGCCCAGGGTGAGCGCGTCATCGCGGTTCGCGACAGCAAGGACCCGGACGGTCCTAAGCTGTTCTTCAGCGTAAGCGCGTGGAAGGAATTCCTCGACCGCATCAAGGCGGGCAAGCACGACCTGCCGGAGGACATGCGCGAGGGCCTCGACGAGCGCTTCGCCCGCTGAGCCGGCCGCCGCGGCGGCCGATGTCCGAAGCGCGTCCTGCCGTACGTCGGGTAGGGTGCCTCGGGCCCATGGCCGACGATCGGGTGGATCGTCGGCCATTTCGCGCCCGCTGCGGGAGCCCTCAGCGCTCGGTGCCGCTGAAGCCGTCCCTCAGCTGCCGATGCGCTTGCGTGCCTGGCCGCGCAGGCGCCGCCGCTGGGCCGGGTCGAGCATCAGGTAGCCAACGATCGGCGCGGCGACCAGGCCCAGCACGATCAGGAGGGTCACCCACCCGGGCAGCAGCCACCAGGCGATCAGAGCCACGGCCACTCCGCCAACGACGTATCCGGTGCGTCCCACGACAGCCTCCATTCCGAGGAGTTCTCTAGGAGAACGTGCCGCACCGGGGTCGGTGTTCCGGTAAACGCGATATATCTTCTGCCTCCGCGGCCAGACCCGCGCCCCGGTGGGGCGAGGCGTCAGACGCGTGGTCGGCTCAGACGCGCAGCGTGAGCGGCCCGCCGCCCAGCTGCTCCAGGATCCTGGCGTGCAGGAGGCCGTTGCTGCAGACCACGCTGCCGCCGTCGGGACTGGGCACGCCGGACAGGTCGGTGAAGATCCCGCCCGACTCCTCAATGATGATCTGGAGGGCGGCGACGTCCCACAGGGACACCTCGGGCTCGGCGGAGGCGTCCACGACGCCCTCGGCGACCATGACGTGCGACCAGAAGTCGCCGTACGCCCGGGTGCGCCAGACGGCGCGGCTGAGACCGAGGAAGTTGTCGAGGCGGCCCTGGTCCTCCCAACCGTGGAGGCTGGAGTAGGAGAACGACGCGTCCTGCAGCTCGGTGACGCCCGACACCCGGCAGCGGGTGGCCTTGGCGAGGCTGCGGCCGGTCCAGGCGCCGCCGCCGCGAGCGGCCCACCAGCGGCGGTTCAGCGCCGGGGCGGAGGCCATGCCGACGACGACCTCGTCGCCCTCCATGAGAGCGATGAGCGTGGCCCACACGGGTACGCCGCGCACGTAGTTCTTGGTCGCGTCGATCGGGTCGATGACCCAGCAGCGCGGACCGTAGCCGGTGCGGCCGTACTCCTCGCCGTGGATGGCGTCACGTGGCCGGGCCCGCTTCAGCGTGTTGCGCAACGACTCCTCGACCAGCCGGTCGGCGTCGCTGACGGGGGTGAGGTCGGGTTTGGTCTCGACGCGGAGGTCGAGGGCCCGGAACCGGCGGGTGGCGACATCGTCGGCCGCGTCCGCCATCACGTGTGCTAGCCGCAGGTCATCCGAATAGTCAGCCACGAAGGGCTACGGTATCGCGACAGTGCCCACCGCAGACACACTAGACGGTGTGAACACACCAATATCTTCCGCGTCACCGATGCCCGAGCCGCCGGTGCCGGCTCTGCTGTTCGATCTGGATGGAACACTGATCGACAGCGTGTACCAGCACGTGATCGCCTGGCGTAACGCGCTGACGGTCGTGGGAATCGACCTGTCGGTCTGGCGGATCCATCGGCGGATCGGCATGAGCGGCGGACTGTTCGTGTCGGCGCTGCTGCGTGAGACGGGGGTGTCGCTGACCCCGCCGGAGATCGAGGAGCTGCAGAAACTGCACGCGCGGGCCTACCTCGAGCAGGTCGGCTCCGTACGGGCGCTGCCCGGCGCGGCCGAGCTCCTGGGCTTCCTCACCGGCCGTGGCGTGCCGTGGGCCATCGCGACGAGCGGCCGGATGGAGACGGCGCATTCCGCCCTCGCGATGCTGGGGCTGCCCGACGACACACCCATGATCACGCGTGACATGGTGCGGTTCGCCAAGCCGGATCCGGATCTCTTTCTTGCAGCGGCGGCCCTGCTCGGTGTCGAACCTCAGCACGCCATGGTGGTGGGCGACAGCGTGTGGGACCTGCTCGCGGCACGGCGCGCCGGAGCGCTCGGGATCGGCCTGCAGTCCGGCGGGTACGGCCGTGAGGAGCTCGAGCGGACCGGAGCGTTCCGCGTGTACGCCGATCCGGCCGACATGCTCACCCGCATCGACGAGCTCGGGCTACGGCAGACGATCTGATCCGCGTCGCCGGCCGGCACTGGCTCGACCGGGACAGCACCGAGTCGTTCGCCGCGGTGCTCGGCCACGCACTCGCTCCGATCCTCCGGAGCCTGGAACCGGCGGACTCCTGAGCCGGCAGGCGAACCTCGCACCAGAAGGCGGCGAGACGCTCGGGATCACGACAGCCGCGACGCGGGATCGACCCCGTCTGAGCCGGCGGCGTCAGTCGGTCTCGGTCCCCTCGCGGGCGGCCAGCAGGCGGCGCAGCGACGCGAGGCGTGACACGGTCGCGTGACCGGCGGCGGCCCACGCGTCGAGCGCGCAGTCGGCTTGCAGGTGCGTGCAGTGCGGCGGGCACTCCGCGGCGCCCTCGGCGAGGTCGGGGAAGGCGCCCAGGATGTCGTCGGCCGTGACGTGGGCCAGCCCGAAGCTGCGCACGCCCGGGGTGTCGATGATCCAGCCGTCCCCGGAGGGCAGCTCCAGCGCGATCGCCGACGACGACGTGTGCCGGCCCCGTCCGGTGACCGGGTTGACCTCGTTGACGGCGCGCTCGGCGTCCGGGACGAGGGCGTTCACCAGCGTCGACTTTCCGACGCCGGAGTGCCCGACCAGCACGCTCGGCCGTCCGGCCAGCCGCTCGGCGAGGTGGTCGACCGGCTCGTCCTTGCGCGTGACGACGTACGGGACGCCGAGCGGCGCGTACGTCGCCAGCAGGGTGTCGGGCGACGCGAGGTCGGCCTTGGTCAGGCACAGGAGCGGATCCAGGCCCGCGGCGTACGCGGCGACGAGGCAACGGTCGATCATCCCCGAGCGCGGCGGCGGGTCGGCCAGCGCGGTCACGATGACGAGCTGGTCGGCGTTGGCGACGATCACGCGTTCGACCGGGTCGGTGTCGTCCGCGGTGCGGCGGAGCGTGGACGTCCGGGGTTCGATGCCGACGACCCGTGCGAGGGTGTCGGCGCGGCCGGACACGTCACCGACGAGGCGCACGCGATCGCCGACAACGACGCTCTTGCGGCCCAGCTCGCGGGCGCGCATCGCGGTGACCTTACGGGGGCGGTCGCCCTTCTTCCGCCCGGCGTGTCCGGTGCCGTCGCCGCCGACCAGGCAGGTGTAGCGGCCGCGGTCGACCGCGATGACGAAGCCGCCGACGGCGTCGTCATGGGCCGGGCGCCGGCGGGTGCGCGGCCGGGAGCCGCGCCCCGGGCGCACGCGAACGTCGTCCTCGTCGAGCCTGCCCCAGTCGCGCGCCACGATTACCGGAGCATCTCCGTCCACAGCTCGCCGAATTCGGGGAGCGTCTTGCCGACGGTCGGGAGGTTCTCCACCTCGACGCCGGGCACGGCCAGGCCGAGGACGGCCCCGGCCATCACCATCCGGTGATCGTCGTAGGTGTGGAAGACGCCGCCGCGCAGGGGCCTGGGCCGGATCTCGAGGCCGTCGGGCAGCTCCCGCACGTCACCGCCCAGGCCGTTGATCTCCGTGGTCAGCGCGGAGAGCCGGTCGGTCTCGTGGCCGCGCATGTGGGCGATGCCGCGCAGCCGGGACGGGCCGTCGGCCAGGGCGGCGAGTGCGGCGATCACGCAGGTCAGCTCGTTGACGTCGCCGAGGTCGGCGTCGATGCCGTGGATCGTGCCGCCGCCGCGCACGGTCAGGTCGCCCGCGTCGTACGCCGCCGAGCCGCCTATGTCGGCGAGCAGGTGGCGCAGGGAGTCACCGGGCTGGGTGGTCTCGGCCGGCCAGCCACGAACCGTCACCCGGCCGCCGGTCACCAGGGCGGTCGCCAGGAAGGGTGCGGCGTTCGACAGGTCCGGCTCGATGTCGACCTCGCCGCCGCGCAGGGCGCCCGGCTGCACGCGCCAGACGTCCGGGGCGCTCTCGACGGAGGCGCCGGCGTCGGCCAGCATCCGCATGGTCATCGCCAGGTGCGCCGCCGACGGCACCGGAGGCCCTTCGTGGCGGACCTCGATCCCCTTGGCGTAGCGCGGGGCGGCCAGCAACAGACCGGACACGAACTGGGAGGACCCCGACGCGTCGATCGTGACCGAACCCCCGGGCACCGCACCGGTGCCGCGCACGGTGAACGGGAGCGCGTCACCCTCCACCTCGACGCCGAGCGCACGGAGGGCGGCCAGGATGGGGCCCATCGGCCGTTTCCGGGCGTGCGGGTCGCCGTCGAAGGCCACCTCACCGGTCGCCAGCGCCGCGACCGGAGGGACGAACCGCATGACCGTGCCGGCGAGCCCGACGTCGAGTCTCGCCGAGCCCCGCAGCTCACCCGGCGTGACGCGCCAGGCGCCCCCGTCCGCCTCGTCGACGGCCACGCCCAGCGACCGCAGGGCACCGACCATGAGGAGCGTGTCGCGGCTGCGCAACGGCCGCCGGATCAGTGACGGCTCGTCGGCCAGCGCCGCGATGACCAACGCGCGGTTGGTCATCGACTTCGACCCCGGCAGCGCGACGGTGGCGTCGACCGGCCCGTCGGCGGCGGGTGCGGACCACAGAGGAAGCATGACTGAAGGGTACCGGTCCCGGCCGCGCGTGAACCGCGCGTAAAGCACCGGTGCCGAGACGATCGCGGATCGTGAATGCGCCGGTAGATCCCCCGGCGGCGGACCCGGCCGCTCGCTACGTTGACGGCAGCCGGCTCCGGAGTCCGGGAATGCCGCACGACAGGGGGACGACTGTTGGACGCATCGCCACGGCCAGGACGCCGGGCCCGGCGCGCACCGGCCGGGCCGGCCACGCCCGCGGCGGGACGGCGATCGACCCCGTTGCCCCCGGGACCGTACGAGTTGCGCCTTGCGGACCTGCGCACCCGGTGGCCCGGCGGTGAGATCATCGGCTTCGGCGACACCGACCTGTTGCTGCCCCAGGGGCGCCGGGTCGCGCTGCTGGGCCGCAGTCCCGTCGGCACCTCGGCGCTGGCCGCCGTGCTGCTGGGGTTCCTCGACTACCAGGGCGTCGCCACCCTGAACGACGTGCAGCTTCGGGATCTCGCCGACGAGGACGTCCGGAAAGTCATCGGGCTGTGCGCCCACGACGCCCACCTCTTCGATACGACGCTCGCCGAGAACGTCCGGGTGGCCCGTCCGGACGCCACGGCCGAGGACGTCGCCCGCGCGCTGGGCGGCGCGGGGGTCGACCTGCCGCCCGACACGCGCCTGGACGACGAGAGCGTCGCCGCCGGCGACGACCGCCGGCGCATCGCGCTGGCCCGCGCCCTGCTCGCCGACCTGCCGATCCTCATCCTCGACGAGCCGGACACCCGGCCGGACGAGAGCGCCGCGGATGCCGCGCTGGCCGACCTGATCGCCGCCGCCCAGGGCCGTACGCTCCTGCTGATCCTGCACCGGCCGGTCCTTCCGGGGGCCGCGGCGATCCTCCGTCACGTCGACGAGGTCGTGGAGATCTGAACGTGGCACACCGCCCCGGCCGAGCGTGAACGGCCTCAGTGCCCGATCTTCGCGGCCTTCCGGCGGGTGTCCGCGACGCGCTTGGCGGCCTTGCGCCGCGCGCGCTCGGCCTTGCGGCCGGCCTCCGACCGGGCGAGCGCCGCCTGCAACTTCGCCTCGTGGGCACCCGTGCGGGCCGCCTTGATCGGGCGGTACTTGCCGGGTGCCGTCCCGGCGACCAGCAGCGCCCCCAGCAGCCCGGCGGTCTTGAAGAACTGGGAGCGCTCCGCGGCGCGCCGCTCCGGGTCGTCCTCGGTCCAGAACCGGTGCTCGGCCAGGAGGCTGGGGATCAGCTGGCCGGCGAGGACGAGCGTCGACAGCCGTTGGAACCGGCCGAGGGCCAGGAGCGCGCCGGTGCCCAGACACACCGCCCCCTGGATCCGTACGAGCGCCTCGGGGTCCTTGGTGGGGAGCCAGGACACACGGTCGGCGAGGGGCTTGATCACGGGGGCGATCTTGTCGGCACGGGAGCCCGGATCGCGCAGCGTCTCGATGCCCGTCACCATGAACGGCGCCGCCATGAGAGGACGGGCGATGGTCCTGATGGGTTGCATGCACCCGTCATGCCCACCGTGTGCGCGAACAAGCCCACCTCTTTGGCAAGCTTGGCGTCCGGCGCGGGGTGCGCCGTACCGACCGGAAGGGGGCGCGCGGAGCCATGTGCGGGCGGTATGCCACGGCGCGCGGGCGCCAGGAGATCATCGACGCGTTCGACGTCGAGCGCGACACCACCGACGCGCTCGAACCCGACTACAACGTCGCGCCCACCAAGCCGGTACCGGTGATCCTGACGAGGGACGTCCGCGAACTCCACGTGGCGCGCTGGGGACTGGTGCCCTCCTGGGCCAAGGACGCGTCGATCGGCTCCCGGATGATCAACGCGCGGCTCGAGACGGTGCACGAGAAGCCCGCCTTCCGGCGCGCCTTCGCCCGGCGCCGCTGCCTGCTGCCCGCCGACGGCTACTACGAGTGGTACACCCGTGAGGAGGGCGGCAAGCAGCCGTTCTACATCCGGCCCTCGGACGGGAGCATGCTCGCGATGGCCGGCCTGTACGAGGTCTGGCGTCCCCGACCCGACGCATCGGAGGAGGAGTGGCTGCTGACCTGCACGGTCATCACCACCGAGGCCGGCGACGACGTGGGCCGGATTCACGAGCGGATGCCGATGCTGGTCGAGCCGGAGCGCTTCGGCGCGTGGCTGGACCCGGCGCTGACCACCGCGGAGGAGGTCCGGTCCCTGTTGGTGCCCGCCGTCGCGGGCCGCCTGGAGGCGTACCCCGTCTCCACTGCGGTGAACAAAGTGCGAAATAACGGACCTGAGCTGGTAAAACCGCTGCCGGATATGGGTATCTCCTCCAGCGAAACCCCCACGCTGTTCTGACCGCGCCGCCGGGAGGTACGCATGGTCGTGGACACGGCGCAGAGACGCCTTGAGGACATGATCGCCGATCTCGATCGCGCGATCGTGGTACTGCAGAGCGAGCACCCGGAGGCCGACCAGCACACCGCCGACGCCGGCGCGAGCCTCTCCGCGACCGACCGGGCGGACGCCGCGCTGGACGCGATGCGCCGGGAGCGCGCCGAGGTGCTCGCGGCCCTGGCCCGGGCCCAGGCGGGCACGTACGGCAAATGCGTCGACTGCGGCCACCCGGTGCCGGAGGGCCGCCTCGAGGCGCGGCCCGCCGCCGCCCGCTGCGTCACCTGCCAGGCGAAGCGCGACCGGATCCGGCGCTGAGTCCTCTCAGGAGCTCCTGACCAGGTCCGCGACCACCGGATGCCGAGCGGCTCGTCGCCGAGCGGCATCCGGCGCCGGCTCGCGTCAGGCGCTCTTGATCGCGCTGGCGACGAGGTGAATGCCGACCGGCTCGTCGCCGAGCGGTGCCGTCAGCTCCGCGCGGACCAGCCGTGGAAGCGCCTGGGGACTCATGGTGAGGACGTGCTCGACCGTCGAGGGCGACAGGGTCGTCCGCGGCCGGATCCACTCGAGCTCCAGCCCGCTGTCGGCGAGCAGCTCGCGCAACTGCTCGGCGCCGAAGCACCGGGTGATCGATCCGTCCGGCCAGGGCACCAGGACGACCTCCGATCGGGGGACGTCGGACAGGTGCGCCCAGAAATTCTGCTCAGCGAGGATGGCCATGCCGAGCACGAGCGAGTCGACGCACATCAGCACCCGGCCGCCCGGCCGGAGCACCCGCGCGATCTCCGCGACGACGTTCTCGGTGACGAGATGCCGGGAGAGCACGCGGCCTTCGGCCACCACCGCGTCGAAGGAGCCGTCGGCGAGGAAGCCGAGTGAGGCGGGATCGGCCACCACCGGCCGTACCCGCCGCGGCCGCGGCCCGCTGCGCGGTGTCTCCTGGACCTCGACGACCGTGTGGCCGGCCGCCGCCGCCTGCGGCGCGCACCGTGCCTGCGGGCCCGACAGGTCGAGCACGCGGGAGGGCCGGCGCGGGAGCCAGCGGGAGAGTTGGGCCGCGGCCACGGCCCAGTAGAAGGTCCAGTAGCTCGCGAGCGACTCGGACTCGCCAACAGCGGGATGCTTCGCCGGAATCGACAGCACGGCGGCTCCTCGGGGATGCATTTATCCCAATCCTTCCCTGTTGGCGGCACCGCTTCACCCGTCGTGACTGGTGACCGAGCATTCCTCTTTCCCGGGAATCCCGCAGCCATGCCAGGTGTTGCACTGCGTCATAACGGCCAGTGACAGCGATAAGTTCGAGGTGACGATGAGTCTTCTGCTCGCGGACCGTCGGCCGGCCCCGCCGACGGACCCGCTATCGTCTGGTGCGTACGGTTTCGATGCCGACGCCGGCCGGACGAAGGAGGTGGGTCAGGTTCCTGAGGCAGTGGAGACACTGGAGGAGCGGACCAGGCGCTTCGAGCGCGATGTGCTGCCGTTCCTGGACCAGCTCTACTCGGCCGCGCTGCGGATGACACGCAACCCGGCCGACGCCGAGGACCTGGTCCAGGAGACCTTCGCCAAGGCGTTCGGATCCTTCCACCAGTTCCAGGAGGGGACGAACCTCAAGGCCTGGCTCTACCGGATCCTCACCAACACCTTCATCAACTCCTACCGCAAGAAGCAGCGGGAGCCGAAGCAGTCCGCCGCCGAGGAGATCGAGGACTGGCAGCTGGCACGGGCCGAGTCCCACACCTCCACCGGGCTGAAGTCCGCGGAGGCCGAGGCGCTCGAGCACCTTCCCGACTCCGACGTCAAGAGGGCCCTGCAGGCGCTGCCCGAGGACTTTCGCATGGCGGTCTACTTCGCCGACGTCGAGGGCTTCTCGTACAAGGAGATCGCCGACATCATGGGCACTCCGATCGGTACGGTGATGTCCCGGCTGCACCGTGGCAGGCGACAGCTGCGTTCGATGCTCGAGGACTACGCGAGCGAGCGTGGCCTCGCCCGGGCCAACGGCGGCCAGCGTAGGGAGGACCAGTCATGAGCTGCGGTAGGCCGCACGAGACCCCCTGCTCTGAGGTGCTCGGCCGGATCTATGACTATCTCGACGGTGAGCTGGACCAGGGCGGGTGTTCCGACATCCGGCAGCACCTCGACGAGTGCGGTCCCTGCCTCCGGGAATACGGCCTCGAGGAGGCCGTGAAGAAACTCGTGCACAAGTCGTGCGGCTGTGACCCGGTTCCGCAGGACCTGCGGTCGAAGGTCCTGGGCCGCATCGAGCAGGTCCGCGCCTCACTGACCGAGTAAGGCGGATCAGGACCGTAGGTGACGATTGGTTCACGCTTTGCTCACGTTTCCGCGGGCGTCTGCGTGACCTGTCACAGTCGGGTTAGGCTTACCCCCGATCATTCGGGCATCGGCGAGTTCAGTTGGCGAGCCACCGCACCTCCGGGGTGCCCCGGCTCGGCAGGGGAGGCAGAAGAACATGCGAAAAGGCGTGTCCTGGGCTTAGCCCATTACCTCGTGGGGGCGGCAATGCGTGGACTACCCCTGGCCGCGTGGGCATACGTCTGTACGGTCGTCGCGCTTGGCACCTCGTGCATCGCTCTTTCGTCGTTCGACGGCATCCACTGGACGACGCTCGCGGTGCTCGCGGTGCTCTCCGTGATCTGCGAGTCGGTGCCGGCGCTGCTCAGCAGCGCCAGCGCCCGCGTCTCGCTGAGCTACTCGGCCGGCCTGGCCTCGGTCGTGTTGCTCGGCCCCGTCGGCGCGGCGCTGGTGGGCGCGTCGGCCGTCGTCACCGGCCGGCGCGATGTCGCCCTCGTCAAGAGGCTCTTCAACGGCGCGCAGTTCGCCCTCTCCGGATACCTCGCCGGCATCGTCTACCAGGCGGCGGGAGGCACGGTCGGCGAACCGTCCGACGGATCGTTCCCCGGCATCATCCCGCCCTACGTCGCGGCGCTGGTCACCTACGTCGCGGTGAACCTCGCCCTGATCGCCATCATCCTGGTGCTGAGCAAGCAGGCGCCGATGTGGGGGTTTCGCTGGGGCCCCGTCGGCCAGCTCACGGTCGGCCAGCTGGCGTACGGAATGTTCGGGCTGCTGATCGCCGCCCCCTGGGGCGTCGTCGGGCCCTTCTCCGCGGTGCTGGTGCTGCTGCCGATGTTCATCGCCCGGTGGGCCCTCGAGCAGACCCGGGCGCAGCAGGAGGCCCAGGCGGCCACGATCGCGGCGCTGTGCCAGGCGGTGGAGACCAAGGACTACTACACGCGCGGCCACAGCGAGCGCGTCTCTCGCGGCTCGGCGATGATCGCCGGTGAGATCGGGATGCGGCCCGAGCGGGTCGGCGCGGTCCGGTACGCCGGGATGCTGCACGACGTCGGCAAGCTCGGCGTGCCGACGAAGGTGCTGCAGAAGTCCGGTGATCTGTCCGAGGAGGAGTTCGCCGCCATCCAGCTGCATCCGATGCGCGGCCTGGAGATCGTCCGCGACATCGGCTTCCTCGACGAGGCCCTGGCGGGGATCATGCATCACCACGAGCGGATGGACGGCACCGGATATCCCATGGGCCTGGCCGGGTCGGAAATCCCGGAGTTCGCCCGGGTGATCTCCGTGGCGGACGCCTTCGACTCGATGACCTCCACCCGGTCCTACCGCCCCGCCATGTCCCTCGACGACGGCATCGCCGAGCTGCAGCGCTGCGCCGGCACCCATTTCGACCCGGCGCTGGTCGAGGCGTTCATCGCCGCGGTGGAGCGCGACGGCTGGACCCGGCCCGACCCGGTCGTCCCGCCCGAGGGCGAGGAGACGGCGCAGCAGGACCACGATGATCCCAGCGCGCCGCTGCGCGTCGCCGGCGAAGGTGTCCGCCCATGACCGCGTCGGCGCCCGCGCGGCGGCGCACGATCGCCCAGACACTCGACTCCGCGCAGCTCCTGCTGATCGCGGTCGCGGGGCTGCTCGTCATCGGCGCGGTCACCCAGGTCGCGGCGGTCGGCGTGGTCGACTCCCGCACCGCCGTGCTGTTCGGCGTGCTGATCGCGGTGGGCGAGCTGCTCCGCATGGTGGTCCCCGGCAACCGCGAGGTCGCGCCGATCGCCAGCGCGGGGGCCCTCGGCTACGCACTGCTGCTCAAGGTCGGGGCCGAGTCCGCCGCCCACTCCGCCTTCCAGGTCGTGACCGTCACCGCCTGCGGCACGCTGGCGGGTGCGCTGCCGCACATCGCGGTCGGCCGCGTCCCCAAGCTCGACGCGATGGCCCGGCGGATCCTCATCCCTTCGGCCGTGGCCTTCATCTTCCGGCCGATCATGGATTCGCCGCTGCGCGACCACTGGCCGGCGCTCATCACCGTGATGGTGCTGACGGTCATCCTGTCGTGCGTCATCGACGTCACCACCGCGGCGATCATCCGGGCGGAGGCGGTGCGCGCGCGGTTCGGCATCGCGATCGGCGACGAGATCCGCGCCAAGGGCCCGCTGTGCGCAGCCTCCGGCGCGACGGGCATGCTCCTCGCCGTCAGCACGTTTGTCATGGGCCCGGCCGCGCTGCTCGTCTTCACCGCCCCCATCCTGGTCACCCAGGTCGCCTTCCGCCGCTTCGCCGGCATCCGGGCGACCTACCTGCAGACCGTCCGCGCTTTGTCCCAGGTCACCGAGGTCGGCGGGTACGTCGAGGCGGGGCACTCCCGGCGCGTCAGCCGGCTGGCCGTCGCGATGGGACGGGAGCTCGGCATGACCGAGGGGGAGCTCCTCGAACTGGAGTACGCTGCGCTGATGCACGACATCGGGCAGCTGTCGCTGCGCGACCCGATCCCCGGTGGCGCGACCGTCCTCGCGTCGCCGCAGGAACAGCGCCGCATCGCCGAGCTCGGCGCGGGTGTGATCACCAAGACCGGGGTGCTCGACGAGGTCGCCGAGATCGTGCGCCGTCAGTCCGACCCGTACCGCGTGAGCGACGGATCGGCGCCACCGCTGGCCAGCCGTGTCATCAAGGTCGCGAACGCCTACGATGATCTCGTCGGTGACTCGTCCGACCGCGACCGGTCGGCGGCCGTGCTGGAGCGGCTGCGCCTCGACTCGGCGGCGGAGTACGACCCCACGGTGACCGAGGCGCTCGGTCACGTTGTCGACCGCATGCGCTGACAAGTCGACCCACGGGTTTTTGTCGCCGCACGCGACGGTACACCGGGCGTCGCGTGGCTATTCTCGCTGAGCCGAGTGCAAATAAGGAGGATCGGTGTTCGAGTCCGTATTGGTGGCGAATCGTGGAGAGATCGCCCGCAGGGTGATCCGTACCGTGCGCGCCCTCGGGATCAAGGCCATCGCGGTCTACTCAGAGGCCGACGCCGATCTTCCCTACGTCGACGAGGCGGACGAGGCGATTCTCATCGGCTCCGCCCAGCCGACCCAGAGCTATCTCGACATCGACGCGGTCATGGAGGCGGCCAAGCGCACCAACGCGCAGGCGATCCACCCCGGATACGGCTTCCTGGCCGAGAACGCCGGCTTCGCCGAGCGGGTCATCGCCGAGGGCATGGTCTGGATCGGCCCGCCGCCGGAGGCGATCTCCGCGATGGGCGACAAGATCAACGCGCGGAACCTCATGGAGAAGGCGGGCGTGCCCGTCGCCTCCGGTACCCGCGAGCCCGTCCCCGACGCCGACGCGGCGGTGGCCGCGGGCATCGGCTACCCCGTCATGGTCAAGGCGGCCGGTGGGGGCGGCGGCATCGGGATGAGCGTCGCCCGCGACGAGGCGGAGCTGCGCAAGGCGTACGACACGGCGCGTACCCGCGCGGAGCGGTTCTTCGGCAACCCGGACATCCTGCTGGAGCGCTACATCGAGCGCGCCCGGCACGTCGAGGTGCAGATCCTCGGCCTGGCCGACGGCACGGTCGTGGCCCTGGGGGAGCGCGACTGCTCCGTGCAGCGCCGGCACCAGAAGATCGTCGAGGAGACCCCGTCGCCGGGAGTGGGCCCCGAGTTGCGCGCCCGCATGCTCGCCGCCGCCGTACGCGCCGGTGAGGCCGTCGGTTACCGTGGCGCCGGCACGGTCGAGTGCCTGGTCGACCCCGTCGCGCAGGACTTCGTGTTCCTGGAGATGAACACCCGTCTCCAGGTCGAGCACCCGATCACCGAGCTCGTCACCGGCCTGGACCTGGTCGAGCAGCAGCTGCTCATCGCGGCGGGCGAGCCGGTGTCCTTCACCACCGTCGAACCCCGCGGGCACGCGATCGAGTTCCGGGTGTACGCCGAGGATCCCAAGCGCTTCCTGCCGAGCCCCGGTTCGATCACCGTCTGGGAGGAGCCGGTCGGCGACGTCATCCGCGTCGACTCCGGCTACCGCGCGGGCAACAAGGTCACGCCGTTCTACGACCCGCTGCTGGCCAAGCTGTGCGTGTACGGTCCGGACCGGGCCCAGGCCCTCGCCGCGGCCCGCCGGGCGGTGGAGGAGTTCCGGATCGAGGGCCCGAAGACCAACGTGCCGTTCTTCACCGAGCTGCTGGAGGACCCGGACTTCGCCACCGGCGAGTACGACACGGGCCTCGTGGACCGGATGCGGGCCCGGTGAAGGCGAGTCGACGTACGGCACGCTGAAGACGCGTGACGAGAACCTTCGTACTGATCGAAACGTGCGTCCGGCCGGTGCCGGCGCCAGAGGAGAGGAGCCGCGATGGCTGAGGTCCGCGCGGAAATGGTGGCGAACGTCTGGAAGGTGCTCGTCAGCGAGGGCGAACAGGTGGAGGACGGCGACACCCTCGTCATCCTGGAGTCGATGAAGATGGAGATCCCGGTACTCGCCGAGGACTCCGGCACGGTCGTGAGCCTGAAGGTCGCGGAGGGCGACGTCATCCAGGAGGGCGACCTGATCGCCGTCATCGAGTAGTCGCGGCCCTCGTCCGCGCTTGGCCCGTGCATCGTCGTTCCGCCCTTTTGATGTGGCTGAAAATTCTTCAGCCTGACCGAAGGCGATGGAACGGAACGCCCGTACGGGGCGCGGGTCGCCGGGTCACCCCTACGGGTGCGGATCGGACCACTCCGGAGGTCCCTGGTCAGAGGACGAGGGCGTAGGTCAGGAGGTCGACGCCTTCGGCGGGGCTCCAGTCGCGGTCCGGGGTGCGGACGAAGCCGAGGCGGCGGTAGATCCGGTGGGCCGCGTGCATGACCGGCTCGGTCGACAGGCGAAGGGTCGTGCAGCCGTCCTCGCGGGCGCGGTCGACGCAGTGACGGACCAGGGCCTCGCCGAGGCCCAGCCCGCGGGCCATCGGGTTGACCGCGAGCATCCGGAACTCCGCCTCGCCCGGCCCGGCCAGTTGTGCCCAGGAGCTGCCATGCGGGCAGTACGTCACGGTTCCGATGGGCTCGCCGTCGCGTACGGCCACGATGAGCTCCGCTTCGCGGGCCCGCGAAGCGGCGTCTCGGAGCTGGGGGACGTAGCTGCCGTTCGGGCTGATGTACCCGGCGGCGACGTAGACGGTCGCGGTGAGCTCGCCGATCGCCCGCAACTCCTGGGAGCGGGCGACACGGATCTCGACGTCGTCCGGCGCCCCGGCGGCGGACGGTCGCCCCGGCGAACCGATCGCCGGAGGCGTTTCCTGGCTCACGAGGGCAGCTTAGAACACCACAAACCGGCCCATGTACCCCACCGGCCTGCGGTGGTCTCCCACGGCCGATGGGAGACCACCGCAGACGTTCAGCCGGTGGTCACCTCGGGGAGATCCCGGACGCGCGGGTCATCGGCGTCCGCGAGGAAGTCCGACGGGCTGGTCTCGTCGACCCCGTCCGGCACCTTCAGGAGTTTGAGCAGGCCGGTGAGCACCACCACGACGAGCATGTTGAGCACGAACGCGGTCAGCGCGATGTACCCGGTGTGGTGGATGAACGGGATGTCCGCGATCGACTGGCCGAAGTGCTTCTGGGTGGGCGAGGCCTGCTGGTAGGCGGTGACCGTGCCGTACACCATGGCCACCGCCCAGCCTGCCAGCAGCGCCCAGCGGTGGAACCACCGGGTGAACAGCCCGAGCGCGAGCGAGGGGAAGGTCTGCACGATCCAGACGCCGCCGAGCAGTTGCAGGTTGATCGCCAGCGTCTTGTCGAAGGCCAGGACGAAGACCAGCGCCCCTACCTTGACCAGCAGGGACGTGAACTGCGACACCCGCGTCTCCTCCGCCGGCGACGCGTCCGGCCGGAAGAACGCCTTGTAGACGTTGCGAGTGAACAGGTTGGAGGCCGCGATCGACATGATCGCCGCCGGGACGAGCGCGCCGACGCCGATCGCGGCGAAGGCGACCCCGGCGAACCAGCTGGGGAAGACGTGGTCGAACAGCGTCGGCACGGCGAGCTGCGGGTTCTTCGCCGCCCTGACGGCGGCGGCGACGTCGGGCTTGGCCAGCGCCATGTAACCGAGGAGGGCCAGCAGCCCGAGCAGGAGGGAGTAGGCGGGGAGCAGTGCGGCGTTCCGTTTGATCACATTGCGGCGCCCGGCGGCGAGCGCCCCGGTCACCGTGTGCGGATAGATGAACAGTGCGAGGGAGGATCCGAGGGCCAGAGTGCCGTACGCCCAGTGGTTCAGGTCACTGGTGATGATCGATCCGCCGGGTTTGTGGGTCGCCGGGTTGACCTTGGACAGGGACGCCTGGGCGGTGTCGAAGATGTGGCCCCAGCCGCCGAGCTTCGTCGGGATGTAGAGGACCGCCACGATGATCACGAGGTAGATCAGCGTGTCCTTGACGAAGGCGATGAGCGCCGGGGCGCGCAGGCCGGAGGTGTAGGTGTAGGCGGCCAGGAGCGCGAAGGCGATGAACAGCGGCAGGTCCTTGGCCAGGCCGGACCCCTTCACCCCCATGACGGTGAGGACGGCCTGGATGCCCACGAGCTGCAGCGCGATGTAGGGCATCATCGCGAGGATCCCGGTGAGGGCGACGGCCAGGCCGAGCGCCTTGGAACCGAAGCGACCGCGGACGAAGTCGGCGGGAGTGACGTACCCATGGACGTGCGACACCGACCACAGGCGAGGGCCGACGAGGAACACGATCGGGTAGGCGATCGCGGCGTACGGCAGCGCCCAGAAGCCCATGGCGCCGCCGGCGAAGACGGCGGCGGGCACCGCGATGAACGTGTAGGCGGTGTAGAGGTCGCCGCCGAGGAGGAACCAGGTGACGAACGTTCCGAAGCTCCGCCCGCCGAGCCCCCATTCGTCCAGGTGCAGGATCGTCTGGCCACGGCGCCAGCGTGCGGCGGCGAATCCGACGACGGTCACCACGGCGAGGAAGAAGACGAAGACGCCGAGTTCGACGCCATTGACGTTGTCCATGGGGGGCCTCACTCGCCCTTCTCGTCGGTCGGGCCGCCGGCGGGCGTCCGGCCACCGCCGCTGCGGGTGAGCGCGTACGCGATGCCGATGAAGGCCGCCGTGAGGATCACCCAGAGCAGCTGCCACCAGTAGAAGAAGGGGAAGCCGGCGAGGCGCGGCTTGATCTTCGCGTAGCTCGGGACGGCGAGGTAGATGACGAACGGCGCGATCAGGAGGACGGCGACCACGACCCGTACGAGCGGTCGCGTCGATTGGGCGGCTTTGTGCGGCATGTGAGGCCCTTTCGAAACAAAGTTTCGCTGTGGCCACTGTGAACGCGTACGGTCACGATCCGATCTCAGTTCGGCGCGTCTTTGTCACGGATCGGTAACGCTGGGAGTCTTCCCGCGCCTGCCGTCACTACCCCGTCGGATTCGGCCCCGGTCGGCGGCGCGGCGCTTTCTCGGGTGTCCCGCCGCTGGGACTGGAGAGAACGGGCGGTTTCGTCTGGGGGAGGCCTCCGTTCGCCGAGGGGAACGGCTCGGCGGAGGGGAGCTCGGCTCCAGGCGGCCCCGGCGTCGAGCTCGCCCCGGGACAGTAGGTCGAAGTGGTCGAGATCCCGCGTGCTTCGATCCCGGGCATCTTCACGAGCGGAGCCGTGGGCAGCCCGCGGGCCGTGCAGGAGATCTGGAGATATCCGACCGCCTCCGTCTTTGCCCGCCTTGCCATGTTCGCCTGCTTCTCCTGGTTCGTCTGCTTCGCGGCCAGCGGCGGGAACTCGACGAAGACCACCTTTGAGTCGATCGCCCGGATGGTCATGTCCCCCAGCGTCAGTTCCGTGCGCAGGCCGCGAGCGCGTTCCTGGTCGGTCGGACCGGCCAGGAGCGCGTCGAACACGGCCTGGGTGTCCCAGGGGGGCACCGCTCGCTTCACCGGGTGAGGCAGGCCCTGGAGGAGGAAGTAGACCTGCGTCCGGGGTAGTGAGGTGGCGGTCGCGGTCGGAGCCTCTCCGGCGCTCACCACTCCGGTCGGGCGTACCCCGCATCCGGCAAGGACGCACACCGCGGTCCCTGCGACCGTCGCGCGCACGAGCCGGTTCACGCGGGGATCCGTACGGTGAAGACCGCGCCACCGCCAGGAGCGTTGGCGGCCTCGATGCGGCCGCCGTGCAGGGCGGCGTTCGCCTGGGCGATCGCCAGGCCGAGCCCGGTGCCCTTCCCCGCCGGCCGAGCCGGGTCCGCCTTGAAGAAACGGTCGAACACGTGCGGCAGCACGTCGTCGGGGATGCCGGGACCACGGTCGATGACACGTATCTCCAGCCCGGGCCGGGCGGTGACGCGGACGGGCGGGGCACCGTGCCGCAGCGCGTTGGCCACCAGGTTGGCGATGATGACGTCGAACCGCCGGGGGTCGAGCCGCACGCGCAGGCCGGGCGGGATCTCGATGACCACGCGGTCGGCCCAGCCGCGCGTCGCGACGCACTCGCGGACGAGCTCGGCGAGCGGCACTTCGTCCAGGGTGAGGTCGGCCGTTCCGGCGTCCATCCTGCTGATCTCCAGAAGGTCCTCCACCAGGGCGCCGAGGCGGCGGGTCTGGTCCGCGACCAGCCGGGCCGCCGTGCCGGTGTCGGACGGCAGCCGGGCGGCGTCCTCCTCGAGCAGATCGGTGACCGCCGTCATCGCGGCGATCGGGGTGCGCAACTCGTGTGAGACGTCGGCGGCGAACCGCCGGGCGGTCGCCTCAAGGCGGCGCAGCTCCCGCACCGTGTACTCCAGGGAGGCCGCGGTCTCGTTGAAGATGCGTGCGACGGCGGCGAGCTCGTCCCGGCCGCGGACGTCGACGCGGACCGCGAGGTGGCCGATGCCCAGCAAGCGGGCGGCCCGTGCGAGCCGGCGCAGTGGCCGCAGCACGCTGCGCCCGAGCAGCGCGGCGAGCGCCACGGCCAGCACGACCGTCAGCGCGCCGGCGCGTATCAGCGCGCTCTGGATGCGGTGCAGGTCGGCGCTCTCCTTGGCCAGTGAGGCGAACACCACGACGGTGAGCGGCAGGGGCTGCCCGTCGCGGGCCTGCACACGTGTGCCGGTGACCAGCCAGGGCGCGCCGTGGATGACGACACGCTGGAAGTACAACCCCAACCCATTGGCGACGTGGGTGGCCAGGACGATCGGTACGTCGTTCAGGCCGAACTCCCCGGTGGCGACCACCGAGGTGCCGTCCGTGGCGACGACGTACCAGTCGGGGCGGACCAGGGCGGCGGCCACGTCCCGCAGCGTCCTCTCCGGTACCGGGGTGGTCAGGTCGCCGGGCACGTTGTGCGCGAGCGTCTCCCGGGTGTCGATGAGGACGGCGTCCTGCGCGCGCTGCAAGATGGCCCGGCGGACGAAGACGTAGCCGATGCCGGCCACGAGCGCGGTGGAGGCGAGGCAGGCGGCGACGAACGCGATGAACAGGCGCCCGCGCAGTCCACTGATCACGGCGCCGCGAACCGGTAGCCGAAGCCCCGCACGGTCTGGATCAGCGTCGGTACGGCCGCGTCCGGCTCGATCTTGGCGCGCAGCCGCTGCACGCAGGCGTCGACCAACCGCGAGTCCCCGGCGTAGCCGTGGTCCCAGACCTCCCGCAGCAGGTGCCCCCGGGTCAGCGCCTGACCGGGATGGCGGGTCAGCTCGAGGAGTAGTCGCAGTTCGGTGGGCGTGAGGTGGACGTCCGTTCCGGCGTTCGTGACGCGCAGCGCCGCGCGGTCGATGACCAGGTCGCCGAAGGTGGAACGGCTCATCGGGCTGTTCTCCGCGCGCCGCAGGACGGCACGGATCCGCGCGTCCAGCACGGCCGGCTCGACGGGCTTGATCACGTAGTCGTCGGCGCCCGCCTCCAGCCCGACGACGATGTCCAGGCTCTCGCCGCGCGCGGTCAGCAGGATGATCGGGATCTGGTCGGCCTTGCGGAGGCGGCGGCAGACCTCCACCCCGTCGAGGCCCGGCAGCATGACGTCCAGCACCACGATCTCCGGGCGGCGCGCCCGCGCGTACTCCAGGCCCTCTTCACCGGTCGTCCGCGCGGTGACCGAGTGCCCCTGACGGGTCAGGGCCAGTTCCAGACCCGTACGGACCGAGGGATCATCCTCCACGAGCAAGATCGCGACCATCGGCCCATTATCGAGTGGCCGGCCTGGCGGCGGGGTCCTGTCACGGAATCAAGACATTTTCCGGGAAGCGTGACCCGACCCCGACAGCTTGATGATCTTTCGCGGTCAGGGTTGTCAGACATGACGGGAAGGCGCAGACGTGAGCGGAACCGGTGGGTCCGGTATGCGGTACTGGGGCTCCGCACCCTCATTCCGCGCAGGGGCCGCAGGTGGCGCCTGGTCCGGCGGACGGGGTACGTCCTCGGCGGCCTCGTCCTGCTCCTCGGGGTCGGCGTCGGAGTGCTGTACAGCCAGGTCAAGGTGCCGCCGGTCAGCGCCGCCGCGCGGGCGGAGGCCAGCATCCTCTCCTACCGGGACGGCACGCCGCTCGCCCAGGTCGGGCGGCTCAACCGCGTCGCCGTGCCGTTGCGCGCGGTGCCGGCGCACCTGCGCGGCGCCGTGCTCGCCGCCGAGGACCGCGGCTTCTACCACGAGCCCGTCGTGTCGCCC
This sequence comes from Actinoallomurus purpureus, assembly GCF_024055795.1. GTDB lineage: Bacteria > Actinomycetota > Actinomycetes > Streptosporangiales > Streptosporangiaceae > Actinoallomurus > Actinoallomurus purpureus. The sequence goes on along the minus strand of NZ_JAMXMY010000011.1, from coordinate 282,626 downwards.
GTCGGCCTGACCCGGGCGGTGTGGTCCGCCGTGTCCGGCGGGCCGCGCCAGGGCGGCTCCGGCATCGCCCAGCAGTACGTCAAGGTCGCCTACCTGAGCCCCCGCCAGACGCTCTCCCGCAAGGTCAGAGAGCTGTTCATCGCGGTGAAGCTGAACCGGGCGCGCTCCAAGGACTGGATCCTCGAGCAGTACCTCAACACCGTCTACTTCGGCCGCGGCGCGTACGGGGTGCAGGCGGCCGCGCAGGCGTACTTCCGCAAGGACGTCGGAACGCTCACTCCGGCCGAGAGCGCGCTGCTGGCAGGGATGATCCAGGCGCCGTCGTACCTCGATCCCGCGCTCGGGCACACCGCACAGACACAGGCGCGCTGGCGGTACGTCATCGACGGGATGATGAGCACGGGCGTACTGCCGAAGGGACCACGGCCGGCGTTCCCGAACGTCGCTCCCGCCCACACCGACCCGCTGTACGGCGGGCAGCGCGGCTACCTGATCGAGCGGATCACCAGTGAGCTGCACGCCCGGGGTTTCAGCGACGACGCGATCTACCGGCGTGGCCTGCGGGTGACCACCACGCTCGACCCCGCGATGCAGGCCGAGGCGCCGCGCGCGGTCGCCAAGGCCGTCGGCCGGGACAAGGACCTGGAGGCCGGGCTGGTGTCGGTGCGTCCTGGCACCGGAGAGATCCTCGCGGCGTACGGCGGACGCGACTACCTCAAGCACCAGTACGACAACGCCTTCCTGGCGGAGCTGCCGTCCGGGTCGTCGTTCGCTCCGTTCGTGCTGGCCACCGCGCTGGACAAGGGCATCGGGCTGCGCAGCATGATCGACGCGTCACCGATGAAGGACGTCCTCAACGACGATGACGAGAACGCCGGCGTGACCAGCCTGCTGGGTGCGACGGCCCGCTCGTACAACACGGCGTTCGCCCGGCTCGCCGCGAAGACCGGGGCGTCCGAGGCGGGCCGCGCCGGGCTCCCCACGACGGCGCCGTCTCCACGGATTCAGGACCCCGGGTCTCCCGCGACACCGCCGTCCCCGCGGGTCCACGCCGTCGATGAGGCAGCGGCGTACGCGGCGCTGGTCGATGGCCGGTACGCCGCGCCGCACATCGTCGCCCAGGTCAAGGACTCTTCCGGAAAGACGCTGCTCACCGTGCGACCCAGCGTCCGTCGGGCCTTCTCGTCAGGGGCGGCGGCGGACGTCACCTTCGCCCTCGGCATGGGGGCGATGGCCGACGCCAAAGCCGAGGCGCTGGCGGGCGGCAAGAGCGGCGGACCCCGGCGTGCGCCGCTGCTCGACCGTCCGATGGCCGGCCAGCGCGGTACGACGGACCACAATGCCGCCGCCTGGTACTGCGGCTACACCCCGAGCGTGGCCACCGCCGTCGTCACCTACCGTGCCAGCAACAAGCCGCTCATCAACCGAGGCGACGCGCCCCTGCGGGAGACGACGGACAAGCCCGCCGCGATCTGGAGCAAGCTCATGATGACAGCGGTCGCAGGCCTGGCTCTGCAGGACTTCTCTCCTCCCGCGTGGGTCGGGACCGCCCGGCAGTTCGCGACGCCGACCCCGGCGCCCGCGCCGGCCGGCCCGTCGCCGAGGATGTCGGCGCCCGTACCGGCCCCCAGGGCGACCCGCTCGAAGGTGGTCAAGCCGCCCGTCGATCCATCAGAGCTCCGCAAGCACCAGAAGGCCGGCCAGAAGAGTACGTCACCGATGACCGGCAAAGGAGCCGGAGCGAGTCCCTGACCGCTACCCGGCGAGCGCCGTGTTCACCGGGTCGTCCGGTCGCTCGGGGGCCTTTCGCGTCGGCAGTGATCGGGGGAGCCGTCAGGCGAGTGCGGAGCAGTCGGCCTCGTCGGGAAGAAGCGGCCGCAGTGTCACTCGGTAGGACCTGCCGTGGTCCGTCCAGTCGCTCCACCGGCCGGAGGTGAGTCGTTCGGCCCGGCGGGCGTCCGCGCCGGTGAGGAGGGTGCAGGTGCGCGTACCGACCTGCGGGCCCGAGCCCAGCGGCGCGAACGGCCATCTCCTGCCCCCCGCCGCGGATCCCGGAACCGCCAGCGCCGCGACCGCGGAAGGCCGGTACGGCCGCGGGCCGGCGGCCAGGTCGGTGGACGGCCACTTCGCCGGCTCCAGCCGGGAGAGGAACGCCGCGACCTGGGCGTCCCGGGTCGGCTGGACGAGTCTGGTCGTGCGCGGGCGGCCCCCGGCCACGAAGGTGATGACCGTGTACATCGCGTCGGCCATCTGCGGGTCGACCACGGTGCGCGGCGTGGCGAGCCCGGCCGCCATGGCCTCCGACGTCAGCCTCCGCAGCGCCTTCGGCGTCAGCCGGTATTCGGTCAGCGCGCCGGACCCCGCGATGGCGCGCCCGTCGCCGTACAGCGAAAAGTCCGGGAGACTCCCCGGACCGCCCAGGCCGGCGATGCCGCCGCTGGTGCGCGTGCGCAGCACCAGCCCCGTGTCCGACGTCACCGGTGACGAGGACGGAGCCGGCGAACCCGTCGGGGAGGGATCGAGCTTGGCCTCCGAACGTCCTGAACACGCCGCCGTCAGCAGTGCGGTTCCGGCGCATGCAACTACGACCATGGCCTTCATGGTGATCGCTCCTCGAATGCGTGGCGCGTCCCCGGAACTCAGACGTGTCCCGAGGCCGTGCGGTTCCCTGACAGGTCCGGGGGAGCGGTTCTGATTCCGGGGCGGGGGCCGGTCACGGGATGAGATCCCAGCGGCGGGCACGAGCGGCGCAGTCCTCGCGGAACGCCGCCGCGTCGAACACCCCGCCGAGATGCGGGGCGAGGCCGTCACGGGCGGCGAGCAGGAACTCCGGACCGTCGAGCCGTCCCGCGTCCTGCGGCAGCGCGCCGGACAGCGGGCGGGCGGCGATCGTTTCGAGGTCCCGGACGTTGCACAGATCGTCCAGGCCCGGACGGCGCGGCCAGGCGCCGATGACGACGCCGGCCGGCTCCAGACCGTGGTTGGCCATGGCCTCCAGCGTGAGCGCCGTGTGGTTCAGCGTGCCGAGCCCCGGGCGTACCGCGACCAGCACGGCCGCCCGCAGGGAGCGCGCCAGGTCGGCCAGGGTGGCACCGTCGTCGTCGTACCGGACCAGCAGCCCGCCGGCGCCTTCCACGATCACGAGATCGCGGTCGAGCGCGTGGACGCGCTCCGCGGCGGCGGCCAGATCGGGCGGTGGTAGTTCGGCCCGCCGGGCGGCCGCGGCCGGGGACAGCGCGTCGGTGTAGCGGGCGAACTCGTGAAGGTCGGTGACGCCCGCGAGCCGCCGTACCTCGTCGAGGTCCCCGGCCTGGTCGGGCCGCGCCCCGGTCTGCGCGGGCTTGACCACCGCGACCGACGCCCCTCGCGCCCGCGCCAGCGCCGCGACCGCGGCCGTGACGACCGTCTTGCCCACCCCGGTGTCCGTCCCGGTGACCACGAGCACGCTCACCCCGGTGACTCTAATCAGTCACCACCCCGGAACCCGGCCGACACCACGGGCTCCGCGGAGGTGAAAGAAGATCCGCGGCGTCGAGGGACCGCCGCTTCATCGGTCACAGGGCTCCCAGTCGTCGGTCGTGATGTCGAGCCCGAACGGCTCCGGAAGGTGGATCGTCTCCCCGAACTTCCAGGTCGTCAGCGTCTCGTAGGTCCCCGCGTGCACGTTCGGATGGGCGTACAGCGTCGTTCGTGGCAGCCGGGGATCGCGGTCGACGAGCAGGTAAAAGGGGATTCCGGTGGCGGCATAGCCGCCCCATTTCGTGGACGTCAGGCGTAGCTGACCTGGCTCCCTGTCGTTGGCGGCGTTCGACGGGGAGGTGACCTCGACCGCGAGATCGACCTGAGGAGGCAGGAGATACCGGGCGGCCGTTTGCCGCGCTTCCCGCGCGACGTCGACATCGATGACGAGAAGATCGGGGACATATCCGTCGCCGAGCCGCACGAGATTCAGATCCGTCGTCTGGACGCATCGCCAGGAGAATCCGGGCACGGTAGCGCGAGCCTCCGCGAAACGGTCATTGATATCGCTGACGATCAGGTTGTGCGCCAACGTCGGCCCGGGCGACACGACGATTTCCCCTCCGATGACCTCGACTCTCGTGCCGTCGTCAGGGAGGCGGAGGAAGCCGGCCAGTTCGCCACGCACCCACAGGTCGTACGGGGTGTCCGGGAGCGTGTAGTAATGGGCCACCGCACTCACGTTGTGTGACTCCTCCCTCACGATCAGCTCCGGTCATCGTAGGGAACCTGCTAACTGTCCGTACCCAGAACCGTACATTCCCCGATGCGCTTTGTCGGCGCTAAAGGTGGTCGGCGTGTGCTCTGTACCTACTAGTATGTACGCGAATCGACGAGAGAACCGCTGGCATGCCGCTTCTGTGCCGCCACCTCGATGATTAGGGCGTCTGGTCGCGGCGGCGGAGGCGGGTGATGAACTTGTAGCGGTCGCCGCGGTAGAAGGACTGGGCCCACTCGACGGGATGGCCGTCGAGGTCGAAGGCGTGCCGGGACAGCAGGAGGAGGGGCAGGCCGACGTCGACGCCCAGGAGCTGGGCGTCATCGGGGGTGGCGAGCACCGTCTCGATCGTCTCCTCGGCCTCGGCGAGGTGCACGTCGTACGCGGTGGCCAGCGTCTCGTACAGCGAGCCGTGACGCGGCAGCTCCTTGCGGAGGCCGGGGAAGCGGCGGGCGGGCAGCAGCGACGTGTCGATGGACATCGGCTCGCCGTCGGCGAGCCGGAGCCGGTGGATGCGCAGGGCACGGCCGCCGGGGCGGATGCCGAGCAGGCCGGCGACGCGCTCGTCGGCGGTGACGTAGTCGATGTCGAGGATGCGGGTCTCGGGGCTGAGGCCGTGGTGCCGCATGTCCTCGGTGTAGCTGACCAGCTGCAGCTCCTGCGCGACCTTCGGTTTGGCGACGAACGTGCCCTTGCCCTGGATGCGCTGCAGGCGTCCTTCGATCACCAGCTCGGCCAGGGCCTGCCGGACGGTCGTGCGGGAGGTGCCGTACTTCTCGGCGAGCGTGCGTTCGGGCGGCAGGGGGCTACCGGGCGTCAGAGCCTCGGTGAGCTCGATGAGGCGTTTCTTCAGCCGGTAGTACTTCGGGACCCGGGGCTCGATCCCGAGTTCAGGGGCCTGCTCAGCCGCCACGCGCTCTCCCAACGTTCATCGCCGCGCCGCTCCGGCGTTAGGAGCAGGGTACGGTCTGGTCTGTTCTTTGACATTAGCCAGCGCCTTGCCGACGACTGTGAGATCCGACTCGCCCAGGTCGGCGCGGGCGGTGAGCCGCAGGCAGGCGCGTCCCGGCGGCACCGACGGGGGCCGGAAGCAGCCGACCCGGACCCCTTGGTCCGCGCACAGGTCCGCCGCGCGTACGGCGTCATGCGGGTCCCCGATGATCACCGGGACGACGGCCGCGGCGGGCGTCGTCGTCGCGAGACCGAGGTCGCGGGCGATGCCGGCCAGCCGGAGGGCGCACCGTCGGGCGCGTTCGGGCAGGTCCGGCTCTGCCGCCAGCACGTCGAGCGCCGTCAGGGCCGCGCCCGCGCACGCCGGTGCCAGCCCCGTGTCGAAGACGAAGGAACGGGCGGTGTCCACGAGGGTTTCGATGACCTCGGGCGCGCCGAGGACCGCGCCGCCCTGCGCGCCGAGCGACTTGGAGAGGGTGACGGTGAGGACGACGTCGGGCTGTCCGGCGAGCCCGGCGGCGTACGCGGCGCCGCGGCCGCCCGGTCCGACGACGCCGAGCGCGTGCGCCTCGTCGATCACCAGGATCGCGCCGTGCCGCCGGACGACCTGGTGGAGTTCGCGCAGCGGGGCCAGGTCGCCGTCTACGGAGAACACCGCGTCGGTGACCACGATCGCGTCCTCCGTGCCCGCCAGGGCGGCGTCCACGGCCGCGACGTCCGCGTGGGGAGTGACGGTGACCGCCGACCGGGCGAGACGGCAGCCGTCGATGAGCGAAGCGTGGTTCCCCTGGTCGGACACGATCAGCCGGGGGCGCAGCGCGGTGAGGGCCCCGAGGTTGGCGAGGTAGCCCGAGGAGAAGACCAGGGCGGACGGCATGCCGGTGAACTCCGCGAGGCGGCGCTCCAGCTCGGTGTGCAGCTCCGTCGTCCCGGTGACCAGCCGGGACCCGGTCGAGCCCACGCCCCACGTGCGCACGGCCTCGATCGCCCCTTCGGCCAGCCGCGCGTCGCCGGACAGGCCCAGGTAGTCGTTGGAGGCGAGGTCGAGGAGCCAGGGGCCGGGCGGCCGGGGATGGAGTGTACGGTGCAGGCCGGCGGCGGTGCGCTCGCCCGTCGCGGCCGTCAGCCGCTGAAGAGGGTCCACCTGGAAATCATTCCAGCCCCGCCTGCGATTATGCAGAGGTGCCCACGTTGACCGATCTCACCCGGCAGCACACCGATCTTGACCCGGCGGACACCGAATGGATCCACGCCCTCGTGTCGGACTGGCAACTGCTCGCCGATCTGTCCTTCGCGGACCTGGTGCTGTGGGTGCCGCTGACCAGGCGCCGCCCGCACAGGAGCGAGGGCCCGGCCCCCCTGGAAGGCTGGGTGGCCGTGGCCCAGATCCGGCCCACGACCGGTCCGACCGCGTACACCGACGACCTCGTCGGCCGGGTCGTCGAACCCGGAGGGCGTGGCCTCATCGACGTGGCCTGGACGGAGCAGCGCATCTGCCGGGAGGGCGATCCCGAATGGGGGAGCGGCATCCCGGTCCGTGAGGAGGCGATCCCCGTACGCCGGGGCGACCGGATCCTCGGCGTCATCCAGCGCAGCACGAACCTCAGTTCGGCGCGCACGCCGAGCCATCTGGAGCTGACGTATCTGCAGAGCGCCAGCGACCTCGCGAAGATGATCAATGAGGGGCGCTTCCCGTTCCGGGGAGAGGAGCCGAATCTCGCCCGGTCCCCGCGTGTCGGCGACGGCCTGATCCGCGTCGACGAGGACGGGCGTGTGCTGTACGCCAGCCCCAACGCCCAGTCGGCGTACCGCCGGATGGGGCTGGCCACCGACCTGGAGGGCACGCTTCTGGGCGACACCACCGCCCGGCTCATGAGCACCCCGGTGGACGACTCGCTGGCGGTGGTCGCCGGAGGCCGCGCGCCCCGCGAGACCGAGGTCGAGGCGAACGGCGCGATCGTCCAGCTGCGGGCCATCCCGCTGATCGTCGACGGCGGCCGCACGGGCGCACTGGTGCTGCTGCGGGACGTCACCGAGCTTCGCTGGCGCGACCGGGCGCTGATGAGCAAGGACGCGACGATCCGGGAGATCCACCACCGGGTGAAGAACAACCTGCAGACCGTCGCGGCGCTGCTGCGCCTGCAGGCCCGGCGGCTGCGGGTGCCGGAAGGGCGGGAGGCGCTGGAGGAGGCGGTACGCCGGGTCGGCTCGATCGCGATCGTCCATGAGACGCTGTCGCACACGCCCGACGAGCTGGTCGACTTCGACGACATCGCGGATCGGGTGATGGCCATGGCCGGGGAGGTGTCGGCCCCGGAGACCCGGGTGCGCCCGACGCGGATCGGCGGCTTCGGCGTGCTTCCCTCGATGATCGCCACACCGCTCGCCATGGTTCTCGCCGAGCTGCTCCAGAACGCCCTCGAGCACGGGCTGGCGAACCGGTCCGGATCGCTCGACGTGGTCGTGACGCGGGGCGAGAAGCGGCTCAACGTGCTCGTCGCCGACGACGGGACCGGGCTCCCGGCCGACTTCGACGCGGATTCGACCGCGAGCCTCGGCCTGCAGATCGTCCGTACGCTGATCGTGGGGGAGCTGGGCGGGGTCATCGACCTGCGACCGCGCTCCGGCGGGGGCACGGAGGTGGTCCTGGACATCCCGCTGGACCAGGGACCGCGCACCTCACCGCCGGGCTGATCGGCTCGCCCGCCGTCGAGCAGCGGCGATCCTCAGCATGATCACCCGGAGTCCGTGCTCAGCGGACCGTGATCGAGGGCCCGGAAAAGACCGATGCCCGTGGCCTTGGGCCACGGGCATCGGTGCCGTCTACAGTCGTGGGCCGAACCTGCGAGCCACGATGCGGCGATGTCGGTTCAGGCGTGGGCGCGAGCGCGGGCGCGGGCGTTCCGGCGCTTCAGGGCGCGTCGCTCGTCTTCACTCATGGCACCCCAGACTCCGGCGTCCTGGCCAGAGGCCAGGGCCCACCTCAGGCAGGCGTCGGTCACCGGGCAACGGCGGCACACCTGCTTGGCCTCCTCGATCTGAACCAGCGCGGGGCCGGTGTTCCCGATCGGGAAGAACAGCTCGGGGTCCACGTCACGGCAGGCAGCGCGGTGGCGCCAGTCCATGCGGTCCACTCCTTCGTAGCGCGTGAAGTGTCGACTCCACTTGTGAATGGTTTCACGATGTCGCGAACAGTCCGAGGACCATGGGTTGAGGTCCGGGAAGTGTTCATGGCGGTCTCGACCAGGGGCGATACCCGATGCCGCGCGCCACTTAGAGATTCCCAGGGCGCCAGAGGGGGCGCAAGAGCTTTGAGAAAGTTTTCTCAAAGTATGGCTGTCGTGTGTGTCACATGACCGAAACATGAACGTCACTACGTGACTCAGATCACGACGCGGACCGCCTTGGGGACGGAGCGGAAGGTCACCGCCTCGCGTTGGCCGAGGTAGTCCCCGTCGACCTGGAAGGCGATCGGACGGTGCGACCGCAGCGTGAACTCCGGCAGATCGTGCAGACCGAGGACCTGACTCCCGCGCGGCTGTCGCTGGAACGGCGGCAGGATCTGCGACAGCACGCCCAAAGTGGACATCAGGTCGAGCCGTCGCAACCCGAACAGGTCCAGGCCGGTCGCGAACCCGGCCCGCGGGCTCGGGTCGACCGGCCACGGCCCCGCGTACGTCCACGGCGAGGTGTTCGAGATGATGCTCATGAAGATGTGGCCGAGCGGCGGCTTCCCCGGCACCTCCAGCGTGAGCGCCGGACGGCGGCGGTCCGTGAGCACGAAGAACTGGCGCAGCGCCGCGCTGATGTACAGCGTGGAGTAGGCGCGCGACCCGGCGGCCCGCAGCCGCTCGACGGAGTGGACGACCTCCGCGTCCAGCCCCATCCCGGCGCAGAAGGTGAAGTAACGGGTCCCGGCCATGCCCAGGCCCACCGTCCGGTGGTGACCGGCGCGGAGCGCCTCCAGGACCTGGCCGGCCGCGTCGAGGGCGTTGTTGGGCAGTCCGAGGGAGCGGGCGAAGACGTTCGCGCTGCCCGCGGGGACGACCGCGAGCGCCGGCAGGTCCTCCGACGGGCCCTGGGCGAGCAGCCCGTTGACGGCCTCGTTCACGGTGCCGTCGCCGCCCAGCGCGATGATCACGTCGTAGCCCTCGGCGACCGCCTGCTCGGCCAGCTCCGTCGCGTGCCCGCGCCGCTGGGTCTCGGCGTGTTCCAGACGTACCTCACCGGCGAACGCGCGCATCAGCACGTCCCGGGCTCGCCGTGACGTGGTGGTCGCCTTGGGATTGGCGATCAAGAGTGCGCGCACGTGCAAAAGGGTAGTTCACCCCCAGATCACCGGAAGGCGCGGGCTGGGCATCACGGGCGGGCGCGCCCTACTAGTGTTCCTGGATGTGTCCACACGTCCCGCCACTCTGAGCGCCGCCGCCGTCGTCGAGGCCCTGGAAGGGGTCGCCGTGCTCGCCGTCGGCCTGTACGTCGGTATCGAGGCGGTCATCGGCCGCCCCCACGACCTCGCGAGCGCCGTCGCCCTCGCCTTCATGGCCGTCCTCGGCGGCGCCGGCATCATCGCGGTCGGCTGGGGGCTGTGGCAGGTACGCCGCTGGGGACGCGCCCCGGCCCTCCTCACGCAGATCTTCACCCTGATCATCGCCGTGTCGATGTTCCAGAGCCACCGCCAGGCCCTCGGCGTCGTCCTCGTCGTGGTGGCGGTCGTCGGCGCCGCCGCCCTGCTCAGCCCGCCGACGACCCGCGCGCTCATCGACGAATAACCCGGTGAGCGACGACGCGCCCCGCCGGAAGGTGCCCGGCGGGGCGCGTGTTCATGTCCGATGGCGCCCGCTCCGCTCACGCGGGAGCGGAGCACGGGGCTCGGTGCTCGATGGCGCCCGCTCAGTCGTCGGCGGTGAGGCCGTCGCGGAGCTGGGCGAGGGTGCGGGCCAGGAGCCGGGACACGTGCATCTGGGAGATGCCGAGCTCGGCCGCGATCTGCGACTGCGTCATGTTCCCGAAGAACCGCAGCAGCAGGATGCGCTTCTCCCGGGCCGGCAGTTTCTCCAGCAGCGGCTTGAGCGACTCGCGGTACTCGACCCCTTCGAGGGCTTCGTCGATGATGCCCAGGGAGTCGGCGACCGCCGGAGCGTCCTCGTCGCCGGAGTCGGGCGCGTCGAGAGAGACGGTGGAGTAGGCGTTGGCCGACTCCAGACCCTCGAGCACCTCCTCCTCGCTCATCTGCAGGTGTTGGGCCAGCTCACTGACGGTGGGCGCCCGGCCCTCGCGCTGGGCGAGGTCGCTGATCGCCTTGGTCAGCGAGAGTTTCAGCTCCTGGAGCCGGCGCGGCACGCGGACCGCCCAGCCCTTGTCGCGGAAGTGCCGCTTGATCTCACCGACGATCGTCGGCGTCGCGTAGGTGGAGAACTCCACGCCACGCTCCAGGTCGAACCGGTCGATCGACTTGATCAGCCCGATCGTCGCGACCTGCACCAGGTCGTCGAGCCACTCGCCGCGGTTGCGGAACCGGCGGGCGAGGTACTCGACGAGCGGCAGGTGCAGCTCCACCAACTCGTCGCGGATGCGCTGGCGCTCCGGGTCGCCTTCGGGCAGGGTGGTGAGTCGCTCGAACAGCCGACGCGCTCGAGCGCGGTCGGGCACTCCGTGCTCGTTGCCGGCCACCGTGGTCTTCTCGGTCACGCGTCCACCTCGTTCAGCGGCCCGGAGCCGCCTGGGCGGTGGTCGAGTGCCGTAGGGGTCGCGGCGTTCACGACGTCTTCCCGCGCCGCTTGTTCATCACGATGGTCACCCGGTCGTCGACCCCGACCTTGGCGTCGACGTCACCGGCGAGCGAACTGAGGACCGTCCAGGCGAAGGTGTCGCGGCTCGGCTCCAGACCGTCGACGGTCAGGACCGACACCGAGATGCTCATCGCGTCGTCGTTCAGCTCGAACTGGCACGTCAGGTCCGTGCCCGGCACCGCCTGGGCCAGGAGCATCGCGCACGCCTCGTCGATCGCGATCCGCAGATCCTCGATCTCGTCGAGGTTGAAGTCGAGGCGTGCCGCCAGCCCGGCCGTGGCCGTGCGGAGCACGGAAAGGTAGGCGCTGTCGGCCGGCAGCCGCACGGTCACGACGTCGCGCATGTCGGACACACTCGCCGGCATGGCCGCGGTTTCCTCGGTCACGTCACTCCCTCGTTGGGGTACCCGCTGCTGTCGAAACTACCGCGTCAACGCACCCGCGCGCGCATCCGGCGCGCTCGGCCGTCGAAGGATGATCGTAGAGGCCAGACGACGTGTCCGCGCAAATCGGAATGGCCGTGGGCACGGGGGATGCGCGTGGCAGCGCAGGTCGCCCGTCTCCGGCGGCCCGGAGGCCGCCCGTCGGTGGCCGTCACGCCGGCCCCGCCGCGAATCAGGCAGGCCGTAATCGCTCGCCGCGGACCGTTTCGGTCAGCGTCAAAGGACCGTAAATTGTTCGCCGAGCAACGATGATCAGCATCGAACCGGCAGAGAGGTATATGCGGATGGACTTCTCCGGCAAAGCCCTCCACGTGGGCAGTCTGCTACGCCCCCCGTACCTCCTCCAGGCCCGGAAACGCCATGCGGCCGGGGAGATCGATGGCGAGGAACTGCGGCAGGTCGAGGATCAGGCGATCCTCGACGCGCTGGCCCTGCAGCGGGACAGCGGCATCGGCGTCCACACCGACGGCGAGTACCGCCGGAACGACTTCATGAGCCACCTCACGGCGGCCACGGACGGCTTCGTCGGCCAGGCGCCCACGCTGGACTGGAACGCCGACGGGGACGAGCAGAACCAGGACGACAGCATCCTCAACCTCATCGGCGGGAGGCTGAGGCACCGGAATCGGTTCACCGACCGGGAGGCGGCCTTTCTCGCCGACCACGCGCCCGGTCCGTGGAAGGTGGCGATTCCCGAGGTCACCAACTTCGTCGTCGCCAACTGGCAGAGCGGCGTGAGTGACGCCGTGTATCCCACCCGGGCGGACATCATCGACGACCTCGCCGCGGTCATACGCGCGGAGACGGAGGCGCTGGCGCGGGACGGCGTCCGGCACGTCCAGATCGACGCGCCCTGCTTCACCAGCTTCGTGAACGACAAGCTGATCGCCGTCTTCGAGGCGGAGGGCCTGGACTCACGGGAACTGCTGGAGCGCTGCGTCGAGGCGGACCGCGCGATCGTCGGCGGCCTGCGGGACGCCGACGTCATCGTGGGCATGCACATCTGCCGGGGCAACTACCGGGGCCAGTGGTTCAACGAGGGGACCTATGACGGCATCGCCGAAGACGTGTTCGGCCGGATTCCCGTCGACCACTGGCTGCTGGAGTACGACACCGAACGCGCCGGGAGCCTGGATCCGATCAGGCATGTCCCCGCCGGCACCACCGTGGTCCTGGGCCTGGTGACCACCAAGACGGGCGCGTTGGAGGACGCCGATGCCCTCGCGCGGCGGGTGGACGAGGCCTCGCGCCTGCGGCCGCTCGAGGATCTGGCGATCAGCCCGCAGTGCGGCTTCGCGTCAGAGGTGCAGGGCAACCCGCTGACGTGGGACGACCAGCGGCGCAAGCTGGACCTCGTGGTGTCCGTCGCGCAGCGGGTCTGGGGCTAGGGGCTAGGGGCTAGGGGCTAGAAAGGCGCATGGCGGGCCGGTCGGCCCCATCGAGAGGGACGGCCGGCCCGCCACGGTCTGGCGCTGAAGACCCGACAGACCAAGGTCAGGCGTTCTTGGTCTCCCAGAAGATCTTGGCGATCTCGTCGATCTTGGCCAGAAGCTCCTCCGCCTTGGCCTTGTCGAGGGTGCCCTTGGTGCCCGCGGCACCCGCGAGCTTGGTCGCCTCGTTGAACAGCTGGTGCAGCTGCGGGTACTTCTCGAAGTGCGGCGGCTTGAAGTAGTCGGTCCACAGCACCCACAGGTGGTGCTTGACCAACTCGGAGCGCTGCTCCTTGATGATCAGGGCCCGCGCGCGGAAGATCGGGTCGTCGTTGGCCTCGTACTTCTCGACGATGGCCTTGATCGACTCGGCCTCGATCCGGGCCTGTGCCGGGTCGTATACGCCACAGGGCAGGTCACAGTGGGCCGACACCGTGGTCTTGGGGCGCAGAAGTCGTGCAAGCACCTGCGTGTCCCTTCCGTTTGTTTCGGATCATGCTCCGGTATCAGACACTACCCCTGGTACCCTTCCCGCGCTCAGAGAGGTATGCCACGTGCAGACGGTCGAGGTGACGGGCGAGTCGATGCTGCCGGTGCTGCGGCCCGGCGACTGGCTGCTCGTCCGACGTGGCGCCCGACTCGCTCCCGGCCACGTCGTCGTGGCACGTCATCCGCGGGAGGGCCGGCTGATCGTCAAGCGAGTGGCCTGGCGCGACCGCGACGGGTGGTGGCTGGAGAGCGACAACCAGCGGGCCTCCGGCCGGCAGGACAGCTGGGACTTCGGGGCCGTGCCCGACGACCTGATCCTCGGACGCGTGGTCGCGCGCTACTGGCCGCGGCCCTCCGTACGACTCCGCGCGCCCCGGCGGGGCCGGAGCGCGCGGATGCGGGACGGTTCCTGACTCAGAGCACCTTGGACAAGAAGTCCTGCGTGCGTCGGTGCTGCGGGTCGGTGAGCACCTCGCGGGGGTCGCCCTCCTCGACGACGACGCCCTCGTCCATGAAGACCAGCGAGTCGCCCACCTCGCGGGCGAAGCCCATCTCGTGCGTCACCACGACCATGGTCATGCCGTCCACGGCGAGCTGCCGCATGACGTCGAGGACGTCGCCGACCAGCTCGGGGTCGAGCGCGCTGGTCGGCTCGTCGAAGAGCATGAGCTTCGGCTCCATCGCCAGCGCCCGTGCGATCGCCACGCGCTGCTGCTGCCCGCCGGACAGCTGGGACGGGTAGCTGTCCACCTTCTCGGACAGGCCCACCCGGTCGAGGAGCTTCAGCGCCCGCTCCCGTACGACCTGGCGGGACTCGCCCTTGACCCGGATCGGCGCCTCCATGATGTTCTGCAGGGCCGTCATGTGCGGGAACAGGTTGAACCGCTGGAACACCATGCCGATGTCCCGGCGCTGTGCGGCCACCTCGCTCTCCCGCATCTCGTGCAGCTTGTCGCCGCGCTGGCGGTACCCGACGAGGTGGCCGTCCACCCAGAGCCGCCCGGAGTCGATCTTCTCCAGGTGGTTGATGCACCGGAGGAACGTCGACTTTCCGGAGCCGGACGGGCCGATGACGCACATCACCTGACCGCTCCGGACCTCCAGGTCGATGCCGCGCAGGATGTGGAGGCGGCCGAAGAGCTTGTGGATGCCCTCGGCCTTGACCATCACGTCGCTCGCGGGGGCGTTCTCGGTCATGCGGACCCCTCCCGTACGGCCGGGGGTTTGACGTGGAACGTCGTCAGGTTCCGCCGCAGGCGCTGCAGCGGGGTCGGGGGCAGCGCGCGTGAGGAGCCACGGCCGTAGTGACGCTCCAGGTAGTACTGACCGACCGAGAGGACCGAGGTCACGATGATGTACCAGACGCTGACCACGATCAGCAGCGGGATCGTCTTGTAGTTGGCGTTGAAGATGTCCTCGCCGGCCTTCAGCAGCTCGGTGAACGCCACCGTGGAGGCGAGCGAGGTCGTCTTCAGCATCGAGATCGTCTCGTTGCCGGTGGGCGGGATGATCACACGCATCGCCTGGGGGAGCACGACGCGCCGCATGATCTGCAGCCGTCGCATGCCCAGTGCCTGCGACGCCTCGGTCTGGCCCTCGTCCACGGACAGGATGCCCGCCCGGACGATCTCCGACATGTACGCGGCCTCGTTCAGGCCGAGGCCCAGGATCGCCGCGACGAACGTGGTGACCAGGCTGTTGACGTCCCAGGTGATGAACACCGGGCCGAACGGGACGCCGAGCGAGACGTCGCCCATCAGGGACTTGATGTTGAACCAGAAGATGAGCTGGACCAGCACCGGCGTGCCACGGAAGAACCAGATGTACAGCCAGGCCGCCGACGACATCAGCGGGTTCGAGGACAGCCGCATCAGCGCCAGGACGATGCCGCCCACGATGCCGATCGCCATCGCGATGACCGTCAGTTCCAGGGTGGCGACGAGGCCCTTAAGGATGCCGCCGTCGAAGAAGAAGTGCCGGAACGTCGACCAGTCCAACTGCTTGTTGGTGAACAACATGTGGACGAACATCGCGGTCAGCACGAGGATGACCGCGCCGCTCACCCACCGGCCGGGGTGCCGGACCGGCACGGCCCTGATGCTCTCAGGCCGTGTCGGTTCGGTGGTGTCGATCTGCGTCACGTTCGCCTCAGCCACCCGCGCCGTTGACCTTCGGGTCGGTGACGGCACCCGCGGAGATGCCCCACTTCTCCGTCAGCTGCTTGTAGGTGCCGTCCGAGAGCAGGTCCTTCACGGCCTTGAGAATCCCGTCGCGCAGGTCGTTCTCGTTCTTCGGGATCGCGATGCCGTACGGCGCCGTGTCGTACGCGTTGCCGGCGATGACGAACTTGCCGCCGGACTCCTTGGCCGCGTACGCCGCGACCGGCGAGTCGGCCAGGACCGCGTCGGCGCGACCGTTGCCCAGGGCCAGGTTGGCGGCGTTCTGGTCGTCCAGCGAGACCTTGACCGGGGCCGGCTTGCCGCCCGTCTTGCACTTGTCGAGCCGGGCGCCGGCGTCGGGCTTGGCCGCCGACTTGGGCGTGAGCTCGTCCTCCTGGGTCGTGCCCTTCTCCACGGCGACCTTCTTGCCGCACAGCGACAGGTCGTCCGGCATGAGCTTCTCCGGGTTTCCTGACTTCACCATCAGGCCGGTGCCCGCGTTGAAGTAGGTCACGAAGTCGAAGGTCGCCTCCCGCTGCTTGTTGTCGGTGAAGGAGGACATGCCGATGTCGTACTTCTTGCTCTGCAGCGCGGGCAGGATGTTGTCGAACTTGACGTCCTGGTACTCCGCCTTGACGCCGAGCTTCTTGGCGATCGCGGTGCCGAGGTCGACGTCGAACCCGACGACCTGGCCGTTCTGTTTGAACTCGTTCGGGGCGTATGACGCGTCCGTCGCGATGACGATCTTGCCGTTCTTCTTGATCGTATCGAGCGCGCTCTTGTCCCCCCGCGTCGTTGTCTTCGCGTTACAGGCGGACATGGCGAGGGCGGCCGCCAGGACTGTGATACCCGTCCCGATGACGCGACGGCGCAGAAGACCGCTGGGCACGGCGTCCTCCTCAAGACTGCGGGGCGAAACGCCCCGGTTGACTGCTCGGTGGTTGCAGGACATCTTGGCGCAACCCCGTCCGAAGTGCGATTACTGCCTTGAAACAATCCCGCAACGGACGTTGATCTTCGATCCGGCGCCGTACGCCCGCCTGCGGGGGCCTCAGGTCGGCTGCGCGGCGTTGATCTTCGGCTCGGTCACGGCACCGCCGCTGATCCCCCACTTCTCGGTGATGCGCTTGTAGACGCCGTCGTTCATCAGCTCCTTGACCGCCTTGAACACCGCGCCCCGCAGGTCGTCATGGTGCTTCGGGATCGCGATCCCGTAGAGCGCGTTGCCATACGCCTGCCCGGACACTTCGAGGCGGCCGGCGGACTGCTTCGCGCCGTAGGTGACGGAAGGGGCGTCGGCCAGCACGCCGTCGGCACGTCCCTTGGCCAGGGCCGCGTTCGCGGCGGCCTGGTCGTCGAACGAGAGGCCGATGGGAGCGGGCCGGCCGGCGTTCTTGCACGCGGCCCGGCGTGATCCGGCGTTCGGCTTCGTCGCGCTCTCGGGGGTGAGTTCGTCCTCCTGTGTCGTGCCCTTCTCGACGGCGACCCGCTTGCCGCACAGGGACAGGTCGTCGGGGCGCAGGCGTTTCGGGTTGCCCTTACGGACCAGCAGCATCGTGCCGGCTGAGAGGTACGTGACGAAATCCAGCCGGCTCTCCCGCTCTTTCGTATCGGTGAAGGAGGAGAGGGAGAGGTCGTACTTGCCCTCGCTGAGGGCGGGCATGATCGACTCGAATTTGACGTCCTGGAACTCCGGCTTCACGCCCAGTTTCCTGGCGATGGCGGTGCCCAGGTCGACGTCGAAGCCCACGATCTGCTCACCCTGCTTGAACTCGTTGGGCGGGTACAGGGCGTCGGTCGCGATGAAGATCTTGTCGGCCTTCTTGACGCGGCCCAGCGCGCTGGCCGGATCGGAGTCCTGGCAGGCCGAGAGCGTGAAGGCCGCGGTGAGCGCGGTGAGGCCCGTTGCGATCAGGCGGCGGGCGAGGGGGCGGGGACGCAGTGCTCCTCCTCGGGGGGGAGGTAAGGGACGAACGGGGGGAGTCAGACGACATCTTGGCCTACTCACGCCTCGAACGTGATCAACAATGACACGAATGGATAACGGGCGCTGCCGTGACCCGAACGTGCCACCCCCCTGACTGGGACCCGCATCGATGTGTGGGACTATTGATCGACGGGTGACCCCCGTACATCGAGAGACGGCCGTGCTGTCCATTGACCCGGAGGCAAAAGCGGTCGTCTGCCCGTATTTCTCACTAGTAGCAGGGGTCGCTGTGGCCGTTGAGCCTGTCCAGCCGCACAATTACGATGCCGATCCGGCCTTCGCGTTGCACCGGGGAGGCAAACTCGAGGTTCGCTCGACCGTCCCGGTCCGCGACAACGACGATCTCGCCCTCGCGTACACCCCCGGCGTGGCACGCGTCTGCACCGCGATCGCCGAGAGCCCGGAGCTCGCCTACGACTACACCTGGACGTCGAAGGTCGTCGCCGTCATCACCGACGGCACCGCCGTGCTCGGCCTCGGCGACATCGGGCCGGCCGCCGCGATGCCGGTGATGGAGGGCAAGGCACTGCTCTTCAAGGAGTTCGCAGGTGTGGACTCCGTGCCCATCTGTCTCGACTGCACCGACACCGACGAGCTCGTCGAAACCGTCATCCGGCTCGCGCCCAGCTTCGGCGGGATCAACCTGGAGGACATCAGCGCGCCGCGGTGCTTCGAGATCGAGGACCGGCTGCGCGCGGCCCTCGACATCCCGGTGTTCCACGACGACCAGCACGGCACCGCGATCGTCGCGCTGGCCGCGTTGCGCAGCGCGTCGCGCCTCACCGGGAAGCCGCTGCCGCAGATGCGGGCGGTCGTGGCCGGGGCCGGTGCCTCCGGGGTGGCCGTGTCCCGCATCCTGCTGAACGCCGGGATCGGCGACATCGCCGTCTCCGACAGCAAGGGTCTGATCCACGAGGGTCGCGACGGGCTCAACCCGATCAAGCAGAAGCTCGCCTGCGACACCAACCGCACCGGGCTGAAGGGCTCGACCGAGGACGCCCTCCACGGCGCGGACGTCTTCATCGGCCTGTCGGGCGGCACCATCCGCGAGGACAGCCTCGACGTGATGGCCGACGACGCCATCGTGTTCGCGCTGTCCAACCCGGACCCGGAGATCCACCCCGAGATCGCCCGGCGCCACGCGCGCGTGGTCGCGACAGGCCGGAGCGACTTCCCCAACCAGATCAACAACGTGCTGGCGTTCCCCGGGGTGTTCCGCGGAGCCCTCGACGTCCGCGCGCACACGATCACCGAGGGGATGAAGCTCGCGGCGGCCGGCGCCCTGGCCGACGTGGTCGGCGACGACCTTTCCGAGGACTACGTGATCCCCAGCCCGTTCGACGAGCGCGTCGCGCCCGCCGTCACCCGGGCGGTCGCCGACCAGGCCCGCAAGGACGGCGTCGCCCGCCTCTGACCCCGTACGCCGTTGCCCTCGGCCCGCACTCGCATGAGCGAGTGCGGGCCGAGGCTTTCGCGCTTCTCCGGGAAGCGCAGTGTAACCTTCCCGATACCGCTTGTGATCATTGACATTTTTATGTCACGCTGCCGACACTGAAGGCATGCGGAGGACAACGGTGCGGATCGACGATCAGCTACTGGCGGACGCCAAGGCGTTCGCTGCACAGCACCATCGCAGCCTGAATTCGGTAATCGAGGACGCGCTGCGCCAATTGCTGCAGCGTGCGCGAACGCCCGAACCAGAGCCGGTGGACTTCCCCGTCTACGGGGGAAGCGGGCCGGCGAGTCCCGACATCGACCTGAACGATCCTCGCGTCCTCAAGGCTCTCATGTACGAAGACGAAGAGGAGTACTACCGGATGCGAGCGCATGATGCGGCTGGTTGACGTCAACGTTCTCGTCTACGCTCACCGGCCGGACATGGCGGAGCATCAGCGATACCGTGCGTGGCTGTTCGCCATGATGGACAGTCCCGAGCCGTTCGCAGTATCGGAGCTCGCTCTCAGCGGATTCGTCCGAGTGGTGACCAACCCCCGCGTCTACAAGGATCCGACGCCGCTTCCGATGGCATTGGCCGCCGCATCAGCCGTCCGGGACCGCTCGAACTGCGTGCCTCTCGTGCCAGGTCCCCGAAACTGGGTGATCTTTACCGAGCTGTGCGAGAAGTCGGGGGCCAGGGGGAACACCGTTCCGGACGCCTATCACGCGGCCTTGGCCATCGAGCACGGATGCGAGTTCATCACCGCCGATAAGGGCTTCAGTCGCTTCCCTGGATTGAGATGGCGGCATCCCCTCAACTGATCGCTCGTTGAGCGGCGGGTTAGAGTGCCAACCATGTTCGCCGTCACCGCCGCACGCATTGATGCCGACAATCCGCTGACCGGCCTGGAGCTCGGGGAGCGTCCCGACCCCACCGTTCCCGAGGGCTGGACGACCGTCACCGTCAAGGCGACCGCGCTCAACCACCATGACGTCTGGACCCTCCGCGGCGTCGGAATCCGGGAAGAGCGGCTGCCGATCATCCTCGGTTGCGACGCGGCCGGGATCGACGAGGACGGCAACGAGGTGATCGTCCACTCGGTGATCGGCGATCCGGAGCGGGGCGGGGGTGACGAGACGCTCGATCCGAAGCGGTCCCTGCTGTCGGAGTCCTATGACGGGACGTTCGCGGAGAAGGTCGCGGTGCCACGCCGCAATCTGGTGCCCAAGCCCGCCTCGCTGTCGTTCGAGGAGGCGGCCTGCCTGCCGACCGCGTGGCTGACCGCCTACCGGATGCTCTTCGACAAGGCCGGGCTGCAGCCGGGATCGACGATTCTGGTTCAGGGAGCGGGCGGCGGCGTCGCCACCGCGCTGATCGCCCTCGGATCGGCCGCCGGTTACCGCGTCTGGGCGACCAGCCGCACCGACGACAAGCGCAAGCGCGCCCTCGAGCTGGGCGCGGACCAGGTGTTCGAGTCCGGGGCGCGGCTGCCCGAGCGGGTCGACGCGGTCATGGAGACCGTCGGCCAGGCGACCTGGTCGCACTCGCTGAAGGCACTGCGCCCCGGCGGCCGGATCGTCGTGTCCGGCGCGACCAGCGGGCAGGTGCCGCCGGCCGAGCTGAACCGCGTGTTCTTTCTCCAGCTGTCGGTGGTCGGCTCCACGATGGGCACCCGGGATCAGCTCGTACGGCTGGCGCGTTTCCTCGACAAGACCGGGGTGCGCCCGCGGATCGACCGTGCCCTCCCGCTGCGGGAGGCCCGCGAGGGCTTCGCCGCGATCATCGACGGCGACGTGTTCGGGAAGATCGTCTTCACGACCTGACCGTCACCGGCCGGTGTGCGGCTCGCCCTGGCCCAGGATCTCCGAGCGAAGCCGCGCGGACGTCTCGGCGAGCAGTTCGCGCACCGCTGCCACCTGCTCCTCGTCGACGCCGTCCCGCGCCGCGGTGTGGATCTCATCGACGAACTTCCGCAGCGCCCGGTCGAGCTTGACTCGGGCCGCGTCCTCACTGGTGCCGGTGGCGGTCGCCCAGGCGTCGTCCCAGGTGTGCCGCCACTCCTCCTTCAGCACCCGCTTCTGCTCTTTCCACTGCGCCTTCTGCCGCCGCGTCGTCTCCTTCAGGTTCTGCGCCGTGCCGGTCGCGCCCTGCCTGCGCATGTCGCGGGCGGCCTGGGTGAGCTCCTCGCGTAGCGACCGCACCGTGTCGCGTACGTCCTCCTGGACCTCGCGGGCGATGTCGCGTACGGATTCGGTCAGCTCCTCTTCCAGCTCGGCGAGCTCGTCCATCCGGCGCTCGAGCTCCGCGCGGCCCGCGTCGGTCAGGCGGTAGACCTTCTTGCCCTGGACGACCTCATGGGTGACCAGGCCCTCCTCTTCCAGCCTCGCCAGCCGCGGGTAGATGGTCCCGGGGGAGGGTGAGTAGACGCCGAGGAAGCGGTCCTGGAGCAGCCGGATGACCTCATAGCCGTGGCGCGGGCTCTCCTCGAGCAGCTTCAACAGGTACAACCGCAACCGGCCATGACCGAACACGGGGCTCATTACTCGCTCCCCCTCCTCACTCGCTCGCCGATCACGTCAGTTCCTCTGGATCCGTCCGGCTGAGCAGCGTGATGGCACCGGAGACCGAGTTGACGGCGAGGGACGCCCCGCCGTCGTTGAGCGTACCGGTGATGTACTTGCCCATCGGGCGGTCCTGCCGGGTGAGCTCAGGGAACGCCGCGTCGACGCGGCCGGTCACGGAGTTGAGGGTCACCTTGGCGGAGGTGGACTCGGGAAGCCGCATGGTCACCTCGCCGGAGACGGTGTTCACCTGAGCGTGGCCGCCGGTGCGCAGGTCGACGTCGGTGGTGACCTTCCCGGTGACCGAGTGCGCGGTCAGCCGGTCGAGGCTGCCTCCGGCCAGCGCGAGGTTCCCGGAGACCGACTTGAAGGCCACCGTGCCCGCGAGTCCCTGCGCCTCGATGTCCCCGGCCGCGGTGTTCGCGTCGATCGATCCGGTGACGCCGTCGAGGGTGACGTCGCCCGAGGCCGTCTTGATCGAGACCCGGCCGGTCAGGCCGGTGACGACCGCGTTCGCGGTGACGAGGTTCAGCGTGACCGGGCAGTCGGGCGGAACGGTGATCGTGACGGCGACCCGGCCGCGGGTGTTCTGCAGCCACTTGAGGACGCCGTCCCAGCCGCCGCTCTTGTGGTTGAGGACCAGCATGCCGGCCTCGTGAACGATTTCGAGGGGCTGGCCGGAGATCTCGGCGACCTGGAGTGTCGGTCTGTCGTCGCTCGGCAGGATGGAGATGCTGCCTGCCACGATGTTGGCTCTGAGCGCGACCACGCCGTCGAAGTCGAGTGTGGTCGGCTCATCCACGGTCCAACGCGCCACGGCACGATCCCCTTCCGTCAGGACGTTTCGCTCCTAACAAGATATGTCGTGTTTGTGGGAAGTCAAGATGTATCGCGTCACGTCGCCGTACGGGGAGGTGCGTCGTGCCGCCGGCGTCTCCCTGCCGGCCCCTCCTGAGGCGGGTCAGTCGTCGTCTTCGTCGCCCAGCCGCGCCAGCCAGGTGGCGAGCCGTTCGACCGGCGTCTCGAACTCGGGGTTGAGGTCGACGAACTCCCTCAGCCGATCGGCCAGCCAGACGAAGGAGACCTCCTCCTCGCCCCGGCGGTCGGCCAGTTCCTCGATCCCCCGATCGGTGAAGTACATGCCTCTCGCAACTGTTCTCTCGGTGCTGACATTTCCCGGCCCGGAGCGGAACGGCGCCCCGCACGCGAACGTGCGGAGCGCCGTGCGCCGGGTGCGGCCGTTACTCGCTGAAGACCGCGGCGACCAGGCCCTGCTGCTCCAGGGCGTGGATCTTGGCGGACCCGGCGGCGGGCGAGGAACTCGCCCGGCGGGAGATCCGCTTGAGCTCCCGGCCCTCCAGGTGCGGCGGCAGCTTCAGCGCCATGAAGGGCCACGCCCCCATGTTGGCGGGCTCCTCCTGTGCCCAGACCAGCTCGGCGCCGGCCGGGTACTTGGCCAGCTCCGCCTTGATCTCGTCGACGGGCAGCGGGTAGAGCCGCTCGACGCGGATGAGCGCGACCGAGGTGTCACCCGACTTCTGCCGGGCGGCGTCCAAGTCGTAGTAGAGCTTGCCGCTGGAGAGCACGATGCGGCGAACCTGGCCCAGCTGCGCCGGGTCGCTGAGCACCGGCTGGAAGGACCCGGAGGTGAGGTCCGCGGTGGCCGACGTGGCGGCCTTCAGCCGGAGCAGCGACTTCGGCGTGAAGACGATCAGCGGCTTCTCCCGCGGCGACAGCGCCTGCCAGCGCAGCAGGTGGAAGTAGTTCGCCGGGGTGGTCGGCTGCGCCACGGTCATGTTGTCCTGCGCGCAGGTCTGCAGGTAACGCTCGATGCGCGCGGACGTGTGGTCCGGGCCCTGGCCCTCGTGGCCGTGCGGCAGCAGCAGGACCACGCTGGAGCGCTGGCCCCACTTCTGCTCGCCGGAGGTGACGTACTCGTCCAGGATCGACTGCGCGCCGTTGGCGAAGTCGCCGAACTGCGCCTCCCAGCAGACCAGCGCGTCCGGGCGGGTCATGGAGTAGCCGTACTCGAAGCCCATCGCGGCGTACTCGCTCAGCAGCGAGTCGTGGACGTAGAACTTCGAGATGCCCTTGCCGAACTGCTTGAGCGGGGTGTATTCCTCGCCGGTCTTGCGGTCGAAGAGCACGGCGTGCCGCTGGCCGAAGGTGCCGCGCCGGGTGTCCTGGCCGACGAGGCGCACCGGGCGGCCGTCGATCAGCAGCGACCCGAGCGCGAACATCTCACCGGTCGCCCAGTCGATCGCGTCCTCTTCCACCATCTGCGCGCGCTTGGCCACCAGCGGCTGGACGCGCGGGTGCGGCGTGAAGCCCTCCGGCAGGTTGAGCTGCGTGTCGACGATCCGCTTGATCGTCTCGTCGGAGACGGCGGTGCCGACCCCCGCGTGGTCCAGCGGGATGCGCTCGACGTCGGGCTTGGTGAAGCCCGCGGGCGGCTGCTGTTTGGTGGCCTCGCGGGTCTCGCTGAACACCCGCTCCAGCTGCTGCTGGTAGTCGCGGAGCGCCTGCTCGGCCTCTTCGACGGTGATGTCGCCGCGGCCGATGAGGGCCTCGGTGTAGAGCTTCCGGACCGACCGCTTGGCGTCGATGATGTCGTACATCAGCGGCTGCGTGAACGACGGGTTGTCACTCTCGTTGTGACCCCGCCGCCGGTAGCAGATCATGTCGATGACGACGTCCTTGTTGAACGTCTGGCGGTACTCGAACGCGAGCTGGGCCACGCGCGCGCACGCCTCGGGGTCGTCGCCGTTGACGTGGAAGATCGGCGCCTGGATCATCCGGGCCACGTCGGTGGCGTAGACGCTGGAGCGGGAGTACTCCGGCGCGGTGGTGAAGCCCACCTGGTTGTTCACGACGACGTGCACGGTGCCGCCGGTGCGGTAGCCGCGCAGCTGCGAGAGGTTGAGGGTCTCGGCCACGACGCCCTGGCCCGCGAACGCGGCGTCGCCGTGGATGAGGATCGGCATGACGGTGAAACCGCCCTCGCCGACGTCGCGCAGGTCCTGCTTGGCGCGGACGACACCTTCGGCGACCGGGTCGACGGTCTCGAGGTGGCTCGGGTTGGCCACCAGCGAGGTGCGGATCTTCGAGCCGTCCCGGGCCACGAAGTCGCCGTCGGCGCCGAGGTGGTACTTGACGTCGCCGGAGCCCTGGGCGCTGCGCGGGTCGAGGTTGCCCTCGAACTCGCCGAAGATCTGGCCGTAGGACTTGCCGACGATGTTGGCCAGGACGTTCAGCCGGCCGCGGTGGGCCATGCCGATGACGACCTCGTCCAGGTGATCCTGGGAGGCCGCGGTGATGACCGAGTCGAGCAGCGGGATCAGCGACTCGCCGCCCTCGAGCGAGAAGCGCTTCTGCCCGACGAACTTGGTCTGCAGGAAGGTCTCGAACGCCTCGGCGGTGTTGAGCCGGCCGAGGATGTGCTTCTGCTCCTCGGGGTCGGGCTTCTCGTGAGAGACCTCGACCCGCTCCTGGATCCAGGCCCGCTCCTTGGGATCCTGGATGTGCATGTACTCGATGCCGACGGTGCGGCAGTAGGAGTTGCGCAGGACGCCGAGGATTTCGCGGAGCTTCATCGTCGGCTTGCCGCCGAAGCCGCCCGTGGCGAACTCGCGCTCGAGGTCCCAGAGGGTGAGGCCGTGCTTGAGGACGTCGAGGTCGGGGTGGCGGCGCTGCGTGTACTCCAGCGGGTCGGTGTCGGCCATGAGGTGACCGCGCACGCGGTAGGCGTGGATCAGCTCGTGGACCCGCGCGACCTTGGCGACGTCGTCCTCGTGGGTGGCGCTGATGTCCTGCACCCAGCGGACCGGCTCGTACGGGATCCGCAGCGCCTCGAAGATCTCGTCGTAGAAGTCGCCCTCACCGAGCAGCAGCTGGTGCACGCGGCGCAGGAAGTCGCCCGACTGGGCGCCCTGGATGATGCGGTGGTCGTACGTCGAGGTCAGCGTCATGACCTTGCTGATGCCGAGCCGGGCGAGCGCCTCCTCGGAGGTGCCGGCGTACTCGGCGGGGTACTCCATCGCGCCGACGCCGATGATCGTGCCCTGACCGGGCATGAGCCGCGGCACGGAGTGGACCGTGCCGATGGTGCCCGGGTTGGTGAGGCTGATCGTGGTTCCGGCGTAGTCGTCGATGGTCAGCTTGTTGCCCCGCGCCTTGCGCACGAGCTCTTCGTAAGCGGCCCAGAACTGGCGGAAGTCGAGGATCTCGGCGGCCTTGATGTTGGGCACCACGAGCTGCCGCTGGCCGTCGTCCTTCTTCAGGTCGATGGCGAGGCCGAAGTTGACGTGTTCTGGCTTGATCAGCGTGGGCTTGCCGTCCACCTCGGCGTACGAGGCGTTCATCTCCGGCATCGCCCGCAGCGCCCGGATGATGGCATAGCCGATCAGATGGGTGAAGGAGACCTTCCCCCCGCGTCCGCGCTTGAGGTGGTTGTTGATGACGATACGGTTGTCGATCAACAGCTTGGCCGGGACCGCGCGCACGCTCGTCGCGGTCGGCACGGCCAGGCTGGCCTCCATGTTGGTCACCGTGCGGGCGGCGACGCCGCGCAGCCGTACCTCTTCGGCACCGGGCACCTGCGGGGCGGCCGCGGGCTTCTTCGCGGGCGCGGCCTCGGCGGGCTTGGCGGCGGCGGGCGCCTGCTTCGGGGTGGGAGCCGTGGGTGAGGGAGGAGCCGCGGGGGGCGCGGCCGAGCCGTCGGCGCCGGCGGGAGCCTTGGACGGTCGGTCCGGCTGGTAGTCGGCGAAGAAATTCCACCACGCTCGGTCAACCGAGTTGGGGTCTTCTAGGTACTTTTGGTACAACTCGTCGACCAGCCACTCATTAGGACCGAAGTCAGGAGTGCTCAGGTCGGCGGAGGATCGCGACGACTGGGTCGACACGGCGGCGATCGCCCTCTTCCGCGGCTCGCAGGTGGATCAGTAACCTTGACAAGGCTACCGGCCTCAGGGCCTCGGCGGGGCAAAGCCCCGGGCGGGCCGGTCGGTCTTCGGTGATCTCCACCAAAACCGACTGCATGATTCCGGCAGATTCAGGGTAAGACTAGTCGGTTAACGGCAATCTGCCTGTGACGGCCGTCTCATCTCCGGCGCGACTGCGCCGAGACCCTCCTCACAGGTCGGTGACGCGGGCGGCGAAGTAGACGGCCTCACTCTCGGCATGCCGGACGAACACCAGGAACGGCCGATCGACCCGGAACTCCACGGGACGCCCGGAGTACGCGGACAGGGTCACCACCACGGCCGTCGCCGCGGCCCCCTCGACCCCGGCCTCGTCGACGTCGAGCACGGCCTTGTGCTCGATCCGGTCGAGGTGGACAGGTTCCGCAGCCATCCCGGAGAGGTCGGCGTCACCGGTGAAGGCGGTCCCGGCGCCGAGCGCGCCGAGGCATTCGCCCAGGCTCACCCGGCTCTCCACCCGGAACCGGGGCAGGGACAGCGCGACCCTGACGGACCGCGCGGAGGCGCGCAGCGTTCGCAGGAGGCCGGGGTCGGGCGGCGCCGCGGCGGGATCCGTCCCGAGGAGCACCTCCACCGAGACGCCGCCGTCGGCGGCCGGCGCGGCCATGCGCCAGCCGTCGGCCTCGGCGTACGGCATCCGCCCCGTCCGCCGCATCATCGGCACCTCGTGGGGCCCGCGCGCGCCGTGGAAGGTCTCGGGCCGGGTGTCCCGCTCGGCGAACGTGCTCTCCCAGGCGGCCTTCAGGTAAAGCGCGTTGGCGAGGACGGCAGCGGTCCGCCGATCGACCGCCCCGGGCGGCAGCAGGTCCCGGATCAGCTCGTTTGTGACCTTCTCCACCTCCCGGTTGACGGCTTGACGGGCGGCCTCCGGATCGGCGGCGAAGTCGGCGACCCGGACCGAGGCCCCGGGAAGGTCGGCGATCGACCGCCGGTAGGCGTCCTCGAAGGTCAGCCCGGCGTGGGCCCAGAGGGTGTTGGCCACCCTGATCTCGGCGTCGCCCGGCGCGGCGGCCTCGGCGAGACGGAGCCGTTCCGGGGGTGCGCCGAGCACCCGCGTCAGCTCCTCCAGTGTCCTTCCGCGCGCGCCGGCGGCGACCAGCGCGAGCGCCGACGCCACCGAGTACGGCGACCAGACGAGGTTTCCCTCCGGGGGCAAACGGCGGTGAAGATTCACCGTGAAGTCGTCCATGTGCGGCACCCTCCTGATCCAAAGTAATAACCCGTGTCAGACCTGAGGACGATTCAGTCATGGACCAGGGCTCATACGATGACGGACATGACGACGCCGGAAATGGGATGTTGATCGCCTGTGGGCCAGATCACGCATGCACTTCTCGACCTTCACGGTCCGGTCATCTACGGCGTCGTCGCGGCGCTCGTCTTCGCTGAGGCGGCGCTCTTCTTCGGCTTCGTCTTCCCCGGGGAGACCGCCATCGTCGTGGCCGGCGTGCTGGCCAGCCAGCACCGGGTCTCACTCCCCATCCTGCTTGTGATCATCGTGCTGTCGGCCGTCATCGGTGACTCGGTCGGGTACGAGATCGGTCGCCGCTACGGTGACCGGCTACTCGGCATGAAGGCGCTGCACAAGCACCGGCCGAAGGTCGAGAAGGCGCACGGCCTGCTGCGCCGGCGCGGGGCGTTCGCCGTCTTCATCGGCCGCTACACCGCACTGCTCCGCGCGCTGATGCCCGCGCTCGCCGGCAGCGCCAAGATGCCGTACGGCCGGTTCCTGGCGTTCAACGCCCTCGGCGGGGCCACGTGGGGGATCGGCTTCACCGTCGGCGGTTTCCTCGCGGGGACCGCGTTCGAGCAGGTGGCGCAGTGGGCCGGGAGGGTGCTGGCGATCGCGGTCGGCGCCGTCGTCGTCGTGGCGTTCGTCGTCTGGTCGGTGCGCCGCAAGCGCCGGGAGAACGCCGTGGGAGAAGAGGAGAGCCCGTCGGCCGATGAGCCCAAGCCGGTTCCCGACCTCGGCCCCTGACGCCGCCCCTCTTGCGATTCCCGGCCGAGCGCGATTCGGTTCGGTGGTGGACACTGTCTGCACGGCGGACCCCGTGTCCAGGAGATCAGGTCGCGAGGAGGGTACGGAGAATGGCGGAACTGCGGTTTGACGGACGGGTGGCGATCGTCACCGGAGCGGGCCAGGGCCTCGGGCGGCAGCACGCGCTCGAACTGGCCGCGCGCGGCGCGAAGGTGGTCGTCAACGACCTCGGCGGCGCGCTCGACGGCAGCGGAGCCTCCACGGGCCCGGCCGCCGACGTGGTCGCCGAGATCAGGAAGAACGGCGGAGAGGCCGTCGCGAGCCCCGACAACGTGGCCACCGCGGAGGGCGCGGAGGCGATCGTACGGACCGCGCTCGACGCGTTCGGCCGCGTGGACATCGTCGTCAACAACGCCGGCATCCTGCGCGACAAGTCGTTCAAGAACATGTCGCCGGAGGAGTTCGACCAGGTCATCGCCGTGCACCTGCGCGGGTCCTTCCTCGTCACGCACGCCGCCTGGCCGCACCTGCGCGAGCAGGCGTACGGCCGGGTGGTCATGACGTCGTCGCCGGCGGGGCTGTTCGGCAACTTCGGGCAGGCGAACTACTCGGCGGCGAAGATGGGGCTGGTCGGCCTGACCAAGACGCTCGCGGCCGAGGGCGCCAAGTACAACATCAAGGTCAATGCGATCGCGCCGGTCGCCTGGACCCGGATGACGGAGGATCTGTTCCCCGCCGAGTTCCAGGACCGGCTCAGTGTCGAGCACGTCTCGCCCGTGGTCGTCTGGCTGGCTCATGAGAGCAACGAGAGCAGCGGCGAGACCTACACCGTCGGCGGCGGGCGGGTGGCCCGCGTCTTCGTCGCCGAGGGCCCCGGCTTCACCAAGAAGGACGGGCTGAGCGTCGAGGACGTCCGCGACAACTGGCAGCAGGTCAACGCGACGGAGCCGTACCTCGTCGCCAAGAACATCGGCGAGCAGACGACCGCGCTCTTCCAGGCGCTCCAGTAACGCTGCCCGCATACCCGGTCGGCACCCCGCCACCCGCGTCCGCGCGGGCGGCGGGACGCCGGCGCTCCGGCCGGGCTACGCCCGGAAGTCGGCGTAGTCGAAGCCGGGGGAGACGACGCAGCTGACCAGGACCTCTTGGTCCGAGGCGGGCCGGGCGGCCTGCCAGACGCCGGCCGGCACGAGCGCCTGCGGCCGCCGCCCGTCCTCGACGTCCGGGCCGAGGATGATCGTTTCGGTCTGCCTGCCGGGGGTGTCGGCGTCACCGCCGAGCGTCAGCGCCAGTGGGCCGCCGCGATGCCACAGCCACAGCTCGTCCGAACGGACGGAGTGCCACATCGACTCCTCGCCCGGACCCAGCAGGAAGTAGATGCCGGTCGCGGTCACGCGCTCGCCGCCGTGCGCCGCGACCCGTACGGACGTCCGCCAGGTCTCGCGGAACCAGCCGCCCTCGGGGTGCGGCAGCAGGTCGAGGGCCTCGGCGATCGCCGGCCGGACGTGGAGACCGGTGACCTTCCCGCTCGGGTCGCGGCGGGCGTACCGGATCTGCCTGACGGTCTCACGGTTGACGACGCCGGGCAGCGTCAGCGGCGGATGGTCGAAGACCAGGGCGATGACCTGCTCGTCGCCGAAGGCGTCGGTGGCCAGCGCGGCGGCGTCCTCCTCCGGCGCGTACGCGGCCGTCTCACTGCGGAACGGCTCGTCCGGATGGGCGCGCCACGCGCCGAGCGTCGTGAGTAGGAGCACCGTTCCACCGTAGTGCCGCGAGTGATCTCACCGGTGGACCCGGCGGTCGGCCTCCCGTCGTGTTCCGTGCCATTGGTCTCGGAGTTGGAGAGAAGTTGGGTTAAGATACATCGCGACTTGAAGGGGGTCCCTCCATGGAGCCGTACCACGAGGCGGCGCCGAGCCTGCGCGCGTCCGACCAGGAACGCGACGAGACGGTGCAGCGGCTGCAGCTGGCCTTCGCCGAAGGACGCCTGACCGACGGGGAGTTCGACGAGCGCATGCGCGGCGCCCTGGCCGCGCGGACCCACGCCGACCTCGCCGGGCTGCTCGTCGACCTGCCGACGGCCACCGCTCCCGTCGTGCCGCGATCGGCCGCATCCGGGAACCTGCCGAAGCCGGGGCGGTACACCGTGGCGATCAAGAACAGCGTCCGGCAGGCCGGGCGCTGGCGGGTGCCCGGGAAGTACCGCGCGCTCGTCTACAAGGGCAAAGGCGTGATCGACCTGCGGGCGGCGGAGCTGACCGAGCCGGTCACCGCCATCCTCGCCGTGGCGTACAAGTCGGACATCCAGATCCTCGTGCCGCCCGGCGTGCGGGTCGAGACGAACGGCTTCGGCGTCACCCGCGACGATGACTGGACCGGTGACCTGCCGGCCGACGCCCCGGTCGTGCACATCCGGGCCGTCGCCTACAAGGGCCGGGTCGAGGCCCGGACCACGCCCGAACGCTGACCTCTCCGCCCGGCGGCGGTGACATCTCCCACATCACCCGAACGAACCTTTTCGGCGGCAAAAGCATCGTAAAGATCGCCCGCATGAGGTAAAACAGGTTGGCTCGTGCAATCTGTCAAAGTTTGGGAGAGCTGTATGCGAATAAGCCTGGGGAAGGCCGCCGCCATCGGGACGTTGTCGGCAATGGCCCTCGTCCCGGCTGTGGCCGCCCCCGCGACCGCGTTCGCGGCCGCCGCCACATCCCCCGTCTCGGCGCAGGCCAACCCGACGGTTCACTTCGGCGACAAGGGCGCGGCGGTGACGCGCCTCCAGCAGCGCCTGATCGCCCTCCACTACGACCCGGGAAAGGTCGACGGCCAGTACGGCAGCGGCACCCGTTTCGCGGTGTGGGCGTTCCAGAAGGCCCAGGGAATGCACCCGGTGCAGTCGGCGCCGGTGGGCAAGAAGACCTGGGCGGCGCTGGCCCACCCGCGGGTTCCGAAGCCCCTCGTCAAGAACGGCGCCAAGACCCGCGCCGAGGTCGATATCAAGCACCAGCTGCTCTTCATCTACAAGAGCGGCAAACTCGTTCTCATCAGCCACATCTCCTCGGGCTCGGAGACGTATTACTACCAGAACGGCCAGAAGGAGAAGGCGCACACGCCGCGCGGCAACTTCAAGGTCTACCGGAAGGCCAAGGGCTGGGAGACCTCTCCGCTCGGCAAGCTCTACAAGGCCAGCTACTTCATCGGCGGCTACGCCATCCACGGCGAGCCGGAGGTGCCCCTGCACCCGGCCTCGCACGGCTGCGTGCGCATCCCGATGCAGACGGCGGACATCGTGGCCCCGATGCTGCCTATCGGCACCCGGGTCTACGTCCGGAGCTGACCCGCTCCTGAACTCCCGACGGAGCCGTACGCGCGAGCGTACGGCTCCGTTCGTGGCTTCAGCAGTCGACCAGCTCGGGGCGCTGGTTGAGGATCTGGGCGCGCGGGGTGACGAACTCCCGGTACGCCGCGTCGGCGCCTGGGCTGAACACCGCGACCTTGTGGCAGTTCTGGAACGCCAGGCGGACGCCGTAGTAACGTTCCAGCGCCCCGCGCATCGCGTCGCTGGCCA
This sequence comes from Actinoallomurus purpureus, assembly GCF_024055795.1. GTDB lineage: Bacteria > Actinomycetota > Actinomycetes > Streptosporangiales > Streptosporangiaceae > Actinoallomurus > Actinoallomurus purpureus. The sequence continues at coordinate 250,617 of NZ_JAMXMY010000011.1, read as the reverse complement.
GCATGCGCAGCAGCTGGCCGCGGGCCGCCTCGTCGGGGGGCGGCACCTCGTTGGCCGCGAAGTCGGCGCCGTCCGTCCGGAGTTCGCCGATCAGTCCGTCGACGACCTGCCAGGCGTACGGCAGGGACGTGCGGATGCAGGCGAGGAAGGCCTCGTCGTCGAGGTCGTCGCGGCGGGCGCGCTCGACCAGCTCGGGGGAAACGGTCAGGGACATGTTCACCACCTCCGGAACGGGACGCTAGGCAGGCCGTGCCGGGGGCGTCTATGGCTCGGCGGTGAGGACAGGTCTCCGGGCCGGAGGTGGACAGATGGGAATGGGCCGGTGACGGGCTGGTGACGCGGTGAGATTCCCTCCGGGATGCCGCTCTCTCACGGCCCCGTTGCGGGCCGAATAGCGGTTTGATAGGTCCTTGCACGAACGGTCTTTTGACAAGAGGTGAGCGTGACCACGACCGGAAGCGGAGCGCCCCCCGGGGAGCCTTTCGGCGGCAGTGCCGTCCGCCCGCACGCGAACGACCCCCGGCCGGGCGCGCCCCGGCGCTCCGGCCGCGACGAGCGCCGCCGGATCAGCGAGCGGCTCGCGGAGGCGGCGGAGGGCGCGTCGGACGGCCGCAGGGTCCCCGGCGTGCCGAGTTCCTCGCCCTGGCAGCGTTCCAACGGGGTGTGGCACCGCGCCGGCATCGACTGGAGCCGCGCCGAGCCGGAGCCCCGCCCGTCGGCTCCGGCCAGCGTCCCCGTCGCCGCCAGCGCCGCGGCGTATCCCAGTGCGGCGAGTGCCGCGCAGCGGCCCACGGCGGCCGTCCCCCCTGCCGCACCTGCCGTGCCCGCGACACCCTCCGTCGTGGCTCCGGAGGAGCCGGCGGCGGACGCGGTGCCGTGGACGCCGCCGACGCGGACGCGCCGCCTGCCGTCGGTGCCGCTCCGGCCCGTCGCGATCGGCGCCGCCGCCGTCATCGTCCTCGGCGGAGGCGCCTACGCCCTGTTCGGCACGGGCGGCGACGAGCCGAAGAAGCCGGCGGCGCCCGTCCCGGTGGCGGCCGACCGCCTGTTCACCCTCGACCCGGCGGCCAAGAGCAGCGGCCGGTCGCACGCGCTCACCGCCGTCGCCGCCGCCGGCGGCGCCATCGTGGCGATCGGGTCCGAGCAGGGAGGCGTCTATTCGCGCGGGCAGTTCCTGACCTCCGCCGACGGCGGCCGCACCTGGCGGGTCGCGCGGGTGCGCGCGGCCGACGGCGGGGATCCGCCGCCGGGGGAGTACCCCCAGCTGGTCGCGGGGAACACCGGCGGATGGGCGGCGCTCGGCGTGACGTCCTCGGGCGTCGTCTCGTGGACGAGCCATGACTCCCGGTCGTGGACGCGCGCGGCGGTCGCCGGTGCGTTCGGCCCCGGTGACAAGATCAACCGACTCGTCCGCACCGGTTCGGGGTTCGTCGCGGCCGGGACGGGCGCGGTCAAGGGCGGCACGCAGGCGATCGTGTGGACCTCCCGTGACGGCCGCGCGTGGACGCGCCTCGGGCCGGAGCAGCTCTCGCCGCAGCCGGGCGGCACCCCGCTGTCGATCTCCTCGGTCGCGGCCTACGGCGACACGGTGGTCGCCGAAGGGACGCTGCGGACCACCGTCACGGTCACGAAGAAGGTCAAGAAGAAAAAGAAGAGTGTCCAGCAGACGGTCGTGCGGGAGGCCTTCTGGAGGTCCCCCGACTCCGGGCACAGCTGGGCGCCCGTGACCATCCCGCAGGCCCAGGGGTCGTCGGGGAACATCGTGGCCCTGGTGGGGACCCGCTCCGGCCTCTTCGCCGCCCGTGAGGCGTCGCGGACCACGGGGTCGAAGAAGCACCGCAGGACGACCTCCTACGCCGTGATCTTCGGTTCCGCCGACGGGCAGACCTGGGCGCCGATCGGTCAGCTCGGCGTGGACGGGTACTCCCGCCTCGGCGCGCTGCGCGGCGCGGACGCGGGACTGGCCGCCCTCGTGCCGGTCGGCGCCGGGAAGACGGCCGTGCTGACGAGCGCCGACGGTAAGAGCTGGCAGCGGGCGGGCGACGTCCCGCCGGGCCGGAACCTCACCGACGTGGCGCCGGCGGCCGCCGGCGCGGTGGTCACCGGCCGGCTGGGCACGGGTGACGCCTACCTCTCGGTGGCCGGGGCGGGCGACGTGAACCTCACCGCGGTCCCGGACGCCGTGCACCCGGAGCGCACGCTCACCGGGGTGGTCTCCGACGCGGGCCGCGTCATCGCGGTCGGCGGCTCCAGCGGTGACGCCGCCGTGTGGACCTCACCGGGCGGCTCGGCGTGGACCCGAGCGACGCTCCCGGCGGGGACGCCTCCCCGCCAGATCGTCGACGCCGTTCACGGGGCCGCCGGCTGGCTGGCGGTCGGGCGCGCCGGTGGCCGCGCGCTGACCCTGATGTCATCGGACGGCGGCTCCTGGCAGTTCGTCCCGGGCGGGAAGGTCTTCGGCGGGTCCGGCCTCGTGCCGGTGGCCGCCGCGGCGAACGGCGGCGCGTACGTCGTCGTGGGCCGGCAGAACGACACCGCCGCCGCCTGGTACTCCACGGACCTCAAGAACTGGGCCTGGTCCGGCAACGCGGGCAAGGGCGACCTGGTCGGCACCGGCGACGCGCCCAAGTGGATGGGCGACGTGACGGCGGGCCCGGCCGGGTTCGTCGCGGTCGGCGGGCAGACGAGGAACAAGACGGCGCAGCCGGCGGTCTGGACCTCGCCGGACGGGAAGAAGTGGGCGCTGTCACCGGCCGCTCCCGTGCTTCCGCAGGGTGCAGCCGCGGGTTCCCTGACGTCGGTGGTGGCGCGGGGCGGGGTGCTGGTCGCGACCGGCGTGACAGGCGCCGCGGGCGTCACCGGCCCGCCGGCCGCGGGCGCGCCGGGCTCCGCCGCCTTCGCCACGGTCTCGGCGGACGGCGGCCGGACGTGGCAGCCCATCGCGCTGCCCGGGGCAGGGCAGGGCGCGGCGGTGACGGCGGGCACGGCGACGGCGCACGGGTTCGTGCTCGCCGGTACGACGGGTTCCGACGTGGTGCTGTGGACCTCGCCGGACGGCCGCACGTGGCGGTCGTCGCGACCGCACGGCACGGGGCTGGACGGGCTGGGCACGCAGCGGATCACCGGGCTGACCGTCGCCGGCGGCACGCTGGTCGGCGTCGGGTTCACCGGTGACGCCACCGGAGACGTCCCGACCCTCTGGCGCACTCCCATTCCCTGAGCAGGACACGGCTCTGTCCGAAGAAGTGACGTCCGAAGGGGCGATCCGCCGATTCGGTCAGACGAAAACGCCATTGCGGCCGCCCTTGTCGAACGGCGGCCGCAATGGCGGTCGAGGGGCGTCAGCTGACGTGCAGGTCGATGCCGAGGAGGATGAGCACCCACAGGAAGATGGCCAGAAGGGCGCTCAGAATGCGCTTGGCCAGGCCGATCGTGATGTAGCCGTGGTCCCACGCCACGAAGATGCCGATCAATATGTAAATCAGGCCGACGAAGCTGATGCCGCCCCTTATCCGCATTGGAGCCTCCTGGTTCCGGACTGAACGCCCAGATGCCCGATATGCGGCAATCAAAACTTTCGCCAGTTGAGGACCGCCGCGAAGTGTGTAGCGAATTCGCCACTCGCGGCGATGAAGCAGGTGAGTCACCACGCAAGGGTGACCGGCGTCCCGGTCCGGGACACCTCATCACGGCGTGACCCGCGCTCCCCGCACTGGGTCAGGGAGTGTGGGTCGCGGCGGGGCGGCCGGCGGCCGGGCAGCGCCCGCCGGCCGCCCTTTTTTACGCGCGCGGTAACGGGCCGAACCTTCCGTAAAAGCGTGCGGCGGCCCCACCGAACGGTGGGGCCGCCGGTGAGCCGGGGGATCTAGTCGAACAGGACGACCTGGCGGATCGCGTCGCCGCGCTTGAGGGTCGCGACGGCGTCGTTGAGGTCCTCGAAGCGGATCCGCCGTGTGATCAGACCCTCGAGGTCCAGCTTCCCGGCGCGCCACAGGTCGACGAACAGCGGGATGTCGCGCTTCAAGTCGCTCTCGCCGTACAGCGAGGGCTTGAGGGTCTTGCCGTCGAACAGCAGAGAGAAGGCGCTCATCTGGAAGTTGTCGTCGCCCGCGCCCGCGCCGACCACGATGACGTCACCACCGCGCCGGGTCGTCTGCCAGGCCGTCTGGATGGCCGCGGCCTTCCCGACGACCTCGAAGACGTAGTCGAAGCCCTGGCCCCCCGTCAGCAGGCCGTTCGTTTCTGCCAGGTTGTCGAGTGTGGCCGTGTGCGTGGCACCGAACTGCTTGGCGATCGGGTGCTTGGCCTCGTTCGGATCGATCGCCAGGATGGTCGCCGCCCCGGCGATCCGGGCGCCCTGGACCACCGACAGGCCCACGCCGCCCGCACCCACCACGGCGACCTTGGAACCGGGCCGCACCTTGGCCGTGTTGAACACCGCGCCGACGCCGGTCGGGATGCCGCAGCCGAGCAGCGCGGCGTACTCGAACGGCACGTCGTCGGCCACCTTGATGACGCCCTGCCACGGCACCACGAGCTCCTCCGCCCAGGTGCCGCAGCCGACCATGCCGAAGGCGGGGGCGTCGCCGCCCAGCCGGAACCTGGGGTCGCCGAACGCCTCGGCGAGGAAGCTCATGCAGAGGTACGGCTCGCCGCGAAGGCAGTCGGCGCAGGTGCCGCAGTCCGGGGTCCAGTTGACGACGACGTGGTCGCCGGGCCGGACGTTGGTGACCCGGTCGCCGACCTCGACGACCTCGCCGGCGCCCTCGTGCCCGAGAACGCAGGGGGTCGGCATCGGCAGCAGGCCCGACAGGACCGACAGGTCGGAGTGGCAGACGCCGGTCGCCTTGACCCTCACCTTCACCTGGTCGGGGCCGGGCTCGGTCGTCGTGGCGTCGTCGCGCAGATCGAGCTCTTCGTCGCCGATCTGGCGTAGGACCGCGGCTCGCACCGTGCACACCTCCATGGCAGGGCCGACGGGAGCGCCGGCCGACGATACGGCGCCCGGTCCGGGCGCCGGGACTACTCCTCGAGGGTCAGCGCGGCCTTGGGGCAGGACCGTACGGCGTGCCGGACGCGGTCGATCAGCTCGGCCGGGGGGTTCGGCTCGACGATGTGCAGGACGTCGTCATCGTCGAGGTCGAACACCTCGGGCACCAGTCCCACGCACACGCCGTTGGCCTCGCACACCAGTGGATCGACTCGTACTTCCATGGCTCCCTCGCTCAGGTGAGCTTGCGATGGTCCCAGGACGCGACGCTCGTCGGCTCGACGATGTACGCGTGCCGCTTGGCCGCGGTCTGATCGACGAACGGGGCGATGGCGTCCTCGTCCTCCAGATCCATCATCCTGCGGACCACTTCGGCGCCAACATACCGAACGTCATTCAGTTCGGTAAGTGTCCGGACCGTGCCGTACATCATCAGCCCGCGTAGCTCGAAGTACTCCCCGCCCGTCTCGATCAGGCAGGTCACCCGGGGGTCGCGGCGCAGGTTGTGCGCCTTGCGCGAGGTCCGGTACGTCCAGAACGTGATCTTGCCGTCGATCAGGCCGTAGAACATGGTCACGAGGTGCGGGGTGCCGTCGCGGTTGATGGTCGCCAGCTGCAGTTTCTTCTGCTCCTGCAGGAGCGTGGCGACCTCGTCATCCGTCATCCCGACACGGGAGCGCTGACTCACGCGAGAAAGTAGAACACGTTTCAGTAAGCGTGGGCAAGGGGACTCCGGTCAGAAGGCCACGCCGCACCGGAGGATCACGTTCGCGTACGGGGTCGCCTCGCCCGTGCGGACCACGACCTTGACCGCGTGCGCCAGCAGCTTCAGCTCCTCGTGCGGCACGTACGCCAACGCGGGAAGCCGGTCGTCGAGGAGGGCGTCGCACTCGGGGTTGCCGCCCACGACCTCCTCCGCCGCGATCGCGCCCTCGACGACCAGCTCCGCCAGGATCCCGTCGAGCACCTCGGCGAAGCCGGGGATGCCCGGCACGAACGCGAGGTCCACGACCTCGACACCGGCCGGGATCGGCATGCCGCTGTCGCAGATCAGCACCTGGTCGGTGTGCCCCAGCCGGGCCAGGGCGCCGGAGAGGGCGCCGTTGAGGATTCCCCCGCGCTTCACACGTCCTCCAGATCGGTGAGGCGCGGGAACGAGCTCTGGGCGCCCGCGACGCGCACGGCGGCGGCCCCGACGCGGGTGGCGAAGCGCGCGGCCGCCGCCAGGTCGTCGCCCCGCGCCAGCCGCCAGGCCAGGGCGCCGGTGAACGCGTCTCCGGCCCCGGTGGTGTCGACCGCCTCGACGCGCGGGCTCGGGACCTCGATGACGCCGCCGCCGTCGGCGACGACGGCCCCGTCCGCGCCCCGGGTGATCACGACGGAGCGCGGGCCGCGCGCCAGCAGACCGGCCGGATCGCTCGCCCCGAGGAAGGCGGCCTCGTGCTCGTTGACGACCAGCGGGTCGCACAGCGCGAGCAGCTCGTCCGGCACGGCGGCGGGCGGCGACAGGTTGAACACCACGCGGGCGCCGGCGGCCTTGGCGGCGCGCGCGGCGGCCAGCACGGCGTCGAGGGGGATCTCCAGCTGGAGCGAGACCACCGACGCGTCGGCGAACAGCGGCCCGGCCGCCATGACGTCCTTTTCGGTGACCCGGCCGTTCGCGCCGGGGGAGACGATGATGCTGTTGTCCCCCTCGGGGCCCACGGTGATCAGCGCGACCCCGCTCGGGCCCGGCGTGGTGATCAGGTGGGCGATGTCCACGCCGTCGCCGCGCAGGGCGCCCCGGAGGAAGTCGCCCTGCCCGTCCGTGCCGGCGCGGCCGAGGAAGGCCACCCGGCCGCCCAGCCGGGCGGCAGCGACGGCCTGGTTGGCCCCCTTGCCGCCCGGGTAGGTGGCCAGGTCCGAGCCGAGGACGGTCTCCCCGGCCGCCGGGCGCCGGTCGACGCGGACCACGAGGTCCGCGTTGACCGAGCCGACGACCAGCACGTCGTAGGTCTTTTCCGGCATCAGGCTCCGTTCGTGAACTGGGCGACGTTGTCCTTCGTGGCCACCTTCACGGGGACGGCCACGGTCGCCTCGATTTTGCCGCCCTTCGCGGCCTTCACGGCGGACTGTACGGCCAGTTGGCCCAGGAGCACCGGCTGCTGGGCGACGTCGGCGCTGAGCGTGCCCGCCTGGACGGCCTTGAGCCCGTCCGGCGAGCCGTCGAAGCCGACCACCTTGACCTGCTTGCCGGCCTTCGCGCCCAGCGCCTTGATCGCGCCCAGCGCCATCTCGTCGTTGGCCGCGAACACACCCGTGATGTCGGAGTGGGCCTGCAGCATGTTGGTCATGACGTCCAGGCCCTTGGTCCGGTCGAAGTCGGCGGGCTGCTGGGCGACGACCTGAATGCCGGGGAAGGCCTTGATGCCCTCGGCGAAGCCCTGCTGCCGGTCACGGGCGGCCGACGTGCCCGCCGTGCCCTGCAGGACGGCGACCTTGCCCTTGCCGCCGAGCGCCTTGCCGAGCTCCTGGGCGGCCAGCTTTCCGCCGGCGACGTTGTCGGACGCGACGGTCTGGGTGACCGTCGCCCCGGTGACGCCGCGGTCGGCGGCGATCACGGGGATCTTGCTGCGGTCCGCGGCCTTCACGGCGGGCGCGGCGGCCGAGGAGTCGACCGGGTTGATGATGATCGCCTTCATGCTCTGGCTGGCGAAGTTCTGCACCTGGTTGACCTGCTGCGAGGCGTCGTTCTGGGCGTCCGTCGTGGTGATCTTGACGCCCTCCTTCTTCGCCTCCGCCTCGGCGCCCTGACGCAGCTGCACGAAGTACGGGTTGTTGAGCGTGGAGACGGACAGGCCGATCTTGATGTCGCCGCCACCGCCACCGCTGCCGCCGGCGGAAGAGGAGGAGCCGTTGTTGCAGGCCGTGAGGCCGAGGGCCAGGATCGCTCCGGCGGCCGCGATCGCGGCCGGCTTGGTGAACTGCATGATGGTGAGACCTTTCGATGTGATTCTTCAGCTGGCCTGGCGGCGGCGCAGCGTGTCGAGGAGCACCGCGAGGGCGATGACGATCCCGATCACGACCTGCTGCCAGAAGGCGGAGACCGACAGGAGGTTCAGGCCGTTGCGGAGCACGGCGAGGATGAGCGCGCCGACGAAGGTGCCGAGGGCCTTGCCCTTGCCGCCGGAGAGGCTGGCACCGCCGATGACGACGGCGGCGATGGCGTCCAGTTCGTAGCCGAGGGCGGCCTGCGGCTGAGCCGACGCGAGCCGGCCGGCCAGCACGATCCCGGCGACGGCGGCGAAGCCGCCCGCGAGGGCGTACGTGATGAGCTTCTGCCGGGTGACCTTGATCCCGGACAGCCGCGCGGCCTCCTCGTTGCCGCCGATCGCGTACATCGCGCGGCCGGCGTACGTCCGGTTCAGCACGACGGCGGTGATGACGCCCATCAGGAGCATCACGATCGCCGGGACCGGCAGGTAGCCGCCGATGGTGTCGCCGACGTGCGACACCGAGTCCGGCAGGGCGATGGGGCTGCCCTGGGAGATGACGAGGCCGAGGCCGCGCGCGATGCCCTGCATGGCGAGTGTCGCGATGAACGGCGGCAGCTTCCCGTACGTGATCAGCGCGCCGTTCACGAGGCCGCACGCGATGCCGACGATGAGCGCGAAGCCGGTGGCCAGGGGCCAGGCCATGCCGTGGCTGGTGGCGGTCCAGGCGAGGACGACCGCCGACAGGGCCGCGACCGCGCCGACCGACAGGTCGATGCCCGACGTGATGATGACGAAGGTCTGCCCGAAGGCGAGGATCGCGGTGACCGCCGCCTGGACGCCGACGTTGAGCAGGTTGGTGACCGTCAGGAAGTCGCCCGACAGCAGCGTCAGGGCGACGAGCAGGACGACTAGCCCGATGAGCGAGCCGTTCTCGCTCAGTATGGAACTGCCCTTGCGCAGGCGCAGCGTTCCCGTCGTCATGCCGTTTCCTCCAATTCGCCGACGGCGAGTGCCATCACCGAGTCCTGGGTCGCTTCGGCGGCGCTGAGTTCGCCGGCGAGCCTCCCGCGCGCCATCACGAGCACCCGGTCGCTCATGCCCAGGACCTCGGGGAGGTCGCTGGAGATCATGAGAACCGCGCGTCCGGCGGCGGTGAGGGAGTTGATGAGCTGGTAGATCTCGACCTTGGCGCCGACGTCGATGCCGCGCGTCGGCTCGTCGAGGATGAGGACGTTCGCCTCGGCCAGCAGCCACTTGCCGATGACGATCTTCTGTTGGTTGCCGCCGGACAGCGTGCGGACCTCCTGGCCGAGGCCGCTCATCCGCACACCGAGCTGCTCGGCGACCTCTGCGGCGGCCTTGGCCTGGCCCGCGCGGTCGACGAAGCCGCCGTGCGTGGCCCGGCGCATCGTCACCAGGCCGAGGTTCTCCCGGATGTTCGCGCCGAGGACGAGCCCCTGGCCCTTGCGGTCCTCGGGCACGAGGCCGAGCCCGGCCTCCAGGGCGGCGGTGACCTTGCCGCGCGGCAGTGGCAGGCCGTCCACCAGGACCTCGCCGGAGTCGTACGGGTCCGCGCCGAAGATCGCCCGGACCACCTCGGTACGACCGGCGCCCACCAGCCCGGCCAGGCCGACGACCTCGCCGGCGCGCACCTCGAAGGAGACGTCCTCGAAGACGCCCTTGCGGGTGAGGCCCCGGACCTCCAGCAGGGGAGCGCCCTGGGTGGAACGTTCCCGTGGGTACTGCTGGTCGATGGAGCGGCCGACCATCAGCCGGACCAGCTCCTCCTCGGGCGTGTCGGCGGGCACCTCCGCCACCGAGGCACCGTCCCGCAGGACCGTGACCCGGTCGCCGATCTGGGCGATCTCCTCCAGGTGGTGGGTGATGAAGACGATCGCCACGCCCTGCTCCTTGAGCTGCCGGACGATCGTGAACAGCCGCTGCACCTCGGACGTCGTGAGCACGGCGGTCGGCTCGTCCATGATCAGCACGCGCGCGTCGAGGCCGAGCGCCTTGGCGATCTCGACCATCTGCATCCGGGCGATGCCGAGGCTCGCCAGCGGCGCCCGCGGGTCGGCGTCAACGCCGACCCGGTCGAGCAGCTCCTGGGCGTGGCGGTACATCGCCTTCTTGTCCACGAACCCGAACCGCCGGGGCGGCCGGCCGAGCATGAGGTTCTCCGCCACGGTCAGCTGGGGTACGAGGTTGAACTCCTGGTAGATCGTGGCGATGCCGTGCCGCTGGGCGTCCTCGGCGGTGCGGATGGCGGTCTCCCGGCCGTCCATGAAGATCGTGCCCTCGTCCGGGTGGTACGCGCCGGACAGCATCTTGATCAGCGTGCTCTTGCCCGCGCCGTTCTCGCCGAGGAGGACGTGCACCTCGCCCGGGCGAAGGTCGAAGTCGACGCCGTCGAGCGCCACGACCCCGGGGAACCGCTTGCGCAGCCCGCGTACCCGCAGGATCTCCTCTGTCATGTGCTCTCCGTTTCTCCGCAGGAACGGCGGATCACGAGCCGGGCCGGCAGGACGACCGACTCGACGGGGCGCCGCTCGACGCGCTCCAGGAGCACGCGCACCGCGTGCCGTCCGAGCTCTTCGGCGGGTTGGGTGATCGCGGTGATCGGCGGGTCCAGGTGGACGAACCAGGCCACGTCGTCGAACGAGGCGAGGGCGACATCGTCGGGGATCCGCAGCCCGCGCGCCCGGATCTCGTCCAGGGCGCCGAGCGCCATGAGGTTGTCTCCCGTGAAGATCACTTCGGGAGGGTGCGGCAGGTCGAGGAACCGGGCCGCGATGGCCCGCCCGCTGGCTGCCTGGAAGTCACCCGTTTCGAGGTATTCGTCACGGATGTCCAGGTCGCATTCTCGCATCGCGTCCAGGAACGCCCGCGTCCGCTCCCGGCCGGTGGACAGCAGCTCGGGTCCGGAGATGAACGCGACGCGGCGGTGACCGAGCCGGTGGATGTGCCGGACGAGGTCGTGGATGGCCTCGGTGCCGTCGGCGCGTACGGCCGGCACGTCGAGGCCGGGCAGCGTCCGGTCGAGGAACACCAGAGGGCTTCCGGACCGTACGCAGTCCTCGACGAGCGGGGTCGTCTCCGCGGTCGGGCAGATCAGCAGGCCGTCGACCCGCTGCTCCAGGAGCGTGCGCACGTAGTGGTCCTGCTGCTCGGGGCGCTCGTCGGCGTTGCCGATGACCACGGTGTAGCCGGCGGCGCGCGCCTCGTCCTCCACGGCCCGGGCCATGGCGGCGAAGAAAGGGTTGAGGATGTCGCCGATGATCAGTCCGAGCGTCCGGGTGGCCTCGGTGCGCAGCGAGCGCGCGACGCCGTTCGGCCGGTACCGCAGCGCCCGCATGGCGTCCCGGACCTTCTCCCGTGTCTCCGCGGTGACTCTCGGGCTGTCGTTGAGCACGCGCGACACCGTGGCGACGGACACGCCCGCGTGTGCGGCGACATCCTTGATGCCGGCCATCGAGCCTCCTGATCAGCGGCGTGGAAACGATTACACGGGAGTGTATGGAAACGTTTACATGATCGACACACCCTCTCTCTATGACTTGGCTCACTTTGGGGGGATGGGGCCTCGTCGGTCGCGGCGGGTAGGGTGCCCGGCGTGACCAGCCAGGCGATGCCGACGAACGACCTGCCGAACTCGAGAGCCGACGCGCCGACGCTCACGTCGGCGGACGACGCGCCGATGCCGGCCGACCTGCGCCGTGTCGCCGAGGCGGCCCGGGGCTTCATGCCGGTGCCGGAGGGACTCGCGCTGCATGAGACGGCGCTGGAGTACGGCCCGCGCGGCCCGATCGTCGAGGTCGGCACCTACTGCGGGAAGTCCGCGGTCTATCTCGGCGCCGCCGCCCGTACGGTCGGTTCCACCGTCGTGACCGTCGACCACCACCACGGCTCGGAGGAGAACCAGGCGGGCTGGGAGTACCACGACCCCTCCCTCGTCGACCCGACGACGGGACGGATGGACACCCTCCCGATCTTCCGCCGGACGATCGCCGCCGCGGGCCTCGAGGAGCACGTCATCGCGGTGGTCGGCGAGTCCAGCACGGTCGCGGCCCTGTGGGCGCGGCCCCTCGCCATGGTCTTCATCGACGGCGGGCACGCCGAGGACCTCGCCCAGGCCGACTACGACGGCTGGGCCCCGCACGTCATGCCGGGCGGCGCCCTGGTCTTCCACGACATCTTCCCCGACCCGGCCGACGGCGGGCAGGCGCCGTACCGCGTCTACCAGCGGGCCCTGGCCACCGGGCAGTGGACCGAACGCCGTGTCGAGGGCTCCCTCCGCGTCCTCGAACGCGTGCGCGCCTGACCGGCGCCTCACCGTCCGGCGAGCGAGCCCCGCACGTCCATCAGCGCGAAGCCGAGCAGGTTGAGGCCGCGCCACTGAGCCGGATGCCGCGCCTCCGGCTGCGACGCCGACAGCCCGATTCCCCACACGGTGTCGTACGGGCTGGCCTCCACGAGCACCCGATCACCCGTCGCCAGCAGGAAGTCGCGCAACGCGGGATGCTGCCCGAACTTCGCCTCATTGGCCGCGACGACCAGGTCGTACCGGCGCTCGGCCCAGGTCTCCTCATCGAACCCGCGCACCTTGCGCCCGGCGCCCTTGGCCTTGCCCGGGTCGTCGTCGGCGAGCACGACCTTCTCCGCCTCGGCATCCCCGAACAGCCGCGCCTTGCCGACCATCATGAAGTGCTCGGCGGTCGCGTAGCGCACGCCGTCCACCGTGAACGGCGCCGGATACCACTGACTCAGGCACCCCTTGCCGACGCCACCGCCCTTCGGCGGCCGATGCCCCCAGAACAGCAGCAACTCCGGCAGCTCGCCCTGCCCTTCCAACTGGACCAGATCCTCGACGCGCATACCGCCCGATGCTGGTGGACGGGGATGTCTCGGGCAACGTGATTTCGTATCCCGGACGGCCCGGTCAGCCGCCGCATACCGCGCGGACGACCGCCTCGGCGACGACCGACGGCAACTCGAGTGATTCGGCGTTCACCGACGTCACGTTGCGCCCGCCACCCGGTCCCGCGACGCCGAAACGGGTCTTCGGGCGTTGCGACGCACATCGGGAACTTCATCCCCGTTTGTTTCACTAGAGCCTGACACAAGGGACTTTGAAATCGCCCTGGTACGCGACCGGCGCCGACCTGCTGATCCGCCCCGAATCCGGACATTCCTAAGTACACCCTGGATGGCCAGGGCTGTCCCGCTTCACGGCTGGGCAAAAAGAAGAGAACCTGGAGAGTGATCGACATGGGCATAAAGAAGGCTGTCGGGGACGCCGCGAAGAGGGCCGTGGTGAATACGGCTGGCGGGGCGGGCCCGTTGGGTGGCGCGGCTGCCGGCGCTGTCGCCGGCGCCAAGGCCACCGGTGGTAACCCCCAGGCCACCGCCGCGGGTGCTGTGCTCGGTGGTGTGGCGGGAGCCGCAGCCAGGAAGAAGAAGAACGGCTGACAGCAACTACTGCCGTCGGCTGAGCCACCTCGCTGCACTGCCCCAGTGGCGGCTCCAGGAGGAACAAAGCCCAGGTAGAAAATAGAGCGGCCCCTCTTCCCAGAGGGGCCGCTTCGCTGCTCCTCCTGGATCTGGCGGGTGAGGGGTGTCTTCACCACGTCAGAACCGGAAGATCACGTTGTGTGATGGCGTGACGGTCCAGTTGTTTTCGTGGTGGAGGAGCACGAGGGCGGCTTGCGCGCTCGCCGACGCCGCGGACGCCGCGTAGGAGCTATCGGGCGGTACGCGCGTCGAGCGTGACGTACCTAGCGCGAGGACCGTCCTCGTCCTGAGGTGTTTCGCGTGAGTGGAATTTTCGCGGCTGAGTAGAAGGCACAGAAACGGTAGCTACTTGACGACGCCTGTCAAGTGCCCGAGTCATCGACGTCCGGCTGATCGATCCGTTGGACCGCGACGCACGCCATCGTGCGGGCCTGAGTCTCAGCGGCTGTGGACCGTGTCGGCCAGGGACTCCGACTCGCAGCCGCAGGCGACCGGGTCGGCGGGTTCGGAGGGGCCGAGGGGGCGGCCGTCGACCTCTTTGAAGAGGCGGGCGGCGGGGGAGGTGTCGGCGAGGGCGTCGGCGGCGAGGATGACGGCGGCGGCCGTGTAGGTCGAGCGGTCGCCAGGGAAGTGGCGCTGGTTGGCGAACTGCCAGCCTGTCCAGTACGAGCCGTCGTCGTGTCGCAGGTGCTGGATGGTGGCGAACAGTTCGCGGGCGCGGGCCGTGTCGCCCATCGCGTCGAGGGCGAGCACGAGCTCGCACGACTCCGCGCCGGTGACCCACGGCTGGTCGGAGACGCACCGGCAGCCGAGGCCGTCGACGACGAACGTCTCCCACCCCTCGTCGATCCGGCGGTACGCCGCGGGGCCGCGCAGCGGGCCGCCGAGCACGGGGTAGTACCAGTCCATCGAGAAGCGGTTCTTGTCGGCGAACGCCTCCGGGTGGGAGGCGACGACGTGGCCGAGCTGGTCGGCGGCGAGCTCCCAGTCGGGCTGGGGCTCGTCGAGGCGTTCGGCGAGGGCGACGGCGCAGCGCAGCGACTGGTGGATGGACGAGCAGCCGGTGAGCAGCGCGTGGTCGTCGGGCGATCCGTCCGCGTGCCGGATCCAGATGATCTCGCCGCGGGCGGTCTGCAGGCCGAGGGTGAACTCGATCGCGCGGCGGACGGCCGGCCACATGCGCTCGGCAAATTCCTGGTCGCCGGTGAGCAGCAGCTCGTGCCAGACGCCGACGGCGATGTAGGCGGCGTGGTTGGACTCCCCGCCGGGCTCGGTGACCTCGCTGAGAACCCACTTGGCGGCCCAGGAGCCGTCCTGGCGCTGGTTCGCGCGCAGCCATTCGTACGCCCGGCGCGCCTCGGTGCGGAGCCCGGCCACCGAGAGCGCCATCGCGGCCTCGACATGGTTCCACGCGTCGACGTGGCCGGGGAGCCCGTCGATCGGCGCGAACCACGGGATGGCGCCCGAGGGCTCCTGCTGGGCGGCGATGCTGCGAGCGGTGATGAGGATGTCGTCGGCGGTCAGGACTCCGGGTACGGCCTCAGGCCGCCGCATGCGTCTGCTCCTGCTCCTCGGTGACGGAGGCGGTGGGCTTGGTGAAGTAGACGACGACGCTCTTGCCGACGACCGGATTGAGCACCCGCTCGGCGAGTCGCGTCGCCAGGGGGCGCTTCATGATGTCCCAGACGAGCACCTGGTGGTACGCCTTGGCGAGCGGGTGACCGTCGTTGTTCACGCCCACCGCGCACTTGATCCACCAGTACGGCGCGTGCAGGCCGTGGGCGTGGTGGTGGTCGCCGACCTCGAAGCCGGTCGACTTGAGCTTGGCCTCGAGTTCGGCGCGGGTGTAGATGCGCACGTGGCCGCCCGGGGCGGTGTGGTAGTCCTCCGACAGCGCCCAGCAGATGCGCTCGGGAAGCCACGAGGGCACGGTCACGGCGAGCTCACCGCCCGGCTTGAGCACCCGGAGCAGCTCGGCCATGGCCGCCATGTCGTCCGGGATGTGCTCGAGCACCTCCGCTGCGACGATCTTGTCGAAGGTGTCGTCGGGGAACGGCAGGCGCAGCGCGTCGCCGGTCACCGTGCGCGCCGACGCGCCCTCGGGCGCCTCGCCCTCCAGGTCCATCGCGGCGAACATCGTCGCGACCTCGGCCAGCTCCCGCTCGTCCCGGTCGAACGCCACGACGTGCGCCCCGCGCCGGTAGAGCTCGAACGCGTGCCGGCCCGCGCCGCAGCCCATGTCGAGCACGTGCTCGCCGGGCGACACGCGGAACCTGTTGAAGTCCACGGTCAGCAGGGTCATGCTCCTTCCGGGCGGTGCCCGCGGCGGCGGGCGATGGCGGTCTCGTAGTGGCCCACGGTGGCTCGTGCGACGGCGGACCAGGTGAACCGCTCCTGCACGCGCGCGTAGCCCGACGCGCCGACCCGCTCGCGTTCCTCCGGGGAGTCGTGCAGCCGGCCGAGTACGCCCGCCAGCTCCTCGACGTCGCCGGGCTCGACGAGGATCGCCGCGTCGCCGACCACCTCCGGCAGCGCGCCCGTACGGCTGGCGACGAGCGGCGTGCCCGAGGCCATGTGCTCGACGGCGGGCAGGGAGAAGCCCTCGTACAGCGAGGGCACGACCGCGATCTCGGCACTGGCCAGCAGCTCGCCGAGCTCCTCGTCGGAGATGCCGGAGACGAACCGGACGCGGTCGCCGAGCGACAGCTCGCCGACCAGCTTGTCGGTGGGCCCGCCGGGGGTCGGCTTGCTGACGACGATGACGTGGACGTCGCGTTCGGTGGCGAGCTTGGCGACCGCGCGCAGCAGCGTCGCGACGCCCTTGAGCGGGGAGTCGGCGCTGGCGACGGCGACGATGCGGCCGGGGACCCGTTCGCCGCGCGGGTGGAAGCAGTGGGTGTCGACGCCGAGCGGCAGGATGTGCACCTGCTCGGGGGGTGCCTGGAAGTCGCGGATGATGTCGCGCTTGGACGACTCGGAGACGGTGAGGATCGGGCCGACGCGCTGGGCGACCCGTGCCTGCATCGCGACGAAGCCGTACCAGCGGCGCTTGCCGAACCGCTGCTTGAGGCCCTTGGCGGCCTCGATCTCGATCCGGCGGTCCACGCTGATGGGGTGGTGGATGCTGGTGACGAGGGGCAGGCCGAGGCGGGGGATGGCGAGGTTGCCGTAGCCGAGCACCTGGTTGTCGTGCACGACGTCGAACATGTGGCGGCGTTTGCGCAGCTCGCGCAGCGCCCGCAGGCTGAAGGTCAGCGGCTCGGGGAAGCCGCCGGTCCGCATGTGCGCGAACTCCAGGACGTCGATCCAGTCGCGGTACTCCGACAGCGCCGGCGTGCGGAACGGGTCGTCGTCTCCGTACAGGTCCAGGCTCGGCACCTTGTGCAGCACGATGTCGTCGCGGTCGAGCTCGGGGTAGGGCTGGCCGGAGAACACGACGACGCGGTGCCCCAGCTCGGCCAGCTCCCGGGACAGGTGCCGCAGATAGACGCCCTGGCCGCCGCAGTGCGGCTTGCTCCGATAGGAGAGCAGGGCCACGCGCAATGGTTCGCCGACCTCACCCACGCGTCGCCCCTCCCGCAAACGTCACTCCTGGTGAAGTTAGACCATAGCCTGACAACTGTTACCGACGGCCCCGTATTAGGCGCCGAGTCTAAAAAGGTGGCGAAAGCCACGTTCGGCGCAGTTGGGACGGCACGCGCCGGATCAGGCGGTGAAGCGGACGGGCATCTCCTTGATGCCGTTGATGAAGTTGGAGCGGAGGCGGCGCGCCTCGCCGGCCGGGGCGATGTGCGGAAGCCGTTCCGCCAGCGTCTCGAACAGCACCTGCAGCTCCAGTCGCGCGAGGTGCGAGCCCAGGCAGAAGTGCGGGCCGCCGCCGCCGAAGCCGATGTGCGGGTTCGGGTCGCGGCCGATGTCGAAGTCGTACGGGTCGTGGAAGACGCCCTCGTCGCGGTTGGCCGAGGCGTAGAACACCACGACCTTGTCGCCTTCGCGGATCTCCCGCCCGCCCAGCTCGGTGTCGCGCGTCGCCGTGCGCCTGAACAGGTTGACCGGGCTGACCCAGCGCACGATCTCGTCGGCGGCCGTACGCCCCAGGTCGCCGCCGTTCCGCCGGTCGCCGACGAGGCGACGCCACTGGTCCGGGTGCTCGAAGAAGGCCAGCATGCCGCCGGAGGCGGCGTTGCGGGTGGTCTCGTTGCCCGCGACGATGAGCAGCATCATGAACAGGTCGAACTCGTCGACCGTGAGCTCCTCGCCGCCGTGCGGACGCAACAGCGCGGTGACGATGTCGTCCCGCGGCTCCTTCCGGCGCCGCTCCGCGAGCTCGTTGGCGTAGGCGTACAGCTCGGCCGCCGCGGCGCCCTCTTCCTCCTCTGTCGAACGCAGGTCGGGGTCGTCCTCGCCGATCAGACGGTTCGACCACTCGAAGATCTTCTCCCGGTCCTCCGTCGGCGCGCCGATGAGCTCGCAGATCACGTACAGCGGCAGGGGAGCGGAGATGTCGCGGACGAAGTCGGCCTCGCCCCGGCCCGCGACCTCGTCGATGAGACCACGGCAGATCTCGCGGACGTGGTCCTCCAGCCGGCCGATCGTCCGCGGGGTGAACCCCTTGCCCACGATGCTCCGCTTGCGGGAGTGCTCGGGCGGGTCCTGGTTGAGCATCATCATCCGCTGCATGGCGAGCTGCTCGTCGGTCGGCTCGGGGAACAGCGCGAGCCTGCGGTACGAGGAGAAGATCTCCGGATGGCGGGAGACGTGCACCACGTCGTCGTACCGGGTGACCGCCCAGAAGTCCGGTTCGCCGGAGTGCCGATGGACGGGGTCGTGGTGGCGCAGGCGGCGTAGCTGGTCGTGCGGGATGCCGGCGTCGGCGTACCGGTCGGGGTCGACGAGGTCGATGTCCATCGGCGGAGCTCCCTCACAGGTCGGCTGTTTTGAATCCTCCGGCGGGCAGTCCGCTCAGCGCCTCGGCGAACGCCTCCGTGGTCGAGCCCGTCACCCGCAGGGCCACCGTGGGCGGCGCCATGACCGTGACGGTGCCGCCGTACGCGACGAACACCTGACCGGTGACGTCCTCGGCGGCGGGCGAGGCCAGGTACGCGACCAGCGGTGACACGTGCTCCGGGGCAAGGGGGTCGGGGGCGTCCTCGGGCGGCGGGCCGAAGACGCCGGCCGTCATGGCCGTACGGGCGCGCGGGCAGATCGCGTTGGCGCGCACGCCGTAGCGCCCGCACGACTGGGCGATGGCGACCGTGAGCGCGGCGATGCCGCCCTTGGCCGCCGCGTAGTTCGGCTGGCCGGGCGAGCCGAGCAGGAAGGCCTCGGACGCGGTGTTGACGATCCGGGCGTAGACCGGGCCGCCCACCTCCTTCGACCGGGCCCGCCAGTACGCCGTCGCGTGGCGGGCCATCACGAAGTGGCCCTTCAGATGGACGTTCACGACGGCGTCCCACTCCGCCTCGGACATGTTGAAGATCATGCGGTCGCGCGTGATGCCCGCGTTGTTGACCAGGACGTCGAGGGTCCCGTGGGCCTCCAGCGCGGTCTTCAGCAGCACCTCGCCGGTCGACCAGTCGGCGACGTCGCCCTCGGCGATCACCGCCTCCGCGTCCTGCTTGCGCACGAGTTCGGCGGTCCGCCGGACGGCCTCGCCCGGCAGGTCGTTGAGGACCAGCCGCGCCCCCCGGCGGGCGAATTCCAGCGCGTGCGCGCGGCCGAGGCCGTTGCCGGCACCGGTGACCGCGACGACTCTGTCCTTGAGCGAGACGTCGTTTCCGTTGGGCGAGACGGCCATGCGGCTCCTTCCACCGGGCGGCGGCATGTCAACCGTCCGGGTGGCCTTCCGGATGGCTGACATGCCGCGTCTCAATATAAGTGAAACTTGTTCTATTTGCGCGGTTTCGAGGGGGTGAATCGGACCGGTAGCTCCTTGATGCCGTTGATGAAGTTGGACCGCAGGCGGCGCGCCTCGCCCGCCTGCTCGATGTCCGGCATCCGCTCCAGGAGCACCTCGAACAGCACGGTCAGCTCCAGCCGCGCGAGGTGCGTGCCGAGGCAGAAGTGCGGGCCGCCGCCCCCGAAGCCGATGTGGGGGTTCGGGTCGCGGCCGACGTCGAAGGTGTACGGGTCGTCGAACACGTCCTCGTCGCGGTTGGCCGAGGGGTAGAAGATGACGACCTTGTCGCCTTCCTTGATGCGCTGCCCGCGCAGTTCGGTGTCGCGCATCGCCGTCCGCCGGAACAGGTTCACCGGGCTGACCCAGCGCACGATCTCGTCCGCGGTGGTCTTGATCAGACCCTGGTTGGAGAGCAGTCGCCGCCACTGGTCCGGGTGCTCGAAGAAGGCCAGCATGCCGCCCGACGCGCCGTTCCGCGTCGTCTCGTTGCCCGCCATGATCAGCATCAGGATGAACATCGCGAACTCGTCCGCGCTGAGCACCCGGCCGTCGGCGTCGGGCTGCAGCAGCTTGGTGGCGATGTCGTCGCCCGGGTGTTCCCGGTGGTACGCGGCCAGCTCGTGGGCGTAGGTGAGGACCTCCGCCGAGACGTCGCGCGCGTGCTCGGTGGAGGTGCCGTAGTCCGGGTCGTCGAAGCCGATCAGGGCGTTGGACAGGTCGAACAGCCTGCCGCGGTCCTCCACGGGCGCGCCGATGAGCTCGCAGATCACATACAGCGGGAACGGCGCGGAGATGTCGCGGACGAAGCAGGCCTCGCCGCGCTCGACCACGTCGTCGATCAGCTGGTGGCTGACGTCGCGGATGTGCTCCTCGAGCTGTTTGATCATCCGTGGCGTGAAGCCCTTGTTGACGTAGCCGCGCTGGCGGGTGTGCTGCGGTGGGTCCATGAAGAGCATCATCAGCCGGTACAGCGCGATGTCATCGTCGGTGAACTCATCGAACATCGACGTACGCTCGGCCGAGGAGAAGAGCTCCGGATGCCGGGAGACGTGGACCACGTCGTCGTACTTGGTCACCGCCCAGAAGCCCGGCGAGCTGTCGTTGGGGTCCTCGTGCCAGTACACCGGGGACTCCCGTCGCAGCCGGCGGAAGCCCTCATCCGGGAAGCCCCCTCGCTCGTAGATCTCCGGCGTGATGATGTCGATCGGCATCGGCGCTCCTCAGGAGGCGGCTGGCTCTGGAACACGTTCTAAACCAAGCGCTCGTTAGGGTCAAGATGCGGGAGGTCGACGGGGACGTGGCGCGTGTCTCATCAACGCATCGTGATCGACCGATAACCGAATCTCGGAGACCGTTTCGGCGCGCGTAGCGGGCGCCTACGGGCGCCTACTACGGGCGCGTACGGGCGCGCGCGTGGTGCCGTCGGCCGAAGCTCAGGCGCGTTCGAGGATGGTCGCCGTCGAGAGGGCGCCGCCCGCGCACATCGTGATCAGAGCGGTCGACGCGTCGCGGCGCTCCATCTCGTACAGGGCCGTCGTGATGAGCCGGGCCCCGGTGGCGCCCACCGGGTGGCCCAGGGCGATCGCTCCGCCGTTGACGTTCACCCGGTCCAGGTCCGGCCCATGGACCGACGCCCACGACAGCACGACCGAGGCGAACGCCTCGTTCACCTCGAACAGGTCGATGTCCGCCATCGTCATGCCCGCCGCTTCGAGGACGGTGGCCGTCGCCCGGACGGGCCCGTCCAGGTGGTAGTACGGCTCGGCGCCCACGAGCGCCTGCGCCCGGATTCGCGCCCGGGGCCGCAGCCCGTGCGCGCGGGCCCGCTCCTCGGACATCACGAGCACGGCGGCGGCGCCGTCGGAGATCTGTGAGGACGTCCCGGCTGTGTGCAGCCCTTCCCGGGCCGCCGGTCGCAGTTTCGCCAGCCCGTCGAGCGTGGTCTCGCGCAGCCCCTGGTCGCGGTCGACCGTGCGGACCGCTCCGGTCGGCGCGCCGTCGTCTCCGAGCACCGGTGCCTCGATCGGCGCGATCTCACGGTCGAAGCGGCCGTCCGCCTGCGCCTTGGCGGCCAGCTGCTGTGACCGCAGGCCGAAGGCGTCGAGGTCGGAGCGGGTCAGGCCGCGTCGCGCCGCGATGCGCTCGGCGGCGGTGAACTGGTCGGGCAGGTCGATCGACCAGTCGTCCGGGCGGGAGCGTGCGTATGGATGGCGTCCGCCGGCCTCCTCGCAGGGGCCTGTGCTCGCCACGTTCGCGCCGAGCGGCGCGCGGCTCATCACCTCCACGCCGCAGCCGATCGCGGCCTCCACCACCCCGGCGTGGACGAGGGCGGCGGCCAGGTGGACGGCCTGCTGGCTGGACCCGCACTGAGCGTCGAGCGTCGTGACGCCGACCTGGTAGGGCAGGCCCGCGTAGAGCCAGGCGTAGCGCCCGACGTGCCCGCCCTGTTCACCCGCCTGGGTGACGCAGCCGGCGAACACCTGGCCGACATCGGCCGGATCTACTCCGGCGCGCTCGACCGCGGCGCGCTGGGCATGGGCCAGCACCGCCTGGGGCTTGAGCCCGGCGAGCCATCCGCGGCGCTTGCCGATCGGCGTGCGTACGGCTTCCACGATGACCGGCGAGCCCATCTGGCCTCCTGCGGTAACGACGCTTCGCCCGAACTATAACCCGTTCTAATACGGCTTCTGCAAGCCTCTTCGCGTACGTAACGGACGAAGAGAACTTGTTCCTGTTCGGTTCGATTCGGTGAGCGTGGCCGCGGAGGCTCGGTGGTGCCCCTTCCGGTGACCCCCGGCCGAGGGTGCCCGGGCGGGGGGTTGTGTGAGGTTGGTCAGGCGATCAGAGTGTCGAAATCGCCGGACTTGGCGCCCTGGATCAGGGCCTTGATCTCCGCCTTCGTGTAGACCAGCGCGGGCCCGGCCGGATGCCGGGAGTTTCTGACGGCGACGCTCCCGTCGGGGAGCTGCGCCAGCTCGACGCAATTACCCTGCGAGTTGCTCCGGTGGCTCTTCTGCCATCGGACGTCGGCGAGATCGGTGGCGGGGATGCCGTTGTACACCCGGTACTGCATTCATGTCTCCTGGAGAATCCTGCTGAGGATCTCGGCGGTGTTGTCCGGAGGTGCGCTGACCACACAGAGGCGTTCCATCGCCTCCATGTAGGCGTCCACGTCATCGCGTCTGTCCAGATACAGGCCACTGGTCAGTTGCTCGATGTAGACCACGTCCGGCAGGTCCGACTCGGGAAACCGCAGGATGGTGAACGCCCCGGCCTCGGCGGTATGACCGCCGACCCGGAACGGCAACACCTGGAGAATGACATTGGGCAGTTTGGTCGCCTCGATGAGGCGCTCGATCTGACCCCGCATCACTTCTCGTCCCCCGATCGGGCGTCGCAACGCCGCCTCGTCCACGACCGCCCACAGTCGGGGACCGTCCCCTCGTGTTAGCAGTTTCTGACGAGTTATCCGCAGGCTGACCCTCTGCTCGATCTCCTCGGGAGGCGCGGCCGAGTTGCCCAGGGAGATGACGGAACGGGCGTATTCCTCGGTCTGCAGCAGACCGGGGATGAACTGGACCTCGTAGGTGCGGATCAGCGCAGCGGCCTCTTCCAGCCCCACGTAGGTCTCGAACCAGCCCGGCAGAACGTCGCCGTACCTGTGCCACCAGCCGGGAGTGTTGGCGTCCTGGGCGAGGTCGAGAAGGGTCGCCCTTTCCCGCTCGTTCATGACCCCGTAGAGAGTGAGCAGGTCGGCCACGTCGCGTTCCTTGAAGCCCACCCGTCCCAACTCCAGGCGGCTCATCTTGGAACCGGAGGCCCGGATCGCGTATCCGGCCTCCTCGCGGGTGATGCCCTGCCGCTCACGCAACCGGCGCAGCTGAGCACCAAGGAGCCGGCGAAGAACGGTCGGTCCCCCAGCGGGCTGCGCTGTGTCCACCCCTACCTCCATGAGCATCGGTCAGCGCACAGTGTGCCACTCCCTCCCCTCCGCTGTCAGAGTTGCACGATTGCCTGCACGTGCATCGGGCCTTGCATATGCAAGGCATGTCGAGCAGGATAGCGCGCGAGGTACGCCGATCACTGCTTCCCAGAGGATCGCGATGACAGCACACGGAGCGCGCTGGATGACCGGAGAGAGCGTCGATGAAGCGCAAGAGTGGCTGTTGTCGGCGATCGCCCGCGGGGAACGGTGGCATGACCACACGGTCCCGCCCGCCAGGGCGGGGTTGAACATGGTGACGCGGGACCTCGCCGCGGTGCCCGAATCCGTACGGGAGGCGCGCGAGTTCTCGCGGGACGGACTCGCCCGATGGGGCCTGGCGGCCATGTACGACGACGTCGGGCTCGTCGTGTCCGAACTCGTGACCAACGCCCTGCGGCATGCCGTCGGAGGGGCGGCCCGTTCCGTCGGCGAGACGCCGATCGGGCTCGGGCTGCTGCGCACCGGCGGCCGGTTGACCTGCGCGGTCGCCGATCCCAGCGACGAGGTGCCGATGCCGGGGGAGGCCGACTTCGTTTCGCAGAGCGGCCGTGGCCTGTACCTCGTCGCCGCGTTCAGCGACTCGTGGAGCTGGACCCCGCTGTACGGCCACGGAAAAGTGGTGTGGGCGAGCTTCACGGTGCGCGCCGCCTGCTGACCGTGCCACGCCGGACCCGTACGGCGGCTGGGTCAGATCAGCACGGCGCCCGCGATCGCGATCACCGCGCAGGCGCCGGCGACGAGCATTCCCTCCGCCCGTGAAAGGGGCGGCGGCACGCCGTACGCGCGCAGCCGCCGTCGCCTGCGGTGCGCGACGACGGTCACGGCCAGCGGGCCGAGCAGCGCCACGGCCCCGACCGGGAAAGCGATCTTGAGGGCGAGCAGGCCGACCGCCCAGCTCGACAGCGTCGTCCGCAGCCACGCCAGTTCCGTCCGCTGGGCCTGCAGGCCGGAGCTCACCGGGTCACGACCGTGCTTATGAGCGTGATGGCGAACAGGATCGCCACGCCCACCGTCAGGAGGGCGGGAAGGGGATCACGCGGCAGGCAGACGCCGAGGCGCATGGCCTCTTGGGCGCGCCGCCATCGGCGGTAGGCGATGGGCGCGATCGCCACGCTCAACGCGATCGCGCCCAGGCCGATCTCGCGGTGCCAGCCCGGCAGGGCCACGCCCTGGATCCCGCCGGCCAGCGGTATGCCCAGCGCGACCAGTCCAAAAGACGTTCGCACCCAGGCCAGCAGGGTTCGTTCATTGGCGAGCGAGAACCGGTAGTCGGGCTCGTGCCCGGGTTCGTCGTCCGGCATCTTCCTCCTCAGACGGTCGAGACGTAGTTCGATGATGCCTGTGCCCGTCACCGCGGTCCGTCGGCGACCCCACCGACGGTCTCCATCGTGCGGCGAACGGCGTTCGCGGACTGTCGGGCCTGCTGCAAGTCCGGCGTCTGGCGCAAATCGCCCGAAGTTGCCGTTCGTATGACCCTGACCAGGGAAAAGGTCTGTCCGGATCTCCCCTTGTGGGCTTGTGTCGAGGCCTTCCGCGGAGCAACGTGGAGCTTCGAGAGCGGAAAACGGTGTTCCGGCACGGGGGGGATGGTCGGCATGGCCGCGCAGAAGAAGGCCACGAAAGAGAAGTCCACGTCGCGGAGGGCATCGGCGAAGACCACGGCCACCGGCCGGGGCGGCCGATCGGCGACCTTGGAGCGGACGTCGCGGCGCGCTGAGCACGGGGCGACGGTTCCCGTCCCCGTCGTCATGCCGCGCGTGAAGGTCATGCAGGTCCCCGTTCCCACCCGTGGGATCTCCTACGTCGGCGACGCGGGCCGGGTCGCCGTCTCCTTCCTGCCGCCTCCGGACCGGCTGATGTTCTACGGCGGTCTGGGAGCCGCCGCCGTGTTCGGCATCATCGACTGGCCGGTCGCCGCCGCCATCGGCGTCGGAACGATGATGGCGCGCCGGGCATTCGGCAAGCGAGGACCGGCGCAGCCCTCCCGGGCGCCGAGCGCGCAGGAAACGGGACAGCCGGCGAGCACGTCTCGGTCCACGAGCCGGTCCGGAGCGACGGGCCGGTCCCGAACGACGGCCAGGACCGCGACCGCGGCCAGGACTGCGACCGCGGCCAGGACCGCGAGCGAGAGCGGAGCCGGGAGCCGGTCGGGAACCGCGGGAGAGTCCGCGACCGGCCGGTCGAAGGCCCCCGAGAGCGTCTGACGGCCGGGCCCCCGCGTCATGCCGCTGCGAGGCCTGCTCCGTACCGCGACTGATCTTGTCTACATCGCGACGACACTCCCTGGCACGGCCGCGCTGGCGTCGGGCGCGGTACTGCCTGCCGTGGCGCGGCGAGCCTCGGACGAGGCCGCGCGTCTGACGAGTCTGCCGGGTGCCGTGACCGGCGCGGTGACGAGTCTGCCCGGCGTGGTCGCGGGCGTGCCGGGTGCGGCGCGTCTGCCCGGTGCGGTCGCGGGTCTGCCGGGTGCCGTGGCGCGTCTCCCGGGCGCGGTCGCGGAACTACCGGACCTCGCCGTGCGGGCGCCGGGCGAGATGGCGCGGCTGCCGGGGCTGGTGACGCGCCTGCCCGCGGCCGCCGTCCGGGCCTCGGACGCGGTCGTACGGGAGTCGGGCGCCGCGCTGCGCACCGTCGTCGAGGCGATAGAGGAACGGCGGGTGCACCGGGTCGACGGGCGGACCAGCATCCGGGTCCGTGGCCTGCACCGCTCGGGCCGCGAGGATATGGCGGGCGACCTCGTCACCGGGCTGCGGAACGTCGCGGGGGTGGCGCGGACCGAGGTGAACGCCGTCCTCGGGGTCGTCATGGTGGTGCACGACGGCGACGTGCCCGTCGACGCGCTCCTCGACGTCGTGGAGACGATCGAGGACCGGCACGATGCCACCGGCGATCCGTTCAGCCGGCATCCCGACCCGGCCCACCGGCAGGCGGTGCTACGGGAGATGGCCCTCGTCGCCGCGTACCTCGCCGGCGCCGGCACCGCGATCGCGGGCCGACTGGCGCTGCGCGCCGTGCCGATCCCTCCGGCGGTGGGGACCGCGATCTCCATGGTCGACTCCTCCCCTCAGATCAGGGACCGGCTGACGCGGTACATCGGGCACGCGGCCACCGACGTCATCCTCGGCGGTGCCCTCGCGAGCGTTCAGGCGCTGGCGCAGCAGCCGGTCGGCCTCCTCATCGGCTCCGTGCACCGGACGGCCCGCACCAGGGAGATGCGCGGGCACCGGTCCGCGTGGCATCGGCGCGTGGAGCACCTGATCCGTGAGGAGGGCTCCTTCGAGGCCTCACCCCTGACCGTTCCGGGGCGGCCCGTGCCGCTGCCGTACGGCCCGGTGGAGCGGGCGGCCTGGGTGGTACCGGCGGCGATCACCGCCGCCGTCGGCACGTACTTCTTCACCCACGACGGGCAGCGGGCGCAGGGGGTGCTCGCGGCGGGCGTGCCGAGGGCGGCGCGCATGGGCCGCGAGGCGTTCGCCACCCAGCTCGGCCGGATCCTCGCCGGCCGCGACGTCGTCGCCCTGGATCCGGAGAGCGTACGCCGGTTCGACCGGGTCGACCACGTGATCCTCGACGCCTCGGTGCTGCGCACCGGCGACATGGTGATCGAGGACGTCGTCCCCCTCTCTTCGGCGGTGGCCGCCGAAGAGGTCCACGAACGCGCCCACGCCCTGGTCGACCTGGGCCGCCCGGCGGCCCGGCGGGAAGAGGGCTCCTGGACGATCTCCCCCGTGCGTACGGCCGGCGCGCCGGCCGGCCGCCGCCCCGCCGACGCCCTCTCGGACGGCTCCGCTCCCACACGAGAACCCGACCTCACGGCGGAGGCCCGCGAGCGCGCGGCCGAGCTGCGCGAGCGGGGCGCGACCGTGCTCCTCCTGACCCGTGACGGCGAGCCGGCCGCCCTCGTCTCCGTGGTCGCCGAGCTCGACCCCCTGGCCGAGGCGCTGATCACGGCCGCCCGCGGCGTGGGATCGGTCGCCGTGGCCGGTCCCGCCGCGCTGGCACAGCGGCTCTTGGTCGACCACACGGTCGCCGGGGGGAAGCGGCTGCTCGCCTCGGTACGAGCGTGCCAGGAGGAGGGACGTGTCGTCGCGCTCGTCTCCGCGCACGGCGGTGAACCGCTCGCGGCGGCGGACGTGGGGATCGGGCTGCTCGGTCACCGCCGCCGTCCGCCGTGGGGCGCGCAGCTGCTGTGCGGCCCCGGCCTGGCCGAGGCGTGCCTGGTTCTGGAGTCCATCCCGCCGGCCAGGGAGACCAGCGCGCGTGGCGCACGGATCGCCGCCGTCGGATCGGTGTCGGGGGCGCTGCTGGCCGCGGCCGGATCTTCCGCCGGCGCGCCGCGGCGGGCGCAGCTGGCGATCGACCTCGCCACCATGGCGGCGTTCGCCGTCGGCACCTGGTCGGGCCGGGCCGCGGCCCGGCGACCCGCCCCCGTGCCCCAGGACCGTACGCCCTGGCACGCGTGGCCGGCCAAGGCCGTGCTGAGCCGGCTGGACTCCTCCATGTCCGGCATCGACGAGGATGAGGCGGCACGGCGCCGCTCCGACCTGGGCGAGCAGGTGAGGCCGCCCGGCCTGGGGCAGGTGACCGTGGAGGAGCTCGACAATCCGCTCACTCCGGCGCTGGCGGCGGGGGCCGGGGTCTCGGCGGTCATGGGATCGATCACGGACGCGGCCCTCATCGGCGCGGTCCTCGGAGTGAACGCCGTGATGTCCGGTCTGCAGAGGGTCCGCGCCGATCACGCGCTGCGGCGGCTCGTCGACATGAGCGCGGTGCGCGTACGGCTCCGGCGGCCGGGCGAGGACGGCGCCGAACCGCGGGCCACCGCCGACGAGCTCGTCCCCGGCGACGTCGTCGTCCTCACCGCGGGGGATGCGGTACCGGCCGACCTGCGCCTGCTGTCGGCGAAGGACCTGGAGGTCGACGAGTCCAGCCTCACGGGTGAGTCGCAGCTGGTCACGAAGAGCCCCCGGCCGAGCCTGTCGCAGTCGGTGGCGGACCGTCGTTCGATGCTGTACCAGGGCACGGTGATCGCGGCGGGCGACGCGTCCGGGGTCGTCGTCGCCACGGGCCCCCAGACCGAGGTCGGGCGTACGATGCGCCAGGCCGGTGACGAAGGGCGCGAGGGCGGGGTGGAGAAGCGCCTGCGCGCGCTGACGGAGGTGACGCTGCCGATCGCCCTCGGAGCCGGAGCGGTGCTCTTCGTGTCCGACCTGGTGCGCGGGCATTCGATGGCCCAGGCGCTCGGGCCCGCGGTCAGCCTCGCCGTCGCCGCCGTGCCCGAGGGGCTGCCCTTCGTCGCCACGGCGGCCGAGCTGGCCACGGCGCGCAGGATGTCCCGCCGGGGCGCGCTCGTCCGCAATCCGCGCACCATCGAGGCGCTCGGCCGTATCGACGTGCTCTGCTTCGACAAGACCGGCACGCTGACCGAGGGACGACTGCGGGTGCGTCAGGTGTCCGACGGCATCGCGGCCACTCCCGTCAAGAAGAAGCTGTCGCCGTTCCTCCGGAAGGTGATCGCCGCCGCCGTGCGTGCGACGCCCGACCCCGGTGGGCGCCGGCTGCCCCACCCGACCGACCGGGCGATCATGAGAGCCGCCCGGAAGCTCGGCATGGACCCCGCGGAGGACCTGGGCTCCTGGGAGCGGGTCGACGAGATGCCGTTCGAACCCGCGCGCGGCTACCACGCCGTGCTCGGCAGGACGGACGGCCGTCAGCTGCTGAGCGTGAAGGGCGCGCCGGAGATCGTCCTGGAGCGGTGCGACACCTGGCACCGGGAGGACGGGTCCGTTCCGTTCGACCAGGAGGCGGGGGAGAAGGTCGGACAGGAGATCGACCGGCTGGCGCGTCTCGGATACCGGGTCCTGGCGGTGGCGGAGCGTGAGGCGTCGGGACGCCAGGACCTCACCGAGTCGCGCATCGACCGGCTGGGGTTCCTCGGCCTGCTGTGCATCGCCGATCCGGTCCGGCCCACTGCGGCCGAGGCCGTGGACCGGCTGCGCAAGGCGGGCGTCGACGTCATCATGATCACCGGTGACCATCCGACCACCGCCGAGGCCATCGCCGCCGAGCTGCGGTTGCTGAACGGCCGCATCATGATCGGGCCGGACCTGGACGCCCTGCGCGACGACGAGCTGGCCGAGGCGCTGGCCGGGGTGGCGGTCTTCGCCCGGGTCAGTCCGGCGCAGAAGGCCCGCGTCGTCCAGGCTCTGCGCGCCGCCGGGAGGGTGGTCGCCGTCACCGGTGACGGTGCCAACGACGCCCCGGCCATCCGGCTGGCCGACGTCGGCATCGCGCTCGGCGAGCGGGCCACGCCCGCGGCCCGCGAGACGGCGGACGTCGTCGTCACCGACGACCGGATCGAGACGATCACCGACGCGATCGCCGACTGCCGCGCGATGTGGCGTTCCACACGGGACGCCCTGGCCGTGCTGCTGGGCGGCAACCTCGGTGAGATCGCCTTCACCGTGGGCACGGGCCTGCTCAGCGGGCGCAGTCCGCTCAACGTGCGTCAGCTGCTCCTGGTCAACCTGCTCACCGACATGCTTCCCGCGATCGCCCTGGCGGCCCGCCCGCCGTCCGGGGTGACGCACGAGGAACTGCTGGCGGAGGGCCCGGACCGGTCGCTCGGTGGCGCGCTCACCCGCGATGTGACGGTGCGCGCGGGCGCCACGGCAGGGGCGGCGCTGGCCGCCTGGTCGCTGGCGCGGGTCTCCGGAACCCGCGGTCAGGCCGACACCACGGGTCTCGTCGCGCTCGTCACCACGCAGCTCGCCCAGACGATCGCGGCCGGCGGGCGCGACCCCCTGGTGCTCGGCTCGGGCCTGGCGTCGCTCGCCGCGCTGGCGGTCATCGTCCAGGTGCCGGGCCTCAGTCACTTCTTCGGCAGCCGGCCCCTGCTGCCGCACTGCTGGGCGATCGGGCTGGGCTCGGCCCTGATCTTCGCCCTGGCGGCGGTGTTGCTCACGCGCGTGCGGCGATCCCTGCCCTGACTTGGGAAGATGTTCATTTCCCCGACATTCCCACAGGTCGCGACCGATACGGACAGCAAGGCATAATTCACGCGTAAGTGTCCCCGAACACCCTAGGTGCCCCAATGCCTGACCTCGTGTCGACCGTCCTCGCCAAGGCGCTCGTGATGCTGCTTGAGGCCCTCGCCACCCGGCTGGTCCTCCACCTGGTCCGTACCGGGATGTACCGGCAGCTCTGGGCCGCCTGAGCGTCCCCCTTCGAGTCCCGGCCCCGGCCTGTCGCCGAGGGCCGGTGCTCGCATTCCCCCCGGCTTCCGGCCTCGGTCCGCCGCCCGTCCGTCCGCCCGCCCGACCGTCCGCCCGCCCGACCGTCCGCCCGCCCGACCGTCCGCCCGCCCGACCGTCCGCCCGCCCGACCGTCCGTCCGCCCGCCCGACCGTCCGCCCGCCCGACCGTCCGTCCGCCCGCCCGACCGTCCGCCCGCCCGACCGTCCGCCCGCCCGACCGTCCGCCCGTCCGCCCGTCCGTCTGGCCGACGGACCGGCGTCCCCGTCGTCAGAAGCCGGCGAGCAGGCGGTCCGCCGCGATCTCCAGCCGCGCCTGGATCTCCTCGTTCGTGGCGTGGCCGCGGAGCATCTCGAGCATCTCCATCACCCACACGCTGCTGAGCGAGCGCAGGAGGACCCGGCTCTCCCCGCCCTCCCCGTCGGCCTCCGTCGCCGTCACCCGCCCCAGCAGGCCGGCCATGCGGTTGCCGAAGTCGGTCTTGACGTCCGACAGCAGGAGTGACCGGATCAGTGCGTCGGCGAGCTCCGGCTCGCGCATCAGCCCGCGCGTGGCGCGCATCAGCACCTCGACGGCGCGCCCGGCGGCGGTCGCCGAGCGGGGCGGGCGGCGATCGAGACTGCCCTCGAGGGTGTCCATCTCTTCGCTGACCACGGCGACGACCAGGTCCATCTTGGACGGGAAGTAGCGGTACAGCGTGCCGAGGGCGACGCCGGCGCGCTCGGCGACGGTGCGCATCTGCATCGCCTCGACCCCGCCACGGGAGGCGAGGGCGGCGGCCGCCTGGACGATGCGCCGGCGGCGCTGGTGCTGGCTGCGGGAGCGGACCCCCTGGTGGCTGGCGGCTGCGGACTCTGCCGTCACGACGACTCCTTGGGCTGGGGGCGCGGTGCCCCGTCCGCGCGTGTCAGGGATCAGCCTACCGCCGGTGAGAACACGTTATGCATTACCGGCATGTTGCGGGCCCGAACAGGTTTAGCCGAGGTAAGCGAGCCCTGACATCGCCTTGTGGGTGGTCCTCGATCTCCGGTAGTGGACACATATTAGAATCTGTTCTAGTTTTCTTCCGGGGTCGAGCACGGGAGGTGACGCGGTGTCCGGCACGGTGGCCGACCTGCTCCAGGCGAGGTCCGCGGACGACCGCGTCGGACTGTGCACCGCCGACGCCGCCTGGACCTGGCGCGAGGTCACCCGGGAGTGCGCCGCGCGCGCCGGCTGGATGGCGACGGTGGCCGGTCCGGGGCGCCGGACGCGGCCGTTGCACGTGGGGGTGCTGCTCGACAACGTCCCCGAGATGGTGTTCCTGCTCGGCGGCGCAGCCCTGTCCGGAAACGTGATCGTCGCGCTCAACACCACACGGAGCGCCGACGAACTGGCCGGTGACGCGACGCGCGCCGACTGCGACCTGATCGTCACCGAGCCGCGTCACGCCGCTCTCGCGGACCGGGTCGCCGCCCGTACCGGCCTGCCGGTGACCGAGCCCCGGCCGGCCGCGCCCCTCGACGCTCCGGCGCCGGCCACCCCGGAGACCCTCCTGATGCTGATCTTCACGTCCGGCACGTCGGGGCGGCCCCGGGCGGTGCGGGTCACGCACCGGAAGGTCGTCGTGCCCGGCACGGTGCTGGCCGGGCGCCTGCTGCGGCCCGAGGACGTCGTCTACTGCCCCATGCCGCTCTTCCACTCCGGCGCGGTCATGGCGGCGTACGCCCCGGCGCTCGTCGCCGGGGCACAGCTCGTCCTCCGCGCGCGGTTCTCGGCCTCCGGCACCCTGCCCGACATCCGCCGGTACGGCTGCACGTACCTGCACTACGTCGGCAAGGCGCTGTCGTACGTGCTGGCGACCCCCGAGCGCGCCGACGACGCGGACAACCCGCTCCGCGTCGCCTTTGGGAACGAAGCCGCGCCGCTGGAGCAGAAGCGGTTCGCCGAGCGCTTCGGCTGCGCCGTCGTCGACGGGTACGGCTCCACCGAGACCGCGATCGCCCTGTCGCCGGATCCGGCCGGACCGCCGGCAGCGCTCGGCCGCCTCGGCGACGGCATCAAGATCCTCGACCCGGCCACCGGCCGGGAGTGCCCGCCCGCGCGGCTCGACGCCCACGGCCGCGTGACCAACGGCGACGAGGCCATCGGCGAGCTCGTGAACACCCGCGGGCTCGGCCTGTTCGACGGCTACTACAACGAACGGGCCGACGACCGGCTCCGGGACGGCATGTTCTGGAGCGGAGACCTCGCCTACCGGAACGCCGGCGGCTTCGTGTTCTTCGCCGGACGGGACGCCGACCGCCTGCGCGTCGACGGCGAGAACTTCGGCGCCGCCCAGGTCGAGCGGGTGCTCGGCGAGCTGCCCGGCGTGGAGACGCTCGCGGTCTATGGTGTGCCGGACGTCGCGGCCGGCGACCAGGTGATGGTCGCGCTGGTCGGCGCCTTCGATCCCGGGAGGTTCGCCGCGTTCCTGCGCGAGCGCGCCGACCTGAGCCCCAAGTGGACGCCGCGCTACGTCCGGGTCGCCGAGAGCCTGCCGTCCACCGCGTCCAACAAGATCGTCAAGCGCGGGCTCGCGACGGACGCGTGGAGCACCGCGGATCCGGTGTGGTGGCGGCCCGGCCGGGAGATCCGGTTCCGCCGCATGACCGCCGAGGACGTCGACCGGCTGCGCGCCGAGTTCGAGAGCCGGGGCCGGGGACACCTGTGGCCCGCCGGAACCGCGAAGTGAGGAGGGGACCATGGACTTCGACCTGGACGAGAACGCGCGTGAGCTGCAGGATCTCGCGGCCGGCCTGTTCGACCGCGAGGTGACGACGGAGCGCCTGGAGACGCACGAGAAATCGGCCGCGCCGTACGACGCGGCCCTGTGGGAGGCGATGGCCCGAGCCGGTCTGCTCGGTGCCTGCCTGCCCGAGGACCTGGGCGGCGCCGGGCTGGGAACGGTGGAGTTCGCCGTCGTCCTGCGCCAGGTCGGCGCGCACGTCGCCCCCGTCCCCGCGTACGGCTCCCTCGTCGCGGCGGTGACCGTCGCACGGCACGGCACCGGGGAGCAGCGCGCGCGGCTCGCCGACTTCGCCGGTGGCGGGTCGGTCCTGAGCGTCGCGGTCCGCGAGCCGGGCCTCGGTCTCACGGCGACGGCGCGCCGCGACGGGGACGCGTACGTCCTCGACGGCGTGAAGACCTTCGTGCCGTACGCCGAGCAGGCCGACGCC
The DNA here is from genome assembly GCF_024055795.1 of Actinoallomurus purpureus. Taxonomy (GTDB): domain Bacteria; phylum Actinomycetota; class Actinomycetes; order Streptosporangiales; family Streptosporangiaceae; genus Actinoallomurus; species Actinoallomurus purpureus. Next base: position 216,807 of record NZ_JAMXMY010000011.1, on the reverse strand, counting down.
ATCCTCGTCCCGGCGCGGACCGGCGACGAGACCGGCGTCTTCCTCGTCGAGCCCGGCGGGGTGACGCTCACCCCGCAGCCGTCGGCCACCGGCGAGCCGCTCTGGCGGGTGGGACTGGACGGCGTACGCGTCGGCGCGGACGCGCTGCTGGGCGCCGGGGCGCATGAGACCCTCACCGGCCACGCCACGGCCGGCGCCGTCGCCGTCGTCTCCGGAGCGCTCGACGCCGCGCTGGCGCTGACCACCGAGCACGTCAAGACCCGCGAGCAGTTCGACCGGCCCCTCGCCGAGTTCCAGGCGGTCACCATGCAGATCGGCGACGTCTACATCGCCAAGCGGGCGCTGGACGTGGCGGTGTGGGCGGGTGCGTGGCGGCTCGCGGAGGGCTACGACGACGCCGCCGAGGTGCTCGCCATCGCCGCGTACAACGCGTGCGACCCGGCGCTGAACGCCTTCTACACCTGTCAGCACCTGCACGGCGGGCTCGGCCTGGACGTGACCTACCCGCTGCACCGGTACTTCGCGTGGGCCAAGCACCACGCGCACCTGCTGGGCGGCGCCGAGGCGCAGCTGGACGCGATTGGAGCTCTGGTGGCCTGATGTTCATCGACCTGACCGACGAGCAGAAGGCGCTCCGCGCCGAACTGCACGACTACTTCGGCTCCTGCCTGACCGGCGAACAACGCGACCAGATCGCCGACGACCCGTTCGGCACGGCGTACATGGCGCACTGCCGGCGGCTCGGCCGGGACCGCATGCTCGGCATCGCCCTGCCCAGGGAGTACGGCGGGCGCGGCTTCGGCCCCGTCGAGCAGCAGATCTTCGCCAACGAGATCGCCCGCGCCGAGGTGCCGTACCCCATCATCACGCTGAACACCGTCGCGCCGACCCTCGTGCAGTACGGAACCGACGCGCAGAAGAAGAGGTTCCTGCCGGGAATCCTCGCGGGGGAGTGTCACTTCGCGATCGGCTACAGCGAGCCCGGTGCCGGAACGGACCTGGCCGCGCTGCGCACCACGGCGGTCCGGGACGGCGACCACTACATCGTCAACGGCCAGAAGATCTTCACGTCCGGCGCGCACTACGCCCAGTACGTCTGGCTGGCCGCGCGGACCGACCCCGGCGCCAAGAAGCACAAGGGCATCTCGATGCTCATCGTCGACTGCGAGGACCCCGGCTTCTCCTGGACGCCGATCGTCACCATGGACGGCCGCCACCACACGAACTCCACCTACTACCAGGACGTCCGAGTCCCGGCCGACCTGCTCGTCGGCGAGGAGAACAAGGGCTGGAACCTCATCGTCAACCAGCTCAACCACGAGCGGGTCACCCTCGGCCCGGCGGGCAACATCGGGCACACCTACGACCGCTTCCTGCGCTGGGCACGCACGAAGCCGGGCCGCGACGGCCGGCCGCTCATCGACCACCCCGACGTGCGCCGCGCGGTCGCACGGGTCCACGCGTACCTGCGCGTCAACGAGCTCCTCAACTGGCAGGTCGCCGCGAACATGGACCTCGGCTGGCTCGGCGCGCCCGACGCGTCCGCCACCAAGATCTACGGGTCGGAGCGCATGCAGGACGTCGGACGCGTCGTCGGCGACGCGCTCGCGCGGTACGGCGACCCCGGCGACGAGGAGACCCGCGACTTCATCGACCGCCTCGACCACGGCGTGAAGGGCGCGATCGTGCTGACCTTCGGCGGTGGCGTCAACGAGATCCAGCGGGAGCTCATCGCGATGATCGGCCTCGGCCTGCCGCGCGCACCGCGCTGATGGAGGGAGAGACATTGCACGATCAGTTGATGGCCCTCGCCGGGGAGCTGACCGCCGCCGGGGAACGGCCCGCAGGTGCCTGCCCGGACCCGGTCAACGCCGCGATGATCCGCAACTGGACCCAGGCGCTCGGCGACCGCGGCACCCGCTGGGCCGAGACCGCGCCGCCCGCGATGATCCAGGTCTGGTCGATGCCAGGGCTGAACCCGGACAAGCCCGGCTCGATCGCCGACCGTGCCCTGACCCTGCTGAACGATGAGGGGTTCACCGGCGTCGTCGCCACCAACTGCGAGCAGACCTACGACCGGTACCTGCGGCACGGTGAGCACCTGCGCTCCACCATGCGGTTCGGGGGAGCGACCGGCCCCAAGCGCACCGGCCTCGGCGAGGGCTACTTCGTCACCTGGTACCAGACCTGGTACTCCGGCGACGAGCGCGTCGCCGAGATGATGTTCCGGGTCCTGAAGTTCCGCCCGCGCCGGCGTTCGTCCGGGAGCCACGCGGCGAAGGGATATCCGCTCCGGCCCGCCGTCGGCCCGGACACCCGGTTCTTCTGGGACGGCGTACGCGACGGAGAGCTGCGTATCCAGCGCTGCGCCGAGTGCGGGCGGCTGCGCCACCCGCCCGGCCCGATGTGCCCGGCCTGCCAGGCGACCAAGCGCGACCACGTCACCGCGAGCGGGCGTGGCACGCTCCACAGCTACGTCGTCCACCACCACCCTCCGGTCCCCGGACTCGACCCGCCGTTCGTCGTCGCGCTCGTCGAACTCGACGAGGGCGTGCGCATGGTCGGCAACCTCCTCGGCTGCCCGCCCGAGCAGGTGCGCATCGGCATGCCGGTCGAGGTGTCCTTCCAGGAGATGGACGACGAGCTCACCCTGCCGCAGTGGCGCCCGGCCGGATCGCCGACGCCCTCGCCGGCCGGGACGGAGACGGGCGCGGGGGCCCGATCGGAGCGGGGCCCTGGGGCTGAGACGGCGGGTTCGGAGCCCGGCCCGGAGGTAGAGACGGCGGGTTCGGAGGCCGAGACGGAGGTAGAGACGGCGCTGCACCCGGAGGCCGCCGAGGGGCTGCCGGAGCTGCGCGTCGAGCTGACGCCGACGTTCGTCATCGCCACCGCCCTGGCCACACGCGACTTCACGCCGGTGCACCACGACACCGCCCTGGCCCGGGCCCAGGGGTCCAAGGACATCTTCCTGAACATCCTCACCACCATGGGCCTGGTCCAGCGCTACGTCCTGGAACACCTGCCGGATGTGGCGCTGGAGGGCATCTCCGTACGGCTCGGCGTCCCCGCGTACGCCGGCGACACGCTCACGCTGACCGGGCGCGTCGTCGACGACCGCGCCGTCGAGGTCCGGGGCGCGGTGAGCCTCGGCGACCACGCGGTGGCGACCGTACGACTCAAGGAGCAGCCATGACCCTCTCCGGGAAGACGGCGATCGCCGGGATCGGGGCCACCGAGTTCTCCAAGGAGTCGGGACGCTCGGAACTCCAGCTCGCCGCCGAGGCGTGCGTCGACGCGATCAAGGACGCCGGGCTGACGCCGTCCGACGTCGACGGTCTGGTGACCTTCTCGTCGGACTCCAGCTCCGAGATCGCGGTGGCGCGCGAGCTCGGCATCCCGGGCCTGTCCTTCTTCTCCCGCGTGGAGTACGGCGGCGGCGCGGCCTGCGGAACCGTCGCCCACGCGGCGATGGCCGTGGCGACCGGGCAGGCGCAGACGGTCGTGTGCTACCGCGCTTTCAACGAGCGCTCCGGGCATCGCTTCGGCCAGGCGGCCCCCCGCTCGGATCGCGGCGTGACCTCGACCGGCATGGAGTTCTCCTGGCACCTGCCGTACGGCTTCGCGACACCCGCCGCGTGGGTCGCGATGTACGCGCGCCGGTACATGCACGAGTACGGCGCGACCAGCGAGGACTTCGGCCGGGTCGCCGTCGCCATGCGACGGCACGCGGCCACCAACCCCAAGGCGTGGTTCCACGAGCGGCCGATCACCCTCGAGGACCACCAGGCCAGCCGGTGGGTCGTCGAGCCCCTGCACCTGCTCGACTGCTGCCAGGAGTCCGACGGCGGCGTCGCGATCGTCGTGACGAGCGCCGAACGCGCCCGCGACCTGCCCAACCCGCCCGCGCTGATCAGGGGGGCCGCGCAGGGCGCCGGGCCGAACCAGATGATGATGTTCTCGTACTACGAGACCGACCTGACGACCCTTCCCGCGATGGGCCGAGTGGGGGAGACGCTCTGGCGGCAGGCCGGGCTCGGGCCCGCCGACGTGCGGGCCGCGATCCTGTACGACCACTTCACGCCGTTCGTCCTGGTACAGCTGGAGGAGCTCGGCTTCTGCGGGCGCGGCGAGGCGAAGGACTTCGTCGCGGACGGCGGCGTCGAGCTCGACGGGCACCTGCCGGTCAACCCGAACGGCGGCCAGCTCGGCGAGGCGTACATCCACGGCATGAACGGCATCGCCGAGGCCGTCCGCCAGGTCCGCGGCACCGCGGTCAACCAGGTCGCCGGAGTCGAGAACATCATCGTGACCGCCGGCACGGGCGTGCCGACGAGCGGCCTGATCATCAGCCGTTTCTGAGCGGCGCCCGGCGCGCCGGGAAGCCCCCTGGAGGGCGACTCGTGGTGACGGGCGTACAGAACGCTCGGCGAACGCCGCCACAAAGCGCGCCATACCGGGACGAGTCAACGGCGGACGGCTCCTTTGCCGAGCATCCCGTACGCCGGCGAGCGGGAGACGTCTCCGCGATGCCGTACGAGGTGTGCGCAGCCGTTAGCGAGCCGCTGTCGCGGACGGTCGGGCGGCGTTCAGTGGACGCGGGCGTACTCGCTGTCGATCACCAGGACCTGTCCGTCGCGCAGCGCCCGGTGCGGGACGCCGTCCGCGCGGTACCACGCCGCGACGGCGGTCAACGCCTCCGTCTCGGGGTGTCCGGGGGAGTCGACGTGGGGCACGATGGCGTGGTCGAGGACCCCGAGGCCGGTCCAGGTCACCGGTTCGCCGTAGACGTCGGGCACGACTCGGGGGTCGTCGCAGTCCTCCAGACCGCGCAGGCTCGGGGCGAGCACGCACGCTCCGGCGCTGTACCCGGCGTAGACGAGCGCATCGTCTCGCAGGAGAGCGGCCAGCGCGGTGTCCGCGCCGCTGCGGGCGAGCGCGTGGCGCAGCATGAAGACGTTCCCGCCCCGCACCCACACGGCGGGGAAGGGGGCGAGCGCCGCCGCGATGTCGCCCTGGGACCGATCGAAGAACTCGCGGAGGTCCAGCTCCACCGGTCGCAGGCCCAGGCGGGTCAGCGCGTCGACCTCCCGCCGCACCCCGGCCCGGCGTTCGTCCTCGGGCTGGGCGTCCACCGCGTTGGCGATCACCGCGATGTCGGCCGGCCCAGAGCCGTCGAGCAACGCGAGCAGGCGGTCCGGGTGGTCGCCCACACGGAACGAGGAGAGGTACATACGCATCGGGCACCCGTTCTCTGACCGAATCCGCGAGTGTATGGGTAGGTCCCCGTTGTTGAGATCGCGCGGCGCCCCGGGCGAGCCGCCGACCTATTCGATCGTGGTCTCATCCCCTCCCGTCCCGGCAGGAAGCCGTAAAGAATCCGTAAACGGGTTCCGCGAGGCTGAAGGCACATGAGGACGGCGGGCCGGACGGGCCCGCCGCTCGCTCGAATCCCGGAAGGAGCATCTGATGCGCAGGTTCAAGCTTCAGGTCCAGACCACCGTCGATGGCTACATGGCCGGCCCGAACGGAGAGATGGACTGGTTGACGTTCCCGTGGACCGACGACATCAAGGACTACATCACGTCGCTCATGGAGCCGGTCGACTGCATCGTGCTGGGCCGCAGGCTCGCCGAGGGGTTCATCCCGGCGTGGGAGGCGGGGCCTCCCGGCGAGGACCAGAAGGCCATCGACGCGATGAACGACACGCCGAAGGTCGTCATCTCCAACACCCTCACCGAGTCGCCCTGGAAGAACGCCGTCGTCGCCGGCGGCGACCTGACCGAGACCATCGACCGGCTCAAGGCCCAGCCGGGCGGCGACATGATCGCCTACGGCGGCGGCACACTCGTGGCGAGCCTGATCGCCAAGGGGCTGCTCGACGAGCTCCACCTGTTCGTCAACCCGACGGCGATCGGCACCGGAATGCCCGTATTCCCCGACCTGGGCGCCCATCATCGTCTCCGCCTGGTCGCCGCCGAACCGTTCAGGTGCGGGATAACGGTGCTGCACTTCGAACCGAAGCGCTCCTCAGCTTGATCGTCGAGGTTTTTCGCATGAGGAACGACGAAGGACCTCGACGATCACGGTCGGCTCAGTCGGCGACGAGGCGACTCCTTCGGCCTTCCTGCTCACGCTGCCGCCGGACGACGTATGTGCCGGGTACGCAGCCGGTGGCGCCGTGCTCCGGGTGCAGCAGGTAGACGGGAGCTGAGCTCTCGAAGACGCCGATCGCCAGCCAGTCGGCGTCGGTCACCCCTCTCGTCCAACGGCAGGTGCCGGCATCGGCGACGAGCGTGTGCGGATTGCCCCCGGCGGCGCCGCGAAGCAGCTCTACGCCCTCGGCGGGCACGTCGGTCCAGTGCGCATCGGCCCCGACCTTCACGGACGAGGCGACGACGGAGAGCGGGATGACGATGAGGTCGCCCTGGGCCTGGAGGCCGTCGACGACGGGGATGCCCACCGACTGTTCGAGGTGGTCGAGGACGGCGAGCCCGGTCTGCAGGGAAAGGGAGGCAAGGGTCACGGTCATGGAGATCACCTTTAGGTTCGGCGGACGAGGAGGGAGTACTGCTGGGCGGACAGCCCGTAGGTCCAGCCCGCGGCGGCGATCGGATCATCGAGGAAGCCCGGCACCGTCAGCCCGTACCTGCGACGGTGCCCGTCGCGTTCGACGGACCCGTTCACGGCGAGGAGCACCCGCGTGTCCTCGCGCATGTCGTAGAGCCGGAGTTCCGAGCCGGGGTTCCCGGGATCCGGGGCGGTGGTGAGCAGGCGCAGCCCGGCCTGGTCGACGTACGACGCCCAGCCGATGCGCTCGATCGCGCACCGCCGGACCTCGACGTTGCTCTCCCTCGTGATCCGTTCGACGCTCGGGTCGTCGATCACCCAGGACGGCACCCGCGTCCCGTGCCAGGCGTGGACCTCCCACCCGTCGGCGTACCGTACGGCGGGGCCGTCCGCGCAGTGCAGGCACACCTCGCCGTCACCGGCCCGAACCTCGATGCGTACGGCGACGGGTCGCTCGGAGACGACGCAGACCTGTTCGCGCGGCCACCACCAGCCGCAGGACCCGGCCAGGGTCGCCCACAGGTCGAACCGCCGCTCCTGCTCCCGGGTGAGGACCAGCCCGGCGACGCGGCGCAGCGCGTCGTAGTTGGCGATCCAGGAGATGCCCAGCGCGTCGTACCAGATGCTCGCCAGGCGCTCGCGCGGGTCGTGCGCCGCCCGTAGCACCATGCCGAGCGACCCGTTGAAGGAGCGTTCGAGCAAGATACGGACGCGTCCGTGGATGTGCTGGTACAGCCCCCGGTCGACCCGTCTGGCCTGGGCGTCGAGGTCGAGGCACAGCCGCGTCCTCAGCGCGCGGAGCCGGTTGGGCACCGGCCATTCGGCCAGGCGCTCGACGGCCTCGGAAGGCCGCAGGCGTACGCCGGGCGGAACGGTCGTCAGGGCGGTGACCGGTGAAGGCACCCAGTGAAAACGCGGCGGGCCCAGCCCGATCAGGCGGTACAGCTCGGAGATGGCGGCCTCGGCGGCCGGACGGTCGGCGGGCAGCGCCGACAGGAGCCGGCCCAGCCATTCTTCGCGGATTTCGGCAGCTTCCCGCTGCCCCAGAGCGCTCACCAGATGAAGGTGGCGTCGTCCTTTCCAACGATCATGTCGGAGAGGGTGACAGATCGACCGTGCCCCTGTCCACCGCCGAACGCCCGCTGGCCGGCGCGAGCGCTCAGCCGCCACGGCCGACCCGGTGTCCGGGTCGGCCGATGCGGTGTCCGGGCCGACGCGGCGTTCGCCCAAGCCAACGTGGCGTTCGCCCGAGCCGACGCGGCCCTGGGACGGTGCGGGCGCAATGCTCGGTGAACGCCGCCGCAAAGCGGCTCATTGCGGACGCGATCAAGGGCCTCCGGGGGCTTTCACCGAGCGTTGCGCGTGCTCCCGCTCACCGCGGTCGGATCAGCGGACGGTGCCCAGGACCTCGGTGATCTCTTCGCGGAACTCCGCGCCGGCGAGGTTGTCGCCGTAGTCGCGTGAGTGGACGATCAGGCCGTCCCTGACCCGGACCACCATGACGTACGAGAAGGCGAACGGCCGGCCGGACCGCGTCATCGTGCCGTGAAGGGTGTACTCGGTGACGACCACCTCGGGGTCATCCGTCTCGCGCAGCACCAGCGGGTCGACCTTGGTGAAGCGTCGCGCGGGGGCGACGGCCTTGAACCGGGTGCGGTGGCCCTCGCGTCCCTCGAACCGGCCGGGGACCCCCGGTGGGGCGAACGGAAGCTCGATGACGGCGTCGGGCGCGTACAGGTCGGCCACCTCGTCCCACGCGTTGGCGGCGGCGGCGCGGATGAAGCGTGCGACGACCTCGCGGGGCGAGGCGATGACTTGTCCGGTCATGGATGACTCCAACAGAATCGGGGGAGGCGCGAGCGGTCTCCGGGGAACACGGACGGCGGCCCTGAAGGCAGGGCGAGGTCCCGTAGAATCGGAACGATCAACCCGGTTTTGACGTTACGGAACGAGCGCTCCGCTTGTCAATGGCGTCCGCCGTGTCGCGGGAGAGGGGAGAGCGTGTCCGGAGCCACCGGCCGTACGACCGCGCCGCCGCGCGCGGACGCACGGCGCAACCGCGCAAGGGTGCTGCGGGCCGCGCAGGAGGCGTTCGCGGCCGACGGGCTGTCCGTGCCGCTCGACGAGATCGCCCGCCGGGCGGGAGTCGGGCCGGGCACGATCTACCGCCATTTCGCGAGCAAGGAGACGCTCTTCGAGGCGGTCGTGATCGACCGGATCGGCGGGCTCGTCGACGAAACGAGCGCACTGGCCGCCGTGGACGACCCGGGGGCCGCCTTCTTCGACGTGTTCGCGCTGGTCGTCGAGCGCACCGCGCTCAACAAGGCGCTGTGCGAGGCGCTGATGGCGGGTTCGGGGTACAGCGTGAAGGTGGCGCCGGAACTCCGGGAGCGCTACCGGTCGGCGTTCGGGACGCTCCTCGAACAGGCCCAGCGGGCCGGCGCCGTACGGGCCGACGTCACCGTCGACGACGTGCAGCGTCTCGCGCTGGGCTGCGTGAGCATGGAACGCGACGCGGGAGGCTCGGCCGGGCGCGCCACCGCCCTCGTGTGCGACGGGCTCAGGCCCGCTCGGGATGCCCGGCGTTCACTGCCCGCCGTAACGGAATCTACACCTGAGCGTTACGAAAGTCGGTCGGCGGTCGTCCCGGTACCGACGCCCGACCTTGAGCCGACCCGGTGTGCGGAGTGCGGCGAGCCCATCCGGACCGCGCGCACCGGACGGCGCGCGCGGTACTGCGGCTCCGCCTGCCGGCAGCGGGCACACCGCCGACGCGCCGCGGGCTGACACCCACTGCGCCGGCTTTGCTTCATGCGGCGAGGAGCTCGCGGATGACGTGGCGGGCGTTGGCGGAGATGATCGGGTTGGTGCTCCGGTAGTACGGGAGCTGGCCGACGGCCATGGACAGGGCCCAGCCGCGACCGCGCGACCAGGTCGCATCGTCGACGTCCACGGCGTCCTGGAATGCGTCTCTGCATGAGCCGGGCAGCAGGTTCCACGCGACGATCAGGTCGCAGGCGGGGTCACCGACCCCGGCGGTGGGGAAGTCGAGGACCCCGGTGAGTCTTCCACCGGCGAGGAGCAGGTTGCTCGGCATGAGGTCGGAGTGCAGCCAGCACGGTGGGCCGGTCCAGGGCGGTGCGGCCAATGACTGCTCCCAGACCGCCAGGGCCGCCTCGGCGTCGAAGGGCTCGTCGGTGTCGCTCAGCTCCGCGATCGTGGCACGGGTCTGCGCGTCAACGGTCGCCAGCGGACCCCCGCGGTAGGCGATGGGGGCGCCGTCGACGTCCACCTTCCGCAATGCCGTGATGAAACCCGCCAGGTCACGGGCCAGAATCTCGGGTTCGGCGACTCGGGCCTCGACCGGGCACTCGCCGTCGATCCACCGGTGCACCGACCAGGTCCACGGGTATCCCCCGGCGGGTTCACCGCGCCCGACCACCGTCGGAATCGTCACCGGCAGCGCGGGCGCCAGCCTCGGCAGCCACCGCTGCTCCCACTCCACGGTCTCCACGCCATCCGTGGCGAGGGGGAGCCGGGCGGTCAGGGCATCACCGACCCGGTAGACGGCGTTGACTGTTCCCCCGGAGGCGAGTCGCTCGACCGGCAGGTCCGCCCACTGCGGAAACTGCCCGCGGATCAGCTGCTCGACGAGGTCTGTGCCGGTGTCCACCTCATCGGCGTGCATCTTGCCCATCCGCAAACAAGACCGCCCTGGTTCGCAGGCCGTCAACCGATTTTCGCGCGAACCCTGTCGGCGGTGCGGGCAACCGTCGGCCCGGCCATCGCCGAGGCGTCTCAGCCCATGCTCTGTCGATCGGGCGCGATGAGCGCGACGACCCGCTCCTCGCCGCGCGAGTAGGGCCGCCGGTTTACCACCTCGTCGACCAGGGCGTGCTCGAGCGCCATCCCTACGACGGGCGGCCGCGCTATGAGTACCACCTGACGGCGAAGGGGGCCGAGCTAGTGCTCTACCGCCATCACGCGTGCGGTGAGATCAGCGGTGTCGACCTGCGCTGCGCCCACTGTGGCGAGCGGATGCACGCAGGCGACGTCGACGTCCTGCCAGGTCCCGGCGCAGCCGTGTGATCAAGGCGGGGCCCAGAGCTCCCCGGCCCGTACACAATGCTCGGTGAACGTCGCCGCGAAGCGGCCATACCGGGACTCCGGAGCGCCTGACGAGCGCCTTCACCGAGCATTTCGTACGCCACCCATCGTCGGATCAAGGTCCGAAGCGGGCCCACACCACCTTTCCGGCTCGCTGGGAGGGGTGCCAGCCGAGCCGGCCGCCGGTGAGCTCGTTGATGAGGAACAGGCCGCGCCCCGTCTCGGCGGCCTCGTCGGCGTCGACGATCCGGGGCAGGTTGACGCCGTCGGGGTCCCACACGCCGACCTCGCCGACGCCGTATCGCGGGGTGGCGACCCACGTGAGGATGACCTTGCCCGGATAGAGCCGGCAGGCGTTCGTCGTGAGCTCGGTGAGGATCAGCCGGCCGAGATGGCGGACGTCGCTGGACAGGCCCCACGACTCGGCGGCCTGATCGACGAGGTTACGCACCAAGTAGACATTCTCGGCGCATGCGTGCAAATCAAGGGTGAGTCGTGGGGGTGGAGTCCATTTCTCCGGATTCGCCGTGTCCATCGAACGTCCTTTCGCCGAAACTCGCTGCATTCGCGCGATGACCTGTGGTGACATGGTCCGTGGACATCAACGCGGTTGGTGACGACTGGCGGATCCAGGGGTGAACACGCCGACTTCGGCGACGCGAGTCGTGAAGAGTCGCGAGACGGGTGAGGAGTGGTGACGGTGGCCGGAAAGGAACGACCGGGAACGCTCAAGGTATTCGGATCGGTGGTGCGGGGATATCGCTGCGCCACCGGCCTGTCGCAGGATCAGCTCGGGGAGAAGATCCCCATCTGCGGCTCGCATATCGGCAAGATCGAGCGCGGTGAGACGCGCTGCGATCGGTCTATCGCCGTCAAGCTCGACGAGCTGTTCGACACGAAGGGCGCGCTGCCCTCGCTCTGGGACGAACTCGTCCTCGACGCGGCCTTCCCCGTCTGGTTCGACTGGCCGAAGGTCGAGACCGATGCCGACTTTCTCAAGTCGTACCAGTGCCTGGTCGTCGACGGCCTGCTGCAGACGGAGGAGTACGCCTCAGCCCTGCTGGGTGGTGACAAGGCCGCCACGGCGGCACGCTTGGGGCGCCAGGCGCTTCTCTCGCGAGATGACCCGCCGCCGCCCCGCCTGTCCGTGCTACTGGCCGAGAGCGTGCTGCGCAACGAGGTAGGTGACCGCGACGTCATGCGCGGACAACTCGAGCACCTTCTCGCACTCTCGTTCTCACGCGTCTCCCTGCAGATCGTCCCTGGCCCGCTCCACCCCGCCGACACCGCCGGGGCGTTCGGCTTGGCGACTCTTCCGGACCGCAGCGAGGTGGCGTATGTGGCGACGGCCATGCGCGGAATCACGACGAGCGAATCAGACGATATTCGCCTACTCTCAGAGGCGTACGACGAAATCCGGTCGCGAGCCCTCCCTGTCGAGATGTCGCGCGACTTGATCCGCCGGATTCTGGAGGAACAGTGGACATGACGGACACCATCTGGCGAAAGAGCAGCCGCAGTGAGGGAAACGGTGGCCACTGCGTCGAGATCACGGTCGTCGAGTTCCACTCTGTGGACTGACCGAAAACCTATTTGGATGCGTTATGGACATCGCAGATATGGCCTGGCGGAAGAGTAGCCGCAGCGAGGGAAACGGCGGCGACTGCGTCGAGGTGGCCGTGTTCGCGTCGATGCGGGTGGTCTCTTCGTAGGACGCCGGGCTGTGCCTTCACGGCGCGGGTCGTTGAAGAAGGGCCGGGCGCGGGGTTGACTCGTGGGCTCGGCGGGCTTCGAGCAGGGTGGGGAGGTGATCCCTGCTCCAGCTGCGGGCGGCGTCGATCAAGGTCAGCAGGCTGCGGCCCAGCGTGGTCAGCTCGTACTCGACGCGCGGAGGGTTCTCGTCGTATGCGGTGCGGGTGACCAGGCCGTCGCGTTCCATCGCCCGCAGGGTCTGAGTGAGCACCTTCGGGGTGATGCCGCGCAACGGGACCCGCAACTCGGTGAACCGCCGCGGGCCGCCTTCGAGGCAGATCACGACCATCGCGGTCCACTTGTCGCCGATCTGGATCGGCATGGCGCTCGACGGGCAGACGGGGTCGAACATCTCCGGGTCCAGCGGCTCCACCATGGCCCCGGACCCTATCCCGGTATCGTTGAGGTAACCAGTATCCCGTGGATACCGTCCTGTTTCGGCGGCGAGATGCGCGGCCGGAACGGGAGTGCGGGCATGAGCGGGATCGTCATCTTCGGGGCGGGCGGCCGGGCGGGGCGCGCGATCACGGCCGAGGCGCGGAACCGGGGGCATCAGGTCACAGCGGTCGTGCGCGATCCGGGCCGCTACGCCGATCTCGAGTCGGGCGGCGTGCGGGTGGTGCGGGGAGACGTCACCGACGTACGGGCGGTCGCCGAGATCACGGCAGGTCAGGACGCTGCGGTGAACGCGGTGAGTCCGTTCTCCGGGCCGGAGCAGGGATTCGACGATCTCGACCCCGACTTCTTCGTCAAGGCCGCCGATGCCCTGCTGCGCGGACTGGCCGAGACCGGGGCGTCTCGTCTCCTCGCGATCGGCCTGTTCGCCAACCTGAGGTCCTCCCAGGGCGGCCTGGTGATGGACGATCCGACGGCGTTCCCCGCCGAGATCCGGCCGTTCGCGGCCGCGCACACCGCCGGCCTGGACCGGCTCCGTGAGGCGGACACGACTGTCGACTGGCTGATGCTGACCCCGCCCGCGCAACTTGAGGTCGTGGGCGCCAGGACGGGGCGCTACCGGATCGGGGGTGAGACCGTGCCGCCGTCCGGGTCGCGCCTGTCGTACGCCGACCTCGCCGTGGCGGTGATCGACGAGATCGAGACGCCGCGCCACCATCGGACCCGCGTCTCCGTCTTCGATCGGTGACGGCGCGTTCGTGACCTCGCCTATCAGCGCCGGGTCAGGATGACCGGGAGGCCGTTCTTGGGCTGGTAGGTCATCGCGTAGCGGCCGGTGACCTGGACGCCAGGTGCGGTGCGCACGTCGTACGCCTGGGCGATCGTCGCGATGAGGAGCTGGGCGATGGTGAGTGACATCGGCTCGCCGATGCACATGCGCTGTCCCTTGCCGAACGGGTAGTACGCCTCGCGGGCGCGGGAGTCGTAGCGCTCCGGGGCGAAGCGGTCGGGGTCGAAGGTCTCCGGGTCGTCCCAGTGGCGCGGGTCGTGGTGGGTGGCGTACGGGCTGATGATGATGTTCGCGCCGCCGGGGATCGCGTACGGGCCGACCACGTCGTCCTCGACGGAGCCACGGAAGTACATCGGGAACGCCGGGTAGAGCCGGAAGGTCTCGTCGACGACCCGCCGGGTGTACGTCAGCGCGGGCAGGTCCTCGTAGGCCGGAGGCCGGCCGCCGAGAACCCGGTCGACCTCCTCGCGCAGCCGGGCGGCGGCCTCGGGGTGCTGTGACAGCAGATGCCAGGCCCACGTGACGCCGCCGGCGGTCGACTCGTACCCCGCGAGGAACATGGTGAAGATCTCGTCGCGGAGCTGGCGGTCGCTCATCCGCTCGCCGGTCTCGGGGTCCTCGGCCTGGATCAGTGCGCTCAGGAGGTCCTCCCAGGCGTCGCCGTCGGCGAGGGCCGCACGGCGGGCGGCGATGAGAGCGTGGATCTCCTGGTCGAGCGCCTCGATCGACCGCCGGTACGCCGCGGCGCCGGGGGTCGGCAGCCACGACGGCACGAAGAACGTCCACACCCGCCGGGTCATGCCCGCGAACACCTGATCGGTCAGGTCCAGCAGGCGGGCGGAGCGTTCCTCGTCCACCGTGGTGCCGAAGAGGGTCTCCAGGATGATCGTGATGTTCATCCGGATGGACTCGCGGAGCATGTCGACGGGTGTGCCGTTCGCGACCGCCGGGGCCCAGCTCGCCATGGAGGCGCGTACGGTCTCGGCGACGGTCTCGGCCATCCGCTGGATCTGCCGGGTGTGGAAGGCGGGCTGCATGAGCCGCCGCTGCCGCCGCCAGAAGTCGCCGTCGCTGGTGAACAGGCCGTTGCCGAGGGCGAGGCGGATGCCGTCCATGATGCTGCCCTTGACGTAGTTGGCCGCGTTGCCGACCAGGATGTGGCGCACGTAGTCCGGGTGGCTGACGAGGTAGGCGCGGACTGGCCCGGCGCCGAGCCGTACCAGGCCGTCGCCCTCCCGCGCGGCCCTCATGCAGAAACCGAAGGGGTCCTTCGCCAGCGCGACGAGGGGGACGCCGCGAACTCCGGGGACCGCTACGGCCGCGCCGACCTGGGTGGCTGTGCCCATCGTGGCGTCTCTCCTGAACCCGGCCGGGGGAGTGCCGGTGACCCGTGTGCGGTCCGGCTTCCGGCCAGAGGAAGGCCGATGCCGGTGCGGGGGGAGTCCGCCCTCGGATTTTGGACCATCCGCAACAAAAATGGCCAGCCCGTAAATCGGCCGGCACACGGTTCTGGTGCCCGCGTACCCCGAACTCAACCTGGCGTATCACGTCGTGTTTCAGCGTCACGATCCCGATCGTCCTGGGTTATCTCATCTTTCCCGGTAGAAGTAGTCGGGTTCGAGTGGCGCACATTCTGCCAGGAAGGACGGTCCGGGACAGGCCGGTCGTCAAGCACCGGTGCCGTCCCCCGTTTCACGGAGGGACCTAAACAGAGATCCTGAAAGCGAGGCCGAGATGATCGGAGAGGAATCGGTGACCGTGCTCGCCAAGGGCGGCGCCGACCGCACCGTGGGCACGGAGACCATGAGTCCAGAGGTGGCCGTACTTCGTGATCGCGTGGCCCAGGACACGGCATCGACCGTCATGGGGGTCACTCCGGACGAGCGAGTGAAGAGGGCCATTCTTCATCTGCTGGATCTCGCGGTGGGAGGGGAGTGCGGGTTCAGCCTTCCGCCGGAGCTGACGGATGACGATCTCCTGATCCCCTTGCACACGCTGTTCGAAGAACTCCGCATCCTGGCGCGGCAGATGGGATGCGTCAGCACCCTCGAGCTGTTCGTGGAGTACGTCTCCGCCGAGGACGCGGGGCTGGAGCCCGGGCACGCCCGGAATGCGGACGAGCTCCTGGAGGTGTTAGAGAAGCATCGCCACGGAGGCTTCGACCCCCGAATCGCCGGCGTCCGCCTCACGGCTAAGGCGCTGGTTCATGCTCTCGACGAGCGCGACATCAATCCCCTCGACGAACGGACGGTGGCCGCGCTCGCCGACATGATCGCCGAGGCCGGTGTGGGCGGACGACCCAGCGCCGGCCGTTCTACGTGGAGTGAGGCCCTCACCGTCGGCATGGCGCTCCGCCGGCATGCCAGGGACCACGGCACGACCGTGGCCGGCCGACTGCGTGAGCTGATGGCGCGGTCCTGAGAACTGCGGGGCGGGGCCGATGAGAGTCACGGCTTCGGGCGATCGCCTGAAGCCGTGTTCGATCGGCTTCCCGCCTCGCTTTCCGCCATTCGATGATCTTGATGGGGAAACCCGCGATGGAGACGCCCGCGGCGTCGGCAGCGGGCGTCGGTGGCTCTCCCGCAGGAGGGTGTCGGTGATCGTCAGCCGGACGACGAGGGACTCGCCGCCGCTGCGGCGGGGTAGTTGATGCCGTCCTCGAGCAGGGCGAACAGCTCGGACAGTACGTCCGAGAACCGATCCACCTTCACCGTGCCGGAGCTGAGCAGCTCGAAAGCCGTGTGGAACACGGAATTGATCGCACTCGCGACCACGTGCGGACGCAGGTCGGTCGTCGGGTCGACGCCCATGCGCTCGGCGATGATGTGGGTCATCTCGGCGTGCTTCTTCTGGCCGTGTTCGAGACTGCTGCCGAAGACGGCCGGGCTGGACTCCATCAGCTGCCGGAGGCAGCCGAACCGCTCGGGGTCGAAGCCGAACGCGCCGTCCTCGCAGGCGCGGATCATGGAGACCGCGGCGTGGTGGACGGCGGTGATCACCGGCTCGTCGGACGGCCGAGCGGAGAACGCCGCCTTCACGGCGCCGAACTGCTCGTCCTGGAACGTGCGGAGGACGTCCTCCTTGGAAGCGAAGTAACGGAAGAACGTCCGGGAGGACACGTCGACCGCGTCGGCGATCTCCTCGACCGTCGTGGCCTCGAAGCCCTTCTCCGCGAAGAGCTGGAACGCGCTGTCCACGAGTGCCTCGCGGGTGCGCTGCTTCTTGCGCTCACGACGACCTGCCAACGGTGAGCAGGCCTGAACAGCAGTGGTCGCCTCCATGCCCGCAGGGTAGCCGACGTTGGACGCTCCGGCCAATAGTTCCTTCATCTTGTGACAGTCGTCATACGGAGGCGTTCGTCGCTTGACGACAACTGTCACAGCATGACAGTTTGTGTCCCACGCGAACTCTCTCGGAGGCAAGTTTCATGTCCCAAGCGACAATCGCGTCCCGTCCGGGGGCGCGCGAAAGACCAGGCCGCCCCGGGCACGGCCACCCCTGGCTCACCCTGCTCGCGGTCGCCCTCGGTGTGATGATGGTCGGCCTCGACGCGACGGTCGTGTCGATCGCCAACCCCGCCATCGCCAAGGATCTGCACGCCGACCTGACCGGCCTTCAGTGGGTCACCAACGGCTACCTGCTGGCGCTGGCCGTGGCCCTGATCCCGGCCGGCAAGATCGCCGACCGGTTCGGGCGCAAGCGCACCTTCCTGGCCGGGGTGATCGGCTTCGCCGTCGCCTCGGTGCTGGTCGGCGTGTCCGGCGGCATCGGCATGGTGATCCTCTGGCGCGTCGTCCAGGGCTTCGCCGGCGCGCTGCTGCAGCCCGCCAGCCTGGCGATCCTGCGCAACACCTTCCCCGCTGAACGGCTGAACGCCGCGATCGGAATCTGGGGCGCCACCGTCGGCATCTCGATCGCCGGTGGCCCGATCGTCGGCGGCCTGCTCGTCCAGCACGTCAACTGGGAGTCGGTCTTCTTCCTCAACGCCCCGCTCGGCCTGGTGGCCCTGCTGGTCGGCCTGTGGGTGATCCGCGAGTCCCGCGACGAGGAGGCCGCCGGCTCGTTCGACGTTCTCGGGGTCGTCCTGCTGTCGGGCGCGCTGTTCGCCCTGGTCTGGGGCCTGATCAAGGCCGGGACGTACGGCTTCGGTGACCAGGTGCCGCTGTTGTCGTTCGCCGCGTTCGCGGTCCTGATCGTCGGCTTCGTGATCTGGGAACTGCGGACCCCGCACCCGATCCTGCCGATGAGCCTGTTCCGCTCGGCGTCGCTGTCGGCCGCGACCGGCCTCATCGTCCTCGGCGCCTTCGCCCTCTTCGGGACGATCTTCTTCATCACGCTGTACCTGCAGCAGGTGCACGGGATGACCCCGGTGCAGGCGGGCGTCCGGATGCTGCCGATGACCGGGATCTTCATCGTGTCCTCGCCGCTGGGCGGGGCGCTGACCCAGCGCTTCGGGCCCCGCGTGCCGCTCGGCCTCGGCATGGTCTTCACCGCGGGCGCGCTGTTCGGGCTGTCCCGGATCGGGGTCGACGCCTCGTACAACCAGATCTGGCCGTGGTTCGTGCTCATGGGCCTGGCGTTCGGCTTCATCCTCACCGCCGGGACCGAGGCGATCGTCGCCAACGCCCCCGTCCACCTGGCCGGGGTCGCGGGCGGCCTGCAGCAGACCGCGTTCCAGATCGGCGGCGTGCTGGGCACCTCGGTCCTCGGCACGATCCTGTCCAACCGCGTCGGGAGCGTGCTCGTCGACCGGCTGACCGGCGCGGGACTGCCCGCACCGGCGGCCCACCAGCTCTCCACCGCCAAGGACTACATCGCCCAGGGCGTCGCCCCGGTGCCCGCGGGCGCTCCGGGACCGGTCGCCAAGGCGATCACCACCGGCAGCCACCTCGCCTTCATGGACGGTTTCCAGACGTCCATGACGGTCGCCGCGGGCGTCGCGCTCGTGGCCGCGCTGGCGGCCCTTCTCGTACGACGTGGCGCGTCCCCGGTCGAAGGGGCCGTCGCCATCTGAGTGTCACCCGGGTACGGGCGGTCGCCGCCGCCCGTACCCGCCCCCGAACGGAGATTGACCATGACCCACGCGATGCCGTTCCCCACGACTCCCTTGTCCGCGAGCGGCTGGGAGCTGCGCGTCGGCCGTGGCAGCCGGCACCGCCCCGCCCTCGAGGTGCACACCGGTGACGGGCTCATCGACGTCGCCGTCGCCGCCGGCCTCGACGCCTCACTGGTACGCGGCGCCGTGCGCGGCAGGCGCTGGTCCGTGGCGTGGGGCGAACTGCCGCCCGGTGGCGAGGTGCTCGTGGAGTTCCACGCCAAGGGGTCGATCGTGAAGGCCCCCGCCGTGACGATCGCCGGGGCGTTCTGGGTGGCCGAGGTGCCCGGGCGGTACCGCTCCGTCGTGGTCACCACCGCCGTCGACCGGGTCTCCACCCGGCTCCGCCGCTTCCGGGAGGCCCGGCTGTCCCGGCGGTAAGACCAGACTGACGATCATCCGGTTGTCATCAACCTCTCAGAAAGTGCCCCTACGCTTTCTGGCGTGCACTCGATCCTCAGGCGCTACCCCCTCCCCATGCTGTTCATCGTCGCGTTCTGCGCCGTCTCCGGCGTCTACGCGTACGGCCTGGGACCGGCACAGCAGCGTCTGGTGGTCGCCACGACGGCCACGAACCTGGTGAACCTGAGGACCGACCCCTTCGGCACGATGATCGCCTCGGCGTTCGTCGCCGAGGCCGCGCCGTGGATGTGGGTGGCCTTCGCGATCGTCGGGCTGTTCCCGGTGGCGCACCGCTTCGGCAACGTACGGACGCTGGTGCTCGTCGGCGCCGCCCAGGTGGTCGGGACGCTGCTCAGTGAGGGCCTGCTCGCCTGGCGGATCTCGACGGGCGCGATGCCCGCGTCCATGCGGTACATCGACGACGTCGGCCCCTCGTACGTCATCGCCTCCGCCCTGGTCGCGACGATCCTGTACGGCGCCGAGCCGCTCGTGCGCACCGCCCGGCACGGCCACTGGCTCTTCGACCGCGTTCCGAGCCGCTGGTGGCGCATCGGCGCGGGCGTCGGCATGGCCTTCCTCGCACCGCATCTGTTCAACAAACTGGACCGGCTGGACGTCGCGGCCGTCGGCCACGTCGTCGCCCTGCTCGCCGGCGCGGGCGTCGGACTGCTCTTCGCCCGCCGCGAGCGCACCCGCGGCCCCGGCGGAACCGGACCGCGTACGGAGCTCGTCCCCGCCCTCAGCGAGGCCTGACCGCCCCCGTCCGCACGTCCCGGCGCTGATCGGCCACTCGTCACGGTCGTCGAGCGCGACCGCGACTCTCCGGGCACCCCGGCGGTGGGCCGGAGTGCCCGGAGGGACGGCTACTTCCAGCGGGCGATCAGGGGACGCATGTGCTGGTCATCGCCGGTGACCGGTCAGGAGGCGGGGACGGCGCCGATCTTGTTCACCCAGCCCTGGTTTTCGTAGGCGATGTACTCGTCGGGGCTGTTCTTGCGGGTGCCGGTGCCGGGCACCTCGTAGTCGAGGAGCTGGGCGGTCACCGGGTCCACGACCAGTCGGGTGTCCACGCCGTCGGTGACGTGAGCGGAGATGGCCACGCCGGACCTGCCCTCTCGATCCGTGATCCGTCCGGTGACGCGGACGGACGGGGAGTCCGCGAGGATCCGGTAGAGCGCCGCGCGCGTGCCGGGGGTGGTCGGAGTCCTGAGCAGGTCCGAGGCGCTGACGAAGACGTACTTCCCGAAATCGGCCCTGCCCTTGGTGTCCTCCTGCCACAGCCTCTGCAGGTAGCCCTCCAGTCCGCTCTTGGTCGTCGGCAGCTTCGGGATGGTCTTCCACTCGATCTCGTGGCGGCCGATGTCGGGGTTCACCGAATGCGAGCCGTCGTGGTACGTCGTCGTGCGCGGCTTGGACGCCGTCGTGAAGCCGTTGACGTTGAGAGGCGCCGAACCCGCCGCCCGCCAGGCCGCCTCGTCCTTCTTGGTGGGGAAGGTGACCTGGACGTTCAGCGGCAGGCGCGATCGGAACCGCATGCCCGTCCCGCCCGGCACGGTGCACGCCCAACTCTCGTCGCTGCTCGCGCCCCGCGCCTGGAACGTCTGGGGCTTGACCTGGGGGATCTGGTGCTTGCTCTGGGGGACCGGGCTGTTCCGGGGGGTCGGGCTGTTCCGGGGGACCGGGCTGTTCTGGGGGGTCGGGCTGTCGTGCGGGCTGGGCTGCTCGAGGGGCACCAGGTGGTCATCCCACGTGCGCGTCCGGCTGTACCAGCACGTCCCATGGGTGGCGGGCTGCTTGGCGGCCGTCTCCGCGCTGGCCAGCAGGAACGTACGCGTGTTGATCGCTCCTGGTTGGCCGGTGGCGCCGTTCCCCGCCGTACCGCCATCGTGTCCTCCGGACAGCACGCCCGTGGCCAGCACCGCCGTGGCCGCCACCACCGCGGTCGCGCCGGTGGCGAAGGCCAGCCGCCGGACCGGCCGCCGTCCCGGGGCCAGACCCCGCCTCACGGTGGCCGTGCCGGCACGCGCACGGACCAGTGACGTGTCGGGACGTCGTTCATAGGCTGCGCCGGCGAGCTCGTCCACCACCGCGGGCTTCAGGGCGTTGATCATGCTGTCGAGTTCGTTCTGCTTCACAGCTTCTCCGGGATGACTCGGTCGTGCGAGACGCGTGCGGGAGTTTGCGTGCCGGGTTCGTGGGACGCCTCCAGAGCCCTGGCCAGCCGTCGGCGTCCGCGGTGCAGCCGGACGGTGAAGGCGGTGCGGGAGCAGCCGGCGACCCGGGCCGCGTCGGCGGGCTCGAGCCCGTGCCAGGCGGTCAAGGTGACCGCTTCGGCCTCCTTGGGGGACAGGGTGCGCAGGGCCGCCAGCGCCTGGTCACGGGCAATGACGTGGTCGGCGGCATCCCAGGCGCGCAGGTCCGCGTCGGTGGTCAGGCCGCCCAGCCGGTCGACCAGGCGGCGCGCGTGTCCGGCGGCGCCATGGGACTGGCGGGCGAGGTTCCTGGCCACGGCCAGCAGCCACGGCAGCGCCCGCTCGGGGATCTCATCGACCTTCCGCCACGCGATCGTGAACACCTCGTTAGTGACGTCCTCGGCCGCCTGGGGCGCGACCCGCAGCACGACGTAGCCGAAGACGTTGCGGTAATACGTCTCGTAGAGGCGGGTGAATCGGGCCTCGTGCTCGTCCACGCCACCTCCTCTCTTCTCGGGACAGGAACGCCAAGAAGTCGGAGAAGGCGTGATCGGATTACGCGACGGTTCGCGGATTCTTCGCGATGGGCCCTGCCCGTACGGACCGTACGAGGCGTCGACCGGTCTTCTCATCGGTCGCCGGAGGCGACGCCGGCCGAGCTGACCGTGTTCCTGGCCCCTAGCGGGACACCCGGCCGTAGCGTGCCGTCGTGCCGGTGCGCTGCGGCGCGCCCGGGGCGCCGGTCAGTGCCCGGGCTTCTGGGTGGTCTTCTTCGGAGCGGGGGTCGCGTCCGGCGACCCGCCGACCGGTGGCAAGAGGGGCGGCACCGAGGACGTCGGCGAGGGAGTCGCGGACGCCGGCGGTTTGGGCGTCGGAGTCCCGGGCGGGGTGGGACGGGCGGAGGACGCGGGCGGACGGCTCACCGTCACCGTCGGCGAAGGCCGCGCGGGCGTGACCGAGGCGGACGGGGACGCGGCGCCGGTCTGCGGGGCGATGGGCGCACCGCGGACGGGCGAGGACCCGCCGCCCAGCGGCGTGGTGTCCCCCGTCGACGCGGGACCGCTCGTCGGAGACCCCTGACGCACGATTCTGCTGTGGTCGCCGACGCGGGAGGCCCCCTGATCGGGGCCGGCCGGCCAGATCATGATGGCCCCGATGACCGCCGCGGCGCACGCGGCGAGCGTGAGGGCCTCGGTGAGCACGAGGTTCCGCCGAGGACGGGGCTTGCGCCTGCGCCCGGCCGGCATGGGAGCGGCCGGCCCGGCGACGCGCGGCAGCGGGCGGGTCATCACCTCGGCCGGACCGAACAGCCCGTCCAGCGGCAGGCCGTCGGCGTCGAACAGCAGCGCACCGCCGGACGTCCGCTCGGCGGCGGCGCAGGCGGCCAGGACGCGCTCCCGAAGCGACGCGGGCGGTTCGGCCGCCCGGCTGCTCATCAGCGCCCGCAGGCGGCCCTTCGCGAGCGCCGTCAGCAGCCCGTCGTCCGCGCCGGCGCCGGTCTCGAGCACGGCGATGACGGCCTGTTCGAGCCGGCGACGCGCCATGCGGTCCAGCTGCTCGGCGGTGTCGCGTGCCACCCCGATGATCCGCCGGAACTCCTCGGTGTCCAGCACGGCGGTCAGCGCCAGCGCCTCGCGGTGCTCGGGACGCAACCGGGCCAGGGCACGCTCCAGCGGCGGCGCCCCGGGCGCCGTCGTGGCGGCGCGCAGCAGAGCGGCACGGCGGACGCACTCCGCCCGCGCGAGCGCATGCATCCAGACCGGCAGCGCCTCGTCGTCGGACGGGGCCCCGGCCGGGTGACGGGCGGCGGCGACGAAGGCGTCCCGCACGGCGTCGGCGGCCTCGTCGCCGACCATGCGGTGACAGTAGGCGTAGATCCGCGCGCCATGCTCGTCGTAGAGCAGGCCGAAGACCTCCGGGTCGCCGGCGCGCAACGCCTCCGTCAGGGACACGCTCTAACTCCGTTCCGGCACGTGGGCCCGCTGGTGCCAAGTCAAGAGCAAGGTATCAGCGTGCCAAAAATCGACGCCAGTGCGATTTGGTCACAGCGTGCGGTGGTGCCGCGGATCAGGCGACCTGGTCGACGGGGCGGAGTTCGTCGGCGTAGCTGACGGAGACGCGGCGCATGACGCCGCCGCTGTCGATGGAGTACTGCCCGAGGCGCCAGAGCGGCGGCGAGTAGGCGTGGATGGACACGCTGCGATCCGCCGACCCGACCAGGCGGTGGATGTGCTCCGGCCCGAAGGAGAACGACGTCCCCGCCTCGACCTCCACCTCGACGTGTGCGCCGCCGATCCGCGGGTTGCACTCCTTGAGGGAGCCGTCGACGACCGCGACCGCGCCCGAGGAGAGGTCATGGTCGTGCCAGCCGGTGTCGTTCTCCGGCGTCCAGCACAGCAGCCATACGTCGACGTACTCGTCACGGTGCAGCGACACGTAGTGCCGCTGGCCGTCGGGGAAGTCGACCAGCTCACGCCACGTCTCGGGATGACGGGCCAAGTCGTCGACGAGCCGGCGCAGTTCGTGCCGGTCGAGGCTTCGTTCGGGGAGGGACTCGAAGGCCACGGGTCAGTCCTTTCCGGTGAGCAGTCGTTGGGGGTTCGCCGTGCGGATGGCGTGCTCTGCGGCGTCGCCGAGGCCGAAGGAGGTGGGCGGCCTCGCGTACGGGCGGTCCGAGCCGCACACGATCGTGTCGATGCCGATGGCCCGGACCATGCCGTCGACGGCGCGCGGCCCGTACGACGACGTCTCCACGTAGGCCTGCCGGTCGACCTGGCCGCGTCCGCCGCCGCGCGCGGCGAGGCGTTCGCCGTGGAGGGGCGCGAGGCCGGCGAGCAGCGCGAAACAGACGCGCAGGCCGGGATGGCGCGGCCGGCCGAACGCGCGGAAGGCGTACCAGGCGGCGTGCATCTGCTGGACGTACGGCACGAGGGCGGGCCACCACGCCGGCGCCTCTTCGGCGGGCGCCGTGCCGGGGTGGACGAACAGCGGCAGGCCGCGCTCCTCCAGCAGCGCCAGGAGGGGGGCGCACCGCTCGTAACCGGCCGCGTCGATCAGCGCGGTCGCGGGCAGCTGCAGGCCGATCAGGCCCTGGTCGAGGAGCCGGGCGAGGGCGGCGGTGTCGATCTCGGCCAGCCCGGCGGCGGCCCACGCGCGGAACGGCTCGGGCAGCGCCAGCGCGTCCGCGTGGTAGGCATCGAGCAGGGGAGCGGCCTGCTCGGGGGGCAGCCATTCGATGCCGAGCGGCGCGGACAGGGAGGTCAGGATGAGCTCGAAGCCGTCTTCCGCGGCCGCCGCGGTGCGCTGTCGAAGGTCGTGGGCGGCCGGATCGACCTCGTACGGGGCCTCTCCGGCGAGATGGAGCGTCCAGCCGTCGAGCCTGGGGGCGGTCGTACGCCGGCGGAGGGCGTCGAGGAAGGCCGGGCCCCACAGGTGCTGGTGAACGTCGATCCCCACAGGGGTCTCCTTTCCCGCTCTCCAGGGAGCTGAACCGGTTCACTGAACCGTATCAGTGTACCGGTTCACTTGAGCGTTTCACCTGCTCGCCGGACACCTCGCGGACATCTGCCGCTTTCTGTAACGAAAAGAACTTTTGGGATTATTGATGCGGTTCAGGAGGGAAGGACCTCCGTTCGTCGTCCGATCGGAGGTGCCCCGATGAGTCGCTTGACCATCGATGACGTGTACGAACACGTCAGGGGAGTGTGTTTCAAGACCGGCCCGCCAGGGCTGGTCGGTGTCGAGACCGAGTGGTTCGTGGTCGACCGGAACGCCCCGTCGCGGCGCGTTCCGCTGGCCCGCGTCCGGGCGATGATGGAGGCGGCCGGTCCGCCGCCCGCCGGAAGCCGCATCACGTACGAGCCCGGCGGGCAGCTCGAACTCAGCTCGCCCCCGCGGCGCGGCCCCGCGGCGGCGTACGCCGCGATCGCCCGCGACGTCGCCCACGTCGGCGAGCACCTGGCAAAGGAGAGGCTGGCCCTGGACGGGCGTGGCACCGACGGCCGCCCGACCGCGTTCCAGGCCACCGAGGGCCGCTACCGGTGCATGCGGGAGTACTTCGGCGAGCAGGGCCTGCGGATGATGTGCGGCACCGCCTCCCTCCAGGTCTGCCTCGACATCGGCGCCGACGACAAGGAGGCCGCCCGGCGCTGGCGGCTGGCGCACGCGCTGGGACCCGTCCTGGTCGCGGCGTTCGCCAACTCGCCCGGACCGGCCGCGCGGTCCTCGCGGCAGATCGTCTGGGAGACGCTCGATCCGGGCCGTACCGCGCCGGTTACCGGCGACGACCCGGTCGAGGCGTGGGCGGGCTACGCCCTCGACGCGCAGCTCATGCTCATCCGCGACGGCTGGGTGGCGGCCCCGGGGATGACCTTCCGCGACTGGATGGCCACGGGCCGGCCCGACGTCGGCGACCTGGCCTACCACCTGTCGACGCTGTTCCCGCCGGTCCGGCCGCAGGGCTGGCTCGAACTGCGGATGATCGACGCCCTGCCGGAGCCGTACTGGCCGGTGCCGGTCGCCGTCGCCACCGCGCTGCTCGACGATCCGATCGCGGCCGACATCGCGGCGGAGGCCGCCGAGCCCGCACGGGACCGCTGGCGGCAGGCCGCGCGGGACGCTCTCACCGATCCGGTGCTGGGCCGCGCCGCGCGGCGCTGTTTCGAGGCCGCGCGGGAGGCCCTGCCCCGGCTCGGCGCCGACACGCTCGTCCCCATGGTGGACGCCTACGCCCGCCGCTTCATCGACCGCGGCCGATGCCCGGCCGACGAGCGACAGGCGGACGACCCCGCCGAACGCCCCGACCCCGCGATGACCGAGGCATGCAGGGCGGTGCCGGGCGCTCCCGCCGCCACGGCAGCTGAGGAGGAACCCACGTGGACCTGAAGGAACGGATCGCGACGGAGCTGATCGCCGCGCGTGACCGCAGCGTCGGGCTGACCCTGGAGGCGCTCGACGGGCCGGACCTGGTGGCGCAGGTCTCGCCGCTGATGTCCCCGCTGGTCTGGGACCTGGCGCACATCGGCAATTACGAGGAGTTGTGGCTGCTGCGCATGGCCGCGGGCGAGGAGGCGATGCGCCCGGAGATCGACGATCTGTACAACGCCTTCGAGCACCCGCGCGCCGAACGGCCGAAGCTCCCGCTGCTCACCCCGGCCGAGAGCCGGGCCTACATCGACACGGTGCGGGCCAAGGTGCTCGACTCGCTGGAGAAGGCGCCGCTGACCGGACCGCTCGGCGAGGGCGGCTTCGTCTACGGCATGGTCATCCAGCACGAGCACCAGCACGACGAGACGATGCTCGCCACCCACCAGCTCCGCGAGAACGGCCCCGCGCTGCTCGACCCGTCGCCGCCGGAGCCTCCACCCGGCGACACCGCCCTGGCCGGGCGCGAGGTGCTCGTCGAGGCGGGCCCCTTCGTCATGGGCACCTCCGACGACCCGTGGGCGTACGACAACGAGCGCGGCGCGCACACGGTCGACGTGCCCGCCTTCCTCATCGACGTCACACCGGTGTCCAACGCCGCGTACCTCGCGTTCATGGAGGCGGGCGGGTACGACGACCCGCGCTGGTGGCACCCGGACGGCTGGGACTGGCGCATGCGGTCGGGCAAGCGCGCCCCGGCGTTCTGGAGACGGGAGGGCGGCCAGTGGCTGCGGCGGCGGTTCGGCCGGGTCGAGCCGGTACCGCCCGACGAGCCGGTGCAGCACGTGTGCTGGTACGAGGCGGACGCCTACGCCCGCTGGGCGGGCAAGCGGCTGCCCACCGAGGCCGAGTGGGAGAAGGCGGCGAGCTGGGACCCGGTCGCGGGCCGCAAACGCCGCCTGCCCTGGGGCGACACGGGCGAGCACGCCAACCTCGGGCAGCGGATGATGCGGCCCGCACCGGTCGGTTCCCACCCCGAGGGGGCGTCGGCGTACGGCGTGCGGCAGCTGCTCGGCGACGTCTGGGAGTGGACGTCGAGCGACTTCCACGCCTATCCGGGGTTCCGTGCCTACCCGTACAAGGAGTACTCCGAGGTGTTCTTCGGCGGCGACCACAAGGTGCTGCGCGGCGGCTCCTGGGCCACGCACCCGCTGGTCGGCCGGACGACGTTCCGCAACTGGGACTACCCGATCCGCCGGCAGATCTTCGCCGGATTCCGCTGCGCGAGGGACGTCTGATGTGCCGTCACCTCGCCTACCTCGGAACCCCGCGCACCCTGCACGAACTGCTGTACGCCCCGGAGTACTCCCTGGAGCGTCAGTCGTACGCGCCCCGGATGAACGGCACCTGCATCCTGAACGCCGACGGGTTCGGCGCGGGCTGGTACGACCCCACCCGCGCCCGGCCCGTCCGGTACCGCCGGTCCCAGCCCATGTGGACGGACCTGTCCTTCGCCGACATCGCCGAGGTCGTCCGGAGCGGCTGCGTGGTCGCGGCGGTCCGCTCCGCGACGCCCGGATTTCCGGTGGACGAGTCGTGCGCCCAGCCGTTCACCGACTCCGAACGGCTGTTCAGCCACAACGGCCTGGTCGAGGGGTTCGCCGGGGTCGAGGCGAAGCTGCGGGAGCTCGCCGGCGACCTCGCGCCGATCCCTGACGCCCGCGCCCCGGTGGACTCGGCGCTGCTGTTCGCCCTGGCCGCGGGGCGGTGGCGGGCCGGCGGTACCCTCGCGGAGGGCCTCGCGCACGCCGTCGAGGCCACCGCCGCGCTCGCCCCCGGGCGGTACAACCTCCTCGCGGCCGACGGCCGCTCCCTGGCCGCGACCGCCTGGGGGGACACCCTGTTCGTCCGCCGGGGCGAAGGCGTCGTGATCGCCTCCGAGCCGTACGACGACGCGCCCGGCTGGGAGGAGGTCCCCGACCGCTCCCTGGTGACGGTCGATCACCTCGGCGTACGCGTAAGCCCGCTGTGACGGCCCCCGCAGGACCGACGACGTACACGAGAACATCAGGAGACATCGTGGATCGCTTTCTCACCCCGGACGACCTCGGTAAGGCGCTGCGGCAGGACGTCGCCGACGGCCTGGGGACACGGCCGAGGACACTGCCCGCCAAGTGGTTCTACGACGAGCGCGGCAGCGAGCTGTTCGAGGAGATCACCCGGCTGGAGGAGTACTACCCGACCCGCCGCGAACGCGAGATCCTCGCCGCGCGGGCGCCGGAGATCGCCGAGGCGACCGGCGCGGTCACGCTCATGGAGCTGGGGGCCGGATCGGGGGAGAAGACCCGGATGCTGCTGGAGGCCCTCGGCGGCACCCTCCGCACGTACATGCCGGTCGACGTCAGCGGCGACTTCCTCGCCCGCGCGGCCGAGCGGATCGCCGAGGACCACCCCGGCCTGCGGGTGCGCCCCGTCGTGGCCGACCACGAGCGGCACCTGGCCCTGCTGCCCGGCGGGGAGCGCCGCCTGGTGGTGTTCCTCGGGGGCACGATCGGCAACATGGCCCCGGCCGAGCGGGTGGCGTTCCTCAGCGCCCTGCGGGCCACGATGAACGACGGCGACGCGCTGCTGCTCGGCGCGGACCTGGTCAAGGACGAGCGAAGGCTCGTCCGTGCCTACGACGACGCCCGCGGTGTCACCGCGGAGTTCAACCGGAACGTCCTGAACGTCCTCAACCGTGAGCTCGGCGCCGACTTCGTCCCCGAGCGGTTCGAGCACGTCGCCGTCTGGAACCCGGGCGACGAGTGGATCGAGATGCGGCTGCGCTCGGTGGCACCCCAGGTCGTCCGCGTGCCGGCCGTCGACCTGGAGGTGGAGTTCGACGAGGGGGAGGAGATGCGCACGGAGATCTCCGCGAAGTTCCGCCGGGACCGGCTCGACGCCGAGGCCGGAGCCGCCGGCCTGCGCATCGACCACTGGTGGACCGACCCCGACGGCGACTTCTCCCTCAGCCTCCTCAGGCCGGCCTGATCCGGCCGAGATTCGGCCTTGCCGAGGAGCGGCGCGCCCGGACAGTGAAGATCACTGCGGCCAGAGTCCGCAGCGCAGAATACGATCGAGAATCCAGGAGTGATCATGGGTATCGTTCCCAGCCGCAAGGCCAAGATCGACAGCGCGCCGCACGGCAGCGTGACCTTCGAGTCCAGCAAGTCGAAGTCCAGCAAGCCCGACAGCTACGACAAGATCGGGCAGACCAAGGCGGCGGCCGAGAAGACGATCACGGAGAACGGCGGCACGGTGAGCTAGCCATCGCAGTGGTGGCCAGCTGAAACAGACCGGTTCCCGGCCCGCCCTCGTGGCGGGACCGGGAACCGGTTCTCTCCTTCTGGGACCGGCTTTGTCAGTGGGGCTCTGTACTGTTGGGGACGTGGCGCAGCAGCAACGTAAGCGGGCGACCATCCGCGAGGTGGCGAAGGCGACGGGGCTCTCGCCGGCCGCGGTCTCGTACGCGTTGCGCGGCATCCAGACGTCGGAGGAGACCCAGCAGCGGGTCCGCGAGGCCGCCGCGGAGCTCGGCTACGAGGCGCATCCCATCGCGCGGGCCCTGGCCAGCGGGCGCACCGGCATGGTGGGCCTGCTCTGCGGCTCGCTCGAGGACCTGTGGCAGCAGTCCCTCGCCGTCGGCATCGGACGGGCGCTGTTCGCCCGCGACCGCTTCGCCATCATCCTCGACGCGGCCGGCGACCCGGAGCGGGAGGTCATGCTCGCCCGGCAGCTGCGCGACCAGCGCGTCGACGGCCTGATCGTGCAGCCGGTCGACCCGGCAGCCGAGGTGTGGACCGAGCTCGGGGAGAGCCTGCCGATCGTGTCCATCGGCGATTCGCTGCACGGCGGCCACGCCTACGGCGAGGTGGTGTTCGACAACCGCGCCGGCGTCACGCTCGCCCTGGAGCACCTGCACCGGCTCGGGCACCGGCGCGTCGCCGTCCTCACCCCCACGCGCGCCAGCACCCCCGACCGCCCCGCCGACGTGCACGTCCACGCCGAGGCCGAGCGCATCGGGATCGAGGTCGACGTGGTCACCTCGCCGCAGGCGCTGCCCGGCGCGACCGAGACCGCGCTGGCGGTGCTGACCGGCGCCGCCCGCCCGACCGCGCTGTTCTGCTTCTCCGACTCGATCGCCTACGGCGTCTACGCGGCAACGCGTGAGCTGGGCCTTGACGTGCCCGATGACGTGTCCGTCATCGGCTTCGACGACCACCCGATGTCCGCGCTGCTCACCCCGCCGCTCACCAGCGTCGACTGGGACATCGACGGCATCGTCCACTCGGCGGTGCGGGTCATCGTCGGCGGCATCGACGGCAAGCCTCGCCGCCGCCGCGTCGTCTGCGAGCCCAGCCTCCTCCCACGGGAGTCGACAGGTCCTGCTCAGCCTTGCTGATCCCGGGATCCCGGTGCCTGCGGTCGCGATGCGCGTCTGGTCATGGGGACATGAGACCGGTGGCCGCCGCGCACGCCGCAGCGGCCACCGGCCGGAAACGCGGGATTGCTACCGCAGGCGCGCCAGCTGCTGCTTGAAGACGTCCGCGCTGCTGACCTTGGCCGGGTTCTTCAGGCTGCGGACCTGCTGTCCCTTGCCGTCGTAGGCGAAGGAGAAGTTCGGCGTGAGGGCGCGCAGCCCGTCGCCGGCGTCGACGATCGGCTGGGTGAACAGCGCGAGCCGCAGGCCGGGCGTGAAGCTCGAGGGGGCGGCCCCGAGCTCGCTCACCGTCGCGTGGCCCTGCGTGGTGCCGCCGAGGGCGCGGATCGTGACGACCTGGCCCGCCTTGACGGCCGTGCCCTTGTAGACGCGCTCGACGCGAACCTGGATCGGCGTGTAGACATAGTCGATCGTGTTGCCGCCGCTGAATTTCCGGACCACGCGACGCGCCGGCCCGGCCCCTTGGACGACCGCGTCGAACACCTCGGAGTTGCCCTCGAATTTGACGGCGCTCGCGGCGTCGTCGGCCAATGCGAACCCGTCGATCCGGGTCGTGACCGTCGGGGTCTGCGCGGCCGGTTTCGACTGCCCGGCGGCAACGGCGTAGCCGGTGCCCAGGCCAAGGGCGGTGACGGCGGCGCAACCGCCGATGATGATGAACCGTTTCATCGGTATGAGTTCCCGTCTCGTCAGTACAGCTTGGCTATTCCGGCCTTGTCGTCCGAATTCGGGTACCGCTTCTTCGTCCACGTGACATTCATCACGCTGGCCTTCTCCGCCTTCGTCATGGCGCCACAGGCCCCCGTGTGGGACAGGCCGCTCGCGTGACCCATCTCGTGGACGGCGACCGTCCAGACGTCGGTCTTGCGCTTGCTCTGGCTCATAGCGCCCGAGGTGTTCCACGTGAACCGGCTGTTGAGCTCGACGGCGGCGGTGCTGTGGCGAGACCCCTTGCTCTTCTCGACCCCGAGGGTGATTCCCGGATAGTCGGGAATGCCGGCGTTCGCGAAGTTGATCTTCTCGATCTGGAACGCGGGGTTGGCGGCGTTGCTGCGCACCTGGGGGCCGTAGTACTTGAGCCCGGATCCCTTGATGCCGCTCCACTGGCGCATGGCGCTCTTTACGGAGGCGTTCCAGGAGGTCGGAATGCTCTTTCGGCTGTGCAGGGTGTACGAGGCGTACTTCCAGCGGCTGATCTGGGTGAGGCAGTACGCGTGGGCCGGTGTGGCCGTTGTCGTTACAACGGCCACGGGGGTAACGGCCACGGCGATCGCCATTCCGAGGCTTGCGAGTCGTCGCATATGCCCGCCTTTGTCGGATTAGGTGGGAAACGAACCATCAGATCATGGTCCTGTATGCTCCGCTTTGTCAAAGGGATTACCTCCTGGATGTATGTCCGATGTATGTCTGAAATGTTGGTATTTAATCGTGCTCGAATAGCCGGCAGAGCAGACAGCAGGTCGGCGGGGTGACTCCGGATTTACGGCAGGTTTGGCACTGTCCTGATCAGGCCAATTCGGCCGGGATCCTCATCGGGACACTCGGGCGGAAATCGTCAGGAGGCATCGGCGATGCCGGGGAGGATTTCGGCGGCCATGCTGATGTCCGCGTCGAGCGGCCGGTCCTCGATCCGTGGATCCAGCACGTCCGCCGCCTGTTCGTACGCGACCCGGAGCGGGCCGCGTGGCACCCGCCCCTGCATGCGCAGGGCCCGGACCGCTGCCACGAGTTCGCAGGCCATGGTGATGCGGTACGCCGTGATCGCGTCGGTCGTCGCACGTGCCGCCTGCGTGGAGAAGCCGGCGTGCTCCTCCACGCCGCGGGACAGGACGGCGCTGCCGAGGGCGGCAGGCGTGGCCAGCCGGCGGATGTCCGCGATCGCCGAGTGCGCGACGTACTCCAAGATCATGATTCCGGAACCGGGCTCACCGGGTGCGGCCTGGAACGCCGGCAGCCCCGTGAACGCCGGTTCCACCAGCGTGCCGAGGCGGGCGGCGGACAGGGCCGCCGTCTGGAACATCGCCGCCCGCACGGCGTCCAAGGCGAGGCCCACGTATGCGGTGTGGAAGTTGCCGTTATGCCAGACCGTGGCGCCGTCGACGTCGACGAGCGGGTTCTCGGCCGCCGCGTTGATCTCTATGGTGACGATCGTCTCGGCGCGCTCGGCGGCATCCAGCGCCGGACCGTGAACCTGCGGAAACGCGCGATAGCCGTACGGGTCCTGAACGCGGACGGGCTCGAGGTCCTCATGAGCCAGCACGTCGCGCATGGCCGCGCCGACGCGGCGCTGTCCCGGATGCGGACAGGCGTCGTGCACCGGGGCGGCATACGGCTCCGAGGAGCCGCGCGTGGCGAGCAGGGACAGGCCGGCCACCGGGATGGCGGCGCGGAAGAGGAGGTTCAGGTCGTGGCAGGCGAGCGCCGACTCGCCGAGGGTCGCCGCGTTGGAGCTGATGAAGGCGAGGGCATCGGATGGCCGCAGCCCGAGATACGGCCCCGCCGCGCCGCCCTGCCACGGACGCTCACCGATCAGGCACAGTGCCGTCGAGGCGAGCGCGGTGAGGTCACCGGTGCCGATCGCGCCGTACACGGGAATGGCCGGGACGAGCCAGCGGTTGATGACGTCCGTGAGCGCGCCCAGGACGTCCGGGGTCACCCCGGAGCCGCCCGCGGCGATCTGATTGAGCCGGACCACGAGCATGGCGCGGACGATCTCGGCGGACAGGAGCGGTCCGGCGCCGCCGGCGTGGCTGCGCAGCAGGCGCAGCCCGTGGGCGTCGTCGGCGTCGATGCTGACGTCACGGTTGGCGCCGACCCCTGTGGTCCGTCCGTACACCGGCCGCCGCTCGGCGACCTCCCGGACGGTCTCCCATGCCTGCCGGGCCCGCTCTACGCTTCGTGGTGAAACTGTGACAAACGCGCCGTCTCGCGCTACTTTCCCCACAACTTCGCAGGTCAGGCCCTCGCCTGTAATCTCAACACTCGTGTGGTTCATCGGTCGACCCGCAGGCAACCTGGAATAGCCACTATCTTGACCTCTTATTCGGGATACCTCAGGGGCTGAGAAACCTTGATCAGATTCGACGGCGTAACGAAGCGGTACGCCGACGGCACGGTGGCCGTCGATGCTCTCTCCTTGGACATCCCCACCGGGCAGATCACTGTGCTGGTCGGCCCCTCGGGCTGTGGGAAGACCACCTCCCTGCGGATGATCAATCGGATGGTGGAGCCCACGGGCGGCACGATCTCCATCGACGGTGAGGACATCCTCTCGAAGGAGCCCGCGCAGCTGCGCCGGGGCATCGGCTACGTCATCCAGCAGGCCGGATTGTTCCCTCACCGCACCATCATCGACAACATCGCGACGGTGCCCTACCTGCTCGGCTGGGACAAGAAGAAGGCGCGCGCCAGGGCGATGGAGCTCCTGGAGAGAGTCGGCCTGGATCTCCGGATGGCCAAGCGCTACCCCTTCCAGCTGTCCGGCGGCCAGCAGCAGCGCGTCGGCGTGGCCCGGGCGCTGGCCGCCGATCCACCCATCATGCTGATGGACGAGCCCTTCAGCGCGGTCGATCCGATCGTCCGCAAGAGCCTGCAGGACGAGTTCCTGCGCCTCCAGGCCGAGCTGAAGAAGACGATCGTCTTCGTCACCCACGACATCGACGAGGCGGTCAAGCTCGGCCACGAGATCGCCGTCATGGCGGTGGGCGGCAAACTCGCCCAGCTCGCGACGCCCGAAGAGCTGCTCGCCGCTCCAGAGGACGGCTTCGTCGCCGAGTTCCTCGGCGGCACGCGCGGCCTCCGGCGCCTGCGGTTCGCGCGCGAGTTGGACGCCGAACCGGCGGCGTCGACCTCAGAGGAGCCGTGATGGACCTGCACGGTGAGCCGCTGGTGCGGTGGAACTGGGTCGCCGACCATGTCGACCTGTTCGCCACGCTGACCCGCCAGCACCTGTTCCTGTCTCTGATGCCCGTCCTGCTCGGTCTGCTCATCGCGGTCCCGCTGGGCGTCGTGTCGGTGCGCTGGCGCTGGTTGTACCCACCGGTGTTCGCGGCCGCGAACCTGCTGTACACGGTGCCCTCGCTGGCGCTGTTCATGCTGATGCTCGACATCACCGGGCTGCTGTCGCCGTGGACGGCCATCATTCCGCTGACCGGCTTCACGCTGTCCGTGCTGGTCCCGAATGTCGTCGACGGGCTGCGGCAGGTGCCCGACCCGGTGCGGCAGGCGGCCACTGCCATGGGGTTCGGCCGCCTGCGTCGCCTCCTGCAGGTCGAGCTGCCCATCGCCGTGCCCATCGTCATGGCCGGCCTGCGGGTGACGACGGTCTCCAGCATCAGCCTGGTCAGCGTCGCGGTGCTCGTCGGGCAGGGAGGTCTCGGGCAGCTCTTCATCGAGGGGGCGCAGAAGGACTTCCCCACACCGATCATCGTGGGGATCGTCCTGATCACCCTGCTGGCGGCCGTCTTCGACCTGCTCCTCGTCGTCGCTCAGCGCCTGCTCACTCCCTGGGCCCGTACGAGGAGGGGCACCCCGTGATCCACATCATTCAGCTCTTCTGGGACTGGATCACCCAGTCCGCCAACTGGAGCGGCGACGACGGCATTCCGAACCGCCTCGCCGAGCACCTGTGGTACTCCGGACTGGCGCTGCTGATCGCCGCGGCCATCGGACTGCCGCTGGGCCTGCTGACCGGGCACACCGGCAGGGGCGGATTCCTCGCGGTCAGCCTCGCCAATTTCGGCCGTGCCCTACCGACGCTGGGCATCCTGGTGCTCGTCGTGCTCCTCTACGGGGTCGGCCTCGGCCCGGTGCTCACCGCGCTCATCCTGCTGGCCGTGCCCCCGATCCTCGTCAACACCTACGAGGGCGTCCGCGGCGTCGACGCCGACATGAAGGACGCGGCCAAGGGCATGGGCATGACCGGCCGGCAGGTCCTGTTCAAGGTCGAGGTTCCGGCGGCCCTGCCGCTCATCCTGCTCGGGCTGCGCACCGCGGCGATCCAGATCGTGGCCAC
Organism: Actinoallomurus purpureus; assembly: GCF_024055795.1. Classification (GTDB taxonomy): domain Bacteria; phylum Actinomycetota; class Actinomycetes; order Streptosporangiales; family Streptosporangiaceae; genus Actinoallomurus; species Actinoallomurus purpureus. The sequence goes on along the minus strand of NZ_JAMXMY010000011.1, from coordinate 181,149 downwards.
GGCGACGGTCGCGGCGTACGTCAGCCTCGGTGGCCTGGGCCGTTACATCTTCGACGGCTTCCAGCGCCAGGACTATCCGATGGTCGTCGGGGGATCGGTGCTCGTCGTGCTGCTGGCCGTCATCGTCTCTCTCGGCTTCCTCGCGTTGCGTCGGTTGGTGGTCCCGCTGGGTGTCCGCCACCGGGAGAAGGCCGTGTGACCCCGACTTGTGATCCCTCCAGGAGGAAACTGATATGAGGAACATTGTCCGAGGTGCCGCAGCGGCGATGGCGACGACGATGACGCTTTCGCTCGCCGCGTGCGGTGGAAGCAAGTCGAACGGCGATCCGCTGTCGTCCTCGTCGCCCGGTGGAGGCGGTAAGGGAACGGTCGTGGTCGGCTCCGCCAACTACCCGGAGAACGTGCTGCTCGGCGAGATCTACTACCAGGCTCTCAAGGCCAAGGGCGTCAAGGTCGCGAAGAAGCTGAACATCAACGCCCGCGAGGTGATCTACAAGTCGATCCAGAGCGGTGAGCTGAGCGTGCTGCCCGAGTACAACGGTGCGCTGCTCTCGTTCATTGACAAGTCCGCGAACGCGGTCACCACCGACCAGGTCAACACGGCGCTCAAGCAGAAACTGCCCGCGTCGTTGGAGCTCCTGCAGTCGGCGCAGGCTGAGGACAAGGACTCGGTGACGGTGACGAAGACCACCGCCGACAAGTACAAGCTGAAGTCCATCGCGGACCTCAAGCCGGTCGCCGGGCAGCTGACCATCGGCGGCCCGCCGGAGTTCAAGACCCGGGCGCAGGGCCTCATCGGCCTGGGGAAGGTGTACGGCCTGACGTTCAAGGGCTTCAAGTCCCTCGACGTCGCGGGCCCCGTGACGGTGAGCGCGCTCGCCAAGAACCAGGTGCAGGCGGCGGACCTGTTCACGACGGACCCGGCGATCGTCAAGAACGGCTTCGTCGTCCTGCAGGACCCGAAGAATCTGTACAGCGCCCAGAACGTCACCCCGCTGGTGAACAAGGCGGTCGCGAACCCGGACGTGACGTCCACGTTGGACGCCGTCGCCGCGAAACTGACGACTCAGGACCTGCTCGATATGAACAAGCAGGTCTCCGTCGACAAGAAGGACGCCGAGGAGGTGGCCGCCGACTGGCTCAAGAAGGCCGGTCTCGGCGGCTGACCCCGTACGGCGGCCGGCCTGGTACGGCGGCCGACCTCATCCCGCGGCCCCTCGGCGATCTTGCCGAGGGGCCGCGGGAGGGGAGCGGGGCGCGGACCACGTCCCGGAGGGGACGGGGGTCACGTCTCCCGGAGGCGGTCGCGGAGGGCCCGCGCGACCTGGCCCATCAGCGCCTCGGCCCCGGGCTGGTGCACGGCCGGCACCCGTGACTCGGTGAGCACGGCCACTCCGAAGACCCGGCCGTCGGCGTGCTCGACCACGCCGACCTCGTGCCGCAGGTTGAGGAGCGTCCCGGTCTTGGACGACCAGCGTGACGCGTCGGAGCTGAAGTCGGGCGCCAGCCGGTGCCGCAGCATGTTGTCGCCCATGAGGCCCCGGACGCGCTCGGCGACGCCCGCGTCGATCCTCGAGGGCGTCCACAGCGCCTGCAGCAGATCCATGTACGCCCGCGCGGAGCCGGAGTTCGCGAGGGTCACGTCGAGCTGGGGGATCCGGTGGCCCCGGCCGGTCGTCCCCGCCTCGATGGCGAGGGCATGGGCGAGGTGGACCTCCTCCGGTGGCAGGAGCGCGGCCAGGGTCCTGGCGAGGTCACTGATCGTGTGCCGGACCGCGATGCCACCCACGCCGAGCTCCTGCAGGATCGCCGCGACCTCGGCGGGCGGGGTGAGGGTGAACAGCGCGTCCGTCGCCGCGTTGTCGCTCACGGCCATGCTGAGGTGGAGCAGGTCGTCGACGGCGATCTCGGCCGGGTGACGGAACCTGCTCAGCCCGGCCGGACCGGGAGCCGTGACGCCGCCCGGCCCCACCAGGAGCCGCGTGGAGCCGTCGAGCTCGGCTCGCCGGATCCGTTCGAGGGTGGCGAGGGCCAGCGGGATCTTCACGAGCGAGGCGACCGGGAACTCCAGGTCCGGCTCGATGCCGATCTCGTCCCCGGACCGCAGGTCCCGGACCAGGAACGATCCGCTGAGCCCCGCGTCGTCCAGCGTCCGCCGCAGCTCGCGGATCAGGCCCTCGACGCTCGGCACCGCGCACCTCCATCCGTCGTCTCGTCCGCCGGGCCGTCGTCCGGGCCGGGCGGATCGGCGCCGAGGCAGCGGGCGATCTCCTCCCGGAGCCGGGCCCGTACGCGCTCCGCGTCGTCACCGATCGCGGCGGCCACCCCGTAGCCGCGCGCGACCCGGATCTCGCCGACCGGACGCCAGTGCAGCCCGAGGTCGCCGGCCTGCTTCGGCGAGCACAGCAGGAGATCCCCCGCGCCCACGACCTCGGCGGTGGCGGCGACGAGGGACGGCGCGACGGTGATCTGGGCGGGCCGCAGGCCGACCGCGTCGCGGACCCGGAACAGGCGGTCCCTGATGTGGGGCACGTCGTCCTCGGGCTGGATCCAGATCCGGCACCGACGCGACGACAGCGCCGCCCGGTCCGCTCGGAGATGCTCGACATAGATGGTCCGCGCGGGCGGATCCGCGGCGCCGGCCAGCCCGAGCCGTACGGACCAGGTCCCGTCGTCCGGCGGGACCGCCGTCAGCGCGGCGCGGACCTCCCGCGACCGGACGAGCTCGGCCCGTTCGGCCGGTGCCGCCGGGTGGAAGTCCAGGTAGACGCCCTTGCGGCGCGCCTCGGCGTCGAGCACCGCCAGGTCGCGGACGCCGCAGACGTCGGGGACGGCGAGGCGGAGGGGGCTCAGTTTGGCGCGTTCGGCCTCGTGCTCCATGGCGTCCGCGAGGCGGATGAGGCGTTCGGCCGACGGGAGCATGTCGCGGCCGAACCGCGTGAGCGTCACCCGGCGCGACGACCGATCGAGCAGTCGCTCCCCGAGGTGCTTCTCCAGGGCGGCGATCCGGCGGCTCGCCACCGACTGCGGGATGCGCGTCGCCGCCGCGCCCTCCGTGAAGCTGCCGTGTTCGCTCACGTTGACGAACGCTCGCCAGGCCCCGAGGACGTCCACGACCAGAGTCTATGCCGATATGGCATTGAACCTCCTGTTTCCGTCTTTGACGGCATGCAACGGAGGCCGTGAGACTCCCGGCCATGACCAACGCACGACATGAAGACCGGTCCATCCGCCGCCGCGCCGGGCTGGCGGCGCTCGCCGCCCTCGCGCTGGTCCCGCTGACGGGCTGCGGCGCGGCCGACCACGCGGCGACCGCGTCGTCCACGGTGACCGCGGTGAGGACGCCCGCGCCGCAGCGGGGCGACCAGGCGTTCCAGGACCTGGAGAAGCGGTACGACGCCCGGCTCGGCGTCTGGGCGCTCGACACGGGCACGGGGCGGGTCGTCGCCTGGCGCGCCGACGAACGGTTCGCCTACGCGTCCACCCACAAGGTTCTGAGCGCAGGAACCGTTCTGCGCCAGGATCCGATGAAGCGGCTGGACCACGTGGTGAAGTACACCGCGAAGGACATCATCAGCAATTCCCCGGTCACCGAGAAGCACGTCGACACGGGCATGACCATCCGCGAGCTCTGCGACGCCGCGCTCCGGTACAGCGACAACACGGCGGCCAATCTCCTCTTCCGCGAGATCGGCGGGCCGAGCGGCCTCGGCGCCGCCCTGCGGCGGATCGGGGACCGCACCACCCATGTCGACCGTACCGAGCCGGCTCTCAACACCGCGATCCCGGGCGATGTCCGCGACACGAGCACGCCGCGGCAGATGGGCACCGACCTGCGAACGTTCACCCTCGGCCACGCGCTGCCGAGGCCCAAGCGCGACCTGCTCATCGACTGGATGCGACGGAACACGACGGGGAACGCCGTCATCCGCGCCGGCGTCCCGGCCGACTGGACGGTGGGGGACAAGACCGGCTCCGGCGACTACGGCACGCGCAACGACATCGCCGTCGCCTGGCCTCCGCACCGGGCCCCGATCGTCTTCGCGGTCCTGTCCACGCGCTCCACGAAGGACGCCACGCGGGACGACGCGCTCATCGCCGCGGCCGCCAAGGTCGTGGCCGGCCGGCTGACCTGAGGACGGCTGTGTGGACGTCCCGAAGACGTCTCGGGACGTCCGCACCTTGTTAGTGAAGACGCCAGTCGGTACTTCGGCGTCAAGACCGATTGCGGTGAGCATGAACAAAGCCTGTGGGGGTGTGCCCCCTGCGCGTGTATCGGGTGCGACTCGCCGCGTGGCCACAGAAAGCGATGATATGGTCACGTCTTGTGAAGGTCGTGGTGCAGGTCAAGCTCACCCCGGATGCCGTGCAGGCACGGGCGCTTGAGCGCACCTTGCCTGCGATCAACGAGGCGGCCACCTGGGTGTCCAAGGTCGCTTTCGAGCGCTTCGGTCTGCGGGCGTCGGTTCGTGACCTGCGCAAGCTGTCCTACGGCGAGCTGAAGGCTCAGGGCTTTGGGGCACAGGCTGCGCAGCACATCATCAAGCGGGTGGTGGACGCCTACACCGCACTGCGGGCCAACATTCGCGCCGGGAATCTCGGCAAGGAAGGCTCACCGCGCCGCCGTAAGGCCGAGTCCAAGCCGATCGTCTTCCGCCCGAATGCCGCGCACACCTACGACGACCGGTGCCTGTCATGGAACTACGACGCCCAGACCGTCTCGATCTGGACGCTGGACGGGCGGATCAAGGACCTTCGTTTCGCCTGCTCCCCAGGCGCGCTCAAGCAACTCATCGGCCACCGCAAGGGCGAGTCCGATCTCGTCTTCCGGGACGGCAAGTGGTTCTTGATCGCCGCCATCGACGTTGTCGAGCCGCAGGTGTTCGCACCCCAGGACTGGATCGGGGTGGACCGGGGCATCGTCAACCTGGCCACCACCAGTGATGGGGACAACCACCAAGGCCGCAGGCTCAGCCGGTATCGGCGCTGGCAGGCGCGCAAACGCGCCGAACTCCAGGCCAAGCGGACCCGCTCGGCCAAACAGCTCCTCAAGAAACGGGCGCGCCGTGAAGCCCGGCACGCCGCTCACATCAATCACAAGATCGCCAAGACCGTCGTTGCTGTCGCCCAACGCACCGAACGCGGTATCGCCATCGAAGACCTCGGTGGTATCCGTGAGCGGGTCACGGTTTCTCGCGACCAGCGAGCACGACTGTCCACCTGGCCCTTCTACCAATTCGGTGAGTTCATCGAATATAAGGCACGCCGCGCTGGCGTGCCGTTCATCGAGGTGGATCCGGCTTACACATCCCAAAAGTGCCCCGTGCCATGGTGTGGGCACACCGAGAGGGCTAACCGGCCCGATCGGGATCACTTCTGTTGTCGTCGGTGCGGCTTCGCTGGGCTCGCCGACGTCGTCGCCGGGATCAACGTGCGCACCCGTGCACGCTCGGCGTGGGTATTCGTCAACATGCCCGACCCCACCCCCACATGAAGGGGGCGGGTAGATGTGACCCCGACACGACAGCCAGCCGCGCGGGGAGCATAAACGACGCCCTCACGGACCGCGCCGGCAAGCTCGGTCCGTCAGGCCGAGTAGTTGACTGCGCGACAATGGTCCCGACTCCGGCTTGCGCGTATTCCGGGGAAGGGAAGTGCGATGCGCGACACCGACCCGCTGCGCCCCGAAGATCCAGACCGGATCGGCGACCACCGGCTCACCGGGCGGCTGGGCGAGGGCGGTCAGGGCGTCGTCTATCTCGCGGTCGACGGTGACGGTGGCCGGGTCGCCGTCAAGGTCCTGCACGCCCGGCTGCTCCGTGGCATCGCGGCGCAGGCCGGATTACGCGACCAGATGGCCCTGATGCGGCGGGTGGCGGACTTCTGCACCGCGAAGGTCCTCGATTACGGCATGTACGGCGACCGCCCCTACATCGTGAGCGAGTACATCGACGGCCCGTCGTTGCAGACGCTCGTCGAGACCGACGGCCCGCTGAGCGGCGGCGCACTCGAGAGACTGATGGTCGGCACGGCGTCGGCGCTCGTGGCCACCCACCAGGCCGGCGTCCTGCACCGGGACTTCACGCCGCACAACGTTCTCATCGGCCCGGACGGGCCACGAGTGATCGACTTCGGCATCGCGCGGGCACTGGACACCGACACGACGACCACCAGCGGGCTCGTCGGCACCCCCGCGTACACCGCCCCGGAGCGGCTGCACGGAGGCCGGCCGGGCGCGGCGGCCGACATCTTCGGCTGGGCGGCGACGATGACGTTCGCCGCCACCGGGCGACCACCGTTCGGCACCGAATCGGTCGCCGTGGTGCTCAGCCGGATCCTCCACGACGAACCCGACCTCGCCGACGTTCCACGGCCGCTCCGTGACGTCATCGGCCGGTGCCTGGCCAAGGACCCGGAGCGGCGGCCGGACGCCCGCGACGTCCTGCTGCAGGTGCTCGGTCACGCGGAGGAAGAGGCGGCCCAGGCCGAAGAATCGGAGAAGCCCCTGCGGGCGGATCGGCTGACCGTCGACCGGCCGGATCGGTTCACTCCGCGGCCTCCGGCCTCCGTCCCACGGCCGCGACGATGGTGGCACGGCCGGGGCCGGGCACTGATCGCGACCGGTGTCGCCATCGCCGCCATCGCCGCCATCGGCACCTCGGCCATGGCGTTCGTCCTGAGCCCCGACGGCCGGTCCCACCGGCCCATGACACCTCGCTCCGTCCATCCCACGGTCACGGTGGGCTCGGCCAACTTTCCCGAGAGCCACCTGCTCGGCGAGATCTACGCGCAGGCGCTCGAGGCGAAGGGCATCAGGGTCATCCGGAGATTCGACCTCGGCGAGCGGGAGACCTACTTCAGCCAGGTCGCGTCGGGACAGATCCAGGTGATGCCGGAGTACAACGGCGCGCTCGCCCAGTCGCTCGACCACACCAGCGAGGAGGTCAACACGGACGAGGTCAACGGGGTGCTGAGACGCGCGCTGCCGCCCCAGCTCGAGATGCTCGCCTCCGCGCGGGCGGAGGACAAGGACTCGGTCACGGTGTCCAAGAAGACCGCCGACCGGTACCACCTGCGCACCATCGCCGATCTCGCGCCCATGGCGGGCCGGCTCGTGATGGGCGGGTCACCGGAGTTCCAGACCCGCCACCAGGGCCTGGTCGGGCTGCGCGGAACGTACGGGGTGGGATTCCGCGGCTACCAGCCGTTCGAGACCGGGGATCGCGACACCATGATCCAGCAGCTCGAGAAGGACGTCATCCAGGCGGCGAACCTCTTCACGACCGAGCCCGCGATCGCCGAGAACCACTTCGTCGTCCTGGCCGATCCGAAGCACCTCTTCAGCGCGCAGAACGTCACACCGTTGGTCTACCGGTCGGCGCTCAACACCGCCGGGCGGGCCGCGCTGGCCGCCGTCTCGGCCAAGCTGACCACCGAGGACCTGCTGACCATGAACACCAAGATCTCGATCAACAAGGTCGATCCCGCGGCCGTGGCCAAGGACTGGCTGCAACGGACCGGCCTCCTCGGGTGAGGCCGGTCCGCCGCTACCGATCAGGTCCGACGACCGGCGTTCAACGGCAGGCCGCGGCGGTCAGCCCTTGACCGTCATGAGCGGGCGCAGCTCGACGACCGGGTCGGCGACCCCGGCTCCGCTCAGGCTCGAGATCACCGGACCGATGTCCTTGTAGACCCAGGGCGCCTCCTGTTTGAGGTCACGACGCCACGCGGCGATCACGTCCGACCGGCGGGTCACGGCCGGGTCCCGATGGTCGAGGGGCGTCACGACCCGGAAGTCCCGCAGGAAGGCGTCCAGGTCGGCATCGCTCCCGCGCGAGGCTGCACCGCGCGGCACCCGCCGGCCCGCGCCGTGGCAGGCGCTCGCCAGCGTCCGGGTGTTCCCGTGTCCCCGCAGCACGTAGCTGGCCGCGCCCATCGAACCCGGCACGATGACGGGCTCGCCCCACAGGGCGTACGGCCCGCCGGCCGCCTCGGCGTACCCGCCGGCCGGCGTGGCCCCCTTGCGGTGAACGACGTGCCCGTCGCCGGACGGCCACAGCAGGTTGTGCGGAGCGTCGTAGACCACATCGCCGGACAGTTCCCCGCACTCGGCGGCCAGCCCGCCCCGCAGCATGAGCGCCAGGAAGAGCCGGTTGCCGACCGCGAAGTTCGCCGCGTTGCCGAACGCGTCGAGGTAACGCCGCCGTGCGCCCTCGGATCGCTCGTCCATCAGCAGCGGCAGGATCCCGTTGTCGGGCAGGGGAACGCCGCGCGGCCACATCGCCCTCGCCTGCTCCAGCCCGGTCGCGCCGGCCTGGTGCCCCAGGGACAGCGAGCCGCTGTGGACCATCAGCACCACCTGCCCGAGGGAGAATCCCCAGGCGTACGCGGCCTGCCGGTCGTGGACGGCCGCGACGAACTGGAGTTCCGCGAAGTGGTTCCCGCCGCCGACGCCGCCGATGATGCTGTCGTAACTGGTGCCGCCCGCGCTGTCGATCCAGTCGCGGAAGGCGTCCGCGGTCGTGGTCGGGTACCGCGCGCAGTGAAGCCGCCCCGCGTCGGCGTCGCCCGGTCGCAGGGCCGACCACACGCCGTCGGCGACCGGCGCGCCGGCCGTCATCAGCCCGGGCAGACCGTCGCGCAGCAGCCCTTCACGCTGGACGCCGGACAGCGCGATGCGCCGGCCGCCCTCGAAGAACACGTGCCGGAGCCGCCGTTCGAGGGCGTCCAGGCGCGGGCGCACCTGGTCGACGGTCAGCGACGTCGTCTCCAGCCGCATGCCGCAGTTGATGTCGTTGCCGACCGCCTGGGGGATCAGCGCGCCACGGGTCCGCAGCACGGTGCCGATCGGGATTCCCGCACCTTTGTGCAGGTCGGGGGTGAGTACGACCCGGTCGAGGGCCGCGCCGGAGTGCCCGGTCGCGGCCGTGAGCCGCTCGAGCGTCTCCGCGGTCCGCAGCACCGTGAGGATCTCGTCGATGGCGCTGGACTCGACGGGGACGTCCGGTCCGGCGCAGATGTCGACGGGGATGTCCCACGGGTTGGGCAGGGTGAGCCAGTCGTCGTCGACGCGGACGAGCCGGGGGTCGTGGGAGGAAGCGGCGATCCGCCGCTTGGAGATGGTCATGATGCCTTCCTGGTGGCCGCTGATGCGAGGGCGTGGGTGAATGACGCCGCCATCCGGTGGATCGATGGCGCACGGGTCGCCGCCGGACCGGGTCCGGGGACGTGCTCCCCGGGTTCAGCAGCCGCAGGGTGAATCCACCGTAACGACCGAGATCGGCGTGTGTCGCCCCTTTTTTTGTACGGCGCGTTCATCGCGGCGGGGCGTGGCCGGACAGGCGGCGGGTGAGCTCCGCGGACACCTCCCGTACGCGACGGCGCGGCTGGGCGCCGAGATGCCCGGGTGCTTTTTGTGTGTGGCTTGCTGTTCGTCCCTGTGGTCGGACGGTACGGAGCGGAGGAGTGGGCACCGAAGTCAACGGTGCTCCAACAAACAAAATGAACACACGATCATTAGCGGCAGAGGACGCGATTCAGGCGATCGGGACTCTTCTGTCGGCACCGGTGAACGGGGAGCAGGTTTCTATCGGCCGGCTCTTCAACGCAGGCACCATCCCCGCGAAGGAGGGTGTCCAGGCGGTTCGTGACTTCCTTCACGCGCCGCAGATCAAGTGCGAGAAGAAGGGGATCGACTGGTTCCTCAGCGAGGAGAAGAGGCAGCTGGACCTGGAACTCTGCAAGGTCCTCGCGCCGCTCTTCCTCCCCGTCATCACCGCGGCGGCCTCGCTGATGGTGATCGAGGACGGAAGGCCGCCGTTCTTCACGCAGCAACGTGTCGGCAAGGGCGGTGTGCTGTTCGACATGTACAAGATCCGCACTATGTCCGACACGGACGGAACGGGTCCCAGTATGGGTCCCAGCGACTCGCGAAGGACCATGGTCGGAGGGCTGCTTGGTCGGCCGATCATCGACGAACTCGTGCAACTGTGGAACATCTGGTTGGGCCACATGACATTCTGCGCTTCCAGGGCGCTCGTGGAACGCGAGATCTTCCGCAATGAGGTGCCGTGTCGCGACGGCGAACTCGACCTCACCATGGAAGAGCTCCTCGGGCCGTGCGGGTTCGACGGGTGGTTCTGGAGGGGCTACGCGCTGATGCCGCCCGGGCTCGTCAGCCCGTTCGGCAACGTGAGCGTCTGGATCCCGAAGGGCCGCGACTATTTTCTGAAGCGGCGCGAACTGGACTGCTGGTACTTCGGGAGCGGGTGTCTGGAGCTGGACATGATGCTCCTGGAGACGAAGCTGAATCAGTCTCTCGCCGCTCTTCAGCAGTTCTGGATCCGTCCGCTGGGCCTCTCGTAGGGGCCACGAATCGGAGGGCACGGCCATCGGCCGTGCCCTCCTCTCCTTCACCGTGCGTTTCCCTTCCAGCGGCCGTCCAGGACACGACGGCGGGCTTCCCGGTCTGCCCACGGCCGCTTTGACCAGCAGTGCCGCTCCGTTTCGACCACGCACTTGCGTAGTCAATGTGAGTCCGGACCGTCTTGATGGTGGCGATCAAAAGACGCCACAGGGACAAACAAGAGGAGGACCCATGTCCACCATTGGAATGGGCAAAGACACGCTCGGCCGTGAACCCCTGGAGGGGCGTATCGGCGGGCTCAGTGCAGCCGAGCTGAGGCGGCGGCTCGACCTGTCCGAGACCGATCGGCAGATGCTGGTCGCGTTTCGCCGGGACGTGCACGCCTACCCGGAGGTCGGGTTGCAGGCACCCCGTACCCTGAGCTGCATCACCGACCGGCTGAAAATGGCCGGGCTCCAGCCGCGGATCCTGCCCGGGGGAGCCGGGCTGATCTGCGACATCGGCCCGGCGACGGGTCCAATGATCGCGTTGCGCGCCGACGTCGACGCGCTGCCCCTGCAGGACGTGAAGGACGTACCGTACGCTTCGACCGTCCCAGGTGCGGCGCACGCCTGCGGCCACGACGTCCACACCACCGTCGTGCTGGGGGCAGGTCTCGTCCTGGCCGAGCTGGACAAGTCCGGGCTGTTGCCCGGTCCGGTCCGGCTGCTCTTCGAGGTTGGAGAGGAAACCGGCAAGGGTGCGCGCAAAGTGATCGCCGCCGGCGGTCTCCGCGGTGTGCGCCGCATCTTCGGGCTCCACTGTGACCCGAAGAACGATGCCGGACGGGTCGGCCTGCGCGTCGGCCCGATCACGGGGTCCATGGACTTCGTGAAGGTGCGGATCACCGGGCCGGGTGGGCACACCTCGCGGGTGCACCTGACCCGCGACGTGGTGTCCGCACTGGGCGAGGCTGCGCTCAAGCTGCCTTGGGTGCTGTCCCGGCGGATCGACGCCCGCGCCGCCTACACACTGGTCTGGGGCCGGATGGAGTCCGGAACGGTCGCGAACGCGATTCCCGAATGGGGAGAGCTCAAAGGCACGTTCCGGAGCCTGAACGAGGCTGCGTACGGTCTCGGGCTGGACCTGATGGACGACGCGCTGAAGTCCGTGGAGATCACCTACGGTGTCAAGGCGGAACTGGAGACCGAAAGCGTCGTCTGTCCCGTCGTGAACGAGTCGGCGAGCGTGCAGATGCTCCGGTCCGCGGTCGAGTGGACGGGGGCCGAGGAATACCCCGCTGAGGTGAGCCTGGGTGGGGAGACGTTCGGCGACTACCTGAACGAGGGGGTCGCGGGCGCCTTCGCCCGCCTGGGTGTGCGTCCCCTGGGATCCACGGAGGCGCTCGACCTGCACCGCGGCGACTTCGACGCTGACGAGGGAGCCATCAAGGTCGGCGTCGAACTCCTGGCGGCCACGGCGCTGACCGCGCACGGAGTGCTGGTCTGACCGTCGGCCGGCAGGCCGGTTAGCGATCAACGATCGCGCGCAATCGAAGGGCCCGGCTCATGCCGGGCCCTTCTTTTGGTGCGCCCGATGTGAGCGGTGCCGGGCATGGTCGACGGTGATCAGCCGGGGGCGTGGCCACCGAGGCGGCGGGTGAGCTCTGCCGCGGCCTCCCGTACGCGGGCGGCGAGGTCCGGCCACTCCGCCTCGTCGCGGGTCTCTCGGCGGAACGTCACGGTGATCGCGGCGGCCGGGCGGCCGACGTGGTCGAAGCTGCACGCGGCGATGCTGGCGAAGCCCTCGGTCACGTGCCCGTCCTCGAACGCCCAGCCGCGCCGCGCGTCCTCGGCGAGCAGCCGCCGCAGCTCGCGCAGCGACCGCGGCCCGGCTCCGGTGCGGTCGACGAACTCTCCGGGGAACAGCGCCCGCACCTGCGCGGCGGGAAGGTGGGCCAGCATCGACCGGCCGCTGGCGGTGAGGTACGCCGGCAGCCGTACGCCCACGTCCGTGACGAGCGTCGCGTGGTGCCGGGGCTGCTCCTTCAGCAGGTAGAGCGTCTCCGCGCCGTGCAGCACTCCGAGCTGGCCGATCTCGCCGAGCCGGTCCACCAGGCGGACGAGCAGCGGCCGGGCCAGGCGTTCGAGCGGCCCCTGCCGCAGGTACGCCGAGCCGATCTCGAACGCCGTCACGCCCAGGCCCCACAGCCGGTCCTCGGGAAGGTAGGTGACGAAACCGTCCTCGGCCATCGCGGTGAGCAGGTGGTACGTGCTCGACCGCGGCAGGGAGAGCTCCCGGGCGATGGCGGACGCGGCGAGCGGCCGGGCCGAGGACGCCAGCAGGCGCAGGACGGCCAGCGCGCGCCGCGCCGCGGGGACCTGCTCGGCGGCCATTCCCACCTCCCTCAGGTCAGAGTCTCGCATTCCAGACACCACCACCGGCCCCGGCCCCCCGGCACGCCGACCGGTCGAGTCCAATAGAAGTATGGAAACGACCAATGGTGTGGGTGTCGACGTCGGGGTGGGGCCGCTCGCCTTCGACGAGGTCGTGGCCGTCGCCCGCCACGGCGCGCGGGTCGCGCTGACCGATGAGGCCCTCAAGGCGATCGCCACCGCGCGGGCGCACGTCGACGAGCTCGCCGCCCGGCCGACGCCCGCGTACGGCATCTCGACCGGCTTCGGCGCGCTGGCCACCCGGCACATCCATGAGGACCTGCGGGCGAAACTCCAGCTCAACATCGTCCGCTCGCACGCCGCCGGCTCCGGGCCGGAGGTGGAGGCGGAGGTCGTCCGGGCGATGATGCTGCTGCGTCTCAGCACGCTCGCCACCGGGCGTACGGGCGTGCGGCCGGTGACCGCCGAGACCCTCGCCGCCCTGCTCAACGCCGGGATCACGCCCGTCGTGTACGAGTACGGCAGCCTCGGCTGCTCCGGCGACCTGGCGCCGCTCTCGCACGTGGCCCTCGCCCTGATCGGCGAGGGCGAGGTCCGCGACGCCGAGGGGCGGCTGCGTCCCGCCGCCGAGGTGCTCGCCGAGGCGGGCATCGCGCCGCTGAACCTCGTCGCCAAGGAGGGCCTCGCCCTGCTCAACGGCACCGACGGCATGCTCGGCATGCTCGTGCTGGCCATCGAGGACCTGCGCCTGCTCCTCAAGGCGGCCGACGTCGCCGCCGCGATGAGCGTCGAGGCGCAGCTCGGCACCGACCGGGTCTTCGCCGCCGACCTTCAGGAGCTGCGGCCGCACCCGGGCCAGGGCGTCAGCGCCGCCAACCTGCGGGCGCTGCTCGCCGACTCGGCCATCATGGAGTCGCACCGGGGCCCCGACTGCACGCGCGTGCAGGACGCGTACTCGCTGCGCTGCTCACCGCAGGTGCACGGCGCCGCCCGCGACACCCTCGAGCACGCCGCCCTGGTCGCCTCGCGGGAGCTGGCCTCCGCCGTCGACAACCCGGTCGTGCTGCCGGACGGGCGGGTCGAGTCCAACGGCAACTTCCACGGCGCGCCCGTCGCGTACGTCCTGGACTTCCTCGCCATCCCGGTCGCGGACGTCGGCTCGATCTCCGAACGCCGGACCGACCGGATGCTCGACCCCGCCCGGTCGCACGGGCTGCCGGCGTTCCTCGCCGACGACCCCGGTGTGGACTCCGGTCACATGATCGCGCAGTACACCCAGGCGGGCATCGTCTCGGAGCTGAAGCGGCTCGCGGTCCCGTCCAGCGTCGACTCGATCCCCAGCTCCGCCATGCAGGAGGACCACGTCTCGATGGGCTGGAACGGGGCGCGCAAGCTGCGGCGGGCCGTCGACGGCCTCACCCGCGTCGTCGCCATCGAGATCCTCACCGCCGCCCGCGCGCTCGACCTGCGGGCCCCACTGCGCCCCGGCCCGGCCACCGGCGCCGTCGTCGCCGCCCTGCGCTCCCGGGTGCCCGCCCCCGGACCGGACCGCTACCTCGCCCCCGAGATCGCCGCCGCCGTCGACCTCGTCCGCGACGGCTCCCTCGTCGCCGCCGCCGAATCCGTCACCGGCCCGCTGGCCTAGGGGGTGTCCGGTGGATCTCCGTCCGGCTGCGCGGCGTCCAGAGCGCGCCTCGCGGCGTTGTCGTCGGTCGGCAGCCAACACCAGGCTGCCTCCCTCCTCCGCCTTGCGAGGCACACTCTGGACGCCGCTCGCTACGAACAAGATCCACCGGACACCCCCTCGAAGGAGATGCACACCATGGGTCCTCGCCCCGTCCGCGCCCCGCGCGGTACGACGCTCAGCGCCAAGGGCTGGCAGCAGGAGGCCGCCCTGCGCATGCTCATGAACAACCTCGACCCGGAGGTGGCCGAGCACCCCGACGAGCTCATCGTGTACGGGGGATCCGGCCGGGCGGCGCGCTCGTGGGACGCCTTCGACGCGATGGCCCGCTCGCTGCGCTCCCTCGAGGCCGACGAGACGCTGCTCGTGCAGTCCGGCAAGCCGGTCGGTGTCATGCGCACCCACGAGTGGGCGCCGCGCGTGCTCATCGCCAACTCCAACCTCGTGCCGCAGTGGGCGACGTGGGAGGAGTTCCGGCGGCTCGAGGCGCTCGGACTCACGATGTACGGCCAGATGACCGCCGGGTCGTGGATCTACATCGGCACCCAGGGCATCCTGCAGGGCACGTACGAGACGTTCGCGGCGGTGGCCGCCAAGCGGTTCGGCGGCTCCCTCGCCGGCACCATCACGCTCACCGCCGGGCTCGGCGGCATGGGCGGCGCGCAGCCGCTCGCCGTCACCATGAACGGCGGCGTCGCGATCTGCGTCGAGTGTGACCCCTCCCGCATCGACCGCCGTGTCGAGCACCGGTACTGCGACGTGCGCGTGGACGACCTCGACGAGGCGCTGCGGCTGGCCGTGGAGGCCCGCGACGCCCGGCGTCCGCTGTCCATCGGCCTGCTCGGCAACGCCGCCGACATCGTGCCGCGGCTGCTGGAGACGGGCGCGCCGATCGACGTCGTCACGGACCAGACGTCGGCGCACGACCCGCTGAGCTACCTGCCGCGCGGCGTCGCCTTCGAGGACATGGCCGACAAGCGTGCCAAGGACCCCGAGGGCTTCACCACCCGGGCACGCGAGTCGATGGCCACGCACGTCGAGGCCATGGTCGGCTTCCAGGACGCCGGCGCGGAGGTCTTCGACTACGGCAACTCCATCCGCGGTGAGGCGCAGCTCGCCGGGTACTCCCGCGCGTTCGACTTCCCCGGCTTCGTCCCCGCCTACATCCGGCCGCTGTTCTGCGAGGGCAAGGGCCCGTTCCGCTGGGCGGCGCTGTCCGGTGACCCGAAGGACATCGCCCGTACGGACAAGGCGATCCTCGACCTGTTCCCCGAGAACGAGCCCCTCTCCCGCTGGATCCGCATGGCGCAGGAGAAGGTGCACTTCCAGGGCCTGCCCGCGCGGATCTGCTGGCTCGGCTACGGCGAACGCGACCGGGCCGGCCTGGAGTTCAACAAGCTGGTCGAGACCGGTGAGATCAGCGCCCCGATCGTCATCGGCCGCGACCACCTCGACTCCGGCAGCGTCGCCTCGCCGTACCGCGAGACCGAGGGCATGGCCGACGGCTCCGACGCGATCGCCGACTGGCCACTGCTGAACGCCCTGGTCAACGCCTCGTCGGGCGCGTCGTGGGTGTCGATCCACCACGGCGGCGGCGTCGGCATCGGCCGGTCCATCCACGCCGGGCAGGTGTCGGTCGCCGACGGCACACCGCTCGCGGCGCAGAAGCTGGAGCGGGTGCTGACCAACGACCCGGGGATGGGCGTCATCCGGCACGTCGACGCCGGGTACGACCGCGCCGCCGACGTCGCGGCCGAGCGCGGCGTCCGCGTCCCGATGAACGAGCAGTAGACCGATCCCTGCGCTCCGCTCGCCTCCCGTCGGCATGGGATGGTGAGCGGAGCGGCGCCTGCGTGAGGAGAGGCAATGCGCTATGAAGCGATGTGGCGGGACCTGCTCCCGATCGGGCATGTCTCCGGGGGTGGCCACCGGCGGTTCTCCTGGACGGCGGCCGACCGGGAGTGCCGCGCCTGGTTCACCGAGGAGGCGCACCGCCGGGGGCTGACCCTCGAGCAGGACCGCAACGGCAACCTCTTCGCCTGGTGGGACGTTCCCGGAGGCGCCGCTCGCCGGGACGCCGTGCTGACCGGCAGCCACCTGGACTCGGTGCCCGACGGCGGTGCGTTCGACGGGCCGCTCGGCGTCGTGTCGGCGCTCGCCGCGATCGACCTCCTGCGCGAGCGCGGCGTGGCCCCGGCCCGGCCGCTCGGCGTCGCCGTCTTCGCCGAGGAGGAGGGCGCCCGGTTCGGTGTCGCCTGCCTCGGCTCCCGCCTGCTGACCGGCGCCATCGACCCGGTACGGGCACGTGGCCTGCGCGACGGCGACGGCGTGACGTGGGCCGACGCCATGGCCGCCGACGGACACGACCCCGAGGCGATCGGACCCGACCCCGATCTCCTCGCCGGCATCGGCTGCTTCGTCGAGCTCCACGTCGAGCAGGGCCGGGCCCTCCAGACGCCCGTCGGGGTGGCGAGCGCGATCTGGCCGCACGGGCGCTGGCGGTTCGACTTCACCGGCCAGGGCAACCACGCGGGCACCACGCTCTTGCCGGACCGCCGGGACCCCATGCTGCCGTTCGCGCACACCGTGCTGGCCGCCCGCGACGCCGCCGCCCGGCACGAGGCGGTCGCGACCATGGGCAAGGTCCGCGTCACTCCGAACGGCGTCAACGCGATCCCGTCCGCCGTCCAGGCCTGGCTCGACACCAGGGCGCCGGACGACGCCGCCGTCCGCGCGACCGTCGCGGACATCCGCGCCGCCGCCGAGAAGGCCGCCGGCGAGCACGGCGTCGGGGTGACCCTGGCCGAGGAGTCCTACACCGAGGTCGTGGACTTCCGCACCGAACTGCGCGACCGGCTCGTCACGACGCTCGGCGGAGCGCCCGTCCTGCCGACCGGCGCCGGGCACGACGCGGGCATCCTGTCGGCGCACGTCCCCACCGCGATGCTGTTCGTCCGTAACCCCACGGGCGTCTCGCACGCGCCCGAGGAGCACGCCGAGACCGGCGACTGCCTCGCCGGGGTCGAGGCGCTCGCCGCCGTCCTGGAGAATCTGATCACCTCATGAGACTGCACGCCGAACACGCCTGGCTCGGCGACCGCGTCGCCGCCGACGTCCTCATCGAGATCGCGGGGGAGCGGCTCGTCCGGGTCACCCCCGGAGTGCCCGCGCCGCCGGACGCCGAACGCCTGCCCGGCCTCACGCTGCCCGGCATGGCCGACGTGCACTCCCACGCGTTCCACCGGGCGCTGCGCGGACGGGTACAGGCGGGCCGGGGCGACTTCTGGACCTGGCGCACCCACATGTACGAGGTCGCGGCGCGGCTCGACCCCGACTCCTACCTCGCGCTGGCCAGGGCGGTGTACGCCGAGATGGCCCTGGCCGGGATCAGCTGCGTCGGCGAGTTCCACTACCTCCACCACGGCCCGGGCGGCACCCCGTACGCCGACCCGAACGCCTTCGGCGAGGCCCTGCTGCAGGCCGCCCGCGAGGCAGGCATCCGGATCACGTTGCTCGACGCCTGCTACCTGACCGGCGGCATCGGCAAGGACCTGGAAGGCCCGCAGCTGCGCTTCGGCGACGGCACCGCCGACGCGTGGGCCGAACGAGTCTCGGAGCTGCGCGCCGACGACCACGCGCGGATCGGCGCGGCCATCCACTCCGTACGGGCCGTCCCCGGCGACCAGATCCGGACCGTCGCCCAGTGGGCCCGGCAGCGCCGCGCGCCGCTGCACGTCCACCTGTCCGAGCAGCCCGCCGAGAACGAGGCGTGCCTGGAGACGTACGGCGTGACGCCCACCCGGCTGCTGGCCGACCAACGCGCGCTCGGCGGCCGGACCGTCGCCGTCCACGCCACCCACCTCACCGCCGACGACATCGGCCTGCTCGGCGCCAGCCAGAGCGGCGTGTGCATGTGCCCGACCACCGAACGCGACCTCGCCGACGGCATCGGGCCCGCACGTGAGCTGGTCGCGGCCGGGTCTCCGCTCTCGCTCGGCTCCGACCAGCACGCGATGATCGACCTGTTCGAGGAGGCCCGCGCGGTCGAACTCGACGAACGCCTCCACACCCGCAGGCGCGGCAACTGGACGGCCGGCGAGCTCCTGGCCGCCGCGACCTGCAACGGCCACTCGGCGCTCGGCTGGCCCGAGGCGGGCCGCATCGAACCCGGCTCGTACGCCGACCTGGTGACCGTCGACCTGGACTCCGTACGCCTGGCCGGCGCCGCCCCCGGCCACCTCGCCGAGTCGGTCGTCTTCGCCGCCTCCCCGGCCGACGTCCGCCACGTCATGGTCTCCGGAAAGCAGATCGTCCGCGACGGCCACCACTGCCTCATCGACGACGTCCCCCGCGCCCTGACCGCCGCGATCGCCGGCGTGACCCGCTGACTCGCTCGTTCTTTCGAATCGCCGAGCGAGATGTCAGCGCGGATCACTACGGTGTGTACATGTCTCGTCGCGTATCGACAACGAACGGCCCGATTCCAGACGGCTACCTCGACCTGCTCGACGACATCAAGCGCGAGATCACGACGGCCCGCCTCCGCACGGCCTTGGCCGTCAACGCGGAGATGATCGAGCTTTACTGGCGCATCGGGCGCCTGATCCTCGACCGCCAACGCGACAAGGGCTGGGGAGCCAAGGTGGTGCAACGTCTCTCCGTGGACCTGAAGACCGCGTACCCGCACCTTCGCGGGTTCTCGCCGACGAACCTTCGCTACATGCGGGCGTTCGCCGCTGCGTGGCCGGAGATCTTCCAACAGGCTGTTGGAAGAATTCCGTGGGGCCATATCGTTGTGCTCCTCGACCAGGTCGATGACCGCACAGACCGGGACTTCTACGCCGCCCGGGTCGTCGAGGAGGGCTGGTCGCGGAACATCCTCATCAACATGATCAAGGCGCGGGTCCATGAGCGCGTCGGTGCGGGGCCGACGACGTTCGCCGAGACCGTGCCGCTGGAGCAGCGTGAGGCCGTCCAGCAGATGGTCCGCGACCCGTACATCATCGACTGGATCGGCGACGCGCCCAAGCACGAGCGCGACCTCGAAGACCGGCTCGTCGCGCACATCGCCAACTTCCTGCAGGAACTCGGCACGGGGTTCGCGTTCGTCGGGCGGCAGTACTGCCTGCTGGTCGATGGCGACGAGTTCTTCTGCGACCTCCTCTTCTACAACTTCCGTCTGCGCCGCTTCGTCGTCATCGAGCTGAAGATCGGCAAGTTCCTTCCGGAGGCCGCCGGCAAGCTGACGTTCTACGTCAACGCCATCGATCAGCAGCTTCGCGACCCGGTGCATGACGAGCCGACGATCGGCATCCTTCTCGTCGCCCAGCGGAATGACGCCGTCGTCGACCTGACTCTGAAGACCATGTGCTCGCCGCTGGCGGTGAGCACGTATGAGTACGGCGCACTGCCGGCGGAGGTCCGGGCAGCGTTGCCCACGGAGGCTCAGCTGGCGCATACCGTCGCCGACGCGCTGGCCGACGAAGAGGCTTCGGACTCGTGAGAGAGCGGATCGCCCGCCGTCTGGGCCTCAGGGGAGTCGAGCCTGCCGGACCGCGTCGAGGGAGGAGGTCGCCGGTCTGTGCAGCAGGTCCGCCAGGTCGGGGCGGGGTGTGCCGGCCCATCCGGAGCGGAAGGCGGCGTAGTAGGCGATCAGCATCTCGATCGCCTGCGCCGGCCACCCGGCCGCCGCCCACTGGGCGCGGCACTCTTCCTCCGAGGTCGGGCGGTAGTGGATGTCCCGACCGGCCAGCGTGCTCGCGAGAGACGCCAGATCATGCCAGTTGATCGAGTTCGGGCCGGTCAGCTCATAGGTTCGCCCGTCGTGCCCCTCCTCGATGAGGACGTTGGCGGTCGCCTCTGCGAGATCCGTGACCGCCGCCGGGGTGGCGCGGGCATCGCCGGCCGGTGCGGTGAGGGTGCCGGTGTCCTGTGCGGACCGGACGTCGCGGGCGAGGGATGCCGCCATCCCGAACGTCATGCGCAGGATCGTCCAACCGGCACCAGATGTGGCGACCAGCTTCTCGGCCGCGGTGAAGTCGCTGATGAAGTCGAGTGGACAGCGGTCGAGGTCCTGCCAGCTGGTGAACACGACGCGGCCGGCGCCGGCGGCTTGCGCGGTGTCGATGGCGGCCGCCTGCTGCCGGGCCCGCGTCTCGGATGCGGTGCCGTAGTTGGTGGCGTTGATCAAAACCGTTGAGGCCCCGGCGAAGGCGTCGCGGAGCGTCTCGGGGTGGTCGAAGTCCCCGCGCCGTACCCGGACGCCCTGGTCGGAGAGCCGGGTCGACTGGGCGGGGTCGCGGACGCTGACGGCCAGCTCGTCGGCCGGCATTCGCGCCAGGAGACGGTCGATGACGAGGCGGCCGAAGTGGCCGTTCGCACCGGTTACCACGATCATGAGCTCTCCCACATGGGTCGACTAAAGTGGGGCGTGCGCCCCGGTTAGGAATATACGGGGCGAGCGCCCCGTTTACAACGGATCTGAGGGAGTCATGCCGGACGACACATCAGCCGACGCCCGGAAACGCAGGCCGCCGCGCGCGGACGCGCTCCGGAACAGGCAGCGGGTCCTGTCCGCCGCCCGCGAGGCCTTCGCCGCCGAGGGGCCGTCGGTCAGCCTCGACGACATTGCTCGTCGTGCGGGCGTGGGCGCAGGCACGGTGCACCGTCATTTTCCGACCAAGGACGAGCTGCTCAAGGCGGTCATCGTCGACCGGTTGGAGGAGCTGACGGTGGCCGCGCGGGGGTTCGTCGACGCCGCCGATCCGGGGCAGGCGTTCTTCGCCTTCCTGCGGCAGTTGGCCGCCGAGTCGCGGCACAACCTCGCCGTCTCGGCGGCGCTGACCGACCCGTCGAACGTCGGCGACGTCCTCGAGGCCGGCCGTGGCCTGCAGGAGGCCGTGACGGTCCTCCTCTCCCGCGCGCAGGCGGCCGGAGCCGTCCGGCCGGACATCGACGCGGACGAGCTCCACGCGATCATCGCGGGGGCGCTTGCCATGGAGCAGCGTCTCCCGCCCGGTTCTCAGGGCTTGGGCCTGACGGTCATCATCGACGGCCTGCGGGTGGTTGCCTGATCGCTGATCACGTGCGGGAGGTGGCGAGTCGAAGAGGGCTGGCAGCGGCCCCCGCAGCGCGTACGTCCTCTGTCGGCCGTTCGGCCGGGCTCTGTTCGAGCCTGGGCTCGCCTCGACAAGCGGGGCGCACGCCCCGTATCTTCCTAATCGGGGCAAGCGCCCCGCTTACTGTTCGCGAGCTAAGAGGAGACGCCAATGCCCGCCATCGCCCCCCGCGCAGTCATCGAAACCCTGGTGTCCCTCACCGCCACGGGACCCACCGAGAAAATGGCCGACCTGTTCACCGAAGACGCGATCTTCGAGGCTCCGACCGCACCGCCCGGCGCGCCCGTGCGCGAGGTGGGGCGAGAGACGTTCCGGGCGCACCTGGCCGCCGGGGTGAAGATCCAGGAGTTCACCGGCATCGACCAGGTCACCATCCACGAGACGGCCGACGCCGAGGTCGTCATCACCGAATATCGGCTGCACGGCCGCAGGTTCACCACCGACGCCCTGTTCACCACCGACATCGTGATGATCACCAGAGTCCGGGACGGCCTGATCACCTGGATCCGTACCTACGCCCACGAGAATGCCGAACCGGCCGCCGCCTGACCCCGTACGGCCTGGCCGGCGCGCTCTGGCGAACGCTTCCCCGACCTTCGTTGAACAGCCGGCCTGCGACGATCTGGCTCCCACGCGCTGCGCAGTTGAGAGATCCGCCGAGCGTCTCATGCCGGCGTGCCGCGCGGCGCGGGGGGCGCCGGGGACGCCGGGGATCTATGCTCGTCCCGCCATGCGTATCCGGATATTGGGGCCGCTGCAGGTGCGGCGCGCGATCCGGTGTAGGGCTCCCGGTCGACGATCCGGAAGCCGACGCCACGGCGGGCGAGGTCACAGGCCAGGGTCAGGCCGGTCGGGCCGGCTCCGGCGATGAGCACATAGGTCTCTGTCTCATGCATGACGCCGACGATGGACCGGGCCGCTGTCATCCCACCGGCATCCCGCTGTCAGCACGCCGCCTGGAACAGTAGGCCGCTTGAGTTCCGGATTGCCATACGGTACCGTATGGTTGTCCATTCGCGCGGTACATGATTCGCTCATTCGTCCCCCTGGGAGCGAAGGTTCGGAAGAACGCACATTCTCCTTGGATTCGTTCGGGGTGTGATCCTTGCCGACCTGTGAAGGTGCATTCATTCGAACATGCGATGGTGATCATCGATCGCGTTTTCATCTAATTCTATAAAGGCGGGTAAATGCGACGACTCGCAAGCCTCGGAATGGCGGCTGCTGTGGCCGTTGCCCCCGTGGCCGTTGTAGCTATAACGGCCACACCGGCCCACGCGTACTGTCTCACCCAGATCAACCGCTGGAAGTACGACACCTACACCCTCTACGGCCGTACGACCATTCCAAGGTCCTGGGACGGCTCCATCAAGAACGCCACGCGCCAGTGGAACGGAATCAGGGGCTCCAAGCTGAAGTACGCCGGCCCCTACATGCGCAGCAATCTCCCGAACCCCGAGTACACGATCTCGCGGATCGACTTCGCCAGTGTCGGCCTTCCCGACGTGGCGGGGATTACGCTCGGGGTCAAGAAGGACAGGACGCACACCCGGCACTTCACCGCCGCCGTGGAGCTCAACAGCCGGTTCAAGTGGAACACGTCGGGCACCATGAACCAGGGGCGGCGCAAGACCGACGTCTGGACCGTCGCCGTGCACGAGATGGGTCACGCCAGCGGCCTGTCCCACCCGTGGGCATGCGACGGTGGCGCCATGACGAAGGCGGAGAAGGCCAGCGTGATGAATGTCACGTGGACGAAGAAGCGGTACCCGAATTCGGACGACAAGGCCGGAATAGCTAAGCTCTACTGAGGAGACGGGAACTCACATATGAAGCGGTTCATCATCATCGGCGGGTGCGCCGCCGTGACCGCCTTTGGCGTGGGCACCGGCTACGCGGTCGTCAGCGGTCAGCCTCCGAAGCCGGTCACGCAGACGACGACCCATATCGACGGGTTCGAATTGAGCGACGACGCCACGAGCGCCGTTCAATTCAGCGGTAACTCGGAGGTCTTCGACGCCGTCGTCAACGGCTCCGGACCGGCGCGTCACGTGGTCCGGCACCTCGCCGGCGGCAGCACAATCGACTACGTCTACACGCCGATCCAGGTTCGCGTCGAGCGCGTTTACAAGGGCACAGCCGTGAAGGCGGGCGACGTCGTCACGATCCGCGCCCTCGGAGGTGCCACGCAGACCAATAAGACGGTGAGTGAACTCGGGCCCGCACCGTCCAGCTTCACCCCTGGCCTGCGGCTCGCGCTGTTCACCCAGCCGATGGTCGACGCCGGCGACGGGCTCCGCGCCCTCACGCCGAACTTCTCCTTCGCCTACGACGCCAAGGGCCGGCAGGTCCGCAGCCTGAAGACTCCGGCGAAGGTCAGCAGCGCCACCGTTCTCCGGCAGCGGCTGGCCCGGCTCCGGTAGGAATCCGCGATCGGCCGAGGGTGGCCGCCACGCATGCCGTGGCGGCCACCCTCGACGCGTCTCGTGGTCGTCGCCGTCGACGCGCTGGTCGCGCAGCTGCCGGGTGTCGCGGCGGGCGAAAGGCCCGTCGTCTTAGCCACCTCGCGGATGGTCGCCCGCTTACGTTGCTGCTGCGCCACTCGAGCCGCCGGACCATCCCTCACAGCATCCTGAACATTGATCAGATGCCCGCTGAGCCCTGGGAGGGGCGGGCGGCCTGTGCTTCCGTGCCCAGGTCGCCCGACGCGGTCAGCTGAAGAACGGGTCGTCCACGACGTGAACCCAGCCGCCGTCCGGCTGGCGTCGGAGGATCTCGGTGGTGGTGGAGACCACCGGCTCCGGTCCGACCCCGGTGAGGATGGCGTTGTTCGACACCAGGGCGACGTCGTCGACCTGTCGGATCTCGCGCGGTTCGAGCTTGAGGCGGGCACCGCTGTCGACCATCTGCTGCATGGCCTTGCGGA
Source organism: Actinoallomurus purpureus (assembly GCF_024055795.1). Classification (GTDB taxonomy): domain Bacteria; phylum Actinomycetota; class Actinomycetes; order Streptosporangiales; family Streptosporangiaceae; genus Actinoallomurus; species Actinoallomurus purpureus. Next base: position 156,680 of record NZ_JAMXMY010000011.1, on the reverse strand, counting down.
TGGCGTCCGTGCCCACCAGGTGGGTTCCGGGAGTGGGGACGAAGTGGGCGTTCGGCTCGTAGAGCGACACCAGACCCTCGATGTCACCGGCCTCCAGGTACTCCATGAACAAGGTCCCCACCTGCTGGGGCGTCTCGGCGCGGCGCCGGGCGGTGACGCCGACCGGCTTGTCGCCCCAGCCGGCCGCGGCGATCAGGTCGTACCAGCTGGGATAGGCACCGTAGGGCAGGTGGCGACGCAGCAGGTCGCCCAGGAAGGTCGTCGGGGGCGCCTTGTGGGGCTTGATCTTGGCCTGGGTGATGATGGCGTCGCTGAACCCGTAGGCCAGGTCCTGACGCGGCAGCAGGGCGTGCACTTCGTCGGCGAGGCCGGGCGGAAGGCTCTCACGCTGGACTCCGAGGATGTCGGTGGCGATACCCGCCTGGGCCAGCGCCACCTCCGTGCCCTTCCGCGAGGCGATGCCGTCCGAGGTGTGCAGAGCGATGGCGTCCCAGGCGACGGCGATACGCCGTTCCTCGACACCACGCTCGCGCAGGAATGCCGCTGCGATGTCGGCGCCGTCGACTTCGAAACGCTGGTCGCCGTTGCCCTCCTCGCTCAGTCCCATGTCGTGCAGGACGCAGCTGACGAACAGCAGTTCGTCGTCGTAGTCGGTACCGGCGCGCAGACCCTGGTTCTGGGCATGGGCACGGGCGAAGACGTAGCTGCGGACGCAGTGATCGTGAATGAAGGCAGGCGTGGCCTGTGCCGCATAGGCGTATGTGTCCCGGGCGAGGCTCGTGTCGGGGAGGTCGAGCTGCTCGAAGGCGGACGGGTGTGCGTCGGTGGTCATGATGTGTCTCCTTCATTTGGGCTGGGCCCCGGTCCGGGGCAGATCGGCACGGTGGCCGGGCGGCGTGCTCACGCGTGCCGGGTATGGGGGGTGCGGCTGCACGGCACGTGGAGCGACAGCCGATCGCCACACGGGGGGATGTGCGGCTGGAGTGCTGCGCTTACAGCTGGGCGACGAACGCGCCGATGTGCGCGGCCACCTGGTCGGGCACCTCAAGGGGCGAGAGGTGGCCGGTGTCCTTCAGGACGGTCAGCGTGGCGGTCGGGACCAGCGGCAGCAGGTGGTCGGCGAGCACGGTCGGCGGGTCGACCTTGTCGTGGCTGCCCGCGAGAACCAGCACCGGCACCTCGATGGCTGAGACGCCGGCCGACACGTCCTGGACCAGGCCCTGGCGCGGCCACTCGAGACGGGCCTCGTCGCCGCCGCGCAGACTGTCCTCGACCACCTGCCGGCGCAGCTCGGGAGTCAGCCCGCTGCGGGTCAGCATCAGGTCGATGCTCTGAAGAATCGCCTCCTCGTTGTCGTAGGCGTGGGAAACCGTCTCCTGCACCTGCTCGGTCACGCCGATCGGCGCGGGCGGCGCGGGCGCCACGAGGACGACTCCCCTCAGACCGGCGGGCTTGCGTGCGGCCAGCATCTGAGCCACCTTGCCGCCCATGGAATGCCCGACCAGCACATAGCGGGAGTATCCGAGCGCGTCAACGACCCGCTGCGCGTCGTCCGCGAGCTGCTCCAGGTCGTAAGGTCCCGGCACGCTCGTGGAGTCGCCCCATCCACGTTGGTCGTAGGCCACGAAGCCCTGCCCGGGATCCAGACGCTGCAGCACCGGGATCCAGGTGCGCCGTGAGCCTCCCCAGTAGTGCAGGAAGATCAGCGCCAGGCCGTCACCCTCACGGACGTGGGCGTACACCTGGCCGCCCTGCACGTCGAAGAAGCGGCCCACCACATTCTGCGAAGTCATTGCCGGCTCCTCGTCCACGGCCGGGGCTCTCGGGCCGCTCCACCGGTGTGTGGAGTCGGCTGCCCCCGCGCTCGCTCTTCGATCCTGCTCCGGGACCTCCCTTCCAGGCCACGGCTCATATGCCAGCATGCGCATCTTTTGGGCCAGAACGGTGCGGATGGGCCCTTGCTTTCCGGTCACACGATCAGCGGCTTGATCAGTGGATTTATCCCGGGAACATCCCTGGGTCAGGGCATGGCGCCTCCCTGCGACATTGGTGTCGGACGTAATATTGCGGCCATGAGCATGCACCGGGTCATGGTCCTGGCGGTCGACGGCGTGCTGCCCATGGATCTGGGGATCCCGACGCAGATCTTCAACGCCCGTCCGAACACCCCCTACGAGCTCACCGTGTGCGGCGACACCGACGAGACCGTGACCACGAGCGCCGGTTTCACCCTCGGGCTGACCGCGGGTCTCGAGGCGCTCGCCGATGCGGACACGATCATCGTCCCGGGCTTCGAGGATTTCCGGCGCCCTCCGCACCCACGAGTGAGGGCCGCTCTCAAGCTCGCCGGCCGCGCCGGGATACGCATCGCTTCCATCTGCACCGGCGCCTTCGCCGTCGCCTCGGCCGGACTGCTCGACGGCCGCACCGTCACCACCCATTGGGCCAGCGCGGATGACCTCGAAGAGCTCTACCCCCGGCTGCGCGTCGACCGCAACGTCCTCTACATCGACAACGACACCATCCTGACCTCCGCGGGCGTCACGGCCGGCATCGACCTGTGTCTGCACCTGGTCCGCAAAGACCTCGGCGCAGCCGTCGCGAACGACATCGCCCGGGAGCTCGTCGCCGCCCCGCACCGCGACGGCGGACAGGCCCAATACATCAACAGGAGCCTCCCCACCCCCCAGGCCACCACGCTCACCGACACCCGTGAGTGGGCCCTGCGCAGCTTTGAAGAAGACCTCAGCATCCCAAAGCTCGCCGACCATGCCGGCGTCTCCCCACGCACCCTGACCCGCCTATGGCGCGAGGAAACCGGCGTCAGCCCCCACCAATGGCTCCTGACCGCCCGCATCAACCGCGCGCGAGAACTCCTGGAGACCACCGACCTCCAGGTGGAACAGATCGCCATCCGGTGCGGCCTCGGCAGCGGCGCCAACATGCGCGCCCGATTCCGTGACGCCCTCGGCATCACGCCCACGGCCTATCGCCGCACCTTCCAGCACCAGGCCGCCTGACGGCGAAGGCCAGACTGCGCGGTCACAGAGTCCGTCGACCCAGGCGCGCGTCCGGTGCCGTGCGGCGGATGATGGCGACGTCGCGTCTACACGCCGATCCAGGTTCGCGTCGAGCGCGTTTACAAGGGCACGGCCGTGAAGGCGGGCGACGTCGTCACGATCCGCGCCATCGGAGGCGCCACGCAGACCAATAAGACGGTGAGCGAGGGATGGTCGCCCGCTTACGTTGCTGCTGCGCCACTCGAGCCGCCGGAGTGGGGCGGCGCGGCGTCATCGGTCGCCTGGGACAGCAGGCCACTTGGGCCCAGATTGCCATACGGTACGGTATGGCGGTCCATTCGTGCGGTACATGATTGGCTCATTCGCCAACACTGAGAGTAAAGGTTCGAAAGAACGCGCCTTCTCCTTAATTAGAGAGCTGACTCCTTATGGCATACCCGCCCAATTTCGACTCGTCCGGCGCCGGTCACCCGAATGAGAATCCGAACTGGGGTTCGCAGGGCCGGCCGCCCATGCCCACGTCCGGTGAGCAACCGTACGGACCGCCGCCCTCACGCCGTCCGACGGGCGACAAGATGAGTGGGCTGGCCGTTGCCGGCTTCATCTTCGGCCTGACCGGGTGCCTCTCCCTTTTCGGGGTGATCCTCGGCATCTCCGCGCTTCGCCAGATCAAACGGGACGGCGACCGCGGTCGTGGATTCGCGATCAGTGGAATTGTTCTGGGGGGTATTTGCAACGGGGGTGCGGCGATCCTCATCATCGTTTCCTTCGCCTCTGGTTCCGGTTCCTGACAGACGCCGGAGTGCTGGACCGGCCGCGAGGGTGGTCGCGGCGGTAGTGTGCGGCCGTGGCTAAGGAGCAGGGCAAGAGCGGCGGCCGGCGGCTGACGGCGCAGGATTGGGTGGACGCGGCGCTGACCGCCCTGGGTGAGGGCGGCCTGGCCGCGGTGGCCGTCGAGCCGCTCGCGAAGCGGCTCAAGGCCACCAAGGGCAGTTTCTACTGGCATTTCCCCAACAGGGAAGCGTTGATCGACGCCGTGCTGAAGCGCTGGGAGGACCTCAACACCGAGGGTGTCATCAAGGCGGTGGACGACGAGCCCGACCCGGAACGCCGACTGCGGAATCTGTTCAAGACGGTCCCCGCGGCGACCGACGGGGACCCGGTCGAAGTCATGCTGCTGGGCCATGTAAGGCATCCGCAGGTCGCTGCCGCACTGCGGCGGGTCACCGAGCGCCGTATCGATTACGTGACGCAGATCCTCGTCGACTTCGGTTTCCCGCCCGACGAGGCGCGCCGCCGTGGCGTCCTGATCTACACCAGCCACTTGGGCCAGACCCATCTGATGTACGCCGCTCCTGACGTGCTCCCCGCCGACAGGGCCGACCGCAAGCGTTATCTCGACACGCTGCTGCACATCCTGCTGCACCGCGAGTGAATCGTGGAGCTCGGACCATCTCGGATGTCAGACGGTGTCGCGCTCCATGCGCGGTCGGCGATCGGCTTCGGGTGCGATGCTGGCGATGCACGGACCGAGGGAGCCGGAGGCGTGTGTGAGCATCGTGATCACGAATATCGGGGAGCTGGCCGGTGCGGACGAGGAGCGCTGGCTGATGCGCGACGCCGCGCTGGTCATCGACGGCGAGCGGATCGCGTGGGCGGGACCTGCCGCTGAAGCGCCGGCCGCCGATGAGATGCACGACGCGGGCGGGCGGGCGGTGCTGCCCGGGTTCGTCGACTCGCACGCGCACCTGGTGTTCGCGGGGGAGCGCGCGGAGGAGTTCGCCGCGCGGATGAGCGGGCGGCCGTACGCCGCCGGGGGCATCCGCACGACGGTCGCGAAGACCCGCGCGGCCTCCGACGACGAGCTGCGCGGCAACGTTCGGCGGCTGGTGACGGAGATGGCCCGGCAGGGCACGACGACCGTGGAGTGCAAGTCCGGGTACGGCCTGACCGTCGCCGACGAGGAGCGCGCGGTGCGGATCGCGGCCGAGCTCGTCGACGAGGTCACCTACCTCGGCGCGCACGTCGTTCCGGCGGGGACGGACGCCGGCGAGTACGTCCGGCTCGTCACGGGCGAGATGCTGGAGGCGTGCGCCCCGTACGCGCGGTGGATCGACGTGTTCTGTGAGCGGGGGGCGTTCGACGCCGACCAGACCCGGGAGATCCTGGCCGCGGGCCGGGCCGCCGGGCTGACCCCGCGCCTGCACGCCAACCAGCTCGGTCACGGCCCCGGTGTCCAGATCGCGGTGGAGTACGACGCCGCGTCCGCCGACCACTGCACGTACCTGTCGGACGCCGACGTCGCCGCGCTGGCGGACTCCGACACGGTGGCGACCCTGCTGCCCGGCGTGGAGTTCTCCACGCGCCAGCCCTATCCCGACGCCCGCCGGCTCATCGACGCCGGGGTGAGCGTCGCGCTCGCCACCGACTGCAATCCGGGCTCCTGCTACACCTCCAGCATGGCGTTCTGCGTCGCCGTGGCGGTGCGGGAGATGCGCATGACGCCGGAGGAGGCCGTACGGGCGGCCACCGAGGGCGGCGCGCGGGCGCTGCGCCGGACCGACGTGGGCCATCTGCGGCCCGGCGCGCGGGCCGATGTGCTCCTGCTCGACGCTCCGTCGCACATCCATCTGGCGTACCGGCCCGGTGTGCCGCAGGTGGCGAGGGTATGGAGATCCGGACTCCCCGTATGACAGTCGAGAAATGATACCGGTCAATATTTTTATTAATTGATCTTGCCGGGCAAGTATTCACTGACGCTCCCGGCCCGAGGCGGCCACGATCCGGGATTGACTGTTAACCGTTCGTCATCCACTCTGGAAGGGATCGCCCCCAGCCCCTCGGGAGCCCTCTGATGTACACGCACGGCCGCTTGCTGCCTGACGTCCGTCTCTCATGCGTGGTCGCCGACGACACGATCGCCTGATCCGGCGTGGAAGAGATTTCACGAGTGCGCGGAGAAATGCTGCTCGACGAAATCGAAAAATGCCGAGAGGCGGAGATGATACGCGTTCTCATCGTGGAGAATACGAACCTCGTCCGCGGCGGGCTCGTCGCCCTGCTCGACGCTCAACCCGAGATGTCGGTCGCCGCCGTCTTAGAATCAGCCGACAAGGCGGTGCCCACCGCCCTCGAAATCGACCCGGACGTCGCCCTGATCGGCGCCGGCCTGGTGGGCGGGGACGGCTTCGAGGTCGCGCGCGCGCTGCACGACGAGCTGCCCTCGTGCGGCATCGTCATCATGGCGGACCGCCGCCGACCGGGCGACCTGCGCCGCGCGGTGGCCGCCGGGGTGACGGGCTACCTCATGATCGACACGCCGCCCAAGGACCTCGCCGACGCGGTGCGGCGGGTGGCCCAGGGCGAGCGCGTCATCGACGCGGAGCTGGCCTTCGCCGCCCTGGAGACGGTCGAGAGCCCCCTGACCGACCGCGAGCTGGACGTCCTGCGGCTGGCCGCGCAGGGGGCGTCATCCGCCGAGATCGCGAACCATCTGTTCCTCTCGGTCCGTACCGTCCGGAACCACGTGTCGCGGATCATCCGCAAGATCGGGGCCCGCAACCGCGTCGACGCCATCCGCATCGCCGACGACGCGGGGTGGCTCTGAGCGGCCTGGCGCCGCGTCCGCCGCCCAGTGCCCGTGCAGGTCCCGGTACGGCCCACAGCGGGTCAGCAGTTCGTCGTGGCGGCCGAGCCAGGCGCGTGTGCCGTCGAGCACGAGCACGCGCCGGGCACGCCGGGCGGAGGTCATCCGGTGCGCGATGACGATGACGGCGCCCGGCCGCGCGGCGAAGGCCCGTTCGGCGCGCTCCTCGGCCGCGGCGTCGAGGTGGCAGGTCGCCTCGTCCAGCACGACGAGCCGCGCCGGGGACAGGTAGGCACGGGTCAGCGCGACGAGCTGGCGTTCCCCGGCCGACAGCGCGGCGGGGTCGAATTCGGCGCCGTACCCGCCGAGGCGTTCGACGAGGGCCGTCAGGCCGACGGCCGCCGCCGCGGCGTCGAGCACGGGGTCGCCGGTGCCCGGTTCGCCGTTCCCCGCGTCCGGGCGCAGGTAGCACAGGTTCTCCCGCAGCGTGCCGCCGAAGACGTACGCCTCCTGCGGGATCAGCGCGCGGGCGTCCGGGGTGACCTCCGAGGCGGGCGTGCCGCCCAGGCGTACGATGCCGCGCGCCGGCGTGAGCAGCCCGGCGATGAGCAGGGCCAGAGTCGACTTGCCGATGCCGCTCGGGCCGACGACCGCCAGGTGGTCGCCGTCGGGCACCGTCAGGGACAGGTCGTCGATCACCGGCGCGGCCTCCGGCCCGTACGCGAACGTCACGCCGGACAGCCGCAACTCGCCGCCGGGCCCGGTGGGACGCGGCACGGCCGGGACGTCACCGGCCTCGATCAGGCGGTCGAGTGTCACCGCCAGGCGCAGCCCGCTGCCGCCCAGGCCACGGATGGCGGCGTGCAGCGCCGGGGTCAGCCCCTGCAGGACGTAGGTGAGCGCGCCGAGCACCGCGCCGGGGGTCGCGCCGTGGCGCAGCAGCCACGGCGAGGCCGCGACGATGGCCAGCAGCGGCAGCCGGCCGCCGACGGCCAGCGCGATCGTCCGGGCGGCGGCCAGGCGCGCCACGGACCGGGCGGCGGCGGCCTGAGCATCGATCAGCCGCCCGATCTCGGCCGCCATGACGTCCTCGGCGCCGCAGGCGACGATGTCCCGTAGCCCGGCGGCCAGCGCGGTCGCCGACCCGGCGATCCGCTCCTCGGCGAGGATCAGCTCGCGCTGGCGGGTCATCGCCCGGGACACCATGCAGAGGAACAGGCCGAGCCCGGCCGCGACCGGCGGCACCACGAGGAGGAGCGTCACCGGCATCAGGGCCGTCAGCCCGATCAGCGCGCTCGCCAGCGTGAACACGAAGCCGCGGACCACCACCAGCAGCCCCGCGAACGTGTCGCGGACGATCTCCACATGCTGGGTGAGCCGGGCGACGGCGGCGTCGCCCTGACGCCCCGTACGGACGGCCTCGTGGACGGCGCCGCGAACGACGTGCCGGACCAGCCCGTCCCGCAGCGGCTCGACGATCCCGGCCAGCGGCCGGTATGCCCCCGCGCTGCCGACGGCACCGGCCGCCGCGGCGACGGCGAGCGCGGCCAGCCAGGCCAGCCCCGCCCCCATGCGGTGGGCCAGGAACGCGTCGGTGGCGCCCGCGACGGACCGGCCGAAGACGAGGACGGGCGCCGCCTCGACCGCCGACCACGCCGCGAGCAGCGCCGTCTCGCGGGGATGGCGGCGTACGGCGGCGACCAGCACCCGCATGCCGCCGACACGTCCCCGCCCCGCCATCAGCGGAACACCTCCCGGTACTCCGGGTCGGCCCACAGCTCGTGGTGCGGGGCGCAGGCGCGGATCCGGCCGCCGTCGAGCCAGGCCACCAGGTCGGCACGGGCCGCCGTCGCCGCCCGGTGCGCGATGATCAGGCGGGTGCGCGGGTCGCGCGTGAGGACGTCGGCGATCTCGACCTCGGTCACGGTGTCGAGGCTCGACGTGGCGTCGTCGAGGATCAGTATCCGTCCAGGGTGGGCGAACGCCCGGGCCAGGCCGAGCCGCTGCAGTTCGCCGCCGGAGAGGGGGGCGGCATCGGGAGGGGTCCGGTAGCCGTCGGGCAGGCGGCGGATGAAGCCGTCCGCCCGGGCGGCACGCGCCGCCGCGGCGGCGTCCCCGCCGATCGCCTCGGCGATCGTCGCCCCGAAGAGGACGGGCCGCGCGAACGCGTATCCGACCGCGTTCCGTAGTGCCGCGCGGCTCAGGTCGCGCAGCGGGACGCCGTCGAGGAGGATCTCGCCCGCGTCCGGTTCGGTGAGGCGGCCGGCCAGCGCGGCCAGCAGCGACTTGCCCGACCCCGATCGGCCGACGACGGCGACGGCCCGGCCGCCGGGGACGGCCAGGTCCAGTCGGTTCAGCACCGGGGCGGCCGACACCCCGCGGAACTCCAGGCGGCCGGCGCCTGTCGGCAGTGGAGCGGAGCCATGGGCCGGCGGCCTCCGTTCGAGCACCGGGAACAGGCGGGCCGCTCCGGCGCGGGCGCGGGCCAGCCGGCCGAGCTGGGTGATCACGGGCCCGATGTCGGCGCCCAGCCCGGCGTACTGGGTGGCGGCGAGCAGGCCGCCCGCGCTCAGCCGCCCGGCGGCCAGCTCGTACCCGGCGACGGCGAGGACCGCGAGTTGCAGCAGGGGAACGGCGAGTGTGCCCCGCCCGGCGGTCGCCGCCTGTATCCGCCACGTCATGTGGCCGTGTTCGGCGAGCTCGGGAAGGGGCGCGAGGATCCGGGCGGTCTCGCGGTCGGCCGTTCCGGCGGCCGCGACCGTCCGGTTGCCGGCCAGGGCCTCCACGAGCCGGGCGGCGATGGTGCCCTGGACGGTCAGATAGCGGCCGACGACGGCGGAGGTGTTCCGGACGAACGCGTTCAGCACCGCGATGATCGCCGGCAGGCCCAGCGCGAACGTCAGCGCGAGCCAGGGGTCGAGCAGGAGGAGGGCGATCACCCCGCCGACGGGGGGCAGGACGGCGGTGACCGCGAGGATGAGGGCGGACGGGGCGAGGCCCGTGTCCGCGGTCGCCGTGACGGCGCGGCTGGTCACGTCGCCCGCCGCGAGACCGGGCGACGACGGCCCGGTGGCCGGGCCGAGGGCCAGCAGGCGGCGTACGAAGCGGTGCCGCATCCGTGCGGTGGCGGCGGCCGCGCTGGTCCCGATCGCGAGTTCGGTCAGGACGTCCCCGGTCATGGCGGCGGCCACCAGGGCGGCATAGCCGAGCGGCCAGGCGGACGTCCCGCCATCGTGCAGGACACCGTCCACGGCGCGGCCGAGGACGGCCGGCAGGAGCGTCTCGGCCCCCGCCCGCAGCAAAGAGGTGACGGCGAGCAGGCTCGCCCAGACGCCGCCGTCGCGGACCGCCCGAATCACGAGCCTGCTCGCCGTCATCGGTCTCCCTGCCTTCATGACCCGGGCCATGGATCCCGGAACCATGAGTCGATCATCAGAGGCAGATGGTGATGCTGTGCGAGCTGTGGCACAGCAGGCTCAGGCTGCTGTTGGTCTCGCCGCCACCACCCGGGGTGGACTCCATGCCCTGCATGTCGAGAAGCGTCATCGTGTTTCACCTCCTCGCCGTGGTCGTGTCTCCGACGCCCGCGAGGGTTCTCGCGGGGTGCTCTGGTGCCGCCAGGAACGGCAGGTGGACCGGCCGGTCGTGCAGTGCCGCGCCGAGCGCGAGCAGGACGCCGGCGGTCCCGGTGCCCAGGTCCATCGAGAGCCGGAGCAGGTGCTCTCCGGGGAAGGCCAGGCCGCCCTCGCATGAGACGGCGTGCCAGGCCAGGTCGCGGATGTGCGCCGCCGCCCGCGGATCGCCCTGCCGGGCGAGGTGCAGCAGCATCCCCGCGCGCCCGCTGAACAGCCCGGACTGGGCGTAGTAGACCGACAGGGCGGCGCGCCGGATCGCCTCACGGGCGTCGCTGAACCGCTCGTCCTCACGATGGGCGAGGTAGTCGTCGATGACGAGGCCGATTCCGACGCTTCCCCGGCCGAGGTACGGCAGGATGCGCGAGCGCTCGTCGACGTGGAGGGCGCCGTTCTTGTCGGTGACGCACCGGTCGAGGTCCAGCCGGATGGCCGTGGCGGCCAGGTCGAGGAGGTTCGAGTCGCCGGTGCCCTCGTAGAGGCGGATGAACATCAGGGCCGGGCCGGACATGCCCCGCAGCAGACCGGGCCGGGCGTGGGCGCCCGTCGCGGCCACGACCTGGTCGGCGACGAGCTGTGCCGCCCGCGCCCCCGCGTCCCGCAGGGCCGGGGCCGCCAGCGGGCCGGCGAGGTGCTCGAGGGCCAGTGCCACCCCGGGCAGCCCGCCGTACAGGTCGATGCCGAGACGCTCCCACCGTTCACTGAGGCAGATGTCGACGACGGTGGCCGCCGCGTCCAGGTGACCGAGATGGGCCAGCGTGAAGGCCGCGCCGTACAGGCCGTCGTAGAGGCCGAGGCCGGTGCCGGGCTCCGGGTTCTCGGCGTGCTCGATCAGCCAGTCCTGGTGGTCGACCGGGCAGCCGGTGACGTCCAGGGCGTACAGGACGCCCGCCGCGCCGTACGCCAGGCCGAGCGCGCCGTCGCCGAACTGCTGGATGTCGCCGGGGAAGAGCCGGTCGTCGCGATCGGGCGTGGCGCTGGCGAGGATCGCCGTGCTCAGCGCCGAGCGCGCGTCCTCCCAGCCGGCCGGGTCGGCCGTGATCCGCGGGCTGGGGCCGACGAGCCGGGTTCCTGTGGCCGCGTCGCGGGAGATCTCCGCGACGGCCGACTCGAGGAATCCCTCGGGCAGCGGGAACCGTTCGGCGATCACCTGGGCCAGGTGGGCGGCCTTCGTACGGTCGAGCTGGAACAACGTGGTCAGCGGCGCGAACAGCGCCAGTTTGAGGCACGCGAGGCAGTACCGGTCGACGGCGGTGCCCCGGCGGTCGGGTGGGGCGAGGAAGCCGGGGTTGGCGAGGATCTGCCGGCCCTCGTCGGCAGCCGGGGCGGCCGTCTCGAAGTCGATCAGTGCGGCCGTGTCGTCCGGGCGCACCATGATGTTGAACATGTGCAGGTCGTTGAAGACGACCCCGCGTGCGTGGACGGCCTCGACGACGCGTTCGGTGGTCTCGTAGACCTTGAGCGCCCACGCGGTGTACTCGGCGATCCGTTCCGCATCGGGCTCGGGATCGAGCAGCGGGTGCCGTTCGGCGAAGAACGTGTTGAGCGGGCGCCCCTCCACGAACTCCTGGACGAGGAAGTGGTGGTCGCCGAGGGTGAAGTAGTCGCGTACCGCGGGCACACCGTCGATCCCGGACAGTCGCTGCAGCATGTCGCGCTCGCGGCGGAGCCGGGTGACGGCGTCGGCGCCGTCGGCGGCCAGTCCGGCGTGCGGCCGGCCCTCCTTCAGCACGACGCGCTCGCCCGTACGGGTGTCCTCGGCGGCGTAGACGCCCCCGCCGTTGGAGAAGTGCAGGGCCTCAGTGATCCGGTACGGCAGGTCGGCCATGGTCACGGCGTTGCGCGCGTCCAGGTGCGGCCGCAGGCAGGCGGGGACGGTCACCCAGTCGGGCACCCGGAACACCGGATCGCGGCGGTCGGGCACGAGCCGGCCGTCGGCGTCCTCGATGGCCGAGACGAGCCGCCCGTCCTCGTCCATGCAGTGGCGCTCGGTGAAGCCGCCGTAGCGTACGTACAGCGGGCCGTCACCGATCCGGAGGTCGGTGAGAATGTACGGCCCGGCCTCGCCCGCCAGGATCTCGCCGAGAGAATGGAGAATCCGTTCGAGTTCGGCCTCATCGCGCGGATAGATGGTGACGAGTTTCCCGCTTCCACCGCGCGCCGCGTATTTCGCGTTCCGCATCAGCAGGACGTCAGGACTGCGCAGATGCTTGAAGGAAACGCCCTGGGGAACGCAGTGATCCCGCACTCGGATCAGCACGTCCTCGGCGTTGTCGTGACACGCCGAAACGTGGATCTTCCAGCCCTGCTGGGGAATCTTCTGTGCCGGCGGGACGTAGACGAGCCATTCGTTTCGGCGGATCCGCTGCCATCCCTCGGGAAGAGGCTCATCGGCGATGGCGAAAGCCGGGCGCTCCCGTCCGTCCAGGACGTCATAGAAGAGCCTGTCTTTCCGGCAATACGACTCGTACTGCTTTTCCACCGGTGCGTCCCTTGCTCGGGAGTGGCCTGGTCGGGAGATTTCCCGGGTGTTACGAGAAGGAGAATGTCAGGGCACTCGATGGGCCGCCTAGGGACAAGTGTCACGAATAACTCGTGAACATGTCCTACGGTGACATGTGACAAGGAAAGGATGACAAGTCGCCGTAAACGGCATCTGCGCAGATAGGTGGCTTTTGGGAATGGATACCCGGCGGTACAGAAGGGCTGCGGCCGATGCCCGGGGCCGCCTGCCGTTGGTCCCGTTCGCGCCCTGGGAACGCGGACTGTCGCGCTGCTCGCCGTGATCCGTTCTTGTCAGCGGTATCGGCGGTTGACGCGGATCAGCGGCGGCCGCCCGGTGTCGACGTAGTCGACCGTGAGGACCTCGGCGATGAACAGCGCATGGTCACCCCCGGTGACGCGCTGCCGGGTCTCGCACTCCAGGGCGGCCGATCCGCCGTCGATCACGAGCGCACCGGATCGCGGGCCGCGGTGGTGGGCCTCCCCGGCGATCAGCAACCGGGCGCTCGGCCGGCCCGCCGCGGCGAACCGGCCAGCGATCGCCCGCTGGCCCGCGGACAACACGGTCACGGCCCAGCGGTCGCACCGGTGCAGGACCTCGCTGAGGTATGAGGCGGCGCCGACCCCGATCAGCACCATCGGCGGGTCGAGGGAGACGGACGAGAAGGCGGTCAGCGTCGTGCCGATGTCGTCGCGCCCGTCGCGCACGGTGACGATCACCACGCCGGTCGCGAACGTCGCCAGTGCGTCGGTGACGTCGGCTCCCGGAACCTCCCCCTCGGTCACTGCGCGGCCGGCGCGGACGGCCGGGTCCTCCGGCCGGCTCCCATCAGTGGATCTCCCAGGCGCCGGTGAGCATGAGCGGGCCGCCGGAGGGCAGGCCCAGACGCGTCGCGACCCCGGTGATCGGTCCCCAGGCGTCCACGCGCGCGCTCGCCGCCGTACGGTCGTCGCTGGACTCCGCCGGGCGCAGGCGGTCGAGCGGCGAGACACGGGGGTACGCGCGCACCGGCGCGTCCACGGGCAGCCCCGCCTTCTTCCTGGCCAGGTCGATCGCGTGCGCCAGCCCGCCGAGTTCGTCGACCAGGCCGCGCTCGTGGGCGTCCGCACCGGTCCACACGCGGCCACGGGCCAGTTCGTGCACGCGCTCGCGGGACAGCGCACGGCCCTCGGCGACCTTGCCGACGAAGTCGTCGTACACCCGGTCGAGGAACGTGTTGACCCGCGCCCATTCCTCGTCGGTGAAGTCACGTGTCGGCGCGTACATCCGGGCGTGCGCGCCGTGCTCGACGCTGCCGAGCCCGATCCCGAGCCGGCCGAGCAGGTCGCCGACGACCGGCTTGCCGAAGACGACCCCGATCGACCCGGTCAGCGTGCCCGGCTGGGCGACGATGGTGTCGGCGGGGGCCGCGACGAAGTAGCCGCCCGACGCGGCGACGTTGCCCATCGACACGATGACGGGCTTACCCGTCTTGCGGGCGAGGACGACCTCGCGCCAGATCGCGTCCGAGGCGACGTACGAACCACCGGGGCTGTCGATCCGGAAGACGATCGCCTTGACCTTCTCGTCCCCGGCCGCCGCCCGGAACGCCGCCGAGACCGTGTCCGAGCCGATCGACGCGCTCTGACCGGGCAGGACACTGCGGCCGCTGCGGCCCAGCCGGATCGGTCCGTGCCCCTGGATGAGGGCGACGACGTCCTGCTGCGGGCGCGGAATCCGCTTGGTCACCCCCTGGCCGCGGTTGTAGCGCGCGACGTAGCGCAGCCGGACCTCCCCGCCGGAGCCGCCGGCCGCCTCGCGCACCTCGGCGTAGACCTCGTCGCGGTAGGCCAGCCGGTCGACCAGCCCGGCCTCGAGGGCCTCGGCGCCCAGCAGCGGCGCCTGGTCGATCAGCTCGCGGACGCGCTCCTCCGGCAGACCGCGCCCGGCGGCCACGCCCGCGACCACCTGCTCGCCGACGGAGGAGACGATCCGGTCGGACATCTCCCGGTGCTCGGGGGTGTACGAGCGCTCCGTGAAGGTGTTCGCGGCCGTCTTGTACTCGTGCCGCTTGGCGAAGCGCGGGGTGATCCCGGCCTTCTCGAGCGCCTCGTTGAAGAAGGGCTCTTCGAGCGCGACGCCGGTCAGCGCCAGGTCCCCGGACGGCTGCAGGTAGATCCGCTCGAAGGCGGTCGCGAGGTAGTAGGGGACGGTGCCGCGGCCGACCTCGCCGAAGGACTCGGCCCAGGCCACGGTCAGCTTCCCCGCGTCGCGGAAGGCCTGGACGGCCGCCCGCAGCTCCTGGGCGACGGCGAGACCGAGCCGGTTGCCGCCGATCCGGACGAGGAGTGCCTTCACCCGCGGGTCCGAACGGCCCTTCCGCAGCCCCTCGAGCACGTCGCGCAAGTGCGCCCGGCGCATCGACAGCACCGCGGACACCGGGTCGGCGGGCGGCCCTTCGACGATCCCGTCGGTGAGGTCGAGTTCGAGGATCAACGGCGCGGTGCGCCGATCACGCGCGTCCTTCAGCAGGTCGACCACTGCTCCGGCATCCACCATGAGCCAACCCTATGCCGCTCACCGATGGACGTGCCGCATCGATCCCGTACGGCCGGGTGGGCCGGTGCCTCTGAGGCACCGGCCCACGGGAGTCAGCCCAATCCTCCGGACAGGGCGGTCATCAGGGTGCCGGTGTCGCCGGACATCTCCCAGATCATCGCGCCGAGCAGGTTCTTGGACTTGATGTAGTCGGTCTTCTTGCCGATCGACCAGGGGTCGTCGAAGGACCACCACTGGCCGTTCGCGCCCGTGTAGCAGTACGTCGCGACGGCCTGCTCGTCATGCTGGACGGTGCAGTTCGGGACGTTCGCCGCGATGTTCTTGTAGCCCCGGGTGCCCGCCTCCTCGGCGAAGTCGCCGGGCGCCGCGCCGTTCGCCGCCTGCCACTCGCCGTTCTTGCCGCCGTCGGCCACCTGCTGCCAGCCCCGGCCGTAGAACGGGATCCCAATGGTGATCTTGCGGGTGCTCACCCCGGCGTCGGTGTAGACCTTGACGGCCGAGTCGACGCTGAAGTGGGTGGAGTACGGATCATCGGTGTCGACGTACAGGTTCGCCTGGTGGCCGGTGCGGTTCGGCTCCCAGGAGTTGTCGCTGCCCGCGCCGTGGAAGTCGTAGCCCTGCACGTTGGCGAAGTCGAGGGAGCTGAAGATCTTGGATAGATCCCAGCCGGCGTTCACCTTGACCGGGTCGGCCGGCGTGAAGGCGGTCAGCAGGTGCCCGCCGCCGAGCGCGTCCAACTGGCTGCGGAACTCCGCGAGCAGCGCGGTGAGGTTCGCCTTGTCGCTCGCGTCGTAGTGGTTGCCGGGATGCCCGTCCGGGCTGCCCGGCCACTCCCAGTCGACGTCGATGCCGTCGAACACGCCCGCGCCGGTCCCCGTACCGCCGGTCCCGTCGGACGACACCGGCAGGTTGCCCTTCATGAACATGTCGATGCAGGAGCTGACGAGCTTCTTGCGCCCTGCGTCCGTCTTGGCGGCGTCGGAGAAGAACTTGGAGTACGTCCATCCGCCGATCGACACGAGCACCTTGAGGTTCGGGTACTTCGCCTTGAGCTTCTTGATCTGGTTGAAGTTGCCCTTGAGCTTCTGGTCCCACGTGTCGCCGACGCCGTCGACGCTGTTGGCCGCCGACACCGAGGCCCCGTAGTCGGCGTACGCGTCACCGGCCCCGGTGCCCTGGTCGGGGTCCGCCGGGTTGGTTGACGTGCTCTTGGTGGTCTCGAGGCAGGTCAGGTTGGTCGGGTCGAGATTCTCGAACGCGTAGTTGAGCACGGTCAGCTTCCCGGCCGCGCCGGTCGTGTCGAGGTTCTTCATCCAGAAGTTGCGGCCGTAGATGCCCCACTGCGGGTAGTAGCCGACCTTCTGGTAGGTGCCGCCGCCACCGCCGCCGGGCTGCGTCGTGCCGGTCACGGTGGCGCTCTTGGCGGACTCGTTCCCCGCCGCGTCCCTCGCGGTGACGGCGTAGGTGTGGCTGCTGCTCCCGGCCAGCCCGCTGATCGTGGCGCCGGTCGTCGTTGTCGTGGCGACCACCGTGGACCCCTCGTACACCCGGTAGTCCGTGACGCCGACGTTGTCGGTGGACGCGGTCCAGGCGAGGCTGATCGAGCCGGACGTCGTGGCGCTGACGCGCAGGCCGGTCGGCGTCGTCGGCGGTGAGGTGTCGCTCCCGCCGCCTCCGCCGCCGGTGCAGGGCTGCCCGTTCAGCGTGCAGTTCAGCGGGGTCGCCGACTCGGGCGCCCCGAGCCAGCCGAAGCTCGCCGACGCGCCCGGTGCCAGTGTGCCGTTGTAGTCGCGGTTGGTGAACGTGTAGTGGGTGCCGCTCTGGGTCATCAGCGCGTCCCAGTACGAGCCGACGGAGCCACCGGCGGGCACGTCGAACTCGACCTTCCAGCCGTTGAGGGTCGTGGACCCGCCGTTGGTGATCGTGTACTTGCCCTGGTAGCCGGTGCCCCAGCCGGAGTCCTTGGTGAAGGTGGCGGTGGGGGTGGTGGCCGCGTGGGCGTACGGAGTGGAGTGGGGCAGGGCGAGAAGGGCCGTCGCCGCGAACGCGACGACGAGCCGGAGGATGGTCCGTCTCAAGTTCGGCTCCTCAGAGTGGCGGGGAGGAGCACGGCGCCGTACCGACTGAAAAGAAGGTTTCTTTTCAGTTGCCCGGAAGCTAACCCCCCGGGCGGGCCGCGTCAATGCCCGAAAAACCGATGGTCAGCCCGGTCGTAGGCGTGGTTTTCGGCCTGGCCCGTCCCCACCTGCCCGTTACTCTCACTGGTATGGGTGACGGGGACGGCTGGGCCGAGTGCGACGAGGGTCATCGCCACTGGGGAAGGCACGGCGCCGCCGGCCTGCTCCTGTACCACCGGGATCCCGAGCCGCACGTGCTCCTGCAGAAGCGCGCCCTCCTGTCCATCGGCGGCGGCACGTGGGGACTCCTCGGCGGCGCGCGGCACAGCCACGAGGACGCGGTCGCGGGCGCGCTGCGGGAGGCCGGGGAGGAGAGCACCCTGGACCCGTCCGTCGTCCGGGTGCACGGGATCATCGGCGAGCACCACGGCGGCTGGTCGTACGAGACGGTGATCGCGTCGGTCGCCGAGCGGCCCGCCGTCCGCCGGGCGTCGTTCGAGACCGCCGCCGTCGCCTGGGTGCACGTCGACGAGGTGCCGCGCAAGAAGCTCTTCCCGCCGTTCGCCGACGGCTGGTCCCGGCTCCGCGCCGCGCTCGTCCGGCCCGTGCTCGTCGTGGACGCCGCCGGTCTCGACGGGCCGGACGCCGACCGGCCGACCGACGGCACGGCCGACCTGGCCCGGCTGCGCGACCGGCTCACCGCCCTCGGTCCCGTCACGAATCTCCCCGGCGCGGCCGCCGACCTGTCCTACCCGGAGATCGTCATCGCCGCCGACGGCGCCGCCCCGGCCGTCGAGGGCGTGGACGGCGTGCGGGTCGTGACGGTGCCGAAAGACCCGGAGGAGTGGGCGCGGTTCGCCATCCCGGGCGCCCCGGACGAGCACCGCGTCATCGTCACCGGCGACCCGGCGCTGCGAGACCGCGCGAAGGCGGCGGGCGCGTCGGTCGCCGACCCCCGCTGGCTCCTCGATCTCCTCGCCTGAGCCTCGGCCGCCGGCCGCACGCGGCAGCGACGTGCGGAATGCTCGGCGATCGCGACCGCGAACCGGTACAACCGCCTCAGATCCTTTTCCGCTGTGGCGCTTCACCGAGCGTTTCGTCCAGACCGCTGACAACCGGTCGCGGCCGCCTGCGGCCGTGGCACGGGGCGTACGGGCGCTCCGGTCCGCCCTGGCGACGGCCGGAACGAGCCGAGATCGTCCGCCGCGGGCCGGTCCGGCTCGGCTCGGCGTGGCGTGGCCGCCGATTTCCGGTTCGCGGGGTCGCGATGGGGCATGGTGGCCATGTGATGGATCGGGACGAGGACCCCGCGGCCACTAGGCCGGTGCTCATCGTCGACGCGGCCAATGTCGTCGGCAGCCGGCCCGACGGCTGGTGGCGGGACCGGGCCGGGGCCGCCGCGCGGCTGCGCGACCGGCTCGCGGCCCTTCAGCGCGTCGAGGGCCTGCCGGGGGACGACGCCGGTGTGGCGCACCCGGAGATCATCCTGGTCGTCGAGGGCGCCGCCCGGGGTGTGGAGGGCGTGCCCGGCGTACGGGTCGTGGCCGCGCCGGGCAGCGGCGACGACACGATCGCCGTGCTCGCCGCGCCCGAGGCCGGCGAGCGCCGGACCGTCGTCACCGCCGACCGTGAACTGCGCCGCCGTGCCGAGTCGGCCGGCGCGTCCGTCGTCGGCCCCCGCTGGCTCCTGGACCGCCTCGGCTGAGACCGTCCCCTCCGAGGACGCGCGCGGACTGCTCGGCCATCGCGGTCGCGAAACGCCATTAACGCCGGAGAACGCCGCCCAGAGCGGCTGTTCACCGAACATTCCGCGCGGCTCCCTTGGTCCTCACCAGGGCAGCGCGCCGTTCTCGTCGAAGTAGCCGCCCGTGGGCCCGTCCTCGCCGACCATGGCCAGGTCGATGACGACCCTGGCGCCCTGCGCGGGCGTACGGTGGCCCTGGTGAGCGTTGAGGTCGGTGGCGCAGAAGCCGGGCGCGCACGCGTTGACCTTGATCGCGGTGTCCCGCAGCTCACGGGCGTACTGCACGGTGATCGCGTTCAGGGCCGACTTGGACGATCCGTAGGCGAGGTAGTACGGCAACGGCGAGTCGGGAGCCGCGTGCCCGGTGATCGACGCCAGGCCGCTGGAGAGATTGACGATCCGAGCCGCCGGCGAACGCTTCAGCAGCGGCAGCATCGCGTTCGTGACGGCCACCACGCCGAACACGTTGGTCTCGTAGACGGCCCGCATCGCCGGTACGCCCGTCTCACTGGGCGGCCTGCTCTCGGCGTGATCGGTGATGCCGGCGTTGTTGATCAGAATGTCGAGCCTGCCGAAGCGATCGCCGATCGATCGCGCGGCCTCGGCGATCGACGACTCCTCCGTGACGTCGAGCCGTACGTAATGGACCTCGCCGCCTTCGGCGCCCAAGGCGGCGACCGCCTGCTGCCCGCGCGTCCGATCGCGCGAGGACACCGCCACCCCGCAGCCGAGCCGGGCCAGTCCGCGGGCGATCTCCAGCCCGATGCCCTTGTTCGCCCCGGTGACCAGGGCCACTTTCGCTGTCATGGGAAGATCCAACGACTTAGAGCGCGCTCTAAGTCAAGCCCGCCGCTCCCGGATCATGCGAGCGACAGGGGGCTTGAGCCATGCCGGGCCGGGTGACCTGGCTCCCCACCACCCGGCGGGGACGTGAAAAAGGTAACGGGGAGGGGGCGGCAAGCCGCCACGGCCCGATCCGTCGAAAACGTCCTCGACTGAGGGCCAGCCGAACGTGAGCGGGCCTCGGGACGATCGTCCTGAGGCCCGCTTCATCTGCTTCGCGGGCATGGAGCCCCCGGTCTTCAGGCCGGGGAGGAAACGCCGCTCCCGCCTCAGATTGTCAGTGGTGGTGGTTAGCGTGCTGGCATGCGGTTCCGGCTTGCGCCCACGCCCGCTCAAGAGCAGGCGCTGCTGGAGCACTGCGCGCAAGCCCGATATGTGTGGAATCTCGCGGTTGAGCAGCATCAGCACTGGCGGCCGGGCCGGGCGTCCGCGCCGGGCACGAACGTGCGAGCCAAAGCCGGGCTCAACCGTTCTATCCATGCGGCCGGCTGGGGTCTGCTGGTGAACCGCCTGGAGCAGAAGGCGCCGGGCCGGGTGGAAAAGATCAATCCCGCGTACACATCTCAGATCTGTCATGCCTGTGGGCACTGCGCAGCGGAGAGCCGTGAGAGCCAAGCGGTCTTTCGCTGTCGCGCCTGCGGGCACACCGATCACGCTGATGTGAACGCGGCCAAGAACATCGCGGCAGGACGTGCCGTGACAGCGCGGGGAGCCCTCCAGCCACCAGGCGGGGCCGTGAACCGCGAACCTCAACCTGCTCTCACCTCCGGGTAGAGACCGGGTTGAAATCCCCCGCCTTCACTGAAGGCGGGGGATGACGTCAAGTGGTGATCAGTGGAACTGGTGGGGCTGCTCGGGCAGTACGACGTGGGTCGGGCCGCGCCACTTCTGTTCGGCGGAGAAGGCCGACTCCGACGGCGTGCCGCCGACGATCACCGGGAGGGTGATCCTGCTGCCGGCCAGGTCGACCGTCACGGCGGCGCCGGTGGCGTCGTCGTCCTGGGTGTCGGCGTCGGTGCCGATGAGGACGAGGGCGAGCCGGTGCCCGGCCTTGAAGCGGTAGTCCTGCGGCAGGGTGTCCCACCGGACCGCGTAGCTCGTCCCCGGCGTCAGCGGCGACGGGTGGCTGAGCGAGTGCCGGTTCTGCGCGTCGAGGTAGCCGCGGGTCACGACGTTGACGTCCGACGTCACGGTGTCCGTGACCACCTTCTTGTAGCAGGAGTCGTCGTCGGCCGTGCTCTCACCGTGGCAGTCCTCCGTGGCCAGCGTCTTCACGCCCGACCCGGCGCCGAGGTAGTTCACCCGCGTATCGGTGCCGTAGTCGACGAGCAGCGCGCCCAGGTTCGCCGTCGGCTTGTCGAGCTTGAGCTTCAGGCTCACCTCCGGCGTGCCGGACAGGCGTACTTCCCGCTTCAGCGGCGGGGTGGTGTACGCCAGCCGGTACGGCTTGGCCGTGGTCGGGTCGGACACGTCGTCGCTCTCGGCCTGCTTGCTGTCGGTGTACGTGCCGGCCCCGGCCCCGGCCTTCACGCCGAGCGTGCCGTCCGCCTGCGGGCGCAGACCGAGCTGCCGGGTGCGCGGCGCGGGCCAGTCCGCCTGGGTGGCCCACTGGTCGGGCCCGACCTCGACGTCGGCGCGGGGCTGCTTCATGACGTCGTTGGGGAGCTTCCACAGCCAGTGGTCGAACCACTGGTGGAGGGTGTCCACCCAGGCGTCGCGGCGGAAGTCGAACGGGTCGACGTGGCCGTACTGCGACAGCCACACCTTGCGCGGCACCCCGCGCTTGGCCAGCGCCGCCCACCAGGTGGAGAACTGGCTGGGCTTGACGTTGAGGTCGTTCAGCCCGTGGACGGCGAACACGCTG
Organism: Actinoallomurus purpureus; assembly: GCF_024055795.1. Classification (GTDB taxonomy): domain Bacteria; phylum Actinomycetota; class Actinomycetes; order Streptosporangiales; family Streptosporangiaceae; genus Actinoallomurus; species Actinoallomurus purpureus. Next base: position 134,833 of record NZ_JAMXMY010000011.1, on the reverse strand, counting down.
GCGTGCACGTTGCCCGCGTCGGCGATCGGCCCGACCCGGTAGTCGCGTTCGTGCCAGAACGCGTTGTAGTTGCCGGTGGCGTCGTCCTGACCCTGGGCCAGCTTCTGGCGGACGGCGGCGCACTTGGCCGGCGGGTCGGTGTCGACGAACTCGGCGAGGCCGTCCTCTTCGCCCTTGAACCAGATGACACCGTTCATCCGGCTGTAGTCGTACCAGGAGCTGATCGCGGAGATCGGCACGATGGTGTCCAGGCCCTTGACGCCGGTGGCCGCCACGGCGTTGGCGAGCGTGCCGTCGTACGACTTGCCGATCATGCCGGCGTGGCCGGTGGCCCAGGTGGCCTTCACCGGCTTGCCCTGGGCGTCGAACGCCTTCGCCCGGCCGCCCAGCCAGTCGATGACGGCCTTGCCGCCGAGCACGTCGGAGGCGCCCCCGGAGGTGGGGCAGCCGTCGGACTTCGTGGTGCCGTCCATGTCGACGTTCAGGACGGCGTAGCCGCGCGGCACGAAGTAGTTGTCGTAGAACAGCGGGAACTTCACCGGGTTCCCGCTGGCGTCGTACTTCTTGCGCTCGGACTCGTTGCCCCGGCCCGCGTTGTCGTAGTACGGGCTCTCGTCGATGATGGCGGGCACCCTGAGCCCGGCGTCGCTCTCCTTGGGCCGGATGATGTCGACTCGGATCAGGTCCTTCTTGCCGTCACCGTCGGCGTCGACGCTCGACTGCACCCGGACGAACTCCCGGATGGCGTTCTGGTACGAGAAGACGGGCTGGGTCTGCCCGCCCGACACCTTGATCGTCGGTTTCTTCGCCGCGTGGGCGGCGGGGGTCCCGGTCGCCGCGAGGGCGGCCGCGACTGCGATCGTGGCGAGGGTTCCTCGCCGTGCTGAGATCCGCACGCGCTACCTCCTGAGGTTGCGCGCGAAATCTCTCGCAGTGCACCGCCGCACCACAAGCACCATTGCCACATGTGGCCCCACTCACTGCGGCGGCTTGGAACGACGACCGACCGCTCCTGGTCGGCGGGCACGGCGGGTCAGAACCGGTTGAGCGGCCGGATGTTCGGGGCGATCGCCGAGTTGAGCTGCAGGAGCACGACCAGCGCGATGCTCAGGTAGGTGTTGACCACGCACAGCGCGAACGCGGTGGCGTACAGGACCTGGGGGATCACGATCCGGCGCTCGAACGCCCGCTGGAACCCGGGTGTCCGCTCGGTGTCGAGTAGCCCGGCGGCCCGTGCGTACCGGACGCCGGCCAGCAGCAACAGGCCCAGCGCCAGCAGGTTGACCCAGTACACGGCCACGGCGATCCGGAAGGTCATGAACTTCGCCAGCAGGGCGGTGGTGAAGGGAAGGAGGGAGACGCCGAGCAGGAAGGTCAGATGCAGCCAGGTGAAGTTCCGGTCGCTGCCCCGCAGGTGGTTGAACAGCGTCTGCGCGCCGACGTAGAACATCCCCAGCGTCAGGAAGCTCATCAGATACGTGAGCAGGTTGGGCGCGACCTCCCCGAGGAGATGCCACAGCTCGCCCTCGGAGGACAGCGCGTCGCCGCTCCAGAGCGGCCGCTGCCGGTGGATCACCCTTGCCGCCGGTACGTGCAGATCCAGCACGAGCAACGTGAGCACGATCGCGAACACGCCGTCGTTCAGGGCCGACAGACGTTCCAGGCTCGCGCCCGCGACGCGGTGGTACAGCGACGTCACCGGTCACCGTCCGGCCACGGGGGCGTAACGGGCAGGGATGCTCCCGGCGAGGGCGGCGGACACCGGTGATCATCGAACATCGCCCCATCATGGCGGCGTCGCCGCCCTCCTCACAACGGCCTTTTCGGGAGGAAGAAGGGTCACTCCAGGGCGAGCCAGACGGCGCCGAGCGGGGGGACCCGGAGGCGAGCCGAGGCCGGCAGTCCGTGGCTGGGCTCGTCGACCGCCTCGACCTGACCGAGGTTGCCGACGCCGCTGCCGCCGTAGTCGTACGCGTCGGTGTTGACCACCTCGCGCCAGCGTCCCGCGCGCGGCAGGCCGAGCCGGTAGTCCTCGTGGGGCAGGCCGGAGAAGTTGACGACGCACGCGAGCGGCGAACCGTCGGGGGCGTAGCGGAGGAAGGAGATGACGTTGCCCGCGACGTCGTCCGCGGCGATCCAGCGGAAGCCCTCCGGGTCGGCGTCCATCGTCCACAACTGGGGTGAGGCCGTGTAGGCGCGGTTCATGTCGCGGACCAGCCGCCGTACGCCGACGTGGTAGTTGTTCTCGGCCTCGTCCAGCAGCCACCAGTCGAGGGAACGGGACTCGGCCCATTCGGCGCCCTGGCCGAACTCCTGCCCCATGAACAGCAGCTGCTTGCCCGGATGCGCCCACATGAACGCCAGCAGCGTCCGGAGGTTCGCGAACCGCTGCCACTCGTCACCGGGCATCTTGCCCAGCAGGGAGCCCTTGCCGTGCACGACCTCGTCGTGCGACAGCGGCAGCACGTAGTTCTCCGAGTAGGCGTACACCATCGAGAACGTGATCTCGTGGTGGTGGTAGCCGCGGTAGAGCGGGTCGCGCTGGAGGTAGGCCAGCGTGTCGTGCATCCAGCCCATGTTCCACTTGAACCCGAAGCCGAGCCCGCCCAGGTGGGTGGGGCGCGAGACGCCGGGCCAGGCGGTGGACTCCTCGGCGATCGTCATGATGCCGGGGGAGCGCTTGTAGACGGTGGCGTTCATCTCCTTGAGGAAGTCGATCGCCTCGAGGTTCTCCCGGCCGCCGTAGATGTTCGGTGTCCACTCGCCCTCGGCGCGGGAGTAGTCGAGGTAGAGCATCGAGGCCACGGCGTCCACGCGCAGCCCGTCGATGTGGAACTCCTCCAGCCAGTAGTTGGCGTTGGCGACGAGGAAGTTGCGGACCTCCGCGCGGCCGAAGTCGAAGATGAGGGTGCCCCAGTCCTTCTGCTCGCCCCTGCGCGGGTCGGCGTGCTCGTACAGCGGCGTGCCGTCGAAGCGGGCGAGGGCCCATTCGTCCTTGGGGAAATGGCCCGGGACCCAGTCGATGATGACGCCGATGCCGGCCTGGTGAAACCGGTCCACGAGGTGGCGGAAGTCGTCGGGGTTCCCGAAGCGCGACGTGGGGGCGTAATAGGACGTGACCTGGTAGCCCCACGAGCCCCCGAACGGGTGCTCGGACACCGGCAGGAACTCCACGTGCGTGAAGCCCATGTCGGTGACGTAGCCGACCAGCTGGTCGGCGAGCTCCCGGTAGCCCAGGTGCGCGCGCCACGAGCCGAGGTGCACCTCGTACGTGCTCACCGGCGAGTGCAGCGCGTCGTACGACTTGCGGCGTGTCATCCATTCGTCGTCCTCCCACTCGTAGGAGGACGTGAAGACCGTGGACGCGGTGGCGGGCGGCTTCTCGGCGTACCGCGCCATCGGGTCGGCCTTGCGCCGCCAGACCCGGTCGGCGCCGAGGATCTCGAACTTGTAGTTCGTGCCGTCGCCGATCCCCGGGATGAACAGCTCCCAGACGCCCGTGGAGCCGAGCGAGCGCATCGGGTGCGCCCGGCCGTCCCAGTGGTTGACGTCGCCGATGACCCGGACCCCGCGGGCGTTCGGGGCCCAGACCGCGAAGGACGTGCCGGACACCGTGCCGAAGACGGAGGCGTACGTGCGGGTGTGCGCGCCCAGGACCTTCCAGAGCTCCTCGTGGCGGCCCTCGCCGATCAGGTGGAGGTCGAGCTCGCCGAGGCTCGGCAGGTGCCGGTACGGGTCGTCCTGCAGGAGCTCGGGCCCGTCGTCGTAGGCGACCGCGAGCCGGTAGTCCGGCACCGCCTGGGGCTCCCCGCCGGCCAGGGTGGCGCCGGCCGGCAGCGTGACCGCGAAGACGCCTTCGTGCACGTGACGCATCGGGTGCCGGGCACCGCCGGAGAGGACCACCTCCACGCTCGAGGCCAGCGGCCGCAACGCCCGCACGGTGACGCCGTCACGCCCCGGATGGGCGCCGAGCACGCTGTGGGGGTCGTGGTGATCTCCGCCGATCAACCGGTCGATCTCATCGTGGGTGACCCGCGCCATGACGCTCCTCAGGTGGTTCTCGTGTGCCACGTCTTCCTAAGCCTGCCCGACCACCGGTGACTAATCCTCCGGCGGGGTCGGATCTCCACCCGGCCGCCGCCCCGTGGGCGGCCTGGCTCTGTATCCGGACTGTACGGCCAATGTATGAGCCCCGGCCATGATCGCCGCGCGAGCGCGGAGACAGCCGCCATACCGGACGCGGCTGCGCATGGCCGGAGGTAGTGGCGTAGATGCGACGAATCATGCGGGGCCTGACCGCGGCGGCTGCCGCCGGAACGCTGCTCGCGGGGACCCAGGGAGTCGCGAGCGCCGCCACGCCGCCGCGGAACAACAGCAGGAACGAGGCGGTGTACTTCGTCCACGGCAGCGACCTCGTGCACAGCGACGTCAATGGCGGCGGCGACGACTGCACGTCGGCCTGGGGAGCCGCGCAGTCCGCCATGCGCAAGAAGGGCTGGACCGGGGACTTCGTCACGTGGGGCTACTACAAAGGGGACACCCACTGCACCCGAAAGTTCGACGGCGACCTGAACAGCAGGATCCAGGAGCTCGGCCGCCGGCTCGCCTGGGACATCTACGACCACTACTCCAAGTACGGCAAGTCGGTCGACGTGGTCGCGCACTCGATGGGCGGCCTGGTGGTCCGCGCGGCCATCACCGGGGTCCGCAGGTACGGCGCGGCGTCCGACCACGCGTGGCCGAAGTACCTGTACATCGAGGACGTCGCGACGCTCAGCACCCCGTTCACCGGGACCAACTGGGCCACGACCTGCACGGTCGCCTACCGCTGGAAACAGTGCAGCGACATGCGCCCCGGCAGCGGCTTCCTCAAGTGGTCGGGGCAGAACCCCCAGTCCGACCAGGGCACCGACTGGACGCTGATCGGCGCCAGTGACGATGACATGGTCACCAGTGGCGCGGCCACCGGGATGGACGCCAAGCACAAGGTCATCTACGCCTCCGGTCAGGCACTGGAGCACGGCGCGCTCCCGCACAAGGGCCCGGAGATGACCGGCTGGAAGATGAGGTACTCCCACGACAACGGGAAGACCTGGAAGAGCACCACGAACGGTGCCGGCCCGATCGGCCTCATCGGCAACGCCCTCTACTACTGGTCGGCCTCCTGACGGGAGACCGGCCGGGTGCCGAGGGCCTCTTGCCGGCGCCCGGCTCGGGCCGGCCTTCGTCGACCGAACGCCCCGCCCGTCAGGGCGTCATCCCGCCTCGAGGAGGCTCTCGGCGCCGCACCTTCCGTGGCACGGCGACGGGTCGTCCCGGCCGTCGAAGTCACCCCGCAGCATCCGGTCGTACAGCCGGCGCAGGTCGCCACCCGGCTCGACGCCCAGCTCGTCGATCAGCCTCAGGCGCAGCACGTGGTAGACGGTGAAGGCGTCGGCCTGGCGGCCCGAGCGGTACAGCGCCAGCATGAGCTGCGCGTGGAGCCGCTCGTGCAGCGGCTGCTCGACCATCAGCCGCCGCAGCTCACCGATCAGCTCCGCGTGCCGGCCGAGCGCGAGCCAGGCGTCCCCGAGCTGGACCGCGGCTCTGAGGCGTTGCTCGGTGAGCCGGAGGACCTCCGCGGTCAGCGCCCCCCACGGCGGAACGTCCTCGCACACCTCGCCCCGCCACAGGGCCAGGGCATGGACGAGGGCCTCCGCCGCGCGTTGCGTCTCACCGCGGCGCAGCGCCGCGTCCCCCTCACGGGCGAGGGCGGTGAACTCCAGGGCGTCCACCTCGGCCGGTCCGACGGAGAGCAGGTAGCCGCCCGCCCTCGTCTCCAGCCGGGACGCGGCGGAACCGAGGAATCCCCGCAGTTCACGGACGTACGTGCGGATGTTGGCGACCCCGGATGCCGGCGGGCCGGCCGGCCACAGCGCCGCGGCCAGCGAGTCCAGCCGTACGAGGCTGCCCGGTCGCAGGAGCAGCGCGGTGAGGAGCGTGCGGTGCTTGGAAGCCCGGACGTATGTGGTTCGGCCGTCGGCCCGCAACTCCAGCTGGCCCAGGATGTTGAAACGCATGGCGCCTCCCCGCTTCACTCGAATGACTGTCGCGGTTCGCCGCCGAGGTCGGCTAGAGACCGGGGTCCTAATAATGGGGTGCGCTTCGTGGGTCCGGGGTACTAGTCGGTTCACAGATCGATGGAGTAGTCGAGGATGACGCGGTCCGCGGGCAGGACGATGTCGTGGCATACCTCGAGGACCCGGTCCCCGGAGAACATGCGGCGGGTGATGGCCAGCACGGGGACGCCGGGGGCCATGCGCAACGTGTCGGCCTCCTCCGGGGTGGGCATCCGCGACCGCACCGACTCCTCCACCCGGGTGGCCGGATGTCCCAGGTAGGCGAGCTGGGCGGGCGTGCCGCCCGGCCACGGCTCACGGTCCGGGTCGGACACCGGCGTCCCGGCCACCAGGCTCCAGGGCAGGTAGTTGGTGGAGATCTGCTGGGGTTCGCCGCGCGCCCAGAACACGAAGTAGCGGCGCAGCAGTAAGGCTCCCGGCTCCACCTCGAACAGCGCGGCAAGGTCCTTGTCGGCGCGCCGCCGGGAGTAGGACCGGTCCAGACGGTAGTCGCGCCAGGTGATGTGGTGGTCGACGGTGAATGAGGTGGCGGGAACCGCGCCGGGGTCCGTCTCGACGCGGTAGCGCTCCATGGCCAGCCGCCGTGCCGGCGGGCGACCGCGCACGAGCGTGCCGCCGCCCCGGCGCGTCTCGATGAGTCCCTCCGTGCGCAGGAGGGTGAAGGCGTTGCGGACGACGATCTCCGAGACGCCGTGCAGTTCGCACAGCCGGCTGATGGTGGGCAGCCGCGATCCGGGCGGGTACGTGCCGTCGCGGATGAGCTCGCGGAGTTCGCCGGCGATGCGGACGTAAGCGGGGAGGATCGCCACCTTGCCTCCTCATAGCCATACAGAGACGTTCCGCTTACGGGCGGGTTGACACCTTCACGTATCAGACCCACTTTCGTATACAGAAGGCGGTGTTTCCAGCGCGAAGGGGCAAAATGGCGGATTTCGCCGTTGTCAAGGCCACATTAGAGACCGACTTTCCCGACTGGGTCGTCTGGCGCAGCGACGCGGGCCACTGGTACGCGACCCGGTCGGGGAGCCTCACCGACCAGCAGATACAGGCCGGTCACGCGATGACCGTGGCCGCCGAGGCGCCGGAGACGCTCCGGCTCCTGCTCGCCGAACAGGAACATCCCGGCGAGGGCGCGGGATGACGGGTCACCCCGTAGGGTTTCCACCCGACCGAAACCCTACGGGGTGACCCGCATATCCAGAAATGAAGGTGCGGTACCGCAAATCTCGATGCAGGCGTACCTTACGGTCGCCTTTTCTCCGCGATTCAGCTGTCCTTGCGAGGAGCCCCGGGCATTTGGCCCCCGGGCCGCGCGGCGGTCCGGTAGCCTCCTCACATCCGTTCGCGAGCCTGCAAGGCACGAACCGGCTTGCCGGGGATACGGCTCAGATGGTGCTGACCGGACGGATGTCGCCGGGGGATTCCCCGGCGTGGGGCCCTGTCAACGGTCCCGCGCTGCACACATGTGGCGGATGTGACTCCGGACGCGGCAGCCAGTCGCGCCGGAGAGCATGAATCGGTGTGGCCGACTGAGCCAACAAGCTCGGTCGTTCACGGCCGAGAAGTTGGCTAGGTCAGGTAGCCCGATTCGGGGCGGGTGCTGAGGGCGGCGATGGAGTCGAGCGGGATCGGCAGCCAGGAGGGCCGGTTGCGCGCCTCGTACAGGACCTCGTAGACGGCCTTGTCGAACTCGAACGCGCGCAGGACGACCTCGTGCGAGGCCGGGTCGATGCCACCCGCCTCGGCGTAGCCGCGGCAGAAGGCGGCCCGGTTGCGGTCGGCCCACTCCTGGGCGCGGAACTCCAGCTGGTCGCGGTCGCCGCCCATGACCTGCCCGTTGACCAGCAGGTGACGGGCCGCGTAGTCGAACGAGCGCAGCATCCCCGCGACGTCGCGCAGCGGGTGGGCGCGCGCTCGGCGCTCCTCCAGGGGCTTGGCGGGCTCGCCCTCGAAGTCGAGCAGCATCCAGCCGGAGTCGGTGCGCATCACCTGGCCGAGGTGGTAGTCCCCGTGCACACGCTGCACGACCAAGGGGGCGTCCAGCTCGGCCAGCGCGTCGAAGGCGTCGGTGAGCCGCCCGGCGTACGGCGTGAGCTGTGGGACGGCGGCGCAGGTCTCGTCGAGGCGGGCGCCCATCTGTTCGGAGACCGCGCGTACCTCCGCGGGCATCATCTCGCCGGTGCCGAATGCGCCGGCCAGGTCGCGGTGGACCTCGGCGGTCGCGGCGCCGAGCCGTTCGGACTCACCGGCGAAGTCGCCGCCGACCTCGTCGGCGCGCAGGTCGGCCTCGGCGTACAGGTCGCGGACGCTGGTGCCCGCCAGTTGCCAGCCGTCGGTCCCACTGCGCAGGAACTCCGACATCATCGCGAGCGTGGACAGCGTGCCGTCGAGGTCGCTGGAGAACCAGCCGTACAGCTCCGGGACGTGCTTGCTGCCGGCCCGCACCAGGCCGAGGCTGAGTTCGAGGTCGGGGTTGATGCCGGGTGTGAGCCGGCGGAACAGCTTGCAGATGTAGGCGTCGCCGTAGATCAGGGAGGTGTTGCTCTGCTCGGCGGGGCTGGCGAAGCTGTCGAGTTCGGTGTCGATGCCGGTGATCGAGCGGAACGCCAGGGGGCCGACGTCGACGTTGCCGGCCATGTTCTCCAGCCAGGCCCGGGTCAGCTCGGGGTCGTGCACGGCGTCGTACAGGTGTGTCTCGTCGTCGAGCTGCCCGATCGCGGCGTACTCCAATCGGCCGGGCAGCTCGCTGCGCACTCCCAGGGGCACCTGGTAACGGTCGGTGCCCCCGTCCTGGTGCACGGCGATGACGACATGGTGCAGCGCGGGGTCACCCTCGACCAGTTCCGTGTCGGACAGGACCGAGATCCCGTTGATCCCTCGATCCTTGCCCGCGAACCAGCGCTGGCGCGGAAGCCAGTCCATCAACAGGTCGTCGAGTCGTTCCAGCCGCACTGACTATGTCACCTCGCCTGTGCCTCCTGTGTCGGCGTCATGGCTGTTCGCCATCACCCCCGGGGTTCGGGGACAGGAGGAACCAGTAGAAACCATGCCCAGGAAGTGTCAGAAGATACGGGAGCTCCCCAATTGGGGGGAATTGCACCCCTCCCATGCACTCGACGGGGTTGACACCCTTGAATCGCCGCAGGTCGAGCTCGACCGGCTGGGGGAAGCGCGAGAGGTTGTTGACGCACAGCACGCGGTCCTCTCCGTACTCCCGCACGAACGCCAGCACGCTGGGGTTCGAGGCGGTCAGCTCGGTGTAGTCGCCGACGCCGAAGACCGGGTGCCGCTTGCGGATCTCGATCATCTTGCGCGTCCAGTGCAGCAGCGACCCGGTGTTGTTCTGCTGCGACTCGATGTTGATCGCCTGGTATCCGTAGATCGGATCCATGATGACCGGCAGGTAGAGCCGGGCCGGGTCGCACGCCGAGAAGCCGGCGTTGCGGTCCGGGGTCCACTGCATGGGCGTACGCACGCCGTCGCGGTCGCCGAGCCAGATGTTGTCGCCCATGCCGATCTCGTCACCGTAGTAGATGACGGGCGAACCGGGCAGTGACATCAGCAGGGCGGTGAACAGCTCCAGCTGGTTGCGGTCGTTGTCCAGGAGCGGCGCCAGGCGCCGGCGGATGCCGATGTTGGCCTTCATCCGCGGGTCCTTGGCGTACTCGGAGTACATGTAGTCGCGCTCTTCGTCCGTCACCATCTCGAGCGTGAGCTCGTCGTGGTTGCGCAGGAAGATGCTCCACTGGGCGTTCTCCGGGATCTTCGGCGTCTGCGCCATGATCTCGGAGATGGGGTAGCGCTGCTCCCGGCGCACCGCCATGAAGATGCGCGGCATGACCGGGAAGTGGAACGCCATGTGGCACTCGTCGCCACCCGTCGCCGGGTCGCCGAAGTACTCCACGACGTCGGCGGGCCACTGGTTCGCCTCGGCCAGCAGCACCCGGTCGGGGTACAGCCGGTCGACCTCCTTGCGGACCTTTTTCAGGTAGTCGTGGGTCTCTTTGAGGTTCTCGCAGTTGGTGCCCTCGCGCTCGTACAGGTAGGGCACGGCGTCCAGGCGGAACCCGTCGATGCCGAGGTCCAGCCAGAACCGCAGGACCTCCAGCATGGCCTCCTGAACCGCGGGGTTGTCGAAGTTCAGATCGGGCTGGTGGTTGAAGAAACGGTGCCAGTAGTACTGGCCGCGCACCGGGTCGTACGTCCAGTTCGACGTCTCGGTGTCGACGAAGATGATCCGGGCGTCCTTGTAGCTGTCGTCCGTGTCGGACCACACGTAGAAGTCGCCGAACGGCCCGTCCGGGTCCTCCTGGGACGCCTTGAACCACGGGTGCTGGTCGCTGGTGTGGTTCATGACCAGGTCGGCGATGACGCGGATGCCGCGCTTGTGCGCCTCGTCCACGAGCTCCACGAAGTCGCCGAGATCGCCGAACTCGGGGAGGATCTTCATGAAGTCGCTGATGTCGTACCCGCCGTCGCGCAGCGGCGACTGGTAGATCGGCAGCAGCCAGATGCAGTCGATGCCGAGCCACTGCAGATAGTCGAGTTTCTGGGTGAGTCCCCGGATGTCACCCGTGCCGTCGCCGGTGGAATCGTAGAAACCCCGGATCAGCACCTCGTAGAACACGGCGTGCTTGTACCAACGAGGCTCGTTCGGAGCCTCACGCGTGAACGTGTCGGGAACCGGCTCAACGGGGCCGACTCCGGACAGGGGATCGAGCTGGGTCAACTCTCGCCTCTCGAGACCGTGAAGATGTGGGCAGGCCGGGTGTGGGGGTCCAGGCGCACGTAGTTCGCCTGCCGCCAGGGGTACGACTCGCCGGACAGCTCGTCGGTGACGACGAACTCGTCTTCCCAGTCGAGGCCGAGCGCGGGCAGGTCGAGGTGAACGGTCGCCTCGCGAACCTGATGTGGATTGAGATTCACGACGACCAGCACGACGTCTCCGAGGCGGTCGGGGCTGTCCGACACGCGTTTGGAGTAGCAGATCAGCTCGGGCTGGTCGACATGATGGAATCTAAGATTACGCAGCCTGCGCAACGCAAGGTGCGTTCTTCGCAGAGAGTTGAGCTTTCCGATGAAGGGCGCCAGGCTGCGCCCCTCGCGTTCGGCCGCCTCCCAGTCCCGCGGCCGGTACTGGAACTTCTCCGAGTCGCGGTACTCCTCGCTGCCCGGCCGGACCGGGGTGTTCTCATACAGCTCGTAACCCGAGTACACCCCCCACGTCGGCGACAGCGTCGACGCGAGCACCGCGCGGATCCTGAACGCCGGTGGCCCGCCGTGCTGGAGGTACTCGTGGAGGATGTCGGGCGTGTTGACGAAGAAGTTGGGCCGCATGTAGGCCGCGGCCCCGCCCGACAGCTCCCGGAGGTACTCCTCCAGTTCGTCCTTGCTGTTGCGCCACGTGAAGTAGGTGTACGACTGGTGGAAGCCGATCTTGCCGAGCGTGTGCATCATCGCCGGCCGCGTGAACGCCTCGGCGAGGAACAGCACGTCCGGGTCGGTCGCGGCGATGGACGCCAGCAGCCGCTCCCAGAACGCCACCGGCTTGGTGTGCGGGTTGTCCACCCGGAAGATCCGCACCCCGTGGTCCATCCAGTGCCGGACGACCCGCTCGACCTCCTCGTAGATGCCCTCGGGGTCGTTGTCGAAGTTGACCGGGTAGATGTCCTGGTACTTCTTCGGCGGGTTCTCCGCGAAGGCGATCGTGCCGTCGGCGCGCGTGGTGAACCACTCGGGGTGCTTGGCGACCCACGGGTGGTCGGGCGAGCACTGCAGGGCCAGGTCGAGTGCGACCTCCATGCCGAGCTCGCGGGTGCGGGCGACGAACGCGTCGAAGTCGTCGATCGTTCCAAGCTCGGGGTGGACCGCGTCGTGGCCGCCCTCCTCCGAGCCGATCGCCCAGGGTGAGCCGGGGTCGTGCGGCTCGGCGTGCAGCGTGTTGTTCGGGCCCTTGCGGAACTGCCGGCCGATCGGGTGGATGGGCGGCAGGTAGACGACGTCGAAGGCCATCTCGGCGATGGCGGGGAGCCGCTTCATCGCCGTTCGGAACGTTCCCGACTGCGGTGCCCGGCGACCCATCGGGTCGTACGTCGCGCCCTCCGACCGGGGGAAGAACTCGTACCAGGAGCCGAACAGCGCCCGCTCGCGCTGCACGACCAGCGGATGCCACGCCGACGTGGTCACGTGATCGCGCAGCGGGTGCGCGTCGAGGACCTCGCGCACCTCCGGGGCATCGGCCGCCTCGAACCGCGCCATCGGCGGGATCGTCCTGTCCCGGAGCGTACGGGCGAGGGTGGTCAGCACCGCCCGCTTCTTCGGCACGCCGGCGGTCTTCTTCGGCAGGCCGGCCGCGGCGCGCTCGAACAGCCGGGCGCCCTCCTCGAGCATCAGCTCGGTGTCCTGGCCGCGGGGGATCTTGATGGCCGCGTCGTGGTGCCAGTGTGCGATCGGGTCGCCCCACGCCTCGACGCGGAAGTGCCACAGCCCGGTGGTGGTCGCCGCCACCCGCGCGGTGTGCCGGTCGGTGCCGGGGGTGACCTCGGACATGCGGACGAGAGGCCCGGCTCGGCCCTCCGGATCCCGCAGGACGACGCCGGCGCCGAGTTGCTCGTGGCCCTCGCGGAACACGGTGGCGCCGACCTCGAAGTCCTCATCGGGAACGGCCTTGGCGGGCCAGTGTCCGCAGTCGATCACTGGCTGCACGTCGAGGATGGGAATGCGTCCGATCATCGCAGGCGAGCGTACAGACGCGGGTACGCGATCACCCTGATCTTCGGAAAGAAACGATCTTTCTTGAGGGTGGCTGTCGCCGGGTTGGGTGGGGGTGCTCGGCGAGGGTTGGCGCATAACGTCTCCGTTGCCGGTATCCGGTTGGTGAAACGGGGTGTTTGTCGCGTTCTGGTGGTGACAGTGCCGCCGCGTCCGACGCCGCACGCACCGGCGCTCCGTCCGCGCTCGGATTCTTGCATCGCGTCGGGTGGGGCGTCCTGCACGACGCGTATCCGGATGACCTCGCTCGGAGACGTGGGAGGCACCCTCGCCGCGCTTCCGGTTCCATCCTCGCACTCGGGGACCGAATTCGCATTTCCGGCCTGGCTGGGGGGCTCTCGGGGCCAAACAGAGATCAAGATGTCGGTCGCTGAGCGGGTTCCGGTCGCGAGCACCGGCCCGGACCGATTAGTGTCGCCGCACGTGAAGGCGATCCGCAGATTCACCGTACGCTCCGTTCTGCCCGAGCCGCTGCAGCCGCTCGAGGAGCTCGTTCTCAACCTGCGCTGGTCATGGCATCCGGAGACACTCGACCTGTTCGAGTCGGTCGATCCGGACCTGTGGGAGGCGACCCGGCACGACCCGGTCCGGCTCCTCGGGGAGGTATCGCCCGAGCGGCTGGCCGCGCTCACCGGTGACCGGCGCTTCCTGCGTGCTCTCGGCGACGCCGTCGAGGACCTCCGGGAGTACGTCACCGCACCGCGCTGGTACCAGGCACTGTCCGACGCTCCCTCGGCGATCGCCTACTTCTCCCCGGAGTACGGCATCACCGCGGCGCTCCCCCAATACTCCGGTGGCCTGGGGATTCTCGCCGGCGATCACCTCAAGACCGCCAGCGATCTCGGCGTGCCGATCGTCGGGGTAGGACTCCTGTACCGCCACGGTTACTTCTCCCAGTCCCTCTCGCCCGACGGCTGGCAACTCGAGCGCTACCCGCCGATCGACCCGGCCGGGCTTCCCCTGACGCTCCTGCGCGAGACCGACGGCACCCCCGCGCGGGTCGGCGTCGACCTCCCCGAGGGCCGGTCCCTGTGGGCGCAGGTCTGGGTGGCCCAGGTCGGCCGCGTGCCGCTGCTCCTCCTCGACTCCGACGTCGAGGAGAACGACCCGGCCGCCCGTGACGTCACCGACCGCCTCTACGGCGGCGGCACCGACCACCGCCTGCTCCAGGAGATGCTGCTCGGCATCGGCGGCGTCCGCGCGATCCGCGCCTACTCCCGGATCACCGGGCACGCCGCCCCGGAGGTCTTCCACACCAACGAGGGCCACGCCGGCTTCCTCGGCCTCGAGCGGATCCGCGAGTACATCGACGAGCAGGGCCTGTCCTTCGACGAGGCGCTCGAGGCGACCCGCTCGGGCACGGTCTTCACCACCCACACCCCCGTCCCGGCCGGCATCGACCGGTTCCCCCGCGAGCTGATCGAGCGGACGTTCGGCGGCTCCAACGAGGACAACGGCCTGCCCGCCGAGCGCATCCTCGCCCTCGGCGCCGAGACGTACGAGGACGGCGACCCCTCCGTCTTCAACATGGCCGTGATGGGCATGCGCCTGGCCCAGCGCGTCAACGGCGTCTCCGAGCTGCACGGCAAGGTCAGCCGGGAGATGTTCGGCGGCCTGTGGCCCGGGTTCGACACCGACGCGGTGCCCATCGGCTCGATCACCAACGGCGTCCACGCGTCGACGTGGGTGGCTCCCGAGGTCATCGACCTCGCCCGGCGTGAGCTGCCCGACGTCGTCGAGCTCGGCCGCGGCTGGGAGGGCGTGGAGCGGGTCTCCGCGTCCGAGATCTGGCGCATTCGCCGTACGCTCCGCGCGCGCCTCGTCGAGGACGCCCGGCGTCGGCTGCGGGAGTCCTGGCGGCAGCGCGGCGCGAGCGAGGCCGAGCTGTCCTGGATCGACGACGCGCTCGACCCGGACGTGCTGACGATCGGCTTCGCCCGGCGCGTGCCGTCGTACAAGCGGCTCACCCTGATGCTGCGCGACCCCGAGCGGCTCAAGGCGATCCTGCTCGACCCCGAGCGGCCGGTGCAGATCATCATCGCCGGCAAGGCGCACCCCGCCGACGAGGGCGGCAAGCGGCTGATCCAGGACATCGTCCGGTTCACCGACGACCCCGCCGTCCGGCACCGCATCGTCTTCCTGCCGGACTACGACATGGCGCTCGGGCAGTCGCTCGTCCAGGGCTGCGACGTCTGGATGAACAACCCGCTGCGCCCGCTGGAGGCCTGCGGCACCTCCGGCATGAAGGTGGCCCTCAACGGCGGGCTGAACCTCTCCATCCGCGACGGCTGGTGGGACGAGTGGTTCGACGGCAACAACGGCTGGGCGATCCCGTCCGCCGACCGCGCCGCTGACCCCGACCGCCGCGACGACATCGAGGCGCAGGCCCTCTACGAGCTGGTCGAGGACCACGTCGCCGCGCTGTTCTACGACCGCGCGGGCGACGACCTGCCCCGCCGCTGGCTGGAGATGGTCAAGCACACGCTGGCCTCCCTCGGCCCGAAGGTGCTCGCCGGGCGCATGGTCCGCGACTACGTCGTCGACCTGTACGCCCCGGCCGCGGTCTCGGCGCGACGGCTGTCCGCCGACGGCAACGCCGCCGCGAAGGCGCTCGCCGCCTGGAAGCACCGCGTGGTCAAGGCCTGGCCGTCCGTCGTGGTCGAGCACGTCGAGTCCACGGGAGCGGGGGAGAGCCCGCATCTGGGCGCCCGGCTGACCGTGCGGGCCACGGTCCAGCTCGGTGAGCTGAACCCGGAGGACGTCGCGGTCGAGGTGGCGTACGGCAGGGTCGACGAAAGCGACTCCCTGGTCGACCCGTCCTACCTGGAGCTCAACCAGGCCGAGGACCTCGGCGAAGGCCGATGGCGCTTCGCCGGCGAGGTCCCCCTCGACCGGACCGGCGCGTTCGGGTACAGCGTGCGCGTGGTGCCCCGGCACGACCTGCTGGCCTCCCGCGCGGAGACCGGCCTGATCGCCCTGCCGCCGGCGCCGATCGGCATGACCAACGGCGACCTGCGCTGAACGCCGCGAACGTCCCCGGATCAGCCTGATCCGGGGACGTTCGTCCCAGCCGGTGGGACCTTTTCCGGGCGTCCCGCCGCAAAGAGGGGGGCAGGACGCCCTGCGACCTATTCGTTCGCAGGAGGTCCTCATGCTGCTGGACCATGTCGCCCGTTACTGGTGGCTCCTCGCGTTGCGCGGGGCGCTCGCGGTTCTCTTCGGAGTGATGGCCGTGATCTGGCCGGGCATCACGCTTCTCGTCCTGGCCGTCGTCTTCGGGGCCTACGCCCTCGTCGATGGGATCTTCGCCGTCGTCGGCGCCTTCCGCGCTCCTCGGGGCGGCCGGTCGCCGCTCGTCTTCGAAGCCGCCGTCGGGATCATCTTCGGGTTGATCGCGCTCTTGTGGCCCGGCATCACCGTCCTGGCCATCGCCATCCTCGTCGGCCTCTGGGCCATCATCAGGGGCGTCGGCGAGATCGTCACCGCGATTCAGCTGCGCAAGGAGATCCACGGCGAGTGGATGTACGTCCTGTTCGGCCTGGTATCGGTGCTCTTCGGACTTCTGGTGCTGTTCTCCCCGGTCTCCGGCGTCCTCGCGGTGGCCTGGCTGATCGGCTTCTCCGCGATCGTGTTCGGCGCGTCGATGATCGCAGCGGGTTTCCGGCTGCGGAAACTCCGCGGTGGTCACCGTCCCGGCGTCGCCCCGGGCGGTGCCGCGCCGTCACCCGTCTGAGCCGCTCGCGTCATCCGGCCGGCGGGATGTTCTGGTTGACGTGGAACAGGTTGCCGGGGTCGTACGACTTCTTGATCAGCGCCAGCCGAGCGTAGTTGTCACGGTAGTCGTCCCGGATGTGGTCGCGATCGTCCTCGGCCATGAAGTTGATGTAGCCGCCGGTGGCCGAGTGCGGCCGTAGCGCCTCGTAGTAGTTCCGCACCCAGGCGATGTTGTCCCGGTTCGCCGCCGGATCGGGCCACATGCCGGCGATCACGGTGGCGAACGTCATGTCGCGACCGGCGAACGCGGTGGCGCCCGCGGGCACGCGGTGGCAGGCACCGTTGATCGGGTAGACGTGCACCGTGGAGTTCACCGCGGGCAGCCGCGGGCCGTGTTCGAGATGGGCCGCGATCGCGCCGTCGGTCAGCTCCGTCGCGAACGACGTCTTCCAGTAGTGCTGCAGACCGGGCGGGACCAGCGCGTCGAGCGCGCTGTTGAGCATGGGGTACGGCATCGGCGTGACCAACTCGGCGACCGTGGGCGCGGCCGTGCGGATCGGCTCCAGCGCCCGCTCACCCCGCTCCAGGGGCCCGGACCAGCACGCGACGAAGGCGCAGAGGGGCTTGCCCTGCTCGGACTCGGGGATGAACGGCAGCGGCGGCGCGATCTGGAAGGCAGGGAAGCCGCCCAGTTCCTCCGGTGCCTCCCTGATGTGGTCCCGGTAGAACTCCAGCACGTCGCGTGCGCGGTCGAGGGGAAAGAAGAAGATCCCCGCGAAGACGTCCCGGACGGGATGCAGCCGGTACTCGAAGGACGTCACCACGCCGAAGTTCCCGCCTCCGCCGCGCAGCGCCCAGAAGAGGTCCTCGTTCTCCTTCTCGGTGGCCACGAGGAAGCGCCCGTCGGCGGTGACGACGTCCGCCGAGATCAGGTTGTCGATCGACAGGCCGCAGCCGCGGCTGAGGTAGCCGATGCCGCCGCCGAGCGTCAGCCCGCCGATCCCCGTCGTGGAGATGATCCCACCCGTCGTGGCCAGGCCGAACGCGTACGTCGCGTGGTTGAAGTCGCCCCACGTGCATCCGCCGTCGGCGCGGGCCGTGCGGGTGCGCGGATCGACGCGGACGCCGCGCATCGGCGACAGGTCGAGCACCACGCCGCCGTCATTCGTGCCATACCCCGGCACACTGTGCGAACCGCCGCGCACCGACAGGTCGAGGTCGTTCTCGCGGGCGAAATCCACGGTGGCCATGGCATCGCCCGCGTCGACGCACCGCACGATGACGAGCGGCCGGCGGTCGATCATGGCGTTGTACACCCGGCGCGCCGGGTCGTACCCGGCGTCGTCCGCGGTGATCACCCGGCCGCGTACGCGTTCCCGCAGACTTTCGATCGGCTGTCCCATGGCGCCCCCCTCGGCCACGGGGGAGGCGCAGTCCGGTCGGCCGACGAGCGTCGACGTGTCCCCCCAGGTCAGCCCTACCCCCGATGATCCGGGATGAGACCCGGATACCGGCCCAGGGGGCGGATACACCGCCGAGCCGGAGCGTGGACCCAGTGCCCGGTGCGGTCATCGCCGGCCGACGCGGGTGTGCGCGCCCGGTGGAGGGCGGTGTGTGCGGAACGCTCGGTGAACAGCCCGGAAGCGGCCCGGTTCACCCGACTTTGCCCCCTGGCGAGGCGGGCCGTGCGTGGCCTTCACCGAGCGTTCCGCGGCGGCACCGTCGCGTGAGCGGGATGCGGCCATCCACGCGACCGGTACCGCTACCGGGTAGGGGATTACTTCTGGTCGCCGTCGCGCTCGATCCGGGCGACCTCGACGCATGTGTCGCCGCCGTTTCCGCTGTGGGACGACTTCCGCCAGGTTGCGCTGGTCAGGTTCATTGCTTCGCCACTTCCGCCAGCAAATCGACCGATTGCTTGCCTGGGAGTGCCTCTACCCGCAAAGCCTCCCAGACCCGCTTCATCGTAGCGATGTCGTCCACGGCGTCGATGATGTCGCCGCTGAAGGCGTCGTCCACATAGACGGCCTCCCGCCCGTCGAAGCCGAGGATGAGGAATCCGCCGGCCAGCCCGGGATAGGCGCCTACATCGCTCGGAACGATCTGGATTACGGCGTCTGGCCGATCAGCGACTTCGATCAGGTGCGCGAGCTGTTCGCGCATCACTCCTGGACCGCCGACCGGCCGGCGAAGGACGGACTCGTCCATGATCGCGACGAGCAGGGGAGGGTTGTCCGTGGTGAGGATCGACTGCCGTTCCAGACGCGCCTGGATCAGCTCGTCGACGTCCGGATAGTGCCTGCCGGACCGGTGCAGCACCTCCCGCGCGTAGTCCTCGGTCTGCAGCAGACCCGGCACGAGGAGCGGCTGGTAGGTGGACAGCGAGGACGACCGCCCCTCGAGCTCCAGCAGCCTGCCAAGCCATTCCGGAGCGTCGCTGGTCACGAGCTCGCTGATCATTCGGGCGAGGATCGCGTCGATCCCCAGGATCTCGACGAGCGGAGCGACGTATTTCGGCTTGGGGACCCGTCTGCCGGACTCCCATGCCGCGACGAGCGAGTCCGACGCGAAGATCGCTTTGGCAAGGGCCGCCTGCGTCATTCCCATCTGTTCACGTGCCCGGCGCAGCTCTTTGGCGACGAACGCACGCGGTGTCATGTGGTTTCCGGTCATCGCTGCCGCACGCCTCCGTACCAGCCGATGCGTCTCCGTACAGGTCGTTGTGTAGCTATTGAGTGTTCCACGGATATGCGGATGGCGTCATTCTGTTCGAGGAATCGACGGAAGGATTATTCGTGGAGATCAACGATCAAGAAGACGTTCACACACTCGCGACACGGCTGGCCGAGGAATGCGGCAAGGCGGGCCTGAATGCGACGGTTCTCAGTCCGACCCGCGTCCACGTCAGCTCGGGTGTCCACTCGCGTCTCGCCGAGACCGTTCGCTGCCGGCCGGACGATGACGAGAGGCTGATGTGGTGGTGGAGCTGGGGAGAGCCGATCTGCCCGGCCGTCAGCATCGACCTCGCCGTACGGTTCATCGCCCACGTGGTCGCCCCGGAAAGAGTGGATCGATGAACGAACTCCAGCGCGCTATCGACGACTTCTATGCGACACTCGACGCGCTACGCTTCCAGGGCGTATCGCAAGTCGCCGAGGTGCAGCAGCTGGAAATCCTAATCCGGAAATATCCGGAATCGACGCAGCGTCTTCTGGAGCGGCTGGGGCGACACCATCGCGGCTCCGAATGAGCCATATTCGGCGGCAAGGCAAGTCGTTCCATGGCATCTACTGAGCCGGGAAAATTCCCGGCTCAGTAGATGCCATGGAATTCGCCAGCCCTCCATCGTCGTCCGCTGTGGCCGGATATGCCGAGAATGGGGCTGGTTCGTCATTCGGGCTGGTCGAGGAGGCGGAGCAGCAGGGCCGGGCGGGATCGCGCAGCTGCAGGCGGCCGTCTCAACGCCGCCGTCGCCATACGCCCTGTCGCGTGTAATACGGCTCTGCGTGCAGGCCGGGCGTGCCGACGGTAACGGCGGTATGTCGGTAACGGCGGTATGTCGGGAAGGGGGCGGAGCGTCATTCAGGCTGGTCGAGGTCGGGGAGGGCCTCGTAGGCGGGCTTGAGGACGTCGACGAGGTCCTTGCGGCGGACCTTGACCCGGGGCGGGTCGAGGAGGCGGAGCAGGAGGCCGGGCGGCACTGGGGGAGCGGGCGGGCGGTCGCGGACGACGGCGGGGGCCCAGAAGTCGTCCATGCGCTCGGCCAGCGCGGTCTCCTCGATCTCCAGGGGGTCGGCCTCGGCGGGCTCCAGGCGGCGCAGCCCGGCCAGCAGGTCGTCCTTCGTGCGGCCGTGCCAGGCGAGGATCAGGAACGGGTCGTCGTCGAACGCCTCCGCCAGCAGGTAGAGCACGGCGGCGGTGTGCTTGCACGGCTCGCCCCAGTCGGGGCAGCTGCACATCAGGTGCATGTCCGCCGACGACCTCGGGAACAGCGAGACGCCGAAGATCGCGAAGACGTCCTCGATCTCCGGCGGCATCTCGCCGGCGAGCAGTCGGGCCCGGAACACCGCCTGGGAGGCGAGGGCCTCCTCGATGGACGCCCACACGGTGTCCTTGACCGGGTCGATGCCGATCGACACCTCGTACGGCTCGGGGTCGGAGCCCTGCACGAGGGCGGTCACCTCGTACGCCCCGATCCGCAGGTCGATCACCTGGCCCTTGCGGGCGTACGTGCGGCCGCGGGTCAGCCGGCCGCGGTCGGCGAAGGACTCCAGCACGTCGATGAAGCGGCGTGACCACCACTGCTCGCCGATGGATCCGCGCCCGCCGGCCTTGGCCTTGAGGCCGCCCTCGACCGGCCGGGCCTTTCCGTAGATCGGCATCAGTCGCTCACCGCCTCAGGGTCGAGCCGGATGATCTCGCGCAGGTCGGCGACGGACAGCTCGGTGAGCCAGCTCTCGCCGGTGCCGACGATGCGCTCGGCGAGGGCCTTCTTGCGCTCGATCATCTCGTCGACGCGCTCCTCGATGGTGCCGACGCAGATGAACTTGCGCACCTGGACGTTCTTGGTCTGCCCGATGCGGAACGCGCGGTCGGTCGCCTGGTCCTCGACGGCGGGGTTCCACCAGCGGTCGACGTGGACGACGTGGTTGGCGGCCGTGAGGTTCAGCCCGGTGCCGGCCGCCTTCAGCGACAGCAGGAAGATCGCAGGGTCGGAGTCCTCCTGGAAGCGCCGGATCAGCTCGTCGCGCTGCTTCTTGGAGACGCCGCCGTGCAGCCACAGCACCGGGCGGTCCAGCTTCGTCTCCAGGTGCGGTCGCAACATGGCGCCGAACTCGGCGTACTGGGTGAAGACCAGCGCCTTCTCGCCCTGCTCGACGACCTCGGCGCAGATCTCCTCCAGCCGCTCCAGCTTGCCGGAGCGTCCGGGCAGCCGGGAACCGTCCTTGAGCAGGTGGGCGGGGTGGTTGCAGACCTGCTTCAGCTTGGCCATGGTCGCCAGCACGAGGCCGCGCCGCTCGATGCCCTCACTGCCCGCGATCTGCTCGAGCATGTCCTCGACGGTCGCCTGGTACAGCGACGCCTGCTCGGGCGTCAGGTTGCACCAGACCTTGATCTCCTGCTTCTCCGGCAGGTCCGTGATGATCGACTTGTCGGTCTTCAGGCGGCGCAGGATGAACGGGCCGGTCGCCCGGTGCAGCGCGGCGGCCGCCTCCTCGTCGGCGTACGCCTCGATCGGCACGGCGAACCGCTCCCGGAACGCCTGACGCGGCCCCAACATGCCGGGGTTGGCGAACTCCATGATCGACCACAGCTCGGTCAGGTGGTTCTCCACGGGCGTGCCGGTGAGCGCGATCCTGCTCCGGGCCGGGATGCTCCGCACGGCACGCGCCTGCCGGGTGCCGCTGTTCTTCAGCGCCTGTGCCTCGTCGCAGATGACGCGGTCCCACGCGATCTCGGCGAGCGCCTCGTGGTCGCGGGCGGCGGTGCCGTACGTCGTCAGCACCAGGTCCGCCTCTGCCGCCGCCTTCGCGAGGTCCTCGCCCCGGTGCCGCCCGCCGCCGTGGTGGACGTAGATCCGCAGCTTCGGCGTGAACCGCGCCGCCTCCCGCTGCCAGTTGCCGACCAACGACATCGGCCCGATCAGCAGTGTCGGTCCGGATGTCCGATTGGTCATCAAAGCAAGGGTTTGCGCCGTTTTGCCAAGTCCCATGTCGTCCGCGAGGATTGCGCCGAGGCCCAGGCCGTCGAGGAAGGACAGCCAGGCGAGGCCGCGTTCCTGGTACGGGCGGAGGGTGCCCTCGAAGTCGTCGGGGGTGCTCATCGGTTCGAGGCGGCGGTCGGCCTCGCCGGAGAGCAGGTCGCCGAGTGCCCCGTCGGCGTCGATCCGCAGCAGTGGCAGCGCGTCGTCGCCCGCGTGGATCGCGGCGCGGACGGCCTGGGCGGCGGTCATCTCGCCGGTGCGCCGCTGCTTGAGGAAGTCGATGGCGGAGGCGAGCTGCTTCTCGTCCAGCTCCACCCACTTTCCGCGCAGCCGCACCAGCGGCGCCTTGAGCCGCGCGAGCTCGGCCAGCTCCTCCTCGGTGACGTCCTCGCCGTCGATCGCCAGATCCCACCGGAAGTCGACCAGGTCGCTCAGGCCGAAGCCGGAGGAGGTGGCGGCGCCGGCCTCGGTCGTGGTCTGGGTGCGCGTCGTGAGCTTCATGCCGAGCCGGGCGCGGCCCGCCCACTGCGGCAACTGGACGCCGAACCCGGCAGCGGACAGCAGCGGTGCGGACTCGCGGAGGAACCGGAACGCGCCCTCGGCGTCGGTGGTCACGCTGGTCGGCGTCGCGACCCGCAGGGCCTGGGCCACGTCGGGGTAGAGCCGCAGCGCCCGGCCCAGGCCGGTGAGGAGGGTCTCCTCGGCGTTCGGCACCGAGGTGACCTCGCCGGTCCAGAGGGCGGCGGCCGGGACGTACAGGCTGGGGTCCTCGGTGCCCTGCACCGCGAACTCGACGGTCCACGGCCTCTGCTCGGTGGTCTCGTCGTCAGGGGCGGGCGGCTCGACGAGGCGGAAGCAGACGCGCAGCGGGCCGGTCGATCGGCGGGCGGCGGCGGCCCAGGCGTCGAGCTCGGCGGCGAGCGCGTCCGGATCGTCGCCCGGCTCGCGGGACACCGTGGGGTCGGGCCCGGTGAGCGCCGCCGCCCAGCGCTCGGCCAGGGGCAGCCGGTCCGGGACCCGCCCCATGCGCTCGGGCAGGAGCGGGTGCGGCACGACGCCGCGGGCGGCCGCGTCCACCAGGCCGGACAACGCGTCCAGCAGGACGTCGGAGGCGGGACGGCCCTCGTCGGCGGCCCGGCAGGCCGGCGGCATGGCGGTCGCGAGCTCGCGGAACCGCGCGGCGTCGTCGCCGGTGATCACCGGTCGCCACCGGGCCGTCACGTCGCCGTCCTCCCGCGCGAGTGCGGGCAGGACCCGGCCGCGGGAGGCGAGATGCACCGCCTCTTCGGCGACGTGCGCGAAGAACCGCAGGTCGGCGCCGCGCACGACGTCCTCAGAGTCGGTGGCCAGGTGCAGCAGCGTCATCGCGGAGAGCGGGTCCAGCACGAGTGCCGGAACGCGCCAGGGATGCGGCTTCGGCCGCCGGGACGACGGCTCGCGCGCCAGCTCGGGGGAGGGGAACGGGCCGGTGGCGGCGCCGGGGAGCAGCAGGGTCGGCTCGATCCTCGGCGCGCCGTGCGTCACGGCGGCGTAGGAGGTGCCGGAGAAGTCGGAGGTCGCGAAGGGGTGCGGCTTCGGGGACGTGCGCACGCGCGTGGTGGGTGGGAGCGCGGAGTCCTCCGCCCACAGGCACAGCGCACCGCCGTGCCAGGTGGCGTGCGCCACAAGCATGTTCGTTCGCCCCCCGGGATGGCGCTGCGGACCAGCTGAAGTTACCAAACGGACCCGACGGTTCTCGCCGTTCCCGCGCACACGGAGCGCCATCGCCGCGCGCCGCCGTGTCAGCAAATTTCTCCTTTTCCACCAACTCGGGCTCTTTGATCCGCGATTGTGGATCTTGCTCAGAGCCGATCTTGGTGAGGAGAAACGTGGCACGACGAATGACATTCGCGGCTGCCCTGGTCCTGGCGCTGCCCCTCGCGGTGGGCACGGCCGTCGAGGCGTCGGCGGCCCCGCCCACGCCGCCGACGGCGGCCAAGGTCCGTACGGAGCTCACGAAGCTCAAGGTCGCCAAGGAGGGAACGCTGACCGGCTACAGCCGGGCGCAGTTCCCCCACTGGATCGACCAGGGGCACGAGTGCAACACCCGGGAACTGGTGCTGAAGCGGGACGGCAAGAACGTGCACACCAACGCGAAGTGCGCGCCGACGTCCGGCACCTGGTACTCCCCGTACGACGGCGCGACCTGGCACAAGGCCTCCGACGTCGACATCGACCACATGGTGCCGCTCGCCGAGGCGTGGCGGTCCGGGGCGAAGGCGTGGACGAAGGCGCGCCGCCAGGCGTTCGCGAACGACCTGACCCACGCCCAGCTGTGGGCGGTCACCGACAACGTCAACCAGGAGAAGGGTGACAAGGACCCGGCCAAGTGGAAGCCGTCCCTCAAGCGTGAGTGGTGCGTGTACGCCCGCGCCTGGACCGACGTGAAGTACCAGTACGGCCTCACCGTCGACACCAAGGAGAAGGCCGCCCTCGCGGCGATGCTCAAGGGCTGCTGAGCCGCGTGGCCCGCGGCGCGCCCCCTCCGGTCGGCGGGCCGCGGGCAGGCGGGCATTAGGCTCGCCGCGCAAGCGCAGTCGATGAGGGAGGTCCCCGTGGGCGAGTTCGTACGCGTGGAGGTCGAGAAGGCCGTCGCCACCATTCGGCTCGACCGGCCGAAGATGAACGCCCTGAACGCCCAGGTGGTGGCCGAGCTCGCCGAGGCGGCCCAGGTCGTCGACACCGATCCGGCCGTCCGTGCCGTCGTCCTGTACGGCGGCGAGCGGGTGTTCGCGGCAGGGGCCGACATCAAGGAGATGGCCGAGCTCCCGTACGCCCGGGCCACCGGGCACGCCCGCGCGTTGCAGGACGCCCTGAACACCGTCGCGGGGATCGGTAAGCCCGTCGTCGCCGCGATCACCGGCTACGCCCTCGGCGGCGGTCTCGAACTCGCGCTGTGCGCCGACTTCCGGGTCGCGGGAGAGTCGGCCAAGGTCGGCCAGCCGGAGATCCAGCTCGGCGTCATCCCCGGTGCCGGCGGCACTCAGCGGCTGCCCCGGCTGATCGGCCCCGCCAAGGCCAAGGACCTGATCTTCACCGGCCGGCACGTCGCCGCCGACGAGGCCCTGGCGATCGGCCTGGTGGACCGGGTGGTGCCGGACGACCAGGTGTACGCCGCCGCGACCGAGATGGTCGCGCGGTACGCCGAGGGCCCGGCCGTCGCGCTGCGCGCCGCCAAGCAGGCGATCGACGCCGGCCTGGAGACCGACCTGGCCACCGGCCTGGAGATCGAGCGGCTGCACTTCGCCGGCCTGTTCGCCACCGAGGACCAGAGGAACGGCATGCGGAGCTTCGTGGAAGAGGGCCCCGGCAAGGCCCGCTTCACCGGCCGCTGACGGAAGGGAACCCGACGCCCCCCGCCGGACGTCTCACGACTTGACGTCCTCCCTCGCCTGGAAGGCGGGGGATTCCAACCCGGTCTCTACCCGGAGGTGAGAGCAGGTTGAGGTTCGCGGTTCACGGCCCCGCCTGGTGGCTGGAGGGCTCCTCGCGCTGTCACGGCACGTCCTGCCGCGATGTTCTTGGCCGCGTTCACATCAGCGTGATCGGTGTGCCCGCAGGCGCGACAGCGAAAGACCGCTTGGCTCTCACGGCTCTCCGCTGCGCAGTGCCCACAGGCATGACAGATCTGAGATGTGTACGCGGGATTGATCTTTTCCACCCGGCCCGGCGCCTTCTGCTCCAGGCGGTTCACCAGCAGACCCCAGCCGGCCGCATGGATAGAACGGTTGAGCCCGGCTTTGGCTCGCACGTTCGTGCCCGGCGCGGCGATCGTGCCGCGCGCGGACCGGACCATGTTCTTGATCTTCAGGTCCTCGACCCGGATGACGTCGAACTCGGTGGCCAACTGGGTGGAGGTCTTTTCAACCCAGTCCTTACGCCGGTCGGTCTCACGTGCCTTGATCCGGGCGATCGCGATCTTGACCCGAGCGCGGCGATTCGATCCCCGCTTGGCGCGCGCCAGCCTGCGTTGCAGACGTCGCAGGCGTTTGGCCTCGGTGTCGCGCAGGCCGGGCACGGTCAGCTTTTCGCCGGTGGACAGGGCGGCCGAGACCGCCACGCCACGGTCCACCCCGACGATCTCACCGGTACCGGGCCCGTCGATCCGGGGCGGGATCACCGCGAACGCGACATGCCAGCGGCCCGCCCGATCCCGGTTCACCCGGAAGGACTTGGCCGAATCGGGGACCTGGCGGGACCAGCGGAACCGGACCCAACCCACCTTCGGGACCCACACCTCACCTGTCTTGCGAGACAGGCGGCGCACGTCCCAATGCTGGCCACGCTTACCGACGATCCGGAACCCCTCATGCACGCCCGCCTTACGCCAGGTCGGCCGCCGATGCGTCCCGGCGAAGAAGCCCGCCATGGCCTGGGCGAAGTCACGCAACGCCTGCTGCTGCACCGTCTGCGACCCCGCCGCCAACCAGGCGAACTCTCGTCTCGCCTCGGTCAGCTGGCGGGACTGCTCGCCATAGCCCGGCGCGGACGCCCGACCCGGCCGCCAGTGCTGATGCTGCTCAACCGCGAGATTCCACACAAGCAACCCCCGCTCTTGAGCAGGCGTGGGCGCAAGCCGAAACCGCATGCCCGCACACTAACCACCACCACCGACAATCCGAGGAGGGAACGGCGTTTCCTCCCCGGCCCGACGGCCGGGGCCTCCACGCCACCAAGCAGATGAACGCGTCCGGCCGGGGCCGGGGAAGAGGGGGCCGGGTGTCGAACGATTCACTGCCGCCGGCGGCACAGGCGCGGCTCGGCCAGGCCCGGCAGAGCGGCACCTGGACGTCCGGCCTGACCGTCGACGAGTTCGCCGGGCTGCGGTCCGTCGGGTTCGAACCGGTCGGCCAGGTGATGGGCAGCACCGTCCACAACCTGGGCTGGTGGTACCGCTCCACGATCGACTGCGGCTTCCGCGGCGGCCTCTTCGGGGCGGGCTCCGCCAGCACCATCACGTCCGGGATGCAGGGGGCGTGGGCCGGCTACGGCGCCTACATCGACACGCTCTACCGGGCCCGGCACACCGCGATGGGCCGGATGGCGGCCGAGTGCGCCGCCCTGGGCGGTGACGGCGTCGTGGCCGTCAAGCTCACCATCGCGCCGTTCCAGGGGGCGGCCCATCACCTGGAGTTCCAGGCGTTCGGCACCGCCGTGCGCGCCACCGGGCCAGTCCGGCCGGGCCGGGTCTTCCTGTCCCATGTCAGCGGGCAGGAGTTCGTGAAGCTGATCGAGACCGGTTGGGTCCCCGTCGACCTGGTGATGGGCGCCGCCGTCGGCGTCCGCCACGACGACTGGCGGGTCAACTGGTCGACCGGCCGGTTCGCGCCCGCGCAGGAGGTACAGGGCTGGACCGAGCTGGTGTCGGCCACCCGGCACGAGGCGCGCGGGCACCTGCTCGCCGATGCGAAGCGCACCGGCGCCGACGGCGTCGTCGTCTCCCGTGTCGATCTGCGGGTCGACGAGCGCGCCTGCAACGTCGGCGACCACAACCATGACCACGTCGTCGAGAGCACCATCCTCGGCACCGCGATCGCCGAGTTCCGTACGCCGCACCGCCCGATCCGACCGCTGACGATCATGAGGTTCTGACGATGACCGATCCCGTCGCCCAGGGAGTCCCCACCGACGCGATGGCCCGGCTCGCCGAGCTGCGCCCCGGCGCGCCGGGTGGCCTGTTCACCAGCGACCTGTCCGTGAACGAGTTCCTCCTCGTCCGGGAGGCCGGGTTCCGGCCGCTCGGCCTGGTCCTGGGCAGTTCGATCTACCACGTCGGCATCCAGATCGGCCGGTGGAGCAAGAACATGGAGCTCGACCAGCTGTCCAGCGCGATGTACCACGCGCGGGAGCTGGCGATGACCCGGATGGAGGCCGAGGCGGACCAGCTCGGCGCGGACGGCATCGTGGGCGTACGCCTGCGATTGGAGTTCCGCGACTTCGGCAGTGACATCGCCGAGTTCATCGCCATCGGCACTGCCGTGAAGGCCGACGACACGTCCCAGAACTGGCGGAACAACAAGAACCAGCCGTTCACCTCGGACCTCAATGGACAGGACTTCTGGACCCTCATCCAGGCCGGGTACGCGCCGCTGGGCATGGTGATGGGCACCTGCGTCTACCACATTGCGCACCGGCGGCTCGGCTCGGTGCTCGGCAACCTG
Organism: Actinoallomurus purpureus; assembly: GCF_024055795.1. GTDB lineage: Bacteria > Actinomycetota > Actinomycetes > Streptosporangiales > Streptosporangiaceae > Actinoallomurus > Actinoallomurus purpureus. The sequence continues at coordinate 106,325 of NZ_JAMXMY010000011.1, read as the reverse complement.
GGACAGAACGTCGAGATCCCGGAGTTCACCCAGGCGCTGTACGACGCGCGGGAGCTGGCCATGACCCGCATGCAGGCCGAGGCGCAGACCCTGCACGCCGAGGGCATCGTCGGGGTGGAACTCGACCAGTTCCACCACCAGTGGGGCGGCCACACGATGGAGTTCTTCGCCATCGGCACGGCCGTACGGCCGCTGCGCGAGGACCACGTCATCGCCAAGCCGCAGATGGTGCTCGGCCTGGACCGCTGATTCACTGGTGACCATGGATTTCGACATGGTGGCCGCCGCGCTGCGCCGGGACACCGCCGACGTCGCGACGTACGCCCGCGTGCTCACCGGCACACTCGCCGACGCGCTGCCGCCCGGCTGCGTGAGCGTGGAGTACGAGCGGAGCCTCGGCGACCGGCTGCGCGGCCGTGAGGGCGATCCCCGCCGCGTGGTGGTACGGCTGGGGGAGCGCACGCTGTCCCTGACCGCCGGGACCGGGCGGCCGGTCGCCGAGATCCACCATGAGGTGCGCGGCGTGGTCCTGTCCCGGGACCAGGTGACGCTGGACGTGTGGGTACGGGCTCTCGCGGAGGAGTTGGTCACGCAGGCCGACGCCGACGCCCGCGCCGCCGAGGCGCTGCGCCGCCTGGTCGCGGGCGGCTGACATGAGGCAACGGATTTCTCGCGGAGGGAGTCATCAGTGAGGGTGTTCGTCTCGGTCGACATGGAGGGCGTGTCCGGGCTCACCGATCCGGATGAGATGCGGGCGGGCGGGCGCGGGTACGAACGCGGCTGCGAGCTGATGACCGCCGACGCGAACGCCGCGGTGGCCGGGGCGTTCGACGCCGGGGCGGACGAGGTGAGCGTCACCGACTCGCACGGCAGCACCAAGAACCTGCGCGTCGACCTCATCGACGAGCGGTCTACGCTGATCCGCGGCCCGTACCGTCCGCTGCGGATGGGGCAGGGGCTCGACACCGCCCACGACGCGGCGATGTTCGTGGGCTACCACGCACGCGCGGGCGTGCCGCACGGCGTGCTCAACCACACGTGGATGGGTTATGAGATCCAGAACCTCTACCTGAACGGCGAGGTGTGCGGCGAGATCCGGCTGATCGCCGGGCTGGCCGGGTCGATGGGCGTGCCGGTCGCGCTGGTGGCGGGCGACGAGGCGGCCTGCGCGGAGGCCCGCGAGGTGCTCGGCGACGTCGAGACGGTGGCGGTGAAGAAGGGCATCGACCGCTACTCCGCGCAGCTCCTGCCGCCCGTCCGCGCCCAGGCCCTGATCCGGGAGGCGGCCGGCCGGGCGCTGCGGGACATCGGCCGGTTCCGCCCGTACACCGTGCCGTCCCCGTACACGCTGGGCATCGACTGGGCGTCCACCGCGATGGCCGAGTCCTGCGCCATGATCCCGGGCATCAAGCGGGCCGGCCCCCGGTCGGTCGAGTTCACCACCGACGACTACGGCGAGATCGTCGGCGTCCTCGGCATCATGGCCACCATCGGCGGCAGCGTCGGCTGCACCGGCCAGCACTACGGCTGACCGTCCGCCCTTGTCTGCAGGTGTGACCCCTGCGTCCTTACTGGCGATTGAGGTAGGTGAGGACTGCGAGGACGCGGCGGTGGCCGCTGTCGGCCGGCGAGAGGCCGAGCTTGGCGAAGATGTTGCCGATGTGTTTGTGGACGGCGTTCTCGGTGATGACGAGCCGGGCCGCGATCGTGGCGTTGTCCTTTCCCTCGGCCATCAGGGCGAGCACCTGACGTTCGCGTGGCGTGAGATCGGCGATCGGGTCGCGGGCGTGACGGGTGAGGAGTTGCGCGATCACCTCGGGGTCCATGACAGTGCCGCCGGCGGCGACCTGCCGCACCGCGTCGATGAACTCGCTCACCCGGCTCACCCGGTCCTTGAGGAGGTAGCCGACGCCGCCGCGTTCATCGGAGATCAGTTCGCCGGCGTACTGCTGCTCGACGTACTGGGAGAGTACGAGCACCGGCAGGCCGGGGTGCAGGCGGCGGGCCTGGAGGGCGGCGTGGATGCCCTCGTCGCGGAAGGTCGGTGGTAGCCGTACGTCGACGATGGTGATGTCGGGCCTGTGTTCGGTGACGGCGTTGATGAAGCCGGGGGCGTCCTGGGCGATCGCGGCGACGTGGAAGCCCTTGGCGGTCAGCAGGAGTTCCAGTCCACTGGACAGCAGGACGTTGTCCTCGGCGATCACGACGCGCATGGCAGGCTCACCGTGATCGTGGTCGGGCCGCCGGCGGGGCTGTGGATCTGGATGGTGCCGTCGAGTGCCAGCACGCGGTGGCGTATTCCGGCGATGCCGGTACCCAGCGTCTCGTCGGCGCCGCCGATCCCGTCGTCGGTGACCTCGATCGACAGCCGGTCACCGTCGCGTGCGACCCGGACTTTGGTCCGGGTGGCCCGGCTGTGCTTGGCGGCGTTGGTGAGCGTCTCGGCGATGGTGAAGTAGGCCACGGCCTCGACTGCGGCGGGGATCGTGCCGAGCTCGCCGATATCGAGGGTGGTGTCGATTGCCGATCGGGTCCCCAGGGCGGTCAGCGCCCCGGCGAGGCCGCGATCGGCGAGGATCGGCGGGTAGATCGTCCGGATCACCGCGCGGAGCTCTGCCATGGCCTCCTCAGTACCCTCATGCGCCTCCCGCAGGAGTCTGTCCAACATCTGAGGGTCCTCGCCCAACGACTCACGCGCCGCGCCCAGCCGCATCGCGATGGCCACCAGCCGGGCCTGCGTGCCGTCGTGCAGGTCGCGTTCGATCCGGCGGAGTTCCGCGCCGTGCGCGTTCATGGCGCCGGCTCGTGTCTCGGTCAGCGTCTCGACACGGTGCGTCAGCCGCTCGGCGGCCGAGGGGGACAGCAGCGCCACACAGATCCGGGCGTGCAGGCGCGCCAGCAGTGGAACCAGCCAGTAGGTCAGGGCCGCGAAGATGGCGAATTGTACGGTCCCCAAGGTCAACGCCGTGCCCCACCCGGACAATGGAACACCGACGGCGAAGCCGCCCGCGCGGGTGCCGGGGGGCAACGCCCACCACAAGGGCACCGTGATGGCCGTGGCCACCGCGTTGCCCGCGCACACCACCACGACGAGCCCGAACGCCAGACTGGTCACGATGTACGTGCACAGCCACCCGAGAACACGCCACGTACCGGCACGGACGGGACCAGAACGCGGAGAAAGCAGCAACCGGTCGGCGCGGCGACGATGCCAGGACGCCCAGGCGCGGGCCATCCTCGGGACGATGAGCACAGGCAGCGCGAACAGGGCAACCGCAGCGGTCAACAGGCTTACCAGCAGATAACCCAGACCGCGCCACATCGCCGAAAGCCGACCGGCCCCATGATCGTTCATCCGCACAAGTCTGAGCCATGGCGATCGAGCCTGGCACTACAGCCCACTACCCCTTTTTCCGACTAGTGAGCTGTATCGTGCGCTTCCCCCCGCCAGACCTAGCGTCAACGCCCATGACGACATCACCGATTTATTCACCGCGGCGGCGCGGCCGGTCCATCCGGCGGAACCTGGCTCTGGCCGCCATCGTGGCCGGTGCCCTCTCCACCAGCATGCCCGGCGCGATGGCCGCCCAGCAGCACGGCGACCAGGCGCGGCTCCGGCGCGACGCCGACGCGATCACCGCACTCGGCGTGGCGGGCGTCCAGGCCCGCCTGACCAGCCCTGACGGCCGGAACCTGATCGCCACCAGTGGCGTCGCCGACCTGACGACCCGGCGGCCGGTCTCCCCGAACGGCTACTTCCGGATCGCCAGCGTCACCAAGGCGTTCGTGGCCACCGTGATCCTGCAACTGGCCGGCGACGGCAGGCTCTCCCTGGATGACTCGGTCGAGCGATGGCTTCCTGGCGTGGTGTCCGGAAACGGCAACGACGGCCGCGCGATCACCATCCGCCAGCTGCTCCAGCACACCAGCGGCATCCACGACGACTACCCGGACTACACCTCGGCGGAGGACTTTTACCAGCACCGATACGACACCTACACACCCGAGCAGATCGTCGCCAGGGCGATGCGCCACCGCCCGGACTTCCAGCCCGGAAAGGACTGGCGTTACTCCAACACCGGCTACGTCCTGCTCGGCATGGTCATCCAACGGGTCACCGGACACCCCTGGCATGAGGAGGTACGGGATCGGATCGTCCGGCCGCTCGGCCTCGATCACACCTTCTGGCCGGGCACCTCGCCCACGCTGCCCCGGCCACACGCCAGCAGCTACCAGCGGTTCAAGCCCGGCGAACCACTCGTCGACGTCACCGAGCAGGTCGGCTCGGGCAACAATGGAGAGGCCGGACTCGTCTCCACCACCGCCGACCTCAACCGATTCTTCCGCGCCCTGCTCGGCGGCCGGCTTCTGCCCTCGGCGCAGCTAGCGCAGATGAAACGCACCATTCCAGTAGGCAAGGAGTTCGAGCCGCTCATGCCCGGCGCCCGTGACGGGCTGGGGCTCTTCTCCCGCCCGCTGTCGTGCGGCGGCAGGTACTGGGGCCACGAGGGCGGCGATTCCGGCTGGATCAGCGCCGTCGGCGTCACCGCCGACGGCCGGCGCAGCGTCACGGTCTCGATGTCGGGCACGATCGCCGATTCGACGGACGACGTCCTGCGCATTACACAGACCGAGAGCAAGCTGGTCGACGACGCGCTGTGCTCGACTTCCGAACGCCGACCGTATGCGGCGTTGAGATAGGCGAAGATCGTCGTCAACCTCTAGTCTGGCGCCCATGTGGGGACTGTCGCTAGAGCCCGCCCTTGACCGCACCGACCTGCTCGCCGCGCCGGTCGCCGAGGCGATCCGCGCCTGGAAGGGCGACGACGCCTTCCAGGTCGCGCAGATCGACCCGGACCTCGCCGACACCGCCGCGTTCTGCGAGCGCTACGGCGTTCCCCTCGACGCGTCGGCCAACTGCGTGATCGTCGCCGCCAAGCGGGGCGGCGACGTGCGGCTCGCGGCCTGCGTCGTGCTCGCCACCACGCGCGCCGACGTCAACGGCGTCGTACGCCGCCGCCTCGACGCCCGGAAGGCGTCGTTCGCGCCGCAGGAGCAGGCGGTGGCCGAGGCGGGCATGGAGTACGGCGGGATCACCCCGTTCGGCCTGCCGGCCGACTGGCCGGTGCTCGTCGACCAGGCCGTCGTCGAAACCCCGCACGTCGTCGTCGGCAGCGGCGTGCGACGCTCCAAGCTGATCGTTCCGGGGACGGCCCTGGCCTCGCTCGGCCAGGCCGAGGTCATCGAGGGCCTCGCCCACTGACCTCTGAATCGGCCTGGTAGCCGCGCACCTGCGCCAGCGTCAACCCCCGCTCGGCGAGCCGGTCGATGGTACGGCGCTCGATGTGGGAGATCAGGGCGTACAGGTCGGCGCAGAAGACCGAGGGATTCACGAAGCCCGATCCCTCCCGATAACGGTGCGAGTAGAGGCCGCCGCCGCAGGTCGCGACCAGTCGGCACGCGCGGCAGGTCTCGCTCAGCGCGTCCAGCCCGACCTGGCGCGCGACGATGCCGGGCGTCACCAGAAGCTCGTCCAGCGAGTGGGTGAAGACGCCCATCCCGGTCGCCGCCGCGCCCTCGTACGCGGCCTTCATCGAGTCCACCTGCTCGTACGTGCCGTCGGTCTCGACCACCACCAGGCAGACCGGCGCCAGGCCGAAGAACTCGTAACTGTCGATGCCGCCCATCAGAAGGTTCAGGATGTCCTGGAAGATCCGCACCGCGGCCGGTCGGCGCGGCGCGTCGAACCACTCATCGAAGATCGGAATCAGCCAGTCCGCGTACGGGGTGCCTGCCTCTCCGGGCCGTACGCCCGGCGGCGGGCTGGACCAGGTGCCGTGCGGCAACAGGAAGTCCACGGCGGGGGTGCCGAGGTCGAGCAGGCTGCGCCAGACGCGCAGCGGATCGGCGGGCAGCTGCACCGTGCACAGGACCCCTCCGAACCGGTCGCGATTCTCCGGCCGGACCATCCGCCGGATGGCCGCCTCGACGAAGTCGTAACTGGACCTGCCGTCGCGGAATCGGCGATGCAGGTCGTTCGCCGCCCGGTCGCCGTCGAGACTGATCCCGACGATGACGCCCTCCTCGACGAGGAAGGCCGCCATCGCGTCGTCGAGCAGTACCCCGTTGGTCTGCACCGAGAAGTCGATCGCGATGCCCGGGGTGTTCTGACGCATGATCGACAGGAAGTCGGCGAGGTACTCCCGCCCGCCCAACAGCGGCTCACCGCCGTGGATGGTGACCTTGACCCGGTCCATCCCGTGCCGCCCGGCATGCTCCGCCATCCGCCGCGCGGCGGTCCGGACCGTGTCCGGCGCCATGTACTTCGGCTGTCTCCGCCAGCCCTGATCGGCCAGGTGGTAGACGTAGCAGTAGTCGCAGTCTAGATTGCACCGCGACTGAACCTTGAACACGTACTGGCGAAACGGATACGACGTCGAGCCCGGTTCGGTCCAGTCGGTGTGCGGCACGGGCCATCTGCGCTCAGGAACCGAGCCCGCCCGACGACCAGGACGTGCATTCGTAGCGCACGGTCGGCGGAGCCTCGGGATGAGTCGCCCGATGCGCCCGTTCTTCGTGGGACCGGCGAAGCGCGAGTGCGAGAGCGTCATCTTCTGCTTGAAACTGGTCAACTGCGTCATACGGGAAGTTTTCGCCCGCCGTGGGGATCTGGGTCATCCCGGAACCTCCTTGCGAGGATACTGCGGCAAACTTTACCTTTTGATTTGATGCTTTCATATAGGCCGCGTGCGTAATCCGTGCTGATGCTCGTAGGAGTCGCTGGAAGATGACTGAGGCCGACCGGATCGCGACGTCTCATAACGAGTTCACCGGCGGAAGGGCCGAAAACGTAATTCAGGTTCGGGATATATATGGAAATCTGGTTGTGCCCGAGCGGACGCTTCCGGTTCCCAAGCAGCTACCGCACGGAGTCGCCCGGTTCACCGACAGGACGGCGGCCCTGGACCAGCTCGACTCCACACTGGCCGCGAGCACCGCCGGTCCTCTCGCCGTGCTCATCTCGGGAACCGCCGGTGTGGGCAAGACCGCTCTGTCGATTCACTGGGCTCAGCGAGTTCGTGAGCGCTATCCCGATGGTCAGCTCTATGTGAACCTTCACGGCTACCATCGTCGGCCGCCGATGGAGACGGAGCAGGTCCTCGACGGTTTCCTGCGGGCGCTGGACGTCGACCCGGACAAGATCCCCGCCGAGCTGGAAGCGATGATCGGGCTGTACCGGACGCACCTCAACGGTAAGCGGGTTCTCGTCGTCTTGGACAACGCGAACAGCGCAGAACAGGTTCGTCCCCTGCTCCCTCCCTCGGAGGATAGTCTCGCGCTGGTCACCAGCCGGAGCAGACTGAGCGGACTGGTCGTTCAGGAGGGTGCCGTCCGGCTGATCCTGCCGCCTCTCGAGCCCGAGGCGGCGGTGCAACTGTTCGAGAGCGTCGTCGGCCCTCAGGCGCAGGCCGACGCGGAGCTCGCAACGGCTCTCGTCCAGCGGGCCGGATGTCTGCCGTTGACGGTTCTGATCACAGCGGAGCAGGCGGCCGCCCGGCACTATCTCGATCTGGCCGAGATGCTCGAAGAACTCGAAGTGGAAAGTGACCGCTTGGATGCGTTCGCGACCACTGATAAGGACATGGAGGTCCGGAGCGTGTTTTCCTGGTCATACCGGGAGCTGGCGCCGGAAGTCGCGCGTATGTTCAGGCTCTTGGGCCTGCATGCCGGCCCTGACATCAGTGTGCCCGCGGCTGCCGCATTGGCCGGGCTCTCCGTCACCGCCGCACGCCGGGCGCTCATCACGCTCACCGGCGTGAGCATGGTGGAAGACGTCGCCCGTGACCGCTACCGCTTCCACGACCTGATCCGGAACTACGCGGTGGAGCAGGTCAATGAGGTGGAGCCGGTGGAAGAGCGGAACAACGCCATCCGCCAGGAACTCACCTGGTACTTGTACACGGCGGACGCCGTCGACCGGTTGCTCGCACCACAACGCCGCCATGTGCCGCTCGACCCGCCTCCAGAGGGCATCCATCCGCTGACCTTCTCCCGGTACGAAGACGCGCTCAACTGGTGTGAGGCGGAGCGCCCCAATCTGCTGGCGGCCGTCGAGCAGGCGGCGGCGATCGGCGCGGACGACATCGCCTGGAAGCTGCCCGTCGCTCTGATCATGTTCTTTCACTGGCGTAAGCACCGGATGAACCGGCTGTCGACGACGCTCACCGCCCTTGATGCGGCGCGGCGCGCGCACGATCGATACGGGGAGGCGTGGAGCCTGATCTGCATCGGCGGTGCCTACGCCGATCTCAAGAGATTCGACGAGGCCGCCGCCCAGTATCAGCAGGCGGAGGTGATCTGCCGCGAGATCGGCGATCGTCAGGGCGAAGGAATGTCCCTCGTCAATGTCAGCTTTGCCCTTCGGGGCAGCGGGCGTGACGCGGAGGCGATCGACTATGCCGAGCGGGCGCTGCCCGTCTGGCGCGAGATCAACGACCGGCGCAATGAGGTCATCACGCTGAACGCCCTGGCCGACGCATCGTGCGGGCTGGGACGACTGACGGACGAGCTCTCGTACTACGAGCAGGCGCTTCCGGTCGCACGAGAGGTCGACAAGGAGAACGAAGGGGTGAGCCTGCACGGTCTCGGCACGGTCCATCAGAGACTCGGTGATGCCGCGGCGGCCATCGATTTCTTCAGACAGGCGATCACGGTCCGGCGTGAGATCGGCGACAGTGAGGGCCAGGCCGTATCGCTGTACGCGCTGGGCGGCGTGCTCCGGGACACCGGAGACCGGGAGGCGGCCCGCGAGGCGTTCACCGAAGCATTGGCGATCTTCGAGAGCCTGAAAGACGCCACTGCGAACGATGTGCGACGCGATCTCGCCGAGCTGTGAGTTGTAAGGCGCGCGGCCACGCGCCGCGCTAGACGATGCGGAAACCCTGAATTCCGGGCGAATTGTACGAGGGAGGCGTGGGTGTCTTCTCTGAGGTTTCTACTGAGGCGAGATATTTATCGCCTCAGTAGAAACGCCGGAACGAGATGGCCGAGGCGCGGCTGTGATGGGCCGCGCCGGATCCCATTGGTGCCCAAAGCACTGCCTACCGACACCGAGAATCCCTTGGAATCAATCGTCTATCGGGCAGCCGTGGCTCATTCCGGGACTCCGATCTGTGCGAGCTCAGCGGCCGTCAGCGTTACGTCCGGTGCGGCGATGACGACGTGGACGGTCTTGGCGTGTTCGACGTAGGTCACCCAGCGTGCGACGGCCAGATGGTCGACGATGCTCATGCCCCGGCCGTGTTCGGCGAGCTGGCCGCCCTTGTCGCCGTGATCCCGTTCGAAGCGGGAGCGCACGCGGGCATGACGAGTTCGTTCCATATCCTGCGGTTCCCCGAAGAAGGTGCCGCTCGAAGTCACCGCGATACCTTGGCGCTGATCGCCGAAGGGTGATTTACGGGACCGAGAGGGACGTATCCATGCCAAGAGATGTGCCCGTCGCCGCCTGGAGAAAGAGCAGCAGGAGCAGCCAGCAGGGGGCCTGCGTCGAAGTCGCAAAGGTGACCGAGCGGTCCGACGCCGAGTAGCGCTCGAAGAGGCAAAGGGGCTCGGTCAACTTGGTCGCCGACCGAGCCCGCGGCCGACTGGTTCCGAGCCGAAATCCGTGGTTGACGGGCGGGTCTTCAACGTTCGGCAGGTCGACGGGAACCTGCGGTCGTGATCGGGCGTCGAACCGGGCATGGACGCGACGGGAGTTGCGCCGCTCGGAGCGTACGAGCTGCTGGAGCGGGTCGGTGAGGGGGCCACGTCCGTGGTGTACCGCGCCATGGACCGGTTCGGGCGTACGGTCGCGGTGAAGGAGCCTCGGCCCGACTTCGCCCACGATCCGACCATCCGACGTCGTCTGCGGCGTGAGGCCCGGGCGATGGCGCGGGTGCGGAGCCCGTATGTCGCCGAGGCGCTCGACGCCTGCCTGGAGGGGGACCGGCCCTACCTCGTCACCGAGTACATCGCGGGCGTTCCCCTGCGGGACCTGGTCACGACGTACGGGCCGCTGTGGCAGGAGGCGCTGTGGGGCTTCGCCGGGCGGTTCGCGCAGGGCCTGGCGGCGGTGCACGGGGCCGGGGTGCTGCATCGGGACCTCAAGCCCGGCAACGTGATGGTGCTGGGCGGCATCCCGAAGATCATCGACTTCGGGATCGCGCAGGAGACGGGGGCCGAGCAGGTCACCCAGCCGGGGGTGCTGACCGGGACGCCGGGCTACGTCGCGCCAGAGCTGATCGACGGCGGTCGCTGCAGCGAGGCCTCCGACGTGTTCTCCTGGGCCGCGACGGTCGCGTTCGCGGCGACGGGCCGCCCGCCGTTCGGAGCCGGGTCGCTGCACGGCATCTGCTTCCGGGTGCTGCGGGGGGCCGCCGACCTGGACGGGGTGCCCGAATCGGTTCTGCCGCTGCTGCACCGGGCCCTGGCGCGCGACCCGGCCGAGCGTCCCACCGCCGCCTGGCTGGCGGGCCGCCTGGCCGAGCGGCGGCCGGTCCCCGCTTCGTGATCGGTTCCGCCGGAAGGCCGTGAGGGAACACATGCCCAGGTATCGTGACGCACCTATGAAGGGGGTAGAGACGTCCGGGGACAGCATGGGCCGGTACCGCCTGCTCGAGAAGATCGGGGAAGGCGGCATGGGGGTCGTGCACCTTGCCGCCGACCCCATGGGCCGCAAGGTCGCCGTGAAGGTCCTGCGGCCCGGCGTGGCGTCCGACCAGACGGCGCTGCGCCGGCTCGCTCGTGAGGTCGACTCCATGCGCCGGGTGCACAGCCCGCACGTCGCGGAGATCGTCGACGCGGACGTCACGGCCGAACCGCCCTATGTCGTCACGCAGTTCGTCCCCGGCCGCACGCTGGAGCAGACCGTGCGCGACGACGGCCCGCTGCGCGGGGAGAGGCTGCAGCGGCTGGCGACGGGGCTGGCCTCGGCGCTGACCGCCATCCACGACGCCGGCATCGTCCATCGGGACCTGAAGCCGGGCAACGTCATGTTCCTCGAGAGCGGCGAGCCGGTCGTCATCGACTTCGGCATCGCCCAGGGCGTCGACGCCACCCGGCTGACCGCCACCGGTCTCGTCATCGGCACGCCGGGCTTCCTCGCTCCCGAGATCATCGAGGGTGAGGACGCCGGCGCGCCCGCGGACGTGCACGCCTGGGCCGGCACGATCGCCTACGCGGCGACCGGGCGGGCGCCGTTCGGCGGCGGCACGTTCGAGTCGATCTTCTACAAGATCATGGAGGGGCGGCCGGACCTGGACGGCGTGCCCGAGGCGCTGCTGCCGCTCGTCCGGGCGGCGATGGCGCGCAATCCCGCCGAACGGCCGACCGCGCACGCCCTCGTCGGGCTCACCACGCGCATCGACGTCAACAGCACCCGGGTGGACCCGCCGTCGTCCCAGACCAAGCGGCTCACCGCCGTCCAGGCCCCGCCGCCGGCGCCGGCCCGCCCGCGTGACTTCGTCGGGCAGCTGCCCCCGGCGCCGCCCCCGCCGCCTCAGCAACCGTACGCGCGGTCCCCGTACGGCCCGCCGGGTCAGCAGCCTCCGGGACGGTACGAACCGCGCCCCCCGAAACAGCCACGGCCCGACGAGCCGAAGCCGTACGGCGTCTACCGCTTCCTCAGCCTGCTGCTCCTCGTCGGCGCGGTGGGGCTGGCCGCGGTGACCCCCGCGATCGCGCTGATCGTCGTCCTGGCCGTCCTGCTGGTGCTGCGGACCGCGGACCGCGGCCACAAGGAGCTCAGTTCCAAGCGCACCCGGCGCGGGCCGAGAGCGGGCGACCTGGTCGCGGTCGCCGCCAAGTCGCCGTTCTCGGCGGTCCGCGCGGCGCTGGGCATGCTGCTGGTCAGCCCGCTGGCGATCATGGCCGGCGTCGTCGTGCTCCTGATCGGGCTGGCCGCCAAGACCGGGCTGCCGATCTCGCGGGCGGTCGCGCTCGCCACCGCCGCGTTCGTCATCGTCCAGTGCCTGGGGCCGGGCAGCGAGCCCGCGCGCCGCCAGCTCGCCCGGTTCTGGGGAGCCGTTCTGCCGAGGAGGTCGCAGGCCATGATCGCCCTGGGCGTCCTCGGCTTTCTCGTCTTCCTGCTCGTGTCGTTCTCGCTGAGCCAGACGCCGGACCTGCGGCCGTTCGATTCCGCGTCGCTCACCAAGAGCCTGGCCCACGTGCGGTCCGGCATGCGGAGCTTGCTCGGCGGCTGAACCGGGGACACTCTGACAGCGAAAGACCGAACATGCCAGTGGAGGACGCCGCGGTGGAGATGGTGGGCCCGTACCGCTTGGTGGCGACCCTCGGCGAGGGCGGCATGGGCGTGGTCCACCGGGCGGTCGACGACATCGGCCGCGAGGTCGCCCTGAAGGTGGTGCGTGCGGAGTACGCCGAGAACGCGACCTTCCGGCGGCGGCTGGCCCGCGAGGTCGACACGATGCGGCGGGTGCGCAGTCCGTACGTCGCCGAGGTCCTCGACGCGGACGTCGCCGCCGAACGCCCCTACATCGTCACGCGGTTCATCGACGGCCACCCGCTCGACGGCGTCGTCCGGGCGGCCGGGCCGCTGTCCGGCGGCCCGCTGGCGCGCCTGGCGGTCGGTCTGGCCGAGGCGCTGACCGCGATCCACGAGGCCGGCGTCGTCCACCGGGACCTCAAACCGAACAACGTCATGATGGTCGAGGGCGCTCCGATGGTCATCGACTTCGGCATCGCGCACGCGGTCGACTCCACCCGGCTCACCCAGACCGGGATGGTCGTCGGCACGCCGGGCTATCTCGGACCAGAGATCATCGACGGCAAGCCACCCGGCCCCGCCGTCGACGTGTACGGGTGGGCGGCCACGGTCGCGTTCGCCGCGACGGGGCGGGCGCCGTTCGGCGGGGGCTCCCTGGAGGCGGTGCTGGCCCGGATCCTGTCCGGCAAACCCGACCTCGACGGCGTGCCGCCGGCGCTCGAGCCGCTGCTGCGCGCGGCGCTCGCCCGGGATCCGGAGGCCCGGCCGTCGGCGGTGGAGCTCACGCGCCGGGTGCGCGCCGTCGACCTCGGCGCGCCACCGCCCATCACCGCCACGGCCTTCGGCGTGACCGACGCGCCGCCCGGGCCCGCCGGCACGCCCCACGGCCCCTACGGGCCGGCTCCGGGCACACCTGGGACGCCGTGGACACCGGGCGTTTCCACGGTCCCGCCGAGTCCGCCTCCCGCGCCGATGACGCCGCCTCCGGTGCCGCGCGTGGCACTGGGCTGGTACAAGCTGCTCGCCTACCTGGCGATCGTCGCGGCCGTGGCGGTCTGCGGGGTGGTCCCCGTCGTCGGCGTGCCCGTCGTGGTGGCGGCCGTCTGGTACCTACGGGCGGGAGACTCGGCCGTCCGTTCCCGGCGGGTGCCCGTGCGCGGGGCCGAGGATCTGGCCCTCGCGCCCTTCCGCGTGTCCGGATCCCTGGGCTGGTCGACCGGGGCACTGGTCCCCGCCCTGCTCTACTCCGCCCTGGCGGCGACGGGGACCGGCCTGGCGCTGCTCGTCTGGAGCGCCGCCCATGCCGAAGAGTGGCCCGACGCCGTCACCCGGTGGAGCGCGGTGGCGTTCGCCCTGGTGACGCTTGCGGGGCCCGGCATCATGGCTCCGCGCCGCCAACTGGTCCGGCTGCTGTCGGCGGTGGCCCAGGACCGGCGCCACGCGGCGTCGGTGGGCCTGTTCCTGGCCGGTGTCGCGTCGCTCGCGGCGGCGGCCGGATGGCTGCTGCGGCCGCGGTGGTGGCCGATCGGCGACAGGGCCGGATTCTTCGTCGACCTCACGCACCGGATCGCCCTGCTCCTGAATCAGTGACGTTCGGGTCGCCCACCCCCGAACGTGCCCGGTCAGCTTCTCGGTCCTGAAGGTCCTGAAGGACTGAGCGTGCGGCTAGAGCCTCACTGGTTGTGAGGTGGTCTGCCGCGCCTTGGCCATCAGCTGTGCAGGCTGGTGGCCGGGACGTGTGACTTCCGCCCCGCATCCCACGCGTTCTGGCCTCTTCGGGCCAGGACGCGGGAAGCGTTCCGGTCCGCGTGCGCAACGACGCCGCAGCTCCGGCAGGTGAACACGGCTTGAGACACGCGGTTGAGCCGGTCGATGTGCCCGCACTCGGCGCATTCTTTGGAGGAGTAGGCCGGGTCGACGAACACGACAGGGACGCCGGCTCGGCGTGCCTTGTAGACGATGAAGTCTGCGAGCTGGGCGAAGGCCCAGGAGTGCAACGCGACCCGTTGGGGCTTGCGGAGCCGTACCCGTTCACGGATCCCCGTCAGCTGTTCGAGGGAGATGCCGCGCCCGGTGCGTTCAGCCTCGGTCACGATCGTCTTGGAAACACAGTGGTTGATGTCTTTGGCCCGCCGCGATTCCTTCCGGCGCTGTTTCTTCAACAGCCGTTTGGCGGACTTGGTGCCCTTCTTCTGGAGCTTGGCCCGCAAGGCGAGTTGCCGCCTGCGGTAGCGGTTCAGGTTGCGCCCGGCGGCCCGGTAACCGGTGGAGGTGGTGGCGATGTTGACGATGCCCAAATCCACCCCGATGAACCCGTCCGGCTCATGGGCCTCGGCCTCGGGGACCTCGCACGTAGCGATCAGATAGAACACGCCGTCGCGTTCGACCAGATCGCTCTCGCCTTTGCGGTGGGCGATGAGCTGTTTGAGCGCGTTCGGGGAGCAGGCGAAGCGTACGCCTTTCAACCGGCCCGCCATCGTCCAGATCGAAACGGTCTGCGCGTCGTACTGCCAGCTGAGACACCGATCATCGTACGGCTGGGCGGCCTGGGGCCGGAAAGCGATCGGCTTGGACTCGGCCTTGATCCGCCGCTTGGAACCCTTCTTGCCCAGGTTCCCCGCCCGCAGGTTGGCGTGAAGGCTGGTGTAGGCGTCCCGGACCTTTTTGATCACATGCTGGGCCGCCTGCGCGCCAAGGCCGCGTTCCTTGAGTTCGGCATAGGTGTGCTTGCGCAATTCGTACTCACGCGGAACACCCTGGGCGAACGCCACTAACGACACCCGGCACGCAGCCTCATTGACCGTGCGCAGGGTGTGTTTCAGCGCCGCCGCCTGCTCGGGCGTCGGCAAGAGCTTTACTTGCACAACAACCTTCACAGGACGTGACCATAGCATCGCTTTATGTCACATCGCTGGAAGTTGGCCCCCGATCATTCGCGAGAGAACACGCGAGGGAAGGAGCGCCGTCCACACCCTGCACACGCACGTGGTCTCCGACCACGTCCGCACGTGCCCGTGCGGCCACCACTTATGGCCGGCCGCCTATATCGCCGCTTTGCGCGACGGCGCGCCCCTCGCCGTCATCAAGGAGCACATCGACAACCAGAAACGCCCCGCCTGAGCGGGGCACCGTTCCGACTCGACGCTCCAGCGCTCCGCGCCGCAGGGCTCGGGATCCGATTCCTCCGGGGGCCTGAAGTTGAAGGCCCGGGGTTCCTCGCAAGAGCCGGCTGAAAATGCGTGCCTGCGGCCTCATCGAACCGGCGGCACCGGCGCGGCGCGGTAGTGTGGCGTTGCCTTCGCGTCCGCCCGATGCGGGGACCCCAGCGACATTCCGAGGAGGGAACGGCGTTCCTCTCCGGCCCGACGGCCGGGGCCGCGCCGCGCACCGATGACGTGGGACGAGACATCCGGCGCGCTCTCCGAGCGGCCGCGCGCGGCCGAGGAGACCGTCGACGCCGTCGTCGAGGGATGGTCACGGCTCTTCGCGTACCTCGTCGTCGCGATCGTTCTCGGGCTCAGCGTCATCATGCCGTTCTTCGGGCTCCTGCTGGCGCTGGCGGGCGCGTCGTACCTGCGCGCCGGTCAGGTGCACGCGCGGCGGCATCCCGGCGGGTTGCTGCGGCTGGTCGTCGGCCCGCTGACCGCGCCACTGGACCTCGTGCGCGGTGTCGCCGGGACCCTGCTCACCGTGCCGTACGCCGCGGTGTTCGCGGTCGTCGTCCCCATGGCGATCATGGCGACGGCCGCGATCGACGTCCAGGTCGCCCCGCTCGTCGCCGCCGCCTGGGGGGCCGGGGCCGCGGCCTACGTCCTCCTGGCCGCGCCGGGGGTCCGGGCGCCGCGCCGCCACCTGGTCCAGGTGTTCACCGCGCTGGCGTACGGGCCGCGCCGGATCGCCGTGGTGGGAATCCTCCTGTGCGTCGTGACGCTCGCCGTGCTGGCCGCCGCGATCGTGCTGAAGCCGACCTTCGCGCCGATGTACGAGCTGGAGAACTCCATCGCCCAGGAGTTGTCCCGGTTCCAGGACTCCATCCAGCAGCGCGTGTCGTGACGGCGGGCCCGCCGGGCCGACATTTACGATCATGCGGTAGCCCGTCCACCGCGGAATCCCCCAATGACGTCCCTGCGCGAGAGTCTCGGCCCGTACCGGCTCCTTGAGGAGATCGGTGTCGGTGGCATGGGCGAGGTGCACCTCGCGCTGGCTCCGGACGGCCGCACGGTGGCGGTCAAGATCCTGCATCCCGCCGTCGCCCGCGACGCGCTGGCCCGCCGGCGCCTCGAACGCGAGGTCGCGACGATGCGGCGGGTCCACAGCCCGTACGTCGCCGAGGTCGTGGACGCCGACTTCACGGGACGCCGGCCCTACGTCGTCACGCGGTACGTCGAGGGCCGCTCCCTCGACGTGCGCGTCCGCGGTGGGGGCCCGCTGCGCGGGTCGGCGCTGCCGAGAGTGGCGCGCGGGCTGGTCCGCGCGCTGCACGTGATCCACGCGGCCGGGGTCGTTCACCGAGACCTGAAGCCGGCCAACGTGATGCTCCTCGACCGCGATCCGGTCGTCATCGACTTCGGCCTGGCGCATGTGCTCGACGCGACCCGGCTGACGCGTACGGGCACGGCGATCGGCACGCCCGGATACCTCGCGCCGGAGATCCTCGACGGGGACCGGGCCGGGCCGGCCGCCGACGTCTTCTCCTGGGCCGGAACGGTCGCGTTCGCGGCCACCGGCCGGTCGCCGTACGGCCCCGGGCCCGCCCAGGCGATCTTCTCCCGCGTGCTCCGGGGTCGGCATGACCTCCGCGGCGTGCCGGGCGAGCTGCGGGCGATGCTCGAGGCCGCGCTGGCGCTCGACCCGGAGTCGCGTCCCGGGACCGGTGACCTTCTCGAGGCGCTCGCGGTCCGTGGCCGCCCACGGCCGGTCGCCGTGCCGGACGGACCTCCGGAGGCGGCCGGCCCGGAGCCGGACGGTCCCGCGTCGGACCGGGCACCGGACGGCCGCGCGGCCCAGGGCGGGGCGCCCGGCGAGCACGCCGTCCAGGGCCGGGTGCCGGGGGAGCGCGCCTCCCTGGACGGCCGGGAGGCCAGGAGTCCGGCGCCGGGCGACCGCGCCGCTCCGCGGCGGGCGCCGGACGGTCCGGTCCCCGAGGCGGCCGACGTTCCGGTCGCCGCCGGTGCCGCGGAAGGGGAGAGGCGCGCCGAGCCCGGTGCCGGGACCCGCCGCCGCGGGCTGCCGGCGCGCCTTGTGCGGGGAACGGGGGTTCTGGTCGTTCCGGCGGCCTGCTACGCCCTGCCGGTGGTGGCCGTCGCGACGATCCTGTCGGCCTGCGCCGCCGGTTATACCTGGGACGCCATCGCCCGCGCCCGCCGCCGGACGGAGGTACGGGTCGGGCGGCTGGCCCGCCTGCGGTCCGTGCTGGGCGCACTGGTCGCGGTTCCGGCGCAGACGGTCGCCCGGCTGGTCGCGCTGGTCAGCGCGCTGGTCGTCGGGTACGGCGCGGTGCTGGCGATCACGTGGTGGTCGGTCGTGCCGCGCGAGCGGGCCCTGGCGCTGCCTCTGGGCGTGCTGGCGGTCGTGGCGGCGGTCGTGCGCGCCCGCTATGCCAGTGAGCGCCGCCCGGTCCGGCTGGTCGTGGCCGTTCTGGCGGCCGGGATGCTGGTGCCGGCGGTCCTGGGGATCCCGTTTCCGGCGTGGTGGCCGGTCACGGCACCGTGATCAGGGGGAGCGGACTTTGCGCACTGCCTACCGGTGGGTAACATCGGGGGCGATGCGTCCGTGAACGCCCCCGGGGCCGAATCCGCTTCGGGTCTTTGGCAGGCTTGGGGCGTCCAACGCATCAGCCCGCGTCGCCCGTAGGGGCGGCGCCCGTCGTGCCGGAGGAGCGCGTAGATGAAGTGTGCAGGGAGGGCGGACACCATATGAACATCGTCGTCTGCGTGAAGCAGGTCCCCGACACGGCGACCGAGCGCAAGCTGCGGTCCGACGACAAGACCCTCGACCGTGAGGCCGTCGATGGTGTCATCAACGAGCTCGACGAGTACGCCGTCGAGGAGGCTTTGACGATCAAGGAGGCCCATGGCGGTGAGGTGACCGTCCTCACCATGGGTCCCGCCAAGGCGTCGGACTCGATCCGCAAGGCTCTGGCCATGGGCGCCGACAAGGCCGTCCACGTGTCCGACGAGGCGCTGCACGGCTCGGACGCGCTGTCGACCTCGTACGCGCTCGCCCAGGTGCTCAAGAAGGTCGGCTTCGACATCGTCATCCTCGGCTCGGAGTCGACCGACGCCCGTACGGGCATGCTGGCCGCGATGCTGTCCGAGCGGCTCGGTGTGCCCCAGGTGACGCTCGCCAACAAGGTGGAGATCGACGGGTCCTCCCTCAAGGCGCAGCGGCTGACCGACTACGGCTTCGACCGCGTCGAGGCGAGCCTGCCGGCCGTCGTGAGCGTCGTCGAGAAGATCAACGAGCCGCGCTACCCCTCCTTCAAGGGGATCATGGCGGCGAAGAAGAAGCCGGTCGAGAAGCTCGCCGTCGCGGACGCGGAGATCGACGCAGCCAAGGTCGGGCTCGCCGGAGCCTCGACCGAGGTCGTCGACTTCGCCGACGCGCCACCGCGCGAGAAGGGCCAGATCGTCAAGGACGAGGGCGACGGCGGCGTGAAGGTCGCCGAGTTCCTCGCGTCCAAGAAGTTCATCTGAGAGGCGGGGAAATGGCGGAGATTCTCGTCCTCGTCGACCATGTCGACGGTGAGGTCAAGAAGGTCACCTTCGAGCTGCTGACGCTCGCGCGCCGGCACGGCGACGCCGCGGCGGTCTGGATCGGCCCGGGCTACGAGGGTGCCAAGGACAAGCTCGCCGAGTACGGCGCGGCCAAGGTCTACGTCGCCGCCGACGAGGAGCTGACCTCCTACGTCGTCGCGCCGAAGGCCGAGCTGCTGGCGCAGCTGGTGGCCGAGAGGTCGCCGGCCGCGGTGCTGGTGGCCGCGACGGGCGAGGGCAAGGAGATCGCGGGGCGGCTCGCGGTCAAGACCGAGTCCGGCGTGCTCACCGACGTCGTCGACGTCGCGGACGGGTTCGTCGGCGAGCACTCGATCTTCGGTGGCTCGATCGTGTCGCACGCCAAGGTGTCGAAGGGCACACCGATCATCGCGGTACGCCCGAACTCCACCGCCCCCGAGGCCGCGCCCTCGACGCCCGCCGAGGAGCAGGTGTCGGTGACGCTGTCCGACGCGGCCAAGGCCGCGAAGGTCGTCGAGAAGGTCGTCCAGGAGAAGGGCGAGCGCCCGGAGCTCACCGAGGCCGCGATCGTCGTCTCCGGCGGCCGGGGCGTCGGCGGCGCCGACAACTTCAAGCTCATCGAGGAGCTGGCCGACTCGCTCGGCGCGGCCGTCGGCGCCTCGCGCGCCGCGACCGACGCCGGCTGGTACCCCCACACCTTCCAGGTGGGCCAGACGGGCAAGACGGTGTCGCCGCAGCTGTACATCGCGGTCGGCATCTCCGGTGCCATCCAGCACCGGGCCGGCATGCAGACCTCCAAGACGATCGTCGCCATCAACAAGGACCCCGAGGCGCCGATCTTCGAGCTGGTCGACTACGGCGTGGTCGGCGACCTGTTCCAGGTCGCTCCGAAGCTCACCGAAGAGATCACCAAGCGCAAGTAGCCGCGCGCACGGCGACGCCCCGGCGGAATCCCGCCGGGGCGTCACCGTCTTCAAGACCGCGTCACCGCGCGGTCGGCGTCGGAACCGGGGCGCCCAGAACCGGCGGCTTACCCGAACCCGCGCGGGTGTGGGCCTGCCGTGTCGGGCCGACGAACAGCACGACCTGGTTCTGCGCCCACGGGTCGGCGTCGTGCACGAACCAGCCCTGCTGCACCTTCGCCGGCGGCACACCGTTCTGATACGGCGCGTTGTCGCCGTCGGCGGCCTCGTACCGGTACTGCGGCACGGTGACACCCCGCTTCTTCAGCATCGCCAGGACCTCGGCGACCGTACGGCCGCGATAGGTCATCCCGTGCATGACCTCACCGGGCGCGTCGACCGGGGCGGTCGAGTCGTAATGCTCGCCGGGCTTGGCCGCACGGCCGAAGGCGAGCTGGATGTGCTTCTTGAACCCGAGGGGGATCTTCACGCCCACCGGGCAGGCGCCGCCGCCCCCGGTACGGCATCGGCCGGGCGCGTTGATCGTTTTGATCGCGGTGCCCACCGATTCCGACATGACCACCGTGCCGACGATCGACGGGGACGCCGGGACCATCATCAGGTCGACGCTCATGCCGTGTGCGGCGAACTCCTTCCGGTACCGCGCGGGGTCGGCGAGCGGGTCCTTGACCGTGACGACCAGGTACTTCCCCTGCGTCGAGAAGCTCAGGGCCGCCAATTGGATCTTCACGGGTCCGCTGCCCGGACGCGCCGTCGGCGTGGGCGGTGTGGGCTCGGAGCCGGAACCGGAGCCGAGGGAGGCCGCGACCACCGCCGCGGCGGCCGCGGTCGCGATCAGCGGCAGGCCGACGAACAGGGCGCGGCGGCGCCGGGCCGGCCGTCTCTCCGGGGCGGCGGTGGACGTGATCCGGTCGGCCAGGTCGGTCCTGGTCCGCGGGCTCACCATGCGGGCGGCCTCCTCATCGGTGACGGGCGCGAGCCGCCCGATCAGTTCGTCGTGGTTCATGCGTGCTCTCCCTTCGCCATTCGTGCCCGGCGCGACCGGGCCTCCGCGAGGGCCTCCCGGCCCTCCCGCTCCTCCCGGGCCGCCAGCTCGCGGGCGAACCGCTTGCGGGCCCGATGCAACCGGATGCGTGCGGCGTTGCGCGAGCAGCCGAGCACGGTCGCGATCTGCCCGGCGTCCAGGCCCTCCCAGCCGACCAGGGACAACAGTTCCCGGTCGTCGTCGGACAGGCTGCGGAACGCGTCCGCGACCGCGCCGGCCGGTTCGCGGTGATCGGGGGACCGTACGGCGGCCCCCAGCTCGGTGCGGAGCCGGTCGCTCAGCGCGGTGCGCCGCCGCTCGCCGCGGCGGTGGTTGGCCAGGACCCGCCGCGCGACGCCGAACAGCCAGGGACGAGCCCGGTCTCCGGCCGGGACGTCGTCGAGCCGCCGCCAGGCGATGAGGAACGTCTCGGCGAGGACGTCGGCGGCGTCGTGACCGTCCTCGGTGCGGCGCATGACGTACCCGAGAACGGGGTCATGGCAGGCGGCGTAGATCTCCTCGAATCTTCGCCTTCTCTGGTCGAGAGGTCCCAAGGACCCTCTCCTCTCGGTCGGTGCCGACCCGCGGAGGTGCGCGGTCATCTCGGACGTGTCCGGCCGACCCATACCATTTCGCGAAATGATCACCTGATTCCCGACAGTGGTGTTCGGGCCGTCCGCCGGGACGTCCCGGGGAGAGGGGGCCTCGTGGCGATCGGGCGAGTCGGCTTCGGCGTGGGCGCGGCCGTGGCGGAGGACGACGGCCGCCCTCAGGCGACGTGGCCCGCAGCGGGTGCCGGCACGTCCCGTCGCTTGTGGGCGCAGCCCCGCTGGGACCCGTACTGGCTGGCCGCCGCGCTGTTCCTCGCGTACGCGGCGCTGTCGCTCGCCCGGTACCGCCGCATGATGACGCTCTCCTGGGACCTGGGCATCTTCGAGCAGGCCATCCGCGGCTACGCGCACCTGCACGCCCCGATCGCCGACATCAAGGGCCCCGGCACGAACATCCTCGGCGATCACTTCAGCCCGATCATCGCGCTGATCGCGCCGTTCTACCGGCTCTTCCCGACACCGGTCACCCTGCTCGTCGCCCAGGCCGCGCTGTTCGCGTTCGCCGCCGTCCCGGTCACCCGGGTCGCCGCGCGCCTCCTCGGGCGCGGGCAGGGGGTGGCGATCGGCATCGCCTACGGCCTGTCCTGGGGCGTCCAGCGCGCCGTCGAGTTCGACTTCCATGAGATCGCGTTCGCCATGCCGCTCCTCGCCCTCTCCTTGGAGGCGATCCTGCGCGGGCGGTGGTGGACGGCGCTGGCGTGGGCGTTCCCGCTGGTCCTCGTCAAGGAGGACATGGGTCTGACGACGGCCGCGATCGCCTTTGTGGTGGCCCTGCGGGCGCGAAACGACCCCTCGCGCGGGCGTGTCGTGCCGTGCGCGATCGCGCTGGCCGTCTTCGGTGTCCTGGCCACCGTCCTCGCCCTCACCGTGATCATTCCGGCCTTCAACACCGGCGGCGACTACGGGTACTGGCAGAAGCTCACCGGCCACGGCGTGTCCGGTTCCCGGCACGTGCCGCCCGGCATCGCCGTGCGCACCGTGCTGTGGATCCTCGTCCCCACCAGCGGCCTGTACGCCCTGCGTTCGCCGCTTCTCCTCGTCGCCGTGCCGACGATCGGCTGGCGCCTGGCCGCCAAGGACGACCACTACTGGGGGCTGGACTGGCACTACAGCGCCGTCCTCATGCCGGTCGCCCTCCTCGCGCTCGTGGACGCCATCGCGCGGGACCGGGCCCGTACGGGGATGCCGCGCCGGCTGCGCGCCTACGCCGCCCGGCTCCCGGCCGCCGTCGCGGTCGCCGCCCTCGCGCTCACGACGACGCTCCCCCTAGGGGCCCTGCTGCACTGGGGGGCGTACCGGGTGGACGCCCGGACCATCGCGGTGAAGAAACTACTCCGACGTATCCCCGACGGCGCGACCGTCGAGTCCGACACCACGCCGATCAGCCGGCTCACCCGCCGCACGACCGTGTACTGGATCGGCGACGCGAAGGGCATCGCACCCGACTACATCACGTTCTCCCTGCGTCCACTCGGACGCGGCGACCCCCTCGGCTACGCCCGTGCCCTCCATCCCGGAGCGACCTACGACGAGGTCGCCAGGGCCGGCGGCCACATCCTCCTGCGCCGGGACTGAGGACGCTCGTCGCGCACGGCCCCCGCCGGAGTGGTCGACCAGACGGTGATCCGTGCCGACCGGGGAGCGACACGCGAAACAGCACGCAATTCCGACGTTTCGGTTGACGCGGTCTGACCGCTCCGGCAGTCTTCCGGGGTCAAGTCGATCTTGGGGGAGCCACCGAATGATCAACCGACGTCGCGCGATCGGTGCGGGGGTCGCCCTGGTGGCGGCCCTCGGCACCGGCGCGGTCCTTGTCCAGCAGCAGTCCTCGTCCTCAGCGGGGCTGCAGTCGTCGTCCTCGCCCACGCGGCAGACGGCGTTCGCCGCCGCGGCCAAGCAGTACAAGGTGCCGGCGAGCGTCCTGCTCGGAGTGTCGTACCTGGAGTCCCGGTGGGACGCCAACGACGGCCTGCCCAGCACGAGCGGCGGGTACGGCCCGATGCACCTGATCCAGGCCCCCGCCGCCGCGTCGGGGCGTGGGATGGAGCAGGGAGGCGGTGACGACTACGCCGCCGCCTCGGCGCCGAAGACCACCGCGGCGCCCGAGCCGCAGACCCTGCCGGCGGCGGCCAAACTGACCGGCCTCGACGCCGCGAAGCTCCGCACCGACCCGGCCGCCAACATCCGCGGCGGGGCGGCGCTGCTGGCGAAGTACCAGCGCGACGCGGGCAAGCGCCTGAGCACCGACCCGGCCCAGTGGTACGCCGCCGTCACCCGGTACGGCGGGAGCGCGTGGTTCGCCGACGAGGTCTTCTCGGTGATCCGCTCCGGGGAGTCCCGTACCACCGACGACGGGCAGCAGATCTCGCTTGCCGCCGACCCCAAGGCCGTTCCGGCCGGCTCGGGCGCGAGTACCGCCGCGACCACCGCCGCGGCGACCGACTGCCCGGCGAGCCTGAAGTGCGAGTGGATCCCGGCGCCGTACAAGCAGCTGGACTCGAAGGACCCCAGCAAGTACGGCAACCACGAAAAGGCGAACCGGCCCGCCCAGCAGAAGATCTCCTACATCGTCATCCACGACACCGAGTCGTCGTACGCCTCGGCGGTCCAGTCGGTGCAGGACCCGGCCTACCTGGGGTGGCACTTCACGATCCGCTCGAAGGACGGGCACATCGCCCAGCACGTGCGGGTCAAGGACGTCGGCAAGCACGCCGGGAACTGGTACATCAACTCCAAGTCGATCGGCGTCGAGCACGAGGGCTACGTCGCCAACGGCGCCTGGTACACCGAGGCGATGTACCGGGCGTCGGCCAAGCTGGTCGGCCACCTGGCCGCGACCTACGGCATCCCCCTGGACCGTGGGCACATCCTGGGCCATGACAACGTGCCCGCCCGTGCCATGGACACCGTGTCCGCGATGCACCAGGACCCGGGCCCGTACTGGGACTGGGCGCACTACTTCTCCCTGCTCGGCAAGCCGCTCACGGGCGCGGCGACGATTCACGGCCGGCTGATGATCCTGCCGTCCTACGGCAAGAACAAGGTGGCCTACACCGGCTGCGACTCCGCCCACCCGAGCGCCAAGTGCCCGACGCACGGCGGCGCGTCGATCATGTTGCACACCAAGGCCAGCTCGACCTCCCCGCTGGTCAAGGACGTCGGCGCGCACCCCAGCACCGGGGGCAAGGCGACGATGAGCGTCTACGACCACTCCGCGCGGGCGGCCACCGGCCAGACCTACGCGGTCGCCGGGAAGAAGGGCTCGTGGGTGGCGATCTGGTACCTCGGCCAGAAGGCCTGGTTCTACAACGCCAAGACCAACCGCAGGGCGGTCGCGGCACCGGGTCAGATCGTCACCCTCAAGAAGTCGGCGAAGATCTGGGGCATGGCCTACCCCAAGATCCCCGCCGGCATCACCCCGCCGGCGGACAGGGTCGCCGCGTCCCTGAAGTACGCGGTGGCCACGGGTCAGAAGTACGCCGTCCTGGGTTCGCAGACCGGCGAGTACTTCCACTCCGTCACCTACGACGCCGCCAAGCACGTCGTCTACAAGGACGCGACGAAGTACTACGAGATCCAGTTCGGTCACCGCGCCTACTTCGTCAAGGCCGGTGACGTGACGGTCTCCACCGTCGCGTAGTCCCGAGGAAGAGCTCCTGAGGAAGCGCGCCGCCGCGACCGCCCGCCCGGGCGGCCGCGGCGGCGTTCGCCTTTTTCCGTACGAGATGTCCCGGCCGATGAGCCCGCGTCCTCTGACGCGCCGCCGTGACCGGGTCACGGCCTCAGGTGCGGCGGGCGGGCCGCGCCTCCGTTCCCGGGCTCTCGTTCCAGAGCCGGTCCAGGGCCGTGACCGCGTAGACGTACGCCTTCCCGGGCTCGGCGGTGGTGTCGGTGAAGGAGGTCCCGCCGGTCACGGCGATCCGGTGGGAGGTGTCATCGAGGGCGCAGCGGCCGGGCGGGCCGTCGAACCGGTAGACCGCGTACCGTACGGCCCCCGGCACCGGGCGCCAGGCCACGGTGGAGCCTGTGACGGCGGGCAGCGGCCGGTGCGGGGCGTGCCCGCCGAGCCGCGGCATGAGGGGGACGAGCGCCGGGCGGGCGTAGTGGTCGGCGACCATCCGGCTCACCGCGCCGATCCGGTCGGCGTCCATGTCCTTGGCGCTGAAGTGGATGTCGCCGGCGACCTGCGGGTAGGCCCGGTCGAACGTCAGGTGCCGGGAGAGTTCCGCCGGGTCCTGCCAGGGCGCGGCCTGCCCGGCGGCGCCCTGCCGGTAGTCGGCCTGGCCGATGTACAGCTGCACGCCGGTGCCGTCCACCTGGCGGGCCCACCACGGGACGAGCTTGGCGTAGTCGGCGATGGCGAACCCGATGTACCAGTAGATCTGCGGCGCGATGTAGTCGATCCACCGCTTCTTCACCCATCCGCGCGTGTCTGCGGAGATGGCGGTGTAGGACTCGGTGCCGTTCGTGTCCGAGCCCTCGGGGTCGGATCCCTTGTTGCGCCAGATGCCGAACGGGCTGATCCCGAACTTCACCCACGGCTTGGTGGCGTGGATCCGGCGGTCCATCTCGTGGACGAGCAGGTCGATGTTGTGCCGCCGCCAGGACGCCTTGTCGGCGAAGCCCGAGCCGTACCGGGCGAACGTCGCGTCGTCGGGGAAGTCCGTGCCGCCGCTCGGGTAGGGGTAGAAGTAGTCGTCGAAGTGGACGCCGTCGATGTCGTAGCGGCGCACCGCGTCGAGCATCGCCCGCTCCACGAAGTGGCGGACGTCGGGGATGCCCGGGTTGTAGTAGAGCTTGCCGGCGTAGGGGAGCACCCAGTCGGGGTGGCGGCGGGCCGGGTGGTCCGGCGTGAGCAGGCTCGGGTCGGCCTTCATCGCCACCCGGTAGGGGTTGAACCACGCGTGGAACTCCAGGCCGCGGGCGTGCGCCTCGCGTACGAGGAAGGCCAGCGGATCGTACCCCGGGTCCTTGCCCTGCGTTCCGGTCAGCCACTGGGACCACGGCTCGTACGGTGACGGCCAGAACGCGTCGGCGGTCGGCCGTACCTGCACGAACACCGCGTTGAGGTGACGGGCGACGGCCCCGTCCAGCAGGCGGACGTACTCCGCCTGCTGGCGGGCGACGGACAGCCCCGGGGCGGGCGGCCAGTCGATGTTGGTGACGGAGGCGATCCAGACACCCCGCAACTGACGCTGGGCCGTGGCCGGCGCGGGGCAGGATCGGGTACGGGCGTCGGCGGGGGTGGTCAGCGGCCCGGCGGCGAGTGCGCCGCCGAGCAGCGTGGCGGTGGTGAGAGACAGGACGCGGCGAAGGATCATGAAGCTCTCCTCGGACTCTTGAAGAGAACTTACGATCACTGACTATGTGATGTAAATCATTCACCGATCCGTGGCGTGCCGGGTTCCCGCCGGTCAGGCGGCGAGGCGCACCGGCTCGAGCTCGCCGTCCCGCTCCTTCGCCACGAACATCAAGCGGCGCGCAGGGACGAACCGGGCGCTCGCCGCGATGAGCAGTGCCAGGACGACCGCCAGGCCGAGCCCGACCCGCAGCGACGCCGCGTCCGCCAGGAAGCCGATCACCACCGGGCCGAGCACCAGCCCGCCGTAGCCCATCGCCCCGACCTGGCCGACCGCCGCGGCGGACCGGCCGGGCACGATCGTGCCGGCCACGGAGATCGTCGTCGGGATCACGGTGCAGACCGCCAGCCCGGCCAGCCCGAAGCCGACGAGCGCGAACGGCGTCGCCGGGGCCAGGGCCGCGATCGAGACGGCGGCCGCCGTGCCCAGACCCGCGTACGTGAGCATCCGGCGGGTGCCCAGCCGCGCGCGGACCCGGTCGCCGACGAGCCGTCCGGCCAGCATGGCGGCCTCGAACAGCGGGTAGGCGAGGGCGGCGACCGACTGCGACGCGCCGAGCTCGCGGTTGAGGAACAGCCCGCTCCAGTCCGCGATCGTGCCCTCCATCATGAAGGCGACGAAGGCCAGCGCGCCGATGAGGTAGACCACGAGCGGCAGCCGGGTACGACCCCCGCCGGTCGAGGCGGACGCGGTGTCGCGGATGTACGTACGGCCCAGGATGACGGTCAGGGGGAGGGCGATGATCGCTCCGCCGACGAGGGTGTCGGCGAACGACAGCCCGGCCGAGGCGCTGAAGGAGCCGATCAGGCCTCCGAAGATGCCGCCCGCGCACCAGCCGGCGTGCATCCCGTTCATGACGGGCCGTCCGTAGGAGCGTTCCACGGCGCTGCCCTGGGCGTTCATGCCGATGTCGGTCAGCCCGAACGCCATGCCGAACAGGGCCACCGCGACGAACAGCAGCGGCCGGGTGGGCGCCAGCCCGACCAGGGCCAGGCTGACCGCCGTCAGCGGCGCCGCGACCTTCAGGACCGCCGAGCCGCCGAGCCGCGCCATGACGCCCCGCAGACCCTGCATCGCGATGATGGCGCCGATTCCCCAGACGAGGATGGCCATCCCGACATCGCCTTCGCCCATCCCGAACTTGTCGGCCAGGGCCGGCGTCCGCGACACCCAGACCCCGCAGAGCATGCCGGCCAGGGCGAACGTCAGCACGGTGCCCAGGCGGGCCCGGACGAGGACGCGAGACGTCATGATTTCACCTCTTTACTTTCTTGCCGTCGTACGCACGGAACGACCGGTACCCGTGATGGGTACCGGCTCGTGATTCTGATCAAGTGCCCGTTAGAGCATGCCGAGCAACCGGTCGCGCAGCGTCTCCAGCTGCGCCTCGTCATAGAGGCCGGGGTCGTGCATCGCGACCTCCCACAGCCCCTCGGCCGCGAGCCGCGCGACCTGGGCGGCGACCGGATCCGGATCGTCGGCGGGATCCGGGTCGTGCCAGCGGCGCATCGCCTCACGTATCTGGGCGAGCAGCGCCGGGTCGGCCGCCGCCGCGCTGACCGTCGCCCATCGTCGCAGCAGCCGCGAATGGTCGCGGTCCATGACGACGGCGAGGTTCGCCTCCACGAAGGCGCGGGTGTACGACCCCGGGCCGCCGGTCTCGTATGAGGCGATCAGCGCGTCGAGCTCCTCGATCAGCCGCTCCACCAGCCCTCTGATCAGGGCTTCCTTGTTGGGGAAGTGGTAGAGCAGCCCGCCCTTGCTGACCTGGGCGCGCTCGGCGACCGCGGACAGCGTGAGCGCCTGGGTGCCCTGCTCACAGAGCAGGGTCTCGGCGGCATCGAGGAGGGCATCTCGTTTCATGACATCTCTACTATACCGTCCGGACGGTACAGTTATTCCCATAACGGACAGTCGCCCTGGCGATCAGCGACGCGATGGCCTCCGCCGTCTCGTCGTTCAACGCGGCGTGCTGAAACAGCATGCGGTACCACAGCACCCCGTACACCATGTCCTGTAGCAGGCCGAGGTCCTCGTCGGCGGAGATCTCGCCGCGGTCGACGGCGCGGTCCAGCATCGCGTGCAGCGCCGCCCGCCGGCCGGCGAGGAAACGGTCACTGAAGGCGTCGGCGAAGCCCGGATCGAGCAGCGACTGGGCCAGCAGGCCCATCAGCACCGGCCGGGCGCCCTCCTGCATGTCGAAGGTGCGGCGGAGGAACACGCGCAGATCGGCTTCGAGGGTGCCCTCGTCGGGGATCGGGATGCCCTTCGACGCCACGTTCAGCAGGGCGTCGAGCGCGACCTCCGCCTTGGACCGCCACCACCGGTAGATCGTCTGCTTGCCGACCCCGGCGCGCGCGGCGATCCCCTCCATCGTGAGCTCGCCGTAGCCGCGCTCGAGGAGCTCGTCGTGCGCCGCCTTGAGGATCGCCAGCCGGGCCGCCTCGCTGCGCGGGCGTCCGGGACGCCGGGTGCCGTCGGTCATGGCCCCACTTTACAAGACGGCACGTCTCGGAATATATTTCGAGACGAAGCGTCTAGAAATTTGGAGACATCATGCGTGTTGTCGTGCTGGGCGGTACGTCGGGCATCGGGCTGGCGATCGCCGAGAGCTGCGCCGCGAACGGCGACGAGGTGCTCGTGACCGGCCGCGACCCGGAGAAACTGCAGGCGGTGTCGGAAAAGGTCGCCGTCGCCGAGGCCGTGGACGGCCGGTCGGAGGAGGACGTGCGGGACTTCTTCGCGCGGCACGGCCGATTCGACCACCTGGTCCTCGCGCTGAGCGGCGCCGGTGGCGGGGGCGCGCTGCGCGACCTGAAGCTGGACGACCTGCGGGACGCTTTCGAGGGGAAGTTCTTCCCTCACCTGCTGGCCGCGCAGGCGTCTCTCGACACGATCGCCGAGGACGGGTCGATCACGTTCATCACCGCCGTCAGCGCCCAGGCCGCGCTGCCCGGCACGGCGGGTCTGGCCGCGATCAACGGCGGGCTGGAGCGGGCGGTGCCGCCCCTGGCCGCCGAGCTCGCGCCGATCCGCGTGAACGCCGTCTCGCCCGGCGTGATCGACACGCCGTGGTGGTCCTTCCTCCCGGAGGAACAACGGCGTGAGCAGTTCGCCGCCTACGCCGAGCAGACGCCCGTCGGCCGGGTCGGCCGTCCCCAGGACGTCGCCGACGCGGTCCGCTACCTCATGGGCGCCGGCTTCGTCACCGGCACCGTGCTCAAGTGCGAGGGCGGCCTGACCCTCTAACCCTCTGACCGGCGGATCCATCGGCACCGCGCCGCCGCCATGGCCTGCGGGCGGCGGCGCGGATAAGCTGAGGCCGCCATGGTGTATTTGGATCACGCGGCGACGACGCCGATGCTGCCCGAGGCGATCGAGGCGATGACCGCGGAGCTCTCGCGCATCGGCAACCCCTCGTCGCTGCACGCCTCCGGCCGCCGTGCCCGTCGCGTCGTCGAGGAGTCGCGGGAGATCATCGCCGAGGCGATGGGGGTCCGGCCCAGCGAGGTCGTCTTCACCAGCGGCGGCACCGAGGCCGACAACCTCGCGGTCAAGGGGATCTTCTGGGCCCGCCGGAGCGCCGACCCGGCCCGGACCCGCGTGCTCGTCAGTGCCATCGAGCACCACGCCGTGCTCGATTCGGCGCAGTGGCTGGCCGACCACGAGGGCGCGCGCGTCGAACACCTCCCCGTCGACCCGTACGGCCGGGTCCTGCCCGACACCCTGCGGGCCGCCATCGACCGCGAGCCCGACACGGTCGCGGTGATCAGCGTCATGTGGGCCAACAACGAGATCGGCACGGTCCAGCCGATCACCGAGCTGGCCGCGATCGCCCGCGAGCACGGCATCCCGTTCCACACCGACGCGGTCCAGGCCGTCGCACAGCTCCCCGTCACCTTCGCCGTGGACGCCATGACCATCACCGGCCACAAGATCGGAGGACCGGTCGGGGCCGGTGCCCTGCTGCTCGCCAAGGGCCTCGACCCGGTCCCCGTCCTGCACGGCGGCGGCCAGGAGCGCGACGTACGCTCCGGCACCCTCGACACCGCCGCGATCGCCGGCTTCGCCGCCGCGACGCGCGTCGCCGTCGCCCGCCGGGCCGCGGAGGCCGAGCGCCTGGCGCGGCTCCGCGACGACCTCATCGAGCGGGTCCGCAAGACCGTGTCCGACGTCGTGCTCAACGGCGACCCCGACGACCGGCTCCCTGGCAGCGCGCACCTGTCCTTCCCCGGCTGTGAGGGCGATGCGCTGCTGATGCTGCTCGACGCACGGGGCGTCGAGTGCTCGACCGGGTCCGCGTGCTCGGCCGGCGTCGCCGAACCCAGCCACGTCCTGCTCGCGATGGGCGCGGACCTCGCGCGGGCACGCGGTTCGCTGCGGTTCTCCCTGGGCCACACCAGCACGCAGGCCGACGTCGACGCCGTCGCCGAGGCCATCGGCCCCGTCGTCGAACGCGCACGCCGCGCCGGCGCGGCCTGACCCGCTCCTTCGGGCGCGGCGGCGCCAGGCCTATTTCGTCGCAGTGATCACCATTTGGGGCCCTGAACGGTGGCGATGCCGAGCGTGCTCGTCCCGGGAAGGAGACCGGACAGGAACGCGGCGGTGAGGATGGGGCCGTTCAGTTCGACGAGCCGGTCGATCTCGGCTTCGCTCAGCGCTCTCCAGGCTCCGGCGGCGAGCTGGTCGGTGAGCCGCTCGACCTGGTCGCGGCCCTCGAAACCGAGGTCGGTGGCCTTGCCGTCGGCATCGATCCAGCCGCGCGACCGCAGGCGGTCCGCGGCCGCCTCCCACTGGTCCCGGGTCCAGTGGCGGCTGCCGAAGGTCTCGACCGGGGCGGCGCCGATGGCGGCGAACGAGACCAGGGCCTCGCACGGGTCCAGGCCCTGGGTGAGCAGTGCGGCGATATGTCCGTCACCGCGCTGCTCGCGGATGATGGTGATCGCCTGCCACAGAACCAGGTGCGGCTCGTCGGGCCAGGGCAGGTCGGCGTTGCCCGCCGCCATGGGCCGACCGCTCGTGTCGGCGGCCTCGGCGACCCTCCGTACCAACCGGGCGGTCTCCGCGAACTCGGCCGTGCCGATCTGATCACCCATCAGCCTGCGGAACAGCCGATCGACGCCGCGCGACCTGGCGGCGAGGACCTGGTCGGAGTCCGCGATCGTCCAGGCGGGGCCGATGTGCTCGGCCACCATCTGCGGGCTGAAGCTGTAGAAGGCCGATGCCACCCGTTCGGGGCCGGGCGCGGTGAGGGGTGCGGAGCGCAGGGGGAAGTAGGTCGGCCACCGGGTCGCCACGTCGTATCCCAGGGCCGCGAACTCCTCGAAGACCTCGGGCGCGTAGTAGACCAGGGCGTGAACCGGCTCGAACTGCTGCCACATCCGGCGAGCGGCCTGCGGATGATAGGTGTCGCGGATCATGCAGCACATCCTGGCGCGAGGTGGCGCACGATGTCACCGCACTGAGCCGCCCTGAGCCGTCCCCGTCGGACGACGGCGTCAGGGCTGGTACGGCTCCAGGGCCTCCCACGCCGGGTCGGGCTGCGAGGACACCTTGGCCCGGCCCTCGGACCAGCTCGCGGCGAGCTGATCGAGTTCGGCGACCGCGCCCGACTCCGGGTCGACGTACAGGTGGAACACCCGCCGCCCGTCACCGCTCTCGTGCGCGGCCAGCACCGCCCGCTCGCCCATCGCCGCGATCGACTTCTCGAACTCCCGCAGCGCCGACGCCGACGGCTCCACCGGAAGACGATCGGGGTTGGCGTGGGCGTACGGCAGCGCGACCGCGACATACAGGTCGCACAACGGGTGGTCCTGCCGGTGCAGCGGGAAGCGCACGGCCACCCGCGCGGCGTGACCCAGTGGCGTACGGCCCTCGCCGGTCAGCCAGGCCGACTCGGCGAACGGCCCCGCGACCTGCTCGACCACCGCGGACAGCATCGACGGCGGCAGCGCGTCCATCGGCTCACCGGTGACGACCGTGACGTTGCCGATCCACCGCGCGACGTCGTCCTCGCCCAGTGCCCAGTCGAGCACGCGGTACGTCAGGACGAGCTGCGTCTCCTCCGGCACGAACAGGAAGTCGGGATGATAGGCCGTGACGTCGACGCGGGCCCGGCGGGCGTCCGCGCGCAGCCCCATCCTCACGTAGCTCAGGTCGAACTCATCGTCTTCGAGCTGGAGCTTGCCGTCGAGCATCTCCGGATTGGCGGCCCGCGCCGGGCGGTACTCCCAGCCGTCGTCGGGCGCGGCCCGCGACCAGCGTTCGGCGATGCCGCGCAGCTCGCCCGCCCCGCCGCCGCTCACGGTCAGGCTCGGCCCCGGACCGATCTCCCAGTCGAGATCGGGGTGCATCGCCTCGACATGTTCGGTGATCTGCTCGGCGATGCCTTCGGAAGCGCCGTCGTTCAGTCGCTCCCGGACCTCCGGCCACCACTCCCAGAACCGGGCGATGGCAGGGTTGGGCGAAGGCGTCCCTGGAGAGCGTCGGAAGATACCCATGGTGCGGCCAATCGTACGGCCGACGGTCACCTCCCTAGACTACGCACGTGGGATTCGCCGCCGTGATATTCGACTTCTTCGGAACGCTCACCGTCGCGGCGACGCGGGCGGAGCGTGCCGAGGCGGTCCACGCGACCGCCCGCCTCATCGGCGCCTCGCCCGAGGAGTTCCGTACGGCCTGGTGGGCGACCTGGCCCGAGCGCTGCACCGGCCGGTTCGGAACCCCCGCCGAGACCCTCGCGCTGATCGCCGCCCGGATCGGCGTCCGGCCCGACGAAGACCAGATCGCGGCCGCCGTCGAATTGCGCCGCGAACTCGAGGCGGGCTTCTGCCGCCTCCGCGCGGACACCCTGCCGACGCTGCGAGCCCTGCGGGAGCGTGGCACGCGCATCGGCCTCATCAGCGACTGCACCCACGAGCTTCCCGACTGCTGGCCCCGGCTGCGGGTCGCACCGTACGTCGACGCGGCGGTCTTCAGCGTGCTGGCCGGGGTGAAGAAGCCGGATCCGGAGATCTACCGCCTCGCGGCCGAGGCCCTGGACGTCCGCCCCGCCGACTGCCTGTACGTCGGCGACGGCGGCAGCAACGAGCTGACCGGCGCCGAGGCGTTCGGCATGACGGCCATCAAGATCCTCGACGAGGGCGGCGTGAACCACCGCTTCGAGACCGACCCCTGGCATGGCCCCCATCTGACGTCCCTGGTGGATGTGCTTACATCGACCTGTCGCTCTAGGTGACTAATTCTGTACGGAGCGGCTTGACACACGTGTCTCTGCGCGAGAACCTAAGACCACTAGCCGACCTCATCGGGGTCTGGAAGTGAAGCCGGGAACCCCCGCACAGCCGGGAGCCCGGCTTCGCGCGTTTCATCACCGGCACGCCACCTCGATCAAATTCGTGTGAGGTGCGTACCACCTCGACCAGTTGCTCTTGCCTTCGACAAGGTCGCGCCGCCAGGCCGCCGCTACGGCGTCGGCCATCCACAGGCCGGGAGCCGTCGATGCCGGCGCCTGGTCGACCGGAAGAGCGAGGTCCAGAAAGCCGCCATCGCGCAGTCGGCCGATGGTACGGGCGTCGGCGGCGCGGAGCTTCGCGTCCTCCCGTTGTTCCAGCAAGATGCCCCCTGCTTCCTCCTTCGCCGCCAGGTGGGGGAGAAATTCCCAAAGAATCTTGGCGCGTATCCGCTCTCGCGACTTGGGGTCGACGTATCCCGAGGTCCAGCCCACGGTGAAGCGCGTTCCTCGCAGGCTCGCGAGCAGGGCGGCGAGTTCATGCTTACGGTGTCGGTCTCTGATGCGTGACAGGTGCAACCGCCGATGTCCCTTGGAGTCCACATCCTCTTCGCGAACGAGAGCGCGGAGCACGGCTTCGCACTGGGCGAGGTGCGCACTCTCGATGATCGCCGCCGCGATGAGATAGAGACCAGGTCGTGCGGGTGTCGGCTCGGCGTCGGCCTCGTCCAGGTATGCAAAGGATCCCACGCCGCGCACCGTAGAGGATATGAGTACTCTCCGTGTGTGGATCGCGACAGATCGCAGCCGTGATTTGCTCTTCGTCCTGTTATGTCGGCCGGAACGGCTGAGCGGGGAGGGAGTGGGAGCGCGTACCCTCGTTCAGGTCATGACTCTTCGCGTACTCGCCGCCATGTCGGGCGGTGTCGACTCCGCCGTGGCCGCCGCCCGTGCCGCCGAGGCCGGTCACGACGTGACCGGCGTGCACCTCGCGCTCTCGTCCAACCCGCAGTCGTACCGCACCGGCGCGCGCGGGTGCTGCACGCTCGAGGAC
The DNA here is from genome assembly GCF_024055795.1 of Actinoallomurus purpureus. GTDB lineage: Bacteria > Actinomycetota > Actinomycetes > Streptosporangiales > Streptosporangiaceae > Actinoallomurus > Actinoallomurus purpureus. The sequence continues at coordinate 71,126 of NZ_JAMXMY010000011.1, read as the reverse complement.
GCCCGCGACGCCCGCCGGGCGGCCGATGTGATCGGCATCCCGTTCTACGTCTGGGACATGGCCGAGCGGTTCGACCGCGACGTCGTCCAGGACTTCGTCGCCGAGTACGCCGCGGGCCGTACGCCCAATCCGTGCCTGCGCTGCAACGAGAAGATCAAGTTCCAGGCGCTGCTGGACAAGGCGCTGGCGCTGGGCTTCGACGCGGTCTGCACCGGCCACCACGCCCGGCTGGCCGACGGGGTGCTGCGGCGCAGCGTCGACTTCGGCAAGGACCAGTCGTACGTTCTGGCGGTCTGCTCACGCGAGCAGCTGGCGCACGCGATGTTCCCGCTCGGCGACACGACCAAGGCGGAGGTGCGCCGGGAGGCCGATCGGCGCGGGCTGGCCGTCGCCGACAAGCCGGACAGCCACGACATCTGCTTCATCGCCGACGGCGACACGCAGGGCTTCCTGGCCGACCGGCTCGGCGCCGACAAGGGCCCGATCGTCGACACCTCGGGCGAGGTTCTCGGCGAGCACGACGGGGCGTACGCCTACACGATCGGCCAGCGGAAGGGGCTGCGGCTCGGCCGCCCGGCGCCCGACGGCCGGCCGCGCTACGTCCTGGACATCTCGCCGGTGACCAACACGGTGACGGTCGGACCGCGCGAGGCGCTCGACGTCCACGAGATCCACGGCGAGCGCCCCGTCTGGCTGGCCGAGCCGCCGGCCGCGCCGTACGACTGCCGGGTCCAGCTGCGCGCGCACGGCGAGGTGTACGACTGCACGGCGGTCCTGGACGGAGACGTGCTGCGGATCTCGCTGCACGCGCCGGCACGCGGGGTGGCCAAGGGCCAGGCGGCCGTGCTGTACGACGGCGACCGGGTGCTCGGCTCCGTGACCATCGCGGCGACGTTCCCGGCGAGCGCCGTACGAGCCGACGCCTGAGCTTCTCAGGCGTGCGGGCGGGCCGCCGCGACGATGCGCTCCAGGGCGGCGGCGTGGGCGGCGAACGCGGTGCGTCCCTGGTCGGTGAGCCGGATGAGGGCCCGGCGGGCGGTGCCCGAGCGTTCCTTGCATGCGGGTACGCCACGGCCCGGCGGCAACGGGTGTTGCCGACTCCACTCCGCCCCAGACGGTCCTCTCCAAGAAGTCCCGCACGCTGTGCGGGACCCAACGCAAAGGAGATGATCAGCGTGCCGAAGCAGTACAACAGCAGCCTGGCCGTGGAAGAGGCTCGCGAGACGAAGCGACGGACCTCGGCCAACGGCACCGAGGGCCGCGGATCCGGCCAGGCGGGCCGGTCCGGAGGCCAGGAGAGCCGGTCCGGAGGCCAGGAGAGCGGCCGGCAGTAGCGATGGCCTGCGCCATCCTGCCGTGACAAGTGAAGGCCCGGCCATCGCGCCGGGCCTTCTTCCTCATGCTCCGTCCATGGGAGACCTCTGCGATCGGCGGGGGCGTAGGCTCAGGAGAATGAGATTCGGTGTATCGACCTTCGTGACCGATGAGGGCATCGGACCGGCCGATCTCGGCCGGGCGCTGGAGGAGCGCGGGTTCGCGTCGCTGTTCGTCGCCGAGCACACGCACATCCCGGTGAGCCGGGAGAGTCCGTACCCCGGCGGCGGCGACCTGCCGCGCGTCTACTACCGGACCCTCGATCCGGTCGTCGTGCTCACGGCGGCCGCCGTCGTCACCGAGCGGCTCACCCTGGGCACCGGCATCGCGCTCATCCCGCAGCGCGATCCGATCATGTTCGCCAAGGAGATCGCCTCGCTCGACCTGGTCTCCGGCGGGCGGACGGCCGTCGGCATCGGCGGCGGCTGGAACCGCGAGGAGATGCGCGATCACGGCACCGACCCGAAGACCCGGATGGCGTTGATGCGCGAGCGCGTGCTCGCCATGAAGGAGATCTGGGCGAAGGACGAGGCCGAGTTCCACGGCGAGCACGTCGACTTCGACCCGATATTCTCCTGGCCCAAGCCGGTACGGACTCCGCCGATCCTGATCGGCGGCTGGGGGCCCAAGACGTTCGACCGCGTCCTGGAGTACGGCGACGGATGGCTGCCCATCGCCGGGGACGTCGACCGTCTCGCCGAGGGCGTCAAGGAACTGCGCGAGCGCGCCGGACGCCACGTTCCGGTCACCGTGTACTCCAGTCCCGCCAAGCGGGAGGTCGTCGACAAGCTGATCGCCGCCGGTGTGGACGAGATCCTGCTCTTCCTGCCGACCAAGCCCGCCGACGAGACGCTGCGCCGCCTCGACACGATGGCCGAGCTCATCGCCTGACGGTCAGCCGATCGCCCGGCGGAAGCGGTCGCCGAGACCGGTCAGGCGCTCGACCGGCTCGTTGGCGAACACCAGCCGCAGGTACCGGCTCCCGCCCGGACCCCAGCCGTCCATGGGAGTGGCGGCCACCTTCGCCCGGTCGAACAGCCGCCGGGACAACTCCACCGGGGTCAGGCCCAGGGGGCCGGTGTCGACGAGCAGCGACCAGCCGCCGTGCGGCCGGACGACCGGGTACGCGGAGAGCTCCCGCAGCACCGCGTCGCAGCGCCGCCGCCACTCGGCCGTCGCGGCGGCGACGTCCGCGTCGGCGTCCGGGGCGTCCAGCGCGGCGGCCACGGCGTCCTGCGCCAGCCCGACCTGGCAGACGACGTTGGTCAGGCCGACCAACCGGACGTCGGCGAGGATGTCGGCCGGGCCGACGACCCAGCCGACGCGCCAGCCGATCATTCGCAGCTCCTTCGAGGCCGAGCCCACGGTGATCGTCCGGCCGGCCGGCCCGTCATGGGAGGCCGGGTGGCTCGGCGGCCGGCCGTCGAACCGGATGCGCTCCATCGCCGCGTCGTAGATCAGCCACGCGTCGTGGCGCTCGCACGCGTCGGCGAGGGCGGTCCAGTGCCGGTCGTCGAGGACCAGGCCGGTCGGCATGGCCGGGCCCATCATGAGCACCGCCGCCGTACGCGGGCCGACCGCGGCCGCGAGCCGCTCCGGGTCCACGGCCCAGCCCTCCGCCGTCGCCTCGGCCGGCACGAAACGCGGCACCCCGCCCGCGAGCCGTACCCGGTTGACGAGACCGGCGTAGATGGGGTCGCACAGCACGACCTCCTGTCCAGGCTCGACCGTCGCGAGCAGCGTGTTGAGGATGCCGTTCAGCCCACCCGCCACGCTGACGCATTCGGTGGCGGGATCGTACGAGCGCCCGGCGATCCGGCCGACGTGCGCGGCGGCCGCCTCCCGGAGCGACCGGTGCCCCTGGAACGGCAAGTAGCTGTTGGCGGCGTCGTCGTCGACGGCCGAACGGGTGACGGCGAGCGCGACGGCGGGCGGCCGGATGTCGGTGTCGAGGTTCTCCAGCCGCAGGAAATCGGGGTCGGCGACCGCGTCGGCCGCGTCGCCGATCACGTCCACCCCGATGCCGGGAATGTCGCGGAGCCTGGTGACGGTCATTCAACGCCTCCGTTCGTTATACCGGTACGGTCATGCCACTATGCTGATACGCATGGACGTTGGGCAAGTGGTCGGCGGCAACCTTCGGAGGCTGCGCACCGCGGCCGGCATCTCGCTGGCGGACCTCGCCGCGGCCGGCGGCATCAGCAAGACCACGCTGCACGGCATCGAGCAGGGACAGGCCAACCCGACGCTCGGCACCCTCTGGGCGCTGGCCACGGCGTTGAAGGTGCCGCTCGGCGAACTGCTGGAGGCGCCCGCCTCGGCCATCGAGGTCGTACGGTCGACGGATGACCGGCCGCGTGTCGAGGGCGACGCGGTGAGCGCGCGCCTGCTTCACCGCATCAGGATCCGCGGCACGGTCGAGGTGTACGACATCGGCGTCGCCGACACCGCGCAGCACTCGGACGCCCACCTGCCCGGTGTCGAGGAGTGCATCGTCGTCACGGACGGGCGCATCACCACCGGACCTGCGGACGCCGCGACGGACCTCGAGGCGGGCGACTCCATCCGCTTCGACGCGGCCCGGCCCCACGTCTACCAGGGGCGCGGTCCCCGCAACCGCGCCGTCCTCCTGATGCTGCATCCCGAACCCTGACCCGAAGCGTGCCCCCTGCGGGCGACCCGGTTCCCCCTGGTGGGGGAAGCGTGGGGATACCGCTGCTTGCGATCTTGAAATCGATGACACGCAGGCACGACCCACCGGAGGACGGATATATGAGCACGCGCGGCGATCGGGGGCCCGCATGCGGAGGGTCCTGGACCGTTCGGCGGATCGCTGCGAGGATGCACGGCCGGACGGCGGCCGGCGTCCCTCGATGGGCGGTGCGGGCGGCGTACGCGACGACCCTGACCGTGCTTCCCTCCTGCGTCTGGCGGATCGCGGCGCTCAACTTCGACGTCCCGCTGCTCGAACGGACCGCGGAACCCGCCGCGGGCCACGGCCCCGTGGTGTTCACCGGCCTCTGGTACGTCGTCGTGCTCAGCTTGGTCAGCGAAGCGCTGGCCTACCTCGCCTTCGGGCTGGTCAGCGAGTGGGGTGAGGTGCTACCACGCTGGATCCCCGGCCTGGGCGGCCGACGAGTGCCGATCCTCGCCGCCGTCATCCCGGCGGGCCTCGGTGCCGCCGCGCTACTGATCTTTCCGTACGCGCTGATCATGTTGGGCCTCGGCCGGATGATCGACGGCACTCACCACGCCGGCCTGGTCGTGCACGGATGGAAGGCCGTCGCCTTCGTCGTCGCCTACGCGCCACTGGCCGCCTGGGGACCGCTGCTCGGCCTGCTGACCGTGCACTACTACCGACGCCGTCGCGCTGCCCGGCCCGCACTCCGTGGGCCACAGGTCGTCCAGGTGGGATGAACCGGTTGGCCACGGAGATCCCCGATCGTCACCGATGAGCCGGCGTCGCGAAGCGCGCCCACACGACCTTGCCGCCGTCGGTGCCGGGGTGGTGGCCCCAGGCGGTGGCCAGCGCGGCGACGATGAAGAGACCGCGCCCGGTCTCGGCGACGAAGTCGGGTTGCCGAAGTTGCGGCCGTCCGGGTGCGTCATCCCACACCTGGAGTTCGACGGTGTCCGCATTCCACTGCCACTCGATGAGCGCGTGGATGGCGCCGGCCCCGGCGCGATGCGAATTGGTCACCAGCTCGGTGACGACCGTCTGCAGATCGTCGGCGAGGGCGGCCAGGTCCCAGCAGGCCAGCACCTTGGCCGCCCATTCCCGTGCCTCGCCCGCGGCCGTCGGTCCCGTGGACAACTGCCGGAAAGCGAAGATCCGTTCTTCCTCAGGGAAAACCCGGTCGGTCATGGCGTCGCCCGTCTTCCTCGGAGATCGTGCGCATCGCGCGCTCGTTCTGTAACAATGACCTCACTCTGAGTAACATGGAAGATTCAAATCGACCTTCGAACCCCCCGGAGGCAGCGATGACCGCGGCCGAGAACCTCGATCCCGACGAGTCCCTCTGGAACGCCATCGCCTTTCACCTGCGCTACGAGCGCCAGAAGCGCGGCATGTCACAGACCGAGGTGGGGCAGATCATCGGCGTCAACAAACATGGGGTTTCAAACGCCGAAGCGGGCCGCAACAAGCTCACCCGCATCCAGGCCGACCGCCTCGACAAGGCCTGGGACACCGGCGGCCTGTTCGCCAGACTCCGCCGCTTCGCCCGCCTCGTCCACAACCCCGACTGGCCCGCTCAGGTCGACCGCTACAAACGCGAGGCGGACCAGGTCAAGATCTTTTACAACAGCTTCGTCCCGATTCCCTTTCAGACGGAGGACTACGCACGGGGACTGCTGTCCGCAGGTCACGCTGCTGGACTGATCGAGGATGTCGAGGCCGCAGTGGAACGGCGAATGGCTCACCAGGCCGCGGTCCTCGGCCGAAGTCCTCAACCGCCGCTGATCTGGGCCGTCCTCGACGAGGCGGCATTAAGGCCGATGGGCGATCCGGCGGTCATGCGGGCCCAGTTCGAGCACTTGCTCGCATGCAGCAGGCTGCCTCAGGTATCGCTTCGCGTCATCCCGCTCGCAGCCGCTCCCCACATCGGAATCGACGGATGGTTCTGGTTCTTCGAGTTGCCTGGGCGGCGACTGGCCGCGTTCGCGGGGACGACGCTGGATGTCGGTCGGGTGATCGATGACCAGGCAGAGGCGGCCAGCGTGTCTGTCCGATTCGACCGGATCGCCGCTCGGGCGTTGAATGAAGACCAGACGCGTGACCTCTTGAAGAGGATGGCTGACACTCATGACGGAATGGCGTAAGAGCAGCTACACCACTGGAGGGGGCGGCACCACCGAATGCGTCGAGGTCGCACAGATCACCGGCGTCAGCGATGCGCCAGACCTGAATGACCTCCTGCACGACAGTTCGGACTGAGGCAGGTCGGTGTGCGGCGGCGTCGGCTTCGGTGAGTGAGCGCCTGAACGGGGTTCACTCAGTCGTGCCGCGCGGGCGGTCGGGCCGGAGGCGGAGGAGTTCGGGCCTGTCCGCGCGGGCGCGCCACGCGTGGGCGGGGTCGGCGATCAGCCGGCGGGTTCTGAGATCGAGCAGCCCGCTCACGTGAGAGACCTCGGCGGCCACGGTGCCGTCCACATGTGTCATCACATGCCGAACGCGGTAGGTCTTGCCGTCGCCCCACTCCCAATCACAGGACACGTCGACCTGGTCTCCGCCGCGCAGCTCACGGTGATACTTGATCACCGTTTCCAGATTGACGGGCCCCATCCCGTCGGCGAGTAGATCCTCGACCGAGATTCCGGCGGCTTGGACGCACGCGAAGCGAGAGTGATCGGCGTACTGGATGTAGAAGCCTCCGCCCAGATGTAGCTGAGGGTCGATCTCGTAGCTGCGTATCTCCAGACGGACGCTGAACGGCTCAGTCGTCGGCTCCGCTGTCATCGGAGGCCCCCTCTTGTGTCAGCCAGTGCAGCGAACGGTCGGTCAGATAGCGGCGGCCGTCCTCGCGGACCTCGAGCCAGTCGCCTCGGGCCCAGCCGCCCGCCGCCTGGGGGGAGAAGCCGTGCTTGCGGAACAGCGCACTCGCCTCGGCTCGCGTCAGGCCCCGCTCTCCCCACTCGGAGATGAGGGAGCGATACCGGCTCTCCGCCGGGGCTTCGGCGGGGTCGGCCGAGATCGCGTCGGCCAATGCGGCGAAGCCCGCGCTGATCTGGCGCAGTGCCGCGGCCACCTGTTCCCTCTGCGCCGGGGATGACGGCTCCATGCGCATAGGTTAGCAATCGATAGCGATTGCATGACCTATGAGAGTGCTCCGTATCTTTCTGGTGCCCCGCCCTTGACCTCAACTGGACTTCAGGTAAGAGCCTCTTCGCTGAGCGGGTCGCACCGGAGCGACGTGCAGTGAGGGACGAAGAGGTGTGGGATGTCGGAGTCGATGATGGCCGAGTGGATCACGGAGAGTTCGCATGAGCTGGTCGCTCGGGAGCCCGGCGAGCCGTTGGACGACCTGCGGCCGCTCGCGCCACTGGTGCGGGATGCGAAGGTCGTGGCGCTCGGTGCCGCCGCGCGGATGACGCGGGAGTTGGCGGTCGTCGCGCATCGCACCCTGCGGCTGTTGGTCGAGGAGGAGGGCTTCCGGTCGCTGGCCCTGGAAGGCGACGACGCGGTACGGCTCGGGCTCGACGCCTACATCGCCACCGGCGAAGGTGATCCGCGCGAACTGCTGGCCGGAGCACGGGCGTTCCTGCGGACGGAAGAGATCCTCGAGGTCGTCCGCTGGATGAAGTCGTACAACGAACGGCACCCGGACGATCCGGTGCGGTTCGCCGAGGCTCCGGACCGGACGGTGAGGCACGCGACGCCGCTCGACGGCCTCGCCGGGGTGGAACGGGCGCTCGCCGACGGCGTGACCTGGTGGCAGGAGCGCACCGGCGACAAGGTCGTGTACTGGGGTGGCATGGCGCACACCGCCGTCGGTGACCCCCGTACGGTGTCCCAGGCCGCACCCCCTGAGACGCATCGCAACATGGGCGGTTACCTGCGGGAACGCATGGGGGAGGGCTACCGGTCGATCGGACTGACCCTGGGGCACGGCTCGATCGGCGTGCCCCTCCCCGCGCCGAGCACGCAGTTCGCCGACTCCACGCTCAGCGCGGGCGCCGCCGGCCGAGCGGGATACGTCCTGGACCTGCGGGCGCCGCAGCCCGAGCCCGTACGTCGCGGGCTCAACGCCTCCGCCAGGACACGGCTGATCGGCCCCTCCTACGACGCCGCCGATGACGCGGCCTACCACCTGTCGGGCGGATCGCTACGGTCCTGGTTCGACGTCATCATTCACACGGAAGAGGTCACGCCCGCCCGGCTTCTCCAGCCACTGCCCGCCTGACACTCGCGCGGACCGCCGTCGCCGCCGTAGGAACCTCCCTCCGACCGTGCGGCTGCTGGAGGCCGTCGGCGAAGACCCGGCGGCCAGGCCATAGGCTTCTGCCGTGCCTGATCTTCCGTGGACCATTGGGACCGCCACCGGCGTCGGCTCTCATCCCGGCGATGATCCCGCCGAGGCGCTGCGGGTCGTCCTCGGTGGGCTTCCCGACCTGCCGTACCTCCCGGAGCTGCCGGAGCGTGGGCCCGGTGCGGACATGATCGGGCGGGCCGCCGGGTTGCTCGTCGAACTCGCCGTCGGGCTGCAGCCGTCCGGGTGGAGGTTCGCCGACCGGCCGGGCCGGGACACGTCCCGCGCCCGGAGCATGCTCGCCCGGGACCTCGACACGCTGGAGGAGCGGGCGGGGGAGTACGAGGGACCGTTCAAGATCCAGATCGCCGGGCCCTGGACTCTGGCCGCCTCGATCGAGCTCAGGCACGGTGACCGCGCGCTCCGCGACCCCGGCGCCGTACGGGAACTGATCGCCTCGCTGGCCGAGGGTCTCGCCGCGCACGTCGCCGACGTACGCCGCCGGCTGCCCCGGGCGACGATCCTTCTCCAGCTCGACGAGCCCGGCCTGCCCGGCGTTCTGGCGGGAACCGTTCCGACCGCGAGCGGTTTCTCCCGGCTCCGTGCCGTCGAGGCTCCCATCGCCGAGGACGGCCTGCGGCGGGTGATCGAGGCGGCGGACGCCTTCCCGATCGTGCACTCCTGCGCTCCGCGCACGCCGTACGGCCTGCTGCGTTCGGCCGGAGCGAAGGCGATCTCGGTCGATGCCGCGCTGCTGCGCGGCCAGGACGAAGACGCGATCGGCGAGGCCGTCGAGGCGGGCACCGGCTTCCTTCTCGGTGTCGTCCCCGGCACCGACACCCGCCTGCCGGCGCCGAAGGAGTCGCTGACCCGCGCGCAGGAGCTGTGGCGGCGTCTCGGTTTCTCCCCGAAGGTCCTCGCCGAGGGCGTCGTCGTCACGCCCGCCTGCGGCCTGGCCGGAGCGAGTCCCGCCTACGTACGCGCCGCGTTGAGGCACTGCCGCGAAGCGGCCCAGGTCCTGGCCGAGACCGCCGAGGACTGATCAGTACCGTCTGGCTCATCTCAGCCGGCGACGGTTCGGCCGGATCGCAGCACATCAGGGAGGGGCAGCTGCAATGGCGCGGCGAGCGGTACGGCATGCCGAGGGCGGGTCTGCCGGCAGGCGGAAGACGAGCGGTTCCACCGGTGGGCGAAAGCGCAGTACGCCCGCCGGCGGGAGGAAGAGGAGTGCTTCCGCCGGTGGGCGGAAGAGCAGTGCTGCTGCCGGTGGGCGGAAGAGGAGTGGTTCCGCTGGTGGGCGGAAGCGCAGTAGGCCGGCCGGCGGGCCGAAGAAGCGCAGCCCCGCCGGCAGGGGAAAGCGGAGCAGGCGCAGGTCGGCAGGGTCTCCATCGAGCGTGTTGCTCACCGCGGTCGGCGTACTCGTCGCGATGGGAGTCCTCGGTCTCGCGGGCTGGCTGCTGACCTTCCCTCTCAACGACGCCCGCTACACGTCCGGGCTGGCCGGGACACCGGGGACGTTCACGGCCGCGCGGTGCCACACCACCGGGTCCGGCAAGAGCAGCACCCGCATCTGCAGCGGGACGTTCGAGTCGACCAAGGGGGGCTTCATCGACCGGGCCGCTCAGATCCGCAACGCTCGGATCGGCGTCGGTAAGCCTGCCACGCTGCGCCGCAGACCCGATGGCGGGTACGTCCAACCCGGTCCGGTGAACGCGGGCATGAATCTCGCGACCGCCTTCGGGATCGTGAGCCTTGCCGCGTTCCTGCTCGTGGTGCTCTGTGCGTCGCCGAAGCAGGTCTCGGCCGGAGGCTGGAAGCGGCTGCGGAAGAATCCCCCTCCCTGGGGAGTGTTGCTGTCCATCCTCGTCCCGCTGTTCGGGGCCTCCCTCGTCCTGGCAGGACTGTGTGCCTTGGTCGGCTTTCTCCTCTCGCTGGTCTTCTGAGGCGGACCGTTCGCAGCCGTCACCCTGCCGTCGCCGCAAAGCGGCCCAGATCTTGAAGGAGACCGCCGAGGACTGAGTCCCAGCTCCCGGGCGCCGTTGACTTTGGGATTGTCGCCCATTCGCGCGCCTCGGGAAGGGCGATAACCCCAAGATCAACGCGGGCGAGCTGCGCGTGCTGCTCTGGTGCCGTTCTTCCCCCGCCGTCGGGCTGACTCTGTCGTCGCGGTGGACACCTTGCCGTCGGTATGGACGGTGGGTCGGGTGTTTGGTCGGAATTGTCCCGGCAAGAGCGACGGCAAAGACCTCCGGCGACGCACCCCAGCCACGCGCTCGGGGTTCGGGGCGGGGGTCCGGGGGGATGGCCACCCCAGGAGGACGCCATGGTGCGGCACACCAGACTGGCCGGGGAATCGGCGGACTACCTCGCCGCCCGCGAAGAGCTGCGCCTGGCCGAGATCGACCTCATGCGCCACCGGGAGAAGGTCGCGGCCCGGCGACGGGCGCTCCCGAAGGGGCCGCCCGTCGACGACTACGTCTTCGTCGAGGGCCCCGCCGACCTCGACGCCGGCGACACACCGGTCCGCGAGGTCACCCTGAGCGGGCTGTTCACCGCTCCGGACCGCCCGCTGATCGTCTACCACCTCATGTACGGCAAGCGGCAGACCGGCCCCTGCCCGATGTGCACCCTGTGGATCGACGGCTTCAACGGCATCGCCCGCCACATTGCCCGCAACGCCGACTTCGCCATCGCCGCGGCCGCCGACCTCCCCGCACTGCGGCAGCACGGCCGTAACCGCGGCTGGCACCGGCTACGGCTCCTGAGCTGCGGCGACAGCACTTTCAAGTACGACCTGGGCAGCGAGGACGAGGACGGCGAACAGGACTCCACCGTCTCCGTCTTCACCCGCGACGGCGACGGCACGGTCCGCCACTTCTACTCCACCCACCCACGCATGGCCGACGACATCGACCAGCGCGGCATCGACCTCCTGGCCCCCGTCTGGCACCTCCTCGACCTGACCCCGCAGGGCCGCGGCGACTGGTTCGCGAGCCTCGACTACTGACCCCCGCAGCAAGATCCCACCAGCGTCACGGCTGCCGTCGGGACGGACGGTGGCGAGCCGAACGGCACCGGTGTCGGTGGCGCGCGATGACGTCCTGGAAGGGCTGCCGCGGCCTGCCGGATCGCATGATTCGTAACGGCCGTGTCCAAGAAGTCGATTCTGTGGTGACTCGTCCGCAAGACGAGGACGTGAGGAAACGGTCATGGGACGGGATCGGCAGGTCCTCGGAGCGGGAGAGGGCGAGAGCGCCGACACCGCCCCGTCGCTGCGCCTGGTGCGCACCGCGGCCGGTGTGCTGGTCGCAATCGGGGTGGTCGTCCTGGCAGCTCGGCTGGTGCTCTTCCCTCTCGACGGCTTCCAGTACGCGGCCGGACTCGCCGGGACACCCGGACGGTTCACCGCCGCACGCTGTCACTCGGTCCCGGCCGGTTATGGAAGCAGACGCATCTGCACGGGGACGTTCGTGCCGGCGAAGGGCAGGCCCGTCGACGGCGCCGCCCGGATCAAAGACTCGCGGGTCGGCGTGGGCGGGTCCATGACACTGCGCCGCCGGCCGGACGGCCGATATGTCCAGCCGGGGCCGGCCAACGCCGCGCTCGACCTGGCGGGTGTCTTCGGGATCGTGAGCCTCGCCGCGCTGGCGCTGGTGGTGCTGTCCATCATGGCGAGGCGGGTCCGGTTCGAGGTCGGCGTGCCGCTCCGCGCGAACCCGCGCCCCTGGGGGACACTGCTGCCCTTGCTCATCGGGCTGTGCGCCGGCTTCGCGGTCGCGGCGGTGCTGTCGCTCCTGGCCGCCATCCTGCTCAGTCTGGGCCAGGCGATCTTCTCCTAGTACGGATCGCGGATCGCAGGCGCGTACAAAGTCTGCGCACGGACCGGCGATGGACCACGAGCCGCAGGTCAGAAGTGTCTGTGGCGCGCGAGACACTAAGACCAGTGGCACTCGCAGGCAGGGAGAGAGACTCGTGGCGACAGGCGCACCCGACGCGGTCCGGCAGCGGCATGCGGAGTTGGCTCAGGAGCTCGACGAGGCCAACTACCGCTACTACGTCCTCGACTCCCCGACGATCAGCGACGCGGACTACGACCGGCTGATGCTCGCGATCCGGGCGCTGGAGGGCGAGCACCCGGAGCTGGTCACGCCGGACTCGCCGACGCAGAAGGTCGGCGCGCCCATCACGACCGACTTCGCGACGGTCGAGCACATCGAGCGCATGCAGAGCCTCGACAACGCCTTCAGTACCGATGACCTCTCGGCGTGGCTGACGCGTGCGGAGAAGGAGGTCGGCTCCGTCGCGAACTTCCTGTGCGAGCTGAAGATCGACGGGCTGGCGGTCAACCTGACGTACGAGAACGGCAGGCTCGTACGAGGCGCGACGCGCGGTGACGGCCGTACGGGAGAGGACATCACCAACAACATCCGCACGATCGACGCCGTGCCGCTGCAGCTCGAGGGCGACGACGTGCCGGAGCTGCTGGAGGTGCGCGGCGAGGTCTACCTGCCGGTGGAGGCGTTCGAGAAGCTCAACGAGACGCGCGTGCAGGCGGGCGAGGAGCCGTTCGCCAATCCGCGCAACGCGGCCGCCGGGTCGCTGCGGCAGAAGGATCCCCGGGTCACCGCGCGGCGTCCGCTGAGCATGATCGTGCACGGGTTCGGCGCGTGGCGCGGTGGCAGGCAGCCGGAGAGCCAGTCGGACTCCTACGAGATCATGCGGTCGTTCGGCCTGCCGATCAGCGACCGGTACAAGGTCGTCGACGGTCTCGACGACGTCCGCGAGTTCATCGAGTACTACGGCGAGCACCGGCACGAGCCGGCGTACGAGATCGACGGCGTCGTGGTCAAGGTCGACCAGCTGGCGCTGCAGCGGCGGCTGGGGTCGACGAGCCGGTGGCCGCGGTGGGCGATCGCGTTCAAGTACCCGCCGGAGGAGGTCAACACCAAGCTCCTGGACATCAGGGTCGGGGTGGGCCGCACCGGCCGCGTGACGCCGTACGGCGTGATGGAGCCGATCGAGGTCGCCGGTTCCACGGTCGCGTACGCCACGCTGCACAACGCCGACGAGGTCAAGCGCAAGGGCGTGCTGATCGGCGACACGGTCATCCTGCGCAAGGCGGGCGACGTCATCCCGGAGATCGTCGGGCCGGTCGTCGCCCTGCGCGACGGCGCGGAGCAGGAGTTCGTCATGCCGAGCCGGTGCCCGGAGTGCGGCACCGAGCTGCGGGCGCAGAAGGAGGGCGACGTCGACATCCGCTGCCCCAATGCGCAGAAGTGCCCGGCGCAGCTGCGGGAGCGGCTCTACTTCGTGGCGAGCCGCAACGCCCTGGACATCGAGGCCCTGGGATACGTCGCGGCGACCGCGCTGACCCAGCCGCTGGAGCCGGAGGACCCGCCGGTCAAGAACGAGGGCGACCTGTTCCACCTGACGGTCGAGCAGCTTCTGCCGATCAAGTCGGTGGTCCGCGAGCAGCGCACCGGTCTGCCGAAGATCGACCCGAAGACGGGCGAGGAGAAGGTCGTCACGTTCTTCGCGAACAAGGCCGGTGAGCCGAAGAAGACGGTCGAGAAGCTCTTCGAGGAGCTGGAGAAGGCCAAGAAGCAGCCGTTGTGGCGGGTCCTGGTCGCGCTGTCGATCCGGCACGTCGGGCCGACGGCGGCCCAGGCGCTGGCGCGGGAGTTCCGCTCGCTCGACCGCATCGTCGCCGCGTCGGAGGAGGAGCTGACGGCGGTGGAGGACGTCGGCCCGACGATCGCCGCGTCGGTGACGGAGTGGTTCACCGTCGACTGGCACCGCGAGATCGTCGAGAAGTGGCGCGCGGCGGGCGTTCGGATGGAGGACGAGGGCGCGGCCGAGGGGCCCCGGCCGCTGGAGGGTGTCACCGTCGTCATCACCGGGTCGCTGGAGGGCTTCAGCCGCGACTCCGCGACCGAGGCCGTGCAGAACCTCGGTGGCAAGGTGTCCAGCTCGGTTTCCAAGAAGACCGGGTTCGTCGTCCATGGCGAGAGCCCGGGGTCGAAGTACGACAAGGCGGTGAAGCTGGGGGTCCCGTTGCTCGATGAGGCGGGGTTCCAGGTGCTGCTGGAGAAGGGGCCGGATGCGGCCACGGAGATCGCGGTCGTCGGCGAGGAGTGATTACCGAAGAAGGTGGTCATGCTGACCTGCAAGGCGATACTGTACGGTATCGATTGATTACCGAGGGGGTTCTCGACGTTCGGGTGCAGGCGTAACGCAACGTGCGCAATCGGTTCCGCGAAGTTGCTTGGACGTCGTAGTCTCCCCTCAGTACTACATGTGTCCGTCCAAACACCATCGCCTCCCCCCAAAGCGCAAGGTTTGGGTGTAACCCCCCGAGGACGTGATGAAGGACCCGAACAACACGCGGGACACGATCCCCCGGCATGGCTCTCCTCTGTGGAGCTACGTCGTCTGTGTCACGGTGGTCGGCGTCGCGGCCCTTGCCACCTCGCTCGCCTTCCTGAGCGTCGGCGACCTTCGGGCGCTGGTCGGCGCCCCACTCTTCTGGATCCTGGCCTGTCTGATCGTGTGCGGTGAGCTCAAGCCGATCATCACGCCGGGCTCGACCGAGACCACCGGCGCGACGGTCTCCACCGCCTTCACCTTCGCCACCATGATCTACGCGGGCCTGCCCACGGCGCTGCTGCTGCAGGCCATCGCCACGGTGGCGACCGGGATGCTGCGCCGGCGCGCGCTGCACCGCACCGCCTTCAACGTCGGCCAGTACACCCTGAGCTTCACCGCGTCGGGCCTGGTGCTGCTGATGTTCGGCATCACGGCGTCGCCCTCGCACCCCTGGACCCCCCACGGCCGGGACCTGCCGATCATGCTGCTGGCCGGCGTCGCGTACTTCGTCGTCAACCTCGCGCTGGTCAACGCCGCGATCGGATTGCACGAGCGCACGTCCGTCCTGAAGGCCATGCGCTGGAACCTCGGCCTGCAGCTCCTCGTGCACAGCGCCCTGCTCGGGCTGGCGCCGCTCGTGGTGGTGGCGATGAGCTGGTCGGCGGCGTTCGTCCCGCTGTTCGTCCTGCCGTTCATCGCGGTGTACATCAACGCCTCGGTCTCGGTCAGCCGCGAGCACCAGGCCCTGCACGACGGCCTCACCGGCCTGCCGAACCGCAAGCTCCTGATCATGCGGACCGAGGAAGCGCTTGCACAGGCGCGACACCACGCCGAACGGGCCCTCACCGCGCGCGACGGGGACGGCGAGCCGCCCCGGCGCGTCGGCCTGTTCCTGCTCGACCTGGACCGCTTCAAGGAGGTCAACGACACGCTCGGGCACCCCACGGGCGACCGCCTCCTGCAGCTCGTCGCGCACCGTCTCACCCACAGCGTGCGGCCCGGCGACCTGGTCGCACGGCTCGGCGGGGACGAGTTCGCGATCCTGCTGCCGACCGTGCGCGACACGCGCGGCGCCCGCGAGGTGGCGGCCCGGCTCCGCGCGGCGCTGAACGAGCCGGCGCGCCTCGACGGGATGTCGTTCGATCTTGAGGCCAGCGTCGGCATCGCCCTCCATCCCGACCACGCGCCCGACTTCGAACTGCTGCTGCAGCGCGCCGACGTCGCGATGTACGTGGCTAAGGAAAATCGCACCGGGGTAGAGATTTATTCACCGGACCGCGATCGCAACTCGCCGGAGCGCCTCGGCCGCCAAGGGCAGCTGCGGCGCGCCATCGACCGCCGCGAGCTGGAGCTGTTCTTCCAGCCCAAGCTGTTCCTCGGCAACGGCCAGCCGGTGGGCATGGAGGCGCTGCTGCGCTGGCGGCATCCGCAGAAGGGGCTGCTCACCCCGGAGCAGTTCCTGCCGATCGCCGAGCAGACCTACCTCATGCGTGGCATCACCGATTTCGTGGTCGACGCCGCGCTCGCCCAGGTGGCGCGATGGTGGAAGGCCGGGTTCCGCGTCCAGGTCGCCATCAACGCCGCCGGCCGTGACCTGCTCGACTCGGCGCTCACCGAGATGATCGCGTCGGGGCTGCTCCGGCACGAGATGCCGCCGCGGGCCCTCCAGCTGGAGATCACCGAGCGGATCCTGATGAACGAGCCCGCCTACGCGTCCGACACCGTCGAGGCGCTGGCCGCTCTGGGCATCCCGCTCAGCCTCGACGACTTCGGCACCGGCTACTCCTCGCTCGTCCGGCTGAAGAGCCTGCCGGTCGAGGAGATCAAGATCGACGCTTCCTTCATCAGCCGGCTCCGGGAGGCGGGCGACGACGCCGTCATCGTCCGGTCGATCATCGATCTGGCGCGCACACTGGGCCTGCGCTCGGTCGCCGAGGGCGTCGAGAACGCCGAGACGGAGCACCTCCTGCGCAACCTCGGCTGCGACGCCGCCCAGGGCTACCACTTCCAGCCGCCGATGACCGCGGCCGAGGCGACCGCCTGGCTGCGCGAGCACTTCTCCCAGCTCCAGGCGCCGGAGGGAGCCGCCCTCTGAGGGCGCCTCCGAGCGGGAACATCCACGGTTGCGGGCGCCGACGATGCCGCCCCCCGACGAGATGCCCGAGCGACGATGTCCCAGGCCGCGGACGCCGACGATGCCGTCCTCCGGTGAGACGCCGAGCGATGATGTCTCAGGTCGCGGGCGCCGACGATGCCGCCCCCCGACGAGATGCCCGAGCGACGATGTCCCAGGCCGCGGACGCCGACGATGCCGTCCTCCGGTGAGACGCCGAGCGAGGACGTCTCAGGTCGCGGGCGCCGACGATGCCGCCCCCCGGCCCCGCTCGTGCCCATGGAGCGGCGCTGTGATCACCTGGGTAACGATCCTGCGATCATGCCTGGGTAAACCGCCCGTTAACCGGTCGTGGCCGGTTTCCCGCGCCCTCTAGGATGGCTGGGAACCCATCGATCGCAGAAACGGTTTCGACATGCTTAACGAGCACGCCGCCCATGGCACCGCCGCCGCGGGCCAGGCCCGCGGCGGCGGAGCCATCACCCGCGAGGAGGTCGCCCACCTCGCCCGGCTGTCCCGGCTGGCGCTGCGCGAGGATGAGCTCGACCACCTCGCCACCCAGCTCGATGACATCATCTCCGCGGTCGCGCGCATCCAGGAGGTCGCGGCGGAGGACATCCCGCCCACCTCGCACGCGCTGCCGCTGACCAACGTTTTCCGCACCGACGAGGTACGGCCCTCTCTCGCGCCCGACCAGGCGCTCTCCGGCGCGCCCGCCGCCGAGGAACAGCGTTTCAGGGTCCCGCGGATTCTGGACGAGGAGGCCTGAGCGACCGATGACCATCATCAAGAAGACCGCGGCCGAGCTGGCCGCGCTGATCGCCTCCGGTGAGGCGTCGGCGGTCGAGGTCGCCCAGGCGCACCTGGACCGCATCGCCGCCGTCGAGGGCTCCGTCAAGGCGTTCGTGCACGTCGAACCCGAGACGACGCTCGCGCAGGCGCGCGCGGTCGACGACCGCCGCGCGGCGGGGGAGACGCTCGGCCCGCTGGCCGGCGTCCCGATCGCGCACAAGGACGTCTTCACGACGTCCGACATGCCGACGACCTGCTCCTCCAAGATCTTGGAGGGCTGGCGCCCGCCGTACGACGCGACCGTCACGCGGCGGCTGCGCGAGGCCGGGCTGGTCATCCTCGGCAAGACGAACATGGACGAGTTCGCGATGGGCTCCTCGACGGAGAACAGCGCGTACGGCCCGTCGCACAACCCGTGGGATCTCGGCAAGATCCCCGGTGGCTCGTCCGGCGGCTCCTCCGCGGCGGTCGCCGCGTACGAGGCGCCCCTGGCGACCGGCACCGACACCGGCGGCTCGATCCGCCAGCCCGCCGCCGTCACCGGCCTCGTCGGCATGAAGCCGACCTACGGCGGCTCCTCGCGGTACGGCCTGATCGCGTTCGCGTCCTCGCTCGACACGCCGGGCCCGCTGGCCCGTACGGTTCTGGACGCCGCGCTCCTGCACGAGGCGTTCTCCGGGCACGACCCGATGGACTCCACCTCGATCGACCAGCAGGTGCCGCCCGTCGTCGAGGCCGCGCGTCGCGCCGACGTCGCCGGCCTGCGGGTCGGCGTCGTCAAGGAGTTCGGCGGCGAGGGCTATCAGCCGGGCGTGCTGGCCCGCTTCCACGAGGCGGTGGAGGTGCTGGAGTCGCTCGGCGCCAAGGTCGTCGAGGTCTCCTGCCCGCACTTCACGTACGCGCTGCCGGCGTACTACCTGATCGCGCCGTCGGAGTGCTCGTCCAACCTGGCCCGCTTCGACGGCATGCGCTACGGCCTGCGCGTCGGCGACGACGGCACCCGCTCGGCCGAGGAGGTCATGGCGCTGACCCGCGCCGAGGGCTTCGGGGACGAGGTCAAGCGCCGGATCATGCTCGGCACCTACGCCCTGTCCAGCGGCTACTACGACGCCTACTACGGCAAGGCGCAGCAGGTCCGCACGCTGATCACCCGCGACTTCGACGCCGCGTTCGAGCAGGTCGACGTCCTCGTCTCGCCGACGACGCCGACCACGGCGTTCCCGATCGGCGAGCGCGCCGACGACCCGATGGCGATGTACCTCGCCGACCTGTGCACGATCCCGTCCAACCTCGCCGGCAACGCCGCCATCTCGGTGCCCTGCGGCCTGGCCGACGAGGACTCCCTGCCGGTCGGCCTGCAGATCATGGCACCGGTCCTCGCGGACGAGCGGGTCTACCGCGTCGGCGCCGCCGTCGAGCGCGCCCTGCAGGACCGCTGGGGCGGCCCGCTCCTGGCCAAGGCCCCCCAACTCTGAGGGCTGGAAGGGACTGAACGACCGATGAGCACGGAAACGCTCGTGCCGTACGACGAGGCGCTGGCGAGATACGAGCCGGTGCTGGGCATCGAGACCCACATCGAGCTGGGCACGACGACGAAGATGTTCTGCGGGTGCGCGACCGAGTTCGGTGCGGAGCCCAACACCCAGGTCTGCCCCGTCTGTCTGGGCATGCCGGGTTCGCTGCCGGTGACGAACCGCGCCGCGATCGAGGGCATCATCAAGATCGGCCTGGCGCTGAACTGCACGATTGTCGAATGGTGCCGGTTCGCCCGGAAGAACTACTTCTATCCGGACATGCCGAAGAACTTCCAGATCTCGCAGTACGACGAGCCGTTGTGCATCGACGGGTACCTCGACGTCGAGGTCGAGGGGGAGACGTACCGCGTCGAGATCGAGCGGGTCCACATGGAGGAGGACACCGGCAAGTCGCTGCACGTCGGCGGCGCCACCGGCCGGATCCACGGCGCCGACTTCTCGCTCGTCGACTACAACCGGGCCGGCATCCCGCTCGTCGAGATCGTGACCAAGCCGATCGTCGCGACCGGCGACAAGGCGCCGCTGGTCGCTCGGGCGTACGCCACCGAGCTGCGCGAGCTCGTCCGGGCGCTGGGCGTCTCCGACGTTCGCATGGAGCAGGGCTCGATGCGCTGCGACGTGAACGTCTCGCTCATGCCCAAGGGTGCGTCCGAGTGGGGCACCCGCTCCGAGACCAAGAACGTCAACTCGCTCCGCTCGGTCGAGCGCGCCGTACGGTTCGAGATCGAGCGTCAGGCCGGAGTGCTCGACGCGGGCGGCCGGGTGATCCAGGAGACCCGCCACTTCCAGGAGAACACCGGCAGCACGACGAGCGGGCGCAGCAAGGAAGAGGCGCAGGACTACCGCTACTTCCCCGAGCCCGACCTGGTGCCGATGGCGCCATCGCGCGAGTGGGTGGAGCAGTTGCGCGCCGGGCAGCCGGAACTGCCCGCCGCCCGCCGCGCCCGGGTGACCGAGGAGTGGGGTCTCGCCGAGAAGGAACTGCGCGACATCGTCAACGCCGGGGCGCTCGACCTGATCGAGGACACGATCCGGGAGGGCGCCGACCCGGCCGCGGCCCGCAAGTGGTGGATGAACGAGCTGTCGCGGCGGGCCACCGAGCAGGGCGCCGACCTGGCCGAGCTGCCGGTGACCCCGGCCGACGTCGCGCGGGTGAGCGGGCTGGTCGCCGAGGGCACCATCAACGACAAGCTCGCCCGGCAGGTGTTCGACGGCGTGCTCGCCGGCGAGGGCTCCCCGGACGAGGTCGTCGAGAAGCGCGGCTTGAAGGTCGTCAGCGACGAGGGTCAGCTGGGCACGGTCATCGACGAGGTCATCGCCGCCAACCCGGACGTCGCGGACAAGATCCGTGGCGGCAAGGTCGCGGCGGCGGGCGCGCTGGTCGGCGCGGTCATGAAGGCGACCCGTGGCCAGGCCGACGCGGGCCGGGCCCGCGAGCTGATCATCCAGAAGCTCACGAGCTGACCGTTCAGAGAGCTCACGAGTCGGTCATCGGGGAACTCGCGAGCTGACACACCGACGGCGGGGGAAGAACGGCACCAGAGCAGCACGCGCAGCTCGCCCGCGTTGATCTTGGGGTTATCGCCCTTCCCGAGGCGCGCGAATGGGCGACAATCCCAAAGTCAACGGCGCCCGGGAGCTGGGACTCAGTCCTCGGCGGTCTCCTTCAAGATCCGGGCCGCTTCGTGGCGACGGCAGGGTGACGGCTGCGAACGGTCGGCCTCCGCCAGGACCAGAGCCCGGCAGGACCACCGCCGACGGTCATGTCGGGCATCCGGCCGTGGGTGCGGCATCGGGGCGGGTCGTACGATCTGTTCCGATGGCCAGGGAGGCGCGTGGTGAAGGTTTGGGTCCCGGACAAGGAGATGGCCGAGGCGATGGCGGACGTCGCCGGAGCCGAGGTGGACGTCTACCCGGGCGGGGACGACCTTCCGGGCGATCCCGCGGAGGTGGAGTTCTACGTCCCGCCGTTCGTCCCCACCCCGCAGAGCCGCGCCGTCCTGGCCCGGATGCGGAGTCTGAAGGTCCTCCAACTGCAGGTCGCCGGCGTCGACACCTTCCTGCCACATGTGCCGCCCGGCGCGGTGCTGTGCAACGGCCGGGGCGTGCACGACGCGAGCACCGCCGAGTGGACGGTCGGGGCGATCATCGCCGCCCAGCGCGACTTCCCGCGGTTCGCCGGCGCGCAGCGCGACGGCCGCTGGGACTGGCACATGACCGACGCGCTGGCCGACCGCTCCGTGCTCATCGTGGGGTACGGCTCGGTCGGCGCGGCGATCGAGCGGCGCCTGCTCCCGTTCGAGACCGAGGTCACCCGCGTGGCGAGAACGGCGCGGGACGGCGTCCACCCGGTCGGGGCGCTCCCGGAACTGCTTCCCCAGGCCGACATCGTGGTCCTGATCGTGCCGTTCACCGAGGAGACGACCGGCCTGTTCGACGCGGACCTCCTCGCGCGGATGAAGGACGGCGCCCTCCTCGTGAACGCCGCCCGCGGTCCGGTGGTCGACACCGGCGCGCTGCTCGCCGAGCTGTCCCGGGGACGGCTGCGCGCGGTGCTCGACGTGACCGACCCGGAGCCGCTGCCCGCCGGTCACCCCCTCTGGTCCGCACCGGGGGTCTTCATCACGCCGCACGTCGGAGGGTCGACGCCGGCCTCGCGGCGGCGCGCCGTCGCCCTGGTGCGCGAACAGCTCGAACGCCACGTCCGGGACGAGCCGCTGCGCAACGTGATCACCGACACCTACTGATCTCGTAAAGGCTTCTGTCCCGGTCTTTTGGACGATCCGCTGTGTGCGGCGGCCGGAGCTTTACCCATTCGGTCGATCGCGCCGACAAAGCGCTATGAAGCGCTCGATGACCGGTTACGCAACGTTGCGATTTGTCGCCGGGTGGACGCTCAGCCTCAATCGCGCCGTGACCTACGGACCGTACATTGAGCAACGAGGCTGACCAGAGTGACCGCCGCGCGGGCGCTGCCGGAGATCCCGGCGGGCGCGCGTTCGGCTTGATCTCCACCAGTGACGTCCCGTCCGCGGGTCATCACCCGTACCGGATGACACGGCATTCGACAGGCAGGTTTACGCCGCACCTGAGACGGCCGCAGGCCGTCGTCCCGGAAAGTCATGCGTTCGGCACCCGGTGCGCGCCGTGCTCCGGAAGAATTCGATTAAAACCAGAGAGCGAGTAAGTGATGACCGGCGAGCGGACGAAGCGGCGACGCTGGGGGATACCGGCGGCCGCGCGGCCGTTCGGTCCCGTCGTCGCACTCGCCGTCATCCACGCGGTCGCCTTCCTGTCCGGCAGGGGGACCGACGGCGCCGGCGCCTGGCTCACCGCCTGGGCGGCGGCGGTCGCCGCGACGTCGTTCCTGTTCGCCCTGTGGCGGGCGCCCCAGGGCGCCGCCGGGAAGGTCGACCGGGACACCTGGCGCTGGTTCGGCCTGGCCGCGGTGGCCTGGTCCGCCGGCGCGGCGGTCAACGCGATCTCCCGGATCGTCTTCAGCCGGTCGGCGGTGGCGGTCTCCCCGGCCGACCTGTTGTTCCTCATCGCGCTGGGCACGTTGACGGCGGGGTTCGTCGCGCCGATCGGCCTGCCGCGCAGCGCCCGTCCGTGGCTGCGCTACCTCGCCGACACCTACGTCTGTGCCTGCGCGCTGTTCGTCGTCGGGTGGGTCGCGGTCTTCGACCGGCTGTACCGGCTGTCGGGAGAGGGCTGGGGAGAGTTCCTCACCGAGCTGCGCTATCCGCTGCTCGACGCGCTGCTGATCTGCGGGCTGCTGCCGATGGCGGTGGGCGCGGTGCGCGGGCGCCGCCGGTCCGCCATGGTCGCCTACGGCGCGCTGCTCGTGCTCACCGCGGCCGACGTCCTGTACGTCGTGGGCCGGCTGAACGGCCAAGGCCCGTACGGCTCCGCCGCGGACCTGGCGCGCCTGGCCGGGCTGCTCCTCCTCGGCGCGGCCCCGTGGGTCCTGCGCGGGGGGCACGACGACGCGACCCGGCGCCGCCTCGTGGGCCCCGGCATCGCGCCGGCCGCCACGGCCGCCGCCGCGGCGATCTTCGTGGCCGGCCACACGCTGACCGGCGCGCACGGCCTGCGGCCGGTCGTCCCGGTCATCGCCGGGTCCGCCGTCCTCGTCGTCCTCGCCCGGCTCGGTGAGCTGGTCCACGACAACGACCGGCTGCGGCGCGCCGTGAAGACCAGTGAGAAGCACTTCCGCGCGCTCACCGAGAGCATCAACGACGTCGTCGTCATCTGCGGGCTCGACGGTGTGATCGAGTACGTCAGTTCCGGGGCCCATCCCTCGTACCACTACACGGCCGAGGACCTGCTCGGCCGGTCGGTGAACGATATCGTCCACCCGGAGGACCTGCCGAGGGTGGCGGCGGCGGTACGCCGGTTCCTCCGCGAGTGCGACGACGACGTCGTCCGTCTCGCCTGCCGGGTCCGCGCGGCCGACGGCACCTGGCTGCCGACCGAGTCCACGATCTGCCGGTACGGCTCGTCCGGGGACGGCGCCGCGGACCGGCTGCTGGTCACCGTCCGCGACTTCAGCGAGCAGGCCGCGCTGCAGCGTCAGGTCACCCACCTGACCTTCCACGACGGCCTGACCGGGCTGCCGAACCGCGCGTACTTCGAGGAACGTGCCCGCGAGGTCGTGGAGCGCTGCCTGGGCACCGTCTCGGTGATCTTCGTGGACCTCGACGGCTTCACCGCCGTCAACGACTCCATCGGCCACGCCGGTGGCGACCAGGTGCTGGCGCAGGCCGCGCGGCGGCTGCGTGCGGGCGTCCTGGCCGACGACACCGTCGCCCGCTGGGGAAGCGACGAGTTCGCCGTGTTCGTGGAGAACGCCACGGAGGTGCAGACGGCCGTCGACCTCGGTGAGCGGCTCGTCCGCGCCCTGGCCGGCGAGCCCTACCGCGTCGGCGATCGCAGCATCGTGCTCACGGCCAGCGTCGGCATCGCCTTCACCGAGGACGGCATCGGCGCTCCCGAGCTCATCCGCAACGCCGACGTCGCGCTGTCCCGGGCCAAGGATCTCGGCGGGGGCCGGGTCGAGGTGTTCGCCGCCAAGATGCACGCCGACGTGGTCCGCCGGCTCGAGCTCGGCGGCGAGCTGCAGCGCGCGCTCACCGAGCAGCAGTTCGCGGTGGAGTTCCAGCCGGTCGTCGAGCTCGCCACGTCGCGTGTCACCGGCGTCGAGGCGCTGGTGCGGTGGTGGCGCGACGGCGTGTTCGTGCCGCCGGAGGAGTTCATCGGCACCGCCGAGGAGTCGGGTCTGATGATCCCGCTCGGCAACTGGGTGCTGCGCGAGGCGTGCTGCGAGGTGGCCCGCTGGCGCGCGTCCGACTGGGACATCGGACTGTCGATCAACCTCCGGCCCCGGGAGATCGCCGCTCCGCGGTTCGTCGAGTCGGTGGCGACCGCGCTGGAGGACAGTGGCCTGTCTCCGGAGATGCTCACCCTGGAGGTCCAGGAGGAGGTTCTGGTCGACGGCGGCGACGAGCTGATCGCCCGGCTGTCCGCGCTGCGCGATCTGGGAGTGCGGCTGGCCATCGACGACTTCGGCACCGGGTACGCCTCCCTGGCCTTCCTGCGGCAGTTGCCGGTGGACGTCATCAAGATCGATCCTTCGTTCGTCGCCGGGCTCGGCCGGGACGAGACCCTGACGCTGCTGACCCGCACGATCGTCCGGGTCGGCCGCGACCTCGGGCTGGTCGTCGTCGCGGAGGGGATCGAGCGCCCGGAGCAGCTCGAGCTCCTTCGCGAGATGGGCTGCCCGCGCGGCCAGGGCTTCCTTGTCGCCCGCCCGATGGCGCCCCGCAGCGTCGAGGCGCTCATCCGGACCAATCCGCGCGGAGAGGCGTCCATCCCGCTGCACGGCTCGGCGCTCTCCGCCGGCTGACCCGAACGTCCCGCGCGTCCTGTACGTCGCGCATGTGCGCAGGTCCCGCAGGTCCCGCACGTCGCGCAGGTCCCGCACGTCGCGCAGGTCCCGCACGTCCCGCAGTCCCGCATGTCCCGCGCGCCGCCGCCCGGCCCGTGCGGGCCCGTGGTGGTAGAAATTCTTCGCTTTGATCACGGTTCCCGTAGGTTCTTGTCTCCGCTACGGGCCTCTGAGATCGTTACGGCGATTCCCCCGTAGCGCGGAGGCTGCCGATGAGCCTGCGAGGTCGTACCCTCGTCGCGGCGACCATGGTGCTGACCGGTCTCGGAACGACCGCTCAGGCCCATGCCCAGCAACACGCCGGTCCTGTCCCCTCCCCCCGCCAGCAGGTCTACGCCCAGGCGGCGCAGGCCTACCACGTCCCCGACAACCTGCTGCTCGCCGTGTCGTACCTGGAGTCCCGCTGGGACGCCAACAAGGGCACGCCGAGCACCAGCGGGGGCTTCGGACCCATGCACCTCGTCGACGGAACGCTCGTCCCGAGCGGCGAGCACTTCGCCGACGGCGACGAGGACCCCCGCGGCGACACCTCACGCCCGGCCCTGCACCCCAAGGCCCCGGCGAACACGGCACGGACCGCCGCGCCGAACACCGCGACGCTGCAGGAGGCCGCACGGCTCACCGGCGACGCGCCCACCGCGCTGCGCACCGATCCGGCGGCCAACATCCGGGGCGGCGCGGCGCTGCTCGCCCGCTACCAGCAGGACCTCGGCAAGCCGCTCAGCGGCGACCCGGCCGACTGGTACGCGGCGACCGTCCGCTACGGCGGCACCGACTGGTTCGCCGGCCAGGTCTACGACCTGATCCGCACCGGCGCCTCCCGGACCATCGACGACGGCCGGCAGATCGCCCTCGCCGCGGATCCGGGCGTACGGACGGCCGCGCGGGCCGCCAATGACCCCGAGACCGAGTGCCCCCGAGATCTCGGCTGTGAATGGATCCCCGCGCCGTACCAGCAGATCAGCCCGTACGGCCCGACGGACTACGGCAACCACGACCTGGGCGACCGGCCGAAGAGCCAGAAGATCGACTTCATCGTCATCCACGACACCGAGGGCTACTACCCCAACGACGTCAAGATGGTGCAGGACCCGACGTACCTGGGGTGGAACTACACGGTCCGCTCCGCCGACGGGCACGTCGCCCAGCACCTCAAGGCCAGGGACGTGGGTTGGCAGGCCGGTAACTGGTACATCAACTCCAAGTCCCTCGGAATCGAGCACGAGGGCTTCCTGGCCCAGGGCGGCACCTGGTACACCGAGGCGATGTACCGCAGCTCGTCCGAGCTGGTGCGCTACCTCGCGCGCAGGTTCCACGTCCCCCTCGACCGGGCGCACATCCTCGGCCACGACAACGTCCCGGCGACCACCCCGGCCGGGGTGGTGAACATGCACGAGGACCCGGGCCCGTACTGGGACTGGGCGCACTACTTCGACCTGCTGCACCGGCCGCTGCACGCCAGTGCGGGCCGCCACTCCGGCGAGGTCATGATCCTTCCCGACTACGACAAGAACGTCGTGCCGTACACCGGCTGCGACGCCAAGAACCCCTCGGTGCTCTGCCCGCCGCACGGCGGCGGCTCGATCATGCTGCGGACCGAGCCCCGTGATGACGCGCCGCTGGTCAAGGACATCGGCAAGCACCCGACGACCGGCGGAACCGCCACGATGAGCGTGTACGACCACAGCGCCCGCGCGGCCACCGGCCAGACGTACGCCGTGGCCGACCGGCAGGGCGACTGGACGGCGATCTGGTACCTCGGCCAGAAGGCCTGGTTCCACGACCCGAGGACGCAGCCGGCCGCCGTCGGCGCCCGCGGCCTCGTCGCGGTGGCCAAGCCCGGCGCGGCGTCCGTCCCGGTCTACGGCCGCGCCTACCCGGAGGCGGAGGCCTATCCGGCGAGCGTGCCCGTGCAGGACCTCGTGCCGATGCAGTACACCTTCGCGGCCGGGCAGGCGTACGCCGTCGTCGGCTCCGAGCGGGGGGAGTACTACTACACCAAGAGGTTCGACCGGACCGGCGCGACCGTCGTCAAGGGCCGCTTGAAGTACTACGAGATCCAGTTCGGCCACCGCGTCTACTTCGTCAAGGCCGACGACGTGGACCTCAAGCCGGCCTGGTAGCGGTCAAAGGTCGAGGTTCCCGCGCGCCCGCCGCGCGGGAACCTCGCACGGGGGGTGCTTGGCGATGTCAGCCGCAGTGCGAGAAGGGATCGGTCCAGATGGTGAAGTCCCCGTTGATCGGTACGCCGCCACCCCAATCGATGCATGTTCCTGGAGCGTTTATCTTCACCGGACCAGCATAAAAGGCGTAGTTCTTATCATCATATATATAACCAGTAATAACTCCTGACGAGTTTTCTTTCGCGATGAAGGCTTGCGTGCGGGTGGTGGTTCCCGCGTATGGGGGGTTCTTCCAGGTGACCACGCAGTCGGTGGTGCCGTTGTACAACAGGTGGATGGTCGCGACCGCGCCGAGGTTGTGATGGTCGATTTCGTGGTAACTGCCGCCACCGCACGCCGCGATCGGTGACGATGCCGCCTCCGCTGGACTACTCACGGCCACCGACCCGGCAAGCACTGCCGCGGCGGCAACGGTGAGTACCGCTCCCTGCTTGAACTTTCGCACTGTTACATCCGTTCCGTATGTGATTTTTGGGACATGGGAAGCATAAGGGACGATTATGGCCTGTCGGGAGACCGAATCACTCGGGCCAGACCAAATCAAGGTGTTCTGCTTTGCCGGGTGTGAGTGAGCGGTAACACGGTGGCGTGACGCGTGGTGATCTGACCGATGATGAGTGGGCTCTGGTTGAGCCGTATCTCCCGCTGGGGGCCTGCGGGCCGATCCCTGACCTGCGTAATCAGTTCAATGCGGTGATGTGGAGGTTCCGGACCGGCAGTCCCTGGCGGAGTGGCGGCGGAAAAGGGGCTTCACCAAAGGGGCAAGCCGGGCCTGCGGACGGCCCCGTAGACACCGCTCCCGGCGCCGGCCACGGCGACGGCCCCCGCCCCGCCCCCGACCCTGACCATGAGGAGCGCCGCCGGGTACGCCGACGCCACAAGGCCCGCTACGAGCGCCCGAGCCGCGATCGCGGTGGCAGGAATCCTGCTGCCGTGGCACATGCGCGGGACGCTGAGGCCGACCGCGAGCCTTGCCGCCACGGTCGACGTCGCGAACCCGGCGGTCCGGACGGTATGGCGTCCACGGTGACGGCAAGGTGACAACGACGACGGCAAGGCGGCTCGGTCAGCCGGTGGCCGTCGCGGCGTCCGTGCAGAGGCAGCAGGCCTCGGCGAAGACGCGTACGGCCTCGCGGTCGTCGCCGGTGCGCCAGGCGACCGCGAGCTCGCTGGGGGACAGGCCGCTGACCGGCCGGTAGACGAGGTCGTCCCGCCGATAGATCTCGGCGTTGCCGGCGGCGAGGAGGACGACGCCGAGGCCCGAGGCGACCGCCTCGAACGTCTCGTCGGCGGTCTCCGCGACCGCGGCGACCCGGGCGGGCACGTCGCGGTGGTCGTCGGCGAGCCAGAAGTCGCGGAGGGCCCTGGCCTCGGGAGGGAGGGCGATGAACGGCTCGTCGGCGAGTTCGGCGAACGGCACGACGTCCAGTGCGGCGAGGCGGTGACCGGCGGGCAGCGCCACCCACCGATCCTCGCGTGTGATCACCTTCCATGAGAAGCCGTCGTCGGGCACCGGAAGCCACGCGACGGCGACGTCGACATCGCCGTTCGCCAGCCCAGCCGTCGGATCGGTCCAGGAGACCTGGCGGAACCGGAGCCGCCGACCGGGCAGCAGCCGCCCCATCGTGGCCGTCACGGCGGGAATGAGCCCGCGGCCGATGCTCGTCTGGAAGCCGACCGTCAGGACGGCCTCCTGCGCCGAGGCGGCCTCGGCCACCGCGCGCCGTGCCTGTTTCCACTCCTCGATGAGCCGCCGGGCATGCGGGAGGAGGGCGCTGCCCGCCGGGGTCAGGGCGACCGTACGCCGGTCGCGGACGAACAGCGGAGTATGGAACTCGAGCTCGAGTCGGCGGATCTGTTTGCTCAACGCCGGCTGGGAGATGAAGAGCCGGTCGGCCGCGGCCCGGGTGAAGCTGAGCTCTTCCGCCACGGCGACGAAGTACCGCAGATCCCGCAGGTGGGCGTCCATAGCCGAAGGTTATGACAACAGGTCTTGGACGGACTCCGGCGTGTTGCCCGAGGCTTGGCGTACGGAGGCATGGCGCCAGGGCCACGCCGTCGACGGGAGGAGACACCGTGGAGCTCGGGGTCACGGGACTGAACGCCAAGGCGACGCTCGGCCCGGCGGAGACCGTACGGCTGGCGCGGCGTGCCGAGGAACTCGGATACCGCTCGTGGTGGGCGGGGGAGCACGTCGTGCTGCCGAGCCCGCGGACACCGGACTCCCCGATGGAGCCGACGGATCCGATCCTCGACCCGCTCGTGCACCTGGCCTATGTCGCGGCCGTCACCGAGCGGCTGGAACTCGGGACCGGCATCGTGATCCTGCCGCAGCGCAATCCGGTGGTGCTCGCCAAGCAGGTCGCTAGCCTCGACGTGCTCAGCGGCGGCCGGCTGCACCTCGGGGTCGGGGCCGGCTATCTCGAACCGGAGATGACCGCGGTGGGCGTGCCGTTCGCCGAGCGCGGTGCCCGGACCGACGAGTACCTGGACGCGATGCGGGCGCTGTGGACCCAGGCGGCACCGTCCTACCAGGGACGGTACGTCGCCTTTGACAAGGTCGACGCCCATCCGCGACCGATGCGGACCGACGGGCCGCGGATCGTGATCGGCGGCCACAGCCCGGCGGCCTTCCGGCGGGCGGTCGCCCGAGGAGACGCCTGGTTCGGAAACGGCGACAGCCCCGACGACCTGGTCCGGCATCTGGCCGGGCTGGAGAAGGCGGCGGCCGAGGTGGAGCGCCCGGCTCGGCTGGGACGCCTGGAGATCAATTTCCTGCAGCTCTCTCCCGTCGACGCCGCGGCCGCCCGACGCTACGCCGAACTCGGCGTCGACCGGCTCATCGTCTACCCGCTGCCGCTGGAGGATCCAGGCGACGTCGAGAGATTCCTCGAGCGGCACGCCGACCTGCCCCGCTGACCACCGACAGGAGTGACATGCGCGCGTTGATCCATGACCCCGGCGCACCCGCGGGCCTGCGCCTGGGCGACGTTCCCGAACCCGTTCCGCGCGCCGACCAGGCCCTCATCCAGGTCCACGCGGCCTCGCTGAACTTCGTGGACGTGGCGTTCATGGCCGAACGGGCGCGGCCGGGAGCCGTGCCCGGGATGGACGCCGCCGGTGTCGTCGTCGAGGCGGCGGCCGACGGCTCCGGGCCGCCACCTGGTACTCGTGTTGTGAGCTTTGGGTGGGCGGCGGGCGCGTGGGCCGAGTACCGCGCCGCCGACACGGCAGAGCTGGCCGTCGTGCCCGATTCCGTCGATCTCGGGGCGGCGAGCGCGCTCCCGGCCGCGGGCGTCACCGCCCTGCGCGCGCTGCGGAGGCTCGGCCCGGTGATCGGCCGGCGAGTCCTCGTCACGGGAGCGTCCGGCGGCGTCGGACGCTTCGCCGTCCAGCTCGCCGCCCGCGCCGGCGCGTACGTCATCGCGGCTGTGGGCGGCCCGGACCGGGCCGAAGGGCTCCGCGAACTCGGCGCCGACGAGGTCGTCGTCGACCTGGGAGACATCGCCGCACCCGTCTTCGGCGTGCTCGACAACGTGGGCGGGGCGGTGCTGGCCGAGGCGTTCGGCCTCCTTGAAGACGGGGGCTGCGCCCAGAGCATCGGCATGGCCTCACGCGCGCCGACGACCATCGACTTCGAGAAGGAACGGCTGGCCGGAGTCCGCAAACGCCTGGAGCCCTTCGTCGTCGGGGGCCCCGGGGCGGGTTCGGCGTTCGGTCCGGATCTGGGGCATCTGGTCGACCTCCTCGCGCAGGGGGCCCTGGATCCGCAGATCGGCTGGCGCGGCTCCTGGGATCGCGCGCCGGAGGCCGCCGAGGCACTCCTCGCCCGCCGCGTCCGCGGCAAGGCCGTGCTCGATATCAGCCAGCATCCGGACAGCTCAGACTGAACAGTCCAAACTGGACAGCCCGACCAGTGGGCGTCGGCCCTCGGGTGACGTCCGGCGCGGACCGCGTGGCACTCATCGAGCGCCGGCGGTCCGAGGACGCCGCGGCCACCCGGCCGAGGCCCGGCCGGGTGGCCGCAGGGTGGCGTAATCGGGATAATTATCTCGTATGCTGAGACGTACCGTCCATAAATTTGACGCGGGCCGCGAAACTCGCCATGGTTGACACCATGAACCGCAACCTGATTCTCGTACTTGGTCGGCGCGCAAGCTGACCAAGTAGATCGCTTGCGCGCTCCCCTCGACCGCCATCCGGCGCGAGGGGTTTTTTGTTGGCCATAACCCCGGCCCCGCGCATCGCGTACGGACGGCACGGCCGGCCCGGACGCCCCAAGGGGCAGAGCCCAGCGCTCGAGAGCACAAGGATGAAGCAGATGACCGAACGGATGACCGGATCCCAGGCGCTCATCAGAGCCCTGGAGGAGGTCGGCGTCGACACCGTGTTCGGGATCCCGGGCGGGGCCATCCTCCCGGCCTACGACCCCCTCTTCGACTCGCAGAAGATCCGCCACATCCTTGTCCGGCACGAGCAGGGTGCTGGCCACGCCGCTCAGGGGTACGCGCAGGCGACGGGCCGGGTGGGCGTGTGCATGGCGACCAGCGGTCCCGGCGCCACCAACCTCGTGACGCCGATCGCCGACGCCTACATGGACTCGGTGCCGATCGTCGCGATCACCGGGCAGGTGCCCAGCGGCGCCATCGGCACGGACGCCTTCCAGGAAGCGGACATCTCCGGCATCACGATGCCGATCACCAAGCACAACTTCCTCGTCACCGACCCGGCCGACATCGGCCGTACGATCGCCGAGGCGTTCCACATCGCCTCGACCGGCCGGCCGGGTCCCGTCCTCGTCGACATCGCCAAGGACGCGCTGCAGAACGAGGTCGACTTCGTCTGGCCGCAGCCGATGCAGCTGCCCGGGTACCGCCCGGTGACGCGCCCGCACGCCAAGCAGGTGCGCGAGGCCGCCCGTCTCCTCACCGAAGCGCAACGGCCGGTGCTGTACGTCGGCGGGGGCGTGCTGAAGGCGCGGGCCGCCGCCGAGCTGCGTACCCTCGCCGAGCTGACCGGCGCCCCGGTGGTGACCACGCTGATGGCCAAGGGCGCGCTGCCCGACAGCCACCCGCTCCACATGGGCATGCCCGGCATGCACGGCAGCGTCGGAGCCGTCGGCGCGCTGCAGCGCTCGGACCTGCTGGTCGCGCTGGGCGCGCGGTTCGACGACCGGGTGACCGGCCGCCTCGACAGCTTCGCCAGCGGCGCCAAGGTCGTGCACGCCGACATCGACCCGGCCGAGATCTCCAAGAATCGCCACGCCGACGTCCCGATCGTCGGCGACTGCCGCGACGTCCTCACCGACCTGATCAACGCCGTGCGCGCCGAGCACTCCGCGGGACGCAAGGGCGACTACGAGGCCTGGTGGCGCCAGCTGAACTCCTGGCGAGAGACCTACCCGCTGGGCTATGACCAGCCCGAGGACGGGAGCCTGGCGCCGCAGTACGCGATCGAGCGCATCGGCAAGGTCGTCGGCCCGGACGCCCTGTACGTCGCCGGCGTGGGCCAGCACCAGATGTGGACCGCCCAGTTCATCGGGTACGAGAACCCCGGCTCGTTCATCAACTCGGGCGGGCTCGGCACGATGGGGTACGCCGTGCCTGCCGCGATGGGCGCCAAGAAGGGCCGGCCCGACACGGCCGTCTGGGCGATCGACGGCGACGGATGCTTCCAGATGACCAACCAGGAGCTGGCCACCTGCGCCATCGAGGGCATCCCGATCAAGGTCGCCGTCATCAACAACGGTAACCTCGGCATGATCCGGCAGTGGCAGACCCTCTTCTACGAGGGGCGCTACTCCAACAGCGACCTGCAGTCCCGCCGGATCCCCGACTTCGTCAAGCTGGCAGAGGCGTACGGCTGCGTGGGGCTGCGCTGCGACAACGTCGCCGACGTGGACGCCACGATCGCCAAGGCCATGGAGATCAACGACGTCCCGGTCGTCATCGACTTCATCGTGCACGCGGACGCGATGGTGTGGCCGATGGTCGCGGCCGGCGCCGACAACGACGAGATCAAGATCGCCCGGGACATGGCGCCCGACTGGGAGAACGGTGACTGAGGGATGAGCAGGCACACGCTATCGGTGCTGGTCGAGAACAAGCCCGGCATCCTCGCCAGGGTCGCATCCCTGTTCTCCCGGCGCGGCTTCAACATCGACTCGCTCGCCGTCGGGACGACGGAGCACCCGGACATCTCCCGGATGACGATCGTCGTCAACGTCGAGGAGCTCCCGCTGGAGCAGGTGACGAAGCAGCTGAACAAGCTGGTCAACGTCATCAAGATCGTCGAGCTGGACTCGTCGGCGTCGGTGCAGCGCGAGCTGATACTGATCAAGGTCCGGGCCGACGCCGAGACCCGCTCCCAGGTCCTGGAGACCGTCCAGCTGTTCCGCGCGAAGGTCGTCGACGTGGCCACGGACGCGGTCACGATCGAGGCGACCGGAAGCAGGGACAAGCTGGAGGCCCTGATCAGGATTCTGGAACCCTTCGGTATCAAGGAACTGGTGCAGTCGGGCATGGTGGCCATCGGCCGTGGCGCCCGCTCCATCACCGACCGATCGCTGCGCGCCATCGAGCGCAGCGCGTGAATTTCAGAGAGGCAAACGCAAGTGGCTGAGATCTACTACGACAACGACGCCGACCTGAGCGTCATCCAGGACCGTCACGTGGCGGTGCTCGGATACGGCAGCCAGGGGCACGCGCACGCGCTCTCGCTGCGCGACTCCGGGGTCGACGTTCGCGTCGGCCTGCCGAAGGACTCCAAGAGCCGGGAGAAGGCCGAGAACGACGGCCTGCGCGTCGTCACCCCGGAGGAGGCCTGTGAGGAGGCCGACCTCACGATGGTGCTGATCCCGGACCACCTGCAGCGCGCCGTCTACACCGAGGCCATCGCGCCGTCGCTCGTCGAGGGCGACGCCCTCTTCTTCGGCCACGGCCTCAACATCCGCTTCAACCTCATCGAGCCGCCGGAGGGCGTCGACGTCGCCATGGTCGCCCCGAAGGGCCCGGGCCACCTCGTGCGCCGCCAGTACACCGAGGGCCGCGGCGTGCCGGTGCTCGTCGCCGTGGAGCGGGACGCCACCGGCAACGCCTGGCCGCTCACCCTCTCGTACGCGAAGGCCATCGGCGGCACGCGGCCGGGCGCGCTGAAGACCACCTTCAAGGAGGAGACCGAGACCGACCTGTTCGGCGAGCAGGCCGTGCTCTGCGGTGGCGTCTCCGAGCTCATCAAGGCGGGCTTCCAGACCCTCGTCGAGGCGGGCTACCAGCCGGAGGCCGCCTACTTCGAGTGCCTGCACGAGATGAAGCTCATCGTCGACCTCATGTACGAGGGCGGCCTGTCGAAGATGCGTTACTCGATCTCCGACACCGCGGAGTTCGGCGACTACACCCGCGGCCGGCGCATCATCACCGACCAGACCCGTGAGGAGATGCGCAAGATCCTCAAGGAGGTCCAGGACGGCACCTTCGTCAAGGAGCTCGTGGAGGAGTTCGACGGCGGCCGGTCGAACTTCCTCAAGCGTCGCGAGGAGGAGCAGAACTCCCCGATCGAGCAGACCGGCGCCAAGCTCCGCCCGATGATGTCCTGGCTCCAGGACTGACCCGGGCCGACAGGTCCGCCGGTACGCCCCGGCGTGTGCGATCGCACACGCCGGGGCGTTCTTCGTCCGCCGCCGGGGCCGCGGAGCTCACGGCAGGCGGGGCTGAAATTCGGCAACCGCCGAGGCCTTGTGCGCGGTCAATAACACCTTGTAAATCTATGCTTGGAATCCCGGTTCAGGGTGCGCCTAAATCAGATTTCGGCGCGGACCGGCTCCGGGAAGGAGGATACTTAAGACGGCGGAATGGGCGGTTTCGACTCCGGTGGCCGCGGTGGCCCGGAGCCGTCCCATGAGGCGCGAGAGTGGAGCGTGCTCATGCGTAAGACAGTCTTAGGAACACCGAGGGACGACCGCCGGGAACCCGACGAGGGCCGCGCCGAGATCGACCCCACGCAGTTCATCCAACTCCTGGCGACCGACTTCGGTGGCATCTACCAGGTCTACCTCGCCGCCTCGGACGAACGCCTGAAGACGCTCAGGCTCGCCATGAGCCTGCTGGCCGCGCCGTTCGTCGCGGTGGTCGCGCTGGCGAGCGCGAAGGTGCTCGACGCGGCCGCGCTGACGGCCTGGCACCGCATCCCCCCGTACGTCTTCGCCCTGACGGCGATCTTCGGGGCGATGGGCGTCCTGCCGTACCTCCGCCTCATCGAGGCGACCTCCCGGCACCTGCGCACGGCGCGCGCGGTCAACAACTTCCGGCTGCTGTACGTCGAGGAGCTCCGCGACCACTTCCGAGAGGTGGGCTGGGCGCCGAACCTGCCGGTGGACCCGAACTATCCGGAGGCGTTCGCGCCGACGTCCGGGGCCGGACTGACGGCGATCGGGCTGGCGATCGTCGACGCGGCGTACATCTCCGTCGGGCTGCTCGGACTGTCGGGAGCCCGGCCGACCGGGATCGTGGTGACCGTCTGGATCGCGGTCACCACCACGTTGCTTCTCCTGATCTACTACGTCCGCCTGGGCACGGCACGGCGCCGCCGCGGGCCGGCCAACCCGTTCGGCTTCCCGTCGGTGGAGTCCTGAGAATGGAGCGCTGGCACACCTGCGGAGAGGCGTGGATCGGCCTGATGCGGCATGTGTGGACGACGGGCGAGGCCGGCCTCGACGACCGGGGCCCGATCATCGAGGCGCCGCCACGGCTGTTCGAGATAGCGACGCTGGGATGGGACGATCCGATCGTCCGCGCGTACGGTGACGCGGACGCCGTCGCCCGCTACACGGCGAAGTTCACCAGAACCGACATCGTGCCGCCGTTCAAGTACAGCTATGGCGCGCGGCTGCGCGATCTCCGCGGCGTCGACCAGCTCGACTGGGTGACCGGGCTGCTGCTGTCCCGCCCGTGGACCAAGAGCGGATGGATCTCGCTGACGGTCCCGGGCGAGCGGCGGGACGCCGTGCCCTGCCTGGCCGCGCTGGCCTTCCGGATCAGGTCCCGCCGGGTGGCGATGACCGCGACCTTCCGTTCTCAGAACGCCTACACGAGCTACCTCAACTACCTCCCTCTGCGCGCGGTCCAGCTGGAGGTGGCAGAGGCGGTGGGCCTTCCGGCGGGGACGATGCGGGTGTTCGTGGACGTGCCCCACGTTTACATCGCCGACACCGGCGCGGTCACCGCCGTGCTCGCCTGGGCGGGGACGCGGACCGCGGCCTGAGGCCGACCAGGCGGTGACGGCAGGCGGGGAAGGGCGGCCGGTCGGGCCGTGATGCCGACCGGCGGCCCGCGAAACGGGTTCAGCGACGGACGACGGCGGCGTCCATCTCGGCGAGGAACTCCTCGCTCTCGTCGTCGGCGACGTGGGCGAACACGGGAACGTCACTGCTCGGCAGTTTCTCCATCGTCGCCTGGAGCAGTTCGTTGGCCACCTGAGGGTCGCCGCCCTCGGAGACCACGACGTGCAGCATGATGCCCTCCACGCCGCTCGGCATCCGCACGTCGGAGATCCACACGCGCTCGACGGCCGGGTAGTCCGGCAGCCGCTCGGCGACGCCCTCCTTGAGGTGCGGGACCAGCTCGTGCTCACTGGCGCGGAACGCCACCTCGACGTCATCGTCGACACCCATTCCCTGGGTGACGAGGAACCCCTGCACGTCGCTGAACGGGATCAGGGCGGCGTCGTCGCTCTCCGGGTCGATCACCAGGGCCTGAACCTCGCCGCTGCGAGCGATCTCCAGCAGCAGGGCCGCGTCGGCGTGCTGGAACTCCTCGCTGTCGGACTTCTCGCTGTACGCCTCCGGGCGGGTGAACGCGGCCAGCGCGACGGTCTCGTCCTCCAGCTGCCCCACCAGCACGGAGCCGTCGGGGTTGCTCACAATGAGGATCCCGCCGTCGATGAGCGCGCGCAGGATCTCCTCGGGTTCACCGCGCTGGGCGAGCACGTCGGCCAGCTTCGGGTTTCCGTTAGCCATGCGCCCGACACTAGTGCGTACGGCACACCGGATGGGCCGATCCCGGCCAACGCCGTATCTGTTCGTGTCATCTCACGACGACGTTCACCGGACCTTACTAAAATCGTGAAGGGCGAGGTCGCGCCGAGGGCACTCGGACTGGATCACATGGCCCCATACCGTGCAGCCACACGTAGGGGGTCGTGCCGTGAGAAGGCCTGTGGTCCTCATCGCCGAAGAGCTCTCGCCCGCCGGTCTGGCGCTCCTCGAGCCCGACTTCGAGATCCGCCGCGTCGACGGCGCCGACCGTACCGCGCTGGTCGCCGCGGTGGCCGACGCGGACGCCCTGATCGTCCGCAGCGCGACCACGGTCGACGCCGCGGTCCTCGCCGCCGCGCCGCGGCTGAGCGTCGTCGCCCGCGCGGGCGTCGGCCTCGACAACGTCGACGTCGAGGCGGCGACCAGGGCCGGGGTCATGGTCGTCAACGCGCCGACCTCCAACATCGTGACCGCCGCCGAGCACGCGATCGCGCTGCTGATGGCGACCGCCCGGAACGTCCCGCAGGCCCACTCCGCGCTCAAGCGCGGCGAGTGGCGCCGCGCCGCGTACACCGGGGTCGAGCTGCAGGACAAGACCCTCGGCGTGCTCGGTCTCGGTCGCATCGGCGTGCTCGTCGCGCAGCGGCTCGCCGCGTTCGGCATGCGGGTCATCGCCTTCGACCCGTACGTCCAGGCGGCACGGGCGGCGCAGCTCGGCGCGCGGCTCGTCCCGCTCGACGAGCTGCTGGCCGCCAGCGACTTCATCACCGTGCACCTGCCGAAGACCCCCGAGACGCTCGGCCTCGTCGGCGACCGGGAGCTGCGGCTCGTCAAGCCGTCGGTGCGGATCGTCAACGCCGCGCGCGGCGGCCTCATCGACGAGGACGCCCTCGACCTGGCGCTGAAGGAGGGGCGCGTCGCGGGTGCGGGCATCGACGTGTTCCGCACCGAGCCGTGCACGGACAGCCCGCTGTTCTGCCACGACAACGTCGTGGTCACCCCGCATCTGGGGGCGAGCACGCACGAGGCCCAGGAGAAGGCGGGCACCCAGGTCGCGCGCTCGGTGCGGCTGGCGCTCGCCGGCGAGTTCGTGCCGGACGCGGTCAACGTGCGCGGCGGCGTCGTCGCCGAGGACGTCAAGCCAGGGCTGCCGCTGGCGGAGAAGCTGGGGCGGATCTTCACCGCGCTCGCCGGCGGGCTGCCCGTACGCCTCGAGGTCGAAGTACGCGGAGAGATCACCGTCCACGACATGAAGGTCCTGGAGCTGGCCGCGCTGAAGGGCGCGTTCACCGACGTGGTCGAAGAGGCGGTGACGTACGTCAACGCGCCCCTGCTGTCGCGGGCTCGTGGCGTCGAGGTGACGCTGACCACCAGCGAGGAGAGCCCTGACTGGCGCAATCTCCTGATGGTGCGCGGCACGATGCCCGACGGCGTCACAGTCTCGGTGGCGGGGACGCTGACCGGGCCGCGGCACGCCGAGCGGATCGTCGAGGTGAACGGCTACGCGATGGAGATCGCGCCCGCGGCGCACATGGGCTTCTTCACCTACACCGACCGGCCCGGCATGGTCGGCGTGGTGGGCCGGCTGCTCGGCGACGCGGGGGTCAACATCGCCGGAATGCAGGTGGGCCGGCACGAGAAGGGCGGCAGGGCGCTGATCGCGCTGACCGTCGACTCGGCGCTCACACCGGAGCTCGTCGACGCGATCACCGAGGAGATCGGGGCCGACCAGGGTCGGCGCGTGGACCTGTGAAGGAAGATTCACGGTCACGAGGAGGGGCGGAGAGTCTCTGGTCGGCAGCGGTTCCCCCGGCCGTGCGTCTTGGGATGTGAGATTCCTGGCCGAGCGGCGAGACAGGCCGCGGTGCAACGGGTAGCGTCGAAAGGGTCATGCGGCGCTTCGTACTCATTCTTCGCTGCCGCGGCGGGGCCTGATCATGGGGCAGGCCGGCGACCCGTCGCGGAGTCCGCCGCTGGCCGTGAGTCCCAAATGATCCGTTCACCCCTGATGACATTCACGGAGACGAATCCCATGGACGCCACTCCCACCTGGGCCCCCGCCGACGAGACCGCCGAAGAGGCGGCCCGAGCCGTTCAGACCGCCCTGGACCGCCGCGACAACGGCGGCGCCGCCGGCCGTTAGGGGCTCTGTTTCACGAGCCCGCCGCCCGGCGGCGCGGCGCCGCCGAGACAGTCCTGATCACGTCGCGTACGGGTGTCCGACCGACACCCGTACGCGATCGGCGGCCGTCAGGCCGCCTGGACGCCGAGTGCCACCGCGCCGATGAGCGCGGCGTCGTCCACGAAACGCGCCGCCTCGACCTGCGGCGGGAACGGCACCGCGCGGGCAATGGCCGCGCGCAGGGCCGGGAGGAACACCTCGGCCATCCCTCCGCCGACGACGACGCGTTCGGGATCGAGGAAGGTCGTCAGGTTGGCGACCGCCATCCCCACCGCCGCCGCGGCGTCGTCGAGCAGCGCCGCCACCGCCGGCTCGTCCCGCCGGGCGAACAGCTCTTCGGCCGTGACCCGCTCACCGAGCAGCGCGGAACCGCGGGCGGCCAGCCCGCTGCCGGAGGTGTACTCCTCCAGCGGCGCGAGCCCGTCCGCGTACCCCGGCTCGGCCGGGTCGCGCAGCAGGTAGCCGATCTCGCCGGCCGCGCCGTGGGTGCCGGGCACGACCCGGCCGCCGACCACGAGCGCCGCGCCGGTTCCGGTTCCCAGATTCACGTAGAGACCCACGTCGGTCCCCTTGAGCCGGCCCCAGCGCAGCTCCGCCGCTGCCGCCGCGTTGACGTCGTTGTCGACGCGCACCGCGGGCACGCCGAGCCCGTCCCGCAGCAGGGCGGGCAGCGGCAGGTCGTCCCAGCCGGGCACGTTCGGAGCGAGGCGGACCCGGCCGTCGCGGATCACCCCGAACGTCGACACCCCGGCCGCGACCAGGCGGCCGGGCGTACCGGCGGCGAGGTCGTGCGCCGCGTCCAGGACCCGGCGCACCACCTCCTTCGCGCCGTCGGCGGCACGTGTCGCCAGGCGCGTACCGTGCAGCCGCTCCCCGGTGACGCTCGCCGTCGCGAGCGCCACCTTGGTCCCCCCGAAGTCGATCCCGAGAACGAACTCGCCGACCGACGTTTCCCCCGTCGTCATGCGGCGGCCTGCCCGGGATGCTCGACGAAGGACTCCTGGATCTCCTTGGGGCCGAACGGCCAGGTCTGCTCGGCGCGGGCCCAGGCCAGGTAGGCGACGACGCCCGCGGCGAGCCAGGCCAGCGACAGCAGGATCGGCTTGAGGCCGGCCGCCTGGTAGATGTAGATCCAGCCGACCAGCGCGACGATGCTGGGCAGCGGGTAGAGCCACATCTTGTACGGGCGGGGCAGGTTCGGCTGGCGGATGCGCAGCACGGTGACGGCGACGACCTGGGCCACCGACTGCACCAGGACGAAGACCGTCGTGAGCATGCTGATCACGTCGGTGAGGGTGAAGAGCGAACCGATCGCCGTGACGACGCCCATCGCGTACAGGCCGGCGGTGGGGAAGTGCAGGCGCGGGTGCAGCCGCCCGAACCACGGGAGGAACACCTTGTCGCGCGCCGCGTTGTAGGGCACCCGCGATCCGCCGAGGAGCCCGGCGAAGACCGACGCGAACGCCGTGATGATGATCCCGACGGTGAACACCTGGGCGACGCCCTTGCCCCAGGAGCGTTCGAGCACCAGCGAGGCGACCGAGCTGGAGTCCTTGGCCTCCTGCCACGGCACGACGCCGAGCACGCCGAGCTGGAGCAGGAAGTACAGCCCCATGATGCCGAGGATGGCGTAGACGATCGAGCGCGGGATCACCCGTCCCGGGTTGCGCACCTCCGCGCCGAGGTAGGCGCTGGTGTTGTAGCCGAGGTAGTCGTAGATCGCGATGACCAGGCCCGCGCCCAGTCCGCTGAAGAACTTCGAGCCCGCGTCGTGAGGGAACCCGAAGGCCAGGCTCGAGTGGAAGTGGGTGAAGGCCGCGACGATCACGCCGAGCACCGAGACCAGCATGACGACGAAGAAGACCGTCGTGATCCGGCCGATGTCGCCGATCCGCCGGTAGAGCGCGAGGATCACCAGGCCGACGACGCCGATCGCGACGACGTGGCCGAGGGTCGACAGTCCCTTGCCGTGGACCAGCGCGGGCCACAGGTATCCGCCGTACTGCACGAGGCCGATCACACCGGTCGACATGATCAGAGGGATGAACAGCACCGCCGACCAGACGAACAGGAAGGGCATCAGGCGGCCCGTACGGTACTGGAACGCCTCCCGGAGATAGAGGTACG
The DNA here is from genome assembly GCF_024055795.1 of Actinoallomurus purpureus. Classification (GTDB taxonomy): domain Bacteria; phylum Actinomycetota; class Actinomycetes; order Streptosporangiales; family Streptosporangiaceae; genus Actinoallomurus; species Actinoallomurus purpureus. The sequence continues at coordinate 29,509 of NZ_JAMXMY010000011.1, read as the reverse complement.
TCCCGCCCGCGCCGGGCATCGCGGCGCCGAGCTCGGCCCACACCAGCCCGTCCGCGACCGCGATGAGCGCACCGATGACCCAGCCGAACATGGCCTGCGGGCCCTGCAAGGCGGTGACCATGGCGGGGATGGTGACGAACGGCCCGATGCCGCACATCTGTGTCATATTTACGGTGGTGGCCTGGAACAGTCCGAGGCGTCGTTCGAACCCCGGAGCCGTGGGAGACGACATGACTCCCCACTCCCTTTCATGGCGCGGTTTCCGCGTCCTCGCTGGTGAGCGGCGTTGGGGAGAATGTAAGAGAGCCTCCCTAACAAATCAAGCCCTCAGTGACATGGGACACTCTGGTGAGCAGCCTACGGGGAGAGGATGAACGTGCCGAGCGGCGGGGAGACGGCCAACACCACGAGCGTGTTGCGCATCATGAACGAACGGGCCGTGTACGAACGCATCCGGCTGCTCGGCCCGGTGTCACGGCCTCAGCTCGCCGAGGCGACCGGGCTCTCAAAGCCCACCATCTCGCTGGCCCTCGCCGATCTGGAGCGGGCCGGGCTGGTCCGCCCCGTCGGGCACCGGACCGGCAACGCGGGGCGCGCGGCCCTGCTGTACGAGATCCGCCCGGAGGCCGGCTGGGTGATCGGCCTGGACGTCGGCCGTCAGTGGGTGCGCGCCGCCCTGGTCGACCTCGGCGGCGAGATCGTCGTACGGAAGGACGTCCCCGCGCGTTCCGGCGACGCCGGTGAGCTGATCCGCCAGCTCAGTGAGGTCGTCGACGGTCTCGCGGCGGCGGCCGGCGGGCAGGTCACCAACATCGTCCTCGGCACGCCCGGCGTGCACGACGTCGAGAACGAACGGCTCCACCTCGCGCCCAACATCCCGGGATGGAACGCTCCGGGCGTCACCGCGAAGCTCGCCGAGCGGCTGCCCGCGCCGTTCGCGATCGAGAACGACATCGCCCTGGCCGCGCTCGGCGAGCAGGGTTACGGCCTCGGCTCCGGCCTCCGGCACTTCGTCTACGTGTCGATCGGCACCGGCATCGGCATGGGGATCATCGTCGACGGCCGCCTGTACCGCGGGGCGCGCGGCGCGGCCGGGGAGATCGCGTTCCTGCCGATGGGGGAGGCCGACCCGCTCGCGCACGCCCCGGACTCCCGGAGGCACGGCATGCTCGAGTCGGTCGCCTCGGCGACGGGGGTGGTCGCCACCGCGCGGCGGCTGGGCATGCCCGGGGAGATCACCGCCAAGCGCGTCTTCGACGAGGCGCGCGACGGCGATCCGGTGGCGCTGCGGACGGTGGCGCGGGAGGCGGACCACGTCGCCCACGCGCTGGCCGGCGTGATCGCGTTGCTCGACCCCGAGCTCATCGTCCTCGGCGGCGGCATCGGCGGGCACGGCGCCGACGTCCTGCTCGACGAGGTGCGCGACCGGCTCGAGACCATGACCCCGCTGGGGCCGCCGCGCGTCGAGGTGTCGCCGCTCGGCGACGACGCGGTGGTCCTGGGCGCGCTGGCGACCGGCCTGGCGACCGCCCGCGCCCTGGTGTTCGACCGGGCCATCGCCGGCGCCGGCGGCGTCCACGGCACGGCCATAAATCGCCCATAGTGTGAGACGACTTCTCAGGCACTGAGACGACCCGGTAAGGTACGTGCATGGCTTCCCGCAGCATTCGGCTGGCCGTCGTTCCGGGCGACGGCATCGGCCCCGAGGTCGTCGCCGAGGGCCTGAAGGTCCTCGGCGCCCTCGGCCTGAAGATCGAGCAGACGGCGTACGACCTGGGCGCGGCCCGCTGGCACAGGACCGGTGAGACGCTTCCCGACTCCGTGCTCGAGGAGGTCCGCGAGCACGACGCGATCCTGTTGGGAGCCGTCGGCGACCCGACCGTGCCGAGCGGCGTGCTGGAGCGCGGCCTGCTGCTCCGCCTGCGCTTCGAGCTCGACCACTACGTCAACCTGCGGCCGGTTCGGCTCTACCCCGGCGTGGCCACCCCGCTCGCCGACACCCGGCCCGAGGACATCGACATGCTGGTCGTGCGGGAGGGCACCGAAAGCCTCTACGCCGGCGCCGGCGGCGTCCTCCGCAAGGGCACGCCGCACGAGGTCGCGACGCAGGAGAGCCTCAACACCGCCTTCGGCGTCGAGCGCGTCGTGCGCTACGCCTTCGAGCAGGCGGCCCGCCGCCCGCGCAAGAAGCTCACCCTCGTGCACAAGAACAACGTTCTGGTCTATGCGGGCGACCTGTGGTCGCGTACGGTCGACGCCGTGGCCCAGGAGTACCCGGACATCGAGGTCGACTACTCCCACGTCGACGCCGCGACGATGTTCTTCGTCACCCAGCCGCAGCGCTACGACGTGATCGTCACCGACAACCTCTTCGGCGACATCATCACCGACCTGGGTGCGGCGGTGGCCGGCGGCATCGGGCTGGCCGCCAGCGGCAACATCAACCCCACCGGCGCGGCGCCGAGCATGTTCGAGCCGGTCCACGGCAGCGCCCCCGACATCGCCGGGGAGGGCAAGGCCGACCCGACCGCCACGATCCTCTCCGTGGCGCTGCTCCTCGACCACCTCGACCTGACCGCCGAGGCCCGCAAGGTCGAGCAGGCCGTCGCGGACGACGTCATCGAGCGCCAGGGCGCCTGGGCCGCGCGGTCCACCCGTGAAGCCGGCGACGACATCGCCGAGCGAGTATCCGGCTAGGGCGCGCCTTTCCATAGGGAAAACTCTCCGGGCGCGCCCCACGGCGCGCCCGTTCGGGCTGCCGTGACAAAGGAGACTTGAACGCGACAAAAGGCGACAATGAGTACGGGAGCGGCGACGAGGCCGCACCGCGAGAGGACCTGAGATGAGCATCGAGTTCGACATCCGGCTCTCCGACCACCGCACGCCGGCGGACGAGCGCGAACGACTGCTGGAGGACCCGGGCTTCGGCCGGCTCTTCACGGACCACATGATCACCATCAGGTGGGATACGGAGAACGGCTGGCACGACGCGCGCCTCGAGGCGTACGCGCCATTGACGCTGGACCCGGCGACGGCGGTGTTGCATTACGCCCAGGAACTGTTCGAGGGCCTGAAGGCCTATCGCCGGGCCGACGGATCGATCGTGGCCTTCCGCCCGTACGCCAACGCCGCGCGTTTCAACGCCTCCTGCGACCGGATGGCGATGCCGCCGCTTCCCGAGGAGACGTTCGTCCGGTCCTTGGAACTGCTGGTCGACGCCGACCGCGACTGGGTCCCCTCTCAGGAGGGACACAGCCTCTACCTGCGTCCCTTCATCATCGCCACCGAGCGCGGCCTCGGCGTGAACCGCCCGTCGTCCTCCTACCTGTTCATCGTCATCGCGTCGCCGTCGGCGTCGTACTTCACCGGCGGGACCGGGATCAAGCCCGTCTCGGTGTGGCTGTCGGAGGACTACACCCGGGCCGCGCCCGGCGGCACCGGTGCGGCCAAGTGCGGCGGCAACTACGCCGCCGCGTTCGTCGCCCAGGCCCAGGCCGTCCGCGAGGGCTGCGACCAGGTCGTGTGGCTCGACGCGAACGAGCACCGCTGGGTCGAGGAGATGGGCGGCATGAACCTCTTCTTCGTGTACGGCTCCGGCGCGGACGCCCGCGTCATGACCCCCGCGCTCACCGGCAGCCTCCTGCCCGGCATCACCCGCGACTCCCTGCTCAAGCTCGCCCCCGACCTCGGCGTCCCCGCCTCCGAGGACCGCATCTCCACCGACCAGTGGCGCGAGGGCAACGCCTCCGGCGAGCTCACCGAGGTCTTCGCCTGCGGCACCGCCGCGGTGATCACCCCGGTCGGCCGGGTCAAGAGCGCCAAGGACGAGTGGCTCGTCGGCTCCGGTGAGCCCGGCCCGGTCACGATGCGCCTGCGTGAGGAGCTCGTCGGCGTCCAGTACGGCGAGCGCCCCGACCCGTACGGCTGGATCCACAAGCTCGCCTGACGCGGACACGGCGAGGGCGCGCCTCCCCGTGGGAGGCGCGCCCGTACGAGTCGTCCGTACGCGGACGGGGCGGGATCAGGCGGTCAGCCGGCCGGTGTCGAGGGTGAGGTCCCAGGGGGCCGGCAGGTCCAGCGGCTCGCCGAGCTTCACGTCCACCTCGTGCACGTAGCCGTCCTTGCCGGGGTGGCTGAGCAGCCGGGCCTTGCCCGCGAAGGTGTCGACCACCAGATAGAGCGGGACCCCGCCGCGCGCGCAGGTTCTCGGCTTGACCTCGTGGTCGTCGCGGACGCTGCTCTTGGAGACGACCTCGACGACGAGGTGCGTGGCGTTCCCGAAAACGTGGTCGTCACCCCATTTGGGGGGATCCTGCGGCACGGCCAGCAGATCCGGCCGGTACCGGTCCACCTGCGGACCGAGGAACAGCGCGACGTCCTGCCAGATCTTCCAGCCGCGTTTGGCCACGTACGGCATGAGCTGGAGCAGCAGCCCGAAGATGACGTCGGCGTGATCAGTGGTGGGCACCTCTCTCACCACGATCCGGCCGTCGATGATCTCGACCTTGCGGTCCGGCCAGCGCTCGCCGAGCTCGTCGTAGCGGCGCTCGATGTCGGTGCGCTCGTCGGTCTCCACGTCGATCGGCTTCTCCAGCACGTGGGACATGGTCCCATCATCCCCTCCCGTCGTCCAGAACGTAAAGTGCATGACAAGTCACGGAAGGTAGTCGATGGGCGGGGTGGTGCGCAGGGCAATCGACCGATCGCCAGTTCGATTCGTGTGCTGTACGTCGGCGGACGGTGCAGGCGGACGGGGTGCGTCTCGGATCGTGAGATGGATGTGTCCGTCGCGGCAGGGGTGTGGCAGACTCGGTGTCATCATGCGCTACAGCCTGGTGATTATCGGCTGGCGCGCCGGCATCTAGACGACACCCGCCGGCGCGCAGACCTCTCACGTCCCGTGAGGGGTCATTTTGTTTTCCGGCGCCGACGCACATCCGGGACTATCAAGGGGACACGACCCATGCGTGATGACGGCTTCCACGTCTACGACACGACGTTGCGCGACGGGGCCCAGCAGGAGGGCCTCAACCTCACCGTTGCGGACAAGCTGCTCATCGCGCGCAGCCTCGACGAACTCGGGGTCGGGTTCATCGAGGGCGGCTGGCCCGGATCCAATCCCAAGGACACCGAGTTCTTCCGGCTTGCCCGGACCGAGCTCGGTTTGAAGCACGCGCAGCTCGCCGCGTTCGGCGCGACCCGCCGGGCCGGCGCGAAGGCCGCGGACGACCCTCTTGTGGCCGCCCTGCGCGAGTCCGGCGCGCCGGTCGTGACTCTTGTCGCCAAGAGCCACGACCGGCACGTCGAGCTGGCCCTCCGCACGACGCTCGAGGAGAACCTCGCGATGATCCGCGACACCGTCTCCCATCTGCGTGCGGAGGGCCAGAGGGTCTTCCTCGACGCCGAGCACTTCTTCGACGGCTACCGGTCGAACCCGAAGTACGCCCTCGAGGTCGTCCGTACCGCCGCCGAGGCGGGCGCCGACGTCATCGCCCTGTGCGACACCAACGGCGGGATGCTGCCCGACGAGCTGGCCGACGTCGTCGCCGAGGTCGCGTCCGCGGGGGCGCGCTTGGGCATCCACTGCCACGACGACAGCGGCTGCGCCGTGGCCAACACCCTCGCCGCCGTACGCGCGGGCGTCACCCACGTCCAGGGCTGTGCGAACGGGTACGGCGAGCGCAGCGGCAACGCGAACCTGTTCACGGTGGTCGGCAACCTTCAGCTCAAGCGCGGGCACGAGCTCGGCGTCGACCTGCGGGAGATGACGCGGATCGCGCACGCCGTCTCCGAGGTGACGAACATCGCGCCGAGCTCCCAGCAGCCGTACGTCGGCATGTCGGCGTTCGCCCACAAGGCGGGCCTGCACGCCTCGGCGGTCAAGGTCGACCCGATGCTCTACCAGCACATCGACCCGGAGCTGGTCGGCAACGACATGCGCATGCTGATCTCCAGCATGGCCGGCCGGGCGTCGGTGGAGCTGAAGGGCCGGGAGCTCGGCTACGAGCTCACCGGTGACAAGGCCCGGCAGGTCGTGGACCGGGTCAAGGAGCTGGAGTCGGCCGGCTATACCTTCGAGGCGGCGGACGCGTCGTTCGAGCTGCTGCTGCGCGAACAGCTCGACGGCGAGCGCGCCCGCTACTTCGACGTGGAGTCCTGGCGCACGATCGTGGAGCGCAGGCCCGACGGCACGATGGTGAGCGAGGCGACGGTCAAGCTGCACGCCAAGGGCGAGCGGATCGTCGCCACCGGTGAGGGAAACGGCCCGGTCAACGCCCTGGACCGCGCTCTGCGGCTGGCCCTGGAGCAGATCTACCCCGAGCTGTCGGCTCTCGAGCTCGTCGACTACAAGGTGCGGATCCTGGAGGGCGCGCACGGCACCGACGCGCGGACGCGGGTGCTCATCGAGTCCAGCGACGCGACCGGCGAGTGGGGCACGGTCGGTGTCGAGGACAACGTCATCGCCGCCTCGTGGGAGGCCCTCGCGGAGTCGGTGACCTACTGCCTGCTCCGCGCGGGACACACGCCCTCCTGACGCGCGAACGGGCGGGTCAGCCCTTCGGGTCGGCCCGCTCGACCACCTCGAATGACCAGAGCTCGGAGCCACTCGCCGCCGGGCCGCCGTGCCCATGGCCGTGTCCGTGTCCGTGCCCCTGTCCGCGCTCCGCGTCGGCCGCGGCCTGCGCGTGTCCCTCCCCGAACGCCCGGCTCTCCGTCCACCGCTGGAAGTCCTCCTCGCTGCGCCAGCGGGTGTAGACGAGATAGCGGTCCGTTCCCTCGACCGGGCGGAGCAGCTCGAAGCCCTCGAAGCCGTCGGCCTGCTCGACCAGCCCGGCGCGTCCGGCGAACCGGCGCTCCAGCTCCGCCTTCATCGGCTCGGGCACGGTCAGCACGTTGATCTTCACGACGCTCATGAGGCGATCCTCTCGCGGCGCGCCCGCCGAACCTCGCCCGGGGGCCACGAGGGCGCGCCCGGCGTGTCGTCGGCGCCAGTCGCATGCGTGGGTACAAATAGGAACGTGCTTCTGCACGTGCAAATGAACGGCCAAATAGGGCGTGCACTCTGTCGGTATGTCGGGATTTAGCCTCTTCGTGGGGCGGCGTCATGATCATAAAGAGTGTTCGCTCTCGGCGATGAAACCGTTCGGAATCGAATTCTGTTTCATTAAGATCATCCCAGGTGGAGGCGTTGTTCCGACCGTCGCGTGGAGGTGATCATGCTTCTCTCGGCGCAGGAACTTTTCGCGAGGTTGGAGAATCGGTGGCGGACGAAGGTCATTAAGCGCCACACTTCTCCCCGTACGGCCAGGGTCGTCGCCGCAGAAAAGGCGACGGCCCCCTGCTGGAACAGGAGGCCGTCGGCATTCACAAAGTCCAACCTTCGGAGAGGTTCAGACCTTCATGACTGTACGTGTCTTCGGCCGCAGTGGCCAGAGGAACGAGCCGATGGAGCCCGGTGAATCGGAGGCTCCGCGCGGCTCGCACTTCTCGCTGCGGACCGGCCTGATCGCCCTTTACGCCGTCGTCATCGCCGTGCTCGCCGGCACGCTCACCTTCATCGGTGACCGCCGGCCGGCGGCGTCGGTGGCGGCGGGAGGAGTCGCCTTCGTCAGCGCCTTCATGTTCTTCGACAAGATCATCGGAGATTGAGAGGTCGCATGCCCCCCAAGCGAGGTACGTCGAGCGCGCTGCGCTATGACCGCGACGCCGAGCTCCGGCTGATCGCCGAGGCCGGCCACTGGCTGGCGGACGCCAGCCGGACCCGGCGGCCTGAGGCCGTCCGATCGATCACGGCGATGCTGGACCGGCAGCAGCGGCTCGCCGCCTGCCGCGCCCTCGGCCGGCCGTTCGAATCCTGACACCCATCCACTGAGCGCCCGCGCGGAATCCACCCGCGCGGGCGCTCGAACGTTTCCGAACCAACCCGGCCCGCCGTTCGTCGGAACAGGTAGGCGAGCGAGGAAGGACGCCATGGCGACGGGCACGGCGGGCGAACGGGGCGACGAGGACGTTCCCGCGCATCTGCGGGTGACCGACGAGATCCGGGTCGACGCTCCGGCGCGCCCGGAAGTCGACGCTCAGCCGGCGGACGCCTCCTCGGCGGAAGCCTCTTGGACGGAGGTCTCTTCGGCTGACGACTCTTCCGCTGACGACTCCTCGGCGGAGGTCCCGACGAAGGTCGCCTCAGGCGGGTTCACGGGGGAGGACGCTTCCGGCGGGTTCACCGGGGAGGGTGCCTCCGGCGGGTTCACGGGGGAGGCCGACGTGCCGGCGGTGTCCCGGCCTCCGGCCGGCGCGCGTCCCGTCGCGGCCACGGATGTGCAGTTGCGGCCGGTGGTCCCACCGCCCGAGCCGCCGCCACGGCCGTACGCCCCGCCGGCGACCGTGCAGGACAGCGTGCCCTTCCCGCCGATCGTGCCCCCGCGACCGCCGGGTTCGACGCGGTCCAGGACACGCCTCCCACGGGTGCTCGGCGTGAGCGCCGCCGTCCTCGGCGCCCTGTTCATGGGCATCGGGTTCGTGCTGGTGTACGGCCTCTTCGCCGGAACCGGCGGTCCGGGGCCGTCCGCCGGCCCCTGCGGACACCGGCCGTGCGCGGCCAGGCCCTCCTCCCGGGACGCCGTCTCGGGCGCCCAGATCGCGTACCGCACCGTCGAGCGCGACGTCGGCTACTTCGAGGGCACCGTCACGATCACCAACCACGGGGCTCAGCCGATGCCGTCGTGGACGCTGTCCTTCCGGTATCCGGGCGCCGACATCCACAACACCTGGGACGCCGTGCTGCAGCGAGGGGGAGCGGAGACGGTCCTCACGGGCACGGCGACGTCACGTCCGATCGCGCCCGGCGCGACGCGCGAGGTCCGGTTCGGTGGTTCCGGATCGCCCTCGATGCCGACCGACTGCCGTCTCAACGGAGCACCCTGCGCGTTCGTCGCCCGCTGAGCCGCACGGTGACCGGCCGTGGTCAGACGGAGGCCGGGGGCGGTGGCAGTATCGCGGGGTCGATAGCCTCGTATGGTGCGTATCGCGAGGTTCACCAAAGACGGCGGCCTGTCCTTCGGCGTGGTCGAGGATGACGAGACCATCGCCACCATCGCCGCCCACCCGTTCGGAGAGATCCAGCTCACCGGGGAGCGTCAGCCGCTGGCCGACGTGCGGTTGACGGCGCCGATCCTGCCGAGCAAGGTCGTCGCGATCGGCAAGAACTACGCCGAGCATGCCCGTGAGATGGGCGGCGAACCGCCCGCCGAGCCGGTGCTCTTCATGAAGCCGTCGACGGCCGTGATCGGCCACCGCGAGACGATCGCCTACCCGAGTCTGTCCGAGCGGGTCGACTTCGAGGGCGAGCTCGCCGTCGTCATCGGCCGGCTGTGCCGCGACGTCCCGGCGTCCCGCGCCGCGGACGTCATCCTCGGCTACACCTGCGCCAACGACGTCACGGCACGCGACCTGCAGCAGCGCGACGGGCAGTGGACGCGGGGCAAGGGCTTCGACACCTTCTGCCCGCTCGGCCCGTGGATCGAGACCGACCTCGACCCGTCCGACCTGGCCATCACCACCACGGTGAACGGCGAGACCCGGCAGTCGTCCCGCACCAAGGAGCTCCTGCACGGCGTCCCGACGCTGATCGAGTACGTCACCCAGGTCATGACGCTGCTCCCCGGCGACGTCATCCTCACCGGCACCCCGGAGGGCGTCGGGCCGCTGGAGGTGGACGACGAGGTGTCCGTGACGATCGAGAACATCGGCACGCTCAGCAATACAGTGGTGTCCCGTGACTGACCCTTCTTCCCCGGAGCGCGCCTCCGGCACCATCAGAGCGCGGTTCGCGCCGTCGCCCACCGGCATGTTCCACGTCGGGGGAGCGCGCTCGGCGCTGTTCAACTGGGTCTTCGCCAAGCAGGCGGGCGGCACGCTGGTCCTGCGCATCGAGGACACCGACACCTCGCGCAACCGGCCGGAGTGGACCGAGGGGATCATCCGCGCCCTCGCCTGGCTCGGCATCGACGAGGACGAGTACGAAGGCCCGTACTTCCAGTCGGCCAACGCCGACCAGCACCGGGACGCCGTCGAGCGGTTGCGCGCCGCCGGCCGCGCGTACTTCTGCGACTGCACGCGTGACGACGTGATCGCGCGGACCGGCGACTCCCACCGCGGCTACGACGGCTTCTGCCGCGACCGAGGCCTGGAGCCCGGCTCTGGGCGTGCCCTGCGCTTCCGTACGCCGGACGAGGGCACGACGATCGTCGTCGACCTGATCCGCGGCAAGCCGGCGTTCGAGAACGCCACGATCGAGGACTTCGTCATCGCCCGCGCGGACGGGTCGGTGCTGTTCATGCTCGCCAACGTGGTCGACGACATGATCCAGGGCATCACCCACGTCATCCGCGGCGACGAGCACCTGTCCAACACGCCCAAGCAGCAACTGCTGTGGGAGGCGCTCGGCGCGCAGCCGCCGACGTGGGCGCACGTCCCCGTCATCGTGAACGAGAAGCGGCAGAAGCTCTCCAAGCGCCGTGACAAGGTCGCGCTGGAGGACTACCAGGCCGAGGGGTTCCTCGCCGAGGCGATGCGCAACTACCTCATGCTGCTGGGCTGGGCGCCCTCCGGCGACCGCGAGATCGTCCCGTGGAGCGTGGTCGAGGAGGAGTTCCGGCTGGAGGACGTCAACACCTCCCCGGCCTTCTTCGACGTCAAGAAGCTTCGTGCGTTCAACGGCGAGTACATCCGGGCGCTGCCGGTCGAGGACTTCACCACGCGGTGCGCGCCCTGGCTCCGGGAGCCGTACACCCCGTGGTCACCTGAGCAGTACGACCCGGAGGTCTTCGCCAGGCTCGCGCCGCTGGCCCAGACGCGCGTCGCGGTGCTGTCGGAGATCACGGCCATGGTCGACTTCGCGTTCCTCGACGAGCCTGTGATCGACGAGGCGTCCTGGAACAAGGCGATGAAGGAGCCCGCCGCGGACATCCTCCGGGGCGCGCTCGAGGCGTACCAGGACACGGAGTGGACGGCCGAGGAGCTCAAGGCGCGGGCCGAGGAGATCGGCGGCCGCCACGGGCTGAAGCTCGGCAAAGCCCAGGCCCCGATCCGCGTCGCCGTGACGGGCCGTACGGTCGGCCTTCCGCTGTTCGAGTCCCTGCAGATCATCGGCCGCGACCGCACGCTCGCCCGCATCCGTACGGCACTCGACAGGCTGACGGCGGAGTAGCCCGGCGCCGACGGGGCATGGACGGTCTCGCCCTGATGATCGTCCACGCCCCGGGCCGGCCGCCGATCGAGGAGTGACATGAACGACAGACCGCGGCTGACGCTGTCCGGAATCGTGCTGGAATCGCCCGACGCCCGTGAGCTCGCCGGCTTCTACCGGCGGCTGCTCGGCTGGGAGGTCGAGCACGACGAGCCCGACTGGGTGAAACTGGCCGCCCCCGACGGCGGTCCCGGTCTGTCCTTCCAGACCGAGACGGACTACGTCCGGCCGGTGTGGCCCGCCGACGCCGGCCACCAGCAGATGATGGTCCACCTGGACATCCTGGTGGACGACCTCGACGCCGCGGTCGAGCACGCGGTCGCCGCGGGCGCGGTCGTCGCGGAGCATCAGCCTCTGAAGGACGTACGGGTCTGCCTCGACTCCGCCGGGCACCCGTTCTGCCTGTTCCTGCCCGGCGCCTGAGCCCTATGCGCGGGCCGTCACGGAGCGCACCGCGAGGGCGATCAGCAGTGCCGGAACGATCAGATACGCCGTGCGCAGACTGACCGTGTCGGAGAGCCGCGCGAGAAGGAACGGCGCGCCGCCGATCGCCACCCCGGAGGCCATGGCGGCCCGTGCCGCCGCCTTGTCCGGGGCGTGCGGCCAGGCGGCGACCGTACGGCTCACGGTGGTCGGGTAGAGCAGCGCGACGCCCAGCCCGGCCACGGCGAGCCCGACGCCGGCCAACGGCAGCGTCGGAGCCGCCCAGAACAGCGCGAAGCCGCCGGCGGCGACCGCTATACAGATGAGCAGCAGCGTCCGATGCCCGGGCACCCGCCGGGTGACCGGCACCGCGAAGGAGCGCCCCGCGGCCATGCCGACCAGGAACAGAGAGGCGATCGCCGGAGCCAGCCCCGCCGACGCGTGATGCCAGTCGCCGACCGCCGACGCGGCCCAGAACACCATGCAGAACTCCACGCTCACCGCGAGCACCACCTCGATCCACGGCCCGATCAGCGCGGCCCTCGACCCCGTCGGCGTGTCATCGTGAGGTTCGGAGGCGTCCGGCATTGGAACGTGCCAAGCAAGGAGCGCGACGACGGCGAGCAGCACCAGCGGGGCTACGAGATAACCGGCCCGCCAGCCCAGACCGGCCGCCAGCGCACCGGCCACCGCCAGCGGCGCCAGCACGGACGCGGCGCTCGCCAGCCCGTTCGCCTCGCCGACCGCGGCCGCCGGGGCGTGCGGGTGCAGCGCGCCCAGGAGCGCCGGGATCAGCTGGATGAGCAGTGCCCCGCCGATCCCGAGAAGCAGAGCGCCGACCAGCGTCAGGAACCGCGTGGGCGTCGCCAGCAGCAGCCCGCCACCGATCATCCCGGCGATCGACGCGCGCAACGTCACCGCCCGGCCGACTCGGCTCACCAGCGGAGCGCCCACCAGCCCGATCAGCAGTAGCCCGGCCGCGAAGAGGGTGGGGTAGAAGGCCACCTGGGCCCGGTCCACCCCGAGGTCCTTCTGCAGCGGCGCCAGCACCGCCCCCATACCGTTGAGCAGGAACCCCAGACAGCTCAGCACCGTGTACAGCACCCACGTCGAGGTGCCGCGCGTCAACCCGCCCGTTCGATCCACATCGGGAGACTAACCGCGCCGCCCGCCCCTGGGACAGAACGGACACCCCACCCTCGCCGAACCGGACACGGCATCCGCCTCGCCGGATCGCGTTCGCGAGCACCCGCGAACGTCCGCTAAACTGCCTGAGGCGCTGGAGATCGGAAGGTCCACAGGCCAGTGGGGTATGGTGTAATCGGCAGCACGACTGATTCTGGTTCAGTTAGTCTAGGTTCGAGTCCTGGTACCCCAGCAAGTGCCTGACCTGGGCGGGAGTCTCACGGAGACCCCCGCTTTCGTCGTTTATGGGTCTTCCTGGGAACGCATTGGGAACAGCAGGCCATGATCGTCCTCATAGCGTCCTAATGCCGTCGTTGCATCGGCCGTCGTAGCCGTGCGGTCTCGCCGCCAGCTCGCGTCGGCCGTACGCTACGCCCCTGTGGACATGGCTTACAGCGAGCTCCCCGATGACGTCGAGATCGTCGAGAACGCGCAAGGCCGGTTCGAGCCGAGAAGCGCGGAGCGAGACGTCCGGATCGGCGTTCCCAAGACGACGCCGGAAGCGGCTCGCGTGGCCTGCCTGACGTACCTCAACGTGCGAGCGGCCATGGACCGCGTCGGCGCTGCCGTGCGCGGCACCAGCGCGTATCCGCCCACCCACTACACCCGAGAGCAGTACGAGCGCGCGTGTGACGAACTCGGCCTGATCAGGTTGCCTGACAGCGTTTGCCAGAGCTTGGGCGATGTCCGGTTCGAGCCGCCTGAGCACGATGCGGAGACGATCATCATCGGCTCACTGGCCCAGCGCCGGCGGTCGGGGCTCTTGGCGGAGGAACGCCGGCAGCGTCGGGACTTTGAGAAGGATCTCGTCCGCCTGCCTGGCTTCTACTCCCACGGATTGACCCGCGAACAGTACGAGAAGACATGCATGTGGATCGGCGCCGATCCTGCTCCCGAGAGACGGATCACGGCTCTCAAGGCCGCGTGCTACGAGCAGGAGGAGGTGGGTGACATGGTCGACCTCCCGCTGATCCTGGCAAAGTGGCGCGCCACCGGTAAGTACAAAGAGCGTCGCGGGCGCGCGCCCTAACTAGAGCGGAGCCACTGCAGGGCGGCGTCGACCACGCCCAGTGCAGCCGTCGCAGCACACCCGCAGCCCACGCCCCGCCCGCCGTAGCACTTCAGAGCTTCGGAACCCCCAGATCGGCGAAGAGCTTCCTGGTAGCAGGGTCCACGGAGTAAAGCACCGTGCCGCGGATGGAGCGTGTCATGAGGACGCCATACGCATTGCGGATGGCACGCCCCAGGTCATCATCTGAGCGGATTCGGCTGGCCTTGCTCCGCACATGCTCTCGATGCACGGCCCAGCTACCGTTGTTCCAAGTGAGGTCGGGTCCCAGAATCACTCCGCCCCACTCGTACTCGAGTCCCTGTGCCGTGTGAACGCACCCGATCTGGCCGAAGCCGCCGGGTTCTGTAGCCCAATACCTCCGCTTCGGCACTCCAGGGGTGTCATGCGCGTCTCCGGCATTCCATGGCCGCGCCCACCCAGGCTCCGGAGCCACCTCTGGGACTGTTCCGGTTGAGTCGTTCCACTCCCAGCACATGCCAGCACTCATCCTCGCGGTGGCTCCGGCCTCCTCCTTGCAACGCAGGAAGCTCTCCATCTTTGAGGCAGAGTCCGTGTAATAGAGCTTGAACGGCTCCGGATCAGTGTTGTCCCCGACGTTCCACAGCATGGGTTTGCCAGCGAGCAAATGCTTTACCCATGTGTCGTAGGTCGCACTACCGACGGCACGTAGTACGCGATCCAGGTCGATCGGCACCACCTCCGCCCCCAGGCACTGAATCTCTCGGACAAGAGCCTCCGGAGACCAGACCTCTTCGGGAAAAAGACGCTGATCTCCATCCATAAAGAAGACAGGCACCTTTGCTCGCGTGACGATCACGGAGACAGACGATTCGCCGGGACGCATGGCGAAGGACCCTGTCATCGGGCGCTCGGTCAGCCGATGTGCCTCGTCGCACAGGATGAGATCAAGCTCGTCTGTCGCGCGGTTGTTGGCGACGTTGTTCAACGAGGCGAAGGCGGCTCCTCGGCCAGCCGAGGCACGCTTGAAGTTTTCGCGTGATGCGACTCCCCCAGAGACATAGCACGCCTCGTAGCCTCCGGCCAGCGCTTGCCCCAGCAGCGTGAGTGCGACCAGCGACTTGCCGCTACCTGCACGCCCACTGACCACAAACACCTTCTTCGCGCCATTCGAGGAGGTGTTTCCGACTTCGTTCATGATGTCGGTCACCGCCCTTTGCTGGTTCTCGATCAGGCTGAACCGCGTATACCCGTTGAGAATTTCTCCGACTTCTGTCGTGAGCAGGGAGTTCGAGCGACGGCGTTCGAGCAGCGCCTGTGCCGCTTCGTCACCCGATTTTTCGTCAAAATTTTCCTTGAGGAAGCGCCGAAGGTCGGCAGGCTTGCGGGCAGTGAAGGTGGGGATTCCAGGGCGCGGAGCAACCATGCTGACCCATTGCGCCTGTGGATCCTTAAGATTGTGCAGGTATGACGCGCCGACAAGTTTGACGTAGCGGTCGTCAAACATGCTGTGGTGCTTCTTCAGTGCAACCAGATTGTCGTACACCTGCACCGCCGGGTGCTTCTTGTTCTTCTGATAGGAGGGAACATGGACCCGCTCGATGGAGCACCGTTTGCAAAGCGTTCCCGGGCCTGCCGACCTGCACGACGCACATAGCCCATTGGGGACGGATGGGTTCGGGCGGTCGAGGTCGCTCCATTGCTTCAACTCGATTGCAGCGAAGCTCAACCCGCCGGCCGGATGGCTTCCGGCGAGAACGACATCAATTGGATTCATGCCGGGATCCACCCTGTATTCCACGAACATCCACACTTGCCCAAGGTTCATATCGGAGAGAGCTGTAGCCAGTTCGTAGACGCTCTCTCGCCACGAGTCCACGTCGCTTGCGGCAGGGTCCCGACCGTTGGGGTGTGCGTCTCGATAGATCTGTTCGATCTTCGGGATCAGTCTCTCTCTGTCCCGAACCAACGCCTTGGCCTGCCAGTATGCCTCCAGCGGTGCCCATGCGCTCCCGGTTCCCATTGCCTCTGCTCCCCAGTCGAGATTTCTTGTAGGCGAGAAGTCGCAGATGTCCGCCGTCTGCACGCATGAGCTCTGTTCGCGCCCACGCGTACAAGAACTTCAGAGTGCTGCTGGCAAGTTGCGCACCTGCCCACCAGAGAAGGCGCAAGTATCTCAGCCGCTAAGGGAGGGACCAAGAGGTTTCCGCTCTCTTCAGGCGAGTAGCAGCCTCGGGGTGCTGCGTCCTCCCTGCCCCGTCACCACCGATCAAGCCGCCAACTCCCCGGCGCCCGCGCAGCCACAACCCCCACTCCCACCGGTGCCGTTGACCGTACAGTCCGCGGTCGTGATGAGGGTGTCGCAGAGCGGCCGGGCGAGGCGGGGACGCTAGCGAGGTAAAAAACGCTTCGGCACGCATTCGGAACAGGGCCGGCGTCGCGTGGCGATTCAGCGCGCCTGAGCGGCCCGCCGGGATCCCGGCGGGCCGTCGTGTGAATCGTGCGGGTCAGTCGTGGTCCGACGACGGGATGTAGGCGCCCGGCACCTGGTCCGGCGCGTAGATCTTGGTCTCACCCGGGTAGGGCTTCGTCCACCCGTGCGCCTCGTACCACGAGAAGTGGTTCATCTGCTCGGGGTTGGCGGAGTCGGCCTTGGCGTTGGGCCCGGTGAACGGCTGCTTCGCCTTCCATGCCTGCCACTTCGCCGCTACCGGCTGCTCGCCCGCGGGCACCTTCGCCGATGGCACGGCCGCGGCCCTCGTGTTCTGCGGCGCCGGGGTGTCCAGGCCGCAGCTCGGCGGGGTCGACAGACCCAAGGTCAGCGAGGTCCGGTTGGGCAGAGCGGTGAACGGCGTGTCGTCGGGCTTGTTGGTGAACGCCCCGCTCATCGGGGTCGCGGCGCTGTCCTTCTGGTTCATCGGGTGGACCCCGAGGATCTGCTCGATGGTCCGGATCATCGTGATCTGCGAGTAGTAGTGGCTGTCGACGGTGCCGTGCTTGGCCCAGGGGCTGATGATCTGGATCGGGGCACGGTGGCCGTCGACGTGGTCGGTGCCGGCCTGGGAGTCGTCCTCGACCACGAAGATCGCGGAGTCCTTCCAGTACTTGCTGTGCGAGATCGCGTCAACCACCTTGCCGGTCGCGAGGTCGTTGTCCGCGACCTGAGCGGGCCCGCTCGGCGGACCACCGGTGTGGTCGTTGGAGAACCAGAACATGTTCAGGTTCGCCGGCCCGTTCTTCTCGAAGTCCTGCTTCCAGATCTCGTACTTGTAGATGTCCGGGACGCTGGTGTCGAAGAGCGGGAAGCCGGGCACCGACACCTTGTTGAGCGAGGGGATCGCCGAGCCCGTTTGTATGGGGTAGGCGGTGTTCTGCCCGGTAGCCGCCATGTTCTTGGCGTCGCAGTACAGGTTCTGCCAGGACGCTCCGGTCGGCTTGCTCTCGAACGACTGGAACTCGCCGTAGTCCTTGACGGACTTCCCGACCGCCTGCGCACCGGTCCAGAGGAAGCCGGTCCGCTGGTGGCCGAGAGCGTCGTCCTCGGTGTCGTAGCTGCGCGTGTACTCACCGGCCGAGGACTCGGTGTACTCCGGGTCGTCGGCCTGCATGAGCCAGTTGTGACCCTCGGCGGAGTTCGTGCCGATGTCGTAGGTGTTGTCGTACAGCCCGAACTGCTTGGCCAGCGCGTGCTGGTTCGGCGTCACGTTCTCGCCGTACTGGGCCAGCGCCGGGGCGCCGTTGCCCTGCGGGATGTCACCGTAGACCTGGTCGTAGGTCCGGTTCTCCTTGACGAGCAGGAAGACGTGCTTGATCGTCGAGGGGGCGCCGAGCCGCTGCGGGACCGCCACGGCGTGCGCGGAGCGGCCCTTGGCCTGCTCGACGTCGTTCCTGCCCCAGCCGTTCTGCTCGAAGACCTTCCTCGTGTAGGACCTGATGGTTCTGTCGTCCGGCAGTTTGAACCGCTGCAGGCTCGAGGTGGTGTCGTGGGTGCCGTGCCCGGCGGCGGTGGTGGGGCGGCGGGCGTCGATACCACGGGTGTTGGAGACCAGCACGTCGTCGCCGACGGTGGTGATCTCCGCGGGGAAGTAGTCCGTCGGGAGCAGGCCGACGTAGCTGACCGGCTCCAGCGGCTTCGTGTACCGGTAGACGGCGACGGCGTTGGCGCGGCCGAGCGTCACCAGCAGGTGACCGTCGTCGGTGAGCGTCACCGCGTCGGGCTCGTAGCCCACCGACGCCTCCGGCCACGGCCGGGTGGCGATGGTCTGGACGACCTTGTTCTTGGCCGTGTCGATGACGGACACGTCGTTGGTGGCGGTGTTGGTGACGAACAGCGCCCCGTCCTTGGCGTACAGAGCGGTCGGGTGCAGACCGACGTCGATGCTCGTGGCGGCGGCAGCCGGGTTCGCCAGGTCGATGACGCTGACCGTGCCGGTGGTGGTGGCACCGGTCACCGGGTTGGCCGGCACCTGGGTGTTGTAGGAGTTGATCGTGGTGTCGCCGGGCTTCGCCGGGCGGCCGCCCTCGTTGCTGACGTAGAGCTTGTTGCCGACCAGCGCCACACCACGCGGGGCGTTGCCCACGGCCCAGCTCTGCTGGATGGTCCCGGTCGCCGCGTCGATGGCGACCACGCGGTTCTGGCCGTTGACGGCGGAGTACACGGTCTTGCCGTCGGCCGAGAACACTGCCCGAGCCACCAGCGCGTGCTTGGGCCCGTCCACCGGGATCTTGATGGACGTCGGGTTGGCGAGGGTGCCGTCCGGGTTCACGGTGAACTTGGTGTAGCCGTCGGACTGGCCCAGCCACAGCTGCGAACCGTCGGGCGAGTACATGGGGCCTTCCTGGCCCACGTCGTTGCCGCTGATCTTCAGATCCGCAGCCTTGTTGTTGCCGACGAGCTGCTGCACCTTCCAGTTCTTCAGGTCCACGATGGCGAGCGCCATCCCACCGTCGGTGATGGAGGCCGCGACGTGGGTGCCGTCCGGGCTGACCGAGGACGACATGATCTTGCCGTTGTTGATGACGAGGCGCTCGCCGATCGGCTTGATGTACTGGTCGCTGGACACGACCAGGCCCTTTTTGGTGGTCTGGCCGACCTGATCGGTGCCGAACACCTTGGTGGAGGCGTACGAGACGCCTCCGCTGGTGATGGCGAGAGCTGCGGTGCCGGCCGCCACCAGACGGAACCGGCGGCCGGTGAGTCGACGGAAGAGCCCGAGCGGGACCTTCTCGACACGCTGGCGGGTGACGTGCATTGATCAATCCTTCGAGGTGCTTGCGAGCAGGTCGACGTTCCCGTCGAACTGCCACAGGGGGTTAGGTGCGTCCCCGGTCGGGGTGCGCACCTGGAAGTAGCCGTTCACCTCCTTCGGGCCGTCTCCGTCGGCGACGTACCGCCCGTCCGCGGTGACGTCGAGCTGGTAGATGGCGGTGCCCACGGCGGTCGCGCCGGGGAGGTGCCAGGACACGACACACCGCCAGTCGTTGCCCGGTCCCTCG
The DNA here is from genome assembly GCF_024055795.1 of Actinoallomurus purpureus. Classification (GTDB taxonomy): domain Bacteria; phylum Actinomycetota; class Actinomycetes; order Streptosporangiales; family Streptosporangiaceae; genus Actinoallomurus; species Actinoallomurus purpureus. The sequence continues at coordinate 10,127 of NZ_JAMXMY010000011.1, read as the reverse complement.
TCGAGGACCCGGTCGCCGCCCTTGTCACAGGACGCGGTGGCCCGAAGCTGGGCCTCGGTGACGTCGGGGCGATGGAGCTCCCGCGTCTGCAGCCGGTAGAGGTGGGCGTACGCCGTGGCGAGCGAGTCCTGCACCTTGGCCTGCTCGATCCCGGACCCCTTGGCCGGGGTCGCGACGCTGACCACGACGGCGGTGAGGGCGACCAGGCCGGCCAGCGGCAGCGCCCCCGCCACGAGGACGCGCCGGCCCGACCCGTCGTACGCGAGGTCGGTGAAGTCGCGGCGCAGGAACAGACGGTAGGCCAGCGCGGTGGCGACGCCCGCCCACGCCAGGCTCACCGCGAGGCCGATGAGGAGGGGGCCCGCCTGCACCGGGCTGGTGAAGAGCCCCCGCCAGGCGAGGAAGGCGTGGCTCGGCAGGGCCAGCCGCACGGCCACCGGCAGCGGGAGCAACTGCGCGAGCTGCAGCGCGAACGCGAGGAGCGCGGGTACCAGCAGCCCCATCGTGGAGCGGCCGAGGGCCACCGAGCCGAGGAGGCCGATCGCGGCGAACGCCAGCGTCGGCGCCAGCACGCAGGCCCACGCGAGCAGGACCGTCCCGGCCGCGCCCGCCGGGGTGAGGAGATGGCCGTCCAGGCCGACGAGCGGTCGGTCGCCGACCGCGGCCAGGCCGCCGGCGATGCCCGATCCGGTCAGTCCGGCCACCAGCAGCAGGAGCACGGTGAGGGTGGCGAGGCCCTTCGCCACGAAGATCCGCCTCGGCGAGCGGACCGCCACGAGGAGGTGGCGCCAGGTGCCCAGCCGGTCCTCGGCCGCGAAGACGTCGCCGGCGACCAGCGCCGTCAGCAGTGGGAGCGCCCAGCTGCGCGAGAAGTCCAGCACGACCAGCGCCCCCGCCCAGCCGGTCGCGTGCATCCAGCGGCCGAAGACGGTGTCGGCGGGCAGCTGGCTCTGCAGGCTCACCGCGGCCACGAAGCCCGCAGGGGCGATCCAGCAGGCGAGCAGCAGTACGCGGATCCGCCACTGGGAGAGCAGCTTGACCAGCTCGAACCGGTAGCCGCGCAGCACCGGCGCCGGCCGGGCCTCGACCGAGGATGGGGCGACGGTCGCGGTCATGAGGCCTCCTTCGTCGGCCTCATGACCAGAGGTGCTGTGCTTATCGGTTCCCTCGCTTCGCTCGGTCACGGCACGTCCTTCTCGTCGGTCTGCCCGGCCCCGGTCAGGGCCAGGAACGCGGCCTCGAGCGGCGCCACCACCGGCGCCAGTTCTCGTACCGCCACGTCGGCCCGCACCAGCCGCACCACCAGCTCCTCGATGGCCGGCACAGGCCCGCGGACCACGAGTACGTCGGCGTCCGGCCGCTCGACGCGGTCGCGACCGGTCGCGACGCGGAGCCCTGGCGTTTCCAGCGCCACCCGGTGGGCCGCTGCCGGGTCGGAGGTGAGCAGCCGATAGTCGAGCTCGCCGCTCTCGGCGGCCAGCTTGCTCACCGGCCCGGAGAAGACGACCCGCCCGGTGGCGAGGACGGTGACCTCGGAGCACAGTGCAGCGAGGTCGTCCATTCGGTGGCTGGAGAGGACCACCGCGGTCCCGTCCGCGGCGAGCTCGGTGATGACGCGGTGTACGTGGTGCTTGCCGGCAGGGTCCAGACCGTTGGCCGGCTCATCGAGCACGAGCAGTCGTGGTGTGGTGAGCAGCGCGGCGGCCAGCCCGAGCCGCTGGCGCATGCCCAGCGAGAAGCCCCGGATGCGGTCGTCGGCGACGTCGGTGAGCCCGACCTGCTCCAGTGCGTCGTCGACACCGGCGGTGCGACCGGCGTCGTACCCGCGCAGTGAGGCCAGGGCCGAGAGGTTCTGCCGCGCGGTGAGCGACGGATAGAGCCCGGGCCCGTCCACGAAGCCCGCGACGCCGTCGGCGACGGCGAGCGTCCGACCGACCGGCGTACCGAGGATCTCGAGGCGGCCGCCGTCCGCGACCGCCAGGCCCAGCAGCAGACCGAGGAGCGTCGTCTTGCCCGCGCCGTTCGGGCCGACCAGGCCGTGGACCTGCCCGCTCGCCACGTCGAGGTCGACGCCGTCGAGTGCGACCACATCACCGAAGGACTTCGTGATCCCGCGACCCCGGACTGCGGGGCTCCTGTGCATGTCGGTCTCCCTTGGCTCGATCTTCGGCAAGAGGAAACTAGAGATCGCGGTTTGCCTTGGGGAGGCGCGCAGTCGAATTTTGGGCAAATGACGCAAAACCCGCCGATATGGCGCTCAATCCGGCGATCGCACGGTCGCAAGCGTCAACGCGCTCGCGCCCTGGATCTCACCCGGTGCTGGGGCGAGGTGGCTCAGCGCGTGCCAGCAACGTTCACTTGGATACCGGGCGATTTCTGTCCGGTGTCCGTTCTACGGTCCGACTCACCACATGTCAGAACCGAACGGGAGCCTGCCGTGCATTTCGCTTCGATCCGCATCATCATCACCGACTAACGACTCCCCGAACGAGACCCTCCGGCGTCGGTCACTGGCGGCTCACGCTGCGGGTGATGCCGGCGACCACCGTCGTCGCCAGGATCCAGCCCGCGGCGATGAGCAGGTAGGCGAACCACTGGTAGGCACCGTGTGGGAGGAACGCCTTCTCCTGACCGAAGTCGATGATCGGCAGCAGCAGGTCGAGGGTGTAGACCGCCGAGTCGAAGTCCGGCGCCTTGCCCGGTTCGACGGGCCGGGGATGATGCACCCCGTAGACCACGCTCCCGAGAACGAGCAACGCCAGCAGCCAGGCCATGGCCCGTGTCGGTCGGTAGCCGTAGCCGACCGTCGCGTCCTGGACGTGGCCCCAGAGCTTGGCGTACCAGGGCAGTGTCGTGCGGTGGCGGCGCTGCTTGGCCAGTTGCACAGCGCGCGCTCGCGCGTCGTCACCGACCCGCCGATATGCGGCGGCGAGCTGTTCGTACGCGTGCGGCACATAGCCGTCCTCGTCGCGTTCGAGCAGTTCCAACCGCTGGTCGGCGGACAGAGACGGGGCGAGTGAGCTGTAGGTGAGTCCGTCGAGTTGAACGTGGGCGGGCCACGTCTCGGGAGTCGCATCGATCATGTCGAACTGGGAGCGACGAAGGTCGACCGAGCCGTCGATCGGTGCGGCGTCGTGTAGCGAGAGTTCGCCGATGGTGCAGCTGTTGACCTGCAACGCGACCCCGCTGGGGTTGGACAGGTGAGCCTCGCTGAGATCGAGTTTTCCGGGGATCTTCGCCCCACGGAGATTGACCATGCCGTCGGTGCGGAGACGCTGAGCGCTCAGGTTTGATCCGATGGTCAGAGTTTCGGCATCCAAAGCGGTGCGGCCTGGCTCGCTCAGGCGTGCGTCATCCAGGTTGATGGCTCTGGCGATCGTGGCTCCGGCCAGCCGGACCTGTCCGTCGACCCTCAGGCCAGGCCCCCATACGTCGTCACCGATGGTGGCGTGATTCAGCTGCAGAGTCGGCTTTCGCTCCAAGTCGTCGTAGGGTTCGTGGCCCAGCCAAGCATCGTTGATGAAGAACGCGCCGGAGATCCTGGCGCCCCCGAGCCGTACCTCTCCAGGGATGCGGCAGCCGGTGATCCGCAGGACGCCGTCAACGCGGATGGTCGCGGCGTCGAGGGTCGGGAGGTAACACTCGGTCAGGTTGAGCTGGCGGACTTCCATGCCGTACAGGATCGGGGCACGCTCGAAGTAACAGCCCCAGAAGCGAACGGGATGAGGGACCGTTGCGTACCTCAGCTTCAGCTGGCCGGAGATGCGCACGCCCGCCAGACGGAGTGCCGCTGTTTCCCCCTCAGCAGGGCGGCTGTTGAGAAGGAGCTTTCGGATCACCTCTGCGCGTACGGTGCGGTCCGGACCCCAGGAACGGCCTTCTTCGGCCTTTCCGTCGCCGGCGTCGGGGGACTCGACGGCTCGGCCGCGTGAGAACGCATCCCATACTTTGCGCTCGAAAGGTGTCAGATCGGGGATCTTCATCGGCCGGACCTTCTCGCGGCGACGGCCATCATGTCAACGGACCGTGCCAGTAGAACATGTGGGACAGGACCGGCACCACCCTGTGGGTGAGCACTCCTGAGCGTCCGGAAGAGCTGAGGACGAAGGTCTTCGGCGAGCGCACGATCTATGACAACCCGTGGGCCCGCCTGACCTTGGTCGATATCGAGCCGCCGGATGGCCTGCGTTTCGAGTATCACGTTGTGCGGTTTCAACCTGAGAGAGCGGCGTCAGACCGTTACGCGTATGGGCACTACGTAGCTATGTAAAAGTGCGCCCGCGCTCGGTCAGACCTCCATTCGCTGCGCGGTTCACAGGTCGGCCATATGATTCCGGGATGGCAGATGCACGAGGTGAAGCAGCCGGGCTGCTGCTGGTGACCGTCGGTGGCGTCCAGCAGGTGACGACAAGCTTCTTCGGGATGGATCTCGTGCAGGAGGTGGCCCGCCTGCTCGGCTCGGAGCACATACGATCCACCAGGCTCGGCGACGAGTTGACCCTGTGGCACGCTGAGGACCGCACTGGGCGGGCCCGTTCGGGCCAGCCCAACCCCTCGGCGAGCCGACTCGCCGCCGAGCACGGCTCGCCGCCGGTCACCGGCCCCGCCGTCATCACCGGCCCGATCCTGTACGGCAGCCCTTATCCGCTGGACGCCGATGAGGCCGAGCGGATTGCGACCCGCCTGCGCGGATAGCGGGGGGTGAGTTCCATCATCGAGACCGGCACCGACTCCTATCGGCTCGCCCACACCGCCTGTTATCGGTGAAGAGATCTCCAAGGACGAGGGAGATATCAGCGCATGAGCGAGAATCAGGGCCCCACGCCGTTGCGCTACGGCCAGAGGGGCCTGCGAGGAAAGCTCGCCCGGGTTCTCGTTGAGGAACCCACCGATGAAATCGATTGGCCTGCCGACCTACCGGCCAGGATCGAAACGGTTGTCATCGTTGATGATGAACCAAACCCACATCACACATTGCGGGTTCACCCGCCGGACGACCCCACGCGCATAGCCTTGGTCGTGTTCGACCAGTTGGCGCTCTGCGAGGATTCGTCGGAGGCGTGAGGACGATGGACCCGCGACGTATCGAGCTCAACCGTCGGCACAGCCGGGAGATGGGTTTGCTGTTCGCAGCATTCCTCGATGCCAATCCAGATGTCGAATCCGAAGTTGCCGGAGCCGAGATGACCGCAGACCAAGAGGCCGCGTGGGAGGCCTGCAGCGCCGAGCTTCTTGGTCGGCATCAGGCCGAGCGATCCGCACTTGCGGCCGAAATCGAAGCCGAGCAGCGACGGCGCGGCGGTCTGTGACTGGCGGTGATGACGAACGCACCGCAACCAGGATTTGGATCGCAGCATCCGGCGTGGTGTGCCGACTCCGGAATCGCGCTGGTCTCCTACCAGAACACCTTGTACGGGTTTCGAATGACGAAGATCGCTTGATCGGTCAGAAACCATCGTGGGCCGCGATGACCGGCATGAGGGCCTGCTGCCCACGTTTCTGATCAGGACACGAAGGGGAATTCCGATCAAAAATTGCACAGTTCTGCTGGCCGCCGCGTCTCTGGGGATCGTGACACTGGGGGCGACGGCCTGCCGCGAGGATCAATCCGCCGCAGGCTCACCGACTCCGTCCGCGTCGCCGACCGCGAGTGGAAGTGCCAGTGCCGTGACGCCCTCGCCACTCGTTACGTCCCCCCGTGCACGCCCGTCGAAGCCGGATCCCACGGTGACCGGCTCCAACGTGATCATGATCGATCCGCAGGGGAAGAAGTACACCCGCCGGACGATGGTGCAGATGGCGGCCGGAATGGCCGCAACCCAGGGGAACCTCCCCTCCAATTTCTGTGCGATCTCGTACCGGCAGGGCGTTCAGGAGGGAGGCAAGTTCCCCGCGGGCCGGCAGGCTTTCATGGAAGCGTGTCAGGAGGGCGTGCGGCTGGCCCGGCGCAACTGAGCACCACCACGGCGGCGGGCACGCGGCCGAGAGCTCAGACCTCGCGCGGATGAGGGCCTTCGGTCGGCGAGTGCCGCTGACGCGTATCGTCGAGGGTTTTCGTCGTTCTGACTCCGAAAACCCTCGACGATCACGCCATCAGCCTCCGGTGCGGGAGATGAGCTGTCTCCAGGTGTCCGGGCCCACGACGCCGTCCACCACCAGGCCCACGCGGTCCTGGAAGCGCCGCGTCGCGGTGTCGGTGTCGGCGCCGAAGATCCCGTCGACCTGGGTGGAGGACTTGAGGTCGCGGTGCTTCAGCAGCTCGGTCTGGGCCGCCTTGACGACCTCGCCCTGGTCGCCCTTGCGGACGGTGGAGCCGAACGTCGTACCGTCGGTCAGCCGCTGCCAGGTCGCCGGGCCGACGACTCCGTCGATGGTCAGGCCCGTGACGTCCTGGAATCCCCGTACGACGCTGTCCGTGGCCGGTCCGAACACCCCGTCGGCGGCGAGCGTGCGCCACTGGTCGCGGGCGCCGCGCAGCAGGTACTGCAGCGCCGTGACGTCCGGCCCCGTGTTGCCCTGTCGAAGGACCGGCCATGCCTGTTCGGTCATGCGATCCACCTCCCCATGGTGGGTTGGCCCGCTGTTTCGCGGGACATAGGGGAGACGCTCGACCGACCGGGAGAGTTTCGGGTGGCCAATGGCAAATCGCCATTCGGTCAGTAGTTCGTGGCCATTCTGGCAGGGCGGTCTCATGCGGACACGCGAGCGGGCCGATCGGTTCACGTGGGGTCCGTCTTCGGCCAGACGGAGGCGTTCTAAGTCGAATCAGCGTAGAAACGGCGTGTTGCCCCGCCTTTTACGCTTATGAGGAGACGAATGCTCAAAAGAATTGCGGTGACCGCCGCCTCGGCCGCGGTGCTGGCCGGTGGCCTCACCGCCGCCACCGGCACCGCCCAGGCGGGCATCCAGGGGTCGGGGTACGGCGTCCAGCGCTGTCACGCCCACAAGGTCTCGCACACCAAGCACTGGACCTGTGTGACCCCCGGTTCCTACTGCCCGGCCGCCGCGCACGGCCATTACGGGTATGCGGTGAAGACCAGCAGGAAGTACCGCTGTGTCCGGTATCCGAACGGCCGGTGGCGCTGGAAGCGCGCCTGAGAGCCGCGCCGCCGTACGCTCGCTCCGGCGATGCGTACGGCGGCCGTCGCCGCGTCCGGCCGCGGGCGAGGAATTCTGTCATTGCCGCATGCCAGGATCCCCTCATGTCGTTGAGAACGCTCATCTCCGTCCACGTGGGGAACGTTCCGGAATCCGGCGGTGAGGACCGCGCGCCGACCGCCGAGCCCGTCCCCACCGGGCGGGTCGTCGCGGCCGAGGACGCGCTGGCCGGGGTGCTCGACGGCGACGCGCGTGCGGCGCTGGCCCTGATCAGGGCCCGGAGTTTCGGCTCCCCACCCGACCGGGACGACTGGGAGCGGCTGGCGGACTCGGCCTACGCCGGGTTCGCGCGGGCCGTGCTGGAGACCGCCGCCGCCCGTGCCGCCGCGATCCAGGCGGGGGAGATCCCCTACGTCGCGGACAAGGCGTTCACGGCCGAGGAGGTCGCGGCGCTCGGCCGGGCGTTCCGCGTCGCCCTGCTCCGCGACGACACCTGGCTGCCGGAGCTGCTCGACCGGTTGCTGCCGGCCGTCGCGGTCGCCCCCACACCGGCCCGTACGCTGCCGTCGCAGGCGCTGGTGTTCGAACTGGCCCGGTCGGCCCAGGAGTTCCCGACGCCCGAGGCGGCCGCCGCACTGCGCGCCGTCCGGGGGATCGTCCGTCACGCGGGGGTGCCCAAGCAGCTCGACCGCAGCCTGAAACGGATCGACGCCGCCCTCGCCGACCGCACCGAGGTCGCCTTCCGGCTGCCCGACCTCGGATTCGGGCCGGACGGCGTGCACCGCCGCGTGGTCGGCGAGTACGAGGCGCGGGTCACGGCGGGCGATGACGTGACGCTGACCTGGCACCGAAGCGACGGGCAGGCCCTGCGCGGGGTGCCCGCCGCCGTCCGGCGCGACCACCCGGCACGGCTGAAGGAGCTGCGGCAGCTCGTCAAGCGGGCCCGCGCCCACCTCACCACCCTCACCCGGGCGCTGGAGGGCGCGCTGCTCGCCGAGTCCGGGCAGGCGTACGGCCGGTGGCGCGCGGAGCAGGCCGGGCACCCGCTGGGCCGGTCCCTCATCGAACGCCTGATCTGGGAGGTCGAGGTCGCGCCCGGTGAATGGCGCGCCGGCCTGCCGGTCGAGGGCGGCCGGCGCTTCCTCGACGCCGCCGGCGAGCCGTGGGCCGCGGTGGGGGAGGACTCCGCCGTCCGGTTGTGGCATCCTGTTCGCGCGGCGCCGGGTGAGATCCGGGCGTGGCGCGACGAGCTGACCGAGCGCCGGCTCCGGCAGCCGTTCAAGCAGGCGTTCCGGGAGATCTACCTGCTCACCCCGGCCGAGCGGGAGACCCGGGTGTACTCCAACCGGTTCGCCGCGCACATCCTGCGCTACCGGCGGCTGTACGCGCTGTTCAAGGCCCGCGGGTGGCAGGCGGGGATGCTCGGCCCCTGGGACGGCGGGCACGAGGGCGAGGCGACCCGCGTGCTCCCCGGGCGGCGCTGGCGGGCGCGCTTCTTCGTCGAGTACACCGACCTCACCTGGCAGGAGGAGCTCGCCGCCACCGACCAGGTCCGGTTCGAGCGCCGCACCGGCGACGGCTGGCGCGAGGCGGCCCTGGAGGACGTGCCGCCGACCGTCTTCAGCGAGGTGATGCGCGACGTGGACCTGTTCGTGGGGGTCACGTCGATCGCCGCCGACCCGGAGTGGACCGACCGGGGGGAGGACCGCTTCCGCGACTACTGGCACCGGGCCGGCTTCGGTGACCTGAGCGCCTCCGCCGAGGTCCGCCGCGACGCGCTGGCCCGGCTGTTGCCCCGCACCCGGATCGCCGACCGCGCGGAGCTGACCGGCCGGTTCCTGCGCGTACGAGGGTCGCGGCGCACGTACCGGATCCATCTCGGCTCGGCCAACATCCTCATGGAGCCGGACGACGCCTACCTGTGCGTGGTCGCCTCGTCCGGCGGCGCCGCGGACGGGCTGTTCCTTCCGTTCGAGGACGAGCGGTTGTCGCTGATCCTCAGCAAGGCGTTCCTGCTCGCCGACGACGCGGGCATCACCGACCCGGACATCCTCCGGCAGATCGAGCGGGGCGTGTGATGGCGAGCGTGACGTTCCGGGACGAGACCGCGACCGGTCGGCGGCTCGACGAGATGTCCCTGCCCGGCCTGCCGGACCGGGTCACGGTCCGCGACCTGATCCGGACGCGGGTGCGCGAGGAGGTGGCCCGGCACAACGCGCGGCCGTCACGCCACTTCCGCGGCCTCGTGCGTCCCGACGACGCGGAGGCGGAGCTTAATGGCTACCGCCTGCGCGAGCCGAGGGCGATCGACTGGGAGCGTCAGGCCGACCTCGCCGAGCGCGCGTTCCAGCGCAACGGCTTCTTCCTGCTCGTCGGCGACCGCCAGGCCGACGACCTCGACCAGGTCGTCGAGCTCGGCGTGAACACGGAGATCGTCTTCATCAGGCTCGTCTCGCTGGTCGGAGGTTGATCCCCTTCTGCCCGCCGCGTGCGGTTTGGCGTCGTTGTGATCACCCGGTACAGTTGAGGGGTCGGCAGGCAGGGACGGACCGGTCCGGACCTGACAGGTCGGCAGGGTCCTCCGGTGACATCGGAAGTGACCCGCTTCTCATGTAAGGCCCGGGTCGGCCGAAACCCGGTTCGTGCAAGAGGAGAACGTCCGCTAAGCTGGGCGTCGCCCGCGCGGGAGACCGAGCTGGCGAGACATGAGGTCCCGTCGTCTAGTGGCCTAGGACGCCGCCCTCTCAAGGCGGTAACGCCGGTTCAAATCCGGTCGGGACTACAGCAGGTCGAAGGTCTGATCACCCCAGGGTGGTCAGACCTTCGACGTTTTCCAAGGGGCCGGCGGACCAACGAAGGTCGCCGGCGGAGCGGTCGGCGCGACGAGGCCGTAGACGCCCATCCCGCAGAAGCGAGCGGCGACCACGCCGATGACCACGTCGCCCATGCCGTCCGCCCGCCGTGTGGATCGTCCGGACCACCCCAGTAGCCGGATCGGCGGGACGTCGATGACCCAAGGGGTCATCGAC
>NZ_JAMXMY010000010.1 GCF_024055795.1 Actinoallomurus purpureus | reverse complement strand
CACGTACTCGGGGCGGATTACGGGACGCTTTCCCGTCCGGGACGCCTGCCCTCGTTCTGCGCTTTCTCGTCACACGGGAATTTTCCCGTTTGACGAGAAAGCGCAGAACGAAGACCCTCGCCCGCTAGCGACACTCAGGTGTTGCGTCCCAGCTGACCTGACGTAGTCCCGTCCTTCTTGGCGTATTCGTCGGTTGTCCCGCCCTGGTTGACGCATGATCGCTACAGTTGCGATCTCTTCTGGGCGCCGCCTATCTCTGCGCGCCACCCGATCACTGCGGCCGACGCGGCGAGGTCAGGACAGCCGCTCGTCGGCGGCGCTGCGGTGCGGGATCTTCTCGGCGGGGACGGTGCCCATGCGGCCCGCCTGGAAGTCCTCGAAGGCCTCGGTGATCTCCTGACGGGTGTTCATCACGAACGGGCCGTACCGCGCGATCGGCTCGCGGATCGGCAGGCCGCCCAGGACGAGGATCTCCCAGCCATTACTGCTCGCGAGGGGCTGCGAGTCGGCCGCCGTCACGGTCAGCGCGTCGCCCTTGCCGAAGACGGCCAGCTGGCCCTCGTCCACCGGACGCCCGTCCGGGCCCGCCTGGCCGCGTCCCGACAGGGCGTACACCAGCGCGTTGAAGTCCCGCGGCCACGGCAGGGTCAGCCGGGCGCCGGGTGCGACGGTCGCGTGCAGGTAGGTGATCGGGGTGTACGTGACGCCCGGCCCCTGGTGCCCGGCCAGCTCGCCGGCGATGACCCGGACGACGGATGAGCCGTCGTCGCTGGTCAGCAGGGCCACGTCACGCGACCCGATGTCCTGGTAGCGCGGCGGCACGCGCTTCTGGGCGCGCGGCAGGTTCACCCACAGCTGCACGCCGTGGAAGAGGCCGCCCTTGGCGACCAGTTCGGGCGTGGGCTGCTCGATGTGCTGGATCCCCGCACCCGCGGTCATCCACTGGGTGGCGCCGTCGGTGATGAGCCCGCCGCCGCCGGTGGTGTCCTGGTGCTGGAAGGCACCGTCGATGATGTACGTCACGGTCTCGAATCCGCGGTGCGGGTGCCAGGGTGTGCCCTTGGCCTCGCCCGGGCCGTAATCCACGGCTCCCATGTGGTCCAGCAGGAGGAAGGGGTCGGCGAGCGACAGGTCGATGCCGGGGAACGGCCGGCGGACCTGGAAGCCCTCCCCTTCGAGGTGCTTCGAGGCGGTGACGATCTTGGTAACCGGTCGCCAGGCGGTCTCCTGCTCCGGGAGACGGGGCAGCCGGGTCAGGGTCAGCGGATCGGCGGTCACGGCAGGCATCGGAACCTCCTTGGTGGATACGACCCCTGCAACGTGATTGAAGATTAAACTATTCCGCCGCACCCATGCACCGGCACGTCGAAGGGCTGCTCGCCACCGTAAGGGATTCTTGTTGAAAATTCAATCACTCTGTATGATGGAGGCATGAGCGAACCGCGCTGGCTCGATGCCGCACAACAACGCGACTGGCGCGCCTACATCGAAGGCAGCGTCCGGCTGGCCGACCTCCTCGACCGGGACCTGAAGGCCAAGCACGGGCTGGCCACCGCCGAGTACGAGATCCTCGTGCGATTGTCCGAGGCCCCCGACCGGCGGCTGCGCATGGCCGAGCTGGCGGAGTACGCGAGCCAGTCGCGGAGCCGTCTCTCCCACACCGTCGCCCGCCTGGAGTGCAAGGGCTTCGTGGCGCGCGGCACCTGCGGCGCCGACAAGCGCGGGGTCAACGCCGAGCTCACCGAGAAGGGGTTCGCCTTCCTGGAGCAGGCCGCGCGTGATCACGTCGCCACCGTACGCGAGTTCTTCGTCGACGTGATCGACCCCGAGGACCTCGAGGCCATCGGCCGGGCGTTCAGCGCCGTCGCCGAGCAGGTCGGCAAGGTGCGCTAGTCCCCGGCTGCTCATGTGTTCAGCCCGGTGCAGAAGCCGAGCGAGAACAGCGTCATGAAGGTCCAGCCGCACATGAGCCCGACGCCGTACAGCCGCGTGAAGCCGGTCATCTTCCAGGCCAGGAAGCCACCGAGACCGAACGCCAGCAGGAGCAGCGCCAGGGCCTGGGACAGCAGGCTGAAATTCTTGCCGCCCATGACGTTCATCTCGAAGGCGGAGTACATCATGATCGAGTCGACGAGGATGAACGTGCCGAGCCCGCTGCCGACGGCGGTTATCTCGCGCATACCGAGGGGCGGCCGCCGCTTGTCGCTTGTTTCCGTCATGATCGGTCCTCGCGGATGATCGGCCCTCCCGGCCGTAGCGGCAGCCTAATTCGCTCGTCGATTTCGGACGAAGCATCGGCCACCGCATGTAATCCTTCCGTTATGGAACGCCTGACCCTGGCCGCCGCCGTTCTGGGTGGTGCGGCCCTCACTCTTTCGGCCTGCGGCGGAGGATCGTCGGACGCGGCCCGCCCACCGGCCGCGCCGGTGACGTCGCCGGCCTCGATGACCCAGGGGGCCGCCACCCCGACGTCCTCCCCGTCCGCGACCGCGGCTTCGACGCCGGCGAAACCGCAGGCCTTCACCGCGAAGATCACGAAGATCCCGTCGCGCGCGACGGTGAAGTACTCCTGGCACTCCGGGTGCCCGGTCGGGATCGACGGTCTCCGGCTGATCCGGATGACGTACTGGGGCATGGACCACAAGCCGCACCAGGGCGAATTGATCGTCAACGCCGGCGTGGCCACGAAGATCGTGAGCGTCTTCCACAAGCTGTACGACGCCCGCTACCCGATCCGGCGCATGGAGCTCGTCGACAAGTACAAGGGCAGCGACTTCCAGTCGATCGAGGCCGACAACACCTCGGCGTTCAACTGCCGTAACGCGACGGGTTCGAGCAACTGGTCACAGCACGCGTACGGACTCGCCGTCGACGTCAACACGTGCGAAAACCCCTACGTCCACGCGAACGGCCACATCGAGCATCCACGCTGCGTGAAGTACGGCAACCGCAAGCGCATGGATCCCGGCGTGATCCACGCCGGCGACAAGGTCGTCCGGGCCTTCCGTTCGATCGGCTGGGGCTGGGGCGGCACCTGGGGCGGGCCCTGGGACTTCCAGCACTTCTCGGCGAACGGCCGCTGACCCGCGCGTGGTCGCGTGTCAGGGACGCTGTCGTCAGACGACGAGCAGCGCGACCACCACGATGAGCACCAGCAGGACGACCCCGCCACCGACGATCAGCCCGGTGTTCGGGCCGGACGACGCGGACTCTCCCCGGTTGGCGAACGCCCGGAACTGCTGGGTGTTGCCCGCGGGATCCTGTTCGTTTTTCGGCATGCTCGTGACCATAGTGGAGGTACAACGAGGTCATCGAACTTTTGCGACATCCGCGGGGACGAGGCGCCGCAAGGGTGGACAGAAGGGCCGGAGCGTCGCTTTTAAAGCCTGGAAACGTCACATAACGTGACAGGCATGGGCGGATCGGAATTGCGCGCCGAAACGGCGCGCGGCGCGGCGTACGACGCCCCTTCCGGCACCCTGCTCCTCCGGCTGCTCGACGAGCTCGGCCCGGGCAACCAGTACCTCATCGTGGACCGGCTCGCCGAGCACTACATGCAGGTCTACCGCGAGATCGACGGGACGTTCGCCCTGGAGTACCGCGAGGGCGCGGCGGACCGTCACTTCGAGGCCGTCGCCGTCGACCTGTGGCAGGTCCATGAGGTCCTCACCGCCTGGGCGGCCGACGCCCCGGGATGGCGGGAGGCGTTCGACTGGCGGCACTGGCCACCGGAGGGATGACACCCCGTCGTCGATCACCGGAACGGGTTGGCCGCCCGTCGACTCGGCGGCGCCCGCGCGATTACAAATCGGTCGCGGTCACCGCGCCGGTCCGCTTACCGTTCGACCATGGCGCTCCTCGTCTCGGTCAACATCGGAAGGCCACGGTCGAACCCCTGGAAGGACACGGGGACCACGGGCATCGACAAACGCCCCGTCGACGGACCGGTCGCGGTCACGGCGCCGGGCCCCAAGGGCACCGGCGCCGTCGGCCTCGCCGGAGATCGTGTGTATGACGTCAAGCACCACGGCGGCGACGACCAGGCGGTCTACGCCTACGCGCGCGAGGACCTGGACCGCTGGGCGGCGGAACTCGGGCGCGAGCTCCCCGACGGCGCCTTCGGCGAGAACCTCACCACGTCCGGCCTCGACGTGAACGGCGCGTTGATCGGCGAGCGCTGGCGCGTCGGTGAGCAGGTCGTGCTCGAGGTCTCGTGCCCGCGCATCCCCTGCTCCACCTTCCAGGGCTGGATAGGGGACCAGGGCTGGACCAAGCGCTTCATCCGGTCCGCCGTGCCCGGTGCGTACCTTCGGGTGATCGAGCCGGGCGAGATCCAGGCCGGGGACCGGATCACGGTCGAGCACCGGCCGGCGCACGATGTGACGGTCGCGCTGACCTTCCGCGCCCTCACGTCCGAACCCGACCTGCTCCCGAGGCTGGCGGCGGCCGCCGCCCTGCCGGAGGAGACGAAGCAGCGCGTGAGCCGGCGCACGGGCCGGCCCTGACCCTGTCCACACCCTGTGCACCGCGACGCACAACCGGATGCGACCGCCGTCCACGCCTGTGCATCGCGACGCGCGCACCGGCTCGCCGACCGCGGCCGCCGTCCACAGCCTGGGGACACGCGTCCCGCGCGCGTGGCCCCGTCCGGCCCGCTATGGTGGTCATCGCCTGGAGGGTTCGCATAGTGGACGAGTGCAGGCGCCTTGAAAGCGCCCAGGGCTGGGGACAGTCCTCGTGGGTTCGAATCCCACACCCTCCGCCGACCGAAAGGGCCGCCGCCCGTAAGGGGCGACGGCCTTTCGCGTTCTCGCGGCGACCTCAGCGGGGCCAGGCGAAGCCGTCGCCGACCGTCGCGGCCAGGACCAGGTAGGCGTCCTGGGTGGCGGCGGACAGCTGCTCCAGCTCCACCTCGGCGCCCTCCTCCAGGTGCGGGTCGTACGGGATGCGGACGACCGCGCGGCAGCGGCTCTCGAAGTGGCCCTGCAGGCGGTCGAGGTCGACCGTGCTCCTGCTCCGGGACCGCACCATCGACAGCACGACGACCCCGTTTCGGACCAGCTCGCCGTAGTGGTGCGCCTCCAGCCAGTCGAGCGTCGCCGAGGCCGACCGGGCGCCGTCCACCGACGGGGAGCTGACCAGCACGAGCTGGTTGGCCAGGCCGAGGACGCCCGCCATCGCCGAGTGCAGCAGTCCGGTGCCACAGTCGGTGAGGCAGATGGAGTAGAAGTGCTCCAGGACGTGGGAGACCGTGCGGTAGTCCTGCTCGCTGAACGCCTCGGACACCGCCGGGTCTCGGTCGGAGGCGAGCACCTCCAACCGGGAGGAGGCCTGAGAGGTGTAGGCCCGCACGTCGGCGTACCGCTGGATCTGCTCGTGCTCGTTGAGCAGGTCGCGGACGGTCGTCGCGGTCTCCAGCCGGACCTTGTCCGACAGCGTGCCCCGGTCGGGGTTGGCGTCGACCGCGATCACCCGGTCGCCGCGCAGCGACGCGAGCGTGGCGCCCAGGCCGACCGTCGTGGTGGTCTTCCCGACGCCGCCCTTGAGGCTCATCACCGCGACCCGATGGTGGCCGCCGGCCACCGGGGTGCGGGCACGGGCCAGCAGCTCGCGGCGGCGCAGCTCGGCCGGGGACTCGCCGGGGTGGATGGTCCCACCGGACGCCTTGTACAGGGCGCGGCGCCAGCCGTTGGCGGGCGCCTGCCGACGGCCGCGCAGCAGCGTGTCGGCGCTGAGGCTGTCGGCCGTCTGCGCACCGCTCTGCGGCTGGCCGTACGCCTCCGGCAGCGGCGCGAAGGGCGGCCCCTCGTCGGGCTGCTGGACGTACGCGGGCGCCTCCGGCTGCCGACCGTAGGCGAACGCCTCGGGCTGACGGCCGTACGGCGGCGCCTCGGGCTGCGGCGGGAAGCCCGGGGCCTCCGGCTGCCGGCCGTACGGAGCGGCCTCGGGCTGCCGGCCGTACGGCGGTGGGGCGTAGGACTGCCCCGGGTGGTCGGTGGGCGGCGGGCCGGGGAAACGCGGCTCCTGCTGCTCGGGACCCGGCGGCCGACCGGGGTACTGGGCCGCGTAGTCGGGTGCTCCGGGGTACTGCGGCCCGTAGTCCGGATAGGGCTGCCCCTGCTCCGCTCCAGGGACCGGGTAACCGGTCGGCGGCGGCGAATACTGCGGTGGGCCGCCGAACGCCGGAGCGGAGTACTGCGGATAACCGGGGTAGCCCCCGTCGCCGTACATCTCGAACCCGTCGGCCTGGGTGGCCTCGGCGGCGGGGCGCTGCTGCTCCACCAGCTGCGTGCGCTCGGCGTCGGCGACGCCTTGATCGTCCTCCGGCTCGGCCGGCGGGGACGGCTGCTGCACGTCGTACGGCGCGGAGCCGTCGTCCGGATCGGCGGGGCCCGCGTCGTACGGCTGCGCGGAACCCTCGCCAGGGTGCTGCGCGCCGCCCCGCTGGTCGGGCGCCCCGGTGTCCTGCGCGTCCTGCGCGGAGACGGGGCCGAAACCCTGCGTCGGGAACGGCGCGAAGGCGGGGCCGTACTCCGCGGCCGGCGCGCTCGGGTACTGCGGGGGCGCGCCGAAGTCCGGCGGCGGAGGGTACCCCGGGGCCCCGAAGCCGTACGGCGGCTGCCCCTCACCGGACGGCTGCGCCGACGGATCGGGGGACGACGCCGGGAACGTCGGCGCCGGAGGGGTGTTCGTCCAGGGATTGGCCGGGGCCGGATCCTCCTCCGCCGCGTCGTCCCGCGGCTCGGCGGACTCGCTGTTCATGGCATCAAGAGACGCGAGCTGTTCCTCAAGGGAACGGCCCGTTTTATCCTGATCGTTCTTGGCCACCAGGTCCCCCTCGCGGACGCGCAGTGGATGAATCAACACGATATGTTCATCCGCAGCCTAAGCCACCACAGGCCTTGACCAATACCGTGTCGCTTGAGCATCCCCGGGTACCGTCAAACCCATGCATGCCATCGTCATCGAAAAACCGGGCGACCCCGACGTATTGCGCTGGACCGAGGTCCCGGACCCCGTCGCCGGCCATGACGAGGTGGTGCTCGACGTCGTTGCGGCGGGAGTCAACCGCGCCGATCTCATGCAACGGCGTGGATTCTATCCGCCGCCGGAAGGGGCACCGGAGTATCCGGGCCTCGAGGCGTCCGGGCGCGTCGCCGCGGTCGGTGCCGGCGTCACCGGGTGGAAGGTGGGCGACGAGGCCTGCGCGCTCCTCAGCGGGGGCGGCTACGCCACCCGCGTCGCCGTGCCCGCGGGCCAGCTCCTGCCGGTCCCGCGCGGCCTGAGCCTGGTCGAGGCCGCCGCGCTGCCCGAGATCGCCTGCACCGTGTGGTCCAACGTGTTCATGCTGGCCCGGCTCCGTCCCGGCGAGTCGTTCCTCGTGCACGGCGGCGCCGGCGGGATCGGGACGATGGCGATCCAGCTCGCCAAGGCGCACGGGGCGCGGGTGCTGTGCACGGCCGGCAGCGCGGAGAAACTGGAGCAGTGCCGGCGGCTCGGCGCGGACGTCGCCATCAACTACCGCACGGAGGACTTCGTCCAGGCGGCCCGGCCCGTCGACGTGATCCTGGACAACATCGGCGCCGAGTACCTCCCCCGCAACATCGAGGCCCTGGGCACCGGCGGCCGGCTCGTCGTCATCGGACTGCAGGGCGGCCGGGTAGGAGAGCTCGATCTCGGCACGCTCCTGACGAAACGGGCGGCGGTCCACGCAACCTCACTGCGCGCCCAGCCGTTGGAGGAGAAGGCCCAGATCGTCGCCGCGGTCCGCGAGCACGTGTGGCCGCTGGTCGAGTCCGGCGCCGTACGCCCCGTCGTGGACCGTACGCTGCCCATGGCGGAGGCCGCCGAGGCGCATCGCGTGATGGAGGACGGCGGGCACGTCGGAAAGATCGTTCTAACGGTGTGAGACTGGGAATCTATGAACAATCCACTGAGCAGCGAAGACCCGCAGATCGTCGTCGTCGGCCCGGACGGCCTGCCCCTCGGGGCCGGGGAGACCACGGGCGAGGGCGAGTCGGAGGAACGACCGATCACCGAGATGGTCGAACAGCCCGCCAAGGTCATGCGCATCGGCAGCATGATCCGGCAGCTCCTGGAGGAGGTGCGCGCCGCGCCGCTCGACGAGGCCAGCCGGGCCCGCCTGGCGGAGATCCACCAGCGTTCGATCAAGGAGCTCGAGGACGGCCTCGCCCCTGAGCTGATCGCGGAGCTGGAGCGGATCTCCCTCCCGTTCACCGACAACGGCGTCACCCCGAGCGAGGCCGAGCTCCGCGTCGCCCAGGCGCAGCTCGTCGGCTGGCTCGAAGGGCTGTTCCACGGCATACAGACCACGCTGTTCGCCCAGCAGATGGCCGCCCGCGCCCAGCTGGAGCAGATGCGGCGGGCCCTTCCTCCGGGCGTCATCCCGCAGCAGGACGAGTCGGACAACGGCCGCTCCTCCGGCCCGTACCTCTGACCGGCCCGGTCCGTACGCCCACGACGGGGACCGGCGAGAAGCCGGTCCCCGTCGGCCGCCGGTGGCGTCTGCCACGCTGTGCCACCACCCGCCGTCCTTCTTCACCCAGTGACGCGGGCCTGGTCCTCCGGGAAGAGCTCCTCGATCATCCGGGCGACGCCGTCCTCGTCGTTGGCGGCCACCTTGTGGTCGACGGCGGCCAGCACCTCCGGGTGCGCGTTCGCGACGGCGTACGCCCGGCCCGCCCAGTTCAGCATCGGCAGGTCGTTCGGCATGTCGCCGAAGGCGACGACGTCGGCCGCGTCGACGCCGTGGCGCGTGCACAGCTCGGCGAGCGTGCTGGCCTTCGACACCCCGAGCGCACTGATCTCGATCAGCCGGTCGCCGTTGGAGTGGGTGGGCAGAACGACGCCGCCGACCAGCTTCACCGCCTCGGCGAGCAGCGCGTCGGCCGCCAGCTCCGGATGCCGGGCGAGCAGCTTGGCCGCGGGCCGCGCCACCAGCTCGTCGATCGGGACGGGGGTCCGCGGCGTACGGGAGTCCCAGTAGGACAGCGGGAAGCCGTCGGCGTAGGCGAGACCGTCGCCGTTCTCCACCGCGAAGCCGAGCCCCGGCAGTGCCTCGCCGAGCACCTCTACGGCCGTACGGAGCGCGTCGACCGGGATGAGGTGCGTGTCGACGACCTGCTCCGTGTGCAGGTCGTACACGATCGCGCCGTTCGCGCAGATCGCCAGCCCACGGTGCGCGACCGCGTCGGCGACGGGCCGCATCCAGCGCGGCGGGCGGCCCGTCACCAGCACGAGCACGGCACCCGCCCGCTCGACGCGGGCGAACGCCGCCACGGTGCGCTCGGACACCGTATGGTCACTGCGAACGACGGTGCCGTCCAGGTCCGTGGCGACCACCCGCGGACGGGTCATCGCGCCACGGGCTCGAGCACCTCACGGCCGAGGTACTTGCGCAACGCCTGCGGGACACGCACCGAACCATCGGCCTGCTGGTGGTTCTCCAGGATCGCGACGATCCACCGCGTCGTGGCCAGCGTGCCGTTCAGCGTCGCCACCGGACGGGTCCGGCCATCGTCGTCGCGGAAGCGGACGGACAGCCGGCGCGCCTGGAACTCCGTGCAGTTGGAGGTCGAGGTCAGCTCACGGTAACGGCTCTGCGTCGGCACCCAGGCCTCGCAGTCGTACTTGCGGGCGGCGCTCGTGCCCAGGTCGCCCGCCGCGACGTCGATCACGCGGTAGGGCAGCTCGACCTTGGCGAGCATCTCCTTCTCCCAGTTCAGCAGGCGAAGGTGCTCCTCATGCGCGTCCTCCGGATCGCAGTAGGAGAACATCTCCACCTTGTCGAACTGGTGCACCCGGATGATGCCGCGCGTGTCCTTGCCGTACGAGCCGGCCTCCCGCCGGAAACAGGACGACCAGCCGACGTAGCGCCGGGGCAGGGCATTGACGATCTCGTCGCGGTGGTACGCGGCCATCGGCACCTCGGAGGTGCCCACGAGGTACAGGTCGTCCTCGGGCAGGTGGTAGACCTCCGAGGCGTGCGCGCCGAGGAACCCGGTGCCCTCCATGGCCTCCGGCTTCACCAGGACCGGCGGGATCATCGGGATGAACCCGGCCTCGATCGCCTGCTCCATCGCGAGGTTGAGCAGCGCCATCTGCAGCTGCGCGCCGACCCCGGTCAGGAAGAAGAACCGGGCGCCCGACACCTTCGCCCCGCGCTCCATGTCGATGGCGCCGAGCCGCTCGCCGAGCTCCAGGTGGTCCTTCGGCTCGAAGTCGAACGCAGGCGGCGTGCCGACCGTCTCCAGGACGACGTAGTCCTCCTCGCCGCCGGCGGGCGCGCCCTCCTCCACGATGTTCGGCACGGTTCGAAGGACGGTCTGCAGCTCCTGGTCGAGCCGCTGCGCCTCGGCGTCGGCCTCCTTGACCTGCTGGGCGAGCTCCTTGGCCCGGGCGAGCAGCTTCTGACGCTCCTCACCCTGCGCCTTCGACACCGACTTGCCGAAACTCTTCTGCTCCGCGCGCAGCGACTCGAAGGCGTTCAGCGCGGAACGGCGCCGCTCGTCCAGATCGAGCAGCGCATCGACGACGGCCTCGTCCTCGCCCCGGGCGCGCTGGCTCGCGCGCAGCCGGTCGGGATCGTTTCGAAGGGCTCGCAGGTCAATCACAGAGACGAGGCTACCGCCCGGCCCGCCCCGCACCGACCCAATAACCGATCATCCCGGAGCCGATGCCGAAGGTGGCCGCGCGACGGGCGGTGAGGCGACGATGTCGTCGGCGATGCGCCGTCCGTTCACCGGCCGGTGCGGCGCGGATGGGAGAGTCACGGGCATGGACGACGACCTCTCCTTCGCACTGTTCCTTGCGGACCGGGCGGACACGATCACGATGAGCCGGTTCCGGCACGCCGACCTCGACGTACGGACCAAGCCGGACCGGTCGGCGGTGACGGAGGCGGACCTCGCGACCGAGCGCGCGCTGCGATCGCTCATCGCCGAGCACCGGCCGGGCGACGGCATCGTCGGTGAGGAGTTCGACGAGACGCCGGGGGAAGGTCGCCGATGGATCCTCGACCCCGTCGACCACACGGACAACTACACGCGGGGCATCGAGGTCTTCGCGACCCTGATCGCGCTGGAGGAACAGGGGCGGATCACCGTCGGCGTGGTGTCGGCTCCCGCCATGGGCCGCCGCTGGTGGGCGTCGCGCGGTCAGGGCGCCCACACCAGCGGGCCGCCCTGGAACGGCGCCGACGGTGCGCAGTCCGCGAGGCGCATGCGCGTGTCGGACGTCGACGACCTCGCCGACGTCCACCTCTCGTACGCCGCGCTGGACCACTGGGAGCGGCGTGGTCTCGTGCCCGGGCTCATCCAGCTGTCGAAGGCCGCGCGCTATGAGTTCGCCTCGGCCTGCTTCTGGGGCCAGATGCTGGTCGCCGAGGGCCGCTGCGACGTCAGCCTCAACCCCCGGGCCAAGATCTGGGACAACGCCCCGATCCAGGTGATCGTCGAGGAGGCCGGCGGACGGTTCAGCGACCTGGCGGGCGAGCCCCGCATCGACCGGAACTGCGCCGTCGTCACCAACGGACTCCTGCACGACGAGGTGCTGGCGCTGCTCTCCCGCCCGCCGGACGAAACCCTCGGTGAAGGCGACGGCAGGAGCGCCGTTTAGGCGAATCGTTCGGCTTCGGGGCTGCGTTCACCGAGCATCCTGCCCGGTTTTCCCGCTCGATCGAACGAATTGATCATGCACTCGCCGCCGGTGGATGATGCGTGGGCCACGACGACATCTCATCGGAGGAACACCGCATGCGCAGATCGCTGGCGATCGTCGCCGGCCTGGCGATGGCCGCGCTCGCCGTACCCGGCACTGCCCACGCCGCATCGATCCGGACACAGTTCACCGAGTTCGGCGTCACCCCGTTGCAGTCGGACATCGACCACCCGCGGACGTACCAGGGACGCCTGGTCTACAAGGACGCTGGCGGCACCGAGCACGGGCTCGCCGGGGCCACCGTGTCGCTACAGGAGGAGAACCGCCTCACCTGGGTCCCGCTCGGCACGACGACGACCGACGGTGACGGTCGTTTCTCCGGA
This sequence comes from Actinoallomurus purpureus, assembly GCF_024055795.1. GTDB lineage: Bacteria > Actinomycetota > Actinomycetes > Streptosporangiales > Streptosporangiaceae > Actinoallomurus > Actinoallomurus purpureus. The sequence goes on along the minus strand of NZ_JAMXMY010000010.1, from coordinate 303,937 downwards.
TCGGTGAACTACGCCCACGTCGGGTCGCTGGTCATGCGGTACGAGCCGCCGTCCGGATCGAACTACTACTACGCGACGTCGAATGACGTCCAGGTCTACCCCATTCAGGTCGCCAGCCGGATCTCGATGAGTCTCGCGCCGAAGCCGCAGTTCATCGGCGACAAGGTCACCGTCTCCGGTGTCGTCGAGCGAGTACGGCCGGACGGCTCGTGGGTCGTCGTGCCGAGTCAGCCGGTGCGGGTGTTCTATGTCCCGAGCGACACGCAGTCTCCCGAGCCGATCGCCACCACGCACTCCACGTCCGATGGGACGTACCAGATTCCGGTCGCCATTCCCGGATCCAACGGACGCATCCTGGTCGACGACTACGACGGCGGGACCGGCCCCTACCGGACCGCCCAAGCCTCGAGCGCCCCCCTGTTCCTCTCCTACTACCGGACCCGGATCGTCGGGTTCGACGCCGGGCCGGAGCCGGTGAAGAAGGGGAGGACGCTGACGGTCCGCGGCACCCTGCAGTGGTACGCGAAGACGAAGACCTGGCGCCCGTTGAAGGGGGTCAGTGTGGCCGTCTACTTCAAAAAGTCCGGTTCGACGGCCATGACCAAGATGGCGACGGTGACCTCCGACCGATACGGGCGGTGGCAGAAGAAGTTCAAGGCCGCCAGGGACGGCACCTGGTACGCCACGGCCCTGCGCAAGGACCCGTACCTGCCGATCGCCACCAGCGGCGACTACGTCGACGTCAGGTAGGACGGATCACGGCGGTGGCCCCGGGCAGGGCCCGGGGTCACAGGTCGTGGCCGGAGCGGATGGCGTGCAGCCAGGCGGACGCCTCGGCGAAGTCGCTGTCGTGGGTGCCACGGCGGATCTCGGTGCGCCCGTGGTCGGCTCGTGGGTAGCTGCCGAGGAAGCGCACGTCGGAGCAGATGCGGCGCAGGCCGATGAGCGCCTCGCCGACCCGTGCGTCCGCGACGTGGCCCTCACAGTCGATCCAGAAGCGGTAGCGGCCGAAGCCGTCACCGGTCGGCCGGGACTGGATGAGCGTCAGGTTGACGCCGCGCACCGCGAACTCCGTCAGGAACTCCAGCAGCGCTCCCGGATGATCGTCGGTGAGGTAGGCCATCAGCGACGTGCGGTCGAAGCCGGTGGGGGCGGCGGGCGGGCCGGGCGGCCGGACGAGGACGAACCGCGTGACCGCGCCGGGGCGGTCGGCGATGCTCCGCGCGGCGGCCACCAGGCCGTACCGCTCACCGGCGATGGGCGCGGCGATCGCGGCGTCGTAGCCCGAGGTCGGGTCGGCGACCGCCATGGCGGCACCGGCGGTGGACGTCCCGGTCGCCACCTGGGCATGCGGGAGCGTACGGGCGATCCAGCGACGGCACTGCGCGTGCGCGTGCGGGTGGGTGCAGATGTTCTTGATGTCCTCCATCGCGGTGCCCGGCCGGACGAGCAGCTCGAACTCGACGGGAAGGAGGACCTCGCCGGTGATGAGCAGCACGTCGCCGTCGGCGAGCTCGTCGACGGTCGTGGTCACGGGGCCTTCGACGGAGTTCTCCAGGGGCACCATCGCGGCGGCCGCGTCGCCGCGGCGGACCGCGTCGAGGGCCATCGGCACCGTGGAGAACGGCTCGCGGATGCCCTGCCGGGCCTCGGGAAGAGTGAGGAGGGCGGCTTCGGTGAAAGTGCCCTCAGGGCCGAAGTAGGCGAACCGTTCGGGCCGGTCGGCCGGTGCCGCCTCGTCTCGCGGGCTGTCGTCGATCACGGAGTCCCCTCATGCCACTGCTGTACAGGTCCGGCGTCATCCCAGGTTAAGGCTGGTCTCGGCCTGGAACGCACCGTGGGCCCGGGTCACGTGGACATGGGGGATCGCCCGTTCACGCCGATGTCGCGCCCGTCGTCGAGCCGGATCTGCGGCCCCTGACCGAGCTTGGCCGCGCGCACGACCTGGTCCTCTTCTGGAGAGAGCAACTGGAGGCTGCGGCCACTCTGAACGATCTTGGCATAGGTGCGGGTCTCGGTGCGCCCGTTGATGGAAGTGAGCACGATCCCGTCACCGCCGGAGTTGAGCAGGGCCAGCGAGAAGGACAGGCCGCCGGACTCCTCCCGGAGCGCGTCGTAGTGGACGATCGCGACGTCACGGATGGCACGGTTGTCGGCGACGCCCGCACTGACCTCCAGGCGGCGACGCATCATCTCGGCGCATTCCTCGACGGCCTGCGCGGCGCGGCGCCGGGCGGTCAGCCCGGTGTAGAGACCGAGTCCGCCAACGCCGACACCGGTCAGGGCGAGCGTGATGAGGATCACGGTCCGAGCGTACCCACCTGGGGCTCCTGACGCGACGTGTCCACGCGATCACGTTGAGATTCTCTTACCGGTGCCGCCCTCTCGGGCCGTCGGCGACGGAACACGAGGAGAAGCCCGACGGCCCCCAGGCCGTACGCGTCCTGGACGATGCGGCCGATCGCCCGCGGGCCGACGTGGTGGGCGAGCATGGTGATGCCCCACCACGGGATCGTGAGGACGTAGAACAGCCACACCCCGGCCGCGAGCGCCAGCGCGCGGCGGCCCCGGCCGGATCCGGCGAGCGCCCCGAGGACGACGACCAGCCAGGCGAGATGATGGATCCAGGAGACCGGCGATATGAGCACCGCCACCAGCCCGGTGATCGCGATGCCGCCGATCTCGTCGCCCTCCAGCGCGGTACGCCGCGCGGCGCGGAAGCCGAAGTAGGCGATCAGCCCGGCGCACGCGAGCCACAGCGCGGCCGTGATCGAGTCGGGCAGGTAGGTCCGCAGGAGCATGCCGCGGATCGACTGGTTCGTGGTGGCGGTGTTGGAACCGAGCCGTTCGCTGTCGAACAGGGCACGGAACCAGTAGTCGGCGGAGTCCACCGGCAGGACGAGGAACGTGCCGAGCGTTGCGATCGCGGCGCCGGCGACGGCCGTGCCCGCCTCCCGGCGGCGGCCGGTGACGAGGAAGTAGATGATGAAGACGCCCGGCACCAGCTTGATCGCGGTGGCCAGCCCGATGAGCAGGCCGCGGGGCCAGCGCGGCCGCCGCGCGGCGCAGTCCGCCACGCACATCGCCACGAGGAAGACGTCGACCTGCCCGAACCGGATCTGGTCCCGCAGCGGCATGGGGTACGCGCACAGCGCGACGATGACCCCGGTGAGCACCGGCGCCCAGGGACGGAACCTGTCGAGCAGGGGGCGGAAGGCGTAGCGCACCGTGATGGTCAGCGCGAGCAGGACCAGCGCGACCCACAGCCACTGGGCGACGGTCCACGGGACGAAGGCGAGCGGCACCGCCAGCAGCACGGCGAAGGGCGGGTAGGTGAACGGCAGCAGTTGCGGCGGCTGGGTCATGAAGTCGTAGACCGGTGCGCCGCGCAGGACCGCCTGCCCACCTGACCGGTAGACGTCCAGGTCGACCATCCGCTGGTCGGGCGGGTTGGTCAGCCAGTGCAGCGCGAGCGGCCCGACCGCGGCCACGACGATCGCGAGACCCGCGACGACCATCGCGATCTCGCGTTTCGTCCTTCGCTCAGCCATGGGTCCATCCTGTCCCACGTCGGGGGGTGCCATGGAACCGGACGAGGCCGGTGAGGGTGGCGCACACCGGCCACGAACCCAAGATCCGCAAACGCGAGTACACCGGCGAGCATGACGGACGCGGCATTAGCCTGGGGTCGTCCCAAGATTCCGGAGGTGATCGTGGCACGGCCACGAAAGGCGGAACGTCACCGTTTGAGCGCCGGGGCCGCCGCGCTGGTGGGGTTCACGGCCGCGTTGCTGGGCCTGCTGCCGGCCACCGCGACCGCCGCGCCGCAGACGGCGGAGCCCGCACCGGGCACCGCGATCGCCGCCCCCCTGACGTCGGCCTCGGGTGCGGCCTCCCCCACCTCGGCCCCCACCGCGGGCACGCCGACTGCGGGCACGGGCTCGAAGACGCGGGGACGGGTGCTGCTGATCGGGGTACCGGGGCTGCGCTGGGACGACATCCGCCGGACCGGCACCCCGAACCTCTGGAACCTGACCGGCCAGGCCGCAGTCGGCTCGCTGTCGGTGAAGACGGTGGCCGGGCACACCTGCCCGATCGACGGCTGGCTGACGATCTCGGCCGGCCAGCGGGCACAGTTGCGCAATGGCGGCTGTGGCCTGCCGCCCGCGCCGACGACCGGCACCACCACGGTCCCGGGCTTCCCCGGCCTGCGCGAGGACAACGCGCACAATAAGTACGGCTCGAAGCTGGGCCTCCTCGGTGACGCGGTGCACCGCGCCGGGGGCTGCACGATGGCGATCGGTCCGGGCGCGGCGGTCGGCGTGGCGGACGGCACCGGTCGCGTGGACGGCTACGCCCCCTCGGTCGACAAGGCGCCGGCCGACGCGTGGTCGCGCTGCGCGCTCACGGTGGTCGACGTCGACGACGTCGTACGGGCCTCCGTCAACGCCGGGGTGGACGTGGACGGCCGGCAGGTCCGGGTCACCTCGAAGGACCGCGCCGCGGCGGCCTCGGCCGCCGACGCGCAGGTCGGCCGGATCCTCCGGTCGGCGCCCGCCGGCACGACCGTGCTGCTGGCCGGGCTGTCCGACAACACGCACACCTCACGCCTGCACGTCGCCATGGCCACCGGCCCGGGGTACGGCCCCCGCTACCTGACGGCGAACTCCACGCGTACGGGCGGCCTGGTGACGCTCACCGACGTGACGTCGACGATCCTGCACACCCTCGGCGTCGCCCAGCCGAAGGACGCGGTGGGCTCGCCGTGGCGCCTGGACGGGCGGAAGTCGGCGTCCGTGTCCCGCGTCGTACGCGCGCTGAAGGACAGGGACGCCGCCGCGCAGGCGTACGGCCGTTTCGTCTTCCCCTTCTACCTGGCGCTGATCGCGGTGCAGATCGCGCTGTACGCCTTCGCGACGGTCGCGCTGCGCCGCAAGGCGCACCGGCTGCTGGCGGCCACGAAGGTGGTGGCGCTGGCCGCGGGGGCGCTGCCCGTGGCGTCGTTCCTGGCGAACGCCGTCCCGTGGTGGGCGAGCGGGCAGCCGGCGCTGATGCTGACCGTGCTGATCCTCCTCGGCGTCGCGGTGATCACGGCCGCCGCGGCGGCCGGGCCGTGGCGCCGGTCCGTGACCGGGCCGGGCGCGGTCGTCGCCGGGGCCACCGCGCTGTTCCTGGCGCTGGACGTGATGACCGGGAACCACCTGCAGACCTGCAGCGTGCTCGGCTACACCCCGGTCGTCGCCGGCCGGTTCTACGGTTTCGGCAACACGACGTGGGCCCTGTGGATCACCGGGGTGATCATCGCGGCCGGTGCGCTGGCGGGCCGGTTGATCGCCCGCCGGGGCGACCGCCGCCTCGCCCCCGTCGCCTTGGTCGTCGGCGCGGGACTGGCCGCGCTGGTCGTCGACGGCGCGCCGATGTGGGGGGCCGACTTCGGCGGCCTGATCGCGACGTTCCCGGGGTTCGCGGTGTTCGCGTTCATGCTGAGCGGACGCCGGGCCCGGCCCACGCGGGTGATCGCGGTGCTGGCCGCCGGCGCCGTGCTCATCCTGGGCGTCTCCTTCCTCGACTCGCTCCGGGCGAACCCCACCCACATCGGGGAGTTCTGGAACAGCCTGACGAGCGGGGACGCCGGCACGGTGATCTTCCGGAAGTTCCGCGGCATGATCGGCACGTTCGGCAACTGGAAGCTGTCGGTGATCGCCGTGGCCGCCATCGGCTTCCTGTTCTTCGCCCTGCTCCGGCCGCTGGCCTGGCGCGCCGCCGCGCTGCACATGGCCTACGAGCGCGCCCCCGCGCTGCGGGCCACGCTCGCCTCCGTGCTCGTCACGTCGGTGGTCGGCATGCTCGTCAACGACTCCGGCGTTGCGATCCCCGCCATGGCGTTCACGATCGCGGTCCCGCTTGCGCTCGCGGCGAGTGTACGGGCGCTGGAACTCGGCGCGAGCGAACGGCCACCGCGACCAGAGCGATCAGAAGAGCCGTCAGCACACAAGGGGTGACCTGCGACCGCACACCGGTGACCAGCCAGTCGAGCGAGTGTGGGAGTCCGGCGAGACGCGGATCGCGGGCCGGCAGGTAGGCGAGGGCCAGCACGCTCGTACGGGCGAGGAGCAGACCGTCGATCCGTGACCACGGCACCATCGCGAGCATCGCCCAGCCGAGGCCGTCGTACCAGGGCAGGGCGTACGGCGCGGCGAACAGCCAGGCGATCGCCACCACCGCAGTGATCCGGAGCGCGTCCTCGCCGTCCGGGTCGCCGATCACGCCGATGTCGCGCACGCGCGGCCGGGGGGCGGCGCGCAGCAGCAGGACGGCCAGGACGACGGTCAGGGCGACGGCCGCGCGCTGGACGGCCGAGCGCGGCATCGTCAGGAGGAGCCCGCCCCCGGCCCCGGCGAACAGGTGCCAGGGCGTGGCCAGGGCGACCGCCCGTGACGCGCGGCCCAGCTGGTCGAACGAGTGCGGTCCGGCCATGAGATACGCCAGGCCGGTGACGAGCGCGGCCGAGGCGACCAGCGCCGCCAGTCGCACGGCCGCCGGGCCGGCGCCGGTCCGGGCCGCCGGCCGCGCGGGTCCGGCCGTCCGGCGGGCCTCCCACCAGTCGCGCAGCAGGATCCAGGCCGGTCCGGCTCCGACGATCGCCACGTTGATCTTCACTGCGGCGCCGGCCCCGATGAGGATTCCGGCGACGACGCAGCGGCCGAGCGTGCGGGCGTCCGCCTGGCGCGACCACGGCGGGTCGGGCAGCGCGAACACCACGAGCCCGGCCACGGCGAACGCGAGCGCGAGGACGTCGTTGTGCGCCCCGCCGACCATCGCGTAGAGCATCAGCGGGTTGGCCGACCACAGCAGCGCGGCGCGCAGCCGGCGGTCCCGGTCGCCGCGCGCCGCGTGGGACAGCAGCAGGCCGACGATCAGGAAGGCCATCACCTCGGTCACCGACATCGCGAAGACGGTGAGCCGGACCGAACGCCCTCCGATCAACGACGCGAAGGTCTGCTGCGCCGTGGCGATCGGGCCATAGAGCGTGGGGGCGGCCCGCCAGTCCTGCACCGCGCCGATCACCGGGTCGGCGGGCAGGTCGCGGGCCGCGGTGGCGTACGGGTCGTTACCGGTGACCGCCATCCGGCCGTACGCGGCGTAGTTGAGGTGATCCGCCGAGCCGATGGGCGGCATGAACATGAACGCGACCGCCGCGACGGCACCCGCGATCAGGAGGATCCGCGGCCGGATCCACCAACCGCGCCGGGACGCGTACAGGCACAGGCCGAGACCGAGCGCGGAGAGCCCGACGCCGGCGGCGGTGAGCGCGATGACGAGGTGTGGTGAGGGGTGCGCGACGAGGGAGAAGGGAGGCTGGCCGGGGGCTCCGGGCAGGGCGGGCTCCATCACCGAGGGGCCGAGCAGGGCGACGGTCAGGAAGCAGGCCAGGCCGAGCGCGGCGGCGGACAGCCCCGCGAAGCCCAGTCGATCAGCGCGTGGCACGGCGCAGCCGGGCCAGCCTGCGGGCCACGGCGGGCTCCCGGGCCGCGAGCGCCCGCCCGACGTCGCGGAACTGCCGGGCACGGTGCACCTGGGCCCGCCAGTCGGTGCCGGTGGCGCGGTGGGCGAGAGGGACCTCGACCTCGGTCACCTTGAAGCCCTGGCGCAGCAGGTCGATCGTGAGGCCGGTCTCGACCCCGAAGCCGGGGGCGAGCGGCAGGGCCGCCTCGAACGCCTCGCGCGTGAGGCAGCGCTGGCCGTTCAGCGGCTGCGTGGGGGCCCAGCCGGTCAGGCGCTGGACGCCCTCGCGGGACAGCCGGACGACGAAGCCGTGGCCGCCGAGCTTCACCCGCTCGGAGAACACGGCGATGGTCATGGCGGCGGCACCCGTCCGGACCGGCTCGATCAGCGGCCCCGCCTGCCGGGCCGTCTCGGCCAGGTCGGCGTCGAGGAACAGCAGGTGGCGGGGGACGTCGCCGTCCAGCAGCCGCACCGCGGCGGCACCCGTCTCCATCGCGGCGCCCTTGCCGCGGTTGCGCGAGTGTCGTACGACCTTCGCGCCCGCGCCCTCGGCCAGCCGTCCCGTCGCGTCGGTGGACCCGTCGTCCACGACGACGACGAGGTCGACGCCGGGCAGCGACGCCGCCGCCTCCACCGTCGCGGCGATCCGGTCCTGCTCATCCTTGGCCGCGATGATGACGGCCGTATCCGCCTGCATGAAGGCGATGGTAGTGGCGGTCAGGTGCCTTCGAGGGCCGGTAGGGCATCGTGCACGGAGAACACCGTGTCGAGACCCGTGACCTGAAGGATGCGGCGGACCGCCGGACGTGGTGACGCCAGCTCGAGCGAGCCGCCGTGTTCACGGAGTCGTTTCATGGCCGAGAGCAGGACGTTCATCCCGGTCGAGTCGCAGAACTCGACCCCGCTCAGGTCCACCACGACCCGGCCGGTTCCGTCGCGTACGAGCGAGGCCAGCTCGGCTTGCAATCTGGGTGCCGTATAGAGATCGACCTCGCCGTAGACGGATACGACGGCGTGACCCCCCTGAGATGCGGTCGAGACCTTTAGCTCCACGTGCCGCACACTAGCGCTCTCCGAGCGGGCGAACCAGAGCCGAGCGGGATTAGGGACCGGCCGTTGCCGGGCTGTGGCTCGCGCTTTGCCAAGGTGCCCGTGACTTCTGCACCTTACGACGGAAATGTCCGCCAATTCCGGCCACGGCGCGGCGACAGGGAGATCTTCTCAATTATCGCCGTGGAAGTCCGCGAATCCGTCCACCGGCGCGTCGCCATGCGAGAAGCTGTGATGGTGACACGACGCTCGATGACCTCCGACATGTTCGGCAATTTCGGACACGACCGTGTCCGTGAGCGCCTGGAGACGATTCGCGCCAGGTCCGAGAAATCCAGTTCATGGCGGTCAATGACGCAGTACGTTTCGCGCCTGGTCAATCGCGAGGGATTCGTTCCGATAAAGGCCCGGCTGGCCCGAGAGGACATCGTATTCCTCGCCTCCGCCCGTGACGACGTCATCGCCTTCTGTGAGATGACGCTGCGCCTCATCGACCTGCACCAGCCGCGCGACGCCGGCGGCCTCACCAGCGACACCGACAACCCCCTGTGCCGGTGCCGGGCCTGCATGTGGCGCTGGCCGTGCCCGACCTTCCGCGCCATCCAGGACGCCGTCGACCGGACCCCGGGGTCCTGACCGCGCCCGCGATCATTTCGTTATCGATCACTCCAAACCAACCGTGATCTTGGCGCATCTACCGATGCATGACAAAAACGATGTCCAAGGCCATGGGGTTCACCGCCGCCATCAGCCTGTCCGCTCTGGTCGTCACCGGATGCGGTTCCAAGTCCAAGGAAAATGCTGACGCGCAGCCGAGCGCGAGCGTTTCCGCCTCCGGCTCCGCCGGCGCCGGAACCCCGTCGAAATCGAGCGGGAAGTCCGGCGGGAAATCCACCGGCGGAAAGAGCCAGTCATCCGGCAAGGGAGCGACCGTATTGCCGATGACGGCGTCGGTCCGCTCGGCGCTGCGCGACGCCTTCCTCACGAAGGCGATGGAAACACACCGGAAGGAGAAGCAGGCCAACCTCGTCGGCCCGACGGAAACGCACTACGGAAAGGTCGGTGGCGTCTATTACGCCATCGGTGAGATCTCGTTCAAGGACGACCCGGCGTCCAAGCAGGACGGCCCCCACGTATGGAAGAGCCCGAACGGAACCGACTGGGGTTACGAGGGCGACACCGGAGGCGACGTCTGCAGCAAGGTGCCGAGCGCTCTCGCCAAGGTGTGGGGCAAGTCCTGCTGATCGCTTCGCGGTGACCGACTCGCCGTCACCCGCCAGGCCGGCGACCTCCGCCGTACAGGCTCCCTGACGCGTCGGGCCGCCACCTCCGGACAGGAGGCGGCCCGATGACTCGCGAGCGGACCAACGGACTCATCGAGGCGAGTTGTCCACAGGTTGTGGATTCCGCCGTCCACAGGAAACACGGCGGGAGAAGAGCCGCGCCGACCAGGGATGAGAGGCCCCACCCGATCGGTCCGCCGGCTCACGACCCGGTGTTCTCCACGAGTTGTCCACCGGTTGTCCACAGCCGCACCCGTCGGGTGGCAGCGCGCGGCGCGACGAAGATCGTGACCGGCATCGGCCCGATATGCCCTGTCATCGCGGCCCGAACGCGTACGCTCACCCCATGGGGCGGACGATTCTCACCATCATCGGGATACTGCTGGCGATCTGGCTGTTGTTCACGGTCCTCGGAATGCTCATCGCCGCATTGAAGTTCCTGCTCTGGCTCGGTGTTCTCGCGGTCGTGGGCGCCATCATCGTGACGGTGATCAGCAGAATGGCGAAGAGCCGATAGCGGGCCTTGTGCCGGCCTGTGGATGGCACGGATGATTCCGACATGAACCTGACGGGCATCCTCCGGGACCGGGCGGCCGAGCGGCCGGACGCGACCGCCCTGATCCACGAAGGCGTCCGCGTCTCGTACGGGGAGTTCGACCGCCGGGTGGACCAGGTCGCGACGGCCCTCCGGGCCTCCGGCGTACGCCCGGGCGACCGGGTCGCCGTGCTCGACAAGAATTCCCTGGCCTATGCCGAGGTTCTGTTCGGGGCGGCGCGGGCCGGAGCCGTGCAGGTCCCGATCAATTACCGGTTGTCCGCCGACGAGATCGCCTACATCGTCGACAATTCCAAGGCACCGGTGCTCGTCGTGGGGCATGAATTCCTGCCGATGCTGGACGCCATCGCGGATCGCCTGGAACACACCGAACACCTCATCGTCGTCGGCGGCACCGATCACCGCTACACCGACTACGACACGTGGACCGATGGAGACGCCGAACGCGGCGACGAGTCCGGTGAGGTGTTCGTCCAGCTGTACTCCTCGGGCACCACGGGCCGCCCCAAAGGGGTCATGCTGACCCACGAGAACTTCCTGACCGCGGTGCCGATGAGCCAGGAGATCTGGAACCTCCGCCCGGACAGCGCGCTGATGGTCGCGATGCCGATGTACCACATCGCCGGGTGCATCCTCACCGTCTGCGCGATCTATGACGGCATCCCCTGCGTGATCGTCCGGGAGCCCGATCCGGTCAGGATCGCCAGGGCCGTCGAGGCGCACAAGGTCACCCACGTCTTCCTCGTCCCGGTCCTCCTGCTGCTCATGCAGCAACTCCCGCAGGTGGGGGAGGCGGATCTGTCCAGCCTCCGCCTGCTCATCTACGGTGCCTCGCCGATCAGCGAGGACGTCCTGCGCGGCGCGATGGGGATGCTGCCCTCGTGCGACTTCATGCAGGTGTACGGCCTGACGGAGACGACCGGGGCCATCAGCCACCTGCCCCCGGCCGACCACATGCCCGACGGCACCCGGCTGCGCAGCGCGGGCATCGCCAACCCCGGCACCGAGCTGAAGATCATCGACCCGGCGACCAGTGAGCCGGTGCCGACCGGGCGGGTCGGCGAGATCGTCTGCCGCTCTCCGCAGAACATGAAGGGCTACTGGTCCCTGGAGCAGGCCACCAGGGACGCCATGCTCCCCGGCGGCTGGCTGCGCACCGGTGACGCCGGCTACCTCGACGAGGACGGCTACCTCTACATTCACGACCGCGTCAAGGACATGATCATTTCTGGTGGGGAGAACATCTACCCCGCCGAGGTGGAGAACGTCCTGATGAGTCATCCCGCCGTGGCCGACTGCGCCGTCATCGGTGTGCCGGACGAGAAGTGGGGCGAGACGCCCAAGGCCATCGTCGTCCGCGACGGGGAGGTCGGCGAACGCGAGCTGATCGACTTCTGCCGGAGCGGGCTGGCGCACTTCAAGTGCCCGACCTCCGTCGAGTGGACGGACTCCATCCCGCGGAACCCGACCGGCAAGGTGCTCAAACGCGACCTTCGCAAGCCGTACTGGGAGCACGAGAACCGCGCCGTTCGATGAGCGCATAATCCAGGGGGAGATATGAACGCGTTTCCGCCCGGACCGCCCGGAACACCATCCGGTCCGTCGGGTCCGCCCCAAGGCCCACCGGGTCCGCTCGGGCTGCCGCCGGGTCCCTCCGGAGGGCCGCCGGGTCCGCCGGTGCGGCAGCCGCTCCCGCCCGAACAGCTCCAGGCCATCCTGAACAACGCGATCATGCGTCAGGCGTCTCTCGGCTGGCGTGTACAGGCGCAGTTCGACGCGCAGGCGGTGATGGTCAGCGGCGGCCAGGTGAACCATGTCCTGCACCTGCTCATCACGCTCCTGCTGTGCGGGCTGTGGCTGCCCGTCTGGGTCATCCTCGCCATCACCGGCACCGAGAAGCGCCTGACCATCGCGGTCGACCCGTACGGCGTCCTGTTGTTCAACGGCCGCCCCGTTCCGCCGATGGGGCCCGTGGGACCGATGGTGGGGCCCGTGGGGCCGGTCGGTCCTCTCCCCGGACCGCCGCCGGGCAATGTCAACGCGCAGGCCGTCGCCGCCGCCAACTTCCGGCGTGACCTGCGGCGCAAGGCCCGGGAGCAGGCCGCGACCGACGTCGTGCTGGCTCGCGAGCTGCGGATCGGCCGTCCCGACCTGCCCCGGCACTACGACGACGGCGGGCTGATCGACGTCAACCACGTGCCGCCGCAGGTGCTGACGATGTTCTCGGGCGTCACGCCGGAGCTCGCCGAGCACATCGCCCGCGTCCGCGACCACGTCGGTGGCTTCTCCTCGGCGGAGGAGCTCGCGGCGACCTCCGACCTGCACCCCGACCTCATGCCCGAGATCGCGGAGTACGCCGTCTTCCTGCCCTGACCCGACGGTGTGATCCAGGTCACGGGAACCGTACGGTGTCGACCGGACAGTCCTGGGCCGTGGAGATGAGTATGCGCGCCCGCGTGCGCGCCGGAGATCCGGATGCGTTCAGAGAACTGTTCGACGAGCACGTCCGCTCGGTGTACAACCATGCCTTCCGTCTGACGGGCAGCTGGTCGACGGCGGAGGACGTGGTGTCGCTGACCTTCCTCGAGGCCTGGCGGCTGCGTGACCGGGTCGACGCCGACGCCGACGGCGGTTCGCTGCGCCCCTGGCTCCTCGGAATCGCCACCAACGTCGCACGGAACGTACGCCGGGCCGCCCGGCGATACGACGGCGCGCTGGCCCGTCTTCCGCGGCAGGAGGCGGTCCCGGACTTCGCCGAGGAGGTCACGGGGCGCATCGACGACCGGGAACGCCTCGCCCTCGTGCGTACGGCCCTGGCGGCGCTGCGCAAGCACGAGCGTGAGGTGCTGGCCCTGTGCGTGTGGTCCGGTCTCGACTACGCCGAGGCCGCGGAGGCGCTGGGAATCCCAGTCGGCACGGTGCGCTCCCGGCTGTCGAGGGCCCGCAAGAAGCTGCAGAGACTCGTCGCCACCGGGAAGATCCGGCCGCCCGGAGAAGATCGGGAACCGCACGCCGGCCAAGGACAGGGAGAAGGTGACCGCGAGATCGCGGTCCGGTCCGCTCAGGAGAACACCCGATGAACACCACCCCGACTCAGCCCGACCACGACGATCGTGACGAGTTGGCCCGGCTGCTTCCGCGGCCGACGGAACGGGACCTGCAGAGCGGCCGTCACCAACGACTCCAGGAGTTCGTGATGAGCCAGATCCACCAGGACCTGCAGCCGGCCGAGCGGGCCCCGCGCCGTACGCGGAAGCGTCGCCCCGTCTTCCTGGCCGCGGCGCTGGCCGCCGTCGCCGGCGCGACGGCCACCACTGTCGTGATCAGTACCGGAGACTCCGGGAAGCCGGCGGGCGGACCGGGCGGCCATACGGCGGGCCGTACGACGGCGTCGCTGTCCGCGCGGCAGGTCCTGCTCGCGGCCGCCACGACCGCGGAACGGACTTCCGTGGGCTCGGGCACCTACTGGTACATCAAGACGGTGACCAAGGACGCGAAGGGCGCTCCTCCGTTCCAGTGGGAGAGCTGGACCCGGCGCGACGGCCAGGAGTGGTTCAGAGGAAAGAAGTCGGGCGGCAAGGTGGTAAGGACCGTCCAGCCCGTTCCGTTCCGGCTGGGGGGCGCCGATGTGAGCTTCGCGCAGCTCGAGAAGCTGCCGGCCACACCGGACGCTCTCAAGGCGCGAATCGCCGATATCGTGAAACACGGTGACGTCAGGAGCAGCGCCGGCCGACTGAACGCCGACGACCAGCGGCAGGCCGTCTTCGAGGGATTGGTCTCCCTGGTCTCGGCATTGCCGACCACGCCGAAGGTCCGTGCTGCGGCCTTCCGCGCGATCGCCACTTACCCGAACGTCAAGAACCTGGGTGCCGTGAGCGGCGGGCAGGCTCTGGAGATCGCCTCCGAGCACCCGGCACCGCCCCCGCAGGCCCCCGCCGGCGGCGGCCAGGCGCGGCGCGATCGGGACAGACTGGTGGTCGATCCGGCGACCGGGCGCGTACATGAGACGAACTTCTTCGTCACTCCGGATGGGGCGGAGGTCTTCGTCCCGGGTGGCGCCACCATCGTCGCCGAATGGACGAAGGTGCTGCCCCGCTAGGGCCTGTCTCAAAGTCCCCGTCCGTAGCGAGCGGTGTCCAGGTGGTGCCTCGCAAGGCGGAGGAGGGAGTCAGCCCGGTGTTGGCTGGCGACCGACGACAACGCGGCGAGGCGCCACCTGGGCGCCGCGCAGTAGGACAGCGGGGCTTTGAGACAGGCCCCTAGGGCGCCCTGGCGGGACCCGCGTCATATGGATCACGCGGGTCCCGTCGCTGTCACAGGTCCGCACTGGGTCGAGGAGCGCTGCCAGACCCCGCCCCATACATCCCATTGCAGACTCTTTGGCCGGTTCAAGGCGATCTGAAGGGGTCAGGGGCTAATCAGCCGGGTTAAGCTCCTCATGTGACTCATGCGCACCGCGTCGACAGCGAGGTCGGTCGCCTTCGCACAGTCCTTCTGCACCGGCCGGGCCCAGAGCTGAAGCGACTCACCCCCCGCAACAACGATCAGCTTCTCTTCGACGGCATCCCCTGGGTCGGCCGCGCCCAGCAGGAGCATGACGCCTTCGCCCAGGCCCTGCGCGACCACGGCGTCGAGGTTCTGTACCTCACCGAACTCCTCCAGGACACGCTGGAGTACCAGGACGCGCGCAGCGAGGCCATCGCCGACGTCCTGCGCGACCAGCGGCTCGGCGACCGGCTCCGCACCATCCTGGAGAGCCACCTCGCCGACCTGACCACCGAGGACCTCACCCAGGTCCTCGTGGCCGGTCTCGCCCACGAGGAGCTGAAGACCGGCCGTGGCCTGGTGTACCAGCTGATGGACCGGCACGACTTCGTCATCGATCCGCTGCCGAACGTCCTGTTCACCCGCGACTCCAGCCTGTGGGTCGGTGACCAGGTCGCGGTGACGAGCCTCGCGATGAGGGCGCGCCGGCGCGAGACCGCCCTCACCCGCGTGATCTACCGCCACCACCCCCGGTTCGAGGGCACGAAGCAGCTGTACGACCCGGGCCTGGAGCACATCGAGGGCGGCGACGTCCTCCTGCTGGCCCCGGGCGTGCTGGCGATCGGCACCGGCGAGCGTACGACGCCCGCGGGCGTGGAGCGGATCGCCCGCCGGGCGTTCTACGCCGGCTTGGCGCACACGGTCCTGGCGGTGCCGATCGCGCAGGAACGCGCGACGATGCACCTCGACACCATCTGCACGATGGTCGACGTCGACAAGGTCGTGATGTACCCGGCCGTGGCCTACTCCCTGGTCGCCTACACGGTGACGAAGGACAACGGCGACCTGCGCGTCTCGCGGGCGCGGCCGTTCCTGGAGGCCGCCGCCGAGGCGATGGGCATCGACCGGCTACGGGTGATCGACACCGGCCTGGACCCGGTGACCGCCGAGCGTGAGCAGTGGGACGACGGCAACAACACCCTCGCGGTCGGGCCGCGCCTGGCGGTCGCGTACGAGCGCAACGTGGAGACCAACGCCCGCCTGGAGGCGGCCGGCATCGAGGTCATCCGGATCCAGGGCAGCGAGCTGGGCAGCGGCCGCGGCGGCCCGCGCTGCATGTCCTGTCCCATCCTCCGCGACCCGCTCTAGAGCAGCCCGAGGAGCCGGCGGGTGCTACGGCCGGCCGCGTTCGTCCAAGGCGCGCAACCATCAAGGTGATAGGCGGTCAAGATACACGGCGAGACGCGCGTGCCTGCTCTTCGGACTCAGGCGGAGTGATCGAAGGCGATCCGCATCGGCTTGACCATGGGCACGGTGTGGCCGTTGGCCTGCTGCGTGGCGCGGAGGTTCGCCCAGACGGTGGTGCCGTCGTCCTCGTGGGAGACGCCCCATCCGTCCGACAGCGTCTCGACGATGCTGAGGCCGCGGCCGCCGAGCGAGGACAGGGCAGCGCGCGTACGGCGCGGCTCGGTCATGGAGCCGCCGTCGCTGACGGCCAGCTGGATGAGGTCGCCCTCGCGGGTCCAGGACACGCGGATCTCGCCGGACGGCAGGGGACGCGCGTGGCGCAGCGCGTTGCTGATGAGTTCGCTGATGATGACGGCCGCGTCGTCGGCGACCTCCTCGTAAACGCCGGACGCGCGCAAGTCGGCGCACAGGCGCTTTCGCACGTCCGAGACGCTGGACGGCGCGTGTGGCAGGAACACGACGCTCGACACCCTCACCTCCCCGGGCGGCTACCCCGGATACTCCCCGTAACTTGGTCACCCCGGTAACGACCGAAATGCCCACTTAAAAATCGCGGAAACCGCGCCACAGGAATCTGTTACCAACACCACGTGTAACTGTGACCTCCGCCACGCTAAGAAGGTCAAGCCCATTTGGGCGGTATGCCCAAGTATGACCGGTTACGCAGGGTCATCAAAGCGGGGGAGGGTGAACCGCATGCTGGTGCCCTCCAGGCCGTCCGCGCGCGGGTGCGCGGAGACGTCCCCCTGCTGCGCCCGGGCCAGCCGGCGCACGATGTAGAGGCCCAGTCCCAGGCCTCCGAAACGACGGCGGTCCCCCGCGTCTCCCTGGACGAAGCGCTCGAACACCCGCTCCCGGTCGTCGGCGGCGATCCCGATCCCGTCGTCCTCCACCGTCACCGCGATGACATCGTCCGCGACCTCCGCACGCACCGTGATGACGCCACCGTCCGGGGAGTACTTGACGGCGTTCTCCAGCAGCTGGCCGACGATGATGTCCGTGGCCATGGAGTCCCCGAGGGCGGGAGGCAGGTCGTCGGCGACCCGCAGCTCCACGATGTGGCGCTCGGAGACGCCACGGAAGCCGTACGCCGCGCCGCGCAGCAGCCCGGCCAGGTCGAACGGCTCGCTGGTGACGGAGAGACCGTCCGGCACCGCGCGGGAGTACAGCAGGTTGTCGACGAGACGACCGAGGGCGTCCGCGCGGTCGGCGATCGTCGCGACCGCTCGCCGCCGGTCCACGTCGTCGAGCTTCTCCCACCGGTCGACCAGCGTCTTGGCGAATCCCTGCACGACCGTGATGGGGGTGCGCAGCTCGTGGCTGGTCATGGACAGGAAGAGGTCTTTGGCCTCCTCGAGCGACTTGGCCTCGGTGACGTCGCGGAAGTCCACGACGACCTCGTCATGCCCCTCGATCTCGGTGTGCAGGACGCTCAGCCAGGTGCCGGACTCCAGCTGGATCGTCGGCTCGCCGCCCGGGGCGGGCAGCGGGAACGGCAGTGGCCGGCCGATGACGTCCTCGGTGGCCAGGCCGGTGATCTGGTGCGCGGCGAGGTTCCACCGCTGGACGACGCCGTCGTGGTCGAGCACCGCGATGCCGTCCGCGCTCGCCTCGATCACCGCCCGCTCGTGCCTGCGCTGCCGGACCACCTCCGCGTAGTTCATGGCGTTGCCGAGGACGACGCCGGCGTGCCCGGCGAACAGCTCGAGCAGCTCCAGCTCGATGTGACCGGCCTTCCGCCCGGAGAACAGGGCGTACAGCGCGCCGTACGGACTGCCCTGGACGTTGGAGATGCCCACGGCGATCGTGTGCAGGCCCTCCAGCTCGGACCAGATCAGGTCGCCGAGGCTGCGCGTGTCGGACGTGGCCAGCATCACCGTGCGCCCGGAGCGCAGCAGCTCACCGACGAGGCTGGCGCGGAGGTCGGCCGTGGAGTCGCGCAGCCGCGGGGGCAGTCCGGTCATGCTGACGAGCCGCAGGGTGTTGGTCGCGTGCTCGATGACGACGAAGCCGGCGGCGTCCGCGCCGGTCAGCTCGATGAGGCCGGAGGTGACGCGGTCGAGGACCGCCGGGCTCTCCAGCGCGGCGTTGAGGTCGGCCACCACGTCGTTGAGCCGCCGGACGAGGCGGATGCGCTCGGCGGTCTGGTGCTGGACGGCCTCGTCCTCGCGCACCGGACGGTAGAGGCCCACCCAGCCCAGGAACTCACCGTCCTCGTCCTGCATGGCGCTGACGACCGCCCGGATGTCGAGCAGTCGGCCGTCGCGGTGCAGCCGCCGGGTCAGGAACGAGATGTGGCCGCCCTCGCGGACGCGCTCGAGCACGGCGCGGTGCTCCGCGGTGTGCTCTTCGGGCACGATGCGCAGCGGCCGGCCGAGCATCTCGTCCGCGCTCCAGCCGAACGTCCGCTCGGCGGCCGGATTCCACAGGCGGACGGTCAGGTCGGCCCCCACCGCGATCATTGCGTCGGCGGAGGAGGCCACCGCCGCGCGCATCATCGCGTCCGAGGAGCCCACGGGGCCCATAGTGCCACCCGAACGACGCGCCTACGCGAAGGTCAGCACCAATCCGCACTTGCGGCATCGTTTCTGGTTCGGTGCCGTCTGCACCCAGTCGTGATCACATTGCGCCATCGTGATCGCCTCCCCGCGCTCCGTACTCTCATCATGACGGGCATAACGCCGCCGTGACGTGCGAATCGGGGCAGTCATCGGCGGCGAAGAGCGCCGATCGCCCCGGTGACCGCGGCGGCGACGGCGAAGGACAGGAGCGAGGCGCTCATCCAGTCCGCCGGAGTGAAGTGCAGCGCGCTCTGCGCGTGCGTCCACATCCGGGACCACCAGCCGGCCTGGCCCGGGTTGATGAGCTGGTACGTCGCGATGCCCGCCGCCCACGCGACGACCATCCCCCAGCGGGCCGGGGCGCGGTCGGAGACGTCCCAGCCGCGCCGCCCGGTGAAGCAGAAGAAGTCCACGGCCAGCACGCCGAGCATCGGCACGAACACCGACCCGATCAGCGTCAGGAAGCCCGCGTAATTGTTCATGTTCAGCGCGAGGGCCAGCACCGTCGTCAGCGCGCCCAGCGCGATGGTGAGCACCCGCCGGTCCGCGCGGGTCACGAGGTTCTGGATCGAGACCGCCGTCGAGTAGACGTTCGCGAACGACTGGTCCACCTCGCGCAGGACGAACACCGCGAAGAACAGCGTGCCGAGGGCGACGTGCTGGAACGGGCCGAACACCTTCGAGGAGTCGCCGGCGACGAGCGCGAGCGCCAGGAGCCCGAGGATGTACGCGACGACCTGCGTCACGCCGTACGCCACGCTCGCGGCGCCGAACGCGGCCCGCTCCGAGCGGGAGTGCCGGGTGTAGTCGGCGGCCATCGGCACCCAGGAGATGGACACGGCCAGCGCGGCGTCCGCGCCGATCCAGAAGTGGCTCCAGGACCCGTGGTTCAGGTTCGGCAGGGGCTGCCGGGCGAGCTGGACGTAGAAGTAGGCGAGGGCGAGGACGACCGCGACGGTGACGTACCGGCGCAGGATCCGGACGGAGCCGAGCGGCCAGATCGTCAGCACGGTCGTCACCACGCCGGCGACGATGACGTACGCCCAGTGCGGGCCGCCGCCGATGAGCTGCTCGGCCGCGCTCGCGATCGTGACCAGCTCGAACGTTCCCCAGCCGATCATCTGGAGGATGTTCAGCACGGTGGGGACGTACGACAGGCGGGTGCCGAACAGGCCGCGCAGCAGCATCATGGCCGGGACCCCGGCGCGGGTGCCCGGCACGGCCGCCAGCCCGAGCATGATCCCGCCGATCGCGGTGCCCACGATCATCGCGACGATCCCGGCCATGATCGGGAGCCGGGGCGTGCCGTCGGCGTCCGGGGCGAGCACCGTGTAGGCGCCCGAGAAGGCGAGGAGGCTCACGCCCAGGTTGGCCCAGAAGGCGCTCTGGTCCCAGAAGCTGAGAACCTTCGGCGGGGGTTCGTTGAGGGTGTACGGGGCCTCGTTGCGCGAACGTTCGTCGACGGCAGTGCTCAAGGCACACTCCCTACGCCGGCATTACCCGGTCAGGTTCGAGCGGTCGGCGGCACGTAGGAAGCCGCCCTCTCAGCCCGGTCGTCGTCCGAGCTCCCGCGGTCTGAACTTTTTCGCCGTTAATGTACCCCGTCAGGCGACGTATGGCTCCCCACCCGATTCACTGACCATCGGACGGCCCTCCTGGACCCACGCGTGCATGCCGCCCTGGACGTTCGCGGTCTTCCAGCCGGCGTTGTTGAACGCCACGACCACCGACGCCGAACGAGCCCCCGACCGGCAGATGACGAAGACGTCCTCACCGGTGGGCACCTCGGACGCGCGGGCACCGAGCTGACTGAGCGGGATGTGCACGGCACGAGGCGCGTGGCCGGCCTGCCATTCGTCCAGTTCACGCACGTCCAGGAGGTATGCGTCGTCCGGAACCTTGGCGACCTCCACCGCGGGGACCTGTTCCCTGAAAGCATTCACACGTCAAAGGAACCACGAGCCGGCGCCCGGCGTCGAATCGTCATGAGGCAATCTCTCTCCAGACTGGGACCAGCGGCCGTCGCCATCCCCGGCATCGTCGCCGCCCTCGCGCTGGGCGGTTGCAAGAACGGAGACGGATCCGCGACGGCTTCGCCGAGCGAGGGTTCGACCACCCCCACCTCGTCGTCGCCCGGGACACCGGCGCCGACGACCTCCCCGACGGCGCCCGGGCAGACCGGATCGGCGGCCAAGACCCGGCTGAACATCACCGAACGCGCGTCGCAGACGTCACAGCCGAAGACCTGGACGCTCACCTGTGACCCCGTCGGCGGGGACCTGCCCAAGGCCAAGGAGGCGTGCGCGGCGCTCGCCGCGGCGGCCGCCGCGGGCAAGGACCCGTTCGCGCCGACGCCCAAGGACCAGATGTGCACCCAGATCTACGGCGGCCCGGAGACCGCCACCGTGACGGGCACCTGGAACGGCAAGAAGATCGACACGACGTTCAGCCGGAGGAACGGCTGCGAGATCAAACGGTGGGCCACCGCCGGCCTGCTGCTCGGCTCCCACCCGCCCGTTCGCTGAGCGTCGACGCAGGGCGGCCGCCGGGGCTCACTTGAGCAGGCGGGACATCCGGCGGTCCGCCAGGGGCTTGCCGCCCGTCTGGCAGGTCGGGCAGTACTGCAGGGCGGAGTCGGCGAACGACACCTCCTTGATCGTGTCGCCGCACACCGGGCACTTCTGCCCCGCCCGGCCGTGCACCCGCAGGCCCTCCTTCTTCTCGCCCTTCACGTCCTTGGCGGCCAGCCCCCGGGAGCGCTCGACGGCGTCGCCCAGCGTGCCGACGATCGCGTCGTACAGCGTCGCGACGTCCTCGTCCGTGAAGCTCGAGGCCGGCTTGAACGGTGACATCCGCGCCACGTGCAGCACCTCGTCGGAATAGGCGTTGCCGATCCCGGCGATCACGCTCTGGTCGCGCAGCAGCCCCTTGATCTGGGTGCGCCGCCCGTCGAGGATGCCCTTCAGCGTGTCGACCGTGAAGCCGTCGCCGAGCGGGTCGGGGCCGAGCGACCGGATGCCCGGCACCTCCGCGGCGTCCCGCACGACGTACACCGCGAGCCTCTTCTGGGTGCCGGCCTCGGTCAGGTCGAATCCGGAGCCGTCGTCGAGATGCAGGCGCATGGCCAGCGGGCCCTTGCCCGGCCGGGGCGGCGCCGGAGGCAGCGCGTCCTTCCAGCGCAGCCAGCCCGCGCGGGCCAGGTGGATGACCAGGTGCAGGCCGTCGACGTCCAGATCGAGGAACTTGCCGTGGCGCTCCACCGCGGTGATCGTGAGGCCGTTCAGCGCGGTGATCGGCGGGTCGTACGTCTTCAGCGACGCGATGGCGGTCACGTCGATCCGCGCGACCGCCCGCCCGACGGCGTGCTCGCGCAGGAAGGCGGCGAGGGACTCGACCTCCGGCAGTTCGGGCATGGTCTCAGGGTATGACTCCGTCCACAGGGTGTGGACGATCCCGGCCGGGGTCGGCGCGGGACCTTCGGCCCTTGGCCGGACCCGGTCGGCGCGGCCATCCTGAAGACGGGAGTTCGGCGTGACCATCACGGTCGCCCTGGGCGGCGACACGATGCTCGGACGCGGGGTCGCAGAGCAGATCGCCGCGTTCGGCCCGTACGGTCTGTTCGCCGACGACGTGCGGCAGATCTTCCGTTCCGCCGACCTGTCCCTGGTCAACCTCGAGTGCTGTGTGTCCGCGCGCGGCGAGCCGTGGCGGGCGCCCGACAAGCCGTTCCACTTCCGCGCCCCGCCCCAGGCGGCGGACACGCTCGCCGATCTGGGGATCGACTGCGTGACGCTGGCCAACAACCACGCGCTGGACTACGGCCCCGAGGCCCTGACGGACACGCTCGACCACCTGGCCCGCGCGGGCGTACGCGTCGTCGGGGCGGGTACGGACGTGTGGCGGGCGCGGGAGCCGGCCCTGTTCGACACCGCGGACGGGCAGGTGGCCGTCCTCGGCGTGACCGACCATCCGAACGACTTCGCCGCCGGCGAGGACCGGCCAGGGGTCGCGTACGCCGACCTGCGCCACGAGGTCCCGGCCTGGCTCACCGTGCGAATCCGCAATCTGTCCGCCGGCGGTGCACGCGTGCTCGTGCTGGCTCACTGGGGACCCAACATGACGATCGACCCCCCGCGATACGTACGGGCGGCCGCGCGGGTCCTGGTCGACGCCGGGGCGACCCTGGTCGCCGGGCACTCCGCGCACGTCTTCCACGGCGTGTCGGGCCGTGTGCTGTACGACCTCGGTGATCTCATCGACGACTACGCGGTGGACCCCGCCCTGCGCAACGATCTCGGCCTGCTGTTCCTCGCCACTCTCGCCGGGCGCGGGTTCGTCCGGCTCACGGCCGTCCCACTGGCGCTGGAGTCCGCCCGTACCCGCCTCGCCACCGGCACCGACCGCGCCTGGATCCGCGACCGTTTCACCACCGCCTGCGCGACGTTCGGTACGACCGTGACGGACGAGGACGGACGCCTCGTGGTGGCCCACCCGGCACCGGGCACCTGAGCTCCGCCGTCTCAAGGGGCGAAAGTCCCTGGTCGTTCGGGACGATCGGCCGTCCTGCCGCTCGCGTGGGGCCGCACACGATGAAGACAGCAGCCGGCTTCAGGGGGGAACGATGGAAGGACCAGCGGACGTCTTCCGGGAGAAGATCGCCGAGCGCGTACGCGAGATCACGGCCAACGCCGATGAGGACGGGCTCGCATCGGTGCTCGCCGAGGTCGAGCACGCCATCGACGACAGGAATCAGAGCGAGGATCCCGTCGCCGTGTACGCCGCGGTGTCGTCATGGACCGCACTCTGCTCGGACGTCGTCGCCGCCTTCTACCGCACCCACGACCGGTCTGCGGGAGTGCCCGTGGCGGTGGCCGCGGGCGTCCAGCGGATCGGCCGCCGCCTCAGGCGTCCCCTACGGCACGCGGCGGTCGGGCTCGGCGCCAACGGGTACTCCATCACGATCGGCCCGCGCACGTCCGCGCTGTCCGTCGCCCTGACCTGGCGTACCCCACCGCCCGGTCCGTGAGCTCCTTCGGCACGGCCTCTCTCTTTGACGATGCCTTCACCATGACTCAAACTGGAGTTAGGGGCCACCGTAAACAGCTGGGAGCGGCAACGGGCGGAGGCGGCCATGTCGTTCACGGAGATCACTAGGGTCCTGAGCAGGCACAGCTGGTGGATGAGCGGAGCCCCCGACCGCGACACACGGCATCGGGACGCCACGGATCTCCGGACACTGGCGGTGACGGCCGACGACGGAGTCCGGCTGCACGTCGAGGTGCGCGAGTCTCCCGAGGCGAACGTGACCGTGGTGTTCTGCCACGGATTCCTGCTGAACTCCACCAGCTGGCACGTCCAGCGCGACACTTTGGCCGGCCGGGTCCGCGTCGTGCTCTGGGACCTTCGCGGACACGGCCGATCCGGGTGGGGCACCCCGCCGAACGCCACCATCGACCAGCTCGGCCGTGACCTGTACGCGGTGCTGGAGACGGCCGCGCGGGAGGGGCCCGTCGTGCTGGTCGGCCACTCGATGGGCGGCATGGCCATCCTCGGGCTCGCCGAAGCGCATCCCGAGCTGTTCGGCGACCGGATCGCCGGCGTGCTCCTCGCGTCGACCTCCTCGGGCGACCTGTCCTCCATCACGATCGGGCTCCCCGAACGCACCGCGCGCGTCCTGCACCGGATGGTCCCCGTCACGCTCGCCACGCTCCGCCGCCAGGCCCGGCTCATCGACGCCGCGCGACGACCGCTCGGCGGAATGTCCTTCCTGCTGACCCGCTCGTACCTCTTCGGAGCCCACGTGTCGAAGCAGGTCGCCGAGGTGACCACCCGGCTGATGGCGTCCGTCCCCCTCGAGGTGATCGCCGACTTCTACGCGGAGCTCATCACGTACGACAAGCGAGCGGCCCTGCCCGCGCTCGGCCGCGTGCCCGTCCTCGTCATGGTCGGCGACCGGGACCTGCTCACGCCCGTACAGCACGCCGAGGCCCTGGCCGCGCAGATCCCCGGAGCCGACCTCGTGGTGATCCCCGGCGCCGGCCACCTGCTGACCCTCGAGCGCGCCGCCGACGTCAACCGCCACCTGTGGACCCTGCTCCGGCGTGCGACCGGCATCGAACCGGCCACCGTACCCACCCTCGTCGACGGCGAGGAAGTCGCCCCGCACCTCCGCCTGTGGCGCAGACCGCTGCTCAGACGGCGAGATTCGCGCCCGTAAGAGCCCCACCGGAGACGGTCATCGGTACGGCTCGCGGCACCCGGGGAAGCGGCGTCACCGGTCGCGGCAACAACAGGTGACATCCCCCGCCACCCGAGAAGGTCGCATGCCTGAAACGAGACGCCCGTGAGGGGCGAACTGCGCGCCGAGACCGATGCCGAGGTGATCGAGGTCTCGTTGCGCGAACCGGAGCGGTTCGCCGTCCTGTACGACCGGCACCACCCGACGATCCACCGGTACATCGCACGGAGGCTCGGCCGCGACGAGGCCGACGACCTCATGGCCGAGACCTTCCTGATCGCCTTCCGGCAACGGGACCGCTACGACCTGACGTGCGCGAACGCCCGGCCCTGGCTCTATGGCATCGCCACCCACCTGGTCGGGCGGCACCACCGCGCGGAGAACCGTTTCTGGCGGCTCATCTCCCGGACCGGCGTCGACCCGGCGATCGAGTCCCCGAGCGAGCGCGTCGCCGAACGCGTGAGCGCGCAGAGTCCGCTCTGGGCATCGCCAAGGGCACCGTCCACGCCTATGGTCTGGGGCCCTGACGGGGACGGGGCCCGCCCGGCACGCCGGCGAGATCCACGCCGCGTGCCGGGCGGGTCCGCCGACACGACGCCTACGGGCATATCGGGCCACCGCCGCTGCTTGACATTGACGCCGGTGTCAAGGCGTACCGTCGCTGACGGCCACGGATCAGGGAGGAACCGGTGCGGATCGGGGAACTGGCCGAGCGGGCCGGGGTGAGCACGCGGGCGCTCCGCTACTACGAGCAGCAGGGACTGCTCCCGGCACGCCGCGCCGCGAACGGCTATCGGGAGTACGACGAGTCGGATCTCCGTCTGGTGGTGGAGATCCGCTCGCTGCTGACGGCGGGGTTCACGTTGGAGGACGCCCGGCCGTTCGTGGACTGCCTGCGGTCGGGGCAGTCGACGGGGGCCTCGTGCCCGGAGTCGGTCGCCGTCTACCGGCGCAAGCTCGCCGAGATCGACGCCGACATCCGCGCCCTGATCAGGCGGCGTGCCGAAGTGGCCGACCAACTGGCGCGGGCCCGGCCCGGCTGCGCCCTGTTTCCGGAGGCAACAAATGATCACGCTGACCAGCGAGAACTTCGACGAGCAGGTACTCCGCGCCGACAAGCCGGTACTGGTCGACTTCTGGGCGGAGTGGTGCCCGCCCTGCAGGATGATCGCCCCGATCCTCGAGCAGATCGAGGCGGAGTACGGCGACCGCATCCGGATCGCGAAGATCAACGGTGACGAGAACCCGGAGATCGTGGAGCGGTACGACGTGATGGGCTTCCCCACCCTGAACCTCTACCGCGACGGCCAGGTGGTCCAGCAGATCATGGGTGCCCGCTCCAAGCGCCGGCTCCTGGCCGACCTGGCCGACCACCTCTGACCATGCCGCCGGTCGCTCATCAACCGCTGAGAAGCTTGACCACCGCCGCGACGCCCACGCAGACGATCACACCGCGCAGAACCGGGGGCGGGAGCCTACGCCCCACCCTCGCGCCGAGGAGGCCCCCGACCATCGAACCCAGCGCGACGAGCAGCACGGCCCACCAGTCGACCTTCGCGACCAGCACGTACAGCACCGCCGCCGTGGCGTTCACCAGCAGCGTCAGGACGTTCTTGGCGGCGACGGCGCGTTGCAGGTCTTCATCCAGGAAGACGCCGAACAGGCCGACCAGGAGCACGCCCTGTGCCGCACCGAAATAGCCGCCGTAGACGCCGGCCGCCAACACTCCCAGCCACAGCCAGGGCCCGCCGTGCGCCCGCCGGGGCCGGTCGGCGAGCCGGCGGCTGATCACGGGCTGGGTCAGGACCAGCACGCAGGACAGCCCGATCAGCACGGCGACGGCCGCCGTGAAGGCGCGTTCCGGCAGATTGAGCAGCAGCAACCCGCCGATCAGCGAACCCGCCACCGAGGCCGGGACCAGCCGAGCGAGACGACCACGCTGACCCGCGAGCTCGGGCCGGTATCCGAGGACACCGGTGACCCCGCCGGGCACCAGGCCGATGTTGTTCGAGACGTTCGCCGTGATCGGCGGCAGTCCCACGGCAAGCAGCGTGGGGAAGGTGATGAGGGAGCCCGATCCGATGATCGCATTCATGGCGCCGGCCACAACCCCCGCCGCGAGCACGGCGACCATCGCCCACGGCCGTGCGGACAACTCGAAGATCGCGACGCATCCGGCACCCGGTACGGCAACGGTCAGGCCCACAACGGCCCAGCGATCGGGGGATCTCATGGTCGGCGACTTTAGTTCCACGTCCCACAAAATAAGATAATGCACCTCATCTAGTGAGATAACTCTCGCGCCGTCTCCTGGTCGATCTCCGGTGAGCGCGCGGTGAGCGTCCGGTGAGCGGCCGCCGCCACTGTTGCTCCATCGCCGGATCCACCGAGGACCGGACAGGAGCGAGGAGTCAGGCAATGGGCACGATGACCGGTAAGACCGCGCTGGTGACGGGTGGCTCGCGGGGAATCGGGCGGGCGGTCGCGCTGCGGCTGGCCGCCGAGGGCGCGCTCGTCGCCGTCCACTACGGCGGCAACGACGCAGCGGCCAAGGAGACCGTGGCGCGGATCGAGGAGGCGGGCGGCCGGGCGTTCACCGTCCGGGCCCGGTTCGGCGACGACGGTGCCGTGGACCGGCTGTTCGAGCGCCTGACCCCGGAGCTGGCCGGACGCGGCCTGGACATCCTGGTCAACAACGCGGGCATCGGCTCGGGCAGCCCGATCGCGCAGGTCACCCCGGAGGAGCTCGACAGGCTGCTCACGATCAACGTCACCACGCCGTTCTTCGTGATCCAGCGCGCGCTACCGCTGCTCAACGACGGCGGCCGCATCATCAACATGGGCTCGACGGCCAGCCGGTTCGCGGTCTCCACCCAGATCGGCTACACGATCAGCAAGGCGGCGCTGGAGTCGATGACCCCGTCGCTGGCCAACGAGCTCGGCAGGCGTGGCATCACCGTGAACACCGTCGCGCCGGGCGCGGTGCGGACCGACCTGACCGCCGGGTACACCTCCATCCCCGAGGTCGTCGCCGGCCTGGAGGCGATCACCGCGCTCGGGCGGCTCGGTGAACCCGAGGACGTCGCCGACGTCGTCGGGTTCCTGGCGGGCCCGCAGGGGCGGTGGGTCACCGGCCAGACCGTCGACGTCTCGGGCGGCACCTACCTCGGTCCGATCGCCCCGTGATCACCACCACGGGCCCGATCACCCGCACGTGATCGCGGATGAATAATCACCGGCATGCGATTCGAAATCCTCGGCGAGACCCGGCGTGGCGCGGCGACGGCGCCGAGGTTCCGCTGGGCGGACCGGCCCGCCGCGCGCTCCTGACGCTGCTGCTGGTCCGCCCCGGTGAGGTCGTCTCGGCCGACCGGCTGGCCGACGAGATCGACTCCGACGGTGCACTGTCGGTGCACGCCCTGCAGTCCCAGGTGTCCCGGCTCCGCGCGGCCCTCGGATCCGAGGCCGCGATCGAGCGAGCCGGGACGGCACGCGGCTGCTCGGGCATCGGATGCACCACGGTCGGGTCGGCGGGAACGGTTGACATCACCAATCGTTTCCTTCCTGCGAGGGGTGTTCGCGGGGGGGGCGTCAGGCATCGGCGACGGCGAACAGGCGCGACAAGGCGGCGTCAAGGGCCGCACGGCCGGGCGAACGCTCGGAAGAGCATCGATCATCACTAGTGCGACAACTGCTGCATTAAGATGATGCCACGACGCCGTCCCACCGAGCAACCGGACCACCAGCGATGACTCCCCCAGCACCACGACCGGAGGACACCCGGCCCGTGCCACCGACCCGACGCCGCCCCGGCGGCCGCACCGCCCGTATCCGTACGCAGGTACTCGACGCGGTCCTCGCGGAGCTCGGAGAGCACGGCTATGACGGGCTCACCATGGAGGCCGTCGCCGCCCGTGCCGGCGTGCACCGCGCAACGGTGTACCGGCGCTGGGGAGACGTCGGCGGCCTGCTCGCCGACGTCCTCGACGCGGCGAGCGACGACGCCTGGCAACCTCCGGACACCGCCTCGCTGGAAGGAGACCTGGCGGCACTGAACCATGAGATCCAGGACGCACTGACCGCACAGCCGCCGATCGCGGCGGCCCTGATCGCCGCCTCATTCCGCTCCGAGAAGGCCGACCGCGCCCAACGGCGACTCTGGGAGGACCGGTACGCCCGCTGCGAGATCATCGTCAGCCGGGCCATCCGGCGCGGCGAACTCCCGCCGCACACCAACGCTCGGCGACTGCTCATCGCCGCCACCGCACCGCTGTACCACCAGCTGGTGCTTCTCCGCACGCCACCCGACCCGCACCTGCCCGACCAGACGGCCAGAACCGCCGCCCTCGCCGCGTCCGCCGGCGCCTTCGCCGAACCCTCATGAGCCGGCGACACCTGACGGAACCCATCGCCCCCTCCCACCCCGACGCGGGGATCGTCGACTCGTAGCCCGCGAAAAGCGTCAGAGCTGCGTGCCGGTCCCAACTTCTGCGACTCGTCAGGGCTCGAGGTCTGTCACTCCTTTGCCGCTCGATATATCGAACGGCACAGAAGCCTGGTCGTGCACGATCAACCAATTGCCGTCGATCTTCCGGAAGCAGAAAGTGCCCCGGACCCACATACCGCTCGTCGCCGTCCCGTTCTTCAGCGTGCCGCTGAGCCGACCGAAGCAGTGCCCGAATGCCACTTCGTCGCCCACGGTGAGCGTCAGGTCGCGCACCTCATAAGTCGCATCCTGGAAGAACGTGAACACATTCGCCCAGTTCTTCAATTTCGCCGCTATTCCTACATGCTGCAGCGGTGGCTCGACGTCGAAGGACACGACGTCCGTTGCGTAAAGCTGCTTCAGGCCCTCGAGATCCTTGGCTCGGATTCCTTCGACTATCTTGTCGACTTGCCGCCTGACCTTGGCTTCGTCTACCTCGCGTTGCGTAGGCATCGCTACCCATCCCCATTCGGTGTGGAACCTTGACTTCTCACTAGTACGACAACACAGCACCCAGAGATGTCAGGCCCGCGGCGCTGACAATTCTCACCTGCGGGCAGCCGAGATAGCCGCAAGGAGCGCCGTCCCGCGCGCCTTGACGGGACCCATCGCCCCCTCCCACCCCGACGCCGGAGGACCGTGGCGCGACGTCCCCCAGGGGGCGGGACGCCTCGTTCAGCGGCATCTACCCACGCGAGCATCTTTCTCGTCTGTGTAGACACCGCGGAGCAAGACGCCCGCCTCCGTGACGATCGGCATGTCGCCGACCGAACGGCGGTGGAACGGCTTCGGGATCGATCTACTCCGGCCGTGGGTCCCAGCGGAACCGGCGGATGGCCACCACCGCACTGACCGCACCCCACACGAGCAGAGTGCCGTAGTCATGCCACCGGAAGCCGGAGCCGCTGCCGGTGAAGGCGGTCAGCAGCGCGTCGTTCAACGGCTTCACCGGCAGCACGCTGGAGATGGTGCCGATGGCGCCGTGGATCGGCACCATGGTGCCGGAAATGATCACTAGTGGGAACAGGACGAACTGCACGACGGCCGGCGCGGCGTCCGCGTTTTTGATCACCGAGGCCACGGCGGCGCCGAGCGCGCAGTAGGCCGTCGCGCCGAGCGCCAGGGATACGACAATCGGGAGCCACTGTGAGGACGCGGGCAGCGAGAGCCCGTAGAACCGGCCGACCACGATGATGAGCAGGACGTCGACGAAGCTCACCAGGACGCAGTGCGCCAGCAGGCCCACGAAGTACACGGAGGCGGGCAGCGGTGTGGCCCGGACCCGCTTCAGGATCCCGTTCTGGCGCCGGGTCGCGAGCACGATGGCCAACTGGCTGTAGCAGGAGCCCAGTACGGACATCGCGATGATCGTGGACACGTAGTACTGGAGCGCGTCCCCGCCATAGTAGAAAGAGCTGTCCTTGACGTCACCGAACAACCCGCCGAAGATCGAGATGACCAAGACCGGGAACACGAAGGTGAAGAACGCGCTCTGCGGGTTGCGCCAGAAGGTCAGTTGCTCGTAGCGAATCTGGTGCCAGAACAGGCCGACCCCGCGGCGAGGTGCGCGGTGCCCCGCGCCCGGAACCGCAACGGTCACGGTGCGCTCCTTTCCAGCGTGCGTTCCGGCGCACTCCGGTCATCGCCGGTCAGATGCAGGTAGATGTCCTCCAGGCTGGGCCGGTCGACGGTCAGCCGGGCGAGCACCGCACCGCGGCCCAGCGCCCAGCCGGTCAGCTGGTGCAGCATCTCGGTCGGCTCCGCGGACTCCACGGTGACCAGGCCGTCATCGCCCGGCACGGCGGCCACCGGCAGATCGGTGACCGCGCACGCCGGAGGCAGCTCGAAACGGATGCGAGTCTGCGCGGTATTGCGTCCGCCGAGGGCGTCGGGGGTGCCCTCGGCCACGATCCGCCCGGCGGCGATCACCGCCACGCGGTCGGCCAGCGCCTGGGCCTCTTCCATGTAGTGCGTGGTGAGCAGGATGGCCATCCCCGCGTCGCGCAGATTCCGCACCAGCCGCCAGGCGCCCCGGCGGGCGTTCGGGTCGAACCCGGTCGTCGGCTCGTCGAGGAAGAGCAGATCGGGGTCGCCGATGATTCCCAGTGCGAGGTCCAAGCGGCGCTTCTGGCCGCCGGAGAGCGTGCGGACCTTCTTCTTCTCATGTCCGACGAGGTCGACCAGGCCGATCACCTCGTCGATGTCGCGCGGCGCCGAGTAGTAGCCCGCGTCGCGGGCGATCGTCTCGCGGACGGTCAGGTACGGCTCGACCGCGATGTCCTGCAGCACGAGACCGATGCGCTCGCTCAGCCGTCGCTTGGTGGCCGGGTCGCCCGGGTCGAGGCCGAGCACTTCGGCACGCCCGCCGTCCCTGGTGCGGAAACCCTCGAGGATCTCCATGGTGGTGGTCTTGCCTGCACCATTGCGGCCCAGCAGCGCGAATATCTCGCCGTGCTCGACCGTGAAGGTCACGCCGTTCACGGCCCGTACCGTGCCGTAGGCCTTGTGCAGACTTTCCACCACGACCGCGTTGGTCATGGTCGTCTCCGGTGATTCGGTGGTGTGCGGTCGTCGAGGTCAGCGATGCACACAGGTGACCTCCAGCGTCAGGTCGAGGTGCCGCCCGGCCATCAGGCGGGACGCCGTCACACCGAAGTCGTGGCGGTCGACCCGGGTCGTGGCACGCACGGTGAAGGTCTCCGCGGCCACCTCGGAGTGCACGATCGCCAGGCTCACGGGCTGCGAGACGTCGCACACGGTGAGCGTTCCGGAGACCGTGGTGGTGTCCACGCCGTCGGAGACGAACGTGATCAGAGGGTGGCGGCCGGTGTCGAGGAACGCCGCCGACCGTACGTGCGCGTCCCGTTGGTCGTTGCCGGTGTGGAAGCTCGCCGCGTCGGCCTCCACCCGAAGGCTCGACTCGGCGAGCGGCTCGGCCACCTCGATCGTTCCGCTGCGGATCGCGAAGGTGCCCTTCACCGGCAGCAGGCCGAAGAAGTGGCGACTCCTGAACGTGATGGAGGAGCGGTTCGTGTCGATCGTGTAGCGGCCCAGCCGGGGGGTCGTCGTGACGGGGTTGTTCGTCGTAGCCATGCCCCTAATCTCATGTCGGCGGACCCTCGCGCGACAGGGCCGGCCGTCGGTTCCGGGAGCGACGAAGGGGCTGTTCGCAGGGAGTGGCATACGACTTTCGCATGGTGCGCCCAAGACGGACGTACTGAGCGATTCCCGTTCGGGCGATACGACAGCCCGCATTCCCTACGGTAGGAGGCATGGCAGAGGCACCGTGGTACCGAGTGCACCGGGTCGCCTTGGACGTGGCGATCGCGGTCGCCTTCGGGCTGCTCGACACCGGCGTGACGCTGGTCGGCGCCACGTGGTGGCCGGATCACCCGGGCACCCTCGCCTGGGTCATGCTGGGCGTGCAGGCGCTCGCCTGCGGCTCGCTGGCCGTCCGCCGCACCGCCCCGCTCACCGTCGTCGGCGTGCTCGGTACGTTCACGCTGGCGGTGACGCTGCTGATCTCACCGGTGGGCGCGCTGACGCCGGCGCACCACGAGAATTCCTGGGCCCCCTTTTCCACCGTGCTGGCCGCGTACGGTCCGCTGTTCTACCGGCACAACCGCAGGAGAGCGCTCGTCGCGGTCGCCGCCTTGACCGTCGTCGTCATGCGGCCCTGGGACCCGTCGGTGACGGTCATGACGATAGGGCTGCTGCGCACCGCGGTCGGCCCGCTGCTGGCGCTGTACTTCGATGCCCGCCGGCGGATGGTCTGCGCCCTGGTGGAGCGGGCCGAGCGGGCCGAGCGGGAGCAGCACCTGCTGGCCGAGCAGGCGCGCGCGGAGGAGCGCGCGCGGCTGGCCGTCGAAATGCACGACGTGGTCACCCACCGAGTGAGCCTGATGGTGCTGCAAGCCGGCGCGCTGCGCGTGACCGCCAAGGACGAGGCGACCCGGCAGGCCGCGGAGGACCTGCGGGCGGCGGGCTGCCAGGCACTGGACGAGCTGCGCGACGTGGTCGGCATCCTGCGCGCCGCGTCCGACGGCGATCACACGCCCTCGGTGGGAGGCTTCGACAACCTGATCGCCGAGTCGGTCGCGGTGGGGATACCCACCGAACTGATCCAGGAGGGCGACCCTGCACTCGCCTCACCGGTGGTGGGGCGCATCGCCTACCGCGTACTGCGCGAGGCTCTTACCAACGTGCGCAAGCACGCGCCCGGCGCGCGGGTGACGGTGCGGGTCGAGTACGAGGAGGCGCGGCTGCGGCTCACGGTGCACAACACGCCACCGACCAGCAGACCCAGCATTGCCCTCGCCGGCTCCGGTTCCGGTCTGGGCATCCCCCACCTGCGGCAGCGCGTCGAGTTGGTGCAGGGCAGACTGCGTGCCGGACCCGGTCCCGACGGCGGGTTCAGCGTCGAGGCGACGCTGCCCGCGCACGTACCTACCGCGGAATTGACGGTGTGAGAATGCCCCGAGTGCTGGTAGTGGACGACGAGCCCATGGTGCGCGTGTTTCTGCGCACCATCCTCGGCTCGGCCGAGGACATCGAGGTCGTCGCTGAGGCACACGACGGGGCGGCCGGCCTCCAAGCCGTCCAGCAGGACCGCCCGGACGTCGTCCTGATGGACCTGCGCATGCCGGGCATGGACGGCCTGACCGCGATCCAGCGCATCAACGAGCTGGCGGACCCGCCGAACGTCGTGGTGCTGACGACCTTCGACGCCGACCCGTATGTGCTGCGTGCCCTGCGGGCCGGGGCGACCGGCTTCCTGGTCAAGTCCACGCCGCCGGAGGAGCTGATCGGGCTGGTGCGCGCGGCGGCCCAGGGGCACACCGTCCTGTCGCCCGCCGCCGCCCGCCGACTCGTCGCGGTGTCGACGGACAACCTGGCGGCCCGGGAACGCGCGCGCGAACTGGTCGGCTCGCTGACCGAGCGGGAGGCCCAAGTGCTGGCCGGCCTCGGCGAGGGCCTGTCGAACGCGCAGATCGCGGCACGGCTGTTCCTCTCCGAGGCCACCATCAAGGGCTATGTGTCACGCACCCTGGACAAGCTGGGGTGCGTCAACCGCACCCAGGCCGGACTACTCGCGCACGACGCGGGGATCGTCGACTCGTAGCCCGCGAGTCCCCATCGCAAGGGATGGAGCTGAAACAACAGAGAACTCCGTGATCTCAGCTCCGGCGAGGACGCACTCGACACGAACCAACCACGTAAATCTTTTCGCGGCCACCCACCCGAAGCCCCCAGCCCCAACCCGAGCAGGGGGTAGGGGGCGAAGCCCCCACAGAACAGTCCCGGACAACCGGACCACGAGCTCCAGCCTGGGCGGGGGGTGCAGGGGGCGAAGCCCCCACCAGCACCCGGACCGCCACCCAGCCCGCGCAGGGGGGAGCGTGGGGGGCGAAACCCCCACCAGCACCCGGACCCGCCAACCCCAGCCCGCGCAGGGGGGCGTGGGGGGCGAAGCCCCCCCACATCGGGGGGCCCGGGGGGTCGTCCCCCCGGAGGAAATGACGAAGGGGTCAGAGGGAGGAAGCCCCCGCTTCCGACCACACTGACCCCGACACCGAGTGGGCGAGGAGGGATTTGAACCCTCACGTCCTTTCGGACACACGGACCTGAACCGTGCGCGTCTGCCGTTCCGCCACCCGCCCCGGGCGCGTCCAAAGGTTAGCACCATTCCCTGCGTGGTCCGAATCGGTTGCTCGGGACGAACCAGCGCACAGATACGATCGTCTAGCAGTGGAGAGGGGAGGTGCACGTGGGTGTCCTACAGCGCTTCGAGCGTCGGCTCGAGGGCATGGTCGAGGGTGCCTTCGCGCGGGCGTTCAAGTCGGAACTCCAGCCCGTCGAGGTCGCCAGCGCCATTCAGCGCGAGATGGACGAACGCGCCGCGATCGTGGCGCAGGGTCGCACGCTGGTGCCGAACGACTTCGTCGTCGAGATCTCACATCCGGACGGTGAGCGGCTGGAGGTGTACGCCGACAGCCTGAGCCAGGAGCTGGCCAACCTCGCCCGTGAGCACGCGAAGGAGCAGGGTTACTCCTTCGTCGGCCCGGTGCGGGTGCGGTTCGAGAACGCCGATGACCTGCGGACGGGGATGTTCCGGATCCGTTCCGGCGTCATCCGTGGTTCCACGGTCGAGGGCGGTGAGATCCGCCAGCCGATGAGCGACATGCCGCCACCGCCGAGCGGGTTCGCCGGCGGCCGGCCGCGACTGCTGGTCAGCACCGAGGGCCAGAAGAGTCACATGTACGACCTGACCACCCCGGTGACACTGCTCGGCCGGGGCACCGATTGTGATCTTCGGCTTGTCGATCCGGGCGTTTCCCGGCACCATGCCGAGATCAGAGTCGAGGGCCCGGAGGTGGTTGCGGTTGATCTAGGGTCGACAAACGGCACTTTCGTGAACGGCCAGCCGATCCGCCGTGTGACGTTGCACGACGGCGCACGGGTGACGCTTGGCCGCACAACCCTGGTGTTCCGCCGCGATAGGGAGTAGCTCCGACTCCGATGAACCAAATCACCCTGACGCTCATGAAGGTGGCGTTCCTAGCCGTACTCTGGCTGTTCGTCATCGCGGCCGCGGGCGTCATCCGTGCCGACCTGTGGGGTTCGAAGGCCGCCGCGAAGGCGGCACGGCCCCGGAAGGCCGCCCAACCCGCCCGCCCGCCGCGGTCGGCGGCGCCGCCGCGCGCCAGGCGGGCGGAACCGACCAAGCTCGTCATCACCGAAGGAGCCCGGGCCGGCACGACGATGGATCTCGCCGGCACGGAGATCACGATGGGTCGTGCCAATGACGTCACGTTGCCTCTGGGAGACGACTACTCTTCGGGACGGCACGCCCGGCTCTTCTCGCAGAACGGTCAGTGGTTCGTGGAGGATCTCGGTTCGACGAACGGCACCTTTCTCGGGCGAGCCAAGGTGAGCAGGCCGGAACCCGTCCCCGTCGGCGTACCGATCCGCATCGGGAAGACCGTCATAGAGCTGCGCAAATGACCATCGGAATTCGCTTCGCCGCCCGGTCGGACGTCGGCATGCTTCGCGAGGGCAACGAGGACTCGGCGTACGCGGGGTACCGGTTGCTCGCGGTCGCCGACGGCATGGGCGGCCATGTCGGCGGCGAGATCGCCAGCGCCGCGGCCATCGAGACCCTGAAGCCGCTCGACCACGACGTCCCGCCACAAGAGTTGGTCGGCGTGCTCGAGCAGTCGGTGCACCGCGCCAACGAGACCTTGCACAGCATCGTCGAGGGTGACCCGTCCCTGCAGGGCATGGGCTGCACCCTGACCGCGATGCTCTGGAACGGCCCGCAGTTCGCCCTCGTCCACATCGGGGACTCCCGCGCGTACCTCCTCCGGAACGGCGAGCTCTTCCAGATCACCCATGATCACACGCTGGTGCAGTCGCTCGTCGACGAGGGCCGGATCAGCCTGGACGAGGCCGCTTCTCACCCACAGCGTTCCCTTCTGTTGCGGGCGCTGGACGGGCGGGGCGAGGTCGACCCGGACATCTCGCTGCGCGAGGCGCAGCTCGGCGACCGCTACCTGCTGTGCTCCGACGGGCTGAGCACGGTGGTGAGCGCGGAGACGATCCACCACGCGCTGAGCACGGTGGCAGAGCCGGACCAGGCCGTACGCCAGCTCATCGATCTGGCGAACCGCGGTGGCGGACCGGACAACATCACGTGTGTGGTGGCCGACGTCGTCGAGCTGGAGCAGCAGCACGGCCCGCCGTCGGCTTCGATCACCGCGGGCGCCGCGCACAGCTCAGGCGTGGGTCGAGGCGAGGCGGACATGCCGCCGCCCGGCGCGATGGCCGCGGAGACGCCGGCGCAGCGGGCGGCCGCGTTGCGGGAGCCGCAGCAGCAGCCGTCGCCGGTGACCGTCGCGGACATGCCCGCGATCGGCCGGCAGCCCGACGACACGCTGCCGCAGATGGCGGTGGGGCGGCGACGGCGTCGCTGGCCGTGGGTGGTGGCGGCGGCCGGTGCGGTCGTCCTGCTGGCCGCCGGCGGGTCGTACGTCACCTGGAGCACCGTCCAGGGGCAGTACTACGTCGCCGCGGACGGTGGTCAGGTCGCCATCTTCCAGGGGATGAACCAATCGGTTCTGGGGCTCAAACTGTCCCACCTGAAGGAGCACCCGAGCCCGGCGCTGAAGGTCGCGGACCTGACCCCGACGGCACGGGACTCGGTGACCCGGACGATCGACAACCTGAGCAGTCTGACGAAGGCCCGAAGCACCGTCGACAAGCTGCGGCAGAGCGTCTGCCACATCGTCGTGTCCGACAACACCCAGGGCGTCGTGACGATCTGGAAGGGCAAGGGGCAGAAGCAGCAGGGCTGCGACGAGACCGTCCTCGAGGCGTCGAGTCCGCCAGTGCAGACGAGCGAGCTCCCCAAACCGGTCAAGGAAAGCGTGCACAAGGGCATCGTCGTACCGGACGTGCAGAAGGCGCGCACCAAGGTGCTGGAGCTGCGCGACCAGGCCGACGCGTGCCACAGCCACCCGGGCAAAAACGGGTGTCCTCCCAAGTCGAACAGCACTCACTGATGACCTCTGTAGCCGCCGAACCCGAGGTTCAGATCGCGACCCGCCCCCGGCGGAGCGCCCAGCTCAGCCTGCTGATCTTCGCGATGGTCATCACCATCGCGGGCTTCGCGCAGGTCGGACTGGCGCGAGACGGCAGCCTGCCTGCTGGAATGTACGGATACGGTATCGGCCTCGGAATCCTCGCGGCCGGCGCCTACTTCGTCGTGGTCCGGTTCGCACCGTACGCCGATCCGCTGCTGCTGCCGCTCTCCGTGTTCCTCAACGGCATCGGCCTGGCCATGATCTACCGGCTGGACCTCAAGACCAGCCTGGACCAGAAGAAGGCGATCGCCGAGGGCAAGAAGATCTCCTACATCGGGCCCTCCACGACCAACCAGCTCATGTGGACCGCGCTCGGCATCATCTTCTTCGCCGTGACGCTGCTGGTGCTGAAGGAGATCAAGGTCCTGCAGCGCTACATGTACACCATCGGCGCCGTCGGCCTGTTCTTCCTCGCCCTCCCAGGCTTCCTGCCGTCATCGATCAGTGGCGCGCTGGGCGCGAAGATCTGGATCCGCATCGGCGGTTTCTCAATCCAGCCCAGCGAGTTCTCCAAGCTGGCGCTGGTGGCGTTCTTCGCCGGGTACCTGGTCAACAAGCGCCAGACGCTGTCGATCGTCGGGAAGAAGATCGGGCCGGTCAATCTGCCCCGCGGCCGTGACCTCGGCCCGATCCTCGTCATCTTCGTGATCTGCCTGGGCGTGCTCGCCCTGGAGAACGACTTCGGAACGGCCATCCTGTTCTTCGGGCTGTTCGTCAGCATGCTGTACGTCGCGACCGAACGCTTCATATGGGTGGTCATCGGCGCGCTGCTGCTGGCCTGCGCCTGCCTCGTCGCGCCGATGATCCCCCACGTCGCGCAGCGGATCGACGCCTGGATGGACCCGAGGGCCTACTTCGACGGCGGCTGTCAGATCGCCGGCAAGATCGTCAATCAGACCCACTACGACGTCTGTGTGGCCAAGGGCGGTCATTACATCACCGACAGCAGTCAGCTGATGTTCGGCCTGTTCTCGATGGGCCAGGGGGGCGTGCTGGGCACCGGCCTCGGCCAGGGCGAGCCGTGGCGCACTCCGCTGTCCTACAGCGACTTCATCTTCACGTCCTTCGGCGAGGAGCTCGGACTCACCGGCGTCATGGTGATCCTCATCGTGTACGCACTGATCGTGCAGCGGGGCATGAAGGCCGCGCTGGCGACCAAGGACAACTTCGCGAAGCTGTTCGCGGGCGGCGTGTCGTTCGTCTTCGCCCTGCAGGTCTTCGTGATCGTCGGCGGTGTCACGAAGCTGATTCCGCTGACCGGTCTGACCACTCCGTTCCTCGCCCAGGGCGGATCGTCGCTGCTCGCGAACTGGATTCTGATCGCCATTCTGATCCGCATCAGTGACGGCGCGCGGCGACCCGCCCCGCAGCCCATCCAGGACGAAGGAATGACCCAGGTGGTGAGTACCCAGTGAACAAGCCGCTCCGCAAGGTCGCGGTCGCCGGCCTGCTGCTGGTGGTCGTCCTGATCGTGAACGTCAACTACATCCAGGGGTCGCAGGCCGACAAGCTGAGGACCGACCCGCTGAACTCCCGTCAGTTCGCGCAGCAGTGGCAGTACAACCGCGGCCCGATCATGGCGGGGAAGGTCACGCTCGCCTTCTCGACGAAGACGGACAAGGACGGCAAGAACTACCAGCGGCACTACAACGAGAGCACGATGTACTCGCCGATCACCGGCTACGTCAGCGTGTTCAGCCGTACGGGTCTGGAGGGCGCGCAGAACGGCCTGCTGGACGGCACGGACAAGCGGCTGGCCCTGCACAAGTGGTTCGACGCCCTGGTCGGCAAGAAGGCCGCCGGCGCCACCGTACAGACGACCATCGACCCGGGCGCGCAGCAGGCGGCCTACAGCGGCGTCAAGAACAGGACGATCAAGCGTGGCGCGGCGGTCGCCTTGGACGTCAAGACGGGAGCCATCCTCGCGATGGCGTCCTTCCCGTCGTACGACACGAACGACGTCTCGACCCACGACGGGGTCAAGGCGAACAAGGCCTTCACGTCGCTGCAGCATCAGAAGCCGGACCCGATGTTGAACTACGCGATGAACGAGACGTTCGCGCCGGGCTCGTCATTCAAGATCGTCAACTCGGCGGCGGCGATCGAGAGCGGGCTTCTCAACAAGGACTCGTCGTTCGACGCCAGTGAGCTGAAGCTGCCCGAGTCGGGCCGCACACTGCCCAACTCCGACGGCGACGAGGCCAAGTGCAGCGGCGCCCCGTCCCTGATCAACTCCTTCGCGGCGTCCTGCAACTCGACGTTCGGCCGGCTCGCGATCAAGCAGGGACAGCAGCAGCTCGGCGCGATGGCGGCCAAGTTCGGCTTCAACCAGCGCGTCCAGGTCGAGAAGGACATGTCCAGCGCCTCCAGCGTCTACCCGACCAAGACCATCGGCGGCGACTCCCTCGCCCGCAGCGGCATCGGTCAGGAGGTCGTGACCGCGACGCCGCTGCAGATGGCGATGGTGGCGCAGGCGATCGCCAACGACGGCAAGATGATGAAGCCGTACCTCGTCAAGCGGGTCACCGCCCAGGACCAGTCCGAGCTGGTGACGGCCGACCCGAAGCAGATCGGCCAGC
This sequence comes from Actinoallomurus purpureus, assembly GCF_024055795.1. Classification (GTDB taxonomy): domain Bacteria; phylum Actinomycetota; class Actinomycetes; order Streptosporangiales; family Streptosporangiaceae; genus Actinoallomurus; species Actinoallomurus purpureus. The sequence goes on along the minus strand of NZ_JAMXMY010000010.1, from coordinate 263,303 downwards.
CGATCAGCGCCGACACGGCCCAACAGCTGCAGGAGATGATGCGCGCGGTCGTCGACCACGGTACGGCGGCGAGCACGATCGGCGGCAACGACATCGCCGGCAAGACCGGAACGGCCGAGACGGGAACGTCCGTCAACGAGGACTGGTTCGTCGGCTTCGCCCCGAAGAACAATCCCAAGGTCGCCTTCGCCGTCGTCACCGAGGGACCGACCGGTTCGACCGGTGCGAAGTTCTCGGCGCCGATCGCCCTGAGAATCGCCCAGGCGGTGCGCTGACCATGACCCCCCCAGACGTCCTGAACGACCGTTACGTGCTTGACGAGCGTCTGGCCGTCGGCGGGATGGGCGAAGTCTGGAAGGCCACCGACCGGCTCCTCGGCCGGCCGGTGGCGGTCAAGCTGCTCAAACAGCAGTACCTCGACGACGAGACGTTCCGTGGCCGATTCCGGGCCGAGGCGCGTTTCGCCGCGGGGCTCCAGCACGGCGGCATCGCCCAGGTGTACGACTACGGCGAGCAGGACGACCTCGCCTACCTCGTCATGGAGCTCGTTCTCGGCGAGACGCTCTCGCAGATCCTCGCCCGCGACGGGCGGCTGTCGGTCGACGCGACACTGGACCTCATCGGGCAGGCCGCGCGGGCGCTGCAGATCGCGCACTCGGCGGGCATCATCCACCGGGACATCAAGCCCGGCAACCTGATGGTGACCGACGACGGCACCGTGAAGATCACCGATTTCGGCATCGCGCGGGGCGGTGACAGCTCCATGACCCAGACCGGCATGGTGATGGGCACCGCGCAGTACGTCGCGCCGGAGCAGGCGACGGGCAAGCGGGTGACCCCGGTCGCCGATCTCTACGCCCTCGGCGTCGTGGCGTACGAATGCCTGTCCGGGCATCCGCCGTTCGTCGCCGACACCCCCGTCGCGCTGGCCCTCAAGCACGTGCGGGAGGAGCCGCCGCCGCTGCCGACATCGATGCCGCCGGCGGTCCGCGGCCTGGTCGGCGCACTGCTGGCCAAGCACCCGGACGACCGGCCGAGCTCGGCACAGGAGGTCGCCGAGGGCGCCTACGCCATCCGGCACGCGCTGGGCCTCGGGGACGCCGCCGCCGCCGAGGAGACCGCCGCGGCGTACGGGTGGACGGTCGAGAGTCCCGTCGCCGGGGAATGGGCGGCGGAGGGTCCGGCGTCCCAGCCGTGGTCGGCCGAGGCGTCCTGGACCGGCGAGAGCCCGGCATCTCAGCCGTGGTCGGCCGAAGCCTCGTGGACCGGAGGGAGCCCGGCGGCCCGGCCGTGGCCGGCCGACGACGCGGCCGGATACCAGCAGCCCGGCTTCGCGACCGAGCAGATCGGCGCGTCCGCGGCCGGGACGGCACGGGGCTCCCACGCGCGCCGGCGCGGCCGCACCGGCCGGTTCGTTCTGGTGGGAGCCGCCGCCGTCATCGTCATCGGCGCTGGCGTGTTCACCGTCGGAGCGCTGTGGAAGGCCCCCGACCACACTAAGCTCGTGGACGGCAACCGGGTCCAGCCGGCGGGCCGTACCGCTCCGGCGAGGCACACCCGACGGCCCCATCTTGGCGAGCCGACGTATCGACCCGTACCCTCGGGTTCGACATTCGAACGGACGACTCCCGGATCGACGCCGAGTTCGGCGACGAGCTCGGCGCCCATCCCGAAACCGACCAGAACGAGGAGAACCCCGAAAACGACGCCTACCACACCGGCGGCGGAATCGCCGTCGACCTCTCCGGAACAGCCGCCTGTCAGCAGCTCTCCAGGCGGATAGGTTCGGAGAGCACGGTGTAGACGACGAGGGAAAGTGCGTGACATGACTCAGCCTCGGCTACTCGGTGGTCGCTACGAGCTCGATGGTGTCATCGGGCGTGGTGGCATGGCCGAGGTCTACCGAGCTCGAGATCTTCGTCTTGATCGAATTGTCGCGATCAAGACGCTTCGGGCCGATCTTGCCCGGGATCCGACGTTTCAGGCGCGGTTCGGCCGGGAGGCGCAGTCCGCCGCATCGCTGAACCATCCATCCGTCATCGCCGTGTACGACACGGGCGAAGACGTGATCGACGGCAACCCGGTGCCGTACATCGTCATGGAGTACGTCGAGGGCCGCACGCTCCGCGACGTCCTGCGCGACGAGCAGAAACTGTCGCCCGAGCGGGCCATGGAGATGACGGACGGGATCCTGCGCGCGCTGGACTACAGCCATCGCGGCGGGATCGTGCACCGGGACATCAAACCGGCCAACGTGATGTTGACCCCCAGCGGCGAGGTCAAGGTCATGGACTTCGGCATCGCCCGCGCGCTCGCCGACTCGGCCGCCACGATGACCGCGACGGCGCAGGTCATCGGCACGGCGCAGTACCTCTCGCCGGAGCAGGCGCGGGGCGAGCGGGTCGACGCCCGCAGCGACCTCTACTCCACCGCCTGTGTGCTGTTCGAGCTGCTCACCGGGCGCCCGCCGTTCCAGGGCGACTCGCCGGTGGCCATCGCCTACCAGCACGTGCGGGAGGAGCCACCTCCGCCGTCGCGCATCGACCCGTCGATCCCGCACTGGGCCGACGCGATCGTCATGAAGGGGCTCACGAAGGACCCCAACTACCGGTACCAGAGCGCGGCGGAGATGCGCGCCGACATCCAGCGCGCGTTGCAGGGCATGCCGGTCTCCGCCCCGACCATGGCGATGAACGGCGGCACCCAGGTCATGCAGGGCGGCCCGCAGACCCATGCGGCGCGCCCGGCGACGATGGGCTACGACCTGCCCCCGGTGAACTACGGGGAGCCGGAGAAGTCCGAGGGCCCCGGCAAGAAGATCGCGCTGTGGGTGGTCGTCGGCCTGCTCGCCGTGGGCGCGGTGACGGCTCTGTTCGTCATGTTCAACGATGGCGGTGGCGCACAGAAGGACGCCACGACCGTCGCCATCCCGGCCGGCGTCGTCGGCAACGACCAGGACGCCGCCAAGCAGCAACTGGAGGGCATCGGCATCACCGACGGCCACATCCACACCAAGCGGAAGTCGAGCGACCAGGTCGACAGCGGCAAGGTCATCAGCGTCACGCCTAACGAGAACACCAAGATCGACAAGACCAAGGTGGCGACCACCGAGGTGACCCTGGTCGTCTCGACCGGCAAGCCCAAGGTGACGGTCCCAACGCTCCGCGGCAAGAGCGAGGACGACGCCAAGAACGCCCTGGAGAACGTCGGCCTCAAGGCCGGCTCCTCGGACAAGGAGAACAGCTCCACCGTGCCCAAGGGCTACGTGATCAAATCTGATCCGACCGCCGGCACGAAGGTCGCGAAGGACACCGAGGTCAATCTGATCGTCTCCGACGGTCCTGGCAAGACCACCGTGCCGAACGAGGTCGGCAAGCAGCTCAGCGACGCCAAGGCCGACCTGAGGAGTAACGGTTTCAGGGCCAGCGTGACCTACGTGACCGCCCAGGACGGGCAGGTCCCCGGGACCGTCGTCGACCAGAGCCCTAAGGACGGCGACACGGCCAACAAGAGCAGCACGGTCGTCCTGGTCGTCGCCAAGCAGCAGCCGCAGCAACCGCCGACCAGCCCGGACCCGAGCGACACCGGAGGCACCGGCTGGCCGCGCTTCTGAGGAACACCGATCGAACGCGACGGCGTCTCCACCCCTCGGGGGTGGAGACGCCGTCGTGTTCGTGCCGGGGTCGCGTCGTGGGGACGCCCGACAGGACCGCGAGTCCGTCGTACGGGGGTCGCCCGCCTCCGCCGAAGGCGGGGCCGCCGGGCGCACATCGTGATTCCGGCCGCGCGGGTTCACGACGGCGACGCTCCGGACATGAGGGAGGGCTTCCGCCGCTCGGGGGCAACGGCGGAAGCCCTCACTCGTTGATCCGCCTTGACCCCCCCTGGCGTTACACGGTCTCCCAATAATCTTTTTACCGGTGTTTCGCGCCCGGGGTCGGGGGTGCCGTAGCCGACGTGCCGCCGTCATCGACCGTCCCGTGATCGAACTGAATCTTGGGCTCGAACCAGGGGAAGACGATGTACCAGAGCAGGGCGCCGGCGACGAGCAGGCAGACCACGGCGGTGTAGACCCGCGTCAGCGGTCCGCCGGGCAGGTGACGCCACAGCCAGGTGTACATCAGGAAGATGCTCCGTTCACCCGTGGGATCGAGCCGACCATCCGCCCGAACACGATGAGCCGCTGGGCCGCAGAGTACTTCGGGTGGCAGGTGGTGAGAGTGATCAGCCGGTCGGTCGGGTCTTTGGTCGGGTGCTCCGGCACCGGCGCGACGACGCTGACGTCGGAGGGCGAGACGACCGTCTTGCCGGTGATCTTGTAGGTGTACTGCCGGGTCCGGGTGTCGATGAGGATCTTGTCACCGGCCTGCAGCTCGCCGATGCGGTTGAACGGCGCCAGGTAGGTCGTCCGGTGCCCGGAGACGACGAAGTTGCCGATCTCCCCTGGCATCGCGGTGCCCGGGTAGTGACCGGGCCCCTTGCGCAGGTCGGCGACGGAGACGCCCTCGATGATCACGTAGTGGAAGCCCTTCCCCAGCCGGGGGATCCGGATCAGGGCCAGGCCGTGCCCCAGCTGCACGCGCTCGGCCGTCACGGCCCCCGAGGGCTTCCGTTGGGGCGCGGCCCAGGTGCGGGTCAGCTCGCCGTCCAGCTTGCGCTGCTCGGCCTGCGTGTAGGCGCCCGTTCCCCACAGCTCGTACGCGACGAACAGCAGCAGCACGGCCCCGGCGGTGATGCAGAGTTCACCGAGGCTACGGATGAGCGTTCGCACCGTCGGGCTCCTGGGCGGTGGCGTACTTCGGCTGCACGTTGCCCGTGTAGGCGGGCAGCGTGGTCTTCTTGAGGGTTGTCACGGTGTACCCGAGTCCGTATTCGGCGACGTACTGCCGGTAGACCTGAATGGCCGGCGAGGCGTCCAGCGCCGCTCGCAGCCTACCCGGATCGCCGGTGGCGGTGATCCGGAACGGCGGCGAGTAGACGACGCCCTGGAGGATGAGCGTATTGCCAACGCAACGGACGGCGCTGGTCGAGATCAGACGTTGATCCATGATTTGCACGCCCGTGGCACCGCCGGTCCACAGCGCGTTGACGACGGCCTGGACGTCCTGCTGATGGACGACGAGGTCGTCGGGGCCGGGGTCGCCCGCGATCCGCCGGCCGGGAGGCGCGTCGTCGAGGCTGACGCGGACGCCGCCTCCGGTGAGCGGGGCGAAGCCCGTACGGGCCGCGAGGCGGTCGGCGTCCTCCTGCGCGGCCTTCACCCGGGCGTCACGCTGCCCGGCCGCCCGTACGAGGCCTTCCACCTGCCGCCGCAGATGGCCGTAGTGTGCCTGCGAGCCCTGGTACTGCCGCTGTTCCTGGGCGATGAGCTCGGTGATCTTCGTACGGCCGCCGCCGCGCAGGTCCGTTCCGTGCGCGGTGCTCGCGCTGGCCGTGAAGAGGGTTCCGGCAAAGATCGTCAGGGCGGGGATCGCGTATCGCCACGCCCGGCCGGCGCCGCTCATCCCGCCGTTACCGGGTTTTCGCCGCATCGCGACACCCCACCGCCCCCAATAAGGTCGTACGCTGCACACCAGCGACTACGCTAACTGACAAATTGACCCATGCGCGGACCCGGCGTGCGGCCGCGTTCCGCCCCGAGGAGAGACCCACCGTGCCCAAGTCGAAGGTACGCAAGAAGGCCGTCTACACCCCGCCGCAGCGCTCACAGAAGGTCGCGGTCAGCCCCCGGTGGCTGGTGCCGACGATGGTGGCCTGCTGGCTGCTCGGCCTCGCCTGGATCGCCGTCTACTACATCACGGCGAGCGTCAGCGCCACGGTGCCGCTGATCACCTCCCTGAGCAACTGGAACCTGCTCATCGGATTCGGCGTGATCGTGGTCGGCGTGGTGCTGTCGACGCGCTGGCGTTGACTTCCCCACACGGTTATCCACACCCTGTGGACCGCCCTGTGGGTTATCCACAGCGCCCGTCCCCAGCCCTTCGCCGCGTACGCCGCGGGCGGAAACGCCGTCCGCGGCCGGATGACGTCGCCTGCGTGAGAACGCCTGGACGGAGGGCCTGCCCGCCGTCCAGGAGGCGTCAGGAGGCGAGCGCGGTGGCCACGGCGGTGAGGATCACGAGCAGCGCGGCGACGATGGCCGACGCGGCGACCTGCACGGCCTTCTGCCGCCGGCGCGGGGCGTAGGCGAACGCCACCGCGAGCACCGCACCGGTGACCAGCCCGCCGACGTGCCCTTCCCAGGAGATCCCGGAGAAGGTGAACGTGAACATCAGGTTGATCACGATGAGGAAGACGATGCCGCGCGTGTCGACGCCCAGGCGGCGGCCGACCACGAAGAACGCCGCGAACAGCCCGAAGATCGCGCCGGAGGCGCCGACGGCGGGCTGAGTCGGGTCCACCAGGTAGAGCAGGACGTTCCCGCCGAGCGCCGACAGGACGTACAGCACCGTGAACCGCACGCGGCCGAGCACGTGCTCGAGCTGCGGGCCGAGCGCCCACAGCGCCCACATGTTGAACAGGATGTGGGTGATGCCGAACCCGCCCGCGTTCATCGGCATGTGCAGGAACGCCGCGGTGATCAGGCGGTACCACTCGCCGTCCGCGACGCCGAACCCGGGGAGCCGGCCGTGCGCCGGCATCCCGCCGATCATCTCGAACCGGCCGACGAACGCCGGCGAGGCCAGCTCCCCCAGGTAGGCGAGGACGTTCAAGGCGATGAGCGTCAGCGTCACCACCGGGCGGCCCCGCATCCGGCCGCCGAACACCGTACGCGCCTCACGCACCGTACGGTTGCCCTCGCGGACGCATTCGGGGCACTGATGCCCGACCGAGGCGTCACGCATGCAGTCCGGGCAGATCGGCCGGTCGCAGCGCGTGCAGCGGACGTACGTCTCCCGGTCCGGATGCCGGTAGCACATCGATGCCCCGGGAGCCTGGGCCTGCGGCCGATCGGTGCTCATCGTCGCCTTCTCGTCGTGGGCCGGTACCTGTCTAACGACGCTCGATCGTCACCGATTCCAGAACGATGTCCTTGACCGGGCGGTCGTTACGGCCGATCTCCGCCTTGGCGATCGCGTCGACGACCTCGCTGCCCTGCACGACCTCACCGAAGATGGTGTGGCGGCCGTTCAGATGCGACGTGGGAACGACGGTCACGAAGAACTGCGAGCCGTTGGTGTTCGCGCCGGCGTTGGCCATCGCCAGGAGGTACGGACGGTCGAAGCGCAGCTGCGGGTGGATCTCGTCCTCGAACTCATAGCCCGGGCCGCCGAAGCCCTGGCCGAGCGGGTCGCCTCCCTGGATCATGAAGCCGTCGATGACCCGGTGGAAGATCGTGCCGTTGTAGAGCGGGTTCGTCGACCGCTGCCCGGTCTCGGGGTGCGTCCACTCGATCGTCCCCTCGGCGAGGCCGACGAAGTTGTCGACGGTCTTGGGCGCCTGGGCGGGGAACAGGCGGATGACGATGGGACCCAGGGTCGTGCGCAGGGTCGCGATGAGTTCTTCGGCCATGGAGACCGCCTCCTCGGTATCGGAGTGCGCCCTCGGCGGGCGCGTTCGGATGTCACTGAGGTAGCCAACGCTACTTGCTTCGCCGCTTGCCCGGACGACCCGTCGTGCGCGCTGCACCGGGTCGGCGGGCCGGGCCGGCACGCGGCGCGCGGCCGAACCGCATCCTCACGGATCCGGTGATTGACGTCGCCTTCCGAGGGAAGAGGTTCGTCGAGACCGCACATTACGGAGGGGTATCCATGTCCCTACGATCGAAGAAGCCGCAGGTGAAGCTGCGAGGCTCACAGCTGACCCGGGCGCAGAAGCGCGCGATGCGCAGCGCGCGGCAGCTGCGTCTCTCGGAGCTCAGCCGGGCGCAGAAGCGTGCCGTCCGGTCAGCGCAGCGGACGGCCCAGCGGACCGCGCAGTCGGCACAGACGGCCGCGCTGTCGGCCCAGAGCGCCGCTCAGAGCGCCGCACAGCGGCTCGGCCCCCCTGCGGGCCAGGCCCGCCAGGCGGCCTCCATGGGCGTGCAGAACGCCCGCATGTGGGGGGCGCCGCGACTCGACCGGGCCGGTGCGTACGTCGAGGAGGAGCTGGGCCCCCGGGTCGGCTCGATGCTGCGCCGGACGGCCGAGAGGATCGAGCCGCCGCGACCGCGGCGTGCCCGGCGCGGCATCGCCGCGACGCTGCTGCTGGCCGGTGGCGCGCTCGGTGCCGCCGGAGCGATCGCGACGCGTCGCACCGTCGCGCGTAAGCAGGCCGAGGAGCCCGAGCCGGCGCCGGCCGAGCACCTCTCGTCGGTGTCGGACGACGACAGCACGGAGCGTGCCCGCACGTCCTGACGACGCTTGATCGGCGGCGAGCCCGGCCCACCGGCCGGGCTCGCCGCCGTCTCGCGCCCGGCCTGCCGCTGTGATGCTTCCGCAGCGAACACGCGGACATCCCATGCCGTACCGTTTCCGGCATGTCGCTTAGGTCGTTGATCGGTTCCGCGACCCGCAGGGTGGTGGCGGTCGCTCTGCACCGGGGCTGGGAGTGGCTTCGCCGGCATGGCGAGATAACGCCGAGCACGCCCGCCGGGCGGCGGTTCGGCCATCTGGGAAAAGGGGTCTGCATCGGCTTCCCCACCGGTGCGCTCTTCGGTGAACCCTGGATCCACATCGGCGACGACACGCTCGTCGGAGTGCACGTCACGATCTCGGCGGGCTTCGGCCCCGGCCTCGACCTGGGTCCGGACCCCATCGTGAAGATCGGGAAGGCCTGCTCCATCGGACGGGGCAGCCACATCGTCGGCCATCAGTCGATCGAGATCGGCGACGACGTCTTCACCGGACCGTACGTCTACATCACCGACCAGAACCACGGCTACGCCGACCCGGACGTCCCCGTGGGCCGGCAGTGGCCGGTCAACGACTCGGTCGTCATCGGCGGCGGCTGCTGGCTCGGCGCCGGCGCCATCATCCTGCCCGGCACCCGCCTGGGCCGGAACGTCGTCGTCGCCGGTGGCGCGGTGGTGCGCGGGGAGTTCCCCGACCACAGCGTCATCGCCGGTGTGCCCGCCAAGGTGGTCCGGCACTACGACCCGAAGACCGGCTGGAGCCCGCCGTTCCCGGAGACGCCGCTGGACGAGAAGACACTGGCGGAGCTGGCGAAACTGCCGCCGATCCCCAAGCGCGGGGAACTGGCGAGCTGACCGGCCATCTCTAGGAACGCGGGCGGCTCACGAGATCGGCGTAGTCGGGGTGCCGCTCGATCCACCCCTTGGCGAAGGGGCACAGCGGCAGGACCCGCCGCCCTTCCTTCCGCCACTCGTCGAGGGCCGTACGGACGAGCGCGCCGCCCACCCCGTGCCCCTCGAACTCGGGCGCCACCTCGGTGTGGGTGATGACCATGAGGCGGTTCTCGTCCCGATAGTCCATGAGGCCGGCCCGCCGGTCGCCGGCCCATGCCTCGTACCGGCCCTCGGTGTGCGTCACGGTGACGTCCATCGTGCCCCTCGATCGGTCGCTGCGGTGGGACACCATCATGCCGCTTTCCGGGAAGCGGCCGCGTCAGGGCGTGAGCGTCAGCGCCTGCTCACGGGTGATCCGGCGCCCCCGGGCGTACGCCGCCTCGAACGCGTCGGTGCCGAGCGCGGCCAGCGCGGCGGCTCTGGCCCGGTCGTTCTCCAGACTCCACGGCGGGACGAAGCCCTGCAGGGCGTGCGCGCATCCCAGGAGCTCGGCCGCCCGCGTGTGCTCGCCGCGTGCCGCGGCCAGTGCCGCGAACCCCTCGACGATGGTGCCCACCGTCTGGTCGATCGGCAGCTCTCCGACGACCGTGAGCGCGGCCATGGCCTTGGCGTGCCAGTCGGCGGAGGCCCGCAGGTCCCCCTCCTGTTCGGTGAGGCAACCGAGCCTGCCGAACGTCGTCGCGGCCGACACTCCGAGATCGACCCGGGCCCGCCTCGGCTCGAGGACCGCCCGGGCCCGCTCCAGCAGTCTCCGGGCCTCGCGCAGATCGCCGGATCGACGCGCCAGCTCGCTCAGCCAGACGTGGCCGTACGTGACGAGGCTGTGCTCCCCGGTCCGTTCGGCGGAACGCACCGCTCGCCGCAGCTCGGTACGGGCCCGCTCGACGTCACCCGTATGGCCGTACGCCCTGCCGAGCTGGACCAGCAGTGCGGCGCCCTGGTCCGGGCTGATGCCCTCGCTCGCATAGCCGTAGGCCTCCCGGGCCGCGCGCACCGCTTCCTCGGCTTCGCCGCGCGCCAGCGAAACCTCCGCGAGAGCGCTCAGGCAGCTGACCATGCCCCAGCGTTCGCCCAGGCCGCTGAAGACCGCGTACCCCGCCGCTGCCTCGGCGCCGCACTCGTCGATCGCGCCGTGGTTCGCCGCCAGGAACGCGCGGAAGGCGTGCACCGCACCCCGGACCCACGGATCCGGATGTTCGGTGACGACGTCCAACGCGCGCAGGCAGCCCTCGAGGTCGCCCCCGAACACGGCGGCGAGCGGCCGGCACAGGGCGAGCCCCGGATGAGCCGGGAGTTCGGGCAGGCCGGAGGCCACCTGTGCCATCACCAGGCGCAGGGCGTCCATCCGCGGTCCGTCGTTCCGGGACATCTCTCTGACCATGGCGGCCGTGAAGGCGCAGATGGCGTAGGCGTCCTCGATGCCGTCCGGCGGGTCGTCCTCGACGAACCCCCAGACCTCGTCCGCCCAGCCACCGGCCTCCGTCTCCTGATCCTGGAGGACCCAGAACCACGCCAGAGCCCCGATGAAGCGGACCGCCGTGGACCCGTCACGGACGTCGATCGAATGGCGCAGCGCGGCGTTGCAGTTGTCGCGTTCGGCGCTCAGCCGCGCGGCCCAGTACAACTGATCGCGACGGCGCAGCTCCGGCTCGGCCCGCTCGGCCAGGTCGAGGAAGTACGCCGCGTGCGCGTCCTTCAGCCGCTTCTCCTCACCCGCCTCGGCGAGGCGTTCGGCGGCGTACGCCCGCACGGTCTCCAGCAGCCGGTAGCGGACCGCGCGGTCGCCCTCCGCCACCATGAGCGACTTGTCGACCAGTGAGGCGATCACATCGATGACGTCGTCGCCGAGGACCCGCTCGGCGGCCTCAGGCGTGGCACCCCCGGTGAACACCGACAGCCGTCTCAGCACGCGGCGTTCGACGTCGTCCAGCAGCTCCCAGCTCCAGTCCACGATCGCGCGCAGCGTCCGATGCTGCGGAAGCGCGGTCCGGCTGCCGACGGTCAGCAGGCGGAACCGGTCGCCGAGCCGGTCGGCCACCTGCCCGGGCGTCAGCGCCCGGAGCCGGGCCGCGGCCAGCTCGATGGCGAGCGGTATCCCGTCGAGCGCGCGGCATATCCGGACCACGGGGCCGACCGTGTCGGCGTCGACCGTGAAACCGGGCCGTACGGCGGCCGCGCGGTCGGCGAACAGCCGGACCGCACCATGGGCCATGGCCGTCTCGGCGTCCGCGTCCTCAGGAGGCAGCGGGAGGGAGGGGACCGGGCACAGCGACTCGCCGGTGATGCCGAGCGGCTCGCGGCTCGTGATGAGGATCCGCACGCCCGGAGCCGTGGACAGCACCCGGTCCGCCAGCCGCGCGACCGCCTCCAGCAGGTGCTCGCAGTTGTCCAGGACGAGGAGGAGCCGCTGGTCCGCGAGCGCGTCGACGAGCCGGTCCAGCGGCCACACGATCTCCTTGGCGTCGATGAGCCGGACCGTCTCCGCGATGCCCATGGCGACCACCACCGCCTGCGGCACCTCGGCGGCGTCCCGGACGGGCGCCAGCGGAACGAACCAGACGCCGTCCGGCGTCACGGCGATCTCCCTGGCCGCCGCCTCGATCGCCAACCGGGTCTTGCCCGCTCCACCCGGCCCGGTCAGCGTGACGAGCCGCGAGCCGACCAGCAGCCCACCGACCCGAACCAGCTCACCCTCCCGGCCCACGAAGCTGGTGAGCTGGGCCGGAAGGTTACTCCTGCCCTTGGACCGTCCCGAGCCATCGGCCGATGCCGGTGACGAGGCGCGCCCGATCGACGCCGGTGATCCGGTGCGCCCGGTGGAGGCCGGTGATCCGGTGCGCCCGGCCCCTTCCGGTGCCGCGTGACCCGGCCGGCCGTTGCCGTCGGGCGCCGACACGCCGGTTTCGCCCCGCAGGATCGCCAGGTGGACGGCGGTCAGCCCCGGCGACGGGTCGACGCCGAGCGCGTCGGCCAGCTGCCGCCGGGTCTGCTCGTACAGCGTCAGCGCGTCCGCCCGCCGGCCCGCCGCACAGAGCGCCCGCATGAGCTGGCCGCGTACGCGCTCGCGCAGAGGATGCCGCACGGCGAGCTCTTCGAGCTCGGGGACCAGCCCGGCGCCGTCGCCGAGGGCGAGCTCCGCGTCGACCCGATCCTCGGTGGCGAAGATCCGCAGCTCTTCCAGGCGCGCGATCGGACCGGTGGCGAACGCCATGTCCGCGACGTCCGCGAGCGCCGGACCGTGCCACAGGCCGAGCGCCTCTCGCAGCAGCTCCGCCCGGCGCGCTGGGTCGCCCTCGGCCCCGGCCGCCGCGATGAGACGCTCGAAGGCGACGGCGTCGACGTCGGCGGGATCGACGGTCAGCCGGTAGCCGCCCGGCACCGAGGCGACGACGCCCCTGCCGCCCGCGCCACGCAGTCGGGAGACCAGCGCCTGCAGCGCGTTGGCCGCCCCGGCCGGGGCGGCGTTCTCCCACAGGTCCTCGATCAGCCGCTCGGCCGGGGTCGTACGGCCCGCGTCGAGCGCCAAGCGGATCAGCAGCGCGCGCAGCCGAGATCCCCCGATCTCGACGGGGCCGCCGGCGTCGTCTCGCACATCCAGCGGCCCGAGAATGGCGATGCGCACGCCGCCATTGTCCCCGTTTGCGGCACCGCCAGCGTGACGCGTTCCTCCGGACGATCGGTGCCACCCGCGGCCACACCGCCGGCCAGATCCGCTCACCGGTGACACCGCCGACCAGACGGGCGTCCCGTGGTGTGCTTGGGTATTGGGGTGATCACGGCCCACCTGCCCGTTCTGTTCGGCGTCGGCGTCCTCGCCGGGGTGGTCAGCACGGTCGTGAGCCTCGCGTCGATCGTCTCCTATCCGGCCCTTCTGGCGCTCGGGCTGCCGGCCCTCAGCGCCAACGTGACGAACACGGTCGCCCTGATGTTCACGGCGGTGGGCGCGACGGCCGGCTCACAGCGGGAGCTCGCCGGGCAGCGCGGCCGGGTGCTGCGGCTGGGCGTGCTGACCGCGCTCGGCGGCGCGACCGGCGCGGCACTTTTGATGGTGACGCCGTCACGGACGTTCGAGCTGATCGCACCCTGGCTGATCGCGGGCGCGTCCCTGATCCTGCTCCTTCAACCCAGGGCCGGCCGGCTCGCGGAACGCTTCCACGGTGAACACAGCCGGCTCCTCCGTGTGGCGCTCTTCACGGTCGCCGTCTACACGGGGTACTTCGGAGCGGCCGGCGGCATCCTCATGCTGGCCGTGCTCTCCGCGATGATCGACCTGCCGATGGTCCGCGTCAACGCCGTGAAGAACGTCATCGCCGGGCTGGCCAACGGCGTCGCCGCCGCCGGGTTCGCGCTGTTCGGGCCGGTACGGTGGGACGCCGTCCTGCCGCTGGCCGCGGGCTTCCTCGTCGGCGGCTGGATCGGGCCCTCGCTCGTACGCCGGCTCCCCGGCCAGGCGCTGCGCGTCCTCGTCGCCGTGTGCGGGGTGGCCGTGGCCGTCAAACTCGGCATCGACAGCTACACCTGACCGGCCGACCGACCGGCGACCGCGTTCGGCGAAGGCGTGGGCCGGTGGCTCCCTCCTGAATCCCGGCACTGCCAATAAGAAGTGTTTCCCTGCTTTTTAGGTAGGTATGGAACGATTAGAACGTCGGTGGACGCCTGATGGGGAGGACTGGATGGCGCTTCCGAACTTCCTGGTGATCGGTGCCCCCAAGGCGGGCACCACGGCACTGCACGCCGCACTGGCCTGCCACCCCGACCTGTTCATGTCCCCGGTCAAGGAGCCGAAGTTCTTCCTCAGCGACGGCCCTCCGCCCACGCGCGGCGGTCCCGGCGACGCCCAGACCTACCGGGAGCACATCTGGCGGCGCGAAGACTACGAGGCGCTGTTCGCGGCCGCACCCGAGGGGACGCCGCGCGGGGAGAGCACGCCTTTCTACCTCCACGACCGGGACGCCCAGCTCCGCATCCGCGCCCTGATCCCCGACGTGAAGATGATCGCCCTGATCCGGGACCCGGTGGAACGGGCCCACTCCAACTGGACGCACCTGTGGTCGGCCGGCCTGGAGCCGATCGGCACCGTCGTCGAAGCGTGCGCCGCCGAACCCGAGCGGGTCGCGGCGGGCTGGGCGGCGTTCTGGCGGTACGTCGACCTGGGCCGGTACGGCGAACAACTCCAGCACCTGTACAAGGTGTTCCCGCGCGACCAGGTGCTCGTGGTCAGGTACCGGCGCATCCACGAGGAACCCGCGGCGACCCTCGACCGGATCTGCGCGTTCCTCGGCGTGCGCACCGGAATGATCGACGCGATCCCCCGCGAGAACGTCACCAACCACGTGGCCGACTCCCCGAGCACCCGCGCCCTGCGGCAGGTGCTGCGCGCGGGGGCCCGGATCGGCTCGAACATGCCGCTGCCCGTCCGCCGTCTCGCCCGCGGCCCGCTGCTCGCCGCGCTGCACCGCGAGCGGCGCCCCCGGCAGCCGCTGACCTGGGACGACCGGCAGCGGCTGATCCCCTACTTCGCCGACGACATCCGGCTGCTGCAAGAGGTCACGGGCGAGGACTACGGCGACTGGCTCAAGCCGCGATGAACTCGGTGCGCAGCTCGTGCGCACCGTCCGGACGCGTCGCCTCGTAGTAGAGCCGCCACCCCGCGTCCCCGAGGGGGACGGCGGTCAGGTAGCGCAGGCCCCCGCCGGCGTACGGCGAGACCGCCGCCGGGCCGGTGCCCTGCTGCTCCAGCAGGCCGAACCCGTCGCCGGTCGCGATCCCGGTGCGCTCCTCGTAGTTCTCCGCGGCGCTGGCCCGGCCGTCGTAGTAGGCGACGGTCTCCCCGCCGTCCGTGACCACGGACGAGATCCGTACGCCGCGGGAGTCCCACCGCCCAGGACGGCCCGTCAGCACCGTGCCGTGCCAGGTCCACTCCAGACCGTCGGCGCTGGTCGCGTAGTCGGTCACCATCTGGTCGGCCTCCTCCGGGTCGGCGAGCGGGTGGCAGGACGCCCACAGGTGCCACTTGTCGCCCTGACGGAGGATCACCGGGTCCTTCACCCCGATCAGGTCGCTGCCGGGGAGGACCACCTCGGCCGTCGACGGGTCGAAAGAGCGCGGATCGGCCGCCTCCAGCACCTCGACCCGCCAGTGCTTGGTCCCCGGCGTGGCGCAGCTGACGTACAGCCGCCACGTCCCGTCGGGGGTCACGACCAGCGCGGGGCGCTCAAGGGACTCGGCCGCCATCCGGTCGCTGTCGATGACCGCGAGGGTCTCCAGCCGCTCGCCGTCGACCGCGTGCGCGACCACGACGGCGTATCCCCGCCCCTGCCCGATGGGGCGGCGCAGGCGGTACGCCAGGTAGATCTCGCCGTCCACGACACAGGCACTGGGCGCGCCCGCCCAGTAACCGGCGCCCTGCTGAGGAGGGGCCACGACGACGCGGGACCGCTCGTACGACGGCAGGGGAAACGGCATGGAGTCCTCCTTTGAACGCGCCGGCGACGGGGCCGCACCGGCACGGACACGGCGATGCATCGGAGCGACGCCCCTCGGCGCCACAGTCGAGCGATGGCGCCTACCACATTAACCGAGTATGAAAAGTAAATAATCCGCTCAGCTGCGACGATGTCAAAATCCGCCCATGGCGAGGTGCGACCGCGTCGCCTGTCGGACCGTGTCCCGCCACGAGGTCGCGCGCGTCGAACCGCCGTTGCCGCCTCGTGCTGTCCGGGATCAGGCGACGGGATTGTCGGGTGAGTCGAGGTACACGTACTGGCGGTCGGAGGTGACGGCGAGCCCGAAGCGGCCGGTCTCCGGATGTCCGACCTTGTCCCACCACTGGTACGCGGCCTCGATCTCGGTCCACAGCGAGCGCGGACCCTGCTGACGCACCCGGTGCGTGACGGCACCGTCGGTGACGTCGACGCGGGCCCAGGACGGCCCGGAGAACGCCCAGAAGGCGAAGTCGTCGTCGCCGCCGTCGGCGTCTTGGAACTTCGTGGTCACATCGGGCACCCGCAGGCCGACCGCGAACGTGGCGTCGTAGTCGTCGAAGGCGACCGCGTCCGGGTGCAGGGTCGTGGCCGACTCGGCCGCACCCGCCAGATCCGCCGGCACCGCAGGTCGTGGCGCACGCTGTGCGCGCAACCACATGAACGCCACCGTGTTGTCGACGAACGGACCGTACGCCGCGCCGTGGCCGTCGACCGTCAGGCGGGCCAGCGCACCGTTGTCGTAGGCGTTGCCCCACGGGATGAGGATCACCCCGCCCGGCTTGGTCTGCACCACCCACTGATAGGGAACGGCATGCACTGCCGCGATGGCGATGACCCCGTACCGTGCCTGCCCATAGGTTTTCTCCTTCTATTCGCTGCCGCTTGAAATCGCGGTGGTCGGTCTACTTCCTCCGGCGGCCGTGCCCCGGCCGTCGGGCCGGGGCGGGGCCGCCGGGGGAACGCGGGCCACCGAAACCCCGCGCTCGCCCCACCGGTCCATCTGTCCCGCACGGCCGCCTCAGGGGTGGGCAGCCACGCGGGCCGGGTGGGCGCGCCGCTACGGTCGGCTCTCTCCCCGGCCGGACACTGGCGGCGCACCCGGCTCTCTAGAAGATTGATTCCAAGGGATTCTCGGTGTCGGTAGGCGGTACTTTGTGCACCGATGGGATCCGGCGCGGTCCACCACGGCCGCGCCTCGGCCCTCTCGTTCCGGCGCTTCTACTGAGGCGATAAATATCTTGCCTCAGTAGAAACATCAGAGAAGACACCCGCGCCTCCCTCGTGCAATTCGCCCGGAATGCAGGGTTTCCGCAAAGGATGCCGCGACGCCGGTTCACAGCCGGGTGTGCCGTAGAGCGAGCGCACCGACGATCACCGCGGACGCCTTGGAATCAATCGTCTAGATCGGTCCGAACGGCTCGGTGAACATTTGCCGCGACTCCCCGACGTACTGCTCGAGAGCAACCGCAACCGGTCGAGGTCATACTCCCCGTCCCGCTGACCCACACGGTCGGCAGTTCGAGCGCCTTCCGGAACTCGGCGAGCTTGCTCTCGTAGCTCATGACCCTGCGACCGTGAGGACGTTGATGATGCGGCGGGCCGCCTCCTCGACGTCGTCCACGGGGACCATGGGCTCGTACTCGGGGGACGCGTCGCGGGTCGGACCGGACCACTGCCAGTGCCACCAAAGCGCGGACTGGTGCTCGCGGAGCACAAGTGGCTGCCGCATCCGCACGTCGCAGGGATTCCGGGCCTCGACCACGCCGGCCGAGTTGACCGTGACGTTCAGGCCGGCCCGCATCAGCAGCGGGGCGAGCCGTACAGCCGCCGCCTTAACGATGTCGACCGGCGGCAGTGGGGTGGTTCGTACATGCACCTGGCGCCTCCCAGCGTCCGCGTGTCCGTCTGCGCACCAGAGAGACTCTGGCGCATTGGTAACCGACAACTCACGCTAGGCAATCGGGAGGGTGACAATGCACACGACTTGTGTGCACGAAAATCCTTGACGACGCGCGTCAGGCCAAGCTCATGCGGTCCTGGAGCAGCCGGAGAGCCTCAGGGAGCGTGCGATGATGATCAATCAGCCGGACCACTGACTCCCGCGCCATCGGGTGATATCGCGTCATCTGTGGAGCGATCGTTTCAGCATTGAGCAGTCGACGGAGCGCCTGGTCCCACTGACCGGTCGACACCAGCGCACGGCCCACATCGATCTCATGATGAGCCCGCCGCTCCGCCGAGACCGAGGACGGCAGCGACAGACGAGAATCCCGCCGGATCGCCTCGTCGAAGTCGGTGAGCTCTACCGCGACAGCCACCCCGTGAATTTCGACGTTCAGCGGATGGAACTGCAGCCCATAGAAATCCGGCGCCCGCTCGGGCAACTGCCGGGCGGCCTCGGTCGCGAGCCCGTAATACTCCCAGGCATCGCCAGCCGTCCCGGCACGGGCGGACAGGACCGCCGCGCGCAGCTGAAGCGCTCCGTACACCGCACGGGACTCGGCGCTGTCCAAGTCCATTCCGTCGCCCGCGCGCTGTACGAGCCTCATCCCAGAGTCCCAGGCGCCGATCGTCATCAGCAGCAGCGCTCGGGAGAGCTGGGCGAGTCGGGGGAGATTGGCATCATCGGACCGGGCCGCCGCAGCGGCAGCGCGGTCGAGGCCGAAGTTGGCGAGGTCGTTGTAGCCCAGACGGCGCGCGAGCGAGACAGCTATCGCCTGGGTGTTGTTGAGCAGCGTCCACGCCCGTGGGTCGCCGGTTTCGTTGACGTGAATGGACAACTCGGTGAGCAGAGCCGAGATGCGGTCGCCGACCTGCAAGTGCTGCGCGTCTTGCGCCAATCGACGGACCTTTGCGACCTCGGCGGCGAGCTTCGTGAGCGACCGCGGGGGAACATCGAGGTCCGGAGGCACGTCGGCGCAAGCGAGCGCGCGGCGCATCTCGTCAATGGAGTCGTGGATGCGATCGGCGCGCCCGGCGACGTTGCCGTACGGCTGCCCGTAGATCTCCGAAGGGTCGGCGTGTAGGGCGGACGCGACGGCGGCGACGAGTGAGGGGGTTGCCGGCTTGCGGCCGGTCTCTACCTGCTGGATGAGGCTGCGGCTCACATAGGCGCGAGCGGCGAGGCCCTGCTGTGTCAGGCCGCGGGCGCGTCGTTTCCGGGCAATTCGGCGCCCTATTCCTTCATGGGCGTCGCGAGTCGCGTTAACGTCAGGCACAGGCCCTGCACCTCCTGAAGCTTCGACAACCTCAGGCTACGGTGCAGGGCGGTGCTGTTTGTAGATATGGCGATGAACTATCGCCATCGATCGCGGCAATACGCGCTATTTCACCGGAATGATCCGATGATCAGTCGCCAAACAGACTTGTGAAACATCCCTTGGTACGCAGTTCACGTGGTCAGCTCGGCGAGGTCCTCCTCGGTGAGGTGCACGCCGGCGGCCGCGATGTTCTCCTCCAGGTGATCCAGTGAGCCGGTGCCCGGGATGGCGAGCATGACGGGAGAGGCCGCCAGCAGCCAGGCCAGCGCCACCTGTTCGGGCGTGGCCCCGTGGCGGGCGCCGACCTTCGCCAGGCGATCCCGGTCGAGCGGCCGGTTCCCGCCACCGAGCGGGAAGAACGGGACGTACGCGACACCGAGGTCCTCGCACGGGGCGAGCAGCCCGCCGTCGTCCCCGTACTGGACGTGGAAGTGGTTCTGCACCGCCGTGACCGGGGCGATGGAGCGTGCCTCGGCGAACTGCTCGGCGTCGACGTTGCTGACGCCGAGGTGGCGGATCAGCCCCTCCTCGCGCAGCCCGGCCAGGACCTCGAACCGCTCGCCGATCGACTCGCCGCCGGGCACGGACATGCCGCCGACCCGCAGGTAGACCAGGTCCAGGCGGTCGAGACCGAGTCGTCGCAGGTCCTCCTCGACCAGCCCCCGCAGCTGATCGGGTGTCGCCTGGCCGCTGGGGATGCCGTCCGGTCCCCGGAGGGGCCCGACCTTCGTCGCGATGACCAGGTCGTCGGCGTACGGGGACAGCGCCTCGCGGATCAGTTCGTGGGCGTGCACGTCGCCCCGCCCGTAGAAGCCCGCGGTGTCGATATGGTTCACGCCCAGTTCCACGGCGCGGCGCAGCACCGCGATGCCGGTCTCCGGGTCGCGCGTCGGCCCGTCGAAGGTGCCCACGGGCAGCCGCATCGCGCCGAAGCCGAGCCGGTTCACCCGCAGATCTCCACCGAGAAGGAAGTCGCCGCTCGCGGCGGCCGTCGTGTTCGTCGTCATGCCTCGAGCCTGCCCCCCGCGCGGCGGCGGTACCAACGCCTGGCAGCAACCTGCCATTGCTCCGCCAGACCGGGTCGACCAGACTTGGTCGGGTGACGAGCGAACAGGTCATCACGGTCCACGGAGAGCGCGAGCTCGCCGCCCGCACCGTCCCTCTTTTCACCGGCGTGACGTCGGAGTTCATCTGCGCGGCCACGGACCTGGACACCTGGTCGCACCGCGACACCCGCCCGCGGATGCGCCCGGCGCTCGCCGAGGACGGTCTGGTCGTGCGCAAGCTGTACACGCCCGCCGCGCCGGCCGAGGAGGAGCAGCGTGATCACCTGCTCACGTTGGTGGGCATGGGCGCGCGAGTCCGCATCTGCGCCACGGGCCTGCCGAACGAGACGATCATCATCGACCGGCGCGTCATGATCCTGGCGGGAGCCGCGACACCCGGCGACCGTGAGTTCACCATCACCACGTCGCCGACGCTGATCAACGGCGTGTACGCCCTGTTCGAGGCCACCTGGGAGGCCGCGACCGAGCTGACGGCCTACCTCCACCGCGATCCGCCCCAGGTGGATGCCGAGGGCAGGCGGATCCTGCGGGCGCTCGGCGACGGGCTCACCGACGAGGTCGCCGCCCGCCGGCTGGGGCTCTCGCTGCGGACGTACCGCCGTCGTGTGGCCGAGCTGATGCGGCTGCTGGGGTCGGAGTCGCGGTTCCAGGCCGGCGTGCACGCCGGTGAGTTCGGCCTGATCCCCTGACGGTTCCTCGGGCCGGAACGGCCGCGGTGCACCGGGAGACGCTCACCTACATCCTCGCTGTCAGGCGAGGGCCAGGTCGTCCATCGTCCGTCCGATCAGCGCGCTGATCTGCTCCGCGACGCCCGGTGCCGCCGCGATGGTGGCCGCCGAGTCGGTCGTGTGATCGCTGCCGTCCTGGTCGATCACCACGGCGCCGGCCTCACGGGCGATGACGACACCCGCCGCGGTGTCCCACGGCTTGTTGGACATGCTCACGCTGACGTCGAGCCTGCCTTCGGCGACCCACGCCAGGTCGATGGCGGAAGACCCCAGCATCCGCACCCGCTGGACCTCGGCGGCCAGGGCGGCGGTCAGCGCGAGGCGCAGGCGGTTCTTCTCCTCGGCGGCCGGCCCGACGGCGTAGTCGCCGATGGCGACGATGGCGTCCTGGAGCGCGCCCGTCGCACTCGCCGCGATCCGCCGCTCCCCGAGGTGCGCGCCGGCGTGCTCGACGGCGGAGTAGCGGGTGCCGAGGAACGGCAGGTCGATCACTCCGAGGACGGCGTGGCCCCTGCGGAGGAGGCCCAGGGAGACGCCGCACAACGGCAGTCCGTGGACGAAATTGGCCGTGCCGTCGATCGGGTCGAGCGCCCACAGCAGGTCCCCGCCGCCGTCGCCGGTGACCCCTTCCTCCTCCCCGAGGATCGGCACGCCGGGCGTCCGGTCCCGGAGATGCGCCCGTACGGCGCGCTCGACGGCGTAGTCCAGGTCGGTCGCCATGTCCCGGTCGCCCTTGGCGGTGAGCGGGCCGGGGGCACGGGAACGGATCAGATCGGCGGCGAGCGCGACGGCGTCCAGAGCGACGGGCAGCAACGCTCCGACGGACGTCGTCATACTGGGCGGCTCCGTTCCGACAACTCGCAGTAAATCTGCTCAAAGGTGTTATACAGCCCCACTCCGTCAGAGTTACGGCGGAGCAGGAACGTCGGCGAGTCCACGCCACGGGCCTGCGGCAGGTAGGGCTGCATCACGCAGGTCGCACCGTCGATCAGGACGATGCCGAACCGGATCGTCTCGTCGTAGACGGCGAGCGAGAGCCGGTCCCGCGCCTCGGCCGGAAGGCGGTCGCGGACGCGGGAGAGCACCTCGATGTTCAGCTTGGTCAGGGTGGACAGATAGTGGTCGGTGTAGCCCTCTTCGCACTCGCGCGCCTTGATCGCGTCGCCGTCCGGGTCGAGGAAGAGGCACTCCAGACGGGCGCCGCTCTCGACCAGGTGACGCAGCCGCTGATCGGGATACTGCTGGCAGAGGAGGTTGAGCGACAGCCCGGCCGCCCTGATGTGCTTCGCGTCGTCGAACATCACCTGCGGCGGCATGGCGTACGTGAACTCCGCCCGGGTGGCGAAGACGGCGGCCACATCGGCCAACGGCAGGCCTGGACCGCCCGGCGTGTCGAACGACAGAGCGCCTGTGGATGCGATCCGGGCGGGTCCTGCTCCGCGGCCGATGGACGGATGGACCGCGAGGGTCCGGGCGCGCGCGACGCGGTCCGCCGAAGGCGCCCCCTCAGCGGCCAGGAGGTCGTCCGGGCACGGCGCGAACAACTGGTCGGCGGTCCACCCGGGGAACATCGTCTCCAGGACGCGGCAGTGATCGGTATAGGGGAGCCGTTTGAGCCCGCCGGAGATCCAGCGGTGCAGTTGCGCACGGCTCGGCGCGGTGCCGACGAGGTCGCGATCGACTTTCCTCGCGGCTCTTTCGTATGCGGCGCGAAACATCCCATATCGTGTTAATTGCCGCTGCTGCACCATAATTTGCAGCAAGATCGGTTGCCGCACAGCACTTTCGCTCACACGACCAGCCTAGCCACCCTTTATCGCCATGACGAGACGAATTCAAGACAGAGACAAGACATTGGCGTCGAAAAAACAGCTTGTACGGCATCGAGACGAAACACCGATACGAAGGATGCTATGGCCGGAGGGTGCGGGGGACCGGAGGCATTGGGGGGCAACGGCGGTGTGCGCCGATCACAGCGAGAAAATGCGGCTTCTGGTGTCCTTGTGCCGCGAACTGGCCAGACTCGGGTTGCCTTCGGTGATGAGCGACGCCAGGCCCGCGCTCTCGGTGCGCGGCGACCCGGCGGACCCCCGGGTGTGGATATCCGTGAGCGCGTGCGGGGAATTCTTCGAATGGTGCCCGCGGTCCGGGGATCGGCTACTGGCGGCGGACCCGGAAACGGCCGCCGAACGCATCGCGGCACACCTGCGCACCGACGCCGGCCACTACGCGACCCCGGCCGACGCCCTTCACGAGCGCGGATGACGGGCCTCTGCCCGGAGGCACTTACCGCACCGGCATCCGACCATTGATCCGATATCCACCTATCGCAACCCTCTGACCAGGGCCAAAGGTGGGCATCTCACGCCGTCTCACACGACAGCGGGGCCGCGACCCGGGCGCCCGCGACACGTCGGGCGCCCGCAGCGAACGACAACAACGCTGGGGCCGCCCGCAGCCAAAGGCCGCCTGACCAACCCGGCAAGGTACGTGATCATCGCGTTTTATTCTAGTACTAGAATAGAAGCGTGGCTGCCGACCTGACCCCCGCCGAGCTGACCTTGCTCGGCTTGCTCATGGAGAAGCCGAGACACGGCTACGAACTGGACGAAGTCATCAGCACCCGCGGCATGCGCGAGTGGACCGAGATCGGCTTCAGCTCGATCTACTACCTGTTGGCCCGACTCCGCGACCGTGGGCTGATCACCGAGATCGACACGTCGCGAGCCGCCCGGGGAAAGGCCCGCCGGGTATACGGGCCAACGGCCGAGGGGCGCCGGGCGTGCGCACGGTCGGCCGAGGCGGCGCTGACCGAACTTCGGCCGGTGTTCCCGCCCATCCTGGCCGGTCTAGCCAACCAACCGGTCATTCCGCCCGAACGCCTCCAGGCCGCGCTCGACCGGCGGGCCGCAGCCCTGGCGGAGAAGATCGCCACCATCGGCGCGGCCCGCGACGCCCAACCTGACCTGCCCGGTTTCGTCCGCGCCATCTTCGACTACGCACTGGGCCAGCTGGCCGCCGAACAGCAGTGGCTGGCCGCCTACCAGGCGGCCGAACTCGGTAACCGATCTCCCAACGAGCCCCCCGCCAGGAAGGCAGACGGCCATGACCCGCTATGACGTCAAACGAGAACTCAAGGAGTGCTACGCGCCAAGGAACGCCGACTGGGCACTGGTCGACGTACCCACGCAGCAATTCATCGCCGTCGACGGTTGCGGCGATCCCAACACCAGCGCCGACTACGCCCGCGCCGTCGAGGCGCTCTACGCCGTCGCCTACACGATCAAGTTCACCAGCAAAGCCGCCCTCGGCCAGGACTTCGTCGTCGGGCCGCTCGAAGGACTGTGGTGGTCCGACCGCCCGGAAGTGTTCACCACTCGCGCCAAGGACGCCTGGCACTGGCGCATGCTGATCAGCCAGCCCGACTGGATCACCGACGACCTCATCAACGAGGCCAAACAGGCCGCGCAGGCGAAGAAGAGCCTCCCCACGATCGCCGAAATCCGCCGCGAGACCCTGAAGGAGGGCACCAGCGCCCAGCTCCTGCACATCGGACCCTACGACGACGAAGGACCCGTCCTCGCCAGGCTCCACCGCGAGTACCTCGCCGCCAACAACCTGCGAATGTCCGGGCACCACCACGAGATCTACCTCGGCGACCACCGCCGAACCGAGCCCGCCAAACTCAAGACCATCCTCCGACAACCCGTTCAGACGGCGAACTAACGGCACACTGGCCACCCACGGCGACTCAGCAGCCTGTTCGAACGCCCTTCGTAAGCGGGGGTGACGGGCCTCCCTCCCGAAGGTACGTTGACGATCATGGCGTGCTCCGTCGTGATCGCGCTCGCCTGCTTAAGCGGCGTGCCCGAAAGGCCAGACCTCCGGTGAGCCCGGACCCGGGCGAATCGCGACCCCGATTCCTGGTCCTCGGCGGGTTGGAGATCCAGGTGGCGGGCGAGCTCACCGGTGTCCGCCAGCCGAAACGGCGGGCGTTACTGGCGGCACTGCTCATCCGGCCCGGCCGTGTCGTACCGACCCGTTCCCTGATCCGGGCGGTATGGCCGGAGGGACCGCCGACCTCCCACAGGTCGAACCTCCGCACCCACGTGCGCGCGTTACGTCGCCTGCTGGGTCCCGCCAGTACCGTTCTGCGCACGCGGCCGCCTGGCTACGCGCTCGCCGTGGAGCCTCCCGACCTCGACGCGTACGACTTCGCGACGGCCGTCGGCGAAGGACGCGCGGCGTACGCGCGTGGTGACTTCCCGACCTCCATCGCCCGCTACGAACACGCGCTCGGCCTGTGGCGCGGCGAAGCGTACGAGGAGGTGCCGCGCTGGCCCGAATTGGACAACGAGATCGCGCTGCTCGCCGAGCAACGATTGATCGCCATCGAAAACCTGGGCGACGCCCGCTTGTCGGCCGGGCTCCATGAGGAGGCCGTGGCGGACCTGCGGGCGCTCGTGACAGTCCACCCTCTGCGGGAGCGGCTGCATGGGCAGCTCATGGTGGCGCTGTACCGGTCCGGACGCCAGGGCGACGCGGTCGACGCTTATCACCGGGCGCGGACCGTCCTGGCGAAGGAACTCGGCGTCGAGCCGCACCCGGAGTTACGCCGGTTGCACGCGGCCATGCTGCGCGGCGAGGTCTAGGGGCGCCCCAGAGCCGTGACGGGGACCTCGGCGACCCCGGCCTCGCGGGCCGTCCGCCGGGCCGCTCCCGGCGAGTCGCCGCGGCCGACGACCTTCCCCTCGTGCAGGGCGACCCATGTCCCGTCGGCGGGCTCGTCCTCGCCGTACGATGCCCGGAGCGCCGCCTCGAGCGGATCGCGCACGGGAACGACGACAGGGATGCGCCGGCGCCAGTAGAAGTACTGGGCGACGATGAGCAGCCCGAGCGGCGTGAGCAGCGGAATATAGGTGATCGCCCCCGTGGCGAACCCGGCGAACACCGCCGCCATCAGAAGCACGTCGACCGCGATCGCGCAGATCCCGGCGGCCCGCCCGTACGACTTGATCGCGACCAGGGGCCACAGCGTCAGCATGAGGGTGTCGCCGAGCCCCATCATGATCGGCTCGGGCGTGTACCGGGCCGCCAGCATCGGCGCGAACGGGATGCCGTTGACCAGGTGCATGAAGTCCGAGGTCACCGACGAGAGCCCGGTCGCCACCGTGTCGTACACGACCAGCGCCGCGGCGAACCCGGCGACGAGAGGCGGCCTCATCCCCGTTTGCACCCACAGGTTGGTCACCCCGGTGGCCACGACGACGAGCGCGACGTCGTTGACCAGCATCAGGGCGGTGGACCAGTGGGCGAAGTACGCGACGATCTCGAAGGCGCACGCCGGCGTCGCCACTGCCACCGCGCCCCGGCCACCGATGAGGGGGGCGAGCGTGAACTGCAACCCGACGAACACGGTCAGCCCGAACACCGTGCAGACGAGCGCGGCCGGCATGTCGAGGTACGCGAACGGCATGATGACCAGGAGCGCCACCATGATCACGATGTCGGATCGCACGAACAGGCCCGCCGGTGGCCGTGGCATCCGCACCTTGGCCAGGTAACCGACGGCCAGGCCGATGGTGACCAGCACGACGGTGTCCAGGGCGAGGGCGCCCTGCAGTCCGTGGTTCACGCGCTCCTCCCGGCGGGGACGGTGTGGAAGGTGTGCTCCCGCAGGTCGGCGCGGACCCGGCAGGGCGTGGGAAGATCGGCCGGGTCCTCGACCAGGACCACCCCGGACAGTGGAAGCGCCAGGTCGGCCACCCGCCCCTCCAACCGGGCCGACAGCGTACGGGAGGCCCGCTCGGCGACCACGTGCAGCACGGGTCCGCCCGGATCACCGGTCTCCTCGATCGCGTACCGCGTCGGCAGCGGCAGTGCGCGCTCCGCCTGCAGGAGTTCGAGCACGTCCCTGGTGGTGAGGTCCGAACCGGTCACGCGCCCGAGGATCCGCGAGGTCGCGGGTACGGCCGCCATCTCACAGCCCAGCTTCTCCGCCTCGGGCAGCACGCGGACCAGGTCCCCGGTCACGTACCGCAGCAGCGTCGTGGTGTCCCGGTACGACAGGAACGGCGTGATGGTCAGGGAGCCGACGGCTCCGGGTGCGGCCGGTTCGAGCGTCACCGGGTCCAGCACCTCGACGTATCCCAGGTCGACCGGCAGGTGCAGGTGGTCGTGCGCGCAGACCTGACCGGCCACGGGGATGATCTCGGTCATCGAGTAGCCGTCGGTGACGGGGACGTTGAACAGCTCGCGCGCCCGGTCCCGCAGCGCGTCGGTGAGGATCTCCCCGCCGACATGGATCTCCTGGAGCCCGAAGTCGGCGGCGGTCCAGCCATCCCTCTCCGCCTCCTGGACGATCGCCGCCAGGTAGGAGGGCGTCGCGTTGAGATGGGTGATCTGGGGGCGCTTGCCGGGCAGGTGCATGGGGGTGGCGAGCCGGTCGAGCGCGACCCGTGGGTCGACCGGGCCGATCGGCACATAACCGGCTCCTGCCATCGGGACGGAGCGCCCCTCCAGGTACTGGGCGATGGATCGCGTCGTGATGCAGTTGGCCCAGACATGTTCGGAACGCAGCCCCGCGGTGAGCATCAACGCCAGCGCTCCCGTCGCCACCGTGATGTCGAGCTCGTACTGCGAGAACCACACCGTGGTCGGAATGCCCGTCGTGCCGGTGGTCTGTGCCGCCATGGCGGGCCGGGCGCGATCCGAGACGAACGCCGCCGGCATGCTCCGCAGCGCGTTCTTCGGTGTCGGAGGGATGCTCGCGATCGTGTCCGGCGTCACGGACGCCGGGTCGACGCCGATCCGCTCGAACAGGTGCCGGTAGTACGGCGTGTGGCGAGCGGCGTTGCGCACGGTCCGGCGCAACCGTCGCCGGGTGAGACCGTCCTGGACCTCCGGGTCGGGGGCGCTGAGCATGTCCCCGGCCCCATCGCCGGCGGAGCCGAACTCCTCGATCGTCGCGCGCACGTCATCGGCGAGCGCCATGGCGTCCCGGACCCGGAATCCGCGTCCCGACAACATCGACCAGGCGAACCCCAACTGCCGTAGGCCTGTGCTGAGCACCGATCCTCCAGATCGTGGCCGGCGGGAACGGGGCCCTCCCCGGGAGCGGACCCCGCCCCGGGGAGAGCGGGATCACGTCAGGCGGCGCTGCTCGTGAACAGCGCGGCCGACAGGGCGCTGACCGTGTACTTCGCGTACACACGCACAGTCTTGATCATCGGGGAACCTCCTCCGATCCGAGGTGGCCGGGGCAGCCGCCTTCGAGATCGACTGTGCGGTCCGGGGGCACACTGGGACGTACATTTCACCTACATCTGCCATACATTCGTCAGGTATCGCCGGAGACCGCCCGCGATGGAACCACACGCGCCCAACCGGGCTCCCTCGCCCAGGCCCCCGTGGACCACCGGCCCACGCGGGCTAGGGTCGTTCCCCATGACCGACCCCTCCCTGGACGTCACCCGGGCGGCGTACAACGACGTCGCCACCCTTTACGCCGAACTGTTCCGCGACTCGGTTGACGGCCGCCCGCTGGACCGTGCCCTGGTCACCGCGTTCGCCGAGCTCGTACGAGCCGCGGACGCCGGGCCGGTGGCCGATCTCGGATGCGGTCCCGGTGGCGTGACGGCGCGCCTGGCCGGCCTCGGCGTGACCGCCTTCGGCGTCGACGCGTCGCCGGCGATGATCGAGCTGGCCCGCCAGGCGTACCCGCACCTGCGGTTCGACGAGGGTTCGATGCTCGCGCTGGACATCGCGGATGACACGCTGGGCGGCGTTCTCGCCTGGTACTCCATCATCCACACCCCGCCGGAGGAGCTGCCGGTGATCTTCGCGGAGTTCGCACGGGTGCTGGCCCCCGGCGGTCACCTGCTCCTCGGCTTCTTCACGACCGACGGCGACTCGCCGCACCCGGCCGAGCCGTTCGACCACAAGGTCTCCCTCGCCTACCGGCTCTCCATCGACCACGTCGCGGACCTGGCCCGAAAGGCCGGGCTCGTCGAAATCGCGCGGCTGCGCCGCGAGCCGGGCGAGAACGAGAGGTTCCAGCACGGCCGCCTCCTCGCCCGCAGGCCGACGGAGCCGTAGGCCCGGTCGCGGGTCAGCAGGTCGATGACGGCTGGACCGGGTGCCGGCGTAGGACGTCACGGGCCTGGGCCCGGGAGAGGTTGAAAGACGCAGGAGCGCTGCGGCTCGGGAAGCCGGTCGAGGGCGGGGACCGCGTCGGCGGACAGGCCGGCCAGGTAGGGCAGGTCGGCGCTGCCGGTGTGCCGAAGGCGGTCCACGTTGTGGGCCGCAATGAACCCGTCGGGGTTGAGCAGCCCAAGGGCCAGCAGGCCGACGGCGCCGCCGGCGGCCACCGCGCGGGGCAGCCAGGCCGCCTTGAGGCGGATGCCGGCGACGGCGACCAGGACGATGACCAGGCCCATCCACAGCTCGAAGGCGTGCACCCACAGCCGGAGCCTCGTCCAGCCGTACGCCTCCTCGTAGAGGAACAGCCGGCGCAGCGCGACGGCGACGACCACGAGGGTCACCGCCAGTTGGCCCTCGCGGGGCGCACCACACTCACGGCGGCGGGGACCGGTTCAGTAGGTGCCGTAGAGCCAGTTCCCAGGGGCGTCGGGGTCCGTGCTGGCGAAGAACTCTTCGATCAGTTTGCGCCATTGGTTCAGGTCGAGGTAGCCCCGGTTTTGGGGGTCTAGGCGCTGGAACGCCTGGATCGCATCTCGTCGCGCCAGCCCGCATCCGACGGAGAACAGGTCCACGTACTCGTCCTTGACCAGGTGTCCGTCTCCGTTGACGTCGGCGAAGTCGAAGAATGCGTCGCCGGTGGCGTGGAACTCCCTGGCTTGCTGGGGGTCGGCGAGCGCCGCCGTCATCCTCTGCAGGTGCTCTTGGCGGGTGACTCGTTGGTCGCCGTCGATGTCCATGGGGGATATGACGGTCTTCCAGAACTGCTCCAGAGCCGCGCGCAGGCGCTGCGCCTCGGCGGACGTGGAGGCGTAGCCGCGGATCCGGGCGTAGCGGTCGCCGATGCCCAGCATGGTCGGCAGGGTCAGCGCGCCGGCCCCGTCGGGGTCGAGTACATCGAAGAAGCGGTTGATCTTGCGCTCCTGGAGCTGCTTGGACATGGTGGATCCTTTCCGTTGTGACGCCTCCGACAACATCTATTACGATACGCAATTGATTGAACACACATAGTGACCGACTTGGTCAGGCTTCTGTCGCGAGTTGGCCCGGCGGTGTGCCTTTAATCTCTCGAGCGCCGAGGAGGGGCGTGCGGAGGCTCCGCACGGCTTCAGGCTTCCTCCTGCCGAGCAGCTGCCAAGCAGGTGGGTGGCGTTGGCGTTCTGGATCGCCGGCGCCACCATTGATCTGGCGTTCCGCGTCGGCGGCGCGCGTAGTACAGGGTGCGTGGTAAAGGTCGTGATCGCTGCAGCGTGGAGGTCACCCGGCCCGCGACCGGGCGAATCGACCGTGCCGATGCCATAGGCGAAGGTGCCGGCGGCTGGACAATCTCGTCCAGATACCGCCAAGCGGCTGCCACTGGGCCCCGAAACAGGCTGCGACCTTTCCCGGACGTCTTGCCCTTCGCAGGTAGGAAGAACGGGCAGGGCCCGCTGGCGGGGATTCGATAGCCGCCACGTCGATGTGATCGCTTTGCGGCTTCGGCGAATCAGACCCGATCTACCAGTGGCTTCTTTGCGCCGAGGCGGAAGCCGACGTCGTGGTCATACTGTGCCCGGAAGGTCGTCTTCGGGGGCGAAGTGGGCGCAGCGATCGTGGGGTACGGCCCAATATCAACGTACCGCCGCTGTTTGCGTCGGCTTTCAGTGGCTTGCGTCACGAAGGATGTCGACACTGGCCTTCTGGGAGAGGGTCTGTATGGCTGCGATAAGGAACAGGCCCGGCATCTTCGGAAATACCGAGGCGTCCACGATGCGTAGCCCTTCCACTCCGTGGACCTTGAAGCGGCTGTCGACGACCGAGTCGTCGATGGTCCTGCCGAGTGGGCTGGAGCATGCCGGATGGTGGCCGTAGTGCTCCCTGCGGATGAAGTCGCCGAGGTCCTGGACGTCGGGGCCGGGGAAGATCTCGCCTTGGCCGGGTTCGGCGCGGTTCAGTTCGCGGCACATCTGGATGGCCTGCGTCAGTGCGGCGAGGTCGTGTTCTCCACCTGTGCCGTTGCCGAACGCGCGGAAGTTGATTTCCGGGCAGCGGGTCGGGTCGCCTGAACGCAGGCGCACGTAGCCGTTGCGGTCCCCGGTGTACCCCATGAGCGTCAACCAGGTCCAGGTCTGGCCGACGTGCGCGAGCGCCTCCTTGACCCAGCCGGGGTGATGGGCCCGGAACTGGGTGGGCACTCCTAGCGTGACGCAGTTGGCGGGGGATCCGTCGGGGCCCTCGGTGCGATACCTGATGCAGGGGATGCCGAACTGGCCCAGTTGAGAGTTTTCTGGGTCGGCCCGCCACCCGGACAAGCAGACGCTCAGCCGTGGCCCGGTCAGGCCGAGCGACTTGACCAGTGCACTCACATAGCGATCCTCTGCCAGGTCCGGCATGGCGTAGCGGTCGATGACCGAGATCTCACGCCGGTCCTGCAGGTTGGCGCCGACGAGCGGGGAGTCGACGAGGACTTCGATGCCGTGGGCCTGCAGGTGGTCGGCGGGGCCGATTCCGCTCAGCATGAGGATTTGCGGGGTGTTGTAGGCACCGCCGGCGACGATGACCTCGCGACGAGCTCGGACCACCTGGCGACGAGTTGCGCGCTCCTCCTCAGCCGTCTCCTGGAACTTCGGTGAGGCTTGGTAGAGATGACGTCCGTTCAGGAGTTGGACGCCTACCGCCCTGGGGCCTGTCGGCCCGGGCTCGAAGAGGACCTTCTCCACCAGTGCGTCGCACTGGATTTCCAGTTGCGGACAGCTTCGCTCGGCCGAGATGAGGCGATCCCGGACACCTTGGCGCACGCCGGCCTTGATCCCGATCTCCAGGTCCCAGGATCCCGGGGCGCCGACGTTGTCCTTGTCGTTGAGCGACCCCGAACGTGGAGCGCCCCCCATCGACTTGAGGAACCAGTCCGGGCCCCTGAGAGATCCGACCAGGCTGCCGAGATCGGTTCGCGGAGACTCCAGTTGGGCGAACGGGTTCCTGGAGGAAACGGCCTGCCATTCGAGCACTTTTTGCCAGTGCTGCCACATGGCTTCGTGGTGCCATCCCTCGTCGCCCGTCAGCTCCATGATGTCGTCCCAGTCGCTGTGCGCCGGGTACATGATGATGCCGGAGTTGTGGATGGTGCAGCCGCCGAGGGCTGACGCGCGGGGGTAGAGGACCCCGCCCTTTTCATCGACCCACGTGTCACCGTGAGCGGCTTTGCCGCCGTCGTTGTGCTGAACCCAGTACTCCCAGGCCACCTCAGGGTCTTCGGTGGCTTGTGCGAAGAACATGGGGACGTCCCGGTAGACCTCGTTCCCGCTGGGCGGACCCGCCTCAAGGACGAGCACTGAGAAGCCGGCCTCGGCGAGATTCGCCGCGACAGGTCCGCCGCCTGGCCCAGAGCCGACGACGATGTAATCGTAGGTGGACGTTTCGCGCGAATCATCTACTGGAACGTTTTCCATTCGATGCCCCGAAGAATCGCAGGTCCGGCCCCAAGCGCATGATATCGCCACAGGAACCGCCGAGTACTAACTGTAGTTATCTAAGCACATAGCGTAATGAATCTCTGTGGCCGCTTGGTGACCCTTTGGTGGCCGGGACTGGCGGCGATAGGTACCTGACGGCGATGCGGAGCGGTCTTCAGAGCAGACCTCCGGTGGCGCTGATGGTCTGCCCGGTGATCCAGCCGGAGTCGGGGCCCACCAGGAAGGCGACGACGCCGGCGATGTCCTCGCCGGTGCCGAGGCGTCCGAGGATCGTGTTGCGCGCGGCACGCGCCAGAAGCCGAGGGGGGAGCGACTCGCGCAGCATCGCGGTGTCGGTCGCGCCGGGGGCGATGCAGTTGACCGTGATGCCGCGGGCGCCGAGCTCGAGCGCGGCCACGGCGGTGAACTGCTCGACGGCGGCTTTGGACGCGGCGTACACGGCGTTGCCCGGCGTCGGGCGGCGGACCGACACCGACGACAGGTTCACCACGCGGCCGCCGTCCCGCAGCCGTTCGGCCGCGTACCGCAGTGCCAGGAAGGTGCCCTTGGCGTTGACTGCCATCATGGCGTCGAAGTCCTCCTCGCTCGCCTCCGCCAGGCGTCCGCGCGGCAGCCAGACGGCGGCGT
The DNA here is from genome assembly GCF_024055795.1 of Actinoallomurus purpureus. GTDB lineage: Bacteria > Actinomycetota > Actinomycetes > Streptosporangiales > Streptosporangiaceae > Actinoallomurus > Actinoallomurus purpureus. The sequence continues at coordinate 230,259 of NZ_JAMXMY010000010.1, read as the reverse complement.
TGTTGACCAGTACGTCGAGCGGGCCGAGCAGGCTCTCGGCCCGCCGGTACAGGTCCTCGACCTCCGCGGCCACGGCGACGTCGGCTCGCACCGCGTGTGCTCCCGTGGCCGCCGCGACCTCGCCGGCCGCCTCCTTGTCCCGGCGGTAGCCGAAGACGACGTCCGCGCCGTCGACGGCGAGTCGCTCGACGATGGCCCGGCCGATGCCCCGGGAGCCTCCGGTTACCAGAACCCTCTTGCCGTCCAGTGCTCCCATGACGCTCCTTTTGACATCACATGGTGACTGATAGACTACGAACTGTAATGTACGTGATCGTCTGCCCCGTCCGGGGCGGATGGAGGGTAGGACTTTGGGTGATCGGCGGCTGAGCCGGGACGAGGTGCGCGCGGTACTGGTCACGGCGGTGCGGGAGGTGCGGCCCGCGCTCACGGGCACATCGATCACCGGTGACGAGCATCTCGTCGGCGAACTGGGGATCGATTCGGTCGAACGGGTGGAGCTGCTGATCGCGCTGGAGGAGGCCTTGGAGGTGGAGGACGAGGTCGATCCGCGCGTCTTCATGATCCCGATGACGATCAACGATCTGGTCGACCAGATCGTGGTCGCGGAGCCGGCGGTGCGCGAATGAACGCCGCTGGCGGCTTCCCGCCCGGCGCACCGGGCAACCGCAGGGTGTACCTGCGCGGCGTGGCGCTGGCCGACCACTTCTTCCGAGCCAAGGACCACGAGCTCTCGCACGCCGACGGCTGGGACGCCATCTTCGGCGATCGTTTCGGCCGCGGCGTCCTGAACCTCGACGGTGTGCAGCACCGCGGCTGCCGCAAGGCCCTGTTGCCGCTGTTGGGACGGGCCGCCGCACCCGCACACGAGCGGCGTATCAACGACACCCTCGACCGGGTGCTGCCGACGCTGCCTCTCGGTACGCCGTTCGATTTGCACTCCTTCACCACCCCGCTGGTCTTCGAGATCGCCGCGGGCGCGTTCGCCGGCCTGTCGGCCGCCGAGGCCCACGAGATGTACGAGCTCTACAACGTGCTGCGCATCCGCGACGTCGAACTCGGGACGGCGGACGGCGACCGGGATGTTCGCCGCATCGGGCGGGCACGCCGCCGTATGCGCGCCTTGCTGCTGACGGCCGTCCAACGGCTCGCCGACGTCGAGGGGCCCGTTCGCCGCCTGCGGGCACTGCCGCAGCCGCCACCAGACGAAGAGATCGCCGGAAACATCGCCATCCTGATCCTCGCCGGATACGAGACCACCGGTTACCTCACCGCCAGACTGTTGTGGCTGCTGGCCCGCCACCCCGCCGAGCAGGACGCGATCCGCCGCGAGACCGGCGACCGAACGCCGGTGTCGGCGCAGACCACCCCGCTGCTGGACGCGGCCTTCGCCGAAGCCGCCCGCCTGCACCCGCCGCTGCGGTACCTGCCCCGCCGCGCACTCACCGATCTCGCCTTCGACGGGACGCGGCTGCCAGCCGGAAGCGAGGTGTTCTACGCGATCGGCGACACCCAGCGCGATCCCGACCTGTTCGACGACCCGCACCAGTTCCGGCCACGACGATTCCGCGACAGTACACACGAGCGGCTGGCGTGGACACCTTTCAGCGCGGGACGACGCGTCTGCGCCGGTATCCATCTCGGGACCTTGGGAACTCAATTGATCACTGCCAGGTTGCTGCGAGAACTCCGGCTGAGCGCCCCGCCCGGCCCCTACATCCAGGACGTCTGCCGCAACGGCGCGACCGTAGAACCCGAGAGCCCGCTCATGGTCGTGTTCCAGAAAGTGCACCGGTGAGCGCGGACGCCCTAGACGCGGCGACACTGGCCGAGGCCGTCGGACTCCTGGCCCCCGGCGTCACGGTGACGTTCCCGCACACCGGCCACAGCTTGACCGCGACCGACCTCGACACTGCGTCGGCACGCTTCGCGCATGGATTGCTGGCGCACGGTGCAGGCCCCGGCGACATCGTCGGCGTCCTGGCCCCGACCGGCCCGCACGCCCTGATCGCCCTGCTGGGAATCGTTCGCGCGGGAGCAACGGCAAGCATGTTCCCCATCCCCGCCGGAGCTGCGGACCTGGCGGCCGAACGGCTCGCCCCCTCCATCGACAAGGCCCGAATACGGCACCTCGTCACCCACCCCGACGGCGTGCAGATCGCGACCGAGCTGACCGCGCGCCGCCCGCGACTGGCGATCCTGGATGCCGACCTGGACGCACCGGGCAGCGGGAGGCTCCCTGCGGTGGCCGCGGACACCCTGGCGGTCGTGCAATTCACCTCGGGCAGTACCAGCAGGCCCAAGGGCGTCAAGCTGCCGCACTCCACGGTGATGAGCGGATTGCGGGCGATCGTCCGGTCCAGCGCCATCACGCAAGACGACACCATCGTGTCGTGGGTACCGCACTTCCATGACATGGGCCTGTTCGGTCCGCTCGCCGTGCTGCTCGCCGGAGGACGTGCCCACCTGGTCCCTCCGCTGACCTTCCTCCGCCGGCCCGCCGCCGTCCTGCGGCTGATGTCACAGGCCGGCGGGACCATGCTGACCGGGCCCGACTTCTCCTACCGGCGCCTGGCGGCCACCGATCTGCCCTCTGACCTCGATCTGTCCCGGTGGCGGCTGGCCTACAACGGTGCCGAGCCGGTACGGGCCAAGACCGTCACCGCTTTCACCGAGCGCTTCGCCGCCGCCGGCGTGACCGCCTCGGTGATGTATCCGGTGTACGGGATGGCCGAGGCCACGCTCGCCGTCGCGTTCCCCGAACCCGGCGCCACCCCCAGGACCGTTCATGTGGACCGGTCGCTGCTGGCCGACGAGCGGCGTGCCGTCCAGGTCGCCTCCGACCACCCCAGGGCCAAGGCGCTGGTCTCCGTCGGGCGTCCCGTGCACGGCCTGCGGATGCGGCTGACGGACGGCACCGAGATTCCGCCGGGACGTCTCGGCGAGATCGAGATCAGCGGACCCGCGGTGACCCCTGGCTACCTGCACGACCCGTCCGCCACGGCCGAGGCGTTCGACGGCCCCTGGCTGCGCACCGGCGACCTGGGCTTCCGCCTCGGCGACGACCTCTTCGTCACCGGCCGCCGCAAGGAGATGATCATCGTGCGGGGACAGAACCACTTCCCCGAGGACGTGGAGGACATCGCCCGCCGCCAGCCCGGTGTCCACCGCGAACGGTGCGTGGCGTTCGCCGACGCCGAACGGCTGACCGTCGTCGCCGAGATCGCGCCCCGCACCGACCCGGCCGCCCTGACGACCCGGATCAAAGTGGCGGTCGCCGACCACCTCGGCCTGTCGGCGATCGAGGTCCACACCGTCCGTCCCGGCTGGCTGCCGCGTACCACCAGCGGCAAATGGCAGCGGGAGTTGACGCGCGAACGCATCACACAGCGAACCTGAAACAGCACCGCCCGGCAAGGAGCACATCAGCCGCTCCTGCCATCGACCCGGCGAACCCAGCAGGACCGCTCTGGTCAGCACGGCACCCGGCGTACGGGCGAGACAGTCGAGCAGGTCGTACTCGGTGGGCGTCAGATGCACGGGTGCCCCGTCGACGGCGACCCTGCGGGCCGCCCGGTCGATCTCCAGCGGGCCGAGCCGGAGCACGTCGCGGGCGGGGGTGGCCGCCAGCGCGGCCGCGTGCTCGACCCGGCGCAGCAGGGCCCGGACGCGGGCAGTCAGCTCACGCATGCTGAACGGCTTGGTCAGGTAGTCGTCGGCCCCCACCGCCAGGCCGACGAGCAGGTCGGTCTCGTCATCGCGGGCCGTCAGCATGAGCACGGGGACCGGTCGCTCCCCCTGGATACGGCGGCAGACCTCCAGCCCGTCGAAGCCGGGCAGCATGAGGTCGAGCACGACGAGATCGGGCCGGTACTCCCCGAAGGCCGTTACGGCGGCCGGTCCATCGGCGACCGTCCGCACCTCGAAGCCTTCGGCCGCCAGCCGGTCGGCGACCGCCTGCGCGATGGCGGGCTCATCCTCGACGACAAGGATTCGTTGCATGGCGGCGAGCCTAAAAGCCGCGTGCGGAGATCCCTCGGACGATCTGTGGGGAATCTGTGAAGATCCCGGCCGAGATGCGCCTCTAGGCCGGAACGTGCCCGTACTCGGCGACGAACGGCCTGAGATCGGGGACGCCGAAGGTCTCGCACATCGCCGTGAACTTCGCGACCTTGTCCGCACCGAACCGCCGGATCCGGTCGGCGTAGGAGGTGGCGGAGACGAAGGTCGGCGGGTCGGTCTTGCTGTGGAACTTGTCGGCGTACATGACGAGTTCTTCCTCGCGCGACTCCGCGACGTAGTCGGCGACCGGCAGGGGGAGTTCCTGTCGCCGCACGTCGTCCCGCGTGATGCCCACTCCGGTATGGCGCGAGCAGAAGCGGCGGAGGACGTCGGGGATCCCTTCGTCCCTCAGGAGTTCGTCGCCGAGGATCCCGTGACGGATGTAGCCCGACTCGTCGATTCTCCCGTCGGTGTCGTACAGGCGATAGACCCCGATGTCGTGCAGCAGACTCCCGGCGCGCACCAGATCCGCGTCGAGGCTCGGGTCACCGTCGGCCAGGAGTTGTTCCGCGATCCCGCACACGATTTCGCAGTGCGTGTGAACGAGGTCGAACGCCGCCCGCGTGGGCGCGTGTTTCTCATGCAACGCGCGGATCTCTTCGTCCGTCGGGAGGAGCATGCCGAGAGTCTAACGACGCCCGTCTTCGCCTCTGGGCCGTTGAAGTTCTGTTCTCCCAGGTCAGGGGCTGCCATGGAGCAGGCGGGAGGGCCGAAGGTGAACCTGGTACCACCCGAGATCGGATGGCCGCATTACTGATCTTCGGCCCCGGAACGACGACGCTGGTCCTCATGCCCGACAAGCCGGGCGCGGAAGGAGATCAACCCCATGGTCGCCAGCGTGGTGTCCCTCGAGCGGTGCCTGAACGCCACCCCGTGGACGGTCCGGCTCGGCCGGGGCTCGATGGGACAGCCCGCGCTGGAGGTGTACGACGCGGAGACGCTGATCGACGTCGTCGTGGAGACCTCGGTGGCCCCGGAGATCCTGCGGGGCGCCCGGTGCGGCGTCTCCCGAGGACGCCCGTACGCCGTCGCCTGGGGCCGGCTTCCGGCCGATTCGATCGTCCCCGCGGTGCTGTTCTCCACGGGCCGGTGGGCACGCGAGACGCACCCGGCCGAGGCGATCGGGGTCGGCGGGTTCTGCTGGCTGGCCGTCATGCCCGGCCGGTACCGGACCGTCACCGTCGGCCAAGACGGCACCCGATGCGCCCGCCTCCGCGTCCGGGCGGGCCACCCCTCGTGACGATCGCCGCCCGCCGCAACCGCCTCCCGGGCCACCGCTCGTGGCGAGCGTCGCACGCCGCAACCGCCTCCGATGCGTGCGCGGCACCGGCGACCGATCTCTTCCCCCCAGATCCCGCTCCGGCCGGCGGCCGGAGTCCATCGCGTCGAGACAGAAGGCACAACTCCGTGAAGACCTCCCTCATACAGTCCGGAACGCGACGGCACGTCACCATCGTGTCGGCGAGCGTGGGCGCCGGGCACGACGGCGCGGCGACCGAGCTGGCCCGGCGGCTACGCCAGGCCGGGTACTCCGTCGACGTCCACGACTTCCTCGACCTGCTCCCCGCCTCGCTCGGACGCATGCTGCGGCGGACGTACGAGCTGCAGCTGCGGGCCGCTCCGGAGAGCTGGGAGCGGTTGTTCACGGCACTGGAGCGACGGCAGGACCTCGCGGCGGCGGCGCGGGCCCTGAGCGGGCTGGCCGCGCGCCGCCTCGCCCGTACGACGGCGGGCTCCGTCGCGGTCGTCTCGACCTACCCGCTGGCGAGCCAGGCGCTGGGCCGGCTGCGGCGCCGCGGCGTCCTGAAGGTCCCGGTGGTCACGTACCTCACCGACCTGTCCGTGCACCCTCTGTGGATCGCCGAGGGGGTCGACGCCCACCTGGCGCTCCACGCGACGACGGCGGCCGAGGCGCGGCGGCTGGGCGCCGCCGACGTACGGGTGTGCACGCCGGCCGTACGCCCGGCGTTCCGGCCGCCGGCGTCCACCGCCGAACGGCAGATGGCGCGGCTGTACTTCGGCCTGCCCGAGGACCGGCGCCTGGCCCTGGTGGTCGCGGGGTCGTGGGGCGCCGGAGACGTCGCGGCCACCGTGCGGGACGTGGCCGCGTCCGGGCTGGTGACGCCCGTCGTCGTCTGCGGGCGGAACGGGGCGCTGCGCGAGGCGTTGAACAGCTCCGGCGTGGGCATCACTCTGGGCTGGGTGGAGGACATGCCGTCGTTGATGCGAGCCTGTGACGTCGTGGTCCAGAACGCGGGGGGCCTGAGCTCCCTCGAGGCGCTGGCGACGGCGCTGCCCGTGATCAGCTACCGGTGCCTTCCGGGGCATGGGAGGACGAACGCCGCCGTGCTGGAGGATGCGGGCTGGGCCCCGTGGGCGCGCCGGCCGGAAGATCTGCCCGAGGCGTTGTTCGCGGCGCTGGCCGGACCCGGTCGGACGACGCCCCCGAGCACGGCCGACCCGGCGGCGATCGTCGCCGCCCTCGCCGGCGGAACCCCGGTGACCTCGCCACTCACGACGAAGGCGCTCGCCACGGCCGCGGAGGTCGCCCGATGAGCTCCTTCCCACGCGTGCTTCTCGCCGCCGCCGGCGTCCTGACCGTCGCGCACGCCGCACCGGCGCTCACCTCCATCGGCCCGCTGCGCCGGCGTCTGTTCCCAGGACTGGCCGGGGTCGGTGATCCCGGTCATGTGGCCCTCACCTTCGACGACGGCCCGGATCCGCGCTCGACCCCGGCGTTCCTGGCCGCGCTGCGGGAGTACGAGGCGACGGCCACGTTCTTCCTCCTCGGCCGGATGCTGAAGGACGCACCGGACCTGGGCAGGGAGCTGGTCGACGCCGGCCACGAGGTCGCGGTGCACGGCTGGGAGCACCGCTGCATGCTGCTGCGCGGACCGGCCGAGACGTACGACGACCTGGCCAGGGCGACGGAGACGATCGCCCGGACCACCGGCACGGTGCCGCGCTGGTACCGGCCGCCGTACGGCGTGCTGAGCTCCTCGGCGCTGCGTGCCGCACGCCGACTGGGCCTGACCCCGGTGCTGTGGACGAACTGGGGACGTGACTGGACACGCGCCGCCACCCCCGCGTCGGTCCTCGCCCTCGTCACCCGTGATCTCGAGGGCGGGGGCACCGTGCTCCTCCACGACTCGGACTGCACATCGGCCCCCGAATCGTGGCGGAGCACGCTCGGCGCACTGCCCCCGCTCCTCGATGACGTACGCGTGCGAGGCCTGTCGGTGGGCCCGCTACGCGATCACCTGGTGACGAGTGCCGCGACCGCGTGACCGGTGTCGCCGTGCCCGGCCAGCAGGGCGGTGACCTGGTCCTGCCCGGCCCCGCCGGTGGCCGCGCGCCATCCGGCGTCCTGCCCCAGGAGCCCGGCCACGGCGTCGCACGCCGCCGGGTGACCGGCCACGAGGTCCGCGACCGCCCCGGCCGAGGTCGGAATCGGAGGCGGCACCGTCGCCGACGGCCGCGCGAACCACGGCGGAACCCAGGCGTCGACGGCCGGCAGGGAGGCGGGGAACACCCGGCCCGCCTCCCGTACGAGCACCGGCACCAGCTCCGGCGCCTGCTCCCGCAGTGTGGTGATCAGCCGGGGAAGCCAGGGGAGAAGAACCGGATCGGGCAACCGGGCGAACGCCTTGGACATCACCTCGACGATGACGGGGGCCAGGGACGGGGCCGGCTCGAGCGCCTGGACGAACCCGCTCAGGTAGAGCGGGATCGACGGGACGACGAGCGGGTTGGCCAGCAGGTCGTCGTACCGCGAGCGCAGCGCGTCGAGGGCCAGCAGCCCCAGCTGCGTCTGCGTCGCCCACAGCAGCGCGACCTTGGCCGGCGCCTCCGGGTGCGACTGCCGCACGGCGAGCTCGAGCTGGGAGTGGTCGCAGCCGAGTGACAGCGCCAGGCCCTCCATGCCGAACAGGAAGCCGAGCATGGCCGCCACCTGGCGGACACCGGTGTCCTCGTCCACGAAGGCGGTCGGCAACAGCGTGCAGTAGTGCGCGTATCCTGCGGTCACGAAGCGTTCGCACCACTCGGGCAGCGCGGGCCCCGTGGCGCGGTAGTGGGCCAGCAGCCTGCGGATCCGGCGGAGCACGTCGGGTGCGTCGTCCACGGTGCGCTCGGCGGCGAGCAACGCGACGGCGCGGGCGCCGAGGTCGTCGGCGACGCGCCCGCCGCCGAGGTAGAGGATGGCGTCCTCCACGGCCTCCAGCGCGACGGCGGCGGTCGCCTTCGGGTCCGCCACGGCGCGGCGCAGCCGCTGCTCCAGCACCTGCTCGATCGTGACGCCCTCGTAGCCGAGCTCGACGATCGACCGCTGGTGACGGCCGATCGCCAGGTCCCAGCTCTCCTGGATCGGGCGTTCCCCCAGCCGCCGGGAGCCCATGATGGGGCGGACGGCGTCGTCGGGCAGCAGGCGGCGCAGCACCCAGAGCAGGTCGGAGCAGGGCCTCAGCCCGGGGTCGGCGCCGAGGTCGAGCAGCGCTCGCTGGATCGTGCGCCTGGTCAGATCGAGTCCCAGGGGCTCCAGCCGGTCCAGGACGTCGCGGGCCAGCGGCGGGAGCGACTCGTAGCCGACCTGTCCGACGCGGTCGCCGCCGAGCAGGATCTCGCACAGGCGGCGTACGTCACGGCGGCCCGGAACGGTGTCCTTCTCGATGCAGGTGACCGCCGCGTCCTGGAAGTCGTACGGGGTGGGGCGCCGTCGGCCGCGCAGGTTCGCCAGCAGGATCGACGTCTCGAACACGGCGATGGCGTCGGCCGTGCTCGCGAGGTAGCCGTTGCGGCGCGCCAGCCGCACGATGTCGACGCACCAGCCCAGGAGTTCCTCCTCGTCGAGCCCGTCCGGTGCGGGCGGCTGCGACAGGAACCCCGACAGCCGGTCGGCGACCGGCCCGTCCGGATCGGACGGCCGCCGGGCACGGGAGGCCTTCGGCTTGCCCTCCTGGCCCTTGAGCCGGAACGGCGTGACACCGCTGCGCTTCACCGCCTTCGCCCAGGTCGCCGCGGCGATCGACACCGATCCGGGGGCCAGCCCGAACTGCGCTTCGATGGCGGAGTGGCTGGAGGGGATCAGGCCGTACTGCCAGCGGGTCGCCGTACGCGGTGTGATCTCGAACGGCGCCTGCGCGCGCAGGCCGAACTGCTCGACGCGGCTGGCCGCGTGGAACGCGCCGCAGACGTACAGGCAGCGGGCCGGGTCGGCCCCGGACGCGGCGAGGTGCTCGCGCATGCGGGTCCACATGTAGCGCTCGCGGTCCTCGTCACGGTCGTTCCGCGCGTCACGGGCCGGGCGCAGTCGCCGGAAAAGGCTGCCGATCATGACCATGACCTGCCGGTACGTCGCGTAGTCGGCGCCGACGAGGGGCTGCTCGACGTACTGGTCCCACCACTCGGACCAGTGCCGGACCTTGCCGTGGTGCAGCAGGTGCGCTTCGAGCTCGGCGAAGCGGGGACGCAGGTCGCCGATCTCGATGCCGACGGCGTCACCGTGCAGAGCCGCCTCTTCCCCATCGCCTTCCGGGCCGTCGCCGGTCGCGGGCTCGGCCGGCGTACGGGGCTCCCACTGGAAGACGTGGTCGGTGGAGCGGTCGACCAGCACGAGCTCGACGCCGGGCGTCTCCAGGGCGTACGCGATGGCCTGGTATTCGGCCGACGCCTCGGTGACGGGCGCCACCACGCTGAGCGGCGCCCACGTCGCCGGGAAGTCGTCCAGCTCGGTCGCGAACGCCTGCAGCGCGACGGGCAGCCGGCAGTTGCGCAGCTCGTCGAGGAGCGGCCGCAGATCCTCGCACAGTTCTAGATAGATGACCGTGGGCCGCTTCTCGCGGAGCCGTCGCGTCATGGCCAGCGCGGACGCCGGTGAGTGATGGCAGACCGGGAAGATCTCCAGCTCCTCGCGCAGCGCCCGGTCGACGTCGTCGACCATGCCGGCCAGGATGCCGGGCACCGGGTCCGCGCCGCCGGGCCCGTCCCCGGCGAACGCGGCGGCCGCGTCGAGGAGCTGCCCGCGGAGCGCCCCGAACGGCCCCGGCAACGTCGCCTCGCTCATGAGAGCGTGCCCAGAGCCTGCCGCCCGCCCTCCAGGAATGCCTGCCAGGGCGCGCCGTCGTCCTGTTTGCTGCGCGGCTCGATCACGCCGTGCCAGAACTTGTTGAGGATCGCCAGGTCCTCCGGGCTGCGGCGGGCGAGCGAGCCCACCAGCGAGCCGGCGAGCGTCTCCGCGCGGAGCGTCCGGTCGCCGAAGAACTGGCTGTGCAGGATCGCGTCCTCCAGCACGCCGATCTGCTCCGCCGTGGACAGCGCCGACTCCAGCTTCTCGTCGTCGCTGGTGGCCGAGGCCGCCGCGGCGCGCAGGTCGGCGAAGCTCTGGAGCAGGATGTCCAGCAGCGTGGGCGGCACGTCCAGGTCGATCCGGTGCCGGCGCAGCAGCTCGGTCGTACGGAACTTGACGATCTCCTCTTCGCTGCGCTTGCTGGTCACCACGGGGATGCGGACGAAGTTGAACCGCCGCTTCAGCGCGGACGACAGGTCGTTCACGCCCCGGTCGCGGCTGTTGGCCGTGGCGATGATCGAGAAGCCGGGCTTGGCGAAGACGATGTTGTCGGCGTCGAGCTCGGGGATGGAGACGTACTTCTCGGACAGGATGGAGATCAGCGCGTCCTGCACGTCGCTCGTCGACCGGGTCAGCTCCTCGAACCGCCCGATCGTCCCCTGCTCCATCGCCGTCATGATCGGCGAGGGGATCATCGACTCGCGGGACTGACCCTTGGCGATCACCATCGAGACGTTCCACGAGTACTTGATGTGGTCCTCGGTGGTGCCGGCCGTTCCCTGGACGACCATCGTCGAGTTACGGCAGATGGCGGCCGACAGCAGCTCGGCGAGCCAGCTCTTGCCGGTGCCGGGATCGCCGATCAGCAGCAGGCCGCGGTCGGAGGCGAGCGTCACGATGCTCCGCTCGACGAAGCTCCGGTCGCCGAACCACTTCTGCGAGATCTCCCGGTCCAGCCCGTCGGAACGCTCGGAGCCGAGGACGAACAGGCGGACCATCCGGGGGCTCAGCCGCCACGAGAACGGCTTGGGCCCGTCGTCGACGGACTCCAGCCAGTCGAGCTCCTCGGCGTACTTGACCTCGGCCGGGGCGCGCAGCATCTCGTCGGTCATCGTTCTTACTCCTAATCCAGGAAGTTCTTGAGTTCGAACACGAGCTTGTGGATGTGGCCTGAGATCACGGGCGTGCCGAGATCCTTGAAGCGCTGGCGGAACCAGGGGTTCACGCTCTGGTGGCCCGAGCTGTTCACCGAGCCGACCGGGATGAACTTCACCCCCGACCGGTGCACCGCCTGGATCCCGTCGAACAGCGGCTGCGACCGGTCGAACTCGTAGAAGTCGGAGATCCACACCATCACGGTGTTGCTCGGATCGGTGATCTTCGGGCGGGCCATGGTCATCGCGACGGGGCCGTCGTTGCCGCCGCCGAGGCTGGTCCGCAGCAGCACCTCGAACGGGTCGTGCACCCAGGGCGTCAGGTCGAGCGCCCGCGTGTCGTACGCGATCAGGTGGACGTCGACCTTCGGCAGGCCCGCGAAGATCGACGCCAGGATGGTGCAGTTCACCATCGAGTCGACCATCGACCCGGACTGGTCGACGACCACGATCATGCGAGCGGGCGTGGTGCGCTTGGCGGTCTGCCGGTAGAACAGCCGGTCGACGTACAGCCGCTCGTCCTCCGGGTCCCAGTTGACGAGGTTCTTCCAGATGGTGCGGTCGAGGTCGAGGTTGCGGAACACCCGCTTCGGCGGCACCGACCGGTCGATCGTGCCCACGCTGGTCTGCTCGACCTGGGTCCGCAGCACCTCGGCGACCTCGTCGACGTAGCGGCGGATCAGCGCCTTCGCGTTGGCGAGCGCGACGCCCGACAGGTTCGCCTTGTCGCGCAGCAGCTGTTCGATGAGCGACATGCTCGGCGTCAGCTGCCGCGCCAGGGTCGGATCGGCCAGCACCTCGCGCAACCGCATCCGGCCGACCAGGTCGCCTTCGAGCCCCGACAACACGCCGGCCAGCTCGGCCGCTCCCTCCTCTCCGCATGCCCGCTTGAGCCGGCCGGCGTCCCGCTGCCAGTCGGCCAGCTGCGTCGCGGTCACACTGCCGGAGCCGGTCGACAGCACGTTGAGCAGCAGCTTGGAGACCAGCGCGGCCCGCCGCACCCGCTGATCGTCGTTCGCGGGGGCCATCAGGCCGTCCAGCTCGGCCTCCAGGCCGGGAAAGCGCTGGACGAGGTTGTCCACCGACACCGAGGGATCGAGCAGCGCGGGCGGCAGCCCGATGTCCTCGACGATCGCCACGCTCGCGGCCTCCAACGCGGGCTGCTCCTCGTGGTCGAACATCCGCGCCAGCAGCCGCCAGTAGAGAACCTGCCGTCGATTCTCTTCCGCGGTGTCGGAGCCGCTCCTCGTCGTGTCAGGGGTGTGGTCGCTCATGGCCTCCGCCGAGGGAGGGGTGTGGTCGCTCATTTCCGCAGCAGCCTTCCGGCCCGCTCCCGCAGCACGGCGACCGCGTCACCGGCCCTGGCCTCGGCCTTGACGACCTTCGGATCGGTCGGGCCGAGCGCCCAGTCGCCACCGTGCGCCTCGACCGCCTTGCGCTTGACCGTGGCCTGTACGGCGAGCGGCTGCAGCAGCCACCGGCCGCCGTCCCAGCGGAGCAGTCCAACGCACGCGGACGACGCGGCCACCAGCTCCGGCGTGAGCGGACCACAGCCCGGCAGCCGGTCGAGGTCGACCGCCAGGGTGTTCCCGTCCAGGTCGAGCGTGTCGCCGTTGATCGTGTACCCCTCCAGCAGCACGGGCTCGGCGATGCGCACCGGATGGCGCTCCAGGGGAGGGACCGCCGGAGCGAGCGCGTCCGCGAGCCGGAGCCGTGCCGTCGCGAACGGATCCGCCGGCTCCCCCACGGTGGCCTGATCCTCCCGCCAGAGCAGGTCGCCCGCCGCCGTGAGGGGAACGTCGGCGAGGTCGGCGCTCCGGTGCTCGGCGAGCGCCCTGAGCAGCGCGGGATACCCGTCGAGCAGCCGCCACAGCGCCGGGCCGACGATCGTGTCGACCTTCGTCGCGGCGACGCTCGTCCGCATGAGACGGGCCGAGGAACCGTCGGCCGGCTCCAGGACCCCGTGGACCTGGATCTGCACGGCCGTTCCGTGCTCGTGCACATCGACGCCCAGCGGCAGGAACCGCCCCGACACCACGCCGACGGGCTCGGCCACGCCCTGGACGCCCGGCTGTGTCAGCAGGAGGGCGCGTGCCCACAGGTCGGCCCAGCGCCGGGCGGGCACGTGGTCCATCGTCGCGACCGGACACGAGGCGCGCAGCTCCGCGACCAGGCCGTCGAGCAGCACCGCGAGCCGACGCAGGCGCGACTCGCCCAGCAGAGCCGAGATGGCCTGGTCGGAGGCTGAAACGAGGTCGTGGTCGACGCCCCGCCAGCCGGTGATCGCCAGCTCCTGCAACCACGACCGGCTCGCGCCGAGCGGACCGTCGGCCGCCGGCGCGGACGCCGGCTCCTCCCACGAGGCCCTGCTCCGGCCGAGCGCCGCGTCGAGACGGCCGAGCCGCGCGTCGTGCACCGCGCCGAAGAGCGCCGTACGGGCGCCGGCGAGCACCCCCAGATGCTCGTCCCCGATCGAACCCGCCGTTATCTTCTCGACCGCCTCGCCGACCGCCGGTCCGAGCGGGGTGTCCCGCAGCGCCCCGGCCACGGCCGCGAGCCGCCCTGCCTGCTCCTCATCCAGCCGGGCGAAGCCGTGCACGAGAGCGGCGTCGAAGCCGGCCACCAGATCGAGGGTCTCCTCGACCCCCGGCACTTCCCCGTCGAGCAGCGCCGCGAGCTGTACACCGAGCATCAGCCCACCGCCCTCGTGGCCGGGAACCAGTGCAGCTCGGCGATCGGCTCCGTGGTGTCCGGAAGCTCCAGATAGGCCAGGTGGCGAAGGAAGCGGCTGAACACCACGGCGGCCGGCGCCGGCTCCGGCGCACCGTCCAGACGGCTCACCAGATCCTCGCCCTCACCGACGTCCACCCGGAGGTACCGGGCGACGCGGTCGAGGCCGTACTGCAGCACGGCCTCGTCGACGAGTGCCCGCAGGTGCTTGCACGGCGCACCGTGCAGCCCGCCGCAGGGCCGGTTGTTGTTCGTCCCGCAGCTGTAGCCGTGGGTCCGCGTGGCGATCGAGGACACGTACACGCGGGCGATGTCCGACCCGCTCGACACGACCCCCTGCAAGCGCCCGTCCGCCAGCTCCACGAACGGAACCTTCGCCAGCTTCCGCGGCCGCAGCGGCGGAACCACCCGTACGACGCTCCGCTCCCACACGTCCGCACTCATCGCGCGCGCCCTTCCACCCGCGCCCGGCACGGCCGATCAGGGACCGGCGACCCGTCCCAGAACGGGCTCATCGCGTGCCCGGACCGTCTCACCGCCCGAGCCGTACGCGCTCGTTCGCGCCGGCCGGTGACAGAGATCGACATCGGGAAGCCTCTCTTCTCGGGGACCCGCGAGGAGAGCATGACCGACCCCGCCGACATTTCTCGGGCCTCGGTCGAGGGACGCGCCCGAGGCACCGGAAGTGTCGGTGTTAGCTGCCAAGATGCCGGGTTTCTACCCGCTCCAGGTGGGAGCCGAGGCCTCGTACCGGGGGCGGCGGCCTGGTCCCCCGACCAGCAACCTTGGTCGTATAACGGACCTGGAGCGGTCGGGGCCTTCCGATGATCAGGCGCTTTCGTTCGCCTGCCCACGTCAAGCGCGGACGAGATCCGCCAGTGCCGAAGCTGCCTCGGTGGCTACATCTCGTCCTTTCCGCAGCTCATCCAGCAGCGCCTGGCCAATGCCCTTGGTCGCAATGTCCTCTTCGGACACGACGGTTCCGGAGCGAACCTTCCCGTCGATCGCCAGCACTCCCATGACCGGTCGACCTCGGAACGCGACGTCCAGCGCATCGAGGAGCTCAGCGCCCGAGGCGGACATGAGCATCTCGGCCTCGTCCTCGGAGACATGTGCGTAGACCCAGACGTTCCCCTCCATGACATGGCGATCGACACAGTCAAAAACGAAGAGTTCGCCTCGCTGCCGGATGATGCCGCACGTCGGGAAGTTGTAGCGGTCGAACTCCGCCACCGCCTCAGCGTCTTCGGAGGGAAGCCAAGGTCGTCTACCGATCGTGATCTTGATCAGGTCGTTCACAGTCGCTCTCCTTCTCCACCGCGCTGCGCTGGAGATCTGCACCGCTTTAGAAAACTTGACTCACAGACTCCCCATGTTCGAGGTAGCGGGTGCTGCCATCTTGACGGGCGGCGTGGCCGTGGATGATGCGTCGGGCCAGACGGGCAATGGTCAGTTCGTTGATGCGGGCCATGTCATGGAATTCGTAGGCAGTGAGTTCGTCAGGTGCGAGGTGGATCTTGCTGCGGCCTGTTGGTGTGGCCCGGCGACTTCGACATCGAGCGGCGTGACCCGGTCGAGGAACTGAGGCTCCCGTCCGGATTGCCGCTGACACCGATCGCGGGAGACGGCAGCGGCGGCACCTACTTCCTGTGCGGCGAGCCCGCCGGTCCACGCCCGATTCTGTACGCCGACTCCGAGGGCGGGGCCACGCTGTTCGCCTCCGACCTGGTCGAGGCCGTCACCTTGATCGCCGCTTTCCCCTATTGGCGGGACATGGGCCGCGGCCACTCCGTTCAAGAGTTGGAGCAGGAGCTCACCGACGATCATCCGGATTTCCCTGACGCACGGACCGGGCTTCTCGCCCTGCTCGATGTGGTGCCTCCCACCGCCGAAGAAGCCCTTGGACGGCTGCGGTCCTGTGCTGCCCGCACTGTCCCGGACTTCCTGCCCGTGGCCCGACACCAGGAGGGCGATTCGTTCTACGAGGCCTCCTATGTCCCCCTGCTCTGACCGTCAGCCCTAACGCCTTATGGGCGTGCGGAAATGGCGGCCCGCAGGATGCCGTGGACGAGTCGCCGGGGCCGTACGAAAAGCTCGGTCTCCGTAGCGGAGGCGGGGCGCGAAGCCGTCGAATCGGGACGGGACAACGTGGAGCCCGTCTCTTCACCGAGCTTTTCGCCCGCCCGGGGCTCGATCAAGCGCCGGCGACCACTGCGGCGGTGAGCGCGGTCAGCGAGTCGGTGATGGCGTCCTGAACGGCTGGGTCGGCGATGAGGCCGTCCTGCCCTACGTGGTTCCGGGAGAGAGGGATACGGGCGCAGGCCGTCTCGACGATCACGGACCCGGCATAGCCCAGAACCGTACGCAGCGAGTCATGCGCGCCGGCTCCCCCGGTCGGGGCAGCGGAGGACGAGACGTTGAGCCACGCCACCGGCTTTCCGTACATCTCGCCGCCCCCGATCGTCCAGTCCAGCAGGTTCTTGAACGATCCGGGGAGTCCCCCGGCGTACTCCGGAGTGCACAACAGCAGTGCGTCCGCCGCACCGACCGCCCCGCGCAGCCCGGCCACCGCGGGCGGCAGCGGGTCGCGGTCGTCGTCGGGGTTGAAGTGCGGCAGGTCGGCCATCCCGGCGAAGGGTCGGACGGTCGCCGCCGGCGGCGACACGACGCTCGCGGTCCGCAGGACGGCCGAGTTCGTGGATCCCGCGCGCAGACTGCCGGACACGGTGAGCACAGTGATCATGACCAGCTCAACCAGACCTCCATCGGCGGCATTCCGTCGGCCGTGCTCCCGATGAAGCCGGACGATCGATACGGCCGAAGGGGAAGCGGCGCTTTGACGCGCAGCAGCCCTGCCACTGCCGGGGCTGACTACTCAGGTCTCGCCTCGGCGAATTTCTCCTGCCCGAGCACCGCGAGCAGTTGCAGCTTCTCATGACCCTCGGTACGCGGGGGAGCGGTGAGCACGAGCAGCGCCTGCGACTGATCCTCGGTGAACAACACCTGGCAGTCGAGTTCGATCGCGCCGAGTTGGGGATGGATGAGCGTCTTGTGGTCCTGGAAACGCTTGGCGACCTCGTGCCGCTCCCACAGCTCGGCGAACTCCGCGCTCGCCTTCTGTAGCGCCCGCACGAGCTCTCCGGCGCGCGACAGCGGGCCCAGCGACCCGTACGCCGCGCGCAGGTTCGCGACCTGGGCGCGGCTCTGCCGGTCGCGGTCGGCCTCGGGATAGCGCAGCCGCTCCGAAGGATCGGTGAACCAGCGGTAGATCTCGCTGCGGGCAAGGCCCGTGTAACCGGACTTGTCGCCGAACAGCGCCTCGGCCATCCGGTTCTGCACGAGCGTCTCGCCCAGGTCGGACAGGATGAGCGCCGGGGTGTCGTCGAGGCGATCCAACACCCGCAGCAGAGCGGGGGCGACATGCGTCGCGGCCGACACCGATGCCGGGGCGTTGCGCCCGGCGATTCGGAACAGGTAGTCGCGCTCGTCGCCTGTCAACCGCAGCGCCCGGGCGACCGACGCGAGCATCTGCTCGCTCGGCTGCGGACCGCGCTGTTGCTCGAGCCGGGTGTAGTAGTCGGTCGACATCACGGCGAGGGCCGCGACCTCCTCACGCCTCAGGCCAGAGGCCCGCCGGCGCGCGCCGGCCGAAAGCCCGACGTCCTCGGGCTGTAGCGCCTCGCGGCGGCGCCGCAGGAAGTCCGCCAGTGCTGCACGATCCATGGATCCATTATCGGCCGGTGTCCTGGGTGAGCCAGGGATCGTCGATCCCCCGATGACCGGTCTCTGCACGTCCGGCGGCCGACCGGGAAGGCTTAGGGCATGAACATCTCTAATAACACCGTCTTCATCCCCGGTTCCACCAGCGGCATCGGTCTCGCCCTCGCCCTTGAGCTGCAGGCCAGGGGGAACACCGTGATCGTCGGCGGCCGCCGCACCGAGCTGCTCGAGCGGATCGCCGCCGAGCATCCCGGCATCGACACCGTGCAGATCGACACGGCGGACGCCGCGAGCATCGACTCCGCCGCGAAACAGGTGCTGGCCAAGCACCCCGACCTGAACGTCCTGGTCACGATGGCCGGCATCATGCGCGTCGAGGACTGGCATCGGCCCGAGTCGTTCCTCGCCTCGGCGGAGTCCGTCGTGACGACCAACGTGCTCGGCCCGATCCGGCTCATCGCCGCGTTCATCGAGCACCTGCGGGCGCAGCCGGATGCCACGATCATGACCGTCTCCTCGGGTCTGGCGTTCGCGCCGCTCAAGGTGACCTCGAGCTACAACGCGTCGAAGGCCGCGATCCACATGCTCAGCGAGTCGATCCGGCTACAGCTCGCCGACACCAGCGTGAAGGTCATGGAGCTCGAACCGCCCGCCGTCCGCACCTCGCTGCTGCCCGGCCAGGAGGAGAGCGAGTTCGCGATGCCGCTCGATGAGTTCGTGGCGGAGGTCGTCGCACTGCTCGAAGCCCAACCGGACGCGAAGGAGATACAGGTCGAGCGCGTGAAGTTCCTGCGCTACGCCGAGGCACGCGGTGACTACGACCAGGTCGTCGCGACCCTCAACGCCTCGGACCCGCACGGGAAATAGCATCCGGTGCGCGGGGGTCCGGGGACGGTGGAGCCCCCAGGGGTGCTCTCGATCAGCCGTGGCGTAGTCAGTCCGCCCGCTCCTGGTTCATCAACAGTTCCATCAAGGTGGCATGGGCTCGGCCGTCGCCTGCCTCGGCCATGGCGCGCAGGTCGTCGACACGGTTTTCATCCACGAGGATTTCGATCAGCGCGATGAACGCGCATCGGTCGCCGTCGGCGGTCAAGGCCCTCAGCTCGTCTTCACGTCGCTCGATGACAAGCCTGTCCATGCGCCGCTCACATGCGGCCTGCGCTTCGGGGACGCCGTGAACGTCGTAGCGATGGGCGGCGCCATAGTAAGACCATGACGATGGGTCGTCTTGTGGCCTAATCCGGCGCGTTGGCTCAGCCATCAGCCTTCCTTCCCTTCCACCGCGGGCACACAGCGACGCGAGGTTAGTCGAGGCAGGCAACAAGCACTACTCGGAGAAGATCCACAGGCGGCACTGGCATCACCAGCAACCGCGCCCGGCGGCGCTGACCTGTCGGCCGTATTGCGGAGGATCTGCGACACGGGTCGTCGTACCGTGGGCCGCCCGATCGGCACGGCCGGATGGACCGGCGCCCACGCCGCACGCCCGTAGGGCGGGCCGGAGCGCAGTCCTGCGGCGTGGTTCTGACGGCTGGCCGCCCGACCGGCACGGCCGGAGGAACCGGCGCTCGAGCCTTGACGCGGAGATCAGGCTGATCGGCCAGAGATCATCACGACGACTCGCGATGCCGACCGTCGGATCGCCGAGGTGTGCCTCGTGGCGGCGGCATGGCCGTAGGCCACCCGTAGGGCGAGCGAATGCAAGTCTGCCGGCGGCCCTGCGCCTGTCCCGTGACAACTGGCTTTGCTGGCGATCCTGGGCGCCGTTGTTAGGGAGCGCGAGCACCGGTTCTATCTGCTCGGCGACGATGTCGATGGATGCGGAACCGACCGGTGCCCGTGCGATGAGGTTGAAGGCCCGGACAGTACGGCATTGGCACCGCAACACGGTTGCGGATGCGACACGGAAACTGGGACAAGGAGTTCACATGCGCAACGCACGCAGCGGCCGTACCGGTAAGCGCAGTGTCACGGTCGGAAACAACGACGGCGTCATCTCCACCGGAGACCACACGGTCATGACCAGCACCGGCACCGGCGACACCACGGGTGTCATCCCCACCGGTGAGCGCAGTGTCACGGTCGGCAACAACCGCGGCGTCATCGACACCGGAGACCACACGGTCGTGACCACGCGACGCGGATGGTTCCGGCGGGGCGACAAGTAGCGATCAACGATCGTGCAACGAGGGCCCGGCAGCCGCCGGGCCCTTCTTCCATTCATGGGCAGCGTCCCGCAGAGCCCATGCTCGACCGGACAAGCGGTCCGACATGGCATTGCCCAGCACGCGGACCACCGCATCGCCGAAGCGCTCGACGCGCGGATCAAGGCGGAACTGCCCGACGATGACGACGATGGCCCGGCTGGTGTGGTGGCGCCGGTGGCCTAATGGCACGTTAATGGCCCGAACGCCTCCGTCCTTGATCGGGACGGGGGCGTTTGTGCTGGTGGAGCCACGGGGATTCGAACCCCGGACTTCCTGCTTGCAAAGCAGGCGCTCTGCCAACTGAGCTATGGCCCCTAGAGATCGTCCTACAGCCTACCGGGGGATGGGGAGTGCCCGCTCGTCATGGGGCCACGTGATCGCCGTTGATCGTGCGAGTCAGAGTGCGGAAACCCTCGACGATCATGGGCAGCTCGGCGATGCTCGCAATCACATGAGTGGCGCCCGCGGCTTCCAGGCGGGTGCGGTCGTGGGCGCCGGTGAGGGTGCCGGCGACGATGGAGGCGCCGGAGCGGCGGCCGCTGCGCATGTCGCTCTCGGTGTCGCCGCACACGGCGATGTGACGGACATCATCGACCTTCACGTGCAGCGCGGCGGTGAGGATCATGTCGGGGTACGGGCGGCCTCGGCCGCCCGCGTCGGCCGGGCACAGGAGCAGATCGGCGCGTTTCCACCAGCCGAGGGTGTCGATGATGCGGCCGAGTGTCCGGCTGCTGAAACCGGTCATCAGGCAGACGCGCACGCCGGACGCGGCGAGGGCGTCAATCGCCGCCTCCGCCCCGGGGATCGGGGTCAGGCCGACGCGGTCGATGATCGAGTCGTACGCCTGCTCGAACGCGTGGTTGGCCGCCTGGGCGCGGTCCTCGTCGGCGAAGACGTCGCGGAAGATGTCGAGTTTGGACCTGCCGCGCGCGCTGTGCACGCGGGCCATGGCCCGGCGGTAGGTGTCGGTGCCGGAGACGATGCCCTGGGTGACCAGGGCCTCGGTGAAGGCCCGCTCGCCTATGCCGTCGTCGGAGACGGTCGTACCGGCGAGGTCAAGACAGGCGAGCGTGATCCGCGAATCGTCGTCCACGGCCGCCCCCGTCTTCCCTCGCCGGCACGTTCAAGATGTCTCTCAGCTGTCGGACGACGTCGCCTCGGTCCACAGGTCCAGCTCGGCCCGGTCCTGCTGAAGCCGGCGCCAAACCGCGAAACCACCGAGGGCGACCAGCGCGAGAACGATGAGCTTCTTCACGATGGGAACCCCTTCAAACCTCGACTAGCACTGCGTACCGCAGCCTAGCAACCACCCAGGTACGCCCGTGCCGCTTCCCCCTGTGGGTCGCGGATCATCTGGATTCCATGGTTCTTCAGCGTCGAGGCGGGCATTTGCTTCAGATTCCCCAGATGCCCGGTGGAGGAGCACATGCTGAAGGGCATCGATGTCTCCAGCCATCAGGGCACGGTCGACTGGGACGCGTGGAAGCGCAAGGGGCTTGCCTTCGCCGTCGCGAAGGCGACCGAGGGCCGTACGATCCATGACTCCGAGTTCGCCCGAAATTGGGCTGAACTACGGCGTGCAGGCCTCGTCTGCGGCGCCTACCATTTCGGGCACCCGGGCAACGACGCGAACACCGAGGCGGACTTCTTCCTCAGCACCGTACGCCCGCGGGGGCTCGAGGCCGGTGACCTCCTCGTCCTCGACCTCGAACAGACCGACGGCAGGTCGGCCGCACACGTCTCGTCGTGGGTGCGGACATGGTGCTCACGGCGGAGGCGGTCGGCCGCGACCCCGTCGTCTACACATTCCTGTCCTTCGCCGAGGACGGGAACTGCGCCGGGCTCGGCGGTCATCCCCTGTGGATCGCCGCCCCGTCACGTACGGCGGGCAGGCCACGGTCGTGGGTGATGCCCTCGTCCACGTGTCCGGGCTACGGCCGGACGACCCCGTGGACATCATGTGGACACGGATGACCCGGGACGGCACCGCGGTGAAGGATGATCCCTGGCGCGTGACGTACCGCGCCGCTCCCGACGGATCCCTCACGGTCTCGTTTTCCGGCCAGGTCGGCATCGCCGCTGACGTGCGGTTCCGGCTCCGGGTGTACAGCCCGAACCCCGTGCCGCCGACGGTTTCGGAAGCGACGACGGCCCGGATCACCCTGCTGTCGTACTGACAGCCGACGGGCTGTCCCCTGCCTGTGGAAAACCGGCCGGCTCAGCACTCCACAGGGCCGGGTTCTCCCCAAGTGCGCACGGACTTGTCCACAGCCCCTGTGGACAAGTCCGCTCCTCGTGTTGCCGGAGCCGTTTGGCAGATCGACGCGGCACCGTGCCCCGACATCCCGCAAAGGTCCTATAAACCGGCCTTGTTGGCCATTTTCGGTCAAATACTGCCATTCCGGGTTCACTTAGCGCTCGCTCTGGCGTGGCCCGGGGGCGGGACTCTCGCGGGTGGGAAGCCCCAGAGAGGAGATTGCCCGTGAAACGCGCGATCACCGTCACCGCCCTCCTGCCCGCCCTGCCCCTGCTGACCGTCGTTCTCGCCACCCCCGCCACCGCCGCGCCGCCACCGCCGCCGAGCACGGCGACGGCAAAGAAGGAACTGGCCAAACTGAAAGTGCGCCGAGAAGGCTCGCTCTCCGGGTACAGCCGCGCGAAGTTCCCCCAGTGGATCGACCAGGGCCACCGCTGCAACACCCGTGAGGTCGTGCTGAAGCGCGACGGCGCGAAAGTACGCGTCGGGTCCGACTGTTACCCGGTCAAAGGTCGCTGGTACAGCCCCTATGACGGGAAGTACCTCACGAACCCGCACAAGGTCGACATCGAGCACCTCGTAGCGCTGGCGGAGGCCTGGCGTTCCGGGGCGAGGTACTGGAGCACCGCGAAGCGCCGTGCCTTCGCCAACGACCTGCGGCATCCGGAACTGTGGACCGCCGACGACCCCATCAACCGGCAGAAGAGCGGCAAGGACCCGGCGCGCTGGCTGCCACCGCGCCGCGCCTTCCGCTGCACCTACCTCCGCGCGTACGTCAGCGTGAAGTACGTCTGGGGGCTGTCGGTGGACTCGGCCGAGAAGAAGGCGATCAGCGCGGTGCTCAAGCACTGCTGAGCGCCGTACGGACCGCGTCCCCGTCGAGACCGCCCGTCCTCATCAGGACGGGCGGTCTCCTCATGGCACCAGCACCACCTTGCCGACGGTGGCGCGGGTCTCCAGCGCCCGATGCGCCGCCGGCGCGTCCTTCAGGGCGAACGTCTGCACGGCGGGGACCAGGCGGCCCGCCGCCGCCTCCGCGAGCGCCCGCTCCTGGAGGCCGCGCAGGCCCCCCGAGCCGCGGAGGATCCCCGGGCCGAGGGCGACGGACGCCGACAGGCTGCGCTGGAACAGATCGCTCGAGGTGAACCGGACCGGTTCCCCCGCGGACCAGCCGAAGAGGACGAGCCGGCCGCCCGGGGCGAGCAACCCGAACGCCGTCTGTCCCGCCTCCCCGCCGACGCCGTCCAGGACCAGACTGACCCCGCGGCCGTCCAGCGCCTCCCGTACCCGGTCGCCCCAGTCCGGTGCCGCGTAGTCGGCCGCGACCGTCGCACCGGACTCCCGTACGCGCGCGACCTTGGCGGCGCCGCCGGCAAGGCCGACGACCGTGGCGCCGAGATTCCGGACCGCCTGGACGAGCATCGTTCCGATCCCGCCGGCGGCGGCCGTCACCAGTACGACGTCGTCGGCCGTCGGCCGCGCGACGTCGAGGATTCCGATGGTCATGCGACCGGTGCCGACCATCGCCACGGCGGCGTCGTAGGCCAGATCGTCGGGGAGGGCGTGCAGGTCCGCCACGTTCGCCACGGCGCGTTCGGCGTATCCGCCACTGGCCATGCCGAGATGCGCCACGACCCGCCTGCCGAGCAGGTCCTCCCCGACGCCGTCGCCGAGCTCGTCGATCACGCCCGCCACCTCACGACCGGGGATCATCGGCAGATCCGGCGGCGCGAACGGCCCCTCGTACGTTCCCTTGCGGAGCATCGTGTCGACCAGGTGCACGCCGCACGCCCGTACGGAGATCGTCACCTGTCCCGGGCCGGGCCGCGGGTCCGGCACCTCCTCGTACCGCAGGTTCTCCGGCGGACCGAACGCGTACTGACGGATGGCACGCACAGTGTTCCCCTCATTCGATGGATCAGCGGATCCACCCTGCAACCTCAAGTGCCATTCAGGTCAACGTCCCTTCCACGTGTAAGACTGGCGGCATGACGGACGAGCACGACGACGATCCGGCATGCGCCGCCGCACACGGCGAGGTGCCCGGTGACGTGGGGGACCGTACGCTCATCGCGGTGTTCGCCTCGCCGGTGGCCCACTTCCTGCTCCGGTTCGGCACGGAGCTCGGATTCCGCTGTCTCCTGCTGGAGCCGGACCTGGAGCGCGCGGCGACCGTGGCCCACGAGTCCGCGGCGGTGATGACCGCCCCACCGGCCGACCTGGACGGCACGGCGGACGTCGTCGTCACCGACCATCACCGCCCCGAGCTCGGCCTCGTCCTGCGCGACCTGCTGACCCGGAAGGTCCGGTGGATCGGCATGATGGGCAACCCGCGCCACCCCGGACCGCACGTACGCCTGCTGACCGAGCTGGGCGTGCCGGTCGGCGAGATCGCCCGGGTACACCGGCCGGTCGGGCTGAACATCGGCTCCCGTACGCCGCCGGAGATCGCCCTCGCGACGCTGGCCGGGCTCATCGCCGACCGCAACGGGCGACCCGGCGGCTTCACCTTCTGACCGGGCCTCCGGCAGATCGTACCCCCGCTCTCTCGTGACCTCTGGCGAGGTGAACAAAGGGTTTCCCTTTTCTCTCGTCGCGGGCGACCACGCCGAGATTTCATTTCTCCAATAGCGCCGTGACGCCGGCGAAAATGAACGACCACTTAGGGGTAAGCGACGAGCGCGGCCATGAACGGCCCGCCACACGGTCGTCCGGCGAGCGGCGACCCGAGAGATGACGGGCCCGTCCGTCATGAGATAGTCGGCAGCGATCGCACCCCCGAGGAAAGCAGTGGCATGACCGACCTTCCCGTCCGATGGTTCCAGGGCCACGACGGCACGGGGCTCGCGTATCGAGAGCTCGGACAGGGCCGGCCCGTGGTGCTCATCCACGGCTACTTCTCGACCGCGACGGTCAACTGGGTCCGCTACGGCCACGCCGCGACGATCGCGGCCCGCGGCCACCGCGTGATCATGCCGGATCTGCGCGGCCACGGAGACAGCGCCAAGCCGCACGACCCCGCCGCCTATCCCCCCGACGTGCTGACCGACGACGGATTCGCGCTGATCGAGCACCTGGGGCTCACCGACTACGACCTCGGCGGATACTCCCTCGGCGCCCGCACGACCGTACGGATGCTGACCCGCGGCGCGACACCCCGCCGCGCCATCGTGGCCGGGATGGGACTGGAAGGAATCCTGCACACCGCACAGCGTGGCGGCCACTTCCGGCGGATCCTCACCAACCTCGGCACGTTCGAACGCGGATCGTCCGAGTGGATGGCCGAGGCATTCCTGAAGACCGTCGGCGGCGACCCGGTGGCCCTGCTGGGCGTTCTCGACACGTTCACCGACACGCCGGCCGACGTGCTGAAGCGCATCGAGGTGCCGACGCTCGTGCTGACCGGCGCCAAGGACGACGACAACGGTTCCGCCGAGGCACTCGCCGACACCCTGGCGAACGCGCGCCGCACCGTCGTACCCGGCGACCACATGGGCGCGGTCACCAAGCCTGAACTCGGCACGGCGATCGCCGACTTCCTCGACACCACCGCCACGTCATAGACCGTCGGCCGGGCGGGAGGCCGGTGGGCCCGGTGCCCGAGGACGGCGCAAGGGCCGTCACCAAACCGCGCTCTGGGGTTCATCGCGACTTCCCCGAAAAATGGCCCACTATCGGGTGACAACCGAGCGTATTCGCACGGCGTCTTGATCAAGAACACGGGGTGCCGCGCGGTGTTCGTCCGGACATCGCGCGCACCGTTCCGGAAGGAAGATGCATGCGAAAAACGTTCGTCGGCGCCGCCACCGCCACCCTGTTGACTGGTCTTCTGGCCGGCGGCCAGGCGTACGCGGCCACCTCTCCCTGGAAGCTCGCTCAGAAGAACAACCTGGCGAACGCCAACGGGATCTCCGCCCTGTCCATCAGTGCGGGCGGCAGCGCCTGGGCGGCCGGCTACCAGTGGGTCAACGGCAAGCAGACCCCCTTGGTACAGCACCTCACCGGCAATGGGTGGACGACGCACTCGACGCCCAACGGCGTCGCCGGAGGCATCCGGTCGCTCGCCGCCTCGTCGAGCACCAACGTGTGGGCGTTCTCGTCGGCCGACGGCAGCACTCACGCCAGTCGCTGGAACGGCACGGCGTGGACGACGACGAACCTGCCCGGAGACTTCCACCCCACCGGCTCCGCCGCCATCAGCCCCTCGAACGTCTGGGCGGTCAGTGGCGGCACCGACGACCGCGACGAGACTCCCTCGAAGTACGCCGAGCACTGGACCGGCAAGAGCTGGAAGAAGGCCACCGTTCCGGCCACCGCGCTCGCGGTCGGCGCCTCGTCCACCAAGTACGTCTGGGCCGTCGGCACCTACAAGCGGCAGCCGGCCGTCATGCGCTGGAGCGGGACGTCGTGGAAGCTCACGAAGACCCCGACGATCAAGCTCGCCGGCTCCGGCGGATGGGGCGTGCTCAACGACGTCCTCGCGCTGTCCCCCAAGAACGTGTGGGCGGTCGGCGGCTCGGAGTGGTACTGCGGCGCGGACCACGACGCCATCTGCGCCAAGCCGGTCATCATGCACTGGAACGGCCGTACTTGGAGCGTGACCGTCGACAAGCAGGCGTCCCAGTCGTACACCAAGGTGGCCTCCGACGGCTCCGGCGGGGTGTGGCTGCTGCGCGGCCGCTGGAACGCGGCTCTCGTCCACAAGGTCGGTTCGAAGCTGACCGTCACCACCACGCCGCGGTCGGCCGGCAGCGACACGGATCTCCTCGCCCTCGCGGCGCATGGCAAAACCGTCTGGACTGCCGGCGCGGAGTACCCCCGGAGCGGCGCTACGGTGCCCGGCGGCGTCTACTTCCGTAACCACTGACGCACGCGGTTGAAGCGGGCCGGAGACCGATGCCTCCGGCCCGCGCGATGGCATTCGTCCTATCCCCGCCTGGAGACTCGATGGCCCACCCTGGTCTGCGATGCCATAGCCAAGATCGTTAGGGCACACCCTTACGGGAGGCGCAACATGCTCATCGCCATTTTCGTGGTCGGCGTGGTCGTTGTCGGCTCGGTCACCGGTCTGGTCGCGCTTCGCGGCCGCAGCAGGCGGGTTTCCGGCGAGCCGTCGACGCCGCTGTCGGACCCGCGCACTCACGCACGCGATACCACCGACCCGGCAACGTCGATCGACCAACTCCGCAGCCAGGGAAATTCCGGCGGACTGGTCTGAGGAGGCCTGAGCACCGCCACCGGCCTTGCCGTCGCGAACCTAACAGAATGATCTTTGGAGAGCGTTGATCGCCTGTTCCATAGGTTGATCACCAGCGGTTCGACGTAGGCTCGGCCACGGCGTTCCGACGTGTGACGGCCGGTTCAGGCGTGGGCGACAGCTCGGGTGGAGGCGTCGAGGATGTCACCCAAAGCCGCACGGGCCTGGGTGAGATCGGCCATGCGAGCGTCCAACTCGGCCAACTGGGTTCTGAGGTGGTCGAGAACGCAGGCCTGGACCTCGGTTCCGTCGCCGACGAAGCAGGGCATGAGCTCGCGGATGACCCTGGTAGGGAGCCCGGCGGCGAGCAGGGTGCGGATGCGGGCGACGGTGGCGGGGGCCTCAGGACCGTAATGACGGTGGCCGCCTTCGCTGCGGTGAGAGGTGAGCAGTCCCTGGGCCTCGTAGTAGCGGAGGAGACGTACGGCCACGCCCGTTTCGCGGGACAGCTCCCCGATCTTCATGTGACCCACCCCATAGAGAAGCGGCTTGAATCTGACACCGATGTCACATCCTAACGTTGATCACATGACGCCGACATCGACAACACAAGCACCGGTTTCGCTCTACGGATTCCTGACCCCCAAGCCCGGACACGCCAACGAACTCGGGAAGCTCCTGATGGATCTCGTCGAACCGTCCCGGGGGCACTTGGGAAACCTTCAGTACCACCTCCACGAGCAGGAGGACGGCCGGTTCTTCCTCTACGAGGTCTGGCGTTCGCAGGAGGACCTGGACCGGCACAACGCGACTGCGCTGCTGCGCGCCTTCATGGACGAACTGCCCGAGCATGTGGAAGGGGCACCCGAGGCCTACTTCGGCGCGATGAGGAGTTCCTACCCCACGTGACCTGACCGGCCAAGGCTCCGGCGAGCCGTCGACGCCACGGTCGGACCCGCGCACTCAGGCACGCGACACCACCGACCCGGCAACATCGATCGGCCAACTCCGCAGCCAGGGAAATCCCAGCAGACTGGCCTGAGGAGGCCTGAGCACCACCACCGGCCTTGCCGTCGCCCTGTCGACGTCACCGGCGTCGTCTCCACCGGAGACAACACGGTCGTCACCAGCACCGGCTCCGACGGAGGCGACACCACGGAGGTCATCGCGGTCGGCGGCAACGTCACCGGCGTCGTCTCCACCGAAGACAACATGGGCGTGTTTGCCCGTCGCGGGTGGCTCCGGCGAGGCGACAAGTAGCGGTCAGACGATCGCCAACCAAAGGGCCCGGCAGCAGCCGGGCCCTTCTCCCTGTTCATAAGTAGCGTCCCGCAGACCCGGTGCTTGTTCTTGTCGATATCAGTACCGCCCCGCCGGGTCATCCCCTCTGCCTTCGTCCCACCCCGGAGGCGTACCGACAGTGCGACGATGGCAGCCCGGTTTGCGCGAAGGCCCCTCGGAGAGTGCCATGTCATCGAAAGGTCACGAGCGCCGTCCGATTCCCGTCGGAGTCCGCGTGTGTGCCTATCTGGTCTTTGGCCTCGTGCTGTCGCCGCTGGTGCTGTCGGCGTGGATCGGCGAGTCCTGGACGACGGAGTTGAGGCAGGCCGTCCTTCCGACGTTGGCTCTGGGCGGTACGGCTGAGCTGTTTCACTGGTTGGAGCGTCGCCGCGCGTAGGCGGCGTGCAGGACGCCCGCGACCGGACGGTGGTCGAGCCTCTCCCCAAGTCGGCGTGTCCGCCCATTTGCCGTGATCATCTGGCGGTGTCTGCGTCTGTTGCTGTCACGGTTGCTGTCACTGAGTCGTTGACCGGACTACCGGACCAGAAAGGCGGGAGGGGGGTCGATGATCCCCCTCCCGCCCACGAGTCCGCTATGGCGCCTGCATGGCGCCACGGCTAGCCGGCCGAAGCCCCTCGTGCCCTGGTCCTGGGAGCCAGGTATGAGGGCCGACGGCACTGCTCAAGGGATCAGTTCCCCCTGTTCTCCCAGCACTCGGCGTGCAGGTTGGCCGTCTGCTCATCGTCTCCGAGCGTCCGGCGAGCCTGGTAGATCTGCTTGGCGGTTTCCTCGGGGTCGTCCGGACCTTCGGTGCTGTCCTTGCCGGCGTCGCCCCTGCTGAGCCAACGAGTCATTGCATTCCTCCCTCTTTGAGTACACCCTCCGTGCGACACGGGGGCGGCTCGGCCTTTGCGCGGGCCGTTGCATTGGTGACCGTACGGCGTGGCCAGGGGCTGGCCACGCCGTACGGGGAAGAAGTGCTCTACCCGGCGTTCGTGCTCCTCGTCGTCTACGGGCTGCGCCATGGTGAGGCCGATCATCCAGGACGGCTTCATCGAGTTGGCCGAACGGCAGTTGTTCGCGCGGCGGCGGGCCGGTGTCGACTGGCAGGAAACCGGGCTGGTCTTCACGACCAAGACTGGTCGGCTGATCGAACCGCGCAACCTCGCCCATGCCTTCGAGCGCATTACCGCCAAGGCTGGCCTGCGGCGGATCCGTGACCCGCCGGGCGAAGCCCGGCACCGGGGGTTCCAGGGGGTCACCCCCCTGGGAAAACACAAAGTCCCAGCGAAGCCGATCGAAGATCGGCGAGTAGCCGGGACATCGGGGGGGCTCGGGGGGTCGTCCCCCCGAAAAACATAGCGGCCAACGGCGAAGGTGACCGGAGGTCACCGAGCGACGTTGGCCGCACCGGGGGTTCCAGGGGGTCGTCCCCCTGGAAAGTACAAGGCTCCGGCAAAGCCGACCGAAGGTCGGCGAGTAGCCGGAGCCGAGTGGGCCTAGGTGGACTTGAACCACCGGCCTCATCCTTATCAGGGATGCGCTCTAACCGACTGAGCTATAGGCCCGTGCAGCTGCTCCCGTGTCGGAAGGACCAGGAGGCGACGTCGAGAAACATACCCGATCGTCGGCCCCAACAGGAAATCGAATCCCGTCTTCCGGGTCGGGGCGGCCGCGGATTACTGCTCGGCCTCCTTCAGCGTGACCTCGACGCCGCCCACGAGGTCCGCGGCCATGTTGTAGATGACCGACCAGACGGTCGCGAGCGCGGTGATGAGGAGGACGTTGAGCGTGCCGATCAGCGCGGTGTAGCCGAGGATCCGGGCCGCGGAGAACCAGCCGGCGGGGTTGAGGCCGCCGTTGCCGTTGGTCTTGCCCTGCAGGTCGCGGATCGTGTTGGTGAGGGCGTCGAAGACGCCGAGCCCCGACAGGATGAGGTAGAGCACGAAGACCGCGACGAACAGCACGAGGAAGCACACGAGCGACATGATGAAGCTGAACTTCATCACCGACCACGGCTCGAACCGCGCGACCTGAAGGTGGGCCTTACGCGGCGCCTTGCGGCTGACGGGCTTGTCGGGCGGGGTCGCGCCTGCGGGCCGCGGGGCGGGTTCGAGGGTGGTCGTCGGACGAGGTCCGTACGACGGGGCGGTGCCGGTCGTCGACCCGGTGCCGCCGAAGCCTGGACTCGTCTTTGGAATGTCCATGGACGTCGTCCTACCCGAGGCGGAACCCGGATCTCCCGGTTTCGGCTTTTCCTTGGCCGATCCATCACCGGTGGAACTCAGGGCTCCACGGGAGACGAGACGGTCCTTGCTGCCGACGGCCTCCCCGGTGGGATCGGGCTTCTTGGACGGCAGTTTGAGGTCCATCACGGTGTCCTCGGTGCCGTCCTTCTTGGCCGCCATGTCGATGACGGTCTCCTCCGCCTTATCGGCCGGCTCGCCCCCGTCGGCGGTGTCGTCGGTCTTCTTTACCGTCACCTCGTCAGTCGGCTTCTTCGCGGCGCTGGGCTTCTTGCCCTGGCCGCTCTTGCCGCCCGTCCCGGTGGTACGCCCGGACTCCCCGTCGGCGCCCTTTCCGGCGTTGGCCGTCATATAACCTCCCCGGGGAGGCGACGCACGGTCTGACGCGCCACGAGGCGTCTCACGCGTCGCCGCTCCCTTCCCCGGACTCTGTGTCCGGCTCAGCGTCGGTGTCCTCGATGGACTCCACGTTCCTCGCGATGGCGACCACACTGTCCCCATCGGCGAGATTCATTAGGCGTACCCCCATCGTGGAGCGGCCAGACTGCTTGATCTCGGCTGCTCGCGTGCGGATGACGCCACCGCTGACAGTGATGGCGTACACCTCATCTTCGGGCCTGACCATGAGGGCACCGACCAGCCTGCCGCGATTCTCCACGATCTTAGCGGTCAGGACACCCTTTCCCCCACGACCGTGGATCGGGTATTGGTCGGCTGGCGTGCGTTTGGCGTATCCGCCCTCGGTGGCGACGAGGACGTCCTCGCCTTCGAGGACGACGTGCATGTCGAGGACTTCCTGGCCGTCGTCGAAGCGCATGCCGATGACCCCGGCGGTGGCCCGGCCCATGGGCCGCAGGACTTCATCGCCGGCGGGGAAGCGGATGGCCTGCGCGCCGCTACTGACCATGAGCAGGTCGTCCTCAGGGGAGACCAGGCGCGCGGCGATGACCTCGTCGCCCTCGTCGAGGTTGATGGCGATGAGGCCGGCGGAGCGCGGCGAGTCGTACGCCGACAGGTCGGTCTTCTTGACGCGGCCCTGCTTGGTGGCGAGCACGAGGTACGGCGCGACGTCATAGTCGCGCAGGTCGAGGACCTCGGCGATGCGCTCGTCGGGCTGGAAGGCCAGCAGGTTGGCCACGTGCTGGCCGCGGCTGTCGCGGCTGGCCTCGGGCAGTTCGTACGCCTTGGCGCGGTAGACGCGGCCCTTGTTGGTGAAGAACAGGATCCAGTGGTGCGTCGTCGTCACGAAGAAGTGGTCGACGATGTCGTCCTGTTTGAGCTGTGCGCCGCGGACGCCCTTTCCGCCGCGCTTCTGCGCGCGGTAGAGGTCGGTCTTGGTGCGCTTGGCGTAGCCACCGCGAGTGATGGTGACCACGACGTCGTCTTCGGCGATGAGGTCTTCCATCGAGACATCGCCCTCGAAGGGGATGATCTTCGTACGGCGTTCGTCACCGAACTTCTCGACGATGACCTTCAGCTCGTCGCGGACGATCGTGCGCTGCCGCACCGGCGAGGCGAGGATGTCGTTGTAGTCGGCGATCTCCGCCATGAGCTTGTCGTACTCGTCGGTGATCTGCTGGCGCTCCAGGGCGGCCAGCTTGCGCAGCTGCATGTCGAGGATGGCCTGCGCCTGGATCTCGTCGATCTCCAGGAGCCGCATCAGGCCTGTCTGCGCCTGGGCCGCGGACGGCGAGCGCCGGATCAGCGCGATGACCTCTTCGATCCGGTCGAGGGCCTTGAGGAGTCCACGCAGGATGTGGGCGCGCTCTTCGGCCTTGCGCAGCAGGAAGCGCGTACGCCGGACGATGACGTCGATCTGGTGGTCGACCCAGTAGCGGACGAACTGGTCGAGACGGAGCGTGCGGGGCACGCCGTCGACCAGGGCGAGCATGTTCGCGCCGAAGGTCTCCTGCAGCTGTGTGTGCTTGTACAGGTTGTTGAGGACGACCTTGGCGACGGCATCCCGCTTGAGGACGATGACGAGCCGCTGGCCGGTCCGGCCGGAGGTCTCGTCCCGTACGTCGGCGACGCCGTTGATCTTCCCTTCCTTCACCTGCTCCGCGATCTTCAGAGCGAGGTTGTCGGGGTTGACCTGGTACGGCAGCTCGCTGACGACGAGGCAGGTGCGGCCCTGGATCTCCTCGACCTCGACCACCGCACGCATCGTGATCAGGCCGCGGCCGGTGCGGTAGGCCTCCTCGATGCCCCGGCGGCCGACGATGAGACCGTGGGTCGGGAAGTCCGGGCCCTTGATCCGCTCGACGAGAGCGTCGAGGAGCGCCTCGTCGTTCGTCTCGTAGTTGTCGAGGTACCACTCGACGCCGGCCGCCACCTCGCGCAGGTTGTGCGGCGGGATGTTGGTGGCCATGCCGACGGCGATGCCGGCCGAGCCGTTGACGAGCAGGTTGGGGAAGCGGCTGGGCAGGACGTCGGGCTCCTGGGAGCGCCCGTCGTAGTTGGGCGAGAAGTCGACGGTCTCCTTCTCGATGTCCCGCAGCATCTCCATGGCCAGCGGCGCCATCCGGCACTCGGTGTACCGCATGGCCGCGGCCGGGTCGTTGCCCGGGGAGCCGAAGTTGCCGTTGCCGTCGACCAGTGGGTACCGCATCGCCCACGGCTGTGCCAGCCGGACCAGCGCGTCGTAGATCGCGCTGTCGCCGTGCGGGTGGTAGTTACCCATGACGTCGCCGACGACGCGGGCGCACTTGAAGTACCCCCGGTCGGGCCGGTAGCCGCCGTCGTACATCGCGTACAGCACGCGCCGGTGCACCGGCTTGAGCCCGTCGCGCACCTCGGGCAGCGCTCGCGAGACGATGACCGACATCGCGTAGTCGAGATAGCTGCGCTGCATCTCGACCTGGATGTCGACCGGCTCGACGCGATCGGCCGGGCCTTCCGGCGGCAGGGTAACGTCCGTCACCTGGGAACCTCTTCCGCTGTTGAGTCAGTGGCCGGGGCGGCACCGGGGGTCGGCCCGGTGCCCGTGTTCCGGCTAGATGTCGAGGAAGCGCACGTCCTTGGCGTTGCGCTGGATGAACGAGCGCCGAGCCTCGACGTCCTCACCCATGAGAACGGTGAACAGCTCGTCCGCCTGGGCCGCGTCGTCGAGCGTGACCTGGAGGAGGACGCGGTTGGCCGGGTCCATGGTGGTGTCCCACAGCTCGTTGGCGTTCATCTCGCCAAGGCCCTTGAAGCGCTGGACGCCGTCGCGCGGCCGGGGGTCGCGCTTGCCGGCGGCGATGCCCGCCTCGATGACCGCGTCGCGCTCGCGGTCGGAGTAGACGTAGTCGGAGTCCTGGCCCCGCGCGTCCCACTTGATCTTGTACAGCGGCGGCTGGGCGAGGTAGACGTGGCCGGCCTCGACGAGCGGCTTCATGAAGCGGAACAGCAGGGTCAGCAGCAGCGTGCGGATGTGCTGGCCGTCGACGTCGGCGTCAGCCATCAGAATGATCTTGTGGTACCGCAGCTTCTCGATGTCGAACTCGGCGTGGATGCCGGTGCCCAGGGCGGTGATCATCGCCTGGACCTCGTTGTTCTTCAGGACCCGGTCGATGCGGGCCTTCTCCACGTTGAGGATCTTTCCCCGGATGGGGAGGATCGCCTGGTGCATGGCGTCGCGGCCGCCCTTGGCCGAGCCGCCCGCCGAGTCGCCCTCGACGACGTAGATCTCGCACTTGGCCGGGTCGGTGGACTGGCAGTCCGACAGCTTGCCGGGCAGCGACGTCGACTCGAGCAGGCTCTTACGCCGGGTCAGGTCGCGCGCCTGCCGCGCGGCGATGCGGGCGCGGGCCGCCTGCGTGGCCTTGTTGATGACCTCCTTGGCCTCACCGGGGTTGCGGTCCAGCCAGTCGCGCAGGTTCTCGTACATCGCGCGCTGGACGAAGGACTTCGCCTCGGTGTTGCCGAGCTTGGTCTTGGTCTGGCCCTCGAACTGGGGGTCGGCCATCTTGATCGAGATGATCGCGGTGAGGCCCTCACGGACGTCCTCGCCGGCGAGGTTGTCGTCCTTGCCCTCGCGCAGCAGCTTCTGCTCGCGCGCGTACTTGTTGACGACGGTCGTCAGCGCGGCGCGGAAGCCCTCCTCGTGCGTGCCGCCCTCCGCCGTGTTGATCGTGTTGGCGAAGGTGTGGACGGACTCGGAGTAGGCGCCGCTCCACTGCATCGCGACCTCGACCGACATGCCCTCGGTCTCCTCGCTGAACGCGATGACCGAGTTGTGGACGGCGTCCTTCTTGGCATTGATATAGCGGACGAAGTCCTCGATGCCGCCCTCGTAGTGGTACGAGACCACACGCGGCTCACCGTTGATGTGGTCCGGCCGCTCGTCGCGCAGCGCGATGGACAGCCCGCGGTTGAGGAAGGCCATCTCCTGCATTCGCCGGCTGAGCGTCTCGAAGTTCCACTCGAGCGTCTCGAAGATCGACCCGTCCGGCCAGAAGGTGATGATGGTGCCGGTCTCGTCGGTCGGCTCGCCCTTGGCCAGCGTCGTCTCGGGTCCCTGCCAGGTGTAGGACTGCCGCCACACGTGGCCGTCGGTCCGCACCTCGGCCTCGAGCCGGGTGGACAGGGCGTTCACCACCGCGGAACCGACACCGTGCAGACCACCGGAGACGGCGTAGGACTTGCTGTCGAACTTCCCGCCGGCGTGCAGGGTGGTCAGGACCAGCTCGATCGCCGGTCGCTTCTCCACCGGGTGCTCCCCGACGGGGATCCCACGGCCGTTGTCCTTGACCCGTACGCCACCGTCGGCGAGCAGGGTCACCTCGATGGCGTCCGCGTATCCGGCCAACGCCTCGTCGACGGAGTTGTCCACGATCTCGTAGACGAGATGGTGGAGACCGCGCTCTCCGGTGGAACCGATGTACATGCCTGGGCGCTTGCGAACCGCCTCGAGGCCTTCTAGGACAGTAATCGAGCTAGCGTCGTACACCAAGTGGAGATCCTCCTGCCGGAGGACACGCGCCGCGCAGCTCCCCGTAACACACAAGCAGGGCGCCCGATCCACGGGCGGCCCGCAACGGCGATCGTGTCCTGTATCCGGCCTCCATTCTATCCGTCCCGGACCTGTTCTTGGGCCATGTAGGGCCTTCTCAGGCCGCACAAGCGCCGAACAGAGCCGCCCGGAAGTCCCCCTACCGGTCCAGGGGGGTCACGAGGCGTACGGACGACGAAATCGAATCGGGCCGGATCGCGCAAGCCGTCTCCCACAGCCTGTGGAAAACCACCCTCAGGTACGGCGGCGGCCGCCGGTCACCCGAAGGCGGCCCGTGCCGCGCGGCCCCGATGAGGGTCCGACGACCTTGACCCGCTGCACGGTTCCGTGGCCGAGCTCCTCGTTGAGCCGCTTGACCAGCGTCGCGGACAGCAGGCGCAGCTGCGCCGCCCAGGTGGTGGAGTCGGCGGCCACGACGAGGATCCCGTCCTCGAACGTCTGAGGCTCGGTGTGCTCGGCCAGCTCCGGCCCCACGATCCGCGGCCAGTTCCCGAACACGCCGCCGACGGCGGCGCGCTCCTCCCAGCCCCGGGCCGCCAGCAGCTCGCGGATGGCCGGGCCGAACGCCGTCGGGTCGCCGCCGCCGCGCCGGGGGTCCCGGCCGCCACGGGACCGTTTCTTACGGGTCTGCCCGGGCTGCGCGCCGCGCCGCTTCGCGTCGGCCTTGGCCTGCGCGAGAGCCTCACGGGCCAACTCGATCCCCGACTTCGGCTTGTCCACAGGCTGTGGATCCTGCTGGTCATCGGACACGCGTGACCTCCCCATCCGCGACCTCGTACGTCGCGCCGCTGAGCCGCTCGGGCACGTCCTCGGGGACGGCCGCGGTGATCAGCACCTGTTCGGCCTGGGCGACCATCTCGGCCAGACGGTCGCGTCGCCCGGTGTCGAGCTCGGCGAACACGTCGTCCAGGATCAGCACCGGGTCGTCGCCGTCGGCGCGCAGCAGCTCGTACGACGCGAGGCGCAGCGCGAGCGCGAACGACCAGGACTCGCCGTGGCTGGCGTAACCGCGCGCCGGCAGGTCGCCCAGCTTGAGCAGCAGCTCGTCGCGGTGCGGGCCGACCAGGCTGACCCCCCGCTCGAGCTCGTTCTTTCGCGCCTCCGCCATCCCCGTCAACAGGGCCTCGGTCAGCTGTGCACGGTCTGTGGACAACTCCCGTGGCTCACCCGGCGAACCCCCGGCCGCCGACGCGCGGTACTCGAGGTCGGCCGCTCCGCCGGGGGCGAGGGCGGCGTACGCCTTGGCGACCAGCGGGCCGAGCGCGGCGACCAGTTCGAGGCGGGCGCCGAGGAGCTCGGCGCCGGTGCGGGCGAGGTGGGTGTCCCACACGTCGAGTGTGCTGAGCACCTCCGGACCGGGCGCGCGGCGGTGCGCGGCCGCGGATTTCAACAGGGCGTTGCGCTGCTTGAGGACACGGTCGTAGTCGGAGCGGACCCCCGCGAATCGTGGCGCCCGGACGGTCAGCAGCTCGTCGAGGAACCGGCGGCGCTCGCCGGGGTCGCCCTTCACCAGGACCAGGTCCTCGGGAGCGAACAGCACGGTCCGCAGCATCCCCAGCACCTCACGGGGGCGCTGCACCGCCGACCGGTTGAGCCGGGCACGGTTGGCCCGCCCCGGGTTGATCTCCAGCTCGATCAGCGCCTTGCGCTCGTCACGGACGATCCCGGCTCGTACGATCGCCCGCTGCGCACCGTGCCGGACCAGCGGCGCGTCCGTGGACACGCGGTGGCTGCCGTGCAGCGCGACGTACCCGATGGCCTCGACGAGGTTCGTCTTGCCCTGGCCGTTCGGGCCGAGGAAGGCGCTGATCCCGGGCTCGAGGGCGATCTCCGCCGATTCGTACGACCGGAAGTCCTGCAGCGTGAGGTGGGCGACGTACACCCAGACGAGGGTAGGCCCTGTGGACGATCCGCGCTGCCCGGCCGCACCTCGGCCCCGTGGAGGGGGCGGGTGCGGCCGTGGAGAACGCGGCCGGGCCGTCGCGATCGAGATCCCGGCGTGGCCGTCCCCAGATCGGGCCGAATTTTCCACAGCCCTGTGGATTACCGGAGCCGGTCCGCTCCCGGCACGCCGGGGATCAGGACTGCGGCGGGATGACGTCGGCGCCGGGGGAGTCCGCACCCTTCAACGTCTCCACCGCGTGGCCCCCGAACTGGTTGCGCAGCGCGGCGACCATCTTCATGGCCGGAGAGTCGTCCTGCCGGGAGGCGAAGCGAGCGAACAGCGAGGCGGTGATGACCGGCAGCGGAACCGCGAGGTCCACCGCGGCCTGCACCGTCCACCGGCCCTCGCCGGAGTCCTGTGCATAACCCTTGAGGCGGGCCAGCTCCGGGTCCTCCTCGAGCGCGCGGTCCGCCAGGTCGAGCAGCCAGGACCGGATGACCGTGCCCTCGCGCCAGCTGCGGAAGGTCTCCGGGATGTTCTTGACGACGCCGCTGGCCTCGAGCAGCTCCCAGCCCTCGGCGAACGCCTGCATCATGCCGTACTCGATGCCGTTGTGGACCATCTTGGCGAAGTGCCCGGCCCCGACGGAGCCCGCGTGCACGAACCCGAACTCGCCCTCGGGCTTGAGCGCCTCGAAGACCGGCATGAGGTGTTTGACGTGCTCGTCGTCGCCGCCGACCATCAGCGCGTAGCCGTTCTGCAGCCCCCAGACGCCCCCGCTGACGCCGACGTCGACGAAGCCGATGCCGCGCTCGGCCAGCAGCGCGGCGTGCTTCTGGTCGTCCTCGTAGTGCGAGTTGCCGCCGTCGATCACGACGTCACCAGCGTCGAGCAACTCGCCGAGCCGGTCGACGGTGGCACGCGTCGGGTCGCCGGCGGGGACCATGACCCACACCGCCCGTGGGGCGCTCAGCCGCTGGACCAGCTCCTCCATGGAGCCGACATCGCTGACCGCCGGGTCACGGTCATAGCCGACGACCGTGTGCCCGGCCTGCCGAATCCGCTTGGCCATGTTGCCGCCCATACGGCCGAGCCCGATCATCCCGAGTTCCATGAACATCTCCTCAGATGGCGCTCTGTGTCCGTCTGAGCCTAGTTACCCCGGAGATTCAGCTTGACAGCCGGATGGGCATGATCAGGTAGCGGTAATCGGGATCGCCGTCGTCGGCGGGCTTGCCGGTGATGACCGCGGGTTTCGTCGACGTCGTCATGGCCAGTCGGGCGACGTCCGAGCCGATCGCGCTGAGGCCGTCGAGCAGGAAGTTCGGGTTGAAGGCGATGTCGATGTCCTGCCCGTCGAGGGCCGCGCCGAGAACTTCCACAGCCTGTGCGTCGTCGCCGCTGCCCGCCTCCAGCACGACCTCGTCCTGCCGGAACGACAGGCGCACGGGGGTGTTCTTCTCCGCGACCAGGCCGACGCGCTTCACTGCCTCGGCGAACGGACCGGTCTGGATCTCCGCCACGGCCGAGGTCTCCTTGGGCCACAGCGACTGGTACTTCACGAACTCCGCGTCGAGCAGACGCGTCGTCGTACGGCGGCCGCCGCCCTCGAAGCCGATCATGCCCTCGCCGCTGCCTCCGGCCGCCAGGGCGATGGAGACCTCCGCACCCGAGGTGAGGGACTTGGCGGTGTCCGAGAGCGTCTTGGCGGGCACGAGAGCGACCGCGGAGATGTCGGGCCGCTCCGGCTGCCAGCGGAGCGTACGGACCGCGAGACGGTAGCGGTCGGTGGAGGCGAGCGTCACGGCGTCGCCCTCGATCTCCACACGGACACCCGTGAGCATCGGGAGGGTGTCGTCCCGGCCCGCGGCGATCGCCACCTGGGAGACGGCGGCGGCGAACGCGTCGCTGCCGATGGTGCCCGCGGCCGGCGGCATCTCCGGAAGGCTCGGGTAGTCCTCCACAGGCATGGTCAGCAGTGTGAACTTCGCCGACCCGCACTTCAGCGTGACCTTGGCCCCGTCGGTGGTGATCTCGACAGGGGCGGCGGGCAGGCTGCGGGAGATCTCGGCCAGCAGCCGGCCCGACACCAGCGCGGTGCCCGGCTCGTCGGCGTCGATGTCCATCGTCATCTGGGCCGAGACCTCGTAGTCGAACGACGACAGCTTCAGCTGGTCGCCGGCCTCGATGAGCATCCCGGCCAGCACCGGGACGGGCGGACGGACCGGCAACGACCGCGCGGTCCAGGCAACGGCGTCGGCGAGAACGTCTCTCTCGATGCGGAACTTCACTTTGGACCGTCTCCTGAGGTTTTGATCACCTTGTGTGGTGGAACTGAAGAAACCGTACGGGGCTGGCGGCTCGGCTCGCATGCCCCTCTACGTTTTGACTTTCTTTCTTTGTAGATACAAGGAGAGTCATCGTCATAGGGACCGTGGATACTGTGGAGAAGTCTAGTCTTCGCAGGTCAGACCGCGTTTCTGTATCCACCTCGGGTGTGCATCACCCCTGTGGATTCGGTGGATGGCTGGGGATGACGAGAATCCATCCCCACCTCGTCCACCGTCCATCCCCATCTCATCCACCGTTTTCCCCCTCTGATCCACAGGGTTGTCCACGGTGATCCATCCACAGGTTTTTCCCCACCCTGTGTAATCCACGATCTCGGGATAACCACTGTGCATGACCTGTGGACGCCTGTGGACCGCTGGGGACAACCGGATCGTCGCGGACGACAACTCAGGCTCCGCCGTTGCGGGCCTGCTGCTTGATGCGGTTCGTCAGCTCGGTGACCTGGTTGTAGATCGGCCGCTTCTCCGCCATCAGCTTGCGAATCTTCTTCTCCGCGTGCATGACCGTCGTGTGGTCACGGCCGCCGAACTGCTGCCCGATCTTCGGCAGCGACAGGTCGGTGAGCTCCCGGCACAGGTACATCGCGATCTGCCGGGCGGTCACCAGCACGCGTGAGCGCGACGGCCCGCACAGCTGCTCCATGTCGATCCCGAAGTACGTCGCCGTCTGCGCCATGATCGTTGCTGCGGTGATCTCGGGGCCGCTGTCGTTGGGGATGAGATCCTTCAACACGATCTCGGCGAGCTGAAGATCCACCGACTGGCGGTTCAGACTGGCGAACGCCGTGACGCGGATCAGCGCTCCCTCCAGCTCCCGGATGTTGGTGGAGATCTTCGAGGCGATGTACTCCAGCACCTCCGGCGGCGCGACCAGGCCCTCCTGCACCGCCTTCTTGCGCAGGATCGCGATCCGAGTCTCCAGCTCGGGCGGCTGCACGTCGGTGATCAGCCCCCATTCGAACCGGTTGCGCAGCCGGTCCTCCAGCGTCACCAGCTGCTTGGGCGCGCGGTCACTGGAGATCACGATCTGCTTGTTGGCGTTGTGGAGGGTGTTGAAGGTGTGGAAGAACTCCTCCTGCGTCTGCTCCTTGTTCTCCAGGAACTGGATGTCGTCGACGAGGAGGATGTCCATGTCCCGGTAGCGGCGGCGGAAGTTGTCGGCCTTGCCGTCCCGGATCGCGTTGATGAAGTCGTTGGTGAACTCCTCGGAGCTCACGTAGCGCACGCGCGCCCCATTGAACAGGCTCTGGGCGTAGTGGCCGATGGCGTGCAGCATGTGCGTCTTGCCGAGCCCGGAGTCGCCGTAGATGAACAGCGGGTTGTACGCCTTGGCCGGCGCCTCCGCGACCGCCACGGCCGCCGCGTGCGCGAACCGGTTGGACGAGCCGATGACGAACGTGTCGAAGGTGTACTTCGGGTTCAGCCGCGCGGGCTCCGTGCTCGCCTTCTCGGCCGGGTCCGAGGACGGGCGGGCCTGCCAGCCGCCGCCCGGCACCGCACCCGGGGTCGGCACGAAGGGGTCGCGTTGGGCGCCCGGCACATTCGGCATGCCCTGCTGGTCGTGGCGGCGCTGCGGCTCCTGCTGGTACGGGGCGCCGTACTGGTCGCGGTACGTCTCGCCGCGATAGGGGTCGCCACCGTACTGAGGCTCGGGACGATAACGCTCGCCGCCGTACCGCTCGCCGCCGTACGGACCGGGCCCCGGCTCTCCGTATCCGCCGGCGCCCGGCCCTCCGGGATCGCCGTATCCGCCGCCCGGCCCTCCGGGGTTCGGGCCTCCGGGGCCTGGATCGCCGTACGGCCCGGAGCCGGGGTCGCCGATCGGGCCGCGCGGCGGGGCCTCGGTGAACCGGGGACCTTCGAGGCGGTAACCGCCGGGCCCGTGGGGCGGCTGCTCGTGATCGGTCTCCGGCTCGGTCGGGATCGGCCGCTCGAGCGGCGCCGGGTCCGGCTGCACCGTGACCACCACGCGGATGTCGCGGCCGAGCTGGGCGGACAGCACCTCGGTGATGAACGGGTGCAGGCGGTTCTCCAGCACCTCTTTGGCGAACTCGTTCGGCGTCGCCAGCAGCGCGGTGTCCTCGACCAGGGCCAGCGGCCGGGTCATGGAGAGCCAGGCACGATGCTGCGGGGGCAGATCGTTGGGCAGGGCCTCCAGTGCCCTCGTCCACACGAGCGCAAGATCCAGCCCGTCCATATCCTGGTTCCCCTCCCTCAAAGCGGCCGGCGCCCCGGTAGTGGGCGTTCTCCTCCCGCACAACGTCAGACGAACACTCTCTCACGCGTCATCCACAGGGTTGTCCACAACTTGTGCACAAGGCGCGGCGTCATTGGGGATATGTGTGCTCGGTTTGACCGGAGGGCGGCGCAGACCGTAACGTACGACGGTCGAGTCGCATCGACGGCGGTGCTGCGCGCCCGCAGGTCGCCGATCCCCTGCTGTACGCGGGGTCCCGGCGCCCGATGCGACATCAGTACATTGACCGCAGCACCCCACTGGAGCCTCGAGTGAGCAAGCGTACTTACCAGCCGAACAACCGCCGCCGGCACAAGAAGCACGGCTTCCGGCTTCGCATGCGCACCCGAGCGGGGCGGGCGATCCTGTCGTCACGCCGCCGCAAGGGGCGCGAGCACGTCGCGGTCTGAGCAGCGGCGACCGTGCTGCCGTCCGGACACCGGATGCGGCGGCGAGAAGAGTTCACTTCGGCCGTCCGGCGCGGTGATCGTGCCGGACGGCCTAATCTCGTTCTTCACCTGCAGTTCCGGGATGACGTCGACGAACCCGCCCGGGTCGGCTTCACGGTCGGCCGACAGGTCGGTGACGCGGTCGCCCGCAACAGGGTCCGCCGCAGGCTCCGGCACATCCTTCGGGAGCATCTGCATCGGCTGGCACCGGGTAGCCTGCTTGTCGTGCGGGCCAACGCCAAAGCGGCGACCGCACGCCACGACGAACTCGCCGCGGATCTCGAAGCGGCACTCGACCGGCTCCTGCAGCGACAGGTCAAGAGGCGGACATGACGGACAAGCCGACGCTCGCGGCTCGGGCTCTGACGATGCCCATCCTCTTCTACCGTCGGTTCCTCAGCCCGCTCTTCGGCCCGGTGTGCCGCTACCAGCCGACCTGCAGCGCGTACGCCCTGGAGGCGCTCCGCACCCACGGCGCCCTCCGCGGTGGCTGGCTCGCGGTGTGCCGCATCGCTCGTTGCCACCCCTTCCACGCCGGCGGGTACGACCCGGTCCCGCCGCGGAAGGGCGAATCACCCCAAGACCTCACGCCGCGCCCCAGCGGCACTGTTTCGGAGAGCACATAGGAGCCAGCCGGTGAGTCTCAGCTTCCTCGATCCGCTGTTCGAGGCCGTCGCGTGGGTGATCGTACAGATCCACGCCGGCCTGAGCCTGATCTTCCCGGCGGACAGCGGATGGGCGTGGGGCCTGTCGATCTTCCTGCTGACCGTCCTCATGCGGCTCATCCTCTTCCCGCTGTTCGTGAAGCAGATCCACGCGTCGCGGAAGATGCAGGAGCTGCAGCCGCAGGTTCAGGCGCTGCGCAAGAAGTACAAGAAGGACAAGCAGCGCCTCAACCAGGAGATGATGAAGCTCTACCAGGAGGCGGGCGCCAACCCTCTCTCCGGCTGCCTCCCCCTGGTGGTGCAGTTCCCCATCTTCATCTCGCTGTACAACGTGCTCCGAGCGATCTCCACGACGCCGAAGGGCCACTCGAAGTTCGGCATCTCCGCCGACCTCATCCAGAGCGCCCAGAACGCCGACATCTTCGGCGCGCACATCCCCTCGACCTTCAAGGACGCCTTCTCCAGCGGGCTCGTCGGCGCGATGGTCGTCACCGGCCTCGCCGTCGCGATCAGCTCGACGACGACCTTCTTCACGATGAAGTCGAGCGTCGGCCGGTCGATGCAGACCATGACGGCCGACAACCCGATGATGCAGTCCCAGAAGTTCCTGGTGTACCTCTCGCCGCTGTTCGGGCTCTTCGGCCTGACCCTGCCGCTGGGCGTGCTCATCTACTGGGTCACCACCAACTCGTGGACCCTCGCCCAGTCGCACTACGTGTACAAGAAGTACCCGACGAACGTCCCCGACGCCGAGGGCAACGGCGCCGCCGGAGCGAAGACGGGTGCCAAGCCGGCCACTGGGGCCAAGACCGGGACGGCCAAGGCCGGCACCGCCAAGACCACGACCCGGGCGGCCAAGAACGGTGCCGCGAAGCCCGCAGCGGGCAACGCTCTCGTGGGTAAGGGGAAGAAGAGCGCCGAGGTCGAGGCGGACGAGCCGGTGGACGACACGTCGTCGAAGGTCGCACGGCAACAGCCGACACGTCAGTCGCGGAGCAAGAGGAAGCGATAGCGTGACTTCCCAGTCCAGCAGCAGTACGCAAGAG
The DNA here is from genome assembly GCF_024055795.1 of Actinoallomurus purpureus. Classification (GTDB taxonomy): domain Bacteria; phylum Actinomycetota; class Actinomycetes; order Streptosporangiales; family Streptosporangiaceae; genus Actinoallomurus; species Actinoallomurus purpureus. Next base: position 185,716 of record NZ_JAMXMY010000010.1, on the reverse strand, counting down.
GAGCCCGGAGTGAGCCAAGCCGAAGCCGAGACCCCGGAGACGACCGTCAAGGTCGACGTCAAGGCGCTCGAGCAGGAAGGCGAGATCGCGGCGGATTACATCGAGGGCCTCCTGGACATCGCCGACCTCGACGGCGACATCGACATGGACGTCGAGGGCGAGCGGGCCATGGTGTCCGTCGTCGGCGCCACGCTGGACGAGCTCGTCGGCGGCAAGGGTGAGGTGCTGGAGGCGCTCCAGGAGCTCACCCGCCTGGCGGTGCACCGCAGGACGGGCGAGCGGAGCCGGCTCATGCTCGACGTCGGCGGCTTCCGTGAGCGCCGCCGGTCGGAGCTGTCCAAGCTCGGCACGGACATCGGTGAAGAGGTCAAGCGCACAGGTGAACCGAAGGCCCTGTCGCCGATGACGCCGTTCGAGCGAAAGGTCGTCCACGACGCGATCGCCGCCATGGGACTGCGGAGCGAGTCGGAGGGCGAGGAGCCCAACCGCTACGTCGTCGTCTACGCCGAGTGAACCGACCCCGGCCTCCTGCGGGTTCGACCCGCGCGCGTCGTCGACGGACGAACGCCTGAGGCTGACAGGAAGACGAACGGCCCCGCCACTGCTCAGTGGCGGGGCCGTGTCTTTTGGACGGGTCGGCCGGTCAGCCCACGGTTGGTCGGGTCGGCTTATTCCGGTTCGTACCTGGTGATGTCGCGGTGAGCCTGCGAAACGGACCGCGGGCGGACAGGTGGCTCCGTGTACTCCACGGGGGTCTCCTCCTGACTGACGAACAGCGGATCGTCCTGGACGATCTCCGCGACGTGCCTTCGGCGGCGCGGACGCGTGTAGGCGAATGTGAACGCCAGCCACGCTGCGCCGACGAACATCAGGATCCATCCGATCATCTGGATGTCGATCCCGCTGACGTGGACGTTCAAGGCGAAGGCGAGAATCGCTCCTATGGCGATGAACGCCAGGCCCGTTCCGATGCCCATGTGAGACGGCTCCTTCCGGGGATGGATCGGCCGGCCGGAGACGTACCCGGTCCACACGAGATATGCATAGAGCCGCGATTTCCTTGTGGGAAAGACGAGCCGACGCCGCCGGACGCGCACGCAGCACGCGTCCGCCGGTGCGCCGGGCCGCGCCCTCGCGCGCCGGACGCCCGGCCGCGCCACCCGGCCGTCGGTGCGGCTGTTCTCGGCGTCGCGGGCCGCCGAGGGTGCTCCTTGGTGTAATCACCGGGCACGATCCGACGCCTGCTCCCCGAGCACATGGGGGATATCGGAGAAGGGCGCGGGATGCCGTTATTGCGGGACCCTGCGGCACGGGAGCGGCGTCGGCGCGGTTCGGCAGGGCGACCGCCGGGCCGCTCACGCGGGTCGGCGTTTCCCGGAGGCCACGCGATGTGGAAGCATTCCATCACTGTGGGGACCCATACGACGTTTCTGAGCCGCTGAGCCATGCCACTACTTCCTGCGCCGTCGATCGCCCGTGAGATCTTCGCCGAAGCCCTGCCCACCGCGGAGAGATATGCCGAGTTCCTCGCCGGCCCCGGAGTCGAACGCGGGCTCATCGGACCACGCGAGGTCGAGCGCCTGTGGGAGCGGCACCTGCTCAACTGCGCCGTGATGGCCGAGGTCATCCCCGCCGGGGCGACCGTCGTCGACATCGGCTCGGGTGCCGGGCTTCCCGGGCTCGTGCTCGCGATCGCCCGTGCGGACCTGTCCGTGACGCTTCTCGAGCCGCTCCTTCGCCGCACCGTCTTCCTGCAGGAATGCGTCGACCTCCTCGGGCTGTCCAATGTGGAGGTTCGCCGGGGCCGTGCGGAGGAGGTCGTCGACGAGTTCGCCGCCGACATCGTCACGGCCCGCGCGGTGGCACCTTTGGAACGGCTGGCGGGCTGGGCGCTGCCCCTGCTGCGGCCGGGCGGTGAGCTGCTGGCGCTCAAGGGAGAGCGCGCGGCGGCCGAGCTCGAAGAGGCGAGCGCCATTCTGAGTGAATTCGGCGTTCGTGACGCAGAGGTGCTTCAGGTGGGTCACGGTAAAGTCGAGCCTCCGGCGACGATCGTCCGTGTCGTCGCCGGCGAGGCTCCGCGACCTTCGGGGAAACGGACGAATTCTCGTCGCGGCGGGCGCCGGCGCGGTGAACGGAAGAGGTGACGGCCTTGACGACAGCAGAAGGCTTGGGCTGGCCGGACCGCGCTGCGGGAGCGTCGCCGCAGGACGCCACCGGCCTCGGCTGGCCGGGAGCGTCCGCGACCTCGCCTCCCCCGGCGGTGATTCCCGGCTCGGCACCGGCCGTAAAGGCACCGGCGGCGACCGCACCGCCTGCCGTCCCGCCTCTGATCACAACAGCAACGGCGCCGGCACCTCCGGCCGCGATGCCCTCGGTGGCGGCGCCTTCGGTGGCGCCGCCACCGGACACTCCGGCGGAGCCGCCTGTCACTCCCGCCTCCGACGGGGAATCGACCGGCGATCTCGCCGCTCTCGATCCTGTCAAAGAGACGTCGCAACGTGACCCGGCCCATGGGGAGTCGAAGTTGGTAAGTGAGGCACTCAAGTCGGCCGATGTTTCACGTGAAACGACGCGGCCGGTCGTACGGGCGACGGCGGCCGCGTTCAAGGCGGTTGCGAAGCGGGATGAGAAGGAGTGGCCGAGGCCGCCACGGTGCCGCATCATCACGATCGCCAACCAGAAGGGCGGCGTAGGCAAGACGACGAGCACGGTCAACCTCGCTGCGGCCCTGGCGATGCACGGGTCGCGGGTGCTGGTGGTCGACCTTGACCCTCAGGGGAACGCCTCGACCGCGTTGGGCGTCGAGCACCACGCGGACATCCCGTCCGTCTATCACGTGATTCTTGAAGGCGGCCCGTTCGAGGACGTCGTCGTCCCGGCCGAGGGACTGCCGAATCTGTACTGCGCGCCTGCGACGCTGCATCTCGCGGGCGCCGAGGTCGACCTGGTCCCGATGGTGGCGCGTGAGAATCGCCTGCGGCGCGCGATCGAGGCGTACGACACCGAGAAGTTCGACTACGTGCTCATCGACTGCCCGCCCTCACTCGGTCTGCTCACCGTCAACGCGCTGACGGGCGCCGACGAGCTGCTCATTCCGATTCAGACGGAGTACTACGCGCTCGAGGGTCTCACGCAGCTTCTCCACACGGTCGACCTCGTCCGACAGCACCTCAATCCGAACCTCGCCGTCTCCACGATCCTCCTCACGATGTACGACGCGCGGACCCGCCTGGCCGCCCAGGTCGCGGACGAGGTGCGCAGCCACTTCGGCGACCTGGTGCTGAGCACGGTCATCCCCCGCAGCGTCCGGGTCTCCGAAGCGCCCAGCTATGGCGAGTCCGTGCTGACCTACGACCCGAGTTCCAGCGGCGCCCTCGCCTATACGGAGGCCGCCCGTGAGATGGCCTATCGGGGTGCGGAGGGCGGCGCATGACCGAACCGAAGGCACCGAGGCGCGCGACACGGGCCCCGGTCGTGATGGGTGACGCTCTGGTAGGACGCAGCGCTAGGGAAGGTACGAAGTGAGCCAGCAACGACGAGGTCTCGGTAAGGGGCTGGGCGCGTTGATCCCGACGGCGCCCGCACAACCGGCGTCGACGCCTGCCGAAGCCCCCACGTCGGCACCGGCCGACGCCGCGCCCCAGCCGCAGGCGGTGGCCGGCGCACACTTCGCCGAGATCCCCATTGCGGAGATCATCCCCAACGCACGGCAGCCCCGGCAGACGTTCGACGAGTACGCGTTGGACGAGCTGGCGGCGTCGATCAAAATCGTCGGCCTTCTGCAGCCGATCGTCGTCCGCGAGCTCGGACCGAACCGCTATGAGCTCATCATGGGCGAGCGGCGTCTGCGCGCCTCCAAGCTTGCGGAGCTGGAGAAGGTCCCGGCGATCGTCCGGGACACCGGCGACAACGAGATGCTGCGCGACGCGCTGATGGAGAACCTCCACCGGCAACAGCTCAACGCGCTGGAGGAGGCCGCGGCGTACCAGCAGCTGCTCGACGACTTCGGTGCGACGCACGACGAGCTGGCCACGCGCATCGGGCGCTCGCGGCCGCACATCACCAACACCCTGCGTCTCCTGAACCTGCCGCCCGCCGTCCAGCGGCGCGTCGCCGCCGGAGTCCTCAGCGCCGGCCATGCCCGAGCGCTTCTGGGCCTGGAGAGCGCGGAGCGGCAGGAGTATCTGGCCAAGCGGATCGTGGAGGAGGGCCTCTCGGTCCGGGCCGTGGAAGAGCTCATCGCGGTGGGCGAGGGCGGCGAGACCAAGCAGGCCGCCCGCCGGAAGGCGCCGAACAGGCCGGAGAACCCCCGGATCAGAGAACTCGCCTCCGAGCTGTCGGAGCTCTACGAGACCAAGGTGAGCGTCGACCTCGGCCAGCGCAAGGGGAAGATCGTGGTCGAGTTCGCGACGCTCGAGGATCTGGAGCGGATCGTCAACGCGATGACACCGGACGGTCGTCCGCAGGTGTAGCTGTGTTCGGGCGGATGGTTTCACGTGAAACAGCGGCCATCCGCTCGCGAAGCCGTAGTTCGAGCGGAAGCTCTTAGGTTCTCCTGAAGCGGGAATAGGTTCCTGGGGATGAAGGCGCTCCGCCCAAGAAGGGGGACTGGCCGGTGTCGCGTCGCCTGGTGAATATCACGCTCGACAATCTTGAGGACCTGCCATCTCGGTGTCGCAGGTGCGTGTTCTGGGAGCTCGATCCGGTGAGCAAGCAGCGCGCCGAGGACTGCGGCGACACGGAGCTGGAGAAGGAGGCCTGGATCTCCGCCACGCTCCTCGAATGGGGAAGCTGCGGAAAGATCGTGTACGTCGACGGAGTGCCCGCGGGGTACGTCCTGTTCGCACCGCCGCTCTACGTCCCGCGCTCCGTCGCCTTTCCGACGAGCCCCGTGAGCGCCGACGCCGCCCTCCTGATGACCGCGCACATCATCCCCGAGTTCCAGGGTGGTGGGCTCGGGCGGATGCTCGTGCAGGGCGTCGCGAAGGACCTCACCCGGCGGGGCATCCGAGCGATCGAGGCCTTCGGCGACCTGAAGTGGGAGAAGCCCGGCTGCGTCCTGCCCGCCGAGTACATGCTCGCGGTGGGGTTCAAGACGGTACGGCCACACCACCGGTTCCCACGCCTGCGGCTCGAGCTCAAGTCCGCCATCTCCTGGCGTGAGGACGTCGAGGTCGCCCTGGAACGCCTCCTCGGCTCCATGTCCCCCGAAGGCGCCCTCCGGCCCGTCTGACGGCCTCTCACGTTCACCGGCCCCCCTCCGCCATCCGGTCCGACAAGGCGGCAGCCTGCAGGGACCGGGCACGGTGGGGCGGTGGGGCAGCCGGCGGGGCGGATACGCTCGCCGCCGCTCGGAAGGCGGTCGATGGTGTCGCCCAGGGAGCGATCGGCGTCGGCTCACGTCGCCACGGGCGAGATGGCCGCCGTAGCCGAGTCGGCCCGGAACGGTGCGGCCGGTGCCACGTGTCGATCGGGTCGGGTGGCCGCGAGTGCCCCAGCGTTGTCAGGTCGCCGCTGATCTGGCCGATTCCGCGGTGATGTGGCCAAGTAGGTGGCCCGTCCCGGGAGATGCGGCCAGTGGGCGGCTCCCGGAAGCCACGCCCTCAACGGCAGCATGCGCGGTCAGCTTGGGAAGCCGCGCGGTACAGCCCCGAATGAGGGCCTGGCCTCGTGTACTTCGGGTTTGTTTTCCGAGCCGGAGCCTCAGCTGTTGGCCAGGGTGCGGTCGAGGAGGGGGAGCAGGCGGTCCCAGTGGCGTTGCAGTGCGGAGGGGTTGAAGGCGTCGGTGTCGGACATGGTGAAGCCGTGGACGGTGCCGGGGTAGATCTCGGAGGTGTAGTCGACACCTGCGGTATCCAGGGCCTGGTTGAGCTCGCCGAGGGCCTCGGGCGTGATGTCGGTTTCGGCGTGGCCGAGGTGGACCTGGGCGGTGAGCTTGGAGAGGCTGTCGGGCCCGTCGGCGCCCACGGGGCCGTGGAATCCGGCGACGGCGGCAACCTGGCCGGGGTGGGCCACGGCGGTGCGCATCGCCAGGAGGCCGCCTATGCAGTAGCCGGTCACCGCGACCGGTCCGGCGCTGACCTCGGGCTGGGTGGTGAGGAACCTGAGGTAGGCGTCGGCGTCGCTCAGGACACGTTCGGTGGTGTGCGCCTCGATCAAGGGCATCAGCTGGGCGATGACCGCGGGCCGGACCTCTTCTCCGATGTGCTCGGGAAGTTCGATCACCGGTGCCGGGCCGTGCCGGTAGAAGAAGTTGGGGACGAGCACGTAGTACCCGTGCCCGGCCAGTTCGCGGGCCATCTCCCGCAGCACGGGCCGGATGCCGAAACCGTCCGCGTACATCAGCACCCCTGGGTGCCGCTCGCCGTGGTCGGGGAACGCGGCGAAGGCGTCGGCCTGGCCGTCGGTGGTGGGAATCTGCAGAGTCTTGGTGGGCATGACCTCTCCTGTCGTGGTTGATGTGTCGAGCCTGTGATCAACACGACGGAGGCGGAGCCCGCGCGGCAGCGCTAGACCCTCGATCGAACAGCGGGCCCGCACCGGCCCGTACGGCGCTCAGAAGAGCACCGGGTCGCCAATCCGTGTGTGGCGCAATGCCGTCCCGGTAATCATCGCCGCACAGCGTAGCCCACCGGACAAAGCCGACGCACCCGGAAATTGGCCACTTCAAATGAGACGCCCACACGTCCGGAGGGAACTGGCCGACCGGAGGTCGGAAACATGGGCGGTGGCCAGATCAACCGGGACCTCACAAGCGTTGTCGGCGCTCGCTGCGGATGCGCGAACGGTTCGCGGTCCTCTGCGCAAGGCGCCACGCCGTTCAAACCGCGGTTCTCTCGGCAGGTGGCGCTCTTCGAGCGAGATCCAGCACCCCGTCGGCCCAGGAACGGTCATTCTGTGGCCTGAGAGCCCCCTGGGGCCACTGAGCCCTCGGATTGAGCCGATGACACCGGGGTGACCGAGATCGCCCGACAGCGAGGCCCTGGCGCGTTTTCGCAGGTAGGAGCCGTGAAATAGCGATGGCCCCGCGTGATAACGCGGGGCCATCGTCCACCTGGCCGCGGGAGGCCGGGGAAAAGCCGATCGGGCGTCGATCGAGGGAGCGGATCAGACCTGCTGCGGGGTCAGCTCCGCGATCCCCTCCTCCTGGAGCCAGTGCTCCGCGTCGAGGGCGGCGGCGGCACCGGTGCCGGCCGCGGTGATCGCCTGGCGGTAGCGGTGGTCGACCACATCGCCCGCGCCGAAGACGCCGGGGATGGTGGTGTGGGTCGTCGGCGCCTGGACGCTGAGGTATCCGTCCTCGTCCAGTTCCAGCTGGTCGGTGAAGAGTTCCGTGCGCGGATCGTGCCCGATCGCGATGAACAGGCCGGAGAGCTCCAAGGTTCTCTCCTCGCCCGTGTTGATGTCGCGAAGCCGCACGCCGGTCAGCTTCTCGTCCCCGAGGATCTCGGCGACCTCGCTGTTCCAGGCGAACCGGATCTTCTCGTTGGAGAACGCACGGTCCTGCATGATCCTGCTGGCGCGGAGCTCGTGGCGACGGTGGATGATCGTGACCGACCGCGCGAACCGCGTCAGGAAGATCGCCTCTTCCATCGCCGAGTCGCCGCCGCCGACCACCGCGATGTCCTTGTCGCGGAAGAAGAAGCCGTCACAGGTGGCGCACCAGGAGACGCCGCGACCGGAGAGCTGCTTCTCCTTCGGCAGCCCGAGCTCGCGGTACTTCGACCCCGTGGCGATCACGACCGCCTTGGCGAGGTAGGTGTCGTCGCCGACCTTGACGACCTTCGGCGACGCCGCCAGGTCGACCTCGGTCACGTCGTCGGTGACCAGTTCGGCACCGAACCGTTCGGCCTGCTTGCGCAGGTTGTCCATCAGGTCGGGGCCCATGATGCCGTCGGGGAAGCCCGGGAAGTTCTCCACGTCGGTGGTGTTCATCAGCGCGCCACCGGCGGTCACCGAGCCCTCGAACACCAGCGGTTTCAGGTCGCCTCGGGCGGCGTAGACCGCTGCGGAGTAGCCCGCCGGCCCCGAACCGATGATGATCACGTTCCGGACGTCGTCGCTCACCACAGTGCCTCTCTCCGATCGCGTCCGCGAAGCCGTACCGGTCCTGTTTGCCCGGTTACCTCGCTCGCAGTGACGTAAACCGATCCTAGGGCGCGGGGATTCCCACCCGCGCCACGCGCGCGCCGTACGGCCGCACCGTCCTCGTCCGGGACGGCGCGGCCGTACGGCGCATACAGATCAGTGGGCGATCTGCCGGTGCGCGATCAGGTCGGTGTCATCGGCGGAACACTTCGTTCCGACGATCCAGACGTCGGCGTGCGTGACATCGGCCCCCGGAAGGGCGATGACCGTCGCCGGCCGGCCGTCGTACGTGGCCGAGTCGACCAGCAACGGGGGCTTCCCGCCACTGACCCGGCCGACGCAGGCGGCCACCGAGCCGTTGATCGCCGCGCTCAGCGCATGCTGTCCGGTGGTCGACATGGACAGCGCCGAGGCGAGCTGAGACTCCAGCTCCGCCGAGGTGTAGCGGGTGCCGCTCTGAACGGCGGTGTACGGAACCGAACTCGCGGCCCGCGGTCGAGGCTGGGTGCCTCCCGTGTGCGGGCGTGAGGGCTCTTCCACCGGACGCTGGGAGACGGTCGCGCTGTTGGAGTCCCCGTCCTCCAGGACGGTGCGGGCGATGACGCCCCCGCCGCCGACGACCACCACTGCGGCCGCCGCCGCGGCGAGAAACTGAAATCGCCGGGCGTGCCGATGCCCTGGCACATGCGAGGCCGCCTCGGCCGCTATGGCAGCGTCGAGGCGCTCGACCAGGTGAGCGGGCATCGGCGGAATCGGTGCCTCCGCGAGAGCGCGGGACACCTCCGCGACCTCGGTGGCCCGATCACGACACTCGTCGCATTCGGCCAGGTGTTGTTCTGCGGATATGGCCGTGGCATCGTCGAGAATCCCCTCGGCGAGGTCGGCCAGCGCATCGTAGTCAAGGTGTGCGGCAGTCACGCGGATGTGCCACCTCCTTCCTCCGCAGTTTCGACGCCCGAGCCGCGTCCCTGGTTCCGTAGGTGCCCGAGAAGCGGTGCGAGGCGGGCCCGGCCGCGGGCGCACCGGCTCTTGATGGTGCCCGGCGGCACCTCCAGCACCTTGGCGGCCTCGTCGACGGCGTATCCCATCATGTCGACCAGCACGAGCGCGGCCCGCTGTTCGAAGGGTATGCGCCGCAGCGCCTCGCTCACGTCGAGGGACAGCTCGTGCGCGGAGGTCGGGTCGGAGTTCTTCGGGGCGATGGAGTCGAGGGTGGCGTCGTCGCCCATCGGCACGACCGGCCGGATCGAGCGCCGCCGTATCCGGTCGAGGCAGGCGTTGACCACGATCCGGTGCAACCACGTCGTGACGGCCGCGTCGCCGCGGAACCGGCCCGCCGCGCGGTAGGCCGACAGGAAGGCGTCCTGCAGGGCGTCGGCGGCCTCCTCGTGGTCGCCGAGCGTGCGCAGCGCGACGGCCCACATGCGGTCTCGGTGCCTCTGCACCAGCTCCGTGAACGCGTACGGATCACCGTTCGCGTGCCGCGACAGCAGCTCTTTGTCCGGGACGGCCTCGACCGAACGTCCCCCGCGCATGACCGCCATATTCGTCAGCCCGCTCCGTACCCGGCGACCCCGCCGATGGTGTACCGCCCTCGCCCAGCGTGCCCCCCGACGCCCCCCGCAAGATCCTGCCGCCTCGCCCGGCCAGCACCTGATCTCGCGTCGTAGGGGGCCTCAACACGCTCACGATGGTAGCCGTCTCGGTACCCTCACGTCCGCCGTGACTGGATCATTACGATCCGGTCACTTCGACGTCTTTGATCTGGATGATCCAATTGCCGAAGTTCGGAAGCTTCGGGTACCACAGCAGGACGTACTTGCCCTTGGCGTGCCCAGCGTCGATGGTGTTCGTCCCCGTGCCGGTGCCGGTGCCCACCTTCTTCATGGACTGGGTGCCGGAGTCGCCGATCCGGACCTCAAGAGTGCCGGCGGATCCTTCTGGGGCGCTGATCTTCACCTTGTCGATGGTCGCCGTCTTGCCCAGGTCGATGAGCAGGCCCAACCCGCTCTGCAACTTGCCGTAGCTGGCATCGCCGTAATGCTGGCTCTTCCAGACCGTCGAGCTCTTGCCATCGATGGCGTATTCGGGATTCTGTTTGGCGGTGTTGTCACGGCCTCGGGGATCGTAGGCCTCGGCCTTCTGCGGGTCGAGCTTCGTGGCCGACGGCTTGGTGGTGGACTGGGAGGGGCTCGTCTGGGTGCGGCCCTTGGTGTTCTTGGCGGCGCTGTTGTCGTTCAGCTGGGACAGGCCCCAGGCGCCGACGGCGACGACGACGAGTACGACCGCGACGAGCGCGGCCATGAGGGGCTTGTTGACCGAGCCCTGGCCGCTCCGGCCGCCGTCGGCGCGGTGACCGCCGGTGGAGTACTGCGGCGGCTGCGGGGGGCGCATGCGGGCGCTGTCCGGCACGGTCTGCACCGGGGGGATCGGCTGAGACGCCGCAGCGGACATCGAGGCCGTACGGTCCGGGGCGTGGTCGGGCCGGGGCACGACACCTGGCGGGGTCGAGCCGACGAGCGGCACGAACGGCAGCGGTGATCGGGGGACCTTCGCGAGGGCGTCGGCGAACGCCGCGGGGGCGTCGAACCGCTCCTGCGAGCCCTGGAGAGGGAGGCCCAGCGCCCGGCAGACGATCGCGTCGAGGTTGTGCGGGATGCCGGCGCGGACCTGGCTCGGCACGAGCGGCCGGCCGTCGGCCCCGGTCGGCGCGGGGGGCAGGATGATGCCCTCGCCGCCCGGCCAGTGACCGGTGAGCGCGGCGTAGAGCATGTTGCCGAGGCCCTGCACGTCGTCCAGCGCCGGGGTGTCGGACGTCGCACCGGACAGGACGGCCTCGACGCCGAGCCCTGTGATCTTGACGGTGCCGCCGCTGGTCCAGACGAGGTTGTGGGGGGTGACGCAGAGGTGGGCCAGGCCGGCGGCGTGCGCGGAGGTCAGCGCCTCGGCGGCCTCGAGCAGGAAGGCGGCGGCCCGGTCGGCCTCCATGGGCCCCTGGGCGAGGAGATCCTCGAGGGTCTCTCCGGTGACCCACTCGCTGACGACGTACGCGCGCTCGCCGCTGTCGTCGGCGTCGAAGACCTGGGTCAGCCGCGGGTCGGTGAGCCGGCTCGCGGCGCGGGCCGCGGTCACCACGTCGCCCACCCGGGGAAAGCCCGTGGCAAAGGTGAGCACGGCGACAGAGCGGGCGAGGATCTCGTCCGTCGCCTTCCAGAACGTAGATCCGCCCGCTTCGCTGACGCGGTCGTCCAGGCGGTATCGACCGGCGAGGCGGGTTCCAGGTTCGATGACGGACGTGCTCAACGCGGCGTCCGGCGTAGGTGGTCGCATCCCATGTTCAGTGCCGTGGCTCCCTTACGCCTTCGACCCTCCCTCTCTCCCTTGTGGGCGGAGGAAGACTTCTCACGATCCCGCCCGATGGTAGGACGCTCGAGGAGCGTCGCTGGATTACTACCCGGCGCGAGTCGCGCTCTCCCACCTTACGGGCAGCACGTCCTAACTCGCCCCACGACCGGGCAATCTGGCCATCAGGGTTCGCTGTAGCGACTCCACCTCGGGGACCCGCATAACGCGTGCCACCAGGAAGTACAGCACCATCGCGCCGCCTCCGCCGATCACCAGAACGCCCAGCGATGAGATCACGTGGTAGTAGAAGAACTTGAAGCTCAGCAGGTGCACCGCGAGCGCGAAGCCGAACGCCGGGATCGTCGCGATCGCGATCTTCAGGTGGGACGTGACGATGTGCCGGGCGCCCAGTCCGTTCAGGCGACGGCGCAGGATCAGGGCCGCCACGACGCAGCCGAACGTCCAGGAGACGCCCAGGGCGATCGAGATGCCCTCCACGATCATGTTCGTGGGCAGCGTGTAGTAGCCGACCAGGCCGAGGCTGATGCTGATCGCGACGTTGAAGATCGCCATCATGGCGGGGGTGCGGGTGTCGGCGAGGGCGTAGAACACCCGGAGCAGCAGCTGGTAGATGGCGAACGGCACGAGGGCGAACGTGAACGCCTGCAGGACGTTGGCGATCATCAGGGCACCCGAGATCTGCGTGGACCCGTGCGCGAAGAACAGCGTGGTGAGCTCGGGGGCGAGCGCGAACAGCAGCGCGGCGGACGGCACGATGACCACCGACGACAGGTTCAGCGCGGAGGACATGTTCTCTCTGACCAGGTCGAACCGCCGGTCGGAGGCGTGCCGGCTCATCTGCGGCAGCAGCGCCGTCACCACCGAGACGCCGACGATCGCGTACGGCAGTTGGAACAGCAGGTAGGCGTTGCTCCAGGGCGTGAGGCCGACGCCGTACGGGATGCCCTCGTCACTGCCGCGCTGGCCGGCGCTGTTGGCGATGTTCGTGTTGACGACGAAGCCGACCTGCTGGATCGCGACGTACAGCAGGGTCCACAGCGCCATACCGCCGACCGGCGCCAGCTCCTCCCGGCGGAAGTCGAAGCGCGGACGGTACCGGAAGCCCACCTTGCGCAGGGACGGCCACATGGCGATCGTCTGGATCACGATGCCGAGGGTCGTACCGCCCGCCAGCAGGATGACCTCGGTGTGCGTGATGTTCCCGGGATTGACGCCCGGGCCGGCCACGAAGAGGAACCCGAGGCCGACCGCGATCACGATGACGTTGTTGAGCACCGGCGTCCACATGGGCGCCCCGAAGCTGCCGCGCGCGTTGAGCGACGCGCCGGCCAGCGCGCCGACGCCGTAGAAGAAGATCTGCGGCAGGAAGAACAGCGCGAAGAGGACGGCCAGGTCGTGCTTCTGCTTGTTGTACGAGCTGGCGTACAGGTCGACCAGCAGCGGTGCGCAGAGCATCGCGACCGCGGTCAGAGCCAGGAGCGCGCCGAGCACGAGCGTCAGCAGGCGTGCTTCGTACTCCTCGCCGTACTTGCGGTCCTTCTCCAGCGCGCGGACCAGCATCGGCACGTGCACGGCGGTGAGCACGCCGCCGAGCAGCAGGTCGTAGATGACGTTGGGGAAGGTGTTCGCGGTGTTGTAGACGTCGCCGAGCGCCTGGGTGCCGAGCGCGACGACGAGCACCGCGGTGCGGATGAAGCCGGTGAGCCGTGAGGCGACGGTGCCCAGGGCCATGACGGCACTGGACTTCAGTAGCCCGCTGACCCCCCCACGGCCGCGGCCGGGCTCCTCGCCGGGCTCCTCGGGGGAGATCGTCGGGAGATCGGTCGCCGTCACCGCGACCTCGGGACTTGGTTCGGCCTCAGCCACCGGTCGTGTCCTCCGCTTCGTCGCCTCGGCGCCGTATGACGCGATATCCGACGCCGACGAAGAGTACGGCAAGTGAGATGCCGGTGATGAGCAGTGCGGTTCGCCCGTAGCCGGTCGCGCGCACCCGGAGCACCCGGGTCTCGGCGAACGGCTCGCCGTCAGGTGCGAGGAGTTGGATGTTGACGTAGGCGGGGCCGTTGGCGGCGGCCTTCATGTAGAGGGTGACCTGCTCTTTGTGCCCGGCCTCGAGGGTGATCTCGCTCTGCTTCTGTCCCGGGCCCTCGACGTGGAGCCTCGTGTCGTTCTGCGAGTAGGCGTTCAGTTTGATTCTGACCGTGCCGTGCTCGAGCTCGTTGGAGATCGTGATCGGCACCTGCCCGGATCTGCCCGCCAGGTCCCAGTGGTCGTTGAGGACCTTGACCTTGCCCTCGGCGCTGTGGAGCTCGTTCGCCAGGGTCTGACGGAGCCGCGACCCGCTGTGGGTCTGGTCGGCCCAGGCCGACGACTCGACCCTCGTGATTCCGAGGGTGAACCCGCTGGCCTGAGGCTGGAAGATCGTGGTGAATCGCCGGACGTCTCCGTTGAGGTCCTTGACCTGCTTCAGGTAGCGCTTCGGCAGGCCGGTCTGGCCCTTCTGCGGCTGGAAGGTGCGCGGCTCCGCCTTCTTCTGCCTCTCGACGGTGCTCAGGGCGACCTGACGCATCCACGGCGCGTGCGCAGAGAGGTTCAGCAGGTCCTTGGCGAGGATGGGACCCGGGTTCCACCGGCGCGGCGGGACGACGACGAGGGTGCGCGGGTTGAACGGCAGCTCGTTGGTGACCATGGCCGTCTCGGCGAGGAACCGCTGCTCGGCGAGGGCGACTCCCCCCGGCTCATCGGTGTCCGTGGCGAGGACCTTGTTGATCGTGTCGTCGTACGCGACGAGCTTGACGTTCGCGCCGGCGACCTGTTTCCGGGCGAGGGGGTTCGCGGTGTAGTTCTGCGCTGGGTGGGGCAGGACGGTGCTGTTCAGCAGGATCGTGCGAGCACCGGCCTTGACGAGGTTCGTCAGGGTCTGCTGGTCGGCGAGGCCGTCCGGCGGCACCGCCACCGACGTGCTCTCCGAAAGGAGCTTCGCCCGGCCCAGAGCGAACCCCACCGCGTCGGTGGAGTCCCTGATGTGCTGCGCCATGCCGGCGCGCGACAGGGCCATGACGTCCGGGTCGGCGTACGGCGTGGCGATGACGCGCTTGTTCGCGAGCGTGCCGCGCAGTTTGTTCAGCCAGCCGCCCGCGGCGATGCTCTGCGGCTGCTGCGCGGTGCCCTTGATCGTGTAGCCGTCCTTGTTCGTCATCTGCGCCGCGTCGTCCGCCAGAGCGGGGTCGAGCAGCCAGGTGACCTTCTTGTAGGGGTCCGCCGCGGTCACCAGGTCGTCCAGCCGTCCACCGGTGTTGAGCAGGCGTTCGAGCTTGTCGTCGACGAACGTCGAGTCGTCGGCGCGGTGCGGTTGGTCGATCACCGGCCAGACCCACGAGACGTTGGTCTTCCCGGGGCTGTTCGCCGGGAAGTAGGTGACGAACGTGCGTTGCTTGCCGACGACCGTGTTGGCGGCGTTCAGCACCTCGACGCTGATCGGGTAGACGCCGGATTTCGGGAGGTGCATGCGGCTGACGGGCAGCGAGAGCGCCCACGATTGCTGGCCGCCCGGTTGCACGGCCGACACCACCTTCGGGGCACCGACCGTCCCCGGGTCGAAGCCCTTCCCGTCGGCGTACATCTGGAGCGCCCCGCGGCTCTGCACAGCGCTCGCGGAGTACCGGAGGCGCACCGTGAGCCGCTGGAAGGTGCTGTCGGCCTGGTTCTGCACCTGGCCGTGCAGCTTGAGGATCTCCGAGGGCTTCCGCACGTATTTGGGGCTGACCGAGTCGATGACGACGCCGACGAGCTGTTTCCCGGTGGGCTGCTTGTCGCGGGAGGCCCGCGCGGCGGTCGTGGAGTGCGAGGTGTGCGTGGTGCTCGCGGGGTGGTGCGGAGGCGGGGTCACGGCGAGCGCGGGCCCGCCGGTCAGCACCAGCGGGACGACCAGGGCGAGCAGCCGTTTCATGCGGTTCCCGTGAGCAGTTCGGGCACCTTGGCGACGAGGGCTCGCTCGTCGGCGTAGGCGAGACGGTCGGCGACCTCGTCGAGCGGCACCCAGGCGACCTCGGCGACCTCCACGTCGCCGTCGGACAGGGCGCCTCCGACGGCGATCAGCAGGTGGTGATGCACGGTCTTGTGCACCCGACTCCGGTCGGCGGAGAACCAGTAGTCGACGGCGCCGAGTGGGGCGATGATCCGGCCGCGGATGCCGGTCTCCTCCTCGACCTCGCGCACGGCCGCCTCCTCGATTGTCTCGTCGGCCTCGACATGACCTTTCGGCAGCGACCACAGGAGCCGGCCGTCACGGTCGTATCTGGCGATCAACGCGGCCCGCGGCGTGCCCACCGTGTCGACGACGAGGCCGCCCGCCGACGTCTCCTCGCGGTGACGGCCCGGCGGGCCGGCGGGCCGACGACTGCTCGGTCTGCGCGGGCGGGACACGGCCGCAATCGTAGTAGCCGCGCGTACGTTCTCGGTCAATGATCGCTTCGACGCGGGCGATCGGAGGCGTGCGTGCAGGGGATCGGCGTCGGTTTGGCATCACAGAGCGCGAACAGGTCCAGGGTGTGAATCCCCAGGGCCGTCCACGCCTCGCCGGTGGCCGTGTAGACGACATCGTCGACGCAGGCGGCCTGTTGGTCGACGAACATGACCACGTTGGCGGGCAGCAGCAGCGGCGCCACGAGTTCTGCGGCGTAGTCGGTGACCTCGTTGATCAGGTCGACCGGCGCCGGGCGCACCTCCGGTACGTCGAGGGCCTCGGCGACGACCGACGGCGCGGGCCGGCTCCCCGCCGTGACGATCACCGCGACGAGCGGGTGCCGGCCGGTGTACAGGCGACCGGGCTCGTACGGGAGGAAGATCCGCGTGCACAGGCAGCGGAACGGCGGGAGACCGAGCACCTCCGGGAGATCGTCCGCGCAGCCGATGTGCTTCGGCAGGCGTACGATCTCATGTGTCGTCTGACGCTCCAGCAAGAGCCGATGGATGGAGAGTGCGTCCTTCATCGTGGTCTCCGTGGCCTTGTTCTGCAGATTTACCCCGATTTCGCGGCAATAGCGGATCACCGGCTTGGTGATTCGCGTTTTGCCCGCCACGTGCGAGGACCTACTCTCGATTGCCGTGCCGAACGACCATGACGTGACCTCCGACCACCACGTGGCAGTCAGCGAGCTGCTACGGCGCGTGACGCCCCTCGCCGACGAGATCGGGCGGCGTTTCGTGGCAGCGGGCCACCAGCTCGCCCTCGTCGGCGGCCCGGTGCGCGACGCCCTGCTCGGCCGTGCCGTCAACGACCTCGACTTCGCCACGGACGCCCACCCCGACCGGGTCCTGGAGATCGTCGAAGGCTGGGCGGATGCCGTCTGGACGATCGGCATCGAGTACGGCACGATCGGGCTCCGCAAGGGCGATCACCAGCTTGAGATCACCACGTACCGGAGCGAGTCCTACGATCCCGACTCGCGCAAGCCGGAGGTGACGTACGGCACGTCCCTCGAAGGGGACCTCGCCCGCCGCGACTTCGCGGTCAACGCCATGGCGGCACGCCTGCCCGGTCACGAGTTCGTGGACCCCTTCGGCGGCCTGAAGGACCTGCGGGCCAGGCTCATCCGGACCCCCGGGCGCCCCGAGGACTCCTTCGGTGACGATCCGCTGCGCATGATGCGCGCCGCGCGGTTCGCCGCGCAGCTCGGCTTCAGCGTGGACCCCGCGGCCGTGGCCGCGATGAAGGCGATGGCCGACCGCATCGAGATCGTCTCGGCCGAGCGCGTCCGCGACGAACTGTCCAAGCTGCTGCTCGGCACCTATCCGCGCGCCGGGCTCACGCTGCTGGTCGACACCCGGCTGGCCGACCGTGTGCTGCCCGAGCTGCCGAAGCTCCGGCTGGAGATCGACGAGCACCACCGGCACAAGGACGTCTACGAGCACTCCCTGATCGTGCTCGAACAGGCGATCGCCCAGGAGGAGGACGGCCCCGACCTCATCCTGCGGCTCGCCGCCATCCTGCACGACATCGGCAAGCCGAAGACCCGCTCCTTCGTCGAGGGCGGCCGGGTGACCTTCCACCACCACGAGGTCGTGGGGGCGGCGATGACCAAGAGCCGTCTCACCGCGCTGCGGTACCCCAAGGACGTCGTCGCCGACGTGTCCCGCCTCGTCGAGCTGCACCTGCGCTTCCACGGGTACGGCACGGGCGAGTGGACCGACGCGGCGGTGCGCCGCTACGTACGCGACGGCGGGCACCTGCTGTCCCGGCTGCACAAGCTGACCCGCGCCGACTGCACCACCCGCAACCGGCGCAAGGCCACCGCGCTGGCCCGCACGTACGACCAGCTCGAGGAGCGGATCGCCCGGCTCCAGCAGGAGGAGGAGCTCGCCAGTATCCGGCCTGAGCTGGACGGCAACGAGATCCAGCAGATCCTCGGCATCAAGCCCGGTCCGGCCGTCGGCAAGGCGTACAAGTTCCTGCTCGACGTGCGGCTCGACCGGGGGCCGATCGGCAAGGAGGCCGCCGCCGATGCGCTCCGGGAGTGGGCCCGCGAGCAGGACTGACCACCCCCGGCGAAGGTGCCATGATGGCGTCGCATGGGCCCTGAGGAACTGCTCGCGTTCGACCGGGAGCACATCTGGCATCCGTACGCCTCGATGCCCGCGACCACGCCGGTGCACCCGGTCGTCGCGGCCGAGGGCGTCCGCCTGACTCTCGGCGACGGCCGGGAGCTCATCGACGGGATGTCCTCGTGGTGGGCGGCGATCCACGGGTACGCCCATCCCGTCCTCGACGCGGCCGTCACCCGCCAGCTCGGCGCCATGGCCCACGTGATGTTCGGCGGCCTCACCCATCCCCCGGCCGTACGCCTCGCCGAGCTGCTGGTCGACCACACTCCGGAGCCGCTCACGAAGGTGTTCTTCGCCGACTCCGGGTCGGTCTCGGTCGAGGTCGCGATCAAGATGGCCCTGCAGTACTGGCGGTCGCGCGGCCGTACGGACCGGACGCGGCTGTTCACGCTGCGCGGCGGGTACCACGGGGACACCTTCGGCGCGATGGCGGTCTGTGACCCCGTCGGCGGCATGCATCACCTGTTCACGGACCTGCTGCCCGCTCACGTCTTCGCGCCCCTGCCACCGGCCGCGTACGAGGCCGCGTACGCCGCGGAGCTCGAACGCCTCGTCGCCGCCCACGCCGGCGAGTTGGCCGCCATCATCGTCGAGCCGGTCGTCCAGGGGGCCGGCGGCATGCGCTTCTACGACCCGGCGTACCTCCGCCTGCTCCGCGACCTGGCCGACGAACACGACGTGCTGCTGATCCTCGACGAGATCGCCACCGGGTTCGGGCGCACCGGCACGCTGTTCGCCTGCGAGCACGCCGGGGTCCACCCGGACATCATGTGCGTGGGGAAGGCGCTCACGGGCGGCTACCTGACGATGGCCGCCACCCTGTGCACCGACCGGGTCGCCCGCGGCATCGCCGACGGCGAGGCGGGCGTGCTGATGCACGGCCCGACGTACATGGCCAACCCGCTCGCCTGCGCCGTCGCGACCGCGTCGATCGAGCTCCTGCTGGAGCGCGACTGGCGGACCGAGGTGTCCGGGATCGAGAAGCTGCTCACGGCCGGCCTCGAGCCCGCGCGCGACCTGCCCGGCGTGGCCGACGTACGGGTGCTGGGCGCGATCGGCGTGATCGAACTGACCGGCCCGGTCGACGTCGCCGCCGCCGCAGAGACCGTCATGGCGCACGGCGTGTGGCTCCGGCCGTTCCGCAACCTGATCTACACCATGCCGCCGTACGTGACGTCCGACGTCGACCTGGCGCGTGTCACGACCGCCATGGTGGCCGCCGCGCGGGAGCACGCCACGGCCGTCTGACGGGTCGCCCCACTCCGGCACGCGCGCGGCGGCCGCCGTCAAGTCAGGGCCGCCCTAAAGGGTGTTTTCGGCCGCATAGCCGGGACGGCCCGGAGGCGTCTTAGGGGTGACGCAACCCGGAGGTGACGAATGTCCACCGCAAGCCACGTGGTGTCGTTGAGAGCCGAGGCGCGGCCGACCGCCGAAGACGGCCCACACGAGGAAGTGCCGGCGCGGGGCCGGATGACGCGGATGATCGAAGTCCTCAGGCGGAACGTCGCGTTGGTCCTCGGGCCCGAATCGCATCTCCACGCCGGAGACGACTCGCACGGCCTGAACCCGGACGGCGACCCGGACGAGCTGTGGTGACGGTATTCGCCGAGCTCATGCGGGAGACGGTGGACCGAGAGATTTTCGGTAGGTGCCGACGCATAGCCGCGGCGGCCCGGAGGCGTCTAAGGGGGCTGACGCACTTCGGAGGTGACGATGGATGACGCGGCTGAGCGACATTTCCAGGAATTCGTGGTGGCACGGTCGCCCGCACTGATGCGCCTGGCCTACCTCCTGACCGGCGGCGATCAGCAGTCGGCCGAGGACCTGCTGCAGATCGCGCTCGCCAAGACCGCGAGCCGCTGGCGCGCCGTCGACGATCCCGATGGTTACGTCCGGCGCGTGATGTACCACCAGCAGGTCAGCTGGTGGCGACTCAAGTGGCGGCGGCGCGAGACCCAGGTCGCGCTCCCGCCCGAGGAGGCACGGGACGACGACACCGCCGCCGTCGACCTCAGGGTCACCGTACGCCGGGCGATGGCGCGGCTCACCGCCCGGCAGCGCACCGTTCTGGTCCTTCGCTACTTCGAGGACATGCCCGAGTCCGAGGTCGCCCGGGTCCTCGACTGCAGCGTCGGCACCGTACGCAGCACGACGCACCGATCCCTGGCCCGTCTCCGGCAACTGGCGCCCGAACTCGCCGCCCTGAAGAACATGACGGAGGTCCCCCAGTGAAGCTCGAGACGCTGATCCAGCGGTCGCTTCAGGAATGGTCGGCCGAGGCCCGGGTGCCCACCGGCCTGGCCGATCGGGCGCTGCGCCGACGCACCCGCCGGCGGATCCGGAGCGCCGCGCTGGTCGCGGGGGCGGTGGCCGCGGTCGCGACGACGGTGGTCACGGTCGACCTCCGGACCGAGTCCGCGTCGCGTCCGGCGGCGCCCCTCATGCCGAATGACACCTCGCTGCACGCGGACCCCACGCACGCGCCGCCTCGGCGCCTCGTCGCGGCGGGCCGGGTGGCGATCTCCGCCTACTACATCGGGCAGCAGTCGTCCGCGGGCGGAAAGGCGGTGCGCCAGAACATCTGGTACCTGTACGACCCGGCATCAGGCGGCTATCGGAGGACGTCCTGGACGTACGTCGACGTGGCCCCCGGCCTCGGGCAGGCCGCCGTCCTCGAGGGGCCGCTCCCGGCCGCCCGGGTCGGTCTGCTGGACATGCGGACGCAGAAGGTCACCCGCTGGATCACCCTGGGGCGCCGGGCCGGCGGCCTGGCGTGGTCCCCGGACGGCCGGCGGCTGCTCGTGACCACCTACGACAGAACTCCGGACGCGCCCGGTGGGGTGGGGACGAGTTCGCGGACCGGCTACTACTTGGTGACCGCCGCGTCGGGCAAGGCGGCCTTCCATGCCCTCCCGGCGGACCGGAACACCATAGGCGCCAGGCAGGACCTCGGCTGGAGCCGCAACGGGAGGCTGCTGTGGGCCCCCACGAACACAGAGCCGGCCAAGCACTTCTACGACCTGAACGGCAGGCCGCAGCCCGCGCCGCCGCACGAGGACGAGACCTACGTGGGTGACGCCGGACTGTCCCCGAGCGGTCGCTTCCTCTCACGCGGAAATCCCCATGCTGTGCCCGGGAAGACCATCGCCGACTGGCGCAGACACAACCTCGGGCTGGATCCGGCCACGGCCGTCCAGGACGTCACGACGGGGAAGCAAGTCGGCGTCCAACCGGTGGAACAACTCAAGGCCTGGGCGGACGACAGGCATCTGATCGCGGTCGCGTGTCAGACCAAGGCATGCTCGGGAAGAGGGGAGTTCTACAACCGGTACGTGCTGGTGAGCGTCGACGGAAAGACCATCACACCGCTCACCGGATACCAGAACAGCGACGCGGTCGGCGCCTGGCACCCGATCTTCACACCTCGCTGACGACCACTTCGGAGTTCCGAGAGGCGGGCCGGTCAGACGGCCAGGACTCCCACGCCCGCCTCGCCTTCGATCAGACTCTTGAGGTCATTCGGATCACTGGTCAAGATGATGACCGGCCGCGTCTGGACGAGTGCCGTCGCCACCACCATGGCATCGATCGTCGCGGTGGCCGGAAGGCCACTGCGGCCGAGGAGCGCACCAGCGGCCCGTCCGAGCTCCCGCGTCAGGGGTACGACCTCCACCTTTTTGAGGACACGGTGCACCGCCGCGTCGCGAGGAGTGCCGCGAAGCACCTCCGCGAGCGTCACCGCGCTGGCCACCACCGGAGCCTGGCGCTTGCGTGCTTCGACGATGTGCGGGACGACTGCGGGATCCTCTTGGGCGAGCTTCGAGAGCCCTTCCGAGTCGAGCACGAGAGTGCGGGCTAGAAACCTTCCTCGGCCCATTTGGCCTCGAGTTCGTTCCACGCCTTCTCCGCTTTGTCGAGTGCCTCTTGGGGCAGGGGGCCGTGCCGTGTCACGTAGTCGGCGATGAGGTCGTCGAGGTTGTCCATCTGGAGCTGACGCATGACTGCCTCCGTGACGTAACGGCTGAACGACCCGGAATCTACGCGCTCTCTGACCTGCGTGATGAGCGATTCCGGCATCGAAACGCTAACTTTCCGCACTCGGTCGGATACGGTACGTTCGGAGTTGTCTGCCCTGTGAGGGTCACTCATGGCGTCAGGTTACTACCGGCGGTAGCAACTTCAGAAGTGTCTTTGGCGGACAGCCAGTAGGCGAGAGCTGCCAGGGCGTAGCCGCCGCCGATGAGGGCGAGTACGCCGTACGACCTGCCGTTCGCGGGCAGCAGGGCGGCGGCCAGGGCGAAGCCGGCGACGTACAGGCCGTTGAAGATCATGTCGTAGAACGAGAAGACCCGGCCGCGGAAGGCGTCGGCGATGGACGTCTGCACGATCGTGTCCACGCACAGCTTCACGCCCTGCGAGACGAGGCCCAGCACGAAGGCGCCCATGATGAACGGCACCGGCGAGAACGGTGCCGCGAGGATCACCTCGGCGACGCCGGCGAACGCCAGCTGGGCCGCGATCCACGCCTCCTTGCGGATCCGCGCGGTGACGAGCGGGGTGATGACGGCGGCGAGGAAGTATCCGACACCGGACACGACGAGGACGACGGCGAACCCGCCCAGACCGGCCTCCGCGCTGCTCGCGAAGTAGTTCCGGAACAGCAGCACGGTCATGATCGTGGCGATGCCGTAGAGGAACCGGTGGGCGCCGATCGCGCCGAGCGCCGCCGCGGCCGGGCGCCGGTCCCGTACGTGCCGGGCGCCGTCGAGCAGCCCGTGCAGCACCCGGCCGAGCGCCTCGCGGGTGTCGGTCCGCAGCTCGCTCATCTCCGGGCCGAGCCGGTCGCGGTCCATGCGTGTGGCGATGAGCGCGGTGGCGACGTAGAGGGCGGCGGCGGCGAAGAGGATGCCGGCCGTGCCGCTCCGGCCGGCGCCGAACAGCACCCGCAGGACGTAACCGACCCCGGCGCCGGCGAACGTCATCATCGTCCCGGAGGTCACCGACACGGCGTTGGCGGTGATGAGCTCCGGCGCGCCGACGACGCGGGGCAGCGCTGCCGACAGGGCGGAGAGGAAGAACCGGTTGACGGCGAAGACCATCAGCGCCGCGAGGAAGAAGGGGATGCCGTCGTCGCCGCGCGTCAGCAGCAGCGCCGTCGCCGCCACGGCGACGGCGCGGATGAGCGGGGCGCGGACGAGGATCTGACGGCGCCGCCACCGGTCGATGAAGACCCCGGCGAACGGGCCGAGCACGGAGTACGGCAGGAGGAGCACCGCGGCCGTGGCGGCGGCCTCCGCGGCGGTGGCCTGCTGCTCGGGGGAGAACAGGACGTAGCCCGCGAGGGCCACCTGGAATACGCCGTCGGCGAGGGCCGAGACGACGCGCGTCGCGAACAGACGGCGGAAGTCCTGACCCCGGATGACCAGACGCAGGTCGGCGGCGTAGGACATCGCCCCAGACTAGAGGAGCGAACGGCCGGCCGCCCCCGAGGGGACGACCGGCCGTTCGCGGGCGGAGTGCCGCTACTCGAGACGGACGCGGGGGTCGAGGAAGGAGTACACGATGTCGACCACGATGTTCGCGAGGACGACGAAGAACGACGCGATGAGGACCACGGCCATGATGACCGGCAGGTCGCCAGTGGTGAGCGACCTGACCGTGAGCTGGCCGATGCCCTGCAGGCCGAACACCGTCTCAGTGACGAGCGTGCCGCCGATCAGCACGCCGACGTCCACGCCGAACTGGGTGAGCACCGGCGTCAGCGCCGAGCGAAGGCCGTGGCGGTAGATCACCTTGTTCTCCGGCAGGCCCTTCGCCCGCGCGGTGCGGATGTAGTCCTCACCCAGCACGTCCAGCAGCGAACCGCGGGTCAGCCGCGTGTAGATCGCCGACTGCAGGAGAGCGAGCGTCACCCACGGCAGCACCAGGTGCTGGAACCAGCCGGCCGGGTTCTGCGTGAGGGCGGTGTAGCCCGGGCCGGGGAAGATCGGCAGCTTGCTGGTGAACACGAGCAACAGCGTGAGCGCGACGACGAACGCGGGCATCGAGATGCCGACGAGGACCGCCGCGGTGATGCCGCGGTCGAGCAGCGTCCGGGCCTTTGTCGCGCTGATCACCCCGGTGACGATCCCGGTGAGGAGCCAGATGATCGCGGCCCCCAGAATCAAGGACAGGCTGGCGGGCAGCGCGCTCTTGATCATGTCGTTGACCGGGCTCTGAGTGACGAAGGAGTACCCCAGGTCACCCTTCAGCAGACGCGTCAGGAAGTGCCAGTACTGCACGGTGAGCGGTTGGTCGAGGCCGAGCTTGTGGCGCACGAGTGCGAGCGTGTCCGCCGTCGCCGACTTGCCGGCGAAGCGGGCGGCCGGGTCCTTCGAGGTCGCGAAGAACAGCAGGAAGACGCCCAGGGTGACGATCCACAACACCACCACGCCGAAGACGATCCGCCGGATCAGGAAACGAAGCATGTCGGTGGTCCCTTACTTCTTCTTTTTCCGGCCGGCCTTCTGGGCCGCGAAGAGACGCTCGGAGCGGGGGTCCAGCGCGTCGCGCACGGCGTCGCCGAGGATGTTGAACGCCAGCGTCGTGATCAGCAGGAAGGCGGCTGGCACGACCAGCGTCCACCAGGCGACCTGGTAGGTCTCGGTGGCGTCGCTGAGCATGTTGCCCCAGCTCGGCGTCCGGGGGTCGATGCCGGCCCCCAGGAAGGACAGCGTCGACTCGAAGACGATCGCGACCGGGATCGTCATCGTGGCCAGCACGATCAGCGGGGCGAGCAGGTTCGGGATCACGTCGATGAAGATGATCCGTATGTTGCCCGCGCCGAGGGATCGTGCCGCCTCGACGAACTCCCGTTGTTTGATCGAGATGACCTGCCCGCGCACGATCCGGCCGATGGAGGCCCACGAGAAGAAGGTGATGACCAAGACCGTCAGCGGGGTGCTGGCCCCGAACGCCGCCGCCAGCGCGATGGCGAACAGCAGGTACGGGAACGACAGCGTCACGTCCATGAAGCGGGCCAGGACCGTGTCGATGACACCGCCGAAGTAGCCCGCCATCGCGCCGACGACGACGCCGAGGATGGTGGCCAGGGCGGTCGAGACGAGGCCGACGATGAGCGAGATGCGCGCGCCGTACACGGCCCGGACGAGGAGGTCACGCCCGAGGCGGTCGGTGCCGAGCGGGTGGTGCCCGTTGAGTCCGACCGGCAGGCCGTCCTCGGTGATACCGAGTTTCCGGTCGCCGAAGGCGGGGGCGTACCCGATCCACTTGGAGATCAGCGGGGCGATCAGCGCCATGACGATGAGCAGGACGATGATCGCGAGGGATATCATCGCCGCCTTGTCGCGGCGCAGTCGTGCCCAGGCGAGCTGCCACGGGCTGCGCCCCTGGATGGGGCCGGCCGCCGCTACTTCTTCCGCGGCCGGAAGCGAGGCGTCGGCTTCGAGGTCGGTGAGGCTCATGGTCGCCGCCTATGCACTCGGGAGCGTGGGCTCGGTGGACAGCTGCTCGATCGCCGCCTGCTCACGGGCGAGGTGCTCTCCGGCCTCGACCGGGAAGTGACACGCCGTGACGTGATCGGCGGGGTCGCCCGCACGCGCGATGAGGACGGGGACCTCGCCGACGCACGTCTCCTGTGCCTTCGGGCAGCGCGGGTGGAAACGGCAGCCGGACGGCGGCTTGATCGGCGAGGGTACGTCGCCGATGAGGACGATGCGTTCCCGCTTCTCGGCGGCGTCCGGGTCGGCGACCGACGCGGCCGACAGCAGCGCGTTGGTGTAGGGGTGCCGGGGCCGCTCGTACAGCTCCTCGCCCTCCGCCCCCTCGGCGATCTTGCCGAGGTACATCACGGCCACCCGGTTGGACACGTAACGGACCACCGACAGGTCGTGGGCGATGAAGATGTAGGTCAGGCCAAGCTCGTCCTGCAGGTCCTTCAGCAGGTTGATGACCTGCGCCTGGATCGACACGTCGAGGGCCGACACCGGCTCGTCGCAGACGATGAGCTTGGGCTTGAGCGCCAGGGCCCGTGCGACGCCGATGCGCTGCCGCTGCCCGCCGGAGAACTCCGCGGGGAACCGGTTGAAGTGCTCGGGGTTCAGACCCACGAGCTCCATCAGCTCCTGCACCCGACGCTTCCGCTCGGCACCGGAGGCGGTGCCGTGGATGTCGAACGGGTCGCCGATGATCGAACCGACCCGGCGGCGCGGGTTCAGCGAGCCGTACGGGTCCTGGAAGATCATCTGAACGTCGCGCCGGAACGCCTTGCCCGGCGACCTGCCGATGTCCTGCCCCTCGAAGAGGATGCGCCCCTTCGTGATCGGGTGCAGACCGGTGATGCAGCGGGCCAGCGTCGACTTGCCGCAGCCGCTCTCACCGACGATGCCCAGGGTCTCTCCGCGGCGTACCTCGAGATCGACGCCGTCGACCGCGTGGACGCGGCCGACCTCCTTCTTGAAGAAGATCCCCTGCTTGATGGGAAAGTGCTTGTAGACGCCTTCGAGCTTGACGAGGGCGTCACCACTCTGGCTCACTGTGCCTCCGCCCCCTGGGTGGTGATGTTGGTCGCCGTGGTACGTCCCACCGCGACCGCCTCCTGGCGAATCCCCTCCGCCTCGGGTTTCAGGCCGATGGCCTCAATGGGGAGCCAGCACGCCGACCGGTGGTTCGGATTGGTTCCGCCGTCCGCATCGAGCACCGGCCTCAGCTGCGGCTCATCCGTGACACACCGGTCCATGATGTACGGGCAGCGCGGGTGGAACGTGCAGCCCGTCGGCGGGTTGATGAGGGAGGGCGGCTGGCCGGGAATCGGCTTGAGCCGGTCCTTCGCGCCGCTGGACCCGGGGATGGACTCGAGCAGTCCCTTGGTGTACGGGTGGTGCGGCCGGTAGTAGAGGGAGCGCCGGTCGGCTTGTTCCACGGGCTTTCCGCCGTACATCACCAGCACGTTGTCGGCGAGGTCGGCGATGACTCCCAGATCGTGTGTGATCATGATGAGCGCGCTGTCGAACTCACGCTGCAGGCGCAGCATGAGGTCGAGGATCTGCGCCTGAACGGTCGCGTCCAGCGCGGTCGTCGGCTCGTCGGCGACGATCAGCTTGGGATTCAGCGAGAGCGCCATCGCGATCATCGCGCGCTGCCGCATACCGCCGGAGAACTGGTGCGGGTAGTCGTCCACCCGCTGGTCCGGCTGCGGGATGCCCACCATGCCGAGCAGTTCGACGGCCCGCTTGCGGGCCTGCTGCTTGGTGACCTCCGGCTCGTGCTGGCGGATCATCTCCACGATCTGCCGGCCCACCTTGTACAGCGGGTGGAGGCTGGAGAGCGGATCCTGGAAGATCATGGCGATCTCCTTGCCACGGATCCGCCGGAGGTGGTCTTCGCTCATGGTCAAGAGATCTTGACCTTCGAAAAGAGCCCGCCCTTCGATCCGTGCGCCGCCGGTCAGCCCGAGGAGCGTCTGGGTGGACACGCTCTTACCGGAGCCCGACTCGCCGACGATGCCGAGGGTTTGCCCCCGGTCGACACTGAACGACACCCCGCGGACGGCTTTGACCACTCCGTCAGAGGTGTCGAAGGAGACCTTTAGGTCATGGACCTCGAGAAGGCTCATGTCCTCCCCTTCGAGAACTGTTTAGAGAGCAGAGCCACAGCATGTTTACCTGATGAGAGCGGTCTCGGCGACTCGGCCGGGCAAGGAATGCGAGGCGATCTGCGGGGGGGTGCCATGTGACGCGGCCGGGCACCGGAGTCCGGGGCCCGGCCGCATCGCGTGGGGAGATGCGTGGATCAGCTACCGCTGAGCCACAGGTTCGTGAAGTCGAACTGCTGCGCGATCGGGAGCCAGGTGGCGCCCTTGACCTTCGAGGAGTGGTACCACGGGGTCTTCTGCGCCATGAAGGGCACGATCGCCGCGTCCTTCATGATCTGCTGGTCGGCCTGGTGCCAGAAGTTGGCGGCCTCGTCGACCGTCTTGGCCTCGAGGGCCTTGTCGATCAGGCCGTTGGTGACGGGGCTGTCGTAACCACCGTAGTTCGAGGTTCCGTCGGCCCAGTTGCGGCCGTCGAACAGCGGCGAGACGACCGACCGGCCGTTGTTGCCGAACCAGTCCGGCACCCAGCCCGGCGCGGCGACGTCCCACTTGCCCGCGATGGTGTTGTCGGTCTTCTGCAGGAACTGCGAGTAGAAGTCCGCCTGCGGCACCGGCACGCCCGTGACGGTGATGCCGCACGCCTGGAGGTCCTGCGCGTAGCTCTGGAAGATCGCCGGGTGGTTACCCGCCTGCCGGTACGCGGCCTTGATCTTGAGCCCGTTCGGGTAGCCGGCCTCGGAGAGCAGCTGCTTGCACTTGTTCGCGTCGCCCTGGCTGCCGTTGGTCGGGTACAGGTTGTAGTCCTGGTAGCCGACGCTGTCCGGCGGGATGATCGTGTTCAGCGGCGTGTTGTACTTCGGGCCGCCGTAGACCTTCGCCAGCGCGACCTTGTTGATCGCGTACTCGATGGCCTGCCGAACCTTGAGGTTCTGCATGGCCTTCTTCTCGTTCGGGCTCTTCAGGTTGAAGACCAGATACGGGTTCGAGATGGGCGGGCCGTTGACCGTCAGGTTCGGGTCGTTCTTGGCGGCCAGGCGGCCGAGCGCGG
The DNA here is from genome assembly GCF_024055795.1 of Actinoallomurus purpureus. Lineage (GTDB taxonomy): Bacteria > Actinomycetota > Actinomycetes > Streptosporangiales > Streptosporangiaceae > Actinoallomurus > Actinoallomurus purpureus. Next base: position 157,019 of record NZ_JAMXMY010000010.1, on the reverse strand, counting down.
ACGCCGGCACCGGCTGGTCCAGCGAGATGTCGGCCGAGGTGCCCCCCTCGAGCTGCTGCTGGACCGCCTCGGGCGAGCCCTGGCCCTCGGTGACCTGGATCTTGTCCACGTACTGGTGGCGGAGCGGGTCCGTGTCCGCCTTCCAGTTCGGGTTCTTGTCCATGGTGATCGACTTGTTCGGGTCGTACGAGGTGATCTGGTACGGCCCGGCCGAGACGAGGTGCTTGAACTGGTTCACGCTGCCCGGAATGTACTGGTAGTACTCGACCGGCACCGCGGACGCGAACGTCATGGCCAGCAGGCTGATGAAGTCAGAGGCCGGCTTCGTCAGGTCGAACTGGATCGTGTAGTTGTCCAGCGCCTTGACGCCGGAGATCTCGTGACCGTTCTCGTAGTCCGCGATCCCCTTGGCGTCCTGCTGGAGCTTCTTGTCCTTCAGGAAGGGGTCGCAGTAGGACTGCATGCCCTTGATGTTCGGCACGTAGTAGTTCGGCGCGCCGACCGGCGAGGCCGGGTTGCACATGTGCTTGAAAGCGCGGACGAAGTCGCCGGCCACCATCTCACGCGCAGGGCTGCTGTTCCACATGACGCCGTGCCGCAGCTGGATCTTGTAGGTCAGCCCGTCCTTGCTGATCCCGCCGTTGTCCAGCGTCGGCATCGACGCTGCGACGTCGGGGACCGGGGTCGAAGCGGCCTTCGGGTCCTTCGACGCCGGGTACGCGAAGAGCTGCCGTGAATACGTGCGCTGGAGGGCGCTCGACACAGTGCTGTAGGCGCTCGTGGGGTCCAGGTTGTCCTGTCCGCCGGCGCCGACGACCTTGAGGATGCCCCCCTTCTTCGGCTTGCCATCGTCCGAACCGCTGCTGCCACCGGAACCTCCGCCGCAGGCGGCGAGGCCCAGGGCAAGGGTGCCGATCGCGGCGGCAGCCGTCAGCCCTGACTTCCTGCCAATCATGTAGCCCTCCATCCGGCCGTTGCGGCCGTCTTGCACCGTGTTGAGATGCACCAGGTCATGGCGCGTCCAAGGTGGAAGAACACCGTGAGTTACGGCTTCTGTCCAGCTCAGCCTGGTAACGAGTGGTACCAGTTACTCAACCGTTGAGATCGCGCAATAAGTTTGTTATTGCTCATGCACTATGGGTGAGATGGGCGCCGCTCTCAGTATCTACCGAGGTCAGCGGCGCTAGATCACCGTTCGACTCTGACCACAGCGCCTTCTCTCCCCCGATGACACGGCGAACGCCGTCTCCGCGCGACCACCTACCAGACCGGACGTCAGCGCGTCGACGTCCGGCCGCGGTCCAGGGTATGACCCCAGCTCAGGTGGGGGGAACACCGGGTTGTGGCGTGGACGGACCCACCCGGGCCGCGACTCCACCGGCTCATGCGCGAGGCCCGCACGCCGGGTGGCGTGCGGGCCTCGCTGGACGGCACTCGAACCGCCGTACTCCTCGGTTCAGCGCCCCTGCTCGACGATCACTCGATGGTCGCCTGAGCCTTGTCGTTGACTATGCGGTCAGCGCTCCACGTCCCCGCGGATGAATGCCTCCACGGCGTCGCGGGCCTCGTCGTCGCTGTACTGCACCGGCGGCGACTTCATGAAGTAGGAGCTCGCCGACAGGATCGGCCCGCCGATGCCGCGGTCCATGGCGGTCTTGGCGGCACGGACCGCGTCGATGATGACGCCCGCGGAGTTCGGGGAGTCCCAGACCTCGAGCTTGTACTCGAGGTTCAGCGGGGTGTCGCCGAAGGACTTGCCCTCCAGGCGGACGTACGCCCACTTGCGGTCGTCGAGCCACGGCACGTGGTCGGACGGGCCGATGTGGACGTCGGCCCTGGCCATCTCGTGCGGGATCTGCGAGGTGACCGACTGGGTCTTGGAGATCTTCTTCGACTGGAGGCGCTTGCGCTCCAGCATGTTCATGAAGTCCATGTTGCCGCCGAAGTTGAGCTGGTACGTGCGCAGCAGCTCGACCCCGCGGTCCTCGAACAGCTTGGCCATCACGCGGTGCGTGATCGTGGCGCCGACCTGGGACTTGATGTCGTCACCGACGATCGGGACACCGGCGTCGGTGAACTTCTGCGCCCACTCCGCGTTGCTGGCGATGAAGACCGGCAGCGCGTTGACGAACCCGACCTTGGCGTCGAGGGCGCACTGGGCGTAGAAGCGGTCCGCGTCCTCCGAGCCCACCGGCAGGTAGGACACGAGCACGTCGGCCCGGGTGTCCTTGAGCACCTGGACGACGTCGACCGGCTTCTCGTCCGACTCCTCGATGATCTCGCGGTAGTACTCGCCGAGACCGTCGAAGGTGTGACCGCGCTGCACGGTGACGCCGGCCGGCGGCACGTCGCAGATCTTGATCGTGTTGTTCTCACTTGCGACGATCGCCTCGGACAGGTCGCGGCCGACCTTCTTGGCGTCGACGTCGAATGCGGCGACGAACTCCAGGTCGCCGACGTGGTAGTCGCCGAACTGTACGTGCATCAGACCAGGGACACGAGTCTCGGGCGAGGCGTCCTTGTAGTACTCGACTCCCTGGACGAGCGAGCTCGCGCAGTTGCCGACACCGACGATGGCCACGCGCACTGAACCCATCCGGATGCTCCTTTGCTTTCTGTGCGGGGGGACGACCTTGCGCCCTCAGCCGTTGTTCTCATCTGCTTGCTGTGCGCGCTCGCGCCCGATCAGCTCGTTGAGCCACCGGACTTCGCGCTCGACCGACTCCAACCCGTGCTGCTGAAGCTCGAGCGTGTAGTTGTCCACACGCTCCCGCGTACGTGCCAGCGCGGCGCGTACGCTCTCCAGCCGTTCCTCGAGTCGGCTGCGCCGGCCCTCGAGGATCCGCAGCCGTACGTCGGCGCGGGTCTGGGCGAAGAAGGCGAAATGCACTCCGAACCCCTCGTCCTCCCAGGACGCCGGGCCGGCCTCGGACAGGAGCTCCTGAAGGCGCTCCTTCCCCTCGGCCGTGAGCTTGTAGACGATCTTCGAGCGCCGGGTGCCCCCCGGACGTGCCGCGACGGGCTCCTCGTCATCCTCTGTGATCAGTCCCTGCTCGAGCAGCTGCTTGAGGCAGGGGTAGAGGGACCCGTATGAGAACGCGCGGAACATGCCGAGCAGCGTGTTGAGCCGCTTGCGCAGCTCGTACCCGTGCATGGGGGCCTCGTGAAGCAGCCCGAGCACGGCGAGCTCCAGCACGCCGGCCTTGCTTCTCATGGCCCCTCCGTTCGACCGCTCGATTCGATGTATCGATCGAATGTATCGACTCGATACATCAGGAAGATACGTCCCCCCCGGCGCCCCTGGCAAGCGCGGCGTCCGGACGACGGGGTCGCGGCCCAGGTCGGGGCCGGAAGAATCGCCCTTCGGCACCGGCTACGAAAGGGCGAATCTCCCGAACTCGACGGAGGCGGCCCGGGCTCGGGACGGCGGGTGTGTTCAGGGAAGACGCACGTACGGTGCCTGGAATGTCACGGATCGGGGATTGCCGACCGTCGTAGTCTGCTGACATGTGGTCCCAGCGACTGGTCGTCGACTACGGGCTCGCCCGGCGGGCCACGTTGGCCGAGCTGTCATCCGGCGGCCTGACCGTCGCGGACGCGTGCGACGCGCACCCATATCTCCTGCGAGCGGCGAAGTACCATGGCGAGCCCACCGACCGGCCCTGTCCCGTCTGCCGGAAGGAGCGGCTCACCCATGTCACCTATGTGTACGGCGACGAGTTGGGCCGGTACGCGGGACGGGTCAAGGTGGCGGACGAGCTCCAGGCCATGGCCCGTGAATTCGGTGAATTCCGGGTCTATGTGGTTGAAGTGTGTCAGGGTTGTTCCTGGAACTACCTGACACTGTCCTACGTCCTTGGGCACGGAGAGACCGCTCCCGACCAGGGACATAGCGTCCGAGAGTAGTCGCACGACAGCGCGGCGTACCCGGCAGGCGGTCCTCGCTCACTTGCCTACACAGTACTGTCGGACGGATTGAAAAAGCCGTACCCCAGTGAACGAGGTCGCGTGAGTTACAGCAGCGATTACGGGCCAGAGTACGGTCGATCGGGGTCTGCTGGTCCTGCCCCGACCCGGCCGCAGCCGCAGGTTGAGGGATCCAACCTCCCCGCGCTCCCCAGCGGGCCACGCCCGGGTGGCCCGGGTCGACCCGGTGGTCCCGGCGGTCCCGGAGGTCCTGGCGGACCCGGAGGCTCAGGTGGCGGCGGTGGCCCGGGTCGCCGGCGTCCTGGGGGCGGCGGCGGTGACGGCACCCGCCGCGGCTCGGGCAAGAAGGCCAAGAGGAAGGGCTGGCGCCGCCTCCTGTCGTGGAAGCTGTGGCTCGCCGTCTTCGGCATCGGCACGCTTGCGTCCATTTGCGCGGTGGGCGTTGCGTACGCGATGGTCAAGGTGCCGAAGATCAACGCGAGCGTCCAGGAGCAGGGCACCACCATCTACTGGGGCGATAGCGCCAAGAACCCTAAGGTCATGGGGCGGTTCGGCGCCACGCGCCAGATGCTGCCCAGCCTGGACAAGGTCAGCCCGCCCATGCAGGCGGCCGCGCTCGCGGCCGAGGACCGCCATTTCTACCACGAGGCGGCGATCTCGCCTACAGGCATCGGCCGCGCGGTGTACAACAACCTCACGGGCGGCGACACCCAGGGCGGCTCGACCGTCACCCAGCAGTACGTCAAGAACGCCTACCTGGAGCAGGAGCGCACGTTCACCCGGAAGTTCAAAGAGATCTTCATCGCGGTGAAGGTCAACAAGCAGAACAGCAAGGACCAGATTCTGCTGGACTACCTGAACACCATTTACTTCGGCGCGCCGGTGAAGGGGAACCAGGGCGCCTTCAGCGTGGAGAGCGCGGCCCGCATCTGGTTCGGCACCACCGCCCAAAAGCTCACGATCCCGCAGGCGGCGCTCCTCGCGTCGAACATCAAGCAGCCCGGGTACTACACGCCCCTCGGCAAGGGACAGCAGCACACGGACACCCTGGAGCGCTACAACTGGGTGCTCCAGGGTATGCGCACGATGGGCAAGATCTCCGACGCGGACGTCGCCCGTTACCAGAACCACCTGCCGTCGGTCCGCAAGTCCAAGGGCAGCGCCTGGCAAGGGCAGAACGGCTACATCCTCGAGCGGGTACGCCAGGCACTGCTCTCCATGAAGACGATCGATCAGACCAAGATCGAGACCGGTGGCCTGCGGGTCTACACGAGCTGGGACCCCGATCTGCAGCAGAAGGCCGCGGCGGTGGTGAAGCAGAGGCTGCGCGGAATGCCCAGCGACACGCGTGTCGGCGTGGTCACGATCGACGCGAAGACCGGCGAGGTCAAGGCGGCATACGGCGGCAAGGACTTCACCAAACGATCCGTGGACGACGCCTACTTCTCGACGGCGCAGGTCGGCTCCTCGTTCAAGCCGTTCGTTCTCGCCACCGCGCTCAAACAGGGCATCAGCCTTAAGACGACGATGGACGCGACCAACCCCGCTTACATCAACACCAGCGGTGATCGCGTGCCTCGCTCGGATCCGAGCGGCCACGCCTTCTACAACGACGAAGGGAACACCAACAAGGTCGTCAACCTGGTCGACGCGACGGCGGACTCCCTCAACACGGTGTACGTGCCGCTCGGGTTCAAGGCGCATTGGCAGAACGTCCTCCAGGTCGCCGAGGACGCCGGCCTTCCCAAGGCGGCGCTACAGCGAGGGCACCCGGGCGAGGGTGGTTTCTTCCTGGGGCAGTCGGACATGCGCCCGTTGGACCTGGCCGGCGGATACGCCACGCTCGCCAACGACGGGACGTACATCGTCCCGCACAGCATCCGCAGGGTCGAGGACTCCAAGCACAAGATGCTCGCGGAACCGTCGAAGAGCGGGAAACAGGTGATCCCCTCGGAGGTCATCAAGGACGTCCAGTTCGCCATGCAGGCGGTCGTCAAGCGCGGTACCGGCAAGAACGCCCAGCTCGCCAACCGTGAGGTGGCGGGAAAGACCGGCACGACCAACGACAACTATGCCGCCTGGTTCTCCGGTTTCACGCCGCCGACCACGGGCTCCAAGCCGAAGCAGTACGTGACGACGGTCGGCATGTGGCGGTATGTCGATCAGGTCACCAAGGGCAAGCACAAGCATGCGGGCTACTACAAGAAGCTGCAGAACGTCGGCGGATACGGCCACATCAACGGTGGTGACCTGCCCGCGCGCATCTGGCACGACTACATGACCCAGGCGCTGGACGGCACGACGACCGGGTCGTTCCCGCCGCCGGCGTACGTCGGCGAGAACAAGATGTTCGCCACGCCGAGCCCGACGGCGACCACGCCGACGCCGTCGCCGACGCCGACGTGCCAGGAGGGTCAGATCCCGCAGCTCGACCACTGCAAGCCGAGCAAGACGCAGGACCCGACCGACCCGCGGGGGTGCATCAAGCACCCGAACCGCCCGCAGTGTCACTCGACCGGGCCCACTTCTCCGACTCCGACTGGCACGTGCAAGCCGTGGGACCTCAACTGCTCGTCGCCCACGCCGGGCTCGGGCGGCGGCGGGGGAGGGCGTAACGAGACGCAGGGACGGGCGGCGCGGCCCTTCAGGGAATAACCTGCTGGCATGCCGGAGTCACAACTGATCGACGGGGCCGGGGGAGCCGCGGGCTCCCCCGGCCCCGCCGGTGTCCGTACGGGCCTCCGGCAGCTGCTGCCGCTGCTCGTGTCCACGACCGCCGTCGTGTCCGTCCTGGGGTACCTGCAGAAGGTCCCGTGCAAGCGGGCGGGCTTCGACTTCATCCCGACGGTCCGCAACGCCTGCTACACCGACATCTATCCGCTGTACTTCGGGCGCGGCCTGGCCGACGGCAAGATCCCGTACCTCGACAAGATCCCTGAGCCGGTCGAGTACCCGGTGCTCACCGGCGGCCTCATGCAGGCCGCGGCGACGCCGGCGCGCTGGTTCGGTGGTGCCGACGTCGTTTCACGCGGCATGTGGTTCTTCAACCTGACCGCCGTGCTCCTCGTGCTCTGCGCGGCGGTGACCGTGCTCGCGACGGCGCTGGTCGCCGGGCGGCAGAGTCGCCGGGCCGGGCTGATGGTCGCGGCGTCGCCCGCGCTGCTCCTCACCGCGTACATCAACTGGGACCTGCTCGCCGTCGCCCTGTCCGCGCTGGCGCTGGCGGCCTGGGCGCGCCGTCGCCCCGGTCTCGCGGGCGGATTGCTGGGTCTCGCGGTCGCGGCGAAGTTCTATCCCCTGATCTTCCTCGGTCCGCTGTTCCTGCTGTGCCTGCGCGCGGGGAAGTGGCGGGAGTTCGGCCGGTTGCTGGCGGGCACGGTCGTCGCGTGGCTGGTCGTCAATGTGCCGATCATGCTGGCGGCCTGGGACAGCTGGAGCCGGTTCTACACGTTCAACCAGAAACGCTCGGTCGACTGGGGCTCGGTCTTCTTCCTGGCCGAGCGCAAGGGCATGTCGTCCGTCGACAACGTGCCGACACTGAACCTGATGGGCGAGGTCGGATTCGTCGTCCTCGCGTTGGCCGTCGCGCTGCTCGTGCTGTTCGCCCCGCGCCGTCCCCGGCTGCCGCAGGTGCTGTTCCTGACGCTGGCGGCGTTCCTGCTGACCAACAAGGTCTGGTCGCCGCAGTACGTCCTGTGGCTGGTGCCGCTGGTCGCGCTGGCCCGGCCTAAGCTCCCTGCCTTCCTGCTGTGGCAGGCGGGGGAGGTCGTCTACTTCTTCGGCATCTGGTGGTACCTCCTGGCCGGAGCGAAACAGCATCCCGGCGTGGGGCTGTCCGCCACCCTGTCCGCCGTCTTCTCCGGGCACGCCCCGGCGGCGGGCATCGATGACAACGTCTACTACATCGCCCTGCTGGCACGCTTCCTGACCGTGCTGCTCCTGGTCGTCCTCGTCGTGGTCGACATCCTCGTGCCCCGGCTCGACGTCGTGCGAGCCGACGGCGTGGACGATCCGGCGGGCGGCGTCCTCGACGGCGCCGAGGACCGCGTCGCGCTGGTGCGCCGTCCCGCTCCGTGGCCCGCCTGACCCATGGACCAGGCGAGACGCCGGTACGGCATCGGCGCGGACCGGCTCCGCCATGGCGACCGTCTCGCCCTGGGCGCCTGGGGCGGTACGCGTATCGCCGTGCTGGGGATCTCGCTCCTCGCCTCGGCGCTGTGGTCGCACGGTGACCTGCACGACTCCTTTCTCGATCGATGGACCCAGTGGGACGTCGACCATTTCATCGAGATCGCCCAGTACGGCTACGGCGGGAACCCCGCTCACCCACCGGACGCCGGGCTGCCGGCGTTCTTTCCGGGCCTGCCGCTCATGCTGCGCGCCGTCCATCCGCTCATCCCCGACTGGCGGCTGTCGGCACTGCTGATCGGTTTCGTGGCCGGAGCGGTGGCCATGGTGGCGCTGTCCCGGCTCGGCGAGAACCTCGCGGAGACGGACGGGGCCGCGGCGGCCGGTGCGCACGCCGACCGCCGCCCGAGGCTGGGGGCGCACGCCGGCTCGTCCGGGAGCACCGGTCTCGTGGGTCCGCGGGCGGTGCTCGCGCTGCTGCTCAGCCCGTATGCCGTGTTCCTGTTCGCCGGTTACTCCGAGAGCCTCTTCCTGGCGTTCGCCCTGCCGGCCTGGCTGCTGGCGCGGCAGCGGCGATGGGCGGCCGCGACCCTGTGCGCCGCGGGCGCGACGTGCGTGCGGGTGACGGGACTCTTCCTCGCCGTCGCGCTGATCGTGGAGTTCGTCACCGCGGACCGGCGGTGGCGGGCGGCCCCGTGGCTGGCCGTGCCGTTCCTGCCGGCCCTGGGCTACACCGTCTACCAGTGGCGGCGTACGGGCGACTGGTCGGCGTGGCAGCACGCGCAGCAGGCCGGCTGGGGACGCTCGACGGTGTCGCCGTGGACCTCCCTGCGGACGACGTGGCAGGCGGCCTTCGATACGCACGATCAGTTCACCACGGCCTTCCGGGTGGAACTGATCGCGGCCGCCGTGGGCGTCGCGCTGACCTGCTGGCTGCTGGCCCGGCGCCGGTGGGCGGAGAGCGCGTACGTCGGGTTGCAGCTGGCCTCGCTGCTGACCTCGGCGTACTACCTGTCGATCGGCCGGGCGACGCTGCTGTGGTGGCCGCTGTGGCTGGCGGCCGGCCGGTGCCGGCGCCCCGCGTACCTCGTGTTGATCGCCGTCTTCGTGCCCCTGATGACGGCCGAAGTCGTGATCTACAACTCCGGAGGATGGGCGGGCTGACGCGGGACGGGTGTACGGAGGATCATCGAAGGTAGAACAGCGACCGGTACGACCGTCGAACCTTCGAGCGGGTGACTCATGATCGCGGAGCTGCTGGCCGGACACCGGGAGCCGGGCGTGTACACCTGGCCCGTCGACCGGAAGGAGGCCGCGCGTGGTGTCACCGAGGCCGAACGCGCCGGATGGCGGGCCTTCTGGCTCAACGGCCACGGTGTCCACGACAAGCAGGCGCTCCTCGACCGCTGTGTCGAGGAGTTCCTCCTGCCGTCCTACTTCGGCCGCAACTGGGACGCCCTCCAGGACAGCCTGACCGACCTGTCCTGGGTACCGGCGAACTCCGGTTACCTGGTGGTGTACGACCGCTGGCGTGAGCTGGCCGACGCCGACCCCGAGGCCCACCGGACGCTGCTGGACGTCTTCGGCACCGCCGTCGAGTCCTGGCGGAACACCCCGACCCCGATGGCCGTGCTCCTGCTGGTCACCGAGGAGGACCGCGAGGACACCCCGGTAGGACTTCCGGACGACTGAGCCGTCTCCCCGTTTTCCACAGGCTGTGGAGATGCGGGCGACGTGTGCGCGGCGTATCGGGCGGTCCACCACGGCGGCAAGTCATCCACAGGCTGTGGAAAAGTCTCGCCCGCCGATCGCCTCAGCCGAGGCGTGACGCCGACGCCACGATCATGGCCTTCGCCCTACCCGCACCACGTCCCCCGCGCGAGGTGTCCCCCTCCCCCCTCGCTGGAGGGAGGGCCGGGACCGGTTCCGATGGCGTCCAGTGCGGACCGGGTCCCGGGCCGAACCGGGACGCTCTTCAAGCGGCCGCAGGCGTCCAGGAGGCCATGATCGGCGAGGGTTTTCGCACCGATGGAAGCGAAAACCCTCGATGATCAACCGTATGGCCCGGATAATCTGGGACTGGGATTCCCTCTCCTCCGGAGGGCTCATGGAGCTACGTGCCGACTTTTCGACGGGTGAGCGCATTCGTCACTTCCGTGAGAAACGTGGCATGACACGTGCCGTTGTGGCGAATCTCGTCGGTTACTCCTCGGACTGGCTCAAGCGAATCGAGGCGGGGCAACGAGGAGTGTCGATCCCGGCGCTCGTCCGGCTGGCGCGGGTCCTGAAAGTCGATGATCTGTCCGAGCTCATCAACGGCGCCATGCCGATGCCCGTCAGTGCGTGGGAGGGGCCGGCGCACCCGGCTGCGACAGCAGTCCGGACGATCGTCGGTGAGACGAGATTCCGTCTGGCCCGGACCGACACCGCCGCACCGGATGTGCAAGAGCTGTCTTCTCGAGTACGGCGAGCCTGGCAGGACTGGCATTCCCTGGCCGACAACCATTCGGTGGTCGCGAGTGTGCTGCCCGCTCTGATCGGCGAACTCGAGCGGTCGGCGATCGTTCTGGAAGGAGCCATGCGGCGTGCGGCCAATGCCGCTCTTGCCAGCGCCTATGGCCTGGCGCAGCACTTGGCGGTGGACCTGGTCGAGCCTGAGATCGGCCGGGTGATCGCCGACCGGGCGGCCCGGGCGGCGCAGGCGGCCGACGACCCGGTCAGTCTGGCGTTCGGCGCATGGACGCATGGCCACGTGCTGCGGTCCGTGGATGCCGACGCGGCTCTGCGCACCGTACGCGAGGCCGCGACCGAACTGCGGAGGCACATGGAAGGCGACAACGACGCCGCCGGTCTTTACGGCAGTCTCTGTCTGCATATGGCGATCAGCGCCGCCTATCAGGGACGGGACGGCGAGGCCTGGCAGCTTTGGGATGTTGCCGACGAGGTCGCCAGAAATCTTCCCAATGGTTATTTTCATCCGCAGACGATATTCGGGTCTTCCAACGTGGACATCCACGGTGTGAGCCTCGCGGCCGAACTGCGCCGTTTCGGTGAGGCGGTCGCCAGGGCGGAACGGATCGTCCCGGGCGAGGTTCCGTCACGTGAACGCCGAGGACGTCTCTACGGAGAGATCGCTGCGGGCCACATGCAGCGGCGCGAACTTGAGGACGCTCGGCGCTATCTGGAGCTGGCGTATGTCGAGTCGCCGGAGGAAGTGCCGTTCTCCCCGTTGACGCGCGGAGTCGCCGTCGAATTGGTGCGTACTTCGCGGGGCGGTCTTAAGGCCGACGCCGTGAGGCTGGCGGAGCGAATCGGGGTTCTCCCGGCCGGTTAGCCGGAATCCTCCCGGCCTGTCGAGGCGAATGGGGACGGGCTGTCCCTCCTGGGCTTCCGGTGTCTGCCTACCGTTTCCATTGCTACGCAGCGCGATCCGTCGATCGCCATGTGTGAACGGGTCGGAACTCGGCAACGGAAGGTGGATGGGTCATGGGCGAGGAGACGCCTGCCGGAACGATGATCCGTCATCTGCAGAATGTAAAGAAGTGCGCCGAAGAGACCGGATTGGTGGGGCGCGTCGTACAGATCGATCCGGCGAGGCCGCCGGTGCTGGTGGTGATCAATCCGTACGCCCACGCGATGTCGGAGGAGATCGCGTGCAGCCTGCGGGACGATGGCGACTGGTGGCTGCACTGGTCGTGGGGCGAGCCGATCTGCCGCGCCGACGACCTCGACGCCGCAGCCGCGGCCGTACGGCGGGTCGTGTGGGGTGACCACCGTTGATCGCCTGGTCCGATGAGGCGATCGATCCGTCAGTGTGGCTGTATCACCTCCGCCGCACATTCCCTCACGTCGGTTTTCTTTGGGACGGCCGGCGGTGGATCGCCATCCAGGGCAGGGATCGCGTCATGGTCGCCATGAGTCCGACCGAACTGTACGACCGGTTGATGGCCCGCCGGGAACAGACGAGCGCTCATCGGCGATAGGGGGCCGGCGGGCTTCAAGACGGTGATTCATGCTGCGGTCTCGACGGAGGGGGGCTCGCGCCGGGAGGCGTCTTCCGGCGCGAGACGCCCTGGTCAGCAGCCGAGGTCGCCGGTGGTGGCGTCGGGTTCATCGCCGAGCAGCGCGGCGATGATGCCGAGGCCGTGCGACTGCACCGCGCGGGATACGTCGCGGCACGCGCCATCGGCGACCCCCGTGCGGTCGCCCTCGCCGTCGAGGGACTCGCCGGGGCCGAGGCGTGCGCGGGCCGGGCCGGACGCGCCGCGACCCTGCTCGGGGCGGCCTCGGCGCTGCGCCGCTCCATCGGGGCTCCACTGCCGCCCGGCGAGCGCGGCGACGTCGACCGGATCGCCACGGCGGCCCGAGTCACTCTGGGCGACGAGGCGTTCCGGGCGGCGTTCACCCGAGGCACCGGCCTGGACGCCCACGCCGCGGTGGATGGGGAACCCGGATCCGCCTGACCGGCCGCCTGGCCCTCACCGGTGCACGGACGGCGGCGAGGTCAGAGGTGCTCGCGGAGCCAGGCGATGTCGGCGGCCTGCCCGTCGCCGGGCGTCTCCACGATCACCGGCGCTCCGGCCGCGCGTATGACGGCGAGGATCAGCTCCGGGTCGATCTGCCCATCGCCGATGTTGGCGTGCCGGTCGGCGCCGGAGCCGAAGGCGTCACGGCTGTCGTTGCAGTGCACCAGGTCGATCCGGCCGGTGATGGCCTTGACGCGCTCCACGACGTCGACGAGATCCTCACCCGCCGCGTGGGCGTGGCAGGTGTCCAGGCAGAACCCGACGTCGAAACCGTCGAGGGCCTCCCACAACCGGGCGATCCGGTCGAGCTTGCGGGCCATGGCGTTGTCGCCGCCCGCGGTGTTCTCGATGAGAACGGGGACCGGGCGGTCCTCCATCCGCTCGAAGACCTTCCGCCAGTTGTCGAAGCCGGACTGCGGATCGTCGTTCTTCAGCACGTGGCCGCCGTGCACGATCAGACCCTTGGCGCCGATCTTCGCCGCACCCTCGAGTTGCTGCGTGAGGATCTTGCGGCTCGGGATCCGGATGCGGTTGTTGGGCGACGCGACGTTGACGACGTACGGCGCGTGGACGTACACGTCGACGTCGGAGTCGCGGATCGCCTCGTGGCCCTCGGGCAGGACGGGGGCCTTCCAACCCTGGGGATCTCCGAGGAAGAACTGGACCGCCTCGGCCTTCTTCGCGGCCGCGGCGGCGAGCGGGTCGGTCTGGTCGACGTGGGCTCCGATTCGCAGCATGACGACGAGCCTACGCGTGCGGTCGGACGAGGACGGCGACCGGCGAGGATCCGGTGACGCGGAACAGCCGGTCCGGTGAAGAGGACCGGCGGCCGGGGTCAGATCGCGAAGCCGCCATGGGACAGGCCGAGGCCGACGCCGACGAACGCCATGCCGATCCCCAGGACGTTCAGCCAGCGCTCGGGGGTGGTCGCGGAGACCATCTGGGAGTAGAGGCCGAAGAAGAACGCCGCGATCCCCACGCACACGGCGATGAAGTGCGTGTCGTGGACGGCGCCGAGAACGAAGGCGACGAAGCCGGCGACCACGGTGGCGATCGCGAGGGAGTTCTCCAAAGGATGTGCCTGGCGAGCGGTGAGGCGTCGTGGAATCGCTGCTGGTGACATTCGGTCTGCCACCTCCTCCGAGGGACGGTTTCTCCCAGGGTGTTCCTCGTCGCGGTGCTGGTCAAGCCCCTGGTCGGGGTCGTCGGGGCGGCGAGCGTTCTGTCGGTCCCGCGCGATAGTGTCGAACGTGGTTTCGAACGGAGGATGCCATGACGATGATCACTCGTGACCTGGCCGGCATCGACGACGCCGAGTTGGTCGAGGAGCTGTCCATGCTGACGACCCAGACGGCTCGCATGCGGTCGCGGATGGCCGACATCATGTCCGAGCTCGACCGGCGCCGGGGCCGTTAGCCGGTCACCGCAAGCGTGCCGATTGAGCTGCCGGTTGTTGGTAGCCTGTGTCGGTCTCGCGTTCCGATACGCGGGGCGACGCAAGAGCCCTCCTGTCACGGAGAGACCGTGACCGCACCAGTCCAAAGGAGGTTGGGACCCGCATGCGTCGTTACGAAGTGATGGTCATCCTCGACCCGAACACCGAGGAGCGCACGGTCCAGCCGTCGCTCGACCAGTTCCTCACCGTGGTGAAGGACGATGGTGGCAGCGTGGAGAAGGTCGACGTCTGGGGCCGCCGGCGCCTGTCGTACGACATCGCCAAGAAGTCCGAAGGCATCTACGCGATCGTCGACCTGACGGCCACGCCCGCCACGGTCAAAGAGCTTGACCGGCAGCTGAACCTGCAGGAGACGATCCTGCGCACCAAGGTCATCCGCCCCGAGGCCCACTGACCGTCTCCTGCTAGCCCAGGACCTGTCAGCCCACGACACGAAACGATCCGTAACCGGAGAGCCGCATGGCAGCAGGCGACACCCAGATCACGATCGTCGGCAACCTGGTCGCCGACCCCGAACTCCGCTTCACCCCCAACGGGCAAGCGGTGGCGACCTTCCGCGTGGCCTCCACCCCTCGCTTCCGCGACCAGCAGTCCGGTGAGTGGAAGGACGGCGAGAGCCTGTTCATGACCTGCAACGTCTGGCGGCAGGCGGCCGAGAACGTCGCCGAGAGCCTCCAGCGCGGCATGCGGGTCATGGTTCAGGGCCGTCTGAAGCAGCGGTCGTACGAGACCCGCGAGGGTGAGAAGCGCACCGTCTTCGAGATAGAGGCCGACGATGTCGGCCCGTCCCTGAAGAACGCCACCGCCAAGGTCAACAAGAGCCAGCGGCAGGGTGGCGGAGGCGGCTTCGGCGGGGGCGGTGGCGGCGGCTTCGGCGGCGGGGGTCAGGGCGGCGGCGGTCAGGGCGGCGGCTTCGGCGGCAGTCAGGGCGGTCAGGGCGGTCAGGGCGGAGGCGGCTTCGGCGGAGGTGGCAACGCACCTGCCGACGACCCCTGGGCGACCGGGGGCGGCGGCGGTGGTGGATTCTCCGACGACCCGCCGTTCTAAGTCTTCACGGGCATCACTCATCATCCGACCGACCATTCCCGCGTAAGCGGGGCTCTCTTCTTAAGGGGCACCACGATGGCGAAACCACCACCACGCAAGCCGAAGAAGAAGGTTTGCCTGTTCTGCCAGGAGAAGCTCTCCTACGTCGACTACAAGGACACGGCGCTGCTGCGCAAGTTCATCTCCGACCGCGGCAAGATCCGCGCTCGCCGGGTGACGGGCAACTGCACCCAGCACCAGCGTGACGTCGCCACCGCGATCAAGAACGCCCGCGAGATGGCGCTGCTGCCGTACACCAGCACGGCTCGCTGAGAAAGGAGTCACTCTTCATGAAGCTCATCCTGACTCAGCAGGTCTCCGGCCTCGGCGCTCCCGGCGAGGTCGTCGAGGTCAAGGACGGTTACGGCCGTAACTACCTGATCCCGCGCGGCTTCGCGATCCTGTGGACCCGCGGTGCGGAGAAGCAGATCGACTCGATCCGCAAGGCCCGCGCGGCCCGTGAGATCGCCAGTGTCGACCAGGCGGAGGCCATCCGCGGCGACCTGGAGAAGCTCAAGGTCCGGCTGCGGACGCGCGCCGGTGACAGCGGCCGGCTGTTCGGTGCCATCACCCCGTCCGACATCGCCGGTGCCGTGAAGGCGTCCGGTGGCCCGGTGCTGGACAAGCGCCGCATCGAGGTGAAGAACCCGATCAAGACGGTCGGCTCTCACGAGGTCGCGGTGCGCCTGCACCCTGAGGTGAGCGCGAAGATCTCTCTCGAGGTTCTCGCCGGCTGACCTTTCGATCAGCATGAAGGGCCGGGTTCCCCACGGACCCGGCCTTTCGCGCGTTCTCGGGTGCCGTAGTTCCACGTGAAACACCCAATTCGGCCTCCTCGCATTCCGTGCTCTGATCACTACGCTTGGCGATCAGTCGTCCACGGGGGGTGGCCGCGGTCGTGGGTGAGGGGACGCTGCGCCGGAATGTGCTGCGGGCGATGCTGGGTGTCGTCGCCGCCGACGTCATGATGGCCGGCGGGATGATGTGGGCGAACGCCGACGTGACGCCGAGGGTGTACACGCGCAAGGAGTGGGGTGCGGCGCCGCCCAGGCGCCCGTCTCGGGTGCTCGACCGCGCGCCGGACCACATCATCGTGCACCACACCGCGTCGCCCAATGTGCCGAGCCTGTCGCGGGCTCACGCCTTCGCGCTTTCGCGGCAGATCCAGCATGACCACATGCAGTCCCAGGGCTGGGACGACATCGGGGAGCAGCTGACGATCAGCCGGGGTGGTCACGTCATGGAGGGGCGGGCCGGTTCGCTGCAGGCCATCCAGCAGGGGCGGTTGGTCGTCGGCGCGCAGTCGCTGCATCACAACGATCACACGATCGGCATCGAGAACGAGGGAACGTACCTGAAAGAGGACGTGCCCGGCGGCCTGTGGGAGTCACTGGTCGGCGTCTGTGTCTGGCTGTGCACGGCCCACCAGCTCGATCCGGCCGTCGCGATCATCGGTCACCGCGACTACAACCAGACGGACTGCCCGGGCGATGTGCTGTACCGGCGGCTGCCCCGCCTGCGGGAGGAGGTGGCGCGTGCGCTGGACGACCTGGCCCGCCGCACCGGGCCGCCGCCGCCCGACGAGCGACGGCGCATGACCTCGCGTCATCACCGCCGGCTGCGGGATCATCCGGGCTGACGGGCTGACGGGCTGACGGGCTGACGGGCTGACGGGCTGACGGGCTGACGGGCTGACGGGCTGACGGGCTGACGGGCCGGTGCGGCGGACGCGGCGGGTGCTCGGCGTCCCGGCGAGGAGGCCCGGGCCGCGCCGGGCCGCGCCCGGCCCCATCGCTCAGGACTCCACGGTCGAATAGCAGGCGCGGCGGCGGGCGATCTCGGGGTCGAGCCCCTCGACGAGGGCCCAGATGCCAGCCACCCGCTCAGCCCACGCGTCCGGCGGAAGGCCGCCCAGGCCTTCGGCCGCCAGGTCGTCGATCGCTCGAGTGAGGCGAGCCAGGCGCTCCCCTTTTGTAGAACACATGTTCGAAGTCTAGCGTCACCGACCGACACGGGAGCGTATTTCCGCGCCTTCGACGCGCGGTCATCTTCGCCGCCGGACATGGCGCTCACGTGCCGCGTCGAGGTAAGCCTGCCGGAGGCCACCGACATCCTCGCAACCCCTTTCCGGCTCATCGGGCGACGCCGGCGACGGTCGGAGGCCGGGATCAGGCGGCCACGTGTGCGGTCCCGCGGCGTGGGGTGACGCGGTCGCGTACCCGTCCGACCGCGGCGGCGGCGGGCCAGAGGCGGGTCGCCAGGTTCCGGGCCGCGATTCCGGTGCGGGTGGCGGGGACCATCAGTGCGGCGGCCGTCGCGACGTTGTTCTGCTTGGGATCGACCAGGGTGCGGTGCCGTGCCTCGTACCGCGCGAAGGCCGCCTGCGGGTCGGCGGGGGTGGCGGCCAGTTCCTCGGCGAGGGTGTACGCGCCCGCCATGGCGAGGGTGGAGCCGTCGCCGAACAACGACACCGATGAGGCGGCGTCGCCGAGGAGCGCGACGCGGCGACCCCGACCTGCTCGGCAAGCTGGTCGCCTCCCGTGACACCGCCATCGATGAACGGCACGGCAGGATGGCCCACGCCTACCTGAAGCTGCTCTCCGCACACGGCCTGCTCCGCGACGACATGGACATCGACGAGCTCGGCTACGCCTACCAGGCGACCTTCGAGGGCTTCCTGCGCGCCGAGGAATCCGGCCCCGAAGACGGCCTCGACCGGCGGGCGGCCCTGCTCGCGCAGACCGTCCGGCGGGCGTTCGAGGTCGATTCGGTCTCCCCTGACGCCCCGCTGGAGGACGTCGCCGCCGCCACCGTCACCCTGCTCGACGAGCTGATCGCCGCCGACCGCGCCGAATCCGACATCCCCGAGGCATGACGCCCACGCCCCGTCCGAGTGAGCGGACCGGGTGGTCCTGAGTCTCGGCCGGATGGTCGTGCGAGTGCCGGAGATCTTCGCCTCCGCCGACAGCTCCGCTGTTCCCATCGCTATGTCTACGCTGTAGTCTACGCCGTAGATGCAGGGGTCTACATCGTAGACACGTCTGTCGGCGACCAAGGGAGTGTGGGGCGATGGAGGCCGCGGAGGAACTGGTTCAGACCAAGGGGGCGCTGCTGCACGTCGAGAGGGCCGGCGAGGGTCCCACGTTGGTGCTGATCCCGGGCGGTGGAGGCGACGCGGCCATGTACGAGGAGGTGGTTCCGCTGCTGGCAGGGCGGTTCACGGTCATCACGCTCGACCGGCGCGGGAACTCCCGTAGCCGGTACACCGAGCCCGACAGCGCGATCGGCATACCCGACCAGGCCGGCGACGTCGTCGCGATCCTGGACCACTACGGGATCGACCGCGCGTACGTCTTCGGCAGCAGCGGTGGGGCGGTCATCACCGTGGAGCTGGTGGCCCGGCACGCCGACCGCCTGCTGGGCGCCGTGGCCCACGAGCCTCCCCTCGTCCAGCTGCTGCCGGACGACAGCGCCGAACGACGGGAGCTGGACCACATCTTCCGTCTCTGCCGGGACAAGGGGCCCATGCGGGCGTTCGCGGCGTTCGGCGCGATGACGATGCCCCACCCGCCGTGGATCTTCCGGTCCGCGGCCGGGCAGGCGGTGATCGCCGTCGCCACGCGGTGCGGGCTGGCCGTGGGTTCGATGGTGCGGCGGCTCACCGGCCGTGAGCCGTCGCCGATGACCCGCATGCTGGGCAACGCCGGTCTGAACATCGGGCGCGAGCTCCCGGAGATCTGCTTCGCCTACCGGCCCGACCTCACCGCCCTGCGCACGGCGGACGTCCGCTGGTGCACGGCCGTCGGCGACGACAGCACCGGCCGTCCGTACCATCGGCCTGCGCTCGTGCTCGCCGAACGGGTCGGCGTATCCTGCGAGCGGTTCCCCGGAGGCCACATGTCGTATCAGGAGTCTCCGGAGGAGTTCACCACCCGGCTCACCACGATCCTGGACCGCTACTCCTGATGACACCCAAGGGCCGTACCAACGGGACACCGCCGTCGCGACCTGCCCGGGCGCCGCTCGACCGCGGCCAGATCGTCTCCGCCGCGCTGGCCCTCATCGACGCCGACGGCCTGCCGAAGTTCTCCATGCGCAGGCTCGGCGCCGCGCTGGGAGTCGACCCCATGGCCGTCTACCGTCACGTCGCGGACCAGGAGGCGCTCTTCGACGGCATCGCCGAGGCGATCTTCGACGAGGTCGACGTCGCCTCTCTGCCGTGGGACGGCACCTGGCGAGAGCTGGCCGAGCGGTACTGCCACCGCCTTCGTGACGCCCTGCTGCGACACCCCCACGCCGTCACGATCTTTGCCACCCGGCCGGTCCGCTCCCCGGCGTCGATCGACGCGGGCGTCGCGATGGTCACGCGACTTCAGGACGCGGGCTTCGCGCCGGACGCCGGCCTTCGGATCATCCGCTGCCTGCGGGAGTACACCCTCGGACACGCTCTCAGCGTGGCCGTCCTGCGCCTGGGCGCCGGCGCCCGAAGCCGGCGACCCGCCCCGGGCACGCCCGATTACAACCTGCTGGCCGAGGCCGCCGACGCCACCGAACCCGGCGATCACTTCGAGGTCGGCCTCACCGCGATACTGACCGCTTTCACCCCAGCAGGCGGCGCTTAGGGCGTGTCCTGAACAAATCCCGTTCGTGCAGTCGGACAGCGGATTTGTCAGACAGCCCCTATGCCGCGGTGGGCGGGAGGCCGGGCCCGTACGGCCGGTCAGCGCGGCGAGCCGAACCAGCGCGCGCAGGCCCGCCGCAGGCCGTCGGCGTCCTCGCCCGCCCAGGCGACGTACCCGTCCGGCCGTACGAGCACGACGGGGGCCGGAACCTCCTCCGCCCGTGCCGTCACGACCTCGAGCCGGTCCGCCCACGGACGTACGGTGTCCCGCAGGCTGGAACGGTCGTCGAGGTCGAGCAGCAGGGGGCCGCCGCTTCGTGACAGGTCCGCCACGGTCGTCGCCGTACCGGAGACGGTCAGGGACAGGTCCGGGCAGTAGCGGCCGGCGAGCGGGTGGTCGCAGTCCACCTCGTACCGAAGGTCGAGATCGCCCATGAGGTCGGTGAGCAGGCGGTTGGCCTCCTCTGTGGACGCCAGGGCGGTGAAGACGTCGCGCAGCGCGTCGACACGCGGGCCGGGGGCCAGCAGTGCCACCTGCGCCCGCGTGTTGTGCAGGACGCGCGCCGCGGCCGGGTGCCGTTCGGTCGTGTAGGTGTCGAGCAGCCCGTCCGGTGCTCGGCCGGCCACCTCGGCGGCGAGCTTCCATCCGAGGTTGGCGGCGTCTCCGAGGCCGAGCGTGAGGCCTTGGCCACCGAAGGGCGGATGCACGTGGGCGGCGTCACCGGCCAGCAGGACCCGGCCGACGCGGTACGTCTCCGCCTGCCGCGTGTTGTCGGTGAATCGTGTGGCGCTGTGCACGGCGGTGACGGTGACCTCGGTGCCGGACAGCCGCCGGAGCGACGCCTGCAGCTCCTCGCGGGTGACCGGCGCGGAGCGGTCGACGGGCGGCCCGTCGAACTCGGCGGCCAGGACCCGCTGCGGCATCGGCCCTCGTGCCAGCAGCCCGTGCTCGGTCCGGTGCCAGCCGAACGGGAAGAAGTCCGGGGCGTCGACCTCGACGAGCGCCTGGTGGCCGGTGATCACTCCGTCGACACCCGGGAAGGCGAATCCGGTGAGCTTGCGGACGGCGCTACGGCCCCCGTCACAGCCGACCAGCCATCCCGCGCGCAGTTCGTACGCCTCGGGTCCCTCGACGGTGAGCGAGACACCGGTGTCGTCCTGGTCGATGCCGGTGAGAGCGTGGCCGCGCCTTACGTCGGCGCCCAGCTCGATCGCGTACTTCTCGAGGGCGACCTCGAGCGCCTGCTGACCGGCGATGATCGGCATTCCGGCCGGAGTCGAGCCGCCGCGCAGGATCCACAGCCCGGCGAAGTGCCCCACGGTCGGCGGGCCCGCCTTCGCGGTCTTGGCCTGCAGGCTCTGGGCGGCGGGCTTCCTGCCGCCCATCAGGTCGGCCATCGAGGGCAGGTCGCCCAGCAGCTCGACGATGCCCCGGCGGGTGAGGATGTCGGCGCCCCGGCCGCCGACGGCGCCGGCCTTGAGGGTCGGGTCGATCTCGGTCCGCCGCTCCAGGACGATCGTGCGCACCCCCTGCAGCCGGAGCTCACAGGCGAGGAAGAGGCCGATCGGGCCGGCACCGACGATCACAACGTCGTACGACATCGTTCGCTCCTTAACAGTGTTAAATCCTTAACGGTGTTAAGGATGATTGAACGGTGTTAAGTTGTCAACAGGAGGAGGAGATCCATGGCGCTGGAACGTGAGACGGTGCTCCGTACCGCCCTGCGGCTGCTCGACGAGGTCGGCCTGGACGGGCTGTCGCTGCGCCGGCTGGCCAAGGAGCTGGGCGTCCAGGCACCCGCGCTCTACTGGCACTTCAAGAACAAGCGGGACCTCCTCGACCACCTGACGCTCTTCGCCAGGGACGAGGCCGGCATCACCATCGAACCCCCGGCGGCCGGCCAGTCGTGGGACGAATGGCTCGCCGAGGGGATGCGGATTCAGCGGCGAGGGTTGCTCGCGCACCGCGACGGCGCGCGGCTCGCGGCCGGAAACCGGCCGACACCCGAGAGCTGGCCGCGTCTCGAGCGCGTGCTGAGCGCCCTGGTGGACGCCGGGTTCAGCCCCGAAGACGCCGTACGCGCTGTGATCGTCCTCGGTCACTACGTGGTCGGGTTCGTGCTGGACGAACAGAATGACGCGGAGCGTGAGGACGACGCCGGCGTCGAGTTCGACGTGGAGAAGTTCCCGATCATCACCGCGGCCGGGGCCGCCGCCCTGGACCGTGACGCGCTCTTCGAGTACGGCCTGCAGCGGATGCTGGACGGCATGCGCGCCCAGGTCGCGGCCCGGGCCTCACGGGACGCCCCGCGCTGACCCCGGTCCCGGCCTCACGGGACGCCGCGCGCTGACCCCGGTCTCGATCTCACGGGAAGCCGCGTCCTGATCGCGGTTCCGGTCACGGGGCCGCGCTCACCCGCGTACGGGCGCCCGCGACGAGCCAGGCGTCGCTCCGCGCCCGCAGGCCCAGCGTGACCAGCCGGGCGAGCATCCAGACGCCCATCGCGAGCCACAACGACACGAGCCCGCCGCCCAGCGCGTACGCGAGCCAGGCGACCGGCAGGAACGCCGCCGTCTGGATCACCCCGGCCACCGCCAGAAAGCCCATGTCGCCCGCGCCGATCAGCACACCGTCGAGGACGAAGACGACCCCGGCGATCGGCTGCAGCAGCGCCACGATCACAAGCGCGCCCAGCAGCTGGGAGCGCACGGCCGTGTCGTCCGTGAACGGGTCCGGCAGCCACGGCCGGGCGGCGAGCAGCGCGAGCGCGAACACGACTCCGCAGGCGAGGCCCCACGCGACCATGCGGCGAGTCGCAGCGCGGGCGCCCCCGACGTCCCCCGCGCCGAGCCGGCGGCCGGTGATCGCCTGCCCGGCGATCGCGATCGCGTCCAGTGCGAACGCCAGCAGCGTCCACACGTTCGCCGCGATCTGGTGCGCGGCGATCTGAGCGTCGCCCAGCCGCGCGGCGACCATGGTGGCGACGATCAGGACGACGCGCAGGCTCAGCGTCCGGATCAGGAGACCGACGCCGGCCGTCGCGGACGCCCGGAGCCCGGCCAGGTCGGGCCGGAGCGGCGCACCGTGCCGTCGCGCGCCTCGCGCCACCATCAGGACGTACACGCCCGCGCCTGCGGTCTGGGCCAGTACCGTGCCCCAGGCCGATCCCGCGATGCCCAGCCCCAGGCCCAGCACCAGGGCGGCATTGAGCCCGGCGTTCAGGGCGAACATCCCGACCGACACGAACAGCGGCGTCCTGGTGTCCTGCATGCCGCGCAGCACTCCGGTGCCGGCCAGCACGATCAGCATGCCCGGCACGCCCAGCAGACTGACGTGGACGTACGTCTCCGCCTGTGGCGCGAGCACGGCCGACGCGCCGAACGCGCGGACGACGGCCGGGGTGAGCGGCTGACCGGCCACGGCGACGCCGACGCCGATGAGGACGGCGAGCCAGATGCCGTCGACGCCCTGGCGCACGGCCGCCCGCCGGTTCCCCGCGCCGATCTGCCGGGAGACGGAGGCGGTGGTGCCGTACGCGAGGAAGACGCAGAGGTTGACGAGCGTGCCGAGGATCTGGCTGGCGACCCCGAGCGCGCCGAGGGAGACGGTGCCGAGATGACCGACGATCGCCGAGTCGGTGAGGAGGAACAGCGGCTCGGCGACGAGCGCGCCGAGCGCCGGGACCGCGAGGCGGAGGATCTCCCGGTCATGGGGGTGCCGGAACGTCATGATGTGCCACTGTAACCGACAAATCTGAGTTGACACTTACTCGGACCTGTGGGTGGCCCTGTGGATGACTGCCGTCCGAACTTTCTTTCCCCCACAGGCGGTGGACGGAGTATCTCCAGGTCAGCGCCGATATTCGGGTGGTCGATCCGGCGATCCACAGGTTATCCACAGGCGATGTGCACAGTCGGATCGGCGTGTTTGCACAGGCCGTCCACAGAGCCCTCCACAGATCATTTTGCCTTCCTCTCGCACCGGCCGCAGACTGTCAGACCGGTGGGATAGACGTGGAAGACGAGAACGATTGAGACGGTTGAGGGGGTGCCGGAATGAGCGTCACCGAGATGCCGTCCCACGAGCGGGAGTTCGAGCGCACCCCGCCGCACGATCTGGCTGCCGAGCAGTGCGTCCTGGGCAGCATGCTGCTGTCCCAGACAGCGATCGCCGAGGTCATCGAGATCGTCCAGACGCGCGACTTCTACCGGCCGGCCCACCAGACCGTCTTCGATCGGGTCCTCGACCTGTACGGGCGGGGCGACCCGGTCGACGCCATCACGATCAAGGATGAGCTGCTCAAGCGCGGCGAGCTCAGCCGCATCGGCGACGCGCCCTACCTCCACACCCTCGTCGCCTCGGTGCCCACGGCGGCCAACGCCGGCTACTACTCGAAGATCGTTCAGGAGAAGGCGATCCTCCGTCGGCTCGTCGAGGTCGGCACCCGCATCGCCCAGCTCGGCTACAGCACCGACGGCGCCGACGCCAACGACCTGCTCGACCGGGCGCAGGCCGAGGTCTATGCCATCGCCGACAAGCGCACCGGCGAGGACTACGCCCCGCTCAGCGACATCATGCCGGGTGCGCTCGACGAGATCGAGGCGATCGGCAGCCGCGGCGGCCAGATGGTCGGCGTCCCGACCGGCTTCACCGACTTGGACGCCCTGACCAACGGCCTCCATCCCGGACAAATGGTCATCATCGCCGCAAGACCGGCCATCGGGAAGTGCCTGGCGGGGAGCACGCTGATCGTCGACCCCCGCACCGGTGTCCGCATCCGCATCGACGAGTTCGTACGGCGCGGACAGGCCGGTGAGGACCTCCGTGTCCACGCGCTGAACGCCGCTTGGCGGTTCGAACAGGTCCAGCCGAGTGACTTCCTCGATAACGGCGTCCGTTCAGTCCGGAGGCTCACCACGCAGCTGGGCCGCACCGTTACAGCCACGCCGAATCACCCGTTCTTCACGCTGCGGGGCTGGGTGCCGCTGGAGGATCTGCGGCCGGGTGACCGCATCGCCGCTCCTCGCGAGGTTCGGACTCAGGGGACCGAGAAGTTGCCGGACGCGCTCGTTGCACTCACCGCGTACCTCATCGGTGATGGATGTCTCACCAACGCCACGCCCCGGCTCAGCGTCCTTGATTCGAACATTAAGGAGGACGCCGAACACTGGGCGGCAGAGTTCGGCATTGCGGCACGCTCGCTGGCGATGCGACCGTGCCACGACAAGACCTGCACGGAGACCACCCCGGAGCATCGTCATCCGACCGCGCTCAGCTTTACGACGCCGCCGGGTCGGCCAAATCCGCTGACCGAACGTCTGGCCGCCTGGGGCCTCATGGGGCTGAACTCCCACCACAAGTACGTTCCGGATGAGGTCTTCCGACTGTCGGAACGGCAGATCGCGCTGTTCCTGTCCAGGCTCTTCGCTACGGACGGCTGGGCATCGGTGCAGACGGCGTCTGGCCAGCCGCAGATCGGCTACTGCAGCGTGAGCGAGCGGCTTGCCCGTGATGTCGCTCACCTGCTGCTCCGCCTCGGCGTCACGGCGCGCGTCTGCCCGCGGACGGTCGCCTACAAGGGAGAGCGACGGCCAGCGTGGAACGTCTACATCCACGACATCGACCAGATCCGGCGGTTCGCGCAGATCGTGGGCATCTTCGCCAAGGAGCAGCAGGTCGAGCGGCTACTCGAGGTGATCGGCGAGCGCGTCGCCAAGCCGAACGTCGACCTGATCCCCGGAGACATCTGGGAGCAGATCCTCGATGAGATGGGTGACATGCCCATGAGGGAGCTGAGTCGGCGCACTGGCCGCCCGGTGACCCACAAATGGCATGTCGGCCAGCAGATGAGCCGGCACCGATTGATGGAGATCGCCAAGGCGTTGGACTCCGCGGTGCTCCGCCAGATCGCCGACTCCGACCTGATCTGGGACAAAATCGTTTCGATCGAAGATGCCGGACACGAGCGGGTCTACGACCTGACCGTGCCGACTTGGCACAACTTCGTGGCGAACGACCTGGTTGTGCACAACTCCACATTGGCTCTCGACTTGGCTCGGGCGGCGGCGATCAAGCATCAGCTGGCGACCGTGGTGTTCTCGCTGGAGATGGGGCGCAACGAGATCACCATGCGCCTGCTGTCGGCCGAGGCGCGGGTCGCGCTGCACGCCATGAGGTCCGGCTCGATGAACGACGAGGACTGGACCCGCCTGGCGCGGCGGATGAGCGAGGTCGCCGAGGCGCCGCTGTTCATCGACGACTCGCCGAACATGTCGATGATGGAGATCCGCGCCAAGTGCCGGCGGCTCAAGCAGCAGCACGACCTGCGCCTGGTCATCATCGACTACCTCCAGCTCATGCAGTCCGGCAAGCGGGTGGAGAGCCGCCAGGTCGAGGTCTCGGAGTTCTCCCGGTCGCTCAAGCTCCTCGCCAAGGAGCTCGGGGTGCCGGTGATCGCGCTGTCCCAGCTCAACCGTGGCCCGGAACAGCGAACGGACAAAAAGCCCATGGTGTCCGATCTACGTGAATCGGGATCTATCGAGCAGGATGCCGACATGGTCATCCTGCTGCACCGCGAGGACGCCTACGAGAAGGAGTCCCCGCGGGCGGGCGAGGCCGACCTGATCGTGGCCAAGCACCGTAACGGCCCCACCGCCACCGTGACCGTCGCCTTCCAGGGCCACTACAGCCGCTTCGTCGACATGGCCCACTGACGACGGCCTCGCTGTAGGGTCCGCGTTTTCGTGAGCACTGGCGGCAGATCATGAGCACTGTCCGAGCAGATCCGGGTGATCATGAGCACTTGTGACGTTCGGTAGTTGCCCGTTAACGGAGATCGGTGTCTGGGGTGGGGTGACCGGTGAACGAGGCAGTTGGTCACGAGGACCGCGCCGGCAGTTCGTAATCGAGTACCACCAGTCTGCCCTGCGTTTTGAGTTGTTCGAGTTCTTCGGCCTCGGCGGGGAGCGTGTACAGCACACCGACGCGGATCAGGACGTGGATCGAACGCAGGAACCGGGGACGCTCCGCGCCCCAGTGCCCAGGGACGATGTCGAGGACCTCATCGACGGGGAACCAGTCCCGCTCGGCCAGCATGTCGCAGGCGATACCTGCGGTGTCCCAGCGGCGCCCGCGAGCCTCCTCGTACGCGATCTGGTCCATGCCGCTGTTCGCCAGTCCCGCCACCACCGTCACCAGCTTCCGTGGGTACCGAGCGGCGATGTCGTCAAAGGCGCGGGTGACCATGACTCGTGCTTGATCCGTGTCGAACTCGTCGCCGGGGCCGATCACACCGACTCGCAGATCCCACACAGCTCGTCTCCTTGTCTCTCTTTTGGGGACGCCTTCTCAATGGACGTCTTTACTGCGGACCGTCCGCCGAACGGATCGTGCTGCACAACCGAGATCAGGCCGCGGACGTCAACTCCCAACGAGGTCGCTGACCTCATCCAGGCGTTCGCCCGTGATGTCCCGCGTTGAGCAGCGGTGATCGGCTTGGTACCAGCGCACCAAGGAGGTCGTCGTCATCATCATGTTCGGCAGATAGGCATGGGTCCGCGTCAAGGCGCGAGCGTGGAAGCGGAACGCCGCCACGGCCGACCGGACGGAACAAGAATCAGCCCAGCGCTACTGAGTCCGACGGGACGCGCAACGTGCCCGAAGGGCGGCGGTGGCGGTCAGCGTGTCAGGGCGCACCGGCGCCGCCCTGCAGGTCGATGTGGACGCGCCGCCGATGTTCCCGCCATCGAGTCGTTCCTCGGTCACCAAGAAATCGCTCGATCATGGGGCGTCACGGCTGTTCCGGCGTATCGGGGTGAGCAGTCCCCGGTTGAACGCCTCGGCGACCGCCGCGGCGCGGTCGCCGACCTCGAGCTTGGCGTAGATGTTCAGCAGGTGGGTCTTGACGGTGGCTTCGCTGATGAGCAGCTTGGCCGCCGCGTTCCGGTTGGTGGTCCCGGCCGCGACCAGTTCCAGGATCTCGAGCTCTCGCCGGCTGAGCGGCTTGGTCTCGGGCTCCCGGACCCGGCTCATCAGCCGGGTCGCCACCGACGGCGAGAGCACCGCCTGGCCGTGGGCCGCCGCGCGTACCGCTCGCAGCAGTTCGTCGCGGGGAGCGTCCTTGAGCAGGTAGCCGGTGGCACCCGCCTCGATCGCCGGCAGGACGTAGCTGTCGGTGTCGTAGGTGGTCAGCACGAGCACACGCGCGGTGATGCCCCGCCGGGCCAGCTCGGTGATCGCGGTCAGGCCGTCCATGCCGGGCATCCGCAGGTCCATCAGGATCACGTCGGGTGTGAGGGCCTGGGCGAGCCGGATCGCCTCGGCGCCGTCGCCGGCCTCGCCGAGCACCTCGAAGCCGGGGTCGCGCGCGAACATGCCGCTCAACCCGTCCCTGACCACGGGGTGGTCATCCGCGATCAGCAGCCTGATCGGGGCGCCGGTCGCGGGGCTCATGCGCCGGCTCCCGCGGGCGCGGCCGGAATGCAGGCCGAGATGGCCGTGCCGGCACCCGGTTCCGATTCGACCTGGAGCGTCCCGGACAGGCTCTCGATACGCTGCCGCATCGCGACCAGGCCGAACCCGCCGCCCGGTACGCTCGCGTCCAGACGCCGCGGGCCGTCGTCTCCCACGCCCGGCGGATCGCCGCCGTCGTCGAACCGGTCCGGCTCGAAGCCCCTGCCGTCGTCACGCACGTCCAACGCGACCTCGTTCTCCATGTAGGACAGTGTCAGCCCGACCTTGGTCGCCCGCGCGTGCTTGGCGACGTTCGCCAGCGCCTCCTGTGCGGTACGCAGCAGCGCGACATCGGCCTCCGGCGGCATCGGCCGTGCCGTGCCGGTCGTGGTGACCTGGACCGCGATGCCGTGCAGCGCCGACCAGCGCTCGGCGACGCCGGCCAGCGCCTCGCTCAGCCGTGCCACCTCCAGCGCCTCGGGACGCAGCGCGTGGACCGACCGTCGCGCCTCGGACAGGCTTTCCCTGGCCAGCCGGGTCGCCGCCTGAACATGCCGGCGCCACAGCGCCTGATCATCGGCGAACTGCTCGGCCGCCTGCAGCTGGGTGACGATCCCGGTGAGCCCCTGCGCCAGCGTGTCGTGGATCTCGCGGGCCATCCGCTGCCGCTCGTCGGAGACCCCGGCCTCCCTCGCCTGGGTCAGCAACTGCTGCTGCAGGCCGGCGTTCTCGGCCAGGCTCGCCTCGAGCCTGCGGTTCGCCTCGCTCACCTCCGCGAGGGCCTGCTCACGCAGTTCGTCGTGCTCATCGCCCTTCTGGCCGAGCCAGGCCAGACCACACATCGGAACGACGTTCACGGCGAGGACGGCCAGGTAGGCGAGTACGCCGTAGACGTTCGTCTTGGGTATGCCGGATGCCTGCGCGGTGCCCGCCACGATCGCCACCCCGCTGATGGCGGCCAGCTCCGACGGCCAGGAGAAGAACCGGAAGGAGTAGAAGTAGCCGGCGGGTGTGAAGAACCCGAACCAGGGATCCCTGACCACCAGGATCGCCATGAGCACGATCAGCACGCCCACGAACAGCCCCATCACCCGCGGGCGCTCCCGCCAGGCCGGATGCAGCGTGAACATCCACAGCATCCACGCCGCCGTCAGCGCGCACAGCGCGAGATCGATGACGAAGGAATCACCGTTGGACCGTCTGATCGCCACCGTGACACCGGTCAGGATCGCCAGCAGCACGTAGGGCACGACGGTCACTAACGGAAGCAGTCGCCGAGCCTGTTGAGCCTGCTGGGTGTGCAGCATCGGATCGCTCATCTGCATCCTTCCCGCTGCAACCTACTCCCAGCGGAACAATTTAGCCGCGGCCAGCCCGAACGCCACCGCGTACGCCGCCATGACCAGCAGTTGCTGCGCGTGCGGCCAGTGCCCCTCAGCAGCCCCCTGCAGCGCCTGGACCGCCGCGCCGAGCGGGGTGCCGTGGCTGATGTAGCGCAGGAGCTTGGGCATTTGTGCGATGGGCACCCACAGGCCGGCGAAGAACATCATCGGGAAGAACAGGATCGTGCCGATCGCCTGCGCGGCCCGCCCGCTCCCGGCCGTCGCGGCGACGAACAGGCCGACCGCCAGTAGCGCGGCGGCGGCGAGCAGCACGGCGATGGCGAACCCGGCGAGCTGCTTCGGCAGGGCCACGCCGTACCCCAGTCTGGCCACCACAAGGATCACGATCACCATGACCACCGTGACGGCGAAGTTGACCGCGAGCTGGGCGGTGAGCAGCCGGACCGGACCCATCGGCGTCGTCTGCAGCCGGCGCAGGATGCCTTTCTCCCGGTAGCCGGCCAGCACCATCGGCAGCGCGCTGAGCGCGAGGATCGCGATCGAGAACACGATCAGAACGGGCACGTAGATCTCGAGCGTGGTGGCGCCGCCGAAGTCCTTCTGCGGCTTGTTGAAGGAGTGGATGCTGCCGAAGATGATCAGCAGCAGCAGCGGGAACCCGACGCCCCAGATGGGCCCGACCCGCTCGCGGATGAAGAGCTTCAGCTCGGTGACGGTGAGCCGCCCGAGCCCGGGACGCGACGCGGCCGCCGGTGGTGATGCGGTGGCGGTGACGGACATGAGCATTCCTCCTGATCCTGGTCTGACCGGGTCGGCTAGTTCTGGCCGGGCCGGCTCTCGCGCGCGTGCTGCTCGCTTTCCGGGTGCCTGCCGGTCAGCGCGACGAAGGCGTCCTCCAGGCTGGCCTGCTCCACGCGCAGCTGCCGCGCCACGATGTTGTTGCGGGCCAGCACGGAGGTGACCGCGTTCAGCGCGTTGTCGTTGCCCGTGACCACCACGACATCGCCCCGGTGGATGACGCTGGTCACGTCGGGCAGGCTGGTCAGCAGCCGGTCGTCGAACGGCACGGACGGCTGGAAGCGGATCCGGTGTTCGGTCTGGACCCGTTCGGTCAGCCCGGCCGGGGTGTCCACCGCGACGACGCGGCCGGTGTCGATCAGCGCGATCCGGTCACACAGCCGCTCGGCCTCCTCCATGAAGTGGGTGACGAGCACGATCGTGACGCCGCGGGAGCGTACGTCCTCGATCAGCTGCCAGGTGTCGCGTCTGGCCTGCGGGTCGAGGCCGGTGGTCAGCTCGTCGAGCACCGCCACCCGCGGGTTCCCGACCAGCGCCAGCGCGATCGAGAGCCGCTGCTTCTGGCCGCCGGACAGCTTCCCGTACCTCGTCGAGCTCTTGTCGGCGAGCCCGAGCGTGTCCATCAGCGCACGCCAGTCCGCCGGGGTCCGGTAGAAGGAGCTGTAGAGCGCGAGCGCCTCTCCGACCTTCAGCCGGCCGGGCAGCTCGCCGTCCTGGAGTTGCGCGCCGAGCCGCTGAGTCAGCTCGGCGCGGTCCCGCTGCGGGTCCAAGCCGAGCACGCTGATCTCACCCCGGTCCGGCCTGCGCAGCCCCTCGACGCACTCCACCGTCGTGGTCTTGCCCGCGCCGTTGGGGCCGAGGATCCCGAAGATCTCCCCCTCCTGGACGCTGAAGGAGACATCGTCGACCGCCACGGTGTCCCCGTAGCTCTTGTGCAGGTTCTGCACCTCGATCACTGCTGGCATGCGGTCACCCTCCCGGCATTCCGGTCCATCGCGGTCCTGTGCCTTCAGCCTCGCGAAATCCGCCCGGACGCGGTATCGACCGCCCGGCGAAATCCCGGAGGTCACGGGCTGAAACACCGGATGGGCCGGACGGTTGAGCCGATCCACCGATCGGTTGACCCGCGAACCGTGATCGTGAACCCATCAGCCGCTGGATGGCCGCCGCCCCGTGCGCTGGCGGCAGCCTGCGTGTTCGTCGGTACACGCCATGCTCATGTGCCGAGGAGCCCCTGCCACCCGCTCGCCGGGTCAGGACAGCGGCATCCCCATGGCGCCGGCGAGGCGCGGGGCCGTGGGAGGCGTACCGCCGCTCAGTGACGTCTGGGCGACCGCGTAGAAGATGCGGCGGTCGCCATCACCGGATCCGGTCGAGGTGCGGAAGAACGCGCCGGCGTAGCCGAGGTCATGCCCGGTCTTACCCCACAGTGTCGTTCCGTTACTGAGCCTGATGCGTTCGAGGCCGAGGGCGTAACAGGCCTTCCCCTTGTCGGGTCCGATGACGCAGTCGCTCGGGTCGGCATAGGCGACGTCCGGCACGGTCACCATCTCCCTCCACTGCGCCGGCCGCAACAGTTCGCCGCCGAACAGACCGGTGAAGAAACGGTCGATGTCGCCCGGCGTCGAGATGATGCCCGAGTCGTCGCCGGCCTGCTGGCTGACGTCGACGAGCGTTCCCTTGCTGTCGGGGACGTATCCGTGCAGGTAGGGGCGTGGCATCGGTCGGACCCGGCCGGCCGGTGAGACGTCCGGGAACGTCTGCGTCAGTCGCAGGGGGCGGAGGATCCGGGTGGCGAGTTCGTCCGCGTACGAGTGCCCGGTTCGCTTCTCGATGAGGTCGGCGACGATCCGGTAGTTCAGGGTGTTGTACGACTGCTCTGTGCCTGGTGCGAAGTGCGGACCAGGCCACGGCCGGTCCTCGGGGCGCAGGGTCCCCTGGATCAGCTGGTCGAGGGTCTGGTAGTCGCCTCGGTGCGCGATCACTTGATCGACGGTCTCGGCGGGGGCGCCTTCGCCGGGGCTCGGAAGACCGCTGGTCATGTTGAGGAGCTGCCGGATGGTGATCGGTTGATACTGGTCCGGCAGCAGCCCGGGCAGGTAGCTCTGAATGGTGTGGTCGAGGTCGATGACGTGCTCGGCGCCGAGTTGGAGTGCGATGGTGGCCACGAATGTCTTGGAGATGCTGCCCACCCGGAAATGGGCGTTCAGCGGGATGGGCTTGCCGGTCACGCTGTCCGGCGCCTGTCCGGCCCACCGCCCGGTCCCCTGTCGTACGCGGGCGACGACTCCGGCCAGGTGATCGTTCGGCTGGATGTCGATCGCCTTCTGCAGGGCTGCCGGGTCCAGTCCGGTCGCCGTGACGTCGGCGGCTCGCTCCGCGGCGATCGGACTGGCGGCGCCGGCGGTGGTCCCGGCCGTGATGGTGGTGACCGCGAGTGAGGTCACACCGGCCAGGGCCAGCGCCGCGCGGCGTCGAGATATGCCCGTCATCTGTTCGTCTCCCTGCGAGGTCGGCTGCGTGCCCACCAAAACTGCCATTCCGGACCTGCTGGGGGCACGGTCACCTGCACCACAGTTGAGGGTGGAGTTAAGACCACCGAACCGCCGAGTCGAGGGGTCGGCGGCAGCATGGCCTCCTCACGAGCCGGGCGCGCTCTCAGTACAGGCCCATCACCCGGTCGACCGCGATCTCGATCACGACCAGACCGGACGGGGCGGGCGGTGGTGACCCGTAGCGGTCGGCGTATCGGCGTACGCCCTCGGCCAGTCGGCGGGGGTCGTCGGACACGGTCGCGGGGCCTTCGAGTGTGATCCAGCGGGAGCCTGCCACCTGGCAGACCGCCACGCGGGTCCCGGGAGCGGCCAGGAGGTTCCCGGCCTTGCGGCGTGAGGCGACCGTCATGACCCGCGCCGTCCCGGTCGCGGCGTCCCAGGTGAACCGGACGGGTGCCACGTGCGGGGTGCCGTCGGGGCGGAGGGTCGTCAGCGTGCACACGTGAGGCTCGGTCAGGAACGCCTCGGCCGAGGCCGGCAGCGGGAGGGATTTGGCGTTCGCCCCGCCGTCACCCGGCCGGGACACCGTGCGGCCTTCACGCGACCGGTACGCCGTGCGGTCGTTACGCGACGGGGACAACGGATTCTCCGTTCGCGTGCTCCGGCGCCCTCAGCCTGGGCAGCGACAGTGCGACGAGGACGCCCACCGTCGCGAAGCAGGCCGCGATGAGGAAGGCCTCGTGGAAGACGCTCGCCCGCGCCGCCAGGACGAGCGCGGGGTCCCCGTGGGCGGCCTTGGTCAGGGCCGGGACCCGGCTGAAGACGATCGTCGCGGCGATGGCCACGCCGAGCGCTCCACCGGCCTCCTGGCTGGTGTTGATGAGCCCGGCGGCCAGGCCGGACTCGGTCTTGCGGACCCCGGCGAACGCGGCGACCTGCAGCGGCACGAAGGACATGCCGAGGCCCAGCCCGGCGAGGAGGAACGCCGGCAGGACGTCACTGACGTAACCACCGTGGACGGGCAACCGCCAGAGCATGAGCATCCCGGCGACGGTGATGACGATGCCGGTGATCAGTACCGGCTTGGCCGCCATCTTGGTCACCAGTTTCGAGGAGATCCCCGCGCCGACGGACACGATGATGGCGAGAGGGACGTAGGCCAGGCCGGTCCGGATCGGCGAGTAGTCCAGGACCTGCTGCATGAACAGGCTGGCGAAGAAGAACAGGGTCACCAGCGTGCCGAACAGGAGCACGGCGGTGATGTTCGCCGCTCGGAGGGCCCGGAGCCGGAAGATGCCGAGCGGGATCAGCGGTGACTCGGCCCGCCGCTCGATCACCAGGAACGCCGCCAGGAGGACGCCGGTGACGACGAGACCGCCGATGGTCCGAGCCGATGTCCAGCCGACGTCGACGGTCTGGCCCAGGGTGTAGATCAGCAGCATCAGGCCTGCGGTGAGGACGACGGCACCTGCCGTGTCGAAGGCACGGGGCCGCTTCTCGGCGCGACTCTCAGGGACGACGAACGGCGCGATCGCTGCGGCCGCCAGCCCGATCGGCACGTTGATGAAGAAGATCCACCGCCAACCGGGTCCTTCGGTGAACAGCCCGCCGAGGACCACTCCGGCGACCGAGGCGATGCCGCTGAGCCCGCCCCAGATCCCGAGCGCGCGGTTGCGCTCCGGGCCCTCGGCGAACGTGTTGGTCAGCAGGCTGAGGGCTGCAGGGGCGATGAACGCCGCTCCCAGTCCCTGCAGGCCGCGGGCGGCGATCAGCATGGTGGAACCCTGGGCGACCCCCGCGAGGAGGGACGCCGCCGCGAAGACGATCAGGCCGGCCCGCAGGATGCGGCGACGCCCGAAGGTGTCGGCGAGGCGCCCACTGAGCAGCAGGAACCCGCCGAGCACCGTTCCGTAGGCGGTGACGATGTACTGCAGGTAGCTTTCGGAGACGCCGAGGTCCCGCTCGATGGACGGGAGGGCGACGTTCACGATCGAGACGTCGAGGAACGTCATGAACCCGGCGACGCAGAGGAACGCCAGGATCAGTCCGGGATGGCCGGCGGCCCGTGAGCGCGGCGGTGACGCCGTCCCGGATCGGGGTTGCGCTTCTGTAATCGACACAGGTGCTCCTTGAAATGAGGCCGGGCTCGTCGTCCGGCCGGATGAGTGCATGGGGACGGCCGTGCCGGACGGCGTCGGGTCGAGAGGGCCCGGTCTCGCGCCCCCACCCCCGCGGGGCGAGTACGGGCGCGAGACCGGGGCGGGGGCTCAGCGGAAGGCGGCGATGTTGCGGGCCGCCCAGTCGGCGAACGAGTGGGGCGGGCGGCCGAGAAGGTGCTCGATGTCGGGGCTCACGCGCTGCTCGGCGGGCATCGGCTCGCCGAGGATGGAGAGGGTGCCCTCCACGACCGGCTCGGGCATGAACTGCAGCATCTGCGCCCGTGCCTCGGCGCGGGTCTGCTCGACGAACGTCACCGGGGTTCCGAGGGCGTCCCCGATCACCTGGGTCCGCTCGCGCGGGTTGGTCGGCTCCGGTCCGGTGAGCTCGTACGTCCGGCCGGCGTGCTCGTCCTTGACCAGGACCACGGCCGCGACCTCG
This sequence comes from Actinoallomurus purpureus, assembly GCF_024055795.1. Lineage (GTDB taxonomy): Bacteria > Actinomycetota > Actinomycetes > Streptosporangiales > Streptosporangiaceae > Actinoallomurus > Actinoallomurus purpureus. The sequence goes on along the minus strand of NZ_JAMXMY010000010.1, from coordinate 121,589 downwards.
GCGATGTCGTCCGGGTCGACGGTCGGCAGGCCGACGTCGCCGAACGGCGCGGCGACCATCCGCTTCGACCGCACCATCTCGGCCCAGGCGAAGGCGTTCGAGTCGAAACCGCCCGGCCGCAGGACCGTCCATTCGAGGCCCGACTCTCGTACGGCGTCCTCGAAGGCGCGCGGGTGGCGGTAGGACTCCGGCCGGGTGCCCGCGCCCTGGGAGGACAGCAGGACGATCCGGCGGACGCCGCCCGCCCGTGCGGCGTCGAGGATGCCCTGCGGGTCCTGTCCGGCGACGAGGAGGAACAGCGCGTCGGCTCCGTCGAGGGCGGGCTTGAGGCTCGCCGGGTCGTCGAGGTCGGCCGGCACGTGCCGGACGCCCTCCGGCAGATCCGTGGCCGGGGCGCGGCGCGAGACCGCCGTCACCTGCTCGCCGGTCGCGGCGAGGATGCTCACGAGGCGAGCTCCGACGTTCCCGGTGGCTCCCGTGATAACGATCATGGCCTTCTCCTGTCGATCGATCCGTACTGAGTTAGTTGGCTAACTGAGAAGGACCATAGCCAATCCATCGGCGGTTGTCTATAGTTAGTTAGGTGACTGACTCGAAGAGAAGCGGCAGCGGTGAGGTCGCCACCAAGCGCGGCAAACGAGAGCGGCTGACGGCCGCCGCGGTGCGGATGCTCCACGAGCAGGGCGTCGAGAAGACGACGCTCGCCGACATCGCGCGGGCGGCCGACGTCCCCGTGGGCAACGTCTACTACTACTTCAAGACCAAGGACGAGCTGGTCGAGGCGGCCATCGGCGCACACGCGCAGAGCCTCGAGGCGATGATCGCCTCACTCGACCAGCTCCCCGCCCCGCAGGACCGGCTGAAGGCGCTCATCGGCGGGTGGGTGGAGCAGCGCGAACTCGCCGCGCAGTTCGGCTGCCCCTTCGGCACCCTCAGCTCGGAGCTCGACAAACGGGCCGACGGCCTCGACCGCACCGCGGCCGAGGTCATGCGGATCCTGCTCGACTGGGGCGAGCGGCAGTTCCGCGAGATGGGCCGGACCGACGCCCGTGACCTCGCGGTCGCCCTGATCGCCAGCTATCAGGGGATCTCGCTGCTCACCAACACCTTCCGTGACCCCGAGCTGATGGCGCGGGAGGGCGCGCGGCTGGAGCGCTGGATCGACTCGCTGGTCTGACCGCCCCGGAAGAAAGAGGGAACCGCTCCGGGAGATCCGGCTGTCGGCGCGCCCGGCCGGCGCTCCTGACCGTGGCTCATCGCGGCGGGGGCGTCACGCCCACCGCCGGGAGGAGGTTCGCCTCCTCGTACGCGAAGTGGTCCTCCAGGCCGGCGACCACGCGGTCGAGCTGCGCACGGAAACGCTCGACGTCGCGGCCGGAGGGCCCTTCTTCCACGAGGGTCTCGAAGTCTGTCAGGGCCTTCTCCATCACCTGGTGCTCCGCCCGCAGCCGCTCGATGGCGGGTGCCAGGTCGGGGAACTCGTCCTCGAAGGCGGAGAACGCGCCGTTCTCGCGCGTGTGGTGCATCTGCAGGTCGTGGCAGAAGGTCAGGCAGTGCCGGCGCAGCTGAGCGGCCAGGTCCGCCGGGCGGCCGGGGTCCGCGAGCCCCGGTCCGCCGGCGAGGAGATCGTCGATCCGGCCCCGTACGTCGCGCAGTGCGGCGCGGAGTTCGTCGTGGTGGCGGATCAGTTGTTCACCGATCATCCGGTTGCGCGCGGCGTCGGTGGACAGGTCGAGGGGGTACAGGGCCACCACGGGAATCTTCCGGGCCGCCTTCTCCTGGTACTGGCGGAAGGCCGGATCGAGCGCGCACTGCCGTTCGTACCAGTGATCCCGCTCGTCGCCGTCGAGGGCCACCGCCCGGGTGGCGAGGGGTCGGACGTGACCCTTCTCGGTGTCGATCTCCATCGTGACCTGGGGGTTGGCCAGCACGTTCTGGTACCAGTCGGGGTGGTTCGGCCGGCCGGCGTTGGACGCGAAGACGAGATGGCGGCCCTCGTCGCGGAGGTGGACGACGGGGGTGGTGTGCGGCCGTCCGGTCTTCCGGCCGGCCGTGGTCAGCAGGACGAGGGGGACGCCGTCGAACATCCCGCCGACCTTCCCGTTGTTCGCGCGGAACTCCCGGATGATCCGTTCGTTCCAGCTCGTTTCCGAGGGGGTTGCGCTCATGGAGAGAGACCTCCGCCGATATCGTGTGGACGCCAGACATGTTTGCTTTGAAAGCAAATATGATTTGATCGCAAACGTATAGGGATGATCGCGGGGATGTCAACGGAGCAGTCGCCAGAGCCCGGCCTGCGCGCGGACGAGGCGGTCCGGGCCATGCTGTTGCTGATGCCGCGCCTGGCCGCGCGGCTCAAGCGCACACCGATCCCCGAACGGCTACGGTCCTTCAACCTGGCGCCCCGGCACCTGTCGCTACTGGCGTACCTGCTGTTCGACGGGCCCATGGCGGTCGGCGAGCTCGCCTCCCGCCTGCAGGTCGCCCCGACCACCGTCAGCCTCATGGTCAGCGACCTGACCAAGCAGGGCGTCCTTCGACGGAGCTCCGACCCCGCCGACGCCCGCCGCACGATCGTGGACCTCACCGACGACGCGGAGACCCGTTCCGCGATCGAGAGCTGGCTAGCCAACGGGGCGAAGGCCTGGCGCACGGCGTTCGACGCGCTGTCCCCGGAGGAGCGCGCGATGTTCGTCCGGACCATCGAGACGTACGAGAGTCTGGTCTCGGGTCCGGCGGAGTGATCCGCGGCCCGGCCCTGCCGGGTTGACCTTCGAGCGGGTCGAAGGCGCACGATGGCCGGCATGGATGACACCGAAGCGCTGGTGAGCATCGGGGCCTTCGCCCGCCGGGTGGGGCTGACCCCGAGCGCCCTGCGGTTCTACGACGACTGCGGCGTCCTACGGCCCGCCCGCGTGGACCCCGCGACGGGATACCGGTACTACGCCCCGGACCAGGAGCCGCGCGCCGTCCTCGTGCGGCGGCTCCGCGAGGCCGGGCTGCCGCTGGTCGACGCGTCGGTGGTCCTCGACGGCAGCCCCGAGGAGGCCCGTGCGGTGCTGGCGCGGCACGCGCGCCGTACCCGGGCCACGGCCGCGGCGGCCCAGGCGGCGATCGACGACATCCTCCGCGACCTCTCCGGTGACGCGGGGCGGGGCGAGGCCCGCGTCGGCGGGGCCGAGCTGGCCGGCGCGGTCCGTCAGGTGGCGCCGTCGGCGGCCTGCGGCGCGGTACGGGAGGAGTTCCCCGTGCTCGGCTGTGTGCTGGTCGAGCTCACGGGCCAGGAGGTACGCCTGGTGGCCACCGACCGGTACCGGCTGGCCGTCCGGGTGCTGCGCCCCACCGCCGTCACCGGCGGACCGCGCGATGCGCTGGTCGACGTGGCGACGATGAAGGAGGTCGCGTCCTGGGCCGTGCGCCTGCCGGAGGTCGGCATCGAGATCGACGGCCGGGGCGTCCGCGTCCACGGTGGCGGCGACCAGCGGGACATCCCGGCCGCCGACGGGACGTTCCCCTCGTACCGCGTGATCCTGGACGACCTTCCGGCCGCCCGGCACCGGCTCATCGTCGACCGGGACGCCCTCCGAAGGGTCCTCGCCGACGAGGGGCCGGTCATCCTGTGCACGGACGAGCGGCACGGACTGGTCGTACGCCACGGAACGGCCGAGACCGCGCTCCGCGCCGTTCGTACGGGCCCGCCGCTGCGCATCGCGTTCGACCCGGATGTGCTGCTGCCGGCGGTCGAGGCGAGCGTCCGGTGACCACCTGTGTTGATCGCCGGATGTTCCGCCGCCACATCACGCCGTCGGTCGACGGGCGGCTTTCCTGCTTCTCGGGACTACTCGTTGCCGACGCGAACCTCGGCGACTTCGACGCACTGGCCCTCTTGGCTGCTCCGGCTGGACTTTCGCCATTCGGCGTCGATCAACTTACGGGGGTTGGACATCTGCGTTTCTCTCGGGTCGGATGCGATCAGGCTCTCGCCATGTCGGCGAGCAGCGTGATCGTATCCCCGGGGCTGGCCGCCGAGCCAAGGAGATGCTGGAACGCCACCTGGAAGCGGTCGATCTCCCCAGGCTCCTCGATGAACAGCTGCCCGGCGGGCGTGTCCACGTAGACCGCTGTCGGGTCATCCGGCTCGGGGAACTTGAGCACGGCGAAGCCTCCGGTCATGCTCGGGTGGGCACCGGCGCCGTACGGGATCACTTGGATCGTCACCCGGGGCAGCTTCGTCGCCTCCAAAAGATGCTCCAGCTGTGCCCTCATGACGTCGGGACCGCCGACCTGCCTATGTAGCGCCGCCTCATCGAGGATCGCTACCAGGCGCAGCGGTGGCTTCTGGTGAAGCGCCTCCTGGCGCTTCAGCCGAACTTCGACGCGCGCCTCCGCCTCCTCTTTACCGATTTCGGAGAAGGGGCCACGGAACAGTGCGCGGGCATAGTCCGCCGTCTGGAGCAGGCCCGGGATCATCAGCGGCTCGAAGTTCAACACCTCGGCCGCCTCTGCCTCCAACCCGATGTACGTCGCATACCGCTCCGACAGCATCGCGTCGTACGGATCCCACCAGCCGCGCTGGCGGCCATCGCGCGCCAGCTGTACGAGGTACTCGCGCTCTCGCTCGTCGCCGACTCCGTAGGCGTCGCACAGATCCCGCACGTCTCGCGGGTTCGGCCGCTTGCCGCGATTGCCCTCGATCCAGACGACCTTGGACGGTGTCCACTCGACGACGCGAGCGACCTCTTCGACCTTCAGCCCGGCCTGCTCGCGCAGCTGGCGTAGCCGTGCCGCGAGTCGCCGACGGCGCAGTGTCGGGCTGATGCGCTCGGCCATCGGACCCCCTTCGCTGTTACCGGAGATCGTAGGGCAGGCGTAACGCGCTGTAAGGGAAAAGAGCGTCTCCGGCACAAAAGCTCTTGGATGGACTCTCCTCTTGAGAATTAGCTCCAGAGGGTTCATGATACGGAACGTATCTGTCCCGTCTCGCTAGGTGATCGAGCCTGGCGCCCTGAAGGGGAGCTGATCCCCCGTGACACCTGACCCTGTGGTCGTCGACCGCGCCGCATCTCCCACCGTCCTCTGGCCCGCCATCGCCGGCCCGTACCGGCCGTCCTGGATCGCGCTTCGGGCCGAGCCGGAATCCGTGGCTCGCGCCCGTTGCTTCGCCGGCGATGTCGTGTCCGGGCACACCCTCGACGTCGATCACGCCTATCTGATCCGCCTCGTCGTGTCCGAATTGGCCACGAATGCGGTCAACGCGGCCCGCGCCCTGCGTGACTGGCCGTACGACGCGTTGCCCCTGCGCTTGGACGTCGCCGCCTGCAACCGGTGGACCTTCCTCGCCGTCACCGATCCCGACCATCGGCCTCTGCCGGCGTCAGACAAGGGCGGCCAACTCGCCGATCATGGGCGCGGCCTGGCGATCGTCGACCACGTGGCCGCCGCACGTTGGGTGACCTATGCCGAGCACGGCAAGACCGTGCACGTCATCGTCGCCGCACCGGACGCCGAGCTCACAGCCGCCGAACTCCAGCAGATCGGAGTGCCGACGTGACGGGCATCGAGCGGGAACTCGTCGCACCCCAACTCGTCATCGACACGATCCATGTCGAGGGACATCCGCCGCGCGGAAGCGCCGGACAACTTCGGCGTCTCTGGCTACTCGATTCGGACCTGGCCAAAAGGTGCCAAGTGGAAGGCGGTGACTCGGTGGGTAGGCGAGGAGGGTCGTACGCCGCATCCCCGCCACCGCTGGGCTGCCTGCGAGGCCCTTGGAGTTGATGAGTCGATGCTGTGGCCGGACGCCATCCGCAATACCGTGAAGACCGGACCGGATCGAGAGATCGTCAGCGTGTACCCGTTCCGATCCGCGTGCCCGAAGTCCGTATGGCGGGATTTGATCACAAAGGCCACTAATGAGCTGACCTTTGCCGGCTATACGAACTACTTCCTGTGGTTGGAGCACCCGAGCCTGCGAAGCGTACTGCGCCGCAAGGCCGAGCGCGGTTGCTCGATCAGATTCTTGATCGGAGACCCGGACAGCGAGGTCACGCGGCACCGCGAAGAGGTCGAAGCGGTGCCCTTGACGGTCGGCACGCGGATCAGGGTCACGCTCGACGAACTCTCCAAGCTGTCCGGAATTCCGGGTATCGAGGCCCGCTTCAGCGACGATCACATCGCCATGAGCGTCTTCATCTTCGACGAAGAGATGCTCGTTACTCCGCACCTGGCGAGGCTCGTCGGACACGATTCACCGATGCTGCACATCCGGCGGCACCAAGACGAGGGGCTCTACGACCGCTTCTCTTACCACGTCTCCGAGCTCTGGAAATCCGGACGCCCTACCTCGCTCGGCGGCTAGCCGGGCCGCCCAGGACGGTCGTGAATCTCGGCGGTATCGGCGAGCCGACCGGGAAGCTCGTCGAAGCGCCATGCCCGGCCTGCGTGACCTGACCCCGAACAGCGCGAAGCCGCCCCGCCCGGCCTGGGTTTCCGATCGTTGCCACGCCCGAGGCAACGTTGAGTTTGGGGTTATCGCCGTTCTCGACCCCGCCGAAAGGGCGATTTTCCCGAGGTCAACGTGGCGCTCAGTGGCGCGACGTGTGGTGGTCGACGATGCGGGTGAGGAGGTGCGTCAGCTGCTCGCGTTCGGCGGCCGAAAGGGGGGCGAGCAGGGCGTCCTGGATCTGGGTCAGCACGCCGGTCAGGTGTTCCAGGTGGTCGGTGCCGGCGGATGTGATCGTGACGATGTTCCGCCGGCGGTCGGCCGGGTCGGGGGAGCGTTCGATGAACTTCTTGTCGGCCAGCTCGTTCAGGGCCGCGACGACGTCGCTGCGGTCGACGCCGGTGCAGCGGCCGAGTGCGGCCTGGCTGGCCGGCCCGAACTCCTGCAGGGCGGCGAGCAATCGGTAGTGGTAGCCCCGGGCGTCGGCGGAGGCGAAGTGCTCGGTCACCAGCCGATGGCCGTGGATGGAGGCCTGGCCGAGCAACCAGCTGGGCGCCTGCCTCAGGCGCGTCGGCACCGTGTCTTCGGCGGTCATGGATCACAGTCTAATCGTTGGCCATCCCCACGATAAATGCTATCGTTGGCCGCACCAATGTTGGTGTCACCCACAAATTGAGGTGTGTCATGGCGCAGACCGACAATGCCCTGCTCGTCAACCTGGTCACCCGCCTGGGGACGTGGCTGGACGAGAAGCGGTTCCACGAGGCGCGCACCGTCTTCACCGAGGACGCGACGGCCGACACCCCGGGCGGCTCGGTGCACGGTATCGATGCCCTCGCCGAGCAGGCTCGCCGATCGCATCCAGACGACGTGGCGACGCAGCACTTCATCACCAATCCCCTCATCGAGGTGGACGGCGACAGGGCCGCCATCGACGCCAACCTGCTCGTCGTCTTCGCGGCACCCACGGGACAGCGGATCCTCGGCGAGCGGTACCGGCTCGAGGCCGCCCGCACCTCCGACGGATGGCGGATCTCCCGGGTGGCGGTCCGCCCGATCTGGGAGTTCTCCCCGGCCTGACCGGAATCCGCCGCGACCGTGCGCGGGTTGACGTTGCCGTTACGTCAACTCCTATCGTCGAAGCCGTGGCCGGAACGCCCGGCCGCATCGGTGAATGGGACGGCTCATGGCCTGGTCGATCGCTCACGTCGCCCGCATGTCCGGGGTGACCTCGCGGACGCTCCGGCACTACGACGAGATCGGCCTGCTCGCTCCCGCGTACGTCGGGGTCAACGGCCACCGCTACTACGAGGAGGAGCAGCTGCTGCGACTGCAGCAGATCCTCGTGTTGCGGGAGCTGGGCGTCGGGCTGGCCGAGATCGCCGAGGCGATCGACTCGGAGCCGAGCACGGTGGCGGCGCTGCGCCGCCATCACGTCCGGCTGCTGGCCGAGCGCGACCGTCTCGGCGTGCTCGCCGACACCGTGGCCCGGACCATCGCCGAACTCGAAGGAGGAGGTGACATCGTGGCACCGAAGATCAACCGGCCGGAGAACCTCTTCGCGGGGTTCGACGCCTCGCAGTACGAGGACGAGGCCCGCGAGCGGTGGCCGGAGCAGTACGAGCAGAGCAAACAGGTCCAGGCCGGCTTCACCCCGGAGCAGATGGAGACCTGGCAGCGGGAGATGACCGCGCACATGGTCCGGATGGGGGAGCTCAAGGTCGCCGGTGCGGCGCCCGACGACCCGGTCGTCCTGGACGAGGTCGACTGGCACTACCGGTCGGTCAGCCGGTTCTGGCAGCCGGATGCCTGCGCGTACCCGAAGCTCGGGGACATGTACGTGAAGGACGCCCGGTTCCGCGACAACCACGAGAAGATCACCGAGGGCCTGGCCGAGTTCCAGCGTGACGCGATGGTCGCGTATGCCCGCGCCCGGTTGAGCTGACGGGCTCACCGGCCGAGACGGCCGGTCTCCCGGAGGAGCTGCAGATCCTCCGGGATGCGGGGCGCCGGTCCGTACAGTGCCGCGAGCGCCCCCGGCGAATAATGAGCTGCCTCCTCTAGAACCCCTTGTTAGGCTCCGGCCGCATCGGCGTCGCGTGGACGCCGTCGTCGTCCGTACGAGGAAATGAGGCTCGGCGATGCGCCAGTGGTCAGAGGTCATCACGACGGAAGATCACTCGACGGCATCGAGGACGACGCTTCATGACGACCCTGAACATCGGGGTGCTCGCGCATGTTGACGCGGGCAAGACGACGCTCACCGAGCGGCTGCTGTTCCACGCCGGCGTCATCGACGAGCCCGGCAGCGTCGATCGGGGCACGACCCAGACCGACTCCATGGAGCTGGAGCGGCGGCGCGGGATCACCATCCGGTCGGCGGTGGTCTCGTTCACCATCGACGACCTGAAGGTCAATCTGATCGACACGCCTGGCCACTCCGACTTCATCTCCGAGGTCGAACGCGCGGTGCGAGTCCTGGACGGCGCGGTGCTGGTCGTCTCGGCCGTGGAGGGCGTCCAGGCGCAGACGAGAGTCCTCATGCGCGTGCTGACCCGGCTTCGCATCCCCACGCTGATCTTCGTCAACAAGATCGACCGGATGGGGGCCAGGCATGGTGACCTGGTCGGGGACATCGCCCGCAGGCTGACGCACGGCGCCGTGGCGATGAGCACGGTCACGAACCGGGGCACCCGAGACGCCGCCACCCGGCCGTACGCATTGGACGACGCGGGTCACCTCGACCGGGTGGTGGAGGTGTTGGCCGACACCGACGATTCGTTCCTGACGGCCTACGTCCGCGCCGACGGCCGGGTCGATGCGGAGGACTGCCGGCGCCGGCTCGTCGAGCAGACCGGCCGGGCGTCGGCGCACCCGGTGTTCTTCGGCGCGGCCGCGACCGGCGTGGGCGTCGCCGACCTCGTACGCGGCATCCGCGAGTTCCTGCCGCCCGCCGGTGGCAGCCGGGACGAACGGCTGTCCGGCACGGTGTTCAAGATCGAACGTGACTCCTCCGGCCGGAAGGCCGCGTACGTTCGGCTGCGTTCCGGGTCCATCGGCGTCCGGGAGCGCGTCACCCTGCACCGCGGCGGCGGGCGGCCGGACCGTGTTCACGACGCCGCCGCGTGGGAGGAGCACATCGGAAAGGTCACCGCACTTCAGGTCTTCGACCAGGGCGGGGCGGTTCCGGCCGACCGGGCGGGCGCGGGCGACATCGTGAAGCTCTGGGGGCTGAAGGACGTCCGTATCGGTGACCGGGTCGGCGGCCCCGGCGACGGAGCGGACGAGGCGCACTTCGCGCCGCCGGCCCTGGAGACCGTCGTACGGAGCGTGCGCCCGTCCGACGCGCCGTTGCTGCACGCCGCGCTGCAACGGCTCGCCGAACAGGACCCGTTGATCAACATTCGGGTCGACGACCTGAACCGCGAGATCTCCGTGCTGCTGTACGGGGAGGTCCAGAAAGAGGTGCTCAAGGCCCAGCTCGAGGACGAAGAGGGCATCGCGGTCACCTTCGATGAGACGCGGGTCGTCTACCTCGAGCGGCTCGCCAGAGTCGGTGTGGCGGTCCACGAGATCGACCGGCACGGCGACCACGAGGTGTGCGCGACCGCCGGCTTCCGGATCGAGCCCGCCGCGGCCGGGACCGGCGTGCGGTACCGCCTGGAGGTCGAGCCGGGATCGCTGCCCGCCGCCTTCCACACCGCCATCGAGGACAGCGTGCGCGCCGCCCTACGGCGCGGGCCGCACGGCTGGGAGGTCACGGACTGCGTGGTCACGCTGACGCACTCGGGCTACGAGAGCCCGGTCACCACCGCCGGTGACTTCCGGACGCTGACGCCCCGGTTGCTGGAGAGGGCACTGCGCCAGGCCGGGACCCACGTGTGCGAGCCGGTCGCCCACGTCGAACTCGAGGTGCCGTCCGACCTCGTCAGCGGAGTGTCGGCCGCGCTGGCGGAGGCCGGCGGGACCCCGACCGATCTGACCGTACGGTCCGGCACCGCGTACGTGACGGGCGTGCTCCCCCTCGGCCGGGTGTACGAGTTCGGGCGGCGACTGCCGGGCCAGACCAGGGGAGAAGGGGTGTTCCTGTCGGAGTTCGCCGGGCACCGCCGCGTCGAGGGAGCCGCTCCGCGCCGGCCGAGTCCCGTGACCGGCGCGGCGGCGGCAGGGTGACGGGGCGCCTGGGCGGGTAGTCACCCCGCCAGGTTAGGGAGCACATTGGTCGGGCCGTAAGGACCAATTCGGGGGAGACCGATTGGGCCGATGGTCGGGGCCGACGTTGCCGAGGGCGACGGCGGATCGGCGGGACGACCGGTCGGCTCCATAGGATGACCCCGGACCTGCTGCGCCAGGCGGGAGGTGCGCTCGACGACGTTCCTGGGAGCCCGATTGGACAGTGACGAGCCGATGCGGCCTGATGTGACGGTCGTCGAGGTGCCGCAGTGGCAGGGGTCGTCGTCGGTGACCGCACACCGGCTCCGCGCCGGAGCCCGCCTCCTGAGCGACCTCATGCCCGCCGGCCGGCGGGTGTGCGTCGACGTCGCGGACCACGCGGGCCCACAGGCACTGGCCGTCAACGCCCTGCGGTGCCGGGCGGCGCTGGAACGCTCCGACGGCCGGTTCGCCGTCACGCTCGGCGGTGACTGCGGCGTCGAGCTGGAGCCGATCGCCGCGGCGGCGCGCCGGTACGGTGACCGGCTCGCCGTCGTCTGGTTCGACGCGCACGGTGACCTGAACACGCCGGGCTCCTCGCCGTCCGGAGCGTTCCACGGCATGGTCCTGCGCACGCTGCTGGGCGACGGGCCGGCGGACCTGGTGCCCGGCCGCCCGCTGAAACCACGCCAGGTCGTGCTCGCCGGAGTCCGCGACCTCGACCCGGCCGAACGCGACTACGCGGCCGCCACCGGCATCCCCACGGTGACCGACCCGGAGGGGCTCGTCGAGGCGGTCGGCGACGCATCCGCCGTGTACGTCCACATCGACCTCGACGTCCTCGACCCGGCGGTCTTCCGCTCCGTCGGCGTGCCCGCACCAGGGGGGCTCACCCCGGACCGGCTGCTCGCGATGGTGACCGCCCTCGCGCGGCGGTTCGAGGTGGCCGGTCTCGGCATCACCGAGTACGAGCCCGCGCGGCCCGAGGACCAGGACCTCCTCGCCGACCTGATCCCTTCCATGGTGGAGGCCTGCCGTTGGTCGGTCGCCGGGGTCGTCGAACCCCGGGCCCGCGCGGCCTGGCCGGCGGGGTCCGCCGAGGAACACGCGGGCTGGCTACTACGGCACACTCCGGGCGTCCGGCGGCGCCGCTCGAACTCCGCGGTGCCACCCCTGGCGGGCGGGGAGACGACGATCGGCGACATCGAGACGTTCTACCGCGAGCGCGACCGGCCGGTCGCGATCCAGGTCGGTGCCGGCCTCGACGACCTCGACACGTTCCTGGACCGGCGAGGCTACCGCCGGGAGGCCAGAACGGCCGTGCTGACCGCCTTCACCGACGAGGTCGTCGCCACCACGGCGCGCGCGGAAACGGTCCCCGTCGACCTGGACGCGGGCCCCGAGCGCTGGCTGCGGGCCTTCACCGAGCTGGACGACCACGCGGACACCGACGCGGTCGGCGAGAAAGTGATCTCCCGCATTCCCGGGCAGGTCGGGTTCGCGAGCGTGACGCGGGACGGGCGGCCCGCCGGCATGGGACTGTTCGTGGCCGACGCGGGATGGGCGGGCGCCTTCTGCATGGCCACTCGCCCTGAGCTGCGCCGCCAGGGCGTCGGCACCGCGATCCTCGGCGCCGGGGCCCGGTGGGCCGCCGGCCAGGGCGCGGACCGGCTCTACCTCCAGGTCGAGGCGGACAACGACGCGGCGTGGCGGCTCTACCGGAACGCCGGCTTTACCCGGTCGTACACCTACCACTACCGCATCGCGCCGTGATCCGTCAGCGACCGGCGCGGTCGGGCGAGCCCGACTCCACCCAGCGGTAGACCGACTCGATGCCCTCGGCGACCGTGGTCCGCGGCGTCCAGCCGAGGTCGCGCGCGGCGCTGTCGATCGCCAGCGCGCTCCGCTGCAGCTCGCCGGGGCGCGCCGGGGAGAACTCCGGGTCCAGCTCACGGCCGGAGGCCTGGCCGAGCAGGGCGATCAGCTCGCGGACGCTCGTCTCGCGACTCGTCCCGATGTTCCACACGCCCGGCCGGTCGGTCCGCGCCGCCGCCACGAAGGCCTCCGCGACGTCCCCGACGTACACGTAGTCGCGGGTCTGGTGGCCGTCGCCGAAGACCGTCGGCCGCTCCCCGCGAACGGCGCGGCCGCAGAAGATGCCGACCACGCCCGCCTCGCCGGCGGGATCCTGGCGGGGGCCGTAGACGTTGGCCAGGCGGAGCGCGGCGTGCCGGGTGCCGTACAGCCGGTTGTACAGGGCGAGGTACTGCTCGGCGCAGTACTTCGCGGTGCCGTACGGCGCCTCCGGCCCGGGCGCGACGTCTTCGGGCGTCGGCACCGGCGCGTCCACGCCATAGATCGCGCCTCCGGTGCTCGCGAACAGCACCCGGGCCCCGACCGTACGGGCGGCCTCCAGCACGTTGACGGTGCCGACGACGTTGACCACCGCGTCGTCGGCCGGGGCGTCCACGGAGACCCGGACGTCGATCTGCGCGGCGAGATGGCAGATCAGCTCCGGCCGTACGCGCTCGACGACCGCGCGCAGCGCGGGGGCGTCCGTGATGCTCGCCTTGTGGACGACGACCGAAGGGTCGAGGCGCCCCGGCCGGCCACGGGACAGGTCGTCGAGCACCGCCACCTCGTCACCGTTGTCGAGGAAGGCGTCCGTCAGATGAGAGCCGATGAAGCCGGCGCCGCCGGTCACGAGGATGCGCATGTTCGGCAAGCCTAGGCGATCCACGCTCTTGACGGCCTCGACCCCGCGAGGTGCACCGATACGGCCGGTGCCGTCTAGCTAGCCCCGATCGCCCAGCAGGTCAGGAGCCACAGCGATCAACATTGCTGTACCAGTTGGAGCCGCCGGCGGTGTGCCAGACAGTCTGCGCGTAATCGCCGGTAGGGCACGTCCACGCACCGGACTCGGCGACCTTCCCTCCATTGACGAGGGTGACGTAGCCCTTCTTCCAATGGATGACGGTCTTGCCTCCTCTGGGGTTACTGAAGGCGACGCCGATCCTGCCCCTGACGGACGACTTCCCCTTGACCCGGATCCCGGCGTACCCCTTGAACATCCGCACCCTCTTGTTCTTGCTGACAATTCGAGTCCACTGCGTGCTGCAGACCTTGGGCTTCGTCCACTGGCAGTGGTTCCCGGGCACGGGCGGCGGCTTGGACGGGCCGCTCGTCGTCGCCGAGGCGGCGGGGACGGTGAGGCCGGCGATGGCTGCGATCGCTCCGGTGGCGATGGCGGCGCGGATGACTGCTCTCAACCTGATCTCATTTCCCTGGGGGCACTTGACCTCAGCCAAAATAGTGATCGGCTCACGAAGTCGAACAGAGTTCGAGGTCCTGATTTGAGACGTCCCCAATGAGGCTCAGGACCTATGCCGAACCCTGTTCGCGGCGGTCGCCGAGCCGGCCCGCAGGGAGGATCCCGCGTCGGCTCGGGTCAGACGGCGGGCACCTTGTCGAGGAAGCCGTGGACGTTCTGGATCCGGCCGTCCTCCGCGAGAACCACCACGTCGAAGCCGATAACGACCGCTTCGGCCCCGGCCGGGCCGAGCTCCCAGGTGAACCGCGCCAGCTGGTGGTGGGCGTCGACCGCCGGGCCGGGCCGGAAGACGAAGTCGGGGAACTGCGCCTGCACGGCGCCGATCACCGCGTCGATGGCCTCGTGGCCCGCCACGTCGGCCAGCGGGTCGACGTAGGTGCCGTCCTCGGTCCAGAGTGCCTCGACCGCGGCGCGGCGGGCGGCGGGGTCCTTCTCGTTCCAGGTGTCGAGGTAGCGGCCGACCAGCTCGTTGATGTCGCTCATTGCGTTCCTTCCGTAGATCCGATGCCGCAAAGATGCCAAGGGACGAGCGGAAGATCGATTACGTGGGAGGTAACGGCCCGGCCGCTCCGGACCCGGAGTGGGGGCGCCGCTCGCTGCGCGGGGCTCGGCGTCGAATCCCCGAGTCCCGGGTATATCGAGACTCCCTTCCCCGATGCGGCTCTCGTCCGCGCGGGAGGCCGTGGCCTGACCCCAGGAAGGATTCACCCGGGATGAGGAGATTCGCGGATCGTCAGGTGGGCGCGGTCGGGCTCGGCTGTATGGGCATGAGCTGGGCGTACACCGAATCGGAGCGGGACGATCGTCGGTCGGTCGCGCTGATCAGGGAGGCCGTGGACCTGGGGGTGACCTTCCTGGACACCAGTGACGTCTACGGCGCCGGGCACAACGAGAGCCTCGTCGGCCGCGCCCTGCAGGGGATCCGCGACCTCGTGGTGCTGGGCACCAAGGTGGGGCTGGTCGTGGACCCGAAGACGCGGCGGATGATCCGCGACGGTTCACCGGAGCACGTCCGCGCGGGTGTGGACGCGAGTCTGTGGCGGCTGGGCACCGACGTCATCGACCTGTACTACCTGCACCGCGTCGATCCGGACGTGCCGCTGGCCGAGACGTGGGGAGCCATGGCCGAGCTGGTGACCGAGGGCAAGGTCCATCACCTCGGCCTGTCGGAGGTGACCGTCGCGCAGGCCGAGGATGCGCACCGGATCCATCCCGTGGCGGCGATCCAGTCGGAGCTGTCGCTGTGGACCCGCGACGCGCTCGGTGACGGCCGCGCCGACGGCCCGGGGGACGTCGTGGGCTGGTGCGCAGCCAACGGCGCGGCGTTCGTCGCGTTCTCGCCGCTGGGCCGGGGCTTCCTCACCGGCGCGGTGACCACGGGGGAGTTCGAGGACACCGACTTCCGCCGGAGGCTGCCGCGTTTCCAGGGGGAGGCGCTCCGGCTGAACCTGCGCATCGTCGACGTCGTGCGCAGGGTCGCCGAACGGCACGGGGTCACCCCCGCGCAGGTCGCCATCGCCTGGACGCTCGCCCAGGGCGGCCACGTCATCCCCATCCCGGGGACCAAACGGCAGAGTTACTTGTATGAGAACACCCGGGCGGCCGGCGTGGACCTCACCGAGGACGACCTGATCGAGCTCGACGCCGTGCCCCCGCCGGTCGGCGCCCGCTACTGAGTTCCGTACGGGCGTCGTCCGGCCCGGCGGTCACAGGTCCATGACGGCGAGGACGAAGCGTACGTCCTCATCCCCCTCGTTGGCGTACGAGTGCGGCCGGTCGCCGTGGAAGACGGCCGCGTCGCCCGTGCCGATCTCCGTACGGCTGGCGTCCACGGTGAGGGCCAGCCGTCCGGAGTCCACGGTGACGATCTCCCGGGTGCCGGGCGTGTGTGGTTCGCTGTCGCGGCGTTCGCCCGGGCGCAGCACCCAGCGCCACAGCTCGACCGACGGCCGCGGGTCGCTACCGGCGAGGAGCGTGCCGGTGCCGCCGGAGGGCCCGTGCCACAGGACGACGTGACGGCCGGCGGGGAAGAACTGGATCGGCGGCGCCTCCTCGACCTGCACGAGCCTGGTCAGTGGCACACCGAGCGCCTCCGACACCCGGATGAGCGTGCCCAGGTTGGGGTTGCCGCGGGCCTGTTCGAGAGCGACCAGGACGCCCTTGCTGACCCCTGCCCGCGCGGCGAGCTGGTCGAGGCTCCACCCGTGGGCGGCGCGCAGGGAACGTACGGTGCGGGCGACCGCGTCGCCGACCTTGTCCGTCACGGAGGACACCCTAGATGGTCATTCCATTGAACCGCACGGTATGCTGAACCGACCGAACGGGAAGGGAGATTGTCCGATGCTCGACCAGATCGCCATCGATGAGGCGGTCCAGGCCCTGCGGCCCGACTTCGCGGTGCTGCTCATGACCGCGGAGGGGCTGGCGAACGGGCCGTCGGACGGCCGCACCGATGACGTCACACCGGCCGACGGCGTCGACGGCGACCACGTGGAGGCCTGGCGCGAGGCGTACCGCGGCTTCGGCGTCAACCCCAAGCGGGCGCGACCGTCGGTCGACGCCCTGCTGCGCCGGGGCGACCTGCCGGAGATCAATCGAGTGGTGGACGCCTACAACGCGATCAGCGTACGGTTCGAGCTGCCCATCGGCGGCGAGGACCTCGACGCGTACGAAGGGCCCGCCCGGCTCGTCCGCGCCACGGGTGACGAGCCCTTCGACACCGTCAAGAACGGTGAGGCCGTCGTCGAGCAGCCGGAGCCCGGCGAGGTGATCTGGCGTGACGACACGGGAGTGACCTGCCGCCGCTGGAACTGGCGCCAGTGCACCCGCACCCGCATCACCGAGCGGACGAAGAACGCCCTGTTCATCCTGGAGCGGCTGGAGCCGTACCCGATGGACCGGCTGGTCGCGGCGGGTGAGGCGCTGGCCGGAACGCTCACCGGCGTCGCCCCCGGCGCCGTCATCCGTACGCGCCTGATCGAACCGTGATCGTTGTCCTGGCCCTGCTGTCCGCGATCGCCTTCGGCGCCGGTGACTTCTGCGGAGGCTCCGCCTCGCGGCGAATCGACGACCTGAGGGTCCTGCTGGTCAGCCTCCCCGCCGGGCTGTGCCTGCTCCTGCCCGTGGCGGCGTTCGGCGGGCACTGGCACGCCGAGGCGCTCGGCTGGGGCGCGGCCTCCGGGATCGCCGGAGGGTGCGGGCTGCTGGTCTTCTACCGGGCGCTGGCCATGGGGCCCATGAGCGTGGTCGCCCCGGTGTCCGGCCTGATGGCCGCCGTCGTGCCCGCGGCCGTCGGCATCGCCCGCGGCGACCGGCTGAGCCTCACGACGATCGCCGGGATCGTCCTGTGCCTCGTGGCCATCTGCTTCGTCAGCGTCGAGCGCGGGGCCGGGCCGATCCGGCTCACCGGCGGTCCCGTCCTCGCCGCCGTGGCGGGGACGTGTTTCGGCCTGTTCTTCGTGATCATCCATCTGGGCGACGACGGCACCCTGTGGCCGCTGGCGGCTTCCAAGGCGTCCGGCCTCGCGGTCGTGCTCGTCGTCGCCGTCGTGACCCGCCGCGGTCCTCTCCCGCTGCTCAAGGACCGCGGCACGCTCGGCGTCGCCCTGCTGGCCGGCGGGCTCGACATGCTCGGCAACGCGCTGTACGTCTTCGCCGCCCGGGCCGGGACGCTGAGCGTGGCCGGGGTGCTCAGCTCGCTCTACCCCGCCAGCACCGTGCTGCTCGCCCGGCTGGTGTACGGGGAGCGGTTGCGGCCGGTCCAACGCGTCGGCCTGGTCATCGCGGTCGCCGGCGTGAGCCTCGTCACGACCGGCTGAACGACGAGACGCCGGGCCCACCGCGAACGGTCGGCCCGGCGCGTCGGGTCAGCGGCTGCCGAGGTGGGCCACGACGTTCGAATGCTGCGGGCTGGAACGCAGGCCGGCGGACTCCAGCGCCTTGCGGTAGGAGTTCATCATCCCTTCGCTGTCTCCCGCCGCACCGAACAGGTCGCCCAGCTCTCGCCACACCCGCGCGGTCGCCCGCGACGGCGGAAGCGAACCGAGCTCGTCACCGGTGGCGCGCAGCGCCGTCAACGCCTCCTCGCGCTCGCCGGTCGCCACCAGCGCCTCGGCCAGCATGAGCCGGGCACGGATGACGGTCACCGAACCGCCAGGGTGCGAACTCAGCTCGGTCAGCACCCGCTGGGCGATCGTGACGGCGGCACCGGGCTCTCCGAGCACCATCTTGGACCGGGCCGTCTCGATGAGGCACTCGGCCGCGTCGACGCCGCTCAGCGCCTGCTCAGCCGAGCGCAGGAGCTCTAGGGCCTGCTTCGCGGACTCCGGCGACGCGTCCGCGGGCAGGAGGCTGCGCGCCGAGGCCACGCGGAGCCGGGCCTGTGCCGTGGTGAGGATGTCGCCGGCGTGCAGCGCGAGCGCCTGGTCGGCGAGATAGAGGGACTCCCCTCCCGCGCCTTCCTCCAGCGCTCGCTGGCTGGCCTTCCGGTAGGCCATGATCATGACGGTGGGGTCCGGCTGGGACGCGGTGAGCAGGCGCTCGGCGAGCGTCCGCGCCTGCGTGGCGTCACCGCGATCGAGGTAGGTCGCGATGAGGGTGCGTCCGACCTCGGCCGCCTCCTCGCCACCGAGCAGACCCAGCTCCGCGAGGCGTTCGAGGGCCGACTCGCCGAGCGCGATCGTACGGCCGAGGTCGCCGGCGGCGCGGTAACAGCGGGCGAGGACGACGATGACCGGCAGCCAGCCGGCCCGGCCGCGGTCTCGTCCGGCCTCCTCGCGGAGTTCTTCCAGCGCCTTGATCGCCTCTTCGCCGTCCCCACGGGCCTCCAGCGCGCGCGCCTGACCCCAGTGGGCGCGCTTGGCCAGGTCCGGGTCGTTGTCGACGGCGGAGAGGATGTCGGTGAACAATCGGAGCGCCTGGTCGGCGTCGCCGCCCAGCAGGGCGAGCTCCGCGTGGCGGACGCGCACCTGCAGGTGCAGGCGCTCCTCCGGCTCGATGCCCTCGGACAGGTACTCAGGCAGGCAGCCCAGTCGGCTCGCGAGCAGCCGGACAACTGCGGGCGTCGGGGTTCGCTTACCCGACTCGATCAATGAGATGTAACTGTCGGACAGCTCTGTCCCCGCAAGCTGCGCCTGAGATAGATGCTTACTCAGACGTAGGTTACGGACTCGCTCACCGACGCTTCCTTGACCCGGCATCTCGACTCACTTACCGAAGGGCTTCACCCGTAATGGGTTACGTCTTGTTCGTAGGGTGCACTACCTCACACATGGAGAGTAACCCAAACAACACGGACAACGTGGAGAAGTTTTGGTCAAGGCGGGGGTCGAATCAGTCGTCAGCGTCGTCCTTGCTCGGAAAGATCATGCTGCAGACCTCGAGGTAGAGCTGTTCGGGGTAGGGGAGGAAGCTGACGACGCGGAACGCCTGGTCCTGACCTGCGGATTCCAGCACGAACTCGCCGTAGCCGAGCATCCGCCCGGTGATGGACCGCTGGAAGCTCATGTCGGTGACCTTCGACAGCGGCATCATCGCCACCTTACGGGTGAGCAGGCCCGTGGTCAGGAGCATGCGCTGGTTCGTGATGACGAAGTAGTCGACCGACCACTCAGCGACCTTCCACACGAACCAGGCCAGCAGTATCAGCCACGCCCACCAGATCCAGCTGACGACCGCACCGCCCTGCTTGGCCAGCAGGTTGCTGAGCACGCCCGCGACGATGAGGCCGCCGAGCACGAAACCGATCGGTGTCATCAGCACCGCGGGGTGGCGCCGGACGGTGATCACCTGATGCTCGTGCGGCAGGAGGTACCGGTGGATGGATGCGGGCGCCGAATCGCCCGGCGTCACCAGCCTCATAGCGCGTTCACGAATTCGGAGGGCGAATCGCTCGCCGAAGCCGGGCCGCCGGCCGCGTCGGAGGCGATCTGCGCCGCACCCCGGGACTTCGGCAACGAGAAGGCCGTCAAGGCCTCGCCCGCCCGAGTGAGGTACTTCTTCAAGGAAACCCCGCCTCCTGAAGGCCGACCCACTGACCCATTTAATTTGTACACCAGGCGGCGTTCCAGCCGCAAAGAGACGC
The DNA here is from genome assembly GCF_024055795.1 of Actinoallomurus purpureus. Lineage (GTDB taxonomy): Bacteria > Actinomycetota > Actinomycetes > Streptosporangiales > Streptosporangiaceae > Actinoallomurus > Actinoallomurus purpureus. The sequence goes on along the minus strand of NZ_JAMXMY010000010.1, from coordinate 101,582 downwards.
GCGCCTGGATGTTCGGACCGCCCGGATCGCCCCGATCCGGCGGCCGCCGGCGTACGGCGGCTGGCCGGGAGGCCGAGACTCGCCCCGCACGGGCCGCCTCAGGGGGCGTTCGGAGCTCGCGCGGCATCCACCCTCACGGCTCGGCCGAGAGGGCGTGAGACGCCCGGAGGCGCGCGCTACACGACGCCGTACAGGCGGTCCCCCGCGTCGCCGAGCCCCGGCACGATGAAGCCGTTCTCATTCAGGTGCGAGTCGACCGCGGCCGTGACGACACGGACCGGCACCGGGCAGTCCGCGAGCTTCTCTTCCATGTGGGCGATGCCCTCCGGTGCCGCGAGCAGGCAGATCGCCGTGACGTCGTCGGCGCCCCGGTTCATGAGGAGCTGGATCGCCGCGGCCAGCGTGCCGCCCGTGGCCAGCATCGGGTCCAGCACGTAGCACTGGCGGCCCGACAGGTCGTCCGGCAACCGCGTGGCGTACGTCGTCGCCTTCAGGGTGCCCTCGTCGCGGACCATGCCCAGGAAACCGACCTCGGCGGTCGGCAGCAGCCGGGTCATTCCGTCGAGCATCCCGAGCCCGGCGCGCAGGATCGGCACGACCAGAGGCTGCGGCCGCGTCAGCCGTACGCCTTCGGCCGACGCGACAGGTGTGTCGACCGTCACAGCGGCGACACGGACGTCGCGGGTCGCCTCGTACGCCAGCAGCGTGACCAGCTCGTCGGCGAGCCGGCGGAACGTGGGCGAGTCGGTGGTCGCGTCGCGGAGCGTCGTGAGCTTGTGCGCGACGAGGGGGTGGTCGACGACAAGGGTCTTCATATCCCGAACGGTATCTGAATGGATGCCTGAGCATGGGGAACGTACCCGCCATGAGCGAAGGGATGAGCCCCGAGGAGGTCCGTGACCGACTGCGTCGCAGGGCGGTCTTCCTCCGGGAACTGGCCGAGGCGAAGGAGCTCCGCAAGCGCGTGAGCCCACGCCGATCGCGCCGTGAACGCGTCCGTGAAGCACTCCGCATGCGCACGTTCAGAGCCAACTGACCGAACCCGGGTTTCCCGTGCCGCGACTCTTTGCCCCCGGCATCTGCAAAGATGCCCGAGCAGGACGCGCGCGGGTGGGGTGGAGATGACTGAACTGGATACGGCCGACTTCGCTGTCGTCGTCTATCGCGAGGACGACGCCTGGGAGGTGGAGCAGCTTCCCATCGCACTGACCGAAGACCTTGAGGGGCTGATCCACGCCCTCAGACAACAGCCCAGCCTGGCGGGCACCATCGGGCTGATCGCGGTCGGCGACGACTTCTTCGTCGCGCTTCGGGCGCGCGCCGACGAGGTGATGGTCTTCCTCTCCGACGTCACCGCGTCCGTGGACTGGGTCCTCGCGCAGCAGATCGTCGAGTACCTCGAACTCGACATCCCCGACGACGAGGAGCTCGACCAGGTGCTCCCCGCCGGAGACATGTCGATCTTCGCGGACCTCGGCCTCGACGAGATGGAGCTCGGCGCCGTCTCCGGCGACCTCGACCTGTATCCCGACGAGATGCTGTCGAGCATCGCCAAGCGACTCGGGTTCGGCGCGGCGTTCGAGCGCGCGATCGACTGACGCGCGCTTCGGGAGAGAATGGAACCGTGCCGTACTTCTCCGCGGTGTTCGCACGCAGCGACACCGGATGGATCGGGACCGAACCCGACCTCACCGAGGTCACCGGTCTGGATGACATCGCAGACATCATGCGCGAGGCCGCCGTCGAGACGGCGGCCGACACGGTCGTGCTCCTCGTCGAGCAGGAGGACGAATGGTTCGCCGTGGTCCGCCTGGACGACGGTGAAGACCCCCGAATCTTCCTCTCCGACGACAGAGCGCCCCTCAGCAGCGAGCTGGCCGACATGCTGAGCGAACAGTTCGACGACTCCGAGGACGCGGCGACCGGGGACCCGGTCGGCGACCCGGAGCTCCTCGGCGACCTCGGCACCCGCCCCGACGCCCTCGCCGCGCTCGGCGAGCGGACCCTCCCCGGTGACGCGCTGTCGGTCATCGCCGAAGGCGCCGGGTTCGCCGAGGAGTACGACCGGCTCCGGTAGCCACGGCCGTGAGGGGCGCCGCCGGCGGGCCGACGATGGACGAGGCGATGAGGCTCGCGCTGAAGGAGGCGCGGCGCGCCGCCGCCGACGTGCCCGTCGGCGCGATCGTGCTCGCCCCCACCGGCCAGATCATCGGAGCCGGCCACAACGAGCGGGAACGCACCGGTGACCCGACCGCGCACGCCGAGATCGTCGCCATCCGCCAGGCCGCCGCGTACCGAGGCGAATGGCGGCTGTCCGGCTGCACCCTCGTCGTCACCCTCGAGCCCTGCACCATGTGCGCCGGGGCCGCCGTCCTCGCCCGGCTCGACCGCATCGTCTTCGGCGCGTTCGACCCCAAGGCCGGCGCCGTCGGCTCCCTGTGGGACGTCGTACGCGACCGCAGACTCAACCACCGCCCCGAAGTCATCTCCGGCGTCCTCGCCGACGAATGCGCCGCCCTGCTCACCGAGTTCTTCACCGCCCGACGGGACCGAGGACCGTCCGACTTCCGGTAGGCTCCCCTCTTGGTGGAGTCGCCTAGTGGCCGAGGGCGCACGCCTCGAAAGCGTGTGATGGGGCAACTCATCCGTGGGTTCAAATCCCACCTCCACCGCCATGTTCGGTGGTCCTGCGGACCGCCTTCCCGCTTCCGGATCCCATCCGGGGGGGCGACCCCCCGGACCCCCCGGGGCGCGGCTACGCCGCGCCGCTGCGGTCGCTCTTCGGCATCGCATGCTCGATGTCCCTTTCGGGCCACCCACCGCTGCGTTCGGCGGCCTTTGGTCGTCTTCGCGCGTGCGACCGACGTCCAGGGAGGCCACGACGTTCACCGCACACCGCTACGCAGACCCCGAGCACCGGCCGGAGGGCTCCGGCTCCCCGTGATCATCGGGGGTCTCGGCATCGCCAACGCGTGGAAACCTCGATGATCAGGCGGTGTGCGCGGCCCGGCACCCCGCATCTGCGGTCGCTCCCGCACGTGGTGGGTGCGCTTGCGGCTGTACCTACTAGTATGTACGGTCGGGGTATGGATACGCGGGAGCGGCTGATCGAGAGCACGCGCGAGTTGCTGTGGGAGCGCGGGTACGTGGGGACGAGTCCCAAGGCGATCCAGCAGCGGGCCGGGGCCGGTCAGGGCAGCATGTACCACCATTTCGCCGGTAAGCCTGATCTCGCGCTGGCGGCCGTACGGCGCAGCGCCGAGGAGATGCGGGCCAAGGCGGAGGGGGAGCTGTCCGGGCCGGGCACGGCGTACGAACGCATCGAGACCTATCTGCTGCGCGAGCGGGAGATCCTGCGTGGATGCCCGGTCGGGCGGTTGACCCAGGATCCGGACGTCATCGCCGACCCCCTGCTCCGCCGGCCTCTGGAGGAGACCTTCGGCTGGCTGCGGGAGCGGCTGGCGCGGGTCCTCGCGGAGGGCCGGGAGCGGGGGGAGCTGGCGAGCGGCCTGGATCCGGTCGCCACCGCGGCGACCATCGTCGCGACGCTGCAGGGCGGCTACGTGCTGGCCCGTGCCGCCGCGTCGGTCGAGCCGTTCGAGTTTGCGATCAAGGGCGTGCTGGGCCTGCTCGCCGCCCAGACGACGCCGTCCGCCTGATCACGAGAGAGACCACCTGTGCACGCGATGCAGTACGAGATCACACTGCCCGCCGACTACGACATGAAGATCATCCGTGATCGGGTCGCGACGCGGGGCGCGGCCATGGACGACTTCCGGGGGCTGGGGCTGAAGGCGTTCCTCATCCGTGAGCGGGGGGTCGACGGATCGCCCGTGAACCAGTACGCGCCCTTCTACCTGTGGGACGCCGTCGGCGGCATGAACCGCTTCCTCTGCGGCGGTGGAGGGTTCGGCGGGATCGTGGACGACTTCGGCCGTCCGGACGTGCGGCACTGGACGGGGGCCGCCTTCGAGCGCGGGCCGGCGTACGGCGGGACGCCCAAGGCGGCCACGCGCCGTACGGAGCCGGTTCCGGCCGGGGAGGACCCGCAGGCGGCGGTCGCGGCGGCGTTGGAGGAGGTCGGGCGCCTCGCCCGTACGCCCGGAGTGCACGCGACGGCGCTCGCCGTCGATCCCGGGCGGTGGGAGCTCGTGCACTTCACGCTCTGGACGGACGAGCCCTCGGTGACGGACGGCGCCCGCTACGAGGTGCTGCACCTGTCGGCTCCGCACCTGCACGACCTCCCGGGGGGACGGCACTGGTGACCGGCGAGGCGGCAGAGGCGCGGCTGGACGGGGAGGCCGTGGAGGAGATCGTCGAGGTGTTCGTGCACTTGGCGCCCTACATCGGGGTGCCGAAGGCGCTGGCCGGGCTGCGGATCGCCGCAGCGGCGCTTGCCGGGGAGGGACGATGACGGTCGCGCGTACCGTCCTCGGCGATGTTCCGGCGGACGCACTCGGGATCTGCGACGCGCACGACCATCTGTTCTTCCGCAGCCCGCGGCTGCCGGGCCAGGAGCTCGACGACGTCGACGCGGCAGTGGCCGAGCTGCGCGGGTTCCGGGCGCTCGGCGGCCGTACGGTCGTGCAGTGGACGCCGTACGGGCTGGGCCGGCGCGCGGACGCGCTCGCGAAGGTGGCGCGGGCCGGTGACGTGCACGTGATCGCCGCGACCGGGCTGCACCAGGCGGTGCACTACGACCCGGACGTCCTCGAGAGGGTTCGCGGGCGGCTGGACGAGCTGTTCGTCGAAGAGCTGACCGAGGGCATGCACGGGGGCGGGCTCCCCCGGGCCGGGATGATCAAGGTGGCGGGTGGTTTCCACGGCCTGGACGACCACGCCCGTACCGTGATGGCCGCGGCGGCGCGCGCCCACCATGCGACGGGTGCCCCCATCGGCGTGCACCACGAGCTCGGCACGGCCTCGCTCGACGTCCTCGACCTGCTCTGGGGCCGGCACGGCGTGCCGCCGGAACGCGTCATCCTCGGGCATCTCAACCGCTTCCCGGACCCGAGCGTGCACGTGGAGGCGGGTGAGGCGGGGGCGTTCCTGGCGTTCGACGGCCCGTCCCGGGCGAACCACGCGACCGACTGGCGGCTGTTCGACCTGCTCGCGGCGCTCGTGGAGGCGGGGCACGCCGACCGGCTGCTGCTGGGCGGCGACACGACGACCGCCGCCGCGCGGGCGTCGACCGGCGGCGGGCCCGGCATGCCGTACCTGCTGCGGGTGATGCGCCCGAGGATCGTACGGGACCTCGGCGAGGCCGTCGCCGAAAAGATCTTCGTCGAGAACCCGGCACGGGCGTTCGCCGTCGACTGGCGGCGCTGAACGCTCTGTGCCGGAAGTGGGTAAAGGAAACTTGGTGTTCCGGCAGGCTTCATCGGGATCTATCACGCTGCCGCGGACGTCATGCTTACTGACCGGAGTCGTCCGGCCGAGCGTCGAGGGCACGGGGTAGGGAGGGTCGTGTTCGGTCCACAGGGCTTCCTCACCTTCACCGCGCTCGCGATGGGCTTCATGGGCGCGCTGTACTGGCTGGTTCGGACCCGGATGCTCGCGTTGAAGATGGTCGCCGGGGCGGTCGCCTTCGCCCCGGCGATGCTGTTCGGCGTGGCGCTGGTCAACAGGTTCTACGGCTACTACCAGAGCTGGGACGACGCGTGGCGTGACCTGACCAACCAGGCCCCGGCGAGCGTGGCGCGCGTACCCGACCTCGGTGACCGCCTCGACCAGGTGCTCGGCGAGGCGGTGAAGAAGCGGCAGGCGCGCAAGAACGGCTTCGCCCTCGAGACGGTGCTGACCGGCGCGAAGAGCCACATCACCCGCCAGGGCATGATCTACCTGCCGCCGCAGTACTTCCAGCGGCAGTACGCCTCGCAGCGCTTCCCCGTCATCGAACTCATCCATGGCGCCCCCGGGAACCCGGGCGACTACGAGGGCCGCCTGAAGATCTCCGGGATGTTCCGGAAGCTGATCGCCGCTCGGAAGGCCAAACCGGCGGTGCTCGTCATCCCCGACGTCGGGGGCGGCCCGGACCGGGCCACGCAGTGCCTGAACACCGTCGGCGGCGAGCAGGACGAGACGTACGTGGCCTATGACGTGCCCGATCTCGTCGCGGCCCGGCTGCGCGTGCAGCCGGCCGGTCCCGCCTGGGGGATCGCGGGGTTCTCCGAAGGCGGGTACTGCGCGGCCAACCTCGCGCTGCGCCATCCCGACCGGTACGGCATCTCCGCTTCGCTGAGCGGCTACTACGAGCCGTTGCGGCGCAACCGGCTGCCGCTGCCGGTGGATCCGTTCGCCGGCAGCAGGGCGCTGCGCGACGCGAACTCCCCGCTGAAGGTGCTGGCACAGCCCCGGCAGGACGCGGGGTTGCCCCGGTTCTGGGTGATGACGGGCAGTGGTGTGCAGGTCGACCTGGTGCAGGCGCAGGCGTTCGTCGACCTGGTGAAGCGGTACCAACCCGACGTGCCGTTCCTGGTCCTCAAGGGCGGTCAGCACAACTACGGGGCCTGGCGGGAGGCCTTCCCGAAGATGTTCTCGTGGGCGACGCCACGGCTGTGGAACGCGTCGCAGTGCCGGCCGGCCCCCGGCCGTACCTGTTACTAGGGGCTAGCGCGCGCCTTCGTCCAGGTCGAGGACGCGGGCGTGCAGGACGACGCGCTGGTGCAGCGCCGCCCGCAGGGCCCGGTGCAGGCCGTCCTCCAGGTAGAGCTGGCCGTGCCACTGCACGACGTGCGGGAACAGGTCGCCGTAGAAGGTGGAGTCCTCGGCCAGCAGGGAGTTCAGGTCGAGCCCGGCCTTCGTCGTGATCAACTGGTCGAGGCGGACCTGGCGTGGGGGAAGGTTCGCCCAGTCCCGGGAGCTGAGCTGGTGCTCCGGGTAGGGGCGTCCCTCGCCTACTGCCTTGAAGATCACCCCATGCAGTTTAGTGCCGTGCCGGTCGACCTTTGCCTTCTTTGCTCGGCGAAGTGGCCGATCCATGCCACCTGGGCGCGGTGTCCGCCCGCATGGGAGCGCTTACCCGGCACGGGAGGGGCCGTGCCGGGGAAGGTTCGGCCGGCGTGGTGTCAGCGGCGCCTGCTCCGCACGGAGCGGCCGCCTGCACGCCAGTCGTACCCGGCGCCGAACCCGGCGAAGTGCAGCGCGAGGAGCAGCAGGCCGAGCGTGTCCAGCGTGGGGTAGTTGAAGAAGTCCGAACCGGTTCCGAGCTAGTCCGCGACAAGAGCGACGGCGAAGCAGATCGCCGCGACGATTGGCAACATCGATGCCTCCTGAGGTGTATCCGCGTCCCCCCGAGACGCCCAAGAGATCTCCAGGAGGACGAAGATCAAACCCCCGGCCGCGGTCAGCGTACGGGCCGCGCCGTCTTGTGGCGCAGAGTGGTCTTCTTGGCACGATTGCCGCACGTGCCCATCGAGCACCAGCGGCGTGTGCCGGGCCGTGAACCGTCCAGGAAGAGGGCCCCGCAGTGCGGATCGGCGCACTCGCGGACGCGGGTGATGGCGGCCGAGGTGACGAGGTCCAGTGCGTCCCGCGCGATCAGGGCGAGCGTGGCCGTGACGGGGTCGTCCGCCCTCCAGCGGATCCGCCCGGACGCGTCCAGGGCCGGCACGGGCACAGGGGCGGCCGCGGCCCGGTTGAGGTGCCGGAGGGCGGTGTCGCCGCAGGACGCCGGGTCTTCGGTACGGACGGCCGCGATGACCAGCGCGTGCACCGCCTCCCGCAGTTCGCGGGCGCGGGCGGCCTGAGCGGGGTCGGGCGCGACGGTGTCGTCGGGCGCACAGGGGCCGCACTGCCGGACCCAGGTGGCCAGAGCGGCGCCGTCGGGGAGCTCCTCCGACGCGGACGACGTCCCCCGGTATCGCAGCGTACGGATGAAGTCCAGGCACAGGCGGCCCGCTCCCTCACGGAACCGAGGGGTGTCGGTGGTCGTGGGCATGGACCCAGCCTACCGCTGGAACCGGTTTAACTGGTACCGTCCGGAGAACCAATTAAACCGGTTCTAATTGCGAGGTGCCGTGTCTCTCCGACCCTCTCCCCCCACCGAGGCGTCACCCGCCCGCTCCGCGCCGGAGTCCGGCCCGCCGGGCTGGCTCGTGCTGCTGCTCGCGGTGTCGTGCGGGATGACCGTCGCGAACCTCTACTACGCGCAGCCCCTCCTGCCCGAGTTCACCCGTGCCTTCCATATCAGTGGCCTCGCCGCCGGTGCGCTGATCACGGTGACGCAGATCGGATACGCGGCCGGGATGGTGTTCCTCGTCCCCCTCGGCGACCGCCTCGAGAGCCGGCGGCTCGTCTCCACCCTCCTCGCGCTGACCTGCGCGGCACTGCTCGTCGCCGCCACCGCGCCGGTGTTCCCCGTTCTTCTGGCCGCCTCGCTCGTCAGCGCGGCGACCTCCGTCGTCGTCCAGATCCTCGTGCCGTTCGCCGCCGACCTGGCCCCGGACGCCACGCGCGGCCGCATCGTCGGCCGGGTGGTGAGCGGACTGCTCACCGGCATCCTGCTCTCCCGTACGGTGGGCAGCGTGCTGGCCGACCTCACCGGCTGGCGCGTCATCTACCTCGCGTCGGCCGTCCTCATGGCGGTCCTCGCGATCGCCCTCCGGGCGGCCCTGCCGCCCCGTGCCCCCAGCACCGGCCTTCCGTACGGCCGCCTGCTGCGCACCACCGTCCACCTGGTGCGCGTCCACCCGGCGCTGCGGCGGCGGGCGCTGTACCAGGCCGCGATGTTCGGCGCGTTCAGCGCCTTCTGGACGACGATCTCCTTCGTCCTCGCGGGCGCGCCGTTCCACTACTCCCAGCTCGGCATCGGACTGTTCGCCCTCGTCGGCGCGGGCGGCGCCCTGGTCGCCCCGTGGGCGGGACGCTGGGCCGACCGGGGGCTGACCCGCCCGATGACGGCGGTCGCCTTCGCCGGCGCGGCCCTGTCCTTCGGCGTGGCGGGGGTGGGCCGGCACAGCGTGATCCTGCTCGGCGTCGCGGCGGTCCTCATCGACATGGCCGTGCAGACCACCCTCGTGCTCGGCCAGCACACCATCTACGCCCTGGACCCGACCGCCCGTGCCAGGCTCAACAGCGCCTACATCGCCACCCTCTTCCTGGGCGGGGCGGTCGGGTCACAGCTGGGGTCGCTCGCCTACCACGACGGGGGCTGGACGACGCTGACCGTCTTCGGCGCGGCCCTGCCCGTCCTGGGGCTCCTCGCGTGGTGCACCGAACGCCGCCGTTAGAGGGACAGCACCCGCAGCGCGAGGGCCGCCGCTGCGACGATCAGCATCACCAGTGCGTTGGGCAGGCCCTTGAAGTCGCTCTTGCGCAGGTGCGCGCCGGCGGCGCCGACGAAGTAGAGGACGACGCCGATCGCGGCCGCGACGCCCAGCGGGGCGTACCAGAGCCCGATCACGAGCCCCACCGCACCGGCGATCTCGCAGGCGGCCAAGAAGGGGAACATGCCGAGCGGCACGCCGATGCCGGTGATGCCCTCGACGATCTTCTCGTTGCGGGTGAGCTTGCCGGATGCCGAGAGCAGCAGGACGACCGCCAGGAGTATCCCGACGATGGCGTAGGAGAGGAACATGGGCGCTCCCGATGATTGGGGATCGAGGAGAATGGAGACTAACAGATAGTTGAATGTCTTCAACTATATGCCATGGTCGATCGTCTGCTGCTTGTATGATCGGTGCGTGCTCTCCAACCGTCCCGGCCTCGTCCTGGCCTATTCAGGACAGATCGCCAACGGTCGGATCAAGAAGGCCATGGCGGCCCACGGCCTCAAGCCCGGCCATGGCGGCGTGCTGATGCAGCTCGCCGACAAGGGCGCGATGGGGCAGCAGGCCCTCGTCGAGGAGCTCGGCCTCGACCCGAGCGTCCTGGTGACCATCCTCAACGACCTCGAGAACGACGGCCTGGCCGAACGCCGACGCGACCCGGCGGACCGGCGCCGCCACATCGTCGAGATCCGTGACCGTGGCACCGAACTCGTCGGTGAGATCCATCGCGCCGTCGCGGCCGTCGAGGCGGAGCTGTTCGCCGACCTCAACGCCGACGAGCTCGACACCCTCCAGGGCCTCCTCGAGCGCATCAGACCCGGCACCGACGACGGAACCTGCACCGAGGACCACTGACCCGTCCTCGCGTCGTACGGCGGGCGGTTCTGGCTCACAGCGGAGCAACGGCGCCGCGCCCGCCTGGACTTCATGATTGTCCCAGCGGCATGCTCGGCGTATGAAGGTACTTCTCGTCGGCGCGAACGGCACCCTCGGACGCGCGGTTCACACGGTCCTGCAGCGGCGTGGCCACGAGGTCGTCACCGCCTCCCGCAAGGGTGGTGACCTGCACGTCGACATCACCGACCCCGCGTCCATCGGAGAGCTGTACCAGCGGGTGGGGCGGGTCGACGCCGTCGGGTGCGCGGCGGGCCCCGTCCCCTGGCGCCCCCTCGCCGAACTCGATCTGCGCGACTTCCGCGACGGACTGGAGGGCAAGGCCCTCAGCCAGGTCGAGCTGGTCCGTCAGGGTCTCGACCACGTCGCCGAGGACGGCTCGTACACGCTGATCACCGGCATCCTGGCCCGCGACCCCGTCCGTACCGGCGCGGTCGCCTCACTGGTCAACGGAGCGGTGGAGGCGTTCGTACGAGCGGCCGCGATCGAACTCCCCGGCCGGCAGCGCATCAACGCGGTCAGCCCCACCGTCTTCGAGGAGTCGCTCGCGGCGTACGACACGATCTTCCCGGGCTTCGACGCCGTACCGGTGAGCCGTGCGGCCGGGGCGTACGTCCGCTCCATCGAAGGCCCCGAGACCGGGCGGATCTACCGCGTGGAATGAGCGATCACCAGGCGCCACAGAGCCGGAGCTGTTCGCCGGCCTGAACGCCGACGAACTCGCCACCCTCCAGGCACTCATCGAGTGCATCAGACCCGGCGCCGACGACGGAACCTGCACCGAGAACCCTGACGGGCTCCAGCGTCTTCCGGGGCGATCGGCGGGTCAGTGCCGCCACCGAGTCCGACCCTGAAATTGCGCGCGCCCCCGAACCATGAGGTCCGGGGGCGCATCAGCTCACGCCGCCGGCGAATGACGGTCGCGGTTGGTCCGCGCTTCGGCCGGGGACCCCGTACCATCCCGGGCCGATCCCGCCCATCAGATCAGACGTCGATGCGGCATTTCCACGTGATGGAGCTGGTCCTGTTGTCGCCCACCCCGTGATGGGCGGTCGTGAGGGCGGGAATCCGCCATTTGACTCCCGGCAGGTGCTCCGTCCGGGCGCATGGACTCGGAAGGTGATCTACAATTCGCTTTCCGTGGATGCCGGAAAGACCCCCCAATCAGCGGACCGCATCCGCGCCGCAGAGCGAGGCGACCACAGTCAGGCCGCCGCGGTCGTGGACCGCCGCGCGTGACCCGGGCGCATCGGTGTCTCAACCATGGCTGATGATCACCTTGCCGAAGCCTCCGCCCGCCTCGCAGTAGGCGAAGGCCCCCGGGACGCGGTCGAACGGGAAGACCCGGTCGATCACGGGACGCAACCGGTGCGCTGTGACAGCCCGGTTCAGCTCGAGGAAGTGCGCCCGGCTGCCCGTGGCGATGCGCCGCAGCACCGCACCCGCGCCGAAGAACGTCGCGGGATCGACCGGCCTGGCCCCCTTGGTGCCGGACAGCCAGTAGCCGACGAAGGCCACTTCGCCGCTCGGCGCGACGGACTTCAGCGACTGCTCAAGCGGGCCGGTCGCGTCGATGACGCGATGGGCGCCCACGCCATCGGTCAGGCCGCGTACGTCCTCCGACCACTCGGGGTTCTCCCGGTAATCGATCACCTCGTCCGCTCCCAGCTCCCGCAGTCGTGCGGCCTTGGCGGCACTGGACGTGGTCACGATCACCCGGGCGCCCGCCAGCTTGGCGAATTGCAGGGTGAACAGCGACACCGCCCCCGATCCCAGCGTCAGCACGGTCTCGCCGGCGAGCGGTGCGCCGCCGCTGGTCAGGGCGTTCCACGCGGTCACGGCCGCCAGCGGCAACGCCGCCGCCTCCTGGAACGACAGGTGCTCCGGGATGGGCACGACACCGTCCTCGCTCAGTACCGCGTACTCGGTGAGCATTCCGTCGATCATGGTGCCGAGCTGAGCGGCGTTCTCCCGCCGGAACGGTCCGTCGAGCCAGCGGGGGAAGACGGTGGCCGCCACCCGGTCACCCGGTTTCACCCGGCTGACGTCCTCCCCGACTGCCACGACCTCTCCGGCCCCCTCGCAGCCGGGAACCACGCCCGGTCTGATCGGCAGGGGATAGTCGTCGGCCAGCACCAGGAGGTCACGGAAGCCGAGTGCGCCCGCGCGCATCCTGACCACCACCTGCCCCCGCCCGGGTTCAGGCTCGGCGTGGTCCTGGACCGTCAATCCGGCGAGTCCCCGGCCAGGATCAAGGTGATAGCTCTTCATCGAACGGCCTTTCGGAGTCTTCTCGTGAGCGCGTGGGTCATGTCGCGAGGGGCACCGCGGTGATCCGCCCGGCCCACGCTGGGGGTGATCCTGCGGAAGGGGCGTGACATCCGGCAATTCCCCCGAGGGAATCGCCGGCTCCCCTGGCGCCCCGGTAGAACAGCCTGGTGACCATTGCGACGGAGCGGATCGGCGTGGGCGCGGAGCTGAGGCGCTGGCGCCGGGTTCGGCGACTCAGCCAGCTCGAGCTCGCCGTGCTGGCCGGCACGACCCAGCGTCATCTGAGCTTCATCGAGAGCGGCCGCTCCCAGCCGGGCCGCGCGATCGTGATCCGGTTGGCCGAGTCGCTCGGTCTGTCGCTGCGGGAGCGCAACGACCTGCTCACCGCCGCCGGTTACGCTCCGGCGTTCAGCGAGTCGGGCCTGGACGAGGCGGCGCTGCGCCCGGTCCGCACCGCCCTCGAGCAGATCCTGGACGCCCACCTGCCGTATCCGGCGCTCGTCACCGCCCCGTACGGCCGGGTGGTGGCGGCCAACGACGCTGTCGAGGTGTTCACCGAGGGCGCGTCGCCGGAGCTGTTCGCGCCCCCGTTCAACATGCTGCGGCTCATGCTTCATCCGGACGGGATGGGGCGACGGGTTCAGAATCTGGGCGAGTGGGGCCGCCACGTCATCGAGAACCTCCGCGCCCGGGCACGCCGCAGCCCGGATCCGCGCCTCGACGACTTCGTCGCCGAGCTGGCCGGATACGTCTCCGAGACCCCGGTCGGCCCGGAACACCTCGGCTTCTCCGTGCCTATGCGGCTGGCGTCGGCGGACGGCGAGCTGCGACTGATCACCACGCTGACGTCATTCGCCACCGCGACCGACATCACGCTCGCCGAACTCCACCTGGAGGCCTTCCTGCCCGCCGACCAGGCCACCGCCGACCTCCTCCGACTCCGAGCCGAGCGCCATCGGGCGGGCGGAACGACCGACAAGCCTGCGGCGCAGGATGCCGACGCTTCGGCCGGTGCCGCCGCACGACATCGGAGATGAGCCGACGTCGCCGTTCAACCTTCCCTGTTGATCAGGGAAGCGTGCGCCTCGCCAACTACTATTCCGGCGTGCGGACTCTGGCCCTATGGGACATCGATCACACGTTGGTCAGTATCGGCGGGCTCAGTGCGGAGATCTACGCGACGGTGTTCCGTGAGGTCACCGGCCGCGCTCTTGAACGTCTCGCGGACATGGCGGGGAAGACCGATCGGGCGATCATCTCCGATACGCTCCGCCTTCATCGCATTACGCCGAGCGAAAATCTTCTGGCCGCCTTCGGCAAAGAGCTGGCGACCGCCTTCGCGGACCGCGAAGACGACATCGAGCGATGTGGAAAGACGCTACCTGGTGCGCGGGAGGCATTGTCAGCCCTCGCGGTCCGGCCTGAGGTGGTGCAGTCCGTCCTCACAGGGAACCTGGATTCGATCGCGTTCGGCAAGCTGGCGGCCTTCGGCCTGCACGCCTACGTTGACTTCGAGATCGGTGCCTTCGGCTTTGATGAGCTTGAGCGTCCGCCGCTGGTTGGGATCGCTCGCAAACGCGGACGATCGCGTCAGTGGGCTTGGTGATCTCCGGATCGGGGTGCTCTTCGAAGCGCACGACCCCGGGCGCGTGAATGACGGCTCCGCGCATGATGATCGTTGAATGCCCCGGCAGCACATGACGTAGCGGCCGCTGGACCCGTTCGCACACAAAGGGGCTTCATGATCTCCATTGACCTGGGGGAACCCGCTCCGGCGAGTGGGTTTGTGTGCACGCGGGCTCTGATCCGCCATCAGGGACCGTGCCGGTCCTTTACGCTGAGGCTGTGATCTGCCCAAAGTGCCACAGCCCAATGCAGACGTTCAACCGACAAGGCATCCACATCGAACAGTGCGCGGGGTGCGGCGGCATCTTCCTCGACCGGGGCGAGCTTGAGCAGATCATGCACGCGGAGCAGCGGCACTATGCCGCGCCGCCGCCCTACCCCGGCGGTTACTCGGACTCACCGCCTCCGTACCAGGGGCGCCGCGACTCCCCGCCGCCGTACCAGCCGGGCCATGCCCCGCACCAGGGTCACTACAAGGATTCGCCCCCGCCGTACGGACACCAGCGCCGCCGACGGGGATTCCTCGAGGAACTGTTCGACTGACGGTCCAGTGAATCCGCTCATCTGCGCACGCTGTGGGGCGCGCGCAGATCCTCCCCATGTCATCGCCGAGCCGCCGGCCGTCGTCTGCGCCGTATGCGGCCACCAGCAGCCGTTCGTCCGGCTGCCACTGTGGTCGCTCACCGGGCCCAGCGGCTGCGGCAAGTCGACCGTGGCCCGCCTTCTCGTCGAGCGGCTGAGCGGGCATTTCGTCGTACTGGAGCAGGACGTGCTCTGGCAGGCGGGCCTGTGCGATCCGGTACGGTTCCGGTCGGCGTGGCTGGCGATGGCCGCGATGATCCAGCAGAACGGCCGGCCGGTGCTGCTGTGCGGCACCGTCGTGCCGCCGGAGTTCGAGCCGCTGCCCGAGCGGGCGCTGTTCAAGGAGATCAGATACCTAGCGCTGACCTGCGATCCGGACATCCTTGCCGCCCGGCTCCGGGCGCGTCCGGCGTGGCGGGAGTGGTCCGAGCCGCGGATCGCCGAGATGCTGGAGTACAACGACTGGGTCCGAGCCGAGGCCGTCTCGATGGAACCCCCGATGCGGCTCCTGGACACGACGAGAGAGACCGTCGAATCCACCGCCGACCAGGTCTGCGCCTGGGTGCTCGAGAGCGAGAAGATCTAGCGTCGAAGGACACGCGTTATCGCAGCTGGGGGCGGTCACGTGGGCGTTCTGCCGATACCTTGGTGGGCGTTCTGCCGATACCTTGGTGGGCGTTCTGCCGAAAACCGTGTGGGTGATCCGCCGGAGATCCGTGGGCGTTCTGCCGCCACGGGGATTGTCCGTATGCCGCCTATGGCGGGTGTCACCCCGAGGTGCCGTTCGACGCGCTGCCCGGCTCACCCACCGAACCAGCCGAAGTCGTCGGCATCCTCACTGACGCCGCCAAGGCCGTGAGCGGCAACTAGACCTCCTACAACGGCCCCGTCGGCGGCGGTACCCGCGCCGCGTTCCTCATCGAACACCCGGACTTCCATCTGCCACCGCCCGAGCCCACCCGCGTCATCGCATCATCCAGCAGACGCTCGTCGGCCTCTGGATCACCGACCACCGGCGCGCTGGACGCCTACGCGGTACGGCGGCGGCTCGGCGCGGCATTCAGCCCCGACGGCACCAGTCAGCGGGCGCGCCGGCACCCTGCTGGGGTGCCGGCCCGGAAGCGAGGTCCGATCCTCAGCCGGAGAAGTAGATCTCGCGGCTGATCACACCGTCGTAGTCGCCGGTGAGCTTTGTGGTCAGCACGCGGTAGTACCGGCGGCTGGCGGGCAACCTGACCTGGAAGGCACCACCCTTGCTCGTCGTGACGATCGTGACGCGATGCTCGGCGGTCCCCTTACGGGTGCGGTATTCGAGGGCGATCTTCTGGCCTGCCAGCGGTCCGTTCTCGGAGTACAGCCGGCCTTCGAGGTAGGCCTTCTTATGTGCCTTCTTGACCTTCAGACCGTGGAAGGAAGTCGACAGGTAAACCTGTACGGGCAAAGCCTGGGTCGCCGCTGCCTGGAGCAGCGGAGTCGCCGCCGTGCGCATCTGCCACGAACCCTCACGCGGCCGGCCCTTCGCGACGTATCCGGAGATGCCCGAGACCGTGACGTCGCCGAACTGCTCAACCGGGTAGGAGTCCATCAGCTTCCAAGCCGTCGATCCGCGCGGCCGGAAGTACAGATCGGCGGTCTGGCCGCCTACGTATGGCCAGACGCTCGCCCTGAAGGCAAGTCCTTGGGAGGCGGCGACCGAACGCACCGGGATTCCGTTGTAGACCGCTGTGAAGTCGCTGATCTGAACCGGCGTCGGTGCCACGTTGATCGTCTGCGCGGCGCTGCGCGCGGCGCCGGCGAAGGTCCAGTCGTCTCCAGTGCTGGCGGCGGTCCACGGGCCTGACGACGTCACGTAGGCATTGGTGCGGAACGCGCCGGAGCCGTCGGTGCTGACGGCTATCCGCGTCTGCTGCGGGTCGCCGTCGTCGTCGATCCGAACGGTGGTGTCGGGCGCGGGGATCCACTGGCCGTCGGGGGTCTGCATCTCCACGTTTCCAGAAATCGGCACCGTGCTGTACGCGACCGCGGTCGCGGGAAGCGGACTCAAGGTGATCCGGGCTGGCAGGTGCGTGGTGGGCCTTGCTGTCCTACCGCTTTTCGACTGGCCGTAGTCCGCGTCTCCGGAGTACGTGGCCATGACCATGCCGGGTTCGGGAAGCGTGGTGGTCAGCGAGAATGTGCCGTCGTCCCCGGTCGTCACCGTACCGAGGTCCTTCCGAGGCCAACTGTTCTGCAGAGCCAGGTCCACCGGCTTTCCGGCGATCGGGCGGGCGTCGCTCGCGTTCGAGGCGCGGGTTTCAAGTGTGCCGTGGATCGTCACCGTCGAATCGCCGTAGGCGATGTTCCGGATCGGTGACATCACGATCACAGTCTGGGCGGGTGCCGCCGCTATCGCGCCGGATGCCGGACCAATCGACAAAGCAAGCGCGATGAACCCGGAAACGGCGCTCACGGAACGGCCGAAACGAGAAATGCGCATTACGCCTCATGTCACTGAGATCTTGGGAGACACGAGACTCTAACACCATGATCGCCACCACAGCGCGGCGCTCGCGGGGGTGTCCCCGGCCGGTTCCGGCGGCGACGAAGCCGGGCGTAGGTTCTCAATGGCACTGGCGCCGCCGGTGAACGGTGCTGTCGCAACGACGTGGGGTTACTCGCAAACAGCTCAGCGGAGCCGGCCCTTGTCGCTCACCAGCTTTTGGGTCTGGACGGCGCTGGCGCTCATCAGGGTGCCGGCCCTGCCCTGGCTGGAATTGTTGATCAGGTAGTCGCGATCACCGAGGTAGGCGAAAGAGGTCTTGTCGAACACCCACTCGGTGCGCTCCCCGTGCGCGTCGAACGACACGGCGATCCCCTTGCGGCCGAGGGCGTCCTCGGAGGCATTGACCACGCGTACGCCGGGGATGAGCGCGGTCGCCCGGTAGAGCGCGGCACGGGTGGCCGGCGGCACGATCTGTTCGTTCATCAGAGTCTGGATCTGATCGAACGCGCGCGCCGGATCCCGGTCACCCTGACGGACGTAAAGGCGGTTCAACAGCGTGGCCGGATCCGTGGGCAGCGTGGCGAGCTGCTTGTAGCCCAGGCTGTCGATGGCCGAGTGCAAGGTCGTGTCCTGTCCGCTCTCCCGGGCGAGCCCCGTCTTTTTGAGCAGGTCCAGGGGCATCCATACCTGGCGCGGGTGCAGAGCGATCATTTCGACGGGGCCGTCGAAGCTGCGCTGCTCCGTGGGTCGCGTGCTCTCCACCATGCTCTTGGTGTAGGCGTACTGGCCGGCGGTGACCGCTGGTACACGAGCGGCGGCGTCCGCGATCTGGTTCAGCGTCCGGGCGACGCCTTTCTTTGAGGCGACAGGGACATGGATGATTTTCACCGGGACGTACGCCACCTCCTCCGAGTGCGAACCGTGACCGACCAATCCCGGAATGGCCAGGCTCAGCGCGGCTGCTCCTGCGGCGAGCGGAGCCAGCAGGGCGGCCAGGCGGATCCGCCGGCCGGCCCGGCGATGTCCAGTGACCTCACGCATGAAGTGCTCTTTGAGCTGGCGGTGTCGCATCGAGGGAAGTTCCGGGTCTCCGATGCCCGGAAGCATGTCGGCGATCTCTTTGAACTCGGTGTTCATCGGTTCTCTCTCTGCATCATCGTCGCGGTGAGTTCACGCAGGCGGACCTTTGCCCGCGACAGCCTGGACCGCACCGTGCCCACCGGGATTCCCAGGGCCTCCGCGGCGGCCGCATAGTCCAACCCTGCCCAGACGCACAGCATGACGATTTCCCGGTCGGTGTCACTCAGCGTCTCCAGTGCCGTACGAGCGGCCGCCACTCGTTCGGCATCCTCGAACCGGGCAATCAGTTCGTCGCTGAAGTCGGGAATCAAATCGCGGGTGGGCAACCGGGACATCGCCGCTTTGTGTCGCCGGGCGGTACGAGCCTGGTTACGTATAACGTTGGTGGCAAGTCCGAAAAGCCAGGGGAGCACGCTGCCCTCTTCGGGCTTCAGCCGCTTACGCAACCGCCATGCTTCCAAGAAGGTCAAGGACACTGCGTCCTCGGCGACGGTCCGATCCCCGGTCAACCGGGCGGCATGACGATAAATCGCTGATGCGTGTTCATCGAACAGCTCGCTGAAGGCGGCTGAATCGCCGGCTCTGAGCCGGGCACGCAGTGTTCGTTCCACAACCGTATCTGTCCGTTGCCGCCGACGAGTTCCCGTGATCTAGGTCACTGACGCCGATGATCAAGCGCGAGCCGCGGGCCCGGGCCGAACTGCGGGCACGACATCGATCGCGCCGTGTGAGCGTATCCCGTCGGTGCCCGAAGGCCTGTCTGTGTGACCTGGTCGTATTCGTCGAGGAGTTCACTGATCCGGTCTCGTCGGGTGACCTTGATGCCGACATCGGCCGGTTGGGGGCGAGCCCGCAGAGGGCTGGCCTGGTTCGGCCAGAGAAGCGCGGGCGGGACGGCCGCAGGGCCGTCGGCAGACTCGCTTCGCTTGCCTACGGGTGGTCGTCGGCCCATCAGACGGCAGCCCTGCTCCTGGGTCACGAGGGGCTGTTCAAGCGTCTCCGGCGGCGCCTCAGGCGTCCCGGAAATCAGGCGCCTGCTCGCTGCCGCCCTCCAACGCGCGTACCCACCTGACCACACCGCGCGCTGGCTGGATAGGCGACGCCGCCACCAGGCAGCTCACGCTGGTTCCACCGACGCACTCGCCTAAACCGAGGAAATGCCCTGGTCAGCTAACAATTGGCGGCTGCCGTACTAGATCTCCCGATCAGGACACCGCGACCAGCGGCATCGAACAACAACCCCATGACACCGGCAAACCGGCCCCAAATATCCGGCATTGCGGCTAGACCTCATTTAGACGATCATGAACGAGTGGTCGCGGCCTACCGGTGCCCATAGGTTCGGGGAGAGGACGCATGTCGTGATATTCGCTGTAGTGGGGCTGGTGCTGGTCGGCGTCGTCGGTGTGCTGAACCTGGCGATCCTTCTGGTCATGCTCCGCCGGTGGCGAGAGCTGGACGCCATGGGTGGCCTCCCTACCGGAGCCGTCTCCAACGTCCGGATGATCGATCGGATTCCGAGCTTCTCGGCCCGTGCCCTCGACGGCACCGCCGTGACGGAGCGGACCCTGCTCGGGAAGGAGACCCTGGTCGGATTCTTCTCGCTCACGTGCAAGGCCTGCGTCGAGGCCGTGCCCGTCTTCGCCGGGCACGCCGAGCGGCTGCGGGCCGCCGGAGGGACCTCCTTGGCGATCGTTCACGGAGACGACTCGGCCGACAGCGAACTGGCCGCGATGCTCAGCGACGTGATGGACATCGTGATCGCCGAGGACTCGAAGGCCGAGCTGTCGCAGCGGTACGGAGCCAAGCACTACCCGACCTACGCCTGGTACGGCCCCAACGGCATGGTGACCTCGGCGGGCGTGGGCGTCGCCGCCCTGCGGACCGAGCTGGTCGCCCCTTAACGCGCCGAAGGGCCATCCCCCATACCCCGCCGGCCCCGGCCGCCGCGTTCGCCTCTTTCCCGGCGGCACTCGGCCCGTGCGTGGAAACAGATCACCCCACCACAAGGAGGAACCATGTTCCAAAGCGCGACCCGGCGTGTCACCCGCGCCATCGAGGCGCTGCTTCCCACGACCACCGCCGACGCCGGTTGCCCGCCGGACACGCAAACCCAATTCAAGAGGTTTGACGGGGAGTGCTGGGTGCGCACCTGCTCGACCAGCGGCAACTGCGTGACTCACTGCACCGTCTGGTACATCACCAGCCAGAACAACTGCTGATGCCTTGTCGGCCTGCGTAACGCCTGCTTGACAGTCGCGTGGCCGTCCTCGGCGAGGGCGGCCACGCCGGCCCCGGCTCTCCCTGAACGCGTGTGCCCGCCTCCGCCAGGGTGCCCGCGCGCTCCCGCACCACCTCGTCCAGGAGCTTCCGTGCTGTACGTATCGTTCGCCTGCCGCCTCACCCTGGCGGCGGTGATGACACTGGCGGCGGTGGCCAAGCTGCGTTCACCAGGTGTCTTCGCCGCCTCCCTGAAAGGCTTCGACTTCATTCCCGCGCGGCTGCGCCGCCCGCTGGCCGTGCTGGTCCCGGCCGCCGAGCTGCTCATCGCGCTGCTGCTGGCCCTGCCCGCCACCGTCACCGCCGGTTTCCTCGCCGCCGCACTGTTCTGCTGCGGCCTGACGGCCGTCCCGATCCTCGTCGTGGCCCGCGGGAAAAAGGTGACGTGCGCCTGCTTCGGTGCCGGCGAAGTGCCCATGAGCGGCTGGCACATCGCCCGCAACGCGGTGCTGCTGGCGGCGGCGAGCCTGGGCTCGTTCATGGCGATATCACTCGGCGACGGCGTTCCCGGCCAGGCACCAGGGATCGCGCTGGCCGTGGTCTCGGCGGGCCTGCTCACCACTTTGACCGCCTTCGTCGATGACATCGCCGCGCTCTTCCAGTCCCCGGTCGCGGCCGGGGACCTCGGCCGGTGAGACGCCGGAGCCGGAAAGGACATCCGTGGAATACCTCGTCGCAGGGCTCGTTCTGGTCGCGGCACTCACCGCGCTGAACCTCGTGCTGACCGTGGCCGTGGCGCGTCGCTGGCGTGCCCGTCTGAGCGCTCCGCCGGCCGCCCACCACCACGACCCCGACTCCTTCGACAGGGACCCGGAACTGGGCATCGCGCCCGGAGACCGGATGCCCGAGTTCACGGCGACCACCGCCGACGGCGCGACGGTCACCAGGGACGAGCTGGCCGGTCGGCCGGTGCTGATCGCCTTCCTGTCGCTGGACTGCTCGAGCTGCGACGACAGCGTGCCGGAGTTCGCCGAGCACGCGCGCCGGGTGCGGGACGCGGGAGGTCAGGTACTGGCCACGGTGGTCGGTGTCGACGCGGCCGGTAGTGAACTGGCCGCCCGGCTCGTCGGCGTCGCGGACCAGGTGGTGCCTGAATTCCTCGACGCGCCCGTCGGCACTGCCTTCGGGGTCCGCTTCTACCCCGGGTTCGCCCACTACGGCCCTGACGGGGTCGCCACCGCCGCCAGTGTCGGCCTGCAGGGGCTGGGCGAGCCCGCGCGGCCTTCGGTGCCGTGAGCGGCGACGATGACGTGACGGAGTCCGGCGTCTCCGTCGTCCGCGGGATGAAGGCGGCCTACGCGCTCGCCTGGCAGGCCTGCCCCAGCATGCTGTTCCTCCAGCTTGTCATGGCGGTGATCGGTGGCATGGCGCCAGTGGCCACCGCCTGGCTGACCAAGGTCGCGCTCGACGAGCTCACCGCCGCCCACCCCCGAACCGGGGCGCTGGGGTGGATGGCGGCCGGAATCGGTGCCCTGGGCATCGCGATGGCCACCACCTCGGCCGTCACCACTTATGCGCAGGGGCGCGCCCGGCGCGCCATCGGCCTGCTCTCACAGGACCGGCTGTTCGGCGCGGTCAACCGGATGAACGGGCTGGCACGCCTGGAGGAGCCGCGCTTCCACGACCGGCTGCGGCTGGCCCAGCAGTCCGCCGAACACGCCCCGGACCAGCTGGTCCACATGGGCCTGTCCGCCCTGCAGGGGACCCTGGCCATCGCCGGGTTCCTGGGTACCCTGGTGGCGATCAACCCGATCATGGCGGGCGCCGCGCTGGCGGCCGCCGCACCCGCGATGATCGCCCATCTGACGCTCAGCCGGCGGCGGGCAGGGCTGATGTGGCGCACCAGCCCCGGCATGCGGCGCAAGATCTTCTACCAGATGCTGCTGACGGACCTGCAGGCCGCCAAGGAGGTCCGCCTGTTCGGGCTGGGGAGCTTCCTGCACGGCCGGATGCTCACCGAACTGCGCGCGGCCAACAACGCCGAGGACCGGCTGGAGCGGAGCGTGGTGCGCGTCCAGGTCTTCCTCGCCGCCCTCGGGGCGCTGCTGGCGGCCGGGGGGCTGCTGTGGGCCGTGCACGCCGCGGCCGCCAGGACGATCAGCATCGGCGATGTGTCGGTCTTCATCGGCGCCCTGGCCGGGGTCCAGTCCGGGCTCAGTGCCCTGGTGCAGGGCATCGCCATGGGACATCAGTCCGCTCTGGTCTTCCACCACTATCTGACGGTGGTCGGGATCCGGGACGACCTGGCCGGGCCCTCGCAGCCGCGGGAGCGCGCCCCGCTGGCCCATTCCATCGAACTGCGCGATGTGTGGTTCCGCTACGGCGAGGACGCCCCGTGGGTGCTGCGCGGGCTGAACCTGACCATCCCGCACGGCACCAGCCTGGCCGTCGTCGGGCTCAACGGCGCCGGCAAGAGCACACTCGTCAAGCTGCTCTGCCGGTTCTACGATCCGCAGCGCGGCGCTGTGCTGTGGGACGGGGTGGACATCCGCGACGTTCCCGTGGCGCAGCTACGTCAGCGGATCGGGGCGGTGTTTCAGGACTACATGGACTACGACCTCACCGCCGCCGAGAACATCGGACTCGGGGACCTGGAGGCGATCGACGACCCGGACCGGGTCCGTGCCGCCGCCGAGCGCGCCGGGGTCCACGAGACCGTCGAGCGGCTGCCGGCCGGCTACCAGACGATGCTGAGCAGGCTGTTCCACGCAGGAGATGAGGAGGACGACAAAGAGGAGGCCGCGCGGACGACCGGCGTCCACCTCTCCGGCGGACAGTGGCAGCGCCTGGCGCTGGCCCGCGGGCTGATGCGTCAGGGCCGCGACCTGATGATCCTGGACGAGCCCAGCTCCGGCCTCGACGCGGTGGCCGAGGCGGCGGTCCACGACCGGCTGCGGGAACTGCGCGCGGGCTCCACCAGCGTCCTGATCTCCCACCGGCTCAGCGCCGTCCGCCGGGCCGACCGGATCGTCGTCGTGCAGGACGGCCAGATCCTGGAGAGTGGCGACCACGCCTCCCTCATCGCGTCCCCGGACGGTGTCTACGCCCAGCTATTCCGCAGTCAGGCGGAGGGCTACCAGGAGGACCCGGCGCCGTCGGCGGGCAGCGCCGGGCCGCTGCCCGGGGAGAGCGAGACGGCGCCGACCACGGTGTCCGCCGGATGAGCCAGGCCCTGGGCTGGGCCGTCGCGGCGGCCCTGGTGATCGGGGCCGCGCTGGCAGCCCGGCTGCTGCTGTCCACCGTCACCGTGCGGGGCGGCAGCATGACCCCGACCCTGCACCACGGTGATGTGCTGCTGGTGCTGCGCCACCGCCGCCGGGCCCGGCCCGGCCAGATCGTGGTCGTCCAGCGGCCCGACCGGCACGCGGGGTGGAACGGCCCCGTCGACCCCTTCGGAGCCGCCGGGTGGTACGTCAAACGGGTCGTCGCGGCGACCGGGGACCCGGTACCCCCCTGGGTGGCGGGGAACCGGCCCGGCCGCGTACCGCCGGGCATGCTGGTGCTGCGCGGAGACCACCCCCGCTCGGAGGATTCCAAACAGTGGGGCCTGTGCCCGGCGGACCGGATGTACGGAGTGGTGCTGCTGCGGCTGCGCACCGGGGGCGAGCGCGCCTGACCGGAGGTGGGATCACCCGTGCTCCGCGATCTGTTTAACGTAGCCTCGGCCCCATGAGCTGGCTGCCCGACGATTTCGCCCACCCCGTCCACGTCCCGCTGCCCGGCGGCGCACATCACCTGCGGCCGATCAAGGAGGCCGATACCGAGCTCGACTACCCGGCCGTGATGGGCTCCCGTGAGCGGCTGTGGGGCATCTTCGGTCCGGCCTGGGGCTGGCCCAAGGAGACGATGACCTACGAGGAGGACCGTGTGGACCTCCTCCGGCACGAGAAGGAGATCGCTGCCCACCAGTCCTTCAACTACGCACTGTTCGACGCGACGGAGACCGCCATCCTCGGCTGCGTCTACATCGACCCGCCCGAGCGGGTCGGCGCCGACGGCGAGATCTCCTGGTGGGTGGTGGACGAACTGCTCGGCAGCGAGGTGGAGCACGCGCTGGACGCGCTGGTGCCGCAGTGGATCGCCGCCGACTGGCCGTTCCGGCGGCCCCGCTACCTGGGCCGTGACATCTCCTGGCAGGACTGGCTTGCCTTGCCCCGGCACACCTGACCCCAACCCACCTGTGTCCGGCGAGTATCAGCTCCGGGCATGTCGTGGCCGCCTCCGCCATCGCATTGTGGCCCCCAGCCGCTTGGCGAGAGGCTCGACCGCCACCGTGGCCAGGCCGCCCTCGCCGATGGCTGCGAGGGCCACGTCGACCCAGTCCTGCGCGGTCAGCCGTCGCCCGCTGGGGTTGTGCCTCTTTGGGTCTGCCGTGGACCACGTGCGAACGCCCGGCCGGCGGTGTGCCCGTCGCCGACGAGGCGCATCCGCATGGGATCGAAATCTGACTTGCATGCGACCATACGGTGCCGTATTGTCTCCATACGCAACCGTACGGAGGCTGTCGTTGGCCAGTTGTCCTCTTGGGGGTGGGACACACGGCAACGCCACATACTCCATAGGCCGGAAGGGAAATAAGCTGTGAAGACAAGTAAGTCGGCAGCGGTCCGCGGCGTGCGGACATCATTGGTCGCCGGAGCTGTTCTCGCGGGAACTGTCGCAACCGGTTCGGCTGCCGTTGCGCAACCGGTGCGCGTGCCCGGAACGACAGCTACCGCGGTCACCAGTGACAGAGTTAGCCCACCGAATTCCGCCTCCCCGGCGGCCGCCCGTCGACCGTTTCATCCGCTCGTCTACAAGCACATCAAGTACGTCGGCAAGAAGTGCGGCAAGAAGACGGTGATCACGGCGCAGGGACCCGGCCCCATGACCCTTACCCTGACTCAGACCAGGACTGTCAGTAACACCTACTCCTCGACGATAGGCGTCGAGGTCGATGGTCTTTCGGCCGCCGTCGGGTACGACGTGACCAGGTCATACGCCATGGCCGCGGCTGGCTCGTACGTCGTCCCGCGCGGCAAGTACGGCAAACTGATGGCCCACCCGCTCTATAAGGTGAAGTCGTTCAAGGCGTACATTAAGATTACCGGCCAGTATTTCGGCAAGGGGAAGACGTACCACGTGGTCGGCTACTGCTACACGCATACCGCGAGGTAGCATCAGCACGCAATTGCCCTGCTCGAAGTCTCCTTCGCTCAGGGCGAAGTAACGTAGGGCGGCGAACTCGGCTTCGATCCAGTTCAACCACGAGGCATACGTCGGCAAGAACACCAGCTCGATGTCGTTGTCGGCCGCCCGACAAGTCACGTCGGAGTGCTTGTGGGGCGAGAAGTTGTCGCAGATCAGATACAGCTTCTCGCCGGGCCGGCGGGCGCGCAGGATCTTCAGGAAGGACAAGAATTCACCGGAGCGTTTGCGCGCCCGAATGCGGTAGATCATCTTCCCGCTGGCCAGGTCGAGGGCGGCGAGCATGTGCCGGACCCCGCCTCGGCGGTTGTAGGTGGCGCGCAGCCGCGCCGGATGACCACTCGACCGCCAGGCGTGGCCGGGGCGTGGGTGCAGGTTCAACGGACCGAACTCATCAGCGCACACGACTCGCCCGTCGTCTGGGCGGCGACCCCGGCCGTTGTGCCACGGATCGCAGAGGTCGAGCTCAGCACGCCACTGTGGTTTTAGGCAGACTGCCATCAGGGGTGGGGCGGTGCGTCAGTCGGTGCCGAAGCCCTCCGAACGAGACTAGAACTGAGACTGACCGGTGCGGTGAAAAAGAAGTGTCCCGGCGGGAGCGGCGGCGTTGAAGCCGTCGCCCCACCGGGACACCTGTGTTCACCCGTCCCTGGTCAGATCAGGGGAAGGCGCGACCTACCGGCGCCGCGGTTACGACACGTCCTCGCCGTCCAGCCTGATCGACGTGACGACGAAGTCGTTACCGGCGCCCTTCTGCACCTCGGCCACCAGTGCGGCGGCGATCTCCTGCTGGGTCGGCGCGGGCTGCTGCTCGTTCGAGCCGGCGCTGTCCTGGTTGTTCGGCATGGCGTGTCTCCTTGGTGTCTTGATCGTCCGCGCTTTCCAACGCGGGGCCGTCTCCTGTTGGAGGGGCTAATCGACACCGTCCGGGCATGGCGAGGAGTTGCATGCCCGGTTCCGCTGATCCTGCGATGTTTCGCGCCATGTAGCGAGCAAGACGTAGGCCGGGGCCGGTACCGCCCTGTGGGTGAGCACTCCTGAGCGTCCGGAAGAGTTGAGGACGACGGTCTTCGGCGAGCGCACGATCTATGACAACCCGTGGGTCCGCCTGACCTTGGTCGACATGCGAGGAAGCACGTCGGGCCGGCACCCCTGGGGTGCGGGCCCGACGTCTTGCCTGATCAGGGTGGCGGAGGATGCGAGATTCGAACTCGCGAGGCGTTGCCACCAACACGCTTTCCAAGCGTGCGCCCTAGGCCACTAGGCGAATCCTCCGTCGCAGATCCTACCGGTTCTCCGGTAGTGCGCGAACATCGATGACCGCGCTCGGCGGGATCGGGCCGTAGATGTGGGGGAAGACGTCGTCGCCGACGGGTTCGTGCCGGACGTCCAGGTCCTCCGGGTCGATGACGAGGAGGACCAGGTCGTCGAGGCCGGCGTAGAAGGCGCGCCGGACGTTGCGTACCTGCTCCTCGTCGCGGGAGGCGTGGATGAAGCCCTCCTCCGCGAGGGTGCGGCCGCGGGTCGACACCTCGTACGGGCGGCCGGTGTCCCGGGCCGCCTCCCATGCCGCCCGTTCTGCGATGTGGAAGATCAGTGAACGCGGGTCGTCGAGATCGCCTGACATGAAGGAGAGCGTACGGGCCGAACCCGTACGACGGATGCCATAGACTCGGGGCAGACCCCTCGCACGGCGTCCATCCTGTGAACCTCCCCAGGGCCGGAAGGCAGCAAGGATAAGCAGGCTCTGACGGGTGTGCGGGGGGTCCTCTGCTTTTCGACGAGGACGGACCCTGATGAGTCTGGCTCTGTACCGCAAGTACCGGCCAGCGACGTTCGCCGAGCTCAAGGGGCAGGAGCACGTCGCCGAGCCGCTTCAGCAGGCGTTGCGTAACGGGCGCATCCACCATGCGTACCTGTTCAGTGGCCCGCGGGGCTGCGGTAAGACCTCCAGTGCGCGCATCCTCGCCCGCTCGCTCAACTGTGAGAAGGGTCCGACTCCGGAGCCGTGCGGCGAGTGCGAGTCCTGTGTCGCCCTCGGGCCGTCGGGCGTCGGCCACATCGACGTCATCGAGATCGACGCCGCCTCGCACGGTGGCGTCGACGACGCGCGTGACCTGCGGGAGCGCGCCTTCTTCGCGCCGGTGGCGGCGCGCTACAAGATTTACATCATCGACGAAGCGCACATGGTGACCCGTGAGGGGTTCAACGCGCTGCTGAAGCTCGTCGAGGAGCCGCCGCCGCACCTGAAGTTCATCTTCGCGACGACCGAGCCCGAGAAGGTCATCGGGACGATCCGGTCGCGTACGCACCACTATCCGTTCCGGCTGATCCCGCCGGGCACCCTCCGCGAGCTGCTCGAGGACATCCTCCAGAAGGAGGGCGTGCCGTACGAGCCCGCCGCCATCCCGCTGGTCGTACGCGCCGGGGCCGGGTCCGCCCGTGACTCCGAGTCGATCCTCGACCAGCTGCTCGCGGGCTCGGGCGAAGAGGGCATCACGTACGCCCGCGCGGTCTCGCTGCTCGGCTACACCGACTCGTCGCTCCTGGACGAGGTCGTGGACGCGGTGGCGTCCCGCGACGGCGCGGCGGTGTTCGCCGCCATCGACCGCGTGATGGAGGGCGGGCAGGACCCCCGGCGGTTCGCCGCCGACCTGCTCGAGCGCTTCCGTGACCTCGTCATCCTGTCGAACGTCCCGGACTCCGGTGCGACGGGCCTCCTGAACGTGCCCCCGGACGAGCTGGAGCGGATGCAGGCGCAGGCGGCGCGGCTCGGTCCCGCGGAGCTGACGCGCGCCGCCGACCTGCTCCACACCGGCCTCACGGAGATGCGCGGGGCGACGTCGCCGCGGCTGCTGCTCGAGCTGATCGGCGCCCGGATCCTGCTGCCCGGCGCGTACGACGACGAGGCGTCGCTGCTGACCCGTCTCGAGCGGCTGGAGCGCCGCGTCGCCATCGGGGGCCAGGCCGCTGCCGCCGCGCCCGTACCGACGGAGTCCCCGTCGCAGCCGTCCGCCGCCCCGAGCCGTCCCCAGCCGGCCGCTGCGCAGGGCCTGCCCCCGGCTCCGCCCGAGGCCGCGCGGCCGCAGCCCCCTGCGCCCGTCCCACAAGAGCACGAATCGCCACTCTCACGGCAGACGAGGCCGTCGCAGCCCCCTGCCGTCGAGAGGCGGCAGTCCCCGCCCGCCCAGCGGAATTCCGAGGACGGCTCGCCTGGCGGGGCCCGAAGCGGGAGCGCGGGCTGGCCCGTGACCGCCCGGCCCTCTGAGGCCGGGCAGTCGGCGGGGGGCGGCTCGACGCCCGCCTCCGGGCAGTCGTCCGCCGCGGGGCGGCCGACGTCCACGCCGTCCCCGTCGTCGCCCGCGCCCGAAGCCCCGACCGGTGCCGCCGCACCGGCAAGGGGGGTGGACGTCGCCGCGATCCGGGGGATGTGGGTCGACATCCTGGAGGCGGTCAAGCAGCGCAGCAAGGTCGCCTGGATCGTCCTGATGGAGGGCGTGGAGATCGCGTCGCTGCAGGGGGAGGTCCTCACTCTCGCGTTCGCCAACGAGGGGAAGCGGCGCGGCTTCACGACCGGAGGCAAGGACGCCGTCCTCCGCGACACGCTGAAGGAGATCCTCGGCGTCGACTGGCGCATCGACGCGGTCCTCGCGGGCGGCTCGGGACAGGGCTCGCGGCCGGTGCCGCCGCCACCGGATCCGGGCGGCTGGGGCGCTTCGGCGGCTCCGTCCCGTGAGACCCGTACGACGCCGCCGCCCGAGTCCGTGCCGGTCCCGTCGCCGAGCCCGGTCCCGCCACCGCCCGAGCCGGTGGACGAGGAGGATGAGGTCGATCGGGACGGTGACGCGGACGCGGGGAGCGAGTCCGTGCTCACTGGGATGGCACTGATCGAGCAGGTGCTCGGCGGGAAGGTCATCCAGGAGTTCGACAACACCTGACGCTCGGTAAAAGGCTCGGCAACGGTGTGGTCACGCCGCCGTGAAGGGGCGTCCTGCCTCGGTCGACCGGCGGCTTCACCGTGCCTTCCGTACGGGCCTCGCCGCCCGGTCGGAGGCGTTTCGGCACCGCCGTACCGGTTGCCCGGAGCCGCATACCGGATCCCGGTCGGACCCCGTAGTCTCGTCTCAACGGACGATCGAATGAGGAGAACACCGTGGAACCCGGTGGCCAGCCGAATATTCAGCAGATGCTGCAGCAGGCGCAGCGCATGCAGGAGCAGTTCATGGGCCTGCAACGCGAACTCGCCGAGACGGAGATCCAGGGCACCGCCGGCGGCGGGTTGGTCACCGCGACGGTCAACGGGCAGAGCGAGGTCGTCAAGATCGTCATTGATCCTGCCGCGATCGACCCCGAGGACCCGGCGGACACCGCGGAGACCATCGCCGACCTGGTGCTCGCGGCGATTCACAACGCGGGAGAAGAGGCCCAGAAGCTCGCGCAGGAGAAGATGGGACCATTGACTGAGGGATTGGGCGGCGGCCTGGGCGGCGGATTGGGTCTGCCCGGTCTGTGACCCGGGGCGGCGGGCCTCGGCCCGCCACCTCCCCGTGAACCGGCCGTGCCACGGCCGCCGGACACCCTTCGATCGGGAGGTCTCGAAGAGCGTCCGGAGACGTTCCCCATGGCCGCCGAGCGCCGCCTGGGGAACGTCCACCCGACGGTCCGGCGGCCGGGCCGCCGGAAACGGCCTCCAGGAGAACGCCCACTGAAGACAGCGCTCCCGGTGAGCGCGTCGACGAGGAGAAGGGAGGGACCGTGTACGAAGGGGTTGTCCAGAACCTCATCGACGAGTTGGGCAGGCTGCCCGGTGTCGGGCCGAAGAGCGCACAGCGGATCGCCTTCCACCTGCTCGCCGCGGATCCCGCCGACGTCACGCGGCTGACCGAGGCGCTGAGGGAAGTCAAGGACAAGGTCCGGTTCTGCAGCGTCTGCGGAAACGTCGCCGAGGCCGAGCAGTGCCGGATCTGCCGCGACGCTCGCCGCGACATGCATGTGATCTGCGTGGTCGAGGAGCCGAAGGACGTCGTCGCGATCGAGAAGACGCGTGAGTTCCGCGGCCGCTACCACGTGCTCGGCGGAGCGATCAGCCCGATCGAGGGCGTCGGCCCGGAGAATCTGCGGATCCGGGAGCTCATGCAGCGTCTCGCCGACGGCGAGGTCACCGAGCTGATCCTCGCCACCGATCCCAATCTCGAAGGCGAGGCGACCGCCACTTATCTTGCCCGGCTCGTTAAACCCATGGGTCTCACCGTCACCCGGTTGGCCAGCGGACTGCCGGTGGGAGGCGACCTGGAATACGCCGACGAGGTCACGCTCGGTCGCGCGTTTGAAGGACGGAGACTACTCGATGTCTGAGAACAGCAAGTCTGAGCACAGCTGGATGACGCTCGCCGACCGCGTGGCGAAGCACGCCGAGAACTACCTGACCGGCCTGAACGCCGTCGCGCGCGGTGAGGCCGGGGGGCACACGGTGCCGCTGCTGCTGCTGGAGGTGTCGCAGATCGCGCTGGCCGGGGCGCAGCTCGGTGCCAGCACGGACGTGATCCTGCCGGACAACTGGGAACCGGACGTCGGGGAGGATCCGGACCTCGACACGGTCCGCCAGGGGCTGGCCGAGCGGCTGACCGACGTCGACGAGTACGCCGAGGTGTTCGACCCGTACAAGGACGCCGAGACCACGGCGTACCGCCTGTCGGACGACCTTGTCGACGTGGCCAGCGACCTGGTGCACGGCCTCCGTCACTATGACGCCGACCGCAAGCTCGAGGCGCTGTGGTGGTGGCAGTACAGCTACTTCAACCACTGGGGCAACCACGCCGGCGCGGCTCTGCGGGCGCTGTACGCGGTCTCGGCGAGTGCGCGGCTCGACGTCCTGGAGGAACCGGTCGCCGGCTGACGCACGGCGTTTCGGGAGGGACAGGAGGCCGTGAGCGCGGTCCTTTCCGCGCCGAGTGCGGCGGCGAGCGCCCGCCCTTTCCGCGCCGAGTGCGGGTGGCCACCGCGAAAGACCATCGTCTCGGTGGGGTCGGGCGCGGATGCCGCGGAAGGTTTCCGGAGTGTTATGCGACTTTCGGGAAATCTCGCATAGCGGACTAATTTCGCTGGGTGTTGCGCTGACCTCGGTAGACTCGGGCTTCGACTGCCTGTTCCCGATCCGAGGAGTGCACACGCGTGGCCCTTGTCGTGCAGAAGTACGGTGGCTCCTCCGTCGCCGACGCTGAGAGCATCAAGCGCGTCGCCCAGCGCATCGTCTCCACGAAACGGGACGGAAACGACGTCGTCGTCGCCGTGTCCGCCATGGGTGACACGACGGACGAGTTGCTCGATCTCGCCAACCAGGTAAGCCCCCTGCCTCCCGCCCGTGAGCTGGACATGCTGCTCACCTCGGGTGAGCGGATCTCCATGGCGCTGCTCGCCATGGCCATCGCCAACCTCGGCTACGAGGCGCGGTCGTTCACCGGCTCCCAGGCCGGTGTGATCACGGACGGCACGCACGGCAAGGCGCGCATCATCGACGTGACGCCCGGCCGTCTCCGCGACGCGATCGACGAGGGCTCGATCGCGATCGTCGCCGGGTTCCAGGGTGTGTCCCAGGACACCAAGGACATCACGACGCTCGGCCGGGGCGGCACCGACACGACCGCGGTCGCGCTGGCCGCCGCGCTCGGGGCGGACGTCTGCGAGATCTATACCGACGTCGACGGCGTCTTCACCGCCGACCCGCGGATCGTGCCCGCGGCGCGCCGCATCCCGGAGATCTCCTACGAGGAGATGATGGAGATGGCGGCGTGCGGTGCCAAGATCCTGCACCTGCGCAGCGTCGAGTACGCCCGGCGGTACGGCATGCCGATTCACGTGCGCTCGTCGTTCAGCCACAAGACCGGCACCTGGGTCAAGAACAGCATCGAGGGAAGCCAGATGGAACAAGCGATCATCTCCGGCGTCGCGCATGACCGGAGCGAGGCGAAGATCACGGTCGTCGGGGTGCCCGACAAGGTGGGCGAGGCGGCGAAGATCTTCTCCACGCTGGCCGACACCGAGATCAACATCGACATGATCGTGCAGAACGTCTCGGCCGCGGCCACCAACCGCACGGACATCTCCTTCACCCTGCCGCGCACGGACGGGCAGGCGGCGATCAAGGCCCTCAACAAGATCAAGGAGCAGATCGGGTTCGACTCGCTCCGGTACGACGACCAGATCGGCAAGGTCTCGCTGATCGGCGCGGGCATGCGCTCCCACCCCGGCGTGACCGCCAAGTTCTTCGGCTCGATCGCCGACGCGGGCGTCAACATCGAGATGATCTCCACCTCGGAGATCCGGATCTCGGTGGTCGTCGACCAGGACGACGTCGACGCCGCCGTCACCGCCGCCCACCGGGCGTTCGACCTGGACGCCGACCAGGTGGAGGCCGTCGTCTACGGAGGTAGCGGCCGATGAGTCGTAAGCCCACGCTCGCCCTCGTCGGTGCCACCGGTGCGGTCGGCACCGTCATGCGGGAGATCGTCTCCTCCCGCGAGGACGTCTACGGCGAGATCCGTCTCGTCGCATCCGCCCGTTCCGCCGGCAAGCGGCTTCCGGTACGCGGCGAGGAGCTCGTCGTCCAGGAGCTGACGCCCGAGGTGTTCGACGGCGTCGACATCGCCATGTTCGATGTTCCGGACGAGGTGTCGAAGGTCTGGGTGCCGGTCGCCGCCGAGCGCGGCGCGGTGGTCGTGGACAAGTCCGGCGCGTTCCGGATGGAGCCCGACGTGCCGCTCGTCGTGCCCGAGGTGAACCCCGAGGCCGTACACAACCGGCCGCGGAACATCATCTCCACGCCGAACTGCACCACCCTGTCGATGATGGCCGCGATGGGCGCGCTGCACGAGGAATTCGCCCTGGACTCGCTCGTCGTCGCCTCCTACCAGGCGGTGTCCGGCGCGGGTGTGGCCGGCTCGGAGCGGCTGTACGCCGAGATCGAGGCGGTCGCCGGCGACCGTACGCTCGGCCAGACCGCCGGCGACGTGCGCAAGGCGATCCAGAACCGCCTCGGCGAGACCGAGTCGCCGTTCCCGGCGCCGATGGCGCTCAACGTCGTGCCGTGGGCGGGCTCGCTCAAGGACGGCGGCTGGGCGTCGGAGGAGCTCAAGCTCCGCAACGAGTCCCGGAAGATCCTCGGCATCCCCGACCTGAAGGTCTCCGCCACCTGCGTACGGGTGCCGGTGATCACCACGCACTCGCTGGCCGTCCACGCGACCTTCGAGCGGCCGGTCACGGTGGAGGGTGCCCGCTCGATCCTGGACGCCGCCCCGACCGTCGTGCTCATGGACGACCCGGCGAACGGCGTCTTCCCGACGCCCGCCGACGTCGTCGGCACGGACCCGACGTACGTCGGCCGGATCCGCCAGGCGATCGACTTCCCCAACACGCTCGACCTGTTCGTCTGCGGCGACAACCTGCGCAAGGGCGCCGCGTTGAACGCCGCGGAGATCGCCGAGCTGGTGGCCGCGGAGTTCACCGCCTGATCATCGGCGGCGGAGGTCCCGGCGGTGCACCGCACCGCCGGGACTCGGGGACCGCCGGCCGGTGCCGTCGGCCGAGCGCCTGCCGGGAGGCCCCGGGGCAGGACACCGCCCGCCCCGAGGCCTCACTTCAGGGTCGCTCATGTTTCACGGGAAACCCTCAGTCGTCATCGTCAGGGTCGATCAACCCGGAAACGACATCAGCGTGCCTGCGGTCGGTCCTGGTCCCGGCGGCCCGGGGCACGCCCGCCGACCGCAGGGCTCCGCGCCTTGGCCCGTGCCTGTCGTCACCGCGCCCGGTCTCCGCCTTGTCCGCGCCATGCGGCGTTCCCGGCTTGTCGGCGCCATGCGGCATCCCTGGCTTGTCGGCGCCATGCGACGTCCCTGGCTTGGCCGCGCCGGGAGACGCCCCAGGCTTGGCCGCGCCATGCGGCGTTCCCGGCTTGTCCACGCCAGGCGGTGTGCCCGGCTTGTCCGCGCCGAGAGACGTCCCCGGCTTGTCCACGCCAGGCGGTGTGCCCGGCTTGTCCGCGCCGGTGCCGGTCACGGCCCTGTCGTCGTCGCCACTGATGTCCGGGTCGCCGCCGCCCCCCATCAGAGCCTTATCGTCCCCGCCCCCCGTCATCGGCTTGTCGTCCCCGCGCCCGGTCATCGGCTTGTCCTCGCCGCGTCCGATGCTCGGCTTGTCGTCTCCCGGCCCGGCCGGCGGCTTGACGCCCTTGTGCTCGGGCAGTGAGTCCGGAACGCCGCCGAAGGTGATGTCCCAGTGGGACCCCTCGCGGGCGAACGTCACGGGCCCAGGCCCGCGGTATTGCGTCGAACCGTCACCCCGCGTCGGGACACGCTCGAAGTGGCGCGGGATGTAGTGGTCGAGGCACCGGTTGGGCAGGACATCGAGCTTGTAGCCGGCGTGGTGGCTGTAGCGGCCCACCGCGTGCCCCGCCTCCGTGCCGCCGGAGACGGTCAGATGACAGCGGCTGGCCTGCTTCAGCGCCAGCAGCCCGCTGAAGGTCGCTGCCCGCAGCCCCTCGAACGAGGTGCAGTGCGGGTTGCCGCGCCGGGTGCAGTGCCCGGAGGAGAACCAGCGGATCCCCTCGGCCCGGAACAGCGCCCCGGCCAGCCGCTGGTGCAGCAGATCGGGCGATGACGCCGGAGTGTGGGTGCGCGCCATCGCTGAACCGGCCATTAACGTGCAGAACCCCGTGGCGCAGCCGACGATCACGGCAGTGCGTATCGACATGAAGCCCTCCCGTACTGTCGCATTCGCCAGTCGCAGCATTGATCGCGTCGGGCGCGACACTCCGGCAGGCGACGCGCCGCTTTCCCGAATCCACACCGACTTCTGGCGCGTCGATGACGGACGCGGATGGTCGGCGGGGGGCCGTACAGTGTCGGCTGTGGCCGCACCGACCAAGTCCGAGCAGACGAGAGAGCTGATCGCCAAGACCGCCCTGCGGCTGTTCCGCGAGCGTGGCTACGAGGCCACGACGATGCGGGCGATCGCCGCCGAGGCCGGTGTGTCCGTCGGCAACGCGTACTACTACTTCTCCTCGAAGGAAGAGCTGATCCAGCTCTACTACGAGCACTCCCAGGAGGACCACACCGAGGCGTGCCAGGCGATCCTGGCCCGGGAGCGGGAGTTCCGGGCGCGCCTGCTCGGCGTCGTGCGCGCCCGCATCGACACGCTGCAGCCGTACAAGGAGTTCGCCGGGAAGTTCTTCAAGTACGCGGCCGAGCCGACGAGTCCGCTCAGCCCGTTCAGCGCCGAGTCGGCGCCGGTCCGCGAGGCCGCGGTGGCCGTCTACCGCGAGGTCGTGGAGGGGTCCACCCTGAAGACCGACGCGGAGATCCGCGCGGACCTGCCGGAGCTGCTGTGGCTCTACTCCATGGGCGTGATCCTGCACTGGGTGTACGACAGTTCGCCGGGCGCCGCGAAGACCTACCGGCTCGTCGAGCGCACGGTCCCGCTGATCGATCGTCTCGTCGGCCTCGCGCGGGTGCCCGGCATGCGGGGGATCGTCCGCGAGGCCCTGTCCACGTACCGCGACCTGCGGAAGTAAGCCGTAGGGCGCCCTCGCCGTGAAGGCCGGCCGGGGTCACCGCGTGACTCCGGCCGGCCTGCGGCTCACGTCATGTCGAGGTGCTTGCGGGCGAAGTCGATCGTCGCCGCCATCTGCCGGATGCGCTCCTCCACCACGAGGGAGCCGTGCCCGGCGTCGTACCGGTAGACCTCGTGCTCCTTGCCCAGCTCGCGGAGCCGGGCCAGGTAGTTGTCGATCTGGCGGATCGGGCAGCGCGGGTCGTTCTCCCCGGCCATGACCAGCACCGGGGCGGTGACCTGCTCGACGTACGTGATCGGGGAGGACGCCGTGTAGCGTTCGGGGACGTCGGCCGGCGAGCCGCCGAACAGCGACCGGTCGAACGCCTGCAGCGCCTCCATCTCGTCCTCGTACGCGGCGACGTAGTCGGCCACGGGGACGATGCCGATCGCGACGGACCAGTCGTCCGGGTGCGTCCCGATGCCGAGCAGGGTGATGAACCCGCCCCAGGACCCGCCGGTCAGCACGAGCCGCCGCGGGTCGGCGAGGCCGGAGGAGACCGCCCAGTCGCGGACGGCCTTGATGTCCTCGAGCTCGGTCAGCCCGGGACGGCCCTCGATGGCGTCGCGCCAGGTGCTTCCGTAGCCGGTGGACCCCCGGTAGTTGACGCGGACGACGGCGAAGCCGTGATCCACCCAGGCGGCGGCGTCCGGGGAGAAGGAGTCGGCGTCGTAGGCGGTCGGCCCGCCGTGGACGTCGAAGACCGTCGGGTACGGGCCCGCGCCGGCCGGTTTGGAGACCAGGGCGTGGATGTCGCCGCCCGGGCCGGTCACCCAGGCGTCCTCCACCGGGACGGACTCGGGCGCGGACGGGCCCGGCGCCGTGAGCACGACCGCGCCGGACGTGGACCGGATGACGGGTGGGGACGCCGACGACGACCAGGCGAACTCGACCGTGCCGTCCGGGCGGGCGGCCGCGCCGCCGATCACTCCGCGCGGCGTGTCGATCTTCGTCGGCTCGCCGCTCGTCAGGTCGTAGCGGTACAGCTCGTCGCGCGCGTGGTGGGAGTGCGAGACGAGCAGCGCGGACCCGTCGGGGTACCAGTCGGCGCCGATCTCCCCGGGCAGGTCTAGCGTGATCTCCTGGACCTCCCCGGTCAGCGGATGCCAGATCAGCGGCTCCGGCTTGCCACGGCGCTCGTGCTCGACGAGGAACCGCTGATCGCCGGGGACCGGCGAGAACGACAACCCGTTCAGCCCCTTGCCCGGGCCGTCCCACAGGTCGGCGACGACCTCGCCGTCCGGCAGGACGACCCGCAGCGCCATGTGCCGGCTGTCGCCGTGCTCACTGTGGTTGATCGCGACGAGCGACTCGTCCTGGGCCAGGTCGATCACGTACGCGTCCTCGGCGTGCGTGTAGAGGACGTACGGGTCGGTTCCCGGAGGGCACATGTGGATCGTCGTGCAGCCCTCCGTGGACCGGCCGACGACGGACAGTCCGCTGGACGCCACGGAGAGCCCGGCCGGGTAGGAGGGTTCCAGCGCGGGCACGGCGGGTTCGTCCGGACCGCCGCCGAACGGCTGGCGCTTCCACACGCCGAACTCGTTGCCGTCGCTGTCGGAGAACCACCAGATCCACTCACCGGTCGGTTCGATGCCGCCGGTCCAGGTGCCGTTCGGCCGGTCGGTGACCTGCCGGCGGTCGCCCGTCGTACGGTCCCAGGCGTAGAGCTCCCAGGTCCCCGTGGCGTTCGAGCGGTACACCGAGCGGTGCGGCGCGTCATGCGCCCAGCCGGGCAGGCTCACCCGGGCGGCCCGGAAACGGGCCTTCCAGAGTTCGTCGTCAACCATGTGTCAAGTGTGTCAGTCCGTGGCCGCGCCCGACGGCAGAGACCGCAGACGCATCTGCGCCGACTTGGTGCCGTACGCCCAGTCGAGCATCTTCGCCGCGTCGGTGAACCGGCGGTTCGTGTCGGTGGTCGTGCTGTTCAGGACGAGACCGTAGAGGGTGCGGCCACCGCGCTTGGAAGCGAACAGCAGGCAGTACCCGGCGCCGTTCGTGTGGCCGGTCTTGATGCCGATGGTGCCGCTGTAGGAGCCGAGGAGCAGGTTCGTGTTGGTCCACTTGTAGGCGTGGTGCCCGCTCGTCTTCGACAGCGAGTACGTCTTGCGGGCCACGACCGTACGGAAATTCGAGCTGGTCATGGCCTTCTTGGCCAGCTTCATCAGGTTGCTCGGCGTGGAGTACCCCTCCTTGTGCGAGGAGGTCGGCAGCCCGTCGAACGTACGGAAGTAGGTGCTCGTCATGCCGAGCGACTTGGCGGTCTTGTTCATCTTGGCGACGAACTTCGTGGGGCCGGGGCCGTACACGTCGGCGAGGGCGTACGCCGCGTCGCAGCCGGAGGGCAGCATCATGGCGTTCAGCAGCTGCCGGGCCGTGACCTTGTCACCGGTCTTGAGCCCGGCGGAGCTGGCGTCGTTGCCCGTGACGTAGTCGACGTACTTCTTCTTGACGGTGATCGTGCGGTCGAGGTTGCCGGCCTGGATCACGAGGAGCGCGGTCATGACCTTGGTCATGCTGCCGATGGGGCGTTTGGTCGTGGTGGCCCTGCCCCACAGCTTCTTGCCCTTGCCGGCGTCGTAGAGGTACGCGCCCTTGGCGTAGACGCCGGACGGCGCGGATGCCTGGGTGGTGGCCGAGGAGGAGACGAGGCCGGCCTTCGTGTCGGCGGCGGGGCCGGCGGTGGCGGCGAGGGCGTTCGGGGCGGTCAGCGGGAGTGAGCCGATGAGGGTGCCCGCGACAGTTGCGGCGACCAGGCGCGCGCTGGAACGCATGAATACTCCTGGGAATGATGGGGGGAGTAAGCATGCTCGCAGTTGATCAATTCGGACGCAAGCGCCTCTGAGGGGCATTCGGGCCGGTTCTGGTCACACAGGGAACGAACGTCGCAGACCGAGTCCGGGGAACGTTCGTCCGCGTGCGGGGGGACGCCGGGGAGGGCCCTGGCCGGGCGACGGACCACCGGGATGTTCCTGGCCGTTCCAGATCTGATCGGGACGTTCGGCGGCGCACGCCGTACCGTTGAAGGGTGACGCCGAGACCCTCGACAGACCTCGCCCTCAGGCCGGCCGGCGCCGGCGACGAGGAGGTCACACACGGATATCCCCCTCCCGTCCGGCCGGTGGGGAGCACCGTGGTCGCGTACTGCGGCGCGGTCATGACGGTGCGCGGAGAGTCCTCGTCCGCGCCTCCCCCGGACACCTGCGAGGAATGCGCCAAGATCTGGCGTCGCCGCCGGCGCCGCTCCCGCTGACGCCGGAGCCCGCCGCGTACGGGCATCCTGGGACCCATGGAATCCGAACTCACACTGATGGCCGTGCACGCGCACCCGGACGACGAGGTGCTCAGTACCGGTGGGATCTTCGCGCAGTACGCCGAGGAGGGCATCCGGACCGTCCTGGTGACCTGTACCAACGGTGAGCAGGGCGACGCCCCGGGCGGGATCAAGCCCGGGCAGCCGGGCCACGACCCGGCGGAGGTGAGCCGCCTCCGGCTCGCCGAGCTGCGCGAGTCCGCCGCCCACCTGGCGATCGGCCACGTCGAACTACTCGGCTATCCCGACTCCGGAATGGCCGGGTGGGACGCCAACGCCGACGCCGCCGTCTTCAGCAACGTGCCGGTCGAGCGGGCGGCCGCGCGCCTGAGCGAGCTCATGGAGAAGTACCGGCCGCAGGTGGTCGTCACCTACGACGAGAACGGCGGGTACGGACACCCCGACCACATCCAGGCGCACCGCATCGCGATCGCCGCGGCCGAGGCGACGGGCATCCCGCGCAAGCTCTACGAGACCGCCGTGTCCCGGGCCCGGATCGCCGAGATGATGGAGTACCTGCGGAGCACCGGCGCGGACATGGGCGACTTCGAGCTCCCCGACGACTTCGGCACCCCCGACGAGGAGATCACCACAGTGGTGGACGTCTCCGCGTACTTCGAACGCAAGCGCAAGGCCCTGGAGGCGCACGCCAGCCAGGGCGACAGCATCTTCCTGCTGCGGATGCCCGAGGAGGCCCAGCTTCGGGCGCTCGGCCACGAGGCCTTCGTCCGGCGCCTCAGCACCGTCACCGCGCCCGGCCAGGAGGACGACCTGTTCGCCGGCCTCCGCTGAGACCCTCGGTCAGAAGCGATCCGTACCCGGGCGTCCGCGCCATGGCGCCCGGGTACGGATCACGTGTATCAACGGCGTGTCACTTGCCGCCCAGGATCGCGACCCGCGCGCCGTGCTTCTTGCCCTGGAACACCTGCACCGTGAGCTGCTTCAGCCTCATCGGGATGGCGAACGTGACGTCGGCCGTGGCCTTGACGGTGAAGGGCTTGGTCTTGGCCTGGTGCGCGGCGTTGACGTAGGTGAAGACCACCGTGATGGCGCCCTTGTGCGTCTTCTTGTTGTAGGTCTTGTTGACGGCGTTCCATTTCACCGTCGTCCACGCGGTGACCTTCGCGGTTCCGGTCACCGTCTGGAGGTGGACGACCTTCCCGTGGACCTTCTTCACGGCGGGGCCATAGGCCGTGAAGTGGCCCGGCTTCGGCTTGGGAGGAACGATACCGGCGGAGGCGGTGCCCGCGGCTCCGGCCAGGGCCACACCGGCCACGGCGGTCGCGACGATCGCCTTACGGAGGAGTGCCATGACGAGTCTCCTTAACGAGGGGGGATATCGTGCCGCTTCTCGACCGACGGCGAGCGGAAACTACCAACAAAAAAGTTCTTGATGGAAGATCTGCCGACGGAATTAGGACGCCTTTCCCGTTGTGAATGGCGGAGATTGATGTGCGGGACTCTGTCGATTCCGCGACCCATGTGCTAAGGGACTGCGTTCTTCGCCATGCGGGCTCGGCGTCCGCGCGCCGAGCTCTGTGCGGCGTTTTTCCCCTCGTGTGACCAAAGTCCGGGATGTTAGGTTCTGCTGGCCACTGTCTGATCATGGGAGCGCGCCGCGTTGTCGCTGCACAGCCTGCTGGGTCCCCTCCTGGAGCCCGCCATCACCCTCGGCGGTACGCCCACGACCTGGGCGGAGGTCCTCGGCTTCGCCACCGGTGTGGTCAACGTCTGGCTCGTCGTACGGCAGAACATCGCCAACTGGCCGATCGGCATCGCCAACGTCGTCCTGCTCGGCCTGATCTTCGTGGACGGCGGCCTGTACGCCGACGCGGGGCTGCAGGTCGTGTACGTCGTGCTGCAGGCGTGGGGCTGGTGGGAGTGGCTGTACGGCGGGCGGGATCGCGGTGAACGGGTCGTCCAGCGCACGTCCGGCACCGAGTGGGCCGGGCTCGCGGTCGCCGGGATCGCCGCCACCGGCCTGCTGACGTGGGCGCTCAGCGCCTGGACCGACTCGAACGTCCCCTTCTGGGACGCGCTGACCACCGCGATCTCGCTGGCCGCGACGTACGGTCAGAGCCGCAAACTGCTCGAGTCGTGGTGGCTGTGGATCGCCGCCGACCTGATCTACATCCCGCTGTACGCCTACAAGCACCTCTACCTGACCAGCGCCCTCTACGTCGTCTTCCTGGCGCTGTGCGTCGCCGGGCTGCTCGCCTGGCGGAAGGACTGGGCGGGCCGGCGGGCGGCGTCCGTCCTGGTGGCCCCATGACGTACCGGCACGGGCTGGTGATCGGCAAGTTCTATCCCCCGCACGCCGGCCACCACCATCTGATCGACACCGCGGCGGACGCCTGCGAGCGCGTGACCGTCGTGGTGGCCGCCTCGACCGCGGAGAGCATCCCCCTGGCCCTGCGCACGGCCTGGCTCCGGGAGCGGCACCCGCAGCCGCACGTCGAGATCGTCCCGGTCGTCGACGACGTCGAGGTGGACTACGACTCCGACGCGATCTGGGCGGCGCACGTCGCGGCGTTCCGGGCCGGCCTGAGCGCGGCGTCCGGGCACGGCGTCGGCGCGCTCGGCCTGCCCCCGGTCGACGCGGTGTTCAGCTCCGAGGAGTACGGCCCCGAACTGGCACGGCGGTTCGCCGCCGCGCACGTTCCCGTCGATCCGCCGCGCGGCCGGTTCCCGGTGAGCGGCACCGCCGTCCGGAGCGACCCCGTCGCCTGCCGGCCGTGGCTCTCGCCCGCCGTACGCGCGTATCTGACCCGGCGCGTCGTCCTCGTCGGCGCGGAGTCCTCGGGCACCACCACGCTCAGCCGCGCCCTCGCCGCGCACTACTCCGCCCGCGGCGGCGTGTGGGCGTCGACCCGCTGGGTCCCGGAGTACGGCCGCCTGTACTGCGAGGAGAAGCTGGCCGTCGCCCGGCGCACCGACCCCAACGTGTGGATCGGCGACCTCGCCTGGTCGTCGGAGGAGTTCACCCTGATCGCCGAGCGGCACCTCGCCCTGGAGGACGCCGCCGCCCGCTCCGGCTCGCCCCTGCTGATCTGTGACACCGACGCCTTCGCCACCTCCCTGTGGCACGAGCGCTACCTCGGCGCCCTCTCGCCCGATGTCGAGCGCCTCCACGCCCGCGCCCGCCACGACCTGTGGATCCTCACGGACACCGCCGGCGTGCCCTTCGAACAGGACGGCTGGCGCGACGGTGAGTCGATCCGGGAGCGGATGTCGGCGCGGTTCCGCGAAGAACTCGACCGGCGCGGCCTCCCGTACATCGTCGTGACCGGAACCCACGAGGAACGCCTCACCACCGCCGTCACCGAGATCGACTCCCTCCTGGAAAAGGGCTGGACGTTCTCCGACCCGTTG
Source organism: Actinoallomurus purpureus (assembly GCF_024055795.1). Classification (GTDB taxonomy): domain Bacteria; phylum Actinomycetota; class Actinomycetes; order Streptosporangiales; family Streptosporangiaceae; genus Actinoallomurus; species Actinoallomurus purpureus. The sequence continues at coordinate 58,623 of NZ_JAMXMY010000010.1, read as the reverse complement.
TAGTGCCCAGGTCCTGGTGAGGATTGGGTCTGGAGCACCAACTCGGGCGTACGGCACGAACGGCCATCGAATCGTGACCACTCCGTATGCGCTGGTCGGCTACGCTCCGGTCACACCCGGCCACACCTTCGTCGGAGACGCCGCATGTACAGCTACTACCTGTTCGAGGAGTCGGCCGTCGCGGGAAGCGGCGGCCGCGGACACCTGCGGACCTTCACCGACCTGCCCGGTCTGCGGCACGCCGTCGCCGGCTTCCTCCGCACCGGCTGGAGCCCGCACTCCGGCGGCACCCTCGCCATCCGCGTCTACCAGCGGGGCGAGGAGGTGTCGGCGCGCGACCTGTACCCGTTCGTCGGGCTGAAGCTCCCCGGGCTGACGGAGATCACCTGGGACTCCGAGCGGCGGGTCCACGGCGGGGAGCCCGAGCCGGTGGGCGCCTACGCGCTCCTCGCGACGCCGGACGGCGCGGAGCGCGTCCGGGTGCTGCCGGCCGAAGAGATCGTGGCGCCCGCGGAGCACCGGTCACTCGAGGTCCGCGTCGACTGGGCGGGGATCGACCTGCCGGCGCTCATCCCGCCTTTGCTGCCCGAAGGGACGGACGTCCTCCTCGGTGACCGTGAGTTGGCCCACGGCAGCATCGATCTCCGCTGACCACCGCCCGCCCTTGAGAACCCACGTTCCCGAGCCGCGTCATCGGCGGCGCGCAGGGGATCGCGGCCTTCCGCCCGCCCGGGCCTCGTCGGCCAGGCCGTTCAGGAGGATGGCGAGACCCCGGTGGAACTCCTCGTCCAACGTGATCCCCGCGGCCTGCCGCGCCGTCTCGGCCAGGAGCGGGAAATCGTCGCCCGGCAGTGCCGCCATCGTCCGCGTGCCCGTACCGGACAGCGGGCCGAGGTGCTCCAGCTGGATCGCCCCGATGAGGTAGCCGAGCAGGCCGCGCAGGGCGATGACGCGCCGCTCGCCGTCGATCCCCGCCTCGGTCAGGATGCCGAGGACGGACTCCGCCCAGTGGCGGCTGCTCGGAGAACTCTGGCGGTGGGTCAGCATCAGCGGCACCACCTGGGGATGGGCGCCGACGGCGCCACGGACGCGCTCGACCATGGTCGCGAGCCGTTCCCGCCACGATGAGCCGGCCGGGGGTGTGGTGTCGACCGCGCCGAGCACGCGTTCGACGACCAGTCCCTCGAGCTGCTCGCGGTCGTCGACGTAGCGGTACAGGGACATCGTCCCCATGCCGAGCTCCTTTGCGACCGCGCGCATCGTCAGGGCGGCGAGCCCGTCGCGGTCGATGACCGCGAGCGCCGCCGCCGCGATCTGAGTGTCGGTGAGTGAGCGTGGACGTGGCATGGTCCTGACAGCGTACAAGGTACGCCTACCCGTGTTAGCGTATGTTGTACGCCTACAGGGAAGGTGACGTGATGGCCGCGCACGGCGATCTCCACAGGCCCCACCCCGGCACCGTGATCGGGGGCCGCGAGTTCACCCCCGTCTCCGGGCCGCCGATCCGTGTCCCGGAGCCCGGACGCCTCGTCCACTTGCAGTTCCGCCGCTTCGCGGGCTGCCCGGTGTGCAATCTCCACCTACGGTCGATCGTGCGGCGCCATGCCGAGATCGAGGCGGCCGGCATCCGCGAGGTCGTCGTATTCCACTCGCCCGCCGACGAACTGCGGGAGCACACCGCCGACCTGCCGTTCGCCGTCATCGCCGACCCGGACAAGCGGCTGTACGTCGAGTTCGGCGTCGAATCGGCGCGGCGGGCGCTCCTGCACCCGCGTGCCTGGATCCCGATCCTCCGGGCGGTCCTGCGCAGCACGTGGGCCATCATCCGCAGGCGCGAGCACGGCCCCGCGGCCAACCCGCACGGCGGACGCTTCGGCCTGCCCGCCGACTTTCTGATCGCCGAGGACGGCCGCGTGCTGGCCTGCAAGTACGGCGAGCACGTCTACGACCAGTGGTCCGTCGACGAACTGCTCGCCCAGGCCTCCCGCAGCCCGCGCCCGGCGGCCCAGGACCGGTGACCAAGCCGCGTCGCGGAGCGGCGGTGCGGACCCGTCTGCACACAAACGCACGGTCGATCTCGCGTTCGGCCAGGTCACGGTGATCGAGAACATCACTTTGTGTGTGGTCGGCGCGGGCGGCCGTACGACGTGATCGACGACGAGAAGCCGCTGCCCGTGCCGCACGGGGAAAGGACCGAGACGGCAGGCCATGGACGGACAGTTCTTAAATCCTCGCCATACGTCTCCATTGTCGGGGCCTTGCCCGGAGCGGGAAGGATCCAGATCATGAGCCTTCCAACCGGCGGTCCGGGACGGCGAACGCTACTGGCAGGCTCCGTGTCCCTTGCCACGGCGTATCTCGCCGGTTGCTCGTCGGACGAGGCGGTGAACATGGCGGCGCCCACGCCTACGACAGGAGCGTCTCCGGGCTCGCCGAAGGCCGCCTACGAACGGCTGATGAACGGCAACAGACGCTGGGTGACCGGCGCACTTCAGCATCCTGACCGCGATCCCGCACGCCGCGAGTTGCTGGCTGCCAAGCAGCAACCCTACGGAGTGGTGTTGTCGTGCATCGATTCCCGGGTCCCGCCCGAGCTCGTCTTCGACACGGGGTTGGGTGATCTGTACGTGATGCGTACCGGCGGGCAGGCCGTGGGGCCGGTGGTCACCGGATCCGTCGAGTACGGGCCGATGACCAGCGGCACCCCCCTGATCGTCGTACTCGGTCACCAACGGTGCGGCGCGGTCTCCGCCGCGTACAAGTCCCTCCGGGAAGGCAAGCCGCTGCCGGGCAACCTGCAGGCGATCGTGCAGGCTCTGCGCTCGGCATACGAACAGGCCGCAAGGGAGCGCAGCGCAGACCCCGTCGACGCGATGACCAGAGCCCAGGTGAAGCTGACCGCGGATGCCCTACGCGGCAATCACGACCTCGCGCCGTTGGTGAGCAAAGGGACCCTGGCCGTGGTCAGCGCGTACTACTCCCTGGACACCGGCCAGGTCGAAGTCCTGAACGGCGCCCCCGCCTGAGCGCCGATTCCAGACCAGCGGTTCATTGGACAACGGCCGCACCACTGCAGATAATCGGCAAGCCTTCACTACATATTCCCCCGGAGCAGACCCATGCGCTCACGCATGCTCGCCGCAAGCGCGGCCGCCGTATTGATACCAGCTGCGACCACTTTCCTGAGCGGAATGCCCGCAGCCGAAGCCTCGACGATCTGCCACCAGGGAGCGATCAAGGCGTCGTGGAGCAACTCATTCCCCACGGCACACCGTCCCGGGCAGTCCGTCACGGTGCGAACCACCTTGTACAACAAGACCGGCACCACACTCCGTGGTCTGTTCTTCGACTACAGCATCGGGGTCCCGCCCAATCACAATCACTGGGGGCCGACCCCTACCGTCAGTTGGCGGTGGGGACACGGAAGCTGGCACCGGTTCGGGTTGTCGCGCAATAACTCCAGCCCGCAGCACGACTGGTACAGCGAGGACCACACCCTCGGAGCCCTGTACGCCCACAAGTCCAAGACACTGCAGTTCAAGGTTGCTTTTCACAAGGGCGACCCGACAGGCACTTACTCGGGAATCGCAATGATCGGCGCGCGCGCAACCTGTGGCATCACGCTGCTCGCAGTGGCCGGAAACCTGGGACCCGCATACCGGCCATGAACACTCATGATGTCCGCGCGCCGGTGTAGGACCTGGCGGACGAACCGGGCCCGGGCGTTCTGGGTCGGCGCCCGGCTCGCATAGATCGCCGGAAGCTCGTACTCGCAGCGTTGGCAATCACCAGCGATCACAGGGAATCGACCGCTTCACGGCTGAATCGGGGTCGATTGGTCTCTCTGTCAATGCGTGAAGACGCTTACGTCTCCGGGCTCGGTCTCGAGCACCTCGCGGTCGAATATCAGCAGGCCGAGCAGGAACAGCCCGCCCGCGAGGAGCAAGCCGACCACGATCAGGACGGGGACGAACGCCGTCGCGGGCGTCACCAGGAAAAACAGTGAGGCGACTGACCACACCAGCGCGCCGATCGCGACCGGCAGCTCGAAGCGCCCGAGGTCGAACGCGCCTTTCTTGCGACCTAGTCGTCTGCGCACCGCCAGGTAGAGGGTAACCGTCAAGCCGTAGATGATCGCCGGGAGGATCGTCGAGGCTGTGATCAGCTCCAGCAGTGCGGCACCCGGCAGCGCGACCATCAGGAAGCCCCCCACGACGAAGATCAGGATCGTCGCCGGGACTGGCGTATGCGTGCGCGGGTCGACCCGCCGCATCAGCCGGTGGGCAGGGAAGCGTGAGTCGCGTGACATCGCGAACACGATCCGCGAGCACGCGGCCATTATCACCATCCCGGCGCCGAAGAACGCGAACGTGATCGCGACCAGCAGCGTCCTCTCCATCACCGGACCGAGCTGATCGCGCATGATCGCGGCGACCGGCGCACCGCTCGCGCTGATCCGGGCGATATCGTCGATCGCGACGGTGAGCGAGATCAGGAACAGCAGTCCCAGCAGTCCGGCCGCCACGACCGACCCCACGATCGCGCGCGGGACGCTGCGATAGGGATCCTTGGCCTCCTCGGCCAGGTTCGCCGCGGCGTCGAAGCCGACAAGCGTAGCGAGGCCCGCGATCATCGCGAGCATCAACCCGCCGCCGACGGCGAAATAGCCGTGGGCGTTCTCGGTGACACCGCGCGAGGTGAGGTTGTCGACTGCGCCGTTGCCCGTGATCGCCACAGCGATGATGAGCGCGATCGACACCACCACGACGAGCACCAGTTCGAGCCCCACCGCGCTCCCGTTGATCATGCTGACGATGCGGGTCGAGGCCACTGCGAGCAAGGCCTGGATGAGCAGCACCACGAGCGTGATCAGGCGCGCGGTGCCCTCATCCGGCTTGATGCCGGCGAGCGGCATGAATGCCTGGCTCGCAAGCGCATTGTCGACCGCCACCACGGCGATCGCCAGATAGCAGAAGGTCAGCCAACCGAACCCCCAGCCGATCTTCGGGTTGGTCAGTCGCGAGGCCCATTGATAGGAGGACCCGCTGAGCGGGATGCGGGCCGCGAACTGCGCGACCACCAACGCCACCAGGACCTGCCCTACCGCCGCGATGACCCAAAGCCAGATCCCGACCGGCCCTGCGTTACGGAGCACGTCGTCATATGTCGAGAAGATGCCGACCGCCACCGAGATGAACGCGAACGAGATCGCGAACACCTGAAAGGAGCCGAGCGTCCGTTTCAGCTCTTGCTGGTAGCCCCCGAGATCGACGGAACTCTCGCCGGCCTGCCCACCCGCCGCAGCTTCCCTCACCTCAGCCACCCCGCCTTTCCCTAGGTGGGGGGGCTGCACCAACTCTACCAACGGGCTCCTTGTGCGCTTTGGGATCTGTCTGGTGCGTGGGCCCTCGCCGCAAGGGCGGCTTCCCCTGCAAGGTCACCAAGGTCGGCCGTAACCACCGCGTCTCGGTTGCCGACCTGCGTCGCGCCAAGCGCCGGCGGATCGTGGACGGACAGTTCTTGATGGCTGAAATCACGTGCCATTGGATGTCGTCGTTGTCGTCACAACTGTCGTCAGACGGGACGCGCAGGGAATCCGAGAACAGGCTGACCCGGAGCACAGGGCAGGCCAGCGACCCGGGACCTTCCGATCTGTAGCCGAAAGTAACCCTTCGTTCCGAGATGAGTGGAGGCAACATCAAGCCTCGGAGCGCATCATCGAGGGCACGATCGGCCTCTACGAGATGGGTCGTCTCGATACGATAGACGCCGAAGCCTCATCATGGTCATCCTGGGGGAACCGTTCGTATGCAAACCCATGCTCTAGAGCTCTGGGAGCGCCTGCTCGTCCGGGACATGCTCAGCGCGAAGCTCAACTCTCTACACGGCGAGGGCTTAGAGGAGTTCTTCCTGGACCTCATGTGCCAGCGCGACCCCGGATTCTTCGATGTCCGCACTCGCGGCAGTCTCGGAGATCGTGGAGCGGACGGGCTGATGATCGACGATCGAAATCTGTTCGCCTGCTACGGGCCGCAGACCGTCGATGAAAGGGAGGTGACCAAGAAGATAAACGGGGACTTGGCCAGCGCTCTGCGGCAGCGTCCTGGCGCCTTCGATATCTTCACCTTTGTACACTCCGACCGGCGCGGTATGGACCCAATTGTCTCAATTGCCCTGACTGAGGCCAAGAAGTCCTTTCCCGATCTCGCCTTCGCGAACTTCGGTTATCGACGCTTCCTCTACGAGATCTTCAGACTCGAACGACACCAGATCGAAGACCTGCTGGGGTGCCAATTCCCTGCAAAGAAGGTCGTTACCGGCGTCGCGTTGCGAGACGTGCGGCCTTTGCTGGAACACCTGGCCAAGGAGCGCAAGCCACACTTCGGGCTCGGGCCGATCCCCGTGCCGTCCCATCAGAAGATGGAGTTCAATGCGTTCTCGCCGGACGCTATGACCCAGATGACCCACGCGATGGCCTACGTGCCGTGTGTCGAGACCTACTACGCCAACGTCGTCGATCCGGTCGAGCGCGACGATGTTGCGGCAGGGTTCCGTGAGTACTACCTGATGCTGGCAGACCTCCACGACGACCCGGATCAGATCCTGGAGGATCTGGTCTTCCACATTCTCGGCAACGAGGCGAAGGGCTTCGCTGCGTCCTTGAACGCGCTCGTGGTCCTGATGTACTTCTTTGGGGAGTGTGACATCTTCAAAGTGCCGCCCCCGTCCGTCCCCACCGTGCCTGAGTCGAGAGTGAGTCCATGATCGTTCCCACGAAGGGGGTCGCGCCCCAACGAGCGCTGCTCGCTGTGGGGGCGCAGATCATCCTCGCCACGGGTACGCAGCCCGTCACCGTCACACAGGCCTGGCGGCGGCTACTGACCTGGCGAGAGGAACACAACCATCAAGCGCCCGTGTCTTTCTGGTGGTTCGCATTGGCGCTCGACGTGCTGTACGCCATGGGCTTGGTCGACTTGGACGACCGCAACGAGCTCCTGATGTTCCGCCCTCGGCCAGATGCTACGTAGCCTCGGGGCCGACGACGAGCGGTTCAAGACCCTCCGGTTCCGAGCGGGCCTGAATCTCCTTGTCGCCGACCGCACCCACCGCTCCGCCGACACCGATAGCCGCAACGGCGCCGGCAAGTCGAGTATGGTCGAGCTCCTGCACTACCTCCTGGGAGCCAACACCCAGAAGAAATCGCTATGGAGCCATGAGGCTCTCGCCAACCATCGTTTCCGGTTGGTCATGGACTGGCCTGGGCAGAGCGAACCCATCACGATTGAACGTCGGCCAGCCTCATCGAAGGTCTACCTTCAGCCCGACGTGTCACGGCGCGCGGACACTGGTCTGTTCGGCGAGCAGTTCGCAGCGGAGATCACCCTCAAAGACTGGCAGTGGACCATCGCACGGGATCTCTACCGGGTGCCCTCACCGGAGTCACCGGTCAGCGGCCGAACCTTGACGTCATTTGCGATCCGCCGCGTCGACGCGGGCGGTTTCCTAAATCCTACGAGCACCTTCTCTGGGCAATCACCCCACGAGGCAATGATCTGCCTTAGCTACCTGTTCGGCCTCGACGTCGGTCTTGCCATCGAATATCGGACTCTATCCCAACAGGACGCGACCCGTAGGAAACTCGTTGAGGCTGCCAAAGACCCTGTGTGGGGCAAGATCGTCGGCCGCTCGGCTGAGCTTCGCGGCGAGATTAGTGCTGTCGAACAACGCATCACCGAACTCCGTCGGCAAATCGAGCAGTTTCAGGTTGTGCCGGGCTATGAGGACCTCCGCCGCGAAGCCGATGCGCTCGACCGCCAAATCCGCGAACTCCGCGACCTTGACGAAGTCGAACGCCACAACCTCCAGCAGATGCGGCGCGCGACAACCGACGCTGCAGAACCCGACGACCACTATCTCGAACAGGCATTTCAGCAGCTTAACGTTGTCCTGGGCGGCGAGGTAAGGCATCGGTTTGACGAAGTGCGTGCCTTCCATCAGACCGTCGTTCGCAACCGCGAAAAGCAACTCAGAGAAGAAACCGACCGCGTCGAACGGCGACTGGCCGAACGTGAACGCGAACGCGAAGGCCTTGGGCAACGCCTCGCCTCACTTCTGCAAACTTTGAATGAAGGCGGCGCGCTCGACGCCCTAACCTCGCTCCAATCCGTCCTCGCGAGAGAACAGGCAACACTAGAAGCCTTGAGGAACCGCTTCCAAGCCGCACAGACCTTGGAGGCCAGCCGACGCGAGATCGAAAGCCGACGATTGGCCCTGGAATCGGTAATGGCCGACGACCTAGACGATCGATCAGAGATCACCTCCGATGCCAGCCGCCTGTTCAACATCTTCGCTCGTCAACTGTACGGCCCATCCCACAACCCCTACCTGACGTTCGAGGCTCGCAAACAACGCCTCGACATCGAAGCCAAGATCGACGCAGACGGAAGCCGCGGCATCCACAACATGGTTATCTTCTGCTTCGATCTCACGACTGCGGTGATCGCTCACCGCAACGGCCGTGGCCCGGATTTCCTCGTTCACGACAGCCACCTCTACGACGGAGTTGACGAGCGCCAAATCGCCGCCGCTCTGCAACTCGCCGCAGACGTTATGCGAGACGAGGGTATGCAGTACATCGTCACGATGAACTCCGATGACCTACGTAAAGCTGAGGATAAGGGCTTCGATTCCAGTCCCTACGTGATCGAACCGCTCCTTACAGACCAGCTCGACGGGGGCCTCTTTGGTTTCCGATTTTAGATCAAGCCAGTCAACCACCGGCAGAGTATGCCTGGGCGACCGGCGATTGTCGCAGGCCTGAGTACCGGGAGCCTCAAGGCAGCGATCGCTCCAACCACGGCGGCCGGCGACCACCCACGGCGATTGTCTTGTGCGTCCGTCGCCGGAATGAGCCCCGCTGTCCCTACGGCTCAGCTGATCTATCCTTATCGTCGGATGTTGTGTAGACAAGCGAAGATCGCACGAGTGCTCCAGCAACACTTCGACTGCGTCCACGGACGTGGTGTACGCGTTTCGCCAGGTGTTTCTGTAGTTCGCGCCGTACGGCATTGAAAAGGGCACTCCGTGATCGGAAGTGGCCCTTGACCTTGGTTGGGTTGGCGGGATTTGAACCCACGACCTCTTCGTCCAGAACACGGCACCAGGGCAGAATCGGCCACCTGATCCCCCGGCGGGGCGGTCTCTGCGTGGGCGGTCGTGAGGTACTGCCTGCGTTTCGGCAGCGCCGGTGTCGCCGGGCTTAGGGCGTGGTGGTCGCGGTGCGGTAGAACTCGGCTGCGGTGACGCTGACGGGGACGCCGAGTTCGGCGGCGACCGCGGTGATCGCGGTGGCGCCGACGGTGAGGTCGGCTTGGCCGTCGGTGGTGAAGTACGGTGCGATGAACGTCTCGTAGTGGGCTCGGGCTTCTTCTGTGGTGTGTCGGCCGAGGAACGTCTGGATGTGCCGCACCGTGGTGTCGGGTTCGTTGTGGATCACCTGCAGGGCGCGCCGGTGGGCTCGTACGACGGCCTGGACGGCGGGGTCGTCCGGGTGGACGTAGGTGGGGTCGACGGCCACGCCTACGGTGGGGATCTGGAAGTGGTCGCCGACCCAGGCCAGCACCTGCCAGCCGTGCTCGGCGGCTATCGCCTCCGGTGCCATGGTGCTGCCGACCAGGGCGGCGTCGATCCTGCCGTCGTGCAGCCCGCGCAGGTCCATGCCGTAGTCGCCGGGCGGGCGGACGATGGTGTGGACGTCTCGGTCCGGGTCGAGGCCGACCCGGCGCAGCACGATCCGGGTGAAGCACCCGGGTGCGGTGTGGGGGGCGTGTACCGCCAGCCGTCGGCCGGCCAAGTCGGCCAGCGAGGTCAGGCCGGGGCGGGCGAGGAACCAGAACAGCGGGCGGTGGGTGTTGACATTGAGTGCGACCCAGGGGGTGTCATCGGCCAGTCGGGACAGCAGTGCCCGGCCGAGTCCGATGGTGGCGCCGTGGCGCAGCCGCTCCTCGTCCCAGGTGCAGCCGTCGCGCAGCGCGACGTGGACGCCCTCGTCGGCGTAGTAGTCCTGCTGGTCGGCGATGTAGGCGACGATTTCCTCGTGCAGGCCCCGCCCGACGTAGGCGAGATCGATCGTGTACATGAACGTTTTCCTTGATCGTGTCCACCGCCATGCGCCCGCGCGTGCCGTGGGCCCGGCAGCTGCGGCCCATGATGCCGAGGTGACGGTGTGCCGGATGTGGTCCGGCCGTCGGCCGGACCGGGACGGTATGGCCCCGTGTGCGCAGGACAGCGGGGCGTCAGTACATGGACATCCCGCCGTTGACCGCGGCCGTGGTGCCGGTCATGAAGGCGTTGTCCTCGCTGGCGTAGAAGGCGACCGCTTGGGCGACGTCGCCCGGGTGTGCCAGGCGGCCCAGGGGGGTAGCGGCCACCTGCCGCTGCTTGTGCTCCTCGTCGAACACAGCCGCCATGCGGGTGTCCTCCACCGGGCCGGGCTCGACGACGTTGACCGTGATGCCCCGCGGGCCCAGTTCCTGGGCGAGGTACCGGGCGAACTGCACAAGTGCGGCCTTGGCCGTGCCCAGTGCGATCATGCCCTCCCGGGGCTGGTGGCTGAGGCCGGTACCGAGATAGATGATGCGTCCCCAGCCCTGTTCGGCCATGGCGGGCAGGACGGCTTTGGTGACCGCGAACGCCGCACGCATCTCGTCGTCGAGCTTGCCGCCCAGTTCTTCCCACGTCATGTCCTGGAACGGCTTGATCACATACGGGGTGAGCGCGTTGTGCACGAGCACGTCGATGCCACCCCATGCAGCCCGGACCTGCTCGATCATGCTCTCGACCGCCGCTGCCTCGCGCACGTCGGCCTGCACGGCCATGGCCTGGCCGCCTGCGGCCTCGATGCCGGCCACGACCTCCTCGGCCGCCGTGCCGCTGCGGAGATAGTTGACCACCACGCGCATCCCTCGCGTGGCCAGAAGGCGCGCGGTGGCCGCACCGATTCCGCTGCTGGCCCCTGTCACCAATGCCACCCTGCCGGTTGTCCCAGTCACGGGACCACCTCCTGCTCATTCCCGCGGGCCGTCGGGATGACCGCCCGGAGCCGTTCACCGTCGATGCCGGGGTGTGCTGAGCGGATCGCCCCGTAGAGCACGGTGTCGCCGGTCGCCCGCAGCAGATCGGCCCCGGTCCAGTCGGGTTCGCGCGGCGACTGCGAGGTGAGCAGCCACTCCAACGCGCCGCGGGTGATCTCGCTCAGCAGTTCGGGCGGCGCCGGCAGCAGTCCCCGCCGGTGCCCGTCCCGGAACAGCTCGTCGAGCCGCCGGTACCGCGTCCACACGCTGCTCCACGTACTGGCGCAGCATCGCCTCGCCCCGCCGGGTCGCGAGCTGAGCCGCGCCGATCCGCCCGAGCTCACTGCCCGCCGCGATCAGGAACCGGTGTACCCGCACACCGAACGGCTGCCCTTATGCGTCCTCGGCCGCCACTTCCAGCGTACGCTCCACCGCCGCGAACTGCCGATCGAGCACCGCGGTCAGCAGGCTGCGCGTCCGACGGCGTCGGCCCCGCTGACATCGGCCCGCTCGCGACCTACCTATTGCACATGGCGGAGCACGGCGAGGACCTCGCGAAGCTGGCGATTGCCGCGATCGACGCGACCGGATCACACGCCCTCCAGGCCACAGAGGACGGCGTGGCCGTACAGATCAACCTCGGGCATGCCGCCCACCTGCTCGACGCGGCCGTTCGCCGGAATGGCGGCGCACCGGCTGCGGAAGCTGAACGCCGGAACGGTTTGACCGCAGCGGCCCTGGGTGCGGAGAGGAAGCCGCCCTGGGGCCCTGCCCTCTACCCCGCGCGCAGTCGTCAAATCGATACTCGCTTTCATCCACATTGGAAAGGAACATCGAGATGCATCAGCAGCAGATGCGGTTCATGTGGTTAGAAATCACAGGTCAATGCCAACTGCAGTGCACGCACTGCTACGCCGAATCGGGTCCGGACGGTACGCATGGCACGATGACCACGCCGGACTGGCGTCGTGTCCTCGAGGAGGCGGCCAGGATCGGCGTTCAGCTGGTCCAGTTCATCGGCGGGGAACCCACCCTGCATCCTGCCCTTCCTGAGCTCGTCGGCCACGGTCTGGCCCGCGGACTGGAGATCGAGATCTTCACCAACCTCGTCCACGTCAGCCCGGAGCTGTGGAAGACCTTCACCCGACCCGGCGTACGGCTGGCCACCTCCTGGTACGCCGCGTGATCCCGGCGAGCATGCCGCGATCACGCGGCGGCCCAGCCACGCGCGCACCCGCGCGAACATCGCCGAGGCTGTGCGCCGCTCCATCCCGCTGCGGGTTGGAATCGTCGGCGTCCGTGACGGCCAGCGCACCAGCCAGGCGAAGGCGATGCTCACCGATATCGGCGTCACCGACATCGGCTACGACGGGCTACGACAGATCGGCCGGGGTGCCCGGGATCGCCCGCAAGGGGTCGACCAGCTGCGGGAACCTTGCGATCGCCCCGGACGGTACTGTGTGGCCATGCGTGATGGCACGCTGGCTGCCGATCGGCAACATCCACACCAGCGCGCTGCATGACATCATGACCGGCCCGCGGATGGCGTCGGTCACCGAATACCTGCAAGCACAGTTCACGCCGATCGAGATGCCATGCGTCCCGAAGATGTGCGACCCGCAGTGCGGACCGAGCTGCAGCCCGGCGTGCCGGCCGAAGGGCGACTGCCGTCCCGTGGGCGGCTGCGTCCCGGACTACCGTCCGAAACCGTGTCGCCCCCGGTAAGCGGCCTCCCAGCCGACCGATAGAAGGACCCAGCCCGTGATCGTCCAACGCCTTCACCTCCAGGCGCCCGAGACGGTGAACCGTACGCGGTGGCCGTACTCGATCCCCGCCGTGGCAGCGATGGGTGATCACGGGCTGGAGTTTCACCGGCCGGTGACATTCCTCGTCGGGGAGAACGGATCCGGCAAATCCACGATCGTCGAAGCCATCGCCGACGCCTGCAAGATCCCCTCCCACGGCGGTAAGGGCGGCACGAAATACGCGAGCACGACCACACTGACGCCGCTCGGCGAAGTCCTCCAGGCCGACCTGACCGTCGAAGGGCGGGCGCTGACCCTCGGGCCACGGCGCCGCCGCAAGGGCTTCTTCTTCCGCGCCGAGACCCTGTTCAACCTCGGCCAGAACGTCTCGGGGATGTACGGCTTCTGGGACGAACCCCTCACCGAGCAAAGCCACGGCGAGGGGTTCTTCACCGTGCTGGAGGCCATGTTCAACGACCCGGGCCTGTACCTGATGGACGAGCCCGAGGCCGCTTTGTCCTTCACCTCCTGCCTGCGCCTGGTCGCCTTGATGGACCACCTGGCCACGATCGGCGGCCAGATCATCTGCGCCACCCACTCGCCGATCCTGACCGCGCTGCCCGGCGCGGACATCCTTGAGCTCGGCGACCACGGCCTCCGTCGAACCGCCTGGGACCAGCTGCAGCTCGTCGACCACTGGCGACGGTTCATGGCCAAACCCGACCTGTACCTGCGGCACATCACCAATGACGAGGACATCCGGCGATGACCGAACTCGCCGACGAGAACCACCGAGCGTGGATGCGAGACGCCCTAGACCACGCGGCACGGCTGTTCGGCCTGGAACTGATCGGCGCGCCGGTCTTCGGATGGAGGGACCGCAGCATCAGCGCGGCCGTCGTCCCGCTCGCCGGCGGCGTGCGCCGCTGGCTGCGCGTGGTGGCCGAACACCTGTCCTGGACGGGCGACGACTGGTGGACCGGCAACCGGGACGCGGCCGCCATCACCGGCATCGCCAAGCCCCGCGTCATCGACGCGCGGGAATGGGCCGACGACGGGCAGGCGCTCCGCGCGGAAGTCATGACTTACATCGCCGGCCGCCCCTGCTCACCGACACCCGAGCTCCACCATGGCATCGACCTGCCGCCGTCTTGGTGGCATGCCCTCCGCGACGGACTCGATCACCTCGCCGACGTCCCCACCAACCGGCGCGCAATCGACCAGGACCGCGTCTCCACCCGGCTGCGGATCTTCTTCGGTGACCAGATCGACACGCGGATCGACCGGTGGACGACCGCACACGCCGACCTGCATTGGGCCAATCTGACTGCCCCCGAGCTCGCCGTGCTGGACTGGGAGATGTGGGGACGAGCCCCCTACGGCTACGACGCCGCCACGCTGCACTGCCACAGCCTCCTGCAGCCCGGCATCGCCCAGACCATGCACGACACCTTCGCCTACCTGCTCGACACCCCCGACGGTCGGCGGACGCAGCTGTTCGTGATCACCAACATGCTCATGCGGGCCGACCGCGGTGACTACCTCGACCTCGTCATCCCACTGCACCATCACGCCCACGCATTGCTCACCGAAGAAGGCGTGGGACGGTCACGTTCTTCCAGGTAGATACCATCATCGGCATGTTCGTCGACCGCGCTGACCCTCGGCGACGGATACGCGTTTGGTGCAGCGCGGATCCCAGACAGCATGAAGCCGCCCCGCTCTCCTCGGTCGGGAGGGCGGGGCGGCTTCGTGTCGTCTACTGCTCTTCGCTGGCGGGCATGCTTAAGATCTCCAAGCCGCGCAAGCGCGAGGTGAAGCCCTGGACGGTCGACGAGGCGAGGAAGTTCCTGGAGCCGGCCAAGCGCGATGGTGACCCGCTCCACGCGGCGTACGTCCTGATCCTCGTCCTCGGCCTCGGCCTCCGCAAGGGTGAGGTGATCGGGCTTGCGTGGAGCGCCGTCGACCTCGCCGCCGCCAACGTGTGGCGCGCGTCAGAATAGTAATGTGGCTGGAGAACCCGGTGAGGTGGCGTTGACCCATCCCCACCGGGCATCGTTGTCAGTGCTGGGCTAGCGCCTCGCGCTTATTTAATGGCCACGCGGCTTGCCCGGCCCGGCTCCCGAGGTTCCGGTGGGTCCGTGTCCGCCCTTCCGGCCCGGGGAGGTTCCCGACCCGCCGCTCGGGCTCTTCCCGGGCGGTCCAGAGGGAGGGTCCGCCGGTCCGCTTGGAGCATTCGGCATATTCGGTCCTTTGCGCTGTGTGTTGATCTGTGGCTTTTGCCGCAGAACCGCAGAGGACAGTCCGTGCTCCGCCTGCTTCGGCAACCAGCACGACCGGCGGCCCGACCGCGCGGGTCGTGGCCCGACTTGGAATGAGAGGCGATCTCCGCGCCCTCGCTGCAGAGCGCTAGTGGTGCGGCCGGGAGGACCGGTCGGAGTGGTTCCTAGCCACCTAGCCAGAGTCGATAGACGGCCGAGCATAGACAGAGGCCCTGTACCGTCGCGGTACAGGGCCTCTGAGCTGGTCGGGGTGGCGGGATTCGAACCCACGACCTCTTCGTCCCGAACGAAGCGCGCTACCAAGCTGCGCTACACCCCGGTGGTCACAGGTCGCCTTGCAACGCCTGCGCCTCGACGAGTCTAGCGGACTATCAACGGTGCCCGCGCCACAGTATTCCGCCGACCCGTCGATCGTGATCGTGTGCAACCGTACGGGAGCCGGGTCCCATCTATCGGGCATGGAGCAAAGGACGTGAGCCGCGCGGACGACGAGTACACCGCGCGCATCCAAGAGCTGTTGCCCCGGCTGCGGCGGACGGCGTATCTGCTGTGCGCCGACTGGCATCGGGCCGACGACCTCGTCCAGGCGACGATCACCCGGCTGTACGTGAAGTGGCGGCGGGCGCGGGCGGCGGACAACCTGGACGCCTATGTGAGGACCATGCTCGTGCGGCAGTTCCTCGGCGAGCAGCGAACCGGTTGGCGGTCCCGGGTCAGCGTGGTGGAGCGCACCCCCGAGCCGGTGGCGGCCGCTTCGGACGTCGACGCGGGGCTGGACGTACGGCGGGCGCTGACGGCCGTTCCGGCGCGGCAGCGGGCGACGCTGGTGTTGCGCTTCTACTGCGACCTCACCGTCGACCAGACCGCCGAGATCCTCGGATGTTCGTCCGGAAACGTCAAGAGCCAGACGTCTCGTGGGCTCGCCGCGCTGCGACGGATCCTCGAGCCCGCGTCCGTACGTGAGGAGGGAGCGTGACGATGAATGAGCATGAGATCAAGACGTTGATCACGGAGATGACCCAAGAGCCGCAGCCCGCATCCACGATCGACGTGGCACGTGCGGTACGGAATGGGCACCGGGCGCGGCGAACGCGGTCGCTGCTGCAGATAGGGGCCGTCTTCGCCACCGCCGGCCTGATCGTGGGCGGGATGAGCGTCATGGCTACCGGCCGTAAGGCGTCCGCCCCGGTAATGACGCCCACCGGCGCGCGGTTCGACCCGCTGGTGCGCTCTGCGGACTTCGGCTGGGTTCCCAAGGGCATGACCGAGCGATCCGTCTACGTCGGGACCAGATACATGTCCTTGGTGGCGGGTACCCCCAACGGCAGACCGTACGAGTTCTTCTTCCCCCAGGTCGGTGTGACGCTCTTCCCGGTCGGCCAGCGGATCGACTCCGAGGTCGTCACGCGTATGGCCCGCGACATTGACAACAAATGCCCACATGGGGACCAGGTCGGCGATACGCCGAGGATCGGTGGCCGGCCGACGCAGTGGGTCTACGCGCGAGACCTCGCCGGCAGCCACTGCCGCAGCACTCCTGTGGAACTCCGCTGGCAGTACGCGGCGGGAGCCTGGGCGGTCGCGAAGATCGAGCCTGACGCGGGCCTGGCGAACCAGGGTGTCTATCTCCGGATCGCCGATAACCTGCGGGTCGGTGAGACCGCGCCGGTGAGCAAGCCGTTCCGGCTGACGTACGTCCCGCCGGGCCTTCACGTCATCGAAACGACCGACGATCGGAGTTTCTCTACGGGAGTGAAATGGCGGACCTCACTCGACCTGTCCGCGGACGCCGATGGGCCGCCAACCCGCGGTTATCCGGACGACAAGCACACGCCGATGAGCATCAGGGTCGAGGTCTCGCCCGTGGCAGCGGTCGATCCGGCCGATGAGGACGGGCCGCTGAACACCACCGTCGACGGCCACCCGGCGTTCTGGAAAAAGAGCGGCGACGGCTGGGAGGCGCTGCGGGTCATCGGAGTCCACGGTTTCCAGGTGAGGATCAACGCGTTCAAGGCAGGGAACGGTGTCCCGCTGCGGGTGTTGCGCGGCCTCCGGTTGCTGGGCCCCGACCGTGCGGCCTGGACGACGAGGCCGGTGGGCTGAACGGCGATCCCTGACGGATACCGCTCCTCATCAGGGGCGGTGTTCGCCAGGGATCAGCGCCGTACGGCTCAGGCGGACGGGACGAGCGTCAGCAGGGAGGCCTCCGGCGGGCAGCAGAAGCGCACCGGGGCGAACGGCGAGGTGCCGAGGCCCGCGGAGACGTGCAGCCAGGCGGAGCCGTGCCGGTGCAGGCCCTTCACGCGGGCGCGCTCGATGCCGCAGTTGGTGACCAGCGCACCGTAGAGCGGCACGCACAGCTGGCCGCCGTGCGTGTGTCCGGCCAGCAGCAGCTGGTAGCCGTCGGCGGCGAACCGGTCGAGGTTGCGCGGCTCGGGCGAGTGCGTGACGCCGATGCTGAGCGGGCCCTTGGCGGGGCCGGCGATGTCGTCGTACCGGTCCTTGCGGATGTGGGAGTCGTTGATGCCGCCGAACCAGATCTCGGCGTCGCCCGCCTTGATCGTGCCGGTGGCGTTGTTGAGGTCGAGCCAGCCGGCGGCGGTCATGGCGGCGCCGAGCTCGCGGTACGGCAGGTCGGGGACGGTGCGCTTCTTGTAGTCCGTCTTGCTGGTGCGCCAGAGGTAGCGCGCCGGGTTCTTCGGGACCGGGGAGTACATGTCGTTCGAGCCGTACACGAACACGCCGGGGCGGTCCAGGAGAGGCCCGAGCAGGTCGAGGAACGGGCCGATGGCGTCGCGGTGCGCGATCGAGTCGCCGGTGTTGACGACCAGGTCGGGCTCGAGGGCGTCGAGCGCGCTGACCCACTTGATCATCCGGCGGCGGCCCGGCGTCAGGTGCGTGTCGGAGATGTGCAGGATCTTGATCGGCCGCTGGCCGGGCGCGAGCACCGGAACGTCGTAGCGGCGGAGGTGGAACCAGTTTCGCTCGATCAGCGAGGCGTAACCGACTCCGGCGACCCCGGTGCCGAGGACGCCCAGGGGGACCGCGTATCTCTTTCGCACACTCCCCATCGTGCCAGAACGACGCCCCGTTTATTGCCGGGCGTCGAACCCCGGGAGCAGGGCAAGATTGTCCTCATGTTGAAGGAGAAGCTGCAGGCCGACCTGTCGGCCGCGATGAAGGCACGCGATGAGGTGCGCACCCGTACGCTCCGCATGGCGCTGACGGCCGTCACCAACGAGGAGGTCGCGGGCAAGCGGGCGCGCGAGCTCTCCGACGACGACGTCGTCAAGGTGTTGCAGCGGGAGGCCAAGAAGCGTCGTGAGGCGGCCGAGGCGTTCGCCGATGCGGGCCGTACCCAGCAGGCGGAGGCGGAGCAGGCGGAGGGCGTCGTCCTGGAGGACTACCTCCCGGCCCAGCTGTCCGATGAGGAGCTGGCCGAGCTCGTCCGCGCGACGATCGCCGAGACGGGCGCCGAGGGTCCCCGGGCCATGGGCCAGGTGATGAAGGAAGTGACGCCGAAGGTCGCCGGCCGCGCCGACGGTAAGCGGGTGTCGGGAGAGGTCAAGCGCCAGCTCGCCGGCTGACGCGGCCGCCGGGCCGACCCGGCGAGCCGACGGCTCCGGCGACGTCCGCCGGTGACGTCCGCCTGACACTCGGCCAGGTCTCCCGCAGGGGGCTCGGTGACGTCTGCGCGGACGGGAACGCATGGCGGATACGGAAAAGGTCCCCGCACGCGGCCGGAGCCGTGTGCGGGGACCTTCCGTCGTTCGGGCGGGTCAGTTGCCGAACGGCCAGTTGCCCTTGCCGGGCTTGCCGTGGCCCTTGCCCCGGCCGCCGACCGCGCCGCTGCCGTTGCTCACGAAGAGCATGACGGTGGTGTCCTGGTCGACCTGGCTGCCACCGTTCGGCGAGGTGTAGGCGACGGTGCCCGCGGGCTGGTTCGAGTCGATCGCGCGCGGGGAGATCTGCACGCTGAACCCGGCGCCCTCGACGCGCTTCTTGGCCTGCTGGACCTGCATGCCCTGGACGTTGGGGACCGCCTTCTGGTCGAGGTTCCCGAAGTCGTTCACCGGCGTGTGGAACGACGAGGCCTTCACGCCCTGCAGCGCGCCCTCCATCGAGGCCCGCCAGATCGGCGCGACGTCCCGGCCGTAGGTGCCGTAGTTGCGGTTCCCCCAGGGTGCCTCCGGGTCGCCGAACCAGACGGCGGCCGCGAGGTCGGGGGTGTAGCCGGCGAAGACGGCGCAGGTGAAGCTCTCACAGGTGCCGGTCTTGCCCGCGGCGGGCCGGCCGAGGCCCATCCCCCTCGCGGTGCCCCTGGTGAGGACGCCCTGCAGGATCTTCGTGACCTCGTCGGCGGTCTCGGTGTCGACCGCCTTGGAGCACTTGGACTTCGGCACCCGGATCTTCTTGCCCGTCGAGTCGGTCACGTCGGTGATGGCGATCGGCGTGCAGTACTCCCCGCGCGCGGCGAACCCGGCGTAGGCGGCGGCGAGGTGGGTGACGTCGATCTCGTTGGTGCCGAGGACCTGGGCGGGGTTCTGCTGGAGCGGCTTGCCGTCGGCCCGCTTCATGCCGAAGTTCTGCGCCATCTTCACGGCGTCGCAGAGCCCGACCTCCTTCTCCAGGAAGGCGTAGAAGGTGTTGATCGACTCCCACGTCCCGCTCTGCAGGTTGGCGCTCTTGCCCTTGGACTTCTCGGCGTTCTGGACGGGCCAGGGGGCGGAGCCGTTGCCCTTGCAGTCGCGGTAGCCCGACACCGTCGTGCTTTCGGGCGCCGGGAACGAGCGGCCCACGTCGATGCCCTTGTCGAGGGCGGCCGCCAGGGTGAAGATCTTGAACGTCGACCCGGCGGAGTAGCCGAGGTTGCCGCCGTGCGCGTAGTCGGCGGCGAGGTTCAGCTGGGTCTGGCCCTTCTTGATGTTCGCGCCGTACGTCCGGCTGACGACCATGGCCTTGATCTCACCGGTTCCGGGCTTGACCATGGCCTCGGTGGCGGTCCTGCTGTGGTTGGGACGCCGGCTGAGTGCGTTCTGCGCGGCCTTCTGCGCGTGCATGTCGATCGTGGTGCGGATCGTCAGGCCGCCGCGGTACAGCAACCGCTCGCGGTCCTTCTCGGTCTTGCCGAACGCGGTGTTGCCGAGGATCTCGTTCTTGAGGTACTGGCAGAAGAACGGCACCTTGCTATCGACGCAGTCGCTCTTCGGCATCTTGGGGTGCAGCTTGATCTTCGAGGCGGCGGCCTGGTCGGCCTGCTGTTTGGTGATGATCTTCAGCTCGGCCATGCGGTACAGCACGGTGTTCCGCCGCTGCAGTGCGTGGTCCGGGTAGATCGTCGGGTCGTAGTAGCTCGGGCTGTTCGTGATGCCCGCCATCAGCGCCGCCTCGGGAAGGGTCAGCTTGGACGCGTCCTTGCTGAAGTAGCGCTGGGCGGCCGCCTCGACGCCGTACGCGCCGGCGCCGAAGTAGGCGATGTTGAGGTAGCCCTGAAGGATCTGGTCCTTGGTGAGCCGCTTCTCGATGTTCACGGCGTAGCGCAGCTCGCGCAGCTTCCGCCCGAAGTTGGCGGCCTTCGCGGCGTTCGCCTCGGCCTCGGTGTCCGCGCTCTCGACCAACAGGTTCTTGACGTACTGCTGGGTGAGCGTGGAGCCGCCCTGCTTGACGCCGCCCTCCTGCGCGTTGGTCACCAGTGCGCGGGCGGAGCCCTTCATGTCGAGGGGACCGTGCTGGTAGAAGCGGGAGTCCTCGATCGCGACGACCGCCTTCTGCATGATCGGCGCGACCTGGTCGAGGCGTACGGACTCGCGGTTGTGGTGGTAGAACACCGCGATCTCCTGGCCGTCCGCGGAGTAGACCGTGGTCCGCTCCGGCGGCGGCTGGATGTTGAAGTCGTCCGGGAGGTTCTTGAAGCTGTCGGCCGCGTCCCGGGTCGCCATGCCCGCGCTGCCGACGGCCGGCAGGGCGATGAGCCCGACCAGGAGTCCGGCCACGATCGCTGCCCCCAGGAGACGTAGCAGCTTGATGATGGCGTGTTCCTGATCTGCTTTCTCACCTGTCACGCGACATAGGTTACGCGGGACGAGAGGTGCATATGGGGCACCTCCCTGAGTTGGATGACTAGTTCGTTGCCGTCCTATGGCCCAGAGGGGCTATTTCAAGAATGGACCCATCGGGGGCTGTTGAAGCGCCGCACTCTTCCGTAAGTTTCTCCCCACGGCTTTCGTATGGCGGCCTGACGTCCGCGCCCGTCCGGCCGGGGCTCGCAAACGACAACCGACCCAAGGGGAGTGGGGCCCAAGATGTGGATCACTGATTGGACCGCCCGCGCCGCCTGCCGTAACGCGGATCCCGACGCGTTGTTCGTGCAGGGAGCGGCACAGAACAGGGCGAAGCTGATCTGCCGCGGCTGCCCAGTGCGCACCGAGTGTCTCGCCGACGCTCTCGACAACCGCATCGAGTTCGGCGTCTGGGGCGGCATGACGGAGCGCGAGCGCCGTGCGCTGCTCCGCCGGCGCCCGGACGTCTCATCGTGGCGAGAGCTTCTGGAGACCGCCAAGGAGCAGTACGAGCAGTCGCAGGACCCGGACGAGGAGCTCGTCGCGAGCTGACCGGCTGGATCCCCGGCCTGGCCGCACCCGGTCGGCCAGGCTCATCGCACGGGTGCGGCCCTCAGGCGGCTGGTTCCTCCGGCACGCCTGTGAGCTCCCGTGCGATGCACCGAAGACCCTCGAGGTCGTGGACGTCTTCGGCCATGGCCGTGACCGTGGCCTTGGGCACGGTCGGGTGCGATGAGGTGAAGCTCTCTTGCAGCCGCGTCTCGCGCGCGGTCACCTGCATCCGTTCGGCGTGCAGGCGCAGCAGCGCGGCGGCGAGCGGGTGCGTGCCGCGATCCTCCAGCGTCTCCGCGGCGGCCTGGCTGCGTACGGCCGACAGCTCGGAGGCGTCCGACCGGTGGACGCGGTTGACCACCAGCCCGGCCAGCGGCATGCGCTCCTCGGCGAGACGCTCGATGAAGTAGGACGCCTCGCGCAGCGCGTCCGGCTCCGGGGCCGCGACGACGAGGAACGCCGTGCCGGGCGCCTGCAGCAGCCGGTAGGTCTGCTCGGCCCGCTCGCGGAAGCCGCCGAACATCGTGTCGAAGGCCAGCACGAACGTCTGGACGTCCTTCAGCAGCTGCCCGCCGAGCACCTTCGTGATGGCGTTCGTGAACATGCTGAAGCCCGCGGTCACGACCTTCAGCCCGAACCGCCCGCCCGCCTTGGCCGGGGCCATCAGGATCTTGATGAGGCGGCCGTCGAGGAACCGGCCCATGCGCTCCGGAGCGTCGAGGAAGTCCAGCGCAGACCGGGAGGGCGGTGTGTCGACGATGATGAGGTCCCAGTCGCCGGACCGGTGCAGCTGGCCCAGCTTCTCCATCGCCATGTACTCCTGCGTGCCCGACAGGCTGGACGACAGCGACTGGTAGAAGGGGTTGGCCAGGATCTGCCGTGCGCGTTCGGGATCGGCGTGCGCCTCGACGATCTCGTCGAAGGTGCGCTTCATGTCCAGCATCATCGCGTACAGCTCGCCGTCGACCCCTTCGACGAGGCGCGGGGTGTTGTCCAGCTCGGTGAGACCCAGCGCCTGGGCGAGCCGGCGGGCGGGGTCGACGGTGAGGACGACGACGTCCCGGCCGCGTTCGGCGGCGCGGACGCCCACGGCGGCGGCGGTCGTGGTCTTGCCCACACCCCCGGACCCGCAGCAGACGATGATCTTCGTGTCGGGGTCGTCGATCAGGTCGTCGACGCAGAAGGCCGGTGAGGTCTTCTCGGGTGCGGGGCTCACGCTGCTCCTTGATTCCTCAGGTCGGCGGCGAGCTCGTACAGCCCGGCGAGGTCCATGCCGTCGCCGAGCAGCGGTAGGTCGTACTCCGGCACGTGAGCCTCGGCGAGCCGGGCCTTCTCGCGCTCCTGCAGGGCGGTGCGCCGCGCGTGGTCGGCGGCCTCGACGGCGAGCGCGTCGGCGATCTCGGCGGTGCGGTCCTCGATGCCGGCCGCCTTGATGCCCATCCGGATCGCCTCGACGTCGAGCTCGTCACGGGCGGCCAGGGTGAGGTCGTCCTCGGGCAGCAGCGGCGGGCGCACCATGTTGATCACCAGGCCGCCGACGGGCAGGCCGGTCTCCCGCAGCTCCGCGATCCCGTCCAGGGTCTCCTGGACCGGCATCTCCTCCAGGAGCGTGACGAAGTGCACCGCCGTCTCCGGGCTGCGGATCACCTTCATCACGGTGTCGGCGTGGTTGCGGATCGGGCCGACCTTCGCCAGCCCCGCGACCTCGGCGTTGACGTTGAGGAACCGGCCGATGCGGCCGGTCGGCGGGGCGTCCATCACCACCGCGTCGTACACGAACCGCCCGCCCTTGTCGCGGCGGCGCACGGCCTCGCTGGCCTTGCCGGTGAGCAGGACGTCGCGCAGGCCCGGCGCGATGGTGGTCGCGAAGTCGATGAGGCCGAGCTTGGTGAGGGCCTTGCCCGCCCGTTTGAGGTTGTAGAACATCTCGAGGTACTCGAGCATGGCCTCTTCGGGGTCGACGGCCAGGGCGTACACGTCCCCGCCGTCGGGCGCGACCGCGACCTTGCGCTCCTCGTACGGCAGCGGCGGGCAGTCGAACAGCTGGGCGATCCCCTGACGGCCCTCGACCTCGGTGAGCAGGACCTTCCGGCCGCCGGCGGCCAGGGCCAACGCGAGAGAGGCGGCCACCGTGGTCTTGCCGGTACCGCCCTTGCCGGTGACGACGTGTAGCCGTACACCGTCCCAATCGGTGTCTCTCCCGCTCACCCTTGTGAGGTTATCGTCCGCTCGCCGACGCGTTCGCGGCACCTGCAAGTGACATCTGACACCTCAGCGGATCCGGCGACTAGTGTCGGACATGAGGGAATCGGCCGACAGAAAGGTGAGCGCCGTGGCTGAAGCGGCATTCGTACTACTAGGACTCATAGGATTCCTGGTTCTGCTCGTCATCCTGTCGTCGATCAAGGTCGTTCAGCAGGTCGAGCGCGGCGTGGTCTTCCGCCTCGGCCAGGTACAACCGCAGTTCCGGCCGCCGGGCCTGACGCTGATCTTCCCCGTGGTCGACCGGATGACGAAGGTCAACATGCAGACGGTCGCCATGGGCGTGCCCGCCCAGGAGGGCATCAGCCAGGACAACGTCAGCGTCCGCGTCGACGCCGTCGTCTACTTCCGGGTGATCGACCCGGTGAAGGCCATCGTCAACGTGCAGAACTACAACTGGGCGATCTCACAGGTGGCCCAGACGTCCCTGCGTGCGGTCATCGGCCGGGCCGACATGCAGCAGCTGCTGTCCGACCGCGAGTCGATCAACGCCGAGCTGCGCCAGATCATGGACGGCATGACCGAGGCCCCCTGGGGTGTCAAGATCGAGCGGGTTGAGATCAAGGACGTCTCGCTGCCGGAGGGCATGAAGCGGTCGATGGCGCGCCAGGCCGAGGCGGAGCGGGAGCGGCGGGCCCGCATCATCGCGGCCGATGGTGAGTTCCAGGCGTCCAAGCGGCTGGCGGCCGCGGCCGAGGTCATGGCGCAGGACCCCGCCTCCCTCCAGCTGCGACTGCTGCAGACGGTCGTCGAGGTCGCCGCCGAGAAGAACAGCACCCTCGTCATGCCGTTCCCCGTGGAACTGCTGCGCTTCTTCGACCGCGCGGCGGGCGGGGACCAGACGTCCCGCGAAGGCACGCCTGCCCGGGCCGACCTGGCCGAGCGCCTCGCCAAGGCCGAAGCGGAGCTGGCCCAGGCCGGCGAGCCGGCGTCGATCGACTCCGCCGACAAGGTGCCGCCCATGTCCGGCATGGAGGGGGCGGAACAGCCGGGCATCGCGCCGCCCGTCCACCAGGAGGAGCCGCCCGCGCAGCGTTAGGCCCTAGAGCCCGCATCCGAACCCCCGCGCGCGTACGACACGAGGAGCCGCCCGCGCAGCGTCGGCGAATGGGCGCGCCACTAGGCCAGCCACCGCAGTGCGTCTTCCATCAGGTGCGGCTCGTCGATCGGCCGCCCGCTCATCCGGAACCGGATCCCATTGGTCGCCGATGGCACGAGTCTGCACGGAAGGACAGGACGGCGTTCGGACCTGTGACGAGCGGATTTCGCCGGGGCTGTCACAGATCGCGGGGCTGTCTTGTCCTAGCCGGCGATGGGCTCACCCTGCTGCAGGACGCAGCACCGCCCTTCATCCCCGCCGGGGCGCACGCGATGACCGCGGTCATCGAGTTACCGCCCGGCGCGCCGCCACACGGCCAATGTCGTCGCGGTCGATGACTGAGATCGCCGGCGGTAGAGGGGCATGGCGGCCGGCTCCCGGCGATCCGCCGGGCAGAGGCGGCGGAGCACTCGCGGGGGAGGCCTTAACCGGATGATGGCGAGAAGGTGACTGATGCGGGTGATCTCGGAGTCGCGGCTGGCGGCGGTGCTGTCGGGACTGCCGGAGCGGGCACGGGTGGTGGCGGGCGGCAATTTCGCCACCCCTTGGCAAGCCCTGGCCGTCCTGGACGGGGCGGTCGCCGAGTACGGGCTGTTCGTGATCAACGGCCAGGCCGGCCTGCCGGATCGGGACGGGGTCGTGCTGGAGACCCCGTTCGTTGGCCCGGGACAGCGTGGGCGGGCCGGACTGCGGTATTTCCCGTGCAGGCTGTCGCTGGTGCCGCAGCTGTTGAAGGAGATGCTCGTGCCGGACGTCGTGATGGTGCAGACGTCGCCGCCGGTGCACGGGACCGTGTCCCTGGGAACCGAGGTGAACATCCTGCCGGCGGCGATCGAGGCCGCACGGGCACATGGCGGCCTGGTGGTTGCACAGGTGAACCCGCGGGTGCCGTACACGTTCGGAGACGCGGTCCTGCCGGTGGACCAGTTCGACTACGGGATCGAGGCCGCCGTCGAACTGCCGGGGCCCGTACGGCGTCCACTTGGAGCGGTGTCGCAGGCGATCGGTGAGCGGATCGCGGAGCTGGTGCCGGACGAGGCGACGCTGCAACTGGGCATCGGAGCCGTGCCGGACGCCGTGCTGGAGTCACTGCTGTCCCGGCGCGGGCTGGGCATCTGGTCGGAGATGTTCAGCGACGGGGTACTCGCCCTGGAGAAGGCGGGAGCGCTGTCCCCGGCGAACCCGATCACCGCGTCGTTCGCATTCGGATCGCCGGAGCTGTACGACTGGCTGGACCGCAACGAGCGGGTGCGGATGCTGCGCACGGAGACGACCAACGACCCGGGACTCATCGCGCGCCGGCCGCGCCTGGTCTCGGTGAACGGGGCGTTGCAGGTCGACCTGTTCGCTCAGGCGAACGCGGCATGCGTGCACGGGTCGATCTACTCCGGGTTCGGCGGGCAGACCGATTTCGTGGTCGGGGCGCTGCACTCGCCCGGCGGCCATGCGATCATCGCGTTGCCGTCGTGGCATCCGAAGGCGAACGTCTCGACGGTGGTTCCCCTGGTGGCCGGACCGGTGACCTCCTTCCAGCACAGTTTCATCGTCAGCGAGCAGGGCACCGCCGCGATTTGGGGAAATGACGCGGCGTCCCAGGCGCAGCAGATCGTGGACCGGGTCGCGCACCCCGACGCCCGGGAGGAACTGCGCGAGGCGGGCCGGGGCCTCGGCCTCCCGATGCGCTGACGCCCGGCCTGGCTCCTGCGGGCGGGCAGTTCGGCAGGCACCTCACGGCCGGTGGCGCGCAGCCGGCGCACCGAGCAGGCGCTCCCGGCGGTCATACGGCGCGCCGTCGAGGACCTTCGACTAGGTGTCGAACCGGGCTCGGTTGGCTTTCCGCTGACTTGCCGGGCTCGCTTCGCTTCCATTGATCCTGCCGAACGACTGCCGTACGTAGGATGCGGCGTGCAGGTTCATGCCAGTTACGACCCCTGGGGAGATCATGAGCGAATCAGGCCATCGTTCGTTTGAGTACGCGACCGTTCCACTGCTCGTGCACGCGACGAAGCAGATCCTCGACAACTGGGGGCAGGACGGGTGGGAGCTCGTCACCGTCATCCCCGGGCCGAACCCCGAGAACCTGGTGGCCTACCTCAAGCGGGAGAAGCAGTGAGCACGCCGGAGGAGCGGGTTCGGGAGCTCGGGCTGGAGGTGCCGGACGTCGTGGCGCCGCTGGCGTCGTACGTCCCCACCGTGCGGACGGGGAACCTGGTCTACACGTCCGGGCAACTGCCCATCGTCGACGGCAAGCTGCTCGCGACCGGCAAGGTCGGCGCGGAGATCGGCGAGGAGCAGGCCGCCGAGCTGGCCCGTGCCGCCGCGCTGAACGCGATCGCCGCCGTCAAGGCCGAGGTCGGCGAGCTGTCGCGGGTGCGCCGCATCGTCAAGGTCGTCGGTTTCGTGGCCAGCGCGCCGGACTTCTACGGTCAGCCGCAGGTCATCAACGGGGCGAGTGACCTGCTGGGCGAGGTGTTCGGCGACGCGGGCCGGCACGCGCGCAGCGCCGTGGGCGTCGCGGTCCTGCCGCGTGACGCGCCCGTGGAGGTCGAACTGATCGCCGAGGTCGAATAGCGTTCGGCTGACAACCCCCGCGGGGACGTCGTCCTACTTCTCGGACGGCGTCCCGGCCCGCCGTGAACGAGGAGGCCCCGTTGGCGGACGTCCCCGGCCTTCGGCTGCCGGACCAGATGGCCGAACGCGCGCGCGACATCGAAGAGGGCCGGGCGGAAGCGGCCGTGCCACGGGACGCCTCGACGGTCGTCCTGCTCCGCGACGCCGTCGGCGGCATCGAGGTGTACATGCTGCGCCGGGTGACGTCGATGCCGTCCGCGGCGGGGGCGTACGTCTTCCCGGGCGGTTCGGTGGACGTACGGGACGGCGACAGTACGGTCGGGTGGTCCGGGCCGTCGCCCACGGAGTGGGGCGCGGCGTTCGGGGCCGGGGAGACCCTCGCCCGCGAGCTGGTCTGCGCGGCCGTACGCGAGACGTTCGAGGAGTCGGGCGTGCTCCTCGCCGGGCCCACGCCGGACACGATCGCCGGTGACATCAGCGGCGACGACTGGGAGGCCGACCGGCTGGCCCTGCTCGACCGTTCGCTGTCGCTCGCCGCGCTGCTCGACAAGCGCGGCCTGGTGCTGCGGGGCGACCTGATGCGGCCCTGGGCGCACTGGATCACGCCGGTGATCGAGGCACGCCGCTACGACACGAGGTTCTTCGTCGCGGCGCTGCCGGCCGGGCAGCGCACCCGCGACGTGAGCACGGAGTCCGACCGGGTGGCGTGGGTACGCCCCCGCGAGGCGGTGGAGGCCGCCCGGCGCGGCGAGATGGCGCTGCTGCCGCCGACCATGGTGACGCTCACCGAGCTGGCGGCGTACGACTCGGTCGCCGCGGTGCTCGCCGCCGGACGGGGCGTACGGCCCCGGCTGCCCGAGACACGGGTGACGGGCGACGGCGTCTACCTCATCCTGCCGCCGGAGCTCGACGGGCACGTCCCCGGAGCCCGGCCGTGACGGGTGGGAGCACGATGCCGGGCATCGACGGAATGGGCACCGAGCGGGCGCGGTGCGTGCTGGCGCCGAACCCCTCACCGATGACCCTCGACGGCACCAACACCTGGGTGCTGCGCGAACCGGGCGCCGAGCGGTCGATCGTCGTCGACCCGGGGCCGGAGCACGAGGAGCACCTGCGCAGGGTCGCCGCCGAGGCGGGGCGCGTGGCCCTCGTGCTGCTCACGCACGGCCATCCGGACCACGCCGAGGGCGCGCGGCGCTTCGCCGAGCTGGCCGCCGAGGGCTCACGCCCCGTACCCGTCCGTGCCCTCGACCCGGCGCTGCGGCTGGGCGAGGAGGGATTGGGCGAGGGCGACGTCGTCGAGCTGGACGGGCTGGAGCTGCGGGTCATGGAGACACCGGGCCACAGCCCCGACTCGCTGTCCTTCTGGCTGCCGGGCGACCGTGCCGTCCTCACCGGCGACACGGTGCTCGGCTACGGCACCACCGTCGTGCACCGGCTCGGGGACTACCTCGCGTCCCTGGACCGGCTGCGGGCGATGGCCGAGGGCACCCGCGTGATCCTCCCGGGCCACGGGCCCAGGCTCGACGACCCCGTCGGCGCGCTCGACCACTACATCGCCCACCGGCGCGAACGCCTTCAGCAGGTCGAGGTCGCGGTCGCGGCCGGGGCCCGCACGGCGCGGGAGGTGGTGGAGCGGGTGTACGCCGACGTCGACCGGTCGCTGTGGCCGGCCGCCGAATGGTCCGTCCAGGCCCAGCTCGACCATCTCGCCGAGCGGGGCGCGATCTGAGGACTGCTTCTCGGCGCCGCGCAGCGGGCCGGTGACACAGGCCCCAGGGCCTGTCTCGAAGTCGCCGCGCAGTAGGACAGTGGGGCTTTGAGACAGGCCCTTAGCGCGAGCGCCTGCGGAGGCGGTCGATGTCGAGGACCTGTACGGCGCGGGCCTCGATCCGCAGCCAGCCGCGCTGGGCGAAGTCGGCCAGAGCCTTGTTCACCGTCTCACGCGACGCGCCGACGAGCTGGGCGAGCTCTTCCTGCGTCAGGTCGTGGTGGACGTGCAGGCCGCTCTCGGACGGCTGGCCGAACCGCTCGGCGAGGTCGAGCAGGGCCTTGGCGACCCGGCCGGGCACGTCCGTGAAGACGAGGTCGGCCATGTTCTCGTTGGTCCGGCGCAGGCGCTGGGCGAGGGCGCGCAGCAGGTGGACGCTGATCTCGGGGTGGTCCTTGAGGAACGGCCACAGGTCGCTGTGGCTCAGCGCGGCCAGGCGGGACTCCGTCACGGCGATGGCGCTGGCCGTGCGCGGCCTGGGGTCGAACAGTGACAGCTCGCCGAACATCTCGCTGGGGCCCAGGACGCTCAGGAGGTTCTCCCGGCCGTCCGGTGCCGTCCGAGTGAGCTTGATCTTGCCGTCGAGGACGACGTAGAGCCGGTCGCCCTCTTGATCCTCGGAAAAGAGCGTCTGACCGCGGGACAGGTGGACTTCTGTCACGATGGCGCGGAGCGCCTTGGCCCCCTCGTCGTCGAGTCCTTCGAACAGCGGGGCCCGTCCCAGAACCTCCACGTCGCGGTCGTTCACGTTTCCTCCTAGCTGACGTACGACCACAGTGTGACGCACATCGCAGGATGAGTTTTGGGCGACCCCCCCGTTACCCTTGCGTTCGTGCCACGCAAACCGGAGTCGCGTCTCGCCCTCGTACGCCGGGCCCGCCGGATCAACCGAGAGCTCGCGGAAGTGTACCCGGACGCACATTGCGAGCTTGATTTCGTCGATCCGTTCCAGCTCCTGGTGGCGACGATCCTGTCCGCGCAGACGACGGACAAGCGCGTCAACATGGTCACCCCGACCCTCTTCGCCCGGTACCCGACCGCGGCGGACCTCGCGGCGGCCGAACGCGAGGAGGTCGAGAAGATCATTCAGTCGACGGGCTTCTTCCGGGCCAAGACGAACAGCCTGCTGGGGCTCGGCCACGAGCTGTGCGATCGTTTCGGCGGCGAGGTGCCGCGCACCCTCGAGGAGCTCGTGACGCTGCCCGGTGTGGGGCGCAAGACCGCCAACGTCGTGCTCGGCAACGCCTTCGACGTCCCGGGCATCACGGTCGACACCCACTTCTCGCGGCTGTCCAAGCGGTTCGGGTGGACCACCGAGACCGATCCGGTCAAGATCGAGTACGAGGTCGGAGAGCTGATCCCGCGCAAGGACTGGACGATCCTGTCCCACCGGCTGATCTGGCACGGCCGGCGCATCTGCCACTCGCGGCGCCCGGCCTGCGGGGCCTGCCCGCTCGCGCGGCTGTGCCCGTCGTACGGCGAGGGCCCGACCGACGAGGAGACCGCCCGCAAGCTGGTGAAGTCCGGCCCGTTCTCGTGACCGGGAAGGATCAGGAGCCGGACTCCGTTGAGCCTTCAATGATGTCGGTCGAGCCCTCGATGGAGACGGACTGCCCGGAGTGGCTGCGCGACTTCGCGGCCGAGGCCCCCCGCATGCAGGTTCCCACCCTCCTGCGTCCCCCCGCGAACGGCGCCCGCGCCGCCGCGGTGCTCATCCTGTTCGGCGAGGGGCCCGACGGCCCCGACCTCCTGCTCCTCCAGCGCGCGGACACCCTGCGCAAGCACGCCGGGCAGCCGGCGTTCCCCGGCGGCGGCGTCGACCCCGGTGACGGCGGACCCGTCGGAGCCGCCCTGCGCGAGGCCGCCGAGGAGACCGGCCTGGATCCCTCCGGCGTCACGGTCCTGGCGGCGATGCCGGAGATGTACGTCGCGCACAGCGGGTACCGCGTCACCCCGGTGGTCGCGTGGTGGCGGGAGCCCTCCGCCGTCGACGCGGCCGACCCCCGCGAGGTCGCCTCGGTCGCCAGGGTCCCGCTGTCCGAGCTGACGGACCCCGCCAACCGGCTGCGCATCCGCGGCCCCTCCGGCCACCTCGGTCCGGCGTTCCGCGTCCGGGGGATGCTGGTCTGGGGGTTCACCGCCGGCCTCCTGCACGCGGTGCTCGAGACCGCCGGCTGGGACCTGCCCTGGGACACCGGCCGGGTCGAGGACCTTCCCGCCCAGGTCATCGACCTCGCGAGCCGCGAGTAGTCCTCCATTCGTATCCCGTCCTCGCGGATGTGGTCCGCAGAGGGGACTTCCCCGGCTCCCAATGCGCTATACGGTTGACCGGTGCTGGGCGATCACATCCTTGATCTCATCCTGCTGGTCCTCGTCGTGCTGTTCGCGATCTCGGGCTACCGGCAGGGCTTCATCGTGGGCGTGCTCAGCTTCATCGGCTTTGTCGGGGGCGTCGTCCTCGGCATGCTGATCGCCCCGCCACTGGTCAAGTCGGTCGTCGACGGCGCCGCGCAACAGGCGCTGCTCGCCGTCGTCATCGCCTTCCTGGCCGCGACGCTCGGGCAGCTGATCGCCTCCTCCGTCGGCTCCGCGCTGCGCAGCCGCGTGACCTGGGAGTCGGCGCGGAGCGTCGACGCCATCGGCGGGGCGTGCGTCAGCATCGTCGCGTTGCTCGTGGTGGCGTGGTTCATCGGCACTGCCGTGATCTCCTCCCCGGTCGTCTGGCTGAGCACCCAGGTGAAGAACTCCGAGGTGCTGCACGGCGTCGACACGTTCATGCCGCAGCAGGCCACCACCTGGTTCTCCTCCTTCCGTGGGTTCGTCTCGAAGACGGAGTTCCCGCAGGTGTTCGGCGGGCTCGGCGGCGAACCCATCGCCGAGGTGCCACCCCCGGACACCAAGGTCCTCACCACCCCGGAGCTGATCGCGGCCCAGAAGAGCATCGTAAAGATCATGGGGACGGCCCACAGCTGCCAGCGCCGGATCGAGGGCACCGGCTTCGTGTACGCGCGCGGCCGCGTGATGACCAACGCGCACGTCGTCGCGGGCGTCGACAGCGGTCCCACCGTGTACCCCCTGGGCGACCACAGCTACCGCGCCAAGGTCGTGCTGTACGACGACAAGCGCGACATCGCCGTCCTCGACGTCCCCGGCCTGCGCCTGCCCTCCCTGAAGTTCGACGAGGGCGCCCAGAGCCGCGACAACGCCGTCGTCGCCGGCTATCCGAAGAACCAGAAGATCACCGCGCGCGCCGCCCGCGTCCGCGCCAAGCAGAAGGCCAAGGGCCCGGACATCTACCACTCCGGGCAGGTCACCCGCGAGATCTACAACATCCGCGCACTGGTCGAGCAGGGCAACTCCGGCGGACCGCTGCTGTCGCCGGGCGGCAAGGTGTACGGCGTGGTCTTCGCCGCCGCCCTGGACAACAAGGACACCGGGTACGCCCTCACCGCCCACGAGGTCTCCCCGGACGCACAGGCGGGCGTCACCGCCGCCGGAAGCGTCTCCACGGAGTCGTGCTCGGACTAGGGCTGTTTCATGAGCCCGCTGTCCGGCTGCGCTACGAACGGGGCTGATGAAACAGCCCCTGGCCACGCAGCCGGGGAGCCAGGTCGGTGTCCGCGACCGCGCCAAGGCCGTCGCGCTCGATCAGGTCCGCCAGCGCGCGCGCCTCTCGCGCGAGGTCGGCGACCGCGATCCCGTGCGGCGCGCTCCCGGCGTACGGGGCGATGCGGTCGGCGGCGCGGTGCAGGAGCGTACGGGCCCCCTGCGCGTTGCCGCGCCGTACGTGCGTGAATCCGACGGCCAGCTGGGCCAGCCCCTGCCACAGGGTGCGCTCGGCCTCCGGAGCGGCCTTCCAGGCGGCCTCCAGCACCTCGTGGGCGTGGAAGGGCCGGTCGGCGTCGAGTAGCCGCTGCGCCTCGGCCAGGGCCTCGGCGGGCTCCGCCGCGTAGTCGTCGGGGACGCGTTCCTCCCCGGCCGCTCCATGCGGCAACGGCCGTCCGTACGCGTCACGGGGCCGCGCGTTGCGCGCCCGTCCCGTCTCGTCCCGATCGCGCATGTTCCCCATTCTCCGCCCCACGCGCCAGGCCTCGAACCAGGCCGGCGCTCCGCCCCGTACGCCAGCCCTTGAGCCAGGACGGCACTCCGTGCGGTGCGCCGGGCCTCGAGCCAGGACGGCCCTCCGCCCCGTACGCCAGCCCTTGAGCCAGGTCGGCACTTCGTGCGGTGCGCCGGGTCTTGAGCCAGGTCGGCCCTCCGCGCCGGGCGGGGCCTCATTCCGGCCGGTGGCCCTCGGAGGTCGCGCGGCGGCCCGCTTCGGGGTCCGTCAGCCAGGAGAGAAGCTCGGTGTCGAACGCTCCGGGGCGTTCCTCCTGGGGGAAGTGCCCGACGCCCTCGATCAGCCGCCACCGGTACGGCGCCTCGACGTATCGGCCCGACCCCTGGGCGCTGCGGGGGAGGACGTAGCGGTCCAGCGAGCCGTGCAGCTGGAGCGTGGGGACACGGACGGGCGTGCGCATCCGCCGGGCGTACCGCATGCCGTCCGGGCGCAGCACCGAGCGCACCGCCCACCGGTGGTACTCCAGCGCGCAGTGCGCGACGCCGGGGATCTGGAAGGCCGAGCGGTACAGCCGCTCACTGCCGGAGTCCGGCCAGCCCGGTGCCGACCAGGCGTGCAGCACCCGGCCGACCTGGGCCGCGTCGTCCCGTACGAGCAGCCGCTCCGGCCCCATCGGCAGCTGGAAGCCGAACGTGTGCCGGGCCGCCCAGGCCTGGCCGCGCAGGTCCGTCGCGATCGCGGTGCGGATGCGCAGCGGGTGGGGCGCCGAGACGACGACGAGCCGCTGGACGACGCGGGGTTGGTAGACGCCCATCGTCCAGGCGAGCAGGCCGCCCCAGTCGTGGCCGACGACGGTCGCGTTCGCCTCGCCGAGCGCGCGGATCAGCCCGGCGGCGTCACGGGCCAGCGTGATCAGGTCGTATCCGCGCGGCGGTTTGTCGCTGCCGCCGTACCCGCGCAGGTCGACGGCTGCCGCGCGGAACCCGGCCTCGGCCAGCGACACCAGCTGACGATGCCAGGTCCACCAGAACTGCGGGAAGCCGTGCAGGAGCAGGACCAGCGGTCCTTCGCCGATCTCGACGACGTGGAAGCGCGTGCCGCCCGCGCTCACCGACCGGTGCCGCCACGGGCCATCGATCTGGACGACGGACTCGTCGGTCATGGCCGGGCCCCCTCTTCATCGGCCCGCGGGCGCGACTCGACCCCCGCCGGCGGGCGTCACTCCGTCAGCGCGGGCTGCTCTTCCGAACCGCCGCTCCGGCGGAGCATGGCGAAGTCCTCCATCACGGACTGCCGGGACCGCTTGGCACCGCTCATCTTCTTCATACGCCACAGGCCGATGAGGATGAGCACGCCCGCCAGCAGAACGTAGAAGCCCGCCACGATGAGGAACGCCGCCCAGTTCCAGATGCCGACCGTGATCAGACCGTACGCCGCGGCGATCGACAGCAGGATGACGACGACGCCACCGATGACCCCCGCCACGGCGAACAGCGTGCCACCGAGTGCGGCCTTCTTGGCGTCGCCCTTCAGCTCCAGCTTGGCGAGCTCGATCTCCGACTTTACGAGGCGTGAGACGCTGCCAGTGGCGATGGCGACCAGCTCGCCGAGTGATTTGTCGTCATACTGCCCGTCCGGCCGTACCTCGGTCATGTTTCTCCTCTCAGTGCCGCTCGCCACTCTCTCGGATGGCGCGGGATCCGAATAGGCCGAATCGCCGATGAGGAGTGAACCGGCGAAGTCCCGGCGAAAGAACGGCTTATCGGCACGCGATGTCCGAGGTTACCGGTGGCGGGTGCCGTCGCCTCCGGCGGCGGGCCGTTACCGCCGCGACCCCGTCACCACCGTGGCCGCAGCGAGGACCACGCCGCGCTCCCGGTGCGAACACGCGGCGTACCGGGGTGGAGCCGCGACGGAGACCGGGATGGAGACGACGCGGCGAGGCGGCCGCGAGAGCCGCGGTGAGGCGGCGGCAGCGGGGCACCTGTGAGGGCCGTCGTGAGGCGGCGGCAGCGGGCAGCCCGTGAGGGGTTGCGGTGAGGTCGGCGGCGAGGCGCCGGCCGGGCCGCGGTGAGACCGGCGGCGGAGGAGAGCGCGGCCCGTGGGGCCGCGCTCACACTCCCTCGTCGTGGCTACTCGTCGCTCGTCGCGGCGGGCAGCTTGTCCTTGATGAGGTCCATCACCGCGCTGTCCGTCAGCGTGGTCACGTCCCCGAGCGAGCGGTTCTCGGCGACGTCGCGGAGCAGCCGCCGCATGATCTTCCCGGATCGGGTCTTGGGCAGCTCCGGCACGATCATGATCTGGCGGGGCTTGGCGATCGGGCCGAGGTGCTTGGCGACGTGGTCGCGCAGCTCGGCGACGAGCGCCGCACCGTTGTCGACCGTCTCCCCGCGCAGGATGACGAACGCGACGATGGCCTGCCCGGTGAGCGGGTCGGTGGAGCCGACCACGGCCGCCTCGGCGACCTTCGGGTTCGACACCAGCGCCGACTCGACCTCGGTCGTCGAGATGTTGTGACCGGACACGAGCATGACGTCGTCGACCCGGCCGAGCAGCCAGAAGTCGCCGTCGTCGTCCTTCTTCGCGCCGTCGCCCGCGAAGTACAGCCCCTCAAAGCGCGACCAGTACGTCTTGATGTACCGCTCGTCGTCGCCCCAGATCGTGCGCAGCATCGAGGGCCACGGCTCCTTGACGACGAGGAATCCACCGCCCCCGTTCGGCACCGGCTTGCCCTGGTCGTCGACGATGTCGGACTCGATGCCGGGCAGCGGCCGCATCGCCGCTCCGGGCTTGCCGTGCGTCACGCCCGGCAGCGGACTGATCATGATGGCGCCCGTCTCCGTCTGCCACCAGGTGTCCACCACCGGCGTACGGTCGCCGCCGATGTTGCGGCGGTACCAGACGTACGCCTCGGGGTTGATCGGCTCGCCGACCGAGCCCAGCAGCCGCAGCGACGACAGGTCGTGCTGGGCGGGGATGTCCTCGCCCCACTTCATGAACGTGCGGATCGCGGTCGGCGCGCAGTACAGGATCGAGACCTTGTACTTGGCGACGGTCTCCCACCAGCGGCCCTTGTGCGGGGTGTCGGGCGTGCCCTCGTACATGACGCTCGTCGCGCCGTTGGACAGTGGCCCGTAGACGATGTACGAGTGGCCGGTCACCCAGCCGATGTCGGCCGCGGTCCAGAAGACGTCGGTCTCCGGCTTGAGGTCGAACACCGCGTGGTGCGTCCACGACACCTGCGTGAGGTACCCACCGGTGGTGTGCAGGATGCCCTTCGGCTTGGCGGTCGTGCCCGACGTGTACATGACGTACAGCGGGTGCTCCGCGTCGTGCGGCTCCGCCTCGTGCTCCTCGCTCTGCCGGTCGACGACGTCGTGCCACCAGACGTCGCGGCCCTCGGTCCACGCGACGTCCTGACCGGTGCGGCGCACCACGAGGACGTTCCGTACGTGGTCGATGCCCTCGACGGCCTCGTCGACGTTCGGCTTGAGCGCGCTCGGCGCGCCCCGGCGGTAGCCGCCGTCCGCGGTGATGACGACGTGCGCGTCACAGTCCTCGATGCGGCCGCGCAGCGCGTCGGCGGAGAACCCGCCGAAGACCACCGTGTGCGGCGCGCCGATGCGGGCACAGGCCAGCATCGCGAACACCGTCTCGGGGATCATCGGCATGTAGATCGCGACCCGGTCGCCCTTCTGGACGCCGAGCTCGATGAGGGCGTTCGCCGCCTTGGACACCTCACGCTGGAGATCGGCGTACGTGATGGTGCGGGTGTCGCCGGGCTCGCCCTCCCAGTGGTACGCGACGCGGTCGCCGCGGCCCGCCTCGACGTGCCGGTCGACGCAGTTGTACGCGACGTTCAGCCGCCCGCCGACGAACCACTTGGCGAACGGTGGATTCGACCAGTCGAGGACGGTGTCCCATTCAGTGTCCCAGTTCAGGCGCCTGGCCTGCTTCTCCCAGAACGCCAGCCGGTCCGCCGCCGCCTCCTCGTACGCCGCCGAGGTGACGTTGGCCGCCTCGGCGAGGTCTGTGGGGGGAGCGAACCGCCGGCTCTCCTGAAGAAGGTTGGAGAGGGTCTCGTGTGGGGTTTCCTGCGTCACGGCGCGCTCCTTCGGAGGCTCAGAAGGTCAGGACGGTCCATGCCAACTTCAGCAGCTTCGCGTGTGTCGTTACAAGGGGTGCTCGCCGCGTAGGGTCATCGGGTGGCGCCATCTCCTGCTGCGGCCGGGATGGCGCCGCGTCCACCCGTGCCGTGCCGTGTTCGGCCACCGACATCCATCCAAGGAGGAAGCGGCGTTCCGGCCCGGCCGCCACCGGGACGACCACCGAACGCCGCGCGCCCGATGAGCGACCCCTTTGCCAACGTCGCGAGCCTGCCCGAGGTGCCCGAGGCCGTCGCGCGAACCCGGGAGGCCGTCGACCGGCTGCTCGGCCACCGGATCCTGCGGCGGCGCAGCGCCGAGGTCTCCGCCGAGTCGGCGCTGCGCGGCGCGCGGGCGTCGGCCGCGCTCGAAGGCGTCGCGGTTCCCCTCGAGGACGTACGCGGCGGCGGCCTGACGAGCGACCCGGTCGTCCAGGGGGCACTGCGCGTGTCGGCCGAGCTGGGGTCGCTGGCGGACACCTGGCGGAAGGCACCGCGCCAGGCGCTCGCCCGGCTGCACGCCCTCGCGGCCGCGGACGCCGTCGACCCCGACACGCTCGGCAGGCCCCGCCCGGACGACGACGCGAGCGATCCCCTCGAACTCGGGCCACCCCCGTCGCCCGCGGACGTCGCCGGGCGGCTCGACGTGCTCAGCGACCTGCTCACCTCGCCGACGGAGGCACCGGCGATCGTCGTCGCCGCGATCGTGCACGGGGAGCTGCTCGCGCTGCGGCCGTTCGGCTGGGGTGACGGCATCGTGGCCCGGGCGGCGGCGCGGCTCACCATCGTCGACCGGGGCCTCGATCCCAAGTCGCTGATCGCCCCGGAGGTCGGGCACCTCGAGCTCCAGACCGCGTACGGCGATGCCCTTCGCGGCTACGCGGCGGGCACCTCCGACGGCGTCGCGCGGTGGGTACGCCACTG
Organism: Actinoallomurus purpureus; assembly: GCF_024055795.1. GTDB lineage: Bacteria > Actinomycetota > Actinomycetes > Streptosporangiales > Streptosporangiaceae > Actinoallomurus > Actinoallomurus purpureus. The sequence goes on along the minus strand of NZ_JAMXMY010000010.1, from coordinate 20,082 downwards.
CGCCGAAGCCGTCGAGCTGGGGACGCGTGACGCGCTCGCGGTCTGCGAGGCGTTCATGCGCGGCTGACCCGCCGTACGACGTCCTCGTCATGGGGCGGCGTCCGCGAGGCCCATTCGCGGCCGACTCGCCGTACGGGGACTGGGACCTTGCCGTGGGGCGGCGTCCGCGAGGGACAGGTGCGAATGCCGCAGGCCGTCGCACGGGTGGCGCCAGGTCGGCGCCCGGGGTGGCGCTCCCGAAATCGGCGGGTCCGAAACCGGTGGCTGGGAGCAACATAGCGAACGGCGTTCCCGTAGGAACGCCGTCGCCGGCACGTCACACCGGGTTACCAAGCGTGCACCTCAAATCGTCGGATCGGGTCAAGCCCGTCTCGACGCGCCTCCCGCGGCTGGTCGCGCGTGGGTGCCCGGCTGCCGTGCTCGGACACTTGGTCCGTGCAACCTGTCTACGCCGAATCAGCCCAGTTGGCAAGCCCCCCGATTCGGTGAACGGGCGCCCGACGAAGGATCTTCGTCCGGTGGAACGGTATCCCCGCACAAGAGATCGACTTCATAAAGTGGCTTTGGCGCCGATGATCACGAATCGTTCCAGCGGCCGGAAAGTGATCACTCAGCGTGATCTACCTTTGTTTCAACCAACCCTGCCCGACGGCAGAACGATCTCGTCTGCTTCCGCTACGCTGCAGCCACTTACGGCAGGCGTTCTCACCGCACCCCCCGCGTGGCATACGCCCGAATGCTCCCGTTATGGGTGATCGACCAATGATCACGAAATGGTCGCCACTCAGACGGAACACCGAGTGATCGGGCGACATTATGTTGAACCTGCATACACTGGGGGCGCCGGGTTTACCGTCCGCTGACGAGCGCCCGGCCTTGGCTTGGCCTTCGAGACCTCCCGGGAAAACGGGACCGGCTCTACCCCCCCCCGGAGCCGGACCGTCCGGCGACCCCCGCTCTCCCCCCCGGCGGGGGTCGTCTCGTTTCCGGGGGTATTCGATCCTCACCCTGCTCCCGAACGAAGTTATCCACAGGGTGTGGAGGGGTCTTTCGGGGCGGACGGCCAGGGGCGCATCGTTGAACTCGCCGAAGCGAGGAGATGCCATGTCCGCCACCGTGCTGATCGTCTCTGCCGACTCCCTGCTCGTCGACGACCTGTTGCGCCTGTCGACGGCGGCCGACGTCGAGACCCGGCTCGCCGCCGATGCGACGAGCGCGCGGGCCGCGTGGCGCGATGCCGCGCTCATCGTGGTCGGCGCTGACTTAGCCGCCGGCATCGCCCGGTCGTCTCCCGAGCGACGGCCGGGGGTGATCCTCACCGCCGCAGAGCCCGACGGCGACGAGCTCTACCGCCTCGCCGTCGAGATCGGGGCGCAACAGGTCGTGGCCCTGCCGGAGGGCGAGACCTGGCTGGTCGACCAGATGGCGGCGACCGCCGAGCCGACCGGCCGACGCGCGGCCGTGGTCGCCGTCCTGGGCGGGCGCGGCGGCGCGGGCGCGAGCGTCCTGGCCGCCGTGCTGGCCGGCATCGCCGCACGGCACCGGCTGCGCACGCTTCTCCTCGACGGTGACCCGCTCGGCGGCGGCATCGACCTTGTCCTGGGCGCGGAGGGGACGCCCGGGGCAAGGTGGTCCGACTACGCCGACCGGCACGGGCGGCTGAGCACCGCCGCGCTCCACGACTCGCTGCCGACGCGCGACGGCCTCGCCGTGCTGTCGTGGCACCGTGGGGCCGCCGAGCCGGTCTCCGCCGAGACGATGCGGTCGGTGCTCGACGCGGCCGCCCGGGGCTATGACCTCGTCGTCGCCGACCTGCCCCGGCAGCTCACCGACGCCGGTGCCGAGGTCCTGGTCGCCGCCGACACCACGTTGATCGTGGTGCCCGCCGAGGTGCGCGCCACCGTGGCGGCCGACCGCGTCGCCGACCTGGTCCGCAACTACTCCCGTGACCTTCGGGTCGTCGTCCGCGGCCCGGCTCCCGGCGGTCTCAAGCCCGCGGTCATCGCGGAGTCGCTGCGCCTTCCCCTCGCGGGGGTCGTGTCCACCGACAGGCGCCTGGCGACCGCGATCGAGCGCGGCCATCGTCCTGGCAGGAGCGGGGCGCTCGACGGCTTCTGCCGCCGCTTCCTCACCGACCTCCGGCAGGTCCGGCCGATGACCGGAGAGGCGCGCTGATGCGCTCCGCGATGAGGTCCGGAGGGGTGCGCTGATGCGTTCCGCGATGAGGTCCGGAGAGGCGCGCCGATGGGCTCCGCGATGAGGTCCGCAGAGGGACGGCAGCGCCCCGCCGGCCACCCCCGGCATCTCCGGGTGGGCGGTCTTCGCGAACGGCTCGCGGCACCTGATGAAGGAGGGAGGTCGTCATGAGCGATCTGACCGAGGCGGTCCGCGGCCGGCTCGTCGGTACGGGCGCGGCTCCCACTGCCGCGCAGGTGGCGGCGGCGTTGCGAGCCGAGGAGCCCGTGCTCGGCGACACCGAGGTGCTGTCCCTGGCCGACGAGGTCCGGGCCGACCTGGTGGGAGCCGGGCCGCTCGAGCCCCTCCTCCGGGATCCCGGGGTGACCGATGTCCTCGTCAACGGCCCCGGCGAGATCTGGGTCGACACGGACACCGGCCTGCGGCTGACCCGCGTGCGGTTCCCGGACGAATCCGCGGTGCGGCGGCTGGCCCAGCGGCTCGCCGCCGCGGCCGGTCGCCGACTCGACGACACCGCGCCCTACGCCGACGCGCGGCTGCCCGGAGGCGTCCGCCTGCACGCGGTGCTGCCGCCGATCGCGTCCGGGGGCACCGCCCTGTCGCTGCGCCTGCCGCGCCACCGGGCCTTCACGCTCTCCGAACTGGTCGCGGCCGGCACCCTGCCCCCGGAGGGAGCCGACCTGATGGACGCCCTGGTCGCCGCCCGGCTTGCCTTCCTCGTCACCGGGGGTACGGGCACCGGCAAGACGACGGTTTTGTCGGCATTGCTGTCACTGGCCGACCCGGGCGAGCGCATCGTTCTCGTGGAGGACTCCGCGGAGCTGCGACCCGCGCACCCGCACGTCATCGGCCTGGAGACCCGCCCGCCGAACATCGAGGGCGTGGGCGGGGTGACCCTTCACGACCTCGTCCGCCAGGCCCTTCGGATGCGGCCCGACCGCCTCGTCGTCGGCGAGGTCCGCGGCGCGGAGGTCGTCGCCTTGCTCGCCGCGCTCAACACGGGGCACGAGGGCGGCTGCGCCACCCTGCACGCCAACGCACCCGCCGACGTGCCGGCCCGACTGGAGGCCCTCGGGTGCGCGGCCGGGCTGAGCCGGGAGGCCGTCCACAGCCAGCTCGCCGCGGCCCTCGACGTCGTCGTGCACCTCGTCCGCGAGGCGCCCGGCGGGCGGCGCAAGGTCGCGGAGATCTGCGTGTTCCAACGGCGGCCCGACGGCCTGGTGGAGGTGGCCCCGGCCGTGTCCTACGGGGCCGAGGGGGCGATCCGTGAAGGTCCGGGCGCAGCGACGCTGGCCGCACGTCTCGAGGGCCCGACGTCGTGATCGCGCTGTCGGCCGCACGACTCGGGAGTCCGCCGTCGTGATCGCACCGCCTGCCGTACGACTCGGGGGTCCGCCGTCGTGATGCGCTGTCGGCCGTACGACTCCGGGATCCGCCGTCGTAATGACGCTGCCGGTGCGCGCAACTCGGCGTCGAGCGTGACGGTGAAGACGTGGTCCGGCCGCACGATTCGAAAGTCCGGCCTCATGATGGCGCTGCCGGCCGCACGACCGGGGAGTCCGGGTGTCGCGATCGCGCTGCCGGCCGTACGACGCGGGGGTCCGGCGTCGTGATCGCGCTGCTGGCCGTGGTTTGCGTGTTCGCGGGAGTCTGGGCCGCGTCGTTGCCCCCGCCGGCCATGCTCCGGCTGACCTCGATCATGCCGACGCGGTCGGCCGGGGAGGCCGCCGAGCGGGCAACCGCCCACCGCCTCGCCGACCGGCTTCTCCGCGCACGCGACCTGCTCTCCGGCGGGCGACGAGACGTCACGGCGCGCCGGGCGGCGATCGTCGAGCTGTGCGACGGGATCGCGGCCGAGCTGGCCGGCGGCCGGCCGCCCGGCGCCGCGCTGACCGGAGCGGCCGAGGGGCTGTCGGCTCTTCCCCGGATCGCTTCCGTCATGGACGCCGCGCGGTCGGGCGACGACGTCGCCGCGTGCCTCGAACGGGCGGCCACGGCCCCGGGCTGCGAAGGGCTCCGTCTGCTCGCCGGATGCTGGCGCATCGGGATCGACCGGGGCGGCATGCTCGCCTCCGTCATCGAGGGGCTGGCCGAGGCGCTTCGTGACGAGCAGACGCACCGTGAGGAGGTCGCCCTCCAGCTCGCCGGTCCGCGCGCGACGGCGCGGCTGCTCGCCGGGCTGCCCGTTCTCGGCCTGCTCATGGCCGTCGCACTGGGCGCGCGGCCGTTCGCCTTCCTGTTCGGCACGCTCCCGGGCGGGCTGTGCCTCGGGCTCGGCACCGGTCTCGACGTTCTCGGGGTGTGGTGGACCAGGCGACTGGCCACCGCCGCCGAGGAGCTCCGGTGACGCCTCTGAAGTCCGGCCCGGCGCGAGGAGCTCCGGTGACGCCGCTGAGGTTCGTCGAGGAGCGTCGTCGAGCGCATCCGGTCGCCCGGAGGGACCGTCGGTGTTCCTCGAGCTGAGCGCCATCGGCTGCGCGGGACTCGCCGGACTCATCGCCGTCTCGCGCGACGATGCGGGTAAGCGACTCGGCAGGCTGTTGCCCGACGAGCACCGCTCCGCGGTGATCCGCACGCGGTCAGGCGGTTCCGATGGCGGCTCAGGCCTGGCGGGTGGTTCGGGGGTGGCCGAAAGGCGCTCAGGGCCATCGGAGGGCCGGAGAGACGACCGGCTTCGGCCGGTGGCCGGCCTGCTGGCCGGTCTCGTCTGCGCCATGGTGCTCGGCGGCCCGGTGGGCTGGGCGGCCGGCGTTCTGGTGGCGGTCGGGCTCATGCGTTTCCTCGCGCGGCTGGAGCCACGGGCGGCTCGCCTTCGTCGGGCCCGTGTCGTCGCCGAGCTGCCGATCGCCATCGACCTGCTGGCGGCGTGTCTCCGGGGAGGTGGCGCGTGGCACGAGTCGGTCGAGGCCGTGGCCGGTGCTGTCGGCGGGCCGCTCGGTGCCGAGCTGGCGCGTGTGGCGGCCCGTATCCGGCTCGGTGCGGACCCCGCCGCGGAGTGGCTCGCGCTCGCGTACGACCCCGTCCTGGCACCCTTGGGCCGCGCAGCGGCCCGTGCCGCGTCCGGTGGGGCACCGCTTGCCGCCACCCTCGCTCGTCTGGCCAGAGATCAGCGACGAGTGGCCCGGGTCGCCGCGTCCACGCGAGCGAGGGCCGCCGGCGTACGAGCCGTCGCGCCGCTCGGGCTGTGCTTCCTACCGGCGTTCGTCCTGCTGGGCATCGTCCCGGCGGTCGCCGGTATCGCCGCCACCGTGCTCCTGCCCTGACCGCAGCCGCGTTCTGATGCGTTTCGCCCCCAATGGACGGGCTACGGAGGAAGATCTTTGCGGCAGGCGCCCGATACCGTGCGCTCCATGGTCGAGAACGACAGAGCCCAGGTGGTGGGGCAGAGCGATGTGGCGATCGATGCTTTCCCGGCCGATCGGCCGGATGGTTCCGGCAGAGTGACCCTGCGCCCGCTCGCCGGCCGTGATCAGAGTGAGTTCCTTGATCTGGTGAGCGCCAGCAAGGACCTGCACCGCCCGTGGATGTCCCTGCCTTCCACTCCGCAGGACTTCCAGGCCTACCTCAGCCGGTACGAGCAGCCCAATGAGGAGTCGTTGCTGATCTGTGTGCGGAGCACCGGAGCCGTCGCCGGCATGGTCAACATCAACAGCATCATCCGCGGGCGTTTCCAATCCGGCTCCCTCGCCTACGCGGCTTTCGCCCCCACCGCCGGTCAGGGCTATCTGACCGAAGGACTCGAACTGGTGGTGCGCCATGCCTTCGAGCAGTTGCGGCTCCACCGGCTCGAAGCCCAGATCCAGCCCGGCAACGATGCGTCCATCCGGCTGGTGCGACGAGTCGGCTTTCGCCACGAGGGCTGCTCACCCGAACTCCTGTTCATCGACGGTGCCTGGCGGGATCACGAACGGTGGGCCATCACCAACACCATGATCGACATAGCCCCCACCGATCCCCATCCCACCCTGCCCGAACGCTGAGCCCGATCAGCCGGTGGCGCCGGAATCCTGCGGCCGGTGCGCAGAACAGTGCCGTCGGGGCGGACGATGGCGGCTTTCGTGGGTCCCCGGTGCAGCCAGCCGCTTGGTTTTCCACAGAATGGCGTTCGGGCATGGTCGGTGCCGGCGGCTTGGACAACCCTGATTAGAGGACGTGCTCGCGTCCGTCATCCGATCAGGAGGTTCACATGCACATCGTTTCCGCTCTGAAATGCCGGTGGCGGGACCGCAGGGGTGACGAGGGCATGTCCACCGCCGAATACGCCGTGGGCACCGTGGCGGCCGCCGCGTTCGCCGGTCTGTTGTTCAAGATCGTGACGAGTCCCGAGGTCCGGCGAATGCTTTTAATGATCATTCATCGGGCGCTCAACCTCGTCGGTTGACGGACCGCCGAGCGAAGCGGCGACCAGTGAGGCGCCCGGCTCGGGCGTCTCGCCGATGTATTCCGCGCCTGATGCGGCCGCGGGCGGTGACCGGCACGTCGAGTCCGTGCCGGGCGTCCCTCATCGCCCCGGCAGGGTGCGCGACCGCTTCGGCGGGGTGTGAGGTCGCTCCGGCAGGGTGCGTGACCGGCCGGGCAGGGTGCGCGGTCGCTTCGGCGGGGTGCGTGACCGCTCTGGCGGGGTGCGTGACCGCTTCGGCGGGGCGGGCGGTCGCTCCGGCAAGGCGCCTGTCAGGACCACCCGACGACGTGCGGCCGGGCGGCGATCGAGGGTCGGTGACCGTGGAGACAGCGGTCGCCTTTCCCGCGCTCGTTCTGCTGTTCGCGACCGCGATCTGGGGCGTGAGCGCCGCAGCGGCTCAGGTCGCCTGTGTGGACGCCGCGCGAGCAGGCGCCCGCGCCGCCGCCAGAGGCGAGCCTCTGGCAGCGGTCCGCGCCGCCGCGCGTCGCGCGGCCCCTCCGGGCGCGAGCGTCTGGATCCGCCGCGACCCGCGGTTCACCCGTGTGGTCGTACGAGCCACGGTCAGCTCTCCGATACGAAGCCTGTTCCCGCCGCTGCGGCTGCGGGACCAAGCCGTCGCCGCCACCGAGCCGGAGGGGAATGCCCAGACGCTGCCGGCTCGCCGTTGACCGACCCATGAGGGCACCGCCTCCGCGCATTGACAAAAAGGCGGAGCGGGCCTCTACGCGCACTGGCAAGAGGCGGAGCGAGCCCCTGCGTGTACTGGCAAAGAGGCGGAGCGAAGAGGAGACCGAGAGGTGACGGTAAGGGGTCGGCGGCCGGGGACGACGAGCACAGCTGTCCGGGCCGTTCCTGGCGGAGCGCGGGTTCCTTCCCGGTCTGAGGGCCGGGGCATCCTTCGGAGGACTAGGTGAAAACCCGCTTCGGCGATCGGGGGTCGGGCACCGTGTGGGTCGTCGCGTTGATCGGCGCCGTCTGGACGGTGGCCGTCATGGCGATGGGGGTGGGTGCGGCGCGCGTCGCACGGCATCGGGCGCACGCCGCCGCCGATCTCGCGGCCCTCGCCGCGGCGGCGCACGTGGCCGAAGGGTCGGGGCGCGCGTGCCGGCTGGCCGCACGGGTCGCCCGCGACTCCGACGCACGGGTCCGCCGGTGCGCGTTCCACGGCCGGATCGCGGATGTCATCGTCACATCCCGCGCCGGCGCTCTGCCGCGATTCGGCACGTTGACCGCCACCGCCCGGGCACGTGCCGGGCCAGTGGATGACGACCCGGTGCCCTTCCCCGCTTTCCCGGCGCCGGGCGTCACCCGCGGGCCTTCCGCTCGTTGAACCCGGCGCACGGATCCGCACTTCCGTCCCACCCAGAGTGGGGCATTGGTATGGATCTGTGACTCTATTGGAGATAGTGTCCGATAAGCTGCTTCGAACAATTACCATCATCGGCCCCAGAAAGCCCTACAGTCACTCGGAACGGCCGAGAGGCGTTTCCTCGCCCGGTCGTTTGCGATCAAGGGTTCAGCGTCGCCGCCGGTACTCACCGGCCGGTGCGACGAAGAGTTATCGACGAAGGGACGGCGTCGTGAGGAAGGTCGGCAAGGCCGCCGCAGTCGCCCTGATGGCTCCGCTGACCGCAGCCGCCATCGCCGTCGGCACGAGCGGCTCCGCGAACGCCGAGAGCACCTGCTGGCCGTTCGCGCACGCGACCATCACGCCTCCCTCCGGATCGATCACAGCGGGTTCCACCGTCCACGTGAGCGCGACGGTCAGCGGCATGCTGGCCAAGGCACACCTCCAGGTCTCCGGGCCGGGCCTCAGCCGGCAGGTGGGGGCGAGCGTCTCCGACGGCGTGATCTCGGGTGACGTCGCGGTCTCCCAGTCCGGATACTTCACGCTGGCCGTGGTCGGCAACCTCACCACCTGTACGTACGACACGAGCGGGTTCTCGGTCAACGCGCGGTCGACGTCGCCGAAGCCGAAACCGACGCACCACAAGACGCCCAGCAAGACTCCCAAGTCGGGCGGGGACACGACCGTTCCGGGGTCGGCTCCACCCCTGCCGGGTAGCACCGGCACCGGCGGCGTCCCGGGCGCGCAGTCGCTGAACAACAACTCGCCGTTCAGCCTGCCGTCGTTGGCGCCGGGCGGCTCCGGCGTCGGATTCCAGTACCCCACTCCGGATCCGCAGATCGCCGCGCCGGCCGCCAAGCAGGTGCGGGCGGACGACGTCTCCGCGACCACTCCGATCAAGTGGGGCCAGAGCATCGCGGCCGCGCTGGTGCTCCTGCTGCTGTCGGGGCATTTCGGCATGTGGTCCCGCCGGCAGCGGCTCGCGGCGGAGGCCCGCACCGGTCGGACCGGAGCCGGCTCCCGTGGCCCGGCCGGGGGAAGGCCCGCAGGCGGCGCGACGACGACCGCCGGGCGGCGCCGTAGAAGGGCCCCGGTCACGGAGTCCGCCACCGCGGTGACCGGCGTGTCCGGTGCCGCAGAGAGCGCCACGGCTGCCGGGGCGGACGGCTCCGGCGCCGCCGGTGCCGCGGCTGCGGGGACGAGCGCTATCGGCGCCGCCGAGGACGGCATCGCCGCCGAGCCCGGTGATTCGGGCGTTGGTGCTCCGGCGGCGGAGTCCGAGACGGGCCCGCGCCGGATCGCGGACGGCACCGTGGTCTCGGCGGACGGCGGGAAGGCAGGAGAGACCTCTGCCGCCGGAGCCGCGACTGAGAAGTCCTCGTCCGCCGCTGCGGACACGGAGGCCTCTCCCGCCCGCCGTGGCTACCGCGGGCGCCGTCGGCGGGGCTGACGGGCTCGATCCAGGCGAGCATCACGCCTACGCCCACGACCTGCTTCTTCACGACGCGGACGACTACGTTCACGACGCGGACGACCTGCTGGACGCCTTCGCGCGACCGTCTGCCGGCCGGCCCATTCCGTGTCCCGGCCGTGCGGAGAGCGGCGGTCGAGGCCGGAGCGGTGCTGAGTCGGCCCTGCCGGCGGGTCCGCGTCGAGCCAGGCGATCATCCGATGGGGATCACCGGGCGGGGCGGTCAGTCGGCGCGATCGAAGAACGAGGAGACCGGGTCGGGCGCCGGCCGACCGGCGACGGGGACATCGTTCGCCGTCATCGGGGTGGCCGTGGTGCTGCGGGCGCGGGCCAGCTCGCGCTGCAGACGCTGCTTCTCCATCTCCAGCGTGTTGATCGACTCGTGGTGCTCCTCCCGCAGGTCGCGGAGCTCGCGGCGTGTTCGCAGAGCGCGGCTCATCGTCAGGGCGGACAGCGCCAGACCGAGCAGGAAGACGAACGCCACGAGGACGCCCGCGGCGAAGACCTGTCCTTCGGTCTGGACACCGGGCAGATGCTGGCCGAAGACGTCGATCGAGGCGGGCGACGAATTCTCGGCGATGATGCCGATGCCCACCCCCACGGCTACGGCGGCCAGCACGATTCCCAGGATGACCATCGAAACGTCTCCTCTCCCATGGCATTGGAGCGCGAGCCACGACTTCCGCCGATCGCCGCCTGTTATATATCGAATTGGCCAAGTTAGCGGGAAGTCGCCGGGTTTCAACAGGCCCGCACGCATCACGGGCTGCCGGGAGCCGAGCCGATCGACTCCCGAACGGGTCCGTGTGGCGTGCGGATGGCTCGGGTGATCGCTGCCGGACGGACGTGAGGCTCGCCGCGAAAAGGGCGGAACCGGCCATCACTCGGCGGCTTCCCCGAGCGTTTCGTACGCCGCCGGGTCGTGTGGCCGACCGGGGGACCCCTCGGGTGGCGGCCTCAGCGTGGGGGTGCCTGCTTCAACAGGGCGTCGAGCAGGTCGAGCGCCCCCTGCTTGTCGAGTGGATCGTTCCCGTTGCCGCACTTCGGTGACTGGATGCAGGAGGGGCAGCCGTGTTCGCACTCGCAGTCGGCGATGGCCTCGCGGGTGGAGCGTAGCCAGCGCCCGGCCTGTTCGTAGCCGCGCTCGGCGAAGCCCGCTCCGCCGTCGTGGCCGTCGTACACGAAGACCGTCATCCGGCCGGTGTCCGGGTGGAGTGCGGTGGAGACGCCGCCGATGTCCCAGCGGTCGCAGGTCGCGAACAGCGGCAGCAGGCCGATGGAGGCGTGTTCGGCGGCGTGCGCGGAGCCGCCGACGTCGGCGTCGCCTAGGACGCGGAGGGCCTCGTCGGGCAGTGTCCACCAGACCGCGCGGGTGCGAAGCGTGCGGGGCGGGAGCTCGAGCGGGCGCTCGCCGAGGACCTCGCCGCTCGCGAGGCGGCGCATCTGGTACGAGACGACCTGCTGGGTGACCTCGACGGTGCCGAAGCACAGGGTCGCCTCGCCCCAGGACGTCGATCGGAGGGTCTCCAGGATGGAGATGTCGGTGACGTCGCGTGCGGTCGTGGTGTAGTCGGGGTCGGCGGCCTCGACCAGCGCCACCGAGTCGTCCAGGTCGAGGGTCTGGACGACGTACGACTCGCCCTGGTGGAGGTAGACGGCGCCCTGGTGGACGGTGGTGTGGGCGGACGGCTCGTCGACGGTGCCGAGCAGGCGTCCGGTGGCGGCCTCGACGACCTGGACGGGGGGCCCGCCGGCGCCGCGGATGTCGGCGAGGTCGGTGGCGCGCTCACGCTTCGTCCAGTACCAGCCGGTGGGCCGGTGCCGGAGCATTCCCCGGCGTACGAGATCGGGCAGGAGCTCCTTGGTCGACGGTCCGAACAGCGGCAGGTCCTTCTCGGTGAGCGGGAGCTCGGAGGCCGCGGCGCACAGGTGCGGGGCGAGGACGTACGGGTTGTCCGGGTCGAGGACGGTCGCCTCGACGGGCGTCCCGAAGATCGCTGACGGGTGGTGCACGAGGTAGGTGTCGAGGGGGTCGTCGCGGGCGATGAGGACGGCGAGGGCGTCCTGCCCGGAGCGGCCCGCGCGGCCGGCCTGCTGCCACAGGGACGCGCGCGTGCCGGGCCAGCCGCAGATGATCACCGAGTCGAGGCCGGAGACGTCGACGCCGAGCTCGAGCGCGTTGGTGGAGGCGAGCCCGATCAGGTTCCGGGACCGCAGTGCCTTCTCCAGGGCGCGCCGCTCCTCGGGCAGGTATCCGGCGCGGTAGGCGGCGACGCGGGCGGGCAGCTCCGGCGCGACCTCGGCGAGGGCCCGTTTGGCGCCGAGTGCGACCGACTCCGCGCCGCGTCGCGAGCGTACGAACGCCAGGGTCTGCACGTCCTCGACGACGAGGTCGGCGAGCAGGTCGGCGGCCTCGGCGGTGGCCGTGCGGCGTACGGGGGCGCCGTGCTCGCCGCGCAGCTCGGTCAGGGGCGGCTCCCACAGCGCGAAGGACGTCGCGCCGCGCGGTGAGGTGTCCTCGGACACCTCCGCCACGTCGACGCCGGTGAGCCGGGACGCCGAAACGCCGGGTTCGGAGGCGGTGGCCGACGCGAGGACGAACACCGGCTCGGCGCCGTACCGGGCGCAGACGCGCCGCAGGCGGCGGAGCACGTGGGCGACGTGGGAGCCGAACACACCGCGGTAGCCGTGGGCCTCGTCGACGATGACGTAGCGGAGCCGTCGCAGGTACGGCGCCCAGCGCGCGTGGCCGGGCAGCACCGTGCGGTGCAGCATGTCGGGGTTGGTGAGGATGTAGTCGGCGTACTGGCGGACCCAGGTGCGCTCGTCGGCCGGGGTGTCGCCGTCGAACGTCGCGGCGCGCAGCCGGGCGAGTTTGAGGCCGCGCAGCGAGCGGAGCTGGTCGGCGGCCAGGGCCTTGGTCGGCGCGAGGTAGAGCACCGAGCCGCCGTCGAACACGGCGTGGAGGGCGGGCATGAGGTAGGCCAGGGACTTGCCCGAGGCGGTGCCCGTGGCGATGATCACAGACCTGCCCGCGTGTGCGAGCTCGGCCGCCTTTGCCTGGTGCTCCCAGGGCCGGTCGATGCCGGCCAGGCGTAGCCGGTCGACCAGGAGGGACGGCGCCCAGTCGGGCCAGTCGGCGGTGCGGCCGTCGCCTGCGGGAACGTCCTGGACGTGGGTGATACGGCCGCGGCGGCGGGGATCGTCGAGCAGGCGGCGCAGGATGAGGGGGGCGCGTCCGCTCGGGCCACCGGCCGGCGGGGCGCCGTCGTCGCAGGGGAAGCCGGAGTCGGTTTCTATGGCCTGCGTCACCCCTTCGATGGAAAGCGGTTCGCCATGCGGAGGTTTCCAGTCTGGCATCCTGGGCAGAACGGTTTGACCGTCATCCGTGCTACCCCCTGCTCGCACGAGGCGCAGCACGCTGGGCAGGGTCGCCCTGTGTGGTGATTTCGTGTAGACACGATGGCGGAGCGTGGTTGAATCACGGCGGGGTGCCATGGCCCCGACTTCCATACGCGGCACGGCGCAGGAGGATCTGTGGACCTGAAGGTGAACGACTACACCACCGACGATGACCTCACCGTCATCAACGTGGAGGGAGAGATCGATGTCTACACCGCGCCGAAACTCCGCGAGAAGCTCATCGACCTTGTGAACAAGGGCAAGTACCACCTCCTGGTCGACATGGAGAAGGTCGAGTTCCTCGACTCCACCGGCCTCGGGGTGCTGGTCGGCGGGCTCAAGCGGGTACGGGCGCACGACGGCTCGCTGGAGCTCGTCTGCACGCAGGAGCGCATCCTGAAGATTTTCCGGATCACCGGCCTGACCAAGGTCTTCGGCATCTTCGACTCGGTCGACGACGCGCGAGAGCACCGCAAGAAGCAGAAGTAGGGCCGGGATGGCGCCCGAGACAGCCACCGTCGAGCTCACGTTCAGCCCCTTGCCGGCTCACGTCCGTACCGCTCGGCTGATCGCGACTGCCGTCGCCCGGCGTGGCGGGGTGGAAGAGACGTTGCTCGACGAGGTGCGGTTGGCGGTCGGTGAGGCCTGCTCCCGCGCGGTGGAGGCCCATCGGCAGCAGTGCCCGGAGGAGCCCGTCCGGGTGGAGCTGCGGGACGGCGCGGAGCGGTTCGAGGTGGTGGTGACCGACTGTGTGCCCGACGACGATCCGACAGGCGGCGGGGGCACGGAGCCGGTCGACCTCGCGGAGCTGAACGGCGAGCTCAATCTGGGGTTCGCCGTCATCGCGGGGCTGGCCGACGACGTGGACATCGCGTCGACGCCGGCCGGTGTCGAGATCACGATGAGCTGGCCGGTCAAGAAGGACTGACGGGCACGGAGCTCCCCGCCCCCGGGGTCGCGCGAGGCGCGACCCCGGGGGCCTCTGCTTTATACGGACACTACACTTTTCCCAGTTTTCGCAGTCCTAATCATGTGCGCCGCTTATGGACTGATTTTTGATCAAGATGTGGATCGCCGCATAAGTCGCGATTGACCAGCGCAGACGCATCCCGCTAGCGCCGTAGGATTAATTTCAGGTGCAGCGAGTGTCACATCTCGGTCGCATTACCGTTAAGCAACCGAGCAGGCTTCTAATTCCGGCTACGCCTGCGTAGACTCCCGGCACCATTGCCCCGCCCGACGCGTGGCGGTGGCCGGTCACCCCTCGGGCGACCGGATCGAACGCGGCTGTCGAGGAGGATGCATGTCTGGGCTTTCCCTGCCCGCCCAGGCCGGCGCGGAGGTGAGTCTCGGCGGCAGCGACCTGAGTCTGGTGGTCGTTGTCGGCGTGATCGCCCTGTTGGCGCTGGCCGTCGCAGGTGTCCTGGTGCGCGAGGTACTCGCCGCCGACCAGGGCACCGAGAAGATGCAGGACATCGCGCGGGCGGTGCAAGAGGGCGCGTCGGCGTACCTCAAGCGCCAGTTCCGTACGGTGGGCATCTTCGTGGTCCTCATCCCATTCCTGTTGCTCCTGCTTCCGGCGGAGTCGACCGGGGTGAAGATCGGCAGATCGGTATTCTTCGTCATCGGCGCGCTGTTCTCCGGCATCACCGGATTCACCGGCATGTGGCTTGCCGTGCGCGGCAATGTCCGGGTCGCGGCGGCGGCGCGCGAAAGCGGCGAGAAGATCGCGATGCGCATCGCCTTCCGCACCGGCGGCGTCGCCGGAATGTTCACCGTCGGCCTCGGCCTGCTGGGTGCCGCCGTCGTCGTGTTCGCCTACAAGGGCAAGGCCCCGGGCGTGCTCGAGGGCTTCGGATTCGGCGCGGCGCTGCTGGCGATGTTCATGCGGGTCGGCGGCGGCATCTTCACCAAGGCGGCCGACGTCGGCGCGGACCTCGTCGGCAAGGTCGAGCAGGGCATCCCCGAGGATGACCCCCGCAACGCCGCCACGATCGCCGACAACGTGGGCGACAACGTCGGCGACTGCGCCGGCATGGCCGCCGACCTGTTCGAGTCGTACGCCGTCACGCTCGTCGCGGCCCTCATCCTGGGCCGGGTCGCGTTCGGTACGGAGGGCCTGGTCTTCCCGCTGATCGTGCCGATGCTCGGCGTGGTCACCGCGGTGATCGGTATCTTCGCGGTCGCCCCGCGGGCCAAGGACCGCTCGGGCATGAGCGCGATCAACCGGGGCTTCTTCATCTCCGCGATCGTCTCCGCGGTCGCCGTGGCCGTGGCCACGTTCCTGTACCTCCCCGACTCGTTCGCCAAGCTCCACGGCGCGAACGCCTCGATCAGCGGCGACGCGAACCTCGCCGACGTCGACCCGCGCTGGGTCGCCCTCGGCGCCGTACTCGTCGGCATCGTGCTGGCCAGCGCCATCCAGTTGCTCACCGGGTACTTCACCGAGACGAACCGCCGGCCGGTCAAGGACGTCACCGAGAGCGCCCGTACGGGCCCGGCGACCGTCATCCTGTCGGGCATCTCGCTCGGCCTGGAGTCGGCCGTCTACACCGCGCTGATCATCGGCGCGGCCGTGTACGGCGCGTTCCTGCTCGGCTTCAACAACACGACCGTCGCGCTGTTCGCGGTGGCGCTGGCCGGCACGGGCCTGCTGACGACGGTCGGCGTGATCGTCTCGATGGACACGTTCGGCCCGGTCTCCGACAACGCCCAGGGCATCGCGGAGATGTCCGGCGACGTCGAGGGCGAGGCGGCGAGCGTGCTGGAGCGCCTCGACGCGGTCGGCAACACCACGAAGGCGATCACCAAGGGCATCGCCATCGCCACCGCCGTGCTGGCCGCGACCGCGCTGTTCGGCTCGTTCCGTACGACGGTCGTGAGCGAGCTGAGCGGGGCGAGCGACAGTGTGAAGAAGGCGCTGGGCCCGACGTTCCAGACGTTCAACCTCGGCGTCGACAACCCGAACGTGTTGATCGGGTTGCTCATCGGCGCCTCGGTGGTGTTCCTGTTCTCCGGTCTGGCGATCATGGCGGTCGGCCGCGCGGCAGGACGGGTCGTGGTCGAGGTGCGCGAGCAGTTCCGCACCAAGCCGGGGATCATGGACTTTACCGAGAAGCCCGACTACGACCGCGTGGTCAGCATCTGCACCGCCGACGCGCAGCGGGAGCTCGCCACGCCCGGCCTGCTGGCGATCATGACGCCGATCGCGGTCGGGTTCGCGCTCGGGTACGCGCCGCTCGGCGCGTTCCTCGCGGGAGCGATCGCCTGCGGCGCGCTCATGGCGGTGTTCCTGGCCAACTCCGGTGGCGCCTGGGACAACGCCAAGAAACTCGTCGAAGAGGGCTACCTCGGCGGCAAGGGCTCTCAGGCCCACGAGGCGACGATCATCGGGGACACGGTCGGCGACCCGTTCAAGGACACCGCGGGCCCGGCGATCAACCCGCTGATCAAGGTGATGAACCTCGTCTCGCTGCTGATCGCCCAGGCTGTCGTCACGTACGCCGCGAACACCGCCCTGCGGGTCGGCGTCACCGTGGTCGCGGTCGGCATCATCGTCGGCGCGATCGTCATCTCCAAGCGGCGGGCCTCCTCCATCGGCGGGGAGAGCGAGCCGGCCGTCGAGAGCGGCGAGAAGACGCCGGGCGGTGCCGACGCCACGGACGAGGAGAGCGAGCCGGCCAAGGCGTCATGATCTCAGCCACCCTGTGAAGAAGGGCAGAGGGGGCCGGACGGATCACCGTCCGGCCCTCTCCGCACGTACGGGGGGGTGGTCGGGGCACGGCGGAGAGGCGGCAGACTGGTGGCATGCAGAAGTCCCAGCCGTCCGGCGCGAAGGGATTCGCGCTCCTCGTCGGCATCATGGTCGCGATCGTCCTGGTGATCATGGTGATCGCCGTGATCTTCTCGCCGCACCACTGATGCCCACGTTGATCGTGCTCCGGCACGCCAAGGCCGACCACCCCCTGGGCGTGCCCGACGTCGAGCGCCCGCTCGCCGCACGCGGCCGGCGCGACGCGCAGGTGGTCGGCGACGAGCTCCGCGCGGCCGACCGCGTGCCCGACCGGGTGATCTGCTCGCCCGCCCTGCGCACCCGGCAGACCCTCGATGGGCTCCGGATCGACGCCCCCGTCGACTTCGAGGACCGGGTGTACGACAACGACCCCGGAGCCATCCTCGACCTGCTGCGCGGCCAGGCCGACGACGTGAAGACGCTCCTGCTGGTCGGCCACAACCCGTCGATGCAGCGGCTGGTGTTCGACCTCACCGGGGGGCCGGGCGAGGGTTTCCCCACCTCGGCGACGGCCGTGATCGAGTTTGACGGTGACTGGTCCGACCTGTGGCCGGGAGCCGGCCGCCTCGCCGCGTACTGGACTCCTCGCGGTCGTTGACAGGAGCGAGGCTCGTTCTTTCGGAAACGAGGGAAAGCAGGCTGGCGTCACCCCGGCTCCGGCCATGACCGCCTGACGATGCCGGGGCCGCGCGGGCCCCGGCATCGTGCTGTAGTAGAGCCGGAGGTTTTCGGACAGAGGGGACACAGTTGCGGTCGTCGCTGGCCTGGCTGCGAGAGACGTACGCGGAGTCCGAGGGACGCGCGTCGCCGGTGTACGGCGTCGTGGCGTCCATCGGCATGGGCGTCCCGCTGACCATCGGTACGGTGACCGGTCATCCGGCCGAGGGCGGGGTGGCGGCCCTCGGCGCGTTCTTCGTCGCCAACACGACGCCTCAGGGCCCGTACGGCGCCCGGGCCCGGGCGCTGCTCGTGGCGGTGGCGGTCGTCACGGGCTTCACGATGCTGGGCGGCCTGGCGTCCGGCCACGGCTGGCTGGCCGTGGCGGTCGTGCCGGTCGTGGCGGCGCTGGCGGCGTCGGTGCCCTGGATGGGCGTGACCGCGACACTGTGCACGGTGGTCGCCACGGTCCGCCCGCCTGGCAGCCCCGTGCTGTTGAACGGCTTCATGGAGATGCTGGGCGGGCTGTTCGTCTCCCTGCTGATGGTGGTGCCGCTGGTGACCCACCGCCTCCAGCCGCTGCGCACGGCGCTGGCGGAGGCGGGCCGGCCGGTGGCCGCGGCTCTCGACGTGCTGGCCGCGCCGGAGCCGGACGGTGAAGAGTGGACGCGGAAGCGGCGGCAGGCGTACGAGGCGCTCAGGAAGGCCCGCGCGACCTACGGGCTGTACCTGTCGGGCGGGCGGGACGACGAGCAGCGCCCGAAGCGCCTGATCGACGCGTTCGCGCGATTGATGGACGAGGCGGTGGCGCTCCGCGCCCTGCTCGACGCGGCGCGGACCGCGTCTCCCCCCGAAGAATGGCAGCGCGAGCGGCGCGTCGCCGTGGCCGCCCTGGCCGCCCGGATCCGGCTGGTCGCCGAGGCGATCGAGACTGGCGGGGGCACACCGCTCGGCGACGATGAGCCGGTCGCCCTCGACCGGTTCGTCCGGGTGAGCGAGGAGGTGCGCCAGGACTGGCTCGCCGGGCAGAGCGACCTGGTCGCCACGGCGCTGATCGTGCAGATCCGGCGGTCGGTGTCGCGCATGGCGGCGACCGTCGACGGCGCACGGCAGGTCACCGCCCGTGGCCTGAAGATCGGCTTCGACACGCCGCACCTGCCAGAGCGGCCGCAGGGCGGCTGGGAGCGGTTCACGGAGGCGCTCCGCACGCGGTCGCCCGGCGTCCGGTACGCGGCGCGGATGGGCGTGTGCATCGCGATCACGATGGCGCTCGTCACCGGGCTGAGGCTGCCGCACGGCCACTGGCTGACCATCTCCGCCGTCGTCTGCCTGCGCGACTCGTACGGCGACACGGTCACGCGGGTCGTCAAGCGGATCGGCGGCACGGCGATCGGAGCGATCGCGGCGGCGCTGATCCTGGCGCTCGTGCCGCAGCAGACCACGCTGATCGTCCTGATCTTCGTCGGGGCGGCGCTGGGCTTCACCGTGCGGCCCGTGAACCACGCTCACTGGATGGCCTTCGCCACCCCGATGATGATGCTGCTGGTCGACTACTCGAAGCCGATGAGCTGGTCCGCCGCCGGGTGGCGGATCGGGCTCACCATCGCGGGCGGGGCGTTCGCCCTGGTCTCCGCCCGCGTGTTGTGGCCCGCGGGCACGATCTCTCTCGTGCCGGGCCGGCTGGCCCGGCTGCTCCGCTCCCATGCCCAGCTGGCGCGGGCCGTCGCGGCGCGCTTCGATGGCGACAAAGAGGCCTCCGTCCGCCGCCGGATGGAGGACGCCACGTCGGCGGCGACGGACGTCGAGGAGTCCGCCCTCAGCCTCGGCCGAGAACCCGCGCCGCCGGAGGATCTCATCCGGCGGCTGCGCGAGGTCGGCGCACTGGCGCGGCGGGTGCGGGACGACGTCAAGGCCCTCGGCGCGCTCCATGAGGAGGACCCCTCGGACGCCGGCCCCCTGCCCGCCATCCTGGAACGGGTC
This sequence comes from Actinoallomurus purpureus, assembly GCF_024055795.1. Classification (GTDB taxonomy): domain Bacteria; phylum Actinomycetota; class Actinomycetes; order Streptosporangiales; family Streptosporangiaceae; genus Actinoallomurus; species Actinoallomurus purpureus. The sequence goes on along the minus strand of NZ_JAMXMY010000010.1, from coordinate 833 downwards.
GCCGAGCACCTGGACGAGGGCGCGGACGCCCTGCTGTGCGACGAGAACACGGCCGCCGAGCTGCGGCTGAGCGATCTGCTGGAGGAGTTCGACCATCACCTGTCCGAGCTCACGCGCCGTCGCCGTGCCGAGCTGGACAGCGGCGTCGGCACGGACGCCGTCACGACGCTGCGACGCTCGCTGGTTCAGGTCGCGGCCGCCCGGCACGCGCTGCGCGGCCTCGCCTCCGACGCCGAACGCCTCCGGAGGACCGTCCAGCCCGAGAACCCGGGCTGAGGCCTGTCCGGCCAATGGTCACCGGCGGCTCGCCGGTTTTCGGTACGGATGTGACTGGTGGGAACGATGCTCATTCGGGCTGCGTCTAAAAGGGGACGGTTCGGAACAAGCCGCCTCTTCAAGGAGTCGGCGTTCACCGACGTCCTCCCCGCTCATCTGCGTTGACAAGAGGTGAAAGCATTGGGTCTCCGCATGAGGGCCGTCGCGGCCCTGGCTGCCGCCGGCATCGCCGCCGGTGCCCTGGTCTCCACGGCGACAGGCGCGAGCGCCGCCAGTAACCCCTGCGGCGCCGGCTACACGCTACGCCACAAGGTAGACATCAAGAAGCCCTTGTACGGCAAGGAAGGCTACAAGCCTCGGACCGTCGGGCAGGTGTGGTGGTACCAGAAGGACCCCCGGCATTCGGCCCCGCGGGTGTGCGCCATCACCAAGCCGCTGGACACGCTCGTCGGCAAGACCACCTGGCTCGACGTCTACCTCATCGGCAAGGACAGTTCTGACCGTGACAGCGGCAACTTCAAGTACTACGCCGGCCCGGTCTACGTGGCGCGGACCGG